>NZ_CP094828.1 GCF_022865125.1 Acuticoccus sp. I52.16.1 | reverse complement strand
CGGCCATCTCGGCCAGGTGGGCCAGCAGTCGCTCGCGCATCCGGCAGTGGAGGTCCCAGGCCGAGGTCGGGTTGTCGGCGATGCAGTAGAAGCGGACCGACATCGCGTCCTCGTCGTGGTCGATCACCTGAACCTTCGGGTCCTCGCCCTCGGACCATTCCGGATCCTCGACCGCCATCTGCGCGAACACCCGGCGGATCTCGTCGACGTTGGTGCGGTGGTCGAGCTTGAGGAGGATGGGCTGGATCATCTTCGGCTCGGCCATGGTCCAGTTCTCGAACGGGTTCGAGACGAAGTGCTTCACCGGAACGATGAACCGCTTCAGGTCCCATGTCCGCAGCTGCACGTAGGTGTAGTTGATTTGCTCCACGTAGGCCCATCGCCCGTCGTAGTAGACCGCGTCGCCGATGCGGATCGGCTTGGCGAGCGCCAGCTGGAGCGAGGCGAAGATGTTGCCCAGCACCGTCTGCGCCGCGAGGCCGAAGACCGCCGTGGCCACACCGGCCGACACCAGCAGCGACAGCCCGAACGAGGAGAACACCCGCAGCGACGAGAACGCCACCGCCAGGCCGACCACCACGACGAAGATCACGCCGATGCGCTTGGCCGCCGACAGGTTGGTGTACCACCGCCGGGCGCTGGTGTTCTCCGGGTTGTCGATGGTGGACAGGTAGCGGTTGGAGGCGAAGTCGATGATCGTGTCCAGCGTGCGAGACGCGCCGTAGACGATCGCCGCGATGATGAGGATCCAGAACACGATCGACAGCGTCGTGCCCGTGCCCGACGAGAACTCGAAGATGGTCGAGACGGTGATCTGCAGGACGACGCCGATGGTCAGGAGCGCGGTCGGTAGCCGCCCGCGGCAGATTGCGACGCGCATGCCGTCCATGGGGATGCGGTGCGCCACCAGCGTCATGATGCGCCAGGTGAGCCATGCGGCGAGGCCGGCGAACGCGGCGATCAGCGGGAGGGTGATCAGCTCCCACCACAGGATGCCCCACACGGTCTCTTGGCGCAGCGCGGCCGGCAACGCCTTCTCGAAGGCGGTGGGGCCGTACTGGGCGAAAAGCTCGGGAATATGCTCGACGCTCTGGCGCGAGATGACCCACACCGGGTCTTCGCCGGCCGGCTGGACGCGGTTGAGGCGGATGGTGACCGGCCACTCCGGCAGATCCAGGACACCCAGTTGCAGGCTCTTGCGGGCGACGCCGACCATCGGCTGGCGCTCCGAGCCGGTGGTGTCCATTCCGTCGGGCCGGTCGGGCAGGTTCTCGAAGTCGACCGGGAGCTTGCGGTCGAGCACGAAGGAGAGCTGCTCGGCGAGGCGGGGGCCGACGCTCGCCTGCTCGTCCGGGGCGACGAAGTCGAGGTCGAGGAGGTGGGCGGCGTTCTTGTAGTCGGTCCGCTGGGCGGCGCTGACGAACGCCTCCATCGCCGAGCGAGGGGTGCTGCGGTCGAGCCGCGCCGGCGGGGTGCCGAGGCCGGTATTGAGCGCGTCGACCTGGAACGTGGGTCCGCCGTCGCCGGTCTCCTGCGCACGCGCGGGGCCGGCTGGAGCGGCCGCCACGGCCAGTGTCAGGAGAAGTACGGCGGCAATGATCCGTCGTGACATGGTCTGGGGTCCCCGTGATGTCTGGTCGCTTTCGAGGCGGCGCGCGCGGGGGCGCCGGCCGACGATGCGGTGCGGGTGCGCGGCGCCCGCCGCTCGTCTCCGTCGGCAAGATTATTTCAAGACAATGACAGGGACCCCGGTTGGTTCCCCTCCGGCGTGCCATCCGGCCGGCATCCGGGGCCCGAGCGCGGCGGCGGGCGCGGCGGCGGGCACGGCGGGTGGTGCCCCGAACGTCGGACATGAAAAAAGGGGCGCCGGAGCGCCCCTTTCTTGCGTGTCGTGCCGGGTGGCGGTCGGTCGGTTAGACCTTGGCCTCTTCCTTGGCCGCCTTCTTGGCCGAATCGACGACATGCTCGGCCCGCTCGGCGAGCGTCTCGTCGCCGTCCTTGGGCAGCAGGCCCTCGTCCTGGGCGCTGTGCTCGGCCGCCTCGAGGGAGGCTTCGGCGATCCGCTCGGCGCGGGAGGCCTGCTCCGCGGCGTAGTCGAGCGCCTCGTCGCGCAGGTTGTCGCGGTACGGGCCGACGTACTGGTCCTCGACGCGGGTCGAGGGCAGAAGCGCACCCAGCGCGGCGCCGATGCCGATGCCGATGGCGGCCGCCAGCAGCGGCTCCTCGGTGATGAAGTCGGCGGCGTTGCGCTTGGCGCGGCGCCCGTAGTAGCGGGCCGAATCGGCCGCTTCGTAGGCCGCGTCGCGCGCCGAATAGTAGGCGTAGGACGCAGCGTCGGAGGCCGCGTAGGCGCCCGCCTTCAGCCGCTCGTTGGCGTAGTGCAGGCCGTGGCGGGCCTCGTCCGCGGCGAAGTGGGCGTGGTCATACATCGTGTCGAGGACCGAGGTCGCTGTGTCACCGACCGCATAGGCGCCGGCCTTGAGCTGGTCGGCGGCGTAGCGCAGGCCGTGACGGGCCTCGTCGGCGGCGAACTTGGCGCGGTCGTAGATCGCCTGGGCGGCATCCTTCGTCGTGTCGGAAACCGCGTAGGCGCCGGCCTTCAGCTGCCCGGCGGCATACTCGGCGCCGTGCTTGGCCTCGTCGGCCGCGTAGCGCGCCTGATCGTAGGCGGCCTGGCTCGCCGCATAGGCCGAGGTCTTGGCCGAGTAGGCGCCGGCCTTCAGCTGCTCGACGGCATATTCGGCGCCGTGCTTGGCCTCGTCCGCGGCGTAGCGGGCGTGGTCGTAGGCGGTCGCCTTGGCGACACCGGCCGCGTCGCGCACCGAGTGGGCGCCGGCCTTCAGCTGGGCGACGGCATATTCGACTCCGTGGCGGGCCTCGTCGGCGGCGAAACGGGCCTGGTCGTAGGCGGTCGCCTTGGCGACGCTCGCAGCGTCACGCACCGCATAGGCGCCGGACTTCAGCTGCGCGACGGCATAGTCGGCGCCGTGCTTGGCCTCGTCCGCGGCGAAGCGGGCCTGATCGAAGGCGCTGCTGCGCGCCGAGCTCGCCGCGCCGCGCACCGAGTAGACGCCGGCCTTGAGCTGCGACAGGGCATAGTCCGCCCCGTGGCGTGCCTCGTCGGCGTGGAAGCGGGCGCGGTCGTAGGCGGCGGCGCCGGCGGCGGCCGCCGTGTCGCGCACCGAGTAGGCGCCGGCCTTGAGCTGCGCCAGCGCATACTCGGCCCCGTGGCGTGCCTCGTCGGCATGGAAGCGGGCGCGGTCGTAGACGCTGGTGCCGGCGGCGCTGGCGCTGTCACGCACCGAGTAGGCGCCGGACTTCAGCTGCGCGACGGCATACTCGGCGCCATGGCGCGCCTCGTCGGCGGCGAAGCGCGCGCGGTCGTAGGCGACGCGGGCCGACGACGGCGGCTGCGGTGCGCGCGGGTCCTCGGGGAAGCGGGGCGCAACGGTGCGGGGCTTGTTCTGGCTCATCAGCAGCCAGGCGAGGCCGACACCCGTCAGCGCGATCGGCAGGGGGTTCTCCTTCACCTGCCGGCCGAGGTTGTTGAGGAACTCGCCGCCCTGGCCGCCGGCGGTCGTGAACGACCGGGCGACGCTGTCCATGATATGGGAGGTCGACAGCTTGGCGCGCAGCGCGTCGAGGGTCTCTTCGACCTCGTAGCGCTGGGCCTCGACTTCACGCTCGATCTGCGTCGTGGAACGGCTCATTGGATCTGCTCCTTCGCAAGCTCGGCGTCGCGCCGGACCTGCAGCGTGGTCCGGTCCGGTGCCAGGTTTTCAACGTTGAGGTCGGTGGTGCCGGAGCGGACCAGGAACGCGCCGACGGCCGCGAAGATCGCGCCGACGATGAGCGAGGCCCATCCGGTGTTGGCGACCACGATGTCGGCCGTGGAGTTCTCCGCCGCGGAGCTGCCGACGGCGGTGATGAGGTTCGCCACCGCCACCACCAGCGCCTGCGTCAGCACGATCAGCGACACCAGGAGCACGATGGCACCGGCCGCGATCTTGCCGACGCCGAGCTGCAGCTGGTTGACCTTGTCGTGCATCTCGGAGCGGATCAGCTCGCCTTCCTTGCGGAAAAGCTCGGACACTTCCTTGAAGAGCTTGGTGACGAGGTCGGGCAGCGAGCGCGTGTGGGCGAGCGCCTCGGCCATGGCGCTCGGCTTGTCTGTTCGATTTGAGGTCTGATAGGTCATCGGAGCGCCTTACTTCGGGGTCGAATTGGAGGGGGCGACCGGCGAGGTGGGCGTGTAGGACGCCGGCGGACGGTACCCGGAGGTCGGTGCCGGGGCGGCGACCATCTCCGGTGTGCGCTGACCGCTGGAGCGCAGGAAGCGCCCGACCGCGAGGCCCGCCAGCACCGCGCCGCCGACGAAGACGGCCGGGTTGCGCCGGGCGAAGCCCTTCATCGTGTCGACGACGTCGTCCACCGACGTGTGCGACACGGAGTTGGCGATGTCCTCGAGGCTGGTCGCGGCGTGCGAGACGAAGCGGGCGGCGATGTCCTGATCGCGCTCGCTCAGCTCGTCGGAGGCCCGGCGGACCGCCGAGGCGAAGTCCGACAGGCCGCCGGCGGCGACAGTCTTGCCGTAGTCCGCATAAGAATTGGCGGTGCGCTGGGCTTCCGCGGCGGCCTCACGGGCGCCGGCCTTCACGCTCTCACCCGCCTCGTGCAGCTTTTCGCTGGCCGAGTGGGCTTCTTTCTCGATGTTGTCTTTGGTCGACATAGGTGTGGTCCCCGCTATGCTTGATTTGCGCCGAGAGAGTTGTGCTGAAGCTCGGGCGGTCTAGGCGAGACCCAACAGGCTCAAGATAAAGAGGACGACGACGACCAAGCCGACAAGATAGATTAAGCTGTGCACCGGCTCTCTCCTGTTTCTATAATTTCGCTGCACTGTTCGTTCTATAACGTCCTGGCCAGTCGACCAGTTCCGGTACGCCGAACAATGTTCGCGTCGCAGACGAGGCGCAGGCGATGCGGCGTGCGGCCCTCTGTTTCTGGGTCAGAAAAGGTCGAGCGACCGCGTTTGTTCCATGACGTGTTGGACATCGTGACGCGCCGGGCGCGCCGCCCCGCCCGCCGCGCGCCCGGGGCCGGCGTGTTATTCGGCCGCGAACTGCGTCTCGTGGAGACGGCTGTAGAGGCCGCCGCGGGCGATCAGCTCGGCGTGGCGCCCCTGTTCGGCGACCCCGTCCGGCGTCACGACGACGATGCGGTCGGCGCCGCGGATGGTGGCGAGCCGGTGTGCGATCACCAGCGTCGTGCGCCCCTGCGAGAGCGCGGCCAGGGACGCCTGGATCTGCCGCTCCGTCTCGGTGTCGAGCGCGGAGGTCGCCTCGTCCAGCACCAGGATCGGCGGGTCCTTCAGGAAGATGCGGGCGATCGCCAGGCGTTGCTTCTGGCCGCCGGAGAGCTTCACCCCGCGCTCGCCGATCACCGTGTCGAGCCCGTCGGGGAGCGAGGCGACGAGATCCTCGATCCGTGCGGCGCGCACCGCGGCGAGGATGTCCGCCTCCGAGGCGCCGAGCCGCCCGTAGGCGACGTTCTCGCGGATGGTGCCGGCGAACAGGAAGACGTCCTGCTGCACGATGCCGATCTGCCGGCGCAACGAGGTGATCGTCATGTCGCGGATGTCGATCCCGTCGATCAGGATGCGTCCGGCCTGCGGCTCGTAGAAGCGCGGCAGCAGCGAGCAGATGGTCGTCTTCCCGGCACCCGACGGGCCGACGAAAGCCACCGTCTCGCCGGCGCCGATCGCAAGATCGATACCCTTCAGCACCGGCAGCGAAGTGGAGTAGGCGAAGTGCACGCCCTCGTAGCGGATATCGCCGCGCAGGTCCGGCGCGGCGATCGCGCCCGGACGGTCGACGATGTCGGGCTCGATCGCCAGGAGGTCGAGGTAGGAGCGGAAGCCGGCGATGCCCTTGGGGTACATCTCGAGGATGCGGTTGATCTTCTCGATCGGCCCGAAAAAGATCGTGATCAGCAGCAGGAAGGACACGAACCCGCCCGCCGTCAGCTCGCCCTTGATGACGAACCAGGTGCCCGTCACCATCACGATCACCTGGATCAGCCGCAATCCGAAGTAGGAGAGCGCCGAGTTGGCCGCCATCAGGCGATAGGCCTGAAGCTTGATGGTGCGGTACTTTTGATTGTCGTCGGCGAAAAGCGCGGTCTCGTGCGCTTCGTTGGCGAAGGCCTGCACCACGCGCATGCCGCCGATATTCTCCTCCAGCCGCGCGTTGAAGGCGCCGACGCGGCGGAAGAGGGCGCGGAAGTTGTGCGTCATGCGCGTGCCCACCGTCATCGTCAGCCAGCCGATCGCCGGGACGATCGCGCCGACGATCAGCGCCAGCTCCAGGTTGATGGTGGCCATCAGCAGGAAGGCGCCGACGAAGGTCATGATCGCGAGGAAGACCTCCTCCGGCCCGTGGTGCGCCAGCTCGCCCACCTCTTCGAGATCCTTGGTGACGCGCGCGGTGAGGTGCCCGGTCTTGGCCCCGTCGTAGAACGAGAAGGAGAGCTTCTGCAGGTGGTCGAACGCCTTGCGGCGCATCTCGGTCTCGATGTTGATGCCGAGCATGTGGCCCCAGTAGGTGACGATGGCCATCATGCCGGCGTTCATGACGTAGACGACGAGCAGCGCCGCGGCCGCGACGATGATCAAGGTCCAGTCGCCCGCCGGCAGCAACCGGTCGATGAAGAGCTTGATCGCCATCGGAAAGGCGAGTTCCAACAGGCCGGCGACGACGGCGCATCCGAAGTCCAGCGCGAAGAGACCCTTGAAGGGCGCATAGTAGGAAAAGAACTTGCGCAACAGCATGGCGGAACGCGACCCTTTCGCCTCGAGCGTCCGGTTCGTGTAGGCCTCCGGGCGGGCGCGAGCAACGCACCTGACGGGATCGGGCGATGCGTCCGAATGTATTGTACGCGAACGGGATGACGAGACGTTGACCAGGACCGGGCGATGCAACTGCGGGGCGGTGACGCTCCGCCTCGATGGCGATCCGAGCGAGGTGGGCCTGTGCCACTGCCGCACCTGCCGGCGCGAGACCGGCGGCCCGTTCATGGCCTATGCCGTCTTCCCGCGCGCCGCGCTCACGGTGGTCGGCGAGACGCGCTCATGGATCGAGACGACCGATCACCGTCACTTCTGCCCCCGATGCGGCAGCCCGCTGTTCGCCACGATGGACGGCGACCCGGCGGTGGAGATGCGCCTCGGCTGCCTCGACGACACGTCCGACCTGACCCCGGCGTTCGAGATCTGGGTCGACCGGCGGGCGCCGTGGCTGGCCCCGCTGCCGGGCGCCGCACAGCACAAGCGCAACCTGCCATGACGTTCTTGCTTGCTTCGCGCGTCATCCATCTGGCATCGAACTGAAAAAACCACACGGGGGAGGGACCACCTATGCTCCAGAGCCATCTGGACGTGATCGAGGACGACTTCGGCAAGCTCATCCTGGGCAACACCGCGCTCGACAAGTTGTGGACCGGCGGGCGCTGGCTCGAGGGGCCGGCTTATTTCGCCGCTCACCGCTCCCTCGTCTTCTCCGACATTCCCAACAACCGCATGCTGCGCTTCGACGAGGCGACCGAGACGGTCGGCGTCTTCCGAACCCCGTCGATGCACGCCAACGGCAATACCCGCGACCGCGAAGGCCGCCTCGTGACCTGCGAGCATTCCGGCCGGCGCGTGACCCGAACCGAGCACGACGGCTCGATCACCATTCTCGCCGACCGCTACGACGGCAAGCGCTTCAATTCACCCAACGACGTCGTCGTCCACGCGGACGGCTCGATCTGGTTCACCGACCCGACCTACGGCATCGACAAGGACTACGAGGGCGGACGCGCGCCGGAGGAGATCGGCGGCAGCTACGTATACCGGATCGACCCGTCGACCGGCGCCGTCGCCGCCGTCGCGACCGACTTCGTGAAGCCCAACGGACTCGCCTTCTCGCCCGATTATTCGGTGCTCTACATCGCCGACACCGGGGTCAGCCACATCAAGGACGGGCCGCGCCACATCCGCCGCTTCTCCGTCACCGACGGGAAGCTCTCGGGCGGGGAGGTCTTCGCCACCTGCACCTACGGCCTGTTCGACGGGTTCCGTATGGACGAGCAGGGCAATCTCTGGTCCAGCGCCGGCGACGGGGTCCACGTCTACAACCCGTCGGGCACGCTGATCGGCAAGATCAAGGTGCCGGAGGTGGTCGCCAACGTCTGCTGGGGCACGCACAAGCGCAACCGGCTCTACATCTGCGGCACGACCTCGCTCTATGCGACGTACGTGTTCACCAACGGCATGCCCTATCCGGGCTGAGCCTCAGCTCCCGTTGGGCGTGCGCAGGCCCGCCCAACGGTCCACCGTCGCCTCGTAGTGTTCCTCGGGCTGGTAGTCGGGGATGCCCAGACCCAGCATCGAGGGGTCGAGCTGGCCGAGCTCGCGCATGAGCTGGAAGGCGGCGGAGTCGCGCTGGCGCCGCGCACCGGCCTGGATGATCTGCACGCGGATGAGGTCGCGCTGCGCGTCCAGCACGTCGACCGTGGTCCGCTGGCCGACGCGCAATTCCTCCAGCAGCCCGGCGACCGCCCGCTGCGCCACCGCGATCGAGGCCTCGGCGGCGGCCATGGATTCGCGCGCGGTCTGGTAGGAGGCCCATGCGCTGGCAATGTCCGAGCGCGTCTCGTTGCGGGCGACGTCGACGCCGATGCGCGCGCCGCCGAGCTGCTCCTTCGCACGCCGCACCCGCGCCGAGACGCCGCCCCCCTGGTAGATCGGCACCGTCACGTTGAGCCTCACCTCGGCCGATTCGGTGCGGTCGGCCGAGGACGTGCCGGCATCGAGGCCGACGCGGCCGCTGACGCTCACCGTCGGCAGCATCTCGCCCTCGAGCGTGCGCACGTCGTAGTTGGCGACATCGACCTCGTGCAGCGCCTGCTGGATGTCGGGGTTGCCGTCCTGCCCGGCCCGCAGCGCGTCGGCGAGCGAGGCGGGCATCCGGGCGGCGATGTCGATATCGAGGTCGAGTGTGCCGGGGTCGGTGTTGCTGAACTCCCGGAAGCGGGCCTCGGCGGCGCGGGCGGCGGCGCTCTCCTCGAACAGCAGCGTCTGTGCCTCGCCCAGCCGCGTGGTGGCCTGGTCGACGTCGGTGCGGGTGCCTTCGCCATAGCGCAGCCGGCTCTGCGCCGCGCCGATCTGCTGCTGCAAAAAGGCCACCTCCTGGCGCCGCAGCGCCTCGCCGCGGCGCGCTCGCCGGACGTCGAAGAAGGCGTTGGCGGTCGCCAGGATCACGTCCTGCTGCGTGCCGCGCAGGCGCTGCCGTTCGGCCCGCACGCCCGCCGCCGCCGCGCGGGTGGCGTTGCGTGTGCGGAAGCCGCGGAAGAGCGGCTGCGTGACCTCCAGCGCGATGCTCGCCGAGCGCTCGTCGTCCGTGAAGGTGCCGCCGCCGAGGCTGGCGGGAGTGTTGAGGTAGCGATCGCTCGCCATGCCGCCGCTCGCCGCGACGCTCACGGTCGGCCGGTTGCCGGAGCGGGCGATGGCGACGTCCTCGTCCGCCGCGCGCACGTTGGCGCGGGCCCGGTTGACGATGGGGTTCGTGTCGTAGGCCGACCGCAGCGCGTCCGACAGCCGGCCGCTTTCGGGCGTGATGTCGAGCGGGGCCGAAAGAGCGGCGGCGCCCACCACGAGGTCTTCGACCGCCTCGAACTCTGCCGGGTCGTGATCGTCCGGAATCGGGTGCACGGTGACGGTGGTGCGCGGGTCGGCGGCCGCCGCGGCGGCGTCCTGCGCCGGCACCGGGCCGATGATCGTCGGCCCGGCGTGCAGCGCCTTCGGGGCCACGAAGAATTGCGCGTTGGTGGGGGCGGGCGCGGCGACCGAGCGGCTGAGGTCGGCGGCCTCGATGGCGCTCAGGGCGTCGTGCGGCCCGGAGGCTCGCGGCCCGCAGGAGCCGAGCCCGACGGCAACGATCAGGAGCAGGAAGACACGCATGGAACCGCCTTTTGAAGACGCCTCCATTGGTGAATGGATATGGTTAACAAGCCCCTAAGCCAAAGCGGCCGCGGGCGCTGTCCTCAGCTTTCGGTGAAGGTCACGTTGGCGGCGTTGAACAGCGGCTCCACCAGGTAATCCAGCACGTTGCGCGCGCGTGTCTCGATGAACACCTCGGCCGGCATGCCGGGGTGGACGACGGCCGCGCCCAGCCGCGCGCGCTCCTGCGGCGAGAGGGTCACGCGGGCGGTGAAGTAGGATTGCCCCGTCGCCGGGTCCACCGAGCGCTCGGCCGAGATGCTCGCCACCTCGCCGTTGAGGCGGGGCGTCGTCCGGGTCGGCAGGCCCGTCAGCAGCACCTGCGCGTGCTGGCCGACGCTCACCTCGTCCACGTTGATGGGCGCGATGCGCGTCTCCACCACGAGCGTCTCGCTCTGCGGCACGATCTTCATGAGGAGGCCGCCCGGCGCCACCACGCCGCCGATCGTGCTGACCGCACTCTCGTGGACGATGCCTCCCACCGGCGCCCGCACCTCGATGCGCGACAGCTCGTCGTCCGCGGCGACGTTGCGCTCGGCGAGGGTGGCGATCTCGGTCTGCAGGTCGCTGATCTCGGACAGGACGCTCTGTTGGAACTCGGTCTCGATCTGCAAGACCTGCATGCGGATCTCGGCGATGCGCCCGCGCGCGGCGGCGATGCGGGCGGTCAGCTCGCCGTCTTCGCCGGTGAGGCGCGCCGCCTCGCGCCGCCGTTCGGTGACGCGGGCACGAGGGACGAGGTCGCGCGCGAGGAGCTGGGTGAGGTCCTCCAGCTCGGCCTCGATCAGCGCCACTTCGTCCCGCTTGGCGTCGAGCTGGGCCTCCATCCCGCCGATCTGCTGCTCCAGCTGGAGGACCTGCTCCTCGAGCTGGGCGGTCTGCCCGTCGATCGTCGCGCGGCGGGCGGCGAACACCGAGCGTTGCCCCGCCATGATCTCGGCGACCGCCGGCTCGTCCGCCCGCGCCATCAGCCCGGCGCCGAAGGTGACGGCGTCGGCCTTGGCGCGCTCGGCCTGGAGGCGGTCCATGCGGGCACGCAACGCGGTGAGTTGGGCGGCGAGGAGGTCGCGTCCGGCGCGCGGCTGCGTGTCGTCGAGTTCGACGAGGAGGTCGCCCGCCGCGACGACGTCGCCGTTCTTGACCGGGATCGCGGCGACGATGCCGCCCTCGCGGTGCTGGATCTCCTTGACGCGCTCGTCCACCGCGACGAAGCCGTGGGCGACCACCGCGCCGGAGACCTGCGCGATCGCGGCCCACCCGCCGAGCCCCAGCACCAGCGCGGCCGCCGTGATGGCGCCGAGGCGCAGGTAGTGGCCGATGGTGTGGGCGAAGATCGGCGTGTCGACCTCGTCGTCGGCGACGTTGCTCATTCGGCAGCTTCCGGCTTGGTGGCGCCGATGCCGCGGACCAGCGGCGGCGCCCCGTCGACGCGGCGGGTGACCCGGGCCAGGACCTCGTCGCGCGGCCCGAAGTCCTTCATGTGCCCCTCCGCGAGCATGAGGATGTGGTCGCAGCCGGCGACCGCGGAGGGGCGGTGGGCAATGACGATGGCGATGCCGCCACGCTGGCGAATGGTGGTTACGGCCTTCAGCAGCGCCTCGTCGCCCTCCGCGTCGAGGTTGGAGTTGGGCTCGTCCAGCACCACGAGGAACGGCGCCTTGTAGAGGGCGCGGGCGAGGCCGACGCGCTGGCGCTGCCCGCCGGAGAGCACCGCGCCCTGCTCGCCGATGGCGGTATTGTAGCCGTTGGGCAGGGTGAGGATCAGCTCGTGCACGCCCGCCTGCCGCGCCGCCTCGACGACGTCGTCCGGGTCGAAGTCCGGTGCGAAGCGGGCGATATTCGCGGCCACCGTGCCGGGGAAGAGCTCCACGTCCTGCGGCAGGTAGCCGATATGCCGGCCGAGGGCGCCCGGCGGGAACTGGTCGATCGGTGCGCCGTCCAGCGTGATCTTGCCGCGCACCGTCGGCCACACGCCGACGACCGCCCGCGCCAGGGTCGATTTGCCCGACCCGGACTTTCCGATCACCCCCAGCGCCTGCCCCGCACGCAAACCGAAGCCGACGTCGCGGATGATGGGCGATTGCGTGCCGGGGGCGACCACCGTCACGGCCTGGGCGGCGACCTCGCGGGTCGGCGCGGGGAGGGCCATCCGGTCCACGTCCTCGGTCGCCTGGACCACCGTGCTCAGCCGCACGTAGGCCTGCCGCGCGCCGAGGAACTGGCGCCAGTTGGAGACCGCCGCCTCCACCGGCTGCAATGCGCGGCTCATGATGATGGACGCTGCGATCATGGCCCCCGCGGTGATCGACTGGTGCACCGCGAGGTAGGCGCCCAGCCCCAGCACCGCCGATTGCAGGCCGAGGCGGAACACCTTGGTGATGACGCTCGACGTCGACACGATCTCCGCCGCGCGGGCATTGGCGCGCAGGTAGCTGCGGTTGACCCCGCGCCACACGCTGCCGAGCCCGGTCAACATCCCCATGCCCCGTACCACCTCCGCATTGCGGCGGGTCGATTCGGCGAACTGCGTGCGCCGCGCGCCGATCGAGTTGGTGCGGGCGACGGCGTTGCGGGCGGTGCGGTCGGTCACGATGGCGATGGCGAGAAGGATCAGCGCCCCCGCCGTCGCCATCACGCCGAGCGAGGGGTGGATCATGTAGACCACGGCCAGGTAGAGCGGCATCCAAGGGACGTCGAACAGCGCCGTCATGCCGGTCGAGGAGAAGAACTGGCGCAGCTGGTCGACGTCGCGAATCGGCTGGGCCTGCTCGCCCACGGGGCCGAACTTCATCGGCGCGTCGACATAGGATGCGAAGGCGGTGTGGCTCAGCTCGTCGTCGAACACGTGGCCGACGCGGATGAGAATGCGCTGACGGACGAGGTCCAGCACCGCCATGAATACGTAGAGGACCGCCACGATCAGCGACAGGGCCAGCAGCGTCGGCACCGAGCCGGACGCCAGCACGCGGTCGTAGATCTGCAACATGTAGATCGGCCCGGTCAGCATCAGAAGGTTGACCAGGCACGAGAACAGCGCGACCCCACCCAGCGCGCTGCGCGCCGATTTCAGGATCCGGGCGGTCAATGTCGGGTTCGCCATGCGTCAACACCTCAACACGCCTCAGGCGGCGGCTCCGGTTCTAGCATCGAACACACGAATCGCCACGGCGGTGGATCCGGCCTTCATAGCGCCGCCGCATTTACCTCACATTGACGCCCATCGCGCGCGCCGCCTCCAGCCGCGGCGGCGGGGAGACGAACATGTCGCTGGTGCCGATCTCGGCCTTGATGCGCCGCACCACCTCCGCCGCGCCGACGTCCATCCCCGGCCGGTTGTAGAAGCTGCCCTTGAGCTGCGTCGCCCGCGCCAGCGCCTTCACGAAGGTGGCGACGTAGGTGTCGTCCGGCTTCCGCGGGTTGCTCCAGAAGGTGTCGAGCGGCTGCTGGTCGGTGAGGTCGGGAAGGTTGTAGACCGCGCCGCCGAGCGCCTTCGTCGGCGCCCCGGCCCGCAGCGCATAGAGGCCCACCGTGGAGTTGACGAGGACGACGCCGGCCGCGTTGTCCAGCATGTCCTGCAACGAGCCGGCGGCGATCATGCGGATGCGGCCGGTGAGGTCGTGGTCGCGCTTGATGCGCTTCAGCGTGTGGCGCCAGTTCTCCAACCCACTGTCGAGCGGGTGGATCTTGACCAGGACCGAGGTCTCTTTCGGCGCGTAGGCGGCGAAGGACGCGAACACCTCGTCGATGAACTCGCTCAGGCGCCGGTAGGGGGAGTTGTCGCGGATCTGGTAGTCGACCTCGAGCTGCAACGGGATCAGGAAATACGGCTTGTTGTGTTTCAGGATCCGCTCCAGCTGGCGCGGGGCGCGGTTGCGGGCGATCTGCCGGCGCACGAGCTGCGGGATCCAGGCGGCGTACTCGCGCACAGGGCTCGTCGGCTTGTCGTCGTCGAAGTGGCGGTAGACGGGCGAGCCGATCAGCCGCGAGAAGTTGTAGGCGACGTCGTGGAAGGCCTCGTTGGTGAAGAGGTGGCGGTAGCGGATCTCGTTGTCGATCGCCGGCGCGTCGGCGGCGATCCGCTCGATGTGGTCGCGGTCGGTGGGGAAGCGGGAGTATACGCCCATGCCGCCCGGCTCGAAGGTCAGCCAGTCGGGCCGCAGGTAGCCGTTCTCGATGGCGTAGGGGATGACGCCGACCTCGCTCGCCACCCGCGCGGCGACGCGGTGATAGGGCAACCGGTCGGCGAAATAGATCAGGTCGGTGATGTCGTTCGCGGCGATCAGCTCGCGCAGGAACGGCTCGAACGCGTCGACGCGGCCGCGAAAGGAGATCCCCCGGCCACGCGCGAACAGCCAGTCCCCCGCGTGCAGCAGCACCCGTGTCACAGGAACGTCGGCGGCCTCGAGGTGACGTTCGAGAACGGAAAAGAAGCCGGTGGGCGGACCCTCGAGGAGCAGGACCCGCCGCGCAGAGGCTAGCGACATGAACGGATCGGACCTCGAACGACAGTGTTACGGCGATTTCCAACGCGAGCGGCCCCTGCAATGCAAGGCCGGGCAGGGGAAATATTTCTATCACGGTTACCGAAGGTCGCCGCGCGTCCCCTGAAATCGCCCCGTTCGCGCCCTGGTTTGCCATGAGCGGCGGGCAATGCAACGCAGGTGTGCGTCCCACCTGAATCCCGCCGGAAAGGCACGTCACGCCGCCGCGGGCCGGGTACCGGACGACGGATTCGCCGCGAGCGTCACACCACGGTGATGCAACGCGATTAACCGGGCGGTCATCCAGCCGGCGGCGAGGGCGATGGTCCCCGCGTCCGGCCGGCTTCCAGCCCGGGGCCCGGAGTGCGGTGTGGGGCCTCCTGCGAAACCGGGCCGGCGGGCGTCGCCGGCCGACGCGACGCGAGGCCCAGATATGAGCGCCACCTCCACCCGCAGCGTCCAGAGCTACCTGGACGAGCGTCCCGCCTGGCCGGACGCCACGCCCGCCCCCGGATCCCCCGTCACGCCGATGCAGTGGCGCATCTTCTTCCTCGCCTCGGCGGGCAAGTTCTTCGAGGGGATGGTCGTCTTCATGGGCGGCATCGCGCTGCCGCTGATCGCCGAGGAGTTCGCGATCACCAAGCTGCAGCACGGCCTCGTCACCGCGGCGTCGCTGTTCGGCATCCTCGTCGGCGCCAGCCTGCTGGGCGGGCTCGCCGACCGGCACGGGCGCAAGCGTCTCTTCGTGCTGGAGATGGTGCTCTTCACCGTCTTCCTGGTGCTGGTGTGCGTCAGTCCGGGGTTCTGGTGGCTGCTCGCGTGCCTGTTCGGCATCGGCCTGGCGCTGGGGTGCGATTATCCCACCGCCCACCTCGTGATCTCCGAGACGACGGCGAGCGAGGCGCGGGGCCGGATGGTGCTGGGCGCGTTCGCCTTCCAGGCGGTGGGGGCGATGTTCGGCACCGGGGTCAGCTACCTGGTGCTCGCCAACGTGCCCGACATCGGCGCCTGGCGGTATATGTACGCGGTCGCCGTGGTCCCGGCGGTGCTCGTCATCCTGGCGCGGCTGACGATCCCGGAGAGCCCGCATTTCCTGATGGTGCGTGGGCGCATGGAGGAGGCGCGAGAGGCGACGCGGCGTCTCCTGCAGCGCGAGCCGATGTACCCTTCGACGATCGAGCTGGCGCCGCTCCGCGACGACGTCGCCGCCGCCGCCGACAAGGGCTACGGCGCGCTGTTCAACCGGCGCAATCGGCGGGCCACCATCCTCGCGTCGGTGCCCTGGTTCCTTCAGGATCTCGGCACCTACGGCATCGGCATCTTCACGCCGGTGATCCTGGCGAACGCCGTCGGCTCAGCGCAACAGCACGCCTCCTCGGTGGCGACGCTCGTCGAGCGGGACATGCTGGCGGCCAAGGGCGCGGCGCTGATCGACGTCCTGCTGCTGGTCGGCATCCTCGCCGCGATCGTGCTGGCGGACCGGGTGGGGCGGATCAGGCTGCAAGTGATCGGGTTCGTCGGCTGCGCGGCGGGGCTGGCGATCGCCGCCGCGGCGGCGACGGTCGAGGGGCCGGCGCAGACGGTGATGATCTTCGCCGGCTTCATGCTGTTCAACTTCATGACCAACATGGGCCCCAACGCGCAGACCTATCTGATCGCCGGCGAGGTCTTCCCGACCGAGATTCGGGCCAAGGGGGCCGGGTTCGCCGCCTCGTTCGCCAAAATCGGCGCCGTGGCGACGGCATTCCTCTTCCCCGTCCTCCTCGTCGACATCGGCACCGAGTGGCTCCTCGGCGGCCTGGTCGCCACCTCGCTCGTCGGCGCCGTGGTCACGGCCGTCTGGCGGATCGAGACCAGCGGGCTCAGCCTGGAGGCGATCGGCGCCGAGACCGAAGCCGGCGCCGCCGACCTGCGCCCGGACCGCGTCGGCCCGAGCGTCGCGGCGGCCGAATAGTCAGGCGGCGCGCGGGTAGTCGGTGTAGCCGGCGACGCCGGGGGTGTAGAACGTGTCGGGCTTCGGCTCGTTCAGGTCGGCCCCGTCCAGAAACCGCCGCGGCAGGTCCGGGTTGGCGATGAACGGGCGGCCGAAGGCGACCAGCTCGCCCTTTCCGGCGGCGAGGTCGGCCTCGGCCTTTTCCGCGTCGTACCCGCCCGACAGGATGACGGTGCCGGCGAAGGCGTCGCGCATCGCGTCCTTGATCGCCTGCGGCACCTCGGGCGCTCCCATCGCCGAATGGTCGACGATGTGGAGATAGGCGAGGCCGAGCTTGCCGAGCGCGCCGGCGAGTTCGGTGAACTGCGCGTCGATCCCGTCGAAGGCGGTGAGGCCGTTGAACGCGCCGTAGGGCGAGAGGCGGATGCCCACACGCTGCGGCCCGATCGCCTCGGCCACGCGGCGGCTCACCTCGATGGCGAAGCGGTTGCGCGCGTCCGGCGTCCCGCCCCAGCCGTCTTTGCGCTGGTTGGCGATGGGGTTGATGAACTGGTCGATCAGGTAGCCGTTGGCGCCGTGCAACTCGACGCCGTCGAACCCGGCCTCGACGGCGTTGCGGGCGGCGGCGACGAACTCGTCGATCGCGGAATGGATCTCCGATTCGCGCATCGCCCGCGGGGTCGGATGCGGCAGCGGACCCTCCTGGTCGGTGTACATCTCGCCGGGCGCGGCGAGGGCCGACGGGGCGAGGATGGCGCCACCCTCGGGCAGATTGTGCGGATGGCCGATGCGGCCGGTGTGCATCACCTGGGCGAAGATCTTGGCACCGCCCTGGTGAACCGCGTCCGTGACCTTGCGCCAGCCGGCGACCTGCGCCGGGCTGAAGAGGCCGGGGATACGCGGGTAGCCGAGGCCGTTGGCGCTGGGCGCCGTCCCCTCGGTGATGAGGAGGCCGGCGCCGGCCGCGCGCGCTCCGTAATATTCGGCCATCAGGTCGTTGGGGATGTTGCCGGTGGCCCGCGAGCGCGTCATCGGCGCCATGACGATGCGGTTGGCAAGCGTCACGTCGCCCAGCTCGAAGGCCGAGAACAGGTGCGGATAGGAGGGCATCGCGTTTCCTCTCGTCAGATCCGAAGTGATCTTGGCCCGCTAGGTGGGCGTCGAAGAGACGATTGCAATAGCAATCAGTGGCACCGCACGTATGCGCCGGCGTCATTGCCACAAGCATGGGCGAATTCGGCATTCCATAGCGATGCACGAGTTGTGCAAGTGCATATTCCGGCGTTAGTTGAATTCCAAAGAGTGGGGGAACAAGGCCGTGGCCGATACACCAAGAAGACTGCGCAGCCGCGAATGGTTCGATGATCCGTCCGATCCGTCGGCCACGGCGCTGTACCTGGAGCGGTATCTCAACTGGGGTCTGACGCAGGAGGAACTGCAGTCGGGCAAGCCGATCATCGGCATCGCGCAGACCGGCTCGGACCTGTCACCCTGCAATCGCCCCCACCTCGAGCACGCCAAGCGCATTCGCGAGGGCATCCGCGAGGCGGGCGGCATCGCCATGGAATTCCCGGTCCACCCGATTCAGGAGACCGGCAAGCGCCCGACCGCGGCGCTCGACCGCAACCTCGCCTATCTCGGCCTCGTCGAGGTGCTGTTCGGCTATCCGCTGGACGGCGTCGTGCTGACGGTCGGCTGCGACAAGACGATGCCGGCCTGCATGATGGCGGCCGCGACGGTCGACATCCCGGCGATCGCGTTCTCCGCCGGGCCGATGCTGAACGGCTGGTTCAACGGCGAGCGCACCGGCGCGGGGACCATCGTGTGGCACGCGCGCAAGCTGATGGCCGCCGGCGAGATCGACTACAAGGGCTTCATCGACCTCGTGGCGTCCGCCTCGCCCTCGCCCGGCTACTGCAACACCATGGGCACCGCGACGACCATGAACTCGCTCGCCGAGGCGCTGGGCATGACGCTTCCCGGCCAGGCCGCGATCCCCGCGCCGCACAAGGAGCGCGGCGCGATGGCCTACGAGACGGGCAAGCGCATCGTCGACATGGTCAAGGAGGACCTGAAACCCTCCGACATCCTGACCAAGAAGGCGTTCGAGAACGCGATCGTCATCAATTCGGCGATCGGCGGCTCGTCCAACGCGCCGATCCACATCAACGCCATCGCCAAGCACATCGGCGTGGAGCTGTCGCTCGACGACTGGGAGCGCTGCGGCCTCGAAATCCCGCTGCTGGTCAACATGCAGCCGGCGGGCGAGTACCTCGGCGAGGACTACCACCACGCCGGCGGCGTGCCGGCGGTGGCCGCCGAGCTGATGCGCCACGGCAAGCTGCACGAGGACGTCGTCACCGCCAACGGCAAGACCGCGGGCGAGAACTGGAAGTCCGCGCCGAACCGCTGGTCCGACGTGATCCGCACGTTCGATACCGCGCTGAAGGAGCACGCCGGCTTCCGCGTCATGAAGGGCAACCTGTTCGACGCCGCGGTGATGAAGCTCTCGGTGATCTCGCCGGACTTCCGCAAGCGCTACCTCGCCAACCCCGACGATCCGGACGCCTTCGAGGGCCGGGCCATCGTGTTCGACGGGCCGGAGCACTACCACCACGCGATCGACGACCCCGCGCTCGACATCGACGAGACGTGCATCCTGTTCATTCGCGGCACCGGGCCGATCGGCTATCCGGGCGGCGCCGAGGTCGTGAACATGCGCGCGCCGGACTACCTCTTGAAGAAGGGCGTGCAGGAGCTGCCGTGCGTGGGCGACGGACGCCAGTCGGGCACCTCCGGCACGCCGTCGATCCTCAACGCCTCGCCCGAGGCGGCGGCGGGCGGCGGCCTGGCGCTCCTGAAGATGAACGACCGCGTGCGCATCGACCTGAAGAAGGGTCACGCCGACATCCTCATCTCGGACGAGGAGCTGGCGGCACGGCGCAAGGCGCTGGAGGAGGCCGGGGGCTACAAGTACCCGGAGAACCAGACGCCGTGGCAGGAGCTGCAGCGCGGCTGCGTCGACCAATTCTCGGAGGGCATGGTGCTGAAGCCGGCGGTCAAGTATCGCAAGATCGCCCGCACCTTCATGCCGCGCCACTCGCACTGAGGTGAGGCGAATGGGCAACCCGCGACGCTCCGGCTCTGCCCGGCGCGCCGCAGTGGCGGGGCCGCGGCGATGCTGATCGGCGTCGACTGGGGCACGACCCGCCTGCGCGCCTACCTCATCGGCGAAGACGGATGGCCGGTGGCGCGCACGGAGGCCGATGCAGGCCTCCTCAACGTCGAAGACGGCGACTTCGAGGGCGTGCTGGCGGGCGCCATCGGCGACTGGCGCCTCGAGGCGCCGGACGCGCCGGTGCTGCTGTCGGGCATGGTCGGCTCGCGCCAGGGCTGGGTGGAAGCGCCCTACGTGCCCGTCCCGGCGACGGCGGCGGCGCTGGCGGCCAACTGCGCCCGCGTCGCGACGGCGTGGGGCGAGGTGCGCATCGTGCCGGGCGTCGTCATCGGCGCCGACGGTCGCGGCCGGGCCGACGTCATGCGCGGCGAGGAGACCGAGATCATGGGTGCGCTCGCCGCCCTCGACCTTCGCGAGGGGACCTTCGTCCTCCCCGGCACCCACTCCAAGTGGGTGACCGTCGAAGACGGCGCGATCACCGACTTCGCGACCTTCATGACCGGCGAGATCTTCGCCGCGATGCGCGATCACACCATCCTGGCGCGCATGATGACTCAGGCGCCGCACGACACGGCGGCCTTCGCCGAGGGGATCCACTGCGGCCTCGACCTCTCCGGGCCGGGCGCGCTGATGACGGCCCTCTTCGGGGTGCGTGTGCGCGGCCTCCTCGGCCGCCTCGGCGACGATGCGGCGGCCAGCTACCTCTCCGGCCTCCTCATCGGCGCGGAGGTCGGCTCGGCGGCGGCGGGGCGCGACGCGGTGACCATCGTCGCCGCCACCCACCTCGCGTCACGCTACGGCGAGGCCCTGAAGGCCGCCGGCATCGCGAGCCGCACCGCCCCGGCCGACACCGCCGCGCAGGGCCTCGCCCGCATCGCGGCCCGGTTGCCCTGACGCCGCGCGGCCCCGCGAACGGGGCCGGGTGGCGGGTGGCGGGCAGCGCCGCGCAGAGACTGCGGCGCCGCCGTCTCAGCGCGCGAGGGCGGCGAGGTCCGGGATCGGACGTGCCGTCTGCGGATCGGCGGCGAAGTGGGCCTCCAGCGCCGCGGCGATCGCGAGGATCTTGCGGTCCGATCCGCGCCGGCCGATGACCTGGAGGCCGAACGGCATCCCGTTGCCGTCCCTGCCGGCGGGGATCGCGGCGGCGCACGCGAACCCCATCGTCGGGATGTAGGTGATCGCCAGCCAGCGCATGTAGGTGGGCATGGTTTCGCCGTCGATCTCCTCGACGAAGAGCTGATCGTGCGGGAACGGGGAGACCGCGGCCGCCGGTGCGATCAGCGCGTCGTAGCGGTCGAAGAAGGCGACGAAGCGGCGGTAGAGGCCGGCCTGCTCGCGCTGCGCCCAGGCGATGTCGGCCGCCGAATAGGCGAGCCCGCGCTCGGTATTGTCGATCACGTTGCGGTCGAGGTGCTCGCGCTGGGTCTTCACCCGCTCGTGGTGCTGCACCAGGAAGGCGACGCCGCGGGTGATCTCGAAGATCTCGTGCGCGGGGCCGAAGTCGGGTGTGGCCGTCTCCAGCGCGATGCCGGCGCTGCGCATCCCGGCGACGCGGCCGTCGAAGACGGCGCGGATCTCGTTGGCCACCGGCGCCAGATCGAAGTCGACCGAGGCGGCGAGGCGGACGCTGGCAAGGTCGGCCGGGGCGATGACGGTGTCGACCTCGTCGCCGGTCGCGGAGAAGGGGTCGAGCGGGTCGTAGCCGGCTTGGGCCGAGAGCAGGAGGTTGGCGTCGGCGATGGTGCGGCCCATCGGCCCGTTGACGCCCCACGGGGAGAGGTAGGCGCCCATGTCGGGCGAGGGGGCGACACCCATCGACGGGCGGAAGCCGGCGACGCCGCAGAAGCTCGCCGGCGTCCGCAGACTGCCGCCATAGTCGGACCCGGTCGCCAGCGGCGCCATGCCGACCGCGAGCGCGGCCGCAGACCCGCCCGAGGAGCCGGACGCGGTGTAGGCCGGGTTGAAGGGATTGCCGGTGGGGCCGAAGAGGCGATTGGTGGTGTTGGCGCCGGCGGCGAACTCGGGAAGGTTCGTCTTGGCGAACAGAATGGCGCCGGCGGCCCGCAGTCGCGCCGAGCCCGGCTCATCCGCGCTCGCCATGTTGTCCTTGTAGAGGAGCGAGCCGTGCGTGGTGGGCAGGCCCGCGACATCGCGGTTGTCCTTCACCGCGACCGGCAGGCCATGCAGGCGGCCGAGCGGCCGGCCCGACATCACCGCCGCCTCCGCCGCCTCGGCGGCCTTGCGGGCGGCCTCTTCGTCGAGGGCGACGATGGCGTTGATCGTCGGGTTGGTGGAGGCGATGCGACCGAGGCAGCTTTCCATCAGCTCCACCGGGGACAGGGCCTTGGTGCCGATCAGGCGGCGGGCCTCGGTGGCATCGAGGTCGGCGGGCTCGCTCATTTCATTCTCCAACAATGGCCTGCGATTTTTGACCGGCTTGAGCGCGCAGGGGAAGGTCCGGCATGTCCGATTGTCGGATTCGTGCCCAGCATCGGGGCTGTGGCAGGTTCGCGGGGACCGAGGGTGGGTGGACTTGGCGCCCCCCGCGCCGACACTGCGGCCGATGCGAGGCACCATGACCGAAGAAACCGACCGACTCGTCGCCGGGCTGAAGCCCTGGATCGAGACCGAGAGCCCCACCAGCGACCCCGCCCGGGTCGACGCGATGATGGATCTCGCCACCGCCGAGCTGGCGGCCGCCGGCGCCACCATTCGACGTATCCCGGGCCGGGACGGCGTGGGCGATCACCTGCGCGCGGCGATGCCGTGGGGCGGGGACGGGCCGGGCATCCTGGTGCTGTGCCACCTCGACACGGTGCACCCGGTCGGCACGCTCCGCACGCTGCCCTTCCACCGGGACGGGGACCGCCTCTACGGCCCCGGAACGGCGGATATGAAGGGCGGCGTCTTCATCGCGCTGAAGGCGGCGGCGGCGGTCGCCGCGGCCGAGACGGGCGGCCTGCCGGTGCGCTTCCTGCTGACGGCCGACGAGGAGATCGGCAGCCCCACCTCGCGCGATCTCATCGAGGCGAGCGCGGCGGACGCCCGCTACGTCCTCGTCACCGAGGCGGCGCGCGATGGGGGCAAGGTCGTCACCTCGCGAAAGGGGGTCGGCATCTATGAGCTGACGGCCACCGGGCGGGCGGCCCACGCCGGCGCCAACCACGCCGCCGGCCGCAGCGCGATCAAGGAGATGGCGCGGCAGATCCTCGCTATCGAGGCGCTGACGGACCCCGTGCGCGGCATCACGCTGAACGTCGGCCAGGTGCACGGCGGCACGGTGACGAACACGGTACCGGAGCGCTGCGTCGCCTACATCGACCTGCGCGTCACCGAGGACGCCGACTTTGCCCGCGTCCACGCGGCGCTGAGCGGGCTGAAACCGCACGATCCGGACGTGACGCTGTCGCTGACCGGCGGGGCGAACCGGCCCGCTTATACCAAGCGGCCGGAGATCGCGGCGCTGTTCGAGCACGCGCGCGCGTTGGCGGCGGAGATCGGGTTCGCCCTGGAGGACCTGCATTCGGGCGGGGGCAGCGACGGCAGCTTCATCGCCGGCCGGGTGCCGACGCTCGACGGGCTGGGCGTCGACGGGGCGGCGGCGCACACCGTCGAGGAGCACCTCTTCGTCTCCTCGCTGGTCCCGCGCATGACGCTGCTGCGCCGGCTGATGGAGACGCTGCGCTGAACCCCGCCATGCGCAGGTCCGGCGCGGCGGCGGACCTCAGGTGAACAGGCGGCGCGGGGCGCTGCGGGCGCGCGGCTCGTAGGCGACGGCCGGGACGTCGTAGCCCTGATGCGCCGCCGGATCGTGCGCCGCCGGATCGTGCGGGAAGCCGTGCGGGGCGGTGGCACGCTCGGCGCCGGGTCCCGGCAGCGCGGCGGCACGCTTGGCGGCTTCCGCGGCACGGCGGCGCTCGGCGATGCGCTCCTCGATGATCTCGACCGTCAGCCGGCGGGGCGGCTCGACGGGCTTGCGGGCCGGGCGGGGCGCGGCGAGAGCGGGTCGCACCGGCGTCTCGGCGCGGCGCGGCGCGGTGCGCTCGGCCGCAGCCGGTGCGGCGTGCGGGCGCTCTGCGGTGGCGCGCACCGCATCGGTACGGGGGCGTAGGCGCGGGGCGGGCTCGGGCTCGCGCACGCGGGCCTCCAGCGTCGTCACCCGGCGCACGACCTCCACGAGGGCTTGCTCCAAGCGGTCCACCTCGGCCCGGTTGGCGAGCGCGGAGACTTCCTTCATCAGCGCATCGAGCGAGCGGGCCAGGCTGGCATCGGCGATCGCCGGGACGGCGGCCGGCGCGGGTTCGCCGGGGAAGGGCAGCGTGTGGGAGCCGCGCGCGGGCGCCTGTGTGCCGGAGCCCCGCTGGCGTGGCCCGGTGGGCTGCGGCCCGGTCTGCCGCGGCGCGGCATCGCCGCCGGTGCGCACCTCGTCGAGCCAGGTCGTGCGGGCGGGGGCAGCGATGCTCGGCCCGGTGGCCACCGGGGGCGCGCTCTGCCGGCGCATCTGCTCGATGGTCCGGGCGAGGGTGCGGAAGTCCGCGAGGGTGGACCGGCCGCCGTCCGGCTCGGCGTGGGGCGCGCCATGGGCGTCGTCGCGCCAGTCCTCCTCGGCGAGCGTCTCGTCGTGGCGGCGATGGGCGCGGTAGGTGGACGCGGTCTGCTCCACCGCGGCGGAATCCATCATCGCGCCGGAGAGCGACGCGCGGTCCGGCTCCCCGCGCTCGGCGGGACGGCTTTCGCCGGCATGGCCGCGCGTCGGGGCCTGTCGGTCGTTCGGTGCCTGTCGGTCGTAGAGGGTCCGTTCGGGGATCTGTCGCTCGGGGCCCAGTCGCTCGGTGGCCTGTCGCTCGATGGTCTGGCGTTCGGGGGTCTGGCGCTGGTGCGAATATGGATCGTGCGCGATGCGGCCGGCCGGCTCGCGCGCGGCGGCACGGTAGGGGCGGCCGTTGCGCTCGGCCGGAACGTCGAGTTCGGGCTCGCGCAGGGAGGCGACGGCACGCTCGTAGTCGGTCGAGTAGGTCTCGCTGTCGGCCCAGCGCGGCTCGTCCCAGGCATCGGGCTCGCCCATCGCACTGGCGAGGTGCGGATCGGTCTGCATCCTTGTCCTCAACATAGACACCCTCCTCGACCTTCGGCGTCCTGCCGAATCGGCCCCCGTCGATGCGCCGTTCGATGGATTGGACGTCGTGATGCCGCACGGTGCAAAGGGCAATTGCCTGCTTTGCACAGAACACGAAGTCGAAGCGAACAAACGGTGGAAAACAGCCGGCCGCCCGCGGGTGTGTCTGCCGCGCGCGCGAACCGGCCCGCGGTGTCCCCTATGGTGCGTCGACCACCTTCCTGCTGGCGTGGCCGGTTCATCAAGGCCATAGGAGGCTGGTGTGTGGCTTGCGCTCCGCCCTACGGGCAAGCTGATATCTGTTGCACGCGCCATCGACGGAGGATGAATGGCACTGACCCCGGCTCGGATCCGCGCGCTGTCACGCTACGAGCAGATCGTGTGCGGGGTGGACGAAGCGGGGCGGGGGCCCTGGGCCGGGCCGGTCGTCGTCTCCGCCGTGGTGCTGCCGCGCGACCTCAAGATCGAGGGGCTCGCCGACTCCAAGCTTCTGTCCCACAAGGTGCGCTGCGAACTGTTCGACGTCATCGTGCGCGAGGCGGCGGTGTCGACGGTCGTCGTCGCGGCGCAGCGGGTGGACACGATGAACATCCGCGGCGCGACGCTGTGGGGCATGCGCCGCGCTGTGGCGACCCTGCCGCTGCGCCCCACCATCGCCCTGATCGACGGGCGTGACGTTCCGGGCGACCTGTGCGTGCCGGGACGGGCGCTGGTCGGCGGGGACGGGCGCTCGACCGCGATCGGTGCGGCCTCCATCGTCGCCAAGGTGACGCGCGACCGGCTGATGACGCAGCTGGCGCGCGCCTTCCCCGACTACGGGTTCGAGCGCCACAAGGGCTACGGCACACCCGAGCACCGCGAGGCGTTGGCGACGCACGGCCCCTGTATCCACCACCGCCGCAGTTTCGCCCCCGTGCGCGCCTGCCTGGCGGGCGAGGCGCCGCTGGGCGAGATCGCCCCGATCGATGCGGCCGGGGACGGGCCCGAGAACGGCACCGTCGACGTGCCGCGCGTCGGCGGGCGGCTCGTCGAACCGACCTGTGGCGACGTGCAGGCCGGGGCGAGGGCGGCGCCGCGCCGGGTCGGACGTCCCCGCAAGTACGCCGGCGGCCGCCCCCGCCGCGGCGCCTCGGCGGCCTATGGCTGAGAGGCCCGGCGGCACGTGCGCGCGGGCCACGGCCGGCGCCGCGGCGTGCCTCATCGCGCGCCGGTCCTGCGGTCCGATCAGGCACGATTTTTCCACTTCGACCGCTGGCGGCCGCCCCTCGGCGCTGTAAACTGGCGACCATGACCGACACGTTGACGCACAGCTCCCACTGGGGCGCCTTCACCGCGACCCCCGAGGCCGATGGCCGGCTCGAGATCCGTCCTCATCCGGGCGATCCCGACCCGTCGCCCATCCTGCAGAACTTCACCGACACGCTGCGCCATCCGGCTCGTGTCGCGCGCCCCATGGTGCGCCGCGGCTGGCTGACCGACGGGCCGGGCCCGACCACCCGACGCGGGACCGACGAGTTCGTCGCCGTCCCGTGGGACGAGGTGCTGGACCGGCTCGCCGCGGAGATGACCCGCGTCGGCCGCGAGTTCGGACCCGAGGCGGTGTTCGGCGGGTCCTACGGCTGGTCGAGTGCCGGACGCTTCCACCATGCCCAGAGCCAGGTGCACCGCTTCCTCAACATGACCATGGGCGGCTATGTCCGCTCCGTCGGCACCTACAGCTCCGCCGCGGCCTACGCCATTATCCCCCACGTCATCGGCAAGCTGACCGACGTCTCGCGCCAGAACGTCACCTGGGATCAGGTGGCCCGTCACACCGAGCTGGTGCTGGCCTTCGGCGGCATGGCGCTGAAGAACTCGACCATCGCCCAGGGCGGTATCAGCGCCCACGTCGAGCGTGGGTCGATGGCTGCGGCGCGCGCCCGTGGCGCCCGCTTCGTCAACATCTCGCCGCTGAGGTCGGACATGCCGGAAGAGGCGGGTGCGCAGTGGCTCCCCATCCAGCCCGGCACGGACACCGCCCTGATGCTGGCGATGATGTTCGTGCTCGACGCCGAAGGCCTCGCCGATACCGACTTCGTCGAGCGCTACACCGTCGGGTTCGAAAAGTTCGCGCCCTATCTGCGCGGCACCACCGACGGACGACCGAAGGACCCCACCTGGGCCGCCGCGATCACCGGTATCCCGGCCGAGACGATCGCCGACCTTGCCCGGCTGGCGGCGAAGTCGCGCACGCTGGTCGCCACCGCACACGCCCTGCAGCGCTCCGAGCACGGCGAGCAGCCGCTGTGGGCCGCCGTCGTGCTGGCGGCGATGCTGGGCGATATCGGCCTGCCGGGCGGGGGCTATCACTATTCGCTCGGCGCCATGGGTCACACCGGCCGAGTCCCCGCCGCGGTGCCGTTGCCGACGCTGCCGCAGGGCAAGAACGGGGTCACTACCTACATCCCCGTCGCCCGGATCACCGACATGCTGGAGAAGCCGGGCGAGACCTACGACTATAACGGTAACCGGCTGACCTATCCGGACATCAAGCTGATGTTCTGGGCCGGCGGCAACCCGTTCCATCACCACCAGGACCTCGCCCGCCTCGCCGAGGCGCTCGGCAAGCTCGACACGTTCGTGGTGAACGACTACGCCTTCACCGCCGCCGCCCGCCATGCCGACATCGTCCTGCCGGCGACCATGAGCCTGGAGCGCGAGGACCTCGGCGCCGGCGGCACGGACCCGCGCATCATCGCCATGCGCAAGGTCGCCGAGCCCTATGGCGAGGCCCGCGACGACTACGAGATCTTCGCCGGCGTCGCCGAGCGGATGGGCCGCGGCGAAGCCTTCACCGAGGGCCGCGATGCCGAGCAGTGGCTCGAGCATCTCTATCAGGTGACGCGCGACAAGCTGATCGAGAAAGGGGCGCCGGCTCCGACCCTTTCCGAGTTGCGCGCCGCCGGCGAACTCGAGATCCCGATGATGCCGGACGACGGCGCGCTGCTGGCCCGTTTCCGAGCCGATCCGGAGGAGGCGCCGCTCGCCACCGCCACCGGCAAGATCGAGATCCACTGCGACACGATCGCCGCCATGGGCTACGACGACTGCCCCGGCCACCCGACCTGGTTGGAGCGCGCCGAGGTGCCGCGCGCGGGCGTGCCCCTGTGGCTGATCGCCAATCAGCCCGCCAGTCGCCTCCACAGCCAGCTCGACTATGGCGCCACCTCCATAGCTTCCAAGCGCAATGGTCGCGAAGAGGCGCGCCTCCACCCCGACGACGCCGCCGCGCGAGGGATCGGCGAGGGAGACGTGATCGCCGTCAGCAGCGCGCGCGGCCAGTGTCTCGCCACGGCGCGCATCACCGAGGACGTGCTGCCGGGATGCGTGAACCTCTCCACCGGAGCCTGGTACGATCCGGTCGAGATCGGCGGCAGCGTCGTGTGCGTCCACGGCAATCCCAACGCCGTCACGCTCGACCGTGGGACCTCGAAGCTCGGCCAGGGGTGCACGGGGCAGCTCTGCGCCGTCGAGGTCGCGCGCTGGACCGGGCAGGTGCCGCCGGTCCGCGTCCACCGTGCCCCGGACCCGGCCTAGCGGGCGGCACGCCGGACGCGGGGAACCGCCCTCGCCGCCGGCGGGCTCGGGTCCCACCAACGATCAGGCCCGCCCGAGCGCCGGAGCCACCGTCGCGCTGGCCCCCTGGCAGCGCCCGAGGCACCGCGCAAGGGCGAGCGGCTTCGCCGGCCTTCGGCCCCTTGCGCGGTGCCTCGGGCGCTGCCGTTCAGGGGGCGCGACGGCGGCTCCGACGATCAGGCTCCGGCGAGCCGTGTGTCGGCGCCGTGGCCGGGGAGAGGCCGGGACGGCTCGCGGCGGTGGTGCCTTCTTTGGGGGCAGCCTATTTTCTGGGCATGGCAATCGCCACGCGCGCGTTGCACTCCGCCGCGCGCCGGGACATTCTCGCTCCGCACGATTTCGGCCCGGAGCCTTCGACTATGCCTGCCAGGATCTCCCGTAGCGACTATGCCGACATGTTCGGCCCGACCGTCGGCGACAAGGTCCGGCTCGCGGATACCGAGCTCTTCATCGAGGTCGAGACGGACCACACGATCTACGGCGAAGAGGTCAAGTTCGGCGGGGGCAAGGTGATCCGCGACGGTATGGGCCAGTCGCAGGCGACCCGCGAGCAGGGCGCCGTCGACACCGTCATCACTAACGCGCTGATCCTCGACTGGTGGGGCGTCGTCAAGGCCGACGTCGGGCTGAAGGACGGCAAGATCGCCGCCATCGGCAAGGCCGGCAATCCGGACACGCAGCCGGGCGTGACCATCGTCGTCGGCCCCGGGACGGAGGCGATCGCCGGCGAGGGCAAGATCCTCACCGCCGGCATCATCGACAGCCACATCCACTTCATCTGCGCCCAGCAGATCGAGGAAGCGCTCGCCGCCGGCACGACCACCATGATCGGCGGCGGCACCGGCCCGGCCACCGGCACCAACGCCACCACCTGCACCCCCGGCCCCTGGCACCTCGCCCGCATGATCCAGGCCGCCGACGCCTTCCCGATGAACCTCGGCTTCGCCGGCAAGGGCAACGCCTCGCTGCCGGCGGCACTGCGCGAGCAGGTGAGCGCCGGCGCCATGGCGCTGAAGCTCCACGAGGACTGGGGCACCACGCCTTCCGCGATCGACTGCTGCCTCACGGTCGCCGACGAGATGGACATCCAGGTGATGATCCATACCGATACGCTCAACGAGAGCGGCTATGTGGAGAATTCGATCGCCGCCCTGAAGGGCCGGACGATCCACGCCTTCCACACCGAAGGGGCCGGCGGCGGCCACGCGCCCGACATCATCAAGGTCGCGAGCTACCCCAACGTCATCCCGTCCTCGACCAATCCGACCCGGCCCTACACCGTCAATACCATCGACGAGCACCTCGACATGCTGATGGTGTGCCATCACCTGTCCGAGCACATCCCCGAGGACATCGCCTTCGCCGAGAGCCGCATCCGCAAGGAGACGATCGCCGCCGAAGACATCCTGCACGACATGGGGGCCTTCTCCATCGTCGCCTCGGACAGCCAGGCGATGGGCCGCGTCGGCGAGGTGCTGACCCGCACGATGCAGACCGCGCACAAGATGCGCGTGCAGCGGGGGCGGCTTTCCGAGGAGCAGGGGCAGAACGACAACTTCCGCGCCCGCCGCTACATCGCCAAGGTGACGATCAACCCGGCGATCGCGCACGGCGTCTCGGCCCATGTGGGGTCGATCGAGGTGGGCAAGCGCGCCGACCTTTGCCTGTGGTCGCCCGCCTTCTTCGGCGTCAAGCCGGACATGGTCCTCCTCGGCGGTACCATCGCTATGGCCCAGATGGGCGACCCCAACGCCTCGATCCCCACCCCGCAGCCGGTCCACATGCGCCCGCAGTTCGGCGCCTTCGGCCGCTCGCTGACGGCCTCCTCGGTGACGTTCGTCTCCCGCGCCGCGGCGGACGAGGACTGGGGCACCTACAAGGAGAACGTCGTCGTCGAGAATTGTCGCGGGATCGGCAAGAAGGACATGAAGCTCAACGACGCGATGCCGAAGATCGACGTCGACCCCGAGACCTACCGTGTCACCGCGGACGGGGAGCACCTGACGTGCGAGCCCGCGGAGGTGCTGCCGATGGCGCAGCGATACTTCATGTACTGACGCCTCGCGACGATCTCACGCGATCGCGCATGGGCACGCCGCGCCGGCATGGCATGATCGGGCCGGATCAAGCCCAGGAGATTTGACGATGCGTTCATTCATTGCCGCCGCCGCCGTTCTCGTCGCCGCGCCCGCCCTCGCCGCCGACACTGTCGACGTCGTGGGATCCTGGAGCTGCAACGCGGGCTCGTTTCGCACGGTGATGCTCGAGTTCGGCGCCGACGACGCGGCGACGGTCGGGATGCACGCCGACAAGGAAGGCTTCCTGGAGATGGATACGACCGCGACCGGGACCTATGCCGTCGACGGGGAGACGATCGCGATCGCGTTCGCGGCCGTCGACATCGACAAGATGGTGGTGAACGGGGCGTCGGCCTCGGACGAGCAGCAGGCGCAGGTCGTGGCGGGCATGAAGGCGCAAGGCGCCTCGTTCGACATCGTCCGCGCCTCTCCGGAGATGATCCGCGTGCGCAACTCGAAGGGCGAAGAGTGGGACTGTAGCAAGCAATAGCGGGCGCGGAGCGGGCCTTGCTGCTCCGAGCTCCCGGTCCCGCGCGGGGTCCGGCGGGATGGGGGCGAAAGGCGGCGCCGTGCCATTGCAACCCTTCCGCACCGTCGACCGTTTCGCTGCTGACTGAAGGGGTACACCATGATGGACGATCCGCGCGACAGCGCCAAACCCAAGACCGAAGATGATGCCCCCGGCCATGACGAGGCGACCTGCGATTTCGACGACGACGAACTCGACGAAGCGCTCGACGAGAGCTTCCCCGCCAGCGACCCGCTGCCGCCCCCGACCCGCGCCGGCGACTGACCGCGCCGCCGCCCCTGGACGAGAGGGGCGGCGATGATCCGTGCCCACACCCTGTTGCCCGCGGGCGAGGGAGTGCCGGCACTGACGGTGCGCCTCGGTTACGACGACCGCTTCCGCCGCCGTCTGGTGGTGGAGAGCGTGGAGGGCGAGCGCGTGCTGTTCGATCTCGCCGAGGCGACGCGCCTGCGCGGCGGCGACCGTCTGGCGCTCGACGATGGGCGCATCCTCGCCATCGAGGCCGACCCGGAGGACGTCGTCGACATCACCGCACCGGATGCGGCCACCGTCACGCGCCTTGCCTGGCATCTGGGCAACCGCCACACGCCGACCGCCGTCCTCGGGGGCACGCTGCGCATCCGCCGCGACCACGTGCTGGAGGCGATGGTGCAGCGGCTCGGCGGCACGGTCCACCCGCTGCGCGCGCCGTTTGACCCAGAGGTCGGCGCCTATCACGACGGCGGCGGCCATGGCCATCATCACCACGATGATGCGTCTGACGACCACCACGGCGATCACCCGCACGGCCACGCCTCCCACCGCCCGCACAGCCACCCGCATGACTGATCAGCCCGCCGAGGGCGCCGAGGGGACGGCCGCGTCGCCGGATCTGGCGCTGCTGCTGACGTGGTTCTCGCCGTCGTGCCCGATCGGCGCCTTCTCCTACTCGCACGGCCTGGAGACGCTGTTCGAGACCGGCGGCCTGGGCGACGCCGCCGCCACGCTGAGCGCCCTCACGACGGCGCTGCGGGACGGGGCGGGGCGCGCCGACGCGATCCTCGCCGCGCACGCCTGGCGTGCCGCGCAGGCCGGCGACGCGGATGCGCTCGACACCCTCTCCGACCTCGGCCTCGCCCTCGGCCCCTCGCACGAGCGGCGCGAGGAGACGCTGCGGCAGGGCAACGCCTTCGCCGAGCTGGTGGACGCGGTCTGGGCCGGGCCGCTGGCCTTGTCGAACCGCAACCGGCCGCTTCCCGTCGCCGTCGGCGCGGCGGGGGCGATGCAGGGCCTGCCGTTGCGCCCGCTGCTGGTGGCCGCGCTGCACGGCTTTGCCGCCAACCTCGTCTCCGCCGCGGTGCGCCTGGTGCCGCTCGGGCAGACGGACGGGCAGCGCATCACCGCCGCGCTGCTCCCGGTGGCGGTCGATATCGCGGCCGCGGCCGAGCATGCGCCGCTCGACGCGATCCACAGCGCCGCGATCGGCCTCGATATTGCCGCAATGGGACATGAAGTTCAGCGCGTACGCCTATTTCGCTCCTGAACCATGGCAGGATCTGGGGCGACGCGGGTGTGATCCGTGATCAGTGCCGCGGCCGAACCGCCTCAGACAGAGCTGGTCCCGCAGCTGCTTGGCGCGACACTTCGGACACGGGCGTGGAATGTTCGCCACGACTGACGTCGCGTTTGTAGTTTACTGAAAGGTTTAGCCGTAAGGAAGGTTTGGAACCGCCATACGAGGGGAGGGCCTATGCGCGGGAGAACCACGCGTGACACGACCGCGCTGATGCGGCGAGATCCGCGACTGCGGACATGGCGATAGTGTCGAGCCAACTCGTCTATCCCTTGGCGCAGATCGCCATTTACTATGGCGTCATGCTGCCGCTGTTCCGCTTCCGGCGGCAACTCGGCATCGGCACCTTCTTCTGTGCGTTGTGTGCGCTGGCCTTTACGGAAAACTATTTGGCGATGTCGGTCTATGTCGCCGTCGGACCGATCACCTATACGCCGGGGTCGGTCATTCTCTTTGCCGGCAAGTTGCCGTTGCTACTCCTCGTCTATATTCGCGAAGACGCCGAGACCGTGCGCCAGCCCATCTACGGGCTCTTGCTGGGCAATCTGCTGATCATCTGCCTCCTCATCCTGATCAGCCTGCAGCAGCCCGCGACCGGCACGACCAGCGAATCGGCGATGTACACCGTGGTCGATTCGGCCAGCCTCTCGGTGTGGGGCACCTTGCTCCTCTTTGCCGACTGCATCGCGATGATCCTCGTCTACGAACGGGTCTCGCGGTGGCGTTGGATGCCGCTGTTCGTCCGGCTGTGGGGCACGATCACGATCATCCTGGTGATCGACCAGCTGGCGTTCTTCATCGCGCTCAATCTCTACTTCGGCGTGCCGTTCCCGGCGCTATATGGCGGAATCGTCGCCAAGATCGTCGCCACCATGGTGTTTTGTGCCCTCATCTGGGCCTATCTGCGCTTCGGCGAGCGCAACGGCGAGGAGGAGACCGCCTCCCTGGCCGACGTTTTCGGCGTGCTCACCTACCGCCAGCGCTTCGAGGCGTTGACGATCGAGAGCCGGATCGACGTGCTGACCGGGGTGCGCAATCGCCGCGCGCTCCATCTCGAGGGGCCCGGCTTCGTGCAGGATGCGGTGGTGCGGCGCGGTCACCTCGGCCTCCTCATCATCGACCTCGATCACTTCAAGGCGGTGAACGACGAGTACGGGCACTCCTCGGGCGATGCGGCGCTGTGCTTCGTGGCCGACCTGATGCGTCGCACCGTGCGCAGCACCGATCCGGTCTATCGCATCGGCGGCGACGAGTTCCTGATCATCCTCCCGTCCGGCGATCAGCGGTCGGCGGCGAGGGTCGCCGGCGATCTCGTCGACGCGACGCGCGCGGCGTGCATGACGGTGGCGCCCTACACACTTTCGGTCAGCATCGGCTGGGCGGACCTGTGGGACGACGGCACGACGCTGGACGAGCTGACCGGGGCGGCCGACCGGCGTCTCTACGAGGTGAAGGCGCGGCGCAAACCGGTGTCGGTGCCGGCGCGCTAGCGGCCGCGGTGCGGGCAGCTCTTGCGCCCGGTCCCGCGTGGTGCCAGAAAAATCAGCGTCTTCGTGAAAGGATGAAATATGTCGGCGACGGCACATGGGCCGCTTCGTGTTGGGATCGGGGGGCCGGTCGGCTCCGGCAAGACGATGCTGATGGAACGGCTGTGCAAGGCGCTGCGCGACCGGGTCGACATCGTCGCCATCACCAACGACATCTACACCAAGGAAGATGCGTTGATCCTGTCGCGCGCCGAGGCGCTGGCGGTCGAGCGGATCATGGGTGTGGAAACCGGCGGTTGCCCGCACACCGCGATCCGCGAGGATGCCTCGATCAACCTCGCCGCGATCAAGGAGATGCGCGAGCGCTTCCCGGCGGTGGACCTGGTGCTCGTCGAGTCCGGTGGCGACAACCTCGCCGCCACCTTCTCGCCCGAGCTGGCCGACATCACGATCTACGTGATCGACGTCGCGGGCGGTGAGAAGATCCCGCGCAAGGGTGGCCCCGGCATTACCCGCTCCGACCTGCTGATCATAAATAAGACCGACCTCGCCCCCTTCGTCGGCGCCTCGCTCGACGTGATGCGCGCCGATGCCGAGCGCATGCGGGGCGACCGGCCGTTCCTCATGACCAACCTGCGCGGCGGCGACGGGGTGGACGACGTCATCGCCTTCCTGCGCGACAAAGGCGGCCTCGCCGTTTGAGCCCCGCGGCTCGGCGTGGGATGCATCGGCCGTCCGCTCTGTGACACAACATCGCCAGACGGCGGCGCGCCGGCCGCAGCGCGGGGACGCGCCGCACGGCGCAGCGCCGCGGACCGGAAGGAAACGACGATTGAGCTTTGACCCGCGCTACGGCGAGGCGGTGCCGATGGGGGCCGACATCGCCCGCATCACGGCCAACAACCCGAGCCCCTACACGGGCGCGGGCACCAACACCTACCTCATCGGGAGCGAGCGGCTGATGCTGCTCGATCCGGGGCCGGACCTCGCCGAGCATCTCGCCACCCTGGAGCGAGCCATCGCGGGGCGTCCGGTCTCCCACATCCTGGTGACGCACTCCCATCGCGACCACATCACCGGCCTCGCCAAGGTGCGCGACATGACCGGCGCCACCGTCGTCGCCGAAGGGCCGGCCCGGATCTCCCGCGCCTTGCACCCCGGCGAGCCGGACCCGCGCCCCGGCTACGCCGACCGCCTCTTCGCGATCGACCATGTCGTGGCCGACGGCGAGGAGATCGACAACGGCGAAGTGACGGTGCGCGCGGTGACGACGCCCGGGCACGCGCCCGACCATGTCGCCTTCGCCAGAGGCGCCGATTTCTTCAGCGGCGACCACGTGATGGGTTGGTCGACCACCGTCGTGGCGCCGCCGGAGGGATCGATGCGGGCCTATGTCGCCTCGCTGGAGAAGATCCTGCGGATGGAGCATGCGCGCTATCTGCCGGGACATGGCGATGTGATCGAGGAGCCGTCGCGCACGGTGTCGGGCATTCGCAGCCATCGGCTGATGCGCGAGCGGGCGATCCTGCAGCGTCTGGCGTCGGGTGATCGGACGATCGCCGAGATCGTGGAGGCGCTCTACGCCTCGCTGGACCGGCGGTTGTTCGATGCCGCGGCCAACTCCGTGCTCGCCCACCTCGAGATGCTGTACGAAGAGGGGCGGGTCATGGTCGACGGCTACGGCATGGCCGCACGCTGGACGCCGACGGGCGCATGAGGCCGGCCAGCGCCCCGCGCATCCTGGTCACAGGTTTCGGTTCCTTCCCCGGCATGCCACGGAACCCGACCGAGCGGCTGGCCGCGACGCTCGCCGCCGCGCCGCCGCCGGGCGTCGACGTCTTGCGCCTCGACACGCATTGGAGCGTGGTGGAGACGCTGCCGCCGGTCGCGGCGCGCTATGGCGCGGTGATCATGTTCGGCGTCGCCGGACGCGAGACGATGATCCGCTACGAGCGCATCGCCACATGCCACGCCGGCCCGCAGCTGGACGCGGCGGGCGGTTGTGCGCCGCCGCTGACCCGCACGCGCTTCACCGCGTTCGACGTTCCGGAGCTGGTGCGCGAGGCGCGGGAGGCGGGATTTCCCGTGCGCCTCAGCCACAGTGCGGGCACCTACGTGTGCAATGCCGGCTACGGCGCGGCGCTGTGCGGCAACCCGCGCGCGCTTTTCGTCCACGTGCCGCCGACGACGGCGCGCGGCCCGCTCGGCGATGCCGGGCTGGTGCGCCACGCCCGGTGGCTGATCGACACGGTGATGGACGAACTCCTGCCGCGCACCAACCGCGTCCTCTGACCGGCTCCGGCCACGCCGCGTCGCCGTCCGCTCGGCCGCGGCGGTGCGCTCCAGGCTGTCAGGACGAGCGGGGCTGGTAGGGGTGATCCTCGCGCCAGCGACGCATCATCTCCAGGAATTCGTCTGGCAGATCGTCGGGCAGGTCGATCTGCAGGGTGACGAGGAGGTCGCCCCGGCCGCCCGACTTGGTGGGCAGGCCGAGCCCTCGCAGGCGCAAGGTCTTGCCGCCCGACGAGCCGGGCGGGATGGTGATGTTGACCGAGCCGTTGAGCGTCGGCGCGCGGACTTTGGCACCGAGCGCCGCGTCGTACAGCGTTACCGGCAGCTCGAGGCGCAGGTTCTGCCCCTCGCGCTGGAAGATCGGGTGCGCGCCGATGCGCAGCGTCAGGATCGCATCGCCCGGCTGGCCGCCGGTGGGGCTGTCGTGCCCCAGGCCGCGCAGACGGATCTGCTGGTCCTGCTCGGCGCCGGGGGGGATGCGAACGTCCACCGTTCGCCCCGTCGGCAGCGAGACGCGCAGCTTCTCGTCGCTGGCGAGATCGTCCAGCGTGACGGTGACCACCACGTCGAGGTCCTGGCCGCGTTCGGGTGCCGCACCGCCGAAGCCGGCCGTCCGCTCGGCACGTGCACCCCCGCCGCCGCCCATGAACTCGCGCAGGATCTCGTCGACCCCCGCGCCGCCGTCGCCGGAGGAGAAGCTCCAGGAGCGGCGCTGATTGCCGGTGTTCTGCCCACCGCCGCGGCCGAAGCCGGAGAAGCCGCCGAAACCGGCGAACGGGTCGCCCGAGGCGCCGCCCGAGCCGAAGCCGGCATGAAAGCGCGGCTGCCCGGCCGCGTCGATCTCGCCCCGGTCGAACTTGGCGCGCTTGTCCTTGTCGCCGACGATCTCGTACGCGGAATTCACCTCCGAGAAGCGCTCCTGCGCCTTCGGGTCGTCCGAATTGGTGTCAGGATGGTACCGCTTGGCGAGCCGGCGGAAGGCGGATTTAATCTCGCTTTCCGAGGCTGACTTCGAGATGCCAAGCACGGTATAGGGGTCGCGCGCCATCACTGGTCCATTCTTAGCGGCGCCGGCCGTCCGGCACCTCTACATCCATCACAGGTGCTGTCATGAAGACACCCATATGTAGTGCGGCTTTGTCGTGAGCGCGAGCCTTACCGACGCCGCGATTGCGGCAGGAACAACGCCCGACCCCATCGAACTGTTCGACGCGTGGCTCCGAGAGGCCTGGCAGAGCGAGCCGAACGACGCCAACGCGATGACCCTCGCCACCGTGGACGGGACCGGGATGCCGGACGCCCGCATCGTCCTCCTGAAGGGGCACGATGCACGCGGGTTCGTGTTCTACACCAACCGCGAGAGCGTCAAGGGTCTGGAGTTGCGGGATAATCCCAAGGCGGCGCTGCTCTTCCACTGGAAGTCGGCGCGCCGGCAGGTGCGCATCCGCGGCCCGATCGAGCTCGCGTCGGACGCCGAATCCGACGCCTACTACGCCTCGCGGCCGCTCGGCAGCCGCATCGGCGCGTGGGCGTCGCAGCAGTCGCGCCCGGCGGCGGACCGGGCGGAGCTGGAAAAAAGAGTGGCGGAACGGGAAGCGGAATTTGGGGAGAACCCGCCGCGGCCACCCCATTGGGGCGGCTATCGGCTCGTCCCGGAGAGCTTCGAGTTCTGGCAAGACGGCCAGTTCCGCCTTCACGACCGATTCCTCTTCCGTCGCGAGGGCGGCGCCTACCGCGTCCAGCGCCTCTATCCGTAAAAGGGGCCGCGGCGGAGCGGCCGCCGGAGACGATTGCCGCCGTCCTCAGTGGACGGCGGTGCTCGCCTTGATCGACTGGTACATCTTGCTGCCGTCGCGGGCGAACCCGTCGGCACTGGCGACCGCGGCGGAGATCTTGCCGAGGTCGTCGGTGATGCCGTGCACCGAATCGGCCGCCTGGTTCATTCCGGCGGCGATGTCGCGCGCGGCGGTGGTCTGTTCCTCCACCGCGTCGCCGGCGACGGACACCGAGTCCTCCACCTCGCGGATCGCCGAGGAGATGCCCTTCAGCACGCTGACGACGTCACCTGCGACCGTCTGCACCCGGTCGATGTCGGCGCCGATCTGATTGGTCGACTTCTCCACCTGATCGGCGAGCGACTTCACCTCCGCGGCCACCACCGCGAAGCCCTTGCCGGCCTCGCCCGCGCGCGCCGCCTCGATGGTCGCGTTGAGGGCGAGCAGGTTGATCTGCCCGGCGACCTTCGAGATGATCTCGACGATCGACGTCATGGAGTTGGCCGCCTCGGAGAGGGCGGAGATGTGCTGGTCGGCGGTCTGCGCCTGCGTGTTCACGTGGACCACGGCGCTGCGCGACTTCACCATCGCGTCGGCGATGCGCCGGGAGGTGGCCTCGAAGTCCTGCACCGCGTCGGCGACCTGGCGGACCATCTGCGAGGTCTGCGAGGCGACGGTGCTCGCCGAGGCGGAACAGTCGTTGGCGTTGGAGACCGCGTTGACGATCTCGGCCAGCTTGTGGTCGACCTCGGTCGCGACCTTGTTGGTGGAGTTGCGCAGGTTCACCTTGTCGGAAATGTCCGCGGCGACCTTCACCACCTTGGTCACCCGCCCGTTGAGATCCAGCACCGGCGAATAGCTGGCCTCCAGGTAGATGGACGAGCCGTCCTTGCGCACGCGCTCGAATTCGCCCGACATGATGTGGTTGCTGCCCAGCTCGCGCCAGAACGCCCGGTACTCGGCCTCCGACATGATGCGATTGGGCGCGAAGATGCGGTGTTCCTTGCCGATCAGATCGGCGCGCTTGTAACCCATGGCGCTGCAGAAGACGTCGTTGGCGTCGACCACGCGGCCGTTGGGCTCGAACTCGATCACCGCGTAGGCCCGGTCGATCGCGTCGACGCGTGCGACGCGGGCGGCCTCTTCGGCGTAGGCGGCGCTCATGTCGGTCGCCATGACGATATGCTTGACGCTATCGCGTGCCGCCTCGATGCCGTACCAGCGCACCGCGACGCGGCGCATCTCGCCGGACTTGTGGATGACGGTGCCGAAGCGGATGGCGAACTGCTCCTTGCGGACTTCGGCGAGGATGTCCTTCTGGGCGTCGGTGCGGGCGCCGGCCGGCGTGAATATCTCGAAGAACGGCTTGCCGACCGGACTGAAGCCCAGCAGTTCCTTGACGTTCTCGTTCGAACCGACGACCCGGTACGAGCTGTCCAGGAGAAACTGTACGTTCGCTCGGTCGAGCCCGTCGAGGAGCACGCGGCGCCCCGAAGACGACAGGGTTCTACTCAAATAGCCCTTCGACATGACAGATTTGGCCTCCTCCGCGAATGCGGGGAGAATGCCGCGGATGACTGGCGCGAGCCTTGGCGCGCGGTGGCGCGGGAGGGGGGCTAGCGGCGGGCCGGCGCGGCGAGGGCGGCCGTGTCGACCGCGCTTCGGGCGGCGGCGGGCGCCTCCGCGAGGTCGAGCTTCAGGTTCACGATCCGCGCGTAGGCCTGGCGGATGCGATCGGCGAAGGCGGGGGAGCCGGCGGCTTTTTCGGCGAGAGCGGAGATGATGGCGTCGACCACTTCGTAGCCCTCGCCCGAGGCCAGTGACAGGAGCGCGATGTCGCCCCCCGCCTCGACCATCATGGTGACGGCCTCGACCGCGCCCCAATGGGAGGATACCGCCTCCATCGCCAGGTCGTCCGACACCACGACACCCCCGTAGCACAGCGTCTCGCGCAGGAACCCGTCGAGCGCGGACGGCGAGAGGGAGGCGGGGATACCGTCCTCGGTCAGGCCGTCGAGCGTGAGGTGGCCGGCCATGATCATGTCGGCCTCGCCCGCGTCGATCATGTCGCGGAAGGGGACCATCTCGGCGCGGTGCCAGGTGGGGGTGAGGTCGATGGCGCCCTTGTGGCTGTCGTCGGTGGACGAGCCGTGGCCGGGGAAGTGCTTCAGCGCCGTGCCGACGCCGGCGTGCCGGTGGGCCTGGGCGAACAGCGTGGCATACTCGGTCACCGTGTCCGGGTCGGCGCCGTAACTGCGGCCGAAGCGGGCGATCACGGGGTTGTCCGGGTTGATGGCGAGGTCGACCACGGGGCCGAAGTTGGCGGTGAAGCCGAGCGCGGAGAGGGCGCGGGCCATCGCGTCGTAGGCGGTGCGCGCGTCGTCCGGCGCGGTGGCGGCGACGTCGGCCGCGGCGGGGGTGTCGGGCGCGCCTTCGGACGGCTTCACGCGCATCACGAGGCCGCCCTCCTGGTCGACGGCGACGATGGGGGGCAGCGCCGCGTTGGCCTCGGCGAAGCCGGCGTTGACGGCGGTGATGTCCGCGGCGGAGGCGATGTTGTGGCGGAAGGTGAGCACGCCGCCGATGCGCGATCGGGCGATCGCCTCACGCGCCTCGCGCACGCCGGCGTCGGCCGGGCTGGTGCCACCGTAGCTGACGACGAGGAGTTGGCCGATCATCGCCTCGATCGGCTGCTCGCGCAGCTCCGGCGGCAGGCGAAACCAGGCGAGATCGGGGTCGGGCGGTGTGCAGCGAGACGCGAACGTCTCGTCGATGCCGGGCTTGGAAAGGGGGAGGGGCTGCCACCCTTCCGGTCGTTCGATGGTCTCGGCGAGCGCGTCGTCCTCGTCCGCCGCGGCGGCGAAGGGGGACGGGATCGCGGCAGGCGCTGCGGGGGCCGCCTCGGCGGTGAGGTCGTCGAACACGGCGAAGGCGGCGGCAGCGGGGTTGGGGGCCTCGTCCGCGCCGTAAGCCTGTGCGGCGACGGGCGCCGGCCCTGCGAGGGCGACGAGCAGCAGCGCCAGCGCCGCGGTGGCCGGAGCGCTCCCGACGGCTTGGATCCGAACGGCCGGGGGCGTGATGCTCGGGATCGAGGCATGCGCGCGGGCGGTGGACGAGAGCGCCACGGCCGGGACGATGACCGGCGAGCCGGCCGGTCGAGGGGGCGCCGCGCGACGGGTCGCAAAGCGGTGCAGGATGGTGAATCGCATAGGTTCACTCCCTCGACACATCGCAGCCGGTTCGCCGCATGTTCGCCCATGTTCGCCGCATGGCACACGAGACGTCCGGCCGCCGACGACGATGGCTGCTTCGCGCGGGTCGGGTCCACCCCGCAGGTCCCGCGCTCAACATCTACTCCACTGTGCCCGGCGGCTTGCGCGAGGCTGGCGGCGCGGCTCACCCGGCCTGCCACCATGTCGCACGCCACGGCATGTCGACCGGCGGCGGCCGACCGCACGTTGGCGACCGCACGCTTACGTCCGCACGCCATGGCATGCCAATCCGGCGCGTACCGGCACACGGCACGGCCGCGGTCCGATCCGGGTATCTGCTTCCCGCTCAGATTGCAACTCGACCGTGCGGACCCGCGATCGCGCGATCTGTTGTGCATGAAATATGCGCATGCCTGCCGTTGACAGGGCGCCTGTCCCTTCGGCACGCTGCGTAAAAATTAGGACCGTATGTCATCGGTCCCTGGGAGGATAACCGTGAAGCTTTCGTCGCTATTGATCGGCGCGTCGTCGGTGCTCGCCCTCGGGATCGCCGCCCAGGCGCAGACCGTTACCATCGCAACCGTCAACAACGGTGACATGATCCGCATGCAGGCGCTCGCGGACCATTTCACCGAAGCCAATCCCGGCATCGACCTCGAGTGGGTGACGCTCGAGGAGAACACCCTGCGCCAGCGCGTCTCGACCGACATCGCCACGGACGGCGGTCAGTTCGACGTGATGACCATCGGCACCTACGAGGTGCCCATCTGGGCCGAGAAGGACTGGCTCGTCGCGCTCGACGATTTGCCCGAAGGCTACGATACCGACGACCTGCTGCCGGCGATCCGCGGCGGCCTCTCGGTCGACGGCACGTTGTATGCCGCGCCCTTCTACGGCGAATCCTCCATGGTGATGTACCGCACCGACCTCTTCGAGGAGGCCGGGCTCGACATGCCGGACGCGCCGACCTGGGAGTTCATCGCCGACGCCGCCCGCAAGATCACCGACAAGGACAACGAGATCTACGGCATCTGCCTGCGCGGCAAGGCCGGGTGGGGCGAGAACATGGCCTTCCTGTCGGCCATGGCCAACTCGTTCGGCGCCAAGTGGTTCGACATGGACTGGAAGGCCCAGTTCGACCAGCCCGAGTGGAAGGAGACGCTGACCTTCTATCTCGACCTGATGAACGACGCCGGGCCTCCGGGCGCCTCCTCCAACGGCTTCAACGAGAACCTGGCGCTGTTCCAGTCCGGCAAGTGCGGCATGTGGATCGACGCCACCGTCGCCGCCTCGTTCGTCACCAATCCGGCCGAATCGACGGTCGCCGACAAGGTCGGCTTCGCGCTGGCGCCGGACAATGGCCTCGGCAAGCGCTCCAACTGGCTGTGGGCCTGGTCGCTGGCGATCCCGAAGTCGACCGACGCCGAAGAGGCCGCCAAGACGTTCATCGCCTGGGCGACGTCGAAGGAATATCTCGAGCTGGTCGCCTCCGAGGAGGGCTGGGCGAACGTGCCGCCGGGCACCCGCACCTCGCTCTACGAGAACCCCGCCTACATCGAAGCCGCGCCGTTCGCGAAGATGACGCTGGAATCGATCAAGGCCGCGGACCCGAACAACCCGGCCGTGGACGAAGTGCCCTACGTCGGCGTGCAATTCGTCGCGATCCCCGAATTCCAGGGCATCGGCACCGCGGTCGGCCAGCAGTTCTCCGCCGCACTCGCCGGGACGACGGACGTGGACCGCGCGCTCGCCAACGCCCAGTCGTTGACCGAGCGGCAGATGAGCCGCGCCGGCTATCCGAAATGACCGGCTCGCCGGGCGCCACCTAAGAAGCGCTCGGTGAACCACTGGGGCGGGCGCCGCGGTGCCCGCCCTTTTTCTCCCCGCGAGGGCGCGCGCCATGGCCACCACACATACCCGAGCCGCCGCGAAAATCATGATGTCGCCGGCCGTCGTCCTGCTTCTGGGCTGGATGATCGTGCCGCTGGCGATGACGATTTATTTTTCGACGCTCGCCTACAACCTCTACGATCCCTCCATGACCCCGTTCGTCGGCTGGGGGAACTACGAGTACTTCGTCACCGGGCCGGCCTTCTGGCCCTCGATGATCAACACGCTGCTGATGGTGGGCGGCGTCCTGCTGATCACCATCTGCGGCGGCGTGCTCCTCGCCTTGCTGCTGGATCAGCCGATGTTCGGGCAGGGCATCGTGCGCATCCTCGTCATCGCGCCGTTCTTCGTCATGCCGACGGTGGGCGCGCTGGTGTGGAAGAACATGTTCATGAACCCGGTGAACGGGCTCTTCGCCTACGTCGCCAAGGTGTTCGGCTTCACCCCGATCGACTTCTTCTCCGAGATCCCGCTGCTATCCATCATCATCATCGTCGCCTGGCAGTGGCTGCCGTTCGCGACCCTGATCCTGCTGACGGCCATGCAGTCGCTCGACAGTGAGCAGATGGAAGCGGCCGAGATGGACGGCGCGCCGGCGCTGGCGAAGTTCTTCTCCATCGTCCTGCCGCACCTGTCGCGCGCGATCACGGTGGTCATCCTGATCCAGACGATCTTTCTCCTGGGCATCTTCGCGGAGATCTTCGTCACCACGAACGGCGGCCCCGGGAACGCCACCACCAACCTCACCTATCTCGTCTACCTCGAGGCGCTGGTGGGGCAGGACATCGGCTCCGGCTCCGCCGGCGGCATCATCGCCGTCATCCTCGCCAACATCGTCGCGATCTTCCTGATGCGGATGATCGGCAAGAACCTCGACCTGTAGGGGGCGCACCATGGCCAGAGCCGTCTCCCCCCGCCGCAAGATCGCCATCACCGTCGTCGCCTGGGCGATCGGCCTGGCGATCTTCTTCCCCGTCCTGTGGACCATCCTGACGAGCTTCAAGACCGAGGGCGAGGCGATCGCCTCGCCGCCTTCGTTCCTGTTCTTCGACTGGACGCTGGAGAATTACGAGACGGTGCAGGAGCGGTCCGACTATTTCCGCCACTTCTGGAACTCGGTCGTCCTCTCGCTGGGCTCCACATTGTGCGGGCTCGTCATCGCGGTGCCGGCGGCGTGGTCGATGGCGTTCGTGCCGGGGCGGTTCACCAAGGACATCCTGATGTGGATGCTCTCCACCAAGATGCTCCCGGCCGTCGGCGTGCTGATGCCGATCTATCTTCTTTGTCTCAACGCCGGCCTCCTCGACACCAAGGTGGCGCTCATCTTCATCCTGATGATGATCAACCTGCCGATCATCGTGTGGATGCTCTTCACCTACTTCCGCGAGATTCCGGGCGACATTCTGGAGGCGGCGCGGATGGACGGGGCGACGATGCGCTCCGAGATCGTCCACGTGCTGGTGCCGATGGCGGTGCCGGGGATCGCCTCGACGCTGCTGCTCAACGTCATCCTCGCCTGGAACGAGGCCTTCTGGACGCTGAACCTGACCACGGTGAACGCCGCGCCGCTGACCCAGTTCATCGCCAGCTACTCCTCGCCCGAGGGGCTCTTCTACGCCAAGCTCTCCGCCGCTTCGACGATGGCGATCGCGCCGATCCTCATCCTGGGCTGGTTCAGCCAGAAGCAATTGGTGCGCGGTCTCACCTTCGGCGCGGTCAAGTAGGGTTCGTCATGGGACAGATTATCCTGAAAGACGTCACCAAGTCGTTCGGCGGGGTCGAGGTCATCAAGCCGCTGAACCTCGAGATCGAGGACGGGGAGTTCGTCGTCTTCGTCGGCCCCTCCGGCTGCGGCAAGTCCACGCTGCTGCGCCTGATCGCCGGACTGGAGGACGTCTCCTCCGGCCAGATCATGATCGACGGGCAGGACGCGACCGCGACGCCCCCGGCCCGGCGCAAGCTCGCGATGGTGTTCCAGTCCTACGCGCTCTATCCGCACATGACGGTGGCCAAGAACATCGCCTTTCCGCTGAAGATGGCGAAGATCGACAAGAAGACGATCGACGCCAAGGTGAAGGCCGCCGCCGCGACGCTGAACCTGACCGACTATCTCCACCGCAGGCCGGGCCAGCTCTCCGGCGGTCAGCGCCAGCGCGTCGCCATCGGCCGGGCCATCGTGCGCGAGCCGGCCGCGTTCCTGTTCGACGAGCCGCTCTCCAACCTCGACGCGGCGCTGCGCGTCAACATGCGCCTCGAAATCAGCCAGCTCCACAACGACCTCGAGACGACGATGATCTACGTCACGCACGATCAGGTCGAGGCGATGACGATGGCCGATAAGATCGTCGTGCTCTCGGCCGGGCGGATCGAGCAGGTCGGCTCTCCGCTCGACCTCTACCGCGCGCCGAAGAACAAGTTCGTCGCCGGGTTCATCGGCTCGCCCAAGATGAACTTCATCAATGGCGCCGTGGCCTCGAAGCACGGCGCCGATTCGATCGGCGTGCGGCCGGAGCACATCACCCTGTCGACCGATCAGGGCGAGTGGACCGGCACCGTCAGCGTTTCCGAGCATCTGGGATCCGACACCTTCCTGCACGTCGCCGTCGACGGGATCGGCACGGTCACCGCCCGCTCGGACGGCGAGTTCGGCGTCCACCACGGCGATCGGGTCTACCTCACCCCGTCGCCGGACAAGATCTACAAGTTCGACGCCGAGGGGCTGGCGATCTAGATGACCGCCTCGGCCGGGTGCGCCGCAGGGGGGCGTGGATGGCGCCGTCCCCGCGCGCTAGATCTGCCGTGCCCATCTCCACGATCAGCCGCGAGCCCGTCATGATCCGCCTGTCCGCCGCCACGCTGCCCCAGATCCGATCCGCGGCCACACCGCGCTACGACCGGGCGGCGCTGAAGCCGGGCATCGTCCACTTCGGCATCGGCAACTTCCACCGCGCGCACCAGGCCGTCTACCTCGACCGCCTGTTCTCCATGGGGCGCGACCACGACTTCGGCATCGTCGGCGCCGGCGTGATGGCCGGGGACCAGAAGATGCGCGAGGCGCTGACGGGGCAGGACCTCCTCACCACCGTCGTCGAGCAGTCCGCCGAGGCCAGCGAGGCACGGGTGACGGCGCCGATGGTCGGCTTCCTTCCCATCGGCGACACCACCGCGATCCTCGCCCGGCTGACGGATCCCGAGACGCGCATCGTCTCGCTGACGGTGACGGAGGGCGGCTACTTCGTCGATTCCACGGGTGTCTTCAATCCACAACATCCCGACATCGTCCATGACGGCGAGCGGCCCACCGCGCCGCGCACCGTCTTCGGCCTGATCGCGGCGGCGCTGTCGGCCCGGCGCGCCAGCGGCACCGCGCCGTTCACCGTCATGTGCTGCGACAACATCCCCCACAACGGCTCGGTGACGCGCGCCGCCGTCGTCGGCACCGCCGGGCTCCACGACGCCGCCCTCGCGAGCTGGATCGCCAGCGAGGTGGCCTTTCCCAACGCCATGGTGGACCGCATCACCCCCGCCACCGGCGAGCGCGAGCGGCGCCTGTGCGCCGAGAACTTCGGTATCGAGGACGCCTGGCCAGTCTTCTGCGAGGACTTCACGCAGTGGGTTCTGGAGGACACGTTCCCCTCGGGTCGCCCGGCTCTGGAGGAGGTCGGCGTCGAGTTCGTCGCCGATGTGACGCCCTACGAGCTGATGAAGATCCGCATCCTCAACGGCGGTCACGCGGTGATCGCCTATCCGGCCGGGCTCCTCGGAATCACCTACGTGCACGAGGCGATGGCGCACCCGTCGATCGCGGCGTTCCTCGCCAAGATCACGCGTGACGAGATCATCCCCACCGTCCCGCCGGTACCGGGCACCAGCCTTGCCGACTATGCCCGGCTGATCGAGACCCGCTGCGCCAATCCGAAGATCGGCGACACCGTGCGCCGCCTGTGCCTCGACGGGTCGAACCGGCAGCCCAAATTCATCGTGCCGACCCTGGCGGACCGCATCGCCGAGGGGCGGTCTATCACCGGCCTGGCGTTGGAATCGGCGCTATGGTGCCGGTACTGCGTGGGAGAGACGGAGGCCGGCGAGGCCATCGCGCCCAACGACCCAAACTGGGAGCGCCTGCAACCCGTGGCACGCGCGGCGCAGACCGATCCCGCCGCGTGGCTGGGCCAGAGCGAGATCTACGGTGCACTCGGCTCCGCGCCGGTGCTGCGGGAGCGCTTCGCCGCCGCGCTGGCCTCGTTGAAGGAGGCCGGTGTCGAGGCGACGCTCCAGCGCTACCTCGACGACGACCTCTGAGACGACGCCCAGCGAGACGACGCCCAGCGAGACGATGAGCCGAGCGGCGGCACGGCCCGCGGTGAGCCGACCGCCCGCCGCCTTGCCGGGGCGGGACGGGGCGGGGCGGGACGCGCCCGCCGCATCAGGCCGAAGCGGCGGTCGCGGTGCCGGGGGGCGGCGGGGCCGCGTCGCCGACCGCCGGCCACGCGGTCTCGTCCAGCGAGAGCTCCGGGTAGTCGGCCGGGTTCAGCACCGGGTTGTCGATCCCGGCGCGGACCTGGGCGGTGTAGTCGCGCACCATCCTGAGCCCGATCGGGAAGAGCATGAGGAGCGCCATCAGGTTGACCAGCGCCAGCACGCCCATCAGCGGATCGGAGAAGAAGAAGACCGACGTCGCGCCCTCCGCCGACGCGCCGATGAAGACCAGCGCGATCACCATGAGGCGCAACACCAGCTGCGCCGTGCGCCCCTCCGTGAACACGGCCAGCGCCGTCTCGCCGAGATAGTAGTTGTAGATGATGGAGGAGAAGGCGAAGAGCAGCACCGCGAGGGACAGGAAGTAGCTCGCCCAGTCGCCGAAGTGGCTGGAGAGGGCCTGCTGCGTCAGCACCACGCCGTCGATGTCCGCGCCCGGCTGATAGACGTCGCTCAGCAGGATCATGAACGCGGTGCACGAACAGATCACCATCGTGTCGATGAAGACCGAGAGCGACTGCACCACCCCCTGGCTGACCGGGTGCTTCACGTCCGCGATCGCGGCCACGTTGGGCGCCGAGCCGAGGCCCGCCTCGTTGGAGAAGAGCCCGCGCCGCAGCCCCTGCGCCACCGCCGCTCCGACCCCGCCGGCCACCGCCGAGGTGAAGCCGAAGGCGTTGGAGAGGATGCTGCCGATCACCCCCGGCACCGACGGCAGGTTGATGAGGATGACGACGAGCGCCAGGCCGATGTAGCCGAACGCCATCACCGGCACGACGACGTCGGCCACCTTGGCGATGCGGCGGATGCCGCCGAACACGACGAGCGCGGTGAGGATCGCGAAGCCGATGCCCGCATAGAGCCGCGACAGGCCGAAGCTCTCCTGCAACGCACCGGCGACGGTGTTGCCCTGGAAGGCGTTGAAGCCGAATGCGAAGGCGGCGATGAGGCAGATCGCGTAGAGCACCGCCAGCCAGCGGAAGTTCTGCCCGAGACCGTAGATGATGTATTGCGCCGGTCCGCCGCGGTAGCTGCCGTCCGCCTCCGTGCGCTTGAAGAGCTGGGCGAGCGAGCACTCGAAGAGGCTCGTCGCCATGCCCACCAGCGCGATCGCCCACATCCAGAACACCGCGCCCGGCCCGCCGAGGGTGATCGCCACCGCGACGCCGGCGATGTTGCCGCCGCCGACGCGCCCGCCGACCGAGACCAGCAGCGCCTCGCGCGAGGAGATGTGCCCGTCTTTCGGCTCGGTCTTGGTGAGGACGCCGAACATGCGCCCGAAGAACCGCAGCTGGACGAACTGCGAGGAGAGCGTAAAGAACACCCCCAGCACGACGAGGAAGGGAATCAGCGACCACCCCCAGGTGAAGTCGCCGATATAGTCGAAGAGTTCGCGGATATATTGCATTTGGGCCTCGTCGAGCAGCGGGGCGCGGAGGGGGCGCGCAAAGGACGTCTGCGCCCGGCCGAGCTGCCGGGGGGCAGGTATCCCGCCATGACAACGGCACTCGGGAAATGTGTCAATGAATTAGTCGTGCCTTTCTTCAAGGCATTCGGTCGGTGCCTCAGCCGAAGCGCTCGCGCCATGTCGGAAAGCGATCGCCGGGCCGGGGGGAGGCGGCATGGACCGCGATGGCGATGGCGCGGGCGAGGCAGCGCGTCGCCGCCGCGTGCAGGGCGACGGTCTCGGCGAGAGAGGCGGGGGCGGGGGCGCGCCCGGTGCTGGCGGCGAACACCGTGTCGCCGTCCATGATGGTGTGCGCTGGCCAGACGGCGAGAGCGATGCCGTCGTGGGCGGCGACGGCGAGGCGGTGCGCCTCGCCCCGCGTCAGGGCGAGGTCGGTGGCGACGAGGGCGATGGTGGTGTTGGTGCGCATCGCGGCGCCCAGCTTGGTCGTGACGGTGGCGAAATCAGCCTCGCGCGGGGCGCCGAGGCCGCCGAACTCGCCGTCCACCTCGAACGGGGCGGCGCGGAACCAGGGTCCGTCGGCTGCCACCGCCGAGCCGACCGCGTTGGCGACGACGCACGCCGCCACCGTGCCGCCGCCGACCCGCGCCGAGGCGGCGCCGAAGCCGCCTTTCAGCCCGGCCGTCATCGCGTTGATGCCGGCGCCGATGGTGCCGAGCGTCCGGTCCGGCGCGGCGAATGCGGCGGCGACGCTGGCTTCCCCGAGCGTGCGATAGTCCGGCCGCTCGCCCGACAGGTCGAAGATCACCGCGGCGGGGACGATCGGAACCCGGTGCTCGCGCACCGCGAAGCCGCGGCCCATCTCGGCGAGCGCCAGCATGGCCCCGTCCGCCGCGGCGAGGCCGAACGCCGACCCGCCGGTGAGCACGATCGCGTCGACGCCGGGGCCGAGGCGGGCCGGGTCCAGCGCATCGGTCTCGCGCGTGCCGGGCGCGCCGCCGTGAACGGCGACGGCCGCGGTCGCCGGCTGGTCGAACACCGCGGTGGTGACGCCGGTCCGCCGCGCGGCGTCGCTCGCGTGGCCGAGCCTCAGTCCCGGAACGTCGAGGATGTGGCTCACGGCTCGACGGTGATCGAGAGGTTGAGGAGCTGCGGGAGGAGTTGCGGCTTCAGGAGCGCTCCCCCGACGATCTGCGCCAGGCTCACCGCCTCGGCCGGCTCGGCCGCGATCGTGAGCGTGCCGGGCTCCAGGAGGAAGCGGCGCGCGGCGTCGGTCGCCTGGGTGGTGAGGCCCTCGCTCCCCACCAGCGCGACCACCCGCGCCACGCCGTCGACGATCCGCTCGCGCACCGCGTCGGTCGACGCGCCGGAGGTCGCCGTGGCGTGCGCCAGCAGTCGTTCGGTCAGGCCTCCGTCGCGGAAGGCGAGGGTGAGGGCGGTGAGACGAACCTCCTGGAGGAGCGGCAGCATGACGGAGACGGAGCCGAGGCTTTGGCCGAGCGCGGCGAGGCGCGGCCCGCTGAGCCCGCTTGCCGAGCCCGACATCACGACGGCGCCGACGTCCCCGGCGGCGATCGCCAGCTGCGCCAGCTCCGTCGCCCCGTCGGCCGCGTTCCAGCGCCCGGCGAGCGTGCCGCTGAGGGTCAGCGTGTCGTAGCCGAGGTCGGTCAGAACGGTGGAGGCGCCGCCTTGGAAGAAGGCCGCGTCCACCCGCGCGCGCTGGAAGGCGATGCGGCCGGCGGCCGGGTCGGCGTCGTCCTCCCGCACCACCTCGATCCGCTCCACGGCGACGGCGCTGCCGGTCGCCGGCCGCGCCGCCAGCCCCTCGAGGACCAGCTGCTGAAACTCGCCCAGCACCGTCGCCAGCCAGGACGCGCCCGCCTCGCGCAGCGGCAGTCGCGCCGGCGTGATGGTGAGCGCGGTCGCCCGCGAGACCGAGCCGTCGCCGATGTTGGTCATCGCGACGTCGGCATACTGGATCACCTCGGCGCGCAGGGCGTTCGCACCGTCGACCATGCCGCCGACGATGACCACCGTGCCGATGGCGAGACGCTCGTTGCGGCCGGGCGCGCTGGCGGTCAGGCCGGTCAGCACGGTGCCCTTCTCGTTGTGGCCGCTTCCGGCGATCGCCACGTCGGCGAAGCCGCCCGATTCCACGATGCGCAGGAACCCGTCGGCGACGGCGTTGCCGGTCGGCTCGAACGCGGCGGCGGGCCTGGCGAGCGCGAGGACGACGAGCGCCGGCGCCAGGGCGAGCGCGAGCAGGGGACGGGCCGGCATTCGCATCGGTCGACGCATGGAGCTTCCTTCCGCAGGGCCGTCCCCCGGTAGCCGATCGCCGCGCGCCGTTCAAATAATGTCTCTGCCACGTGGACGGCGCGAAAAAACCGCCGCGCCCTCCTTGCCGTGCCGCGGGCAAGGTGGTGGGAGAAGGAGACAGCGTGCGATGGAGAGAGGCAGATGGCGCAGGCGCTCGCGGTGGTGTTGGCCGCCGGCAAGGGAACGCGGATGCGCTCCAAGACGCCCAAGGTGCTGCACAAGGTCGGCGGCCGGGCGATGGTGGACCACGTCCTCGCCGCCGCGGCCGAAGCGGGGGTGAGCCGCGCCGCGCTCGTCGTCGGACCGGAAGCGCCCTGGGCGGCGGGCCGCGCCGGCGACGCGCTCTCCCTCCACGTCCAGGCCGAGCAGAAGGGCACCGCCCATGCCGTCCTCGCCGCGCGCGAGGCGTTCGCGGCCGACCTCGACGCGGTCGTGGTACTCTTCGGCGACAACCCGCTCGTCACCGCCGCCACGATCGACCGCATGGTCGAGCGTGTGGTCGGTGGGGCGGACCTTGCCGTGCTCGCCTTCCGCACCGCCGCGCCCACCGGCTACGGCCGCCTGCTGCTCGACGAGAACGGCCACGTGCGCGCCATCCGCGAGGAGCGCGACGCCAGCGAGGAGGAGCGCGCCGTCACGCTGTGCAATTCCGGCGTGATGGCGATCCGGGCCGGCGCCCCGCTCGAGGCGCTGGAGAGCATCGGCGCCGACAACGCCAAGGGCGAATACTATCTGACCGATCTCGTCGCCATCGGCGTCGAGCGGGGCTTCGACATGGTGTGGGAGGAGGCCTCGCCGGCCGAGGTGATGGGCGTCAACGACCGCGCCCAGCTCGCCGAGGCGGAGGCCGAGTTCCAGCGCCGCGCCCGCGCCCGCGCCCTGGAGACGGCGACCCTGATCGCGCCCGAGACGGTGTACTTCAGCCACGACACGGTGATCGGCGAGGATGTCCTCATCGAGCCCAACGTGGTCTTCGGCACGGGCGTCAGGGTGGGGGACGGGGCGACGGTCCACGCCTTCACCCACCTCGTCGACACGGTGGTCTCGCCCGGCGCCGCGGTCGGCCCGTTCGCGCGCTCGCGCGGGGGGACCAGCGTCGGACCGGGGTCGAAGATCGGCAACTTCGTGGAGCTGAAGAACGCGGCGTTGGCGCCGGGGGTGAAGATCTCGCACCTGTCCTACATCGGCGACGCCGTGGTCGGCGCGGCCGCCAACATTGGCGCCGGCACGATCACCTGCAACTACGACGGGGTCGCCAAGCATCGCACGGAGATCGGCGCGGGCGCCTTCATCGGCTCCAACAGCGCGCTCGTCGCGCCGGTGACCATCGGCGAGGGGGCGTTCGTCGCCTCCGGGTCGGTGATCACCGAGGACGTTCCCGCCAACGCGCTGGCGCTCGCCCGCGGCCGACAGGCGACCAAGCCGGACCGCTCGCCGCTCAAGCCCAAATCCTGAGCCGGGCCGGGGCCGGCCGAGCGCGCCGAGCCGCCAATTCGTACCGCGACCGTCGTCATGCGGGCCGGCTGCACCATGTGTCAGTCTCTGAGCACGCCGGCAGGGAGGCCGACATGACGATCAGGGAGCGCATCATCCACCAGCTGCAGCGGGTCTTCGGTGCGCAGGCGCACGAGCCCGACCCGGCGACGATGAACGCGATGGAGCGCGCCGAGGCCGAAAGCGCCATGCGCAACTCCGGCAAGGGCATGCAGACCGAGTTCGCCGACCTGACGTCCTCGGCGCGCCAATATGCCCGCGAGGCCAGTCAGCACGGCCAGGAGCCGATGCAGTCGGAGTTCGCCGACGACACCGAGGGTGCCCACGATCTGGCCCGCGCCGCCAGCGAGCACGACGGCAGCCACCTCCAGAGCGAGATCGTCGACGACAACTTCGACGCCGAGGAGGAGGCCGCGCTCGCCTCGCCCGGACACATGGCGATCCCTCGCAGCGACCTGGTGGACGAGACCGAGGGGGCCAAGCAGGCCGCCATCCGTGCCTCGGCCCGCGCCGACGAGGCCGACGACGCGGTGGACCACGACAAGGCCTGAGCCGCGCCGACCCCGATTGGCCTGGAGGGTGGGGCTTCTGTAACTCCATGTGAAGTGCAATAGCCCACACCTGGGTTAGACGGGGGCGCGGCCGACCGGCACCGATTCGCTTGCGTCCGACGGCACGCGCCCCGGCGCGGCGCAGCGGATGGAAACGGGTGATGTGCGGGTCTGGCGGCGCAATCGGGGCGACGCGCTGAAGGATCGGAGACCGGGCATGTGTGGGATTGTTGGCGTCATCGGGGCAAAGGACGCGGCGCCGCTGATTCTGGATGCGTTGAAGCGGCTCGAGTATCGCGGCTACGATTCGGCCGGCATCGCCGCGGTGGCGGGTGACGGCCGGATGGAGCGTGTCCGCGCCGCCGGCAAGCTGCGCAATCTGGAGCAGCGTCTCTCCGAGCATCCGCTGACCGGCGGCACCGGCATCGGCCACACCCGCTGGGCGACCCACGGCGCGCCGACCGACGCCAACGCGCACCCGCACCTCGCCGAGCCCGTCGCGGTCGTCCACAACGGCATCATCGAGAACTTTCGCGCCCTGCGCACCAAGCTGGAGGCCGAGGGCGCCGTCCTCACCTCCGAGACCGACACCGAGACCATCGCCCACCTGATGGCGCACGAACTCGCCAGCGGCTCGCAGCTGAAAGAGGCGCTGGTGGCGACGCTCGACCAGCTGGAGGGCGCCTATGCGCTCGCCTTCTCCTTCTCCGGCCAGCCGCAGGTGCTGGCGGCGGCGCGCTTCGGCAGCCCGCTCGCCGTCGGCCTCTCGGCCGATTTGAAGATGATCGGCTCGGACGCCATCGCGCTGGCCCCGTTCTGCGACGACATCATCTACCTCGAGGACGGCGACATCGCGATCCTGACCCCGTCCGGCGTCGAGGTCTACGACGCCGCCGGCAGCGCGGTGGAGCGCGCGGCGGTCCCGGTGCCGATGCAGGTCTCGCTGGCGGAGAAGGGCAACTATCGCCACTTCATGGCCAAGGAGATCCACGAGCAGCCGGAGGTCATCGCCCGCACGCTCAGCCATTATATCGACGTCGGCGCCGGCACCTTGCGTCCGGGCGCGGTCCCGGTGGACTTCGCCAAGATGCAGCGCCTGTCGATCGCGGCGTGCGGCACGGCCTACTTCGCCGGCCTGGTGGCGCGCTACTGGTTCGAGCGGTTGGCGCGGCTTCCGGTCGACCTCGACGTGGCATCCGAATACCGCTACCGGGCGCAGGTCTTCTCGCCCGACGATCTGGCGCTCTTCATCTCCCAGTCCGGCGAGACGGCCGATACGCTGGCCGGCCTGCGCGCGGCGAAGGCGGGCGGGCAGAGGCTGGCGACCGTCGTCAACGTGCCGACCTCGACCATGGCGCGCGAGGCCGACGTCGTGTTGCCGACGCTGGCGGGGCCCGAGATCGGCGTCGCCTCGACCAAGGCGTTCACCTGCCAGCTTTCGACGCTGGCGTGCCTCGCGGTCAAGGCGGGGCTCGACCGCGGCACGCTGTCGCCGCTCGATGCGGAAGGCTTCGTCTCGGCGCTGGTCGAGCTGCCGCGGCTGGTGGCCGAGGCGGTGACGCTGGAGCACTCCATCGAGCGGGTGGCGCGGCTCGTGGCGCCGGCCACCTCGGCGCTCTTCCTGGGCCGTGGGACGTCCTACGCGGTGGCGATGGAGGGCGCGCTGAAGCTGAAGGAGCTGAGCTACATCCATGCCGAAGCCTACGCCGCGGGTGAATTGAAGCACGGGCCGATCGCACTGGTGGACGAGGAGCTTCCGGTGATCGTCGTCGCGCCGTTCGACGATCTCTTCGCCAAGACCGTCTCGAACATGCAGGAGGTGCATGCGCGGGGCGGGCGCATCATCGCGGTGACGGACGCGCGCGGGGCCCACGCCATCGGCGACACGGCCGAGGAACTGATCGTGCTGCCCGACGTTCCGGCCTTCGTGGCACCGGTCGTGGCGACCATCCCGTTGCAGCTTCTCGCTTATCATGCGGCCATCATCAACGGCACGGATGTGGATCAGCCCCGCAATCTCGCCAAATCGGTGACAGTCGAGTAAATATGCCCACTTAGGGGTGCGCGGCACGTGCGGTGTGCGCACGGGCGCGTTCCTCCGCGACGGTGCGTTGCGCGGTCGGCGGCCCCGAGTGGCGTGGGGTACGGTGAATGGACGAAGAGCAGGGCGAGGTTCGGATCGGGCGGCGGCGCAAGTTCGTCAACCGGTTGCGCAACTATCTGATCACCGGCGTCATCGTCGCCGCGCCGCTGACGATCACGGTCTATCTCGTCACCTACTTCGTCAGCTTCGTGGACGGGGTGGTGAAGCCGTGGATCCCGTCCGCCTGGAACCCGGAGACCTACGTGCCGTTCCCGCTGCCGGGCATCGGTGTCGTGGTGGCGATCGTGGGACTGGTGCTGCTGGGCTTCCTGGCGGCCAACATCTTCGGCCGCACGATCCTCAAGCTGGGCGAATCGATTCTCGCCCGCATGCCGCTGATCCGCAACGTCTACGCGGCGTTGAAGCAGATCTTCGAGACTGCCCTGTCGGAGCGCAGCCACACCTTCCGCCGCGCGGGGCTGGTGGAGTATCCGCGCCGCGGGCTGTGGGCCGTGGTCTTCATCGCGACCGACGTGAAGGGCGAGATCAGCAAAAAACTGGGCGACGACGACGACGCGATCTCGGTCTTCCTGCCGACGACGCCGAACCCCACCTCGGGATTTCTCCTGTTCGTGCCGCGCAAGGACATCCTGGTGCTCGACATGAGTGTCGAGGATGCGGCCAAGCTCGTCATCTCCGCCGGCCTCATCACACCGCGCTGGGAGCCGAAGGCGCGCCAGCCGGAGACGCGCGCCGAACAGGCCTACGGGCCGCGGCACCCGCATCTGGCGGGGGAGACGCTGGAGGTTCCGGTCCGCGGCAGCCTCGCCGACGACGATCTCTTCGACGACGACGACGAAGACACCGCCCACGACCACCGCCGCGCGCAAGACACCGAGCGCGTGAAGTAGCCCCGCCTGCCGAGCGCGCCGCCGCCACGACACAACGGGCTTGAAACGGCGCGCGGAGCGGTTAGGAACGGCCCACGTGGCGTGCCGGACGCGGTGCCGCGGCACGCCCTCGCACGCACCCCAACGGGATCACCATGGCCGACCATTCCCCGACGGACCTTTCGCCGACCGACCCGAGGTCCTCGTTCCAATCCATGATCCTGGCGCTGCAGGCCTACTGGGCCGCGCGCGGCTGCGCGATCCTGCAGCCCTACGACATGGAAGTCGGCGCGGGCACCTTCCACCCGGCGACGACCCTGCGCGCGCTCGGCCCGCGGCCGTGGCGGGCGGCCTACGTGCAACCCTCGCGCCGTCCCGGCGACGGGCGCTACGGCGAGAACCCCAACCGCCTGCAGCATTACTACCAGTTCCAGGTGATCCTGAAGCCGAGCCCGCCGGACCTGCAGGGCCTCTATCTCGGCTCGCTCGACGCCATCGGCATCGACCTGAAGCGGCACGACGTGCGCTTCGTCGAGGACGACTGGGAGAGCCCGACGCTCGGCGCCTGGGGCCTCGGCTGGGAGTGCTGGTGCGACGGGATGGAGGTCTCGCAGTTCACCTACTTCCAGCAGGTGTGCGGGATCGACTGCCGCCCCGTCGCCGGTGAGCTGACCTACGGGCTGGAGCGCCTGGCGATGTACGTGCAGGGCGTGGAGAACGTCTACGACCTGACGTACGTGGCCGAATCGGAGGCGGGGCCGCGGGTGTCCTACGGCGAGGTCTTTCTGCAGGCCGAGCAGGAATATTCGGCCCACAACTTCGAGCATGCCGACACCGAGATGCTGCTGCGCCACTTCCGCGACGCGGAGGCCGAGTGCGCCGCGCTGCTGGCGGCGGGCGCGCCGGCCGAGGCGGGCGGGCGCCACACCCAGGTCCTGCCGGCCTACGACCAGACCATCAAGGCGAGCCACATCTTCAACCTGCTCGATGCGCGGGGCGTCATCTCGGTGACGGAGCGGCAGGGCTATATCGGGCGCGTGCGGGCGCTGGCGAAGGCGTGCGGCGAGGCCTACCTCGCGACCGAGGGCGGCGGCCACGGCATGGCGGCGGCAGCGCAAGCCTCGGAGGAGGCGGCGTAAAAATGGTCGCACCCCCTGCCGAGGGCGGGCCGCGCGGGGCGAGCGAAACGCGTCGTTAAGCCGGGACGTGGTTTGTTGGATCTGTTCACGGACTTAGCCGATGCCCACGCGCCACCGTCGTCGATCCCGCTTCACGTTCTTCCTGTTTCCGCTGCTTCTGATCGCCGTGTCAGTCTACTTCGTCTGGCAATCCGGTCGGGGCGACTATGGCGACGAGGCACGCGACGTCCTGCGCCAGCAGCGGGCGACGCTGGACGTGGAACTCGCCCACCTCGTCGCCGAGCGCGAGCGTTTGCAGGACCGGGTGCGCCGCCTGCGGGTGGACGCGCTCGACGCCGACCTGTTGGACGAGCGGGCCCGCGCGCAGCTCAACATGGCGCACCCCAACGAGATCGTGATTCTCAACGTCGAGCGCGACCCGTCGCCGGAGCCCGCCGCCAAGACCGGCATGCTGATGAGCGCCCACGGCAACTGACCGGCCGGGCGAGCCCGGCCGGCCGTCGTCGCCCAGCGCAGGGCAGGGTATCAGAAGAGGTCGAAGTCGCCCGCCATCAGCGCCGGGATGTGGCCCGGATCCTGGTCCGGTCCTTCCTCGTAGCTGGTAATCAGGACTCCGGTCATGCCGCCGTCGTCGACCGGCTGGTAGGTCCACTCGACCTGTGCGATGGGAGTGGTCGATTTGGCAAAGTTGAAAGTGTCCGTGTCGGTCAGCGTGCGCGCACCGTCGACACCGCTAAACTTGATAAAAGCTGCCATGATGAAGGTCCAATCTCTCGAATCCGGAATGTCAAAACGTTCCGCAGCGGACTGCGGTACGGTCGAATATTTGCGGGGCATCGGTGAATGCCAGAGGCGTGGACCATGCGGCCGCGCGGACGGTGACCACCGTCACACCGATGCGCCCTGGCCGTGACGCGCGTCACGGCCTATTCGCGCACGGACAAATCGGCTCGCCTGCTTTTCGTGGGCCGAGCCGTGGTCTAGGTTGAATTCAAAAGCGGGACGTCAGGAGGGGCCTTATGGCCGTCGAAGCCAAAGCAAGGGACAAGGACGAGGCGGGCCAGACCGATCTTGCGTTCACATTGGACGACTATCGGCGCGCCTACGAGGACATGCTCCTCATCCGCCGGTTCGAGGAAAAGGCCGGCCAGCTCTACGGCATGGGTCTGATCGGCGGATTCTGCCACCTCTACATCGGCCAGGAAGCCGTCGTGGTCGGTGCGCAGATGGCGATGAAGGAGGGTGATCAGGTCATCACCGGCTATCGCGATCACGGCCACATGCTCGCCACCGGGATGGATCCGAAGGGCGTCATGGCCGAGCTGACCGGCCGCGCCTCGGGCTACTCCAAGGGCAAGGGCGGCTCGATGCACATGTTCTCCGTGGAAAAGAATTTCTACGGCGGCCACGGCATCGTCGGCGCGCAGGTCTCGCTCGGCACCGGTATCGGGTTCGCCAACCGCTACCGCGAGAACGGCGCCGTCTGCCTCACCTACTTTGGTGACGGCGCGGCCAACCAGGGCCAGGTCTACGAGAGCTTCAACATGGCCAAGCTCTGGTCGATCCCGGTCGTCTACATGATCGAGAACAACAAGTACGGCATGGGCACCTCGATCGAGCGCGCCTCGTCGACCACCGACCTCTCCCAGCGCGGCCGTTCGTTCGACATTCCCGGCGAGCAGGTCGACGGCATGCATGTCGAAACCGTTCGCGCCGCCGTCGCCAAGGCGCTCGACCATGCGCGCACCGGCAAAGGCCCCTACATTCTCGAGATGCTCACCTACCGCTACCGCGGCCACTCGATGTCGGACCCCGCGAAGTACCGGTCGCGCGACGAGGTCAACGAGTACCGCCAGAAGCGCGACCCGATCGAGCACGTGCGCGACATCCTCATCAAGGACAACGGCGTCCCCGAGGAGGACATCAAGGCGATCGACAAGCGTGTGCGCGACGAGGTCAACACGGCCGCCGAGTTCGCCCAGAGCGAGCCCGAGCCCGACGTCTCCGAGCTCTGGACGGACATCGTCCGGTGACGCACCTGACGCTGGATCGCCTTTCGCCCAACGACAACCACGATACGCATCACGCGCGGCGAGCGCGCCGGGGCTGCGAGATCGTAGAGAAACCGCGCGGACACTGAGAAATGCCCACCGAAATCCTGATGCCCGCCCTCAGCCCCACGATGGAGGAGGGCAAGCTCGCCAAATGGCTGAAGTCGGTAGGCGACACCGTATCCGCCGGCGACGTCATCGCCGAGATCGAGACCGACAAGGCGACCATGGAGGTCGAGGCGGTCGACGAAGGCACGCTCGGCAAGATCCTCGTCGAGGAGGGGACCGAGAACGTGCCGGTGAACGCGCCGATCGCCGTGCTCCTCGCCGAGGGTGAGAGCGAGAGCGACATCGGCGAGACCTCGTCCGCCGGCGCCGCCGCCAGCCCCGAGCCCGCCGCCGCGGAGGCATCCGCCGCCGCCGCGGGATCGGGCGACGTCGCCCCCACCGCGCTCGCCCGGAAGGGCCCCGGCCCGACGGGCAGCCTCGATGCCGACGCCGCCCGTCCGCCGGCCGCGCCGCGCTCCGGCCCCGGTCCGGCCGAGATGCCGGACGACCAACCGGAAGAGCCGGACGTGCCCCCCGGCACCGAGATGCGCCAGATCACCGTCCGCGAAGCGCTGCGCGACGCGATGGCCGAAGAGATGCGCAACGACGGTGACGTCTTCCTGATGGGCGAGGAGGTCGCCGAATATCAGGGCGCCTACAAGATCAGCCAGGGCCTGCTCGACGAGTTCGGCGCCCGGCGCGTGATCGACACGCCGATCACCGAGCACGGCTTCACCGGCCTCGGCGTGGGTGCGGCGATGGCCGGGCTGAAGCCGATCGTCGAGTTCATGACGTTCAACTTCGCCATGCAGGCGATCGATCAGATCATCAACTCCGCCGCCAAGACGCACTACATGTCCGGCGGGTTCATCAAGTCGCAGATCGTCTTCCGCGGGCCCAACGGGGCGGCCGCCCGCGTCGCCGCCCAGCACAGCCAGGACTATGCCGCCTGGTACGCGCACGTCCCCGGCCACCGCGTGATCCAGCCCTATTCGGCGATGGACGCCAAGGGCCTCCTGAAGGCGGCGATCCGCGATCCCAACCCGGTGATCTTCCTGGAGAACGAGATCCTCTACGGTCAGACCTTCGAGGTCCCGGCCGACATGGATTTCGTGCTGCCGATCGGCAAGGCGAAGGTCGAGAAGAAGGGCAAGGACGTCACCATCGTCTCCTTCGGCATCGGCATGACCTACGCCATGAAGGCCGCCGCCGAGCTCGCCGGCATGGGGATCGACGCGGAGGTCATCAACCTGCGCACGATCCGCCCGCTCGACATCGAGACGGTCATCAAGTCGGTGCAGAAGACCAACCGCTGCGTCACGGTCGAAGAGGCGTTCCCGACCTGCTCGATCTCCTCGGAAATCGGCTACCAGCTGATGGAGAAGGCGTTCGACTTCCTCGACGCGCCGGTCCTGCGCGTCACCGGCAAGGACGTGCCCATGCCCTACGCGGCCAATCTGGAGAAGCTGGCGCTGCCGTCGGTCGCCGAGGTGATCGACGCGGTGAAGGCGGTGACGTACACGAACTGATCCCGCACCCGCACCCTTGCGAGACGCGAAGACGCCCGCCTCACCGGCGGGCGTTTTTGTGTCCGCCGCCTGCCGGTGGAGAGGGGCGGCGGGTCGCCCCGATCAGGTGGAGTGCGAGGCCGGCAGCAGCGTGGGGGCGGACTTCGGCAGGAGCAGCGGCAGCATCGAGACGAGTTGCACGGCGATGAGCGCGATGAAGGCGACCGCGAAGCCTTCCGCGGTCGGGGCGCCGGTGGCGTCGCGCCAACCGTCCAGGATCAGGCCGAACCCCCACTGCGCCAGGAACGCCACCAGGAAGACCACGAAGTTGAGCGCCGTATTGACCCGACCGGCCATCTCCACCGGGAACTGAGCGGAGATGATGTTGTAGCTGTGGACGGCGACCGAACCGATGGTCGCGTAGAGGATCCACATCGGCGGCGTGGCCGCGGGCGGCATGAAGATGAAGGCCAGCGGCATCAGCATCACCACCACCGTGCCGGCGATGAAGAGGTGCATCGTCAGGCCGAGCCGCTCCGCCCGCGCGAAGAGGACGCCGTAGCCGAGGAAGCCGGCGATCAGGCCGATGGAATTGGCCGACAGCCAGAACGCCGCCTCGCTCGCCGGCAGGTCGACCACCTGGCGCAGCCAGGGGCCCGCCCACAGGCTCACCACCGAGAGCATGCCGATCTGGATCGCCGCCGACATCGGCGCGATGCGCCACAGCGTGCGGCTGGAAAGGACGACCAGAAGCTCGCGCACGAGGACCCGTGTCTCGGTCGGCCGGCGCGGCTCGTGTCGCCGCGGGACCACGAAGAGGATGGCGAGCGCCGCGCCGATGGCCGCCACCGCGAGGACGCCGAACACCGGGCGCCACCCGATCGCGGCGATGGCCAGCTCGGTCGGCCCGCCGCCCAGCGCGCTGCCGATGCCGCCGAACGCCATGTGGAGGCCCACCACCAGTGCCCGCCGCTCGGGACTGAACCAGTGACGATAGGCGGTCATCGGCCCCATCAGCGCCATCGACGCGCCGATGCCGATGAGGAGGCGGCCGAGGAAGAGCTGCTCGGTCGTCATCCCGGTGGCAAAGACCACGCATCCGACCGCTCCGGCGATCCACGCCGCAGCCTCCACCCGGCGCGGACCATAGCGGTCCATCAGGATGCCGAGGGGGAACTGCGTCACCGCGAAGCCCATGAAATAGAGGCTCGTCATGAGGCCCAGATCGGCCGGCGACAGGCCGAACTCGGCCGTCACGGGCTCCCCCGCGACCGCGTTTACGACCCGCAGGAGGTACGAGAGCAGATAGGCGAGCGCGAAGGGGACGAAGACACGAAGGGCGAGTGACATGAGGTTCGCTCTAGCGCTCCGCACCGCCTATGGATAGTGCAATTGTGATCACGCATGAGGCAGGTCGCGCAGCCGCTCGACGAACGCTCGGTCGAGCCGGTCCTTCAGCCACCACACCCAGCGCCCCTGGAGCGTCACCCCGTTGCGGGTGCCGATCGCGCGGCGTTCGCCGGTCGCCAGCAGCACCAGCGCGCGGCGTTGCAGGTGCACCGGCGCCGGCTCCGCCCCCGCCGCGATCCGCCGGAGCGCCTCGGCGAGCGGCGGCCCTGCGCGCACCGAGAAGACGCCCGCCTTGGGGCGCGGGTCGTCCAGCCGGGTCGCCGCGTCGCCCACCGCGAGGACATGCGGGTGGCTGATCGAGCGCATCGCCGCATCGACGGCGAGGAACCCGTCGACGGTCCGCCGGAACGGTGTCGCGGCGAGCCACGCGGGCGGCGCGGGACCGGTAACGGCGACCACCGTCGCTGCCGCGATCCGCTCCGCGCCCACCTTCACCGCGCTCACCCCGAGCGCGCCCGCCTCGAGCGCGCTCACCGAGACGCCGAGGCGCAGCACGACGCCCCGCCCGGCGAGGGCGCGGCGGACGGCGCTGGCAAAGCTCGGCGGATGTCCCGCGAGGAGCTGCGGCGCCCGCTCGATCAGCGTCACGGCAGCGTCTGGACGGCGCGCGGCGACGGCGAGCGCGATCTCGCAGCCCGCGACCCCGCCACCGACGACGGCGAACGACGGGGCCACGGCGAGCTGCGCCTCGAGGCCCGCCATCAGCGCCTCGAACGGCTTGGCGGGGACCACGGCGGGGTGGTCGAGCGGGGGCGGCAGGCGCGTCTCGGATCCGGCGTTGACGACGAGCGTGTCGTAGGCGATCGCGCGGCCGTCCGCCAGAAAGAGGGCGCCTGCGTCGGCCCCCGTGATCTCGCCGGAAACGAGCTGAACACCGCGCGATGCGGCGAAGGGGGCGAGGGGGATGCTCATCGCCCCGGTGGGGTAGATCCCCTCGATCCATCCCGGCACCATGCCCGAATAATGGGCACTGTCGCCGCGCGAAACGAGCGTGACCGTCGTGCCCCGCGGCGATGTGCCGAGCGCGGTGAGGGCCACCATGGTGGCGTGACCGGCGCCGGCGAGGACGATCCGGCGGGGCTCGGGCTGCGGCAAATGGCGCTCCAATTCGGTGGACGAGCAGCGCGCGGCCGCCCGCGCGGTTGACCCATATCCGAGGGCGTCACATACGTCAGAACCTTAATTTGTGAAGCGTGATCGATAGTGGCCATGGCCCAAGCCGCCATCCCATACCGTCCGCCGTTCGACTCGCCGGTCAGAAGCTTCGGCGTCGTCGTGATCCCGCTCGCCCTCATCGCGGTCGCCGGCACGTTCCTGACGCTCACCGGCATGACGCCGATCGAGCCGACGACGACGGTCATCGTCGTGGCGCTGGTGATCAACGCGGTGCTCGTCGGCCTCTTGATGGGCGGCGTGGTCTACGAGGCGGGCAAGTTGTGGCGCGCCCGCTCGGCCCAGCGCGCCGGTGCGCGGCTTCACGTGCGCATCGTGGCGCTCTTCTCGGTGATGGCGGTGCTGCCGGCGATGCTGGTGGCGCTGGTGGCGACCTTCACCCTGGCGCGCGGGCTCGACCGCTGGTTCGAGGAACGCATCCAGGTGATGGTCGTCAACTCGGTCAAGGTCGCCGACGCCTATGTCGGCGAGCACGCCCGCGGGATGACCTCGGACCTCCTGGCGATGGCGCGCGACGTGGACCGGGCGAAGAACCTCTACGATCTCGAGCCCAGCCGGTTCGACCAGTTCTTTCAGGCGCAGACGGCGCTGCGCAACCTGCCGTCCGCCTTCCTGCTGAACGGCGCCGGCGAGGTCATCACCCGCGCCGTGGTCGACCCCGACGTCGACCTCAGGATGCCGCCGCCGGACGCCATGCGCGAGGCGCTCAAGGGGCGCCCGGTGCAGATCTCGCCCGGCGATGCCGACCAGGTCGGCGGCATCATGAAGCTCGATTCCTATCACGACACCTACCTCTACATCGCCCGGCTGATGGACCCGGACGTGAACGGCTTCCTGCGCCTGACACGCGCCAATGCGGACGAATATATCCGCCTGGAGCGCTCGCGGCTCGGCGTCTCGGTGGCGTTCGGGCTGGTCTATGCGGGCGTGTGCCTGGTGCTTCTGGTGTGCGCGATCTACATCGGCTTCGGCTTCGCCAACAGCCTCGTGGCGCCGATCCGCGAGCTGATCGGCGCGTCCGACAGAGTGCGCAAGGGCGACCTCGAGACCGAGGTGCCGGTCCGCTTCTTCGACGGCGACATCGCCCACCTGGGCGAAACCTTCAACGCCATGACCGCGACGCTGAAGAGCCAGCGGGACGATCTCGTCGCCGCCAACGACCAGATGGACCGCCGGCGGCGGTTCACCGAGGCGGTGCTGGGCGGTGTCTCGGCCGGGGTCATCGGCATCGATTCGGACGGCAGGGTGACGCTCGCCAACACCTCCGCGCTGGCGATGCTGGACCTCTTCGAGAGCGACATCGTCGGCAAGGGGCTGACCGAGGTGGTGCCGGAGCTGGCGCCGATCCAGGAAGGCGAGGGCGGCCTGGCGCACCTGCGCATCAAGCCCGAGCAGATCAACCTGCAGCGCCGCGGCCGCGACCGTACCATCAGCGTGCGCGCCACCACCGACCGTGCCGATGTCACCCGGCCCGGCTACGTGCTGACCTTGGACGACATCACCGATCTCGTCACCGCGCAGCGCACCTCGGCCTGGGCGGACGTCGCCCGGCGCATCGCGCACGAGATCAAGAACCCGCTGACGCCGATCCAGCTTTCGGCCGAGCGGATCAAGCGGCGCTACGGCAAGCAGATCAAGGAAGACGACCACGAGGTGTTCGACCAGTGCGTCGACACCATCGTGCGGCAGGTCGACAGTATCGGTCACATGGTCAACGAGTTCTCCAACTTCGCGCGGATGCCCGCGCCGGCGATGGAGCGGATGGACCTGCGTAACGCGGTGCGCGAGGCGGTCTTCGTCCAGGGTATCGGCCATGATCGGGTGGAGAAGCGCACGTCGATCCCGGAGGAGGGGGTCGTCGCCAACTTCGACCACCGGCTAGTGAGCCAGGCGCTGTCCAACCTCGTCAAGAACGCGGCCGAATCGATCGAGCAGACCACCGACGCCGACCGCGGCGGCGAGCCCGGCCACATCGACGTGCGGCTCTACGTCAACGAGGCGGGAGAGCGCGTGGTGGACATCGTCGACAACGGCATCGGCTTTCCGGCGACGGGGCGGGAGCGGCTGCTGGAGCCCTACATGACCACGCGCGAGAAGGGCACCGGGCTCGGTCTCGCCATCGTGAAGAAGATCGCCGAGGAACAGGGCGGGCGGATCGAGCTGCTCGACGCGTCGGCGGTGTCGAGCAACACACGAGGTGCCTGCGTGCGCTTCGTGCTGCCGGATCCGGCCGAATGAGGGGGCGGGCGACGCGGTTGCGACCGAAGGATGCGGGGTCGTTCATCGCCGCGGTGCTTGACGATTCGGTCAAGTCGCGCGACGTAGGCCCATCCCCCCGGTCACAGGTTCGGCCCGGTTTGGGGCGAAGGGTGGAGCGCTGATGGCATCGGACATTCTTGTCGTCGACGACGAGATCGACATCCGCAACCTGATCGGCGGCATTCTGGAAGACGAGGGCTACGAGGTCCGCACCGCTGCCGACTCCGACGAGGCGCTCGCCGCGATCGGTGCACGCCGGCCGCAGCTCATCTTCCTGGATATCTGGCTGCAGGGTTCGAAGATGGACGGTCTGCAGCTCCTGGACGCGATCCGGGAGCAGCACTCGTCGATGCCGATCGTGATGATCTCGGGCCACGGCAACATCGAGACCGCGGTCTCGGCGATCAAGCGCGGCGCGTACGACTATATCGAGAAGCCGCTGAAGGCGGACCGGCTGATTCTGGCCGCCGAGCGGGCGCTGGAGAACTCGCGCCTGCGACGCGAGGTGGACCAGCTGCGCACCAAGTCGGGCGAGTTCCAGGACCTGATCGGCAACTCGGCCGTGATGAACCAGCTGCGCTCGACCATCGAGAAGGCGGCGCCGACCAACTCACGCATCATGATCATGGGTCCGTCCGGCTCCGGCAAGGAGCTGGTCGCCCGGACGATCCACAAGAAGAGCCTGCGTTCCGACGGGCGCTTCGTGGTCGTCTCGTCCGCGTCGATCACGCCGGACCGCATGGACGAGGCGCTGTTCGGCGCCGAGGCCAAGCCGGGTCAGGATCCGTCCGTCGGCGCGCTGGAAGAGGCGCACGGCGGCACGCTCTACCTCGACGAGATCGGCGACATGCCGATGGAGACGCAGGCCCGTATCCTGCGGGTGCTGGTGGCGCAGGAATTCACCCGCGTCGGCGGCACGCAGAAGGTGAGGGTCAACGTCCGCATCATCTCGTCCTCCGCCCGCGACCTGCAGGAGGAGGTGACCGAGGGCCGCGTGCGCGAGGATCTCTTCCACCGCCTGTCGGTGGTGCCGATCCGCGTGCCGGCGCTGGCGCAGCGGCGCGAGGACGTGCCGATGCTGATCGACTATTTTCTGCGTCAGACGGCCGAGAACCAGGGTCTGCCGCGCCGCATCGTCGGCGAGGACGCGATGGCGGTGCTGCAGGCGCACGATTGGCCCGGAAACGTGCGCCAGCTGAAGAACAACGTCGAGCGCCTGCTGATCCTGACGCGCGATGGCGACCCGAACGACCCGATCTCGGCCGATCTGCTGCCCAACGAGATCGGCGCCATCGTGCCGCCGCTCTCATCCCAGACGGGGGGCGAGCACATCATGGCGCTGCCGCTGCGCGACGCACGCGAGATCTTCGAGCGCGACTACCTTCGCGCGCAGATCAACCGCTTCTCAGGCAACGTGTCGCGCACCGCCGAGTTCGTCGGGATGGAGCGCTCGGCGTTGCATCGCAAGCTGAAGACGCTGGGGATCGCGTGACCGCGGCCGGCCCGGCGGGGGTCGCGTGACGGCCCCGAGGCTGCGCGCGGTCGGCGGCGACCGGGTGTTCGTGCGCGATCTGGTGCGCACCATCGGCGTCGGCATCCTCGCCAGCGAGCGAGGCGTCACCCAGCGCGTGCGCTTCACCGTGACGCTCGATCTTGGCGAGGGCATCGCCCCGGAGGGGGACGAGCCGGCCGTGAGCTACGTCGACATCGTCGAGGCGATCGACGCCGAGACCGCCGGGCACTCGCCGCTGCTGGAGCAACTCGCAGAACGTGTCGCCGGCCGGCTCCTGGCCAATTCGCGGGTGGCGCGCGCCGACGTGGTGATCGAGAAGCTCGACATCCTGAAGGGCGAGGGGATCCTCGGCGTCCACATGGTCCGCGAGCGCGCGGCGTGAAGACGATCGGCCTCATCGGCGGGCTCTCCTGGGAGTCCACCGCGCTCTACTACCAGCACCTCAATCGTCTGACGCGCGAGCGCCTCGGCGGCCTGCATTCGGCGCCGATCCTCCTGTGGTCGTTCGACTTCGCCCAGATCGAGGCGTTGCAGGCCGAGGGGGACTGGGCCGGCGCCACCGCACGCATGGTCGAGGCGGGCGAAACGCTGGCGCGCGCGGGTGCCGAGGTCCTGGTGATCTGCTCCAACACCATGCACCGGATGGCCGGCGCGGTGGAGGCGGCGGCGGGCGTGCCGCTCGTCCACATCGCCGACGCGACGGCCGAGGCGGTGCGCGCCGAGGGCTGCATGGCCCCGCTGCTGCTGGCCACGAAGTTCACCATGGAGGGCGCCTTCTACCGCGGCCACATGCGCGAGCGGCATGCGCTCGACGTGCGCGTGCCCGATGACGCGGGGCGCGCCGCGGTGCACCGCATCATCTACGAGGAGCTGTGCCGGGGCATCGTCGACGCGGGCTCCAAGGCGCGCTATCTCGAACTCGTCGACAGCGCGATCGAGGCCGGTGCGGACAGCGTCATCCTCGGCTGCACCGAGGTGACGATGCTGATCGGCCAGGACGACATCGGCGCGCCGGTCTTCGATTCGACCGCCATCCATGCCGAGGCGGCACTCGCCGCGGCACTGAAAGAGGGCTAGGATGGGCCAAGCCATGCCGGATCGCCTATATAGAGGGGGGTGGACGTCGCCTGTGAACGTCCGTTGGGAGCTGGGAGATCGTCGCGTGACCAAGGTCATGATCGCGAGCGTGGACGATGCCGTTCGCACGGCCGACGTGCCGGGCGAAACAACGCGCGCCGCATCCGCGGATAATGCCGGCTCCGCGTGCTCTTTCCTTGCGTGACGCGCGCTTGCGTCCCACTCAGCCGCTGAACGTGGCGCACAACTAGCCTATGCGCATTGTCATTTGCGGTGCAGGTCAGGTCGGATTCGGTATCGCCGAGCGGCTGGCCCACGAGGGCCACGACGTCTCCGTCATCGACCTTTCGCCCCAGCTCATCGCCAACGTCCGCGACCAGCTCGACGTGCGCGGGGTCATCGGCCATGGCGCCCACCCGCCGACGCTGGCGGCCGCCGGCGCGGAGAACGCCGATCTGCTGATCGCCGTCACCCAGTCGGACGAGGTGAACATGGTGGCGACGCAGGTCGCGCACACCATCTTCCAGGTGCCGACCAAGATCGCCCGCGTGCGCGCCCAATCCTACCTCAACCCAGTCTACTCGGTGCTCTTCGCGCGCGACAACATGCCGATCGACGTGGTGATCTCACCCGAGATCGAGGTCGGCGAGATGGTCATGCGGCGCCTGTCGCTGCCCGGCGCGGTCGAGACGGTGCGCTTCGCGGACGACAAGATCATCGTCGTCGGCATCCTGTGCCAGGAGGATTGCCCGGTCGTCGACACGCCGCTGCGGCAATTGACCGACCTCTTCCCCAACCTCGGCGCCGTGGTCACGGGGGTCTACCGCCAGGGCACGCTGATCGTGCCCAAGTCGGACGAGATGCTGCGGGTGGACGACCTCGTCTACGTCGTCGCCCCGCGCGAGCAGGTGCGCCGCACCCTGGTGATCTTCGGCCACGACGAGCCCAAGGCGAGCCGCGTGGTGATCGCCGGCGGCGGCAACATCGGCTTCTACGTCGCCCAGCAGCTCGAAAAACGCGAGCCGTCGACCAAGGTGAAGATCGTCGAGGCGAGCCGCCAGCGCGCGCTCTACATCGCCGACCAGCTGCACAAGACGGTGATCCTCAACGGCTCCGCACTCGACCAGGACGTCCTGCGCGAGGCCGACGTCGAGGATGCCGACACCATGGTCGCCCTCACCAACGACGATCAGGCCAACATCATCGCCTGCGTGATGGCCAAGACGCTGGGCTGCGCGCGCAACCTGTCGCTCATCAACAACGTCTCGTATCCCGCGCTCGCCAACGCGCTGGGGATCGACGCGTACGTCAACCCGCGTGCGGTCACCATCAGCCGCGTGCTGCGCCATGTGCGTCGCGGTCGCATCGAGAGCGTGCATTCGCTGCAGAACGGGTCGGCCGAGGTGATCGAGGCGGAGGCGCTGGAGACCTCGCTGCTGGTCGGTCGGCCGCTTCGGGCATTGGAATTGCCTGAGGGGGTGCGTGTCGGCGCCATCGTGCGGCGCGGCAAGGCGATCGAGGTCAACGGCGACACGCAGATCATGGCCCGCGACCGCGTCGTCATGTTCGCGTTGAGCGAAAAAGTGCACCAAGTGGAGCAGATGTTCCGGGTGAGCCTGGAATTCTTCTGAACGGAGAGACGATGAGCCGGATTGCCTACGTCAACGGTCGCTACCTGCCGCACGCCCAGGCGCACGTGCATGTCGAGGACCGCGGCTTCCAGTTTGCCGACGGCGTCTACGAAGTGTGCGAGATCTGGAACGGCCACATCGTCGACATGACGCGCCACCTCGACCGCCTGGGCCGCTCGCTCACCGAGTTGCAGATGGACTGGCCGCTCGAGCGCCGCGCCATGGAGACGGTGCTGCGCGAGACCGCGCGGCGCAATCGCGTGAAGAACGGTCTGGTCTACCTGCAGGTGACCCGCGGCCAGGCGCGGCGGGACTTCGCCTTTCCCAAGCTTCCCATCCCCACGACCCTGGTCGTGACGGCCCGCTCCACCAGCCCGTCCGTCGCGGTGAAGAACTCCGAGGACGGCATCGCCGTCGTCACCACCCCGGACATCCGCTGGGAGCGGGTCGACATCAAGACCGTCTCTCTGCTGCCCCAGGTGCTGGCCAAGCAGAAGGCGGTCCGTGCGGGCGCCAAGGAAGCCTGGATGTACGACAAGGAGGGCTACGTGACCGAGGGCGCGTCCTCCAATGCCTGGATCGTCGCGCAGGACGGTACGCTGATCACGCGCCCGGCCGAGAAGGGCATCCTGCGGGGCATCACCCGCGCCGCGATCATGGACTATGCGGCCACCAACGGAATCAAGGTCGAGGAGCGTCATTTCACCCTCGAGGAGGCGAAGGCCGCGCGCGAGGCGTTCATCACGTCGGCGACAATGCTGGCGACGGCGGTCGTGAAGATCGACGACGCGGTTATAGGCAACGGCCAACCCGGCTCGATCGTGTCTGCCATGCGGGCGCGCTTCCACGAAGGCGTGGAAAAACTCCCTCTGAGCGTGTATTAAGACAGCGGCGCGAAGGTCCCGCTTGAGAGGCCGCCGCGGCGAACTACCTACAGAGCTGGTGTTCGGGGTCTGGTGCCGCTCGATTGTGTGTGTCGGTAACCGCGCGAGCACCGTGTTTATCGTGATCGGGATATAACCAGTGGCTGAAAAAGCTCAAAACCTACAGGACACGTTCCTCAACCACGTCCGTAAAAGTAAAACTCCGTTAACCATCTTTTTGGTCAATGGGGTGAAGCTCCAGGGCGTGCTGACGTGGTTCGACAACTTCTGCGTTCTTTTGCGGCGCGATGGCCATTCGCAGCTTGTCTACAAGCACGCCATCTCGACCATCATGCCGAACCAGCCGGTCCAGTTGTTCGACCCCAACGACGAGAGCGGATCACGATAGCGTGAAATCGGGCGACAGCGGCACACGCGCCGACATCGGCGCGCCAACGGTTCGGGGCAGCGCGACCGCCAAGGAGGCGACCCGCGCGATCGTCCTCCTACCGGTCGTTCGCCCCACCGAAGACGAGAAGCGCGAGCCCGAAGGGCGCCTCGCCGAAGCCGTGGGCCTCGCCGACGCCATCGCGCTCGACGTCGTCGACGCGCGCGTGGTGCCGGTGCGCAATCCGCGCCCCGCGACGCTCTTCAGCACCGGACTGATGGACGACATCACCGCCGTCGCACGCGCCAGCGAGGCGGAGCTGATCGTCATCGACCATCCGCTCACCCCGGTGCAGCAGCGCAACCTCGAAAAAGCCTGGGGCGCCAAGGTGCTCGACCGCACGGCCCTGATCCTGGAGATCTTCGGCGAGCGGGCGCAGACGGCGGAGGGCGCGCTGCAGGTCGAGCATGCGCATCTGACCTACCAGCGCTCGCGCCTGGTGCGCTCCTGGACCCACCTCGAGCGCCAGCGCGGCGGCTTCGGCTTCCTCGGCGGACCGGGCGAGACCCAGATCGAGGCCGACCGCCGGCAGATCGCCGACCGGATTGCCCGCGTCGAGAGGGCCCTGGAGGACGTGCGGCGCACCCGTTCGCTCGCCCGCGAGCAGCGGCGGCGCAACAACCAGCCCGTCGTCGCCCTCGTCGGCTACACCAACGCCGGCAAGTCGACCCTCTTCAACCGCCTCGCCGGCGACCATGTCGAGAGCCGCGACCTCCTGTTCGCGACGCTCGATCCCACCTTGCGCAAGCTGGATCTGCCGCACGGCCGCACCGCGATCCTGTCCGACACGGTGGGCTTCATCTCCCACTTGCCGACCTCGCTCGTGGCCGCCTTTCGCGCCACGCTGGAGGAGGTGACGCTGGCCGATCTCATCGTCCACGTGCGCGACATCTCGCACGAAGAGACCGAGGCGCAGGCCGCCGACGTGATGGCGACCCTGGGCGAAATCGGCGTCGAGCCGGGACAGCGCGAGGTGCTGGAGGTCTGGAACAAGGCCGACCGGCTGGAGCCGGCGGTGCGCGAGCAGCGTGAGGCCGCGGCAGCCGGGCAGGGCGCCGTTCTGGTCTCGGCCGAGACCGGGGAGGGGATCGCGACGCTCCTCACCGCCATCGAGGATCGCCTCGCCCGCCGCGCCAGCGTGCGCGAGGTGACGATCGGTGCCAGTGACGGCGCGTTGCTCGCCTGGCTCTACCGCAACACCGAGGTGCTCGCCCGCACCGACGACGGCGAGGCGGTGCATCTGACGCTGCGCATCCCGGAGGCGCGCCTGGACGACACCCTCGCCAAGCTCGGCGAGCCCGTCGCCGAACCCGTCGTCAGCCACGAGCCCTACGTTCCCTGATTGCGGCGACCGGACCGCTGCGAGAACGGCGGGAGAAATCGCGGTAAGGCGCGGGTTATTTGGACGCTTCGCGTGCCGTCGGCCCGCGTTCGGCTCTATGGTGGGGGCAAAATCGGACGCTGGAGGATGCCATGAACGACGCAATCGCCGAGGGGGAAGGGACCGTCGCCCTCGACATCGAGCCGCGTGAGGGCGGGGCGGTCGCGAGGGTCGTCATCGACAACCCGGCGAAGCTGAACATCATGACGCCGGCGATGTGCGAACACTTCGTCACGCGCATGCACGAGGCGGCGACGGCCCGGGATGTCCGCGCCATCGTCCTCACCGGCGCCGGCGAGCGCGCGTTCATCGGCGGTGCCGACATCAGCGCGATGGCCGAATTCGACTGTGCCAGCGCGCGCACCTTCATCACCGCCCTGCACGCGGTCTGCGCCAGCATCCGCGAGGTGGAGGTGCCGGTGATCGCCCGGATCGACGGGTTCTGCCTGGGGGGCGGCATGGAGATCGCCGCCGCGTGCGACATGCGCGCGGCCACCGAGCGCTCGCTCTTCGGCATGCCGGAGGTGCGGGTCGGCATCCCGTCGGTGATCGAGGCGGCGTTGCTGCCGGGTCTGATCGGCTGGGGCAAGACGTGCGAGCTGCTGTTTACCGGCGCCACCGTCAAAGCCCCGGAGGCGCGCGCCATGGGCTACCTGCAGTCGCTGAGCCCGGACGTGGGCGAACTGGACGGCGCGGTAGACCGCTGGCTCTCCGGGATCATCGCGTCAGGCCCGCGCGCCGTCGCCTTGCAGAAGCAGCTCATGCGCCGCTGGGAGAAGTCGACGATGGACCAGGCCATCGCCGCCGGCATCGATTCGTTCGTTTCCGCCTACGAGACCGACGAACCCAACCGCATGATGCACGCCTTCCAGCAACGCCAGTTGGCGCGCCGCCCGAGGTAGGCCGTCGCTCCTCGCGCAGGCCCCGGCTTGGGGTGGCGCCGGTGCGAGGGGAGTTCCCCCCTCGCGCTCCCTCCGCCGCGCACCTCGAGGCCGGGGGTGGGGTGTGCTCGGCTTATGAAGTAGGGGGGGCGGCGCTGGCTTTGGCTTCGCGCCAGCGGGCCTCCAGCGCGTCGAGGTCGAGCTCGGACAGCGTGTGCCCCTCGGCGCGGACGGCGGCATCCATGTGGCGCACGCGGGCGGCGAAGCGGGCGTTGGCGCCGCGCAGCGCCGCGTCGGCGTCGATGTCGAGGTGGCGCGCGTAGTTGACCAGCGTGAAGAGGAGGTCGCCGAATTCGGCCTCCATTTCGCCCTCGTCACCCGCGCGCACGGCCGAGGCGAACTCCTCCAGCTCCTCCGACACCTTGTCGACCACGCCGTTGGCGTCCGGCCAGTCGAAGCCGACCTTCGCCATCCGCTTCTGCAGCTTCTGCGCCCGGGCGAGCGGCGGGAAGTTCACCGGCACGTCGTCCAGGATGCCGCTCGGCTTGCCGGCGCGCTCCTCGGCCTTGATGATGTCCCACATCGCCTTGATCTCGTCCGGCGTCCTGGCCGGTCCGTCGGCGAAGATATGCGGGTGGCGGCGGATCAATTTCTCGCTGATGGCGTCGCAAACGTCGTCGAAAGCGAAGTCGCCCCGCTCGGCCGCCATCTGCGCGTAGAAGACGACCTGCAAGAGGAGGTCGCCCAGCTCGTCCTTCAGGTCGTCGAGGCTGCCGCGCTCGATCGCGTCGGCCACCTCGTAGGCCTCCTCGATCGTGTACGGCGCGATCGTCTCGTAGGTCTGCGCCAGGTCCCAGGCACAGCCGCTGTCGGGGTCTCTGAGCCGCGCCATGATCCCGCGCAGCCGATCGATGGGTGCCGTCACGCTCTGCCTCCGGCGGTTTAGCGTTGAGATACGACGTCCTGGGGGGCGCCGCGAGTCCTTATCGGCGCGGTGTCCGGCGCCACGACGGCCGCCACGACGGCGCGGTCAGGAACGGCGCGGGCACCGGGTGCGTTCCCGCGTCTCCATCGGTCGTATAAGGCGGATTATGGAACGGCGATGGGGAGCGGTCACGAGGCGGGGGTGAGTTCCAGCACCATCATGTCGTAGGCCGGCTCGGCCCAGTCGGGGATCGATCGGTTCAGCATCTCGTAATCGAGGTCGTGGTGCAGGTTCGTCAGCACCGCGCGGCGGGTGCCGATGCGTTCGGACCACTCGAGCGCCTCTTCCACCGTGAAGTGGCTGGAGTGCGCGGTATGGCGCAGCGCGTCGACGATCCAGACTTCGAGGCCGCGCAGCAGCGGCAGCGATTCGGCCGGAAGGTCGTGCAGGTCGCTGGAATATGCGAGGTCGCCGATGCGAAAGCCCAGCGAGGTGATCCGCCCGTGATGCTGGGCGAACGGTGTCAGCCTCAGCGTGCCGCCCGCACCCTCGACGTCCAGCGGCTCGCCCGGCACGATGACGTGCGCGTCGAGGATCGGCGGATAGCCCTTGGCGCCGTTGAAGCAGTAGCCGAACGCCTCGCGCGCGCGTTCCAGCGTGCTTTCGTCCATGTAGACGTCGACCCGCTTGTGATGTGCCAGTGCCAGGCCGCGCAGGTCGTCGATCCCGTGCAGGTGGTCGGCGTGCGCGTGGGTATAGGCGACCGCGTCGAGATCGCCCACGTCGGCCGACAGGAGCTGCTCGCGCATGTCGGGTCCGGTGTCGATCAGGACGCGGGTGGTGCCGGCGGCGCTGATACGCTCGACCAGCAGCGCGCAGCGGCGGCGGCGGTTCTTGGGGTTGGCCGGGTCGCATGCGCCCCATTCGCCGCCGACGCGCGGCACGCCGCCGGACGAGCCGCAGCCCAGGATCGTGACGCGGATCGTCATCAGCCGGTCACCGGCGCCGGAACCTTGGTGAACAGGCGGTAGAAATTCTCCGTGGTGCGCGCGCCCAGCTCCTCGGCGGACAGGCCCAGAGTCTCGGCGAGGTGGGCCGCGGTGTCGGCCACGAAGGCCGGCTCGTTGCGCTTGCCGCGGTGCGGCGGCGGCGCGAGATACGGCGCGTCGGTCTCCACCAGCATGCGCTCGGGCGGGACCATCCGGGCGACGTCGCGGATCGTCTCGGCGGTCTTGAACGTCGCGATGCCGGAAAACGAGAGGTAGCCGCCGAGCGCCAGCCCGCGCTCGGCCAGCTCCATGCCGGACGAGAAGCAATGCAGGACGAACGGGAAGCCGCCCTTCCCCGTCTCCTCCTCCAGGATGGCGGCGATGTCCGCGTCGGCCTCGCGCGCGTGGATCACCATCGGCAGCCCGGTCTCGCGGCTGGCGGCGATGTGACGGCGGAAGCCGACCTCCTGAATGTCGCGCGTCTCGATCGTGTAGTGGTAGTCGAGGCCCGCCTCGCCGATCGCGACGACCTTCGGCTCCCGCGCGGCGGCGATGAGCGCCTCGGTCGTCACGTCCGGCTCCTCGTGGGCGTTGAGGCAGTGGACACCGACCGAGCAGTAGACGTCCTCGTGCGCGGCCACGATGCGCCGCAGCCCGTCGAACGTCTTCATGCGGGTGGAGATGGTGACGAACCGCTCGACACCGCGCGCGCGCGCCCGCTCTAGGAACGGCGGGAGGTCTTCGAAGTCGGGGAAGTCGAGGTGGCAGTGGCTGTCGACGAGCCTCACGCGGCCGGCTCTTCCAATTTGGGGACGATGGGTGTGGGCGCCGGCAGCGGCGTCCCGGCGGGGACCGCGCGCGGCAGCCACTCGATCGTGCGGGCACCCTCGGGGACGGCGAGAAGATCGAGGAGCGCGCTCGCCGTCGTCGGGACGAACGGCAGGAGCAGGATCGCGAACCAGCGCAGCGCTTCGGCCGTGACGGCGAGGACGACGGCCATGCGCGCCGGGTCGGTCTTGCGCAGCGCCCAGGGCGCCTCGCCGGCGAAGTAGCGATTCGCCTCGGACACGACCTCGAAGATCGCCGCCAGCGCCTGGTGCAGCGCCTGCTGGTCCACCGCCTTGCGGCAGATGTCGGGGAGCGCCCTCACCCGCTCGAGCAGCGCTTCGTCCTGCGGCGCCAGCGGTTCGAACGCCGGCATCGCGCCGTCGCAGTGCTTGGCGATCATCGACAGCGACCGCTGCGCCAGGTTGCCGATGTCGTTGGCGAGGTCGGCGTTGACGCGGTTGATGAAGCCCTCGACCGAGTAGTTGCCGTCCTGGCCGAACGGCACCTCGCGCAGGAGATAGTGGCGCAGCGGGTCGAGCCCGAACGCCTCGACGAGGTCGAACGGATCGAGCACGTTGCCGATCGACTTACTCATCTTCTCGCCGGCATTGTAGAGGAAGCCGTGGCCGAAGACCCGTTTGGGGAGCGCCAGCCCCGCGCTCATCAGGAAGGCCGGCCAGTAGATGGTGTGGAAGCGGATGATGTCCTTGCCGATGACGTGGAGGTCCGCCGGCCACTGGGCCGCGAAGCGCTCCGGTTCGGCGGGGAAGCCGCAGGAGGTGATGTAGTTGGTCAGCGCGTCGACCCACACGTACATCACGTGGTCCGGGTCGCCCGGCACCGGAACGCCCCAGTCCATCGTCGTGCGCGAGATGGAGAGGTCCTTGAGGCCGGATTTGACGAACGCCACCACCTCGTTGCGCCGCGTCGCGGGGGCGATGAAGTCCAGGTTCTCGTCGTAGAGCGCCAGCAGGCGGTCCTGGAAGGCGGACAGGCGGAAGAAGTAGGACGGCTCTTCCATCCATGCGACCGGAGCGCCGGTGGGGGCGAACTTCTGCCCGTCCTTCTCCGTCAGCTCGTTTTCGCCGAAGAACGCTTCGTCGCGGACCGAGTACCAGCCGCCGTAGTTGCCGAGGTAGATGTCGCCCGCGGCGACCATCTTCTCCCAGATCGCCTGGCTCGCCTCGATGTGGCGCGGCTCGCGGGTGGAGATGAAGTCGTCGTGGCTGGAGCCCAGCACCTCGGCCATCTTGCGGAAGAGGCCGGTGTTGCGGTCGGCGAGTTCGGCGACCGGGATCCCTTCCTTGGCCGCGGTCTCCACCATCTTCTGGCCGTGCTCGTCGGTGCCGGTCGAGAAATGGACGGTGTAGCCGTCGAGACGCTTGAACCGGGCGATCGCGTCGGTAGCGATCAGCTCGTAGGCGTGGCCGATGTGGGGCGCCCCGTTCGGGTACGAGATCGCCGTCGTGATGGTGAACTGCTGGCTCATGGCGCGATGCTTCTGCCCCCGTGGGCGGCAATGTCAAGTCAGACCAGCCGCCTTGTCCGCGGCCGAGAGGCGCGACAGCACGGCCAGCACCATTTCCTTGCGGTCGAGGTTGAAGACCTCGATGCGCCGGCGGTCGTCCGTCACGGAGAGGTAGAGCGCGGCGTAGGTGTCCAGCGCGGGGAGGGGCAAGCGCCCTGCCCCGTGTTTGGCGCGCCCGGCAATGGCGTCGAGCACCAGCTCCAGGACCGTCGCGAACGCGTCGTCGCGGCGCTGGGCGGCCATCTCGGCGAGCTGGTGTTGCGCCCGGATGTCCCGCACCATCGACGGCGCGAGCAGCCGCTGCGCCGAGCGCACCACGTCCGCCCCCGCGTTGGCGAGGCCGAGCGCGCGGCGAACCGAGCCCTCGCCCAGCTTGGCGGTCGACGGGTCGGCTCTGAGCGCGTTGAGGGCCCCCCTCACCTCGTCCTCGCTGAGCGGACGCATGCGGATGGCGCGGCAGCGCGAGCGGATGGTCGCCATGACCCGGCCGGAGACGTGGGCGACGAGGATGAAGAGCGTGCGCCGCGGCGGCTCCTCCAGCGCCTTGAGGAGCGCGTTGGAGGCGTTGATGTTCATGTCGTCCACCGCGTCGACGATGACGACGCGCCAGCCGCCGTCCGCCGCGGTCGATCCCAGGAACGGGACGATGCGGCGCACCTCGTCGACGGTCAGCTCGCTCTTGAATTTCTTGCCCTTCTCGTCCCAGGGCCGCGTCAGGTGGACGAGGCCGGGGTGCGTTCCGGCGGCGACCTGATGCGCCGTGCGGCTCTGCGGATCGTCCCACAGGTCGTCGGGCAGCGGCTGGCCGGGGAGCGTACTCAGGAGCGCCCGCGCCAGACGGAAGGCGAGCGTCGCCTTGCCGATCCCGCGCGGCCCTTCCAGCAGGATCGCCTGCGGCGGGGTGCCGGCGGCGAACGCCTCCATCAGCCGGCCCACCGCCTCACCGTGGCCGACGAGGGTCTGCGCCTCACGCGGTGGCGGGGCATTGTCCAGCATGTCCGGTTCGGCGGGCGCGCCTTCCATGGGCTTGGGCGCGCGGGGGGCTCTGGCCATCAGCGGGCGCGGCTCACGCGGCCTGAAGCAGGGCGAGCCGCTCGCTGGCGATGCGCCAGATGCGGTCGGCGACGATATCGGCCGGCTGCGTGGCGTCTACCACGGCGCAGCGCCCTGGTTCGCGCGCCGCGATCGCGAGGAAAGCCTGCCGGCGTCTCTCCCGGATCTGCGTCTCGGCACGGTCGAACGGGTCGGCGCCGCCGCGGCGCGCGGTGCGCACATGGCCGATGTCGGCCGGGCAGTCGAGCACGATCGTCAGGTCGGGCACGGTGTCGCCAACGACCAGCGCGCCGAGGGTGGCGAGGCGTGCCGCGGAGACCCCGGCGGCGCCCTGGTAGGCCTCGGTCGAATCGGCGAAGCGGTCGCAGATGACGACGTGGCCGGCGGCGAGCGCGGGGGCGATCAAGGTGTCCACGTGGTCGGCTCGGGCGGCGGCGAACAACAGCGCCTGCTCCGCCGGGCTCAGCTCCGCGCCATGCTCGGACAGGAGCGCCGCGCGCAGCCGCTCGGCCCACGGGGAGCCGCCGGGCTCTCGCGTCAGCGTCACGGTGCGGCCCTTGGCGCGCAGCGTGACGGCCAGACGGCGCGCCTGGGTCGACTTGCCGGCACCGTCACCGCCTTCGAAGGTTACGAACGCGCCCTTCACCAAATCCCGCCCCGAGCTCGACCGCCCGGACGTTACTCCGAGGTGCCGGCGCCCTGCAATGCGGCCGTGGTTTCGCCGCCGGCCGTGGCGGCGGCGTCACTGGGTGCGGCGCCGAACATGTCGAAGGCGCCGGTCACGCGGGACTGGCTGGCGGCGACCGTCTCCTCCGACACGGTGGCGACAGCGGCCGTGCTGGGGACGATCTCTTCCTCTTCGAGCGAGCCGACGGGCTCGTTCATGGCGATCACCGCCTCCACCGCGCCGCCGCCGCCGCTCTCCTTGCGGATCTCGGCCTGGTAGGCCTGCACGGCGCTGGGCTGGACCGAGGCGGTCAGCATCGCCGGCTTGTAGGAGCGCAGGTTCACGCCCGGCAGGTTCGAATCGTTGCTGCGCTCCGGCTGCGCGCGCAGAGGATTGTTGCGCGCGTCCTGCTCGTCCTTACCGGCGGGCTTGGCGGACGCGAGGCGAACCTCGACCTTGCCCTCTTCCTCGTCGTCGTCATCGCTGCCGAACAGGTAGTTCGCCAGGGATTTCGACGACGATTTGCCGAACTTCGATTCGGCGACCAGCGTCTCCTTGTCACCGCCGCCGACGGGCGCCTCGCCGAGATACTCGACCCGCACCTTCGCCGAGCCGGCGGCGCGGAAGCCGAGCTTCGTCGCCGCGCCCTTCGACACGTCGATGATGCGGCCGCGATGGAAGGGGCCGCGGTCGTTGACGCGCAGGACGGCGGATTTGCCGGTCTTCAGCACGGTGACGCGGACATAAGAGGGAAGCGGCAGCGTGGGGTGCGCTGCGGTCAGCGAGTCCTGGTCGAAGACCTCGCCGTTGGCGGTCGACTTGCCGTGGAACTGGGGGCCGTACCAGGAGGCCTTGCCGGTCTTGTCGTAGTCTTCGTCGTGCTTGGGCGTGTACCAGCGGCCGCCCACTTTGTAGGGCTTGCCGATCTTCTTGAAGCCGGTGACGTCCTCGTCGGAAGCGCCGTCCGCGGAGGCCGACAGGACGTCCAGCGATTCGATCCCGCCTCCGCATCCGGCCAACATCAGCGTTGCTGCACACAAGAAGGCCATCGTCGCAGCGCGACAAAACTCAGACAAGGCCATTTGTCTTTACTCCGCTCGCGAGGGCCGAGTCACCGGGCCCACCACGGCACACTACTTCCAGAGGGCTGAGGCGCCCATACCATTGGCGGCGAGACGCTAACGCTTTGCTAAGGAGTTGGCATTTTTGCCACACAATTCGTTAGGGCTTCAGTAACGATTCAGGCCCCGGATCGGGCCGGTCCGGCCCCGATCACCGCGATCGACTGGATCTCCACAGCGATGCCCGGCCAGGGAAAATTCACCACCAGTGCGGTGTTCGTCGGCCTGATGTGACCGAACGTGTCGCCCATCAGCGGACCGATCACCTCGGTGAAGGTCGTGCCGGATGCGACATAAGTCGTTAACTGTACGATATCGTCGATGCTCGACCCGGCCTCCTCCAACGCCCGCGAAATGATGCCGATGGCGTTGCGGTATTGTGCGGCGGGGTCCTCGGGCAGCGTCCCGGTGTCGGGGTCGCGGCCGATGGTGCCGGCGACGTAGACGGTGTCGCCCACCTTCACGGCGCGCGCGTAGCCGAAGGCGGTTTCGAACGGGGATCCGGAAGCGAAGGTCTGACGCATGGGGCGCTCCTGCTGTGGTCGCCCCGGATTAGCCGCTCGGCGCGGCCGGCGCCACTCGCCGGCCGCTTCGCGCACACCGGCGATCGGCCGCCGCCTACGGAGCGGCCGAGCCCGCATCCGCGACGCGTGATTCGCGGCCCTTCCCGCTCAGCGCGACAGCATTTCCTCGAGCGTCGCCGCGACGGCGGCGGTCGCCTTGCCGAGGTCGTCGATGGAGACGCTCTCGTCGCCGGTGAAGTCGACCCCCTCGCCCACGATCGGTGGGCCGACGCCGTAGAGCACCGTCGCGATGCCGGCCAGCGCATAGTGCCGTGCGCCGCTGACGACGGGCGCCGAGACGACCGGAACCTGCTGCCCCATCGCCGCGCCGGCATGCCGGGCGAGCGTCTCGGCCAGCGCCTGGGAGGGCGCGGTGGGGGCGACGGGTTCGGCCAGCAGCAGGCGCCGGCATTCCAACTCGACGCCGTGGACGGTATGCGCCGCCTCGATCGCCGCGATCAGCTCGGCCTCGACCGCATCGGCCTCCTCGTGGCTGCCGATGCGCCGGTCTACCGTGAAGCGGACCCGGTCGGGCACGACGTTGATGCCGCGCCCACCCTCGATGAGACCCACCGTCAGCGGATGCGGCAGCGACGCACGGGTGCGCATGAGCATGGAGAGGATCGGCACCGCGGCCTGCAGCGCGTCGTGCCCGTCATGGGGCCGCGAGGCGTGCGCCTGGACCCCGCGCAGCAGCACCTCGAGGTGGAGGACGCCCTCCTGTCCGGTGATCACTTGATACCCGGTCCCCGCGGCGATGACCGCGTCGGGCTTGGTGAGGTCCTGGCCCAGCAGGAAAGCGGGGCCGAGGAACCCGCCGGTCTCCTCGTCGCAGGTAATATGCAGCTCGACCGTGCCGGAGAGCCCCTCTCGCCCGTCCAGCGCGGCCAGGGCGAAGACGTATGCGGCGAGGTCGGCCTTCGAATCGCGGGCGCCGCGGCCGTGCACGAGCCCGTCTTTGATCTCGGCGCCGAAGGGGTCGCGGTGCCAGCCGGTGCCGACGGGGAGCGTGTCGAGCGGAGCGGCGAGCGCGATCGTCGGCCCCGCGCCGGAACCGAAGGTGCGGCGCACGACGACGTTGGTGATCTCGCTGCGGCCGTAGTGCCGGGCGAACGGGTTGGGGACCGGGTGGCGCTCCACTTCCCAGCCCCGCATCTCCAGCGTCGCGGCGACCCACTCCATCGCCTCGGCGGTCTCGCCCGGCGGGTTCTCGGTGGGGCGTTGGATGAGCGCTTGCAGGAAGGCGACCGCCTCGCCCTGCGCGGCGGCGACGGTGGCCTCGATACTCTGATCGGACGTGGCGGTGCTACTCACGGGATCAGCACGCTCGAGCCGGTGGTGCGCCGCCCTTCCAGCGCCCGGTGCGCCTCCGCCGCGTCCTCGAGCGCGAAGGTCTGCTCCACGGGGATCGTCACCTTGCCGCCGCGCACCATCTCGAAGACGTCCGCGGCGTTGGCGACCAGCCGCTCGCGGGTGCCGACATAGACCGCCAGCCCCGGCCGTGTCGCGAACAGCGACTTGCCGGCGAGGTCGGCGAGCTTGAAGTCGTCGACCGGGCCGGAGGATTGGCCGAAGAGGGCGTAGAGGCCCAGCGGGCGCAGGCATTTGAGCGAGCCGGGGAAGGTGTCGCGGCCGACCGAATCGTAGACCACGTCGCAGCCCTTGCCGCCGGTGATCTCCTTGACGCGGGCGACAAAGTCTTCCTCGGCGTAGTTGATGACGTGGGTGTAGCCGTGCGCCTTGGCGAGCTCGGCCTTGGCCGCCGAGCCGACGGTGCCGATCGACGTCGCGCCGATCGCCTTGGCCCATTGCCCCGCGATCGACCCGACGCCGCCGGCCGCCGCGTGGAAGAGAAGCGTCGTCGACGGGTCGACCTTGTAGGTCTCGGTCAGCAGGTAGCGCGCGGTCATGCCCTTCAGCATCATCGCCGCGGCGACCTCGTCGGTCACACCGTCGGGGATTTTGAGCGCGGAGGCGGCGGGGAGCGTGCGTCGCTCGGCATAGGCGCCGAGGGCGAAGCCGTAGGCGATCCGGTCCCCGACGGCGAAGTCGTCGACCCCCGGACCGACCGCCTCGACGACGCCGGCGGCCTCGCTGCCGACGATCAGCGGATAACCCTGTGGCGCCTTGTAGAGGCCCGTGCGAAAATAGGTGTCGAGAAAGTTGAGGCCGATGGCGGTGTGCCGCACGACGAGCTCGCCCTCCCCCGCGACGGGATCGGCGATCTGGCGCCATTGGAGAACCTCCGGCCCGCCGGGTTCGTCCAACAATATGGCGTGCGTCATCTTTCCTCTCCGAAGTCGTGCCAGGGACGTTAGATACAGCGATGCCGACGATCAAGGACATCACGTGATGGACAGCGCCCACCCCGCTCCCCAAGTCTCCGCCAGCCGAACGGTCGACGTCGCGGTCGTCGGCGCCGGGCCGGTCGGGGCACTGGCGGCGCTCGTGGTCGCCGACGCGGGGTTCTCCGTCGCGCTCGTCGCCCCCGCGCGCGGCCACGACCCGCGGACCTCGGCATTGATGATGCCCTCCGTGGCCCTGCTCGACGAGCACGGCGTGTGGGAAGGCGTCGCCGCGGAGGCCGCCCCGCTCAACACCATCCGCATGATCGACCAGACCGGCTACCTGCCCCGCGCGCCCGAGGTGGCCTTCGACGCGCACGAGCTGGGCCCGGATCCGTTCGGCTACAACATCACCAACGACGCGCTGAACGGCGCCCTCGCCGCGCGTCTGGCGGTGCGCGGCATCCGGCGCATCGACGCGCTGGCGGACCATATCGAGGGGACCGGCGGCGCCGGCGCGACGATCCACGCCGGCGGCGAGGTGGTGCGCGCGGCCCTCGTCGTCGCGGCGGACGGCGCCGATTCGTTCGTGCGCGAGGCGGCCGGCATGAGCGTGCGCCGCTGGTCCTACCGCCAGAGCGCGTTCGTCACCACCCTCGCCCACGAGCGCCCGCACGGCGACGTCTCGGTCGAGTTCCATACCCCCGCCGGTCCGTTCACGCTGGTCCCCCTGAAGGGCGAGCGCTCCTCGCTGGTATGGGTGGCGCGTCCGGAAGAGGCGGAGCGCCGGGCGGCGATGGACCCCGGCCCCCTCGCCCGCGAGATCGAGAAGCGCTGCCACGCGATCCTCGGCCGCATGGCGATCGACGGTCCGCGCGGCGTCATCGCGATGGAGGGGCACGTGGCGCCGACGATGGGGGCCGGGCGCGTCGTCCTGGTCGGCGAGGCCGGGCACCGTTTCCCGCCGATCGGCGCGCAGGGTCTCAACCTCGGCTTCCGCGATCTCGCGACGCTGCAGGCGCTGTTGCGCCAGGCGTCGGCCGACCGCGACCTCGCCGCCGTCCCCGAGCGCTACAACGCCCGCCGGCGCGGCGACGTCACGTTGCGCACCGCGAGCGTCGACCTCCTCAACCGTTCGCTGCTGACCGGCGCGTTCGTCCCCAGCACGGCGCGCGCGGTGACGCTCTCGGCCGCGCGCGGCATCGCACCGCTGCGCCGGGCGATGATGCGCTTCGGCCTCGGCACGTCCTGACCGCTCAGAGGATCCCGGAGCGGATCACGTAGAGGACGCCCGTCACCGTCAGCGCCGCCAGCGTGGTGCCGACGAGGATCGCGTTCGACGCCTCCTCCTTGCCGACCCCGTATTGGGTCGCCAGGATGAAGACGTTGGTGGCGGTCGGGAGCGCGGCCAGCAGCACCGCGCTCATCAGCCAGAGCGAGGGCGCGCCCATCGCGCTCAGCACGAGATAGGCCGCCAGCGGGTGGACGATCAGCTTGATGGCGACGAAGACCGAGATGTCCGCCACCGAGCGGCCGGACGGCATCGGCTGCAACGCCACCGTCACTCCCATGGCAAAGAGCGCGCACGGGGCGGCGGAGTTGGTGAGCATCGTCAGCAGGCGATCGATGCTGTCGGGCGGCTCGAAGCGGAAGATCGCCGCGGTCACCCCCGCGATGACCGCCAGGATGAACGGGTGGGTGAAGATCCGCGTCAGGATGCGCCCGATCTGCTGTAGCACCGTCCCCTGGGTGGATCCGGCGATCGCCATCATCACCGGCGTCATGACGAAGAACATCGTACTCTCGAACGAGAAGATGAGCGCCACCGGCACCGTCGCCGCCGCCCCGATGGCGACCAGCGCCAGGCCCGGCCCCAGGTAGCCGTTGTTGGAGTAGCCGCCGATCAACGCGAGGACGGTGGAATAGGCGAGGTCGCCGCGGGTGCGGATCATCGCCAGGGTGAAGCAGAAGATCAGCACCAGCCAGGTCGCCCCCGCCGCGGCCATGACGTAGACGACGTCCCCCAATTCATCCACCGGCATGCGCGACAGGTACTGGAAGAACAGCGACGGCAACGCGACGTAGACGATGAAGATGTTCATCCACACCAGGCCGCCGGAGGGCTTCTTGGCGATCCGTCCGACGAGGAAGCCGAGAAAGATCAGCCCGAAGAACGGGGTGGTGAGGGAGAGGACCTCGCTCAAGCGGGACTCCGGCCGGTTGGGGTGTCGTGGCAGTGGCACTTAACCGCTTGCGCGCTGCGCGACCATCCCGCCGCGCCCTATGCCGCCGTTGCGCCCTGCGCATGGCCGCCGCCCGGTGCGCCCGCGCCGGCGCCTCGGTTGTGGACAATTGCGGCGCGGGCGGGCATCCCCTTGCCAAACGGGGCGCGCTGCCCGCCGGTGTTCGGCATGTCGGCGCCCCCTCTCCGGCCCCGCCGGGATCAACGAAGGACCCAACCCGTGACCCGCGCCCTGTGATCCGCGACCATGGCGAATAAACGCGTCAAGCCGCAGCATGTGGCCGAATATGCGCTCCTGCGCGTCCTGGGCGGGATCCTGCGCAACGTGCCGGTGGACGCCGCCTCCTGGACGATGGGGCGGGTCATGGGCGCGCTGATGCCCTTGATGAGCCGCCACGAGCGGGCCAAGGAGCACATGGCGCTGGCGATGCCGGAGCTGTCCGAGCCCGAGCGCGACCGCATCGCGCGGGGCATGTGGCGCCAGCTGGGACGCGTCGCCGGCGAGGCATTTCAGATAGACACGATCCTGGCCGACGACAGCCGGATCACCCTGCCGGACGGGTTCGACGAATTGGTCGACCGTTGCCGTGACGGGTGCGTGGTGGCGACCGCGCACCTCGGCAATTGGGAGGTCGCGGGGGCGGTCGCGCATCGGGGCGGCAAGTCGCTGGCGGGGGTCTATCAGGCGCTCCACAACCCCCTTGCCGACGGGTACCTGCGACGCCTGCGCGAGCCGGTCTACCCTGCCGGCCTCTTCGGCAAAGGCGGCGATCTGGGGACCCGGCTGGTGGGCCTCGTGCGGCAGGGCGCTGCGGTCGGCATCGTCGCCGATCTGCGCGAAAAGCGCGGGATCGAAGTGGAATTCTTCGGCCAGCCAGCCTTCGCGACGCCGCTGCCGGCGATGCTGGCGCGCCTCTCCGGGAGGCCGCTGGTCGCCGGCGCGGTGGTTCGCGAAGGGGGGGTGCACTTTCGCACCGTGTGCCAGATCATCGACGTGCCGCACACCGAGGACCGCAACCGCGACGTCCAGGTGGCGACGCAGCGGCTGCACGACGCGTTCGAGACTTGGATCCGGGCAAATCCGGAGCAGTGGATGTGGACGCACCGCAAGTGGGCCCGTTCCAAGGCGCGGCCGTTGGGCGTTAAAACGCTGCTCGATGCGGATGCATCCAGTTAACCGTTTGTCCCAGCGTGCGGGGATGGCGTGACGAAACGTGAGGGAGGCGCACTTGCACGCCCCTGCCCCACCGTTTACCGGTAGTTTTCTTCGCAGCGGCGCCCTTGTCGGGTCGTGCGGAGGAATGAACGGTTAGTCGGTACGAACGTTGTTGTTTGCAACGTGTGGCGTGCTCATATCGCTTGGACGGGGATGGGGTCGACGAAACGCACCGCCGCGTGCGCTCGCACCCCGCTTCAGCGCGGCGGCCGAGCCGGCGGCTACCGGCGACGGTCCATTCGCGCTGAGGCCACTTCACCCGCATCGGGGCGACACGGGCAGCCTAGCTTGTGGACCTTACGTGGAGCTGGAACCCGCCCGCACGCGGACGGCCGAAGTGCCTGAATTAACCGCAGATTGTAGTGATGTGAGCTTGGCGATGGATAAAGTTCGGACGGCAAAGTTTCAGCTGGGTCAGGTCGTTCGCCACCGGGTGTTCTCGTTCCGGGGCGTGATCTTCGATGTCGATCCCACCTTCTCCAATACCGAGGAGTGGTGGGAGGCGATCCCCGAGGATATCCGCCCCCGTCGCGATCAGCCGTTCTACCACCTCTTCGCCGAGAACGACGACACCGAATATATCGCCTACGTCTCCGAGCAGAACCTGCTGGCCGACGACACCGGCGAGCCCGTCCGCCACCCCCAGGTGAGCGACATGTTCGACCGTCGCGACGGCAACTACTGCGCCCGCCTCGACCAGTTCCACTGACCGCCCGCGGAACCGCCGGCCCTCCGGGGCCCCGGCGGGCGCGCACCGCCCATCGAAACGACGAGAGCCGCCCGCGTCAGCGCAGGCGGCTCTCGTCGTTTTTGTGCCGCGCCTGGGCGCACGAGCGCGGGCGTCCCGGCACCGGCTGGGCGGCACTACGCGCCGCGCGCGCGAGGCGCAAGCGCCCCGCGGCGATGTGGTCCTAGTTGCCGGTGCCCGTGCCGGACAGCGCCTCACGCTGAGCGGCACGCAGGCGGGCGGCGAAATCTTCCTGGCTCTGCTCCAGCTTCTCCTGGCGCTGCTTGGTGATGTCGGCGATCTTGTCCGGTGACAGAGCCTCGCCGTCGTAGGCGGTGGTGAAGCCGGCGAGGCTCATGTCGAACGGGACCTGCTTGCCCTCGCGATTGTAGGCGGTGAGGCGCATGGTCGAGCCGTTCTTCATGCTGTCGATGAAGGCGTCGCTCACCGCCCGCTCGGCCCAGCACGCGGTCTCCAGGCAGACCTGATATTCCGCCTTCTGCGCGTCCCCACCGTCGACCTGGATCTGGACGCCCGGCTCGATCACCATGCCGGTCGGCACCGCGATCAGCAGGCTGCGGCGCTGTTCGCCGCGGAAACCGCGCACGGCGGCCGAGGCGAGCACCTGCCCGCCCCCGGTGCGCAGCTCCTGCGTGACCAGGCAGATGTCCTTCTTCACCCGGGGGTCCTGGGTGCAGACCTTCATCCAGTTCGGGTCCTCGGACGACTGCGCCTGAGCCGCGCCGGCGGGCAGCAGCGCCGCGGTCGCGAGAGCCGACACAGCGGCAAGTATAGCAAAACGCATCAAGCGATCCCCTCTCGATTGGGATTCATGCCTCAATTGTCCCGTGTCCCGCAACCGCGCCCTCGCGACCCGATTGCAGGGGCGAAACGCCGCCGGCCGGCCGGTTGCTTCACCGTCCGCCCGCCGAGCCGACCTTCGCCCGTACCGACCCGTCGTCGGGGCCGGCCATCGTCTCCATCACCATCGGGCCGGACCGCCGGTCTCACGCCGGCCGCCCGCACGCCACCGGCAATCAGTCCGCCTTCTCGACGGCGTCCTGCTGGGCCGCGAGAAGCCGGTCACGGGCCTCCTGCGCCTTCTTCTCCAGCGCGGACTGCAGGTCCGTCTGCTTCTGTTGCAGCGCCTGCGGGTCGATGCCGGCGCCGTCGTAGGCGGCGGTGAAGCCGATCAGCGTCATGTCGAAGCGGACCTGCTTGCCCTGACGGTTGATCGTGTTGACCGCCATCTTGCCGCCGCGCTTCAGCCGCGAGATGAAACCGTCGTCGATGGTCTTCTCGGCATAACAGGCGTTCGGGAAGCAGATCTGATAGGGCGCCTGTTCCGGCTGCGACCCGTCGATCTGAATCTGGACGCCGGGCTGGATCAGCATGCCCACCGGCACCGACAGCAGCAGGCTGCGGCGCGATTCGCCGTCGAACTCGCGAATCGCGGCGGAGGCGAGGAACTGGCCGTTCTGCGTGCGCAGCTCCTGCGTGATCAGGCACAGCTCCTTGTTGGCCTGCGTGTCCTTGTTGCAGATCTTGACCCAGGCATTTTCGTCCTGAGCGTCCTGTGCGCTTGCCGGAATCGCGGGGACGGCCAGCCCGATCGACAGACCCAGCGCCGCCACCAATTTTGTCAAACGCATGAAGTTTTCCCCCGTACTCAGCATGGGTCGGCCGCGGCTTTCAGCCCATTGGCCGTGAAGCGCTTTCGTGGGAAGGCTTAGACCGAGAGCATTAAAATGGCTAGAACGTGTGGCCAATCGCCCAATAAAATTGTTGCGTCTTTCTGAACCAGGGCCCCGCGCCTCGACTGTCTCACCGCAAATGCTCAAGGAAACGGCGATGGAACGACGGATTGTGCGCGCCCTCGGCCTGGTGGCCTTCGCCGCCGCGCTGGCCGCGACGCCCGCCGCCGCGGACTACGGCCTCGCCATGCACGGCGATGTGGCGCTGGAGCGGGGCGAGCCGCTCCCCTACGCCGATCCGGACGCGCCGCGCGGCGGCCGTGCGATCTTCTCCGTGCTCGGCACGTTCGACAATCTGAACGTCCTGATCCCGCGCGGGGCCTACGCGCCCGGCCTGCGGGACGCGACCTTCGGCAACCTCGTCTACGAGAGCCTGCTGGAGCGCAACGCCAGCGAGCCCTTCTCGCTCTATGGTTTCCTCGCGTCGGACGTCTCCGTCCCGCCGGACCGCAGCTCGGTCACCTTCACGATCGACGAACGCGCCGCCTTCTCGGACGGGCACCCGCTGAGCGCCGAGGACGTCGTCTTCACCTACGAGCTCCTGCGCGCCGAGGGCCGGCCCTACATGCGCCAGTACTACGGCAAGGTGGAAGCGGTGGAGACGCCGGACGCGCGGACCGTGACCTTCCACTTCCCCGCCGCGAACGACCGCGAACTGCCGCTGATCCTGGGCCTGATGCCGATCCTGCCGAAACACGCGACCGACGTTGCGGCGTTCGGCAAGACGACCTTCACCCCGCCCATCGGCACCGGGCCCTACGTGGTGGGCGCCGTCAATCCCGGCCGCGACCTGACGTTCGTGCGCGACCCGGATTATTGGGGCGAGACCCACGCGTTGAACGCCGGGCGCTACAATTTCGACGAGATCGTGTTCCGCTTCTTCCGCGACGAGACGGCGATGTTCGAGGCCTTCAAGGCCGGCGACACCGACTTCCACCAGGAAGGCGACGCCGGGCGCTGGACGACGGGCTATACCTTCCCCGCCATGAGCGACGGACGGGCGGTGCGCGAGGTGATCCCGCTCGGTATCCCGCGCGGCATGTACGCCTTCGTCTTCAACACCCGCCGCCCGCCGTTTGACGACATCGACGTGCGCGCGGCGATGAACCTCCTGTTCGACTTCCCCTGGATCAACGCCAATCTCTTCTCCGGCCAGCTCGCCCGGACCGACAGCTACTTCACCGCCTCCGAGCTCGCCGCCCCCGGCCACCCCGCCAGCCCCGGCGAACAGGCCCTCCTCGCCCCCTACCCCGGCGCCGTGCTGCCGGGCTTGATGGACGGCGGCTGGGCACCGCCGACGCTCGACGGCTCGGGCAGAGACCGCACCGCCGTGCGCGAGGCGCTGCGCTACTTCGCCGCCGCCGGCTGGGAGATCCGCGACCGGCGCCTCGTCGACGAGGCCGGCGAGCCGTTCACGTTCGAGGTGCTGGTGGCCACGCGCGACGACGAGCGTCTGGCCCTCGCCTTCCAGCGGCTGGTGCGCCCGATCGGCATCGACATGCAGGTCCGCTATGTCGATTCCACGCAGTACAACGCCCGTCTCCTGTCGTTCGATTTCGACATGATCCGCTTCTACTGGCCGGCGTCCCTCTCACCCGGCAACGAGCAGGTGAACCGCTGGTCCCGGGAGGCGGCGGGACTGGAAGGTTCGTTCAACTTCGCCGGCGCCCGGTCGGCGGCGATCGACGCGATGATCGAGGCGATGCTGGCCGCACAATCGCGTGAGGCCTTCGTCGACGCGGTGCGCGCGCTCGACCGCGTTCTGCTGTCGGGCCTATATGTCATTCCGCTCTATCATACGCCGGCGCAGTGGGTGGCCTACGCCTCGCGCCTGGGACATCCGGAGGTTCAGAGCCTCTACGGATTCGAACTCGAGACCTGGTGGGTCAACCCATGACGATACTCGATACCAGCGCCATCGAGCCCCTGCACATCGACGTCGTGTCCGACGTCATGTGCCCGTGGTGCTTCATCGGCAAGCGCCGCCTGGAAAAGGCGCTCGCCGAGATCGACGACATTACGGTGCGCGTGGTCTGGCGCCCCTATCAGCTCGATCCGACCCTCCCGTCCGACGGCAAGGACCGCCAGCAGTACCTGACCGAGAAGTTCGGCGGGCCGGAGCAGGCGGCGAAGATCTACGAGCGGATCCGCGCCGCGGGCGACGAGGAGGAGATCCCCTTCGCGTTCGAGAAGATCACCCGCTCGCCCAACACCTTGAACGCGCACCGTCTGATTCGCTGGGCGGCGATCGAGGGGCAGCAGGACGCGCTGGTGGAGCGCCTCTTCCAGCTCTATTTCGTCGAAGGTGCCAACCTGACCGACCCCGCCGTCCTGGTCGCCGCGGCGGCCGATGCCGGCCTCGATCCGGCGATGATCGAGCGGCTGCTGGCAAGCGACGCCGACCTTGCGGAGACCGAGGCCGAAATCGTCCACGCCCAGGCGATCGGCGTGCAGGGCGTGCCGTGCTTCATCCTCGAGAACAAGTATGCGGTGTCGGGCGCGCAACCGGCGGACGTGCTGGTGACGGCGATCCGCCAGGTCGCGGCCGAGAAGGCCGGAACCGCCACCCCGCCGCAGGCTTGAGGCACGAAAAAGGCGGCCGGCCCGTGGGCCGCCGCCTCGTGGATGCGCGCGTGACGGCCGCTCCGGCGTCAATAAAGGTCGAGCGTGAAGCGGTAGGTCAGGCCGATGCCGACGCTGAATTCCTGGTCGTTGCCGGCGTCGACGATGGGGCTGTCCAGCGCCTCGCCGATGAAGTGGGTGTATTTCAGGCGGCCGTGGACACGCCACTTCTCGGTCAGCGCGTAGGAGGCGGTGGCGGCGATGCCGACGTCCTTGAAGCCGCCGTTCGCCTCGTAGGGCTGGAGCACGACGGCGCTGTTGGGGACGGAGAAGTAGTAGTCCATGTACTCGCCGTTGGCGGCGGAGATGCGCGGACCGAAGGCCACTTCCAGGCGCTCCATCGGTTGCAGGATGACGTCCACCCCCGCCTCGCCGACGATGCCGTTGTGGCCCGTCACGCCGTAGCGCACGGCGCCGAAGGCCCGCAGGAAGCCGTAGCGGAAGGCCGCACCCGCACCGAGTTCGAACGCGAAGTCGGTGTCGCCGATGCCTTCGAGGTAGTTGGCGTCGTCCTCCTTGCGCTCACCGACGAAGTTGATCGACGGGAAGAGCGAGAAGGCGGCGAGCTTCTTGTCCTCCGTCACGACCTCGCCGAAATAGGGCAGGCGCAGGTACTGCAGCGCGATCAGCGGCCACCCTGTCGGCCCGTAGCGCTTGGAGGAGGGAAACACCGGCTCCATGCCGACGCCGGCGCCGATGTCGATCGTGATGTCACGATATTGGACGGAATCGGGGACCGCGACGGTTTCCGGCAGCGGATCCGCCGCCATGGCCGGGACCGCGATCAAAGCCAAAACCGCACTAATAACAGCGCGCACTCCACACCCTCCAGCTGGCATTGAGGCAACCATGACCGGCTCCCTCGCCCGATGGAAGCGTGATGCCGCCCCGCGCCATAAGCAGAGGATTGATTGGGCGGCGGCCGTGTTGAAGAGGCCACAGGGTGCGACAATCCGCACTGCCACTCGAGCCCGCCTTCGATCGTTTGGATTCACCGATGCGCAACATCTCGCCGGAGTCGCCGGCGCGCATCGCCCCTGAGTTTATGACAAAGTGAGTGGACCAATGGCTATTGATCGCGATGCGCAGGACGCGCGCCAAGGCGAGTTCGGACGGCGCACGTTCGTCGTCTTGATCGCCAGCACGACCATCGCCGCGCTGCTTGCGATCGGCGCCTACTTCTACGTCTTCGCCGAAGACGACCGTCAGCTCGACGGTCCGATGCCGTCGACCGGCTCCATCCAGGGGACTGCGGAGACGCCGCCGGCCCCGGACGCCCAGTAGCATCGCAGTCCCGGGCCCGAGCCGGGGGCGCCGTGCCGCGCCCCGCGCCTTTGGGGCCCGCGCCCGCCCCCGCGCCGGCGGCTCAGGCCGCCGGCCGGGTCACGAGAGCTGCTCGGCCGCCTCGACCAGAAGCTCACGCATCTTCAGGCGAATCTCTTCGTCCGACATCTCGACTCCGGCGGAGTTGAAGTCGCCCCGCACCTTGCGGAAGACGTCCTCGTCGCCCGGCTCGGCGAAGTCGGAGCGGACCACCTCCTTGGCATAGGCGTCGGCCGCCTCGCCGGTTCGGCCCAGCTTCTCGGCCGCCCACTTGCCCAACAGCTTGTTGCGGCGCGCCAGCGACTTGAAGCGCAGCTCCTCGTCGTGCGCGAAGCGCGCCTCGTATGCCCGTTCCCGTTCCTCGAACTGCGTCATTGTCCTCTCCTTGGCCGCGGGTCTTGGCTCTATCGGGTTAACCGCCAGTGTCAACGCCGGGATGCCATACGTCCATTGAGGCTTGGAGCGGGATGGAGTACCGTCGCGGCGCATCCGCGGTGTCGGCGTGCGCGATGCGACCACTTCGGGCGCTCGGAATGTTAACGCCTTTTCGCATAAACTTGACGTTCAGCGTACACGATGAAACCGCCCAACCCCCACCGGTACATCCCCATGAGCCGACGCCGCCGCATCTACGAAGGTAAAGCCAAAATCCTCTATGAGGGGCCGGAGCCCGGCACCCTCATCCAGCACTTCAAGGATGACGCGACCGCCTACAACGCCAAGAAACACTCCGTGATCGACGGCAAGGGGGTGCTGAACAACCGCATCTCCGAGCATATCTTCGGTCACCTCAACGACATGGGGATTCCGACGCACTTCATCCGTCGGCTCAACATGCGCGAGCAACTTATCCGCGAGGTCGAGATCATCCCGCTCGAAGTGGTGGTGCGCAACGTCGCCGCCGGCTCGCTCGCCAAGCGGCTCGGGCTGGAGGAAGGCACGCAGCTGCCCCGCTCGATCATCGAGTTCTATTACAAGAACGACGAGCTGGACGATCCGCTGGTGACCGAGGAGCACATCACCGCCTTCGGCTGGGCCACCCCCCAGGAACTCGACGATATCATGGCGCTCGCCGTGCGCGTGAACGACTTCCTCGCCGGCCTCTTCCTCGGCGTCGGCATTCGCCTGGTCGACTTCAAGATCGAGTGCGGGCGCTTGTGGGAGAACGACATGATGCGCGTCGTCGTGGCTGACGAGATCAGCCCCGATTCGTGCCGCCTGTGGGACACCAAGACCAACGAGAAGATGGACAAGGACCGCTTCCGGCGCGACCTCGGCGGCCTCCTCGAGGCCTACCAGGAAGTCGCTCAGCGTCTCGGCATCATGCCCGAGCAGGAGCGGCCGACCGTCTCGGGTCCCACACTCGTGCAGTAGACCGGGCCGGCCGTCGAGCCCCCGCGAGGGCTCGACCGCCTGCCTTGCCGGCGCCACCACCGGGTGAAAGATGGTCGAAATCGTCCCGCTCGTCAGCGTCTTCGCCGTCTTCGTCCCGGCCCTCGTCCTGCCGGGGCCGGACTTCGTCGCGGTGGTGCGCGTGGCCATGACGCGCGGCGCGCGGGCGGGGATCTTCACAGCCCTCGGCACGACGATCGGCCTCGTCACCTACGCGGCCCTGTCGATCTTCGGCCTCTCGGCGCTGCTGGCGCAGGTCGAGTGGCTGACGATCGTCGTGCGGGTGCTGGGCGGGGCCTACCTCGTCTATCTCGGCGTCAGGCTCGTCCGCACGCCACCTGACCAGCTCGACATCGGCGACGCCCCCGCCCCCGCCCCCATCGGCGCCCGCCGCGCGGTCCTCGGAGGGCTCCTGGTGAACCTCACCAATCCCAAGGCCATCGTCCTCTTCGCGTCCGTCTTTGCCACGGCGATCACGCCGCAGACTCATGCGGCGACGATGGCGCTGATGGTGGTGCTGGTCGGCGTGACGACGCTCGTCTGGTACACGCTGGTGAGCCTCTTCATGGCCTCGCCGCCGGTGATCCAGCGCTTCGCCGGCGCGCGCCACCGGATCGAGCGGATCGCCGGCGTGGCCTTCGTGGCGATCGGCGGCAAACTCATCGCCGACGCCCGCAGCCCGGTCTCCACCTGAGCGGGCCGGCTCATGTCGGCGGCGGCGCCCAGTTGCGGATCGCTCCCGGTTTTCCCAGCCCCGCGATTGAAAGCGCGGCGCGGGCGACGTAGGTGTGGCGCATAACGCCCACGCGCCCGGACACGAACACCCATGAAAGCTCGCGTCACCATCACCCTGAAGCCCGGCGTGCTCGACCCGCAGGGCAAGGCCATCGAGGGCGCGCTCTCCGGCCTCGGCTTCTCGGGCGTCCACTCCGCCCGCCAAGGCAAGGTGATCGACCTCGACCTCGCCGCGACCGACGCGACCGCCGCGCGCGAGGAGGTCGGCCGCATGTGCGAAGCTCTGCTCGCCAACACGGTGGTCGAGCGTTACGACATCGCGATCCTGTCATGAAGTCGGCGATCGTCGTCTTTCCGGGGTCCAACCGCGAGGCGGACGCCGCCCGTGCCATCCGCCTTGCCGGCGGCGAGACCCCGGTGATGGTGTGGCACGGCGACAGCGAGCTGCCCCCGGTCGACCTCGTGATGGTCCCCGGCGGCTTCGCGCATGGCGACTATCTGCGTGCCGGGGCGATCGCGGCCCGCTCGCCGGTGATGCGCGCCGTCGCCGCCCATGCCGAGCGTGGCGGCTATGTGCTGGGTGTGTGCAACGGCTTCCAGGTGCTGACCGAGGCGCGCCTCCTTCCGGGGGCGCTGATGCGCAATGCGGGCCTCACCTTCGTGTGCAGGCCGGTACGGCTGAAGGTCGAGCAGACTTGCGCCTTCACCGGCGACTACGAGCGCGGCGCGACGGTGACCTTCCCCACGGCCCACCATGACGGCAACTACCGGGCCGACGAGGAGACGATCGAGCGGCTGGAGGGCGAGGGCCGCGTCGTGCTGCGCTATGTCGACAATCCGAACGGCTCCGCCGAGGACATCGCCGGGATCCTCAACGAGCAGGGCAATGTGCTCGGCATGATGCCGCATCCGGAAAACGCGGTGGAGGCACTGCTCGGGCCGACCGACGGGCTGCCGCTCTTCACCAGCATCGTCGCCGCCGTCGCCAGCGGCGAGCCGGCGCATCCGCCGCGCCGCCCGCTACTGGACCGGCTGATTCACCGTAACGTCCCGCCGGGCGCCTGACGCCCAGCCGACCGGCCCCCGATCATGGCCGCGTTGGGAGCGCCTCGAAGTCCTGTGCGTCGGGGCCGAGGACATCCTCGATGCCCCACACGTCGCCGGCCCGCGTGAAGGCGACGACGAAGACCTCGTCCCCCGCCGCGCCGATCGGCACCATCGCCTCGCCGCCGGGCCGGTAGCGCGTGTCGCCGGTGGGGCCGGTCGCGGCGTCCACCGCCTCCGCCCGCCAGCCTGTGAAGATGTCGCGATACGTCGGATGGTCCTCGCCCCGTGCGGCGACCTTCGTCAGATACGCGCGGTTGTTGTCGTTCATCAGCGGCAAAATCGCGGCGAGGTCGCGCGCCTTGTAGGCTTCGATGAAGGCGAGCGTCATCGTTTCGGGTGTGGCGCTTCGAGTGTCCTGTGCCTGAACCATGCCGGCGAGGCCGAGCGCCAGGACGGCGCCGAGAACGAACCGCATGTCGTATCCCTCAATTCGCGATGGGAAGAGGGGTAGCGCGCGGCGCCGGCCGCGAACATCGGCCGGGCCAACACTCTTGCACACACCGGCGTGACGACGCCGCCGGCGCCGCCCGGCGACGGGGCGAGGCGATGGGGCGAGGCGCGGGGGACCGCCCTCGCCTCGCAAGGCGTCACAGGACGCCGGCGTAACCGTCCTTGCGGGTGTCGGAGCCGGCGGCGTAGAGGTCGCCGTGGCGCATGATCGCCTGTGCCCCGCCGAACCCGAACGCCACGCCCGGCGCGTCGTTCTGGATGACGTGGCCCATCGCGGCCAGCGTCTCCATCGTCGCCTCGCCGATGTGGCGCTCGATGGCGATCGAGCGGCCGGAGAGGATGCGGAAGCGCGGTGCGTCGATCGCCGCCTGCACCGGCTGGCCGAACCGCACCATGCGCGTGACGAGCTGCGCGTGCCCCTGCGCCTGGATCGGCCCGCCCATCATGCCGAACGCCATCAAGGGTCCGGCGCCCTTCGTCACGAAGCCGGGGATGATGGTGTGGAACGGCCGCTTGCCGGGCGCGACGACGTTGGGGCTCGCCGGATCCAGCGAGAAGCCCGCGCCGCGGTTCTGCATCGAGACGCCGAACTTGCCGACCACGCAGCCCGAGCCGAAGCCCATGTAGTTGGACTGGATGAAGGAGACCATCATCCCGTCCCGGTCCGCCGTCGTCAGCAAGATGGTGCCGCCGGGAAGGTGGATGCCCGGGCCGGGCTCCTGCGCCTTGTACGGGTCGATCAGCTTCACCCGCTCGTCGAGGTAGGCGGGATCGAGGAGGTCGGCGGCGCTGATCTTCATGTGCTCAAGATCGGCGACGTGGAGGGCGGTGTCGGCCATCGCCAGCTTCACCGCCTCGATCTCCAGATGCAGAGCGCGTGCGCTGTCCGGGTCGTCGCCGAGGTCCAGCCGGTCGAGCAGGCCGAGCGCGATGAGTGCGGTGATCCCCTGCCCGTTCGGCGGGATCTCCTGCGTGGTGACCCCGAAGGCGTCCATCTTGATGGGATCGACCCAGTCGGCCGTGTGGGCGGCGAGGTCGTCCATGGTCATCGCCCCGCCCTCGGCCTTGGACTGGCGGGCGATCTCCTCGGCGATGGCGCCGGTATAGAAGGCGTCGCCGCCGGTGACGGCGATCAGCTCCAGCGCGTCGGCCGCGCCGGGCATCTTGAAGAGGTCGCCGGCACGGGGCGCCGCACCGCCGGGCATGAAGGTCTCGCGCCAGGACGCGCTGTCACGGAAGCGCTCGACCTGATTCGCCCACGAGATGGCGGTGATCGGCCCGACGCCGTAGCCCTCGCGGGCGATGCGGATGGCGTCCACCAGCAGATCGCCGAACGAGAGCGCGCCGAACTTGTCCGACAGCGCCCGCCAGGCCGAGACGGCGCCCGGCACGGTGGCCGCGTTCCAGCCGTTGATGGGGACGCTGGCGGCCCCCGCGAAGTGCTGCGGCGTCCAGGCGGCGGGGGCGCGGCCGCTGGCGTTGAGGCCGTGCAGCTCGGACCCGTCCCACACCAGGGCGAAGGCGTCGGAGCCGAGGCCGTTGGATACCGGCTCGGTGACGGTGAGGACCGCGGCCGTCGCGATGGCGGCGTCGACCGCGTTGCCGCCGCGGCGCAGCACGGCGAGGCCCGCCTGGACGGCCAGCGGTTCGGAGGTCGCAACCGCCGCGTGTCCGAAGTTGGTCGAGCGTCCGGTCCGGTAGAGTTCCCGGTCTTCGAAGTTCATCGCGTATAAGCCTGCATTTTTGTTTTGATGCATTTCTGCCATGCGCGCCGAACTCGTCTCGGAGCGCAAGGGCCTGCGTATTGACATGCCATCTTTATTGTTTACCTACCATGAGCACGGCTTCCGCCGATTGACATTGGCGTCTTGTCCTGCTTTGCGCAGGCGTGACGCTCGAACCATGAGACAATTGAACCATTTCTGATCCGATGTTCAACGAACTCGGTCTCAGCCCGAAGGTGCTTTCCGCCGTCGAGGCTGCCGGGTACACCAAACCGACGCCCATCCAGGCGGCGGCGATTCCGCATGCGCTGGAGAAGAGGGACGTCCTGGGCCTGGCCCAGACCGGAACGGGCAAGACCGCCTCGTTCGTCCTTCCGATGTTGTCGCTCCTTGAAAAGGGCCGGGCCCGCGCGCGGATGCCCCGCACGCTCATCCTGGAACCAACCCGCGAGCTTGCCGCCCAGGTGGTGGAGAGCTTCGAGAAATACGGCGTCAACCACAAGCTCACCGTCGCCCTCCTCATCGGTGGTGTCTCTTTCGAAGAGCAGAACCGCAAGATCGACCGTGGCGCCGACGTCGTGATCGCCACCCCCGGCCGCCTGCTCGATCATCTGGAGCGTGGCAAGCTCCTGTTGCAGCAGGTCGAGATCCTCGTCGTCGACGAGGCGGACCGCATGCTCGACATGGGCTTCATCCCGGATATCGAGCGCGTCTGCAAGATCCTGCCGGCCAAGCGCCAGACGCTGTTCTTCTCGGCCACCATGCCGAAGGAGATCGCCAACCTGGTCGACCGCTTCCTCAATGATCCGATCCGCGTGGAGGTGTCGCCGACGTCCTCGGCCGCGGAGACCGTGACGCAGCGTTTCGTACGCTCCGGGTCGACCCCGAAGGACAAGCGCGACACGCTCCGTCGCCTCATCCGCGGCGAGAAGGAGCTGGCCAACGGCATCATCTTCTGCAACCGCAAGCGGGACATCGGCACGTTGTTCCGCTCGCTGGAGCGGCACGGCTTCTCCGTCGGCGCGCTGCATGGCGACATGGATCAGCGCACCCGCATGCTGACGCTGGAGGCCTTCAAGCAGGAGAAGATCACCCTTCTCGTCGCATCGGACGTCGCCGCCCGCGGGCTCGACATCCCGAAGGTCAGCCACGTCTTCAACTACGACGTTCCGCATAATGCGGAGGACTATGTCCACCGTATCGGCCGCACTGGCCGGGCGGGTCGCTCCGGCTCGGCCTTCACGATCTCGACGCCCGAGGACAAGAAGCTCGTCGCCGCGATCGAGTCGATGTTGAAGCGCAGCGTGGACTGGTTCGAGGACGACGCGCCCGCCAAGGCGGCCCCGACTCCTGCTCCGGCCGCTGCCGCCGCGGACGAGACGCCGCGCCCGTCCCGCGGTCGCCGTCGTGGCGAGAGACGCGCCGAGCAGGCCGCCGCCGCTCCCGCGCCGGAGACGACCGCGGCCCCGGCTTCCGCCCCTGCTTCCGCTCCCGCCCCTGCTCCCCGGGCCGAAGCGCCCGCCAGGAGCGACGGCGAGGCGACACGGTCCGAGCGCGGGTCGCGCCGCTCCAAGGGACGTCGCGGCGAAGGTCGCGAGCCGGAGGAGAACCGCGTCGTCTTCCGTGACACTCCCTACGTTCCGGCGTTCCTCTTGCGGCCGTTGACGCCGCGCAAGGTCACGCCGGCCCGCAAGTCCACCACCGAGCAGGTCGGCTGACAGCCGCCTTGTACCAGCGACCGTCGAACGGCGGTCGCGGCGCCGACCGGGGCCGCCTCTCGCCCCACCGGGTGCATGTCCAGCCCGAGATATTGCCGATTTCTTAACGTCGGGCCTGTGGATATTAGGAGTTCATTAACCACACTCCGCAATGTTTGGTGGCGACCGCACGACACGCGCGGTCCCAGAAAACATGAGGCAGAGCCGTGGTGCATGATTTCCAGGACAGCGCGTCCGACCGCCACACCAGCGCGCGCAGCGGGGCGCACTCTCTCCCATCCTACGAAGCAGAACTCGCCCGCGCCCTCGCCGACGAGCTGATCACGGCCGAGCCGGACTCCAGCGCAGCGGCGCCGGATCCGCAGGACGAGGCGCTCGGCGCGGCGGACCCGCAGGCCGATCCGCCGGCCGCAGCCGATGCGACGCCGTGCGCCGACGGCGCGCCGCCCAGCGCGCGTGCCTGTGCGGCCGAAGCGCCGTTCCGCGCCGCCCTACCCGCGCCCGAGACGCCGTCGCCCGCCGTCGCGAAGGCCGCGCCGCAGCCTGCGCCGGCGCTCGCCGACGGCGACGACGACGATGCGGCGGACGAGGTCGACGCAGCGTTCAGCCGTGTGCTCTTCACAGCCTCGCCCGCGCCCTTCCGGGCGCCCGCGGCGCCGAAAGCCGCCGCCGAGGCGGAGATGGAGAACGCGGTCACGGCGCCTGCGCCCAGCCTCGCCGCCATCGCCCTGCCCGATCTGTCCCACATCCGCCTCGATGCCGGCACCCCGTCGCGTGAACTGGTCCTCGCCGGCGCAGGGGTAGAAGCGGGGGCGGACGGGGACACGATGGTGGCCGAGCGACCTGCCGAAAGTGCCTACCGCGCCGTCGCTGTCGCCACACCGGCGACCGGTTCGGCGATCGCCCACGGTGCCGCCGGCCCCACCGCTCACCCCGCCTACGTCTCGCGCGAGCTGATGGTCTCCGGCCCGACCCTCATCGAGGAGCCGGGCCACCCGCCGGCCCGCACCGGCGGCGGTAACGGCGACACGCCCAGGCTCGACGGCACGGCGCTCCGCCCGCGCCTCGATGGTCATTCCGGCGGGCCGCCCGCGTCCGACCGCGCCGCCACCGCCGAGGCGGCGCCGTTCCAGTCGGAACGGCCGATGCTCCTGCGCGACACGCGGCGGATCTGGATGGGCGCTCCGGCGAAGCGCGCCCCGCATACGATCGCCGTCCTGTCGCTGCGCCTGCCGGAGCTCGCGCCCCGGTCGGCCGAGGCGCTGGGCGTCATGCGCCGCACCCGCCAGGCGCTGGTCGAGGCGCTCGGGGGTCTCGGAACGGTCTATGCCGTCGCCCCCTTCGCGATCGCCGTCGTCTTCCCCGACCGCGCCCTGCACCAGACCACTCGGATCGCCGAGGCGGTGAAGTCCACCGTCGACCAGCAGAACGAGAAGGCGCCCGCGACCGCGCTGATCCTGGCATGCGGCATCTCCGCCCTCCACCGCGACGACGACCCGACGAGCGCCATCTGCATCGCCGAACACTGCCTCGGCCTCGCCGAGCAGGCGCACGAATCCAAGGTCCTGAGCGAGATCTCGCCCGAGGCCCGGTTCCGCTCCAAGCAAGCCTATTGACCCCGGCGGCGCGCGCGGTCCCGCCGCGACGCGCGCTGCGGGAGCCGCGACGAGAAAAGGCCGGTCCTGGTGGGACCGGCCTTTCGCGTCGATGCTTTGCCGTGCGGGGAAGCCCGGCGTGGTGCGCTTATTCGGCCGCAGCCTTCAGCTCGACCGATTCGCCGCAACCGCAGGCGGAAACCTGGTTGGGGTTCTGGAAGGTGAAGCCGGAGCGGAACTTCGTCACCTCGTAGTCCATCCGGCAGCCGAGCAGGAAGAGCACGGCCGCCTTGTCGACGAAGACGCGGGCGCCGGACGCCTCGACGATCTCGTCCTTGGGGTCCGGGTCGGTGACCGCGTCCATGGTGTACTCCATGCCCGCGCAACCGCCTTTCTTGATCCCGACGCGTAGGCCCGCGATCGGCGGATCGGCGCGTCCCACGATTTCGCGCACGCGGTCGGCGGCATTGTCGGACATGGTCATGATGGCCGGGCGGGACATACTGGCTCCTCAACCTGACGGGTCGAATTGGAATGTAGGCATTTCGCCCGGTGGACGCCACCGGGGGCGCCCGACATTAGAACATATCGAGAGCGACGCGGGCCTCGTCCGACATCCGCGACGGGTCCCACGGCGGGTCGAACACCATGTTCACCAGCACCGCGCCGACGCCCTCCACCGTGCCGATGGCGTTCTCGACCCACCCCGGCATCTCGCCGGCGACGGGGCAGCCGGGCGCCGTCAGCGTCATGTCGACGCGGATGGAGCGGTCGTCCTCGATGTCGACGCGGTAGATGAGGCCGAGCTCGTAGATATCGACCGGGATTTCCGGGTCGTACACCGTCTTGAGCGCGGCGATGATGTCCTGCGTGATCCGGTCCAGCTCTTCCTCGGGGATCGCCGAGGTGCCGGGCTCCAAGACCTCGGTCTCGGGGAGCCCGCCGCCGACCGCCTCGGCATCGCGCGCCAGACGATCCTCGGACAGCGGGCGGTGCTCGGACGGGGCGTCCGTGGCGCGCTCCGGCGTCGTGTTGTCGGCGAACCCGGCCTTGGTGCTGTCCATCGTCACCTCCTTACACGAAGAATCTATGGGCTTTCTCGATGGCCTCGGCAAGTCGATCCACTTCGGCTCGCGTGTTGTAGAGGCCAAAAGACGCCCGGCAGGTGGCATTGATCCCGAGCGCGTCCATCAAAGGCTCGGTGCAATGCTGTCCGGCCCGCACCGCAACACCTTCGCGGTCCAGGATGGTCGACACGTCGTGGGGATGGGCCCCCTGGAGATTGAACGCGAATACGCCGCCGCGGTTCGGAGCGTCGCCGTAGAGCGAGAGCGCGTTGACGCCGCGCAGCCGCTCGCGGGCGTAGGCGGTGAGGTCGGCCTCGTGGGCGGTGATCGCGTCCCAGCCGATCGCCTCGACATACTCGACCGCGGCGCCCAGGCCGATGGCCTGCGCGATCGGCGGCGTGCCCGCCTCGAAGCGGTTGGGCAGACCCGCATAGACGACCGTGTCGCGCGAGACGGACTCGATCATCTCGCCGCCGCCCAGGAAGGGCGGCATCGCCTCCAGGAGTTCGCGGCGGCCGTAGAGGACGCCGATCCCGGTGGGGCCGTAGAGCTTGTGGCCGGTGAAGGCGAAGAAGTCACAGCCGATCGCCTGCACGTCGACGGGGCCGTGGACCGCGCTCTGCGACCCGTCGATCAGGGTCGGGATGCCCCGTTCGCGGGCGATGCGGCAGATCTCGGCAACCGGGTTCACCGTGCCCAGGACGTTCGACATGTGCACCATGGCGACCATCTTGGTTCGCTCGGTCAGCGCCGCCTCGTAGGCTTCCATGTCGAGCGAGCCGTCCTCGGTGAGGCCGATCCACTTGATGACGGCGCCCTGCCGCTCGCGCAGGAAGTGCCAGGGCACGATGTTGGAGTGATGCTCCATGACGGTGACGACGATCTCGTCGCCCTCGCCGATCCGCGTGCGCCCGAAGGTCTGTGCCACGAGGTTGATCGCCTCGGTGGAGGAGCGGGTGAAGATCACCTCCTCCGTCGACGGTGCGTTGAGGAAGCGGCGCACGGTCTCGCGCGCCCCCTCGTAGGCCTCGGTCGAGCGGTTGGCGAGCGTGTGCAGGCCGCGGTGTACGTTGGCGTAGTCGCGCGTGTAGGCCTCTATCAGCCGCTCCAGCACCGGCGTCGGCTTCTGGGCCGAGGCGGCGCTGTCGAGGTAGACCAGCGGCTTGCCGTGGATCGTCTCCTTCAGGATCGGGAAGTCCTCCCGGATCCGCGCGACGTCCAGGGTGGCGGGCGCGCTCACGACGTCCACGCCTTGCCTCCGACCGCGGAGAGCGATTCGCGGATGCGGGCCTCCAGCTTCTCCCGCAGCGCTTCGTCCGCGACGAGGTCGAACGCCTCGATGATGAACGCCTCGGTGAGGAGCCGTCGGGCCGTCGCTTCCGGAATGCCGCGGGCGCGCAGGTAGAAGATGGGTTCGTCGTCGATGTCGCCGGACGTGGCGCCGTGACCGCAGACGACGTCGTCGGCGAAGATCTCCAGCTCCGGCTTGTTCACCACCTCGCCGGTATCGTCGAGGAAGAGCGCGTTGGACATCATCTTCGAATCGGTCTTCTGCGCGTCCGGGTCGACGATGATGCGGCCCTGCACGATCGCCGTGCCACCGTCGCCGACCGCCGACTTGAAGATCTCCGAAGAGCGGGAGCCGACCGCATCGTGGCGCACCACCAGCGTGTTGTCCGCATGGCGCTTGCCGATGGCGACGGTCGCGGCGCGGAAGTTGGCCTCCGCGTCATGGCCGACGACGTGGCCGAAGATCTGGTTGCGGGCGAGGCCCTTGCCGGTCGTCACGGTCAGGTGGTCGAGCTGGGCGCGCTCGGGCACCTCGACATGATAGGAGGACAGCTCCACCGCCTCTTCCGACCGGCCCTCGACCAGGCGGATCCAGTCGACGTGGGCGCCCTCGCCGAGCGTCACCTCGGTGAGCGCGTTCTCGACCGTGCCGGCCTGGCCCAGCATCCGCTCCACCACCGACACGCGGCCCTCCGTCGCGACGGTCATCGCGACGCGGCTCATGACGAGGTTGTCGCCGGTCGCGACGTGGACGAGCTCGATCGGCCCGCCCGCCTCACCGTCGACGGACACCACCACGCCGCCCTCGAACAGGCCGACGTTGGCGAGCGTCAGCGGGTCGTCGCTGTCGGCGACCAGCGTGCCGACGCCGGACAGGTCCGCCTGCGGGTCGAGGATGGAGCGCACGGTGACGTTGGCCGGGGTCGTGGACAGCGCCTCCACGAAGCGACCGTTGGCGATGACGATGCGCGACGCGCCCTCGACCAGCGCCGGATAGCCGTCCAGCACCGCCTGGACGGCGACGGGGTCGGCCGCGGCCGGCACCGGCGGCAGGTTGCGCAGCCGGGCGCGCAGGTCGGTATATTTGTAGGCTTCGACACGGCGGTGCGGCAGGCCGCCTGCGGCGAACCGCTCGAACGCGGCGGTGCGCGCATCGGCCAGCGGGGCGTCGCGCTTGGTTTCGAAGAGAGCCGAAAGCGCCGCTTCGGCCTCGGTCGGATTGGCGTTCATGACACCCCCTTACGCGACTTCGAGGAACTCGGCGTAACCCTTCGCCTCGAGTTCCTTGGCCAGCTCCGGACCACCGGAGCGCACGATGCGCCCACCCGCCAGAACATGCACATGATCCGGCTCGATATAGTCGAGCAGCCGCTGATAGTGGGTGATGACGAGGAAGGAGCGATCCGGCGCCCGCAGCGCGTTGACGCCTTCCGAGACGATCCGCAGCGCATCGATGTCGAGGCCGGAATCGGTCTCGTCGAGGACGCAGAACTTCGGCTCCAGGAGGGCCATCTGCATGATCTCGTTGCGCTTCTTCTCACCGCCGGAGAAGCCGACATTGATCGGCCGGCGCAGCATGTCCTGGGCGATGCCGAGCTTCTCGGCCGCTCCCTTGACCGCCTTCATGAACTCCGGGGTCGAGAGGGCCTTCTCGCCGCGCGCATCGCGCTGGGCGTTCATGGCGGTCTTGAGGAAGGTCATCGTCGCCACGCCGGGCACTTCCACCGGGTACTGGAAGGCGAGGAAGATGCCGGCCGCGGCGCGCTCCTCGGGCTCCATCTCCAGGAGGTTCTCCTCCTTGTAGGTGATGGTGCCGTCGGTCACCTCGTAGCCGTCCTTGCCGGCGATGATGTGGCCCAGCGTCGACTTGCCGGCCCCGTTCGGGCCCATGATGGCGTGCACCTCGCCCGGCCAGATCTCGAGGTCGAGACCCTTCAGGATCTCGCGGCCTTCCTCGTCGTCGACCTTGGCGTGCAGATTCTCGATTGCGAGCATGTGTTGTCTTCTCAATTGGCGATGATGGCGAGCATGATCACGACGGCGGTGAACGCCACGCCCATCAGAATTCTGTCGGTCGAAGTGGCGCGCAGCCCGGTACGTTCGAGCCGGCGCCGTGCCTTCAACAGTTCGAGGCGCTTCACTTCGAGTTCGAGACGCTCGACCTCTTCGCGAAGCTGCGCGACGTCGCCGTCGCGCCCGTTGAGGGAGCGCACTACCCGACGGAACCCTCGAGGCTGACGCCGATGAGTTTCTGCGCTTCGACCGCGAACTCCATCGGGAGCTGCTGGATCACGTCGCGCACGAAGCCGTTGACGATGAGCGCCACCGCCTCCTCCTCGCCGATCCCGCGGGCGCGGCAGTAGAAGAGCTGATCGTCGGAGATCTTCGACGTGGTCGCCTCGTGCTCGAACTGGACCGAGCCGTTCTTCGATTCCACGTAAGGGATCGTGATCGCGGCGCACTTGTCGCCGATCAGCAGCGAATCGCACTGCGTGAAGTTGCGTGCGCCCTTGGCCTTGCGGTGCGCCTGAACGAGGCCGCGATAGGCGTTCAGCGATTTGCCGGCGGCGATGCCCTTGGAGATGATCCGGCTCGACGTGTTCTTGCCGAGGTGGATCATCTTCGTGCCGGAATCGATCTGCTGATAGCCGTTGGAAATGGCGATCGAGTAGAACTCGCCGCGGCTGTCGTCACCACGCAGGATGCAGCTGGGGTACTTCCAGGTGATCGCCGAGCCGGTCTCCACCTGCGTCCACGAGATCTTCGAGCGCGCGCCGCGGCAATCGCCCCGCTTGGTGACGAAGTTGTAGATGCCGCCCTTGCCCTCGGAATCGCCGGGGAACCAGTTCTGCACGGTCGAGTATTTGATCTCGGCATCATCCAGCGCCACCAGCTCGACGACCGCGGCGTGAAGCTGGTTTTCGTCGCGCTGCGGGGCGGTGCAGCCCTCCAGGTACGACACGTACGAGCCCTTGTCGGCGATGATGAGCGTGCGCTCGAACTGGCCGGTGTTCTGCTCGTTGATGCGGAAATAGGTCGACAGTTCCATCGGGCAGCGCACGCCCGGCGGAATGTAGACGAACGACCCGTCGGTGAAGACGGCCGAGTTGAGCGTCGCGTAGAAGTTGTCCGACTGCGGGACGACCGTGCCGAGGTACTTCTGGATCAGCTCCGGATGCTCGCGGATCGCCTCGGAGATCGAGCAGAAGATCACGCCCGCCTTGGCGAGTTCCTTCTTGAAGGTGGTCACCACCGAGACCGAATCGAACACCGCGTCCACGGCGACGTTGCCGCCATAGGGGTTCGCCGCGCCGCCCTCTTCCAGCTCGGACGGCTCGCCCTGCTTACGAACGCCGGCCAGAATCTCCTGCTCTTTCAGCGGGATACCCAGCTTCTCGTAGGTCCTGAGAAGCTCCGGGTCGACCTCGTCGAGCGACTTCGGCCCGTCGGTCGTCTTGGGGGCGGCGTAATAATAGAGGTCGTTGAAGTCGATCTTCGGATAGTGGACCGACGCCCAAGTCGGTTCCTCCATGGTCAGCCACCGGCGATATGCCTCAAGCCGCCACTCGAGCATCCATTTCGGCTCGTCTTTTTTGGCCGAGATGAACGCGATCACCTCTTCCGACAGGCCTTTGGGGGCTTTGTCGGACTCGATGTCGGTGATGAAACCGTACTTGTACTTGTCGACGTCGATCGCGGCGACGCGATCGATCGTCTCCTGAACTGCTGGCATCGGACCCTCCGCACGGGTTCAAAGCCCGTAGGTTGGACATTTTCTAAGAACTTAGGTCACCTTGTCATTGGCACAATGACCTCATCGAGCGCCACCAAAAAACGCTCGAACGCCCGAGCCGCCCCCATCGGACCGGCGCTGACGCGGATCGCGCACCGGGCCAGAGCGTCCGGAACGCCCATGGCGACCAGCACGTGGCTGACGGAAACCTTGCCCGACGAACAGGCCGCCCCGGATGACACGGCGACGCCGGCAAGGTCCAGCCCGATCAGCGCCAACTCGGCCGGCGCACCGAGCGCAATCAGACTGGTGTTGGGAAGACGTGGCGCCGCTCGTCCAAAGATGGTCACTTTTGGGAATTTTTCTAGAAGTGCGGTCTCAAAGTTGTCCCGCGCGGTCCGAGTTTCTTCCCAGGCGTGCGGATCGGCCGCCGGGCCGGCCAGCGCTGCGGCCAATCCGGCGATCGCCGGTACGTTTTCCGTGCCGCCGCGGGCGCCCCGCTCCTGGCCGCCGCCTTTGATGAGCGCCGGCACGCCCACACCGCGCCGTATCAGCGCACCCACTCCCGGCGGCGCGCCGAGCTTGTGACCCGACACGGTGACGAGGTCGGCCGTCAGCGTGGCGTCCTCCACCCGCCCGAAGGCCTGCACGGCGTCGGTGTGGGTCACGGCACCGGCCCCACGTGCCAGCTCGAAGAGCGCGGGATTGGTCACGACGCCCGTCTCGTTGTTGGCGGCCATCAGCGACACCAGCGCCGGGCGCGGGTCCGCGAGCGCCGCCGCCAACGCCTCCGGCGCCACGCGGCCGAGCGCGTCGACCGGGAGGATCGTCACGTCCGCGGGCGCGAATCCGCCGCCGGCGAGCACGGCGGGATGCTCCGTGGCGGCGGTGACGAGGCGTTCCACGGGTGGCCCGCCGTCCCGCGCCACGCCGGGCCGAAGCGCCATCGCGTTCGCCTCGGTGCCGCCGGACGTGAACGTCACGCCCTCGTGCGAGACCGCGAATCGGGCGCCGAGCGCACGCCGTGCCGTTTCCACGATGCCGCGGCTCGCCCGCCCCTCGGCATGGACCGAGGAGGCGTTGCCGCCGGCCAAAAGCGCGGCGATCGCGGCGTCGCGGGCCGCGGCGAGGGTCGGCGCGCTGGCGTTCCAGTCGAGATACAGTCGTTCGGCCACCGGGGCGGCATCCTATTCGCTTGATTCACGAGACCTGATTGATAGATAACCCGGCCTCACCCCAAACAACCGGGACCGTGATGCCTGAAGTCATCTTTACCGGACCCGCCGGCCGCCTCGAGGGGCGCTTGCAGGCCTCTGCGAACCGACGCGCTCCGCTCGCGATTGTTCTCCACCCCCACCCGCACTTCGGGGGGACGATGAACAACCAGATCATCTATAACCTGTTCTACATGTTCAAGGAGCGGGATTTCACCGTTCTGCGGTTCAATTTCCGCGGGGTCGGCCGCTCGCAAGGCGAGTTCGACCATGGGGCCGGCGAGCTGGCCGATGCCGCCTCGGCGCTCGACTGGCTGCAAGCCGTCCACCCCGAAGCGCAGGGCTGCTGGATCGCCGGCTTCTCCTTCGGCGCCTGGATCGGCATGCAGCTCCTGATGCGCCGGCCCGAGGTCGAAGGGTTCATGTCCATCGCCCCGCCGGCGAATCTGCACGATTTCTCGTTTCTGGCGCCGTGCCCGTCCTCCGGCCTCATCATCCACGGTGACCGCGATCGGGTGGCGATCCCCAAGGACACGCAAACCCTGGTGGACAAATTGAAGCTGCAGAAGGGGATCAAGATCACCCACTCGATCATCCCCGGCGCCAACCACTTCTTCGACGGACAGGTCGACGAGCTGGTCGGCCACTGCTCGGACTACCTCGACGTGCGCCTCGGCCGCAGGCCCGCAGAGGAGACCCCGGAAGCCCTCCCCGCCCCGACGACGGGCGAGTAGTCCACGGGCGGGCGGCTCCGGCCGCCCGGCTCGGCGCCCTCCCGGTCCCGCGTACCCGGTCTCGCGCACCCCGTCTCGCCCGCACGGTCTCGCCCACCCGTTCAGCGTTCGCCGCGCTCCGCGTCGCTGCGTGGCATCGTCAGCCGGCCGCCGGTCAGCGGCTGGGCCACGCCGGTGGTGCCGGGGAAGGTGATCGGCAGCCCCCTCAGCGATCGCACGCCGAGATAAGCGAAGGCCTCCGCCTCGATGTGGTGCGAGACGAACCGCGCGTCGTGTTCCAGCGGCACGCCGAGGGCCTGCCGCAGCCACGCCATCATCGTCACGTTGGCCGAACCGCCGCCGAACACCAGCACCGTCCTCGCCCGCTTCGGCAGGGCGTGGACGGCGCGCGCGACGCTGTCGACCGTGAAGCGGGTGAGCGTCGCGACGCGGTCCTCGTGGGCGAGGTGCGCGACCGGCGCCGCGGAGAAGGCGTTGCGATCCAGGGACTTGGGTGGCGGTCGGTCGAAGAAGGGATGCGCCGTCAGCGCCGCCAGGGCCGCCGCGTCCACGCGCCCGCGCGCGGCGGTCTCGCCGTCGGCGTCGTAGCGGGCGCCGACCTCGGCCATCGCATCGTCGATCAGCGCGCTCGCCGGGCCGGTGTCGCAGGCGATCAGCGTCTCGCCGTCGATATAGCTGATATTGGCGACTCCGCCGAGATTGAGCATCACCACCGGCTCGGCGATCCCGGTGCCGCGCACCAGCGCGCGGTGGTAGACCGGGACCAGCGGCGCCCCCTCCCCGCCGGCCAGGACGTCCGCCCGCCGAAAGTCCGACACCACCGGCACGCCGGTGCAGTCGGCGACGCGCTGCGCCAGCCCCAGCTGCATCGTCACCCGCCGCTCGGGCGCGTGCATGATCGTCTGCCCGTGCCAGGCGACGAGGTCCACCGCCTCGCCGGTCTGCTGCAACCAGTCGAGGATGGTGCCGGCGTGGAGGGTGGTCACCAGCTCTTCCGCGGCCGCGATCGCCGGTGTGCGATGGTCGATGCGGGGAGCGGCGCGCGCGTCGGGCTCGGCGGCGCGGATCACGGCGCGCGCATCCTCGCCGATCGCGCCGGAGAGCGCCGCACCCCGCTCGATGACGCCCTCGCCGTCGGTCGTCAGCAGCTTGACGTCGACCCCGTCCATCGAGGTGCCGCTCATCACACCCAGGACGCGCAGCGGGCCGGCCTCGGCGCGGGCGCGAAGGGCATTGCCTTCTGCGATTTTCGGTGTAACGGGATCGCCCATGGCACGCTCCGATTTCCTACACACGCTCCACGCCCGCGGCTTCATCCACCAGATCACGGATGAGGAGGGCCTCGATTCCCTCTGCAACGGCGCAATGGTCACCGGCTATATCGGATTCGACCTGACGGCGCCTTCCCTCCACGTCGGCCACCTGGTGCAGATCATGATGCTGCATTGGTTGCAGCAGACCGGCGGCCGGCCCATCGCCTTGATGGGCGGCGGCACCTCCAAGATCGGCGACCCCTCCGGGCGCGACACCACGCGCCAGCTGATGACCGCCGAGACGATCGCCGAGAACAAGGCCTCGATCTTCAAGGTCTTCAACCGCTTCGTGGATTTCACCGCCGATGCCATCGCCGCGGACAACGCCGAGTGGCTCGACGGGCTGGAATATGTGCCGTTCCTGCGCGACGTCGGCCGCCACTTCTCGGTCAACCGCATGCTGACGATGGATTCGGTGCGCCTGCGCCTCGATCGCGAGCAGCCGCTGACCTTCCTGGAGTTCAACTACATGGTCCTTCAGGCCTACGACTTCGTCGAGCTGAACCGCCGTTACGGCTGCGTCGTGCAGATGGGCGGGTCGGACCAGTGGGGCAACATCGTCTCGGGGATCGACCTCGGACGGCGCATCACCGGAGCGGAGCTGTACGGCGTCACCGCGCCGCTGATCACCAAGTCGGACGGCACCAAGATGGGCAAGACCGCCGGCGGCGCCGTTTGGCTCAACGCCGACATGCTGCGCCCGTACGACTACTGGCAGTTCTGGCGCAACACCGGCGACGCGGACGTGGCGCGCTTCCTCAAGCTCTTCACCACGTTGCCGCTTCATGAGATCGAGCGTCTGGCCGCGCTCCAGGGCTCGGAGATCAACGAAGCCAAGAAGGTGCTCGCCAACGAGGCGACGGCGCTGGTCCATGGCCGGGAGGCCGCCGAGGGCGCGGCCGAGACCGCCGCCACCACCTTCGAGGCCGGCGGTATCGCCGAGGGTCTGCCCACGGTGGACGTTTCGCAGGCGGAACTGGCCGAGGGCGTCGGCGTGCTGGCCGCGTTCGTGCGCAGCGGCCTGGCAGCGTCGAACTCTGAGGCGCGGCGGGCCATCCAAGGCGGCGGCGCCCGCGTCAACGACGACAAGCTGACCGACGACAAGCGGTTGCTGGGAACGGCGGACGTCGTCGACGGTGTCATCAAGCTCTCGCTGGGCAAGAAGAAGCACGCGCTGCTGCGTCCGGTCTGACGCTCCCGCCCGGCCCCCGCACTCCCATCTGCCGCCGCGACCCGAGGGCCGCGCCGGCGAGCGTCAACGGTACTCGAAGATCTTGCGGAAGATGCCCGGCGCGACCGCCGACAGCGGGTTGAGCGTGAGCTGCGGCTTCTCCAGCGGCCCGGCGAAGCGGAAGGTCACGCCGATCAGGCCGCCCTGGTCTCCGCCCCCCAGAATCTGCCCCAACACCGGAACGCGGCCGAAGAGGTTGTTTACCCCGTAGGCTGGGATCAGGGTGCCGTTGAGCCGCATCGTCTTGTTCTTCAGGTCGATCACCCCGTCCGCCGTGCCGCCGATCATCGGCCCGCGCAGCACCGCCTCGCGGATGGTGACGATGTCGCCCTCCTTCTCGAAGTCCACCGTCAGGCGGTCGAAGGTCAGCGCGTTGCCCTCCGGCACCCGCAGCGCCGCCGGCGACCCCGCGCGCCCGCCGCGATTGGCCCGCTCACGGGTGCGCTGGATGATGGATTCGAGCGTCGTCTCGTCGGTGAGGGAGAAATCGTCGATGATGAGCTGGCCGGTCATGCCGCCGCTCGGCGTCATGCGGGCGGTGAGACGCGTGCGCCCGCCGCGCATGCGCTCGTAGAGGTCGAGGCCGCCCAGCATGCGGCCGAGTTCGGTGACGTCGACCTGCAGGGTCCGCATGTCGCCGCCCGCCGGCGCCAGCCGCGCCGCGAAGGTACCCGCGTTGACCCCGTCGAGCCGCCCCGACACCGAAAGACGCTGCATCAGCCGCCCGGTGTGCTCGGCCGAAAGGGAGATGTCCGTGGCGTAGGTGTCCTCCGACAGGCGGACCCGCTCGGCCGTCGCCCTTGCCGCGACCGGGGTGGCGGATGGTTTCTTCTTCGGATCGGCCGGGTCGCCCTTGTCCGCCAGCGCGGAGTGGATCAGGGCGCGCGCGTCGAACAGCGAGGCGACGACCTCGACCGCGTAGCCCGCCCCCTCGCGGCGCACGTCGACCTTGGCCTTGTCGCCCCGGCTGAGGGCGACGTCGGTCAGCGCCGCCCGCGTCAACGCGCCGTCCGCGATCGTCAGCGAGCCTGCCAGCGAGGCGCCCGATCCGTCCATCCGCAGGTCGGTGACGGCGACGTCCGCGCCGCCGCCGGTGAGCTTGCCGCTCGCCTTCAGCCCGTCCCCCTTGGCCTTGGTGAAGCCCGGCAGATCGATCGCCGCATTGGTGAGGTCGATTGAAAACGGCTTGGCGTCCTCCTCCCCCGCTTCGACCGTGACGACCACCGGCCCGGTCAGCATGGTGCCGGTGTCGAAGCCGCGGCTGCGGCGGTCCTTGTCGGTCAGCACGAAGCGCGCGGCGCCGGACTTTCCGCCGCTGAACACCTCGGTATAGTTCACGTCGATCCGGATGCCGTCGATCGTCGCCTTGCCGCGCGCCGCGAGACGCCGCGAGTTCACCAGCACCTCCACATCGCCGTCCGTGAAGGTCTGCCCGCCGATCGGCACCGCCGTCCCCGCGTCCGTCAGCGACGCGTCGACCGACCACTGCCGGTCGTCCATGGTGACGTTGTCCTCCAGCGGGGTGCGCATCGCGAGGCGCGCGCGGACCGTGCCGTTGACGTCACCGGGCGACAGCTCCGTCCCCTGGATCTCGTTGACGCCGAGGCGCTTGGCGAGCGCCGCCACGGCCGACAGCGGCCCCTCGACGGTGGCGGTGATGCTCGCCATCGCCGGCCGCGCGGCGAGTTCCGGGATGGTGAACGCCCCCTCCAGCACCTTCAGCGAGCCGAACTCGCCGGCGCTGATCTCGCCGCCGTCGAGCCGCACCGAGAGGATCCGGTCGCGCATCCGCAGCGCGCCGTGCCCGCGCGTGATCGCGATCGGCATCTCGGGGATCGTCAGCGTCGTGTCGAGGAACTCGAGGTCGACGGAGAGCGTGCCTTCGAGCTCGGAATAGGTCAGCGGGTCGGGGTCCATCTCCAGCGGGGTGAAGGCGATGGTGATGTCGCCCCGGCGCACGACGCCGCCCTTGACCACGTCCGAGATGGCCTTGCGCGGCTTATAGGCGGCGACCGCCGGCCATGCACCCAGCAGCGCGTCGATGGACGATTGGCCAATCCGCGCCGCCAGCGAGAGCCAGGGCTTGCCCTCGAAGACGTCGAGCGAGAACACCGCGTCGGCGCTGGCGCGTGGCGACTGGGCGTGGAATGCGTCGGCGATGATCATCCCGCGCGCGAAGTCGAGCCGGCCCTGCACCGTCGCCGAGGTCAGCTCCACCGGGGTCTTGTCGATATCGTCGGAGTGGAGCTGCGCGTAAGGGGCGGTGAGATCGAAGGTCCAGGGATCGGCCGGGTTATCGCCCGCGGTCAGCGTGCCGGCGATGGTTACCGTGGCGAGCCCGGCGTTGAACCGCGACGGGAGCACCTCGATGCTGCGTCCCCCCGGCGCCAGCGCGAGGTCGATCCGCCCGCCGCCGAATTTGCGCGGCGGGTCGGTGCGGATGACCAGCGTGCCGCCCGAGATCCCGACCGTCGCGCGGGCCTGCGGCGGCCCGTCCCGCGGCAGCGCGGCGGAAAGGTTGAGCGCCAGCACGAAACCGTCCTGCACCGGCTTGATGCGCGCCAGATCCCGCGGCACCAGCCCGTCGACGACGAGGTCGATGGTGCGCCCGTCTTCGGTTCGGCCGTAGTCGAGCGACAGCGTCAGCGGGCCGCCGGCCCCGATCGCCGCCGCCTCCACCACCAGCGGACCGTCGGTCGAGACCGTCGCCGAGACGTCCTGGAAGACGCGCGCCTCGTTGATGGGGCGGCCCGGCGTGACGAGGTCGAGCCGGCTGTCGTGCACCGAGACACGCCGCACTCCCTGCTCGTCCAGCGCCCCGCGCAACCCCGCGAGCGCGTCGTCCAGCAACGCCAGCGCCGCACCGGGCGCGGGCACAGTGGCGGGGGCCGTCCCGCCCGACGGGTCGATCCGCAGCGCGCCGCCGGTGACGTCCACCGTGCGGCTGTTGAAGCCTTGCCGCATCTCGATCCGGTCGACATTGGCCGAGGCCCCGTCCGGCGTGCGCAGCCGCACGTCCTGCGCCACGATCTCCAGGTGGCCCGGCCCCAGGCGTACGCCGATTTCGCCGAGCGTGAGATCGGCGCCCATCCGCTCGCGCGCCGCGCGCTCCAGCATGCCCGTCACCGGCAGCGCGATGGGCGCCACCGTGACGCGCACCACCGCCAGCACCACCACCGCGAGGAGGACGGCGGCGATCAGCCGACCGCGAGGCATGCGTCGGCCGCGACCCCCGATCATCATCGATCGCGGGTGAATAGCGGGGACCTCGCCGGGCAACTCGGGTAGCTGCATCTACCTTTACTCGGATGGAACACTAAGACGACAGCAGGAGCGAACTGACTGGATGCCCATGACCGCGATCGACGAAGGCGCCCCCGCGCCCAATTTCACCCTTCCTGGCGATAACGGAAGCGAAATTTCGCTGACGGCTTATCGTGGCCGGCCGGTGGTCGTCTACTTCTACCCCAAGGACAATACGTCCGGGTGTACGAAGGAAGCGATCGAGTTCAACGCGCTGTCCGGGGCCTTCGAGGCCGCGGGCGTGGGCCTGATCGGCATCTCGCCGGACCCGGTCGCCAGCCACGACAAGTTCAAGGCCAAGCACGAGCTGACCTTTCCGCTCGCCGCGGACGTGGACAAGACCGTCGCCGAGGCGTTCGGCGTGTGGGTCGAAAAGTCGATGTACGGGCGGAAATATATGGGCGTCGACCGCTCGACCTTCCTGATCGACAAGGACGGCAGCGTGGCCAAGGCCTGGCGCAAGGTGAAGGTGCCGGGCCATGCCGAGGCGGTGCTGAAGGCGGCGCAGGCGCTCTGACACCGCGCCCGCTGCGGCCCGCGGCAGGCCCCGGCCGAGAGGATCGGGGCCCGCGCGGACGGGTCGCGGCCCGCCGCCGGCTCAGGTCGCCGACGCGGCCTCCGCGGCCTCTCGCTTGGCGCGGTTCTTCTCGATCCGCCGCACGCACAGGATCGAGATCTCGTAGAGCAGCAGCCCCGGCACCGCGAGGCCGATCTGGCTGACCGGGTCCGGCGGCGTCAGCACCGCGGCGAGGATGAACACCACGACGATGGCGTACTTGCGCTTCTTGCGCAGGTCGTGAGCGGAGACGAGCCCGGCCCGGCCCAGCAGCGTCAGGATCACCGGCGTCTGGAAGACGATGCCGAACGCGAAGATCAGGAGCATGATGAGCCCGAGATAGCGCGAGGTCTGCGGCAGCATCTCGATCGAGGCGGTGCCCGCCCCGCCACCGGGCTGCTCCATCGACAGGAAGAAGCTCATCGCCAGCGGCATGATGACGAAGTAGACCAGCGCCGCCCCCGCCGCGAACAGGATCGGCGTCGCGACCAGGAAGGGCCGGAAGGCGCCGCGCTCGTTGTGGTAGAGGCCGGGCGCGACGAACATGTAGATCTGCGAGGCGACCACCGGGAACGCCAGGAACAGCGCGCCGAAGAGGGCGAGCTGAAGCTGGGTGAAGAAGTACTCCTGCGGCGCGGTGTAGATCAGACGGATCTGGCGCTCGGCCCCGGCCGCCCGCTCGAACGGCCACACGAGGATGTTGAAGATGTCGTTCGCGAAGTAGAAGCAGACGACGAAGGCGATGCCGATGGCGATCACCGATTTGATAAGCCGCGAGCGCAGCTCGATCAGGTGGTCGATCAGAGGAGCCTTCGACGCCTCGATGTCATCGTGGCTCAACGCTCGCTCCCTGCTGCGGCGGCGCGGCGGGTCTCGCCCTCGCCCGCACCCTCGGACACACTGTCGCCGGCGGCCGGCGTCTCGGCCTCGGCCGCCGGGGGGACGGCCGGCGGCGGCGCGGTGGCCTCGCCGGATGCGGCGGCCCCCGATTCGGTCTTCAACGGCACGACGTCGGGCTTGGGCGGTGCGGCATCGTCGATCTTCCCCGAGAGCTGGCGCTTGGTCTCGTCGAGACCTTTGCGCAGCGACTTGGTGGGGTCCATCGAGCGCACGCTGTCGATGTCCTTGCGGACCTCGTCCAGATTGGCCTGACGCTCGGCTTCACGCAGCGCGTCGTTGAAGGTGGATTGGAATTCGCGGGCGGTTCGACGGACCTGGCCGAAGGTCTTGCCGAATGCCCGCAACATCGCCGGCAGTTCCTTCGGACCCACGACGATGATCGCGATCACCGCGACAACGAGGATCTCAGTCCAGGCAACATCAAACACGGTTCAACTGATGCTCAGGCGTTGTGCCGCTCTTGCTCTTTGGCATTCACGGTCGACGACGGGGAATGATCGATGGTGCGAGCATCGTCCTCATCCTCGGCCATGCCCTTCTTGAAGCTCTTGATCCCCTTGGCAACATCGCCCATCAGGTCGGAAATCTTGCCGCGCCCAAACAGCAGGATGAGCACGATGCCGATGATGAGAACCTGCCAAACACTGATACCCATGGGTCATTTCCCTTGTGTTCGCCGCGCCGCGGTCGCGGACTGACGCACCGTCACCAAAACGTAGGGCTTGTCGGCCATCGGCGCACCGCGGCAGGTCACCACCCCTCGATGGCCAACGATCCGCGCACCGGCGACTTCGCCGAACGGCACCTATAGCGCGCCGTGAAGGACCTTGCCACCATTCATTGATGACCTTCAAGCACAATGGCTTGCCGCAGATCCGGCACCAGGCGCACCGTGTCGGCGTGCGGTACCTGGTAGGGATCGGACTGGAGCGCCAGGGCGACGCCGCCCACCCGCGCCGTCAGCTCGACGTGCGTTCCGAAGAAGCGCCGCCGCTCGACCGCGACCTCCACCCCCGCCTCGCGGTCGGTCGGGAACACCCGGATCGCCTCGGGGCGGAAGGCGATGGTCAGCGCCTCGCCATCGGCCCGCTGGCCCACGGGAACGCGGCCGACGGGCGTCTCGGCGAGGCCGCCGGCGACGCGGGCGTGGAAGGCGTTGACGGTGGAGAAGACACGCGCCGCCTCGAGGTCGATCGGCCAGCGCCAGACCTCCTCCGGCGAGCCGATCTGCACGATCCTGCCGGCGCGCATCAAGGCGATACGGTCGGCCATCGCCAGCGCCTCCTCCGGGTCGTGCGTCACGATGACCGCGGTCGCCTCGCGCTGGCGCAGCACCGCGAGGACGTCCTCGCGCACCGTATCGCGCAGGCCGCGGTCGAGCCCGGAGAACGGCTCGTCGAACAGCACCACCTTGGGTGCCGGCAGGAGCGCCCGCGCCAGCGCCACGCGCTGCTGCTGGCCGCCGGAGAGCTGGTGCGGATAGGCCCGGTCGTAGCCCGCGAGGCCGACCTGCTCCAGCGCCCCGCCGGCGCGTCGCAGTGCCTCCGCACGGCGCATCCCGCCCAGCCCATAAGCCACGTTGTCGGCGACGCGCATGTGCGGAAAGAGGGCCAGGTCCTGGAAGACGAACCCCAGCCGCCGCGCTTCGGGCGGGTGGTAGACGCCATCGTCCGCCACCACGCGGCCGTCCACCGTCACGCGCCCGCGCATCTGTCGCTCGATCCCGGCCGCCACCCGAAGCAGCGTCGTCTTGCCACAGCCGGACTGGCCGAGCAGGCATACGATCTCGCGCGGGCGGACCTGGAGCGATACGTCCCGCAGGATCGTCCGCCCGGCGATCGCGAATTCGATGGAGTCGAGGCTGAGCGGGTGGCTCGCGGGCGTATTCGCGGGATCGACGGCGATGGCGGCGCCGACGTCAGGCATCGTGCGGCGTCTTCGGTGCGTCCCCGGTCGTTGTCGCATCCGCCGGCGCGTCGGCCGAGCCGGCCCCGCCCGTATCGTCGAACGGCTCCTGGGCAAACGTCTCCCGGGCGAACGGCTCCTGGGCGAACGGCTCCTGGGCGAACGGATCGTCGGCATCATCCTCCAGGGGGTCCTCGGTCTCCTCGAGCGTGTCGTCGTCACGCGGGACGGGGACGCTGAAGCCGGCCGGCGGCGTTCCCTCGAGAAGGCCGGCGCCTTTCAGGTCGTCGAGGCCCGGCAGGTCGGTGACGGCGGCGAGCGAGAACGCGTCGAGGAAGGCGGGCGTGGTGCCGAAGGTCGCCGGCCGGCCGGGAACGCGGCGGCGTCCGCGCAGGCGCACCCAGCCCGATTCCAGCAGAATATCGAGCGTGCCCTTGGCGACGGCGACCCCGCGCACCTCCTCGATCTCGGCGCGCGTGACTGGCTGGTGATAGGCGATGATCGCCAGCGTCTCCATCGCCGCGCGCGACAGCCGGCGCTCGGTGGTGCGCTCGGCGGCGAGCAGGTGCGACAGGTCCGGCGCGGTGCGAAAGGCCCATCCGTCCGCCACCTCGACGAGGTTGACGCCCCGGTTGGCGTAGACCGTCTGCAACTGGCGCAGCGCGGGGCGGATGTCGGCCTCCTCCGGCAGGCGCTCCAGGAGCGCGGCCTCGGACAACGGCGTCGCGGCGGCGAACAGGATCGCTTCCAGAGCCCGGATCGTCTCGGACTGGCCAGCGCCGGCGAAAAGGCGGACTGGTTCAGCCATCGGGGTTCCCTCTCACATATAGCGGCGCGAACGGTTCGCTCTGGCGCACCGAGATGCGTCCCTCGCGCGCCATCTCCAGCGCCGCGCCGAATGTCGACGCGATCAGCGCCCGGCGGCTCTCGTGCCCCGGCATCGCCGCCACCAGCGCGCTGAGAGGCAACCACTCGGCATTGTGGCCGACCATCCGCTCGACGATCCGGCGTGCGTCCACCAGCGAGAACACGGGGCGCTTCTCCATCGTCATGGTGCGCACGATCTCGTCCTGCCGCACCGCGCCGTAGGCCGCAAGCAGATCGTACAGCGCCCCCTTGAAGACGCGCTCGGTGGTGACGACCGGCGCCTCCGGCATGCCGCGCGCAAAGAGGTCGCGCCCGAGACGTGGGCGGGCGAAGAGCCGGTCGGCCGCCTCACGCATCGCGTCGAGCCGGCGCAGGCGGAAGGCGAGGTCCTCGGCGAGTTCCTCCCCGTCGGCGCCGTCGTCGTCCGGGTCCGGCGCGATCAGGCGGCTCTTGAGGTAGGTGAGCCACGCGGCCATCACGAGATAGTCGGCCGCCAGCTCGATCCGCAGGTCCTTGGCGCGCTGGATGAAAGCCAGATATTGCTCGGCGAGCGGCAGGATCTTCAGCCGCGTCAGGTCGACCTGGTTGCGCCGGGCGAGGTCGAGCAGCATGTCGAGCGGCCCCTCGTAGCCGTCGATGTCGACATGGAAGAGGTCGAGCTGCTCCGGCTTCTTGTGGAGCGGCACCGGATCCTCGAAAGGATCCCCGCTCATCCCGCCTCGGTCCCGGCGCGGGCTCCCATCAGCGCCTGAAACTCCTCGCGCAGGGCCGCGAGGTCACCGCGGCCGGGGCCAAGGCAAGCGTGCGCCGCGGCGAGGCGGCGGGCCGCGTCCGGGGCGATCGGCGGCAGTGCCGCGGCGACGGCGCGCATCTCGTCCAAGTCGCCATTGCAGTGCAGCACGCAGTCGCATCCGGCGGCGAGCGACGCGGCGGCGTTGGCGCCGATGTCTCCCGTCAGCGCGCCCATCGATATGTCGTCCGTCATCAAGAGGCCGGCAAAGCCGATGTCGCGGCGGATGACGTCGACGACGACCGGCGAGAGAGTCGCCGGCCGCGCCGCGTCCAACGCCTCGTAGACGACGTGCGCGGTCATCCCGACGGGGAGCCCGGCGAGCGCGCGGAAAGGGGCGAAGTCCGCCTCCAGGGCCGCGCGCGGGGCGTCGACGGTGGGGAGGCTGACGTGGCTGTCCACCGCGGCGCGGCCGTGGCCCGGGACATGCTTGACCACCGGGAGCGCGCCGGCAGCGAGAACCCCGGCGGCCGCTTCGCCGGCGAGGTGGGCGACGCGCGCCGCATCCTCGGCATAGGCGCGGTCGCCGATGACGTCGTGCGCGCCCGGCACGGGGACGTCGGCCACCGGCAGGCAGGGCGTGTTGATGCCCAGCGGTGCGAGGTCGGCGGCGATGAGATGGCCGGCGAGCCATGCGGCGCGGGCGCCGGCGGCCGGATCGCGCACATAGAGGTCACCGATGGCCCGTGCCGGCGGGTAGCGCCCGGCGAGCGGCGGGCCGATCCGCTGCACGCGCCCGCCTTCCTGGTCGATCAGCACGAGCCGCGCTCCGGAGGCGGCGGTGGCGTCCTCCACCAGGCGGGCGATCTCGTCGGCCCCGGCGATGTTGCGCTTGAAGAGGATGATGCCGAGCGGTTCGGCCGCGGCCAGGTAGTCCGCCTCCGCGGCGCCGAGGCGCGTGCCGGCGAGGCCGACGATCAGGGGTGACGTCATCGGCTCAATTGCGCCCCACGAAGCAGTCCGCGCCGGCCCGTTTCAGCCGCTCGCACAGCTGGTTGGCCTCGCCGAAGGACGATGCCCCCACCCGCAGGCGGTAGAAGGTCCCCCGGTCGCCGACGTTGGCGGCGACGATGAGCGGCGTCGCGTTGCCGAGCAGCGAGGGATACCGCTGTTGCAGCGCCTGGAACGAGGCGACCGCCGAAGCCCGCTCCCGCCGCGAGGCGAGCTGCACGCCCCACGGCATCGACGGCGCGGGCGCCGCGGCGGGCGAATTGGAGGCGACGGCCGTCGGCGGGGTGGTCTGGGTCTGGGTCTGGGTCGGGGCGGGAGTGCTGCGTGCGGTGTGCGGCGGCGTCGGCCGGGGAACCGGCACCGTGCCGGCGGGCGCGCTCGCTCCGCTGCCAGCGTCCGTCCCCAGCGCGGCGAGGTCCTGTGTGTCGACCTCCTCGAAGCTGTCGTCCTCGGTGATCTCGGTCACCGGCTCGCCAGCCGTCGGGGTGGTACCGACATAACCCGGCGCGCTGCTGCCGGCGGTCTCGCTGGGTGCGGCATCGCCCGTGCCGGGCCGGCCGGTCGCGGCACCGTTCGTCGCGGCCGTGCCCGGCGCGGCGTACTCGGGGGCGCCGTATTCGGGCGCGTCGCTCTGCACGTCGGGGTCGGCGGCGGCGACATCGTAGGACGACGGCGCCGCCTCGCTGGGCCGGCTGGTCGACGCGGCGGCGCTACGGGTCGGCATGATGGTACCGTCCGGGCGCACGGTGACGGTGCGCACGCTGCGGGCCTCGGTCTCGTAGTCGGGCGCGGGCGGGGCCTGCTGCGGGCTGATGCGCACCGGGTCCGGCACGACCAGGCGGTCGTTGTCGCCCAGGGCGGCACGCTCGTCGATCTCGGGCCGCGCGGTCGGCCCCTCGTCCTCGGGCCGGGTCTTCACGTCGCGGGCGTCGGCACGGATGATCGGCGGTGCGCCCGCCGTCCCGTCCGAGCCGGCGAAGAGGTTGAGGCCCAGCACCCCGGCCGCCGCGACGCCGCCCAGGCAGACCGCGGCGAGGGCGACGCGACGGCCCACACGGCGACGCCGCCCGGCGTGCGTCGGCCGCGATGCCCGTCGCAGCGAGGGCGGCAGGTCGTCTTCGTCGGCCTCTTCGTCCTCGAATTCGTACTCCTCGGTCTCGAACTCCTCGAAGGCGTCGTCCTCGCCATAATCGGCGTAGGCGCCGGGGCGTGTCGCGTCGAACGCGTCGCGCGCGTCGGACAGGAAGACGGAGGCGAGCGGATCGTCGAGGTCCGGGGGCGCGGCGGGGAACGGCTCGGCCGGCTCCTCGCGCCGCTGGTAGCGGAACGAGGGGATCGGCTTCACGCGCTTGCCGCTGAGGTCGACCGGCGATTTCACCGTCACGACCGGCGGCTGGAGCCCGCTGTCGCGCGAGCCGGAGGCGGTGCGGGCGGCGGCGAGCGGGATGTCGGTCGCGACCGGGGTGGCGCGGCTGCGCGGCGGCGGCGCGTTGGAGACGCTCGTCTCGAGGGCGCCGTCGTCCTCGTCGTCGCTGAAGGTTTGGATCTGCGGTGCCTCGTCGTCGTCGGGGATGGAGGCGGCCGGCGGCTCCTCGCGGGTGGGCGCCGGAACGGGGAGGCGCGCCTCGGCCGGCGGCGTGTGCGCCACTTCCGGCGCGGGCGGCACGGTGGCCGGCGGCAGCGCGGCCGGCGCGGCGGACTGGGCGCTCGCCTGCGCCGCTCGGCCTCCGGCGATGATCTTGCCGATGGCATTGCCCAGCTCCCAGTCGAGCGCGTCGGCGGGAGGCTCGGGCGCATCGGCCGGCTGAGAGCGGTCGCGCTTCCAGTCCGGCACCGGACCGGCGGCGGGCGGCATCCCGAGACCGGTCGCCACCGGTACGCCGGGTGCCGGCTCCATACCGCGCGGCGTGCGCTGCAGGCCGCGGCTCGGCGGCGCCGGCTTGGCTTCGCCGGAATGCTGATCGGCGAAACGCTGATCGGCGGGGCGTTGGTCGGCGGAAGGCGGGCGGCGGTCCTCGGGTGCCTGCGGACGCAGGGGGTCACGCGCCCTGCCCTCGCCGCGCGGCTGGGCCGGGTCGGGCGCACGGAAGATGCCGCCCTGGCGCGGGGCGTCCTCCGGACGCGCTGCGTCGGCGGCACGCGGTGCGTCGGCGGGTTTGGTGCTGGGGCGCGCCAGTTCCTCGTTCAGGCGCTGCGTGAACTTGCTGCGCCGGTCCGCCCCTTCGGAGCTGAAGACGGGCGCCGGATCGGCGTCCATCCCGCCGTGCGGACGTGAGAAACGCGGCTCACCGCGGCCCCCGAGCGCAGGCCGTTCGGCCTCGTCGCCTTGTGAGTTGTGGAAGCGTTGGTCGTCGAAGCGTGGGTCGTCGTCGCGGAAGGGATCCTCGCGGGCGTCGTAGGGGTCGGGATCGCCGTAGGAGTATTGGTCGCCGCGCAGCTCCGATTCGATGCGCGGATCAGGGTCTCGCCGAGGGTCCATCTCGCGGCGCGAGACGCTGTCCTGCGCAGCGGGGCTGGACGGGATGGAGCCGGACGTCGGTCGTTGCGCCGGCCCCCACACGGCGGGCTCGGAATCGACGAACTGGTCGAGTTCGTCATAGATGTCGGCGGATCGGTCGTTCCCGGCCCCGACGGGGCCGTGTCGCTCGAAGGCCGAAGATCGCGTCGGACCGTTCATCTCGCCGCCACTCAACTTACCATCACCGCCAGTGGGGATCCGCAGGGTCCCCTGACGGGACGGCTACCGCATTTCGACCGGCGCGCTCACACCGAGTGCGGCAAGGCCCTGTGCAAGTGCAGAGCGAACCGCTTCGACCAGGGCGAGCCTTGCCCGGGTCAACTCTCTCGACTCCGTGTTAACGAACCGTAGCGTCGGCATATCCTTGCCCCTGTTCCACTGCGCATGCAAGGCCGAGGCTAGGTCATTGAGGTAGAATGCCACGCGATGCGGCTCGGCAGCGTCCGCTGCCGTCGCCAATAGCTGCGGCCACTGCGCCAATAGTATCGCAATTGTGCGCTCACCCGAATCGTTCAGGGCAGAAAGGTCTACGCCGGACAAATCCTCCACGACCGATTCGTCAAACGCTTCAACGGCCTGGCGCTTGGCCGAGGCGCACCGCGCGTGTGCGTATTGCACGTAAAAGACAGGATTATCGCGACTCTGTTCTGTGACTTTGACAAAGTCGAAGTCGAGCGGCGCGTCCGATTTGCGATACAGCATCATGAACCGCACCGCATCCGCGCCGACTTCGTCGACCACGTCGCGCAACGTCACGAAATCGCCCGACCGCTTGGACATCTTCACCGGCTCGCCCGCCCGGTAGAGCTTCACCAGCTGGCACAAGAGGCAGTCGAGCGTCACGCGGCCGTGGCTGAGCGCGGCCACCGCCGCCGTCATCCGCCGCACATAGCCGCCATGGTCGGCGCCCAGGACGTCGATCAGGCGGTCGTAGCCGCGGTCGATCTTGTCGGCGTGGTAGGCGATGTCGGAGGCGAAATAGGTGTAGCTGCCGTCCGACTTCTTGAGCGCCCGGTCCACGTCGTCGCCATATCGGGTGGAGCGGAACAGCGTCTGCTCGCGGTCCTCCCAGTCTTCCGCCGCGCCCTTCGGCCGCGGCAGCACGCCCTCGTAGATGAGCCCGTCCCGCTCCAGCTTCGCCACCGTCTCGGCGACGATGTCGTCCGGCGTCTGCAGGCTGCGCTCGGAGAAGAACAGATCGTGCCGAATGTCGAGCACGGCGAGATCCTCGCGCACGGTCGCCATCATCGCCGCGATCGCCGCCTCGCGCACGATCGGCAGCCACTCGGCCTCGTCCATCGTGGCCAGCCGGTCGCCGTGGGCGGCCGCCAGCGCCTCCCCGACCGGGACCAGATAGTCGCCCGGATAGAGGCCGGCCGGGATCTCCACCGTCTCGCCCAGCGCTTCGCGGTAGCGCAGGTACGCCGAGCGGGCGAGAACGTCGACCTGCGCCCCGGCGTCGTTGATGTAGTACTCGCGCGTCACCTCGTGCCCGCGCAGAGCCAGGATCGAGGCGAGCGCGTCGCCCACCACCGCGCCGCGCGCGTGGCCGACATGGAGCGGCCCGGTCGGATTGGCCGAGACGTACTCCACGTTGACCCGCTGCGGGGCGGGCGTGCGGGCGAGCCCGGTGAACCGCTCGCCGTCGAGCGCGGAGAGGATGACCGCCGAGGCCGCCTGGTCGGAGATGCGGATGTTGACGAAACCCGGCCCCGCGACGCTCGTCTCAGCCACCAGCGGGTCGGCGCCCAGCTTCTCGGCGATCAGCTCGCCCAGCTGGCGCGGATTGCGCTTGGCCGCCTTGGCCAGCACCATCGCGGCGTTGGTGGAAAGGTCGCCGTGCGAAGGGTCGCGCGGGGTCTCGATGGCGATCCGGTCGAGCCCTTCGCGCAAGCCTTCCGCCTCCACGATGGCGATGACGCGAGATTTGAGCTCTTCAAAGAGGTGCATGACGGTCCGACGTGAGGTTGTTCGCGGGCCTCATAGCGCCTTCGTTCCGGCGGTGCGAGGCTCATCGTAGCCACGGAGACGTCCGCGGCGCGCTTTCGCGCCCTCAACTCGCCGCAACGCGGCCCGAACGCAACCCCTCGGCGCAGGCAATGCGCACGGCCGGGCCGCCCGACCGCGGGCGTCGCCGGCGCCTGCCATCGGCGCCTGCGCGTCGTGTCCCGCCTCTCCCGCTTGCGTCAGCCCTGGTTGGGGACGCGCATGACCTTCACCACCGTCGACGTGCGCTGGTTCTTGCTGGCCCGGTTCTGGCCCATCGTGTCGAACTGGGCGTGGATCGCGCCGAGCGGGATCCGGTCGCCCTGCCCCTCGCCGGCGAGCAAGTCCTCGATCCCGACCGCCTTGGCCTTGGCCGGCTGCGGAAGCTCGTGCGCATCCTTGTGCCCGGCGAAGGACTTGAACAACGACTTGAACATCGTGTGACCCTCCAGATGGCCCCGCACTCTGCGGCAGACCCGGCGGCAGGACTACCTCCGCATCCTCGATTGCAGCTTGTGGCCGGACGGGGGGCTTGGCCGGGCGTGGCCCCCCCGGTCGGGGTCAGTGGACCGGGGTCGCGAGGTCCGGCGTACCGCCGATCAGCCGGCGATGCTCGATCAGCGCGAAGCGGTCCGTCATGCCGGCGATATAGTCGCACGTGCGGCGCAGTCGGCGAGCCTCGCCATCGGCCGGATCGCGCCAGGACGCGGGAAGCAGCGCCGCGTCGCCGGCATAGGCCTCGAACAGTTCCTCCACCACCCGCGCCGCCTTCTGGCGGACCTCCAGCACGTCCGGATGGCGGTAGAGGTTGGCGAACAGCAGCCGTTTCAGCGCTTTTTCCGACGCCGCCATCGTCTCGGAAAAGGCCACCATCGGCCCCGCCTGCGCCGCCACGTCCGCCGCCGAGGCGATCCCCGCCCGCGCGATCCGCCGCACCGTCTCGCCGATCACGTCCTCGATCATCCGGGTCAGCAGGCGGCGCACGATCTCGTGCGTGCGGCGCATCGGCTCGATCCCCGGCGCCTCCGCGTCCACCTCTTCGAGGATGGCGGCGATCAGCGGCACCTCGGTCAGCGCCTCGAAGCTGAGGAGGCCGGAGCGCAGTCCGTCGTCGATGTCGTGGGCGTTGTAGGCGATGTCGTCGGAGATCGCCGCGGTCTGCGCCTCCAGGCCGGCCTGGGAGGTCAGATCGAGGTCGGCGCACTGCGGGTCGGTCAGGAAGAGGAGCGCGTCCGGCTCGGGCGGGCCGTTGTGCTTCACCAGCCCTTCCAGCGTCTCGTAGGTCAGGTTCAGCCCGTCATAGTGCGCGTAGCGGCGCTCCAGGCTGGTGACGATGCGATAGGCCTGGACGTTGTGATCGAACCCGCCGTGGGCGGCCATCAGGCGGTCGAGCACGTCCTCCCCCTCGTGGCCGAAGGGGGTGTGGCCGAAATCGTGCGACAGCGCCAGAGCCTCGGTCAGATCCTCGTCCAGCGACAGGACGCGGGCGATGGACGAAGCGATCTGCGCCACCTCCAGCGAGTGCGTCAGCCGGGTGCGGAAGTGGTCGCCGTCGGTGGAGATGAAGACCTGCGTCTTGTGCGTCAGCCTGCGGAAGGCGGACGAGTGGACGATCCGGTCGCGGTCGCGCTGGAAGGCGGTGCGGGTGGCGGACGAAGGCTCGGCGATGCGCCGGCCGCGGCTCGCCGTCGGCTGCGTCGCATAGGGCGCCAGCAGGCGCGGCGAGGGTCGCACGTTCTGCATGTTGCCTCCTTGGAGAAGTCCGTCGTCACCGAATCACGGCGAGGACGGTGCACCTTTCCCGCTTCCGCCCCCTTAACACGCCCGGCGAGACCACCCATCCGGGCATTTCGCGCCGACCATGTTTCGCCGGCGCCATCGACACTATATTGAGGAGGTTCATAGCATTTGGAGGATGCGCATGACCGACGCTTCCTTTTCCGTCACGCCCCGCGCCCTGACGCGCGTCGCCAAGATCCTTTCGACCGAGCCGGCCAAGGCGCTGCGCGTCTCGGTCGAGGGGGGCGGCTGCTCGGGCTTCCAGTACAGATACGATCTGGTGGAGGGGCCCGAGGGCGAGGACCTCGTCATCGAGGGCGACGCCGCGACCGTCGTCGTCGACCCCGTGTCCCTGCCCTTCCTCGCCGGCGCCCAGCTCGACTTCGTGGACGACCTCATGGGTCAGTCCTTCCAGATCAAGAACCCCAACGCCGAATCGTCCTGCGGGTGCGGCACCTCGTTCTCGCTGTTCTGACCCGATGCTGACCGTCGCGACCTGGAACATCAACGGCGTCAAGGCCCGGATCGACAGTCTGACGCGCTGGCTGGAGGAGTGCGCGCCGGACGTCGTGTGCCTGCAGGAGATCAAGAGTCAGGACGAGACGTTCCCCGGCGAAGCGATCGAGCGGCTGGGCTACAACGTCGCGACGCACGGGCAGAAGGGGTTCAACGGCGTGGCGCTCCTCTCCAAGCGCCCGCTGGAGGACGTCACCCGCCGCCTCCCCGGCGACGAGGCCGACGAGCACTCCCGCTGGATCGAGGCGACCGTCTCGACCGACACCGGCGCGGTCCGGGTGGTCAGCCTCTACCTGCCCAACGGCAACCCGGTCGAGCGCAGCCCCGAGCCGAGCGGCAAGTTCGGCTACAAACTCGGCTGGATGGACCGGATGCTGACCCACGCCGAAGCGCTCCTCGCCAACGACGAGCCGATCGTGCTGGCCGGCGACTACAACGTCATCCCCGAGCCCCACGACGCCCGCCATCCGGACCGCTGGGTCGAGGATGCGCTGTTCCAGCCCGAGAGCCGATCCAGGCACCGCGCTCTCGTCAACCTCGGCTACCTGGACGCGCAGCGCGCGGTCGACCGGTCGGACGGCATCTACACCTTCTGGGACTATCAGGCCGGCGCCTGGCAGAAGAACAACGGGATCCGCATCGACCACATCATGCTCTCCCCCTTCGCCGCCGACCGGCTTGAGGGCGTGACGGTGGAAAAGCACACCCGCGGCTGGTCGAAGCCCTCCGACCACGTGCCGGTGATGGTGACGCTGGACGTGTGACACCCGCCCCGCCCGGCGATCCCACCCTTACCGCGGCGCGCCGGGCGGGGTGACGGTTCGACGCGGCTCAGTCCGCGATCGTCACGTCCAGGACGGTGATCGGATCGGCCAAGATCTGGACCCGTGTGTCGCGAGGCAGGAACAAAAAAAGGGGTCGCTTTCGCGACCCCCCGTGAGCTTCAGCGGACGAATACGTCCGGCGCAGCCCGATCGGTCAGCGGAACGAAGAAGGCTGCTCCGTCGTCCACCGATTCGATCCAGACGTTGCCGCCCGCTTCAGAATCCCACTCGACATGGATCACCTCCTTTCGCTGTGTTGTACACGAGGGCGATGTTGTCATGATTCGCGCCTGTCGCAACCCCCGTTCGCGCAGTCCTCAAGCCCCGCTTTAGCCGGCAGGACGAAGAGCGTGCGGAACGTGGCCAACACGCCACGATCGCCCGTCACCCGCATCACGCCGTCCGCCTCCAGCGTCTCCAGCGGCACCCCGCCGTAGACCCAACCCGCGAGCGGCGGCGCGGCCGGGGTGACGATCCCGGCCGCGACCGGCCCCGGACCGTCCCGCTCCACGCGCAAGGCCCCCTGCGCCACCGCGACGCGGAAGCTCTCGCCTCCGATCGTCAGGCCGATCGCGAGCGCGACCCCGGCGGCGCGCTCCGCGTCCAGCATCGTCTCGAACGACATCAGGATCGAGTTGGCGGTGAGCGGCAGCGTCGGGTCGTGGCGCGGCGAGCGCGCACCCCAGCGACCCAGCACCATGAAGATCGGCCGCGCTTCGTAGCCCCAGGGCGTCAACTGATAGGCCCGGCCCGCCGGCGGCGGCAGCGTCACCCGCTCCACCACGCCCACCGCCTCCAACTTGGTCAGCCGCTGCGTCAACACGTTGGCGCTGATCCCCGGCAGGCTGGCGCGAAGGTCGGTGAAACGCTTCGGCCCCATCATCAGTTCGCGCATCGCCAGCAGCGTCCACCGCTCGCCCACCAGGTCGAGCGCGTGCGCCGCGCCGCACGCGTCGTTGTAGCTCCAGCCGATCGGGTCGGTGGTCTCGGACTCTCGTTCAGTTATTTTTTCTGACTCCATAGTTGCAAAAGATAACTCACTCTGCGATGTTCGCCAAATCCCAAGGGAGGTGGGCAATGATACAAATGATCTTCATCAACCTGCCCGTGACCGACCTCAACCGCGCCATCGCCTTCTACGAGGCGATCGGCGCCACGCGGAACATGTTCTGCGAGGAGGGAACGGCGATCGGCATGACGTTCAGCGACGCGATCCACGTCATGCTGCTGACACACGAAAAGTTTTCAGAATTCACGACCCGCCCCATCGCCGGCCGCGACACGGTGGAGACGCTTCTGTGCCTCTCCTGCGACAGTCGCGCCGCGGTGGACGCGATGGTGACCCGGGCGGCCGGTGCCGGCGGCGCGCCCGACCCGACGCCGACCCAGGAGTTCGGCTTCATGTACGGCCGGTCGTTCGAGGATCCGGACGGTCACATCTGGGAAGTGATGTGGATGGATCCGGCAGGCTTCAAAGCGGCGGCGTCGGGCGAGCCGGCGGTCGCGTAAGGGATAACGGATATGACGTTCGTCGATGGATTTGTCGCCGCGGTGCCGACGGCCAACCGCGAAGCCTACCTCGAGCACGCCCGGGAGGCGGCCGCGGTCTTCAAGGAATACGGCGCCCTCCAGGTCGTCGAGTGCTGGCAGAACGACGTGCCGGACGGCGAGGTGACGTCCTTCCCGCTCGCGGTGAAGCGGAAGGAGGACGAGGCGGTCGTGTTCGCCTGGGTCACCTGGCCCGACAAGGCGACGCGCGACACCGGCTGGCAGTCGGTCATGCAGGACCCGCGCATGGCCCCCGACCGTGCGCCGATGCCGTTCGACGGCAAGCGCATGATCTACGGCGGGTTCGATCAGATCCTGAACGTCTGATCGCCCGTTTCGTGCCGGCCGCAGCGCCGGCCTGCCGAGCCGGTCGGCGCTGCGGCCGGCTCGAGAGCTGCGCGCTCTACAGGCGCGCTTTGCTAGCAACAGGAAGCGCTGGAATGAGTTTATCCATCAGCACCTATCCTGATGCGATCGCTTTCCCGTTCCAACGCCCAGGCGGCAAAAATCAACCGCCACTCAGGGGGAAATTGGGACAGCAAACCGGAGGGGCAGTCACAAGAGACAATGAAGATATACTGGACGCGGCTCTCATTCGCTCCAATCAACGCTTGGTGAAACCGCCTCCTATAGAACTAGGTAATGCATCAATAAGGCGAATTGACGGGAAGTATATTTTCGGCGGCTACACGACGTCTCATTTCGGGCACTATATATTAGAGGCCTGCGCCCATCTCTGGTATGCAAAGCAGAGGCCGGACCTACCCGTGATCTGGAGTAGGCTACCAGCGCTCCTCCCTTACCAGAAGGGCATCCTCGATGTGCTCCGCATCGACAATAAATTCATAAAGGCGCGGGGACCTACTCGCGTCGATACTCTCCATGTCCCAGAGCCAGGCTGCATTATTCGGCACAAGTTTCATGAACAGTATGCGGACTTCTTAGGGCAGTACCAAGCGCCGGCACGGTGGCGGCGCCGGCGTGGGCCGAAGGTGTGGCTTTCTCGAAGCGCGCTGCCGACCAAGACGAATACATTCTCCAGCTTGATCGAAACCGAGAAGGTTCTGCGAAAGCGGGGCTGGCTGATTTATCGCCCCGAACAGCACTCGATAGCCGACCAGCTCGAGCTTCTAGAGTCCGCATCGCACATCGCCGGACTCATCGGATCGGCCTTTCACAACATCGCATTGATAAAAGAAGTCAATGCAGAAATTACGATATTCTGCCCCAGGACACCTCAGATCGAGATATTCAAAACTATCGCAAAAACAAAGTCGCTAAATCAGAAAGAGATATTCCTCGACTTCGAAGATATTCATTTACCCGAGGGGCGCTTCTACAATCTCGCTGACCCCGAGGTGGTATTGGAGCGATTGGGATGAACGGTCAGCGGTCGAGATGGCCGAGGTCGCGGTCGGCGAAGGCCAGATCGCGCACGCGCTGCTTCAACGACTTGACGTCCGGGAAGCCGCCGTCGCGCTTGCGCTCCCAGATCACCGTGCCGTCGACGGTGATCTCGAACACGCCGCCGGTGCCCGGCACCAGCGACACGGCGTCGAGGTCGGTGCCGAAGGTCGACAGGAGCTCCTGCGCCATCCAGCCCGACCGCAGCAGCCAGTTGCACTGCGTGCAGTAGGTGATGACGACCCGCGGCCCGGCCCCGCTCATGCGCCGAGCTTCGCGGCGAGATCGGAGAGGTCCTCGGCGACCACGTCCCAGTCCTCGCTCGGCTCGAGGTCGATGGTCTGGCCGGGGCCGTGCTCGGTGGGGCGCGGGATGAAGGCGGTGGCGAGGCCGCAGGCGCGCGCGGCGGCGAGGTCGCTGTTGTGGGCGGCGACCATCATCACGTCGCCGGGCGGCAGCATCAGGATCGCGGCGGCACCGCGGTAGCTCTCCGGGCGCGGCTTGTAGTAGCCGGTCGTCTCCGCGCCCAGGATCGCGTCCCAGCGCCAGCCGTTGTGGCGGGCCATGTCCAGCATCAGCCGCACGTTGCCGTTCGAGTGCGGGGCGAGGATGAAGCGCTCGCCCAGGCGCGCGAGGCCGGCCGCGCTGTCGGGCCAGCCGTCGAGCCGGTGCCACAGGAGGTTCACCCGGTCGCGGTCGGCCTCGGGGATCGTCGCCCCCGTCGCCTCGATCACGGCGTCGAGGTTTTCCCGGTGCAGCGTGTCGAGGGGGACGAACGGGCGCTGCCCGCTTCGCACCATCTCCATCGACGGTTGGTAGCGCGCGCGCCATGCGTCGGCGAACGCGAGGCGGTCGTCGACCTGCGCGATCCACGGGGCGAGGCCCCGCGCGATGGATCCGCGCCAGTCGGCCACGGTGCCGAAAACGTCAAAGATCAGCGCGGTCGGCACATTCGCTCCAGTTGTCGTTCCGTCGCCCTGTCGGGATCAGGAGACGGGCGCGGCCATCGAGTAGGAGCAGCCGGAGCCGCTCTTCTCGGCCCGCGTACGGGTCATGTTGGCGCGCGGGGTGGGCGTCGCGGTGCCCGGCTCGGTCGCGGCCGTGGTGGTTGCGGGGGCCGCGGTCGCGGCGGGTTGCGCCGCCTGGTCGGTGGTGGATTGGGCGGCGGCCGGCAAAGCGAGAAGTCCAAACGCCGCTGCCAGTACGATGGGTCGCATAGGTGGGCTCCTTTGTCGGATAAGGGGATCCTATCGGAGCCGCGCCCTTTCTCAACCCATCGCCATGTGCGCCGCGCCGGGCACGGGCCGCGACGAGCCGCCGCGCGCCGTGCCGGGCCAGGCCCCGCGACGACACGACGCGGGGCCGATCGGCACTGGAGTGCCGCTCAGACGTCGGCGTAGGAACGCACTTCGGCCTGGCCGCCGGGGTGCGTCACGGCGCCCTTCTCGGCGGGGCCGACCGTCTGCTGGTACTTCCACAGGACGCCCGACTTGAAGTCGTTCTCCCGCGGCTGCCATGCCTCGCGGCGCTTGGCCAGTTCCTCGTCCGACAGGTCCACGGTCATCGTGCCGGCGACGGCGTCGATGGTGATCATGTCACCGTCGTTGATCAGGCCGATCGGACCGCCGACCGCCGCCTCGGGACCGACGTGGCCGATGCAGAAGCCGCGCGTCGCGCCGGAGAAGCGCCCGTCGGTGATGAGGGCCACCTTGTCGCCCATGCCCTGACCGTAGAGCGCGGCGGTGGTGGCCAGCATCTCGCGCATGCCGGGGCCGCCCTTGGGGCCCTCGTAGCGGATCACCAGCACGTCGCCTTCCTCGTAGGTGCGCTTGGAGACGGCCTCGAAGCAGGCCTCCTCGCCGTCGAAGCAGCGGGCCGGACCGGTGAACTTCTGGTTCTTCAGGCCCGCCACCTTCACGATCGCGCCCTCGGGAGCGAGGTTGCCCTTGAGGCCGACGACGCCGCCGGTCCGCGTGATCGGCTTGTTGGCGGGGTAGACCACGTCCTGGTCCGGGTTCCAGCGCACCTTTTCCATGTTCTCGGCGATGGTGCGGCCGGTGACGGTGATGCAGTCGCCGTGCAGGTAGCCGTGCTCCAGGAGCGTCTTCATCAGGAGCGGGATGCCGCCGGCCTCGAACATGTCCTTGGCGACGTACTTACCGCCCGGCTTCAGGTCGGCGATGTAGGGCGTGCGACGGAAGACCTCGGCGACGTCGTGCAGGTCGAATTCGATGCCGCACTCGTGCGCGATCGCCGGCAGGTGTAGCGCCGCGTTGGTCGACCCGCCGGACGCCGCGACGACGACGGCCGCATTCTCGAGCGCCTTGCGGGTGACGATGTCGCGCGGGCGGATGTTCTTGGCGATCAGCTCCATCACCGCCTCGCCGGCGGCGTAGCAGAACTTGTCGCGGATCTCGTACGGGGCGGGCGCGCCGGCCGAGTACGGCAGCGCGAGGCCGATCGCCTCCGACACGGTCGCCATGGTGTTGGCGGTGAACTGCGCGCCGCAGGCACCGGCGGACGGACAGGCGACCTGCTCCAGCTCGTCGAGGTCCTCGTCCGACATGTCGCCGACCGAGTGCTTGCCGACCGCCTCGAAGAGGTCCTGCACGGTGACCTGCTGGCCGCGGAAATTGCCCGGCAGGATCGTCCCGCCGTAGATGAAGATCGACGGCACGTTGAGCCGCACCATCGACATCATCATCCCCGGCAGCGACTTGTCGCAGCCGGCGAGGCCGACGAGCGCGTCGTAGCAGTGGCCACGCATCGTCAGCTCGACCGAATCGGCGATCACTTCGCGCGAGGCGAGCGAGGACTTCATGCCTTCGTGGCCCATGGCGATGCCGTCGGTCACGGTGATGGTGCAGAATTCGCGCGGCGTGCCTCTGGCGGCGGCGACGCCTTTTTTCACCGACTGCGCCTGGCGCATCAGCGAGATGTTGCAGGGCGCGGCCTCGTTCCAGCAGGATGCGACGCCGACGAACGGCTGGTGGATCTCCTCCTTGGAGAGGCCCATCGCATAGAGGTAGGAGCGGTTAGGCGCGCGCGAGGGACCCTCGGTCACGTATCGAGAGGGCAACCGGTCCTTGATGATGGTGCGCGCGGTCATTGTTGCGTTCTCCGCAGTTGTTGGTGGCCGGCTGTCTCCGGCGGTATCCACAAGCCCCATCCGCTAGGACGCCGCGCCGCGTCTGGCAAGAGACCTTAGAATAGGTCGAGGTGGACTTTGCGCCCTCCCGTGCTTAACCTGCCGCTATTCATCGACATTCGCTCAAGGCCAGAGGCATGGCGCTCGCTGAAAGCCCCCGCACGATGTCCCTGCGCGATGCGCTGGACAACCGGCTCATCCGCAAGATCATCAAGGTCTGGACCCCGACGCTGCTGCTGTTTCTCGGCATCGCCGTGTTCAGCGCCGCCTCGGTCTGGACCCCGCTGATCAGCGTCCTCGTCGGCGCGCTCTATTATTCCTTCCTCGACTATGCGCTGCACCGCTGGCATTTCCACAACGGCCCCTACGAGGCGTGGGTGCGCCGGCTGACCTTCGACCTCAGCCGCATGCACCTCGATCATCACAAGGAGCCGGCCCATCCCAAGGGCGCGGTGAACCAGCAGAAGCCAGCCTTCGTGGTCACGGTGGTCTCGGCAGTGATCGCCCTCTTCCTGCCGATCCCCTACGCGGTGTCCTTCGCCTTCCTGTGCGGCACCGGGGCGGCCTACGTCTCCAACGATCTCATCCACTTCGCCGTGCATCATTTGCCGATGAACGGGCCGGTGCTCGGCTACTACAAGCGCCACCACATGCTGCACCACTACCGCGACGAGACCGCCAACTTCGCGACCGTGCTGCCGCTGTGGGACAAGCTCTTCGGCACCGAGTACAAGGGCCCGGTGCGCCCGGCCCGCTGAGCGCTACTTCCACTTGATCGAGCAGCCGATCGGGGGCTTCTGCCCGCCGGGCCCCTCGCCGGTCGCGGCGATGGTCACCATCGCCTCGACCAGCTCGCGCGGCGCACTGGCGGGCGGGGCGCTGGTCTGGCCGGCGTCCATCCGGCCGCGATACTTGATGATCCCGTCGGCGTTCAGGCCGAAGAAATCCGGCGTGACCGTCGCCCCGTAGGCGCGTGCCACGGCCTGCGCCTCGTCGTGGAGGTAGGGGAAGGTGAAGTCGTGCGTCTGGGCGAAGACCTTCATCCGCTCGAACGAATCGGCCGGGTAGCGCACCGCGTCGTTGGCGCAGATCGCCACGAAGCCGACGCCGTGGCCGGCCAGCGTCTGCGCGTCCGCCACCATGCGCCGCGCCGCCGACACGACGTATGGGCAGTGGTTGCAGATGAAGGCGACGACGGTCCCCTTCTCGCCGCGCACGTCGTTCAGCGAAACGGTGGCCCCGTCGGTCGCCGGGAGGGAGAAGTCGGGGGCGGTGCGGTGCAGGCGTTCGTCCGGCATGGTCGGTTCTCGGGGCGGCGCGCAGGGGAGCGGCGGGGTCTCACCAGCCAACTCCCGGCGCGCGCTCCTGGCAAGCTCGCCGCGGCGCGCGCGAGCCCGCCGTCCACGCTCCAGCCCCGCTCCCCGCGGGGGCGGACACGAATTGCCGCGAACCCATTGCAATCGGGGCGCCATGTCCGCGATACTCCGGCCGCCCGGACCCCCTATATATCGCCTGTGCCTATCTCTATCGCCAGTGCCCATGCGTAAGGAATGCCCATGACCGATGCTCCGGTGGTAACCGATGATCGTGGCGTGCGTCGGCCCACGGCGCCACGGACCAAGACCCTGCTCGACCTTCTACGCTACAAGACGACGCGCAAGCTGGTCCGGTTGTGGGTGCCGTTCTGGCTCGTCATCGGCGCGTGCGCCGTGTGGTATGCGGACGGGCCGGTGGAGCTGGCGCTCGGCGCGCTCTACGGCATCTTCGTCTACAGCCTGGTCGAATATCTGATGCACCGCTTCCTGTATCACTGGGAGCCGGACAACAAGGTCATCCGTTTCATCACGGCCGACGTCGGGCGCCACCACATGCGCCATCACCGCGAGCCGTCGGACTACAAGGCCGCCATCAACGCCGTCCAGGCGCCGGTGGTGATCCTCTCCTCGCTGCTCGCGGCCGTGGTCTTCGTCCTCCCCGAGCCGCTGAAGGCGGCGTGGCTGGCCTCCGTCGTCGCCGGGTCGATGAATTATATCGCCCAGGAGCTGATCCACTTCGGCACCCATCACATGCCGATGAACAGCGGTTTTCTCGCCGTGGTGAAGCGCCACCACATGCTGCACCACTACCGTGGCGAGAACGCCAACTTCGGCCTCTTCTGGACCTTCTGGGACCGCATCCTCGGCACCACCTACGATCAGGTCTCCCGCCGCGAGAAGGCCGCCGCCGCGAAGGACTGAACGCGGCGGGCGTACCGACCCGGGCCCTGGCCGGCCGCCGGGGCGCGGCGGCGCGACGGCCCTGCGCCGACGACGGCGCAAACCACCCAGGTTTCTGGGGTGAACCGGCCCACTGCCATCGCAACGTGCGATCGGCTGCGATACCGTTCGGGCGACAAGGGGGAGAGGATGGACCACGATCTTTTCGGCGGCGGCGGCGACGCCAAGCCCGAGCGCCAGAGCCCGCCGGCCGACGAGACGCCCCACAAGCCGAAGGCCAAGGCCGGCAAGGCGGCGACGCTGGCCGCCGAGGATGCCGGCTACTCCGCCGCCGACATCGAGGTCCTGGAAGGGCTGGAGCCGGTCCGCCGTCGCCCCGGCATGTACATCGGCGGCACGGACGAACGCGCCCTCCACCACCTCTTCGCCGAAGTGCTCGACAATTCGATGGACGAGGCCGTCGCCGGGCACGCCACCTGGATCGAGGTGCGCGTCGGCAAGGACATGCTGACCGTCACCGACAACGGCCGCGGCATCCCGGTCGAGCCGCATCCCCGCTTCCCGGACAAGTCCGCGCTCGAGGTCATCATGACCACGCTGCATGCGGGCGGCAAGTTCGACTCCAAGGCCTACGAGGCGTCGGGCGGCCTGCATGGTGTCGGCGTGTCCGTCGTCAACGCGCTGTCGGACCGGCTCGTCGTCGAGGTCGCGCGCGGCAAGAAGCTCTACCGCCAGTCGTTCTCGCGCGGGGTCTCGGACGGACCGTTGCAGGAAGTCGGCGCGGCGCCCAACCGGCGCGGCACGGCGACCTCGTTCCACCCGGACCCGCAGATCTTCAAGGACCTGAAGTTCTCGCCCGCGCGGCTTTTCGCGATGACGCGGGCCAAGGCCTACCTCTTCGCCAACGTCGAGCTGCGCTGGCACTGCGACCCGGAGCTCCTCACCGGCACCAACGCTCCGCCGGCCGAAGCCAAGTTCCACTTCCCCGGCGGCCTCGCCGACTATCTGGCGGACGAGCTGAAGGGCCGCCCCAAGGTGCTCGACGAGCTGTTCTCGGGCTCGGCCGGGCAGGCCGGACGCAAGGGCTCGGTGGAGTGGGCGATCGGCTTCGTCTCGGTCGACGAGTTCTCCCGCTCCTACTGCAACACCATCCCGACCCCCGAGGGCGGCACCCACGAGAACGGCCTCAAGTCCGCGCTGTTGAAGGGGTTGAAGTCACACGGCGAACGCGTCGGCAACAAGAAGATCCCCTCCGTCACCGGCGACGACGTGATGGCCTCGATCGCGGCCATGCTGTCGGTCTTCGTGCGCGAGCCGGAGTTCGTCGGCCAGACCAAGGACAAGCTCTCCACCACCGAAGCGACGCGCCAGGTCGAGAACGCCCTGCGCGAGGCGTTCGAGGAGTGGCTCGCCAAGGACCCGCAGCGTGCCGGCTTCGTGATGGACGCTGTCGTCGAGAAGGCGGACGAGCGCCTGCGCCGACGCGCCGAGAAGGACGTCGCGCGTCGGTCCGCCACCCGCCGCACGCGCCTGCCCGGCAAGCTCGCCGACTGTACGCAGCAGAAGGCCGCGGGCACCGAGATCTTCATCGTCGAGGGCGATTCGGCCGGCGGCTCGGCCAAGCAGGCGCGCCAGCGCGCCACGCAGGCCGTCCTGCCGCTGCGGGGCAAGATCCTCAACGTCGCCAACGCCGGGCGCGACAAGGTGATGGCCAACCAGCAGCTCGCCGACCTCGTGCTGGCGCTCGGCTGCGGCACCGGCAAGGAATTCACGGTGGACAAGCTGCGCTACGAGCGCGTCATCGTCATGACCGACGCGGACGTGGACGGCGCGCACATCGCCTCGCTGCTGATCACCTTCTTCTACCGCGAGATGCGGGGCCTGATCGATTCGGGCCACCTCTACCTCGCCGTGCCGCCGCTCTATAAGCTGACGCAAGGGGCCAAGACCCTCTACGCCCGCGACGACGCGCACCGCGAGCGGCTCCTCAAGACGGAGTTCAAGCCGAACCAGAAGATGGAGATCGGCCGCTTCAAAGGCCTCGGCGAGATGATGCCGGCGCAGCTCAAGGAGACGACGATGGACCCGTCGAGCCGCACCCTCCTGCGTGTCGAGATCGCCTCCGAGGGCGAGGAGACCCGCTCCACCGTCGATCGGCTGATGGGCAACAAGCCCGAGGCGCGCTTTGCCTTCATCCAGGAGCACGCCGCCTTCGCCTCCGCCGACACGCTGGATATCTGATCCCGCGTCCGGCCGGGCACGGCGCGGGCGTCGTCGGTACGGCGGGCCGGTCGGGCGGCGCGTGCGGCCGCCCGACCCCGTCGCTCAGGCGGCGCCGGTGAGAAAGGCGAGGCCGGCGACGGCGATCATGCCGCCCGCCGCCCGGACCAGCATCTGGCCGACGTTCCACTTCCACGCCAGGCCCACCACGATGCCGACGAGGTGCAACAACCCGGTGCCGATCACGAAGCCGACGCCATAGGCCATCGCGTCCGCCGCCACCGGCAGCTCCGTGCCGTGCGCATGGCCGTGGAAGACCGCGAAGACGGCGACGACCACGGCCGCCACCCACAGCGGGATCGGCCGCCCCGCCGCCACCATCAGACCCAGCACCAGCGCCGAGGCCGCAATGCCGACCTCCACGCCCGGCAGCGGCACCCCCATGACCCCCAGCGCGCCGCCGCCCGCCATCACCAGCGGGAAGACGATCGGCAGGAGGTAGATCGCCGGCGCCCCCAGAACCGCGCCGAGGAGACCAACCGCGACCATCGCCGCCACGTGGTCCCAGCCCAGGATGGGATGCATGAAGCCGGACGCGAGGCCGCCCACCGTCCCCGTCGCTTCATGGGCGGCGGCGGGCGCCACGGCGAGGGCGAGCGCGGTCGTCGCCAGGATCAGCGTCGCGCCGGGCGCACGCGGCAAGCGGAAGGTCATGGGCAGCTCCGGAGCAAGATGTCGGTCCACGGACACTAGCGCCCAACCGCCCGAGGGATAAAGAGCCGCGCCCGTGCCCGGCGATCGTCGGCATGATGGGCTATGGCGGTACGCGCACGCTCACCGCGCTCGGCAGCACCGTCAACGTCGCCAACCGCCAGGAACGCATGATCCGGACGTGCGGGGTGGAGCTCGTCGCCTCCGCGCGCGAGATCGACCTCGACGTCGACCTCGACGTCCCCGACGCGTAGCGCGGCTGATTCGCGCCGCCCCCTCTCGACAATGGCGCCGAGTTGGCGCCCGATCAGGCGCCGCAACCTGCTGGAGAAGCCCATGGCCCGCACCGTCGCCGTCCTGATCGGAAGCCTGCGCAAGGCATCGCTCAACCGCAAGCTCGCCGAGGCGCTGATGGCCCGCGCCGCGCCGGAGCTGACCTTCCAGGTCGTCGAGCTGGGCGACATGCCGCTCTACGATCCCGACCTGGAGGACGCCGGCCCGCCCGCCGCGTGGACCGCCTTCCGCCGACAGATCGCGAGCGCCGATGCGCTGCTCTTCGTCACGCCCGAGTACAATCGCTCGGTGCCGGCGGCGCTGAAGAACGCCCTCGACGTCGGCTCGCGGCCGATGGGGGCGAGCGTGTGGAACGGCAAGCCGGGGGCGATCGTCACCGGCTCGCCGGGCGCCGTCGGCGGCTTCGGCGCCAACCACCACCTGCGCCAGTCGCTCGTCTTCCTCAACGTGCCGACGATGCAGCAGCCGGAGGCCTATATCGGCGGCCTGGGCAAGCTGTTCGACGATGCCGGCAACGTCGCGACGGAGGCCACCGGCGAGTTCCTGACCAAGATCATGGCCGCCTTCGCCGCCTGGATCGAGCGGAACGCCGCGCCCTGACGCCTCAGGCCTCGTTCGCCGCCAGCGCCTCGCGCACGTAGCGGGCGGTGTTCCGATAGTGCTCGGCCAGCAGGCGGCAGGCCTTCGCGCCGTCGCGCGCCAGCGTTGCGTCGAGGATGGCGCGGTGCTCGGCGGCGACGTCGCGGTCGGGCGCCTCCAGGGTGAGCGAGAAGCGGCGATAGCGGTCCGCCCGGTCCGACAGCATGTGGCTGAACTGGAGGAGGAGCGGCGACGTACACGCCGCGATCAGCGCGCGGTGGAAGGCGATGTGATGCACTTCCCACTCCTCGTTGTGGAGGCTCGGGTCGTCCGCCTGGCGCCGCGGCAGCACCTCGATCACGTGGAGGCCGGAGACCGCCGCCGCCTCCCAATGCGCGTCCCCGAACGCGATCGCCCGTGTCAGCGCCAAGCTCTCGATCTCGACGCGGGTGCGCACCAGGTCGTCGAGCTCGGCGAGGCTGAGCGAGGCCGCGCGGTAGCCGCGATTGTGCTCCCCTTCCACCAGGCCCGCCGCCACCAGCCGCGTCATCGCCTCGCGCACCGGCGAGACGCTGACGCCGCACAGCTCCTGCAACTCGCTGTACTTCAACGGGGCGCCCGGCTCGAACCGGCCGCCGAGGATCGCCTCGCGCAGCGTCTGAAAGGCGTGTTCGCTCCGGCTCATGGGTGGCGGCAATGCATGATCCTAAATTTTCGAAACTCTTGACGATATACGAAAATCGGGTCCACTCTCGCTGTCAATGCCCGCCAGAGGCATCATCGGGAGGACCCGCATGGGTCGGTTCAATATCAGGGACATGGCGCGATCCGCCGGATCGCGGCCGAGGCGCGGTGAGCGGGGCTCGTGCCCAGCGCGCCCGAATCGGCACGCCGCCGCCCGCCCGGTCGACGCCCCCACCCAATCCCCAAGGAGACCCGCATGCTGAAGACGCTCGCCCGCGCGTCGGTCGCGGCCGCCATGTGCTGCCTCGCCGGCGCCGCGACCGCCGCCGACGTGACCATCCGCTTCCCCGTCGAATATGCGCTCGACATCACCCCCGGCCGCGCCAACCAGGAGTTCAAGAAGCTCGTCGAGGAGCGCTCGGACGGGCGCATCGAGGTGACGCTCTATCCGAGCGGCAGCCTCTACAAGGGCCTCGACCTTCTCCAGGCGGTGCTGCGCGGCGACGCGGAGATGACGACCCTCATCTCGGCCTACTGGTCGGCTCTGGCGCCCAAGTCCGCCGTTTCCGAGCTGCCCTACGCGTTCCCGACGCGCGAATCCTTCTACAACGCGATCGACGACGGCTTCTTCACCAAGGCCTACGCCGAGGCGGAGGCGAAGGGCGCCAAGCTGATCGCGGTGCTGCCGTTCGACTATCTCGTCCCCGGCACCCGCGCGACGCCGCTGCGCAAGCCGGAGGACTTCGCCGGGCTGAAGTTCCGCGGCCTGGGCAAGGTCAACCTGGAGATGCTGAAGCTCTTCGGGGCGACGCCGGTCTCGATCAACTTCGTCGAGATCTCGCCCGCCATCCAGCAAGGTCTGATCGACGCGCTGAACGTGCCGACCGACAGCTACACGATCTATGACTGGCAGGAAGACATCCGCAACGTGAACTACGCGCCCTACTACATCGCGTTCTACCCCTGGATGGTGAACGCCAAGTGGTGGGCGAGCCTCGATCCCGAGCTGCAGGAGATCATCCAGACCGCCGCCGTCGAGGTCGCCGAGAAGAACCGCGTCGCCGCCGAAGAGGCCGCCAACCAGGCGCTCGAGGACCTGCGCGGCCTGGGCGTGGACGTCCACGTCCAGACGCCGGAGGAGATCGAGGCGTGGTCGAAGGCCGCGCAGCCGGTGTGGGACCAGTTCGCCGGCCAGATCGGCGAGGAGCTGATCGACGCGCTGAAGAGCTACCAGCAGTGATGCTGCTGCGAGCCGCCGACAGGGTGCTGCGCTTTGTGGAGGACGCCCTCGCCGGGCTGATCCTCTTCGCGGTGCTCTTCATCGTCACCTGGGAGCTCGCCTTACGCGGGTTCTTCGGCGGCTCGCACCTTTGGACGGACGAGCTGTCGCGCGTGTTGCTGATCGCGCTCGTCTATGTCGCCACCATCGGCCTGACGCGCGACGGGGCCCACGTCAGCGTCGAGATCGTGCCCAGCGCCCTCGGCCCGCGCGCCCGCGCGGCGCTGGAGCGGGTCGCCGACGCGCTGTGCCTCGTCTTCGCGCTGGCGGCGACGTGGTACGGCATCGGCTACGTGGAGGAGACGCGCATGTTCGGCATCTCCTTCGCCCACTCCAACCTGCCGTTCGACGTGTGGGTGGCGCAGCTCGTCGTGCCGGTGGCGTTCGGGATGATCAGCCTGCGCCTCGCCTTGCGGCTCCTGGGTGTGCGCCCGGCTGCGCCCGTCCATGTGGCGGAAGGCTGAGCGATGGCGTTTCTCCTGCTGGGGCTGATCTTCGCCTTTCTGCTGCTGGGCGTGCCGGTCGGCTTCTCGCTGTGGCTGACGGGGCTCATCGTCGTCCTCACCACCGGCGTCACCTCGCCGACGCAGATCGCCCAGTCGATCTACACCGGGCTCGACAGCTTCGTCCTCCTCGCGATCCCCTTTTTCATCCTGGCCGGCAACATCATGCTGCGCTCGGGATTCGCGAAATACCTGTTTGACTTCATGCAGGCGATCGTCGGCAAGGTGCCGGGCGGCGCCTCCATCGGCGCCACGGGCGCGACGGCGATCTTCGGCGCGATGACGGGCTCGTCCGTCGCCTCCGCCGCGGCGCTGGGGCGGGTGATGATCCCGACCATGGAGGGCCTCGGCTACCCCAAGCGCTACACCGCCGGCCTCATCGGCGCGGGCGGCACGCTCGGCATCCTCATCCCGCCCAGCGTCACGTTCGTGATCTACGGCGAGATGGCGCAGCAGTCGGTCAAGGATCTCTTCATCGCCGGCGTGGTGCCGGGGCTGATCGCGGCGACCGCCATCGGCATCGTCGCCTTCACCATCGCGCTCAAGCGCGGCTACGGCCGGGCGACCGAGCCCTTCTCGCTGTGCGTCCTGTGGCGCACCTTCCGCATGGCGGCGCCGGCGCTGCTGATGCCTGCGATCGTGCTGGGCGGCATCTATGCCGGGTTCTTCACGCCCACCGAAGCGGCGGCGATCTCGGTCGTCTACGGTCTCTTCGTGGCGCTCGTGGTCTACCGCACCATCGGCCTCGAGGACCTGCCGCGCATCTTCGTCGAGAGCGCGCGCTCGACCGGGGCGATCCTCTTCATCCTCTCCGGCGCGCTCTTCATCGGCATGCTGGCGACGCTCGCCGGCATCCCCGCCGCCATCGTCACCGGGATCGACGCCTTCCACCTCTCCCCGCTCGGCTTCCTGTTCGTCACCTCCGCGGTGCTCCTGGTGCTCGGCTGCTTCCTCGACGGGTTCACGCTGCTCACGGTGGTGACGCCGATGCTGCTCCCCTCGGTGCACGCCCTCGGCATCGACCCGATCCACTTCGCCATCGTCCTCGTCCTCAACATCGAGATCGCGGCGATCACCCCGCCCATCGGGCTCAACCTCTTCGTCATCGCCGGCATTTCCGGCACCACGATGCGCGACGTCGTCGTCGGCGTGATCCCGTTCATGCTGGCGATGGCGGCGGTCCTGGTGCTCCTCATCCTGGTGCCGGCCCTCTCCGTGATCCTGCTCTGAGGCTCTGCCATGCTCGACCCCATCATCGACGCGCATCACCACATCTGGCGCCAAGCCGACCAGCCCTGGCTCCAGGGCCCCACCGTACCGCGCATCTTCGGCCCCTACGACCCGATCAAGCGCGACTACCCGATCGAGGAGTTTCTCGGCGACGTCGAGGGGACGGGGGTCGCCGGCTCGGTCTACGTGCAGACCAACTGGGCGCCGGAGCGCGCGGTCGAAGAGGTGGCATTCGTCACCGAGGCGGCGGAGCGCACCGGCTGGCCGCACGCCATCGTCGGCTTCTGCAACCTCTTCGCCGACGATGCGGCCGATGTGCTCGCCGCGCAGGCCGAGTTCCCGCTGATGCGCGGCGTGCGCCAGCAGCTCCACTGGCACGAGAACCCGCAATACCGCTTCGCCCCCGGCCCCAACGAGATGGCGAGCCCCAAATTCCGCGACAATCTCGCCCGCCTGAAAGACCACGGTTGGCTCTTCGAGTTGCAGGTGTTCGCGCCGCAGATGGAGGACGCCGCGGATCTGGTGGACGCGTTCCCGAACCTCACCTTCGTGCTGGAGCACGCCGGCATGCTGGAGGACGACGCGCCGGAGGCGGTGGAGCGCTGGCGCCGCGGCATGGCGCGCCTCGCCGCCTTCCCCAACGTCGCGACCAAGCTCTCCGGCCTCGGCACCTTCATCCACCGCAACGATCCGGCCCATATCGCCACCGTCACGCGCGAGACGATCGCGATCTTCGGGGCGGAGCGTTGCGTGTGGGGCTCCAACTTCCCGATCGAGAAGCTGTGGACGGATTACGGCGCGCTGGTGCGGTCCGCCCGCGATGCGGTGGCCCCGCTCGGCGACGCCGACCGCAAGGCGGTGCTGCACGACAATGCGGTGCGTCTCTACCGCCTCTGAGGGGCTGCGTCGTCGCGGAGCGTTGACGGCGGCGGGGCCGGATGTCAGCGTCGGTACACAATAATACAAATAACAATAAACTAGGGAACGGCGTGGCAAGGGCGGAAGCGTGGATCGTCGCGATCAACCGGGTGTTGGTCGCGGCCTTGTTGGCGATCGTCTTCGCCATCGTGTTCATCAATGTGGTCGGCCGCTACGGCTTCGGCTTCTCGTTCGCGTGGGGCGAGGAGGCGGCACGCCACATCATGATCCTCGCCGCCTTCTCCGGCGCGGGCCTCGCCCTGCGCGAAGGCCGGCTCGTCGCGATCACCGCCCTCCCCGACCTGCTGCCGGCTCCGCTGGGGCGCGTGGTGCGCTGGGCCATCGTCCTCGTCATGTTCGTCTTCATGGGCGTGATGGTGTGGCTCGGCATCGAATTCGTCCTGTTCGGCTGGAACAAGGAGACGATGTCGACCGGGATCTCGCGCGGGATCCCGTACCTGGCGGTGCCCGTGGGTTGTGCGCTCTTCCTGGTGCAGCTCGCCTTCTTCGCCCGCCGCTTCGTCGACCAGACGTTCGAGCTCGCCGGCATCCCCGAAGCGGACGGGCCGGTCTGATGGCGCAGACGCTCGTCATCCTCTTCTTCGGCACGCTGCTTCTGGGCGTTCCGGTCGCCTTCACCATGGGCATCGCCGGTATCACCGCCATCCTGGTGGACGGCACGTTGAACCCCATCGTCGCCGCCCAGCGCATGTTCAACGGGATCGACAGCTTCCCGCTGATGGCGGTGCCGTTCTTCATCCTGGCGTCCGAGCTGATGACGGCGTGCGGGCTCACCAACGCACTGCTGCGCTTCGCCAACGCGCTCGTCGGCCACGTGCGCGGCGGCCTCGGCCACGTCAACGTCCTCGTCTCGATGCTGTTCGCCGGGATCTCCGGCTCGGCGCTGGCGGACGCGGCCGGCCCCTCGGCCATCGTCATGCGGATGATGCGCGCGGCGGGATACGAGAAGAACTACGCCGGCGCGCTGTCGGCCGCGACGGCGACCATCGGGCCGATCATCCCGCCGTCGATTCTCGCCGTCATCTTCGCCATCTCGACCCCGCAGGTGACGGTCGCGGGGCTCTTCCTGGCCGGCATCGTGCCCGGTCTCCTCCTTGGAGCGGCGCTCGCCACGGCCAACCACATCGTCTCGGTCCGGCACGGCTACCGCGGGCGCGAGCACCGGGCGACGTTCGCCGAGCTGCGCGGCGCCACCCTCGCGGCAATGCCGGCGCTTGTGATGCCGATCATCATCCTCGGCGGCATCCTGGGCGGGATCTTCACGCCCACGGAGGCGGGCGCGGTCGCCTCCGCCTACGCGCTCGCACTCGGCCTCCTGCTGCGCCGCTTCACCCTGCGCCGGCTCTACGAGGCGTTCGCGGCCGCCGCGATCACCACCTCCTCGGTGTTCCTGATCGTCGCCATGGCCTCCATCTTCGCCTGGCTGCTGACCTACCTGCAGATCCCGCAAGGGCTCGCCGGCGCCATCACCGGGATCACCGAGGACAAGCTCGGCATCCTCTTCATCCTCGCCGCCTTCGCCCTCGTCTGCGGCTTCTTCATCGACACGCTGCCCGCCCTCATCATCCTGACGCCGATCCTCGGCCCGATCGCCTTCTCGGCCGGGATCGACCCGCTGCAATTCGGCATGATGCTGGTGCTCAATCTGACGATCGGTATGATCACGCCGCCCGTCGGGCCGGTGCTCTTCGTCATCGCAACCGTCGGGCGGTTGCGCCTCGAGGGGCTGTTCAAGGCGATCCTGCCGCTGCTGCTGGCGGAGATCGTCGTCCTGCTCCTCGTGATTCTCGTTCCCGGAGTGAGCACGTTCGTGCCGCACATCTTCGGGTTCGCAAAATAACGATGCGCCAAAACAAACGTATGGGAGGACTTATGAAAACCGCATCCAAGCTGCTGGCCGCGACAGCCGCTCTCGCGCTCACCGCCGGCGCCGCCTCGGCCAAGGACCTGAAGTACGCGCACTTCCAGTCGGCCGACCTCAGCGCCCCGAAGCACGCCGCCGCCCTTGCCTTCGAAAGCTGCGTCGAAGGCAAGACCTCCGGCTCGATCGACGTGCAGATCTTCCCCGCCTCGCAGCTCGGCGGCGGGCCGGAGATCATGGAAGGTCTGGAACTCGGCACCGTGCAGATGGCCGTCGTCCACGACGGGCCGATCTCGGCGATGTACAAGCCCTTCGCGGTGCTCGCGATCCCCTACACCTTCGACGATCAGGCGATGGCGTGGGCGGTGATGGACGGTGAGTTCGGCGACGCGCTCGCGGAGGACATGCTCGCCCAGACCGGCATCCGCATGTTCGGCGTCGCCGACAACGGCGTGCGCAACTTCACCAACAACGTGCGCCCCGTCGCCCAGCCGTCCGACATGGAGGGGCTGAAGATGCGCGTCATGACCGCGCCGGTGTGGGTCAAGCTCGTCGAGAGCCTCGGCGCCTCGGCGACGCCGGTCGCCTGGCCGGAGCTTCCGGGCGCCCTCAGCCAGGGCGTGGTTGACGGGCAGGAGAACGGCGTGACCAACATCGTCGACGCCTCCCTCTACCAGCACCAGAAGTACGTCTCCCTCGACGGGCACGTCTTCTCCTGGCACGCCTACCTGATGAACGACGCCTTCTACGAGGGCCTGACCGACGCGGAGAAGAAGGCGGTCAACCAGTGTGTCGAGATCGCCAAGACGATCCACCGCGGCATGACCGCGGCGCAGGACGCCAACGCCACCAAGATCCTGTCCGATCTCGGCATGGAGGTGGTGCCGGTGAGCCCGGAGCAGAAGCAGATGTTCCGCGAGGCGGCGCAGCCGGCGGTGCGCGAGTGGGTCGTCGGCGAGATCGGCGAGGAGTGGCCCGCCCAGCTCGAGGCCGCGGTCGAAGCCTACCGCGCCCAGTGACGACCTCGCCGGCCCGGTGACGCCGGGCCGGCCCAGAGTGAGAAGGCACGAGACATGAAGAGCGCCGTCATTATCGGTGGAACCCGCGGCATCGGCGCCGGCATCGCCGCCGCCCTCAAGGCGAAAGGCTGGGCGATCACCGCCACCGGCGTCAGCCGCGAGGAGGTCGACGCCTACGCCGCCGCCGAGCCGGAGGCCGCCACCGCCATCCTCGACGTGCGCGACACCGCCGCCGTCAACGGCTTCTTCGCCGGCCTCGACCGGGTGGACGGGCTGGTGAACTGCGCCGGCATCCTGGCGCGCGGCAAGGAATACGAGATCGACACGTTCGAGACCGTCATCGACATCAACCTGACCGGCACCATGCGAACCTGCGTCGCGGCCCATCCGCTGCTGGCCAGATCGGGCGGGGCGATCGTCAACACGGCCTCGATGCTGAGCTATTTCGGCGGGCCGTTGGTGCCGGCCTACTCCGCCTCCAAGGGCGGCGTGGCGCAGCTCACCAAGGCGCTCGCCGGGCGCTGGGCGGCGGACGGCGTGCGCGTCAACGCCGTCGCGCCCGGCTGGATCGAGACCGAGATGACGACGGCGCTGCGGGCCGATCCCGTCCGCAACGACCCCATCGTCGGCCGAACGCCGATGGGTCGCTGGGGCAAGCCCGCCGAAGTCGGCGCGCTCGCCGCCTGGCTCCTGTCCGGCGAGGCTTCGTTCGTGACGGGATGCGTCTATCCTGTCGACGGCGGTTATTCTGCGATGTGAGGAGGCGGCGATGCCCGTTCAGACCGAAGAGAAAGACAAGCGCGTTCCCTATCAGCTGCCGTTCCCCAAGGACGCGCAGACCGAGATCGTCATCCCCGACGCGGCGGCCGAGGACGAGCGCATCTGGGTGCCGCAGGCCGAGAACGTCTCGTTCCGCCCGCTGTGCCTCAACCGCTCGCAGGGCTACTGGATGAACCTCCTGCGGGTGCGCAAATCCGGCGTCCTGTCGCGCCACCGCCACCCGCAGCCGGTGCACGGCTGGGTGCTCAAGGGGAGCTGGTACTACCTCGAGCACGACTGGGTGGCGCGCGAGGGCGGCTACGTCTTCGAGCCGCCGGGCGAGACCCACACCCTGGTCGTGCCCGACGACGTCGAGGAGATGATCACCTACTTCCAGGTCAACGGCGTGATGCTCTACGTCGACCCCTTCGGCAACACGATGGGTTACGAGGACGTCTTCACCAAGATCGAGATGTGCCGCAAGCACTACACGGAAGTCGGCCTCGGCGAAGACTACGTCGACCAGTTCATCCGCTGAACCGCGCGGGCCCCGGCGGCCCGCGCCCCCTTCCCTCGTCCAGGTGACCCCGATGTCCGCGCCCACCTCCATCCGCGCCATGACGGCGCGCGTCTTCCGTATCCCGCTCGACGAGCCGCTGCAGGACGCCAAGCACGGTGTCCAGGTCGATTTCGAGCTGATCACCGTCACCGTGGTCCGCGAGGACGGGCTGGAGGGGACCGGCTATACCTACACGATCGGTGCCGGGGGACACGCCATCAAGGCGCTGATCGACCATGACCTCGCCCCGATGGTCGCCGGCCACGACGCCGACGACATCGACGGCCTGTGGGACATGATGCAGGCGGGGCTGCATTATGTCGGCCGCGGCGGGCTCGCCTCGTTCGCCATCTCCGCCATCGACATCGCGCTGTGGGACATCCGCGGTAGGGCGACCGGCCAGCCGCTGTGGCAGATGGCCGGCGGCGCGGGGCGCAAGCCCCTCACCTACCGGGGCGGCGTCGACCTCAATTTCCCCCTCCCCAAACTGGTCGAGAGCGTCGGCGACCACCTCGATCGCGGGTTCACCGCGGTCAAGATCAAGGTCGGCAAGCCCGATGTCGCCGAGGACGTCGCCCGGCTCACCGCGGTGCGCGAGCGGATCGGCGGTGCCACCCGGCTGATGGTCGACGCCAACTACGGCTACGACCTCGACCGCGCGAGCGCGGCGGCGAAGGCGTTCGAACCCTTCGACCTCGTGTGGCTGGAGGAGCCGCTGGCGCCGGACGATTTCGCCGGCCACGGCGTCCTCGCTCAGCGCACGACGGTGCCGCTGGCGGCGGGCGAGAATCTCCACACCCTGCAGGAGTTCCGCCTGGCGCTGGAGCACTCGCGCCTCGCCTTCCTGCAGCCCGATTCCGGCAACTGCGGCGGCGTCACCGGCTTCCTGCGCGTCGCCCGCATGGCGGCGGCCGCGGGCGTCCCGGTCTGCAGCCACGGCATGCAGGAACTCAACGTCAGCCTCGTGCCGGCGCAGGCGAACGCCGGCTGGCTGGAGGTGCACAGCTTTCACATCGACCGCTACACCCACCGCCCGCTGGTGTTGGAGGACGGCCGCGCCGTCGCGCCCGACGAGCCGGGCTGCGGCGTGCGCTTCGACTGGCGCAAGCTGGAACCGCTCGCCCGGTAGCCGGCCCCGGCGGTGCCCGGCCGCCGCGCCTACAGGAGGACCGCGCCGAAGTTGCGGGCCGGGTCGAACTCGGCGGCGGTCCTGCCGGTCGGCTCGGCCGCCTTCCCGCCGCCGCGAGGCAGGAATTCGCCGCTGCCGGCCCGGCCCGTCAGCGCCCCGTCCGCGACGATCACCTCGCCGCGCCGCACCACCGTCTCCGGCCAGCCCTTCACCGTGCGGCCGACATAGGGGGTGTAGCCGGTGGCGTCCGCCATCAGATCGTCGGTCAGCGTGACCTCGCGCTCGGTATCCCAGACGACGAGGTCGGCGTCCTTGCTGATGGCGATGGAGCCCTTGCGGTCGGCGAGGTTGTAGAGCTGCGCCGGGGCCGTGGCGGTGATGCGCACGAAATCCGTGACGTCCATGCGGCCTTGCGAGACGATCGCGTCGAACATCAGCGGCATGCGCGCCTGCAGGCCGGGCATCCCGTTGGGGATCTGCTTGAAGGTCGGGTTGGGGCCGTTCGCGAACTTGCCCTTCTCGTCATAGGAGAACGGGGCGTGGTCGGAGGTGACCGTCTGCAGGTCGCCGCGGGCCAGCGCCTGCCAAAGTGCCTCGATGTCGGACGCGGCGCGCGGCGGTGGACTGCAGCACCATTTCGCCCCCTCCATCCCCGGCTTGTCGAGGTCCTCGGCGGTGAGAAAGAGGTACTGCGGACACGTCTCGGCGAAGACCTTCACCCCACGGCCGCGGGCGGCGTGGATCGTCGCGGCGCCTTCGGCGGTCGACACGTGGAAGATCATGATCGGCTGGTCGATCAGCTCGGACATGGCGATGAGGCGGTTGAACGCCTCCGCCTCGGACCCGCGCGGATGACTGACGGCGTGGTATTTCGGCGCGGTATAGCCGCGATCGAGCAGGCGCTGCACCATCCACTTGATCATGCCGTGATTTTCGGCATGGGCGCACACCATGGCGCCGAGCTGACGGGCGACGAGCAGGATGTCGAGCACCTGTTCGTCGTCCACCTTCATGGCGTCGTAAGTCATGAAGATCTTGATGGAGCCGTGGCCGGCCTTCACCAGCGCGGGGAGCTGCTCGGTCAGCGTCGCGGGCGTCGGGTCGGTGACGATGAGGTGAAGGGCATAGTCGACGATGGCGCCGCGACCGGCGAGCGCGTGGTAGTCGCGCACGATCGCGGACAGATCGTCGCCCTTGTGCTGGCACGCGAACGGGATGACCGTCGTGGTGCCGCCGAGCGCGGCGGAGGCCGTCGCGGTCTCGAACGTGTCGGCGTTGGTGACCCCCATCGCCGAGAGCTGCTCGATATGACAGTGGCTGTCGACCCCGCCGGGCGTGACGAGGCGGCCGCCGGCGTCCACCACGGCGCGTGCGTCGCCGAGGTCGTGGCCGATGGCGGCCACCTTGCCGTCGGCGATGGCGATGTCCGCGCGCATGACGTCGACGGCGGTGGCGACGGAGCCGCCGCGAACGATGAGATCGAATGTTGGCATGAAAGCTGACAGGACTCTGGCTTGCAGGCGCTCTAAAGCGTCGATGGGAAGCGGGCGGGGTGTGCCCGCAACGGGTGCTGCAGGCTGCGTGCCGCGGCGTGGACGGAGGATATCAGGTGGCCGGGGCCAGACAACGCATTCTCGTGGTGAACCCCAACTCCAACGACGAGGTGACGCGCGGGATCGACGCGGCGCTGGAGCCGCTGCGCTTCGCCGAGGGGCCGCAGATCGCATGCATGACGCTGGCCGAGGGCCCGTTCGGCGTGGAAACGCAGGCGGATGTGGAGGCCGTCACCCTCCCCCTGGCGCGGCTGATGCGTGAGACGAACGACACGGACGCCTTCGTCATCGCCTGCTATTCCGACCCCGGCCTCCATGTTTGCCGCGAGGCGACCGCCCGGCCGGTGTTCGGCATCGCCGAATGCGGGGTGCTGACGGCTCTGTCGCGCGGCGAGCGGTTCGGGGTGCTGGCGATCAAGGACCGCTCGATCCCCCGCCACCTCCGGTACCTGCGGCAGATGGGGTTGATGGACCGCCTCGCCGGCGAGCGGGCGCTGGGGCTCAGCGTGGCGGAGACGGCCTCGGGCGCCTCGACGTTGGAGCGCATGACGGAGGTCGGCACCGCGCTGCGCGATACGGATGGGGCCAATACCATCGTCATGGGCTGTGCCGGGATGGCGGCGCACCGCGCGCGGCTGGAGGAGCGGCTCGGAATCCCGGTGATCGATCCCACTCAGTCGGCCGTCGCGATGGCCCTCGGCGCCGTCGCGCTGGCGCCATAGCGCGCATTGGCCGTGGATCCGGACGTCACGGGGCGCGCAAGAAGGCGGCAGCGCGCGGAGCGGTCGGCCCGGCGAAGGGTCAGTGGCGTTCGGGGGGGGGGGGGACGGATCGGGGTGTGTCCGGTGACGAGGTGCCGCCGGACCGGGCTTGCCGAGGCCTTGGAGGTCTAGTCGGTCCACGGCGTATGGGCCGGTTGCGGCGACCGCTGCGCCGCAGGTGCGAAGCGGGGCGCCGAACCGGACGGATGACGGCGGTGGGGCCGACGCGAAAAGACCGCCGCGCGGGGGGCGTGGCGGTCTGGTCCGATGCGACGGGTCGCCGGGCGCCTCGTGGCGCGCCGGGTCAGAGATCGTCGCGGTAGAAGAGATCCGGGCGCGCCGCGTTCTCGGCCAGCGCCTGGCGCAGCTCGGCCGGGGCTTGGATCGCCGGGGCGGCCGTCACGACGCGCAGCTCGGCGATGTCGTCCTTGCTGTCGCGCACGGTGATCGACGGGATCACGACGTCCTTGGCGATGATGGTGGTGTTCGCCTCCGGATCGTGGGTGAACACTTCCTCGCCGTTGGGGTCGAGAAGGACGATGCGCTGGCGCGGGCCACCGCCGACGACTTCCACGTGCGTCACCACGGAGGAGGACTCGATCCGCTCCTGGTTGCGCTTGCCGTCACGGGTTTCGGACGGGTTGGCGAGATGCGCGTCACCGGACATCATCCCGCTCGCCATTTCGACGTTGCGGCTGAGTTTGCCGACGGTCGACGTGACCCCGTTATAGAAGTCTTCATGATTGGCTGCGTAGGCTGCCGCTGCAACGGAACCAGTGAAGACCAACGCGACGATAGCGGTACGACCGAGCACTGACATCCGAGCTCTCCTTCCAGGGCCGGTTTGCCCTTGCCGCTCCAAGCGGCTTATTGCGTATGGCGCTATGCAGCGCCTGGTTGTCCACAGTTGGTTATGTTGCACCACTGCCACAAGACCGAACTGCAAACATTCTCGTTCACTTTTTGTGGAAAATTTAACTTCCCACCGACACCACACCAACGTTAAACGACAAATTCGGTTCCCATCGGGGTGATGTTCTCCATATACCCCCGAATGATTCGCGACGCAAGCGTCAGGCAAGGCTCGCCATGGATCAGCACGCCCGCCGTACGCGCGCGCTGAACAGCCGTTCGCCCCGGAGCGACACGAAATTTATCCTGTACTGGATGCAGCATAGTCAGCGGGCGGACGGCAATCCGGCGCTGGAACGCGCAGCATACTGGGCCAACACCTGCAAGTTGCCGCTGCTGGTCCTGTTCGTCGTCGACCCCGATTATCCGGACGCCAACCTGCGGCACTATACCTTCATGCTCCAGGGGCTGAAGGAAACGATGGCGGCCGTCGAACGGCGCGGCGCAGCCTTCTCGCTGCGCCTCGGCAAGCCAGCGGAGATCGCCGTCCAGGTGAGCTGCGAGGCCGCCGTCGTCGTCACGGACCGAGGATATCTGCGGCATCTGGTGGCCTGGCGGGCGCAACTCGCCGACGAGGCCCGCTGCCTCGTCGAGATGGTGGAGGGCGACGTCATCGTTCCCGTGGAGGAGGCGTCGAACCGGCAGGAAACTGCCGCGCGTACCTTCCGGCCGCGTGTCCACCGCGCCCTCCCCGCTTTTCTCGACCGTCCACAAGCCATGGCATTAAAGTGCAAGGCGGCGGGCCTCGGATCGAAGGCGGATCAGGCGCTGGACGATCCCGCCGCGTTCGCGCAAGCCCTCGGTTGCGACGCCTCGGTCGCCCCCGTGGGCGACATCGAAGGCGGCTCGAAGGCCGCCCGATCGCGCCTCGCATCGTTCTTGAAGGACGATCTTCCCAACTATGACGACGGCCGCGCCGACATGGTGCAACGTCACGTTTCCGTGATGAGCCCCTATCTGCACTTCGGTCAAATCTCGCCGCTGGAAATCTACCACGCCGTGAACGACGCCGAGGCCAAGGACGACAGCCGCGCCTCCTACGTGGAGGAAATGCTCGTCCGGCGTGAGCTCGCCGTCAATTTCGTGCATCACGAACGGAACTACGATTCCTTCGCCGCGATGCCGGCCTGGGCGCGGGAGACCCTCGAGGCGCACAAAGGCGATCCGCGCGAGCACACCTACACGCGCAAGGACCTCGAGGCCGGCAAGACGCACGATCCATATTGGAACGCTGCGATGCGCGAGATGCGGCTCACCGGCTACCTGCACAACCACATGCGGATGTACTGGGGCAAACGGCTGATCGCGATGACGAACACGCCGCGCACCGCCTACGAGACGGCGCTCGCCCTCAACAACAAATATTTCCTGGATGGTCGGGACGCCAACTCGTACGCCAACATCGGCTGGCTGTTCGGCCTGCACGACCGTGGTTGGCCCGAGCGGGACGTCTTCGGCAAGGTCCGCACGATGACCGCGAGCGGCCTGAAGCGGAAGTTCGACATCGACGCCTATGTCGCCTGGACCGAGCGCCTTTAGAGGCGCGGGCGCCTCCAAAGGTCGTCGAACACGTCGCCGGCCCCGTACGGCGGGGCCGCGAGATCAGACCGCGGAGGGCTGAACGCCGGCGCTGTCCTCTTCCGCCTCGCTCTCGCCGGACTGGAAGAAGAGCGCCTGGCTAACCACCGCCTTCACCGTGTCGGTCTCGAACGGCTTGGTGATGAGGAAGGCCGGCTCCGGCCGCTCGCCCGTCAGAAGCCGCTCCGGGTAGGCGGTGATGAAGATCACCGGCACCGTCATCGACTCGAGGATCTCGTTCACCGCGTCGAGGCCGGAGGAGCCGTCGGCGAGCTGGATGTCGGCCAGGACCAGGCCGGGACGGCGGGCGCGCACGGCCTCCACCGCTTCGGTATGGGTGCGGGCGATGCCGGCGACCTCGTGGCCCAGCCCCTCGACCAGCGCCTCGAGGTCCATCGCGATCATCGGCTCGTCTTCGATGATGAGGACGCTCGTGGCCACCTGCTCGGCGATGGACTGGCCCGCCTCGTCGATCAGGATGCGCACGCCGTTCATGTCGGTATCGAGGATCGCGGCGGCTTCCTGCAGCGAGAAGCCCTCCACCGTGGTCAACAGGAAGGCCTGCCGCGCGCGTGGGACCATCGCGTCGAGGCGCTTCTCGAAGACGGCGGTGCGGGCGGTGGTCTCGTGGTTGAGGTCGATCGAATCCCAGATCGAGATCAGGATGCGATAGAGCGCCACCCGCGCCGGGATGGTCTCATCGAACATGGAAGGATCTTCGACGAGTGCCTCGAGGGCGGCCTGGACATAGGCGTCCCCACTGGGTTGGCTGCCCGTGAGCGAACGAGCGAAGCGCCGCATATAAGGGATATGCGGCGCGATTTTCTTGGCAAGCGACATGACCATTCCTTGACGAGTTCGAACCCTGGCCCGCGTCGTCCGAACGCCTTGCGTGCACGACCCAATCACGCACCATGGCGCCGGAGGCGATTTGCGACCCAGAACCTATGGAACGAACGACGGGCCAAACCGTTCCGACAAGGTAGTCGTTCTAACGTCCGTCGCAATCGAATGTTCCAGCGCGCACTAGCCAGGAGACAGCGACGCGGTATGGAACCCAAGGATGGATGATGAATTGTGAAGGAATGCCCGACGGTGTGCAATGACTGAAGACGATAGGCCGGGCACCCCCCAGGACGAAGCCATGCAGTCGCTGATTGGAAAACAGTTGCGAAGTTTGTACGATTCCGTGTTGGTCGAGCCCATCCCCGACAAGCTGGTCGAGCTGTTGCTGAAGCTCGACGAGGTCGGCGGGGACAGCCCCTCCGGCGTCGACGACGGTGAGCACAAGGCCGCCACCGCCGGCAACGGCGAGGGTTCGAAGCCGCAATGAGCGTCAAGGAAGAGCTCATTCGTCAGATCCCCAACCTCCGCGCCTTTGCGGTCAGCCTCTGCGGCAACGCCGAGCGGGCCGACGATCTGGTGCAGGAAGCGTTGATGAAGGCCTGGGCCTCGATCGACATGTTCGAGGCCGGCACCAACATGCGCGCCTGGCTCTTCACCATCTTGCGCAACGTCTACTATTCCGACTTCCGCAAGAAGCGGCGCGAGGTGGAAGACGCGGACGGCAAGATGGCCGCCAACCTGTCGACCCATCCCGAGCAGATCGGCCATCTCGACATGGTGGACTTCCGTGAGGCGCTGGGGAAACTGGCCGCGGACCAGCGCGAAGCGTTGATCCTGGTGGGTGCCTCCGGCTTCTCCTACGACGAGGCGGCCGAGATCTGCGGCTGCGCCGTCGGCACGGTGAAGAGCCGTGTGAACCGTGCCCGCACCCGTCTCGCCGAGCTTCTGGCGCTGCAGTCCGGGGCCGACTATGGGCCCGACCACTACAGCCGCTCGGTCGTCGACGCGCGCAAGTTCTAAACCCGCCGCGCGCCCGGGCCGGCACCCTGCCGGGCCGCGCATGGCGGGAACGCGCACGACGATGCCGGGCGAACCCCGGCTCTCCCAGTCCCTGCTACGGCAATTCAGGTCGGGCGTCCCAGCTACGGCATCGCAGCTTCGGTATGGCAACGGTCGCGCGGTCGGTGGACGAGGCCCCTCGCCTCGCTCGACCGGCCGCGATTTCGTACCGGGCTACATCTTCACCTTGCAGTGGTCGCCCAGGGCCGGCTCCGGCGGCTTGGCCGTGGCGGTGAGAAGGTCGAGCGCGGCCATCAATTCCTCGCTCGCGTTGTCCCAGAACTCTGCCGTGTGCGGCCGCACCGCGATCAGCAACGCCTCCGGATCGGCCGAGCCCCCTTCGAACCACGCGTCGAACGCGGGGTTCCAATGGTCCTCGATCGTGCGCCGGTCGGTCGACAGCGTCGCTTCGCCGGAGACCGAGACGAACGTGTTCGTCGACGGATCGGCGTAGGAGAGGCACACCCGCGGATCGCGCCGCAGCTCGTCGTCCTTCTTGTCGGACCGGTTGGTGACGAACCAGATGGTCCCCGAGGCACGATCGGCGGAACCGACCATCGGCCGCGCCCGCAGGGCCGAGCCGTCATGGGTCGCCATCATGCAGGTCTCGATACGGCCGATTTCGCGCCAGACGTGTTCAACATCATCCTTTGACATGAGGTGCTCCAACATTCGAGCGGGAGCGTCGCACGCCCCAGCCGGGGCGGCACCGCGCGCTCTGTGTCAACACCAATCCAACAGAGCCCGCCCCGTTCCACATTGTTGGCCCCGCGCGACCACTTTGCCCCGACAAACCCGTCGCCTAAATCGGCGATAAATCAAATGCCGGTTTGGAGTTTTCGCCCCCGCGCGCACGGCGGTCCGCGTCCGTCGCCGGCGTTGCCTTCAGGCTAATGGGCGGCCGCGTCAGGACGCCTGCGCGAGGAGCGCGCGGTCGGGGCTGGCGAAGGGGACGATCCCCTCCAGCGGCAGCGTCATCTTGGCGATGAGGCCGTCGGGCGTGAAGGCGAGGTCGACGTCGGCCCGCAGGGCGCGGGCCAGGTTGCGCTCGATGACCGTCATGCCGAAGCCGCGCCGTGTCGGCTCGCTGACGGCCGGACCGCCGGTCTCCGTCCAGGTGAACGAGAGCACCTCCGTCTCGTCGACGGTCTCGACCGACCATGCGACGTCCAGCGTGCCGTTGGCATTGGCGAACGCACCATATTGCACCGCATTGGCGGCAAGCTCATGGATCGCCAAACCGAGGTTCTGCGACGCTTCCGGCGACAGGATCACCGGCGGTCCGCCGATCGCCACGCGCGAGGATTGCGGCGGGATGAACTGCGCCACCAGGACGCGCACGAGATCGCCGATGTCGACGCCGGCCCACTCATCCGCGACGATGAGGTCCTGCGCCGCCGACAGCGCCCGCAGCCGTGCGATCAGCGCCGGCACGAACGCCTCCACCGTGGCCGACTGGGTCGACGTCTGCCGCGCGATGGCGATCACCACGGTGAGGAGGTTCTTGGTGCGGTGCGTCAGCTCGCGCATCACGAGGCGCATCTGCTCCTCGTTGCGCTTGCGGTGGGTGATGTCGATCGAGGCGCAGGTGATGCCCAGCACCGTTCCGTCCGGCTTCAGGTTCGGCTCGATGTGGAGGTCGTACCAGCGCCGCTCCCCTGCCTCGCCGATGCCGATTTCGCCGGACAGCGGCCGCTTGGTCTCGATCACCCGGCGCTTCAGGCCCATGATCTGCCCGCGATCGGGCTCCGGGATCACCTCGTCGTCGGTCCGGCCGATGATCGAGCCGATCTGCGTCTCGTCGGAGTTGGCCCAGGTGTAGCGCAGCTCCGTGTCCTGGCTGAACACCATGATCTTCTCGGACCGCAGCGCCAGGTTGAAGCGTTGCAGCGTCTCCGCCAGACGGCGCGACAGGTCCGTGCGCATCATGTCCAGCCGTTTGGAGCGGGAGATGTCGATCGCGGTGCACACGAGGCCGGTCAGGCGGTTGTCTTCGTTGGAGATCGGCACGACGTCCATGCGGAACCAGGCCCGCTCGTCGTTGCCGGGAATCTCGATCTCGAATGTCTGCGTGGTGCCGGTCTGCAGCGCGCGCGTCTTATGGCCGACGACGAGCGCGCGCACCTGCTCGGGCAGGATCTCCTCGTCGGACTTGCCGACGATGTCTTCCGGGATGAGGAATGGGCGCGGGTTGATGACCCATTGGTAGCGCAGATCGAGGTCCTGGAAGAGGACGGTGATCTGCGAGTTGCGCGTGGCCAGCTCGAGATAGCGGTGCATCTCGCGCACGGAACGCAGCTTCTCGTGCTCGCGCTGGAGGATGCCCATGAGGCGTTTGTTGCGAGCCTCGGCGGCATGCGGCGTCTGGCCGGGGTTCTTCTCGGCGCGTCGCTCGGCCCGGAAGCCGGCGAAGCGGCGCCCGGCATAGACCAGCGCCAGGACGAGCCCGCCGCCGGCGGCCGCAGCGGTCGCCAGCGCCACGGCGAATTGCGTGCCGCTCGCCACCGCCGCGAAGTCCGTGACCCCCATCGTCGCCGGCAGCGCGACGGGAACGGTCTCGCCCCAGCCGACCAGATGCCACACCAGATCGCTCGACAGGAAGAGCACGCACGCGGCGAACGCCGAGATCAGGCGCGCGGTCGGTCCGCGGCCTACGATTGCAAAGATCGTCAGCGCGGCGATGGTGCCGAGCTGGGCGATTGCAATGGTAGTGGCGGCGTCAGCCGACCCGTTCATGCACCATGATCCCATTCATCCGGGCGTGGCGGCGCCTCACCCGGATTCCCTAGAGCCGGCATCCGCGGGCCGGAGCCCGCGAAAGTCTTAATCTGGTTATAATCCCATCTAGAGCCGGGCGATCCACGCGTCGACTGCCTCGCGCGCTTCTTCCTTGTTTTTGCCGTAGCGTTCCTGAATTTTCCCTTCCAGCCGCAGCCGATCGCCGGCCACCTGGTCGACATCGTCGTTGGTGAGTTCGCCCCACTCGGTCTGGGCGCGACCGGCGAGCTGTTTCCACTGACCCTGGATCTGGTCCCAATTCATGACTGGCTCCTCTGACGTTGATGGTCGTGGTCAGAAAACGGGCAACCTCGGTAAATGTTGCATCGAATCCTATGCTGCGTCGTCACGGCGGCCCGCCGCAGGCCGCAGACCGGCTCTCCGCGCCCCGAAACCCTCTCATTTTCCGGCAAAATGCTGTGCGGCGGCTGACCGTCGACGGTCACACCCGCGAGGCACGTCCGACCGTGTCCGCCACGTAGGCGCCCCGGCGACCGACCGGCTGGTCCGGGCCGACGGTGGTGTCCACCATCGTCTGGTGCTCCACCTCCGCGGCCAGCTCCGCCCCCAGCAGTAGGATGTAGATGGAGATGTAGAACCAGAACATCAGCGCGATCACGGTTCCGAGAGACCCGTACATCGCCGCATAGTCGGCGATGTTGGACAGGTACCACGAGAGCAAGGTGGACGCGGCGAGCCAGCCCAGCGACACCGTCACCGCTCCCACCGAGATCCACCGCCAGCGCGCCGCGCGCCGGCTCGGCCCCAGCCGGAAGATCGTCGCCGCGGCGATCGACACCATGACGAAGAGCGCCGGCGCCGTGACCCGCCGGCCGCCATAGTCGAGCCCGCCGTCGTCGCCGCCGAACACCAGCGGCACCACGACGATCGCGCCGATCATCAAGATGCCGACGAGGAGCGCCGCCAGCGTCACCCCGAAAGCCTTGAGGTAGAGGGTAATGGTGCCGCGCTTCTCCACCTCCCCGTAGGCGATGTTCATGGCACCGAAGAGCGCGATCACCGCGTTGTTCATCGACCAGAGAGAGATGCCCAGGCTGAGCAGAAAGGTCAGCGTCAACCCGTTCTCCTGCGCCTTCGACACGCGGCCGATCTCGTGCGCGATCCATTCGATCGCCTGGTCGGGCAGGTAGCCGTGCAGGAAGGAGACGTGCGTCTCCAGCGTGAGCGAGGAGGTGGTGATGCCGTAGAAGGTGACCACCGCGATCATCGCCGGGATCAGCGCCAGGAACACGTAGAAGGTCACCCCGGCGGTGATGAGCCCCAGGTTGTCGATCGAGACACGCTCGACCACCCGCACCAGGATGTCGCACCAGCCCCGCCAACCGATCTGGAACGGGTTGTGCGCCGCTCGCCCCCGCAGCCGCTCATGATAAGGCAGCTTACTCGGCGGAACGGATTTGCGCCGCCCGGGCTCCTGATTGAGAGAGGTCAGTCGCGAGGAAGCATCCACGCCGGGTCCTTTTTTTGCCGAACACGTCAGGTTGAGACGAACGTTGCTCCAGGTCGACGCGTTGTTGCTCAGGGTCGACGCGTGCCGCGTAGACCTAACCGACCCCGCGCCCGTACGGAAGGAGCCGCACGCTTGTCCGCAGACGACCAAACCCCCGCCGCCGAGGATCAGTTCATCGCCAAAATCCCGGTCCATGTGGGATCGGGCGTGAAGGCCCCGCTCGTCATTCTTGCAACTCTCGCCGTCCTGGCCGCCTTCGACTATGCCGAAAGCCTGATCCTGCCGGTGGTTCTGGCCTTCGTCATCTCGTTGACGCTGACGCCGATCAACCTGTGGCTACAGCGGCGCATCTGGCCGGGTCTGTCTGCCTTCATCCTCGTCTCGGCGGTGACGTTGGCACTCGCGATCGCCGCCCTGACGCTCGCCCAGCCGATCGCCAGCTACATCAACGACGCGCCGTCCATCGGCCGCGAGCTGAAGGCGCGGCTCGCACAGCTGCGCGAACCGGTCGCCACGATCACCGAGGCGAGCAAGGAGGTCGAGGAGATCACCAAGGCGACGTCGGACCCGATGGTGCGCGAGGTGGTGATGCGCCAGCCGGGGCTGCTCAACCGCGCCGCCTCCAACATCGGCAACATCGCCTCGACCCTCGTGGTCGCCATCGCCCTCACCTACTTCCTGCTGGTCACCAACCGGCTGATCTACGAGAAGATCGTCCACGCCTCGCCCAAGCTGTCGGACAAGAAGCGCTCTCTGATGGTGGTGAACAACATCGTCACCACGGTATCGAAATACCTGTTGACGATCACTGTCATCAACGCCGGCTTCGGTCTGTCGATCGCCTGCGTGATGTTCCTGCTGGGGATGCCGAGTCCGGCACTGTGGGGGCTGGCGGCGTTCCTGCTGAACTATCTGCCGTTCGTGGGCTCGCTCGTGGGCACCGGGTCGGGCGTCCTCATCGGGCTCCTGACCTATCAGGATCCGATCTGGGCCATCGCACCGGGGCTCGCCTACTTCGCGATCACCACCATCGAGGGCCATTTCATCACGCCGAGCGTCCTTGGACAGCGGCTGGAGTTGAACCCGGTCGCCATCTTGTTGTCGATCGCCTTGTGGGGGTTCATCTGGGGGGTGGCGGGCGTGATCCTGGCCGTTCCCATCCTCATCATCGTGAAGGTGATGAGCGACAATATCCCCGAGATGCAGCTCTTCGGCACGTTCCTGTCGGGTGCGACGAACCTCGCCGAAGAGGAAGACGCGAAACCGGAGATGGAGATCCCGCGCCTGCCTTGAGGCGGGAGATCACCGCTCCGCAAAGGTGGCGCCGCAACCGGGGCGCCCCCCGCGGCGCTGGACCGCCGGATCCCGTCGAGGATCCGGTCGGTCCGGCCACGACCTTCTCAGGTCGCAGCGTTACGCGTTGAGGGCGTCCTTCAGCGGCTTGCCCGGCTTGAATTTCGGGACCTTCGCCGCCTTGATCGTGATGGGCTCCTTCGTCTGAGGGTTGCGACCCTGCGACTCGGGGCGGTCCGTCACGCTGAACACACCGAAGTTGGTGATGCGGACTTCATCGCCAGATTTCATCGCACCGATGATGGCGTTGAACGTGGCGTCGACGGCCTTGGCGGCGGCCTTGGCGTCGATGCCGGCTTGCTCCGCCACCTCGGCGGCGAGTTCGGCTTTCTTCATTCCGTCTCTCCTTTTGCGGATGACCGGGTCACCCTGTCATCATCGTCCCCATACGACTAGACGATTCCGATGAAAAGGCCCCTGTTTCCCTGGGAATTTGAGCTTCAAACCTTACGAAAATGCCAAAAGTGATGCCCGAGGACGCGAGCCGGTCCTCCAAGCGCAACATTTTTCAAGAAATCCCGACTCGAAATGCGACCGCACCGGGGCGCGGCCGAATCGAGCCGCGCAGATTCGCTGGCGATTCGCCGAAACGGCCAGGCAGCATCCAAAACAACATTGCGGCACTTTCAAGGTCTTTCACCGGTGAATTCATGGCATTCCCCGGTTTGTCTTTCGCTGTTCCTTCAGCCCCGTCGCGGCCCCCGTGGCGGGCGGATCCGCGTCGGTCCGTCGCACGGCCATAGGCCAAGCGCGCGGGCCGAATCGAGCCGAAAAACGCAAAAGAGGCGGGGTTTCCCCCGCCTCTTTCCGTTTCGATCAGCCGTGGGGCTCAGCCGCCCCGCTTCGCGACGGCCTCAGTGGGCGCGAAAGGTGGCCTCGTCGTCCTCCGCCGTCCCCTTGCGGGGATCGTCGGCGTACTCCGGCTCGGTCCACTCGATGGGCTCGGGCATTCGCACCAGGGCACGCTGCAGCACCTCGTCTACCCGCGACACCGGCACGATCTCCAGCGCGTTCTTCACGTTGTCCGGAATGTCCGCCAGGTCCTTGGCGTTCTCTTCCGGGATCAGAACGGTGGTGATACCGCCGCGCAGAGCCGCCAGCAGCTTCTCCTTCAGACCGCCGATCGGCAGCACCCGGCCACGCAGCGTGATCTCCCCCGTCATCGCCACGTTGCGACGAATCGGGATGCCGGTCAGCACCGAGACCACCGCGGTGGCCATGGCGATACCGGCGGACGGGCCGTCCTTCGGCGTCGCACCCTCCGGCACGTGGACGTGGATGTCGCGCCGGTCGAACATCGGCGGGGCGACGCCGACGTCGAGCGCGCGGCTGCGCACGTAGCTGGCCGCGGCCGAGATCGACTCCTTCATGACGTCACGAAGGTTGCCGGTCACGGTCATCTTGCCCTTGCCGGGCATCATGAGACCCTCGATCGTGAGCAGTTCGCCGCCGACCTCGGTCCAGGCGAGACCCGTCGCGACGCCGACCTGGTCCTCCAGCTCGGCCTGGCCGTAGCGGTGCCGCGGCGGGCCGAGATAGGCCTCCACCTTGTCGACGTCGACCTCGATCGACTTCGTCTCGCCCTTGGAGGTGAGGATCTCCTTCACCGCCTTACGGGCCAGGGTGGCGATCTCGCGCTCCAGGTTGCGCACGCCCGATTCGCGCGTGTAGCGGCGGATCAGGTGGCGCAGCGCCTCGTCGTCGATGGCAAATTCACCCGCCTTCAGGCCATGGTCGGACACCGACTTGGAGATCAGGTGGCGACGCGCGATCTCCACTTTCTCGTCCTCGGTGTAGCCGGCGATGCGTATCACCTCCATCCGGTCCATCAAGGGGCCGGGGATGTTCAGCGTGTTGGCCGTCGTCACGAACATCACCGACGAGAGGTCGTACTCGACCTCCAGATAGTGGTCCATGAAGTTGGCGTTCTGCTCCGGATCCAGCACCTCGAGGAGGGCCGACGAGGGATCGCCGCGGAAGTCCATGCCCATCTTGTCGATCTCGTCGAGCAGGAAGAGCGGATTGGATTTCTTGGCCTTCTTCATCGACTGGATGATCTTGCCCGGCAGCGAGCCGATGTAGGTCCGGCGGTGTCCGCGGATCTCGGCCTCGTCCCGCACGCCGCCCAGCGAGATGCGCACGAACTCGCGTCCGGTCGCCTTGGCGATGGACTTGGCGAGCGACGTCTTGCCCACGCCCGGCGGGCCGACGAGGCACAAAATCGGCCCCTTCAGCTTGTTGGCGCGTGCCTGCACGGCCAGGTACTCGATGATCCGCTCCTTGACCTTCTCCAGGCCATGGTGGTCGACGTCGAGGATCTGCTGCGCGTTGTCGAGGTCGTTCTTGACCTTGGAGGGCTTCTTCCAGGGGATCGACAGCAGCCAGTCGAGGTAGTTGCGCACCACCGTCGCCTCGGCCGACATCGGCGACATCTGCCGCAGCTTCTTCAGCTCGGCGTCCGCCTTCTCCCGTGCTTCCTTCGAGAGCTTGGTGGCCTTGATGCGCTCTTCCAGCTCGGCCAGCTCGTCCTTGCCGTCCTCGCCGTCACCCAGCTCCTTCTGGATCGCGCGCATCTGCTCGTTGAGATAGTACTCGCGCTGCGTCTTCTCCATCTGGCGCTTGACGCGGCTGCGGATCCGCTTCTCGACCTGCAGGACCGAGATCTCGCCGTTCATGATCCCGAGCACCTTCTCGAAGCGCTCGATGACGGACGCGGTCCCCAGGATCTCCTGCTTGACCGGGATCTTCACGACCAGGTGCGAGGCGACCGTGTCGGCGAGCTTAGCGTGGTCCTCGATCTGGCCGACCGCGGAGATGACCTCGGGCGAGATCTTCTTGTTGAGCTTGACGTAGTTCTCGAACTCCGAAACCACGGAGCGCGACAGGGCCTGCGCCTCGGTCTCGTCGTAGGTGGGCTCTGCGACCTCGGCGGCCTCGGCCTCGAAGAAGTCGGCGCGGTCGGTGAACGTCTCGATCTCGGCGCGCGCAGTGCCTTCGACCAGGACCTTCACGGTCCCGTCCGGGAGCTTGAGGAGCTGCAGCACGGTCGCCAGCGTGCCGATCGTGAACAGGCGCTCGGGCTTGGGATCGTCGTCCCCCGCCTCGCGCTGGGTCACCAGCAGGATCTGATTGTCCGCACGCATGACTTCCTCAAGCGCGCGGATGGACTTCTCGCGACCCACGAAGAGCGGCACGACCATGTGCGGGAACACCACGATGTCCCGCAGCGGCAGAACCGGGTAAGTGCCCGAGGCCCCGTTCGGCCCGGTGTCGCGATTGTCGTCCGACTTTGCCATGAACTGTCCTTTCAGCTTGGCCCGAGCTCGCCACATCATGCACGAGTCGAGCCACCGTCCACCGTACACAACCGACTTTCTCGGCCCCCGCCCACGACTATCGTCGAGCGGTGCGGCAATGGACGTTGGGGATGCACCATCGCATCTCTGGCGACGAGGTGGCCCTCTGATGAGCCGACTTCAAGACTTGACCGAGGCTGGCCTCGTCCCACCACCGGCGACGGGTGGGCGTTGACCGTACCCTGGACCCCACACGTCGGGGCGCGACTCCAACCGCCTCGAAAAGCGACGGAAACGCCCCTGCCACTCGCGCCGCATCGGCGAAGGTGGGTCGGCTGCACCCGACCCCCTCCGACGCGGCGTCCCCGGTAGGCGAGAAAAGCACATCTACAGGGTGCAGACAATACCGGGTGGCGCGTTTACGTTGTTGCGTGCCAGCGTCACCCCAGCGCACGGGTGTCGGAGCCGAGGAGGGCCTGCGACGCCCCTTGAGGATGCGGGGCGCGCGATCAGGCCGACGTGCGCGAGGGCTCCGAGGCGCGATCGTCGTAGATGTAGAGCGGACGGGCGGTGCCGCCGATGACCTCGTCGGAGATGACGACTTCGCGCACACCGTCGAGGCCTGGAAGCTCGTACATGGTGTCGAGCAGGATCGCCTCGAGGATCGAGCGAAGGCCGCGGGCGCCGGTCTTGCGCTCGATCGCCTTGCGGGAGATCGCCTTCAACGCGTCGGCGTGGAAGGTCAGCTCGACGCCCTCCATCTCGAAGAGGCGCTGATACTGCTTGACCAGCGCGTTCTTCGGCTCGGACAGGATCTGCACCAGGGCCGGCTCGTCGAGGTCCTCGAGGGTCGCCAGGACCGGCAGGCGGCCGACGAACTCGGGGATGAGGCCGAACTTCAGCAGGTCCTCCGGCTCCACCTCGCGGAAGAGCTCGCCGATCTTGCGGTCTTCGGCGCCGAACACCTGGGCGTTGAAGCCGATCGACGTGCCGCGGCCACGGTCGGAGATGATCTTGTCGAGCCCGGCGAAGGCACCGCCGCAGATGAAGAGGATGTTGGTGGTGTCCACCTGCAGGAACTCCTGCTGGGGATGCTTGCGCCCGCCCTGCGGCGGGACGGAGGCCACCGTGCCCTCCATGATCTTCAGCAGGGCCTGCTGCACGCCCTCGCCCGACACGTCGCGGGTGATGGACGGGTTGTCGGACTTGCGCGAGATCTTGTCGACCTCGTCGATGTAGACGATGCCGCGCTGGGCCCGCTCGACGTTGTAGTCGGCCGACTGAAGCAGCTTGAGGATGATGTTCTCGACGTCTTCGCCGACGTAGCCGGCCTCGGTCAGCGTCGTGGCGTCGGCCATGGTGAAGGGAACGTCCAGGATGCGGGCGAGCGTCTGCGCCAGCAGCGTCTTGCCGCAACCGGTCGGGCCGATCAGCAGTATGTTCGACTTCGCCAGCTCGACGTCGTTCTGCTTGGAGGCGTGGGAGAGGCGCTTGTAGTGGTTGTGGACGGCGACGGAGAGGACCTTCTTGGCCGCCTGCTGGCCGATCACGTAGTCGTCCAGCACCTTGCGGATCTCGAGCGGGGTCGGGATGCCGTCGCGCGACTTCACCAGCGAGGACTTGTTCTCCTCCCGGATGATGTCCATGCACAGCTCGACGCACTCGTCGCAGATGAAGACGGTCGGCCCGGCGATGAGCTTGCGCACCTCATGCTGGCTCTTGCCGCAGAACGAGCAATAGAGGGTGTTCTTCCCGTCGCCGCTGGTCGCTTTGCTCATCAACTCACCCTTTCGTCGCCCGATCGACCGCACATCTCGGGAATTCGCCACCGATGGAGGGAGCCGGCTGGCGCCGATCGCCTCGCATCCATATTGGGGCGGCCTCGATCCCGATGCAAACCCCCGTCACGGGATAGTCAACCGTCCCATGCGTTACCAAACATAAAAACCGACCGCCTGTCGCGGGCGGTTTTCGTCCCGATCCGCGACGATCCGTCCCCGGCCATACCAGCTAGCCGGCAAACGATACCGCCGCAGACGGCTTGCACGTAGACGTTGTAGCAGCTTTAAACGTCGAGCGCAGCCCGGCTTTCGATCACGCGGTCGATAATCCCGAATTCCTTGGCGAGGTCCGGGGTCATGTAGTGATCGCGCTCCAGGGTCTTCTCGATCTTGTCGAGTTCCTGGCCGCTGTGCTTGCGGTAGATCTCGTTCAGCCGGCGCTTCAGAGCCAGGATTTCGTTGGCCTGGAGCTGGATGTCGGCCGCCGTGCCGCGGAAACCGCCCGAGGGCTGATGCACCATGATCCGCGCGTTCGGCAGCGAGAAGCGCATGTCCTTCTCGCCCGCGGCGAGCAGCAGCGCACCCATCGAGGCCGACTGGCCGATGCACAGGGTCGAGATCGTCGGCCGCACGAACTGCATCGTGTCGTAGATGGCCAGACCCGAGGTGACGATGCCGCCCGGCGAGTTGATGTAGAGCGAGATCTCCTTGTTCGGATTGTCGGCCTCCAGATAGAGGAGCTGGGCGCAGACCAAGGTCGCCACCGTGTCCTCGATGGGACCGGTGATGAAAATGATCCGCTCCGACAACAAGCGCGAGAAGATGTCGTACGCACGCTCGCCGCGGTTCGTCTGCTCGACGACCATCGGAACGAGCGTCGACATATAAAAGTCTACAGGGTCTTTCATGCGCGCGGCCTAATGATCGTGGTGGTGGTGATCGTGGTCATGATCATGGTGGTGATGATCATGGTCGTGATCATGCGCATGATCGTGATCGTGCTCGTCGTCCTCACCCTTCAGAAGCTCCTCCTTGGACACCGGGACGGTGTTCACGGTGGCGAGCTCCAGGATGTAGTCGACGACCTTGTCCTCGAAGATCGGCGCGCGCAGGCTGGCGATGGCCTGCGGGTTCTGGCGGTAGTAGTCCAGCACCTGACGCTCCTGGCCGGGGAACTGCTGCATGCGCTGCTGAAGCGCCTGCTGCACCTCCTCGTCGGTCACCTGCACCTCGGCCTTCGAGCCGATCTCCGACAGGAGAAGCCCCAGCCGCACGCGGCGCTCGGCGATCTTCTGGTAGTCGGCGCGGGTCTTGGCCTCCGAGCCGTCGGCATCCTCGGCGAGCGCGGCGTCGAAGGTCTCGCCCTTCTGCGCCATCTCCTGCTCGACCTGGCGCCAGATCGCGTCGAACTCGGTGTCGACCAGCTTCTGCGGCAGCGTGAAGGCGAAGCGCTCGTCCAACGCGTCGAGCAGGGCGCGCTTGACCTTGGCGCGGCTGGCCTGGTCATAGGAGGACTGCATCTGGCCCTTCATGGCCTCGCGCAGCTTCTCGAGGTTCTCCATGCCGAGCTTCTCGGCGAAGGCGTCGTCGAGGGTCGTCTCCTTCGGCGCGGCGACTTCCTGCACCGTCACGTCGAAGACGGCTTCCTTGCCGGCGAGATGGGTCGCGCCGTAGTCCTCCGGGAAGGTCACGGTGACGGTGGTCGCCTGCCCGGCCGTGGTGCCGTTCAGCTGCTCTTCGAAGCCGGGGATGAAACGGCCCTGACCGATGACGATGTCGATCCCTTCGGCCGATCCGCCCTCGAAGGGCTCGCCGTCGATCTTGCCGACGAAGTCGATCTTCAGGCGGTCGGCGTCCTGGGCGGCTCGCTCGACGGCGTCGTAGTCCTTGTAGTTCTCGGCAAGCTTGGTCAGCTCGGCGTCGAGCTCGTCGGCCGGGACCTCGTAGGTCGGCTTCTCGACGGTGATCTGGTCGAGCCCGGTGACTTCGATCTCCGGCAGGACCTCGTACTTCACGGCGAAGGACAGGTCGCTCTTGCCCTCCATCACGTCGGTCATCGCGGTCTCGTCGACGTCGACGTCCGGCTGCAGCGCGGGCTTCTCGTCGCGCTGCTCGACGGCGCCGCGGATCGATTCGGTCATCACTTCATTGATGACCTCGGCCATCGCGGAGCGGCCGTACATCTTCTTCAGGTGCGCCATGGGCACCTTGCCCGGGCGAAATCCCTTCAGTCGAACCTTCTGACGCATATCGTCGAGGTAGGCATTCAGACGAGCGTCGAGGGTCGCTGCGGGAACCGTCACTTTGAGTTCCCGCGCCAGACCCTCTGCACGGGTTTCCGTCACATCCATCGGGTTCACTTTCCGCAGCACCAATAAAAACGTTGTCGGGGAGGACGCTCCATGTCGCCCCGGGAAGCACCGGTGTCAATGCCGTTCGGTGCCATCGAGCCCGGCAAATCCAGCGCGGCGCCCGTCGGCGGGCCGAGCGCGGCGGCCACCCGGCCGCCCAGCACCTCCCGCCGCTCCTTTACGATGGAGCGCGCACCCACGGCAATCCACCCCCCGCCGATCGCCGAAACGTACACGAGCCCCGACCGATAGACGCGGCCGTTAGATAAAGCCGTGCTGACGAGCGCGCCACGCACAGGCATCAGACCCCGCGCCCCAGCAGGCCGAAGGCCGGTAGCGCACGCACCCGCGCTCATGCAGGCCGAAGGCCGGTAGCGCACGAAAAAACCAATCCACAGGATTGGTGCGGGTGGAGGGACTCGAACCCCCACACCTTGCGGCGCCAGAACCTAAATCTGGTGCGTCTACCAGTTCCGCCACACCCGCGCGCGGCTCACCTCTAAGGCCGGCGACCGCCTGCGGTCAAACATGATCGAACGCTGCGCGCGCGTGCCTCAGATTGGCGATGAGATCGGTCGCGATCAGCGCCGGGCCGACACGCTGGGCGAGATCTCCGTGGAGCCACACGCCCATCGCCGCGGCCTCGAACGGCGAGGCGCCCTGGGCGAGGAAGGCGGTGATCATGCCCGCCAGAACGTCCCCCGCCCCGGCCGTCGCGAGCCAGGGGGGCGCGTTCTCGGAGATGGCGGCGCGGCCGTCCGGCGCGGCGGTCACGGTGTCCGCCCCCTTCAGCACCACGGTGGCGCCGACCCGGGCGGCCGCCCGCCGCGCCGCTTCGAGCTTGCCCAGCCGCGGCAGCTCGTCCCGGCCGAACAGCCGCGCGAATTCGCCCGCGTGCGGGGTCAGCACCGCGCCGCGCCCACCCATCGCCGCGGCGAGCGCGTCGGCATCGTCGGCGAAGGCGGTCAGGGCGCCGGCGTCCAGCACCGCGGCGGCCTCGGAGGCGAGCGCCGCCGTGACCAGCTCGCGCGTCGCGACGTCGGGAGGGAGGCCGGGGCCGATGCACACCGCGTTGCGCCGCGTGTCGGCAAGCACCTCGGCGAGGCCCTCCGGCCCGTCGGCGCGGGTCAGCATCACGGCCGTCAGATGATTGGCGTTGACGAACAGCGCGTCGGGCGGCGAGGCGACGGTGACGAGCCCCGCCCCGGTCCGCAGCGCCGAGGCCGCCGCCATCCGCGCCGCCCCCGTGGCCGTCATCGGCCCCGACACCACCACCGCGTGGCCGCGATCGTACTTGTGGCCGGCCATCGCCAGGATCGGCCGCGCGCCGCGCCACAGCGCGGGCGTGTTGACGAAGGTCCGACAGCCGGCCGCTTCGATGATCGCGTCCGAAATGCCGATGTCGGCGACTTCGACCTCGCCGCACAGGTCGCGGCCCGGCAGCAGCAGGTGCCCCGGCCGCCGGCGCTGGAATGTGACGGTCCGGCGCGCCTCGATGGCGACGCCCCTCACCTCGCCGCTCGCCCCGTCGACCCCGCTGGGCACGTCGATCGCGACGACCTCCCGCGGGCGGGCGTTCACGCGGCGAACCACCTCGGCGAAGACCCCGTCGACCGCGCGCGACAGGCCGCCGCCGAAGAGCCCGTCGACCACCACCTCGGCGCGGTCGATCGTCTCGTCGTCCGCCGCCACGCGCGGGCCGTCGTAGACCGCGCGGGCCGCGGCCGCCGCGCCGTCCGGACGGTCGCCGGAGAGGTCGAGCACGGCGACGGCATGCCCGTCATCGAGCAGCTTATGAGCGGCGACGAACGCATCGCCGCCATTGTTCCCCGGTCCGGCGAGAACTAGGATCGGCGCACCGGCCGGGGCATGCTTGGCCACCACCTCGGCAACCGCGCATCCGGCCCGCTCCATGAGGGTTTCGAACGACGTCCCTTCCGCCACGGCCGCGCGGTCGCATGCACGCATCTCGTGCGGCGTCGGCAACTCAAAATCGTTGGAGACTTTCATGGGTGCACAAACGACGGGCAGTCCGCCTTCCAAATCAGCACTGGCGTTGCCCTTCTATGCGGCATCTGCTCGGAAACAGGACAATTCAAAGGTGGCGCCGTTGGCATGGTCCCTGCATCATCGCGCCAGTCCAGCGGGCCGGGTCGTCCGTCCGCCGCTGAGCGGGGTGTCATGAAGAAGATCGAAGCCATTATTAAGCCGTTCAAGTTGGACGAGGTGAAGGAGGCGCTGCAAGAAGTCGGGCTCCAAGGGATCACCGTCCTCGAAGCACGCGGGTTCGGCCGCCAGAAAGGCCACACCGAACTCTATCGCGGGGCCGAGTACGTCGTCGATTTCCTGCCTAAAGTGAAAATCGAGCTGATCGTTCCCGACAGCCTCCTGCCCGCCGCCGTCGACGCCATCCGCAATGCCGCTCAGACCGGCCGGATCGGAGACGGCAAGATCTTCGTCCTCCCCGTCGAGGACGCAATCCGCATCCGCACCGGTGAAATCGGTGAGGACGCCATCTAACCTGAGAAGCGCAAGAGAGAGAGCCCACTGCTAATGAGCACAGCGCAAGAAATCCTCAAGGACATCAAGGACAAGGACGTCAAGTACGTCGACCTGCGCTTCACCGATCCGCGAGGCAAGATGCAGCACGTCACGATGGATACGTCCATCGTCGACGAAGAGCTGTTTGCCGACGGCACCATGTTCGATGGTTCGTCCATCGCCGGCTGGAAGGCGATCAACGAGTCCGACATGATCCTCATGCCGGATCCGGAAACGGCCTACATCGACCCCTTCTTCGCCCAGACTACGATGGCTGTCGTGTGCGACATCCTCGAGCCGGGCACGGGCGAGGGTTACAACCGCGACCCGCGTTCCACGGCCAAGCGCGCCGAGGCCTACGTGAAGTCCGGCGGCTTCGGTGACACCATCACCATGGGCCCGGAAGCCGAGTTCTTCGTGTTCGACGACGTCCGCTTCGCGGCCGACCCGTACAACACCGGCTTCAAGCTCGACTCCACCGAGCTGCCGTCCAACATGGACACCGAGTACGAGACCGGCAACCTCGGCCACCGTCCGCGCACCAAGGGCGGCTACTTCCCCGTCCCGCCGGTCGACTCCTGCCAGGACATGCGCTCCGAGATGCTCTCGGTCATGGCCGAGATGGGCGTCGCCGTCGAGAAGCACCACCATGAGGTGGCCGCGGCCCAGCACGAGCTTGGTCTGAAGTTCCAGACCCTGACCAAGGTCGCGGACAACATGCAGATCTACAAGTACGTCGTTCACCAGGTGGCGAACGCATACGGCAAGACGGCGACGTTCATGCCGAAGCCCGTCTTCGGCGACAACGGCACCGGCATGCACGTCCATCAGTCGATCTGGAAGGACGGGCAGCCGACCTTCGCCGGCAACCTCTACGCCGACCTCAGCGAGAACTGCCTCTTCTACATCGGCGGTATCCTGAAGCACGCCAAGTCGCTGAACGCCTTCACCAACCCGTCGACCAACTCCTACAAGCGTCTGGTCCCGGGTTACGAGGCGCCGGTGCTGCTGGCCTACTCGGCGCGCAACCGCTCGGCCTCCTGCCGTATCCCCATCGCGTCCTCGCCGAAGGGCAAGCGCCTGGAGGTTCGCTTCCCGGATCCGGCCGCCAACCCGTACCTCGCCTATGCGGCGATGTGCATGGCCGGCCTCGACGGCATCAAGAACCGCATCCATCCGGGCGACCCGATGGACAAGGACCTCTACGACCTGCCGCCCGAGGAACTCGCCGGCATCCCGACCGTCTGCGGCTCGCTGCGTGAGGCGCTCGCTTCGGTCGACGCCGACCGCGACTACCTGAAGGCGGGCGGCGTGTTCGACGACGATCAGATCGATGCCTACATCGAGCTGAAGATGGAAGAGAACATGCGCTACGAGATGACCCCGCACCCGGTCGAGTTCGACATGTACTACTCCGTCTGATTCGCCGCGGGGCGTCCTCTCCGGTCGCCCCAAACGCCTCGGACAACCGGCCGGCCCATCCCCGATGGGCCGGCTTTTTCGTGTCCGCGGGCGGATCGTCCCTCCCGGCTGCGGCCCGGCCTCGTGCGGTCGCGCCGCGTGGGGGATCGCGGCTTGGAGGGGCGGCATCGGCGGCATAGTATCCGCGCCATGTACGCACGCTCCGGCCCGTCCTCGCCCTCGCCGACCCCTCCGTCGCCCTTCGCACCGCAGCGCGGCCTTGCCGTGCGTGCGCGATCGCCGGAGCGGCCGGCCCCGTGAGCGGCGTTCCCCACGGCGGCGACCTCGCGGACGCCGCCGCCCTCGCCGGCACGCCCGCCGATGACTGGCTCGACCTGTCCACCGGCATCAACCCTCACGCCTATCCGGCGACGATATCGCCGGGATCACTGGCGCGGCTGCCGCAGCGTGTCGCGCTCGACGCGCTGCTGGCCGCCGCCCGCGCCGCCTACGCCGTCCCGGCGGAGGCCGCCATCGTCGCCGCCCCCGGCACGCAGGCGCTGATCCAGTGGCTGCCGCACCTCCTGGCGCCCGAGCGCGTCACGATCCTGGCGCCGACCTACGCCGAGCATGCCGCCGCCTGGCGCCGGCGCGTCCCCACGGCCGAAGCGGACGGCTTGCCGCAGACGGGCCTCGCGGTCGTGGTGAACCCCAACAATCCGACGGGGACGGTCCTGCCGCGCGAGGCGATCGCCCAGGCCGCGGGACGGGCCCCTCGGGGCGGCGTCGGCGTCGTCGTCGACGAAGCGTTCGGCGACGTCGCACCCGCGACCAGCGTCGCCGGGATGCCGGGGACGCTGGTGCTGAAGAGCTTCGGCAAGTTCTTCGGCCTGGCGGGCGTGCGCCTCGGCTTCGCGATCGGCGCGCCGGAGGTGGTGCAGCCGCTGGCCGAGGCGCTCGGTCCCTGGGCCGTCGGCGGGCCGGCGCTGGAGATCGGCGCGGCCGCCCTCGCCGACCGGACCTGGATCGCGGCGATGCGCGCCCGGTTGGCGCACGAGCGTGCGGCGCTGGACGCGGTCCTCGCCGGCGCGGGGCTCGCGGTGATCGGCGGGACGGACCTCTTCCGGCTCGTCGCGACGCCGGACGCGGCCGGGCTGCACCGCGCCCTCGCCCGTCACGGCATCTGGACCCGCCGGTTCGAGACGGAGCCAGAGTGGCTGCGCTTCGGCCTGCCGGGCGCCGCGCTCCCCCGCCTCGCCGCCAGCCTCGCCGCCATCACCGCCGACGCCCGGCCGTGAGCCTCGCCGCCGTCCCGCTCGCACTGGCGCTGGATGCGGCCATCGGCGATCCGGCCGGGCTGTGGCGCCGCATCGGCCATCCGGTCACGTGGATGGGGGCGCTGCTGACCCGGCTCGAGGCGCGCCTCAACCGCGGCCGACGCCGTGACGGGGTCGTGGCCCTCGGCGCGCTGGTCGGGAGTTTCGCGGCCGGCGCCGCCGCCGTCTCGGCGCTGCTGCCGGACGGTGTCGTCGGCCTCCTCGCCGAAGCCGCAATCGCCTCCACCCTGATCGCCCAGCGCAGCCTGCACCAGCACGTCGCCGCCGTCGCCGCCGCGCCCGACCTCGCCGCCGCCCGGCACGCGGTCGCGCAGATCGTCGGCCGTGAGACCGCCGCCCTGGACGAGGCGGCCGTCGCCCGCGCCGCGCTGGAGACGCTGGGCGAGAACTGGTCGGACGGGGTGGTGGCGCCGGTCTTCTGGTTCGCCCTTGCCGGGCTGCCGGGGATCGTCGCCTACAAGGCGATCAATACGGCCGATTCGATGATCGGCCATCGCACGCCGCGCTACGAGAAATTCGGCTGGGCGGCGGCGCGGGTGGACGACGCGGCCAACCTCGTCCCGGCCCGTCTCGCGGCGGTGCTGATCGCGGCGGCGCGCCCGCACACCTTCCGCGCCTGGCGCACCGTCGCCGCCGGAGCGCGCGCCCACCTCTCCCCGAACGCCGGCTGGCCGGAGGCGGCGCTGGCGGTCGCGCTCGGCGTCGCCCTCGGCGGCCCGCGCCGCTACGGCGCACGCGTCGTGGAGGGGGTGCGTCTCAACCCCGGCGGCCGGCCCGCCCGCCGGCGGGACATCCGCCGCGGCCTGGCGTTGACTTCGGCGGCGGGACTGCTGCACGGCGCCGTCTACGTCGTCCTCGCGCTCCTCGCCTAGGTCCGGCCCCGGGCGAGCGCGAGCAGCCCGTCGACATCGAGTGCGGCGGCGACGTGTTCGGCCAGCGCGTCGAGGGTGTGGTCGACGTCCGCGTCGTAGGCGAGCGAGGCGGCGACGCCGAATCGGCCCAGCACGGCGGCGCGGAAGGCGTCGCTGGCGAAGAGGCCGTGCAGGTAGCACCCCATGACGCGCCCGCTCGGGGTGACCGCACCGTCCGCGCCCTCCTCCACATGCACCAGCGGCCGCGCGCGGTCCGGGCCGGTGGTGCGGCCCATGTGGATCTGGTAGCCGGCCACCGGGATACCCTCCAGGCCGGCCAGCGCGCAGGTGCCCTCGCTCTGGCGCGTCACCTTCGGCGCGGCGATCTCGGTCTCCACGTCGAGAAGGCCGAGGCCGGGGGTCTCCTCCGGCGGTCCCTCGTGTCCCGCCGGGTCCCGAATCACGCGTCCGAGGAGCTGGTAGCCGCCGCACAGGCCGATGATCATGCCGCCCCGCCGAGCGTGCGCGGCAAGGTCGATGTGCCATCCCGCGGCCCTCAGCGCCTTGGCGTCGGCGATGGTCGACTTCGAGCCCGGCAGGACGACGAGGTCGGCCTCCGGCATCGGCGCGCTGAGCGGTGCCAGGGTGAAGGCGACCCCCGGCTCCAGCCGCAGCGGATCGCAATCGTCGAAGTTGGAGATGTGCGGGGTGCGGGGCATGACGACGCGCAAGCCCGGCCGCACCGCGTTCGTCGGCAGGCCGAGCGTGTCCTCGGCCGGGAGCGCCTCGGCCGCCGCGAACCAGGGGACGACGCCGAAGGAGCGCCAGCCGGTGCGCTCCGTGATTGCGGTGAGGCCGCCGTCGAACAGGCGCACGTCGCCCCGGAATTTGTTGACGATGTAGCCCGCCACCATCGCCCGGTCCGCCGGGTCCAGCACCGCCGCGGTGCCGACGAGGTTGGCGATCACCCCGCCGCGGGCGATGTCGGCCGCCAGCACGACCGGCACCCGCTCCGCCCGCGCAAAGCCCATGTTGGCGATATCGTCGGCGCGCAGGTTGATCTCCGCCGGGCTCCCCGCCCCCTCGACGATGACGATGTCCGCCCCGTCGCAGACCCGCGCGAAGCTGTCACGCACCGCGGGCATAAGGCTGGGCTTGAGGTCGGCATAGGCACCGGCGCTGGCGCTCTGCCACAACCGTCCCTGGACCACCACCTGCGCCCCCGTCTCCGACTGTGGCTTCAAGAGCACAGGGTTCAGATGAACTGTTGGAGCGATGCGTGCGGCCCGCGCCTGCAACATCTGCGCCCGGCCGATCTCGCCGCCGTCGGGCGTCGCCGCCGCGTTGTTCGACATGTTCTGTGATTTGAATGGCTTAGCGACCAACCCGCGGTGATGAAAGTGCCGGCACAGGCCCGCCACCAGGAGCGATTTGCCCACATCCGAGCCCGTCCCCTGCACCATGATCGCGGCAGTGGCGGGTTTTCGCAGACCGCTCTGCTTCATTTCCCATTCATCCGCCGGCACTCTAGTCGAGAGGGCCGGAAGGCGTTCGGATTCAGGCGGATCAACTTGGAGTATAGCATGAGAAAGATCCTTATCGCGGTGGCGCTGGCCGCCGGTCTCGCGGGTTGCAACGCGAACAACTCGGGCGATCGCGCGCTGGTCGGCGGTGCGCTGGGCGCGGCGACGGGTGCGGGTATCGCGGCGATCGCGGGCGGTGGCGCCGGTGCCGTGGTCGCGAGCTCGGTCGTGGGTGGTGCCGGTGGCGCGCTCGTCGGCGCCGCGACGACGCCCAAGTGCGTCAACCAGTACAACGAGCCGGTGCAGTGCCCCTGAGGCACCGCCCGTCTGGCGCGGCCGGGGCCACCTGACCCCACGCGCGCCTCGCGATCACCACGCCGCCACGCCCCACGGGGTCATGGCTGCGTGATCCGCCCGCGACGTCGGACGACCCCGGCGCGCGGAAGGCGGACGACCGGGCCGCCATCCCCCGGGCCCGCGGCTAGAACTCGATCCCCGCCTGCGGCTTCACGCCCGAGCGGAACGGGTGCTTCACCTGCGTCATCTCGGTGACGAGGTCGGCGATCTCGATCAGCTCGTCCTTGGCGTTTCGGCCGGTGATGATGACGTGGACGTCCTCCGGCTTCTCGTCGCGCAGGAAGGCGACGACGTCCTCGAGGTCGATGTAGTCGTAGCGCAGGACGATGTTCAGCTCGTCCAGCAGCACCATCCGGTACTCGCCCGAGCGGATCATCTCCTTGGCCATCTCCCACGCGCCGGTCGCGGCGGCGATGTCGCGCTGGCGGTCCTGCGTCTCCCAGGTGAACCCCTCCCCCATGCGCCGCACGGTGACGAGGTCGGCAAAGCGGTCGAGGACGCGCTTTTCGCCCGTCTCGATCCGGCCCTTGATGAACTGCACGACGCCGACCTTCATGCCGTGCCCCACGGCGCGCATCACCATGCCGAAGGCCGCGGTCGACTTGCCCTTCCCCTTGCCGGTGTGGACGACGATGAGGCCCTTCTCGATCGTCTTGGTGGCGAGGATCTTGTCCCGCGCCTCCTTCTTCTTGCGCATCTTCTCGGCGTGGCGGGCGTCGAGGTCGCGTTCGTCCATAGTGCACTCCATCCGGCTGCCGTGCCGGCGGGCGCACCATAGACGAAGCGTCGGAGGTTGAGCGAGGGCCTCAGCCGGTCGCGGCGTAGCGCGCGCCGCCCGCCGTCTCGTTCCCGGAACGGGCGGGCGCGCGGTCGTCGTCCGGGTTCTCTTTAGCGAGGAGCGCGACCAGCTCGTCGTAGGGGACGGCCTTGGAGTAGTAGAACCCTTGCAGGAAGCGGCCGCCCATCTTCGTGATCATGCTCACCTGCTCGGCCGTCTCCACCCCCTCGACGATCAGCCGCAGCGACAGGGTGCGCGCCACGTCGATGATGCCGCGCAGCACCTTCTGCTTGCCGCCGTCGGTCTCGATACCGTCGACGAAGCGGCGGTCGACCTTCAGCTCGGAGATCGGCAGCGTGGAGATGTGGATCAGCGAGGCGTAGCCGGTGCCGAAATCGTCCAGCGAGAAGTTGATGCCCTGGGCGTTGGCGGCGTGGATCTCCTCGGTCAGCTTGCCGCTGGGGTCGTCCAGCACCACCCCCTCGGTGATCTCGACGGTGATCGGCGCGCCTTCCGCGCCCATGGTGGCGATCTGGCTGCCGATGCGTTTCAGGAAGCTCTCGCGCAGCAGCTCGCCCGCCGATGCGTTGACCGCGAGCGCCAGCTTCTCGGTGCGGCCGCGGTTGATCTGCGCCATCTCGACGATCGCACGGTCGGCGACCGCGAGGCCGATCTGCACGCCGAGCTCGTGGTCGGCCAGAGCGCAGGAAAAATCCGACGCGGTGCGAACGGCGCCGGTGTCGTCGATCCATCGCGCCAGCGCCTCGACGCCGACGATGCGCCCGCTCGCGATGTCGATCTGCGGTTGGTAGAAGGGCACGATCGCGCCGACCTTGATGGCCTTTCGCGCCGCGACCATCATCTCCGCCCGCTCCTGCTGCGCCTGGCCGAAGCTGGGGTCGTAGAGTGCCAAGGCCGAGCAGCTCTCCTCCTTCATGCGGTAGAGGGCGAGGTCCGCCGCGCAGGTGAGGTCATGCTCGTTGAGGGCGTGCTCGGGCGCCAGCGCCGCCCCGGCCGACAGGTTCACCAGCACCGTCTGCTCGTCCCAGGTGAGGTAGATGTCGAGATTGGCGCGCAGGCGATCCAGCACCGCCTCCAGCGCCTCCATCGATTCGACGTCCTCCAGCAGGATCGAGAACTCGTCCCCCCCGGTGCGGGCGACGGTGTCGTTGGTGCGCACGGTCTTCTTCAGCCGCTCGGCGACGAGGCACAGCAGGCGGTCCCCGGCGGCGTGGCCGAGCGTGTCGTTCACCTGCTTGAAATCGTCGACGTCGACCAGGACGAGGCAGACGTAGTTGCTGGTGCGCTTGCGCCGCTCGAGCGCGGTGTGGAAGCGGTCGGCGAAGAGGGCACGGTTGGGAAGCCGCGTCAGCGCGTCGTGGTTGGCGGTCCACCAGAGCCGCTCGTTGGCCTCGTGCGCGGCGGTGACGTCCTGCAGCACGCCGGCGAGGCGCTCGGTGCCGCTGTCGTCGGGGGTCTGGCGCTGGGCGATGACGCGCACCGTGCGGCGCCGGCCGGCCGCGGTCTCGATCGGCATCGTGACGTCGAGCGGGTCGGACGAGACGGCGGCCGACAGGAGCAACTTCTCGAGCTGCTTGTCGTACGGCGGGACGAAGTAGTGCAGCGCCTGGCTGACGCTGGGCATCGCCTCGCCGGGCGAGCGGTCGTGGATGCGGAACATCTCGTCCGACCAGAACATCGAGCCGGAGATGAGGTCGCACTCCCACACGCCGATATTGGCGGTCCGCTCCAGATGGTCGAACATGAGGATGTAGCGCTTGAGGTCCGAGCGGTAGCGCTGGGTGAGCGCGTTCTCGGCGACCTGGCGCTTGGCGGCGTTGACGAAGCGGGCGACGCGCCGCGGATCGAGCCCGCGCTGCGGCACGAAGACGAGGAAGGCGAGCCGGCGCCCGCCCCCGACCATCGGCAGCATGATGACCGCGTTCCACGGCGCCTCGAACGGCAGCGAGGCGCCCGCCAGCGGCAGGCCGAGGTCCTCGAGGTCGGCGGCGTCGACCGGGTCGAGGTCGCACGCCATCCGCACGACCTGCTCGCGGATCGTCATGGCATCGTCGCTGCACCCGATGACGGTGGGTGCGGGGGTGAGATCCACCAGGGTCACCGGCCCGGAATCGAGCGCGAGCTGGGCCATGCCGGCCAGGTGATCGAACGGTTGCGCGCGCCCCAGTTTGGTCAATGCGGCGTTGAAATACTTCAACATGTCACGCGCCCCAATGGCTGATCAGTCTGGCGAAAGGTATGTGAAATCGCAGGTGTCGGGCTTGCATCGAGCCGTCGTCGGACGTGCATGGAGGGACCTGCCGGGCAAATGGCCGTGTCTCCCTCCATGGTCGGCATGGGTCTTTTCCTCCATCAGCCTCGCGGCGGGGCCCGGCGGACGGCGGCTGCGGCCTGCGCGATCGGAACCCCGGTCCCGGCCGCCAGGTAGCCGCCGTCGACCGACAGGGTCTGCCCGCTGACGTAGCCCGAATCGGGGCTGGCGAAGAACGACACGGCGTTGGCGGTCTCGTCCTCCTCGCCGTAGCGCGCCATCGGAATGGTCCTGGCATAGTCGGCGCGCATCTCGGCGGTGTGGGCATCACGCGACATGGGCGTGTCCACCGGGCCGGGCGAGACCGAGTTGGCGGTGATGCCGTAGGGCCCCAGCTCCAGCGCGAGCTGCTTCATCAGGTGGATCGAGGCGGCCTTCGACGTCCCGTAGGCGGTGCGGCCGAAGCCGGCACGCATCCCCGCGATCGACGCGATCATGACGAAGCGGCCCGCCAGCCCCTCGTTGACGAGGTCGCGCGCGGCGAGCTGGTAGACGGTGAAGCCGCCCAGGAGGTTGACCTCGATCGACTTGGCGAAGGTGGCGAGGTCGACGTCGAGGAAGGGGGCGATCGGGGCGACGCCGGCGCAATGCACGACGATGCCGGTCGGACCCATCGCGTCGCGCACGGTGCGGTAGGCGTTGACGAGTTCGGCGGTGTTGGAGACGTCCGCGGTGAGGCCCATGCCGCCCGGCAGCTCGCCGGCCCGCTCGGCCGTCTCGGCGCCGATGTCGACGATGGCGACGCGGTTGCCGTCGGCGGCGAGGCGGCGGGCCACCGCGAAGCCCAGCGCGCCCGCCCCGCCGGTCACGATCGCGGTGCGCGGCAGGACGCCGGGCCGCACGTGGATGGCGCCGTTGCCGATCATGCGGCGCGCCCGTGACGGCGTGAGCAAGGCGAGCCGGACCCCATCGACGCAGCATGTCCGATCCAAGGAATAAACACGTAGGCAAGCACGATCGTGGTGGTCCTTTCAGGAGAGGAGCATGCCGGATCCGGTGGCATGGGGCGCGGCTGATCGAGGTGGCGCCTCCCGCACCGCTGGTGCCTTCGTCGGGCCGCACCGCCCCGATCACGGTGCAACCAACGTGACGGAACGGTGGCGACGGGGTCAAGAACTAAAGCCGTCTTACCGCGTCCGCCGGCCTTTACAGCACCATAATCGCGATCGCGCCTGCATAAATGATCAACATCAATGCGCTCTCAAATCCTATGTTTGCCACACCGTGTTCTTCGCGCCGGATCAGTCCGAGGAGCAGGACCGCCGTCATCAACAGCCCGACCAGCGCCCAGAACAGGCTCGCCTGATCGATCGCGTGGTAGATCGACCCGTCGCGGTAGGCGACGTCGGCGGCCGAGAGGAACAGGACGTCGAACACGTTGCCGCCGATGATGCCGCCGACGGCGAGCTGCAACGCCCCGTGGCGCACCGCCGCCACCGTCGTCACCAGCTCCGGCAGCGAGGTCGCGACGGCGGTGAACAGCGTGCCGACGACTGTCTCGCCCACTCCGGTCTCGTCGGCGATGACGATGCCGGAGCGTGCCACCGCGAAGCCCGCCGCGCCGATCACCGCGGCAAGGGCCATGAACGCGGCGAAGAGCTGCCACAGGGGGCGCGTGTCGTGCTCGTCCTCCGGCTGGTCGCGGCGGGTCTTGCTGGTGAGGGTCGGTTGCCACATCGGGTTGTCGCGGTCCCGCCCGGCCATGCGCAGGCCGGCGACGTAGGCCACCAGCAGCGCCACCGTCGCCGGGTGGACGCCGAGCACGGTGGTCGCCGGCGTATCTGCCGCCACCAGCGGGATCGCCAGCATCAGGATCAGCAGCGTCGCCTGGGTGAGGTTGGCCACGGAGGCGGCGGCGTGCTCCAGGTTGGCCCGGCGGTAGGCCATGTCGGCGATGGCGAGGAAGGCTGTCTGCGCCGCGATGCCGCCCAGCGCGTTGGACGCCGCGAGGTCGACGTTGCCGCTCGACGCCGCGACCACCGACGTCACCGTGCCCGGGATGGATGTGGTGGCGCCCAGGAGGACGGCACCGGCCATCGCCTCGCCGAGCCGGGTACGGTCGGCCAACCGATCGGCCAGGTGCGACAGGCGCGAGCCGGCGACGGCGATGACCGCGGCGGAGAAGGCGAAGACGGCGATTGCCGTGGTGACTGATAATACAAACATATTGTAGGAAGCTGGAGGCTCGAGCCGGTGGTCCCTTGTCGATTGCGTCAAGGCGGGCACATCTGTTCGAGACCCACCGCGCCCGAACGACGCGGCAACATGCATCAAGCTCGACGCCGGGCCCGCGGGACGGACCTTCGATGCACCGAGCGACACAGGACGGAGGCCTCATGGCGATCGCAACAATCAACCCCGCGACCGGCGAAACGTTGCAAACTTTCGCGGCGCATACCGACGCGGAGGTCGACGCCAAGCTCGCCGCCGCCGTCGAGGCGTTCGATCGCTGGCGCCTCGTTCCCATCGCCGAGCGCGCCGCGATGCTCAACACCGTCGCCGACGTCCTCACCCGCGACCGCGACGCCCTCGCCCGCCTCGCCACCCTCGAGATGGGCAAGACGCTGGCCTCTTCGTTGGCCGAGGTCGACAAGTGCGCCTTCGTCTGCCGCCACTATGCCGAGAAGGCCGAGCAATATCTCGCCGACGAGCCGATCGCCTCGAACGCGTCCAAGAGCTGGGTCAGCTACCAGCCGCTGGGGCCGGTGCTGGCGGTGATGCCGTGGAACTTCCCCTACTGGCAGGTCTTCCGCTTCGCCGCGCCGGCGACCGCGGCCGGCAATGTCGGCCTGTTGAAGCACGCGTCCAACGTGCCCCAGGTCGCGCTCGCCATCGAGAAGATCTTCAAGGAGGCCGGCTATCCCGACGGCGTCTTCCAGACGCTGCTGATCGGCGGCTCCAAGGTCGAGCGGGTGCTGCGGGACGATCGCGTTCAGGCCGCCACGCTGACCGGTTCGGAGCCGGCGGGCATGTCCGTCGGCAAGATCGCCGGCGAGGAGATCAAGCACGTGGTCCTGGAGCTGGGCGGCTCGGACGCCTTCATCGTCATGCCGTCCGCCGATGTCGAGAAGGCGGCGACCACGGCGGTGACCGCACGCATGATCAACAACGGCCAGTCCTGCATCGCGGCCAAGCGCTTCATCGTCCACGCCGACGTCTACGACGCGTTCGCGCAGGCGTTCGTCGCCGGGATGGAGGCCCACGTCATGGGCGACCCGATGGAGGAGGCGACCACCCTCGGCCCCCTCGCCACCGAGGCGATCCGCGACGAGCTGGCCGACCAGGTCGACGCCTCCGTGCGCGAGGGCGCCACGGTGCTGACCGGCGGCAAGAAGGTCGACGGCAAGGGCTGGTTCTACGCGCCGACCGTGCTCGCCGACCTCCCGGACGACAGTCCGGCCCGCAAGGAGGAGATGTTCGGTCCCGCCGCGATGCTCTTCAAGGTGACCTCGCTCGACGAGGCGATCGCCGTCGCCAACGAGACGCGCTTCGGCCTCGGTTCCGCCGCCTTCACCAACGACGAGGCGGAGATGGCCCGCTTCGGGCGCGACCTCGACGCCGGCTGCGTCTTCATCAACACGATGGTCGCCTCCGACCCGCGTCTGCCTTTCGGCGGGGTGAAGAAGTCGGGTGTCGGTCGCGAGCTCGCAGGGCACGGCATCCGCGAATTCGTGAACGTAAAGACGATCGCCATCGCCTGAACGAAAAGGCCGGGGGTCGCCCCCGGCCTCGCTCGCGGCCAACTCGGCAGCCCGGCCCCCGTCCGGCCCTCGCCCCGTCCCGCGGTCAGCTCGGGGCGAGATCCTTCAGGCAGCTGCCGAGCCAACGCTCGATCCGGGTGCGCTCCACGACCGCGGCGAGGCTGCGGTGGCGCTCCCGGCGCTCCCCTCGTGACATGGTGCGCGCGGCGGTGATGGCGGCGGCCATCTCGTCGAGATCGTGCGGATCGACGATCAGCGCGTCGACCATCTCCTCCGCCGCCCCGGCATATTTCGACAGGACGAGCACGCCCGGATCGTGCGGGTCCTGCGCGGCGACGAACTCCTTGGCGACGAGATTCATGCCGTCGGCGAGCGGGGTCACCATGGCGATGTCCGCGTTGGCGAGCATGTGGGCGACGCCCACCCGGTCGAGCGGCCGCGTCAGCAGCGTCAGCGGGCTCGACGCCAGGTCCCCGAACGCGCCGACGATGCGGCCGGTGATGCGCTCCACCTCGGTGCGCACCGCCGCATAGGCCGCGACCGCCTCCCGCGACGGGGGCGCGATCTGGGTGAAGAGGGTCGACCCCGCACGGCTGCGGTCGCCCTCGAGGTGGCGCTCGTAGGCAAGCAGGCGGTTGGGAATGCCCTTGGAGTAGTCCAGCCGGTCGACGCCGATCAGCTTGGTCCGACCGGCCGCGCGCGCCAGATAGGCCTCGACCTCGGCCGGCCGCGCCGTCTCGAGGCTGCGGCGGATTTCCGCCGGCTGCGTGCCGATCGGTTTGACCGTGATGTGCACGCTTCCCCCGCAAGCGTCGACCCGCAGGCCGCCGCGGCTGGTGCGGATGGTCCCCTCGGCGGTCGCGGCCATGCACTCGGCCAGCCGCGCGGCGTCGCGGCGGGTCTGCACGGCGATGGTGTCGAACGCGGTCAGCGCGCGCACGATGGTGCGGGCCTCGGCCAGTCGGCGGAAGACGTCGAGGGGGGGACAGGGAATATGGATGAAGAGGCCGATGGTTCCGGCAAGTCCGCGCGCCCGCAGCGCCTCGGCGAGGATGAGGAAGTGGTAGTCGTGGACCCAGATGGTGTCGCCGGGTTGCGCCGCCTCGGCGACGGCGTCGGCGAACTCGGCGTTGACCGTGCGGTAGGCGGCGAAGTCGCCGGGCGTGCGCTCGGCGAGGTCCGGGCGGGAGTGGAACAGCGGCCACAGCACGCTGTTGGCGTAGCCCTCGTAGTAGCGGTGATAGGTGTCTTCGGCGATGTCGACGAGGCCGAAGGTGATGTCCCCGTCGCGCTCGATCTCCAGATCGGATCCGGGACGGGCGAAGTCGCCGGACCAGCCGATCCACATCCCGTTGCTACCGCGCAGCGCTTCGGACAGCGCCTGGGCGAGGCCGCCGGGGGACGCCCCCTTGGCCGGCCGCGAGATCCTGTTCGATACGGCGATCAACCGCCCCTCGAACGTTGCCGGAACCACCGGTTGCGCGGGCAATTCCCCCCGCGCCTGGTCGAGCCACAACATAGTCCATGCCCAACGCGTTTCTGCTTTGTCGCAAAGGAAACGTCCCAGGGCGGGGTTCGGTTGCCGATTTAATGTGCGTTAAAGTCCGACTGCTTTCTTTCGCGCCGCCGTCAGACTCTGCCGCACATCCTCGATCCCCGCCCAGGGGTCGTCCCCGGCGATGTCTCCCACATGCACCGGCTGCGGGACCTGGAGCTTGTCGAGCGCGTCCCAGCCGACGGGCAGCGAGAACGGCGCCCCCTCGCGCGAGCGCACCGAGTAGGGCGCGACGGCCGAGGACTTGGTGTCGTTGCGCAGGTAGTCGAGGAAGATGCGGCCGGTGCGCTTGGACTTGGTCATCTTGGTGAGGAAGCGGTCCGGCTCGGCCGTCGCCAGCTCCTCCGCGAGCGCGCGCGTCCAGGCTTTGGCCTCGTCCCACGGCGTGCGCCGTTCGATCGGGACGACGACGTGGAGCCCCTTGCCGCCGGTCGTCTTGACGAACGAGACGAGGTCGAGCCGGGCGAGGCGGTCGCGCACGGTGTGGGCGGCGTCCTTGATCGCCTCGAAGGGGACGCCATCGCCCGGGTCGAGGTCGAAGACGAGGCGGTCGGGCTTGTCCGGCCGGTCGGCACGGGCGCCGCGCAGGTGGATCTCCAGGACGCCCAGCTGCACCAGCTCCATGATGTCGGCCGGCTGCTCGACGACGATGGCGGCCCCGTCCGCCTCGCCGATGTCGCGCCGCATGCGCTCCGGCATCCCCTCCGGGTGGCGCTGGTAGAAGCATTTCTTCGCCCGCCCCTGCGGGCAGCGCACCAGTGTCAGCGGCCGCCCTGCGACATGGGGAAGCATCCGCTCCATATGCGCCGCATAGTGCTGGGCGAGGGCCAGCTTGGTCACTCCCTGCTCGGGAAAGAGCATCTTGTCCGGATGGCTCAGCGTCACGCCGTAGGTCTCGACGTCCTGCGGGCGCAGGCCGAGGGGCGTCGGCCCACTCGCCCGCTCGGCGCGCGCGGGCGTCTTGGTCGGCGCGGCCGGCGGATCGGTGGCGCGGTCGGTCTCGGTGTCGGGGTGGTCGGACGGGAGGGCGACGTCGTGCGGGTCCATCTCGGTGAGCCCCTTGTAGGACGGATGCCGCAGCAGTCCGTCGTCGGTCATGGCGAGGTAGGCGACCTGCGCGACGAGGTCGGGCCGGACGAAGTGATGCCCCTTCCCCTCCAGCTTCCGCGAAAACGGCGACGACTTGCGCCCCCGCTCCCGCAGCTCGGCCAGGAGCCGGGTCGCCTCGCTGCGGTTGAAGCCGGTGCCGACGCGGCCGACGGGGACGAGCTTGTCCCCTTGATACGCGCCGAGGAGGAGCGCGCCGAGGCCGTGCGCGCCGCCCTCGGTATAGCCGCCGACGACCAGGGGGGCGGCGCGCACGGCGCGGACCTTCACCCAGCTCTCGTGCCGGCCGGAGCGGTATCGGCTGCCGGCGCGTTTGGCGATGATCCCTTCCAGCCCGTTCGCCTCCGCCTGCCGGTAGAGGGCCGCCTGCTTGCCGGTCGCGACGTGGTCGCCGTAGACGATCGGCCGGTGGCGCCGGGTCAATAGCGATTGCAGCTCGGCCTTGCGCGCCTCGATCGGCCGGTCGCGCCAGTCCTCGCCGTCGAGGAAGAGGAGATCGAACGCCACATAGGCGGCCTCGACGGCGCCGGCGGCGCGGAAGGCGCGCTGTAGACGTCCGAAGCTGGTGCGCCCGTCCTCGTCGAAGACGACGAGTTCGCCGTCCAGCACGAGGTCGCGCTCGGCGAGCGGTCGGGCGGCGGCGGCAATGTCGGGAAAACGGTGGGTCCAGTCCTTCTCGCCGCGGGTGAGGATCGTCACCGCACCGTTCGCCGCGCGCAGGATACCGCGGTATCCGTCGTACTTGACCTCCGCGATCCAATCGCCCGCGGGCGGCGTGGACCGGCTGGCGCACAGGGCCGGGGCGACGAAGGCCGGCACCCCCTCGCCGCTCTCGCCCTTGGCAGCGGCGCGTCCCGCCGCGGACCGCCGCTTGGCTTTCGCGGTCGGCTTTGCCGGCGCCGCGAGGGGCTTCAGCGCGGCGTCGGGCTGGTCGTCGGCCGGGCGGTCGGAGTGCCACACGCTGTCGGACCCGGCGATCTGCGCCATCGTGCGGCCGGTGGCGACGCTCTTGGCCGCGGCGGTCACGTCGACGCTCTCGCTCGCCGCCGCGTCGCGCGTCTTGATGAGGAGCCACTGCGGCGGGCGGCCCTTTTCGGCCTTCATCCGCTGCAGGTGCCAGCGGCCCTTCAATCGTTCGCCGTGGAGGTCGAACGTCAGCGCCCCGGCCTTCAGCCCCTCGTGGACGTCCTTGTCGTCGGCCATCGCCCAGGTGCCGCGGTCCCACAGCATCACCGTGCCGCCGCCATACTCCCCCGCCGGGATAGTCCCCTCGAAGCCGCCATAATCCAGCGGGTGATCCTCCGTCTCCACCGCGAGGCGCTTGTCGCCGGGGTCGAGGCTGGGCCCGCGGGTGACGGCCCACGACTTGAGGACGCCGTCGACCTCGAGCCGGAAGTCGTAGTGCAGCCGCCGGGCATCGTGCTTCTGCACCACGAACGACAGGCCGCCCGAGCGCCGGAACCGCTTCGCGGGGGCAGGCTCCGGCGTGACCGAGAAATCGCGCTTGTCGCGATAGCGCTGCAGGGTATCGGCCACTTAGGCGCTCTTCTTCTGCCGCGCCCCCGCGGTCGACTTCGCGGACGACTTTGCGCCGGAGGACTTGGTCGCGCCGCTCTTGCGGGTGGACGCGGCCGATGGCTTGGCGGACGACTTGCGCGCAGCGGTGGCCTTGGCGCTAGCGGCGCGGGGGCGCCGGGTGCCCGCCTCGCCCCCCTCCTCGCCCTTGCCGCCTTTGCCGCCCTTATCGTCGAGGCTCGCCTTCAGCGCGTCCATCAGGTTGATGACGTTGGAGGATTTGCTCTTGGCGGATTTCGGCGGCGCGGTGTCCTTGCCCTTCAGCTTGGCGTTGATGAGCGCGCGCAGCTCGGCCTGATAGTGGTCGACGAAGGTGTCCGGATCGAACGAGCCGGAGCGCGCCGCGATCAGCGTTTCGGCCATGTCCACCTGATCCTTGGAGACCTTTACGTTCTCGATATCCTCGAAATAGGCGTTCGATTCGCGCACCTCGTCGGCGAACCGCAGCGTCTCCAGCAGCATCCCGTCGCCGCACGCCTGGATGGCGACGATCCGCTCGCGCTTGGCCAGCACGATCTGCCCCAGCGCGACCTTCTTCGAGGCGCGCAGCGCGTCGCGGATGGTGACGAACGCCTCGGTCGCCATGTCACCGTCCGGCGCCACGAAATAGGGCTTGTCGAAGTAGATCGGGTCGATCTCCTTCAGATCGACGAAGCGGGAGAGGTCGATGGTGTGTTTGGATTCGACCTCGATCGACTCCAGCTCCTCCTCCGTGACCGGCACATATTTGTCCCGGTCGTATTCGTAGCCCATGACGATGTCGTCGCGTTCGACCGGTCCCTCGTCCGGCACCACGTTCTGCATGCGCACGCGCTCGTGCGTGTCCTTGTGGATGCGGTGCAGGGAAATTCGCTCGGTCGACGTCGTGGCCGCATAGAGGCGGACCGGGAACGAGACCAGTGCGAGGCGGACGTGACCCTTCCAATATGCGCGCGGGGCCATGGCGCTCAGTGACTCCGCAGCGCGTGAATGAGTTCGTCCTTGGACATCTTGGAGCGGCCGTCGATGCCGATCTCCTGGGCGCGGGCGTAGAGGTCGTGCTTGGACATGTCCTCGTAGGCGGATGCCTTGCCGCCCTTCTTGGACGGTTGCGAGCCGTTGGCCTTGGCGTTGGCGATCCGCGCCGCCTTCTCCTTGCTGGCGCCCTTGTCGCGCATCGCTTCGTAGGTCTCGTCGTCCTTCACGGAGGGGCCGGGATTCTTCCGTGTCGAGCTGGATTTCTTTGCCATCGCAACCTCCGCAGCGGGCGGACCACAAACGTTCCGCGGAACGAATCATCAACTGCGATTCGCGGCGGAAAGTTCCGGAGCGATGTCAACCCCGGCCGCGCGCGGCGAGCCGGGGCCAGGTCGGGACCGAAACGCCTCAGTCGACGGTGTCGACGAGGTCGCGGTCGAGGTGGCGGGCGAGGATGTCGCCGAATTCGCCGCTGGCACGCAGCGTGTCGAGGGCGGCGTTGATCTTGTCCACCAGCGCCGGGTCCTGTGCGCGCACGCCGATCGCGGCGGTGCGGGCGAGGTTGGTCTCGCCGTCGCTAGCGGCGGGGGCGAACTTGAACGTCTCGCCGATCGGGGTCGACAGGAACTCACGCCGGGCGGTGATGGCGGGGACGAGCACCCCGTCGAGCCGGCCGAGGGCGAGGTCGATCCACATGCCGTCGGCGTTGGAATAGAGCCGCACGGCGCCGGGCGACGTGTAGGTGCGGCGCAGGTAGGCGGCCTGAGCGGTGCCGCTGATGGCGCCGTACTGGGCGTCGTCGTCCTCCACGTCGCGTTGCGGGCGGCCGGGCGTGACGAACCGGACGCTGAGGCTGAGGTAGGGCTTGCTGAAGGCGACCGGGGCATTGGGCTGCGCGGTGATCGCCGAAGTGCCGACCGCGAAGGCGACGCGCCGGTCGATCAGCGCCTGCACCATGTCCTCGGCCGGCATCGGCGTCACCTCGCAGCGGGCGCGCAGGGCGCGGCAGAGCGCGTTGACGAGGTCGACGTCGAAGCCGGTGCGCACGCGGAAGCGGCCGGTGAAGGAGAACGGCGGCGCGTCGTCGAGGATGGCGACCTGGTAGATGGCGGCGACAGCGGCCGCGGCGGGTTCGGCCGTCGTCGGGGCGACGGTGATGCCGAGCGCGCCGGAGGCGGCGGCCGAAGCGTCGGGCGAGAGGGTACCGTCGCTGGACGAGGTCTCCGGCGGCGAGGTGATGCCGAGCGCCCCGGCCGCTGTCGCGGCGGCGTCGTTCGCGTCGTCCGGGTTCTCGGGCGGCGAGGTGAGGCCCAGCGCGCCCGCGGCGATGGCGGCGCTGTCGGCGGCGGCGTCGTCGTCCGCGGTCTCGGGCGGCGAGGTGAGCCCCAGCGCGCCGGCAGCCGTTGCCGCATCGCGCGCGGCAGCCGCGTCGTCGTCGTCCGCGGTAGCGGGTTTGTCGTCGACCGCGGTGGCGGGTGCGTCGCCGGTGCCGCCGGGTGCGGTTCCGGAGGGCGGCGACGGCGGGGCCCCCTCTTCGGCGGCCGGCGACGTGCCGCTGCTCCCCGCAGGGGGCGCGGAGGGCGCGGCAGGTGTCGTCGCGACCTCGCCGGCGCCGGCCGGCGCGGCGTCCGAGGTTGCGACGCCGGAGGTTGCGACGCCGGAGGGTGCGTCGCCCGGGGACACGTCCGTGGCGGGCGTCTCCGGCGCTTGCGACGGTGTGTCGCTGCTGGGCGCCCGCGTGCTCTCGGCCGGCTGGGAGGTGGCGGGGGCCGCGGCGGCGTCGCCATCCTCCTCGCCCTCGCCCTCGCCCTCGTCCTCGGGGGCGAGGTTGCGGTGGCTCTGGCTCGGCGGCCCGTCGATCCCGAGGGAGCGGGCGCCGATCGCCGCATCCTCGGACAGATCGGCGGTCTGGGCGTGCGACGAGGGGACCGGCAGCGTCAGCGCCACCGCGAGGATCGGCGAAAGGGTCAGGGCGACGAGGCCGGCACGGAAGCTACGCATCAATCCACCTGTCGGCTGGCACGGCGGACCGAGGCCTCGATGACCCGCGCCGTCGTCTCCGGGTCCGCCTCCCCGTTGAGCATCTTGCGGACCGCCGTGGCGACATCGTCGGCCAGATCCAGGTAGTTCACGCCGTAGCGTTTGATCGGCGGGGGAACCATCACGTCGATATTCTCGGCGATGCGGCGCACCACGGGGCTGATCTCCTGCACCTTCGGGTCGGTGTAGACCGCCTGCCAGGTGGGTGCGAGGCCGTGCTCCTCGGCCGCCCGGCGCTGCTCCGGCTCCGACGCGACGAATTGCGCCAGCTGGGTCGCTGCCTCCTGGTTGCGCGAATGACGCGAGACGCCGGTGAACCACGTCGTCACCATCATCGGCGCCTGGGGCGGCGCGTCGGCGGCTTGCGGGCGCAGCCTCGTCACCACGCTCTGCGCGATCGGCGAGCTGTTCACGGACTTCAGCGCCGTGGACCGGGCGATCAGGGCCGCGCTGGTGCCGCCGGTGAAATCCGCGATCGCCTCCTGCGGGCTCGCCGAGACGACGGATGCGGGCGCGATCGTCCCGATGGCGCCGTTCATCAGCGTCAGCGCCTCGACCAGCGGCTCGTGATCGTCGAGGCTCTCGGCGCCGAACGAATAGACCCAGTCGAGGAAGAGGGGAAAGAGCGTCGGCCCGGCGGCGCCCACGGCGAGCCCGTTCGCCCCGTCCGCCGGCGCGGCGAGGAGGCTCTGGCGCAGGTCCGACCACGCGTGCGGGTCGTCCGCCACCACGTCGCCACGCAGGAAAAGGAGCGTGATCGCCAGGTGCTGCGGCAGGCCGACGAGGCGCCCCGCGTCGCGCCCGGCATCGAGCACGGCGGGGATCACCGCCCCCTCCTCCGGCTCCGGCATGGTCGACAGGTCCGCACCCAGCGCCGGGATCCAGCTGTCGGGGAACTGCAGCACGTCGATGCGGCCGCTCTGGACGTCGAACAGGGCACGGTAGCGCTCCAGCGCGTAACGGCCGGTGCTGTCGGCCGAGACGACCCTGACATTGTGCCCGGTCGCCTCGGAGAAACGGGCGGCACTGTCGGCACAGGCCTCCACCGCCTCCCCGACGGACAGGCACACCAGCGTCAAATCCGCCGCACGGGCTGGCAAAGTGGCAAGAAGGAACGCGGCAAAAAACAGTACACGCACGCGAAGATGACTCCAATCCATCCGACGGGGACGGTCCCGGTCCGCAGCCCGCGGCACCAGCAATCCGACCGGCAGCAGTTGTATGTGGCGCGCTGTCGTCTTAGTCCCACTTTCGCCGTCGCCACAAGGTACCCGGCCCGCACCAGTTCTGATCGCGTCACGAGTTCAATATGATCGCCACTGCATTTCGAACGGGCATCGCGCTCGTGTTTTCCGTGCTCTTCATCGGCACGGCCACGGCCCAGACCGTCGATCTCGCAGGGCTCAAGCGCCAACTGGCGGGACTCGAACGCGACCTGCGCAACATGGACACCGCCATCGCGCGCCAGCAGGAAGAGAACGCCCGCCTCGTCCACGATCTGAACCAGGTCAACGACGAGCCGGCGAACGTCACCTTCGAGCACCTGCGTCAGGCCCAGTTCGAGGTCGACATCGCCCGCACGCGGCTCCTCACACTGGCCCACCGCATCACCGAGCAGAGCCAGCGCGTGGCGCTTCAGAACTCGGTGATCGTCAGCTCCACGGCGGCGCTGCGCTCCAATGAGCGCGACACCTTGCAGCGCCTCGTCGAGGTGGCGGCGATCGACTGGCGCGAGCGCATCCGCACCACGGAGAACACGCTCCTGGAACGGCTCCAGCGGTATGAGGAATTGTCGCAGGACTACCTCAACCTGCGTGAAGAACAGCTCGACATCCTCCAGCGGTACATCACCCTGGACGCGCTCGACGGGGTCGGCGACCAGGAGGAAAACCCGCTGGTGACCCGCCTGCGCCGGCTGGTGGACCAGTTGTCGCAGCAGGCGCTGACGCTTTCGAACGAGGCGTCCGAGATCGACGACGGCAACGCATCCGCGGTGCAGCGCCGCAACCTCCTGCGCCTGCGCTCGGACGAGGCGTTGCTGCGCTCCAACACGCGCCTGACCGATATCGCGATCGTCGAATCGCGCAACATCCTCGGGGCGCTGCGGCCGATCCGCACCGAGCCGGCCGTCCCCACCCGCCTCTTCGAGGACGCGATCGACGCGCTCGTCGCCGCCGACGCCCGGCTGGCGCAGCGGGCCGAGACGATCGAGCTCAACCGCGACGGGCTGTCGGACCTGACCCGCATCCTCACCGAGCCGACGCAGGACGTCGGCCAGGCGGAGGCGCTTCGCGAGCGGATCGCCAGCCTGCGCAGCCTGCTCGATTCCCAGACCGACGAGATCGACGACCTGCGCGAGGAACTGGGCAACGAGATCGCCGCCCTCGACCGCGAGCGCGGCGTGCGCGACCGGGCCGGCCTCCTCACCCGCGAGACCGCCCGGACCGACAAGGCCGCGCGCGCCCGCATCGCCGCCGAGGTGCAGACCATCCCCGGTGAGCTGCGCGACATCTACGAGGGTCGCTACCTCGAGGTCGTCACCGCGATCGACGTCACCCCGCAGCGCCGGCTCGTCGTCTTCGGCGTGATCTGCGTGGTGCTGTTCGCGCTGACGGTCTACCTGCGCCAGCGCCTGCTGCGCGCCTTCATCGGATCGGAGGCGACGCGGGCGACCGAAATCCCGCTGGAGGTCATCCGCCGCAACCTGTTCTGGCTGTACCCGGTCGCCGTCTGGTACGTGTTCGCGACCATGTTCGCGATCTCCAGCGACACCACCCTCGCGGTGCTGAAGCTGATCGCGATCCCGGCGCTCGCCGCCTCCCTGCGCGACTTCACGCAGGTCATCGTGTCGCGCCAGACCTACGGGCAGCAGCGGCGCATCGGGACCATCATCACCCGCGCGACCGAGATCGCGGTGGTGCTCTCGGCGGTGTTCGTCATCGCCTACGTCGTGCTGGGCGAGGTCGACCTCCTGCCCACGACCGAGACCGCCATCAACCGCCTCGCCTATTCGGTGTTCGTCCTCTCCGGACTGCCGATGCTGCTCTTCGTGTTCTTCTTCACCGCCTCGCGCGGCGGGGGCTCCTACGGGCGCATCCGGCGGGTGATCGCGGCCTTCCTGTCGCTCCTGCCACCGGCGGCGCTGATCGCGACCGGCATCACCGGGCTCATGGGGTACACCCAGCTCGCGGTGGTGATGCTGGAGAACCTCGGCCTCGCGATCCTCATCATCGCCGCGCTCGCCCTCACCATCGGCGTCATGAACGACGTGCTGGAAGGGATCACCGCCCGGATCCGGGCGAAGGATCCGGCCAAGGCCTACTTCGCCCGCGCCAACTTCCTGCAGCCGCTCAACCGCCTGGCGCAGGCCGTCCTCGTCGTCATCACGATCCTGGTGTGCGTGCGGGTCTTCGGCTGGACCATCGAGACACCGGTGATCCGCGAGGTGGTGGGGCTGTGGCGCACCACCGTCTTCACCGCCGGCAGCACCACCTACACGGTCGGCAAGATCCTCATCGCCGGGCTCGCCTTCGCGTTCGTCTTCTGGGTCGCCGGGTGGAGCCGCCGCGTCGCCTACACGGTCGTCTTCGGGCGGCTGAAGGACATCGGCATCCGCCAGTCGCTGTCGGTGTTCGCGCAATATGTCGTGGTGGTGCTGGGCGTGCTGCTCACCCTCTCGGCCATCGGCTTCGACGTCACGACGCTGACCGTCTTCGCCGCGTCGCTGGGTGTCGGTATCGGCTTCGGTCTGCAGAACGTCGTCAACAACTTCATCTCCGGCCTGCTCCTCCTGGTGGAACGGCCGCTGCGGATCGGCGACATCGTCACCGTCGGCGCCAACTCCGGCACGGTGATGCAGATCGGCATCCGCTCGATGCGCATGAAGACGTTCGACGAATTCGATCTCATCGTTCCGAACTCGGCGCTGATCTCGGACACCTTCACCAACTGGACCCGCACCAACTCGGTGATGCGCGTCCTCCTCATGGTGGGGATCGGCTACGAGGACGATCCGGATCTGGCGATCGGGCTCATCCACACCGCGCTGGATGAGCATCCGGGCGTGCTGCGCTCGCCGGCGCCGATGGTCACGGTCGAGGAGTTCGGCGACAACTCGATCAACCTGCGCATGTGCTACTACATCGATCTCTATGGCAGCTATTCGGGCTTCACGGTGAAGTCCGAGGTGCTGACCAGGGTTGTGAAGAGCTTCGCCGCCAACGGCGTGACGATCCCCTACCCGCAGCGCGACGTGCACGTGATCGCGCCGAAGGCCGCCCCGACGGCGCCCGAGGTCGCCGGCCCGGTGCCGGAGAACGTCTCCACCCGCGAGCGCGAGGGCAACGAGTGGATCGGCGACGCGATCGAGGCCGCCACCGGGAGCGAGGGCTCGAAGGATCCGTTCTGACGGATCCCGCCCCCGCGGCACGAACGAAAAAAGCCGCCCGGTCGCCCGGGCGGCTTTCTCGTTCGCGGGGTGGCGGTGGCGGTCAGAGGCTCATCAGCATCCGGATGGCGGTGATGGCCAGGAAGATGGCGAAGAGCGTGCTGAGCCATTCGGACGGGATCGTGTGGGCGAGGCGGGCCCCCAGCGGCGCGAAGGCCATCGACAGCGGCGCGATCAGCGCGAAGCCGATGAGGTTGACGTAGCCGACGCTCCCCGGCGGCAGTCCCGGCACCCCCCACCCGCCGATGGCGAAGCCGATCACCGCCGGCACCGCGATCACCAGGCCGATGGCCGCCGCCGTCCCCACCGCACGGCGGATCGGGATGCCGCACAGGGTGAAGGTCGGCACCGAGAGCGAGCCGCCGCCGATGCCCATCATGGTGGAGAAGCCGCCGATGACGACGCCGATGGCCGAGATCCACGGCTGGCCCGGCAGGGCCGACACGAACTGCTTGCCCTTCAGGAACGCCATGTGGCCGGCGACCAGCAGCGCCACGCAGCCGAACACCGCCGTCAGCACGTCGCCGCCGACGCGCGAGCCGATCACCGATCCGATCAGCGCGCCCACGACGACGCTGGGCGCGATGTTGCGCAGGAGTTCGACGTCGACGCCGCCGCGCTTGTAGTGGGAACGGGCCGAAACGATGGAGGTTGCTATGATGGTGGCCAGCGAGGTCGGGACCGCGACGTGCATACGCAGTTCGTCGGGGACTCCGGCGAACGGAAGAAGGTAGAAGAGAACCGGGACGATGACGATACCACCGCCGACGCCCAGAAGGCCGGCAATGATACCAGCCAGCGAACCGGCGACGGCGAGGATGACGGCAAAGAAGAGTAAGTCGAGCACATGGACCTCAAACGGCGGGCGTTTCGCGTTTTGCGCCCGAGCCTCCAACGGCGCAAGGACCAGAAAGACATTTACTGGACTGGATTGACAAACGCCGCGCTCCCGGACGGCGTCCGCGTTTATGCCATCGGTGACATCCATGGCCGGATCGATCTGCTGGAGCGCCTGCTCGACGTGATCGACACCGACCTCTCCGTCGCCCCGGCGCAGAGCGTCGTCGAGGTCTTCCTCGGCGATTATGTCGACCGTGGGCCCGACTGTGCCGGCGTGCTGAAGCGTGTCGGCGAAGAGGTTCCGGGCCGCACCCGCGTGCGACTGATGGGCAATCACGAGGCGGCGATGAACGCCGCGCTGGTCGACGGGACGGCGATGGGCCGGTGGCTCTCCTTCGGCGGCGACGCCACGCTGCGCTCCTACGGCATCGAGCCGAACGAGTGGGCGCACGACCTGCAGGCGCTGCAGCCGGTGGTGCAGTCGCTCCTGCCCGAGCGCGATCTCGCCCTCCTCGCAGGGCTCGATTATTCGCACCGCATTGGCGACGTCTTCTTCGCCCACGCCGGCATCCGGCCGGGGGTGCCGCTGGACGAACAGTCGAGCCACGACCTGCTCTGGATCCGCGAGGAGTTCCTCAACCATCTCGGGCGGTTGCCGGCCTTCGTCGTCCACGGCCACACACCGGTCGAGCGTCCGCAGATCGGACCCTGGCGCGCCAACGTCGACACCGGCGCGGTCTATGGCGGGACGCTGACGGCGCTGGTGCTGGAGAACGGGCGCTACCGCCTCCTCAGCGTCGCCGGAGCCTAGCTGGTGCTCAGGTGATCGCGCCGAGGGCCACGAGCTTGCGCCGCACCGCGAGGAGGTCCTGCCAGGCGCGCCGCTTCTCGCCGGGGGTGCGCAGCAGGTAGGCGGGGTGGAACATCGCCACCGCGTCGATCGGGTGTCCGTCGGCATCGAACGTCACCCAGTGGCCGCGCTGGCGCATGATGCCGGTGTCGGTGGCGAAGAGGGTCTTGGCGGCCGACCCGCCCAGCGCCACCAGCACCTTGGGCCGCACCAGCGCGATCTCGCGCCGCACGAACACCTCGCAGGTCGCGGTCTCGATCGGGCTCGGGGTGCGGTTGGCGGGCGGGCGCCAGGGGATGACATTGGAGATGTAGACCGCCTCGCGCGACAGACCGATCGCCTTCAACATCTTTTCGAGGAGCTGGCCCGAGCGGCCGACGAAGGGGCGCCCCGCCTCGTCCTCGTCGCGTCCCGGCGCCTCGCCGACGAACATCACCGGCGCGCCCACCGGCCCCTCGCCCAGGCAGGTGGTGCGGGCGAGCTGCTTCAGCGGGCAACCGTCGAAACCCGCCAGCAGCCGGTGCAGCGTGGCGACGTCCGGCGCCGTGCGGGCGACCTCCCGTGCCGCCTGCACCGCGTCGTCCTCGTCCGCCGGCGGCGGAAGGAGGTCGTCGTCGAGGTCGTCCGATTGGGCGAGGAGCAGGTCCTCCGGCTCCGAATCGACGGTAGTCTCGACCTCGGCGAATCGGTTCTGTGGCGTTTCGGCGAGGACGGCCGTGACTCCGCACGCGCCGAGAAATGCGGCGAGCGGATCGCGAAAATGTTGAGGCTCTTCCATCGCGGCCTACCTTCGACGTAGACAAAGCTAAATCATGATGACGCGGCCGGCAAAGCCGCGCCGACAGAAGGGGAGCCCATGGCCATCGAGCGCGAGCGCATGGACTACGACGTGGTGATCGTTGGCGGAGGCCCGGCGGGCTTGTCCACCGCGATCCGATTAATGCAGCTCGCCGCCGAACGCGAGGAAGAGCTGACCGTCGTCATCGTGGAGAAGGGCTCCGAGGTCGGCGCCCACATCCTCTCCGGCGCCGTGATCGACCCCTCCGGCCTCGACGCGCTGCTCCCCGGCTGGCGCGACGATCCGGACTGCCCGCTGAAGACCGCGGTGACGAAGGACGTCTTCCGCTATCTCGGCCCCGCCGGCAGCCTCACGCTGCCCGGCTTCGCGATGCCCTCCTTCATGCACAACCACGGCAACTACGTCGGCTCGCTCGGCGACCTGTGCCGCTGGATGGGCGCCAAGGCCGAAGAGATGGGCGTCGAGATCTACCCCGGATTCGCCGCCGCCGACGTCGTGCGCGGCGAGAACGGCGAGATCATGGGCATCGTCACCGGCGACATGGGCGTCGCCCGCGACGGGTCCGAGAAGGACAGCCACACCCCCGGCATGGAGCTGTGCGGCAAGTACGTCGTGTTCGCCGAGGGCGTGCGCGGCTCGCTGTCGAAGCGGCTCATCGAGGAGTTCAGGCTCGACGAGGGGCGCGAGCCGCAGAAATACGGCCTCGGCATGAAGGAGATCTGGCGGGTACCGGACGCGGTGTTCGAGCCCGGCATGGTGGTCCACACCATGGGCTGGCCGCTGGACAATCAGACCGGCGGCGGCTCCTTCATGTACCACTACGGCGACAATCTGATGGCCGTCGGTTTCGTGGTTCACCTCAACTACAAGAACCCGAACATGGACCTCTTCCGCGAGTTCCAGACGTTCAAGACCCACCCCGACATGGCACCCTATTTCGAGGGGGCGACGCGCGAGGCCTACGGCGGCCGCGCCATCTCCGAGGGTGGCTACCAGTCGGTCCCCAAGCTCGCCTTCCCCGGCGGCTGCCTCGTCGGCTGCGCGGCCGGCTTCGTCAACGTGCCGCGCATCAAGGGCAACCACAACGCGATGCTGACCGGCAAGATGGCTGCCGAGCACATCACCCAGGCCCTCGCCGAGGGCCGCTCCGGCGACACGCTGCAGAGCTACGACGACGCCTGGCGCGGCTCCGCCGTGGGCCGCGAGCTCTTCAAGGTGCGCAACGTCAAGCCGCTGTGGTCGCGCCTCGGCACGGCGCTCGGCGTCGCGGTGGCGGGGGCGGAGATGTGGGTCAACCAGCTCCTCGGCACGTCTCCGCTCGGCACGCTCAGCCACAAGGGGCCGGACTTCGCGCAGCTCAAGCCCGCCGCCGCGTGCAAGAAGAAGGTCTACGCCAAGGTCGACGGCACGCTCGTCTTCGACCGGCCGTCCTCGGTGTACCTGTCCAACACCAACCACGAGGAGGACCAGCCGGTCCACCTCAAGGTCCAGGACATGGAACTGCAAAAGAATTCCGAGCTGGAGGTGTACGCCGGGCCGTCCGCACGCTACTGCCCTGCGGGCGTCTACGAGTGGGATCTGGAGGGGCCGGAGCCGCGCTTCGTCATCAACGCGCAGAACTGCGTGCATTGTAAGACATGCGACATCAAGGACCCCAACCAGAACATCACCTGGGTCCCGCCCGAGGGTGGCGGCGGCCCGAACTACGTGGGCATGTAAGGGCTGTAAGGAACGGACGATGGCAGATCACGCGACCCCGCTGTTTCACAACACGATCGGTGTCCGGAAGGTGACGATCGGCGCCAAGCGCTTCATGTGCATGGGCGCCCTGCCCCCGTTCGACCACCCCCACGAGTTCCTCGACATGGGCGGCGATACCGAGGCGATCTGCCCCTATTGCTCCACCGTCTACGCCTACGACCCGGCGCTGGGCGAGCACGATGCCAACCCGCCCGAATGCATCACCGACGCCAAGGTCGCCCGCGGCGCCACCGTCTGACGGCGACGACGGTGACGGCCTCGCCGCGGTGCGCGATGCCGCGCATTGCCTCGGATTGAGGGGGCGTCCGCCATGTTCGTCGTCATCGGTGCCGGGATCGCCGGGCTCGCCGCCTCCATTGCCCTCGCGGAGGCCGGCCCCGTCGTCGTCCTGGAGCGGCGCGGCGAAGATGCGGCCAACGCCGGGGCGGGGATCCAGATCGCGCCCAACGCCGTCAAGGCGCTGAGCGTCCTGGGCGCGCTGGAGGACGTCGCCCGCGTCGCCACGGCGCCCGAGGCACTCGTCGTGCGTGCGCCCGAGCAGGCCGCGCCGCTGGTGCGCCTCCCCTACGGTCCCGCCATCGTCGCGCGCTACGGCGCCCCCTACTACACGCTCTCGCGCGCCGCGTTGCATGGCGCCCTCCTCGCCGCGGCGCTGCGCCGGGGTGTCGTCGTGCGGCACGACCACGCGGCGCGCCACGTCCACCAGACGGACACCGGGTGCACCGTCGCGGGCGCCGAAATGGACGCGGCGCTCGTCGTCGCGGCGGACGGCGTCAACTCCTCGACACGGCGCGCCTTGGTCGGCGATGCGCCGCGTGACACCGGCTGGATCGCCTGGCGCGGCACCGGCGACACCGCCGGCGGCACGACCGAGCTCGTCATGGGCAGCGGCCACCACCTCGTGCGCTACGCGCTGAGCGACGAGGACGCCAACTACGTGCTCGTCGCCCCGCAGAAGAGCCGCGGCCCGGCGGGGATCGCCCGCACGCCGACCGGCCGCCTCATCGCCGACGTCGCGCAGTGGACGCCCTGGCCGATCGCGGTGCGCCCGCGCCACGTCTTCGCCGCCGGCCGGGTCGCCTTCATCGGCGACGCGGCGCACGCGATGGTCCCCTTCCTCGCCCAGGGCGCGGCGATGGCGCTGGAGGACGCCGCCATCCTCAAGCTCGCCGTCGCCGCTCTGGGGCCGACGCCCGCGGCCCTCGCCCGCTACGCCGACGCGCGCCGCCCCCGCACCCGCCGCATCGCCGCGATGTCGGAGCAGCAGGGAAGCGTCTACCACCTGCCCTTCCCGCTCGACCGCGTGCGGAACGCCACCATGCGCACCCTCGGCCCCCGCGCGATCCTGCGCCGGGTCGACCCGGTCTACGCCTGGTCGGTGCCGGAGGACGGCATCGCCTGAACCCGCTTCGGCGATGCCGCGTCCACCGCCGCGACGCGGTCTTCACGCAAGGTTAAATTTCGTCCAACCTCGCTCGAGGCGCTGGTAATCCGCAGCGAGATGAGATTGTCTCGCCCTCCGCGCCGAGGACCGCATCGCACGACCATGCCCCGAGGCTGCCGGACGCCTCAAATTGCGATCGGGACGATGTCATGCCGACTTTTTATTCCAACTACCGCGGCATCCTGCTGGAGGATGGCGCCCGGCATGGCGACACCGGCCCCATCGGCACCGCGACGGCCGTCAGCTACAGCTTCCCCACCGGCGGCGATCTGCCGACGCGGGGCGAACTGAGCGACGGGGAGAGCGTCAACCGCGTCGCGGCGATCTCGGCGGCCGACCAGCGCGTCGTCCGTGCGGCGCTGGCCGAGTACAGCAAGGTGTCGGGCATCCAGTTCGTGGAGATCAACCGCGGCGGCACGCTGGAGTTCGTGCGCGCCGCCACCGCGGACAACGCCTCCTGGGGCGAGGAACCCTCCGGCGGCACGCAATACGTCGTCCTCGCCAGCGCCCTCGGCAGCCTCGCCCAGAACGACGGCGCGTTCGACGAGGTGCTCCGCGCGATCGGCTTCGCCAGCGGCCTGGGCGACCCCGGCACCGGCGCCAACCGCCTCGTCGAACAGCTCGACGACCGGGCCTACACCGTGATGGCCGAGAGCTACGGCGACCCGGACGACTTCACCACCGACCATCTGGAACGGCTGGACGTCGCCGCGCTCCAGCATCTCTACGGCTCGCCGATCGACGACGACCTCGTCGTCACCTGGAACGCGGCGCGCGGGGCCGTGGTCATGCGCGGAACCCCGGGGGTCGACACCTTCGCCGCCGCGCTGGAGCCGACCGCAATGGGCGGCCAGGCCGGCAACGACCGCTTCTACGGCAACGTCGGCGACGACACGATCCGCGGCGGCACCGGCAAGGACTATGTGGAAGGCGGCGCCGGCGACGATCAGCTCTTCGGCGACGGGGGCAACGACAGCGTCTTCGGCGGCAGCGGCGCGGACCGCATACTGGGTGGCGCCGGCGCCGACCTCCTCAGCGGCGACGATCCGATCCAGAGCGGCGACCTCGCCGCCTACGACGACACGCTCATCGGCGGCACCGACAACGACAAGCTGTTCGGCTGGGGCGGCGGCGACTTGATGGACGGCGGCACCGGCAACGACAGCGTCGTCGGCGGCGCGGGCAACGACACCATCAACGGCGCCGACGGCAACGACACCGTCGAGGGTGGCGCCGGCGACGACGTCGTCCGCTCCGGCGCCGGCAACGACGTCGTCTCGCTGGGCGCGGGCATCGACCTCTACGTCTCGACGCCGGGCGACGGGAGCGACGTGATCCGCGATTTCCTCGTCGGCGTCGACGAGATCAACGTCACGCGACACGGCATCGACCTCGCCGACGCGCGCATCGTCGGCCGCGGCGACCACACGTTGATCGCCTTCGACGACGGCACCCAGCTCCTGCTTCTCGACGTCGATCGGGCGGACTTCCTCGCCTCGCTCTGACGCCCCTGCCGCATCGCCGGCGGATGACGGACGGAACCGTGCAGGCGGCGCCGGTCCTGCCGCGCGCCGGGGCGCTCCGGTTGTTCCTGCGGTCGATAAATGGTTAGCTCGTGGCCGTTTGCACCGAAAGGACGACGGAATGACCCGCATTCTCGCCGCGCTGACCGGCGCACTGGCGCTGTCGCTCGCCCTCGTTCCCGGCGGTCCGGCGACCGCGCAGACCCCGCCCGGCGTCCTCGTCGTCGGCCAGGTGGCCGAGCCGAAGTCGCTGGACCCGGCCGCCGTCACCGCGGTCAACGACTTCCGCATCCTCGTCAACGTGTACGACGGGCTGGTGCGCTTCGCCGACGGGACGCTCGACGTCGAGCCGGCGCTGGCGGAGAGCTACGAGGTCTCGGACGACGGCCTGACCTACACCTTCGAGCTGCGCGAGGGGGTGGAGTTCCACGACGGCACGCCGTTCGACGCGGACGCGGTCGTCTTCAACTTCGAGCGCATGCTCGACGAGAACCACCCGTTCCACGACACCGGCCCCTTTCCGCTGGCCTTCTTCTTCTCATCGGTGGACACCGTCGAGGCGGTCCACCCGTCGACGGTGAAGTTCACGCTGAAGGAGCCTTACGCCCCCTTCCTGTCGAACCTCGCCTATCCGACCGGCCTCATCGTGTCGCCGGCGGCGGTGGAGGAAAACGGGGCGGACTTCGGGCGCAATCCGGTCGGCACCGGGGCCTTCGAGTTCGCGGAGTGGCAGTCCAATTCGCGCGTCGTCGTCGAGAAGAACGCCGACTGGTGGGGCGGTGAGCCGAAGCTCGAAGCGATCGTCTTCCGCCCGATCACCGACGGGAACACCCGGCTGGCCGAGATGATGTCGGGCGGCATCGACGTGATGGTGGAGACCCCGCCGGACGCGCTCGCCCGGTTCGAGAACGACCCGAACGTGAAGGTCTACGAGCAGGCCGGGCCGCATCTGTGGTTCCTGATCCTCAACACCAAGGAAGGCCCGTTCGCGGACAAGAAGGTGCGCCAGGCGGTCAACTACGCCATCGACAAGGGCGCGCTGGTCGATTCCATCCTCCAGGGCACGGCCGAGGTCGCCGCCGGGCCGACGCCGCCCGCCTTCGCCTGGGCTTACAACGAGAGCCTGGAGCCCTACCCCTACGACCCGGACAAGGCCAAGGCGCTTCTCGAAGAGGCGGGATACGACGGCGCGGAGCTGACCTTCTACGTCACCGAGGGCGGCTCGGGCATGCTGGACCCGGTCGCGATGGGCACCGCCATCCAGGCGGACCTCGAAGCCGTCGGCATGCCGACCAAGATCGAGACCTACGAGTGGAACACCTTCCTCGGCAACGTGAATCCGGGCCTGGAGGGCAAGGCCGACATGGCCGAGATGGCCTGGATGACCAACGACCCCGACACGCTCCCCTTCCTGGCCCTGCGCACCGACGCGATGCCCGACAAAGGCGGCTTCAACTCCGGCTACTACTCCAACCCGCAGGTGGACACGCTGCTCGAGGAGGCCCGCACAGCCACCGACCAGGCCAAACGCGCCGACCTCTACAAGCAGATGCAGGAGATCGTGCACGACGACGCCCCCTGGGCCTTCATCGCCAACTGGAAGCAGAATGCGGTGACGAGCGCGCGCGTCGAAGGCTTCGAGCTGCAGCCTTCGTTCTTCCTGATGCTGCAGGAGGTGGCGAAGAACTAGGTCGGTGCCGAGCCCGCTGCAAACCTCGACGCGTGCGCCGGTGATCCCGGCCACGTCGCCGGTCGGCGCCGCCGAAACGACGGACCGCTGATGGGCGCGACCATCCTGTGGCGGCTCCTCACCGCGATCCCGGTCCTCATGGGCCTCACCGTGATCGTCTTCACGATCATGGCGATGATTCCGGGTGACCCGGCGACCGCGATCCTCGGCTCCTACGCGACGCCGGAGAACGTGGAGCGGATCAACGCCCAGCTCGGCCTCGACCGCTCGTTGCCGGAGCAATATTTCATCTGGCTCGGCAACATCGCGCAGGGCGACTTCGGCCGCTCCTATTCCCTCAACCGCCCGGTGCTGGACGAGGTGCTGGAGCGCCTCTCGGCCACCATGCTGCTGGCCGGCACGGCGCTGGTGGTCGCCACCGTCGCAGGGCTCGCAGCGGGCGTCGTCTCGGCGGTGCGGCAATACGGGCTGACCGACAAGGTGCTGACGCTCTTGGTGCTCGTCGGCATCTCGATGCCGGCCTTCTTCCTGGGGCTGCTCTTGATCCTCGGCTTCGCGGTTCGCTGGCGGCTCTTCCCGGCGAGCGGGATGACGGCGATCTACGGCGGCGGCGGGCCGATGGACATCGCCCACCACCTGGTGCTGCCCGCCTTGACGCTGGCGGTGGTCGCGACCGGGGTGATCGCGCGTCTCACCCGCACCGCCATGCTGGAGGTGCTGCGGCAGGACTTCATCCGCACCGCACGCGCCAAGGGTGTCTCGGAAGGCAAGGTCATCGCCAAGCATGCCGTCAAGGCGGCACTGGTGTCGGTCATCCCGGTGATCGGCATCCAGGCCGGGTTCGTGCTGGGCGGCGCGGTTTACGTCGAGACGGTGTTTCAGTGGCCCGGCATCGGCTCGATGCTCGTGACCGCGATTTCCACGCGCGACATCCTGCTCGTGCAGGGCGGCGTGCTGATCGTCGCGGCGGCCTACGTCCTGTTCAACCTGGCGGCCGACGTCCTGCAGATGGCAATCGACCCGAGGCTGCGCGGATGAGCGTGACCGACGCGATCGCGCCCGCCACACAGCCGAGCCGCCCGTCCTCCTGGCAGCTCCTCTTCAACAACACGCTGGCGACCATCGGCCTCGCCGTCATCGTGCTGGTGCTGGCCGTCGCACTCGCCGCGCCGTGGCTGCCGCTCGCCGACCCCAACGCCACCGCCCCCGCCGCCCGCCTCGCCCCCCCGCTCACCGACGGTCATCTCCTCGGCACCGACGCGCTGGGGCGCGACATCCTCTCGCGGCTCGTCTGGGGCACGCGCATCAGCCTCGCCGTGGGGCTGACGGCGACGGCCATCGCCGCCTTCTTCGGCTCGCTGATCGGCCTCGTGGCGGGATATGCGGGCGGGCGGGTCGACGCGGTGCTGATGCGCGGCGTCGACATGGTGCTGGCCTTCCCCTACATTCTGCTCGCGCTCGCCATCGTCGCGGCGCTGGGACCGGGGCTCATCAACGCCCTGTATGCGATCGCGATTGTCAACGTGCCCTTCTTCGCCCGGAACGTGCGGGGGCTGGCGCTGGGCCTCGCCCGGCGCGAGTTCGTCGACGCAGCGCGCCTGTCGGGGCAGGGCAACGTCGCGATCCTCCTGTCCGAAGTGCTCCCCAACGTCCTGCCGGTCATCGTCATCACCATGTCGACCACGGTCGGGTGGATGATCCTCGAGACGGCGGGGCTGTCGTTCCTGGGTCTCGGCGCACAGCCGCCGCAGGCCGACCTCGGCTCGATGCTGGGCGACGGGCGCACGGTGCTGTTCAATGCGCCGCACGTGGCGATCATCCCCGGCGTGATGATCTTCGTCGTCGTCATGGCGATCAATCTCCTCGGCGACGGGGTGCGCGACGTGCTGGACCCGCGGCTGAAGTCCGGCGCGCTGGCCCGCCCCGGTGCCCGCACGCGCGTCGCTCGCGACCACGTGCCCGAGCCCGCCCGCCTCGGTGCCCTGCTCGACGTGACCGGGCTGCGGACGAGCTTCCGCGTCGGCCGCAGCCGGGTGCAGGCGGTCCGCGGGGTGGACCTTGCCGTCGGCGAGGGCGAGTGCCTCGGCGTGGTGGGCGAATCGGGCTCGGGTAAATCGGTCACCGGCATGTCGGTCATGGGGCTGGTCCCCTCGCCGCCGGGCGAGATCGTGGCCGGCGCGGCCTACTTCCGCGGCCGAGACCTCTTCGGCCTCGGCGACGGGGCGCTGCGGCGCATGCGCGGGGCGGCGGTCGCATACGTCTTCCAAGACCCGCTGTCGACGCTTCACCCGCAGTTCACCGTCGGTCAGCAGATCGTCGAGGCGTTGCAGGCGCATGCCCCGATCGGCCGGCGCGCTGCCCGCGAGCGGGCCGAAGCGCTGCTGGCGCTGGTGCGCATCCCCAACCCGGCCCGCCGGCTCGACGCCTACCCGCACCAGCTCTCCGGCGGCATGCGCCAGCGCGTCGGCATCGCCATGGCCCTCGCCAACGAGGCGGACGTGCTGGTGGCGGACGAGCCGACGACCGCGCTCGACGTCACCGTTCAGGCGCAGATCCTGGGGCTCATCAACCGCCTGCGCCGGCAGGAGACGGTGGCGGTGATCTTCATCACCCACGATTTCGGCGTGGTGTCCGCCGTCACCGACCGCGTCGCGGTGATGTATGCCGGCGAGGTGGTGGAGACCGGGCCGACGGCCGAGATCCTCGCGGCCCCGGCCCACCCCTACACCGAACGCCTCATCGCCTGCGTTCCCGTCCTGGGCGACCCGGACCGCAAGGTGAAGGCGATCCCCGGCCGTCCGCCCTCGCTGGTCGATCCGCCGCCGGGCTGCGCCTTCGCCCCCCGCTGCCTGCGCGCCGAGGACGATTGCCGCGCCGGGCCGATCCCGCTGCTGGAGCGTGCCCCCGGCCGCGCCGCGCGCTGCATCCACCCGCTGGACGCCCCGGCGTGACCGCGATGCTCGAGATCGACGGCGTCGTGCGCCGCTTCGGCGGCGGGCGCACGCTGCTGGGCCGGCATAAGCCGGTGGTGCACGCCGTGCGTGGCATCTCGCTGTCGGTCGCGCGGGGCGAGACACTGGGCGTTGTCGGTGAATCGGGCTGCGGCAAGACCACCTTCGCGCGGATGATCGTCGGCCTCGACAGTCCAACCGAGGGGACGATCACCGTGGCCGGCGCCGGCGAGGGCGCCGCCAGGCTCGCCACGGTGCAGTACGTCTTCCAGGACCCGGTGGCCGCGCTCAACCCGCGCAAGCGCATCCGCCAGCCGTTGGCGGTGACCCTCGCCAAACTCGCCGGCATCCACGGCAAGGCGCAGAGGGCACGTCTCGACGCGCTGATGGAAACGGTGAACCTCGACCCCGCCTTCCTGGAGCGCTACCCGCACGAGTTGTCCGGCGGGCAGGCCCAGCGCATCGGCATCGCCCGTGCCCTGGCGGCCGAGCCGCAGCTCCTGGTGCTCGACGAGCCGGTCTCCGCGCTCGACGTCTCGATGCAGGCGCAGGTGCTGGAACTGCTGGCCGACCTGAAGGCGCGGCTGTCGCTCACCTACGTCTTCATCAGCCACGACCTTTCCGTGATCGAGGCGGTGAGCGACCGAGTGGCCATCCTCTACTTCGGCAAGCTCGTCGAAATCGGTCCTGCGCGGGAGGTGTATGCGCGGCCGCAGCACCACTACACCTCGCTGCTCCTCGCCTCGGCACCGGCGCCCGGCCGCGCCCTCGCCCCGCCGGAGGAGGGCGACGGGACCCTCCCCGACCCGTACGACCCGCCGCCGGGCTGCGCCTTCGCCGCCCGCTGCCCGCGCGCCGAAGAGATCTGCCGGCGCGAGGAGCCGCCGCTCACCGCCCCCACCGCCGTCGCCGCGCACCGCAGCGCGTGCCATTTTCCGCTGAACGCGTGAGCAGCCGGCGCGTTGTCTCCTCGGGAGTGCGGTGGAACGATTGTATCGCCTCCGTCGCAGTTCCTGAATAATATGATCAGAACGACAACCCGAGGAGCATCGACATGAACGCATACGGCAAGGCCACCCTCGTCGCGGCGGCACTTCTGTTCACGGCGCCCGCCTTCGCGCAGACCGAGGCGGACTGCGAGGCGGCCGTGCAGCAGACGCAGAACGACGCCGACAACAACGCTGAGCTGCAGACCAATGACGGCCGCGCGGAAGAGCTGGCGACCAACCTCGCCCGCGCCTCCACCGCCGGCATCGACGGTGACTACGAAAAGTGCCTCGAGATGGTGCGCGACGCACGCGGCGCCGCCGGCCTGCGGGTCGACTGACCACCCGCCGCCCATCGGCAGGGACACTCGAAAATGGTCGCAGGGATGCGGCCATTTTTTATGCCGCGTGTCCCATGCTGCAACTCTAGGACGTTTCGTGGGTCTGTAAAAACTCTAAGGCGCTACCCGTCCGCGCTGAAACCACTAGCATGACCTTTGAGCGTCACGACCCGTCGAGAAGGCCCCTGTCCCATGATGAACCGTCCGGTTCGTATCGTCTTTCTCGATCGTGAGACGCTTCCGCCGCAGATCGTCCTGCGCCGGCCCGATTTCCCGCACGAGATCGAGATCCACCAGAGCACCGCCGCCGACGAGATCGCCCCCCGTATCCGCGAGGCGGACGTCGTCATCACCAACAAGGTGCCGGTGCGGGGCGCGGCGCTGGAGGGGGCGGCCAATGTGCGCCTGATCGCGATCGCGGCGACCGGGTACGACGTGGTCGACACCGAGATGTGCCAGGCGCGCGGGATCGTGGTCTCCAACATCCGCGACTATGCGGTCAACACGGTGCCGGAGCATACCTTCGCGCTGATCCTGTCGCTCAAGCGCAGCCTGCCGGCCTACCGCCCCTCGGTCGCGGCGGGCGACTGGCAGAAATCCGGCCAGTTCTGCTACTTCGCCGGCCCGATGAACGATCTCGCGGGCTCCACCATCGGCATCATGGGCGACGGTGCGCTGGGCAAGTCCGTCGCCCGCCTCGCCGAAGCGTTCGGGATGACGGTGCTGTTCGCGGCCTACAAGGGCACCACCACGATGGGTCCGCTCTACACCCCGTTCGAGGAGGTGCTGGAACGCGCCGACGTCATCACCCTGCACTGCCCGCTGCTGCCGTCGACGCGCAACATGATCGGCGCGGCCGAGTTCGCCAGGATGACCCGCCGGCCGATCGTCATCAACACCGCGCGCGGCGGGCTGGTGGACGAGGCGGCTCTGGTGGAGGCGTTGAAGGCGGGCCGGATCGGCGGCGCCGGGTTCGACGTCGTCACCACCGAGCCGCCGCCGGAGGACCACCCCTTCATGCAGATCCTCGACCGGCCCGATTTCATTCTGACGCCGCACGTGGCATGGGGCAGCACCGAGGCGATCCAGACGCTGGCCGATCAGCTGATCGACAACGTCGAGGCCTGGCACCGCGGCACGCCGACGAACCTCGTCGTCTGACCGCCGCCCTCGCCGGACGGCCGGGTCGACAGACGACGTCAACGCATGGAGAGCCGGCGAACGGCTCCCTGGGAGGAGCACCTTGAGGCACACATCGATCCACCGCCGTCAGCCGGACCCCGCCGCGTGAGCATCGAGGGCGAGTACGACTACATCATCGTCGGCGCCGGCACGGCGGGCTGCATCCTCGCCAACCGCCTGACGGCCGACGGCAAGAGCCGCGTCCTCATCCTGGAGGCGGGCGGGAACGACAACTGGATCTGGTTCCACATCCCCGTGGGCTACCTCTTCGCCATCGGCAATCCCCGCTCCGACTGGATGTTCCGCACGGTGGAGGAACCGGGGCTCAACGGGCGCTCGCTCGCCTACCCGCGCGGCAAGGTCATCGGCGGATGCTCGGCGATCAACGCGATGGTGGCGATGCGCGGCCAGAGCGCCGACTACGACGGGTGGCGCCATCTCGGCCTCCCCGGCTGGGGGTGGAGCGACGTGCTGCCGGCCTTCCGCTCCATCGAGGACAGCTTCCTGGGCGACAGCGAGCATCACGGCATCGGCGGCGGCTTCCGCGTGGAGGCGCCGCGCCTCTCCTGGGCGGTGCTGGACCGGATCCGCGACGCCGCGATCGAGATGGGCATCCCCGCGACGCCGGACTTCAACACCGGCGACAACGAGGGCGCGGGCTACTTCCACGTCAACCAGAAGGTCGGCCGGCGCTGGTCGGCCGCTCGGGGTTTCCTCAAGCCGGCATTGAAGCGCCCCAACCTGCGGCTGGAGATGCATGTCGAGGTCGAGGGCCTCGTGCTGGAGGACGGGCGCGCGACGGGCGTCGTCTACCGCAAGGGCGGCGAGCGGATCACGGTGAAGACGAAGGGCGAGGTGATCCTGTCGGCGGGGTCGATCGGCTCGGCGAAGATCCTGCAGCTCTCGGGCATCGGCGACCCGGCGTGGCTGGCCGAGGCGGGCATCGAGTGCAAGCACTACAGCCCCGGAGTCGGTCGCAACCTGCAGGATCACCTGCAGCAGCGCGCGATCTATACGGTGAAGGGCATCAAGACGCTGAACGAGGGCTACAACTCACTCGTCGGCCGTGCGCTGATGGGGCTCGACTACGCGGTGCGCCGGCGCGGACCGCTGACGATGGCGCCCTCGCAGCTCGGCATCTTTACGCGGTCCGACCCGCAGCAGGCGCGGCCCAACATCCAGTTCCACGTGCAGCCGCTCTCGCTCGACAAGTTCGGCGACCCGCTGCACACCTTCCCGGCGATCACGGTGAGCGCCTGCAATCTGCGCCCGACCGCGCGCGGCACGGTGCGCCTTGCTTCGGACGACGTGTCGGCGCCGCCGATGATCTCCCCCGCCTACCTCAGCACCGACGAGGACCGGCGCGTCGCGGCCGACGCGATCCGCGTGACGCGGCGGCTGATGGCGCAACCTTCGCTGAAGGACATCCACCCCGAGGAATACCTCCCCGGCCCGGCGGTGGGGGACGACGAGCAATCGCTCGCCCGCGCGGCGGGCGACATCGGCACGACGATCTTCCACCCCGTCGGCACGGCGAAGATGGGCGACGACGACGATCAGATGGCTGTCCTGGACGCGCGCCTGAAGGTGCGTGGCGTCGCGGGCCTGAGGGTGATCGACGCCTCCATCATGCCCACCATCACCTCGGGCAACACCAACACGCCGACGGCGATGATCGCCGAGCGCGGCGCCGCGCTGGTCCTGGAAGACCGCCTTTGACGGCCGCCCGGCACCGTCGTTGCGGTCCGCGCACCCCGGCACGGCGTTGCCTGCCCTTTGTTCCTCGGTGGGCTCGGAGCGCCTCTCGCGGCGCTGCGGTTCAGCTCTGCGCCATTCCGAGCCCCGGCCGCCATGCGCCCGGAAACGGGTTGCCGGCGACGTAGACGTGCTCGATCGCGTCGAGCTGGCACCAGAGCATGCCGCACTTGAATTCCAGCGCCTGGAGGGCGGCGCGTTGGGTCTCCGGCGTGCGGGCGTGTTCGGTCACGTAGCCGAGGGCAAACTCGGCGTCTCGGGGGGCCTGGTCGAGGCGGTGGCCGAAGTAGCGCAGGACGCTCTCGTCGACGAAATCGTAGTGGCGCAGCATCCCGGAGACACGCTCGGAGATGATCTGCGGCGAAAACAGCTCCGTCAGGGACGAGGCGATCGCCTCCAGCAGCGTACCCTTGGAGACGAACGACACGTAGGCGTCGCAGGCGAAGCGCACGGCGGGGAGTGCGCCCTGCATGCCCTCCACGTAGGCGCGGTCGAGGCCGAGACCGTCCGTCAGGGCGAGCCAGCGGCGCAGGCCCCCTTCCGGCGCGTCGCCGATCTCGCCGTCATGGTCGACGATGCGCTGGCGCCAGATGCGGCGCAGCTCGACATCGTCCATCCGGGCCAGGATCGAGGCGTCCTTCACCGGGATGATGCGCTGGTAGCAGTATCGATTGAGCGCCCAGGCGCGCACCTCGTCGATGGTGCATTGGCCGGAGTGGAGGCGGCGGTGGAAGGGGTGCAGGTTGTGGTAGCGCTCGGCGCCGATGCGGCGGAGCGCGGCGGCCATCTCGTCGGGGGCGAGGATGTTCATAGGGTGAGCTCCATGCCGTCGTGACCGATCTGCCAGCCCGCGGCCTCGGTCTCGGCCCGCTCCGGTCCGTCGCGCCACAACGGGTTGGTGTTGTTGAGGTGGACGAAGACGCGGCGTCCGATACGGGCCGGCGCCCAGGCGGCGACCGACCCCTCCGGCCCCGAGACCGACATGTGCCCCATCCGCCGGCCGGTCTTGGTGCCGACGCCGGCGCGGACCATCTCGTCGTCGACGTAGAGCGTCCCGTCGAACAGGAGCGCGTCGGCGCCGTCGACGCGGGCGCGCAGGCCGGCGTCCACGGCCGCGCAACCGGGAATATAATGCAGTGTCGCGCGCCCGTCGGAGATGGCGACGCCGACCGTCTGCTCGCCGACGAGGTCGGTCGCTACTTCGCCCGATTCCATGAACAGCGGCACCTTTCCGGGCACCGGGTAGACGGTGACCGAGAGGCCGGGCAGCGCCTCGAACGTGGTGTCGAGGTGGATCGGAGTGCGGGGGACGACCGTGGCGGCGAGCGCGTCGAACACCGGGTTGGCGGCGAGGACGCCGAGGATGGCGTCGGTGGCGTAGAGGGTGAAGGGCTGGCCCTCGCGCAAGGTCAGCAATCCGGCGATATGGTCGAGATCGCCGTTGGTCAGGAGGACGGCGGCGATCGGGCTGTTGCGCAGCGCAGTGCCGACCCGCGGCTGAAGCTGCGGCAGGGCGATGATCTGGCTGCGAAGGTCCGGCGAGGCGTTGATCAGGAGCCAGCGCTCGCCGTCGGCGCTGACCGCGAGGGAGGATTGCGTGGCCGCCGGGTGAGGCGGCGCACCGAGCCAGAAGCCGGCGCTGTTGGGGGCGGCGCAGTTCCACTGCGGCAACCCCCCGCCGGCCGCGGCGCCAACGACGAGCGCACGCATCACCCGGCCCCGTTGCGGCGCGTCACGCGGCGGGAGGTCACGCGCGGCGGCACGCAGGAGCGACGCGCACGCCTGCCGTTCCGCGCGGGTTCGCGGGCAGTGACGGCGCGGTGCGAGCCATGGTGCGGCCTCCTCGATACGGCTCGCCAAGGAATAGAGAACGCCACCACGCCTCGGCAAGCCGAATACCATGAGACAATGGTCGCACCGGCGCGCGGACGCCGTCCGGCATGGCGGCGCTTGCAAACAGGCAGTGGTCGCGGCCGGCGCGGCGCTACGCGGTTGGGGGCGCTGGGTGCCTGCGGTAACATACGACCAACGTCGCATTTCAGCGCGTAACCGCACAGGCCGATACTCGACCGACCGCTCGGCGCCGTGACGCCGGGCCCGAATGCGAGATCACGACGACTTCACAAACCGGCAGGGAGAGACGAATGGCAGGCAGCTCGTGGACCGAACGGCACACGCCGCGCCTCAATCGCCCCGCCTTGTCGCCAAAATGAACCAATCAGCGGGCGATCCTGTCGGGCTCGCTGTGACAGGCCCAACCGGTGTCCGCGGTATGACAATAATGCCTTCGCCAGAGCTGACACCCGCCCTCGCCTCGTTCTCCTCGGCCCTCATCGTCGAGGACCACCCCCTGTTTTCCGATGCGCTGGCGATGACGCTCCAGGCCGCCTGCGGCATCACCGTCATCGCCACGGCCGAGCGGCTGAACCAGGCCCTCGCCCTGATCGAGGAGGGTGTGGCCGCCGACGTCATCGTCCTCGATCTCCAGCTTCCCGACATCGAGGGGCTGGAGGGCCTCGCCCGGATGAAGGCGCTGGCGCCGCAGACGCCGATCCTCATCGTCTCCTCCGTGACGGACGCGCGCGTGATCGCCTCGGCGATCCGCATGGGCGCAGTGGGGTACGTCCCCAAACACAGCGCGCGCGACGTCTTCCGCGAGGCGTTCGACACGATCAGCCGGGGCGAGCCCTACTTCCCGGCCGAATCGCTGGAGCTGGCGCAGACCGCGGCGCACAAGGCGGACGGGATCGTCGCCAAGCTCTCGCGCCTGACGCGGCAGCAGGGACGCATCCTCGACCTGATGTGCGAGGGCAAGCTCAACAAGCAGATCGCCTACGACCTGTCGATCGCCGAGACGACGGTGAAGGCGCACGTCACCGCGATCATGCGCAAGCTCGGCGTGCAGAACCGCACGCAGGCGGTTCTCCTGGCTCGCGAGGCGGGGCACCCGCTCCACTTGCATGAAGGGCCAGACAAAGCTTAGGCTTGAACAAAAGATAAAACAGCAAGTCTGAGTGAGGAAACCCCGTGGACGCGGCCATTGGTCCGTCGATCAGGGAACGGACTGTCCGTCGGGCCACCGTCTTTTGTGACGACCCGGCGCCCGTGGCTCGGCTCAAGACCGGGCTGGGGCCAGGACCGTTCGCGCTGATCGCACTGTTCGTCTCGCCCCGAGCCGACTTCGCGCGGGTCGTCGCAGACGCTCGCGCCGCCTTCGAGGCGGCGGAGGTCATCGCCTGCACCACCGCAGGCGAGATCGCCGACGACGGCTATACCGACGGCACCATCGTCGCCGTCGGCTTCCCCAGCGCCAACTTCGCGGCGCGGGTCGTGGTGGTGCCCGACCTGTCGGATTTCTCGCACCCCGCGTTGATCGACCGCGTGACCACCACGCGCGCCGAGCTGGCCCGCGAGCACGCCCGCTTCACCGAGGAATTCGCCTTCCTCATGGTGGACGGGCTGTCGCGCATGGAGGACCAGCTCACCGCGACGCTGGCGATGGGCCTCGGCTCGACGCCGGTGTTCGGCGGATCGGCCGGCGACGGGGCGGACTTCCGCAAGACGCTGGTGTCGGCCGGCGGCCGAACGCTGCGCAACGCCGCGGTGGTGGCGCTGGTGCGCACCTCCTGCCGCGTGAAGGTCTTCAAGACCGACCACCTGCGTCCGACCGAGAAGCGCATGGTGGTCACCGAGGCCGACCCGGAACGCCGCCTGGTGCGCGAAATCAACGCCGAGCCGGCCGCGCGTGAATACGCCCGCATCCTGGGCAAGGATCCCGAGCAGCTCACCACGTTCACCTTCGCCGCGCACCCGGTGGTGGTGCGCATGGGCGGCCAGCACTACGTGCGCGCCATCCAGAAGGTGACCGAGACCGGCGAGCTGATCTTCTTCTGCGCCATCGACCAGGGTCTCGTCCTCACCCTCGCGGACGCCAAGCCCATGGTGGAGCACCTGGCGGGCGAACTCGGCATCCTGGCGGCGGAGGGGCGACCGGACATCATCCTCGCCGCGGACTGCGTGCTGCGTCGCAAGGAGGCGGAGGAGAAACAGCTCGTCGGCGCCATCTCCTCGCTGCTGGCCGAGCACGGCGTCGTCGGCTTCTCGACCTACGGCGAGCAGGTCAACGGACTGCACGTCAACCAGACGCTGACCGGCGTCGCGATCTATCCGCCGGTGCCGACATGATCGAGATGAGCCTCGACCCCGAGGCCCCGCTACAGCAGCGCTACGAGAAGCTGCTCAAGATCACCAGCGCGCTGATGGCGCGAGTGGAACAGTCAACCACCGGCAGCGGTGCGGCCTACGCGCAGTTCGAGCGGTCGGCGCGGCTGGAGAAGGAGGTCCGCGCCCGCACCAGCGACCTCAACAAGGCGCTCGACCTCCTGAACGATTCCAATGCCCGCCTCGCCCAGGCGACCGAGACGGCGCGGCGCGCGCAGAGCGACCTCAACAACGCCATCGAGACGGTGAAAGAGGGCTTCGGCCTGTTCGATTCGGACGACCGGCTGGTGATGTACAACAGCCGCTTCTGCGCCACGATCGCCGACGTGAAGACCCGCCTCGTCAAGGGTCTGTCGTTCGACGGATATGTCGACCTCATCGCCGCCAGCGCGCATCTGGCGCTGCCGCCGGGCGAGACGCCGGCGACCTGGGCCGCCAACCGCCGCGCGCGCCACAAGGACGAGCACGTCAACTTCTCGGTCCGCCTGATGGGCGAGCGGTGGATCCAGGTGAGCGAGCACCGCACCTCGGCCGGCGGCACGGTGATCCTGCAGACCGACGTGTCGGACATCATCCGCATCGAGCGGCGCGAGCGCGAACGGCTGCTCGACGATCAGGCCCGGATCATCCACGCCACGCTGGAGCACATCAGCCAGGGCGTGTGCATCTTCGACGCGAAGGCGCGGCTCGTCGGCTGGAACACGCACGTCAGCGAGCTCTTGGCGGTGCCGATCACGCGGCTGTGGCTGGGGGCGCCGTTCGCGGCGGTCTTCGCCGGAATGCTGGACGGCGCGCCCATCTCCCGCGGCGGCAGCCTGATGCGCCTGCAGGCCTGGATGGCGCACGAGCCGCGCGGCACCGGCACCCAGTTCGACGCGCGCTGCGGTCCGCTGACGCTTTCCGTCTCCGCCCAGCCGATGCCGGACCAGGGCTTCGTCGTCTCCTTCACCGACGTCACCGCCGAGCGCGAGGCGGTGCGCGTCACCACCGAGGCGAACGAGACGCTGGAGCGCCGGGTCGCCGAACGCACGGCCGAGCTGTCCGAGGCGGTCGCCGCCGCGGAGCGGGCCAATGCCACCAAGTCGCGCTTCGTGGCGGCGGCGAGCCACGACCTGTTGCAGCCGCTGTCGGCGGCCAAGCTCTACCTGTCGGCGCTGGAGGCGGACCCGGCGAGCATCAACGTGCGCGACGTCGCCCGCAAGGCGCAAGGGGCGTTGGGCAGCGTGGAGGCGATCCTCGATGCGCTGCTCGAGATGTCGCGCCTCGAATCGGGCGCGACCACGCTGGAGATCGGCAACGTCTCGCTTGCCTCGCTGATGAGCCAGCTCGCCGACGAGTTCGGCCCGCTGGCGGCCCGCAAGGGGCTGGACCTGCGCGTCGTGCCCTCCTCCGGCGTCATCCGCACCGACGCCAAGACGTTCCGGCGTGTGCTGCAGAACCTCATCGCCAACGCGGTGAAATATACCACCTCCGGCCGGGTGCTGATCGGCGCGCGGCGGTGCGGCCCGCTGTGGCGCGTCGAGGTGCACGACACGGGGCCGGGCATCCCCGCCTCGCAGCGGCAGAACGTCTTCAAGGAGTTCCGCCGGCTGAACGCGTCGGCGAGCGCCAGCGAAGGCATGGGGCTCGGCCTCGCCATCGTCGAGCGGGCGTGCAACCTGCTGCGTCATCGGCTGGACCTCGAATCGGTGGAGGGGCGCGGCACGTGCTTTGCCGTCAGCGCCTACGCCGCCGCCCCCGGCGTGCAGCCGGTGGACAAGGCCCGGCGCGACGACGCGGACGAGGAGTCCGACCTCTCCGGCCGCGTCGCCCTCCTCATCGACCCGCAGGCCGCGACGCGCGAGGCGCTGACCGCGCTGATGGAGTGCTGGGGCCTCACCACGCTGGAGGCCGCCTCGGGCGAGGATGCCGAGGCTCTGCTGGAGGAGATCGGCATCGTGCCCGACGCGGTGCTGGTGGCCGCACGGCACGCGGAGGCGCATTCGGCCATCCACGTCATCCGCCGCCTGCGGGCATTGGCGGGACCGGTGCCGGCCTGCCTCATCACCTCCGACCGCTCGCGCCCCAACCAGGACGCGTGCGCGGCCGAAAGCATCGTCTTCATCCCCAAGCCGATCGACCCGGAGGCGATCCTGACCGCGCTCCGGGCCGACATGGTCGAGAAGCTCGAGGTCGCCTGAGCCGCTCAGTAGGTGGCGCGCCCGCCCGACAGGTCGAATACGGCGCCGGTGGTGAAGCTGTTGGCCTCACTGGCGAGCCAGACGATCATCGCCGCCGCCTCGTCGACCTCCAGGAAGCGCCCGCGGGGGATCTTGGAGAGCATGTAGTCGATATGCTCTCGGCTCATCTGGTCGAAGATGCGCGTGCGGGCTGCGGCCGGGGTCACGCAGTTGACCGCGACGTTCACGTCCGCCAGCTCCTTGCCGAGGCTCTTGGTGAAGCCGATCACCCCCGCCTTCGATGCCGAGTAGGCCGAGGCGTTGGGGTTGCCTTCCTTGCCGGCGATCGACGCGATGTTGACGATGCGCCCGTAATTGCGCGCCCGCATCGCCGGTACCACCACCTTGTTGGTGTGGAAGGTGCCGAGGAGGTTGATGGCGCAGATCTTGGCGAACTCGTCGACCGGATAGTCCGCCACGGTGGCGTTGAGCCCGGCGACGCCCGCCGAGTTGACGAGGATGTCCACCTCCGCGAGCGCTGCGACCGTCTCGCGGTGCGCCGCCTCGACCGAGGCGTAGTCCGACACGTCCACCTGCACCGCGATCGCCTTGCCGAGGGTGGCGGCGTGGGTCTCGGCCAGGGTGCGGTCCATGTCCCAAAGGGCGATGGTGGCGCCGGCGGCGGCGAGCTGGGTCGCCACCGCGCCGCCGATCCCCTGGGCACCGCCCGTCACGACCGCGACGCGGCCGGAAAAGTCCATCTGCATGAGCGCTTCCTTTTATGGTTGGCCGCGATATCACCCGCCGCGGCCTCCCGGCACAAGGTCAGCGCGGGCGCTGGTACTTGATGAACGGCGTCAGCTCGCCGATCCGGTCGTAGAGCAGGCGCGCGGTCTCGTTGAAGTGCTGCGTGGTCCAGTAGACGCCCGGCGCCCCGGCCTCGTCCGCCGCGCGGTAGACCGCCTCGATCAGTGCTCGGCCGACGCCGTGACCACGCACGTCCGGGTCGGCATAGAGGTCCTGGAGGTAGGTGATGCGCTCCTCGCGCCATGTGTGGCTGTGGAAGAGGTAGTGGACGAGGCCGGCCGCGCGCCCGTTCACCTCGGCGATGAGGCCGAAGGGCTGCCACGGGTCGTCGCCGAGGATGCGGGCGAACGTCGCCGTGTAGACGGCATCGGTCACGCTGGCCTCGTAGAACACGTGGTAGGCCTTGAAGAGGCGGCGCCACTCGGCCTCGTCGGCCGCGATCACCGGGCGGATCGTCACGCGGGTTGCCATCGTTTCCCCTTAAGCTGCGGCCCGTCGGCGGACCGGCGCAAGGTCTGGGAGAATTGGCGGCGCCGATCAAGTCCGCGCGTGCCGTGACCCCCCGTTCACAATCGCGATGTGGCCCCTAGATCCCCACGGGGCCGGCGCCGCGTCGCGCCGGGCGCGTTCGGAGGGCGCACGATGGGCCGGAGTGACACATGGGCGCCGCGGCTCATGCCGCCGGGGCTGCTGCGACGGCTGGACACGGCGGTCGCGCGCCTCTCGCAGCCCGACGATATGGCCGCGATCGACTTCCGCGTTCCCCCTGGAGAGGCCGCGCTGATCGCTCCCGATTCGCTCTCCTGGAAAATCTTCAAGAACCCGGTGGCGCTCTTCACCGGGGGTGTCGCGGCGGTGATCCTGGAGCTGGCCGAACCCTCAGTCCGTTCGGGCGTGTGGGAGCATTCGTCGTTTCGCCGCGAGCCGGTGCGGCGATTGCAGCGGACCGGCCAGGCGGCGATGGTCACCGTCTACGGCCCGCGCTCGAAGGCGGAGGCGATGATCGCCGGCGTCAACCGGATGCACGCGCGCGTCACCGGCGAGACACCTGCCGGCACGCCCTACCGCGCCGACGACGTCGCTCTGCTCGACTGGGTACAGGCGACCGCCACCTTCGGTTTCGCCAGCGGCTACAGTCGCTTCGTGCGCCCGCTCGACGATGCCGCGCTCTCCCGGGCGTTCGCCGAGACGCAGGCGGCGGCGCGGCTCTATGGCGCGACCGGCGCCCCCGCCTCGCTAGCCGAGTGGGACGGGCTGCTCGAGCGGACGCGGCCGCGGCTGGAGGCTTCTCCCATCATCTTCGAGTTTCTTGAGCTGATGCGCACGTCGCCGGCGCTGCCGCGCGGACTGCGGCCGCTGCAGCGCCTGATGGTGCGCGGGGCGGTGGAACTGATACCGGGTGTGGTGCGCCACCGGGTGGGCCTCGGCGACGCGTACGGCGCGAGCCGCGCCGAGGTGGCCGTGCTGCGCCGGATCGGCGGGGCGGCCGAGCGCATCCTCCTCCCTTCGGCACCGGCGGTGCAAGCCTGCCGCCGCCTCGGTGTGCCGGTCAGCACACTCACCGAAGTGTGACGCGGCACCCGCGTCCGTCTTCCGGTAATTATCTAAATAATTTCAATAAGATAAAAGATTTTGAGCGTGGATTCGCCGGGATTGTGCCGGGATCGATGGGGCCGTATCGCAGGGCATCTCGGCCGCCGGTTCGAGCGCGGAGTCATCCTCATTTCACTCGATCTTCTCGGAGAGTCCCATGCCCGGTCCCGCTGACGGATCCGCTTTTTTCATCGCCTTCGTCGGCCTCGCCGTCGTCTTCCGCCTCGTCACCCTCGCCATTTCGATCCGCAACGAGGCGGCGATGAAGGCCGTGGGGGCGGTGGAACACGGGGCCGCCAACTCACGGGCGATCGCGCTGGCGCACATCGGGTTCTATCTCGCGGGGCTCGCCGAGTATCTCGTCCGCCCCGCCCCGTTCGACTGGGTGAGCGTTACGGGTCTCGCGATCTACGCCTTCGGTGCGGTGATGCTGGTGGTCGTGATCGCGCTGCTGGGCCGGTTCTGGACCGTGAAGCTGATCATCGCCCGCGATCACGACCTCGTCACCCACCCGCTCTTCCGCGCGGTGCGCCACCCCAACTACTACCTCAACATCCTGCCGGAGCTGGTCGGTTACGCGGTGACCTTGCAGGCCTGGGTGACGCTGGTGGTGGGGCTGGCAATCTACATGGTGCCGCTGACGGTACGAATCCGCCAGGAGGAGCGGGTCATGCGCGGAACGTTCGCCCGCTACTGAGCCGGCCGCCGCTCGCCCCCTACTCCCACTCGATGGTGCCGGGGGGCTTGGACGTCACGTCGTAGACGACGCGGTTGACGCCCCGCACCTGGTTGACGATCCGCGACGCGACGCGGCCCAGGAAGGCGACGTCGAAGGGGTAGATATCGGCCGTCATGCCGTCGGTCGAGGTGACGGCGCGCAGGGCGAGTACCTTCTCGTAGGTGCGCGCGTCACCCATGACGCCCACCGTCTCGACCGGAAGGAGCACCGCGAAGGCCTGCCAGATGTGATCGTAGAGGCCGGCGGCGCGGATCTCCTCGATGAAGATCGCGTCGGCCCGGCGCAGCACGTCGAGGCCCTCGCGGGTGATCGCGCCGGGGCAGCGGATGGCGAGCCCCGGCCCGGGGAACGGATGGCGGCCGACGAACGTGTCGGGCAGGCCCAACTCGCGGCCCAGCGCGCGCACTTCGTCCTTGAAGAGCAGGCGCAGCGGCTCGACCAGCTTCAGCCCCATCTTCTCCGGCAGGCCGCCGACATTGTGATGGCTCTTGATGGTGACGGACGGGCCGCCGGTGGCCGACACGCTCTCGATCACGTCCGGATAGAGGGTGCCCTGGGCGAGGAAATCGCCCTTCACGGCCTTGGCTTCCTTCTCGAACACCTCGACGAAGAGGCGGCCGATGGTCTTGCGCTTCATCTCCGGATCGGTGACGCCCTCGAGCGCGCCGAGGAAGGTCTCGGCCGCGTCGACCTTGTTGAAGACGACGTCGTTGCGGCCGGCGAACATGCGTTCCACCTCGGCCGCCTCGTTCTCGCGCAGGAGGCCGTGGTCGACGAAGATGCAGGTGAGCCGGTCGCCGATCGCCTCCGCCAGCAGCACGGCGGTGACGGTGGAATCGACGCCCCCGGAGAGGCCGCAGATGACCCGCCCATCGCCGACGATGGCGCGGATCCTGGCGATCGCCTCCTCGCGGAACGCGGCCATGGTCCAGTCGCCGGTGGCCTTGCAGATGCGGCGCACGAAGGATTCGATGAGGCGCGCGCCGTCCGGCGTGTGGACCACCTCCGGGTGGAACATCAGCCCGTAGGCGCGCCGCTCCTCGTTGGCGATGATGGCGAAGGGCGCGCCGGGCGAGCGCGCGACGATCTGGAAGCCCGGCGCCGGCTCGACCACGCGGTCGCCGTGGCTCATCCAGACGGTGTGCGTCTCGCCGGGGGACCAGATACCGTCGATGAGGGGGCTCTCGGAGACGACCTCGATCTCGGCTCGGCCGAACTCGCGATGGTCGCTGCCTTCGGCGCGGCCGCCGAGTTGCTCGGTCATCGCCATCTGCCCGTAGCAGATGCCCATGAGGGGGACGCCGGCGTCGTAGATTTCCTGCGGGGCTCTGGGGGAGCCCTCCGCGTGGGTCGAGGCGGGACCGCCGGAGAAGATCACCCCGCAGGGCTGGTGCTCGGCGAAAGCGGCCGCGGCCTCCTGGAAGGGAGCGACCACCGAAAAGACCCCGGCCTCGCGCACGCGCCGTGCGATGAGCTGGGTGACCTGCGAGCCGAAATCGACGATGAGGATAGTGTCGTGCGCCATGGCGTCTGATGGCACAATTCGCGCCCGTCCACCACGTCCGGAAGCGCATTTCCGCCCCGCAATCCCCGCCGAAACACTACGCGCGGCGGCTCGCGCTCGCGCGCCCGGTCGCCCGCCGGATACCGCGGACGCCTCCTGCGCCCACCGGTGTTTCGACGGCCGGCGGCGGGACAGCGTCGGGTCGTCAGTCCAGCCGGTCGAGGCGTTTGGCGGCCCACCAGAGGTCCAGCTGCGTGCGCCAGGAGGCGGGGCGGCGCTCCGACAGGGGTGCGCGGGTGGCGAGGGCGCGGCGAGCGGTCATGGCAGGGAGGAAGGCGGCGCGCGCCTGCGGTGCGACCGCGGCGAGGTGGCGGCGCATCGCCTCGTCGGCGGCGCGGCCGTGGGCGGCGACGGCGCGGGCGGCGCGGTCCGCCCCCTCGGGCAGGCGCCCGGCGGCCATCGAGGCGGCCTGGTCCTCGCCGGTCGCCGCACGCCAGGCCGCCACGGGGATGAGACTGGACCCGCGTGCGAAACGGCGGGGCACCGTGAGCGCGACATCCGCCGCGGCGAGGGCGACGCCGGCGTAGCCCGCAGCGGTCGCCGCGGTGCGGGCGGCGGCGAGGCCGGCGGGCTTGCCGAGCGCTTCGACGCACAGCGTCATCGCGGCGAGCTGGACGGGGGCGGCGCAGGCCTCGCCGGCGTACCCGTCGAAGGCGTCCCAGTCGGGCAGCGGGTCGGCGTAGAGATCGTGGATGAAGGCTTCGCTGACGGCGCAGAGCGTGTCCAGCGGCCACTCGTAGCGCCTGGCGCCCTCGCGCAGGGCGTCGACCAGCGGGACCGAGCGGCCGGCGCCGAAGCCTTCGTCACGGATGGCGTCGCGCCACCATTGCAGGCGGATCTCGGCGGCCATCGGATCGCGGACGGTCTCGACGATGCGGCCCAGCTCGACCCGGTAGGCGGCCAGCGCGTGAAGTGCGGGCCGGGCCGGCTCCGGCGCGAACAGCGCGGCCAGCCAGGCGGTGCGGTCGCCTTGGCGGACCGCGTCTTCGATGCTCATCAGGATACGGCGATCAGCGCGGCCGCCACCCGCCGTTCCTCGGACACCATCACGTTGAAGGTGCGGACCGCGGCGCCGGTGGTCATCGTGTCGAACCGCACGCCGCCCGAGCGGAGCGCCGCCGCCACCTGCGCTTGCAGCGGGAACGGCACGGTGCCGACACCCAAGAGCAGCACGTCGATCTCGTTGCGCTCGTCCAAGACGCGGGCGAGCGAATCGAACGTGATCTCGCCCGATTCCTGCGGCTCCCACCCGTAGATGCCGGACGGCACGCACATCAGCGAGCCGCGGTGGCTCATCTGCGCGAAGCGGAAGCCGCCGTTGCCGTAGGCATCGATCGGCGCCCGCCCCGGAAAGTGCGCGTCACGGATGACGAGGCCGGCCATCAGGCTGCGGACGGCTCCGCGTCCCCGGCCGCGGCCTCGTCGTCGCCGTCGCCCGTTCCGCCGCCCGGCGCGCGGCCGGGACGCAGGTTCAGCGTGATCAGCAGCGGCGCGGCGATGAAGATCGACGAGTAGGTGCCGACCACGATGCCCCAGATCATCGCGAACGTGAACGAGCGGATGACCTCGCCGCCGAAGACGAACAACGCCGCCAACGCCAGCAATGTGGTGATCGAGGTCATCAACGTGCGAGACAGCATCTGGTTGACCGACAGGTCGATCAGCTCCGACATCGGCAATCGCTTGTAGCGTCGCAGGTTCTCGCGCACCCGGTCGTAGACGACGACGGTGTCGTTCAGCGAATAGCCGACGATGGTCAGCACCGCCGCGATCGAGGTGAGGTTGAAGTCGAGCTGGGTCGCCGAATAGAGGCCGATCGTCAGTACCACGTCGTGCAGGGTACACAGCACCGCGCCGATGGCGAAGTGCCACTCGAACCGCAGCCAGATGTAGATCATGATCGCCAGGAGCGCGGTCACGACCGCGATGAGGCCCGCCTGGGCCAGCTCGCCGGAGACGCGCGGTCCGACGACCTCGACCCGCCGGAACTCGGCGTCGTTGGCGTAGAGCTCGCGCAGCTGGATCACCGCGAGCTGCTGCGCCTCTTCGCCGCCCGGCTGCTCCTCGACGCGGATCAGCACGTCCGTCGGCTCGCCGAACTCGACGATCTGCACGTCGCCGAGGCCCAGGTTGCCGACCTCCTGGCGGATGTCGGCGATGGGCCGCGGCTCCTCGAACCGCAGCTCCACCATGGTGCCGCCCTGGAAGTCGATGCCGTAGTTCATGCCGACCAGCGCGAACAGCGCCAGCGACAGGATGCACGCGATCACCGAGCCGATCAGCGCCGGCACGCGGTAGCGCATGAACGGGATCTTGGTATCGCTGGGAAGGTTGAGACGCTTCATGACTTACACCGGCACTTCGGTCGGGCGACGGCGGCGAACCCACATCGCCACCATGAGCCGGGTGAACAGGAACGCCGTGAAGATCGTCGTCAGCACACCGATCGCCAGCGTGACGGCGAAGCCGCGCACCGGGCCGGACCCGAGCTGGAACAGGATCACCGCCGCGATCAGCGTCGTGACGTTGGCGTCGAGAATGGTGGCGAAGGCGCGGCTGAAGCCCGCGTCGATCGCCAGGATGGGACTGCGCCCGGCCCTGCCCTCCTCGCGGATACGCTCGTAGATCAGCACGTTGGCGTCCACCGCCATGCCCATCGTCAGGACGATGCCGGCGATGCCGGGAAGCGTCAGCGTCGCGCCGAGCAGCGACAGCAGCCCCATGATGAGGACGATGTTCACCACCAGGGCGATGTTGGCGATGACGCCGAAGAGCCCGTAGACGAGGACCATCGAGCCGGCGACGAGCACCGCCGCGACGATGGCCGCGGTCTCGCCGGCGGCGATCGAATCGGCGCCGAGGCCGGGGCCGACGGTGCGTTCCTCGACCAGCGTCAGCGCGGCCGGCAGCGCGCCCGCGCGCAGCAGGATGGCGAGGTCGTTGGCGCTCTGGACCGAGAACGATCCCGAGATCTGACCCGCGCCGCCGCAGATCGGCTCGCGGATCGAGGGGGCCGAGACCACCTCGTCGTCCAGCACGATGGCGAACGGGGTCCGGGCGGCGGCCTCGCGCGTGGTCACGTCGCAGAAGCGCCGCGCGCCGCTGGTGGTCATCTGGAAGGTGACGACCGGCTCGTTGGTCTGCTGCTCGAACGCGGGCTGCGCGTCGGTGAGGTCCTCGCCGGTGATCAGCGGCGCCTCGTCGACGACGTAGGGCACGCCCGGCTCGTACTCGTTCTCTTCCGACGTCATCAGGAGCATCTTGCCGGCCGGGGCGCGGCCCCGCTCCAGGATCGAGTTCGGATTGACCGAGGTGTCGACCAGATGGAAGGTGAGTTGTGCGGTGGTGCCGACGAGGCTCTTGAGCTGCTCCGGATCACCGCCCGGCGCCTCGACCAGGATGCGATCCTCGCCCTGGCGCTGGATGTTGGGCTCGGTCGTGCCCAACTCGTCGACGCGGCGGCGGACCACCTCGATCGACTGGTCGACGATCGAGCGGATGCGCTGGGCGAGCCCCTCCTCCGTGAAGGACAGGCGCATCAAGCCGTTGTCGCCCTGGGTGAAGGCGAACTCGTTGACGCCGCCTTGAGAAAACACGCCCTGGCCCAGCGGGTTGCGCAACTGGCTGAGCCGCTGCGCCGCCTCGTCGATCCGGGTGTTGTCGCGGATGCGGACCTCGACGCCGTTGTCGACGACGCCGAGACCGGTATAGCCGATGCGCGGGGCCTGGAGCAGCGTCTCGCGGACATCGTTGGTGACGGTGCGCAGGCGCGACTGGATGTAGTCTTCCTGGTCGACCTGGTAGAGCAGATAGGCACCGCCCTGCAGGTCGAGGCCCAGGACGATGCGCTCTTTAGGCAGCCACGACGGCAGCGCCGCCACCCACGAACGGGGGACGAGGTTGGGGATCACCGCCGCCACGCCCAGAATGACGGCGAGTACGATGAGAACCGACTGCCAGCGTGGGAAGTGAAGCATCAGTCGTTGGCCGCCGCCGCAGGCTCGGGCTTGGCGCGGACTTCGGTGATGGTCGAGCGCACGACGCGCACCGGCTCATTGTCGCCGAACTTAATCTCGAGCTCGCCGTCGTCGACCACCTTCGTGACCTTGCCGATCAGACCGCCGGCGGTGACGACCGTGTCGTTGCGCTTCAGTGCGGCGACCATCGCCTGGTGCTGCTTCATCCGCTGCCGCTGCGGCCGGATGATGAGGAACCACATGATGACGAAGATCAGCAGGAACGGGGCGAGCTGAACGATGAAACCAGCGCCACCACCAGCGCCGCCGGGAGCCTGCGCAAAGGCTTCTGTGATGAACATGACCTACCTTATGAACGGATGGCCGCGCGCGGGATGAACGCCCGGCTCGGGGTTCCGCCGGAGTTAGACGTTCCGACATTGGATTGCAACGCGGGCGCGGCAAGCTGCTCCAGTTGTGCCGTCATGCGAGCGCTTCGGGCCGCCATCGGAGCTGCCGGGCGGAGCGATCCGTCATCCCGATGGGCCGCGCCTGCGTATCGTCCTGCGGGGCGCTCGGTGGGTCGATGCGGCGGTGGATGAAGCGCCGGCGCGACCCTCCCTGCCGATTGACCCCGGCGGCTGTCGGGCTATGTGGGGCCCGTCGAACAAGAACTGGAGACCATCGGTGCCCGTGGCCACCCTCGCGCTCGGTAGCAATCTGGGCGAGCGCGCGGCGATGCTCGACCAGGCGGAGGCCGCGCTGACGGACCTCCCCGCGACCCTCATCGCCGCCTCGTCGCGCCACGTCACGCCCGCGCTGTTGCCGCCCGGCGCGCCGAAGGAGTGGGACATTTCGTACCTGAACGCCGTCGTGCAGATCGACACCGCGCTGGCGCCGGACGCGCTGCTCACCGCCACCAAGGAGATCGAGCACGCGCTCGGCCGCCGCCCCGGCCCGCGCTGGTCCCCCCGCCTGATCGACATCGACATCCTCGCCTGGGGCGACACCGTGCTGGAGAGCGAGCGGTTGACCATCCCGCATCCCGAAATCGCCGGCCGGCTCTTCGTGCTGCGTCCCTGGGCCGAGATCGATCCGCAATGGCGCCACCCGGCGAGCGGACGCACCGTCGCCGACATGCTCGCCGACCTCGAGGCCGGCGCGTGACCCGGATCGTCGGCATCGTCAACGTCACCCCCGATTCGTTCGCCAACGCCCAGCCCAGCCTGGCACCGGACGCGGCGATCACCGAGGCGGCGGACCAACTCGAGGACGGGGCCGACGTGATCGACGTCGGCGCCGAGTCGACGCGGCCGGGCGGCTCCGCGGTGACGCCGGAGGAGGAGTGGGACCGGCTCGCCCCCTGCCTGCCGGAGATCGTCCGCCTCGCCCACGCCCGCGGCGCCAAGGTCAGCGTCGACACGCGCAATCCCGCGACCGCCGAGCGGGCGATCGGCGCCGGGGTCGACTGGATCAACGACGTGTGCGGCGGCGGTCCGGAGATGGCCGCCGTGGTCGCCGGCTCGGACGTCGCGCTCGTCATCATGCATGCGCTGTCGGTGCCGGTGGTGAGCGGAGAGACGCTGCCGGCCGGGACCGACATGATCGCACACGTCGATGCCTGGTTCGCCGCGCGGCTCGACCGGCTGGCCGCCGCTGGCGTCGACCCCGCGCGGGTGATCCTCGATCCCGGCATCGGCTTCGGCACCACGCCGCGGCACGCCTTCGATGTTCTGGCGCGCCTGCCGCTGCTACACGCCCTCGGCCGCCCGCTGCTGGTCGGCCACTCGCGCAAGTCCTTCATGGCGACGGTGACGGACGTGCCGGCGTGCGAGCGCGACGACGTCACCCTCGCCCTCTCCGGCGTGCTGATGCTGCAGGGCGCGGACTATATCCGGGTCCACAACGTCGCCCGGCACGCCGCGCTCCGGGCGCGGCTGCGGGCTGACGCCGGCTGACCGTGCCGGCTGACCCGCGCAGGCTGCGGGTGCGCGGTGCGCCGCCCCGGCGCGCGCGGCACGGCGATCTGCGGCGGCATCGGCTTGACCGGCTCGCGCTGCGGGCGCAGGACGTGGAGGGTGCCGCCCGGTACGCTTCCTCCCCACCGCCGAGACCGAACTGCGACGATGACGAACGACGCCCTTATCGACCGCCTTGACCGGCTGATCGCGACCCTCGAGCGCATGGCCCCTCCGGCCACTCCGACCCCGGACTTCGAGGCCGCCGACGCCTTCCTCTGGCAGGCCGAAACCGGTCGCCTCATGCCGGTTGCGAAGGTCAGCCGCGTCGGCCTCTCCAACCTTAAGGGGATCGACGCAAACCGCGACCGCCTGCTCGACAATACGCGCCGCTTCGCCGACGGCCTGCTGGCCAACAATGCCCTGCTTTGGGGCGCCCGCGGGATGGGAAAATCCTCGTTGGTGAAGGCGATCCATGCCGAGATCGAGGGACTGAAGCTCGTCGAGATCCACCGCGAGGACATCTCCGCCCTTCCCACCCTGATGAGTGCGCTGCGCCCTGCCCCCCACCGCTTCATCATTTTGTGCGACGACCTCTCCTTCGACGCCGGCGAGACCTCGTACAAGTCGCTGAAGGCTGTGCTCGACGGCGGCATCGAGGGCCGCCCGGAGAACGTTCTCTTCTACGCGACGTCCAATCGCCGGCACATCCTGTCGCGCGAGATGGTCGAGAACGAGCGCGGCACGGCGATCAATCCGGGCGATGCGGTCGAGGAAAAGGTCTCCCTGTCGGACCGGTTCGGCCTCTGGCTGGGCTTCCACAAGTGCACCCAGGACGACTACCTCGCGATGGTGAACGGCTACGTCGCCGCGTTCGCGATCCCGGTCGACGCCGAAGAGCTGCGCCGCGACGCGCTGGAGTGGTCCACCACCCGCGGCAGCCGCTCCGGCCGCGTCGCCTGGCAGTACGTCCAGGACCTCGCCGGCCGCACGGGCGTACGCGCCACGCTGTGACGGCCTCCGGTTGGTGCTCGCCCCTGTTCTTCGGCGAGAACCGTGAAAACGGGGCGCGCGTGCCGCCGCACGCCCGCGCCCCTCGCAACTGTGAAGCTTGGCGCGATGCTGGGCTGGCAAGGTCATGTAGGCCAGAACGTCCTCCTCTGCGGTATCCATGAGGGTGGCGAGCTTCGGCAGCTTCGGGCACATCTGGCCGGCGACCAGCAGCTACACCACCTCCCGGGACGTCACCGCAACTCGCAACTCCTGACTGACAGGAGTTTGAATCATGGGCGCGATCATTTGGGAATCCCGGACCATGAGTTCACGACACAGGGAACCGGTCCAATTTTCCGGGAGCACCTCGGCCGCGACTTGCACCGCTCGGCTGAACGCAGTAACCGGGGCCAAGCGCGCCTGTAGCTCAGCTGGTAGAGCATCCGACTTTTAATCGGCAGGTCCCGGGTTCGAGTCCCGGCGGGCGTACCAAATTTCGCGAGAGCCGCTCCGTCACGCGGGACAGGTTCCTGTCGCTCGAAGAGCTGGCGAAGGTGTGGCGTTCCTTCGGCGGCAGCGACGTCGCCCCGGTCATCACGTCCATCCTCGGCATCATCGCCATAGGCGGCATCCGGGTGGAGGAGGTGACGCGTCTGCGGCGGGCTCAGCCGGTGGATCATTGAGGCATAATAGTAGTTGTCGCCCGGCTGCGGCGGCGGCGCCTCCACTAGCCCGACCGGGGATCCGTCGTTCGCGCGAGGCCGGCGACGGGCGGCTGGTGGTGCCGGGTGGCCTCCGACCGAGTGGGGCTGCGATAGTCGAGGGGAACCGCCCGCTGGGCATCCTCTATATCGACGATCGGCTGCGCAGTGGGACCGGCTGAACGGCAGCTCTGCTCAGTCGTCGCCAAAAATCTCCTGGATGCTGTCGCCAGGGCTGTGCGCGGTCATCACATGGCCTACGCAGTTTCCCGCGTCGTCGACGGCGATCCAGGGATGGCCGATATAGGTCGGCTGCCGGTAGTCCTGTCCGTGGTCCAGCTCCTGGTACAGCTGACGCTGGCCTTCGTGGTCGATCCAGTAGATACGTAGCGGCCGGAAGCTGCTGTTGGCGATGTGGAGCGTGGCCGGCTGGGAGGACGGCGCGGATCTCAGGCTGCCGGGAGCGGGGCAACCGTCGGCCCGGGCCGCCGCCGTGCGGGCGGGGGCAGCCCGGTCGCCAGTACCGGCGTCGCGGCCGCGCTCCACGCATTCCTGCACCTTGAGGCTCGCCGCGGTCACCCCGGTGAGCGGGAAGTCGTAATCGAACTTTTCCACGCTCAACACGGCCTCGTTGCCCTTGCGCAGACCGTCGAGCTCGGCTCGGCCGAGCCAGGCGATCGTCCATCCGTCCATGGATGTACCGGAGATGTAGTCGCCGCCCCGGCCGTAGCCCTGACCGCTTCCGTTGCCGTCGATCCGCAGCGTGCCCTGCCAGTCCGGCCGCGAGGCGACGGGAACCGCGAGCTGCCACTGAAGCCCGTCCCACCCCAGCCGGACCGGCGATCCGTCGCGCCGGTTGATCTCGGCAACGCAATAGGCGTGTCCGCTGCGTGATCCCGCCGTAAACACCAGCCAGCCGCGGGTCTCCGCGTAGTCGATCTCGTCGCGCTGCATGGGTCCGACGATGTCGTGACCTCCGTACGCGTTCTGCTGGGCTTGTGCTGGGGCGGCGACGCTGAATGCGAGAGCGGCGAAAACGGCGAGGCAGCGTAGCGTCATGGGACCTTCTCGGCAGAGGATGGACGCGCATGCGGCGCGGGTGCGCTACATTTACGCACGCATGAAAAGTGTCCAATCACGTCGCGTATCACACGGGCTCCGATGTCCTTAGAGCGCCTAACAAAAGAGCGCCTCGTGCAGAATCGGAGTGTGACCATAGCGGCGGCGAGCTTGGTGAAAGCGGCGTGGATGTCGGCGCGTCGATCGCAGCGGACGGTGAGCCGGCGGAAGCGCGAGAACGAAGCGATGGTTCGCTCGACCACCCACCGGCGGCGACCGAAGGCTGCGAGCTCTCGATCCCCTTGCGGGCGATCCGGTCGCCGATGCGGCGTTGCCTCAGCGCCCGGCGGCAGTGCTGGTAGTCGTAGCCCTTGTCTGCGTGAAATTTCGCCGGACGCTTGCGTGGGCGGCCGATTGTCTGGCGAACGGGAGTGGCGTCGACCATCTCTTCCAGCTTTCTGCTGTCGACCACGATGGCTTCGGTGATCCGCGCGGCGAGGGGAATGCCGTTCGCATCGCAGATCACATGGCGTTTCGAACATGCTCGGCCGCGATCCGTCGAGTCGATCCGTTTGTTCCGCCCCAGGCGATCAACGAAGGCGCGGTGAAGCGCATCCCAGACCCCGACCCTGCCTCCAGGAGAGCAGCCGCCGCCAGCAGGTCTTCCCCGAGCACTCGCACACCTCACGCGGAAGGTGCTCCCACGGCGTTCCTGTCCTCAGAACGAACACAATCCCCGTCAGGATTGCCCTTTCCAAAGCGGGACGTCCCAACAGCGGACATGCCCCTACCGCGATGAGTTGGCAAAAAGCGGACACTCGGCAACGCTGTTGCTGATCGTCCAAGAGGGCAGCAGCCGCCGCTAACCATCAGAAGATAGAGGATATTATCGTATCCCGACGATCTCGGAATGAAGAGCGGCCAATCGTTATCTTTGTTGTTGTGGAAGAGGGAATGTAAGCGGTCAGCGAGACGTCGCAGAAATGTCACTTGGTCCAGACTTAGAATTCATGTATCCATGAATAATGGATCACGAACTTGACGCAGAAGCCCTCACTGCCCTCGGCCATCCCGGACGCCTCGCCGTGTTCCGGCTGCTCGCCCGTCGCGCACCCCATGGCGTGCGACCGAGCGAGATCGCAGAGGCGCTCGACCTCAAGCCCAACACACTCTCGGTCTATGTCACGACGCTCACGCGTGCTGGAATCCTCACGACGTGGCGAGAGGGGCGTTCGGTGTACTATGGCATCGACCTGAAACGGGTCGGCACGCTGGTCGACTTCCTGGTGAACGACTGCTGCCGCGGCCGGCCGGACCTGTGCGAGCCGCTCGCCGCGCGTTCCCTGCAGCGATTGGCGGCGGTCCGCGCGGGCGGTGCGCGCAACGTCCTTTTCGTGTGCTCGGGCAATTCTGCGCGTTCGCAGTTTGCCGAGGCGATCCTCAATCGCAACGGTAACGGCCGGTTCCGCGCCTACTCGGCGGGGACGAAACCGAACCGGAGGCTCAACCCGGAGGCGGTCTCTGTCCTTACGGCGAGGGGCCACGACACGGACGGCCTGAAACCGAAGGCGGTCGCGGACTTCGAGCGACCGGGCGCGCCGGTCATGGACTATGTGATCACCGTCTGCGACCAGGCCGCGAACGAGGATTGCCCACCGTTGCCTGGGCTTCCCCTCACCGCTCATTGGGGAATTTCGCGGCCGAGCGCCGTCGAAGGGGCCGATCGGGCTGCCGCGTTTGCCACCGCCTACGACGCGATCCAGCAGCGTCTGGAACGCTTCGCGGCGCTTCCGGTCGAAACTCTCGACGCGCTGTCGCTGCAGAGCGAGCTCGACGCCATCGGCGGCAGCCGCGCCGGCAAAGGAGCCTGACCTTGGCAAGGATTGCGATCAACGGCCTCGGCCGCATCGGCAAACTCGTCCTGCGCTCGCTCGTCGAGGATGGAATCGCCGGGGACATTCTCCTTCTCAATGACCCGGTCGGCGACCCGTCCCAACACGCCATGCTGCTCGAGTTTGACAGCGTGCATGGTCGCTGGCGACAGGAGTTCGGCCACGAAGCCGACGCGCTAGTCGTCGCCGGCCGGCGCATGCACTTCACACAGGCTCGCGGTATCGAGGCGCTGCCGCTTGGCGAGTTGGGCATCGACCTCGTCATCGATTGCACTGGCGTCTTCAAGACGGGCGCCAAGGTGGAGCCCTATTTCTCCGCCGGTGTTAAGAAAGTCCTCGTCTCCGCGCCCGTGAAAGACGGCGGCGCGCTCAACCTCGTCTACGGCGTCAACCACGACCTCTATGATCCGGCCGAGCACCGGCTGATCACGGCGGCGAGCTGCACGACCAACTGCCTCGCCCCCGTGGTGAAGGTGCTGCACGAGGAGATCGGTATCTCCCACGGCTCGATCACCACGATCCACGACGTCACCAACACCCAGACGATGGTGGACCGGCCAGCGAAGGATCCGCGCCGCGCCCGCTCGGCGCTCCTCAACCTCATCCCGACGACGACCGGATCGGCAACTGCAATCACCTTGATCTACCCCGAGTTGAAGGGCCGCCTCAACGGCCACGCCGTGCGCGTGCCGCTCCTCAACGCCTCACTCACCGACTGCGTGTTCGAGATGCAGCGTGTGACCACGGTGGAGGAGGTGAACGGCCTCTTCCGCGCCGCCGCCGCCGAAGGGCCGCTCCAGGGTATCCTCGGCTTCGAGGAGCGCCCGCTGGTCTCGTCCGACTTCCTGAACGACCCGCGCTCGGCGATTGTCGACGGTCCCTCGACCATGGTCGTCAACGGCACGCAGGTGAAGGTCTACGCCTGGTACGATAACGAGTGGGGCTATGCTTGGCGCTCGCCTACCTCTTCCTGCTTTACGAGTTCATGGGGATCGTGACGAACCTGTCGGCCGGCTGGATCGCCGCCCGGTTCGGCCTCACCTCCACGCTCTATGCCGGCTTGGTGCTGCAGATCCTGGCGCTCGCGGCGCTGACACAGCTCGACCCTACGTGGCAGGTGGCGGTCTCGGTCGCGTTCGTGATGGCGGTTCAGGGCGTGTCGGGCGTCGCCAAGGACCTCGCCAAGATGAGCTCCAAGAGCGCGGTGAAGATCCTCGCCCCGGCCGGGGAGAAGGGCGCGTTGTTCCGCTGGGTCGCGGTGCTGACCGGATCGAAGAACGCCGTGAAGGGCGTCGGCTTCCTGCTCGGCGCGTTGCTCCTCGGCGTCGTCGGCTTCACCGGGGCGGTGGCGGTGATGGGGGCGGCGTTAGCGGTGATTTTTGCCGCCGTGGCGGTCTTCATGCCCTCCGGCCTGCCGGTTGGACGCAAAGGCGTGAAGTTCCGCGAGGTGTTCTCAAAGGATCCCAACGTCAACCGCTTGTCGGGGGCGCGCCTTTTCCTGTTCGGCGCGCGCGACACCTGGTTCGTGGTCGGGATCCCGATCTACTTCTACAGCGTTCTGTCGGACGGGACCGTCGACGGTAACCGCGCCGCCTTCTTCCAGATCGGCACATTCATGGCGATCTGGATCATCGCTTATGGCCTCGTGCAGGCTGCCGCCCCCCGTCTTCTCAAGGCGAGCAATCGGGAGCTGCCCGAGATCGTCGGTCTCGCCCGCACCTGGGCTGGCATCCTGACGCTGATTCCGACCGTGCTCGCCGCCGCGGCCTGGGCAGGAGATGCCCCCGATCCTGCGAACTGGCTAACCGTCACACTGGTCGCAGGGCTCCTCCTTTTCGGCGTGGTGTTCGCGCTGAACTCCTCGCTCCACTCCTATCTGATCCTCGCCTTCACCAACGCGGCGCGGGTCACGATGGACGTCGGCTTCTACTACATGTCGAACGCCGCCGGACGCCTCATCGGCACGCTGCTGTCGGGCGTCAGCTATCAGCTCGGTGGCCTCACCCTGTGCCTTGCCACCGCCGCCCTCATGTCGGCGCTGAGCTTCGTGTTTGCCGAACAACTTCAACGAACGATGGTCCTCGCGCCCGAAGGTGCCTGACGGACCCTCGCTGCTCTCTGGGAGGAGCTCATGAACCGCATCGTGCAATACCTTGCACCTGCGCTCGTAGCGATCTGCGCCTTTACGACTGCGGCCGATGCCCGCGATCGTCTCCACATCGTGGGATCGTCGACAGTCTATCCGTACACAAACGCCGTGGCCGACCAGTTTGCCGAACACGGTAAGTTTCCGCGGCCGGCAGTGGAATCGACAGGGACCGGCGGCGGCTTCGAGCGCTTTTGTGTCGGCAGCGGCATCGACACCCCCGACATCACCGGCGCCTCACGACCGATGAAGCGGGTCGAATGGGAGCGGTGCCGCGCAAACGGCGTCTGGCCGATCTCCGAAGTGCCGATCGGCTACGATGGCCTCACCCTCGCCATCTCCAGTTTCTCGCCCGACGACTTACAACTCACCCGAAAAGACCTCTACGATGCGCTCGCCGCCACCGTGCCGGTCGACGGCGAACTGAAGGCGAACCCCTACCGCTCGTGGTCCGACATCCGACCGGAGTTGCCAGACGTACCGATCTCGGTCATCGGTCCGCCATCGACCTCGGGCACCCGCGACTCGTTCGTCGAGCTCGCGCTACATGCGGGATGCCGGCACTATGCCGCCCTGACGGGCCTTGAGGCGAGCGATCCCGCGAAGTGGCTGGAGGTCTGCTCCACAGTCCGCACGGACGGCGCCTACATTGAAGCCGGCGAAGACGATGAAGCCATCGTCGCCGATATCGAGAAGGCCCCGCATACGCTCGGCATCATGGGCTACGGTTATCTCTTCGAGCACGACGAAACCCTGAAAGCAGTGCCGATCGAGGACGTCGAGCCGGACTTCACGACCATCGCGATGCTGTCGCCCGCCCGCTCTTCATCTATCTGAAGAACCAGCACGAAGACCTCGTCCCCGGCATGGCCGAGTTTGTCCGAGAGTACGTGAACGGCATGGATCCGGGCGGTTACCTCTTCGGATCCGGTCTTGTCCCGTACTTCGACTACATGGATTTCGAACAAGTTGCCGGCGATGCGATCGACGGCAAGCCTATGGCTTCACCGAGCAACTGAGACGCGCCTGGTATTTTCACGGCCGGGCCTCGCGGTCGCACGATCTCAGCAACCCATCGAGCCGGCAGTCCAGCCTATCAGAATCAGACGGTTCAGTCTCCGGCGTGATTTGTTGTTTGGCAAAAAAGGCTCAGCATTACCTTGGGGGGATGGGTGACCGGTGGAGGATGACGGATGGTTGGACGGTGAACTGTCAACGCCGATCCAAATCTGACCCACTTTCGGCGATCGCGCCGATCGTAATCTGACCCACCCCTCGTGTTCAGGCCGCCTCCCTATTCGGGGCCGTTGCGGCGATGAGGCCGGCCTTGCGTTTGTCCTTCAGGCGATAGCTCTCGCCCTGGATCGAGACGACTGTTGTGAACTGCACCGGGAATTCCGGAGGCCAGTTTGTCTTAGCTACGCGGCCATGGGCGTTAGTTCCAGCGCTGCGTGGTAGTGAGCTTCGGCCTCGGCAGGCGAGATGTTTCCGATCGGCTCGAGAAGGCGGCGGTTGTTGTACCAATCGACCCATTCGAGGGTCGCGTACTCGACGGCCTCGAAGCTGCGCCATGGGCCGCGCCGGTGGATGACCTCTGCCTTGAAGAGGCCGTTGATGGTCTCCGCCAGCGCGTTGTCGTAGCTGTCGCCGACGCTACCGACCGAGGGCTCGATGCCTGCCTCGGCCAGGCGCTCGGTGTAGCGGATCGCCAGGTACTGCGACCCCCTGTCGGAATGATGCACCAGGCCTTTTCCCCTTACCGGCCGACGCTGGTGAACGGCCTGCTCCAGGGCATCGAGGACGAAGCCGGTATGGGCGGTCCGACTGACCCGCCAGCCGACGATGCGGCGGGCGTATGCGTCGATGACGAAGGCGACGTGGACGAAGCCCTGCCACGTCGCCACGTAGGTGAAGTCGCTCACCCAGAGCATGTTCGGAGCCGGCACCCGGAACTGGCGATTGACGCGGTCGAGCGGGCATGGCGCGGCCTTGTCGGGAATCGACGTTCGCACCCGTTTACCCCGAACAATGCCTTCGATCCCCATCTCCTTCATCAGCCTGGCGACGGTGCAGCGCGCGACTTGGAAGCCTTCTCGACGCATCTGCCGCCAGACCTTGCGCACCCCGTAGACCTGAAAGTTGGCGTCGAACACGCGCCGGATCTCGGGCCGCAGTTCGGCATCGCGGCGCGCCCGCGGTGAGCGGCGCGTCGGATCGGCCCGCTTCATCACATGATCATGGTAGGTGGACGGGGCGATCGGCAGAGCCTTGCAGATCGGCTCGACCCCGTGCTCGGCCCGGTGATCGTCGATGAACGCGATCATGTCTTCGACCGGCGGTCGAGCTCCGCCTGCGCGAAATACGCCGATGCTTTGCGCAGGATCTCGTTGGCCTGGCGCAACTCGCGGTTCTCCCGCTCCAGCGCCTTCATCCTCTCGGCCATGTCGCTCGGCACACCCGCGCGCCTGCCGTTGTCAACCTCGACCTTTTTCACCCACTCGTTCAACGTCTGTGCAGCGCAGCCGACCTTCGAGGAGATCGACAGGATCGCCGCCCAGCGGGACACGTGCTGGTGTTCATTGTCCAACACCATCCGAACCGCGCGCTCGCGTACTTCCGGTGAATATTTGTTCGTCGTCCTGCTCATCGGGCTCCATCCTACTCAGGAGTTGGAGCCTCCGGCAGACCCGGCGCGGTTCATGTTCTATCCGCCCGAGCGTTTCGGTGGCTCGGCGATCCCAGCCCCACCCCGATGCAGATGAACGACCTATTGAGACTTCACAGCCAGCCGCCCGCGCCGTTCCGCATCGACGACCGCTACCGCGGTCATATTGAGTACACCTCGTGCCGTGGATGATTGAGTGACGATGTGTGCCGGTAGCGCGGTGCCCAGTAGCATTGGCCCCACGTGAAGCGCGCCTGTCACTTCCTTAAGGAGCGTCATCGAGATATGGGCCGCGTCGATGTTCGGGAAAACGAGGAGGTTGGCCTCACCGTCCAGTGTACTGTCGGGCATCGCCCGTTGTCGGACGACTTCGTTGAGTGCGTCTTCACCGGTCATCTCGCCGTCGACGATGAGGTTCGGCGCGGAAAGGCTCAATCGTTCCAACGCCTCGCGCATGCGCTGGGCGGATTCGGTCTCGCGTGAGCCGAACCGTGATGCCGACAATAGCGCAACCTTCGGGATGATACCGAAAGCGGCGATCTGTTCCGCTGCCAGGACCGTCATTTCGGCGATCTGGTCCGCGGACGGCTCGACGCACACCTGGGTGTCGAGCAAGAACAGCGTCGAGCGATCCCCCAGCAGCAACGACATGGCCGCCAACTCGCTCACACCATCGGCGACACCGATCACGTCTCGAACGGCCTTCACGTGCTGGTTGAAGGGGCTCTCCGCCCCGCACAGCATCGCGTCGGCCTCTCCCCGGCGTACCGCGAGGGCTGCAATTACGGTCGCATTGGTGCGCACGACGGTTCGGGCTGCTTCCGGCGTGATGCCCCGCCGGCCGACGAGACCGAAATAGGTGTCGACGTAGTCGCGGTAGCGCGGGTCGTCCTCCGGGTCGATCACCTCGCAGGCGTCTGGGACCCGCTTCAGGCCGGCCCGTTTCGCACGATGCTCGACCACCCGGCGGCGGCCGATGAGGATCGGTGAGCAGATCCCCTCTTCCAGCGCGATCTCCGCGGCGCGCAGAACGCGTTCGTCCTCTCCCTCCGCATAGACCACTCGGCACGCCGACCCTACGGCCTTGGCAAAAATGGGTTTCATCACCGACCCAGAGCGGAAGACGAACCGGTTCAATTGATCGACGTATGCGTCCATATCGGTGATCGGCCGGCGTGCAAGCCCCGCTTTCTCCGCCGCGCGCGCCACCGCGGGGGCGATCCTAAGAATTAGCCGCGGGTCGAAAGGCGCCGGAATCAGATAGTCCGGACCGAAGGTCTTCGCCGTTCCACCGTAGGCCTTGGCCACCTCTTCGCTGGGCCGCTCGCGCGCCAGCCCCGCGATCGCCTCCACGGCCGCCTTTTTCATCGATTCGTCGATGCCCGCCGCGCCGACGTCCAGGGCACCGCGGAAAAGGTATGGGAAGCAGAGAACGTTGTTCACCTGATTCGGATAGTCTGACCGCCCGGTGCACATCAGAGCGTCCGGCCGGACGTCTGCGACCACCTCCGGCATGATCTCCGGGTTGGGGTTGGCGAGTGCCAACACCAGAGGGTTGGGCGCCATCTTTGCGACCATCTCCGGTTTGACGACCCCCGCCGCGGAAAGGCCGAGGAAGATATCGGCCCCCTCCATCGCCTCGGACAAGGTGCGCAACGGCGTCTCGCGCGCGAATTTTGCCTTCCAGGGATCCATTCCCGCATCCCGGCCGGCATAGACCACGCCATCGATATCGGTGACTATGATGTTCTCCAGCTTGGCGCCGAGCTCGACCAAGAGCTTCAGACACGACAACGCAGCCGCACCCGCGCCGGCCGTCACGATTCGAACGTCCGAAAGGCTTTTTTCCTGGATCAGCAGTCCGTTGCGGATCGCCGCCGAGACGATAATCGCAGTGCCGTGCTGATCGTCGTGGAAGACCGGAATGGCCATCCGCGCCTTCAGCTTCTCTTCGATCGCGAAACAATCCGGCCCGCGAATATCCTCCAGATTGATGCCGCCGAAGCTCGGCTCCAGTGCCGCCACGACCTCGACGAACTTGTCGATGTCCGTTTCGTCAACTTCGATATCGATCCCGTCGATATTGGCGAACTTCTTGAAGAGGACGGCCTTGCCTTCCATCACGGGCTTCGACGCGAGTGCGCCGATCGCCCCCAGGCCGAGCACCGCCGTACCGTTCGTCACCACGGCGACGATATTTCCGCGTGATGTGTAGTCGTACGCCGCGTCGGGGTCTTTGGCGATCCTGAGGCACGGCGCTGCTACTCCGGGCGAGTACGCCAGGGAGAGGTCGCGCTGTGTCGACAGCGGCTTCGTCGCCCTGATCTCGAGCTTTCCAGGGGGATTGAGCTTGTGGTAGGCGAGTGCTGCTTCTTCGGCAGCGGTCGGTTCGTCGGTCATGGGCCCTCCGTCTCCCCTGGATAAGCCCAGCCGCAGACGCCAGCAACACACGAACTTCCATCCGAGAGGTTTCATGCCGAAGATCGACGAGAGCATCCCTTTCGAGCCGGTCGGATTTGCGGTGGTCATCGTTTCCGATACGCGCGATGCGACCAACGACAAGTCGGGTGATCTCCTCGAGGCCCGGATTCTCGAGGCCGGCCACGAGGTCGTCGAGCGCCACATTGTGAAGGACGATCCCGAGGCCATACGCGTCGTGGTTGAATCGGCGGTGCAAAACCACGCGATCGACGCTCTGATCACTTCGGGCGGTACTGGGTTCACCGGTCGCGACGTTACACCCGAGACGATAGAGCCGCTCTTCGACAAGCGAATGGATGGCTTCTCGGCGGTCTTCCATCGTATCTCGTTCGATGTGATCGGAACCTCGACGGTGCAATCCCGCTGCACTGCCGGGCTAATCGGAACGACATTCGTGTTCGTTCTCCCGGGCTCGCCAGGTGCATGCCGCGACGCATGGGACCAGATCCTGAGAGACCAATTCGACATCCGCTTCCGCCCCTGCAACTTCGTCGAGATCATGCCGCGTCTGTCGGAACGTTGACCGATCTCGTGGCGCAAATCAAGAACAAAAGATGATTGACCGCTACTAGGGGTAGTGATATCTCGTCCGGATCGAGAGGGGTGTTCATGGCTGTAACGCTCTACGTTCCGCGAAAGGGCGCCGACGGTCGGCGCTTGGAAAAGCGCTCCCGCGGGGCGACCATCAATCCGACACCACGTTACGAGAAGGAGGCACGCGAGGAATTCGACGACGGTTGGACGACGGACGCGACAGTGCGTCCGATGACGACCGTGATGGAGGAGCGCGCCAAGACGATCATTACGCGCAATTCCTCGCCCGATATCGGCTTCGATCGATCGATCAACGCCTACCGCGGCTGCGAGCACGGGTGCGTTTACTGCTTCGCGCGCCCGAGTCACGCCTATCTCGGCTTCTCCCCCGGCCTTGATTTTGAAACCCGGCTCACTGCCAAGCCCGACGCGGCCATCCTGCTGCGAAGAGAACTGTCGAGTTCCTCATACCGCTGCCGCCCAATCGCGATTGGTACGAACACGGACCCTTACCAACCCATCGAACGCACGCGGAACATTACGCGGTCGATTCTGGAAGTTCTTGCCGAAACACGCCATCCGGTCGGCATTGTCACAAAGTCGGATCTCGTGGTTCGCGACATCGACATCCTGTCGCAAATGGCTGGGGAACAGCTGGCAAAGGTTGGTCTGTCCGTCACCACCCTCAATGCGCAACTGTCGCGGACTATGGAACCGCGGGCGCCGCACCCCGCAAAAAGGCTTGCGGCAATCGAAGCGCTGGCGAAGGCTGGGATTCCGGTCTCGGTGCTCGTCGCGCCGATCGTACCGTCGATTAACGATCATGAGATCGAAGCTATTTTGGCCGCGGTCGCAAGCCGCGGTGCGACCCATGTGAATTTCGTCCTGCTCCGCCTTCCGCACGAGGTGAAGGACATCGTACGCGACTGGCTGGCGCGCCATTTTCCCGACAGGGCGCGCCGCGTGATGTCGATCATGCAAGCAATGCGTGGGGGCAAGGACTATGATGCGGCCTGGGGTCTGCGGCAGCGGGGAGAGGGCCCGTTCGCCAAGGCTATTGCGGCCAGATTCGAGCTTGCGGCCAAGCGACATGCGCTGACGATCGGCACCGTCAGGCTTCGCACCGATCTCTTTTGTGCCCCGCGCACACCCTCCCCTCAGCTCGAGCTCTTCGGTTAGAGGACGATGCGGAGCACTCTCATTTCATTGCGGCCGACATACGTTGCGGCGCAACTCCCGGAGCGCTGTGGACGAGTTCGGGTTCAGCGGTGCGTGCAGAAAGACCCACGCGGGAGGCGTGGCCCAGGCCAGAGCTCCGGCCTGGGATTCGGGGCGGCGTGCAGCGGCGAAGGCACGTGCCGCGGTCGAGGAGATCGCAGGCAGCGATGCGCCGGGCCGGTCCACCACCGCAACCGGAACGGTACGCACGATGCGCCTCCATCCCTGCCACCGATGAAGCGTTGCCAGATTGTCGGCGCCCATCAGCCAGACGAAGCGGACGGCGGGATAACGTCTCGTCAAATACCCGATCGCATCTGCGGAGTAGCGCACCCCCGCCGCGGCTTCGAAGGCGGTGACGATCATCCGGGGATGATCGGCAAGCCGTTCAGTGAGCCGGATCCGCTCCAGGAGGGGAAGCAGTTCCTTGTTGGACTTCAAGGGATTGCCGGGTGTCACCATCCACCAGACGCGATCTACGCCGAGTCTGCGAAGCGCGGTGTCGGCCACTGCGCGATGCCCCGGATGCGGTGGATTGAACGATCCGCCGAACAAGGCGATCCGCTGGCCGAACCCGGCCCCAGGTGGCTTCAGATATGACCGCGGAACGTCCGCATACCCCGTCGGCAATAGCGCACCAGTCACGGACGGATCTGGCCCGCCCCACGGACGCGGTAGTTGAAGGTGGTCAGCTGCTCCACCCCGACCGGACCTCGGGCATGCATTCGGCCGGTCGCAATGCCGATCTCGCCGCCCATTCCGAACTCGCCTCCGTCGGCGAACTGGGTCGAGGCATTGACCATCACGATGGCCGAATCGACCTCGGCGAGGAAGCGTTCGGCGGCCTCTGCTTCACTGGTCAAAATGGCGTCGGTGTGATGCGAGGAGTAGCGCGCGATGTGCGAGAGCGCGCCGTCGATGCCGTCGACGACAGCCACCGAGATGATCGGCGCCAGATATTCTGTGGCGAAATCGACGTCGGTCGCGGGCGCCATGGGTGCGAGGCTTTGAGCGCGCGCGTCACCCCGGACTTCACATCCGGCGGTGGCGAGAGCCTCCACGATTGCAGGGAGGTGGGTCGCCGCACATGCCGTGTCGACGAGCAAGGTTTCGACCGCGCCACAGATCCCGGGGCGACGCATCTTGGCGTTCACGACGACCTCGCGCGCCATATCGAGGTCGGCGGTTCCGTGAACGAAGATGTGGCACAGCCCCTCGAGGTGCGCGAAGACCGGAACCCGGGCCTCGGACTGCACCCGCTCGACGAGGGATCGACCGCCGCGCGGTACGATGACGTCGATTCCACCATGGGCGCCGGCCAGCATGGCACCCACCGCGGCGCGATCCTTCGTCGGCACGAGCTGGATCGCGTCGGCCGGCAAGGCATGGGCGAGGAGACCGCGTCGCAGCGCATCGGCGATTGCCGCAGCGGTCGAGAGGGTCTCCGAACCGGAGCGCAGGATCACGGCGTTGCCGGCCAGCAGGCACAGCGCCGCGGCATCGGCGGTGACGTTGGGCCGACTCTCGTAGATCACGCCGACGACTCCCAGCGGGGTCGCGACGCGGTCGATCTTCAGCCCATTGGGCCGCTCCCACGAGGCCAGCACGTGACCGACCGGGTCCGGCAGCGCCGCAATGACATCGATCGCAGCGGCCATCGCTTCGATACGCTCGGCCGTCATGGACGCGCGATCTCGGAAGGCGCTGGCGGTGTCCATGTCGGCGATATCGTTGGCGTTCGCGGCCAGTATGGCGTCGGCCGCGGTCCGGACCTCGTGCGCCATCGCGGCGAGGGCTGCGCGTTTGGTGGCGGTCGAGGCGAGCGCGACCACGGCCTGGGCGGCGCGCGCCTTCCGGCCGAGTTCTGCGATGTGAGTGTCCGCGTCGAACCCGTCGCGGGCGAGAGGGATGACGGTCACAAATCCTCCGGAGGCGCGGCATTCAGCGCCATGTCGTCCCGATGAACCATGGTGCGGCGCATGCGTGGGCCCACGCGCTCGGCGATTGTTCGTGTTTTCTGGCCGGCGATCAAGCGCGCGTCCCGGGCATCGTAGGCGACGAGGCCGCGGCCGAACTCGCGCCCCTCGGAGTCCAGGAGCCGGACGGCATCGCCGCGCGCGAAGTCGCCGTCGACCGCGGTCACGCCGGCCGGCAAAAGGCTCCGGCCCGCACGAACGGCGGCGACCGCACCCTGATCGAGGTGCAGTGCCCCGGTGGCGTGCAAAGACCCGGCGATCCAGACCTTTCGCGCGGTCTGCGGATCGGAGCGCGGGCGGAACCACGTGGCACGTCCGCCGCGATCGACCGCGTCGAGTGGATGATCGACGTGGCCGGAGGCGATGACCATCGTCACGCCGGCTTCCGTGGCGATGCGTGCGGCGTCGATCTTCGTCTTCATGCCGCCGCGCGACAGGGCCGATCCCGCGTCGCCGGCCATCGCCCAGATCTCCTCGGTGAGGTGCGGGACCTCGGCAACAAAGGTGGCGGTGGGGTCGGTCGCCGGCGGGGCGGTATAGAGGCCGTCGACGTCCGAGAGCAGGACGAGGCAGTCGGCCGAGATCATCGCGGCGACGCGCGCCGCCAGGCGATCATTGTCGCCGTAGCGGATTTCGGTGGTCGCGATGGTGTCGTTCTCGTTGATCACCGGGACGACACCGGCGCGCAGGAGCTCGGCGATCGTCGATCGCGCATTGAGGTAGGCGCGGCGCTCCTCGGTGTCCCGCAGCGTCAGCAGGACCTGCGCGGCGCGCATGCCCTGCGCGGCCAGCGCGGCGGACCATTCGGCGGCCAGCGCGATCTGCCCGACAGCAGCGGCGGCCTGGCTCTCCTCCAGACGCAGCGGGCGCAGTCCGTAGCCGATGGGCCCTCGCCCCAGGGCGATCGCGCCGGAGGATACGATGACGACGTCTGACGCTGCGTGCAATTTGGCGAGGTCGGCGGCGAGGGTGGCGAGCCATGCGGCCCGTACCCCGTCTTTGCCGACCATCAGCGCCGACCCGAGTTTGACGACGATGCGCCGGGCCGTGGAGAGACGGCCGGCGGCGATCGACGCTTCGGGAGCGGTCAGGGCCGCCATGTGGTGTCCTCGGGCTCGTCCTCGGCGCGTTCGTCGGCCACGATACGCACCAGCGCGCGCAGGACCTCGGTCATCCCCTGCCCGCTCGCCGCCGAGATCAGGAGGACCGGCCGATCACTCGCCGCGGCCAGCTCCGCTACGGTTTGGTCCGGATCGGCGACGGCGTCCGCTTTGGAGACGACGACGACGCGGGGTTTGTCCGCCAGACCGGCGCCGTAGAGTTCGAGTTCGCGCTCCACCGTGAGATAATCGGAGGCGATGTCGTCCGACGTGCCGTCGACGAGGTGCAGGAGCACGGCGCAGCGCTCGATGTGGCCGAGGAAGCGGTCACCGATGCCGATGCCTTCGCTGGCACCCTCGATCAGCCCCGGAATGTCGGCGACGACGAGGCGCCGGCTGTCCACGGTAGCAATGCCGAGATGGGGATGCAGCGTGGTGAACGGGTAGTCGGCCACCTTCGGCTTGGCGGCGGAGACTGCGGAGAGGAAGGTGGATTTGCCGGCATTGGGCAGACCCACGAGGCCGGCGTCGGCGATCAGCTTGAGGCGCAGCCAGATCGCCAGCTCCTCGCCCTGAAGGCCGGGGTTGGCGCGGCGTGGGGCCTGGTTGATGGAGGACTTGAAGCGCTGGTTGCCAAAGCCGCCGTTGCCGCCGCGCAGAAGGCAGACGCGCTGGTCGGCCTCGGTGAGGTCGGCAAGGATCGTTTCCTTGTCCTCCGACAGGACGACGGTGCCGACCGGGACACGCAGCACCGCGTCCTGGCCGTTCGCGCCGGTGCGGTTGCGCCCTGACCCGCCTTCGCCGGCACCGGCCCGGAAATGCTGCTGGTAGCGGAAGTCGATCAGCGTATTGAGGCCTTCGACGGCCTGGACCCACACGTCGCCTCCGCGTCCGCCGTCGCCGCCGTCCGGGCCGCCGTGCTCGACGAATTTCTCGCGCCGGAACGAGACGGCGCCGTTGCCGCCGTTGCCCGAGCGTATGTAGACTTTGGCTTGATCGAGAAATTTCATGGCCGTCGAACCGATTGCCGTGCCGAGGTCTTGTGGCCCAACGGGGATCGGTTGGGAAGGACGCGCGGCACACAGGAGTTGAAATGATCGCCGAGCGGGCGACTGCGGGGGCGCCGGTGCGGCGCGATGTCGGGCATGGCGCGGCATGCCGCATTGGCCGCCACCCACCGCGGGTTTTCGGGGCGCTGCCGGGCGGCACACACGGTAGATCGCGCCGGTTCGTCCGCCGGATGCGGCGACACGCTCGGGCAACGGCTCGGTTCGGCCATCGCGTAACACGATTGGACGTGATTCCCGAGGCGGTGCACGTCGCGCGTCGGCGGGCCGAGAGAAGGACTGAAGGTGAGAGCGTGCTCGTGGCCGCCGTTGGGCGCCTTGAGCCGCGGGTCGCGATCCGGCGCCACCTCGGAGCCGTTCGACCCTTCAGGCCGGCATCGAAATCTCCGCTGTGGCCGCAGCTCCAGACATTGCCGAACACGGAGTCGGCCGCGGCCCGCACCTGGGGCGCGTCGGCGAGGCTGGCGGCTTGAGCCGAGGTCTGCGGATGCGCCGACCTGTGCCGCCGTGTCCCGACAATCGGGCGCGGGCGCAATGGTGGAGAGCGCAGGACGGGCGACCGGCCTCTCCGCCAGCCCGTGGGTCCGGACGGCGGGGGACGCGGCTGTCACATGTGCGTCGAGGTGTGCTTCGGGGCGGGCGACATGCGCCTGCCGTCGGCGGTGGTGCCGCGGCGGCATGAGGCCGGCGTCGCTCATGTGTGTGGAAGCGCTCGCCATCGGCCCGCCGTCGCGTTGCAGCGTGTGGCCGCTGAAGTGGGGGCGCAGGTGGCCCGTCAGCTCGCGGCGCCACCAGGCACCAGCGGGGCGGTGAGCGTGGATCCGCGGAGCACAGGCCCCACCGAACCGGTGCGACCGCTCCCAAAGTCCGGGGCGGCGCTGGGCGCGAAATGCGTCCCGTCGCGTCGTCCCGGCGATTTTGCTTCGTGTACCTTCGACGCTTATTCGGCCGCAGCCGGGACGTCGCCCGTCGCGCGTGCCGACGTCACCGATACGAACGTACGACCGAGGCGCTTGCGGAACGCGACATACCCTTCGGTCAGGGCGAACAGGGTGTGATCCTTGCCCATGCCGACGTTGTCGCCCGCGTGCCAACGCGTACCGCGCTGCCGCACAATGATGTTGCCGGGTTCCACGGCTTCACCGCCGAACTTCTTGAACCCGAGGCGTCGGCCCGCTGTATCACGACCATTGCGTGAGGAGCCGCCAGCCTTCTTATGAGCCATGTCGATCTCTTGAACTATGAGGAGCTCGCGCTCCAGGACAACTCTCGGGGCTCGCGCCCCGAATCAACGATCCGATCAGGCGCTCGCCTGAATATCGGTGATGCGAATCACCGTCAGCGGCTGCCGGTGACCGTTGCGACGACGGGAATTCTGCCGACGGCGCTTCTTGAAGATGATGATCTTCCGGGTACGGACGTGATCGACGATCTCCGCCTTCACCGACGCACCCGAAACATGCGGTGCGCCGACGTTGAGATTGTCGCCGTCACCGACCATGAGGACGTCGTCAAAGGAGATCGAATCACCAGCCGACCCCTCGACGGTCTCGACCTTGAGCTCGTCCCCGGGCGACACTTTATACTGCTTGCCGCCGGTCTTGATTACCGCGAACATATTCCCTCTCGTTCGGCCCACGCCACGCGCAATTGCCCGCCCTGCGCGGCGTCGCCATGTGGCGCAGCGCATGCGGGAACTGGACTTAGGACGCGTGCATGTACGGCCTCGCAGCCCCTCAGTCAAGCGCTCCAAGCCGATGTGCTCGAACAATTAGATGATCATTGTCCACATTCTGTGACATCGCGCGTCAAACGATGCTGAGCGCGGCGACGTGGGCGCCGAGCGCGCGCACCAGGCTCATCGCCGCCAGCGCCGACGAGCGCGGGTTGCCCGGCAGCGGCGCCGCCTCGAACGTCGCCGTGAAGCGCCCGAACGCGCCCTCGGCCTCCAGCGTATGCGTGTTGGCCTCGACGCCGGGGTCGGCGATCAGCCGGACCGTCGTCCCCTCGAAGCCGATGCCGGCGAGCGCCGCCGTCGCCGCGACGTTGGCGTTCTTCGGATAGGCGAGCGCGGCCTCGCGCGCCGTCCCCTCGAAGTGTACCAGCGGCCCGGTGAGGTTGGCGAGGTCGTGCGCCTCCGCCGGCGTTCCCGCCCAGCCCGCGGGGGGCTTGCGGCCAGTATAGCGCACCGCGCTCAACCCACCCACCTTCGCGGCGGCCAACGTGTCGATCGCGCCGATGGCGCCGGCCGCCAGGATGATTCGCCCGCCGCCGCGCTCGGCCGCCGCCCGCAGCGCATCGCCCAGCGCAGGATCCGCGAAGGCCGCCGCCGACAGCGTGAACACGCGGTGCCCCGCCTCCAGCAGCGCCGGGCCGTGGGCGCGCAGACCTTCCAGCCCGGCGCAGTCGGCGACGAGATCGGCGTCGACGTCGGCCGCGTCGGTCACCACCGGCACGTCGTGCGGCGCCTCGGCGCCCGGCCGCAGCAGCAACTGGGCGAGCGTCAGTGGCGGCGCCAGGTGGCCGGCGACGAATCGCGCGATCGGCCCCCGACCGATGATGGCGACCCTCACCGTCTCACCGCCCACGGTTGTCACGCGGCTTGCATGAAATTCGACAACCGCCATGATGCGGCAATGCTTCAAGGAGAGGACGCATGAGAAAGTTCCTGATCGCGATGAGCGCGCTGGCCCTGGCAGGCCCCGCCGTCGCCCAAGACAAGATGCAGTTGAAGATCGGGACCGAGGGGGCCTACCCCCCGTTCAACTACTATGATTCCGACCGTAACCTGATCGGCTTCGACGTCGATATCGCCAAGGCGCTGTGCGACAAGATGAACGCCGAGTGTACCTTTGTCGCGCAGGACTGGGACGGGATCATCCCCGCACTGCGCGCCGGCAAGTTCGACGCCATCATCGCCTCCATGTCGATCACGCCCGAGCGTGACGAGGTCGTGGACTTCACCAACAAGTACTACAATACCCCGCCCGCCATCGCAGTCCCGAAGGACAGCGACCTGACCGAGGCGACGCCCGAGGCGCTCGCCGACATCATCATGGGGGCGCAGTCCTCCACCACCCACGCCAACTATGCCGCGGCGCACTTCGCCGATACCGAGCTTCGCCGCTACGGCACCCCCGAGGAGTACAAGCTCGACCTCGCCTCCGGTCGCATCGACGCGGCGATCGACGACGTCGTCGTCCTGTCCGACTGGCTGAACTCGGAAGACGGCGCCTGCTGCAAGATTCTCACGACGTTGACGCTCGACCCCGAGATCAACGGCGCGGGCGCCGGCATCGCCGTGCGCGAGGGCGAGACGGAGCTGATCGGCAAGTTCAACGACGCCATCGCCGCGATCCGCGCGGACGGCACCTACGACGAGATCCAGAAGAAATACTTCGAGTTCGACGTCTACGGCGATTGACCGCCCTGCCCGCCGGGTCAGCCGGCGGGCGCCTCCCCCTCCGGCGCCGGCGGTGCGTAGAGGCGTGACAGGAAGTAGAGGAGCACCAGCGCCGGGATGGCGAGGAGCGCCGTCGCCATGAAGAAGCCCGGCCACCCGAGCCCCTGCGCCAGCCAGCCGGACGAGGCCGCCAGCATCGTGCGTCCGAACGCCATCAGCGACGTCAGCAGCGCGTACTGCGTGGCCGTGAAGGCCAGATTGCACAGCGAGGACAGGTAGGCGACGAACGCGGCCGATCCGAGCCCGCCGGTGAAGTTGTCCGCACCGACGGCGATCGCGAGGGCGGTCATGTCGTGCCCCAAGGTGGCGAGCCAGGCGAAGATGAGGTTCGTCGCCGCCTGCAGCACACCGCCGATCGCCAGCGCCGGCAGGATGCCAAGCCGCGCCACCAGCGCCCCGCCGAAGAACACCCCCACCATCGTCATCACCACCCCGAAGACCTTGGTGACGCTGGCGATCTCGACCCCGCTGAAGCCGAGATCGACGTAGAATGGGTTGGCCATCGCCCCCGCGACCGAGTCGCCGTACTTGTAGAGAAGGACGAAGGCGAGGATCAGCACCCAGCCCTTGCGGGTGGCGAAATCCTTCAGCGGATCGAGTGTCGCGTGGCGCAGGAAGGCGAGCGGCTTGTCGGGCGCGGCCGGGCGGCGACTGACCGGCTCTTCGGCGATCAGCGTCCCCAGGATGCCGATGACGACGAGCCCCGCCATGATGGCATAGACCCAGCCCCAACCCATGAAGTCCGCCAGCGCCAGCGCCCCCGCCCCGGACGCCAGCATGCCGACGCGATAGCCCGCCTGCGTCATCGCCGCGCCCGCGCCCTGCTCGTGTTCGTCGAGGATCTCGATCCGGTAGGCGTCCACCACGATGTCCTGCGTGGCCGAAAGGAACGCCATGACGAGCGCCGCCATGGCGAGGAAGCCCAACCCGCCGGGCGGCTCGGCCTGCCCCACCACGACGATCGAGCCCATCAACAGGAGCTGCACGACGAGGAGCCAGCTGCGCCGCAGCCCCAGCCACCGCGTCAGAACCGGCAGCCGCACATGGTCGAGCAGCGGTGCCCACAGGAACTTCAGGCTGTAGGGCGTCGCGACGGTGAGGAGGCCGCCGATCGCCGCGAGGCTGACGTCGGCCTCCCGGAGCCAGAAGGACAGTGTCGAGAAGCCCAGCAGCAGGGGCAGCCCGCTGGAGAACCCCATCAGGAAGATGACGAGCTGCCGCCGGCTGGTGTAGACCGCCACCGCCTCGCGCCAGCCGCCCGCCTCGTGGGAGATGTGATCGCTCATCGTGCCATGGTGCCTCGTGTTGGGCGGGGCCGGCATCGGGCGGCGGGCAGTGCGGTCCGGCCCGGCATGGCGTCGCGCGACCGCGCATACCCTCCCCGCGCTTCACTCCGGCCGTGGCCTTCCGCCCCGCGGGTCCGCGAGCGATCGGCTCGCGGTGCGCGGCGTTCGTCTGGTCGCGCGCCGGGCCGGGGTGCGGGCGCGTCCCTCCCCCGGTCCTTCGGAAGCCGGCGTGGATCGGCCATCAGGGCGCGAACGCGGTATAGGGGATGTAGCGCACCGGGGTGCCGGGCTGGATCGACATGCCCTCGTCGGGAAGCTCGACCAGCCCGTCGGACCATGTGAGGCCGCTGATGAGGCCCGAGCCTTCCGAGCGGAAGACCTCGGCCGTGCCCTCCGTGCCGAGGCGCGCGCGCAGGTACTCCCGCCGGCCGCGCTTCTTGTCCTTGGCGAAGCCGGCCGGCACCATCCAGCCGCGCGGCAGGCGCCACTCGCCGCCCGCCAGCACCCGCAAGGCCGGAGCCCCGAAGACCAGCGTACACACGAACGCCGCGACCGGGTTGCCCGGCAGGCCGAACACCGGCACCCCGCGCCACAGCGCCATCGCCAGCGGGCGCCCGGGCTTCACAGCGATGCGCCACACCGCCAACAAGCCCTCCGCCTTCAGGAGCGCCGCCACGTGGTCCTCGTCGCCCGTCGACGCGCCGCCGGACGTCAGGATCACATCCGCCGCCGCGGCCCCCGCGTCGAGCCGCTCGCGCACCACCACCGGCGCGTCGGCGGCGTGGCCGAGGTCCACCGCCTCGAAGCCCCAGGCGGCGATCTGGGCGAGGAGCATCGGGCGGTTGGCGTCGTAGACCTGGTGCTCGGCCGCCGGCGCGCCTGGCGCCTCGATCTCGTCTCCCGTCGACAGGACGCCGACGCGCAGGCGCGCGCGCACCGGCGCCCCGTCGTGCCCGCACGCTGCCAGCAGCGCCAAGTCCTGCGGCCGCAGCCGTGCGCCGGCGGTGAGGATGGTCTGCCCCTGTGCCGCATCCTCGCCGGCGCGGCGCGTGTTGGCCCCGGCCTTGGGGAGCGCCGCCAGCGTCAGTGCCGCGCCGTCGATCGATGCGTCCTCCTGCATGGCGACGGTGTCGACCCCCTCCGGCAGCGCCGCCCCGGTGAGGATGCGCACGGCGGCCCCTGCCGGAACCGCGCCGGCGAAGGGCCGGCCGGCAGCGGCGCGGCCGGCGACCAGTCGCATCGTCGGCGTGGCGGCGGCACGCGCGAAACCGTAGCCGTCGACCGCGGAGTTGCCGGCGGCAGGGTTGGCGCGCCGCGCGCCGACGTCCTCGGCGAGGAAGCGGCCGGCGGCCTGGGCGAGTGACACCCGCTCCGTGCCCGTTACCGGTGCGAGGCGGGTGCGCAGCCGCTCCAGCGCGACGTCGACCGGCGTCCAGTCGATCCCCGGCGGCAGGGCGAAGCAGTCGTGCGGCAGCCGCCCGCTCACCGCGCCGCCTCCACCCGGGCGAGGCCGACGTCGGCGAGGATGAAGTCGGCGATGCCGGCGATGTCGTCGAGCCCCAGGAGCGGGCGGGCGAGGCCCGTCAACGCGGCGTCCGTGACGACGGCGCGCACGGTCTCGTCCTGCTGCGCCAGCAGCGGCCCGCCGCTCGCCACCCGGTGGATCTCCACCTTGGCATGCCCGCCCCGCTTGAAGCCCTCGACGATCACGAGGTCCACCGCGCTCATCTGCCCCAGCAGCATGTCGAGCGACGGCTCGGCCTCCTCGCGCAGCTCGTGCATCAGCGCCCAGCGGCGGCTGGAGGCGAGCATCACCTCGCGCGCTCCCGCCTGGCGGTGGCGCCACGAGTCGGTCCCCTCCTGGTCGACGTCGACCCGGTGGTGCGCCCGCTTGATGGTCGACACGGTGAGGCCCCGCCCGGCGATCTCCGTCACCAGGCGTTCCACCAGCGTCGTCTTGCCGGCGTTCTTCCAGCCGACCACGCCGAACACCTTCATGAGGCGCGCTCGCCGGCCACCATCGCCTCCGCCTGCGCGAAGTCGTCCGGGGTATTGAGGTTGAAGAAGGGGTCGCCGTCGAACATCGCGCTGACCGCCCCGTGTGCGTCCGTCCACACGACGATCTTGCGCGTGCCCTCCTCCAGCGCCGCCGCGAGGTCCGCCGCGAGGTCGACCGACCAGAGGCCGAAGGTGGGATGACGCCGGCCGTCGGCGTGCGTCGCCGCCAGGGCGATCGGTGCGCCGGCCGCATCCGCCGCCGCCACCAGGCGGGCGACGAGGTCCATGGGGAAGAAGGGCGTGTCGGCAGCGACGGTGACGACCCGCGTCGCGCCCTCGCCCGCCGCCCACTCCATCGCCGCCAGGATGCCGGCGAGCGGACCCGGCCGATCGGCCACCCGGTCGGCGACGAGGGGCAGGTCGACCCCCGCCTCGCCGGGCGCGACGTTGGCGTTGAGCGCGATCGCGCCCACCTGCGGGCCCAGCCGCTCGATCACGCGTGCGATCACCGGCCGGCCGCCGAGCGGACGCTGCCACTTGTTGCCGCCGCCCATGCGGCGCGAGAGGCCGCCGGCCAGAATAACACCCGGAACGTTAATCGCGCGCCCCCTTGCGACGATGCCGCGCCTCCTCCGCGCCGGCGTGCGCGGGATCGGCGTCACGCACCAGCCGCGCCTCGCCCGAGACGCACATGAACCGCTCGCCGCGCATCCGCCCGATCAGCGTCAGCCCCACTTCGCCCGCGATCTCGACGCCCCAGGCGGTGAAGCCGGAGCGCGAGGCGAGCACCGGGATCCCCATGAGCGCGGTCTTGATGACCATCTCCGAGGTCAGCCGGCCGGTGGTGTAGAGGATCTTGTCGGCCGCCTTTATCCCTTCGGCCACCATGTAGCCGGCGATCTTGTCCACCGCGTTGTGGCGGCCGACGTCCTCCATGTAGACGAGCGGCCGATCCTGCGCGCACAGCACCGTGCCGTGGATCGCGCCCGCCTCCAGATAGAGGCTCGGCATCGTGTTGATCTGCCGCGCCAGCGCGTAGAGCCAGGAGGTGCGCACCGGCGTCGCCGGCAGGGTCAGCCCCTCGAGCCCCTCCATCATGTCGCCAAAGACGGTGCCGACGGCGCATCCGGAGGTGCGCGTCTTCTTGGCCAGCTTCTCCTCGAAATCGGTCGGCGCGTCGGTGCGCACGACGACGGTCTCCAGCTCTTCGTCGAAGTCGACGCCGGTGACGCTCTCGCCCTCCCGTAGCATCCCCTGGTTCTTGAGGAAGCCCAGCGCCAGATATCGGGGGTAATCGCCGATCGTCATCGTGGTGACGATCTCGCGGCCGTTGAGGAAGATCGTCAGCGGCCGTTCCTCGACGACGCGGATCTCGCGCCGCGTGCCGGTCTCGTCGGTCGCCGCGATCGTACGGGTCAGGCGCGGGTCGGCGGGATCGGGCGCCACGACCAGCCCCGGTGCGGTCAGCCCCTCGCTCATGTTGCGGCCCAGCGCGTGGTTGCCATGACGTCTCCCTTCGCGCTGAGATATGAAGCGATCGGCCCCCGGGTGGCAACCACCCCACCCCGCCCGGCGGCAAGGGGTCCAAGGAGCGAGACGATGGCCGACCCTCCCCCCTTCGACGCAGACTGCGACACGCGCGGCCAGCGTTGCCCCATCCCCGTGCTGAAGGCCCGCAAACGGCTGAAGCCTCTCCCCAGCGGCGCCGTTCTGCGCCTGTTGAGCGACGACCCGCTCTCACGCCTCGACGTTGCCAACTTCTGCCGCGAGGACGGCCACACCCTCTTGGAAACGACCGAGGCTGACGCCACGCTGGCATTCTTCATCGCCAAGGCTTGAACGGCCCGCGGCGTCACGTCGCGAGCACCACGGCGATGCCGCAGACCGAAATGGCGACACCGGCGACGGTCGCGAGCGTGAGCGGCCGGCCGCGGTGGATCAGGCGGTCCAGAACCAGGGTGAAGATCGGATAGGTGGCGACGATGGGCGCGACCATCGTCACCGGCCCCAGGGACAGCGCATTGTAGAGGAGCAGAACCGCCGCGCCGTTGCACAGCCCCACCGGCACGTACCACAGCGCCCCGCGCCCCACCGCCACCCCGCGCGGCGCCACGCCGAGGCGCACGCCCCACAGCACCAGCGCCGACATGACGTAGCCGATGGTGACCGCCGCGAACGGGTCGGGCCAACTCTCCATGCCGAGCTTGATCGACGGCTGCACCCCGCCCCGGATCATCGCCGAGAGAACGGGCAGCGCCAGGAACAGGAGCGCGGCCCGCGGCACCGCGCGCGAGCGCTCCAGCGCCAGCAACGTCAGCCCGCCGATCAGAGCGACGATGCCCACGATCTGCGTCAGGCGCGGCACGTCGCCGAAGATCACCGCCGCGATGGCGATGGCGAAGATCGGCGAGAGGTTGCCCATCGCTCCGGTGAGGTTCGGGCCGTTGTGCCGGTTGCTGGCGAAGGAGAGCAAGGTCACCGCCGCGGGGAAAAGCGCCCCGGTGGCGACGAAGATCGCCGCCCCCGGCATCGCCCAGGCCGACCAGTCGACCGTCAACGGGGAGAGCGCCAGGAAGAGGATCGCCGAGGTCGGCACGCTGATGCTGCCGCCCACCAGCGGCCCGGCGCCGCGCAGCGCGAACGGGGTCAGCACCAACGACAGCGCGAAGAAGAACGCCGAGACGAGGGCGACGAGGACGAGGAGCGGCTCCACGAGCTCAGCCGTGCCCCGCGGCCCGAGCTGGGCCGTTCCGCGTGCAGCGTCCCGCGCGCGTCATGCCCGCACCCGTCATCCCTGCGCCCGTTACGCTTCCACCCGTCACGCCCTTACCCGTCACGACCAGAGGCCCTTGACGATGAGCGCCGCGCCCGCGACCGTCAGCACCACGAGGATGGCGCGGCGGAAGGTCGTCTCCGGCAGCCGCCGGCGCACGCGCGAGCCGAGCCGCACCCCGCCGACCGACAGCGCCACCCCCGCCAGCGAGACGGCCGCGGCGGGCACCGTCATCAGGCCGATGCGCGTGAGCGCCGTCGCCATCGCCGCGCTGGAGATCGTGAACGAGAGGTTCATCACCTGGATCAGCATCGCCGGGGCGAGGCCGAGCGCCATCACGAACGGCGCCAGCGGCATCACCTGGCTTCCCGTCAGCCCGTTGACGAGGCCGGTTGAGAAACCGACCGCGGGGGCGAGCGGACGCTCCAGTTGCGGCGGCAGGCGCCAGTCCATCCGCCGGAAGGAGAACGCACACCAGGCGATCAGCGCGGCGCCGAGGGCCGCGCCCGCCGTCGCCCCGTCCACCGAGCCCAGCAGCGCCGCGCCGAGGAAGACCCCGACCGGCGCCAGCAGCAGCATCGGCCAGAACCGGCGGATGGTGGGCAAGACCGGCCCGGTGGAGACGAGCAGCGTGAAATTCGACGCCACCGACGGTGCCAGCACCAGCGGCAGCGCCGTCTTGATGCCCAGCACCAGCGCCAGCATCGGGATGCACGAGGTCGCGTAGCCGAGGCCCGTGGCGCCCTTGACGACGCCCGAGACGAAGAAGGCGAGGCCGACGAAGGCGAGCGTCGGCGCATCGTAGTCCATGGGGCCGGCCCTTTCTCGATCAGCGGGCCGTTGCCTCCGCCCGGCGCGCGGGGTCGCGCCGGAATTGCCGTAGCCCGGCGCGCGAGGACGCGCGCCGACGTTCATAGGGCGCCCGGCGGCCGTACCGCGTCAAGGCCGCCGGGCAGTTGCGCACATGGCCGTGCCGCGCCTCAGGCGTCGACGCCGCCCCACACCGCCTCGGCGGTCTGCACCACCAGCTCCAGCTTGCGGCGCTGATCCTCGGGGGTGATGTTGTTGCCCTCCTCGGTGGAGGAAAAGCCGCACTGCGGCGCGATGCCGAGCTGGTCGATGTCGGCGTATTTGCCCGCCTCGTCGAACTTGGCCTTCAGGTCGTCGAGGCTTTCCAGCGCACCGGTCTTGGTGGTGATGAAGCCCGGCATCACGCGCTGCTTGCCCTTCGGCAAGAGGCGCAGCGGCTCCAGCCCGCCGGCGCGCTCGGTGTCGTACTCCATGAAGAAGATGTCGACGCCGGTCTTGTTGAAGATCGCGTCCGCCGCCGGGTCGTAGCCGCCCTCGGCGACGTGGGTCGACTTGAAGTTGCCGCGGCACATGTGCATGCCGATGACGAGGTCCGCCGGGCGGTCCTTGATCGCCTCGTGCATCATCCAGGCATACTTGTCGATCAGCATGTCCGGGTCCTGGCCCATGTCGGCACGGACCTGGCGCTGCTTCGGATCGCAGAGGTAGGCGAAGAAGATGTCGTCCATCTGGAGGTAGCGGCAGCCGGCCTTGTAGAAGGCGTCGACGGCCTTCTTGTAGGTGGCGGCGATGTCGGCACAGAAGGCGTCGACGTCCTGGTACTCGGCCGGGCCGATGTCCTTCGGGTTGGTGCGGAAGTGGACGCACGACGGGCCGGGGATCGAGATCTTCGGCGTCACCTTGGTGTTGGCGGCGACGAACTCGAAATGCTTAAGGTGCGGGTGGTCGGCCGGGAAGTCGAGCTTGCCGGTGATCGTCGGGCGGATCGCCTTGGTCTGCACCCCGGCGAACTGGATCCCCTCGTCGGAGGAGACCATGTCGAGCCCGGTCAGCTCGCCCATGAAGTCGAAGTGCCAGAACGAGCGGCGGCACTCGCCGTCGGTCACGGCCAGCAGGCCGACGTCTTCCTGCATCTTGACGAGGTCGACGATGGCGGCGTCCTCGGCCGCCTTCAGCTCGGCCTTGGCCTCCGCGCTCGGGGCCTCGGCGACACGTTTGCGCGCGTCCTGGACCGGCTTGGGGCGCAGGAGACTGCCGACATGGTCGGCGCGATAAGGTGGCGTGGGCATGGGTTCCACTCTGCTAGTTCGATAGGAGACGCGGCAGGAGCAGCGTGATCGCCGGAAACGCGACCAGAAGCACCACCCGCACGATCTCCGTGGCGAAGAAGGGCATGACGCCCGCGAAGGTCTGGCGCATCGGCACATCCTTCGCGATCTGGTTGATGATGAAGACGTTGAGGCCGACCGGCGGCGTGATCAGCCCCAGCTCGACCACGATCAGGATGACGATGCCGAACCATATCTTGGTGTCGTAGGGCGTGAGGCCGAAGTCGAGCCCGGCGATCACCGGCCAGAAGAACGGGATCGCCAGAATGACCATCGACAGCGAGTCCATCAGGCAGCCGAAGATCAGGAAGGCGACGATGACGAGGGTGAGGATCTCGTACGGCCCCATCCCCGAATTCATCAGGTAGTCGGCCGCCGCCTGCGGCACCCCGGCCCGGGCCATGAAGATCTTCAAGAGCTCGGCGCCGAAGAGGATGAGGTAGATCATCCCGGTGGTGCGCGCGGTTTCCAGCAGCGCGTCGACGAAGGCGCGCCAGGAGAGGCCGGCGTGGACGATGCCGTAGAGCGCCACCAGGACGACGCCGATCGCGGCCGCGGGCGTCGGGTTGTAGATGCCGGCATAGATGCCGCCTATGACGATGCCGAAGATCACCACCACCGGGATCACGCCGAGCGTCGCAGCCACCAGCTCGTGCCGCGGGACCTTCTCCCCCTCCGGCCCCGAGCCGGGGAAGACGCGCACGTAGATCGCCACCGTCACCATGAAGAGGACGAGCGCCAGGAGGCCCGGAATGAGCGCCGCGGCGAACATCGTCACGATGTTGGCCTCGACGATGATGGCGTAGACGATCAGCACCACCGACGGCGGGATGAGGATCCCCAGCGTGCCGCCGGCGGCGACGGTCCCGGTCGCCAGCGCGTTGGAGAACTTGTAGCGCTTCAGCTCCGGCAGCGCGACCTGGCCCATGGTGGAGGCTGTCGCCGTCGACGAGCCGCACAGCGCGCCGAACCCCGCGCAGCCGACCAGCGCGGCCATCGCCACGCCCCCGCGCATACGCCCCAGCCACGCGTTGGCGGCGCGGAAGAGATCGCGCGACAGCCCGGTGCGCGAGGCGAGCCCACCCATGAGGATGAACATCGGCAGCACCGACAGGTCGTAGTTGGAGAACTGCGCGTAGCCCAGGTCCTTGAGCTGGTTGAGGACGATCCGCAGCCCGATCTCGGCCCGCGGCATGGCGAGCACCGTTCCCACCAGGCCGACGAGGATCATCGAGTAGGCGATCGGAACGCGGATCGCGATGAGCAGGAACAGCGCGCCGAGGCCGCCGAACCCGAGGACGAGATTGTCCATCAGACGCCGTCCTCCGCGGCCGCGGCCTCGCCCGCCTCGCCGAACCAGGTCGGCAGGCCGCGCATGGCGCGGAGCGCGTCCACCAGCGTCAGCACCGCGGCGACGACAAGCAGCGCCAGCGAGACGAGGATCGGCGGAAAGGCCGTCCAGAGCGGCAGCTTCAGCACCGGCGTGATCTCGACATATTGGCGGTAGTCGAGAAGGCCCAGATACATCTGGCGCGACAGCACCGCCGCGAAGGCGATGGCGATCAGCGCGGCGAACGCGGCCATCAGCGCCTTGGTCCGCGCGCCCATCCCCTCGGTGAAGATGTCGACCGTGACGTTGGCGCCGGCGAGCTGGCAGTAGGGCAGGAACATGAAGATGACGACGGCGATGACGTGCTTGATGAGTTCGTGATCGGCCGCGAAGGGTGCCGCGAACACGAGGTTCGAGACCGCGCTCGCGGCCGTCATGAGGGCGAGCGCGGTGGCGCCGAGGCCGCCCAGGATCGCCCACAGGCGGATCGCCGAGGCGGCCACGCGCGCCAGGCGCCCGGCCCCGCCGGTCGGGCGAGGCTCGCCCGACCCATGGAAGGTGGTGCGCAAGGGGCGCCTACGACCCGGACGCGTGCGCCGCGATCGCCTCGCGCGCCTTCTCGACGAGGCCCGCGGCGTCGAAGTCGGGATGCGCGGCGATCCACTGGTCGACCACCGGCTTCATCGCCTCATTGAAGGCGTCCATCTCCTCGCGCGTCAGCACCACGTGCTCGTTGCCCGATTCGACCGCGACGCCGATCGCCTTCTTGTCGGCGTTGACCCACACGTCGGCGACTTCGGCGAGCCAGTCCGGCCCGGTGTTGTCGATGAAGACCTGCTTCAGATCGTCGGGGAGCGAATCCCAGCGGTCCTGGTTCATCGAGACCTGGAACACGGTGGTGCCGAAGCGCTCCATGTCCGGCCCTTCGATGTCGTACTGCGTCACCTCTTGGAGTTGCAGCGGCAGGATGATCTCCCAGGGGATCAGCGCCCCGTCGACCGCGCCGGTGGACAGCGACTGCGGCAGGTCGGGCACCGGCATGTTGACCGGCGTCGCGCCCAACGCCTCGACGACGGTGGTCCCCGTCGGCCCCGGCACGCGCAGCTTCAGCCCGGCGGTGTCGGCCGGCGAGCGGGCCAGCTTGTCGCGCATCTGCAGCGCCTGCCCGGCGTGGACGTGGTTCCACAGGACGTGCATGCCCTCGTAGTCCTGCGACAGGTCCTCCTCGAAGAGGTCACGCATGGCGAGGTTGGTGGCCTTCACGTCGTTGGTGAAGACCGTCGGCAGCTCGAACACCTCCGAGCGCGGGAAGAGGCCCGGCGTGTAGCCGTTCACGGTCCAGATGATGTCGACGACGCCGTCGCGCACCTGGCGGATCAGCTGGGGCGGCGTGCCGCCGAGCGACATCGCCGGATAGATCTCGATCTTGATGCGCCCGTCGGAGGCCTTCTCGATCCGTTCGGCCCAGGGAACCAGCATCTGCGAGTGGGCCGGTGCCTTGGGGCCGAGGAGATGGTGAAGCGTGAGCGTCACCTCCTGCGCCGAGGCGGGCGTCGCGAGCGCCACGCCGACGAGAGCGGCGGCGGCCGCGATGAGTGTGGTCTTCATAATCGTCCTCCCGTTTCGTTGTTATGGGTCTTGTCGTTCAGGTCGCCCCGTCGAGCACGGTGCCCTCCGGCGCACCCATCTGCTCGATCGCCGAGAGGAGCCGCGATCCGGTGAGCAGCGACGCCCCCGTCGCGGCGCACATCTGCGGCAAAATCATCCACTCCAGCGCCCAGGAGACGCCCGAACGCTCCTGCTCGTGCATCAGCGACTGCGCGAAGCCGCCGAGCTGCGCGGCATTGAACCGGGCGAGCGTGACGAGAAGCTCGCCGTCGATCGGGTTCTTCTTGTGCGCCATCGCCGAGGAGGCGCCGCCGCCGGCGAGGCGGATCTCGCCGATCCCCTGCTGCGCCATGAGGAAGACGTCCTCGCCGATCTTGCCGAGCGCCGCCGAAATCTGCGTCAGCCAGCCGACGTAGGCGCCGAGGCCGTCGCGCGCGGTGTGCCAGGCCGCGCCGGGGTCCGCGAGACCGAGCGTGCCGGCCATGTGCGTCGCGATCGCGTCGCCGTGCCCGTTCCAGCCGCGCCGCGTGCCGACCGGGCCGCCGAACTGCACGATCTCGAGGCGTGGCCGCAGGCGGACCAGCCGCTCGCGTTGGCGCTCCAGCGGCAGCGACCACTCGCGCAGCCGGTCCGCCACGGTGATCGACAGGGCCGCCTGCATGCGCGTGCGCCCCATCATCGAGCGCGAGCCGTGCGCCCGCGCCAGCGCCTGCAGCTTGGAGAGGATATCGATCAGCCGCGCGTCGAAGAGGTTGTTCACCTCGACGAGGGTCAGCGCCAGCGCGGTGTCCATGATGTCCTGGCTGGTGGAGCCGAGGTGGACATAGCGCGCGTTCTCGCCGGCGGCGGCCTTGATCTGGGCGACATAGCGCGGCAGCGGGATCCCGTCCTTGACCGTCCCCGCGGCGAGGTCGGCCATGTCGGGCCGGAAGCGCTCCAGCATGGCGCAGATCGCGTCGGCCGCCCCCTTCGGCACCAGCCCGACCGATTCGGCCCCGCGGGCCAGCGCCATCTCGACGAGGTTGTAGCGCGCCAGCGTCGCCTCGGCATCGAACGCGGCCGCCACCTCCGGGTCGCCGAAGAGGCCCTTCAGCAGCGGGTCTTGGAAGACGCTGATCGACATCAGATATCCAGGAACACGGTTTCGGCTTCCCCTTGCAGGTGGATGTCGAACACATAGACCCCGTCGCGCCGTTCGGCGACCAGGGTGTCGCGGCGCACCTTCTGCTCGATCCGGCCGAGCACCGGGTCGTTGGCGTTCGCCTCCGCCTCGTCGGGAAAATACATGCGGGTGTGCAGGCCGATGTTGATGCCGCGCGCGACGATCCACAGCGCGACGTGGGGGGCCTGGACGCGCCCGTCCGGCCACGGCACGCGTCCGGGCTTGATCGTCTCGAACGTGAAGACCCCGTCGGTCCCCATGGTCGCGGCGCGGCCCCAGCCCTTGAACTTCGGGTCGGCCGGCCCGCGCGGCTCCATCGGCGAGTTGTAGAGCCCGTCCGCGTCGGCCTGCCAGATCTCGACGATGCCGTCGAGCAGCGGCGTGCCCGTCCCGTCGATGACGCGGCCGCGGATGGTGATCCGCTCGCCTTTGGCGCCGTCTTCATAGAGCGGGCCGGATCCCAGATCCTGCGGATAGACGCCGTCGAGGCCCGCGAAGGTCGGCACCGCGCCGATGTGGACGTAGGGGCCGGCCGTCTGCGACGGGGTCTCGCGCAGCCTCGCCATCAATTCCCCTCCAGCTTGTTTTCGAACGGTGTGGAGCGGCGACCGCGCAGGACGATGTCGAACCGGTAGGCGCGCGCGTCGAACGGGACGGTGTTGTCCATGTCGAGCGTCGCGGTCAACAGGTCGGCCGCCTCCGGGTCGGGCAGTGTGCCGACGATGGGGCACTGCGCGATCATCGGGTCGCCCTCGAAATAGAGCTGCGAGATGAGCCGCTGCGCGAACCCAGAGCCGAACACCGAGAAGTGGATGTGCGCGGGACGCCAGTCGTTGGCGCGGTTGGGCCACGGATAGGCGCCCGGCCGCACGGTGCGGTACCAGTAGTAGCCGTTCTCGTCGGTGATGACGCGCCCGCACCCGCCGAAGTTGGGATCGAGCGGGGCGAGGTAGCCGTCGCGGATGTGGCGGTAGCGCCCGCCGGCGTTGGCCTGCCACACTTCCAGCAGCGCCCCCGGCACCGCCTTGCCGTCCCCGTCGACGACCCGGCCGTGCACGATGATGCGCTCGCCGATCGCGCTTTCGCCGGGCGCGGCGTAGTTGACCGCGAGGTCATGGTCGTCGGGGCCGAGCGTGGCGTGGCCGAAGACCGGCCCGGTCGCCTCGGTCAGCGAGTTGGTGAACGAGACCAGCGCCAGCCGCGGCGAACGCAGCACGCTCGTCTTGTATCCGGGCGCGTAGGACGGCGGATGCGCGTCGAGATCGCGGGGGACGAAGGGCTTGGCTTCGGTATAATTTCGCATGACGGTCAGGCTTCGGTGTCCGCGTTCAGCGTCGCCTTGGCGAGCTTGATCGCGTGATTGGCGGCCGGCACGCCGGCATAGATGGCGACATGCATCAGCACCTCGGCGATGTCCTTTTCGCTGGCGCCGGTGTTGCGGGTGGCGCGCAGGTGCATCTGGAACTCGTCCCAGTGGCCGAGCGCGGCGAGCAGCGCCAGCGTGATCATCGAGCGCTCGCGCATCGGCAGGCCCCCGGAGGACCACGTGCGGCCCCAAGCCGCCTCGGTGATCATCCGCTGGAAGGTCTCGTCGAAGGCGGTGATGCCGGCGGAGGCACGATCGACGTGCGCCTCCCCCAGCACCTTGCGGCGGGTGGCGAGGCCGGTCTCGTAGATGTCGTCAGGCACCGGCGATCCCCTTCTCGGCGATGAAGCGCGCGATCGCCCCGGCGAGCCGGTCCGGATCCTCGACGCACGGGATGTGTGCCAGCCCCTCGAGCTCGACGTATGTGCCGTCGGCGATGCCCGCGACGGTTTCCTTCAGCAGATCGGGCGGGGTCGCCTGGTCGAGGCTGCCGGCGATCCCCAGCGTCGGCACCGCGATGCGGCCGGTCTCGGCCGTGAGGTCGGTGTCGCGTAGGAGCGCGCAGAGCGACGCATAGCCGGCGACGGGCTGGCGCTCCAGCATCGCGCGCATCCCGTCGATCACGTCGGCGGCGCCGGCGCGGAAGGCGGGCGAGAACCAACGCTCCATCGTCGCCTCGCCCAGCACCGCGAGCCCCTGCGAGCGCACGGTGGCGATGCGGGCCTCCCAATCGTGCCGGGCGCCGATGCGCGCGCCGGAGCAGGTGAGGATCAGCCCCGCCACCCGGTCCGGATGGTCGAGCGCGAACTTCAGGACGATGAGCCCGCCGATGGACAGACCGCACGGCACGACCTTGTCGAGCTTCAAGGCGTCGCACAGGCCGGCGAGGTCGTCCGCGTTGGTCGCGACGTCGCCGGAGGGCGAGAGCGTGGACAGCCCTTGCCCGCGCGTGTCGTACCGCAGGATGCCCCATGCGGCCGGCAGCGCGGCGACGACGCCGTCCCAGATGCGCATGTCCGTTCCCAGCGAGTTCGAGAACGCGATCGTCGGCGATCCGGCCTCCGCGGGCCGGTGGTCCACGTGAAGCGTCGCGCCGTTGGTTTTTATGAAGCGCATGTTTCCTCCCAACGCGTTGGCGAGATTGCCATCATCGCCCGCAGATAGGAAATGACATTCTGAGCCGGATCCATAACAATAATGGTATGAATTCACCCAGCCGCCTGCGCCTGCGCCACCTGGAAGTCTTCGTCGAGACCGCCCGTCTCGGCAGCGTCAGCCGGGCGGCCGAATGGCTCAACCTCACCCAGCCCGCCGTCAGCCGCACCCTGCGCGAACTGGAAGCGACGTGCGGCGCACCGCTGGTCGAGCGCTTCGGGCGCGGCGTGCGGCTGACGGCGGGGGGCGAGGTCTTCCTGCGCCACGCCATCGCCGGTCTCGACGCGATGCGCGGCGGGGTGGCGGCGGTGGCCGGCGAGCGGGACGCCGCGCCGGTGCGCGTCGGCGCGCTGCCGACGGTGGCGACCGCGCTGGTGCCGGACGCGGCGTGGCGCTACCTGCGGCTCAACCCGTCGGCGCGGCTGTCGATCGCGTCGGGCGAACAGGACATGCTGATCGACCGGCTGCGCCGCGGCGGGCTCGACCTCGTGGTCGGCCGCCTGCCGGCGCCGGAGGACATGGTAAGCCTCGCGTTCGAGCCGCTGTCGCACGATTCGGTCGTCTTCGTCGTCGCCGCGCGCGACGTGGAGCGCTTCCGGACCGCCCCGCGCGAGGCCCTCGGCGACGTCGTCACCCTCCTGCCGCCGGCGGGGAGCATCATCCGCCCGGTCGTCGACCGCCTCTTCATGGAGCTTGGCCTGCCGCGCCCGCGCCACGTGATCGAGACTGTGTCCGACAGCTTCGGCCGCGCCTTCCTGCGACGCTACTCGGCGGTGTGGATCATCTCGTCCAACGTCGTCGCGCCCGAACTCGCGGCAGGCGAGTTCGCCGCCCTCCCGCTCGACACCGCGTCGACCCTCGGCCCCATCGGTCTCACCACGCGCGCGGGCGACACGTTGTCGCCCGACGCCGCCGCCTTCGCCGACAGTTTGCGCCGCGCGGCCCGCGAGCGCCAGACCAGCGCCGCCGCTGCCGGCGCCGCCGGATAATACCGCCGGTCGCCGCGCCCTGCCCGCTTCATGGCACGATCACGCCAACCCACGGTATGCTCGCGGCATGTTGAATAGGGCGTGAGCACCCCCCTCCACCACGTTGGGTGCAAGGCGCGTCCATCAAAAAACATCACCGCGCCATCAGGAGACGATCGCATGAGCAAGACGATATCCTACGCCGCGCTCGCCGGTGCCGTGGCCGCCGCCGCGTCGATGGCCGCGGCCCCGGGGCTGGCCCAAGCCAAGGAGAAGTGCTTCGGCGTGTCGCTGGCCGGCGAGAACGACTGCGCGGCCGGCCCCGGCACGACGTGCGCGGGAACCTCCACGGTCGACTACCAGGGTAACGCCTGGACCCTGGTGCCGGCGGGCACCTGCGCCGACACCGAGTTGCCGGGCGGGCGCGCCGGCGCCACCAAGGCCGAACTCGACGCCGGCGGGTTCGAAGGCCTGGCGCGCGACCTCCCCGACGGCACCGACGCCGCCAAGCTGAAGCCGGTCGCCCAGCCCGCCTGACGCCGGTCTCGTTTCACGCCGTGCCGCCTCGCCGGAGGCGGCACGGCCGGAGGTGCCATGGACATCATCGACGCCACGATCCCCGCCCGCGCCGGCATCGGCTTCAAGCTCGCCCACGCCGACGCGCTCCTCGCCGATCCCACCGCGGTCGGCTTCGTCGAGGTCCACGCCGAGAACTATATGGGCGAGGGTGGCCCGCCGCACCGCGCCCTCGCCGCCGTCCGCGAGAAGCTGCCGGTGTCGCTCCACGGCGTCGGCCTGTCGATCGGCGGCGAAGGCCCGCTCGACGCGGCGCACCTCGCCCGCCTCGCCGCCCTCGCCGCGCGCTACGACACCGGCCTCGTCTCCGAACACCTCGCCTGGTCCACCCACGAGGGCGCCTACTTCAACGACCTCCTGCCGGTTCCCTATACCGAGGCGGCGCTCGCCCGCGTGGTCGCCCATATCGACCAGGTGCAGGAAGCGCTCGGCCGGCCGATGCTGCTCGAGAACCCGTCGAGCTACGCCGCCTTCGAGGCCTCGACGATGGACGAGGTGACGTTCATCCGTCGGATCGTCGCGGCGACTGGGTGCGGCCTGATCCTCGACGTCAACAACGTGGTGGTGTCGGCGGTCAATCTCGGGACGCCGGCCGAGGCCTATCTCGACGCCTTTCCGCTGGAGGCGGTCGGCGAGATCCACCTCGCCGGGCACGCCGAGGAGGTCGACGCCGCCGGCGCCCCCCTCCTGATCGACGCGCACGACCGCGAGGTCGGCCCGTCGGTCTGGGCGCTCTACCGCGCGCTCATCGCCCGGATGGGCCGCCCGGTGCCGACGTTGATCGAGTGGGACAATGCCGTGCCGTCCTTCCCGGTGCTCGCCGCGGAGGCGGCCAAGGCGGACCGGACGATGGCCGCCGCCCTCGCCGATGCATCCGACGCGCGGGCCGATGTCGACTGACAGGGAGATCTTCGAGACCGTAGCGGCGCCGGACGCAGCCACCGAAGCCGGCTTCGTCGCCGCGCTCGCCCGTCGCGGCGGCCCCGTCGCGGGGCTGGTCGACGGGCACGGGTGCCCGGCCGGCGACCGCTTCGCCGTTTACCGCAACAACGTCGCCCACTCGCTCGCCGAAGCCCTGGCAGCGACCTTCCCGCAGACACGCCGGCTGATGGGCGCGGACGACTTCCGCGGCGCCGCGATCGCCTACGCCGCCGCGCACAGGCCGCGCAGCCCGGTGCTGCTCCGTTATGGCGACGCGTTCGCCGATTTCCTCATGCGCCCCGGCCACCTCGCCGCGCACGTCGGCGAATGCGCGCGACTCGAGTATGCGCGCGTCGCCGCCTTCCACGCCGCCGACGCCGCCGCGCTGCGGCCCGAGCGCCTCGCCCTGGCGCCGGCCGCGCTGGCTGCCCTGACCCTCGCGCCGCACCCCGCGGCCCGCCTCGTCGCGACGCCGGGCGGCGGTCACGGCGCATGGCGTGCGGGGAGCCCGTGCAGCGCCGCTGCCGCCCTCGTCACCCGGCCGGCGATGGAGGTCCACGTCGCCCCGCTCGACCCCGCCGGCGCCACCTTCGCCGCGGCGCTCATGGCGGGCGAACCGCTCGCGCAGGCCGCGGCGGTCGAGGGCCTCGCCCTCGCCGAGACGCTGGCCGCCCTCCTCGCCGCCGGCGCCTTCGCCGACCGGCCATGACCGCTCGATCCACCACCGCGCGATCCACGACCGCGCGATCCACCACCGCGCGATCCACCACCGCGCGATCCGCCACCGCGCGACCGACGACCGCGCGACCGACGACCGCGCGTCCGACGACCGCGCGACCGACGACCGCGCGTCCGACGACCGCGCGACCGGTGCGGCACCGCCCGACCATCACCAAAGACCCGAGGACCGCGACATGCTGGTGCGTCTCCACAACTCCGTCTTCCGCTCGGCTGAACGGCTGTTCGGTCCCTGGCTGCTCGGCACGCTCGGGCGGATCGTCTTCGCGGGGGTCTTCCTCGTCTATTTCCTCAACAGCGCGCGCACCAAGCTGGGCGACGGCGTGTTCGGCTTCCTCACCCTCAGCGACGGCGCCTACGTCCAGATCCTGCCGCTGACGTTCGAGGCCGCCGGCTACGACCGGGCCGCCCTTTCGGGGCTCGACGTCGCGATCGTCGCCGCCGGGACCTATGCGGAGATCGTCCTGCCCATCCTGATTGTGGTCGGCCTCTTCACGCGGCTTGCGGCGCTCGGCATGATCGGCTTCATCGCGGTGATGACGTACGTGGACATTCGAGGGCATACAGTCGATGCGACGACGATCGGTTCCTGGTTCGACAACGTGGCGACCTCGGCCATCGCCGACCAGCGCGCGCTATGGGCCTACCTCTTGCTGACGCTGGTGATGACGGGGCCCGGCCCCATCTCGCTCGATCGGTTCTTCACTCGCCGAGGTCACTTTTGATTTCCTTCGCTTCCGACAACTGGGCCGGCGCGTCCGAGCGCGTCATGGCCTGCCTCGCGCAGGCCAACGCCGGCCCCGCCCCCGCCTACGGCAACGACCCCTGGACCAGGCGCGCGAGGACCGCGCTCGCCGCGCTCTTCGAGCGGGAGGTGACGGCCTTCTTCGTCGCCACCGGGAGCGCGGCCAACTCGCTGGCGCTGGCGGCCTACAGCCGGCCGGGCGGCGTCGTCCTCACTCACCGCGATTCGCACATCGCCCGCGACGAAGCCGGCGCGCCGCTTCAGTTCGCCCCGCAGCTGATCGACACGCTCGACGGGCCGGGCGGACGGATCGACCCGGCCGCGCTCGCCGCCCGCCTGGCCGACTATCGGCCCGCCAACGTGCACAACGGGCGCCCGACCGTGCTCAGCCTCACCAACGTCACCGAGGCCGGCCAGTGCTACGGCGCGCAGGAGGTGGCCGCCCTCGCCGCGATGGCCAAGGCGCAGGGCGTCGCCGTGCACATGGACGGGGCGCGCTTCTTCAACGCGTTGGCGCACCTGGGCGTGTCGGCCGCGGACCTGACGTGGCGCGCGGGGGTGGACGCCGTGTCGCTGGGGCTCACCAAGGTCGGCGGCTGGGCGTGCGAGATCGTCGTCCTGTTCGACGATGCGCTCGCCGAGGACACCGCGTACCGCCACAAGCAGGCGGCGATGCTGTTTTCCAAGAACCGCCTCGCCGCGGCGCAGGCCTGCGCCCTGCTGGAGGACGGCCACGCGCTCGACCTCGCCACCCACGCGAACGCGATGGCGGCGAAGCTCGCCGCGCGGCTGGCCGCGGCCGGCGCCCCCGCCGCCTACCCGTCGCAGTCGAACGAGATCTTCGTCTGGCTGAGGCCGCAGATGGCCGAGCGGCTGCGGGCGGCCGAGATCACCTTCGCCCCCTGGGCCGACATGCGCTCCGCCCACGCGCCGACCGCACCGGCCGACCTGCCGGGCGCCGGCCTCCACCGCTTCGTGGCGAGCTTCCGCACCACGGACGAGGAAATCGACGCGGTCGCTCGGACGCTCGGCGCCGACGACTGACGCCTCCCGGCCGGAGCCCTCCGGCGGGCGTGGCGCGGGCCGGCGCCCGGGGCGGGGCGGGGCGGGCCGGGGGCGGGGCGGACGTGCGACGCAAAAAAGGCGCCCCGGTCTCCCGGGGCGCCCCGACGACGACAACTCGGCGTCTGGCCGTCAGGCCACGTTACGCGGCCTGGGCGTCGATCGCCTTGGGCTGCCCGGCGCCCTCGATCGCGATGGTGCGGGGCTTCTTGGCCTCCGGAACCTCGCGCCGAAGCGAGACGTGGAGCAGGCCGTGATCCAACGACGCGCCCGTCACATGGACGTGATCGGCGAGCTGGAAACGGCGCTCGAACGCACGAGCGGCGATACCACGATACAGGAAGTTGTCGTTTTCGCTCTCGGTCTCGGCCTTCTGACCGGTTACGGTGAGGGTGTTTTCCTTCACCTCGACGGTGAGCTCGTTCTCGGTGAACCCGGCGACGGCCATGGTGATCCGGTACTCGTCATCGGCGGTACGCTCGATGTTGTACGGCGGATAGGTCTGGGTCTGATTCACGGCCGACGCATTGTCGAGCAGCGAGAACAGGCGGTCGAAACCGACGGTGGAGCGATAGAGGGGGGTGAGATCGAATTGACGCATTGTGTCCTCCATGAGAAGCAACGTTTGCGATACTGCCGAACGGCCAGTATCCCAGTCTTCGGTGCGGCCCCGAGTGTGGCGACCGCACCGGTGATTTGGTGGCCCCCCGTACCCTCTTCAAGACCTTTTCGTGTGGAGTGACAGTGGCCGGACCTGCGAGTTGGGGATCCATCGACCTCGGCGGAACCATCGGAATCCTGAACGCCGGCGCCCCGCTGCGCCTGGCCTTCTGGCCGGGTGCGACGGAGGGTCCGGGGACCGTCATCCTGGTCCAGGGCCTGGGCGAATTCATCGAGATCTACGGCGAGACGGCGGCCGACTTTTGCCAGCGCGGTTTCGCGGTCGTCGCCTATGACCACCGCGGCCAAGGCGGCTCGAAACGGCCTCGTCAGAACGGCGGCCACATCGGCAGTTACAAGGCTTATGCCGACGATCTGAGCGCCGTGGTGCGCTTCGCCGCGCAGCAGGGCCTGCCGCGCCCGTTCTACGTGGTGGCCCACTCCATGGGCGGGCTCGTCGCCCTCACCGCCGCCCCCCGCCTCGCCGACGAGGTGGAGCGCATGGTCCTCCTCGCCCCGGTGCTGCAGATCTCGCAACTGCCGCTGCCGGCCGGGCTGATCGGATTGATCGGCGGCGCGGCGGCTCTGTTCGGGCTCGACCGGATGCGCGTGCGCCGGTCGCCGGAGGGACCGACTCCGTTCGAGGAGAACCGCATCACCAGCGACCCGCAGCGCTACCAGCAGCTGCAACGCCTCGCGGACGCCAACCCGGACCTCGCCATCGCCGGGCCGACGCTGGGCTGGGTGCGGGCGACGATCGCCGCGGGCCGCAGGGTCCAGCGCCAGGTGGGGTTGCCGCTGCCGATCCCCTCTTTGTTCGTCGCCTCGGGGCGGGACGAGATCGTGTCGACCCCGGTGATCGACCGGTTCGCCCGGTCCGCGCCGGGTGGCGGCGCGGTGCTGATCCCCGGCGCACGCCACCAGGTGCTGCTCGAGCGGGACGAATTGCGCGACCTCGCCTTCGCGGCGATGGACGCCTTCATCCTCGACGCCCCCCCGGCCCGGAGCCGCGCGCAGGGTGCCGCGCGTCGTTCGTCGCGCCTCGGCCGCGCCCTGCGTTTCGACGCCGCGCCGGGCGCCCGCGTCGCCCCGCCACCGGTGATGCCGCGCGCGCGCATCTCCGCCGCCCCGGCTCCGACGGCCGCCGCCGCCACCATGCCGACAGCGGCCGCCGCCGCGGCGCTCGCCCCCCGCGCGGCGCCGAAGGCCCCGGCTACCGCCGAGGCATTCGTTCCGCCCCGCCCCGCCCCTCCCGCGGCACCGTCGACAGCAGCGCCTGCGACCGTGGCGAAGACGACGCCCGCCACGAGTGCGAAGACGCCGGCCGGCTCCGAGGAGATGGCGACATTTACCCCCGAGGGGGATGGCTCCGTGCCGTTCGCCGCAGCGGCGACGGCCTCCGCCGGTATCGACGCGGCACCGAACGGCGCCCGAGGGATGCCGGGTGCAGTTCCCGGCGCGCGTCCGGCCGCCTCACCACGACAGTCATCGTCGCCACAGTCATCGCCGCCGTCATCCTCGCCAGAGACGTCCCCACCGGTGGCCTCGTCGCCAGAGGCGTCGCCCTCGCCCGCCGCGCCTCCGTCCCCCAGCGAGGCGGCCACGGTGTCGACCCCCGCGATGCCTGCGGTGTCCCAGCCCGCGGCCGCCGATGTCGCGCCACCGCTGCGGGCGGAGCCGAAGCCGGCGTCCGACGACGCCGCCCGGACTGCGCCCCCCGCAACGCTGCCGAAGTCGGCGGAGGCCGCCTCGGCGACGGCGACACCCGGCAGGACGCCCCCGCCCGAGGGGACGAAATCGGGCGCCACCTCCGGCGAAGGCCTTCCGGCCGCGACCTTCCAGGCGGGCTCGGAGCGGCTGCGCAAGCGGCTTCTGGCGCGCAAGAGCATGGCGGCCGAATCCCGCCCGCGCGCGCGCTCCAGCGGCAAGCCCGCCGCAGAGCCCAAACCGGAGCCGAGCGCCACCGAGTTGATCGCAGCGGCCCAACGCGTCGTCGCCGATACGGCGCGCAAGACCCCGCCTCCCCGGACGCCGACGAAGGCCGAGGCCAGGATCGACCCGAAGGTCGAGCCGCCGCGGCGCGCAGACGCGGCTGCCTCACCCGGCTCCGAGGCCCCACCCCCGGCCGCGCAGTCCGCAAAGGCCGAAAGCGGCCGCCCCGGCGTGCCGCCGTTGGATCCCGTGGTCGAGAAGCGCCGCGCCGCTGCCCGCGCCTTGCGCCGCCAGAAGGCCGCGGAGCGTCAGTCGGGCGACGAAACGCCCGCGCCGGGCGCCGATACCGCGAAGGCCGCCGCCGCCCCGCAGGCGCCCCCTCCGCGGGACGTGCCGACCGCCGCGGGGCGCGACAGTGCGCCCGCCCGCCCGGCCGCGGCAGCGATCGGATCCGCGAAGGCTGCGGCACCCGAGGGGGTGACGCCGCCGCACGCCGCCCCCGACGGTGAGGCCCAGCGCGCACCGCATCGGGCGAGCGCCCGAGCCGCCGCCGCACCGAGCACCGAACCCGCTTCGACCACGCCGCGCGCCCCGACCGCGACCCACGCGTCGTCCACGGCCGAGAACCGAGGCGGACACACGGTTGCGCCCACGCCGAAGGCCGCCGCCAGCGGAACGTCCGCAAACGGCGCGCCAGAGCGACCCGCCCCGGCGGCCGGAGGGCCGATCCCGGAATCGCCGTCACCGTCGACCCGCGTCGGCGCCGGCGAAGCCGCTCCCGCTCCGGTCGCGCCGCCAGCCGGCCGCGCGGAGCCCGGCACGGCCGCGCCGTCGACCTCACCTGCGCCGCCCCTCCAGGCCGGGACGCCCGCCGGAACTCGGACAGCGCCCCCGCAACCGGCCGGCACCAGCGCCCCCGTCGCCACGACACCGTCCGTCAAGACACCCACCGAGCCTGACGCACCTCACGCGAAGCCGGACAGGGTCGCCAAGGTCGCAGCCAGCGAGACGCAGCCCGCGCGTGCCGCCGCCGAGGCGCCGCCGGCCGCTGGCGTGCCGACGCCGCGCGAGGGGGCGCCGCGCGAGGGGGCGAAGCCGGGCGGAGCGCGTCCCCCCGCGACCGCGGCCGAGCCCCACGCAGCGGACGGCACCTCGCCTAGCGGGCATTCGGCGCCGGATGCCCCTGCGGCGAGACCGACCGTCCCGGAGGCGACGACGCCGCCGGCCGGGCAGAGCGGGGCGCAGCGTTCGCGCGAGCCATCGCCCGCTGCGCCGGGCAATCGTCCCGCTGCGCCCGCGCCGCGCCCGATGTTCGTCGCGGCGAAACCCGGCACCACCACGGCTCGCCCGGCCGTGCCGGAAGCGCCCCGACCCGCCGCCGCGCAGCAGCACACCGCGCCGCCTCCGCACGAACCGGCCCCGTCCGCCGCACGCGTGGACGCCGCGGTGCCACAGGACGAGCCGAGCCAAGGGATCGTCCAGGAGCCCGAGCCGTCGATCCCGCCGATGCGGGCCGAGACGCCGTCGCCTGATCACCGCCCGTTCGGCGAGGTTCACGGCAATTTCGACGCCGGCACCGCCCAGGCGCCCGGCTTTGCCGAGAGCCCGATCGCGACCGACGAGGACGCCCCGACCTTCGGCGACCCCACCGTCGGCACCGCGATGGACGGCTCGGTCCCCATTCCGGGGGGCGAGTTCGCCAACGACGCGCTGCCGGCCGGGTTGGAGGACCTGAGCGGCGCGCACGGCCTGTTCTCGACCGACTGGCTCGGCACCCATCACCCCGTCGCCCTCGGTTCGCATGGCGACGATGCGCGCGGCGGCGATGTGCGCGGCGGCGACGACGCGATGGTCTGGGTCCCGCTGCCCGGGCGCCAGGCCGCGAGTGCCGCCGCCCCCGCCGAGCCCGGCCCGTTCCGTGCCATCGACGAGCCGGCGCCCGCCGCGCCCCAGCCCGAAGCACCGGAGGACGACGACGAGACGCCGCATCGCCCGCGCGGCCCCATCCGCCCCGGCCGGCGCCTGTTGCCGTCGCGCCAGCGGCTACCCCGGCGCCGCTGACATGGCCGTCTGGGAGACGATCGGACAGGCGGTGCAATCGGTCGGCGCGGTCGGCGCCGACATCTTCGATCGCATGCGCGGCGTCACCGGCTCCGGCCCGCAGAGCCGCCAAGCCGACTTTTCGATGGCCGTCGTCGCGCTGGCGGCCAAGATGGCCAAGGCCGACGGCGTCGTCACGATGAGCGAGGCCGCCAGCTTCTGGAACCGGTTCGACGTTCCCGACAGCGCGCAACGGCCGATCCGGCGCCTGTTCGACCTCGCCCAGCAGGACGTCGCCGGGTTCGAGGCCTATGCGCGCAAGATCGCCCGGCTCTTCCCCGACGACGACGCCGTGCACGAGGACATCCTCGACATCCTCTTCACCATCGCCGCCGCCGACGGCGTGATCCACGAGAATGAACTCGACTTCCTGGAGCGCGTCGCCGAGATCTTCGGCGTCGACGGGGTCATGTGGAGCCGCATCAAGGCGCGGCACCTGGAGCCGGACGGCGACCCGTTCGCGGTGCTCGGCCTGGCGCGCGACGCGGACCGGGCGACGATCACGCGCCGCTATCGCGAGCTGGTGCGCGAGCATCACCCCGACCGCCTCATCGCCCGCGGCGTTCCTGAGGAGTTCGTCCGCATCGCGACCGACCGTCTCGCCGCGATCAACAGCGCCTACGACGCGGCGATGGCCCACCTGTCATGAGGACGGCCACGGCCCAGCGGCGCCTCGGCGACGGGCGCCCGGTGCGCTGGGTGCCGTCCCCCAATCACAACGAGCGCAAGGGCGTCGCCGCGCCCGACATGATCGTCATCCACTATACCGACATGACCAGCGCCGAGGCCGCCGTGCGCCTCCTGTGCGACCCGGACGCGAAGGTCTCCGCGCACTACCTCATCGGCGCCGACGGCGCGGTCGTGCAGATGGTCGAGGAGGATCGGCGGGCGTGGCACGCGGGGGTGAGCGCCTGGTTCGGCGCGCGCGACCTCAACAGCCGCTCCATCGGCATCGAGCTCGACAATCCCGGCCACCGCCCGCACGCGCCCACTTTCCCCGACGTTCAGGTGGAGGCGCTCCTGGCGCTGCTGGCGGACCTGCGGGCGCGCTGGGCGGTCCCGCCATGGAACGTCGTCGCCCACTCCGACATCGCGCCGACCCGCAAGATCGACCCCGGCGAGGCCTTCCCCTGGCACCGCCTCGCCTGCGCCGGCCACGTGCTGGCGGCCGAGCCGGCGGCGGGCGATCAACCCACGGGCGACATCGTGCCGCCGCTCGTCGAGGTGCTGGCGGCCTGCGGCTACGTGCTGGAGAGCGGCGACGACCCGGCGCCGGTGATCAACGCCTTTCACCGCCGCCATCTGCCCGAGCGGGTCGGCCGGGACGCCAGCGGTACGACGCTCGCCGCCGCGCGGGCGCTGGCGGACGCGCTCGCCGCCGCGCGCGCCGTCTGGACGAGGCGGGACGATGCACAAGCTGTGGACAAGCCGCTCCGCGTAACGGCCGGCGCGCCGGCGTCCTGCGTCAAATCGGGCTGACTGAGCCTGACTTTTCGGCCCATTTCGCGGTGTGACGCTCTTGTGTCGGCGGCGCCGTCTCCCTATAACGCCCGGACCGGCTGGTCCGGCCCTGCGCGCCCTTCGTCTATCGGTTAGGACGCCAGATTTTCATTCTGGAAAGAGGGGTTCGACTCCCCTAGGGCGTGCCAAAATTCCCCCCGATTGCGTGCGACAGCGGCTCGGACGCCCCGTCTCGGGCGCGCGCCGGGGCAGCGATTTGCGACGACACCCAACATCCGACGCACCTCTCAGGCACCTCTCCGTGACCGCGCGGTCGACGCATCGGCTGGCGGCGGCTCGCAGCGTCGCGGCTCAAACGCCCGGGCGGCGACGCTGGCCCCCGCCGCCGGAGCCTAGAGCACGTTCAATGAACTTGCGTTCACCGCCCGCGCTCCAGACGTTTGGTATGCGCGCGTTCCGGGCGGAAAACCGGCTCCACTTTTCCTGAACGCGCTCTAGAACCGGTATTCCAGGCGCAGGCTTCCTGATTGGGTGAGGTAGTCCTTGCCGGACTGCAGGTCGTATTCGACCTTCAAGTCGAAGTTCTGCGGGGCATAGATCTCGGCGCCGAGGCGGAGGCGGCCGAGGACGTCGGGCGCGTCGCTCTCGACCTCGAACGTTCCGGCACCTTCCGGCGCACCGACCAGACCGGCGTGCGACGCGTAACCGTCCTGCGAGAGCAGCACCAGCCCCGCTGCCGCATAGGGGCGCAACCGCCACCCGTCGCCGAGATCGATCCGCCCGCCGGCCTCCAGCATCGGCGAGACGCCGATCGTGACCTCGTTCTCCTCCTCGAGACTGAGCGCGACGCCCGGCGGACCGCTCTCGGTGTGCTGCGGCAGGTGGCTGAACAGGACGTCGAGATCGGCAAAGGGGCGGAGGTAGACCCTGTCGAACGCGAACTCGTAGGCGGCGCGCACCCGGCCGCCGACCGTCAACACGCTGGAGTCCCCGTCGAGGCGATAGGTGACACCGCCGACGGTCGCCATCCTCGCCTCGTCGTACCAGTTGTAGCCGACGTTGGCGCCCGCGGCGAAATACCAGGGGCCCGCCGAGCGCTTGAGGGCGACGCCGCCGTCGATGCTGTCGCCGGTGCTGCTGCTACCGCCGCCGGAGGCGCTGTCGAACCCATAGGCGCCTGTCGCTCCGAGGTACCAGCCGTCCGCGATCTCGGCCTGGCCGCCGATGCGGAAGCTCATGGCGTCGCGCCGATAGCTCGGCTGGCCCCAGCGATTGGCGACGCCGCCGGACACGTTCGCCCAGGCGCATTCGTCCTCGCCGAGCAGCGTCCCCTCGTCGACGAAAACGGGGCAGCTGAACGTGGCGTCCAGCGCTTCGCGGCTCGCGAAGATCTGGTCGCTGGCATGGGCGGCCCGGTTCTCCCCGGAGAGGTTTTCCAGCAAGGCTTGATAGTCCGGCCCCGACGCGACCCCGGCCAGGGTCCCGAAGAGCGGCGCCAGCGCCGCCGATCCGCCGACATCCCACGTGCGTTGCAGGTAGGCGCCGACCGAGGCCGCGTTGTCCGGCAGCGCCGCCGCTTCGGATTGGAAACGGGCATCGGGCGTGAGGGATAGGGTCGCGGCATCGCGCGCCACCTCCCAATCGACGAGGAGCGAGGAGAGCGCCGTGGCCTCCGTTGTGAGGGTGCCTGCCGAGATCACCGCATAGCGGCCGGGCAGGAGGTTCGCCGCCACCGGGGCGATGGTGCCGTCGACGCGCGCGGTCCCGCCCACCGAGAGGCTGTCGCTCGGTCCGTCTTCGGCGAGGACGTCGATATCGATCTCGAGCGTGCCGCCGCGCTCGTGCGTGAAGTCGCCGGCGATGGCGGTGGTGCCGATCGTCCCCGCGCCGAAGGGCGACAATATCCCGGTGTTGGTGAACCTGGCCGCGCTCACCCTGGCGCCGCTCTCGAAGAGCCCGGCGTTCGCGACGGTGCCGCGCAACCGGGCGGGACCATCGTGGGCGCTCAGCGTGGTGGTTGCGGGAGCGGCGCGCGTTCTCCCGCTCGCAGTGAGGTCGACGCTGCCGGTGAGAGTGCCCTCGTTGCTCAGCGACGTGATGCTGTCGTAGGCCACCACGGCGGTGCCGGAGGTGCCGTCCGCGGTGGTGACCGTGCCGCCGGCGTCGATGGTGATCGTGTTGCCGGCGGACGGCTCGAGGGTCGTCCCGCCGGGCGATACGCCGCCCGACACCACGATGCCCGCCGCCCGTCTTCCGGTACCGCCCGAGACGGTGCCACCCACCGCGATCGCGATCGCGTTCTGCGTGATGGCGTTGCCGCTCGACTGGGCGAAGATGCCGATCGCCCCCGCGCCGCTCGTGCTGATCGAGCCTCCGGTCTGGTCGACCGTGATCGCTCCACCGCTGCCGAGCTGGCCGGGCGCGGTCCGGGCGTTCCCCGCCACCAGGGCGGACGCGCGGCCCAACGCGCCGCCGGCACCGCCGATGGATTGGAGGAACAGGCCGTGCGCGTTGGCACCGGACGTCGCGATCGTGGCGCCGGTCGTGATCGACACCGCATTCGCCGCGGAGGTGGCCGTGCCGGACGCCGCCACGTTGACCCTGCCGACCCTGAGCGCCTGGGACGTATCGCCGGCCAAGCCGCCGCCGCCGCCGATCGATTGGGCGAGAACGCCGAACGCCCCGTCGCCGTAGGTGGTGACGTCGACGCCGCTCGATAGGTCGATGCTGACCTGGCCGCCCGTACCGCTGGACGTTCCGTCACCATAGCCGACGCCCGCGACGTTGTCGGACGAGGCGGCGACGAGGCCGCCGCCGCCGCCGATCGACTGTGCCGCGATGGCGATCGCGCGCGCACCGGTGGTCACGATAGACCCCGCGCTCTTGGCGATCGCGACCGAGCCGCCGTCGCCGTTCGAGCCCTGCTTGCCGCCGACGTCGAGGGTGAAGTCCGACGGATCGCTCCAGTCGCTTCCCGACACCGTGACGCCGACGCGGGAATTGCCGAGGCACAGCGTCGCACTGTAGCGCTGCTTGCTGTTGGCGGCCGAGTTGGTGCAGCCGGCGCTGGCGTGCCCGCCGCCCGCGCCGATCGACTGGGCGAGGACCGCGTAGGCGTCGTCTCCGGCGGTCGACATTGCGCCGCTGTCGATGACGTCCACGCTGCCCCCGTTGCCGGAAGCGCCGTCCGCCAGCGTCGCGCCGCCGCCGATCCCGATGGTGGTGGAGTTGTCGACGGTGCCCTCGCCGGCGCTGCCGCCGCCGCCGCCGATCGACTGCAGCAGGAGCCCGTGCGCCGAATAGCCGGAGGTCAGGATGGTGCCCGTGTTCGTGACGGTGACCGAGCCACCGTCGCCGGCCGCCGCACCGTAGCCGCCGACGGAGACATCGGCGGAATAGGTCCCGCCCGCGCCTTTGCCCTTGGCGGCGTTGGAGGTCGAGGTTGCGGCGCCGCCGGTACCGCCGCCGCCGCCGATCGACTGCGCCTCGATGCCGAAGGCACGGGCCCCGAGGGTGGTGATGGTGCCGGAATTGGTGACGGCGAGGGTTCCGCCATCGCCGCCCGCCCCGCCGAAACCGCCGATCGCGAGGTCCGCCGAATAGCTCGCCGACGGCGCGTTGAGCGCATTCTCCACCTGGCCGGCGGTGTCGATGGTGGCGGCCGCGTCGGACGTGCCGGCCACCCCACCGCCGCCGCCGATCGACTGCGCCAAGATGCCCACGCTGTCGCCGCCCATCGTAACGCCGAGGTTGGCCGCGTTGGTGTAGACGGCGCCGGTCGAGATGGTGCCGTGATTGGTCACGGTGACGTCGCCGCCGGCGCCGGCGGCCCCGCCGCTCCCGCCGACGCTGGTGTTGATTTCGTAGTTGTCGCCGCTCGCTGCGGCCTGGCCACCGCTGCCGACGCCACCGCCGCCGCCGATGGACTGGGCAAGGATGCCCTGCGCGGCGGGTCCCACGGTGATGATCGTCGAGCCGGCCTGGTTCGTCGCCATGACGGTGCCGCCGGATCCGCCGCCCCCGCCGCTCCCGCCGATCCCGAACGTGGCGGTGACGGAGGTGCCGGTTTTGCCGCCGAGGTTGGGGCTCGATGCGCTGGCGTTGCCGGTGCCGCCGGTCCCGCCGCCGCCGCCGATGGACTGGGCGAGGATGCCGGTCGCGGACTGGCCGAAGGTGTAGATCTGTCCGTCGCAACCGGGACACTCGGCCGAGGCGCCGTTGGTGACCGTGACGGCGCCGCCGCTGCCGCCGATCCCGCCGGTCCCGCCCAGCGCGGCGCTCAGCTTGATCGACGGCGCGCCGCCCTCGATGGCGTAGCTCGCCGCGGTGGAATCGCCGCCGTTGCCACCGCCTCCCCCCACCGACTGGGCCAGAATGCCATAGCCGCCGTCACCGCCCGTCCAGACCTCGCCGGAGTTGGAGACGCCGACCCCGGCGCCGTCCCCACCGCCGCCGCCGGTGCCGCCGCTGGCGAAGCTGGCCGCGAAGCTCACCGGGATATCGTCGGACGGAAGCGACAGCGACTTGGCGGTCGCTGCCCCCCCGGTGCCACCGCCACCTCCGACGGACTGGGCGAGGATCCCGATCGCGTCCGCCCCGTCGGGCGACTGGGTCGCCGCAATGCGATAGCCGCATGCGACGGTGCCGGGATCGGCGCAGCCGGTATAGATGTGGTCGTTGTTGTAGACGGTGACGGCGCCGGCTTGCTGGCCGTTGCCGCCGCTTCCGCCGACCGCGAGCGAGACCGACAGCACCCCGGCGCTGTAGGCGTTCGCCGCACCGCCGTTGCCACCGCCCCCCGCGACCGACTGCGCCACCACACCGTGCGACTGGTTGCCGGCGCTGGTGATGACGTAGCCGTTGGTCACGGTGACGCTGCCGCCTTCGCCGCCGTCGCCACCCGTCCCGCCGATGGAGGTGCTGATGGCCAAGCCCACCGAATCGCTGTAGCCGCCGTTGCCGCCCCCGCCGCCGACCGACTGGGCGATGACGCCGGCCGCGAAATCGCCGTAGGTGGCGATCCCGCTTCCCGGCGCGTCGGAGAGGCTGACCGACACGGCGCCGCCGTCGCCGCCGGTGCCGCCGGCGCCGCCCGTCGGCACGAAGATGCCGGAGGCGTTGCCGCCGTTGCCGCCGCCCCCGCCGACCGATTGCGCCAGGATGCCGATGGCGCCCTTGTCGTAGGTGGTGATGGGGCTCGCCCCGGTGGTCGTGACGGTGACCGTGCCGCCGTCGCCGCCGGTCCCGCCGCTGTCGCCGACGAGGATCGGCGCCGAGGGGCCGCCGGTCGTGCCCCCGCTGCCGCCGAGCGATTGCGCCAGGATGCCGATGGCGAGGTTGCCGCCGCCGGTCCCGTCCCCGGTCACGATCGTGCCCGAGTGGGTCACGCTCACGGTGCCGCCGTAGGCGCCGGTGCCGTCGAGACCGCCGACATAGACGCCCGAGGCCGGAGTGGTGGCGTCGGCCCACTGGGCAGCCTGCGCGATGTTGATGATGCCGCCGGCTCCGTTGCTGGCGGCATAGATGCCGAACGCGGAGCCGCCGTTGGTCGTCACGCTGCCGGTATTGACGACGGACACGGTGTTCTGCGCCCGAATGAGCGGGGCCGGCGCATAATTGCCGAAATCGCTGACACCGCCGCTGTTGCTCGTCATGACGGTGGACCCGCCGGCGGAGAGCGCGAGGATGCCGATGGCGAGCGAGCCGGAGGTTTCGATGGTGCCGCCGTTGGTCACGCCGACGGCACCGCTGTAGCCGCTGCCCGCGGGGCTGACGACGGAGGATTGGAACGGTCGCAGGATGTCCGGGCTGCCGGTGCTGATGGCGGCGACGCCGATGCCGAACGCGCCGTTGCTGTTGACGCTGATGCTCGCGCCTTCCTCGATCGTGACACTGACGGGGCCGCCGGAAATGGCGCTGGTCACGTTGGATTGGGCGGACGGGCCGACCGAACTCGCCGCCAGCACACCGATGCCGCTCGCCCCCTCGAGCGCGATCGTCGAGCCGCCGTGCAGCGTGACGTCGACCGAGCCGCCGGATCCCGAGATCCCGGGTGCGGAGCCGACGCCGTGCCCGGTGTCGAGCCCACCGTCGCCGCCGATCGAGAACGCGCCGATGCCGATGGTGTTGATCGCCGATCCGGTGATGGTCCCGTAATGGTCGACGCGAATGGCCCCGCCGGCGCCGGAGTTGCCGTAGAGATTGGCGTGGTCACCGGAGGTCAGCGCGCCCGGCGCCCCACCCCGCGACACGGCCAGCATGCCGACGTTGGGCATCAGCGTGTCGGCGGTGTTCGAGATCGAGATGGTCCCGGTGTTGGTGAGATCGATGGTGCCGCCGTCGCCGCCGTCGCCGGCGAAGTCGTCGTCGTGGGTCTTGTTCGCGGCACCATTGCCGCCGAGCGAATAGGCGGCGATCCCGGCGAGGGAGACGACGCCGGTGCCGTTGCCCGACACCGAGAGGGCGCCGCTATGGGTCATGGTGACCGCGCCGCCGGCCCCGGCGTTGAAGTTGGCCGCGTTCGGTTCATCGTCGGCGATGCCGGGCGCCCCTTGCGACAGCCCCACCACGGCCCCGCCTCCCGAGCCGCCGAAGACGAACTGCAGACCGTCGTTCTCGGTCCCGACGATCGTCGTCAACGGCGGGCCGCCGACCGCGTTCGTCCAGGTGAGGTCCGCGGTGTTGGTCACGGTGACCGACGAACCGTCGGTCCAGATCGGCAGGAACTTGTAGGTGTCGTTGGGCGGCTGACCGAAGGAGCCGTAGAACAGCATGTAGTCGTTGCCGGAGGACGCGCCGACGCCGGAGACGTTGCCGCTCAGGGCGTAGATCGTCGACGGCGAACCGAAAACGTCCTGCCCGTTCGAGTAGGATGCGGTGAACGGCAGGGCGCCGCTCTGCGACACGTCGTTCTGACAGGTCGCGAGCTGGGTGACATAATCCGTGCCGCCCTGCGTTGTCTGGGTGCAGTCGGCACTCTGCGGATAGAGGACCGGGTTCTGGACCTGGGCGTGTGCGGCTTGGGTGAGCGCGATCCCCGCGCCGGCGACGCACGCCGTCAGGACACGTCGGCCCCGGCGGAGGGCCGAGAAGAAGCGGAGGCGCAATCCGTCGTCGGCCATCAAGTCCCCCTCCCGACGGCCAGCGTTCCGGCGGATGCTTCGATCGTTTCTATATTGGCAGCAGGAAAGCAGAACTTCCCTCGCCAATACATTCATCCAAAATCATTTTTCCGGAATGTGACCGTGGCGCTACGCCGCCCGCCGCGCGGCACGGAAGGTCGCCGTGTCCGCGCACACTCCCGCCGACGCGCAAGCCGCGCCGACCTCGCCGCGAAGGCGGTGACGGTCGACCGGCCGGGCTCAGGCGCCGGTCAGCGGCCGGGCGCGGGCTCACCGGAGAGGGTGAGGTCGTGGCGGGGGCGGCTCCAGTCCCTCGCCATATCGGCCGCGCGGTCGACGTCCTCGGCGAGCATCCGGCGCTCGGCGACGAGTGCCTCGGCCGCGGCACGGATGGCGGCGACATAGGCCTCCGCGGACCCGTAGCGCGCGAGGATCGACGGGCGCGGGTCGCGGAGCTGGGCGCGCTCGTCGTCATCCTCGGGGAACGGCAGGGTGGACCCGGTGATGCCGAGCATCGCCCCGTACCCGGCGCCCCGCCGGCGCACCGACCAGCCGACGTAGGTGGCGAGCGGCGCCTCGACCATCGGCGCGCGCACGCCCGCGACGTCGTTGCCGTCGGCGTCGACCGCCGGAACCAGCACGGGGTAGCTCTCCCCCTCGACGATGCGCGGCGGCTCGTGAGCGATGATGCCGCGCTCGACCTCCGGCCCGAAGTCGAGCCGCTCCAGCGTGGAGGGGCCGCGCGGTGTGACGACGCCGGGGATCGCCGGGAAGGCGACCCGCCACGTGTCGACGTCGACCAGCGTGCCGCCGGCCACGGTCGGATAGCGGCTCGCCGGCGGCTCGGTCCCCTCGCTCACCCAGGCGTCCAGCGCATCGAGCGTGGCGCGGAAGAAGGCCGACGTCGCCACCACGTTGATCGGCTCCAGGGCGAGGCCCGTCGTCGGCGTCGCGGTCGGCGAGGCGAAGTGCTGCGAGGACGCCCAGAGGTAGACGCGCACGTTGTCCGGCGGCGCGAGGTCCCGCCCCTCGGTATCGGTCACCACCAGCGAGGCGCGGCGGTGCCAATACTCGGACGCGGTGTCGGTGTGCATCACTTTCGGGTCGGTCTCGGGCCGCTTGCAGATGCCGTCGGTGATGCCGGTGAAGTGGTCGGTCGAGACCGCGTAGGCGAAGGGGAAGCGGTCGGCCGGGGTGAAGTGGTTCTCGTGCTCCTGGCCGGGCAGTAGGACGACGTTGGCGAAGCGGTGGTTCATCCACATCTTCCCCGCCCCGGCGACGTGCGGCAGCACCCCGTCGAAGACGCGCCGCCCGCCCGCGTCGTTGAAGCCGAGGTGGAGGAAGTCGCGGATGCAGCGGCCGGTCTGCGAGCGGCCCCAGGCGTAGGCGGTGTCGACCGTCACCGGCGACGGGTTGCCGGCCGCGTCCGCCGCGCCCGACTTCAGATGGTCGACGAAATCGCGCACCGCGACGTGGGCGAGGCCCAGGATCCGCGGGTCCTTCGCCTGGTACACCAGCTCGTAGATCCAGCCCGGCACGAAGCTTTCGGGGAGATGGATGTGGCTGTCGGACGGGATGACGGCCCGTTCCATCCCCTGATTGTCGACACCGCCGCCGCGGTCGACCCGCGCGAACGCCCAGCGGTCCGGCGCGATCTCCTCCCGCTCGCTCATCGCGAAGCGGCGGCGGGTGAGCCGGGCCTTCGTGGTGTCGAGCGAGGCGGCGGGGTTGGAGCGCGTCGAGATCAGCGTGGACAGCGGGAAGGTCGTCGTCCCCTCGGCGACGGCGATATACTCGGCGCGGGTGACGCCGGTGATCGGCTCGCCGCCGTCGGTCGCGACCGGAACGTCGAGCAGCATGCGTCCGTCGCCCGGGAGGAGATCGCCCTGCCAGCCGAGCCAGGCGATGGTGTAGCCGCGGCGCATCAGGAAGCCGTTGCCGGCGTCGGCGAGCGTGCGCAAGTCGTTGGAGGCGGGCGCGTCGTTGAAGAACTGGAGCGCGCGCTTGTTGCCGCGGTTGCCGTAATCGAAGAAGAGCCGCCCGTTGCCGCGGGCGGGGTCCGCCGGGCGCAGGATCGTCACGTCGGCGGACAGGGCGACGAGGCCGTCCGCGTCGCGCGGCGCGTAGGCGATGTCGGTCACGGCGGCCTGGGCGGGGTCGGCCGGGTCGATGCGGAAGTCGACGCGGCCGTTCAAGAGCTCGTAGGCGCCGGTCTCGGCGAAGGGCGCCCCGTCCGCGAACGGGACCGTTTCATGGATCGTGATGGTCAGCATGGGGTCAGTCCGCGGCCGCAGCGGCCGGTGTATGATCGGGGTGATGGCAGCGGTAGACGTGCGCCGTGCCGCGCGGCGCGGGCGCCTCCTCGCGGCACCGCGCGGTGGCGCTCGGGCAGCGGGGGTTGAAGGCGCAGCCTGGCGGCGGCGACAGCGGGCTCGGAAACTCCGCCTCCAGCGCCAGGTCCGGCAGGCGGGCTCCCGCGCGTGGCGGCAGCACGGCCTTCAGGAGCACGCCGCTGTACGGGTGGCGCCAGCGGGCGAAGATCTCGGCCGCCGGCCCACGCTCGACGATCTGGCCGAGGTACATCACCGCCACCTCGTCGGCGAGGTGGTGAACCACCGCCAGATTGTGGCTGATGAGGATCATCGTCAGGTTCAACTCCGCCTTCAGCCGGTGAAGGAGGTTGAGGATCTGGCTCTGCACCGAGACGTCGAGCGCCGATGTCGGCTCGTCGCAGATGAGGATCTCCGGCTCGCCGATCAACGCCCGCGCGATCGCCACGCGCTGCCGCTGCCCGCCGGAGAGCTGGCTCGGATAGGCGTCGACGAGATGGCGCGGCAGACCCACCTCGGCCGCCAGCGCGTCGACCTTCTGGCGCCGGGTGCGGGAATTGCCGATCCCCCTCACCTCCAGCGGTGCGGCGATGATCGCGGCGACCGTCTGGCGCGGATTGAGCGAGGAATAGGGATCCTGAAACACCGGTTGGACGAGCTGCGCCCGCTCCGTGCGGCCATAGTCGGCGACGCGCTTGCCGGCGATGAGCACCTCGCCCGAGGTCGCCGGCTCGATGCCGAGGAGCACCTTGGCGAGGGTGGACTTGCCGCACCCCGATTCGCCGACGAGGCCGAGCGTGGTGCCCTTGGCGATGTCGAGGTCGATCCCCCGCAGCGCGCGCAGGGTCTTCTTGCGTGCGAACGCCCCGCCGACCGCGTAGTCGCGCGTGACGCCCTGCATGACGAGTGCGTCGGTCATGACAACTCCTTGGCGCGCACCCAGGCGTCCGGATCGCGGCCGGACCCGTCGGCGGGCAGCACGCAGCGCATCGTCTGCCGCCCGGAGTCGCGCATCGCGACGGGGCCGGCGGCACACGCGGCGCGGCTGTAGGGGCAGCGGTCGAGGAAGCCGCACTGCGTCAGCTCGCCCGTCTGGCGCGGCACGACGCCGGGGATGAAGCCCAGCATCGCCCCCTGCGCCGTCTCGCCCGGCACCGGGATCGAGTGGATCAGACCTTCGGTGTAGGGGTGGCGCGGATGGGCCAGCACGTCGTCGCACGGCCCGGTCTCCACCACCTCGCCGCCGTACATGACGACGATCCGGTCGGCCATTCCGGCGACCACGCCGAGATCGTGCGTGATGAGGACGAGGCCGATCCCGGTGTCCCGCTGGATGTCGCGCAAGAGCCGCAGGATCTGCGCCTGGATGGTCACGTCGAGCGCGGTGGTCGGCTCGTCGGCGATGATCAGCTCCGGCTCGCACAGGAGCGCCATGGCGATCATGACGCGCTGCCTGAGGCCGCCCGAAAGCTGGTGCGGATACTGCGTCAGCCGCTCGGCCGGGGACGGGATGCCCACCTTGCCGAGGAGTTCGAGCGAGCGCTCGCGCGCCTCGGCCCGCGACACCTTGCGGTGCTGTTGCAGGATCTCGCGCATCTGGTCGCCGATCCGGTAGCACGGGTCGAGCGCGGTCATCGGGTCCTGGAAGATCATCGCGATGCGGTCGCCGCGGAGCTGGCGCCAGCGCCGGCGCCCGGCGTGCGCCAGGTCCTCACCCGCAAGCGCCACCCGCTCGGCCGTCGGCCGGGCCCGGCGCGGCAGCAGGTTCATGATGGCGAGCGCCGTCAGGCTCTTGCCGCAGCCCGATTCGCCGACGACGGCGACCGTCTCGCCCCGCGCGACGGTGAGGTCCACCCGGCGCACCGGGTGCAGCATCACGTCGGTCAGCGGAATGTCGACCTTGAGGTTCTTCACCTCCAGCACGGGCGCGCTCATGCCTTGCCCTCCGGCGTGGTGACGTCGCGGATGGCGTCGCCCACCAGGTTGATCGCGAAGATGAGCAGCACCAGCGCCACGCCCGGCACCGCGATCATCCACGGCCGGAACAGGAGCTGGTTCTTCGCCTCCGCCACCATCAGCCCCCACGACACGCTCGGCGGCTGCACGCCGAGGCCGAGGAAGGAAAGCGCGGCCTCCAGAAGGATCGCGTGCGCCAGCTCGATGGAGCCGACGACGACCAGCGGCCCGGTGATGTTGGGCAGGATCTCCTTGACGAGGATGCGCCAGGTGGACGAGCCGATCGTCCGAGCGCTGGTGATGTACTCGCGCTGAGCGAGCTGCTGGGTGGAGGCGCGCACGACGATGGCGAACCGGTCCCACAACAGGAGGCCGATCACCATGATCATCAGCCACAGCGACGAGCCGACCAGCGCGACGACGACGAGCGCCACCAGTACCACCGGCATCGTCAGGCGGATGGTGATGACGAAGTTGACGACGAGGTCCACCGTGCCGCCGAAGTAGCCGGCGGCGACGCCCATCACGGTGCCGATGAAGCCGGAGATGACCACCGTCAGGAAGCCGATCAGCAGCGAGATGCGGGCGCCGTAGAGCAGCCGCGCCAGCACGTCGCGGCCGAGGCCGTCGGTACCGAGGAGATGCTCGGTCGACCCATTCGCGGCCCAGAACGGCGGCACGTAGCGCGAGGCGAGATCCTGCGCGCCGGGGTCGTAGCTCGTCAGCAGCGGGGCGAACAGCGCGGCGAAGACGATGGCGAGGATGATCGTGCCGCCGACCCAGAACGAGCCGTGGCGCAAGGCGCGCTGCACGGTGATCCGGCCGGGAGAGCGAGCGACCTCGCGCGGGACGTTTTGCGAAACTGTGCTCATGGCGCTCACGAGATCCGGATGCGCGGGTCGAGCGCGGCGTTGAGGAGGTCGCCGAGGAGGGTCAGCAGCGCGTAGGACGCGGCGATCACCAGGAGGATCGCCTGGATCACCTCGATATCGGCCCGCTGGATGGACTCCCAGGCGAGATAACCGATGCCCTTCAGCGAAAAGATCGACTCGATGACGATCGACCCGCCCAGCATGAAGCCGAGCTGCACCGCGCCGAGCGAGACCACCGGAATGATCGCGTGGCGCAGCCCGTGCCGCACCACCACGCGCCACGGCGACAGCCCGTAGGCCCGCGCGGTGCGCACGTGGTCGGACTGCATGACGTCCATCATGCCCGAGCGCGTCAGGCGCATGATGGCGGGCGTCGCGTAGTAGCCGAGCGCGATCGCCGGCATGATGTAGTGCGCCCAGGTCGACCCGCCGGAGATCGGAAGCACGCGCAGGTAGACGCCGAAGAGGTAGATGAGCCCGAGCGCGAAGAGGAAGGACGGCAGCGCCTGCCCGGCGACGGCGAGCCACAGCGCGAACCGGTCGATCAGCGTGTTGGGCTTCAGCGCCGCGGCGACGCCCAGCGGGATCGACAGGCACATCGCGAAGGCGAGCGCCAGGATGCCGAGGCGTGCGGTCACGGGCATGTACTCGGCCAACACGTCCGCCACGTCCATGCGCAGGTAGTAGGAGCGGCCGAAGTCGCCCGAGAGGATGCCGCCGACCCAGTCGGCATACTGCACGACGATCGGACGGTTGAAGCCGTAGGCCTCGGCGACGGCGGCGACGTCGGCCGGGCTCGCCCCCTCCCCGGCCATCGCCGCGGCCGGATCGCCGGACAGATGCACGAGCAGGAACGCCACGACCGACGTCACGCCGATCACCAGCGCGGTCACGATGAGGCGCTTCAAAATGAAAAAGGCCATCGATACTCCGGTTCACAGGATGGCCGCCTCAAGCGGCCGCGGAACGGCCGAAAGCAACCTTGGCACCGTTCGTGGCGGCCTCGGCGAGGCCGCCACGAACGGCGAACGGGCGAGGCCGCGGGGCCTCGCCGGCAGTCTGTCGGCTCGGTTACTTCCAGTTGCCGAGATAGAAGTGTGCCATCTCGTCGTCCGTGATGGGATACTCGAACTCGGAGTTGAACGCGTAGGTCCGACCGTAGACGTAGAGCGGGATGTAGTAGGCCTCGTCGGCGATCTTGCCGAGCGCCTTGGCGTAGAGCGCGTTGCGCTCGGCGGTGTCGGTCTCGGTCTCGGCGGCGGCGAGCCACTCCATCACGTCCGGATCGCGGGCATAGTCGTCGGACGAGCCCTGGAAGTAGTGGCCGGTGGAGGCCGACGTGTCGAGCATGCCGTTGGAGCCGAACGTCAGGTGCGCGATCGGCGTCTTGTCGTCGACGATCAGCGGACGCAGCGCGCGCCACTGCAGGAAATTGAGGTCGGTCTCGATTCCGACGTCACGCAGGTAGTTCAGCACCGCCTCGGTGTAGGGACGGTCGCGGTAGGCGTAGAACGGGGTGGAGAAGCCGCCCTCGTAGCCCGCCTCGGCCAGCAGCTCGCGCGCTTTGTCGGGATTGTACTCGTACTGCGTCACATCGGTGGCGCAGCCGGCCTGAACGGGCACACACATCGATTCCTGCACCTTCGCGCCGGGGCCGACGAGGTTCTTGGCAATCGCCTCGCGGTCGATCGCGTATCCGACGGCCTGCCGCACGCGCTTGTCGGTGAACGGGTTGTCGGCACCGGTGCGGCCGGCCGCGTCGAGCGCCAGGAACGACATGCGCATCGTCGCCGCGCTCTCGACCGTGATGTTGTCCATCGAGCCCAGCATGTCGGCGTTCTCGGGCGGCACGCCCCAGATCCAGTCGACGCCGCCGGTCACGAGCTCGGCCATCTGCGTCTCGGGATCCTTGATCGTGCGGTAGACGATCTTGCCGATCGTCGGCTTACCCTTGGGGCTGCCGTCGAAGTAGTCCTCGTTGATCTCGAGGGTCAGCGACTGGCCGGGCTGATAGTCGGTCAGCTTGTAGGGGCCGGTGCAGACCGGGACGACGGCGCCCCAGTCGCGGCGCGTCCCGTCGGCGCCCGGCACTTCCGGCGCGCTGTCGTAGTGGCCCGAGGGGAAGATCGGCGCGGTGCCGGTGAGGTACTCGAACGCGGCCGGCGTCGGTCCCTTGGCGTGGATGCGCACCGTCAGCGGGTCCACCGCCTCGACGTTGTCGATCCAGTCGACGATGACGCGCAGCTTCATGTCCGAATCGGGCGCGGCGACGTGGTTCAGCGTGTAGGCCACGTCCTCGGCGTCGAAGTCGGTGCCGTCGTGGAACTTGACGCCCTCGCGCAGCTTCAGCTCCAGCGTCGTGTCGTCGGTCCACTCCCACGAGGTGGCGAGCAGCGGCTCGTACTCGTTGGTGATCGGATCGCGGTGGATGAGGCTGTCGCACTGCGCGTAGGTGGTGATCAGCGCCTCGCGCTGGTTGCCGTAGTAGATGTCCGGCGTGTCCATCTCGGTGGACGTCGTCCACGTGAAGGTGTCGTCGGCCTTGCCGGCGAGGGCCGGCGTCGCCGCGAGCACGGCAAGGCTCGCGGCCGAAAAGAGGGTCTTGAGGTTCATCGTGCTTCCTTGCGGTTGACGTCGCCAGCGGTCGGAGCCTGCACCGGCAATTCGAGGCGAGAGCCGGTGTCGGCACCGTAGTGGATGGAAATCATCGGCGGCCGTCCATGCGGCAGCTGGACGTAGTGGTCGGCGTCCGCGCCCGCGAAGGCGAGGCGGATGCGGCTGCCCGCGGCGAACTCCCAGGCCGTCGGCAGCAGCGCGAAGCGCATCACCTCGGGCGCGCCGGGCGTCAGCGGGCGGGCGCTGGCGGCGCAATAGTCGCGGAAGGGCCAGGACCAGACCTGCCGCGGGTCCGGCTCGGCGAGCGTCCGGTGCAGCGCGCGCAGGTGGCCTTCTGTGACGTAGCGCACGGTGCCGTCCGCCTCGACCTCGCACAGGTACGCGAAGAGCACCGCGTCGCCCTGGTCCGCGCTCAAGGTCACCTCGATCACCGGGTGACCGGCGACGGCGAGCGGCGCGGCGAGCGGCGCGGAGGTGTAGGCGCTGAGCCCCTCCATCCGCGCGCCCCAGTCGTCGTAGTAGGTGGTGGTGGCGATGGCGGCGAGCCGCTCGTGGCGCGTGTTGAGCCCGGTGCCGCGGTTGAAGTCGGCCCGCCAGACGTCCGTCCCGGTGCCGTTGGCGGCGCCCAGCGCACCTTCGGCGGCGAGATGCAGCGTCTCGGCCGCCGGCGCGGGCGGCCAGGACGGGGCGGCGTGCCAGGCCTCTTCGTGAAGGGCGAAGTAGTGCACCGGGGCCTCGTCCTTCAGCCCGGTATCCCGCTCCATCAGGTAGGTGTCGAAGAACCGCAGGATCTCGCCATAGAGCGGGAACTGCGCGGCGGTCTCGGCCCGCCAGGGGGAGACGTTGGTCCGCGCCCCGTGGTCCCACGGCCCGAGCAGCAGATGCTGCGGGTTGGGGAGCGTCAGGTGGCGCGCGATGGCGCCGTTGGCGAACCCCGCCCCGTCCATCCAGCCGGAGATGTTGTAGATCGCGCAGTCCGGCCGGATGGCGTCCGAATAGTGGTAGGGGCTGAAGGAGAAGGCGCCGAACGTGTCGTCGTAGGCGAGCGTCGAGTCCGCGTACGGGAACTCGCCGATGAAGTCCGGCATGTGGAAGTTGTTGCGATGCTCGGCGATCGCCTCGGCGAGCAGCGTGCCGTCGTCCTCGTCCACCGGCTGCGGGCCGCGATAGTCGGGATGGCCGAAGTAGGCCGTCTCGGCGAGGATGTCGCGCCGGTCGTGATCGAGGCCGATCATCAACCGGTCGTAGCTGGCGGGGAGCGTGTTCATGCGCACGCCGCCCGGATACTGGTGGTCCACCCAGGTGTTCCACACCGCGAAGAGCGGCGCGATCGCCTTCACCGCCGGGTGCCCGGTCGTGGCCAGGAAGCACGATGCCGCGCCGAGATAGGAAATACCCGTCGAGCCGAGGCGGCCGTTGCACCACGGCTCGGCGGCGATGGCGTCGGCGATCTCGGTGAAGTCGTCCCGCTCGGTCGGCGAGCGGAAGCTGTCGCGGGTGCCGAAGCTCGCCCCGGTGCCGCGCACGTCCACCACCACCAGCGCGTAGCCGTAGGGCACGAACGCGTCGCGGTAGCGCGCGGCGTTGGGCGTCGGCTCGGCGGCGGAGCCGGGTGTGCGGGCGAAGCGGCGGTAGTAGGGCGTCAGGATCAGGATCGCCGGCACGCCCCCCTCCGGCAGCGCCCCCTCCGGCAGGTAGACGTCGATGGCGATCCGGCACCCGTCGCGCATGATCAGGTACCGCGACGTGGGCGCCGCGACGGCATGGGTCTTCTGGCGCCGCTCGAGGTATTGGCTCGGGGAGACGGACCAGGCGTGCGTGGTCGTATCGGTATCGGACATCGGCTCTGAACAGACTTTAAGCCGGCCACGATAAGTGGCATTTGAAGTGCGTCAATTTCGAATTTCGCAGCATCTCATGCGTTTCTCGCATGGTTGGAGGCGCCGTGAATCTGAAGGGCCTGGAAGCCTTGCGCGCCTTCATGGAGGGTGGGTCGCTGCAGGAGGCGGCCAAGCGGTTGCGGCGCACCCAGCCCCAGGTGAGCCGGCTTTTGTCGGCACTGGAGGACGAGGTCGGCTTCCCCCTCTTCAACCGCGAAAAGCGCCGGCTGATCCCGACCGACGACGCGCGCACCTTCTACATGCGCGTCCAGCACGCGCTCTACAGCCTGGACGAGGCGCGCGACGAGGCGCGGCGGCTGCGCGAGCACCAGCACCAGCACGTGACGATCCTCACCGCGCCGCACGTCGTCGGCGCGCTCCTGGTCGAGCCGCTCTCCGTCATGAGCGAGGAAGTGCCGACCTTCACCGCGACGATCGACAGTCGCTCCCGGCTCGACATCGAGCTGTGGCTCGGCAAGGAGGCCTTCGACCTCGGCATCACCGTGATGCCGATCGAGAACCCGGCGGTGCTGGTCGAACCGCTGGTCGACGTGCAGGCGGTCGCGGTGATGCGCGAGGACCACCCGCTCGCGACCCGCGCCGTGGTGCGGATCGAGGATCTCGTCGACCTTCCGCTGATCGCCAACAGCCCGCGCACGGTGATGCGCCAGACGCTCGAAGCGGCGTTCCGGCGTATCGGCGCCGAGCCGGACATCCGCTTCGAGACGCCGAACGGGCAGATCGCCTGCGAGATGGCCGCGCGCGGTCCCGGCCTCGCGGTGGCGGACGGGTTCGTCGCCCGCTCCAGCCTCCAGCCGGGCATGGTGATCCGCCCGTTCGAGCCGACGATCCGGCTCGGCTACGTCATGATGTTTCCCAAGTTCCAGACGCGCACGCCCCTCCTGACCCGCCTCGCCGGGTTGATCCGCCAGAACGCCGAGCGTCAGGCCGGCGCCCTCTTCCGCCCCGCACCGGGCGCGCGGTAGGCCGAGGGGGCGAGCTTGCGCCGGGCGCAAGTGATGATGCGCCGAACGAAATTGACGGCCTCCGGGCGAGCGCCGATGTTGGCCGCCCGCCGTGACGGCGTCCCCCCACCCGCCCCCGCGACGGGGCCTCCCACAGGAGCCTGACCGTGAGCCGCGAAGCCGCCATCAAGCGTGCGACAGACCATTTCGATTCCGGCGCCTTCCGCGACGTCCTCGCCCGCCGCGTGGCGATGCCGACCGAGAGCCAGAACCCCGACCGCGCCGACGTCCTCGCCGCCTACCTCGAAGACGAGATGGTCGCCGAGTTGCAGGCACTGGGCTTTTCGACCGAGATCCTGACCCACGAGCTGGCGACCGGCCCCTTCCTGGTGGCCGAGCGGATCGAGGATCCGGCGCTGCCGACGATCCTGGGCTACGGCCACGGCGACGTGATCCGCGGGCTCGACGACATGTGGGACGAGGGCCTGTCGCCCTGGCGCCTCACCGAGCGGGACGGGATGTGGTACGGCCGCGGCGTGGTCGACAACAAGGGCCAGCACGCGATCAACCTCGCCGCCATGAAGGCGGTCCTGGAGACGCGCGGCAAGCTCGGCTTCAACGCCAAGTACCTGATCGAGATGGGCGAAGAGGTCGGCTCGCCGGGCCTGCGCGAATTCTGCCGCGACCACGCGGAGCGCCTTTCCGCCGATGCGCTGGTGGGCTCGGACGGGCCGCGCCTGTCGGCCGGGCGGCCGACGCTCTTCCTCGGCTCGCGCGGCGGCGTCAACTTCGACATGTGGATCGACGCGCGCGAGGGCGGGCGCCACTCGGGCAACTGGGGCGGGCTGTTGTCGAACCCGGCGATCCAGCTCGCGCACGCGATTTCCATTCTTGTCGGCCCGACCGGGCAGATCCGCGTGCCGGAGATGGTCCCGCCGGAGCTTCCCGCCGCCGTCCGCCGCGTGCTGAAGGACGCCGACATCACCGAGGGACCCGAGGGCGAGGAGATCGAGCGCTGGTGGGGCGAGCCGGGCCTCACGCCGAGCGAGCGCGTCTTCGGCTGGTCCTCGCTGGAGGTGCTGGCTTACGAGGCCGGCACGCCCAAGACGCCGGTCAATGCCATCCCGCCGCGGGCCTGGGCGCGGTTGCAGCTGCGCTTCGTGGTCGACGTCGATCCGTTCGCGGTGCTCCCGGCCGTGCGCCGCCACCTCGACCGTCACGGCCTGACGAACGTCGAGCTGGCGCTCACCAAGGAGGCGATCTTCCAGGCGACCCGGCTCGACCCGGACGATCCGTGGGTGACGTTCGCGTCCGCCTCGATCGCCGAGACCACCGGCAAGCCGACGGCGATCCTGCCCAATCTCGGCGGCTCGCTCCCCAACGACGCGTTTTCGGAAGTGCTGGGAATGCGCACCATCTGGGTGCCGCATTCCTACCCCGGCTGCTCGCAGCACGCCCCGAACGAGCACCTGCCGCCCGAGATCGCCCGCGAAGGCCTCGCCCTGATGGCCGGCCTCTACTACGACCTCGGCGACGCGAATCTCCCGCGCTGATCCTTCTCTCACGCGGCGCGCAGCGGCGCGTCGCGGTCGGACGCGCGGCGACCCGGCAGGGCTCCAGAGGGCCGAAACGACTGCGGCGACGCAGACGGGGGTCCACGTCGCCGCAGCGTGTTCGACGATCGTCGGAAGGAGCGCCGCACGGCGCCATCGGGCTTCTAACGGTATGGAATGATTGGTCGGAGTGGCAGGATTCGAACCTGCGACCCCCTCGTCCCGAACGAGGTGCGCTACCAGGCTGCGCTACACTCCGGCTGTGCGGAGCGATGTAGCCGCGTTTGGGCGCAAGCTCAACCCTCGGCCAGCGTAATTTTTAGCGCTTGTGCACCCTCCCACAGGCAGCGGGTGCCGAGCGCGTGCAGGTTCTCGAGGCCCGAGGTCAGCGTCAGGAAGTGATTGCCCGCGAGCTGGCCCATTTTCGAGGCGAAATGGACCCCGCCGTAGGCCAGCAGGATCTCCGTCTCGGAGATGCCGCCCGGATAGAGGATCATCTGCCCCGGCGCCGGATAGCTGGTATGGTTCTCGTAGGTGACGCCGAAGTCGAGGTCGCCGAGCGGCACCCACACGCCCTCGCCCGACCAGCGCACATGCACGAACTGGCTCTCGAACGGCAGCGCCGCCTTGATCGCCGCGCACGTCTCGGGGGCGTTCTCCTCCTCCAAGACCGCGTCGAACACGAACGGCCCCGCCTCGACCTTCACCTTCGTCATGTCGTCCCTCTTTCCTGCCTGCTGCGCCGCCCGGCGCCGAACCCGATCGACCGGGCCATCATTCAAACCATGGCAAAGGTCAATGCCCGGCGTGTCGATCCTCGAGGCCTGTGTATGACGCGGCCGCTCCGGCGACGCTAAGCCGGGTCACGAATCGCTCCCTCACCCACCGAAACCGCACGTCGCACAAGCGGTGCCGCGCTCGGATGTTGATAACTCGACGAAGAGTACGGGACGGGTGTGCAAGACGCGCCCTTTTGTCGACTCTGGACGGGCCGGCCGCCGCTCTTCCAGCGCCTCGGAGAGCCCCGTGCGCCATCCACAGAGCGCCGCGCCGGCCCCATCCACAGCGGCGGACGGCATGAAGCTGAGTGCCGATTTGTTTGCCTTTAGTTCCGGCAGTGGTACTTTACGGAATGTTTACGCCTCACCCCGCCATTTAGTTGGACCAAGGGGGCTCGGACACCATATATGGTGTGTGGGGACGGTTCGGGAAGCCGGGGAAAACCCCGTTCGTCCACAGGTGAGGGCGGATGGGGGCCTAGCTCTCGGAACGCCCGTTGAGCACCTTCTCATGCCCAGAGCGGGCCTAGTTTGGTGAAGGACAGACGATGCGGATTGATCGGCGCTACACGACGGACGGAAAGTCCCCCTACGACGGGATCGAGTTCAGAACCGCAGTCTCGGAAATTCGCAATCCGGACGGGTCGACCGTGTTCCGCCTCGACAATGTGATGGTGCCCGCCTCCTGGTCGCAGGTGGCGACGGACATCATCGCGCAGAAATATTTCCGCAAGGCGGGCGTGCCGGCCAAGCTGACGGCGAAGGCCGAGGCGGGTGTGCCGGACTGGCTCGCCCCGCAGCAGCCCGACGAGGCGGCACTCGCCGAGCTGCCCGAGAAGGAGCGCACCGTCGGCGAGACGGACTCGCGCGCCGTGTTCGATCGCCTCGCCGGCGCGTGGACCTACTGGGGCTGGAAGTACAAGTACTTCGACACCGAGGGCGACGCGCGCGCCTTCTATGACGAAGTGCGCTTCATGCTGGCGACGCAGAAGGTCGCCCCCAACTCGCCGCAGTGGTTCAACACCGGCCTCCACTGGGCCTACGGCATCGACGGTCCCTCCCAGGGCCATTTCTACGTCGATCCCGACACCCAGGAGCTGGTCCGCTCGGAGTCGGCCTACGAGCACCCGCAGCCGCACGCCTGCTTCATCCAGTCCGTCTCCGACGATCTGGTGAACGACGGCGGCATCATGGACCTTTGGGTGCGGGAGGCGCGGCTCTTCAAGTACGGCTCGGGCACCGGCTCCAACTTCTCGTCGATCCGCGGCGAGGGTGAGCGGCTGGCGGGCGGCGGCAAGTCGTCCGGCCTGATGAGCTTCCTCAAGATCGGCGACCGGGCGGCGGGCGCGATCAAGTCCGGCGGCACCACCCGGCGCGCGGCGAAGATGTGCGTCGTCGACGTCGACCACCCCGACATCGAGGACTACGTCGAGTGGAAGGTGAAGGAGGAGCAGAAGGTCGCCGCCCTCGTCACCGGGTCGAAGATCGTCAAGAAGCACCTCACCGCCGTCATGAAGGCGTGCGTCAACTGCGAGGGCTCCGGTGACGACTGCTTCGAGCCGGAGAAGAACCCGGCGCTGAAGCGGGAGATCAAGGCCGCCAAGGCCGCGATGGTGCCGGAGAACTACGTCCGCCGCGTCGTCCAGTTCGCGCGCCAGGGCTATACCAAGATCGAGTTCCCCACCTTCGACACCGACTGGGACTCCGAAGCCTACCTCACCGTCTCGGGCCAGAACTCCAACAACTCCGTGCGCGTGACGGACGACTTCCTGCACGCGGTGAAGGCGGACCGCGACTGGGATCTCACCTGGCGCACCACCGGCGAGGTCGCCAAGACGCTGCCGGCGCGCGAACTGTGGGAGAAGATCGGCTACGCGGCGTGGGCCTCGGCCGATCCCGGCATCCAGTTCCACACCACGATCAACGACTGGCACACCTGCCCGGCGGGCGGTGAGATCCGGGCGTCGAACCCGTGCTCGGAGTACATGTTCCTCGACGATACGGCCTGCAACCTGGCCTCGATCAACCTGCTGCAGTTCAAGTCCGAGGACGGCACCTTCCACACCGAGCTGTTCGAGCATGCGGTCAAGCTGTGGACCATGGTGCTCGAAATCTCGGTGACGATGGCGCAGTTCCCCTCGCCGCAGATCGCCGAGCGCTCCTTCGAGTACCGCACTCTGGGGCTCGGCTTCGCCAACATCGGCGGCCTCCTGATGGTGTCGGGCATCCCTTACGACTCGGCCAAGGGCCGCGCGCTGTGCGGGGCGATCACCTCGATCATGACCGGCGTCGCCTACGCGACCTCGGCCGAGATGGCGCGCGACCTCGGCGCCTTCCCCAAGTACGCCGAGAACCAGGATGCGATGCTGCGCGTGATCCGCAACCACCGGCGTGCGGCGCGGGGCGAGAACGGCGGCTACGAGAAGGTGGCGACCCGCCCGGTCCCGCTCGACAGGGCCGCCTGCCCCGACGCCTCGCTCGTGGAGCGGGCCGAGGCGGCATGGGACCGTGCGCTCGGCCTCGGCCAGAAGTACGGCTACCGCAACGCCCAGGCGACCGTGATCGCGCCGACCGGCACGATCGGCCTCGTCATGGACTGCGACACCACCGGCATCGAGCCCGACTTCGCGCTGGTGAAGTTCAAGAAGCTGGCCGGCGGCGGCTACTTCAAGATCATCAACCGTGCCGTGCCGGCCGCACTGCGCGTGCTCGGCTACGAGAAGGCGCAGCGTGACGCCATCATCGCCTACGCGGTGGGCCACGGCACGCTCGCCGGTGCGCCGCACATCAACCCCGAGACGCTGGCCGACAAGGGCTTCCCGGCCGAAGCCATCGCCGCGGTCGAGGATGCGCTGAAGTCCGCCTTCGACATCCGCTTCGCCTTCAACAAGTGGACGATCGGCGAGAAGGTGCTGCGCGGGGTGCTGGGCAACGACGCCGACCTCGACAACCCGACCTTCGACGCGCTCGCCGCGCTCGGCTGGACGAAGAAGGAGATCGACGCCGCCAACATCTACGTCGCCGGCGCGATGACCCTCGAGGGGGCGCCGCACCTGAAGGACGAGCACCTCGCGGTGTTCGACTGCGCCAACCCGTGCGGCCGGCTCGGAAAGCGCTACCTCTCGGTGGAGAGCCACATCCGCATGATGGCGGCCGCCCAGCCGTTCATCTCGGGCGCGATCTCCAAGACGATCAACATGCCCAACGACGCCACCGTCGCGGACTGCGAGGCGGCCTACGAGCTCTCCTGGCAGCTCGGCGTGAAGGCGAACGCGCTCTATCGCGACGGCTCCAAGCTGTCGCAGCCGCTGTCGTCGGCCCTCGTCTCGGACGACGAGGACGAGATCGAGGAGATCATCGAGGCGCCGGTCGCGGCCCGCGCCACGAAGGTCGCCGAGAAGCTGGTGGAGCGCGTGATCGAGCGCGAGGTGATCACCCGCAAGCGCGAGTCGATGCCCGACCGGCGCAAGGGCTACACGCAAAAGGCCATCATCGGCGGCCACAAGGTGTACCTGCGCACCGGCGAGTTCGACGACGGCCGCCTCGGCGAGATCTTCATCGACATGCACAAGGAGGGCGCCGCCTTCCGTGCGATGATGAACAACTTCGCCATCGCGATCTCGCTGGGCCTCCAGTACGGCGTGCCGCTGGAGGAGTTCGTCGACGCCTTCACCTTCACCCGGTTCGAGCCGGCGGGCTTCGTCCAGGGCAACGAGGCGATCAAGAACGCGACCTCGATCCTCGACTACATTTTCCGCGAGCTGGCGATCTCCTACCTCGGCCGCAACGACCTGGCGCACGTCACGCCCGAGGACGTCGGCGGGGCGACGACGCTGGGCAACGGCGTCGTCGGCGACAAGCCGCAGCCGCAGCAGATGGTCAGCCGCGGCCTGGTGCGCGGGCAGCAGTTCCGCCTGATCCGCGCCGACGCCCCCGAGGCCAAGGCGGTGGACGTGATCGCCAACGCGCTGACGCGAGCCTCGGCGCCGCGTGGCGGTGGCGGCGCGGCGGCGACGGCGACGGCGCTCCAGATGGAAACGCACGCGGTTCCGGCCGAGGGCGAGCGTTCGCCGATCGACGAGATCCGGGCCGAGGTGGCCGCGCTGCTGGGTGCCGGCGACCATGATCCGGCCCCGGTCGAGGCTCCGCGCCAGACGGCCGGCCCGACCTCGAGCAGCGAGCGGGCGATGATCGCGCGCCTCAAGGGCTTCGAGGGCGACCCGTGCGGCGAATGCGGCAACTTCACCCTGGTGCGCAACGGCACCTGCCTGAAGTGCGACACCTGCGGCTCCACGTCGGGCTGCAGCTGAGCCTGTCGGCGGCGCCCTCCGGGGGGCCGCCTCGGCCGCATATGGCGGCGCGATCATGAAGAAAGCCCGGTGGCCGTCCGGCCGCCGGGCTTTCGCATGTCGGGGCGGCGCCGGCCTCCCCGGTCTGGCCTGTCCGCCGTCAGTTCGTCGGGCGCCAGCGGGTGTCCTGGCGCCGCTCGAACCGGTCGAGCGCGGCCTGCATGCGGGCGATCTCCTGCTCGCGCTGGGCGAGGCGCTCCTGCAGGCGCTCGACGCGGTCGCGCATGGGGCCGCCGTCCTCGCGCCGATCGCGGATGCGATCCATGATCGCCTGGAAGCGCTCGACCTGCTGGTCGCGCTCGGCGAGCGTGTCGCGCGTCTCGGCCAGCACCGTCTCGAGGTGGCCGATCTTTTCGGCCCGCTCGGACATGGCGCGCTGCAACTGGTGGATCTGCGCGGCACGGTCGCGGTCGCGGGCGGCGACCTCGTCGAGCTGCGCGGTGCGCTCCCGCAGCGACCGCTCCAGCGCGGCGTTGCGGCGCTCCAGCGCGTCGATCTCGCTGCGCAGCTCGGCGCCACGGTGACGGCCGCGGCCGTGGTCGCGCGCCGCCATCGCGTCGCGCTCGGCCCGCAGTTGCGCGTTCTCCTCGCGCAGCGCCTCGATCTCGCGCCGCGCATCCTGGCGGTTGCCGCCATATTGGGCGAGCTGGACCGCCTCGGCGCCATGGCCGGCGACCGAGGCCGGCAGGCGGGTGTCCGCCATCGCCGCGCTCGTCGGGATCAGCATGAGGGCGGCCAGCGTGGTGACAGTCAGTCGGTGCATGAGCTTCACTCCCGGTTCGTTGGGACGACCCTATGCCGCGCGGACTGAATGAAGTCGCAATGAGCTCTTTAGCTGAGGTTCAGGGAGATGAATCGGCCGCGCCCGCGGCCCCGTGGCGCGGCTTCGACCGCGTCGGGAAGGCGAGGACCGCGTTGTGCTCGGCATCGGCGTCTTCACGGCCGCGGATGTGCCGGGCGTACCACGCGGCGAACGGCGACGCGCTCACCCCATGCGCCACGATGGAGAGGACCACGGTCAGATAGGCGACGCTGACGATCTCGGAGAGCCCGGCCAGACCTTCCCCCGCCCCCTCGGTGATGATGAGCACATAAAGGATGGAGGCGAGCCCGCGGGGCCCGAACCAGCCGATGAACGCCACCGTGACCGCCGTCAGCCGCGTGCCGATCAGACACAGCGCCACCGGGCCCATGCGCACGAGGGTGAGCGAAAGGACCGCGTAGAGGACATGAGCGGCGGTGAGCGTGTCGATCAAGGTCGGCACCAGCACGGCGCCGAAGAGGAGGAAGACGACGAGATTGAGGAGCTGCCCCTCGGTCTCGCCGAAATCCTCTACCGCGTCCAGCAGCGTGCGCGAGCGGGTGCCGACCACCACGCCGGCGACGAAGGCGGCGATGAAGCCGTTGCCGCCGATCACCTCCGCCGTGCCGAACGCCAGGAGCGCGAGGCTGAGCACCGAGATCTGCACGAAGGCGCGGTTCATGTCGCCGCGCCGCGCCGCCCATTCGACGCACGAGGAGCCGACGACGCCGACCGCGAGCCCCGCCAGCGGCCCCAGCGCCAGCTGGCCGGCGACGAACAGCGCCCACGCCCCCAGCCCCCGCGCGGCCTCTTCCTCCACCGCCAGCGAGAGGACGATGAGGAGAACCGGGAAGGCGAGCCCGTCGTTGAGCCCACTCTCGACGTTGAGCGCCTGACGCACCCGGACCGGGACGGCGGGATTGGTCACCACTGCCTGGCCGAGGGCGGCGTCCGTCGGGGACAGGATGACGCCCAGAACGGCGGCCTCCCACAGCTCCATCGCCGGAAACAGCAGAAGCGCGGCAGCGGTGCCCAGGATCATGGTCACCGGCAAGCCGACGCCCAAGAGGCGCAGCGGCACGTTGTGCTCGGTGCCGAGGCGGGACACGTCGATCCGAGCGGCGTCGGTGAAGAGAACGAGCACCAGCGTCAACTCGGCGAGCGTGTGCATCACGCCGCCGTCGACCGCGACGTCGACCAAGTCGAGGAAGGCCGGGCCGCAGACGAGGCCGAAGGCGCAGAACACCATCGGCCCGGTGAGCGACCCGCGCTCACCCCAGCGCGAGAACAGGCCGTAGAGGAACACCCCGAGGGCGACGATCAGGAGGTCGGTCGTGTCCATGCCCCAAGCGGTCGTTGTGCAGCGAGTGCGCCGCGGCGGCCGCCAGCGTGGGGCGAACGCCCGGCGGGCGCAAGGGTCGGCAGGTGCGAGGGCCGGGCGTGCGCCGGCCCCGGGGCGGCCGCCCGCCCCGTCAGTTCGGCAGGTTAAGGCGGATGTGCAGCTCGCGAAGCTGCGCCGGCGTCACTTCGGACGGGGCGCTCATCATCAGATCTTCGGCGCGCTGGTTCATCGGGAACAGCGTCACGTCGCGCAGGTTCTCCCGCCCGCACAGCAGCATGACGATGCGGTCGATCCCCGGCGCGATGCCGCCGTGCGGCGGCGCGCCATACTCCAGCGCCGAGAGCATGCCGCCGAACTTGTCGTGCAGCACCTGCTCGTCGTAGCCGGCGATGGCGAACGCCTTCTTCATGATCTCCGGCTTGTGGTTCCGGATGGCGCCCGACGACAGCTCGATGCCGTTGCAGACGATATCGTACTGGAAGGCGTCGATCTCGAGCGGGTCCTTGGTCTCCAGCGCCTCGAGGCCCCCCTGGGGCATGGAGAACGGGTTGTGCGAGAAGTCGACCTTCTTGTTCTCCTCGTCCCACTCGAACATCGGGAAGTCGACGATCCAGCAGAACGCGAACTGGTCCTCGTTCATGAAGGTGCCGCCGGACAGCTCCTGCAGGTCCCGGCCGAGCTTCAGCCGCGCCTGACCGGCGAACGGGTAGAACTGGTCCGGCTTGCCGGCGACGAAGAACACCGCGTCGCCCGCGTCCACGCCGAGCTGCTTGCGCAGACTCTCGGTGCGCTCCGGGCCGATGTTCTTGGCGATGGGGCCGGCCGCCTCCGTCTCGCCGCCGCCCTCGGGCGTGCGCCAGAAGATGTAGCCGAGGCCCTTCTGCCCCTCCGACTGCGCCCAGGAGTTCATCCGGTCGCAGAACGTGCGGGACCCGCCGCCCGGCGCCGGGATCGCCCACACCCGCACCTTCGGGTCCGAGGCGATCATGCCCGCGAACACCTTGAAGCCCGAGCCGTCGAAGTGCTCGGTGACGTCGGCCATCTCGATCGGGTTGCGAAGGTCCGGCTTGTCCGAGCCGTACTTGGCGATCGCGTCCTTGAACTTGATGCGCGGGAACTCGTCCGTGACGGGCTTGCCTTCGGCGAACTCGACGAAGAGGTCGCGCAGCACCGGCTCGACCGCCTGGAAGACGTCCTCCTGCTCGACGAAGCTCATCTCGATGTCGAGCTGGTAGAACTCGCCCGGCGAGCGGTCGGCGCGGGCGTCCTCGTCGCGGAAGCAGGGCGCGATCTGGAAGTAGCGGTCGAACCCGGCGATCATGCAGAGCTGCTTGAACTGCTGAGGCGCCTGGGGGAGCGCATAGAACTTGCCCGGATGGAGGCGCGAGGGCACCAGGAAGTCGCGCGCGCCCTCCGGCGACGACGCGGTCAGGATCGGCGTCTGGAACTCGGTGAAGCCCTGCTCGACCATGCGCCGGCGGATCGACGAGATGATCCTCGAGCGCTTGACGATGTCGTTGTGGATGGTCTCGCGCCGCAGGTCCAGGAAGCGGTACTTGAGGCGGATATCCTCCGGATAGTCGGGCTCACCGAAGATCGGCAGCGGCAGCTCGGGCGCGGTCGACAGCACCTCGATCTCGCGGGCGAAGACTTCCACCTCACCGGTCGGCAGTTTGGCGTTGACGAGCTCGGGGGCGCGCTGCTTCACCTCGCCGTCGATGCGGATCACCCACTCGGAGCGCACCGTCTCGCCGACCTTGAACGCCGACGAATCCGGGTCGATCACGACCTGGGTGATGCCGTAATGGTCGCGCAGGTCGATGAAGATGATGCCGCCGTGGTCGCGCACGCGGTGCACCCATCCGGACAGGCGCGCGGTCGTGCCGGCATCTCCGGCGCGAAGGGCGGCGCACGTGTGGGAACGATAGCGGTGCATGATGGGGCCTTTCCGGGGACAGTCGCCCGCGCATTCGCCACTCCAGGCCCCGCCTGTCAAGCGCCGCGCCGCCCGCGCGGGTCATTGCGCACCGGCGAAAGCACCTATAACCGCACCATGCGAACGATCGATCAGGCCCGACCACGGCAACGCCTCGTCCCCGAAACCGCCCGGTTTGCAGCGGGTTGTGCCGGGTCTCCACCGGCGGCCGGCGCGGCGGGCGCCCTCGCCGCCGACCGGACGCACGCCGATGCGTGACGCCGACCCGATCATCCTGACCCTGCAACTCGACGGGGAGACCACCGCCTTCTTCGAGAGTCAGCGCCGCGCCCACTTCCCGGCGGAGTTGAACCGCATCCCCGCCCATCTGACCTTGTTTCACGCCCTCCCCGGCGCAGAGGAACGCGCCGTCGTCGCAGCCGTCGCCGCCGCGGCGCAGCGCCGTCCCTTTCCGGTCGCGGTGGAGGGGTCGATGCCGCTCGGCCGCGGGGTCGCCTACCGCCTCGCCGCACCGCCGCTCATCGCGCTGCGGGCGGAGTTGGCGCGGCGGTTCGCACCCTGGCTCACCCGCCAGGACCGTGAGGCCTTCCGCCCGCACGTCACGGTGCAGAACAAGGTCTCGCCGCAGATGGCGCGCGCGACCGAGGCGCACCTGTCGCGCGACTTCGTCCCCTTCACGGCGGTGGCCGAGGGGGTGCAGCTCTGGTCCTATCGCGGCGGCCCCTGGGCGCCGCTGGGCGCGATCGCCTTCGCGGGGCGCTAGTCGACCGCCACCGTCCGACAGAGAGAACCGGCCAAACCCGTTGCGACCACATTCGCGCTTGCGCGAGGGGGCACACTGGGGAAAGGGTGACATAGCACGCATTGCCGTGCCCCGTGCGACGCCCCATGTCGCGGTGGACCAAAGCCGCCTAGCCAACCAGCGGCGCGAAGAGGGACAGATGACCAAACCCATCGACCTGTACTACTGGCCGACCCCGAACGGCTTCAAAGTCTCGATCTACCTCGAGGAGGTGGGCGCGCCCTACGACACGATCTACGTGAACATCGGCGCCGGCGATCAGTTCAAGCCCGACTTCCTGGCGATTTCGCCCAACAACCGCATGCCCGCCATCGTCGACCACGACGGGCCCGGCGGCAAGGAGATCTCGGTCTTCGAGTCCGGCGCGATCCTCCTCTACCTCGGCCGCAAATTCGGCCGGTTCTACCCGACCGACGAACGCCAGCGCGTCGAGGTCGAGGAGTGGCTGATGTGGCAGATGGGCGGGTTCGGTCCGATGCTCGGCCAGAACCATCACTTCAACACCTACGCGCCGGAAGACCTGCCCTACGCCAAGAAGCGCTACACCGACGAGACGCACCGCCTCTACGGCGTCCTCAACAAGCGCCTCCAGGGGCGCGAGTTCATTGCCGGCGACTACTCCATAGCGGACATGGCCTGCGTCGGCTGGGCCAACGGCTGGGAGCGCCAGAAGATGGACATCGCCGAGTTCCCCAACGTCGAGCGCTGGCTGGCCGCCGTGAAGGCCCGCCCCGCCGTGCAGCGTGGGATGGCGCTCGGCCAGCACGAGCGCGCCAAGATGAACCTCGCGACCGACAAGGATGCGCAGAAGATGCTGTTCGGCCAGCGCGCGCGCTGATCGGAGGCCGCACCGCCCCGCGGAGCGCCCGGCCGGGTGCCGGTGGCGCCGCTGCATCGAGGGGGGTTCCCCCCTCGAGCTCCCTCCGCCTCGCCGGCGGGCAGCCGTTCAGATCATCCAGCCGCGAAGAGCGGCTGACCGAGCTGAACAGCAGCCCCCGAGGCTGTGGAGGATCGAGACCGCGTCAAGGGTGAAGGCTTCGCCCGCTTCGCGCCCTTGACCCGGCCTCGATCCTCCAGGCCGTGCCTGTGGGACGGCGCTTCGGGCCACGCTGCGACGACTACGCCGCCGGGCGCTTGCGTTGCAGGCCCGAGCGCTTGCACGAGGCGACCAGCTCGCCCTTCTGGTTGAAGGCGCGGTGCAGGAAGGTGACGATCCCCGCGTTGGGGCGCGACTTGCTCTCGCGCAGGTCCACAACCTCGGTCTCGACCCGGATCGTGTCGCCGTGGAAGAGCGGCTTGGGGAAGCGCACCTCGTCCCAGCCGAGGTTGGCGATCGCCGTTCCCAGGGTCGTGTCGCCGACCGAGATGCCCACCATCAGCCCCAAGGTGAAGCACGAGTTGACGATGCGCTGGCCGAACTCGGTCTCGGTCCGGCAATATTCCTCGTCGAGGTGCAGAAGCGCGGGGTTGTGCGTCAGCGCGGTGAAGAAGACGTTGTCCGCCTCGGTGATCGTGCGGCGCAGCGGGTGCTGGAACACCTGCCCCACCGTCAGCTCGTCGAAATAAACGCCAGCCATCGAGTTCCTCCTGTTGGCGGACGTCCTACCGCAGCCGTGGCCGGGAGCAAGCGCCCGCGCGCCGTGCACCGAACGTCCTGCGTCGGCACGGCACCGGCGTGGGGGACTATGCCCGCGTCAGACGCGCGACGGCGTATGGCTTCAGCGTCAGCGGCGTCGGCTGGGGGTGTGTCGGCAAGGGCTCGGCGGCCGCGCATGCGTCGGCGAGGCTCTCCTCGTCGAGGATCCATCCGTTCGCGCCGCTCCAGCCGGAAAGCGTCACGTCGACGCTTTTGCCCGTCAGGTTGATGAGCACCACGACGGGACCCGCCTCTCCCTCCACCGCGAGCGCCTTGACCGCTGCCGGCCGATCGCACTCCGCCGCCAGCACCGCGCGGCCGGTGAGCGACGCCGCCAGCGCGACGACGTGCCAGCTCGGCATCACCTCCGCCCGCGCCGCATCGAACCAGGGCCGCGCCGTTTCCCCCGGCGCGCTGACGATCCCGGAGGGACCCGCGACCGCCGCCATGGTGACGGCGTCGACCCCGCCCTTCGCCGCCTCCGCGAGGGTGCCGGCATACCAGGCCGCCCCCAGCAGCGCCCGGTCGCGCGGGTCGATGCGGTTCATCGCCTGGCGGATGTTGTCCGGGTTCTCGGCCGGCACCGCGCCGTAGGGGTTCATCCGCATCGACACCGCGATGGGGAAGATCCAGTACGGCGTCGCCCCCGCGAAGGCGCGCACCGAGTGGAACACCGAGGGGAGCGATTGCAGCGTCTCCATCACGCTCTCGTCGTCGCCGGCGTGGACGATCGGCGCGCCGGAGTGACCCACGAAGTCGAACGTGCCCTTGGGCGGACGCTTGCGGTTCAGCTCGGTGAAGTAGGAGAACATGCCCCCGCCGACCGGGACGCCCGGAAAGGCCCGCCGCGTCTCGGCGACCAGCCGCGACCAGTCCGGCGCCGGCGGGAACTGCGTTCCCGGCAGCGTGCATTTCAGGTCCGAGCCCGGCGACACGGCGACATGCGAGAAGGTGAACCCCATCGCCGCCGCGGCAATGCCGGCGATGTCGCGCGTCAGGACGGCCGGATCGTCGGTCGGGTTGCCGGAGGCGTCCTCGCACGGCACCACCGCCTCCAGCACCAGCGGCGCACCGACCGCCTCGCCCAGCGCCGCATACTCGGCGATGGTCGAGCGGTCGTGCCCGGCGCGCGGATCGAAGTGGCAGACGAGGAACGACGGCTTCGCCGCGGCGACGAGGTCCGCCCGCTCCAGCGCCGAGGTCGTCCACGCCGCCGGCACCGCGAGGCCGAAGCGCGGCACTTCGGTCCCCGTCGCGGCGCCCAGCGTCACCGTCACCGGCCCGCCTGTGCCGCCGGTCGCAGCCGGCACCTTTCCCTCGAGCGTGATCGTCACCGACTGCCGGAACGCTTCGCCCTCCCCCATCGTGTATGGCCACGGTTTGGCGAGCGGGCGGATGTAGGTCTTGAACGAGGCGTCGAGCCAGTTGCGGTGGTCCTCCATCTCGTAGGCGTCACCCTCCATCCGGCAGGTGAGCGACACGCCGGGGAGGATCTCGTGCGTCATCGCGCGGATGTTCTCGAACGGGCATGCCGGGTTCACCTCCACCGGGAAGCGGCTCTCTTCGACGCTGCCGTCGGTGTGCTCGATCCGCACCGGGTGGTCGATCACCCCGTCGAGCGGGTGCAGCACCACGAAGCCGGTCCGGTTGGTGACGAAGTCGGTGTCCGGCGCACCCTCGGCCGTGAAAGTGAGGCTGCCGTCCGCGCGGCCTTCGATCCGGGCCGTGTAGGAGAGGCTCTGCGCACTGTCGCCCACCGTGGCGCGGTAGGAGACCGTGAAGCCATCGGCCCGCTCGTCGACCGCGAGGTCCTCGATGCGGGCGTTGTAGGTACCCCAGTTCCTGTCGCGCGCCAGGAAGGCGACGCCGCGGATCGCTTCGACGCCGCCGATCATGATGTAGCGCAGGTTCCCGGCCTCCAGTCGCGCCTCCAGGACGCCGGCCTTCAGGATGCGCGGCGGGGCGACCGGCTCCTCGGTTCCGAAGCGGGCGATGGCGGGAGACGGTGCGGCGGTGGCGTCGATCATTGCGGGGCTCCTAGCGCGCGGCCATCGGCGTCGAACAGGGTGGTGCGGGCCATGTCGATCGTCAGCGGGAGTTGCGCGCCCGGCCGCTCCACCGTGTGGGCGGGCAGCTCGGCCGTGACTTCCACGTCACCGATGCGGAACTGGGTGTAGGTGCGGGTACCGGTGGGCTGGACGAGGTCGATGAGGGCGTTGATCTGCCCCTTGCCGGGCGCCGGAGCCGCCTCGCCGGCCCGCGACAGGTGCTCGGGACGGATGCCCAGCACCATCGCCCCGGTCGCGCCGTTCGCCTGGGGCGGGCACGGCAGGATCTGTCCGTCGGCGAGCCGGATCGCGTCCCCCTCCAGCGTCACGGGCAGGAAATTCATCTGCGGCGAGCCGAGGAAGCCGGCGACGAAGCGCGTCTTCGGGCGCTCGAACAGCTCCAGCGGCGGCCCCTGCTGCTCGATCCGGCCGTCGCGCAGGAGGACGATCCGGTCGGCCAGCGTCATCGCCTCGATCTGGTCGTGCGTGACGTAGATCGTGGTCTTGCCGATCTCGCCGTGCAGACGCTTGATCTCGGCGCGCATCCCGTCGCGGAGCTGCGCGTCGAGGTTGGAAAGCGGCTCGTCGAAGAGGAAGAGCCGGGCGTCGCGCACCACCGCGCGGCCGATGGCGACGCGCTGCCGCTGCCCGCCGGAGAGCTGGCGCGGCTGGCGGGCCAGAAGCTGGGAGATGCCGAGCATTTCCGCCGCCTCGCCGACGCGCCATTTCACCTCCGCATCCGGCGCCTTGCGGGCGCGCAGGCCGAAGGCGATGTTCTCGAACACCGAGAGGTAGGGGTAGAGCGCGTAGTTCTGGAACACCATCGCGATGTTGCGGTCGCGCGGGCGCAGGTCGTTCACCACCTCGCCGTCGATGGCGATCGTCCCCTTCGAGACCTCCTCGAGGCCCGCGATGGTGCGCAGCAACGTGGACTTGCCGCAGCCGGACGGGCCGACGAAGACGCAGAACTCCCCCTCCGGCACGGTGAGGTCGATGCCCTTCAGGGCCTCCATGGAGCCGTAGAATTTGTGCAGGCCCTGGATGTCGAGACGCGACATAACCTATCCCTTGACGGCGCCGAGCGAGATGCCGCGCACGAGGTAGCGTTGAAGGAAGGCGACCACGATGAAGATCGGCACCGTGCCGAGCATCGACATCGCCGCGATCTTCGCCCAGAAGTTGGACTGGCCGCCGAAATAGTGGGTCACCTGGACGGGGAAGGTCGTCACTTCGTTGCGCGTGAGGATCAGCGCGAAGATGAACTCGTTCCAGGCGAAGACGAAGGTGAACACCGCGGTCGCGAAGAGCCCGCCCCGCACCATCGGCAGCACCACCTTGCGGAACACCTGCCAGCGCGTCAGCCCGTCGACGAGGGCCGCCTCCTCCAGCTCCAGTGGCACGTCCTGCACGTAGCCGCGCATCATCCAGATCACGTACGGCAGGTTGAACGCCGTGTAGAGGAGGATGAGCCCGGTGTAGGTGTCGACGAGGCCGAGCGCCACGAACAAGAGGAACACCGGGAAGACGATGACGATCGGCGGGATCATCCGGTTGGAGATGATCCAGTCGGAGAAGAGGTTGCCGCCGGTGCGGAAGCGCGCGATCGAGTAGGCGCACATGGTGCCGAGGAACATCGCGATGACGGTGGAGACGCCGGCGATGAAGAGCGAGTTGAACACCGTCTCCGCATCGCCGTCCTTGAAGAGCACGCGATAGTTGGCGAACTGGATCTGTTCGGGCCACCACACCGGCGGATAGGCGAAGATCTCGTCCGGCGTCTTGAAGGCGATGATCGCCAGCCAGTAGATCGGGAACAGGAAGAAGGCGAGCACCGCCAGCGCCGCGACGAATCGCAAGGCGAGGCCGAGGCCGCGTTCGGGGTGCAGCCTCATCGGTCGATCTCGATTCTGCGCAGGATGATCGTCACCGTGACGGCCAGGATGATGATGATCATGAAGGCCATGGCGGCGGTGTAGCTCGTCTCGAACTGCTGGAAGCCCTGGACGTAGGCGTAGATCGAGATCGTCTCGGTCATCGTGCCGGGGCCGCCTTTGGTGAGCGCCCAGACGACGTCGAACAGGCGGAAGAGGTCGAGCGCGCGGATCAGCACCGCGATCGCCACCACCGGCCAGATCGCCGGCATCACGATGAGCCGGAAGGTGCGCCACCAGGATGCGCCGTCGAGCTCGGCCGCCTCGATCTGGCTCTGGTCGACGTTGGAGAGCGCCGCCCACAGGAGCAGGAACATGAACGGCGTCCACTGCCACACCTCGGCGATCAGGATCGCCGGGTAGACGAGGTTCGGATCCACCGTCCAGAGCAGCGTCACCTCCTCGCCGGTGATCCAGCCGAGCACCTGGTTGATCGGGCCGTAGCGGTTGTCGAACAGGAGGCGCCAGGTGGCGCCGGCGACGATCGGCGAGACCAGCACCGGCAGCACCAGGAGCGTCACGAAGATCGGCCGGCCGGGCATCCGGTCGACGAAGAGGTAGGCCATCGCCAGGCCCAGCAGGAACTCGACCGGCAGCGCGATCGCCACGAAGATCAGCGTATGGCCGAGCGCCTTCCAGAAGCGGGTGTCGTGCAGCAGCGCTTCGTAATGGATGAAGCCGTTGTAGCTCGTGTCCATGTCGAACATCGTGATGTTCTGGACCGACTTCATCGCGGTGTAGATCACCGGGAACAGGCCGATCAGCAGGATCACCGCGACGGCCGGCAGGATCATCCAGTAGCGGAAGCCGCGCGCACGCCAGCTCACCCGGGCGCGCTTGGCACCGGGTGCGCCGGGTCCGCCGGGGATCGTCAGGGAATCGCGGCTCGCCTCAGTGGACACGGGCGCCCTCCTCCGCCCGGCGCACGCATCGCGCGCCGGGCCGCATCATCGTGGCGGTGAGGCTCATTGGTCGGGGTAAGCCGCCGGGTTGGAGGCCCAGGCCGCGTAGGCCTCGCGCTGCTTGTCGAGGCCGATGCGGTCGGTGAGGCTGTCCCACTGCGACGCCGCATCGTCGAGGATCGCCTTCGGGTCCTCGCCCGACCACAGCCGGCTGACGGACTGGCGCAGCACCTCCTCGTAGCGGTCGGTCTGGATGATCGAGAGATCGAGCAGGCCGTTCACCGCACCGTCCTGCAGGGCGGCGAGGTACTGCGGCGCTTCGGGCCAGCGGCTCTTGTACTCCTCCGAGGCGAAGTGGCTGTCGCGGAACGGGTCGCGCAGGGCATAGGGGAGCTGCACGCGTTGCAGGCTGATCTCGGCCGAGTTGAGCCACTGCAGGAAGAGGTAGGCCGCCTCCTTGTTGCGCGAGTCGGACGAGACCGAGAGCGCGAAGCCGAGCGCCAGCTGCGGGCGGCCGCCGGGGGGCATCGCGTAGCCCACCTTGCCGCCGATCTGCGACTTCGGCACCCACGACAGCGCCTCGGAGTCGGTGCCGTAGCCGGCGGCCCAGCGGCCGTAGGGCGGCCAGGAGACGGTCATCGCCGTGTCGCCGCGAAGGAAGGCGGCGAGGTTCTCCACGAACCCCCACGTCTCGACCCCGGCGGGCATCCACTTGTTCTCCGCCACCCACTCGGTGAACACCTTGACGCCGACGTCGGAGTTGATGGTCGCCTTCATCGTCTCGGGATCGAAGAACTTGCCGCCCTCGTTCCGGAACCGCTCCTGGAAGAAGAGCGAGCCGTAGGTCGGCTCACGCATGAAGGCCGAGCCGTAGACCTCACCACCCGAGTGCTCGGTGATGAACTGGCCCACCTCGTCGAACTCGGCCCAGGTGGTCGGCGGGACGGGCATGTCCTTGCCGAACTTCTCCTTGAAGGCCGCCTGAAGCTCCGGGTCGCCCAGGATGTCGGTGCGGTAGTAGAAGACCAGCACGTCGCCGTCGTCCGGCAGGCCGTAGATCTTGCCGTCGACCATCATCTGGTTGTCGCGGTAGACGGGGGCGATCGTCTGCAGCTCCTCGCGGTAGCCGTACTTGTCGACGTAAGCGTCGAGCGGCTCCAGCGCGCCGGCGCGGACGAGGTCCGGCATCCAGGCCGGGACGACGTTGAGCGCGTCGTAGGCGGCGGTGCCGGCACGGTGCTCCTGCAGGATCTTGGTGAACATCTCCGAGGTCGGCACCTCGACGACGTTGACCTTGATGCCGGTCGCCTCCTCCCACATCGGGCCGGAGAAGTTCAGCGGGTCGAGCGCCTGGAGGCCCGCCTCCCAGACGATGGTGATCTCGGACCCCGCATACTGCTTGGCCGCCTCCACCGCCTTCTGCGCCGCCTGCGCGTTGGCGATGCGCGGCCAGCCGACCGCGGTCATCCCCGCGAGCGCCCCCGAGCCGATGACGAATTGCCGTCGATCCATGTGGTCCTCCCCTGTTCGGCCGTCGTTGCGCGGCCGCTTCTGCCTTCGGCCGTCTGCTGCGGCCGTCAGTTCGTGCCGCGGCCGCAGGGGCCGCGGGATCGCTCAGGCGCGTTCGGCGAAGGCCGCCAGGCGCTCGCGAAACGGCGCGCTCTGGAGCACGTCGCGGTTGACGACGCCCTCCGGCGCCCGGCCGGCCGCGATCGCCTTCATCGCCGCGACGTCGGCCGCGCCGTTGCCGGCGAAGCACTCGTCCGTCCAGCACAGCGCATGCGGGGCGCCGATCACCGTATCGAGCCCGAAGAGCGGCTCGTCGGCCGGCGCCGGCTCGATCTCGTAGACGTCGAGCCCCGCCCCGGCGATCGTGCCGTCGATCAGCGCCGCGTAGAGCGCCTTCTGGTCCACCAGCGGCCCGCGCGCGGTGTTGATGAGGATCGCGCTCGGCTTCATCAGCGCCAGCCGCTCGGCGTTCACGAGGTGGCGTGTCGCCTCCGACAGCGGCACCGAGACGGACAGGACGTCCGACTGGCGAAACACGTCTTCGAGACCGACGAGTTCGATCCCCAGCTCCGCCGCCAGGGCCGGGTCGGCATAGGGGTCGTGGGCGATGAAGCGCATGTCGAACGGCTTGGCGAGGCGGAAGACCTCGGCGCCGATATTGCCGATGCCGAGCTGCCCCAGCGTCTTGCCGACGAGGCCGGTGCCCATGTGGTCGACCCGCCGGGCCCAACCCTCCGGTCCGCCGCGCACGAGGCGGTCCTTGATGACGAGCTTCTGCGTCAGCGCCAGCATGTAGGTGATGACCGCCACCGCCACCGGACGGCGTACCCCCGACGGGGTGATGACGACGGCGATCCCCGCCGCCGTACAGGCCGCGACGTCGACATTGTCGTAGCCGACGCCGAAGCGGGCAACCGCCATCAGCGTCCCCGAGGCCGGGATCGATTCGGCCGTGAAGCGCGGCGCCAGCAGGATGAGGCCGTGGCAACCCTCCAGCCCCGCGGCGGGGATGACACCGTCCACCGGCTCGACCCAGACCATCTCGACGGCGGGATCGTCCTCGAGGGGCGACAGGTCGAACATGGGGAAGGTCAGGCTGCCATCGGGCTTGCGGAAGTCGCCCGAGAGCGCCACCCGTAGCCGCGCCATCAGCGGCGGCCCCCGGCGCGGATCTCGTCCACCGCCGCGCTCAGCGCCTGCGTGAACACCCAGACGTCGCCCGAGTAGCAGATGAGGTCGAACCCCTGGGCATGCATCGCGATGCCCTCCTCCACCGAGCCGACGAGCCGCCCGGTCGCCTTGCCGTTGGCGCGCGCGGCCTCGATCGTGCGCTCGATCGCGGAGGTGAAGAGCGGGTTGTCGAACTCGCCGGGGATGCCGAGCGAGGCCGACAGGTCGAAGTGGCCGACCCAGAGGCAGTCCACCCCGTCGACGGCGGCGATCTCCTCGACGTTCTCCACCCCCGACGCCGTCTCGACGAGGGCGAAGACGGTGGTGCGCGCGTTGGCCGCCATCAGCTTCTCGAGCACCGCGCCGCCGCGATAGCCGTCGTGGGCGATGCCGAGCGCCACGCCGCGGTTGCCCTCCGGCGAATATTTCACCGCGTCGACCACGGCGCGCGCCTCGGCGGCGTCGTTGACCATCGGCACCATCAGCCCCTCGGCGCCCATGTCGAGCACGCGGGCGATGTGGTGGCTGTCCTTGGACGGCGCGCGCACGATCATCGGCAGGCGCGCGGCCTCCATGTATCGCACGGCGTGCTTTACAGTCTCCAGCGAGAAGCCGGAGTGCTCCATGTCGAACAACGTAAAGTCACACCCGGCATTCTTCATGAGATGCCCGATGCCGGGGGTGGCGAATTCGACGATGAAATGCCCCACGGCGAGCCCGCCTCGGGTCATCTCCTTGAGCGAGCGCTCTCTCAACGCTGCCCTCCCTTGATATCCGGCTCTTGATTATTGGTCGGCCGGTGAATTTCGTGAGAGGTTATACCAGTAGACCAACCCCTACAAGGCGTATAGCGACCTGAAATTTCGATCTCTTTGGGTCACGGTGTGACACTCAGGACCGATGCACGTAGAGCGCGGACGAGCGGTCCAGATGCGCGCGCATCGCCTCCACCGCGCCGTCCACGTCGTGCGCCTCGACGAGGTCGACGATGGCGGCGTGCTCGGCGAGGGTGACGTCCTCGTTGCCGGACCAGTGCAGCAGCGAGTGGTGATACTCGAAGAGCCAGCGCAGCATCGCGTCGCTCACGGTGACGATGATCGGGTTGCCCGTCAGCGCCGCGATGCGCACGTGGAAGCGCATGTCGACGGCGACGAAGGCGGGCGCGTCGCCGATGTGGCTCTCCTGCTCGGCGACGAGGGCGCGCAGGTCGGCGACATCCTCCGCCTCGGCACTGCGCGCGGCGATGCCGACGACCCCTGTCTCGAAGAGCCGGCGCGCTTGCTTGAGATATTCGAGGTTGGAGGGCTCGGTCGACAGGAGCAGGCGCGCGACCTCGTTCATCTGCTCGACCGCGAGGTCGGTGGAGAGGACGTTGACGCGGCTGCGCTCGCCGTGCGCGATGGTGATGAGGCCCTTGTTCTGGAGCGACTGCAGCGCCTCGCGGATCGCCGGGCGGCCGACGCCGAAGCGCTCCATCAGGTCGCGCTCGGAGGGCAGCACGTCACCCGGCTTCAGCTCGCCGCCGATCATCGCATGCAACCGCTCGAACACCTGGTCCGAGAGTTTGCGCCGCACGATCCGCTCCGCGCCCGGCTCGTCTCCCAATCGCCGCTCCTTCAACGCTTCGTCCCCACCTGCCCGCTCCTTCACGCCATCGGCGCCGGCCTATGCCATCGCGGCCGGCGCGTCAGTCATACGACCAGTGCTCGCCACGAAGAAATCCGCCGCGCCCATCTGCCCACCCTTGAGCGCCAGCTCCAGCCCGTCGAACGCCGGATCGTCGGCCCAGGTGCGGCAGAGCGGCGCGCCCGGCGCCAGCGGCGCCAGCGCGGACAGGGCATAGACGCCGAGCTCGGCCGTCGCGTAGCCGGAGGTGTCGCCGCCGCTGATGACGGCGCGGGTGAGGCGGTGGCGCGAGACCAGCTCGCGCACGATGCGACCCAGGCCGCGACCGATCCGGCGGGCCGCCTCGCCGCGTGCGGTGCCGGTGCGGTCGAGCGCGGCGTCGAAGCGGGCGACGGCCGGGTCGTCCGGTCCGCGGGCGGTGACGATCAGCGGGATGCGCCCCGCCTCGATCGCCGCCGAGGCCGCGCCGATGGCCGCCTCCAGCGCCGTCACCCAGGCCGCATCGTCGACCGTGGCGGCGACGTCGAGCGGCTGGACGGCGAAGCCGCGCGCCTCGGCGTGGGCGATCTGCGCCGCGGTGGTCGGCGAGACCGACCCGGAGACCGCGATCATCCGATCGACCGCGGCTATCGGCGCCACCGGCTCGGGCGGGGCGAGGAGTCCGGCGTCGCGCCAATGGGCGATGAGCGCATATTCCACCCCCTGGCTCCCCGCCGCGAACACGCCCCGTCCCGCCTCGGCCCACAGCGCCGCTCCGACGGCGGCCAGCGTCTCGCCGTCGACCACGTCCATCGAGACGATGCGGGGGGGATCGCCCTCGCCCACCGCCGCCCGCTCGGCCCCCAGCCGGGCGACGCCCTCCCCGGCCTTCAGCGCCAGGAGGTCGATCAGGGCGGTCGGCCACTCGGTCTGCGCGGCGAGGTGCCGGGCGAGGTCGGCCTCGTGCATCGGCGTCGCGGGGTGGCGCGCCATGACCGGGTGCCGGTCGAGGCGGTGGACGGCCCCGTCGAACGCGGCGAAGAGGTTGCCGAAGGCCTGCCAACGGCCGATCTGCGGCGCCGCCGTCACGAGCGGCACGACGCGGGCGCCGAAGACGGGCGCGCCCAGCTCGATCGCGCGTCCGATGGAGCCGAGGTCCGGCGCCGAATCGAACGTCGAGCACACCTTGTAGTGCGCCACGGGGGCGCCGAGCGCCTTCAGCGCCTCGAATGCCGCCGGGAGGTGGGCGTCCATCCACCCCGGCCCCATCGAGCGTGCGGTGCTGGCGATGCCGATGGCGCGATAGGCGGCGAAGCGCTCCAGGCGGGCGGGGTCCGGCGGCTCGAGGAACATCACCGTCGGCAGTCCCGCGAAGGTCATCACCTCCATCACCGCGGACGAGCCGGTAAAGTCGTCGCCATAGAACGTGAGGACGCGGTGGGGGAGCGTGTCCATCTCAGGCTTTCAGCGTCATCGCGCCGGCGAGCGCGGGCTCGGCCGCCGCGGCCTCGGCGAGCGGCGTGCCGGCCATCGCCGCCTCCCAGGCGCTGCGCAGCGCCGTGACGCCGGCGGCCGGACCGTCGGGATGGGCGAGAATGCCGCCGCCGGAGCAATGGATGAGATCGGCCGAGCCGAGGGCGGCGTAGGTGCCTTGCGCCTGCCACACCGTCTGCCCGGAGGAGAACACCGGCATCACCGTCATCGGCGCACCGTCGATCAGCGGCTCGGCGCACGAGCGCGCCGCCTCGACGACGCTGTCGTCCGCCTCGGCGAACTTGTTGGCGAGACCGTTGACGTGCATGTGGTCCGCCCCCGCGAGGCGCCACAGCGCCGCCCAGGCCGGGTACGACCACCCCAGCGACGGGTGCCGCGACAAGTACCCCCAGCCGTTGCGGTGGGCGTGGATCGGCAGCGCGCAGTGGCGCCGCAGCTCCACCATGCCGACGAGGCCGACCGAGTTGAGGCTCGCCATCACGCAGGTCCCGCCCGACTCCAGCACATGGTCGTGCCGCCGGCGCATCTCGTCGAGATCGCCGGTGAGGTTGAACGCCACCATGACCTTCTTGCCGGTCTTGTCGGCATGGGCGTCGACCACGCGCATCACCGCATCGACCCGCGCCTCGAACGGGCATGTGGGGCCGGCCGATTGCAGCTCGTCGTCCTTCACGAAGTCGATCCCGGCCGCGCACAGGGTGGCGACGAGGTCGGCGGTCTGTTGCGGGTCGAAGCCGATGGAGGGTTTGATGATGGTGCCGATCATCGGCCCGCTCTCCACGCCCGCCAGCCGGCGCGTACCGGCGACGCCGAAGGCCGGCCCCGCATACGCCTCGCCGAAGGCCGGCGGCAGGCGCAATCGCTCCAGGCGCAGACCCGAGACCTGCCGCAGCTCGAAGAGGTTGCCGGCGACGGTGGCGAGGAGGTTCGTCAGCGACGGGCCGATATTGTCGAGCGGCCAGGAGAGCGTCACCCGTGCCCGCGAGGCGCGCCGCTGCGGGTCCACCCCGGCGCTGGGGAGCGCTTGCGGCAGGTCGGTGGCGATCACCTCGCACGCGCTCACGCGGGCGGCGGAGCGGGCCTTCAGTTCCGCGCTCTCGCCCGGCACCTTGACGAACGTCCCGCTCGACTGCTCGCCCGCCATCGTTTCGGCGACCTTTGCCGGATCGGCGGTGGTCTCCAGGATGTAGTCGGCCTCGAAGCGATCGATGAGAGTGGTCACGGGTCAGGGCTCCAATCGCGTCATCGGCCCCTCGGCGGAGCGGTACACCGCCTGGACGAGGGCGAAGGTTTTCAGGTTGTCGGCGCCGTGCGTTTCGGGCAGGCGGCCGGCGGCGAGAGCGGCGGCGGCATCGCGCTGGAAGGCCAGCACGCTCGCCTGGATGAGGTGCGCCGGCCCATCCGCCCAGGCGAGCGGCGGGGGCGGCGCCTCGCGAACCTCCGTCCCGCCGTCGCGGCGGTGGATGGTGAGGCGGTAGTCGGCCGCGAGGCGCAGGGTGCCCTCCGACCCGTCGACCTCCACCAGCGTCTGCGGGAACAGCTCGTCCGGGAGCGCCGTGGCGTACGAGCAGTCGACGATGGAGGTGAGGCCCCCGGCGTGCTGCATGAGGACGGTGGCGACGTCCTCTCCGCGGATCTTCGGGTTCACCCGCCGCACGGTCGCCGCCAGGCTCTCCACCTCGCCGAACAGAAACCGCGCGATGTCGAGGATGTGGATGCCGAGATCCTCGACGATGAAGCGCGCGTCGGTCGCGAGGTAGGGCTGGCGGGCGTAGACGTCGAACGCGGAGCGGAACGAGCAGCGCCCGAAGAAGGGCGTGCCGATGGCCCCCTCGTCCATCGCGGCTTTGACGGCGCGGATCGGCGCCTGCCAGCGGAAGTTCTCGTGGATCGCGAACGGCACCCCCGCCTCGGCCGCCGCGGCCACCATCGCCCGCGCGTCGTCCATCGTCTTGGCGATCGGCTTCTGGCACAGGATGGCGATGCCGCCGTGCGCGGCCACCTCCTCGACCAGCGCGCGGTGGGTGCGCGGACCGGTGGCGATGTCGACGAAATCCAGCGTCTCGGCCGCCAGCAGCGCGGCGACGGTCGGGTAGGTTCGGGCGATGCCGAACTTCGCGGCGGTGGCGGCGAGGCGTTCGGCGTCGGTGTCGCAGAGGGCGACGATCGCGGCATCCGCGACCTCGGCCCAGGCGTGGAGATGGTTTTCGGCGAAGTAGCCGCAGCCGATGAGCGCGCCGGTGAGCATCAACCGAGCGCCGCCTGGCGCTGCAGGGCGGCCCGCTGCTGCAGGCGCTGCTGGAACTGGTCGACGACCACCGCCGCGATGATGACGACGCCCTTGATCACCGTCTGCCAGAAGGACGACACGCCCATCATCACCAGCCCGTCCGACAGGATGCCGATGACGAAGGCGCCGACGATGGTGCCGGCGATCCGCCCCCGCCCTCCCGACATCGAGGTCCCGCCCAGCACCGCCGCGGCGATGGCGTTCAGCTCGAAGGTCTCGCCCGTCGCGGGGTGGGCGGCGACGAGCTGCGAGGAGATGACGATGCCGACGATCGCCGCGCAGAAGCCGGAGAACATATAGACGAAGAGCTTCACCCGATCGACCTTCACGCCCGACAGCGCCGCCGCGCGCTCGTTGCCGCCGACGGCGTAGATGTGCCGCCCCAGGGGCGTGCGCTGGGCGATGTAGGCGGCCACGCAGCCCACCACGATCAGCATCCAGATCGAGAACGGGATGCCGAGGATCGAGCCCGACCCGATCCACGGGTAGGTGTCGGTTCCGTACCGGGCCTGGCCGGAGAGGTTCGGGAAGGTGCCGCCGTCGGACGACAGCAGCCCCAGCCCGCGCGCGACGTAGAGCGTGCCGAGCGTGGCGATGAACGGCGCCACGTTGAGCTTGGTGATCAGCATGCCGTTGACGAAGCCGACGAAGATGCCGACGCACAGCGTGATCAGCACGATCTCGTAGGTGTTGAAGAACACCGTGTAGCCGATGGGGCCGAGGTCGATCCCGTTGAGCACCAGGTAGCCGGCGACCATGCCGCACAGGCCCACGATCGAGCCGACCGACAGGTCGATCCCGCCGGTGATGATGACGAAGGTCATGCCGATGGCGAGGAAGGCGTTCAGCGCCACATGCTCGGACATGATGACGAGGTTCGCCGGCGACAGGAAGTTGGGCGCCGCGAACGAGAAGAAGGCCAGCACCGCGATCAGCGCGATGAAGGTGCGCCCCTTCAGGAGCAGCATCCCGATGTTGACGCCGCGGCCCGGTCCCGCCGCATCCATGGTGCCTGTGGTCACGCGGCGGTCTCCTCGAATGCGTGGTGGGGGCCATGGCCGACCGACGAGAGGCGCACGATGGTGGCCTCGTCCGCCGCGTCGATCGCAAGCTCGCCGGTGATGCGGCCGTTGGACATGACGATGATCCGGTCCGACAGCTCCATGACTTCCTGCAGGTCGGAGGTGACGAAGAGGATGCCGAGCCCCTCGGCCGCCAGCTCGCGCATGACGCGGAAGACCTCGGCCTTGGCGCCGATGTCGATCCCGCGCGAGGGCTCGTCCATGAGGAGCACTTTGGGGCCGGTCATGAGCGCCTTGCCGATGACGACCTTCTGCTGGTTGCCACCCGACAACGAGGAGACCGGATTGGCGACGTCCGCCACCTTCACCGCCAGGCGCTTGACGTAGTCGGCGATGGTGCGCCGCTCGGCACCGACGTCGAGGTGGAAGAGGCGCACGAACCGGGAGAGGCTGGAAAGGCTCATGTTTTCCGAGACGGGGAGGATCTGCACCAGCCCCTCGGCCTTGCGATCTTCGGGAATGAGGGCGATTCCGGCCTCGATCCGGCCGTGGATCGAGCGGCCGGAGATCTCCCGGCCGGCCAGCACGACCGAGCCGGTGGCCGCCCGCTCGCGGCCGATGATGCAGTCGAACAACTCCGAACGCCCGGCGCCCATGAGGCCGTAGATGCCGACGATCTCGCCCTCCTTGAGCGACAGCGAGACGTGGTCGACCTTGAAGCCCCCGCCCCGCCGCGGCAGCGACACGTCGCTCACCGCGAGGACGGTTGCGCCGTAGTCGTGCGCGACCTCCTTGGCGAAGTCCTTGGAGCGGGCGCCGATCATCGCGCGCACGATCCAATCGACGTCGACGTCGGACATCGGCTGGCTGCCCGTCACCTTGCCGTCGCGCAGCACCGTGATCCAGTCGCCGACCCGCACCAGCTCCTCGAGGCGGTGCGAGATGTAGACGATGGCGGTGCCGGCGGCCTTCAGCTCGCCGATGACGCGAAAGAGGATCTCCACCTCCGCCGCCGACAGCGCCGACGTCGGCTCGTCCATGATGATGACGCGCGCGTCCTGGGAGAGGACCTTGGCGATCTCGACGATCTGCTGCTCGCCGATGCGCAGGTCCGCGACCGGCGTGTCGGGCGGGTTGTCGTGCTCCAGGCGGGCCATCAGCGCGCGCGCCGTCTCCCGCTGGCGGCGGGCGTCGATGTCGATCCCGCCGCGCGTCACCTCGCGGCCGATGAAGATGTTCTCGGCGATCGACATGTTGGGGAAGAGGTTCAGCTCCTGGAAGACGATGCCGATACCGTGGCGCGCGGCGTCCGCGGGGCTCTCGAAGCGGACCGGCGCGCCGTCGACCAGCACCTCCCCCTCGGTCGGACGTTCCACCCCGGCGATGATCTTCATCAAGGTGGATTTCCCCGCCCCGTTCTCGCCGACGAGGACGTTGACCATGCCGCGGCGGACGTCGAAGTCGACGGCGTCGAGCGCGCGGGTGCCGGGGTAGACCTTCGACGCCCCGCGCACGGAGACGACGACGTCGCCCGTCTTGGTGGCCGGTGCACCGCTCACGATGCGGCCTCGATGGTGATCTCGACCGGGGTCACCAGCAGCGTCTCGTCCGCCTTGCGTACGGTGACGGCGCCGATCGCGGTGACGCTCGCCCCCACCAGCGCCTCGCGCGGCAGCCGTTCGAGGACGGTGTCGTAAGCCTCCTGGTTGAGCGCCTTGCCGATGCGCGCGAACTCGATCTGGTTCTCGAAGTCGGTGAACGAGACGAAGGGCAGCACGTCGCGGATCGCGGTGCCGCGGATGACGGGGCCGAGCTGGAGCGTGGCGTCGGCCGCCCCGTCGCCGTCGGTGTCGACGCCGGCGGTCGCAGCGCGCGACTGGGTGTTGGCCTCGACGATCGTGCCTTCGACGCGGACGACGTAGCTGAACGGCGTCCCCTCGCCGCCCTCGCGGTGGCCGTATCGCATCCCCGCTCCCTCCGGCCCGTCGCCGGCGAGGGCGGCGGCGAGGGTGGCGATCGGCACGGCCGTCTGGCGCATGTGGGGCAGCACCCGGCCGGTCCATTCGCCGGCCGACGTCTGCGGCCTGGCCTTGGCCGCCTTGGCGGCCTCGGCCGCCGCCACCAGCTCCGAGGTCTCCACGAACTTGCAGCCCCCGAGCCCGGCCGCCAGCAGCAGCGCGAGACTGAGGCTTCGCACGCATCGGTTCATCGCGTGTCCTCTCGGCAGTCATCGGGACGGTGTCGTGCCCCCGCGCGCCCGGCGCGTGAGGCGGGTGGCGGGGGCGTCGGCGACGGTGCGGCCGGGCACCGGGCCGCGCTCGCCGGTGGAGGCCCGCCGCGGGGCGGGCCGCCGCGGTCAGTCGCCGAGGGCGAAGGTCTCCAGCTTGTCGGCGTTCTCGTCGGTGATGAGGACGAGGTCCATGAGCTGCTTTTCCGGCTGCCCGGTCTCGCCGTTCTTCAGGTAGGCGTCGGCCTGCTCGACGGCCATCTCCGCCTGCCGGTAGGCCGGCTGCAGCACGGTCGCCTTGATACCGCCGTCGCGGATCGAGTCGCGCACGTCGTTCGACCCGTCGAAGCCGACGACGATGACGTCGTCGCGCCCGGCCTGCTGCAACGCGGCCCAGGCGCCCATCGCCATGGTGTCGTTGCCGGAAATGACGCCCTTGATCTCCGGATGCGCCTGCAGGATCGTCTGCATCTTCTGGAAGGCTTCCGGCTGGCTCCAGTTGGCCGATTCCTGCGCGACCATCTCGAGGTCCGGGTACTGGTCGATCACGTCGTGGTAGCCGGCGGAGCGGATGCCCGCGTTGGTGTCGCTCTCCTTGCCGACGAGTTCGGCGTACTTGCCCGCCTCGCCCATCAGCCGCACGAACTCCTCACCGCCGAGCTGCGCACCCTGGTAGTTGTTGGAGACGATCTGCGAGATGGCGATGCCGCTCTCGTTGATCTCCCGATCGATCAGGAAGGACGGGATCCCCGCCTCCTTGGCCTTCTTCACCGGCGCGACCGAGGCGTCGGCCCCCGCGTTGTCGAGGATGATGGCGACCGCGCCGCGGGCGATCGCGGTATCGAAGAGCTGGTTCTGCTTGTTGGGGTCGTCGTCGTGGACGAGGACGAGCGGCTCGTAGCCCAGCTCCTCGGCCTTGGAGGCGGCGCCTTCGGCCTCGGCCTTGAAGAAGGGGTTGTCGTGGCTCGGCGTGATGATGGCCATGATGCCGTCGGCCGAGGCGGTGGCGGGCAGCGCGATGGCAGCGGCCGCCGCGAACGCCGCCGAAAGAAGCTTAGTCGTCAAACGCATGGGTCTCTCCCTCGAAATTTTCGTTGTTGCGCCGGCAGCTTATGGGTGCCGCCGGTCGGACCTGGTCGGGACGGGTCTCACTCCCGTCCCACTGCGCATCCTCAGGTGATGCGCCGGATGCTCTCCATGATTTCGTCCGGCTCGAAGACCCTCTTCCAGTCCGGCTGCATCAGGACGGGCATCGCGTTCTCGATGGCCTTGTTGCAGGCGTCGGAGAACACACCCTCGACCTCCTCGAAGATCACCGCACCGAGGACGTTCATGTGGCCGAGGAGGAAATCGCGCGCGGCCTCCTTGTCGACCCCGCGGGCGACGACTTCGTCCATCGCCTGGCGCATGGCCAACAGCAGCGTCGCGGCGACGGTCTCCGACAGGCCCGGCTCCAGGAGCGCCATCTGCTCCACCGTGACGCGATGCGAGCGCAGGATCGGCTTCCAGATCGTCTTGGCGATCCCCTCGCCGAGCGCGTAGTGCTCCTCCGGCCCCTGCATCAATGCATTGACGATGGACTGCTTGGCCGCGATTCCGCCGAAATGATCCTGCAACGCGGCAAGATCCGGCTCGTCGCCGAAGATCGGCGGGTGGCACGGGTGGGTGACGAAGTAGGTGATGTCCGCGCGCTCCGGCAGGTGGCCGGCGTGCGGCGCCGCAGCGTCGAGCGCGATGACGATGGTGCCGGGGTCGAGCTTGGGGACCAGCGGCCCGGCGACCTTGCCGATCAGCGTGTCGGGAACCGCCAGCACGACGGCCCCGGCCCCGGCGATCGCGGTGTCGAGGTCGACGCAGTCTGCGCCGATGGCGTCTTTCAGGCGCTTCCGGCCGACGTCCGAAACCTCGACATAGGCGACCTCATAGTCGGACCCGACGAGGTTGTTGGCGAGCCTGACCCCCATTTTTCCGCCGGCGCCGAGGAGTGCGATCTTCATTCTAGTCCTCCCTGATTGAGGGGAAGCTCGCTCGCGCTCATCACCTTGTCAACTGGTATCAACTGTCGCGACGCAGGTTGTGCTCACCCCTTAGGCACAACCGCTGTTCCCCCATGCCGTGCAGAGTTCAACTTGTCGCGCAATATACTGTCTCTGCTGTTGATTCTGTCGCCACATTTCGGCACGTTAAACGCTCATTAACCAGACTTTCGCCGCAATTGCGGATGCGCTCTAATGCAATGCGGACTCGGGGTTGTGTCGAGTAGCACTCCAGGTTGAACGACAAGGATATCTTCGTGATCGACGTCGCTTACTCGGTTGTAAACGCGTGGGGTTCCGGATTTCAGGGTGCGATCTCGGTCGAGAACCAAGATCTCACCGCGACCGACGGGTGGCAGATCACCATCCAGTCCACCGCGCCGATCACCTACATCTGGGGTGCGCGGATCGTCTCGCAGACGGGCGATCTCTATGTCATTGAAAATCTGTCCTGGAATGGCGCCGTCCCGCCGGGTGGGGCGGCCAGCATCGGCTTCATCTCCGCCCACAACGGCGCCGGCGGGGAAGTCGTCGCGGTCACGACCGGCGCAGGGACCGCGCCGCCTCCGCCCCCGGTCGTCCCGCAGGTCTCCATCGCCGACGTCACGGTCGACGAAGAGAGCGGCACCGCGACGCTGAGCCTCACCCTCGACCGCGCGGCCACCACCGCGACCAGCGTCGCCTACGCGACCGCCCCCGGCACGGCCGGCGCCGCGGACTTCGTCGCGACCTCCGGCACCGCGACTTTCGCCGCCGGAGCGACACACGCCACCCTCACGGTCGACATCCTCGACGACGCGTCGGCCGAGGGCGCCGAATCGTTCGCGGTGATCCTGTCCGACGCGGTCGGCCTGACCATCGCCGACGGTTCCGCCGCGGTGACGATCGCCCCCAGCGATCCGGTGGTGGTGCCCTCGGTGTCGATCGCCGACCTGACCGTCGACGAGACCGCCGGCATCGCGCGGCTCACCGTCACGCTGAGCGAGCCGACCACCGCGGCGACCAGCGTCACCTATACGGCCACGCCGGGCACCGCCGGTGCGGCCGACTTCGCCGCCGCCACCGGCACGCTGACCTTCGCGCCGGGGGAGACCACCGCGACCGTCGCCGTCACCATCCTCGACGACGGCCTCGTCGAGGGGGACGAAGCCGTCACCGTCACGCTTTCCGGCGCCGTCGGCCTCACCCTCGCCGATCCCGCCGCCTCGCTGACGATCACCGACGACGACACCGCGCCCGCCGTCACACCCGCCGGCATCACCGCCGAGATCGGCCTGCGCGAGTCCTGGACCGGCGGCTACATCGCCGACGCCTCCGTGCACAACGGGACGACCGAGCCGGTCGACGGTTGGACCGTCGAGGTGACGGTGGACGGCACGATCCGCGAGATCTGGAACGCGCGGATCGTCTCGCAGTCGGGCGGCACCTACGTCATCACGAGTATCGACAGCAGCGCCCGCGCCGCCCCCGGCGCCTCCGCCCAATTCGGCCTCGTGGTCGACGGTCCGACCACCGCCATCACGATCGCCGCCCCCTCGCAGGACACACGGGACACCGCCGACGCCCCCCCGGTCGTCCCGCAGGTCTCCATCGCCGACGTCACGGTCGACGAGGACGCCGGCACCGCGGTCCTCACCGTGACGCTGAGCGAGCCCACCACCGTCGCGACCAGTGTCGCCTACGCCTCGACACCCGGCACCGCCGGGGCGGGCGACTTCACCGCTGCCGCCGGCACGCTCGCCTTCGCCCCCGGCGAGACCTCGGCCACGATCACCCTCGCCATCACCGACGACACCGCCACCGAGGACGACGAGACGTTCACCGTCGCCCTCTCCGGCGCCACCGGCCTCACCATCACGGACGGCACCGCCACCGTGACCACCGAAGCCAACGACCCCCCGGTCGTCCCGCAGGTCTCCATCGCCGACGTCACCGTCGACGAGGACGCCGGCACCGCGGTCCTCACCGTGACGCTGAGCGAGCCGACCACCGTCGCGACCAGCGTCGCCTACGCCTCGACCCCCGGCACCGCCGGCGCGGGCGACTTCACCGCCGCCGCCGGCACGCTCGCCTTCGCCCCCGGCGAGACCTCGGCCACGATCACCCTCTCCATCACCGACGACACCGCCACCGAGGACGACGAGACGTTCACCGTCGCCCTCTCCGGCGCCACCGGCCTCACCATCGCGGACGGCACCGCCACCGTGACCATCGAAGCCAACGACCCCCCGGTCGTCCCGCAGGTCTCCATCGCCGACGTCACCGTCGACGAGGACGCCGGCGTCGCGCTGCTCACCGTGACGCTCAGCGAGCCGACCAGCGTCGCCACGAGCGTGGACTTTGCGACGGTCGCCGGGAGCGCGAGCGCGGCCGACTTCGTCGCACGGAGCGGGACGCTGACCTTCGCCGCGGGCGAGACGACCGCGACGCTCGCCATCGACATCGTCGACGATACCGCCACCGAGGGCGACGAGACGTTCACCGTCGCCCTCTCCGGCGCGGACGGCCTGACCATCGAGGGCGGCACCGCCGCGGTGACCATCCAAGCCAACGATCCGCCCGTCGTGCCGCATGTCTTCATCACCGACGCCGCGGTCGACGAAGACGCCGGCAAGGTGACGCTCGCGGTGACGCTGAGCGAGCCCACCACCGTCGCCACCAGCCTCACCTACGCGACGGCGCCCGGCACCGCCGGCCGCTCGGACTATACCGCCGCGTCGGGCGTCCTGGCGTTCGCGGCCGGCGTGACCGCGGGGACCATCACCATCGCCATCGCGGACGATACCGAGACCGAGGGCGACGAGACATTCAGCGTCGTCCTCTCCGACGCGGACGGCCTGACCATCGACGACGGCACCGCAACGGTGACCATCGCCGCCAACGACCCGCCGATCGTACCGGAGGTCTCCATTGCCGACCTCACCGTTGACGAGGATGCCGGCACCGCGCGGCTCACGGTGACGCTCGGCGAGCCGACCACCGTCGCGACCAGCGTATCCTACGCGACCGCCGCCGGCACGGCCGGGGCGGACGATTTCACCGGGGCGGCCGGCACCCTCACCTTCGCCGCCGGCGAGACGAGCGCCACCGTCGCCATCGCGATCACCGACGACACGATCGCCGAGGCGGACGAGAGCTTCACCGTCACCCTCTCGGAGGCGAACGGGCTCCGCCTCGCCGACGACACGGCGACCGTGACGATCGCGGCGAACGACGTCGCCGCCGAGCCGCCGACGCCCTCCATCGCCCCCGCCGTCGCCGTGCAGGAAGGCGACCCGATCGCCTCGGGCTGGCTCTCCACCAGCGGGTCGGACATCGTCGACAGCGCCGGAAACGTCGTCACGTTCACCGGGGTCAACTGGTACGGCGCCGAGACCGCGCGCATGGCCCCCGACGGCCTCGACACGCGCCACTACACCGATGTCCTGGACCAGATGAAGGCGGTGGGCTTCAACTCGATCCGCCTGCCCTTCTCGAACGATACGCTGCGCGAGGGGGCGACGCCGCAGACCATCGACTACTCCGTCAACCCCGAGTTGGAGGGCCTCGACGCGCCGGAGGTGATCGACGCGATCATCGCCTATGCCGGCGAAATCGGGCTGCGCATCATCCTCGACAATCACCGCAACGCGGCCGGCGACAGCGCCTCGGCGAACGGCCTCTGGTACGGCGAAGGCTACACCCAGCAGGATTGGATCGACGATTGGGAGATGCTCGCCGAGCGCTACAAGGACGACCCCACCGTCGCCGCCTTCGACCTCTCCAATGAGCCGCACGCCGCCACCTGGGGCACCGGCGACCCCGCGACCGACTGGCGGCTGGGCGCCGAGAGCGCCATCGAGGCGGTGCACGCGATCAATCCCGAGGTCCTCGTCGTGGTGGAGGGCATCGGCGGATCATACTGGTGGGGGGGCAACCTGACCGGCGTCGCCGACGCGCCGGTGCGCCTCGACGCGAGCGACAAGCTGGTCTACTCGGCGCACGTCTACCCCAACTCGCTCGTCCAGCAGAGCTGGTTCTCGGACCCCGCCTACCCCGCCAACCTGGAGGCGATCTGGGACGAGAACTTCGGTTACATCGCCCAGCAGGACATCGCGCCCGTCCTCGTCGGCGAGTTCGGCTTCGCGCTGGATCAGGCCAAGGACGCCCTCTGGCTCAGCGAGATGATCCCCTACCTCGCCGACAACGGGTTGAGCTTCACCTACTGGGCCTGGAACTCCAACTCCCATGCGATCGGCGGCATCCTGACATCCGACTGGATCACGGTGAACGAGGACAAGCTCGACGCGATCGCCCCCGTCCTCGGCGACCTCATCCCCGCTGGCGGGGCGGACGGCCTGTCGACCACCCCGGTGCAGGTCGAGGTGACCCTGGCCGAGCCTTCCGCGCAGGCGGTCACGGTATATTGGGCGACGGCGGACGGAACCGCCGTCGCGGGAGTCGACTACATTCCAGACGGCGGCATCGTCACCTTCGCCCCCGGCGCCACGAGCGCGACGGTGGAGGTGGAGGTCGTCCGCGACACGCTGGACGAAGGGGACGAGGACTTCTTCGTCTTCCTGACGGACCCCGGCGGGGCGCCGCTGCCGGCGAGCCGGTCGGTGATCACCATCACCGACGACGACGACGTGCCCGCCGCATCGCCCCAGCAAGAGACGCGGGTCGACGAGAACGGTGACGGCTTCCACTCCGAGGGCAGCGTGCGCCAGGCTTGGAACGGGGGTTATGTCGGCGACGTGTTCATCCTGAACGAGACGTCCACGGGCGCGCGCGGCTGGACCGTCGAACTGACGCTGGACGCCACGATCCGCGACATCTGGAATGCCCAGATCGTGTCCCAGGTCGGGAACGTCTACACCATCTCGAACATCGGCGTGAGCGCCAGCATTCCGGCCGAGGGCGAGGCGAAGTTCGGCTTCGTCGCCGACGGGATGACGACCGAATTCGCCGTCAGCGACGTGATCCTCGCCTGACCGCGGCGAGGTCACGCACCGGGCCGCCCCGCCCGCGCGGGCTCAGACGAACCGGTTGACATAGTTCTCCAGGATCTCCTGCCGGCCGGAGCGGGGCTGCGGCTCGATCCCCCGGTCGACGACGCGCGCGGCGATCCCGCCGAGGCCGCCCTCGAGCAGGTCGCCGGTGTCGTCCCATCCGGCGTAGCGTGCGGCGCGAGCGGTCTCCAGGCCGCCGTCTTCCAGCATCGCGGCCGCCGCCTTCAGCCCGCGCGCACACACGTCCATCGCACCGACATGGGCGGCGACGAGATCCTTCGCGTCCAGCGACTGGCGCCGCAGCTTGGCGTCGAAGTTGGTGCCGCCGGTCGTGAAGCCGCCCGCCTTCAACACCTCGTAGTAGGCGAGCGCCACCTCCGGCACGTTGTTGGGGAACTGGTCGGTGTCCCAGCCGGACTGGTAGTCGTTGCGGTTCATGTCGATCGAGCCGAGGACGCCGAGCGTGCGCGCCATGGCGAGCTCGTGCTCGAACGAATGGCCGGCGAGGATCGCGTGGCCCTGCTCGATGTTGAGCTTCACCTCGTTCTCGAGGCCGTATCTCTTCAGGAAGCCGTAGCAGGTGGCGACGTCGTAGTCGTACTGGTGCTTGGTCGGCTCCTGCGGCTTCGGCTCGACGAGGATCTGCCCCTCGAAGCCGATCTTGTGCTTGTAGTCGACCACCAGCGACAGCATCCGGCCCATGTTGTCGAGTTCGCGGCCGAGGTCGGTGTTGAGGAGCGTCTCGTAGCCCTCGCGCCCGCCCCACAGCACGTAGTTCTGCCCGCCGAGCCTATGGGTGGCGTCCATGCAGGCCTTGATGGTCGCCGCGGCGTAGGCGAACACCTCTGGGTCCGGGTTGGTGGCCGCGCCCGACATGAAGCGGCGGTGGGAGAAGAGGTTCGCCGTGCCCCACAGGAGCTTCACCTTCGCGCGCTCCATCTTGGCGGCAAAGACGTCGACCATCTCGTCGAGGTTGCGCTTCGACTCGGCGAAGTTCGCCCCCTCCGGCCGCACGTCCGCGTCGTGGAAGCAGAAGAAGGGGACGCCGAGGATCGCGAAGAGGTCGAACGCGGCGTCCGCCTTGGCGCGGGCGTGGTCCATCGTGTCGCCGAACCAGGGCCGGTCGAAGGTCTGCCCGCCGAAGGGGTCGCCGCCCGGCCAGGCGAACGAGTGCCAGTAGGCGACCGCGAAGCGCAGGTGCGCCTCCAGCGTCTTGCCGCCGACGACCTCGGTCGGGTCATAGTGGCGGAACGCGAGGTCGCCGTCGCCCTCGGGGCCGGCGTAGTGGACGGGCGCGATGCCCTCGAAATACGACATGGGTTCGCTCTTCAAGCGTGGTGCGGCAAAGGCCGCGGGATTGGGTGCCCGCCGTCGGCCGGGCGGGCGCGGGGTCAGGCGGCGGCCGCCTCGCGCGGGTTCTTGCCCAGGATGATCATCGACAGGATGTCGTCCTCGGTGACGTCCTCGACCCGCTCGGTGCCGACGACCTTGCCGTTCTTCATGACGGACACGCGGTCGCACAGGCTCATCATCTCGCGCGTGTCGTGGCTGATGAGGATGATGCCGAGGCCCTGCTTCTTCAGCTCCTCGATCAGCTCCGCCACCATCTGCGTCTCGTGCACGCCGAGCGCCGCAGTCGGCTCGTCCATGATGAGGATCTTGGCGTTGAAATAGACCGCGCGGGCGATGGCGACCGACTGGCGCTGCCCGCCCGAAAGCGCCGCGACAGGCTCCGACAGGCGTTGGAAGTTGGGATTGAGGCGCGCCATGATCTTACGCGTCTCGGCCTCCATCTTGGCGTCGTCGATGAAGCCGAGCGGCGTGACGATCTCGCGCCCGAGGAAGAGGTTGGCGGTCGCGTCGAGGTTGTCGGCGAGAGCGAGCGTCTGGTAGATCGTCTCGATGTTGTAGCGCCGCGCGTCGCGCGGGCTCTCGATGTCGACCTTCTTGCCCTCGATCTGGATGGTGCCCGAATCCATCCGGTAGGCCCCGGACAGGATCTTGATGAGGGTCGACTTGCCGGCGCCGTTGTGGCCCAGGAGGCCGAGCACTTCGCCCGGCCACAGCTTCAGCGACACGTGGTCCACGGCGTGGACGCCGCCGAAGGCGAGGCAAATCGTGTCCATTTCGACGAGCGGCGTATCGGTGCGGGTGGTCATCGGGTCGCTCCCCCTCACTTCACGCCCAGCCGGCGGCGGTAGATGATGTCGATCAGCACCGCGAGCACCAGGACGGTGCCGACGACGATGTTCTGGAACGGCGCGTCGACGCCCACCATCGCCATGCCCGATTGCAACGACTGCATGATGAGCGCGCCGAGGATCGCGCCGTAGATGGTGCCGACGCCGCCCGACAGCGCGGTGCCGCCGATGACCGCCGCCGCGATCACGCGCAGCTCGTCCAGCGTGCCGATGTCGTTGGAGTGGAACGACAGGCGGGCCGAGGCGACGACCGCCGAGATCGCGCACAATGCGCCCATCAGCGCGAAGACCTTCACCGTGAGAAGGCGCGTGTTGATGCCCGACAGCTCCGCCGCGTCCGGGTTGCCGCCGGTGGCGAAGATGTAACGGCCGAGCCGCGTGCGGCGCGCGACAACGGTCATGACGACGGCGATCGCGAGGAGCAGGAGCACCGAGATCGGCAGGCCGTAGGCGGCGACGAAGCCCTCCGGCACCTCCTCGCCCCGCTCGCGGAACATGCGGCGGACGGCGCCCGCCGGGATCTCGTAGGCGTTCAGCATTGCGACGAAGCCGAAAATCGCGCCGACCGCGATCAGCATCATCAGGACCTCGGCCCAGATCGGCTTGACCGGAAACCCGTGCGCCACCTTGGATCGCCGGGCGTTGAAGAGGATCGCCACCGCCGCCACCGAGGCGACCGCCGCCACGATCCACGACGCGTCGACGCCGATGGTACCGGTGATGCCGCCGAACATGCGGTAGGTGTCGTCGAGCGGGCCGATCGTCTGCCCGCTGGTGAGATACCAGGCGACGTTGCGCCACACGAGCAACCCGCCCAGCGTGACGATGAAGGCCGGGATCGTCAGATAGCCGATCAGCCATCCCTGGAAGGCGCCGATCGCGGTGCCGGCGGCGATGCCGACGAGGATGGTGACGACCCACGTCGCCGGATTGCCGAAGCCGAACCCGAGGAGATCCGGCAGCACCCACGTCTGCGTCATCGCCATGATCGCCGAGCAGGTGGCGAGCAACGAGCCGACCGACAGGTCGATGTTGCGGGTGACGATGACGAACACCATGCCGGTCGCCATGATGGCCACCGAAACGGTCTGGATCGTCAGGTTGAAGATGTTGCGCGGGGTGAGAAAACGCCCGCCGGTGAGCAGGTCGAAGGCGACGCACAGGACGACGAAGGCGCCGATCATACCGAGGAGGCGCAGGTCGACCTCCAGCGCTCGGAAGATGCCGCGGCGGGGGCGCTCGGTCGGCGCGCTGGTCGCTGTGTCGGTCATACGTCGCTTCTGAAGAGGAGAGCGGAACGGCCTGCGCCGCCGCGGCGGGCGCGGCGGCGCAGACGCATCATGCGATCAGTTGCAGGGCGCCGGGCCGCCGGAGACGCCCTGGCAGAGCGCGTCCTTCGTGATCCAGCCCGCGTCGACGACCGTCGCGAGGTTCTCCTCGGTGATCGGCACCGGCTTCAGGAACTTGGCCCACAGGGTGTTGCCGCCCGGCGATTCCCACTGCTGCGCCCCCTCGATCCCGCTCATCTCGGCCCCGTTGGCGAGCTCCAGGGCGATTTCCGCCGCCTCGCGGCCGAGGTCGCGCGAATCCTTCCAGACCGACACGGTCTGCGTGCCCTGGGCGATGCGGTTCAGCGCCGCGTGGTCGGCGTCCTGTCCGGAGACGGGGATGCCGTCCATGCCCTGGGAGGTCAGCGCCGCGACCGCGCCGCCGGCTGTGCCGTCGTTGGAGGCGACCACCGCGTCGACGGCGTTGTCCTCGGCGGTGAGGATCTGCTCCATGTTGCGCTGGGCGTTGGCGGGGAGCCAGCCGTCGGTATAGGCCTCGCCGACGATCTTGATCTTACCGGCGTCGATCGCCTCCTGGAGGACCTCCTGCTGACCGCCGCGCAGGAAATCCGCGTTGGGGTCGGTCGGCGAGCCCTTGATCATCACGTAGTTGCCTTCCGGCACCTCGGCGAGCACCGCGCGGGCCTGCATGCGGCCGACCTCGATGTTGTCGAAGGTGAGGTAGAAGGCGCGCGGATCGTCGATCAGGCGGTCGTAGCCGACGACCGGCAGGCCGACGTCCGCCGCGGCCTGCACCGCCGGCTGGATCGCCTGGGAGTCCTGCGCCAGGATGATGAGCGCGTCGACGCCCTGGGCGATCAGGCTCTCGACGTCGGAGAGCTGCTTGGCCGAGGAGGACTGCGCGTCGGTGGAGACGTAGGCGGCGCCGGCCTCGTCGAGCGCGGCCTTGATGGCCGCCTCGTCGGTCTTCCAGCGCTCTTCCTGGAAGTTGGACCAGCTGACGCCGACGGTGAGATCTTGCGCCATGGCCGGGCCGGCGAGGCCCGCGATCAGGGCCGCGGCCAAAAGGGTGTTCTTGGTCACCGGTGTCCTCCCCTCGCCGGGCGGCGCCCGGACGAATCCGTTTCGGTTTGCTCGGATCGTCGCACAATTAGTTCAGCCTGAAAATTAAAAAATCTTTTGCATGTGCGAAATAGCCTTCGCAGTCGCACAATATACGTTCGGACTGGCATAACTCGCGCATAAGGGCATGATGGAGCACCATGTTTGCTTTATCGGCTGAAGGTATGCTGGGCGACGACACCTCCGACCTCGTCAGAACCGGATGCGGGCCCCTGCTCCCGACGGTGACCGAGACGCGCCCTTTGCGTCAGCGTCTGTTCGAGTGCCTGCGTGCCGCCGGCGCCTCCAGCCGCGCCGACCTCGCCCGCTGGCTCGACTGCTCGCCCGCCTCGGTGACGTCCGTCGCCGCCGAGCTGATCGAGGCCGGCCTCGTGCGCGAACTCGACGGCCCGCGCGAAATCGCCCGCGGCCGCCCGCCGGTCTCCCTCGCCGTCGCGCCCGACATCACCAAGGTCGCCGGCATCAAGCTCACCGACGACGCCCATACCGCCGTCGTCATCGACTTTTCCGGCGCCGTCCTCTCCGAGGCGACGATGCCGTCCGCCGCGCACCGCCAGTCGCTCACCGCCACGCTCGACGAGGCCGAGACGCTCCTCGACATGGCGCTCGCCGAGGCCGATCTCAGCCGCGCGGACCTCTCCTGGGTGGGGCTGGGTCTGCCGGGGGTGGTCGACCATGCCAGCGGCGTGGCGCGGTGGTCGCCGCTGCTCACCCAGCGCAACACGCCGCTGCGCGAGGCGTTCGGCGAGCGCATCGGCCTGCCCGTCGCGGTCGACAACGACGCCAACTTGCTGGCACTGGCCGAATTGTGGTTCGGCGCCGGGCGGGCGATGACGGACTTCGCGGTGGTGACGATCGAAAACGGGGTCGGCATGGGGCTGGTGCTGGGCAACCGCGTCTTCCGCGGCGGCACCGGCCTCGGCATGGAGCTCGGCCACACCAAGGTGCAGCTCGACGGGGCACTGTGCCGCTGCGGCAGCCGCGGCTGCCTGGAGGCCTACGTCGCCGACTATGCCCTCGTGCGCGAGGCCCAGACCGCCCTCCACTGGGACCGCGACACGGCGGGGTCGGCCCGCGCCCTCCTCGAAACGCTCTATGCGGAGGCGAAGGCCGGGCACAAGGCGGCGCTCTCCATCTTCAACCGCGCCGGGCGCTATCTCGCGGTGGGGCTCGCCAACGTCACCGAATTGTTCGACCCTCACCTCATCATTCTGTCGGGAGGCGAGATGCGGTTCGACTTCCTCTACGCCGACGCGGTGCTGGCCGAAGTGGAGGCGCTGACCCGCCAGACCGGCCGCGCCCCGCCGAAGATCGAGATCAACGCCTGGGGGGACATGGTGTGGGCGCGCGGGGCCGCCGCGCTCGCCCTCGCCTCGCTGACCGAGCAGCTCCTCGGCGAGACCCGGCCGGGAGGCGCGCCGTGACGCGCCGCCGCCTCCTCCTGCTGGCGCTCCTCGCTGCCGGCCCGGCGACCGCCGCCTCCGGCACGCCGCCCGCACCCGCGGAGCCGGGCCCGCAGGTCCCGCGGTTCGAGGACGCGTCGGGCGCCCTCCCCGGCCCGCCGCACGCCTACGCCGGCGGGTGGGAGCATTTCGTCGGTGGCGGCGTCGCCGTGTTCGACTGCAACGGCGACGCGCGGCCCGATATCGTCGCCGCCGGCGGCACCGCCCCCGCGCGGCTCTACGTGAACGCGTCCGCGCCCGGCGCCATGGCCTTCACCGCCGGCGTGCTCCCCGCGCTCGGCGAGACCACCGGCGTCTGGCCGCTCGACATCGACGGCGACGGCCGGCTCGACCTCGCGGTCCTGTCGGTCGGCACCAACCATCTCCTGCGCGGCGACGGTGCCTGCGGCTTCGCCGACGCCTCGGCCGACTGGAGCTTCGACGGCGGGGACCGCTGGAGCACCGCATTCAGTGCCACGTTCGAGGCCGGCCGCGACCACCCGACGCTCGCCATCGGCAACTACGTCGACCGCACCGACCCCGCCGGCCCGTTCGAGGCGTGCGACGTCAACGCCCTCTACCGCTGGGAGGGCGCGGGCTACGCGCCCCCCGTCACGCTGGAGCCGGGCTTTTGCGCCCTGTCGATGCTCTTCTCCGACCATGCGCGCCGGGGCACCGCGGACCTGCGCGTCTCCAACGACCGGCACTATTATGTGCGTGGCGGCTCCGAGCAGATGTGGCACATGCCCGGCCTGACCCCGATGGGGCCCGAGGACGGGTTCGACCCGGTCTCGATCTGGGGCATGGGGATCGCCAGTCGCGACCTCACCGGCGACGGCCTGCCGGAGATCGTGCTCACCTCGATGGGCGACCAGCTGATGATGCTGGCCGAGCCCGGCGGGTGGCGCCCCGCGCCCTATTCCATCGGCACTTACGCGCAGCGCCCCTTCCTCGGCGACGACGGGCGCCCCTCCACCGGCTGGCACGCCGAGTTCGCGGACGTGAACAACGACGCTCTGGCCGACCTCTTCATCGCCAAGGGCAACGTCGACCAGATGCCGACGAACGCCATGGAGGACCCCAACAACCTCCTGCTGCAACGGGCCGACGGCACCTTCGAGGAAGCGGCCGACCGGGCCGGGATCGCCACGGTCGAGCGCGCCCGAGGCGCCGCGCTGGAAGACTTCGACGGCGACGGCGCACTCGACCTCGTCGTCGTCAACCGCCGGGCACCGTTGGAGCTGTGGCGCAATGCCGGCGTCGCGGGCCGCGCGGTGCGGGTGGAGGTGCGGCAGGACGGGCCGAACCCCTTCGCGGTCGGTGCCTTCGTGGAGCGGCGCCGGCCGGACGGCACCCTGGAGCCGGTGGAGATCACCGTCGGCGGCGGCCACGGCGGCGGCCGCGCCGGCCCGGTCCACTTCGGCATCGCCGACGCCGACGCCGCGCAAATCCGCGTCGTCTGGCCGGACGGAACGGCCTCACCGTTCGTCAGCGTCGCGGCCGGGCGGGCGGTGCTTCACCGCACTGCCACGGGGATCGACCTGCGATAGTCTAGCGCTCCACCTTCAGCCCGCTCGGCACTTCGGCCGGGATGCCGAGGCGCCCGCCTAGCGCGACCGGATCACTCAGCGTTTCCAGGAAGGCGATCAGCGCGGCGATGTCCGTCCCGTCGAGCGGCACCCCGCCCTCGACGGCGGCGGCGCGGATGAGCGAGACCTCGGCGGCATCGTCCAGCGCGTCCCAGTCCGATGCGCCGGGGAGCTCCGGCAGGCGCGCCGCGGTCCGGTCGTAGTGCGACAGCGCGTCGGCGGGGGTGGCATGGTCGGCGAGGAAGGCGGCGAGGTCGTCGTGGGCGCCGGCGTGACCCCAGGGGCCGGTGCGCGCCACGTTGCGAAGCGAGGGGGTGCGGAACTTGTAGGCGTCGTCCGGGTGGCCGGTCACCTCCATGCGCCCTTCGTCGCGGCGGTGGCGCTCGAACCTGGCGCCCTTGCCGGGGCCGATCTGCGGCGCGCCCATGGCGTGGAAGGCGTGGTCGGTCAGGAACGGGCCGCGGTGGCATGCGGCGCACCCGGCCGCGCCGTAGAACAACCCCTGGCCGCGCGCCGCCGCCCCGGTCGCGACCCGCTCGCCCCGCAGCACCGCGTCGAACGGGGCGTCGTCGGAGCGCCACTCGAAGGCGACGAAGGCCGCCACGGCGTTGGAGATGTCGGTGAAGGCGATCGGCCGGCCGGCGGCGATCTCCGGATAGGCCGCCCGGAACATCTCGGCATATCGCGGGATCGCGGCGACGCGGCCGGCGATGATGTCCCACGCGCCGCCGGCTCCCGCGAGCCGCCCCAGCCGCACCGCGCGGCTGACGTCGCTTTCGGAATAATGGCCCGCCATCTCGTCCGGCGAGAGGACCGGGAACATCGTCTGCGCCGAGAGGACGCTGTCGAACCCGGCCTCCATGTCGGCCCCCAGCGGGGTGCGCAGGCCGGTGGGCCGCGACGGGTCTTCCTCGATGCGCCCGTCGTGGAAGAGGACGGTGAACTCGCGCGCGCCCAGGTTGAAGAGCGCCTGCGCGTTGCGCGGCACCCGCTGCTCGGGGACGTTGTCCGGGTCGACGACGCGGTCCGGCCCCAGCCCGATGCCACCCTCGCCCAGCGACAGCGCCATCCCGTCGCTGGTGCCGAAGCGCGGGTGATGGCACGTCGCGCACGAGATATTGCGATTGCCCGACAGGATCGGGTCGTAGAACAGGAGCTGGCCCAGCCGCGCGGCAGCCGCCTCCACCGGCCGATAGTCGGCGTCGACGACGGCGCGCGGCAGGGCGGTCTCGCCGCGCGGCTCGGCCCCCGCGGTCGCCCGCGCCACCCCCACGGCCACGATCGCCGAGACCAACGCCAGCATGATGTGAGACGTCGTGGTTTTCATGACAGGTCGCAGCCTAGCACACGCGCAGTGATATTTCACAATCTATCGCAGCGGGCGAATATATCCGGGTTTCGGCGAATTTTGCCAAGTCTTCGGCCGCCGTGGACTTGACGGCACTTCCGGATACGCGTGCATGCTACTTTTCCGAGTATCATTTGCAGTCTCACTTGTTTCGTGAACGGAGGTCGCCGTGTCCATGCCCGCAAGCCTAGACCTGTCTGCCGACTGGCATAGCCCTCCGCAGACCACCGAGCGGCCGGGCGAAGGTGTCCCCGCCGCGCAACGCGTCCTCGCCGAGCTGCGCGACATGATCATCCGCGGCGACCTCGCGCCCGGCTCACGCATCGTCGAGCGCACCCTCTGCGCCCGGCTCCACGTCTCCCGCACCCCCATGCGCGAGGCGCTGAAGCTCCTCGAGATCGACGGGCTGATCGAGATCTCGCAGAACCGCGGCGCACGTGTGCTGGAGTTCACGCCGGGCGAGGCGCTGGAGCTGTTCGAGGTGCTGTCCAGCTTGGAGGGGGTCGCCGCGGAGCTCGCCACGCAGCGGATGACGGAGAGCATGGCCTCCTACATCGGCACCCTGCACGAGGCGATGCGAACGCACTACACCGCCCGCGACCGCGACGCCTATTTCGACTGCAACAGCCTGATTCACGAGGCGATCGTCGAGGCGGCGGGCAACCGCACCCTGCTCGCCACCTGGCACAGCCTGATGCGCCGGGCCCAGCGCGGGCGCTACATGGCAATCGTATCGGCGACACGCTGGCACCAGGCGATGGACGAGCACGAGGCGCTGATGGCCGCCCTCCACGCCCGCGACGCCGCCGAGGCCGGCCGGGTGTGGCGCCTCCACCTGATGCACACCGGCGAGACCATCGCCGGCGTCATGACGGACGCCGCGCCCGCCGGCCGCGATTAGCGAGGCGGCCACGGCCGGTGGCCCCGCCGTGCCCCCCGCACGACGAGCCGCACCGAGCCCGCCGATCAGCGCGCCAGCGTCTCGATGACCTCGCGGATCATCGCCTCGGCCTCGCCGTCGTCGTCGACGAGGCCGTCGATCTCCAGGAGGTTGCGCAGGATCACCGAGCCCAGCATCAGCCCCATCAGCACCGCCGCCCGCTGACGCTTGGGCTCCTGTAGACGCTCGCGCAGCGGCGCGAGCATGTTCGTCTCCAGCCGGTCCTTGATGATCGACTTGGCGGTCGCGTTGGAGAACGAGTGGAGCACGATCTTCAGCCGCTTCACGTTCGGCGCGGGCGTGTCCTTGCGTTCGAACAGGACGTCGGTGAAGGAATCGGCGAGGTTTTCCTCGCTGCGCACACTGGCGTGCGAATCGCAGAAGACGTGATCCATCACCGCCACGAACAGCCCCTCCTTGGAGCCGAAGCTGCGGTGCACCAGCGCCACGTCGATGCCGACGTCCCGCGCGATCCGGCGCAGCGAGACCGCATCGTAGGAGTTGGCCGCGAACGCGTTCACCGCCGCTTCGAGGATGCGGGCCTGCGTGGCCTCCGACGCGCCGCGGTGCTGCACCTGCTTTCCCCTCTCGGTGGTGTCTCGAATGCGCACCTTGCCCAGCTTGCATTCGATTGGAAGTCAAACGAATTGACCGATTGCGTGTCAACACCTGTTGACCGGACGATCCCGCGCACCTAGATGGCGCCCAGTTCACGGTCCGGTGGGGTGCGCCAGCGGTCGTCCTCGGTACCGGTGGTCCGCCTCGTCGCGGGCCGGCCGGCGCCCGGGAGCGGCCCCGCGCCCCCTCCCGGCGCCGTGTCCCGCCGGTCGCTGTGCCATACCTCTGAAACAGGTTCCGTCCGTATGAGTTCTCCCCCCACGGCCGCCGCCGACGCCGCGCGATGCGTGCGCCGCATCGCGGTCCGTCTCGCGCTTCTGGCGGGCCCGCTCGCCGCCGCCGGCTTGCCGCTCTCCGGCCCGGCGTCGGCCCAGGAGCCGCTGGTGGTCGAATTCGTGACGGTGGAGACGAGGCCGGTCTCGACCCGCTACGAGGCCACCGGAGAAGTCGCCGCGCGCGAGACCATCAGCGCCGCCTTCCCGGACGGGGGCCGCGTGGTGGAGGTCCATTTCGACGAGGGCGACCGGGTGAAGGCCGGCACGGTGCTCGCCCGGATCGACGATACGCAGCAGCGCGAGAGCCTCAACGCCGCCCAGGCGACGCTGCGTGCCGAAGAGGCGACCCTCTCGGAGGCGAAGGCCGACGAGGCGCGCCAGGCCCGCTTGCTGGACCGCGGCTTCACCACCCGCGCCACCCGCGACACCGCGTTGCAGACATTGCGCGCCGCCCAGAGCGCCGTCGCCCAGGCACGCGCCGAGGTCGAGCAGGCGCAGACCGACCTCGACGATACCGTGCTCAAAGCCCCGGTCGACGCCGTCGTCACCGACCGCACGGCCGAGGAGGGGCAGGTGCTAGGCGCCGCCGAGGCCGCCTTCACCCTCGCCCCCCAAGGCCAGCTCGACGCGGTCTTCGACGTGCCCGATTCGCTCTTTATCGACCCGCCCGCCCGCTTCGATATCTCGCTGCGCCTCATCGAGGATCCGGCCGTCGAGATGACCGGCGAGGTGCGCGAGGTCTCCCCCCTCGTCAACGAGGAGACCGGCGCGGTGGAGATCACCGTCACGATCACCGACCCGCCCGCCGGCGTTCAGATCGGCGCGCCGATCCGTGGGGCGATCACCCTTCCGGCGCGCCCCGTCATCCAGCTCCCCTGGACGGCGCTGACCGCCACGGACAGCGGTCTTGCGGTCTGGATCGTCGGCGACGACGAGACCGTCTCGCTGCGCAACATCGAGGTGAGCCGCTTCGAGACCGGGCGCTTCACGGTCGCCGCCGGCCTCGAAGTCGGTGAAACGGTGGTCGGCGAGGGGTCGAGCTTCGTCTTTCCCGGCCGGCACGTCGTCGCCGCGCAGGTGCGGCCGTGAGGGCCGCGCTCGCCGCCCTGGCGGTGGCCGCGCTGACGCTGGCCGGCTGCCAGGAGGAGCACGAGGCCGCACCGACGCCGCCGCGCCCCGTCATCTCCGAGATCCTCAGCCTCGCCCCGCTCGACACCTCCTCCTGGGTGGGCACGATCGCCCCGCGCATCGAGACCGATCTCGCCTTCCAGGTCACCGGCCGCGTCGTCGAACGCCTCGTCGACGTCGGCGACGTCGTCTCCCGCGGCGAGGTCGTCGCCCGGCTCGACATCGAGGAGCTGACCGCGGCCGAGCGGTCCGCCGAGGCGAGCCTCGCCCAGGCCGAGGCGCAGTTCGTCAGCGCCCGCGACAATGCGGGCCGCACCCGCCAGCTCTTCGAACGCGAAGTCGAATCCCAGGCCAACGTCGAGGATGCCGACCAGCAGGTCGCGGTGGCGCGCTCGCAGGTGGAGCGGGCCCGCGCCCAGCTCGCCCAGGCCCGCGACCGGCGCGAGGACGCCACGCTCGAGGCCAGCATGAACGGCGTCGTGACCCGCGCCCCCGTCTCCGCCGGCGCCACCGTCTCCGCCGGCCAGGCCGTCCTGCGCCTCGCCGGCACCGAAGACCTCGAGGCCGTCATCGACCTCTCCGAGCCCGCCCTCGCCACCATCGACGACGACGCCGCCTTCGTGGTCGCGCTGGAGGCGGCGCGCGACGTGACCACCGTCGGCCGCCTGGATTCGGTCGAGCCGGTCGCCGAGGAATCCACCCGCACCCGCCGCGTCCACATCGCGCTGGACGATGCGCCGCCCGCCTTCCGCCTCGGCTCCCTCATCTCCGCCCGGCTGAAGACGGAGGCCGACGCCGTCCTCTCCCTGCCCACCGCGGCGCTCTTCGAGCGGGACGGCGCGACGATGGCGTGGCGGGTCGAGCGGCCGGCCGGCATCGTCCACGCGGTGCCGGTGGAATTGGGCGCCACCTACGGCCCGCGCACGCAGCTCGCCGGCGGCCTCGCCGAGGGCGACGAGGTCATCACCCGCGGGGTTCACAGCCTCGAGGACGGCGCGAGCGTCGGCGAGAGGATTGCACAGTGAAGGGTTTCAACCTGTCCGACTGGGCTCTGCGGCATCGTTCGCTGGTCTGGTACTTCATGATCGCCTCGCTGATCGCCGGGGCGATGGCCTATATGTCGCTCGGCCGGGCCGAGGACCCGAACTTCACCATCAAGACGATGGTGATCGCCGCCGCCCTCCCCGGCGCCAGCATCGATCAGACGCTGAACCAGGTCACCGACCGCATCGAGCGGGAGCTGGAAGACCTCGACGAACTGGACGTCTCCCGCTCCATCACCACCCCCGGCCAGACGGTCGTCTACGTCGACCTGTTGCCGACCACGCCCGCCAAGGAGATCCCCGGGATCTGGCAGCGCGTGCGCAACATGATGAACGACATTCGCGGCGAGTTCCCCGAGGAATTCTCCGGCTTCCAGTTCAACGACACGTTCGGCGACGTATTCGGCAACCTCTACGCCTTCACCGCCGACGGCTTCTCCCGGCGCGAGCTGCGCGACTATGTCGAGGACGTGCGTATCCGTCTCCAGGGCCTCGCCGACGCGGGCAAGATCGAGATGTTCGGCGAGCGCGACGAGCGCATCTTCCTGGAGTTCTCGCCCGCCCGCCTCGCCGCCTTCGGCATCGACCGCGACCAGGTGATCGAGACGCTCTCGGCGCAGAACGCCATCGTCCAGTCCGGCGTCATCAATGCCGGACCGGAGCGCGTGCTGGTGCGCGTCGGGGGCCAGTTCTCCAGCGAGGACAGCCTGGAGGCCGTCAACCTGCGCGTCGACGGGCGATTCTATCGCCTGACCGATATCGCCGAGATCCGCCGCGGCTACGTCGACCCGCCGGAAAACATCTTCCGCCTGGACGGCCGGGAGGCCATCGGCCTCGCCGTCGGCATGCGTGACGGGGCCAACATCCTGGAGTACGGCGAGGCGCTGCAGGCCGAGCTCGACGCCGCGGTGGCCGATCTGCCGGTCGGCATAAGGGTGACCCAGGTCGCCAACCAGCCCCATGTCGTCGACGAGGCGGTCGGCCACTTCGTCCAGGCGCTGATCGAGGCGGTGGCGATCGTCCTTCTGGTGAGCTTCGTCAGCCTCGGCGTGCGGGCCGGCCTCGTCGTCACGCTGACGATCCCGCTGGTCCTCGCCATCACCTTCCTCGTGATGCAGCAATACGGCATCGTCCTGCAACGCATCTCGCTGGGCGCGCTGATCATCGCGCTCGGCCTGTTGGTGGACGACGCGATGATCGCCATCGAGACGATGATCTCGCGCCTGGAGGTCGGCGAGAGTCTCGAGAAGGCCGCGTCCTACGCCTGGACGTCGATCGCCTTCCCGATGCTGTCCGGCACGCTCGTCACCGTCGCCGGCTTCATTCCGATCGGCCTCAACAACTCCAACGCGGGCGAGTTCACCTTCTCGCTCTTCATCGTCATCGCCGTGTCGCTGCTCGTCTCGTGGATCGTCGCGGTGCTGTTCGCGCCGCTGATCGGCGTCACCATGCTGCCCAAGAAGCTGAAGCACGCGCACCAGCCGCCGGGCCGGGTTCGCCGCACTTTCCAGCGCGTCCTGCTGCTGGCGATGCGCTTCCGCTGGATCACCATCGTCACCACGGTCGCCCTTTTCGCGGCCTCGGTCGTGGGCATGTCCCAGGTGCAGCAGCAGTTCTTTCCCACCTCGGACCGGCCGGAGGTGATCATCGACGTCACCTTGCCGCGCAACAGCTCCATCGCCGGCACCGACGCGGTGATGCAGCGCCTGGAGGCCTACCTCGCCGAGCAGGAGGAGGTGGAGTTCTTCACCACCTATGTGGGCCAGAGCGCGCCCCGCTTCATCCTCTCCTACGACGTGCAGACCGCCGGCCCCTACATGGGCCAGATCGTGGTGCAGACCGCCTCGGTCGAGGCCCGCGACCGGCTGAAGGCCAAGGTCGACAAGCTGGGGCTGGAGGAGATCCCCGGCGCCGACGTCTTCGTCAAGAACCTCGAGGTCGGCCCGCCGGTCGGGCGGCCGGTGCAGTATCGCCTCTCCGGCCCGAATCCGGAGGTCGTGCGCAAGCATGCCCGCGATCTCGCCTCGCTGATGGGCGCCGACCCGCATCTGAAGGACGTCGTCCTCGACTGGGAGGAGCCCGCCCGCGTCATCCGCGTGGAGATCGTGCAGGACAAGGCGCGCCAGCTCGGCGTCTCGCCGCGGGAGATCGCACAGTCCCTCCAGGCCGTCTATGAAGGCGTGACGGTGACCGAGCTGCGCGACGACATCTACCTCGTCGACATCGTCGGCCGCGGGGCGGAGGCGGAGCGCACGTCGGTGGAATCGCTCTACGACCTGCAGATCGCCCGGTCGGATGGCGATTCCATCCCCCTGTCGAGCCTCGCCGCCTTCCGCTTCGACTCCGAGCCCCCGATCGTCCAGCAGCGCAACCGCCGGCCGACGATCACCGCCAAGGCGTCCGTCGCCACCGCCGACCAGCCCGCCGCCATCGTCACCCTGTTGGCGGACAAGATCGCCGCCTTCCAGGCGGACCTTCCGACCGGTTACCACGTCGAGGTCGGAGGAGCGGTGGAGGAGAGCGCGGAGTCGCAAGGGCCGATCGCCGCCGTGGTGCCGTTGATGGTGGTCATCATGCTGACCCTCATCATGTTGCAGATGCAGGGCTTCCGCCTCGGCTTCATCGTGCTGTGTGCGGCGCCGCTGGGGCTCATCGGCGTGGTCGCCGCGTTGCTGCCCTCCGGCACGCCGCTGGGCTTCGTCGCCATCCTCGGCGTCCTGGCGCTCGTCGGCATCCTGATCCGCAACTCGCTGATCCTGATCCATGAGGTGGAGGTGATCCACGCCTCCGGCGCGTCGCGCTGGGAGGCGGTGTTCCGCGCCTCGGACTCGCGCGCCCGGCCGATCGCCCTGACCGCCGCCGCCGCGAGCCTGGCGCTGATCCCCATCGCCCGGCAGATCTTCTGGGGGCCGATGGCGGTGGCGATGATGGGCGGCATCATCGCCGGCACGGCGATCACGCTCCTCTTTATCCCCGCGCTCTACCTGGCGGTCTTCCGCGTCCCGCGCGAGGATCCGGGCGAGACGATCGCCCACGCCGACGAACCGGTGACCCCGCCCCGCGACGGCCCCGACGCCGCGCCGAGCGAGGCCCCCACCGCTCCGGGCGCGACACCCGCATCGGAAACGCCATGACCCGTCCTGCCGACGCACCGGATCCCGCTCCGCTCGCCGTGGTCACCGGGGGCGCCGGCGGCATCGGCCGCCACCTCGTCGGCGCGCTCACCGAGGCGGGATACCGCGTGGCCTTCACCCACCACGCGACCCCGCACGAGGCCGCCGCGGCCGCCGCCGAAGAGACCGCGCGTGGTCACGACGTCGCCGCCTATGCCTGCGATGCCGGCGATGAGACGCAGGTCGCCCGCTTCTATGACGCCCTGGAGCGCGACTACGCGGCCGCGCCCGCCCTCCTCGTCAACAATGCCGGCGTGCAGGTCCTGGCGCCGCTCCTCGACCTCGCCGTCGACGATTGGGACCGCGTCGTGCGCACCCATTTGCGCGGCACCTTCCTCAACACCCAGTCGGCGGCCCGCGCCATGGTCGCCCACGAGCAACCCGGCGCGATCGTCAACATCGGCTCCGGTTGCAACAAGCTCGCCTTCCCCGGCCTCGTCGGCTACACCGCGGCCAAGGGCGGGATCGAGCAATTCACCAAGGTCGCCGCCGTCGAGCTGGGCCCGCACGGCATCCGCGTCAACTGCGTCGCGCCCGGCGCCATCGAGGTCGACCGCACCGCCGGCAGCACCGCGGATTACGGCGCCAAGTGGGGCGCGGTCACGCCGCTGCGCCGCGTCGGTCGCCCGGCCGACATCGCCGGTCCGGTGCTCTTCTTCGCGTCCCCGGCCGCGAGCTACGTCACCGGGCAGACCTTGTGGGTCGACGGCGGCGTCTTCTCGCGGCCCGTGTGGCCCGAGGCGGAGGGCTGAGGCCGCCCCCCGACGCCCCCTTTCCGGCGAACCGCTCAGTCCGGCAGCACCGCCACGTCGAGGAGGGCCTGCCGGCCCCGGTCGGCCGCGGCCAGCGCCTCGGCGAGCGCGGCCGGGAGCGCGGCCGGGTCCGTCACCCGGCGGGTAAAGGCGCGGCTCGCTTCGGCCGTCTTGCAGAAGTCGGGGCTCGGTTTCAGCGCCGTCAGCGGCATCTGGTTGGCGCTCGCCGCGACACCGTCCGGGTACATCCCGGTCACCGACGCGCGCACCGCGCCCCACTCCTCGTTGTTGAGGATCACCACCACCACGCCGAGCCCCAGCGCCTCCGCCACCTGGTGGCAGGCGGTGGGGTTGGCGAACATGTACGACCCGTCGCCCATCGTCGCCATGCACGTGCGCTCCGGATCGGCGAGCTTGGCCCCCATCGCCGCCGGGAAGCTCCAGCCCAGGCCACCCGAATGCGGCTCCTGGAACCACGATCGCGGCTCGCTGCGCGGCAGGAAGCCGAGCTTGGTGCCCAGCTCGGAGAACACCGAGGACGTGCGCCCCGCCAGCGCCTCGCCCAAACAGTGGCTGACATAGGCCTTCGTCATGCCGCGCTCGACGTCCGCGGTCGCCGCCGTCACCAGCCGTTCGCGCATCGCCGCCGTCGTCTCCGCCAGGCGCTGGCGCCGGGCCGCCACCTTCGGGCCGCGCGCCATGTCCTGCATCTGGGAGACCAGCGCCGGGATCGTGTCGGCGCTCTCGCCGCGCAGTGCGATGTCGGAGCGGAAGTTGCGCACCGGGAAACGCGAGAACAGCGGGTCGGGGCCGATGTTGATGACCGTCGCGGCATGGGGCGCGGGGTGGATGTCCGGCCACCACGGCGCCAGTGCATCGAGGATGACGACGACGTCCGCCTCGGCAAGCCACGGCCCCGGGTCGGCGCCGACGTGGCAGGGATGGTCCGTCGCGATCGCGAGGTGCGTCGCCCACCAGGAGGAGACGGCGATGCCCCACTCCTCCGCCCATGCGGCGAACTCGGCGAAGCTCGCCTCGTCGCCCGCGCCGCGCTGGGCGATCACCAATGGCGCCTCGGCCGCCGCGATCGCCGCCGCGGCGGCCTTCACCGCCTCCGGATCCGGCGCCACCCGCACCGGCGTCATCGTGGGCGGTGCGTCGAGCGCGGCGGTCTCGACCGGCTCGCACAGCACCTCGCGCGGGAGCGACAGGTAGACCGGGCCCCTCGGGGTCGACATGGCGATGGCGTGGGCGCGGTCCAGCAACGGACCGATCTGCTCGGGGAAGCGCAGCTCGTAGTCCCACTTGGAGGCCTCGCGCACCAGCGCCGTCTGGTCACGCATCTCCTGGCCCCAGGCGATCGGGACCGTGCGCGCGCCGAACCGCCCCCCCTCCGTCACCGGCGTGCGGCCGGACATCATGATCATCGGGATGTGCTCGCACGCGGCGTTGATCGCCCCGGTGGCGCCGTTGGAGAGGCCGACATTGGTGTGCAGCATCACCGCCTGCGGCTCGCCGGTGACGAGGTAATAGCCGTGCGCCATCCCCATCGCAGCGTGTTCGTGCGGGATGACCAGCGCCAGCGGCAGGTCCGCGTCTTGCGCCGCCGCTTCCGCCAGGCCCTCGATCACCGGCGGGAAGTCGGTGCCGGAGTTGGCGAACACCACCTCCACCCCGAGCGCCTTCAGCCGCGCGAAGATCGCGCCGCCTGCCGTCATCCGCCCTGCACCATGATGCGCAGCCATGGATCCTCCCACCGTCTCGCCTCTTGGAGCGCGCCGGCCGCACTGGCCGATGGCGCTCGCGGTGAATTGGGCACACTTGGCCGCCGCGAACCACCCCCCGGCGCCGCACCCCGAGAATCGCCCCAAGAAAGGCTTGCGCGAGGCAACCGGCCTACGCCAAGTATCGCCCCGTCGCCGGACGGCCGCGCCTCGTCGGCGGGGCCGACCCGCAGCGCCCTGTCGCCCCGCTCGATGACAGATTGGAGCCCCCCGGATGAAGGCCGCCCGCTGGTTGAAGTTCTCGCGCCGGCGCCGGACGCCGACCCGCGAAGAGGCTGAGCGCGCGCTCGTCGCCAAGGCCTTCGACGCCGAGTTCTACCTCGCCACCAACCCCGACGTCGCCGCCTCCGGCGCCGACCCGCTGCGCCATTTCCTGGGCCACGGCTGGAAGGAGGGCCGCAGCCCGTCGCCCAGCTTCTCGATCGCCGACTACAAGGCCCTCTACCCCGACGTCGCCTCCTCCGGCACCAACCCGTTCGTCCACTACCTGCGCCATGGCCGCGCCGAGGGCCGCATCGGCCGCAAGGTCGCCGACCCGACGCCGGACGTGGCCGAACTGCGCGACCTCGTCGCCCGCCACTTCGACGTCGAGCATTATGTCGCCCGCAATCGCGACGTGGCCGCCTCGGACGCCGACCCGCTCGACCATTTCCTGCGAACCGGCTGGCGTGAGGGCCGGAATCCGACGCCCGACTTCTCCCTCGCCGATTATGCCGCCGAGCACCCGGTCGTCGCCCGCAGCGGCCTCAACCCGTTCGTGCATCACCTCGTCTTCGGCGAGATCCAGGACAGCGATACGCCGGGCAACGCCGACCCGACCCCCGAAGAGCAGAAGACGCTGCTGCGCGACCATTTCAATCCGCGCTTCTACCGGATGCGCTACGGGGGGCTGGAGGGCGCCGAGGAGGATCCGCTCGACCACTTCATGCGCCGCGGCTGGCGCGAGGGGCGCGACCCGACGCCCGAGTTCTCGGTCGCGCTCCACCTCGCTCGCCACCCCCGGCTCAGCGGCGGCGGCCTCAACCCCTTCGTCCACCATCTCGACGCGGAGGCCGCTCGCGCGCGGCTGCGCGAGAAGGCCGCCGAGTTCGCCGGCTACGACGAGAAACGCCGCCGCAAGCTGATCGCCCGCGAGTTCGACGCCGCCTACTACCGCGCCAACACCCCCGGCCTCGGCCGCAAGGGCGATGCGGTCAAGCACTACGTGCGGCGCGGCTGGAAGGCCGGCCGCGATCCGGCCCCGTGGTTCTCCGTCGCCGGCTATCTCGACGCCAATCCCGATGTCGCCGCGGCGGGGCTGGAGCCGTTCGCGCATTATATCGCGGTCGGCCGGGCGGAGGGGCGCCGTGCGCCGCGCACCCCGGAGGGCGACCGGCAGGCGATGCTCGAGGGGCGGGAGGCGATCGCCGAGGTGTTCGACGCCGCCTTCTACCGGGGTATCAATCGCGACGTCGGCGAGGAGATCGACCCCGTCGCCCACTATGTGGAGTATGGCTGGCGCGAGGGGCGCGACCCGGCGCCGTGGTTCTCCACCACCGGCTACCTCGACCTCAACAGCGACGTCGCCGAAGCCGACCTCAACCCCTTCGTGCATTATGTCACGCGGGGACGCGACGAAGGCCGCACCATCCGCCGCCCCTTCAACCGCTGGCAGGCGACCAGCGCCCGGCCCGACGGCCTCCCCCCGCTTCCCGCCTACCCGGCCGCCGAGACGCTGCTGCCTCCTGCGATCATCACCCGCCGCATCATCGAGGCGGTGGGCGTGGAGGGCGTGCTGCTGGTTTCGATCAGCGACACCGACCCCGCCGACGCGACGGCGAGCGCGGCAACCGCGCTGCAAGCCGAGGCGGCCACGGCCCGAGCGCGGAACACGCCCTACCTGAATGCCCACCCCGAGGCGCCGCGGGCCGGGTTCGCCCAGCGCGCCGACGACCCGGTCCTGCGCCTGCTGCTCGGCGGCGCGCTGGTCGGCTCGTGCAAGACCTCCTCGCTGATCGAGGCGCTGACGGCGCTGCGCTACTCCATCACGGTCGACGCCGTCGTCCACGGCCTCGCCGGGCATCATCCGGAGCGGCTGGCGGGATATTTCGGCCTCTCCGGCGGGCGGCGGATGATGTGGGTGCACGACTATTGGCTCGCCTGCCCCTGCCGCCGGCTCCTCAATCCGGACGGACGCGTGAGCAACCCGGTGACCGCCGAGCCGGCGCACCGCTGCCGGTTCGACAAGGGCCGCAGCGAGCACAAGCGGCGCGTCTCGGCCTTCCTGGCGGAGACGCGGTTCGCGGTGCTGGCGCCCTCGCTGGCCGCCAAGCGCAACGCCAAGCGCGTGCCGGTGGCCGACCCGCAGCTCATCCGCGTCGCACCGCAGCTGGCGCTGGAGCCGGGCGAGCCGCGCACGCGGGCGCCGGTGAGCGGGCCGCTGCGCGTCGCCTTCGCCGCCGACCCGCTCGACGACTGCGCCTGGCCGCTGTTCCAGGAGTTGGCCCGCCGCCACGCCTTCGACGGCGGCCACACCTTCCTCACGCTCGCCCCGCGGCCGGATCTGCCGCACTTCATCACCGCGGCGCACGTCGACGGCGCCACGCCGGAGGCGCTGGCCGACGCACTCGTCGCGGCGGAGGTGGACGTGGTTTTGGTCGCGCCGGGCTGGCCGGTGCCGCTGTCGCGCGCGGCGCATTGCGCGCTGGCGGCGGGGTGCGCGATCGTCGGCATCGACGGTTCGGGCAACGCCGCGGACATGGCGGCCCGCGCCGCACATCACCTCGTGCTGCCGACGGACGAGGCCATCGTCGAGGCGTTCGCCAGCGGCGCCGTGGCCGAGATGGTGGCCCAGCACCGTGCGAGCCCGCCCGCGTCGGCGGCGCTCGTCCTCGCCCCCGCCCCGTTCGGGGCTTGAGCGGGCGGCCGGCTACGCCGCTTCGGCCGCGAGGCGGGCGGCGTCGGCGCGGATGCGCTTGACCATGGAATTGAGACCGTTGGAGCGCTGCGGGGTCAAATGCTCCGACAATTGCAGGCGCGACAGGAACGCCTGCACGTCGAGCGCGGGCACCTCGGCCGCGGGCCGGCCGGCGTAGTAGCCGATCAGGATCGCCACCAGGCCCCGCACGATCATCGCGTCACTGTCGCCCTGGACGACCAGCTTGCCGCCCTCCAGTCCCGTGCGCAGCCACACCTGGGAGACGCAGCCCTCCACCTTCGTCGCCGCGGTCTTCAGAGCGTCCGGGAACTCGGGCAGCTCGCGCCCCAGCTCGATGACGTACCGGTAGCGCTCCTCCCAGTCGTCGATCAGCTCGAATGCCTCGGCGATGTCGTCTGCGTTCGTCATAGCGGCCCTCCAACTGTCCTACATGGGGGAACGCGGCGCCGATGTCAGGAGGAAAAAATCGCTCAGGCGCTCGGGCGGTAGCCGTCCGCGCCCCAGTGGACCAGCCCGGCCCGCGCCGCGCCCGAGACGGACGGCGCCATGCCGTAATGCTGCGCCAGCCGGTCGAGCGCCAGGCGCAGGATCACCTTGCCGCACCGCGCCGGCCAGCCGTGCTGCTTCTCGACCATTTCCAGCCCCCGCTCCTCGCAGCAGACCTCGTAGAGCACCGAGGACATCTCCGGCCCCACCGCGTCCAAGGCCTCGCGCACGCGGCGCTGCGCGTCGTGCGCCGCCTCGCTGACGGTGAGCCGGTCGCGCGGCCCGTCGCCATGCACGCCGGACAGGTCCCACGACTGGGTGACCCGCTCGCGCCGCAGCGCCCGCTCGTGATCCATCGCCAGCCGCCGCCCCGCCTCCAACTGCATGCGCGAGATCATCGGCGCCCCGTTGCGGTCCCGCCGCGTCGCCAACCAGCCGAGCGGGCTCTCCGCCGCGTTGGCCGTCACCGTGATGGCGTCCCGCGTGCGCGTCTCGACCACCATCTCGCGGTGCTGGGCGGTGAACTGATCCTCCGGCACCGCCGCCAGCGCCCGGCGCAGGTACATCTCCCCCGCGCGGCTGCGCCGCACCGCGCCGCGGTCCACGGCGATGAGATCCTCCGACAGGAGCGTGTCGACGGTTTCGGCGGCGACGCTGAGGGGGGGAGCGTTGACCGAACCCGGCAGCAGCAGCGAACCATCGTGCTGCAAGGTGACGTTTTGTTTACCGAGGCGACGCAGAATGGTGACGTTGCTCATTCCAGGTTCCCTTCCACGGTCTGGCGACAAAATTCCATCGCGGTGATCCACGAGTGGAGCTGCTCCTCCACGGTGGACACGACCGCGTCGATGTGCGGGCAGTCGCGCCGGTCCTCGACCACGCGGCAAGCGTGTGCGGCCGTTGTGCGGTCGCGGCAGAACACCGCCCCGGCCTCCGTCAGCGACCAGCCGAACGTGACGTGCGCACAGTACATCGAAATCTGCCGCGCAAAGGCGACCGGCGCTGTCCGCCTCGTTTTCGCCGCGAGTTCGTCGACGGGAAGATTGAGCGCGGCTGCGACCGTCAATTCAATCATACGTCGTACGGTACGCCGATCTATGGTTTTGCGCGGGTATCCCAGCGGTTGTGATTTGATGACCGCCAACTCGTGTGTATGCATTAGCTCGGCCTTTCGCCCTTCCCCTCGAAGGCGGACTGCTGCCCTGCCGTCAGCTCAATCTAAAGTTGGAATGGAAAACGGGGATAACATGAATTACCGGGCAAATAACTTTTGGCCGCTTGCGTTAATCATGCTAGCTGCCGGCGCCTCGGGATGACTGCGATCCTATCCCCGCCAACTTCCGGTCACATAATCTGCGCATTCCTTCATACAACGAGGAATTGCAATGGCCGAGCCCCAATTCGCATCGAGTTCGTTACACCCTGAGATTGTATCGCTCGCAGGGCCGCTGCCGCACGCGGCGAAAGGCGATCCGGCAGGCGCTGCGGCGGCGGCGCTCGAGCGTCCCCTCGCCTGGTTGCGGCGGGAGCTGCGGCGCGAACGTGCGCGGGGGCGGTGCGGGCACTGGACTTACGACCTCGCCCGCCACCTGGCGCTGTTGCAGGACGTGCGACGGGCGGAGGGTCATCCGGGCAGCCCGAGGGGGGTGGAGGCGCCGTCCGAGGCGGGGACAAAGCGGCGCGGCGGCCGGCTCCAGATCGGGCGCGGCGGGGAATGTGCGCGGGGTCGGGGTGGCGAAACCGCGTCCCGGACGGGTTGTTACACGCCCACCTTCTGCGTTTCGGCGTAGGCACGCGCGCCGGGCCGTGGGCGGTCGGCAGCGCGTCTGCGACGGAGCGTCACAGCAAAACGGGGGCCACGGCGGGCCCCCGATATTTCGTCAGCCGGCGCGTGTCGGCCGACACCTGCGGGCAGACGGTGCCCCGCGGGACCGTCTCAGGACGCGGCGGCCTTGCGGCCGCGCGGCGCGGGCTTCTTGCGCTGCTGGCCGAGGCCCATGCGCTTGGCGAGCTCGGAACGCGCCGCGGCGTAGTTCGGCGCCACCATCGGATAGTCGACCGGGAGGTTCCAGCGCTCGCGGTATTCTTCCGGGGACAAGTTATAGTGCGTCCGCAGATGCCGCTTCAGCGATTTGAACTTCTTCCCGTCCTCCAGGCACACCAGATAGTCCGGCGTGATGGATTTCTTGACGGGGACGGCAGGCTTCAGCGGCTCCGGCTCAGGCTCGGGCTCGCCGCCGTTGGTCTTCTGCAACGCGGCGTACACATCGCCGATCAGGTTCGGAAGGTCGTGTGAGGCAACGGAATTATTGCTCACGTACGCGGACACAATCTCTGCCGCCAGATCGATAAGATTCGAGTCTTGCACCGGTTCTGACATTTGCCACTCATTCTTATAAAGGAGCGTCTAGACCGTCAGACTGGGGAGTGGGACGGCGACTGCGTTTGACGCCGTGATATTTATTCCACATGAAACCGGCCCGCAAGATCACCGCGGCAAGATTTCCAAAATTGATTTCGTTTATACGGAAACTGAACTGAGGCCCGACTTGCTCGATAAGATCCGTGCAGAATTGTTGGATCTTGAACTAGTCCTTGGTTGGTTCCTGTCCCCCGATACCGCTTCAGGTTGGGTGATATTCGGTCCCTTCACGCTCAGACAAAGCATCGTGCTTTGTCTGCGCACAGGGCTTGTATCCGGCCGTATAAGCAGCTTTCGCCAGCAAATGTGCGGAAACTGGGGCGGTTAACAAAAAGAATACGAATCCGGCCATCGCCCGCAGCACCACATCCGTCTCCCCGAAGAAGACGGCAAGAGCGGCAAACAGTCCGCCGACGCCGACGGTTCCCGCCTTACTCGCGGCATGCATGCGCATGTAAAGATCGTCGAGCCGCAGCAGCCCGATCGCAGCAACCAACACGAAAAACGCGCCGATCACACACAAAATACCGGCGATATAGGGCACGAATGTGCTCACGGCGCGTCTCCCTTGCGTCCCATGGTCGGCGAATGGATCGAGATGTCGCCCCGGCGATGGAGGAAGCGGGCCAGCGCCACGGTCGACAGGAAGCCCACCAGGCCCAGCGCGATCGCGATGTCGACATAGATCGAGAAGCCGGTGCGGATCCCGAAGGCGATGATGAAGCCCACTGCCGCGTTCACCAAGAGATCGAGCGCCAGCACCCGGTCCGGCAGGCTGGGACCGATGACGATCCGCACGACGATCAGAACGATCGCGACCGACAACATCGCCAAGGACGCGACGTAGCAGATCTGAAGAAATCCCTCCCCGGTCATGCTGCGAATACCCTCTTGATATGCTTCTCGAAGCTCGCCTTCGTGTCGCGCACCACCGCCTCGGGGTCCGGCGCGTCGATGGCGTGGATGTACAAGGTGGACTGGTCGTCCGAGACGTCGACCGACAGCGTCCCCGGCGTCAGCGTGATCATGTTGGCGAGCAAGGTGATCTCGGCCGGCGACATCACGTCGAGCGGATAGGCGATGATCGCCGGTTGCAGTTCGCGCGAGGGCGACAGCACGATCGCCGCCACGTTCACCGACGACTTGATCAGCTCGAAGACGAAGATCAGCGCCAGCCGCACCGCCAGCAGAGCACGCAGGAAGTGGTGGCTCGTGCCGGTCTCGTTGCGGATCATCGCCAGCGCCAGACCGCCCAGCACGAAGCCGAAGGCGAGGTTGGCGAAGCCGAAGTGCCCCGTCATTCCGACCCAGGCGAAGGCCAGGAACACGTTGAGAAGGATCGTCGACATCCTAGTGCGCCTCCAACACGCGGCTGACATAGGTCGACGGATCGAGGAGCCCGGCGACACCCTCGCGCGCCGGGTCGATCACCATCTGCGGCAAGAGCCCCAACAGCACCACGAGCGCCGCCAGCAGCATGATCGCTCCGCTTCCGACCCGCCCGTCCGCCTCGACCACCGCGCCGTCGGCCGGCTTGAGGAAGGTGAGCGCCCAGGCCTTGCCCGCCGTCACCGTCGTCAGGAAGCCCGACAGGATGACCCCGACGACCCCGGCGATCCCGAGCGCGCCCGCCGTGTCCAGCGAGGCCTGCACCAGCATCAGCTTAGGCCAGAAGCCGGAGAACGGCGGCAGGCCCGCCGCGGCGAAGGCGAACACCAGGAAGAGCCCCGCCACCACGCTGGAGCGGGCATAGATGCCGGCGCCGACCAGCGTCGCCCCGCCGCCGAGCCGCTCCGCCGCGCCGACCGCGAGGAAGATGCCCGTCATCGCCAGGATCGAGTGGACGGCGTAGACGACCGCGCCCGTCAGCCCGTCCGCGGTGCCGAGGCCGAAGCCGATCAGCATCACACCGATGCCCGACACCACCAGGAACGCCGCCATGCGCCGCAGGTTGGTCTGCGCCAGCGCACCGAGGCCGCCCAGGATCGCGGTCGCCACGCCGAGCCAGCCGATCAGCGGCAGGTAGACCTCGCCCTTGTCGCCGAAGAGCATGATCATCACCCGCAGCAGCGAGTAGATGCCCACCTTCGTCAGCAGCCCGGCGAAGATCGCCGCCACCACGACGCGCGGCGTATGATAGGACGCCGGCAGCCAGAAATGCAGCGGGAACGCCGCCGCCTTCATGGCGAACGCCATCACGAACAACGCCCCCACCGTGGCGAACGGGCCACCCTCGGCCTCGGCGATGACGCCGCGAATGTCGGCCATGTTGAGCGTGCCGGTGAAGCCGTAGAGCACGCCGACCGCGATGAGGAAGATCGTCGTCGCGATCAGGTTGAGGACGCCGTATTTCACCGCGCCGTCCAGCTGCAGGCGTTCCCCGCCCAGGATCAGCAGGCCGAACGAGGACACCAGGAACACCTCGAACCAGACGTAGAGGTTGAAGATATCCCCGGTGGAGAAGGTCCCGCATACCCCCGCGATCAGCAGGCAGTAGAAGGTGTAGAAGCCGAACGTGGTGCGCCCTTCGTCGATATCGCTGCGGGCATAGCCGATGCCGACGAGACCGACGACGCACGTCGCCAGCACGAACAGCGCGCCCAGCCGGTCGACCGTGACGACGATCCCGAACGGCGGCAGCCAGTTGCCGGCCGCCATCACCTGCGGGCCGTCCTGCGCCACGACGACGTTGAGGAGCGCGGCGCAGATCGTCGCCAGCGCCAGCGCCGCCAGCGCGATCGACCCCTGCCATGACGTGCGGTCGCGCAGGACCAGCGTGATCGCCGAGCCCAGCATCGGCAGGAGGATCGGCAGCACCGTCAGCCACGCGGTGATCGGCGTGTCGCCGGCGAGCATGGAATCGGCGCGCGCCCCCGGCGATGCGGCGGACGCGGCGGACGGGAGGAGCACTCCCGCCGCGAGAAGAACCAAGAGCCGCATACCGTCAGTACCCAAGCGGAGGTCGAACCGACCCGCCCTCGGCGACCTGCATGTCGTCGACATTGTCGGTGTCGAGCGACTGGTAGGCGCGCAAGGTCAGGACGAGCAGGAAGGCAAAGATCGAGAACGAGATCACGATGGCGGTGAGGATCAGCGCCTGCGGCAGCGGGTTGGCCGTGCCGCCCAGCGCGTCGGTCACGGTGCCGGCGGCCTGCGCCATCGCCTGGACGGTGTCACTGCCGCCGGTGTCGACCGGGGAGAACCCGTCGATCACCGAGCCGCCGCCGCTGGCCGCGCCATGCGCATCGACCGCCGTGGACGTCGCGTCCGCGGCCGTCGGCTGCACCGCGGTCGCGGCCGCACCGGCGCCGGTATGGCCCTTGGCGACCGCCTCGCCCAGCGTCTCCACCGTGCCGTGCCGCGCCTGTGCCAGGACGGGGGGCGCCGGCCCGGTGAGCCGCCCGGCGGTGAAGATCAACAGGTTCACGGCATTGCCGAAGATCGACACGCCCAGAAGGATCCGCACCAGATGCGACGACAGCATCAGGTAGATCGAGGCCGAGAAGAACAGGCCGACGAGAATGCAGAAGATCGGCTCCATCAGTCGCCCCCCTCTTCCAGCGTCAGCCCGATCGAGGCGATGGATCCGACGACGACGAAATAGACCCCGATGTCGAACACCAGGACCGTGGAGAGCGGGATCTCGATCCCCTCGATGGTGGGGATCCACCACAGCCCCGTCAGCACCGGCCGCGCCGCCAGCATCGAGGCGAGCCCCGAGAGCGCCGACAGCAAGAGCCCGAACCCGGCGAGCGCGTTGGGGTGGACGACGATGGCGCGCCGCACGGTCCCGACGCCCGCGCCGATGCCGTAGATCGCCAGCGCCGAGGCCGCGATCAGCCCGCCGATGAAGCCGCCGCCCGGCTGGTTGTGGCCGCGCAGCAGCACGAACACCGAGAACAGGATCATCAGCGCCGCCAGGAACGGCGCGATGGTGCGAAGGATCAGGGAGTTCATGCCGACACCTCGGAGGCTGGCGCCGATCCGGACCGCTCGGCGGGAGGCGAAGGGTCGCGGCCGGGAAGCGGCGCCAGACGTAGGAGCGCGAAGATCGCCAGGCCTGCCGCCATCACGACGGCGATCTCACCCAGCGTATCGAGTGCGCGGAAGTCCACCAGGATGACGTTCACGACATTGCGGCCGTGTGCCACCTCGTAGGCATACTTCAGGTAAAACTCCGAGAGGCGCATGTCGAGCGGCTGGCGCACCACGCCGTAGAGCAGCACCGCGAACCCCACCCCGCAGGCGATGGCGATGCCCGCGTCCTTGGCCATGTGGCCCGGCAGGCGGTGATCCGTCGTGTCGAGGTCGAGCCGCGTCATCACGAGGGCGAGGATGATGACCGACAGCGTCTCCACCATGAACTGCGTGAACGAGAGGTCCGGCGCACCGTAGAGCATGAAGATCAGCGCCACCATCACGCCCTGCACGCCCAGCGAGATGATCGCGACCAGCCGGCTCTTGGCGACGATGACGATGCCCAGCCCCGCCACCGCCGTCGCCAGCACCACGAAGTAATGCGGCTCGGAGAGGTCGGTGGGCCAGACGAAGCTCGGCAGTCCGTCGATCGCCAGCGGCGCCAGCAACGCGACGGCGAGGACGACGAAGGTCATCGTCACATATCGCTGCATGATTCCGGGCTGGGCGATACGCGTCACCCGGTACGCCAGCCCCACCAGCCCGCCGAGGAGCTGATCGAACCCGCGGTCCGGGCCCCAGCCGACGGCGTCCAGGATCCCGGCGACGAGCTTGCGCAGCGGCACGTAGATCAGGAACAGCAGGAATCCGGTCCCCACCGTCACCAGCGTCAGGATCACCGGCGGGTAGAGCCCGGTGGGCCACAGGTGCAGGTGCAGCTCGCTCGCGTGGCCGGCGACGGCACTCGTCATCGGGCCGATGATCCACTCCACGGCGAGTTCGAGGCCCAGCGCCGCGGCGAGCGCGGTGACCCCGAGGACGACCGGCCCCAGCCACAGCGACGGCGGCCCCTCGTGCGGCTTCTTCGGCATCGTTCCGGGGCGCTTGAAGAACGGCACCAGCACCATGCCGGCGATGCAGAACATCAGCGCGTTGCCGGCGACGGCGACGATCGTGGCGACCGACACCCCGCCGATTTGCCACAGCCCGTCGTACATCACCTCCTTGGCGACGAAGCCGATCATCGGCGGCAGACCCGCCATCGACAGGCAGCCCAGCAGCGCGGCGACGAAGGTGACGGGCATCTTGCCCACCAGCCCGCCGAGCTGGCGGATGTCGCGCGTGCCGGTCTCATGGTCGATGCAGCCGGCGACCATGAAGAGCGCCCCCTTGAAGAGCGCATGGGCGACGAGGTAGGCGACCGCGCCGGCGATGGCATACTCGCTCCCCATCCCCGTCAGCATGACGAGAAGGCCGAGCGAGGCGACCGTGGTGTAGGCCAGGATCTGTTTCAGGTCCGTCTGCCGGACGCCCAGGATCACGCCGGTCAGGAAGGTCGCCCCGCCGAACAGCGGCAGCACGGTCCCCCAGAGCGCGGTGTCGCCCAGCACCGGGGCGAAGCGCATCAGGACGAAGACGCCCGCCTTCACCATGGTGGCCGAGTGCAGGTAGGCCGAGACCGGGGTCGGCGCTTCCATGGCGTTCGGCAACCAGGAGTGGAACGGCACCTGCGCCGACTTGGTGAACGCCCCGAGGCATACGAGAATGAAGATCGCCGTGTAGGCCGGCGCGTCGCGCAGGACGTCCGGCGAGGCGAGCAGCCCGGTGACCGACGTTTCACCCGAGACGAGACGGATGAGGACGAGGCCGGCCAGGAGCGCCAGCCCGCCCCCGCCGGTGATCACCAGCGCCTGCACCGCCGCGCGCCGGGCCGGCTCGCGGGTATGATCGAAGCCGATCAGCAGGAACGAGGTGATCGACGTCAGCTCGTAGAAGACGAAGAGCGAGATCAGGTCGTCTGCGACGACAAGCCCCAGCATCGCCCCCATGAAAAGGAGCAAAAACGCCAGGAATCGACCCTGGTGATGGTGCCCGGCGAGGTAGCCGCCGGCGTAAATCACGATGAACGTCCCGATTCCCGTCACCAGGAGCGCGAACGTCAGCGACAGGCCGTCGATCATCTGGGCGTAGCGCACGCCGAGGGAGGGCGCCCAGTCGACCCCCGCCGTCAGCGTCTCCCCGTGGGCCACGAGCGGGACCATCGAGGCATAGCCGAGGAACAGGATCGCGGGCACGATCGCGAGAATCCAGGCCGCTTTCGCGCCCATTTTGTGGACGAGCGTCGGCGCGAGGGCTGCGGCCGCAAAGGGTGCGAGCGCTAGCCACAGCATCAAGTCGGCAGGGACAGTCAAACAGCAGGCTCCGTCGGTGGGGCAACGCGATCACGCACGAAAGATCACATGCGGCGGCTGGCCACTACAAGATCACGTCGCGCGGCGCATATGCATGACGAACGTGATGGAGCACAAGTATGTCCACGCCAAGCGACGCAACGAAAGTCCAAAAAACAGACGCAGAATGGCGCAGTCAGCTGACGCCGGAGCAATACCGTGTCACCCGCCGTCATGGAACCGAGCGCGCCTATACAAGCCCTCTCAACGAGGAGAAGCGCACTGGAACCTATACGTGTGTGTGCTGCGGCGAACCGCTGTTCCGGTCGGAGGCGAAATTCGAGTCCGGCACCGGCTGGCCCAGCTTCTTCGAGCCGATCGCCGACTCCGCCGTCGAGGACCACGAGGATCGCGCCCTCTTCATGCGCCGGACCGAGAACCGGTGCGCGCGGTGCGACGCACATCTCGGCCATGTGTTTCCCGATGGGCCTCGACCAACCGGCCTGCGGTATTGCATGAACGGTACGGCCCTCAACTTCGAACCCGACGAGTCCTGATGCTCGACAAGCGCGCAGCCGAACCGCCCACCGCGGAGCGGCGTCCCGTCACCGTCACCCACCACGGCGTGACGCTCGAAGACCCCTACGCATGGTTGCGCGCCGACAATTGGCGCGAGGTGATGGCGGATCCGTCCGTCCTCGCCTCGGATATCCACGGATATCTCACCGCCGAGAATTCCTACACCGATGCCGTCCTCGCCCCGGCCGAGGCGCTGCGCGAATCGCTGGTGAAGGAATTGCGCGGGCGCATCGCCGAGGACGACTGGTCCGTCCCCACCCCGGACGGCCAGTACGCCTACGGCATGACATACGTGGAGGGCGACGAGCACCCGCGCCTCATCCGCATGCTGCGCCACGTCGGCGAGGCGGTCGCGGCGGACGCCCCGCCGCGGGAGGGTGACCCCACCGAGGTGCTGCTCGACGCCAACCGCGAGGCGGAGAGTGCGGGCTACTTCCGCCTCGGCTCCGCGGCCCATTCCCCGGCCCAGACCCACCTCGCCTGGACGTCGGACCGCTCCGGCGGCGAGCTCTTCACCCTCGCCCTGCGCGATCTGGCCACCGGAGAGGACACCGTCCTCCACGAGCGCGTGACCCCCTCGGTCACCATCGCCGGCGACAACGCGACGGTGCTGGCGATCGAGGTGGACGACAATCACCGCCCCGCCAAGGTGCTGGCGCTGGAGCCGGGCACGCCCGCCCGCACCCTCTACGAGGAGACCGACCCCGGCTTCTTCGTCTCGGTCGGGCGCACGCTGTCGGGCCGCTTCATCGTGATCGACAGCCACGACCACCAGACGTCCGAGATCCGCCTGATCGACGCCTATGACCCGCTGTCCCCCGCAGTCGTGGTCGCCCCGCGCCTCGAGGAGGAGGAGTACGACGTCGCGCACATCGACGATCAGCTCTTCATCCGCACCAACCGCGACGCGCGCGACTTCCGCATCGTGCGCGCCCCGCTCGACGATCCGCGCCGCGAGAACTGGGAGGACATCGTCCCCCATCGGCCGGGCATCCTGATCGTCGACATGATCGTCTTCCAGGACTTCCTCGTCTGGCTGGAGAGGGAGAACGCGCTCCCCCGCATCGTCATCCGCCGCCTCGCCGACGGCGACGAGCACCAGATCGCATTCGACGAGGAGGCCTATTCGCTCGGCATCTCCGAAGGCTACGAGTTCCAGACCAACTGCCTGCGCTTCAACTACTCGTCCATGACCACCCCGACCGAGGTGTGGGACTACGACATGGCCACCCGCGAGCGGCGCCTTCGCAAGCAGCAGGCGATCCCCTCCGGCCACGACCCCTCGCAGTACGTCACGCGCCGCCTGATGGCCCCGGCGCCCGACGGCGAGCTGGTCCCGGTCAGCCTCTACCACCGGGCCGACACGCCGATCGACGGGACCGCGCCGTGCCTGCTCTACGGCTACGGCTCCTACGGCATCACCATCCCCGCCTCCTTCTCGGCCAACTCGCTCAGCCTGGTGGACCGGGGCTTCGTCTACGCCATCGCCCACGTGCGCGGCGGCATGGACAAGGGGTTCGACTGGTACGACCGCGGCCGGCGCGCCCACAAGGAGAACACCTTCGCCGACTTCGTCGCCGCCGCCGACCACCTGATCGCCGAAGGCTACACCGCCAAGGGCAAGATCGCGGCGCAAGGCGGCTCGGCCGGGGGCATGCTGATGGGCGTGGTCGCCAACCGCGCGCCGGACCGCTTCGGCGCCATCGTCGCCGAGGTCCCGTTCGTCGACGTGCTGACGACGATGCTCGACGACACGCTCCCCCTCACCCCGCCCGAGTGGCCGGAATGGGGCGACCCGATCCGCGACCCGGTCGCCTTCAACCGCATGAAGGGCTACTCCCCGGTCGACAACGTCACCGCCCAGGCCTACCCGGATATCCTGGTGCTGGCCGGCGTCTCGGATCCGCGGGTCACCTACTGGGAGCCGGCCAAGTGGGTCGCACGGCTGCGTCACGAGGCCACCAACGCGCCCCTGATCCTGCTGAAGACCAACATGGAGGCCGGGCATGGCGGCGCCTCCGGCCGGTTCAAGCGGCTGGACGAGGTGGCGCTGGTCCAAGCGTTCGTGCTGCAGGTCCTCGGCAAGGTGTGATAGGCGAGAGTCCGGAAGGCATTGAACGCGCCGCGACAACAAGGATCGGACCGATGACACGCGTGACCATCAGCCTCGTCGCCGCCGCCGGCCTCGTGGCGGTGACCGCCTGCGCCCCGGCGCGGGGCGACTGGGTCTATCAATGGCGCGAAGCGACGCCCCAATGCAGGGACCACCCCGACGCGCCCGTCATCGGCCGCGCGGCCGGCATGGTCGGCTTCGAGCCGACCCGCTCGGCGTCGTTCGTCGGCTGCTTCCCGTCGATGGACGCGTGCTATGCGTGGCTCGGTCCACTCAGCGGCCGCTTCGGCGGGCGCATCTTCATCACCCGCTGCGACCCGCGCACCTGAGGCGCCGGGCCGCGGTCCCCGCCCCCGGCGACCGCGATGCCCGATGCCGAGAGCTGGAGCGAGGGCGGGAGCGGCAGCGGCACTCGCCTCTGCCGGGCGCCGCGAAATACCTTCGATTTTAGTCGAACCATAGTAATATCGCGAGATGTCGAGGGAATTCTCGATGCGGTCTGCCCCGACCTCCGCAATCTCCGCGCGATAACTCCACTTTATTGCGGAAGCAAAGCATATAACCTTTCATTAGGATGCAGGCTGTGTTTTAAAATATGGCGCCTGAGCGGGCGGTCGTCACTCCGGCGTGGGGATTCGGCCGCTCCCCTGCCGCATTGTCCTCCCACCCCGTCAGATGTGGTGGAAATAGACGTTGCATGAATGCCGTCTATGTCGCCGCGATTTGGATCATTCCATGCCTTCCATCCGATTTGCAAAGCTCTCTGCGCCCCGATTCGATTCCCTCGGTGACGGCAATCGCTTCACCTTCGACGACCTCGACGGGCTGCGCAGCTCGCGCCTGCTGCGGGACACCAATTTCATGGCCGTCGTCGGTGACGACGATGCGACCTTCGAGCCCGGCGAGACCGCCTTCAAGCTCGCCGACGTCGGCTTCGGCGGCCGTCTCCTCGGCCTCGACGCGACCGCCCTCGCCGATGCCAGCGACCCGGTCGCCATCTCCGCCCACGGCATGGCGAACCGCTTCAAGATAGGCGACCTGACCGACCACGTGCGCTACACCGACGACGGCTTCGGCGTCGCCAGCCGCGGCGAGCGTGGCGACGCGCGGACCACCATGAGCAACGGCGAGAGCATCAGCTTCGACTCCGGCGCCCTCAATCAGACCGAGCTGCTGCGCTTCACCGTCGAGCTGCCGGGCGACGGCGGCACCGTCGACCTCGCCCTCGACGTCGACGGCAACGTCATCACCGGCCCCCAGGGCCTCGTCGACGGGTATCTCTTCGGCGTCGCGCCGGTGGCCGACGCCCTCTTGACGATCCCCGGCCTGACCGACGGCGACGTGGTCGAGATCGACCCGCTGGCGAAGGAGATCCGCGTCGACGGCGTCGCGCTCGACAGCGACACGACGGCCTTCTTCGAGGCGTTCGCGGATGGCGATTCGCGCCAGCTCACCGTCGGCAATCTGGGTGACCAGGAGGCCTCGATCCGCGACGTCTCGCTCGCCGTCACCAGCCCCTACACGCTTCAGATCGACGACGAGCGCAGCGCGCTCACCGTCGGCGGCCCGGTCGAAGAGGTCGAGGCCCAGACGATCTCCGGCACGCTCAACCTGTCCGCCGGCCTCAACGGGAACCAGATCGTCGACTCCACCGTGCAATCCGCCACGATCCAGGCCGCGTTCGACGAGACCGCCACGGTCGGATTCGAGGAGGAGGTCGATCTCGGCAGCATCTCCGATTACAACCTCGGCGGAGCGGCCGTCAGCGCATCCATCGCGCTCGACACCATCGCCATCGATTTCGACTACACGATCGTATCCCTGCCGCCGGCCGATCCCAGCGACGTGCCGGCCATCGTCCTCGAGATCTCGTCGCTGGAAATCGTGCTGGACGGCTCCGTCTCCGGCGATCTCGCGCTGGAGTTTCCGGACGACATCCGCCTCCCACCCTTCCTGGGCGGCGGCATCCTGTTCAACTTCCCCGACGACTTCTCGACCGGGGTGGAGGAGGATTTCTCCATCACCCTCACCGCCGATCAGGAGCTGGAGCTGGGCAACGATGCGGCCGTGGCGGGTGAATTCGACTCGGAAGGCCGACTGACGTCGATCGGCGTGCCGTTCGGCACCACCTTGGCGGAGGCCGGCATCACCAGCGACAACGCCTCCATCGATTTCACCGGCCTCTTCGGTGATATCGACATCCCCGGCGCATCCGACGACATCCAGAATATCGTCGACGCGGTGCTGGGCGAACTCGACGACCTGATCTTCGAGGCTGTGGAGGGCGAAGTCACCGACCTCCTGGGCGACATCGAACTCGGCGGCCAGCTGCTGACCGTCGGCGCGCCCGACCTCGCGATCCTCTGACCGGATCCTCTGACCGACAGTGGCGGCGCATAAAAAAACGGCCGGACCCTCGGGTCCGGCCGTTTCCGTGTCCGGCGGTAAGGCTTACGCCTTGCCCATCAGCTCCGTGGCATATTCCCAGTTGACGAGGTTGTCGAACCACGCCTCGAGGTACTTCGGCCGCGCGTTGCGGTAGTCGATGTAGTAGGAGTGCTCCCACACGTCGACGCCCAGGATCGGCGTCGCGCCGTGGACCAGCGGGTTCTCGCCATTGGGCGTCTTCATGATCTCGAGCTTGCCGTCTTTCACGGCGATCCAGGCCCAGCCCGAACCGAACTGGCCGGCACCGGCGGCGAGGAAGTCCGCGCGGGCCTTGTCGTAGCCGCCTAGGTCGCTGTCGATCTTGGAGGCGAGTTCGGAGGGCATCGTGCCCTTGCCGCCGTTCGGCGTCATCCACTTCCAGAAATGGATGTGGTTGTAGTGCTGTCCGGCGTTATTGAAGAGACCGGCGTTGGTGCCGAAGCTCTTCTTCACGATCTCCTCCAGCGACTCGTTCTCGAGGCCGGAGCCCTCGAGCAGCTTGGAGCCGTTGGTCACATACGCCTGGTGGTGCTTGTCGTGGTGAAACTCGAGCGTCTCGGCAGACATGTAGGGCGCCAGAGCGTCGTACGCGTAGGGAAGTTCGGGAAGTGTGAAGGCCAAGGTTCGTCCTCCGGCTGGTTGCGATCGTGGCGTGACGCCGGGTCGGCATCACGCCGTCATTAACGCGACACCTAGTCCAAGCGCGCCGTCATTCAACGCCATGTGCATTGATCGACTCGCTAGACAAAGCGGTCGCCGCCCTCTTTGGGCGCTCAGGCGGGGCGTGTCGAGGGGCTTTTGCGCCGAACGTGGCGGGGTTCCGCCCCTCGTCGTGGTGTCAGGCGTGTGCGTAGTCCCAATAGAGGCGGCGCGCCTTCTCGAACACCGGACCCGGTTGCAGGTCGCGGTCCTCGATCCGCGTCACCGGCAGCACCTTGCCCATGTTGCCGGTGGAGAAGATCTCGTCCGCGTCCATGAAGTCGGCCACGGAGAGGGTCGTCGCCTCCACGCGGTGCCCGGCGGCCTCCAGCAGCGCCATCGTGCGGGTGCGGGTGATGCCGGCGAGGAAGGTCCGGTTCTCGCGCGGGGTCACCACCGTCCCGTCCTTGACCATGAAGACGTTGGACGAGCCCAGTTCGGCGACGTTGCCCAGCATGTCGAGGACGAGGGCATTGTCGAACCCCTTCTCCTTGGCACGCAGGATGGCGCGGGCGTTGTTGGGATAGAGGCAGCCCGCCTTGGCGTTGGTCGGCATCGTCTCGATCGTCGGCCTGCGGAAGGGGGAGACGGTGATCGCGTAGCTCTTCACCTCCGGCATCGGCGCCTCGTAGAGGCACAGGAGGAAGCGCGTCGAATCGGCATCCGGCGCCACGGCCGACGAGCCGCCCTGCTCGGCCCAATACATCGGGCGGATATAGAGCGGCGTGCCGGACGGGAACTTCTTCACCCCCTCCAGCGTCAGCTCCGTCATCTCGCCCACGCTCATGGTCGGCTTCAAGAGCAGCGCCGTCGCCGAGGCGTTCACGCGCTCCAGATGCAGATCGAGATCAGGCGTGACCCCCTCGAACGCGCGCGCGCCGTCGAATACCGACGATCCCAGCCAGAACGCGTGCGAACGCGGGCCGAGGATGCCGGGATTCCCCTCGTGCCATCCACCGTCGAACCAAGTCCAAGTCTGCGACCAGTCAGCCATTTGAGCCCTCCAATGGCACTGGTTTAAGCGCTGGTCTGCGCGATGGAAAGCATGGATGACAGGGCGAGCGCGTGACACAGTGGCGGGACGGGTGGGCGGAGTGGACCGCCCGAACCCGCACGACCGGGTTGGGAGGAAGCGGATGCATCAGGTCTACGTCTTCGACGCGTACGGCACGCTGTTCGACGTTCACGCGGCAGTGCGCCGGTACAAGGACGACGTCGGCCCGGACGCGGACCAGCTCTCGGCCATCTGGCGCCAGAAGCAGCTGGAATATTCCTGGGTGCGCAGCCTCGCCGGCCGCTACCGCGATTTCTGGGCGCTGACCGAGGACGCGCTCGACACCGCGTTCCGCAGCGTTCCCAGTGCCCCGCGCACCATGCGCGAGACCCTGCTCGACGCCTACCGCGAGCTCGACGCCTATCCGGAGGTGATCGACGTGCTGACCCAGCTGCGCGAGGCCGGCGCCAAGACCGCGATCCTCTCCAACGGCAATCAGGCGATGCTGGAGCTCGCGGTGAGAGGCGCGCGCATCGGCGGCCTGCTGGACGATATCCTGTCGGTGGACCCGCTGGAGGTCTACAAGCCCCTGCCCGCGGTCTACGAGCTGGTGACCACCCGCTTTCGCCTCTTCCCCGAGGCGGTGTCGTTCCAGTCGTCCAACCGCTGGGACATCGCCGGCGCCACCGCGTTCGGTTTCCGCACCGTGTGGATCAACCGCGGCGGCGCGCCGGACGAATATGCCGACATGGCCCCCGCGGTCACGCTGTCGTCGTTGACGGGGCTGGCGACCGTCTGACGGAGGAGCCGCCGCGCCCGTCCGGGCCGGCGGCTCGCAAGGTTCACGCGGCCGCGGTCGGCCCGGTGAGTTCGTTCACCTTCTTCGCCGTCAGCGCCAGGCCGGCGAGCGCGACGCCCTGGGTCAGGAACTCCAGCGCAATGAACAGGCCGATGATCCAGCCCCAGTCGCGGAACCAGGCGGCCGCGGCCTCGGGCGTGGCGAGCTGCGTGGCGTCCGGGAAGTCCACCAGGCCGAAGATCATGATGCCGAGCACGACCGAGATCGCCCCCGTCAGGCCGAGCCAGACGACCGCGGCGCCGCCGCCCCGGATCTGGAAGGCCATGATGACGCGCAGCACGCCCGTCACGATGAAGGTGGCGCCGATCAGCAGCGTCAGCCACCAGGCCGACTGTACCGGCATGGCGATCAGCACCACGCCGGCGACGAGGTAGAGCAGGCCCAGCAACAGGTGCGCGCCGAAGCTCTTCCAGCCCTTGTATTTGAACGCGTCGAACACCTGTGCGATGCCGCCGATGATGGCCAGCACGCCGAACCAGACCACGCCCACGATGGTGAGCGCGTAGGTCATGAACAGGCCGACGATGCCCAGAACCGCCATGAGGATGCCCAGCCCCAGCATCCATTTCCAATTGAGTGTGAGATTGCCGTAGAGCGGATCTCGCGCGACGACGTCGGTGCTGCTCATGGAGTGCCCCATTTTGATAACCTTAGTGTTATCGAGATGATGGGCAAAGTGGGCCGATCCCGCCAGCGGAAATCGGCGGAACGGTGCATGAAACGTCACGCGGCTATGCGGCATTCGCCCGCTCGGCCCCGCGCGGCGCGGCCGGGCGGGACTTGAGCGGGGGCATTTGGAGGGGCGGCCGGGCGACGAACCGGGGCCGGCTACTCGGCGCCCAGCGTGCGCACGGCGCGCTGCAAGGTCTCCTCGCGGTCGGCGACGGCGGTGGTCGAGTGGTCGAACGCGCGCTGCACCTCGATCAGCTCGGAGATGGCCTGGATGGCGTTGACGTTGGAGCCCTCGCGGTACCCCTGCCGCACGCCGTTGGCCAGCCGGTCGACGACGGGCTCGGCCTGCACGTCGGTCAGCACCGCGGTGTCGCCGTAGCGGGTCAGGTCGGCGTCGGCGGCGATGGTGAAGAGGCCGAGGACACCCACCTGGCGCCCGCCCTGCGTCATCGTGCCGTCGGCGCCGATGATCACCTCGCCGCCGGCCGGCTCCAGCTGGATCGGCGCGCCGCCTTCGTCCATCACACCGTAACCGGTGAGTGTCCTCAAGTCGCCTTCGGGGCTGATCGAGAACCGGCCGTCGCGGGTGTAGGCGACGCCGGAGGGTGTCTCGACACCGAACCAACCGTCGCCGAAGATCGCCACGTCGAGCGGATTGCCGGTCAGCTCGATCGGCCCGGCCGAGCGGTCGATGTGCATCTCGCCGACCGCAGCGAAGTTCACCCGGTCGGCCCGATAGTCGCTGAGGACGGTGTCGAAGTTGACCGTTTCGGCCCGGAAGCCTCCGGTCCGCATGTTGGCGACATTGTTCGCCACCGTCGCAAGTCGCGTCTCCATGGCCTTCTGGCCGGACAACGACACATAAAGTTCAGATGCCACTCAGGCACCTCCAAGTCGTAGGGATGAGAGGGACATGGCCAGGTCCAGCGAGATCGTCGGCATGGACGACCCGCCCCCGGCGAAGAGGGTCAGGATGGGATCGCTGGCGACGTTCTCCGTCGCGTCCCAAAGGGCGGTGAAGCGGGTGAGGAACTGCTGCAACGCCTGGGGATCGGTGAAGTCGATGCCGTCCAGGCGCTCCTTGATGACGGCCGCCTGCTTGTCGATGTCGGCGCCGGAGAACGCGGCCGGCAGGCCCAGCGCGGTCCGCACGACCTTGCTCATCGCCTTGTCGGCGAGGATGTCGTAGGCGGAGTTGATGTCGCCGGCCATCCGCTCGAAGTAGAGCGCCAGCCGCACGCCCTCGCCGTCGAGCACGCCGGCGGTCTCCTCCAGCTGCTGGCGCACGAATTTGTCGACCACCGCCTGCCCGGTCGCCGTGCGCTTCATCGTCAGGTCGCCGAAGGACTCGAAGTCGAACGCGCGGGCGAACTCCTGGATCCGCGGGTCGGTGGTGCGGTTGCCGAGCGAGCGGGGATCGCTCATCCCCTCCTCGAGGATCTTGCGCATGTAGCCCTTGGCGAAGGCCATCTCTTCCAGGCCGAAGGCCTTCATCGCGGTCGTGAAGAGGCGAGTGTTCTCCAGGAACTCGTCGATCGAGCCGACCGACTGGTAGTTCTCCAGGTAGTACTCGGACTCCAGCTTCACCGACCCCTGCTTCGCCGTGATCTCGAGCTGGCGGTCGAGGTTGTTGGAAATCAGCCGATAGCTCAGTGCGACGGACATCGCTCGTCCTCCAGTTGCGCGCCGCCACGACGCACACCTCTCGCGCACGGCACGGCGGAACTCTCGCCGATCGCAGTTGCGTGAGGCTGGAGACGGGCCGGGGGCCGCGCTTCCCGTCGCCGCGAGCGTGGTGCGGCTGCGATCCGGGAGGCGGGCCGGCAGGCGTCAGCCCAGGAAAGCCCGCAGGACGGCGTTGAACCGCTCCGGCACCTCGAAATAGGCCGAGTGGCCGGTCCCGGGGATGACCTCCATCCTGGCCGAGGGGAAGTGCGCGACCATGCCCTCTAGCGCCGCGGGGGGCCAGATCGGGTCCTCCTCGCCGGCGATGATGAGCACCGGGCAGGCGATCTGGGCGAGGCGCTCGGGCGGCAGCATCACCTCCGGCGAGAAGAGCTTGGCGACCACCGCCCGGTCGAGCGGCGCGTTGGCGGCCGAGAGGGACTGGTAGAGATTGGCTTTGCTGGGCATGGCGGCGGCGAACGCGGCGCTCAGTGCCAGCGAGACCGGTCCACGCTCGTCCATCCGCCGCGTGCTCTCGATGTAGGACTGAACCGCCGGCATGTGGACGACCCCGCCCGGCGTGGCGCACATCACCAGCCGCTCCACCCGTTCCGGCCGCTCCAGCGCGAGGCGCACGCCGCTCCACCCGCCGAGCGATTGGCAAACGACCGTCGCCCGCTCCACGCCCGCCCGGTCGAGGACCGCCGCCGCGTCGGCCGCGAGGCGCTGCGGCACCGCCTCCACCGGCAGCGGCCCCGAGCGGCCGAACCCGGCGAGATCGTAGGCGACGACCCGGTGCGAGGGGGCGAACGCCCCCGCCTGCTGCCACCACACCGCCGCGTTGCCGCCGGCGCCGTGGATGAAGAGCAGCCCCGGCCCCTCCCCCTCGGCCACGAAGTGCAACCCGTCTCCGCCAGCGACGCTCATGCTCGCTCCCTTCCCGGCTCGGACAACGCCGCCGCCCTCAGGCGTCCGGCGCGCCCACTGTCGAGACGCTCGCCTCCGGCGCCCCGGTGGTGCGGATCCAGGACAACGAGGTCAGAATGTCGAAGTTGGTATCGAGTTCGGTGGTGACGTCGGTGCGGTCCCAGAAGGCGCCCTCGTAGACCTTCGGCTCGATGCGCACATAACGCGCGCCGAGGAGCTGACGGGCCTGCGTGTTCACCGCGTCGACGCCGGCCTGGATGAAGAGATCCATCAGCATCAGCGGATTGATCGGATCCAGCATCCACTGCCGGTAGCCCCAATCGGCCGAGCCGTCGCGCAGATCGGGCTCCAGGTGCGTGCGATCGCCCGAGAGGTTGCGCGGCACGCCCAGCGACAGGACGGTGATGTCGGCCAGGTCCTGCTGCGTCAGCGAGTGGGTGAGCGCCATCATCGCCGGGTTGTTGGCGAAGATGCCCCCGTCGATATAGCCGGGCCCGATGCCCGTCACGCTCTGGTGGATCGGGTACTGAATCGGCATCGCCATCGTGCGCAGCGCGACGTCGACGATCAGCTCGCTGGCGCCCGGGTCGCCCGGCATGTTGGTGAACACACGGGTCGACCAGCGGCGGTGAGGCAGCACCGCCTCGGTTCCGGGACGGGTGATCTCGATGTGCGTGTCGATCGCGTCGAGCTGGAAGGCCGGGATCAGGACCGGGCGCTTCAGGTCCGACAGCAGGGCCGCCTCGCCGAAGGTCTCGTCGCAGAACGCCTTGATCTTGCTCTGGTTCATCGCCGCGGAGGTGCCCATCAGCATGCCCGCCAGCTCGATCGGCCCGGACGGGCCCTGGTTGCGCACCTCGTCCTCGAACCGCAGGATCGCCTCCAGCGCGACGACGGGGTCCTCGAACCAGGCGAGCAGCATCGCGTTCATCGCGCCCGACGACGTGCCGGCGAAGAGGTCGACGTCCTTGAGGAATGTCTTGCCCAAGGTTTCGGCGCGGCGCTCGATGTCGGACAAGAACACACCGGCCCGCCCGGCATTGCCGCCGTCCATCGCCAAGATACGGTAGGTCATTTCCTGGGTCCTTCCCATCGCTTCATTGTGTCGCCGCCCCGTTCGGGTGCGGTGGTGGAAGAGCTCTGCGCCGCGAGAACCTGTCCGAGCGCCGCCGCGAGGCCGGCGGCATCGTCGGGATCGAGCACGATAGACATATGGCTCCCGGCCACGGCGACCACGTCGACCGAGCCGGCGAACCGGGTGAGGTCGGCGACGGTCGGGTCCGCGCCCCGCGGCCGCGAACGATCGGCACGGAAGAGGACGACGCGGCCGCCGTAACGGCCGGGCCGATAGCGGATCGCGGCCATGGTGTTGAGGTTGAAGAGCCGCAGCGAGCGGACAAGCTCGCCGAGGACGCGCGGCCGCAGATCGCGCATCCGCGCCGGCAGGACGAGGCCGATCATGCGCGCCAGCACCGTCAGCTCGGCCCAGGAGCGCGGCCAGCGGACTTGCGCCATGTAGCGGGCCACCATCGCGAGACCCTTGGCGGCGCGCACCGGGGCCGGGCCTCGCACCGGGTTGTCGCTCTCCATCAGCCCGCAGTCGAACAGGGCGACGAGGTCGACGGCACCGCCCGCCGCTTCCACCTGCCGCGCCATCTCGAATGCGACCGGTCCGCCGGACGACCACGCCGCCAGCCGGAGCGGCCCCTGCGGCACGACCTGCCGCGCGGCCTCGACATAGTGCGCCGCCAGAGCCTCGACGGTGCGCAGCGGCCGCTCGCCGTCGACGAGGCCGACGGCCTGGAAGCCGTAGAAGGGCTGGCCCACGCCGAGGTGGCCGGCGAGAAGGAGGTAGCAGAGCGGACTGCCGCCGGCGGGATGGACGCAGAAGATCGGCGCCCCGCCGCCCTCGCCCTGCAACGGTACGACACAACCGGGCAACGGCGGGCGGGCCGCCGCCCCGTCGAGCGCCGCCGCCATCCCGGCGATCGTCGGCGCGCCGAAGACCGCCCGCAGCGGCAGCTCGCGCCCGAACTCCTTGCGGATCCGCAGCATCAGCCGGGCCGCCACCAGCGAGTGGCCGCCGACGGCGAAGAAGTCCTCGTCCCGGCCCACGCCGCCCCGGCCCAAGAGATCGGCCCAGATGGCGGCGAGCCGGCGCTCGGTCTCGGAGCGCGGCGCCCCGTCGTCTCCGCCGACGGCGCGGCCGTCGGCCCGCGCCAGTGCCGCCCGGTCGACCTCGCCGTCCGCCGCGCGCGCGATCGCGTCCACCGCCAGGAGCCGGACCGGCACCGCGGCGCCGAACCGGTCGGTGGGCGCCACACCGGCGGCCCGTTCCGTTTCGCCGGCGACGTAGACGGTGAGTTCCTCGAGCCCGCGCGGCGGCTCCACCAGACGGTCGCGGAGGTTGGGGTTGGTCCCGTCGAGGCCGATGACGAGGGCGGTGTCGCCTCCGGCCATCGCCGCGGCCAGCGACGCGAGCCCGTCGCCCGTGGCGATCGGCAGGAAGCCGCGTGCCGAGGCGAACTCGGCGAGGCCGAAGCGCTCGGCCATCGGGCTCGCCTCCCACTGGCTCCAATGCACGGCGAGAGCCTGGCCGCCGGCCGCGACCCGCTGCCGCGCCACGGCATCGAGTGCGGCGTTGGCGGCCGCATAGGCCCCTGCGCCCGCCCCACCGAACACGGCGTTGACCGAGCCGAACAGCGTCAACGCCACGTCCGGCCGCGCGGCGAAGATCTCCGCCAGATGGAGCGCCCCGGCGACCTTGGCGGCCAGCGCGGGGCGGAGCGTCGCCTCCGACTCCTCGGCGAGGGCGCGCCCGTCGGCCGCTCCGGCGAGGTGGAAGACCCCGTCGAGCGCACCGCCCGCCCGTTCCACTTCGGCGATCGCCTGCGAGAGCGCTGCCCGGTCGGCGAGGTCGGCCGCGCGGTAGACCACGCCCGGGCCCGGCGGCGGGGCGCTCTCGGCCGGCCGCCGGCCCAGCGCCACGACCGACGCGTCGCACCGCTCCACGAGCCATCGGCACAGGGCGCGGCCGATCGCCCCGTTGCCGCCGGTGACGAGATAGCGCCCCCCGCGAACCAGCGGCGCGGCGAGGTTGCGCGCCGGGTCCACCCGCTCCAGCCGCGGCACGAGACGCGCCCCGTCGCGCCAGGCGACCTCCGGCGCGTCCATCACGCTCTCCAGCGCCTCTATGACCGGTGCCGCCGGAGCGTCCGCCGGAAGGTCGAGCAGGGTGACGGCGACTTCCGGGATCTCATGGGCGAGGCTGCGAAGCGCCACCCGCAGGGCCGCCGCGGGCGGAGCCGGCACCACCCCGCCCGCCGCCAACGCGCCCCGCGTCACGACCACGAGCCGGCGCCCGGCGAGCCCGTCGCGCACCGCGTTCAACCGCTGCGCCAATGCCGCGACCCGCGCCACTGCGCGCACCACGTCCGCACACTGCGCGCCCGGCGCGTCCATGCCGGCCAGCATCACCGCATCGGCCGGCGCCGCGGCGAGCACGGCGCCGAGATCCGCAGCGCGGTCGGCCACGGGGACGGCCTGCCATGGGCCACGCTCGGCCCAGGCGGCACGCACGGGGTCGAGCCACGCCGGCACGTCCAGCGCGATCAGCGTCCCGGGGGACCCGCCAGGGGTTGCGACGCGCGGGCGCCATGTCTCGCGGTAGAACCAGGCCGGGACCGTGGCACCGGCGGCCGGCGCGAGCGCGTCGAGGCGCGCCTTCAGCCGGGTGCGCTGGATCTTGCCGCTCGTGGTCTTGGGAAAGTCCTCGCGGGCGATGGGCACCACGTGGCGCGGGTCGATGCCGAGGCGGGAGGCGACGGCGCCGCGCACCCTTCGGGCGACCACCGCCGCGTCGCAACCCTCCTCGACCACGAAGAAGACCGCGAGCCCCTCGCTGCCGGTCTCCTCGCTCGGCGCGGCGGTGGCGGCGGCGAAGGTCGGCGCGACCCCCGCCACGGCGTTCACGACGTCCTCCACCTCGTAGCAGTAGAAGTTGGCGCCGTTGACGACGATCGTTTCCTTCTCACGCCCGGTCAGCGCCAGGCCCCCGTCCACGATCACGCCGAGGTCGCCCGAGTTGAACCAACCGTCGCCGACGAAGGCTTGCGCGTCCGCCTCCGGGTTGGCGACGTAGCCCGGCGTCACCACCGCCCCGCGGATCTGGAAGCGACCGATCACGCCCTCCGGCAGCGTCGCCCCGGCGGCGTCGGCGATGCGGATCTCGACGCCCGGCACCGGTCCGCCCAACCGCACGAACGCCGCCTCCGGCTCCCCGTCGACCGGCACGCGCAGCACCCCGCCCAACGACGCTTTGGCGGCGCGGATCAGCGAGGCCGACCCGCGATAGCCGTTCTCGTAGGTCATGCATGTGCACGCCTCGGCCATGCCGAAGGCGGGTTGCATCGCCGTCCTGCTTAGCCCGAACGGGGCGACGGCGGCGAGGAAATCCTCGATCACCGGTGCCGTCACCTGCTCGCCGGCGTTCATGAGGTGACGCACGGTGGAGAGATCGAACCGGGCCTCCGGCGCTGCTGCGAGTGCCGTCGTCACCAGCTTGAAGCCGAAGTTGGGCGCCCAGGTCCGCGTCGCGCGGTAACGCGCGATGGCGCGGAGCCAGTGCAGCGGGTCGGCGATCACGTCGCCGGTCACCAGCTCCACCTGCTCGCAGCCGAGGTAGGTGTCCTTCAGGTGGCACGTCAGCAGCGGCACGACATGGTCGAGCGGTAACCAGTTGACGTCGACGTCGCCGGCATGGTCGCCGCACACGGCGATATCGCCGTGGATGTGGGCGACGACGCCGCCGTGGGTCACCTTTATGATCTTCGGCACCCCCGTCGACCCCGACGAGAGCTGCAGGAAGAGGACGTCCTCGGGGGCTGCCGGGTGCGGCACGGCCGGCTCCGCGGCGGCGAGATCTTCGAGCACAAGCACTGCGAGCGGCTCGCCGCCGGTATGCGCCGCGGCCTCGGCGAGCGGCGCCGCCAGATCCGCCGGCGCCAGGATCGGCGGCCGGTCCAGCAGGCGCCACGCGTTGGTGAGCTTCAGCACGGTGCCGCCGGGCTGCGCGTAGGTGGCGCTGACGGCGATCGTCACCGGCCGCAGGCCCGCCAGCACAGCGCCCCAGAAGGCCGGGAAATAGCGCCGGTGCTCGGCGACCTGCAGGATCACCGGATCGCCCGGCTTGAGGCCGCGCGCGGCCAGCCCGCCGGCGATCCGCAGCGCTTCGGCGAGGAGGTCCGCGTAGGAGAGCCGCGTCTCGGCGCCCGCGGCGTCGAGAGCGACGATGCCGCGGCCCGGCCAGTCCGCGGCGGTGCGCGACAGAGCCTCGGTCAGCGTGCGCGGGGCGTCCGGCGGCAGCACGAGCGGGCCGCCGGCGGCGTAGGCCGGCCGGCCTTCGGCGACGGGCGCGCCGCATTCGGCCGCCGGCCGCACCCGTGCGCGCGGGGTGAGCGCCGGGAGTTCGGCGGTGCCGGGCGCGAAGCTGCGCGGCCGCACGGCGACGGCAGCGTCGATGCCGGCCGCCCGCATCGCCGTCTCCACGCGGCGGGCGAGGGCATCGTCCACCACCGGAAGGCGTGCGAGGGCGGCTTCATCGGCCGTCCCGCGGGCATCGAGCGGGATGGCGGTGACCGGGAGGATGTGCTCCGGACGCGACCAGGGGGCGAGACGCTCGGCCAGCGCCGCGGCGAAACCGGGCGGCAAGGTCGCCGCGCGCGGCACCACGGCGAGGACGAGGACGTTGCGGCCCGTGGCCTCGCGGCGCACGAGCGCGGCGGCATCGGCCACACCCGCCAGCGCGCGCGCTGCGGCCACGACCGCGTCGAGGTCGACGAGCCGTCCGTCGACGAAGCGGCGTCGCCCCGCCATGGCGACGAGCTCGATCTCCTGATCGGCGCGGCGGCGGCGCACGACGAGATCGGTCGCTCGGCCGTCGACCGTCAGCGTTCCCGGCACGCCCGCCGGCACCGCGCCACCGCGGCGATCGACGATCTGCACCGCCCCGCCCGTCGGTCGGCCGAGCGCGGCCCCCGCGTCGTCCTGCGCCGAGGCCTGGCGGGCGAGGACCGGCCCGCCCGCCTGCGGCCAGGCGAGCACGCAGGTGAGCGCGACGCCCGCCTCGATCAGTGGCGCCAGCACCGCGGGAGCGAGCGGCTCGCCGCAGAGCGCGATCCGCCGCAACCCGCCTGCGCCGGGGCCGAGCTGCGCCAGCGTCGACGGGGTCAGATGGGCCGCGGTGATCGCCCGCCCGCCGATCCATGCCGCGAGCGCCTGCGGCCCGGCGCTCGGGGCGACGACCACCGTCGCGCCGGCGGCGAGCGGCCACAGCAGCTCCAGCAGCAGCGCGTCGGCGTGGAGGGAGGCGGCGAAGGGCACCCGGTCGCCGGGCCCGAGCGGCAGGATCGCGGCCGCGCCGTCGAGCTGCGCCGCGATCCGTCCGGCCCCGACCGCGACCGGTGCCTCCCCCGGCCAGACGACGGCGAAGATCCCCCCGTCCACGGCGGCGGGCCGTGTGCCGGCGCCAGCGAGGGCGGCCCCGGCGAGAACGGTCCCAGCGCGTGCGGCCGCATCGCTTCCGGCCGCGTCGCCGGTCTCGACGCGAGGCGGCGTGCCGTCCGCGCCGGGCGAGGTCGCCGCCGGTCGAGCCGGCGTGTCCACCGTGCGAGGCGGTGAGGCGGCGGCGTCGACGGATGCGGCCCCCGTGCGAGGCGATGCGGCGTCCGCTAGAGGCCGCATGTCTTCCGCAACGGAGGGGCCGGCCTCGATCCGCGAGGGCGTCGCGCCGCCCGGCGACGCTTGTCGGGCGCCCGACGGCGCGGCGTAGGGCGATGGCAGTGCGATCCGCGGTACGCCGTCCGGCACCGGAGCGCCGCCGTCGGCGACGATCGCGGCCACGGGCGGGGTGCGGGCGAGCTGCTTCGCCCGGCGCAGGGGCGCGTCGTCCGCCTCCAGCGGCAGCCAGGCTGCCCCGCGGCGCGCCACCGCCAGGATCGCCACGGCAAGGCCGACCCCACGCGGCAGCGCCAGCGCGACGACGTCGCCCTCTCCCACCCCCGCATCGGCGAGGGACGCGGCGAGCGCCTCCGCCGCATCGACCAGCGCCGCGGCGGTGAGCGACCGGCTGCCGTCCTCGACGGCGACCGCCCGGGGCGACGCGGCGGCGACGGCGGCGACGCGCTCCCACACCCCGCGCGCCGGAACGGCCGCCTCGGCCGCCCGGCGCTCGCGCATCAGCCGTGCGAGCCGCGCCCGCTTGTCCGCCGCGTCCGAGGATGGGGCGGAGGCGACCGTCATTTCGCGCTCGCCTCGTCCGGTTGCAGCTCGCGCAGCAGCCGCTCGACCTCTTCGTCGGAGAGGTGTTCCAGCTCTTCGGCGAGCGTATCGACCTCGCTCACCGCCTCGGCCGCCAGCGGGAGCGCCGAGACCGGAGCCGCCCCGTCGGCCAGCGCCCCACGCAGCAACGCCTCGTAGTGGCGGGCGAACGAGGCGACCGTCTCGGCGTCGAACAGGTCGGCGTCGTAGATCCATTGGAACGAGAGCCGCCCGTCCGCCAGCTCCCACACGTGCACCTCGAGGTCGAAGCGCGCCGCGCCCGTCTCCGCCTCCCAACGCGCCGACATCGTCAGCCCCTCGATCTCCAGCTCCGCCTTGCCCGCGTCACGCTGCAATACGAAGATGACGTCCGTGAACGGGTTGCGGCCGACCGCGCGCGGTGGCGCCAGCGCCTCGACGAGATAGTCGAACGGGATGTCCTGGTGGGCCAGCGCCTCGGCGACGACATCGCGCTCCTGCGCGAGAAGGTCGAGGAAGGACGGGTCACCGGCGAGATCGGCACGCAGCGGCACCATGTTGGCGAAGAAGCCGATCACCCCCTCGACCTCCGGCCGCACCCGCCCCGCGGCGATCGTACCGACGAGGACGTCGGTGTCCCCCGTCAGCCGGTGCAGGAGCGCGGTGAAGGCGCTCAGAAGCGCGGTGAAGAGCGTCGCGCGTTCCGCCCGCGCCATCGCCTTCACGCGCTCGGCGGTCGCCGCGTCGATCTCGGCGGCGGTGGTGGCGCCGCGGCGCAGCTCGGCCTCGCGGCGGGAGCGGTCGAACGGGAGCGGCGGATCCGGCAGCGGCGCGGCGAGCCGGCGGCCCCAAAAAGCGAGCCCCTCCTGCGCGCGCGGGCCGGCGAGCTGGTCGATCTGCCAGCGCGCGAAATCGCGGTAGCGCACCGGCAGGACCGGCAGCGCCGCTGCGGTCGTCTCGCCGCCGACCGCCCCGGCGCCGTAGAGCGCGGCGAACTCCTCGGCGAAGATCCCTTGCGACCACCCATCGGTGACGATGTGGTGCATGGTGACGAGGGCCCGGTGCACCTCGGGTGCCAGCCGCACGAGGCGCACCGCCATCAACGGCCCGGCCGCGAGGTCGAAGACGCGGCGCGCCTCCTGCGCGGCGACACGGTCGAGTGCGGCCTCGCGCGCCGGCGCGTCCAGAGCTGAGAGGTCGACCGGGTCGACCCCGATTTCGGCCCCGTCGACCACCCGCTGCACCGGCTCTCCGTCCACCACCGGAAACACCGTGCGAAGCGCTTCGTGCCGCGCCACGATGGTGGCGATCGCCGCATCGAACGCCTCCCGGCGCAGCGGACCCACGAGGTCGATGCCGACGGTGAAGGAATAGAACGGCGAATCCGGGTCCATCGTCGCCAGGAACCACATCCGGCGCTGCGCGAAGGAGAGCGGTGCGTCGCCGTCCCCGCCGCGTGGGATCGAAGCGCGCGCGCCGGCCTGCGCGCCGGGCTCCGCCGCGCCGAGCCCGTCGCTCAGCAGCACCAGCAGGCGGGCGATGGTGGGATCGGCCAGCAGCGCGTCGATCGGGAGGTCCACGCCGAGGTCGCTGCGGACCCGGTTGCGCAGCTGGATGCCGACCAGCGAATCGAGCCCCACCTCCTGGAGCGAGCGGTCGAACGCGAGCGGCTCGGACGCGTCGAGCATCAAGAGCGCGGCGAGGAGATCGGTCAGGTAGGTCGCGAGGCGGGCGGCGCGGTCGGGGCCGGTGGCGGCGAGCACGTCCTCGCGCAGCGCCGCGGTGCGCGCGGTCTCGGCCCGCTCGCGGCTCACCTCCTCGCGCACATCGGCAAAGAAGGGCACCGCGGCGCGCTCGGCCGGCGTGCCGTCGAGGAAGTCGGCCAGGCCGTAGGGGACGACGGCGATCGCCGGCTCGGCGCGGCCGAGGAGCCGCTCCAGCATGGCGGCGCCGGCCTCGGGCGTCAGCATCGCGCCGCCGAGCCGGTCCGTCGTGCCGGCGGCCATGCCGACTTCGGCCCACGGCCCCCAGTCGATCGCCAGTGCCGGCAGGCCCTCGGCGCGGCGCCAGGCGGCGAGCGCATCGAGGAAGGTGTTGGCGGCGCAATAGTTCGCCTGTCCCGGCGCCCCGAGCAGCCCCGTCAACGAGCCGTAGAGCACGAAGACGTCGAGCGCGCTGGCGCGGGTCGCGGCGTGGAGGTTGAAGGCGCCGGCCACCTTCGGCGCCATCACCGCACGAAAGCGCTCCATGCCGAGCGTCGTGACGAGGCTGTCGTCGAGCCCGCCGGCGAGGTGGAAGACCCCCCGCAGCGGCGCCTCGCCGGCGTCGATCCCGGCCACCAGCCGGGTGACGGCGGCGCCGTCGGCGACGTCGAGCCGGGCGAGGGTCACCGTTGCGCCGGCGTCCGCGAGGCGCGCCAGCTCGGCCTCCGCCGCGGCGCCGGGCGCGGAGCGGCCGACGAGGGTCAAATGCCGCGCGCCCTTCTCCACCAGGAAGCGGGCGAGATGCAGGCCGAGCCCGCCGAGGCCGCCGGTGACGAGGTAGGTCCCGGCCGGGTCGGCGGCGAAGGCCCGCGCCGCCGGCGTCGTCTCGCGCTCCGGCGTCAGCACCACCTTGCCGATGTGGCGGGTGGTCTGCATGAAGGCCATCGCCTCGGGCAGCCGCTCGGCCGCGAACGGGGTGGTCGGCGGCGGAGCGATGGCGCCGGCGGCCATCCGCTCCAGCGGCTCGGCCAGCATGCGGCGCAGCAATGCCGGGTCGTCGCGCGACAGGGCGTCGAAGTCGACCACATGATAGGCGGCGTCGGGGCGCGCGGCAGCCATCTCCGTCGCGGTCCAGATGTCGCGCCGGCCGATCTCCACGAACCGCCCGCCCTGTGCCAGTGCGGCGAGGTTGGCCTCCATCAGCTCCGCCGGGAGGGAGTCGAGGATCACGTCGACACCGGCGCCGCCGGTGGCCGCCCGCACCACGTCGGCAAAGTCGCCGGAGCGGGAGGACGCGATGTGAGCGATGCCCATCCGGCGCAGGATCTCGTGCTTGGCCGGACTGGCGGTGGCGATCACCTCGGCACCCAGATGGCGTGCGACGGCGAGCGCCATCAGCCCCACGCCGCCGGTCGCGGAGTGGATCAGCACGGTCTCGCCCCGCTTCAGCCCGGCGAGGTGCGTCAGCCCGTACCACGCCGTCAGCGTCACCACGGGGAGCCCCGCCGCGGCGACGAGGTCGACCCCCGTGGGGGCGGCGAAGACGGAGCCTGCCGCGACCGTGACGTGACTGGCGAAGCTCCCCTGCGCGATGGCGACCACCGCGTCGCCCACGGCGAGATCGTCCACACCGGGACCGACGCGGACGACGCGGCCGGCGCATTCGCTCCCCGAGAGGCCGAGGTCGCCGGGGTAGAGGCCCATCGCGCCCAGCACATCGCGATAGTTGAGGCCCATCGCGGCGACCTCGATCTCCACCTCCCCGGCGGCCGGGGCGCGGCGCTCCAGCGCCCGGGCGGACACGGCGGCGAACCCCTCGCCGGCCCCGCTGACGAGGCGGAACGGGCCGGCCGGCAGCGTCACGCGCCCCGCCGTCAGCCGCGTGAAGCGGGCGGCGCGGCGGCGCGCCCCCCGCCAGGCGACTTCGGTCTCGCCGTCCGGCGCACGGATCTCGCGCGTCAGCCGCTCCACGGCGCCGCCCGGCTCGTCGTCCGCCGGGTCGAGGTCGACGAGCGTGAGCGCCAATTCCGGGAACTCGTGGCCGATCGCGCGGGCCATGCCGGCGAGCGGCGCCGCGGCGAGCCCCGCGGCCGAGGGCGCGAGGCTCGCCGCACCGCGGGTGACGACGGTGATGCGCACTGCCGCGCTGCGCTCGGCGGCGACGACGGCCTGGACGAGCGCCAGGAGCGCCGCGACGCCCACCTCCGCGGCCGCCAGCATCCCCGCCCCGTCGTCGACCGGCGCCGGCTCGACGACGAGCACCACGGCCTCCACCTGCGCCAGCCCGTCCGCCTCGGGGACGGCGGACACCACTGCCGCGCCGAGCGCCGCGGCCAGTTCCGCGGCGACAGGTCCGGCCCCGACGACCAGCGTCGGCCGCTCCACCGGCGGCACGGCGAGGTCCGGCGGCGCGTCACGCCAGGCGAGGACGTGGGTGCGCTCGGCCATGGCGGCGGCATCGCTCCCGAGCACCGTCTCGCGGCTCACCTTGCGCGATTCCAGCCCCTCGATCACGGCGACGACGACCCCGTCCGGTCCGGTCAGCACCATGTCGGCGAGGTGCCGCCCGCCCTCGCCCGTGTCGCGGATCGTGGCGGTGCCGGTGAGGGCCGCCGGCACCGGGCCGAAGACGGCGAGCCGCTCCAGCCCGACCGGCAGGTAGGTGCCCTCGCCGATCGTCCCGGTGAACACCACGCCGATCGCCTGGAAGCAGGCGTCGAGCAGCGCCGGGTGCAGGGTGAAGGGTTCGGCCGGACCGGCGGCGGCCGGCAGGTGGATCTGTGCCCGCACCACACCGTCGCCGGCCTCGATCGCCCTCACCCCGCGGAAGGCCGCGCCATAGTCGAGCCCGCGCTCGGCATAGGCGGCGTAGACGGCCGCGGGATCGATCGGCGCCCCGGCGGCATGGGGCGGCGGCGCGGCCCGCGGGTGCGAGGCGGGCGCGCGGGCGAGGCGGCCTCTGGCATGGAGCGTATCGTCCTCCTCGCCGAGGCTGTAGACGGCGAAGTCGAACCGCCCGCCGTCGACCGGTACCAGGGCGGTCTGCACCAAGGTCGGCCCCTCGCCGAGGGCGAGCGCGGCGCGGAAGGCGACGTCCCGCACCTCGACCGGCCCCTCGCCCCATTCGGCGCGGGCGGCGGCGAGTGCGGCCTCGAGGAAGCCGGTCGCCGGCACCACCGGAGCGCCGAACACGCGGTGGTCGGCGAGGAAGGCCGGCTCGTCGGCCGCCAGCACCGTCTCGTGACGGACCTCCCGCGCGCCGGGCGTGCGCAGGCGCGTTCCCAGGAGCGGGTGCGTCCCGGCGGCGCGGCGGCGGATCGGGGCGGCGGCGGACGGCTCGACCCAGAACCGGCGCCGCTCGAAGACGGTGCCGGGCAGCTCCACCCGGCGTCGGCGCCACGGCGCGTGGAAGTTCGCCCAGTCCACCGCCGCCCCGGCGACGTGCAGGCTTGCGAGCGAGCCGAACATCACCTCTTCGTCGAGATCCGGGCGCGTCAGGCTGGGGAGCCACCGCGTGGTTTCGGCGTCCGCCGTCCCCTCCAGAGCCTCGCGGCCCAGCGCGGTCAGCACCGGCTTGGGGCCGATCTCCAGGAAGGTGCAGATGCCGGCGCCGTAGAGCGCGTCCACCGCGTCGCCGAACCGCACCGGGGCCATCACGTGGCGCACCCAGTAGGCCGGATCCGCCAGCTCCGCCCCGGCGAGCGCACCGGTGACGTTGGAGACGATCGGGATCGTCGGCGCCCGGTAGGTGATGGTGCCGGCGAGCGCACGGAACGGCTCCAGCATCGGCGCCATCAGCGGCGAATGGAACGCGTGCGACACCGTGAGCGGCCGTGTCCTCACCCCCTCCGCCGCCAATGCCGCGGCGATCGCCTCGACGCTCGCCGCTGCCCCCGACAGGACGAGGCTGCGCGGGCCGTTGACGGCGGCGATGGCGACGCCCTCGTGGGCGGCGATGTGGCGGACGACGCTCGCCTCGTCGGTGGCCACCGAGACCATCGCGCCCTCGCGCGGCAGGTCCTGCATCAGCCGCCCGCGGGCCGAGGCAAGGGTCAACCCGTCCTCGAACGAGAACACGCCCGCGACCGCCGCCGCCGCGATCTCGCCGACGCTGTGGCCCGCGACCATCGCCGGCGCGATCCCCCAGGCGCGCCAGGTCGTGGCGAGCGCATATTCCAGCACGTAGAGCGCGACCTGCGTCGCGTGCGTGGCGTCGAGCCGCTGCATGTCGCCGCCGGCTGCGAAGACGAGGTCGGGCAGCGGCGCGCCGAGCGTGTCCCGCAATATGGCCGACGCCCGGTCGACCACCGCGCGGAATCGCGGCTCGGCCGCGTACAGCGCCCGCCCCATGCCCACGTATTGCGACCCCTGCCCGGTGAACAGGAAGGCGATGCGCGGCGGTTCGCCGGACGCCATGCCGGCGACCCCCGCCCCACCGTCCGCGAACGCGGCGAGCCGGCCCGCGACGTCCGCCGCATCGGCCCCCACCACGGCGAGGCGATGGGGAAAATGCCGCCGGCCGGTGGCGGCGGTGAACGCGGCGTCCCCGAGCGGCGGCGCGTCCGGGGCGGCAAGGCGCGCGGCATGCGCCTGGGCGAGCGCCTTCAGCGACGCCTCGCTGCGCGCCGAGAGGACGTAGGGCTGGCGGGTGCGGTCGGTGGCCGCCGCCGGCGCCTCCGGCGCGTCCGGCGCCTCCTCCAGGACGACGTGGACGTTGGTGCCACCGATCCCGAACGAGTTGACGCCGGCGCGGCGCGGATGGTCGCCCCGCGGCCAGTCGGCCAGCCTGTCGACCACGCGGAACGGGCTGGCGGCGAAATCGATGTCGGGATTGGGGGCGGCGTAGTGCAGGTTGGCAGGGATCTGCCGGTGCTTCAGCGCCAGCACCGCCTTGATGAGCCCGGCCACCCCCGCCGCCGACTCGAGGTGCCCCACGTTGGTCTTCGCCGAACCGATGCCGCAATAGCCCGTGCGCGCGGACGTCGCCCGGAACGCCCGCGTCAGCGCCCGAACCTCGATGGGGTCGCCGATCGGCGTCGCGGTGCCGTGCGCCTCGACATAGTCGATCGTGTCGGCCGAGACGTCCGCCGCCGTCAGCGCCGCGGCGATGACGCGCGACTGACCGTCGACGCTGGGCGCGGCAAAGCCCACCTTGTGGTCGCCGTCGTTGTTGAGCGCGGTGCCACGGATGACGGCGTGGATGTGGTCGCCGTCCGCCTCGGCCTCCTCCAGCCGTCGCAGGACGACGATGCCGACGCCGGAGCCGAACAGCGTCCCCGATGCGCCCGCGTCGAAGGTGCGGCAATGGCCGTCGTGGGAGAGGATGCTGCCCTCCTCGTAGAGGTAGCCGCTCGCGACCGGCACGCGCACCGTCGCCCCGCCGGCGAGCGCCATGTCGCACTGGTGGGTCAGCAGCGACTCGCACGCGAGCGAAACGGCGGCGAGTGCGGTGGAGCAGGCCGTCTGCACCGTGACCGCCGGCCCGTCGAGGCCGAGCTTGTAGGCGACGCGCGTCGCCAGATAGTCCTTGTCGTTGCCCAGCACCGTCTGCAGCGAATCGGTGTGGCCCTCGCCCGGCTTCAGGTTGAACAGAAGGTAGGACGAGATGCTGGATCCGCCGTAGATGCCGATGCGTCCGTCGAACTCGGAGGCGATCCGGCCGGCATTCTCCAGCGCCAGCCACGCGTGCTCCAGGAAGAGGCGGTGCTGCGGGTCCATCAGCTCGGCCTCCTTCGGGCTGATGCCGAAGAAGGCGGCGTCGAACATGTCGACGTCCGTCAGCGCGGGTGCCGCGCGGACGTAGTTGGGGTGACGCAACAGCGCAGGGGCGACGCCGGCGGCGAGCAGCTCCTCGTCGGTGTAGAAGGTGATCCCCTCGCGGCCCTCCACCAGCAGGCGCCAGAACGCGGCGATGTCGGGCGCGCCGGGGAACCGGCCGCTCATGCCCGTGATCGCGATGGCGTCGTCGAGTTGGCTCACGTCGGTCGTCCGGTCTCTGGCTTGCGGGAGAGCGCGCGTTTGCGCCGCTCGGTGCGTGCCCTGGCGGCGCGCGCGTCGATCTCGTCGCGCTCGGTTTCGGCGAGCGTGTCGGAGGTTCCACCGGCCGCCATCATCGCCGCCAAGGAGGCGACGGTGGGGTTCTGGAACATGTCGATCAGCGCCAGCGCCGCTCCGTGCTCGGCCTTCAGGCGGCGATGGAGTTGGACGAGGTGCAGCGAGTTGGCGCCGAGGTCGAAGAAGTTCGCCTCTGGCGCGACGGACGGCTGCTCCAGGATCTCGGCCATGACGGCGGCGATCGCCGCCTCCACCGCGCCGCCCGCCGCCCCCGTCGCTACCGGCGCCGCCGGAGCGGCGGGCGCCGGCACGGCGAGAGCGCCACGATCGACCTTGCCGTTGGCCGTCAGCGGCAGCGCGTCGCGGAAGACGAACGTCGCCGGGACCATGTAGGCCGGAAGCTTGCGCCGCGCCCAGGCCTTCATCGCTTCGGCCGGGTCCGCCGGCGCCGGATGCGCACGGCCCCACTGCGCGGCCCATGCCGGGTCCACGACGCCGCCGACGAAGCCGTGCACCACGACCTCGCCCTCGACACCGAGGCGTGCCGTGAGCGCCGCCTCGTCAACGTGGCCGATGGGGCAGAGGCCGATATCCTCGCGCGGCGCCGCGTCCATCAGCGCCTGCCCCGCATACCCGGCCTCCAGCAAGGCGAAGTCGCGGGCGAGCCCGCCATAGAGCGGGCGGATGGCATCGAGCCGGCCCACTAGGAACACCGCGAACGCCGCCGCCTCGTGCAATGCGCGACTGGCACCGGGGAAGACGCCGGCGACGTCTCCCGCTCCAAGGTGCACCAGGGCATGGCGGACCGGGTCGAGGTAGTAGAGCCCCCCGTCGAGCCCTTCCGCCATGCCGGCCTTCACGGCGACATAGCACTGCACCGGGTTGAGGCTGGAGGCCGACGGGTAGCGGAACTTTGGCAGCGGCGCGCCGTCGATCTCGATCCCCTGGAGGCTCGCCAGCAGGGCGCCGAATGCCGCCAGCGGGACCGGCGTATCGAGGAAGCGGCGGTGGCTCTGCCGCGCGAGGAAGGCCGCCCGTCGCGTCGCGTCCACGGCGCCACCGGGCAGCGCGACGACGGTCTCGCCCGTCCCGGTCGGACGCTGGCCGAGGCGGCGCATCTGGAAGTCCATCCGCGCGAGCGGGTCGGTCAGGACCCCCTCGGCGAGGTCGCCGAAATCGTCCGGCACGGCGGGCGCCATGACGACGTGGGCGACCAGCCGGCGATGGCCGGCGCGGTCGGCCGGAGCGGATACGGCGGCGGCGGCGACATCCGGGTGGGCGGCGAGCGCAGCCTCGATCTCGCCCAGCTCGATGCGGTATCCGCTCACCTTCACCTGCGCGTCGCGGCGGCCGAGAAACTCGATCACGCCACCCTCGACATAACGCCCGAAGTCGCCGGTGCGGTAGAGCCGCTCACCCGTCGCGGGGTGAATGACGAAGCTGGCGGCAGTCTTCTCGGCGTCCTTCCAATAACCCTGCGCGAGACCGGCGCCGCCGATGTAGAGTTCGCCCGCAACGTAATCCGGCACCGGCGCCATGTCCCGCCCCAGGACGTGAAACACCTGGTTGGCGAGCGGCTTGCCGTAGGGGATGCCGGCGCGCGCCGGGTCGACGTCGTCCGCCGGGTGCGCGATCGACCAGACTGCCGCCTCCGTCGCCCCGCCGAGGCTGACCACGGCCGCCTCCCCGAGCGCGCGGATGCGGCCGGGGAGCGTGACCGGGATCCAGTCGCCGCTCAACAGGACGAGCCGCAGCGAGGCCGGCCAGGACGCGGGGTCCATCTCGGCGGTCTCGACCAGCATCTGCATCAGTGCCGGGACGCTGTTCCACAGGGTCACCCGGTGGCGTTGCGCCAGATGTGCCCAGGCCGCGGGATCGCGCGCGATCTCGGGCGCCGGCAGGACCAGCGCCCCGCCCGCACCCAGCACGCCGAAGATGTCGTAGACCGAGAGGTCGAACCCCAGCGCCGAGAGTGCGAGCACGCGGTCCTCGGGGCCGACGCGCCAGCGCGCGTTGATGTCGGCGAGGGTGTTCCAGGCCGCGCGATGGTCCAGCATGACGCCCTTGGGGAGCCCGGTGGATCCGGAGGTGAAGATCACGTAGGCGAGATCGTCGACATTGTCCGGAGCGGGCGGGCTCGCTCCCGTCCCGCGGAGCCGGTCGACCGCGATGCGGGTGACGCCGCCCGGCCAGGCGACCGCGAGAGTGGACTGCGTCAGCGCGAGGTCGACGTCCCCGTGCGCCAGCAGGTAGGCGATGCGCTCGCCCGGCAGGTCGGGGTCGACCGGGAGGTAGGCAGCGCCCGCGCGGAGGACGCCCAGCACCGCCGCGACCTGCTCCCATCCCTTGCGCGCCAGCACCGCCACGAGCCGGCCCGGCCCCGCCCCCGCGGCGACGAGCCGGGCGGCGATCTCGGCCGATCGTGCGGCGAGCTCGCCGTAGGTCATGGTGCGCTCGCCGTCGATCAGCGCGGTGCGCTCCGGTGCCTCGGCGGCGCGGGCGAGGAATCCCGCTTCCAGGCGCTGCACGGGCAGCGGTGCGGCGGTGGCGTTGGCGGCCGCGCGCGCGGCGAGCTGGGCCGCCGGGACCAGCGGTCCGACCGGCGCGGCCCATGCGGCGGGCGTTTGCGCGAGACGTTCGACGAGACCGGCATAGGCGGCGAACATCGCGTCCAGCAGACCGGCGGGGAAGATCTCTTCGACGGCGTCCCAGTTGAGGACGAGCGCGCCGTTCCACTCCATCACCTGATGATCGAGCCAGACCTGCGGGGTCTGCGCCACCGAGGTCACGAGGTCGCCGAAGCGGGTCGGCGCGGCGCCCTCCTCCAGGTCGAGGACGCTGGTGAAGACCACCGGCATCTGCGCCGCGGTGCCGCTCTTGCGGCTCTGGGCGAGCGCGCGCAGCACGTCGACGCCGCCGAAGGCGCGGTGGTCGAGATCGCTCCAGAGCCGGCGCTGAACCGCCCGCGCGCGGTCGGCGAAGGGCAGCGTCTCGGCGCAGTCCACCGCGACGAGCGTCAAGGTCGTGAAGTCGCCGACGAGGCGAGCGACGTCGTCGTGGAGCGGCGTGCGGTCGAAGGTGGTGAGGTTGACGGTGAGGCGCGGGTCGTCCGACCAGCGGGCCAGAACCTCGCCGAACGCGGCGAGCAGTGCGGCGGAGACGGAGACCCCCGCCTCACCCGCCGCGCGCCGCAGCCCCGCCCAGGCCGGCGCCGCGACGAGATGGGTGCGCCGCCGGAAGGTCGGCGTCGCGACGGTGGCAGGGTTCTTCGCCAGCGGGAGCTGCGGCGCGGCGGGGAGATCCTCCAGCCGCGACAGCCAATAGGCCTCCGCCGCCGCCCGCGCCGCCGCGTCGCCCGCGCCGCGAACCGCGGTGACGTAGTCGCGAAAGGTGATCGCGGGCGCCGGCGCCGCGAAGGCACCGCGCGCCATGAACTCCGCCCACTCGCGGAACAGCACCAGGAGGCTCGTCGCATCGGCGATCAGCGCGTCCATGGAGATGTGCAGCCGCACCGCCCCGCCGGCGAGCCGCGAGGCGCCGATCTCGAACAGCGGCCAGGTGTCGAACGGCATCACCGCGTCGATCATGCGGGCGCGGCGCGCGGCGAGATCGGCCTCGGGATCGGCGGCGTCGGTCAGGTCGTGCGTGTCGAAGCCGTAACGCGGGACCTCGGGGAGGACGCGCTGCCGGCCGTCGTCGTCCACCACCGCGCGCAGCATGTCGTGCCGGACGACGAGGCGGTTCCACCCCTCCTCCAGGCGCGCGACGTCCCAGTCGCGGTCCTCCAGCTCCAGGTAGATCCGCGTCGAGGTGTTGCCGAGGTCGAAGGCGGCGTTGCGGCCCAGCCAATAGGCCTCCTGGATGTCGGTCAGCGCGAATGGCTCGTGTCGGGCGGCGGCGGCGTGGATGACGGTCGCGGCAGCCGCCGGCGCGGCGGCCTCGGCCGCGTCGACCTCGCGGGCCAGGCGCGCGACGGTGGGCGCCTCGAACAGGGTGCGGATCGGCAACGCAACGGCGAAGTCCGCGCGGATGCGAGCGATCAGCCGCGTCGCGAGCAGCGAGTGGCCGCCGAGCGCGAAGAAATTCTCCTCGCAGCCGACCGGACGGTTCAGAAGCTCCGCCCAGAGGCTGGCGAGCCGCGCCTCGGTCGGCGTCGCCGGGGGACGCCGGTCGGTAGCGCGGGCGGCCGGCACCGGCAGCGCACGGCGGTCGAGCTTGCCGTTGGCGGTGGTCGGCAGGCGGTCGAGGAGGATCACCTCGCTCGGCACCATCACCTCCGGCAGCCGCGTCCGCAGCGCCGCCAGCAGCAAGTCGGGATCGAGCGGGCCGGGATCGAGCGGGCCGGCGGGTCCGGCGACGAGTGCGGCGACCGGTCCGGGCGGGGCATGGGGCGCGAGCCCCGGCCGGCGAGCGTAGACGTAGAAATTGGTGCCGGCGTCGTCCTCCAGCTGCCAGTCCCGCTCGACCGTGACGGCGAAGCCGCGGCCCTCCAGCAACGCCACGACGCGGGCGAGCCGCCCGTCAAGGTCGTGCACCTCCACCGCGACCTGCGCGACCTTCGGCCAATCGGCCTCGCTCAGGCCGGCGAGCACGTCCGCCTCGGCCTTCTCGACGTTGATCTTCAGCAGATCGACCCGTTCCAACCCCTCACGCGCGATCACCGCGGAGAGCGTCTCCAGCGGCACGCTCAGCGTCTCGGCCCGGAAGCGATCGTCGAGCAGTTCACCCAGCAGCGTGCCGAGGCCATGCGCCTCGTAGTCGGCGCCGTCGTGCTTACGCACGAAGGATTCCACCACCGCGCGGTCGTCGGCAGCGTCGGCGTAGAGGCCGGAAAGGATCGAGAAGCCGGGATAGAAAGTGAACTCGGCCGCGCCCGCCGTGGCGGCGATGGCGTGGCGATGCACCCTCGCGCGGGCGCCGTAGCGCGCCGTGTTGGCCGCCGCGAGATCGGCGACCGCGGGGTTGGGCTCGAACGCGTGGATCGTGACGCCGGGCGCGGCGAAGTGCGCCGCCAGCGAAAAGAGGCCGATATTGGCGCCGACGTCGAGCACCGTCGCTCCCGCCGGCAGACCGATGCCGTGTTTGAAGTAGGCGTTTTGTTCGAACATTTCCTCGTAGAGGAAGTCCGTCTCGTTGCGGTTCAGTTCGGCGACCATCAGCCCGTTGGGCAGGCGCCGCGCCGGGGGCTCCGCCCGCGCCGCCGCCACAACGTAGGCCACGAGACGCCGTGCCTCGCCCTCGCCCAGCGTCACCACCGCGGCGTCCTCGACGCCCGGCACCGCCCGCAGCGCGGCGACGATCTCGCCCGGCTCGATACGGTGGCCGCGCAGCTTCACCTGGTCGTCGATCCGGCCGGCGAAGGCGAGCGTTCCGTCCAGGCGCCACCGCACCCCGTCGCCGGTGCGGTAGACCCGCACGCCATCGTGCTCGATGAACCTATCCGCGGTCGCCGCCGCGTCGCCGACATAGCCGGCCGCGACCCCGGCACCGCCGATCATCAGCTCGCCCACCACGCCGACCGGAACCGGCCGCAGCGCCGCGTCCACCACGTGCGCGGTGACATTGGCGAGCGGGGCGCCGATGACGGGCTCACCGCCGGTGATCTCGGCGACGGTGGCGTCGACGGTGGTCTCGGTGGGGCCGTACATGTTGAAGGCGCGGAACGGGGCGCGCGCGAGCGCCTCCCACAGCGCCGGGTCGATCGCCTCGCCACCGACGAGGACGCGCTGCAACGTGGCGACCTCGGCCAGCCCGGCGTCCATCAGCGCCGCCACGTGGAGCGGCGTCGCGTCCAGCACGTCGATGCGGCGCTCGCCGAGCCAGGCGACGAAGGCGGGCGGATCGGTCCGCACCCCGTCGGGCACGATGTCGAGCGTGTGGCCGGCGGTCAGCTGGACGAGTTGCTTGACCGAGGTGTCGAACGAGAGCGGACCGTTGACGGCGACACGCCACGTCCGCCGCGCCGGCGCCTCCAGCCGCATCGCCAGCGCGCCGGCGAGGTGGGCAAGGTTGCGGTGCGTCACCGAGACGAGCCGCGGCGTCCCGCTCGAGCCGGACGTGAACATCATGTAGGCCGGGTCGTCCAGGGTGGCGCGCGCGGCGACGCCGGCGGCGGCCGGCTCGTCCCGGTCGACCCGCAGCGTGGCACCTTCGACGAGGGCGTCGGTGTCCCCGTCCGTCAGGACGAGGCGGCCGGCGACGGCGGCGACGGCGGCCGCGATCCGCGAACGCGGCCATCCGGTGTCGAGCGCGACGTAGGCGGCGCCGAGGCGCCAGCAGGCGAGGATCGCGGCGATCTGGTCGACGCCGCGCGGGAGCACCATCGCCACCCCCTCGCCCGCCACGACGCCGCGCGCGGCGAGCCGACCGGCCAGCGCCCCGGCCTTCGCGTCGAGCTCGGCGAAGGTGAGCCGGGTGCCGGCGTGGTGCACCGCCGGGGCGTGCGGGCTGCGGGCGAGCGCCTGCGCGAACGCCGCGTCCAGTGGCGCGAGGTCGACCGGGCGTGCGGTATCGTTCCATGCGGCGATGGCGGCGACGTCGGCGGTGTCGGCGATGGAAAGGTCGGCGAGCGGGCGGTCCGGGGCGGAGACGAGACGGTCCAGCAGGGTGCGGTAGCGTTCGGCGAACCAGGCGATCTCGGTGTCGGTGAAGAGGTCGCCGGCATACTCGAACGTGCCCAGCAGCGGCCCCTCGGTCTCCTTGACGGAGAGGCCGAGATCGAACTTGGAGGTGCCCGGATCGATCTCGACATAGTCGACCGAGAGGCCGGCCGGCTCCATCGCCTCCGGCAGGCGCTGCAGGTCGAACATCACGCTCGCCAGCGGCCGGCCGGTGACGGTGCCGGCCCCGCGCAGGTCGGCCATCAGCGCCTGGAACGGGTAGCGGTGGTGACTCTGCGCCTCCAGGACGCGGGCCTGCGCGTGACGCACGAGGTCGCGGAAGGTGGACTGCGGGGCGACGTCGAGGCGCAGCAGCACCGTGTTGATGAAGAGGCCGGCCACCGGCGCGAGGTCGGGCCCGTCGCGCACCGTCATCGGCGCCGCGATCAACACCTCCTCCTGGCCGGCGTGGCGCGCCAGCAGCAGCGCCAAGGCGGCGCCCATGGTGGTGAAGAGGGTCGCGTTCTCGCCGCGCGCGAAGGTGCGCAGGCGGCCGGCGAGGTCGGCGGCGATCGTCAGTCTGGCGTGCCCGCCCCGCCCGGAGGCGACGGTGCGCGGGCGCCGGCCGTAGGGCAGTGGCGGCAGCGGCAGATCGCCGGCGAGCCGCTCGGCCCAGTACGACCGGTCGGCGTCGAGGGCGCCGTTCGCCAGTGCGGCACGCTCGTCCGCGGCGAAGTCGGCATATTGGAGGGGGAGCGCCGGCAGGGCCGCCTCGCGCCCCTCCGCCATCGCCCCATAAACCGTGAACGCCTCGCGAAAGACCAGGACGGCGGACCAACCGTCGAGCACAACATGGTGGACGACCAGGGCGAGGAGCGCCGCCTGCGGCTCGGTCCGCACCAGGCGCAGACGAAGGAGCGGCGCACCGTCGAGCGCGAAGGGGGTACGGATCGCCTCGCGCACGATGGCCCGCGCATGCGCCTCGCGGGCCTCCGCGGTGGTGCCGGCGGCGTCCTCGGCCAGGATCGTCACCGGCTGCGGCGGCTCGACGACCTGGGTCAGGCCGGCCTCGGTCGCGACGAACCGGGTGCGCAGGATCTCGTGCCGGCGCACCACCTCACCGAACGCGGCGGCCATGCGCGCCACGTCGAGCGCGCCGCGCACGCGCAGCACCACGGCCTCGTTATAGTGGGGGCTGTCCGGTGCGAGCGACTGCTCGAACCACAGCCGCTCCTGGGCGAAGGATGCCGGCAACGGGGAGCCGTCGCGCACACGCAAGGGCGCGGGCGCCGGCGAACCGGGGCTCGCCCGGCCGCTCTCGGCAAGGCGCCGCGCCAGCAACGCCCGCTGCTCGGGCGACAGACGCGATAGACGGGCCGCGATCTCGCTAATCTCAAGCCACCTCTCGTTCGCCGGAGAGCATGGCGGCGACCACGTCCGCCGGCAGGCTCTCCACCTCGGCCACCAGCGCGGCCAGCTCCTCGTCCGCCATCAGCGCGGCGTCGACCCGCTCGGTGATCTCGTCCACCGTGCCGGTGAAGAGCTGCACCATGGTCAAGGCGACGCCGAAGCGCACGCGGATGCGGTTGCGCAGCTCGACGGCCATGATCGAATCCATCCCGAACGCCGTCACCGGACGGCGGCGGTGCACCTGATCCGGGTCCAGCTTGAGGACGGCGGCGACCATCTCCGCCACCCGCGCGCCGATCGCCTGCCGCCGCTCCGCCTCGGGAAGGAGCACCAGCTCCAGGACCCCGCCGTCGCCGCCTGCGCCGCCCGCCGCCGGGCCGTCCGCCCCCGTCGCCGCCCCAGTCGCCGCCCCCGCGGCGAGCGTGCGGGTGAGCACGGAGGCCGCCGCGCGCGACCAATCGGCCTTGACGACCACCGACTGCGTCCACCCCGCTGCGAGCTGCCGGCCGAGCGCCTCCATGCCCTCTTCCGGCAGGATGTCGCCCACGCCGGCGATCGCCGCGTGGTCCTTCAGCGCGCGCCTGGCATAGAGGCCGACCTCGCCCCACGGACCCCAGTTGACCACGCTGGCCGGAAGTCCCGCGGCACGGCGGGCGAAGGCGAGGCCGTCCTCGAAGGCGTTAGCCGCGGCGTAATTGGCCTGGCCGATCTGGCCCAGGATCGACGTCGCCGACGCGTAGACGACGAAATGGTCGAGCGGCAGGACACGGCTCGCCCGGTCGAGCGCCAGCGTCCCGTCGACCTTGGGGCGCATCACCGTATCGAAGTCGCCCGGTGCGAGGTTGGCGAGGAGCTTGTCGTCGATGCCGCCGGCGGCGTGGACGATACCGCGGATCGGCGGGCGCAGCTCGGCCTCCCAGCGCGCCAGGAGCGCCCCGAGGGCCGCTTCGTCGGCGATGTCCATCGCCTCGACGTGCACGGATTTGCCGGCCCCCTCCAGCGCCCGCACCGCGGCGACGCGCTCCGCCTCCGGCGTGGCCGGGGCGAGCCTCGCCCACGTGCGGCGCGGCGGCAGCGGAGTGCGGTTCAGCATCAGGAAATGCTGCGCGCCGTTCTGCGCCATCCACCGCGCGGTGACGAGGCCGAGGCCGGTCAGCCCGCCGGTGACGAGGTAGGTCGCGTCGGGCCGGAAGGGCACCGCGGCGCGGCCGGGCGCGTGGAGCCGCTCCAGCCGGGCCGCGTGGCGCACGCCGCCGCGCAGCGCCACCTGCGGCGCCTCGACCGGGGCGACGATCTCCTCGACCAGCGCAGCGACGTCGCCCGCCGGCGCGGCGGGATCGAGGTCGACGAGGCCTCCCATCAGCTCGGGATGCTCGATGCCGAGGATGCGGGCGAGGCCCCACAGCGGGGCCTGGACGAGCGCCGGCGCTTCGTGCGCGGCGAGACTCTGCGCGCCGCGGGTGACGAGCCAGACCGGCGCGCGCCGGCCGATCATCGCCTGAACCTCGGCCAGCAGCGCCCCGCAGGCGCCCCGCACGGCAGCCGGCGTCGCCTCCGCCGCCGCCGCGAGATGGACGAGGCCGGCCTCCGGCGCCGCAACGAGGTGGCGGACCACCGCCTCCACCTGCTGCGGCCCGTGCGCCACACGCACGGCCCGCGCGCCGCGGGCGGCGAGCGCGGCGGCGAGGTGGTGGCCGGTGCCTTCGTTGTCGTCCGCGATCACAAAGCTCGCGACGGCGCCGGGGACGCCCTGCGCGGCCGGCTCGCGCGGCTCCGGCACCCAGGCGAGGCGGTAGCTCGCGCTCGCCATCGCCTCGGCACCGGGGGCGGCGATCTCGTCGAACCGGGTCAGCACCAGACCCGTCACCCGTGCGACGGGTGCGCCGGCGGGGTCGGTCAGGACGAGGTCGGCGGTGAGGCTGTCGGCCCCGTCCCTGGCGCCGGCGACGACGCGGGCGTGGCTCACCACCCCCTCACCCGCGCCGCCGACGACCTCGACCCGGCCGACTGCGGACGGCAGATAGGCGGTCGACGCGCCGGCACCGGAGAGGATCGCCGCGACGGACTGGAACGCGGCGTCGAGTGCGGCCGGGTGCAGCGCGTAGGACCGCGCATCCAGCGGCGCGGCGATCCGCGCCTCGGCCGTTTCCGCGCCGACCGTCAGCCGGCCGATCCCTTGGAAGGCCGGCCCGTAGACGAGACCGCGGCGGGCGAATTCCGCGTAGAACCCCGCCACGTCGATCTCGCGCCCGCCGCCGGCCGCGGCCGAGGGCCCGGACGCCGACGGCACCGCCGGGGGGGCGACGGCCGCGTTCCCGTCTGCCACGATCTGCCGCGCCGCGGCCGCGGCCGCCGGTGGGTGTGAGGCCGCAGCGCGCGAGGGGGCGCGGGCAACGGTGGCGCTCGCGTGCAACGTCCAGGTGGCGTCGGCAGCGTCCGCCGGACGGGCATGGATGGTGACGCGCGCCGCCTCGGCGCCGGTGGGTGTCAGCGTCGTCTGCACGGCCGTCGCGCCGCCGCCGCCCAGCAGCATCATGCGCTCGAAGGAGGCCTGCGTCACCGCGACGGCCTCCCAGCCGAACGCCGCACGCGCGGCGGCGGTCGCCATCTCGATGGCCGCGGCGGCCGGCAGCACCGGCATCTCGCCCACGCGGTGATCGGCGAGCCAGGTCAGCCGCCCCGGATCGAGTGACCCGGTGAAGACGTGCGCGCCGCCATGCGCCAGCGCCACATGCCGGCCGAGCAGCGGGTGGACATCCGCCCGGCCGCCGTCGCCGTGGTAGAGCTCGGGCGTCCCCAGCGCGTCGACCCAGTGGTGCCGGCGCTGCCAAGGGTAGACGGGGAGGTCCGCCAATTGCGCATCCGGCGCCACCTGGCGCGACCAGTCGACCGGCGCTCCGGCCACATGGAGCGCGCCGAGCGCGGCGGCCATCGCCGTCGGCCCGTCGGTTCCTCTGGTGAGCGAACGGACGACGACCGGCGCGCTCTGCGGATCCTCGAAGCACTGGCGCAGCGCCCCGCTGACGACCGGATGCGGGCTGACCTCGACGAACACGGTGGTGCCCCGCGCGGCAAGCCCCGCCACCGCCTCGGCGACGCGGAAGGGCTTCCTCAGATTGCCGCCCCAGTAGGCCGGGCCGAGCGCCTCGCCGGGGTGCGGCGCGGCCGTCACGGTGGAGACGAAGGGGACGCGCGCCCGGTGCGGGACGATGCCGCGCAGCTCCGCCTCCAGCTGCGGCACGAGGTCGTCCATCACCGGACTATGCGCCGGCACCTCGATGGTCTCGAGCAGGCGGCAGAAGGTGCCCTCGCCCTCCAGCTCGCGGAACAGCGCCTCCAGCGCGGGAGTTTCGCCGGCAATCACAGTGGAGTTGAAGCTCGTCATCCCGGCGACGTCCAGCCGGCCTTCGTACGGCGCCAGGGCCGCGCGCGCCGCCGCTTCGCCGAGGCCGACGACGGCGGTCGCACCCGCACCGGAGCGGGTCTTCAACAGGCGGCTGCGCGTGGTGACGACGCGAACCGCGTCTTCCGCGCAAAGCGCACCGCAGGCGTGGGCGGCGGCGACCTCGCCCATGCTCTGCCCCACGACCTCCGCCGGCTCCACGCCCCACGCCCGCCACAGCGCCACCAGCGCCGTCTGCACCGCGAAGATCAGCGGCTGGACGACGTCGATCGCGTGCCGTCGGGGCCGGTCCTCGGTGTCGGCGAGCGCCTCCAGCAGCGACCACCCGGCATAGCGCAGGAAATGCGGCTCCAGTCCCTCCAGCGCGGCGCGGAAGGCCGGTTCGCGCGCCATCAGGTCCGCCCCCATACCCACCCACTCCGACCCCTGGCCGGAGAAGACGAAGGCGATGCGGACCTCCTCGGCGGCCATCGCCCGTCCGAGCGCGGTCGCCTCGGCGGCGCTCTCGTCCTCCCCGGCGCCGACGGCCGCGAGGAGCCGCGAGCGCATCTCCCCCGCGACGCGCCCGGCCACGACCAGGCGGTGGTCGAGGTGCGAGCGGCGCAGCGCGGCGGTGTAGGCGACGTCGGCGAGCGGCGGTGCGTCCTCGGTGCTAAGGCGGGCGGCCAGGCGGCGCGCCATGTCCGCCAGCGCCTCCGGCGAGGCGGCCGAGAGCGGCACCAGGTGGACGCGGTCCGGCGCCTCGGGCCGGGCGGGCACGGCGCGCACCCCATGCGCCGGCGCTTCCTCCAGGACGACGTGCGCGTTGGTGCCGCCGAAGGAGAATCCGCTGACGCCGGCGATCACCGGTTCGTCCGCCACCGGGAACGCGCCCGGCGCCCGGTGCACCTCCACCGGGAAGGGTGCCGCGGCGATCGCCGGATTGAGGGTCTCGATGTGGAGATTGGGCGGGATTGTGCGCCGCGACATCGCGAGCGCCGTCTTGATGACGCCGGCGACCCCGGCCGCCGATTCGGTGTGGCCGATGTTGCTCTTCACCGAGCCGTAGACCACCGGCCGCCCCGCCGGCCGCCCCTCGCCCAGAACTTCCGACAGCGCTTGGATCTCGATCGCGTCGCCGACCGTGGTGCCGGTGCCGTGCGCCTCGATATATTGCACCATCCCCGGCGCGATGCCGGCGTTGGCGTAGGCCTCGCGCAGCAGGGCCACCTGCGCGCGGCCGTTGGGCGAGGCGATGCCGTTGGAGCGCCCGTCGTGGTTCACGGTGCTGCCGCGGATGACGGCATGGATGCGGTCCCCGTCGGCGATCGCCCGGTCGAGCAGCTTCAGGACGATGACCCCGGCGCCCTCCGAGCGGACCATCCCCGCGGCGTCGGCGTCGAACGTGCGGCAGCGGGCGTAGGGTGCCAGCGCCCCCATGCGCGAGAAGGAGATGTCGGGGCTCGGCAACAGGTTGGCCGCCACCCCGCCCGCCAGCGCCAGCGCCGATTCGCCCGCCCGCAGCGAGTGGCACGCGAGGTGGATCGCCACCAGCGATCCGGCGCACGCGGTGTCGAGCGACACGCTCGGGCCCTTGAGGTCGAGCACGTAGGACAGGCGGTTGGCGATGATGGCGTTGGCCGTCCCGGTCCCGGTCGCGGCGGAGATCCACGTCGGATCCGAGGTGACGAGGTGGTGGTAGTCGTTGGTGAGGACGCCCATGAAGACGCCGGTACGCGAGCGCGCCAGCGACGACGGCGCGATGCCGGCATTCTCCAGCGCCTCCCACGCCGTCTCCAGGACGAGGCGCTGGCGCGGGTCGATGAACGTCGCCTCTCGCGGGCTGATGCCCCAGAAGGCGGCGTCGAACTTGTCGAGGTCGGGGACGTAGCCGCCTTCGCGCGCCACGGTCTTGCCCGGCGCGTCCGGGTCGGGGCTGTAGAAGGCGTCGATGTTCCAGCGGTCGGCGGGGGGTGGGCCCATCGGGTCCGCACCGCTGACCAGCAGTTCCCAAAACCCCTCGAGATCCGCCGCGCCGGGGAAGCGGCACCCCATGCCGACGATGGCGACGGGGGCGCGACCGGCCCCCTCGAGGCGCTTCACTTCGGCCTTGAGGTCGCGGATCGCCTGGAGCGCGCGCTCCGAGAGCGAGGCGGGGCTGCTGCCTTGCGGAGGAGCGGTGGCGGTCACGTCGGCCTCAGATGTGTCAAGGTCGCAAGTTCCTCGAGGAGGGCCGCATCGGTCGCGCTCACCGCCTCGGCCGGACCCAGCGGGGGCATGGGCGCAGCGTCGGCGGCAGGCCGGGGCGCCGCACCGAACGTCAGCACGTCCTCCAGGAGATGGCGCGTGATGGCGTCGACCGTTGGATGGTCGAACGTCAGTGTCAACCCCAGGGAAACGCCGAGGCCGGCCTCCAGCGCGGCCTGCAACTCGATCCCCATCATCGAATCGAACCCCAGCGTCGCCAGCTCCTGGCGCGGGTCGACCGCCTCGGGCACCACCTCGAGCTCCCGCGCGACGACGCGGCGGACGTGGCCGCGCAGTACCCGCCCCCGCTCGCGCGGATCGAGCGGCTGCAGCTCGGCCAGCAGCGGCGGCGCGGCATCCGGCGCCACGGACGTAGAAGTGGACGTGGGTGCGGCGCCCGGGGGCGGCACGAGGTCGGCCAGCAGCGGCGGCGGCGGGGTGGGGCCCGCCTCGGCGAAGGCCGGCCAGTCGACCGCCAGCACCACCACCTCGGGTTCGGCGCGCAGCACCATCTCGTCCAGCATCGCGGCGGCGTCGTCCGGGTGGATCGCGGCGATCGCGTCGCCCAGCTTCACGCCCGAGCGCGCGGCCATGCCGATCTCGCCCCACGGCCCCCAGTCGAGCGCGAGGGTGCGATGGCCGGCGGCAGTGCGGGCGGCGGCGAAGGCGGCCAGCGCGGCGTTGGCGGCGGCATAGTTGGCCTGACCGGGGTTGCCGAGCACGGCGGCGGCGGAGCCGTAGAGCAGCATGAAGTCGAGCGGGTGCGTCCGGGTGAGCGCGGCCAGCAGCTCTGCGCCGGCGAGCTTGGGGCGCATCGCGGCGGCGAGCGTCGCCGCGTCCTGACGAACGAGCGCCGCGTCGCCCAGCACGCCCGCGGCGTGGACCACGCCGGCCAGCGGCCGTCCCGCCGCCTCCAGCCGCGCCAGCAGGCCGGACATTTCCGCCGCGTCGGTCACGTCGGCGCCGGCGCCCCACACCTCGGTGCCGCCCGCCCGCAATGCGGCGATCGCCTCCTGGGCGGCGGCGTCCGGCGCGGAACGGCCGAGGAGGACCACCGTCTCCCCCCCGCGTGCGGCCAGCCACGCGGCCGCATGCAGCCCCAGACCGCCGAGACCGCCGGTCACGAGATAGGACGCGCCCGGCCGCAGCAGCGCACGCGCGTCCTGGTCGATCACGATCTTGCCCACGTGGCGTGCCCGCGCCATGTGGGCGAAGGCCTGCGTGACGGCGCCGATGGGGAAGGCTTCGAGCGGCAGCGGCGCCAGCGTGCCGTCCTCGATCCGCGCCACCATCTCGCCCATCATCGCGGCGACGAGCCCCCGGTCCGCCTTCACGTCCCACAAATCGAACGCGGTGAAGCGGATGCCCCGCGGCAGGCCGGCGATGCGCGCGTCCGGCCACGGCTCCGTCTTGCCGATCTCGATGAAGTGCCCCCCGTCGGCGAGGCAGGCGATGCTGGCGGTGACGATCTCCCCGGCGAGGCTGTTGAGGACGACGTCGACCCCCTCCCCGCCGGTCGCCGCGAGGATCGCCTCGCCGAAGGTGTCGTCCCGCGAATTGTAGACGTGGCCGACACCCTGCCGGCGCAGCACCTCCCACTTGGCGGGGCTGGCGGTGGCGAAGACCTCCGCGCCGGCCCGGCGCGCCACCTGGATCGCCGCCTGCCCGACGCCGCCCGCCGCCGCATGGACGAGGACGCGCTGGCCGGGCGCGAGGCGGGCCAGCACGTCGAGCGCGTAGTGGGCGGTGATGAAGGCGAGCGGCAAGGTCGCCGCCTCGCGGAAGGACAGCGCTGCGGGCTTGGGCGCGACGAACTCGCGCCGGACCACGACACGGCCGGAGAGCGTGCCGACGGGCAGCCCCGCGACCACCGCGTCGCCCGGTGCCAGCCCGTCGACGCCCGCCCCCACTTCGGCGACGATGCCCGCGCACTCGAGGCCGTAGGGCATCCGCGCCGCCGACTCGGGTAGGCGGCCGAGATGGTGCAGCACGTCGCGAAAGTTGAGCCCGCTGGCGACGACGTCGATGGCGACCTCGCCCGGCCCCGGGGCGGACGTGTCGGCCGCCGGCAGCCGCACCGCGACCTCCCCGGCCGCTACGCCGCTCCGGGCCGCGGCGAGACGGTGGACCTGCACCCCCCCGTCGGCGCCGAGGCGGATCTCCTCGTTGCGCGCCGCCGCCGCCAGTGCCGCGACGATGCGGGCGGCGTCGGGCTGGCCGGCGATGCCCGGGCCGGCGATGTCCTGGGCGACGAGGTTCTGCCCGGCGAGGTTCTGCCCGGCGAGTGCCGGGGAGACGAGGTCCGGGGTGACCAGGTCGAGGACGACGATATCGAGCGCGGGCAATTCGCGGCGGGCGACGCGGGCGAGCCCCCACAGCGCTGCGCCGGCGACATCCATGTCCGCGCGCGGCGACTGCGCGTCGGCGGTGACGATGGCGACCCGCTCCGGCACGGAGCCCCGCCGCGCGGCCGTCTTCAACGCATCGAGGACGCCGGCCGCGCGGGTGACGCCGTCCGCCTCGCGCTGGGTGGCGACGATGACGACGCGCTGCGCCGATGCCGCGTCGGCCGGCGGCGCTCCGGCCGTGGAGACGTGCCGGCGCAGCATCTCGGCGACCGGCCCCTCGCCGAGGACGGCCCACGAGCCGGACGGAGGCGGCGCAGGTGCGGGCTCGCGCGTGACCCAGTCGAGCACGTAGGCGGCGGGGGCCTTCCCGGCCTGCCGGGCGCCGAGGGCGACGGCCCGCAGCGTCAACGCTTCGACGTGGCCGAGGACGGTGCCGGCCGCGTCGGTGAGGTGGATCGTGGCGACCGCTTCGCGCGGCGACAGTGCGGTGAGACCGACGTGGGCGGTCAGCTCCGCCGGCAGCGGCTCGGGACAGGCGTAGGCGGCGAGGCCGACCGGGAGCCACCCCCGCCCAGCCCCCAGCCGCGGCAGCAGCGGGTCGACCGCGACGAACGCCGCGTCGAGCAGCGCCGGATGCACGCGGAAGCCGAGCCCCATGTGCGAAGCGGCCGCCGGAAGCGCGATCCGCGCCGCCGCCCGGCGCCCCGCGACGCGGACCTCCACCAGGCCACGAAACGGCGCCCCGTGCGAGACGCCCGCCGCCGCCAACGCCGAATAGACCGCATCTCCCGTCACGGGCTCGTCAGCGGCCACGGCGGAGCCGGCGTCGGCGGGGCCTGGGCCCGGGCCGGGCAGCGGTGGCGGCTCGGATCGTGGGCCGAAGCGACCGGTGGCATGGAGCCTCCAGCCGTCACCGTCTTTGGCGTAGAGCTCGAAGCCGGCGTCCGGGGCGATCACGGTCTGGAGGGCGAGGTCCGGACCGGCGGGAACGGGTTCGCGCAGGCGCAGGTCCAGCAGCGCCTCGCCGACCCCGGCGGCACGGCCGGCGCCGGCGAGGATATCGCAGATCGCCGCCCCCGCCACCGTGGGCCGGCCGCGGACGGTGTGCGCGGCGAGGAGCGCGCCGTCCGCCGCCGACAGGTGGGTGCGGACATAGCGGCTGCTCGCCGCCGCGACATCGACCACTTCCTCACGCACGGCGGGCACGGACGCGACCGTGCGTCCGCGCGGCAGGCCGCAGGGGATGCGCTCGAACGGGTAGGTCGGCAGCGCGACGCGGCAGCCGCGCCGCAGAACCGACGCCCAGTCGATCGCGGCGCCAGCGCGGTAGAGCGCGGCGAGCCTCGCGACCACGGCCTCGCCCGAGCCTTCGCCACCGGGAACGATGAGCGTCTCCGGGACGAGCCGGGTTGCCGCCTCGCCGAAGGGCAGCGCCTGCGCAAACGGCATCGCGGTCGGCGCCGACGCCGGGTCGCCCGGCGATGCGGCGGCATGATCGGCCCAGAAATAGGGGCTGGCGAGTTCACCGGTGACGGCCCGGCCCAGGAATCCCGAGACGACCGCGAGCGACGGCCGCGCCAGCCGCCCCCGGCGCGCCGCCTCGGCGAAGCGGGGGCGGAGCGCGGCGCCCTCGGCCGGCGCCTCCCCCGGAGCCGGACGCGCGGCGAGGAGCGCCACCATCGCCGCGAGGTCCATCGCACCGGCGACGACGGCCGCGGCATATTCTCCGAGGCCGACGCCGATCAGCACCGCCGGTGCCACCCCCGCCCGCATCCAGTAGCGCGCCCAGGCGACGGCGAGGCAGACCTGTGCCACCGCGCCGTCTTCCACGCGTTCCAGCGGCCGGCCGAGGACGGGGACGAGCCCGGCGTCGATCTCGCCGAGGATCGTTGCGCCGAGCGGTTCGGCGGCGAGCACCGCGGCGGCGGCGGCCCGGTCGTCCCAGCCGGCGAAGACGAAGGCGGCGGCGGGCTGCGTCCGCGGCGCCTCGAGGATCCGCGGGCCGGCGGCGAGCGCGGCGGCCAGCTCGGCGTTGCTGCGGGCGGTGACGGCGAGGCGCACCGGGTGATGGCTGCGCCCGGCGCCCGCGCTCCAGGCGATATCGGCCAGCTCCGGCGCTCCCGGCCGCGCCAGCATCGCGCGATAGGCCGCGACGAGCCGCGTCACGCCCGCCGTGCTGCGGGCCGACAGGACGACCGGATGCGGCCGGCCCACCGCGTCGGCCCCGCCCGCGAAGCCCGGTGCGGTCAGGTCCGCCGTCTCCCGGTCCGCCGTCTGCTGGTCCGTCGTCGCCGGGTCCGCCGTCGCCGGCGGCGGGGACGGTGCGGCGGCCGCGCCAGCGCCGATGCCGTGCCGCGCCTGGGGCCGGGAGCGCGCGGTCGCGGGCTGACTGCCGGGGGCCTCAGCCGTCGCAGGGGGCGCCTCCAGCACCATGTGGACGTTGGTGCCGCTCATGCCGAAGGCGCTGACGGCGGCGAGCGGCGGACGTCCCGCGCGCCCCTCCAGCGGGGTCGGCGTGTCGACGATGCGGACCGGTACGCGGTCCCAGGCGACGTGCGGGTTGGGCGCGCCGATGCGGATGTTCGGCGGCACCGCGCCGTGCGCCAGCGCCAGCGCCAGCTTGGCGAAACCCGCGACCCCCGCCGCCGCCTCCAGGTGGCCGATGTTGGATTTCACCGTGCCCACCTTGAGCGGCACCGAGCGGCCCTCGCCCAATGCCGCCGCCAGCGCGCGGATCTCGATGGGATCGCCCAGCGCCGTCCCGGTCCCGTGCGCCTCCACATAGTCGATCTCGCCGGGGGCGACGCCGGCGTCGGTAAGGGCGGCACGGATGACCGCCTCCTGCGCGGCGGGGTTGGGGGCGGAGAGGCCGTTGGACCGTCCGTCGTGGTTCACCGCCGAGCCGCGCACCAGGGCGATGATGCGGTCGCCGTCGGCGCGCGCGTCGGAAAGGCGCTTCAGCACCACGACGCCGGCGCCCTCGCCGCGCACGTAGCCGTCCGCCGCGGCCGCGAACGCATGGCACGCGCCGCTGGGCGAGAGTGCCCGCAGCTGGCACAGGCTCACCGTCACCTCCGGCGACAGCGCCAGGTTGACGCCGCCCGCCAGCGCCGCCTCGCACTCCCCCGCCCACAGCGCGCGACAGGCGAGATGGATCGCCAGCAGCGCCGAGGAGCAGGCGGTGTCCACCGTCATCGCCGGGCCGTGCAGATCGAAGTGGTAAGCGATACGGCCGGCCAACAGCCCGCGCAGCACACTGAGGCTGGTGTGACCGTCGATCGCGTCGACATCGCGGTCGTAGAGGCGGGACTGGGCGTAGTCGTCGGAAAAGGCGCCGACGAAGGTGCCCACGTCGCGCCCGGCGATCGCGGCAGGGGCGATGGCGGCGTTCTCCAGCGCCTCCCACGCGACCTCCAGCAGGAGGCGCTGCTGCGGGTCGCTGGCGGCCGCGTCCCGCCGGCCGATCCCGAAGAGGTCGGCGTCGAAGGCGTCGACCTCGCCCAGTGCGCCGAGGTGGCGGGTGTAGAGCTTGCCCGGACGGCCCGGCTGGGGGTCGTAGAGCGCGCCGAGGTCGCCCCGCCCTTGCGGGTCCGGGGCGATGCCGTCGCCCCCCGCCATCAGGAAGCGCCAGTAGGCGTCCGCACCCTCGGTCGCACTGCCGGCCGGGCCGCCCGCCGGGAAGCGGCAGCCGATGCCAACGACCGCGATCGGCTCTCGGCTCGTGGCCTCGACGCCGTACGGCGACGGCGGGCGATCGGCGCTCGGCATGTCGCGGGACCCTCGTTCGTTCGGGCGCAACGGAAGCGTGCTCTAGCTCTGATTACGCCGCTCGGCGATCGCCGAGGCAAGTGTGTTGAGCGACGGATATTGCCACACCAAAGTCGGGTCGAGGTCGAGTTGCAGCGAGGCGCCCAAGTCCCGCGCCAACGCTACGCCCAGGATCGAATCGACCCCGTACTCCACGAACGGCCGCTCCGGATCGAGCGCGGCGGCCTCGATGTCGAGCCGCTCGGCGAGCCAGCCGCTGACAAAGTCCGCCACGCTCAGCTCCGCCGCCGTCCCGTCGCGCGCCGCAGCCGCCGCCGCCGCCTCCGCGCGCAGCACCCGCTTGAGGACCTTTCCGGTGGGGCTCTTGGGAAGCTCCGCGGCGAACTCGACCAGGCTCGGCACCTTGAAGGGCGCCAGCCGCCGGCGGCAGATCTCCATGACGGCGTCCGCGCCGATGTCCGCCCCGGGCCGGCGCACCACGCGCGCCCTCACCTCCTCGCCGAGATAGGGCTCCGCCGCGCCGTAGACCGCGACCTCGGCCACGCCCGAATGCTCGTAGACGACATTCTCCACCTCGGCCGGGTAGACGTTTTCGCCGCCGACGATGATCATGTCCTTCACCCGGTCCTCCACGGTGAAGAAGCCGTCGGCGTCCATGCGGCCGATGTCGCCGGAGTGCAGCCAGCCGTCCCGGATGGCGGCCGCGGTCTCCTGCGGCCGGTTCCAGTATCCGAGCATCACGTTGGGCCCGCGGATCACGATCTCGCCCACCGAACCGGCGCCCAGCGGCGCGCCGCTTTCAGGGTCGACGATGCGCATCTCCACCTCGTCGATCGGCACGCCGACGGTGCCGGGACGCGGCCCGTCGAGGTGGTTGTAGCTGGCGAAGGGGGAACTCTCGCTGAGGCCGTAACCCTGGTGGATCGGGGCGCCGAACCGGGCCAGCCAACGGTCCTCCAGCGCACGCGGCAGCGCGGCGGCGGCGCAGAACCAGTAGCGCACCGAAGCCAGATGCTCCGGCTCCAGCCGATCGTAAAGGGCGAGGAAGGTGGACGGGACGCCGAAGACCATCGTCACCCGTTCCTCGCTCAGCGCCGCCAGCACCGCGTCCGGCGCGAAGCGGCGTTGCAGCACCAGGCTCGCTCCGGCGGCGACCGCGGCGTGCATGATCGCGTTCTGACCGAAGCAGTGGTGCAGCGGCAGGAACAACAGCAGCCGGTCCTGCGCCCCGACCCCCATGTAGCGCACCTTGGACCGGGCCACGAAGTCGACATTGCGGTGCGAGAGGACGACGCCCTTGGGCACGCCCGTGGTCCCCGAGGAGTAGACGATGGCGGCCGGCGCCTCCGGGGCGACGGGGACGGGCGCGGCCAGCGGCACGGCGGACGCCATCGGCGCGTCGAGGCCGTCCGGACCCGCGTCGTCCACCAGCACGAGGCGCACCGCCTCTCCCAAGGCGCCGGCGAGGCGCCCGCCCTGCTCGGCGGTGGTGAGAACCACCTTGGCGCCGCTGTCGCGCATGACGTGAAGCGCTTCGTCGAGGCTGGACGCGGCGCCGATCGACACCGCGATCCCGCCCAGCGCCAACGTGCCGTAGTAGCCGACCATGAAGTGTGGGCAGTTGGGCAAGAAAAGCGCGACACGATCGCCCTGTCCGACGCCACATTCGCGCAACAGACCAGCCATTGCCACCGCCTGTCGAAGAAGATCGTGATAAGTGATCCGCGCGCCATCAAAAAGAACGGCCGGTCGGTCCGGCAGGCCGGCGCCGACATCGAACAACGCTGTTGCCGCATTCATACGTCGCACCGCCCGTCACGTTTGTAGATTTATTGAAAACGCAAGTCTTCGAAGTGCGTTCTTCTTTTTCAACGGCATCGATGATTAATGCTACTAATCGCCCCAACTCAAGTCAATCTGCCATCGCCGCAATTGCGCCGCGCAAAAATGAAAAAGACGTTAGATTTTCGCATCCAAGGCCGCCTCGCGACCGGGGCGCAGCGTCACCCGCGCGTCCGCACAGCGCAGCGCCAGCGTCACCTGCAGCCCGGGCCGCAAGGCGAGATCGTGGAGCGACCAGCGGGCCGCGTCGTCACCGTCGAGCCGCAGGAGCCGGGCCGGGCCGTGCGCCGCGACCCGCACCTCGATGCTCTCCAGCGGCCGCGACAGACCGGTGCCGAGCGCTTTGACCACCGCCTCCTTCGCGGTCCACACGCGCATCAACGCATCCGGGCGCCGCGCCGCGGCGAGCGCGCCGTAGGCCGCGAACTCCGCCGCGCCCATGATGTGGCGCGCCACGCCGTCGCCGTCGTCGAGCCGCCGTCGCCGTTCCGCATCGACCCCGACGGGATGCGTGGCGCACAGCGCGACGACGACGTCGTCCTCGGTGTCGGTGAGGTTGAAGTGGAGAGCGGCGGGGGGCACGAGGGCGGGCTTGCCCTGCGCCCCTTCGACGAAGGCCACGCCGGCGGCAGGGACGCCGATGCGCGCCGCGATCGCTCGCCGCAGCATGCCGCGGCGCAGCACGAAGCGGCGCTTCAGACGAGGGAAGGCGTAGCGCTCCGCGCGCGCCCGCTCGTCCGGCGACAGGACCGCCGCGCAGGCCCCCAGCTCTCCGCCCAGCGCCGCGAGGTCTACATGTAGCACCTCGACCGTGGCGCGGGCGGCGGCGGGGTCAGGCGGCGGCGACTGCGCCACCCTCGATCTCGCCCACGAGCTGCAGGAAGGCCGCGCCGGGGTCGATCGCGGCGAGCTGCGGCGCGATGGCTTCGGCCGCCCGGCGGTACCGCGGCTGGCCGAGGATGCGGTTGGCCAAGGTGCGCACGCTCGCCGCGCTCACCTTGGTCTCGTCCTCGAGATGCTCGCCCAGGCCGAGGCGGGTGAACATGCGCGCCGTCATCAGTTGGTCGAGATTGGCCGGAAGCGACAGGATCGGCCGCCCCACCCTCAGGATCGGATGCACCGGCATGCACCCCCCGCTGCACACCACGAGGTCCGCCCGCTCGGCCGCCTGGTCGGCCGGTAGAAAATCGGTCGTATAGAGCCACGGCGGCTCGGACGGGATGTCACGGCGCCCGGCGGTGGCGACGAGCGCGGTCACGCCCTCGGCCCGCAGCGCGGTGACGACCGCGTCCAGCAGCCGCGGCTCGCCGGACGAACCGAGGTTGACCGCGACCACCGGCCGATCGGCGGGAACCGCGTCCCACCACGGCGGCAGCGGCGTCTCGGCCGACCACACGATCGGTCCGATGAAGCGGTGCGTCGGCGGAGCGCCCTCGGTCGGCGTGATCGAGGGGACGTCCGGGTGGAGGACGTAGTCGGCGTCGGTGAAGAGGTCGTGGATGTCGATGCTGGCGACGGGGAGGCCGTATTTGGCACGCACCGTGTTGTAGGGGAGCGTGTAGTAGGCGGAGCCGAGGGGGAAGAGCGCCTCGAACACCGCCTCGAACGAGCGCCGGCCGAGGACGCCGTGCAGCGGGTGGACGGCCGGCGTCATCGGCTCGCGGCTGAACGGGCTCCAGTGGGCGTTGATGACGGCGGCATAGGGCACCCCCGCCAGCCGCGCCGAGATCGCCAGCGACTGGCGCATGTCGCCCACGACGAGGTCCGGCCGGGTGAGGCCGATCAGCCTGAGGTCCTGCTGGACGTAGCGGTCGAGGATCGCGGTGTCGAACACGGGGGCGGAATATTTCAGCCGCTCGGCGGCGACGTGCGCCGGAAAGGCCGACGTCAGCGGAATCGTCCGGAAGGGAAGCGGGCCGAGGATCGCCTCGAAGCGCCGGTCGAAGGCGAACTCGACGTGGTGGCCGGCCGCGGCGGCCGCGCGTGCCAGCACCATCGGGCGCACCACATGCGACAGCGTCACCGCCTCGCCGATGAACAGAATTCGCATCTTCGCTCAGCTCTCGCGCCGGGACCCACGGCACCGGCGTCCTCCCTGCATCGCCCCAGCCTACGCCGCGATCTCGTGCGCCGCGACCTGGAACACGGCGTCGACGAAATCCACCATCGCCGCGCCGCTGTGGTAGCGGGCCATCATCGTGGCGACCCCCTGCGCGGCCTGGGCGTAGGCGGGTTCGGCGAGGATGCGCAGCACCGCGCCGCGGACCGCTTCGGCCGACGGGTCGCTGCCGTGCAGCAGGTCGCCCGCCCCCAGCGCGGCGATGGCGTGCGCGTACGCGACCGATTCCTCCGGCTCCGGCACCACGAAGACCGGCGTTCCGGCGGCGAGGCTCTGCTGGATGATGGTCGTGTCGGCGTTGGTGACGACGAGGCTGGCACGGCGCTGCATCTCGCTGCTGCGGATGGTGTCGGCCGCGAAGACGCCGATCCGCCCGGCGACGACGGGATTGTCCGGCGTGGTCGAGGCGACGATGGTGACGCCCGCCCCCTCGAGCCCGTCCAGCACGGCCGCCGCGGCGCTGTGCTCGTCGAACGAGGAGAGATTGACCCAGACGATCCGCCGGTCGGGCGGCAGGCCGTCCCACCAGGTGGGGAGCGGCGCGTGCGGGTGGCTCGGCCACAAGACCGGTCCGATGAACCGGTGCGTCGGCGGGATCTCGTTCATCGGCACGATCTCGGGCACGTTCGGATAGATGACGAGGTCGGCGTCGGTGTAGCTCTGCCGCACGTCGCTGTGCCAGCCGGCGATGCCGTGGTTGAGGCGGGTCATGTTGCCGGGAAGCGCGTGGACGAACATTCCCATCGGCACCAGGAGGTCCATCAGCGTCTGCGCCGGGCCGCGGCCCAGCTCGCGCAGGAGCGGCACCTGCGGCAGCTCGAACGGCAGCGCGCAGGCCGCGCTGAACGTCGCGTCGACGATCACCGCGAAGCGGACGCCCAGACTGCGCGCGCTCACCGGCAGCGAGGGCCGCATGTCGCCGATCACCAGGTCCGGGGCGACGGTGCGCATCAGGCGGATGTCCTCGCGCACGTAGGCTTCCAGCATGGCGACGTCGAACAACGGCAGCAGGGCGCGCCAGCGGGCCTTGCGTTCCTCGCGCGCCATGGCCGGGCGCAGCGGGATGAGGCGGAACGGCAGGTCGCCGACGATCTTGCGGCAGGCCGGGTCGGCGGCGAGGACGACGGTGTAACCCGCCTCGTGCAACGCCCGGCCGAGGGTGGCGAGACGGGCGGCGTTGGACAATCGTAGCGGTTCGGCCACCAGGAGAATGCGTTTCTGACGCGCCACGGTTCGACCTCCGCCGATGTCGATCTCTGCGCAGCAAGTAGAACCATGTCCTCGCAGCGGGGGCGAGTGAAATTTTGACGTGCGTTCAAGACGCAAGTGCCGGCGGTGGGGGAAACGTCCGCCCCTCTGCTCTCCCCGCCCCACGTCGGACGCCGTGCGAGGGCGGCGCGACTTGAAATCCGGCGGCAGGCGTGCCCAATGTCGAGGCCGCACCCGGCCCTCTGGTCGCAACACGAAGAGACGGCATGGCGACCTTCGTTCTCACGCATGGTGCCTGGCACGGCGGTTGGTGCTGGCGCCGGCTCGCCGATGCCTTGATCGGCGACGGGCACCGCGTCTTCTGCCCCACGCTGACCGGGCTGGGCGAGCGGGCGCATCTCCTCGGCCCATCCGTCACGTTGGACACCCACATCGCCGACGTCACGGGCCTCATCACCGCCGAGGAGCTGTCCGACGTCGTGCTCGTGGGTCACAGCTACGGCGGCGCGGTGGTGACGGCGGTGGCGGACCGGATGGCCGACCGCCTCGCCGCCCTCGTCTTCCTCGACGCCTACATCGCGACCGACGGCCGCTCGATCATCGACGCGGATCCGCCCGAACGCCAGGAGGCGATCCTGAAGCACGTGGTCGCCACCCCCGCCGGCGACGTGCTGATGCCGGCGCCGGCGAGCTTCTACGCCCTGGCGAGCGAGGCCGACGTCGCCTGGGTGGATCGGCGGCAGACGCCTCACCCCGTCGCGACCTACACCCAGCCGGTGGCGCTCGGCGGCGCGTGGCGCACCGTGCCGCGCCTCGCCTACATCGCCACGACCCGTTTCGGGCTCGACGATTTCCGCGCCATCTCCGCCGGCCTCGCCGGCGACGACGCCTTCGTGCGGGCCGAGATCGCCACCGGGCACGACGCGATGATCGACGCGCCGGGCGAACTCGCCAGCCTGATCGAGCGCCTCGTCCTGTGACTGGACCCGCCTCCGCCACACCGCCCGCCTCCCCGCCCGCCGCCCCCGCCGAAGCGCACGACGCCAGCCACGACGGCCCCGGCCGGGCGCGCTTCGTCATCGCGCTCACCGGGTTGATGATGGTGCTGGCGATGAGCACGCTCGACGGCAACATCGTCGGCCCGGCGCTGCCGCGCATCGTCTCCGACCTCGGCGGCGTGTCGCATCTGTCCTGGGTGATGACGGCCTTCCTGCTGACCGCCACCATCACCACGCCGCTCTACGGCAAGCTGAGCGACATGTTCGGCCGCCGTCCGCTCTTCACGGTGGCGATCGCCCTCTTCCTGGCCGGGTCGATCCTCTCCGCGCTGGCGACGAACATGGCGATGCTGATCATCGGCCGCGCCATCCAGGGACTGGGCGGCGGCGGGCTGATGACGCTGACCCAGATCACCATGTCCGACCTGGTGCCGCCGAGCCGGCGGGCCAGCTATCAGGGCCTGTTCGGCGCCGTATTCACCGGTTGCAGCATGATCGGCCCGCCGCTGGGCGGCCTCATCACGCAGTGGCTGTCCTGGCGCTGGATCTTCTACGTCAACGTCCCGGTGGGGCTGATGGGGATCACGCTGTTGTGGATCGGCCTCAGCCGCGGCACCGCGAGCCGGCGCCAGCGGATCGACTATGGCGGTATCATCGTCGTCGCGGTGGCGACGGCCGCGGCGCTCTTCGCCCTTTCCCTCGGCGGCGACGTCTACGGTTGGACCTCGCCGGTCATCCTCGGCCTCTTCATCGGCTCGGGCCTCCTCTTCATGGCCCTCGTCAACGTGGAGCGCCGCGCCGACAACCCGATCATCGAGATGAGCCTTTTCCGCAACGACATCTTCACCGTGGCCACCGCCGTCGCGGCGTTGGTGTCGACCGCGGTGGCGGGGGCGATGGCGTTCGTGCCGCTCTTCCTGCAACTCGTCCTCGGGATGACGCCGACCGCTTCGGGGCTGATGGTGACGCCGATGGTCGCCGCGCTCCTCGTCGGCATGCTTCTGGGCGGGCGCCTGGTGACGCGGCGGGGGCGCTATCGCATTTTCGCCGTCATCGGCACGTCCATCGCCATGGCGTCGATGACGATGCTCGCCGTGCTGGCATTTCTCGGCGTCGGCGCGGTGCCGCTGATCGGCGCGCTCACCGGGCTGGGGCTGGGGCTCGGCCTCACGATGCCGGGGATCACCGTGGCGTTGCAGAACGCGGTCGACCCCGGCCAGATCGGCGTCGCGACGTCGACGGCCAACTTCATTCGCACCTTGGGCTCGGCCTTCGGCGTCGGCCTCGCGGGCGCGATCATCACCGCCCACGCCACCAGCCGGACCGACCGGGGCGAGCACGCCGGCCTGATCGCGGCGATCCTCGATCAGGGGAGCGAGGCGCTGAAGGGCAGCTCCGGCGCGGCGCGCGAGGCCGTGATCGCCAGCTACCGGCACGGCGTGTCGCTCACCTTCGCGGCCTGCGCGGCGTTGACGATCGCGGCCTTCCTGATCGTCCTCTTCCTGCGGGACAAGCCGCTGCGCACGCGCAACGCACCGCCGCCCGGCACCAAGTCCGTCTGACGGCGAGGCGGCCGCTCAGGCTTCGCCCGGCGCAAACCAGCCGATGCGGTCGAGATGGAGGACGGTGCTCTCCACGTCGATCTCCTGTGCCACCAGCTCCTGCTCGAAGGCGAACTGAGCGGCGGTGATGTCCGGGCGGGGGCGGGTGTCGCGCGTCAGCACCGGGTTGAGGCGCACGAAGCGGTCCTCGAGAATGCGGCTGAGCTGGTAGTCCGTCGCCTGGCGGTTGAGGTCGAGCACCAGGTTGAGGAAGGCCATCGGGTCGTTCGGATCCAATAGCCACGTCCCGTAGCCGACGTCGCCGCGCGGCAGGTCGATGAAGTGGTTGGCCTCCCCCTGCCCGATCGACAGGATCTGCACTTCCTCTAGCTCTGCGCCCAGGAAGTCGTGCGCGGCACCCAGCGCGATCAGCGCCGGGTTGTTGGCATAGAGGCCGCCGTCGGCGTGACCCTGGTAGGCCGGTTGCAGCATCGGGATCGAACTCGACCGCAGCACCACGTCGACGAGGCGCGTCTTGTGCACGAACGGCTCAGAGAGATTGTGGTAGACGCGGATGGTCCAGCGCCGCAGCCGCTGGTTGGGCGCCTCGTTGTCGAGCTCGACGGTCGGGATGACGACGCGCCGCCGTGTCTCGCTGATACGCGTGTCGCCCAGCACCCCCAGCATCTCGCGGTAGAGCAGTTCATGCGTCAGGAAGGCGTTGACGCCGGAGATCGCACCCAGCGTGCGCGGACTGAGCGGGCTGGTCCCCTCCAGCGGGTTCCAGGCGCGGAACACCTCGAGCGCGTCGGCCAGCCCCTCCTGCGGCGTCTCGCGCAGGCTCATCATCGCGGCCGCGGCGCTGCCCGCGGAGGTACCGCTGAAGACGTCGACCGTGTCCAGGAGGCCGGGGCGCAGTGCCTCGAGCCGCGCCAACAACAGGCACATCACCAGCGGGCGATACCCGCCGTCCATCGCGAGGACCCTCAGCTTCCCCATCGCCCTCTCCCGTCGTCGTCCCGCGCACTCTCCCGCGCGCCGTCCGCGCGCGGTGCCCTCATCGGATCCCCCGCAACACCGCCACGGCCGCCAACAGGACCGCGCCGAGGACGAGGGCGCCACCGGTGCCGATATCGCTGCGCGCCAGCAGCACCGCGCTCACCATCAATCCGCCGAACAGCACCGCCACGCTCAGCCGGTTCGTCGCCCGTGCCAGGGCGCGCACGTCCTTGTGACGGTTCGCGTCCTCGACACGGATCGTCAGTTTGCCGCGCTCCAGCCGGGTCAGCATCCCGTCGAGCCGGGTCGGCAGGCGCGCCATGAACATCACGAGGCGCTTCAGCTGGTCGGGCGACGGGCGCCACTCGTCCGCCAGCAGCCGCTGGACCATCGGCACGAAGCGCTCGGCGGGGTCGAACGTCGGGTCGATCCGCGTCACCGTGCCGGCGCACACGCCCATGGCGCGGAAAATGAACAGAAGGTCCGCCTTCAGCTTCATCGGCGATTGGAACAGCAGCGACTGATAGCTGGAGAACAGCTTCTGATACTGGTCGAAATCGCCCTCGCGCACCTGGCCCACGAACGCGGACGGAAACTTCTGCAACACCTGCTCGATGAGCGCCTCCAGCTCGTCGAGGTCGGTGTCCGGCATGAGGATGTCACCCTCGATGTAGGACTGGACGATGGTGTAGGCGTCGCGCGTTCCCATGCCGATCGCGTAGGTGCGGAACGAACGGCGATATTGTTCGGGGATCGCGACCGCCATGCCGAAGTCGATGAAAACGAGCTGAAAAGGCCGGTTGGGAACGTACGGGATCGGCAGGCGCTGCGCGGGCGGGAAGGTCGGCGCCCACTTGGCCGGATCCTCGCCGTCCACCGGCAGCGGGCGAACGAAGAGGTTGCCCGGATGCGGATCGCAGTGGATGAAGAAGTTGAGGTAGAGCTGCTCGAGGTAGCTGTCCATCAGCTTGGTGGCGACGCGGCGACGCTCGATCCCCGTCGCCTCGAACCCGGCGACGTCCTGGACCGAGAACCAGGCGACGTCCTCCATGGTGATGGTGCGCCGGCCGGACCAGACGGGAAAGATCTCGGGCGTGGCGACCTCGGGATCGGCGGCGAAGTCGGCGGCGAAGCGGCGCGCGTTCTCGGCCTCGATGGTGAGGTCCAGCTCGTCGCGCGTGACGGAGACGAATTCGTCGGCCAGCACGTCGATGTCGACACGGCGGCGCACCGGACCAATGAAGCGCAGGCGGCGGATGGAGCGGCCGACCACCTTCAGGTCGCTCTCGACCACCTCCTCGATCCCCGGCCGCAGCACCTTGACGACCACGGGCCGCCCGTTGGCGAGGCGCGCCCGGTGCGCCTGGGCGAGCGAGGCCGCGCCGAGGGCCACCGGCTCGAACACCGGGAAGACCTCGCCCAGCGGCCGGCCGAACTCGGCCTCGAGCTGGGCCACCACATCGGCGAGCGGCGCGGGCGGCACCGCATCGTGCAATTCGGCGAGGATGTCCGTCACCTCCGCCGGCAGCAGGTCGACGCGCGAGGAGACGAACTGGCCGAGCTTGATGAGGACGCCGCCCAGCGCCTCCGCATCGCGCCGGAACCGGGTGGCGAGGGCGGCCCAGCGCGGCGTCGCCGGCCGGCGGAAGCGCCGCAGCGGCCCGCGCGCCAGGATGATGTCCCACCACACGATGTGCAGGCCGATGTGCAGGAAGAGCCGCCGCACCGCGCGGTTGCGCGCGCGCCCGGTCGGCCGCGGCGTCCCCGGCGATAGAGGCGGTACCGGCGGCGGCGGCGCGGCAATGGGGAGCCGCGCCCGCACCTCGGCGATCCGCGGCCCGGCCCCCGGCGGAGGCGTCTCGGGCGACGTCCGGGCGGGACGGTCGGACCGGGTCACAGGCATCGCGCGACGCACGTTGCGCGGGCGTCGCCGCCGGCTTCGCCGCGAGCGGTGGAGACGGAACGGCACGGCCGAGAAGATGGGGCGCGGTCGGCAGCGGTCACGCGATCACGCCTCATCGACCCGTGTGCATTCCGGGAGCGACCCGGCCGGTCGTCCGGCCCGTGACGGGCGCCCCCGCGGCGGCCGACGCGGCGCTGGGCGGCCGCGCCGTCGTGGCGCCCGGCCGGCCCCCGAGGGCAGACATTGAAATCACGGCGATTCTTTCATAGGGCTGCCGGGCGGCGGGCTCGAGGAAAGAAGGGATCGGCTTCGGTGTTGTCATATGTTTGGGCAGCGTTTGCAAGCAACGCCCGCACGATGTTGGCGCCATGAGCGCCGATCCCGCCGCCTGGTTCCTCTCGGGCGTGGACGACGACGCGCCCATCCGCCTCTTCTGCCTCCCCTTCGCCGGGGGGAGCGCCGCGGCCTACGTGCGCTGGCGCACCGTCGTGGACAAGCGCATCGCCGTGGTACCGGTGCAGCTCCCCGGACGCGGCGCCCGCATCCGCGAGGAGCCGCTCGAGCGGATGGACGACCTCGCCGACCAGCTGGCCGCCGCGATCGCCCCGCACGCGGGTCGGCCCTACGCCCTCTTCGGCCACAGTATGGGCGCGCAGCTGGCGTTCGCGACCGCCCGCGCCCTGCGCCGCGAGGGGCACCCGCCGCCGCAGGCGCTGTTCCTCTCCGGCCGACGCGCGCCGCAGTGCCGCGGCCCGCGCACCCCGCTGCACGTCCTCACCGACGACGAGCTGAAGAGCGAGCTGCGCGCCCTCGGCGGCACGCCCGCCGCCGTCATGGAGGATGACGAGCTGCTCGACCTGATGCTGCCGGTGGTGCGGGCCGACCTGAAGGCGGTGGAGACGCACACCCACCGCCCCGAACCGCCGCTCGACTGTCCGATCCGGATGTTCGGCGGCACGCGCGATTCGATCCCGCGCGAGGACCTCGTCGCCTGGGCCGAGCACACCGCGGCAGGCTTCGAGCTGACGATGTATCCGGGCGGGCACTTCTTCATCAACGAGCATCACCCGGCGATGTTGCGCATCATAGGCGAGGCGCTGTCCGCCACGTCGCCCATGTAGCCGCTCGGCGCCGACGTGGGTCCGCAAGCCGGCTTCGCTGATTTCGCGACACTGCGGGACTGAACACCAAGCCCCGCCCCAGCCACACCTGCGATCCTGCGGTGGGGCCGGTCCGCCGATCCGCCGTCGCGGACCCGTCTCGCCCCCCTTTGTGGCACCTCGCGGGGTGCCCCCGCCGGAGCGCGCCGCCCGCGGCCATCGCCCCGGCTCCGATCGATCCGGGCGACGAGCCGCGCCGCCACCCGGATCGACGCCGCCGCGCACCGTGCCGGCGCACCGGAACCACGATCCGCAACCGATGCAAGTGCCTCCCCTCCCGAGCCGGCGTCGGACGCACGAAAAATCGGCCCGCCGCCTGCGGCGAACAGCCGATCTCCCAGCCTCGCGCCAGATAACAGGCATACGCCTTTAGCGTGCAACCACGGGAGATGAACTCTTGGCAGTCATACTGGGTCTCGTCATCGGCATCGGATCGATGCTGGGTGGCTTCATGGCGATGGGCGGCCACGTCGACGTGCTATGGCAGCCGTTCGAGGTGCTCATCATCTTCGGTCTCGCCGCTGGTATCTTCATCATCGCCAACCCCGCGCCGATGATCAAAAAGACCGGCTCGGCGATCGTGCAGGCGTCCTCCGGCAAGGCGCCCAAGCGCAAGGAACTCCTGGAATTGCTGGGCTGCCTGTTCGCGCTGATGCGCGACCTGAAGGCCAAGCCCCGCAACGAAGTCGAGGCACACGTCGACAATCCGGAGGAGTCGGAGCTCTTCAAGAAGTTCCCGGCCATCCTCAAGGACAAGATGCTCCTCAACTTCATCTGCGACTACGTGCGGCTGATACTCATCGGCAACGCCCGCGGCTTCGAGATCGAGGCGCTGATGGATCAGGAGATCGCCACGATCCGCAAGGACAAGCAGAAGCCGGCGCTGGCGCTGGGCGAGATCGCCGACGCGCTCCCGGCGATCGGCATCGTCGCCGCGGTGCTCGGCATCGTGAAGGCGATGGGGGCGATCGACCAATCGCCGGAGATCCTGGGCGGGCTGATCGCCTCGGCGCTCGTCGGCACCTTCCTGGGCATCCTGTCGTCGTACGCGTTCTTCGCGCCGATGTCCTCGAAGATCAAAACCATCGCCGAGAAGCAGATGAAGCCGTACCTCATCACCAAGCAGGCGCTGCTGGCCTACATCAACGGCGCCATGCCGCAGATCGCCCTGGAGCACGGCCGCAAGACCATCGAGACCTCGTCCCGCCCGACCATCGACGAGGTGGAATCCGAGGCACTCGGCAACGGTCCGGCCAACGACGAAGGTCGCCGCGCCACTGACAAGGCCGCGTGAGGGCAACCATGAGCAACGTGTCCACCGAGGTGTCCGACCGCCTGCTCGATGCCGCCGGCATCCAGCTCGATCGGCTCCCGATGCTACCGGTCATCTTCGACCGGGTCGCCAATTCCTGCGCCGAGCAGATGCGCGCCGTCGCCGCCTCGCCCTGCTACTTCTCCGTGCTCGATCTCGAGCAGGGACGCATCGGCGAGATCCTGGAGCCCTACGAGGCGAACGCGGTCACCGCGATCCTCGAGGTTCCGGAGTGGGACTCGGAGGTGGTGCTCGGTTTCGACCGCGACTTCATCTTCACGATCGCCGAAGTGATGTTCGGCGCCGACGGGCAGGAGATGCCCGAGGAAGACGGCCGCACCTTCTCCAACATCGAGATGAAGGTGTGCGCCAAACTCGCCGAGCTGGTGTGCGACGTGCTCACCCAGTCCTTCTCGGTGGTCACCAAGGCGACCTTCCGGGTGGAGCGGCTGGAAACGCGCATGCACTTCGCCGTGATCGGCCGGCGCACCGCGCAGGCCGCCGCCGCCAAGTTCCTGGTGCAGGCGATCAACCGCGGCGGCGAGATGTTCATCATCCTGCCCTATGCGGGCTTGCAGATGGTGCGCCGCTCGCTCGGCTCGGCCGCCACCGAGGTCGGCGGCACGCGCGACCCGGACTGGGTGCGCCAGATGCGCGCCGGCGTCACCCGCGCCGACGTGAGGCTGCGCGCGATCCTCGACGAGCAGAGCATCACGCTCGGCGAGATCACCCAGCTCAAACCCGGCGATCTCATCCAGCTGTCCGCGACGCCCAAGTCGCCGGTGAAGCTAGAGGCCAACCAACAGGCCCTGTTCTGGTGTCAGCTGGGACAGGCGGACGGTGTCTACAAACTGCGCGTCGAAGATGTATTCGATCCGGAACAGGAGTTTATCGGTGATCTCCTCAATAGTTGACGTCATCCTCCTTGCAGCACTGGCCGGAACCACCGGTGCCGTGCTCCTGATGTACCGCCGCCTCCAGCGGTTCGATGCCTTGCAGAACGCGGCGGCGAAAGAGTTCGCCCGCTCCTCCGAGGCCCTGGACCGCGCCCGCGAAGCCATGAGCAAACTCTCCGACGAAGGCGGGCAGATGGCCATCACCCTGGTCGACCGCCTCAACGAGGCCCGCGTGGTGATGAACGAGATCGACGCGGCGACGCTGCGGACCCGCGAGACCTACGTCGAGATCGCGGAGTTCGAGCGCAGCCACCCGCCGGCCCCGATCCCCGCGCCGGCTGCCGCCGCCCCTGTGGCAGACGTCGCGCCCGCCCCGGCCGACCTCGTCGTCGACGAGGAGGACGAGGTGTCCGCCGACGCGCGCCGCACCGTCCCGGCCGCCATCCGCATCCGCGACGCGGCGCGGGCCCGGATCGCCGCCGCCCGGCAGAAGGCGGTGGAGGCCCAGGCCGCCGCCCCCGTCGCGCCCCGCGCCCCGCGCCCGCACCACGAACTCGGCACGGCCGCGGCCGCGGCGCCCACCAACGCCGCTGCCACCGGGGCGCCCAAGCCGGCGGATCCCGCGCCACAGGCGGTCACCCGTGCGCCCCGTCCAGCGCCGAGCCATGCCGAAACGGCTCTGGCCTCCCGCCCCAAGGCCGGATCGGCCAGCGCGGTGCCACTGCCGGCCGCCAAGGCCGTGCGCGCCAGCCTGGCCAAGACCGAGGCGAGCCGCCCGGCCACCACCACGGCCACGGCCGCGGCCGGCAGCGGCGGCGCCGCGCGTGCCGCAGAGCGGCCCAAGCCGAACGGCCCGATCATGATGCTGGTCAAGGACCGCGAAGGCCTCGCCGCATCCCCTGCCGGGGACGAGACCCAGGAGCACAGCGCCGAATTCGAGGCCGCGATGGCCGCGATGAACGGGCGTCAGTACACCTGGTCGGAACTCGCCACCGCGGCGGCGCAGCGCTCCGCCTGAGCGAGCCGGCGCCGCCCCGGCCCCCGAACCGATCTCATGGAGGGCTCGCTGACAGAGCCCTCACACGCCATGTTTTCCTGCAATGAGGACAATGATGTCTGACGGCGAGAGCACTCCCACGCCCCCCAATCCGGCCGCCAACGGCTCCTCTGAACCCTCGATCGACACCATCCTGCGCATCCCGGTGAACATGCAGGTCGTGCTGGGTTCGGCCACCATGCCGGTCGCCAACTTGATGAAGCTCGGCCGTGGCCAGGTCGTCGCGCTCGACCACCGGGTCGGCGAGCCGGTCGACATCGTCGTCAACGGCCGCGTCATCGCCCGCGGCGAAGTGGTGGTGGTGGACGACGACTCCTCGCGCTTCGGCGTGTCGCTCACCGAGATTGTCGGCCCGGCCGGCGGCGAGGGGTAACCGATGCCCGCCGCCGCCGCCGCTGCCACCGCACAAGCGCCCGCGCTCCCCATGCGGCCGCTGTCCAATGTCGAGAAGGTGGCCACCGTTCTCATGACCATGGGTCAGCAGGCGGCCGGCGAGGTGATGAAACACCTCGAGCCGTCGGAGCTTCGCACGGTGACCCATGCGATGGCCGAGCTGCGACCGGTCCCGGTCCACCAGATCGAGCAGCTCGTCGAGGAGTTCCTGACCCAGTTCGGCATCGGCACCAATATCGTCGGCGATTCGTCGATGGTGCAGAAGATGCTGGAGGGGATCCTGCCGCCCGAGCAGATCCAGGACATCATCTCGGAGATGGAAGGGCGGGTAAACCAATCCATCTGGGACAAGATGAGCGGCCTCTCGGAAGGCTCGCTGGTGCCCTACCTCCTCAACGAGCACCCGCAGACCGCCGCGCTCATCCTCACCAAGCTCGCCCCGCCCACCGCCGCGAAGGTGATGAGCGAGTTCCCCAAGGAGCTGCGCGATTCGGTCGCCCGGCGCATGCTGACCACCAAAGCCGTCGTCGAGGATGCGCTGAAGCTGGTGGAGAAGGCCCTCTACGAGGACTTCATGGTCAACCTCTCGCTCTCGGGCGGGGGCGACAGCCATGCCAGGATGGCCGACATCATCAACAAGATGGACCGCGAACACATGGAGGCCCTGCTCGACGGGCTGGGCAACACGCACCCCAAGTCCGCCGAGATCCTGCGTTCGCTGCTCTTCACGTTCGACGACATCATCAAGCTGGCCCCCAAGGCGCTCACCACGTTGTTCGACAACATCGACAACACGGACCTCGTCATGGCGCTCAAGGGGACGGATGCGCAGTTCCGCAGCCAGGTGCTGTCCTGCCTCGCGGCACGGACGCGGCGCATGGTCGAGCAGGAGCTGGCCTCCGGCGAGGCGGCGACCGGGCGCGAGGTCAACGAGGCGCGGCGCAAGATCACCGACCTCGCCCTCGCGATGGGTCAGCGTGGCGAGATCGACCTGTCCACCGGGGACGAGGACGGGGGCCTGTTGCAGTAGGCCCCCTCCGGCCCGGCCACCCCGCCGGGTGCGGTCGATGAACGGCCGCATGTGTAGCGCACACCACCTCGCAGGGTGTTCCGCCGATGACCGGCGGCGCGCTCTGCCCGGCCGGGAGAGGGCGAATGGCGGACCAACCCGACAGCTCCGAAAAGACAGAAGACGCGACCCCGAAGAAGATCGAGGACTCGCTCAAGAAGGGGCAGACGCCGTTCTCCAAGGAGGCGCCGGCCTTCGCCTCGCTCCTCGGCATCCTCACCGTGCTCGGCGTCATGGTGAGCGACCAGACGCGCGATCTGATGGCGGCGATGTCGCGCCTGATGGACAACGCCGCCAGCTACGACCTGGGCCAGGGCGCGGACGTCACCGCGCTCTTCCTCGACGTCTACCGGTCGGCGGCGATCTTCGTGCTGCCGATCGTCACGCTCCTCGCCGTCTTCGGACTCGCGGCAGGGTTTGCCCAATCCTCGCCACGCATTGTGGGCGAGCGCGTCCGGCCGAAGCTGGAGCGCATCTCCATCAAATCCGGGGCGAAGCGCATCTTCGGGAGCCAGAGCGTCGTGGAATTCCTCCGCTCTCTGTTCAAGTTCGCGATGATCGGCAGCATCGCCTTCCTGCTCCTGCGCAGCGAGGTGCCGATGGTGATCCGCGCCGTGTTCGTGGACCCCACGCTGCTGCCCTCGCAGATCCTGTCGATCTCGATCCGCCTCCTGTCCACCATCTGCGCGGCGACGATCATCCTGGTGGCCGCCGACCTCACCTGGACGCGCATGAAGTGGCGGCGCGACCTGAAGATGACGCGCCGCGAGGTGAAGGACGAGCTGAAGCAGTCGGAGGGCGATCCGATCCTCAAGGCGCGCATGCGCTCGGCGCAGAAGGACCGCTCGCGCCGGCGGATGCTGACCGCGGTGCCGCAGTCGACCGTCGTCATCGCCAACCCGACGCACTATGCCGTCGCCCTCGCATACCAGCGGGCGGCCGGCGGGGCACCGAAGGTGGTGGCCAAGGGGGTCGACGCGGTGGCGCTGAAGATCCGCGAGCTGGCGGAGGGGGCGGAGGTCCCGGTGGTGGAGAACCCGCCGCTCGCCCGCGCGCTCTACTATGCGGTGGAGGTGGACCGGTTCATCCCCGAGGACTTCTACCGCGCCGTCGCCCAGGTTCTCTACTACATCTACTCCAAGGACGGCGACGCCGCCGCCGCCGCCCGGCCGGCCTTCTGATGCATGCCGGCGCGTCCGCGCTCGCTTGCAGGTCCGGAGCCCCAGCGCGCCCCCGCCTCGCCGCACCCATGCGCGCGCTCCCTGGAGCTGCGCCCGCGCCTGCGCTAGGATGATCCCCCGCAGGCCCCTCCCCGCCCATGACGATGCCTCCACGCGACCCACGAGCCGAGCCCTCGCCCTCTGCCGCACCGTCGAGCGAGCGGGAGAAGATGCTGGCGGGCGCGCCCTACCTCGCCAGCGACCCCGAGCTGTCGGCGCTCTACGCCGCGGCGCAGGGCCTGGTCACGACGTTCAACGGCATCCGCGCCGACGATACGCCCGCGCTGACGGCCGTGTTGTCGCGGCTCCTCGGCCGGCTCGGCGCGGGGGCGGTGGTGCGGCCCAGCTTCCGCTGCGACTACGGCGTCCACATCGCGATCGGCCCCGCAACCTTCGTCAATTACGATTGCGTCTTTCTCGACTGCGCGTGGATCACCATCGGCACCGAGGTGCAGATCGCGCCGGGCGTCCACCTCTACACCGCGACGCACCCGCTGGACGCGGCGACCCGCCGCTCCGGCCTGGAATTGGCACGGCCGATCACCATCGGCGACGGCGCCTGGCTGGGCGGGCGCGTGGTGGTGTGCCCGGGCGTGACGATCGGCGAGAACACCGTCGTCGCCGCCGGCAGCGTGGTGACGAAAGATCTGCCGCCCGGCGTGCTGGCCGCGGGCAGCCCCTGCCGGGTGATCCGCCCGCTCTGACCGCGGGCCGGCCCGCGGCCGGCCGCCGGCGACGCCGTGATTTCCGCCGATCGCGGCATAGCTGCTAGCGCCCATCCAGCCCCGCACAAGCAGCTATCCGTACGGTGCCCCCGTTCCTTGATGAACGGAGCCCCGAATCCGACCATGACCGTTGGAGCCATCCCCCAAGCATCCGCGGCGATTGGGCCGCTGTACGTGATGGACCTCGCCAGCCGCAAAGCCAACTGGGCCACCGTCCGGCAGGCCGCGATCGCTGGCAATATCGCGAACTCGAACACCCCCGGCTACAAGGCGCGCGACATCGACTCCTTCGTCGCCAAGAGCGACAAGACGCAGCTTCAGATGGCTGCGACGCGTCGCGATCACATGACCATCTCGCCGACCCGCCTCAGCGCCGGCGACCTCTCCCGCCAGGACGGGTGGGACATGAAACACTCGGCCAACAACGTCTCGTTGGACGAGCAGCTGATGATGGCGGACGAGACCGCCCGCGACCATCAGCTCTCGTTGCAGGTGATGGGCACGTTCCATCGCATGCTGCTCACCTCGGTGAGCTTCCGATGACGGGCGGTGCCGATCCGCTGGCCATGGTGTCCCGCCTGTCGGGCGCCGGCCTCGAAGCGCAGTCATACCGGCTGCGCGTCGTGTCGGAAAACATCGCCAACGTGCAATCCACCGGCGCCACGCCGGGGGCGGACCCCTACCAGCGCAAGACGATCGTCTTCGGCGCCGAGCTCGACCGCGACATCGGCGCGCTGTCGGTCCGGGTGAAGAAGACCGCGCTGGACGATGCCCCCTTCGTCCTGGAGCACGACCCCAACCACCCGGCGGCGGACGCGGACGGCAACGTCAAGCGGCCGAACGTGAACCTTCTGACCGAGATGGCGGACATGCGCGAGGCCAACCTCTCCTACGAGGCCAACCTCCAGATGATGAAGCGTGCCCGCTCGATGATCAACCAGACCATTGACCTCCTGAGGAGCGGCTCATGATGAACGTCTCCCCCATCGGCGGCGCCGAAACCGGCGTCCGCCCGATCGATCCGACCGGCGGCGGCGCCACCGTCGGCGACAGCTTCGAATCGATGTTCGCCAAGATCGCCACCAACGCGCGCGACGCGATGCGCGCCGGCGAGGCGGCGGCGATCTCCGGTGTCAGCGGCGACAGCTCCGTGCAGGAGGTCGTCCAGTCGCTGATGTCGGCCGAGGAGCACCTGCGGGCGGCGGTGGCCGTGCGCGACCGCGTGGTCTCCGCCTACCAGGAAATCGCTCGGATGCAGATCTAGGCCGCCCGGCGCGCCTCGATTTCGCAGCCAGGATCCGCCGGGACCGCCCGGCGGCCCATTCCCCCATTCGCCACGCATTTGAAGGAGCGCCGCCATGAAGGCTCTCGCCATCGCCGCGACCGGCATGAGCGCACAGCAGACGAACCTCGAGGTGATCGCCAACAACGTGGCGAACATCAACACGACCGGCTTCAAGCGCTCGCGCGCCGAGTTCGCCGACCTGCTCTACCAGACCGACCGTGCCCAGGGCGTACCCAACCGCGGCGGCGAGCTGCCGGTGCCGGAAGGCGCGCGCATCGGCCTGGGCGTGCGCACCATCGCGGTGCGCAACCTGCACGAACAGGGTTCGCTGAAGCAGACCAGCAACCCGCTCGACGTCGCCATCAACGGCCGCGGCTGGTTCCAGATCACCGGCCCGGACGGCGAGACGCTCTACACCCGCGCCGGCTCCTTCAATCTCGGCCCCGACGGCGAGATCATCACCCTCGACGGCTACCAGGTGGATCCCGGCATCACCGTGCCGCAGGAGACGGTCAAGGTCATCATCAACCAGTCGGGCGAGGTCTACGCGCACCTGCACAACCAGGTCGACCCGCAGCTGCTGGGGCAGATCAGCGTGGCGACCTTCGCCAACGACGCGGGCCTCTACGCGCTGGGCGACAACCTCTTCCGCGAGACGCCGGCCTCCGGCCAGCCGACGCTCGGCTTCCCCGGCGAGGACGGCTTCGGCGCGGTGCAGCAGGGGTACCTCGAGGCCTCCAACGTGGACGCGGTGAAGGAGATCACCGAACTGATCTCGGCCCAGCGCGCCTACGAAATGAACTCCAAGGTGATCCAGACCGCCGACGAGATGGCCTCCACCGTCGCCAAGGGCATTCGCTGATGATCGCCGCGCGGACGCTTCTCCCGATCGGCGGCGCCGCGCTGGCGCTCGCCCTCGCCTTCACGCCGGCGGCGGCCACGGACCAGTCCGGCGGCCTGCTGCCGGTGCCGGCCGTCACCATCAATCGCGGCGAGGTCGTCTCGCCGGAGATGCTGACGGAAAAGCACTTCTACTTCGATCCCAACCGCCCGCTGGCGGTGCTGACCGACCCGTCGCTCGCCCTCGGGCGGCAGGCGCGGCGCACCCTGCGTGCCGGCAAGCCCATCCCGCTCAACGCTTTCCAGAGCGCCAAGCTGGTCTTCCGCGGCACGCCCACCGAGGCGCGTTTCCGCATGGGCAACCTCACCATCACGACCACCGTCCTGCCCCAGGACGACGGCGGCGCCGGCGATATCGTGCGGGCCCGCAACCTCGATTCCAACCGGATCATCTCCGGCGTGGTCGGCATGGACGGCGCGATCGAGGTGTCGGCCCCATGACGCGCCTCCTCACCCTCTTCGCCGCGGTGCTGGCGCTCGTGCTGACCGCAGGCGCTCCCGGCGCCGCGGACGGCTCGCGCATCAAGGACATCACCACCGTCCAGGGCGTGCGCGACAACCAGCTGATCGGCTACGGCCTCGTCATCGGCCTGCAAGGGACCGGCGACACGCTGCGCAACGCCCCCTTCACCGAGCAGGCGCTGAAATCCATGCTCGACCGGATGGGAGTCGCGGTGCGCGGCGTGCCGCTGCGCGCGCAGAACGTCGCCGCCGTCACCGTCACCGCCACGTTGCCGCCCTTCGTCGGCGTCGGCTCGCGGATCGACGTCGCGGTCTCCTCGATCGGCGACGCTACGTCGCTGCGCGGCGGCACGCTCGTCGTCACCCCGCTGACGGGCGGCGACGGCCAAGTCTACGCCGTGGCGCAGGGCCAGGTGCAGACCTCCGGCGTCAACGTCGAGGGTGAGGCGGCGCAGCTGACCCAAGGCGTCGCCACCGCCGGGCGCGTGCCCAACGGCGCGCTGGTGGAGCGGCGGGTTCCGGGCACGCTCGTCGGCATCGACAAGCTGGTGCTGGAGCTCAACAACCCCGATTATCGCACCGCCGCCAAGATCGCCGACGCCATCAACGAGTACACGCAGCGCCGCTGGGGTGCGCGCATCGCCGCCGAGCGGGACCTGCGGACCGTCGTCCTCAACAAGCCCGCCAGCGTCGGCGCCACGCGCTTCCTCGCCGAGATCGGCCAACTCGCGGTGCAGACCGACGCGCCGGCCCGCGTGGTCGTCGACCAGGCGACCGGCACCGTCGTCATCGGCGCCAACGTGCGGGTCTCCACCGTCGCCCTCGCGCACGGCAACCTGACCCTGCGCGTCGCCGAGAGCCCGACCGTCGTGCAGCCCGATCCGTTCTCCTACGGCGAGACCGCGGTCGAGCCCAACACCTTCGTCTCGGCCGAAGAGGAAGGCGGCAAGATCGCCATCGTCGACGGCACCGATCTCCAGACGCTGGTGCACGGCCTCAACCGCATCGGCCTCAAGCCGACGGACATCATCTCGATCCTTCAAACCATCAAGACCGCAGGCGCCCTTCAAGCGGAGCTGATCGTCCAATGACCCATCCCCTGACCCACGGAGCCAGTGCGGTGGCGCTGGCGATCGCCCTCCTCGCCACCCCCTTCGCCGCCCCCGGTGCGCGCGCGCAGGACTCGGCCGCCGCCGCCTACTGCACCAACCTCGCCGACGAGGCCGGCGACGCCCGCTTCGCCCGCAAGCTCGCCCGCCTGCAAGAGGCCGAGGACCAGGTGAACGCCCGCCTCCAGGCGCTGGAGGCCAAGCGCCAGGAGTACGAGAGCTGGCTGTCGCGCCGCGAGAAGTTCCTCAAGCTCGCCGAGGAGAACCTCGTCGCGATCTACGCCGGCATGCGGCCCGACGCGGCCTCCGCCCAGCTCGCCGAAATGCACGAGCTGCAGGCCGCGGCGGTGATCGCCAAGGTCTCGCCGCGCACCGCCAGCGCCATCCTCAACGAGATGGAGGCCGCCAAGGCCGCGCGCATCGCCGCGATCATGGCCGGCCTGTCGCGCGACGATATCGAGGGGATGCCATCGTGAGACGCGCCATCCTCTTCGGCGCCACGGCGATCACGCTCGCCGGGTGCGCGGACGGCACGCCGATGGTGAAGCCGCCGCTCACCCCGGTCGGCTCCGGCCTCGAGGCGACGCGGGTGCCGATGTCCAGCGCGATCGAGGTCGCGGGGCTGGGCGATCCGACCTCGCTTTACGGCCGGCGCACGCGCGAGCTGCTGACCGACGTGCGCGCCAGCAACGTGGGCGACACGCTCACCGTGGTGATCCAGCTCGACGACCGCGCCTCGTTCGACAATGAATCCGAGCGCACCCGCGAGTCCGACGCCGACCTCGACTTCGGCCTCGACGTGACCGGCCAGGGCTTCGACGGGCCGGAGGGGTCGGCCTCGGCCGCCCTCATCGGCGGCGTCGGCTCCACGTCCAACTACAAGGGCACGGGCGCGATCGACCGTTCCGAGAAGTTGCGCCTGCGGGTGGCGGTGGTGGTGAAGGAGGTGCTGCCCAACGGCAACATCTTCATCTCCGGCAGCCAGGAGATCCGCGTCAACGACGAGCTTCGCGAGCTGACCGTCGCCGGGATCGTCAACCCGCTCGACGTCACCCGGCTCAACACCGTGGACTACGAGCGCATTGCCGAGGCCCGCATCTCCTACGGCGGCCGCGGCCGCCAGAGCGAGGTCCAATCCCCCAACTGGGGTCAGCAGATCTACGACAGAGTGGTGCCCTTCTGATGGAAGACGACGTCACGGCAGATGAACTGGCGACTGACGACGGCAAGAAAAAAGGCGGCATGATGGGGACGATCCTCGCCGCCGTTGTCGTCACGCTGATGGGCGGCGCCGCGGGCGCGGGCCTCGGAATGATGCAGGTGGACACCATCGCCACCGTCGCCACCAAGCGCGCCAACGAGGCCCCGGTCGAAAAGCCGGCCCTCGCCTGGAGCAAGGAGACGACGGTGACGCGGCTTCAGCCGATGATCACCAACCTCGCCTCGCCGCCCGGCGCGCGCATCCGCCTCGAAACGGCGATGGTGTTCGACGTCGCCGCGGTGGAGGACGTGGAGCGCATGAAGGCGACGCTCTCCACCGACCTCATCGCCTTCCTGCGCACGGTGTCGCTGGGCGAGCTGATCGGCGCCTCGGCCTACAACCACCTGCGCGACGACCTCAACGAGCGCGTCCGCGCCGCCTCCAGCGGCACGGTCAACGAACTCCTGATCGAGACCATGGTCCTCCAATAAGGATTGGTACCGGAAAATGACTTTCCGCCTTGCGCGTCATGTGCTTATCGCCGCCATGATGGCGACCCCGCTCGTCCTCGTCGCCGGCGCCGCCGCCGCCCAGCAGCTCGACCTGTCGGAGCTCTTGCCGGCCGGTGGCGGCTCGGCCTCGGGCCGCATCATCCAGTTCGTCGCGCTCATCACGATCCTGTCGCTGGCGCCCGGACTCCTCATCATGGTGACGAGTTTCACGCGGATGATCGTGGCGCTGTCGTTCCTGCGCACCGGCCTCGGCCTGCAGACGACGCCGGCCAACGTGGTGGTCATCTCGCTGGCCCTCTTCATGACCTTCTACGTCATGGGTCCGGTGTTCGACCGGGCCTGGGAGGACGGCGTCAAGCCGCTGACGCAGAACGAGATCTCCGAGGAGGAGGCCTACACCCGCGTCACCGAGCCGTTTCGCGAGTTCATGCTGCAACACGTTCGCGCGCGCGACCTGGAGCTCTTCGCCGACCTCGCCGGCGTGTCGCCGACATCTGAGAAGGTGACGGAGCTGCGCACACTGGTGCCGGCCTTCATGATCTCCGAGCTGCGCCGCGGCTTCGAGATCGGCTTCCTGGTGCTTCTGCCGTTCCTGGTGATCGACCTCATCGTCGCAACGCTCATCATGTCGATGGGCATGATGATGATGCCGCCCACGGTGATCGCGCTGCCGTTCAAGATCCTGTTCTTCGTCCTGATCGACGGGTGGAACCTCATCGTCGGCTCGCTGGTGCGCTCCTTCGTGTAGGCTGGGCCGCGGGGTCGGACCAGCGCCCCGCGGCCCCCGCACTCACCCCAGCGGCGGCTGGCCGTTGGAGGCCGACAGGCCGCCGTCCACGGGCAGGACGACACCGTTGACGAAGCCGGCGTCTGCCGACGCCAGGAAGGTGATCACCGCCGCCACTTCCGCCGGCTCCGCGCCGCGGCCCAGCGGGATGCGCTCGGCGAACTTGCCCATCTTCTCCTTGTCGCGGCGCAGGTCGTCGGCCATGTCGGTCATCGTCAGCGTGGGTGCCACGGCGTTCACGCGCACGCCGCTGCGGCTGGCGTCGAGGGCGAGCGCACGCGTCATGTTGGAGACCGCACCCTTGGCCGCGTTGTAGGCGAACATGCCCCAGTCTCCGCCCAGGCCCGAGACGGACGACGTGTTGACCACGTTGCCCTTCGAGGCCTTGAGCGAGGCCCAGGCGGCGCGCGTGGCGTAGAACACACCGTCGACGTCGATCGCCATCGCCTTGCGGTACTCGTCGATGTCGATCTGGTCGATCATGCCCATGGTGGCGACGCCGGCGTTGTTCACCAGGACGTCGACCGCGCCGAAGGTCTCCAGCGTCGTCTTCACCATGCGCTGCGCGTCGTCCCAGTCGGAGATGTCGGCGACGACGACCAGCGAGGGCGCCCCGGCGAGGCCGGCCTGCACGCTCTCCAGCTTGCGTTCCGTGCGGCCGACGAGAACGACGTTGGCGCCCTCCTTCGCGAACCGCTCGACCGTCGCCGCGCCGATGCCGGACCCGGCGCCGGTGACGATCACGGTCTTGCCTTGGAAACGGGTCATGTTGGCTCCTTCCTGTGGCGCCCGCGGCGGGCGCCGATCGCAGGGCCAACCGCCGGCCGCGCGCTGGCGTTCCCGGGACGCAGGGTCGCCCCGCCTGGGACGCCCGGCCGCTTGCGTGAGCCACGCGGTGCGCCCATGGCGAACGCAACACAGAAATAGCTTTACGCGATCCCAAATTTACCCAGCTTCGAGAAAGGTCGCTCGCCTATACAGTGGGTGTGCGCAGGTTGGCGGCGCAAACAGTCAAGCCCGCCAATGACATGAGGTCCACCCTGCGAGCCAGTACGGCATGTTTCACCTCAGTTTGTATTGCGTAGAGGACGAAACAATGACCAGCATTCTCACCAACGCCGGTGCCATCTCCGCCCTTCGGAACCTGCAGACCGTCAACGCCTCGCTCGAGAAGACCAACGAGCGGATCGGGACGGGCCTGCGCGTGAACTCCGCGGCCGACAATGCGACCTATTGGAAGCTTGCGACCACGGCGCGGTCGGAGAACGCCATCGACGAGGCGCTGCGCGACTCGCTCGGTGTCGGCAAGGCGCTGATGGGGACCGTCGAAGCGACCATGGAAGCGACGGTGACGGAACTTCAGGACCTCCAGACGCTGCTCACCACGGCACGTCAGGCCGGCACTGACCGCACCTCGATCCAGAGCGAGATCAACGGCATCGTCAGCCGTCTCGTCGCTCTCGCCGCGACGGAACCGATGGACGGTGTGACGCTGTTCACCGAAGACCCGGCCACGAACAGCGACATCACCTACCTGACCTCGGTCAACCACTCCGCGACCACCTCGTTCGGATCGATCACCGTCGATACGGACAAGTTCATCCTGACCGACGACACGACCACGAACGGTATCCTCAACCCGGGTGCGACCACGATCAACTCGCTCAGCGGCACCACGATCAGCGCGCTGACCGACGCCAATGCCGCGGCGACGATCGACCCGTATCTCGGCATTGTGGACGGAGCCATCGCCGCGGCGATCTCCGGTGCTCAGGAAGCGGGTGCTGCTCTGTCGGCTCTCGAGTCGGCCGAGAACTACCTGAACTCCATGATCGACGCCCGCACGGTCGCCATCGGCGATCTGGTGGACGCCAACATGGAGCAAGAGTCCACGAAGCTTCGCGCCCTGCAGACGCAGCAGCAGCTCGCCATCGAGTCGCTGTCGATCGCCAACTCGCAGAGCGCGTCGATTCTCGGCCTCTTCCGCTAAAATCCTTCACACTCGAAGGAAAGGGTCGCCCTCGGGCGGCCCTTTTTTTGTGTCCGCGCGAAGGCTTTCGCGAAGCTGATATTCGTGGCCCCTCGCCTGCCGGCCGCCGGGCGACGCGCTAGTTCGTGGATCGAGGGCGGTGGGGACGCGCCGCGGGGCACCCCAGCCGCGCAACCGACGGGAGGCACCGCGCATGACACGGATCGACGATTGCACCTGGTCCCCGGCCGACGACGGCCTCGACGAGCCGTGCCCGGAGCGCGACACCGTCGGCCGCCATGTCGGCGCGGGCGCGCTCCGGGCGATGCGCAGCGCTCTCGGCCGCTGGGCCGGCGCGGTGGGCGAGCCGCACTCCGCCACGCCCGCGGCCCGCGACGGGTTCGACGCGGTGGTGTGCGACCGCTCCGAGCGCTCCTACCGGTTCTGACCTCGCGCCCGGCCGGGGAATCGGCGACGCGGCGGGGGCGCGCCGCTACGCGAAAACTGAAAGCGACGCGAATCGGCGGTTTTTCGCGGTCCGCGGCAGGCTCGAACGAGGGGATTCGCGTTTGGTAGTAGGAGCCGGGCCGTGTGGGTCCCGGCATCTGTCCCCGGTGCGCCATGACGGCGGGTCGGTTCGTACCGAGTTCGGCTTTGCCCTCGCCGCCGCACTGCCCATCGTGCGTCGGTCAGCCTCCAATGTATCGAGTAGAGGAAGCTTCGCGATGAGACGCTTTCATCCCCCCGGCCCGTTGCTGGCCATGTCGGCGGCCAACGACAACGCCGCCCCCATCACACGGGACCTGCCGACCCCGCTCGCCCGGCGGGGCACGTCCGCGTGCGGCACGGCCATCGCCGTGGCGCCAGGTGTCCTGGAAGAATTGCGCAACCTCAATGCCCACCGCGTCCGCTACGCCGAAGCCCTCGCCGGCCTCGTCGCCACGCGGACGCGGCTGGAGGAGACGCTGGGCGAATTCCGGTAGGCGGCGGCAGGGCGAGCGAACTCGGACGAATCGGCTCGGGACAGAACGAAGCAGGATGCAGGTTATGACGACCATCTATTCCAACGTCAGCGCGCTCTCCACGTTGCGCGAGATCAATTCCGCGCTGGAGACCACCTCCGAGCGCATCGCCACCAGCCGGCGCATCAACACCGCCAGCGACGGCGCGGCGCTGTGGGCCATCGCCCGCACGCTGGAGAACGACATCTCGATGTCCTCCACGATCACCGAGCAGCTCGGGGTGGCCGACGCGACGCTGAGCGCGGCCTCCGCCGGCCTCACGTCGGCCAACGGAACGTTGCAGGACATCCGCGACAACCTCGTCCTCGCGCGGGCCAACGGCGCCGACCGTGCGACCCTCCAGACCGAGATCGACGGCCTGATCTCCACCCTCCAGGCCACGGCCACGCAGGCCGACGTCGGCAACGTGGAGATCCTCAACCAGAGCGCCTCGGGCAGCTACCAGGCGGTGAAGTCGTTCGTGGCCAACGTCCACAGCTCGGGCGGCTCCACCACGGTCAGCGAGATCGACCTCGACGTGCGCGGCGTCGCCCTCCTCAACGCCAACGCGGACGTCGGCATCCTGGAGGAATCGCGCACGGTGAACGGCACCACCTCCACCGTCCTCGCCATCGACGTCTCCGCCCTCACCGACGCGGCCGGCGACATCCAGACCATCGACGACCTGATCGCCATCGTCGACGCGGCGATGAGCGACGTGACCGACGCCGGGGCGATGGTGGGCGCGGCAATCAACCAGGTGGAATCGCACGGGGCCATGGTGAGCGCGATGGCGAGCGCGCGCGAGGAGGCGCTCAACACCCTCGTCGGCGCCGACCTCGAGGCGGAGGCCGCCAAGCAGGAGGCCTTGCTGGTGCGCCAGCAGCTCGCCATCGAGGCGCTGGCGATTTCCAACTCCTCGCTGTCGACGATGCTGCAACTCTTCCGATAGGTGTTTTTTATCGTCGGACGCGCCCCGGTGCGGCGCGTTCGACACAATGCCAGCTTGGGTTCACGCAACTGTGCGATTGTCGGCAGACGGTCGCCACAGGTGCGCGCCTGGTCAGATCCGTGCAAGCCGACGCCGGTATGAAAAGGCTCAAGCAGGTTGGTCGGGCGATCGCCCGTCTCGGATCCTCACCGAAGCCAAAGGCATGACGCCGCCCTGCCCGAGCCGGCCCCGCGGCATGTCTTTTCCAGAGCTTCACGAGGAAAGACGATGACGAGCCTCCTGACCAATACCGCGGCGATGGTCGCGCTTCAGACTCTCAATCAAATCAACAGGTCGCTCAACACGACCAACAACCGCGTGTCGACGGGCCTGCGCATCGCGCAAGCGGCCGATTCCGCGGCCTATTGGGCGATCGCCACCACAACCGACTCCGACAACGGCGCCCTGTCGGCCGTGCGTGACGCACTGGCGATCGGCAAGTCCACGCTCGATGTCGCCTACAGCGGCCTCGAGAGCAATCGCGACTCGCTGCAGAAGCTCAAGGAACTTCTGGTCTCGGGTCGCCAGCCGGGCGTCAATCGCGCCAATATCCAGACCGAGGTCGACGGTCTGATCACCGACATGGTGAACAAGGCCGGCGCGGCGGTCATCAACGAGCAGAACTTCCTCGAGGCCGATTCCACCGGCAACACGATCAAGGCCATCGTCGCCTCATTCGAGCGCTCGTCGGCCGGCATCGCGATCTCCACGATCGACCTCGACATCGCCAGCCTCATCATGGTCGACACCGGCGCCACCGCCGGCATCCTCGACCAGACGCGCACCATCGGCGCCGCCGGCCCGCAGCAGTTCGCCAACTCGATCCTCAGCCTCGCCGGCACGACGATCAGCAACATCACCGACTCGGTGGACGACCTCGCCCTCTTGGAGAACATCATCACCGCGGTCGACAATGCGCTGACCGAGGTGATCTCGGCGCAGAATACCGTGGGTGTGAACCTCGCCCGTGCCGAGAGCCAGGAGACGTTCGTCGCCGCGCTGATGGATGCCAACGAGCGCGCCGTCGGCGCCCTGATCGACGCCAACATGGAGGAGGAATCGACCAAGCTGCGCGCGCTGCAGACCCAGCAGCAGCTCTCGGTCGAGTCGCTGGCCATCGCCAACGCCTCCGCGCAGAACGTTCTCGCCCTCTTCCAGTAAGGGCGTCCCCTGAGCGCAGCGAGGGCCGTGCCTCACCCGCGAGGCGCGGCCCTTTGCGTTTGCCCCACACTGACGCGGCCCCGCGCCGCCCCAGACATGCTCAAGGCCGGCACCAGCAAGAGCGCTTAAGTCTTCCCGCGCAGCAGGTTGGACGGACGCACCGCCCCCGCGCACGCGCGCCGCGATCCCCAAAGGCATGAAGCCGCCCTGCCCCCGCCGACCGTCGGCATGTCTTTTCTCGAACGCAAAGGAAAGACGATGACGAGCCTTCTTACCAACACCGCGGCGATGGTCGCGCTCCAGACCCTCAACCAGATCAACTCGTCGCTCAATACGACGAACAACCGTGTGTCGACGGGCCTGCGCATCGCCCAGGCGTCCGACTCGGCCGCCTACTGGGCGATCGCCACCACCACCGACTCCGACAACGGCGCCCTCGGCACCGTCAACGACGCGCTGGCCATCGGCAAGTCGACGCTGGACGTCGTCTACAACGGCCTCGAATCGACGCGCGAGTCGTTGCAGAAGCTGAAGGAGCTTCTGGTCTCCGCACGCCAGCCGGGCGTCGACCGCCAGAACGTGCAGGTCGAAATCGACGGCCTCATCACCGACATGGTGAACAAGGCCGGCGCCTCGGTCATCAACGAGCAGAACTTCCTCTCCGTCGACACCGATGCCGCCGACTACAACGCCACCAAGGCCGTGGTCGCCTCGTTCGAGCGTGCCGCCTCCGGAATCTCGCTGTCGACCATCGACCTCGACATCACCAACGTGATCCTCGTCGATGCCGACTCCAGCGACGACGGGCACGACGGCCTCCTCGACAAGGATCGTGCGGCGGCCGGCATCGCCCAGGTCACCGACTCGGGCGGCGACACGCACGACGGCATCATGGCGCTGCGCTCCTATGTGGCGGCGGGTCCGGTGGACGTCGCCCCGATCGGCGATCTGACCGATTCGGCGGCCGATCTCACCATCCTGGAGGGCTTCATCTCCGGTGTCGACGCGGTGTTGGTGGACGTCATCTCCGCTCAGAACACGGTGGGTGTGAACCTCGCCCGCGCCGAGAGCCAGCAGACCTTCATCTCCGCGCTGATGGACGCCAACGAGCGCGCCGTCGGTGCGCTGATCGACGCCAACATGGAGGAAGAGTCCACCAAGCTGCGCGCGCTGCAGACCCAGCAGCAGCTCTCGGTCGAGTCGCTCTCCATCGCCAACGCCTCGGCGCAGAACGTCCTCGCCCTCTTCCGCTAATCACCCTCGATCGCACGACAGAGCCGCGCTCCCACACCGGGAGCGCGGCTTTTTTGATTCATTTTCGATGTCCGACCAGTATCCCCTCACCGTATCCCAGGCCCGGCCCAGCGTCGTGACCTAGCACTACGCTCACAGCAGGTTGGTTCGACGCGCGCCCCGCACGGGGTCTGCCGTGTGTCCAAAGGTATGAGGCCGCCCTGCCAACGCCGAGCGTCGGCATGTCTTTCTCACGTAGTCAAAGGAAAGACGATGACGAGCCTACTCACGAACACCGCGGCCATGGTCGCGCTGCAGACCCTCAACCAGATCAACTCATCGCTCAACACGACGAACAACCGTGTCTCGACCGGCCTGCGCATCGCCCAGGCCCAGGACTCGGCCGCCTATTGGGCGATCGCGACCACCACGGCGTCCGACAATGGGGCCCTCGGCGCCGTCACCGACGCGCTCTCGATCGGCATCTCGACGCTCGACGTCGTCTACAACGGCCTCGAAACCACGCGCGACAGCCTACAGAAGATGAAGGAGCTGATGGTCTCGGCGCGGCAGCCGGGCGTCAACCGCACCAACGTCTCGGTCGAGCTCGCCGGCCTCATCACCGACATGGCCAACAAGGCCGGCGCCTCGGTGATCAACGAGCAGAACTTCCTCGAAGTCGACATGGACACCTACAACGCCACGAAGGCCGTCGTGGCCTCGTTCGAGCGTTCGGCCGCCGGGATCTCCATTTCCACCATCGACCTCGACATCTCCTCGATCATCCTCGTCGACACCGACTCTGGCGTTGATGGCGAGGGGGGCATCCTCGACAAGGATCGCACCACCGACTCGGCCGGCAACGTCTACGGGTCGGGCAACACCTACCAGATCGACGGGCTCGCCCCGCTGGTGGCCGCCGTGACCGATTCGGTGGCCGACCTTGCCGAACTGGAGGAGATGATCGATTCGGTCGATCAGGCGCTGGTCGAGGTGATCGCCGCGCAGAACACGGTCGGTGTGAACCTCGCCCGCGCCGAGTCGCAGAAGACGTTCGTCGATGCGCTGATGGATGCCAACGATCGCGCCGTCGGCTCGCTGATCGACGCCAACATGGAGGAAGAATCCACCAAGCTGCGTGCGTTGCAGACTCAGCAGCAGCTCTCGGTCGAATCGCTCTCCATCGCCAACGCCTCGGCGCAGAACGTCCTCGCCCTCTTCCGCTAAGGCGCGGCTCCCACGTGACGTTTCAGAGGCCGCACCCCGCCGGGGTGCGGCCTTTCTTCGTTTACGAGGCGGGCGCCGGGGGCACCGGGCGCGGCCAGTCCCGCGTCAGCGTCCAGGCGTAGATAGACAGCGGCTGCAGGTTGGTCGGGCGTCCCATTCGCCCGTAACACGGCGCGTGCGCCGCCTTTGCCAAAGGAATGCTTCCGCCCTGCTCCAGCCGATCGTCGGCATGTCTTTCTCACTCGATCAAAGGAAAGACGATGACGAGCCTACTCACGAACACCGCGGCCATGGTCGCGCTGCAGACCCTCAACCAGATCAACTCCTCGCTCAACACGACCAATAACCGGGTCTCGACCGGTCTGCGCATCGCCCAGGCCCAGGACTCGGCGGCCTATTGGGCGATCGCCACCACGACCGCGTCCGACAACGGCGCGCTGTCGTCGGTCAAGGACGCGCTGGCCATCGGCCGCTCGACCCTCGACGTCATGTACAACGGCCTGGAATCGACCCGCGAGAGCCTTCAGAAGATGAAGGAACTCCTGGTGTCGGCGCGTCAGCCGGGCGTCGACCGGACCAACGTGCAGGTCGAAATCGACGGCCTTCTCACCGACATGCAGAACAAGGCCGGCGCCTCGGTCATCAACGAGCAGAACTTCCTGGCCGTTGATTCCTCGGCGGCGTCCTGGAACGCCACGAAGGCGGTGGTCGCCTCCTTCGAGCGTTCCTCTGCCGGGATCTCGATCTCCACGATCGACCTCGACATCTCCAACCTGACGCTGACCGACGACCACGCCACGGCCGCCTCGAAGATCGGTATCCTCGACCAGGCCCGCGGTGTCGCCGCCACGACCGGCCCGTCCGTGCTGGCCGCTGACGCCACGGTCACCGTCCTCGACGTCGACATCAGCGCGCTGACCGACTCGATCGACGACCTGCAGCGTCTGGAGCAGTTCATCAGCCTCGTCGACGCGGCGCTGACGGACACCATCTCGGCGCAGAACACGGTGGGTGTGAACCTCGCCCGTGCCGAGAGCCAGTCGACCTTCGTGGACGCCCTGATGGACGCCAACGAGCGTGCTGTGGGCGCCCTGATCGACGCCAACATGGAAGAGGAATCGACCAAGCTGCGTGCGCTGCAGACCCAGCAGCAGCTCTCGGTGGAGTCGCTGTCGATCGCCAACGCGGCGGCGCAGAACGTCCTGGCGCTCTTCCGCTAAGCGTCCCCACGACCCGGACCGCGCGGGGCCTCTCGCGCGGTCCACCCCCTCCACGCCCGTCCCCCGGCCCGCCAGATCGGCGCGAGGCCGTGAGACCGCCGGGATGAGATCTCCCCCGCCGCTACCGCGCGACCCATGCCGGCTCGGCCCCTGGCCCGGTGCGCCCTCGTCGCGGCCCGCCCGCCCCCTGGTGCCGGAGAACCACACCCGGCCGCGCCGCCCGGACGCTGCGCCGGGGCCACTCCCCCCGCCGCAAGATACGCGACAGGCATATCAGCCACATTGACCCTGCAACGGCCCGGATCGTGCGGATGTTTTCGCGCCGGCCGTCACGTTCAGCAATCTGTTATCGCCATGAGGAGGGCCGATGACCGGCCGCGAACACGTCGATCGGGTGCTCACCAACTTGCGGGAGTTGGGACCCAGACGCCTTGCCGCCCTCGCCGCCATCGCCATCGCGACGCTCGTCGTCGTGGGGGTCGGCGCGAGTTATCTCGCCAAGCCTCAACGTGAGATCCTTTATACCGGCCTCGATCGGGAGGACATCACACGCATCGGCAACGTGCTGTCGGGCGCGAACATCAGCTACGACGTCTCGCCCGATGGCAGCGCCGTGCTGGTGAACTACGCCGACACCGCGACCGCCCGGATGATGCTCGCCGAAAACGGCCTGCCCCGCTCCCCCAACGCCGGCTACGAGCTCTTCGACGACATGAGCTCCTTCGGCCTCACCTCCTTCATGCAGGAGGTCACCCGCGTCCGGGCGCTGGAGGGCGAGCTTGCCCGCACCATCCAGGAGATGCAGGGCGTCACCGCCGCGCGCGTCCACCTCGTCATGTCCGACCGCGGCTCGTTCCGCCGCCAGCAGCGGCCCGCGTCCGCCTCGGTCGTGATCCGGACCGACGGCGCCAAGGGCGACGCCTCCGCCGATGCGATCCGGCACCTCGTCGCCGGTGCGATCCCGTCGATGGAGATCGGCTCGGTCACGGTGCTCGACACGCGCGGCGCCGTGCTCGCCTCGGGCGACGACCCGGCCAACCAATCCACCGGGCGCCTGGCGCGACTGCAGAAGGACACCAACTCGGGCCTGGAAGAGCAGATCCGCAAGACCCTGGTGCCGTTCCTGGGCGTGCAGAACTTCACCGTCTCGGTCACCTCGCAGCTCAACATCGACAAGACGACCGAGGCGGAGACGATCTACGACCCCGAAAGCCGGGTCGAACGGTCGGTCCGCACGGTCAAGGAAGAGCAGTCGGCCCGCAACCGCAACATCGACCAGCCGGTCACCGTGCAGCAGAACATTCCCCAGGAAGAGCTGCCGACCGCCGGGGGCGCCGATGCGACGGAAGACCAGAGCCGCCGCGAGGAGCTGACCAACTACGAGATCTCCAGCCGCCGTGTGGAGCGGGTGCGCGACGGCTTCGCCATCGAGAAGCTCTCCATCGCGGTGCTCGTCAACCAGGACCGTCTGGCGGCCAACGCGGCCATCGAGAACGGGCCGACGGTGGAGGCGCAGATCGCCGACATCCAGGCGCTGGTGGCGACCGCGGCGGGCCTCTCGGTCGACCGTGGGGACGAATTGAAGGTGGCGACGATCCCGTTCGCGCCGGAGAGCGACCTGCTCGAACCGCTCGAGGCGGAAGGGTTCCTGGCGATCCTCAACCGTCAGCTCGGCACGGTGGTCAACGCGGCGATCATCCTCATCGTGGCGATCCTGCTGATCTGGTTCGGCCTGCGCCCGGCGATCCGCGCCCTCACCGCCCGCAACGACGCACCGGCGATGACGCAGCTCCTGGAGACCCAGTCCGACGACGGCGCCGAGCGCAGACCCACCGACGAGGACGAAGAGCGCAACTTCATCGAAGAGTTGAAGGCCAGCGCCCACAAGTCGCCGCAGAAGCGCCTGGAGCAGGTCGTCGAGTACGACTCGCTCAAGACCGCCAAGCTGCTGCGCCAGTGGCTGATGCAGGCTGAGGCGGCATGATGCGCTCCTTCGCCGACACCCTCCCGACGCTCCGCGACAGCGGGGCGTCCAAGACCGCCCCGCCGGCCGTGAAGGAGACCCCCCGCTTCAACCCGGTCTTCCTGAAGAAGGCGGTCACCGCCCTGTCCCAGAACGCGGCGCCCGACGCCGCGGACGAGGCGGAGGCCGAGCCCAACGTCGCCGACATCCGCCGCGAGCTGCTGCGCCGGCAGGGCCTCGGCGAGCAGGCTTCGCCAGAAGACGCGGACGGTGCCCCGGTCGATGCGGCCGCCCCCACCGTGCTGCCGACCCACCGTGCCGAGCGGACCGGCGGCGCGCAGGCCCCCGGCGCCACCAGGCAGCCCGGACCACCCCGCCCCGCCGCCGCCGTCGTCCCCCCGTTCATCGCCACGTCCTCGGGCCGGTCGCAGATCTCGTTGCAGGACCAGATCGCGGAAGCGGTGGCCGAGGCCAAGCGCGAGGCCGAGGCGGACAAGGCCGCGGCGGTGGAATTTGCGCGGAAGGTGGAGCGGGACGTCGCCTCGCGTGCCGTCGCCGAGGCGCGCCAGACCTGGTGCCGCGAGGAAGGCGAGGCCTTCGCCGCGCGCTGCAACGAAGCGTTCGACGCGCTGCACCAGCGCCTGTCCGACGCATTCGGCCGCGCCCTCGCGCCCATCGTCGAGGGCGAGATCCGCGACGCCGCGGTGCGCCGCTTCGCCGCCATGCTGGACGACCTCGTCGGCGGCTCGGCGGCCTCGCCATCTCTCACCGTGCGCGGGTCCGGCCAGCTCCTGAATGCGCTGAAGCAAGCCTCGGGCGAGGCCGGCGTCGCATTCGAGGAGATCGAGGGCGCGACGGAGCTGGCGGTCACAGTCGACGAGACGACGCTTCGCACGACCATTGGCGCGTGGGCGGAAACGCTCGCCAGGACACTCGGTGGGGACGATGTCGAATAATCCTCAGGAACTCATCATCCTCAAACGGATCGAAGAGGTCGCGGACGCGAAGAAAGGCGGCGCCTGGAAGGTCGCCCACGCCGACTTCATGACCGCGATGATGGCCTTCTTCCTCATCATGTGGCTCGTCAACGCCACGGACGAGGAGATCAAGAAGTCCATCGCCAACTACTTCAATCCGATGAACCTCATGGCCTCGCCGACCGACGTGCAAGGCATCAACGACCCGACGAAGGACACCCAGCCCCCCGCCTCCGGCGACGAGGCCGGACAGCCGGTCGGCGATCGGCCGATGGGCTCCAACTCGCCCGGCGACGGCGGCAGCGCCAGCGGCGGCGGCAACGTCGAGATCGGCAACGACAAGCGGATGGATTCCTCCGGCGTCAACCAGGAGAACGCCGGCGCTGTGTTCCACGACCCCTACGCCATGATGACCTCCGCCGCGGCCGAGGTCGCGCCCGACGACCCCGTCGCGGTCGACGTGCCGCAGGCCAACCTCGGCGCCGAGGGCAACACCGACATGTCGCAGCAGCCGCGCGACCCGTTCGACCCGGCCTACTGGCAGACGACCTCGCCCCGGCCCGCCCGTTCCGTGCGCCCCGGCCCGAACGACACCCCCGGCGCCGTGCCCGACCAGGCCGACATCGACGCCGCCGACCGCACGCCGACCGAGGCCGCCGGGCCCGCCTCGCCCGACACGCCGCACGAGTCGGCGCCGGCCGACGCCGTCCCCGGCCAGCCCGCGATCGCCGCCAACAATCCGCCGCAGGACGCACAGGCGCCCTCCGTCGGTCCGCGCTCGCGCCTCGCCGAGGCCGTCCTCGCCGCCTATGGCGACGAAACCGCCAGCGCCGCGGCGGCCGGGGCCCAGCCCGCCGTGCAGGACCAGGCGCCCGACACCCCCGACCCGCGCGCCCAGAGCCTCGCCCAGGCCGCGCAAGGGATCGCCGCCGCCCTGTCCGACCTCGACGCCGACATCGGCGTCACCGCCGGCGACACCAGCGTCCTCATCTCGCTGACCGACGACGGGCCGTTCTCGATGTTCGCGATCGGCTCGGCCGAGCCCAACCGGCAGACCGAGCAGCTCTTCGCCCGCGTCGCCCAGGCGCTGGCGGACCGGCCCGGCAAGATCGTCGTGCGCGGCCATACCGACGCGCGCCCGTTCTCCTCCGGGTCGTCCGACAACTGGCTGCTCTCCTTCGAGCGCGCCTACGCCACCAAGCAGGCCCTGGTGGCCAACGGCGTCGGCGAAGATCGCATTTCGCGTGTCGAGGGACTGGCCGACCGCGAACTGTCGAACGCCGACGACCCCTTCGCGGACGAAAACCGCCGCATCGAGATCCTCTACGAGCCGGCCGAGGTGACCCCGTGACCCGACTGTCCTATCGACTGGCGCTCAGCACCGCGATCGTCACGCAGCTCTTGGCGGTCGCCCCGGCCTCGGCCGAGACCGACCCGCTGAGCGTCAACCGCACGCATCCCGGCCACATGGCCTGGGCCCCGCCGGAGGACGGCCGGCCGATGGACCTGCGCCCCGGCTCGCGGGGCGACGGCGCGCGCGCCGCCGAGCAGATCGTCGGCCAGGCCGAAGCACCGGCCGCCGGCGTCGCCGAAATGCTGGGCAAGGACACGCCGAAACCGCGGCGGCGCAAGGACCGGGTGGACTTCGAGCCGCGGTTCGCCATCGACGCACCGTCGCGGCGGCCGCGCTACGAGGCGCCGGCGCACCGGCGGGACCGCGCCACCGTCACCCAAGTCCAGACCGGTGCGAGCGACGTGCGCGAGGAGAGCGTCTCCAGCGGCATGATGCGTCCGCGCCGCGAACGCGGTGAGACCGCCGCCGACCTCGCCCGCCGGACCGAGCTGCCCGTCACCATGCCCGTGCCGCTGATCCCGGTGCCCGTCCCGGCGCCGCCGCGGCCGCGCGGAGCCGGCGAGATGCGCCCCATGGCGGACGACGCGCCGGCGCTCCCCAGCGCCGCGCCCGGCGCGCTCGCCACCGCCGCACCGCGCCCCTCGTTCATGCCCCGGCCGCACCCGTTGCGCCCCTGGGGGCCCATCGCCACGATCGCCACCGCCGCGGCGGTCGCCGATCAGGCCGCGATCGCCGCCGACGAGGCCGTCTCCGACGCGATGAACGCGCCGCCCCCGCACCGGGCCACCGCCGAGGAACTGGCCGCCCGCGTTCCCACGCCCGGCGCCGGGCCGGACACGCGCGACCTCTCCGTCGCGTCCTCCGACGCGCGCTCGCCGAACGGCGACGGCGCGCCGGCCCAGTCCGTTTCCAGCAGCGAGGCCGCCGATGGCATCCCTTTGGACGACGCTGAGCCGAACGTTGCGTCGCTGGCTGACGTGGCCGACCCGGACGCGCTCGAACCCGAGCTGCCCGCCGACGAGCCGGCCGTCGCCCCCGAAGCGGCCGAAGACGCGAGCGAGGACAGCGACGACGAAGCATCCGCCGCGACAGAGCAAGCGGATCGCGAAGTCGCCGAAGCAGGCGAGGATGGCGCGCAGGGCGATGGCGATGTTGACGGCGCGAGCGCACGCGCTGACGACGACGGAGATCACGAGGGCGATCGCGACGGCGAGGCGGAAGAGCCGCCCGCGCGGGTAGACAACACCCCGATCCCGCCCGGACCGACCCCCTTCCAGCTCGTGCGCATGATGACGGCGCTGCAAGACGACATCGCCCGCGGCTCGTCGACCGCCTTGCAGGCGCAGCGCGTTCTGGGGCGGCGCATCGGCGAGCGTTTCCGCGCCTCGGCACCGCGCGAATGGGCCGACCCCGCCAACGGACGTGCCCTCGTCACCTACGCGCTGTCGGGCGGCGATCCCTCGGTCGTGCGCGACGTCGTCGGGGATGCCTGGCTGGAGGGAGAGTTCGTCGCCCTCGCCAAGGGCGCGCTCGCCTTTATCGAGGGCCGCGAGGAGGACGCCAAGCACCACTTCAACTCGCTGGAGGGCAGCGAGGTCGCCCGCTCGGTCCTGGGTTCGATGCGCCTCGCCCAGGCCGCGCTCGCCGTCGGTCGGGACCGCGGCCAGGCGATGGACTTCCTGTCCGACGCGCGGCTCACGGCGCCGGGTACGCTCGTCGAGGAGGCGGCGCTGCGCCGGGCGATCCTGCTCGCCGCCGAGGACGACGACCTGACCGCCTTCGAGCACATGGTCAGCCGCTACCTGCGCAAGTTCCGCAGCTCGGTCTACGCCGGCAACTTCCGCCGCCGGCTCGCCGCGGCACTGACGCGCATGAGCTTCATCGACGATCCGGACGCCATCGCCCGGCTCGACCCGCTGTTCGAGCCGATGTCGGCGGATGGGCGGCAGGAGCTGTTCCTGCTGATCGCCCGCGCGGCGATCGAGAACGGCAGCCACGAGGCGACCCGCGCCGCCGCGACCCGCGTGCTCGAGACCGCGGTGGACGGAACGCTCGATCACGCACGCGCCGAACTCTACCGGGCTGCCGCGGAGATTGTCGTCTCCGACCGACTGGAAGGGGCGACGGAGGTGTTGCAACGGCTGCGCAACGTCGAGCTGCCAGAAGACGACCGGTCGCTCCTGGAGGCCGCGCTGCGGCTGTCGCAGACGGTGGTCACGCTGCCGGAGCCGTCGCTCGATGTTCCGCTGACGGCGGAGACGCCGATGATCGCCTCGCATGGCGGCGAGGCCGGCGCCAAGGGCAACCGCGCGGACGCCGCGCCGGACGAGGCCATGGAGGCCGATATCGTCTCCGCCGACGCGCCGGAGGAATTGGACGAGGACGACCCGCTCGGTCCCCCTCTGGAGGTGGAGCGCCGCGTAGCCGCCGCCATCTCGTCGATCGACACCCTTTTGGAGAATGGTCAATGACCCGGATCGTCCCCGACGCGAACGTCGCCGCACCGCATCTGAGCGCGCGCACCGGCAAGGCCGGGGTGGACCTGTCGCTCGCCTTCCAGCAGGCGCTGGCCGCCGCGCTCGGCGAGGACACCGGCGGCCAGGCCCTCACTCCCGGCGAAACCCCGGCCGAGACCGCGCCGGAGGCCGAGCCCCGCGCGCCGGAGGGCAAGCCCGCGCGGGTCGACCTCGCCAGCCTCCTCGCCGCGAAGGGAGCGACCCGGCCCGAGCCGGCGGCCGAAGACACCGGTGAGAGCGCGGCCGAACGCCTCGCCAAGGCGAGCGCGCGGATCGCCAGCCGCGCCGAGGCCGCCCGGGCCGGGCAGGCCCCGTCCGGCGCCCCCGCGACCGACCCCGGCCGCGGGGAGCCGCATCGCCGCAGCCCCCACCCCGGCGAGGCCGAAAGCCCCACGCGCGACCAGCCGGGCGGCGAGCGCGCCGCCACCGTGCGCAACGACGCGGCCGCCGCCATCGGCGCCGCCTTCGCCCGTCAGCCCACGGCCGCCGCACGCGGCTTCGCCGGTGCGGTGCGCGACGACGCACCGCACCGGCCCGCGGCCGCGCGCACCGTGCACCAGCCCTTGCATGAGGACGCGCCGGCGGACCCGCGCCGCGCGCTGCTGCGCGGCGATGGCCGCACCACGCCGAGCGGCCTGCGCGGCGATGCCGCCGACGACGGGACCGCCCCACGCAATCACCCCGTCACCACGGGCGAGACACCGCGCATGGCGGGACGCGCCGGCCAGCGTGGCGAGGCGGGCTCGGCCCGCGCCGCCCCCGCCGAGGCGCCGCGTGCCGCCGCCCGGCTCGATCTCGCGGCCAAGGACGAGACCGCCGACCGGCCGCGCTTCGAGACCGCACGCCAGGGCGTGCGGGCCGAGCGGGCCGAGCCGCTCTTCTCACGCACCGGCGCGCGCGCCGAAATCGTCGCCAACACCGCGCCCATCGCGGTGGAAAGCCTCGACCAGCAACAGCAGCATCGCCGCCGCGCGCCGCTCCTGCGGGCGGCCGAGTCGAGCCCCGTGCATGACAGCCTCAACGCCACCGTGACGCGGCGCGAGACCCACTTCGCCCCCGTGATGATGCCGCAGCGCGACCGTGGCCTCGGCGCCGCGCCGCGGACCACGGGCATTGATACCCCGCCCCCCGTGAACGACGCCTCGGCGCCCTCGTCCGAGAGCCGCGCCGCGACGGAGCAGCTGGGCCGCCTGATCGAGCGGACCCTCCCCGAACTGCGCGGCGCCGAGATGCGCGCGCCCACGCCGACGCAGCTGATGGACGCCGCGGCACGGCCCCAGGCACAGCAGGCGCAGGGTCCGGTGCGCGTGGTCGAGCTGCACCTCCAGCCGGCCACGCTCGGCTCGCTGACGGTGACGATGCGTCTGTCGGCCGGCGGCCTGAAGGTCAACGTCGTGACGAGTGTGCGCGAGACGGCCGCTCGCCTCGGCGACGACCGCGCCGAGCTGACCCAGCTCATTCGCCGCGCCGGCTACGAGGCGACGGAGATCACGGTCGAGCCCGCGTCGGCCCCGCAGGGTGGCGGCTCTGGCGAGGACAACGCCCCCTCCGGCGGCGAGCGGCGCGATCCGGAGGAGCGCCGCGCCACACGCCGACCCGTGGACGAGACGCGGACCCGGCGCACCATCCACGTCTGAGCGCCCGCATCCGAGCGCTCTCGCCTGATCGCCCATATCCGACCGTCCACGCCCGATCGCGGCGGGGGCCCCCATCGCGCCGGGGCGAGAAGCCCGGCGGCGCCGAGCGGGCCGCCGCGGCGTAAGAGGGGTGATCGCCGGGCGCGCTACCAGGCGGCGGTGTCGACGACGCCCTTCGGCGCAGCGTCGACCGCGCCCTCGCGCACGGCACCGAGCGCGGCCTGGCGGCGCGTTTCTTCGTCGCTCGCGTCGGCGACGCGGACCGTCACCTCGCGGTGCGCGAACCGGATGCCGTTTTCGGTGAAGACGTCGCGGACCCGCTGGTAGACGTGCCGGCGCAGGACGAACTGGTCGCCCGGCTTGGTCTTGAACTTGATGCGCAGAATCATCGCCGAATCGTCCATCTGGATGACGCCCTGGCTCTTCGGCGGCTCCAGGAAGAGGTGCCCGTATTCCGGGTTCTCGGCCATCTCCAGCCCCAGCTTCTTGACCAGCTTGCGCACCTGCTCGACGTCGGTGTCGTAGGTCAGCCGTACCGGCAGCTTCATGATGACCCAGTCGCGCGAGTAGTTGGTGAGCTGCTTGATCTCGCCGAACGGGATCGTGTGCAGCGGCCCGGAGTGGTGGCGCAGCTGGAACGAGCGCACCGAGATCTTCTCCACCATCCCCGCCGTGCCGCTCACCTCCACGTATTCGCCGCGGCGAAAGGCATCGTCGAGCAGGAAGAAGGCGCCGGAGAACATATCGCGGATGAGGGCTTGCGCGCCGAAGCCGATCGCGAGGCCGGCCACCCCCGCCCCGGCGAAGAGCGGCGCCACACTGACCCCCATGACGCTGAGGAAAACCATCACCGACACCGCCAGGATGACGAACGCCATCAGGTTGCGGAAGATCGGCAGCAGCGTCTCCAGTCGCGTCGCGCCGGGGCCCATCCCCTCGCCCTCGCTCTCCACCGCCGGGCCGTGCGCCTCCTGCTCGGCCTCCAGCCGCGCGTTGACGAAGTTCCGCACCGCCCCCCAGCCGACCCAGGCGAGGAGCAGCATCAGCGCCAGCGCGAGGCCGACTTCGTAGGCCTCGCCCCACGGCGTGCCGTAGACGCGCCAGAGCGCCCCCAGGAGCGCGAACGCGGCGATCGCCGCAACGCCGCGCGCGAACCCCTCGTAAAGCCCGGTCCAGGCCGATGCGGCGATGGTCGGTGCGAGGCGGCGGTCATGGAAGAGGAGGAGCACGCCCAGGACGAAGAGGCCGAAGGCGATCGCCAGCACCGGTGCTGTCGCCGGGCCGATGATCAGGCGGTTGCGCGTGGTGATCTCGCCGATGTTCACCAGCCACGCTCCGGCGAGATAGGTGAGCGCCAGCGCCGGCCACGCCAGGGCGATGGTGCGCCGCACCGCGCCCGGCGGTTCGGCCGCCCCGAGGATCGCCGCGCGGACCGCCTGCCGGTGGGCAAGGATGGGTAGGGCGAACATCACCACGCTCACCGTCGGCGCCAGCACCAGGAGGAGCTGGTGGCTGCGCGGCTCCAGCGGAAAATAGGCGAGCCAGAAGCAGAACCAGCTGACGGCGATCCCCAGCAGCCCCGCCAGCGACAGTTGACGGTAGAGGCTGCGAGCGAAGGGATCACCGAGGGGAACGATGCGTGCCGCGCCGTTGCCGGGTGCCAGGATCGCCACCAGAATCGCCCGCAGCACCAGAAAGGCACCGAGCGCTGCGACCACATGCAGCCCCGTCACCTGCACGGGCGAGCGCACGGGTTGCGCCAGCAGCGTGACCAGGGCGCCGGTGGCGGTGAGCGCCGCCGTCGCGGCGAGGCTGCGGGCGAAGGCGCCCATCGTCCACAGGATGCGCCCCTCCCGCCTGTCCAGCGGTGTGGTGCCGATGGTGCGCCAGAGCCGGCCCAGGAAGCGCTCGGTCAGGAGGAAGGCGAGCGCCCCGGCCCCGACCGCCACCGCCGCCAGGAGCAACGCCGGTCCGGTCCACGCCAGCGAGCCGCCGCCGGCCGCCTCCATCGCCCGCACGATACGGTCGGGAGCGCTGGGCGCCTCGGCGAAGATGGTCTTCAGCCCGATCCACCCGGCGCTGATCGCTTCGCCGACCTCGCCGATGTCCGGCCCGCCCGCCCCCGCGGCGGCCGGCACCTCCGCCGGCGGCGCGATGAGCACGGTATATCCCGCGCCGCGCAGGGTCGTCAGCGCGGCGTCGACGTCGCTGGGGGCGGCGGCCGGCGGGGGGGTGACGGGCGAGCCGGGCCGGATCTGGGCGACAGCGGCCGAACTCAGGAGGAGGAACGCCAGGAGAGCCGTTGCCGCGAGCCTCGTCCGTGCCATGATGCCCGCCTCCGTTCGGACGGCATTTTGTGCCAACCGCACGACCCAGCGCAACAAACCAACCGTGCCGTGCCGATGTCATCCTCTCCCGATCCGACCGTTCGCCTGACCGACCCGCGCCTCGCCGCCCGCTGCCTGGAGGCGATGGAACGGGATGTCCTGCCCCTGACGGCGGCCAGCGTCACGCGCGGCAACAAGGTGTTCGGCGCCGCCCTCCTCGAAAAGCGCGATCTTTCGACCGCGATGGCCGAGACCAACAACGAGATCGAGAACCCCCTCTGGCACGGCGAGGTGCACCTCCTGAAGCGCTTCCACGAGCGCCCCGAGATCGGCCGGCGCGACCCGCGCGACTTCGTCTTCCTGTCGACCCACGAGCCGTGCCCGATGTGCCTGGCCGCCATCACATGGGCCGGCTTCGACGAGATCGTCTACTTCTTCACCTACGAGGACTCGCGCGACACCTTCGCCATCCCGCACGACCTGAGGATCATGGCCGAGGTGTTCGGCGTCGCGGACGGGGCCTACCGGCGCGACAACGCCTTCTGGTCCGCACGCAGCGTCGCGGAGCTGATCGCGGCGCGCCCGGCGGACGAGACCGCGCGCCTCGCCGCGCAGGCGGAGCGGATCCGCGCGTGCTACGACGACCTCTCGGCGCAGTATCAGGCCAGCAAATCGGGCAACACCATCCCGCTGGCGTGAGCGACACTTGACGGGCGGTGCGCCTCACCGTACGCGCGGCTCGTTGCGAAGCGGGGGACAGGATGTCCGTAGAGATCACGCCGGACCTTGTCCGCGCCCACGGCCTCACGCCCGAGGAGTACGAGCGCTTCTGCGAGCTGATCGGCCGCACGCCGACCTTGACCGAGCTCGGCATCGTCTCGGCCATGTGGAACGAGCACTGCTCCTACAAGTCCTCACGCATCCACCTGCGCACGATGCCCACCAGCGGCCCCCAGGTGATCCACGGCCCCGGCGAGAACGCCGGCGTGGTCGACATCGGCGACGGGCTCGCCGTGGTCTTCAAGATGGAGAGCCACAACCACCCCTCCTACATCGAGCCCTACCAGGGCGCGACGACGGGCGTCGGCGGTATCCTGCGCGACGTCTTCACCATGGGCGCGCGGCCGATCGCCTGCCTCAACGCCATTCGCTTCGGCGCGCCGGACCATCCCAAGACGCGCCACCTCGTGTCGGGCGTCGTCGCAGGCATCGGCGGCTACGGCAACGCCTTCGGCGTGCCGACCGTGGGCGGAGAGATGGAATTCGACGCCAGCTACAACGGCAACCCGCTCGTCAACGCGATGGCCGTCGGCATCGCACGGCAGGACGCGATCTTCCTCTCCAAGGCCGAGGGCGTCGGCCGGCCGATCGTCTACCTCGGCTCCAAGACGGGGCGCGACGGCATCCACGGCGCGACCATGGCCTCCGCCTCGTTCGACTCGGACGACCAGTCCGAGCGTTCCACCGTGCAGGTCGGCGACCCCTACGCCGAGAAGCGGCTCCTCGAAGCCTGCCTCGAACTGATGCAGACCGGCGCCGTCATCGCCATCCAGGACATGGGCGCGGCCGGGCTCACCTCCTCCGCGGTGGAGATGGGGGCCAAAGGCAACCTCGGCGTCCGCCTCGACCTCGACAACGTGCCCTGCCGCGAGACGGGGATGACCGCCTACGAGATGATGCTCTCGGAAAGCCAGGAGCGCATGCTCATGGTGCTCGATCCGGAGCATTGGGACGAGGCGCGCGCCATCTTCGAGAAGTGGGAGCTGGAGAGCGCCATCGTCGGCGAGACGACCGACGACCTGAGGTTCCGCGTCTGGCACAACGGCGTCGAGGAAGCGAACCTTCCCATCAAGGAGCTGGGCGACGAAGCGCCGATCTACGACCGCCCCTGGACCGAGCCCGCCGCCCCGCCAGCCCTCACCGATGACGATCTCGCCCCGCCCGTCGACCTCGGCGACACGCTGATGGCGCTGATCGGCAGCCCCAACGGCTGCTCGCGCCGCTGGGTGTGGGAGCAGTACGACCACGTGATCTCGGGCAACGTCGTCGGCGGCCCCGGCGGTGACGCCGCGGTGGTGCGCATCGGCGACGGTCCGGTGGCGCTGGCGATGACGGTCGACGTCTCGCCCCGCTATTGCCGGGCCGACCCGTTCGAGGGGGGCAAGCAGGCGGTCGCCGAAGCGTGGCGCAACCTCACGGCCGTCGGCGCGACGCCGCTGGCACTGACCGACAATCTCAACTTTGGCGCCGCGACGGTGCCGGAGATCATGGGCCAGTTCGTGCGCGCCATCCACGGCATCGGCGAGGCGGCCCGCGACCTGGAGTTCCCGGTCGTCTCCGGCAACGTCTCCCTTTACAACCAGACCGACGGGCAATCCATCCTGCCCACCCCGGCGATCGGCGGCGTCGGCCGCCTCGCCGACGTGACGCGCCGTGCGACGCTGGCCTGGGCGGCCGGCGACACGATCTTCCTCGTCGGCGGCCACGGCGAGCATCTCGGCCAGTCGCTCTACCTCGACGTCGTCAAGAACTCGCGCAACGGCCGGCCGCCCAGCGTCGACCTCGCGCTCGAGCGCAAGCACGGCGATCTGGTGCGCCACGTCATCGCCGAGGGGATCGTCACCGCCTGCCACGACGTGTCGTCCGGCGGCCTCGGCACCGCGCTCGCCGAGATGGCGATGGTCTCCGGCGTCGGCGCACGGGTCGATGTCCCGGCCCCGGCGCACGTCCACCTCTTCGCCGAGGACCAGGGGCGCTACGTGCTCGCCACCGCCGACACCGACGGGCTCCTCATGGCGGCCGGCAAGGCGGGCATCGCGATCGCGCCCATCGGCCTCGTCGGCGGCACCACGCTCGATGTGCCGGGCGCCTTCTCGATCCCGATCGAGGCGCTGCGCGAGGTGCACGAGGCCTTTCTGCCGAACCTGATGGCTCAGCCATGAATTGTATCCCCTGACGCCCGGCCCTATTCTAAACCCCGACGCGACGGAGATAATCTTTATGGCGATGGACGCTCACCAGATCGAACGCCTCATTCGTGAGGCGTTGCCCGACGCCACGGTCGAAATCCGCGACCTGGCCGGCGACGGGGATCATTACGCGGCCGTCGTGGTCTCGGAGGAATTCCGGGGCAAGACCCGCGTCATGCAGCACAAGCTGGTCTACGACGCCCTCAAAGGGCGGATGGGCGGGGAACTGCACGCCCTCGCGCTGCAGACCTCTGCGCCGCAGCCCTGATCCCCGAGCGCTGCGAACTGGACGGGGCGCGGCCCCCCCTCTACACTCTCGCCCCGGAGCGCTTACCTGTGAGACCGAGGGCCGGTCCGCCGCCGGAACGCCTCCGACGCGAGCGGACCGCATGCGACCGGCGGCCGGCCTGCCCCCAGGCGGCATCCACCGACCCATCGACGACGACCTGCGCTACTACCAGCGAACCGGAGCGGATACGCCGCTCGAACAGGATTGATACCATGACCGACGCGCACTCCACGATCGACACCGCGGTGAAGAGCCACGACGTGATGCTCTTCATGAAGGGCACCAAGCAATTTCCGCAGTGCGGCTTCTCCGGCCAGGTCGTCCAGATTCTCGACTATCTCGGCGTCGACTACACGACGATGAACGTGCTCGAGGACGACGGCATCCGCAACGGCATCAAGGAATACTCCAACTGGCCGACGATCCCGCAGCTCTACGTCAAGGGCGAGTTCATCGGCGGGTGCGACATCATCCGCGAGATGTTCCAGGCCGGCGAGTTGCAGTCGCACATGAGCGACAACGGCATCCCCATGCGCGACACGGCGGCCTGACCGCCTCACCTTCTCGCCGTGGGGCCGGCGGACGGCCGCCCCACGGCCCTTCCCCGGATTGACGCCTTGACCACCGACCGGACGCCTTTGCGTGAGGATCTCGAAACGCGGGGCATTCGCACCTGCCCGGTCTTCCACGTCGGCCGCTGCGGCAGCACCGTGCTGCAGCAGATGCTCCTCAAGCACGGCGCCATCTTCGCCGATACCGAGATCTACGGCGTCTACGCCCGCGAGGTCGGCGGGACGACCGACGCCGCGTTCGAGGCGTTCACGCGCGAACGCGTCGCCATCCAGACGCGCGGCTTGCCGCCCGGCACGGCCTACCTCTTCGAGGTGAAGTTCTTCCCGACGCTCGACCTGGCGCGGGTCTCCTACGACCTTCCCTCCTACCTCGACGTTCTGATCCGCGACTTCGGCACCCGCGACGCGATCGTGCTGGAGCGGCGCAACGTGCTGCGGCGAATCGTGTCGACCCATATCGCCTCCTCGCGCGGCCGCTTCTTCGACGCCGCCGGCGCGGCCATCGAGCTGCCCCGCATCGCCCTGCCGCTGCGGGGCCTGTGGTTCGGCGACGCGACGTACGACCTCGTCGACCTCATCGCCGCGATCGAGGGCGAGTACGCCGCGCTGCGCCGCGAGCTGGCCGCCCGGAACATCGCCCCCCTCTCGGTCACCTACGAGGACGACATCGAGGCCGACCCCGGCGCCGCCTACGCCAAGGTGTGCCGCGCCTTCGGGGTGGCACCGGTGGACGTCGCGCCGCGCTTCTCGCGCATCAACACCGCGCCGCTGAGCCGGACGCTGAGCAACTTCGACGCCGTCGCCGCCGCCCTGGCCGGAACCCCCTACGCGTGGATGCTCGGCGAGGTGACGCCGCGGCCGGCGGCTACGGCTGCCGCAGGCTCGCCTCGCTGAGGCCCGCGTCGGCGTGGCCGAGGTCCGGCCGGCAGTTCGTGCCGCCGGCGACCGAGAGCAGCGCCAGCGCGTCGTAGGTGGGGCGCGCGAGGTCGACGGTCAGCGATCCGGTGCGGGCGTACGTGGCCAACGCCTCGGCTGTGCGGCGCCCCCAGAGCCCGTCCACCGGCCCCGGCGCGCACCCCACCAGCACCAGCGCCGCCTGGATCTCGCGTGTCAGCAGGCCGGCCCGGTCGGGCACCACCTGCGAATCCTCGTGGACGACGCGGAAGGTCGCCCCCAGCCGGTGCAGTTTGACGCTGTATTGCAGCGTCCCCTGCAAGGTCGCGCCGGTCGCCGGGTTCGCCGCATCGAGCTCGGCCTCCCCCACCAGCGTGCAGGAGGCACCGCCGGACGTGCAGGTGACGGACGGCGCGCCGGTCTTCGTTAACGTGTAGTGCGGCCAGCGCTCGGCGTAGGCGGCGCGGCGGCGAATCAGCTCCGCCCGCGACACGCGCTCGCCGAACGAGTCCACCTGGTCGGCATAGATGCGGCCGGCGAGCGTGCGCAGCGCGGTGGGCGGCGCGTTGGCGCTCGAGAAGTAGAAGTCGAGAAACTGCTTGGCCCGCGTCACCGCCTCCTCGTGCCGCTCGTCGCGGCGGCGGGCCATCCGCTCGGCGAGGTCGTGGCGGGACGGCGTGGCCGCGGTCGCCGTCAGGCGGCCGTCGCGCAGCCCGCGTGGGACGTGGCGGTAGGTCAACCCGGAACGGGCGGCGAGATCGGCGGTGAGGTAGGCCATGGAGGTGTGGTCCGCCTCCGTCGCCATCACGACGACGCTCAAGGGGTAGCCGAGCCGGGTGAGGTAGGCGCCGACGATGGCGTTGCCGCTCGCCGTCATGCGCACCACGTCCCCCTCACGCGCGGCGGCGGCGTGGAAGCCGATGGAGCCGCCGTCCTGCCATACCCGCTCCACCCCCGCGATCCAGATCAGCGCGCACGCCGAGGTGCAGTGCGCGCCGGACGCGACGGAGGTCAAATCTTCGCGCTCGCGCACCTGATCGCCGATCGCCAGCGCGTCGAGCAGCTTACCGCCGGGGCCGTCGAGGTCGACAATGGCGGGCGGAAGGTCGCGCACGGCGTTGCGGAAGCGGTCTGCGTCGCCCAGCGCGATCTCGCCGGCGATGACGACGTGCGGCCGGTCGCCCTCGCCGAGGACCACGCGGATCTCGGCCGCCTGCGCCGCGCCGATCGTCAGACCGAGGAACGCCAGAAGCTGCAAGGCGACGCGCATCCGAGCCCTCGCGATTGACGACGCGGTTAGACTGCTGTCATTGCCGAGCGAACTCAAGCCCTTCGGGCAAGGCACACGATGACACAATCTCGAAACAGCGCGAGGCCGACGCCATGATCGTCGAGCCGACCGCAATCGCCGGCTGCCTCCTCGTCCGCACCAAGGTGCTGGAGGACGAGCGCGGCTTCTTCCTCGAAAGCTACAAGCAGTCCGCCATCACCCGCACGCTCGGCCGCCCGCATCGCTTCGGCCAGGGCAACCACTCGCGTTCCAAGGCGGGCGTGCTGCGCGGCTTCCACGCCGAGCCGTGGGACAAGCTGATCAGCGTGGTGCATGGAAGGGCGCTCATCGTCGTCGCCGACCCGCGTCCGGAGAGCCCCACCTTCGGCGCCCACGTGATGTTCGAGCTGGGCGACGCGCCGGGCACGCGCGATCGCGTGTTCGTCGCCAACGGCCTCGGCAACGCGTTCTACTGCTTCACCGAAGTGGACTACTGGAACGACGTGTCCGACGAGTTCGACCCTGCCAATCGCGGCGGGTTCGCCTGGAACGATCCGTTCCTGGGCATCGACTGGCCGACCGAGGCGCCGATCCTCTCTCCCAAGGACCAGGGCCTGACCGGCCTGTCGGACCAGCACGCCGACCACCCGGCGGTGCGGCGCTGGCGCGAAGGCGCCTAGGCCGTGGACTCATGGTGTCGTAGCCATAGGCGGGTCGATGCCAAGGCGACGGCGGCCATGAAGTTTCGGGCGAGTTTGTCGAATCGGGTGGCAATGCGGCGGAAGTGCTTCAGCTTGTTGAAGTACCGCTCGACGAGGTTGCGCAGCCGATAGAGCGGTGGCGCAACGGTGCGCATAACACGAACGTTGCGCTGGCTCGGGATGTGGGCGGTGGCGCCTCTGGCCGCACACCATTCGATCAGCGCCTTGGCGCTGTAGCCGCGGTCGGCCACGATGTCCGGTGCGAGTGGGAGCCCGTCGAGGAGGATCGGCGCTGTTGTCTTGTCGGAGGCCTGACCAGCCGTGATTACGAAGCGGATCGGCAGGCCCCGCTCGTTGACGACGGCGTGGAGTTTGGTCGTCAGTCCTCCACGAGAACGGCCAATGGCGTGATCCGGGCCCCCTTTTTTCCGCCGGCTGCGTGCTGGTGAGCCTTCACGATGGAGCTGTCGATGAGCTGGAGCGCGGCCGGCTCTTCTCGAGCAAGTGCCTCGAACACCGCCAGCCATACGCCGCGCCTGGCCCATCTGTTGAAGCGATTGTAGACCGTCGTCGATGGGCCATAGCGCGCCGGCAAGTCGCGCCACGGTGACCCGGTCCGCAACACCCAGAAGATGCCGTTGAGGACACGCCGGTCGTCCACACGCTGCTTTCCGGGCGGCGCCGGCGGCAGCAGCGGCTCGATGATCGACCATTCCACTTCGCTCAGATCGTAACGTGCCACACCGCAACTCCTGACTGACAGGAGATTGAATCATGGGCGCGACCATTTGAGAATCCCGGACCATGAGTTCACGACCTAGCCGGCTCCCAGCCGCTGCGCGCGCTCCGGGAACGGGGGGGCGAGGCCGGCAAGGTCCCGCAGGGCGCGGCGGGCGAGCTTGGGATTGTCGGCCGCGAACTCCTTCCAGCGCGCGGTCGGCCCCTCGTCCTCGACCGACGCGGCCTTCACGGCGAGGAAGGCACAGCGGCCTTGACGGCGCTGCTTGCGGGACAGCGGAACATCCAGCATCGCGCCGTCGACGGCCACGTTGCAGGGCTCGCCCGGATCCACCATCCTGAGGCCGCAGTGCTCCATCGCGGCCTCGAATTTTCCCACGCCCTCGATCTCGCTGTAGGCGAAGAGCGTCACCAGGCCCCGCAGCACGTCCGCCTTGTCGAGCCGTAGCGTGGCGGTGGCCGGGTCGTTGAGGCAAGCCAGCCAGGGGCCGAGCGCCACGGCGCGCTCCGTCGGCGTCAGCTCCGCGCGCTTGCCGCGGCTGGGCATGCGCAGCACCGTCGCCTCGGCGCAGGAGGCGATCCGCATCCCCTCCGCACGGAAGAACTTCGCCCACATGAAGAGGTCCGACGGGCCCGGTGCCGGCGCCGCCGTCCACCCCTCGGGGAGTGCCATGTAGGCCTCGCGCCGGTAGGCCACGTTGTTGATGCCCGGCGCGATGGGTCGCATCGCCACCCCCGCCCGGCGCGCCACCGCGCCTCCGACGTTGGCGAAGCGCCAGCGCAGATCCTCCGCCGCCGCCGGCAACCATGCGACGCCCTGCCGCCCCCAGTCCGCCTCGGCGAGCAGACGGTGCATCGCCGCCAGATGGCCGGAGCGCCACAGGTCGTCGTCCGAGAGGTGGCAGACGAACTCCTCCGCCGCCTCGCGCAGCACGAGGTCGCGATAGGCTTCGCCGTAGCGCTCGCCTTTGGGGAAGACGCGGTGCTCGATGCGGGGGTCGTCCGCCTCGATCGCCTGCAAGATCTCGACGGTGCGGGCGGGCGCCCCGTCGCAGATCACCACCATGCGCCAGTCCGTCTCGTTCTGCGCGCGCACGCTGGCGATCGACATCATCAGCGCGTCGGCGTGGTCGTGCGTGGGGCACAGGATGAGGGTGCGTGCCATCGCGGTCAGGCGCGCAGGCGGTAGCCGGTCCGGAACATCCAGCGGATGATCAGGAGGCAGACGGCCGCGAACAGAGCGATCATGAAGAAGGAGAACGCCAGGTTCACGTCGCTCTCCCCCAGGAAGCTCCAGCGGAACACCGACACGAGGTAGACGACCGGATTGAAGAGCGTCACCGTCTGCCACGGCTGCGGCAGCATCGAGATCGAGTAGAAGCTGCCGCCGAGGAACACCAGCGGGGTGATGATGAGGAGGGGCACCAGCTGCAACTGCTCGAAGTTGCGCGCCCAGATGCCGACGATGAACCCGAACAGCGCGAAGACGATGCAGGTGAGCACCAGCAACAGCAGCATCGCCACCGGATGCGCAATGTCGACGTCGACGAACAGGGTCGCCGTGGCCAGGATGATGAGGCCGATCAGCACCGACTTGGTCGCCGCCGCGCCGACGAAGCCGATCGTCAGCTCGTAGAACGAGATCGGCGCCGAGAGATACTCGTAGATCGAGCCGATGAACTTGGGAAAGAAGATCCCGAAGGCGGCGTTGGTGACCGATTGTGTCAGCACTGTCAACATGATGAGGCCGGGCACGATGAACGACGCGTAGGAGACGCCGTCGACCTCCTGGATGCGCGAGCCGATCGCCCCGCCGAAGACGACGAAGTAGAGCGAGGTGGTGATCACCGGCGCGACCAGCGATTGCAGCGTGGTGCGGATCGCGCGCGCCATCTCGTGGCGATAGATGGCCCAGACGGCATAGGTGTTCATTCGGCCGCCTCCCGCGCCGGGTGGCTGGACGCATCGCCCGAGACCAGCTCCACGAAGATGTCTTCCAGCGAGCGCTGCGCGGTCGCCACGTCCGCCACCGTCAGCCCCGCCGCGGCCGCGTCAGCCATGAGGGCGGCGACCGGGACGTCGCCCCCGCACTGGCCCCATACCACGGACCGACCGTCCGCGCCGAGGGCGAGGTCGTAGCGGGCGAGACTGTCGGGGATGCGGGCGAGCGGTTCGGCGAGGCTCAACGTCAGCTCCCGGCGACCCATGCGGCTCATCAGCTGGTCCTTCTCCTCGACCAGCAGCAATTCGCCACCCGAGATGATGCCGACGCGCTCGGCGATCGCCTCGGCCTCTTCGATGTAATGGGTGGTGAGGATGATGGTCACGCCCTGGCGCTGCAACTCGCGCACGGTCGCCCACATGTCCTTGCGCAGCTCGACGTCGACGCCCGCGGTCGGCTCGTCGAGGAAGAGGATGCGCGGCTCGTGGGCGAGCGCCTTGGCGATGAGCACGCGCCGCTTCATGCCGCCCGAGAGCTGCATGATCGGCGACTTGCGCTTGTCCCACAGCGACAGCGTGCGCAGGAGCTTCTCCAGGTAGGCCGGGTCGTTCGCCTTGCCGAAGAGCCCGCGGGAGAAGGCGACGTCGTGCTCCACCTTCTCGAACGGCTCGAGCGCCACCTCCTGCGGCACCAGGCCGATGAGGGAGCGGGCCTTGCGGTAGTCGGCGATGATGTCCGCCCCGTCGACGGTGACGCGGCCGGCGGTCGGCGTGACGAGCCCGCAGATGACGGAGATCAGCGTCGTCTTGCCCGCGCCGTTGGGTCCGAGAAGGGCGAGGATTTCGCCGCGGCGAATATCGAGAGACACGTTTTTCAACGCGGTTTGGCCGGAGGCGTAGGTCTTGCTCAGCCCCTCGACCGAGAGGATCGTGTCCATGGTCGGCTCCGTTGGACCGTTGGGCGGTCCGTCCGTGGTGGCGCCTACATGGCGACAATTGCCGGCCGAGACCAGACCCCAATGCGTGCACGCCCACCCATTCGCCGGCGAGCCCGCGGCGCGCCGGCGAGGAAGGCGGGGCGGGTAACATTTGCGTCACACCCCGTAGGGGCGCGGCGCCGTGATGCTTAACTCAAGGCGCAAACCGAGGGGGCGAATATGACGAAACTCGCGCGTGCCTGGGTGACGGCACTGGCCCTGGCCACGGGGCTCACGGTCGGCATCCTGTCTGTCGCCGACGCCAAGGCCGACACCGCGACCGCGATCTTCGCGGGCGGCTGCTTCTGGTGCGTGGAGGCCGATTTCGACAAGGTCGACGGCGTCGTCGGCACCGTCTCCGGCTATACCGGCGGCACGCTCGACAATCCGACCTACGAGGCGGTGAGCCACGAGGATACCGGTCACTACGAGGCCGTCGAGATCAGCTACGACCCGGCCAAGGTGAATTACGCGGCCCTGGTGGCGTACTTCTTCCGGCACGTCGACCCGGTGGACGCCGGCGGCCAGTTTTGCGACCGCGGGCCCAGCTACCGCACCGCGATCTTCGTACGAGACGACGCGCAGCGCCGAGCGGCGGAAGACGCCAAGGCCGAAGCGGCCCGCATTCTCGGCCACACGATCGCGACACCGATCCTGACGGCGGACACCTTCTATCCCGCCGAGGGCTACCACCAGGACTATTACGAGAAGAACCCGCTGAAATATAAGTACTATCGCTGGCGCTGCGGGCGGGACGCCCGCGTCGAGGAGCTGTGGGGCGAGGCTCGGACGCCCTCCTAAAGCGGGGGTTGCGCCGCCGCCGGTTTCGGCAACCCTCCTCCCATCAACGACCGCGCGGCCAACCCGGACCGCCGGCAGCGATGGGAGGACCTATGACCCGCACCACCACCCTCACCCTGGCGCTCGCAGTGTGCCTGGCGGCGCCCGCCGCCCTTGCCGCGGACGCCGCCCGCACGATCAAGACCGCCGCGGTTCCCGAGGCGACGTGGGAGGCGGTGGGCGACTTCTGCGCCATCGCCGCCTGGCACCCGGCCGTCACCAAGTGCGAGCTGAGCGACAACGGCGGCACCCCGCGCCGGACGCTGACGCTGGACGGCGGCGGCACCATCGTCGAGGACCTCGTCGGCCGTGACGACGACGCGATGAGCTACACCTACCGGATCATCGAGAGCCCCCTCCCCGTCGCCGGCTACGAGTCGACGATCAAGGTCAGTGCCGAGGGCGAAGGCTCGCGGGTGGACTGGAACGGCAGCTTCGAGCCCTCCGGCGCCAGCGAGGACGAGGCCTTGACGGTGATCGAGGGGATCTACGACGCCGGCCTGGACGGCATCAAGACGACCGCCGAGCAGTAAGGTCGAGCCGTGATCGACGGACCCGGCGCCGCTGGGCGCCGGGAGCCGACCACGCCGGGGCTCGTCAGGCCGCCTGGGCGGGGGCGAAGGTGCCGGCGGCCTCCTCCAGGGTGCGCGCGAGCGGCATCAGGCCCGCCTCGTCGAACGGTCGGCCGATGAGCTGAAGGCCGAACGGCAGCCCGTCCGCCAACCCCGCCGGAACCGAGATGCCCGGCAGGCCGGCCATGTTCACCGGCACGGTGAAGATGTCGTTGAGGTACATCTCGACCGGGTCCGGCTTGCCGCCGATCTCGAATGCCGGGCCCGGCGCCGTCGGCGTCAGCAGTGCGTCCACCCCCTGGTGGAATACGTTCTCGAAATCGCGCTTGATCAGCGTGCGGACCTTCTGCGCGCGCAAATAGTAAGCGTCGTAGTAGCCGGCCGACAGCACGTAGGTGCCGATCAGGATGCGCCGCTTCACCTCGTCGCCGAAGCCCGCCGCACGCGTCGCCTCGTACATGTCGATGATGTCCTCGCCCTGCACGCGGGTGCCGTAGCGCACGCCGTCGTACCGCGCCAGATTGGAGGACGCCTCCGCGGGGGCGACGATATAGTAGGCCGCCAGCGCGTACTTGGTGTGCGGCAGCGAGACGTGGACGATCTCCGCCCCCGCCGCGCGCAGCCACTCCTCACCGCGCTGCCAGAAGGCGGCGAGCGCGTCGGGCATCGGGTCGATCGAATATTCCTTCGGAATGCCGATCTTCTTGCCCTTCACCGAGCCTTCGAGCGCCGCCTCGTAGTCGGCGACCGGCAGGTCCACCGAGGTGGAGTCCTTGTCGTCGATGGAGGCCATGTGGCGCAGCATGATCGCCGCGTCGCGCACGTTGCGGGTGATCGGCCCGGCCTGGTCGAGCGAGGACGCGAACGCCACGATGCCCCAGCGCGAGCAGCGCCCGTAGGTCGGCTTCAGGCCGACGGTGCCGGTCAGCGCGGCCGGCTGGCGGATGGAGCCGCCGGTGTCCGTCGCGGTCGCCGCTGCGCACAGATGCGCCGCGACCGCCGCGGCCGACCCGCCCGACGAGCCCCCCGGCACCAGGCGCCGGTTGTCGCTCCCCCAGGGGTTCATCACGGGGCCGAAGGCGCTGGTCTCGTTGGAGGAGCCCATGGCGAACTCGTCGAGGTTCAGCTTGCCCAGGCATACCGCGCCCGCGTCCCACAGGTTCCGCGTCACCGTCGATTCGTAGGGCGGCACGAACTCGCCGAGGATCTTGGACGCGGCGGTGGTGCGCACCCCCTCGGTGCAGAAGAGGTCCTTGATCCCGAGCGGCACCCCCTCCAGCGGGCGCCCCTCGCCCGCCGCCAGCTTCGCGTCCGACGCCTTGGCCATCTCGCGCGCCTTCTCCGGCGTCGGCAGCACGTAGGCGTTCAGCGAGCGGGCCGCCTCGATCGCGTCGACATAGGCGTCGGTCAGCTCGGTGGCGCGGATCTCCTTGGCGGCGAGCTTGTCGCGCGCCTCGGCCAGCGTCAGATCGGTCAGGCTCATTCCACCACCCTCGGCACCAGGAAGAAGCCGTCCGCAGACTCCGGCGCATTGGCGAGCACGCGCTGCGGGTACCCACCGTCGGTCACCACGTCCTCGCGCCGTTTCAACGATGCGTCGACGACGGAGGTCATCGGCTCGACACCCTCCACGTCCACCTCGGCGAGTTGCTCGACGAAGCCGAGGATGGTGTTCATGTCGCCCTTGAGGCGCTCCAGCTCTTCGTCGCCCATCTTCAGGCGTGCGAGATGCGCCACGCGGCGCACGGTGTCGGTATCGACGGACATGGCGGCTCCAGAAATCCGCCGGTCCCGTACCACCCCTTTCGCAGGCCGCGCAACGGCGGTGGACGGCGCGAGACCCGCAATCGCGCTCGTGCGGACGCCCGGCGCCGCCGGCACGCGGCCATCGGGGGCTTGGCCGGGGCGGATCCTGGCGCCACCTGTGGCCCAGACCCTGCGCCCGCGCGCGCGGCGGCGCAAACCAAGGAGACGGCGATGAAGGTTCGCCCCCTCGATGAAATCGAAGTCTTCACCCATCGCTTCGAGGCGGCCGATGGGGTCCCCAACAACCCGACCCTGCCGCTGGTGGCGATGCGGGGCGCGCTCGGCGCGGACACTGGACCGATCGAGCTGAAACGCATCCTCGGCGGGAACGGCTGGGGCGGGATGTGGCAGTGGAAGATCTTCCCCTACCACCACTATCACCCCAACGCGCACGAGGTGCTGGCGTGCGTCTCGGGGGCGGCGGAGGTGATGCTGGGCGGCCCCGCCGGACGGCGCTTCTCGGTGATGAAGCGGGACGTTCTTATCCTCCCCGCCGGCCTCGGCCACTGCCAGATCGAAGCCTCGCCCGACTTCAGCGTCTGCGGCGCCTACCCGCACGGCCAGGAACGCTACATCACCCTGCGCGCCGAGGAGATCCCGCTCGACGAGGCGGCCGACCGCATCGCCTGCGTGGAGGCCCCCGCGTCAGACCCGATCTACGGCGCGTCCGGCCCGCTGGTGGGCGCCTGGGGCCTGGGGATCTGAGGTTCAGTGCTTGTAGGGGTCGGCCGCGTCGCGCAGACCGTCGCCGAGGAAGTTGAAGGCGAGCACCACGATGATGATCGGCACCACCGGCGCCATCAGCCACGGGTAGATCGTCACAACCGTGATGTTCTGCGCCTCGTTGAGGAGCACGCCCCACGAGATCGCCGGACGTTGCAGGCCGAGGTTCAGGAACGACAGCGCGGTTTCGCCCAGGATCATCGTCGGGATCGACAGCGTCGCGGAGGCGATGAGGTGACTGGAGAAGCCGGGCAGCAGGTGGCGGCCGATGATGCGCGTCGGGCTCGCCCCCATCAGCACCGCCGCTTTGGCGTAATCCTCCTCCCGCAGCGACAGGAGCTTGGAGCGCACCGCACGCGCCAGGCCCGGCCAGTCGAGCAGGCCGAGGATGATGGTGATGCCGAAGTAGATCCACAGCGGCGGCCACGTCACCGGCAGCGCGGCCGAGAGCGCCATCCACAGCGGCAGCTCCGGCAACGAGCGCAGGATCTCGATCAACCGCATGATCGCACTGTCGACGATGCCGCCGAAGTAGCCCGCGATGCCGCCGAAGAACATGCCGAACACGATGGAGATGGTGATCCCCACGAGCCCCACCGTCAACGAGATGCGGGCGCCGTGGACGAGGCCGGAGTAGACGTCGCGCCCGAGCCGGTCGGTGCCGGCGAAAAACATCGTCCCCCCCTCCGGCGGACATATCAGGTGGAAGCGGCCGGGGACGACGCCCCACATCGTATATTCGCCCGACAGGCACAGGAAGCGGATCGACTGTGGGTTGGCGCGGTCCTCCTTGTACTCCCAGCGCAGCGTGTCGAGGTCGAGCTCGGCCGTCAGAGGGTAGACGAACGGCAGACGCAGCGCCCCGTCGTGGACGATTCGGGGCGGCTGCGGCGGCGCGTAGAGGTGCTGCGCGTGGCGGGCGTTGGGGTCGTAGGGCGCGATGGGCTCGGCGAAGGGGACGCTCAGATAGAAGAGGCCGAGCACCACCAGCGACCACACCGCCAGCTTGTGCCGCCGGAAGCGCCACCAGATGATGCGCCATTGCGAGGCCTGGAAGAAGCGTTCCTGCTCGGGCGTCAGCGCCTCGGCGTCGCTGGGGTCGAACGGGAGACGGTCGACGTACCGGGCGGGCAGATCGTCGGGATGGCGCACGGGGTCGACGCGCTGGCGCTCTCTCACGACGTGGCCTCCTGCCCGAGCCGGATCCTGGGGTCCAGCAGCGCCAGCAGGACGTCCGACACCAGCATGCCGATCAGCGTCAGCACCGCCACGAAGAGGAGGATGAATCCGGCGAGATATTGATCCTGCGACTGTAGCGCCCCCAGGAGCACCGGCCCCACCGTCGGCAGATTGAGCACCACCGAGACGATGACCGAGCCCGACACCAGCGATGGGATGAGGTTGCCGATGTCGGAAATGAAGGGGTTCAGCGCCATGCGCAGCGGGTATTTCAGCACCGTCCTGGCTTCCGAAAGGCCCTTGGCGCGGGCGGTCGTCACATACTGACGGTGCAACTCGTCGAGGAGGTTGGCGCGCAGGCGGCGGATCATCGCCGCGGTGCCGGCGGTACCGATGACGATGGTCGGCACCACGAGGTGCGCCAGGACCGACAGGAACTGGTCGACGCTGAGAGGCTTGCCCACGAATTGTGGCGCCATCAACCCGCCGATCGACACCCCGAACCACTCGTTCATGAAGAACAGGAGGATCAGCCCGAGGAGGAAGTTGGGCGTCGCGAGGCCGATATAGCCGAGGAAGGTGAAGCCGTAGTCACCCCAGGAGTACTGGCGCGTCGCCGAGTAGATGCCGATGGGGAAGGACACGATGTAGACGAAGAGGACGGTGGCGAAGTTGAGGATGACGGTCAGCAAGAGCGTGCCCGACACCACCTGATCCACCGGTTTGGAATACTCGAACGACCAGCCGTAGTTGCCTTGGAGGATACCGTCGAACCCGCTGGGGCCGGGCCACAGGCCGATCCATACGCCGTAGCGCTCCCAGAACGGAGCGTCGAGGGCGAACTCCTTGCGCAGGAACTCGAGCTGCGCGATCGACGCCGACTCGCCCTGCGCCCGCAGCTGCTCGATCTGGTTCGACAGGTAGTCGCCCGGCGGCAGCTCGATGATGAAGAAGATCAGCACCGAGATGATCAGCAGCGTCGGGATCATGCCCGCCAGGCGGCGTAGAAGGTAGGCGAGCATGGTCGTCCCCTAGTTCCGTCTCGCGTCGCCGCGCCGACTTATTGGCCGGTGGCGAAGAAGAACTCGTCCGGTCGGTAGATGCCAAATTGCGCGCCCGGATCCCACCCGTAAGTTCCTTTCATCGGCACGTTTTTCAGATCGTTCGAGATCACCACCGGCTGGACCACGCCCTGCACCGTCCCCAAGGTCAGCACTTCTTCGCCGTGGATGCGCAGAATATCCATCCAGGCCGCCTCGCGTTCGGCCGCGGTCTCCGAGGTCATCCACGCATCGTACAGCGCCAACAGCTCGACGACCGGAGGATAATCCGGCTTCTCGCCGCTCTGGCCGCCGCTGGTGACGTAGGCGCCCCAGGCCGGGCCGGTGAGAAACTGCTCGGACACCGGGACCCGCTCGTCCGGCGGCATCGCCTCGGAAGGGATGCCGTTGTCGTAGCCGAACCATACGCCCATCGCGAGGTCGCCCGAGAAGGCGCGGTTGCGCAGAACGTCACGCTGCGAGGGTCGCGGGAACAGCGCGATGCCGATCTCGCGCCAGCCGTCGGTGATCAGCTCCAGCGCGTCGATCTGGATGGACTCCTCGCCCGCGGTCTCGACGATCAGCTCCAGCGGACGCCCGTCCGGCAGGAGGCGCAGACCGTCGCCGTTCCTCTCCGTCAGGCCGATCTCGTCGAGCAGCGCGTTCGCCTTCTCGGTGTCGAAGGGCGGCGCGGCTGCCACGGCCTCGGAGTAGAGCGGGCTGTCGGCGAGCACGATGTTGGCCGACGGCTGGCCGAGGCCGAAATAGAGAACGCGGTTGAGCAGCTCCCGGTCGATCGCGAGCGAAAGGGCCTGGCGGAAACGCTGGTCGCGGAAGAGCTTGCGCAGCTCCGGGTCGGTGACCGTGAGATTGGGATAGATCGCCATCGCCGAGGCGTTCGCCTGCGGCCACAGCGCCGCCTTGTAGCCGCGCGCTTCCTCGCCCCGCTTCAGGACCGGCAGATCCGAGAAGGCGAGGCCGCGTGCCTGCAGGTCCGCGTCGCCCGCCTGCACCTTGGTGGCGATCAGCCCGCCGTCGACCACGGTCATGATCACGCGGTCGATATATGGGAGCTGCTGGCCCGTGGAGGTGACGCGGTGGAAGTAGGGATTGCGGACCATGACGGCGCGCCGGTCGCTCGTCTCCGGCGACAGCACCCAGGGCTGCAGGGACGGCAGATCCGGGTTGGTCGCGTCGTACATTTCGTCCTTGATGTTGTGCAGCGGGGCCCAGGAGCGCACCCGCGCCTCGTCCGCCATTTTGGCGATCGCGTCGGCGTCGCCGTATTTCGGGTTGAACTGCTTCAGGTAATGCGCGGGACGATACATGAAGGGCGGCCGCGCCTGTGCCAGCGTCGGCAGGAAGACCGGGTTCGGATCCTCCCAGGTGAACCGCACGGTGGTCTCGTCCAGCACCTCGAACTGCGGCAGCTTGCCGCCGGCGAGCATGAAGGGGCTCGGCGTCGGCGTCAGGTCCGTGTTGGTGAGAACGTCCTCGAACCAGTAGCGGAAGTCCTCGGAGGTGAAGGGCTCACCGTCGGACCACTTGTGCCCCTGGCGCAGGTGAAACGTGAAGATGCGTCCGTCTTCCTCGTCGACCGCCTTCAGGATGTCCGGCTGCAGCTCGTAGTGCTCGTCGTAGCCCACCAGCCGCGCATAGCCCCACACGTTGATCAGCCGCACGTCCTTGGAACGGCCGATCATGGTGGAGAGGTCGCCGCCGTGCTTGCCGACCGCCCGGCCCTTGGCCTCGAGATCGACCACGTAGGGGTCCGCCGGGACACGCTCGGCGACCGGCGGCAGGTCGGTGTGCGTGCGCGACAGCGTCTCGGTCTCCACCAGGGTGGGCCCGGCGGCGAACGCTGGCAGCGCGCCGAATACGAGGCCGATGGCAACGACGAAACGGATCATGCAGCTTCCTTCACACTCGGCGCCTCCCCCGGCGCACAGACGAAATGACCCGGCGCTCGCTCGATCATGACCGGCACCGCGCCCGGCTCCAAGCGGAACGGCTCGGGCCAGGCGGCCGGGTTCGACGCCCGCTCGGCCGATAAACGCGCGAAGTCGAGCGGTCGATCCAGGTTCGCGTCGGGGACCGCGGTCAGCAGCGCCTGGGTGTAGGGGTGCAGCGGGTTGTCGATCACGTCGCGCGTCGCGCCCAGCTCCACGAGCCGGCCGTGGCACATCACCGCGATCCGCGTCGCCAGATAGTCGACCACGGCGAGGTTGTGGCTGACGAAGAGGTAGGTGAGGTTCAATTCGCGCCGCAGGTCCGTCAGCAGATTGAGCACCTGCGCCTGGACGGAGACGTCGAGCGCCGAGACCGGCTCGTCGCACACCAGGAGGTCCGGCCGCAGCGCCAGGGCGCGGGCGATGCCGACACGCTGCCGCTGCCCGCCGGACAGAGAGTGCGGATAACGCCGCAGCATCTTCGGATCGAGGCCCACGAGGCCCATCAGCTCGCGCACCTTGGCCGACCGCTCCTCCTTGGTGCCGACGTCGTGGATCACCATCGGCTCGCGGATGATCTCGTTCACCGACATGCGCGGATTGAGCGAGGAGAATGGATCCTGGAAGACGAGCTGCACGCGCTTGCGGTAGGCGGCGAGGTCGGCCCCCTTGAGGGAGGCGAGGTCGCGCCAGGCATCGCCGGTCTGCACGCGGACGTGGCCGGAGGTGGGGGCGAAGGCGCGCATGATCGCCATCGCCATGGTGGTCTTGCCGGACCCCGATTCGCCCACCAGCCCCAGGCACTCGCCGGTGTTGATGGTGAACGAGACCTGGTCGATGGCGCGAAGCGTGCGCGCCGGCGCGAAGAGCCCCCCCTTCTTGAGGCGGAAGCTCTTGACCACGTTGTCGACCTCGATGAGCGGCGTTCCGGGCACGCCGCCGCACTTCTCGCCGAACGCGTCGAGCTTGGGCTCGATCGGGCGAATCGGCGACAGGCGCTCCGTCATCGCGAAGGTCGGCACCGCGTGGAGCAGCGCCTTGAGGTAGGGATGCTCGGGCTGGGTGAAGATCTCACGCGCCGAGCCGCGCTCCACCACGCGGCCGTGGTACACGACGACGATGTCGTCGGCCATGTTCGCCACCACGCCGAAGTCGTGGGTGATGAGAAGGATGGACATGCCCAGCTCGCCCTGCACGTCGCGCAGGAGCTTCAGGATCTCGGCCTGGATCGTGACGTCGAGCGCGGTGGTCGGCTCGTCGGCGATGAGGAGCGCGGGGCGGCACATCATCGCCATCGCGATCATCGCCCGTTGGCGCAACCCGCCCGACAGCTCGAACGGGTAGGCGTCGACCGCGCGGTCGGGATCGGGGAAACGGACCAGGCGGAGCATGTCCTTGGTCGCCTCGCGCGCCGCGCCCGCGTCCATCCCGCGATGCAGCCGGCCCGCCTCGCCGATCTGGTCGCCGATGGTGTGGAGCGGCGACAGGCTCGTCATCGGCTCCTGGAAGATCATCGCGATACGGTTGCCGCGTATGTCGCGCATCGCGGCGCCGTTGCGCGGCAGCGTGGCGAGGTCGATCGGCTTGCCGTCCGCCTCGCGCGTGTCGTGAAAGAGAATGCTGCCGCCGCTCACCTTGGCGGCCGGAGGCAGCAGCCCCATCACCGCCTGGCTGATGGTGGACTTGCCCGACCCGGACTCGCCGACCACCGCGAGGGTCTTCCCCTCGCCGATGGAAAAGGACACGCCGTCGACCGCCCGCACGACACCGTCGGCATGGTACTCCACGACCAAATCACGTACGTCGAGGACAGTCACGGGGCCTCTCGTCGAACCACTGCGGCCACACCTGTGGCGACGCATGATCACAGCGTGACGACATTGGCCGCAAAATTCAAACCGGTGCAAAGGTTTTATCGGGACCGCCGCGGACACGGTCCCGTGTGCCGCACCGCGAGCCGGGCCTACAGGGGCGAAATCCCAGCGATATCAAGGAAATTCTGTTTCGGCGGCCCCGCCTGCCGCCCCTCGGCCTTTCTCCGTCCGGTACCGGCGGGGGATGTGGATGAGCCGGACGCGGCCATGCCGCGCCGCGCCGCCGGCCCTCAGGCGCGTTCAGATCGCGCGGCGGCGGGTCAGCCCGGTCACGTCGTAGCGCGCCCACCAGTCGAGCGTCGCGGAGGCGGCACCCGCCATCTCGGCGACACCCTCGCGGGCCATCGAGAACACCGTCGCCGGTTCTTCGGTGAGGGTCCCCTGCATCTCGCCCGGCCAGCGCACCAGCGCCCCGCCCAGCCGGCGCGCCAGCTTCTGCATCGCGCGGTTTTCCGGCAGACAGGCCATCGAAAGGGTATGGATGCCGTTGTTGCGCGCCCGCAGGACCAGCCGCTCGAACAGCCGCGCCCCGAGGCCGCGCTGCTGGAACGCCCGCTCGACGCTGAAGGCGGCCTCGGCGTGCCCGCGATACTCGCCCCCCAGCGGCCGCAGCTCGGCGATCCCGCGCAGCATCCCGTCGACGAAGACGCCTTCGATGTGGCCTGGCCGGTATTTCTCGCCCATGACGTAGCTCGTCAGATAGGCGTCGTTGACGGGGCGGCAGAAGCGCCGGCGGCGGCTCTCATCGTCGAGGCGAAGGAAATGGTCGACCACCAGCGGCAGCTCCGAGCGCCGCAACCGGCGCACCACCACCATCGGCACGTTCGTACGCATACTCATCGGCACCATCTGCGCCCACCCTCCATCACTGATCGTGATATATGATCCACCGGTCGGCCCTGCGCCAGACGAGCTTGCGCAGGGCTGCCCCGATGGAACCTTTTTAAGCCACTGGAATATAACGGTTATGCCGATTCGTCCGTGGCCGGGTCGCTCGCCGAAGGGCCGTGTTCGGGCCCTCAGAGGATAAAATCGTCGCTGCCGAAGCCGCCGGCCGGCGCGCTGTCGAAGATGATGCCATGCTGGTTGGGTAGATCCAAATAGACCCGCCCGTCCGCCAGCGTGACCATCTGGTCGGCCACGTCGTCGGCATAGGAATCGAAGCGGAAGATCGACAGATCGACCCTGTCGCCCGACCCCGGACCGCCGTCGCCGTGGCGGAAGGCGATCGTATCCACCCCGCCGTCGAAGACGTAGAGGTCGGCGCCGCCGTTGCCGTCGAGCGTGTCGTCGCCCGCGCCGCCGACCAGGGTGTCCCGCCCGCGCCCGCCGGTGATCACGTCGTCGCCCTGGTGGCCGTAGAGCGTGTCGTCGCCGCCGCCCCCGTCGACCGTGTCGGCCCCGGCCTGGCCATACACCACGTCGTCGCCGCGATCTCCGACCACGAAGTCGTTGCCGCCGCCACCAGCGACCTCGTCCGCGCCGCGACTGCCGTTGACGGTGTCGGCGCCGCGCCCGCCCTGCAGCGTGTCCGCGTCGGGGCCGCCGTTGAGGCGGTCGTTGCCCGCCCCGCCGTCGATCTCGTCGCGACCCACCTTGCCCAGCAGGATGTCGTTGCCGCCCAGGCCCCGGATGCCGTCGTTCGTCGCCGCGCCGACGAGGCGGTTCGCCTCCCGGTCGCCGACGATGTCGGTATCGAGGACGACGACGCCCGGCACCGCCGGCGTATCGGTCGCCGGATCGCCGGGCGTCGAGGGCGTGCTCGGCGTCCCGTCGGTCGTCGGTTGAGACGGGGTGTCGGGATTGGCGGGGGTATCGGGGGTCGACGGGTTGCCGGGGCCGGGCGTCGACGGCGGCGTGGGGGTCGGCGTGGGCGCCGCGAAGGCGTCGAGCTTTACGTTTTCGTCGCCGACATGCACCGTCTCGGTCTGCGCCCCGCCGAGGCCGTTGCCGGTGAAGGTGACCGTGTAGGTCCCCGTCCCCGGCACCGCGACGGAATAGCCGCCGCCGCCATACGTCGTCGTCGAGGCCGAGAAGCCGGTTCCGGAGACGCTGACCGCGATCCCTCCCAGCCCCTCGCCGACGTCGTAGAAGTCGTCGCCGTCCTCGTCGTCCAGCACGACGCCGGTGATGTAGGTGCGCCCGCCGTCGGCGAAGTTCTCGGTCACGTACGACACGTACCCGGTCACTTCGTAGACGCCGATCGCCTGCCCGACGCCCAGCTCGCTGAAGTTCGGCGACAGGATGTTCTCCCGGTGCCCCGGCGACAGGAAAAGCCCCTCGTGGTGCGACTCGATCGTGCCGGCGTCCGCGGTGGCCGGATAGCGCGAGCGATACGAGATGTTCTCGCCCCAGGCGTAGCCGGAGCCCGGCGCCTCGCTCCAACCCGCGGCGAAGATGCGGTCGCCCGGCGACGAACCGTTGAGGCCGGTGTGGGCGAAGTAGTCGTTCGCCAGCATGTCGGCCGAATGGGCGTCGGCGGCGTCGGACAAGGTCGGGACGACGGCGAGCGGCTCGAGCGGATCGGGCGACAGGGTGCCGGGCGCGAGGCCCTGGTTCAGGGATATGCCGTAGCGGCCGGCCTCTGCCGACGGGTCACTGCGGGCTCGATTGATCAGCTCCACCAGCAGTTGCTCGAAGGACGTCACGGTCGCCATCATCGTCTCCTTTTAGCTGCACGCGAAGGTGCTCTCCCTGACCGTGCCTCACGGTCGAGACGATATATAGGCAATTTCGGCGAGTGAAGGGCATCCCCCCGAGGTCCCGAACACCAATCTGTGTCCGTGGATCACAAAGCGGACGATCGCCCCTGCGACAGCTATGCGCAGGGGCCCCCGCTCAGCGCCGCTGGAGATCCTGGAGCAGCTGGGTCGAGGCGTAGCCGTCCGGCACCTTGCCGCCGGAGGACTGGAAGGCGCGAATGGCATCGCGCGTATTGGGGCCCATCACCCCGTCGACCCCGCCGGTGGAGAAGCCGCGCCGCGTCAGCAGCGACTGCACCTCCTTGAGCTGGGAGCGGGTCAGCGGGCGCTCGTCCTTCGGCCAGTTCTGCGCGAAGTCGCCGCCGCCGATGATCCGGTCCGCCAGATGGCCGACGGCGAGCGCGTAGGCGTCGGCGTTGTTGTAGCGCTTGATGACATCGAAATTCTTCAACATCAGGAACGCCGGCCCCTTCGCCCCCGCCGGATAGAGCAGGTACGCCTGGTCCCCGGGCCTCGGCCAGTCCCGCCCGCCCGGACGCGTGATCCCCAGCCGGCTCCACTCCGCCAGCGAGCGCTTTTGCTTCCCGTCGGCGGCCTTGTGGTTGAAGTTGCGCGGGACGACCACCTCGTAGCCCCAGGTCTCCTGGTATTGCCACCCGGACTTGGCGAGGTAGTTGGCGGTGGAGGCGAAGGCGTCGGGCACCGAGCGCCAGATGTCGCGCTTGCCGTCGCCGTCGAAATCGGCCGCGTAGGCCTGCCAGCTCGTCGGGATGAACTGGGTGTGCCCCATTGCCGCACCCCACGAGGAGTTCATCTGGTCGAGCGGCACGTGACCGTCCTGCGCGATCTTGATCGCCGCCGCGAACTGCTTGGACCAGAAGTCGGACCGGCGACTGCCGTTGCAGGCGAGCGTCGCCGCCGCACGCACCGCGTTGTGGTCGCCCATATAGGAGCCGTAGCTGGTCTCCATCCCCCAGATCGCCACCACGACCTCGGGATCGACCCGGTAGGTCGCCGCGATCTTGTTCAGCGTGTCGCGATACCGGGCGAAGGCCGCCCGGCCCTCCTTGACCCGCTTATCGGAGACCGCCGTGTCGAGGTACTCCCAGATCGGCTTGACGAATTCCGACTGGTTGTTCGAGAGCCGCACCGTATCCGGGTCGGGCCGCAGCCCGCGCGTCGCCGCGTCGAAGTTGGCACGGGTGACGCCGGCGGCCCGCGCATACGACCACTTCGAGGCGATGCACGACGAGAAAGCGTCGGCGTATGCCTGCACGGGCAGCATGAATGTCGCGGCCAGGAGCGCGGCGGCGGCCAGCACGCGATTGTGGGCAATGTCTCCTGAAATCATAAGGCGCACTCCAAACTTTCCAGAGAAAGGCGCATATCCGACGATCGCTGGCAAACCGTTAAGGCCATCCTCACCTTGTCTGGCAAGCCTCGTCCGCCTAAGGCCACGGGGCTGCGCGTAGTGTTGCATTTCATTGAACGAAGGAAGTGACGATGACCGTCGTCGAGTTGAGGGCGAGCCCGAACGAGGCTGACGTCAAGGCCTCCGCCGAGCGCACCATCCGGACCGAGATCGCCGCCATGGCACTGCTCGCGGACGCGCTGAAAGGGCCCCTCGGCCGCGATGTCGCCCGCGCGGTCGACATGATGGCCGAATGTGCCGGCCGCGTGATCGTCACCGGCATGGGCAAATCGGGACATATCGCCGCGAAGGCCGCCGCCACCCTCGCCTCAACCGGCACGCCCGCCCAGTTCGTCCACCCCGCCGAGGCCAGTCACGGCGACCTCGGCATGATCACCCGGGCCGACGTCATCCTCGCCCTCTCGTGGTCCGGCGAGACGAAAGAGCTGGCCTCGATCCTGTCGTACGCCAAGCGCTTCCGCGTCACCGTGGTCGCGATCACCTCCCGCGCCGCCTCCACGCTCGGTCATGCGGCGGACGTGCCCCTCGTCCTGCCGATCGGCGAGGAGGCCTGCCCGCTCGGCCTGGCGCCGACATCGTCCGCCGTCGCCCAGCTCGCCATGGCCGACGCGCTGGCGGTCGCCCTCCTGGAGCGCCGCGGCTTCACCCCGACGGACTTCCACACCTTCCACCCCGGTGGCCGCCTCGGCGCCCGCCTGCAATTCGTCGGCGATCTGATGCACCGCGGTCAGGACGTGCCGCTGGTCCCCCTCGGCACGCCCATGCGCGAGGCGATCATCGCCATGTCCGCCAAGGGGTTCGGGACGGTCGGCATCGTCGACGCCGGCGGGACCCTCCGCGGCGTGATCACCGACGGTGACCTGCGACGCCACCTCGACAGCGACATCCTGCGCCAACCGGTCGAGAACGTGATGAGCAAGGCGCCCAAGACGATCGAGAGGGACGTCCTCGCGGGGGCAGCCCTCGAGGCCATGAACACGGCCAAGATCTCGACCCTCTTCGTCACCGAGGAGGGGCGCCTCGTCGGCATCCTGCACATGCACGACCTGTTGCGCGCCGGCGTCGCCTGAGTGGTAAGGGGCCCGCTGCACGGTGGGGAGTTTCTGGGGCGGCCGCGGCCTCCGGCGGGCTCGGGTCCCACCCACGATCAGGGCCCGCCCGACCGCCGGAGCCGCCGTCGCGCTCTCCCCCTGGCAGCGGCCGAGGTGCGGCGCAAGGGCGAGCGGCTTCGCCGGCCTTCGGCCCCTTGCGCCGCACCTCGGCCGCCGCTGATCAGGGGGCGCGACGGCGGCTCCGACGATCAGGCTCCGGGGCACCGCGTGTGGGCGCCGTGCCCGGGGCACCGCCGGTGGATGGAACGGCGGCGCCGGTGCGGCGCCACCGTCGGGATTGGTTAGAAGAAGGCCTGGATGCCGGTCTGCGCGCGGCCCAGGATGAGCGCGTGCACGTCGTGCGTGCCCTCGTAGGTGTTCACGGTCTCCAGGTTCACCATGTGGCGGATCACATGGTACTCCTCGGAGATGCCGTTGCCGCCGTGCATGTCACGCGCCTCGCGGGCGATGGCCAGCGCCTTGCCGCAATTGTTGCGCTTCACGATCGAGATCATCTCCGGCGCCATCTCGCCTTCGTCGAACAGCCGGCCGACCCGGAGCGAGCCCTGCAGGCCCAGCGAGATCTCGGTCATCATGTCGGCGAGCTTCTTCTGCACCAGTTGTGTGGCCGCCAGCGGCTTGCCGAACTGCTTGCGGTCCAGCGTGTACTGCCGCGCCGCGTGCCAGCAGAACTCCGCCGCGCCCATCGCCCCCCAGGAGATGCCGTAGCGGGCGCGGTTGAGGCAGCCGAACGGCCCCTTCAGGCCCGAGACGTTCGGCAGGAGGTTCTCCTCCGGCACGAACACGTCGTCCATCATGATCATGCCGGTGACGGACGCACGCAGCGAGATCTTGCCCTCGATCTTGGGGGCCTCCAGGCCCTTCATGCCCTTCTCCAGCACGAAGCCGCGGATGGCCCCGTCGTGCGCCTCGCTCTTGGCCCACACCACGAAGACGTCGGCGATCGGCGAATTGGAGATCCACGTCTTGGCGCCGGAGACCTTGTAGCCGCCGTCGACCTTGACCGCCCGCGTCTTCATGCCGCCGGGGTCCGACCCCGCGTCCGGCTCGGTCAGGCCGAAGCAGCCGACGAACTCGCCCGAGGCCAGCTTGGGGAGCCACTTCTTGCGCTGCGCCTCGTCGCCGTAGGCGTAGATGGGATACATCACCAGCGAGGACTGCACGCTCATCATCGAGCGGTAGCCCGAATCGACCCGCTCCACCTCCCGCGCCACGAGGCCGTAGGATACGTAACCCGCGCCCACGCCGCCATATTCCTCCGGGACGGTCACGCCCAGCAGGCCCAGCTCGCCCATCTCGTTGAAGATCTCGCGGTCGGTATGCTCGTTGCGCCACGCCTCCATCACGCGCGGCTGCAGCTTCTCCTGCGAGTAGGCGTGCGCCGTCTCGCGGATCAGCCGCTCGTCCTCGGTGAGCTGCCCGTCCAGGACAAACGGGTCGTCCCACTGGAAGGCGGCCTTCTTGTCATGGGATTTGTGAACTTCCGCGGCGGCTGACATAGCACTCTCACCTGGTTGGCGACGTTGAATTCGGCGCCAACATAGGCGATCACGCGCATCTCGCCAAAACAATGGGCGCGCCGGGGAGAACCGGCGCACCCGAGGTACGTCACGGCGTCAGGGCGAGCGCCGGTCGCGACACACCAAGCGCCAGGCGCAGGCACCGCCCGCACGGGCAGAAGGGACCACCATGCGAACCGACACCGGCCAGACAGTCTACCTCCAGGACTACGCGCCGACGCCCTATCGCGCGCCGCACACCTCCCTCATGTTCGCCCTCCACCCGACCCGCACCGTCGTACGCGCGACAACGCTCTACGAGCCCGTCGGCACCGGCCCGCTGGAGCTGGCCGGCGACGGGCTGGAGCTCGTCGCCGTCGAGCTCGACGGAGAGGCGCTCGACGAGAGCGCCTACGAGGCGGGTCCGGACCGGTTCGTCCTCAAGGCGCCGCCCGAGTGGCCCTTCGCGCTCACCCTCGTCACCGTCGTCTCGCCCGACGACAACACCGAGTTGATGGGCCTCTACCGCTCCAACGGCGTCTACTGCACCCAGTGCGAGGCGGAAGGCTACCGGCGCATCACCTACGCCTACGACCGGCCGGACGTGCTGACCGTCTACGACGTCTTCATCGTCGCGGACGGCGACGGCGAGCAGGTGCTGCTCTCCAACGGCAACCTGGTGGAGCGGGCGGTGAAGGACGGCCGCCTCAGCGCCCACTGGCACGATCCCTTCCCCAAGCCGACCTACCTCTTCGCCCTGGTCGCCGGCGACCTCGGTGCGGTGACGGACACGTTCACCACCATGTCCGGCCGCAAGGTGGAGCTGAACATCTACGTCGAGCGGGGCAAGGAACCGCGCGCCACCTACGCCATGGACGCGCTGAAGCGCTCGATGGCCTGGGACGAGACGCGCTTCGGCCGCGAGTACGACCTCGACATCTTCAACATCGTCGCCGTCAGCGACTTCAACATGGGGGCGATGGAGAACAAGGGTCTCAACGTCTTCAACGACCGCTATGTGCTGGCCGATCCGGCGGTCGCCACGGATCAGGACTACTCCGGCATCGAGACCGTGATCGCGCACGAGTACTTCCACAACTGGACCGGCAACCGCATCACCTGCCGCGATTGGTTCCAGCTGTGCCTGAAGGAAGGGCTCACGGTGTTCCGCGACCAGGAGTTCACCTCCGACGAGCGCTCGCGCGGGGTCAAGCGCATCGCCGACGTGCGCCGGTTGCGCGCCGCGCAGTTCCCCGAGGACGCCTCGCCGCTGCGCCACTGCGTGCGCCCCTCGAAGTACGACGAGATTTCCAACCTCTACACCGCGACCGTCTACGACAAGGGCGCCGAGCTGATCCGCATGATCCACACCATGATCGGTGAGGCGGCCTTCCGCGCCGGCATGGACGACTATTTCGCCAGGTTCGACGGGACGGCCGCCACGGTGGAGGACTTCGTCTCCTGCTTCCCCCTCGCCGACCCCGGCGCGTTCATGCGCTGGTACGAGGAGCCCGGCACGCCGACGGTAAAGGTGGACGAGCGCTACGAGAACGGCCGCTACACGCTGGAGCTGACCCAGGTTCCGGCCGAGGGCGCGTCGATCAAGCCGATCCCCGTGCGCCTGGCCCTCCTCAGCGACACCGGCGCCGTCGACCCCGCCAAGGCGACCGTGCACGGCGGTGAGATCGGCCCCGGCCACATCGTCCTGAAGGACCGCGTGAAGGTGACCGTGGACCGGCTCAACGCCGCGCCCATCGCTTCGGTCATGCGCGGCTTCTCGGCCCCGGTGACGATCGAGCGCACCGCCGACGAGGCGCGCGACCTCACGCTGATCGCCAAGGACGACGACCCGTTCACCGTGTGGGACGCGGTGCAGCGTCTCGCCGTCGGCGCGATGCGCGCCCGTTACGACGGGGCGCCGGGGGACGAGAGCGCCCTCGCCGCCGCCCTCGCGACCCTCGCCGCCAACGACGGACACGAGCCGACCTTCCGCGCCCTCGCCCTCATCGTGCCGACCCGCCAGACTTTGATCGAGGCGATCGGCAGCGACGTCGACCCCGACAAGGTCAACGCCGCGCACCAGGGCTTCAGCGCCGCACTGGGCGCCAAGATGCAGGACGTGCTCGCCCGGCTCTACAGCGCCCCGGTGCCGCCGGCGGACGACGTGTCGGCCGAGGCGGCGGGTCACCGCGCGCTGCGCAACGCCGCGATGCACCTGCTCGCCGCCGCCGGCGAGACCGACCGGGCCGCCACCCAGGCGACGAGCGCCACCACCATGACAGACCGCCTCGCCGCGCTCGGCGCCCTCGCCTTCACCGACGCACCGGGGGCCGACGACGCGCTCGCCGCCTTCGCCGCCGCCAACGAGCATGAGCCGCTGGTGCTGGACAAGTACTTCGCCATGGAGGCGATGCGCCCCGACGACGGCGCGCTGGAGCGGGTGCGCGGGCTGATGGAGCATCCCAAGTTCAGCCTCAAGACGCCCAACCGCGTGCGCAGCCTGATCGGCGCCTTCGCGCAGAACGTCGCCGCCTTCCACCGCGCCGACGGCGAGGGCTACCGCCTCGTGGCGGACGTGGCCAAGGCGCTCGACAAGTCGAATCCGCAGGTGGCGGCACGACTTTTGACGTCGTTCTCGGATGTGCGACGTTTCGATTCGCCCAGACGCGAGGCCGCCGCAGACGTATTGGCCGATGTGCTCCAGACGGCGACGTCGTCGGACGTCGTCGACATTGCGCGGCGGCTGACGGCCAAAGGATAAGGCGGGAGAGGCGAGAACGAAGCCTTAACACGACTTGGAGAAGCTGCCTGCGGCGCCTAAACTGCGCTGAGTCGGATCAAGACATCGGGGCACAATGTTGACGCGGCCGCACCACAGCGATGGCGGGCAACGGACGGTCGTCACGCCGGCCGCCGGCGCGGCCGCGGACGCCGCTGCCGTGCGCCAGCCGGTGCGCGATGCCGCACGGGGGGCGGCGCCGGTCCGGCCGCGTCCGGCCGCCGCGCCGCGTACCGCCAAGCCGCGCAGCGGGGCCCGCCCGTCGGACCCCGCCCGCCTCGCCGAAGAGGCCCGCGCCGAGGATGCCATGGCAGACGCCGGCGACGACGCGAGACCGCCGCGCCAGCCGAAGGACGCGCGCGGCGAGCCGCCGCGAGCCGAGGTGCGCTCCGAACCGCCGGTCGAGCCCAACCGCCCCGAGGCGGGTCGCCCCGAGCCCAACCGCCCCGAGCCTGTCCGCCCTGCCCCCAAGCGCCGCCCCGAGGCGGCCCGCGCCGCCCGCCGGCCGGAGATGAACGGCCACGTCCGCCTCATCGCCACGCCGACCTACGGCCAGCTCCTCGCCCGCGAGCCGCTGCTGCGCAAGGCGATCCCGTTTCTGACGGTGGTGTTCATCCTGGTGATCGCCGCCTACCGCATCGCCATCACGGTCGACCATCGCACCCGCGACGAGGCGCAGGCCCAGGGCGAGCTGACGCTGGTCGCCTCCGCCCTCGCCTCCGAAATGGGCCGCCGGGCCGCCCAGAGCGCCGACCCGCTGCCGGACGCCTTCGCCTTCAGCCTGCCGGACCGGGCCACCCAGGGGGGCCGCATGGTCGCCTTGCTGGAGAATGGCCGCATCAGCGCCACATCGCCCTTCCGCAGCGAGCTGATCGGCGAGCCGGCCTCGATGATCCTGGGCGAGAACCAGCCGATGACGACCTTCGGCGCACGCGCCGGCGTCATGCAGGTGGAGACCCCGCTCGGCACCCAGTTCGCCACCGTCCACCATATCGAGGGGAACGACGCGTCCGTCGCCGTCACCCAGTCCAAGCGGCGGGTGCTGACGGCCTGGCGCGACGAGATGAGCACCAACGCCGTCCTCTTCATGACGACGGCGGGGGTCATCATCGTGGTGGTCTACGCGTTCTATGCGCAGTCCGCCCGCGCCCGCTCGGCCGACCACATCTACGGCGCCACCACCGAACGGATCGACACCGCGCTCACCCGCGGCCGCTGCGGTCTGTTCGACTGGGACGTCGCCCGGGGCCGCATGTTCTGGACCCAGTCGATGTTCGAGGTCCTCGGCATGCCCCCGCGCGACGAGCTGATGGGTTTCCGCGAGGTGGCGGCCCTCGTCCACCCCGACGACGGCGGCCTCTACGAGATCGCCGAGCGGCAACTCAACTCCAACGGCAAGGTGCTCGACCGGACGCTGCGGATGCGCCACGCCGACGGCCGCTGGATCTGGCTGCGTTTCCGCGCCGAGCTGGTGCACGACGAGGAGACCGGCCGCCCCCATCTCATCGGCGTCGCGCTCGACACCACGGAGCAGAAGCGGCTGCAGGAGATGTCCGCCACGGCCGACATGCGCCTGCGCGACGCGATCGAGACCGTCTCCGAGGCGTTCGTGCTGTGGGACGCGCACAATCGCCTGGTGATGTGCAACACCAAGTACCAGGAGATGCACAATCTCCCGGACGAGGCGGTGCAGCCCGGCACCCCCTACAACGTCGTCATCAACGCCGCGCGCCAGCCGGTGGTCTCCTCGCACATGCTCTCCCGGTCCGACGGACCCGACACCGAGCGCTCCTACGAGGCCGAGCTGGCCGGCGGGCGCTGGCTGCAGATCAACGAACGCCGCACCAAGGACGGCGGCTTCGTCTCGGTCGGAACCGACATCACCGCGCTCAAGACCCATGAAGAGCGCCTGATGGAATCGGAAAAGCGCCTCAAGGCCAACGTCGTGGAGCTGAAGAGCGCCCGGCGCACCGCCGAGAACCAGACCCGCCAGCTCGCCGAACTCGCCGAAAAGTACGCCGAGGAGAAGAACCGCGCCGAGGATGCCAACAAGGCCAAGTCCGAGTTCCTCGCCAACATGTCCCACGAGCTGAGAACCCCGCTGAACGCGATCATCGGCTTCTCGGAGATCATGAAGGGCGAGATGTTCGGTGCCCTGGGGTCGTCGAAGTACTCGGAGTACACCGCGGACATCCATCACTCGGGCTCCTACCTCCTGGGCGTCATCAACGACATCCTGGACATGAGCCGCATCGAGGCCGGTCAGGTCGACCTGTCGATGGAGACGGTGGACCTGTCGGAGCTGTTCAACGAGGCGACGCGGATCATGACGCCGATCGCGGCGGAAAAGTCGATCGAGCTGAAGTCGGAGATCTCCGAGGGGACGCGCATCGTGGTGGACCGCCGCGCGATGAAGCAGATCCTGCTCAACCTCATGTCCAACGCGGTCAAGTTCACGCCCAACGAAGGCTGCGTCACGACACGCGCCAAGCTGGAGAAGGACGCCGTGGTCGTGGCGGTGGAGGACAACGGCATCGGCATCCCCAAGCGCGAGCTGGACCGCCTCGGCCAGCCGTTCGTGCAGGTGGAGACGCAGCTCACCAAGACCTACCAGGGCTCGGGCCTGGGGCTTGCCATCGCCCGCTCGCTGACCGAGCTGCACCGCGGCAAGATGGTGATCGAATCGGAAGTCGGAGAAGGCACGACGGTCACCGTGCGCCTCCCCCGCGGCACCGCCGCCTCCTGACCCTCCCGACGGCGCCGCCCCCGCACGCCGCCTTATTCGGCGGCATCTCGAGACCGTCCACTCCCGCCCCCGCCCCTTCGGGTGAAGCCCTGGCCCGGCCCAGCCGCCTCATCCCTTCCAGTGCGTCACCAGCCGCAGCGCGCCCTGGCGCAGCACATGGCAGTCGATGCCGACGGCGACGAACGTGGCACCCGCCTCGACGATCTCCTCGGCGTAGGCGGTGTCGGGGCTGAGGAAGCCGGCGGGCTTACCGGCGGCGCGGATGCGGCGCACGGCGTCCTTGACCGCGGCGCGCACCTCCGGGTGGCCGGGCTGGCCCAGATAGCCGAGCGAGGCGGCGAGGTCGGCCGGGCCGACGAACACCGCGTCGACGCCCGGAGTGGCGCAGATCTCGTCCAACTCGGCGACCGCCGAGAGCGTCTCGATCTGCACGACGAGGCAGATCTCGTCCCGCGCGCGTGTGACGTAATCCGGCACGGCGCCATATTTCGACGCGCGCGTCAGGCCGGCGACGCCGCGGATCCCGGTCGGCGGGTAGGCGACGGCGGCGGCGGCCAATCGCGCCTCCTCGGCATTCTGCACGTAGGGCACGAGCAGCGTCTGCACGCCCTGGTCCAGCAGCTTCTTCATCTCCACCGGGTTCACCGAGCCCGGTCGCACCACGGTGGAGACCGGGAAGGCCTCCACCGCGTGGAGCAGCGGCAGGATGGAGACGGCGTCGGTCGGCGAGTGCTCGGTGTCGATCATCAGCCAGTCGAACCCGGCGGCGGCGAGCATCTCCATGCCGCCCGGATCGGTCATCTGGCACCAGAAGCCGATCTGCCGCTCACCCTTCAGGATGGCGGACTTGAAGGCGTTGCGCCGGTGTTCCATGGTCGTCCCTCGAACCGTTTCTTGGCCGGCCGGGGCGGCGCATGGGCGCACGCCGGTCGCGGCTTTGGGGCGACAATGGTCGCCCGGCGGCGGGCCGCGCAAGCCTTTTTGCGCGCCGCTTCAGCGGGGCAGCGGCGCCACCAGGCGCTCGAACAGCGCGCGCACGGCCTCCTGCCGCTCGGCGAGGTCGGCGACGAGGAAGGGGATGTCCGGCGCGTCCCCGGCGCGGGTGAGGATCCGCTGCAACGCGGGCGGCGCCTCCTCCAGCTTCAACACATTCTCCGAGGCGATGGAGAGGATCTGCGACAGGCGCTGATAGAGCGCGTGGGCCGAGAGCAGCACCTCCGCATCGTCGCCCGCGATCACCTCCGCCTCCCGCGCCCGGGCCAGCGCTGAGGCGGTGGAGGTGTCGTCACCGACCGCCGCGAGGCCGTGACGCAGCTGCAGATACTGCGCGACGAAGTCGATGTCGACCTGCCCGCCCGGCATGTGCTTCAGCCCGGCGCCATGCTCGGCGGCCATGCGCGCGCGCATCGCGGCGACGTCCTCGGCGAGGGTCTCGCGCGCCGGGTCGACCTCGAGCGCGGTGCGGATGATCGTCAACGCCTCCTCGCCGAGCGCCTCGTCCCCCGCGACGACCCGTGCGCGGGTCAGCGCCATGTGCTCCCACACCCACGAACTCTCGGCGTGGTAGGCGGCGAAGGAGCGGATCTGCGTGGCGATCGGCCCGGCCCGCCCGTCCGGCCGCAGACGCAGGTCCACCTCGTAGAGCGTGCCGCGCGCGGTCGGCGCCGACAGGGCCGCGATCAGCCGCTGCGCGAGGCGCGTGTAATAGTGGCCCGGCGTCAGGCTGCGGCGGCCGTCGGAGCCGCCGGCATCGTCGGCGCAATCGTAGAGGAAGACGAGGTCGAGGTCGCTGGTCGCCGTCATCTCGGCGCTGCCGAACTTGCCCAGCGCCACCAGCGCCACGCGCCCGCCCGGCAAGCCGCCATGCTGGGTGGCAAACTCCTCGGCCGCGATCCTGAGCGCGTGGCGCGTCAGCATCTCGGCGAGGAGGCTGAGCGCGTGCGAGGCCTCGGTGCCGATCAGCGAGCCGGTGAGGATGCGCACGTCGATCAGCAGGGCCTGCTCCTGACCGAAGGTGCGCATGGAATCGAGCTTGCGCTCGTAGTCCGGCTCGGCATCGAGCACGGCGGCGAGCTGCGTGTCGAGTTCCTCCTGGTTGGGCAGGCGCCCGAAGAAGGTGGGGTCGATCAGGACGTCGAGGAGGTGCGAGCGGCGTGCCAGCTCGCCGGAGAGGCGCGGCGCCGCGGCAACGATCAGCACCAGGACCGGGATCAGCTCGCGGTGCGATTCGAGCCGCGCCAGCAACTCCACCCCCCGCGGCAGGCGGGCGAGGAAGGCGTCGAACTCCTCGATGGCGTGTTCGGGGTCGGTGGTGGAGCCGAGGGCGGCCAGCAGCGACGGAGCGAGCGTCGCCAGATGCTTGCGCGCCAGATCGCTGCGCAGCGCGGTGTAGCGGTCGGAGGTCCAGGTCTCCATCGCCGCCTCGAACTTGTCCGAGACGGTCTTCGGCAGCTCCGGCTGGCCGACCATGCCGCGCAGCATCGGGTTGATCTGCCCGATGGTGCCCGAGAGCGCACCGAAGTGCCGGTGCACGGTGCCGAAGGTCTCGGTCAGCTCCCCGATGAGGTCGTCGGTGCGCATCATGCGGGCGATGGCGGGCAGCTTCTCCTCGCTGGGCAGGTCGTGGGTCTGCTCGTCAGCGACCATCTGGATGCGATGCTCGACCCGGCGCAGCACCTCGTAGGCGTCGGTCAGGTCGCGGCAGGCGTCCTGCGAGAGCCAGCCGGAGCGGGCGAGGACGGCGAGCATGGCGACCGTCGAGCGCCCGCGCAGGCGCCGGTCGCGCGCCCCGGCGATGCGTTGCAGGCTCTGCACCACGAACTCGATCTCGCGGATGCCGCCGCGGCCGAGCTTCACGTTGTGGCCGGGGATCGTCAGCATTCCCGCCCCGCGAACGGCGGCGATCTGCTCGCGCATCGCCATCGTGTCGTTGATGATGGTGAAGTCGTAGGCGGCGCGCCAGATGGACGGCATGATCGCGGCGAGGTAGGCGGTCCCCGCAGCACGGTCGCCCGTCACCTGGCGGGCCTTGATCATCGCCTGCCGCTCCCACGAGCGCGCGCGCTGCTGGTAGTAGGCGATGGCGGCCCAGGTGGAGACCGCCACCGGCGTCGCGCCCGGGTCGGGCCGCAGCCGCAGATCCACCCGGAAGACGTAACCCTCGGCGGTGCGCTCTTGCAGAAGGCGCGTCATCGCCTGCACCAGGCGCACCGCGCGCTTGGGCTCGATCCCGGCCGGCTCGGAACGGTCCGGGTCGGTCAAGACGACGAGGTCGACGTCGCTGGAATAGTTCAGCTCCCCACCGCCGAGCTTGCCCATGGCGAGGACGATGATGCCGCAGGTGTCCGGATCCGGCGCGACGCCCCGCGGCGCCGCCTCCAGGAGGACGCTGCGCAGCGCGACGTCGATCGCCGCGTCCGCGGTGCGGCTGAGCGCGCCGGTGACGGTCGCGACGTCGGCCCCGGCGAGGAGATCGGCGAGCGCGACCGCGAGCGACACCCGCCGCTTGGCGACGCGCATCGCGACCCCCACCGCGGCGAGATCGGCGGACGGCTCCAGCGCACTCTGGGTGACGGTCGCGTCCAGTGTCTGCTCCAGCACCGCGACGAGGCCGGGCTGGTCGGTCAACATCAAGTGCTTGAGGAAGGGGGAAACCGAGGCGACGGTCGACAGCGCGGCGCGCACGCCCTCCGAAAGGCTCGCCGCGGCGCCGGTGGTGATCGCATCGTCGAACTGGGCGTCGCCGGGGCCCGGCAGCGGCGTCAGCTGCGTGCCGAGCGGGGCCTCAGCGCGCATCGGCCGACGCCAGCGGCAGGGCGATGCGCACGGCCAGACCAGGTGCCGCATCGTCGAGCGTCAGCGTGCCGCCGTGGTGGCCGACGATCGCCTTCACCATCGAGAGGCCGAGCCCCGCGCCGGGCTTGGAGCGGGCCGCATCCATCCGCACGAAGCGGTCGGTCAGGCGGGCGCGGTCGCGCTCGGCGACGCCGGGGCCGTGGTCGCGCACGGTGAGGATCGCGTCCTCCCCCGCCCGCTGCAGCCGAAGCTCGACGATGTTCGTCTCGCTGGCGCCGTATTTCATAGCATTGTCGAGGAGGTTCGCGATCATGGTGCGCAGTAATGTGGGCTCGCCGGGGATGGCAAGACCGGGTGCCACGTCTACGACCAATTGCATACCCGCATCCTCGGCCGCGGGCTCGTAGAACTCGCCCATGTCGCCCACGACGGCGGACAGGTCGATCGGCTCCAGCTCCACCGCGGCGGCGTGACTCTCGACCCGCGCGATGGTCAGCAGCGCGTCGAAGGTGCGGATGAGCTGGTCGCACTCCTCGATCGTGGCGGTCAGCGTCGCTTCACGCTCGGCGCCCTCCGGCTCCAGGCGCAGCATTTCGTCGAGGCGGTTGCGCACGCGCGTCAGCGGCGTCTTCAGGTCGTGGGCGATGTTCTGCGAGACCTCCTGCAGGCCCGCGTGCAGCCGCTCGATCTCGTCCAGCATCCGATTGACGCTGGTGGCGAGGCGGTCGAACTCGTCGCCCGAGCCGTCCGTCGGCAGGCGGCGCGCCAGGTCGCCGGCGACGATGCGCCGCGTCGAGGCGCCGACCGCGTCGACCTTGCGCAGCACCACGCGCGAGATGAACGCCCACGACAGCAGCGCCAGCACCGCCACCACCACCATCGCCCCCCGGATGGAGCGGCTGATGATCGCCGAGAACTCGATCCGATCCTCGACGTCGCGGCCGACGAGCAGGCGGTAGTTGCCGCCGATGACCGACAGGCGGGCCAGCGCCCGGTGCGTCTTGCGCTCGGCGTTCTCGGCCGGGACGAGGCGGATGTAACGCACCGGAAAGGCCTCGCCCACACGCGCCTCGGCCGGGTCGTAGATCAGCTCGGCGACGTTCCCGGCGATCGGATTGCCGGAGAAGTCGGTGATCAGGTAGAGGTTGGCGTCGGGCCGCATGGAGCGCCGCTCGATGGTGTTCATCAGGCGGAACAGACCGGTGCGGCGGTACTCGTTGACGAGTTCGGCGCTCTCCCCCTCGATCGCCGCCTCGAGCTGCCGGTCGATGATGTCCTTGGTGGTGTTGGAGATGTAGGCGATGAGCCCGAGCGCCAACCCGCCGAAGACGAGCAGGTAGACGATCGTCAGCTTGAAGGCGGTCGTGCGCATCAGCCGCGCGCGACGCACCGCTCGGGGGGCCGCGCGACGACGGCGCGGCTTGGAGGCGGCCTGTTCGGCCGTCGTGTCGGTCACAGTGCCTCCCCGTGCGCACTCGCGCACTCGCGATATCCGCTCCGGCCGCGCGCGGCCGGAGCGTCGACGCGGCGCCGGCCCGCGCCGGCGGCCCGTCTTACTCCGCGTCCGCCCGGATCACATAGCCGGCGCCCCGGACGGTATGCACCAGCGGGCTCTTGAACGACTTGTCGATCTTGCCGCGAAGTCGCGAGATGTGCACGTCGATGACGTTGGTCTGCGGGTCGAAATGGTAGTCCCAGACGTTCTCCAGCAGCATCGTGCGCGTAACCACCTGGCCGGCGTGGCGCATCAGGTACTCCAGCAGGCGGAACTCGCGCGGCTGCAGGACGATGGTCTTGCCCTCGCGCGTCACCGTGTGGGACAGCCGGTCGAGTTCGAGATCGCCGACACGGTAGACCGCCTCGAACTCGGCGGTCTGCTTGCGCCGCGCCAGCGCCTCGATGCGCGCCAGCAGCTCGGTGAAGGCGTAGGGCTTGGTGAGGTAATCGTCCCCGCCCGCCCGCAGCCCCTTCACCCGATCGTCGACCTGCGCCAGCGCCGACAGGACGAGGATCGGCACATGCTTGTCCTTGTCGCGCAGCGTCTGGATCAGCGACAGGCCGTCCCGCTTGGGCAACATGCGGTCGACGATCAGAACATCGTAGTCCGAGGCGAGCGCCATCTCGAGACCGTCCTCACCGTCGCCGGCGGTGTCGCAGGCATGGCCGGCTTCGGTCAGGCCGCGGGCGAGATAGCGCGCGGCTTCGGCATCATCCTCGACGATCAGTACCTTCATCGAATGTGTTTCACTCCGAATGGGCGGCACATCGGCCGCTCTTGTCTGGGTCAAATTCAACGTCATCCGACCAATGCCTCGCAACAATATGGTGCCCGCGCCGGCGGCATCGATGCCGCAGCGGGACCCGCTGCCCCCTCGGTGCACCGGCGGAGACGGCCGCCGGGCGCGAGGGTGCCGTGGATGGGACGGAGGGAGGCGAGGCGCTGATCCGCCCCGTCGGCTCCGACGAGAACTGCTGAATACTGGGAAGCACGTGGCGTCACCGGTCGGGTCGGGCGTGACCCCGGGAGCCACGCGTACAAATGGTCGAGGAGCCGGACGCCGGGCCCGGCTCCCCCATTCTACGCGTTAGTTAGTGGAGCGCGGCTTTTTGTTAACCGCGCTCTTCATCGACGGGCACCGCGACGTAGCGGGCATTCTGGCCGGACTGGATGCGCAGGAACACGTTGCTGCGTCCCTCGCTGCGGGCCATGTCCATGCCGCTCTCGAAGTCGGACTGGTCGGCGACGTCTTCGCCGCTGGCCTGCAGAATGATGTCGCCCGAGCGGATGCCCGCCTCGGCCGCCGCGCTGCCCGGCTCGACGCTGATGACGGCGAGGCCGTCGCTGTCGAGGCCGGTCTGGCGTGCCGGGACCAGCGTCATGCCCAGAAGCTCGGACGTCTCCTGCTGGTCGTTGCCCTGGCCGCGGTCGTCGCCGCGGTCACGGTCGGCCGTCTCCGTGTCGCCCAGCGTGCCGAGGACGACGTCGACCTTCTGCTCCTTGCCGTCGCGCCACACGGTGATCGCCACCGTCGAACCCGGTTCCTTGGCCGAGATCGTGCGGGCGAGGCCGCGCGGGCTGTCGACCGTCTCGCCGTCGACCGCGACGATGGCGTCGCCCGGCTCGATGCCGGCGGTCATGGCGGGGCTGCCGTCCTGCGGCTCGGTCACCAGCGCGCCGGCGACGGAGTTGCGGCCGATGCTCTCGGCCAGCTCCGGCGTGATCGTCTGGATCTGCACGCCGAGCCAGCCGCGCGTGACGTTGCCGTCGTCCCGCAGGTCCGCGATCACGTCCTCGACGATCGAGGCGGGGATGGCGAAGCCGATGCCGACCGAGCCGCCGGAGGGCGAGTAGATGGCCGTGTTCACACCCACCACGTTGCCGGCGAGGTTGAAGGTCGGACCGCCGGAGTTGCCGCGGTTGATCGGCGCGTCGATCTGCAGGAAGTCGTCGTAGGGGCCGGCGCCGATCTCACGGCCGCGCGCGGAGACGATGCCCGCGGTGACCGAGCCGCCGAGGCCGAACGGGTTGCCGACCGCCATCACCCAGTCGCCGACCCGCGTTTCCTGCGTGGCGAAGGAGACGAACGGGAAGTCGTGCTTGCCCTCGATCTTGACGAGCGCGAGGTCGGTCTTCTCGTCGACGCCGATCACCTCGGCCTCGTGCGTCTCACCGTCGTTGAGGATGACGGTGACTTCCTCGGCATCGTCGACGACGTGGCCGTTGGTGACGACGTAGCCGTCGGCCGAGATCAGGAAGCCGGAACCCTGCCCCATCGAGAACTGGCGGCCGCCGCGGCGGTCCGGACGCTGACCGAAGCGGCGGTCGTTGTCGCGGTCACCGCGACCGAAGCGCTCCTCGAACTGCTCGAAGAAGTCGAACGGGGAGCCTTCGAAGCCGCGGAAATTGGAGAGCCGCGGGTTGGCCCGGCTCTTGACCTGGATCGACACGACCGCGGGGCTGACGCGGTCGACGATATCGGCGAAGCTCGGCGCGTTGTTCTGCACCGCGCTCGGAACCTGCTCGGAGAGGTTCTGGGCCAGGGCCGGCGTGGTGCCCGCACCGTCCATCACCGCGGCGCCGGCCGCGCCCATCAGGAACGTCCCGGCGAGAAGCGCGGCGGTGCGACGCTTACCGGTGGCGATGTTCAATCCCATGCATTGTCTCCTGTCGGAAGGGGATCCGTCCTTGTCGTCGCCCAACCTAGGAAGTGGCAGATTACGTCGCACTGTCCGCGGTGTGACAATTTCGTAAGGGACGCCGAATTCCACGGAACGCCGCGGGTGTCGCAGCGGCAGGCGCGGCCGGGGGTGCTTCACGGGCGCCTCCGGGCGTGGCGAGATAGTGCCGGGTCGAACCGCCCCGGTCCGACGTCGCCGTCATTCGCTGCGCGTCACGATGGCGGCGCCGCGCTCCAGCGTGAGATGCACCGGGCACCGGTCGGCGATCTCGACGAGCCGGTCGCGGTTCGCCGTCTCGGTGCCGGGGCCGAACCGGATGACCCGCTCGAAGCGGTCGATCCTGCCGTCCTTGCCCGCCTCCTTTCCCACGCACGCCTCGCAGTCGTCGCGGTGGACCTTGCCGTGGGTGACGTCGACGGTGGCATCCACCACCCAGCCCTTGCGCGCACCGTAGAGGCGCATCGTCATCAGCGTGCAGCTCGCGAGGGCGACGCCGAGGTAGTCGTAGGGGGTCGGGCCGCTTCCTTCGCCGCCCACCTCTGCCGGCTCGTCCGCCGTCAGCGGAAAGCCCGCCGCGTCGAGCGCCGTGCGGAAGGCGCCGTCCAGCACGCTCGCGCGCACGCCGCCTTCGACCGCCGCCGGCGTTCCGCGTGCGGGGAGCGCGTCGAGGGCGAACCGGCTCGCCCATGCGGCGATCACGTCCGCCGCATAGCGTGCGTCGGCGGGGTCGCTGAGCAGGTGGTCCGCATCGCCCAGCGACACGAAGCTCTTCGGATGCTTGGCGGCGACGAAGATCCGCGTCGCGTTGTCGATGCCGACATGATCGTCGAGCGGGGCGTGCATCACCATCAGCGCCGCGTCCAGCGTGCGCGCCGCGTCCGTCACCCGGTGACGCCGCAGGTCGTCGACGAACTCGCGGCGAATGGTGAAGCGGCGGCCGGACAGCTCGACCGGCGCCGCGCCCTCCTCCTCGATCCGGTCCAGCTGAGCGGCGAAGGTGCGCGTGACGTGTTCGGCGTCGGCGGGCGCGGCGATCGTCGCCACTGCGCGCACCTCCGGGATCTGCGCGGCGGCGACCAGCACCGCCGCGCCGCCGAGCGAGTGGCCGATCAAGAGTCGCGGCGCGCCGATCGTTTCGCGCAGCGCATCGGCCATCTTCACGAGGTCGCCGACATTGGAGGAGAAATGGGTGGAGGCGAACTCGCCGTCCGACCCGCCGAGGCCGGTGAAGTCGAAGCGGACGGTGGCGACCCCCTGGTCTGCCAGGCGGCGGGCGATCTCGCGCGCGGCGCGGATGTCCTTGCCGCAGGTGAAGCAGTGGGCGAACAGCGCGACGGCGCGGATGGGGCCGGCGGGTCGGTCGACCCGTGCGGCAAGCTCTGCGCCGAGCGCCCCTTCGACCTTGAACGCGTCCATTCGTTCCCCCTACGGCCAGCACCATCCGCTGTAGCAGGGGGGCGTGCGGGTCGGAAGGGTGTTACGGCTCGCGCTTGCGTCGCTCGGCCAGCACCGCCTCCAGCGCGGCCTCCTCGTCGGGCGTGAGCGCGGCCTCGGCGGGCTGGGCGCTCGGGCGACGGCGCAGGTAGACGATCGCCGCCGCCATCGCCAGGAAGAGCACCAGCACCGGCAACGACCACAGCGCCACCGTCGCGGCATTGAGCGGCGGGCGCAGGCGCACGAAGTCGCCATAGCGGTCGGTGAGGTAGGCCATGACTTGCGCGTCGGTGTCGCCGGCGGTCAACCGCTCGCGCACCAGGATGCGCAGGTCCTTGGCGATGGCGGCGTCCGAATCGTCGATCGTCTGGTTCTGGCACACCACACAGCGCAGCTCGCGCGACAGCTCGCGGGCGCGCGCCTCCAGCGCCGGGTCGGCGAGCTGCTCGTCCGGGTTGACCGCGAGCGCCGGTCCGGCCCCGATCGCCCACCCCACCGCCAGCAGCAACGCCATCAGCAACGCGAGCGTCCTCATGCGCCCGCCTCCGCCGCGCCGCCCGCGTCCCGCCGCCGCCGCGCGGGCGCCGGCAGGCCGATGCGCAGCTTGCGATCCGCGAGCGACAGCACGCCGCCCGCCGCCGCGACCACCGCGCCGATCCAGATGAGCAGCACCAGAGGCTTGTGGAAGAGGCGAACCACGACCTTTCCGTCCGCCACCTCCCCCAGCGTCACGTAGAGCTGAGAGGCGCCGACCGTGCGGATCGCCGCCTCGGTGGTGGGCATGTTGCGGGCCGGATAGTGCCGCTTGGCCGGCCGCAGCTCGGCCACCGCCCGGCCCCCGCGCCGCACCTCGAAGACGGCCACCGTGTCGGTATAATTGGGGCCCTCGACGCGCTCCGGGCGGACGAAGTAGACCTCGGTGCCGGCAATGGTGGCACTGTCGCCGGGGGCCATGTCGCGGATGACCTCGGTCTCGAACGCCGACAGGGCGGCGATGCCCAGCACCGTGACACCGACGCCGAGGTGCCCCAGCGCGGTCCCCCAGGTCGAGCGCGGCAGCCGCGTCAGCCGCCCCAGCCGTGCGGCGATGGATTGCCGCCCGGTGCGCAACCACAGCTCCGCCACGCTGCCGACGACGAGGTAGAGCCCCAGCGCCACCCCGAAGGCCGCCGTCAGCGCCGTCTCCTCCCCCGCCAGCCAGGCCGACACGGCCGCGCCGACCACCGCGACGGCCGCCGCGGGGATCAGCCGCTGCGCCGCCGCGGCGGCATCGCCCCGCTTCCACGCCAGCAGCGGGCCGAAGGGGAGCACCGCGAAGAGCGGCACCATCAGCGGGATGAAGGTGAGATTGAAGTACGGCGGGCCGACGGAGATCTTCCCTCCCGTCAGCGTCTCCAGCACCAGCGGGTAGAGGGTGCCGACGAGGACCGTGGCACACGCCGTCGTCAGGAAGACGTTGTTGAAGACGAGCGCGCCCTCGCGGCTCATGGGCGCGAACGCTCCGCCCGCCTTCAGCGCCCCCGCCCGCAGCGCGAAGAGCAGGAAGGCGCCGCCGATGAACGCGGCGAGGATCATCAGGATGAAGAGCCCGCGCGTCGGATCCGAGGCGAACGCATGAACCGAAGTCAGCACGCCGGAGCGGACCAGGAAGGTCCCCAGCAGCGACAACGAGAAGGTGATGATGGCCAGCAGCACCGTCCACACCTTGAGCGCGTCGCGCTTCTCCATCACGGCAGCCGAGTGCAGCAGCGCGGTGCCCGCCAGCCAGGGCATGAACGACGCGTTCTCCACCGGGTCCCAGAACCACCAGCCCCCCCAGCCGAGCTCGTAGTAGGCCCAGTAGGAGCCCATCGCGATGCCGAGAGTGAGGAAGATCCATGAGATCAGCACCCAGGGCCGCACCCAGCGCGCCCACGCCGCGTCGATCCGCCCCTCGATCAGCGCCGCGACGGCGAAGGCGAAGACGATCGAGAAGCCGACATAGCCTACGTAGAGGAGCGGCGGATGGATCGCGAGGCCGATGTCCTGCAGCAGCGGGTTGAGGTCCTGCCCCTCCAGCGGCGCGGGGAAGAGGCGCTCGAACGGATTGGAGGTGGCGAGGATGAAGGCGAGGAAAGCGGTCGACACCCAGCCCTGCACCGCGACCACCGTCGCCCGCAGCGAGAGCGGCATGTTTCGCCCCAGGGTCGCCGCCAGCAGGCCGAACAGCGCCAATACCAGCACCCACAGGAGCATCGACCCTTCGTGGTTCCCCCAAACGCCGGAGATCTTGTAGATCAACGGCTTGGCCGAATGCGAGTTCTCGAACACGTTGGCGAGCGAGAAGTCGGACCGTATGTAGGCCGCCGCCAGCGCGACGAACGCGAAGCCGATGAGGGCGAAGACCGCCCCCGCACAGGGCGCCGCCGTCGCCATCAGCCGCGCGTCGCCGGTGCGCGCACCGACGATCGGCAGGATGGACTGCACCAGCGCGATGGTCAGCGCCAGGACGAGCGCGAAATGGCCGACCTCGTTCAGCATCGCGGCGTCACTCCTTCGGGATGGCCTGGTCCGGGTCGATCGTGGCGGTCCGGGCGCGGCCCTCCATGCCGGTACGCGCCGCCTCGCCCTCCTTCCAGCGCCCTTGCGCCTTCAGCGAATCGACGACTTCCTTGGGCATGTAGTTCTCGTCGTGTCGGGCGAGCACGGTGTCCGCCTCGAGGATGCCGGACGGGTTCATCATCCCTTCGGTGACGACCCCCTGCCCCTCGCGGAAAAGGTCCGGAAGGAGACCGGTATAGGTGACCGAGACATGATTGACGGTGTCGGTCACCGCGAAGGTCACCTCCCCGTCGGTGCCGCGCACCAGCGAGCCGTCCTCGACCAGGCCGCCGAGGCGGATGCGCGCGCCGGCGGGGTGGACAGCCTCCTTCAGCTCGGTCGGCGTGGCGGCGTAGGTGATGCGGTCGCCCAGCCCGTAGAGGACGAGCGCGGCGGCGCCGGCGATGGCGAGCCCCGCGACCGCCACCAGCGCGAGGCGCCGCGCCTTGCGGCCGCGCCGCGTCATGCCGTCACTCCGAGGGTGGCGGATCCGCGGCGGCGACCGCCGAAAGGACCCGTGGGACGGCACCCGGTCGGTGCCTTCGCACCGCACCGCGGTGGGTGGAGATGGCCGCAACCGTGGCCGCAGGATGCGGCGCATGCTGCGCGCGATGCGGGCGCGGCGGCGCGACTCGATATGGCGTGGACTGTGCTCATCATGGCCTCACCGGGGACCCGAAACGGGATCGACGGCGCCGTCGACCGTGGCGGCGAACGCCTCGCGCTCGGGGCCGTCGAGCGCGGCGAGCGCGGCGGCGACGGCCGTCTCGGCGTCCGCCTCGCGGCCCATGACGCGGTAGGACCGGACCAGCCGCGCCCATTCCTCGGCCGTGCCGCCGTCCGTCTCCAGGCGTGCGGCGAGGCTCGCCACCATGCCCTCGATCTGCGCCGCGCGCTCGCCGGCCGGCAGCGCAGCGATCGCGGCGGCGGCGGGGGGCGCGGCGACGGCGGGGGCGGCGGCGGTGGGAGCGGCGGCGGATGGCCCCCGCGCGGCCGCCTGCGGGGTGCGGGCGGCGGCGTCGGCCTGCTTGAGGGCGGCGACCTCGGAGCGGGCGATCGGGAGCCAGCTCTCACTGCCGTCGCTGGCTTCCAGCAGGGTGCGCCAGCGCGCCGCCGCATCGCTCAGGTCCCCGCGCTGGCGAGCGGCCACCGCGAGGAAGACACGCGGCGCCACCGCCTCCGGCTCGGCGGCCGAGGCCTGCCGGAACAGCTCCAGCGCGGCGTCCGTCACGGTGCCGCCGGCGGCGAACATCAGCGCCTGGCCGCGCCCGGTGAGGCGGGCCGGCGACGGGCCGAGCAGCTCGGCGGCGCGGGCGTAGGCATCGGCGGCATCGGCGAAGCGGCGCATGCGCAGGTACATCGGCGCCAGCGCCTCCCACCCCGCGCCTTCGTCCGGCCGTGCGGCGAGCCGCGCCTCGGCGCGAGCGACGAGCTGGGCGAAGTCGCTCTCGTTCGTCGTCTGGCGGGCGGCGAGCGGGCGGTCGCCATAACCGGGCATGCCGAGGGTGAGGTAGGCGCCGACCGCGGCCGCGGGCACCAGCACCGCGAGCAGCGCAGCCGCGCCCCAACGCCGCCGGCCGCTCCGCGCCGTGTCGCCCCCCTCGCGGTGGGCCCGCAGCAGGCGGCGGGCGACCTCGGTTCGGGCGGCCTTGGCCTCCTCCTCGCCGATCGTGCCGCGCGTGCAGTCGGCCTCGATCTCCTCGAGCTGGGCGGCGTAGACCACCTCGTCCGACCCGCCCATGGCCGGGGCCCCGCTCGCCAAGAGCGGTCGACACACCAGCGCGAGCGTTGAGACCGCCAGTCCGGCGAACACGATCCAGAGCACCATGTCGCCTTAGTGATCGCCGCCGGACGCTATTGCAAGGTTGGATCGCCTCCGCGCACTCGGCAAATTGTCGCCGAGCGCGGCGGGGTCTGGCACGAAAGACCGCAGTTTCAGCGGCGTCCGGTCATCCGCTCGATCTCCTCGCGGACCAGACGTTCGACGATGGTGTTGAGGTGGGTGTCGATCCATTCGCGCAGGATCGGGCGCATGGCCTCCTTGGCGAGCGCCTCGATGGCGGAGGCGCGGTCGGCCGGCGCCGGTTCGTCCGCGGGATGCATCGAGTGGGCGAGTTCCTCGAACGCGGCGGTGGCGGCGAGCCGCGTCGCCTGACTCACCAGCGTGTCGAGCGGCGGAGCGGCGGCGGGACCGGCTGCGGGACCGGCCGGGGCCGGCGCCGGATCGGGCGTGCGGGGGCCGGAGCCCGCTGGATCGACGTAGCGGTCGACAAAGGTCACGGTCGTCGCCTCCTCGCGCTCGTCGGGGGCGCTGCGCGGCCGGGTGGACCATGCGGCCGGGGCCGACGCGCCGGGTGCCGGCCGGGTCGACGCGCCGGCGCTTCGACGCGCGGCCATCTCCTCGAAGGTGTAGCGTTGTGCCGCCTCGCGGGCGCGGGTCCAGCTGTTGGGCTTGCGCGGTTCGGTGGCGCTCACCGCGGCGATGGGCTGGGGCGCGGTGGCGGCGCGCTCGGCGGCGAACCGGCGCGGCGCGGGCCGGGTGCGCTCGGCCCCTGCCGGGTCATGAACCTCATGATCGGGCCGGGTCCGCTCGGTGAGCGCATGGGGCCGCTCCGGCGCGGGCCGATCCGGGATCGCCAGCGCGCGCTCCAGTGCGCTCGCCGCCCGCTCCGGCATCGACATCCGGCGCTCCGCTTCGCTCTCCGCCGCCGCTTGCTCGGTGGCGCAAGTCCGATCGCCGCCGGTATCCCGATGCGCGGCAGACTGGATCGCCGCACGCTTGACCGGAGCGCGGACGCCCAAAGTGCGCTCGGCGGCGGTGCGGTCGGCGGCGGTGTGGGCGGGCACATCGCCGTCGGTCGTGGCGTCTTCCGTTTTCGCAAGCTCAGCCGGGCGGTGGTCGGCCGTGTCGTGGCCGGGGCCGCGCTCGGCGGCGTGTCCGGTCGTCGACCTCCCGTCCGCGCCGTGGGCCGGGGCGCACCCGGTGGCGGCGGTGCCGGAGGCGGCACGTTCTGCGCCACCAGCCTCGACGGCACCACGGTCGAACGTGGCGCGCACGGCCTCGGGGCGGTGGGCCTCGGGGCGGTCGTCGGCGGCGCTTTCTATCCGGCCGCGCTCGGTCGCGGAGCGCTCGGCATCGTCACTCGCGGGGCGGGCGGCGGGCTCGGCCTCCGCTCGGGGCTCGGCCTGGCGTCCGGACTGGACCCACCCGCTCGGCCGCGGGGCGGCCGGGCCAAGCGCGGCGGCTCCGCGGTCGAGCGGGTGGTCGCGTCCGGCGGGTGGCTCGGGGCGCGGTCTGCCGGGCGCCCGATCGTCGGCCGTGAGGTCGCGCGTCGCGCGGTCGAGCAGCCAGCGCTCATAGGGCCGGCGCTCGTTCGCCGGCTGGGCGGGTGCGCCACCGCTGCCGGCGGTGCGGTCGACCGTGGCGGGCTGCGCGGCAGGGATCCCGGCCTCGGCCTCGCCGGGCACGGTCGCGGTGGTCGGCTCGGCGGACGACGGCCCCTCCCCGGAACGGGCGTCCGAAGCGGGAGGGCACGGGGTCTGCGCTGCGCCGCCGATCGGGGGCGCCTCGCCGCGAACGGTCGGGCGTGGCGCCGGCGGGCCGAAGGCGGCAGCCGCGTGCGGTTGGATGGGCTCGGCGGCATTCTCCTCGCCAGTCGCGGACGGCGGCGGCAGCGGCCCGCCGCTGCGGGCGGGCGACGCCGGCGCACGGACCGGCGGCAGGTCCGACCAGCGATGGAAGGCGGCGCGCGCCGATGGGCTCAGCGTCTCCGGCCAGGCCGGGACGACCTTGCGCGGCGCCGGCAGCGCCATCTGCACGGCGACGGCCGGCGGCGCTTCCTCCGCCTCCTCGGGTTCCGTCGGGGATTGCGAGGACTGGGCGGCCGGCTGCTGTGCCTCGTCGGCGTCTGCGTCTGCGTCTGCGTCGGCGTCGGCGTATGCGTCGGTGTCGGCGTCTGGGGCGAGTGCGGCCGGCTGGGGCGCGTCGTCGCGCGCGGCGGCGTCGGACCCGGCCGGACCGACCGGCTCGAAGGCCGCGTGCGGTTGGGGGTCGGGCTCCGGCGTGGTCCATGCCTCGCCGCCTTGCGCCGGTTGGGACGGCGGGGCGCCCTCGGGTGCCTCGGCGGCTTGCTCGGTCGTGGGGGTCTCGGCGGCCATCGGCACGGGATCGGGCGTCGGCGGCGCCTCGGCAGCCGGTGCAGCGAGGCGGGCGGGGTCCGGGCGCACGACACGCAGCGCCGGCTTCAACGCCTGGGCCAGCCGCTTCGCCGCCAGCGATCGCTGCGTCTGCGGTTCGCTGCGCACCACGATGGGCCGGGGCGTGGGTGCACCGTCGATATCGGGTTCGGACAGGGTCGGGTCGGGTACATCGAAGCCGTCGTCGAACGAGGCCAGGCCCTCAGCGCGCCGGGCTTTTGCGAGGTGGCCCTTCGCGAGGTGGGTCTTCGCGAGGGCCTCATGCGGTGGCGCCCGTTCCTCGCCGGCGGCGTCCTCGTCGCCATCGGCCCTACCGGCGGCGGGCTCGTCCGCCTCGCTCGCATCGTCGATATCGCTGGCCTCGCCTGTCGCCTCGTCCGGCGTCTCGTCGCTCGCGGCGGCGCCGTCGATCCCCGGGTCGCTCGCCGCGTTGTCCTCGTCGGCCTCGTCCCAGAAGGATCCTGCCGCGACTTCCTCCTCCGGGTCTTCGTCGGCGAACCGCTCCAGAGCCTCGGCGAAGGCGGCGCACGGGGCGAAGGCCTCGCTATCGTCCTCGGCCTCCCCTTCCACCGCCTCGGCCGACGGCTCGGACCAGTCCTCGTACTCCTCCACGCCGAAGTTGATGGTGCGATAGGCCTCGGTCTGGTCGATCAGCTCCGGCTCGCAGATCAGCGGACGCCGGGCGCCCTCGTCGTCGCCCTCGCTGTCGTCGTCACCGTCGTCGTCCGCCTCCGCTTCGGCGAACGCGTCCTCCTCGCCGTCGAAGTCCGGCACGGGCGCGCGGCCGGCGGCGCGGTAGAACGCGGCCCCCGCATCGTCGTCGGACGGGTCGTCGTAGGCCGCATCCGGCAGTGGCATCGGCTCGTCGGCACCGCAGCGGCCGATGGCGTCGGCAAAGGCCGAGCGCGCCGCCGCCGTGGCCGCCTCGTCGGCCTCCGCCAGGGGCTCGACTGCGGGCGCATCGGGTTGCGCCGCAGGCCTCGTGGCGCTCGACTCGGCCTCCTCGGCGCTCGCCCGCTCGGCATTGGCGAGCGCGGCCTTGATCGAGCGCTCGACGATATCGGGCATCGGGTCGCGCGGGCGAATCCGCGGTTTCAGCCGCGGCGCGGGCGCCTCGTCCGCGTTCGCATCGGTCTCGCCGTCCCAGGCCTTCGGCTCGTCGTCGGCGATGATCCTGCGGATAGAAGCCAAGAGATCATCCATTGCGCTCTCTCCATCCCGCGACGCCGCAGCCGCGAATCAGGGTTGCCTGGCAATCGTAACAGTTGCGTCACCGCCTCCGGCTCGCCACACACTGTTCCCCACAGTTGCGTCCGGCCCGCGCGCCGGCCCTCTCCGCCACTTCGAAGGACCGCCATGTTCGACCTGCGTGACGCGGAGATGCTGCGCGAGATCGTCAAGGCGGGCGGCTTTCGCGCGGCCGCGGATGCGCTGGGGCTGTCGCAATCGGCCATCTCCAACCGCATCGCCGCGCTCGAGAAGCGCCTCGGCGTCCTCATATTCGACCGCTCGCGCCGGCAGGCCTCGTTGACGCTGGTCGGCCGTCGCGTCCTGGAAGAGGGCGAGCGGCTGATCGCCCTGCGCGACCAGATTGTCGAGGGGATCACCGGCGGGGCGGCCGGCGGCACGCTGCGCCTCGGCGTCGCCGAGACGATCGTTCACACGCGCCTGCCGGCGATCGTGCGAGCGCTGCGCGAGGCGGCGCCGGCGGTGCGGATCGAGCTGTCGGTGGAGGTCTCGCAGCGTCTGGCGGCGATGCTGGCGGGGGACGAGATCGACCTCGCGGTGCTGATGCGCCAGTCGGTGCCGGCGGGGGCGCTCGGCGGGCCGGTCTCGCGCTCTGAGCTGGGCTGGTACGCCTCGCCCGCGCTCGACCTCGGCGAGGCGCCGCTCAGCCTCGCCGCCCTGGTGCGCTGGCCCATCGTCACCTTCTCGCGCGGCACGCTCCCCTACCGCGAGGTCGAGCGGCTGTTCGCCCAGCCGGAGATCGAGCCCCCGATCCTGCATGGCAGCGCCTCCCTGGCGACGGTCCTCTCCTTGGTGGTCGACGGCACCGGTATCGGCACCCTGCCGCTGGAGATGGCGGCCGAGGACGCCGCGCGCGGGCGCATCGTCCCCGTGCGCGTGGCCCCGGAGCTGACGCTGTCGGCGGTGGAATTCTCCATCTGCCGCATCAAGAGCCTCGGCGCCCCGGTCGATGCCGCGATCGAGGCGATTTGCCGGCCTGACTGATCTCTTCAGAAGATCAATATTTGCGCCAATACATCCGTTGACAGCATCATTCTTCTGTCGAACGATGCTGTTCATGAACGTCGTTGCGAATGAACCTCTCATCGAGCCGCACCGGCTCTATTTCGCCGATCCGGCGGCGCTGCGCCGGGCGAGCCGCAGCGGCGCCTTCGCCGAGCAGACCGCCGGCCAGTGCCGCGGTGCGCTGCAGGCCAACCTCGTCATCCTGCCGAAGGACGCGGCGGACGAGTTCCTCGCCTTCGCCGCCAAGAACTCCAAGCCCTGCCCCCTGGTGGGCCTCTCCGAGCCCGGCTCGCCGCACCTTCCGATGGTCGCCGACGACCTCGACCTCCGGACCGACGTGCCGCGCTACCGCGTCTATCGCGACGGCGTGTGCGTCGCCGAGCCGAACGACGTCACCGACCTGTGGCGCGACGATCTCGTCGCCTTCGCGCTCGGCTGCTCGTTCTCGTTCGAGGATGCGCTGATCGCCGAGGGGCTGCCGGTGCGCCACGTGGACGCCGGGCGCAACGTGCCGATGTACGTCACCGGCCGCCCGACCGAGCCGGCGGGGCGCTTTCAGGGGCCGATGGTCGTCTCGCTGCGGGCGATGCCGCCGCAGGCCGCGGTCCGCGCCGTGGTGCTGTCCGACCGCCAGCCGCTGGCACACGGCGCGCCGGTCCACCTGGGCGACCCCTCCGCCCTCGGCATCGCCGACGTGATGAAGCCCGACTTCGGCGATCCGCCGGTGATCGAGCCGGGCGACATGCTCGTCTTCTGGGCCTGCGGGGTGACGCCGCAACGCGCGCTCCAAGCCGCCAAGGTGCCGTTCGCGATCACCCACGCCCCCGGCTACATGCTGGTCACCGACCTCCTGGCCGAGGGGCTGACCACCTTCCCCACGCGTGCCTCGCGCCGCGTGCCGCGATCCACCCCCTGAGACCAACACCCCGGAGGAGCCGATCATGTCCACGACCCGACGTCTCGCCGCGGCGCTCGCCGCCGCCACGACCCTCGCCAGCGTCCCCGCCCTGGCCCAGGACATCGAACCCGCGACGCTCGCCGTGGTCGGCTCGTGGTCGAGCCTGCCGCTCTACAAAGAGTACGAGGAGCCGTTCTGGACGAAGACGCTGCCCGAGGCGTCCGGCGGGGCGATCGACGTCGAGCTGACGACGTTCGACCAGATGGGCATCGCCGGCGGCGACGTCTACCGCCTGCTCGGGGACGGCGTGTTCGACGTCGGCTCGACCGTGTCGGACTACATCGTCGGCGATGCGCCGGAGCTGGAAGGCCTCGACGTACCGCTGGTGGCGACGACCGTGGAGGCGGCGCGCGCGATGGTCGACGCGGCGCGGCCCATGGTGGAGGAGATCGTCGAGACCCGTTTCGGCGCCAAGCTCCTGACGATCGCGCCCTATCCCCCGCAGGTCGTCTTCTGCAAGGGCGAGGTGAAAGGCCTCGCCGACCTGAAGGGCAAGAAGGTGCGCGGCTCGGGCCGCATGACGGTCAAATTTCTCGACGCTCTGGGCGCGGAGGGCGTCAACGTGGCGTTCGGCGAGGTGCCGGGGGCGCTGGAGCGCGGGGTCGTCGACTGTGCGATCACCGGCTCGGGGTCGGGCTACAGCGCCGGCTGGTGGGAATCGGCCGATCACCTGATGACCCTGCCGCTGGGCGGCTGGGACCCGGTGATCTCCGCCATCAACCTCGACAAGTGGGACGCGCTCCCCGAAGCCACGCAGACCCTGATCGCCGAGACCGCCAAGGCCGAGTTGGAAGATGCCGCCTGGGCGGGCGCGGCCGCGGCGCTGGAGGGCGACATCGCCTGCCTCACCGGCAACGGCGAGTGCCCGGGCGAGCCGGCCGCGATGACGCTGGTGGAGCCGAGCGACGAGGACATCGCCACCGCCGAGGAGGTCCTGAAGACCGTCGTCCTGCCCGAGTGGGCCGAGCGCGCCGGTCCGGACTATGCCAAGGCGTGGAACGACACCGTCGGCGCGACCGTCGGCGTGACGATCGGCGACTGAGTTGGCCGCGCGCGGTTCGCCCGGCGGAGGGGATGGCATCATCGTAGCCGTCACCCTCCTGGCGCGGGTGAACCGCGCCGTCGCCGCCGTCGTCGGCCTCTCCCTCCTCCTCACCGTCGCGCTCATCCTCGCCGAGGTGGGGCTGCGGGCAACGACCCGCGGGATGCTCGGTGGGACGGACGAGATCAGCGGCTACGTGATGGCGGGCGCCTCCGCCTGGGGGTTCGCCTTCGCGCTGCTGGAGCGGGCGCACGTGCGCATCGACCTCCTGCACCGCCGCCTGCCGACGCTCGGCCGCGCGGCGCTCGACCTGTTGGCGACGGCCTCGATCGCCGTCGTCGCCGGGCTGGTGGCGTTCCACGGCTGGAGTGTGCTCGCCAAGACCATCGCCCGCGACAGTCGCTCCAACACCGCGCTCGAAGTGCCGCTGTGGATCCCGCAGTCGATCTGGCTGGCCGGGTGGGTGTGGTTCGCCGCCTGTGCGCTGTTCCTGCTGGTCGCCGGCGCGCTGCTGGTGGCGCGCGGCGCGGCCGGCGCGGCCGAGGCGGTCATCGGCATGACCGACGAGGTGGCCGACGAGTTGGAGGGCACGGCATGATCGGCGCGGTCACCGGCGGGCTCCTGGCGCTCTTGGCACTGTCGCTGCCCGTCGGCGTGGTGCTCTTCCTCCTGGGCCTCGGGATCGACGTCTTCGGCTCGCCCTTCCCGCTCATCCGCGGGCTCGGCCAGATCGTCTGGTCGGCAATGAATTCCTCGCTCCTGATCGCGATCCCGTTCTTCGTGCTCCTGGGCGAGATCCTGGTGCGGGCCGGCATCGCCGAGCGCACCTATCGCGCGCTCGACGCGTGGCTCTCGTGGCTGCCGGGCGGACTGATCCACGCCAACATCGGCACCGCGACGATGTTCTCGGCGACGTCCGGCTCGTCGGTCGCGACCGCCGCCACGGTCGCCACCGTCGCGATGCCGCAGGCCGAGAAGCTCGGCTACGACCCGCGCCTCTTCGCCGGGTCGATCGCCGCAGGCGGCACGCTCGGCATCATGATCCCGCCGTCGATCAACCTCATCGTCTACGGCTTCCTGACCGAGACCTCTATCCCGCGCCTCTTCCTCGCCGGGCTCGTGCCGGGGCTCCTGATGGCGCTGGGGTTCGTCGTCCTCACGGCTCTCATCTGCCGCGCGCGCCCGGCGCTGGGCGGCCCCTCGCGCTCGGCCACCTGGGGCGAGCGGGTGCGCGGCCTCACCGCATTGGTGCCGATCGGCGTGCTCTTCGTTGTGGTGGTCGGCTCGATCTACGCCGGGTGGGCGACGCCGACAGAATCGGCCGCCGTCGGCGTCGCCATGGCCTTCCTCATCGCGCAGGTGCAGTCGGGCATCCGCTGGGGCTGGGTGATGGAGGCGCTCGTCGGCACGGTGCGCATCACCGCGATGCTCGTCTTCGTGATCGCGGCCGCCTCCTTCCTCAACTACTGCCTCGGCTCCGCCGGCCTCGGGCGCCAGCTCCAGGCGATGCTCGGCGGGCTCGACCTCGGCCCGCTGGCGACGCTCCTGGTGATCGTCGGCCTCTACATCCTGCTGGGCTTCTTCATCGAGACCCTGTCGCTGATGGTGGCGACGATCCCCATCGTGGTGCCGATCGTCACCGAACTCGGATACGACAAGGTATGGTTCGGCATCCTCCTGATCCTGCTGATCGAGATGGCGCTCATCACACCGCCCGTCGGGCTCAACCTCTACGTCGTCCAGGGTGCGCGCCGCAGCGGCCGGTTGTCGGAGGTGATGGTGGGGACGCTCCCCTACGTCGTCGTCATGCTGGCGATGGCGGGGCTGTTGATCGCCGCACCGTCCATCGCCCTCTGGCTGCCGGGGTGATCGTGGCGTCGCCGCGGGGCCCGAGCGTCGGCGTTGAACAGACCGAGGTGCCCTGCCCCGCCGTGACGTGTGCGCTCGAGGGCGCAGGCCGCCCCGACAGTGCCGTGCCACGGCCGCGCCGCGGGTAGCGGGTGCGCGCCGGGAGCGAGTTGACGGCGCGTCGCGCGGCCGGGAAGCTGGCCGCCCCTCTCGCCAACCGGGATTTCGTCCTTGACCACCCTCATCCTCGGCGGCGCCGGCTTCGTCGGCCTCAACATCGCCGAAGCGCTCATGGCGTCCGGCCAGTCCGTCGTCGTCTTCGACCGCGGCGCACCGCCCGCCGCCTTCACCGATCATCACGCCTCGTCCGGCCGCCTCACCGTGATCGAGGGCGACGCGACCGACCCGGCCGCCGTCGCCGCCGCCGCGAAGGGGTGCGACACGCTCGTCCACGGCGCGGCGATCACCGCGGGGGCCGCCCGCGAGGCGCGAGATCCGGCCACCATCCTCGCGGTCAACAACGGCTCCCTGGTGCCGGCTCTGCAAGCCGCCCGCGACGAGGGCATGCGCCGGGTCGTCATCCTGTCGTCCGGCTCGGCCTACGGCGAGGCCGGATACACCCACGATGCGCTGCCCGAAGAGACGCCCTGCGATCCGATCGCCCTCTATTCGATCACCAAGTTCGCCTCCGAGCGGATCGCCCGGCGCCTGGGGGAGCTTTACGCGGTGGACGTGCGCGTGGTGCGGCTCTCGGCCGTGTTCGGCGCCTGGGAGCGGGACACCGGCGTGCGCGACACGCTCAGCCCGCACTTCCGCATGATGTCCGCCCTCGCGCGGGGCGAGCCGCTGGTGCTCGACCGCGCCGCGGTGCGCGACTGGATCTACGCACCCGACGTCGGCGCCGCGATCACCGCCCTGCTTTCGCACACCGGCCCGCGACACCCGGTCTACAACATCAGCACCGGCCAGACCTGGACCGTGCTCGACTTCGCCCACGCCATCGCTGTGCTCGCCGGCACCACGGCCGCCCTCGCCCGGCCCGGCGAGACGCCCACCGTCCGCGTCGCCGAGAGCCGCGACCGTGCGCCGATGGTCATCACCCGCATGCTGGACGATCTTCCCCCCGTCGCGCACCCGGGCTGCGAGGCCGCCGCCGAGGCCTATTGGGCCTGGTGGCAGCGCTTCGGCCCGGCGGTGGCCGGCTGAGGCGGGCTCGCGGGGCGCATCGGGACCGGAACGAGGTCGGGGACGGGCGGGCGGAATGGCATGCCAATTGCAGATCGGATCGCAGCCCATTCAGGAGATCCCATGCGCAAAGCCGCCCTTCTCGCCACGGCGCTCGTCGCCTTCGCCGCCCCCGCCATGGCGCAGGAGGTGACGATCCGGCTCCACTCCTTCTCTTCGCCCACCTCGCTCGACCATACCGAGCACCTGGACCGTTGGGCCGAGACGGTGGAGGCCGAATCGGACGGGCGCATCGACGTCCAGGTCTACCCCGCGATGCAGCTCGGTGGCGCGGCCTCGGATCTGGTGCAGCAGCTCGAAGACGGTGTGGTCGACATGATCTGGACCGTCGCCGGCTTCACCCCCGGCCGTTTCACCGGCACCCAGGGCCTGGAGCTGCCGTTCATGCACACCGGCGAGTCCGCCACCATGAGCCCCGCGGCCATGGAGTTCATCGAGACCAACCTCGCCAAGGAAATGGAGGGGATCAAGGTGATCGCCGTCCACGCCACCGACGGCGCCCTCTTCCACATGGCGGGCGACTGCGTCGAGACCATGGCCGACCTCGAAGGCAAGCAGGTTCGCGTGTCGGGCAAATATATCGGCGAGGCGGTGAAGGCGCTCGGCGGCACCCCGGTCGGCATCGCGCTGCCGGGCGTCTACGAGGCGCTGGCGCGGGGCCAGGTCGACGGGATGCTCATCAACTGGGCCATCACCAAGCCGTTCAAGTTCACCGAGGTGACCGACTGCCACACCGAGCCCCCGCTCTACCAGACCATGCTGATGACGCTGATGCGCCAGGAGACCTACGACGCGATGCCGGACGACCTGAAGGCCGTCATCGACGCCAACTCGGGGTCCGAATACGCCAAGAAGATGGGCGTCGTCTGGGACAGCCAGACCAAGCCGGCGCGGGACGTCGCGGTCGAAGTGGGGGACGAGATCGTCACGCTGTCGCCCGAGGAGCTCGCCAAGTGGAAGGAGACGGTGAAACCCGTCTACCAGATGTGGGCCGACGAGATGACCTCGCGCGGCTACGACGGTGACGCCCTCCTCGCCTCGCTCCTCGAGATCACGGCGAAGTACGGACGGCAATAAGATGCGCCGCGCGCTGGCCGCCGTGTCCGAGGGGTTCGCCGTCGCCGGCGGGCTCGTCGTGGTGGTGGCGATCCTCGTGACCGTGGTCGCGGTGGTGGCGGCCCGCCTCGGCAGCCCGATCCTCGGCCACAACGAGATCGTCGAGATGCTGGTCGGCGTCGCGATCGCCTTCTTCCTGCCCTGGTGCCAGGTCCGCGGCGCCAACGTGATGGTCGACTTCTTCACCGCCCGCGCCCCAGCGAGGGTCAGAGCCGCGCTCGACTGCGTGATGGAGATCGCGTTCACGGTGGTCGTCGCCGTCCTCGCCTGGCGGCTGATCGTCGGCGGGATCGACGCGCATGCGCGCGGCCGGACCTCGATGTTCCTGCTCATTCCCCAATGGTGGGGCTACGCGCCGGCGGCGCTGGCGATGGTGCTGTGGTCGCTGGTGTGCGCGGCGAGCGCCGTCTCCGCCGCACGGGGCCCGGCGCTCCGCTCCGCCCACCAGATCGCCACCGACGAGATCCAATGAATTCATTCGATATCGGCGTCGCCATGTTCGCCGGCGCCGTGCTCCTCATCATGCTGCGGATGCCGGTGGGGGTCGCGATGTTGCTGGTCGGCGGGCTGGGCTACGCCGCGCTCGTCGGCTGGTGGCCGATGCTCAACACGCTGAAATCCCTCACCTTCAGTCGCTTCTCCAACTACACGCTCTGCGTCATCCCGTTTTTCCTGCTGATGGGGGAGCTGGCCACCAAAGGCGGCATGTCGGCCGCGCTCTTCCGGGCCGCGCGGGCGTTCGTGGGGCACAGGCGCGGTGGGCTGGGCGTCGCGACCATTCTGGGCTGCGCCGCGTTCGGAGCGATCTGCGGCTCCTCGCTCGCCACCGTCGCCACCATGACGAAGGTCGCCGAACCCGAGATGCGTGCCGGCGGCTACTCCGGCGCGCTGATGACCGGGACACTCGCCGCCGGCGGCACGCTGGGGATCCTGATCCCGCCGTCGGTCATCCTGGTGATCTATGCCATCTACACCGAGCAATCGATCGGCGCGCTGTTCTTCGCGGCGGCGATTCCGGGACTGCTGGCGGCGCTCGGCTATGTCGCGGTGATCCAGGTCTACACCCTCGTCGCGCCCGGTGCCGCGCCGCGCGCCGAGCGCGCCGGGTGGAACGATCGGCTGGCGCGCCTGCGCACGGTGTGGCCGGCGCTCGGCGTCTTTCTGCTGGTGGTGTGCGGCATCAACTTCGGCTGGTTTTCGCCCACGGAGGGCGCGGCGGTAGGCGCCGCGGCGGTGGGCGTCCTGGCGTTCGCCTCCGGGGGGCTGGGGCTGAAGGACTTTCTCGACGCGCTGCGCTCCACCGCCGAGATCACGGCGATGGTCTTCCTCATCCTGCTGGGGGCGGAGCTGTTCTCGGCGGCGCTGGCGCTGTCCCAGATGCCGCAGGAGCTGTCGCGCGAGGTGGCCGCGCTGCCGCTGCCGCCGATCGCGGTGGTCGCCATCATCATCGCCGTCTACCTCGTCCTGGGGTGCGCGATGGAATCGTTGGCGATGGTCCTCCTCACGCTTCCGGTGTTCGTGCCGGTGATTCTCACGCTGGACCTCGGCATGGACCCCTCCCAGGTCCTCGTCTGGTTCGGCATCCTAGTTCTCGTCGCAGTCGAGGTGGGCATGATATCGCCGCCCTTTGGGCTCAATCTCTTCGTCATCAACGGTCTGGCGCGCGAGGTGCCGCTCGGCGAGACCTACAAGGGCGTCGCCGGGTTCTGCATCTCCGACGCGCTGCGCCTGGTGCTCTTGGTCGCCTTTCCCGGCCTCTCCCTCTGGCTGCCGGGGCTGTGGTGATGGACACCCTCGCCCGCTTGGAAGAGGACGTGCGCCGCGATCTCGCCCGCATCGCCCACCCGCGCCAGGCGTGGCTGACGCCCCGGCGCGCGCCCGACGGCAGCGATACGCTCGACGTGCTGATCGTCGGCGCCGGCCAGGGCGGCATCGCGGCCGCCTTCGGGCTGAAGCGCGAGCGGGTCGACAACGTCTTGGTGATCGACAAGGCGCCCGAGGGGCGCGAGGGTCCGTGGCGGACCTATGCGCGCATGCCCACCCTGCGCAGCCCCAAGGACTATACCGGTCCCGACCTCGACATTCCGAGCCTCACCTACGAGGCGTGGCACACCGCCCGTTACGGCGCCGCGCACTGGGCCGCGCTCGACCTCATCGGCCGCGAGGACTGGGCCGACTACCTCGACTGGGTGCGGGCCGTGACGGGCACCCGCGTCGCCAACGGGGTGGAGCTGATCGGCATCGCCGAGGCGGGGGCGCTGCTGCGCGCCACCGTGCGCCAGGGCGGCGCCGAAAGGGACCTCTACGCCCGACGCATCGTGCTGGCGACGGGACAGGAAAGCGGCGGGCGCTGGACCCTGCCGCCCGCGGTGGACGCCCTGCCGACGGACCTGCGTGCCCACACCTGCGAAGAGATCGACTTCGCCGCCCTCGCCGGCAAGACGGTGCTGGTGCTCGGCGCCGGCGCCTCGGCGTTCGACAATGCGGCGACGGCGCTGGAGGCGGGCGCGAGGGTCCACCTCTTCACCAGACGCGACGCCGTGCAGGTGATCCAACCCTACCGCGCGATCACCTTCCGCGGCTTCTTGCGCCACCTCGCCGACCTCGACGACGCATGGCGCTGGCGGATCATGCGCCACGTCCTGTCGCTGCGCGAGGGCTTCCCCCAGCACACCTACGACCGCTGCGCCCGCCATGACAGCTTCACGCTGCATGCGGGCGCCCCCTGGCTGTCGGTCGCGGCGGAGGGTGACGGGGTCGTCATCGAGACGCCGCGCGGGCGGATGAGGGGGGACTACGTGATCGCCGGCACGGGTATCGACATGGACTTCGCCGCGCGGCCAGAACTCGCCCGGTTCGGCCACAACATCGCCACCTGGGGCGATCGCTACGCCCCCCCGCCCGAGGAGGCGGACCCGCGCCTGGGTCGCTACCCTTACCTCAGCGGCGGGTTCGCCCTCGAGGAGAAGCGCCCCGGCGAGACCCCCTGGATCAGGCGCATCCACCTCTTCGCCATCGCCTCGACGATGAGCTTCGGCCCGTCCGGCTCTTCGATCAACGCGATGACGACCGCCGTGCCGCGCCTGGTCGCCGGCGTCACCGAGGGCCTTTTCCGCGAGGACGTGCCGGCCTTCTACGAGCGGCTGCTGGCCTACGACGTCCCGCAGGCGGTGGTGCCGGAGGAGGACATCGTCCACCATGGCGGCGGCTGAGCCCGATGCCGTCCCGACTGCGAGAGGACTGTGGGCACTGCGGTGGGATGGGCGAGCGATCTTGTCTGTGGGGCACCGCCATGGTACCGACCACACTGAAAGCGGCGATTGCGCCGGACCCGGACCTTGCCGCGCCGGGACTGCCCCGTAGCAATCAACGACGTTTTCAACGCGGAGCCGTGGGTGAGTGGCTGAAACCGGCGGTTTGCTAAACCGTTAAACGGGGTCAACCCGTTTCGAGGGTTCGAATCCCTCCGGCTCCGCCAGCCTCCCCCACCCGCCATATCGTCTTCGTCCCATGCTCGGTCCGCAGCTGCGCTGCCGGGTCGTTACGGCATCGGCTCGAAGTCGCCGGGTCGTCGGCGGCGGCCGCCGTCAGCCCGTGAACGGGCCGAGTTCCGCGGCGAGGCGGGCCAACTTGTCGGGCCCGCCTTTGGCGATCCAGGCGCCGATGGCGGCGTTGGCGAACAGCACCTGCACGGCGAGGTCCGTCTCGTCGTACATGTACCGGGCCTGGGCGGCGGTATTGAACATCCCCACCACCTCGTCTCCCCAGAACACCGGCACATAGACCGAGCAACCGACCACGCCGGAGCTGAGGATCTGGCGGAAGATCGGGTCGACGTCGGTATTGGGGACCACCGCCGGGGTCTTGGTCTGCACGGCGTGGCCGGGGCGACTGTCGGTCACGCTGATGCGCGCGTGGCGCTGCGCGGCGGGGAAACCGTGATCGGCGAGGAGGATCATGCTGTCGCGCAGGGGGGTGATGAAGAAGCAGCCCGAGACGATGAATTGCGTCTCGCCCGGCTTCAGGGCGCCGGGAGCCTCCGCCGCGCCGGGCTTGCCGAGGAGCGCGCGCGTGGCTCGCGTGAAGTGCCGGACGGCATCCTCCGGGTCGCTCTCGGCGCGGCTGGCGAGGATCGCGGCGTGCAGCGCGTCGACGGCACGGGTGTGGAAGTCGGCCGGGCGGGTCGTCGCGGGGCCGGATGAGGCGGGGCTAGTCATGGCGGGGCTGGTCATGGCGGGGCGTCCAGGTGGGGCGTGAATGGTCCGCGCGGCAACATCGCCGCGCGGTCGCGGCCGGTCAGCCGGCCGACATCAACGACGGCAGCAGCGTCGCGATGCCCGGCACCGCGATCAGCAGCGCCGTCGCCAGGATCAGCAGGAGGAAGAACGGGAACGCGGCCTTGGCCACGAACAACAGGTCCCGCCCGGTCATCGATTGGAGGATGAAGAGGTTGATGCCCACCGGCGGCGTGATCTGGCTCATCTCGATGACGATGACGAGGTAGATGCCGAACCAGATGAGGTCGACCCCCGCCGCCTGCACCATGGGCATGATGACCGAGGCCGTCAGTACCACGATGGAGATGCCGTCGAGGAAGCAGCCCATCACCACGAAGAGCAGCGTCAGCGCCAGCAGAAGCTCGGTCTGGCTGAGGTCGTAGGAGCCGACCCAGGCGGCCAGCTGACGCGGGATGCCGGTGAACCCCATCGAGACCGACAGGAACGCCGCGCCCGCCAGGATGAGCGTGACCATGCAGGTGGTCTTGGTGGCGCCGGCGATGCTGTCCTTCAGCGAGGTCCACGTCAGCGATCCCGACAGGAGCGACAGCACGAGCGCGCCGATGACGCCGACCGCCGCCGCCTCGGTCGCCGTCGCGATGCCGGCGTAGATCGAGCCGATGACGCACACGATCAGGCCGAGGATCGGGATCAGTCCGGCGGTCGCTCTGATGCGCTGGCCGAGGGGCATGGTCGGCTCGGCCGGCGGCACGCGGTCCTTGTTGAGCAAGGACCAGACGACGACCCAGCCCATGAACAGCGCCACCAGCATCAGTCCCGGAACGATGCCGGCGATGAAGAGCCGCGAGATCGAGACGTCGGCGGCGACACCGTAGACGATGAGGATGATCGACGGCGGGATGAGGAAGCCGAGCGTCGCCGAACCGGCCAGGGTGCCGATGACCGCGACGGGGTCGTAGTTGCGCTTGGTCAGCTCCGGAATGGTGATGCGGCCGATGGTGGCCGTCGTCGCCGCCGACGAGCCGGACACCGCCGCGAAGAGGCCGCAGCTCGCGATGTTGACGTGGAGCAGCCGGCCCGGCAACGGCGCCAGCCAGGGCGCCAGGCCCCGGAACATCTCCGACGCCAGCTTGGAGCGGTAGAGGATCTCGCCCATCCAGATGAAGAGCGGCAGCGCCGTCAGCGCCCAGGACCAGGACTGGCCCCAGATCGTCATCGCCATGATGGCCCCCGGCGGCGCGCCGGAGAACAGCGCGATGCCGAGATAGCCGACGATCATGAGGGTGAGCGCCACCCACACGCCCAGCGCCAGGAACACCAGCATCAGGACGATCAGGAGGACGGAAACGAGAATGGGATCCATGATGGCGTCTTCAGTGCGTGTCGGCGGCGGGGTTTTCGGTACCGCGCGGGTCATGCTCGCCGGACGCGAAGACGGGGTCGCGGCCCAGCAGCGCGCGCACCAGGTCTTCGAAGACCGCCAGCGCGAAGAGGACGACGCCGACCGCCATGGCGAGCTGCGGCAGCCATAGCGGCAACGGCACCAGCCCGGCGGTAACCTCGTTGCGGGTGAAACTCTGCAACGCCATCTTCGCCGTGTGCCAGGCGAAGATCGACGTGATCGCGGTGGCGATGGCGAGGGCGAGGATCGTCAATCCCTGCCGCAGCCACCCTTTGGTGTGGTGAACGAGGAGCGTGACGCGGATGTGGCTGCCGTCGCGGAAGGCGTAGGCGAGGCCCAGGAAGGACGTCGCGGCGAGGCAGAAGCCGCCGAACTCATCCGCCGAGGGGACGATCCTGCCCATCAGGCGCGCGACGATCTGCGCGGTGACGACCACCGCGATCGCCACGAGGAATACCCCGGCGAGGGCGCCGGCGGCTCTGTAGAAGAGATCGAGCGCGCGCGTCAGCATCTCTCAACTTACTCCGAAAATGGTGTCGGCCGGCGGGGGCCGGCCGACGGTCCGAAGGGACGGCGCGCGGGGCACCGTCGACGATCCTACTTCAGCGCGTCGAGCACGGCCTTGCCGTTGTCGCCGGCTTCGGCGGCCCATTCTTCGGCCATCGTCGCGCCGATCGCGGCGAGGCCCTCGGTCAGCGCCTCGCTCGGCTTGTGGATGGTCATGTGCTCGGCGAGGATCTCGACGGCCGAATCGCTCTCCTCCTCGCTCCACTTCCAGCCGCGGGTCTCGGCCTCGGCGGCGGCTTCCATCATGGCGGCCTGCTCGTCCTCGCCGAGCGACTCGAAGGCGGACGTATTCACGAAGACGACGATCTTCGGCAGCCAGGCACGGAAGTCGTAGAAGTTGCCGGTGAAGTCCCACGCCTTGGTGCGCGCGCCGGTGGCGGCGGAGGTGACCATGCCGTCGACGATGCCGGTCGAGAAGGCCTGCGGGATCTCCACCGCCTCGACCGCGGTCGGCACCATGCCGAGAAGCTCGGCCATGCGCGAGGTGCCGGCGTTGTAGGTGCGGAAGCGCACACCCTGGAGGTCGTCGGCGCTCTCGATCTCTTCCTTCAGATAGAAGCCCTGACCCGGCCACGGCACGGCATAGAGCAGCGTCAGCCCGTCGTCCGCCAGCAGCTGCTCGACGATCGGCTTCTGCACGTCCCACACGGCCTTGGCTTCGTCGTAGGTGGTGGCGACGAAGGGCAGATTGTCGGCACCGAAGATGGGGTCCTCGTTGTAGAGGTTCGCCATCAGGATCTCGCCGCCCTGGATGAGCTGGTTCTCGACCGAGCGCTTGATCTCGGGCGACTTGAACAGCGACGAACCGGTGTGGACGGTGATGGCGACGTTCCCGTCGGTCGCCGTGGCGACGTCCTCGGCGAACTGCTTAATGTTCTTCTCGTGGAACTCGGCGTCCGGGTATGGGGTGGCCATGTCCCACTTGGTCTGCGCCACGGCCGCGCTGCCGGCGAAGGCGGCGCTCAGCGCTATGGCGGCGACGGCCGTCCCGAGCGGTGCTTTGAACATCATTGTCTTTCCTTTTCCGAGGCGCCGGTCCCGCATCCGGGCGGCCCACCATCCTAGCGATCGATCGGCGTCGACGCGCCTGCCGGCCGCACCTATCCCCTGTACCATGCCGGACCGCGAGCCGCCCGGCCGGTTCCGCCCGCCGCCGCCTCCGCGCGGACCCGGAGAGGGGCGCGCCGGTCGTCGGCGCGTCCGCACGGGTCTGTCGCACCGCAGGCGACCGGGCGGGTCGATACCGGTGGAACGGCCCACGATCACACACGATCGGAGCCGGGGAAACGATGCGCCGCAGGCGCGGCATGCACGATGTAAGTAAGCAATTACTGTGCCATAGCGCACCGGCGAGCGCGGGGTGCGACACGGTAGCGCCAGCGCGATCGGCCGCGGGGCATCGCACCGCCCGAAACGCGCGCCCCGATACGAGGGGCTCGAAACGAGGGGCTCGAAACGAGGGGCCGGAAGGGGCGCTCAGGCGGGGCGGTCGCCCATCGCCAGCAGCCGTTCGGCCACGAGCGCCTGGATGCGCCACAGATGGGGGTCGTAGACGCCCGCCCTCTCCAGCTCCTCCACCGTGTTGAGGATATACTCCGCCATCGTCCCCACCGAGCCGACGGCGCGGGCCAGGATATCGGCCAGCTCGTCCTCGTGCGGCTCCTGCGAATAGAGCGGATAGTCGGCGTCGGCGGTAAAGGCGATGGCGTCCACCGGACCGTCGCCGGTCTCGGCGACGACCCAGGTGGGCGGGACCGGCGGCTCGGTCTTCAGCAGGGCGGTCAGCGCGGCGGCGGGATCGGCCGAGGCCATGCGCAGCGCGATCCCCCAGCATTCGCCGCCTCGGTCCAGCGACAGCATCCGCCCCGGCGCCTCGGGATTGCCGCGCCGCCACAGCGTCGGCCCCAGGCAGAAGGACCGGTGCCAGCCCTTTACGAAGGCCGGGCGCGCCTCCCCCACCTCGAACCGCGGGTTCCAGATCAGCGAGCCGATGGCGAACACCCACAGCGGCGCGTTCGGACGCTTGGCGGCGAGAATGGCCGCGGCGGTGCGCTCGAAATAGGCCTCGCCGGGTCGCGGAACGGGATGCGGTGCGTCGCCGTCCACCCGGCCGGGCAGCCGCCCCACCAGTTCTCGTGTCAACGTCAGCGGCGGGATCCCGTCGCCGTCGAAGCCCCCACGGTGCATGCGCCGCTCCCTTTTTCATCATGCCCCCAGATCGACCTTTTGGGCCGATCGCACCGATTTGGCCATGCCCCGCGCCCGAGCGCGACATCCACGAGCATGCGTCGCCGGCACAGCTGCGCTGCGCCTCGGCTCGTTGACGCGCCGGCGGCTTCGTCCGATCCTGATTCGTGGCCGCGGGTTCTCCTCGCCGCGTCCCCGTCATATCCGCCGCCCGCCGCGAGGCGGCCACGCAACAATCGGCTCTCACCTGACGCAGCACCCCGCAGCACCCGCGCCCGCCAGCCCACCGGCACCCGGCGGGTGGATCGCCGTCACGCTCGGCGCCCTCCTCGTCATCCTGACCGTGTGCGTCGTCCTGGACGAGTGGGGCGGACCGGACGCGCTCAACGCGCTGGTGCCGTTGCTGATGGTCGCGGTCATCGCGCTGCTGGCGCTGGTGGTACCGAACGCGCGGCGCATGTTCGTCCTCGTCGCGGTGCTCATCACCGTGGTGCAGGCCGCCGTCCACGACGATTGGGTGGCGCAGACCGTTCACGGCCTCTTCGTGGCCGCCTTCGTCACGGCCTTCTTCTCGGCGCTGACGACGCTGCGGCATGCGGCGCAGACGTCCCCGGCGATCGCCGCCTGCGGGCGCTTCCTCGCCAACCAGCCGCCGGGGCGGCGCTATGCGGCGCTGTCGGTCGGTGGCCAGCTCTTCTCGCTGCTCCTCAACTATGGCGCCATCGCCCTCCTCGGCAGCCTCGCCGCCAGCAGCGCGCGCGAGGAGGCCGACCCCGAGATCCGCGCCATCCGGATGCGCCGAATGCTGCTGGCGGTGCAACGGGCGCTGGTGGCGACGCTGCCGTGGTCGCCGCTCTCGTTCGCCGTCGCCATCTCCACCTCGCTCTTGCCGGGGACGTCGTTGTCGGCGCTGGTGGTGCCGAGCTTCGTCTCGGGCCTCCTGCTGGTGGGGATCGGCTACGCCCTCGACACGCTGTTCAAGCCGCGCGTGCGGCGGGCGCCGCAGCGGGTGGAGAGCGACCAGGGCTGGGGGGCGCTGCGCCCGCTGGCGCTGCTCCTGGGCGCCCTCTTCGCCTTGGTGGCGACGTTGCAGATGCTGAGCGGCGTGCGCACGGTGGGCGTCGTCGCCTCGGTGGTGCCGTTCGTGTCGGCCGGGTGGGTCTATGCGCAGGGCGAGCCGGGCCGCCGCCTCGCCTACCTCAGGACGCGCGCGCTCAATTATATGCGGCGCGACCTTCTCGCCTATCGTGGCGAGATCACGCTGCTGTCGATGGCGGCCTATATCGGCACCGTCGGCTCCACGCTGGTGGCGGAGTGGCTGGCGGCGGCCGGGCTGGACCTGTCGCAGGTGCCGACCGCGGTGATCCTGGTGGGCCTCGTCTGGGTCTTCTCGTTCGCCGGGCAGATCGCGATGAACCCCATCCTGACCGCCTCGATGATCCTCCCGCTGCTGCCGGCCGCCACGGCCATGGGCGTCTCGCCGACGGCTATCCAGGTGGCGGTGACGGCCGGCTGGGCGCTGTCTGGCTCCAACTCGCCGTTCACGGCCACGACGCTGCTCACCGGCTCGTTCGCGGGCAAGAGCGCGTGGCACGTCGGCCTGCGCTGGAACGGCCTCTACACCCTGTTGTGCGGCCTCGCCCTCTCGGTCTGGGTGCTGGTCTACGCCTACCTCATCGGCTGAGACCGCACGGGCGAGCGGCCGAGCAGCCGCCCGCCACGCGCCGCGACAACATCTCGCCGGACAGATCTGTAACGCGCCGCCCCGCCGGGCGGACGCATCGTTGCGTGCCAGTGTCAGCAAAATGCAGTCGGCCGGGCCACCTCTGTCGTCGCCCGCGATCTACGCGCACAGCAACATTTCCGCCTCGTTTTTGACACGTTCAGGTCTCGTCTAGTCATTCTCATTCTTGATCGGATCGCCTTAATAGTTTTCACTTAACCGAATGCGTATTCGCGAAGGAAATCGACGAAATCTCTAATATTTAATGTGCATTGGCGGCGCCTTGGCCCTAACGTCTGACGTCATTTTCGCGGACCATCCGCGACTCCCGATATGATCTTGGACTGCAGGACGAAACCCATGGCCACCACCCCCGGAACCGTCAACGCATCTGTCGCCTCACAGTGGAACAGCGGGTTCACCAGCAACGTCACCTTCACACCGACAGCGACCGTCAGCGGATGGCGGCTCGAATTCACGTTCGAGGGCGACATCGTCAATATCTGGAACGCGCGGATCGTCAGCCACACCGGTGACACCTACGTCATCGAGAACATGAGCTACAACGCGGCGGTGACGGCCGGGAGCACGGTCCACTTCGGCTTCCAGGGCACCGGCTCGCCCGGCAGTCTCACGTTCGACGAGACCGGGGGCGAGCCGCCCGCGGCGGTCGATGTCTCCGTCGCCCCCGCCGCCGCCCTCGAAGGCGATCCGGACGATGCCACGCCGCCCGCCGGATCCGGCTCGGTGCTGGGCCCGCTCACCACCTCCGGGAACCAGATCCTCGATGCGGCGGGCGATCCGGTGCAGATCGAGGCGGTCAACTGGTTCGGCCTGGAGACGACCACGTTCGCACCCCACGGCCTGTGGACGCGCAACTGGCAAGACATGATGGACGAGATCAAGGCGGCGAGCTTCAACGCCATTCGCCTGCCCTTCTCGCTCCAGGCCGTGCTCGACCCCGGCACCCCCAACGGCATCGACTTCAGTCAAAACCCCGACCTCTCCGGCCTCACCCCGCTGCAAATCCTCGACGAGATCGTCGCCTATGCCGAAGAGATCGGCCTCGGCATCATTCTCGACAATCACCGCTCCGCCGCGGGCGACGGGCCCAATCCCAACGGCCTGTGGTACGACGGCGGCTACACCGAGGCCGACTGGATCGACGCCTGGGAGCTCCTCGCCGACCGCTATGGCGACAGTCCGGCCATCATCGGCGCCGACCTCGTCAACGAGCCGCACGGCGCGGACTGGAACAGCTGGGCGAGCGCCGCCGAGCGGGCCGGCAACGCCGTCCTCGCAGAGGCGCCGGACTGGCTGATCCTGGTCGAGGGTGTCGCCGGCTACCAGGGCGACAACTACTGGTGGGGCGGCAGCCTCAAGGGCGTCGCCGACCGTCCCATCGTCCTGTCGATGGACGACAAGCTCGTCTATTCGCCGCATGATTACCCGGCCTCGGTCTACGCCCAGCCCTGGTTCTTCGACGGCAGCGACCTCACCGAGGTCTTCCGCGACAACTGGGGCTTCATCCACGAGGAGAACATCGCACCGATCCTCGTCGGCGAATTCGGCAGCCGCCTGGAGACGGCGGTGGACCGCGCCTGGGCCGACGCGATCGTCGCCTACCTCGGTGGCGACTACGACGGTGACGGCACGATCGACCCCGGCGCCTCGGCGATGAACTTCGCCTGGTGGTCGTGGAACCCCAACTCCGGCGACACCGGCGGCATCCTGGAGAACGACTGGCGCACCCTGCGCACCGACGCGCTCGACCTCCTCGACCCCCTCCTCGAAGGGCCGGACGCCGTCGGCGGCAGCGGCAACGTGATCACCTTCGAGGTCACGCTCTCCGCCCCGGCCACCACCGCGACGCAGGTGGCCTACGCCACGCGCGACGGTTCGGCGACCGCCGGCGAGGACTACGTCGCCACCACCGGCACGCTCACCTTCGACCGCGGCGAGACGACGAAGACCGTCACCGTGTCGGTCCTGCCCGACCGCCTGGCCGAGGGCGACGAAACCGTCATCCTCGACGTGACCGGCCCCGACGGGAGCGCGCAGGCGACCGGCACCATCACCGACGACGACGACGGCACCGCCCCCCTCACCCCGCACCTCGCCGCGAGCGACGTCACCGTCGACGAGGCGGACGGCGAAGCGACGTTGACCCTCACCCTGACCGAGGCCTCCGACGCCCCGGTCGAGGTCGCCTACGCCACCGCCGAAGGCACCGCCGCCGCCGGCGCCGACTTCGTGGCCGACAGCGGCAGCATCCTGTTCGCGCCCGGCGAGACCACCGCGACGCTGACGATCGGTCTCGTCGACGACGATGTGCCGGAGCCGACCGAGACCTTCACGGCCTTCCTCACGTCGGACGACGTCCCCGTCGACACCCCGCAGGTCCGCATCACCATCACCGACGCCGACCAGCCTGAGCCCGAGCCCGAGCCCGAGCCCGAGCCCGAGCCCGAGGAAGGCGTCGTCGTGAGCGGCGCGGTCGTCAACGATTGGGGCTCCGGCGCCCAGGTCTCCATCACGCTGACCAACACCGGCGACCACATGGTCGACGGCTGGACCCTCGCCTTCAACGGCCCGTCCGCCGTCAACAATCTGTGGGGCGCCGAGATCCTGTCCCAGTCGGGCACCGCGATGACGGTCGAGGACCTCGGCTGGAACGCCCGGATCGCGCCGGACCAGTCGATCTCGATCGGCTTCATCGTCGCCCACGGCGGGATCGACGAGGCCGCATGGCTGAGCGCGGCCGATTTCGAAATCCTGCTGTAGCCCTCACCCCGCAGCCGGCGCGCCGGGGCGACCGCCGGCAGACCGCACCCTGCCGCACCCGCGCGGCCCTTGTGGGCGCTGCCGGTCTCTGCGGGTCGCGCCCCCCCCGCGCTGCGGCCGTTCAGGCGCGGAGCCGGCTCTCGGCCCCCTCGCTGGTGACGAGGCGGCCCACCAGCGCCCACAGCAGCGCCACGGCGAGGACGTTGGCCGTCGCCAGCGCCAGGAGAAGCGACAACGCGGCGTGCGCGCCCGACATTTGCATCAGCAGCGCCACCGCGGACGGGGCGAGCGCCTGGGCGATCAGGCTGGGCATCGCCAGCCGCCCCATCAGCCGCGCATATCCCTCGGACCCGAAGAGCGCCAGCGGCAGCGTCCCCCGCGCGATCGAGAAGATGCCGTTGCCGGCCCCGTAGGCGATCAGCGCCAGCGCCGGCAGAACGAAGCCGGCCCACAGGAGCCCCAGCCCCAGCGCCACCAGGACCACCGCCGCGCCCAGCGTCCAGATCGGATGATAGCGCCCGCCGCCGAGCATCTCGACCACGCGCGCGCCGACCTGCGAGGGGCCCACCAACGCCCCCAGCGCCACGGCCGCCGCAACCGTCATGCCCCGCGCCTCCAGGATGGTGATGAGGTGCACCGACCATGTCGCCGCGACGACGCCCATGGTGGTCACGATCGCCGCCATCAAGACGACGAGCCGCGTGCGCGTTGCGGCGGCCATCGCAGGCGCCGCGTCGATCCGCGGTGTCGCCACCGGCGCGGCGCGATGGCGCGGGGTCTCCGCCGGCAGCAATATCAGGTGCAGCGGCAGCGCCACGACGAGTTGGAGGCCGGCATAGATGAGACAGGTTCCTCTCCACCCCGCCATGTCGACCAGGAGGGCCGACAGCGGCCAGCACACCGTGCTGGCGAAGCCGCCCCACAACGTGAGCGTCGTGATCGCCCGCCGGCCGCCCGGCCCATAGAGCCGGCCGAGGGTGGAGAAGGCCGCGTCATAGAGGCCGGCCCCCATGCCCACGCCCAGCACCAGCCAGGCGAAGACGTAGACCGCGAGGTTCGGTGCCGCCGCGAGAATCGCCAGCCCCACCGCGAGGAAGACCGAACTCGTCGCCAGCACCGGGCGACCGCCATAGTCGTCGATCAGCCGGCCGACCCGGATCGACACCAGCCCCGACACCAGAAGCCCCAGCGACAAGCCGCCGATGACCCAGCCATAGCTCCACCCGGTCGCCGAGGCGATCGGCTGCGCCAGCACGGCCATCAGATAGTACGACGACCCCCAGGCGAGGATCTGCGTCACCCCCAACGCCGAGATGACCCGGTGACGCCCCCGCCAGAGCGCGCCCTCCTCCCAGCCCGGCTGATTCACGCAGCGGCGCCACAGCAGCGCGTCGGCGCACAACCGCAGTCCGCCACCTCGGCCGGCGCGGCGGCGGGCGCGCTGCACACGCCCGTCTCCGGCAGCACCAGGCGCACCTCGCGGGCGGCGGCATGGTCGCCGGCCAGCGCCGCCACCACGGAGCGGACCTGCTCGTACCCGGTCGCCATCAGGAATGTCGGCGCCCGGCCATAGGACTTGGCGCCGACGATGAAGAGGTCCGGCTCCGGGTGGGCCAGCGTCTCCGCCCCATGCGGCGGGACGGTGCCGCAGGAGTGCAGGTTCGGGTCGATCAGCGGGGCGAGGCGATGCGGCGCCTCCACCGCGGGGTCGAGTGCGACGCGCACCTCGCGCAGCATCGCGAGATCTGGCCGGAAGCCCGTCGCGACGATGATCCGGTCCACCTCCAGCCGCGTCGGCGCCTCCTCCAGCGTCGCATCGATCTCGAGGATCGCGGCGCCGGTTGCGATGCGCTCCGCGGCGAAGGGTGCCAGCAGGCGCACACGGCCCGCCTCGACCGCGTCCATCACCGCCAGCCCCAGCGCGCCGCGTTCGGGGAGCTGATCGTCCAACCCGCCGCCGCGCAACTTCGCCACCCCGCCGCTGCGCAGGGCCCAAAGGATCTCGCCCGCCCCGGTGTCCTGGCGCAGGCGCACGAGGTCGAGGACGAGGTTGATCGCCGAGTGCCCGCTGCCCACGACCAGCGTCCGCCGCCCCGCATAGTCGCCCCGGGCCGCACCGCATACGTCCGGCAGACCGTAGGCGATCCGCCCCGCCGCCGCGGCCTGCGCCTCGCCGGCCACCGGCAAGCCGTCGACGCCCATCGGGTTGGGCTGATCGGTCGTCCCGCTGGCATCGATCACGGCGCGCGCCGCGGTCCGGTGCGGGGCCCCGCTCGCATCGGTCCACCGCACCACCAGCGGCGCCGCCTCGCGGTCGGACGAGGCCATCTTGTCCCGCCCGCGGCGCGTCACGGCATCGACGTCGGCGCCGAGACGCAGGTGCGGTGCGATGGCGGGATGGGCGGCGAGCGGTTCCAGATACCGCGCGGTCAGCTCGGCGCCGGTAGGCAGGTCCTCCGGCTCCGGCCCGGCCCAGCCTGCCGCCTCCAAGAGCGCGCCGGCCGCCGCGTCGACGTTGTAGCGCCAGGGCGAGAACAGGCGGACGTGGCCCCACGCCCTGGGCGCCGCCGCCACAGCGGCCGACCGTTCCAGCACCAGGAACGGCAGGCCCCGCTCGACCAGCCGCGCCGCCGCCGCCAACCCGACCGGGCCGGCGCCGATCACCACGACCGGCAAGGATGAAGGGATATTCATGTGCTCGCTCATTCCGTCCTTCCGGATCGATCGAAGATCGTGACGAAAATTTTTTGGTCGCTAGCGAACCGCCTCTTCAGGCACGCGCGGGCGCACCTGGTCGGCGCAACACTCGTCAGCCAGGAAACCGAGGAGCCGGCTCATCGCCGGGTAGTGGGCGCGGCAGATCAGCGTCGTCGCCTGTCGCTCCTGCGTGATCAGACCCCGGTCCACGAGCCGCTTCAGGTGATGCGACAGGGTCGATGCAGCGAGGCCGAGGCGCTGCTGCAATTCCCCCACGGCCAGCCCGTCCGGCCCCGCCCGCACGAGGGTCCGATACAGCTCGAGGCGGGTCACGTTCCCGAGCGCGTCGAGCTGGTTTGCCGCTAATTCGATATTCATGGAAATAGCATGGACATCGTCGCCCCTCCTGTCAATCGTCATGGGTTGAAGCCTCGCCGCCGCGCTCATGCCGCCTCCAGGCGGCCGCAGCGAACGCCCGTTTCCGCCTGCACCCGGTCCAGCGCGGTGCGGCAGTGGTCCACGTACCGCGCCCCGTTGCGCTTCACGTCGATGAAGCCGAGCAGGCGCCGCGGCAGCGGGTACAGCCGGTCGAGATCGAGGCCGCAGCGGCTCATCACGCGCACCGGCAGCGCCTCGTGCGCGAGAATGGTGTTGAGGAAAGTCAGCGAGACCAGCGCCGTGTGGTAGAGCCGCCCGCCGCGCCGGCGCATCTCCTCCCCGTCGAGCGCATAGAGGCCAGCATCGCGCAGCCGCCCCGAGAAGAAGAGGTGCGGCAGCAGATAGCCGGCCATGCTGGTGAGAAAGTGCGTCATCGATCGCGGTGTGATCGAAAGGACCGCCCCCTCCGGCGACAGGAAGGGCTCGTACGGGTGACGATGGCGCATCAAGTGCCCCGTGCAGTTGACGAAGACACTCCCCTCGGACACCGGCAGCGAGCCACCGCCGCGCAGCAGGAGCCGCGTTCCCCGCTGCGCGTCGACCACGCCGTCCAGATAGTCGTTGACGATCTGATCCAGGCCGCGATCCAGCGCATCGCGCTCCGCCTGGGACATGATGCCGAAGAAGAACTGCTGGTCGCTGGGATCCAGGCTCACGCACATCGTGCGGCGGAAGAAGTCGAACACGTCGTCTTCGTTGGTGCCGTTGAAGCGCATCGCGACGTCGCGAAAGGCGGTCGAGAAGAGCCGCCCGCTCCACCAGCGCCGACGCCCACGCGGGGCCAGCAGGTCGCGATCGGCGAACACCGTGCCGCTGCCATTGAGGAGCGTGACGCGCCGGCGCGAGCGGCGGGAGACGAGCGCAAGCGCGGTGTCGAGCCCGGTCTTGCCGCCGCCGACGATGTAGACCGGGGCGTCACTGTCGAACACGCCGTCGGCGCGCAGGCGTTGCGGCGTGGTCGAGATCACGCGCGCGCTCTGGAGCGGAAGCGGCCGCGGCGCCGGTACGTCGAAGCCGATCGCCCGCACCACCCACTTGGCCCGGATCGTCCGGACACGGTCGGGGTGGCCGTTGGGGTGATGCTCGACGTGCGCCATCGTCCGCCCGTCGGCCTCCTTCACCTCCTCGCAGCGGGTGACGGTGTGGGCGAAGCGCTCTCGCAGGTCGACCCGCTCGCGCAGGCTGGCGTAGCAGCGGCCGAGGTGCGCGGCGACCTCGCGGCCGGTCGAGAGGTAGTGGTTGGGCCGTGACCAGTCCCACGCCATGTCGCCCACGGTGAAGGACGGGTGCGGCTGGTGCAGGCGCGCGTAGTCGTACACCTCGTTCCACATCCCGCCCGGCGCGTTCTTCGCGTCGACGAGGATCACCCGGTCCATCGGCCCGAAATACTGGGTGGCGACGAAGAGCGCGTTGAGCCCGGCGATCCCCGCACCGATGATGCACAACTCGCACGGCTCCATGTCCGCCGTCGCCGCTTCGCTCATGAGATGGATCACGCCCGTTCCCCTCAGATCGGCCAACCCCGGCAAGGTTGAGCACGCGGGCGTGGCACTGAGCGTGGTGCCGATCGTGGTGGCGGTCGTGGAATTCGCCGCGAGCGGCGCGACGCGGACGACAACGGTCCGGCGATGCCGCCGGCTCAGCGCCCCAGGAAGCGGCGCACGGCGGCGACGAGGTCGGCGGTGGCGGGCTCGCGGCCCAGCAGGAAATGGTTGTCGCTGTCGAGCCCGGCGAACTCGGCGTTGGGGATCTGCGCCGCCAGCGCACGGCCCGCGCCGACGGGGACGTAGATATCGTTGCGGCTGTGAAGCACCAGCGTCGCGGCGCGCACGTCCTTCAGCAGCGGGCGCACGTCGATGGTGGAGATCATGTCGAAAACGCGCATGACGTTCTCGGTGGACGTGGTGCGACGCTGCACGGCGTCGAACTCCGCGAGGTCCTCCGGCGTCGCGCTCGGCATCAGGGTCTGCGACAGGAGGTGGCGGTAGGACGGGTTGGTGCGCCCCCAGCCGCGCTCGGCCAGGACCATTACCGCCTCGCGCTCGCGCACCTCCTCGGCGGATGCGGTGTGCCGCCAGCCCGCCGCGAACCCGCCGACGAGGACCAGATGCGATACGCGCTCCGGGTGCCGCGCGGCGTAGGTGATCGCCGCCGCCGCCCCGTGGCTCATGCCCAACAGCGGGAAGCGGTCGAGCCCGGCCGCGTCGACCACCCGCTCCAGGTCGCCGACCGAGCGCGCCAGGCTGATCTCCGGCACCATCCAGTCCGACAGTCCGCAGCCGCGCTCGTCGTAGCGGATGAAGCGGAAGCTGTCGGTGAGGCTGCGGTAGAGGCCGGACCAGATCGGCGCGCCCCAGTCGAGTTCCAGGTGCGAGGGCCATGTTCCGGCCTTCAGCAGCGCCGGGTGCTCCTTGTCCCCGGCGACGGCCCAGGCGAGCGACACCCCGTCCTGCGCCTCGGTGAAGCGGATCGACTGATGCGGCACCGCCGGGCCGTCCGCCGCCTCGGGCGCAATCGACGGGCCGCTGTCGAGCGTCGCCGGCGCCACGCGGGCCGGGACGCGCGCCGCGTCGGCATGGGGCGGTCCCGCCGCAGGGCCGGTGGCCGGCGCGACCTCGAACGGGCAGATCGAGAAGTCGGGCGGCTCCAGTCCCGCGTCTCGGAAGGCGCGCTCCATCTGATCGGCGAGGGCGACGGCCTCGCGCTCGCGCCCCAACTTGCGGCGAGCGAGGACGGCGTGTTGCGCGGCCGCCGGGTCGAACGGCGCGTCGAGCCACCAGCGCTCGGCCCAGACCTCGTTCTCCTCCAGCGACAGGTCCGGCGCCTGTGCCAGCCGGCGGGCCAGTTTGACGCGCAGGCGCATGAGTTCGGTCCGCTTGTGGTCGAGCCAGGCGGAGAAGGTCGGTTGGTTGGAAAGCTCGCAGTCCTCCATCAGGACGCGGTTGGCGCATTCCCACGCCTCGGCGAGCCCGTGCGCGGTCGTATCCTCGCCCACCGCCTCCTCGCCACTGGCGACGGCGGCGATATGCTCGAAGTCGACGCGGACGGGGTCGATCTGGATCCGCACCTGCTCGCGGTCGGCGATGAGCCGGGTTTCGCCGCCCACGTTGACCAGCGGGCGCAGCTTGCTGAGCGACCAGCGCAGCGCCGCGCGCGGGTCGTCCGGCACCTCCCACAGCAACTCGCACAGCCGCTCGCGCCGCTGCGGCCGGGCGCACAGGACGAGGTAGCCGAGCAGCGCGCGCGTCTTGCGCGAGGCGGGCAGCGGCAGCGCCTCCCCGTTCCAGGAAATCGCGACGGGACCGATGGTCTGAATGCTGAGAGCGGGCTGGGCGATGGAGACGGGCTGGGCCCGCCATGGGGGGCGGCGATGCCGCTCACGGGAGCGCCGGCCGGCAAAGGCCACGCCCGGAAGATCACAATCGACGCTCGGTACGACGTGTGTATTCATGGCGTTGTTCCCTCCTGCCATGCGCACCGATCCGACATCGCCCTGCGACCGCGCCCCCCGTGCGCGGCGCAGACGGCAGGTGGTCTTTTCAGTGATGACCCACTGTTATTGTCGTTCGGCGCGCCACTGCTGCCTCCCTTGATCTGGCATTGTGCAGGATCGAACACTGTGTTCGCGAGCACTATTCTATCAATTTGCGAAAACGTGTAGCAGCTTGACCACCGGCTCGAGGCATAGACCGCCTTCAAGGCGTGCCTGAGGCGGTGTCGACGTGGACGGCCGATTGCATTTGGGCGACCCGCAAGCCGCCCCTATCGACGAAATGCCGCAGCTCGCGCGGTGTTCTCGGCGCTGCACGGCCGGGCCGCCCGTGCGCTTGCGGCGGCCCGCCTAAATTGTGGCGATCGGGCCGCGATTGATCACGATGTCGAGAACGGATGGGATATCGGCAACGAAGTAGTCCGGCTGGGCCGCCTCGGAGAACGCGAAATGGTATCCGGCCGTGTGGAGAGCGAAGGGACAGCCGGCGGCTCGAGCCGTCAAAGCGTCGATCTCGCTGTCGCCGACGAAGAGCGTACGCGCCACCGTCACGCCGAGCCCGGCGACTACCGCCTCCAGCGGCTTCGGGGACGGCTTCTTCTGTGGCAGCGTGTCCCCCGTGACGACCACGGCGAAGGCGAGGCCGAACGCGTCGAGCACGCGCCGGGTCGGCTCGTCCGGCTTGTTGGTGCACAGCCCGACCGCGACGCCGGCGCGCTCCAGCTCGCCGAGCGTCTCGACGATGCCGCCGAAGGGGACGTTGTCACCCGGCGGGGCGGCACCGTAGATCGCGATGAAACGGGGGTAGTGCGTGGCGACGGCGGCGTCGTTCGCCGGCAGCTCGCGCGCCGCCAGTGCGCGCCGCAGGAAATGCGCGGCGCCATGGCCGATGAAGGCGCGCGTCTCGTCCAGCGTCAGCGGCGCGGCTCCCTGCTCGGCGAGGAAGCGGCCCGCGATCGCCCGGATCGCCGGCGCGCTGTCGATCAGCGTGCCGTCGAGGTCGAAGACGACGGCGTCAAACGCGCGAGCCTCAGGCCGCATCGGACCTCGCCGCGGCCGTCGCCGCCTCGCGGATGGCGCGGATGTTGGCCCCGTAGGCGCCGGGCTGGGCGACCGAGCCGCCCTTGAACACCGCCGAGCCGGCCACCAGAACGTCCGCCCCAGCCGCGGTCAGGCGCGGCGCGGTCTGCGGCGTCACGCCACCGTCGATCTCGATGTGGATCGGCCGGTCGCCGATCATCTCGCGCAGGCGCGCCACCTTGGGCACGCACGCGTCGATGAAGCTCTGCCCGCCGAAGCCGGGGTTCACCGTCATCACGCAGACGAGGTCGATCCGGTCCATGACATAGGCGATCGCCTCGGCCGGGGTCGCCGGGTTCAGCGCCACGCCGGCCTTGCACCCGGCCGCGCGGATCGCCTGCAGCGTCCGGTCGAGATGGGGGCCCGCCTCGGCGTGGGCGGTGAGCACGTCCGCCCCCGCCTCGGCGAAGGCGGCGATATAGGGGTCGACCGGGGCGATCATCAGGTGCACGTCCATCACCGTCTCGATGTGCGGGCGGATGGCCTTCACCGTCTGCGGGCCGAAGGTGATGTTGGGGACGAAGTGGCCGTCCATCACGTCCACATGCACCCAGTCGGCGCCCTGGGCCTCCACCGCCTCGCATTCGGCGCCGAAGGCGGCGAAGTCGGCGGACAGGATCGACGGGGCGATCTTCGGGCGGCGGTCGAACATCTTCGGGTCTCCGATGGCGGACGGTCGGGCGAATGCCGGGCAAAGACCATCCGGAGCGACGTTTGGGAAGAGCCTGCCCCCGCTGATGCACGGCGAAACGCACGGCACCCGGCAGCGGCCGGCCGGGACCGACGACGACGCGCCCCCGTCCCGATGCGTCACATCTAGTGAGACAGCTCGTCCAATACGAGGGACAGGAACGCCTCGGGCGCGGTTTGCGAGGCGGCGTGGCCGCCCCAATCCATCACCGCCAGACGCGCGTCCGGGATGCCGGCCGCGAGTGCCTCCGAACAGTGCAACGGGGTGAGCTGATCGTCCCTCGCGCACAGGATCAGCGGCGCGGTCTCGATGTCCGCCAGTTCGGCGCGGCGGTCGAACGCGAGCAGCATGTCGATCCGGGCGAGCATCGTCTCGGTGGGCGGGCTGGCGGCGATCAGCCCGTCGACCACCGCCTGCACCGTCTGCGAATGCTCGGCCACGAAGCGCGGCGGATAGAGGAAGAGCGGCGTCGCACCGTGATAGGCCGCGACCCCGCTGTCGACGAGTTGCCGGCGGCGGACCTTGAAGCAGAGGTCGAAGAACGGGTCCCGCCCCGGCCAGCCGGCGAACAGCACCATCCGCTTTATCCGCTCCGGCGCCACCGCCCCCAGGACGAGCCCCGTCGCCGCTCCGGTCGAGTGGCCGATGAAGTGCGCCGCCTCGATGCCGAGGTGGTCGAGGAGTGCGGTCACGTCGTCCGCCAGCGCCGGCACCGTGTGCTCGGTGCGGCGCGACACCGTCTCCCCGCAGCCCATGTGGTCCATCGCGACGACGGTGAAGCGCGCGGTCAGGGCCGGCAGCAGGTTGTCCCAGTAGCGCCGCGAGCCTCCCAGGCCGCACAGGAGAAGGAGCGGCGGCCCCTCCCCGGCGATGTCGTAGACGAGGGTGCCGTCGGGGCGGTCGAAGGTCGGCATGGATGGTCTCGCGGTCAGGCCGGCTGCAGCGCGGCGACGACGCTCGCCGTGTCCGCGGTCCAGCCGAGGAAGGACCGTACATTGAAGACGCTGGCCTCAAAGATAAAGTCCGGCCCGGCCTGGAGCGTCGCGTCCGGGATCATCACCCCGAAGAATTCGCGGTGGAAGGCGTCGCGCAGCGTGCTCTCCACGCATACGTTGGTGTTGACGCCGGCCAGAAGCAGCGTGGTGATCCCGCTCGCGCGCAACATCTGCTCCAGATTGGTGCCCGCGAAGCCGGAGTAGCGCGCCTTGCGGATCACCGGCTCCCCGTCCCGCGGCGCCAGCGCGTCGACGATGGCGAAGTCCCACGTGTCGATGGTGATGAGCTTGCCGCGCATCTGCGGATGGGCGCGCATGTACTTCAGCGCGTTCGACTTGTACCAGACGGGCGATGTCGGCCCGCCCGCCTCCGCCTGGTCCGGCGAGAAGCCGTTCTGCAGGAAGATCGTCTTCAGTCCCGCCGCGCGCGCGGCCGCCAGCAGCGCCGCCGTCCGCTCGATCACCGGCGGCGAATCGGACACGTCGAACCCCACACGGTCCAGGTAGCCGTCCTTCGACAGATAGGCGTTCTGCATGTCGACGATGACGAGCGCGGTCGTCGCCAGCGAGATCGCGACCGGCTCCGGCAGGGCGGCGACGACGATGTCGGCGCCGGGCGCGGTCGGCACGGCGGCGATGCCGGTCTGCGGCTGCGCATTGCCGAGCGGCTGATCGTTCATGGCTATTCTCCGTAGCGGCGCAGGACCAGCGCCTCGGCCGCGACGATGATCGCGTAGAGCAGAAGGCCGATGACGCACAGCAGCGTGATGGAGGCGAAGATCAGCGTCATGTCCGCCTGCGACGCGCCGAACAGGATCATGTAGCCGAGCCCGGCCTGGGCCGTGATGAACTCGCCGACGATCACGCCGATCATCGCGAAGGTGATGGCGATCTTCAGCCCGGCGAAGATGTGCGGGATGGCGACCGGAAAGCGCACCTGCGTGTACACCTTCCACCGGCTCGCCCCGACCGCGCGGCACAGGCGCAGCAGATCGCGGTCGACCGAACCGAGCCCCGTCAACGTCGCCACCACCACCGGGAAAAAACAGATGAACACCGCAAAGGTAACGCGCGAGGGCGAATCGATCCCCAGCCAGACGATGAAGAGCGGCGCCAGAGCGATCTTGGGGATGAGCTGGAAGAAGACGATATTGGGGTAGATCGCCTCGCGCACGAACCGCGACGCGCTGATGAGGACGGCCAGCGCGATCCCCAGAACGGTCGCGATGGCGAACCCGGCGATGGTCTCCAGCGTCGTCGGCACCGCCTGTTTCAAGAGGAAGGGCAACACCACCGACAGCCGCGTCGCGATCTCGGACGGTGCCGGCAAGAGCGCGTTGGAGATGTCGTAGGCATCGACGATCAGCTCCCACGCGGCGAACACGGCGAGCGCGGTGAGGATGGGCAGCACCACCACCCGCACCCGCGTCCCCACCCCCGCGAGGCGCTTGCGGCGGCGGGTCGCCACGCGGGCGGCGGTGGCTTCGATCTCGGTAACGGTCATCGGGTCCGTGGTTCGTCGGCGCGGCTCATGCGGCGCTCGTCTTGTGGATCTCGCCTTTCAGGTGCAGGCACAGCTCGTTGAAGGCGGGATCGGCCTCCATCGCCGGGTCGCGCGGGCGCGGGAACGGCACGCGAATGTCCTCCACGATGCGCGACGGCCGCCGGCCCATGACGAGGATCCGGTCCGACAGGAACACCGCCTCGCGGATCGAGTGGGTGATGAAGATCGCGGTCTTGTGCGTGGTGTCCCAGATGCGACCCAGCGCCAGGCCCATCTCGTCGCGGGTGATGGCGTCGAGTGCCGAAAACGGCTCGTCCATCAACAGGATGCGCGGATTGGTAACGAGCGCGCGGGCGAGTGCCACGCGCTGGCGCATGCCGCCCGACAGCTCGCGCGGCCGCTTGGCGCGGAAGGCCCACAGGTCCACCACCTTGAGAAGCCGCTCGGCCTCGGCCCGGTCCGCCGCCGTCACCGGCCGCACCATGGAGATCGGAAACAGCACATTGTCGATCACGCTGCGCCAGGGAAGCAGCGTGGGGTCCTGAAACATGATGCCGGTGTCGGTCTGCGGTCCCGCCACCGCCGCGCCGTCCAGCGTGATGGTGCCGGAGGTGGCAGGCTCCAGGCCCGCCACCATCAGCATCAACGTGCTCTTGCCGCAACCGGACGGACCGAGGATCGACACGAAGTCGCCGCGGGCGATCTCGAACGACACCTCGGCGACGGCCTCGACGTCGCCCGAGGGCGTCTCGTAGACCTTGCGCGCCCGGTCGGCGGTGATCGCCTGGAACGGGACGTCCGGCACGGTTTCGGCAGCGACTTTCATCCGAGGATCTTGGCGTACTCGTCGAGGCCGGACTTGATACTGGCCCACTCGTCGGCCGACAGCTTGCCGGCTTCGCTCACCACGTCGTTGGTGTAGAGGGCCGCCGGGTCCGGGCGGGTGGCATCGGCCGGCGCGCCAAATTCCATCACCATGTCGACCATTTCGCCCACCTTCTCCATGTCGGTGTAGCCGATGGCGTGCTCCTCGGCCTCCGTCGAGACCACCGTATAGTGCATCAGCCCCTGCGACAGGCGTGCGTTCTCGCGCCCGTTCGCGGCGATGCCGATCTCGGGCACCTCCTCGACGAAGATGTCGACGCCGGCCTGCGGATCCTTCAGCGCGTAGACGAGACCTTCCGTCAGCGCCTCGGTCACGGCGGCGCACAGCTCCGGATCGCTCTCATAGGTCGCCGCCTGGGTGGCCACCTGGCCGGCATAGAGCGACACGCCATACTTCGACCACAGCATGAAGCGCGTCGGCTGGTCGAGCGACATCATCACCGGCACCGAAGACGTGGCGATCGCCGTCACCGAGGCGACCTGGTCGTTGATGACGGACTGCTCCAGCACGCGGTTGTCCATCTGCACGATGGTGACGCCGGAGGTGTCGATGCCGGTCTTGCGGGCGAACGCGGGCCAGTACGGCGCCTCGGCCGAGGTCGGCACCATGCCGATCTTCTTGCCCTCGAAGTCCTTCGGCTCGGTGATTTCGCTGTCGGCCTTCAAGAGCATGCCCATGGTGGCGTCGTAGCCCAGCGTGGCGAGGCCCTTCAGCGGCAGCCCGCGCGCCGCACCCAGGATGATGCCGCCGGCGAACACGAAGCCGAAGTCGAACTCGCCCGCCCCCAGCGCCTGTGCCGCCGCGACCGAGCCGTAGCCGCGCGAAATCTCGACGTCGAGGCCCTTGTCCTTGAAGAAGCCCTGGTTCTTGGCGACGTACGTGAACAGCGTGGACCCGTTGGCCAGCCACGGCAGGGTGAACTTGATCGTCTTGGTCTGGGCGATCGCCGGCGTCGGGAAGCGCATGCCCGCACCGAGCGCGAGGCCGGCCGCGCCGGCCCCCTTCAGCAGCGTGCGGCGCGAGACGGCGGTTTTGGCCCGGAAGGTGTTGTCCTGCATGGTCAGCGGATCCTATGTGAAGGATAAGCACGAGTTGCTTATTGTCGTGAATTCGCTGCCAGTTTTGTGCCACGATCCCATGTCGGTTGCCCGCGTTTACGGCACCAGGGTTGCGCACGGGTGATTCCGCTGGCGCGCGACCGACCGCGGCCCGCTATCGCGCGTTCTCGTATTCGGGAACCGGCGGCGGCTTGGGAAAGGGCAGATCGTCCAAGGTCAGCCCGCTGTTAAGCGCCAGGTAGACCGCGCCGAACACGACGACGGCGATGACGGTGGTGATCGTCACTCGCCGCTTCAGGTGGGTGCGCGCGGGCGCACCGGGCTCGGTGCCGGGTACGCGGTCGGCCGCGGCGTCCGAGCGCCGGTCGCCGAAGGTCAGCACCGGGAAGAAGACCAGCCACCAGATGATGAAAAAGATGGCAACGGCGCTGATCGGGTCCATCAGACCTGCTCGAGTTCCGTCAGCACGCCGGAGACGTCCTTCGGGTGGATGAACACCACCGGCTTGCCGTGCGCGCCAATCTTCGGCGGCCCCAGCACCCGCGCCCCGCCCGCGGCCACCTGCGCGGCCGCCGCCTCGATGTCCTCCACCTCGTAGCAGACGTGATGCAGCCCGCCCGAGGGGTTCTTTTCCAGGAAGGCGGCGATCGGCGAGCCTTCGCCCAACGGCTCCAGCAGCTCGATCTTGGTGTTCGGCAGCTCGACGAAGACGACCCGCACCCCGTGCTCGGGCAGGTCCTGCGGCTCGGTCACCGTGGCCCCCATCGCGCCGCGGTAGACCTGCGATGCCGCCGCGACGTCGCGCGTCGCGATCGCCACATGGTTCAGCCGACCGATCATTGCTCGCTCCCGTTCATGCGTATCGGTGATAGGGGCAACGCCGGCAAACCTAAAGGGGGAGCGGGCGTGGCCGAACGGCCCGGCCGCGGACGCCTACGGCGCGTTCACCACGAAGACGTGGCACAGCGGCTTCTTGCCCCACCGCTGCGACATGTGCGAGCGGATCGCCCGCCGCGCCGCCTGGATGACCGTGTCCCGGTCGCGCCGGCGGTGCCGCGGGATCGACTCGATCGCCCCGGCGATCTCGTCGACGAGCTGCTCGCGGAAGGTCTCGCCCTCGTCGTCGCGCACCGGTACGCCCATGAGGACGACCATCGGGTCGTCGTCCAGCTCGTAGCGGTCGTCGAGCGTGACCACGGCCGTCACCACGCCAGCGAACGCCAGCGCGCGACGCTCGCGCACATTGGACTGATCGGGCGTGCGCAGCAGCTTGCCGTCCATCAACAAGATATCCGGCTCCACCTCGTCCACCACGGCGGCGGGCCCCGGATCGAGCCGGACCATCTTGCCGTTGCTGATGCGCACGACATGATCGATGCCGTTGGCTTTGGCGAGCCGCTCGTGCGCGGCGAGATGCATCGGTTCGCCGTGCACCGGGATCAACACCTTCGGCTTCAGCCAGGAGTACAGCTCGACCAGCTCGTCACGCCGCGGGTGGCCGGAGGTGTGCACCAGGCCCTGCGCGTCGGTGACGACCTCGATCCCCTGTAGAGCCAGCCCGTTCATCACCTCGCCGACCGCCTTCTCGTTGCCCGGGATGGTGCGCGAGGAGAAGATCACGCGGTCGCCCTCGGACAACGCGACGCGGGGGTGGCTGTCGCCGGCGATGCGGGCCAGCGCGGCCCGTTCCTCGCCCTGGCTGCCGGTGAGCAGCACCAGCACCTTGTCCCGCGGCAGGTGGCCGACATCGTCTTCGGACAGGAACCTCGGCAGCCCGTCCATGAAGCCGCATTCGGTCGCGACCTCGATCACCCGGCGCATGGCCCGGCCCATGACGACCACGTGCCGGTCGGTCGCCGCCGCCACCTCGCACACGGCGCGGATGCGCGCCACGTTGGACGAGAAGGCCGTGACCGCCACGCGGTGCGGCGCCGTCTCCACGAACGCCTTCAGCCCCGCCGCGACGTCGAGCTCGGACGGCGAGCGGCCGGGGCGCTGCGAGTTGGTGCTGTCGCACATCAGCGCGACCACGCCCTCCTCGCCCAATTCGCGCAACCGGTCGATGCCGATGGGCGCGCCGACGCCGGGGTCGAGATCGATCTTCCAGTCGCCCGTGTGGACGACCAGGCCATGGTCGGCGGTGCGGATCGCCAGCGCGTTCGGCTCGGGAATCGAGTGCGACATCGGCACGAACTCGACCTTGAACGGGTCGAGGTCCAGCGTCTCGCCCTGCTTGACCACCGTCACGTCGGGGGTGACGAGCTTGCCGTTCTCGGTGGCCTTGGCCTTCAGCAGGCCGGCGGTGAACTGTGTGGCGTAGACCGGCACCTGCAGCTTCGGCCACAGGTCGAGCAGCGCGCCGTAGTGGTCCTCGTGGGCGTGGGTGATGACGATGCCGACAAGATCCTGCCGCTCCTCCTCGATGAAGGAAATGTCCGGCAGGATGAGGTCGACACCGGGGAACCAGCGCGCCTCGGCGAAGGTGACGCCGCAGTCGACCATCAGCCACTTGCGCGCGTGGGGCGGACCGACCCCGTACAGCGCGAGGTTCATGCCGATTTCGCCGACGCCGCCGAGCGGCAGGAAGACGAGTTCCGAACCGCGCGCGCTCATGATGCCGTCCTGATGAAGACGTCGCCGGCGTAGATCCGGTCCGTCGTGTTGTCGGGCCGGCGCAGGATGAGGCGACCGCCGTCGTCCAGGCCCTCGAAAATTCCGGAGCGCGTCTCGCTCTCCAGGCGAACGTCGATCGGGCCGCCGACACCGGCCGCCTTGTCGAGCCAGCGTCGTCGCACGGTGGCGACGCCGTCCGCCGTGCCGAGCACGCGTGCGACGTCGGCGAACGCCGGCAGCAGCGCGCCGCGAACGGCCGCGACGTCGACGGACGGCTCATGTTCGGCCAGATGCGTCGCCGGAGCGTCGGCCGGGTGGTGCGCCACGTTCACCCCGTATCCGACCACCGCACGTCGCTCGGCCCCTACCCATTCACTCTCGATCAAGATCCCGCACACCTTCAGGCCGCCGACAAGGACATCGTTCGGCCATTTCACACGCGCGCCGACCCCGAGCGAACCCACTGCATCGGCCAGTGCCACGGCGGCCGCCAGCGGCAACAGGCCGAACGCGGCCTCGGTCCATGTGGGTTGAAACGCGAATGACGCATAAAGGTTGCCCGGTTCGGACACCCATGGCCGACCGCGGCGCCCGCGCCCCGCCAGTTGCCGCTCCGCCGTGACCCAGACGGGCGCCCCGGTGGCGCGCAGCCGCGCCATCGCTTCGTCGTTCGTCGAGCCCACGTCACCCAGGGTGACGACCGGCGCGGACGCCGGGTCGACATCCCCCACGGTCAAAAGAGACTCTGCGCCGCCGCCGTCGCGGCCGATAGGATCGGCGTCCAGACCAGGAAGAAGAAGATCGAGAAGGCACCGGATACGGCCAGCACCGCACGCAACTCGCCGGCCATCGGCTCGAACCGATCACGCGGATCGTCGAACATCATGATCTTGATGATGCGCAGATAGTAGAAGGCCGCCACCGCCGAGGACAGGACGCCGATGATCGCCAGCGGCATCAGCCCCGCCTTCACCGCCGCCAGGAAGACGTAGAACTTGGCGAAGAAGCCCACCAGCGGCGGGATACCGGCCAGCGAGAACAGCAGCAGCGTGAACGCCGCCGCCATCCACGGCTTGGTGCGGACCAGGCCGGCGAGGTCGGAGATATCCTCCACCATGCCCTCGTCCGCACGGCGCATCCCCAGAATGCACGCGAAGGTGCCGAGCGTCGTGACCATGTAGATGGTCATGTAGACGACCACGCCGACGATGCCCTCCTGCGAGCCGGACGCCAGGCCGATCAGCGCATAGCCGATGTGACCGATGGACGAATAGGCCATCAGCCGCTTGATGTTGGTCTGCCCGATCGCCGCGAAGGCGCCCAGCACCATCGACATGATCGACAGGAAGATCAGGATCTGCTGCCACTCGATGAAGGCCGGGCCGAAGGCGCTCATCACCACGCGGGTGAAGAGCGCCATCGCGGCGACCTTCGGTGCGGCGGCGAGAAAGGCCGTCACCGGGCTCGGCGCGCCTTCGTAGACGTCCGGCGTCCACATGTGGAACGGCACGGCCGACACCTTGAAGGCGAGACCCGCCAGCACGAACACCAGGCCGAAGATCACGCCCAGCGACGTCCCCTCCTCGCCCAGCACCGCGGCGATGTCGGGGAAGACGGTGGCGCCGGTAAAGCCGTAGATCAGGCTGATGCCGTAGAGCAGCATGCCGGACGACAACGCGCCGAGGACGAAATATTTGAGGCCCGCCTCGGTGGACCGCGTGGAGTCGCGGTTGATGGCGACGACGCAGTAGATCGCCAGCGACTGCAACTCGAGGCCGAGATAGACGCCGATCATGTCGTTGGCCGAAATCATCAGCATCATGCCGACGGTCGACAGCAGGATCAGCACCGGGAACTCGAAGCGGCTGAAGGACTGGTGACGCGCATAACCGAGCGTCATCGCAATGCACACCGCCGCCGCGATGAGCGTCAATATCTTGAGATAGCGCGCGAACCCGTCGACCACGAAGGCGCCGTGGAAGGTCACCGTGCCGGTCGACGTCAGGCAGATGGCGATGATGCCGAAGATCATGAAGACGATCGTCATGATCGAGATGGTCGGCGCGGCGTCTTCGTCGGAGAAGGCGCCGGCCATCAGGAGCACGATCGCCGACACCGCCAGGATGATCTCTGGCAGCAGCGGGGCGAGCGCGGGAAGATCGATCTGGTTCATCATTCGCTCGCTTCGGTCTCGTGCGTCTCGCTCGTTGCGGCACCGTGACCCTCGGCGGCGCCTTCTTCGCCATGGTCGCCGGCCTCGCCGTGCGCGTCGGCGGTGCCGTGCGTTTCGGCCTCGCCGTGGCCTCCCCCCTCGGTCGCCATGCCGGCGGCCTCCAGACCGCGCGCGACCGCGTCGGCGGACGAGCCCGTCGCCAGAGTGAACTGCGAGGCGTCGATCTTGGGGCCGGCCGGGGCGCCGTTGGCCTCGGCGACGTGGCCCACCAACTCGTTGATGGACGCCTCGGTCACGTTCAGCACCGGGTTCGGCCAGACGCCGAACAGGATGGTGAGGAACACGAGCGGCACCATGATGAACTTCTCGCGCAGGTCGAGATCCAGCATGCGGCGCATGGATTCCTTTTCGAGCGGCCCCAGCACCACGCGGCGGTAGAGGTAGAGCGCGTACGCGGCCGACAGGATGACGCCGGTGGTGGCGACGACGGCCGTCACGACCGAGGTCTTGTAGGTGCCGATCATCGCCAGGAATTCACCCACGAAGCCCGACGTGCCCGGCAGGCCGACGTTGGCCATGGTGAATACCATGAACGCGGTCGCGTACAACGGCATGCGCTGGATGAGGCCGCCGTAGGCCGAGATCTCGCGCGTATGGGCCCGGTCGTACACAACGCCGACACACAGGAAGAGCGCGGCCGAGACGATGCCGTGCGACAGCATCAGGTAGACCGCGCCCTGGATACCCTGCGTGTTCATGGCGAAGATGCCCATGGTCACGAAGCCCATGTGGGCGACCGACGAGTAGGCGATCAGCTTCTTCATGTCCTTCTGCACCAGCGCCGTCAGCGAGGTGACGATGATGGCGATGCAGGAGAGCGTGAAGACCAGCCACGCGAGCTCGGCCGAGGCGATCGGGAACATCGGCAACGAGAAGCGCAGGAACCCGTACCCGCCCATCTTCAGGAGGATACCCGCCAGCAGCACCGAACCCGCGGTCGGCGCTTCGACGTGCGCGTCGGGGAGCCAGGTGTGCACCGGCCACATCGGCATCTTCACCGCGAACGAGGCGAAGAAGGCGAGCCACAGCCACGTCTGCATCCCGGCCGGGAAGTCGTGGAGCATCAGGTCGGGGATCGAGGTCGTGCCGGCGTCCCAGTACATCGCGATGATGGCCAGCAGCATGAGCAGCGAGCCGGTCAGCGTGTAGAGGAAGAACTTGAAGGAGGCGTAGATCTTCCGCGGACCGCCCCACACACCGATGATGATGAACATCGGGATGAGGCCACCTTCGAAGAAGATGTAGAAGATGACGATGTCGAGCGCGCAGAACACGCCGATCATCAGCATCTCGAGGATCAGGAACGCGACCATGTACTCGCGCACGCGGTCGGTGATCGCCTTCCACGAGGCCAGGATGCAGAACGGCATCAGGAACGCCGTCAGCACCACGAACGGCATCGAGATACCGTCCACGCCGAGGTGGTAGGAGATCAGGCCCGGGATCCAGTCCGCCTTCTCGACGAACTGCATGCCGCCGTCGGTGGGGTCGAAGGCGAACCACAGCCCCAGCGACAGGACGAAGTTGAAGATCGTCGTGATCAGCGCGACGCGGCGGATGTTCTCGAGCGCCGGCGCATCGTCCCCCCGCACGGCGAGGATGAAGACCACGCCCACCAGCGGCAGGAAGATGAGGATCGAGAGGAGCGGCCAGTCAGTCATCGGTCAGCCTCGGCCAGAACGAGAGGCGACGGGCGGATCATAGGTAGCCCCTGTCGAAAGCGATCATCACGGTCACGAACACGGCGATCCCGGTCAGCATGACGAAGGCGTAGTGGTAGAGGTAGCCGGTCTGGAAGCGGTGGGCGAGGACCGAGATGTCCTTCACCCGCGCGGCGATGCCGTCCGGACCGAACCCGTCGATCACGCGCGTGTCGTTCTGCCAGAAGATCCGACCCAGCCAGCGCACGGGCCGCACGAAGATGCGGTCGTACAGCTCGTCGATGTACCACTTGTTCAGGAAGAACTGGTGGAAGCCGGGCGCGGCCTCGACGAACCGCTTCGGCCATGTCGGCTTGAGGACGTAGAAGACCAGCGCGATCAGGAAGCCCAGCACCATCGCGACCGACGGCGAGAACACCACCCAGGCGGCCACCTCGTGCATCGCGTGCAGGACGTGGTTGCCGGCGGAGGCGAAGATCGCCCCGTTCCAGAAGTCGCCCGTCGGCACCGACTTGAAAGAGTCGGCGAAGACGTAGCCGGCGAGGAGCGCGCCGACCGACAGCACCGCCAGCGGGATCAGCATGACGAGACCCGATTCGTGGGCGTGCTTGAACGTGTCCGCCGAGGCCCGGGTCTGACCGTGAAAGGTCATGAAGAGGAGGCGCCAGGAGTAGAACGAGGTGAGCAGCGCCGCCCCGACCAGCATCCAGAAGCCGTACATGGCGAAGACGTTCTCGCCCACGAACGAGGCCTCGATGATGGCGTCCTTGGAGAAGTATCCGGCCGTCAGCGGGAAGCCGGTCAGCGCCAGGGAGCCGATCAGCATGGCGGCGTAGGTGTAGGGGATCTTCCGCCACAGGCCGCCCATGTTCCGCATGTCCTGCTCGTCGTGCATCGCGTGGATGACCGAGCCGGCGCCGAGGAACAGGAGCGCCTTGAAGAAGGCGTGCGTGAAGAGATGGAAGATGGCGATGCCGTAGGCCCCCACCCCCAGCGCGACGAACATGTAGCCGAGCTGCGAGCAGGTCGAGTAGGCGATGACGCGCTTGATGTCGTTCTGGGCGCAGCCGACGGTGGCGGCGAACATCGCCGTGGTCGCGCCGATGAAGGTCACGAAGCCGAGCGCGTGGGGCGCGAACTCGTAGAGCGGCGACATGCGCGCGACCATGAAGACGCCGGCCGTCACCATGGTGGCGGCGTGGATCAGCGCGGAGACCGGGGTCGGACCTTCCATCGCGTCCGGCAGCCAGGTGTGCAGGCCGAACTGAGCCGATTTGCCCATCGCGCCGACGAACAGGAGGAAGCAGGCGAGTTCCAGCGCGTTCAGCTCCATGCCGAGGAAGTCGAACGTCGTCTGGCTCATCGCCGGGCCGGCGCTGAACACGGCGTCGAGCTGCACCACGCCCGACAGCGCGAAGATGGTGAAGATGCCGAGGAGGAAGCCGAAATCGCCGACGCGGTTGACCACGAAGGCCTTGATCGCCGCCGCGTTGGCCGACGGCCGGTCCGACCAGAAGCCGATGAGAAGATAGGACGCGAGGCCCACGCCCTCCCAGCCGAAGAACATCTGCAAGAGGTTGTCGGCCGTCACGAGCATCAGCATCGCGAAGGTGAACAGCGACAGGTAGGCGAAGAACTTCGCCTTGGCCGGGTCGTGGCTCATGTAGCCGAAGGAGTAGAGGTGGACGAGCGCGGAGACCGTGCAGACCACCACCAGCATGACCGCGGTCAGCGTGTCGACGCGCAGCGCCCAGGCGATGTCGAGATCGCCAGAGATGATCCACTCCATCAGCATGATGCGCTCGGTCGGCGAGTCGCCGAAGCCCCAGGCGATGAAGATGATCCAGGCCAATACGGCCGAGACGAACAGGAACCCGGTGGTGACCACCTGAGCTGCGAGCGCCCCGACCTTGCGGCCGAACAGGAAGGCGAAGAGGAAGCCGAAGAGCGGCAGGAAGACGAGAAGTTGGACCACCGGGTCAGCCCTTCAGCGTGTCGATGTCTTCAACCGCGATGGAGCCACGGTTGCGGAAGAAGGCGACGAGGATGGCGAGGCCGATCGCGGCCTCCGCCGCCGCCACCGTGAGGACGAAGAGGGCGAACACCTGGCCGACCAGATCGTTGAGCTCCGCCGAAAAGGCGACGAAGTTGATGTTCACCGCCAGCAGGATCAGCTCGATCGACATCAAAATGACGATGACATTCTTTCTATTCAGAAAAATGCCAAACACTCCGATGACAAAAAGGATCGCCGAGACGGTCAGGTAATGTGAAATGTCTATCACAGTTGCAGCCCCCTGCCGGATGCGACGTCGCGCACCTCGATCGCCTCTTCGCGGGTCCGGTGGACCTGCTTGCCGATGTCCTGGCGCTTGGCGATCGCCTGGTGACGCAGGGTCAGGACGATGGCGCCCACCATCGCGACCAGCAGGATGAGCCCGCACACCTGGAAGTAGAACGCATAGCGCGTGTACAGCACGAGGCCGAGCGCCTCGGTGTTCGACACTTCGGAGGGGGGCGGGATCGGCAGGACGACCTGAGCGGCGACCGTGGGAGCCAGCGTGTAGGCGCCCAGGACGAAGATCAGCTCGACCAACAGAACCACGCCCACCAGCGCCCCGACGGGGAGGTACTGCATGAACCCCTGCCGCAGTTCGGCAAAGTCCACGTCGAGCATCATCACCACGAAGAGGAACAGGACGAGCACCGCGCCGACGTAGACGACCACGAGGATCAGCGCGAGGAATTCGGCCCCGGTCATCATGAAGATACCGGCACCATTGAGGAACGCGAGGATCAGGAACAGGACAGAGTGAACCGGATTTCGCGACGAGATGACCATCAAGGCCGAGGCCACCATGACCGCGGCAAAGAGGTAAAAAAACAGCGCAGCAATTGTCATGCAGTCTCTCGCGCGGCGCGGACGTGTCGAAGTGCGGCTCCAAGGGGAGCAGCAACCCCAAGCGGATATGCCCTCTTAGACCCTACTCGGTAGCGCGTCCACCGCCCCCGTCATGCCGATCCCATCTTCGCCGTCATCCCGCCGCCGCCAGAGTTACCTCAACCTCTGCGGGTGCCCCCTCGCGCAAAAGGCCCAGCCGCACCCGATCCCCCGCGCGGCGCCGATCGAGCGCGGCCCGCAGTGCCTCGGTTCCGCCCAACGTCTCCCCGTCGAGCGCCACGATGACGTCCCCCGGAACGATCTCGCCGCCGCGGGTCTGGCGCACAGGCCTCAGCCCAGCCTCGGCCGCCGGCGTCCCCGGATCGACCGACAGGATCAAGACGCCTTGCACGCCCTGGCGCGCCAGCAGCGCATCCGCCCGCGGATCGGAGACGACGCCCAGGACCGGCGGACGGTAGAGGCCGGAGGCGAGGATCTGCGGCACGACCCGGTTCACCGCATCGACCGGGACCGCGAAGCCGATGCCCGCGCTCGACCCGGAGGGGCTGAAAATCGCTGTGTTGACGCCGATCAGCCGGCCGGCACTGTCGATCAGCGGGCCTCCGGAGTTGCCGGGATTGATCGCCGCGTCGGTCTGGATGAGGCCGCGAATCACCCCGCCTTCGTCGTTCGGCAGCTCGCGGTCGAGCGCGGAGATGATCCCGGTCGTCAGCGTCCAGTCGAGTCCGAACGGGTTGCCGATGGCCAGCACCGACTGCCCCACCTTCAGGTCCGCGCTGGTGCCGATCGCCAGCGCCGGCAGGTCCGCCTCGCGCACGTCGATCTCGAGGACGGCGATGTCGTGCGTCGGATCGGTCCCCACCAGCGAAGCGTCGAACACGCGCCCGTCCGCCAGCCGCACCGAGGCCGACGAGGCGCCCTGGATGACGTGGTTGTTGGTGACGATGTGCCCCGCCTTGTCCCACACGAAGCCCGACCCGGTGCCGCGCGGCACGTCGTGGGCGTTGCGCGTCCAATAGTCGACCACGCGGCGCGAGGTGGAGATGGAGACGACACTGTCGCGCGCACGCTCGAAGACGGCGATCGTGCTGTTCTCCGCCGGGGCCAGCTCGCCGCGCGGCGTGACGATGCGCGGCTCGGCCACCGGTGCCCGCAGCGCCTGGCGCAAGGCCGGCCCCGCCTCATAGGCGAGGATCAGGAGTGCGGCCGCCAGCGCGAGGGCGAGCACACGGCGGCTGAAGGGATCATGGGGCATGGGTCGAGGTCAGCGGGTTGGTCGTCGCCTTGCAAGTGGGACCGCTCCGCCGCTTTGTCGACGGCGCCGCGGCGCCGCCCGCCAGCCCCGCGCCGGCTGCATGGCGGCGCCTCGCCACTGGCGCGACGCGGCGTCAGCCACCCTCCCCGCGCGGCCGTTCGCCGTCACGGCGGTCCCCGTCCCGGCGATCGTCGTGCCCGTGGTCCTCGGAATGCGCCCTCTCGCGCTTCACGTGGACCTCCTCCGACAGCGCCGTCGCGACCAGCCCCGTCGGCACCGCGATGACGCCGAGCGCCAGGATCAGCACCATCCCGGTGAAGATCCGCCCGCCGACGGTCACGGGATAGACGTCGCCGTAGCCGACCGTCGTCAGCGTCACGATCGCCCACCACAACGCATGTGGGATCGAGGCGAAGGCCTCCGGCTGGGCGTCATGCTCGAAATGGTAGATCGCCGTGGCGCACAGATAGAGGACGATGAGCGCGACGCCGGCGAACACCACCAGCTCGTCCGCCACCCGTCCCACCGCCCGCGCCAGCCGGTCGAACGCCCGCACATACCGCATCAGCTTGAAGAGCCGCAGGATGCGCAGCGCCCGCAGGGCCCGCAGCGAGCGCACGTCGTAGCCCAGCAGCAGCAGCGTCGGCAGCACCGACATGAGGTCGATCAGCCCCATGAAGGAGAAGACGTAGCGCAGCGGCCGCGGCGCCGACCACACGCGCAACACGTACTCGGCGCTGAAGAACAGGACGACCACCCACTCTTCGACGACGAGCGCCCTCGCCAGCCAACCCGGCAGGTCGGGCATCGTGGCGATGGCGATCGAGACGACCGACACGACGATCATCGCCTGGATCGCGAACGCCACCGTCCGGCCGAACGTCGGATCGTAGCCGTCGAGGATCGCCTGCGTGCGCCGGCGTGCCAGCTCGTGGCGACTGCGCGGCCGCTCGCCCTGCGCGCCGGGCGCCGGATGGCTGGGCCGCTCACCGCCCGGTGGCGCCGGCTGGAGCGCCGCCTCGTCCGCCGCGGGATCTGCGCGCGCCGCGGTCGCCCCGCGCGTCGGGCTCTCCCCGCGTGTCTCCGGGTCCGGTGGTGCCGTCAGTGCTGCCTCCCGCCGCTGCGTGCGTCGCCCGGTCGCAGCGGCGCCCCGGCCGCACGGGGCCGTCCCGCCGATCTATGGCCCACCATGCACGAATTGTGATGTCACAGGCCAGGAAAGGACGCGTGAACCGGGCCGTCGCCGTCCCGGCGGGGGGCCCTCCCCCTGCGACCGATGCGCCGCAGGGCAATTGCGCAATTTGTGTGCGGCCCCCTCCACCCCCATATGAAGCCAAAATGACCCCTCATCGAGGTGACAATGCGCTTCTTCCATTCCCTGAAGGCCGTCCTGGCCCTGGCCGTAATCGCCCTGAGCGTCTCGTTCGTGGCCGTCGATTACGCCGACGCCCGGCGCGGTGGCTCGTTCGGCAGCCGTGGTGCGCGCACCTACAGCCGCCCCGCGCCGACCACCACCGCTCCGTCGACGACGAGCCCCATCAATCGCTCGATGACCCCGCGCACCCAGGCGAGTCCCTCTTCGCAAGCCGCCCGCGGCGCCGCTCAGCAGGGCCGTCGCGGCATGTTCGGCGGTCTCGCCGGCGGCCTCCTGGGCGGTTTGATGCTCGGCGGCCTCATCGGCATGCTGATGGGCAACGGCCTGGGGGGAATGGCGGGCTTCCTCGGGCTGATCCTGCAGGTCGGCATCGCGATCCTGGTCGTCTCGCTCATCATGCGCTGGTTCCGTAGCCGCCAGCAGCCGTCCTTCGCCGGTTCCGGCGGCGGGACCCCGCGCGCCAGCGCCCCGCCCGAGCCCGACATGTCCCGCAACGCCTACGAGAGCGCCCCGATGGGCGCCTCAGCCGGCGCCGGGATGGGCAGCGGGACGGGCCACGACATGGGCACCGCCCCCACGGCTGCGGCCGGAGGCGACGAACTCGGCCTCACCGCCGAGGATTACGACGCGTTCGAGCAGCTCCTCGTCGAGGTGCAAGCCGCCTTCACCCGCGAGGACTATGCGGGCCTGCGCGAGCGCTGCACCCCGGAGATCGTGTCGTACCTTTCCGAAGAGTTGAGCCAGAATGCGGTCAGCGGCGTGAAGAACGACGTCGTCGACGTGAAGCTCCTGGAGGGCGACCTCGCCGAGTCCTGGCGCGAGGACGGCCGCGATTACGCCACCGTCGCCATGCGCTACGAGAGCATCGACGTGATGCGCGACCGCCAGACCGGAGAGATCCGCGAGGGCGATTCGGGCCCCACCGAGACCACCGAGATCTGGACGTTCGTGCGTCCGGCCGGGGGCCGCTGGCAGCTTTCGGCGATCCAGCAGCCGTAACTCCCGCCCCGTCTGCGGGGATCACATGGACGACAAATCGACGAAAGCGGCGCTCCGGCGCCGCTTTTTTTGTGCCCGCGTCTCGCCATGGCCGCCTCTTTGCAACAGTTTCATGACATATCGCGCCGGAAAAGGTGCACACCGTGCGGACACGAGAATGCCATTGCGCAATGAGTGCGCCTTTGCTATATAGATCGAACGTCGCGGGATGGTCCCGAGACGGAGTTGCGGTCGCCGCGACGCGCCGGCTCTACGCCGCCCCGCTGCGACCCCTGGTGATTGATGGAGGGCCTCATGTGGAAGTACTTGTTCCTCGCGAACTACGAGGGCCGCCTCGACCGGAGTTATGCCGACAACGGTTTCGAAGGCGCACGTCGCGCCAACCGCGCGCGTGAAGACGACGAACGGCGCGCCCACGCGTTCCGCAGCAACGGCGGCGGCCGCGCGGCTCACCCCCGCGCGCTGCACCTGGTGCGCGGGCCGGACGAGCTGCGCTGAAAGGGCGATGACGGGACGCGGGTCGCGCCGGCGCCGAACCGGCCGCCCCATCCCCCTTCGCAGGTGACACGGTCGGCCCGCGCGGCAGCGATGCCCGCGGGCCGTCTCGTCTTTGCCGCCGGCTTCAGCGCTTGCGGCAGCTGTACTGGATGATGGTCGTCGTGATCACCGAGCTGGTGCGCGTCTTCCAGGTCTCGCACTCGCCCTCGTTCGGGAAGCAGCCGACGAACGAGACCGGGATCGTGTTGCCCGCGATCCCTTCCGAATCGCCCGACACCCGCCCGATCCAGGGATAGTCCGGATGCGAGCGGCAGTCGGGTGCGCTGTCGCGAATGCGTTGGATGTCGGCGGGCGACAGCGCTTCCTGCGCCGCCGCCGGCCCCCAGATCATCAGCCCCGCCGCCAGGGCGAGGGCGACACGTCGTGCCGTCATGGCGGTTCCTCCCATCGATCGATGTGCCGTTCGGCAGATGCTCATGGGACCCCGTGTCGCGCGCCAGCTCAAGCCGGTGCGCAACACAATAAAATCATCTACGCCCCGAACACCCGCGCGAAGACGGTGTCGACATGGCGCAGATGCGCCGTCTCGTCGAAGGCGTGGGCCAGCGCTTCGCCCGACAGCGTCCCGGCGATGTCGGCGTCCGCCTCCACCAGCGCGCGGAAGGTCCCCTCGCCGGCGTGGGCCCGCATCGCGTTGCGCTGGACCCAGCGGTAGGCCTCCTCGCGCGCCACGCCCGCGACGGTGAGCGCGAGCAGCACCTGCTGCGAGTGGAAGAGCCCGCCCAGCTGCGCCAGGTTCTGCGCCATGCGGTCGGTCTTCACCACCAGCCCGTCGACCACGCCGGTCAGCCGCGCCAGCGCGAAGTCGAGCGTCACGGTCGCGTCCGGGCCGATCATCCGCTCCACCGAGGAATGGGAGATGTCCCGCTCGTGCCACAGCGCGACGTTCTCCATCGCGGGGAGCGCATAGGCGCGCACCATGCGGGCGAGGCCGGTGAGGTTCTCGGTCAGCACCGGGTTCTTCTTGTGCGGCATCGCCGAGGAGCCCTTCTGCCCCTTGCCGAAGGCCTCCTCCGCCTCGCCCACTTCGGTGCGCTGGAGGTGGCGGATCTCCGTCGCCAGCCGCTCCACCGAGGACGCCACCACGCCGAGCGTCGCGAAGAATGCCGCGTGCCGGTCGCGCGGGATCACCTGCGTCGAGATCGGCTCGACGGCGAGGCCCAGCTTGGCGGCGACGTGCGCCTCCACGCGCGGGTCGATGTGCGCGAAGGTGCCGACGGCGCCGGAGATGGCGCAGGTGGCGATCTCGGCGCGGGCGGCGACCAGGCGGGCGTGGTTGCGCTCGAACTCGGCGTAGGCCTGGGCGAGCTTGAGGCCGAAGGTGGTCGGTTCGGCATGGATGCCGTGGCTGCGGCCGATCGTGGGGGTGAGCTTGTGCTCGAGGGCGCGGCGCTCGAGGGCCGCCAGCAGCGCCTCGACATCGCTGATGAGGAGGTCGCTGGCGCGCATCAGTTGGACGGCGAGCGTCGTGTCGAGCACGTCCGAGGAGGTCATCCCCTGGTGCACGAAGCGCGCCTCCGGGCCGACGATCTCGGCCAGATGGGTCAGGAAGGCGATGACGTCGTGGCGCGTCTCGCGCTCGATCTCGTCGATCCGGTCGACGTCGAACGTGGCCGCGCCGCCGCGCTCGCGGATGATGCGCGCGGCCTCGGCGGGGATGGCGCCCAGCTCGGCCATCGCCTCGGCGGCCGCCGCCTCGATCTCGAACCAGATGCGGAATTTCGATTCCGGCGACCAGATGTTCGCCATCTCGGGGCGGCTATATCTCGGGATCATGGGTACTCCTTGTCCGCCCCCTGGCGGTGCGCAGCGATTTTGCCACCAAAAAGAGGGAATGCGCGCCGAGGACAAGGGCGTCGAGGGCATGGGCGCCAACTAACTGCACCGGGGCCGCCCCGGAATCTCCGGCCGCGGCACTTGCGCGCGGCCCCGCCCCCCGGCGCCACCGCGCGCATCGGCCGAAATCGGTCGCCTAAAAGAAATATCGGCCGACCCGCGCCCGGCCGAGCCGCAGGGATCGAGCGCCGCCACGCGGGTTTGCCGACAGGAATATGCCGCGTTCGACAATCTCTTGCGGCCCGATACTTCAGACCTGTAACGCGAACTTCGGCAGCATAATGCAGCTTCGGCGCCAGGTTGCCTGGAAATTTGCCTATGTTAAGATTTTGCCGCCGGTTTTTTCACGTTAGAGGCTTTCGTTCCCTTGCGCCGATGGCACAATGGTCGAACCGATGGCGAGGACGTAGATTTGCAACACCAGATCAGCCCTGTGGAAATTAACGACTGGCGATCGCGCCTACGCAGCTGTCTGACGGCCAGCGGCAAGACGCGCTCGCAGGTTTGTAGCGAAGCCGGCCTCAACCCGGCCTATCTCACGCAAATTCTGGAGCAAAAGGGCGCCACCCCGCGCATCGACAATCTCCAGAAGCTCGCCAATGTCCTGCAAACGACCGTCACCTACTTGGTCGATGGCGTGGACATGGGCCCCGAAGCGACCGAATGCCTGTCCCTCTATACGGCCATGACGCCGGAGCGGCGCAGCGCCGTGATGTGCATCATGCGAGACCTCGCCGCGCGCTCGACCGCGCTGGACGCCTAGCCCGCGCGCGTTGCGCCCCCTCTCGACCCGACCTCGCCACATGGTGAGGCCGGGGGCGCGAGCCGCAACGCCTTGACCGAATCCTCCCGGAGCGTGCATTCCCCTTGCGGAGGTCGGGACACGTCCGGTCCGATCGCAATGCAAAGGTTGGGTTGGCGTGGCAGGAGCGACTCTGGCAGAGACCCCCCTCGGCGCCGGTGTGATCCCCGCCAGGGCCGGCTTCGGATACATCCCTGGACTCGACGGGATTCGCGCCTTCTCGGTGCTCCTCGTGATCGTGGCCCACATGGGCGCCGGCGACCGCATCCCGGGCGGCTTCGGTGTGACGGTCTTCTTCTTCATCTCGGGCTTCCTGATCACCCGCCTTCTGCTCGCCGAGCGCGCGGCCACTCAGCGGATCCACCTGTGGCGCTTCTACGTCCGCCGCTTCCTGCGGTTGATGCCGGCCATGTGGTTGATGCTCGCCGGCTCCGCCATCGTCTACGCGCTCGTCCTGTCGACCTACCCGCGCTGGATCGACGTGTTCGCCGCCGTCACCTACTGGCAGAACTACCTCAACATCTACTACCAGGCCCACCACATCCCGGAGAACCTCAACTGGGGCCACCTGTGGTCCCTGGCGGTGGAAGAACACTTCTATCTCATCTTCCCGGCGATGCTGGCGGCGTTCGGCTTCGACTTGCGGCGTTTCATCATCGGCTGCCTCGTCGTCTGCGGCCTGTCCCTGCTCTGGCGCCTGACGACGTTCTACATCTTGGACTTCTTCCCGAAGTGGAACTACTACACGACCGACGCCCGCATCGAATCCATCCTCTGGGGCTGCCTCCTCTCGCTCATCCTCTTCGTCAGCCCGGAGCGGTTGCGCCGGCTGATCGGGGCGCTGCCGGTGGCGCTGGCCCTCGCCGTCCTCCTGGTCGGCTTCCTGTACCGGGACGAGGGCTTCCGCGAGACTCTGCGGTACACCTTGCAGGGCGGCGCGCTGTTCGTGCTCTTCCTCAATCTCTTCTTCTGGCCACGGCTGCGCTTCGCGGTGTCCATCCTCGAGATCTCGGTGTTGGCGTGGCTCGGCCGGATCAGCTACGGGCTCTACCTGTGGCACTGGCCGGCGATCGATGTCGTGGAGAAGCTCGGCCACCAGCCGGGCGAGCCGGCCCACATCATCGGCTCCATCGTCCTCACCTTGGTGCCGACGGTCCTCTCGTTCTACTTCGTCGAGAAGCCGATCCTGAGACTGCGCCGGCACTTCGGCAGTCACGCCACCCGCACGGCTCCCCCCACCCCATCGACGACGCCGGCGACGTGACCGCGCCCCCGCACGGCGGGCCCGCCGGCGCACCGAATGGCGTCGCCCGGCGGAAAGTTTCCGGCGCCGGCCTGTCGACGTCGGTGCGCCGGGGCATTATCGAATAGTCCGGGTGGCCGAATCGGTCACCCACTCAAGGCGGCGGTGCGGACCGGTCCGCAGGGCCTCGCCCACCACTTCGACGGAGACGCTTGGCTATGGACGCCGCCGCGCCACAAACGGTCGTGTGCATGAAGTGGGGCACCGTCTACGGGTCCGACTATGCCAACACGCTCTTCAACATGGTGCGGCGCCACACCGCGCGGCCCCTGCGCTTCGTCTGCTTCACCGACGATAGCACCGGCCTCGACCCCTCGATCGAGGCCATGCCGCTGCCGCCCATCGACCTGCCGCCCAGCCACATCAACAAGGCCTGGCGCAAGATCGCGCTGACGCAGGCCGGCGTCGGCGGCCTCGCCGGGCGCTTCCTCTTCCTCGACCTCGACGTCGTCATCACCGGCTCGATCGACGACTTCTTCGACTTCGCGCCGGAGGCCACCTACTGCGTGATCGAGAATTGGACGCAAAAGGGTTCGGGGATCGGCAACACCTCGGTCTTCCGGCTCACCGTCGGCGCCCACACTGAGGTCTACGAGACGCTGATGGCCGACCCTGCCGGGACCGTCGCGCGGCACCCCAACAGCCAGACCTTCAAGTCGCGCACCATCTCGTCGAAGACCTTCTGGCCCGCGCCCTGGTGCGTCTCCTTCAAGCACACGCTGATGCCGCCCTTTCCGCTCAACTACCTGCGCACGGCCCGCCTCAGCGCCGGCGCCAAGGTGGTCTGCTTCACCGGCTACCCCAACCCCGACCATGCGCGCGACGGGGTCTGGCCGGAGAAGACCTGGTACAAGCGCCTCCACAAGCACGTGCGCCCGGTGCCATGGATCGCTCAGCATTGGCAGTGACCCGCGTCATCGTCCTGACCGACGGGGTCGCCGGCCATGACCGCACCTCGGCCGGCATCCTCGCCGCGCTGGAGCACCACCACACGCTCGAGGCGCGCTGGATCCCGATGCGCGAGAAGCGGCCGATGTCGCGCCGGCTGCATCGTCTGGCGGCGGCCTTGCGCGCGCCCAAGCCGTGGATCGCCCGCAACGTCGACCTCGCCGAGCCGCTGCCCGAAAGCGCCGACATCGTCGTCTCGACCGGACCGTCGACGGCGGCCACCAACATCGCGGTCGCGCGGGCGATCGGCGCGCGCAACATCTACTGCGGCTTTCCCAAGCGCCCGCAGCTCGGTGTCACGGCGCTCTTGACCCCGGTGCCGACCAAGGCGCGCTGCGCCGTCTTCGCCCCGCGCCCGACCGATATCGACGCCGCCACGTTGCGCAGGCCCGTGCCCCTGCGCGAGCCGGGGCCGCACCGGATCGCGCTGCTGATGGGCGGCGATTCCAAGCACTACGCCTATACCGAGCGGGACATGCTGACCCTGGCGCGCGCGTTGGGCGAGATCCTCGCCGGGGAGCCCGAGTGGACGCTGGTCGCCTACGATTCGCGCCGCACCTCGACCAAACTGTTCGAGACCTTCGCCGACGCCCTGGGTGACGTCGGGGGCCGGGTGAAGATCGTGCGCTACGCCGAGGCCGGTCTCGCCTCCAACGCCGGAGCCTTCGAGTGCGACCTCATCCTCGTCACCGCCGACAGCCTGTCGATGGTGACGGAGGCGGTGGCCTCGGCCCGCCCGACCCTCGTCATCGCGCCGGACCTCTACACCGGTCCCCGCCGCGACATGAACGAGATCGAGGCGTTGCGGGCGCAGCGCCTCGTCGCGCGCGCATGCTTCGGGGAGCTGAGCGCGCGGGCGTTGCAGACCCCGCCCTCGCCGCCGGCACAATCGCGCCCCGCCGCCCTCAGCGCGCTGCTCCGGGCCCGCGGCCTCTGAGGGGGTCGCCACCGCGACGCACGGCGCCGACCGCAAGGCTGGGCCCGGCCTTGCCGGCGCCGCGATTGAGATTTCGTTCGGCTGCGCGGCGAATGCTCACACACCGTTGCGGCAGGAATAATCTGGCGCAATAGTCCACCGACCGTACGCCCTGGCGGTCGTGCCGAGCCCCGGCCTGGAGACACGCATGAGCGTTTCACGACAACTGATTCTGCTGCTGTTCCTCGCCGTCGCCGGTGGGCTGGGTTACATGATCTACCTCGAGCGTCCGAGCGGGACGGACAGCGCCGAGGGGGACGCCGCGCCGCGCCCCATCCGCGCCGCCGCCTCGGTCGAGGTCACGACCGCCGCGACCCGCGTCCTGGAACGCTCGGTCGAGGCTGTCGGCACCACCCAGGCCGTCCAGTCGGTCGACATCGTGCCGCTGACCTCCGGGCGCATCGTCGAGCTGAACATCGTCCCCGGCGCCGAAGTCGAGAAGGGCGACGTCATCGCCCGTCTCGACCCCGGCATCGAAGAGGCGACGCTCGCCGAGGCCGAGGCGACGCTCGCCGAACGCACCGCGGCGCTCGACCGCTCCAACACGCTGCGCCGCTCCAACGCGTCGACGGTCAGCCAGGCGACCCTCGAGACCCTGAAGGCCGAGCTTGCCGTCGCCGAGGCCGCCGTCCAGCGCGCCCGCCACTCCCTGCGCGACCGCACGATCGTCGCGCCCTTCTCCGGCGTTCTGGGGATCGGCGCGGTGGACCTCGGCGCCCGCGTCGAGACGTCCAACGTCTTGACCACGCTGGACGACCTCTCCCAGGTCGAGATCGAGTTCCGCCTGCCGGAGACGGTGTACGGCCAGATCCGCCCCGGCCAGCGCGTCGACGCGCAGAGCGCCGCCTTCCCCGGCCGCGTCTTCACCGGCCGCGTGGGCGCGATCGACAGCCGCATCGATCCGGTCAGCCGCGCCTTCCGGGTCGAGGCGACGCTCCCCAACGACGACCGCGTCCTGCCCGCCGGCATGTTCATGCGCCTCGACCTCGCGCTCGACGATCGCCACGCCGTGGTTGTCCCCGAGGAGGCGCTCCTCGTCCAGGGCGGCAACACCGAGATCTATGTGCTGAACGAGGACGTCGCTGAGCTGCGGCGCATCACCACCGGCCTGCGCCGCAACGGCATCGTCGAGGTGCTGGACGGCGTCTCGGCCGGCGAGGTGGTCGTCGCGCGCGGCATCCAGTCGGTGCGTGACGGCGGGGCGGTGAAGATCCTCGGCGAGCTGCCGATGCCTGGCAACTCCTCCGCCGTCGAGGCGCCGACCTCCCCCGCCGCCGCCGTCGCGCCGGACATACCCGCCCCCGCCGCCGTCACCGCGGGGAGCCCCACCTGATGCTCTCGGACCTCGCCATTCGCCGCCCGGTGTTGGCGGCGGTCGTCAGCCTCCTCATCATCGTCTTCGGCATCGGCGCCCTCACCGGCCTGCCGATCCGCGAACTGCCCGATATCGACACCGCCATCGTCACCGTGCGCACCAACTATACCGGCGGCGCGCCCGAGATCATCGACACCGACATCACCGAGATCCTGGAAGCCTCGATCTCGGGCATCTCCGGCATCAAGACGCTGTCCTCGCAGTCGCGCCGCGGCCGCTCCTCGATCACGGTCGAGTTCGAAGTCGGCCGCAACATCGACGAAGCCGCCAACGACGTGCGCGACGCCGTCGCCCGCGTGCGCGGCGACCTGCCGGACGACGTCGACGAGCCGCAGGTGGTCAAGTCCGACGCCGACGGCGACCCGGTGATGCGCCTCGCCGTCACCTCGACCCGCATGACGCCGGCCGAGATCACTGACTATGTCGACCGCTACGTCGTCGATCGGCTCGCCACCGTGCCCGGCGTCGCCTCGATCGACCTCTACGGCGACCGGCCGTTCGCGGTGCGAATCTGGCTCGACCGGCGGGCGATGGCCGCGCGCAACCTGACCGTGGCGGACGTGACGCAGGCGCTGCAACGGGCCAACGTGGAGCTACCCGCCGGCGAGATCGAATCGTCCGCCCGCCAGCTCATGGTCCGCCTCAACTCGCGCCTTCCGAGCGTCGAGGCGTTCGCCAACGTCACCGTCGACCGGGTCGAGGGCTACCCGATCCGCCTGTCCGACGTCGCGCGCGTGATCCCCGGCGTGTCGGACGATTCGACCATCGTGCGCTCCGACGGGCGGCCCGCCGTCGGTCTCTCGGTGATCCGCCAGAGCCAGTCCAACACGCTGGCGATCAGCCAGGGCATCCGCGCCGAAATCGACGCGTTGCAGGTGTCGCTGCCACGCGGCATGGAGATCTCCGTCGGATCCGACGACGCGATCTTCGTCGGCGCCTCGATCACCGAGGTGGTGACCGCGCTGGGCATCTCGCTCCTTCTGGTGGTGGCGGTGATCCTGGCCTTCCTGCGGTCCTGGCGGGCGACGCTGGTGCCGGCGATCACCATCCCCATCGCCCTCATCGGCACCTTCGTCCTCATCGGCGCGATGGGCTTTTCCATCAACGTCTTGACCCTCTTGGCGCTGCTCCTCGCCATCGGTCTCGTCGTCGACGATGCGATTGTGGTGCTGGAGAATATCCAGCGCCGGATCGACGACGGCGAATCGGTCCTCGTCGCCTCGGTGCTGGGCTCGCGGCAGGTAACGTTCGCGGTCATCGCCACGTCGCTCACGCTGATCGCGGTGTTCGTGCCGATCTCCTTCCTCGGCGGCCAGGTCGGCCGGCTCTTCACCGAGTTCGGCTTCGTCATGGCGAGCGCGGTGATGATCTCCACCTTCGTGGCGCTGACGGCGTGCCCGGCGCTCGCCTCCAAGGTGCTGCGGCGCGATTCGGGGTCCGGCTCCGGCGCCGGCGAGGGCCGCGTGTTGCGGACCTTCCGCCGCATCGTCAGCGCCGCCCTCGCCGCACCGCTCATCGTCTTGGCGATCGCGGTGGGCATCGCCGGCGTCGGCGCGGTGGTCTACGGCACCATCCCCTCCGAGTTGACCCCGCGGGAAGATCGCGGCGTCGCCTTCGTCCCGCTGACCGCCCCCGAGGGCGCCACCGTCACCTTCACCGACGAGGCCGCCCAGCAGGTCGAGACGATCGCCGAGCCGTTGCGCCAGTCCGGCGAGGTGGAGACGATCTTCACCTTCTCCGGCTCGTGGGGCCGCTCCAATCGCTCCTTCGTGGTCCTGCGCCTCGCCGACTGGGGCGAGCGCGACCTCTCCGCGCAAGAGATCGCGGCCAAGCTGCGCCCCGGAATGAGCCGCGTCACGGCGGCCAAGGGCTTCCCCATCACCCCGTCGGGCCTCGGCCTCAGGGGCAACCGCACGCCGCTGCAGGTCGTCGTCTCCGGGCCGGACTTCGAGAGCGTGAAGCAATGGGCGGCCAAGCTGCTGGAGGCGGCGCAGGCCAACCCGGACCTGCAGAACATGGAGATGGATTACGAGGAGAACCAGCCGCAGCTCTACATCTCCGTGGACCGCAAGCGCGCCGACGACCTCGGCGTCTCGGTCGAGACCATCGCCTCCTCGTTGCAGACCCTCCTCGCCTCGCGCGAGGTGACCAACTTCGTCGACCGTGGGCGCGAATACCCGGTCCTCCTCCAGGCGGAGCGGTCCGACCGTTCCTCCCCCTCCGACATCGACTTCATCTTCCTGCGCGCGGGCGACGGGACAAGCCTGGTGCCCCTGTCCAGTCTCGTCACCATCAAGGAAGGCTCCGCCGCCTCGGAGCTGCGCCGGTTCGACCGGCTGCCGTCGATCACCATCGAGGGCTCGGTGGGCGACGACTACACGCTGGGCGAGGCGATCGCCTACATGAAGGCCGAGGCCGCGCGGCTCCTGCCGCCGGAGGCGCGGATCAGCCTGTCCGGCCAGTCGCAGCAGTTCGAGGAGACTTCGTCGGGCGCGGCCTTCACCTTCGGCCTGGCGCTGCTCATCGTCTTCCTCGTCCTCGCCGCACAGTTCGAGAGCTTCGTCCACCCGCTGACGATCATGCTGACCGTGCCGCTGGGCGTCGCGGGGGCGGTCTTCTCGATGGCGATCGCGGGGCTGACGTTCAACATCTACAGCCAGATCGGCATCATCCTGCTCATCGGGCTGATGGCCAAGAACGGCATTCTCATCGTCGAGTTCGCCAACCAGCTGCGGGACGAGGGCATGTCGATCCGCCAGGCGGTGCTGGAGGCGACCGTGCTGCGCCTGCGCCCGATCGTCATGACGATCGTGTCCACGGTGCTGGGTGCGGTGCCGCTGGTGCTGGCATCCGGCGCGGGGGCGGAGAGCCGCATCGCCATCGGCACCGTGATCGTCGGCGGCCTCGTCGTCTCCGGCTTGCTGACCCTGGTGGTGACGCCGGTGCTCTACGATCTCCTCGCCCGCCTCACGACGCCGCGCTCGGCCGTGGAGCGCACGCTGGAGGCCGAGCTCGCCCACATCAAAAAGCCCGCCGAGCTGCCGGCCGAGTAGCCCGTCAGCCGGCGCGCCTGGCTTGCCACTTGGCGCGGTGGTGGACGACCTGGGCCTTGGCGAGCTTGGCGCCGGCGGCGATCCACTCCCCGGGCGGCGAGCGGTAGGTCTTGAAGCCGCAGCGGTTCTTGCGCCACACCGGGATCGCCTCGGCGACGCCGAACGCCCGGCCGATCGCCTCGCCCCACCACGGACCCGGCTGGATCGTGGTGTGCGCGTTGCGCCCATCCGGCAGGATCGCCCGCGCCGGCGCCGTGGTGACGATGAAGAGCGCCTTGTCGGTCAGCCGCGCGACGTCGGCCAGAACGCCGTCCACCTCGTCCGGCTCCAGGTGCTCCAGCACGTCGATGCTGATGACATAATCGTAGCGTTCGCGCGTCAGCGTCGCGATCTCGGGGATGGCGGGGTCATAGAGGTGGCGCTCTTCGAGGGTCGGAACGTCGATCACGGCGCCGAAGCGGCCCTGCCCGGCGCCATAGTCCAGCAACGTGCGCGGCCGCGCGAGCTGCACCCACGGCTCGATGTAGCGGCGCATGCGGTGCGCCGTGGTGCCGTACGACTGCGTGCGGTGCATCTGCGCGTACGCAGCAACGTTGCGGGTATCCATCGGTCTCCCCAAACACTCGCGCGCGGGAGGGCGGCGATCCGTCGCCCCGCGCGGCTCCACCCGCAGATGGCGTAGCGGACGGGCCGGGACAACCGTGCACGGCGTCGCGCCCGCCCGCCTCTTGCCCGCCCGCCTCCTCCGCCGTCCCCCACGCGGAAGCGCGCCATGGCGGGCAATTGCGCCGAGGGTTATGCTCGTCGGCACAGCGGGCCCTCGGCTGTGCGACTAGTTCAGCGGCCGGATCCCGCCCCCGCGGCGGGCGGGGCCGATCGAGCATAGGAGTCAGAAGTCATGCGCAATCAGGCGAGTGGGTGGTCGGCGCTCTCCATCGTCCTCGCAGCCGGCATCCTCACATTGGGGCTGGCGGCGTCCGGCGCCCGCGCGGCCGACCCCGCGGGAGCCGTCTCGGCGGTGACCGGCGAGGCGACCGCCACGGCAGCCGGCGCGCAAGCCCGGACGCTGAAGGTGAAGGACCCGGTGCACGTCGCAGAGACGGTCCGCACCGGAGCCGAGGCGCGCGCCGTCCTGGGCCTGGGCGAACGCACCACGCTGCGCCTCGGCGCCGAGACCGAGGTGCGGCTCGACCGCTACATCATCGACGCGGGCGGCGAGTTGACGCTCGGCGGCGGCGCGATCCTGTTCGACCGCGAGCCCCCGAAGGCCGATGAGGATCTCACCATCAGTTCCGACTACGGGCTGATCGTGGTGCGCGGCACCACCTTCTTCGCCGGTCCCAGTCGCGGCGTCTTCGGCGTCTTCGTCGAAACCGGGCGGGTGGACGTCACCGGCGGCGGCAAGACGGTGTCGGTCGGGGCCGGCGAAGGCACCAACATCGCCGAGCCGGGCGCCGAGCCGACCGACCCGGTCGCGTGGGGCGCGGGGCGCATCGAGGAGGCGCTCGCCAGCGTCCGGTGACGGGAGGCGGTCTATAGGGCGTCCGCCGGCGAGCGGTCGCCCTGCGCCGCGAGCAGTGCCGCATAGCGTGCGGGCTTCAAGTCGTCGAGCACCAGCGGCTCGGCCGACAGGGCCGCCACCGCGCGGCGGACGGTCTCCTTCTCCGCCTCTCCCATCGCGTCGTCCCACAGGGTGAAGAGGGCCAACGGCTCGGGGAAGCCGCGCACGACGAAGCGGCCGAGCGGGCGGAGGTCCATCTCCAGCGCCGCCGCCGTCCCCGGCCCGATGACGATCTGCGTCCCCAGGAACTTGTTCGCCTGCTCGAAGCGCGAGGCCGCGTTCACCGCCGCGCCGTGCGCCGTATAGTCGAGCTTGCGCGAGCCGCCGACGTCGCCGACGATCGCCCGCCCGGTGTCGAGGCCGATGCGGGTGCGGCCGAGCCCCAGCGCCCGAGCCTCCGGCGTCGCCTCGAAGCGGGCGCTCGCTTCGGCCAGCGCGACGGCGCACTCCAGCGCGCGGCGCGGATGGTCGGCGAGGTCGACCGGGACGTTGAACAGCGCGTTCATCGAATCGCCGATCAGCTTGGCGACCATCCCCTCGTGCGCCACCGCGACATTGGTGATGACGTCGTAGTAGGCGTCGAGCAGGCCGATCAGCGCCTCCGGCTCGGCCGCCGCGGTCATCGACGAGAAGCCCTCGATATCGGTGAACAGAGCGGTCACCACGCGCGCCTCGCCTTTGAGGCGCACCGCGTCGGGGCTCGCGGCGATGCGGCGGACCACGGCGGGCGACAGGTGCTGCTCGAAGGCGGCCTGCACGCGCCGCGCCTGCCGCCGCGCCCGCGCCGCGACCAGGAGCGAGCCCAGTGCGAAGGTGAGCGCGGTGCCGGCCGCCGGCAGGATCGGGTCGAAGAGGTGGAGGTAGGCGCTGGCGCTCGCAGCTCCCGCCGCCCACATCACCACCGCGATCCCCACCGCGACCGTCCCGCTCGCCGGCGTCAAGAAGCGCGCCGCCAGGAGACCCAGCACCGCGCCGAGCGCGATCGCCACGCGCTCCACCGTCAGCGCCGCGTCGGCACGCAGCGGGTAGGCGCCGGCACCGATCTGTGCGTAGGCGTCGGCCTGGAGGTCGACGCTGGGGACGAGCGTGCCGTCCGCGCCGGTGCGCAGCCCGCCCAGCTCCGGCGCCGAACTTCCCAGGAAGACGGCCGCACCGGCCAGCCGTGCCAGCGCCGCCGGATCACCGTCCAGCACCGCGGCGGCGTCGACATGGCGGGCCTGGCGCGCCGCCCGCGCGACCGGGACGAGGCGCATGAGCCCGCTCGTCCCCATCGCGACGGTCCGCTCTCCCACCTGCATCACCCGCGCCGCGGGATCGATCAGGATCGGCGGCCCGCCTCGAACCACGCGGTGCAGTTCCACCGCGAGGCCCGTCACCGGTTGCCGCCCGGCGATCGCCAGCAGCGGCACCCGGCGCACCGAACCGTCGACGCTGCCGGGGAGCGACAACGCGCCGAAGCCCGCCGCCGACGCCTTCAGCGCCGGGATCGGCCCGGCGATGCCGCCAGTGACCCAAAGCCCGTCCGCCACGAAGGTGCCACGCACGATCACCGGCGGCGGGCGAACGCTTTCCCCCTCCTGCGGCGCCAGGCCGACGCCGAGCACGGTGGGCAGCGATGCGAACGCGGCGGCGAGGCGCTGGTCGCCGTCCTCGAGGCTCGCCGCGTCCACCGGCAGCGGCACGCCGGCGGCGGCGAGGCGGCGGGCGAGCGCCGCGGGCGAGCGATCGTCCGGTTCGTCGAGCAGGATATCCACCGCGAGGGCGCCGGCACCGGCCGCGGCGATCGCCTCCACCAGGGCGGCGAGGTCGGCCCGGCCCCACGGCCAGCGCCCGACCCGAGCCAGCGCCGCACGGTCGATGTCGACCACGACGGGTTGGGCCTCGGGGGGGAGCGTGACGGTCGCGGTCAGGGTGTCGAAGGTGCGTTCGCGCAAGGTGGAGCCGGCGTCGGTGCCGCTGAAGGCGACCAGCAGCAGCGTCACCAGCGCCGCGATCGCGACGAGGCCGGCCTCGGTGGCCGCGCGGCCCCTGGCGCGGCCGATGCGCCGCCAGACCTTCACGCGGCCGTCGTCACTCGTCCGCCAGGCGCGCGACCGCCGGCTCGTCGAGGACGACCAGCGTCGCCCCCTCCGCCCGCAGCACGCCCGAGCGGGACAGCTTGGCGATCTGCCGGCTTGCGTTCTCGCGCGAGAGGCCGAGATAGGCGCCAAGATCGGTCTGGTTGGCGGAGAGGTCGATCACGATGCCGGCCGCGGTGCGCCGCCCGTAGGCCTGGCACAGTCGCATCAGCCCGGCGGCGAACCGCGCGTCCAGCTTGCGCATGTTGGTCTCGACGATGTCGGACGTGGCACGCAGCTTTTCGCACAGGATCGCCACCAGCTCGAGCAGGGCGTCGGGCGATTCGCGCAGCGCCGGCATCAGGTCGCGCCGGCCGATACGGAAGATCTCCCCCGCCTCGATCATCGACGCCGATGCCGTGCGCGGGCCCCCGTCGAGCACCGCGATCTCGCCCACGAGGTCGCCCGAGCGAAGGAAGTTCAGCACCACGTCGCGCCCTTCGCTGGTGGTGTTGTGCACCTTCACCGTGCCGCTGATGACGATATGCAGCGCGTCGCCCATGTCCTCGCGCTGGAACAGCCGGTCACCCTTGGCGTAGCGGATGGCGCGGCCGTGCATCACCACACGGTCCACCGCGGCATCCTCCATGGCGCCGACGAAGGTGTTCGCCACCAGGAAAGCGCGGACGGGGCTGGAGCGGACGGCCGTCGACATTCTAAGCTTCTCCGCGAAATGACGAATATGAATACGCGAACACCGGCAATGACGCCAACGCCCCCGCTAGAAGGCGCCTCCGTGCCCAACCGATGCCACCCCGACCGGGCGATCACAAGGCGCCGCCGCGTGCACCGGGTGCGAAATCGGCCCCTCCGGGCTTGCCCCGGCGGCGTGCCTCGCTCAAACACGACGCGCAACACTTCCGGGCGCAACCTGCCGGTGGAGCGCCCCCGGCGCCCCGGCTCATGACGTCGAGGCGATCCTTGCTGCACCTGCCCGGCCGACCGACCCCCTCTCGCGGACGCGGCGTCGGCGATGTTTGAGAGCGCCCTCGCGTCCGCGCCCCCGCAGATGGTGCTTCTCGCCGCGCCGCCCTGGTACGACTGCGGCGCCGCGCTCGCCCGGCTGACCCGGCTGCTCGAGGGCGCGGTCGCCAGTGTCGAGCCGATCGCCCCCACCCAGCTCGACGCGCGCCTGTGGGGCGCATCGGCCGCGCACGCCCTGCTGCTGCATCCCTCGGCCGAGGACTTCGCCACCGCCGCCGTGCGGGACGGCGCCGCCATCCACGAGGCGATCGCCGCCTGGACGCGCCACAGCGCCACTCTGGTGCTGCAATGCCGGCGCCTGGGCACGCGCTGCACCCTCCTCGACCCCCACGCCACGATCGACGACGATGCGCTCGCCGCGACGCTGGGCGCCCATCTCGGCCTCCCCCTCGCCGGCGACGCCGACGCGCCGCACCGCTCGCGGCAGGAGAGCGCCGCCGCGAGCGTAGTGCGTTTCCTGTGCCGCCTCGCCGCGCTGGAGGAGCCGGCCGTCGAAAGCCTCGCCGCGGCGCTTCGCCCGTCCGCACTCCCCCTCTGGAGCGCGCCGATCCGCACCAGCCTGGACGAGGCCCTCGCCGCCCTCGCCGCGCCCCGCACCCCGACCGATGCCGGCCCCACCGCGGCCGACCGGGCGGAGCTTGCCGCCACCCGCGCCCGGCTCGCCGAGGTCGAGGGGCAGAACGCACAGCTCCACGAGCAGATCGCGCTGCTGCAAGAGGCCGTCGGCGTCACCAACTTCGACGGGACGACCCCGCAGCACCAGACGATCTACGCCGACGAGAGCCTGACCCATCCCGCCTTCTACCCGCCAGAACGGCGCCCCTCCGACGGCCTGTCGCTGCGCTGGATCGGCAACGAGGACGACGCCGTCCTGCCGACCGAGATCGGCCGCACCCGCGCGCTGCGGGTCGACGTGCAGATCGCCGTCATCATCAACATGGCCGCCCTCGACGGCTTCTCGGTCACGTGCGACGGGCTGACGGCGGTGGAGGTGGTGCGCACCAAGATGGACGACGGCGGCTGGCTGCATTCCAGCACCTTCGCCGCGCCGGCGAACCCCGACCCGCTCGCCCTGGTGCGCCTCGGCCTTCACGTCACCTCGAAGCTGGACCTGACCGACAAAGGCGACCCGCGGTTCCTCTCCGTCGGCATCCACCGGGTCGACCTGTGGCAGCTCGACGAGGCGCCGATCGCCGACGGCACGCTCGACCTCGGCGTCGACGCCTTCCCCGCCCCCGCCTTCGCCGCCGCCGAGAGCCTGCCTACCGGCGAGCGTGTCCGCCGGCTGGGTGGCGACGCGGTGGTCGACCTATCGGTCGAGATCGCCGGACCTTTGCGGGTGGAGGTCTTCCTGCCGCGGGTCGCGGAGCGTCGGCAGGTCGAGGGGCTGCGGATCGCCCTGGGCGAAGCAATCCCCGAGCGGACCGAGATCACCCCGCTGGGCGACCACGGCGCCGTCAAGACGGCGCTGTTCGAGAGCGCGGCCGGCCCTCGCGGCCCGCTGACGCTGATGCCTGACACGGCCGTGACGTCCGAGACACCCGGCCTCGCCGTCGCACGGATCCTCGTGCGGCCGGCCTGAGCCGTCGCCGGCCCGCTCTCGCCCTCGCCCTCGCCCAGGCCGGGGACCGGCGTCGGGTCAGACCTGCCGCACCACCAGCTTGTGCAGCCCGACGGCGAGGACGCGGCTGTCGCCATGGTCCGAGACGTCCACCCGGTGCCGCGCCCGCAGCAGCACCTGGACGGGCTCCGCGGCGGTGCCGGACGGCTCGACAGGGTCGAATACCGCCACCTTGACCAGCATGTCGTCGACCGTGGTCACCTCGGTCGCGGCGGGGCTCTCGTGGTCGAATTCGATCTCGAGCCCCGCGACCGCCTCGTCGTCGATCACCATGGCGAGATGGGCTTCGACCCGCACCGGACGGTCGAGCGGGACGGTCACGGTGAAGGCCTGTTCCTCGCGCCGGCCGAGCCAGGCGAAGGCGAGGCCGTCGGGCCGGCGCTCCACCGGGTGGAAGGCGGCTTCGTCGAACGCGGTGTCGACCGGGATGACGATGGTGGCCAGCGAATGTCCCCCGGCACCGGCGGTCGCGGCGGGAAGGCCCGGCGCACCGCGGGCCGGTGGGGGCACGGGGGCCGGCTCGGGGTCGCCGGGGAGGATGTCCTCCGGTCCGGCCGGGGTCGGCACCTTGCCGGCGTTGGCGGCGGCAGGCACCGGCACCAGCGTGATCGCGGCGATGCCGCAGCCCAACGTGCGCGGGTCGCCGGCATCCGTCCGGTCGACGGCGTGGCCTTGACGCAGGGTGACGGCGACCATGTCCTCGTCCGCCGGCAGCGCGGTGAACACGGCCGACTTGGTGAGCTGCCCGTTGGGGAGCGCGCGCGTCTCGTAGCGTTGGGCGTAGCGGCCGCCGACGCCGATCTCGAACCCGGCCAGCGCCTCCCCGTCGATCACCAGCTCGAAGGTGACGACCACCTTGACCCCTTCGTTGGCGGCGACGGGGACCGGGATGGTCGCCTCGCTCCGCCGCCCCATCCACCGGAACAGGCGTCCGCTGGCGCCGCGCTCCAAGTCGTAGAACGCGGGGTGGGAGAAGGTCGGTCCGAGGCTGATCGTCGTGCTCTCGGCATGTCCGGTGCGGCCGGCGAGCGCGGCGCGCAGGCTCGCGGTCTCGGCGCGCAGCCGGTCCCGCTCGGCCGACACGTCGCCGAGCGCGCTGGCGGCCAGCTCCGCCGCAGCCGGGTCGCGCCGGTGCAGGATGCCGGTGTAGTAGAGGAAGGCGGTATCGGCCTGGGGAGCGGCGTCAGCCGGGGCGAGCAGCGAACCGGCGACGAGGTCCTGGTTCAGCTTGCGCGCCTTGGGCATCTCGGCGACGGCGGTGCGGGCGAGCGCGCGCAACACCGGGTCGCCGGTGGCCACCCGCCGGCCCCGCGCCGGGCCGTTATCCTGCTCCGCCGCGACCAGCCGGTCGACGATGGCGCCGCTGTTCAGCTCCAGATCCGCGACGTCGACCAGCGTGGTCCCCGCACCGCGCGCCGCCTTGGCCTGCAGGATCGACGTCGCCTCCTTCACCCAAGGGCCGATCGGGCCGGAAGGCTGGGCGCCGCGGGTCATCGCCTCGATGACCACCGCCTCCAGCCCGCGGTAGAGGAAGACCACCTGCGCCCCGTGCGGTGCGGCGTCCGCATGCTCGAGGTTCGCCACCGTGGTCTCGCACCCCCGCTGGCGCAGAAGATCGACGAGTGTCTTGATGGGTCGGGAGCCGTCGATCCCCGGCGGGGGGACGACGACGACATGTCGTTGAGCCATGGTGAGCTGATAGGCCCTGGCCCCCGGTCCGTCCACACCTTCGATCGGCGCACCGCCGGGCCGGTCGCCCCCGCCCATGCGACGGCATGCCGACCCGCGGGCTGACGTACGCGGCCGTGAGGCGACATTCGCGGCCGCGGGGTGACATTCGGGGCCGCGGGGTGACATTCGGGGCCATCGGGCCGTGCGCGGTGACGGCCGCGCCTTGCATCCGGCGGCCATTGCGTCGAAACCTAGCCCGATCGGGTAGAGGGGGCGGCGACTTGAGTGGGGACGAGGTGAGTGAGACAGCGGCGCCGGGCGTGCGCCGGCCGATCGTCGTCACCTCGCTGAACCCGTTCGCCAAGTTCGCCCGGCAACGCCGCTGCTGGGACGCATGGGCCGGCCTGGGGCTGACGGTACGGACCGCCAACGTCGCCGCCGAGGCGGAGCGGCTGATTGCCGCCGGCATCGCCCGCGAGACGATCCTGGAGGTCGCCGAGGCGGACAGCGGGCGCGCCCTCTTCGGCAAGCCCACACCGCGCATCGCACCGCTCCTCGCCCACCTCGCCGACGCGCTGCCGGAGCGCGACATCCTCCTCACCAACTCCGACATCTTCCCCGCCACCCGCAGCGCCGACGTCACCGACATCTACCTGTCGCAGGCCCCCCTTGCCGCGCTGGTGCGCGAGGAGACGGCGACCTACGAAGCGAGCGCCTTCGCGGCCCGCGCCCCCTACCGCGGCGGGCTCGACACCTTCCTCATCGGTGCCGCGCGCCTCCCGGCGGTGAACGCGGCGCTCGCGCAGACGCCGGGTGCGGAGCGCATGTGCTTCGGTATCCCGGGGTGGGACTACCTCGTCGGCGCGCTGATGCTGTCGCTCGGCGGGATTATCATGGACGCGGGCGTCCTCCTGCACGAGAGCCACGAGACCACCTACGCCAACGTCGACGAGTTCCTCGCCTACGTGCCGGCGATGCAGGCGCTCGGCGCGGCGAAGGGGCCGAGCGCGGCGGAGGCCGCCTTCCAGTTCTTCCAGCGGATCGACCACGAGTGCCGCATGACGGGGGCCGCATCGCGTCTCGCGCGGCTGAAATATTACCGCCAGCCGACCGCCGTCACCACCGACGGCGCCCGCGCTGCCACCGCCCGCTTCCTCGCCGCGTGCCCCTTCATCGCGCCGACCGTCAACTTCGCGGTCCTCGCCGCCCTCGCCGACGACCTCGCCGCCGAGGCCGACATGGAGCGGGCCATCAACGTCTTCACCACCGGCGCCGGCGCACAGGCCGACTTTCGCGCCGCGCTCGCCGCCACCGTGTTCGCGCTTCTGTGCCGCGGCGAGGCGCCGCCGCGCGCGCCCAAGCCCGGCGACAAGCGCCATACCCAGAAGGCGGCGGCCCTCACCCAGGTCGACTCGCGCGACGACTGGGCCGAGCGCCGGGCCGTCGCACGGTTCTACGCGGCGGAGCGCGTCACGCACGGCATTCACAACCGCGCCGTCTACGACTACCTCATCCTGGCCGCCGAGAATGATGCCGAACGCGCGCTCGTCGCCATGCTGAACCCGATGACCCCCGTGGCCGAGGCCCTCCCCGATGCTGCCTGAGCCACTCGACATCACCGCCGAACTCCCGTTCGAGACCGGCTTTCGCATGGAGCGCGCGGCGGCGGACCTGCCGGGTGTCTCCATCGTCATCCCGGTCTACAATGCCGGCCCGTTCCTGGAGCGGACCATCCGCAGCCTCTTGATGAACGACCTCGCCGGCTGCGAGCTGATCCTGATGGACGGCGGCAGCACCGACGGGACGATGGACGTCGTCGGCTACTACCGCGACCATTTCGCGGTGGTGGTCTCGGAGCGCGACTCGGGCCAGTCGGACGCGATCAACAAGGGCATGGCGCGCGCCAAGAAGCCGATCCTCACCTGGCTGAACGGCGACGACCTCATCCTGCCCAACCGGCTGAACGTGGTGCGCGAGGCCTTTCGCGACCGGCCCGGGACCAAAGTCGTCGTCGGCAACGCCTATCTGACCGACCTCGACCTGACGCCGATCCACCGATTCAATTTCGCGCCCGAGCGGCTGACCTTCGGGCGGCTCTTGAATTACTCGATGAACCACCTCGTACAGCCGAGCGTCTTTTTCGCGCGCGAGGCGTGGCGGGCGTGCGGGCCGGTCAAGGAAGACCTCCACTACGCGATGGACGCGGACCTCTTCCTCGCGATGGCCGGGCGCTACACGTTCGAGCACGTGCCGGTGGACGTGGCCTACAGCGTCTACCATTCCGAGTGCAAGACGCTGAAAAAGCGGGGTGAATCGCTGGCCGAGCTGGCGATGGTGCAGGCCCGCCACGGCGGTTTCAAGGAGGCCGAGATCACTCTCGGCCAGCTCGTCGCGCTCTACAACGGCGCCAAGGCCCGCGCCGAGACGCTGGAGGAGACGGCGGGGCCAGGCAGCGACGTCGCGCTCCTGCACCGGCGTCTCAACGCGATGGCCCGCGAGCGCCGCCGCGCCCGCGACCAGCTCCTCGCCGCCACCACGGACTCCGGCGCATGAGGGACCGTGCCCCCTCCGTCGCCGTCCTCTCCAGCGCGCCGAGCGGGGGCGCCGGGATCGCGGCGAAACGGCTGGCGGAGGCGCTCGCCGGTCACGGCGTGGCCTGCGATTTCATCGACATCGCCGCCCTGGGCGAGAACGTGCCGGAGGATGCCCGCCCCTCGCGCTCGTTCAGCAACCGCACGGTGACCGACACGCACTTCACCGTCGAGCATCCCGGTTTCTGCCGCGGCTGGCTGGTCGAGATGCTGGCCGCCTACGACATCGTCAACGTGCATTGGGCGCTGGGATTGATCGCGCTGGAGGAGATGGCCGCCCTCGCCCGCCGCGGCGTGACGCTGGTGCTGACGCTGCACGACTTCCACTATGTCAGCGGCGGCTGCCACTACCCGGCCGGGTGCGGGGGCATGGCCGTCGGCTGCCACGCCTGCCCGCAGATCGACCGGTCGCTGGCGAGCCTGACGGTGCCGCCGCGCGCGCGGCGCTTCAAGGAGGCACTGTTCGCCCATGCCGGTGTCCATCTGACGGCGCCGAGCCACTACGTGCGCGACGGTGCGGTGGCGACCCGCATCGTCCCGCCGGGCCGCGCCCACGTGATCCGCAATGCCTATCAGCCGCTGAGCCCCGCACCGGCAGCGCGCGAGGGCGGAGCGGTACGGCTGATGTTGATCGCCGATTCGCTGGCGGAGCGGCGCAAGAACATGCGCCTCGCCCTCGAAGCGCTGGCGCTGCTGGCGGCCCGCCTCGCCGCCCGCGAGGACGCCCCGGAGGTCGTGCTCGACCTCGTCGGCGCTTCGGACGCGGAGGTCACGGGGCTGGTGCACGAGACCGGCCTTCCCGCGACGCAACACGGCCGCATCGCCGAACACGCCGCGATCACCGAGATCTACCGCCGTGCCGACCTGCTGCTGACACCCTCGCTGGAAGACAATTGGCCCAACATCCTCGTCGAGGCGGGGGTCTACGGCGTCCTGCCGGTGGCGGGGCCGGGTCACGGCTGCGAGGAGTTCATCCGCAGCTTCGACTTCGGCGTCGTGGCCGGGGCCTACACGGTGGATGCCTTCGCCGATGCGCTGGAGCGCGCGGTGGACCGCCTCGCCCCCGGCGGCGCGGCGCACGAGCGGCTCGCCGGGCCGCGGGCGGAGGCCGCCCGTGCCATCCGCATCGCCCACGCGCCGGACCGCATCGCCGGCCGTTTCCTTCGCCGCCTCGCGCCGCCCGCCGGCGCGAGCGTCCCCGCCGCACCGCTGACCGAGCCTGCCCTTTGACCTCGACCGACACCGACGCACTGCGCGCCTCCCTCATGGAGACGCACCCCAGTCACCCCATCTGTACGCCCGACACCGAGCTTCTCGTCGAGGGATATCCGCGCAGCTCCAACACGTTCACGATCGACATGCTGAACGTCCTCGCTGAGCGAAGCGGCGGGCACCGCCGCACCGCCCACCACACCCACAGCCGCCGCCACGTCGACCTGGCGCTCGGCTACGGCGTGCCGACGGTGATCCTGGTGCGCCGGCCGCTGGATGCGATCGTCTCCTACCAGGTCTATTCGCGCCGCACCGTCGAAGCGTGCGTCGCGGACTATGTCGCCTTCTATGACGGGCTGGCCGCTCGCGACGGCTACATCGTCGGCACGTTCGACGAGATCGTCGGCGATTTCAACGCCTTCCTTGCCCGCCTCAACCCGCTTCTGACCCGCCCGCTGCCGCTCTCGAACGATCTCGCGGCCGACGCCGCGACCGCCCACCAGCGCGACCTGGCGCGCGCGGAGAGGACCCACGGCGAGCACGCGATGCGGCGCGTCGGCGTTCCCGATGCGCGCCGCGACCCGCTGAAAGCCGAGGTGCGTGAGGCCGTCGCCCAGGCATTGGCCGCCGACCCCGCGCCGGACCGCCTCTACGCCGAGATGCTCGCCAAGCGCGGCTGACCCGGCCCGCCGCTCGTGCATCCGGCGTTCTATCGAACGCCGGATGCGGAAATCATCCGATATCGCGCCGTGCTAGCGCGGCAGCGCGCGCCGCAGCTCCTCCAGCCACACCGTGGCGGAAGCGTCGGACGGCGCCCGCCAGTCGCCGCGCGGCGACAGTGCCCCGCCGGGCGAGACCTTCGGTCCGTTGGGGATCGCCGAGCGCTTGAACTGGCTGAATGCGAAGAAGCGCCGGATGAACGTCTCCAGCCACTTGGCGATGGTGGCGAGATCGTATTGGTGCCGCGCCTCGGCGGGAAAGTCGATCGGCCACGAACCGGCCGAGACGTCCCGCCACGCGTGCCAGGCCATGAACGCCACCTTGGACGGCGGGTGGCCGTAGCGCATCGTGTGGAAGAGGAAGAAATCGTGCAGCTCGTAGGGGCCGATCTTCGCCTCGGTGTCCTGGATCTCCTCCGTCTCGCCGGCGGGCACCAGCTCGGGCGAGAATTTGGTCGCCAGAATGTCGGTCAGGACGGCGTTGGTCTCGGCGTCGAACTGGCGGGTGCGCACGGTCCAGCGGATCAGGTACTGGATCAGCGTCTTGGGCACGCCGGTGTTCACGGCATAGTGGCTCATCTGGTCGCCGACGCCGTAGGTGCACCACCCCAGCGCCATCTCCGAGAGGTCCCCGGTGCCGATGACGAAGCCCTTGCGCTGATTGGCGAGGCGGAAGAGGTAGTCCGTGCGCAGGCCCGCCTGCACATTCTCGAAGGTGATGTCGTACACCGGCTCACCGTCCGAGAACGGATGGTCCATGTCGGCCAGCATCTGCCGGGCGGCGGGGCGGATGTCGATCTCGTCGGCGGTGATGCCGAGCGAGCGCATCAGCCGCCACGCGTTCTCTTTGGTGCCGTCGCTGGTGGCGAACCCCGGCATGGTGAAGCCCAGAATGTTGCTGCGCGGCACGCCCAGCCGGTCGCACACCTTGGCGGCGACGATCAGCGCGTGGGTCGAATCGAGGCCGCCCGACACACCGATCACCATGGTGCCGCTGCCCGTCGCCACGTAGCGCTGACGCAGCCCCTCGACCTGGATGTTGAAGGCCTCGTAGCAGTCCTGATCGAGGTGGCTCTCGCGGTCGGGCACGTACGGGAAGCGGCGGATGGGGCGAACGAGGCCGATGTCCGCGAACGCCGGCCGGTGCGCGAACCGGACCCAGCGGAACGTCTCGCCGGGGCCGAGCGCATGGTCCGCCCCGTCCCCGAAGGTCGGCGTCGAGGTGCGCTCGGACAGGATGCGGCCGGTATCGACGTCGGCGATGCAGAGCTGCGGTTCCAGGCTGAAGCGCTCCGCCTCGGCCAGCATCTCTCCCAGCTCGTAGATCGCGCCCTGCCCGTCCCAGGCGACATCGGTCGTGCTCTCGCCGGGGCCGGCGGCCGAATAGGCGTAGGCGGCGACGGCGCGCTGCGACTGCGAGCGACACAGCGAGTGCCGGTCGTCCGCCTTGCCGATGACGATGTTGGAGGCCGAGAGGTTGGCGAGAATGGTCGCCCCCGCCAGCGCTCCCTTGGACGACGGCGGGATCGGCGCCCACACGTCCTCGCAGATCTCGACGTGGAAGACGAAGCCCGGCAGGTCGGAGGCAGCGAACAGGAGGTCGATCCCGAACGGCACCGTGCGGCCGGCGACCGCGATCGCCTCGCCGACGCGCGAGCGGCCGTGCGAGAACCAGCGCTTCTCGTAATACTCGCGGTAGTTCGGCAGGAACGCCTTGGGTACCACGCCCAGGATCTCTCCCCGCGCGACCACCACGGCGCAGTTGTATAGCCGCCCTTTGTGGCGCAGAGGGGCCCCCACCAGCATCACCGGCGCCAGCTCCACGCTCGCCTCGGCGATGGTGGCGATCGCCTCGTCCACCGCCGCCAGCAGCGCCTCCTGGTGGAGCAGATCGTCGATCGCGTACGATGAGACGCACAGCTCCGGGAAGATCAACAGGTCGACGTGGGCGGCGTCGGCCCGGCGCGCCTCGGTGAGGATGGCGTCGCGGTTGAAGGCGACGTCGGCGGGCCGGCCGTTGGGCGTCGACGTCGCGACGCGCACGAAGCCGTGCCGGTGCATGGCATGAAAATTGGCGGTCGGCAGGGTGGTCACTCGCTGGCCCTCGGAAACGTCGGGCGGCGCACCCGCCCCGTCCCGTTCGTCCACCATTTCGCGCGGCGAGGCAAATCGCCGCCGCGCGGGTGGATGCGCGGCGCGGCGGTCGTCAGGCCGGGTCGAGCACGGACGCCGGGACCGGCGGCGCGGCGGTGAGGGTCGTCCCGAACCGCCGCTCGAAGGTGTCGCGCAGGACCATGTCCACCTCCTCCATCGAGGCGATGCGTCCGAGGGCGGCGAGGCTCGTCACCCCATGCTCGCGCACCCCGCACGGCACGATGCCGGAAAAGTGGGAGAGATCGGGCTCCACGTTGAGCGAGATGCCGTGGTAGGTGACCCAGCGGCGGATGCGCACGCCGATCGCGGCGATCTTGTCCTCGCCACTGCCGTCCGGCCGCACGACCCACACGCCGACGCGCCCGTCCCGCAGCTCGCCGCGGACGTTGAAGGCGTCCAGCGTGTCGATGATCCAGCCTTCCAGCGCCTCGACGTAGGCGCGCACGTCACGCCCCCGCTCGCGCAGGTCCATCATCAGGTAGGCCACCCGCTGGCCGGGGCCGTGATAGGTGTACTGGCCGCCGCGGCCGACGTGGATGACCGGGAAGCGCTCCGGGTCGACGAGGTCGGCCGGATCGGCGCTGGTCCCGGCGGTGTAGACGGGCGGATGCTCCAGCAGCCACACCGCCTCGTCGGCGCGGTGTTCGGCGATGGCGGCCGCGCGTGCCTCCTGCGCGGCGAGCGCGGCATCATAGTCGACGAGGTCGTCGGAAATCATCCATTGGGTCGGCATGGTCGCAATGTCGGCGACGCCCCGTCCGATTGCAAGCGTGGCGCCGCGCGCCTCAGCCGAAGATGCCGCGCACCGCGGGCGTGTAGGCCTCGGAAAGGCGGCCGGTGCCGTGCTGGTCCCGCTCGCCGGCCTCCCCGGCGCCGATCGCGCTGCGCTCGAACTGGCCGTCGCTCGGCGGCGGATCGAACGGCATGGTCTCGGCCTGGATCCAGTCGAAGTCGGCGGTGGCGGCGACATTGAAGGTGTTCACGGCGCGGTCTCCTCGTGCATTTGTGGCAAGGCCGCGGCCATCGCCGTCCACCTCGCACCATCGGATCTGGGAAGAGCAACGCGCTGTCCGTGTGATCGGTGTCACACAATGAGCGTCTACCGGTTTGCGAGGATGGAGTGGTTGATTTCGTGCCCAAACCCGCTTGCAAGACCGAACGGTGGGTGCTACTTGCGCCACTCCGATCGCGGTCGTGGCGGAATTGGTAGACGCGCAGCGTTGAGGTCGCTGTGGGGCAACCCGTGGAAGTTCGAGTCTTCTCGACCGCACCATCATTTATTTCAATGATTCGGAATTCACCCCGACTGGGTCCGGACGGATCCCGTCGGCCGGTGTGACTGAGGCCGACATCGCCCATCGATTCGCCGATCAGTGTCGCGGCATCCGCGCAACCGTCAAAAAACCACACGGGCTACCGCATCTTTCTGCTGCTGCATTGCGTGATCGCGATCCGACGCGTGTTATCGGCTAGGAGCAAGCGCAGGGAGAACGCCTCTACATGGCCGATCAGTTGACCGACGACGAGGTGACCGTCTCCGACGGCCTCCTGGACGAGGTCCGCGCACTGATCGGCGCGGACGACAAGGAGGGCCTGACCGCACTGGTCGAGGACCTCCACGAGTCCGACGTCGCCGAGTTGATCTCCCGCCTGGAGCCGGACGAGCGCGTCGAATTCGTCCGCCTGCTGGGTCGCGACTTCGACTTTACCGCGCTGACGGAGGTGGACGAGAACGTCCGCCTGCACATCCTCTCCGAGCTCGCCCCGACCGACGTCGCCGACGGTCTCGCCGACCTCGATTCGGACGACGCGGTCTACATCCTGGAAGACCTGCCGGACGAGCAGTCCGAGGCGATCCTGGCGCAGCTGCCGTTCGCGATGCGCCACCGCCTCAAGCGCAGCCTCGATTTTCCCGAGGAGTCGGCCGGCCGGCGCATGCAGACGGACTTCGTCGCCATGCCCCCGTTCTGGACCGTGGGCCAGGTGATCGACACGCTGCGCGAAGAAGTGGACCTGCCGGACCACTTCACCGAGATTTTCGTGGTGGATGCGGCGTTCCGCCTCATGGGGACGGTCAAGCTCGACCGCCTCCTGCGCACGCAGCGCCCGGTGAAGATCACCGAGATCATGGACGAGGACCCGCGGACCATCCAGGCCGAGGAGGACCAGGAGGAAGCGGCCCGCATCTTCCAGCGCTACGACCTGCTCTCGGCCGCCGTCGTGGACGATTCCAGCCGCCTCGTCGGCATCCTCACCATCGACGACATCGTCGACATCATCGAGGCGGAGGCGGAGGAGGACATCCGCGCCCTCGCCGGCGCCGGCGACGCGGAACTGTCCGACACGCCGCTCTACGTCGCCCGCACCCGCATCCCCTGGCTGATGATCAACATGATGACCGCCTTCCTGGCGTCCGGGGTGATCGCGCTGTTCGACGGGACGATCGAGGCGATGGTGGCGCTGGCGGTGCTGATGCCGGTCGTCACCGCGCTCGGCGGCAACGCGGGCATCCAGGCGATGACGGTGACGGTCCGCGCCATCTCCCAGCGCGAGATCACCAAGCGCAACGTCATCCGCGTTACGCTGCGGGAGGTGCTGGTGGCGCTGATGAACGGCACGTGCGTCGCGGTGTCGGTCGGCATCGTCGCAGCGGTCTGGTTCGCCAACATCGAGCTGGGCGGCGTGATCGCGGCGGCGATCGTCTTCAACATCATCTGCGCAGGGTTCTTCGGAGCGACGCTGCCGATGCTGCTCGACCGGATCGGCGTCGACCCCGCGGTCGCCTCGTCGGTCTTCCTCACCACGCTGACCGACGTGATCGGCTTCTTCGCCTTCCTGGGCATCGGCAGCTGGTGGTTCGGCATCGGCTAGCAAGGGTCCGTGCGACCCCGCTAGAATGCGACGGACGCCGCCGCGCGGGCGGAGCGTGAGGAGGAACGCGCCATGATGCGGCTCTTGCGCATCCGCGACCTGGAGTACTTCATCGCCATCGCCGAGAACGGCTCCTTCTCGCGGGCCGCGCAGGCGTGCGGCATCTCGCAGCCCACCCTCTCGGCCCAGGTTCGGCGGATGGAGGACCTCCTCGGCGTCACGCTGCTGGAGCGCCGCCACGGCCACACCTCGATCACCACCGAGGGGGCCGAGGTGCTGGCCGCCGCACGCGAGATCATGGACGCCTTCCACCGCGTGCAGCGCACGACCAAGGGCGACGGCGTGCTGCTCGGCCGTCCCATGCGCTTCGGCATCCTGCCGACGGTGGCGCCCTACCTCGCGCCGCACTTTCTCACCACCGTCGCCGAGCTGTCGGAAAACTCCGACATCACCTTCGTCGAGGACCGCACCGACCAGCTGGAGGCCGGCGTCGCCTCCGATCATCTCGACTTCGCGATCACCGCCACGCTGCCGCGCGCCAACGCCCTCACCGCGCTGCCGCTGGGGGACGAGCGGCTGGTCGTGGTCTCGCGGCACCCCTTGCCGGAGACGGTGTCGCTCGACGGTCTCAACGGCCCGCTCCTGCTGATGCAGGAAGGGCACTGCTTCCGCGAGGTGGTCTCCGAAGCGATCCGCCGGGCCCAGCTGCGGTTCGAACCGGCGATGAGCACGCGCATCGGCCCCTCCTCTTTCGCCACGCTGGTCAGCCTGGTGCGGGCGGGTGTCGGCGACACGATCCTGCCGGAACCCTACGCGCGGCAGAGTGCGGAGGCGGTGGCGGGGCTGTCGGTGGCGCTGATGGAGCCGCTGTCGGAGGGGCGGCAGCTGCATTTCGTGGTGCGGGCGGGCCGCGAGCGCTACCGCGACGTGACGCGTCTGGTGGAGGCGGCGCGAGACGCCCACCGCCTCGTCGGCGGCGATATCGGCGAGCCGGCGGGATCGTCGGCGCTGGCGAACTCGCCCTTTGCGCCGACCCTATAGCCCGAAGCTCCCCTCCCGCCTCGCACAAGCTCGCTAGGCTACGCTTCCACCCGGCGCCGATCGGCCGAGCCCCCATCGGGCTCGCCCGCCTCGACGCCCCGGACGCACGCCCCACGCCGCCGGCATGTCAGGCCCGCGGCACCGCACGTCCGGCCGGGAATGAGGCCCTCGGTGCCCCGCTCCGCCCATCCGGCGGGCGGGCACCTGCGTAACGTGTCGGGAGCGAACGATGCAGGTTCTTCTGGTGTTCGGCGGGCTGTTCGCCGCGGGCGTGGTCGTGCTGTGGCTCGTCGCACGCGGCACGCTGGACTTCGCCGAGCGGTTCGACCTCTCCGAGCATGCCGCCGTCCGCCTCACGGTCCCGGCGCGCCACGGCCATGGTGCCGATCCGCGGGCCGACGCGCCCCCCGCCGCCCCCGAGCGCTCGCCGCTCGACACCATCCACGGCCCGCTGCAAACCGTGGCCGCGCTCCTCTACTTCGTCTCCGGCGACGGGTGGGGCGAGGCGCGCCCGCAGGTCACCACCCGGCTGAGTCAGGTCGGCAATCGCCGCGACGTGGCGGCGGCGCTGCGGGTCGCGGCACGCGCGGCGGCGGGCGGTGTCGAGCCGGTGGTGGCGATCGACCGGCTGGCCGGCCGCCTCGCGGCACGGATGGACACGGCCGAGCGCGCTTGCGTCGCCGACATGATCCGCGCCGTCGCCTACACCGGCACGACGTCCGCCGCCCGCGCCACCCGCGCCACCGCACTCCTCCTCAAAGGCTGACCGCCCCCGCCCCCTTCTTCCCGCCGGCGTCCGAGGGCAGGGGCGGGGTCAAGTGCCCGCCCGGACCCACGCGCAGCGCGCGCCGGGCGGCGGCCGTCGGGATTGAACGAGGTTCGGCGGCCCGCCGCAGCATGGCGCGAGCATGGGGAGGACGGGCACTTGACGCCGCCCCGGCCCGACCAGGCTCGATGAGCCGTTCAGCTCAGTCGTTCGCCCTTCGCGACCGTCTGATCTGAACGGCTGGCCGTCGCCGAGACGGAGGGAGCGCGAGGGGGAACCCCCTCGCTCCGACTCGCCCCGCGGCAAAGCCTCGCCGTCCCACACGAAGCGCCGCCTACTCGATCCCCAACTTGCCGCGCACGATCTCCTGCACGGCCTTGGGATTGGCCTTGCCGCCGGTCCCCTTCATCACCTGGCCGACGAACCAACCGGCGAGGTTCGGCTTGGCCTTCGCCTGCTCGGCCTTGTCGGGGTTGGCGGCGATCACCTCCTCGACCGCGCGCTCGATGGCGCCGGTGTCGGTCACCTGCTTCATGCCGCGCCGGTCGACGATCTCGGCCGGGTCGCCGCCCTCGGACCAGACGATCTCGAAGAGATCCTTGGCGATCTTGCCGGAGATGACGTCCTGCGCCATCAGGTCGAGGATCCCGCCGAGCTGGGCGGCGGAGATCGGCGAATCCTCGATCTCGATCCCCTCCTTGTTGAGACGACCGAACAGCTCGTTGATCACCCAGTTGGCGGCGGCCTTGGCGTCGCGGCCGGTCGCCACGGTCTCGAAATAACCGGATGCGGCGACGTCGGTCACGAGGACCGAAGCGTCGTAGGCCGACAGGCCCAGCTCCTCGATATAACGCGAGCGACGCTCGTCCGGCAGCTCGGGAAGCTCGCCGCGCAACCGGTCGACCATCTCGTCGGTCAGGATCAGCGGCAGCAGGTCCGGGTCGGGAAAGTAGCGGTAGTCGTGCGCCTCCTCCTTGGAGCGCATGGAGCGCGTCTCGCCGGTGCGAGCGTCGTACAGGCGGGTCTCCTGGTCGATCTTCCCGCCGTCCTCGAGGATGCCGATCTGCCGGCGCGCCTCGTACTCGATCGCCTGGCCGGCGAAACGGATGGAGTTGACGTTCTTGATCTCGCAGCGCGTCCCCAGCGGCCCGCCCGGCTTCCTCACCGAGACGTTGATGTCGGCGCGCAGATTGCCCTTCTCCATGTCGGCGTCGGAGGTGCCGAGCGTCTTGAGGATGAGGCGCATCTTGGTGAGGTATGCGCGCGCCTCATCGGCGGAGCGGATGTCGGGCCGGGAGACGATCTCCATCAGCGCGACGCCCGACCGGTTGAGGTCGACCGAGGAGCGCCCCTGGTGGAGGTCGTGGACGGACTTGCCCGCGTCCTGCTCCAAATGCAGCCGCTCGATGCCCACGACGATGCGCTCGCCCGACAGCATGTCGACGATCACCTCGCCCTCGCCGACGATCGGGTGGGCGAACTGGGAGATCTGGTAGCCCTGCGGCAGGTCCGGATAGAAGTAGTTCTTCCGGTCGAAGCGCGAGACCATGTTGATCTGCGCGTTGAGGCCGAGGCCGGTCTTCACCGCCTGCTCGATGCAGGCCTGATTGATGACCGGGAGCATCCCCGGCATCGCCGCGTCGACGAGGCTGACATGGTCGTTGGGCTCACCGCCGAAGGCCGTCGCCGCGCCGGAGAACAGCTTGGCGTTCGACTGCACCTGGGCGTGGATCTCCATGCCGATGACGACCTCCCAGTCGTCCAGCGCGCCCTTGATGTACTGCGACGGGTCGGCCTCCCGCCAGCCCAGCTCCTTGTGCGTCGGCGGCGCGACATGTTCGTTCATGGCCTAACCTCACCCTCAAACCTCGGCCGTCGATATGCACCAGCGCGCGGGCGGCCGCAACGCGCCTACTGGGGGCCCGGTGGATCGATCGTCGCGCGCCGGCAGCCGTGACCGCGCGTCGGTGCCGCCCGGATCAGCGCGCCGAGATCCGGGTCGGCGGTGATCTCCCCGCGCAGCGCGATGCGCAGCTCCACCAACACGGTGCGGCCACTGTCGGGATCGCGGTCGCACTCGAAGGTGACGCGGCGGCGGGCGCCGGGACCGAAGGCGGCGTCGAACGCCGCGCCGATCACCGCAGTGTCGATCGTGCGGCCGACATTGTCCAGCATCGCCGCCCGCACGGGGGACGCGTTGAGCGCCTCCACCAGGGCGACGGTATCGGCGAAATATTCGTCGGCGTCGGCGTTGTAGCAGGTCCCGTGCGAATACCACTCGTGGCGCTCGAGATGGCTGAGCATGCCGGGCATCAGGGGCGCGAGGGCCGAGACGGTGGCGCGGCGCAGCGGCACCGGCGGAAGGTCCGACCAGCGGCGCGCGTCGCGGGCGGCGGCACCGGCCGGCCCGCAATATTCGCCCGCGTCCGGCCACAGGCCATGGATCGAGAAGCGAGCGGCGGCGGCGCCGATCCGGCCTCGCGCCAGCGCCCGGCACTCTCCCCGGCGCGGCGCGATCTCGCAGAAGGCGCTCTGCCAGCTCACCGCCAGCACGTTGCTCGTGGAGGCCGCACCCGCCCCGGCGCGCAGCTCCGGCGGGTCGTGCCGAGGCGGCGCTTCGGCGGCGCCCCGCGCGGCGTCGCGCTCCTGCAGCGTCCCGCACGACAGGGGCACCCAGCGGGCCGTCAACTGCGGCGCGCCGGGCACCTCGACCCGCAGATGGTCGCCGCCGGGGCGGTTCAGCTCCAGCGCCCGGTAGCGGGTGCCCGGCGCGGTGCGCACGTCGCCGGGATTGGCGCCCGAGCGGATGGAGCGCACCGCCGGGCACGCCTGGCGCGCCTCGAAGACGCCGTCCACCGGCGGACCGGCCGCCGCCGCGGTTGCGGTCGCGAGCAGCGCCAAGGCGCCGGCGAGTGTCCCACACGACCGCATCATGCTCGCCTCCCCATCAGATCGTCACGACGTTGTCGTGCTTGGCCTTGTGCTGCGGCTCGACGTGGATGGAGATCACCGACTCGCCCATCTCGCGCCGGATCGCCGCCTCGATCCGGTCGCAGATCACATGCGCGTCCGCCACGGACATATGGCCGGGCACGACGAGATGAAAGTCGACGAAGGTGCGCCGGCCGGCGTTGCGGGTGCGCAGGTCGTGCGCCTCCAGCGCGTCGCCGGAGTTCTCGGTGATGGCCTTGCGGATGCGCACCAGCTCCTCCTCGGGGGGCGCGGCGTCCATCAATCCGCTGACACTTTCGCCCATCAGCTGCCAACCCGAGCGCAGCACGTGGACCGCCACCACCGCCGCGAGGATCGGGTCGAAGATCGTCCACCCCGTCAGCACCGCCAGCGCCAGACCGACGGCGACCCCGGCGGACGTCACCACGTCGGCCATGATGTGGCGCCCGTCGGCCAGCAGTGCGGGCGAGCGTTCGCGCCGGCCGTGTCCGATCAGGATCATCGCCCAGACCCCGTTGATGACGCCCGCGGAGAGATTGATCGCGAGGCCCAGCCACGGCGCGTCGATCGGGTGCGGGTCGACGAGCGCGCTGAAGGCCTCGCGGAAGATCATCAACGCGGCGATGAGGATCAGCGCCGCCTCCAGCACGGCCGAAAGGTACTCGGCCTTGTGGTGGCCGTAGGGGTGATCGTCGTCGTCGGGCTGGCGGCTCCAGCGGATGGCGATGAAGGCCGCCATCGCGGCGCCGATGTTCACCGTGCTCTCCAACGCGTCCGAATAGAGCGCGACACTGCCCGTGACGCCCCAGGCCAGCAGCTTGATGGCGAATACCACCAGGCCGACGGCGATGCTGATGGCCGCCATCGTTGCGGTGTTGAGACGCGACAGCTCGATCATTGTTCAGCCTCGCTGGTTGCCGGCCTCGCGAGCGGCGGCGCCCTTGTCGCCCAATCCGCCCCGCGACACAAACCGCAGCGCATCGTTTCAGAGGACCCGGCTGGCGACGGGGCCGCCCCCCGCGCGAAGGCGGGGCGGAACGCCGGATACCAGACGGAAAAGGGGCCGCGCAGTTGCTGCGCGACCCCTTGATACGACGACTGGCGGCCGAAGCCGCGCAGCGATTAGCGCGAGTAGAACTCGACGACCAGGTTCGGCTCCATCTTCGCCGGGTACGGCACGTCGCCGAGGGCGGGGATGCGGGCGTAGGTGGCGGTCATCTTGGTGTGGTCGACGTCGAGGTAGTCGGGCACGTCACGCTCGGCGAGACCGACGGCCTCGAGCAGCGCGAGCATGTTCTTCGACTTGTCGCGCACTTCGATCAGGTCGCCCTGCTTGCAGCGGAACGAGGGGATGTTCACGCGGCGGCCGTTGACCTTGACGTGGCCGTGGCTGACGAACTGACGCGCGGCGAACACGGTCGGCACGAACTTGGCGCGGTAGACCAGCGCGTCCAGGCGGCTCTCCAGGAGACCGATCAGCTGCTCGCCGGTGTCGCCGCGGCGGCGGACCGCCTCGTCGTAGATGGCGCGGAACTGCTTCTCGGAGATGTTGCCGTAGTAGCCCTTGAGCTTCTGCTTGGCGCGCAGCTGCGTGCCGAAGTCGCTCATCTTGCCCTTGCGGCGCTGGCCGTGCTGGCCGGGGCCATACTCACGGCGGCCGGGGCTCACCGGGGACTTCGGGCGTCCCCAGATGTTTTCGCCCATGCGGCGGTCGAGTTTGTACTTCTGCGAATGTCTCTTCGTCATTCCATCACGTCTTCTTGGCGCCGCACGAGCCCATCCCGTGCGGTTGCCGGCCCCGGATCTCCGGTATGGCCGGCCAGAAAGACGCCCCTCCTCTGTGCCCCGCCGATCGTCTATCGACGATCGCAAAAGACACTGACAGGGCCTTGGCGGACGGCCGCCGCGACCCACGGGTGCGTTTTCGTCTCCTGAGAGAGCGCTCCATGTAGCGGCCCGGCGGTGGAAGGTCAACCTCGCGGACCGGGCAACATCTTGCCGCCTTAACAATCGCGTGGCACACCGCCCCCGGGCCCGAGTGGGAGAGTGAGCGTCCATGCATCTGTCCGACGAGACTATCGCCGCATATGGGCTGGCGGACAGCTTCATCCCTCCATACCCGCACCGCTATACCGAGCGGCTCTCTGTGTGGAAGCGTATCCGGCTCGGGTCGAAGAACCTGCTCGCCACGTTCCGCGACTTCGACTTTCAGAACAAGCGGATCAAGCAGTCGTTCCTCGGCCAGACGCTCCATGTCTGCAATCAGCCGGAGGGCGTGCGCGAGACGTTGCACCAGCAGGCGGTGACGTTCGAGAAGAAGTCGCCGGTGCAGCGCCACTCGCTGGAGCCGCTGCTGGGCGACGGGCTCTTCGTCTCGGACGGGCGGACCTGGGACGAGCGGCGCAAGATCGTCGCCCCCATCGTCCACGGCCGGCGGGTCGACACCTTCGCCCCCATCATGCACGACGTCGCCGAGGAGTGGTGCCAGCAGTGGGCGAAGGCCGGCGATGGGGCGACGCTCGACGTGCTCTTCGAGATGGGCGAGCTGACGGCGGAGATCATCTCGCGCACGATCTTCGGCGCCAAGCTGGGGCGGGAGAACACGCACGAGATCATCGCCGGGTTCGCCGCCTACCAGAAGTCGATCCAGGTGCTGGACTGGCTGACCCTCCTCAACCTGCCCGACTGGCTGCCCCGCCTGCGCAGCCGGCGCACCCTGCGCGCCCGCGACAAGGTGCACCGCGTGATCGACGACATCATGCGCCGCTTCCAGGCCGGCGCGGTGGACGAGCGGGCCGTCATCCGCAGCCTCTTCGAGGCGACCGATTCGCAGGGTAAGCCCCTCTCCAAGACCGCGATCCGCAACGAGGCGATCGTGATCTTCATGGCGGGGCACGAGACGACCGCCAACACGCTCGCCTGGGCGTTCTACTGCGTCTCGCAGAGCCCGCGCGTGCAGGCGAAATTGACCGAAGAGTTCGACCGCGTGCTGGGCGGGCGCACGCCCGAGCTGAGCGACGTGGCGAGCCTCGCCTACACCCGCGCCGTGGTCGAGGAGACGCTGCGGCTCTACCCGCCGGTGCCGCTGCTGGGCCGCACCGCGACGGCGAAGGGCACGCTGCTGGGCAACGAAGTGAACCCCGGCGACCTCCTCATCGTCGCGCCCTGGCTGCTGCAGCGCAACCGGGACATCTGGTCCCTGCCCGACCACTTCGTGCCGGAGCGCTTCGTGCCGGAGATCGCGCGGCGCCCCAACAAATACGCCAACATCCCCTTCGCCAGCGGTCCGCGCGTGTGTCCGGGGATGACGTTCGCGCTGACGGAGGCGACCATCTGCCTCGCGGCCCTGATGCAGCGGTTCGACGTGCGCCTGAAAGACGGCCTCACCGTGGAGACGGACTGCCGGCTGACGCTGCGTCCGACGGCCCCGTTGTCGATGACCATCCACGAACGGGTGCCGGCCACCGTCCGCGAGCCGCAACGTGCGTAACAAGGACATCCCCTGGGCCGCGACGTACGCGCCCGAGCCCGTCGCCCCGCCGCTCGCCGAGCTCTTCGCCGGCGACGAGGGGCTGCGCAAAGCCGCCCGGCGCTTCCATGTGCAAGACCGTCTCTATGGCGGCGGCAAGGTGGCGCTGCACCGCCTCTTCGCGATGCTGCCGCCGGCAACCGGGTCGAACTTCGCCGGCCGCGTGGTGGCGCCGCGCTCGCGCGAGTTCTACAGGGGCAAGCCGTTCATCGACCGGATGAACACGATGATCAGCCGGCTCGACCCGGCGCTGGCCGACGACCCGGCCGGGCGCGAGGCGCTGATCGGCCGCTGGTTCGAGAACACCGCGCGGGCGATGGCCGAATTCTCGCAGCTGGAAGCGATCTGCAACGAGCCCTACACCACCGTCGAGGGGCTCGACATCGTGCGCCGCCTGCAGGCGGAGGGCCGCTCGATGGTGCTGACGACCGTCCATACGGGGATGTGGGAGATGATCTCCTACCTCTCCTCGCGCCATTTCGGCGACAAGGGGACGGGGGCGTGGGCGCCGCAGTCGAACCGGTTCGAGAACCGGATCGTAGCGAGGACACGCGAGAAGCTGGGCATCAAGGTGCTGCCCGCGACGCCGAAGCTGGCGCGCCAGCTCTACCGCATCCTCGCCGTGCCGGGGCAGACGATCGTGCTGGTGATCGACGAGCCGTCCGAGAAACAGGTGAAATTCCCGCTGTTCGGCCGGCCGATCGAGGAGCGCTGCAACTTCGCCTTCGCATTGTACGCGGCGCAGCGGACGAAGGCGGCGATCGTGCCGGCGGTGATCACGCGCACTGGACCGACGCGGTTCACCTTCGCCTACCGCGAGCCGATCGAGGTCGGCCCGGGCGAGGACGGTTTCCGCGACGCCGCGTTCGCCCTCAACGCGGTCTACGAGCCACACGTGCTGGCGCACCTGGAGCAGTGGTACATGCTGCACGAGGTGAAGGTCCCAGCCCCCGTCCCCCGCTGAGCGGCCCGGAACGAGCGGCCCGGAACGGTGTGCTGAACCCCGCTTTTCGCCCGCGAGCGCTGCCGGCCCAATACGGCGGGAATACGGCGGTGGGCAAGGCGCACCGGGTACGGCCCTCGAACCGGCCCGCCGCGGTGCCGACGACGAGCGCGAACCATTTGAGAGCGCCGGCAACCGGAGCCCGCCGGCCGCCGCAGCGGCGCGGAGCGCGCCGGCCTCCACCGAGGAGTGTGCCCGCTTTTTCGTCGACGGGCGGGGCGTGCCGATTGCCTTGGGCGGGCGAAGCCGGTCGCTGCGGGTGTTCGGGCGGAGGGTGAGTGGGCCGCGCGGAAGCCGGCCGGGCGGGGAGCCGCCCGATCGGCTGCGCTGGTGCCTACCGGTGTAGCCGCGGGCCGGACCGGCGGCGGGTCAGCTACGCTCGACGAACTTGTGAAAGCGGCTGGTGCGGCCGGACTTCGTCTTCTCTCGGAAGAGGAAGGCGAGGCCCTTCTCGTCGAACGTCGACAGGAAGCTGTCCCAGGAGACTTCCGCCAAGCCCTCGTCCGGCTCCTTGAAGTCGATCCGCAGGACGCCGAGGTCATTCTTGGAGGCGGTGTCGGCGACATGGCACGGACGGCCGCCACGGGCCTCGACCCACTCGCGGATGCGGGAGTGGTCGGTGGTGCGGTGCGCGTCGTCGTCCGCGTCGGCTTTCGCCTTGCGGGCGGCACCGGCTGCGGCATCCGCCTTGGCCTTCGCCGAAGAACCCGCCTTCGCCGCACCGGCGGGCTTGGCGGCACTCGCGGTCTTGGTGGCGCGTGCGGCCTTGGCCGATGCGGGGGCCTTCGATGCACCGGTCGTCTTGGCGGGGGTCTGGGCGGAGGCTTTCGCGGCCGACTTCGGCGCCGCCGTCTTCGTCGACCCCGTCTTCGTCGATTCCGTCTTCGTCGGTCCCGCGGCGCTCGCCTTCGGGGTGCCGGTGGTCGCTTTCTTGGTGGATGCCTTTGTCGACGAGGACTTCGTGGCGGCGCTGGAGGCGGTCGCCTTGGCGGACGTCGCCTTGGGCGTCGCTCTTGCCGTCGCTTTGGTTGCACCGTTCGCCTTGGCCGCCGCCGCCTTGGCGGGGGCGGGCTTGGTGGAGGCCGCCTTCGTGGTCTTCGCCGTCCCCGCCTTGGCAGTGGATTTGGATGCCGTGCTCTTGGCGGGCGCCTTGGCTGCGGGCGATTTGGCGGTGGTGGCCTTGGATGTGGCGGCCTTCGTAGCGGCCTTGGCGGGCGTGGCCTTCTTGGTGGTGGCCTTCGCCTTGGTGGCGGACTTGGCCGGTGTCTTCGGCGCGGCCTTTGCCTTCGTCGTGGCAGACTTGCTCGGCGCCTTGGCCGTGCCGCTCTTGGCGGCGCTGCTCTTGGCGGTGCTGGTTTTGGGCGCGCTGGTCTTGGCGGCGCCGCTCTTGGCCGGGGTGGCCTTCGCGGTGGCCTTCGCCTTGGGCTTCGCCGCGCCGCTCTCCGCCGCGTCGACGAACTTGACGAACTTGCTCGTGTTGCCCGCCTTGGTCTTCTCCTGCAGGAGGACGGCGAGCTTGTACTCGTCCATCATCCGGAAGAAGTCGTCCCACGAGATGCGCTCCAGCGAGCCGTTGGGCTTGCCGAAGTCGAACCGTAGGATGGCGCCGGGGACGCCGTTATTCGTGGTGTCGGATACGACCGCGGGACTGGCCTTGCGGGCGTCCGCCCAAGCCACGATCCGGTCACGATCACGCGTCAATTCAGCATCACTCATGAAGCAAGCCCTCCGCCGATGGCTCGAGACGTGGAGTCGTCCACGCCTCGAAGAGAAGAATGACAGATTTCCCCGGTAAGAACAGATATCGGGCCGTTAAGTTCGCCGATCTCGGCAAATTTCCCGGTCGGAGACGGATCGAGCGCCGTGGCAGCCGCCCGCCCCTCTGTCACCGTTCCAGGTCGCGACCAGTCCAACACCCGTCCTTATCGTGACCATCACTTACGCTCTGCTCGCTGCGACGCGTCGTCACCGACGTGCAGTCTCACAGTCCGTCGAGAAAATCGGTATCGGTCATATGGCTGCAATAGCGCGCGAAGATGGCCCGAGGCTTACCGCGGCGGTTTCCCCCCACTCGACATGCTCTTAGTCCGCACATCTTGCCGAGATCGGCGGGCGGAACGGCCTCGTTCATTTCAATACTGCAAAACTCGAACGCGCGGGGCCGGGCCCCGCGCGTTCGCATCGCATCGCCGGAACGACCGCGTCAGGTGTGCTGCGCCGCCCGTCGTCGCCACCCGTAGAGCCACAAGGCCAGCGGCAGGAGCCACATCGCGAACGTCACGACGCCGAGGCTGCCGGCGATCGGCCGCTCGAAGAAGGCGAGCATCGAGCCGTCGGCCTTGATCAACGAGGTGATGAAGTTCTGCTCCAGCATCGGGCCCAGGACGAGGCCGAGGATCGCCGGCGCCACGGGAAAACCGTTCTCCTCCATGAAGAAGCCCAGGACGCCCAGGGTCAGCGCGATCACCACGCCGTACATCGAGTTGGTGATCGCAAACGCACCCACCACGCAGAACATCAGGATCAGCGGCATCAGCACCCGCTGCGGCACCCGCAGCGCCTGCTTGGAGAGCTTGATCGCCGCCCAGCCGAACGGCAGCAGAATGAGGTTGGCGAGGAAGAAGACGATGAAGACCGCGTGGATCAGCTCCGGCTTGTGGATGAAGATCGTCGGACCCGGATTCATCCCCTTCACATAGAGGACGCCGATCACCACCGCGGTGATGGAATCGCCCGGGATGCCGAACACCAGCGCCGGGATCCACGCGCCCGACAGCGCGCCGTTGTTGGCCGCGCCCGCCTCGGCGAGCCCCTCCTCGTGGCCGGTGCCGAACTTCTTCGGCGTCTTCGAGAAGCGTTTGGACAGGGCATAGGCGATCCACGCGGCGATGTCCGCCCCCGCGCCCGGCAGCGCGCCGATGGCCGTGCCCAGCACCGAGCCGCGCAGGCCCTGCTTCCAGTAGCGCCGCAAGTTGGCACCCTGTCCGCGCAGAATGCCCGTCATCGCCCCCGCCTCCGGCTTCAGCGACAGCCCGTTCGACACCACCGCCCGCATCACCTCCGAGACGGCGAAGAGGCCGATCATCGCGGGGATGAAGGGGACTCCGGTCAAAAGCTCGTAGTGGCCGAAGGTGAAACGCGGCTGTCCGGCCGGATTGTCGATCCCGATCGTGGCGATCAGCAGTCCGATGAAGAGCGACACGAGACCCTTCATCGGCGAGGCCGGCGAGATGAAGACCGCGCACGACAGCCCCAGGCACACCAGCCAGAAGTACTCGAACGAGGAGAAGGAGAGCGCGAACTCGGCGAGGACCGGCGCGGCCAGCACCAGGACCGTCGTCCCGAAGAGACCGCCGACCACCGAGAAGACCAGACTGGTCCCCAGCGCTCGCTCGGCCAGGCCCTTGCGCGTCATCGCGAACGCCTCGTCCGCATAGGCCGCGGAGGCCGGCGTGCCGGGGATGCGCAGCAGGCAGCCCGGAATGTCGCCGGAGAAGATCGCCATCGCCGTCGCCGTCACGATCGCGGCGATGGCGGGGACCGGGTCCATGAAGAAGGTGACCGGCACCAGCAGGGCCGTGGCCATGGTGGCGGTCAGCCCCGGAATGGAGCCGACGAAGAGACCGAATGCCGCCGACGCCGCGATGACGGCGAGGACGTACGGGTCGAGAACCAGGCCGAACGCGGTGATGAGATCACTCATCGTCTACCACCAACCCGACAGGATCCCGCGCGGCAGCGGCACGCGCAGGAGGTTGCCGAACGCCCAGGCGACCACGTAGGTCGCGATCGGCGACACCACGACGGCGACGAGGACGTTCGCGCGGAAGGTGAGGAGCAGGCCGAACATCAGGGCCGACCCCGCGATGAGGAAGCCCAGCTTGTCCGCCAGCATGACGAACGCCGTCACCAGGACGACGATCGCCAGCAGCCGCAGCCAGGACGAGAGCTGGCGCCCCCATCCCTCGACGGCGACGGAGAACCCGTCGCCGCGGGTGATCCCGGTGATGGTCATCACCGCGCCCAGCCCGATGAGGCAGACGCCGATGGTCACCGGAAAGGTCGCCGCCCCATAGGCCTGGTTCGGCAGATTGGGCAGCGACCACGCACTCCAGGCGACCACCAGGCCGAGGAGCGCGACCAGCGCGCCGATCGCAGCGTCACCGACGCGCATCGCAAGATACTCCGAACGCGGGGCTCGTTACTGGACGAGCCCGGCCTCTTTCATGACCTTGCCGAAGTCCTCGTCGGACTGGCCCATGAACGTGGCCGCGTCGCTGGAGGGCTGCCACATCAGACCGAAGCCGCGGTCCTTCATGAAGCTCTGGAACTCGTCGGAGTTGTAGGCCGCCTCGACCGCGCCCTCGAGCTTGGTCTTCACGTCGTCCGGCAGCCCCTTCGGCGCCACCAGCGCGCGCCACGCGGCGACCGTCCAGTCGGACGAGGTCGCCTCGGAGAGCGTCGGCGTGTCGGGGAAGATCGCGCTGCGCTCGGTCCCCATGGTGGCGAGCGGGGTCACCTTGCCGGCCTCGATCAGCGCCCGGCCTTCGGGCAGCGAGGAGGTCACGATGTCGACACCGCCGGCGACCATGTCGGTCAGGCCCGGCGCGGCGCCCTGGCTCGGCACCCACGTCACCTTGTTGGGGTCGACGCCTTCGGACATCAGCCAGCCGGCAAGGCCGACGTGCCAGATGCCGCCCTGCCCGGTGCCGGAGGCCTTGAAGGTGCCGGCGGGCTCGTTCTTGATCGCCGTCAGCAGGTCCTCGAGCGACTCGTAGCCGGAGTCGGCCGAGACCATCACGCCGCCCGGATCCGCGTTCACCAGCGCCAGGACGTCATAGTCCTCGTAGGTGAGCGGGGTGAGGCCCTGATGGTGCATCATGGTGATCTCGACGGTCATGACGCCGAGGGTGTAGCCGTCCGGCCGCGCCGAGGAGATGGCCGTATGACCGACGACGCCCGAGCCGCCGGTGCGGTTCACTACGTTGACGGGCTGGCCGAGTTCCTTCTCCAGCAGCGTCGCGAAAATGCGGCCCACGGCGTCGGTGCCACCACCCGCGCCCCACGGCACGACGAGCTGGATCGGACGATCGGGATAGTCGGCAAAGGCGGGGGCGCTGGCGGTCGCACCGGCAAGCATCATCGCAGAGAAGGCGAGCGCCTTCACAAAACCGCGTCGTTCCACGGTATCCTCCCATAAAGACAGGCGATCTCTGGTGTCGCCGTTGAGGGGAGACAACCACGACCCGGCCCCGGGCGCAAGATTGTCGAGCCGTCTCAACACATTCATGGATAAAGGCGACCTCGCCATCACCTGCGCCGCCGCGCCAGCCGGGTGGCGCGGTCGCGGCGCAAAGCATCGCGTCGCCGGCATCCCCGAGCCTCGCCCCACCGCCGCCGTCCGCCCATCCGTGCGGGGAGCGTGCGCGCCCGCCGCGCCGTCCTTTTGCCGCAATGCATCCGGCGCCCGGTCGTCCGCGCGGCGACGCCCTTTTGGAAATGACACGAACGATCGGGGAGGCTAAGTTTGGTCTCGCGGAGCGGGCCAGATTCAATTGTACGCGGTCGTCCCCGGCATCAGGCCGGCGGACGTCGCGGGCTAGGAGCGTTCCACGGTGCCCGTCCAACAAGCCGAGACTCCCATCCGCGTCGGCGTCCTGTTTTCGCAGAGCGGCGTGACCGCCGTCGTCGAGCAGACCCAGCGCAACGCCGTCGCCATGGCGATCGACGAGGTGAACGCGGACGGCGGCATCGACGGCCGCCTTATCGTCGCCGACTATGCCGACCCGCGCTCCGACCCCAAGAAGTACCGCGAGGCGGCGCAGGCGATGGTGGACGCCGGCATCCGCATCCTCTTCGGCTGCTACATGTCGTCGACGCGCAAGGCGGTGCTGCCGGTGGTCGAGCAGGCCGGCGCCCTCCTTTTCTACCCCACGCTCTACGAGGGGTTCGAGTTCTCGCCCAACTGCTTCTACGGCGGCGCCAGTCCCAACCAGAACTCGATCGGCCTGGCGCGCTATCTGATGCGGACCTACGGGCCGGACTTCTACCTCATCGGCTCGAACTACGTGTTTCCGTACGAATCGAACCGCATCATGCGCGACTTCATCGAGACCGAGGGCGGGCGCGTCCACCAGGAGCGCTACGTACCGCTCGCCTCGAGCGACGAGGATTTCGCCCGCGCCATCGCCGAGATCTCCAGCCAGCCGCGTATGACGGTCCTCTCCACCGTCGTCGGCGACGGCACCGCGCGGCTCTACCGCGCCTACCGCGAGGCGGGACTCGACCCGGACGTCACCCCCATCGGCAGCCTGACGACGGGGGAGCCGGAGGTGGCGCTGATGGGCGGTGCCCTCGCCGAGGGGCACTACACCGCCGCCCCCTACTTCGAGACGGTGAAGACCGAGGCCAACCGCGCCTTTCTGCGCCGTTACCGCAGCCGCTTCGGCGCCCACGCGCCGGTCTCGGCCTGCACCGAGGCCGCCTATGTCCAGGTGCACATGATGGCGATCGCGGCCCGCGACGCATCCGACAACGTCGACGATCTGCGCACCGCGCTGGGCGTGGCCGAGTTCGACGCGCCGCAGGGCCGCGTGCGCATCGACGGCGATAACCATCACACCTGGCTGTGGCCGCGCATCGCCCGCGCCGACGCCAGCGGCACCTTCCGCATCGTGTCCGAAAGCCGCACGGCACTGAAGCCGGACCCCTACCTGATCACGCCCCCGTCGGCCGACTGGGCACCGTCCGCGACGGTGGCCTGAACCCTGCCTCCCCCTCCTCGTCGACCACGACCTCAAGGGACCCCATGAAGCGGGACAAGGCCCACGCCTTCGCACTGAAGGACCTGCGCGAACTGTCGGTGCATGTCGTCCACGCACCGGACGAGGACGGGCTGGCGTTGCTCGACCACCTGCGCCGCATCGGCTGCAAGGCGGAGGCGCACTGGCCGCCGCCCGAGCGGCTGCCGGGCCACGCCGACCTCCTGTTCGTCGCCATCGACCGCGAGATCCACGCCCAGGTCACCAAGCTCCTGCGCCGGGCGGAGACCGCGCCCGCGGTGGTCGCCGTGGTCGACTACGAGAACCCGGCCACCTTGCAGCTCGTCCTCGAAACGCGCTCGTTCGCGGTGATCGGCAAGCCGATTCGCCCGTTCGGGCTGCTCGCCAACCTCGTCGTCGCGCGCAACACCTTCCTGGAACTCGAGAAATTGCAGGGACGCCTCAGCACCTTGGAGGCCAAGCTCGCCAGCGAGCGCAACATCGCCAAGGCCAAGTCGATCTTGATGGAATTCCAGGGCCTTAGCGAAGCCGAAGCGTACCGATCGCTGCGCGCCCAGGCGATGGCCAAGCGCACCACGATCGAAGAGATCGCGCTGGCGATCGTCCACGCAAATGACCTCTTGAACTTCCGTCCGGACCGTGCTTAAAAAACTGGCGCGCTCAAAACAAAGGCGTTTTTGAGCCCCTGCCGCCGGGACGGCGGTCCGCCGGTCCGGCGGTGTGACTGGGTCACAGACGACCCGATCCGGCACGCGCCCCGTCGCCGCTGACGCGGTCGCGACGCCACCATACTTCCCCTGTCGATGCCGGGATCGCGCGGCCACCCGCCCGCTTTTCCATCACCCTGACCGACGTGGTTTCGGACGGCACCTTCGCCGCTCCGCACCTGGCGATGCGCCCAAGCCTTGCCGCTTGCCGCCCGACGCCGCGTCGGCCTGCGCCGTGCGCCCCGCGACGGGCCCGGCGCCCGGCTCCCTGCCTCGACAGCCCCGCCCTCACCGTCCGCTCGTCAAGGAGAGCCCACCCATGTCGATCACTCGGCGCAATCTCATCAAGACCTCCGCCATCGTCGGCGCCGGTGCGCTGGCCGCGCCGTACCACTTCATCCGGCCGGCCGCCGCCAACGGCACCGTGGACGTGGGCGTGCTCTTCTCGCTCACCGGCGGTCTCTCGATCATCGAGAAGTCGCTCTCCGACGTGACGCGCATGGCGATCGAGGAGATCAACGCCGAGGGCGGCGTGAACGGCATGATGATCAATCCGATCGTCGAGGACGGCGCCTCCGACCCGAAGACCTACAACGAGAAGGCCTCCAAGCTCGTCATCCGCGACCGCGTGCCGACCGTCTTCGGCTCCTACACCTCCGCCTCGCGCAAGGCGGTGCTGCCGGTCTTCGAAAAGCGCCGCAACCTCTACTTCTATCCGACGTATTACGAGGGCTTCGAGTGCTCCAAGAACGTCGTCTACACCGGCGCGGTGCCGAATCAGCAGCTCTCGAACTTCATTCCGTGGATCATCGAGAACCTCGGCAAGAAGAAGTTCTTCATCGTCGGCTCGAACTACATCTACCCGCGGGAGATGGCCAAGGTCTGCAAGATCCTGATCGAGCAGAACGGCGCCGAGTGGGTCGCCGACGAGTACCTGGAGCTGGGCCACTCCGAGTGGGGCGCCATGGTGCAGAAGATCAAGGACTCGGGCTGCGACGTGGTCCTCTCCAACGTCGTCGGCGACTCGGTCGTCGCCTTCTATCGCGAGTTCATCAACCAGGGCCTCGACCACGACACCCTGCCGATCTGCGCCACGGTGACGTCCGAGATCGAGATCCAGGCGATGGGTCCCGAATTCGCCGCCGGCTCGTTCACCTCCTTCCCCTACTTCCAGGCGATCGACCGGCCGGAGAACCACGCCTTCATCGAGCGCTACCGCAAGTTCGTGAACGACCCGAAGGCGGTGACGCACCACGCGCTCGAGTCGTCCTACTTCCAGGTCTACCTGTGGAAGCAGGCGCTGGAGAAGGCCGGCGAGGCCACCCCCGAGGCGATCCGCGAGGGCGTGAAGGGTCAGGAGTTCGACGCCCCCGGCGGCCACGTGAAGGTCGACGGCGAGAACCTCCACACCTACCTCACGCCGCGCATCGCGCAATGGGGCGCGGACGGCCAGGGCACCATCGTCGACGCTTACCCCGAGCCGGTGATGCCGCTTCCCTACGTCGCCTACGGCGAGACCCCGGACAATCTCTACTGCACCGCCAAGGGTCTCGACACCTCCAAGCTCTGAGGCGCACGGCCGGGGCGGCCGCGGCCGCCCCGCCCGGACCCGCGCGCCGCCACCGGCGCGCCCCCGACACACCACACGAGGCGCCGTACATGGCCGACATCCTCTTCATCGGATTGTCTCTGGGCTCGATCCTGCTCCTGATCGCGCTGGGGCTGATGATCACCTACGGCGCCATGGGCGTCATCAACATGGCCCACGGCGAACTCGTCATGATCGGCGCCTACACCGCCGTGTGGTGCGGGCTCCTGTTCGACATGAACATGCTCATCGCGATCCCCGTCGCCTTCGTCGTCGCCGGCGCGCTGGGGCTCCTCATCGAGCGGCTCGTGATCCGCCACCTCTACGGGCGCATCCTCGACACGCTGCTCGCCACCTGGGGTATCGCGATCCTGATCCAGCAGGCCATCCGCCTGCAGTTCGGCCTCACCTTCTTCGACGTCAACGTCCCCGGCCTCGGCCCCGGCCTGCAGAACCTCTCGGTGCCGCACTGGCTGAACCGCCCGTTCGATGTCGGCGGCTTCACCGTGCAGCCCTACCGCAGCTTCATCATCGCCCTCACCCTGGTGCTCGTCGCGGTGACGTGGTGGCTGATGTACCGCACGCGCTTCGGCATCCAGGTGCGCGCGATCATGCGCAACCCGCAGATGGCGGCGGCCTGCGGCATCAACGTCAAGCGCATCTCCGCCCTCACCTTCGCCTACGGCTCGGGCCTGGCGGGGGTCGCCGGCGTCATGATGGGCGGGTTCAAGACCGTGTCGCCGGAAATGGGTCAGGCGCTGGTGGTCGACGGCTTCCTGGTGGTGGTCGTCGGCGGGGTGGGAAGCCTCCTCGGCACCGTCGTCGCCGCCGGGGGGCTGGGCGAAATCAACGGCGTCGTCGCCTCCATCACCAACGACATCCTCGCCCGCGCGGTGATGTACGGCCTCGTGATCGCGCTGATCATGTGGCGCCCGGCCGGCCTCTTCTCCTTCAAGCAGCGGTAGGGACCGATGCGCCTTTTCTCCGACCGCCACCACGTCGCCGAGCTTCTGGCCTACCTCGCCTTCATCGCCGTCGTCCTGGCGATGCCGGCGATGATGGACGTCTTCTGGCTGAACCGGTTCGCCAAGTATCTCGTCTACGGCATGCTGGGCATCGCCATCGCCCTCTCCTGGGGCTACGCGGGCGTACTCAATCTGGGCCAGGGGCTGTTCTTCGGCCTCGGCGCCTACATGGTCGCCATGAGCCTGAAGCTGCAGTCCTACACCTCGCTACAGCAGGGGTCGGACAGGCCGGTGCCGGACTTCATGCTCTGGAACGCCGAGCCGGGCGCGCCGACGGAGCTGTGCTGCATCACCCCCGGCTCCTGGCTCTGGCTCCCCTTCCAGACGACGTGGTTCGGCATCGTCATGGCGATCGTGGTTCCGACCGTCATCGCCTACGCCATCGGCTCGGCGATCTTCCGGCTGCGCGTCTCGGGCGTCTACGTGGCGATCATCACCCTGGCGCTCGTCCTCCTGGTGCGGCTCCTCATCATCGACTTCCAGCCCATCACCAACGGGTTCAACGGGCTGACGGATCTCGGCTGGCTCACCGTCGGCGGGTTCGAGTTCGACCCCTACATGGTCGAGACCTACTACCTCATCGCGGTGCCGACGATCGTCGTCCTCCTGCTGGCGCGCGCGCTCGTCGCCACCCGCGCCGGCCTCATCCTCCAGTCGACCCGCGACGACGCCAACCGCGCCCGCTATCTCGGCTTCGACGTCGCCGGCTACCAGGTGTTCTTCTTCGCCGTCTCGGCCGCCATCGCCGGCCTGGCGGGGATGCTCTACGTCGTCGCCGCCGAGTTCGCCTCACCCACCTTCATGGACCTCACCTTCTCGATCTCGATGGTGGTGTGGGCCGCGGTCGGCGGGCGCAGCTCGCTGCTGGGCGCGGCGATCGGCGCCGTCCTCATCAACACGATCGAGGCGACGGCGTCCGAGACGGAAATGCTGCAGGAGAGCTGGCGCGCCATCATCGGCCTCGTCTTCGTTCTCGTCGTCCTCTTCCTGCCGCGGGGCCTCGCCGGCCTCTCCCACGACATCGTCGCCCGGCTGCCGTTCGGCAAGCGGCGGCGCGAGACGGCCGCCGGCGCCGTCGCCAACCCTGCGGAGTAGGTCATGGCCGAGGCAGCCCTCACCATCGACGGTCTCGGCGTCACCTTCGGCGCCTTCCGGGTGATCGACAACTTTTCCATGATCGTCGAGGACGGCGAACTACGCACCCTGCTGGGTGCCAACGGCGCCGGCAAGACGACGCTGATGGACCTCATCTCCGGCCGCACCCGCTCCACCGAGGGCCGCGTCTTCCTTTTCGACAAGGAGATCACCAACCGCCAGGAGCACGAGATCGCGCGCGCCGGGGTCGGTCGCAAATTCCAGATCCCGTCGATCTTCCGCGACCTCACCGTGCGGCAGAACATGGAGGTCGCCGCCACGCCCGAGCCCGCGGTCCTCAAGAACCTCGCCTTCGGGCTGCCGCGGACGGCCCGCGTCCGGGTCGAGGAGGTGATCGAACTGACCGGGCTCGAGGACGTCCTCGCCAAGCGCGCCGGCGACCTCAGCCACGGGCAGATGCAGTGGCTGGAACTCGGCATGCTCATCATCCAGGACGCCCGCGTGATCCTGCTCGACGAGCCGACCGCCGGCATGACCTCCGGCGAGACCTACAAGACGAGCCAGATCATCAATCGCCTGAAGGGCCGCCACACGCTGCTGGTGGTCGAGCACGACATGGCCTTCGTTCGCGAGATCGCCAGCAAGATCACCGTGCTGCACCACGGCCAGCTGCTCGCCGAAGGCTCCATCCGCGACATCGAGACCAACCCGAAGGTGGCCGAAGCCTACCTCGGGTCCGGAGGGATCCACTGATGCTCACCCTCGCCTCGGTCGATTCGTTCTACGGCCGCAGCCACATCCTGCACGGCCTCTCGCTGGTGGCGGAGGCGGGCAAGGTGCTCGCGGTGCTCGGCCGCAACGGCGTCGGCAAGACGACGCTGCTCAAAACCATCCTCGGCCTGACCGACAAGCTCGCCGGCACCATCCGCCTCGGCGACACCGACCTCTCCCGGGCGCCGACCCACGAGCGCGCCCGCGCCGGGATCGCCTACGTGCCGCAGGGCCGGCAGATCATCCCGGACTTCACCATCCGCGACAACATCCTGATGGGCGGCTTCGCGGCGGCCTCCGGGAGCGCCGGGATTCCCGAGATCGTGCGCGAGCTGTTCCCCTACCTGATCGAGAATCTCGACCGGCCCGGCGGCGTCCTCTCCGGCGGCCAGCAGCAGCAGCTCGCCATCGCCCGTGCCCTCGCCGCCGAGCCGTCGGTGCTCCTGATGGACGAGCCCACCGAGGGGATCCAGCCCAACATCGTCGCCCAGATCGAGGAGGCCATCGTGCGGCTCAACAAGGAGCTGGGGCTCACCGTCGTCCTGGTGGAACAGAACGTGCGCTTCGCCCGCGAAGGGGCCGACGCCTTCGTCATGATGGAGAACGGGCGCAACGTCGCCGCCGGTCCCATCGCCGAGCTGACGGACGAGATCGTCGGCCGCCACATGACGATCTGAGCGATGAGCGCCGCACCGATGCACCCGTCCGACGCCCCCCTCACCGCCATCCTCGGCAGCGCCCGCGACGAGCCGCTGCATTCGCGCCTGCACGCCCTCGGCGAGCGGGTCGAAACGGTGGAACTTGCCCGGAGCGACCTCGCCCGCCGCCGCCTGCGCGTCACCACCGACCGCGGCCGCAGCGTCGCCATCGCCCTCGCCCGCTCCGAACGGCTTTTCGACGGCGCCGTCCTCTACCTCGGCGGGACGGCGGCGATCGTCGTGCGCGTCGCGGCCGAGCGGTGGCTGCGCCTGGCACCGGCGACGGCGGCCGACGCACTGGCGCTCGGCTATCACGCCGGCAACCTGCATTGGCGGGTCGCGTTCGAGGGCGAGCACCTCCTCGTCGCCGTCGAAGGCGAGGACGAGGGGGCCGAGGGGCGCTACCTCGCCCGCCTCGCCGACTTCCTCCAGAGCGGGCGGGCCGTGCTCCTCGCCGCCGCCAAGCCGCGGCCGAGCACGACCGCGACCAACGGCCACCACCACCCGCTGGGCGGAGGCCACCCGTGAGCGACGCGGGCACGACGCTGCGCCTGTTGCAGGTCGCCGACAGCCTCTTTCCATCCGGCGCCTTCGCCTTCTCGGGCGGGCTCGAGACGCTCGCCGAGGACGGCCTGGTGCGCGGCGCGGACGCCCTCGGCGCGGTCCTCGCCCACCAGATCCTGCCCCGCTGGGCCGGCATCGACCGCCACTTCCTCGCCGCGGCCCAAGCCGCGGCCGATGACCTCGACACGCTGACCGCCCTCGACGCCGATTGCGAGGCACATGTCACGGTCGCCGAGGCGGGCGAGGCGTCGCGTCGCACGGGCGCGGCGCTGCTCTTGACCCACACCCGCATCGCCACGCCCGGCGCCGAGGCGTACCGCGCACGCGTCGCCTCCGGCGCGCCGGGGCATGCCGCCGTGGTGCAGGGTTTCGTCGCCGCCCGCTTCGGCCTGCCGCGCGCCGAGGCCGAAGCCGGTAGCCTCTACGGCGCGGTGCAATCCTCGCTGAGCGCGGCGGTCCGCCTCGGCATCGTCGGCGCGCTGGGAGCGCAGCGGCTCCTCGCGGAGCTGCGCCCCGCCATGGCCGCCGCGCTCCGGGCGCCGCCACCGCCGCTGCCCGCCGCCCTCACCCCCTTTGCCGACATCGCCCTGGCGCGCCATGCCGCGACGCCCGGCCGACTGTTCGCCTCCTGACGGAACGACCATGCTGCTGACGCCCACCGAGTACGAACGCCTCACCATCTTCACCGCGGCCGAGCTCGCCCGCAAACGGCGCGCCCGCGGCCGCACGCTGAACTACCCCGAGGCCGTCGCCCTCATCACCGACGAGATCCTGGAGGGCGCGCGCGACGGCCGCACGGTCGCCGACCTCATCTCCTACGGATCGACGATCCTCACCACCGACGACGTGATGACCGGCGTCGCCGACATGATGGACATGATCCAGGTCGAGGGCGTGTTCCCGGACGGGACCAAGCTCGTCACCGTCCACCAGCCGATCCGCCCTGGCGCCGGCGCCGACCTGGCGGACGCGGTCGCACCCGGCGCGATCGAGGCCGCGGACGGCGAGATCGAGATCAACGCCGGGCGGCCGAAGACGGCCGTCACGGTGGTCAACACCGGCGACCGGCCGGTTCAGATCGGCAGCCACTACCACTTCTTCGAGGTGAACCGCGCGCTCGACTTCGACCGCGGCGCCACCTACGGCCTGCGCCTCGACATCGCCGCCGGCACCGCGGTGCGGTTCGAGCCCGGCCAGTCGCGCGAGGTGACGCTGGTGCCGTTCGGCGGCGAGGCGCGCCTCGGCGGCCTCAACGCGCTCACCGACGAGCGCCCCCTCACCGCCGACGGGCGCGACGCGGCGACGGCGCGCGCCCGCGCCGCCGGCTTCCGGGGGGCTTGAGCGCGATGGCGATCCTCTCCCGCCGCGCCTACGCGGAACTCTACGGCCCCACCAAAGGCGACCGCGTGCGCCTCGGCGACACCCAGCTTTGGGCCGAGGTCGAGCACGACCACGCCGTCCCCGGCGACGAATGCCTGCACGGCGGCGGCAAGACGCTGCGGGACGGCATGGGCCTCGCCGCCGGCGTCCTCTCCGCGGGCGTGCTCGACATGCTGATCTGCAACGTCCTCGTCATCGACCCGGTGCTCGGCATCGTGAAGGGCGACATCGGCATCAAGGACGGGCGCATCGTCAAGGTCGGCAAGGCCGGCAATCCGGCGACGATGGACGGCGTCGACCCGGAACTGGTCGTCGGCGCCGCCACCACGGTGCGCGACGCGGAGGGCATGATCGCCACCCCCGGTGCCATCGACGTGCACGTCCACTTCGATTCCGCGCAGCTCGTCGAGCACGCGATCTCGTCGGGCATCACCACCATGCTCGGCGGCTCGCTGGGGCCGATCACGGTGGGGATCGACTCGGGCGGACCGTTCAACGTCGGCAAGATGTTGCAGGCGTCCGAACAGTGGCCGATGAACTTCGGCTTCCTCGGCCGCGGCAACGCCTACAAGCCGGACGCACTGCGCGAGCAGATCGAGACCGGCTGCCTCGGCCTCAAGATCCACGAGGACTGGGGCGCGATGCCCGCCACGATCGACTGCTGCCTCGGCGTCGCCGACGAGATGGACTTCCAGGTCCAGCTCCACACCGACACGCTCAACGAGAGCGGCTTCGTCGAGGATACGCTGGCCGCCATCGCCGGGCGCACCATCCACATGTACCACACCGAGGGCGCCGGCGGCGGCCACGCGCCGGACATCATCCGCGTCGCCGGCGAGGCCAACTGCCTCCCCTCGTCGACCAACCCGACGAACCCGTTCACCGTCAACACCTTCGACGAACACCTCGACATGACGATGGTGTGCCATCACCTCAACCCGAAGGTGCCGGAGGACGTCGCCTTCGCCGAGAGCCGCATCCGCGCGCAGACCATCGCCGCGGAGGACGTCCTGCACGACATCGGCGCGATCTCGATGTTGGGGTCGGACAGTCAGGGCATGGGCCGCATCCACGAGGTGATCTGCCGGACCTGGCAGCTCGCCTCGAAGATGAAGACCCAGCGCGGCCCGCTGCCGGGCGACGGGCGCGGCGACAACGCGCGCATCAAGCGCTACATCGCCAAGTACACCATCAACGCCGCCCGCTGCTTCGGGATCGAGGCGCATGTCGGCAGCCTCGAGCCCGGCAAGCTCGCCGACGTGGTGCTGTGGCGCCCGGCTTTCTTCGGCATCAAGCCGGAGCTGGTGGTGAAGGGCGGCTTCATCGCCTGGGGGGCGATGGGCGATTCGGCCGCCTCGCTGATGACGTGCGAGCCGATCGCCCTGCGCCCGCAATGGGGCGCGTTCGGCCGCGCCGCCCCGGCGCTCGGCGCCTCGTTCGTCAACCCGCGCGCCATCGCCAATGGCCTCGCCGCCCACCTCGACCTGAAGAAGCCGCTGCTGCCGGCGGTCGGCACCCGCACCCTCACCAAGCGGGACATGGCGATGAACGACGCACTGCCCGACATCCGCGTCGACCCGGCGACGTTCGAGGTGTTCGTCGACGGCGTCCTCGCCACCTGCGAGCCGGCGACCGAGCTGCCGCTCGCCCAGCGGTACATGCTGCGATGAGCGCGCCTCCCCTCCAGCTTCCGTCGGCGGCGCGCATCGGCATCGGCGGCCCCGTCGGCTCCGGCAAGACCGCCCTCATCGAGGCGCTGATCCCCCGCTTCGCGGCGCGCGGCGTGTCGCTCGCGGTGGTCACCAACGACCTCGTCACCAAGGAGGACGCCGAGCGGCTGCAGCGCTCCGGCCTGATCGACCCGGACCGCGTCGCCGCGGTGGAGGCCGGCGCCTGCCCGCACACCGTCATCCGCGAGGATCCGACGCTCAACATCGCCGCCGCCGACGCGCTGGAGACGCGCTATCCGGGCCTCGACCTCATCATCATCGAGTCGGGCGGCGACAACCTGGCGTCCACCTTCTCGCTCGACCTCGTCGACTGGTGGATGTTCGTGATCGACGTCGCGCAGGGCGACGACATCCCGCGCAAGCGCGGCCCCGGCATTCTGCAATCCGACCTCCTGGTCATCAACAAGGTCGACCTCGCGCCCCACGTCGGCGTCGACGCCGGGGCGATCCTCGCCGAGGCGACGGCGGTGCGCGGCGGGCGGCCGACGATCGCCTGCCGCTGCCGCGGCGCCGAGGGCACCGGGCTCGACGCCATCGCCGACCTCATCGCCCGCGACGTCCTCATGCGCGCCGCCGACGGGAGGGCGGCATGACGCTGCACGCCGCGCCCGCCGACTTCCTGACCGCGCGCCGGGTCGCGGCGCAGCTGTCGTTCCGCCGCGCCGGCCGGCGCACGGTGCTCGGCGCGCAGCACACGCCGCACCCGTTCCACATCACCCGCCCGTTCGCGCACGACGGCGATCCGGATGGGATGGCGACGCTCTACCTGCAATCCTCCTCCGGTGGGCTCTATGCGGGCGACGACCTCTCGCTCGACGTCACCGTCGGTCCCGACGCGGCGGTCCACCTCACCACGCAGGCCTCCACCGTCGCCCCCGGCGCGCGGGGCGGCACGGCGCGGCAGCGGACCGCGATCACCGCCGCCGCCGGCTCGCTCACCGAATACGTCGCCGATCCGCTGATCCTGTTCGACGGCGCGGCGGTCGAGACCACGCTCGACGTCACCCTCGCCCCCGGCGCCCGCGCGATCCTGATCGACGGGCTGATGCTGCACCGCCCAGGCGCACCGGGCCCGGTCGACGCCGCGTGGCGCTCGACGCTGCGCCTCGCCTGGACCGGCGGCGCGCATGGCCCGCTGGTCGACCGGCAGGCCGCCGCCGGGGCCGCCCTTGCCGCCGCGCTGACACCACCGGGCGGCACCGCGCCGTTCGCGATGGCGACCGTCGTCCTCGCCGGCGCCCCGCCGGATGCGCCGGCCCGCCTCACCGACGCGCTCGACACGGCGGTCGCCGCCGCGCCGCTGCGCGCATTCGCTGGCGTCACCCACCTGGCCGGCAAGGGCGTTATCCTCGCCCGCATCGCCGCCCCCGACGGGGCGACCCTCACCCGGCTCACCGCCGCGGCCTGGAGCGCCGCGCGGCTGAGCTTCCACCCGGACCTCCGCCCCCGACCGCGACGCAAGTAACGGATGGGCGGCGCGTCCGCCCGACCGACACAAAGGACGACACCCGTGGCGCTGGACACCGAGATCTTCGAGGCAGGCCCCTTCACCCTCCAGTCGGGGGCGACGCTCGCCGCCGCGACGATCGCCTACAAGACCTACGGCACCCTCGCCCCGGCGAAGGACAACGTCGTCGTCCTGCCCACCGCCTTCGCCGGCCGGCATTCCGACTACGAGTGGATGATCGGCCCCGGCCAGGCGCTCGACCCGGCGCGCCTCTTCGTCATCATCCCCAACATGCTGGGGAACGGCCTCTCCTCGTCTCCCTCCAACACCCCCGCCCCGCACGCCGGTCCCGACTTTCCCGCGGTCACCATCCACGACAACGTCGTGCTGCAACAGCGCCTGCTCGCCGAGGTCTTCGCCATCGAACGGGTCGCGCTGGTCGTCGGGCGCTCGATGGGGGCGTTGCAGGCCTTCCACTGGGGCGCCCTGTTCCCGGAGCGGGTCGCGCGCATCGCCGCCATCGTCGGCGCGTCGCGCTGCTCGCGGCACAATTTCGTCTTTCTGGAGGGGGTGAAGGCCGCCCTCGGCGCAGACGCCGCCTTCGCGGACGGGCGCTACACCGCGCCGCCGGAGAAGGGCCTGCGCGCGATGGGCCGGGTCTACGCCGGCTGGGGCTTCAGCCAGGCCTTCTACCGCCGGGAGGAAGACCGCACCGCCTTCGGCTACGCCACGCTGGAAGACTTCCTCGCCGGCTTCTGGGATCCCTTTTTCGCCGCCAAGGACGCCAACGACCTCCTCGCGATGATCGCCACCTGGCAACACGCCGACATCGCCGCCAACGACCGCTACCGCGGCGACCGTGCCGCCGCGCTCGGCGCGATCACCGCGCGCGCCTTCGTCATGCCCTCGCAGACCGACCTCTACTTCCCGCCCGAGGACAGCGCCCTCGAGGTGGACCTGATGCCAAACGCCGAACTGATCCCGATCCCGTCGATCTGGGGTCACTTCGCGGGCGGCCGGGGAAATCCCCAGGACGCCGCCTTCCTCGACGAGAAGCTGAAGCTGCTCCTCGCGAGCTGACCTTCCTGCAACGCCCCCAAAGGAGTGAGCGATGTACCACGGTGATATTACGTCCAGCAACGACACGGTCGGCGTCGCCGTCGTCAATTACAAGATGCCGCGCCTGCACACCAAGGACGAAGTGCTGGCCAATGCCCGCAACATCGCGGACATGATCCAAGGGATGAAGGTCGGCCTGCCGGGCATGGACCTCGTGATCTTCCCCGAATACTCGACCCACGGCATCATGTACGACGAGAAGGAGATGTACGAGACCGCCTCGTCCTGCCCGGGCGACGAGACGGACATCTTCGCCGCCGCCTGCCGCGCGGCGAACGTGTGGGGCGTCTTCTCCCTCACCGGCGAGCGGCACGAGGAGCACCCGAACAAGGCGCCGTACAACACGCTCATCCTGATGAACAACAAGGGCGAGATCGTCCAGAAGTACCGCAAGATCATGCCGTGGGTGCCGATCGAGGGCTGGTATCCCGGCAACTGCACCTACGTCTCGGACGGGCCGAAGGGCATGAAGATCTCGCTGATCATCTGCGACGACGGCAACTACCCCGAAATCTGGCGCGACTGCGCGATGAAGGGGGCCGAGCTGATCGTGCGCTGCCAGGGGTACATGTACCCCGCCAAAGAACAGCAGATCACCATGGCCAAGGCGATGGCGTGGGCCAACAACACCTACGTCGCGGTGGCCAACGCCACCGGCTTCGACGGGGTCTACTCCTACTTCGGCCACTCGGCGCTGGTGGGCTTCGACGGGCGCTCGCTGGGCGAATGCGGCACCGAGGAGAACGGCATCCAGTATGCGCAGATGTCGGTCTCGGCGATCCGCGACGCGCGCCGCAACGGGCAGTCGCAGAACCACCTCTTCAAGTTGCTGCACCGCGGCTACACCGGCATGATCAACTCTGGCGACGGCGACAAGGGCCTCGCGGCCTGCCCGTTCGACTTCTACACCAAGTGGACCACCGATCCGGAGGGCACCCGCGAGATGGTCGAGGCGATGACCCGCACCACCGTCGGCACCGACGAATGCCCGATGGACGGCATCCCCAACCAGAAGACCGCCGCGCACCGCTGACGGATCCGCCGGCGCCGCGCGGTGCCGGCCCCCACCCCCGCAAGAGGAGGCCGCCGATGGCGCTCGATGCCTACCGCATCACCGAGGAGCCCTACTACAGCCCCGCCGGCAACGAGGTGCGCCTCTTCGAGGCCGCCTACGCCGTGCGGCTGCCGATGATGCTGAAGGGCCCCACCGGCTGCGGCAAGACGCGCTTCATCGAGCACATGGCCTGGCGGCTCGACCGGCCGCTCGTCACCGTGTCGTGCCACGAGGACATGACCGCGTCCGACCTCGTCGGCCGCTTCCTGCTGGAGGGCGACACGACCGTTTGGCACGACGGGCCGCTGACGACGGCGGTGCGCGAGGGTGCCGTGTGCTACCTCGACGAGATCGTCGAGGCGCGGCAGGACACCACCGTCGTCATCCACTCGCTGACCGACGACCGGCGCATCCTGCCGCTGGAGAAGAAGAAGGAGCTGGTGAAGGCGCACCCCGACTTCCAGCTCGTGATCTCCTACAATCCGGGCTACCAGTCGGTGCTCAAGGACCTCAAGGAGAGCACCAAGCAGCGCTTCTGCGCGATCGACTTCGCCTATCCCGACAGCGCGGCCGAGGCGGCGATCATCGTCGCGGAGGCGGGGGTCGAGCGGAAGGTGGCCGACCAGCTCGTCACCATCGCCGCCCGCTCGCGCAACCTGAAGGGGCACGGGCTGGAGGAAGGCGCGTCGACGCGGATGCTGATCCACGCCGGCAAGCTCACCGGCCACGGGGTGCCGTTCGGCGAGGCGTGCCAGATCGCCCTCGTCACCCCCATCACCGACGATCCGGACATCCGCGACGCGCTGGCGTCCGTGATCCGCGCCGCCGTCTGAGCCGTGGCCGGGAGGGCGCCGTTCCTGAAGGTGGTCGGCACACCGCAGGCACCGCCGGCTGCACCCGCCGCGTTCGCGCCGCCGTTCCTGGCGCCCTACCTGCGCGCGGTGCGCAAGCTGGACGGGGCCGGCTACGGCGCCTCCCTCGTGGCCGCCTACGAGCGCGCGGCCGCCGAGGTCGCCGCGGCCGTCGGCCCCGAGCCGGCGATCGAGATGGCCGACACGGTCTCGGCGGTCGTCGTCAAAGCGGGCCGGCGCTCGGGCGAGCGCGTCGCCGACGCCGCCGGCGATGCGGCGCGGCGGTTCGCCGACCCGCTGCGCTTCCGCTCCTGGCTGGGGCTGATGCAGCGCTTCGCGGCGATGGCGCCGGATTCCGTCGCCGCGGTCGGCGAGCGGATGGCGACGCTGCTCGGCACGCTCGATCTCTCCGGCCTGGAGGCGTGGCTGCTGGCGGGCGTGCGCGAGGCGGGCGGCGACACCGAGCGCCGCGCCGCCTTCTTCTCGTTCGATCGCCCGGAGGCCGCGCGCTGGCTGGCTCGCGAGGCCGGCGAGGTCGTCTTCGCCGACCACGAGAGGCGGCTGAAGGCCTACCTCTGCGCCCTCTTCGACGTGCACGTCCCGATCCGCGAGCCGGCCCCCGGCGCGCCCGAGCCGCAGCGGCGGCGCCCCGGCTTCGCGGAAGGTCTCATCCGCATGCCGCCGACCTTCCCCGGCTACCGCGGCGAGGCGGCGCAGGACGTCTTCCGCGCAGCGCTCGCCCACGTCGGCGCGCACATCCGCTTCACTGGCGCGCGCTTTCCGGTCGGTCAGCTGAAGCCGATGCAGGTCGCCGTCGTTTCGCTGATCGAGGACGCGCGCGTGGAGGCGCTGGCGATGCGCGAGCTGCCGGGTCTGAAGCGCCTGTGGCTCCCCTTCCACATCGCCCACCCGTCCGGCCCGGCGACCGCGCCGTCCCTCTTCGCCCGCTTGGCGCGCGCCCTCATCGACCCCGACTTCGAGGACCGCGACGGGTGGGTGCGCAAGGGCCGTGACCTCTTCCACGCCGCGGCGGAGCGGATGGAGGACCCGGCGATCTCGCGCCGGATCGGCAACGTGCTGGGCAACGACCTGGGGCAGATGCGGGTCCAGTTCAACGCCAAGACCTACGTCGTCGAGCCGCCCTACCGGGACGACAATCTCGGCCTGTGGGACTTCGGCGAGGCGCCGCCCGAAGATGAAGAGGCGGAGGTGATCGTCGAGGCCGTGACGATCCGCCAGACGCGCGAGGACGAGGGCGCGGCCGACCGCGACCGCCCCGAGGAGGCGGACGAGGGCCACACCAGCGTGCGCCTCGCCGACCCAGACCCGGCCGCCGGCGTCCCCGTCGCGCGTTACCCGGAGTATGACTACCAGGTCGGCCGCGAGCGGGCGGACTGGGTGACGGTCAAGGAATACGCACCGCGGCTCGGTTCGGCGCGGACGGTCACCGCGATCTTGGAGCGCCACCACGCCGTGCGCCGACGCATCGAGGCGCTCATCAAGACCGCGCGCGTCGGCCGGCCGGAGCGGCTGAAGCGCCGGATCGAGGGCGAGGCGCTGGACCTCGACGCCGTGCTGGACGCCGCGATCGACCGGCGCACCGGCTCGACCCCGGACGAACGCGTCTACCAGACGACCGCGCGGCGCCAACGCAGCCTCTCGGTGCTGGTCCTGGTGGACACCTCGCAATCCACCCGCGACCGGGTGAAGGGCGCCACGACGTCCGTGCTCGACATGGAGCGCGACGCGACGCTCCTGCTGGCCGAGGCGATGGACGGCCTCGGCGATGCCTTCGCCCTCGCCGCCTTCGCCTCCGACACGCGCGAGGACGTGCGCTACACGCGCCTGAAGGACTTCACCGAGGACTATGGCGGGCGGGCGCGCGAGGCGCTGGCCGGCCTCGCGCCGGGCTACTCCACCCGCCTCGGCGCCGCGCTGCGTCACGCCGGACGCGACCTCGCCGCCCAGGCGACGCACCGCCGCCTGGTGCTGGTGCTGTCGGACGGCGAGCCCTCCGACATCGACTGCCCCGACCCCCGCTACCTCGTCGAGGATGCACGCCGCGCGGTGCAGAGCCTCGCCGCGCAAGGGATCGACGCCTTCTGCATCGCGCTCGACTCCGGCGCCGACGCCGCGCACGCCAAGATCTTCGGCGCGCGCAACGTCCTTCCCATCGCGCGGGTGGAGCAGCTGCCGCAGCGCCTGCCGATCCTCTACATGCGCCTGACGTCGTAGCCCGGCGTCAGGCCGCGGGCGGGGTCGACGGGCGCGACCCGGACACGGGGAGGCACCGCTCCCCCTCGCCGGCGGGTGCGGCGAGGCCCGCCGCGCCGAGCCCCTCGGTGGTGGCGGGCGGCGCGGGGACGGGGCGTGGCACGCCCGCGTCCTCGGCGTGCACCAGCTCCTCGGCGAGGCGCGTGGCGGCGACCGTATCGAGCTTGCCGGTCCCCAGCAGCGGGATCGCCTCGACCTGGTAGATGCGCGCCGGCAGGTAGCGCTCGGGCAGCATTTTGCGGTGCAGCTCGGCTTGCAGCGCCTCGCGCGACGGCGCCGAATATTCGGTGAGGAGGACGATCGTGTCGCCCTTGCGCCCGCCCGCCACGGCGGCGGCGGCATGCGCATGGTCCGGCCAGGCCGCGCCGGCGAGGTTCTCCACCGTCACCAGCGACGTCATCTCGCCGGCGATCTTGGCGAACCGCTTCAGCCTGCCGCGGATCGTCAGGTAGCCGTCCTCGAACGCGGCGACGTCGCCGGTGTCGTGCCAGCCGTCGACCGGCGGCGTCAGCTCTCCCTCGTCGCCGAGGTAGCCCTTCAGCACGTTGGGACCGCGCACGTGCAGGCGCCAGCCGTCGCCGAGGCCCGGCACCGGGTCGAGCCGCGCCTCCAGGGACGGGACGATGCGGCCGACGGTCCCGTCGCGCACCTCCTCCGGGTGGTTGACGGCGATCACCGGGCTCGCCTCGGTCACGCCGTACCCCTCGACCACCTCGAACCCGAAGCGCGAGCGCACCAGGTCGCGCGTCTCCGGCCGCACCCGCTCGGCCCCGCACACGGCGAATTGCAAGGTCGAGAGCGAGCCGTCCGCCCCCACCCGCGCGTACTGGCGCAGGAAGGTGTCGGTCGTCAGAAGCACGTTGGCCTTGGTGTCGGCGATCCGCTGCGTCACCTCCTTGATGCGCAGCGGTGACGGGTGCAGCGCCAGCTTGATGCCGAAGGTGAGCGGCAGGATCATGCCGGGGCCGAGGCCCAGGGAATGGAACACCGGCAACGGATTGAAGAACACCTTCACCACCGACAGCGGCAGATGGCGGTGCACCTGGGCGCAGTTGGACAGGAGGTTGCGGTGCGACAGCACCACCCCCTTCGGCAGCCCCTCCGAGCCGGAGGTGAAGATCACCGCCGCCGTGTCGTCCGGCTGGGGGCGCGGCAGCAGGCCGAGCGGATGCGCGGCGGCGGCGAACGCCTTGTCGCTCAGCCGCAGGCGGCCGCGCAGCTCCTCCAGCGCCAGCACGGGGGCGGTGTAGGAGAGGCTTTCCGCCAGCGGCTTCAGATCGGCGATCTCGAGGAAGCGCTCGGCCGTCAACACCGCGGAGGCCCCGCAGGCCGTCAACGCGTGGCGGATCGTCCCCTCGCCGGCGGTGAAGTTGAGCATCGCCGGGCGCAGCCCCGCGGCCAGCACCGCGTAGTAGGCCACCGCCGCCGCCGCGCTCGACGGCAGCATGATCGCCACCGTGTGCGCGTCCCGCGGCACCGCGCGGCGCAACACGCGCGACATCGCCGCCGCGGCGCGCACCAGTTCCCGGTAGGTCAGCCGGCGACGGTCGCCATCCTCCAGCGCCACGGTGTCCGGCCCGACGCGGACCATCGCCGCCCGCAATGCGCACAGCACGCTCTGCCCGCCGATCGCCTCGATCTCGGCCAGATCGGCGGGGCTGCCCTGGGCCGGAACGTAGAGCGTTCCATCCGCGGTGACCTCGGTGCCCGGCGGCAGGATCACGCTCGGAACGCCGTGCGGTCGGTGCCTTCGTACAGCGCGGCCACCTGCGCGCCCATCGAGCGGGCGTGCGCGGCGCGTGCGGCGTCGTCGAGATCGGCGACCGGTTGCGGCTCGAGCTGGAAGTGGCCGTAGGTGTCCTTGCCGCGGACGAGCATCGCCCAGTCCTCGGCCTTGGTCTGGGCGAGACGCGTCGGGATGTAGCGCAGCGCGAAGCCGATGCGCCGATCCGCCGTGGTGTTGGCCTTCGACCCATGCACCAGGAGCACGTGGTGCAGGCTCATCTCACCCGACTTCAGCGGGACGGCGACGCCCTCGTCCTGCGGCACCTCGACGGCGATCTCCTGCCCGCGCGACAGGAGGTTGTCGTCGGCGAAGGTGTCCTTGTGGGGAAGCTGGAGCTGCTGATGGCTGCGCGGCCAGAAGGTCATCGCACCCGATTCGACCGGTGCATCCGCCAACGCCACCCAGGCGGTGACGACATCCGACCCGTCGAGCCCCCAGTAGGTCGCGTCCTGGTGCCAGGAGACGAACGCGGTCGTCTTCGGCTCCTTGATGAAGAAGGACGAGCCCCAGAGCAGGACGTCCGGCCCGAGGATCGACGCCACGGCGTCGACGATGCGCGGATTGTGGGCGATCTCGTTGGCCCAGGTGAACAACAGGTGCGACTTGTGGCGCATGTTGCCGGCGATCGGCCCGCCGTTGTCCCGCTCGAACGCTTCGAGCCTGGCGCGGTAGGAGGCCGCCTCCGCCCGGCTCATCACCTCGACCGGGAACACGTAACCCTCGCGCCGATAGTGCGCGACCTGATCCTCCGTCAGACCCATCACTTCCCCCCTAAGTTGATCTTTTGCCGACCAACGTGGCGCCGCGCGGGCGACAACACAAGCACCCGCCCCGCACCGCTCGCGGCAATGGGACGGATCAGCCGCGCGCGCCGACCTTGAAGAGGCGCTTCGGGGTCGTGGCGACCATGGTGACGCAGTCCGCCTCGGCGACACCGCAATGGCCCAGCAGAACCAGGAACTCGCGCAGCCCCTCCACCGGCCGCGGCAGCACGCCGACGCCGCAGTCCGAGGAGAGGATCGCCCGCTCCGGCCCCGCCGCCGCGATCGACGCCGCGATCTCGGCCGGGTGGACGAACGGCACCGCGTGCGCCGCCGCGTCGACATGGGTGAGGCCGATGCGCGTGGCGTGGGAGACGGCGAAGAACGAGAATTCGCACACCGCGCCCAACCCCGCGAGGGTCGCGACGGTGGCCGCGTCGTAATGCGCCGCCGGCACCAGAATGCGCCCGACGCCCCGCGCGCGGGCGACCTCGACCAGCCGCACCGCCTCCGGGCCGGAGACGTGCCCGGTGTTGAAGACGACGTCGGCCGCGGCGACGAGGTCGAGGATCTCGGGGAGCGGATCGGGCAGCGGGCCGGTGTCGGGGATCGCCAGGCAGCTCTCGACATAAGCCGGCGAGCGGCGTTCCAGGCGGGCGACGTTGCGGGTGTGATGGGTCGGCAGCGAGACGAACCGCGCGCCGTCGCCCGGCCGGTAGCCGTAGGCGAGCGCGATGCGCACCGCCTCCGCGCTCAATCCGCCCGCCGGCGGCTCCATGATGAGCCCGCCGAAGACGTCGATCGCCAGTTCCGGCAGCGCGGCCCGCGCGAGGGCGGCATAACCGGCGCTGTTGGCGAAGTTGTCCATCAGGCCGAGCGCGGCCATGCCGGCGTCCGCCGCTTCGCGCACCGCGGTGAGCACGTCCAGCGAGCGGGCATTGATGTGGGGGCAGGCATGGACATGATTGTCCATCGCGCCGACGAGGAGATGCGCGCCCGGCGGCGCGAGGCTCATCGTGCGCGCTCCATGCCGGCGAGGCGGGCGACGGGGGTGGGCGTGGCGAGATTTTGCAGCGGATCGGTCCCTTCGGCAGCGCGCTTGCATGGCATGCAATTGCCTTGCCGGACAGGGCCGGGCGGGCGGACGAACCGGCGTGGGGATGATGAGCGAACCGACCGACTGCGCGCGTGAGGTCGACGGCGACGGAGACGGAGGCGGAGACGGAGACGGCGGCGCGTGCCTCGACGTCGACGGCGCGCGCATCCCGTTCCGGCCGGGCGAGACGGTGGCCGTGGCGTTGCTGCGCGCGGGGATCGTGGCGTTGCGCTCCAGCCCCGCGGCCGGCATGCCGCGCGGCGCGTTCTGCTTCATGGGCGCGTGCCAGGAGTGCGTGGCGATGGTCGACGGCGAGCTGCGCCAGACCTGCCTCACCCCCGCCGCACCCGCGATGACCGTCACGCTGACGGATCGGCCGTGAGCGACGGCACGGCGCGGCCGCTGCACGTCGACGTGGCGGTGGTGGGTGCGGGGCCGGCCGGCGCGACGGCGGCGATCGCGGCTTGCGCGGCCGGCGCCCGCGTCGTGGTGGTGGACGAGGCGGACGCCGCCGGCGGGCAGATCTGGCGCCGCCCCGCCCTTCCCCGCCCCGTCCCCGCCCTCGACCCACGCCCCGACCCACGCCCCGACCCGGGGGCCAGCACTGCCGGTGCCGCAGGCGCAGGGCCGGACCGCCGGCGCGGCGACGCCCTGCGCGAGGCGCTGGCGAGCAGCGGCGCCGTCCCGCTCCTGGGCGTGCGGCTCTGGTCGGTCCTCGCCATCGGCGGCCGGTTCCGGCTCGACGGCGTGGGCGGTGACGGCCCGGTCTCCATCGACGCGGCGCGGCTCGTGGTCGCCACCGGCACATCCGAGCGGGTGGTGCCGTTCGCGGGCTGGACGACGCCGGGGGTGGTCGGCCTCGCGGCGACGACGATCCTTCTGAAGGCGTTCGACACCGCGCCCGGCCGGCGCACGCTCGTCGCCGGTGCGGGACCGCTGCTGGCGGCGGTGGCGGCCGGGATCATCGCACATGGCGGCACCGTCGCCGGCATCGTCGACCTCAACGGCCGGGCCGACTGGGTGCGCGCCCTCCCCGCCCTCGCCCGCCAGCCGGCCCTGGCGCTGAAGGGCGCGGGCTGGCTCGCCGCCGTCCGGCGCGCGGGTGTGCCGGTCTGGCACCGCCACGCCGTGCGCCGTGCCCATGGCGGTAAGGTCCTGGAGGCGGTGGAGGTCGGCCCCGTCGACCCCGGTGGGAGGCCCTGCGGCCCGACGCGCGCCATCGCGGTGGACGCGCTCGCCATCGGCAACGGCCTCTCCCCCGGCACCGAGATCACCCGCCTTCTGCGCGCCGAACACACCTTCGACCGTGCCCGCGGGGGCTGGCACGCGGTGGCCGGGCCCTCCGGCGCGACCACGATCCCGGGCCTCTACGTGGCGGGCGACTGCGCGGGCGTCCTGGGTGCGGAGGCTGCGGTCCGGTCCGGCGCCGCCGCCGGTGCGGCCGCCGCCGGCGGCGGACACGGTGGCGGCGGACGCGGTGGCGGCGCCGGGCCACGCGGCCGGTCGGTGGGTGCGGCCATGTCGCGCCTGACGGCACTGCGGCCGGCGCAGGTCGCCGCGATCGCCGACGAGACGGTGGTCTGCCGCTGCGAGGACGTGACAGCCGGCGCGATCCGCACCGCCGTCGACGCCGGCGCCCACGACCTCAACCAGATGAAGCATTTCAACCGCTGCGGCATGGGGCCGTGCCAGGGGCGGATGTGCAGCGACATCGCCGGCGAGGTGATGGCGATCCGTCTCACCGGCGCCACGGACCCCGCCACGCTCGACCGCGCGCGCACCCGCATCGGCCAGCTCACCGGCCGCGTCCCCCTCCGCCCGGTTCCCCTCGGCCAGATTATCGGCTCCTTCGACTATGACGACATCCCCGTCCCCCCGCCCGCCCCGCTCTGAGGACGGCGGCGCGGACGCCGTGGGTCCGCCCCTCCCACCGGCCGGGGCACCCGCGGCGCCACGCACCCCCACGGGCCGGCCGCCGTACGATGTCGCGGTGATCGGCGGCGGCATCCACGGGGCAACGGCGGCGCTCTTCCTGGCGCGCGGCGGCATGCGCGTCGCTCTCTTCGAGCGTGGCGGGCTGTGCCGCGAGGCGTCCGGCGTCAACGCCGGCACCTTGACGATGCAGATGACGCGCGTCGCCCTGATCCCCTACGCGCTCCAGGGCCACGCCATGTGGGCGAGCGCGCGCGAATGGCTGGGCCACGACGTCGGCACCGTCGTCACCGACGGCCTGTCGCTGGCCTTCACGGAGCGGGAGGCGGCATTGCTGGACGAGCGCGCGGCCAGGCGCCGCGACGCCGGCGCCCCCATCCGCATCGTCACCGCCGCCGAGGCGCGGGCCATCGAACCCGGCCTGTCGGACCGGCCGATCCTCGCCGCGCATTGCCCCGTCGACGGCTTCACCGCCTCCTACCTCACCGGCAAGGCCTACCGTGCCGCGCTCCTCGACGCGGGCGTCGCCCTCTACGAGCACACCCCCGTCCTCGCGGTCGAGCCGGGCGCCACTTACGGTGTCCGCACCGCGGGCGGAACGCGGTACGCACAGCGGGTGGTGTTCGCCGGCGGGGTGTGGATCGAGCCGATGCTCGCCTGGCTCGGCGTCCACCTGCCGATCAAAGTGCTGGTCAACCAGCTCGCGGTCACCGAGCGCACGCCGCCGGTGATGCGCACGGTGGTCGGGATCGCCAGCGGCCTCCTGTCGCTGAAGCAGTACCCCAATGGGACGACCGTCATCGGCGGCGGCTGGCAGGGGTGCGGCGACCGGGCCCGCGGCGGCGAAGCGCTGCTGCCCGAGCGGCTCGTCGGCAACATCCGCCTCGCCTGCCACGCGATCCCGGCGCTCGCCGGGGCGCGCCTCGCCCGCGCATGGGCCGGGCTGGAGGCCGAGACGGCCGACGCGATGCCCGCCGTCGGCCCCGTTCCGGGCTTCGAGGGCGCGTACGTGGTCGGCAGCGTCCACTCCGGCTACACCAGCGGCCTCTACATCGCCCGCCTCCTCGCCGCGCACATCCTCGGCCGCGAGCCCCCCCTCCCGCTGTTCCCGATCGACCGGCTCGTCGGCACGCCGCCGGCCTCCAAGGATCCCACCCATGGCTGAACCCTCCCTTTGGCGCGGCGTCCTGCCGGCGCTCCCCTGCCCACTCGACGCCGACGGCACCGTCGACCATGCGTGCCTCGCCGCCCATGTCGACCGGCTCGCGGCGCTGGACGGCGTCACCGGCTTCCTCGTCAACGGCCACGCCGGCGAGAACGTGACCATGCCGCTCGCCTGGCAGCGGGACGTCGCGCGCACGGCGATCGACGCGGCGGCGGGGCGGGTGCCGATCGTGGTGGGCGTCAACGTCCCGGCCGCGGCGGAGGCCGCGCGCCACGCCGCCGCGCTGGAGGAGCTGGGCGCTGCCGCGATTATGATCTTCGCGCCCGACGGCTGGGGCCTCTTCAACGACCCGGCTGCCGTGGAGGCGCACCACCACGCGATCCTCGCCGCGACCAAGGGCGACGTCATGCTCTTCCAAGGCTCGGTCAACACCGGCCGGATCAGCCACCACCCGGCGGTGTTGGCGCGGCTGGCGCAACTCCCCCGCGTCGTGGCGGTCAAGGAGGGGAGCTGGGAGGTCGCCGCCTACGAGGCGAGCCGGCGCGCGGTGAAGGCGGTGGCGCCGCAGGTGGCCGTGATGGGTTCGGGCGACGAGCACCTCTTCACCAGCGCGGTGATCGGCAGCGAGGGGGCCATCGTCAGCCTCGCCGCAGTGACGCCGCAGCCGATCATCGACCTTCTCGCCGCCGTCGAGGCCGGCGACCTCGCCGCGGCGCGCGCCGCCAACGACCGGATCTACCCCATCGCCCGCGCCATCTACGGCGCCGCGCCCGGCGGCCGCGCCAACGCTCGCCTCAAGACCTGCCTCGCCATGCGAGGCGTCTTCCCGCGCGACACGATGATCGCCCCCACCGCGCCGACGCCCCCGCAGGAGCACGCGATGCTGCGCGAGGCGCTGGTCCTCGCAGGCGAGACGCTCCGCGCCTGAGCCGGCCGGTCGTCAGATCACCCCCAGCTCGGCAAGGCTGGTCTCGGCGCCGCGGCCGATGATGAGGTGATCGTAGAGCTTGATGCCGACGGTCTCGAGCGCGGCCCTGATGGTCTCGGTCAGGCGGATGTCCTGGCGCGAGGGCGTGGGGTCGCCGGAGGGGTGGTTGTGGATGAGGAAGACGCCCACCGCGTTGTGCTGCAACGCGCGCTTCACCACTTCGCGCGGATAGGCGGGCGTGTGGTTCACCGTGCCGCGGCCCTGCTCCTCGTCGGCGATCAGCTCGTTCTTGGTCCCCAGGAAGAGGACGCGGAAGTGCTCGACGCGGTGGTGGGCCATGATCGTGCGGCAATAGTCCTTCACCGCGTCGCGCGAATCGAAGCTGATCGCATCCCGCAACCGGACCTTGGCGAGGCGCTGCGCGATCAGCTCCGCCAGCTTGAACTGGTGGACGATCCAGTGATCCACCTTCGGATGCGCCGCCAGCTCCTCGCGCGAGGCGGTGAGGAGTTGCTCGATCCCACCGAAATCTTCCAGCAGCGTCTTGGCGAGGGGCTTCACGTCGACCTTCGGCACCGCGTTGAAGAGCAGCATCTCGACCACCTCGTAATCGGGCATGCTCTCTCCGCCGCCGGCGGCGAAACGCTCGCGAACCCGTTGGCGGTGTCCCCAATAATGCGGCCGTTCGGCGGCACTGCGACGAGGCGTCCGGTCGGCGCGCGCCGGACGATCGGCCGGAAACTCGGTGACGGGGGGCGCCGGGTCGATCGGCCCCTCGACACGCCGCGGCCGCGACGGGACGGCCCGCGCCACGGTGGTGTCGAACGCGCGCACGGCCTGCTCGCTCAGCCCGAACGGCGCCGCCGCATCCTCCCCCGCCTCATTCCACTCGCCGTGTGACATGTGCGCAGCCCGCCCCCAGGCGGCTACCTTAGCGCGCAATCATCCGCCCAACAATCAAGGGTATAGTGCCGGAGCGGTCCGCCCCGCCGCCACGAATCGGCCTCGATTCGCAGCGATGCGGCGAGGGATGGCGTCAGCCGGCGCTACGCCGCGGGAGCGGTGCCGGGAAGACGAAGTGTGCGGGGATCACGATCGAGCCACATTCAGTGGTGGAGCCGAGGGGATTCGAACCCCTGACCTCTGCAGTGCGATTGCAGCGCTCTCCCAACTGAGCTACGGCCCCGTGCGCGCCGATATGCGAGCCTGAGACGCCAAAGTCAACAAGCATCGGCGGTGTTTGCACCTGAGGATGACCTCAGGCCAGTCTGAGACCCGAGCGAAGGACCGCACGTGATCGTCTTCATCGAGATTCCCTTCTCCGCAGGACGCGGGGCGTTCCAGGCATTTACCAAGGCTTTGAGCGCCAATCGCGTCGGCTGGCTGGGCCGGAACGCCACGATGAAGGACCTCAAGGCGCCGGACGCGCCGGAAAAATATGATCTCGTCGGCGGCCGGTTCACGCTCGACGACGCGCTGAAGATGAAAGGTGTCACCGGGTATGCCACCGTCGCCGGCGATCCGGTGCTGCGGATGCTCAACACCTGGAACGCCTGGGAGCGGCAGGCGCGCCACCAGCTCCACTGGCTGCCGCACACGTTCAACCTGCGCGAGGCGATCGACGAGCGTATCCTGCCGGTGATGGAATCGACCGAGGCGATGATGCGCTCGCTGCGCAAAGCCGGCGTCGGCACCGAGATCGACCGCATCGTCGCCGACCTCGCCGCCCTCCCCGTCACCATCGGCTTCGGGGAGCATCCGGAGGCCTTCGCCGAGGCGATCGCCGCCAAGCTCGGCCTCGGCCCGGACGACCTCAACCCGGACGCGTTCGCCGAATATGGCCGCGCGCCGGCCAATACCGGGCTCTACCAGTCGCTGGTCAACGGCACCGTGCCGGACCGCACACTGCACCTGCGCCTCACCGAGGCCGCCGCCGACGAGCCGGTCTGGACCACGCACTGAGACCCGGCGGCCGCGTCAGGCGGCTTCATCACGCGGCCGCGTCAGGCGGCTTCATCACGCGGCCGCGTCAGGCGGCCGTGCGGTTGGCGGCCTGCATCTCGATTTCGCGCAGGCCGGTCATGAATTTCTCGGCGTTGCCGACATAACTCAGCGCCTGGCGCTTGAGCTGCTCGGCCGCCGCGTCATCGAGCTGGCGAATCACCTTGCCGGGCGTGCCGACGACGAGGCTGCCGTCCGGGATCTCCTTGCCCTCGGTGATCAGCGCGCCGGCGCCGATGATGCAGTTGTTGCCGATCCTGGCGCCGTTGAGGACGATCGCCCCCATCCCGATCAGCGTATTGTCGCCGATCGTGCAACCGTGGATGATCGCCCGGTGCCCCACCGTGCACCCCTTGCCGAGAGTCGCCGGGTAGCCCGGATCCACATGCACCATCACGTGGTCCTGGATATTGGTGCCTTCGCCGATGGTGATGGTCGTGTTGTCGCCACGCAGCACGGCGCCGAACCACACGCCGGTCCGCTCGCCGAGCACCACGTCGCCCATCACATGCGCGCCCGGCGCGATCCACACCGAACCGGACGCAGGAAGGGTCGGGCGAACGCCGTTGAGTTCGTAGAGCGGCATGGGGGGTCCTCCGAAGGCTGGCCGGTCTCGCGGCCGGCGTCTTGTGTCGCCCGATGATGGGCCGCGGGCTCGCGCCCTTCAACCCACCCCGCCCTTCGCCCCACCCCGCTCTTCGACCTACTCTGCCTTTCGCTCGATCGAGATCGACGGAACGCCAGCGGCTCTAGGTCACCATCCGGCGCAGCTGCTGGGACAGGATGTCCGTCAGCGACACGGTCAGGACGACGACGATGATGATCGCCGCGGACTGCGCGTAGTAGAAGCCGCGAATCGATTCGAACAGGATCTGGCCGATGCCGCCGGCGCCGATCACGCCCAGCACCGTCGCCGAGCGCACGTTCGATTCGTAGCGGTAGAGCGTGTAGCTCATCCACAGCGGCAGCACCTGCGGGATGACGCCGAACACCACCTCCTGCACGCGCGTCGCGCCGGTGGCGCGGATCCCCTCCACCGGCCGCGGGTCGATCGCCTCGACCGCCTCCGAGAACAGCTTGGCGAGGATGCCCGTGGTGTGAATGAACAGCGCCATCACACCCGCGAACGGCCCGAGCCCGACGGCGACGACGAAGAGCACAGCCCAGACGATCTCGTGGATGGCGCGGAAGGCGTCCATCAGCCGGCGCACCGGCTGCCAGATGTACCAAGGCACCATGTTGTGTGACGACAGGATGCCGAACGGCACCGAGAACACCACCGCCAGCGCCGTGCCCCAGACCGCGATCTGTACCGTCACGACCATCTCGCGCACGTAGTAGCGCCACTCGGAGAAATCGGGCTCGGTGAACTCGGCCGCGTACTGGCGCATATTGTCGAAGTCGGTGAACAGGAAGGTCCACCGGTCCATTTCCGACGGGTACCAACTCCACGCCAGCAGCGCGATCAGTACGATCCACACCGCCGCGTTGAACAGCGTGCGCGACCAGTCGCGCCGCAGCTCCAGCTTGCGCGGCGGCAGGCTGGAGGGACCCGTCCCGTTGGTGACCGTCTGGCTCATCTCAACCTCACAAAAAAGACGGCGAGCCGAAGCCCGCCGCCGGTCGTTGCCGCAGGGACAGCGGGGCGATCAGCCCTGCGTGTCGTTGGCGTCGATCTGCGCCTGGAACTCTTTCTTCTGCGCCTCGAGCTCTTCGACCTTCGCGGCCTTCTCCTCGTCCGACAGCTTGTCGTCGGACTGGACCTTGGCCTGCTCCTTGGCGATCTCCATCACGCGGATCGGCAGCAGCTGGTCGTTGGTGGACTCGCGGAACGGCGCCCAGGCGAGGCCCTCGAGGATTTCAAGCTCGGCGGCCTTGTCGCCGGCGGTCTCGTCGGTGCCGTAGGTCACGAAGAAGGTCTTGATCTTCTCCTTCACGTCGGCCGGCAGGTCCTTGCGCCACACGATCGGATCGGCCGGGATCAGCGGCGACTTCCAGATGATCTTGATCTTGTCGAAGGCGGCCGGGTTGTTGGCCTCGATGCGGGCGAGGTTCTCGGTGTTGTTCGCCGCCGCGTCGACCTGGCCGTTGGCGACCGCCATGGCGTTGGTCTCGTGGTTGGCGTTCGTCACGTTCTTGAAGCACTCCTTCGGGTCGACGCCGTTGGCGGCGAACACGAAGGTGGTCGGCACCAGGAAGCCGGACGTGGAGTTCGGGTCACCGAGGCCGAAGTTCAGCGAGCCGTCGCACTTCAGGAGGTCGTCGAGCGAGTTCAGCTCGGAATCCTTCGGCGCGAGGATCAGCGACCAGTAGCCGGGGTTGCCGGACGAATCGACGGTCTGCACGAAGATCTCGCCGTCCGAACGGTCCACCGCTTCCATGGCCGACTTGTTGCCGAACCAGGCGACCTGCACCTTGTCGAAGCGCATGCCCTCGATGACGCCGGCATAGTCGGACGCGAAGAACGCGTTGACCGGCATGCCGATGGCCGACTCCATGTCTTCCAGGAACGGCTCCCACTGGGTGCGCAGATTCTGCTGCGACTCGGTGGAGATGATGCCGAAGTTGATCTCGCTCACCTCTTGCGCCACGGCCGGCGCCGCCAGCGCGAGCGACAGGGCGGCCGCGCCCAGCGTCTTGACGATGTTCATCGTGCTTCTCCTCGTGATGTCGATTTTGTGGATCAGGCCGTGGCCAGGGTCGGGCCGTGGATGATCCCTTCGCGAGAGGTGTCCATCCGCAGCGGTGCATCGGGCAGCACCAGCTCGTCGGACGCCTCGCCGTAAAGCTCTTTGAGAAAGGCCGGGGTCAACGCCGTCGACGGGCCGTCGAAGGCGATCTCACCGTCCCGCAGGGCGATGGTGCGCGGGCAGTAGCGACGCGCATATTCGACCTGATGGAGCGAGACGAGGATCGTGATCCCCTCGTCGCGATTGATGGTGGCGAGGGCCTCCATCACCGTCTTCGCCGAAGCCGGGTCCAACGAGGCGATCGGCTCGTCGGCGAGGATGACGCTCGCCTTCTGCACCAGGGCGCGGGCGATCGCCGCGCGCTGCTGCTGCCCGCCGGACAGGGTTGAGGCACGGCGGCCAGCGGTGTGGGCGATCCCGACCCGGTCCAGCGCGGCGAGCGCGGTCGACTTCTCGTCCCTGGTGAAGAGGCCGAGCGTGCCGCGCCACTGCGGCATCTGCCCCAGCAGGCCGACCAGCACGTTGGTCATCACCGCGAGACGGTTCACCAGGTTGAACTGCTGGAAGACGACGCCGACGCCGCGGCGGATCGCCTTCGCGTCCGCGGCGAGGCGGCCCCGCTGCTGCATGACGCGCTCGCCGATCGCGATCTCGCCGTCACCGCTGTCGCCGCGCACGAGGCCGGCAATGTGGCGGATGAGGGTCGACTTGCCGGAGCCCGATGCCCCGATCAGCGCCACCATCTCGCCCGACTCCACGGACAGGGAGATGCGGTTCAGGGCCTTCTGGCCGCCGAACGTCTTCGATAGCTGCGCAACGCGGACACTCGCCATGGGCACCTCGTGTTTCAGGTGCTCCCATATCCGCCGGAGTTAACGGATATGTGCCGGTCTGGTGACGGTTGGATGACAGCCGAGACACCTGAGACCGCGGCTGCTTCGTCCGACGCCGGGCCCCCTCGCCCCGCCGCCGCCCGAACCGGGGCGCCCGAAGGGCATCGACGGCGCCCCGCACAGGCAATGGACGCAGCGCGAGAGGCTATGATTCAGGCCGCGTGACGACATCGGCGCCGGGCGTCGGACGGGTTCGGCACCGGCCGTGACCGGCGCCCCGAATGCGTGGCGTGGGGGCGATGGGTCAGCCGGCGGCGTTCGAGCAGCCGGTGGCCGGCCACGGCTGGCGGTCGATGTCGACGAGGGCGGGAGCGGTCGTGCGAGCGCGATGGGGCGGCGCGGCGGGGGCGAGCGCGATGGGCGCGGCGCGGTGCGGGCTGGCGCGGCGGTGGCTGGCGCGGTGGATCTGGCGCGGCGGGGCGGCCGGGCGTGTCAGACGTGGCGGCGCACGGCCTCGTTGAGGAGTTGCAGCACCGTCGCCACCCCGGCGAGGCCGCTGGTCGCGATCTTGTACTCGATGGCCGCCTGAAGCTCGCTATCGATCTCGGCAGCCACGTCCGCCAGGTCGTACGGCTCTCCCGAACCGCCTCCCGGATCACCGTGATCACCCTGGTGGAAGGGTGGGCTTTGCCTCAGCATCGGCACGGACCTCTCAACCCACGAACCGGACTTCGAGGACGCTAGCAACGGATTGCCACGAATAGCAACCTTGAATATCATCGCGTCTAAATTTTACGTTGATTACCGGCCGATGAAATCGAGTGTGATCGTGCGGGTGTGCCGGCGGTCGCGGTGCTCGATGAGATAGAGCGCCTGCCAGGTCCCCAGTTGCAGACGCCCGTCCGCCACCGCGACAGAGATAGAGGTGTCGCTCAGCATGGCCTTGATGTGCCCGGGCATGTCGTCCGCTCCCTCCACGCTATGCGCATAGCGGGCGCCGCGCGGGGCCAGCCGGCCCAGCGCGGCGAGGAGGTCGGACTGCACGTCCGGGTCGGCGTTCTCCTGGACGGTGAGCGAGGCGGTGGTGTGGACGACGAACGCGGTCAGCACGCCGTCGCGCAGTGCATTGTCGCGCACGAAGGTGGAGAGCGCGGCGGTCACGTCCGTCATGCCGGGGCCGTCGGTGGCAACGTCCACCCGGCCGCGCACCATACGCTCGACCGGCGCCTCCCCCAGGGTCTCGACGTGGATCAACGCTCCTCAGCCGTCAACGCTTCGACGAGGCCGCGGAACCGGTTGACCGCGTAGACCGTGATCTCGGCCGCTTCGTCGATGTCGCGCCGGACCTTGGCCGCGTCGAAGGCGGGCTGCTCGGCGTCGGCGATGGTCGCGGCGGCGTCGTCGCGGCCGTCGGCGATCGCGATGATCCGGCCGAGGCGCCGCTCCAGCACCGCGACGCGCTCCGCGAGGCGCCGGTTTTCGGCCGCCATCTCGGCGGACGTGCCGTCGGCGGGGTCGGCCTCGACCAGCGTCTTGCATTGCCAGGCCGTCCCGTCGTCACGGCAGGAGGCGATCTCGCCGGTGTCCCGGTCGAGCCGCAGGACGTTGGCGCCGGAGCGCTCGAGCTGATAGCGCCCCGCGGACTGCGCCGCGGCCGGCGTCACCGCCGGGAGCGCCAGGATCGCGGCCAGCATCGCCGGGGCCGCTCCGTGTCTCGTCGCCATGCTTCCCCCTCGCCGCCGCCGCGCGGCCGTTACTGTTCGATACGCAGCGCCGTGAAGCGCAGCGCTCCGTTGGCGCTGGACAGCGTCAGGAGCGCGGTGTTGCGGTTCCGCTCTTTCAGCGCCTCGACCTGGTCGGCCACCTCCTGCGGCGTGGTGACAGGCTTTTGGCCGACCTCGATGATCACGTCGCCCGCCGAGATCCGCTTCTCGGCCGCGAGGCTCCCCGCCTCGATGTCGACGACGATCACCCCGGCGACCTCGGCGGCGATGTCGTAGGTCTGGCGCAGCTCGTCGGTCAGGGGCGACAGGCCCATGCCCAGCAGGGTCATCTTGGCCTCGGACGCCGGGTCGACGGCGGTCGGCGCCTCGGTCGCCGGCTCTTCAGCCTCGGCCTCGGGCGTCGTCGCCAGCTCCGGCTCGGCGCGGGCCTGGTCCTCTTCCAGCAGGCCGATCGTCACCGCCACGGTGATCTCCTCGCCCTCGCGCAGCACGCCGACGTCGACCGAGCTGTCGATCTCGGTCTGCGCCACCAGGAGTGGCAGCTCGCGCATCTCGGCGATGGGGTGGCCGTCGTAGCTCAGCACCACGTCGCCGGTCTGCAGGCCGGACGTCTCGGCCGGGCCGCCGGCCGTCACCCCCGCGACGAACGCGCCGCGCGGCTTGTCGAGGCCGAGGCTCGTGGCGAGTTCCGGCGTGATCTTCTGCAGGCGCACGCCGAGCCAGCCGCGCCGCGTCTCGCCATATTGGCGCAGCTGGTCGATCACCGCGGTGGCGATCTCCGCCGGGATCGCGAAGCCGATGCCCACCGAGCCGCCGGAGCGCGAGATGATGGCCGTGTTGATGCCCACCACGTCGCCGCCCATGTTGAACAGCGGCCCGCCGGAGTTGCCCTGGTTGATGGCCGCGTCCGTCTGGATGAAGTTGTCGTAGGGGCCGGAGCGCAGATTGCGGTTGCGCGCCGAGACGATGCCGATGGTCACCGTCCCGCCCAGGCCGAACGGGTTGCCGATCGCCATCACCCAGTCGCCCACGCGCAGGTTCTCGGTGGAGGCAAAGTCGAGCGGATTGAGCGGCGTTTCGGGCTCCACCTTGAGGAGCGCGATGTCGGTCTTGGGGTCGCGGCCGACGATCTCGGCGTCGAGCACCGTGCCGTCGGCGAAGTTCACCACCACCGCCTCGGCATCCTTGATGACGTGGTTGTTGGTGACGACGTAGCCATCCGCCGAGATGACGAAGCCCGAACCCATGGACTGGGCGCGCCGGCGCTGCGGCGGGCCGTCCTCGCCGAAGAAGTCCTCGAAGAAGTCGCGGTAGGGCTCCTCGGCGTCGTCCTCGCCCTCCTCCGCCTCCTCGCCGCCCGGCATCGGGGCGGACCGTTCGGCGACCACGCGTTCGGTGGTGGAGACGTTGACGACGGAACCCAGCAGCGAATCGGCGAGGTCGGCGACGGAGCGAGGCCCCTGGTCCTGGGCCCACGCCGGATAGGTCGTGGCGGCCATCGGGGAGATCGCCAGCAGGGCGCCGGTCACGGCGGCGCACAATTGACGGGTGATCAGGCTCATGAAGCTCCTCCCGGCGCCGCGCTACGCGGCCCTTACGATCCACACCAGAACCACGCCGACCACCGCTGCGACGAGCCCGGTGACGCGCAGCACATCGTCCGGGGTCGTCGTCAGTTTGGCCATCATGCCACGCATCGCCCCCGGCGCCAGAGCGTACAACGCACCCTCCAGCACCAGGACGAGACCGATCGCCGAGACGAGGTCGCTCACTCGCGAGCGGTCGTCTCGTCGGCCTCGTCGCCCGTGGCATCCGCCGCGTTCGTGTCGCCGGACCCGGTCGCCGTCGTCGCGTCGGAGGGCGCTTCGCCCGCCGTCGCATCCGTGGCCGCCGGGGCGGTTTCGCTGGCCGCCTCGCTGGAGGCGGAGTCATTTTCGTCGGGGTCGGACATCGCGGGGATGTCCTCCTGCGGGACGTCCTCGCCCAGGGTGCCCTCGGCGGCCGCGTTCGCGGCGTCCGACGGCGCCGGCTCCGCGGTGTCGACGGCGGCCTCGGTCGACGCCTCGTCGGCCGGGACGGCGCCGGACGTCGATCCGCCGGCGTCGGTGTCTTCGCCCGTCGCCGTCGCCTCCGACTCCTGCTGCAGGGCCGCGCCGATGTCGCCACTGTCGGCCGACAGGGCCGACGTGCCGACGACCGGCTCCACCGCGGTGACGTCGCCGGCGATCTCCTCGATCTGCTGGCGCACGCCCTCGGCCTTGGCTCGGCTCTCCTCGTCGTCGAGCGCGGCTTGCGGCTCGACCTCTTCCTCGACGATCACCCCGGCATCCGGCGCCTCGCCCTGCGCGGCCTCGCCGTCGGGCTCGGCCTCGCCGGCGGGGGCGGCGGCCCGCGGCGTCGCCGCCAGACCCTCGTTGACGCCGCCGCGACGCGGTGCGCCGCGCGGGTCGCCGAGATAGCGGAAGAAGTCCGTGTCCGGCGACAGCACGAGGCGCGTATCCTGTGCGCTCAGACCCTGTTCGTAGGCCTGCATCGAGCGGTAGAAGTCGAAAAAGTCCGGATCGAGCGAGAACGCGGCGGCGAAGATGGCGCTCTTCTTCGCGTCGCCCTCGCCTCGGATCTGCTCGGACTGACGCCGTGCCTCGGCGCGCAGCACCGTCGCGGTGCGGTCCGCGGCCGCCTCGATGCGGCGGGCCGCCTCGGCGCCCTGGGCGCGGATCTCGCGCGCTTCCTGCTCGCGCTCGGTCTGCATCCGCCGATAGATCGCCGCGGAGTTGGCCTCCGGCAGATCCGCACGGCGGATCTTCACGTCGATGATCTCGACGCCGATCGCCTCCGCACGCGCCGCCACGTCCTGCTTGATGCGCTGCATCAGATCAGGGCGATTGTCGCGCACGATGTCGGTGAAGGTCGCGTCGGCCAGGACGGCCCGCAGCGAGGCCTGGACGAAGGTGTTGAGACGCTGCGAGCCTTCGTTGACGTTGTTCACCGTCTGGAAGAACTCGACCGGGTTGCGGATGCGGTAGCGCATGAACGCGTCCACCACGAGGCGCTTCTGGTCGGCGGCGATGATTTCCTGCGCCGGGACGTTGAGGTCGAGGATCCGCTTGTCGAGGATCATCACGTCCTGAATGAACGGCACTTTCACATTGAGGCCGGGCTCACGGATGGTGTTCTTCACCTGACCGAATTGCAGGACCAGCGCCTGCTGCGTCGGGTTGATGATGAAGAGTGCGTTGAGCGCGGCCACCACCGCCGCGACGACGACGATGGCGAAAACGACGAGACCGGCACGCATCAACGATTCCCCTGCGCGTTCGAGTTGGTGGTCGTGCTCGGAGCGCGGTTCATACGGTCGAGCGGAAGATACGGCACGACGCCGGAGCCCGCACCCTGATCGATGATGATCTTGTCGGTCTTGGAGAACACGCGTTCCAGCGTCTCCAGGTAGATGCGCTGGCGCGTCACCTCGGGCGCCTTGGCATATTCCTCGTACACGGAGAGGAAGCGGTCGGCCTGACCGGTCGCCTCGGCGACGACCTGATCGCGATAGGCCTGTGACTGCTCGACGATCTGCGCCGCCTCACCGCGGGCCTCCGGCACGACCTCGTTGGCGTAGGCGTCGGCGCGGTTCTGCGCGGTCTCCTGGTCGGCGCGGGCGGCCTGGACGTCGCGGAAGGCGTCGATCACCTGCTCGGGCGGGTCGACCTTCTGCATCTGCACCTGGGTGATGGTGATGCCGGCCTGATACTCGTCGAGCGTCTGCTGCATCAGTTGCTGCACGGCGAGCTGAATCTGCTGGCGCTCCTGGGTCAGGATCGGCTGGATGTTGCGCCGGCCGACGACCTCGCGCATCGCGCTTTCGGCGACCTGCTTCACCGTGCCTTCCGGATCCTCGATGTTGAAGAGGAAGTTGGCCGGATGGTCGCGGTTGATCTGCCACTGCACCTTGAAGTCGATGTCGACGATGTTCTCGTCGCCGGTCAGCATCAGGCTTTCGGCGGGAACGTCGGTCGTGGCGCCGCGCCCGTTGCCGCGCGTGCCGATGACGAGCTCGCGGATGCGCAGCACGTCCGGCGTAAAGACCTCACCGAACGGGTATGGGACATTGTAGTTGAGGCCCGGCATGGTGTTGCCGACATGGCGGCCGAGCACCAACTCGACGCCGACCTCGCCCGGGCGGACCGTGTAGATGCCGGTCAGGCCGTAGATCACCGCCACGACGATCGCCGCCAGGGCGATGCCGCGCGCACCGATGCCGCCGAGCGACGGGCCACCGCCGCCGCCCCCCGGCCCGCCGCCGCCGCGCCTGCCCGGAAAGACCCGCTTCAGCCGGTCCTGGCTGCGGCGGAGCAGCTCCTCGAGGTCGGGCGAATTCTGCGGATCCTGTCCGCCGCCACGCTGCGGGCCGTTGCCCCATGGGTTGTTGGGCCGGTTCGGTCCGTTACCCCACGGGCCGTCGCCACCCCCCCAAGGACCACCGCCCTTACCGCCCGACTGGTTATTCCAGGGCATTCTTGCTCCCTCTGCCGCCTCTGCCTTGATGCCGGGCGCGAAGCCCTAAGCGCACATAATGATGCTGATCTTCTCCGCAAACGCGGCGAAACGCGCGCCCTGCGCGTGCCCTTATAGGCCGAGGGAGACCGCAGTCGCAATCAAGCCGGTCACGACAACCTTACGTAGGTTTCGAATTGGAATCCATACTCATCTCGCGGTCCCCTCTCCCCGGGCACCGTGGCGACCCGTCGGAACCGTGCCGGATCGATCGCCGGAAACACCGTGTCGCCGTTGGGCGCGCCGTCCACGCGGGTGAGGTGAATCTCGTCGGCATGGTCCATGCCTTCGGCGTAGATCGCGTGGCCGCCGATCAGCGCCACCGGGCCCCGCGCCGCCGCCAGCGCGGCCGGCAGCGAGGGCACCGTCTCCACCCCCTCTATCGTGCGCGAGGTGACGACGAGGTTGCGCCGCCGCGGCAGCGGTTTGCCCAGCTCTTCCCAGGTCCGACGCCCCATGACGACCGTGCGCCCCAGGGTCAACGCCTTGAAATGCTTCAAGTCCGAGGGGATGCGCCAGGGCAGGTCACCGTCGCGGCCGATCACGCCGTTGCGCGCCACCGCCGCCACCATGATGATCGACGCGGCCGCGCCCTCGCCCCGCAAACTCACACCGCGACCGGAGCCTTGATCGCCGGGTGCGGGTCGTAGCCGCGCACCTGGATGTGCTCCGCCGCGATGGCGAAGAGGTCGCGCGGGGCGGTCGACAGGTCGAGCGTCGGCAGCGGCCGCGGCTCGCGCGAGAGTTGTTCTTCGACCTGCGCCATATGGTTCAAATATATGTGTGCGTCGCCGAGGGTATGGACGAGGTCGCCGGCCACCAGCCCGGTGGCGTGCGCGACCATATGCGTCAGGATCGCATAGGAGGCGATGTTGAACGGCACCCCGAGGAAGACGTCGGCCGAGCGCTGATAGACCTGGCACGAAAGCCGCCCGGGTCCGTCCGCCTGCGGCGCCACGTGGAACTGGAAGAGGAGATGGCATGGCGGCAACGCCATCTCGTCCAGCTGCGACACGTTCCAGGCGGAGACGATGTGCCGGCGCGAGGCGGGGTCGGTGCGGATCTGCTCCACCACGCGGGCGAGCTGGTCGACCGGGCCGCGCTCGGTCGGCCACGCGCGCCACTGCCGGCCGTAGACCGGGCCGAGCTCGCCGTCCGCATCCGCCCACTCGTCCCAGATCGTCGCGCCGCGGGCCCGCAGCTGGTCGGCGTTGGTTTCACCGGCGACGAACCACAACAGCTCGGCGACGACGGACTTCATGTGCACCCGCTTGGTCGTGACCAGCGGCAACCCCTCGGAAAGGTCGTAACGCGTCTGATGGCCGAATACCGACAGCGTGCCGACGCCGGTCCGGTCGGCCTGACGCACGCCCTCGCCGAGAATGCGCCGCAGAAGGTCGTGGTAGCTTTTCACCGTCGGGTCACCTTCGTCTGTGGCCGGGCGTCGCCGCGTCTGGGTCGAACGGCGGGCCGCTCTGCCGCCGGGCAGACACATCAGGCCGCCGGCCGGGTCGGTTCAAGGGGGCGCGCCACCCTGTCCACTGTGTTGCAGGCTTGCCCACAGCCCACCGCGGCGTCCATCGCGGCACGCCGCCCCCCTTCTCCTCGGGCGCGCCATCGCCTATATTCGATCCTGCCAGCGACGGTTGGCTATGGCGATAAACGAGACGTGCAATAAGCCTTTCGGACCCGGGGGCGGTACCCGGCGCCTCCACCCAAGTGACCCGCATTCGCGGCGGGCCGTTTCGGCGGGGGCGAAATAGGATCGACGAGGGTCTAAAGACGTTTTTTTCGCTCGGCATGGTACCACCGACATCGGGCCATCTTTGTAGTTGCGAATGACAACTATGCTGAGGCCCGTCTCGCTGCGTAAGCGGCGCGACACCTCAATTTAAGTCCTCCTACCGCAAGTAGGAGGCGGGGTCGGGAGGCACCTGGCAACAGAAGCCCCCACTTCCCTCTCCCCTATGTGTCCGCTCCCTATGTGTCCGCTCCCTATGTGTCCGCGCGCGATCGTTTCGGCCGCGATCCGTAGCCGGCTGAGACGCTCGGCCGCGGAAAATCGTCGTGGGTGGCGCCAGTTCCCTGCATTCGTGTGTTGGATTGCGCCAGTCGCTGCGCTACCTATCCCGGACCGAAGGAGGCGCGATCGTGGCAGACGATCTGATCCGATACGACGTTCTGGTGCAGGACGCCTTGCGCGGTGTCGTGCGCAAGGTGATGCGCGAGGTCGCGGAAGGTGGGCTGCCCGGCGAGCATCACTTCTACATCGCGTTCGACACGACCGCGCCGGGCGTGCGCATGTCCTCGCGGCTGCGCCAGCAGCATCCGGAGGAGATGACCGTCGTCCTGCAGCACCAGTTCTGGGACCTCGCCGTCTCCGAGCACGGCTTCGAGGTCGGCCTCTCCTTCGGCGGCGTGCCGGAGCGGCTGCTGGTGCCCTACGCGGCGGTGAAGGGCTTTTTCGATCCCTCCGTCCAGTTCGGGCTGCAGTTCGACCCGGCGACCGCCAACCAGGGCTCCGACGCGGTGTCCGAGCTGCCCGCCGGTGTCGTCCCCGGCACCGCCGGCATCCCCGCCCCCGCCACGGAAGCGCAGTCCACCCCCGAGCCCGAGGCCGACGAGGACGACGACAAACCGACCGAGGGCGCCGAGGTGGTCTCGCTCGACGCCTTCCGGAAGAAACCATAGTGGACATCCAGAAGCGCATCGCGCTCTCGGCACACGACGCCGTGAAGCCGGCGCTCGTGGCCTGGGCCTTCGCCAACGAGCGGAACCTGTCGCGCCATCATCTGACGGCGACCGGCAATACCGGCCAGCTCCTCCTGCAAGAGACCAACCTCGGCGTCGACCTCGTGCGCTCCGGCGCGCTGGGGGGCGACATGGAGCTCGGCGCGATGATCGCCGAGGGCGCGATCGACATCTTGATCTTCTTCACCGATCCGGTGACGCGCCAGCCGCACGATGTCGACCCGGCGCCGATCTGGCGCGTGGCGACGCTGGCGCAGACGGCCGTCGCCATCAACGAAGCATCGGCCGACTTTCTCATCCGCTCCGAGCTGATGAGCCGCACCTACCGCCGCCCGCACGCCCAGGCCGCGCTCCCCTCCGCCCGCCGGCGCCTCGACGCGCGCAAGGACGTCGAGCTGAGCTGACCGGCCGGGCGGCAGCGCCGTTCCGAAGCGAATCGGGATGAGACGAGGGCGCCTCCGCCGACGGAGGCGCCGCGTTCAGATCTGCGTCAGCGAGCCGGAGCCCAGGCGCTCGCCGGTCGGCTGGCCGGTGGGCGAACCGCCGGCCGGCTCGGACGTGACCACGAACTCGGCGCTGGCGTCCATCAGGTCGAACGCCTCGGGCGGGAGGGCGAGGTGAGAGCGCTGCACCGCGTCGAGGAGGCCCAGGGAGACCGGCACCCCGGAGGGCGGAACCAGCCACAGCTCGGCCGAGCGATCCGGCCCCACCGTGGGCACCGGCTCGGCGACCAGGCGGCCTTCGTCATCGACCCGCGCCAGCGCGATCGTGCCGTCGAGCCGGACGATCGCCGCGATCCAGTCCTCCGCGCGCGGGCCGCCGCCGAGCCCGACGAGATCGGGCCGCACGACGATCACCACCAACGAGGCGGCCGTGATTCCGGCGACCGTCATGAAGACCAAGGCCGCGTCGCGCCAGAAGGCGATCGCCCGGCGCGCCTTGCGCATGGCGCGCTCGTCGGCGCCGAACAGGCGTGAGGCGACCGCGCGCCAGACCCGGCGCGGCGCCGGCCGCGGCCGCAGCGCATCGGCGAGCGGGCGGAACCGCTCCTCCCAGCTCCAGACCGCCTGCGACAGCTCCGGATCGTCGATCAGCGCCGCCTCGAAGCGGCGCCGCTCGGGGTTGGCCTCCAGGCCGAGCGCATATTCGCCGGCGTCGATGTGGTCGCCGTCGCTGAGGCTCATCGCGTCAAGCACTCCTTCAGCGCGGCGAGCGCGCGCCGCATCCGGCTTTTCACCGTGCCGAGCGGCGTCCCGTCACGCTCGGCGAGTGCTTTGTAGGTCACACCGCCGAAATATGCGATCCGCACCATCCGCCCGTCGGCGTCGCCCAGGCCGTTGATGCAGTCGATCAGCCGCTGCGCCTCGTCGCCGGCGAGCGCCTTCTGGTCCGGCCGCATCGCCGCGTCGGCGACGTTCTCGGCCGCATCGAGCGCGGCGCCGGGCGCGCGCTTGGTGCGCAACCGGTCGATGCACTGGTTGCGGGTGATGGCGATCATCCACGTGCTCGCACTCGCGCGCGAGGCCGCGTAGCGCTCGGCATAGCGCCAGATCTTCACATATGCGTCCTGCATCGCATCCTCCGCCTCGGCCTTGTCTTGAAGGATACGCAGGCAGAGCGCGAAAAGCTTCGCATTGGACTTCTCGTAGAGCGCCTCGAAGGCGCGACGGTCCCCGAGCGCGGTCTTTCCCAGAAGCTGTTCGAGACTGGCTTCGTCCATCGCCCGGCGCCCCAGATTGCCGCATGGGCCGGCGATGACCGACGGTCGCAACCGCCGCGCTGACAGGGCGCCCGAGCTTCGGCCGCTTGCCTGCCATCGCCCCGCAATCGGGCGTCACACTGCCAACGGCCGCGCGTTCTACAACAACGCGCTAGCCATAGCCGTGAACAAGCGCAGAGACAATCGGCTCGGCGACCGCGGGCGGCGCGATCTACGGCCGGGCCGCGATCAGGCCGGTACCGGGCGCCGCGAGCCGACCAGCAGCTCGATCACGAGAGCCTGGTCGCGCGCCGTGGCATGGCGGTAGAGGTCGGCGATCGCGCCGGGATGAGCACGCCATTCCGGCGCTTCGGGTGGCTCATCGCGGATCGTGCCGCGTTCGTCGCGCACCAGCTCGGCCAGCGAGGTATCCAGCGCATCGGCCACAGCCTTCAGACGCACGATCGAGATATTACCCTTGCCGTGCTCGAGCTGTGCCAAGAAGCGCTCGGACACCCCGCTGCGCTCGGACAGCACACGTCTCGAAATACGACATTTGTTGCGCTTCAATTTCACCCGCGCGCCGACGTCCGCAAGGAACGTGTCGCGACGTCCCGTCATTTCGACCGGACACAGGCTGCCATCTAGAATCTGTTCAATCATTCCGTCCCTCGTTTTCTTGACTTCCAAGCAAATACGAGGATCGACCTTCGCGCACCGGCGTGTTGGTGATCGGGTCGGTCCTTACGTCATCCTCAGCGGTTCGGTGACCTGATCGAGGCACCAGCGGTTGGCGTCCTCGGGCGACAGCTCGAGCGCGAGCAGCGCCGCCGACAACAGCTGCGCGCAAATGACCTCGCCGCCCCCCTCCGCTTCGGCCCGCGCGTACTCGATCAGGCGGCTCAGCACCTCCCGGTCGTTGAGCATGGTGACGCGTTCGCTATTCTGCGGGGCCTGAAAACAACCTGACATTTAGTAGCTCCTTTAGCCGTCAACCCGACGTGACAGCACATACATATTATGTCATCGTGATTTCATCGTGAAACTTGTCGGTTTGGCATAGATCAAGTGTCGCTGAACCAAACTGTACTGGTTCAGCGGTGTGTTCAGCTCTAACGGTACGCGACACCATGATGACCACGCCTTCCGGGCTTCAGATCCGATTACTAGGTACGCCGTCTTTGACGATCGGCACCGAGAGGGTAGAATTTCCTAGTCGTAAATCTGCTGCACTTTGTCTTTATCTTATCGCCAATGGTGGCCGTCACATCGAGCGCAGCCACCTCGCCGCCTTACTTTGGGGCGACAACGATGCCGAGGCCGCGCGCGCGTCGCTGCGCAAGTCCTTGTCTCTGCTTCGCGCCAACGAGGTCACGGCGCCGCTGATCGGGTCCGATCGCGCGCACGCCTGGTTCGCCGGCGACCCCACCCGATCCGACCTCGCGACCTTCAACCGTTGCCTCGGTGCGGGAACCGAGCGGGCCTACCGCGAAGCCGCCCGCCTGTGGCGCGGCATCCCGCTGGCGGACCTGGAAACCGGTGAGGCGCTGTTCGACGAGTGGATCGCGCAGTTTCGGGCCGAAACCGTCAGTGTCACGCATAAGTGCTTGGGCAAGCGGCTCGATTCCATGCCGGAGGCCACGACGCCGCTGACACTGCAAATCGCGGCGTGCGAGCTGTTGATCGCCATCGAGCCGTCCGATTCGGAGGCCAACGAGCGCCTCTTGCGCCTCCTTCTGCGCGACGGACAGCGCGCCGCGGCGGCGCGACAATTGCGCACATACACCCACGCGCTGAAGGAATTGGACCTCGCCCCGTCCGAAGAGCTGGTCGACGCGGTGCGCAAGGCGACGGGCCAGGTGCGCCCCGAATCGCTGCCCCAGCCGCACGCCGACTATCAGCCCAAACGCTACGCCGACCGCCCGCACGTGGCGCTGATTCGCGCGCGCCAGGGCAACCAGGCGGTGCCTGACCTTCTCAGCTTCGCCCACTCGGAGGTGATCCACCAGCTGACGCGCTTCCGCTCGGTGCGCTGCTTCGAGCGTGACGATCGCGACGATGTCGACGGGCGCGACAACGGCCTGATCAGCCGCGTCGGCTTCTCCGACGCGCTCGACCACGACTACCGCCTGCTGCTGTGGGACGAGCCGCGGGCCAAGTCGATCTACCTGCGCTGCGTCAACGCGCGGCGGCAGGACACGGTGTCGTGCGTTCGCATCAGCTACGAGTGCCTGGACGATCGGAGCTCGGCCGAGACGATCATCGCGACGGCGATCAACAGCCTGGAGCAGGACATCATCATGGACGAGCGGCCGCGCACCTGCGCCTCGCCGTTCGACCGCTGGCTCGAGGCCTACCAGCTCCTCACCCAATGGAGCGAAGCGTCCGCGCGGGCCGCGCTGCCGATTCTGGAGGGGTTGGCGAACGAGGAGGAAGGCAAGCGCCTCAGCCTGGTCCACTCGTCGATCAGCTCGCTGTTGATGATCCGCCGGCTGACGATCCCGACCAGCGCGCAGCTGGCGCGTGCCGATCAGGAGCGGGCGCGCGAGGCGGCATTGCAGGCCATCGCCCTCGACGCGCTGGAGCCGTTCAACCACGTCGTGCTGGGCTGGATGCGCATGCAGGCCAACGAGCACGACACCGCGCTCCTCTCCTTCCAGGACGCGGTCGCGCTGAACCCCTACTCCGCCGCCACCGTCGTCGCCGCGGCCGAAGCGAACGCCTACGCTGGCAACGTGACGACGGCGCAGTCGCTGGCGGAGAAGGCGATCGCGCTGTCGGGTCGCTACACGCCGGCCTATTTCTATGCCTACCTCGCCAACATCGCCTACCTGCGGGGAGATCTGGGGCAGTGCATCGAGTACCTGCGCCGCGCGCCGGAGAGCATGCACACCGCCACATTGATGGTCGCCGCACAGGCCGAACGCAACGACATGAAGGCCGCCGGCGCCGCGCGAGTGCGCTTCGAGCGCGAACTGCGTCAGGCCGAGCCCTACTCCAAGATCGACGGCTCGACCCTGTCCAAGTGGCTGGTCTCCACCAACATGCACCGCGACGCATCGGTGCGGCGGCGCATGTTCTCCTCGCTGGAACGCGCGGGCCTTCCTGTCGACGCGGCGATGTAGCCCGCACCGTCGCGACACGAAATGCCCGCCCTCGCGAGTCTCGCAGGGGCGGGCATTTCGTGTCGCGAGGGGGACGGAACCGCGCCGGCCTTGTCACCGGCCAGGCGAATTACCGGCCGGTCAGATCACGCGTCCGGCAGATCACGTGTGGGTCAGATCACCGGGCGGCAGCAGCCGAGGACGGCGGCGGTGCCCAGCGCGTTGAGGTACTCTTGGTCTTCCCCTTCCAGGCGCTGCGCATCGACGCGCGACGGCAGGACGAAATGCAGCGTGCTGTCGTCGTCCTCGTGCAGCACGACGTTGAGACCCGCGAGGCTTTCCTCGGCGATGCCGCAGGATCGCAGGTACCCCACCGGGTCGGCGCGGAAGGCCTCGCGCTTTCGAGGGTCGTTCGCCGCCTCGCCAAAGGCCTTGCCGATCGTGTTGATGGCCGTCCGTTTCACCGGGATGCGCGCCATGCCTTCTCCTATGCATTGTGGCGGATTAGACTGCGTCTCGCGATCCGACACCTCAATCGACGCCATGTCAATTTGAGGGGCCCCGATGCCTCACGCGACGGTCCGCTTTGAATCTGAAACGTGATTCCCGACTGGGTCGGATCGTAAGTCTGCCCCTTGCCGCTGGGAACCTCGAAAACGCGGACCTGTCGCTGGTTCGCGCCGTTCTTGCCGATTGTCCGGCATCGTTCGTCGTCGCCCGGCCGCGGATGGCCGGAGCCGCGCCGCATTGGATGCACGGCTGGGGCGTTTCCGCCGGCCGCGGCCTCACCCTGGAGGATGCCCAGATGGGGGCGATCTTCGAGGCGATCGAGCGGGCCAGCCTCCTGGCGCAGCGCCCGCACGACCCGCGGGCCGTGCCGGTCGCCCCCGGCACCCGAACGCCGGCCCCCGGAAACGCCTATTGGCACTTGAGTGCCGCACAGCTGGCCGAAGCCGGCGCTACAATGCACGAATGCGGCGCCGATAGCGACCTATTTGTCGACAGCGCGGCCCTCCCCGCGGTCGACCTCGTCACCGGCGCGCGGTTTCCGGTGCCCGCCAGCGCCGCGTTCGTCGACGAGGACCTGCGCCGCGGATGGCCCCCGGTTATGGGCACGTCCACCGGGACGGCGGCGCACACCCGCTTCGACGCCGCCACCCGCGCCGGCCTGCTGGAATGCATCGAGCGCGATGCGGTGGCGATCTGGTGGTACAACCGCCTCCCGGCGCGCCGCATGTCACAGGCGGCGATGACGGCGGCCCTCCCCGCCCCGCTCGCCGGCTGGATCGCCGGGCGCCGGCGCCGCACCTGGTGCCTCCTCGCCGAGACCGATCTGCCCGTTCCCGCCGTCGTCGCCCTCTCCGCCGCGCCGGACGGGCGCCGCCCGGCCATCGGCGCCGCGGCCCGCCTCGACACGGCCGCGGCCGTCACCGCGGCCGTGCTCGAGATGCTGCAGGGCGAAGTCGGCCTCGCCCACATGCGCGCCGCGCAGACCGGTGCCTCGCCCCCCGCGCCGCCCCCGCTCCTCGCCTGGTCCGAGGCGACCGACGCCTTCGCCGCGCCCGAACTCCAGGGCGAAGGCGGCGCGCCGCTCCCCTCCGTCACCACCTGGGACGACCTCCTCGCCGCGCTGGAACGCCGCCGGATCGATGTCGCGGTGGTCGACCTCACGACGGACGAGTTCGCCATCCCCGTCGCCAAGGTCGTCTCGCGCACGCTGCGGGACTGGCAGCCGCGGTTCGCCCCCGGCCGCCTCTACGACGTGCCGGTCGCGTTCGGACATCCGCGCCTCGCCGAGGGCGACCTCAACCCCGTCCCATTCGTGATTTAGCGCCGGACGCGAAGTCCGCTACATCGGTCCCGAAGCCCTCTGAGGACGACGCCCATGATACGCCACCGCCGCTCGCCCCGCCTCGCCGGTCCGGGCGCTGCGCTCCTTCTGACCCTGCTGCTCGCGGGGTGCGTCGGCGGCGGTGGGTCCGCGGGCGGGGGCGGGGGCGGCTGCGCCACGCCGGCCTCACTCGCCGACCGCGACGACGACCTCGCCGTCTTCGGCTCGGCCTGCGCCGACGCGGTGACATTCTCCGAGGGAGGCGAGAGCTGGACGATCCAGACCTTCCGCAATGGGAGCGGGCCCCTCTTCGTGGTGCCGCACGACGACGAGAACGCCGCCCTCGCCACCGCCGCCGCGGCATTGAAGCGGTACGGCGGGACGGTGGCGATGGTGGAGACCGGCGGCGCGCGCTTCAACGGCCGCATCGACCCCAATCGCAATTTCGACGGGGGGCGGCTCTCCTGCGGCAAGGCGGGGCGCAGCCCGCAATTCGTCGCCGCGATGCTGCCGGGCGGACGGCCGATCGTCGGCCTCCATACCAATAGCCGGGGATCGGCCAGGACCGGCGGCAGCGGCACGATCTCGATCCGCTCGCCCTATGCCGGGGCCGAGGCCTTCCCCGCCTCCGGGCCGCTGGCGGGCGAGGACGCGATGGTGATCCTCGCCAGCCGCGACGGCGCCAAGTCCGTACGCAATCAGGTGCAGCGACTGAACGCGGCCGGCGTCAACGTGATGGTGGAGACGGTGGACCTGGCGAAGACCGATTGCTCGCTCTCGCACTACGCCGCCGCCAACGGCATCCCCTACGCCAACGTCGAGGCCGCGCACGGCGACGGCGCCACGCAAAAGGCGATCCTCGACATCGTCATGCGCACGCTTTGACCCCTCGGCGCGCGCCCGCATCGGCCGGCGGTGGCCCGCAGGCCACGCCGCGACGCCGATCTCCGCCGGAGCGTTGACTCAAGGGGCCCGGAGCGGCAGCGTCCGCCGCATGCCCCGGACGGCCGGGCGCCTCATCCGCGAGGCCAACAATGACATATACGTTTACCACCGCTGGCGGTGTCGGGATCACCCGGACCGATCAGCTCGTCGACCATGACACCGCGCTCGATCGGTGGATCACCCGGCTCGACCACGAGCGCGGCTGCGTCTTCACATCGAGCTACGAGTTTCCCGGCCGCTATATCCGATGGGACTTCGCCCTGGTCGACCCACCGCTGGTGGTCGAGGCCAAGGGACGCAAGGTCACGGTCAAGGCGCTCAACCCGCGTGGCCGGCCGCTGCTGTCCGCCGCACAGGCCGCCTTCACCGCCGCCGACCTGCGGGCGACGCGCGACGGCGACGTGGTGACGACGATCGTCCCCGAGCCGCACGACGAGTTGCTGTTCGAGGAAGACCGGTCGCGCAGGCCCACCGCGTTCACCGCGCTTCGCGCCCTGCGCGCCTTCTTCGCCACGCCGGAGGACGCGCAGCTCGGCTTCGCCGGCGCCTTCGGCTACGACCTCGCCTTGCAGTTCGACCCGATCCCGCTGGTGCTGGAGCGACCCGACAGTCAGCGCGACTTCGTCCTCTATTTCCCCGACGAGATCCTCGCGGTCGACCACTACGCCAAACAGGCGACGGTCGCCTCCTACGAGTTCCTGTTCGACGAGGAGAGCACCGACGGGGTGCCGCGGGTGCCCTCGCCCCGCCCGCTCGCCTCCAAGCGCAATGCCGCCGAGGACGACCACAAGCCCGGCGAATATGCCGACACCGTCCGCCGCGCGTTCGACTACTTCAAGCGCGGCGACCTCTTCGAGGTGGTGCCGAGCCAGACCTTCCGCGACCCGCTGGCGGATGCGCCGTCGGCGATCATGCGGCGGCTGACGCGAATCAACCCCTCGCCCTACGGCTTCTTCATCAACCTGGGCGAGGACGAGTTCCTGGTCGGCGCCTCGCCGGAGATGTTCGTGCGCGTCACGGGCCGGCGGGTCGAGACGTGCCCGATCTCCGGCACGATCAAGCGCGGGCGTGACGCGATCGAGGACGAAGAGCAGATCCGCAAGCTGCTCAACTCCACCAAGGACGAGACCGAGCTGACGATGTGCTCGGACGTCGACCGCAACGACAAGAGCCGCGTGTGCGAGCCGGAGTCGGTGCGTGTCCTCGGCCGGCGACAGATCGAGATGTACTCGCGCCTGATCCACACGGTGGACCACATCGAGGGCATCCTGCTGCAGGATCGCGACGCGCTGGACGCCTTCCTCTCCCACGCCTGGGCGGTGACGGTGACCGGCGCCCCCAAGCGCCGCGCGATGACCTTCATCGAGGCGAACGAGCGCAGCCCGCGCGCCTGGTACGGCGGCGCGGTGGGGCTCGTGCACCTCAACGGCGACCTCAATACCGGGCTGACCCTGCGCACCGTCCACATTCGCGACGGCGTGGCGGAGGTGCGCGCCGGCGCGACGGTGCTGGCCGATTCGGACGCGGACGCGGAGGAAGAGGAGACCGTCCTCAAGGCTTCGGCGATGCGGGCGGCGATCCGCGGCGAGGGCGCAGACCGGGTGACCGCAGCGCGCAAGTCGCCGCCGGGCGCAGGCAAACGCGCGCTTCTGGTCGACCATGACGATTCGTTCGTCCACACGCTCGCCGGCTACCTGCGCCGCTGCGGGCTGGAGGTCGTGACCTTGCGCTCCCCGGTCGACCGCGCGACCTTCGCCCGCATCAAGCCCGATATCGTGGTGATGTCGCCCGGCCCCGGCATCCCGTCCGACTTCGACTGTACGGCTACGATCCATCTCGCCGAATCGCGGCGCCTGCCGGTGTTCGGCGTGTGCCTCGGCCTACAGGCGATGGTGGAATCGCAGGGCGGCAAGCTCGCCTTCGCCCCGCCGATGCACGGCAAACCCTCGACCTTGGTGACCGAGTCCGGATCGCGGCTGTTCGACGGGATCGCCGGCCCGCTCACCGTCGGCCGCTATCACTCGCTGGTCGCCGATCCGGATGCGCTGCCGAAGGAGTTCGTCGTCACCGCGCGGGCGCCGGACGGAGCGATCATGGCGATTGAGCACCAGAGTGCGCCCATGATGGCGGTACAGTTCCACCCCGAAAGCATCATGTCGCTCGGCAACAATGTGGGGATGGCGATCCTCGAGAACGCCATCACCGCGCTGCTCGACAAGGCGCCCTCCTCGGAGGCGGCGGCGTAGCACGGCCGCCCCAGGCGCTTTTCGCCGGGGTCGCGCGGGATCGCGGCCCTGAGCGAGGACGGGAGCGCAGACGGCTGCGGTCGCACGCCCTCGCCTCGTCTCGCCGCCCCGGCCCCTCGCCGCGCAGGTCACGCACGAGGGGCGAGGCCGGCGGCTACTCGATGACGGCGCAGGCGATGCGGTTGCCGGCGTCACCAGCGGGTTGCGATTCGTAGTCGTCGGCGCCGGAGTGGATCATCAGCGCCGATCCGTCGTCGTCGAGAAGCGGGTTCTCGCCGCCTTTGACCGACACCATCGTGTTCAGCACCGAGACCTTCAGCACGCCGTCGCTGCCGACGGTGACGTTGGGCATGTCGCCCGGGTGCGGCCCACCCTCGACGAGGAAGCCGTGCTTCATGCCGCCGGCGTAGTGCCCGCCGGCGGACTTGAAGCCGTCCGACGCGTCGCACTTTCCGGTCTCGTGGATGTGGAATCCGTGCTCGCCTTCCGGCAGATCGGAAATATCGGTGGTGATGAGGACACCGGCGGGCGTCTGCTGGAAGGTGATCGTACCGATCTCGCCGCCGTCCGCGTTGATCATGTTGCCGGCTGCGGTCTCGGACACCTGAGCGGCGGCTGGGCTGAGGCTTGCAGCCACCAATGCGGCACCGGCGCTCAGGGCTAGAAGGGCATGGCGCATAGCGGGTCTCCTGTGTTCGCGGCCAACGGCCACGTTAACTCGGAAAACGTGAGCCGCGACCCCGCTGTTCCCCGCGTGCGACGGATCGTGACTCCGGCGCGCCGCGCCCTTGTCAGCCTCCGCGACGCGCGGCCGGATGGGCGCCGAACTTGCGCCGGCACGCGGGGCCGGGACCGCGCATATAATGTTTCTCCGGCTGGTAGCGATCCCGCAGCCGGTTCAGGGCCGTCGTCGCGCAGGCCTGGGCCCACACGCGCAGGCGGCGCGAGGCGCCGTTCGGCGCAACCGACGCCACGGTTTCCAATGTCCAATGCACGACACACACTCCAGTGAGCACGCGTGGAGGAAAGACGTCCTCCCCGCATTGCCGCGATGACATGATCTGCTGGAGCGAGGCTTGATGCTCGGTGAATCCGGCGCCGGCAATTCTCCCGTGGCATCGATTGTCGCACGGTGTGGCCCGCCCGCCCCGGAAACCGGCCGCCCGGCGACCAATTATGGCGGAATCCGGGCACTCCGGACCGCCAGCGCGGTGCCACCCTCAAGGGCCGGGCGCACCGGGCCGGGTCCCGGTCGCCGTCACCCATCGCGCGCGGTCTGGGCCGGGGAGAGGCCCGAGAAAGCCAAGCCGCGCGAGGCTTAGAGAATGAAGTCCAGGTCCGACAAGGACAGGATACCGTCCAGTTCGATCTGCAGGTCAGGCAGGCGATCGTCGTCGACGTTGGCGCTGACGATGGTGGAGGTGTCGGTGAAGGTCACGCCGACCTCGCCGGTCCCCAGCACTGCCGCGCGGCCGACGAAGGTGAACGCCTGGTCGCCCGGCAGCACACCGTCTGCGTCGATCGCGGAGAGGTCGAGCCGATCCTCGCCGGAGACGAAGTCGCGCACGATGTCCCGGCGGGCGGCGCCGAGGCCGGTGTCGCCCTGTGCGAAGACCACCACGTCGTCCCCGCCGCGCAGGGCATGCACGTCCTGTCCCGCCCCGCCGACCAGCGTGTCGTCACCCTCGCCGCCGACCAGCGTATCGTTGCCGGCGCCGGTGACGAGACGGTCGTCGCCGCCCTCCCCGCGCACGTAGTTGTCCAGCGCATTGCCTGTCAGGACGTTGGCACCGTCGTTGCCGCTGCCGGCGTTGACGCCCGCACCCAGCACCATCGCCTCGACGTTGTCGCCGAGCGTCGCGTTGGCGACCTCGGCGCGCACGGTGTCGAACCCCTGCCCGCTGCCCTCGATGACCACGTCGTCGAGCGAATCGACGACGTAGACGTCGTTGCCGGCGCCGCCGCGCATGACGTCGCGCCCCGCGCCGCCGTCCAGCGTGTCGTTGCCGTCGCCGCCGGCGAGGGTGTCGCTGCCGGCCGCGCCGTTCAGGACATTGGCGAGCGCGTTGCCGGTCAGTCGGTTGGCGGCGGCATTGCCGGTGCCGGTGAGCGTGCGGCCGGCAAGCTCCAGCCCCTCGACCTCCGCGCCCAGCACGAAGCCGTCGACATAGGTCTCGACCGTGTCGAACCCGCCGCCGGCCTTCTCGTCGACCACGTCGCCCGGCAGCCCCAGGACGTAACGGTCGTTACCCGCGCCGCCGACCATGGAGTCGATGCCGGCGCCGCCGTCGATCGTGTCGTCCCCGTTGCCGCCAACGATGGTGTCGCTGCCGCGTGCCCCGTCGATGGAATCGTCGCCGTCCTCGCCGCGCAGATAATTGTCGAGCTCGTTGCCGATGATGGCATTGCCCGCGGCGTTGCCGTAGCCGGCGTTGTTGCCGCTGCCCAGGACGAGCCGCTCGACGTTGCGGGGCAGCGTATAGTTGGCGACGTAGGCGATGACGGTGTCGTAGCCCTGCGCGTAATCCTCGATCACCTCGTCGCCGACGATGCCGACGACGTAGCGGTCGTCCCCCGCGCCGCCGCGCATCAGGTCCGCGTCGGCGCCGCCGTTGAGCGTGTCCGCCCCCGCGCCGCCCAGGAGCGTGTCCTCGCCCTGCCCGCCGGAGAGCGCGTTGTCGGCGCCGTTGCCGGCCAGCGTGTTGGCGAAGGCGTTGCCCAACCCGTCGACGTCGCCGGCCGCGCCGGCCAATTGCAGCCGCTCGACATTGACCGGGATGGTGTAGCTCGATGCGGACGACACGACGGTGTCGTCGCCTTGACCGAGCTTCTCGGTGACGACGTCCTCGGTGTGGTCGACGACGTAGAGGTCGTCGCCCTCTTCGCCGGCCATGACGTCACGGTCGCTGCCGCCGTCCAGCGTGTCGTCGCCCTCCTCGCCGTAGAGGTAGTCGATCCCGGCGAGGCCGGAGAGGAGATTGTCCTCCTGATTGCCGTGGATCGAGTTGCGCAGGGCGTTGCCGGTCCCCTCGAACGCGCCGATCGACAGGTTCAGCCGCTCCACGTTGTCGGGGAGCGTATAACGCGCCAGCCGCGAGTTGACGGCGTCGAACCCCTCGTCCGCCGCTTCGATGTAGACGTCGCCCGGATGGTCGAGGTAGGCCCAGTCGTCGCCCGCGCCACCATAGATGGTGTCGGCGCCGGCACCGCCGTCGAGCGCATCGCCGCCGCCGCCGCCCTTCAGGACGTCGTTGCCGCCGAGGCCGGAGAGAAAATCGTAGGCGTCCGTGCCGATCAGCGTGTCGTCGCCCTGCCCGCCTTCGAGTTGCTCGATGCTGGAGAACGTGTCGACACCGTCGACCGTGAAGGTGCCGGCGCCGAGGTCGGCGCGGAAGCCGCGGGTCTGGTCGCGGAAGGAGACCATGTCGGCCCCGTCGCCGCCGACGAAGGTGTCGTTGCCGGAGCCGCCGACGAAGTGATCGCCGCCGGAGCCGCCGTCCAGCCAGTCGTTGCCGGGGCCGCCGTCGAGCGTGTCGGGCAGGTCACCGGCGCGCAGGACATCGTGGCCGGCCCCGCCGCTGAGACTTTCGTTGGCGTACTTGTCGCCGCCGTCGATCGTGTCGTTGCCGGCGCCGCCGTCGATCGTGTCGCTGCCGTCGCCGCCGTTGATCTCCTCGTCGAGGCGGCTGCCCTGGAAGGTGTCGTTCTGGTTGGTCAGCTCGAAGCGGGCGGCTTCGACGTTGCGGATGACGGTCCCGTCGCTGAATTGGTAGACGACCGTCTCGCCGTCGACCACCACCCCACCGGACAGCGCCGGATTGGTCCATCCGGAGAGGCTGCCGCCCTTTTCGCCCAAGCGGGTGAAGTAGACCGTGTCGAAGCCCGGGCCGCCGTCCAGCGTGTCGGCGCCGCGAATGGACTGCAACTCGTCGTCGCCGCCGCCGCCATAAAGGTAGTCGTCACCGAAGAGGCCCAGTGCGCCGCCGGTCTCGGTGAGAAGGTCGCTGCCGGCGCCGCCGACGAGATAGTCGTCCCCGCCCGCGCCGACCAGCGTGTCGTTCCCCTCGCCGCCGTTGAGCGTCGTGTCCGACGTCGGCTGCTCGGTGAGCGTGTCGTAGGTCATGGGCGTGGCGGCGAGGCGATCGTTCCCGGCCTCGCCGTAGACGACGTCGTTGCTGTCGCCGGAGTAGATCGTGTCGGCCCCGTCGCCGCCGTAGATCGTGTCGTCCGAGGCGCCGAGGCCGAGGAGATCGCCGTAACGGGTGCCGTAGAGGACGACGCGCGAGAAATTGCGGATCTCGGTCCCGTCGGCGAAACTGACGTTGCTGTAGGGCTCGACGCGGTCCGAAAAGCCGACGTTCGTGGTCCTCAGCGCACCTCCGTCGAGGCGGCGGTCGAGGACGAGGACGTCGTCGAAGCCGTAGCCGCCGTCCAGCGAGTCGGGGCCGCCGTAGCTGCGGATCGTATCGTCTCCGAGGCCGCCGAGGACCGTGTCGGCGGCCGAATTGTAGCGGGGGGTGCCGCCCTCGGTGGCGTCGTCGCTCAGGAGATCGTCGCCGGCGTCGCCCTCGATCCGGTCGGCGCCGCTGCCGCCTGTCACGGTGTCGTTCCCGGCTTGAGCCCGGACCGTGTCCGCGTTGTCGCCGATGACGATGTTGTCGTCACCGATCGTGGCGTCTTCGTCCATGTCCGTCCCTTCGTCCGCCCCCGGCGCGCCCCGGCGTGGGTGCGGTCCTCGCGGATCGCACGAGCGCGCGCGGCGCACGACGCCCACCAGAGGCACGCGGCCGCCGTACCGCAGCGCACCGCCACGCACGCCACCGCGCTCGGCCGAGGAGAGGCGCGCGACGGTCACACGACCGCCGCCAGCCGCTCGTCTTATAGACCGTGCACCTAACCATCCTGTCAATTGGCTATATCAATAAGCAGGTGCATCGAAACACGTTTTGCCCTGTACATGACAAAATCTTAAACAAATCCCGATCGAAAAACAGTTATAGCGAATGTAAGTGAAGGTAATCGCGCGCGGTCATGCTCCCGGCGCGGTGCGAGATCCAACGCGCCGGTCGCCGGAGAGCGGGGAAACCTCCGTCGGGCCGAGGCCTGTCACGGCGATTTCGGCACTGTCGACACCATGCGGCGCGCGGTGGTCTCCGGGCCGCGCCGGGCGTCCTCGATAAACCGCGGACCGCCGATCATGCCGGCGACGACGGGTCCGGTGTGGATCCCGACCCGCAGCGACCCCGCGCCATCTCCTTGGCGAGCGCGCGGCGCGTGGCCCACGCCTCCCGCCGCCCCCGCTCCGAGGCGTAGGCGCCGAAGGCCAGAACCAGCAGCGTCGAGACCAGAAAGAGGATCGGGATGGTGCAGGTCACGCCCGGCATGAAGATCACCATGCGCTCGGCATAGGCAAGCGTGGCGACGGCGGCGATCGGCAGCGCGAGGCGGAAGAGGAGCGCGGGCAGCACCAGCGTCATCGCCAGTGCCATGATGAAGGCCGGGATCATCGCCAGAACCTGGCTGCCGTAGCTCTGGACCGAGAGGTAGAGCCCGCCGTTGAGGGCGATGAAGAAGCCGGCCAGCACGAGTTGCCCCCACCGCACCATCGTCGGCGACCGGCTGAGCGCCAGCGCGCCCGCCACCGCCGCGATACCCAGGAGACGGCCCGGCAGCAGCGCCGTCGCGGCCGGCGAGCCGGTGACGAGATCGAACACGGCAAGGAGCGCCACGAGCGCGATGCAGAGCGCGCCCAACGCACGCACCGGGCCGACGGCGCGCTGGTTGTTGTCGGCGATGAACAGGCACTCGATGCGCGGATCGCGGAAGGCGAGAGACAGGGGCCAGAAGCGCGGCGGGGTCGTTGGGGTCGGACGGATGGTCGGCGCTCCGGCTCGTTCGGGGGACACGCCGCCGGCGGACGACGCGTGCGCGCCCCTTGCCCCGGGCATCGTGGTGCCCGGCCGCGAAGGGCCGCCGCGGACACGCATCCAGCGCCCGCCGGCACCGACCTTAGGCCATCGGCGCCGACTTTGCGCCCCGTCCGCGGCGCAATCCTCGTCATTCCGGAGCGGGCGGGGCCGCGGCCGGCTCAGTAGATGAAGTTGCCGGCGCCGAGGTCGCCCGGCGCGATGCCGGCGAGGAAGATCGCCGGTCCGACGGGGCCGAGGACCACCCGGTGTCGCCCCAGTTCTTCGATCCGGTCGGGCGGCCCTGCAGAATGCATCGATCCAACCGGAGTGATAGGCGCGGCCATCACGATCGCGTCAGAAATAAAGCAGCATAGATCATAAAGCCTTGGATCGTGCGCCCCGCGCGCTCGCCTAGGTTTCGCAGACCCCACAACTTTTACGATAAATTACAATTCTCCCCTTGTTTTAGATCCTATGGCAGAGCAGGTTTTTCAGGGTTGATCCAGTTTAATGCCGGGTCATCCGCCGTTGCGTATTCGCACGCTCATTGCGGATCAATTCACCGGATCACGCCAGTAATGTTGGTGAAACACCAAAACGAGTATGCTCAAATCTTCGAACTTTTCGAGCTATCCCCCGCCGGGCTCGCACTGTTCGATGCGCAGACTCCATTCCGCGTCCACACCCACAACCCGCGATACCAGACCTTTTGGGACGAGCCGTTCGCCTCGGACGGGATGGTCGGCATGCCGTTGCAGAGCTTCGTCACCGAGGCGCGGCCCGCCGGCATCCTCGCCGCGTTCGAACGCGTGGTGCGCACCGGCCAGGCCGAATCCGGTGTCGACTTCCCCTACGACGGGCTGGCGCGCGGGCGTGTGTGGCTCAACTGGCACCTGGCGCCGGTGGTGCAGGGCGGGCGCGTCGTCTCCATCGCGCAGACGCTCATCGACGTCACGCGCGAACACGAGGCGCGCGCCAAGCTGGAACGCGAGGTGGAACGGCGCCAGGCGATCGAGCGGGAGCTGCGCGATCAGGAGCACAAGCTGCTGATGGAACAGAGCTTCTTCGATTCGATCATCGAGGTGGCACCGGTCGGCATCTCCATCGCGCGCGACCCGATGGGCAAGCCGCCGATCATCAACCGCACCGCGCGCGAAATGACCGGCCTGTTCCAGATCCCCGGCGGCCTGGAACGCTACGACCAGGGCAAGGCCGTGCACGAGGACGGCCGCCCCTACACCTTCGAGGACTATCCGACGGCCAAGGCGCTGCTGCACGGGGTCGTCACCCGTAACGAGGAGATGCGCTACCGCACCGCCGACGGCGACCGGCGCTGGCTGCTCAACTCCAGCCCCCTGCGCGACGACGAGGGCAAGATCATCGCCGCGATCACCGCGTTCGTCGACATCGAATCGCAGCGGCAGGCGGAAGAGCACGTGCGGTTGATGAACCGTGAGCTGAACCACCGCCTCAAGAACCTCTTCAGCGTGCTGCGCGGCCTCGTCGTCGTCGGCGCGCAGCAGGAGAAGGACGCGCGGCAGGCTGCCGCGAAGCTGTGCGCGCGGCTCGACGCGCTGGCGGCCGCCCACCTCATCAGCATCGACAGCGACCGGATGGAACCGATCCCGGTCAACCGCCTCCTGGAGGCGGTGCTGTCCCCCTACGAGGACGCGCTGCGCAGCTGGGAGCTGAGCGGACCCGACCTGCTGATGGCGCGCCAAGCGGTCACGCCGATCGGCCTCGTCATCCACGAACTGGCGACGAACGCCATCAAGTACGGCGCCTGGTCCCCCTCCGGCGGGCATGTGGAGGTCACGTGGGGCCGCCAGGACGACAGCTTCTGCCTGGAGTGGCGGGAATTCATCTACGCGTTCGAGGATCGCCAGCCGAAGACCGAGCCCGCCGACGGATTCGGCGGCCGGCTGATCCGTTCCTCGGTTGCACAGCTCGGCGGACGTATGGCACGCCGATGGGCGCCGGAGGGCGTCCTGATTCGGATTCAGATTCCCTCGGAAAACCTGGTGGAAGCGTGATTATCGACATTGTAGCGGACGAGCTCGTGGCAGGCCAAACCGCCCCCCCTCTTCGCCTTCAGAACGTGCGCGTCCTCCTCGTCGAGGACGAATCGCTGATCGGGATGCTTCTGGAACTGGCCTTCGTGGAGGCGGGTGCGACGGTGATCGGCCCACTGTCGCAGCTGGAGGACGCGGTGCTGGCGGCGCAGGAGGATTCGTTCGACGTCGCCGTCCTCGACGTCGACCTCAACGGCAAGGACGCCTATCCGGCGGCCGATGTCTTGGAGGATCGGGGGATCCCGTTCGTCTTCCACACGGGCCACGGCACCAAGCGAGAGCTGAGGGCGTCCTACCCCACCGCCCCGGTGATCAAGAAGCCGACCCCGCCCGAGGAGATCATCACGCAGCTCGCCAAGCTCGTTTGACCTCGGTGCCGCCGCCGACGGCCCGACACGGCGCCGTACACCGGTCGCGAGCGGCGGCGGATGAGACGAGGCGGTTCGGGACGAGAAGTCTCGGAGATCGGGAAGCTCGGAGATGGGGAGACATGGTGGGCGCGACTGGGATTGAACCAGTGACCTTTCCGGTGTGAACGGAATGCTCTCCCGCTGAGCTACGCGCCCTCAGCCAGAGGCCGCGATATACGAGCTTCCTGGCGTGGAGGCAAGGGGTCGTCTCCGCCCTTTCGGTGGAAAGTCCCCTCGCCGTGCGCTCGACCCGTGCGCGGCGCCTCAGGCCTTGTCGACGCGCGGGTGGACCCAGGTCTCCTCGAGGCCCGCGGCACGCCACTTGCGGTAGCTCGCCTCACCCTGCACCGCCTCGACGTAGGCGCGGGTGGGACCCTCCATCGGCCAGGAATAGCCGGTGAGCCGGGCGGCCACCGGCGCGTACATCGCGTCGACCGCGGTCCATTCGCCGAACAGGAACGGGCCGCCGCTGCGGGCCAGACGGTCGCGCACCATCGCCTCGAAGCGGGCGACGTCGCGCGCGGTGGCCGAGCCGCCGCGGTGCTTGAAGCGCTTCACGACCTTGAGGTTCATCGGGCACGAGGTCCGCAGCCCGGCGAAACCGGCGTGCATCTCCATCGCCAGCGAGCGGGCGCGGCTGCGCGCCTGCAACTCCGCCGGCCAGATGGGAAGATCCGGGTGCCGCTCGGCGAGATACTCGATGATGGCCATGCTGTCCCACACCGCGAAGCCGCCGTCGAGCAGGACGGGGACCTTCCCGGCCGGCGAATGCTCGAGAATCGTCGGCCGCGTCTCCGGCATGTCGAGGGGAACCATCACCTCCTCGTACGCCAACCCGAAGTGGTCGAGCACGAGCCACGGCCGCATGGACCATGAGGAATAGTTCTTGTTGCCGATGACGATGGTGTACTTCATGGACGATCCTGAGGTTGAACGGCGGCCCCGTCCGGGCCGGTCAGACTATGTCGCGGTGCGCTTTGCCATGGCAACCTGCGGGCACGCCACCGGCTACCCGCTCTCCGCGCCCGATGCGGCGCCCGGCGGCGACGGCGACGGCGACGGCGACGGCGACGGCGAACCGGTGGGCCCGGAGGCGGCCGGGCCCGGCAATAGCTCGCCGGTGCGGCCGAGCAGGCGGTAGGCGGCGAGCGAGAGCCACTCGCGCAGAGCCCAGTCCAGTTCGCTGAGGCCGCTGCCGGCGTCGCGCGGGACGTCTTCCCAGATGTCGGTGGTGATGCGGCCGGTGGGGACGGCGACCATCTCCGGCCAACCCACGCGGCGGAAGATGCCGATCGAGCGGGGCATGTGCGAGGCGGAGGTGACGAGGGCGTAGCGCTTGGCCGGGTCGGGCTGCATCACCTCGTAGCCGTAGCGGGCGTTTTCCCAGGTGGAGGTGGCGCGGGGATCCAGGAGGATCCGGGCCGGGTCGACGCCGAGCTCCACCAGTGCCGCCCGCGTGCGCCCGGCTTCCTCCGTCCCGGTCATGAGGATCGGCACGTCCGGGAAGCGGCGGGCGAGCATGGCGGTCACCAGCAGCCGGTCGCCCGCCCAGCCCAGCTCCAGCGCGTAGGGGTCGGTCTCGTGGCCGGCGAGGAAGCCGCCGAGCAGGACGATCCCGTCCACCCGGTCCGGAAGCTGACGGGGGAAGCGCGTCTCCAGCGGCTCGGCGAGCAGGCGGCCGAGCGGCAGGTAGGCGACCGCGCCCCAGGCGACGAGCGCCGAGGCGAGGACCGTCATGCCCAGCCGGCGCCGCCAGAACAGCATGAGAAAGCCGGCGACGGCGAGAAGGTAGACGGCGTTCGACGGCTTGAGGACCGCGTACACCGTCTCCAGCGGACCCAAGGCGTCAGTCCCAGTCGGGCGCGAATTCCGGATCGACGAGGCGGCCCGCCGGGCTGCGCAGCGCGTCGAGCGCCGCGCGTTCCTGCGCCGTCAGAACCACGTCGACCGCCTCGAGGTTCTCCATCAGCCGCGCCGGAGAGCTGGACTTGGGGATCGCGATCACCGAGTCCTGGCCGATCAGCCACGCCAGCGTCAGCGCCGCCGGGGTGACGTCGTGGCGCGCGGCGATGCCGGCGATGGTCTCGTCCTCCAGCACCTTGCCGCGGGCGAGCGGGCAGTAGGCGGTGAGACCCATGCCGTGCTTGGCGAGTGCCGCCATCACCGGGCCCTGGTCCATGAACGGGTGGTACTCGACCTGATTCACGGCGAGCTCCACCTCGGTCGCGTGGACCGCCTCCTCGATGAGCTTGGTCGGGAAGTTGGAGATGCCGATCGACCGGGCGAGACCGCGCGAGTGGATGCGGTTGAGCGCGGCGATCGCCTCGGCGACCGGGACGTCGCGGCTCGGCCAGTGGATCAGATAGAGGTCCACCCGGTCGAGGCCGAGGCGCTTCAGCGAGGCCTCGCAAGCGGCCTGCATGGCACTGTCGGACAGGTGATCGTGCCAGACCTTGGTGGTGACGAAGATCTCGTCCCGCGCCAGTCCGGAGGCGCGGATCCCCTCCCCGACGGCCACCTCGTTGCCGTACATCTCGGCGGTGTCGACGTGGCGATAGCCGCCCTGCAGGCCCTCGGCGACGGCGCAGGTCGCCGGCTCGCCGTCCATGTTGAAGGTGCCGATCCCGATCTTCGGGATCGACACGCCGGCGACGTCGAAGGTCGGCATCGCCATCAGGAGAGCTCGCCCGTGCGCTTCACGATCTTGCCGACGAGGCCGTAGTCGACCGCTTCCTCGGCGCTCATCCAGTGGTCACGGTCGGTGTCCTTCTGGATGCGCTCCAGCGGCTGGCCCGTCGCCTCGACGAACAGCTTCTCGAGGCGTTCGCGCATCTTGAGGATCTCGCGAGCCTGGATCTCGATGTCAGAGGCCGCACCGCCGGCACCACCGGAGGGTTGGTGAAGCAGGAAGCGCGTGTTGGGCGTGCAGTAGCGCTGCTCCTTCGGCACGGAGATGTAGATCAGCGCACCGGCCGACGCGACCCAGCCCATGCCGAGGATATTCACCTTCGGCGAGATCATGGAGATCGTATCGTGGATCATGTCGCCGGATTCGACGTGGCCGCCGGGCGAGGACACGATCACGGTGATCGGATCGTTCGACACATGGGCGAGCGCCAAGAGGCGCTGGCACACGTCGCGTGCCAGGTCCATCGAGATCTGGCCGACGATCATGACCTGCCGCGCGTCGAAGAGGTGCTTGTCGACAGGGATCGACTGCTGGCTCTTCAGCTTCTCTTCGTCCTCGTCGTCGTCATCGTCGAAGCGGGAAAATAGGGGCATTCTCGTCCTCTCGAGTGTTGGCCGCTATCTATGAGGGTGCGGCCCGAAACGCAAACGGGATCGGATCACCGGCCGGTCGCGTTCCTTCCATCCGAACGGAGAAACCGGATGGAAGACAAGACGCCCTGGCAACGCGTGAACAAGCGCAAGCTCTTCGAGCGCTTCGCGATCGAGATCGGCCCGGCGATCGTATTCGTCGTGGCGCTGCAAGGCGTCAACCTCAAGGCGGCCACGCTGCTCTTCGTCGTCGCGACGGGGGCGAGCGCGGCCTATTCGTGGATCGAGAAGCGGCATTTTCCGTTCATCCCGGCGGGGATGGTCCTCCTGGCGGCGGCTTTCGGCGCGCTGACCATAGCCTTCGACGATCCCGACTACATCCAATTTCGCGCGACGGTGGTGAACGGCGGCGGCGCGCTGGCGATCCTTGCCGGGCTGCTGACGGGACGTCTCCTGCTGAAGCGCTCGCTGCAAGACGGATTTCGCCTCACCGACGGCGCGTGGTGGACCCTGTCGCTGCGGATGATCGTCTACCTGACGACGATGGCGGTTGCGAACGAGATCATCTGGCGCACCATGTCGGTCGAGGCGTGGGCCTGGTTCAAGACCATCGCACCGACGTTCAACATCCTCTTCCTGTGGCTGAGCTGGCCGGTGATCCGCGAGAACCTGCGGACCGAGGACGGCGCCTGCCTGGAGGAGAGCCCGCCGGCGGGCGCCAAGTCGGCGATGAACCCGGCCGCGCATTCGGCCTGACCTCCGACCCGCGAAGGGAAACGCCATGAGCGACAGCGCCGAGGCGCTCGCCCGGAGCGTGCCGCGGCGGGACTTCGCCCGCTTCGTCGTCGCCCTCGCGCGGGACGAGCTGGACCATTCGCGCCGCTCCGCCGCCGCTTGACGAAGTGGACCCGCGCGGTGAGGTTTGCCGACACCGCAGCGCCAGCGCGCGCCGAGGCAGCGTGCGCCGAGGGAGGCCGATTTGTCCTACATCACCATGAACCGCTTCCAGGTCCGCAAAGGCTCCGAAGCCGACTTCGAGGCCGTCTGGCTCGGGCGTGACACGCACCTCGGCGAGGTCCCGGGCTTCGTCGAGTTCCACCTGCTCAAGGGGCCGGAGAAGGACGATTACACGCTCTACGCCTCCCATACCGTGTGGGCATCGCAGAGCGCCTTCCTCGACTGGACGCGCTCGGAGGCCTTCCGCAAGGCACACGCCGGCGCGGGGGACAACAAGCCTCTCTACATGGGTCACCCGGAGCTGGAGAGCTTCGACATCATCCAGACGGTGAACTGAAACCCCGCGCGCGGCACGGCGGCCGGTCAGCGCGCCACCACGCCGCGGATTTCGCCGACGACGTGACCGTTGCGGTCGGCGACCGGGCGGCGTGCCATGGCGGCGACGCTCGCCGCCGCCTCGTCCGGAAGCCCGCCGTGGCGCAATGTGAGGGCGGCGACGAGCGCCTCGGCCGCGCGGGTGCCGCCGTCGTCACACTTCAGCGCCAGCGCCACGCCGCAATGCGGGAAGGCGGCGACGTAGACCCCTTCCGCCCCCGTCTTGGCGTAGACGTGGCCGGGAGCGGCCTGCATCAGCGCCGTGCACAGGCGGCCCGTGCCGGCGACGAGCCAGGGCTCGGCCATCGCCGCCTGCATCAGCCGGCGCGCCGCCGCCGCCCGTTCCGGCGCGAGGTCGGCGCCGGTGGCAAGCCGGGCGAACCCGCGCGCCAGACCCTCCAGCGGCATGGCGAAGGTGGGCGCCGAGCAGCCGTCGATGGAACAGCAGTCGCCCGCGATCACCCCGCCCACGAGGCTCTCGACCGCCGCCTTCGCCGCGCGCTGCACCGGGTGCGCGGGATCGAGGTAGGTGGCGACGTCGGCACCGAGGTGGCGGGTCGTGGCGAGGAAGCCGGCATGCTTGCCGGAGCAGTTGTTGTGGACCCGGCCCGGCGCGCCGCGCGACATGAGGACGGCGGCCGCGTCGCGCACCTCGGCCGGCCATTGCGGGCCGCAGCCGAGGGCGTCCTGCGTCAGCCCGACGCGCTGCAGCATCTCCTGCGCCAGCGCGACGTGCCCCGCTTCGCCGGAGTGAGACGCGCCGGCCAGCGCCAGCGCGCGGGTGCCGAACCCCGCCGCATCCGCCGCACCGCTCTCCACCAGCACCAGAGCCTGCATCAGCTTCATCGCCGACCGCGCGAAGACCGGCCGCGCGACATCGCCCGAGGCGGCGATGACGCGGCCGGAGCCGTCCACCACCGCATAGGCGCCACGGTGAACCGATTCGACGATCCCCCCGCGGGTGACCTCACAGATGACCGGATTGGGCATGTTCACTCCTGGCATGATGCGGCGGCGCGACGAGCGGATGCGCCGCCCTCCTAGCGCCCTGCGAAAGCGAAGGACAGCTCACACGAAGGACGGCTCATGCGAACGACGGCTCATGCGAACGACAGCGGCCCGCGCGCCAACGCCGTCAGGAGGGCCGGGTCCTCGCCGGCGACGACCGTGGCCCCCAGCTCCCAACCGAGCGTGTCGATACGGCGGAGCGACCGGGCCGCCGCCGTCTCGTCGACACAAGGCGGCAGCGTCCCTGCGGCGATACCGGCGGCCGAGGTGCCCGCGCCGCCGACCAGGAGAACCGGCCCCGCCCCGCCCACCTCCACGATCAGCGACTGGTGGCCGCGGGTGTGACCGGGAGTGGCGACGACGGTCACCCCTTCGTCCATCACCCGGTCCCCGTCGACGAGGTCGAACCGCGCGGGTGGGAGGTCGTAGTCGAGCGGCAGGTAGCGGGTGTCGGGCGGGCCGCCCGGCGCGAACGCCGCGTCGTACTCGGCGCGCTGGAGGGCGACCGTGGCGGCGCAGAGCGACTTCAGCGCCCCGGTCGCCTCGGCGTGCAGGTGGCTGAGGATCACCTGGTCGACATCGCCGGGCGCCAGGCCGAGGCGTTGGAGCTGCGCGGCGAGGTCCCGGCCGGGCTCGACCATGGGCGCCGGTGCGTCGTTGCCGCGGGCCTCGAACATCACCGCGCGCCGGACCGGGTCGTTCACGTGGCGCGGGTCGACCCCGGTGTCGAACAGGATCGTCCCATTGAGGGTGCGGGCGAGGGCGGCGGTGATCGGCACGCTCTCCACCGCACCGCCCGCGCCCGTCAGCGGTACGAAGCGCACGCCCACGAGCAGGACGTGAAGCTCCAGCACGCTGGTCATCGCCCGGTCGTCCGCATGCTCGTCCGCCGTCCGCTCATCGCCTCGCTCCGCTCGTCGTAGTCGCCTCGCCCGGTCCTCGCGGCACCCGATCACCGGCCCCGTCCCCGGCCCCGTCCGATCCCGGTCCCCGCCCGGTCCGAGCGGAACCGCCGGGGTCCGGCGGCCGGAACGCCTGCCGATGCGGCATTCTATCGCAACGGTGATCGCGCAAATGCCATATCCGGGCGGTCGTCTTGAAGACGTTACACGTACCGTCGTCCATAATGGTTGCGTTTAGAGGACATATTGCTCTAACTCGATATCTGTCACAAATTTCAGAAATCTCTGAAATCCAGACGGGAGACGCCCATGTTCGACCAGTTCGATGCGCTGCTTTTGGCGCGCATCCAGTTCGGCTTCACGGTCGCCTTCCACTTCCTCTTCCCCGCCATCACCATCGGGCTGGCGAGCTACCTTGCGGTGCTGAACGGGATGTGGCTGTGGCACCGCGACGAGGCCTACCTCCGGCTGTGGAAATTCTGGGTGAAGCCGTTCGCGGTGGTGTTCGCGATGGGCGTCGTCTCCGGCATCACCATGAGCTACCAGTTCGGCACCAACTGGTCCGTCTTCGCCGACAAGACCGGCCCCGTCCTCGGCCCGTTGATGGCCTACGAGGTGCTGACCGCCTTCTTCCTGGAGGCCGGCTTCCTCGGCATCATGCTCTTCGGGCGCGACAGGGTGGGCGAGAAGCTGCACATGTTCGCGTGCCTGATGGTGGCGGTCGGCACGGCGGTGTCGGCCTCGTGGATCCTGTCGGTGAACTCGTGGATGCACACGCCGACCGGCTACACCATCAGCGAGGACGGCCAGTTTCTGCCGGCGGACTGGTTGGCCGTCATCTTCAACCCGTCGTTCCTGCACCGCTTCGCCCACACGGTGACGGCGGCCTATCTCACCACGGCCTTCATCGTCGGCGGTGTCGGCGCGTGGCACCTGCTGCGCGGCCGCGGCGCCAACCGGTCGGTGACGACGATGTTCTCGATGGCGATGTGGATGGCCGCGCTAGTGACCCCGGTGCAGATATTCCTGGGCGACTCGCAGGGCCTCAACACGCTGGAGCACCAGCCGGTGAAGGTGATGGCCATGGAGGGCCACTACGAGAGCCACCCGGACGGCGCCCCCCTCGTCCTCTTCGGCATCCCCAACGACGCCGAGCGGCGGGTCGACTATGCGATCGAGATCCCCAAGCTCTCCAGCCTGATCCTCAAGCACGACCTGAACGCCCCCCTCGCCGGGCTCGACAGTGTGCCGCAGAGCGAGTGGCCGCCCACCGCGATCGTCTTCTTCGCGTTCCGCATCATGGTCGGCCTGGGCTTCCTGATGCTGGGGGTCGGCATGTGGAGCCTGTGGGCGCGGTGGCGCGGCACGCTCTATACCGGGCGCTGGCTGCACCGGGCGGCGGTCGTGATGGGCCCCTCCGGGCTCGTCGCGGTGCTGGCCGGCTGGTTCACCACCGAGGTCGGCCGCCAGCCCTACACCGTGTACGGCCTGCTGCGCACGGCCGACAGCGTGTCACCCGTGGGGGCCCCGGCGGTCGCGACCTCGCTGATCGCCTACATCGTCATCTACTTCGTCGTGTTCGGGGCGGGCGTCTGGTACGTGCTGCGCCTCATCGACCAGGAGCCGGGCGGCGGGACGACCGACGGGGCTGGCGACGGGGCGGACGCACTCGGTCCCATCCGCAGCGCCGGCATCACACCCTCGCCCCAGGTCGCCGAGAAAGGCGCGTTCGGACCGGGGGCGGCGGAATGAACGCCTCTCCCACCTCCAAGGCGGCGCGCCGGGGCGCGGCCTTCGCGACAATCGCACAGTGCCGGGGAGCCTAAGCGATGGATCTGGCTGTCAGCTTCGACTTGACGGTGGCATGGGCGCTGCTCCTCGCCACCGGCATCTTCATCTACGTCGTGCTCGACGGGTTCGACCTGGGCCTCGGCATCCTCTACCCCTTCTTCCCGACGCGGAAGGACCGCGACCTGCTGATGAACTCCGTCGCGCCGGTGTGGGACGGCAACGAGACGTGGCTGGTGCTGGGCGGCGGCGGGCTCTTTGCCGCCTTCCCCCTTGCCTATGCCATACTGATGCCGGCGCTCTACCCGCCGATCATCGCGATGCTGTTGGCGCTGGTTTTCCGCGGCGTCGCCTTCGAGTTCCGCTGGCGCTCCGAAAAGCGCCGCTATCTATGGGACTTCGCGTTCATCGGCGGCTCGACGCTGGCGGCCTTCTGCCAGGGCGTGGCGCTGGGGGCGATCCTCCAGGGTGTCGAGGTCGAGGGGCGGGCCTACGCCGGCACTTGGTGGGACTGGCTGTCGCCGTTCACCGTGCTCACCGGGCTCAGCGTCGTCGCCGGCTACGCGCTGCTGGGGGCCACGTGGCTCAACATGAAGCTCGCCGGGGAGCCGCAGGAGAAGGCCCGCAAGATTGCCTGGGTCTGCGGCGTGGCGACGGTGGGGTGCATCGTCGCCGTCAGCCTCGCCACGCCCTTCCTCGGAAACGCCTACTGGGAACGGTGGTTCGCCCTGCCGCAGCTCCTGTTCGCCGCGCCGGTGCCGATCCTGGTGGCGCTGCTGACGCTCGCCCTCTTCCGCTCGCTGATGCGCCACAACCAGGACATCGCGCCCTTCGTCATCGCGCTGGCGATCTTCTTCATCACCTTCGTGGGGCTGGGGATCTCGATGTGGCCCTATGTGATCCCGATGGAGGTCACGATCTACGACGCGGCCTCGCCGTTCAAATCGCAGCTCTTCATGTTCGTGGGCGCGGTGGTGATGCTGCCGATCATCCTGGGCTACACCGCCTATTCGTACTGGGTCTTCCGCGGCAAGGTCGACCCGGACAAGGGCTATCACTGAGCCCCTCTTCCAGGGCCGCGCGCCATGCGACGCGCGCCCGCAACCGGCGAAATTCCCGCTATGCCGACCACACTGCGAAAAGTCCTCTGGTTCGTGGCGCTCTGGTGCGTCGGGGTGGCGACGGTCGGCTCCGTCGCCATCGCGATCCGCTTCATGATCGGCTGAGGCACGCCTCTCGTGCCGACGAGGCCTTGCGCCCGGCGCCACGGCGACGATATCGAGGCGTCCGAACAAGGAGATCGCCGTGAAGGCTGAGACCGAGACCCTCGTAGATGAGATCAAGCAGGCACTCAGCCTGCTGAGGAGGCATCTTTGACTGGGATAACGCCGTCAAACGCCTCGAAGAGCTGAACGCTGCGGCCGAAGACCCGTCGTTGTGGAACGACGCGCAACGCGCGCAGGGTTTGATGCAGGAGCGCCAGCGCCTCGAGACGTCGATCACCACGATCAACGGGATCGCCCGCGACCTCGACGATACCGTCGAGCTGATCGAGCTGGGCGAAATGGAGGGCGACGCCACGGTCGTCGCCGACGCGGAGGGCGCGCTGAAGCAGCTCAAGGCGGACCTCGGCAAGAAGCAGATCGCGGCCCTCCTCTCGGGCGAGGCGGACGCGAACGACTGCTACGTCGAAATCCACTCCGGCGCCGGCGGGACCGAATCGCAGGACTGGGCGTCGATGCTCCTGCGCATGTACGTGCGCTGGGCCGAGCAGTCGGGCTTCAAGGTCTCCACGATGGAGTACCAGGACGGGGAAGAGGCCGGCATCAAGTCCGCCACCATCGAGGTGAAGGGCGAGAACGCGTACGGCTGGCTGAAGACCGAGTCCGGCGTCCACCGCCTCGTGCGCATCTCGCCGTACGACAGCCAGGCGCGCCGGCACACCTCGTTCGCCTCGGTCTGGGTCTACCCGGTCATCGACGACCGGATCGACATCGAGGTCAGCGAGAGCGACGTGCGGATCGACACCTATCGGGCCTCCGGCGCGGGCGGCCAGCACGTCAACACGACCGATTCGGCGGTGCGCATCACGCACATTCCGACCGGCATCGTGGTGGCGTGCCAGAACGAGCGGTCGCAGCACAAGAACCGCGCCACGGCGTGGGACATGCTGCGCGCCCGGCTCTACGAGGCGGAGCTGAAGAAGCGCGAAGAGAAGGCGCAGGCGGAGGCGGATTCGAAGTCCGACATCGGCTGGGGCCACCAGATCCGCTCCTATGTGCTGCAGCCCTACCAGCTGGTGAAGGACCTGCGCACGGGGGTCGAATCGACCGCGCCCGACGATGTGCTGGACGGCGAGCTGACCCCCTTCATGGAGGCCTCCCTCGCCCAGCGCGCCTACGGCTCGACCGAGGAGGTCGAGGACGTCGACTGACTTGGTCCAGGGTCGCCGCGGCCGGGTCCGCGGCGATCGCCGGTGCCTTTGCGGTGACCGGCGCGAATGATACCTTGCCGAGAGCGGAGCGTTCCGCTACCTCTCGGCACACCGGCACCCGTAGCTCAGCTGGATAGAGCGCTGCCCTCCGAAGGCAGAGGTCACAGGTTCGAATCCTGTCGGGTGCGCCAATCTTTTCAATACATTATCGGCGTTCCGGCGCACATCCCTGGCGCACTCTCCGCGCACCGGAGCCATCCGCCTTGCGCCCCACCCACGCACGCCGGACGGACGCGGCATTCCCCGGCGGCGAATTTCCGGTAAGGCCTCTCCACGCGAACCGACCGCGACATGGCGAAAATGCGGCGTTCGCGTACCCGCGCCGGCGATCTTGTGGACGAGGCATGGTCTTTGGCCGGCCAGGACGATCCGACGCGGGAGTCGCGTCGCCCCGCTTGCGCGTCCGTGGTAAGGCGCACGACGTGTACAGTAGCCTTGGGACTTGCTCGTGCAGTTCGAGACCCAGTCGACCATCGACGTCGCGCGCGACGAGTTCGCCGAGTACGTCACCATCACGCTGGACCGGGACTTTCGCAGTACCAGCTTCGCCACGATCGCCGCCGAGGCGCGGCAACGCGGCCTTTTCACCGCGCGCGAAATGACCCAGTGCCAACGCGGCTCGGCCCTTCCGGACTGGCTGCTGGAGCGCATCACCAAGGTCGCGCCGCCGGCGTTGTCGAAGGCCTGGACCCGCCACACGATCGACGAGCCCTTCGGCGCCGGCAGTCACCCGGTCGATCTCTTCGAGGCGGGACCGGCGCGGCTCTCGATCCACAACCACAACCGCCTGGCGCTGGTGGCGGACGGGATCGTGCCGGCGATGTCGCCGCCGGAGGGACGCTGGACCGCGCCCTGGGTCGCCGCGGCGACGGACGTTCCGGCCCTTCCCGGAACGACCATGAACGCCGTCGTCGAAGGGGGCCCGCTCTACTCGCATTGGATCTTCGACGCGCTGCCCAAGCTCCTGGCGCTGCGCCGGCACATGGACCTCGACGCGGTCGACAACTTCCTTTTCACCTCTCTGCGCAACCCCTTCCATGCCGAGACGCTGGCGCTGCTCGGGATCGACCCGGCCCGCTGCCACACCCGCGAGCATCACGGTGCCGTCGTCGACGTCGAGCGGGTCCTGTGGGTGCCACGGCAGCGCCGCGCCGGTCTCGCCCGGCCGGAGCTCTATGACGCCGTGCGCGATCTCTTCCGGCCCGAGACGCTGGACCCCGCCACGCCCCGGCGCGTCTACGTCTCGCGCGGGAGGGCCAGTCGGCGCCGCCTCGTCAACGAGGAAGAGCTGCTGCCGATCATCGCCGCGCGCGGCTATACGGTGGTCAACTTCGAGGACTACGGCATCGCCGGTGCGGCCGGGCTGCTGCACCAGGCCGAGCACATCATTGGCTTGCATGGGGCGGGTTTCGCCAACATCGTCTTCGCCCCGCACAGCTGCCGCGTCACCGAGCTGCACGGCCCCCACATCAGCGCCGAATTCCACCGCATCGCCGAGACCTTCGGCCTCCCGTACGAGGCGTACGACTGCGGGTACGACCGCGCCGCCTACGGCGGCGACTCGCTGGGCATGAGCCACGCCGACGTCGTCGTATCGAAGGAGGCGTTCGCGGGGTTGCTGCTGCCCTGAGGGCGCGGCGCAGGCGAGCTGGTACGGGCGGCGGGACTCGAACCCGCACGGGCAAAGCCCTCCGGATTTTAAGTCCGGTATGTCTACCATTCCATCACGCCCGCGGCGGACCGGGTCCACGGCACGGTGCGGCTGGCGCTTGGCCGTCCCGGGTCGGCCCCGGCCTCCCAGGCGGTTTCGGTAGCAGGCGGGACGACGCGGCGGCAAGGCGCTTGTGGCGCCCCCGCGCCGAAGCGCCGGCGCACGGCGTACCGCCGCGCACGGCTCCGGTGCCCGGTGCGGCGGTCCCCTCCCCGTCGACGTCGCCAAGGGGCCTAGAGTGCCGCGCTTGCCCCGGCCTGCCGCGCGAAGAAAACCGCGAGACTATGACAATTCCCGCGCATCATCGCACAACCCGCGCGAATTGCGGGGTTTGCCGGCCGCCGCAAGCCTCGCACGAGGCACGTCTGGAATAGCCGAACCAACGCAGACAGCCTCGTTGCAGGTGACAGCAATGGCGACACAAGCGCGCGAATGGGTCGAGGCGAGGTATTGCTCGATCCTCGACGAAGACGACGGCGAGGACGACGACGCTCGCGGACCCGAGCGGCGCGCGGTCCCGCGCACGGCCGCACCCTCGCACGACCGCGGCACGGCGGAGCGCCCCCCGCCGGCCGAGGTCGCTCCCTGGCAGGCCCTCGCCGCACGCACCCGCCGCGCCCCGATGCCGGGCGAGGTCTATCGCAACAGCGACCGCCTGACGATCTGAGCCATACCGGCCTGCCTGCCGCGCCGCCGCTCGGCTGCGTCAGCGCGGGGCAAGACAGCGTCCTTAGGCTCCCGGAGAGCCCCCGGCCGATGCAGGCCGCGTTGCGAGTGGAATGTCATGACCGGACCCCGCCGATCCACCGCCTCCACCGCCATGCGCCCCAAACGCCCGATGCCGCGTCGGCCGAGGGCGCCACGCTCACCATAGGCCGCCCGTGGCCTGTGCCGGACGACCCCAGGCCGGCGAGCAGCGCCGGCAGCCCCACCTCGCCCCGACCCCCGACATGACCGGATCGACCGAAAGGACGCGGCAGTGACAGACCCCAGCGTTTCCAGCGCCCTCCCCACCGACCTTGCTGCCACGGGCGGCAAGGCACGACGCATCCTGATCGTCGAGGACGAAGCGCTCATCGGCTTCACGCTGAAGATGCTCTTCGAGGACGAATTCGGCTTCGAGGTCCTGGGGCCGATCGGCCGCCTCGACGAAGCGGTGCGCGCGGCCCGCGAGGAGACGGTCAGCTTCGCGATCCTCGACGTGAACATCATCGGCGGCGAGGTGTTCCCCGCGGCCGATATCCTGCAGGCCCGCGGCATCCCGTTCATCTTCCACACCGGCCATGGGGTGAAGAACGAGTTGCGCTCGATCTACGCCGGCTCCGAGGTGCTCTCCAAGCCGACGCCCGACGACGCGCTGATGAGCGCCGTGCGCCGGATGCTCGTGTAGCGCCGGGCACGGGTGCGCGGCGAGCGGTGGCCGCCCGAGCGCGCCGACGGACCGCACTGTCGCTGGTGTGAGCCTTGCCGCATCGAGGGACAATCTGGCTACCCACAAGGATAGCCGGCCGACCGCGCGCCGTGCTCGGCCTACAGCCGAAGCATTGGCGCGTGGATTATGGGATCCTGCAATAGCCTCCCGAGCAATACACACGGGGGCACCCCTCCAATACGCTTTATCCCGTACGAAAAGCCTGGAGGATACGCCGTGACTGACATGACAACGGAGCAAGGCCTCCAGGAGTCGAAGCTCTACGAGGCTGGCGATCTGTTCGACCACAGCCATGGCGTCGCCGGTCTGAGCCCGGCGAAGGCGACGCCCCACGATCCACGGCCCGACGACATGGCCGACGCACCGCGCGATGCCGCCGCGACCATGGCCGCCACATCGCGCGAGGCGGCGTCCGGCGGTGAGGACGCGCAGCCCGCCGCCGAAGGTCCCGCCGCCGGCCTCGCCGCGACCGACGAGACCGACGCCGCCATTTCGCCCTCCGCAGGGACGCTCACGCCCCCTGTGCAGACGGCCGAGCCCGCGTCGCCCGACGACGCGTCCCTCGCCGCGTCCGCCGCCCCGCTCCCAGGCCCGGGTCCGGTCGTGCCGCTCCCGCTTGCCGACATCGCCCTCCCCGACGCCCCCGGCCAGGCCGTGCCGAGCGACGCGCCCCGCCCCGACGCCACCCCCTCGCCCACGGCCTCGCAGCCGCCCGTCGAAGACCCCGTCGCGGACAGGCCGGTCGCCGATGAGCCCGTCGCACTCGAGCCCACTGGCGTCGAGCCCGCTGTGGACCCCGTCGTCGAGCCCACTGGCGTCGACCCCGTCGTCGACACCGTGTCCCCATCGCGGCCGAGCGCCGAGCCGGACCCGCAGCCGCTCACAGACACCACCCCGACGACGGCCCCCCTCATCGAACCGGGACCGAACAACGGCCCCACGACCGAAACGCCCCCGTCGGACGGACCTGCACCGACGAGCGACCCCATCGCCGTCGACGAGCCGGCAACGCCCACCGCGGCGGATGTCGCCCCCGAGCCTGATCTCGAGACCAGCCCGGCCCCCGTTTCTCCGGTACCGGCGCCCGAGCCCGTCGCCGAGCCCACCGTGGCCGAGCCCGTCGCCCTCGATCCCGCGCCGGAGCCCGTCGCGGAACCGGCCGAGGAGCCCGTGGTCGAACCCATCGTGGCCGAGCCCGTCGTGACCGAGCCCGCCGCCCTCGATCCCGCGCCGGAGCCCGTCGCGGAGCCGGCACCCGAACCCGTCGCCGAGCCCATCCTGGCCGAACCCGCCGCCCTCGATCCCGCGCCGGAGCCCGTCTCAGAGCCGGCGCCCGAACCCGTGGTCGAGCCCATCGTGACCGAACCCGTCGCCCTCGATCCCACGCCGGAGCCCGTCGCGGAGCCGGCGCCCGAACCCGTGGTCGAGCCCATCGTCGCCGAACCCGTCGCCCTCGATCCCGCGCCTGAGCCCGTCGTCGCGGAGCCGGCGTCCGAACCCGTGGCCGCGCCCATCGTCGCCGAACCCGTCGCCCTCGATCCCACGCCGGAGCCCGTCGCTGAGCCGGCGCCCGAATCCGTGGCCGCGCCCATCGTCGCCGAACCCGTCGCCCCCGATCCCACGCCGGAGCCCGTCGCTGAGTCGGCGCCCGAACCCGTGGCCGAGCCCGTCGTGGCCGAACCCGTCGCCCTCGATCCCACGCCGGAACCCGTCGCTGAGCCGGCGCCCGAACCCGTCGCCGAGCCCGTCGTGGCCGGACCCGTCGCCCTCGATCCCACGCCGGAGCCCGTTGCAGAGCCGGCGCCCGAACCTGTGGCCGCGCCCATCGTCGCCGAACCCGTCGCCCTCGATCCCACGCCGGAGCCCGTCGCGGAGCCGGCGCCCGAACCCGTGGCCGCGCCCGTCGTTGCCGAACCCGTCGCCCTCGACCCCACGCCGGAGCCCGTCGCTGAGCCGGCGCCCGAACCCGTGGCCGAGCCCGTCGTGGCCGAACCCGTCGCCCTCGATCCCATGCCGGAGCCCGTCGCTGAGCCGGCGCCCGAACCCGTGGCCGAGCCCATCGTGACCGATCCCGTCGCCCTGGATCCGGAGCCCGTCGCTGATCCGGCCGAGGAGCCTGTGAGCGAACCGCAAGCGGTGGAACCCGTTGCATCCGAGCCGGTGGACGACCCGGTCGTGACCGCGCCAGCCACGGAACCCGTCACAGCGGACACCGATCCGGCGCCAGCCGCCGACCCAGTGAGCGAGGCCGCACCCGTCGGCGCCGATCCGTCCGCGGAAGTCGCAGCGGAGCCGGAATCCGAGCCCGAATCCGGCGATGCCGTCGTGACTGCCCCTGTCGAGGCGCCTGAGAGCGAACCGGAGGCTATAGAGGCAGTCACCGCCGACCCGGAGCCTGCGCAGACGCCCGTCGCGACCGATCCGCCGGCCGAACCCAGCGCGGAAGAGCCCGTGGCCGACGGATCATCAACCGGTGCCGCCGAGGCGCCGGCGGCCGAGCCGGTCGCCGCGGAGGTCGTGGCCACCGAGCCTGCCGGGCCTGCCGCAGAGCCCGCGGCCGAGCCCGAATCCGCAGAAGCGCCCGCAGATCCGGAGACTTCCGAGGCGGCCGTCGCAGACGAGCCAGTAGCCGAACCTGGCGCGGAGGATCCCGCGGCCGTCGAAGCTGTGATGGCCGATCCGGAGGCTGCGGAGGACGTTGCGACCGAACCCGCGACGGAGGAGCAGGTGGCAGCCGCACCGTCGTCGGAGCCAGCCGCCGATGACCTGACGAGTGAACCCGCTGACGAACCTTCAGCGCAGGCGGCCGAGCCCGAGGCGGCCGTCGCAGACGAGCCGGTAGGAGAACCCAGCGCGGAGGACCCCTCGGCCGTCGAAGCTGTGGTGGCCGAACCTGAGCCTGCGGAGGACGTTGCGGCCGAACCCGCAACGGAGGAGCAAGTGGCAGTCGCACCATCATCGGAGCCAGCTGCCGATAGCACGGCTGGTGAATCCGCTGACGAACCTACAGCAGAGGCGACCGAGTCCGCGCCGGCGGAACCCGTGGCGGCAGAGCCTGTGGCCGCTGAACCCGCGGCCGACGAGCCCGCGGCCGCAGAGCCCGTCGCCGCAGAGCCCGCGGCCGCAGAGCCCGTCGCCGCAGAGCCCGTCGCCGCAGAGCCGGCCGCGGAGCCCGTGCCCGTGGCTGTGGAGCCGGTCGTCGAGGCGGTGCCGCCGGAGCCGGTGGAGATCGACCTCAACGACTTCGTCATCGCGCAGGACTATGCCGGCAGCCTCACCTTCCTCTCCGAGGATGCCGGCTTCCAAAGCTCGCTCGGCATGTACAAGATCGCCGACGACGGCACCATCGAGGACGTCGAGTTCATCTTCAACAACACCTCCGGCCTCGGCAGCGGCGGCGACCTCGTCGGCGGCGAAAGCACCGTCGACCTCATCCTCGAAGGGGGCGACAGGGTCGGCTTCTTCGTCGTCCCGCACGGCTTCGGCATGGATCAATACGGCCTGCTCCCGGCCGATCTCGACTATGTCTTCCGTGACCCGCAGGGCAATGCCGGCAACATCAACACCGAGGAGGACCTTACCCTCTACGCGGTCATTCCCGGCTGGGGCGAATACCCGATCTACAGCGCCTTCGGCACCGAGATCTACCACAGCGCCGCCTCGGCGCAGAACGGCTTCGCCCTCAACCCGGACGACTACAAGCACACCGTCGGCAAGCTCGACATCGAGACCGGCACCGTTCAGCTCGGCTTCGAGGACTTCACCAACGGCGGCGACCAGGACTTCAACGACCTCCTGTTCGAGTTCGATATCGGCGAATCCAACGCTCAGGTGCTCGACCCCAACATCGTCTACGCGGCGCCGGCCGAGGTGGGCGCCGTCGGCGACGCGCTGGGGACGGACGCCGACGCGACGTCGATGCTCGCCAAGATGGCCGGCGTCGACGACGAGCTGGACGCCGACCTCGCCCTCCTCTCCGCGCCCGAAGCCGGCGCGGCCGACAGCGCGGACGCCGCCGCCGGCAGCGGCGATACGCTGAACGACCTCTTCCTCGACGCCGACAGCGCCGAACCGGCGGCCGAGTTCTCCGACCCCGCCGACGCCGGCGCCATGGACTTCGACACCGACATGGGCCTCGACATGGACGCCAACGACACGCTCCAGACCCACGCAATGTAGAGCGTCTAGTGCTTCGGCATGGCTCAGATCACGGTGCCCAGCAGCGAACCGTTGGCCTGGAAGCGGTCCCTGACGGGACTGCTCCTGGGGACGATGGCGCTCAACGTGCTGGGCTTGAGCGTGCCGCTGGCCGCCTCGCTGGTGTTCAACCGCGTGATCGGCAATCCGGGAAGCACGACGCTGCCGATCATCGTCGTGTGCGGGCTGATCATCGCGCTGGCGGAGGGCGTCCTGCGGCTCGGCCGTGCCTCGATGCTGACCCACTCGCACGCCGGCTTCGCCTGCGCACTCACCCACAAGGTGCTCACCCACGTCGTCAGCAGCGACCTCGGCGCCGAGCGCTCGTCCTCCTCGCGAAGCCTGGAGCAGCTCAGCGCGATCCACCAGCTTTCGGAGCGCCACTCGGGGCAGATCCTCGTCGGCATCGTCGAGCTCTTCTTCCTGCCGCTGGTGATCGGCGTGATCTTCTACATCTCCTTCACGGCGGGACTGCTGGTGATGGGGAGCCTTGCCCTCATCGGCAGCGTGACGCTGGCGTACGCGGTGCGGATGAAGACCCTCGTCGCCCGCGCCCAGCGACTGGACGAGGAGCGCTACGACTTCCTCTTCGGCACGCTGAGCGCACTGCACTCGATCAAGGCGATGGGGATCGAGGACAAGATCACCCGCCTCTACGAGGTGGTGCAGGCCCGCGTCGCGCGGGGCAACTTCCAGCTCGCCAAGACCACCGACCGCCTCCTCAACATCGCCCCCCTCGCCAGCCAGACCATGGTGGCGATCATGCTGGTGTTCGGCGCGGTCGCCGTGGGAGCGGGCGAGATCACCATGGGCAGCGTGACCGCGCTCGTCCTGCTGGCGGGCCGCGTGATGGCGCCGCTCCAGCACGGCTGCTTCATCTTCGCCCAGTTGAGCGACGTCGAGGCGGCGCGAGAAACGGTCGACGGTGTCCTCGCCCGCCCGCGCATCGCGCTCGGGGACCATACCGGCCTGGTCGACAATGTCGGCCACCTGACGCTGGAGGGGGTGAGCTACGGCCCGCGTGCGCGCCCGCTGGTGGCCGACGCCGATTTGACGCTCGAGCCGGGCGAGGTGCTGGCCGTCTCCGGCTCCAACGAGGAGTCGACCGCGCTGCTGCGGCTGATGGGCGGGATCGTCGCACCGTCCGAGGGTGAGGTGCGGCTCAACACCATCGCCCCGACGCGCTATCCGCAGCGCCTGCTCAACCGCTGCGTCGGCTACGTGCCGCCCAACGGCGCCCTCTTCCGCGGCACCATCCGGGACAATATCACCCGCTTCGGCGAGGTCTCCGTCAACGAGGCGCTCAGCGTCGCCGCGCTCCTGGAGATCGACACGCTGATCAAGGAGCTGCCGCGCGGCCTCGACACGCCGGTGAGCGGCGGGCCGGGCGAGTTCCTTTCGCCGGGCTTGATCAAGCAGCTCGCCATCGTGCGCGCGCTCGCCCCGCGCCCCAAACTGATCCTGCTCGACCGTGCCGGCCGCAGCCTCGACAAGGACGCCTACGAGAAGCTGCATCGCTTCCTCGGCATGATCCGCGGCCAGGCGACGCTGGTGATCGCCACCGGGGACGAGAACCTCGTCGGCCTCGCCACCAAGCGCTGCCGGGTGGTGGACGGGCGGTTGAGCTTCCTCGCGCCGCTGGCCGGCCGGCCCCGCATCGCCTACCGGGAATTGCGGTTGTGACGGCGCCGGCGGCGCAGGTGGGCCGCGCGACGGGCACGGCGCCGATGGTCGTCGACGCGGCCGCCCCAGCGTCCAACGGGGAGGCCTTCGCCGAAGCGGCCGATCGGTTGATGACGATCGTGCGGCAGAACGTGTCGCCCGGAGAGGGGGAAGGGCCGGGGCTGGAGCGTCTTTTGTGCCTCCTGTGCCTGTCCTGCGAATTCAAAGTGCCGGTCGCCCGCCTTGCCACGGCGCTTCCCGAGGGCACCGGCCCGCTCGACGTCCACGGACTGATGGCCGCGATGGCCAACTTGGGCTTCCACGCCACGCTGGTGCCGGCCGCGCTGGCGCGCGCGCCGCACTCCGCCCCGCTCTTGTTGGAGGGCGGGCGCGCCGGACCCCATGTGGTGCGCAACTGTCCGGAGACGGGTCGGCGCACCGTGGTGTGGCCGTGCGGGCGGATGGAGACGCTGGCGCCCGGCGCGCCGCCCCCCAAGGCCGCGCGCGCCTGGATCTTCCGCTACGGCCAGGAGCACGACCCCGTCGGCAAGATGCGGCGCGGGCACGCGCGGCAAAGCTGGTTCCGTGCCCTGCTGGCGCTCCATGCGGCGCCCGCCATGACCATCCTGGGCTGCACCGTGGCGCTCGCCCTCTCGGCCTTGGTGATCCCGCTCTTCACCATCTACGCCTACACTCAGATCGTCAGCCTGGGCGCCTCGGCGCCTTTGCCGGGGTTCATCGCCGGGGCGGTGCTCGTCATCGTCGTCGAGGCGCTGCTGCTGGCGCACCGCGGGCGGATGATCGCCTTCGTCGCCAACCGGCTGGAATATCTGGTCGCTACCGCGTCGATGGAACGGGTTCTGAAGATCCGCGCCGCGCTGTCGGAGACGCTCGGTCTGACCGACCAGGTGGCGCGGCTGAAGTCGTTCGACAACGTGCGCGGCTTCCTCACCAGTCCGTCCTTCTCGGGCATGATCGAGGCGCCGGCCAGTGTCGCCTCGCTGATCGCCATCATGCTGCTCGGCGGATGGATCGTGATCGTGCCGCTGGGCGGGATCGCGGCGCATCTGGCGGTCTTCGCGCTGGCGCGGCGCAGTGCAATCCCCGCGACACGCACCTCCGCGGACCACTCCACCGAGATGCAGCGCCTGGCGATCGACACCTTCGAGAAGCGCGAGGAGATCCGGGACGCCGGGATCGCGCACGTATGGTCCGCGCGCATCGCCGATGCGCTGGTGCGCCAGCAATCGGCCATGAGCCGGCTGCGGATGGTGGGGGCGTGGGGCAAGGCGCTGTCGGCGTTCGTGGTGACGGCGACGGCGATGCTGCTCCTGGGTGCGGGCGCGCAGGCGGCCTGGCAGGGCGTGCTGGGCTCCGGCGCCTTCCTGGCGATCACCATGCTGGGCCTGCGCGCGCTGGCGCCGTTTCACATGCTGTGCCTCTCCATCCAGCGCATCGAGCAGGTGAAGAGCAGCGTGGCTCAGCTCAACCAGCTGATGGAGATGGAGCCGGAGCACGACACCGAGCGCTACTACGCGCCGATGGAGGCGCTCTGCGGCGCGGTGACCTTCGTCAACACCGGGCACCGCACCGGGGACACGCGCCCCGTCTTCATGGGCCTCGATCTCGAGGTGGCGCCGGGGACCGCGGTCGCCATCACGGGCGGAACGGGTTCGGGCAAGACGTTGATCCTGAAAATGATCCAGGGCATGACCGACATCTCCATCGGCACCGTGCGGATCGACGGGATCGACCTGCGGCAGCTCCCGCTCGACGAGTTGCGCCGGCGCATCGGCTACGTGCCGCAGCGGCCGCGCCTCTTCGCCGGCTCGCTGCGCGACAACCTCCTCCTCGCCAACCCCCTCGCCTCCGACGACAAGATCGCCCAGGTGCTGGCATGGACGGGCCTCGCGGAGGACCTCGCCGTGCTCGACGGCGGCCTCGACCGCGAGCGCGGCACCGCCGAGATCGCCGTCTTCCCGCAGCGCTTCCTGTTCAAGTTCGCGCTGGCCCAGGCCCTCCTCGTCGGCTCGCGCCTCATCCTGCTCGACGCGTTGCCCAACGCCGTCCTCGATGGCGAGGTCGGCGACGTGGTCCGGCGCATCATCGGCCTGTCGAAGGAAGGGTGCACCATCTTCTACGCGACGCAGCGCAGCGACTTCCTCCCCCTCGCTGACCGCATCGTCAGCTTGCAGTACGGCAAGGCGCCGCTCGTCACGGTCGCCAACGATCATCTGGCGGAGTCCGCATGAGCCCCCTCACCCCGATCGGTGCCGGAGGCACCGCGCCTTCCCCCGCGCCGGCGCGACCGCAGTCGCTGATGCTGGACCTGTCGCAGCCGCTGTCGGCCTCGCAGGCTCGCAATCAGGCCTTCCTGCAACGGCTGTGCATCATCATCTCGCTCGCCGTTCTCGCCCTCGTCGCATGGTCCGGCTTCGCCACGGTGCACGAGGTGTCGGTGGCGCGCGGGTCGATCGTCCCGGCCCAGTTGGAGCGCGTGGTGCAGCACTTCGAAGGGGGCGTGGTGCGGCAGATCCTGGTGCAGCCGGGTGACCGGGTCAGCGCCGGCTCGGCCCTCTTCGTGCTGGAGGACGCCACCACCTACGAGGACCTCGCCCTCGCCCAGCGCCGCCGGGCCGACCTCGAAGCCCGCATCGAGAGCCTCCTCGCCCTGTCGGAGGACCGCCCCGCTGACTTCTCCCGCTTCGACGACGAGATCGCCGAGGACGCCGCGGCGACACACCGGACCAAGCGCGACGCGCTCATCGCCCAGCACCAGCTCCTGGAAAGTCAGATCGCCCAGGCGCAGCACCTCGACGCCACCTACGACGCCCAGCTCGAAAGCCTCGAGGACGATCGGATCTTCGCCGAGCAGAACTTCGCGCGGATCGAAAGCCTCGTCGACAAGGGCTACGCGACCCGCGCGCTCCTGGCCGAGCGACGCAAGGCGATCACCGACGCGCTCAACCAGATCGTCGTCGCGCGCGAGAAGAAGAAGGCCGCCGCCGAGCAACTCGCCGAGGCCGAGAAGCAGCTCACCGCCTTCCACGCCGACACCCACTCGCAATGGGCCGAGAGCCTCCAGGCTTTGCGGACCGAACTCGTCGCCCTGATCGGCGACGTCAGCCGCTCGACCCGTCGCCAGGGGCGCCTCACCGTGACGTCGCCCGTCGCGGGGCGGGTGAAATCGCTCGCCGTCACCAGCGCCGGCGACATCGCCCAACCCGGCGAGACGTTGGCGACGATCGTGCCCATCAACCAGGCCCTCCTCGCCGATACCAAGGTCCCGGTCAGTGAGATCGGCTACATCGATGTCGGCGCGCCGGTCCACGTGAAGGTCTCCGCCTTCGACTTCACGCGGTTCGGCTGGATCGACGGCACGGTGACGCGCATCTCCCCGTCCGCCTTCATCGAAGACGGCGAGGACGCCTACTACCAGGTGATCATCAGCCTCGCGGCGAACCACCTGCCCGGCATTCCGACCGCCAAGCTCGTCCCCGGCATGAGTGTCGAGGGCGACATCATCACCGGCGACAAGTCGGTGCTGGCCTATCTGCTGGTGCCGCTTCGCAAGGCGCTGAAATCCTCGTTCATGGAGCGCTAGCATGACGACCGAAGAGACCACGACACTGGTCCCCGCCGGCGACGTCGCGGCGAAGGTGCTCATCGTCGAAGACGACACCACCACGCTCATGACGCTGGAGGCACGGGTCGGCGCGCTGGGCTACGCCGTGCGCACCGCCCGCAACGGCGCGGAGGCCTACGCCCTCCTGCGCGGCGAACCCGGCGCGATCGACATCGTCCTGACCGACTTCATGATGCCCGTGATCGACGGGATCACGCTGACCCGGCGGCTCAAGCGCGAGACCTCGACCAAGCACATCCCGGTCGTCATGCTCACCGCCTCCAGCGAGGTGGCCGACGTCAGTGCCGGCCTGGAAGCGGGCGCCTTCTACTACCTCACCAAGCCTCCGGTGGAGCAGCTGCTCGCCTCGGTCCTCTCCTCCGCCGTCGCCGACGTCACGCGCCAGCGCCAGCTTCAGGCCGACCTGGAAATTCACCAGTCGGCCTTCGCCAACCTCGCCGTCGCCAAGTTCCGGCTGCGCCTGCCGCACGAGGTGGAGCCCGTCGTCAGCATGCTGGCCAGCATGCAGGACAACCCCGGCCGCACCATCCAAGGCATCTTCGAGCTGGTGCAGAACGCGGTGGAGCACGGCGTGCTGCGCTTCGGGTTCGAGGCGAAGGCCAAGCTGCTGCGCGACGGCATCTGGCAGGACGCCTTGCGCGAACGTGCCGCCGACCCCCGCTACGCCTCCGGCCTCGTCGAGGTCACAGGCACGCGCAAGGACGACGGCGTCTACGTCAGCGTCAAGGACAACGGACCCGGCTTCGACTGGAAACACTTCATGCATACGGACCGTGGCCGCGCCACCGCTCCTTGCGGCCGCGGCATCTCCCGCGCGGCGACCGGCGTCTTCGACAAGCTGATCTTCGATCAGACGGGCAACCAGGTCGTGGGATTCGTCGCCAATTCGCCTCCCATCAGATGGTGATCTGATCCATGACCGACCAAGCGAAGTCGCGCCCGGCCATCCTGCGGCCCTACCTCGTCATCGCCGTCATCGTCAGCCTCATGGCGGGAATGATGATCTGGTACATCGATCGGCGCACCGCCGAGCATCGGCAGATGTTCGAGTACGAAGTGGCGAACTTCGAGCGGTCCATGGAGGAGCAGCGGTCGGCACTCGCCCTGCGCGTGAAGGACACGGTGGGCTTCATCTCCGCCGGCATGGGCGCCGAGATCGCGCGCAAGCTGCGCGACACCACCTTCCGCTCGCCCTACCTGCTGCGCCTCGGCCGGTTTCCCCTGAGCAGCCCGCGAAACATCACCCCCTACCGCGGCGACCCGCTGCTCTTCTCGCGCGTCGACACGTTCGAATACCAGCAGCTTCTGCAAAAGTACGAAAAGTACCCCGGCATCATATTCACCTGGACGAAGAACCAGTTCACCGCGCTCTTTCCCGACCTGCCGATGCATTCGGTCGTGATGGCCCAGTCGATGCCGGTCAGCTCCGGCGATGAGGGGCGCGCGGTCGTCTACGCCGCGATCGACATCGAGGGGCTGGTGCAGGATTCAGCCAAGAAGCTGCAAAAAGGCGCGCTGAAGTCCGTCCGGTTCGACAGTCCGGGTTTCTGGTATCGCACGCACTACCCCGTCCAGACGCACTGGATGGACTTCCTCTACACCCCCGCCGAGGCGACCTTTCCGGTTCTCTTCGGCCGCGGCAGCGCCTTCACGGTGACGCTGCGGGAGCGCACCGACCAGCTCTCCTCGCTCTTCGTCATGGTCTTCGGCCTCGGCACCCTCGGCATGGTGAGCTTCGTGCTGGTGCTCTCCTACCAGCGCATGCAGCGCATCGCCGGGCTCAAGCTGCGCCACGCGCTGAGCGAGGCCAAGCAGGCCAACCACGCCAAGTCCCTCTTCCTCGCCAACATGAGCCACGAGATCCGCACCCCGCTCAACGGCGTCCTCGGCATGGCCGAGCTGCTCGCCCGTTCCGAGCTTCCCAAAGGCCAGCGCCATTATGTCGAGCAGATCAAGTCGTCCGGCTCGACACTGTTGACGGTGCTCAACGACATTCTGGACATCTCCAAGCTGGAGTCGGGCCAGATCGCCATCGACCCGATCCGCACCGACCTGCGCTCGCTGGTGAGCGAGGCGACGGCCTTCTTCGCCCCCAACGCGCATCAGAAGGGGCTCGAGATCCTCCTCGACCTCGACCCGCGGCTCCCGGTGGAGGTGAACGTCGACCCGGTACGGGTGCGCCAGATCATCAGCAATTTCATCTCCAACGCGGTAAAATTCACGGAGGTCGGGTCGATCATCGTCACGGCGACGATGAAGTCGGTGGACCCGGCGACCAAGTCGGCCACCATCACCTGCTCGGTGCGCGACACCGGCATCGGCATCTCCGAGCAGAACGCCGCCGCTCTCTTCTCCCGCTTCACCCAGGCCGAGACCGAGATGACCCGCCTCTATGGCGGCACCGGCCTCGGCCTCGCGATCTGCAAGGAGATCTGCGAGCTGATGGGGGGCACGATCGGCGTGGAGAGCCGGAAGGGCGAGGGGTCGAACTTCTGGTTCTCGCTGCCGGTGCGCTACTTCGCGCTGCCTGAAAAGCCGTCCGTTCCGCCGGTGCGCCTCGCGGTGTTCTCCGGCTCGGCCCAGCTCCTCGCGGTGGTGGAGCGGGCGGCCGAACACCGCGGCATCTGCGTCGTGGCCTACGGCACCGGCATGGAGGACGCCCGCGCGGCGATCGCCGCCCACGCCAAGAACCCGTTCGACATGGCGATCCTCGACGAAGGCCCGCACATGGCCCAGCCCCGCCTCCTCCGCGACACGCTGAAGGACCATCCCGAGACGACCGCGCTCCCCTGCGCCATCCTCGGCCGCCAGGAAATCGACGACGCCTACAAGGACTTCGACCTCGTCGTCACCGTCCCGTTCGACGGAGCGGTGCTGATCGACCGCCTGCTGGCCCATCTCGGCCTCGGCCCACGCGTTTCCGGCAGCGCCGGAGACCGCGGCGCGTCGACGGGCGCGTCGAACACGTGGAGCGCCCGGTACGACGGCCGCAACGCGCTGCTGGCCGACGACAACAACCTCAACGTCCTCTTCGGCAGCGAGGTGCTGCGACAGCTGGGGTTCCGCGTCACCACCGTCAGCAACGGCAAGGAGGCGCTCGACGCCGCCCGCGCCGAGCGCTTCGACGTGATCTTCATGGACTGCCAGATGCCGGTGATGGACGGCTACGACGCTTCGCGCCAGCTCCGTCGCCTGATCCGCGAGGGCGTGATCGAGCCGGTGCCCATCGTCGCCGTCACCGCCAACGCGCTCAAGGGAGACAAGGAGCGCTGCCTCGAGGCGGGGATGGACTACTTCATCACCAAGCCGATGAAGGTCCAGGACCTGGAGAGCGTGCTGCGCAACCTCTTCCGTGCGCCGGCGACGCTGCTGCCGTTCAACCGCGCGCAGCGCGCCGGGCGGCAGCAGGCGGCGGCCCCCTCGCCCGCCGGCCCACCCCACGACAATCCCCAAGCGAAGGACGCCGAGTCACCGACGATGCCAAACCGCCAACCTGCCCCCCACATCGACATCACCGCCGTCCTGAGGGGCGTGCCTCACCTCGACGCGGAGACCTTCAAGGAGACGTGGGACTCGATGCCGAACTTCGAGATCCTGCTGTCGCTGTTCCGCAAGGATACCGAGAAGTATCTCGACGCGATCCGCCACGCGATCGACATGGAGCGCGACGGGGAAGCCGGCATCCCGGCGCACATGGTGAAGGGGTCGTGCCGGATCCTCGGCGCGGCCGCGCTGGCCCAGCTCGCCGAGCTGATGGAGGACCGTGCCCGGCTCGACCCGCCCAACACCGCCGAGCTGATCGAGATCCACAAGCACATGAAGCAGGTCTTCGCTGCGACGCTCGAAGAGATGGAGACAGCCTACCGGGCCGACCAGGACCGCCTCGCCGTCGGTTGAGGCCGGCTCGCGCACCGGCCTCGGCGGCCCGACGTTTCTATTGGGCCGGCGGCACCGGGCAGGATGTGTCGCCCTCCTCGCAGTGGAGGAAGCCGTCCAGCGTGGCGGCCCGTTCGTCGGTCAGCGAGGCGATGCACTCGCCCCACACCAGCGGGTAGATCGACCCTCCGGCGACCCCGCTCGCGGCGAAGGTGCACTCGGCGTCGCGGTAGGCGGTCCAGGCCTCCTGCGCGGCCTGGAAGCCGGCGCGGGCCTCCTCATCGGGCAGGCGGGCGAGGATCTCTTCGCTCATTTGCGCAAGGTCCGCCTCGGCAGCGTCCACCGCGCGGCCGGCACAGGCGTTGAGTTCGGCCTGGGTCGCGTCGTCGCCGCAGGGCTGGGCCGCCGCGCCGCCGATGCCCGCCGCCAGAAGCAGCGCCGCCGCCGCGCCGCACCAGCCCCACCGATCCGCTCTCGTCATAGTCGTCGCTCCCTCGCCAGTCGGCCCGAGCCTACACACCGAAGCGGCGCGATGCATCATTGGGCCCGTGGCCGCGCGCAGAGGCCGTCGAGGAAGACGTCGAGCAGGCGCACCACGCTGTCCTGCCAGTCGGGCGGCTGATTGCCCATGTAGCAAAGGCCCAGCATCGTGCGCAGCAACTCCTCCGGTGAGACCTCGTCGCGCAGCTCGCCCGCGGCGACCGCCCGCCCCATCAAAGCCGCCAGCGCGCCGCCGACCCTGGCGGCATTGTCGGCATAGAAGGGCGAAGTGTTGTCGATCGCGGGGGCGAGCGCGGCGACCATACCCTTCTTCGTCGCCACCATCCTCACCGCCGCGCGCAGCCATGTGCGCAAGCCCGCCAGCGGTTCCGCCTCCGCGGTCAGCCGCTCGGCCGCCTCCACCAGCTCGTCCACCTCGTGACGGTAGACGGCCTGAAACAGCGCCTCGCGCGTCGGAAAATGGCGGTAGAGCGTGCCGATGCCGACGCCGGCCGTTCTTGCCACCGCTTCCAGACTGGCGTCCGGCCCGCCGGCCGAGAAGACGGCCGCCGCCGCCTCCAGCAACCGCTTGCGATTGCGGACGGAATCGGCCCGCGGCTTGCGCTGCGGACGCCGTTTATTCTCTTCGGCCTGGACTACGATTCACTCCAATCCTAAAAACGGAGGCGCGCTCCGCCTTGAAAGCGGAGGCACCCTCCGTATATGTGCTTCCAGGCGGCGGCGTTCACCCACCTTTTCCATCGCGTGGTGACGCCGTTCCGCCTCCTCAGGACATACACCTCATCGGAGGCACGATGACCCTTTCCCTGTGTCTCACTGTCAACGGAGAGCGCCGCGAGGTCCAGCTCGAGGACGCGCGACCCACTCTTCTCGACGTCTTGCGCGAGCGGTTGCAGCTGACCGGTACCAAGAAGGGCTGCGACCGTGGCCAGTGCGGCGCCTGCACCGTGCTGGTCGACGGCCAGCGCGTGAACGCGTGCCTGACGCTCGCCATGAGCGTCGACGGCGCCGAGATCACCACCATCGAAGGCCTGTCGGCGGACGGTGTGCTGCATCCGGTGCAGGCCGCTTTCGTCGAGCATGACGCCTTCCAGTGCGGCTACTGCACGCCAGGCCAGATCATGAGCGCCGTCGGTCTGCTCGCCGAGGGCGAGGCCGGCGCCGACCCGGAGCGCATCCGCGAGGGGATGAGCGGCAACCTGTGTCGCTGCGCCGCCTACCCCGGCATCACCGAGGCGGTGCTCGACGCCCACGCGCGCCTCGCCCGCAAAGAACGGACACCGGCATGAACGTCTTCGACTACGTCCGCCCGGCCTCGGTCGACGAGGCAGTCGCGGCGGCGACCGAACCGGGCGCCGCCTACCTCGCCGGCGGCACCAACCTTCTCGATCTGATGAAGGGCGGCACCCGCCACCCCACGCGCATCGTCGACATCCGCCGTCTCCCCGGCCTCGACCGGATCGAGACGCTGGCCGACGGCGCCATTCGCATCGGCGCGCTGGTGACGAACGCCGCCCTCGCCCGCAACGGGGATGTGCGCGAGGCCGCCCCGGCAGTTGCGGAGGCGCTGCTTTCCGGCGCCTCGCCACAACTGCGCAACGCGGCGACCGTGGGCGGCAATCTCATGCAGCGCACCCGCTGCGCCTATTTCACCGACCCCCACAGCGCCTGCAACCGCCGCACCCCCGGCGCCGGATGCGACGCCCACGGCGGAGACACACGCGGCCAAGCGGTGCTGGGCTGGAGCGAGGCGTGCATCGCCACGCACCCGTCCGACTTCTGCGTGCCCCTCTTGGCCCTCGACGCGGTGGTGGAGATCGCCGGGCCGGCAGGCTCGCGCGACCTTCCGCTCGACGCACTGCACCGCCTCCCGGGCGACACGCCCGCGGTGGAAACGGCGCTGGAGCCGGGCGAACTCATCACCGCCGTGCGCCTCCCCCCGTCCGCGGCGGGCTTCGCCGGCCATGCGCGGTATCTGAAGCTGCGCGAGCGTACCTCGTACGCCTTCGCGCTGGTGTCCGCCGCGGCGGCGCTGCGGATGGAAGACGGCGTCATCGCCGAAGCCCGCCTCGCGCTCGGCGGTGTCGCGGCCAAGCCGTGGCGGTCTGCGGCGGCCGAGGCGAGCCTTGCCGGTGCACCCGCGTCGCCCGAGGCGTTCCGCGCCGCCGCCGCGCTCGCCCTCCAGGGTGCCCGCCCCTCCGGCGACAACGCCGCCAAGATCGAACTCGCCGGCCGCGTCGCCGCCCGTGCGCTGGCGCTCGCCGCCGCCGGCACCCCGGAGACGATCCCGGCCCTTCCCGCCTCCGTCTTCGCGACCGCCCCCGTGCATGGAGCCACCGCCCATGGCTGAGACCCTGGATGCTTCCACCGGCCACGTCCGCCTCGGTTCGAACGCGGGCCAGCCGATCACCCGGCGTGACGGCCACGCCAAGGTCACCGGCGCGGCGACCTTCGCGGCCGACAACCACCCGCAGGGCATGCTCTTCGCGGTCTACGCCAGTGCCGCCGTCGCCCGCGGGCGCGTGACCTTCCTCGATGTCGCCGCCGCCAAGGCGCACCCCGGCGTCGTCGAGGTGATCACGCCCGCCAACCGCCCCGCCCTCGCCCGCGATCCGGACGAGAAGGTGCACATGTTCTCATGGCGCACCGAGGCACTGCAGAACGACGCCGTGCGCTACGCCGGCCAGCCGGTCGCGGTGGTCGTCGCCGAGACGCTGGAGGCCGCCGCCGAGGGCGCGCGCCTGCTCGCCCCGCGCTACGACGTCGAGCCCGCGCACGTGACGCATGACGACGGCGAAGTGTACGACCCGCCCGGCGTCGGCATCGGCGCCGAGCCGGCGTTCGCCAAGGGCGACGTCGAGGTCGGCCTCCGCGACGCCGCGCACCGCATCGAGACCGCCATCGAGACGCCGCTGCAGTACCACAACGCGCTGGAGCCGCACGCCATCGTCGCCGCCTGGGACGGCGACCGGCTGACGATCGACGTGCCCAATCAGGCGATCAACATCGCCCGCGGCGACTTCGCCGGCTACTTCGGCGTGCCGGCGCAGGACGTGCACCTCAAGAGCCCGTTCATCGGCGGCGGCTTCGGCTCGAAGGCGATCCTCAACGGGCCGCAGCTCCTTTGCATCCTGGCCGCGCGCATGGTCGGCCGCCCGGTCAAGCTCGTCCTTCGCCGGGACCAGATGTTCGGCCCCGTCGGCCACCGTGGCGGCACCCGCCAGCGCATCACCCTCGGAATCGACGCCGAGGGGCGGCTGACGGCGCTCGACCATCACGCCCAGTCCACGACCTCGCGGTTCGACGACTTCCTGGAGCCGGCGGCCAACGCCTCGCACAACCTCTATGCGACGCCGGCGCTGCGCACCGGCCACACCGGCGTGCGGATCGACACCGGCACCCCCGGCCCGATGCGCGCGCCCGGCGAGGCGACCGGCTCGGCCGCCCTCGAATGCGCGATGGACGAGGCGGCGGAAGCGGCCGGCCTCGATCCCTTGGCGTTCCGCCTCCTGAACTACGCCGAGACGGACCCGGCGACCGGACGCCCGTTCTCGTCCAAGGAGCTGCGCCGCTGCTACCTGGAGGGTGCCAGCCGGTTCGGCTGGGCCGGCCGGCCGCTCGCCCCGCGGCAGATGCGCTCGCAAAGCGGCGCGTTGGTGGGCTGGGGCATGGGCACCGCGCTGTTCCCGGCGCCGATGTTCCAGGCGCAGGCCAGCGCGACGCTGCGTGAGGACGGCACCGCGGTGGTGGAGATCTCGGCGGTGGAGATGGGCCAGGGCGCTCTCACCGCGCTGGCCCAGATCGCCGCCGACGGCCTCGGCCTCGACGCCGACAAGGTGGAGCTGCGCGCCGGCGATTCCGAGCTGCCCGACGGCGGGGTCGCCGGCGGGTCGGGCCACACCGCCACCGCCGGCAGCGCCATCTTCGCGGCCGGCGGCGAGGCGATCGCGCGGCTGGCCGAGATCGCCACCGCCGATCCCGCCTCGCCGCTCTTCGGCGCGGGCAACCAGGGCGTCGTCGGCCGCGGCGGACGGCTCCAGCATGCCGACGACGAGACGCGCAGCGAGAGCTACGCCGAGATCATGCGCCGGGCGGGGGTGAACCAAGTGGAGGGCGCCGGCACCGGGGCACGCAACCCCGCCGACGCCGAGGACTACGCCATGTTCACCCACGGCGCCGTCTTCGCCGAGGTGATGGTCGACCCGGACTTGTGCCAGGTGCGCGTCAGCCGCCTCGTCGGCGCGTTCGCCGCGGGGCGGATCATCAACCCGCGGCTGGCGCGCAGCCAGCTCACCGGCGGCATGATCTGGGGCCTGAGCTTCGCCCTCCACGAGGCGGCCGTGCATGACCCGCGCACCGGCCGGCCGATGAACGCCGACTTCGCCGGCTACCACGTCCCCGTCAACGCCGACGTCCCGTCGATCGAGGCGTTGCTGGTCGACGAGGTGGACCCGCACGTCAACGCCCTCGGCGTCAAAGGCGTGGGCGAGGTCGGCATCACCGGCACCGTCGGGGCGATCGCCAACGCGATCTGGCATGCCACCGGCGTGCGCGCCCGGCGCTTCCCGATCCGCATCGAAGAGCTGCTGCGCTGAACCGTCCGGCCGGCCTCGTGATCGGGGCCGGCCGGACACCCCAAAGACGAAATCGACGTAATCCGCCAGTCGCGTGCGCAACTTGGAAAGTCACCGGAAGCAGGCTGCATCCATGGGCGGCACGCTGTCTGCAACGGGCCCGTCTTCCCGCCATACGCGTCGCGATTTCCCGCCACTAAAACGCCACATTAAACGACGGCCCCGGCGCTTTGGGACATTTCAACGCGCTCAAACGCGCGTTTGTGAAAATATAGGCTCATTTACAACGATGGATCGGTAATTTTACAACGGTCCTTATCACGCTCGCTCCAACTGCACGCCGGCATCTCCCTGGCAAGGCAACGCCGCTGTGGCGTGTCTCTCATCGAACATGTCTTTGGAGCGTGACAATGCCATTTGTCCCCATTAACGGCACGATCTTCGCGGACTTGATTGACGGCACCGGCGCCGACGAGCTGATCAATGCCAGGGCTGGCAACGACGATGTTTTCGGCCGCGGTGGCAACGATATTCTTCTGGGCGGCCTCGGCCGCGATTTTCTGTCCGGCGGTGCCGGCAACGACACGCTCGACGGCCAGCTCGGGTCCGACACTCTCGTCGGCGGCCTCGACGACGACCTGATGCGTTGGCAGGAGAGCGACGGGCCGGGCAACGATCTCTTCGACGGTGAGGACGGCTACGACCAGGCGAACTTCATCGGCAGCGACGGCTTCGTCGGCGACAACTTCACGCTGGCGTCGGCGGGCGGCCGGGTCGAGTTCAACAAGGTGGCGAGCCCCTCCAGCGTCAGCGTCGGCACCACGGAGCGGATCCTCGTCGTCACCCGCGGCGGCAACGACCGCGTCGACGCCGGTGCCCTGCAGGCCGGCATGGTCGAGCTGGTCATCGACGGAGGCGGCGGCAACGACGAGCTGCTCGGCAGTCAGGGCGACGACACCCTTCGCGGCGCCGCCGGCGAAGACACCCTCGTCGGCAACGCCGGCGACGACACCATGCTCGGCGGTGCCGACGACGACCTGATGATCTGGAACAACGGTGACGGCAACGACACCATGGACGGTGGCGACCAGTTCGACACCGGCGAGATCAACGGCTCCGACAGCGCCGGCGACGCCTTCAAGGTCTCCACCACCGGCCCGCACGTCCTGCTGGAGCGCACCAATTTCGGCAACTTCTCGGTCCAGCTGCGCAACACCGAGCTGATGGAAGTGAACGGCCAGGGCGGCGACGACACCATCGACGGCAGCCTGGTCGCCGACGGTTTCATCCAGTTCAACGCCGACGGCGGGGCGGGCGACGACCTCCTCCTCGGCACCCAGGGCGACGACCTCCTCGAGGGGGGGCTCGGCGACGACAAGCTCGTCGGCAACGAGGGCGACGACACCATGCTCGGCGGGCTTGGTGACGACCAGATGGTCTGGAACAACGGCGACGGCTCCGACACCATGAACGGCGGCCTCGGCGACGACATCGCCATCGTCAACGGATCGGACGGGAGCGGCGACGCGTTCGTCGTCGGCAACACGTTCGGCACCGTCGAATTCGACCGGGTGAACTTCGGCCAGTTCGGCCTCGAGATCGACAACACCGAGACGCTGGTGGTGAACGGCCTCGGCGGCAACGACACCGTGGACGCCGGCGACCTGCGCATCGGACTCATCGACCTGAAGATCAACGGCGGCGCCGGCGAGGACGAGCTGATCGGCTCCAACGGCGGCGACACGCTGGCCGGCGACACCGGCAACGACACCATGCTGGGCGCGCGCGGCGACGACCTGATGATCTGGCGCAACGGTGACGGCTCCGACCTCATGAACGGCGGTGCCAACGACGACACCGCCCTCGTCGAAGGGGCCGACGGTGCCGGCGACAGCTTCGAGATCAGCACCAACGGCGGCAACGTGCTGTTCGAGCGCGTCAATTTCGGCAACTTCACGCTCGACATCCGCAACACCGAGACGCTGGAGGTGAAGGGTCTCGCCGGCAACGACAGCATCGACGCCAGCGCCCTCGACAACGGGCTGATCGACCTCGAGCTCTTCGGCAACACCGGCAACGACGAGATCACCGGCAGCGCCGGCAACGACACGATCGACGGCGGCGAGGACGACGACGTCATGACCGGCGGTGCCGGTGCCGACATCTTCGTCTACGAGGAAGGCGCCGATTCGATCACCGACTTCGGGACCGGCTTCGACCGCATCGAGATCTCCGACGACCTCGGCTTCAACTTCTTCCAGACCAAGCAGGCGATGACCCAGGTCGGCGCCGACGTGGAGATCGACTTCGGCAACGGCAACGTCCTCACGGTCGAGAACACGGCGGTGAACGACCTCAACTTCATCGATTTCATCTTCTGATCCCCGCGGCGGGCGGCCCCCGCCCGCCGCACCGCGCCATCGACGACCCGTCCCGGCCCCCGCGAGCCCGCTCGCGGGGGCCGTTTCGTCTCCCCGCCCCCGCCCGGGACCGTGCCGGGTCGTGCCGGGCCGGGACACGGCGCACGAAAAAGGCCCCGCCGCGGACGCGACGGGGCCGTTCTCGCTCGGCGGTGTCCCGGTGAGGGGCCTTCCGCGCGGGCCGCCTCAGGGGCGCAGGTCGCGTTTGATCTCGGCGATCTGCGCACGGGTCAGCCCGACATCCGTCAACAGATAGTCGGGCATGTCGAGCAGCCGGCCATACTCCCGGCGGCGGGTGAGGTAGGTGGCGAGCCGATCGGCCAGGCGCCAGAAAGGTTGCGCAGGTCCGGGGGGCGCCGCATGGCGGTTCGCCGCGAATACGGCGATCCGGGGTCCGGTATCAGTCGATGTCATCGGTGAAATTCCGTTCGTTACAGGGTGAAAAGGCATCGGGCGCGGCCGAATTCGTGCGGTCGCGCCAAACAGGGCGACGGCGCTAGCCGTGCCTCTCGGCATCGCGGCGGGAGACGCACCGCGGGTCGGGCGCAGCGATCGCCGTCCCTCTTGTCGTGCCGGGGCCGGCGCCGCCGGGTGCCGTGCGCGTCATCCGATACGCACCTCCATCGGTGTAATCTGGCGGATGCCGCCGATGCCGCTCAGGTGCGGGCGCCGGACCATGGTCAGGTTCGGCGCCCCGGCGACCAGTGCGGGACCGCTCCGGGTCACGGTAGAGGTGGGGGTCGCGCATCGCCGACATTGTGCTGATGCGCACAATCGCCCTGGCCGGCACCACCACGTCGCCGATCGGCACCGGCGCGGTGGTGAAGCGCACGGAGCCGACTGGGACCCGTGCGGCCATCCGGTCGACGAAGTCGAACTTCTCGCCCAGCGGCAGTCCGGCGACGATGCGCTCGGCGACGATGCGCACGCCGGCGCGGCGCGCGCGGACCGCTGAAATTGCTTGGAAACGTGCTCATCCGCGGCCGAACGGGCGGCGCGCCGGCCGGAACCTCGCGTGCCGTGCACGTCACCTGCCGCCGGTTGCGGGACGAATCTTGACGTTGATGGAACTTCGGCGCGGCGATACACGCGCGCCCCGCCGCATACAGAATACGTTCAGACGATTAGAAGAATTCTTGAACCCATAAACTTACCCACACGCCTGCATTCAGACGCGGCGAGCCCCATATCTGCCATAATTACGGGCACCACCCCCTCGATTACGCAGATCGCACCGCACAATTTGTCATCTGAGGGCGCCGCGTTGTTGCCAGCGTTGTGAATTGCGTATTATTCGACGCGCGTTCGCGTTGTTTTCATGGGCTGGAGCCGTGGATGCCGTCACACGATCTGGAAATTACCCTCTTCGGCGAGCTGAAGGTGTTCGCGGGCGGGAGCGCGGTGGCCCTCCCCTCCTCACGCAAGGCGCGGGCGTTGCTGGCCTTTCTCGTCGCGACGGGCCGGCCGCAGCGGCGTGAGCGGCTGTGCGAAATGTTCTGGGGCCTGCCGGACGATCCCAAGGCGGCGCTGCGCTGGTCGCTCAGCAAGCTGCGCAAGGTGGTCGACGCGCCGGACCGCGTGCGCATCGTCGCCGACCGCGAGCGGGTGACGTTCGATGCCACCGGCGTGACGGTCGACCTGGCCGAGATCGAGCGGCAGTTGAGCGGCGGGGCGGCCCCGGTCGACCTCGCCGCCCTGCAGGCGATGGCCGAGCCGCTCGGGATGGTCTTCCTCGACGGGATGGACGGTGCGGGGGACGCCAGCTTCGAATCCTGGCTGGCCGTGCAGCGGCACGACGCCCTGGTGACACGGGCGCAGGTGCTGCGCCGCCTCGCCACCCACCCCGAGCTACCGCCGCTCGAGGGGCAGAAGTGGCGACGCCTGTGGCGCGAGGCGGACCCGGCCGGCGCCGAGGCGCACATGGCCGCGGCCGCGCCCCCCGCCAATGCGCGCGTGCCGAGACCGCCGCCGCCCCACCCGCCCGCGCGTCGCCGCCCGGACCCGGTGGACCCCGCCCACGCCCCGGCGGTGCCGGCACGCCGGCCGCGCCGCGTCACCGACATCCGCCACCGTCCGTTGCGCGCGCAGCGGATCGGCTTCTGCGACGTGCCGGACGGCACCAAGATCGCCTATGCGACCGTCGGCTCAGGGCCGCCGCTGCTGAAAGCGGCCAACTGGCTCAACCACCTGGAGTTCGACTGGTCCAGTCCGATCTGGGGCCGCAGCTTCGCCGCCATCTCGCGCACCCGCACCTTCGTGCGCTACGACGAGCGCGGCTGCGGCCTGTCCGACTGGGAGGTGGACGACCTCAGCTTCGATGCGTTCGTGGAGGATCTCGAGGCGGTCGCCGACCGGCTCGGCCTCGATCGGTTCCCGCTGCTGGGCGTGTCGCAGGGCTGCGCGGTGTCGATCGAATATGCGGTGCGCCACCCGGAGCGGGTCAGCGGCCTCATCCTGGTGGGGGGCTACGCGGCAGGGTGGCGCCACCTCGCCAGCGCCGCGGAGCAGGCGCGGCGCGAGGCGGTGCTGACCCTGACTGCGCTGGGCTGGGGGACCGACAACCCCGCCTACCGGCACATCTTCTCGCAGACCTTCATGCCCGAGGCGAGCGCCGACGAGCTCGCCTGGTTCGACGACTTCCAACGCCAGACGACCTCGCCGTCCAACGCGGCGCGGTTCCAGGACGCGTTCGGCTACATCGACGTGCGGCACCGGCTCGCTGCGGTCCGCGCGCCGACGATCGTGCTGCATTCCAAGTACGACCAGCGGATCCCGCTGGAGCAGGGCCGCGCGGTGGCGGCGGGGATCCCGGGGGCGCAGTTCGTGCCGCTGGAAAGCCGCAACCACATCATCGTCGACCACGAACCGGCCTGGAAGGTCTGCTTCGAGTGCATCGGCCAATTCCTGGCCGAACACGGCATCTGACCCGCCCCCGTCTCACCCCCTAAACGCCCCCGGCACGACGTCCCCACCGCACGGCGCCCACGCACCGGGCCTTTCGGAGCCTGATCGCCGGAGCCGCCGTCGCGCCCCCCGTCCGGCAGGGGCGGTGGCGCCGCGCAAGGGGCCGAAGGCCGGCGCAGCCGCTCGCCCTTGCGCGGTGCCGCGGGCGCTGCCAGGGGGACAGCGCGACGGCGGTTCCGGCGATCAGGCGGGCCCCCTGATCGCTGGTGGGACCCGAGCCCGCCGGAGGCCTGCGGCGGGCTCGGCCGGAACGCGGCTCAGCCGCCGAGCCCCGCGGCGCGCGGCCCGTAGCTCGCGACGGCGCCCTCCGGCGTCAGGAACCCGTCGTCGATGTCGCGGGCGATCGCCGTGGTGGGACGCTCGTCGGGAGGGCCGTAGCCGCCGCCGCCGGCCTGCTCGAGGCGCAGCTCGGCGCCCGGAACCAACACGTGCCGCCCCTGGCCGTCGACCTCGACCCCGTCGATCATGTGACGCCGCCGCGCGCCGGGCCGGCCTCCGAAGAGGCCCTCGGCGGCGAACATCGTCCGGTTGGCCATGGCGAAGAAGACCATGTCGCGCGCCGTGCCGTTGCGCATCACCACGGTCTGCCCGGCGCCGCCGCGGAACGCCCCGGCGCCGCCGCTGTCGGCCAGCAGAGACTTCTCCTCCACGACGAGGCCGCTGAGCGGCTCGAACACCTCGATCGGCGTGGTCCCCATGTTGGACGAGCCGGGCGTCGTCTGCCGCCCGTCCATCCCCTGGAGGCCCCCGAAGCCGCCGCATACGAAGTAGTTGGCGGCCATCTCGCGGCCGTCGTCGTGCCGTCCCTGGAAGGTCATGATGTCGATGAGGCCGCTGGCGGCGGTGACGCGGTCGGGCACGATGCGGGCCATCGCATCGAAGATCAGAGGCACGACGAAATGGCCGATCGTGTGACGCCCGGCAGAGGGCGCCGGCGGCACCGCGGCGAGGATCGAGCCCACGGGCGCCACCACGTCGATCAGGGCCGTGGCGCCGTCGTTGTTGGGGATGCCGGGCGTCGTGATGCACTTCAGCGCGTAGAGGGCCATGGCGCGGGTATACGGAAACGGCACGTTGATGCCAGCGCCGACGCACGGCCCGGTCCCCTCGAAGTCGACGGTGAGCCGGTCTCCCGCCTTCACGACGCGGCAGCGGAGGGTCCGGACCTCGTCGTAGGCCTCGACCTGCGCCCGGCTGGTATATTCCGCGTCCGGCATCGCCAGGAGCGCCTGGCGCACGGCATTCTCGGACTGGGCGAGGATCTCGTCGGCGAGCGGCGTCAACGAGGCCAAGCCGTATTCGTCCATGAACTCCAGCACATGGCGCACGACGACCGACGTGCAGGAGATATTGGCGAAGATGTCGCCCGCGACCTGGTCGGGCACGCGCACGTTGAGCTTGATCAGCTCCATCAGGTCGTCGTCGAGCACGCCCTTCTTCACCAGCTTGGTGATCGGCAGGCGCAGACCCTCGTGGTAGATCTCGGTGGCGGAGACGGAGAACCCCATCCCGCCGATATCCGGCAGGTGCGTGATGGACATCGCATAGCCGGCCAGCGTGCCGTTGCGGAAGATCGGCCGCATCACCGCGAGGTCGTACATGTGGCCGGTGCCGATGGTGGGATCGTTGGAGATCACCACGTCGCCCGGATCCAGCGTGGCGCCGGGGAACTTCCGCAGCATGTGCGAAAGCGTGATCGGCGCGGTTCCGATGAACACCGGAATGCATTTGGTCGACTGGGCGATCATCCGCGCGTCGGCGTCGAAGATCAGCACCGAGAGGTCGAACCCCTCGCGCACCAGGGTCGAGAACGAGGTGCGGATGAGCGCGGTCGCCCCTTCGTCGGTGATCGAGACGAGGCGTTCCCAGAGGATGGAGAGGTCGACGGCGTCGAACGTGGGCGTCATGGTCGTGTCCCTCAGGCGATCGCGGCGGCGATGCTGGCGACGACGGCGCCGCTGGGATGCACCTCGGCGGTGTCTCCGGCATCGAGCAGGATGGTGGATTCGCGCTCCTCGACGAGGCAGGGCCCGGCCAGGCGCTCGCCCGGCGCGATCCGGTAGCGGTCGTAGACCGGACAGTCGACGAGGCCGCCGGCCGCCGGGAAATAGGCGCGGCGGTAGCCCTTCAGCGCAGCGGCGAGGGCGCCTGCCGTACCGGCGTTGCCGGCGGCGAGCGGCATGTCGGGCCGCGGCCCCGTCGCCTCGACCTTGAGGCTGGCGATCTCGAGCGGCTGGTCGAGCGTGGTGTCGAACGTCGCGCGGTAGGCCTCGGCGAAGAGGCCGGACAAGGCATCCGGGATCGCCGCAGGCGCCAGCCCCGCGGGAACGGCGACCTCGATGTCGTAGCCCTGGCCGCGGTAGCGCATGTCGAGGCGGCGCTCGACGGTGATCGCGTCGGCGGTGAGGCCGGCGGCGAGGAGGTAGGCCGTCGCCTCCGCCTCGATCTCGCTCAGCGTCGCGGTGAAGGCGGCGGCGTCCAGCCCGGCGACGGGCGCGCGGTAGGAGCGCACGATCTCGAACGAGGTGGCGCCGACCAGCATGCCGAACGCGGACATCACGCCCGCGCCGGCCGGGTAGATCACCTGCGGCACCTTGAGTTTGCGGGCGATGCGGGCGGCGTGGATCGGCCCGCCGCCACCGGACGCCACCATGCCCGAGCGGCGATAGTCGAACCCGCGCTCGGTGGCGTGCATGCGGAAGGCGCGGCAGATGTCCTCGTTGGCGATGTCGTGGATGCCCCAGGCGGCGCGGACGGTCTCCAGGCCGAGCGGCGCGGTGCGCGCGGCGATGGCGCTCTCGGCGGCGGCGGGGTCGAGGGGCATCCGGCCGCCGAGGAAGAAGTCGGCGTCGAGGTAGCCGAGCGTCAGGTTGGCGTCGGTCAGCGTCGGGTCGGTGCCGCCGCGGGCGTAGCAGGCCGGCCCCGGCACCGCGCTCGCCGACCGCGGGCCGACGCGCAGGAGGCCCAGCTCGTCGATCGAGACGATGCTGCCGCCGCCCGACCCGATCTCGGCCATGTCGATCACCGGGATCTGGAGCTTCAGCCCGCTGCCGGTCTTGTGCTTGTAGGAGTGCGCCGCCTCGAACGCGTAGGCCTTGAAGGGGCGGCCGCCACGCACGAGCGCGCCCTTGGCGGTGGTTCCGCCGAGATCGAACGCCAGGAGATCGTCGACGCCGACCACGTCGCCCACGCGCGCGGCCATCAGGACGCCCGCCGCCGGCCCCGATTCCAGGAGCCGCACCGGGAACCGGCGCGCCGTCTCCAGCGTCATCAGCCCGCCGCCGGAGCCGATGATGGCGAGCCGGCCGGCGAAACCGGCGTCCGCCAGCCCCGCCTCCAGCCGCGCCAGATAGGCATCGACCATCGGCTGGCCATAGGCGTTCGCCGTGGTCGTGGTCCAGCGCTCGAACTCGCGCGCATAGGGGAAGACGCCCGACGAGGTGGATATGTAGAGGTCCGGGTAGGCCGCTGCGGCGATCCGCCGGGCCCGCTCCTCGTGATCGGCCGAGGCGTAGGCATGCAGGAAGCAGATCGCCAGCGCCTCGACCTTCTCCTTCTCGACGAGGTGGGTGACGGCGGCGGCGACGGCGTCCTCGTCGAGCGGGGCCAGCACCGAGCCGTCGTGCTTCAAACGCTCGGGGATCTCCACCCGAAGCCGGCGCGGAACCAGCGGATCGGCGAACTTCAGGCGCAGGTCGTAGAGGTCGTAGCGCTGCTCCTGGCCGATATCGAAGGTGTCACGGAAGCCCTTCGTGACCAGCATCCCCGCCCGCGCGCCGCGCCGCTCGATCAGCGCGTTGGTGACGAGCGTCGTGCCGTGGACGATCTCGCCGATGTCGGCGACCGCGATCCCCTCCGCCGCTGCGATCGCCGCGACGCCTTCGATCACGGCGCGGGCGGGGTCGTCGGGCGTGGTCAGCCGCTTGTGGACGGCGGCGCGCCCGCTGTCGCTCTCCACGAGCGCAAAGTCCGTGAAGGTCCCACCGATATCGACGCCGAGCCGTAACATTCACACACCGTTTCTGAAGGAAGGCGCCAAACTACGCGTGCCGCCGGGGCGGTCAACGCGGCGAGGGTCGCCGTGCGCGCCAAATTCCCGGCAACATCTGACCGATAATCAGCCGCTTGCGCATTGTGCGCGCACCGCGCGTGGGGCCGGGTCCTATTCGCCCGGCAACCGCTCCACCACGCTCTGGATCGGCCTCAGGTGGCGGTTGAGGAGGCCGACCACGCCGTCGCCGTCGCCGCGGTCCAGGGCGTCGACCATCGCCTCGTGCTCGGCGAGGATGGTTTCGAGGCGCGACGGGTCGGCGTTCAGCACAGCATAGGCCACCTGCTGCTGGCGGGCGCGCAGGGCGTCCAGCACCTCCATCAGCACGTCGTTGCGCGAGCCTTCGACGAGGGCGACGTGGTAGTCGCGGTCGAGGTCGACGTGGCGGCGCAAGTCGCTGTCGCCGAGGGCACGCATCTCCGCCGCGAGGCGCTTCATCTCGACCGGGGCGCCCTTCGCGGCTTCGCAGATGCGGCGGGCGGCAAATCCCTCGATCAGCCGGCGCGCCTCGTAGACCTGCATCATCTCCTGCGCCGTCACCTGGCGCACGCGCGCCCCGCGCCGCGGCAGCAGCTCGATGAAACGCTCCGATTCCAGGCGGTGGAAGGCCTCCCGCACCGGCGTGCGCGATACGCCGGCGGCCGAGGACACCCACTCCTCCTCGATGAAGTCGCCGCCGCGGAAGTCGCCGCGGATGATGTGGTCGAGCACGTAGGCGTAGGCCTTGGCGCGTGCCGTCGGGACCGATCTGTCTTGGTGGATCTTGCTGGCCATGCCGTCTCGTCGAACGCCGTTGAGTTCGTGCGGATTGAAATAATGAGAGGTTGACAAAGCGGGCTGGAAATCCCGTTATGCATCCGCCGTGTATACATGACGGATGCGCGGCGTGCCAACTTTCATCGGGAGGCCCCATGCAGACCGAACGGACCTGGCGGGTCGGGGTCGACTCCGGCGGCACGTTCACCGACGTGTGCCTGTTCGACGAAGCCACCGGCCGCACCGACGTCTGGAAGGTCGCCTCCACGCCGCACGACCCGTCCGAGGGGATCGCCGCGGGCGTCGCCGAGGGGATGGCCCGCGTGCTGCCGGGCGAGGCGCAGGCGGCCGCGCGCATCGCCTACTTCGGCCACGGCACCACCGTCGCCACCAATGCGTTGATCACCCACCGCGGCGCGCTCGTCGGCCTCGTCACGTCCGAGGGGTTCCGCGATCTCCTCGAGATCGGCCGGCAGAAGCGTCCCAGCCTCTACGACCTCTTCGAGGATAAGCCGCAGACGCTCGTCGCGCGGCGCCATCGCAAGGAGGCGGCCGAGCGGCTGCGCCACGACGGCACGGTCGAGACCCCGCTCGACGAGGCGGCCGTGCGCCGCGCCGCGCGCGAGCTCGCCGAAGCCGGCTGCCAGGCGGTGGCGATCTGCTTCCTCTATTCGTTCGTCGACCCCGCGCACGAGGCGCGGGCGCGGGCCATCGTCGCCGAGGAGCTGCCGGACGCCTTCATCTGCGCCAGTCACGAGATCGCGCCCGAATTCCGCGAGTTCGAGCGGCTGTCGACGACCGTGGTCAACTCCTACCTCGGCCCGATCATGCAGCGCTACATCGACCGGCTGACGCCGCGGCTGGAAGCGCTCGGCATGACCGCGGCGCCTCACCTCACGCAGTCCAACGGCGGCGTGGTGAGCTTCGAGGCCGCGTCCCGCACGCCGGTGCGCGCCGTCCTCTCCGGGCCCTCCACCGGGGTCGTCGCGGCCGAGGCGATCGGGCGCGAGGCGGGCTTTTCCAACCTCATCACCTTCGACATGGGCGGCACCTCGACCGACGTCGCGCTGATGCAGGGCGGCCAGCCCAAGCTCGCCTCCGAGGCGATCGTCCACGGCTACCCGATCAAGGCGCCGATGCTGGACATCCACACGGTCGGCGCCGGCGGCGGGTCGATCGCCTACATCGACTCCGGCGGGCTCCTGAAGGTCGGCCCGCAGTCGGCCGGCGCGGACCCCGGCCCGGTCTGCTACGACCGCGGCGCCACCGCCCCCACCGTGACCGACGCCAACGTCGTCCTCGGCACGCTCAACCCGACGCACCTCCTCGCCGGCCGCATGCCCATCCGCCGCGACCTCGCCGAGACGGCGATCGGCGCGCTGGGCGATCGGCTCGGCCTCTCCACGATGGCGACGGCCGAGGGCATCCTCGCCGTGGTGACGGCCAACATGGCGCGCGCGATCCGCACCATCTCGGTCCAGCGCGGCCACGACCCGCGCGACTACGCGCTGATGGCGTTCGGCGGTGCCGGGCCGCTGCACGCCGCGCGGCTCGCCGACGCGCTCGACATGGGCCGCATCGTCATCCCGCCCAGCCCCGGCATCATGTGCGCCATCGGCCTGCTGCTGACGGATTTGCGTGCCGATTTCGCCGCCACCAAGCTGATGGCCGCCGAGGCCGAAAACGCCGCCGCCGCCGAAACGACGCTCGCCCCCCTGGTGGAGGAGGCGGAAGGCTGGCTCGCCGCCGAGCACGTCGCGCCCGACGCGCGGCGCCTGTCGCGCACCGTCGACATGCGCTACCGCGGGCAGAACTACGAGCTCGCCGTGCGCGTCCCCGCCGGGCCGATCTCGCCGGACAGCGTCGCGGCTTTGATCGACGGCTTCGAGGACGCGCACCGCCAGCGCTACGGCTTCCTCGCCAAGGAGGAGGCGGTGGAGTTCGTCACCTTCCGCGTCGAGGCGTTCGGCGTCGTCGAGAAGGCGAGCCTGCCGCGCGCCGAGCCCGGCTCCGCCGACCCCTCCGGCGCCGAAGTCGGCACCCGGCAGACCTATTTCGCCGCCGCCGGCGAAGTCGTCGCGACGCCCGTCTACGCCCGAACCGCGCTGAAGCCCGGCATGACGTTCGAAGGCCCCGCGATCGTCGAGCAGATGGACACCACCACCGTCGTCCCGCCCGGAACCCGCCTCACCGTCGACCCCATGGGCAACCTCGTCATGGAGGCCTCGTGATGGACGCTCCCGCCACCGCCACGCAGCTCGACCCGATCACCGTGGAAGTGATCGGCGCCGCGCTCTCCTCCATCGTCGAGGAGACCGGCGAGGCGCTGATCCGCGCGTCCTACTCCACCAACATCAAAGAGCGGCGGGACTGCTCCACCGCGCTCTTCAACACCGCCGGGCAGACGCTGTGCCAGGCCGAGCACATCCCGCTGCACCTCGGCTCGTTCATCGGCATCATCCCGAAGATCCTGGAACTGCACGACGTCGCCGACATGGCGCCGGGCGACGTCTTCGTCGGCAACGACGCCTATATGGGCGGCGGCACGCACCTTCCCGACATCGTCCTCGCCGAGCCGATCTTCGTGGACGGCGAGATCGCGGCCTGGACGGTGAACCTCGCCCACCATGCCGACTTCGCCGACCGCGGCCACGCCCACATCTACCAGGAAGGCCTGCGCATCCCGCCGATCCGCCTCTACAAGGCGGGCGCGCTGCAGAAGGACGTGCAGGACCTCATCCTCCTCAACTGTCAGGTCCCGCGCGAGCGGCTGTCGGACCTTCGAGCGCAGATGGCGGCAAACCGCGTCGGCGTGCAGCGCTTCCAGGACTTGTGCGCCAAGTGGGGGACCGAAACGGTGCTCGCCGCCGGCGACGCACTGCTCGACTATGCCGAGCGCAAGATGCGCGCCGGGATCGCCGCGCTGAAGGACGGCGTCCACACCTTCGAGGACGTGTTCGACGGGCCGGAGTTCGACACCACCCTCCCCCTCGCCGTCACGTTGACGGTGACGGGCGACGAGATGACGGTGGACTTCACCGCCCCGCCGCAACAGCGCGCCGGCATCAACATGACGTGGACCGCGCTGGCGGCGACCGTCTACTACATCGTCAAGGCCGTGGTGGACCCCACCGTGCCGCCCAACGCCGGCCTTGCCCGACCCATCACGGTGACCGCGCCCTCGGGTTCGCTCCTCAACTGCCGGCACCCCGCGGCGGTCAACGGCCGGGTGCAGCTCTGCCAGCGCGTCGCCGACCTCACCCTCGGCGCGCTCTACAAGGCCGCCCCAGACAAGGTGACCGCCTGCACCAACTCGGCCTGCTGCGTGGCGACCTTCACCGGTCAGCGCAAAGCCGACGGCACCATCTGGGTCTACCTCGAGACGTTCGGCGGCGGCGGCGGTGCGCGGCCCACCAAGGACGGGCTCGACGGCATCCACGTCCACGTCACCAACACCTCCAACCTCCCGGTCGAGGCTCTGGAGCTCGAATATCCGCTCACGGTGGTCCGCTACGAGCTGGTCAACGGGTCGGCCGGCGAGGGCAAGTTCCGCGGCGGCATGGGCCTCAGGCGCGTGGTGCGCGCGGAGGAGGACTGCCTCGTGCGGGTCGACGTCTCGCGCACCCGCTCCCGCTCGTGGGGGCTTGAGGGCGGCGGCGAAGGCGGGCACGGCGCGCTGGAGCGCGGCCCCGGCGTCGCCCCGTTCGATCATGACAAGGGCCAACTCGCCGCCGGCCAGTGGTTCGCACTCGCAACGCCTGGCGGCGGCGGCTTCGGCCCCGCCGACGAGCGGACCGCGACTCTAAAAACACAAGACGAACTCGATGGCATAGCCTCTGCAATCTGACGGCAGACCGGCGGGCCACACCCGCATCCACCAAGGGGGAGAGACGACATGAGCTTGGATCTGACACGTCGCCGCTTCATGGCCGGCGCGGCCGCAGCCGGTACCATCGGCTTCATCGGCGCACCGACGGCCCGCGCACAGGCCACCGGCATCCTCACCTTCGGCCTGTCGTCCTACCCGCCCAGCTTCGCCGCGCTACAGAATGCCGGCACCGCGGCCGGCACCGTCAAGCTGATGATCCACCGCGGCCTCCTAAGCTACGACAACGCCGGCCAGATCCGCGGCGAGCTCGCCGAGGACTGGGGCGTCGACGAAAGCGGCGTGTGGACCTTCAAGCTGCGCGACAACGCGGTGTGGCACGACGGCCGCCCCGTGACCGCCGCTGACGTGAAATACACCATCGAGACCGGCGCCGCGGAGGGATCGTCCGCCGCCTACACCACCTCGCTCCAGCTCATCGAGAAGATCGAGATGCCGGACGCCAAGACGGTGAAGCTCACCTTCTCCGAGCCCTTCGCGACGGCCGAGACGCTGTTCGCCCACTACAACATGCCCATCATCCCCGAGGGGTCCGACGAGGAAGCCCTCGTCGGCGCAGGACCGTTCAAGATCGACAGTCGCGAGCGGGGCGTTTCGGTCGATCTCGTCGCCAGCGACAACTACTACAAGCCCGGCCTTCCCAAGCTCGCCGGCATCAAGGCGGTCGCCTACGCCGACGAGAACCTGCGCGTCGCAGCGCTCGAAGCCGGCGACGTCGACCTCATCGAGTACGTCCCCTGGCCGGCGATGGGCTCCATCGACGACAACCCGTCGCTGACGCTCGACGTGGTCGAGGGGCCGTTCATGTACCTCACCTTCAACGGCGCCCGGAAGCCGTTCGACAACCCGTTGGTGCGCCGCGCGATCGCCCACGCGGTCAAGCGCGAAGACGTGGTCGACGCCGCCTTCTTCGGCCGCGGCGCAGGCCTGGCACACCTGCCGATCTCGGACGCCAGCCCGTTCTACAACCCGCAATACGCCGACGCCTGGGCCTACGACCCGGAGAAGGCCAAGGCGCTGCTGGCCGAGGCCGGCCACCCGGACGGGTTCGACTGCACGCTGCTGTCGACGGCGCAGTACGGCATGCACACCTCCACCGCCGAGATCACGCAGGCGTACCTGTCGATGATCGGCATCAACGTCACGCTCGACCTGCCCGACTGGGCGACGCGCGTGCAGAAGGGCAACGCCGGCGAGTATGACTTCGCGGTGATGGGGACCTCCGCCGATTCCAACGATCCGGACGGCATCGCCCGCCTGATCGACCCGGCCTTGCCGCCCTCGTTCGCCCGCAGCATCAACCTCGACATTCCTCAGATCACCGCCCTCCTCACCGAGGGGCGCTCCACGTTCGACACCGAGGCGCGTAAGGTGATCTACGAGAAGCTTGAGGGCATCGCGATCGACGAGGTGCCGCTGGCGGGCTTGTGCTGGCGCGCGCAGGGCTACGGCATGTCGGACAAGGTGTCCGGCTTCAAGAACCTCCCCGGCCAGCTCACGTTCTATTCCGGGCTCACCCTGGAAGAGACCGCGCTCTCCTGATGCTCGCCTATGTGGCCCAGCGGATCGCGGTCGCCGTCCTCATGGTGTGGCTGGTGGCGACGATCGTCTTCCTGCTGCTGCACATCGTTCCGGGCGACCCGGCCGAGCTGCTCCTGTCGACCGGGAGCACCGCGCCGGACCCCGCGGCGGTCGCCGCACTGCGGGAGAAGCTGGGCCTCAACGCGCCGATCTACGTGCAGTATTGGGATTATCTGACGGGCCTGGCGCGCGGCCACCTCGGCAACTCGCTGCAGGACGGCACCCCGGTCGCCGAGCAGGTGGCGCTGCGTCTGCCACGCACCTTGGAGCTGATCGTCACCGCCGCGCTGGTGGCGACGGCGATCGGCATCCCCGTCGGCATCCGCGCCGCCACCCATGCCGGCGGGATCACCGACCGTCTCGCCTCGGGCGCGGCCGCCGTCGCCCTGTCGACGCCGGTCTTCGTCATCGGCACGCTCGCCATCCTCCTCTTCGCGCAGACGCTGAAGATCGCCCCCGCCGGCGGCTACGTCGCCTTCGCCGACAATCCGGTGCGCCACCTCGGCCTCCTCATCCTTCCCGCCCTCACCGTCGCCACGCCGTTGACGGCCGTCATCGTGCGCATGACGCGCAGCGCCGTCCTCGAGGTGTTGGAGCGCGACTTCGTGCGGGCGGTGCGGGCGCGGGGCGTGGCGCCGCGGCGGATCCTGTCGCGCCATGTGCTGCGCAGCGCGCTGGTGCCGGTCGTCACCGTAACGGGGCTGGAGCTCGGCACGCTGCTGGGCGGCACGGTGCTGGTCGAGTTCGTCTACAACTGGCCGGGCCTGTCGGGCTTCCTCGTGCGGGCGGTGGATGCGCGCGACTATCCCGAGGTGGTCGGCATCGTCCTGACGATCTCGGCGCTCTTCGTGCTCATCAACCTGGTGGTCGACCTCCTCAACGCGATGCTCGACCCCAAGGTGCGGCTGAGCGCATGACGGCACGGGCGGCGACCAAGCTCGCGATCCCCGTCGCGCTGGTTCTTCTCATCGTCGGGGCGGCCGTGCTGGCCCCGCTCCTGCCGCTGCCGGATCCGACCAAGATCGACATTCCGCACCGCTTCGCCGGCCCCTCCTGGACGCATCCGCTGGGACAGGACGAGTTCGGCCGGGACGAGCTGTCGCGCATAGTCTGGGGCGGGCGCGCCTCGCTGGCGGTGGCGATCCTGTCCTCGCTCGTCGCCGCGGCGATCGGCACCGCGCTCGGCCTCATGGGCGGCTACTTCCGCGGCCTAGCCGAGCTCTTCACGGTGCGCGCGGCCGAGGTGCTCCTATGCCTGCCGCCGCTGCTTCTGGCGCTCCTCGTCGTCACCCTGCTCGGCTCGGGCGCCACCACGCTGGTGATCGCGCTGTCGATCCTCTACACGCCGCGCTTCGTGCGCGTCGCCTACGCCGCCACGTTGCAGACGCGCGGGCTCGAGTTCGTGGTCGCGCAGGAAGCGCTGGGGCGCCATCCGGTGCCGATCCTGGCGCGCACGCTGCTGCCCAACATCGCCCCGCCGCTCCTGGTGCAGCTCTCGGTGACGGTCGCGTCGGCGATGGTGATCGAGAGCGGGCTCTCCTTCCTCGGGCTCGGCGTCGTGCCGCCGGCGCCGTCGTGGGGCCTGATGATCCGCGGCGCGCGCGCGGCGATGGACACCGCGCCGCTGCTTCTGGTGTGGCCGTGCCTGGCGCTCGTCCTGGCGATCTTCTCGTTCAACCTCCTGTGCGATGCGCTGCGTGACGTCCTGGATCCGCGCGCCGCGCCGAAGGGCACCGTGAGCTGGCTGCGCAAGCGGCGCGGCACGGCGCCGGCCGCGACCGCCGGCACCGGCGGCGCGGTCGCCCGGCTCGACGGGCTTACCGTCGCGATCGGTCCCGGCCCGACCGCGACGCGGCTGGTGCGCGACGTCTCGTTCGACGTGCGCCCCGGCGAGACGCTCGCCCTCGTCGGCGAAAGCGGCTCGGGCAAGACGCTGTCGGGCCTCGCCATGATGGGCCTGCTGCCGCCGGGCCTCGCGCCGAGCGGCACCGTTTCCCTCGCCACCGGCGAGGGCGAGGTCGACGTGCTGACACGCTCGGAAGAGGAGCTGCGGCGGCTGCGCGGCCGCGACGTCGCGATGGTGTTCCAGGACGCTTCGGCGAGCCTCAGCCCGGTGATGCGCGTCGGCGAGCAGATCACCGAATCCATCCACGCCCACACCGACGGCGTGGTCGACAGGCGCGAGGCCGCCCGCCGGGCCGAGGCGCTGCTCGCCCGCGTCGGCATGCCCGACCCGCGCCGCGCCGCGAAGGCCTGGCCGCACGAGCTGTCCGGCGGGCAGCGCCAGCGGGCGATGATCGCCGCCGCGCTCGCCAACGGCCCCAAGCTCCTCATCGCCGACGAGCCGACCACCGCGCTCGACCCGACGATCCAGGCGCAGATCCTCGCCCTCCTCGAAGAGCTGAAGGCGGCGGAGGCGGGCATGGCGATGGTCTTCGTGACGCACAACCTCGCCATCGTCGCCGAGATCGCCGACCGCGTGGTGGTGCTCTACGCCGGCGAGCTGGTCGAGACCGGCCCGGTCGCCGAGGTGTTCGCCGCGCCGCGCCACCCCTACACGGCCGCGCTCCTGAAATGCGTGCCGGAGAGCGGTGAGGACCGCCTGCTGGCGATCCCCGGCGTCGTCCCCGCGCCGCACGAGCTTCCCGAGGGGTGCCGCTTCGCCCCCCGCTGCACCCACGCCGCGCCCGCCTGCCACACCGACCACCCGGTGGTGGAGGAGGCCGGCCCCGACCACGCGGTGCGGTGCCTCAGATGGCGCGAGCTGGCATGAGCGCCCTCACCCCCCTCGTCTCGGCCAGAGGCGTCTCGCGCAGCTACACGGTGCGGCGCGGGCTCTTCGGCGCCGCCGCGCTCAAGGCGGTCGACCGGGTGGACCTCGACGTCTATCCGGGCGAGGTGGTCGGCATCGTCGGCGAGAGCGGGTGCGGCAAGTCCACCCTTGGGCGCCTGCTGCTGGGCCTCGCCCGCCCGACCGCGGGCGAGGTGACGTTCGCCGGCGAGCCGTTGAGCGCGCGCCGCGGCGCCTCGCGCCGGGCGCTGAAGGCGCGCATGCAGGTGGTCTTCCAAGACCCGTTCTCCAGCCTCGACCCGCGCCGCAGCGTCGGCGCACAGATCGCCGACGGCTTGCGCATCCACGAGACGGTGGCGCGCAGCCAGATCGCCGCCGAGGTGGCGCGTCTCCTCGCCATCGTCGGCCTCGACCCGCAAGCGGCCGCGCGCAGGCCGCACGAATATTCCGGCGGGCAGCGCCAGCGCATCGCCATCGCCCGCGCCCTCGCCACCCGGCCGGACTTCATCGTCGCAGACGAGCCGGTGTCGGCGCTGGACGCGTCGATCCAGGCGCAGGTGGTCAACCTCCTGGCCGACCTCCGGGCGGAGCTGAAGCTGGCGCTGGTCTTCATCAGCCACGATCTCCACGTCGTGCGCCACCTGTCGGACCGGATCGCGGTGATGTACCTCGGCCGCATCGTCGAGGAAGGGCCGGCGGCGGAGGTCTTCAGCGCCCCCGCCCACCCCTACACGCGCGCCCTCATCGAGGCGACACCGTCGATGAAGGCGCGGGCGAGCGAGCCGCCGCTGCAGGGCGAGCTGCCGGATCCGGTCGCGCCGCCCTCGGGCTGCGCCTTCCGCACCCGCTGCCCGATCGCCGAGGCACGCTGCGCCGAGGCCGAGCCGGCGCTCGCCGCCGTGGGCAACACCCGGCGGGCCGCTTGCATCAAGCCGCTCGTTCGCCTGTAATTTTGCAATGGCTCCCGTGAACCCCTCGCAACACCCCACCCTCCCCGCCGCGGTCGACGTCGTCGTCATCGGCGGCGGCATCGTCGGCGTGACGGCCGCCCGGTACCTCGCCAAGGACGGCCATTCGGTCGCCCTCGTCGAGAAGGGGCGCATCGCCGCCGAGCAGTCCTCCCGCAACTGGGGCTGGATCCGCAAGCAGGGCCGCGACGCGCGCGAGTTGCCGCTGATGATCGAGAGCGCACGCCTGTGGGAGGGCCTCGCCGCCGAGACGGGCGAGGAGATCGGCTTCGGCGCCAAGTCCACCACCTACCTCGCCCAGACCGAAAAAGAGCTCGCCACCCGCGCCGCCTGGCTCGACGAGGCGCGCGACTACCAGCTCGACACCCGGATCCTGTCGCCGGCCGAGACCGACGCCCTCCTCGGCCGCGACGACCGCCGGTTCGCCGGCGCGCTGCACACCCCGTCCGACATGACCGCCGAGCCGACGCTCGCCGTCCCCGCCTTCGCCCGCCGCGCCGCGGCCGAGGGGGTGACGATCGTCGAGGGCTGCGCCGCGCGCGGGGTCGAGACCGCCGGCGGGCGGCTGTCGGGCGTCGTCACCGAGCGGGGCACCATCGCCTGCACGGCGGCGATCCTCGGCGGCGGGGCCTGGTCGCGCACATTCCTCGAGAACCTCGGCGTCTACATCCCGCAGCTCGCCGTCCGCTCGCAGGCCGCGCGCACCACGCCGGGGCCGCTGATCCACCCCGGCGGCATCGGCGCGACCGGCGCCTCGCTGCGCCGCCGGCTCGACGGCGGTTACACGCTCGGCCGCACCAACGCGTCCACGTTCCAGATCGTGCCGGCCGCGTTCCGCCACTTCTTCACCTTCGTGCCGACGCTCTATCACCGCTGGGGCATGGCGAAGATCCGCGTCGGGCGGGATTTCTTCGGCCCCCTCGGCCACGCGCGGTGGGAGAACGACGAGGTGACGCCGATGGAGAAGGTCCGCATCCTCGACCCCGAACCCGACCACGCCCTCCTCGCCGACATGCTGAAGAGCGCCAAGGAGATCCATCCCGCGCTCGCCGGCGTCGAGATCGCCGAGAGCTGGGGCGGCATGATCGACGTCACGCCCGACGAGATCCCCATCATCGACGAAGCCCCCGGCACGCCGGGCCTTTGGATCGCGACCGGCCTCTCGGGCCACGGCTTCGGCATCGGCCCCGGCGTCGGCCGCCTCGCGGCCAGCCTCGTCGAGGGGCGCACGCCGGTGGTCGACCCCGCCCCCTTCCGTCTCTCCCGCTTTGCCGAGGCCGCCGCATGAGTGCCCCCGACGTCCTCGTCATCGGTGCCGGGATCACCGGTGCCGCCGCCGCCCTGTCGCTCGCCGAAGCCGGCGCCAGCGTCGAGGTGATCGACGCCTACGGGCCCGCCGCGATGGCCTCGGGCTGGACCTTGGCGGGCGTGCGCCAGTCCGGCCGGCACCCCGCGGAGCTGCCGCTGGCGCAGGCCGCCGTCGCCGAGTGGCCGCACCTCGCCGCCAAGCTCGGCGCGCCGACTCACTACCGCCAGGAGGGCAACCTGCGCCTCGCCCGCGACGACGGCGAGGTGGAGATCATCAAGCGCCTCGTCGCCGACCAGTCCGCCGCCGGGCTCGAACTCACCTTCCTCCCCACGTTGTCGGACGTGCGCACCATCGCCCCCGCGATCTCCGACAAGGTGATCGCCGCCTCGTTCTGCCCCAGCGACGGCCACGCCGACCCGGTCGCCACGGTGACGGCGCTGCTGGCCGCCGCCGAGCGTGCCGGCGCGCGCCTCCGCTACGGCGAGCGCGTCCGGTCGCTGGAGCACGAGGGCGGTCGCATCACCCACGCCGTCACCGCCACGCGCCGCATCGCGGTGGGCGCGGTGGTGATCGCCGGCGGCGTCCACGTCAACGACCTCTTGGCCCCGCTCGGCGCCAGGATCCCGATGATCGTCCCCATCGTCACCGTCGTGCAGACCGAGCCGGTGGCACCGACGCTCGGGCCGGTCCTCGGTGTCGCCAACGCCAACCTCGCGGTGCGGCAGGAGGCGAACGGCTGCTTCCGCCTCACCAGCGGCCGCGAGACGTTCGACGGCACGCTGGAAGAGGAGAACGGCCGCCCGGTCGCCCGCCCGCGCACCAAGCAGATCGCCACCACCATCGCTCGCACCGTCGAGGTGCTGCCGGTGGTCGGCGAGGCCCGGTTCCAGGCCTTCTGGGGCGGCCTCCTCGACCTGACCCCCGATTCGCTCCCCGTCATCGACCATGTGCCGGGGATGGACAACGCGGTCGTCGCGGCCGGCTTCTCCGGCCACGGCTTCTGCCTCGGGCCGGTAACGGGGCCGCTCGCCGCCGACCTCGCGCTCGGCCGCGCGCCGCGCTTCGACCTCGCCGCCTTCCGGTTCGACCGTCTCGCGAAGCTCGACGCGAACGCCGCCGACCTGACCCTGCACGGATGAGGACGGGCAGCGACATCGCCGTCGTCGGTGGCGGCCTCGTCGGCTCGGCGCTCGCCTTCGGGCTGGCGACGCGCGGCGCCACCGTCACCCTGTTCGACCCCGACGCGGACGACCTGCACGCCTCGGTCGGCAACTTCGGCCTCGTGTGGGTGCAGTCGAAGGGGATCGGCGCGCCGGCCTATGCGGACCTTTCGCGCCGCTCGGCCGCCGCCTGGGACGCCTTCGCCGCCGACATCGCCGAGCGCTCCGGCGAGAACCCCGCCTACGAACGCTGCGGCGGCGTCAAGATCGCGCTCAGCGAGACGGAGCTGGCCGCGCTGGACGACACCGTGCGCCGCCTGCACAACCAGGGCGCCGGCGACGTCGAGGTGATCTCGCGCGAGGCGCTGGTGGAGCGGGTGCCCTCGGTCGGGCCGGAGGCGGTCGGCGGGGCGTGGTGTCCGGCGGACGGGCACGCCGACCCGCTCGCCACGCACCTGGCGTTGCGCGCCGCGCTTCTGGGCACCGGCCGCGCCCGCGTGGTGCGCCGGCGCGTCGACGACGTCACGCCCGAGGGGGGCGGGTTCGTTCTGACGGCGCAAGGGGAGCGTTTCGCCGCCGGGCAGGTGGTGCTCACCGCCGGTCTCGGCACCACCGCGCTCGCCGCCGAGCTGGGCCTCGACGTGCCGCTGAAGCCGCAGCGCGGGCAGATCCTGGTGACCGAGAAGCTGCCGCACTTCCTCGATCCGGCGTGCTTCATCGTGCGCCAGACGAACCAGGGGAGCGTGCTCATCGGCGACTCGAAGGAGGACGTCGGCTACGACCGTGGCACCACGACCGAGGTCGGCGGCGCCATCGCGGCACGGGCGGTGCGGATGTTCCCCCGCCTCGCCGGGGTCCGGGTGGTGCGCCAGTGGGGCGCGCTGCGCGTCATGTCGCCGGACGGCTTGCCGATCTACGCCCAGTCCGAGGCTCACCCCGGGGCGATGGCCCTCTCCTGCCACAGCGGCGTGACGCTCGCCGCCGCCCACGCCGGCGAGGTCGCCGAGGCCGTCCTCGCCGAGACGCTCGCCGAGCGCTACCCCGCCTTCTCGCCCCGGCGCTTCGCCGAGGTGCCGGCATGAGCGGGTTCCGCCGCATCGGCGAGGGCCGCGCCGTGACGATCACCGTCGACGGCGCCCCGTTGGCGGCGCGCGAAGGGGACAGCGTCGCGCTGGCGCTGCTGGCGGCCGGGCGACCGACGATCGGCGACGGACCAACGCCCTACTGCCTCATGGGCGTATGCTTCGGCTGCCTCGTCACGATCGACGGGCGCCGCGGCGAGCAGGCCTGCATGGTCCCGGTGCGCGAGGGCCTCGCGGTCCTGACCGAGCGCGGCGCGGTCCTGACCGAGGACGGCGCGGTGCTGACCGAGGGCGGGGCGTGAGGACCGTCGACGTCGCCGTCGTCGGCGCCGGGCCGGCCGGCCTGAGCGCGGCCGCCGTCACCGGCGCGGCCGGCCTCACCACCCTCCTGATCGACGAGCAGCCCGCGCCGGGCGGGCAGATCTGGCGCGCCGCCGAGGCCGCCGCCGCCGACCCCGCGCGCGCCGCGCTCGCGGCCGGCTATGCCGGCGCCGCGGCCACCATCGCCGCCGCCCGCCGCCACGCCACGCTCGCGGCCGGGGCCGAGGTGGTCGACATATCGTCCGACCGCGAGATCCTGTGGTTCGACAAGGCGGCCCGCCGGCTGCGGCAGACGCGGGCCCGCGTCCTCCTCGTCGCCACCGGCGCGATGGAGCGGCCGGTGCCCTTCCCCGGCTGGACGCTCCCCGGCGTCAGCGGCGTCGGCGCGTTGCAGATCGCGTTGAAGCAGGGCGGCATGGTGCCGGACGGCCCGGTCGTGCTCGCCGGCCAGGGTCCCCTCGTCCTGCTGGTGGCGCGCCAGCTCGCCGCCTTCGGGGTCGAGATCGCCGCCACGCTCGACTTCGCCCCGGCGCTCCCGTCCCGCGCGGCGCTCGCCCGGCTACCGGCCGCGCTCGCCGACGACGCCGGCCTCCTCGCCAACGGCGCCGCTCTCGCCGTACGCCGTTTCCTCTCCGGGACCGCCTATCGCGACATCTCGCATCTGGAGGCGCTGGGGGGCGAGCGGCTGGAGGCCGTGCGGTTCCGCGCCGCGGGGCAGATCCACACCCTCCCCGCCGGCCGCCTCGCGGTGCACGACGGCGTCATCCCCAACACGCAGCTCACCCGCCTCCTCGGCCTGCCGCACCGCTGGGACGACGCGCAGGCCGCCTTCGCCGCCGAGGTCGACGCCGCGGGCCGGACCCCGCACGAGGGCGTCTTCGTCGCCGGCGACGGGGCCGGGATCGGGGGCGCCGCTCTCGCCGCGCGTCAGGGCGAGGCGGCGGCCCACGCCATCTGCGACGCGCTGGGCGTCGCCACCGGACCCACCGCGTCCATCGACGGCCGCCGCGCCCGGCACTTCGTCGACACGCTCTATGCGCCGCGCCCGGTGAGCGCCTTCGCCACCGACGACACGGTGCTGTGCCGCTGCGAGGCCGTCACCTACGGGGCGGTGCGGCGCGCGGTCGAGCTGGGGGCGACGGGGCCGAACCGGGTCAAGACGGCGACGCGCTGCGGCATGGGACCGTGCCAGGGGCGCATCTGCGGGGCCAATCTCACCCGCCTGCTGGCAGCCGAGACCGGGCGCGCGCCGGGCGAGGTCGGCGCGTTGCGGATCCGCCCGCCCCTGAAGCCGCTGCTGTTGAGTGACTACGCGGCCCTTGCTACCGCAGATGGTACATGATGGCATGCAAAACATGACAACGGGAGGCGCCGGATGAGGGAGGACGCCGACATCGCCATCGTCGGCGGCGGGCTGATCGGCCTCTGGACGGCCGTGCGCGCAGCGCGAGCCGGTCGCCGCGTCCACCTCCTCGAGGCCGAGACGATCGGCCGGCACGCCTCCTGCGCGAGCGCCGGTGGGATCCGCAGCCTCAACCGGCACCCCGCAGAGATCCCACTCGCCCGCGCCGCGCTCGCCCTCTGGCGCACCGCCGCAGCCGACCTCGGCTCCGACGTCGGCTTCGTCCCCTCCGGGCAGGTCCGCGTCGCCGAGGACGACGAGGCGATGACCGCGCTCGAGGCCCGCGCCGCCGCCACCCGCGCGCTCGGCTACGACCACGAGGTGACCATCGGCGCCGCCGCCCTCGCCGCGCTGGAGCCGGCCCTCGCCCGGCATTGCCGCGGCGCGCTCGTCGTGCGGGACGACGGCTTCGCCGATCCGCTGAAGACCGTCCACGCCCTCGCCCGCGCCGCCCGTGCCGCCGGCGTCCGGGTCAGCGAGCAACGCCCCGCCCTCGCCGTCGTGCGCGACGCCGCGTGCCTGCGGGTGGAGACGCCCACCGGGCCGGTGCGCGCACCGATCGTCGTCAACGCGGCCGGGGCGTGGGGCGATGCGCCGGCGGCCGGCGCGGGTGAGCCGGTGCCGCTCACCCCGACCGCGCTGCAAATGAGCGTCACCGAGCCGCTGGCCCCGTTCGTGAGCGCGGTCGTCGGCACGCAAAACGGCAAACTGTCGTTGAAGCAGAAGCGCTCCGGGCACGTCGTCATCGGTGGCGGCTTCGCCGGCGAGGTGGACGCGGCACACCGGATCGGGCGCCCGCGCCCCACGCTGGTCGGCGCCAACCTCGCCAACGCACAGCGACTTTTCCCGCACCTCGCGGAGGCGCGGATCGTGCGCACCTGGGCCGGGCTGGAAGGCGTCACCGCCGACGGGCTCCCGATCATTTCGGCAAGCCGCACGACGACTGGCCTCATTCATGCCTTCGGCTTCTCAGCGCACGGGTTCGCCCTGTCGCCGCTGATCGCACACCTCATCCTGGAGATCGCCGACGGGCGGCCTTCGTCAGCCCCGATCGCGCCCTTCGGCGTCGACCGGTTCCCATCCGTTTTGGAGGAGCGTCGCTATGCTTGAGCCCGAGGGCCGCGTCATCATGATTTCGGGGGCGAGCCGCGGCATCGGCCGCGCCCTCGCCGAGACGCTGCTGGCCAAGGGCTATTCGGTCAGCGCCGGTGCCCGCAACGTCGACGCGATGGCCGCCGCCCTCCCCGACGCGCCGCAGGACCGCTTCCTCGCCGCCCGCTACGACGCCGAGGACCGCAGCACCTACCAGGCCTGGATCGACGCCACGGTGGCGAAGTTCGGCCGGATCGACGGCCTGGTGAACAACGCCGGCACCTCCAACACCTTCTCGATCGAGGCGGGTGACGAGGCGGACCTCGACACGCTCTTCACCATCAACATCAAGGGCCCGCTCTACATGACGCGGCTGGCGCTGCCGCACCTGAAGAAGGCCGGCTCCGGGCGCATCATCAACGTGGCGTCTCTCTCCGGCAAACGCGTGCGCAACGACAACATCGCCTACGCGATGACCAAGCATGCCCTCATCGCCTTGACCCACGGTACGCGGCGTATCGGCTGGGAGGACGGCGTGCGGGCCACGTCCGTGTGCCCCAGCTTCGTCGCGACCGACCTCACCGCCGGCGTCACCAAGGTGAGCCGCGAGGAGATGATCGACCCCGACGACCTCGCCGAGCTGATCGCCACGGCCATCGCGCTGCCCAACACGGCGGTGATGGCGGAGATGCTCGTCAACTGCCGCCTGGAAGACCTGTTCTGAGCCTTGTTCTGCGTGCCGGGCACACCCGACCGAACCGACATCGAAGGAGGAGTTCCATGAAAACGAAAATCCTACTGGCCGGCCTCGCGAGCATGCTCATGGCGAGCGCCGCCCATGCCGACGGGACCACGCTCAACGTCGGCATGGGGACGGCCGACGCGGGCACGCTCGACCCGCACGTCGCCACGACGACGCCCGACAAGGGCCTGCTCTACTGGATGTTCAACGGGCTCGTGCGCATCACCCCCGGCCAGTCGAGCCCGGAATTCATCGAGCCCGACATCGCCGAGAGCTGGGAGACGTCCGAGGACGGCCTGACCTGGACCTTCAAGCTGCGCGAGGACGTCGACTGTCACGGCGAATACGGCAACCTCGACGCCGAGGACGTGGTCTATTCGCTGAAGCGCTCGGCCAACGGCGACACCTCGTCCTTCGCCAAGGACTACACGCCCATCTCCTCCATCGAGGCGACGGGCCCCTACGAGGTGACGATCCAGCTCGAGCACGCGATTCCGAGCCTTCTGGGGCTGCTCGTGCCCTATCACGGCGGCAACATCGTCTGCCAGGACGCGGTCGAGGCGCTGGGCGACGACTTCAAGACCAACCCGATCGGCACCGGCCCGTTCATGTTCGCCGAGTATCAGCCGCAGCAGTACGTGAAGCTGGTCGCCAATCCGGACTACTTCCGCGGCGAACCCGAGATCAAAGAGATCTACTACCGCTACATCCCGTCCGACGCGGCGCGTGACCTCGCCTTCCAGGCCGGCGAGATCGACATGATCTACGGCCGCCAGGACCAGACCTGGGTGGAGCGCATCGAGAAGGTGCCGAACACCAAGGTCTCGGTGATGGTGCCGGGCGAAATGTCGGTCATCCACCTCAACATGACCAAGCCGCCGCTGGACGAGATCAAGGTGCGCCAGGCGATCGCCCACGCCATCGACCGCGACACGATGGTGGCCTTCAAGGGCGACCGCGTGACGCTGCCGGCGATCTCGCCCGTGCCGGAAGGCTACCTCGGCTACACCGACGACGTGCCGACCTACGAGTTCTCGGTCGAGAAGGCCAAGGAGCTGCTGGCGGAGGCCGGCCACCCGGACGGCATCACCATCAAGGCGATCCACACCACGCTGCCGGGCATGCTCTCGACGATGGAAGCGGTGCAGGAACTGCTGCGTCAGGCGGACATCAACATGGAGATCGAGACGGTGGAGCACGCAACGTTCCACAGCCAGATCCGCGAGGACGCCAGCGACGTGGTCCACTATTCGGCCGCCCGCTTCCCGATCGCCGACACCTACCTGACGCAGTTCTTCCACTCCGACTCGACCGTCGGCACGCCGACCGCGGTGACGAACTTCTCGCACTGCGACGTCGCCGACGACGAGATCGAGGCCGCCCGCACCGAGACCGACCCGAAGAAGCAGGCCGAGCTCTGGGCGAGCGCGCAGCAGAAGATCATGGAGGAGGTCTGCGCGGTGCCGATCTACCAGAACCTCCAGCTCTGGGCGTGGAAGGACAATCTCGATCTCGGCTACGACATCAAGGGTTCGCTGAACCTGTCGCCCGCCGTCACCGAGAAGGCCCACTTCACCGACTGACGCGCCTGGCGGCCGCCCGCGGGTGGCCGCCATCCGCCCACCTCGGAGGACCGATGGCAGAGGCCACGCACCCCTGGCGGCCGACCGCACGCGCGGGCCTGGACCGGCACGCGGTGAGGCTAACCCTCGTCCCGGTCCACCCGTTCAAGCAGGAGACTTCCCCATGACGGGACTGCCCCCGACGGGCCACGCGACCGCCGGAGGCGAGCGCCGGTGACGGCCTTCGTCCTCAAGCGGCTCGGGTTCGCCTGCGTCACGCTGTTCGGCGTGCTGACGGTCGTGTTCTTCATCGTGCGCGTGCTGCCGGGCGATCCGGCGCTGATCATCCTGGGCGATCAGGCGAGCCAGGCCTCGATCGCCTCGCTGCGCGAGCGGCTCGGCCTCAACGAACCGATGATCGTGCAATATCTGCGCTTCCTCGGTGGCGTGATCGTCGGCGACTGGGGCGTCTCGCTGGTCTCGGGCCGGCCGGTCATCGAGGAGGTCATGAAGGTCCTCCCGGCGACCTTGGAGCTGACGAGCGTCTCGCTGGTGATCGGCGCGGTGCTCGGCATCCCGCTCGGCGTCTGGTCCGCGCTCCGCCGCAACAAGTTCACCGACTACGTCATCCGCATCACGTCGCTTCTGGGCCTGTCGCTGCCGGCGTTCGTGTCGGGCATCCTGCTCCTGATCGCGTTCGCCATCCAGCTGGACTGGTTCCCGGTGATCTCGTCCGGCCGCGGCACCACGCTCGGGGACCGCCTGTCGGACCTCGCCCTGCCGGCGATCAACCTCGGCCTCATCATGGCGGCCTACATCACCCGCGTCGCCCGCTCGGCGATGCTGGAGGTTCTCAACCAGGATTATGTGCGCACCGCCGAGGCGAAGGGCCTCGCCTTCGCCGTCATCGTCTGGCGCCACTGTCTGCGCAATGCGCTGATCCCGGTGGTGACGGTGGTCGGCCTCTATCTCGGCTACCTGATCGGCAATTCGGTCCTGACCGAGATCGTCTTCAACCGGCCGGGGCTCGGCAAGCTGATCGTCGGCGCGCTCAACCAGCGCGACTACACGATGCTGCAGGGGATGATGGTCATCTACACGCTGATCGTCGTGCTGGTGAACCTTTGCACCGACCTCGTCTACGGCCTCATCGACCCGAGGATCAAATACAAATGAGCACCCTCGGATCCCGCCCCCCCACCTCCCGCCCCCCCACCTCCCGCATCGCCTATGTGAGCCGGGTCTCGAGGGCGTTCGGCGCCGGGCTCTACAAGGCCTTCAACGCCAACAAGACGTCGTGGGTGGGGCTCGGCCTCTTCCTCGCCGTGTGCCTGCTGGCGATCCTCGCCCCGTGGATCGCGCCCTACGACCCGATCGACCAGTCCATCCTCTTCCGCCTCAAACCGCCGTCGGCCGAGCACTGGTTCGGCACCGACTATTACGGCCGCGACGTCCTCTCGCGCATCCTCTACGGCGGACGCATCTCGCTCACCATCGGCCTGCTCGCGATCGGCCTGGCGCTGGTGGTCGGCACGATGATCGGCATGATCGCCGGCTACTTCGGCGGCGCGATCGACATCGTGCTGATGCAGATCATGGACGTCTTCCTGGCGTTCCCGGCGCTGATCCTGGGGCTCTTCATCGTCGCGATGCTGGGCCCCTCGGTCGAGAACCTGATCTTCGCCATCGCCGTCACCGCGGTCGCCCCCTTCGCACGCATCGCGAGGGCTCCCACGATCTCCATCAAGGAGCGCGAGTTCGTGGAGGCGGGCCGCGCGCTCGGCTTCTCCAACCGGCGGCTGATCGTGGGGCATATCCTGCCCAACATTCTCCCCGAGATCCTGGTGATGGGCTCGCTCTACCTCGCGACCGCGATCCGCGTCGAAGCCTCGCTCGCCTTCATCGGCCTCGGTGTCGCGCCGCCGACACCGACATGGGGCGGCATGATCCGCGAAGGCTTCGAGAACATCCTCGACTCGTTCTGGCTGGCGGTCTTCCCGTCCATCGCGATCCTCATCGTCGTGTTCTCGCTGAACCTCCTCGGCGACGGCCTGCGCGATGCGATCGACCCGCGTCTGAAAGGCGAAGAATGAGAGTGCTCAGCGTCGACGAACTCTCGGTCGCCTTCCGCTCCGAGGGCCGCTGGCTCACGGTGGTCGACGGCGTCTCGTTCCATATCGAGGAGGGCGAGACGGTGGCGGTGGTGGGCGAATCGGGCTCCGGCAAGTCGGTGACCGCGCTCTCCATCATGCGCCTCCTGCAAAAGGGCGTCTCACGCATCGAGGGGCGCATCTCGCTCGGCGACACGGAACTGACCGCGCTGAGCGATGCGGCGATGCGCGACGTGCGCGGCGCTGACATCGGCATGATCTTCCAGGAGCCGATGACGAGCCTCAACCCGGTGCTGACGGCCGGCTTCCAGGTGACGGAGGCGCTGCGCCGCCATCGCGGGATGTCCGCCGCGGATGCGCGCAAGGAGGCGCTGCGCCTCTTCGATCTCGTCCGCATCCCCGACGCCGGGCGCCGCTTCGACCAGCACCCGCACACCTTCTCGGGCGGCCAGCGCCAGCGCGTGATGATCGCGATGGCGATGGCGTGCCGGCCCAAGCTACTCATCGCCGACGAACCGACGACGGCGCTCGACGTCACCATCCAGGCCCAGATCCTGTCCCTGATCGCCGAACTCCAGAAGGAGATCGGCATGGCGGTGATGTTCATCACCCACGACATGGGCGTGGTGGCGGAGATCGCCGACCGCGTCGTGGTGATGCTGAAGGGCGACAAGGTCGAGGAAGGCCCGGTTCGCGAGATCTTCGCCGCCCCGCGCGAGCCCTACACGCGCATGCTCCTCGCCTCGGTCCCCCGCCTCGGCGCCCTCGGCGAGACGACCACCCCCCGCCGCTTCGCCGACCTTTCGGCCGCCGAGCCGATCGAGGTGCCGCAGGAGCCGGACAAGCGGGGCGCGCCGATCCTCTCGGTGGAGAACCTCGTCACCCGCTTCCCGGTGCGCGGCGGGCTGCTCGGCCGCACGGTCGGCCACGTCCACGCGGTCGAGGACGTCTCGTTCGCGGTGCGGGCGGGCGAGACACTGGCGCTGGTGGGCGAATCGGGCTGCGGTAAGTCCACCACCGGCCGCTCGCTGCTGCGGCTGATCGAGCCGACGGGCGGGCGCATCGCCTTCGAGGGCGAGGACGTGATGGCGGCGAAGCCCGCCGAGATGCGACGGATCCGCCGGCGGATGCAGATGATCTTCCAGGACCCGTTCGGCTCGCTCAACCCGCGCAAGACGGTGGGCGCGGCGATCCGCGAGCCGATCCGCGTGCACGGCCTCGCCAGTGCGGCGGAGGCCGAGGCGCGGGTGGCGGACCTGTTGGAGCGCGTCGGCCTCACCCCCGACCACGCGCTGCGGTTCCCGCACGAGTTCTCGGGCGGCCAGCGCCAGCGGGTGTGCATCGCGCGGGGCCTGGCGCTCGACCCGACGCTCCTCGTCGCCGACGAATCGGTCTCCGCGCTCGACGCGTCCGTGAAGGCGCAGGTGGTCAACCTGATGCTCGACCTGCAGCGCGACCTCGGCCTCGCCTACGTCTTCATCAGCCACGACATCGCGGTGGTGGAGCGGGTGAGTCACCGGGTGGCGGTGATGTACCTGGGCGAAATCGTCGAGATCGGTCCGCGCGCGGCGGTCCTGACGTCACCGCGGCACCCTTATACGCAAAAGCTCATCGCCGCGGTGCCGATCGCCGACCCGGCCGAGCGCCAAGGCGCGCGCGACCTCCTGACCGACGAGATCAAGGGCACCGTCCGCCCCCTCGACTACGTGCCGGAAAAACGCCGCATGATCGAAGTCGCGCCGGACCACTTCGTCATGGAGCACTGACCCCGCCCCTCACCCCTCGAGGCGGCACCCGCACGGCCCGAGGGATGCGGCGGGGTCAAGCGCGCACCCGGAGCCACGCGCAGCGCAGCGAGCATGGCGAGGACGAGCGCTTGACGCTGTCGCAGCCCACTCCACGCTGGACCGGGTCTGCAGGAATGAAGGGCGCCAGCCCGCCCATCCTGCAGGCCTGCCCATCGGCGAGATGGAGGGAGCGCGAGGGGGGAACTCCCCTCGCTCCGCCTCTCCGCCCGGCAGCGCGCTCACGGGTTCAGGCGGGGCCGCGCCTCAAGCGTATCGAGAGAGGAACCGCTGCGCCCGTTCCGTCTTGGGGTTGCCGAAGAACTCGCTCGGCGTCGCGTGCTCGACGACCACGCCGCGGTCCATGAACACCACCTCGTCGCAGACGTCGCGCGCGAAGCCCATCTCGTGGGTGACGACGACCATCGTCATCCCCTCCTTGGCGAGGTCGCGCATCACGGCGAGCACCTCGCCGACCAGCTCCGGATCGAGGGCACTGGTGGGCTCGTCGAACAGGAGCACGTCCGGCTTCATGCACAGCGCGCGGGCGATGGCGACGCGCTGCTTCTGCCCGCCCGAGAGCGCGTAGGGGTAGACGTCGCGCTTGTCGGCGAGGCCGACCTTGGCGAGCAGCGCCTCGCCGTGCGCGGTGGCGTCGGCCTTGGAGACGCCGAGGACCTTGGTCGGCGCCTCGATCACGTTCTGCAGCACGGTGAAGTGCGGCCACAGATTGAAGCTCTGAAAGACCATCCCCATCCGCGCACGACTGCGGGCGAGTTCCTTGTCGCTCATCAGCCGCCCGTCGGGGTGACGGCCGACCGGCTCGCCGCGCAGGAGCACCCGGCCCTTGTCGGGCGTCTCCAGGAAATTGAGGCAGCGCAGCATGGTGGACTTGCCGGAGCCCGACGGCCCCAGCACGGAGATCGTGTCTCCGGGGTTCACCACGAGCGAGATGTCGCGCAGCACCTCCAGCTCGCCGAAGGTCTTGGAGATGTGACGCGCTTCGAGGGCGGGGGGCGCGGGATCAGGCACGGCCGAGGCCTCTCTTTCTGGCAAAGCGTCCGACGAGGAAGACGAGGCCCTCGATCGCCATCGTCATCAGCCAATAGAGCGCGATGGCGACGATGAAGGGTTGCAGCGGCACGAAGTACATCGACTGCACCGAGGAGGCCGCGTAGGTCAGCTCCTGCACGGTGATGATCATCAGGAAGGCGGTGTCCTTCAGCATGTAGATGAGCTGATTGCCGAGGATCGGCGCGCTGCCGAGGACGAGCTGCGGCAAGACGATGCGCAGGAACAGCTTGGCGCCGTGGAAGCCCATGGCGCGGGCCGCCTCGGTCTGCCCCGGGGGAAGCTGCGCCCACGCGCCGCGCAGGATCTCCGCCACGTAGGCCGCATGGTAGAGGATCAACCCGGACAGCCCCGCCGTCCACGCCGACATGCGGATCCCGACCGACGGCAGGCCGTAGTAGAGCAGATAGGCGAAGATCAGGAACGGGAGCATGCGCATGCCGTCGACGTAGACGTGCGCGGCACCCTTGACCGACGGGTTGCGGGCGACGAGGGCGTTGGCGAGGAAGGCGCCGAGAACGAAGGCGCCGACGACCGAAACGCCGAACAGCATCAGCGTATTGGAGAAGCCGCGCGCGAACCGCGGCCACTCCTGGAGGACGATCTCCCAATCACTCATGCGAGGTCACTCATGCGCTGTCACCCACCCGAACGCCTCATGCGGCACGTTTCGCGGCGCGCGCTTCGAGCACGCGTTGCAGGCGCACCATCCCGGCGATGATGAGCATGTAGATGACGCCCGCCGCGATGATCGGCGGCAGCGGCTCGTAGGTGCGCGCGGAGATGCGGTCGGTCACGCGCGTGAGGTCGACGATGCCGATGACGGCGATCGCCGGGCTCGCCTTGATGAGCAGGGTCGCCTCGTTCATCAGCCCCGGCAGGGCCGCCATCGACATCTGCGGCAGCATGATGCGGCGAAAGATCAACGGCCGCGGCATTCCCACCGCCTGCGCCGCCTCGACCTGGCCGCGGGGGAACGCGTCGTACACCGAGCGCCAGATCTCCGCGTTGAACGTCGCGGTATTGAGGAGCAGCGTCAGCACGCCGGCGGTGACCGCGTCGATATCGATGCCGACCACCGGCAGGCCCACGAAGAGCAGCAGCACCAGCGTCACCAGCGGCGTCGCGCGGCCGATGGAGATGTAGAGCGCCAGGACCTGCGACAGGACGGGGATCCCCGCGACCCGCCCCAGCCCCAGCAGGAGGCCGAGCGGTACGCCGCCGACGATGGCGAGCGCGGAGATCCAAATCGTGGTCCATGCGCCCGAAAGGAGCATCTGGAATTCGGCGCCGGTCACCCGTCTCGCCTCCTGTGCGCCGGGCGGATCAGTCGACCCGCGTCAGCGCTTCGTAGGTCTCGACGGAGGTGATGGGTTCGGCGGGCAGGTCCGGGAAGGCCTGGCCGAACCATTTCTCCTGCAACTCGGCGAGCTTGCCGCTCTCCTTCATCTCGAGGATGAACCCGTTGATGAAATCGAGCAGCTCCTCGTTGCCCTTGGGCACCGGGTAGGCGTGGAAGCCGGGGCCGGAGACAGGCTCGCCGAGGGTGAACTCGTCGCCGCGCTCGGCGATGAGGCTCTTGGCGGAGATGATGGAGTTGACCGTATAATCGAGGCGCCCGTTCTTCAGGTCCTCGTAGATCTCCGGATAGGACGTGTACTCGACGACGCGGCCCATCGACCCGCCGCTCTCCTCCAGCATCGCCTCGAGCTCCGGCAGGCGCGACAGGAGCACCGAGCCGGCCTGCACCCCGACGGTCAGCCCGTCGAGGTCGGCGATGCCGGCGATGCGGTCGTCGTCGGCGCGCTTGATGTAGTAGTGCTGGGCCGAGGCGGTCGGCACCGCGAAATCGAAGACCCGCAGTCGCTCGGGAGAGATGATCGAGCCGGTGATCGCCGCGTCGTACTTGCCGGCACGCACCGCGGCGAGCAGGCCCGACCACGGCAGGATGTCCTGTCGGATCTCGAACGGGGCGTATTCCTTGAGAGCGGCGACCATGTCGTGGGTGAAGCCGGTCGGCGTGTCACCCTCCATGATCTCGAACGGTGCGTAGTTGTCCTCGGTGGCGATGCTCATGTAGCCGCGCTCCTTGATCTCGGCGAGATCGGCGGCGCCGGCCGCGAGCGGCGCCGCGATCAGGCCGAGGGCGAGGACGGTCCGGCTGAGGACGTTGGGCAGATCCACCATGTCTTGCTCCGTTCTGGTTGCCTGGGCGGCCCGCCGCGGCGGCGGTACGGGCGGGGTTGCGTGGCCCGGAGCGCTGCAACCTCAATGCCAGATCCGAAACCGGCGGCGAAAAGTCGACGCGCCGAGCCCGAGCTGTCGGCCGGCAAAGCCGGAGCGGGCCGCACATGGCGCCGGGCGCGCATTTATTGCACCATTGCCCGACGAGCCGGGCGCGACGGCCTCCGGCACGCGAGCGAGGAACGGAGAATGCGATGGCGGCGCGGCGTGCGATGTGGATTTCGGCAACGCTGGCGTCGGCGCTGGCCGTGACCGCCGGCGGCGGCGCACCGGCACACGCGCAGGAGGTCGGCCCCGGCGCCTATGCGTGCCAAGGGGCGCGGGCGGTCTCCATCCGCCACGAAGACGACGGCACCCCGGTCGCCGGGGCCGAGGCCCCGCCGGAGATGCCGTTCCGGATTCTGATCGGCCGGGCCGACCCGGAGGACCAGTTCATGAACTGCATGGCAATCGCCGGGGCGGACGACGACACCATCCAGGACCTCTGCCGCGACGGCGACCTCGTCATCTACGAGGCGGCGATCGCCGACCGGGACGAGCCGTGGTTCGCCGCGCTCTACGCCTGGGCCGGCCGGATCGAGGCCGGGGCGCCGGTGACGTTCATGAACGGCCCCTCCTCGCTGCACTTCTTCGCCGGCCGGGGCGACTTCCGCTACACGCTGATCTACTCGGTGCCGCAGTCGGTGCCGATGGGGTTCACGTTCGACTACGTCACCGAGCAGGGCAGCTGCCGGCGGACCGGGTGAGCCGGGCTCAGTCGGTCGCGGCGATATCGTCGATGCCGGTGCGGGTCAGCCGCTCGTAGCGCCGGCGATACATCGCGACGACGGTGTCGAGCACGCAGGGCTCGGTGTGGCCGATGGCGTCCAGCGCCGCCTTCATGCGCTCGACGTCTCCGTCCTGGGCGGCCTCGGCGAGGATGTCGATCCCCTTGGCGGTCATCTCCAGCTGATGCGACGGCGGGTGGTTGGGGCCGCCGATGAGGCCGAAGACGTCGATCGCCTCGGTCTTTCCCTTCACCTTCACCTTATCCACCAGGGCGAAGAGATAGCCGGCGGGACGCGCCTGCTCGGCCGTCCTCGGACCGACGAGGATCGGCAGCCCGTAGGTCTTCGTCTGGCTCTCCAGGCGCGAGGCGATGTTCACGTCGTCGCCGATCACCGAATAGTCGAACCGCTGGCTGGCGCCCAGGTTGCCGACGCAGCACACGCCGGTGTTGAGGCCGATGCCGATGGCCGTCTCCGGCAGCGCCCCACCCGAGCGCGCGTTGAACGCCTCCAGCGCGTCGAGCATGTGGAGCGCGGTCTCGCAGGCGTGGGCGGCGTGGGCGAAGTCGTCCAGCGGCGCGTTCCAGAACGCCATGATGGCATCGCCCATATATTTGTCGATCGTGCCGCGGTGGGCGAGGATGACGCCCGTCATCTCTGTCAGGAAGGCGTTGAGGTAGGCGGTCAGCGCCTGGGCGTCCATCGTCTCGCCGATGGTGGTGAAGCCGCGAATGTCCGTGAAGAGGATCGTCATCGGGCGCATCTCGCCGCCGAGCGTCAGCCGGGCGGGGTCTTGCGCCAGGTTCTCCACCACGTCGCGCGAGACGTAGCGGCTGAAGGCGTCGCGCACCCAGCGCCGGTCCCTCCGCTCGCGCACGGCGACCCATGCCGTCGTCGCGAACAGGGTCACCGCGCTGGCGAGTGACGGGTAGGACGGGTCGAGGAAGAGCCCCGCACGCACGAAAGCGGCGTAGCTGCCGGCGAAGACGAGGCCGATGGTCGCCACCCCCACCAGCACCGCCGTCTGCGGCGAGAAGAGCCCCGAGACGAAGCCGAACAGGACCGCCAGCACGATGAAGACGACGAGCTCCAGCCCCTCCGCCCAGTCCGGCCGCTCCAACCACACCCCTTCGACGATCTGCTCGATGAGCTGGGCGTTGATCTCGATGCCGGGGATCGCGACGTCGATCGGCGTCGCCTGAAGGTCGAACAGCCCCGTCGCCGTCGCGCCGACGAGGATGATGCGCCCGGCGATCTCGTCCGGGTCGACGAGCCCCTCCAGCACCCACCAGGCGGGGATCAGGCGCGCCGCTTCGTGCGGGGTGTAGTGCATCAGCACGCTGCCGTCGCGGGTCGTCGGCACGGCGAAGGCGCCGATCTTGACCGCGTTGATGCCGGTGTGAGCGCCGAACGAGGTCTGCCCGCTGGCGTTGGAGGAGCGCACCACGAAGCCGGAGGCCTGCTGCGCGACGCGCAGCGTCTCGGCCGCGAGACCGGGCATGTAGACGCCGTCCTCGGCATGGAAGAGCAGCGGTACGGTGCGCACGATCTGGTCCGTACCCGGCAGCCAGTTGAGCGCGCCGAGGCCGAGGGCGGCCTGCGCCAAGCCCGGAAGCGGCCCGTTGATCCGGCCGAAGTGGGGGAGGAACTGGTCGGGCGGGTCCCCGGCGAAGGCGAACCCGGCCTTGGGATCGGTGAAGCCGCGGTCGGCCTGCGGCGCGTCGACCCCCGGCCCCGCCCCCGCCTCCAGCAGGACGCCCACCACCGCCGGCGCATTCTGGAGCGAGACGGCCAGCATATCGTCGCCCCGCGGCACGCCCTGTAGCGCCGCGGCGACACGCTCGCGCTCCGGCCCCTCGGGCATCAGGCGGGCGATATTGTCGGGCGACATGCGGTCCGCCTCGGCGAACAGGATGTCGAGGCCGATCGCGGCGGCGCCCATCTCGGTCAGCCGGTCGACCAGATCGGCGACGCGGCTGCGCGGCCAGGGCCATTGGCCGAGCCGGTCGAGGGATTCCTCGTCGATGGCGATGATGCGCACGGGGGCATCGAGGTCATACTGCCGCGGGTGGAGGTTCTGGTACTCATCGAACACGATCGTCCGCAACCGCTGCAAGGCGGCGAAGTTCTCGACCCTGACGAGAATGCCGGTCACGATGAGGGCGAACGTGATCAGGGTCAGCGGTGCCACGCGGCGCAGCAGCCGGCGCCACCGAGTGGGGCGCAGGCGGCGCTGTTTCAGGGCTTGCGGACCGGAGCCGCCCCCCTCGCCGGTGCGTTCCATCGACCCGCCACCCCGCCGTCATCTCAAAATTGTTGCCGAGACGCGACACACGCCGGAAGAACGCAGAATCGGCCCCCATGGACCGATGTGATCATGCCAGCACTGTGTCAAGTTCGGCTGTATCAATTTGCATCCTTATGTCTGTTTCTGACGAAGAGGTTGGTCCATGGCCCGCATGTCGACGGTGCGCCGCCGAACAGCACGCGGAGCCCTGCTTCGTGGTGTCCTGTCGCTCTTCGTCGTGGTCGCGCTCGCGGGCACGGGATGGGCGCAGTCGTCCACGGGGCCGAGCTCGCTGGAGGCCCGGCGCGACCAGCTCTTCCTCGCCACGCTGAACGATCCCGACAACCTCGACGTCGCCTTCGAGTATGCGCTCGTCTCCGCCCAGCTCGGCGACTACGAGGGTGCGATCGCGACCCTCGAGCGCATTCTCGTCTTCGCGCCGAACCTGCCACGCGTGCAGCTCGAACTCGGAGTGCTGTACTACCGCATCGGCGCGCGCGAGATGGCGCGCAGCTACCTCGAGGCCGTCGCCGCACAGCCCAACATCCCGGCCCCGGTCCGCGAGCGCGTGCAGAGCTTCCTCGGCCAGATCGACGCGCAGGACCGGCGGTTCTACGTCTCCGGCCAGGTGGTCGGCGGCATCCAGTACCAGACCAACGCCAACGCCGCGCCGGGCGACGATACGATCACCGTGAACGGCATCCCGGTGGTCTTGAACCAGGACGCGCGGGCGGCCGGCGACTGGAACGTCTTCTCGCTGGCGCGGGCGCACTTCTCCTACGACCTGCGCAACCAGGGCGACCTCATCGAGGCCGACATCACCAACTACAACAGCGTCTTCGGCGACATGCGCCGGCTCGACCTCAACCTGATCGAGGCGCAGATCGGCCCCTCGTTCGGGCTCGGCCGGGTGGGTCTCGACGAGGCGCGCATCGGCGTCTACGGCATCCTCGGCGCCAATGCGCTCGGGCACTCGATCTACTCCAGCACCTACGGCGGCGGCGTGCGCTTCCAGAGCAAGCTGATGGGCAACCTGCTCTACGACGGGCGGGCCGAGGTGCGCGCGCTCAACTACGACAACTCGCAATATTACCCCACCGTCCGGCTACAGACGGGTGAGGAGTATCGCGGCTCGGCCCGGCTGACGGGACTGTGGTCGCCGCAGTGGATCACCTCGCTCGCCGCCGGCTCGCGCATCGTCGACGCGCGCGACGACTTCAAGAGCTTCGCCGAGCTGTCGCTCGTCGGCAATGTCACCTACCGCTTCTTCGGCCCCGGCTACGGCCCGCTCGACCAGGGGGTGCCGTGGGCGCTGTCGCTGACGGGCGGCACCTTGTGGCGCGGCTACTGGGGTCCGGACCCGCTGATCGACCCCAACTCCACCGAAGACGACTACGCCTTCTGGGCCGAGGCCGGCGTCTCGGTGCCGATCGAGAACAACTTCTCGGCCTTCCTCACTGGCCAGATCCGCCACCAAGCGTCCAACTACGACACGCGCGAATATACCAACGCAATCTTCACGCTCGGGCTCTCCAAAAGGTTCTGATGATGGCGAAGACCATGACCCCCGCGCGTCTCGGCCTCCTGGCCGCCACCGCCCTCGCGACGACCGCGCTCGCGCCCCTGTGGACCGCCTCGCCCGGCGCCGCGCAGGACCGCATCGGCGTGACCACCGCGGTCAACCAGAACACCGACGTCGAGCGGATCGCCGGGCGCCGCACCGTCGTCATCGGCGACAACATCCTCTACCAGGACCGCGTCGTCACCTCGTCCGACGGGCTGGCGCAGATCATGTTCGTGGACGGGTCGGCCTTCACCATCGCCTCCAACTCGCGCGTGGTGATCGACGAGTTCGTCTACAATCCCGCCTCCTCCGGCGGCTCGCTGGCGGCCGAGGTGACCCAGGGCGCGCTGCGCTTCGTGGGCGGCAGGCTGTCCAAGCAGGGCGGGCAGGTGCGCTTCGGCACGCCCGTCGGCACGCTCGGCGTGCGCGGCGCGATCGTCAACATCGACCTCGAGCCCGGCTGCATGACGGACGGACGCTGCCCCTCGGCGACCGCCTCGCTGGTGTTCGGCGACGAGATCGTCCTCAACCCGAACGGCGGCGGTCCGCGCGGCCGCATCTACAAGAACGGCTACTCCTTCGCATTCTTCGGCACCGGCGCCGGGGTGCGGGTCGAAACGGTTCCCACCTCCCTGCTCGACCAGTCGACCCTTCAGGGGCGCCTCTCGGGCCGGCCGGGCAAGAATGGCGGCGCCCGCTCACGGCCGACCAACGAGCAGGTGGTCGCCAGCCTCATCCCCGACATGAACTCCGAGCTGGCGCCGCTGACCGTCTTGCCGCGACCGCGGCCGCAGATCGTGCGCAGCAGCATGGCACCGGAGGTGGAAGAGGTCGGCATCGTCAGCGCCACCAACGAGATCCAGACCACCATCGTCGAGCAGGCGGCGGGCGACGAGATCCGCGACGACGTCGGCAATCAGCCCGAGCCGCCGCCCCCACCGCCGCCTCCGCCCCCGCCTCCTCCTCCTCCGCCGCCCCCGCCTCCGCCGCCCCCGCCGGAGGACGAGTTCCCGCTGCGCGCGGCCCGCACGCCCGGCTTCAGCCCCCTCACGCCCGGCATCCCCGGCGAGGAGGTGGACTACGGCGGCCTGACGCTGCTCGCCAATTACCCGCTCGGCGAGACCTTCACCTACATCCGCGACGACGACGGCACGATCACCGGCATCCGCACCGACAGCGGCACGCGCCTCCCTTACGACGAGGCGGAAGGCGACTTCCGCTTCCGCCTCGAGTCCAACACCCTGGGCTTCAACGTGAACGAGGAGGGCGAATCGGAGCCCACACGCGGGGTCATGTACCGCCGCGCCGACGGGTTCGTGCTCTACTACCTGCAACCCGACCGGCCGGACGGCGCCTTCGAGCAGGTGATGTTCACCGGCTACGGCGGCGTCGCGACCCCGGCCGGCGTCTTCTTCCCCGAGGAGGGCGAGCGCGCGCCGCTGGTGCGCACTTACGAGATCGGCTCCAACCCGCAGTGGGACAACCAGGATCTCAACTCGCAGCTTCCGTACCTGAACCCGCTGATCGCGCGGGAATTCGGCCGCTCGCTGCTCTCGGCGAGCACCACCGACCTCTACATGGTCGACGCGGACGACTTCCAGGAGCAGCCCGGTACCTTGCAGGCGGGCATGGTCATCAACGGGTCCGGCGTCGATCAGCGGTCGGTCGTCTCGGTCGGCGTCGGCTTCGTCAGCGGCACCTTCGACGATATCGACGATGCCGGCCTCTTCGCCATCGGCTCGCGCCGCGGCACCTACCGCACCTCGTCCGACTTCGCCCCCTCGGCGATGACCGGCGCGCTCGGTAGCGCCGACTTCATCGTCGACGGCAAGCCGCAGACGATTTACGGCCGCAACGGCGAGACCTTCGCCATCGTCCCCGGCACGGTGCTGTCGGACGACGAGCCCTACGCCGACGACACCGTCGTGCCGCTACGCGAGCCGGTCGTCGGCTTCGTCGACGTGCAGCCCGAGAGCGGCGGATTCCTGAAGGACAACGAGCTGATCAGCGGCACCGGCGTCCTCGCCAACCTCGCATCGCAGACGCCGGTCACCGCGTTCGACCGGGTCGTGGGCCAGTTCGAGGGCTTCGCCGCCGGCATGCTGGAGCCGGACGACGGCGCCCCGGTGGCGATGCGCTCCACCGAGGTCGGCCAGTTCGTGTTGCAGACGCTGGTGCAGAAGTCCGGCATCGGCGGCGTCATCATCGTCGACGACGTCAACGAGAGCGAAGACCCGGTGGCGCGCTACCAGGTCCCGTTCGGCCTCGGCACGGTGGACCTGTCGCAGCGCGCGGACGTCACCGGCCAGGTGGAGGCCTCCATTGCGCTGGTGCGCGGCTCGACGACGACCGAGACCTACGTCGACCACGACACCTACGGCGCCATCGAGGCCGGCTACAACAACGAGCCCGGCAGCCCCGACACGCAGATGACGCTCGACGGCGGCCAGGTGGCCCGCCAGGTCGCCGACCAGAGCCCGGCGACGTACATGATCCCCTCGACCCTCACCCCGCAGCCGCAGCTCTTCGCCGACGCGGGCGTGACGGAGTGCGAATGCGCCTTCCTCGAATGGGGATGGTGGGGCACCCAGACCGACACCGAAACGGGCGACGGGGAGACGCGGCGCGACTTCGTCCATCTGGGCACCTGGGCCGCCGGCGACGTCACCCGCCAGGTCGACATCCCGACCACCGGCTCGGCCACGTTCGACGGTCACGCCGTCGGCAACGTCGCGGCCGAAACCGAGACGGGCACCGCGCGCTATATCGCCGTCGGCGACGTCCACATGGACTTCGACTTCGGCGAGCGGGCCGGCAGCATCCAGTTCTCCAACTTCGACGGCCGGGACTTCGGCGGCGGTGTCGGCATGAACGAGACGCAGTCCGCGCTCAACCAGTTCAGCGGCTCGCTCGGCGGCTCGGACTACGCCGCCAACGCCGAGTTCCCGACGCTGTACGGCAGCGTCTCCGGGGCGTTCGTCGACGGACCGGAGATGAAGGCGCAGGGCATCATCGGCTCCTTCTCGGCCGCCGAGCCGGGATGGCAGGCGACCGGCACGTTCGTCGGCCAGCGCTGACCTTCGGCGGCGGCGCCCCCGAGGGCGCCGCTCGCCATACGAAACGTTGTTTCAGTCTCGGTGAATCCGCGTAAGGTGTCCGCAAAAATGCCCAAGGACACGAGAAACGGTTTGCCATGACACGCGACACCACCCGCGACATGATCCGCGACCCCTACGACGGCCCGTCGCTGAAGCGCCTGTTCAATCCGCAGAGCATCGCCATCGTCGGCGTCTCCTCGCGCGAGACGTCGTTCGGCGCGCGTTTCGTCGCCAATCTCTATGCCTTCACCGGCCGGCTCTACCTCATCAACCCGAAGCGGGCCGAGCTTTATGGGCGGCCCTGCTATCCCTCGCTGGCGGACCTGCCGGAGGCGCCCGACTGCGTCGTCATCGCCACCGATCTGAAGACCGTCGAGCCGATCTTCGAGGATTGTGTCGCGGTCGGCGCGGGGGGCGCGGTCGTCATCGCGTCCGGGTTCGCCGAGACGGGGGACGCCGAAACCGCCGCGATCCAGACCCGCCTCGCCGCGCGGGCGGCCGAGACCGGGGTGCGCCTCAACGGCCCCAACACCATCGGCTTCGTCCACTACGAGTCGCGCGCCGCGGCGACGTTCCTGTCGGACCTGCGGTTCGAGCGGTGCTGGGAGCAGCCGCGGGAGGCGCGGCGCATCGGCTTCATCAGCCAGTCCGGCGCACTGGGGCTCGCGTTCAGCCAGGCGGCGCAGCGTGGCGTCTATTTCAGCGCCGTCCTCACCTGCGGCAACTCGGCCGACGTCAACCTCGCCGACTGCATCTCCTATCTCACCTGCGATCCGGACACCGCGGTCATCTCCTGCCTGCTGGAGGGGATGCCCCACCCGCGCCAGATCGAGACCGCCGTGCGCAACGCCACCGCGGCCGGCAAGCCCGTACTCCTCTACAAGATGGCGAAGGGTCAGGAAGGCGCGCGGGCGGCCGCCTCGCACACCGGCAACCTCGCCGGCTCGCAGGACGCCTACCGCACGATGGTGGAGCGCGCCGGCGGCATCTACGTCGACAGCTACGAGGAGCTGCACGAGCTGTCCGCCTTCTTCGCCAAGGTCGGCCCCCCGGTGGCGGACGGGACGGTCGTGATCGCGACGTCGGGCGGTGCGGCGATCATGGCGGCGGACGCGGCGGAGGTGTCCGGCGTGCCCCTGCCGCAGCCCAACGCCGAGGTCGCGGCGACGCTGGCGGCGCGGATCCCCGAGTTCGGTTCGGCGCGCAACCCGTGCGACGTCACCGCCCAGGTCATCAACGACATGGAATCGCTCGAGGTCTGCATCCGCGCGGTGATGAGCCAGCCCGAGTACAACTCCGTCATCGTCCCGCACGTCCTGGCCTATGAGACGAGCCTGCCGCGCATCGCGCTGATGAACGAGATCGCCGGCCAGTCCGGCAAGCCGATCATCGTGCCGTGGCTGACGGCGTGGCTGGAAGGGCCGGGCGCGCTGGAGATCGAGGAGGCGCGGCACCTGGTGCTGACGCGCTCGATGGACGTGTGCTTCAAGGCAATCGCGCTGTGGACCGACTGGCACGCCCGCCGCGACCGGCCGCAGGGCGGCGGCAGGGTGAGCGACCCGGCGGCCGCCGCACTCGTCGCGCCCAAGCTCGTCGGTCCCGCCCGCACGCTGACCGAGCGTGAAGCGAAGGAGGCGCTGGCGGCCTACGGCGTGCCGGTGGTCGGCGAAGAGGTGGCGCGGACGGCCGAGGAGGCCCGCGCGATCGCCGAGCGGCTCGCCATGCCGCTAGTGGTGAAGATCGATTCACCCGACCTGCCGCACAAGACAGAGGTCGGCGGCATCGCCCTCGACCTGCGGACGCCGGACGCCGTCGCGCAAGCCTTCGCGCGCATGATGGAGACCGTCGCCGCCGCCGCTCCCTCCGCTCGGATCGACGGCGTTCTGTTGCAGCCGATGGTGCCGCGGGGCGTCGAGATCGTCGTCGGCGCGACGGTGGACGCGGCGTTCGGTCCGCTCGTCGTGGTCGGCCTGGGTGGCGTCCTCGTCGAATTGCTGCAAGACAGTGTGGCCGCTCCGGCCCCCGTCACCGTCCAAGAGGCGCACGATATGCTGCGACGCTTGCGTGGGAACGCCATCCTCGATGGCTTCCGCGACCTCCCCGAAGTCGACGTCCCGGCGCTCGCCGCCGTCATCGCCCGCGTGTCCGAGTTCGCCGCCGACCATCGGGGCCACGTTGCAGAGCTCGACGTCAACCCGCTGATCTGCCGGGGTGCGGACATCCTCGCGGTCGACGCGCTGATCGTGACGCACGACCCGGCCGCGGCCGAGGCCGGCCCGACGATGGTCGAACCGGCATGAGCGCGGGGGCGATCGACGGGGTCCGCTCCATCACGCTGACGGTCAAGGACCTCGCCAAGGTGCGCGACTTCTACGTCGACGTCGTCGGTTTGCGCGTCCTCGACGAGGCGGCGGGCGTGGCGCACCTCGGGGTCGACGGGGCGGCTCTCCTGGAGCTGGTCGCGGACCCGGCGGTCACCATCGGTCAGCCCCGCTTCCCGGGTCTCTTCCACACCGCTTTCCTCCTCCCCTCGCACGCCGACCTCGGGGCCTGGCTGCACTTCGCCGCCGGGCGGCGCTACCGGCTCGATGGCGCGGCCGACCATGCGGTGAGCGACGCCGTCTACCTCTCCGACCCGGAGGGCAACGGCATCGAGATCTACGCCGACCGGCCGCGCGAGACCTGGCCGTGGAAGGACGGCGAGGTCCAGTTCGTCAACGATCCGATGGATTTCGAGGGGATCGCCGGTCGCGCCAAGGCGCCGTGGCAGGGGGCGCCGGCGGGCACGATCGTCGGCCACGTCCACCTGCGCGTGGGCGAATTGGGCGCGGCGCGGGCCTTCTACGGCGAGGTGCTGGGGCTGCCGGTGACCGCATCGCATTATTCCGGTGCGATGTTCTACGGTGCCGGGCGCTACCACCACCACCTCGGAACGAACATCTGGGCGAGCCGCGGCGCGGGGGCGCGGCCGATCGGCACCACCGGCCTCGCCCGGGTCACCTTCACCGCGATCGACGCGCCGGAGCCGATCGCCGCCCGCGCGGACAAGGCCGGCATCCCGGTCGAACGGGTGGACGAGGGCATCGTCCTCGCCGATCCGTGGGGCACGCAGGTCCTCGTCGCCGCGTAGGCCGGCCCTCGCGCCGGGTCAGCCGGGCAGCTTCCAGGTCGAGGTGGCGTGGGCGCACAGCCGCCCTTCCTCGTCCGTCAACCGGCTCTCCAGGAAGCACATGGTGCGGCCGCGACGCAGAAATCGTCCCTCCGCCGTCGCGAGGCCCGGCCCCACCGGGCGCATATATTGCGTCTTCATCTCGATCGTGGCGGTCCCCGTCGCGCCGGTCGCCTTGTTCAGGAGGTGGCCCATGGAGATGTCCATCGCCGTGGCGACGATGCCGCCGTGCAGCGTCCCCTGCGGGTTGAACATGAACGGCTCGACCCGGAACCGCACGCGGCAGGCCTCGACCTCTCCCGCCGGCACGCCCTGCGGCAGATAGGTGAACGTCGCCCCCAGGAGCCGCGCCAGGAAGAAGGTCTCGAAACCCGGCGCCTGCTCGGCCAGCGCGGTGTCGATGCGGGCGCGGACGGCGTCGCCGTCGATCTCGGAATGAGCCACGCTCAGGCGTCTCCCTTGGTCTCTCGTGCGGGTCACTGTCACACCCCGGTGCGGGCGCGGGCAAGGGCGCGCCCCGCCCCGCTCCCAGCGCGTGGCGGCATCCCGGGGGGGCGCGGTGTTCGGCCGCCCTATTCTGTGCCATCACACATATTCGCGGCGATCGTCGCGCCCCGCGCCGACCCGACGAGGAGCCTGCATGTCCGTCATCGCCACCCCCCGGACGTTGACGGACCAACAAGCGGGCATCGCCCTCGGCCTCGTCACCGTCGCCATATGGGGCGCCTACCTCGCCATGAACCGCTACGGCACCGCCTCGGGGCTGACGATGGCGGACCTGACTCTGCTGCGTTTCGGCCCGGCGGCGCTGATCCTGCTGCCGTGGTTGCTGCGCCACGACCCGGCGCGGCTCGCCGGGGTCGGCTGGCGGCGCGGGCTCGTCATGACGCTCGTGCTGGGCCCCGGCTTCATGTACCTGGCGGTCGGCGGCTACTATTTCGCCCCGCTCGCGCACGGTGCGGTGTTCCAGCCGTCCGGGCTCATCGTCTCCGGGCTGGTGCTGGGGGCACTGGTGCTGGGTGAATCCGTGCGGCCGATCCACATCCTGGGGATGGCCGTGATCATCTCCGGTCTGGCGCTGGTTGCGGGACCGACGCTCTTCAGCGGCGGCACGCACGCCTTCATCGGCGATATGCTGTTCTTCACCGCCGGCAGCTGCTGGGCGCTGTTCACCGTCCTGGCGAAGAAATGGGCCACCCCGCCGATCGCCGCGGCGGCGATCATCGCGGTGCTCTCCAGCGCGGTGTTCGTCCCCTACTACCTCGCCACGCAGTCGTTCGACCGCCTCGCCGCGCTGCCGCTGCCCAATCTCCTCAGCCAGCTGGCGGTGCAGGGGGTGCTCGCCGCGGTCGTCGCCACGGTGACGTTCACCCGCGCCGCGCAGCTCATCGGCGCCGGGCGCGTCTCGGCCTTCCCGGCGCTGGTGCCCGGCTTGGCGATCCTCATCGGCGTACCGATCACCGGCGAGTGGCCGGGGCCGGTGCAGGTCCTGGGGATCGCGGTGGTGGTGCTGGGGCTGCTCATCTCGATCGGCGCGTTCCACCGCCCGCGCCGCTGAGTCCGCCTATTTGGTGTCGAAGCCGACGAAGATCTGCGTCTGGCGGGTCTCCGAGACGGTGACGTTCTCGTCGACGAAGGCCCAGTCCTTGGATGGCCCGTCGAACTGGACGTCGACGGTGTGGACCTTGCTGTAGGTGGTGTCGTTCCCCTCGCGTACGGCGACCCGCAGCGGCAGCGAAATCGAGCGCGTGCCCCCACCCTTCGGCCCGCGCACGATCCGCCCCGCGACACCGACGCGCACCCGCATGCCGGTCCCGCTCGGCGCGCACTCGCGCGCGGTCTTGGTGATGGAGGCCTGCCACTGCAACGCGTCGTCACCCCCGCCCGCGGCCTCGCGCCGCACGACCTCGGTATCGGGCAAGACGTAGACGCCGGGGCACTTGGCGCTGTTCTGCGGCACGGACGCCGGCGTCGGCTCCGGCTTCTGCTCCGGTCCACCGCCGACGTTGAGCAGCGAGGTCACTCCGCCGACCGCATCGTTCACGCTGCTGTTGCCGCAGCCGGCCAGGCTCAGCGCGGCGATCATCGCCAACGCTGCCGTCACTCGATACGCCATCCGCGGCCCCGACCCTCGATGCGACGCGTCGCGTCGATTGCACTCCATATGCCCGCGCTCCTTGACTCCGTCGCGCATCGCTCCTGTATGACGTTCGTGATCGCCAATCAAATGCGGAGTGACGCCGTGATGACCGAGCGTGCCAACCTCAACGTCGTCCTGTGCGCGCCCCGCGGCTTCTGCGCGGGCGTCGATCGGGCGATTCAGATCGTGGAGATCGCGCTCGAGAAGTTCGGGGCCCCTGTCTACGTCCGCCACGAGATCGTGCACAACCGCTACGTTGTCACATCCCTCGAAGAGAAAGGCGCCGTCTTCGTCGAGGAACTCGAGGAGATCGAGGAGGACGACCGTCCGGTCATCTTCTCGGCCCACGGGGTCCCCAAGGACGTCAAGGCGGATGCGGCCGCGCGCAACTTCTTCTTCCTCGACGCGACCTGCCCGCTCGTCTCCAAGGTGCACAAGGAAGCCGAGATCCACTTCAAGCGCGGGCGCGAGATCATCCTCATCGGCCACGCGGGCCATCCGGAGGTGGTCGGCACCATGGGCCAGCTGCCCGACGGCGCGGTGACCCTGGTGGAGACCGTGCGCGACGTGGTCAAGCTCGCGCCGCAGAACCCGGACAACCTCGCCTGGATCAGTCAGACGACGCTTTCTGTGGACGACACGCGCGACATCGTCGCCGCCCTGGGCGAGCGTTTTCCGTCGATCGTCGGCCCGCACAAGGACGACATCTGCTACGCCACCACCAACCGGCAGGAGGCAGTGAAGGCCGTCGCCTCGGACTGCGACGCGATGATCATCGTCGGCGCCCCCAACTCGTCGAACTCGCAGCGGCTGCGCGAAGTCGCCTTGCGGGCCGGTTGCCGGAATGCAAAGCTCATCCAGCGTGCCGCCGAGATCGACCTGAAGCACTTCGCCGGCATCAAGACTTTGGGCATCTCCGCTGGCGCTTCCGCTCCGGAAGCGCTGGTCGAGGAGGTGCTGGACCGCTTTGCAGAGGCGTTCGACATCAAGGTGACCACTTCCCGAACCGCGGACGAATCGATCGAGTTCGCCCTCCCCCGCGCCCTGCGCGACGCACGCACGGTTCAGCCCTCGCTGACCGAGTCGCTCTCCGGCTGAACGGTTCGTGGCGGTCTATACCGCCGTCGACGATCAAGCGCTGACGGCCTTCCTCACCGACTACGACATCGGCGACCTGCTCTCTGCCAAGGGCATCGCCGAGGGTGTCGAGAACACCAACTACGTCATGATGACGACGACGGGGACCTACATCCTCACGCTGTACGAGCAGCGTGTGGATGCGGCGGACCTGCCGTTCTTCCTGCATCTGATGAACCATTGCGCCGACAAGGGCATCGCCGCGCCGCAACCGCTGCCGCGGCGCGACGGTGCGCTGCTGGGCGAGTTGTGCGGCCGGCACGCGGCGATCGTGACCTACCTCGACGGGATGGCGACGAAGAAGCCCAAGCCGCTGCACTGCGCCGAACTGGGCCGCGGCCTCGCCGCCTTCCACAACGCGACGCAGACCTTCGGCATGGCACGGCCCAACGCGCTCGGCGTCGCCTCCTGGGGCCCGCTGTTCGACGATTCGCGCGACCAGGCCGACGCGGTGATCCCCGGCATGGCCTCGCTGGTGGACGAGGAGCTGGTGGCACTCGACGCCGCGTGGCCGCGCGACCTGCCGCAGGGCGTCATCCACGCCGACCTCTTCCCGGACAACGTCTTCTTCATCGGCGACCGCCTCTCGGGTCTGATCGACTTCTACTTCGCCTGCAACGACATGCTGGCCTACGACCTCGCCATCTGCGTCAACGCCTGGTGCTTCGAGGACGACCTCGCCTTCAACGTCACCCGTGCGCGGGCGATGATCGAAGGCTACGACGCGGTGCGCCCCCTTTCCGCCGCCGAGCGGGACGCGCTGCCGCTGCTGTGCCGCGGCGCGGCGCTGCGCTTCTGCCTGACACGCCTGCACGACTGGCTGCGCGTCCCCGAGGACGCCCTCGTCACCCCGAAGGACCCGCGGCCCTACTACGAGCGCCTGCGCTTCCACCGCAGCGTCACGAGCGCCACCGAATACGGCCTCTAGGTCGTGGACTCATGGTGTCGTAGCCATAGGCGGGTCGATGCCAAGGCGACGGCGGCCATGAAGTTTCGGGCGAGTTTGTCGAATCGGGTGGCAATGCGGCGGAAGTGCTTCAGCTTGTTGAAGTACCGCTCGACGAGGTTGCGCAGCCGATAGAGCGGTGGTGCAACGGTGCGCATAACACGAACGTTGCGCTGGCTCGGGATGTGGGCGGTGGCGCCTCTGGCCGCACACCATTCGATCAGCGCCTTGGCGCTGTAGCCGCGGTCGGCCACGATGTCCGGTGCGAGTGGGAGCCCGTCGAGGAGGATCGGCGCTGTTGTCTTGTCGGAGGCCTGACCAGCCGTGATTACGAAGCGGATCGGCAGGCCCCGCTCGTTGACGACGGCGTGGAGTTTGGTCGTCAGTCCTCCACGAGAACGGCCAATGGCGTGATCCGGGCCCCCTTTTTTCCGCCGGCTGCGTGCTGGTGAGCCTTCACGATGGAGCTGTCGATGAGCTGGAGCGCGGCCGGCTCTTCTCGAGCAAGTGCCTCGAACACCACCAGCCATACGCCGCGCTTGGCCCATCTGTTGAAGCGATTGTAGACCGTCGTCGATGGGCCATAGCGCGCCGGCAAGTCGCGCCACGGTGACCCGGTCCGCAACACCCAGAAGATGCCGTTGAGGACACGCCGGTCGTCCACACGCTGCTTTCCGGCCGGCGCCGGCGGCAACAGCGGCTCGATGATCGACCATTCCACTTCGCTCAGATCGTAACGTGCCACGCCCCAACTCCTGACTGACAGGAGATTGAATCATGGGCGCGACCATTTGAGAATCCCGGACCATGAGTTCACGACCTAGGCGCACGGCACCGTCGATACCGCCCCCCGTTCGGTTGCCACCGGCGGGCGGGCGTGGTTCCACGGCGCGGTGCCAGCCTGCTCCCCCAGCCAAGAGGATCCCATGACCGCCGACGCCCCTGCGGCCACCCCCAAGGTCGTGATCTATACGGACGGCGCGTGCAGCGGGAATCCGGGTCCGGGCGGCTGGGGCGCGATCCTGACCTATGGCGCGCACGAGAAGGAGCTCTACGGCGGCGAGGCGCACACCACCAACAACCGCATGGAGCTGACGGCGGCGATCAAGGGCCTGGAGGCGCTGAAGCGCCCGACCGAGGTCGAGATCGTCACCGACTCGCAATACGTCCGCCAGGGCATCACGCAGTGGCTTGCGAAGTGGAAGCGCAACGGCTGGCAGACCGCCGAGAAGAAGCCGGTGAAGAACGACGACCTGTGGCGTGAACTGTCGGACCTGACGCAACGTCACAAGGTGGAGTGGTCCTGGGTGAAGGGCCACGCCGGCCACCCGGAAAACGAGCGCGCCGACGAACTCGCCCGCCAGGGCATCAAGGACATCCGCGCCGCCCGATAGAGCCCTTCCCGTCCCACGGCACGGCGTCGCCGGGCGCCCCACGGGGACGGCCCGCCGGTGCCTGTTCCTCGGAGCCGACCGTCGCTGAAGCCCGATCAGGTCCGAGGCGAGGGGATGCGCAAGGCCGCAGAGCGACCGCAGGGAGCGTGCCTTGCGCCTCGCCTCGCCTCGGGCCAGGGCTTCTTCGGCGACGGTCGGATCCGAGGGACAGGCACCCCGCCCTGTTCCTTGGTGAGACCCGAGCCCCTGGCCGCGGTTCTCAGACCTTCACGACCCGGTCCAGCGCCATCAGCGTCTCAAGGAACGCGCGCATGTCGGTGAGGGGGAGCATGTTGGGTCCGTCGGAGGGCGCATTGTCGGGATCTTGGTGCGTCTCGACGAAGACGGCCGCGACGCCGACGGCGACCGCCGCGCGCGCCAGGGTCGGCACGAAGCGGCGGTCGCCGCCGGAGGAGCCGCCGCGCCCGCCGGGCTGCTGCACTGAGTGGGTGGCGTCGAAGATCACCGGCGCGCCGGTCTCGGCCATGATCGGCAAGGCGCGCATGTCCGACACCAGCGTGTTGTAGCCGAAGGAGACGCCGCGCTCGGTCAGGAGCACGTTGGGATTTCCGCTCTCGGTCACCTTGCGCACGACGTTGGTCATATCCCAGGGCGCCAGGAACTGCCCCTTCTTGACGTTGACGACACGCCCGGTCTCCGCCGCGGCGACGAGGAGGTCGGTCTGCCGGCACAGGAAGGCGGGGATCTGCAGAATATCGCAGGTGGCGGCGACGACCGCACACTGCTCGGCGGTGTGGACGTCGGTCAGCACCGGCACGTCGAACGTGCGCTTCAGATCGGCGAACACCGGGAGGGCCGCGTCGAGCCCCATGCCGCGCGCGCCCTCGAGCGAGGTGCGGTTGGCCTTGTCGAAGCTCGACTTGTAGACGAAGCCGATGCCCAGCTCCGCCGTCAGCGCCTTCAGCGCGCCGCACATGTCGAAGGCGTGGTCGCGGCTCTCCATCTGGCAGGGGCCGGCGATCAGCGCGAGCGGAGCGTCGTTGGCGAAGGCGACGCCGCCGACGTCGACCCGGCCGCGCGGCGCAGTGGTGGTCGGATGGTCCATCATCGCCTCTCGGATTAGGAATTGGGCATTCAATGCCCCGCCCGGAGCCGGCCTTCAAGGCCGTCGCGGTTGCAGCGCCCCTGCTCTCACGGTATGGCCGAGCCTCGCCGACGAGGAGTAAAACTTGGGCACCGTCATCATCATCCCGGCGCGGTTTCCGTCGATCCGGTTCCCGGGCAAGCCGCTGCAGCCGCTGCGCGGTGCCTCCGGCGTCGCCAAGAGCCTGCTGCAACGCACCCACGACGTGGCGCTGAAGGTGCCGGATATCGACGCCGTCTACATCGCCACCGACGACGAGCGCATCGCCGAGCATGCCGCGACGTTCGGCGCTGCCGTGCTGATGACGTCCGACCAGTGCCGCAACGGCACCGAGCGGTGCGAGGACGCGCTCGACAAGCTGCCCGCCACGCCCGACCTCGTCGTCAACCTCCAGGGCGACGCCCCCCTCACCCCGGCGCATTTCGTCACCGAGCTGATCGAGGGCATCGGCGACGCGGCGGTCGCGACCCCGGCGCTCCTGTGCGACGACGAGACCCTGGCGCGCTTCCGCCAGGACCGCGCCGCCGGGCGCGTCGGCGGCACCACCGTGGTCATGACCCGCGAGGGCCGCGGCCTCTACTTCTCCAAGGAGGTCATCCCCTACGTCGCCGAGGGCAAGCCCGCCCCGCCGGTCTATCACCACGTCGGCCTCTACGCGTACCGCCCGGCGGCGCTGCGCCGGTATGTCGGCTTCGAGCCCGGCCCGCTGGAGACGCACGAAGGTCTGGAGCAGCTGCGCTTCCTGGAGAACGGGATCGACGTGCAGTGCGTCACGGTCGAGGCCCGCCAGTCGATGTTCTGGGAGGTCAATAACCCGGAGGACGTGCCACGGGTCGAAGCCGCCCTCGCCAAGCTGGGGATCGACTGAGCCCCACCGACCAAGGCCCCGGTTCCGCCCCCTTGGCTCCGCCGGCGCGAGCGTCGACACTCCCGCCCGGTTCTGCCACCAAGGGCAAAACGCGGGAACGACAATGAAGAACAAGCTGAAAGACATCTGGGCGGACGGCCGAGGGACGATCAACGGCTGGTGCTCGATCGGCAGCCCCTTCACCGCCGAGATCATGGCGGCGCAGGGCTACGACAGCGTCACCCTCGACCTCCAGCACGGGGCGCTCGACTACTCGATGGCGCTGCCGATGCTCCAGGCGCTCGCCGGGAGCCAGGTGACGCCGCTGGTGCGCGTGCCCTGGAACGAGCCCGGCATCATCATGAAGGCGCTGGACGCGGGCGCGCACGGGATCATCTGCCCGATGGTCAACACCAGGGCGGAGGCGGAGGCTTTGGTCCACGCGATGCGCTATCCGCCCGAGGGGAGCCGGTCCTACGGCCCGACGCGCGTCTCCATCGGCGCCGGTCCGGGCTACTACGCCGCCGCGAACTCGCAGCTCCTGGCCTTCGCGATGATCGAGACCGCGGAAGCGGTGGCGAACGTCGATGCGATCGCCGCGACGCCGGGCCTGGACGGGCTCTATATCGGCCCCGCGGACCTCACCCTCGGCGTCACCCAGGGCCGTCTCGCGCCCGGGTTCGACCGGCAGGAGGACGAGATGGTCGCCGTCATCAAGCAGATCCTCGGCGCCGCGAAGGCCGCCGGCAAGCGCGCGGCGCTCCACTGCGGGAGCGCCCAGTACGCCGCCAAGGCGATCGGCTGGGGGTTCGACATGACCACCGTTTCCGGCGACGTGCGCCTGCTCGCCACCGCGGCCGAGGCGAGCGTGCGCGAGTGGCGCGGTCTCGTCGGCTCCTGAGCGGAGCCGGGCCGAGCACCGGAGCCGCGGCGGTCCGTGCGACACGCCCGCGCTACCGGTGCTCCTCCACGCTCGCCTCTTCCAGGCGGCGGTTGTAGGCCCGCAGCGCCTGGACGTGCGTGACCGTGCCGACGACCGCGTCGGTGTTACGCGCGTCGACCACCGCCAGCGCGTCGGCGCCGGTCTCGTTGAAGACGCGCAGCACCGTCTCCAGCGTGTCGTAGCGGCGCACCGCCCGCGGGTCACCCCGGTCGGCGAGGCTGGCGGGCTCTTCGAGTTCGGTCATGAAGGTCGCCACCGTGACCGTCTTCAGGAAGAAGCGGTGCGGGCCATCCGACAGCACGACGCCCCGCGTCTCGAGCTGGTGGTGGAAGTAGGAGCGGCCATGGACGGCGAGGTGCAGTCCCGTGGCGATCGAGACCGAGAGGAGGAGCGCGATCGATAGCGCGTAGCCGCCGGTCAGCTCGAAGACGATCACCGTCGTCGAGATCGGCGCGCCGAGGAGCGCCGCCGCCACCGCGCCCATGCCCAGGATGGCATAGAGCCCATGGTCCGACGCCAGGTGCGGAAACTGCGAGGCGGCAACCATGCCGAACGCGCCGCCGGTCATGGCGCCGAGGTAGAGGGCCGGCGAGAAGATGCCGCCGCCGAACCGACTGGCCAGCGACAGCGAGGTCGCCAGGATCTTCGCCACCACCAGCGTGACCATCGTCCACAGCGCGAAGCCGCCGTGCAGGGCGGTGTCCGTGGCCTCGTAGCCGACGCCCATCACCTCCGGCACCCACAGGCCGAATCCCCCCATGATGACGCCGCCCACCACCGGCCGCGTCCACGCCGGCATCATGATCGAGCGCGCCGTCTGATCGAACACGATCAGCGCGAATTGGAAGGTGATCGCGACCATCGCCGCCACGACGCCCAGGAGCGCGAAGGCCGGCATCTCCCAATAGGAGCCGATCGCGTAGGCGGGGATCTCGAACGCTGCGACGTCGCCGATGAAGAGGAGCCGCCCGGCGAGTGTCCCCGCCACCGAGGCGATGACGATGGGCACGAACGCGCTCACCGCGTAGTGGCGCAATATCACCTCGTGGGCGAAGAGGACGCCGGCGATCGGTGCATTGAACGAAGCCGAGATGCCGCTCGCCACCCCGCACGCGAGGATGACGCGCGCGGCGGCGGGGGGGTAGCTGAAGGCCCGCGTCGTCGTCGTCGCCAAGGTCGCGCCGAGGTGGATGACGGGGCCCTCCCGCCCCGCGCTCGCCCCGGCCCCCAGCGAGATGACGGTGGTGATCGCCGACCAGATGCCGTTGCCGAGGGCGAGCCCCCGCCCGGCCTGGGCCGAAGCCTCGATGATGTCGGCGACCGCGCCGGCGCGGCGGCCGGACAGGACGTACTGGTTGAGGAGCCCAACCACGAAGCCCCCGGCGACCGGCGCGAAGAACACCACCCACCACGGCTGCGCACGGATGATGTCGATGACGTATTCGCTCGTCTCACCCAGCCACAGCCACTGCACCCAGCCGATGCCGATGCGGAAGATCACCGCCGCGGTGCCGATGCCCAGCCCCACCACCAGCGCGATCAGCCACAGTCCCGGCTGGCGGTCGGACATGAAGCCCTTGAAGTTCTCCTTGGAGCGCTCGTACTGCGCCTTGGACCAGGCGCGACTTTCGCTCAGCTTACCGGCCAGCCGCTCGAAGCGGCGGCGATGCGGCGCCGGCGTCACCGGGCCGACGACGAGGTCGGCGAGTTCCTCGGCTCTGGCGTCGGCGCTGTCTTCGGCGTCCTCTTCGGCTTCGCGGGCCGCGGCTCGGCGGGTGATCGCGGCTCCGCCCGCGCCGGTGGCGGCGGCGGGCGCGCGTGGCGGCTCACCGGCGCCGGCGGTCCCGTCGGGAGGGTCGTCGTCGTCGCGCGCCATCAGTCGAGCGGGGCGATGCGGCGTCCCGCCATCGTCGGCATGCCGGCGCCGGCCTGCCGGGCGATCATCTCGTCCGCCGCCGCCAGCCCCTGGGCGGGCAGCGAGGAGACCTGCCGCGTCGCCAGATCGACGTGGATGAAGAGGGATTCGGAGGTGGCGGCGAGTTGATCGTCGACCGAGCGCACCATGGTCTGGAAGCCGTGCAGGCGCTTGTCGTCCCGGCCGACGAGGTGAAAGCTCACCCGCACCCGGTCATGCGCCGAGATCTCGCGACGATAGACCACATGGGTCTCCACGTTGAAGATCGACGCGTCCTGCCGCTCGCGATAGTCGCGCCCGAGGCCCAGCAGGTCGAACGCGATATCGACCGTACGGTCGAACATCACGTGGTAGTAGGCCATGTTGAGATGGCCGTTATAGTCGAGCCAGCCGAGCTCGATGTCGTACGGCTCGGACCAGATCAATCCATCGGGCCCGAAAGGTGGCTCGTTCGGCTCACGCATGATCGTCGCGGTCGGCTCCCTGTTGCCCATCGAGGTTGTGATGGGTGAGGCATTTGCTAGTGTGCCGGAAAAACCACACGAACGGGACCCTTCAATGGCTCTGGCCACAACGCGCCAAGCACGCGACCAATCCGGCATCGATCTCGCGCTGCCGATCATTCGGCAACGCTTCGGTGATCGCTGCGAAACCGGGCGCGCTCTATGCGAGCAGCACGGCCACACCACCACCTGGCTCGCCAACGAGGCGCCCGACGCCGTCGTCTACCCCGAGAACACCGAAGAGGTCGCCGCCCTCGTCGAGATCTGCCGCGAGCACCGGGTGCCGATCATCCCGTTCGGCGTCGGCACCTCGCTGGAGGGGCACGTCAACGCCCCGTTCGGCGGCATCTCGGTCGACTTCGCGCGCATGAACCGGGTGCTCCAGGTCAACGACGAGGATCTCACCTGCATCGTCGAGCCGGGGATCACGCGCAAGGCGCTCAACGCGCACCTGCGCGACCGCGGCCTCTTCTTCCCCATCGACCCGGGTGCCGATGCGACCATCGGCGGCATGTGCGCCACCCGCGCCTCCGGCACCAACGCGGTGCGCTACGGCACCATGCAGGGCAACGTCATCGCGCTCGAGGCCGTGATGGCGGACGGCGAGGTGATCACCACCGCCAGCCGCGCCAAGAAGTCCTCCGCCGGCTACGACATCACCCGCCTCCTCATCGGCTCGGAGGGGACGCTCGGCGTCATCACCAAGATCACGTTGAAGCTGTCGGGCATCCCGGAGGCGATCTCCGCCGCCGTCTGCCCCTTCCCGTCGGTGGACGCGGCCTGCCGGGCGACCATCGCGACCATCCAGTCCGGCATTCCCGTGGCGCGGATCGAGCTGCTGGACGCCATGCAGATGAAGGCCGTCAACGCCTACGCCAAGCTCGACCTCGCCGAGACACCGACGCTCTTCCTGGAGTTTCACGGCTCGGAGGCGGCGGTCGCGGCCGACAGCGAGATGGTCGCCGCCATCGCCGAGGAGCTGGGGGGCGGCCCGTTCCGCTTCTCCACCCTCGCCGAGGAGCGCACGCGGCTGTGGCAGGCGCGGCACGACGCCTATTTCGCCGCGCTGGGCCTGCGCCCCGGCTGCACCGTCTTCTCGACCGACGTGTGCGTTCCCATCTCGCGCCTCGCCGAGTGCGTCGCCCAGACGCGGGACGACCTCGATTCGCTCGATCTCGTCGGCCCCATCGTCGGCCACGTCGGCGACGGGAACTTCCACGTCCTGATCTTGATGGACCCGGCCGACGCGGCCGAGCGGGACCGCGCGTCGGAGTTCCTGGAGCGGCTGTCGCAACGGGCGATCGCCATGGACGGCACCTGCACCGGCGAACACGGCATCGGCCAGGGGAAGATGAAGTATCTGCGCCGCGAACTGGGCGGCACGGTGGACGTCATGCGCGCGATCAAGCTGGCGCTCGACCCGGACGGCATTCTCAATCCCGGCAAGATCTTCCAGTAGAAGGACGACATTACTTGTACCGCACGGCATGACCTTCGCATGTGCCGTGCCATTCGGGCTCGGGTCTCGGTGAGCCTGACGAAAACGAGGTGAACTGCGTGAATTGGTTCATAATCAGCGTCGGGGTTGCCATTGTGTTGGCGTTGACCGCTGCCGTTGTGGGCCCCATCTTCATCGACTGGACCGCCTACCGGACCCAGATCGAGGCCACCGCGCAGCGCGCCCTCGGTGCCGAGGTGAGCTTCACCGGGGAGGCGGACGTGCGCCTCCTGCCCCGTCCGCGGGTCACGATCGAGAACGTGACCCTCGGCCCCGTGGACCGGCCGCTGATGACCGCGCGGCGCGTCGAAATGCAGATCGAGCTGACGCCGCTGATCAAGCGCGAGATCCGCATCGTCGACCTCACCGTCGAGCAGCCGACGGTGTTCGCACGCGTGGCACCGAGCGGGCGGATGGAGCTGCCGGACCTCGCCGCCGAGCGCACCATCGCCGCCTACTTCGACGTCGCCAACGTCATGATCGACCGCGTGGCCGTCAGCGACGCGACGCTGGTGGTGGTGGACGAACGGACCGGCGTGCGGCGGATGATCGACCGCGTCGACCTCTCCGGCAGTGCCCGATCGCTGCGGGGGCCGTTCAATGTCGCGGGAACGGTGGCGACCGGCGGGACCACCAGCAACATCACCATCGCCGCCGGCGCGCTGACGGACGGGACCATCCCCGTCTCCGCCCGCCTCGCCCCGCAGGCGACGCCGATCGCGGTGACGTTCGAGGGCGCGCTCTCGCCCCAGTCCGCCGCGCCGGGGCTGGCGGGCGCGTTCGCGCTCACCAGCACGTCCGAGACCGTCCCCTGGTCGATCCAGGGCGACATGGCGCTCGATCCCGTGGCCCTCCGCCTCGGGCGCGCGACGCTCACCTACGGCGCCGGCGACACGCCGCTCCAGCTCACCGGCCGTGCCACCTACAACCTCACCCGCTCCGACCCGATCGCGGTGGTGCTGGAGGCCCGGCAGATCGACCTCGACCGGGTCGACCGCGCGCTGCGCGAGGGGGACGGCCCCAGCATTCCGGCCGACATGCTCGCCCGCGTGGTGGGCCACCTCTCCCCCGCCGTCGCCGGGATCGCCGCCCTGCCGCTTCCCGACCACCCCCTGACGGCCGACATCGACATCGGCACCCTCCTCGCCGGCGGGGCCGTCACGCGGGACGTTTCGCTGCGCCTCGCGACCGGGGCGACGGGGCTGGAGGTGGAACGGGCCGAAGCGCTCTTTCCGGGGGACACGCATGTCGAGACCACCGGGCGGATCGCCGCGGAGGGTTACTCCGGCGCGGTTCGCGTCTCCGCCTCGCAGCCCTCGATCTTTGCGCATTGGTGGTCGGGCGACCAGTTTTCCGGCGGCATCGTCGACCCGATCCTGATCGAGGCCGACATCGACGTCACCGCCGCCGCGTTCGACGCGCGGCGCCTGTCGCTCCGCGTGGGCGACAGCCGGGCCAACGGCAGCTGGCGGATGCGCCGCACCGGCGAGCGACGGCGGATCGACGTCTCCCTCGGCGCTCCGATCGTCGACGTCGACGACGTGCTGGAGGCCTGGGCCATCCTGCCCGACCGCCTAATCCCGTCCGAGGGGACGGACATGACGCTGGACCTCACCGTCGGGCGGATCCTCATCGGCACGGTGGAGGGGGCGACCCTCAACGTCGACGCCAGCTATGCCGACGGGACACTCCAGATCGACGCGATCGAGGCGGAGCGGCTGGGCGGCGTCTCGCTGTTCGCGGTCGGGCAGCTCGGCGACCTGACCGGCGAGCCGATCGGCTCCATCAACGGCACGCTGGAGGTGCTGGACGGAGATGCGCTCGCCGCCAGCGCCCGGCAGCTCTTTCCGCTGAGCCCCGCCGCCCGCCGCTTCGCCGGCATCGCGCCGCATCTGGCACCCGGAAATCTCAGCTTCCGCATCGTCGGCGACACCGCGCCCGATGCGCCCGGGCTCGCCGTCTCGCTGGAGGGCACCGCGGGAGGGACGCAGGTGAGCTTCGCCGCCGCGGGCGACCTCGTCGGCGCCGATTGGACGCAGCGGCCCACGACGCTCACATTGCGCCTCGCCAACCCGGACGGAACGGCGCTGGCGCAGCAGTTCGGGCTGGTGCCGCCCCAGGCCCCCGGCCCCGGCACCGTGAGCCTGACGCTCGACGGGACCCCTGCCACGGGGGCGGAGGCCGACCTGTCGGCCAGCGCCTTCGGCACGTCCGTCCGCTACACCGGCACCGTGCGCACCGGCGAGACCCCATCGCTCGACGGTCACGTCAGCCTCGCTGCCGAGCAGGTGGGTCCGCTCGCGACCGTCACCGGCGTGGCGCTCCCCGCGATCGCCGGCCTCACGCTGGAGGCGGACGTCAGCACCGGCGACGCACTCGAACTCGGCGCCCTGCGCGGAACGGTGGACGGGGTCGCCGTCAGCGGCGCCCTGCAGGTCGGCCGCACCGCGGTCGGCGGGACATTGAAGGTGGCGACGCTGGATGCGGCCGCCCTGACCACCCTGCTCCTCGGCCCGGACGCCTGGACGCCGGCCGACACCGGCTGGCCGAGCGCCGCCTTCATGCGTGGCGGCGGACCGGACCTTCCGATCTCCCTCGCGATCGAGGCCGATTCCCTCGTCCTCGGCGGCAACACCGTCACTGACACCGCCTTCACGCTCGACCTCGCCAGCGACCGGCTGACCCTCACCGAGGCGCGCGGGACCCTCGCCGGCGGCACCGCCAGCGGGTCGCTGCGGATCGACCGCTCCGGGGCCGAGGCGCGCGTCTTCGGCAGCTTCGCGCTGGCCGGGGCGCAACTGGCGCCCCTGGTGTGGCGGGTCGGCGAGGGACCGGTGGCCGAGGGGACGCTGACGCTGGACAGCACCTTCTCCACATCCGGCTACACCGTGGCGGACCTCGTCAGCGGGCTCGACGGGGCGGGGACGCTCGCCGTCGCCGACGGACGGTTCGACCGCTTCGACCCGGCCCCGTTCGACTGGGACGACGACTCCGGCGCCGCACCCGACGAAGCGCGGGTCCGCGCCGACTTCCTGGACCACCTCGGCGCCGGCGACACGCGGTTCGAGGCGCTGCGGGCGGACGTCGCCATCGAGGGCGGCGTCGTGCGGCTGCGCAACGTGCGCTTCGATCCCACGCTGCCGTTGAGCGTGGAGGCGGCGACGGTGGACCTCGGCGCGTGGCTGATGCGCGGCGATCTGGCGCTGCGCACGATCGTCTCGGGCACGCCGGCGGTGCCGATCGGGGTGACCTTCTCCGGGCCGCTCGGCGCGCCGCAGCGCAGCGTCGACGTCTCGCGCCTCACCACCTGGGCGGCGCTGCGCAGCATCGAGCGGCAGGTGGAGGCCGTCGAGAGCGACAACGAGGCGCTGAAGGCCGAGGCCGACGCACAAAGCGCACCCTCCTCCGAGGCGCTCGACCGGCTCGGCGCCGGCCCCACCCCGGCGCCCCCGGCCGACCCGGTCGCGCCGCCCCTCGAGGCGTCGCCCGCCACCGGCGGACCGGACGGCGCCCCGGCGCCAGGCACGGCGCGCCAACCGGCCGACGCCGACGCCGGCCCGGCCACCGTCCCGTCATCGCCGGCGGAGGAGATCGACCCGCTGGCCGGCGAGCCGGACCCCGACGCGCCGGCATCCCCGTTCCCGCCGATCCCGGCGCCGTCTCCGCAGGACGCCCGCGCCCCGGCCGGAACGCCCGGCGCGGCCGCGGACGACACCGCCGCAGCGGCGCCGGCGACGGCCGATCCGGTCGGCGCCTATATCCGCAGCGTGCGTGAGCTGGATTCGGAGATGACCGCCTACGAGGCCCGCCGCGCCGAACGCCAGCGCGTCGCCGACGAGTTGCAGCGGACCCTCGGCCTCGGCGGTGCCGACGTGGCGCCGCGCGCGCCGGACCGCGCGACGGAAGGCACCGCTCCGCAATAGCGCCTCGGCGAACGCCGGCGGCACGGGCGGTGCTGCGGGCGAAGGCGCCGCCTAAAGGACGGGCGAAGCCGCCGCGTTTGCGGCGGCCGGGTCAGCGGCTGGGGTCGCGGGCGAAGGCGTAGGCGAGTACGGCGAGGCGCAGGGCGGAGGCGAGCGATCCATCCTCGCGCCGGCGGTCGATCGAGGCGATCAGCGCCGCCAGCGACACGCCCTCGTCCTGCGCCCAGAGTTGGAGCGCATCCCAGTACGCCGGTTCGAGGGCCACACTGGTCGCGTGGCCGTGCAAGGTGACCGAGCGCTTATGAAGTCCGGTCGAGCTTGTGCGCTTCGTGCCGGGCATTCTCGCGCTCCTTGCTCAGCGTGTCGTTCTTGCGATCGGCGGCGGTGCGGCCGTGGCGGGAGCGGCTCTGCGCCGCGGCCTCCCGCTCGGCATCCTTGGTGCGGCGCTTGCGCTGTTGCCGCAGGTTGACGACCTCGGCCGTCACTTCGGCCCCGTCATCAACTCGGGCCGCACGACGCGGTCGAAGGTCTCCTCGGTGACGTAGCCGCCGCCGACGGCCTCCTCGCGCAAGGTCGTGCCCTTCTTGTGCGCGGTCTTGGCGATGGTCGTCGCGTTGTCATAGCCGATTTCGGGCGCCAGCGCCGTCACCAGCATCAGCGAGCGTTCCATCAGGTCCTGGATCCGGTCGCGATTGGCCTCGATGCCGACGACGCAGTGATCGGTGAAGCTCATGCAGCCGTCGGCCAGGACCCGGACCGACTGCAGGAAGGCGTCCGCCATCACCGGCTTGTAGACGTTGAGCTCGAAATGGCCCTGGCTGCCGGCGACGGTGATGGTCGTCTGGTTGCCGAACACGCGGCAGGCCAGCATCGTCATCGCCTCGCACTGGGTGGGGTTAACCTTGCCGGGCATGATCGAGGAGCCGGGCTCGTTCTCCGGCAGCGACAGCTCGGCGAGGCCCGAGCGGGGGCCGGACGCCAGGAGGCGGATGTCGTTGGCGATCTTGAAGAGCGCGGTGGCGGCGGTGTTCAGCGCACCATGGGCGGCGACGAGCGCGTCGTGCCCGGCGAGCGCGGCGAACTTGTTCGGCGCGGTGACGAAGGGCAGGCCGGTGATCTCGGCGATCTTGGCCGCGACCGCCGTGTCGAATCCGGGCTTGGCGTTGAGCCCGGTGCCGACCGCGGTGCCGCCTTGCGCCAGCGGATAGAGGCTGGAGAGCGAGGCCGCCACCTGCTCGATCGCGTAGTCCATCTGGGCGACGTAGCCGGAGAATTCCTGGCCCAGCGTCAGCGGGGTGGCGTCCTGGGTGTGGGTGCGGCCGATCTTGATGATGTCGTCGAACTCGGCCTGCTTCGCGGCGAGCGCGTCGCGCAGGTGCTTCATCGCCGGCAGGAGGCTGTGCGTCACCTCCTCGGCCGCGGCGACGTGCATCGCGGTCGGGAAGGTGTCGTTGGAGGACTGCGAGCGGTTCACGTGGTCGTTAGGGTGAACCGGGTCCTTGGAGCCGATCGTCCCGCCCAGCCGCTCGATGGCGAGGTTGGCGATGACCTCGTTGGCGTTCATGTTCGACTGGGTACCCGAGCCCGTCTGGTAGATGACGAGGGGGAAGTCCTCGCCCCGCTTGCCGTCGATCACCTCCTGGGCGGCGTCGGCGATGGCGTCGGCGAGGCGCGGCTCGAGGTTGCCGAGCTCCTTGTTGGCGAGCGCGGCGGCCTTTTTGACGACGCCGAGCGCTCGCACCAGGGGCGCGGGCATCTTCTGCTCGCCGATCTTGAAGTTGATCAGGCTACGGGCGGTCTGGGCGCCATAGTAGCGCTCGCTCGGGACTTCGAGCGGACCGAAGGAATCCGTTTCAGTGCGGGTGGTCATCAGCGGGCCTCATGCGTGCCCGCGTCAGTTACCAACTTTTCGCCGGGGGTCCAACGCTCTTCCGCGTGGACCGGCTACCCGTCGGTGCCGTTCTTGGGCGTCGGCGTCTCGGCGATGGCCTCGATGATGCCGACCGCCTTCTGCTTCAACTGCGGGTCGGAGATGTTGGCGAAGGCGCGCACCAGACGGACGGTGGCCGGGTCGCTGAGCGCCTGGGTGAGCGGTGCGGCATCATTGACGCGGGAGATGCCCGCATCGGTCGCCCCCTCGAAGAAGTAGGTGATCGGCGCCTGCAGAACGATGGCGATCTGATGCAGGCGGCTGGCGCCGATGCGGTTGGTCCCCCGCTCGTACTTCTGCACTTGCTGGAAGGTGATTCCGAGTTGCTCGGCGAGCTTTTCCTGGCTGAGGCCCAACTCGAGGCGGCGCAGGCGAACACGTGATCCCACGTGCCCGTCGACGGAGTTTGCCGACCTCTGGTTGGGAACAGATTCGGAGCGCGGCTCACTCATTTGGCTTGGCTCGCTTACGGCTGTCGACATTTCCCACGTCCTCTTCGCGCGATCACATGCATCCCACCGGCCGTTGGTCGTCGGCATCGAACCGGCTGCCTTGAAACTGGCAATTGGGACGTTGTTGCGGGTGCCGGCGGTGAAACGCAACATCCACAACAAGTTAGCTGCTGTGCAACTACCGGATACGTCCGCCTAGGACAACCCAAGAATGACCAGTCTCTACACAAAGTTACCGAAAGATATGACCAGATATACGTCGTCTGGTGCACGTCCAGGCACAAGTCGTTCGTGCGATGATTGGGCCGCGATTATTAGAACTGTACCAAACACAACTTCGACACAGGCGAGCATCGCAAAAACGGCTCTGATTTTATCTCGATCCGACCATCATCGCGGCAGAAACACGGCCCACCCATTGCACGCGGTCAAGTCGGATTGCATGACATTCATATCCTTGGAAACAATCTCGCGCAATCGTCTGACGACGCGAAAGACCCGAACAGGGCTATGGACGGACGGAAATCGAGATGCTAGGTACCCCCCCGTTGCCGCAGTAGCTCAGTGGTAGAGCGCACCCTTGGTAACAATTGCCTCGCTCACGGGAGACCGTGGGACGCAAACCGCTCAAATTCGGGGAACGCTGCAATGCCGATCCCGAGCCAAGTCCGCTTCGGCGGAAAGGTGTAGAGACTAGACGGGCGGCACCCTCCTTCCGCTGTGGAAAAGGGTGAAGGGATAGTCCAGACCACAAACGCACCGCACCGGTGCGGCGGCGAAAGCCGAAGTGGTATGAAGGGTGAGGTCGGGAGTTCAATCCTCCCCTGCGGCACCAGATCACGTCATTCGCCCCCATCCCATCCACCCTGCCGGCTTTCGCGACAGACCCGCTCTGTCGGCGTGACGCTCGGGCCGGTTGGCCTGTCCTGCGCATCCGGTTCATGCGCAATCGTTCCTAATCGCCCCTACAATCACCTAGGGCAAGGGGCGCATCAATCCACCCCTTGGTTGTATTCATTTTTGCTAGATCGCCCGCGGATCGGTATGACCGATCCAGAAACGCATAATACCGCCGATTTATCGGTAATTGTCACACAACTTCGGTCGCATACAGTAGGTATGCATGATTGCATACCAGATACGCGATAGAAGAAAATTCACTAGCCTGGGATAATTTGCCGCCTGAGGGCGCCGGATCGACCCGGCATCACCCGCCCCTCACCCGCACGGGACGGGTCGGACGCGGCGGGACGGCGCCTCGAAGGGCGCGATGCGACGGCGCCTCGGAGGGCGCAATGTGACGGCGCCTTGCGGGGCCAGCGGCCGATGCCGACGCGGGCGGCGCGCGGCCCGCCGTCACAACCGCATCGGTGCCGCAGCGTTCCACGTCTAGCGTGGGCGCCGCACCCAGAGTCCCGCGCGGACCGCATGGGCCGCGCGAGGCTTCTCGTAAAGGATACGGCGGGCGTTCCTGCGGATCCGGACGGCCGCCCGCCGGCGTGTCAGATGCGGCGGGCCGACGCCACCGCGACGATGAGCCAGCCGATGAGCAGCAGCACGCCGCCGACCGGGGTGACGTACATCGCCTCCGCCGGGCCGCCGAGCGCCATCAGGTAGAGCGAGCCGGAGAAGAGCAGCACGCCCAGCCCGAACGCCCAGGATGCTGCCCCCAGCAGGATCGGCAGGACATGCCCCTTCAGCCCGCCGATCGCCACCATCGCGATCGCGTGGATCAGCTGGTAGAAGACCGCCTTCTCGAAAATTTCGCTGTCTTGCGGCACGAAATTGCTGTCGAGCGCGTGTGCCCCGATCGCACCCAGTCCCACCGCCAATGCGCCATAAAGAGCGCCAACCACAACAACCCGCATCAGAGTCCTCTTGTCTTCCGTTCCGCTGCCGCCGGGCCGTTCATGGCCGGACCGCTGCATTTCGCGTAGCAAGAACCATGCATCGTGTCCGGATTTTTTGGCCGCCCGGCGCGCCCGCGCCCGCGTCGACGGCCATCAAACCGCTGATAATGCTGATAAATTCAGCGTGACCAGCGCGCCAACAAATCATGGCACAGTTGCGATCACACGGTGGCCGCCGACCCCGCGGCGCCACCCGGGCGCCCGACGAATCAGCACGGTCATGCGCCATCTCGCCGCGGCGCGAGGCGGACGGGTCGCGACGGGGGTCAGCTGATGGGGCATCCGTCCTGCTGCGTGCGCCAGGCCGGGACGTTCTGCGACATGCCGCACCGTGCCAGCACCCGCCGGGCGCCGAGCCTCAGGCACGACAACTCCCCCAGTTCGACGCGCACGCCGTCCGTGTCGGTGCAGTAGCAATCGGGGTAGGAGAAGCCTTCCTTGGCGGGCGGGCGCGAGAATTGCGGCGCAGCGCCCTCCTCACCCCACCCGATGGCCGGGTGGAGCAACGTCAGAACCGCGGATAAGGCAACCCAGCGCGCTCCCATAGGCCGAGCCTACACCCGGCGGCGCCAAGCTCAAGCGCAAATCGACCCGACGACGCGCCTGCGGGTCAGCCGAGGTCCGGCATCGGCGCGACGGTCAGAACGTCGCCGAACTGGGCGCGCATGTCGCTCCAGTTCCACTCGCCGTGCCGGTCGGGCCGCAGCGGCGTGATGGTGATGTGCCCCTCGCGCAGGAGGCTGATGTCGCACGCCGGATCGTCGACCTCCTCGGCGGAGCGGCGGAATTGCAGCCAGTGGTAGGACAGGCCCCTCACGTCGACCCGCTCCACCACGTTCACCCCGTCGATGAAGCCGTGACCCGGATGGCACAGCGTCACCCCGGCGATGTCGCCCGGATCCCGGTGCGGAAAGTTGATGTTGGGCACCACGCTCTGCGGCCACTTCACCTCCAGCAGCCGCTCGATCAGCGGCTTGGCGTAGGCCCGCGCGCACTCCCACTTCACGTCGACGCCCTGGAAATACTGGCTGAGCGCGATCGCCGGAACGCCGACGGTCAGCGCCGTCATCGCCGCGCCGACGGTGCCCGAATAGGCGATCGAATCGGCCATGTTGCCGCCGCGGTTGACGCCCGCGAGGACGAGGTCCGGCTTGGCGTCGAGCAGGTGCTCCACCCCCAGGATGACGCAGTCCGCCGGCGTCCCCTTCACGAAGTAGCGCTTCTCGCCCTCGCGGTGGACGCGCAAGGGCTCGTGCAGGCTGATGGCGTGGCTGACGCCGGACTGGTCGAACTCGGGCGCGACGATCCAGACATCGTCGGTCATCGCGCGGGCGATCTCTTCCAGGAGCTTGATGCCGGGGGCGCGTGCGCCGTCGTCGTTGGTGATCAGGATTCGCATCGCCGTCCTCGTTGGTGCGAGCGGGCGTAACCCGCCCGCCCCCGCCTCGCAACCCGGCGCGCACTTCCACTCAGACCGGAACGCGCGCCTTCGCCCCCGCCGCGCTGACGGCGGCCTCCTTCACCTCGCCGACGCGCGCCTCCACCGGGCGCGGCTCGGCCACGCGCTTGGCCGGGGCCCCCGCCTCCCGCCGCCACGGCTCGGACTTGAACCAGCCCACCAGATAGGCGATCCCGATCAGGACGATGCAGCCGGAGATGTTGGCCATCGCCAGTGCCGCCGGCCCACGCTCGGCGCTGAGGTCCAGCGCCGCGCCCATGATCTGCGACAGCACCATCCCCGACACGAACACCGCCAGCGACTGCTGCCCGACCTTGCGGATCACGTCGACCGCGCGACCGGGGAGGCCGTCCATCGCCAGCCGCCGCCCGCTCTCGCCGACGATGAACCAGGCGATGTAGCAAAGGGCCAGGAAGTGGACGATGCGGAAGATGCCGAGGTCGGTCTTCCAGAAGAGCCACGAATTGGCATGGCGAAAGGGGATCACCCAGGCGACGTTGTCCCAGCCGAAGCGCGATGCGGTGAGGACGCCGAGCCCCAGGACCACCACGGACGCGGCCACGAGCCACCAGCTGCGCGGCGGCGGCTTCAGCCACCCCATCACGAAGCTGAAGCCGACGAAGAAGATCAGCTCCCAGCCGAACGGGTTGAAGAACCACTCCCGCTCCACGCCCTCGCGCACCTCGGCACTGAAGTGCAGCACGTCGAACTGGGCGAGCAGCCACACCCCGCCCATGAAGGCGAAGGCGGCCCAGCGCGAGCGCAGCCCCAGCGCGACGACAACGGGCATCATCATCAGGATGACCATATACATCGGCAGGATGTCGAAATAATTCGGCACGTACTGGAGCGTCATGAACGCGACGAGATGCTGGCCCGTCGCCTCGAAGATCGGGCGCGTGTAGAGGCGCGTCGTGTAAAAGTCGTCGCCGTGCCACTGGTCGAACAGGGCAAGCACCGTCAGCGTGACGATGAAGAGGCACACGTGCGCCCAGTAGACCTGCCAGACCCGGTAGGCCGTGCGCGCCGTCCCCAACAGGAACGAGCGGTCGCGGAACAGCGCGCCGAACGCCAGCGCCGAGGCCATGCCCGAGCAGAACACGAAAAGCTCCGTCGCGTCCGAAGGTCCGAACGCGGCCGGGATCCACTGCTTCCACGGATTGTGCGGCATGTGGGCGATGAAGATGATGAACATCGCCAGCCCCCGGAAGAAGTCCAGCCGCAGGTCGCGCGGACGCCTCGCCCGCTGCTGCGTGCTCACGAATCGTCCGCGAGGGTGGCTGCTGTTCGCGTCATTGTCGGCTCCAGTTGACGGCTCGGCTGCGTAGCACTTTAGGCTGAACCTGCCCCGAACCATGTTTCGGCTCAGGCACTAAAGTTCCGGCTGTGACACTCTCGCATCGGGCCAGGCGCGATCGCGCGAAACGGTCCTGTCCGGGCATTGACGCATGCTCTCGGACCAGCCGCTGCGCGACATGGGGTCGCCGTGCCCGCACCGCGCCGCCGACGGTGGTGCGTGCGGACACCTCCCGCCGAACTCGTCGCCGCCAACGGACGGCGAGATGGCGTCGGAATTCGGCCATGACATCCTCGCATGCTCGGTCCGGCGCGTGCGGCCCGTGGCACTCATCATGTACGAACGGATTTGCGAGGAGGCCCTGAACTCCCTTCACGCTTGCTTGACAAGGCCGTGAACGCCCGTCCGTCAGGGCCGCGGAACCGGCGGCGTCGCGTCGTTGCGGGCAAAGGTCGGCGTGGGGTGCGCGCCGGGGCTCAGTCGGGGTCGTTGAGGATGCGCCGCGCGGCGCCCTCCATGTCCGAATACTGGTCCGAGCGGACCGACCAGATGAAGGCGGCGAGGCCGAGGCCGCCCAGGACGAGCGCCGCGGGGATCAGCAGAACCAGGATCGACATTCAGCCCCTCTCTTCGCCGGTGCCGCGCAGCAGGCGCAGCGCATTGAGTGTCACGACGATGGACGACGACGACATCGCGATCGCCGCGACCAGCGGCGAGGCATGGCCCAGCACCGCCACCGGCACCGCGATGCAGTTGTAGACCACCGCGACGCCGAGGTTCTGCGCCACGATCCGGTGCGCCCCGCGCGCGGTGGCGAGCGCGGTCCACACCCCCGTCAGCGACGACCCCGTCATGACGAGGTCGGCCGCCGTCCGCGACAGGTCCGAGGCCCCTGCCGGTGCAATGGACGCGGTCGCGGCGGCGAGGGCCGGGCCGTCGTTGAGGCCGTCGCCGGCCATCAGCGGGTTCGCCCCGGCGCGCTGGCGCGCGGCGAGATGGGCCACCTTGTCGGACGGAGAGAGCCCGGCGCGCCATTCGGTCACGCCCAGTTCGGCGGCGACGCGGGCGACCGCCTCGGCCCGGTCACCGGACAGGATCGTCACCGGGAGGCCGCCCGCGCCGAGCCGGGCGACGAGCGCGGCGGCGCCGGGGCGAAGCTGCTCGGCGATGGCGATCGGCTGCGGCGCCGCTCCCTCGCGCACGAAGCACAGCCCCTCCCCGCCGACGACCCCGGCGGCGGACGCCTGGCCCAGGAAGACACGCACCCCGTCGACCACGCCTTCCATGCCGCGGCCACGCCGCTCGACGACGCCGGTGGCGACCACGCGCGGCAACCCGCGCGCCTGCGCCGCCTCGACGATGGCGCGCGAGACGGGGTGCGTGGAATGACGTGCGAGCGCGGCGGCGGCGGCGAGGTCCGCCGGGGCGAGCGTTGCAGGCTCGGCGAGCGAGGGAACGGTGAGCGTCCCGGTCTTGTCGAACACCACCTCGTCGATCCGCTCCAGCCGCTCCAACGCCGCGCCGTCCTTGATGGCCAGGCCCTGGCGGAACAGCCGCTCGCACGCGGCGACGTGAACCGCCGGCACCGCCAGCCCCAGCGCGCAGGGGCACGTGATGACGAGGACGGCGATGGCCGTGGTCAGCGCCGCGCCCGCCCCCGCCCCCGCGGCGAGCCATCCGACAAAGGTCGCGAGAGCCAGGAGGTGCACGATCGGCGCATAGAAGGCGGCCGCCCGGTCGGCGATGCGGGCGTGGCGCGAGCGGACGCTCTCGGCCGCGGCCTGCAACGCGGCGAGCCGTGCGACATAGGAATCGGCCGAGGGTCGCAGCACGGCGAGGCGGTGCGGCCCCGAGACGGCGAGCGCGCCGGCCATGATCTCGCCGCCCGCCGCCACCGCCTCGGGCCGCGACTCGCCGGTGGCGAGCGAGGTGTCGAAGGCCGCCTCCCCGCCGATCAGGCGCGCGTCGAGCGGCACGCGCTCTCCGGCCGCGACCTCGATCACCGCGCCGGGGGCGATCTCCTCCACCGCCACAGGCGCGATGCCGGCCGCACTCACCACATGGGCGTACGGCGGGCGCATGGCGGCGAGGCGGCCGACCGACTGGCGCGCCCGCTCACGGGTCCAATGGTCGAGCAGGCGGCCGATCAGGAGGAAGAAGGTGAGCGTGATCGCCGCGTCGAAGTACGTCTCGCCGCCGCCGGCGATGGTCGTCGCCAGCGAATGCGCGGCGGCGAGCGTGATCGCCAGCGTGATCGGCACGTCCATGTTGAGCCGGCCGTGGCGCAGCGCGCCGATCGCCGAGCGGACGAAGGGCCGCGCCGCATAGGCGAGTGCCGGCAGCGCGATCAGCGCCGAGAACCAGTGGAAGAGGTCGCGTGTCGTCCCGTCCGCGCCCGACCAGACGGAGACCGACAGGAGCATCACGTTCATCGCCGCGAAGCCGGAGACCGCGACCGCGCGCATCAGCTCCGCGCCACGGCGATCCTCGACCTCGGTGGCGGTGGCGAGCGGCTGCGGCGTATAGCCGAGGTCGCGCAGGACGGCGACCGGGACCGCCGGGTCGAAGGTCGGCGCGTCCCATCCCAGCGTCACGGTGCGACGGGTCAGGTTGACGCGCGCCTGGCCGCCGCACGGGGCGAGCGCGCCTTCGATATTGGCGATGCAGGCCGCGCAGTGGATGTCCGGCACATGGAGGACGAGGCGCCCTCCGGTGCCCTCCGGGGTGATCGCGGCGCGGATCGCGTCGGGCAGCGTGCCCCACTGGCCCGAGAAGCCGGCGCGCGGATCCGCGCAGCAGCTCACGGCGTCACCGTCTCCACCGGGGCATGCCAGGCCAACCGCTCGCCGCCGTGCTCGATGCCGACGCGCACCACCCACTCGCCCGGCGGCACCGGAGAGACGGCGCGGTAGCGGCCCGCCGAAACCGCGGCGAACTCCAGCGGCAGCGGCGGGTCGTGCTTCACCAGCGGCTCGATCGTACCGCTGACGACGGCGACCAGCGGCGCGCCGGCCGCGTCCGTCAGGTCGACGCCGATCCGGTGGCGGTCGGCCACGACGGCGACCGTCCAGCCCAGCTCGGCGGCCCGGGCGCGGTTCTCGATGTCCTTCTTGTAGTCGATCGAGGCGACGTAGCCGTTGCGCGCGGTCAGCCCCGTGAACGTGGTGTTGGCCAGCACCGCCATCACCACGTTGACCGCGATCACGACGCCGAAGAAGGCCACCATGATCAAGAGCATGTGCAGCCCGGTGAATTCTCGCTCCCGCTTGACGATGGCCATCTAGTCGCGCTCCGGCGTGTCGAACACGGTCTCGGTCGCGGTCTTCTCGCGGCCGCCGATGTCGAAGGTGCGGAAGGTGAAGGGGACCGTGTCGCCCGCCAGGTCCATGGGGTCGGCCTTCACGAAGACGCGGAACTCGCGCACCTGATCGGGACCGACGGGGACGGCGAAGCGCCGCGCCGGTTCCTCGACGATATTGGGGCTCCACATCAGCCCGCCCGGCAGGCCCTCGAGGCCGAAGTCGAACTCCCGCGGTTCGGGCTCCATGTTCATGATCTTCACCGTGTAGCCGTTGCGGACCGACCCGTCCGAAAGCTGGACGAAGCGTGGGTTGCGGTCGTGCGCAACCGAAAGATCCAGCCGGTCGCGGGCGAGGACGGCGATCACCATGGCGATGCCGATGGCGCTCCACAACACGAAGTAGACGAAGACGCGCGGGCGCATCACCTCGCGCCAGCCGGGGAGCACCTGGCTGGCCTTGGCCGCCTCCATGCCCTCCGCCGCGGCACGGGCGGTGTTGGCGGCGAAATCCTGCAGCGTGGTGTAGGAAATCAGGCCGCGCGGCTTGCCGATCTTCGTCATCACGTCGTCGCAGGCGTCGATGCACAGCGCGCAGGTGATGCAGGGGAGCTGCTGGCCGTCGCGGATGTCGATCCCGGTCGGGCACACCGCCACGCAGGCGTTGCAGTCGATACAGTCGCCGACGGCCTTGCCCTCGCGCTCCATGCGCTTGGCGTGCCGCGAGCGGGGCTCGCCGCGCCAGTCGTTGTAGGTCACGGTGAGGGACTTCTCGTCCATCATCGCCGCCTGGATGCGCGGCCAGGGGCACATGTAGGTGCACACCTGCTCACGCATCAGGCCGCCGAGGGTATAGGTGGTGAACGTCAGCACCGCCACCGTGACGTAGGCGGTTGCCGGGGCCTGACCGCGCACGAACTGGCCCAGCAAGGTCGGCGCGTCGGCGAAGTAGAAGATCCACGCGCCGCCGGTCGCCACCGCGATCACGAGCCAGATGGCGTGCACGGTGATCTTCAGCCGCGCCTTGCGGGCCGAGAACGGCGACTGGTCGAGCTTGATGCGGGCGTTGCGGTCGCCGATCACCAGCCGCTCGATCCAGATGAAGAGGTCGGTCCAGACCGTCTGCGGGCAGGCGTAGCCGCACCACGCCCGGCCAACGGCGGACGTCACCAGGAAGAGACCGATGCCGGCCATGATCAGCAGACCCGCGACGTAGAAGAATTCCTGCGGCCAGATCTCGATCCAGAGGAAGTAGAAGCGGCGGTTGGCGAGGTCGACCAGCACTGCCTGGTCCGGGGCGTAGGGGCCGCGGTCGAACCGGATCCAGGGGGTGGCGTAATAGATGGTGAGAGAGAGGGCCATGATGACCCATTTCAAGGTGCGGAACCGGCCGTGGACGCGGCGCGGGTAGATCGGCTCGCGACCCTTGTAGAGCTTGGGCTTCTTGCCCTTGTTGACGGCCTGATCCGGATATTGCCGCACGCCGGACGGGTGAGTGGCGTCGCCGGGAACGGGGTCGGCGACGGAGGCGGTGACGGCCGACGCGGCGCCGCAGAGGCCGCGTTCGGTGCTCCGCGGGCCGGCCGCGCCCGCCGCACCGGCGACCTGCGTCCGGACGTTGGAGGCGATGCGGGATCCGATCAGAGCGACAGACATTTCAGAAATTCCTGAAAACTCACGAGATCGACGCCGTACGCCCGCAGCGTGCCGCGAGCGTTGATTTGGATCAATTCTACGCCGGACCGACCGGCGGCCCGGCGGCGCGGGAGGAACCCGTGCCGGGTCGTGCGGACGGTCGAGGGCGGGGCGGATCACCGCATGCCCCGCCCCGCCGCGGCGCTACTGGCCGCCGCCGAGGTTGTGGACGTAGATCGCCAGCTTCTTGCGGTCCGCCTCGCTGAAGAACTGGCCCCACGGCGGCATCACGCCCATGCGCGGGTTCGAGATCTGCGCAATGATCTGCTCGAGGTCGGAGCCGTAGAGCCAGATCGCGTCGTCGAGCGCCGGAGCACCGAGGTCCTGGCTCCCCTCGCCCTCCATCCCGTGGCAGGCGGCGCACTGGATCTCGAAGGTCTCGCGTCCGCGCTCGGCCGCCGCCTCGTCGTGCTCCAGGCCGGACAGCGAGCGGACCGTGTTGGCGACGTCGCGGATCTCGGCGCGGGTCAGCATCTCCAGCGCCCCGTAGGCCGGCATCTCGGAGAAGCGGGCGTCGGGGTCCTGCTCGTTGCGGATGCCGTGGGTGATGGTGAAGTAGATGTCGTCCAGCGTGCCGCCCCACAGCCAGTCGTCGTCCGACAGGTTGGCGTAGCCGAACTTTTGGCTGCCCTGCGCGTCCGAGCCGTGACACTGCACGCAGGCGATCTTGAACGCCGAGGCGCCGGAGCGCTGCGCGTAGTCGGCCAGCGCCGGGTCGGCGTTGATCTCCTCGAACGACAGGCCGGCGAGCCGATCGTCCAGCTCGGCGCGGGTGGCGGAGACGCGGGTGATCTCGGCCTCGACGTCGGCCCGGCTCGACCAGCCGAGGAGGCCGGCGGTCCCTCGCGTGAGCAGCGGCCAGGACGGGTACAGCACCCAGTAGACCAGCGCCCAGACGATCGTCGCGTAGAAGAGGTAGAGCCACCAGCGCGGCAGCGGGTTGTTCAGCTCTTCGATGCCGTCCCAGCTGTGGCCGGTGGTCTCCGTGCCGGTCACCTCGTCGACCGGATTGCCGTTCGGCTTCATGGTCTGTCCTCGCGCTCGGGCGGAGCGTCCACCCCGGTCGCCTTGATGGTATTGATCTTCTGGTCGCTCTCGGCCGGGCTCTCCGGCGCCTCCATCGGGATCCGCGCGGCGCGGCGGTACTGCTCGCTGGAGCCGCGGCGGAAGATGAAGACGAGCATCATCGCGAAGACGATGACGAGGAGCGCCAGTCCCCAGGTGTCCGCGAAATGACGGAAGGCGTCGTAGGTCATCGCCCTTCCCGCACCGGCTCGAACGTCGACAGGTCGACCATCGTGCCCAGCACCTGCAGGTAGGCGACGACGGCGTCCATCTCGCTGAGATGACGCGGGTCACCGTCGAAGTCGCGCACGTTGACGGCGTCGCCGTAGCGCTCCAGCAGCCCGTCGGTGTCGTCCGACATGCCGGCCTGGGCCATCATGTCGGCGCCGGCGCTCTCGATCATCTCGTCCGAGTAGGGCACGCCGACGGCGCGGTTAGCGACGAGATCATCGCCGATCAGGCGCGGGTCGAGCCGGGCGTTCGCCAGGAACGAGTAGCTCGGCATGATCGATTCGGGCACCACCGAGCGCGGCTCGACGAGGTGCTGCACGTGCCATGCGTCCGAATAGCGTCCGCCGACGCGGGCAAGGTCCGGCCCGGTCCGCTTCGAGCCCCACTGGAACGGGTGGTCGTACATCGACTCGGCGGCGAGGCTGTAGTGGCCGTAGCGCTCCACCTCGTCGCGGAAGGGGCGGATCATCTGGCTGTGGCAGACGTAGCAGCCCTCGCGGATGTAGACGTTGCGGCCCGCCAGCTCCAGCGGAGTGTAGGGGCGCACCCCGTCCACCTCCTCGATCGTGTTGTCGACGTAGAAGAGCGGCGCGATCTCGACGATGCCGCCGATCGCGACGACGATGAACGACAGCACCAGGAGCAGCGTGACGTTACGCTCGATCCGGCCGTGGTCCCAGACCGGGGCCTTGTCGCTCTCGTGCGGATCCTGCGACGGCGGGGGCGTGGTGTTGGTGTCGGAAGCGGACACTGGCTTACTCCGCGGGCGCGAGGCGACGGCCCGCGGCGGCCGGCTCGCCGGCCACCTTCCCGCGGATCGTCTGGGTGATGTTGATGACGAAGAGGATGCCGCCGACGAGGTAGAAGATGCCGCCGACCGCGCGGATGACGTAGTACGGATGCAGCGCCGCCACCGTCTCCACGAAGGAGTACACGAGGTATCCTTCCTGGTTGTACTCGCGCCACATCAGCCCCTGCGTGATGCCCGACACCCACATCGACGCCGCGTAGAGCACGATGCCGATCGTCGCGAGCCAGAAGTGCCAGTTCACGAGGCGCATCGAATAGAGCTGCGTCCGCTTCCACAGCACCGGCGCCAGGTAGTAGACGACGCCGAAGGTGATGAGGCCGTTCCAGCCGAGCGCGCCGGAGTGCACGTGGCCGATGGTCCAGTCGGTATAATGCGACAACGAGTTGACCGACTTGATCGAGAGCATCGGCCCCTCGAACGTGGACATGCCGTAGAAGGCGACGGCCATCACCATCATGCGCAGCACCGGGTCGGTGCGGAGCTTGTCCCAGGCGCCCGACAGCGTCATCACGCCGTTGATCATGCCGCCCCAGGACGGCATCCACAGCATGATCGAAAAGGTCATGCCCAGCGTCTGCGCCCAGTCGGGCAGCGCGGTGTAATGCAGGTGGTGCGGGCCGGCCCAGATGTAGAGGAAGATCAACGACCAGAAGTGCACGATCGACAGGCGGTAGGAGTAGACCGGCCGGTCGGCGCGCTTGGGGATGTAGTAGTACATCATGGCGAGGAAGCCGGCTGTCAGGAAGAAGCCGACCGCGTTGTGCCCGTACCACCACTGTGTCAGCGCATCCTGCACGCCCGAAAACAGCGAGTAGGACTTCGACCCCAGCAGCGAGACCGGCACCGCCAGGTTGTTCACCACGTGCAGCATCGCGATCGTCACGATGAAGGCGAGGTAGAACCAGTTGGCGACGTAGATGTGCGGCTCTTTGCGCTTGATGAGCGTGCCGACGAACATCACTAGGAAGGCGACCCACACGATGGTCAGCCACAGGTCGACGTACCATTCCGGCTCGGCGTACTCCTTCGACTGGGTGACGCCCATCAGGTAGCCGGTCGCCGCCAGGACGATGAACACCTGGTAGCCCCAGAAGATGAACCAGCCGAGCGCCTCGCCGCCGAACATACGCGCGTGGGTGGTGCGCTGGACGACGTGCATCGCGGTCAGGATCAGCACCGAGCCGCCGAACGCGAAGATCACCGCCGAGGTGTGCAGCGGGCGCATCCGCCCGAAGTTGAACCACGGCTCGAGGTTGAGGTCCGGAAAGGCGAGTTGCAACGCGATGTAGACGCCGACGAGGAAGCCGGCCGTCCCCCACACCATCACCGCGACGACGCCGGCCTTGATCGGCCCGTCGACATAGCCCGTCGTGTCGGACGACCCGAGGATCAGCCGGCCGTCGGCCTCCCAATCGACCCGTTTGGCGTTGTAGATGGCGACGATGGCCGAAATGGCCGCCAGTACCCACATGTGGGTGGCGAACTGCTGGTCACGCGCCAGGGCCGCGAAGACCACGGCCAGCAGTGAGATGATACCGAAGATCGGTATGAGGGCGACGTTTCCCATGGGCTCCTCGGCGGTACGCGAATGCGTGCCACGCTAGGAGCGACGGGAGGTCGGGGCTTTGACCTTGATCAAGTTCCGGTGACGTGGCGCGGACCGTCCCCTCGTGCGGTCCCGGCGCGTCAGTTCGCGACGGAGCGCAGCCGCGCGACGTTCTTCAGCTTCACCGTTCGTGTGCCGACCAGATCGATCGCCGCCTGATCGCACAGCCCCCGCAGCTTGCGGCTCACCGTCTCGATCGTCAGACCGATGTGGGCGGCGATCTGCGCACGGGTGATCGGGATGTCGAACACCATGCCGTCGCGCGCCTCCTGGATGGGATAATGCCGGCAGCCCGCCTCGGTGTAGCGCGTGGCGAGACGCAGCAGGAAGGTCGCGACGCGCTCCTCGGCGGTCTTCTGGCCCAGCAGCAGCATCCACTCGCGCGCGTTGCTGAGTTCCTGCCGCGCGTGGCCGAGATAGGCCATCTGGAGGCCCTGATGCTCCTCCAGCAGCTTCTGGAAATTGGCTCGATCGTGCATGCACAGCCGCACGTCGCTCACCGCCTGCACGGTGGTGTCGGACACCCCGTCGAGGTCGCCGCTCACGAAGTCGGCCGGGAACAGGATCGAGACGATCTGCTCGCGCCCGTCCGGCAGCGACTTCTTCTCGATGCATACGCCCGACAGGATATTGCCGACGATCGCCGGCTCCCCCTCGATGACAATCGTCTGCCCCTCGAAGAATTGGCGGTGACGGGAGGATGCGTTCAGCGCCCCCAGCTCGTCCGGTGTGAGGACGCCGCACAAGGCTCCGTTGCGCACCCCACACTGACGGCACTGGGGAGGCAGACCGGTGATGTCCAGGCTCATGGCGCACTCCGACCGGCGCAGCGCCGATCCACGTTCGGGTCCTCACGCCTGTGTTATAAGATCGCGACGAACACCACAAACGATTGCACAATCCTGCGCCATCCGGCGTCCTGCCGCGATAATCCGCCGTCGGCCCGACAGCATCGTCGCGCCCATCGCCGGCAGATCCCGCGGCTCCTGGGTTGCAAGCCCAACATGCGCCGCTATTGTTGCGGAAGAGATCTACAATTCATTCGAAAACGAGCCGCTGCGATGGCGAAAATTAGGCGATTGTTCGATCGGAATCGGCTCTGGTCCGAACGGATTAAAGAAATCAATCCGCGATATTTCGAGGATCTTTCCAAACAGCAGGCGCCCGAATTCTTGTGGATCGGCTGTGCCGACAGCCGCGTCCCCGCCAACCAGATCATCGACCTGCCGCCCGGCGAGGTCTTCGTCCATCGCAACATCGCCAACGTCGTCTCGCCGTCGGACCTCAACTGCCTGTCGGTGCTGCAATATGCGGTCGAGGTGCTGAAGGTCCGCCACATCCTGCTGTGCGGGCACTACGGCTGCGGCGGCATCCGCGCCGCGCTGGAGGACGAGGACCACGGCCTGATCGACAACTGGCTCAACCACATTCGCTTCATCCGCCGCCTCTACCAGGAGGAGATCGACGCGCTGGAGGGCGAGGCGCAGGTGGACCGCATGTGCGAGCTGAACGTCATCGAGCAGGTCCGCAACGTCACCAACACGACCATCGTGCGGGACGCCCTCGCCCGCGGGCAGGACCTCAGCATCCACGGCGTCGTCTACAGTCTGAAGGACGGGATCCTGCGCGAGCTGACCACCAGCGGCGAGATCCTGCGCGACGCCGAAGACGCCCCCTGATGTACGTCCGCCACGGCATCGATTTCCGGCACATCCTGCGCGACTCGTGGAAGCTCATGCTCCTGTCGTTCGTCTGGTCGACGCTCGTGGTGGGCATCTACTCGATCCTGGGGTGGCGCTGGATCGAGATCCCCATCGAGCCGGTGACGACCATCGGCATCGTCGTCTCGCTCTACCTCGGCTTCAAGTCGAGTTCGGCCTATGACCGCTGGTGGGAGGCGCGCAAGATCTGGGGCGCCATCGTCAATGACAGCCGCATCTGGGCCAACCACGTCCTGACCTTCGTCACCGACGCCAGCCCCGAGGAATCGCGCGCCCTGATCTACCGGCACCTCGCATGGGTGAACGCCCTCTCCTACCAGCTGCGCAAGAACACGCGCCTGCGCCCCGCCCCCAAGCAGCACATCTTCGACCGCCGCCTGGAGGACATCAGCCAGTTCTCGGTCGCCGACAAGGACTGCTACCGCGCCTACCTGTCCGCCGACGAGGTCGAGGGCGTCGCCAAGTACGCCAACCCGGCCGTGCACATCGTGCGCAAGCAAGGCAGGCAGCTGCAGGCCCTGCTGGCCTCCGGCAAACTCGACGACAACCGCCTGGTGGAGATGGCCGAGGTGCTGGGCCGCTTCTATGCCAGCCAGGGCCAGTGCGAGCGGATCAAGAACGCGCCCTTCCCGCGCCAGATCACCCACTTCGGCCGCATCTTCACCTACATCTTCATCGTCCTGATGCCGCTCGCGCTGCTGGAGGCGTTCGCCAGCGAGGCGCGGCAGATCAGCGGCAGCAGCATGCTCACGGTCGAGTACCTCTTCACCCTGGTGCCGTTCACCGTGCTGATCTCCTGGCTCTTCTACATTCTGGAAAAGATCTCCGAGAGCTGCGAGGATCCGTTCGAGTGGGGCACGACCGACGTCCCCATCGCCGCCCTCACCCGCACCATCGAAATCGACCTCCTGCAGATGCTGGGCGAGGCCGATACCCCGCCCCCGCTGCAACCGGTGAACGGCGTCCTCTACTGAGCCGGCCGCCCCGCCGAGCGCACCCGCGAGATCCGATGAGCGACACCCCCGACGCCCCCCTCGACGCCCGCTTACGCACCGTCGCCACCGCGCGTCACCGCACCGCCTTCCTCGAGGCGGGGCCGCCCGGCGGGCCGCTGATGATCCTGATGCACGGCTGGCCGGAACTCGGCCTGCTGTGGCGCCACCAGCTCGCCCACTTCGCGGCGTCCGGCTGGCATGTCGTCGCGCCCGACATGCGGGGCTACGGCGGCTCGGGCGTGCCGGACCGGATCGACGCCTACGCCGTCCCCGAGATCGTCGCCGACATGGTCGAGCTGCACGACGCGCTGGGCGGCGCCCCGGCGATCTGGGTCGGACGGGACTGGGGAAGCCCGGTGCTGTGGGGCATCGCCAGCCATCATCGCGCGCGTTGCCGCGGCGTCGTCTCCATGTGCGTGCCCTACCTCGCCCGCGGCTTCACGCTGGCGACGCTGGTCCCGCTGGTCGACCGCGCGATCTACCCGGCGGACGCCTTCCCCGTCGGCCAATGGGACTATTGGCTGCACTACCGCGAGGATTTCGCCGCCGCCGCCCGCTGCTTCGAGGCGGACATCGCCGCCACCATGGCCGCCCTCTTCCGCTCCGGCTCGCGCCGCGCGCAAGGCAAGCCCACCATCACCGCCGACGTGCGCGCCCGCGGCGGCTGGTTTGACGGCGCCGGGCGTGCCCCCGACGCCCCGCGCCACGCCCACCTGATGCCCGACGCCGACTTCGCCGTCCTCGTCGCCGCCTTCGCGGCGACCGGCTTGCGCGGCGCGAACGCCTGGTACTGCAACGACGTGCCGAACGCCGCCTACGCCGCCGCCGCGCCCGACTTCGGCCGCCTGACGCTGCCGGTGCTCTTCCTGCACGCCGCGCTCGACACCGTGTGCCAGACCGTTACCGGCCGCCTCGCCGAGCCGATGCGCGCCGACTGCACCGACCTCACCGAAGCGACCATCGAGGCCGGCCACCACCTGATGCTGGAGAAACCGGCCGAGGTGAACGCCGCGATCGACGGATGGCTCGCGGCGAAATCGCTCGCCTGAGCCTACCCCGTCCCGATCCGCACGACGCCCGCCGCGTCGACATGCACCGGCACCGGGTCGAGCGAGCAGCCGAGCCCCGGCCCGGCGACGCCCTCGCCCGTTGCCGCATCGAACGCCGCGCCGTGCGAGGTGCACATCAGCCGCGCCCCGTCCGCCGACAGGATCTGCGGCCCGCGATAGTCGAGCGGCAGATACTGGTGCGGGCAGGCGTTGACGTAGGCGCGCAGGTCCGCTGCGACCCGCACCACGAGGAGCGGAAAGTCGCCCTTGGCGGAGCGCACCGTGAGGCCGTGCGCGCCGGTGATCCGGGCGGCGGGAGCGACCGGCGTGCCCTCCGGCGGCGCGGTGGAGAGCTGCCGCCACGCCTCGCTCACGGCCGCGCCGGCAGGACCGTGCCGCCGACCGCGCCGAAGCCGATGCGCACCGCCCCCTCCCGCTCGCACCAGCCTCGGAGCGTCAGCGTGTCGCCGTCTTCCAGGAAGGCGCGGGTCGTGCCATCGGCGAGCGGCACCGGCGTCGTGCCGTTCCAGCCCAGCTCCAGGAGCGAACCCCAGCTCCCCGCCTCCGGCCCCGAGACGGTGCCCGAGCCCAGGAGGTCGCCCACCCGCATCGCGCAGCCGCAGGCGCTGTGGTGCGCCAGCTGCTGTGCCGCGGAGAAGTAGAGCCCGCGCGCGTTGGTGCGCGAGACCGTGCGCGCCGCGCCGCCCGCCGGCGCCAGGTCGACCGTGAGCGACAGGTCGAGATTGTTGGGCGTCTCTTCGACGAGGTAGCCCAGCAGCGGCACCGCCCGCTCCGGCGGCGCGACGCGAAACGGCTCGAGCGCCGCCGCCGTCACCACCCACGGCGAGATCGACGTCGCGAACGCCTTCGCCTGGAACGGGCCCAGCGGCACGTACTCCCAGACCTGGATATCGCGCGCGGACCAGTCGTTCAGCAGCACGTAGCCGAAGATCGCCGCGTCCGCCTCGGCGGTCGTCAGGCGGGTCCCCATCGCCGAGGGCACGCCGACCACGGCGCCCACTTCCAGCTCGAAGTCGAGCCGCTCGCAGGGGGCGAACCGCGGCGCCCGGTCGCGCGCGCCCTTCAGCTGTCCCATCGGGCGGACGATGTCGGTGCCGGAGACGACCACCGTGGACGCGCGCCCGTTGTAGCCGATCGGAATGTGCAGCCAGTTGGCCGGCAGCGCATGGTCGGCGCCGCGGAACATGGTGCCGACGTTGGTGGCGTGCTCGCGCGAGGCGTAGAAGTCCGTGTATTCGGCGACCGCGAACGGCATGTGGAGCCTGGCGCGCGCGGCCGGCACCAGCGCGCGGGCGGCGAGCGCCGGGTCGTCCTTCAGCCGTCCGTCCTCCCCGCCCAGGAGCCGAGACAGGGCCCGGCGCGTCGCCAGCCAGGCGGGCGGGCCGAGCGCCATGAACGGGTTGAGCGCGGCGGCGTCGAACACGGTGCGATCCGGGTCCGGACGCACCAGCCCGGCCGCTTCGAGCGTGGCGAGGTCGGCGATGTGGTCGCCGATCGCGACGCCCACCCGCGGCGCGTCGCCGGCGGAGAAGACGCCGTAGGGCAGGTTCTGCAGCGCGAAGTCCGGGTGCCCCGCGGCCCCCTCGACCCAGCTGGCGCGTGCCGGATCGTGCGTCTCGTCGCGCATCCCTACCCGTTCCACTCCGGCCGGGCCGGATCGAAGTTCTTCGCCAGTCCCGCCCAGCAGTCGCGATAGCCCGTCTGCAGGCTCGGCAGTTCGGCGGCATAGCGGGTGAGGTGCTGTGGCAGCAGCGTCTCGAACATGAAGGCGATCGTGTTGTCGAGCTTGGCCGGCTGCATCGGCGCGAACGAGCCTTTCATGAAGGCTTCCGTGTCGGGCCCGTGGGGGAGCATGCAGTTGTGCAGGCTCATCCCGCCCGGCACGAACCCCTCGGGCTTGGCGTCGTACACCCCCTCGATCAGGCCCATGAACTCGCTCATGATGTTCATGTGATACCAGGGCGGGCGGAAGGTGTTCTCCGCCACCAGCCAGCGCGGCGGGAAGATCACGAAGTCGACGTTCGCCGTCCCCGCCGCACCCGAGGGCGAGGTCAGCACGGTGAAGATCGACGGGTCGGCATGATCGAACAGGATCGGCCCGACCGGCGAGAAGTTGCGCAGATTGTATTTGTACGGCGCGTAATTGCCGTGCCAGGCGACGACGTCGAGCGGCGAATGGTCGATCTCGCCGGCGTGGAAGTCGCCGCCCCATTTCACCGTCAGCGTGCAGCGCGTGCCGTCCTTCTCCTCGTAGGCGGCGACGGGGGTGAGGAAATCGCGCGGATTGGCGAGGCAGTTGGCGCCGATCGGCCCGCGGTCCGGGCACGTGAACTTGGCGCCGTAGTTCTCCAGCACGTAGCCGCGCGCCGGCTCGTCACCCAGGAGGACCTTGAACTTGCAGCCGCGCGGCAGGATCGCGATCTCGCCGGGCGCGACGTCGATGATGCCCATCTCGGTGAAGAAGGTCAGCGCGCCGACCTGCGGCACCACCAGCATCTCGCCGTCCGCGTTGTAGAAGTAGGCGTCCTCCATCGAGCGGGTGACGTGGTAGACGTGCGTCGCCGTGCCCTGGTGGCCGGAGGCGTCGCCCGCCGCGCACACCGTGCGCATGCCGGTGAGGAAGGTCAGCGGTACGTCGGGGATCGGCGCCGCCCCCCAGCGTAGCGGGATCGGCGGGGTCTTGGCCTCGCCGCGTACCGGGGCGGAGCGCCACAGCGGCAATTCCACCGGCACCATGGCGCCGAAGTGGCGCACCGTCGGGCGCATCCGGTAGAGCCACGAGCGCTCGTTGGCGACGCGTGGCGCGGTGAACGGCGAGCCGGAGAGCTGCTCGGCGTAGAGGCCGTAGGGGCAGCGCTGCGGCGAATTGCGGCCGACCGGGAGCGCGCCGTAGAGCGCCTCGGTCTCGAAATCGTTGCCGAAACCGGGCATGTAGCCCTCGTGCGTGGTGACGCGCGGGCGGGTGGCCGGGTCGGTCGCGATACGCTCCATCTTGTTCACGGGTCGTCCCTCTCTCAGGCGCTATTTCGCCGGCTCGGGCGCCAGCACGCCGCGGCGGATCTGGTCTTCCTCGATGGACTCGAAGAGCGCCTTGAAGTTGCCCTCGCCGAACCCGTCGTCCCCCTTGCGCTGGATGAACTCGAAGAAGATCGGCCCGATGACGGTCTTGGAGAAGATCTGCAGCAGGATCTTGGTCCGCCCGCCGCCGACGACCCCCTCCCCGTCGATCAGGATGCCGTTGCGCTTCATCCGGTCGATCGGCTCGTCGTGCCCCTCCACGCGGCGGTGGGACATCTCGTAGTAGGTGTCCGGCGGGCCGGGCATGAATTCCAGGCCGCGGGCGGCGAGCTGGTCGGTCGCGTCGTAGATCCACTCGGTCGCGACGGCGATGTGCTGGATCCCCTCGCCTTTATATTCCCTGAGATATTCCTCGATCTGCGAGTTCTCGTCGGTCGACTCGTTGATCGGGATGCGGATCTTGCCGCAAGGCGACGTCAGCGCCCGGCTGGTGAGGCCGGTCATCTTGCCCTTGATGTCGAAGAAGCGGATTTCGCGGAAGTTGAACGTCTCGTGGTAGAACTTATACCAAGTGTCCATATTGCCGCGGACCACGTTGTGGGTCAGGTGGTCGAGGTAGTAGAAGCCGACGCCTTGGGGCTGCGGATCGGCCTCGCCCAGCCAGTCGAACTCGGCCGTGTAGCAGGACCCGTCCTCGCCGTAGGTGTCGACGAAATAGAGCAGCGAGCCGCCGATGCCGACGACCGCCGGGACGTCGAGCGTCTTGCCCGGCCCGGTATATTCGGTGGCGCCGAGGGCGACGGCGCGCTTCAGCGCGTGCTGCGCGTCGACCACGCGCCAGGCCATCGCCGGGGCGCAGGGGCCGTGCTCGGCGACGAAATCGGCCGCGTGGCTGCCGGGTTCGGCGTTGAGGATGTAGTTGATGCGGCCCTGGCGGTAGAGGGTGATCGCCTTGGTCTTGTGGGTGGCGACCGGCTCGTAGCCCATTTTGCGAAAGAGCGTGTCCAGCACCGCCGGGTCCGGGTGGGCGAACTCCACGAACTCGAACCCGTCGGTGCCGGCGGGGTTGGTGTCGGTAATCGTCGACTTGGGCGCGTCGTGCGGGAACGGTCCCATCGCACTCTCCTGTCGTTCGGCTCGATAAGACAGGATTATAGCGCACGGCGCCGGCCTCAACGAGCGCGGCCGCACGCCGCGCCGCCTAAAGCCCCAGCGCGCGCGGCAGCGCGGTGGCGAGGGCCGGGACGCCCAGCACCACCGCTAGCGCGAAGAGGATGAGGAGCACATACGCCCACGCCCCGCGCGCCACCTCGCTCTGCGGCATGTTGGCGATGTTGCGCACCACGTAGAGCGTCAGGCCGAGCGGCGGCGTGATCGCGGCGAGGCCGAGGGTCAGCGCGATGGCGACGCCCGTGGTGAGGAGGTCGACGCCCTCGACGGAGAGCGCCGGCAGCGCCAGCGGCGTCGCCACCAGGATGACGACCGCCCCGTCGAGCGCCAGCGCCGCGAAGAACACGAACGCCAGGAAGAGCAGCACGAAGACGGGCACGGTGAAGCCCGCGCCGGCGACCCAGTCGGCCACCATCGCCGGCACGCCGACCACCGTCGCCGCCGCCACGAAGATCGCGGCGCCCACCAGCAGCGCGGCCAGCGGCACCACCGCCCGCAGCGCCTCGACGGTCGCCTCGCCGATCGCCGCCAGCCCGAGCCGCCGCGGCGGCAGCAGCGCCACGGCGAGCGCGTAGGCGGCACCGATGCCGGCCGCCTGCGTGACGGTCACCAGGTGGAGGGCGATCGCGCCCAGGATGAGCGGTGGCGCCAGCAGCACCGCGAACGCCCGCGCGAACACCGCGCCGACATGGCCCCAGCCGGCGAACGCGGTGCGATCCTGACCGTGGCCGCCGATCTCCAGCGCCGCGCCGACGGCGAAGAGCAGCCCCAGGAAGAGCCCCGGCAGCAACGCCGCCAGGAACAACGCCCCCATCGACACTTTCGCGGCGAGCGCGAACAGCATCAACGGAACGGCCGGCGGCGTCAGCAGCGCCAGCGCCCCTCCGGCGGCGACGAGCCCGGCCGCCCGGTGCCGCGGCGCGCCCGCCCGCTGCATCGCCGGCAAGGCCCGCGCGCCGATGGCGATCGCCGTCGCCACCGGCGAGACCGAGACCGCCGCCAGCCACACCGAGGCCAGCACCGTCGCGACGCCGAGACCGCCCCGCAGCGGCGCGACCAGCGTCCGCGCGACCTCGAACAGGTCGTCGACGATGCCGACCCGCGTCATCACCTTGCCCATGAAGAGGAAGAGCGGGATCGCGCCGATCTGCGGCTGGGTCAAAGTCGCGCCGACGGTGTTCACCAGCAGATCGACGCTGCCGCCGTAGGCGATGAGGATGGCGCCCCCCGTCACCGCCAGCGCGGCAGAGACGGGCACCCCCGCCATGCGCGTCGCGGCCAGCAGCGCCACGACGACGGGCCCGGTCAGCGCCACGGCGCGGCCCCGGCGGTGAACGCAGGCAGCGCGCGGTGGGCGGAGGCGATCGCCGAGCGGCTCGGGCTCGCTCCCGGCAGAGCGCGCACGGCGGCGCGGCCCGTCGAGGGCGGGTCGTGCGGCATGAGCGTCTCTCTCCCCGGCGGTGCCTCGTGGGCCGCCGCCTGTCCGTTTCGTCCGACTGGCTTAGCCAATTGTGCAATCAGATGCACCACACCTCGCGCGGGAAAGCATGTCGCACGGGCGATCGCCCGCGCCCGCCGGTGGGGCGCGGCCTAGCGCTCCGCGGTCTGCGCCAGGGCGCCGAGGATCTCCTCGTTGTGCTCGCCGATCGCCGGAAGGTCCATCGTATCGGCGACCGGCGGCACCCCGTCGACCTCGAACGGCAGTGTCGGCGCGCGGAAGCTCTTGCCGCCGGTCTCGTTGGAGACGAAGAGCCCGCCGGGTCGGTTGACGTGCGGGTCGTCGTACATCTCCGCGGGGCGCAGGATCGGCGAATAAGGGAGCCCCGCCGCCTCCAGCGCCGCCTCCAGCGGGTCGCTGCGCTGCCGGGCGATCGCCTCGGCGATCACCGGGATGGTGCGGTGACGCTGGGCGATCTGCTGCGGCCGCGTCTTCAGCTCCGGATCCGTGAGATAGTCGCTCAGGCCAAGGATGGTGCACAGCTTGGCCCACTGCCCTTCCGTCACCGATCCGACGAAGATCTGGCGGTCGTCCGCGGTGGTGAAGATGTCGTACACCGGCCAGGAGAAGTGCCGTTCGGGCATCGGCGGCGCCTCGACGCCTTCGAGGTCGAACTGCACCATGTGCTGGCAGACCATCAGGAGGCTGGTCTCGAACAGGCCGGTGCGAATGTCGGCCCCCTTGCCCGTGCGCTCGCGCTGCATCAGCTCGCCCATCACCGCGTAGGCGCTGGCAAGGCCCGCCATCAGGTCCGTCGCCGAGGAGCCGATGCGCAGCGGGCGCCCGGTGGGGCCGGTCATATAGGCCATGCCGGTCATCATCTGCACCACCTCGTCGAGTGCGGTGCGGGTCTTGTACGGCCCCTCCAGGAAGCCCTTGCAGGACGCGGTGACGAGGCGCGGATAGAGCGCGTGCAACTCGTCCGGCGTCAGCCCCATCGACTCGATCGTCTCGTCGCGGAAGTTCTCGACGAAGACGTCCGCGGTGGCGAGGAGGTCGTGCAGCCGCTTCAGCCCGTCCTCGGACTTCAGGTCGAGCGTGACGGACTTCTTGCCGCGGTTGAATGTCGGGAAGAAGCCGGCGCCCATGCCGGTCAGATCGCGCGTCTTGTCGCCCTGGGGCGGCTCGATCTTGATGACCTCCGCCCCCATGAGCGCCAGGTACATGCCGCAGGACGGCCCCATGATCATGTGGCTGATCTCGACCACCCGGATGCCGTGTAGCGGCTTCATGCCCCGCGCTCCCTCGCTGTCGCTCTTCGTCGGTGCCACTCGTGTCGTGAAGCCGGGGACGGGGCAAGCGCCTTTTTCGTCTTTGGGCAACGCGGCGGCCGGCCGGCCGCGAGCGCCCCCCGGATATGCGTGGGCCGCCGCACCGGGATCGGCACGGCGGCCTGGTCGCTCGGCGGATCGCCCCGCGGGCGGGGCGCCGCGCGTCAGACGTCGGCGCTGCGGGCCGCCGGGATCCCGTCGCGCACCTGGGCCGAGGCCGAGGCTCCGACACTGTCGAGTCCATGCGGGACGAGGACCTGGCGCAGCGCGGTGCCGTTGTGCAGGCGGTCGAAACCCTCGTTCAACTCGTCGAAGGTCACCAGCCCGTCGATCAGCGCGTCCACCGGCAGCGCACCGGACTGGTAGAGCTCGATGAAGCGCGGAATGTCGCGCATCGGCACGCACGAGCCCATGTAGGAGCCGCACACGTGCTTCTCGCCCAGGACCAGGTCGCCGTGGTTGACCGAGAAGGTCTTGCCGGTGCCCGACAGGCCCGCCGTCACCACCTTGCCGCCGCGGCAGGCGACCGCGTAGGCGGCCTCCATCGCCGGGATCGCGCCGGCAAGCTCGACCGCATGGTCGACGCCGCCGTTCGTCAGGTCCTTGATCTTCTCGACGAGGTCCGGGTCCTTGGCGTTGAAGGCGTGCGTCGCCCCCAGCTCCAGCGCCTTCTTCAGCTTGGCGTCCTCGAGGTCGACCGCGATGATGGTGTGTGCGCCGGAGACCTTCGCCCCCATCACGCCGCACAGCCCCACGCCGCCGAGGCCGAAGACGGCGACCGATTCGCCGGGCTTCACCTGGCTGGTGTTCACCACCGCACCGACGCCGGTCATCACCGCGCAGCCGAAGAGCGCCGCCTCGGTCAGCGGCAGCGAATCGTTGATGACGACGATCGAGCCGCGGTGCACGACGACATATTCGGAGAAGCAGGCGACGCCGACCATGTGCTTGACCGGCTCGCCGTCCGCGTCGCGGAAGTGGACGCCGCCCGACATCAGCCCGCCGTGGGCGCGGGCGGCCATGAAGGTCTCGCACAGCTGCGGCTTACCGCCCTGGCACTGCTTGCAGCGCCCGCAGTTGCCGGCGAACTGGAAGGCGATATGGTCGCCCGGCTTCAGGTCCGTGATCGCCGAGCCGACCTCCAGCACCTCGCCCGCGCCCTCGTGGCCGAGCACCACCGGCAGCCCCCGGCCCAGCGAGCCGTTGATGACCGACAGGTCCGAGTGGCAAAGGCCCGCACCGACGACCTTGACGAGAACGTCCATCGGCCCCGGCGGCACGATGGTCAGCTCTTCGATCGTGATGGGGCGGGAATGCGCGTAGGGCAGCGGTTTGGCCAGCTCGCGCAGCACCGCGGCTTTGGTTTTCAGGGTCATCGATCCCTCCCGGCCCGCAACGACGCGGGCCACGCTCTGATTTGCCGAGACTTTCGTCTCTTTTTAGCGCCTTGTCACCCATGGGCATGGCGGCGAGGTCGCGTGATTGTCCTTTTCGTGGAGTTGCTTGAATGTCGGCGTGGGCGCGCGGCCGGCCCACTGCGGCCGCCCCGCCCGCAAGCACGGCCCCGGTGCGGCACCGCCCCCGGCGCCCGACGGTGAAGAATGGACGACGCGATGACCGACACGCCACCCCCGCGCCCCCCGGCCGACCCGGCCTTTCGCGAACGGGTCACCACCAGCTTCGCCAAGCAGGGGCTGATGGAGACGCTGGGCGCATCGCTGAGCGCGGTGGAGCCCGGCGCGGTGACGATCGCGCTGGTGCCCGGCGCCGCGGTCACGCAGCAGCACGGCTTCGTCCACGCCGGCGCCGTCTCGGCCATCGCCGACAGCGCGGCCGGCTATTCCGCGCTCACCCTGATGCCGCCGGGTGCGGGGGTGCTGACGGTGGAGTTCAAGATCAACCTCCTCGCCCCGGCGGCGGGCGATCGCATCGTCGCCCGCGGGCGCGTCGTCAAAGCCGGCCGCACGCTGACCCTGGCCCAGGCCGACGTCTTCGCCGAGGCGAACGGGGCGGAACGGCTGGTCGCGGTGCTGAGCGCCACGATGATGACGATCGAAGGCCGCGAGGGCGTCGCCGACTGAGCGGCGCGGCGGGGATATTTCGGGCCCGGCGAATTCAAACCGCGCGCCGGATGGGGTAGCTCTCCGCCGGACAACGCGCGGAGGACATCGTGGCAGGCCCGGCGAACACGGCGACGGCGAACATCCAGGCGGTCGACGCCCGCCACCACTGGCACCCCTTCTCGGACATGGCCGCGCTCAACGCGGCCGGCTCGCGGGTGATCGTCGGCGCCGAAGGCGTCTCGCTGACCGACAGCGAGGGGCACCAGATCCTCGACGGCATGTCGGGCCTGTGGAACGTGGCGGTCGGCTACGGGCGGCGCGAGATCGTCGACGCGGTGGCCGAGGCGCTGACGACGCTGAGCTACACCAACACCTTCTTCCAGTGCACGCACCCGCTCGCCGCCACCTACGCGCAGGCGATCGCCGAGCTTCTGCCCGCGCACCTGAACCGCGTGTTCTTCACCAGCTCCGGCTCGGAGGCGAACGACACCGCCTTCCGCGCCGCGCGCACCTACTGGGACCTCAAGGGCCGGCCGGGCAAGAAGCGCTTCATCGCGCGGCGCAACGGCTATCACGGCTCCACGGTCCTGGGCGCGTCGCTGGGCGGGATGGCACCGATGCACGCCCAGTCGGGCCTGCCGATCGAGGGGATCAGCCACATCGACCAGCCCTACTGGTTCGGCGACGGGCGCCATCTCGGCATGACGCCGGACGAGTACGGCATCTTCGCCGCCGACCGGCTGGCCGCCGAGATCGACCGGCTGGGCGCCGACACCGTGGCCGCCTTCATCGGCGAGCCGATCCAGGGCGCGGGCGGCGTCGTCATCCCGCCGGACACCTACTGGCCGCGCATCGCCGAGATCTGCCGCAGCCGCGATATCCTGCTGATCGCCGACGAGGTGATCTGCGGCTTCGGGCGCACCGGGGCGATGTGGGGGTTCGAGACGTTCGGCTTCTCGCCCGACATCGTCACCATGGCGAAGGCGATGACCTCCGGCTACGTCCCCTGCGGCGGCGTCGCCTTTTCCGACGACGTGGCCGCGACGCTGGAAGAGGGCGGCGAATTCTTCCACGGCTACACCGCATCCGGCCATCCGGCGGCATGTGCGGCGGGCCTCGCCAACCTGGCGATCTTCGCGCGCGAGCGGCTGGTGGAGCGCGTCGCGGACGACATCGGCCCCTACCTCGCCAAGCGCTGGGCGAGCCTCGGCGATCACCCGATCGTGGGCGAGGCGCGCATGCGCGGCCTGATCGGCGCGTTGGAGCTCGTGCGCGACAAGGCGGCGCTCGCGCGCTTCCCGGGTGCCGCCGGCGCCGGCACCCGCTGCCGGGATCTCGCGGTCGCCAACGGTCTCGTGATGCGCGCCGTGGGGGACACGATGGTCATCGCCCCGCCGCTGGTGATCTCGCACGCGGCGGCGGACCGTCTGGTGGCGCGCGCACGTGCGACTTTGGACGCGTTGGCCGCGGAGCTACTCCCCGCTTGATCGCGCGGCGGGCATCGGAAACAGTGGCACAAAGCCGGCGCTGGCACAGCGATTGCTGCCCGCAGCCGCAACAAGGGGCCACGCCGAACGGCCCAGCGATGGAGCGCGCAATGCATCTTTGGATCAAAACCGGGTTGGCCCTTGCGATGTTCGCCACCCCTGCCGCCGCGCAGGAGGTCGTCAACATCTACAACTGGTCGGACTATATCGACGAAAGCATCCTGACCGACTTCACCGCCGAGACCGGCATCCAGGTCCGCTACGACGTCTTCGATTCCAACGAGATGGTCGAGGCCAAGCTCCTCGCCGGCTCCACCGGGTACGACATCGTCGTGCCGACGGCCTATTTCCTGTCGCGCCAGATCCGCGCCGGTATCTTCGCCCCGCTCGACAAGGCCAAGCTCCCCAACTTCGACAACCTGTGGGCCGACATCCTCGAGCGTACCGACACCTATGATCCGGGCGCCGAGTACGCGATCCCCTACATGTGGGGCACCACCGGGCTCGGCTATGTGAAGGAAAAGATCGAGGAGCGCATGCCGGACGCCCCCGTCGGATCCTGGGACATGCTGTTCGACGTCGACGTCGTCTCCAAGTTCGAGGATTGCGGCGTCTTCGTGCTCGACGCGCCGACCGACATGTTGCCCATCGCGATGAACTATCTCGGCCTCGATCCCGACTCCAAGGAGGCCGACGACATCAAGAAGGGCGCGGAGCTGCTGACGAAAATCCGCCCCTACGTGCAGAAGTTCGATTCGTCCGAATATATCAACGCGCTCGCCAACGGCGACATCTGCCTCGCGGTCGGCTGGTCAGGCGACGTGCTCCAGGCGCGCGACCGCGCCGCGGAAGCCGACAACGGCATCACCGTCGAATATTCGATCCCCAAGGAGGGGACGATGATGTGGTTCGACATGATGGCGATCCCGGCGGACGCCCCCAACAAGGACAACGCCCTCGCCTTCCTCGACTACATCATGAAGCCCGAGGTGATCGCCAAGGCGACGAACTACGTGAACTACGCCAACGCCAACAAGGCCTCGCAGGAGTTCGTGGACGAGGCGGTGCTGGACGATCCGGCCGTCTACCCGCCGCAGGAGGTGGTCGAGAAGCTGTTCACCACCACCGAGCTGCCGCCGCGCACGCAGCGGGTGGCGACGCGCGAGTGGACGCGGGTCAAGACCGGGCAATAGGCCCGGTCGCCCACCGCCCGGCGCCATGAGCACCCCGACCAGAGCGGCTCCCGCGGAGCCGCAACCGGCGCGTCGGCGCCAAGGCACGGGCACCCCCGTGTTCGCCCCCTGGGACGACCCGGCGGCCGTCCCCCTCATCTCCTATCGCGGCGTGTCGAAGCGGTTCGAGGACGTCGTCGCGGTGCACGACATGTCGCTCGACATCTACCCGCGCGAGTTCTTCGCCCTGCTCGGCCCATCCGGCTGCGGCAAGACCACGCTGATGCGCCTCCTGGCGGGTTTCGAGACGCCGTCGGAGGGGCAGATCCTGCTGGACGGCGCGGATCTCGCCGGGGTGCCGCCGCACCGGCGGCCGGTGAACATGATGTTCCAGTCCTACGCCCTCTTCCCGCACCTCTCGGTGAAGGACAACATCGCCTTCGGCCTGCGCCGCGACGGGCTGCCGGCGCGGCAGGTCGCCGAGCGGGTCGACGAGATGCTGACCCTGGTGCAGCTCACCGCGCAGGCCAGGCGCAAGCCGCACCAGCTCTCCGGCGGCCAGCGCCAGCGCGTGGCCCTGGCGCGCTCGCTCGCAAAGCGCCCGCGGGTGCTGCTGCTCGACGAACCGCTCGCCGCGCTGGACAAGCGGCTGCGCGGGGAGACGCAGTTCCAGCTCGTCAACCTGCAGTACGAGCTGGGCATCACCTTCCTCGTCGTCACCCACGACCAGGACGAGGCGTTCGCGCTCGCCGACCGCATCGCCATCATGCGCGACGGCAAGATCGAGCAGGTCGCCCCCCCCGCCCAGCTCTACGAGAGCCCCGCCTCGCGCTACGTGGCCGACTTCGTGGGCGACGTGAACCTCTTCGACGGCACGGTGCGCGCGACCGGCGAGGAGACGGTGGTCGTCACCGACACCGGCCTCGCCTTCGCCGCCGGCCCCTCCTCGGCGACGGTGGGCGGGCACGGCTGCATCGCGGTGCGGCCGGAGAAGCTCCTCATGCACGCCCCCCACGAGGCGCCCGACCTGCTGCACAACCGTATCGCGGGCACGGTGGAGGATATCGCCTACGGCGGCGATTTCACGCTCTACCGGGTGAAGACGGCCGCCGGCATCGTCGAGGCGAGCCTCTTCAACCGGCGCCGCACGACCGAGGCGGCATTCACCTGGGACGACGAGGTGGTGCTGACCTTCGACACCGCCGACACCGTCTTCCTCGACCACTGAGCGCGGCGCGAATGGCCGGCGCGAACCGGCACCCTATGCCCCGTTGACGAGGCGCGGACGACGGGTCAACGTCCCGAAAGGAGGCCGGGAACCAACCCGGCCACGCTTAACGAGACGAGGAAACACCCATGTTCGTGAACCGCACGATCGCCGCCCTCGGCATCGCGGCGCTGATGAGCGCTGGCCCCGCCGTGGCGCAGGACACCATCTACGTTCCGCTGATCTCCAAGGGCTTCCAGCACCAGTTCTGGCAGGCGGTGAAGGCCGGGGCCGACAAGGCGGCCGACGAACTGGGCGTCGAGGTGACGTTCGAAGGGCCGGACAACGAGGGCCAGGTCGACCGGCAGATCGACATGCTGGCCGCCGCGCTCGCCAAGGAGCCGCAGGCGGTGGGCTTCGCCGCGCTCGACAGCCAGGCCGCGATCCCGCTCCTGCGCCAGGCGAAGGACGCCGGCATCCCCGTCATCGCCTTCGACTCGGGCGTCGACAGCGACATCCCCGTCTCCACCGCCTCGACCGACAACATCGCCGCCGCCGCGCTCGCGGCCGACAAGATGGCCGAGCTGATCGGCGGTGCCGGCCAGGTCGCCGTCGTCGCCCACGATCAGACGAGCCGCACCGGCATCGACCGCGTGGAAGGCTTCACCGGCCGCATCAAGGACCAGTACCCCGATATCGAGGTCGTGACCGTGCAGTACGGCGGCGGCGACCAGCTGGAGTCGACCGAGCTGACGAAGGCGATCCTCGCCGGCAACCCGGACCTCAAGGGCATCTTCGGCGCCAACGAAGGTTCGGCGATCGGCGTCATCAACGGTGTGCAGGAGATGGGCCGGGACGACGTCGTCATCATCGGCTACGACTCCGGCACGCAGCAGAAGCAGGCGATCCGCGACGGCGTGATGGCCGGCGCGATCACGCAGAACCCGGTCGGCATCGGCTACGAGACGGTGAAGGCCGCCGTCGCCGCCTCCAAGGGCGAAGACGTGAAGGGCGCGATCGACACCGGCTTCTACTGGTACGATGCCGACAATATCGACGATCCGGAGATCGCCGCCGTCCTCTACGACTGAGGCGCGCGGGCGAGCGCACCCGCTCGCACGACCATGAACGGCGCCCTCCGCGGACGGCGCCGCACCGCCCGCGCGCGCCCGTCCACGGCGCCGGGGCCAACGTTCGAGCCGGTTCGGTGCGCTGCGCCGGGCCGGCTCGCCACGAGAGGATGGATGAGATGGACCTCGGACTGAGCGGCAAGGTCGTCGTCGTCACCGGCGGCGGCTCGGGCATCGGCGCCGCCATCACCATGACCCTCGCGGCGGAGGGCGCGGTGCCGGTGGTGCTGTCGCGCAGCCTCCCGGCCGAGGCCTTCTGGGGCGAGGTGCTCGCCCGCGCGCCCGAGGCCCACGCCATCGCGCTGGAGCTGTCCGACGATGGCGCCTGCCGCGCCGCGGTCGCCGAGATCCTCGCCCGCTTCGGGCGGGTGGACGGGCTGGTGAACAATGCCGGCGCCAACGATTCGATCGGCCTCGACGCCGGGCCGGACGCGTTCCGCGCCTCGCTGGAGCGCAACCTCGTCCACTACTATACGCTGGCCCACCTCGTCGTCCCGGCGCTCGCCAAGACCCGGGGCGCCATCGTCAACATTTCGTCCAAGACGGCGGTGACGGGTCAGGGCGGCACCTCGGCCTACACCGCGGCCAAGGGGGCGCAGCTGTCGCTGACGCGCGAGTGGGCGGCGGACCTCGCCGGGGACGGCATCCGCGTCAACGCCGTGATCCCGGCCGAGGCGATGACCCCGCTCTACGCCCGCTGGTTGGAGACGTTCGACGACCCGGCCGCGCGGCGCGAGGAGATCGAGCGCCGCATCCCGCTCGGCAAGCGGATGACCGAGCCGGAGGAACTGGCTGCCACCGTCGCCTTCGCGCTGTCGCCGCGGGCGAGCCACACCACCGGGCAGTGGCTCTTCGTCGACGGCGGCTACACCCACCTCGACCGAGCCCTCACCTGACCGCGCCCTCACCTGAGCGCGGCCGGCCGGCGCCGATCGGAGCGGCGCGGGGTCAGAAGTCGGCGATATCGTGCGAGAAGTCCCACTCCTCGCGCAACGACGCGGCCTCGAACCCGTCGGAGAAGGCGGCGACGACGTCACCCTGTGCGTCGAGGATCACGCGCCCTCGGAACGTCAGGTCGTCGTAGTCCAGGCCGTCGAGGTAGAGGCTGTCGACGCCCTGCTCGAAGTCGGTGATGACGAGCGCGCCCCCATCGTCGTTGATGACGAAGACGTCCCTGCCGACGCCGCCGGTCGCGATGTCGTGGCCGGGCCCACCGTCCAGCGTGTCGTAGCCCTCGCCGCCGAGGAGCGTGTCGCGGCCGGTGGCGCCGAAGATATGGTCGCTGCCGTCGCCGCCGGAGATGCTGTCGCCTTTGCTTCCGCCGATCAGCACGTCGTAACCGTTGCCGCCCAGGAGCGTCGCCGAGAACCGGTTGCCGTAGAGGGTGTCGTTGCCGTCCTGTCCGGCGAGGATGCTCCACCCGCGCCCGGTTTGGATCACGTCGTCGCCGCTGCCGCCCACGAGCGTGTTGCTGCCGTCGCCGCCGTCGATATAGTCGTCGCCCGCACCGCCGCGCACGAGGTCGTTGCCGCGGCGCGCGAGGATGAGGTCGTCGCCGTCGCCGCCCAGCACGGTGTCGTTGCCGCCGCGGCTGTCGATCCAATCGTGCCCCGCGCCGCCGTCGGCGAACGAGGTGTCGACGATCTTGTCGTCGCCGTCGCCGCCGTAGGCCTCACCGTAGACGCCGATCAGCTTGTCGTCGCCGCCGCGGCCGTAGACGATGTTGGTGCCGGGCCCGCCGAACAGGCGATCGTTGAAGTCGGAGCCGTTGATCGTATCGTCGCCTTCGAGGCCTTCGACCCTCCCGCCTGCGGGCTCGTAGGCTTGGAGGTCGTCCGGCCCCTCGGTGCCGATGACGGTATGCGGGCGTTGGGGGCGAGTATTCATGGCGGCATCGTCGGGTGCAGTGGAAGGGGTGAGGATTTAGGTCCCATTCCGAGAATTCGTCAAGCGGCTAAGCAATGCTGCGAAATTAAATTTTTGCCGGAATATTAGCCGCGATATCGCCGAGTCCCTGGCCGCTCCGGTCGACATTGTATTCGCGCAATGGGTTGGCGGGCGGGCGAAAGAAAACGGCGCCGCGGGGGCGGCGCGGGCGCGGGAGCGATGTCGGTCGCGCCTCAGGCGAGCGTCGGCTCGGGGAGCACGTCGGCTTCCGTCGGCAGCGCGGCGTCGAAGCCGTTCGCGAAGGTGACGAGGAGATCGCCTCCGACGCCGATCCATGGCGAGTTCCCTTCGGAGATCAGAGCCGGGTCCGCCGTTCGTCCTCATGGGTCCCGCCCCTAGGTCGTGAACTCATGGTCCGGGATTCTCAAATGGTCGCGCCCATGATTCAATCTCCTGTCAGTCAGGAGTTGCGGCGTGGCACGTTACGATCTGAGCGAAGTGGAATGGTCGATCATCGAGCCGCTGCTGCCGCCGGCGCCGCCCGGAAAGCAGCGTGTGGACGACCGGCGTGTCCTCAACGGCATCTTCTGGGTGTTGCGGACCGGGTCACCGTGGCGCGACTTGCCGGCGCGCTATGGCCCATCGACGACGGTCTACAATCGCTTCAACAGATGGGCCAGGCGCGGCGTATGGCTGGCGGTGTTCGAGGCACTTGCTCGAGAAGAGCCGGCCGCGCTCCAGCTCATCGACAGCTCCATCGTGAAGGCTCACCAGCACGCAGCCGGCGGAAAAAAGGGGGCCCGGATCACGCCATTGGCCGTTCTCGTGGAGGACTGACGACCAAACTCCACGCCGTCGTCAACGAGCGGGGCCTGCCGATCCGCTTCGTAATCACGGCTGGTCAGGCCTCCGACAAGACAACAGCGCCGATCCTCCTCGACGGGCTCCCACTCGCACCGGACATCGTGGCCGACCGCGGCTACAGCGCCAAGGCGCTGATCGAATGGTGTGCGGCCAGAGGCGCCACCGCCCACATCCCGAGCCAGCGCAACGTTCGTGTTATGCGCACCGTTGCGCCACCGCTCTATCGGCTGCGCAACCTCGTCGAGCGGTACTTCAACAAGCTGAAGCACTTCCGCCGCATTGCCACCCGATTCGACAAACTCGCCCGAAACTTCATGGCCGCCGTCGCCTTGGCATCGACCCGCCTATGGCTACGACACCATGAGTCCACGACCTAGTTCATCCGAACCATTCTGGAGGCATGTCGTCCAGCGCCGGCAACTTGAAGATCGAGCGTCGCTCGTTGATCGAAGCGAGCACGCGATGTCGATAGAGGTCTGCGTTGTCCAAGCTCAGCAAGAACGGCTCCACCTAGTCCATGCCGAACTCGGTGGCGGAACGTAGGTAGGTCTCCGCAATTTCTAACCGACCGATCAGTCCGGCCAAAATCCCGGCGTCGGTCCGGGAAACGTGCCACGGTGGCGCTTCAGACTCCAAGTCGGCGATCAACGCATCAACGGCCTGCGGAATCGTTTTGAACCTCGAACGATTCCGCTGCGCAGCGGCGGCTCCCTGTTCGGCCATCTCGATCGTCAGAAATGCGAACCGTTCGATCGTATCGAATTCGATGAAATCCGCGAGACGATCATAGACGATGCTCGGATCCCAAGGCCACTCGATGCCGGAATTGAGGTAGCAGCCCCTTGCCCATGCACTCGATTGGAACTCGACGATATTGACCCAAAAGCCCTCGTCAGAGAACCAAACTCGGGACAGGCCCTTCCGTCTGAAGCCGATCGGCCGAAGGATCGCCTTGGCAGCCTGGGCGATGATGCGCCCATGTTCCGTCTCGGCCATCTCCCGCCCCCGCCCGCACCGCGTGACACGCCGGGTCGACAAAGTCGCACCCTGCGCCGGCCAGACGGCCGCACGCAATGATATTAAACCATATCGTGCAGTGCCATGGGCATCGACCCGCCGGCTCGGTCGACCCTCGGCCGCGAGCGCATCGCCGGCGGCTGGCCCGATCGTCGGCGCGACGGGCTCGTTTTCCGGCGCACCTCGCTCAGCCGGAATTGTGCTCGGCGCATGGCGATCGCCCGATGGGGATCTTGGAATCGGATCGACCTTGACGGACCATGTCGGTGGGATGCGGCCCTAGATCCCGGTCGCGACGATTGACCGGACCGGGTGAAGCGGTCCAATAGCCCCGACCCGATCAGCGAGCCTCAGATGCGACTTTCCCGGACGTTCCTGCCCCTTTTGAAAGAGACCCCCAAGGAAGCGGAGATTGTCTCGCACCGCTTGATGCTGCGCGCGGGCATGATCCGCCAGCAGTCGGCGGGGATCTATTCGTGGCTGCCGGCGGGCATGCGGGTGTTGCAGAACGTCGCCCGGATCGTGCGCGAGGAGCAGAACCGGGCGGGGGCGCAGGAGATCCTGATGCCGACGATCCAGTCGGCCGACCTGTGGCGCGAGTCGGGCCGCTACGACGCCTACGGCGCGGAGATGCTGCGCATCACCGACCGGCACGAGCGCGACATGCTGTACGGGCCCACGAACGAGGAGATGGTGACGGACATCTTCCGCACCCACGTCCGCTCGTACAAGGCGATGCCGATGAACCTCTACCACATCCAGTGGAAGTTCCGGGACGAGGTGCGGCCGCGGTTCGGCGTGATGCGCGGACGCGAGTTCCTGATGAAGGACGCCTACTCGTTCGACATCGACCAGGCGGCGGCCGAGCGGTCCTATCACCGCATGTTCGTCGCCTACCTGCGGACCTTCCGCCGGATGGGGCTGACGGCGATCCCGATGGTGGCCGAGACCGGGCCCATCGGCGGCAACCTTTCCCACGAATTCATCATCCTCGCCTCGACCGGCGAGAGCGCCGTGTTTTGCCACAAGGACATGCTGGACAAGCCGATCCCCGGCGAGGACACCGACTTCATGGGCGACCTGAAGCCCATCGTCGACGACTGGACCTCGCTCTATGCGGCGACGGACGAGATGCACGACGAGGCGGCGTTCGCGGCGATCCCCGAGGACAAGCGGGTCGAGGCGCGCGGCATCGAGATCGGGCACATCTTTTATTTCGGCACCAAGTATTCCGAGCCGATGGGCGCCGTGGTGGCGGGGCCGGACGGGGCGGACGTGCCGGTGCACATGGGCTCCTACGGGGTCGGCGTGTCGCGTCTGGTGGGCGCGATCATCGAGGCGAGCCACGACGACGACGGCATCATTTGGCCCGAGAGCGTCGCGCCCTGGCAGGTCGGCATCGTCCACATGCGCCCCGGCGACGCGGCGTGCGACGCGGTGGTCGACCGCCTGGAGGCCACGCTGGAGGCCGCCGGCCGCACCGTCCTCGTCGACGATACCGACCAGCGGCCGGGCGCCAAGTTCGCGGCGATGGACCTCATCGGCCTCCCCTGGCAGGTGATCGTCGGCCCGCGCGGCGTCGCGGCGGGTGAGGTGGAGCTGAAGAACCGCGCCACCGGCGAGCGCATCACGACGAGCGAGGCCGACCTCGTGAACCGCCTCACCGCGGGGGCGGCCGCGTGACCCCCTTCGGCGCGCTCGAATGGTCCATCGCGCGGCGCTACCTGCGCGCCCGGCGGCGTGAGCGCGCCATCTCGGTGGTCTCGTCCTTGTCGATCACCGGCATCGTGCTCGGCGTCGCGGCCCTCATCATCGTCATGAGCGTGATGAACGGCTTCCGCACAGAGCTTTTCAGCCGCATCCTGGGCATCTCCGGCCACGTCGTCGTCCAGGCGGCCGACGGGATGCCCGGCTACGACGGCCTCGCCGACACGCTGGAGGGGGTCGACGGGGTCACCCGCGCGGTGCCCTACGTGCTGGGCCAGGCCTACGCCACCGGCAACGGCGGCGCCTCGGGCGTGCTGCTGCGCGGCGTCTCGAAACGCAACATGGAGCGCACGCCGCTCCTGGAGAAGCACCTCGTCGCCGGCTCACTGGACGAATTCGGCGAGGGCAAGGGCATGGTCATCGGCGCCGGCCTGGCGCGCTCGCTGGGCGTCACCATCGGCGACAAGGTCACCGTGATGACGCAGGACGGCCCCGTGACGCCGTTCGGCCAGACGCCGCAGATCGACAACTATCCGGTGCTGGCGATCTTCGACGTCGGCATGAGCCAGGTGGACGGGACCATCGCCTACCTGCCGATCGCCGAGGCGCAGCTCTTCCTCAACATGGACGAGCGCGCCACCGGCATCGAGATCTTCTCCGAAACGCCGGACGACATGGACGCGCTGAAGGCCGCCATCGCCCGGGCCGCCGACCGGCCGCTCTACCTGTCCGACTGGCGGCAGAACAACCGCGCCTACTACACCGCGCTGACGGTGGAGCGGAACGTCATGTTCATCATCCTCACCCTCATCGTGCTGGTGGCGTCGATGAACGTCATCTCCTCGATGACGATGCTGGTGAACGAAAAGACGCCCGACATCGCCATCATGCGCACCATCGGCGCCTCACGCGGCACGGTCCTGCGCGTCTTCCTGATGGTGGGGCTGACGATCGGCGTCGGCGGCACGTTGATCGGCCTCGCGCTGGGAACGCTGATCGCGGTCAACATCGAGGCGATCCGCCAGGCGATCACGACGATCTTCAACATCCAGCTCTTCCCGCCGGAGCTCTACTACCTGACGCAGATCCCGTCCGACATCTCCTCCACGCAGACGGCGATGGTGGTGTTGATCTCGCTGATCCTCGCCCTGATCGCGACCGTGCCGCCCGCCTGGAAGGCGGCCGCGACCGACCCCGTCGAAGCGCTGAAGGCCGAGTGATGGCACCCCCCCTCGTTCTCACCGACATCGTGCGCACCTTCTCCGACGGGGCGGACGAGGTCCACGTCCTCAAGGGCGCCAACTTGACGCTGAACGCCGGTGAACTGGTGGCGCTCGTCGCCCCCTCCGGCGCCGGCAAGTCGACCCTGTTGCAGATTGCGGGCCTGTTGGAGCAGGCCACCGGCGGGTCCGTCACCATCGACGGGACGGAGGCGACGCGCCTGTCGGACAAGGACCGCACCGTGCTGCGGCGCGATCTGATCGGCTTCATCTACCAATTTCATCACCTCTTGGGCGACTTCACCGCGCGCGAAAACGTGGCGCTGCCGATGCGGCTCGCCGGTGCCAAGACGGGTGCCGCCCTCGCCCGCGCCGACGAACTGCTCGACCGGCTGGGCCTCGCCGAGCGGCGCACCCACCGTCCCGGCGAGCTGTCCGGCGGCGAACGCCAGCGCGTGGCGATCGCGCGCGCCGTCGCCAACAACCCGCGCGTGATCCTGGCCGACGAGCCGACCGGCAACCTCGACCAGGGGACCGCCGCAACCGTTCGCGACGCGTTCCTGTCGCTCAGCCGCGACACGGGTCTGTCGGCGGTGGTGGCGACCCACAACCAGACCCTGGCGAGCGAGCTGGACCGCACGGTAACCCTGAAAGAAGGCCGAATTTCACCGCTCGAATTGAGCGCACCCGCTGAATAAGTTTCTCTGCCTCGACCCTTGATGTTCCCGGAACATTCCCGTACGTTCCGATGAGAACAAAGAGAGGTCAGTGATGCAGCGGTTCTTTCTCGATTGTGGTGCGTTCGTTTCCTGCTCGGCATTCATCGTCGCCGTCTATCTGTGGATGGACGGGATGCAGGTCCCCCTCGTCTGATCGAATTTCACCTCTGCCCCGGCTAAGCTCCCACGCCGGTACGAGGGAGGCGCGTCATGTTCATCCACCTGAGGGTCCATTCGGCCTATTCCCTCCTGGAAGGCGCGCTGCACCTGAAGAAGATCGTCGGCCTCGCCGCGGCCGACAATCAACCCGCCGTGGCGGTGAGCGACACGGCCAACCTCTTCGGCGCGTTGGAATTTTCGGAGAAGGCCTTCGGTGACGGGGTGCAGCCGATCATCGCCTGCACCGTGCCGATCCGCCTCGCCGAGCGCATCCAGGGCGGCAAACGCATCGCGCCCGTCGCGCGGCTGCCGATGGTCGCCACCAGCGAAGAGAGCTTCGCCAACCTCCAGCGCCTGATCTCCTACGCCTACCTGCGGTCGGACGGCGGCGAGGTCGCCCTCCCGGTCGACGGGCTGGCCGGCGCGGTGGACGGCATCATCGCCCTCTCCGGCTGGATCGACGGGCCGGTGGGCAAGACCCACGCGCTGGGCGATCCCGAGAGCGCTTCGGCGCTGTTCGATCAACTTCACGAAACGTTCGGTGATCGTTTCTATTGCGAGGTGCAGCGCCATGGAACATCGGCGGAAAACACCTTCGAGTCCTTCGCCGTCGGCGAGGCCTATCGCGCCGGCGTCCCGCTGGTGGCCACCAACGAAGTCTACTTCGCCGCCCGCGACGACTACGAGGCGCACGACGCGCTGATCGCCATCGCCGAGGGCCGGCGCCTGGGCGACGACGACCGCCGCCGCCTCACGCCCGAGCACTACTTCAAGACGCAAGGGGAGATGGAAGCCCTCTTCAGCGACCTGCCGGAGGCAATCGCCTCCACGGTGGAAATCGCGATGCGCTCCCACTTCCGCGTCAAGAAGCGCCCGCCGATGCTGCCGCGCTTCATCGCCACCGAGCGCAAGGTCGCCGGCCTCCCCCCCGTCGAGCAGAGCGACGAGGAGGCCCTCGCCGAGGAAGCCGAGCGGCTGACGCAGATGGCGCACGACGGCCTCGAGCGCCGCTTCGCCTCGCGCGGCATGGCCCCCGGCGTCGACCGCGAGGCGTACATGAAGCGCCTCGACCACGAACTCGGCATCATCTGCCGCATGAAGTTCCCCGGCTACTTCCTCATCGTCGCCGACTTCATCCAGTGGTCCAAGGCGAACGACATCGCCGTCGGCCCCGGCCGCGGCTCGGGCGCGGGCTCCCTCGTCGCCTACGCGCTGACCATCACCGACCTCGACCCCCTCAGGTTCGACCTCCTCTTCGAGCGCTTCCTCAACCCCGAACGCGTCTCGATGCCCGACTTCGACGTCGACTTCTGCCAGGAGAAGCGCGACCGGGTGATCCACTACGTGCAGGAGCGCTACGGCGCCGACCGCGTGGCGCAAATCATCACCTTCGGAACGTTGCAGGCCCGCGCCGTGGTGCGCGACGTCGGCCGCGTGCTGGACATGCCCTACTTCAAGGTCGACCAGCTGGCGAAGATGGTCCCCTCGAACCCGGCGAACCCGATCACCCTCGCCCAGGCGCTGGAGCAGGAGACCAAGCTGCAGGAGGCCAAGGCGCAGGACGGCGAGATCGACCGGCTGCTGCAAATGGCGCTGAAGCTCGAGGGTCTCTACCGCCACGCCTCGACCCACGCCGCCGGCATCGTCATCGGCGACCGGCCGCTGGAGGAGATCGTCCCCCTCTACCGTGACCCGCGGTCCGACCTTCCGGTCACCCAATACAACATGAAGTGGGTGGAATCGGGCGGCCTCGTCAAATTCGACTTCCTGGGTCTCAAAACGCTCACGACCATCGAGCGCGCCCTCTCGCTCATCCCGGTCGAGATCGACCTCGACACCCTCCCCCTCGACGACAAGGAGACCTACGAGCTCCTCGCCCGCGGCGAGACCGCCGGCGTCTTCCAGCTGGAAAGTCAGGGCATGCGCAAGGCGCTGGTCGGCATGAAGCCCGACCGGTTCGAGGACATCATCGCCATCGTCGCCCTCTACCGTCCGGGTCCGATGGACAACATCCCCTCCTACAACCTGCGCAAACAGGGCCTCGAAGAGCCGGACTACCTGCACCCCAAGCTGGAACCGATTCTGAAAGAGACCTACGGCATCATCATCTACCAGGAGCAGGTGATGCAGATCGCGCAGGTCCTCTCGGGCTACTCGCTCGGCGAAGCGGACCTCCTGCGCCGCGCCATGGGCAAGAAGATCGCCGCCGAGATGGCCGTGCAGCGCGACCGCTTCGTCGACGGCGCGGTGAAGGACGGCACCAAGGCCGCCGACGCCAACCGCATCTTCGACCTCGTCGCCAAGTTCGCCAACTACGGCTTCAACAAGTCGCACGCGGCCGCCTACGCCCTCGTCGCCTACCACACGGCCTACCTCAAGGCGCACTATCCGTCCGAATTCCTGGCCGCTTCGATGACGCTCGACATGGGCAACACCGACAAGCTGGCCGACTTCCGCGGCGAGGCGCAGCGCATGGGGATCACCGTGCGCCCGCCCTCCATCGCCACCTCGAAGGGGGAGTTCTCGGTCGAGAAGGGCGACATCGTCTACGGCCTCGGCGCGATCAAGGGCGTCGGCTGGCCGCTCGTCCACCACATCGAGGCGACCCGTGCCGCGGCGCCCTACGAGGACCTGTCCGACTTCGCCAACCGGCTCGACCCCAAGGCCGCGCCGAAGCGCTCGCTGGAGGCCCTCGTCGCCGCCGGCACGTTCGACGAGTGGGTGCCCGACCGCGGCAGCCTCTCGGCCGGGATCGAGCAGGTCCTCGGCGTCGCGAACCGGGTTGCGTCGGGCGCGGCCGTCGGCCAGAACGACTTTTTCGGCGCGGCCGCGGCGGAGGACATCCGCCTCCCCACCGGCGCCGTCTGGACCCCGCACGAACGGCTGAAGCGCGAGCTCGACGCCATCGGTTTCTACCTCTCGGCCCACCCGCTGGACGACTACCGCGAGACGCTGGAGAAGGCCGGCATCCCGCAATGGCGCGACTTCCCCGCCGCGCTGCGCCGGGGCGAGGGTGCCAAGCTCGCCGGCGTCGTCGTCTCGCGCCAGGAGCGGCGCACCAAGAGCGGTAACCGCATGGGAATCATCGCCCTGTCCGACCCGTCCGGCCAGTACGAAGCGATCGCCTTCTCCGACACGCTGGACGCCTGCCGCGAGAAGCTGGAGCCCGGCAACTGCGTGCTGCTGTCGGTCTCCGCACGCGAGGAGGAGGAAGGCGTCTCGGTGCGCATCGGCCACGTCGAGCCGTTGGAAAAGCTCGCCGCCAAGCAGTCGACCACGCTCACCGTCTTCCTCGACCGGGCCGACGTTATCGAATCCATCGACCGCCTGATCGGCCACCAGGGCATGTGCTCGGTCCGCCTCGTCGCACTGACGGGCGCCAACGGTCACAGCCGCGAAGTCGAGCTGGCGTTGAAGGAGCCGCGCGCCGTCTCCCGCTCGGTCGCCAACGCCATCAAGGCGATGCCGGGCGTGATCGACGTCGCCTACGCCTGAAGCCCGGCGGGCGGCCCCCCCGCTAGCCCGCCGGGCTGCGCCGGACCCCGTGTGACCGCGGCGGCCGATTGCCGCTCGGTTGGGCAGTGCAATTCAGTGATGCATTGCGCCGCATAGGCAAATGCACGCGCGATAAGGTAAGGAGGCGTTTTCCAGCTTGGGCGGCGTACCCGCTGTCCGGTTTCCACCTCAATCCAGGACCAACGCACGACCTCGAGGCGCCGTTTTGCCGCCTTTGCCTCCCCACCGTCGAGGCGCGGCGTACCACGGCCGCCCGCCCCGCGCGTGGCATCGGCGCGGACCGGCGTCGCCCGGTGGCGGCTCCGCGAAAATCGCTCTGGAGCGCGCGCATGGAACGTGCTCTAGGCTGAAATATGAATGCGTGCAGCGGCACGCGATTGGCTGCGAAGGCTCAACGATGGCTCAGTTCTTCATCGATCGTCCCGTTTTCGCCTGGGTGATCTCGATCATCATCATGGGCATCGGCGTCCTGGCGATCCTGACGCTACCGGTCGCCCAGTACCCACAGATCGCGCCGCCTTCGGTCTCGATCACCGCGACCTATCCCGGCGCCTCGGCCGAGACGGTGGCCAACACGGTCACCCAGGTGATCGAGCAGCAGATGACCGGGCTCGACGGCCTGCGCTACATCTCCTCCAACTCGACGTCGACCGGTCAGGCCGAGATCACGCTGACCTTCCGCACCGGCACCGACCCGGACATCGCCCAGGTCCAGGTGCAGAACCGCCTCAGTCAGGCGACGCCGCTCCTTCCCGAACAGGTGCAGCGCCAGGGCATCCCGGTGGAAAAGTCCTCTGCCGGCTTCCTCATGGTGATCGGCCTCATCTCCGAGGACGGCACCCTCGATCAGGTGGACCTGTCCGACTACCTCGTCTCCAACATGGTCGACGAGATGAGCCGGATCGACGGCGTCGGCCAGGTCCAGGTGTTCGGCTCGCAGTACGCGATGCGCATCTGGCTCGACCCCTCCAAGCTCGCCGCCTACGAGCTGTCGGCCGAGACGGTCGTCAACGCCATCGCCTCGGAGAACGCGCAGATCTCGGCCGGTGAGTTCGGCAGCCTGCCCGCGATCGAGGGCCAGCAGCTCAACGCCACGATCACCGCGCAGTCGCTGCTGCAGACGCCGCAGGACTTCGAGCAGATCGTCGTGCGTGCCGAGACCGACGGCGGCCTGGTGCTGCTGCAGGACGTGGCGCGCGTGGAGGTCGGCGCCGAGACCTACCGCACCATCGCCCGCTACAACCGCCAGCCGGCCTCCGGCATGGCGATCCAGCTCGCCACCGGCGCCAACGCGCTCGACACCGCGACCGCCGTGCGCGAGAGGCTGGACGAGTTCGCCGAGTTCTTCCCCGAGGGCGTCAGCTACGTCATCCCCTACGACACGACGCCGTTCGTCACGATCTCGATCGAATCGGTCGTCCACACGCTGTTCGAGGCGATCGTCCTCGTCTTCTTCGTGATGCTGCTGTTCCTGCAGAACCTGCGCGCGACGTTGATCCCGACGCTCGCGGTGCCGGTCGTGCTCTTGGGCACCTTCGGCGTGCTGGCGGCGGCCGGCTTTTCCATCAACACCTTGACGATGCTGGCGATGGTGCTCGCCATCGGCCTGCTCGTCGACGATGCGATCGTGGTGGTGGAGAACGTCGAGCGCATCATGGAAGAGGAAGGCCTGTCGCCGCGCGAGGCGACGCGCAAGTCCATGGGGCAGATCACCGGCGCGCTGATCGGCATCGCGATGGTGCTGTCGGCGGTGTTCGTGCCGATGGCTTTCTTCGGCGGGTCGACCGGCGTCATCTACAAGCAGTTCGCCATCACCATCGTCTCGGCGATGGCGCTCTCGGTGGTCGTCGCCGTGACGTTGACGCCCGCCCTCTGCGCCCAGCTCCTCAAGACGCCGAAGCAGCACGGCACGCAAAAGCGTGGCCCGTTCGGCTGGTTCAACCGCGGTTTCAACGCCACCCAATCGGGCTATGCCGGGCTCGTCGGCGCCACCGCCGGTCGGCCGTTGAGGATGGGCATCATCTACGCCGCCCTCGCCGCCGGCATGGTCTACCTCTTCATCAACACGCCGACGGGCTTCCTGCCGGAGGAGGACCAGGGGATCATGTTCACCCTGGTCCAGGCGCCGACGGGGGCCACCGCCGGGCGCACGCTGGAGACCGTCCAGACCATCGAGGATCACTTCCTCGACACCGAGGCGGCCGACGTCACCTCGATCTTCACGGTGGTCGGCTTCTCGTTCGCGGGCGGCGGGCAGAACATGGGCATCGGGTTCGTGCGCCTGAACGACTGGGACGAGCGCACCGAGCCCGGCCAGGAGGTCCACGCCATGGCCGGCCGCGCCTACGGGGCGCTCAGCCAGATCCAGGACGCGATGGTCTTCCCCGTGGTGCCGCCGGCGGTGATCGAGCTGGGCAACGTGTCCGGCTTCGACTTCTACCTCCAGGCCCGCGGCGGGCAGACGCACGAGCAGCTCCTCACCGCGCGCAATCAGTTGCTGGGGGCGATGGCCGCCTCCCCGCTGATCGCCTCGGCCCGCCCCAACGGGCTGGAGGATGCCGCCCAGTTCAACCTCGACATCGACTGGCGGGCCGCCGGCGCGATGGGCGTCACCGCGACCGATGTCGGCGATCTGCTGCAGATCGCCTGGGCCGGATCCTATGTGAACGACTTCCTCAACCAGGGCCGGGTCAAGCGCGTCTACGTCCAGGGCGAGCCGTCCGCCCGCTCGGCGCCGGAAGACCTCCGGCTGTGGCGCGTGTCGAACGACGAAGGCGGGCTCGTGCCTTTCGCCAACTTCGCCACCGGCAACTGGCGCTACGGCCCGCAAGGCCTCTACCGCTACAACGCCATCCCGGCGATGCAGATCCAGGGCTCACCCGCGCCGGGCGTCACCACCGGACAGGCGATCGCGGAGGTGGAGCGGCTGGCGGCCGATCTCCCAGGCTTCGCGGTGGCGTGGACGGGGCTGTCGCTGGAGGAGATCGAGTCCGGGTCGCAGGCGCCGCTCCTCTACGCGCTGTCGCTGGCGGCCGTGTTCCTGTCGCTCGCCGCGCTCTACGAGAGCTGGGCGATCCCGTTCGCGGTGATGCTGGCGATGCCGATCGGCGTCTTGGGCGCGCTGGCGGGCGCCTATCTCGGCGGGTTCGACAACGGCGTCTTCTTCCAGGTGGGCCTGCTGACCGTCATCGGCCTGACAGGCAAGAACGCGATCCTCATCGTCGAGTTCGCACGTGATCGGATGGAAGGCGGGGAGGACCCGGTGACGGCCGCGAAAGAGGCCGCCCGGCAGCGCTTCCGGCCGATCATCATGACGTCGATGGCCTTCTCGCTGGGCGTTCTTCCGCTGGTGCTGTCGACCGGGGCGGGCTCCACCGGCCGCAACGCGATCGGCTCGGGCGTCCTGGGCGGCACGCTGTCGGCGACGGTGCTGGGCGTGGTCTTCGTCCCGATCTTCTTCGTGGCGGTGCAGCGGCTGGTGCGGCTCTTGTCCTTCCGCCGCAAGAAGACGCCGCAGGCCGACGCGCCGGCCCCGACGCCGGCGGAATGACGGGACCCTGACACGAAGAGGCCGGCTCGATGAGCCGGCCTTTTTCTTGGGCGTGGCGGCGGCTCAGCGGATGCCGCGCAGCGCCAGGTAGAGCGCATTGTAGCGGGCGTGGGCGGCGGCGAAGGCGCCGGCGAGGCTGCGGTCGGGCTCGATCGTCTCGGCGATCGCCGGGGGCGTGCAGAGCTCCGCACCGCCGCCTGTCGCCGCCATCTGGCCCAGCCGCGCCGCGCCGAAGGCGGCGCCGTAGTCACCCGCGACCGGCACGTCGATCGGGATCTCCAGCGCGCTCGCCATGATCTCGAGCCATGCGCGCGAGCGGCTGCCGCCGCCGACGGCGATCGCCCGCTCCACCCGCGTCCCGGCCGCCTCCAGCGCATCGCGGCAGTCCGCGACGGCGAAGGCGACCCCCTCCATCACCGCGCGGGTGGCGGCGACGCGGTCGGTCTCGTGGCCGAGGCCGAAGAAGGCACCGCGGATGCGCGCGTCGTTGTGCGGCGTGCGCTCACCGCCGAGGTAGGGCAGGAACGTGGTGCCGGAGGGGGCCCGCAGCTTCCCCACCTCCCCCGTCAACGTCGCCGGGTCGGCGCCGACGAGCCCGGCGTGCCAGCTCAGCGCATCGCTGGCTGCCAGGATCACGCCCATCTGGTGCCACCGCTCGGGCAGGGCGTGGCAGAAGGTGTGGACCGAAGTCTCGGGATCGGGGTCGTAGCCGGGCGACGGGGCGAAGAGCACGCCCGAGGTGCCGAGCGAGAGGAAAGCCTGCCCCGGCGCGATCACGCCCATGCCGACCGCAGCGCCGGCGTTGTCCCCCGCGCCGCCCGCGACGACGACCCCCGGCGCGAAGCCGAAGCGGGTGGCGATGCTGTCACGCAGCGCACCCGAGGGGGCGGAGCCTTCCACCAGGCGCGGCATCTGTGCCCGGCTCATGTCGCAGGCGCCCAGCAGCGCGTCGGACCAGGTGCGGGCGCCGGTGTCGAGCCAGCTGGTGCCGGCGGCGTCGGACGGGTCGCTCACCGCCTCGCCCGTCAGCCACAATCGCAGCATGTCCTTCGGCAGAAGCACCAGCGCCGTCTTGGCGAAGACCTCCGGCTCATGCGCCTTGGCCCAGACGAGCTTGGGCGCGGTGAAGCCGGGGAAGACGATGTTGCCCGAGATCGCGCGGAACATCGGCATGGCGTCGAGCGCGGCGGCCTCGGCGCTGGCGCGCGTGTCGTTCCACAGGATCGCCGGGCGCAGCGGCTCGTGGTCGGCCGCCAGCAGCGTCGCGCCGTGCATCTGGCCCGAGAGGCCGATGCCCTTCACCGCCGCCAGCGACGTCGCCGCCGCAAGGCGGGTCAGCACCTCCTCGGCCGCGGCGATCCAGTGGGCCGGGTCCTGTTCCGACCAGCCCGCGTGCGGCCGCGCGACCGACAGAGGCGCGACCGCCTCGGCGACGGGCCGTTGATCCTCGTCGATGACGACGCCCTTCAGTCCGGAGGTGCCGAGGTCCAGGCCCAGGTACATAGGAGGTCTCGCTCGTGCGTTGCGTGCTCGGGTTGGTTTAGCCGGTCGCCGGCGGAGGCGACCAGCCGTGGATGCGCCCCGCCCCCACGCGCCGCAGCGCGAAGTCTGCCTCCGCGTTCGGGGCGTGCGGGCCGATCTTGGTGCGCAGGTTGTAGCTCGTCGGCGTGCCCCAGAAGTCGAAGCCGTAGAGATGCACCTCGCCGTCGCCGACGAGGCGGGTCAGGAGATCGATACCCGCCGCGCCGGTGGACGGGCTGGCGCCGAGTTCGGCCTCCAGCGCGCCATGCCACGCGGCGGGGTAGAAGCTGAGCCGGCGGACCAGCCAGGCCGGTAGCCGCGGCCGGTCGCGAACGCCCATGAAGAGCATGTGTGCCGGGGGCCGGCGCAGCGTGCGCGCGTCCACCGCCAGGCCGATCGCCATGCGCCGGCCGGCCACCAGCACCACGTCGGTCCGCGCGCCGATGGTGCCGGCCCGCTCGGCGACGTGGGCGCCGCGGTTGATGCGCACCACCACGTCGTGATCGTCGATCCCGGCGGGTGGGTGCGCCAGCAGGCTGGACGCGTTGCCGACGAGCGCGACGCTGCGACCGGCGACGAGCGGGGCGATGACGGCGGCCGCGTCCGCCGCCCGCGGGCCGAGCGCCGGGGGGACCGTCCGGCGGCTCCGCCACCACCCGGTGCGCCCGCGCTGCAGCCACTCCTCCGCCGCCAGCACCGCCTTGGCGCGCACGGACGGGTCGACGCGGATGCGCGGCGCCATCTAGACCGTGACGGGCATCGGGGTCTGCGCGCCGACACCGAAGACGCGCTTGTAGCGGGCGATCTCGCTCTGCGGCCCGGTCGCCTTCTCCGGATTGTCCGAGAGCTTCACGGTGGGGCGCCCGTCAGCGGAGACGGCCTTGCACACCAGGCTGAACGGCTTCAGCGCGTCGCCCGCGACGAGACCGCGGAAGTCGTTGGTGAGCAGGGTGCCCCAGCCGAAGGAGACGCGGGCGCGGTCGGCGAAGCGGGCCTGAAGGAAGAGCATCGTCTCCACGTCGAGGCCGTCGGAGAAGATGATGCGCTTTTGCGTCGGATCCTCGCCACGCGCGCGCCACCAGGCGATCGCCGTCTCGGCCGCCCAGGCGGGATCGCCCGAATCGACCCGCACCCCGGTCCACCCCGCCAGCCAATCCGGCGCATTGTCGAGGAAGCCCTTGGTGCCGTACGTGTCGGGCAGGACGATCCTCAGGTTGCCGACATGCTCCTCGTGCCAGTCGGCGAGGACCTGGTAGGGCGCCTGAGCGAGCGCCTCGTCCGAATCGGCGAGCGCGGCATAGACCATCGGCAGCTCATGCGCGTTGGTGCCGATCGCCTCCACCTCGCGCCGCTGGGCGATGAGGCAGTTGGAGGTGCCGGTGAAGGACGCACCCAGCCCCTCGATCATCGCCTGCACGCACCAGTCCTGCCACAGGAAGGAGTGGCGACGGCGGGTGCCGAAGTCGGCGATGGCGATCTCCGGGACCGTGCGCAGCCGCTCGACCTTCTGCCACAGCTTGGTCATCGCGCGGGCGTAGAGGACCTCGATCTCGAACCGGGCCATCTTGTTGAGGACGGCGCGCGAGCGCAGCTCCATCAGCACCGCGAGCGCGGGGATCTCCCACAGCATCACCTCCGGCCAGGCGCCCTCGAAGGTCAGCTCGTACTGCCCGTCGCGCTTCTCCAGCGTGTAGGGCGGCAGCTTCAACGCCTCGAACCAGGCCATGAACTCCGGCGAGAACATCTGCCGCTTGCCGTAGAACGTGTTGCCGCGCAACCAAGTGGATTCGCCACGCGACAAGGAGAGCGATCGAATATGATCGAGCTGCTCGCGCAACTCGCCTTCGTCGATCAGGTCGGCGAGGCGGATATCTTTGGAGCGATTGATGAGCTGGAAGGTAACGCGCGTGTTCGGCTTGTTGCGATGCACCGACTGGCACATCAGGAGCTTGTAGAAGTCGGTGTCGATCAAGGAGCGGACGATCGGGTCGATCTTCCACTTATGGTTCCAAACACGCGTGGCGATGTCGACCAAGACGTCCTCCGGTACAGTCCTGCTTGCGGTTTACGCAAAACCGACCGGCGTTGCATAGCAGATGGTCCGGAAAATTGCCGCCCCCCGCATCGCCGCCGCGCGCGCGTGCAGGTCGATGGGGCGCGGGCTCAGTCCCCGGAGGCGAGGTCGGCGACCGCGCACAGCAGCACCTCCGCGCCGCGCTCGATGGCGGACCACGGGGTAAATTCCTCCGGCGCATGGCTGATCCCGCCGCGGCTCGGCACGAAGAGGAGCCCCGCGGGGCACACGCTCGCCATCATCTGCGCGTCGTGGCCGGCGCCGGAGGGCATCGTCACCGGATCGGCGCCGAGGCTGCGGGCAGCGTCCATCAGCCTCCCCCGCACCCCGGCGTCGAGCGCGACCGGGTCGAGCCAGCTGCGCGTCGCAAGCGCATAGGCGAGCCCGGTCTGCGCACACACCTCGCGCAGCCGCGTGTCGATCGCGGCGGCCATCGCCTCCATCGCTCCGCGCTCCACGTCGCGCAGGACGATGGTGAACGTGGCTTCGCCGGGGATCGTATGCGGCTGGTTCGGCGTCAGCTCGACGAAGCCGATGGTGAGCCGGGCGTCGTCGGTGCCGACCGTCCGGGCGATCTGCGGCAACGCCGCGCCGACGTGCGACAGGCCGACGAGGGCGTCGCGGCGCATGTCCATCGGGGTCGTGCCGGAGTGGTTGGCGGCCCCCGTCAGCGTCACCGCCAGCAGCGCGCACCCGGAGATGCCGGTGGCGACGCCGATGTCGCGCCCCTGCGCCTCGAGGACGGGGCCCTGCTCGATGTGGAGCTCCAGGAAGGCGTGGAGCCCGGCCGGGTCGCGCCGCGCCGCATCGGCCTGCGCCGGGTCCAGCCCGGCGGCCCGCATCGCCTCGGCGAGCGGGACTCCCTCGGCGTCGCGCGCATCCGCGATCCACCCGGGCGGCAGCAGTCCGGCGATCGCCTGGCTTCCCAGCATGCCGCCGAAACGCCCCTCTTCGTCGGCCGTGGCGAGCACCTCGATCGGCCGTTGCAGCGCCAGCCCCGCCTCACGGACGGCGCGCACACACTCGAGCCCGGCCGCGACGCCGAGCGCCCCGTCGAACGCGCCGCCGGCGGGGACGGTGTCGAGGTGGGAGCCGACGACCACGGCCGGCCCCGGCGGACCGAAGCGGCCGACGACGTTGCCGACGGGGTCCATCCACGCCTCCAGCCCGTCGCGGCGCATGGTGTCGAGGAGCCAGCGGCGCACGTCCATATCGGCCGCCGAGAAGGCGCGGCGGTCGTAGCCGCCGGTCGCCGGGTCTGCGCCGAAGCGGTTGATGGCGCCGAGCAGGGCAGCCAACCGGTCGGAGTTGATGTGGGCGCGCACGTTCGATCTCCCTCGGCTGAGGCGTTCACGCCACAGCGTAGGGACGGCCGGGCGCGGCCGCCAGCCGCCGATCCGGGCCGGCGCCGCGCCGTGGCGGCCGCAATTGCACGGAGCTGACCGCTGGCCCGGACGATCGACAACGCAGCCATGCCCACGTGGGCGGTCACGTTCGACGCCCGATCGCTTACATTGGGCGTGTTGGTAACAGTTGAACGGATGAGCTGAAGAGATGATGCAACGCATGCGTCGCGCCATGACCGATTGGTTTGAATATCGCCGCACGGTCGACCAGTTGTCTCGCCTGCCGGATCGGCAGCTGATCGACATCGGCGTCTTCCGTGACGAGATCCAGTCGCTCGCGCGGACCCGCCACGGGCGCATTTAATTGCGCAATACCTGGAACTACATGATCAGCGAAACGCGCCGCGGCTCAGCCCGTCCGGCGCGTTTTTGCATTTTACGGACACAGGCGGAGAGCCGGCACGCCGGTCGCTGACGACATAAGATGGTTCGCGCCTGACCGATATCCGCCGCCGCGCATAGCTGCGGTGCGGGCCGGCGGGGTCTGACCGCGCCCGGCGCGGCGAATGCCGTGACGCGCGGCGCGCTAAGGTCGCGCGGGGGACTGCGCGAACCAGGTGTCGAGCGGCATCACGTCCGGCGGCACGCCGTTGGCGGCGGGCCAGGAATCGATCGCCCAGGCCTCGTCCTCGCCCAACAGCACCGCCGTCGCGTGCGGGTAGCGCAGGTCGAGGAAATAGCCGCGCGACACCGGACTGCCGACGCGGTGGTGCTTCAGGAGGCCCGCCTCCTGCGCCACCATGAGGTAGCTCGTGGTGTTGGTGGCCTCGTCGATGCAGTCCATCTGGCCGACGACACCGGAGTTGCGCAGGTCCAGCCCCCCGACGTCGTCCTCCGACCCCACCGTCGGCGCGACACGCGTCTCCGCCCAGGCGATCATGCGCCGCACCCCGGCGCGCTCGTCTTCGGCCGAACCGTTGCCGACGAGCTTCTTCATACGCGCGATGTCGGCAGGGCCGAAGGTGAACGCCGTCTTGCGGTGGCAGCCGAAGCCGTGACACACGACCACCCGCCCCATCTCCCGCGGGGCGACGCCGCCGTGCGCGGCGTACCACGTCGTCGGCTCGCCCTTGCTGAGCTCGGCGCAGCCGGCCAGCAGCGTCAGAGCGCAGAGCAGGAATAGGCCGGAACTATGCCGCACGTCGCACCTCCAGCCCCTCGTTTACGGTGCGGGGCCGGAGCTGTCGCGCGTGCGGCCGGCGCCATCCACAATCTCGCCTAGAAGTGATCGCGCATCGATCGCGCCTTGAAGCGGGCGCGCGGCATCTCCATCATGAGCGCCATGGCAGACATTGACGTGATTGGCGGCGGCCTCGCCGGTTCTGAAGCAGCTTGGCAATTGGCCGAGGCGGGTCACACCGTGCGCATCCACGAGATGCGCCCGACGCGCATGACCCCGGCGCACAAAACCCACGCCCTCGCCGAGCTGGTCTGCTCCAACTCCTTCCGCTCGGACGATGCCACCAGCAACGCGGTGGGCGTCCTGCACGCCGAGCTGCGCGACCTCGGCTCCATCATCATGCGCTCGGCCGATGCGCACCAGGTTCCCGCCGGCGGCGCGCTGGCGGTCGATCGGGAGGGCTTCTCCGCCGCCGTCGCCGCCGCCATCGAGGCGCATCCCAACATCACCGTCCTGCGCGAGGAGGTGACGGCGCTGCCCGCGGGCCCGGCGATCATCGCCACCGGCCCCCTCACCTCGGACGCGCTGTCGGCCGCGATCGCCGCCGCCACGGGCGCCGACGCGCTCGCCTTCTTCGACGCGATCGCCCCCATCGTCTACCGCGAGAGCGTGGACATGGACGTCGCCTGGTTCCAGTCGCGCTACGACAAGCCCGGCCCCGGCGGCACCGGCGCCGACTATCTCAACTGCCCGATGACGCGCGACGAGTACGAGGCGTTCATCGATGCGCTGCTCGCCGCCGACCGGGTCGACTTCCACGAGTTCGAGGACACCCCCTACTTCGACGGGTGCCTGCCGATCGAGGTGATGGCCGAGCGGGGCCGCGAGACGCTGCGGCACGGGCCCATGAAGCCCATCGGCCTCACCAATCCCCGCGATCCCCAGGTAAAGGCACACGCGATCGTCCAGCTGCGGCAGGACAACGCGTTGGGCACGCTGTTCAACATGGTCGGCTTCCAGACCAAGCTGCGCTACGGCGCGCAGGCCGAGGTGTTGCGGATGATCCCCGGCCTGCAGAACGCGGAGTTCGCGCGCCTGGGCGGGCTGCACCGCAACACCTACATCGACGCACCGCGCCTCCTGGACCCCACGCTGCGGCTCAAGACGGCGCCGAACCTGCGTTTCGCCGGCCAGATCTCCGGCTGCGAGGGCTATGTCGAGGCGGCCTCGACCGGGCTGATGGCCGGCCGGTTCGCCGCGGCCGAGCTTTCCGGCACCATCGCGACCGTGCCGCCTCAGACCACGGCGATGGGCGCGCTCCTGGCCCACATCACCGGCGGCCATTTATCGCATGAAAGCACCGGACCGCGGTCCTACCAGCCGATGAACGTCAACTTCGGCCTCTTCCCGCCGGTGACGCCGATTGCAACGGGGCGAAAAGGTCGCGGCCAGCGCAAGGCGGGCCGCAAAGCGGCCTATGCCGAGCGGGCGCGCGAGGATTTCGCCGCATGGATGGCCCAGACGCCCGTGCCGCAGGCCGCAGAGTAGCGGCTGGCGTTGTCGACTTGTTAAGGTGTTGCACGTCAGCTGCACATCTGAAACGTCGCAAATGACTGGTTGATGCCTTCGCATCGATTGCAAGACGCTGTATAAAGCATCGGTCACCTTATCGAGGCGCGCGATCCGCGGCGGCCGATGAACGGAACAGAGTATGCGCATGGCCGTGACGGACCCTTCGGTACACTACAAGGACATCGTCAACTCGATGATGTCGGCCATGCTGGTCGTCGATAGCGACCTCGTCGTCCAGTTTGCGAATTTGGCTTATTATCAGTTGTTTGGCGGAACCGAAGCGGAGACCCTCGGGCACTCCATCTTCGAGGTCCATGCCGAGATCTGGGACGAGCCGTCCCTGCGCTCGCTGTTGGAATCCGTCATCCCCCACGATGTCGACGTGCGGGGCTACAAGCTGGAGCAGACCTTCCCCGTCATCGGCGCGCGCGTTCTGAACGTCTCCGCCCGCAGGGTCTCGCGCGCCGGCGCGCCGACCGGGCAGATGCTCGTCAAGATCGAGGACGCGACCAACGCGGTGATGGCCTCTCGCGCCGCCGACGAGAGCGTCGAGAAGACCCACGCGATGATGACCGAGGTCCATCACCGGGTGAAGAACAACATCGCCTCGATCCTTTCCATGCTGCGCATCGAAGGCCGCCAGCTCGAGGACGAGATGGGCCGCGAGGTGCTCCAGCGCATCGCCCTGCGCGTCGAATCGATGGGTTCGCTCTACGAACTGCTGGCGATCCACGACAACACCGGCATCGTCCAGCTTCGCCCCTACTTCGAGCGCGTGTGCCATTCCATCGAGCAGATGGCGACCTCCGAGCACATGGGCTGGTCCATCGAGGTGCGCGGCGACGACCTGCCGATGTCGATCGACGATGCGATCGCGCTGGGCGCGGTGGTCAACGAGCTGGTCGCCAACGCGGCGAAGTACGCCTTCAACGGGCGGCAGGACATCGGCTCGATCCGCGTCCACATGCTGGACCGCGGCGACGAGATCCACATCACCGTGACCGACAACGGCATCGGCTTCGACAAGGATCATGTCGACCCGAAGTCGACCGGCCTCGGCATGCGCCTGGTCGACATGTACCTCGCCACGCTGGAAGGCGAGATCGAGCGCGAGAGCGGGCCGATGGGCACCTCCTGCTTCATCCGCGTGCCCAACCGCACCCGCGCCAACGACCTCGCCTCTTCCGGGACGATGATCGCCCCCAAGGCGACCCGCAAGTCCGCCGTGCTGCGCTCCGAGCCGGCGGCCAACAAGCCGACCACCGCCCCCCGCCGCGCCGCCGAGAGCGTGAAGGAGAGCACCAAGGAACCGGCCACCGCCGCCGAGTAGGCGCACCGGCCGCACAACGAAAAACGCCCCGTCGCGGATGCCGCGGCGGGGCGTTTTTGCGTTCGGCGATGACGATCTTCAGCTCAGGAAGCCGCTGATCGCCTCGATGCTGTGGCGGTCCCACAGGAACGGCGCGTGACCCTCGTCCGGCACCACCAGGGTGCCGAGGCCGCGGTGGCGGCGGCGCATCGACTCGACCGTCGCGGCCGACAGGAGGTCCGAGTGGGCCCCGCGCACGACCAACACCGGGCGCCCGCAGAGCGCGTCGAAGCCGGGCCAGAAGTCCGGCGCCGGCTCGGCCGGGTCGTAACCGCGCACCGTCTCGGCGAGGCGCGGGTCGAAGTCCAGCGTCACGCCGCCGGCGTCGTTGGGTGAGGCCAGCTGCTTGGCGAAGCGGATCCACTTGGTGCGCGGCATCCGGGGGAACTGCGAGCCTTGCGTCTCGGCCAGATGGTCGGCCAGCGCCTCGTAGGAATCGTGATCCATCTTCTTGCCGATCCCGCTCGCGATCCGCGCCAGGCCGCTCCGCTCGATGGTGGGGCCGATGTCGTTCAGGATGGCGCGGTCGATCCGCTCCGGCGCCTTCATCGCCAGCAGCATCGTCAGCAGCCCACCACGCGAGGTGCCGATGAACTGCGCCCGCTCCACGCCCCACGCATCGAGGCAGACGAGGAGATCGTCGAGCTCCTGCAGGACGTTGTAGCTTTTCGTCTCGGCCCATCCGGACCGCCCCCGACCGCGCGATTCGACGACGATCACCCGGCGCGCCGGCCACCCGTCCGGCGTCGACAGCGCCGTCGCCAGGGCGCGGAAGTCGCGCGCGTTGCGGCTGAGGCCGGGCAGGCAGATGATGGGCCGGGGGTCGGCCTCCGGGCCGAAGGTCTCGGCGTTGATGATCGTCCCGTCGCGCGCGGGTGTCGTCAGGTTCGCGCTCAGCTCTGCCTCCCTCGCGACAGGTCCGTCTCGATCGCCAGGCGCCCCGTGCCGAGCGCCTCGCGGTAGACCTGCACGTTCTCCATCACCCTCTGCACGTAGTTTCGCGTCTCGGGATATGGAATATCCTCGACCCAGGCCAGCGCGTCGACGTTGGGGTCGCGCGGGTCGCCGAAGCGCTGGATCCACTCGTTCACCCGCCCCGCGCCAGCGTTGTAGGCGGCGAAGGTGAGGATGTAGGAGCCGTTGTAGTTGCCGAGGCGCTTGGCGAGGTAGGCCGCGCCCAGCGTCGCGTTGTAGCCGGGGTCGCTGGTGAGCTTCGACTGCGAGTGGCTGAGGCCCAGCTCGCGTGCCATGGCGGCCGCTGTCTGCGGCATCACCTGCATGAGCCCGCTGGCGCCGACGGGGCTGACGGCGCCCGGATTGAACTCCGATTCCTGCCGCGCGATCGAGAACACCACCGCCCGGTCGAGCCCGGTCGGCACCTTCGCGGTGTGCGGGATGGCGTTGCTGGGATAGGCGAGCCGGCCGACGTCGAGCCCGCGCCGCTGCGCATCCTTGGCGACCATCAGCGCCAGATGCGGGTAGCCAGCCTCGTCCGCGAGCTGCGCGGCGAGGGCTGCCTGCCCGGGCGTCGGCACCGTCTTCGCCAGGTGGGCGAGCAGCGTGGCGATCCGGTGCTTGTGGCCGGACTTGATGAGCCGCGAGACCGCCTCGGCGACCTCGTTGCGCGCGAACATCGCCCGGTCGGACGGCGTGGGGTCCGGCGCGCGGCCGACACCGGTGCCGCTTGCGCCGATCTCGGCGCGGGCCAGCTGGCCGTAATAGGTGAAGCCGAAGTGCGCGGCCTCGTTGTAGGCGGTGCGCGCTTCGCCGCCGTGTCCCGCCAGCGCCGCGGCGCGGCCGCGCCAGTAATGCGCCCGCGAGAGCGAGAGCGGCGTCGTCGCGATCTGTTCCAGCTCGGCGAAGTGGCGCGCGGCGCGGTTGCCGTCCCGCAGGTAGCGCATGGCGAACCAGCCAGCGTGGAAGGCCTGGTCCGCCCGCTCCACGGCGCCCTCGGCAAAGCCGATCGTCACCAGCTGGTAGGCGCGCTTGCCGTCGCCCTTCTCGGCCATCATCCGCGCCACGATGCGCGTCTCGACCCACCACGCGTCCCCGTCGACGATGTCGCGCTTGGAGGCGGTCTCGATGAGGCGGGCGGCCGCGTCGAGGTCGTCCTCGCGGCGCTTTTCCTCGATCTGGGCCAGACGGTAGCCGGGACGCTTGCGCAGATCCGCCGGTACCGACGCCAGCGCACGGCCGCCGCGCCCGTTGTTGGTCGCGACCGCGATGCGCGCGTCGAGGTAGGCGCGCGGGCCGGTGCCGAGCCGGCCCCGCAGCGCCTGCGCCTCCTCGAACCGGTTGTTGGCGATCAGCTTGTCGATCCGCTCCAGGTGATCGTCGATGGTGAGGCGGGCCGCGAAGTCGTCGACATAGGCGGACTGCAGCCCGGTGCCCAGCGCGCGCTCGTGCCAGACCGAGCGCACCAGTTTCATGCCGCCGGCGACGTCCCCCTCGGCGATCATCGCGTTGGCGAGGAGGCGCTTGCCGACCAGCGAGGTGGCCTGCCCGCCCATCGCCTTGATGACGGCGTCGGCCCCCGGATTCTCGCGCGAGAGGGCCTCCTCGGCGCGGCCACGCACCAGCTCCGGCTCGGGCCAGTCGGGCGCGCGCACCGCATAGTCGGCAATCATCGCGGAGGACAGCTCGTTGGTGCCGGCGCGCACCAGGAAATAGTCGACGATCTTCTGATCGAGCGGGTCGCTCAGGCCGTTGCGACGCTGCAACGCCTCCTGGTACCGGTCGGCCTTCAGGGCATCGAGCGCGCCTTTGAGGGAGCTGGCCTGGCGACCCTCCGCGGCGAACGGAGAGGGTCCGCCCGCCCGCGGCGCTCCGTGCCCGGCGAGGAGCGCCGGCGAGCTGCTGCGCGCGGCGACCGCGGCGATGGAGGCCACGGGGGCGTTCGGGTCGGCCTGCTTCTCGGCGGCCTCGAACAGGGTCTTCATGGGGCCGCGGTCGGCGCGGGCGGCAAAGGCGGCCGCGGCCACCGGCACGGCCTGCCCGTTCTCGACGCGGCCGATGATCCTGGCGGACGGCAGCGCGGCACTGGTGCTGGTACTCGTGCCCGTTCCCGCTCGGGCCGCCGCGCGGGGATGGGGCTGCGGCACCGGCACGCGCTCGTCGACCATCAGGACGCCGGCCGCGACCGGAGCCCGTGGCAGCGACGAGAGCGGCGCGGCGGACACGGCGCCCACACTCGCCGCCAAAGTTAGTATCGTCACACTGTTCACAACGCAGAACCGCATTGCGTCCCCCAAAACGCCGGTGCACTACGGACCAGTATCAACTCTAGCTTACCTTTTCGGTAACGCATGCCGACAAGAGGGCGGTCCGTGCCCCACCCGCCGGATCGACACCCAACAAGAAAGGCCCGGCCATGTTCAAGGGATCAATGCCCGCACTCGTGACACCCTTCCGTGATGGGAAGGTGGACGAGAAAGCGTTCATCGATCATGTGGAATGGCAAATTTCCGAAGGATCTCATGGGCTTGTTCCCGTCGGCACGACCGGCGAGTCGCCCACGTTGACCCATGACGAGCACCAGCGCGTCGTGGAAATTTGCGTCGAGGTCGCCGCGGGGCGGGTGCCCGTCATCGCCGGCGCCGGCTCCAACTCCACCCGCGAGGCGATCTCGCTCGCCCAGCACGCCGAGTCGGTCGGCGCGACGGCCGTGCTCGTGGTGACGCCCTACTACAACAAGCCGAGCCAGGCCGGGATGAAGGCGCATTTCGCCGCCATCGCGCAGGAAACCAGCCTGCCGATCATCATCTACAACATCCCGCCCCGCTCGGTGATCGACATGTCGGTCGAGACGATGGCCGAGCTCGCCGCCGAACACGTCAACATCGTCGGCGTGAAGGACGCGACGGCCAATCTCGCCCGCCCCTCGCGCCAGCGTGCCGCGTGCGGTCCCGCCTTCGTGCAGCTGTCGGGCGAGGATGCGACGGCGCTCGCCTTCAACGCACACGGCGGCGTCGGCTGCATCTCGGTGACGGCGAACGTCGCGCCGAAGCTGTGCGCCGAGTTCCAGAACGCCTGCCTCGCCGGCGACTTCGCCAAGGCGCTGACGATCCAGGACAAGCTGATGCCGTTGCACGACGCGCTCTTCCTGGAGCCGAGCCCGGGCGGGGCGAAGTACGCGCTCGCCAAGCTCGGCCGGATGGCGAACGAGCTGCGCCTGCCCATCCTGCCAGTGTCAGGCAAGGTGGAGGCCGCGCTCGACAAGGCGCTCGCCCACGCCGGGCTCATTTAACGGCGAGGTCGCTGGTGGGGCGGGCGCGGGTCGGCTAGCATCGGCCCCGCGCGGGGAGGCAGGGGTTCCATGGGGCGACGAATCTTGCTGGGCCTTATTGCCTTCACGCTGTCTGGCTCCCATGTCATGGCCCGCCCTGCCACCTGCGTCACCGACGATGACGGCCGCTACGCGTGCGATTTCCGTTACGCCGGCGGTGACGGTAGCTTCACCGTCGGTGCGCCGGGCAAGCCGTTCTACACGGTGTCCCTCACCTCCCCCGGCGTTGCCGACGCGTTCGCGGACTTCGGCACCGGGCGGAACGTCCCGCTCCCCGGCCCGTTCCTCCGGTCCGAGCGGGATCGAGCCTGCTGGGTGTCGGACGCCACGGGCTATTCCATCTGCGTCTACTAGAGGACCTCCGTCGCGAGACTGAACCATGGCGAAGAACCCCCATCCCGCCTCGCGCACCGTCGCCGAGAACCGCAAGGCGCGGTTCAACTACGAAATTCTGGACGACCTGGAAGCCGGTATCCAGCTCCAGGGCACGGAGGTGAAGTCGCTGCGCGAGGGTCGCTCCAATCTGGGCGAATCCTATGCCGGCGAGTCGGGCGGCGAGCTGTGGCTCTATAACGCCTACATCCCCGAGTACCAGCAGGCGAACCGCTTCAATCACGAGACGAAGCGGCCGCGGAAGCTGCTGCTGCACCGGCGCGAGATGGGCAAGCTCATCGGCGCGATCGCGCAGGAGGGGCTGACGCTGGTGCCGCTCAGCATGTACTTCAACGCCCGCGGCATCGCGAAGGTGAAGCTCGGCCTCGCCAAGGGCAAGAAGACGCACGACAAGCGCGAGACCGAGAAGAAGCGCGATTGGCAGCGCGACAAGGCGCGTCTGCTGCGCGAGCGGGGCTGAGCGGCCGTGAACGCCGAGGCCGCCCCTCCGCCCGGCACCCCGCCGGACGCGGGCGAGCGTACCGCGAGCGAGCCGGCCGAACCCACGCGGACGCCGCCCGATGCGTCCTCCGCATCCGCGCCAGCCGCGTCCTCCGCATCCACGCCCGCAGCGCCGCTCGCCTCGCCCGCCGCCCCGGCGGTCCGTTCGGAGCGCGAGGCCAAGCCGCCCCTCGTCATCATCACCGGGGCATCGGGCGGCATCGGCCAGGCGCTGGCCGAGCGGCTGGCGCGGCCGGGTCTGGTGCTCGGCCTCGTGGGGCGCAATCCGAAGGGGCTGGAGGCCGCGATGGAGGCGGTCGAGCGCCGCGGCGGCCGGGCGATCACCAGCCGGATCGACATCACCACCCCGGCCTTCCAGCACTGGGCCGACGATACCGCCGAGCGCTACACCTTCGAGGCGCTCTACGCCAATGCCGGGCTCTCCGCCGGCCCTCCGGGCCCGAACGCGCTGGAGAGCGCGGAGGACACCGAGCGGCTGGTGCGCACCAACCTGCTCGCCAACATCAGCTGCATCCGGGTGATCGTGGAGCGCATGCGCCGGCAGACGGTGACGACACGGCCCGAGCGGCACATCGGCATCGTCGCCTCGACCGCCGGGCTGATGCCGACCCCCGACCTCGCCGTCTATTCCGCGACGAAAGCGGGGCTCATCGCTTACGGTCACGCCCTGCGCCCGCGCCTGATCAACGACGGGATCACCGTCACGGTGCTGTGCCCCGGCTTCGTGACGAGCCCGATGTCGGCCCGTCACAAGGGCGCCAAGCCGTTCGAGATCAGCGCCGAGCGGGCCGCGCGCAAGATCGTCGCCGCCACCGAAGGCGGGCGCCGCACGTCGGTCTTCCCGCTTCCCTTCCGGCTCCTGTCGCTGGGTGAAGCGATCGCGCCGGGCGGGATCATCGACCGGATCGTGCCCACCTTCCGCGCCGAGATCGAGCCCGACCCGCGGATCGAGCCCTCCTTCAAATCCCGCCGGCTGGACCGCGACCGCTTCGACGATACCCCGGTCGACGACGGCTGACGCCGAGCCGCCCGCGCAGCGCTTGTGCCTACCGCAAGCTGGCGGCGAGCTGGGTCAGGCCGGCGCCGTCCTTGCGGGTGCGCTCGAGGCATTCGGCCGTGAGGCGGACGGCGGTGTCGATGTCGTCTTCGGTGTGGGTGGCGTTGACGAAGAAGCGCAGCCGCGCCGCCTGCTCGGGAACGGCGGGGAAGATGATCGGCTGCACGTTCACGCCCGCCTCCGCGAGGCGGTGGGCGACGAGCGCGGAGACGATGGAATCGCCGATGATGACCGGAAGCACCGCGAGCCCCTCGGCGGTGCCGGTGTCGAGCCCCGCGGCCTTGGCGGCCTTGAGGAAATGCTGGCCGTTGTGGACCAGCCGGGCGACGCGCTCCGGCTCGGCCTCCAGCGCCAGCAGCGCCGCATTGGCCGAGGCGGCGACGGAGGGGGCGAGACCGACGGAGAAGACGAAGCCCGGGGCCGTCGCCTTCAGGTATTCCACCAGCGCCGTGGAGCCGGCGATGAAGCCGCCGCAGGACGACAGCGTCTTGGACAGCGTCCCCATCCAGATCTCGACGGCGTTGGGGTCGATCCCCTCCCGCTCGGCGAGGCCCCGTCCGGTCTGGCCGACGACGCCCAGCGCGTGCGCCTCGTCCACCAGCAGCCACGCGTCGTGGCGGGTCTTGAGGCGGATCAGGCGGTCGAGCGGCGGCGTGTCGCCGTCCATCGAGTAGAGGCCCTCGACCGCGATCAGCACACGGTTGAACTGGTGGCGCTTGGCCGACAAGAGCTCGGCGAGGTGGTCCATGTCGTTGTGGCGGAAGGTGAGCCGCGTCGCCCCGGCGAGCCGCACCCCCTCGACGATGGAGTTGTGGATGAACGCGTCCGCCAGCACCAGGTCGTTCGGCCCCAGGAGGTGGCCGATCGTGGTGACGTTGGTGGCATGGCCGGAGACCATCGCCACCGCGTCCTCCACACCCAGGAAGCGGGCGATGTTCTTCTCCAGCTCGCGGTGGAACGGCCGCTCGCCGGAGACGACGCGCGAGGCGGACACGGAGGTGCCGAAGCGCTCCATCGCCTCGCGGGCGGCGGCGGTGACGCGCGGGTCACCGTTGAGGCCGCAATAGTCGTAGGAGGAGAAGTTGATGTACTCGCGGTTGCCGATACGCGTGTGCGCGGCGGCCTGCACGTCGTGCGGGCGGAAGAACGGCACGTCGATGTTGAGCATCTCGGCGGCGGCGCGCTGGATCTTCAGCTGCCGCGCCGTCTCCAGCGTGGAGAAATCGAACGACTTGCCGACGGAGCGGCCGTCGGAGTTGTCCGGCACGAGGCGCTCGAGCTTGCGTTCGAGACCCGCCTGACGGGAGGCCCGCGCGGCGGCGAGGAGCTGATCCTTCGCCGCCGACTTGAGGGAGCCGATGCCGCGCTTCTTCATGACAGGATGGTCCTCACACCCGCGGTTCGCTCGCGCACCGCGGCTTCGATCGCCTCACGCGGCGCATCGGCGGACCCGATGTGGCGGGCGATCAGCTCGTCCTGGTCCTCGTCGCTCGCCTCTTCTCCGGTGGTGCGATGCACGACCTTCTTGGCGATGTCGGCGAGCGTGGCGCCCGCCGTGAGCGACATCAGCGGAATGTCGACGCCGAGCTTCTGCTCGGCGCTCATTCTGAGCTCCACGCCCATCAGCGAATCCATGCCGAGCGTGGTGAGCGGCTTGTGCGGGTCCACCTCGGAGGCCGGCATCTTGAGGATGCGGCTAATCTCCACCGCCAGCAGGCGCGTCACCTCGGCCACCGCCTCGGACGGCGAGAGGCCGGCGATACGCTCGGCGAGGTCCAGCGAGCCGGCGTCGTCGCCGTCCGCGTCGGCGGCGTCGGCGAGATCCTCGAACGCGGGGCTGCGGGCGATGATCAGCTCCTTGCGCGCCGTCGCCCAATCCACCTGACCGATCAGGCGCACCGCGGGTCCGGAGGTCATCGCCCCCTCGTCGAGGAAGCGCTTCAGGACCGCGAGCCCGTCGCCGGCGGTGATCGCGTGGCGGCCCAGCTTGCGGCGCAGCAGGTCGGACGTCTCCAGCGATCGGGCGAAGACGCCGGCGTCGGCGATCGCGCCCCAGGCGATAGTGAGCCCCGCCTGCCCGCGCGCCCGGCGGCGACGCGCGATCGCCTCCAGGTAGGCGTTGGCGGCGACGTAGTTGGCCTGGCCCGGATTGCCGAGCTGCACCGTGATCGACGAATAGAGCACGAAGAGGTCGAGCGGGATGTCCGCGGTCGCCGCCTCCAGCGCGTTGGCGCCGGCGATCTTGGGGTGCATCGCCGTCTCGAACCGGCCCGCGTCCAGCGAGGCGATCAGCGCATCGTCGAGCACCATCGCCATGTGGAAGACGCCGCCGAGCGGGCGCGTGGTGCCGATCTCGGCGACCAGCTCGCGCACCGCCGCCTCGTTCGTGACGTCGAGCGAGCGCACGTCGATGGCGATGCCCTTGCCGCGATAGGCCTCGATCGCCTCGGCGACGGCCTGGTCCTTGACGCCGGAGCGGCTCACCAGCACGAGGTCCTCGGCGCCGTGCTCGATCAACCATTCGGCGGTGCGGAAACCGAATCCGGAGACGCCGCCGACCAGGAGGTAGGCCTTGTCGGCCACGATGGCGACCGGCTGATGCGCCACCGTCGGCGCGACGGGCTGCGGCGGGGTGACGACGATTTTGCCGATATGCCCGGCGGCCTGCATCAGGCGATAGGCGTCCTTCACGCCGCCGGCGTCGAACGGGCGATAGGGCAGCGGCGTCAGGTCGCCGGAGTCCATCATCGCGACGATCTGGCCCAGCACCCGGCGCGCCACCTTGGGGCGGTGCTTCATCAGCTGGTCGGCGTCGATGCCGAAATAGCTGAGGTTCTGCCGGAACGGGCGCAGGCCGAGCTTGGTGTCGGCATAGAAGTCGCGCTTGCCCAGCTCGCAGAAGCGGCCGAACGGCTTCAGCGTGTCGAGCGAGCGCTCCATCGCCTCGCCCGCGAGCGAGTTGAGGACGACGTCGACGCCCTCCCCGTCCGTCGCGGCCTTGGCCTCCTCGGCAAAGGTCAGACCGCGCGAATCGAACACCTCGTCAGCGCCCAGCTCCCGCAGCAGTGCGCGCTTTTCCGGCGTGCCGGCGGTCACGAAGACGCGCGCGCCGCGCCACTTGGCGATCTGCAATGCCGCGAGGCCGACGCCGCCGGCGCCGCCGTGGATGAGGACGGTCTCGTCTTCCTCCAAGTGCGCCAATTCGATGAGGGCGTAGTAGGCGGTGAGGAAGGCGACCGGCATGGTCGCCGCGGCCTCGGCCGCGAGCTCCACCGGACGCGGGATCACCGACTGCGCCGTCACCGTGACGTGGCTGGCGAAGGACTGCGGCGCGAAGGCGAGCACCAGGTCGCCCGGCTTCACGTCCGTGACCTCCTCGCCCACCGCCTCGACCACACCGGCACATTCCATGCCGAGCGTCGGGCCGGCGAAGCCGTCCTCCAGCGCCTCGTGCGGCAAGAGGCCGAGGGTCCACATCACGTCGCGGAAGTTGAGGCCCGACGCCTCGACCTTGATGCGCACGTCGCCCGCGCCGAGCGGCGGATGCTGCGTCGGCGACCAGACGAGATTGTCGATCGAGCCGCGACGGGGCACGGCGAGGGTGAGCGCCTCGCCGGCGGTCTCCTCCGCCAGCGGCACGTAGCGCATCACGCTGCGGTGGTCGCTGGAGAGGACAATCTCGCGCTCGCCGTTGGGCTCGACCAGCTCGGCCATCAGGCGCACGGCCGCCTCACTGGCGTCGAACGACGCGGCGATGTCGACGAGGCGGATGTCGAGGTGCGGGAACTCGTTCATCGCGACGCGGCCGAAGGCGGAGACGGCGGCGGCGGTCGGGCGGACCTCCTTGGCTCCTTCCACCTGGGCGCCGAACGTCACCAGGGTCACGGTGCGCGCCTCGGTGCCGAGGGCGACGAGCCACGAACCGACGGCGGCGAGGCGCGCCGGGAGGTCGGCCGGCTCTGGCACGTCGACGGCGAGCACCACCGGCCCGTCGGGAGTGGCGGTCAGGTCGGCGAGCTCGGGCGCGTCGTCGGCCATCGCACGCAGGGCTTCCAGCGTGCGCCCGGCGGCCGGGCCGTCGGCGACGAGGGCGGGGAAGGTCTCGAGCGTCGGCGCCTTGACACCGGCGGCACGGCTCGCGGTGAAGATCATCGCGTCGGTCTCGTCCGACGGCAGGGTGTGCACGTCGATCGCTTCGAGGCCGGCTTCGGTGAGCGCAGCGGTCCACTCCTCGGGCGCATTGAGCGCACCGACGGGGCTTTCCGCATCGAGCGAGGCGGCCCACCAGTCGGTGGTGAGGCCGCCGATCACGTCGGCGAAGAGGTTGCCGGCGAGCGCGCCGCCCAGGAGCCGCCCGCCCGGCCGCAGGCACTCCGCCGCGGCGGCGACGTCCATCGGTCCGAACTGCGGCGTCATCACGACGAGGTCGTACCGGTGCTCGCGGGCGGCGGAGAACGGCTCCAGGTGGACGCCCTCGTGCCGGTCCCACACCAGCGCGGTGCGCTCCAGCGTGACGGGGCAGGTATCGGTGATCGTGAGGCGGACCCGCTCCGGATCGATCAGCGCGGCCACCTCCCGCGCGAAGGCGACGTTGCCGGCGCCGACGAGGCAGACCGTCAGTGCCGCGCCGCTGGAGCTGAGCGCCGTGTCGGTCAAGGCGCCGATCGCGGCGTAGAGCGGCGCGGTGAACGGGGCGCTGACGAGGAGCTGGTCGAGGAGCGCGTCGGATGCCGGGTGCTCGGCGGCGAGGCCGGAGCGGAAGGTCTCGGCGAGCCACTCGGGAAGCGCGGCGAGGAGCGTCGCCTCGGCGAGCCGCTCGGGATGCTCCTCGATCAGGAGGGTGACGATCTCGGAGATGTCGACCGGTTCGCCGGTGAGCGCGAACGTGCCGCCGTCCTCCTCGGCGAGGCCCGCGGCGACGAGCGCCGGCAGCACGCGCGCGGCCAGCGGCACGGCGTTGCCGGCGAGGCGCCCCTCGGCGACGCAGCTCTGCAGCGACGCCGGCGGCGTCAGGATCGGCCCCAGCGCCTCGACCGCGGCGGCGAGCACCCCGGCCTCGACGAAGAGTGCGGTCTCGGACGGCTCGGTCGCGGTATCGACCGACGGGGCCAGCGGCGGCAGGTCCGATGCGGGCGCGCTGACGCGGGCGACGCGGCGCAGCTTCGGCGCGGCGACCACCGGCTCGCCGACCGCGTGGGCCAGCGGCACGGCCTGGAAGCGCACCGCCTCGGCGGTGGCGACGACGGCGCCGGCGGCATCGCGCAGCACGAAGTCGGCCTCGACGATCCCCTCGGTCGGGCGGCGAACGGTGATGTCGGCTTCGGTCGGCGTCGCGGCGTCGGCGGCGAGCGTCAGGCGGCCGAGACGGATCGGCAGGACCGCCACGCCGCGGACCTCGTCGCGCCCCGCCAGGAAGGCGAAGAGGCCATGGAAGCAGGCGTCGAACATCGTCGGGTCGAGCGCCAGCTTGAGGCGCGCGGTGGCCGGATCCGGCGGGCTGAGGCGCACGTGAATGTGCGAATCGTCCACCAGGGTGACGAGGTTGGCGCGGCGGAAGACCGGGCCGTAGGGGAGCCCGAACTGCGCGGTGATCTCGTAGAGCCGTGCGGCCGGCACCGTCGGCGCGCCCTCCGGCACCGCGATCGCCGCACCGTGCGGCGCGGCGGGGGCCTTGGCGACCGTCGCCTTGACGTGCGGCGACCAGCCGTCGTCGGCCCCGCGGATGCGGCTCTCGATGACGAAGGTCTGCGGCGCGATCTCGCGCGTGCGCACGGTGCGGTCGTCCGACGCGTCGAGCACCAGCGGGGCGATGATGTCGAGCCCGCGCACCTCCACCGGGTGGCCCGGATAGAGCACGCGGCCCACCGCCAGCAGCATCTCGGTGAAGCCCGCCGCGGGGAAGACGACCGACGTCTCGACCGTGTGGTCGGCGAGGAAGGGCAGCACCACCGGGTCGAGCCCGATGCGCCACTCGTGGATGTCCTCGCGCACGCGGTCGCCGAGCAGCACGTGATCGCGCCGCTTCATCAGCCAGACGATCTCGTTCGACTCGGCCTTCTTGTAGCGCTGGTGCTGCCAGGGGTAGGTCGGCAGCAGGTCCGGCGCGGCACGTCGCTCGCCGAACAGCGCCGCATCGTCGATGGCGGTCCCGTTGGCGATCAGCGTGCGCAGAACCTCGGCGACCGGCTCGGCCGCGCCCTCGCCCTGGCGGAAGGACGGCAGCACGGTGGCGCGGATCTCGGCGGTGCGCAGCGCGTCGTTGAGGTAGCCGGTCAGCACCGGGCGGGGCCCGATCTCCACATAAAGGCGGTGGCCCTCCTCCAGCGAGGCGAGGACGCCCTTCTGGAAATCGACCGGCTGGCGCACGTTCTCCCACCAGTAGTCGGCGCCGAGCCGCGTCCCGTCGACCGGCTCGCCCGTCACGGTGGAGATCATCGGGATGGTGGTCGGCCGCGGCGCGATGGCGCTCAGCGACTGCAGCAGTGGTCCGCGGATCGGCTCCACCAGCGCGCAGTGGAACGGATAGTCGAGGTCGAGCCGCTTCATCGCCCAGCGCTTCTTGCGGGCGTCCTTGCCGAAGACGGCGAGCTGCTCGGTCGGTCCCGAGATGGTGACGGAGCGGCTGGAATTGACCGCCGCCAGCTCCAGCCCGTGGTAGGGCGCGATCGCCTCCACCGCCTCTTCGGCCGGCAGCAGCAGCGCCGCCATCCCGCCGAGGTGACGGGTCACCTCCTGGTGCGTGGAGCGGGCGTGGATCACCTTGACCGCATCGCTCAGCGACAGCGCGCCGGAGGCCCACGCGGCGGCGACCTCGCCCACCGAGTGGCCCATCACCGCCGACGGGGTGACGCCGCGGCGCTCCAGCGCGTCGGTCAGCGCGACCTGGATCGCGAACAGCAGCGGCTGAGCGATCTCGGTCCGCTCGATCTCGGTCTCGAGGTCGCCGGAGAACAGCATCGTCACCAGCGACCAGCCCGCGACCGACATGAAGAGCCGGTCCGTGCGGTCGAACGAGAGGCGGAAATCGGTCTCGCCCTGGTAGGCGGCGCGCCCCATGCCGGCCCACTGCGAGCCGTTCCCCGAATAGACGAATACCGGCTTTTCGCCCACCGAGGCCGCCTCGCCGACGGCGGCGAGCGGGTGGTTCTGCCCCTCGGCGACGGCGTTCAGCGCCGCGACCATGGCGCTGGCGTCGTCCGACGCGATCACGGCGCGGTGCGACAGGCGCTGCCGGCGGTGCGCGGCGGCGTTGACGTGGGCCGCGAGGCGGGCGGCATCGGCGCCGCCGAGGGCCTTGGCGGTGGCGGCCGCGAGCTCGCCCAGCGCCGCGCGGGTGGCGGCGCTGACGACCAGCGGTGCGTCGCCCTTGGGCGCAGCCGCCTCGCCGATCGGCTCCCCGTCGGCCATGACGACGTGCGCGTTGGCGCCGCCGAAGCCGAACGAATTGATACCGGCGAGGCGCGGTTCCGGCGCCCGCGCCAGCGTCGTCGCCTCGGCCGCGACGGTGAGGTTCAGCTCGGTGAAGTCGATGTCCGGGTTGGGGACCTCGAAATGGAGCGAGGCCGGCAGCAGGTTGTTGGCCAGCGCCAGCTGCGACTTCAGGATACCGACGAGGCCGGAGGCCGGCTCCAGATGGCCGAAGTTGGTCTTCGACGAGCCGATCAGCAGCGGATCGCCGTGCTTCTGGCCCAGCACGGTGCCGATGGCGTTGGTCTCGATCGGGTCGCCGACGCGCGTGCCGGTGCCGTGCGCCTCCACGAAGGCGAGGCGTGCCGGGTCGATCCCGCCCGCCTCGTAGACCTGGCGCAGCAGGTCGGCCTGCGCCGTGGGGGACGGCAGCGAGAGGCCCGCGGTCCGCCCGTCGGCGTTGATGCCGGAGCCGACGAAGCGGGCGCGAATCGGGTCGCTGTCCCGCCGCGCCGCCTCTTCGGAGCGCAGCACCATGACGACGGCGCCCTCGGAGCGCACGTAGCCGTCCGCGCCGGCGTCGAACGCGCGGCACAGGCCGCCCGCCGACAGCATCGACGCGCGCGAGAAGCCGATGAACGGAATGTGGTTGAGGAGCAGCGAGACGCCGCCGACGATGGCGGTCTCGATCTTGCCGGCGCGGATGTCCTCGATCGCCTGGTGCAGGGCGATGAGCGAGGACGAGCAGGCGGTGTCGACCGTGTAGCTGGGGCCGCGCAGGTCGAACACGTAGGAGACGCGGTTGGCGACGATGGAGAGCGTGTTGCCCGTCATCGACTGCGGCTCGATCGACATCGGGTCGAGCTGCGCCTCGTTGGAATAATCGAGCGAGGACGCGCCGACATAGACGCCGACCTGCTGGCCGGCGAGGCGGTCGGCCGGGATGCCGGCGTTCTCCAGCGCCTCGACGGCGACCTCCAGGAGGACGCGCTGCTGCGGGTCCATCGTGGCGGCCTCGCGCGGCGAGATGCCGAAATAGCCCGGGTCGAAGTGATAGGGGCGCGCGATCTGGCCGGCCGCGAACGTCACCGAGCGGCCGGGCTTGGAGCGGTCCGGGTGCAGGTAGGGCAGCGTGCCGAATCGCTCCTCGTCGAGCGAGGAGATCACGCACTTGGCGTTGACGAGCACATCCCAGAACGCCTCCAGCCCTTCAGCTTGGGGGAGGCGGCAAGCGGACCCGACAAGAGCGACACGCGAGTCCGTAACCGTCATACTGGCGATCCTTCAGTCCAACCGGCGAACCGAGACAAGACGAACCGGCTCATTCGAGATTCATCCTGCCCCCAAGTCGCAAAAACTGCATCGTCCGGGCGATACAGACGCATAGGCGATCGAGGTTTTCCAAGCAACAAAGGCGGAGGCCTCAGGCGAGCGGGAACAACGGTCCACCGATTTCTGTATGTTTCGGCATGACGGCTCCTCGCTTCGTACACGCAACCGCGGCGACCGATTGCGCTGTTCCGATGACGTCGGTCAACCGCGCCTCGGTCAGCGCGTGGAGCGACGGCCCGGCCAACAACTTTCCACATTGGAGTGATGCTAATAAACCTGCCATGAACGCATCTCCAGCCCCGACTGCATCGACAACCTCGACTCGGCGCGCCGCGACATGCACCGACGCACCCGCCGTCCAGGCCGAGACCCCTTCGCCGCCGCGCGTCAGGACCGCCAAAGCGGCGCCGGCCTGCAACATACGGTGCAGAAACGCCTCCGCGTCGTCCACCCCGATCATCGCCAGGTCGGCCTCGCTCGCCTTCACGATTCCCGCCCGCGCCGACATCCGCTCCAGCCGCCCCCGGTAGCGCGGCAGGTCGGTGATGCTCGGCAGCCGCACATTATAGTCCATCGCCACCAGCGGCGCCGCCATGGCCAGCGCCTCCAGCCGATCCGCCACCGGCTCCTGCGCCAGCACCGCCGAGCCGACCACCAGGATCGACGCGCCGGCCGGCAATGCGGGCGGATCGGTATCGTGCATCACCCGGTCCGGATCGGCGATATTGTACCGGGGCTCGGAGCCCGACAGATCGACGATACCCACAGGAGTCGCCCGCGCCGAACGCCGGACGGCGGAGATGTCCACCCCCTCGTTCGCCAACGCCTCGGCGAAGGCGCAGCCCAGCCGGTCGCTCGACAGCTCCCACAGATAGGCCGCCCGCCCGCCCAGACGCGCCACGCCCAGCGCCACGTTGTAGGGCGAGCCCCCCAGCACCGGCCGGTAGATCAGTTCGCCGTCCAGCTCCTCGGGCATGAGGTCCACGAGCGCTTCGCCGCACGACACGATCACGCCGCTGTTCCTTGCCGGGGCCGCTGCACCATCCGCCTCATACCGATACAATTGGGGAGCGACATAGAGATGTGTTGCGCGCGGAACGCAAGTAAACGATTCTCACCGTCAGGGATAAGTCGCACCCTTCCCCCGAATCACGAAGAGCGTTGTGGGCATCTCAGAGTTGTCGGATCGCTTGAGCTGTGCGCCGAGCGCATAGCGGGGCCGACAATTCTGCAACACCACCACAGTGGTGTGTGGCAAAGGCGCCATTTGGTAACATGCTGCAACACCATTTGAGTGCGTCAGGCCGGTTTCGGGCCGCCCGGTAACTCCAAAGTATCGAAGCGCATGCTACTTCACAGGACATGCAAGCGCTTCACATCGCCTCCATCGGTGCCGGCTCCTTCGGACGCCATCATGCCAGGCACCTCAGCCAACACCCGCTGGTCGGTCAGGTCACCATCGTCGACCGCGACGGCGCGCGTGCGGCCGAGCTGGCGGGCGATCTCGGCACCGCCTGGACGAGCGACCTCGCCTCCATCACGCCCGACGCCGCCGTCATCGCCGTGCCGACCGAGGCGCACCGCGCCATCGCCGAGCCGCTGATCGCCAAGGGCGCCTCCGTCTTCATCGAGAAGCCGATCGCCGGGACCGACACCGACGCCGCCGCGCTGGTGGCCGCCGCCGAACGCGCCGGCGTGATCTTGCAGGTCGGCCATATCGAGCGCTTCAACCCCGCGTTCGCCGCCCTCGCCTCCCAGGCCCGCGGCGTCACCCATATCGCCGCCCGCCGGCACAACCCGCCGCGGCCCGTGCCGCCGGTCGTCGACGTCGTGCTCGACCTCATGATCCACGACATCGACCTGGCGCTGACGCTGGCCGGCGCGATGCCGCGCACCGTCACCGCGCAGGCGCCGGACGGCGGCACCGAATCGGCGATCGCCACGCTCCACTTCGCGAACGGCGTCACCGCGGACCTCTCCGCCAGCCGCCTCTCGCCCGTCACCGAGCGCGTCCTCACCGTGCACGATGCGGACGGGGTGTGGCGCGCCGACCTCGCCGCGGGGCGCCTCGCCCGCACCGCCGGCGGCGCCATCGCCGCCGACGAAGCGGTCGCCCCGCGCGACAACCTCTTCACCGAACTCGACGAGTTCGTGCGGGCCGTCCTGGGCGGCCCGCGACCCACGGTGACCGGCAAAGCCGGCGCCGCAGCCCTCGCGGTCGCCGAGCGGATCCGCGCGGCGATCGCCACCTCTTCGTTCCAGTTGTCTGCCTGAAAGGTCGAACATGACTGCCATCCTCGCACGGGCCCCGGTTACCGATTCGCCGATCCCGTTGTTCGACCTGAAGCGTCAGCAGGCCCGTCTGCGGTTCGACATCGACCGCCGCATCGCCAAGGCGCTCGACCACGGCCAGTACATCCTCGGCCCCGAAGTCACCGAGCTGGAGCATGATCTCGCCGCGTTCTGCGGCGTGAAGCACTGCATCGCCGTCTCCTCCGGCCGCGACGCGCTCATCATGGCGCTGATGGCGATGGGGATCGGCCCCGGCGACGCCGTCCTCGTCCCGGCCTTCACCTTCTCGGCGACCGCGGCGGTGGTGCTGACGGTCGGCGCGACGCCGATCTTCGTCGACGTCGACCCCGCGACCTACAACATGGGCGCCGCCGAGATCGACGGCGCGGTCGCCTCCGCCAAGGCCCGCGGGCTGACCCCGAAGGCGGTCATGCCGGTGGACCTCTTCGGCCGCCCGGCCGACTACACCGCGCTGAAGGCCGTGGCCGACATGCACGGCCTGCCGCTGATCGCCGACGCCGCGCAGTCCTTCGGCGGCTCGGTGGGGGCCAAGCGGGTCGGAGCGCTGGCGCCGATCTCGTGCGTCTCCTTCTATCCGACGAAGCCGCTCGGCGCGTTCGGTGACGGCGGCGCGGTGCTGACCGACGACGACGACCTCGCCGGCATCGTGCGCCAGATCCGCACCCACGGCCGCCAGGGCGACGGCGACGAGGCGATGCGCATCGGCATGACCGGCCGGCTCGACACCATCCAGGCGGCGATCCTCCTGTCCAAGCTCTCGGTCTTCAAGGCCGAGCTGAACCGCCGGGCCGAGCTCGCCGCGCTCTACCAGTCGGAACTCTCCGACATCTGCACCCAGCCGCCGGCCGACACCAAGAGCGTGCGCTCGGCCTGGGCGCTCTACACCGTGCGCGTGAAGTACCGCGACGCGGTGCGCCAGGCGCTGACCGACCGGCAGATCGGCACCGGTCTCTTCTACCGCGTGCCGCTGCACCGCCACCCGGCCTTCGCCGCGTCGCTCACCGGCGAGGAGCATTTGCCGGTGTCGGAGATGCTGGCGAACGAGGTGCTGAGCCTGCCGATGGGCCCCGACCTCACCGACGAGGAGGCCCGCCACGTGTGCGACAGCCTCGCCGAGGCGATCGAGACCGTCTGAGCCTCCCGGCTCGAACGCGAAGCCGGCCCCCGAGGCCGGCTTTTTCGTGTCCGGGGACCGGCTGCGGCGCCGCTTGGCAATCCTTCGACAACCGTGCAAGCTCCGGCCGTCGACCGCGGTTTTCGCGCGCGCCCTGAAGGGGTTGGCGCCGAGGCCATGGTCCCCCGGCTCGTTGATGGAGAATGGATCATGAGATCCCTCGCACTCGCCCTCCCCCTCGCGCTCGCGCTCCTCTCCGGCCCCGCCGCCGCGCAGACCACCTTGCGCATGGCCAACTGGCTGCCGCCCGGCCACCCGTTGATGAAGGACGTGATGGTCCCCTACGCCGCCGCCATCGAGCAGGCGACCGAGGGGCGTGTGACGGTCGAGATCCTGGACGCGCCGCTCGGGCCGCCGCCGGCGCACTACGACTTCGCCGTCAACGGCATCGCCGACATCACCTACGGCGTCCACGGCTACAATCCCGGCCGGTTCAAGACGATCTCCATCGCCGAGATGCCGTTCCTGGGCGACAGCGCGGAGGTGATCTCCGTCGCCTACTGGCGCGTCTACGAAAAGATGCTCGCCGCCGCGGGCGAGGCGGACGACGTCAAGGTGCTGGCCGTCTTCACCCACGGCCCCGGCGAGATCTTCACCGAGGGGACGGACCTTGCCGCCGACATGCCGCTGCAAGGCACGAAGATCCGCGTCGGCGGCGGGATCGCCGGCGATGTCGCCGCGGCGCTGGGTGCGGCGCCGGTGCTGGCGCCGTCGTCGAAGACCTACGAGCTTCTGTCGGGCGGGGTGGCGGACGGGATCCTCTTCCCCTTCGAATCGGTCACCTTCTTCAAGCTCGACAGCCTGCTCGACAAAGGGCTCGTGATCCCCGGCGGGCTCTACAACACCTCGTTCTTCGTGGTGATGAACAAGGCCCGCTGGTCCGCCCTCGCCGACGAGGACAAGGCCGCAATCGACAAGGTCTCCGGCGAGGCGCTGGCAAGGATGGCCGGCTCGGCCTGGGACGCCGCCGACGCCGCCGGCCGCGACGCGATGAAGGGCCACATCGCCCTCGAGGAGGCGAGCGCGGCGCAGATGGCCGCGTTCGAGGCCGCGTTGCAGCCGGTGATCGACGCCAAGCTCGCGGAGGTCGCCTCCACCGGGGTCGACGCCAAGGCTGCCATGGAGGCGCTGAAGGCCGAGATCGCGGCCGTCGCGGCCGAGTGAGCCGCCCGCCGGCCCCGCCCGCCGAGGGCGCCGCGGCGCCCCGCCCCCGCCTCGGGCCGATCCGCATGGCGCTGGCGGGGCTCGCGGCGGTGCTGCTCCTGGCGCTGATGGGCGTCACCGTGGTGGACGTCGCGGGGCGTTACCTCTTCAACAGCCCGATCTTCGGCGCCACCGAGCTGACCGAGCTGATCCTCGCCGCGGTCATCTTCTGCGGCCTGCCGGCGGTCTGCCTCGACGACGGGCACGTCACCGTGCGGCTCTTGACCGCGCGGCTCGGCGCGCGGGGCCGTCGGATCGAGCTCGCGGTGGCGCGCGTGCTGACCGCCGCGGCGCTCGGCGTCGTCGCCTGGCGCCTCGCCGTGCAGGGGATGCGCACCGCGAGCTACGGCGAGGTGACGACCTACCTGCGCCTGCCGGTCGGCCCGATCGCCTACACCGCGGCGGCGCTGTGCGCTCTCGCCGCGGTGCTGACGCTGGCGCTCGTCGTGCTGCGGGCCGAGCGCGGCGGCACCGGCGCCTCGGTCTGACCCGCGCGATGCCCCACCCCTCGCCCGACAGGAGCCGCTGACGATGGATTGGCCGTACGGCATGGCGATCCTTCTCGTCCTCATGATGGTCGGCGTGCCGATCGCCTTCGCGCTGATGGCGGTGGGGGTGATCGGCACCGCCACGATCATCGGCTTCGGCCCGGCGCTGTCGCTCCTCGGTCAGACCTATTTCGACAACGCGCGCAACTACTCGCTCTCCGTGCTGCCCCTCTTCCTGATGATGGGCAACTTCGTCATGCAGTCGGGCATCGCCGACGACCTCTACACCGCCGCCAACGCTTGGCTGCGCCACCGCCGCGGCGGCCTCGCGATGGCGACCGTCGTCGCGTGCGGGGGGTTCTCCTCGGTGTGCGGCTCGTCGCTGGCGACGGCGGCGACGATGTCGAAGATCGCGCTGCCGTCGATGCGCCGCTACGGCTACCCGGACGGGCTCTCCAGCGCGTCGATCGCGGCGGGCGGCACGCTCGGCATCCTGATCCCGCCGTCCGTGATCCTCATCTTCTACGGGATCATGACGAGCCAGGACATCGGCTCGCTGTTCCTCGCCGGCGTGGTGCCGGGGATCATCGGCGTGCTCTTCTACATGATCGCCGTGCGCCTTTCGCTGGCCGCCGGCCGGATCGACCTGCCCCGCGAAGCGCCGCTGCCGCTCGGCGAGCGGATCCGCGCGCTGAAGGGGATCTCCGGCACGCTTCTCCTCTTCGCGTTCGTGATGGGGGGCATCTACTTCGGCGTCTTCACCGTCACCGAGGCGGCGGGGTGCGGCGCGGCCGGGGCGCTGGTGCTGACGATCCTGCGCGGACGGCTGAAGCCGGCCGAGACGTTCGCCACCCTCTTCGAGACCGCGAAGATGACGGCGATGATGTTCTTCATTCTGTTCGGCGCCCTCACCTTCGCCAACTACGTCACCCTCTCCGGCATGACGAGCGACATCCGCACCCTGTTGGGCACGCTCGACAGCCCGCTCGCCATCATCCTGACGATCTTCGCGATCTACCTCGTCCTGGGCTGCGTGCTGGAAAGCCTCTCGATGATCGTCCTCACGGTGCCGATCTTCTACCCCGTCGCCCAGGCCGCCGGGTTCGACCTCGTCTGGTTCGGCATCTTCGTCGTCGTCGTCACCGAGATCAGCTACATCACGCCGCCGGTCGGAATGAACGCGTTCGTCCTCACCTCGGTGGTGCCGGACCTGCGCCTTGCGACCGTGTTCCGCGGGCTCGTCCCGTTCGTGCTGGTGGACCTGGTGCGGATCGCGCTGCTGATCGCGGTGCCGTCGCTGGCGCTCTTCCTGCCGCGAACCATGTAAGGCGGACAATCGCCACTGGACCGCAGAAATTTTAGGCTTAAAATAACGGTGCGACGACAGGCCGAGCGACGGAGGAGCCCATGAAGATCACGGTGATCGGAGGCGGACCCGGCGGGCTCTACTTCGCGCTTCTGACCAAGAAGCGTCGGCCCGACTGGACGATCGAGGTCTACGAGCAGAACCGCGCCGACGACACGTTCGGCTTCGGCGTCGTCTTCTCCGACGAGACGCTGGGCGAGTTCCTGTCGCGCGACCGCCGCTCGTTCCAGCACATCCGCGCCGAGATGGAGTACTGGGACGACGTCGCGGTCCACAAGGATGGCGTCGAAATGCGCTGCGCGGGCAACGGCTTCGCCGGGATGAGCCGCAAGCTGCTGTTGTCGATCCTGCAGCACCGCTGCCGCCAGGAGGGCGTGGACCTCGTCTTCTCCGAGCCCGTCCCGGCCGACGAGGTGGCGACCCGCTTCGCCAGCTCCGACATCATCGTCGCGGCGGACGGCATCAACTCGAAGATCCGCGAGCACTACCGCGACGCCTTCCAGCCGGAGGTGGCGATCAAGTCCAACCGCTTCTGCTGGATGGGCTCGACGCGGCCGATGGACGAGTTCAACTACTTCTTCAAAGAGACGGCGCACGGCATCATCTGCGCCCACACCTACCAGTACGAGGCCGGCCTCTCGACCTGGATCTTCGAGATGGACGACGCCTGCTGGCACGGCCACGGCTTCGACGCGCTCGACGAGGAGGCCTCGGCCGAGAAGCTCGCCGCGCTCTACGCCGAGGAGCTGCAGGGCCATCCGCTGCTCCTCAACCGCTCCAACTGGCGCCAGTTCCCGCGGATCTACTGCCATCACTGGTGGCACCACAACATCGTCCTCCTGGGCGACGCCAAGGCCTCGGCGCACTACTCCATCGGCTCGGGCACCAAGCTCGCGATGGAGTGCGCCATCGCCCTCTCCGACGCGGTCGTCGACCACGGCGAGGCCGACATCGAGGCCGCCTTCCAGGACTACGACGACAAGCGCCGCACCGCCTGCGAGATCATCCAGCACAACGCGGACGTCTCGCTGGCGTGGTTCGAGCACATGAACCGCTCGTGGGACATGAGCCCGGAGCAGTTCGCGATGGTCGTCATGTGCCGGGCGAAGTCGATCACCTACGACAACCTGATCGTGCGCGATCCGGGCTTCGTCGAGAAGGTGGACACCGCGTTCTATGAGCGCGTCTTCGCCGAGACCGGCTACGATTACCGCAAGAGCCGGCCGACGCCGATGTTCACCAAGTTCCGCCTGCGGCAGATGGAGGTGGAGAACCGCGTCGTCATGAGCCCGATGGCGCAGTATTCCGCCGACGAGGACGGCAACCTCACCGACTGGCACTTCGTCCACTATACCAGCCACGCGCTCGGCGGCCCCGGCATCGTCTTCGCCGAGATGACGTGCCCGTCGGCGGACGCGCGCATCACGCTCGGCTGTCCGGGCCTTTGGACGGACCATCACGAGGCGCAGTGGGCGAGGATCGTCGACTTCGTCCACACCCACTCCAAGACCAAGATCGCGATGCAGCTCGGCCACGCCGGCCGCAAGGGTGCCACCCAGCTCGGCTGGGAGACGATGGACCATCCGATCGAGGACGCGGGCAAGCGCTGGCCGCTGTTCTCGGCCTCGCCGATCCCGTATTTCTCCGGCGTCAGCGCCGCGCCCAAGGCGATGGACCGCGCCGACATGGACCGCGTGACGGCCGACTTCGTGCAGGCGACCGAGCGGGCCGCGCGCGCCGGGTTCGACCTCCTGGAGCTGCACTGCGCGCACGGCTACCTCCTGGCCTCGTTCCTCTCCCCGCTCACCAACCGCCGCACCGACGAGTACGGCGACACCATCGAGAACCGCCTGCGCTACCCGCTGGAGGTCTTCGCCGCGATGCGCGAGGTGTGGCCGGCGGAGCGGCCGATGTCGGTCCGCATCTCGGCGAGCGACTGGAAGGACGGCGGCATCTCGGAGGAGGACGTGCTGGCGATCTCCGAGGCGTTCGCCGAGGCCGGATGCGACCTCGTCGACGTGTCGGCCGGGCAGACGGTGCCGGACCAGAAGCCGGTCTACGGGCGCATGTTCCAGGTGAAGTTCGCCGAGGCGGTGCGCAACGCGGGCCCGGCAAACGCCCGCCCGATGGCGACGATGGCGGTCGGCGCGATCACGGACGCCGCGCAGGTCAACACCATCATCCACACCCGCCGGGCCGACCTCGTCGCGCTGGGGCGGCCGCATATGTGGTCGCCCTACTTCGCGCGCGATGCGGCCGCCTGGTACGACACGCGCAACCAGCACTGGCCGCGGCAGTATCATGCCGGCCGCGATCAGGCGCACCGCGAGATGAAGAAGCGCCGCGAGCAGCACCTCGAGCTGCGCCGCAAGGCCCGCCCCCGCCCGCACGCCCCGGCGAGCGAAGGCGCGGCCGGTGAGGCCAAGGGCGAAGCCAAACCGGGCGAGGCCAAGGCGGCCGAGTGACACGCGTGGGGCGCGGTCCCACGCACCGTGGGCCGCCGGGTCGGATCGCTGATATCCCGCGCGGCCGACCCGTATTCACCCGCATTCGCCCGGTCGCGCGGCAGGACGCGCCCGGTCTTTCGGCACCGCGCCATTTGTTGCGCCATAGTGTGTGAGACGTTCACCATCGTGGGTGCCCCCTGTTGCCGGCAATTATTTTATGCGTAAAGTAATTCCCAACGGCCTCGGGCATCCGGCACGCAAGGTCTGATGCGCTCACCGTCAACAAGCCTTAAGGTCGCGATCAAACAACTGGTTGGAGAGACGAGGATGAGGACAATTCGCACACTCGCCGCCGCCGCCCTGGCGACGACGATGCTCGCCGGTGCCGCCGTGGCGCAGGACGGCGTCAAGGTCGGCGTGATGGTCACCCTGTCCGGCCCGCCGGCGGTGCTGGGCGAGCAGGCCAAGAACGGCTTCGAGCTGGCGGTGGAAGAGATGGGCGGCCAGCTCGGCGGCATCCCGACCGAGATCGTGGTCGTCGACGACGAGCTGAAGCCGGACGTCGCCGCCACCAAGGCCCGCGAGCTGGTCGAGCGCGACGGCGCGAACTTCGTCGTCGGCCCGATCTTCTCCAACATCATGATGGCGATCGCCAAGCCGGTGACGGACGCGGGCGCCTTCCTGATCAGCCCCAACGCCGGCACGTCGACCTTCGCCGGTTCGGAGTGCAATCCGAACCTCTTCGTCGCCTCCTATCAGAACGACCAGGTGCACGAGGTGCTGGGCAAGTACGCGCAGGACCAGGGCTTCGGCCGCGTCTTCCTGATGGCGCCGAACTACCAGGCCGGCAAGGACGCGCTCGCCGGCTTCAAGCACTCCTACGAGGGCGAGGTCGTGGGCGAGGTGTTCGTGCCGCTCGGCCAGCTCGACTTCTCAGCGGAGCTGGCGCAGATCGCCGCCTACCAGCCCGACGCGATCTACACCTTCATGCCCGGCGGCATGGGTGTGAACCTCGTCAAGCAGTACCGCCAGGCGGGGCTGGACAACATCCCGTTCCTGTCCGCCTTCACGGTCGACGAGACGACGCTGCCGGCGCAGCAGGACGCCGCGGTCGGCTTCTTCGGCGGCGCCAACTGGGCGCCGGACCTCGACAACGAGGCCTCCAAGGCCTTCGTCGCGGCCTATGAGGAGAAGTACGGTGCGGTACCCGGCACCTACGCCATGCAGGCCTACGACGCGGCCCAGCTGATCGACAGCGCCATCAAGGCCGCCGGCGGCGACGTGTCGGACTCCGACGCGATCCGCAAGGGCCTGATGGCCGCCGACATCACCTCGCTGCGCGGGGACTTCAAGTTCGGCCACAACCACTATCCGATCCAGGACTTCTATCTGGTGAAGGTCGCCAAGCGCGACGACGGCAAGTACGAGACGCGGATCTCCGAGAAGATCTTCGACGACTACGTCGACAACTACGCCGACCAGTGCGAGATGGCCGAGTAATCGCAACCGCCATGCCGGCCGGGTCCGCCCGGTCGGCCCCACCTGATCTTGCCAAGATGCCCGAGGACATCCGCCCGTCGCCGATGACGCACCGATGACCAATCTTCTTCTGCTCCAGGCGCTGAACGGGCTTCAGTTCGGCATCCTCTTGTTCCTCGTCGCCGCGGGGCTGACCCTGATCTTCGGGATCATGGACCTCATCAACCTCGCGCACGGCGTGCTCTACATGGTCGGCGCCTACCTCACCGCGACGTTCACCGCGTGGACGGGCGACTTCTTCCTCGGCCTCGCGATCGCGCTGCCGGCCGCGCTCCTCTTCGGCATCGCGCTGGAACGGCTGATCTTCGCCCACCTCTACGACCGCGATCACCTCGAGCAGGTTCTGGCGACGTTCGGCCTCATCCTCATCCTCAACGAGGGGGTGAAGATGATCTGGGGTGCCGCGCCCCTCTCCGTGCCGATCCCGGACATCCTCTCGGGCTCGATCCCGCTGGTCGGGCCGCTGCGCTACCCGGTCTTCCGCATCGTCATCATCGCGGCCGGCCTTCTCACGGCGGTCGGGCTGTGGGTGCTCGTCAGCCGCACGCGCATCGGCATGCTCCTGCGCGCGGGCGCCACCAACGCGCCGATGGTCTCGGCCCTCGGCGTCGACGTGAAGCGCCTCTTCATGCTGGTCTTCGGCCTCGGCGCGATGCTCGCAGGGTTCGCCGGCGCCATGGTCGCGCCGATCCTCTCGGTCGAGCCGGGGATGGGCAACAACGTCCTCATCCTCACCTTCGTCGTCATCGTCATCGGCGGCGTCGGCTCGATCCGCGGTGCGTTCGTCGCGGCGATCCTCGTCGGCGTGGTCGACACGGTGGGCCGCACCTTCGGCCCCATCGTCCTCAGGAGCCTCATGGATCCGGCCGCCGCCGCGCAGACCGGCCGCACCCTCGCCCCGATGCTGATCTACATCCTGATGGCCGCCGTGCTGTTCGCGCGCCCCACCGGCCTCTTCCCCAAGAAGGGCGCCGCGTGAGCGCGACCGACCCCGCCGCCAGCCCCGCGATCGACGACGCCGTCGCTGCCGATGCGCGCCGGCCGCGCCTCGCCGCCCGCGGCGCGCTCGTTGCCGGGGTGATCCTCCTGGCGCTGTTCGCTGCGCTGCCGCCGGTCGCAACCGCCATCGGCGACCCGTTCCTCGTCGTCACCGCGACGCGCATCCTCATCTTCGCGATCGCCGCCCTGTCGCTCGACCTGGTGCTCGGCTTCGGCGCGATGGTCTCCTTCGGTCATGCCGCCTTCCTGGGCTTCGGCGCCTACGCGGTCGCGATCCTCGCCACCGCGGGCGTCGACGACGTCCTCCTGCAGATGATCGTCGCGGTGCTCGGCTCGGGCCTCTTCGCGCTCGTCACCGGGGCGATCTCGCTGCGGACCAAGGGCGTCTACTTCATCATGATCACGCTGGCGTTCGGGCAGATGGCGTATTTCTTCTTCGTCTCCCTGTCGGCCTACGGCGGCGACGACGGGCTGACCTTGCAGCACCGCTCCACCCTCTTCGGCCAGAGCGTGTTCGAGAACGACGTCGCGTTCTACTATCTCGCGCTCGTCGTCCTGGCGGCGGCCTTCTTCCTCCTGCGCATGGTCGTCGCGTCGCGCTTCGGCCGCGTGCTGCGCGGCACGCGCGACAATGCGATGCGCATGCAGGCGATCGGCTTCGCGCCGTTCCGCTACCAGTTGACGGCGTACGTCGTCGCCGGGGCGCTGTGCGGGATCGCGGGTGTCCTCCTCGCCAACCAGACCGAGTTCGTCTCCCCGGCTTTCATGACGTGGCAGCGCTCGGGCGAGCTCATCGTCATGGTCGTGCTGGGCGGCATGGGAACGCTGGCGGGCGCCATCGCGGGCGCTGCCGGCTACCTCATCCTCGAGGAGGTGCTGTCCTCGACGTGGGAGCACTGGCACCTCGTCTTCGGCGCGCTCATCATCCTCCTCGTCCTCTTCACACGCGGCGGGATGGCGGGGCTCGTGGGCCGCATCTTCGGGGGCCGCGCGTGACCGCGCTCCTGTCGATCCGCGACCTGAGGAAGTCGTTCGGCGCCCTCGCCGTCACCGACGGCATCTCGCTGGACGTGCCGGAGGGCGAGCTGCACGCCATCATCGGCCCCAACGGCGCCGGCAAGACGACGCTGATCCACCAGCTCTCCGGCTCGCTGAAGAGCGATTCGGGCCGCGTCTCCTTCGCCGGCGCGGACATCACCCGCCTTCCCATGGTGGCGCGCGTGCGCCGGGGGCTCGCCCGCTCGTTCCAGATCACCTCGATCCTCGACGGGTTCACGGTGCTCGAGAACGCCGCCACCGCCGTGCAGGCGCGCTCCGGCTCCTCGTTCCGCTTCCTCGCCCCGGCGGCCGGCGAGCGGGACCTCAACGATCAGGCGATGGCCGCGCTCGCCCGCGTCGGCATCGCCGACCGCGCCCACCGCCGCGCCGGCGACCTCTCTCACGGCGAGAAGCGCCAGCTCGAGATCGCCATCGCGCTCGCCACCGGCGCGAAGATGCTGCTTCTCGACGAGCCGCTCGCCGGCACCGGGCACGAGGAAGGCGCCGTCCTGGTCGACCTCATGCGCGAGCTGAAATCGACCCACACGATCGTCCTCATCGAGCACGACATGGAGGCCGTCTTCGCGCTCGCCGACCGCGTTTCGGTGCTGGTCTACGGCCGGCTGATCGCGACCGGCGACCCGGCGACGGTCCGCGCCGACCCGGACGTGCGCGCCGCCTACCTCGGGGAGGAAGCCTGATGCTCGTCGTCGAGGGTCTGGAAGCCGCCTACGGCCAGTCGCGCATCCTCTTCGGGATCGACCTGCGGGTGGAGGCCGGCGAGGTGGTGACGCTCCTCGGCCGAAACGGGATGGGCAAGACCACGACGGTCAAATCCATCTTCGGCCTGTTGAAGCCCGCCGGCGGGCGCATCACCATCGACGGCGACGACGTCACCGGCAAGGCGCCGCACGTCGTCGCCCGCCACGGCCTCGGCCTGGTGCCGGAGGGGCGGCAGATCTTCCCGACGCTCAACGTCGAGGAGAACCTCGTCGCCACGCACCGCAACGAGGGCACGTCGCGCTGGACGCTCGACAGCGTCTACAGCCTCTTTCCGCGCCTCCAGGAGCGGCGGCGCAACATGGGCAACCAGCTCTCGGGAGGCGAACAGCAGATGCTCGCGATCGGCCGCGCGCTCATGACCAACCCCCGCCTCGTCGTCCTGGACGAGGCGACCGAAGGCCTCGCCCCCCTGATCCGCGAGGAGATCTGGGACTGCCTGAAGGCCATCAAGGCCGCCGGCGAAGCCATCCTCGTGATCGACAAGAACGTCGACGCGCTCGCCAAGTTCGCCGACCGTCACGTCGTCATCGAGAAGGGCCGCATCGCCTGGGAAGGCACCACCGCCGACCTCCGGGCGACCCCCGACATCAAGGACCGATTCCTGCATGTTTGAACCAAGGAGAACGCCCCAATGACAATGACAGCCGGCGTCACCAAGCACGGCGAGGGCATGGACGGGATCGTCTGGAACATCCTGGGCCAGATCTACGTGCCCAAGCAGCTGACCGAAGCCTGCCTCTCCTGGCACGCGACCTTCCCGCCGGGGACCTTCGTGCCGCCGCACATCCACCCGACGCAGGACGAGTTCATCTACATGCTGGAGGGCAAGCTCACGACGGTGCTGGAAGGCACCGAGGGGTTTGCCGAACCGGGCGATCTCATCCGCCTTCCCCGCGGGCGCCCGCACGGGCTCTTCAACAAGTCCGAAGCGCCGGTGAAGTGCGTGTTCTGGGTGACCCCGGCGGCACGGCTGTACGATCTCTTCTGGGCGTTGCACAATCTGGGGCCCGAGGCGGACCCGGCGGAGGTCGTCGCCGTCTCGGCCAAGCACGAGGTCGACTTCCTGCCCCCGCCCGACGCCGCTTGAGGGAGGTGCACCGATGAAGGTCTTGATCGCCGGCGCCGGTATCGGCGGCCTCACCACCGCGCTGATGCTGCACCGCCGCGGCATCCGCGCCACGATCTACGAACAGTCGCCGCAGGTGCGCGAGGTGGGCGTGGGCATCAACACGCTCCCCCACGCGATCCGCGAGCTGGCCGAGATCGGCCTCCTCCCGGCGCTCGACGCCGTCGCGCCGCGCACGCGCGAGCTCTATTATTACAACCGCTACGGCCAGGAGGTCTGGCGCGAGCCGCGCGGGATCGACGCCGGTCACCCGGTGCCGCAGTTCTCGATCCACCGCGGCCGCCTGCAGAAGGTGCTCTACGACGCGGTGATCGAACGGCTGGGGCCGGACGCGATCCGCTGCGGCCTCGGCCTCGCCGGCTTCATCGAGGACGAGGGCGGCATCACCGCCCACTTCGTCGACTCGGTGCTGGGCGGCCCCGGCCACACCGCACGCGGCGACGTCCTCGTCTGCTCCGACGGGATCCATTCGGTCGGCCGGCGCACGTTCTATCCGAACGAGGGGCCGCCGAAGTGGAACGGCGTCGTCATGTGGCGCGGCGCGACCGAGTTCACGCCCTGGCGCGACGGCCGCACGATGGCGATCGGCGGCGGCATGGGGGCGAAGTTCGTCCTCTACCCGATCGCGCATGCCGAGGGCGGCAAGCAGCTCATGAACTGGGTGGTCAACATCAAGATGGCCGACGGTGAGACCTCGCCGCCCCCCAAGGAGAGCTGGTCGCGCCCGGCGCAGCGCTCGCTGGTGATCCCCTACGCCAAGCGCTTCAAGATCCCGGACTATGACGTCAATGCCCTCGTCGCCGCGACGGCGCAGGCGTTCGAGTACCCGATGTGCGACCGCGATCCGCTGCCGCGCTGGACCTTCGGGCGCGTCACGCTCCTGGGCGACGCCGCGCACCCGATGTACCCGGTCGGCTCCAACGGCGCGTCGCAGGCGATCCTCGACGCGCGAGCGCTCGCCGATGCGCTGCAGAAGGCCGAGCACCCGCGCCAGGCGCTGCACGCCTACGAGGCGGACCGCCGGCCCAAGACCGCCGAGATCGTCCGCCTCAACCGCAAGGGCGGGCCGGAGCGCGTGATCGACGAGGCCGAGAAGCGCGCCCCCGCGGGCTTCGAGAGCATCGACGAGGTGATGACGAAGGCCGAGCGGGCCGCCATCGTCGGCGGCTACGCGGGCAAGGCGGGGTTCGCCGCGGCGAGCCAGCGCGCCAGCTACGCCGCCGCCCCGGTGACGGCCGCCACGACCCCCGTCGCCGCCAAGTAACGGCGCGGGCGCGACGCTTGGGATCGACCGGCCGCGACGCCGGTCGATCCGAACCCGGTTGCCGTGGTGCGGCCGGAAAGTTTAAGCTTGAAGCATTACCCAGCGAGAATCGAAGTGAGTTCGTCCGAGCCTGCCGCGCGTCACGTCCTCGTCACCGGTGCCACCCGCGGCATCGGCCGGGCGATCGCGGCCGCCTTCGTCGCCGCCGGCGACCGCGTCACCGTGCTCGGCCGAACGCCCCGGAGCGCCGCGGCCGCCGCCGAAGCGCTCGGCCCCACCGCCACCTCGGTAGCCGCCGACGTGACCGACGCCGCGGCCCTCACCGCAGCGCTCGCCGCAGCGGCCGACGCGTCGGGCCCGATCGACGTGCTGGTGAGCAACGCCGGCGGGGCCGACACCGCGCCGCTCGCCAGAATGTCCGTCGACGCGCTGCGGGCGATGATGGCGCTCAACGTCGAGCCGCTGCTCGTCGCCGCGCAAGCCGTCGTGCCGGCGATGAAGGCGCGCGGCGGCGGGCGGATCATCACCATCGCCTCCACCGCCGGGCTCAAGGGCTACGCCTACGTGGGCGCCTATTGCGCGGCCAAGCACGCCGCCGTCGGGCTCACCCGCGCGCTGGCGCAGGAGCTGGCCCGCAGCGGCGTCACCGTCAACGCCGTCTGCCCCGGCTTCACCGACACCGACCTCGTCGCCGGCTCGCTCGACGCGCTGGAGGCCAAGACCGGGCGCGACCGGGCCGACCTCCTGGCCGAATTCACCAAGGTGAACCCCATGGGCCGGCTGATCACGCCCGACGAAGTCGCCGCCGCGTGCCTGTGGTTGGCGAGCCCCGCCGCGGGCGCGGTCACGGGCCAGGCCATCGCCGTCGCGGGGGGCGAACTGTGAGCGCGTCCGAAGAGGCCGTCCCCCCCGGCGAAGCGCGCGAGGACCACAGCGCCGAGCTGCGTTTGTGGCTGCGACTCCTCGCGGTCAGCAACCTCATCGAGAGCGAGATCCGCAAGCGTCTGCGCGAGCGCTTCGCCACCACGCTCCCCCGGTTCGACCTGATGGCGCAGCTCGAGCGCGCGCCCGAGGGCATCCTGCTGGGCGAGCTGTCGCGCCGCATGATGGTGTCCAACGGCAACGTCACCGGCCTCGTCGAGCGGCTCACGCAAGAGGGTCTCATCGTGCGCGAGACGCTGGAGAACGACCGCCGCGCCTCGCGCGTCAGCCTCACCCCGGCCGGCCGCACCGCCTTCGCCGAGATGGCCGCCGAGCACTCCGAATGGGTGGCCGAGATCGTCGGCGGCCTCGACGCCGCGGCACTCGGCGACCTCTACCACCGCCTCGGCGATCTCAGAGCCTCGGTCACGTCCGCCACCGAAGGCCCCACCAAAACGCGGACTGGAGACGCCTGATGGCCCACAATGCAATCGCCGCGCCGCTGCGCGCCTTCACCGCGACGCACTTCCAGTGGTGCGTGTCGGGCGCCGTTGCGACGATCACCCTCGACCGCCCCGAGCGCAAGAACCCGCTCACCTTCGACAGCTACGCCGAACTGCGCGACACCTTCCACGCCCTGCGCCACGACCGGGACATCAAGGCGGTCGTCGTCACCGGCGCCGGCGGCAACTTCTCCTCCGGCGGCGACGTGTTCGAGATCATCGAGCCGCTCACCAAGATGGGCGCGGCGGACCTTCACGCCTTCACCACGATGACCGGCGACCTCGTCAAGGAGATGCGCGCCTGCCCGCAGCCGATCGTCTCGGCGGTCGAGGGGATCTGCGCCGGCGCCGGCGCCATAATCGCCATGGCCTCGGACCTGCGCGTCGCGGGGGCCGGCGCCAAGGTCGCCTTCCTCTTCAACCGCGTCGGCCTCGCCGGGTGCGACATGGGCGCGTGCGCGATGCTGCCGCGCATCGTCGGCCAGGGCCGCGCCTCGGAGCTGCTCTATACCGGCCGCTTCCTCGGCGCTGAAGAAGGCGAGCGCTGGGGCTTCTTCAACCGCCTGACCGACACCGGCGGCGCGCTCGCCGCCGCGCACGAGCTGGCGGCCGCGATGGTCGCCGGGCCCACCTTCGCCAACGGCGTCACCAAGAAGATGCTGCAGATGGAATGGGCGATGGGCATCGACGAGGCGATCGACGCCGAGGCAATGGCGCAGGCCTTCTGCATGACCACCGGCGACTTCACCCGCGCCTTCAACGCCTTCGCCGCGAAGCAGAAGCCGGTCTTCGAGGGCAACTGATGGGCGACACGACCTTCCTCGACTGGCCGTTCTTCGAGCCCCGCCACAAGGCCCTCGCCGAAGAGGCCGACGCCTGGGCCGCCGCCAACGTCCCGGCCCTCGTCGACCACCGGGACGTCGACGGTTCGTGCCGCCGCCTCGTCGCCGCGCTCGGCCGAGCGGGCTTCCTCGCCTACGCCGTGCCGCCGGACGGCGCCTTCGACGTGCGCGCCCTCTGCCTCCTGCGCGAGACGTTCGCGCGGCACGATGCGCTCGCCGATTTCGCCTTCGCCATGCAGGGGCTCGGCACCGGGTCGATCACCCTCTTCGCCTCCGACGCGGTGAAGCTCTCCATCCTGCCGCGCGCCAGGGCCGGCACCGCGATCACCGCCTTCGCCCTCACCGAGCCGGACGCGGGGTCCGACGTCGCCGCCCTCGCGCTGGCCGCCACCCCCGAGGGGAACGACGCGGTGCGCCTCGACGGCGAGAAGATCTGGATCTCCAACGGCGGCATCGCCGACAGCTACGTGGTCTTCGCCCGCTCCGGCGAGGCGCCCGGCGCGCGCGGCCTCTCCGCCTACTGGGTCCCGGCCGCAACGCCCGGCCTCACCGTCGCCGAACGGCTCGGCACCATCTCGCCCCACCCCCTCGCCCGCCTCGCGTTCGACGGGGTGACGGTGCCGGCCTCGCACCGGATCGGCGCGCCGGGCGCCGGGTTCAAGGTGGCGATGGCGACGCTCGACGTCTTCCGCACCACTGTGGGCGCCGCGGCGCTCGGCTTCGCCCGCCGCGCGCTCGACGCCGCGCTCGCCCGCGCCAAGGGCCGCGCGATGTTCGGCGGCACGCTTTCCGACCTCCCCCTCGCCCAGGCCTCGCTGGCGGAGATGGCGACCGAGATCGACGAGGCCGCCCTCCTCGTCTACCGCGCCGCCTGGACGCGCGACGCCGGCGCCCCCCGCATCACCCGCGAGGCGGCGATGGCCAAGATGGTCGCCACCGAGAATGCGCAGAAGGTGATCGACCGCGCCGTGCAGCTCCACGGCGGCGACGGCGTCCGCGCCGGCTCCGTCCCCGAGACGCTCTACCGCGATATCCGCGCGCTCCGGATCTACGAGGGCGCGACCGAAGTGCAGAAGCTCATCATCGCCCGTCAGTTGCTCTCCGAGCCCAGTTGAGAGGGAGGCGCTATGCCGTCTTCGTGCCACGTCGATACGTTCGTCCTCGACAATCTGCCCCCCGTGGCGGAGCAGCCGGACTTCATCAACCTCGACGCGCTCGGCTACCCCGAGATGCTGAACGCGACCGTCGAGCTGGTGGACCGGAACGTCGCCGAGGGCCGCGGCGACAGTGTCGCCCTGATGGCGCCCGGCGTGCGCTGGACCTACGCCGACCTCGCCGGGATGATCGACCGCATGGCCAACATGCTGGTGAGCAGGCTGGGCATGGTGCCCGGCAACCGGGTGCTTCTGCGCTCGGCCAACAACCCCACGAAGGTCGCGCTCTATCTCGCGGTCATCAAGGCGGGCGGCATCGTCGTCGCGACCATGCCGCTGTTGCGCGGTGGCGAGATCGTCAAGGCGCTCGACAAGGCCGAGATCGGCCTCGCCTTCTGCGACGCCAAGCTGGTCGACGAGATGAACCGCGCCGCCGCGATGGCGAAGGCCGCGCCGCGGATTGTCACCTGGGAGGGCACCGCCGGGGGTGAGCTGGGCGCGCTGATGGAGGGTATGGCGGGCACGTTCCAGGCCGCGCCCACCCGCGCCGACGATCCGTGCCTCCTCGGCTTCACCTCCGGCACGACGGGGATGCCGAAGGCGACCATCCACTATCACCGCGACCTCCTCGTCATCTGCGACTGCTACGCCAAGGAGATCCTCCAGGCCGAGCCGTCGGACGTCTTCATCGGCTCGCCGCCGCTCGCCTTCACCTTCGGCCTCGGCGGGCTCGTCCTTTTTCCGTTCCGCGTCGGCGCCTCGGCGGTGCTCCTCGAGAAGGCCGGGCCGTCGGACCTCGCCGCCGCGATCGAGGAATACCGCGCCACCATCACCTTCACCGCGCCGACCGCCTACCGCGCGATGATCCCCAAAGCGCGCGAGTTCGACTTCTCGTCGCTGCGCAAGGGCGTCTCGGCCGGCGAGACCCTGCCCCGCCCCACCTACGACGCGTGGCTGGAGGCGACCGGGATCAAGCTGATGGACGGCATCGGCGCCACCGAGATGCTGCACATCTTCATCGCCGCGCGCGAAGAGGACATCCGCCCCGGCGCCACCGGCAAGCCCGTCCCTTTCTACGAGGCGATGGTGGTCGACGAGACGGGCGCGCGCTGTCCCACCGGCACGCCCGGCCGCCTCGCCGTGCGCGGCCCCATCGGCTGCCGCTACCTCGCCGACGAGCGGCAGAAGCGATACGTCGAGAACGGCTGGAACATCACCGGCGACACCTTCGTCGAGGACGAAGACGGCTACTTCTGGTTCAAGGCCCGCAACGACGACATGATCGTCTCCGCCGGCTACAACATCGCCGGGCCCGAGGTGGAGGCGGCGCTGCTCGCGCACCCGGCGGTCGCCGAGGCCGGCGTCGTCGGCGCACCGGACGCGGAGCGGGGCCACATCGTCAAAGCCTACGTGGTGCTGCGCGACGGGCACGTCGCCGATGCGGCGCTCGTGAAAGCGCTGCAGGACCACGTCAAGGCCGAGCTGGCGCCCTACAAATATCCCCGTGCGATCGAGTTTCTCGACGCTTTGCCGAAGACCGAGTCGGGCAAATTGCAGCGCTTCGCCCTGCGCCAGCGCGCCGAAGCCGTGCCCGCCACCCAAGGAGACGCTTCGTGAGCGACACCCAGGACGACGCCGTGACCGCGGGGCTGACGGTCCTGCAGCCGGCGGGCTGGACCAAGCCGAAGGGCTACGCCAACGGCATCGCCGGCCGCGGCACGGTCGTCCTCACCGGCGGCCTCATCGGCTGGGACGAGAACGAGGAATTCGCGGACGGCTTCATGCCGCAGGTCGAGCAGACGCTGAAGAACGTCATCGCCGTGGTGCGCGAGGCGGGCGGCGAGGTGGAGCACATCGCCCGCCTCACCTGGTACGTGCGCTCGGTCGACACCTACCGCGCGTCGCTGGGCGAGCTCGGCGCCGTCTACCGCGAGCTGATGGGCCGCCACTACCCGGCGATGGCGCTTGTGGGCGTCGCCGACCTGGTGGAGCCCAAGGCGCTCGTGGAAATCGAAGCGACAGCGATTATACCGGACGTATGACAAACACGCAGATCTGGACCGGCGGCGACCCGGTCACCGACATCGACGTCGCCTGGGACAACGGCGCGGCCATCCCCGGCGCGGCCGAGTACACGCCGCGCTGGGCCGCGGCGGCGAAAGCCTTCCGCGACGAGCTGGCCGCCGCCGGGCGCGCCAAGCTCGCCGTGCCCTACGGCGACGCGCCGCGCCGGCACTACGACCTCTTCCTGCCCGAGCGGGCGCCGGCGGGCCTCGCCGTCTTCGTCCACGGCGGGTACTGGAAGGCGCACGTGATCGGCAACTGGTCGCACTTCGCGGCCGGGGCGCTGTCCCGCGGCTTCGCCGTGGCGCTGCCGGAATATACCCTCGCGCCAGAGGCGACGATCCCCGAGATCACCCGCGAGATCGGCGCCTTCCTGGACCATATCGCCGGCGAGGTCGGCGGGCCGATCAACCTCTCCGGCCACTCCGCCGGCGGGCATCTGGTGAGCCGCATGCTGTGCACCGACGCGCCGATCGCCGAGGCCACCGCCGCGCGGATCGGCAAGGTCGTATCGATCAGCGGCGTGCATGACCTGCGCTGCCTGCTGCCGGCGTCGATGAACGAGATCCTCGGAATGTCGCTGGAGACCGCGCGGGCCGAGAGCCCGGCCCTCCTGGAGCCGCGTGCGGGCGTGGACCTCACCTGCATCGTCGGCGGGGCGGAGCTGGCCGAATTCCGCCGCCAGAACGTCCTGCTCGCCAACGCGTGGCACGGCTTCGGCGTGAAGACCGTGGCGCTGGAGGCGCCGGGCCGGCATCACTTCGATGTGGTGGATGCGCTGCGCGATCCGGACAGCGTGGTCGTGGGCGCTCTCACCAGCCGCTGAGTGGGCGCGGGGGCGCGGCCGGCCCGACCGCGCCTCAGCCCACAAACCAACTGATCACGAGCAGCGCGACGACCACGACGGCTCCCGCCGCGCCGAGCGTGAGGAGCCATGCAGAGCTGATGCGGCGCACGTTGCCGCCCGATTCCGGTTGCTTGGCCATTCGCTCGCTCTCCTGCCGACGCTTCGACCGCGCCCGCTCGGCGTCCGGCGCTTCTCGTCCATCAACGCGGCGGGGGCCTTCGGGGTTCGCCGATCGGCGGCGCGGGGCCCCGCCGTGCCTCAGCGGTAGGGCGAATCGGCGGCGATGTTGGCGGCGATCTCCCGCTCCCAGCGGTCGCCGTTGGAGAGCAGCTTCTCCTTGTTGTAGAGCAGCTCCTCGCGCGTTTCGGCCGAAAATTCGAAGTTAGGACCCTCGACGATCGCGTCCACCGGGCAGGCCTCCTGGCACAGGCCGCAGTAGATGCACTTCACCATGTCGATGTCGTACCGGGTGGTGCGGCGGGTGCCGTCGTTGCGGCGGGGGCCGGCCTCGATGGTGATGGCCTGGGCCGGGCACACCGCCTCGCACAGCTTGCAGGCAATGCACCGCTCTTCGCCGTTGGGGTAGCGCCGCAGCGCGTGCTCGCCGCGGAAACGGGGCGAGATCGGGTTCTTCTCGAACGGGTAATTCACCGTCGCCTTCGGCTTGAAGAAGTACCGCATCGCCAGGAAGAAGGCGGAGACGAACTCCGTCAGGAAGATGGACTTAGCGGTGCCCTGGAGCGTGGCCATGATCAACTCGATCCGTTCGGACGTAGACCCTTTCTAATTGGCGCGAATGGCGCTCCGCTGCAACGCCCAAGACGCCCCGACGCTGTCCGGCGCGACCGAAAGCCCAATTTTTTTCGGGAGTCGGCCGCGCCCCACGCCATTCACGGCGGCGTTGCACCACAGCGTACGAAAACGTCGCAGGCAGATGGCGATCCGGGGACGAGGGCCGCGGTGCGCCGGCCGGGCGGCCTCAGCGGCCGGAGCCGCAGCCGGGGTCCTGCACCCAGCGCGGACGGTCGGGGGTGCCGATGTTGATCGGCTTGCAGCGCTTGGCGATCACGGTGTCCGTCGGCGGGGCGACGACCGGGGCGGTCGCGTGTGCGATTTGCGGCAGAACCATGGCCGCCGCGACTAGAACCACCCGCATCGTCAACGGCATAGCCGCATCCTCCAAGACCTGACCAGCCGAAGATGGGATGCGCGGCGGCCTTCCCAAGGTGGCCGGGGCGCGATCAACCAAATGTGACGATCAAATAAGGATGAGCCGGTCGCGCCGGGCGCGCGAATAAGTGTCCCATTTGGGCAGCTCGTCGCCGCACAGGTAGAACGAGACGCGCTCGCTCCAGAAGGCGTGGCCGGCCGGATCGAGGCGCAGGGGATCGTGTGCCAGCGCGCCGTTGAGGTAGGTCTCGTCCGCCAGCATCGAGCGGTCGCGGTAGAGGGCCGCCGCGCCGCACAGACCGCAGAAGCCGCGGGTCACGTCGAGCGAGAGGCCGGGGCGCCACAGCGTCGGGCCGGACACGTCGACGCTCCGGCTCGGGAACCCGACCCAGAGCGAGACCGGCGCGCCGGCGCTATAGCGACATTCGTTGCAGTGGCAGTAGACGGTCCAGACAGCCGGAACGCGAGCGCTGAACGAGAGGGCACCGCAGGGGCACTCTCCCGTGAGCGGCTTCACCCCCGCCAACCCGTGATTTTGAGGACCAGCGCGACGACCACCACGGCACCGAGCGAGGTGGGAAGGAAGACCTTCCAGCCGAGCCGCATGAGCTGGTCGTACCGGTAGCGCGGCACGATCGCCTTCACCATCGCGAACATGAAGAACACCGCGAAGCACTTCAGCACGAACCAGATGACGCCCGGGATCCAGGTGAAGGGCGCCACGTCGAGCGGGGGCAGCCAGCCGCCCATGAAGAGGATCGTCGTGAGCGCGCACATGAGGCCGATCGAGACGTACTCGCCCAGCATGAACATCATGTACGGGGTGGAGCCGTACTCGACCATGAAGCCGGCGACGAGCTCGGACTCGGCCTCCGGCAGATCGAACGGCGGACGGTTGGTTTCCGCCAGGGCGGAGATGAAGAAGATCACGAACATCGGCAGCAGCGGCAGCCAGTACCAGTTCAGGATCGACAGCCAGGGCACGCCGAGCATGGTGGCGAGGCCGGTCTCCTGCGCGGCGACGATGGCCGTGAGGTTCAGCGAGCCGACGCACAGGAGGACCGTGATGATGACGAGGCCGATCGACACCTCGTACGAGATCATCTGCGCCGAGGAGCGCAGCGCGCCCAGGAAGGGGTACTTCGAGTTCGACGCCCAGCCGCCCATGATGACGCCGTAGACGCCGAGCGAGGAGATCGCCAGCACGAAGAGGATGCCGACGTTGAGGTCGGCGATGACCCATCCGTCGGCCACCGGGACCACGACCCAGGCCGTCAGCGCCAGCGCCGTCGTCACCAGCGGGGCGAGGAGGAAGACGATGCGATCGGCGCCCGCCGGGATGACCGGTTCCTTCAGCGCGAACTTCAAGAGGTCGGCGAAGGACTGGAAGAGGCCGAAGGCGCCGACGACGTTGGGGCCGCGACGCAGCTGGACTGCCGCCCAGATCTTGCGGTCGGCCAACAGCGCGTAGGCGATGATGATCAGCAGCACCACCATCATCACCACGCTCTGCAGCGCGATGATGAGCGGCGTCAGTACGTAGGTGCTCCAAAAGTCCGGCATCATCGATCCCTAGTCGTCCAGCCCGAGTCGTCCAACTCGATCGCAGTTGTCCTGAACCGTCGCCGTGCATCTTGCAAGACGATCCGGTCACGCCCGGGGCACCGTCGCCGGCGTCCCGTCATCTCGTCCGGCACCATAGCGCCGGTCGGCGGTGCCGCAGGTGGTCCCTGCCGCGCCGCGATCGCCGCACGATCACTCCACGATCACCCTGCGATCACGTCGACGAAGCGGGTGAAGACCCAGCCCGACCGACATGGTCCGGAATAATCCTGCAGCGGCAGAGGCGTATCGACGCCGCAATCCGACGAGCTGCCGGACGGAGGATACACCACCCCTTCCCAGTCGGCCACTCTCTCGCACAGGTTGAGGAGGTCGCCGGTGTGCAGCCGGTCGACGATCGGATAGCCCGTGCCGGGTCCGGCCCGCACGGCGAGGAAATTGTCGCCGGCGGGGTTCAACCCGGTGACGCGGCCGAGGCCGGGGCAGGAGTCGATCTCCTCGTCCACCGTGCCGACCCGCACACTGAGCATCGCCGCCTGCGCGAGCGCCACCGGGACGGCGGCGACGGCGAGCGCCGCCAGCGTCACCGCCGCGCCGACGAGGATCGCGGCGTGGCGCACTATTCGGCCGCCACGCTGACGAATTGTTCCTCGGCCCACAGCTTGGCGCACTCGGCCATCACCTTGGAGGCGCGGGCGATCGGGTTCGTCAGATGGAACTGCCGCATCGGGTTGATGAACGGCGCATCGTCGATCCCGCCGGCAGCCCCGGTCAGCGCGCCGACGGCGGCGGGGTCGGCCGGTGCGAGACGGTCGTAGAGACCCAGGAAGGGCGCGTTGTCCACCATCGCGCGGTGCAGCGCGGCGAAATTGTCGTAAGGGAGCCGGGCGCCCAGCTCGGCCGACAGGGCGCGCAGGATCGCCCAGTCCTCGCGCGCGTCGCCCGGTGCGAAGGCCGCGCGGGTCAGCCGCTGCGGCCGCCCTTCCATGTTGACGTAGGTGCCCGACTTCTCGGTATAGGCCGCGCCCGGGAGGATCACGTCGGCGATGTGCGCACCGCGATCCCCGTGGGTGCCGATGTAGACGACGAACGGCGCCTCGAGATTGCGCTCGTCCATCTCGTCGACGCCCATGAGGAAGAGGACGTCGAGGTCGAACGAGCGGCCCGCGGTGAGGATCTCCTTGCCGGTCTTGCCGCCGGGACCCGGAACGCAGCCGACGTCGAGCCCGCCGACGCGCGAGGCCGCCGTGTGCAGGACGCCGAAGCCGTTCCACCCGTCCTTGACCGCGCCGACGTCCTGCGCCAGCTGCGCGGCGGCCGCCAGCGCAGCCGCCCCGTCCTCGCGGGTCAGCGCGGCCTGGCCGATGATGACGACCGGGCGCTCGGCGTTCGCCAGCACGTCACGGAAGTCGCCGAGGTCCTTCAGCGTCGCGCCGCCGGCACCGAGGTACTGGTAGGGATAGGTGAGGTCCACGCGCTCGCCGATCAGGCCGATCCTGGCCCGGTTGCGGACCCACGCCTGGCGCAGTCTGGTGTTGACGATCGGCGCGTCCCAGCGCGGGTTGGCGCCGATGATCAGCACCGCGTCCGCCTCCGCCAGGCCGGCGATCGTCGGATTGAAGAGGTAGGAGGCGCGGCCGACGGCCGGGTCCAGCGGCACGCCGTCGGTCCGGCAGTCGACCGAGGCGACGCCCAGGCGCCCCATCAGGTCCTTCAGCGCGAACAGCTCCTCGGCGGTCGCCAGCTCGCCGCCGAGCGCGGCGATGCGGTCCTTGGGCGACGCCTCGACCTTGGCGGCGATGGCCCTGAACGCCTCGCGCCAGGAGGCGGGGCGCAGCCGGCCGTTCTCCTTCACGTAGGGGCGGTCGAGCCGCTGGGTCTTGAGGCCGTCCCAGACGAAGCGCGACTTGTCGGAGATCCACTCCTCGTTCACCGCGTCGTTGGTGCGCGGCAGGATGCGCATCACCTCGCGGCCGCGCACGTCGACCCGGATGTTGGAGCCGACGGCGTCCATCGCGTCGATCGTCTCGGTCTTGGTCAGCTCCCACGGGCGGGCCTGGAAGGCGTAGGGCTTGGAGGTCAGCGCGCCGACCGGGCAGAGGTCGATCACGTTGCCTTGCAGCTCGGAACGCATCGCGCTCTCGAGGTAGGTGGTGATCTCCATGTCCTCGCCGCGGCCGATGGCGCCGAGGTCGGGCACCCCCGCCACCTCGGTCACGAAGCGCACGCACCGGGTGCACTGGATGCACCGGTTCATGATCGTCTTGACCAGCGGGCCGATGTGCTTGTCCTCGACGGCGCGCTTGTTCTCGGCGAAGCGGGAGCCGGAGACGCCGTAGGCCATCGCCTGGTCCTGCAGGTCGCATTCGCCGCCCTGGTCGCAGATCGGACAGTCGAGCGGGTGGTTGATGAGGAGGAACTCCATCACCCCTTCCCGCGCCTTCTTCACGAACTCGGTGTTGGTGTTGATCGTCGGCGGGGTGCCGTCGCGGCCGGGGCGCAGGTCCTTGACGCCCATCGCGCAGGACGCCACCGGCTTGGGCGGCCCGCCGACCACCTGCACCAGACACATCCGGCAGTTGCCCGCGATCGACAGCCGCTCGTGGAAACAGAAGCGGGGGATCTCGGCGCCGGCCGCCTCGCACGCCTGGAGCAGCGTGTAGTGATCGGGCACCTCGATCTCTTCACCGTCGATGATCAGATTGGCCATAGGTCCTCACACCACTCGCGTCGTGCCGCGCGCCCGAGGTCTATCCCCGCGCGGCGACCCCGTCATCACCCAAAATGCTCGCCACGGCAACGCCTTCCACATTGAACTAAGGCTAAACTGGACATCCGGGCGGCCGACCGAGGCCGGCGCCGGGCATCGCCGCGGTCGCATCATGGGGTTTCATCCTATCTCGGATGTTGCCAACCTCGCCCGCGCGGTCGATGACCCCACGACCGCGCCGCCGATCATCCCCCGGCGCCAGAAACGGAGACGCGTCCATGAAAATTTCCCACCGCCCCTTCGCCGCCCTCGCGGCGGTCGCGCTGATGACGGCGGCGATGGTCGGAGCCCCGAACGCCGCGCCGCTGAACCGGAGCGGTTCGGCCCCCGCCGCCGCTACCACAGTCGAGCAGGTGAAGGACAAGGGGCAGCACAAGCCCGGCCGGTTCGACCTCCAGGGTTCGTGGCGCCTTGTCGCGCTCGACCGCGAGACGCTGCCCGACTGGGCGCGCAAGACCGCGACGATCAACTTCGAGAGCGACAGCCGCCTCGCCGGCCAGGCGGTGTGCAACAACTTCAGCGCCCGCTACGCGCGCCGCGGCTCGGAGATCATCATCCAGGATATCGTCAGCACGAAGAAATATTGCGAGCGCGGCGCCTCGCTGGAGGAGCAGATCCTCAACGCGCTGCGCCGGGTCGACAGCGTCGCGGCCGGCGAGAACGACACCATCATCCTCAGCACGCGCGGCACGCCTCGCCTGCGCTACCGCCGCTACTGAGCCTCTGCTCGCGGGCGCCCCTTGCGTGGGGTACCCGCGAGCGCCGCGCGATGCGGCCGGTCAGATACCGCGCAGCCGCTTCACACCGCGGCCCCGCAGCAGGTTCAACACCTCGACGAAGCCGCCGAACACCATCGCCGCGTAAATGAAGCCACGCTCGATGTGATAGTGTAGGCCGTCGGCCACCAGCGCCATGCCGATCATCACCAGAAAGGCGAGCGCCAGCATCTTGGTCGACGGGTGGCGCGCGACGAACGCGGCGATGGGCCCGGCCGCCACCATCATCACCGCCACCGCGATGACGACGGCCGCGACCATCACCTCCAGGTGGTCCGCGACGCCGACGGCCGTGATCACCGAATCGATCGAGAAGACGAGGTCGAGCAGCATGATCTGGCCGATCACGCTCGCCATGCCGGCCCGCACTGCACCGGCCGCCTCGTGGTGCTCCTCGCCCTCGACCTCGGCATGGATCTCGGTGGCGGCCTTGTAGATCAGGAAGAGGCCGCCCGCGATCAGGATCACGTCACGCCAGGACAGGCCGAACCCGCCGATCTCGACGAACGGCTGCGACAGCGACACGATCCAGGCGATCGACGCCAGCAGCAGGATCCGCAGCACCAGCGCGCCGATGAGGCCGATGCGGCGCGCCTTGCCGCGCTGCGCCTCCGGCAGGCGGTTCGATACGATGGAAATGAATATCACGTTGTCGACCCCGAGCACGATCTCGAGGACGACGAGTGTGGCAAAGCTCGCCCACACGGCGGGGTCGGTCAAAAGCTCCATAGGCCTCGTCTCGTCGCACCGGCACCAGCGCCGCGCATTGCATCGCCAACGCGCGACGTTGCCCACGCGATCCCCGCCCATGCAACTCGGCGGACGAGAAATCGCGCGTGACGAGCGGCCCCGCGCGGGCACGCATCGTCACCGAGCCGGCACGTCGATGCCACGACGATCGCCCGTGCCCACTGCACAACAATGAAACTCGCACTACACTTGATTTAACAAACGGCCGCGGCCACGGTTCAAGTCTCACCCTGACGCGAAAGACATATGGCTGATTTCTTCGACGAGATGAACGGCACCGGCGACACCACGCGGCCGGCCTACGAGATCATCAAGTCCTGGCTCGACGGGGTCACGCCCGAGGCGCTCAAGGCGCGCTCGCGCGAGGCGGAGATGCTCTTCCGACGCATCGGCATCACCTTCGCCGTCTACGGCCAGCAGGACGCCGAGGAGCGGCTGATCCCCTTCGACCTGGTGCCGCGTGTGCTGACCTCGGCCGAGTGGGCCGCCATGTCGCGCGGGCTGGAGCAGCGCGTCAAAGCGCTGAACATGTTCCTGGCCGACATCTACGGCGCCGGCGAGATCATCAAGGCCGGCGTCATCCCGCAGGAGCTGGTCTACCAGAACACGTACTATCGGCCCGAAATGGTCGGCGTGAAGGTGCCGCACGACATCTACACCCCGGTGTGCGGAATCGACATCGTGCGCGTCGACGCCGACACCTTCTACGTTCTGGAAGACAACCTGCGCACGCCGTCGGGGGTCTCCTACATGCTGGAGAACCGGGAGGTGACGATGCGCATCTTCCCCGACCTCTTCTCCGAGCACGTCATCCAGCCGGTCGAGCAGTACCCCAACGAGCTGCTCGACACGCTGCAGTCGATCGCGCCGCGCACTGCGATGCGCGAGCCGAACGTGGTGATCCTGACGCCGGGCCAGTACAATTCGGCCTTCTACGAGCACACCTTCCTCGCCGACCGCCTCGGCGTGGAACTGGTCGAGGGGCGCGACCTCTTCGTGCGCGACGACGTCGTCTACATGCGCACCACCGAGGGCGCGATGCGCGTCGACGTGATCTACCGCCGCCTCGACGACGACTTCCTCGACCCCCTCGCCTTCCGTCCCGATTCGGTGCTGGGCGTGCCGGGTCTCCTGTCCGCCTTCCGCGCCGGCAACGTCACGGTCGCCAACGCGATGGGCACCGGCGTCGCCGACGACAAGGCAGTCTACACCTACGTTCCCGAGATCATTAAGTTCTATCTCGGCGAGGAGCCGATCCTGAAGAACGTGCCGACCTGGCGCTGCCGTGAGCCGGAGGCGCTGAAGCACGTTCTCGACCATCTGCCCGAGCTGGTGGTGAAGACGGTGTCGGGCTCGGGCGGCTACGGCATGCTCGTCGGCCCCGCCGCCACCAAGGAGCAGATCGAGGAGTTCCGCGCCAAGCTGAAGGCGGACCCGGACGAGTTCATCGCCCAGCCGACCCTCGCCCTGTCCACCTGCCCCACCTTCGTGGAAAGCGGCATCGCGCCGCGGCACGTGGACCTGCGCCCCTTCGTGCTGTTCGGATCCAAGGGCATCAAGACCGTCGCCGGCGGCCTGACGCGCGTCGCGCTGAAGGAGGGATCGCTGGTGGTCAACTCGTCGCAGGGCGGCGGCACCAAAGACACCTGGGTGCTGGCATGAGCGAGCCCGGCCCGAGACGCCCCGGCCCGAGACGCCCCGACCTGCGCCGCGCCGGTCCGCTCGCCCCACGCCCCCAGCGGTCCCCCATCTTTTCGGAGCTTGCCTGATGCTTCTGTCGCGCGTTGCCAACGACCTCTTTTGGCTCGCCCGCTACGCCGAACGCGCCGAGAACACCGCCCGCATCCTCGACGTCGCCTCCCGCCTCTCCGCGCTGCCCTCCACCTACGGCGGCACCACCAACGAGTGGGAATCGGCGATGATCGCCACCGGCGGCGAGTATCTCTTCCGCGAACGGTACGACGAAGCGACCCGCAACAACGTCATTCAGTTCCTCGCCTTCGATGCGGACAACCCGTCGTCGATCTACTCCTGCATCGCCGTCGCCCGGCGCTCCGCCCGCGCGGTGCGCACCGCCATCACGCGCGAGATGTGGGAGGCGATCAACGACGCCTGGCTCGACCTGCGCCGCTACAAGAACGAGAAATTGTCGCCCCGCCAGCTGACCGAGTTCCTCGACGGGGTGAAGGCGGCGTGCCTGAAGTTCGACGGCTCGGCCTTCCGCACCATGCTGCGCACCGACGCGCACGCCTTCTTCCGCCTCGGCACCTACATCGAGCGCGGCGACGCCACCGCCCGCATCCTCGACGTGAAGTACCACGTGCTGCTGCCGGAGACGGACCCCGTCGGCGGCGGGCTGGACTATTTCCAGTGGTCCTCGATCCTGCGCGGCGCCTCGGCGCTGACGGCTTATCAGTGGGTCTTCCGCGACAGCTTGCGGCCCTGGCGCGTCGCCGAGCTCTTGACGTTGCGCAAAGAGCTGCCACGCTCCATCGCCAACTGCGCCAAGTTCACGCTCGACTTCCTGGACGATCTCGCCAACGATTACGGGCGCCAGGGCCCCTCGCAGCGAGCCGGCCGCGCCTATCACGCCAGGCTCGCCAACTCGTCGGTCGACGCCATGTATCGGGAGGGGCTGCACGAATTCCTGCAGCGGGCGATCCGGGAGAACAACTCGCTGTCCGAGACCATCGAAGCCCAGTACCTGCGCTAGGAGCCTATGCGACTTTCGATCTGCCACGAGACCGACTACCGCTACGACGAGGCGCCGAACTCGGTCATCGAGTTGTTGCGCCTGACGCCGGCCTCGACCGCCAACCAGACGGTGCGGTCCTGGCGGATCGACGTTTCGGGTGACGCGGCGCTGCGCCGGTCGGAGGATGCCTTCGGCAACCTCGTCCACACCTTCTCGGTCCTGTCGCCGGGCGAGAACCTCACCATCACCGCCACCGGCACGGTCGACACCGAGCCGACCAACGGCGTCGTCACCGGCACGCCCGAGCGGCTCCCCGTCGGGGTCTACCTGCGCAACACCCCGCTCACCGAGCCGGACGACGCGATCCGCGACCTCGCCGCGGCCGCGCGGGCCAAGTCCGGCGGCGCGCCGCTCGACCGGGCGCACGCGATCAACACCATGGTCTTCGAATCGATGACCTACGAGACCGGTCGCACCACCGCCGCGACCACCGCCTCGGCCGCGCTGGAATCCGGGCTCGGCGTGTGCCAGGACCTCACCCACATTCTCATCGCGGCCGCCCGTGTCGACGGCCTGCCCGCCCGCTACGTATCCGGCTACCAGTACGTCGAGGGCCGTCCGCGGGCGATGCACGAAAGCCACGCCTGGGCCGAGATCCACCTGCCCGATCTCGGCTGGGTCTCCTTCGACCCGACCGTCGGCATGTGCGGCACCGACCATTATGTCCGCCTCGCCGTCGGTCTCGACACGATGAGCGCGTCCCCGCTGCGCGGCGCGATCTACGGCGGTCTGGGCGAAGTCCTCGACGTCACGGTCACCGTCGACTGCGTGTTCGGGCCGAGCGGGCGGCAGCGCCAGACGCAGAGCGGACCCGGCGGGAGCCAGTCCCAGTCCATGGACTGACGCGAGCCCGGCGCCAGCCTGCACAATATCGCGCTAGGGTTCGCGGCGGACTTGGGTTAGATCACGCGGCCCAACCTTCGAGCCCCAACGGATGCCCGCGATGACCTACTGTGTCGGCCTCCTCCTGCGCAAAGGCCTCGTGATGGTCGGCGACACCCGCACCAACGCCGGGGTCGACAATATCGCCACCTTCCGCAAGCTGCAGATCTTCGAGGTGCCGGGCGAGCGCGTCGTGGCGATCTCCACCGCCGGCAACCTCGCCGTCACCCAGGCGGTGGTGAACCACATGCTGGAGGGTCTGCCGGGACCGGACGGCGACGTGCAGACCCTCTACACCATCCCCTCCATGTTCGAGATGGCGCAGTTCGCCGGGCGCGCGGTGCGGACCGTGCGCGAGCGCGACGCCGAGGCCCTCTCCCAGGACGGCAGCGGGTTCGACTGCTCGCTCCTCGTCGCTGGCCAGATCGGCGAGCGGCGCCTGCGCCTCTTCATGATCTACCGCGCCGGCAACTTCCTAGAATCGACCGAGGACACGCCCTTCCTGCAGATCGGCGAGCACAAGTACGGCAAGCCCATCATCGACCGCTCGGTCGCGTTCGAGACCCCGCTCGACGAGGCGTTGAAGATCGCCCTCATCTCGATGGACTCGACGATCCGCTCCAACCTCGCCGTCGGCATGCCGCTCGACGCGATGATCCTGCCGCGCGATGCGCTGGCCTGCACGGTCAACGTGCGCATCACCGAGCACGACCCCTACTTCGCCCACGTGCGCGACTCCTGGTCGAACGCCCTGCGCGAGGCGCACCTGTCGATTCCGGACCCGCCCTACGGCTACTGAGGCCCACGGCCCCAGCCAGGGACCAGCGTCGGCGGCCACTATCGCGCGGACCTGTTAGCGATCCGAGCGGGGAGCTGTCCGATGATCGGCGCGTTCCAGCAACTGATGCTGTCCGCCAGCATCTACATCGTTTGCGCCTTCGTGCTCGGTCTCGTCTTCGACCGGTTCGGCGGCGGCCCGTTGCGTCAGGCCGTCTCCGGCACGTTGATCGCCGTCGTGGTCACCGCGTTGCAGATCGCCCCGCTCGAGGTCGGCGCCTTCGCGATCGACGTCGACACGCCCCTCCTCCTCGTCTCCACGCTCTACGGCGGGCCGATCACCGCCGCCGTGGTGCTGCCCGCGCCGATGCTGGTCGCGATTTTCTCCGAAAGCCCCACATTGATGGCCGACCTTCTCGCCATCGTCGCGCCGGTCCTCGTCGGCCTGACGGTGCTCGCCATCTGGATGGCGCTCGAGTGGCCGATCGACAAGCGGGCCGTCTGCATCTCGGCGGTCCTGGCGCCGTTGACGCTCCTGCCCTCGATCCTGCTGCCGGCCGGTGAGATCGACCTCGAATCGCTCAGCTCGATCGCCTTCTGGACCGCTCTCGGCACGCTGGTCTTCGGCCTGACGCTCGCCAACGAGACCCGCCGCGCCAAAGCCTCCCGCCGACGCCGCAAGGAGCGCCTCTTCCACTCGCTCACCGGCACCGTGCCGCGTACCGCCTTCCGCCAGCACTTGGAAGAGCAGTGGAGCCAGTATCAGCGCCTCGGCCAGGAATATACCTGCCTGATGATCGCGATCGACGGTGCGGCGGCGCTGCGCCGGTCGATGTCGGCGCAGGAGTGGGACCGGATCCGCGCCGTCGCCGCCGCCGCGATCACCGAGGCGACGCGCGATTCGGACGTGTGCACCCCCATCGAGGAGGACCGCTTCGCGCTGATCCTGCCCCACGCCAACCTCTTCCACTCGCTCCCCGTCGCGCGGCGCGTGCAGGACGCGATCGACGCCGCGATCAGGCGCACCCGGCCGGACTTCGCCCTCACCGTCTCGATCGGTTGCGCCGAGGTGAGCGGAACGCTCGCTCCCGGCGAGGTCGAGGCCGATGCCGAGGGGCAGCTCTACGCCGCCACGGCCAACGACGTTCCCGGCACCGTCTTCCCCCCCGCGCAGACCGTGATCGACACCACGGTGCGCCCCGCTCCCGCCGCGACGGTCGGCGAGATCGCCGGCCCGACGGCCGGGACTCCCCGCCGAGCCGACCTGCACGCCGTCGCCACCGCCTGACCGGCGCGCCGCCGGCAGCCGGCTCCGGCGCCCGGCCGCCGAGCGGGCGCGGCGCGCCTCATTCGTGCTCGCGAGCATCTTTGCCACGAACGGTCGTTCCCAGGCCGGCGCTTATGCATTAAGTCCCGCCCTCAAAGATGCGGGAGATATTCATGAGCGACTGGCCGATCCACGGCACCATCACCGGCCCCATCGTCATGATCGGGTTCGGCTCCATCGGGCGGGGAACGCTGCCGCTCATCGAGCGCCACTTCGAGTACGACAAGAGCCGGCTCGTGGTGATCGACCCGTCCGACGCCGACAAGCGGCTGCTGGACGAGCGCGGCATCGAGTTCATCCAGCTCGCCATCACGCCCGAGAACTACCGCGAGGTGCTGACCCCGCTCCTCACAAAGGGCGAGGGCCAGGGCTTCTGCGTCAACCTCTCGGTCGACACCTCTTCGCTCGACCTCCTGAAGCTCACCCGCGAGCTCGGCGTCCTCTACATCGACACCGTGGTCGAGCCGTGGCCCGGCTTCTACTTCGACGAGAACGCCAAGCCCGAGACGCGCACCAACTACCACCTGCGCGAGACGGTGCGGCGCGAGAAGCGCGCCAACCCGGGCGGCACCACCGCGGTCTCCTGCTGCGGCGCCAATCCCGGCATGGTCTCCTGGTTCGTCAAGCAGGGCCTGATGGACCTGGCGAAGGAGCTCGGCCACGCGACCGAGGCGCCGACGACGCGCGAGGGCTGGGCGAAGCTGATGCAAAGCGTCGGCGTGAAAGGCGTCCACATCGCCGAGCGCGACACGCAGCGCGCCAAGGCACCCAAGCCCATGGACGCGTTCTGGAACACCTGGTCGGTCGAGGGCTTCATCTCCGAGGGATTGCAGCCGGCCGAGCTCGGCTGGGGCACGCACGAGGCCTGGATGCCGGACAACATGTGCGTCCAGCCCGAAGGGTCGGGCTGCCGCGCGGCACGCTTCCTCTTGCAACCCGGCGCCAACACGCGCGTGCGCACCTGGTGCCCGACGCCCGGCCCCCAGTACGGCTTCCTGGTGACGCACAACGAGAGCGTCTCCATCGCCGACTACTTCACCGTCGGCGAAGGCCTCGACCCGGAATATCGCCCCACCTGCCACTACGCCTACCACCCGGCCAACGACGCGGTGCTGTCGCTGCACGAGATGTTCGGCAACGGCGGCCATGCGCAGCCGGTCAAGCACATCCTCGACGAGAACGAGATCGTCGACGGCATCGACGAGCTGGGCGTACTCCTCTACGGCCACGCCAAGAACGCCTACTGGTACGGCTCGCAGCTCTCCATCGAGGAGACGCGCCGCATCGCGCCCTACCAGAACGCCACCGGACTACAGGTGACGTCGGCGGTGCTGGCCGGCATGGTCTGGGCGCTGGAGAACCCCGAGGCCGGCATCGTCGAGGCCGATGAGATGGACCACGCGCGCTGCCTCGAGGTTCAGCTCCCCTACCTCGGCCCGGTGAAGGGCTACTACACCGACTGGACGCCCATCGACGGCCGCCCGCACCTCTTCCCGGACGATATCGACACCGCCGATCCCTGGCAGTTCAAGAACGTCCTGGTGCGCTGAGCCTGCGATGACCGTGCTGGACCGCGACGCCGTCGTCGGCGTCTTCGAAGCGATGCTGGGGCGCCCGCCCGAGAACGAGAGCGTCGTCGAGCAGTTCCGCGCCACCCCCTCGGTGGCGGAGCTGGTCGGCATCCTGGCGCAATCGGGCGAGTTCCAGGGCAGGCTGGGGGCGCCGGTCGCCCCCTCGCCGTTCGTGTTCTACAACAAGGTGTTCGACGGCGAGGCGCTGGTGATGCGCCATGTCGACCCCGCGCGCGGCCCGGCGGAGGGGATGCGCGTCAACTCCTTCGGCGTGAAGGTGCCGGAGAAGGTGATCCCCCGCGCCATCGTCGCCCAGGTCCCGCCGGTCGAGGCCTCGCCGATCCCCAGCAACTGGCACGCCGACACGGCCGAGTTCGCGGCCGCGCTCCGCGCCGTCGAGCTCGCCGGCGAGACCTTCACCATGCTGGAGCTCGGCTGCGGCTGGGGCTGCTGGATGAACATCACCGGCGTCGTCGGACGGCGCGCCGGCAAGCGGGTGCGGCTCGTCGGCGTGGAGGGGGACCGCTTCAACTTCGGCCTCGCCGAGGAGACGCTGGCGGCCAACGGCTTCACCGCCGAGGACTTCACGCTGCACCACGGCATCGCCCACGCGCAGTCCGGCACCGCGGCGTTTCCGCAGCAGCAGGCGGGCGAGGATACCTGGGGCCTCGCCCCGGTCTTCTCCACCGACCCGGACGCCTACGCCGCCGCGATCGAGACCGGCCGCTACACCGAGCTGCCGATGATCGCGTTCGACGCGCTCGCCGCCGAGCACGGCCGGTTCGACCTCGTCCACATCGACATCCAGGGCGGCGAGCGGGACCTCGTCGCCGCCGGCATCGAGGCGCTGACGCGCACCGCGGCCTACGTCGTCATCGGCACCCACAGCCGCGAGATCGAAGGCGCGGTGATGGAGACCTTCGCCGCCGCCGGCTGGACGCTGGAGGTCGAGCGGCCGGCGATCCTCTCGGTCCCGACCCGCGAGGTGACGGTCGACGGGGTGCAGGGCTGGCGCAACCCGCGCCTGGTCTGAGCCGTCGGGGCATGAACGCCGCGGCGATCGCCCGCCCTGCCATGCGGCACAGGCGCGCTTTCGCGAACCTGTCGCGATCGTGAATTGACCGTCTCCTGATAGGCCGAAGGAAGTACGGCCCCAAAGCCAGCGGAGGCGGCGCCATGTCCGCGCTCGGATCGAGCCTTTTCACCCACCTGGGGCTGCGGCCCAGCGAGATGGAGCGACTGCCGCCGCGGATCGCCGCGCTGATGGAGCAGGAGGAGCTGCGTTCCGAGCGGGCCATCTCCTGGGTACAGCTCGGCCTCACGATCTCCTTCGCCGTCCTCTATTTCCTGGCCCCGCGCCCGGTCGACGCGGCGATGCTGGACGAGCCGGTGCCCTGGGCGCTCGGCAGCTACTTCATCTTCACGATGGTCCGCCTGGTGCTCTCCTACCGCGGCTGGCTGCCGGGGTGGTTCCTTCTCCTGTCGATGCTGGCGGACGTCGTCCTGCTCTACTCCCTGCTGTGGCAGTTCCACATGAGCTACAACCAGCCCGCCTCGTTCTCGCTGCGGGTGCCGACCTTCACCCACATCTTCATCTTCATCGCGGTGCGGGCGCTGCGGTACGACCCGCGCTTCGTCATCACCCAGGGGGTGCTGGCGTTCGCCGGCTGGGCGCTCATCGTGGCGCTGGCGATCTGGCAGATGGGACCGGACGCGATCACCCGCTCGTTCGTCGCCTACATGAAGGGCGACGGCATCCTGATCGGCGCGGAGGCCGACAAGCTCATCAGCATCATCGCCGTGACGGCGGTGCTGGGCGCCACGCTCTACCGCGCGCGCTACACGCTTCTGACGGCGGTGCGGGAGGGGGCCGCCTCGCGCGAGATGCGGCGCTACTTCGGGGCCGGCGTCGCCGATGCGATCACCGACCGGGCCACGGCGCCGATGGCGGGCGACGCGGAGGCGCGGGACGCGGCGATCCTGATGCTGGACCTGCGTGGTTTCACCCCCTTGGCCGCCACCCTCGCCCCGGCCGAGACGGTGCGCATCCTGACCCGTTATCAGAGCCTGGTGATCCCCATCATCGAGCGTCACGGCGGGGTGATCGACAAGTTCCTGGGCGACGGGGTGATGGCGACCTTCGGTGCGGTGAGCCCGCTGCCGACCGCCGCGGCGGACGCGCTGGCCGCGCTGGGCGCCGTGGTCGACGTGGCCGAGCGCTGGTCGGGCGATCTCGCCGCGGACGGGCACCGGGCGCTGCCGATCAACGGCGCGGTGGTGGCCGGCCCGGTGGTCGCCGCCACCGTCGGTACCGAGCGGCGGCTGGAGTTCACCGTCATCGGCAGCGCCGTGAACCTTGCCGCGAAGCTCGAAAAGCACAACAAGACCGCCGGGACCATGGCGCTCACCACCGCCGAGACCTACGCTCTCGCCCGCCAGCAGGGCTTTCGGCGCCGGGGGACGAACATTCCGGCCGCGACGGTGGCCGGGGTGTCCGACCCGCTCCATCTGGTCAGGCTCGGATAGAGGGGACGGACGATGGGCTACATGCTGAATGGGACCTGGCGCACCGGGGCGCCGGGCTTTGCCGACAGCGACGGCGAGTTCAAGCGCAAGGCATCGAACTTCCGCAGCTGGGTGACCGCCGACGGCCGTGCCGGCCCCACCGGCGAGGGAGGCTTCAAGGCCGAACCGGGGCGCTTCCACCTCTACGTCGCGCTGGCCTGCCCGTGGGCCCATCGCGCGCTCATCATGCGCCGCCTCAAGGGACTGGAGGACATGGTCGGACTGTCCGTCGTGCACTGGCACATGGGCGAGGACGGCTGGACCTTCGAGGACGGGCCCGGCGTCATCCCCGACATGATCAAGCACGCCCGCTTCCTGCGCGAGGTCTACCAGGCGGCCGATCCGGACTATACCGGCCGCGTGACCGTCCCCGTGCTGTGGGACAAGGAGCGCGGGACGATCGTCAACAACGAGTCCGCGGAGGTGATCCGCATGCTGGGCTGCGCGTTCGACGAGGCCGGCGCCGAGGCGGGCGACTACCGCCCCGAGGCGCTGCGCGAGGAGATCGACGCGGTGAACGCGCGCATCTACGACACGGTGAACAACGGCGTCTACAAGGCGGGCTTCGCCGGCCACCAGCGCGCCTACGAGGCCGCGGTGACGGAGCTCTTCGCCAGTCTCGACTGGCTGGAGGGGCGGCTCGAGGGCAAGGACTACCTCGTCGGCGACCGCCTGACGGAAGCCGACATCCGGCTCTTCACGACCTTGGTGCGGTTCGATCCGGTGTACCACGGGCACTTCAAGTGCAACGTGCGGCGAATCGTGGACTATCCAAACCTGTGGCGATACCTGAAAGCGCTCTATGCGGCGGACGGGTTCGGCGACACGACAAACCATTTTCACATCAAGCAGCATTATTATACCAGCCACCCATCGATAAACCCGACGGGAATCGTCCCGCTCGGGCCGGATATCGACTACAGCTGAGGCGACCTTGCTCCAGAGGCTCTACGACAAGACCATGGCGCTGGCCGCGAGCCGGCACGCCACCCCCGCGCTGGCCGGCGTCTCGTTCGCGGAAAGCTCGTTCTTCCCGATTCCGCCGGACCTGTTGCTGGTGCCGATGGTCCTATCGCAGCGCTCGAAGTGGATCTTCTACGCCGCGCTGTGTACCGTCGCCTCGGTGGTGGGGGGCATGGCCGGCTACCTCATCGGCTCGCTCCTGTACGAGACGGTGGCCCAGCCGATCCTCGCCTTCTACGGGTATGCCGACAAGTTCGCCGACTTCACCGAGCGCTTCAATCGCTACGGGGCGTGGATCGTGTTCCTCGCCGGGATCACCCCCTTCCCCTACAAGGTGATCACCATCGCGTCGGGCGCGACGGGGCTGTCGTTGCCGGTGTTCCTGCTGGCGAGCGTGCTGGCGCGGGGCATCCGCTTCTTCATGGTGGCGGGGCTGCTCTATGTGTTCGGGCCGCCGATCCGGGCCTTCATCGAGGAACGGCTGGCGCTGGTGTTGGCGCTCGTGGGCGCGGCGGCCGTCCTGGGCCTGATTGCGGTGAAGCTCCTATGAGACGGGTCATCTCCTCGGCGTTCGTCTTCGCGGCGCTGATCGTCATGGTCGTGGCGATCGCGGCGGTGTGGACCTTCCAGCTTCAGGGCTTCCAGCCTTGCCCGCTGTGCCTCGAGCAGCGCACCGGCTACTATCTCGCCATTCCGCTGGCGCTCGCCGCGCTGGCGCTGCGCGGCCCGCTGCCGCGCCTCGCAACGTTGCTGACCCTGCTGGCCGCGGCCGCGATCGCCTGGAGCGCGGGCCTCGGCGTCTACCATGCCGGCGCCGAATGGGGCTACTGGCCGGGGCCGAGCACCTGCGCCGGCGGCGCCGGCGGGGCCGACATCTTCGATAATCCGGGCGGCCTCCTGGGCGCGTTGGACCAGGAAGTGGTGGTGAGCTGCACCGAGGTGCAGGGCCGCCTGTTCGGCCTCAGCTTCGCGGGGTGGAACGTCCTCAGCGCCGGCACCGCGGCGGTGCTCCTGCTCCTCTCGGCCACCTTCGGCACCCGCCACGAGGCGGTGCCCGCCGCCCGCTGATGGATACCGACACCTTCGCCCGCCTCGCCCGGGCGCAGTACGAGGCGCTTCCCGACGAGGTGCGCGCGATGACGCGGGACATCGAGCTGCGGGTCGCCGACGAGGCCACGCCCGAGGTGCTGGCGCAGATGGGGATCGACCACCCGGACGACCTCCTCGGCCTCTTCGAGGGGCTCGGCCTCAGCCAGGGCGCGGTCGACCATTATACCGGCGCGATGCCCAACCGGATCTGGCTCTACCGCCTGCCCATCCTGGCCTTCCAGGCGACCGGCGAGGACAGCCTGGAGGACGTGGTGCGCCACGTCCTGGTGCACGAGATCGGCCACCACTTCGGCCTCAGCGACGACGACATGTACGCGATCGACGACGCCGAGGACTGAGCGGCGCGGTGCGCTTCAGCGCGTCGCCTTCATCCAACGGGCCGCCGCCTCGGTGACGACGCGGTGGGCTTCGGACACGTCGCCCCAGCCGGAGGTGCGCGGCCGCGACGTCTCCTCCACGTCGCGGTAGTGGACGAAGAAGTTGGCGATCGCCCGCAGGTCCGCGCGCGGCATGTCCTTGTAGTTGACGATGCTGTTGTAATGGTTGGTCAGCCGGGCAGCCGGGACGCACAACAGCGTCATCTCGTCCCCTTCCGCGCCGCTCACATAGAGGACGCCGATCGGCCGCGCGCCCAGGACGATCCCCGGCGCCAGGACGTGCTCGCCCAGCACCAGCGCGCTGACGGGCCGGCCGTCCTCGCCCTGCGTCTGCGGGATCAGACCGACGTTGCCGGGGCAGCGCATGGTGGTGTGGAACAGCCGTTCGACGGTCAGCCGGCCGGCACCGTCGACGGCGAGGCTGAGCGGCAGCGTGCCGGTCGCGGCGACGACGACGACGTTGACGTCCTGCGGCGGATCGACCGCGAAAGGGAGATCGCCGAAGGACGCGGCGTCAGTCGAGACTGTCAGAATCGGGCACCCCTTGGTCGAAACCGTATGCGACCTTCGCGACCTTCACGTCGCGGAACATTTCGTCGGCTCCGGCGACGGGGCGGCCGCCCATCGCCTCGTAGAAGCGGCAGGCGGGATCGTTGTCGGCCAGGCACCATACGACCAGTGCGTCGTGCCCGCGGCGGACGAGGCGCTGCTGCACCGTGCGGAACAGGCGCCGGCCGAACCCGAGTCCGGCATATTCGGGCTGGACGTACAGCTCGTACACCTCGGCACGGTAGGGCAAGGTGCGCACGCGGCTGCCGCCGTAGGTCACGTACCCGCGCACGAGCCCGCCATTCTCCAGCACCACGATGGGCACGCGCCGGGTGATCGCCTTGTGCCACCAGGTGGGGCCGCGGCGGGAGATCATCCGCTCCAGCTCGACGCCGGGGAGAATCCCGCGATAGGCGAAGCGCCACGCTTGGTCGTGCACCTCGGCGAGGCCGGGCGCATCGGTCGCTTTCGCAGTTCGTATAGCAATCGCCGCAGTGCTCATGGGTCGATGGTGCTGTCACATCGGGCGAGGCGCAAGTCATTTTGTAGTGCCGCAAAGCCGACCCGCGCTCACATCAGGTTGCAAGGCCACGTGGTCCGGCGCATATCTTCCCCGTGAAGACAAAGCCCGCCCCTATCGACGTCGTGACCTTCGGCTGCCGCCTCAATGCGCTCGAGAGCGAGAACGTGCGCGCGCTCGCCGGCGCCGCCGGCCATGACGATCTCGTCGTGATCAACACCTGCGCGGTGACGGCCGAAGCCGTACGCCAGGCCCGCCAGACCATCCGCCGGATCCGCCGCGAGCGCCCGAACGCGACCATCGTCGCCACCGGCTGCGCCGCGCAGACCGAGCCCGGCACCTTCGCCGCCATGGCCGAGGTGGACCACGTCGCCGGCAACGGCGAAAAGGTCTCGCCCGGGTTCTGGCAGGGCCTCAACCGCGACGAACGCGTCGTCGTGAGCGACGTCATGGCGCTGGCGCAGACCGCCGAGCACATGGTCGACGCGTTCGCGGCCCGCACCCGCGCCTTCGTCGAGGTGCAGAACGGGTGCGACCACCGCTGCACCTTCTGCATCATCCCCTACGGCCGCGGCCCGTCCCGCTCGGTGCCGATGGGCCGCGTGGTCGACCAGGTGCAGCGCCTCGTCGACTCGGGGCACCGCGAGGTCGTCCTCACCGGCGTCGACCTGACGAGCTACGGGCCCGATCTTCCCGGCACGCCGAAGCTGGGGGACCTCGTGTCGCGGATCCTCGATCTGGTGCCGGACCTGCCGCGCCTGCGCCTGTCGTCCATCGATTCGATCGAGGCCGACCCGGCCCTGCTCGACGTGTTCGCCTCCGAGCCGCGCCTGATGCCGCATCTGCACCTCTCGCTGCAGGCGGGCGACGACATGATCCTCAAGCGCATGAAGCGCCGCCACCTGCGCCACGACGCGGTCGCCTTCTGCGCCGACGTGCGCGCCCGCCGCCCCGAGACCACCTTCGGAGCCGACATCATCGCCGGCTTCCCGACCGAGACCGAGGCGATGTTCGAGAACACCCTCGCCATCATCGAGGATTGCGGCCTCTCCCATGTCCACGTCTTCCCCTTCTCGCCCCGCGCCGGGACACCGGCCGCGCGCATGCCCCAGCTCCCCCGCCAAGTGGTGAAGGAGCGGGCGGCGCGCCTGCGCGAGGCGGCGGAGGCGGCGATGGCGAGGACCCTCGCCGCGACGCTCGGCACCGAAGTCGAGGTGCTGGTCGAGGACGACGGGCGCGGGCGCACCGCCACCTACCTGCCGACGCGCGTGGAGGATGAGGTCGCCCCCGGCAGCTTCGTGCGCGGCAGGGTGCGGGACGTGGTCGACGGGACCTTGCGCGTCGCGGCGATGGCCGAAGCGGCATGAGCGAGCGTCGTTCGTTCTGGGGCTTCGGCCGCCGCAAGTCGGCCGAGCCCAAGCCCGAGGCCGCCGAGACGCACCCGGCGCCGATCCCGGCCGCTCCGGCCCCCGCCGAGCCGCAGCCGGCCGCGCCGGACGACGGCGCGACCGCCGAAGCGGCGAGCGTCCCGGCCGCCGGCGCGCAGGATCCCACCCCACCCGCCGCCGCGCCGGCCCCCGCTCCGACCCCGGCTTCCGCTGCGGTTTCCGCGCCGGCGTCCGACGAGGAGGCGAAGGGCGGCTGGTTCTCGCGGTTGCGCAAGGGGCTCGGCCGCTCGTCCAACCGGCTCGGCGACCAGGTCTCCAGTCTCTTCACCAAGAAGAAGCTCGACGCGTCCTCGCTCCAGGACCTCGAGGACATCCTCATCGAGGCCGATCTCGGCGTCGACACGGCGATGGCGATCACGGACCGGCTGTCGACCGGCCGCTACGCCCGCGGGATCGAGGCGGACGAGCTGCAGGAGGTTCTGGCGGACGAGGTGGAGAAGGTGCTCGCCCCCCTCGCCCGGCCGCTCGAGATCACCGGAGCGGCGCCGTTCGTGGTCCTCGTCGTCGGCGTCAACGGGACCGGCAAGACCACCACCATCGGCAAGATCGCAGCCCAGCAGGCCGCGGCCGGCAAGCGCGTGGTGATGGCCGCGGGTGACACCTTCCGTGCCGCCGCCGTGGAGCAGCTCGAGATCTGGGGCGAGCGGTCCGGCGCCAAGGTCATCACCGGCGCTCCCAAGGCGGACGCCGCCGGCCTCGTCTACGAGGCGCTCGACGCCGCGAGCGATGCCGACGTCCTTTTGATCGACACCGCCGGCCGCCTGCAGAACCGCGCCGAGCTGATGGCCGAGCTGGAAAAGATCGTTCGCGTGATCAAGCGGCGCAATCCGGACGCGCCGCATGCCGTCCTGCTGACGCTCGACGCCACCACCGGGCAGAACGCGATGAACCAGGTAGAGATCTTCGGCAAGACGGTCGGCGTCACCGGCCTCGTCATGACCAAGCTCGACGGGACGGCGCGCGGCGGCATCCTGGTGGCGATCGGCGCCAAGCACCAATTGCCGATCCACTTCATCGGCATCGGCGAGGGGATCGACGATCTCGCCCCCTTCAAGGCGGAGGATTTCGCCCGAGCGATCTCGGGGCTGTAGGCGCGGGGCACTGCATGGCCGCTATGCCGGTGGATGAGCAAGCCACCCACCGGATTTGCGGGACGAACGTGCTTTGCCCCGGTTGACCTCCCCTCAAAGACGGCCTATGTCAGCGGCCTTGGTTGGGGCGCATAGCTCAGTTGGTAGAGCAGCTGACTCTTAATCAGCGGGTCCACGGTTCGAGTCCGTGTGCGCCTACCAGACCTCTCCACATCGTTTGAGGTTTCCCAACCACCCGCCCCGACGGACATCGTCGATCACGCCGCCGCCCGGCGCCCCCCCGCGCAGGCAGCGTCGTCCGCAGATCCCCTCCCACCAACGCAGACGCCCCTCGGCGCCGGCTCGGGCTCGCGATGCGCTCCCCACCCCGGCCGGCGGTCGTCTCCGCACAGTCGCCCCCCCCCCCCAGTCGCCCGGGCCGATCGCGCCGCGGGGCGATCGCGCCGCGTCGCCGGCGGACACGCGTCGCGCCCGCCCGCCGCGGCCGAGAGGCGCGGCTCTCAGGTTCGCGCCGCGAGGGCCGCTTCCAGGGCCTCCACGCGCTCGTGGAGCGAGAAGCACACCAGCGACAGGATCGCCACGAGGTCGTCGTTGGAGGGGTTGTCGCGCGCCAGAACGTTGCGCGGCGCGGTCTCGTCGAGGTCGACGCCGTAGCGTTCGCGCAGCACCTCGCGCTGCGCCGCGAAGGTGGCGTGCAGGGCGTTCAGCTCCGCCTCGTCCAGCGCGACGAGATCGACGGAGGCCTCCGCGATCCCCGCGTCGGCGAGCTTGGCGTTGCGCAGCATCCTCTCGAAGCTGCCGATCGTCGCCGGCGCGCGGCGCACGCTCTGCAACCCCTTCAGCAGCGCCAGGGTCGAGGTCTGCAAGGGCGGGTTGGCGCGTCTGCCGTCGTTGCGCCCAGTGAGGCCGACCACGCGGGCGAAGTCGTCCACCACGTCGTCCAGCGCGTCGTAGGAGCGCGGCATGACCGTGGCCCCCGTCGCCTCCCAGTTGGCCAGCACAGAGAGATAGTCGAGGTCCGCGCTGCGGTGCTCGGCAAACTCCTCGAAGCTCATGATGAAGGGGGCTTCCTTGCGCCGCGACGTCGGATGCTTGATCCCCCACTGCGCGTAGGCCGACAGCAGCCACGAGGCATGGTTGCGCAAATAGACCACCACGCGCACGTCGTGTCCCGCCTCCTTCAGCCGGCGGATGATCGGGGTCATCAGCCCGTAACGCCGTTGCAGCGTCTCGACCGACCAGATCACCGGCGACTTCTCGGTCGCGGCGGCGGCCAGCGCGTCGTGGATGGTGTCGGGCGTATCCGGCGCGTCGCGCATCGCACGGACCATTTCGGGGACCGAGCGGTACGGTGCATTCGGACAGTGCTGCAAGAAGGTCCCGCACACGAAGGCGCCCTCGCCGCGCAACTCGCCGGCGTTCTGCTCCAGCCACCGCTGGATCGCCGTCGAGCCGCACTTTCCGTAGCCTACGTGGATGAATATTGCCGCCATCGATACGCCTCAACTTCGGCCACCGGCCCGCGCCCGTTCTTCGGCGCGAGCCGATGGAACGTCGGTTCACGCCCTCGACCTAGCTCGCCGTCGCGCGGAACGGTAGCCCCCGCGGCATGTGCCGCACGGGCCGGGGCCGCCGAGTACGGTTGACGTTTCATGGTGTGATCAACAAGCTCACACCGCAGGGAGGCGCACGCGCGTGCGCGCCGGCACCCGGGACGACACAACAAGGGGGGACACACATGCAGTCGCGAGACGACTATATCGAAGCGGCCAAGAGCAAGCTCGACGAATGGAACGAGCAGATCAGCAAGACCGAGGCGAAGATGAAGGCCGCGTCGCAGTCCGCCCGTGAGGAATACGAGCGGCAGCTGATCGAGATGCGGGCGCACGCCGACCAGGCGCAGAAGCAGATGCGCGAGCTGACCGACAGCTCCTACGCCGAATGGGAGAAGCACCGCACCAACTTCGAGGCTGCCTGGGGCGACATCGCCGCCGGCTTCGGCCGCGCCTGGTCCCGCTTTCACCCCTGAGGCGACGCGGGTCCGGCCGAGGGTCGACCCGGCCGGGCCACCTCGTCAGCCCATGTCGATGGCGACGACGCGGGCCGGCGCGCCGTCGGACCCCGCGTAGCGGATCGGCAGCGCGCTGAGGAAGGTGGTCGGCGTCGTCACCTGGCGCGTGTTCACCAGATACTCGATCAGCGTCACCTTGTTGCGCAGGAGCACGTCGTGGGTGACGTGCTCGGGGATCGGGCGCATCTCTCCGTCCAGCATCAGGCGGATCGTGTAGTCCTGCGGGAAGTCGAAGGCGACCGCGGTCGGCCCCCGCTCCAGCAGCCACTGCGACGCCTCGCGCGACATGTACGGCGCGTCGCGCCAGAACGAGGCGTCGTTCCAGTCGCGCTGCTCGTCCCAGCAGGAGCGGAACATCGCGATCTGCCCGCGCTCCAGGTGTCCCGCGCGCTCGGCGAGGCGGGCGGCCGTCACCTCTTCGTTGGGCTGAATGTCGGTAAGGTCGATCACCGCGGCGGGGCCGCACACGCGCGACAGATCCAGCGCGTCCAGCGTGTCGCCGCCCGGCACCATGTGGCGCGGCGCGTCGACATGGGTGAAGCCGTGGCAGGTGGTCCTGATTCCGCTCACCTCGAAAAGGTCGCCGGCGGCGAAGTCGCCCTTCTTCAGGCGCTCCACCGGCCAGCGCAGGTGGCCTTCGTCGATCGGCATGGAGAGATCGTAGATCTTCATGAGCGTTCAGCCCTTATAGAGACCCGGCAGGGTCAACACGACGGCCGGGAAGACGAGACAGATGAGCAGTGCCACGATGAGCGCGGCGAGGAACGGCAGGCTCTCGCGGATCACCACCTCCGGCCGCTCCTTGGCGATGTAGGCCGACAGGTAGATGAGGTACCCGACCGGCGGCGTCGTCAGCCCGATCATCAGGTTGAGCACGATGAGCACGCCGAAGTGGATCGGATCGATCCCGAGGCTCACCATGGTCGGCAGGAACACCGGCACGACGATGACGAGCGCGGCGAGCGGATCCAGGAAGAGCCCGATCACCAGGACGAAGAGCATCACCAGGACGAGCACCCAGAACGGGTCGGTCGTGACGGTGAAGATCGCCTCGGCCGCCATGCGCGAGACCTTGAGGTCGGCGACGATCCAGGCGAACAAGGCCGACGCGCCGACGATGACGAGGACGGTCGCCGTCCCCTTCGCCGCCTCAACGAGGGCCATGAAGCAGTCGCCGAAGGTCAGCTCGCGGAACCAGAACTTGCCGATGACGAACGCGTAGACGACCGCCACCGCGCCAGCCTCCGTCGCCGTCATGACGCCGCCCAGGATGCCGCCGACGATGATCACCGGCGTCAGCAGCGCGACCAGCGCGCCGACCCCGGCCCGGAAGATGGCGCGGAAGCCGGCCCATGGGTCGGACGGGTAGTTGCGGATGACGGAGATGACGTAGACCACCACCATCAGACAGAGCGCGACGACGAGCCCCGGCACGATGCCGGCGAGGAACATCTTGCCGACCGAGACCTGCGCCAGCACCGCGTAGACGATCATCGGGATTGAGGGCGGGATGATCGGCCCGATGACGCTCGACGTCTGCGTGATGGCGGCGGCGAACCCGCGCGAAAAGCCGGACTTTTCCATCGCCGGGATCATCACCGAGCCGACGGCCGCGGTGTCGGCGACGGCGGAGCCGGAAATCCCGGAGAAGAACACCGAGGAAAGCACGTTGACGTGCCCCAGCCCGCCACGGACATGCCCGACGCAGGTCTGCGCGAACGCCACGATCCGCCGGGTGACGCCGCCGCGGTTCATCAGCTCGCCCGCCAGGAAGAAGAAGGCGACCGCCAGCAGCAGGAAATTGTCGAGCCCCGAGAGGAACTGCTGCGCCACCACCGCGAACGGGATGTTGGGCCGGTAGACCAGCAGCGTCACCACCGAGGCGATCAGGATGGCGAAGACGAGGCGCACGCCCAGCAGCGCCAGGACGACCATCGTCCCGACCAGAATGAGTGCAATCATTGCGGTGCGCCGCCTCCGGGGTGGACGACCTCACGCCAGACCATGGCGATGGCCCAGACCGAACCGCCCACCGTGAGCGCGGCGAAGTACCACCACTTGGAAAGGTCGAGGGTGACGTAGCGGTCGAACGCGAACATCGACTGGAGCTTGAACGCGCCCCAGGCCAGCAGCGCGATGGCGCCCAGCGCGCCCACCGCGGCGACGATGCCGAGCGGGCGTTTCAGCGCCGGCCGGTCGGCCAGGAGGCCGATGCGCATGTGGTCGGCGCCGGCCGCCCCCAGGACGATCAGCCACACGAAGAGGAGCCGGTTCAGCTCCTCCCCCCAGACGATGGAATTGTTGAGGCCGTAGCGCGCCACCACCTGCGCGATCGTGATCGCGGTGATGGCGAGCATCAGGCCCGCGACGGCGACGCGCCAGAGCCACGTCGCCGCCCACTCGATGCGGGGGATCACCGGGTTACTGCGCGGAGGGCGCCAGCGCGTCGATCTTCACGAGCAGATCGTCGCCGAACTTCTCGGCGTACATCGCGCGCGTCTTCTCGGCGACGAGTTCGCGGAAGGCGGCGACGTCCGGCTCCATGACGATTTCGACCCCGGCGGCCTTCATCGCCTCCAGGCTCGAGGTCTCGAGCACGCGGTTCAGCTCACGCTCGTAGGCGGCGGCGATCTTGCCGGCGACCTTCAGCGCCTCCTGCTGGTCCTCGGGCAGCCCGTCGAACTTCGCCTGGTTCATCACCAGCGGCGCCGCGGTGTAGGCGTGTTCTGTGATCGAGAGGTACTTCTGCACCTCGTGGAAATTGGAGTGGTAGATGTGCGTGGTCGGGTTCTCCTGCCCGTCCACGGTGCCGGTCTGGAGCGCGCTGTAGAGTTCGGCGAAGGGCATCGGCGCAGGGTTGGCGCCGAGGATCGTGAACGCCTCGATGTGCGCCGGGTTCGGCGTGGTGCGCAGCTTCAGCCCCTCGAGGTCCGCGGGGGTGTTGATCGGGCGCTCGTTGTTGGTGAGGTTGCGGAAGCCGATCTCCCAGAAGGCGAGCCCCTGGAGGCCGACTTCGTTGATGGAGGTCATCAGCTCCTCGCCCACCTCCCCGTCGAGGACGCGGTAGGCGTGCTCGGGCGATTCAAACAGAAACGGCAGGTCGAGGACGTTCACCTGCGGGGCGAAGGAGGTGAAATAGGGGTTGCCGGTCACCGTGATGTCGATGGTGCCGAGGCGAGCGCCCTGCAGCGAGTTGGCGGAGTTGCCCAGCTCGCCCGCCGGGTAGATTTCGACGGTGAGATCGCCGCCGGTCATGTTGTCGACGATCCAGGCGAACATCTCGGCCGCCTTGTGCGGCGTGTCGCTGGTGTTGGCGTAGTGACCGAAGCGCAGCGTTTCGGCGCTGGCGCCGGTGGCGAGCGCGGCGGCCAGCGTGGCGCCGAGCGCCATCGTTCTCATCTTCATGGTCGTTCTTCCCTGTCGTTCTTTTTTTGTCGGCCCTGCATAATGTATTCTGCATACCGTCGGACAATATTGCCCGAAGGATGCCCCCGTCAGCAAGCCTTCGAATGCAATTTCATATGCGTAAGCCGCCCGGACGGGGGTCCGCGCGGCTTACGGCCGGCCGGCGATGGGGTGCGACGCGGGGGGCGTCAGGCGGACTTTCGCAACGCCCAGCCGGTCACGCGCCGCTCGATCAGCGAGAAGACGACGTAGAGCGCGACGCCCAGGAACGACAGGATCGCCAGCCCCGCGAACACCAGCGGCACGTTGAACGACGACGAGGCGATCATCATCATGTTGCCGATGCCGCGGTTGGAGGCGACCGTCTCGGCGATCACCGAGCCGACGAAGGCGAGCGTGATCGCGACTTTGAGCGAGGCGAAGAAATACGGCATCGCCCGCGGCAGGCCGACGTTCCACAAAATGTCGAGCTTGGACGCCTTCATCGACTTCATGACGTCCTCGAGCTCCGGTTCGACGGTGGCGATCCCGGTCGCGACGTTCACCACGATGGGGAAGATGCAGATGATCATCGCCGTGAGGATCGCCGGCACCGTCCCCGCCCCGAACCACAGGACGAAGATCGGCACCACCGCCACCTTGGGGATCGACGAGATGCCGACGAGGAGCGGATAGGCGGTGTCGAACGCGAGCTTCGAGGAGCCGATCAGCACTCCCAGCGTCAGCCCGATGGCAACGCCGAACGCAAAGCCGACGAGCGTGGTGTAGAGCGTCTGGTAGGCGTGCGGGGCGATCGCGGGCGCATACTGCACGAAGGTGGTGTAGATCTCCGAGGGTTTGGGCAACACCAGCGACGAGATGCCGAACGCCCGGCAGAACACCTCCCAGAAGACGAAGACGCCGACGATCAGAATCACCGAGTAGATCTTGCGGCGCACGACCGGGCTCATGTCGCGCCGCCCGCGCGGCCCGTCGGCGTGCGCACGATGAGCGCCCGCAGTGCCTGCACGATCTCGGTGAACTCGGGCTGGAACGTCACGTCGAGGTGACGCGGGCGGGCGAAGGGGATGGTCCGGTCCTCCAGGATGCGCCCCGGCCGCGGCGACATGACGACCACGCGGTTGGCGAGGAAGGCCGCCTCGCGCAGGTCGTGCGTCACCAGGAGCACGGTCGACCGGCGCTCGGCCCACAGGTCCTGCAGCGTCAGCCACAGCTCCTCGCGGGTGAACTGATCGAGCGCGCCGAACGGCTCGTCGAGGAGCAGGAGGTCCGGCTCGTGGACCAGCGCGCGGCACAGGTTGGCCCGCTGCTGCATGCCGCCGGACAGCTCGAACGGGTGCTTGCCCGCGAAGTCGATCAGGCCGACATGCTCCAGCAGCGCGTCCACCCGCTCGCGGAATTCGCCGCGGCGCTTGGCGCGGTATTCGGCGCGGAACGGCTGCACGATCTTCAGCGGCAGCATGACGTTGTCGCGGATCGTCTTCCACGGCAGCAGGGTCGACGACTGGAACGCCATGCCGACGCGCACAGGGTTCGCCCCCAGCTCGCGCCCGGCGAAGAGGATGCGTCCGCCGGACGGCGCCAGCAGCTCCGCGACGAGCTTCAGGATGGTGGACTTGCCGCAGCCGGACGGGCCGACGAGGGCGACGAAGTCCCCCTCGTCGACCTCGAGGTCCGTGGGTGCCAGCGCCGGCGTCGCCGACTTGCCCCGGCCGTAGGTGACCGAGACGCCGTCGAGTTCCACCAGCGGGCGGCCGGGCATCGCCACCGTGCGCGGCGTGGCGGGGAGCGGCGCCTGCATGCTCAACCGCCGCCCCACGGCGCGGAAGCGCTCACAGCGCCGCCCATCCGCCGTCGACCGGGATGTCCACCCCGGTGATCTGCCGGGCGAGATCGGACGCCAGGAAGAGCGTCGCGCTCGCGATGTCCTCGTCGGTCGAGACGCGCTTCAGCGCGTAGTCGTCGGCGTGGCGCTGCGCGGCCTCGTCCTCGCTGATCCCCAGGCGCCGCGCCATCTCCGGCACCACCTTGGTGCGGAAGCGCGGCCCGTCGACCATGCCGGGCGCGACGCAGTTGACGTTGATGTTGTCGCCCCCCAGCTCCAGCGCGAAGCTCTTGGTGAGGCCGCGCAGGCCCCACTTGGAGCTGGAATAGGCGAGCCGTCCTGCCTTGCCGCGCATGCCGAAGGTCCCCCCGACGTTGACGATCTTGCCGTAGCGCTGGCGCTGCATGACGGGTGCCACGGCGCGGATCATGTGGAACGACCCGCCCATGTTGAGCGAGACGATCTCGTCGAACTCCTCCGGGCTCGTCTCGGCGCCGGTCTTGCCGATCGGCCCGGTGCCGCCGGCGACGTTCACAAGGATGTCGATCCGCCCGAACGTCGCCGCGACGATCCCGACCTCGCGCTCCACCGCCGCCGCGTCGGTGACGTCGCAGCGCACGACTTCGACGCGGCGGCCCATGGCGCGGGCCTCCTCGGCGACGGGGGCGATGGCGTCGGTGTCCCGCCCGAAGAGGGCGAGGTCGACGCCTTCGGCGGCGAAGGCGCGGGTGATCGCCGCGCCCATGCCCTTGGCCGGTCCCGTGATGACGGCGACCCGGCCTTGCATTTTCAGATCCATGTCTCAGACCAGCTTGTAGATCCGCTCGTCTTCCGGCGGCAGGAAGTCGGGGGTGAAGATTTCCGAAATATCCGGCGTCCGCGGCAGACCCCGCGCCTCGACGACGATGTCGATCGCCTTCTGGAAGCGCTCGGGGTCGATGTTGCCGAGGCCGAACTCGGCGACTTCCGGGTGGTTCATCTCGTCGGCGAGCGTGGCGACGAGGCGCTCCTTCTCGATCGCCGCGTTGATCAGCGGCTCGCGATCGACCACCGCGGCGATCCCGGCGTCGAGGTCGGCGAGCGTGTCGGCGATGCCCTTGTTGATGGCGCGCACCAGGCCGCGCACGGCCTCCGGGTTCTCCTCGGTCAGCTTCTTCGGCACGATGATGCCGTTGGAGTAGAGGTCCATCCCGTAGTCGCCGAAGGAGATGAAGCGGATTTCCTCGTCCGGGTTCATGCCGGAGAGCTTGGCCGAGAAGCGGATCGTGTTGACGTAGCCGAAGACGCCGTCCACCTGGCCGGACTTGAGCATCTGCTCGCGCAGGTTGGGCGCGAAGTTGGTGATCTCGACGCCCGAGGTGTCGAGCCCGGCGACCTGGGTGAAGGCGGGCCACAGCTTCAGCGCGCCGTCGTTCGCCGCCCCGCCGAGGTGCTTGCCCTCGAGGTCCTTGGCGCTCTCGATCTCGCTGGAGGCGAGCACCGCCACCGTGAAGGGGGGCGTGTTGTACATCTGGTAGACGCAGATCGGCGCCTCCTCCGGCTTCTCCGCGGCGAGCTGGATGAGCGCGTTCACGTCGCCGAAGCCGGTGTCGTACGAGCCGGACGCCACGGCGCCGACGGCCGCGCCCGAGCCGTTGCCCTGATCCATCTGGATCTCGAGGCCGTATTCTTCGAAGTAGCCCTTGTCCTGGGCGAGGAAGAACCACGCCTGCGGGCCCTGGTAGCGCCAGTTGAGGATCATGGAGAGCTTGGTTTGCTCCTGGGCGGAGAGGCCGGCGGGGAAGCCGGCGGCGCCCACGAGCCCTGCGGCCGCGGACGTCTTGAGGAGGTTGCGACGGGTGATGCGCATGGGGCCTTCGTCCTTCTATGAGGCGGCGGTAAGTGCGGAGAGGATCGCATCGCTCCGGGCGGTGAAGCCGTAGAGCTGTTCGACGAGGGTGAGGACGGCGCCCTCCACCGCGGGGTCCGCGACGGTGGCCGCGGCGTCGGTGACGAGGATCGGGTCGAAGCCTTCGAAGGCGCCGTCCATGAGGGTGGCGAAAACGCACCGGTCGGTGTTGACACCGGCGTAGAGCACGGTCGTCACGTCGAGCCGGCGCAGGATCGCGGCGAGTTCGTTGTCACGAAAACCGGAGAGGCGGTGCTTGGCGACGTGGATGTCCTGCGGCGCGGCGGCGATCGCGTCGACGGTGGCGGCGCCCCACGTTCCGGCGACGAGCACCGGTCCGTTGCGCCCGGCGTCGCCATAGGCCGGCCCGGCGCCGCAACCGCTCGCCTTGTCGAGCGCGGTCGGCGGCAAGTTGGCGACGTCCGCCCGCACGCCCCAATTGAGGTGGATCACCGGCACGTCCGCCGCGCGAAGGCCCGCCGCCAGCGCATTGACGGCGCCGATCGGCGCGGCGAGGCCCGACACGTCCACCCCGCGCGCGGCCGCGAACCAACCCTCGGGGTGGAGGAAGTCGTTTTGCATGTCGACGATGAGGAGCGCGGTGCGAGTCAGGTCGATCTCGACCGGGCCGGGGCGTGCCGCGAACCGCACCGGGCGCGGCGCCGGCCGCTCACGCGTCAGCCGCGTGACGGCGCCCTCGGCGGTCCAGCGGTCGCGGCTCCAGTGCGGGCGGGGGCGGGGTGCGTCCATGGTGCGGACCATGGACTGCGCCAGCGTTGCTGTCGTGTGCTATGATTTCGCCAGTCCGTTGAGAAAAACGCAACGCTATGGGACCCGATGCGCCACCTCACCACCTACCGCGTCGTCGACGCGGTCGCGCGGACCGGCTCCATCCGCCGCGCGGCGGAGACCTTGGCGCTGACCCCGTCCGCGGTGCAGCGCCGCGTCGCCGCATTCGAGGACGAGCTGGGCCAGCCGATCTTCGAGCGGCTGGCGACCGGTGTGCGGCTGAACGCGGCGGGCGAATTGGTGCTGCACCACATCCGCGAGGAGTTCGCCGGGACGGAGCGGCTGCGCTCGCGCCTCGCCGATCTCGCCGGCGTGCGGCGCGGCCATGTGGCGATCGCCTGCAGTCAGGCGCTGGCGCCCTACTTCCTGCCGGCCGAGATCGCCGCCTACCGAACGCTCTACCCGCAGGTGACGTTCGACGTGCGCGTGCTGGACCACATCGCGGCGACCAGCGCGGTGGAGGACTTCTCGGTCGACCTCGCCATCGTCTACGGGGTCGACGACCTGCCGACGATCGACACCATCGCCGCCGTCCGGCAGGACATCGCCGCCATCGTCGCACGGGGCCACCCGCTGGCGGGACGGGCCGAGGTGCGGCTGCGCGAGGTGCTGGACTACCCGCTCGCCCTCCCCCACCGCAGCTTCGAGGGGCGGCGCTTGTTCGACCGCTCGATGGCGCGCAAGGGGCTCGCCGTGCCGGCCTACCTGGAGAGCAATTCGTTCGAGTATCTGAAGGCGCACGTCGCCTGCACGGACGCGGTGGCGATCCAGATCCCCATCGGCGCGCCGCCGCCCGAAGCGGACGGGCCGATCGTCGCCGTCCCCATCGCCGAGCGGGACCTGACGCCGGGCATGCTGACGCTGCGCCAGCTCAAGGGGCGGACGCTGTCGGTCGCGGCGGCGCGATTCGTCGACCGCATCCGCCAATCGCTGTCGCAGCGGTTCGCGCCGGTCTGACGGCGGGCGGTATCAGGTGCCGATACGCAGCGGCGCGGTCATCTTGCGCAGTGCCGCCAGCACCGAGAGCGCGGTGATGCGCCCGGTCTTCGGATTGTCCGAGGGGATGTTCTCGATCGCCATCGAGAAGCTCGCCGAGTCGGCGTCCACTTCGATGCGATGGGTGTTGCGCGTCAGCGCCGGGTCGGCCCAGATCTCGATCGTCGTGCGGTCCGGCCCGATGCCGGCCAGCGCCAGCGCGGCGCCGACGTTGAGGTTGGCGGGGAAGCCCCGCGCCGCCTCGCGCGCGCTGCCGGCGAAGACGCGCACCGGCCGGGTCGCGCCGGCGATGTCGATCCCGTGTTCGGCGAGGTAGGGCGCGCCGAGGAGGCCGCTCACCGGCTTGCGCGTCACCATGGTGATGGAGCGGATCTCGCCCTCGGCGGCGGCGGTCACCGCGTCGAGCGCCAGGAGTGCGCCGGACGGGGCGATGATCTGCCCCCCGGTGCGCGCGGCGGTGGCGACGAGATCGTCATGAGTGAGGAGCGCGCCGACGGACAGGACCACCGCGCGCTTGCCGCCGGCGACGAAGGGGCCGACGATCTCGCCGAACAGGGCGGCCGGCGCACACTCGACGACAATGTCGGCCAGGGGCTCCAGCGCCGCGATCGGCACCACCGGCACATCCGACGCGACGGGAGCGAGGCGCGCCCGCGCCGCCTCGAGGTCGCGCGCGGAGACGGCCGCGATCTCGAACCCCGGCAGGCGGCCGGATTGGACCGCCTCGACCACCGCCATGCCGATGGCGCCGAGGCTGGCGACGGCGAGCCGGATCGGTGCTGCGCTCACGGCCGATCCGGTCCGTTACGCCGTCTCTGCGGCCCGCTCGGCCTTCTTGCGGTCGTTCGGGTCGAGGTGGACCTTGCGCAGGCGGATGTTCTTCGGCGTCACTTCGACCAGCTCGAAGTCGTTGATGTAGCTGAGCGCACGCTCCAGGCTCATGCGGATCGGCGGGGTCAGCTTCACCGCGTCGTCCTTGCCGGACGCCCGCACGTTGGTCAGCTGCTTGCCCTTGATCACGTTCACCTCGAGGTCGTTGCCCCGCGTGTGCTCGCCGATGATCATGCCGCGGTAGACCTTGATGCCCGGATCGATGAACATCGGGCCGCGGTCTTCCAGGTTGAACATCGCGTAGGCCGCCGCGTCGCCGTCACCGTTGGAGATGAGGACGCCGGTGTGGCGGGTCGGGATCGCGCCCTTGTGCGGTACGTACTCGTGGAACACGCGGTTGAGGATGCCGGTACCGCGCGTGTCCGACAGCAGCTCGCCCTGGTAGCCGATGAGGCCGCGCGTGGGGGCGTGCATGATGATGCGCGTGCGCCCGGCGCCCGACGGGTTCATCTCGACGAGGTCGGCCTTCCGCTCGGAGAGCTTCTGGATGACGGTGCCGGAGTGCTCGTCGTCGACGTCGATCGTCACCTCTTCGATGGGCTCCAGCGTGGTGCCGTCGGCCGCCTTCTGCATCACCACCTGCGGACGCGAGACGCCGATCTCGAAGCCCTCGCGGCGCATCGTCTCGATCAGGATGCCGAGCTGCAGCTCGCCGCGGCCGGCGACCACGAAGGCCTCGCCGCCCTCGGTGTCGGTCACGCGCAGCGCCACGTTGCCCTCCGCCTCCGACGTCAGCCGGTTGCGGATGACGCGCGACTGCACCTTGTCGCCCTCGGTGCCGGCGAGCGGGCTGTCGTTGACGCGGAAAGTCATCGCGAGCGTCGGCGGATCGATCGGCTCGGCCGGGATCGACCGGGTCACCGAGGGGTCGACCAGCGTGTCGGCGACGGTGCCCTTCAGGAGGCCGGAGATGGCGACGATGTCACCGGCGCGGCCCTCTTCGATGGGCTGACGCTCGATGCCGCGGAAGGCCAGCACCTTGGACACGCGCCCGGTCTCGACGATGCTGCCGTCGCGACCCAGGACCTTGACGGTCTGGTTCGGCTTGATGGTGCCGGAGGTGATGCGCCCGGTGAGGATGCGGCCGAGGAAGTTGTCCGCCTCGATGGTGGTGGCCAGCATGCGGAAGGGCCCCGGCTCGACGCGCGGCTCGGGCACGTGCTTGACGATGAGGTCGAGCAGCGGCCCCATGCTCGGCTCGCCGGCCTGCTTCGGGTCCAGGCTCATCCAACCGTTCTTGGCCGAGCCGTAGACGATCGGGAAGTCGAGCTGCTGGTCGTCCGCCCCCAGCGCGTCGAACAGGTCGAACACCATGTCGACCACTTCCTCGTGCCGCTCTTCCGGCTTGTCGATCTTGTTGATCGCCACGATGGGGCGCAGGCCCATGCGCAACGCCTTGCCGAGCACGAACTTGGTCTGCGGCATCGGCCCCTCGGCGGCGTCGACGAGGATGACCGCGCCGTCCACCATGTTGAGGATGCGCTCCACCTCGCCGCCGAAGTCGGCGTGGCCGGGGGTGTCGACGATGTTGATGCGGGTCGGCGGGGTCGCCGCGCTCTCCCACTCGATCGACGTCACCTTCGCCAGGATGGTGATGCCGCGCTCCATCTCCAGCGCGTTGGAGTCCATGACGCGCTCGGCCACCTTCTGGTTCTCGCGGAAGGCGCCGGATTGACGGAGCAGCACGTCAATGAGTGTCGTCTTGCCGTGGTCGACGTGCGCGATAATCGCGACGTTGCGCAGCGCGCGGGGAGCTGTGGTCATGAAGCGGCCGATGTTGGGGGCGTGAGGGCGCTGACTGCCACGGTCCGGCGCCGAAAACCAGCCCCTAAACGCGCATGCCAGCGCTGTCGTCGCCTATAAGTGGTGCGTGATGGCCGGAACGCCAGCGCAAGCAGGGGTGTTTGCTCCCCGAACCGGAGAACACTGCCATGCGCCTGCCGCACATTTCCCTCATCACCGCCGCCGCGCTGATCATCGTCCTGATCATCGTACTGACCTGATCGGGACCGCGGCGGCGGTGGGCCCGGCGTGCGTCAGTCGGCGGCGCGTCCCACCGTCGACGGGTCGAAGCCCGCCGGATCGTCGATCAGCTGCAGGATGACGGGGTAGGTCAGCGCGGGGTCGGCGCCGGGCTCCTCCGGGTCGACCAGCTCGTGACCGAGGCCGTAGCGCGCGGGGAAGGTGTAGGTCGTGACGTTCGCGCCGTCCGCCACCCACGCGGCGACCACGCTGTCGGTCACCGCGTTGGAGACGGCGGTGTCGGCCGCGTTGGTGATGACGACGATGTCGCCCGCCGCCGGTGCCGTCTCGGCGGCCTGACGCTTCACCGCGGCACCCAGGCGCATGATCTGTCCCGTCCCGCGGGTCGACTGGCGCACGTAGGCGTGGGCCATGCCGCCGGTGAAGTTCTCGCGCTGGGCGGGGTCCTTCCAGATGGTGAAGTCGGGCGCGACCAGCATCGCCCGCATCGCCGCCTCGTTGGTCCACCGGTTGGTGCCGCCGAGGCCGAAGAAGGGCGCCATCAACACGGCGCGGTCGACGTCGGCGCGGTTCTGCGCGACCCAGCCGGTGATGGTCCCGCCGGCGGAGATGCCGGCGACGATCACCTCGTCCCCCAGCCCGACGGCGGCGTCGACGATGGTGTCGCCGAACTCGGCCAGCTCTTCGGCGGTGATGCGACCGAGCGCGTCGCTCGCGCGGTCGGCATAGCCGTTCTGAGGCATGCGCACGACGATCACGTTGGCCCCGGCATCGAACAGCTCGGGCGCGAAGTCGACGTAGGCGCGCGGGCAGCTCGACACGCCGTGGACCAGCACCACCACCCGTGCGACCTTCGCGCCGTGCGTCAGGACGTAGGGCTCGCACAACGGGTTGAGCGGCTCGGGCGAGGCGAGGAGCTTCTTCTGGAAGATCTCCATCCCGGCCGCATAGTCCGCCGCAGGCGCCGGGTGGGAGGTCAGCTCGTCGGTCCCCACGGGGATCACGAACAGACCCGCGACCGCGATGCCGACCGCCGCGACGCAGACCGCCAGCGCCTTGCGCCAGCCGATCAGCAAGCTGACCAGCAGCACCGCGACCGCAAAGACGGCGACCACCGCGGCGATGCCCATCACAATGCGCTGTTCGACCGTCAACGGGCCAATCCATTCCATCAGTTCGGTCATGGGCGGGGATCAAATCTCTTTCAGGCGGCTCTGGGCGGGCCGGCCGGGTTGCGGCTTTTTGGGGGTGGGCGGCGTGCGGCAGGCGGGATCGCGTGACGCGCCGGACGATCGGCAGTATGCGTCATCGCCGCGGGCCGGCCTACCCCATCGGCGGCTCGGCCCACATCCCCGTCAGCCGGACCGACAACGCAAGACCGGAGCGATCCATGAACGACGCGCCCCTGGACACCGAAACACCACGGGCGCAGGGCCGGGAGCGATGGCCGCCGCCGGTGCTGTCGGGCTCCGGCATCCTCCTCGGCTCGCTGCTGGCGGCCGCCTCGCTGACCCCCTCGCTGGTCCCGCGCGACGCGCTGATGCAGGGGCTCGTCGGCGGCGCGGTGTTCGCCATCGGCTACGCCGTCGCGGTGGCGATTCTCATGCTGTGGCGCTGGCTGGAGCTTTTCGAGCCTTCGCGCCGGCACTCCACACCCTGGGCCATCGCCGCGGCGCTCCTGGGGATCGCCGTCGTCGGCTTCACCCTCTACAAGACCACCGACTGGCAGAACGCGATCCGCGAGCTGATGCAGATGCCCCCCGTGGAGGGCACGCACCCGCAGATGGTGCTGGGCGTCGCCGTCGGCACGGCGGCGGCGATCTTCCTCGTCGCCTACCTGCTGCGCCGCCTGATCCACTTCGTCGCCCACCGCTCGCGCCGGGTGATGCCGCCGCGGCTGGCGCTGGTGATCGGCCTGACGGCGGGGTTCGCCTTCGCGGTGGCGCTGGTCGACGGGGTGCTGCTGCGTGGCGCCTTCGCTTTCCTCGATTCCACCTACGCCGCGCTCGACCGCCTGATGGAGCCCGACCAGGTGAAGCCGACCGAGCCGTGGCAGACCGGCAGCACGCAATCGCTCGTGCCGTGGACGACGCTCGGCCGCGACGGGCGCCGCTTCGTCGACGGGATCACCCGGCAGAGCGACATCGAGGCTTTCTGGGGCGGCCCGGCGACGCAGCCCCGCCGCGTCTACGTCGGCCTCGGCTCGGGCGACGACGCGGAGGAGCGCGCGACGCTGGCGCTGGAGGAGCTGAAGCGCGTCGGCGGGTTCGAACGGGACGTGCTCCTGCTGGCGCTGCCCACCGGCACCGGCTTCATGGACCCCGGCGCGATCGCGACGCTCGAATACCTGCACAAGGGCGACGTCGCGACGGTGGCGGCGCAATATTCCTACATGCAGAGCCCCTTCGCGCTGATCTTCGAGCCGGACGCGGGGGCCGAGGCCGGCACCGCGCTGATGCGCATCGTCTACGACTACTGGACCGACCTGCCGCACGACGCGCGCCCGAAGCTCTATCTCTACGGCCTCAGTCTGGGGGCGCTCAGCTCGGAGCGCTCGCTGCGGCTGCGCGACGTGATCGGCGACCCGGTGCAGGGCGCGCTGTGGGTCGGCCCGCCCTTCCCCAGCCCCATCCACACCGACATCACCCGCTACCGCGAACCCGGATCGCCGGAGTGGCTGCCCAGCTTCGAGGGAGGGCGCCTGGTCCGCACCATGAACCAGGACTCGCTGACCGATCCGGACGCCCCCTGGGGCCCGCTGCGCATCCTCTATTTCCAGCACGCCAGCGACCCGATCGTCTTCTTCGATTACTCGCTCCTGTGGCAGCGACCGGACTGGATGCGCGAGCCGCGCGCCCCCGACGTCGTCGGCACCATGAACTGGTACCCGATCGTCACCGCATTGCAGGTCGCGGCGGACATGGCCGTCTCCACCAACGTGCCGCGCGGCTTCGGCCACGAGTACGCCGCCGAGCGGCACGTCGACGCCTGGGTGACGCTGACCGACCCGGACGTCACCGCCGAGGAGATCGCCCGGCTGAAGGCCCGCTTCGGTGAGTGAGGCGCGTGCGACGGGGCTGGCGGCCCGCTGGCGGCGGGCGCGCCGCTGGCAGCGCGTCCTCGTCGCCATGACGCTCGTGACCCTGCTGCTGGTGTCGGCGCTCGCGGTCCACACGCTCGGGCGCCTGCAGGGGTGGTTCACGGAGCGCGTCAGCCCGGCGGCGCTGAGCGCACTGCTGAAGCCGTCCTACGTCGTCACCAAGCCGGAGGGGCCGGGCCCCTTCCCCACCGCCTTGCTCTACCATGGCTGCGACGGCGCCAAGGACAACATGCACCGCTGGGCCAAGGCGCTGGTCGAGGACGGCTGGGCCGCCGTCGTCGTCGACAGCAACGGCCCGCGTCACTACACCGACTTCGCCACCTGGCGCCTGGTGTGCGCCGGGCAGCTTCTCCCCGGCTCGGAGCGTGCGGGCGACATTCTAGTGTCGATCGCCGACGCGGTGGCGCTGCCCTTCGTCGACCCCGAGCGGCTGGCCCTCATCGGCATGTCGCACGGCGGCTGGTCCATCATGGAGCTGATGACGCTCGACCTCACGCGCGAGCGGCCCACCAACCTGCGCCGCCTGCCGGAGCCGGGGCCGGCGCTGCTGGAGGGGGTGCGCGCCTCGGTGCTGGTCTACCCGTGGTGCGGCCTCGCCAATACGGCGCGCTTCTGGGATTGGCTGAACGATTCGCCCGTCCTCTTCGTGCTCGCCACCGCCGACATCGTCGCCCCGATGTACGAATGCGAGATGGTCGCACGCAACCTGGAGGAGGAAGGCCACGCGGTGGAGAGCATCGTCTTCCAAGGTGCGACGCACGGCTTCGACCAGGAGGAGCGGTCCGAGTTCAGCCCTCTCGCCTACAACCCGGAGGCGACGCGCGAGGCGATCGCCACCGCGCTCGGCTTCCTGGACCGCGCGATCGCCCCCCGCGCCACCGACGCGGCGGCCGAATGACCCGCGGCGGCGGAACCGGAATTGCATACGACCCCGCCGGCGCGCACGACGCGCTGGCATGCCATCCACCCGATCGGCTAAGAGCAAGGCCATGAGCGAGCACATGATCCGCATTGCCGGGGCGACCATCGTCACCGTCGACCCCGCCGGCACCATCATCGACGACGGCGACATCTGGATCGCCGGCGACCGGATCGCCTACGCCGGTCCCGCCGGCGGCTACACCGCGCCGGAGGGCGCCGCCGTCACCGAGGTCGACGGGCGGGACCGCGTGGCGATGCCCGGTCTCGTCAATTGCCACACCCATTCCTACGCGGCGCTCCTGAAAGGAACGGTCGACACCGATCCGCTCGACGTCTTCATGGTGCAGGCGATCCTCGCGGCGGGGGCGCGCTCGGACCGCGACGTCTACCTCTCGGCGCAGATCTCGGCGCTGGAGATGCTGAAGACCGGCACCACCGCCTGTCTCGACCACTTCTCCCACCGCCCGCGCCACACGCCGGAGGCGCTCGACGCGGCGCTGCGCGCGTTCGCCGACGCGGGCGTGCGCGCCACCGTCGCGCCGATGTTCTCCGACCGCCCCTTCCTGGAGACGATCCCGCTGGAGGGCGAACTCGACGACGCGCTGCGCGCCGAGCTTCCCGCAGCGCCGCAGCCCGCCGACCCCTACTTCGAGATGATGGCCGACGCGCTGCCGCGCTGGAAGGACGACCCGCGGGTGTCGCTGATGCTGGGCATCGACAGCCCGCAGCGTTGCAGCGAGGCGCTGTTGCGCCGCGCCGGCGCCTTCTGCGCCGAGTGGGACATCGGCAACCACACCCACCTCTTGGAGGCCAAGACGCAGCACACGATGTCGCTCTCGCGGCCCGAGGGTTACGTCGCCTACCTCGCCGACTGCGGGCTCGCGGGGCCGAAGTCATCGTTCGCGCACTTCGTCTGGTTCACCGACCTGGACCTCGAGGCGACGGCGCGCGCCGGGGTGAACGTGGTGCACAACCCGGCCAGCAACCTCATCCTCGGCTCGGGCCTGCAGCCGCTGATGCGTCTGGTGTCGGCGGGGGTGCCGGTGGCTTTCGGCTCCGACGGGCCGAACACGGGGCATATGTCGATGTTCGAGAAGATGCGCCTCGCCGCGCTGCTGCCGCGCATCAGCGAAGCCGACCCCGCCGACTGGCTCACCGCCCCCGAGGCGCTGCGCATGATCAGCGTCAACGGCGCGCGGGCGCTGGGACGGGAGGGCGCGGGCGAACTCGCCGCCGGCCAGCTCGCCGACATCACGCTGCTGGACGGACGCTCCATCGCGCTCAGCCCGCGCGGCCGCCTCGCCCCGCAGATCGTCTTCTACGAGACGGGCGCCAGCGTGACGGACGTCTTCGTCGGCGGCGAGCAGGTGCTGGCGGACGGTCAGACGACGCGCTTCGACGGCCCGGCGATCCTCGCCGAGGCGCACGAGGCCGCCGCCCGCATCGCCCGCGACAGCGCCGCCGCCCTCGAGAAGGCCGAGCGCTTCCGCCCCGGCCTCACCAAGATGATCCACCGCGTCCTGACCGACGGGTGCGGTCCCTGCCGCCTCGCCGCCCTCTCCTGAGACCGCGCCGACGCCATGACGGCGGCCGCCGGCTGACCGCCCGGCCGCACCGAGAAGGAAAGCGAAAGACCCCATGCCCCACGCGGCCGATCTCGTCATCGCCAACGGCACCGTCGTCACCGAGACGGCGACGTTCACCGCCTCCATCGCCGTGCGGGACGGGCTGATCGCCGCGATCGGCGCCGATGCCGACATGCCGCCCGCCGCCGAGCGGATCGACGCGGCGGGACTTCACGTCCTGCCCGGCGTGATCGACGTGCACGTCCACTTCCGCGAGCCGGGGATGACGCACAAGGAAGATTGGGAGACCGGCTCGCGCGCCGCGGCGATGGGCGGCGTGACGACGGTGTTCGAGATGCCCAACACCAACCCGCCGGTCCACGACGTCGAGACCTTCACCCTCAAGCACGATCTGGCGGCGGCGAAGTCGTGCGTCGACTTCGGCATCTACGGCGTGCTCGCCGAGACCAACCTCGCGGACCTCGCGCCGCTCGCCGAGGCGGGGGTGATCGGCTTCAAGCTCTTCCTGGGCAATACCACGGGGAACCTGCCCTGCCCCTCCGACGGCGCGGTGCTGGAAGGGTTCGAGATCCTGTCGCGGCTGGGCCTGCGCTGCTCGATCCATGCCGAGAACTCGCCGATCCTCTTCTGGCGCGAGGACCGGCTGAAGGCGGCCGGGCGCAACACCGCAGCCGACCACCTCCTCGCGCGGACCGACGTCGTCGCGCTGGAGGCGCTGTCGAAGAGCTGCCTGTTCGCCGAGTGGACCGGGGCGCGGATCCACATCGTCCACGAATCGTGCGCGCGCAGCCTTCCGTACATCTCGTTCTACAAGGAGCGCGGCGTCGACGTGACGGTGGAGACGCTGCCGCAATATCTCCTGCTGGCGCTGGAGGACATGGACGGCCCAGCCGGCAACGTCATGCGCATGAACCCGCCGATCCGCGAGCGCTGGCAGCAAGGGCCGCTGACGGAGGCGTTCGCCTCCGGCCTGATCGACATGATCGCCACCGACCACGCACCGCACACGCCCGAAGAGAAGCAGGGCGCCTCCATCTGGGACATCGCCTGCGGGTTCCCGGGCGTGGAGACGCAGCTGCCGCTGATGCTGACGCTCGCCTCCGAGGGCGCCTTCTCGCTCGAGCGCTACGTGCAGGCATCGTCGGCCGCGCCGGCGCGCGCGTGGGGGCTCCACGGGACCAAGGGCTGCATCACGCCGGGCGCGGACGCCGACCTGGTGCTGGTCGACCTGGCACGCACCGAGACGCTGTCGGCGGCACGGTTGCAGTCGCGCGGCAAGGTCTCCCCGTTCGAGGGGATGAAGGTGAAGGGCTGGCCGGTGGCGACGCTGGTGCGGGGAAAACCGGTGATGCGCGACGGCGAGATCCTCGGCGAAAAAGGCTGGGGCCGCGCCGTGCGCCCCGCCATGCCCGCCCCGGCCCCGCGCAACGTCGACACCCAGCTCGCCACCCTGTGCGGGGCTTCCCCGGCCCAGGCCCCGGCCCGCTGACACGCCGTCGACCGCCACCGCGCCGACCGGCCGCACGATCGCGTCCCCACCGGCCCGCGACACGGCATACAATTTGGAGGTCTCCGGCCCATGGAAACCGTCGCCAAGGACACCGCCCCGCGCGCCCCCCGCGTGGATGACGACGCCGCGGGGGGCGCGATCGGCCGCTCGCTCCCCAACGCGCGGTGGGACCGGCTGGTGCGCGGGCGTGGGCGGTTCGTCGCCAACACGCGCCACCCGGACCTGCTGCACGCCGCCTTCGCCCGCGCGGCCGAGGCTCACGGCCTGATCGAGGCGGTGGACATCGACGCGGCCCGTGCCGCGCCTGGGGTCGTCGCCGTCTTCACCGCGGCGGACCTTGCCGAAGTGTGCGCCCCGTGGCAGCCGCTCCACGGCCTGTTCCCCGAGGCGCGGGTGCCCCACGAGCGCCCGCTCGCCGAGGGCGCGGTGCGGTATGTCGGCGAGCCGGTCGCCATCGTCGTCGCCGAGACGGCGGCCGCCGCGCGCGATGCGGCCGAGCTGGTCGAGATCACGCTGCGCAGCCTCGACCCCGTCGTGACCGCGGCCGACGCTCTCGCCCCCGAGGCACCGGCGCTTCACCCCGATCTCGCCGGCGGTGGCGGCAATCTCCACGCCCGCATCGCCCGCGAGGCGAAGGCCGCCCCCGCGGCGGAGACACACACCGTCACCCTGACGCTCGCCCGCGTGGCGCCGCAGCCGATGGAAACGCGCGCGCTGCTGGCCGAGTACGACCCCGCCGAGGGAACGCTCGTGGTGCGCCAGTCGCACCAGCACCCGCACCAGCAGCAGGACGTCTTCGCCCGCCTGCTGGGGATCCCCGAACACAAGGTGCAGGTGATCTGCGAGGACGTCGGCGGCGCCTTCGGCCTCAAGCAGCAGCTCCACAAGGACGAGATGGCCGCCGTCTGCGCAGCGGTGCGGCTCGGGCGTGCGGTGCGCTTCGTCGCGACCCGGTCCGAAAGCCTGCTGTCGGACGGGCAGGCCCGCGACCACGCCCTCACCGGCCGCATCGAGCTGGATGCCGACGGGCGCATCACCGCGCTCTGCGTGGCGGACGTGTGCGGGGTCGGCGCGTTCACGCTCTACCCGCGCTCCAGCTTCGGCGAATCGGGGCAGATGACGCGGCTGGTCGGCGCGCCCTACGCGGTGCCGGCGGTGGCGTTCGAGGCGACCCTCGCCTTTCAGAACCGCCCGCCCCTGGGGCACTATCGCGGCGTCGGCCACCCGGTCGCCTGCCTCATCACCGAGGCACTGATGGACGCCGGCGCCAGGGCCCGCGGCGAGGACCCCATCGCCTTCCGCCGCCGCCATCTGCACGACCTCTCCGCCGGTTCGGTGACCACCCCCGGCGGCATCGTCGTCGCCCATTACCGTATGGCCGAGTGCCTGGACGCGATCGCGGACCGCCTCGCCGATCGGACCGCGCCGGCGGACGGGCGGCTGCGCGGCGTCGGCGTCGCCTGCTTGCTGGAGCTGACCGCCAACGGCCCGCGCTACTACGGCGACGGTGACATCCACATCGCCTGCACCGAGACGGTGATCCTGCGGATGGAGCCGTCCGGCGTGGTGCGCCTGGCGACCGGGCACACCGACCAGGGCCAGGGTGGCGACCAGATGCTGGCCCAAGTGGTCGCGGCGCATCTTGGGATCGCGGCGACGGACGTGGCGGTGACGTCGGGCGACAGCGCCAACGCGCCGTATGGCGGAGGCGCGTTCGGCTCGCGCGGCACGGCCGTCAGCGGCCAGGCGGCGCGCGATGCCGCCACGCAGCTCGCCGCCCGCCTCCTGGCGACCGCCGCCCTCCTCAATCAGCGCGAGGCGGGGGACCTGCGGCTCGAAGCCGGCCACGTGACGGCGGGGGGCGAGCGGCTGATGGCTCTCGCCGAGCTGGCGAGCCTGTGCCACTTCAAATCGCACCTCCTCCCGGCGGGGCACGAGGCGGGACTCACCGTCGTCGGCCGTCACGTTCCCGCGCCGGACACGATGAACGCCTCCGCCGCCTTCGCCGCGGCCGTCGCCATCGACCCGGACACCGGCACCGTCGAGGTGGAGCGGCTGATCGCGGCGCATGAGGCGGGGACGGTGGTCAACCCGATGAGCGTCGACGCGCAGCTCGCCGGCGGCGCGGCGCAAGGCCTCGGCCAGGCGCTCACCGAGGCGATCCGGATGGATGCCGCCGGCCAGCCCCTCACCGGCTCGTTCATGGACTACGCCATGCCACGGGCCGACATGGTCCCGCCGGTCGAGGTGGTGCACATCCCGCCCCGCGCCGAGGAGGGCTTCCTGCCCCGCGGCGTCGGCGAGGCGGGTGCCTCGGGCGCGCCGGCGGCGATCCTCGGCGCCATCAACAACGCGCTCGCCCCCATGGGCGCGCTGATCACCGAGCTTCCCGCGACCCCGCTCGCGGTATGGAACGCGCTGCAAGCGGCACGCGAAGGGCGGGCATCATGAGCAACGTGCGCGAGGCCCGCGTGACCCGCCTCTCCATGGCGGCGCCCGACGACGTCGCCCCGATCGAGGCGGCGATCGCGGCCGGCACGATCGACCCGGCCGCCATCGGCGCGATCTTCGGCAAGACCGAGGGGAACGGCTGCGTCAACGACTTCACGCGCGCCTTCGCGGTCCGTGCGCTGCGGGACATGCTTCGGACCCACCTCGGCGCCACGGCGGCCGAGGACGTCGCGCTGGTCATGTCCGGCGGCACCGAGGGTGCGCTCAGCCCCCATTGGCTGGTGTTCGAGGCCGTCCCCTCGGCGGCCGCCCCGCGCGCGGACGCGCTGGCCCTCGGCGTCCACCTGACCCCGGCGCTGGCCCCCGAGCAGATCGGCAGGACCGCGCAGGCGAAGGCCGTCGCCGCCGGCGTGGTCGAGGCGATGCGCCGAGCCGGCATCGCCTCGCCCGACGACGTCCACTATGTGCAGGTGAAGTGTCCGCTCATCACCGTCGAACGCGCCACGGAGGCGGCCGCGCGTGGCGCGCCGCCGCGCACCACCGATACGCTCAAGTCCATGGGCCTCTCTCGCGGGGCGGCCTCGCTCGGCGTCGCCCTGGCGCTGGGCGAAGTCGCGGCGGAGGCGGTCACGGACGCGGCGATCGGCGCCGATTTCACGGTGTTCTCGCGCCGGGCGAGTGCGTCCTCCGGCGTCGAGCTGATGGCCAACGAGATCGTCGTCCTCGGCCGCTCGGCGCAGTGGACCGGGCCCCTCACCATCGACAGCACGGTGATGGCCGACGCGGTCGACCTCTCCGGCGTCCTCGCCCTGTTCCAGCGTCAGGGGCTGGCCGTCGGCGGGCGCGGCGGGGCCGCAGCGGCGGAACTGGTGGCGCTCCTGTCCAAGGCGGAGGCGTCCTCCACGGGGCGGGTGCGCGGCTTCCGCCACACCATGCTCGACGATTCCGACATCGCCGCCACCCGCCACGCGCGCGGCTTTGTCGCCGGGGTGCTGGCGGGGGTCGTCGGCCATGCGGAGATCTTCGTCTCCGGCGGCGCCGAGCACCAGGGGCCGGACGGCGGCGGCCCGGTCGCCGCGATCGTCCGGCGCGGCTGACGCGGCCAACCGCCGCCTCGGCCCTCCCGGCGGGACGGCCCGCGTGGCTCAGGCGTCGGTGCCTTCGACCTTCTTGAGGTAGCAGCCGGTGATGCGCCAGTCGCCGCCGGGCTGACGCGCCAGGGTGTAGAGCGCGACCCAGGGCCGGCCCTCGTCGTCACGGAAGGCGACCTCCTGGGCGAAGGTCCCGTCGTCCGCCGCCCGGCTGCGCAGGAAGCGCGGCGCGACGGCGTGGCTCACCGGCTCGTACCCCTTGCGCACCATCGACATGAAGCGCTCGGGGGTCGGAAACATGCGCTTGATGTCCGGCGCGGCGAAGGCGTAGGCGGCGTCGGCATCGCCGGTGCGGAGCGCCTCCATCTGGGCGGCGATGATCGCCTGGATGGCGCCGGCGTCGGCACGCGCGGTGGTGAGTGTGGCGGTGCCGGCGACCACGACGAACGCCAGCACGAGAAGAGACAAGATCCGCTTCATAGGGCTTCCCCGCTCGACACGACCTCAATGGGCAAATTGCGGGCCAAGCGGCCCGCAATGTCAAATCGGTCGTCGCCCTTCGTCCACCGTTCAGATGGTCAGGCGAGGAGTGCCTTGGCGACCTCGCGCAGGTCCGGCCCGAGATCCGGCCGGTCGAGCCCGTAGGCGAGCTGGGCGGAGAGGAAGCCGATCTTGGAGCCGCAGTCGTAGGTGGTGCCCTGGAAGCGCAGGCCCTTGAAGCCGTCCTCGCGCATCAGCGTCAGCATCGAGTCGGTGATCTGGATCTCGCCGCCGGCCCCCTTCTCCTGCGTCTTCAGGAGGTCGAAGATGCGCGGCTTGAGGATGTAACGGCCCGTGATGATCAAGTTGGAGGGCGCGGTGCCGGCCTTCGGCTTCTCGACCATGCCCGTCACGTCGAACACGTCGCCGGAGCCGGAGATCTCGACGACGCCGTACTGGTCGGTCCGCTCGGGCGCGACCTCCTCCACGGCGATGACGTTGGTGCCGTGCTCGTTGTAGACGTCCATCATCTGCGCCATCACGCCGCGCTGGTTCTTGATGATGACGTCCGGCAGCAGCAGCGCGAACGGCTCGTCGCCCACCAGTTCGCGCGCGCACCAGACCGCATGGCCCAGCCCCAGCGGCGCCTGCTGGCGCGTGAAGGAGACGTTGCCGGCGGCCGGCAGCTCGGCACGGAGCTGCTCCAGCGGCCCGGTCTTGCCGCGTTCGGCGAGGGTGGCCTCCAGCTCGAACGCGGTGTCGAAGTGGTCCTCGATCACGCCCTTGCCGCGACCGGTGACGAAGATGAACTGCTCGATCCCCGCCTCGCGCGCTTCGTCGACCACATACTGCAGGACCGGTTTGTCGACGACGGTCAACATCTCCTTGGGCATGACTTTGGTGGCGGGCAGGAAGCGGGTTCCAAGGCCTGCCACGGGCAGGACGGCTTTGCGGACGGGTTGCATCACGTTGCCTTTGTCTCGTTAGACGTCTTCGGCTCCTGGAGAGGAGCCGCGCCGTTTATCGCACGGTCGCCTGCAATAAACGATACCGATATGCGCGTTCCATCAGCAATCCGAACACGATCGCGCCCATAACCCAGCCCCCATAATAATATGGGTCGAAAAATTGGCTGGTGTACTCCGGGAAATAGAATGTTCGCATCAGCTCGGTCGAATGCATGAACGGATTGTAGTACAAATACTTCAAAAGTTGGGGCGGCATCGTGTCGGCCGTGTAGAACATGCCCGACACGATGTTTAGCGGGCCGGTGATGATCCCGAATAGGACGCCCCAGAATTTGAAGTGCAGCTTGATCGCCATGTTCATGGTACAGAACCCGAAAGCGATCGCGCAGTTCCCGATCACCGGCACCAACGACAGCCAGAAATACTCCGGCGACGAGGTGTTGTAGATGAAATGGAACAGGAAGGTGATGACCGTGAACAACGCCGTCACCACCAGGAAGTTGATCAGAATGCCGCCGAGCACGAGGTCGATCGGCTGGATTCCCGGCAGCACCAGCATCCGGCGCATGCGCATATAGGCCCGGTCGCCGCCCTGGACCGAGCTGCGGAAGGCCGACAGGGGCACGATGCCGGTCATCAGGAAGAGCATGATGTAGTCGCCCATGCCCGCCGTGCGCATGCGCACATACGAGAAGATGAGCGTCATCATGGCGAGCATGGCCAGCGGCTCGAGCACCATGGTGAAGAGGCCGAGCGGGGACTCGACGTTGCGCGACTGGGCCTCTCTGGCGGCCACGCTGTAGATCACCCCGGCGGACCTGAAGACCGCGTCAGCAACAGCCGTCATGCGATTTCCCTGTGGCGAATTCAGACACGACGGCGAAATCGCGCGTCGAGCGGATCGAACTGTGGTGGATAGCAAGGGTCGGCATCGAGCGTGTCCGCCCAGGCGCGGCGGAAGCGATGGCCCTCCACCGCGCGCTCGTATTGCCAGATCTCGCCCCCCCTTTCAAACAGCCCCGTCGTGCGCCGCTGGCCGATGGTGGCCGACTCGTGGTGCCGTGCGACCGCCGCCGGCACCAGCACGTTGGACAGCCCCCGCGCCCGCGCCTTCAGGCACAGGTCGACGTCGTTGAAGAGGACGCCGTAGCGGGTGGCGTCGAACCCGCCGAGGTCGGCGAACAGCGTGCGGCGGATCGCCATCAGCGCCCCGGTGACGCCCACGACCTCCGTCTCGCGGCGCTGGCGGCCCTCGTAGCCGCGGGCACGACCGGGGAGGTAGCGCTCGGCATGGCGCACCCGCGCCTCGCCGGCGAGCACCAGGCCGGCATGCTGCACGCGCCCGTCCGGGTAGAGGAGCCGCGCCCCGGCGACCCCGACGGCGGGATCGGACGCCGCGTCCACCAGCGCGTCCAGCCAGGCGGGGTCGGTGAACTCGATGTCGTTGTTGGCGAAGACGAGGATCTCGCCGCGCGCCTCGCGAGCGGCGAGGTTGTTGAGGGCGGCGAAGTTGAACGGACGCGCGTCGCGCAGGACGCGGGCCCCGCCCGCCTGCGCCGCCTCCAGCCAGCGTAGCGCCTCCGCGTCGCGGGTGGCGTTGTCGACCAGGAGGATCTCGCACGGTTGGTAGCGCGTCCGATGGATCGTCGCGAGGTAGCGCGCCAGGTGCTGCGGCGCGTCCCGAGTGGCGGTGACGATGCTGACGAGCGGCCGTGCCGATGGGGGCCCGGCCCGGCCCGGCTGGCGGCGAGGCCGCGGCGCGAGCGGCCCCGAACGCGCGCCCACCGGCGCCGGCCGGTGCACCGCCGCGACCCAGCTCCGCACCGCCTGCGCCAGCCGCGCCGCCCGGCGAGGCAGCGTCAGCGGGCGGACCGAAAGGGCCGGAATCACCACATGGCCGACGTATTCGCGCGGGCGCAGCAGGAGCGTCTCGGCCGAAGCGTCCAGCGTCAGGACGGCGGCGTAATGGGCCCCGTGCGTGCGGCGCATCGCGGCGAGGCGGCTGCGGGGCGAGGCGGCGCCGGAGGCCAGGATCTGCGGCTCGACCCGGGCCGGCGCGCCGTCTTCGGTGCGGAAGACCCCCTCCACCAGCACCGCCCCCGGCCCCGCCGGTGTCGGAAGCGCCAGGCGCAGGACACCGTTCTCACCCACCTCGAAACGCTCGCCGACGACCTCCACCGCCTCCGCCTCGGCGATCCGCACGCTCCAGCCCCGCGGCGTCGGCGGCGTCGTGCGGGGGGCGTGTGCCGCGCGCGGCGGCTGGCGCACCGGGCCGAGCCGCCAGGACGGCGTCAGCGTATCCCAAGGCGGCGCGGGCTCGGCGACGACCGTCGCGCGCGCCGCTGCTTCCTCTTCATCTTCGTCTTCGTCTTCATCGTGCGGCCAGACGTCGAGCGGCCAGACGTCGAAGCCGTCGACCGGTGCGTCGAGCGCCAGGGTGACGATGCCGGCCTCGGCGCGCAGGCGGACGGCGCCGGCGCCGGTGCGCGCGGCAAGCTCTACGGGTGCGTCCGCGGTCACGGTCAGCCGCCACGTCCCCGGCCCCAGCGCCAGCGCCAGCGGCACCACCGCGCGGGGCGCAAGGGCCACCGAGGCGCACAAAGGCGCGGCCCCCTCCGGCCGGCCCGGCGCCTCGTGCTGTGATGGCTCGCCCTCCGACGGCTCGCTCAAGGGGCTGCCTCCATCGCTCGTCAGCGCCGCGCCGCCCGTGTAGCGCCTCGCATCACGCCCGGCCAGCCTGTCATGCGCCGCGCCCCGTGCCGCCCGGCCCCGCGCGCCCCCGCAGTCTCATGAACGCGCGACCGGTTTCGGAACAAAAATGCAGCGCCGGAGGGCCGGCCCGAGACGGTTCCGGTGCGCCCCGCCGCGGCGGGGATTGCCGCCGGCACGTGGTATCCGTGCCACGACGGGCAAGAAACGCCCGCCACAGTCATTGGTGCGCATAACAGATTCTCGCCCATCGGCCGCCGCTAACACACTTGAAACGCTTTGATTGTCCTTTACGAATCCCGGCGGTCAGGTGACGCTGGGTCGCAGCTTGTCTATACTTGCGGTCGACGGCCGCGCCGATCTGGCCTAATCGCTGTCCGATTCGACGATCCGCGATGGCCTGTCCGGGGATAATGTGATGGATGCACAACACATCCGGAGTTGGGTTCATTTATGGATGGGTGTAGGACGGTCACGCAGACGCGGTGACGGTAGGGCAGTGTAAACTTGACTCGACCCCTGATCCTTTTTGACCTGACGAGGCTGGTCTCGGCCTCGGGCCGCTCGGCCCCGACCGGGATCGAGCGTGTCGAGCTGGCGTACGCCAAGTGGCTGCACGGACTCGACTGCGCGGACGTGCGTTTCGTCGTCACCATGCAGAGCGTACGGATGATCGCGGACGCTGCGGTGCCCCACTTCCTCGACCGGCAGGAAGCGGTGTGGGACAGCGGTGCCCAGGGCTTCTCGGCCGAAAGCGCGATCCTCAACGTCAACGAGTTCCTAGCCGGCGACGGCGCGCCGACGGCACCGCGCCTCGGCTACCTCTCCAAGGAAGAGCGCGAGCTGCGCCGCTCGCGCCGCGGCATCACCGGCGAGCAGCCGAGCCGCTCGCCCATCGCGAGCTGGGCGCAGCACATGTCGGCCTCCTGGGCGCGTGAGCCGCTGGCGCCGGTCCTGCGCCAGACCCACCGCGAACGCCCGGTCATCTACCTGCGCGCCTCGCTGGACCGGCTGGAGCGCCCGGCCCCGATCGAGCGCATCAAGGCCTTTCCGGGCGTGCGCATGGTCAACGTCTGCCACGACCTGATCCCGCTGGACTTCCCGGAGTTCGTCCGCCCCGGCACCGCGACCACCTGCGCCGCGCGGGTCGAGACGCTCGCCAAACACGCCGACGGCATCATCGCCAGCTCGCACTACAGCGCGGCCCGGCTGCGGCAATATCTCGGCCCCAAGCCGCCGAAGATCTCCGTGTCGCACATCGGCTCGGAGCCGACCCGGCAGGACGCGGTGCTGCCGCCGCTGGTGGACGAGCCCTACTTCCTCGTCGTCTCGACCATCGAGGCGCGCAAGAACCACATGCTGCTCCTCAACGTGTGGCGCCGCCTGGTCGAGGACATGGGCTACGCCGCGCCCAAGCTCATCATCGCCGGCAAGCGCGGCTGGGAGGCGCAGACCCCCATCGCCGTGCTCGACCGTGTGCGCCAGCTCTCCAGCCACGTCTACGAAGCCGGCGCCGTGCCCGATGCCGCGCTCGACCTCCTGCGCCGCAAGGCGACGGCCGTCCTCATGCCTTCGTTCGTGGAAGGCTTCGGCATGCCCGTCACCGAAGCGCTGGCGGTCGACACCCCGGTCATCGCGTCCGACATCCCGGTCTTCCGCGAGATCGTCGGCGATGCGGCGGAGCTGATCGACCCGCTCGACGGCCCGTCCTGGCGCCAGGCGGTGATCGACTACGCGCAGAAGGATTCGCCGCGCCGCGCCGCCGCACTGGAGAAGGCGCGCCGCTACGAGCCGCCGCAGTGGTCCGACCACTTCCGCGACGTGCGCAACTTCATCGAGGAAGTCGGCCAGGTGCAGCCGAAGGTGTTCGTCCCCGCGCGCCGCCGCCGCCCGGCCTTCCCGATCGGCCTGCTGGGCGCCTCCCCCTCGCGCACTCTCCTGTAGCGCCCCCGCCCTGTCGCGCCCTCGCAAACGGCGGACCGGCGCAATCGGACCTTTGACCGCAGCACCCGTTCCGCTATCACACGCGGGAAACGTGCATGTGAGGCAAGGGGAACCCGCTTGACCGCAATCATTGACATCCTCGGCCGCGAAATTCTCGACAGCCGAGGCAACCCCACGGTCGAGGTGGACGTCACGCTCGAAGACGGCGCGATGGGCCGTGCGGCCGTCCCCTCGGGAGCGTCGACGGGCGCCTACGAGGCGGTGGAGCGCCGCGACGGTGACGAGCGCTACGGCGGCAAGGGCGTGGCGCTCGCCGTCGAGGCCGTGAACGGCGAGATCTTCGACGCGCTGTCGGGCATCGACGCGGAACGCCAGCGTGACATCGACGAGACGATGATCGCGCTCGACGGCACCGAGAACAAGAGCCGGCTGGGCGCCAACGCGATCCTGGGCGTGTCGCTGGCGGTGATGCGCGCCGCGGCCGCCTCGGCGCAGCTCCCGATCTACCGCTATGTCGGCGGCGTCAACGCGACCGTGCTGCCCACCCCGATGATGAACATCCTCAACGGCGGGGCCCACGCGGACAACCCGATCGACTTCCAGGAGTTCATGGTGATGCCGGTCGGCTATTCCTCGTTCAGCGAGGGGCTGCGGGCGGGCGTCGAGATCTTCCACGCGCTGAAGTCGAAGCTGAAGCAGGCCGGCCACAACACCAACGTGGGCGACGAGGGCGGCTTCGCGCCCAACCTCCCCTCCGCGAAGGCCGCGCTCGACATCATCATGGAGGCGGGCGCGGCCGCCGGTGCGCGGATGGGCGAGGACGTCTTCATCGCGCTCGACTGCGCGTCGACCGAGTTCGTGACCGACGGGCAGTACCGCCTGGAGGGCGAGCAGCGCACGTTGCAGCCGGCCAAGATGGTCGACTACCTGGTCGAACTGGCCGACGCCTACCCGATCATCTCGATCGAGGACGGCATGGGCGAGGACGACTGGGAGGGCTGGGCGATGCTGACGCAGCGCCTGGGCAACCGCTGCCAGCTCGTCGGGGACGACCTGTTCGTCACCAACGAGACGCGCCTGGCGCAGGGCATCGGCCAGAAGGTCGCCAACTCGATCCTGGTGAAGGTCAACCAGATCGGCACGTTGACCGAGACGCTGGACACGGTCGAGCTGGCACATCGCTCCGGCTACACGGCGGTGATGAGCCACCGCTCGGGCGAGACCGAGGACTCGACCATCGCCGACCTCGCGGTGGCGACGAACTGCGGGCAGATCAAGACCGGCTCGCTGGCCCGCTCGGACCGCACGGCGAAGTACAACCAGCTCCTGCGCATCGAGGAACAGCTCGGCTCCGCCGCGCGCTACGGCGCCCGCGGCCTGCCGCTACGCGCCGGCTGACCGGCCGCCGTCACCTCACCCGCAGAAAGCCGCCGACGCCCCGCGCCGGCGGCTTTTTCTTTGCCGCGCCCGCTCGCCCCTCGCCCCGCTCTCGCCCCATCACCCCCCCCCATGGCCACACTCAGCCGTGCCCCGGTCTGTCGGGGTTCGGACGGGTCAAGGGCGCGAAGCGGCGGAGCGAACCCTTGACGCGTCCGAACCCCGACGCAGCCTCGAAGCAGTCGTTCAGCTCAGTCAGCCGCTCTTGGCGGCTGGATGACCTGAACGGCTGCCTGCCGGCGAGGCGGAGGGAGCGCGAGGGGGGAACCCCCTCGCTCAGAGGCGCAACACACACCCCCGCCGAGGACAAGGCTGGTGCCTGGCCTCTACTGCGTCGTCCAGCCACCATCGACGGGGATGGCCGTGCCGGTGAGGTTGTGGGCGATCGGATTGCAGAGCCAGAGCGCCAAGGCGCCGATCTCACTCGGATCGGACAGGCGCCCGGTGGGCTCCTTCTCGGAGAGCAGGCTGGCGATCCCGGCATCGCGGTCGCCGCCATGGGCCGCGGCGCGGGCGGCGATCTGCGGCCCCAGGATATCGGTCTCGGTCCAGCCGGGGCAGATGCAGTTGACGGTGACGCCGCCGGACGCCTTCGATCCTGCGGCGGCGTATTCCAGGGCGGCGACGCGGCTGAGGCCGACCAGCCCGAACTTGGACGCCACGTATGGCGCCTTCTCGACCGAGGCGACGAGCCCGTGGACGGAGGCGATGTTGACGACGCGGCCGTAGCCGCGCTCCCCCATCCCCGGCATCGCGCGGCGCATGGTGTGGAAGGCGGCGGAGAGGTTGACGGCGAGGATCATCTCCCAGGTCTCGCGCGTGGCCGCCTCGAGCGAGACGGTCTTCTGGATACCGGCGTTGTTGACCAGGATGTCGGGCCCGCCCCAGATCGCGACCTCGTCCATCAGGGCGTCGATGGCGTCCGGGTCGCGCAGATCCGTGCCGTAGAAGCGGGTGGCGGGGGCGCCGGCTTCGGTGATGGCGGCCTCGGCGGCGGCGCCGTCGTCGCGGCTGGCGAGGCCGTGGACCACCACGCGCGCGCCGGCCGAGCCGAGCGCCTTGGCGACGGCGAGGCCGATCCCCTGCACGGATCCGGTCACCAGCGCGGTCTTGCCTTCCAGAAACCGTGTCATCGCATCCCCCAATCTTTACATCGAATTTTGAGGCGAGCTTAATTGCTCTCGCCGCGAAATGGGGCCGGTCCGCGAACTTTTTCCGCGTCTCGGTCCGCCTCGCCGCCGCCCCAGATGGCGGCGAGGCGGGCGCGCTCGTCGGCGAAGCGGCCGTCGGCGATGGCGGCGCGAAGGTCCGCCATCAGGCGCTGGTAGTAGGCGATGTTGTTCCAGGAGAGGAGCGTCGCGGCGAGCGGCTCGCCGACCCTCACGAGGTGATGGAGGTAGCCGCGCGAATAATCCTGCGAGGCGTGACAGGCGAGCGACGCGTCGAGGGGCGTGTCGTCGAGCGCGAACCGCGCGTTCTTGAGGTTGAGCTTGCCCTCGGCCGTATACGCGACACCGTGGCGGCCGGCTCTCGTGGGCATGACGCAGTCGAACATGTCGATCCCGCGGGCGACGGCGCCGACGAGGTCGCCGGGCGTGCCGACGCCCATGAGGTAGCGCGCATGATCGGCCGGCAGGTGGGGCGCCGTGACCTCGATGGTGGCGAACATGTCGGCCTGTGGCTCGCCGACGGCGAGGCCGCCGATGGCGTACCCGTCGAAGCCGACGGCGACGAGGCCTTCGGCCGAGCGGGCGCGCTCGGCCGCGTCCGTCCCGCCCTGGACGATGCCGAACTGCAAGCGCCCGGTGGCGGCGTCCAGGAAGGTGCGGCGGGCGCGAGCGGCCCAGTCGAGGCTGATCGTGACCGAGCGGGCGATGGCGGCGGCGTCGGCCGGCAGGCGCACGCACTCGTCGAGCTGCATCTGGATATCGGAGCCCAGCTTCAGCTGGATCTCGACCGCCGATTCGGGCGTCAAACGATGCATCGACCCGTCGACATGGCTCTTGAAGGTGACCCCGTCGTCGTCGATCTTGCGCAAGGCGGACAGGGACATGACCTGGAAGCCGCCCGAGTCCGTGAGGATCGTGTGCGGCCAGTTCATGAAGGCGTGCAGGCCGCCGAAGTGGGCGACGCGGTCGGCACCGGGGCGCAGCATCAGGTGATAGGTGTTGCCGAGCACCACCTGCGCGCCCGTCGCCTCCACGTCGCGCATCATCATGGTCTTGACGGTGGCCTGGGTGCCGACGGGCATGAAGGTCGGCGTCTCGACGATGCCGTGCGGCGTCACGAGGCGGCCGCGGCGGGCGCCTCCGTCGGTGGCCAGTAGCTGGAAACTCATGACTTGTCCGGGAAGAGGAGCGAAGCGTCGCCGTAGGAGTAGAAGCGGTAGCCGTGCGCCAGGGCGTGGGCGTAGACGGCATGCATGCGCGGCAGGCCGACGAGGGCTGCGACCAGCATCATCAGCGTCGAGCGCGGCAAGTGGAAGTTGGTCATCAGCGCGTCGACGGCGTGGAAGCGGAAGCCGGGGCGGATGAAGATCCGCGTCTCGCCCTCGAACGGTGCGAGGGCGCCGGAGACGGCCGCGCTTTCGAGGATCCGCAGCGCCGTGGTGCCGACGGCGACCACCCTCCCCCCGGCCGCCTTGGTGGCGGCGATCTCGGCGACGGTGTCGGCGGTGACGGTGCCGGTCTCGGCGTGCATCTCGTGCGCGTCGAGCCGCTCGACCTTCACCGGCAGGAAGGTGCCGGCGCCGACGTGGAGCGTCACGCGCGACAGCCCGATCCCGGCCGCCGCCAGCCTCGCCAACAGGTCGTCGGTGAAATGGAGCCCGGCCGTGGGTGCGGCGACGGAGCCGGCGGGATCGGCATAGACGGTCTGATAGTCGGCCATGTCCTGCGCGTCGGGGGCGCGCTTGGCGGCGATATATGGCGGCAGCGGCATCGAGCCGACGGCGAGCGGGTCGTCGGCGAAGCGCACCGTCACCTCGGGGCCGGAACGGGTGATAATCTCCGCCTCGACGGTGCGGGCGCCTTCGGTGAACCGGAGCCGGTCGCCGGGGGCGACGCGCTTGGCGGGCTTGGCGAAGGCACGCCAGGTGCCGGGCGGATCCTGCGCCAGCAGGGTCAGCTCGACGCGTGAAACGTTCTCGCCGCGAACACGCTCGCCGACGAGGCGGGCCGGCACGACGCGGCTGTCGTTGACGACGAGGCGGTCGCCGGGACGCAGGAGGGACGGCAGGTCGCGCACGATGCGGTCGGCCGGCGCCTCGCCGGGGCGCGACACGAGGAGCCGCGCCGCGTCGCGGGGGACGGCCGGGCGGAGCGCGATGGCCCCGTCCGGCAGCTCGTAGTCGTAGTCGGCGAGGGTCTCGCCCTCGGCGGTCGTCATCGCCTTACTTGTCGGCGGCGATGTGCGCGCGGACGATCTTGTCGGGGTTCGCCACGGCGCCGTTGTTGGCCTGGGTGCCCGCGTTCAGCGCGTCGACGTGATCCATCCCGTCGATCACGCGGCCGAAGACGGTGTACTGGCCGTCGAGGAAGGTCGCGTTGTCGAAGACGATGAAGAACTGCGAGTTGGCACTGTTGGGGTTCTGCGCACGGGCCATGGAGACGGCGCCGCGGGTATGCGGGGTCTTGTTGAACTCGGCCTTCAGGTCCGGATAGTCGGACGAGCCCATGCCGGTGCCGGTGGGATCGCCGGTCTGCGCCATGAAGCCGGGGATCACGCGGTGGAAGACGACGCCGTCGTAGAAGCCTTCGCGCGTGAGCTTCTTGATGCGCTCGACGTGGCCGGGGGCGAGGTCAGGCAGCAGCTCGATGGTGACGGGGCCGTCCTCCAGCTCGAGGATCAGCGTGTTCTCGGGGTCCGCGGCGGACGCGTGCGCCGAGGTGACGAGCGTCATCGCGACGGCGGCGAGCAGGCGGGAAATCATGGAGTGTCCTTTCGGGTCGGCGGGGCGAGGCCCCTGTCGTGAACCCTCGGCCCAAGCGGGGGTTCGGTTCGTTGCTTCAGTCGGCCGCAGTCTGTGTCGTTGCGGCGCGCTGTGAGAGCGCGGCGGCCACGTGCGCCGGCACGAAGGCGGAGACGTCGCCGCCCAGCTTGGCGATCTGGCGCACCAGGGTCGCCGTGATATGGCGCGTCTGCGGCGAGGCCGCCACGAAGATCGTCGACAAATCCGGCTCCATGGTGCCGTTCATCCCGGCCATCTGCATCTCGTAGTCGAGATCGGTGCCGTCGCGCAAACCGCGGACCAGGAGGCTGGCGCCATGCTCGATCGCGGCACGCGTGACGAGGTTGCGGAAGGAGACGACCGAAAAGCGCGCCGGGTCGATGCCGTGGTCAGCCACGGCTTGGCGCAGCATGTCTTCGCGCTCCTCGAACGAGAAGAGCGGCGCTTTGCCGGGATGGACGCCGATGCCGACGACGACTTTGTCGGCCACGGCGAAGGCGCGCATGAGTACATCCAAATGACCGTTGGTCACGGGATCGAACGACCCCGGATAGAAGGCGATCCGCATGGGGGATTGTTCCGCGTTTGTCGGGCCGGCGGAAGCATTGCCGGACGCATTTATTAACAAGGTCGATCGACCTTCAGCAATCCCAGCAAGGATTATGGTAAATGACTGTTATCACTTTAATTCTCATTGCTCCCGGAACTCATGCAGGGATGATGCGTTTTCCTAGCATCGACCGGCTGCAAGCGCCCCACGGCGCAAGGGCCGGCCCCGCACCGGCCAGTTCCGGTGGTCCAGGCCTGTCGCAGCGAACCGCGCGACTTGTGATGCACGACACACTGTGACGCTCACCCGAGCGTTAACTGAATGGGCGTCGCCTGGACGAGAGTTTGGAGATTGAAATGAACGCTAATCGTCGCCTGCTGACCCCGATCGCCGGTACCGCCATCGCCGGTGTCATGATTGCCGCAGCCACCCTGGGTGGCAGCATGTCGCACGGTGCCGCGGCGCCGAAGTCCGACCGGTTCGCCGTTGTTGGGGACAGCCTGTGCGCCGGACAGGCGTGGCCGAACCTGACGTCCGAATGTCTGGCCTGGTCCGAGGGCGAGTCGAACGCCTCGCCGGTCCGCTTCGTGACCATGGCCTCGCACGACAAGTCCAGTCAGATCACCACGTTGCACCGTGTGGCTCCCGAGGATGCTGCGCTGCAATAATGGATAACATCCAGTCAACGCCCTTGATTGGATTTTGCACATTTTTGTGAGCTACTGTTGCAGATCTGCCTCGGACGCTTACACTAGGTCCATGTTCGCATGAGGTCCTTATATGTACGGCGCCATTCTCAAGAGCTCGATCCTCGCCTCCGTTCTCGGAGCGATCGTGTTCGTCGCAGCTCTGACTGCGTCCAGCGTGGCCCCCGTGTCGACCAAGCTGGGACAGAAGAGCGATCTTCTCGTGGCCGCGGCCTACCATACCTGCCCGGTGGCCGACTGCGAGGAATTCCACGACGGCTTCGGCGGTTACCAGACCTCCGTCGACCGGAACGAGACGGACGGCGTGTTCACGCTGACACGCACCCGCACCGCGCTGATCGACTGACGGTCCCGCCCGCCGATCATCGCCGCTCCGCCAGGAGCTGACCCGCCGGACCAGGCCCGGCACCCCATCCAGACGACGCAGACCGTTCATGCGTCCTGGATGCGTCCCCCGACGTGGGATGCATCCAGGGCGCATTTTCGTGCGGCCCGGTGCGCGGCCCTCCCCCAACCGCGAGCGGGGACGCCCCGTCACCGGAGCGCCCCCGCGAGAGTCCATCCCAGCGCCGGTGCGGGCGGGCGCGGCCTATTCGTCGGCCGGGCCGTCGTCGCCGTCGTCGCCGCCGTCGAATGGGGCGCCGCCATCGTCCGGACCCTCGTCCGGCGCTTCGGGCAACTCGCCGGCGGCGGCCCCCTCCTCGGTCTCCTCGCCGTCGTCGGTGACGCGGTCGACGGAGACGACGCGTTCATCCTTGGCGGTGTTGAAGATGATCACGCCCTGCGTGTTGCGGCCGGCGACGCGCACCCCGTCGACCGGCACACGGATGAGCTGGCCGGCGTCGGTGACGAGCATGATCTGGTCGCTCTCGTCGATCGGGAAGCCGGCGACCAGCGGACCGTTGCGCTCGTTCACCACCATCGCGGCGATGCCCTTGCCGCCGCGGGAGGTCACGCGGAACTCGAACGAGGACGACCGCTTGCCATACCCGTTTTCCGAGATGGTGATGATCTGCTCCTCGGAGGCACTCATCTCGGCGTAGCGCTCCAGATCGAGCGTGCCGTCGGTGGCCGCCTCCTCGTCGTCGCCCGGAATCTCCGCCTCGCCGGCGACGGCACGGCGCATCTTCAGGAACGCGGCGCGCTCCTCCGGATTTGTCGCGAAGTGGCGCAGGATCGACATCGAGATCACCCGGTCGCCCTTGGCCAGCGAGATGCCGCGCACGCCCGACGAGTTGCGGCCCAGGAAGACGCGCAGCGACGAAACCGGGAAGCGGATCGCCTGGCCGAGCGCGGTGGTGAGCATCACGTCGTGGTCGGGCGTCGCGATCTGCACGCCGACGATGCCGTCCCCGTCGTCCAGCTTCATGGCGATCTTGCCGGCGCGGTTCACGTTGGTGAAATCGCTCAGCTTGTTGCGCCGCACGTTGCCCTGCTGCGTGGCGAACATGACGTCGTAATCGCCCCAGGTCGCCTCGTCCTCCGTCAGCGGCAGGATGGAGGTGATGCGCTCCCCCTCCTGCAGCGGCAGGATGTTGGACAGGAACTTGCCGCGCGACTGCGGGGCGGCCTGCGGCAGACGCCAGATCTTCTCCTTGTAGACGATGCCGCGCGAGGAGAAGAACAAGACCGGCGTGTGCGTGTTGGCGACGAACAGGCGCGCCACGAAGTCGTTGTCCTTGAAGGACATGCCCGAGCGGCCTTTGCCGCCGCGCCGCTGCGCCCGGTAGGTGTCGAGCGGGACGCGCTTGATGTAGCCGGCGTGGGACACGGTGACGACCATGTCCTCGCGGTTGATGAAGTCCTCGTCCTCGAGATCCGGGCCGCCTTCCATGATCTCGGTGCGGCGGGGCGTGGCGAACTCGTCGCGCACGGCCATCATCTCGGCCTTGATGATCCCCTGCACGCGGGCGCGCGAGGAGAGGATGTCGAGATAGTCGGCGATCTCGTCGGCGAGCTTCTTCAGCTCGTCGCCGATCTCGTCGCGGCCGAGCGCCGTGAGGCGCTGCAGCCGCAGGTCGAGGATCGCGCGGGCCTGATCCTCGGAGAGGCGGATGGTGCCGTCCTCCTGAAGTCGGTGGCGCGGGTCGGCGATGAGGGCGATGAGCGGGGCCATGTCCTGCGCCGGCCAGTGGCGCGTCATCAACTGCTCGCGCGCCGTCGCCGGGTCCGGCGCGGTGCGGATGAGGCGGATCACCTCGTCGATATTGGCGACGGCGACGGCGAGGCCGACGAGGACGTGCGCCCGGTCGCGGGCCTTGGCCAGCAGGAACTTGGTGCGCCGCGCGACGACCTGCTCGCGGAAGCCGATGAACGCGGACAGGATGTCCTTGAGGTTCAGCTGCTCGGGCCGGCCGCCGTTGAGGGCGACCATGTTGGCGCCGAACGATGTCTGCAAAGGCGAGAAGCGGTAGAGCTGGTTGAGGACGACATCGGCGTTGGCATCGCGCTTCAACTCGATGACGACGCGCATGCCGTCGCGGTCGCTCTCGTCGCGCAGATCCGAGATGCCCTCGACGCGCTTCTCGCGCACCAGATCGGCGATCTTCTCCACCATGGTGGCCTTGTTCACCTGGTAGGGGATCTCGTCGACGATGAGCGCCTCGCGACCGGAGCCGATCGGCTCGATCCGCACCTTGCCGCGCATCAGCACCGAGCCGCGGCCCATCTCGTAGGACGAGCGGATGCCGGAGCGGCCGAGGATTTGCCCGCCGGTCGGAAAGTCGGGACCGGGGATAAATTCCATCAGGTCGGCGATGGAGAGCGCCGGATCGTCGATTAGCGCGATCGTCCCGTCGATCACTTCGCCGAGGTTGTGCGGCGGGATGTTGGTCGCCATGCCGACCGCGATGCCGCCGGCGCCGTTGACGAGCAGGTTCGGGAAACGCGCCGGCAGGGCGATCGGCTCGCTCTCGGAGCCGTCGTAGTTGTCCTGGAAGTCGACGGTGTCCTTGTCGATATCCTGGATGAGGGCGGTGGTGGAGACCTTCTGGAGGCGCACCTCGGTGTAACGCATGGCCGCGGGACTGTCGCCGTCGACCGAGCCGAAGTTGCCCTGCCCGTCCACCAGCGGCACGCGCATGGAGAAGGGCTGCGCCATGCGCACCAGGGCGTCGTAGATCGCGCTGTCGCCGTGCGGGTGGAATTTACCCATGACGTCACCGACGATGCGGGACGACTTCTTGTAGGGGCGGTTCCACTCGTAATTGCCCTCGTGCATCCCGTAAAGGATGCGCCGGTGCACGGGCTTGAGGCCGTCGCGAACATCCGGCAGGGCGCGGCTGACGATGACGGACATGGCGTAGCCGAGGAACGACTTCTCCATCTCCGCCGTGATCGACACGCCCGAGATGCCGTCACCATCGCCCGACGACGCCGGCGCAACCGGGTCCGTGGGGCCGTTCGCGCCACCGTCTATCGTGTCGTCACTCACTCACGCTCTCCTGCGGGGAATTCCCTACTGAAATAGGCGATTCAGCCACCGATTGCCACCATCGGGCAGCTGTTCCACACTGAACTCGTATGCGAGCGTCGAGGGGCCCGTCGCCGCGCCGGGTCCCCGCCCCGCTCTGCCCCCGCCGCCGGGCCGGATCGACCGGTTCGCGGCCAGCTTGTGCCTCAGCCGAAGTGCACCAGCATCGCGGTGGCATCGTCGGAGCGTTTGAAGCGGGGAAAGCGGGTGAGGTCCGGATCGTCGTTCTCTACGGCGCGGACCTCGGCGAGCACCGCCTCGAGGTCACCCGCGGCGGCCATGAGCGCGGCGCCGTCGTAGAGCGCGTAATCGTCGATGGCGGCTTCGAAGCCGTCCGACACCAGGAGCGCCCGGCCCTCGCGCGCGCCGACGACGTGCTGCCGCGCCCACCGCATGCACCCCTCGTCGGGAGCGAAGACTGGGTATCCGTCCTGGGTGTTGGCGGTGTTGCGCACGGTCCTGAGGTAGGCCGTCACCTCCGGCGTGCGGCCCTTGCCGCCGCTCATCAGGCGGCGCGCGCTGTCGCTCTCCCAGGTGCTCATCCGGTCGAGGCCGCCGAACCGGGTCAGCATCCCGTCCGCCTCGATCCAGATGCCGCAGTCGCCCAGCTCCACCACCTCGACGATCTCGCCGAAGCGGGCGAGGACGACGGCGGCGGTGGGCACCTCGTAGCGCTCCCTGGGCGCGCGGCGGCGCTCGGCGGTGAACCGGGCGGCCGCGGTGTGGGCGGCCGCCCGCAGCAGCTCGCCCGGCGTGTCGATCGTCTCGGCGCCGTCGAGCAGCGCCTCATGCAGCGTGGCGGTGAGCCAGGCGGCATCGCTCGGCGCATCGAGCAGCGGCTCGTCGCCGAGGCCGGTCGCCCCGTCGATGACCCAGGCATAGGCGCCGGCGGTGCCGCAGCCGTCCTCGTTGGGACGTCGCGGCGAACCGGCCGCGCAGACCGAGGCGAGAACCTCGATCAAAAGGGGATGTCGTCGTCGAACGGTTCGGGCGAGGCCGGGCGCCCGCCGCCGCCGCCACCACCGCCGCTGCCGCCGCGATCGGAGTAGCGGTCGCCGCCGCTGCCACCGCCGCCGTAGCCACCGCCACCACCACCGCCGCCGCCGCCGAAGTCGCCGCCGCTGCCGCCATAGTCGCCGCCGCCGCCGCCGCCGGTGCGACCGTCGAGCATTTGCAGCACGGAGTTGAAGCCCTGCAGCACGACCTCGGTGGAGTAGCGCTTCTGGCCCTGCTGGTCTTCCCACTCACGGGTCTGGAGCTGACCCTCGATGTAGACCTTCGAGCCCTTCTTCACATACTGCTCGATGACGCGGCAGAGGCCTTCCTGGAAGCACACGACGCGGTGCCACTCGGTCCGCTCGCGGCGCTCGCCGGAATTGCGATCGCGCCAGGTCTCGCTGGTGGCGATCCGCATGTTGGCGATCGGCCGGCCGTCCTGGGTCCGGCGGATCTCCGGATCGGCCCCCAGATTGCCGATCAGGATCACCTTGTTGACGCTCCCAGCCATGCCCGTTCCTCCACTCTTCGGGCGCGCACCCTAACGCACCGGGACGCCGCGCAAAGCGCCGCGTCGCGCTGTCCACAGGGCACGGCGCTGCGGTCCCCGTAAATTCGTTGCGCGCGGGTGGGACCCCTCCCCGCGAACGTGCCGCACGACGGCCGAGATCAGTCGCTGTCGCCTTCGTCGTCGGGCCCTTCGACCTCGCGTGCGAGCTCGTCGAGAAGGCCCAGCTTCTCCAGCTTGGCGCGCAACGGGTGCGGCGCCTCGGTATAGCGGTTCGAGTAGGGCATCGTCGTGCCCAGAACGCGGCCGAGCGCCGAGCGATCCATCCGGTAGGCGAAGGCGTTGATCTCGTGGAACACCTCGGCGAGGGAGGCGATCTCCGCCTCGGACAGGGCGAGCGGCGCGCTCGGCATTTCCTCCGACGGCGGCAGTTCGATCCCGTACTCCTCCCGCAGGAAGGCGACGTGCGGGGCGGCGCGCTTGCGCACCTTGTCGAGCGCGGCCGCGGGCAGCACGTAGCGGGGGCCGCGCACGAAGTTGAAGGCGCGCTGCTGGTCGTAGGGCATCTTGCCGCCGGGCATGCGGGCGATGGCGCGCTCCAGCATGTGGATCCCGAGGACCGACAGCCCCTCGTTGACCGACCGCCGCTCCAGCTCCGGCGCCGCCGTGCCGCAACCCAGCACCTCGAGCACATCGTCGATGACGTCACCGCCGGCCATCTGTGCGCGGTCGAACGGCCGCACGATCATGTTCTCCGGCCCGACCGCATCGCGCCACCGGGTGATGATCTGGGTGAGGTTGAGAACGCGCGGGGTCGCCTCGATGTCGGCCAGCGCGCGGCCGGAGCGTACGCCCTGGTGCGCGGCGCTGATCGCCAGCGCCACCGGCTCGCGCACGTAGACGAGCACCCGCACTCGCGGCGCGATGGTGCGCATGGTCTGGACGCAGCCGGCGATCTCCTCCGGCCCGAGGCGCTGGAGGGTTTCGGAGCTGATGAGCCCGGCCGGCAGCCCGCCCGCCGCCGCCGCCTCCTGCCGAAACTCCTTCAAGAACTTCGACTCGCCGCGCGCCTTGGTGCGTCCGGAGAACGGCCGGACCAGCGCATGGTTGGTGCGCGTCCTCGCGTAATAATAAAGGCCATGCCGCGCCAGCACTGCGGCATTGTCGCGGAAGGTCGCCTGAAGGGACGTCGTACCGGTCTTCATGTGGCCGATGTGCAGGGTCAGGACGTCCACGGGGTGCCTCGGGTCGGATCGCGTCGCGCCGGTTTGCGCCAGGCTCGTGTGCGCCAGGGTCCGGGGCGCGGTCAACTGTCCCCATGTGGCTGTGGATTTGCAGAACAATGCTGCCGACGCTATGTGCGGCATTGACCACAACTCGTCGATGTTCCACTTTTGGGCTCAGACGATTTCCCCGGAGTCGAAGGCATGGCCAACCGCGCGCGCGTCGCTGCCGAACGCAAGCTCGTCGTCAAGGGCGCGCGGGAGCACAACCTCAAGGGCGTCGACGTCTCCCTGCCGCGCGACACGCTGGTGGTGTTCACCGGCCTCTCGGGCTCGGGCAAGTCCTCCCTGGCGTTCGACACGATCTACGCCGAGGGCCAGCGACGCTACGTGGAGAGCCTGTCGGCCTACGCGCGGCAGTTCCTGGAGATGATGCAGAAGCCGGACGTCGACCAGATCGACGGCCTCTCGCCCGCCATCTCCATCGAACAGAAGACGACGTCGAAGAACCCCCGCTCGACGGTCGGCACCGTCACCGAGATCAACGACTACATGCGCCTCCTGTGGGCGCGCATCGGCATCCCCTACTCGCCGGCGACGGGCCTGCCGATCGAAGCGCAGACGATCAGCCAGATGGTCGACCGCATCCTGGCGCTGCCGGAGAAGACACGGCTCTACCTGCTGGCGCCCATCGTGCGCGGCCGCAAGGGCGAGTACCGCAAGGAACTGGCGGAGTTGCAGAAGAAGGGCTTCCAGCGCGTCAAGGTCGACGGCACCTTCTACGAGATCGAGGACGCGCCGACGCTCGACAAGAAGTTCAAGCACGACATCGACGTCGTGGTCGACCGCGTCTCCACGCGGCCCGACCTCGCGACCCGCCTCGCCGACAGCCTGGAGACCGCGCTCGGCCTCGCCGAAGGCATCGCGGTCGCCGAATTCGCCGACGAGATGGACGGCGCCGCACCGCGCCGCATGGTGTTCTCGGAAAAGTTCGCCTGCCCGGTCTCGGGGTTCACCATCGCCGAGATCGAGCCGCGCCTCTTCTCGTTCAATGCGCCGACGGGCGCGTGCCCCACCTGCGACGGCCTCGGCACGACGCTCTCGTTCGAGGCGGACCTGGTGGTGCCGGACCCGGCGATGACGCTGGCGGGCGGGGCGATCCTGCCTTGGGCGCGCACCGGCAACACCAGCCCCTACTACACGCAGACCCTGCAGGCGCTCACCGCCCACTACGACGCCGACATGACCACCCCCTGGCAGGACCTGCCGGAGAAGGTGCGCGACGTGATCCTCTACGGATCGAAGCGCGAGAAGATCAAGTTCACCTACGACGACGGCCTGCGCAGCTACACGACTTCGAAAACGTTCGAAGGCGTCATCACCAACATCGAGCGGCGCTGGAACGAGACGGACTCGGCCTGGGTGCGCGAGGAGCTGGCGCGCTACCAGTCCGACGCCCCCTGCCCGGCCTGCAACGGCTACCGGCTGAAGCCCGAGGCGCTGGCGGTGAAGGTGGCGGGCGAGCACATCGGCGAGGTCTCGGCGCTGGCGATCCGCGACGCGGCCCCCTGGTTCGACGCCCTGCCCGAGAAGCTGACCGCGCAGCAGAACGAGATCGCGCGTGCCATCCTGAAGGAGATCCAGGAGCGGCTGCGCTTCCTGGTGGACGTCGGCCTCGACTACCTGCAGCTCTCGCGCGGCAGCCGCACCCTGTCGGGCGGCGAGAGCCAGCGCATCCGCCTCGCCAGCCAGATCGGCTCCGGGCTGACGGGCGTGCTCTATGTGCTGGACGAGCCGTCCATCGGCCTCCACCAGCGCGACAACGCCCGCCTGATCGACACGCTCAAGCGGCTCAGGGACCTCGGCAACACCGTCATCGTGGTCGAGCACGACGAGGACGCGATCCTGGCGGCGGACTACGTGCTCGACATCGGCCCCGGCGCGGGCGTGCACGGCGGCGAGATCACGGCGGAGGGCACGCCCGAGGAAATCATCGCCAACCCCAATTCGCTGACGGGCAAATACCTGTCGGGCGCGCTGGAGATCCCGCTGCCCGACAAACGCCGCGCGCGCAAGAAGGGCAAGGCGATCAAGGTCGTGAACGCGTCCGGCAACAACCTCCGAGGCGTCACTGCCGAGTTCCCGCTCGGCCTCTTCACGGCGGTCACGGGTGTCTCGGGCTCGGGCAAGTCGACGCTGGTGATCGAGACGCTGTACCGCGCCGTGAGCCGCAAGCTCAACAAGAGCCGCGAGGTGCCGGCGCCGCACGAAACGATCACCGGGCTGGAACAGCTCGACAAGATCATCGACATCGACCAGTCGCCGATCGGCCGCACGCCGCGATCCAACCCGGCGACCTATACGGGCGCCTTCACCCCGATCCGCGACTGGTTCGCGGGATTGCCGGAGGCGAAGGCGCGCGGCTACGGGCCGGGCCGCTTCTCGTTCAACGTCAAGGGCGGGCGTTGCGAGGCGTGCCAGGGCGACGGCGTCATCAAGATCGAGATGCACTTCCTGCCCGACGTCTACGTCGAGTGCGACGTGTGCAAGGGCAAGCGCTACAACCGCGAGACCCTGGAGATCGAGTTCAAGGGCAAGTCGATCTCCGGCGTCCTCGACATGACGGTGGAGGAAGGCTGCGACTTCTTCTCGGCGGTGCCGGCGGTGCGCGACAAGCTGGTGACGCTCAACCAGGTGGGCCTCGGCTACATCCGCATCGGTCAGCAGGCGACGACCTTGTCGGGCGGCGAGGCGCAGCGCATCAAGCTGGCCAAGGAGCTGTCGAAGCGGGCGACGGGCCGCACGCTCTACATCCTCGACGAGCCGACGACGGGGCTGCATTTCCACGACGTCGCCAAGCTGCTCGACGTGCTGCGCCAGCTGGTCGACCAGGGGAACACGGTGGTCGTCATCGAGCACAACCTCGAGGTCATCAAGACGGCGGACTGGATCATCGACATCGGCCCGGAGGGGGGCGACGGCGGCGGCCAGATCGTGGCGGAGGGCAAGCCGGAGCAGGTGATGAAGGTCGCGCGCAGCCACACGGGCCAGTTCCTCACCGAGCTTCTCGAGCGCCGCCCACCACGCCGAGAGGCCGCGGAGTAACCCGCGGCCTCGCTTCCCACGCCACCTCGCCCCCACGCCCCTTCCCGCGCCCACGCCCGCACCGCGGTGCCCTACCGCGCCCCCGCACGGCCGCGCCTTCCGTCTCCACGGCACGGCGGTGCCTTCCCGCTCCACGGCACGGCGGTGCCTTTCCAGTCCACGGCACGGCGGTGCCTTGCGCCTGTTCCTCGGAGCCGTCCGTCGCTGAAGCCCGATCAGCGCCAGGGCGGCGGAGGGTGCAAGGCCGGAGAGCGAAGCGTGCCTTGCGGCCTCTGCCGTCCTGGTGCCGGGCTTCTTCAGCGACGGGCGGCTCCGGGGAACAGGCGCTCCCCCTGTTCCTTGGTGAGTCCCGAGCCTCTTGGCCTCGCCCCCCACTCAGAGCACGAAGATCGGCAAAGTCAGGGTAAAGCGGGCACCGCCGACTGGCGCGTCGCCGATGGCGATGGTTCCGCCGTGCGCCTCGGCGAGGCTCTTGACGATGGCGAGGCCGAGGCCGGCGCCTCCGGTGGCGCGATTGCGGGAGGTTTCGAGGCGGACGAACGGCTCCAACAGCAGCGCGCGGTCGGCTTCGGCGATGCCCGGCCCCTCGTCATCGACGGTGAGGACCAGCGCGCCTGGGCGGGCGGCCAGGGCGACGTGGGCGGCGCGGCCATATTTCAGCGCGTTGTCGACGAGGTTGGCGATCATGCGCTTCAAGGCGAGGCGATCGCCCAGGACGCTGGCGTCGTGGGCGGCGGGCGCCACCTGAAGGGTCACGGCCGCGCCGGTCTCGGCGCGGCCTGCGGTCTCCTCGCGCACGAGGTCGGCGAAGGTCAGCAGCTCCTCGGACAGTTCACCGACGCCCGCGCGCGTGGCGACGATGGCGTCGTCCAGCATGTGGACGATGTCGATCACGTCGCGCACCGCGCGGTCGCGCATATCGCTTTCGGGCAGCATTTCCAGACGCAGGCGCAGGCGCGTGGCGAAGGTGCGCACGTCGTGGGAAATCCCGGCGACCATCACCATGCGTGAGGCGACGAGGGTCGCGAGGCGTGCCTGCAGGCGGTTGAACGAGGCGACGAGGGAGCGGATCTCCGGCGCGGAGGAGCGCGACTGCGGCAAAGGCGGCGACGTGCCGGTGAGGTCGATCGCGTCGGCGGCGGCAGCGAGGCGGCGCAGCGGCGCCATCTCGCGGTGCATGACGACGAGCGAGATCACCGCCACCAGCGATCCGATCAGTCCGACGAAGGTCCCCACCGGCAGGCCCATGTGGTTGATGGAGCCGGGGTTGCGGGCGGCGATCTCCAGCGTCTCGCCCGAGCGCAGGCCGATCCGGAAGCGGTAGCCCTCGCGAATGCGGGTCAGCCGCGGGAGCATCCGGCTGTCGGACGCGAGGGGCGAGACCTGCACCCGGCGCCCGTCCGGCAATGCCATCTCGTCCGCCACCGGTGCGGGCGGCGCGCCGGATCCTGGGCCGGATCCGGGCGCGGATACGGTGGCGGGGCCGGGGTGGAGGCGGACGGTGAGAAGGTCGGTGTCGAGCGCGGCGGCGAGGCTCGCCGGCGGGGCGCCGCTCTCGAAGAGGGCGACGATGGCGGCGAGGCGTTCCGGCGGCAGCAGGGCCGGCTCGCGGCCCGGCCGCTGGGCGAGGTAGTAGACCGCCACGATCGCCAGCCACAGCACCATCATCGCGGCGCAGGTGATGAGGGCGACGCGGCTGCGCAGGCTCAGCGTCGGGCTCACGTGAGCGGCCGCACCGTGGCGGTGAAGAGGTAGCCCCCGTTACGCACGGTGCCGACGAGGGCGGTGCCGGGGCTCGCCTGCTCCAGCTTGCGGCGCAGGCGCGAGACCAGCATGTCGACGGTCCGGTCGAACGGGTCGGCATCGCGGCCGCGGATCTTGTCGAGGATGTAGTCGCGCGTGAGCACCCGCCGCGGCGCGCCGACGAAGCAGGCCAGGAGGTCGAACTCGCCCGTGGTGAGGGCGACGTCCTCGCCGTCCTCGGTGGCGAGCTGGCGGGCGTCGAGGTCGATCACGAAGCGGTCGAACGCGAGGCGGCGGTTGGGGCGGGTGGCGGCCGGCTCGGCGGCCCGGCGCAGGCGCGCACGCACGCGGGCGACCAGCTCGCGCGGGCCGAAGGGCTTCACGACGTAATCGTCGGCGCCCATCTCGAGGCCGAGGACGCGGTCGATCTCGTCGCTCTTGGCGGTCAGCATCAGGATCGGCACCTGGTCGTGGGCGCGGATGCGGCGGCAGATGGCGAGGCCGTCCTCGCCCGGCAGCATGACGTCGAGGATGATGAGGTCGGGTCGGACGCGGGCGAGGACGGCGTCGAGCGCGGGCCCGTCGCCGGCGCACTCGACGGCGTAGCCCTCCCCGCGCAGCAGGCTGGCGACGAGATCGCGAATGTCGGTGTCGTCCTCGACGACGGCGACGGTGGTGAGAGCAGTGGTCATGCCATTACTATCCCACCCTTAATGGTTATCGTAAATCTCCCACCGATAGCCGTATACACTCTGTTACGCATATCGACATTCTGAGACAAACTGAGCCGGCCCGGCAACTTGTGCGCAACAATGACCACTTATCTTCTCTGTGTCCCGGGCGGAATGGTCCAGCCGGGATCCAGTCACGTGAGGATACGATGATCAAGGCACTCATGGGTTCGGCCCTCGCGCTCGTCGTCGTGGTCGGTGCGGCCTCGGATGCGGACGCGTTTTCCCGCAAGCGGACCACGGTCGGTCCCTACGGCGGGCAATCCAACTTCAGCGCCAACGTGGAGTGCTACGGCAACTCCTGCACGCGCAATGCCACGCGGCGCGGCGCCTACGGCAACACCGTCAACCGTTCGGCGACGATGACCTGCGAAGGCGGGGCGTGCGTCAAGAACAGCTCCACCGAGGGCCCGTGGCATCGCGGCATCTCCTCCTCGACGGTGTATACGCGGTAGGCTCGTTCCCATGCGGCACGGGCCCTCCCCGCCGCAGCGCACCAGAAACCGCCCGTGGCCGCGCTCCGGCGCCGTCACCGGCCCTCGCCGAGGAACTCGACCATGCCCTCTCTGACCCGCGTGATGCGGACGGCCGTGACCGGTGCCGTGCTGCTGGCGGCCGGCGGCGCGGCGCTCGCGCAGACGCCGCCGAAGATGAAGCAGATGTCCCGCGAGGACATGATGACCCTCTTCCAAGCCTGCAAGGACGACTACCGGCGGTACTGCAAGGACGTCGAGCCCGGCGACGGGCGGATCGCGCGCTGCATGGGCGAGCACCGCGAGAATCTGTCCGAGCAATGTCGCGTCACCGTGCGCGACATCATGTTGAAATAGCCCCCACACGCGATCGACGACACCGGACGACGGCCCGCCCTCCCCGGCAGTGACGCGCGTTCGCGGCACCGAGCGCGCCGCCGGGCGCGCCACCGCGACAGGCCGGCCACGAAAAAAGGCGCCGCGCGGGGGCGCGGCGCCTCGTCGGCCTTCGTGGGGCCTCGGTTCAGAGCAGGAAGACGCCGTCCGGCACGTCCGTCTGGTTCCAGATGGTGAACGTGAAGTCGGCCTCGCCGTTGCCGGTCAGATCGCCGGCGACGACGGTGTTGCCGCTGGCCTCGGTGACCTGCAACTCGCCCGCGGCGCCGGAGAAGGCGTCGACGATGACGAAGCTGTCCTTCGCGGCGGTGTTCACGTTGGCGTCGATCGGGCGCAGCGAGATGATGTCGTTCTCGTCGTCGAGCGCGTAGATGATGTCGCCGTCCGGCTCGTCGGCCGTGCGGTAGAGGAAGACGTCGCGGCCGGCGCCGGAATCGAGCGAGTCCGCCCCCACGCCACCGATCAGCACGTCGTTGCCGCTGCCGCCGCGCACGCTGTCGTCGTCGGCATTGCCGAAGATCTGGTCGTCGCCTTCGCCGCCGATCAGCACGTCGTCGCCCCAGCGGCCGCGCAGCTTGTCGTTGTCGCCGGCGCCGTCGAGCGTATCGTCGCCCAGGCTGCCGACGAGCACGTCGACGCCGTCGCCGCCGTAGAGATAGTCGTCGCCGTTGCCGCCGACGGCCACGTCACGACCCTCGGTGCCGAAGAACTCGTCGTCGAACCGGGTGCCGAAGTAGGTGTCGTTGCCGGTCGTGTCCATCACGACCTGGGCCTGGCCGTTGAGCGTCGAGTCGAGCATTTCGGTGCCACGGTTCTCGCCGCTGTTGAGATACAGGATCTCCGCGACCAGCTCGTTGACGTCGCCCTTCACGCCGACGGCGTTGGTCAGATCCAGCCCGTCGTAGCGCACGATCGTGTCGTAACCGACGATCTCGTCGTCGGCGTCGACGTCGAACGAGCCGTCGGCGTTGTAGCTGTCACCGAGCGTGCCGATGATGATCTCGTCGATCGAGCCGCTGACCGTGTGGGTGGCGAGGTCGTACTCGAAGTCGTCACCGTTGATGATGAAGATCTGCGTGTCGGCCCCGTCCAGTTCCCCGAGCGCGACGATCTGGGTCGAGACTTCCATGTAGGGGTACCCGGCCGCCACGAAGTCGCTCAGGAACGCGTTGTAGACGGACGGGTAGCTGAGGCCGGACGTCTGGTCCGCGCCAAAAGTCACTTCGACGGTCAAAGGGTCTCTCCTTGGGGGATGGAGCGCTGCCCGCCGCCGAAGCGGTGGCTCACCGTCAGGAACGCTGAGAAGCCGGGGCTAGGCTCGAGGTCGAGATACTGCGTGTACTGCTTGTTCAAGATATTCTTCAACGTCAGCGAGGCCACGGTATCTTCGGTGATGTTGAAGTTCAGGTACGCATCGAGCAGCGTGTAGCTGTCGCCCGTCAGACCGAGGAAGTCCGCTTCGTCCTTCTCCGCGACGTAGGTCAGCGTGGCGCCGGCGTCGAGGCGGCCGCCGAGGGCGCGCCCGCCCAGCGTACCCGACACACGCCAGGGCTGGACGTTGGACAGCGGGTCGCCGCTGTCGAGGTCCTTGCTCTCGACGTACGTGCCCGTGACACGGCCGTAGACGCGGCCGGTATCGTAGATCGCGTCGAGCTCGAAGCCGTAGAGGACCGCCTCGGCGACGTTGACGTAGGTGCACCCACCTGGAAGCGGAAAGGTCGAGCACTCGAGGTCGATATAGTCGTCAACCGTGTTGTGGTAGGCGGAGGCCTTCAAGCGCAGCCGGTCGCCGCGGATGGCGAGGTCGTCGAACGCCAGGTTCACGCCGGCCTCGACGTTGTGCGCGATCTCGGGATCGAGGTTGGGGTTCGGGAAGAACGGGAACTGCACGGGCGGCGGGTGCACGCCCTGGACCAGCGTCTCGGTGACGGAGGGCGCGCGGTACCCTTCCGAATAGGAGGCGTAGACCGTCACCGGGTCGACCGGCGTCACCGCGACCGTGATCTTGGGCGAGAGGTGGCCGCCGTCCTTGTGGACCTTGTCGCCGGTGTCCTGGTCGACGCCGTCCAGCACGTAGCCGTCGTAGCGCAGGGCACCGATCACCTCGAACCAACCGCGCTTGGCGGTGTGCTGGATGTAAGCGCCGTAGACCCCGCGCTGGCCGGACGGGGTGGACCCGTTCGACAGGTTCAGTTCGTCCTTGGAGGTGACGTCGTCGTAGAAGCCGTCGCCGCCGATGATGGTCGTGTTCTCGAACCCGGCGACGATGAAGTTGGCGGTATTGTACGCCTCGCCGCCGTAGGTGCCGATGTTGAAGCTGCGCTGCGCCCCGACAAACGAGCCCGACAGGTTCTCCTGCTCCAGGTTCGTGCCGGTATAGTAGGCCTTGGCGTTGAGATCGATGAACGGGTTGGCGCTGTCCCAATGGTGGCCCAGCGTGATCGTGTCGTCGGTCTGGTCGGTGTTGCGGACGGTGGACGTTCCGCTGTCGAAGCTGTTGGCGACGCGCATGGCCGAGAACACCGTCTCGTGCTCCTCGGCCAGGCGCAGGCGCGCCTTGAGGAGGCCGGAGAGGAGCTGCTCCTCGCTGCGGATCATGTCGCCGTCGCCGTCATAATAGTCGCTGGCGTTGCGGAAGGTACCGGCGGCCAGAACGTCGAACGCCTGTCCGATGCGGGTCGCCGCCTCGCCGTGGAGGACGCCGCCCGGCCCGTTGGTCTCTACCGTGGTCTCGACGCGTCCGCCGTAGGTCTCGTCGTCGCGCAGCACGTCGTCGGCGTCGATGGTCTGGAAGGCGACGGTGCCGCCGATGGCGCTGCCGCCGACCACGTTGATCGGCCCGCGCGTGACCTCGACGGACTTCACCATCCGTTGGTCGAGGTAGACCGAATCGTTGGCCGAGTGGCCCGAGCGGCCGAAGTTTTGGCGCGCGCCGTCGATGGACACGGCGACGCGGCCGAAGTCCTGCAGGCCGCGGATGTTGATGGACATCCCCGGATCGTCGGCCGACTCGGTCACGATGACGCCGGGGACGGTCTGCAGGGCATCGGCGATCGAGCGGCCCTGCTCGCGCTGCAAGGTGCCGCGCGTCAGGACCGTCGTCGCGGTGGGGGAGCGCAAGGCGGCCTCGGCGGCGGGCGACAGGCGCGGGTCCAGCGCCGCCGCCTCCGATGCCCCGTCGGCCGATGACGTTCCCGCGGCCTCGCTGCTCGCCGTCGCCTCGCCGGTCCGGTCCCCTTCGACCTCACCGGCGACGACGATCTCCTCCAGCACGATATCCTGCGCACTGGCGGCGGTGATGGCGGTGCCTGCCAAGAGGACCGCGAGGAAACGGGAACGCCACATCACATCGCCCGTCGGTTAAGCGAGGATGAGGTCGGACTCGGTCAGACCCGTGGTGTGCACGACGATGTACATGTCCGCCACGCCGTCACCGTCGAGGTCGGCCTGGACGTTGCTGCGATCGTCACGCTCGTTGATGGTGACCTCGCCGGCCTCGCCGGTGAACGCGTCGACGAAGGTCAGGTCGAAGATCGACAGGTCGATCGCGTCCGAGCCGATATCGAAGTCGCGCAGGTTGTCGGCCGCGTCGGTGGTCGAGTCGGTCGCCTCGAGGTAGATGAAGGTGTCCCCGCCCGAGCCGCCGAACAGGCCGTCGCGCCCGGCACCGCCGGTGATGTCGTCGTTGCCTTCGTCGCCGTAGATGCGGTCGTTGCCGTCGTTGCCGAGCAGCAGGTCGGCACCGCGGCGGCCGAAGATGAGGTCGTTGCCGGCGCCACCGCTGACGGTGTCGTTGCCGCCGCCGCCGTAGATGGAGTCGTTGCCGGCGTTGCCCCACAGCTCGTCATGGCCGGCGAAGCCGCCGATCAGGTCGTGCCCGTTGCCGCCCTCGACATAGTCGTTGCCGCCCTGGCCGTAGAGCGAATCGGCGCCGTTCTCGCCGTAGAGCGAGTCGTTGCCGGCGTCGCCGGAGAGCAGGTCGTTGGCATTGCCGCCGTAGAGCATGTCGTCGGCGCGGTCGCCGTAGATGCGGTCTTCGCCGGCGGCGCCGTAGAGGACGTCGGCGCCGTTGAAGCCCTGCACCAGGTCACCGTAGCCGGTGCCGGTGTAGACGTCGTCGTAGTTGGTGCCGAGGAAATGCTGCGCCTGGCCGGCGAGGATGTCGTAGAGGTCGCCGATCGGGTCTTCGCCTTCGGCGCCGTTGTCGCCGGTGCGAGCGGCGTCGTAGATCGAGTAGACGGGGTTGTCGGCCGAGTTGCCGCTGCCCGGCGCCGCGACGAGGTCGAGGCCGGTGACGTAGAGGCCGCTCTCGAGGCCGACGATGACGCCGTTCTCGGTTCCGTCGGCGGTGGTGGTGTCGGGACCGGCGTAACCGAAGACGATCTCGTCGACCTCACCGGAGATGCCGTGGCCGAATTCGGGACCGTAGTGGATGAAGTCGTAGGCGATCTCCTCGCCCTCGAGCAGCACCAGCTGGTCGAAGCCTTCGAACTCGAAGGAGACTTCCGGGCCGCTGACATAGTAGAAGCCGCCGAATGCGAAGTCGGGCTCGCCACCGCGGTAGGTCGAGGCGCCGACCGGCATCCCCTCGTAATATTCTTCTAGAAACGTGTCGTAGTTGATGCCGGATTCGAGACTCGTTGCGTCGACCGTAATCATCCGCTCTTCCCCATTCTCTTGATAGATGCGCAGATATGACGCCAAGCGCCTAATATCGCGCCATACTCCTCGCAGAATTGCGCCATATTCAAAATATTGTCAACGCACGGATCGCGGCATTTCAGCCGCGTTGCTGGAATGTGACAGCAAACTCGCATCCATCAGCAGAATAGATCTAGAAGAATTCAATATCGTCTACTGGCAAAATCGGCAGTGAGAGGCCCCTCATGCGAATGAAAGGCCCCTCCCCGACCTCACGCGATCTCGGATTCTTCGCGCGTCACCGTCTGGACGACCCGGAACCCCTCGAACTGCGGGCCGCCGATGTAGAGCGGGGCGCGCGAGGGCGCGTTGCGGTGCGCCTCCTTGAAGGCCTCGCCCTTCGTCCAGGCGATGAAGTGATCCTCCGATTCCCAGATCGTGTGCGACGAGAACAGCGTGTGGTCCTCGTGCTCGGGGCCGCGCAGAAGATGGAACTCCACGAAGCCGGGCTCGGTGCGCATCTTCACGTCGCGCTGTAGCCAGACCTCTTGGAACTCGTCTTCCGAGCCCTTGCGAACCTTGAACCTGTTCATCGCGATAAACACACGCGTCTCCGTCGTCGGGGGTGAATGAAGGGGGTCAACCGGCCGCCCACCAGCGGTCGATGGGAGACGGCGGGAAACCCGTGCGCTCCGCCTGCGGGCGGCCGAACCGGTCCCACCAGGCGGTGCGGACGGTCGCCGAGCGCCACAGCGGCACCATCGGCATGATGTGGCGGAAGACGCGGTCGAAGGCGCGGCCTGCGCGCTCCAGCTCGGCCGGCGACGCGGCGCGCTCCAAAGCCTCGATGCACGCGTCGAGGATCGGCGAATCGACCCCCGACAGCGCATAGGAGTGCGGCGCGTCGGCCAGCGCGCTGTGCCACAGCAACCGCTCGGCCGTGCCCGGCAACCGTGCCGGGGACCACGTCAGCGTGGCGAGGTCGAAGTCCTTGTCGAGCGTCATCTGCGCGGCGGTGGCGGGGTCGGCCCGCACCTCGTCGAGCGTGATGCCGAGGTTGCCGAGCGAATTCGTCAGCCACGGCAGCGGCTTGGTGAGCGCGGGGCTCATCGACAGGACCCGCAGGCGCACCGGCTGGCCCGTCGCCGGGTCGACCCGCGCGCCCCCCTGCATCGTCAGCCCCGCCTCGTCCAGCAGTCGCGCCGCTTCGGCGAGGCCGGCGCGCGTGCCCGGCTGCGGCAGGCCGGCCAGCGGATCGGGGTCATCGAGCGCCGCTTCGGGAAGCTCCGCGACGAGGTCGCGCTCCGCCCCGGCCGGCCCGGAGGCCGCCAGCGGCGTGCCGGCGAAGACGCTTTGCAGCGGTTGCAGCGACCCGTGAAAGAGGAGCGCGTTGACCGCCTCGAAGTCGTAGGCCAGCGCCAGCGCCAGCCGCACGCGGCGGTCGGCCAGCAGCGGCCGGCGCATGTTGGCGACGAGCCCGGCCAGCTCGCCCACACCCTCGACCTCGGTCTCTTCGCGCACCACCGACGCGGACGCCAGCGCCGGCCCCTCGTAGCCCCGCGCCCAGCGCGTCGGGTCGTCCTCGGAGCGCACGTCCGCCTCGCCGGCCTTGAACGCCTCCAGCGCCACCGTCGGGTCGCGGTAGAAGGTGAACGCCAGCGTGTCGAAGTTCCAGCGCCCCCGGTTCACCGCGAGGTCGCGGCCCCAGTAATCCGGCTCGCGGGCGAGGACGAGCCGCTGCGGCGCCTCGAACGTCTCCAGGCGATAGGGACCGGAGCCGACCGGCGCCTCCGGCCGACCCGCCGACCACACGTGGGCGGGGTGGATGGGGATGGTGGAGATGCGCCGCACGACGTCACGGTCGCCGGGCCGCGCGTTGGCGAAGATCGCCCGGTCGCCCTCGGCGGTGACGCTCAGCGGGCGGAAGGCCTGGCGATAGTAAGGCGCGCCCTCGCTCTTCAGTCGCTCGAAGGTGAAGGCGACGTCCGCCGCGGTCACCGGCTCGCCGTCGTGCCAGCGCGCCTCGGGGCGGATGGTGAAGATCACGGCGCTGTAGTCCGGCGCCACCTCGATCTCCTCGGCGAGGAGGCCATAATAGCTCGCCACCTCGTCGTCGCTCTCGACGATCAGGTGGTCGTAGATGAGGCGCAGGTCCGCCGGCGGGCGGCCGGGATAGGTCAGGGTGTCGATCGTGTCGAAGGCGCCGACGCGGGTCAGGTGCAGCGCGCCGCCACGCGGAGCGTCGGTGTCGACGTAGGCGAACGCCTCCCCCGGTGCATATTTCAGCGCTCCGAGCGGCGAGAAGCCGTGCCGTTGCGGGGCCCCGGTCGCCCACACCGGCGACACGCGCGCGGTCGCCGCGCCCAAGGTGCCGGCGGCGGCCATCGCCAGCACGTGCCGGCGCGAAGGCGTCAGGCGCGCCATTGCACCGCCGCTGCTGCTGCGAATGAGCCGAAGCCCTGTACCGATACCATCGTCGTCCCGTCGCTCGAAATAATCGCCGCGTTTCCGGGCGTTACGACTGGTGTGCCGGACGGTCAACTTAAAAGTTGACACATTGAGACTAGATTAATTCCAAACTTTGCCGGCAGATTATCGAATATTTCTAATATTCTAGGAGAACCGCACCCTACCTTGGAATCTCTCTGAAGACAGGGTGCGGGAAATCCGTGACCTTTGCGCGACCGTCCGCGACGTTTGCGGACGGCGCATGGCAGGTCCGCGTCAATCCGGGTCGGGAAGCCCCGCGGCGAGAAGCCTGTCGAGTGTGACCGGATAGTCGCGGACGCGGATGCCCGTGGCGTTGAAGATCGCGTTCGTCACCGCCGCCGCCGCGCCGCAAAATCCCAGCTCGCCGATCCCCTTCGATTGTATAGGATTGGCCCAATCGTCCCGCTCGTCCAGCAAGAGGACCTCGAGCTGCGGCACGTCGAGGTTCACCGGAATGTGATATTCGGCGAGATCGTGGTTGACGATGTGGCCGTCGCGCGGGTCGTGGATCAACGCCTCGGTCAGGGCCATGCCGATGCCCCAGGTCATCCCACCCAGACACTGCGAGCGGGCCGTCTGGTGATTGAGGATGCGCCCCGCGGCGAACGTGCCGTGCATCTGGCGCACCCGCGTCTCGCCGGTCACCGCGCTCACCGCCACCTCGCAGAAGTAGGCGCCCCAGCTCGCCTGGCGCACGGCCCCGTCGGTCGCACCGGGCTCCAGGTGCCCGACGACCGAGAGCGCTTCCCCGCCCAGCACCTCGCGCAGCGGCGTGCGGCGGTTGCCGGCGATGGCGGTCCCGTCGGTCAAGGTGAGTTCCGTCTCGGGGACGCCCAGCCGGCCGGCGAGCTCGCGCCGGATCGCCTCGCACGCGAGGTAGACCGCGCTCCCCACCGACGACGCGCCCCACGACCCGCCCGAGCCCGACCCCGCGGGAAGGTCCGTGTCGCCCAGCGTGGTGACGACGTGATCCAGCTCGAGGCCCAGCATCTCCGCCGCGATCTGCGACAGGATCGTGTAGGTCCCGGTGCCGATGTCGGTCATGTCGGTCTCGACATGGGCGCGGCCGTCCGGCGCCAGCGTCACGCGCGCCTTGGCCTCCATCAGGTTGTTGACGCGCGAGGCCGAGGCGACGCCGACGCCCAGCAGCCACTCCCCCTCCCGGCACGACGCCGGAGGCCGGGCTCGCTCGGCCCAGCCGAACGCCTCCGCCCCGCGCCGCAACGCCTCGGCGAGCGTGTTGGACGAGTACGGGATGCCTTCGGACGGGTCGACCTCGGGGATGTTCATCAGCCGCAGCGCGACCGGGTCGATCCCGGCGGCCACCGCCAGCTCGTCCATCGCGTTCTCGACGACGGGCATCCCCAGTGCTTCTCCCGGCGAGCGGACCGAGCCGGTCGCCGGGCGGTGGATGCGCGCCACCTTCTGCACGATCTGCCGGTGCTCGCCACGATAGAGGAACGGGGTCGACTGCGTGACCGGCTCGGAGAAGGCCTCGTCCGGCAGGTTCGACACGAGCGCCTCGTGACCGATGCCGACGAGGCGACCGCCGGCGTCGGCGGCGAGGCGCACACGCTGGCGCGATTCGGTGCGGCGGTAGACCGCCTCCATCGTCTGCGGACGGGTCATCGCGACCGAGACCGGGCGGCCGAGGCGCATCGCCGCCACCGATGCCGCCACCGCCTCCGCCGCGATGCCGAGCTTGGAGCCGAAGCCCCCGCCGACGTACGGCGACAGGATGCGCACGTCGCCCGGATCGAGGCCGAGCGAGTCGGCGAGCTCGTTCCGGTTATATTTCAGCATCTGGTAGGAGCCGCGCAGGGTCAGCGTCGTGCCGTCCCACTGCGCGATCGAGGCGTGCGGCTCCATTGCGACTGCCGAATGGGGCGCGGTGCGGTAGACGACGTCGACCGTATGCGCGGCCTCGGCCATCGCCTTGTCGAGGTCGCCCTGGCTCGCCTGGTCGTCCTGCGGCACATCCACCACGGCGTCCGGCGACTCGGGATCGAACACGATACCCTCGCGCGGTACGATCTCCGGCCGCAGCGCCAGCGCGGCGTGGCGCGCGGCCTCGAAGCTTTCGGCCACCACCAGCGCGACCGCCTGACCGACATAGTCGATCGTCGGCAAGTCCTGCACCGGCGCCGCGTCGGCGGTGCCCTGGGCCGAGTTGCGCACGAAGCGCTCGTCCTCGACGACCGCCAGGACGCCCGGCATCGCCTCCACCTCGGCCCGGTTCATGCCGCGCAGGGTGCCGACGGCGCCGGCCCGCACCAGCACCCCGTACGTCAGCCCCGCGATTTGCCATTCCGCCGCGTAGGTCGCCTCCCCGCTCACCTTCAGCGGGCCGTCCTTGCGCGGAGCGCCTTTGCCGAGAACGCCCTGCGCCATCTCGTCGAGGCGATGCCGGCGGGCCGGCTGGTCCATGCGAAGATGTGCGCTCATGCGTGCTCGTCCATCACTTCCGCCAGCGTCGCCTTCAGCGTGCGTCGCGCGAGGGGGATCTTGAAGTCGTTCTCGCCCTGCCCCTCGGCCTCGGCGAGAAGCAGGTCCGCCGCCTTCTCGAAGAGGCGCGAGGTCGGCACCTCGCCCTCCAGCAGCGCTTCCACGGCGGGGTCGCGCCAAGGCTTGTGGGCCAGCCCGCCGAACGCGAGCCGCGCGCGGGCGATGCGCCCGTTCTCGATGCCCACCACCGCCGCGATGCTCACCAGCGCGAAGGCGTAGGACGAGCGGTCCCGCACCTTGCGATAGGTCTGATTGGAGCGCGTCGGCGCCGGAAGGCGTACCGCGACGATCATCTCGCCGGCCTTCAGCTCGGTCTCGATGTGCGGGGTGTCACCCGGAAGCCGGTGGAAGGCGAGGAGCGGGATCTGCCGCGACCCCTCCGGCCCCTCGACCTCGACCACCGCTTCCAGCGCCTGCATGGCGACGGCCATGTCGCTGGGGTGGGTTGCGATGCACGAGCGGCTGGCACCCAGGATCGCGTGCATCCGGTTCGCGCCGCCGATCGCCGCGCAACCGGCGCCTGGGTCGCGTTTGTTGCAGGGGGTCGCCTTGTCGTAGAAATAGTAGCACCGGGTGCGCTGCAGCAGGTTGCCGCCGGTGGTCGCCTTGTTGCGCAGCTGGCCGCTCGCCCCCGCCAGCAACGCCATCGACAGGACCGGATAGTCCTTCCGCACGCGCGGATGGGCGGCGAGGTCGGCGTTGGTGACGAGCGCGCCGATGCGCAGCCCCCCGTCCTCGGTCTCGGTGAAGCCGCGCATCTCCAGGCGCGTGATGTCGACCAGCGTGGGCGGCGCCATCACCTCGAGCTTCATCAGGTCGAGCAGGTTGGTGCCGCCGGCGATGATGGTGGCCCCGGTGGATACGGCGGCCACGGCGTCCTGGCGCGTGTCGGCGCGGTGGTAATCGAACGGTCTCATCGCTGGCGGCTCGCCGCGTCGAGGATCGCGTCGATGATGTTGGGATAGGCGGCGCAGCGGCACAGGTTGCCGCTCATCCGCTCGGAAACCTCCCGCTCGGACATCACCGGGCTCTTGGTGATGTCCGCCGCGATGTGGGACGGCCAGCCCATCTCCATCTCGTCCAGCATGCCGACGGCCGAACAGATCTGGCCGGGGGTGCAGTAACCGCACTGATAGCCGTCGTGCTCCACGAACGCCTCCTGCATGGCCGACAATTTGTCCGACGTGCCGAGGCCTTCGATGGTGGTGACCTGATCGCCCTCGTGCATCACCGCGAGAGACAGGCAGGCGTTGATGCGCCGGCCGTTGACCAGCACCGTGCAGGCGCCGCACTGGCCGTGATCGCAGCCCTTCTTCGAGCCGGTCAGGTGCAGATGGTGGCGCAGTGCGTCGAGCAGCGTGGTGCGCGGGTCGAGGTCCAGCGTGTGGCGCGACCCGTTGACATCCAGAGTTGTGTCCATCGGCAATCCCCTCTTAGCGAAGGGTGAACTGCCTAAAAGCTGTACGGTTCAACCAAACTTGGGGATGATGTGCCGCATGGTAGCCCCGTGCCGCTCTTTCGTGTCCCCCCGCCCGTTGCCGCCATGCTTCAGAACTCGACTTCGAGCTCGATCACCTCGTCCGGCTCCTCCAGCGCGGCGGCGGTCCACTCCTGCATCGGCGCCCAGGCGAAGATGGTGTCGCAGTAGGCCTGCAACTCCGGCTCAAGCTCGACGGCGTAGGTTCTGAACCGGGTGCAGACGGGGGCGTACATCGCGTCCGCCATCGTGGGGGAGCCGAACAGGAAGGGGCCGCCATAGGTCGACAGGCACTCCGACCAGATCTCCTTGATGCGCTGCACGTCCGGCCGTGCGCCGGAGAAGATCTTGAAGCTCTGGTGCTGCGCCTTGATGTTCATCGGCAACGCCGAGCGCAGGTTGTAGAAGCCGGAATGCATCTCGCCGGAGATGGCACGGCAGTGCGCGCGGGCGACCTTGTCGGTCGGCAGGAGGCCGGCCTCCGGGAACATCTCGCTGAGGTAGTTGCCGATCGCGAGCGTGTCCCAGACCTCGACCCCGTCGTGGCTGAGGCGCGGCACGCGCACCGACGGCGAGAGCAGCAGCAGCTCCTGGCGCTGCTCCGGATCGTCGACGTCGACGGGCTGCTCGGCGAAGTCGAGGCCGGCCATCTTGCAGAGCAGCCAGCCCCGCAGCGACCAGGACGAATAGTTCTTCGATGAGATGGTGAGGGTGGCGTCGGCCATGTCCGTCACTCCGCTACGGCGCTGCAATGCAAAGAATGTTGTCGCACCGCACCATAGAATGCACTAGCTATTTTGGCGAGTTGGGTTGGGTGAGGGAAAGCACGAATGCTCTACCAGATGTACCAGATGCAGGACGACCTGATCGCACCGATGCGTGCCTTCGCCCGTCACACCCGCATCGGTGGCTGGCCCATCATCCCCATCGGCGACGACGAGATGAGCATCTTCGACGCATCGATGGAGATGCTCAGCCGCTTCCGCCTGACCCACACGCGCCCCGCCTTCGGTATCTCGTCCGCAGTGGTCGGCAACCGCACGGTCGCGGTGCGCGAGGAAGTGGCGCTGCATCTGCCGTTCGGCAATCTGCTGCACTTCGCCAAGGACGTCGACACGCCGCAGCCCAAGGTCCTCGTCGTCGCTCCGCTGTCGGGCCACTTCGCGACGCTGCTGCGCGGCACCGTGGAGACGTTGCTGCGCGACCATGACGTCTACATCACCGACTGGGCCAACGCCCGCGACGTCCCGCTGTCGGACGGGCACTTCGGTGTCGAGGACTATGTCACCTACATCATCCGCTTCCTGGAGGAAATGGGGCCGGCGAGCAACGTGCTCTCGGTGTGCCAGCCGTGCGTTCAGGTGCTGATCGCCGTGTCCGTCATGTCGCAGCGGAACCACCCGGCGACGCCGCGCACGATGACGCTGATGGCCGGCCCGATCGACACGCGCGAGAGCCCCACCCTCGTCAACGAGCTGGCCTTCGACCAGGAGATGGACTGGTTCGAGAAGAACCTCATCCACACGGTGCCGTGGCAGCACAAGGGCGGCGGCCGGCGGGTCTATCCCGGCTTCATCCAGCTCAGCGCCTTCATGGCGATGAACTACCAGCGCCACAAGGACCAGCACCGCAAGCTGTACAAATACCTGATGAACGGCGAGACGAAGAAGGCGCAGAAGATCAAGGAATTCTACGACGAATATTTCGCCGTTCTCGACCTGACCGCCGAATTCTACCTCGAAACCGTCGACCGCGTGTTCCAGCGCGCCGAACTCGCCCAGGGCGAATTTCACTACCATGGCGAGCTGGTCGACCCGTCGGCCATCCGCAACACCGCCCTCCTCACCGTGGAAGGCGGCCGCGACGATATCTGCGCCCTCGGCCAGACCTCCGCGGCACACGAGCTGTGCCGCTCGCTGCGCCCGCATCTGAAGCGCCACCATTTGCAGGCCAACGTCGGCCACTACGGTGTCTTCAACGGCAAGCGCTGGGAGCACGAGATCTACCCCGTGGTCCGCAACATGATCCTGGCGATGGAATAGGCGGCCGGCGGCGGGGTCAGATCATCCGGCTGACGTTGGAGCGAAACTCCTCGATGTGGTGGCGCATCGCCTGCGCGGCGCGCTCCGGGTCGCGCGCGGCGACCGCCTCCACCACCTCGGTGTGTTGCTGGCAGATGCGCTTCAGGTGGCCCGGCACCTTCACCGAGACGAACCAGAAGCGCAGCGCCCGATCCTGAAGGTTGCCCAGGAAGTCCGCCAGGATGGCGTTGCGGCTGGCGTAGGCAAGCGTGGCGTGGAACTCGCGGTCGATGTCGATCAGGGCATTGTAGTCGTTCAACGGCTCGGCGGCCCGCATCCGGCCGAGGTTCTCGCGCAGGACCGTCGTCTCCGCCGGGCCGATGCGCTCCGCCGCCAGCCGCACCGAATAGACCTCGTTGACGAGGCGCACTTCGATGATGTCGTGGACCTCGTGCAGGCTGAGGGGGCGCACGATGACGCCCTTGCGCGGCATCACCTCGACCAGTTCGTCGACCATCAGCCGGTCGAGGGCCTGGTGCACGGGGGTGCGGCCGATGTCGAGCGAGGCGCTCAGCACCGCCTCGCTGATCACTTCACCCGGACGCAGCTCGCAGGTGATGATCTTTTGCTTGATCCGGTCATAGGCGATGTCCCGGAGAGATCGTCGACGCGCCGGCTTGCCTGCGGGCGGCGGTGCCTCCGTTCCAATGCTCATATGCGAATATGCCCCTTGCCCGTTAATTGGACCACCACAACCATGACGGGGAAATAGGGATTATCCCGGAACGTCCAAGTTGCGCACATCATATCCGTGGCGCAGCGTGCGGCCGAGGATCGGGTCGTGCAGCTTGGCCTTGAACCGCTGGGAGGGCCGCACGCCGCCGATCGCCGGCAGGGTGCCGCAGAACATCACCGTGCCCACCGGCAAGCCGCCGGGCTTCTTCTCGATCAGCGTCTCGGGCGCCAGCATCGCCGACACTTTGCCGGACTGGTAGGTCACCGTCTCGCCGTCGATCTCGACGACGCTCTCGATCTCCAGCTCGTCCCAGTGGTCGGCGACCTCCTCGTAGGGCCACACCGTCAGGCTGACCGGCTTGTCGCACAGCTGCTTGGAGAGTGTGACGCCGACGGTCTCGGCCTCGCGGTCGGTGTGGTCGGAGCCGACGCCGACGAAACGGCCCTGCGGCGTCTCGAACAGGACGTACTCGGCCTCCCCGCTCGACGCGTTGCCGATCGCCTCGATCATCTCGGCCCGGGTCAGGCGGCTGACGGAGACCGGGTAGTACATCGGCGTCGCGGCCGGCCGCTTGACGCCGAGCGCTTCCAGCTCCTGAATGTGGTGCTCCATCGCCTCCGGATCGCGGCCGGTCCACCCGGCGATGACCAGCGCGTCGACCGTCACGACGATCTCGCGTACACCGTCCCGGCTCTCGATCCTCAACGGCAGCTCGTTCATTCTCGCTCCTTCGTCAGCCCCGGTCGCGCGCACCGGCAAGGAGGTGCCCACGGACATGATTGGCCTCGGACTTGTATGCCCACGAGATGCAGACTCGCCACACCCGCCGGCCACACGATGCGGCCCTAGGGGACAACCTCACCCGAACCAGACATTGTCATGAAAGAACTTGTGAAATTTCACAAGTTCTTTTTAGATGCCCTGAGCGCCGTCACACGCCCCCTCTCGCACCGGACCGTGTCCGGATCGAGCGCGGCCGAATGGCGACCGATCAGGACCGATCACGACCGCCGGGCGCGGCGGTCTCGCTCGAAGGAGAGCTTCGCATGAAGACCATTCTCACTGCCTTGGCGCTCTCGCTCGCCGCAGGGCCCGCGCTGGCCCCGGCCGCCAACGCCCAGGACGCACCGGCCGAGCTCGGCATGGGCGTCTTCACCTTCACCTCCGGCCCGGCCGCCGCCTACGGCATGCCCGGCCGCAACGCCGCCGAGCTGATCATCGACCAGATCAACGCCGACGGCGGCATCGGCGGGGCGAAGATCGTGCCGACCTATGTCGACGAGGGCCAGGGCGGCGAGAGCGTCGTCTCCGAGTTCCGCCGTCTCGCCGGCGACGGCTCGGTCGATATCATGGTCGCCGCCCTGTCCTCGGGCAACTGCATGGCGCTGGCGCCGATCGCCGACCAGCTCGAGATGCCGATGGTGACGTGGAACTGCGACACGCATCAGCTCTTCCTGGGCGCCGAGCACCCGTACGTCTTCCGCCCCAACTCCTCCACGGTGCCGGAGTTCGTCGCCTACGCCGCCTACGTCGCGCAGAAGGTGCCGGACGCCAAGCGCATCGCCATCATCAACCCGGACTACGCGTTCGGCCACGACGCCGCGGCGATCTTCACCGCCGCGATGAAGGCTTTCAACCCGGACGTCGAGGTCGTGGCGGAGCTCTTCCCCAAGCTCGGCACGCCGACCTTCAACACCGAGATCTCGCGCATCGCCGCGGCCCGGCCGGACATCATCTTCTCCAACCTGTGGGGCGGCGACCTCGAGAACTTCGTCCGTCAGGCCTCGGCCCGCGGGCTCTTCCGCTCCTCGCAGGTGGTGCTGGCGCTGGGCGAATCGGTGCTGCAGCGCGTCGACCTGCCGGAGGGCGTCATCGTCGGCGTGCTGGGTGACGGCTTCTGGAATTCGCCCGACGCCAAGGGCAACGAGGCCGCGCAGGGCTTCGCCGAGGCCTATCACGAGAAGTTCGGCGAGTGGCCGGTCTTCCCCGGCATGAAGATGGCCAACACCATCCTCGTCGTGAAGCAGGCCTACGAAGAGGCGATGGAGGCCGCCGGCGGCTGGCCCACCAAGGCCCAGGTGCTCGAGGCGCTGTCCGACATCGAGGCCGAGACGCTGACCGGCACCGTCACCGTGCGCGAGGACCACGACGGCCTCGTCGACCAGATCGTCGGCGTCTCCACCGGCAGCGACACGCCCGAACTCGCCGACATGGCGCGCTATTCGGGCGAGGCGATCACCCCGCCGGTCGGCGTCGACCCGATCGAGTGGGTGTCGACCCTGACGCCGGAGTTCGCGGCCGAGCTGCCGGCCCCCGGCTCCTACCAGTAAGCGCGCGGCGGCCGGGTTCGCGCCCGCCGCCCTCCTCCTCCTGCGTCGGCGGTCCGCCGCCGGCGCCCGTTCCCCGCCAGCGTATCGGAAGGCGACACCGGCCAAGCCCATGGATTTCATCCTCCCCATGCTGGTCGACGGCCTCGCGGCCTCGGCTCTCATCTTCTTCATCGCGGTGGGGCTGACGCTCGTCTTCTCCGTGCTGCGCGTCCTCAACGTCGCCCACGGCAGCTTCTACGCCATCGGCGCCTACGTCGCGGTCGTCATCGGCGGCTTCGTGATGAGCGCGGGGGCGAGCCCTTGGCTCTCCTTCCCCATCCTCATCCTCTCCGCCGCGCTGGTCGCGGCGCTGCTGGGGCCGGCGATCGAGCGCACGTTCATCCGCTTCACCTACGGCAAGCCCGAGGCGGTGCAGATCCTAGTCACCTTCGCCCTGTTCCTGATCTTCGAGGACCTGCAGAAGCTGATCTTCGGCGTGCAGGCCTACTATCAGGACGCCGCCGTCTCGGTGCTCGGCATCTCCGACATCGGCGGCATCATCTACCTCAACTATCAGCTCCTGCTGATCGCGCTGGCGGTCGTCGTCGTCGTGGCGCTCCGGGTGATGTTGCACCACACGCGCCTCGGCAAGATGATCACCGCCGTCGTCGCCGACCCGGAGGTTTCCGCCACGCTCGGCATCGACACGCGCCGCGTCTACGCCGCCGCCTTCACCATCGGTGTCTTCCTGGCGGCGCTGGGCGGCGCGCTCGCCTCGCCCAACTCCGGCGTCGCGCCGGGGCTGGGGGCGGAAGCGATCGTGCTGGGCTTCGCGGTCGCCGCAATCGGCGGGCTCGGCCAGATCGAGGGGGCGGCGCTGGCGGCGATCATCGTCGGCATCGCCCGCGTCGTCGCGATCTACCAGATGCCGCAGCTCGAGCCGGTCGCGCCCTATCTCGTCATGCTCGCGGTGCTGCTGGTGCGGCCATACGGCCTCTTCGGCGCCGCGACGGCCCGCAGGATCTGACGCCCGTGCGCCACGCTCTCGTTCTCATCGTCCTCGTCGCCGGTTTCCTCGCGGTGCCGGCGGCCTTCCCCTGGCTCGCCTTCGTCTTCACGCTGGTGATCGCCAAGGGGTTCGCCGCGCTCGGCGTCGCGATCCTCCTGCGCGCCGGCCTCATCTCCATCGGCCACGCCCTCTTCTACGCCATCGGCGCCTACACGGTCGGCTTCCTGTCCTCGCGCGCGGGGGTCGACCTCTTCCTGCCGCAGCTTCTCGCGGCGGCCCTCGTGTCGGGCGTCCTGGGGCTTCTCGTCGGGCTCTTCATGGTGCGCTACCGCGGGATCTTCTTCGCGATGCTCAATCTCGCCGTCTCGATGGTCGGCTACACGCTGCTCGCCAAGCTCTACAGCCTCACCGGCGGCACTGACGGGCTCTCGATCGCGACGCCGCGCGTCCTCGGGATGACGCTCACGCGCGAGGCGTTCGAGAGCGTCCTGCTCTACGGCGGCCTGGCGCTCGCCATCGTGCTCGGCTTCCTCGCCCACCGCTACCTGAAGAGCCCGATGGGCGAAGCGCTGGCGGCCGTGGAAAGCAACGAGATCCGCCTCGAGTATCTCGGCGTCTCGGTGCCGCGGGTGTTGCTCTTCGCCTATGTCGGGTCGGCGGTTCTGGCGGGCGTCGGCGGGGCGATCCACGCGCTCGCGATCGGCCACATCACCCCCGACCTCGCCTACTGGACGACCTCCGGCCAGCTCGTCCTGGTGGCGGTGCTGGGCGGCATCGGCGGCGTCGTCGGCCCGTTCGTCGGCGCACTGTTCCTCGAAAGCGTGCGCGCGGCGGCGGCCATCTGGGCGCCGGACGTGTGGAACCTCATCATCGGTGCGGGGCTCCTGATCGTGATCTTCTTCCTCCCGCGGGGCCTCTACGGCCTCATCGAACGCACCGGCGGGAGGGCGAAGCGATGACCCTCCTCTCGGTGCGCGGCGTGAAGGTGGCGTTCGGCGGCGTGAAGGCCGCCGACGGCGTCGACCTCGACGTGAACGCGGGAGAATTCCTCGCCATCATCGGCCCCAACGGGTCCGGCAAGACGACCTTCATCAACCTCGCCACGGGCTACGTGAAGCCCCAGGCCGGGTCGATCCACCTCGACGGGCGCGACATCACGCGCCTGAAGCCGCGGCAGATCACAAGGCTCGGCATCGCCCGCGCCTTCCAGATCCCGCAGCTCTTCACCGACCATACGGTGCTGGAGAACCTGATGCTCGCCGTCGCCGCCGAGGCGGGGTTCTGGCGCTGGCAGTCCCCGCTCGGCATCCCCTCGGTACGCGAGGCGGCGACGGCACTCCTCGACACCGTCGGCCTCGCCGACCTCGCCGAGACCGACTCGGCCGCCCTCCCCGAAGGCGGCCGCAAGCTGACCGACATCGCCCTCGCCCTCGCCCTCAAGCCGCGGCTTCTGCTCCTCGACGAGCCGACGGCCGGCGTCTCCTCGGACGAGAAGTTCCCGCTCATGGACCGCCTCGCCGCGGTGCTGCGCGAACGGGGCGTGACGGCCGTCTTCGTCGAGCACGACATGGACCTCGTCCGGCGCTATGCCGACCGCGTCGTGGTGTGGAGCCAGGGCCGCGTCGCCGCCGAAGGCGCGCCCGATACCGTGCTTGCCGACCCGGCGGTCCTGCGCGACGTGGTGGGGGTGATCTGATGCTGACCCTCGACGACATCCGCGTCTCGCTCGCCGGCCACACGGTGCTGCGCGGTGTCTCCTTCACGCTGCCGCAGGGCGCCACGACCGTGCTCGTCGGCCGCAATGGCGCCGGCAAGACCACCACCTTGCGCACCATCATGGGTCTCGTCCCCCTCGGCGGCGGCCGCCTGACGTTGGACGGGACCGACCTCGCCGCCCAGCCCGACCATGCCCGCGCGGGCCTCGGCATCGGCTACGCGCCGGAGGACCGGCGGATGATCCCGGCCTTCTCGGTGGAGGACAACCTCCTCCTGCCGGCGGTGGCGCTGAAGATGCCCGCCGGCATCAGCGCCGAGCGGCTGGCGATGGTCTACGAGCTGATGCCGGAGCTGACCGAGCTGAAGAACCGCCCCGGCGGCTCCCTCTCGGGCGGGCAGGGCAAGATGGTGGCGCTCGGCCGCGCGCTGATGGTGGCGACGCGGGCGATCCTGCTCGACGAGCCGTTCCAGGGCCTCGCCCCGGCGCTGGCGCTCAACTACGCGCGCACGCTCGCCAAGGTGCGCGACGCCCGCGGCGACCTGGCCCTGCTGGTGACCGAATCGAGCCCGCAGCTCCTCGCCGGCGTCGCCGACCGCGCGCTGAAGATCGAGCGCGGCGAGGTCAGCGAGACGACACTCGACGCCCTCGGCCACTGACACGCCCGGATGCGGATGCCGACGCGGATGCGGGGGCACGCCGCCCCCGCATTCGCCCATACGATAGGCATGGCGTGCCAATCGGCATTGACACCGAAAAATAGCGTTGTAACTTAGCGATCTAAATTTCGGGAAGGAACGAGCTTGCCCCACGAGCTCAGCCATACCGCGCTCGCCGGCACCGCCGAGGCTCAAACGGCCATGGACCCTCAGGAAGCCGCCGAGCCGATGACCGCCACGCGTCCCGCCCTGGTGCGCGACGGCCGCGACGACGCCTTCCGCGCCTTCGTCCACGGCCTGCTGGCGTTCACCGCCCGCCTCGAAGCAACGCGCCAGGGGCTCGGCGCGTACACGGGCCTCAGCGGGCCGCAGTACTCGATCCTCATTTCGATCGCCCACCTCTCCCGCTCGGCCGACGTCAGCGTCTCGACGCTCGCCGGCCACCTCCACTACAGCGGCACCTTCGTCACCGCGGAGGTCGGCCGGCTCGTCAAGATGGGCCTCGTCGCCAAGGAGCCGCACCCCACGGACGGGCGCCGCGTCAGCCTGAGCGTCACCCCCGCGGGCGTGACGCGGCTGAACGACCTCGCCCCGGTGCAGGCCCAGGTGAACGACACGCTGTTCGCCGCCCTCGGTCCGGCGGACTTCGACCGGATGCTCACCCTCCTCCCCGGCCTCGTCGCTGGCGGCGACAACGCTCTGGCGCTGCTCGACTACGAGACGCAACGAAAGGCGCACGGCGAATGAGCGAGATCGACCCGAATGCCCTGCGCCGCGCCCTCGGCGACTTCGCCACCGGGGTCTGCGTCGTCACCGCCGCCCCGGACGCGGACGAACGTATCGGCATGACGGTCAACTCGTTCTCGTCGGTGTCGCTCGACCCGCCGCTGGTCCTCTTCTGCGTCGCCAACACGGCCAACGCCCTGGCGGCGTGGAAGCGCACCACACACTACGCGATCAACGTCCTCGCCGAGAACCAGAGCGCCATCTCCAACCGCTTCGCCCGCGCCCAGGCCGACAAGTGGGAGGGCCTCGCGCCCGAACCCGGCGTCACTGGCGCGCCGCTGATCCCCGGCGCCATCGCCCATTTCGAATGCGCGGCGGAGCATCAGTATCCGGGCGGGGACCACACCATATTCGTCGGCCGAGTCGTCGCCTTCGACCGGCCGCGCCCCAACGCGGAACCGCTGGTCTTCCACCAGGGCCGCTACCGCGAACTCACGCACCAGCACGATATCGCCGTGCCGGCCGACGCCCTGTGGCTGCTCGGCTGGTGACGCCAGGACCCGGAGACGAACCCATGATCAAGAACGGCGCGATGCATCTCGACAGCCTGCGGGACGGCCGGGCCGTCTACATCGGCGGCGAGCGGGTGAACGACCCGGTCGACCACCCGGCCTTCCGCAACGCCGTGCGCTCCTACGCCAACCTCTACGAGATGCAGGCCGCCAACGCGGACCTGATGACCTTCACGACCGACACCGGCGCTCAGGTGAACCGCCAGTGGGAGCTGCCCACCAGCTACGAGATGCTGGTGAAGCGGCGCGAGGCGCTGGAGACGTGGGCGGAGGAGCACTACGGCTTCCTCGGCCGCTCGCCGGACCACGTCGCCTCCTGCCTCTCGGGCATGGTGATGGCGATGCCGGTGTTCGAGGCCTACGACCCCGCCCGCGCCGCGGCCCTCGCCGACTATTTCCGATACGCGCGCGACAACGACCTCTTCCTCACCTACGTCATCATCAACCCGCAGGCCGACCGCTCCAAGAGCGCCAACGAGCAGGCCGACCCGTTCCTCACCGCCGGCGTGGTCGACGAGGACGCCGAGGGCATCACCGTGCGCGGAGCCAAGATGCTGGCGACCTCCGGCATCATGGCCAACGAGGTGTTCGTCACCTGCATCCAGCCGCTGCGGGAGGGCGACGAGAACTACGCCCTTTCCTTCGCCATCCCGATGAACGCGAAGGGCCTCAAGATCCTGTCGCGCAAGTCCTACGAGGCGGGCGCCCCGTCGAAGTTCGACAACCCGCTCGCCCACCAGTTCGACGAGAACGACGCGGTCCTCTACTTCGACGACGTCAAGGTTCCGTGGGACCGCATCTTCGTCCACAAGAACGTGGAGATGGTGGCCAAGCAGTTCCACGCGACGCCCGCGCACACCTACCAGAACTACCAGTGCCAGATCCGGCTGATGGTGAAGATGCGCTTCCTCGCCGGCCTGGCGCGCGGGATCGCCGAGACCAACGGCACCCTCGCCTTCCCGCAGGTGCGCGAGATGCTGGGCCAGGTCTCGGCCGAGGCGGAGATGGTGGACGCGCTGGTGCGCTCCATGGAGGTCAAAGGCCGCATGGAGCACGGATACTTCGTGCCCGACCGCCACACGCTCTACTCGGCGCAGGTGCTCACCCAGCAGCTTTACGGCAAGGTGATCACCACGCTGCGCGATCTGGCGGGCGGCGGCGTGATCATGCTCCCCTCCTCGGTGGAGGACTTCGCCAACTCGGAGATCGCCTCGATCATCGACAAGACGCAGCAGTCGCCGGTGCGTTCCTCGCGCGAGCGGGTCAAGTTCTTCAAGCTGGTGTGGGACGCGATCGGCTCCGAGTTCGGCTCGCGCCACACCCAGTACGAGATGTTCTATGCCGGGGCGACCTTCGTCACCAAGGGCCACGCCTTCCGCACCTACGACTGGGCGGGCTCCACCGCGCTGGTCGACCGCTGCCTGAACTCCTACGCACTGAGCGACGAGCTGAGCGCGTTGAAGACCGCTGCCGAATAACCTTCAACAGAGGATGCCGTATGGCGATCGACAAGGAACACAAGGAATTTCATACGGTTGACTTGACGGACGGCTTCGCGCCGCCGCCGGGCTATCCGGAGGGGATCAAGCAGAAGGTGCTGGCCGGCTTCCTCGACGAGGAAAAGAAGGTCGGCAACCGCACGCGGCTGCTGAAGTTCGACCCGGGCGTCTACACCACGAAGCCCTTCGTGCACGACTACTACGAGGAAGTGTACCTCGTGTCGGGCGACCTGACGGTGGGCAACGACGAGAACGGCGAAGGCGGCGAGGCCTTCCAGCCCAACACCTACGCCTGCCGCCCGCCGGGCGCGGTGCACGGCCCGTTCAAGTCGGAAAACGGCTGCCTGCTGGTCGAGATCCACTACTACGCCTGACCCTCGCGTCGGGCCGGACGACGCCGCGGCCCCCGCCGCGGCGTTCGCATGTCCGGGACGCCGCGCCGGCGGCGCGGGCGCCTACCGCGGCGCCATCAGGAAGGTCAGCAGGACGTCCACCGCGTGGGCACGGCGCTCGGCGAGCCAGTCGTCGGCACCCATGTCGCGCTGGAACATCACCGACAGCGTGTGGCGCTGCGCCTGGTGGAGCATGCACAAGGACAGGATCGTCACATAGATCTGCGCCGGCGCGACGGCGGGTTTGAAGACACCCTCGGCACGGCCGCGGCGCATCAGATCGGTGATCGCCTCGACGAGCGGCATGGTCGTGTCCGGCACCATCTCCAGCTGGCGCACGAAACGGCCGCCGAGCATGTTCTCGTTGCGGATGATGGAGACGAAATCGGGATTGTCTCGCAGGTAGTCGAACGTGAACTCGACGAGGCGGCGCATGCCCTCCTCGGGCGCGAGGGCGGCGAGGTCGAGGTCGCGCTCCAGGGCGCGGATGCGGGCGTAGGTGTCTTCCAGCACCGCGAGGTAGAGGTCGTCCTTGCCGCCGAAATAGCGGTAGATCATCTGCACGTTCGCTTTGGCGGCCGTGGCGATCCGGTCGATCCGGGCGCCTTCGAAGCCGGCGTCGCAGAAGTCGCGGCGCGCGGCGTCGAGGATGCGCTGGCGGGTGGCGGCGGCGTCGCGCTTGGGCTGCGGCCGCGCGGCGCGCCCCTTCGCCGACCCGGGCTCGGCGCGTTCGGCGCCGCCGGGCTTTGCCGCGCCGGCCTGTCGCGGCTCACGTTTCAGTGCCACCGTTCACCTCGTGGTCGCGCGGCCGCTGCCGCGCCTTTTCCTTGTGCACCCTCGAAGCCCCGAATGCACCCGGCGACATCCTCGCCCGGATGGATCATGCGGCAAAAGGGGCTGGAGAGGTGGAGTTTGGCACAGCGTATGTAAAAATTCACTTGCAAGCGCCCCCCTGGCCCGTCCGTTGCATTTTCCCCGGTGAAAGTCGCACCCGCGACGCTCACAAAGGGATTGCCAGCATGAGGACGACCTCGAGGTTCAAGATGCTGCCGGCGCTCATCGGCGCGGGCGTATTCGCGCTCATGACCGCGGCGCAGGCCGACGAGCCGATCAAGATCGGCCACGTCGCGGCGCTGTCGGGCGCTTCGGCGCAATCGGGCGAAGCGATCACGCGGGGCCTGCAGGTGGCGATCGACGAGATCAATGCCGCCGGCGGGCTTCTCGGCGGGCGCACGATCGAGCTGATCCAGCGGGACGACGAATCCAAGCCGCCGCGCGGCCTGATCGCGGCGCGCGAGCTGATCTTCAACGAGAAGGTCGCCGCCTTCTTCGGCGGCATCGATTCGCCGGTCGGTCTCGCCATCGTCCCGCTCGCCAACCAGAACGAGACGCCGTTCATCGCCGTCTGGGCGGCGGCGACCGGGATCACCCGCAACGGCGCCGATCCCAACTTCGTCTTCCGCGTGTCGGCGATCGACGCGCTGGTCGACGTCAAGCTCCTGGGCTACGCGAACACCAAGTTCGGCGCCACCAAGGTGGGGCTCATGCTGATCAACAACCCCTGGGGCGAGTCCAACGAAAAGGGCCTCGCGGCGGCGGACGAGACCAACGACGCGGTCGAGATCGTCGGCGTCGAGACGTTCGAGAACGGCGACGTCGACATGACGCCGCAGCTCACCCGGCTCAAGGACGCCGGCGCCGAGGCGATCATCCTCGTCACCAACACCCCGCCGGGCGCGCAGATGATGAAGTCGCGCGAGCGGATGGGGTGGACGGTGCCGGTGGTCTCGCACTGGGGCATCGCCGGCGGCCGCTTCCCCGAGCTCGCCGGACCGACCGCGCCGGACGCGCACTTCGTGCAGACTTACTCGTTCTTCGGCGAGCAGGGCCCGGTCGGCGAGAAGCTAATCGCCGCGCTGGCGGCAAAGTACGACGACGTCGACGGCCCGGGCGACATCATGGCCCCGGTCGGCACCGCCAACGCCTACGATGCGATGCACCTCCTGGCGCTCGCGATCGAGCAGGCCGGGTCGACCGACGGCGATGCCATCCGCCAGGCGCTGGAGGACCTCGCCACCCCCTACGAGGGCCTCATCAAGACCTACGACAAGCCCTTCTCGGCCGAGAACCACGATGCGCTCGGCCCCGAGGACTACATCATGGTCCACTACGAGGGCGACGAGGTCGTCCCGACCGAGTAACCCGCACGCTCGTCATTGTTCGGGGCGCGGCGCGCCTCGCTCTTTCTGGGGCGTCGCACGCCCCCCTCGCGGTCGGCGCCTCGCGTCCCGGCCGCCCCGTCAAGCGGCACAGGGTGTCCCATGCTCATAGTCTCGGCCCTGGTCACGGGTCTCGGCCTCGGCGCGATGTACGGCCTGCTCGCGCTCGGCTTCTACGTGACCTACGTCGTCTCCAACACGGTGAACTTCGCGCAGGGCAGCACGATGATGCTGGGCGCGGTCGTATGCTTCACAATGTGGGTGACCTTCGGCTGGCCGGTGCCGCTCGCCATCCTCGTCGCCCTCGCCGCGGCGACCCTATGGGGCCTCGTGGTGGAGCGCGTCGCCGTGCGCCCCTTCGTCAAACGCGGCTCCGACGCGTGGCTGATGGCGACCGTCGCGCTCGGCCTCGTGATCGACAACGCGGTCCTCTTCACGTTCGGGCGTGACCCGCGCGGCATGCCCCCCACCCCCCTCACGGCGGAGACGTTCACCGCCTTCGGCGTGCGCATCCAGCCGCAGCAGGTGCTCATCCCGGTGGTGGGCCTGGCGCTCGCCGCCCTGCTGACGCTGTTCTTCCGCCGCACGCGCCACGGCCTGGCGATGATGGCGGTCGTCCAGAACGAGGCGGCCGCGCGGCTGATGGGGATCAACGTCGCCATGGTCGTCTCCGGCGCCTACGCGCTGTCGGGCTTCTTCGCCGGCGTCGCGGGAATCCTGATCGCCCCGCTCTTCACGGTATCCTCCACCATGGGGACGTTGTTCGGCATCAAGGCGTTCGCGGTGGCGATCCTCGGCGGGATCACCAATCCGTGGGGCGTGATGCTGGCCGGCCTCATCTACGGCCTCGCCGAGGCGCTGATCACCGCCCTCTTCGGTTCGACCTACACGCAGATCACGACGTTCGCGCTCGTCGTCGTCGCCCTCGCCGCACGGCCGGACGGGCTCTTCGGCCGCGCCGAGGTCAAGAAGGTATGAGGTTCCTCGAACTCCTCGGTGCCGCCCTCCTCATCGCCCTCGCCGCGGCGGCGATCGGCCAGTCCAACGGCTACCAGCTCTTCGTCCTCTCCATGGCGGGGCTGACGGCGATGGTCGGCATCGGCCTCAACATCCTGGTCGGCATGTCGGGCCAGATCTCGCTCGGCCACGTCGGCTTCTATGCCATCGGCGCCTACACGGTGGGCATCCTCACCACCGCCTACGGGGTCGACTTCTGGGTCGCGCTGCCGCTCGGCGGGGTGTTGGCGGCGCTGGCGGGCGTCCTGGTCTCGGTCCCGGCGCTGCGGGTGCGCGGCCCCTACCTCGCGATGGTGACGATCGCGTTCGGCTTCATCGTCGAGCAGAGCGCGGCGGAACTGGAACCCATCACCGGCGGGTGGAACGGCATCATGGGCATCGCGCCGCCCCAGGCATTCGGCACGCTGTTCGGCCCCACCGAGATCGCCTACCTGGTGCTGGCGCTGGTCGTCCTGTCGCTCGTCTTTTACGCCCTCTTCAGCGCCGGCTCCTGGGGCAAGGCGCTGCGGGCGCTTCGGGACTCGGAGGTCGCGGCGCAGTCGATCGGCTTCGACCCGATCCTGCTGCGCTGCGCCGCGTTCGCGATCTCAGCGGTGTTCGCGGGGCTCGCCGGCGGCGTCTACGCCGCGATGAGCGCGTTCATCAGCCCGGAGAGCTTCCCGTTCTTCGAGTCGATCCTCTTCCTGCTCGTCGTCATGATCGGCGGGGCGGACACGGTGCTCGGCCCCGTCCTCGGCGCGCTCGTCATCGTGCTGCTGCCGGAGGCCTTCTCCTGGCTCGCCGAGTACCGCTTGCTGCTCGTCGCGCTGCTGCTCCTGGTGGTCCTGCGCGTCGCGCCGCGCGGCATCGTCGGTGCCGTGACGGGCCTCCTGCGCCCCCGCGCCGGAACACCTGTCACCGCCGAGGCACCGGCCGCGACCGCGGTCATCGCAGCAGGCGGCGGCCGTGCGCTGGTGGTCGACGGGCTCTCCATCACCTTCGGCGGGGTGAAGGCGGTGCAGGAGGTCTCGTTCACCGCCGCGCCGGGGAAGGTGACGAGCATCATCGGCCCCAACGGCGCGGGCAAGACGACGGTGCTCAACCTCGTCGCCGGCTTCTACAAGCCGAGCCGGGGGACGGTCCGGCTCGGCGAAACGGACCTGACCGGCGAGCGCTCGCACCGCGTCGCCCGCGCCGGCGTCGCCCGCACCTACCAGACGACGCAGCTCTTCGAGCACATGAGCGTCCTCGACAATCTCCTCATCGCCATGAAGCACGGCCGCGTCCGCCCGGCGGAGGTCGTCGCCCCCCTCGCGACGGCCGCCCGCCGCGCCCGCGCCGAAGCGCTCCTCGCCTTCGTCGGCTACCGCGGCGACCTCCAGCGCCCCGCCGGCACGCTGCCGCACGTCGACAAGCGCCTCGTCGAGATCGCCCGCGCCCTCGCCTTCGCGCCCGAGGTCATCCTCCTCGACGAACCGGCCGCCGGGCTCTCCGAGGAGGACACCGCCCGCGTCGGCGCGCTCCTGAAGCGTCTCGCCGAGGCGGGGCTCACCATCGTCCTCATCGAGCACGACATGGACCTCGTCATGGGGATCTCCGACCATGTGCTGGTGCTCGATTCGGGCCGCAAGATCGCCGAAGGCCCGCCCGCGGCGGTGCAGAACGACCCCGCGGTGCTGAAAGCCTACCTCGGCGAGGGCGGCACCGAGCACCGCCGCGCCAAGCCGGAGACGACGCCGGGCGACCTCATCCTCCAGGTCGCCGACCTGACCGCCTCCTACGGCGCCAGCGCCGTGCTGCACGGGGTCGATCTCAAGGTCTCGCGCGGGGAGCTGGTGGCGGTGCTGGGCGCAAACGGGGCGGGCAAATCCACCCTCATGCGCGCACTATCGGGCCTGCACCGGCCGGTCGGCGGCGAGATCCACCTCGCCGGCGAGCCGCTCCAGGGCGAGGACGCCGACCGTATCGCCCGGCGCGGCCTCGTGCTGGTGCCGGAGGGGCGGCAGGTCTTCCCCCAGCTCGACGTGGTCCAGAACATCAAGCTCGGTGCCTACGGCCGCCCGCCGGCCGACCTCGCCGCGGCGGTCGACGAGATGCTGACGCGCTTCCCGCGCCTCGCCGAGCGGCGGCGCCAGCCGGCGGGGCTGCTCTCGGGCGGCGAGCAGCAGATGCTCGCCATCGCCCGCGGCCTCGTCGCCCGACCGACCGTCCTCCTCCTCGACGAGCCCTCGCTCGGCCTCGCGCCGAAACTGATCGAGGACCTCTACGCCATCCTCGCCGAGCTGCGCGACGACGGGGCGACGATCCTCCTCGTCGACCAGATGGCCGAGATGGCGCTCGGTGTCGCCGACCGCGCCTACGTCATCTCCTCCGGCCGCATCGTCGCCGGCGGCACGCCCGATCAGGTGCGCGGCAGCCGCACCCTCGAAGACGCCTACCTCGGCGCCACCACCCCCTGACAGAAGCGAACCGGACAACACCGATGGACCTCATTCTCAAGGACGCCCGCCTCGCCGGCGACGCCACCCGCCGCGTCGACATCGGCATCGACGGCGGCACCATCGTCGCCATCGAGCCGGACCTCGGCGCCGACGGCGAGACGCTCGATCTCGGCGGGCGCTTCGTCACCCCCGGCTTCGTCGAGACGCACATCCACCTCGACAAGTCGTGCATCCTGGGCCGCTGCGCCTCCAAGAAGGGCGACCTCACCGAGGCGATCAGCGAGGTGGCGCGCGTCAAAGGCGACTTCACCCCCGAAGACGTTTACGCCCGCGGCCGCAAGACGGTCGAGAAGGCGATCCTCCAGGGGACCACGCACATGCGCACCCACCTCGAGGTCGACCCGACGATCGAGCTGCGCAGCCTCGAAGGCATCCTCCAGCTGATCGACGACTACCGCTGGGCGATCGACATCGAGATCTGCGTCTTCCCGCAGGAGGGGATGCTCAACAATCCCGGCACCGAGGAGCTGATGGTCGAGGCGATGAAGCGCGGCGCCAAGGTCGTCGGCGCCGCGCCCTACACCGACACGGACCCGCACGGGCAGATCGACCACGTCTTCGCCATCGCCCGCGAGTTCGACGCCGACATCGACATGCACCTCGACTTCGGGACCGACACCTCGTCCTTCGACCTCGACTACGTGTGCCGGCTCGCCGAGCGCACCGGCCGCGGCGGACGCACCGCGATCGGCCACGTCACCAAGCTCGCCTACGCCGCGCCGGACGTGCTGGCGGCCGCGGCCAGGCGCCTGGCCGACGCCGGCGTCGCGCTGACGGTGCTCCCCTCGACCGACCTCTTCCTGATGGGGCGCGACCGCACCGAGGGGCGCACCCGCGGCGTCGCCCACGCCCACGAGCTGCTGCACCACGGGGTGAACTGCTCGCTGTCGACCAACAACGTGCTCAACCCGTTCACCCCGTTCGGCGACTGCTCGCTGATCCGCATGGCGAACCTCAACGCCAACATCTGCCACGTCGGCGCGGCGAGCGACATCGTCGAGTGCTTCAACATGGTGACCACCCGCTCGGCCAAGCTGATGAACATCGCCGGCTACGGCCTGGAGGTGGGCAACTCCGCCGACCTCGCTGTGCTCGACTGCGCCGACCCGCACACCGCCGTCTCCGAGCTCGCCCCGGTGCTCTACGCCTTCAAGCGCGGCCGCCGGACGATGACGCGTCCGGTCGCCGAGCTGCACCGTCCGGCCGGCCACGCATGAGCGCGCCGCTGACCGACATGGCGGCGATCGACGCGCTGGGGGCGTTCTGCCGAACCAACAACGTCACGCGCACCCACACCAGCCCCGGCCCCCTCTCCGGCCTCGGCTTCGCGGCGAAGGACGTGTTCGACATCGCCGGCAGCACCGCCGGCAACGGCCAGCCGGACTGGTTGCGGACCCACGCGGCGGCGACCGAGACCGCCCCGGCGGTGGCCGACATCCTGGCCGCCGGCGCCGATCTCGTCGGCCGCACGGTGTCGGACGAGATGTGCTACTCGCTGACCGGCGAGAACCACCACTACGGAACGCCCCTCAACCCCGCGGCACCGGCGTGCGTGCCGGGCGGCTCGTCGAGCGGGTCGGCCTCGGCGGTGGCGGCGCGCGCGGCGGACTTCGCGCTGGGGACCGACTGCGGCGGCTCGGTGCGCACGCCGGCGAGCTACTGCGGCCTCTTCGGCATGCGCCCGACGCACGGGCGCATCCCGCTCACCGGCATCGTCCCCTTCGCACCCAGCTTCGACACGGTCGGCTGGTTCGCGCGCGAGGCGGCGGTGATGCACGCGGTCGGCCGGGTGCTGCTGCACGACCGCGCGACCGCCCGCCCGTTCGAGCGCCTGGTGATCGCGGACGACGCGTTCGCCGCGCTGGAGCCGCCGCTCCGCGCCGCGCTCGCCCCTGCGGTGGACCGGATCGCCGAGGCCATCCCCGACCGCCGCCACGTCACGGTGGCGGCGGATGGGCTCGCCGCCTGGTCGGCGACGTTCCGGGTGCTGCAGGGAGCGGAGATCTGGGCGAGCGTCGGCGCCTGGGTGGAGGCGACGGGACCGATCTTCGGCCCCGGCGTGCGCGAGCGGTTCGAGACCGCGCGCACCATCGATGCCGACGCAGTGGCCACCGCCGCAAAGCAGCGCGAGGCGATCGTCGCCGAGATCGACCGGGTGGTGCCGCCCGGCACGGTGATGGTGCTGCCGACGGTGCCGCGCACGGCCCCGCCGAGGGGCGGCGACGTGGACGAGGTGGAAATCGTCTACCGCCACGCGGCGATGAACCTGTTGTGCATCGCGGGCCTCGCCGGCCTGCCGCAGATCTCGCTGCCGATCGCGACCGTCGACGGCCGTCCGCTGGGCCTGTCGCTGATCGCCCCCCGCGGCGCCGACATCGACCTCCTGATGCTCGCCGAACTCCTAGCGGCCCCGACCGGCCCCCTGGAGATCGCCGGATCCCCGACGACCTGACCGGCCCCGCCTCGGAGGGATGCGGCGGGGTCAAGCCCGCGCCCGGAGCCACGCGCAGCGCAGCGAGCATGGCGAGGACGGGGGCTTGACGCCGTCGCAGCCCTCCTCAGCCTCAATGCAGGTCGTCAGAGCAGATGTCTCCTTCAGACATCTGACCTGACGGCCTGCCCGCCGGCGAGGCGGGGGGAGCGCGAGGGGGGAACTCCCCTCGCTCTGCCTAGCCCCCAAGTCACGCGTCGGGTTCGTCGCCTCAGCGCTACACGCCAGTCAGCGGCACGATTGGCGATCCGTCGAAGAACCGGGAGAGCCGGAAGGCCGCGGGATCGACGAGGGGGTGGGCACCGGTGACGAGGTCGGCGGCGAGGCGGCCGCTCGCAGGCCCGAGGCCGAAGCCGTGGCCTGAGAAGCCGGTGGCGATGGTGAGCCCAGGCCGCTCGGCCACTTTGGAGATCACCGGCACGGCGTCGGGCGTCGCGTCGATCATGCCGGCCCAACGCTGGGCGACCTCGGCCTTGCGCAGCGCCGGGATCGCCTCCTTGGCGGCGGCGAAGGCGCGGTCCGTCATCCGCTTGTTGGGCGCGGGGTCGAGGATGCGGATCTCCTCGAAGGGGCTCTCCGCATTGGGATCCCAGGGCGCCATGTCGCGCAGCTCCTGGTAGAACCGCAGGCCGAGGCGTGGGCGGAGCTGGCGCCACTCCATCTTCGCCGCCGGCAGGAATTTTGCGAAGAACCGGAAGCTGTCCGGCGTCAGGTCGAAGTCGTTGGCGACGAGCGTGGAAATCGTATACCCGCCGTCCGCCCGCTTGCGGACCGAGAAGTTGGGCCCGCGGATCGTCACCGTCGGCCCGTCCGCGACCGGCGTCGTGCGCATCACCGAGTTGGTGACCTTGAGCTGCGGCAGGGTCACGCCGGCCTGGCGCAGCAGCAGCCGCGACCAGGCACCGCCGGCGACGACCACCGCATCGGCGCGGATCCGCCCTTTCTCGGTGTAGACGCCCTTCACCACGCCGCCCTCGACGTCGAGCCCGCGGACCGCGCAGCCGGTCATCACGGTGGCGCCCTTGGCGGCGGCGGCGCGGGCGACGGCCGGGGCGGCCTTCTGCGGCTCGGCGCGGCCGTCGTGCGGGGCGTAGATGCCGCCGTCGTGGGCGAAGTTCAGCCCCGGTAGCAGGCGGTCGACGGTCTCGCGGTCGACCCGCTCGATCCGCGTCTGGCGCCCTTCGACGTTCTTCAGCCAATCGGTGTCCTTGGCCGCGTTCTCGGCGCTGTAGAACGGGACGACGACGCCGCACTGGGTGTAGCCGACGTCGGCGCCGACGCGCTCGGCGAGGCCCTCCCAGATCTTGATCGAGGCCATCATCAGCTCGATCTCGCGCGGGTCGCGGCGGGCGAGGCGCACCCAGCCCCAATTGCGGCTCGACTGCTCGCCGGCGATGATCCCCTTCTCGCACAGCACCACTTTGAGGCCGCGCTCGGCGAGCTCCAGCGCCGTCGTGGTGCCGATGATGCCGCCGCCGACCACGACGACGTCCGCCTCGGGGGGAAGCGCCGCGGCGCCGTCGACGGGATCGGGTGTGGGTCCTGGCACGTCGCGCCTCCTTGCGCCCTCGCCCGCCGGCACGCATCGGCGGCCGCTGGCGAACCAAACAACGATTGCGGGCGGCCGGCCCTGAGGCCGCCACCCGCCCCCTCACATCGCCGGATCGCGGCTCAGATGTCGAGCGTCGTGGCGCGTTCCCACTGGGTGAAGTGGCGCGCATACTCGTTCCACTCGTGGTGCTTCAGCTTCAGGAAGGCGGCCGAAACTTCGTCGCCGACGGCGGCCCTGAGCGCCGTGTCCGCCTCCAGCGCGCGCAGCGCGTCGAGGAGATTGAGCGGCAGCTTCACGCCCTCGGCGCGATGCCCCTCGGCGTACATGTTGACGTCGCTGCGCGGGCCCGGATCGGCCTTGTCGGCCAGCCCCGCGAGCCCCGCCGCGATCGCAGCCGCCTGGAAGAGGTAGGGGTTGGCCGCCCCGTCCGCCAGACGCAGCTCGAACCGCCCCGGCCCCGGCACGCGCACCATGTGGGTGCGGTTGTTGCCCGTCCAGGTGACGGTGTTGGGCGACCACGTCGCGCCCGACAGCGTCACCGGCGCGTTGATGCGCTTGTAGGAGTTGACGGTGGGGTTGGTGATCGCCGTCAGCCCCGGCGCATGGCGCATGATGCCGCCGAGGAAGTGTTTGCCGTCGGCCGAAAGGCCCAGCTCCGCGGCGGGATCGGAGAAGCGGTTGTTGCCGGCCGCGTCCCATACCGAAAGGTGCATGTGACAGCCGTTGCCGGTGAGGTTCGCGAACGGCTTGGGCATGAAGGTCGCCCGCAGCCCGTGCTTCTCGGCGATCGACTTGACCATGAACTTGAAGAACGAGTGCCGGTCGGCCGTGACCAGCGCGTCGGCGAACATCCAGTTCATCTCGAACTGGCCGTTCGCGTCCTCGTGGTCGTTCTGGTACGGCTCCCAGCCGAGTTCCAGCATCGCGTCGCAGATCTCGGCGATGATGTCGTAGCGGCGCATCAGGGCCTGCGCGTCGTAGCAGGGCTTGGCGGCGGTGTCGGCGGCGTCGGAGATCGCCTCGCCGTCCGGCGTGACGAGGAAGAACTCGGCCTCGACGCCGGTCTTGATCGTCAGCCCCTGCCCGGCCGCCGTGGCGAGCACCTTGCGCAGGACGTTGCGGGGCGCCTGCGCCACCTCCGCGTCGTTCATCACCGGGTTGGCGGCGACCCAGGCGACCTCGGGCTTCCAGGGGAGCTGGAAGACCGCGGCGGGGTCCGGCACGGCCAGCATGTCGGCGTCGGCGGGGGTCATGTCGAGCCAGCTCGCGAAGCCGGCGAACCCGGCCCCCTCGGACTGCATGTCGCCGATCGCGGCGGCGGGCACCAGCTTGGCGCGCTGCCCGCCGAAGAGATCGGTGTAGGAGATCATGAAGTACCGAACCCCCTTCTCCGCCGCATAGGCCGCGAGGTCGAGGGTGGTGGGGCCGTCAACGTTCGTCATGAGTTCCTCCGTGTCCGCCGCCGGGGTCGCTTTCACGAACGGTCCGCGCCGGGAATCCAGTTCGTGCCAGCAAGCGGCACGCCAGCCATGGCCGCCGCCTCGATCGTCAGCGCACAAAGGTCCTCGGGTTCCAGGTTGTGCACATGGTTGTGGCCGCAGGCGCGGGCGATGGTCTGCGCCTCCATCGTCATGACCTTGAGATAGTTGGCGAGCTTGCGCCCGGCGGCGACCGGGTCGAGCCGCTTCATCAGCTCGGGGTCCTGCGTGGTGATGCCGGCGGGGTCGCGCCCCTCGTGCCAGTCGTCGTAGGCGCCGGCGGTGGTGCCGAGCGCGTTGTACTCGGCCTCCCACTTCGGATCGTTGTCGCCGATGGCGACCAGCGCGGCCGAGCCGATCGACACCGCGTCCGCCCCGAGCGCCAGCGCCTTGGCGACGTCGGCGCCCGAGCGGATGCCGCCGGAGACGACGAGCTGCACCTTGCGGTGCATGCCGAGATCGCGCAGCGCCTGCACCGCGGGGCGGATCGCCGCCAAGGTCGGAATGCCGACATTCTCGATGAAGACCGACTGCGTCGCCGCGGTCCCGCCCTGCATGCCGTCGAGCACGACGACGTCGGCCCCGGCCTTCACCGACAGCGCGGTGTCGTAGTAGGGCCGCGAGGCGCCGACCTTGATGAAGATCGGCTTTTGCCAGTCGGTGATCTCGCGCAGCTCGGCGATCTTGATGGCGAGGTCGTCCGGACCGGTCCAATCCGGGTGCCGGCAGGCCGAGCGCTGGTCGATCCCCTCGGGCAGCGTGCGCATGGCGGCGACGCGGGGCGAGATCTTCTGCCCCAGCAGCATGCCGCCGCCGCCCGGCTTGGCGCCCTGCCCGATCACCACCTCGATCGCGTCGGCGCGGCGCAGATCCCTCGGGTTCATACCGTAGCGCGACGGCAGGAGCTGGTAGACGAGCGTTTGCGAATGCCCGCGCTCCTCGTCCGTCATGCCGCCGTCGCCGGTGGTGGTGGAAGTGCCGGCGAGCGTGGCGCCGCGCCCCAGCGCTTCCTTCGCGGGGCCGGAGAGCGAGCCGAAGCTCATCCCCGCGATGGTGATCGGGATCTTCAGGTGCAGGGGCTTCTCGGCGAAGCGGTCGCCGAGCACGACGTCGGTGTCGCAGCGCTCGCGGTAGCCCTCCAGCGGGTAGCGCGACATCGAGGCGCCCAGCACGACGAGATCGTCGAAGTGGGGCACCTTGCGCTTCGCCCCGCCGCCGCGGATGTCGTAGATGCCGGTGGCGGCGGCGCGGCGGATCTCCGCCATCGTCATGTCGTCGAACGTCGCGGAGGGTTGCGGCGGGGTGAGCGGCTTGGTCATCGTGTCGCCTCAGTACGCATCGGCGTTGTCGACGTTGAAGTGGTAGAGCGTGCGGGCGGAGCCGTAGCGCTTGAAGCTCGCCGGATCGGCCTCGACCCCCGCCTCGGCGAGGAGGGCGGCGAGCGCGGCGCGATGCTCGGCGTCCATCGGCTTCTCCTCGCAGTCGGCGCCGAGGCTGGCGACGGTGCCGCGCACGTAGAGGTCCGCCTCGTAGAGGGAATCGCCCAGCCCGTGGCCGGCGTCGCCCAGGACGACGAGCCGCCCGGCCTGCGCCATGAAGGCCGACATGTGGCCCACGTTGCCGCCGACCACGATGTCGACCCCCTTCATGGAGATGCCGCAGCGCGAGGAGGCGTTGCCCTCGATGACGATGAGCCCGCCGCGCCCGGTCGCCCCGGCGTACTGGCTGGCGTCGCCGGTGACGCGGATGGTGCCGGACATGATGTTTTCGCCCAGCCCCGGCCCGGCCGACCCTTCGACCCGGATGGTCGCATTCTCGTTCATGCCGCCGCAGTAGTAGCCGACGTTGCCGCGCACGGTGATCTCCACCGGCTCCGTCACGCCGACGGCGACCGAGTGGGCGCCGCGCGGGTTGACGATGTCCCAGGTGGTGCGGTTGTCGCCAGGGCCGATCGCATGCAGCGCGCGGTTCAAGTCGCGCAGCGGCGCCGCGGCGAGGTCGAAAGTGGTGCTCATTGGTGGGTCCAGAAGTAGCTGGTGGCCGGTTCCGGCTCCCACACCTTCGCGGTGTCGATCCCCGGCAGCATCGCCATCGCGCGGTACTCCGAGCCGATCGCCACGTAGTCGTCCGTCTCGGCGAGCACGGCGGGCTTGCAGGCAATCGGGTCGCGCAGCACGCCGAAGCCGGTCCGGGTGGCGACGACGAAGGTGTAGAAGCCGTCGAGGTCGGCGATCCCCGCGTCCAGCGCGGCGCCGAGGTCGAGCCCGCCCGCCATCTTGTGGGTGAGGTAGGCGGCGGCGACTTCGGTGTCGTTCTCGCTCTCGAACGCGATGCCGGCATGGCGCAGCGTGCGCCGCACATTGTTGTGGTTGGACAGCGAGCCGTTGTGGATCAGGCACTGGTCCGCGCCGGTCGAGAACGGGTGCGCGCCCATGGTGGTGACGGCCGACTCGGTCGCCATGCGGGTGTGGCCGATGGCGTGCGTGCCGCCCATCCCGGCGATGTCGAACCGTTTGGCGACCTCCGGCGGCAGGCCGACTTCCTTGTAGATCTCCATCGCCTCGCCGCGGGACATCACCGCGACATCGGGCCGTGCCACGCGCAGCGCCGCGACGGCCGCTTCCAATGCGGCGCCCGGCAGCGTCAGTACCGCGTGCGTGTCGCGTGCGACCGCCTCGACCGGCTCGCCGACCGTGCGGGCGACGTCGGCGGCGACGGCGGCCCAGTCGACCGACGGATCCTCCGAGCGCACCGTCAGCTTGGCGCGGCCGGCGGCCGTGGGGGAATAGATGGCGATCCCGGCACTGTCCGGCCCGCGATCGGTGAGCACCGCCAGCATCTCGGCCGTCAGGGCGCCGAGGTCGCGGCGGTGCGTCTCGTTCTTCAGAAACAGTCCGACAATGCCGCACATATGGGCCCGCTCCATTGCTGGGCAGGCATGTAGCAAAGGTCCGCGGGTCGATCAACTGTGAGGAAACATTTTTTCCTTAGAGGCGACTCACTCGCTCTGCCGATGCGGTCGGTAGGAGATAATCGACAGGTAGCGGATCGGCCGCGTCACCAGCTCTTCGGGCCCGTGCTGGGCGTCGGCGTCGAAGAACAGGCTGTCACCGGGGGTCATGCGGTAGAGGTTGTCGCCGTGGCGGTAGACCACCTCGCCCTCCAGCATGAAGAGGAACTCCAGCCCCTCGTGCTGGAAGGCGGGGAAGACGTCCGATTCCTCGGTCAACGTGATGAGGTAGGGCTCCACCGTGACGCCGGCGGAGTTGAGGCCGAGGTGGCCGAGCAGGTTGTACTGGTGCCCCGCCCGCGTGCCGCGCCGGTCGACGTCGACGCCCTCGCCCGCCTTGACGAAGACGGCGGTGCGCTCCTCCTCGAACCGGCGGAAGAAGGCCGTGAGCGGCACGCCGAGCGCCCCGGCGAGCGATTGCAGCGTGGTGAGCGAGGGCGAGGTCTGCCCGTTTTCGATCTTGGAGAGCATGCCGACCGAGATGCCGGTCTTCGCCGCCAGCTCCGCGGCGGTGATGCCGAGATGCACCCGCAGGGCCCGCACCTCGCGCCCGATGGCGACCTCGAGCACACGCTCGCGCCGGTCACGCACGGCGTGCGGGTCCTGGTGCAGCGCCGGGCGGGGGTCCGGTGTCTTTCGTCGGCCGGTCGTGTCGGGGCGGGGCTGGGCGTGGGTCGACGGTTTCTTCGCCACGCGCGGCTCTCCTTTGGTGTCGGCTCCATCCTGCCTCAGGGCCGGCGGCGCCGCACCCCGTCAGAGTGCCTTGACGATGCCGTCCACGAAGCCGTCCACACCGACCAGTCGGCGCCGGCGCAGCCGTTCGGCGTGCAGGATCGCCCTGACGCCCTCCAACGCGCTCTCCAGGTCGTCGTTGACGACGACGTAATCGTAGTCGCTGTAGTGGCCCAGCTCCTCGCGCGCGTTGGCAAGGCGGCGCAGGATGGTCGCCTCGTCGTCCTCCGCCCGGCGCACCAGGCGCGACTTCAGCTCGGAGCCCGACGGCGGCAGCACGAAGATGGAGACGACGTCGTCCGGCATCGCGCCGGTGATCTGCTCGGCGCCCTGCCAGTCGATGTCGAACAGGACGTCGCTCCCGTCCGACAGCGACGCCTCGACCGGGTCGCGCGGGGTGCCGTAGCAGTTGCCGTGCACCTCGGCCCACTCCAACAGCTCGCCCCGGTCGCGCATCTTCTCGAACTCGCGCATCGTGACGAAGTGGTAGTGCACCCCCTCGACCTCGCTCGGCCGACGGGCACGGGTGGTGACGGAGATCGAGAGCGACATGTCGCGCTCACTGTCGAGCAGCAGGCGGGAGATGGTGCTCTTGCCGGCCCCCGAGGGCGACGACAGGATGACGAGCAGTCCGCGCCGGGCGAAGTGGCGCGCACTCATTCGAGGTTTTGCACCTGTTCGCGCATCTGCTCGACCACCGCCTTCAGCTCCAACCCCATGGCGGTCACGGCGTGATGAGGCGACTTGGCGCAGATGGTGTTGGTCTCGCGGTTCAGCTCCTGCGCCAGGAAGTCGAGCCGCCGGCCGACCGGGCCGCCCTCGGCCAGCAATTCGCGCGCGGCGGCGATGTGGGCCGAAAGCCGGTCCAGCTCCTCGCGAACGTCGGCGCGGGTGGCGATGACGGCGGCCTCCTGGTGGAGCCGCTCTTCCGACAGCGACTGACCGGACAGGAGCGCCGCGATCTGCCGGTCGATCCGCGCCTTGATGGTCTCAACCGAGCGCTCGGGGTGCTCGTCGATATAGCCGCGGATGCGGTCCATGTCCTCGAGCTGGCCCATGATCATCGGCACGATCCGCCCGCCTTCGGCCTGCCGGTCGGCGGTGAGGTCCGCGAGGAGGCCGGCGACGGCCTCCGTCAGCACCGCGCTCGGCAGCATCGCCTCTTCGTCGCCGGAGGCCTCGATCACGCCCTTCAGCGCCAGCAGGCCGTCCGCGCGCGGGGCAGCGACGGAGCCGGAGGCGGCGAGCGACTGGATCGCGTCCACGTAGGCGGCGAGCTGCTCCTGGTTGACGCTGTAGCGGGCCGGCGCCTCGCCGCGGCGCAGGGTGAGCGTCATGGCGATGTTGCCGCGGCGGAAGGCGGCGGCGATCATGCGGCGCACCTCCGGCTCGTGCCGGTCAAGGCCGGACGGAAGGCGGATGCGCACGTCCAGCGAGCGCCCGTTCACCGAACGGACGTCCATCTGCCACCCGATTCCGTCATGTTCCCCTTCGCGACTGGCGAAGCCGGTCATGGACTGGATGGGGGCCGTCTCGCGCTGAGCCATGTCGCCTACTCTGTCGGTCCGGTGCCGGCGGCCCGGCGCTCCGCCTCGATCTGGCGCCAGCGCGCCACGTTGCGCTGATGCTCGGCATACGTCTCGGCGAACACATGCCCGCCCGTCCCGTCGGCCACGAAGAAGAGGTCACTCGTGTCGGCGGGGTTGGCCGTCGCCTCCAACGCCTCGACGCCCGGATTGGCGATCGGGCCCGGCGGCAGCGCCGGGATCTGGTAGGTGTTGTAAGGGTTCGGCCGCTCCAAGTCGCTCTTATAGAGGGTGCGGCCTGCGGACCAGGCCTCCCCGCCATAAAGACCGTAGAGGATCGTCGGATCCGATTGCAGCTTCATGTCCTGATTGAGGCGGTTGACGAACACCGCCGCCACGCGCGGCCGCTCGCTCGCCACGCCCGTCTCCTTCTCGACGATGGAGGCCAGCGTCACCAGTTCCTCGGGCGAGGAGAGCGGCAGCGTCGGATCGCGCTCGGCCCAGACCCGCTCGAGCGCGCGGTCGTGCGCGGCCTGCATCGCCTCGATCAGCCGGTCGCGCTGCATGCCGCGGGTGATGCGGTAGGTCTCCGGCAGCATCGACCCCTCGGGCGGGATCGCGTCGACCGGGCCGGTCAGCACGTCGTTGTCCATCATCCGCTGGACGATCTGCGCCGAGGTGAGCCCCTCCGCGAAGGTAATCTGGTGCTGGATCACGTCGCCGGACGAGATCCGCTCCATCACCTCCTCCATCGAGGAGCCGGCGGGAATCAGATACTCCCCCGCCTGCATGCGCCCGGCGGCGCCCGTCGCGCGAGCCGCGGCGAGGAAGACATATTGGTTGGTGATGATGCCCTGCTGCTCCAGCCCCTGGGCGATGAACTGCAAGGCCGACCCGCGCTCGATCAGGATCGCGACGTCTTCCTCCAGCGGGCCGGTGGCGGTGAACATCTTCTGCCCGACGACGAGACCGCCGACGCCCAGCGCCAGCCCTGCCACCAGCACGAAGAAGACCATGTTGGCGAGGAGGACCAGCGGGTGACGCGCCGCCTTGGAGCGGCGTTTCGTCGGCGGGAGGTCCTCACGCGAACCGCGCTTGCCCCGGCGACCCTTGGAGGAGACGAGCGGCTCGGGACGGCGCGACGAGCGCTTCCCCGGACGCTGTGGCGGCTCGGGATCGCGGGGGCCTCGCTTGAGCACGGGCGGCTCCTCGGTCAGACGCGGCGGAAGACGAGCGAGGCGTTGGTGCCACCGAACCCGAACGAGTTCGACAGGACAACGTCGATCGCCTTTTCGCGGGCCGTGTGGGGAACGAGGTCGATGGGCGTGTCCACCGACGGATTGTCGAGATTGATCGTCGGCGGGGCGACCTGGTCGCGCATGGCGAGGAGGCAGAAGATCGCCTCCACCGCGCCCGCCGCACCCAGGAGGTGGCCGGTGGCCGACTTGGTGGAGCTCATCGTCAGCCGCGCCAGGTCGTTGCCGACCACGCGCGACACCGCGCCGAGCTCGATCTCGTCGGCCATCGTCGACGTGCCGTGGGCGTTGACGTAGTCGATGTCGCCGGCGTTGACGCCCGCCCGCTTCAACGCGGCGGACATGCAGCGATAGGCGCCGTTGCCGTCGGCCGAGGGGGCGGTGATGTGATGCGCGTCGCCGGACATGCCGTAGCCGATGACCTCGCCGTAGATCTTGGCGCCGCGCTTCTTGGCGTGCTCGTACTCCTCCAGCACCACGACCCCGGCGCCCTCGCCCAGCACGAAGCCGTCGCGGTCCTTGTCGTAGGGCCGCGAGGCGCGCTCGGGCTCGTCGTTGAAGCTCGTCGACAATGCGCGGCAGGCGGCGAAGCCGGCCAGCGCCAGGCGGTTGACGGTCGCCTCGGTGCCGCCGGCGATCATCACGTCGGCGTCGTCGTAGGCGATCATGCGCGAGGCGTCGCCGATGGCGTGCGCGCCCGTCGAGCAGGCGGTGACCACGGCGTGGTTGGGGCCGCGGAAGCCGTAGCGGATCGACACCACGCCGGACGCCATGTTGATCAGCGCGCCGGGGATGAAGAACGGCGAGATGCGCCGTGGTCCGCGCTCCTCGAGCTGCGCGGAGCAGGAATCGATGAGGTTGAGGCCGCCGATGCCCGAGCCGATCAGGACGCCGGTCCGGTCGCAGTCCTCTTCCTCGGTCGGCTTCCAGCCGGAATCGGCGATGGCCTCGTCGGCTGCCGCGGAGGCGAAGACGATGAATTCATCGAACTTTCGCTGATCCTTGGCGTCCATCGTCTGGGACGGGTCGAACTCGCCCTTGCCGGTGCCGCGCGGCACCTGGCAGGCGATCTTCGAGGGAAGATCGTCCGTCTTGAACTTCGTTATCTTCGAAGCCCCCGACTTTCCGGCGAGGATCTTCTCCCAGGACGCTTCAATCCCACTTCCCATGGGGTTGACCGTCCCGAGCCCCGTCACCACGACACGCCGCACTATGCCACTCCGCCAATCCGACCTAAGTTTCGAGGCGGTTACGCCGTCGCGTTCTTATCGAGGAACTTGATCGCGTCCCCGACCGTGAGGATGGTCTCGGCCGCGTCGTCCGGGATCTCGACACCGAACTCTTCCTCGAACGCCATCACCAGCTCGACGGTGTCCAGCGAATCGGCGCCCAGATCGTCGATGAAGCTCGCGTCCTCGGTCACCTTGTCCCGCTCGACGCCGAGGTGCTCGACGACGATCTTCTTCACACGTTCTGCCGTGTCGCTCATTGGAAGTCCTTCTAAACCTTCTAGGCCGCTCGAGGGGGCCGCTGGGATGATGTCGGTCGCGGCGGAGCGCGTGACGTTAGGAGTTGGGGCGCCTGGTGCGGTACCCCGAATTGCCGGTGCCGGTATCACACCTTTTCGCCGTTTGAAAAGCGGCTGGGGCGCAACGACGGATAGTAGAGACGTTTTCCATAAATTTGCGTGCCTAGAAAACGTCCTGGCGCCCGCCATCTCGTCCATCCGCCCTGACGATCGGGCCGACGGGACCGGATGGTGGACTAGAAGCCCATGAACATGCCGCCGTTCACGTGGATCGTCTGCCCCGTGACGTAGCGCGCTTCCTGGGATGCCAGATAAACGATCGCGCCGGCGATGTCCTCCGGCTTTCCAAGCTGTTGCATCGGAATGTGTTGGAGCATCAGCGCCCGCGCCTCGTCGCTCATCGCATCGCTCATCTTGGATTCGATGAGGCCCGGCGCAACCATGTTGGCGGTAATATTGCGGTTGGCCACCTCGCGCGCCATCGACTTGGTGAGCCCGGTCAGGCCCGCCTTGGCTGCGGCATAGTTGACCTGCCCCATGTTGCCGATGGAGCCGACGCCCGAGCCGATCGTGATGATCCGCCCCCAACGCCGCTTCAGCATGCCGCGGATCAGCCCGCGCGACAGGCGGAAGGCGGCGGTCAGGTTGATTTCGATGACGGCGTCGAAGTCGGCGTCCTTCATGCGCATCAGCAGCTGGTCGCGCGTGATGCCGGCATTGTTGACGAGGATGTCGACCGGGCCGGCCTTCTCGGCCTCGCTGGCGAGGGTGTCGACGGCGGCGCGGTCGGACAGGTCGGTCCCGATGGCGGCGTCCGCGCCGAGGCGCTGCGCCGCGTCGTCCGCGCGCTCCTGCGTCGAGCCGACGACGATCAGCCTCGCCCCCTGCCCCTTCAGCGCCGCGGCGGCGGCGCCGCCGATGGCCCCTGTGGCACCCGTGACGAGCGCGGTCTTGCCGGTCAGATCGAACATTATGCAGCCACCCACAGCTCGGCGAAGCGCTTCACGTCGTCGGCGGAGTTGACGACGCTGGTCTCGAGCGCCTTGTCGATGCGTTTGGCGAGGCCCGTCAAGACCTTGCCGGCACCGATCTCGGCGCTCTGCGTCACGCCGTGCGCCGCGAAGGCGGCGACCGATTCGCGCCAGCGCACCCGCTCGGTCACCTGGCGCACCAGGCTCGCCTTGATGGCAGACGGATCCGTCAGCAGCTCCAGCGACACGTTGGCGAGCACCGGCACGGCGGGCGGCTTGAGGTCGACGGTGCCGAGCGCGTCGGCCATCGCCTCGGCCGCCGGGGCCATCAACGCGCAGTGGAAGGGTGCACTCACCGGCAGCAGCATCGGCCGCTTGGCGCCCTTCTCCTTGGCGATGACGACCGCGCGCTCGACCGCCGCGAGGCTGCCGGAGACGACCACCTGGCCGGGCGCATTGTCGTTGGCGACGTCGCACACCTCACCCTCGGCGGCGAGCCGGGCGACCTCCTCGGCGGCCTCCAGGTCGAGGCCCAGCAGCGCGGCCATGGCCCCCTCGCCGGCGGGCACGGCGGTCTGCATCGCCTCGCCGCGCAGGCGCAGGAGGCGCGCCGCGTCGGAGATGGTGAGCGCACCCGCCGCCGCGAGCGCGGAATATTCGCCCAGCGAGTGGCCGGCCACGAGCCGCGCGTCGGCGAGGCGCACGCCCTCGGCCTCCAGCGCGCGCATGGCCGCGAGGCTGACGGCCATCAGCGCCGGCTGCGTATTGGCGGTGAGGCGAAGCGCCTCCTCCGGCCCGTCGAAGACGAGGGCCGAGAGCTTCTCGCCGAGTGCTTCGTCGACCTCCTCGAACACGCGGGCGGCGGCCGGGTAGGCGTCATGGAGCGAGCGGCCCATGCCGACGGACTGGCTGCCCTGCCCCGGGAAGGTAAACGCGAAGGTCATGGTGTGAATGGCTGCTCAATTGTGAGGCGGCTCATGGCCGCTGAGTGGGCGCACTCACACCAAGCTTGTGACCCACGTCAAGATGCAGCGCACAGCAAATAACCCCGCGAGGGCATTTTCACGCTTGATTTTGGCGTCCGGCCTGCCCCATATGCGCCTTCGCTCAACGTTGGCCTGGGGCTGAACGGCGGGTGCGCTCGTCCGCATCCGGGGCGCAACTTCATTTTCGAAGCTGCCTCCCGACCGCCCGTGTCCCTGCTCGCGAAGGTCGAGGAGCCCTCACCGGCACTTCGACGAGGCTTTGCGCCGACGCTGATGCGCCCCGCCGATGGTCGGCGGGGAGGAATGAGGACGCATCATGCCCCTATACGAGACCGTGTTCCTGGTCCGCCAGGACGTGTCCGGTCAGGCTGTCGACGAACTCGTCGAGCAGTACAAGGCCGTGCTCGCCGAAGGTGGCGGCTCCGTCGGCCGTACCGAAAACTGGGGGCTCAAGACCCTCAGCTACCGCATCAACAAGAACCGCAAGGCGCACTTCGCGCTGATGGACATCGAGGCACCGGCCCCTTCCGTGCAGGAGATGGAGCGTCAGATGCGCCTCAACGAGGACGTCCTGCGCACGCTCACCATCAAGGTGGACGAGCACGAGGACGGCCCGTCCGTCATGAAGCAGAAGCGCGACCGTGACGACCGCCGCCGGCGTGAGCGCGGCGAGCGTGACGACGGTCCCGGTGGTGGCGGCGGCGACCGCTTCGGCGGCGATCGTGACCGTGGCGATCGCGGGGACCGTGGCGACCGGGGCGACCGGGGTGATCGCGGCGACCGTGAAGGCAGCCGCCAGAGGGAGAACGCATAATGGTCGATATCGCACAGCTCCCGACCCGCCGTCCGTTCTTCCGCCGCCGGAAGACGTGCCCGTTCTCCGGCCCCAACGCGCCGCGGATCGACTACAAGGACGTCAAGCTCCTGCAGCGCTACATTTCCGAGCGCGGCAAGATCGTCCCCTCGCGCATCACCGCCGTCTCGGCGAAGAAGCAGCGCGAGCTGTCGAAGGCGATCAAGCGCGCCCGCTTCCTGGGCCTGCTTCCCTACGTCATCAAATAAGCCCTTCGCCGCTACGGCGGTGAAGCGCCTGCCGGTTCGCCGGCACCTCCCTGCCGTCCGGACCGGTTCGCCCGTCGGACGGCAGTTTCATATCGCCGGTTCGCCGGTACTTCCTCAATCGCCGGTTCGCCGGCCCGTCTGGGGCGCCCCGCCCCTAACCGCACCGAAGCGGGACAGATCGGAGAGATCACCATGCAAGTCATTCTTCTCGAGCGCGTGCCCAAGCTGGGCGATATGGGCGAAGAGGTCCGTGTGAAGGACGGGTTCGCCCGCAACTTCCTCCTCCCCCAGGGCAAGGCCCTGCGCGCCAATCGCGACAACCGCGCCAAGTTCGAGGCCCAGAAGGCCGACCTCGAGACGCGCAATGCCGAGCGCCGCGAAGCGGCCGACGCCCTCGCCAAGCGCGTCACCGGCAAGTCGTTCATCGCCATCCGCCAGGCGGGCCAGACCGGCCAGCTCTACGGCTCGGTGTCGACCCGCGACGTCGCCGACGTGCTGTCGAACGAAGGCTTCAAGGTCGAGCGCCGCCAGGTCGACCTCGGCGCGCCGATCAAGGCCATCGGCCTGCACGAGATCACCCTGGTTCTTCACCCGGAAGTGATCGTGCCCGTCACTATCAACGTCGCCCGCTCGCAGGACGAGGCGCTGCGCCAGGCCAAGGGCGAAGACGTCCTCGCCGAGCGCGACGACGACGACGACCTGGAGTTCGATGACGACGACGAGACGCCCGCCGCCGACGCTCCGGCCGAGGTTCCGGGCCTGGGCGACCAGCCGGACATCTGATCCGCCACCCGTTTCGGGCCGGCGGATACATAGGGCGGACCACACGCGCCCGCCGCACCAATTCGGAATGCCACCGTTGCAGCGCGACGGTGGCATTCTTTTTTGCTGGAATGTTTAATGCATAGCGCCATGTCATTGACGCACTAAATTTGCTGTCGTGGCGGTGGGGCGGTGGCCCGGCGGTTCCCGCGTCCTTCTGCTGCGAAGGAGACACGCGATGAACCCCATCTTGCACCGGATCCTCCGGACCATCGTTCGCCACGGACAATTCGCCATCATCGACGCGGCCGGCGACAGACATACCTTCGGCGATGGCACCGGGCCGGCGCATACCATCCGCTTCCACGAGGCATCCGCCGCGCGTGCCCTGGTGGGCAATCCCGAGCTGACCCTGGGCGAGAGCTACATGAACGGGCTCTGGTCGGTCGAGGAGGGCGACCTCACCTCGCTGCTCGTGATGTTGATGAAGAACCATCACGCGGCCGGCTCGTCCGCCGTCCAGCGCGGGCTGCGGATGTTGCTGCGCCGCTTCCAGCAGCACAATACGGCGCGGGCCGCGCGCCGCAACGCCCAGTCCCACTACGACGTCGGCAACGACATATACCGCCTCTTCCTCGACGAAGACTGGCAGTATTCCTGCGCCTACTTCCCCCACTTCGACATGACGCTGGAGGACGCGCAGCGGGCCAAGAAGCGGCACATCGCGGCCAAGATGCTGCTGGAGCCGGGGCAGACCGTGCTCGACATCGGCTGCGGCTGGGGCGGCATGGGCCTCTACCTCGCGCAGCAGACCGGCGCGCACGTCACCGGCATCACGCTGGCCGACAACCAGGTGACCTACGCCAACGAGCGCGCCGCCGGGGAGCCCAACGCCACCTTCCGCGTGCAGGACTACCGCGCGGTGGAGGAATCGTTCGACCGCATCGTCTCGGTCGGCATGTTCGAACACGTCGGCGTCGGCTACTATGACGAATATTTCCAGACGGCGGCGCGCATCCTCAAGGACGACGGGGTGATGCTGCTGCACTCCATCGGCCGGACCGACGGTCCGGGCACCACAAACCCGTTCATCGCCCGCTACATCTTCCCCGGCGGCTACATCCCGTCCCTGTCGGAGGTGTTGCCGGCGGTGGAGCGGGCGGGCCTCATCGTGACCGACGTGGAGATCCTGCGCCTGCATTATGCCGAAACGATCAAGCACTGGCGCGCCCGCTTCCTCGCCCATTGGGACAAGGTGGTGGAGCTGCGCAGCGAGACGTTCGCGCGGATGTGGGACTTCTATCTCGCCGGCTCCGAAGCCGCCTTCCGCACCGGCGACATGATGGTATTCCAGATGCAACTCGCCAAGCGGATCGACAAAGTGCCCCTCACCCGCGACTACATCACCTCCGCCGAGCGCAGCCTCGCCAACCGCGATTCGGGCCGTCCGGCGCCCCCGCCCGCGCTCGTGGCACGGCACGGATGAGCCTCGACGAGGCGGCCCTCGCCGCGGCCTACGACGCCGCCCGCGCCGCCGAGGACGCGGGCGACCTCGCGACCGCGACGCGCCTGTTCGAGCGCTGCCTCGAACTCGATCCCGAGGACCATTGCGGCGTCGTCATGCGGCTCGCCAAGTACGGCCGGGCGACGCCGCAGGCCGCGCCGCCCTCCTACGTCGCGACCCTCTTCGGCCAGCACGCCGAGACGTTCGACCGCATCCTGGTCGGCGACCTCGGCTACGACGTGCCGGCGCTCGCCCGCCGCCTCGCCGGCCCGTTCGTCACCCGCCCGCCGGTCCGGATCCTCGATCTGGGCTGCGGCACGGGCCTCGCCGGGCTCGCCTTCGCCGATCTCGCCAGCGACATCGTCGGCGTCGACCTCGCCGAGGAGATGCTGGAGATGACGGACCAGCGCGATATCTACGGCGACCTCTACGTCGCCGAGGCGGTCAACTTTCTCGAAGAGTGGGACGAAGCCCCGTTCGACCTGATCGTCGCGGCGGACGTGTGGCCCTACCTGGGCGACCTCGCCGCCTTCGCCGCCGCGGCGGCGCGATGCCTCGTGCCCGGTGGCGTCCTCGTCGCCTCCACCGAGCGCGCCGAGGACGGCTGGCGCGTCACCCCCACCCAGCGCTTCGCCCACGCCCCGGCCTACGTTCGCGCCACGCACGCGGCGGCCGGCTTCGCCCCCCTCGCCGAAGAGCCGATCACGGTGCGCCACGAGGAAGGCGTGCCGGTCCCCGGCGACCTCTTCGTCTTCGAGGCACGCTGACGGGCGCGACCGCCCCCGCCGCACCGTCCACGTCACCGGCGCCCCCCTGTGCCCCGTTCTTCGGCGTAGCCGGAGCGGACGGCGGTCCCCTTGGGGCGCGCGGCGGTCCGGATGCGGTACTCCGTCGTGGTCAAGCGAATCATTCGCCGGCGACTTAATTCACCGTTAACCCATCCACAGCGAGTGGAGAGTGGCAGGGTTCGCGTCTGTTCCTCGCATCAGGCGCGCCCCGGCGCCGTCTCCGGCGTACACCGTCGGAGCAACCGACGGGAGCCACGATGAACCAGCCGCTCGACCACGCCGCCCTCGAGATCCGCACCGCGCCGCAGAATATCGAGATCGAGCAGCAGCTGCTCGGTGCGCTGTTGGTGAACAACGAGGCCTTCTATCGCGTCTCCGACTTCCTCAAGACCGAGCACTTCTTCGTCGAGCCGCACCGGCGCATCTACGAGATCGCCGGCAAGCTGATCCGCTCGGGCAAGGTCGCGACGCCGCTCACGGTCAAGACCTTCTTCGGCGCGGAGGAGACCATCGCCGAGCTGCCCGCGGTGGAATATCTCGCGCGCCTCGCCGCCAACGCCACGACGATCATCAACTCCGAGGACTACGGCCGCTCGATCTTCGACCTCGCGGTGCGGCGCCAGCTCATCACCATCGGCGAGGAGATGGTGAGCGAGGCCTACACCGCCGACGTCGACACCAGCCCGCGCCAGCAGATCGAGGGCGTCGAGCGCAAGCTCTACGAGTTGGCCGAGAACGGTGAGATCAACCAGGGCTTCATCGACTTCACCAACGCGCTGACCGCGGCGGTCGAGATGGCGGACGCGGCCTTCCACCGCGCCGGCTCGCTGTCGGGCATCGCGACGGGCATGTCCGACCTCGACCGGCTGATGGGCGGCCTGCAACGCTCCGACCTCGTCATCCTCGCCGGCCGCCCCGCGATGGGTAAGACCTCGCTCGCCACCAACATCGGCTTCGCCATCGCGCGGGCCTACCGGCGCGGGGTCGAGAACGGCGTCAACAAGACGGTGGACGGCGGCATCGTCGGTTTCTTCAGCCTGGAGATGAGCGCCGAGCAGCTGGCGACGCGTATCCTCGCCGAGCAGTCCGGCATCTCCTCGGCGCTGATCCGGCGCGGCGCCTTCGAGGAGCACCAGTTCAACGACCTCGTCTCGGCGGCGACCGCGATGCAGACGCTGCCCTTCTACATCGACCAGACCGGCGGCATCTCGATCGGCGCGCTGGCGGCTCGCGCCCGGCGGCTGAAGCGGCAGAAGGGGCTCGACCTCCTGATCGTCGACTATCTCCAGCTCCTGTCCGGCTCGGGCAAGAACGCCAACGCCAGCCGCGTCAACGAGATCACCGAGATCACCACCGGCCTCAAGGCGCTGGCCAAGGAGCTGGAGGTGCCGATCGTGGCGCTCTCCCAGCTCTCGCGACAGGTGGAAAACCGCGAGGACAAGCGCCCGCAGCTTGCGGATCTGCGCGAATCCGGCTCCATCGAGCAGGATGCGGACGTGGTGCTCTTCGTGTTCCGCGAGGAGTACTACCTGCAGTCCCGCAAGCCGCCGGAGGGCAGCCAGGAGTTCTTCGAGTGGGAGGCCAAGATGGAGGCCTGCCACGGGATCGCCGAGGTCATCGTCGCCAAGCAGCGCCATGGCCCGACCGGTACGGTGAAGCTGCAGTTCGAGGCCGAGCTGACGCGCTTCGGCAACCTCGCCCCCGACCAGGTGGCGGTGACCTACGAATAGGACGCGCGAGTAGGACGGACCAATGGCGGATTTCGAAAAGGACGCGGTGCCGGTCGGCTACGTGCACGCGACGGTGACCTTGTCGGGCGAGGCGAAGCTGCTCGCGGCGGAGCTGGAGCGGCTGCGCGTCTCGGGGCTGGTCGACCGGGCCAATCTCGAGGTGGTGGTGCAGCGCTCCAAGCTCGACACGACGCCGGAGCTGAAGCGCCTGCCGCCGATCGTGAAGGGCAACTCGGAGGACACCGACGCGGACCTGCCGACGATCGAGAAGCGGCTGGGCGAGAAGGAGCTGGCCTTCCTCGCCGAGATGATCCGCCGGTTCGAGGCGATCACCACCGAATGAGCCCCGCCCGCGCGCCCATCGCACCGGACGCCCCTCGCACCGGACGCCGGTCGCGCCCTGATGGCCGGTCTCGCCCTGATTGCGCCGGGGGCCCGCCGCCTCACGGTCGCCGCCGGTTGCGACCGGCGTGCAGCGCGGTAGTCTGACGTCATGTCCGCCGCCGCGCCCCCCGCCCCACCCGCCTGGACCGGCTCACGCCTGACCGTCGACCCGGAGGCCGTGGCCCGCAACTGGGCCACGCTCGCCGCCCGCACCGGCGCGGCCTGCGGGGCCGTGGTCAAGGCGGACGCCTACGGGCACGGGATCGAGGCCGTCACCCCCCGGCTCGCCGCGGCGGGCTGCCGCACCTTCTTCGTCGCCTTGCAGAGCGAGGGGGCGCGGTTGCGCGCGATCCTGCCGGAGGTCGACATCTACGTCCTCAACGGCGTCTTCGAGGCGACGGCGGACGCGATCCGCGACGGATTGCGGCCCTTCCTCTCCTCCCCCGCCGCGTTGGCCGACTGGCCGGCCGACGCTCCCTTCGCTCTCAACGTCGACACCGGCATGAACCGCCTCGGCGTCAGCGTGCCCGAGGCGCTGGCCTTCGACGGACCGCCTCCCGCATTGATCGCCAGCCACTTCGCCTGCGCCGATATGCCGGACCACTCGCTCAACGCAGCGCAGGAGGCCGCCTTCGCCACCGCCCGCCGCGCCCACCCCGCGGTGCCGGCCTCCTTCGCCAACTCCGCCGCCATCCTGACGCGGCCCCAGGCGCACTACGACCTGGTGCGACCAGGCATCGCCATGTATGGCGGTCTCTCGGCCGAGGGAGCGGCGGCGCTGGAGCCGACCGTGCGCCTGGAAGCCCGGGTGATCCAGGTGCGCCGGACCGAGGCGGGCGAGACCGTCGGCTACGGCGCGGCGGAGACGATGCGGCGCCCGAGCCGGGTCGCCATCGTCTCGCTGGGCTACGCCGACGGTTATATTCGCCAGTCGGGCGGGTCGGACCTCACCGCCGGGGCGCCGGCCTCCGTCAACGGGGTCGCCGTGCGCCTCGTCGGCCGCGTGTCGATGGATCTCATCGCCGTGGACGTCACCGACGCGCCCTGCGAGCGGGGCGACTTCGTCGAGCTGATCGGCCCCGACGTGCCGGTGGACACCGTCGCCGCGCACGCCGGTACCATCGGCTACGAGCTGCTCACCGGCCTCTCGCGCCGCGCCGACCGGCGGGTTGGCCCCCTCTAGCCCGCCCCAGGGCGTGGAAAACCACGCAAAATCAACAAAATACAACCGTCATTGCAACGCCCGGCACAACGGCCTTGCCCGATCTCTTCCCCTGGACCGCGGCGCACCTCGCCGCCGAGCGAGGGGAGAGAGCGCATGCATACGAACTCGCGTCGTCGCCGGCCGGCCACCGGTGCCCCGCGGCGCCGTCTCCCGCCGGCCGAAGCGCCCGCGCCGACCTGATCCGTCTTCGGCGTCCGGGAAGGCCCGCCCATCGCACCCCGCCATTCGGGGGAATTCGGCGGCTGGGGGCGACGGAACATGTGCGCATCGGGGACCAACGGCGCGCATGGACTTTCGCTTCCGTGTGCGATGGGGCACCACGGTCCTTCGATCAAAGGACGGGTCGAACGATGTCGCGGCGCTCGCCGGCGACGCAGCCGACCCCATCGACCCGGCCCACCGGGCGCCGATCCGCGGCAGCCGTCGACATCATGGGGTGCGGCTGCCACCCGGACCCGTCCCGCGACGGTCCCGACGACGGCCGGGCGCTGCGGCGACCGGCCTCGCCAAAGGAGCTGCCATTGGCCAAGCGCGCCGCTCGCTTCGTGTGCCAGGAATGTGGGGCCGTCACCTCCCGCTGGGCGGGCAAGTGCGAGGCGTGCGGCGAGTGGAACACCATCGTCGAGGAGGCCGCCACCGCCGACATCATGACCGCTGCGACGGGCAAGACCTCGCGCGCCAAGGGCCGGCGCCTCGCCCTCTCCTCGCTCGACGCGCCGATTCCCGAGGCGCCGCGTATCGAGACCGGCATCAGCGAGTTCGACCGCGTGACCGGGGGCGGGCTGGTGCCGGGCTCGGCGGTGCTGATCGGCGGCGATCCGGGCATCGGCAAATCCACGCTCCTCCTCCAGGTCGCGGCGACGCTGGCCGACACCGGCCGCCGCGTCGTCTACGTCACCGGCGAGGAGGCGACGGCGCAGGTCCAGCTGCGCGCGCGCCGCCTGGGGGCCGACCGGTCGCCCGTCGCGCTGGCGGCGGAGACCGAGGTCGAGACCATCCTGGAGACGCTGTCGGCCGGCCCGCCGCCGGCGCTCGTCGTCATCGACTCCATCCAGACGTTGCAAACCTCCATCGCCGAGGCCGCGCCCGGCACCGTGACCCAGGTGCGAGCCTCGGCCCAGGCGCTGATCCGCTATGCAAAGTTGTCGGGCGCGGCGGTCATTCTGGTGGGACACGTCACCAAGGACGGCCAGCTCGCCGGCCCCCGCGTGGTGGAGCACATGGTCGACGCGGTGCTGACCTTCGAGGGCGACCCGTCCCACGCCTTCCGCCTGCTGCGCGGCTCGAAGAACCGCTTCGGACCGACCGACGAGCTGGGCGTTTTCGAGATGACGGGCGGGGGTTTGCGCGAAGTCGCCAACCCCTCGGAGCTGTTCCTGGGCGAGCGGGACGTCTCCTCGCCGGGCGCGGCGGTGTTCGCCGGGATGGAGGGCACGCGCCCGCTCCTGGTCGAGGTCCAGGCGCTGGTGGCGCCCTCGCGCCTCGGCACGCCGCGTCGCGCGGTGATCGGTTGGGATTCCTCGCGACTATCGATGGTGCTGGCGGTCCTGGAAGCACGGTGTGCGCTTGTGCTATCCAACTACGATATCTATCTCGCGGTGGCAGGGGGAATGAGAATTGCGGAGCCGGCGGCGGACCTTGCAGTTGCGGCAGCGCTGATTTCTTCTCGCGCCGGGATCGCGCTCCCGGCCGACGTGGTCTATTTCGGTGAGGTCAGTCTGTCGGGCCGCGTGCGTCCGGTCCCCCATGCGAATGGGCGGCTCAAGGAGGCGACGAAGCTCGGCTTTCGCGGAGCCATCGTTCCACCGCAAGGAGCTGCGGATAGCGAGGGTTGCGCAACCAGTGAGGTTGCATTGCTTAGCGATTTGGTTCACCGCATCGCCCCAAATGGCTTCGCCGACGAGCGGCAGGCCTCCTCTTTCGGAGACGATTGATGAATATCGCGATCCTCGACGGCGTGGTTATTGCCGTGGTGTTCATTTCGGCAGTGCTGGCCATGTTCCGCGGCTTCGTCCGCGAGGTGCTGAGCATCGCCGCATGGGTCGCCGCTGCGGTCCTCGCCTACATGTTCTACGAGCAGGCCCTGCCCTACGTCTCGCAGTACGTCGACAATCAGACCATCGCGATCGGCCTGTCCGCCGCCGGCATCTTCCTGGTCTCTCTCATCGTCGTCTCCCTCATCACCATGAAGATCTCCGACTTCGTGATGGACTCGCCCGTCGGCGCGGTGGACCGCCTGGTCGGCTTCGTCTTCGGCGCGGCGCGCGGGCTGCTTCTCGTGGTCGTCGCGGTGATCTTCTTCAACTGGCTCGTCGCCGCGCCGGACCGTCCCGCCTGGGTCACCACCGCCGCCTCCTATCCGAAGCTCTCCGAGCTGGGCGAGCGCCTGCTGGCGGCGATCCCGGACGATCCGGAGCAGGCCATCCGCGGCGCCTTCGAGGACGGCGGAGACTCCACCCCGGCGCCCACCACGCCCGGCTCCAGCACCGACGCGGCCGCCCCGTCCTACCAGCCCAACCAGCAGCAGGAGCTCGACCAGACGATCGACGCGGCCTCCGACCCGGCGACCGGGAGCGATGACAACACCGTCATCCAGCCCCAGCCGCTCGGCGGCGATACGCCGAGCTCGAACTGAGTTGGCGCGCCTGATCGATACCGACGACCGCTTCCACGACGAATGCGGTGTCTTCGGGGTCTTCCGGAACCCCGGCGCGAGCGCGCTGACGGCGCTCGGGCTCCATGCGCTCCAGCATCGCGGGCAGGAGGCGGCGGGCATCGTCGCCTGCGACCGCGGCAAGTTCCGGCTCGAGCGGCACATGGGCCTGGTGGACGACAACTTCACCAGTCAGGAGGTCATCGACCGCCTGAAGGGTGACCGCGCGATCGGCCACAATCGGTATTCGACGACAGGCGAGCCCGCCTTGCACAATGTCCAGCCGCTGTTCGCCGAGACGGCGATCGGCGGTTTCGCGGTGGCCCACAACGGCAACCTCACCAACGCCCGCAAACTGCGCGAGACGCTGCGGGCCTCGGGGTCGATCTTCCAGTCCTCGTCCGACACCGAGGTGTTGATCCACCTCCTCGCCACCTCCCCCAAGGCGACCTTCATCGAGCGCTTCGTCGACGCGATCCGCCAGATCGAGGGCGCCTTCGCCCTCGTCGCGCTGACGGACAACCTCATGGTCGGCTGTCGCGACGCGCTGGGCATCCGCCCGCTCGTCATCGGCGACTACGAGGGCGCCTACGTCCTGGCGTCCGAGACGTGCGCGCTCGACATCATCGGCGCGCGCTTCGTGCGCGAGGTGGAGCCGGGCGAGATGGTCGTCCTCTCCGAGCGGGGACTGGAGTCCGTCCGCCCCTTCCCCGAGCGTCCCTCCCACCGCTTCTGCGTGTTCGAGTACGTCTATTTCGCGCGGCCCGATTCCACCATCAACGCCCTCAATGTCTACGACGTGAGGAAGCGCATCGGGCACGAGCTCGCCAAGGAGGCACCCGCCCCGGCGGACATCGTCGTCCCCGTGCCCGACAGCGGCACCCCCGCCGCGATCGGCTATGCCGAGGGCGCGGGCATCCCGTTCGAGCTGGGCATCATCCGCAATCACTATGTCGGCCGCACCTTCATCGAGCCGTCGGATCAGATCCGGCATATGGGTGTGAAGCTGAAGCACAACGCCAACCGCGCGCTGCTGAAGGGCAAGCGCGTCGTGCTGGTCGACGATTCCATCGTCCGCGGCACCACGTCGATGAAGATCGTGGAGATGGTGCGCGACGCGGGCGCGGCGGAGGTGCACATGCGCATCGCCTCCCCGCCCACCACCGATTCCTGCTTCTACGGGGTCGACACGCCGGAGAAGTCGAAGCTCATCGCCTCGCGCATGTCGGTCGAGGAGCTGACCCGCTACATCCGGGTCGACAGCCTGGCCTACCTGTCGATCGACGGTCTCTACCGCGCGACCGGGCAGGATTCGCGCCACGACGTTCCCCAATATTGTGACGCCTGCTTTACCGGCGAGTACCCGACGACGTTGACCGATCGGACGGACCACCTGCCGCAAGACCATCTGGCGTTCCTCGAGAAGGCCTGATGGACGACACAACGACCGGACTGTCCGACCCCGGCCGCCTGGACGGGACCCTCGCCGTCGTGACCGGTGCCACGCGCGGCATCGGCGAGGCGGTCGCCGTCGACCTCGCCGCACGGGGGTGCCACGTCATCGCCGTCGGCCGCAAGGTCGAGGCACTGGAGGCGCTGGACGACCGCATTCGCGGTGTGAACGGCATGGCGACCCTCGTCCCCATCGAGCTGACCGACGGGCCGGGTGTCGACCGCCTGGGCGCCTCGATCCACGAGCGGTGGGGAAAGCTGGACATCTTCGTCGGCAACGCGGGGCTGCTGGGGCGGATCGCGCCGCTGGCGCATGTCCCGGCCAAGGTGTGGCAGGAGACGTTCGACGTGAACGTGTCGGCCAACTGGCGGCTGATCCGCACGCTGGATCCGGTCCTGCGTGCCGCCACGGCGGCGCGCTGCGTGTTCCTCACCTCGGGTGCGGCCACGAAGCTGCGGCCCAACTGGGGCCCCTACAGCATCTCCAAGGCCGCCCTCAACGCGCTGGTCGCGACCTATGCGGCCGAGGTCGCCAACACCCCGATTCGCGCCAACCTCTTCTCCCCCGGCCCCATCCGCACGCTGATGCGCGCCGCGGCCGTGCCGGGCGAAGACCCGATGACGCTTCCCACCCCCGAGGACGTCGCGCCCTACATCGCGGCGATGTGCGCGCCGTCCTTCACCCGCAACGGCGCGACCTGGTCCTTCCCCGAGCGGGACTTCGTCTGAGCCGGCGGCGGCGTCACCCGGCCCGCGCCAGCAGAACCCGCAGCCGGTCGAGCGCCTCGGCCGGCCAGACGGCGGCGCGGTCGTAGTAGGCGGGGACGGCGGCGACGTCCGGCGGCAGCACCACCCATGGGCGCTTCGTCTCGGTGAAGATGTGGATGTCGGGCGCGATGGAGTGCGGCAGGTCGAGGGTGCCGACGCGCACGAAGCGCGTCAGGGCGCCGAGGGTCGGATAGTTGCTCCACAGCGCCACCCGGCAGCTCGGACAGCGGGCGACCACCTGTCCGCGCCCGCTGGCGCTGGGGGTCGCGAGGAGCTCCGGCTCGTCCGCCACGTGGCGCACCCGTTCCGCCTCGATCATGGCGTTGACGGCGAAAGCCGCACCGGTCTCGCGCTGGCACCACGTACAGTGGCAGGCGTGGACGACGAGCGGCGGCCCCTCCATCGTGTAGCGGATCCGGCCGCACGTGCAGCCTCCCGAATGGATCCCGTCGTTCATTCCCGCCCTCCGATGCTCGCGTCGGCGCCAGCCTAGCGCATTTCCGCTGCGCCGACGCTCACCGAAGATGCGGCTTCGACCGGCGTGACGGGCCGCGGGCCGCGGGACGCGGCGGGGCGACCGGGGAGCGCCGCCGGCAACCGGCGGAGGTCCGGATCGTCAGCCCTCCAGCCACTTCTTCTCGACGATGATCTGTTCGTCGGGCACGCCGTAGGCGCGCAGGTCGTGGATCACCGCCTTCATCATCGAAGGCGGGCCGCAGACGTAGAAGCGGTTGTCGAAGCCGACCATCTCGTCGATGAAGGCGGCGTCGATCTTGCGCTGCGGGTGCGGACCGGAGGCGTCGGTGGTGACGAAGATCGTGCGCAGGCCGCCGATCGCCTCCCACGTCTCGCGCAGGATGATGTCGTCCTCGGTCTTGTTGGAGTACATCAGCGCGCAGCCGCGCATCCCGTTGTTGCGCTCCCGCTCCAGGATGATCGGGATGAACGGTGTCACCCCCGCCCCGCCGGCGACGAACACGCCCGGCCCTTCGTCGCGAATGTCGCCCGAGGGATCGTCGACGAAGACGCGGTCCCCCGGCACCAACTGGCCGATGCGCTCGGTCACCCCGTCATGGTCCGGGTGGTCGGCGGTATTGTAGATCTTGATGATGAAGTCGAGCTGATCCTGGTCGGGCAGCGACGTGATCGTAAACGGCTTGCCCGCATCCCGAAAGCCGGGAACATCCAGACCCCAGTGACTGGCTTGACCGGGCCGGAAATGATACCTGGCGGGACGGTCGAACACGAGGTGAACCGTATCGTGCGTGACATGCTCTTTGCTCTGCAATGTCAGTGTATGGTTCATCAAGCTGTCTCCATTCATACATGGAGAGAACGCCGGTCCCCCGAATTTTGTTCTATGTGGGCGCCGTTTCGGCCGTAATTTCAGTCTATCGCCACGCCGAGCGCTTGCATATCGGCAAACGCGGCCGCGAGCGAACCGTCGAGATCGATCGCCCGGCACAGCGCCATATGCACCGTCACCGCGTAGCCCAGGCGTGCCGCGTCGCGGGCCGAATAGGCGACGCAGAAGTCGGTCGCGAGACCGACGATGGTCAGCGAGGCAATCCCGCGGCTGCGCAGGTAGCCGTCGAGCCCGGTGGGAGTGGTCTGATCGTTCTCGAAGAAGGCGGAGTAGCTGTCGACCGTGCGGTGGAAGCCCTTGCGCACGACGAGATCGGCGCGGTCGGTCGCGAGGTCGCGGTGGAAGGCGGCGCCGTGCGAGCCGACGACGCAATGGTCGGGCCACAGCACCTGCGGGCCGTAGGGCATGTCGGTCGTCTCGAACGGGGCGCGGCCGGGGTGCGACGAGGCGAACGACGAGTGCCCGGCCGGGTGCCAGTCCTGCGTCAGGATCACCGACGGCGCGGCGGCCATCGCGGCGTTGATGCCAGGGACGATGATGTCCCCCTCCGGCACCGCCAGTGCGCCACCGGGGCAAAAGTCGTTCTGAACGTCGACCACCAGGAGCGCGGTGGATACGGCCGGCCGGCTCACATCAGCCTCGCGCCGTCGGGGACGTCCTTGTCCGGCACGGCGAGGACGATGGCGCCTTGCGCATCCTCGTAGCCGAGCACCAGCACCTCGGACATGAATTTGCCGATCTGGCGCGGCGGGAAGTTGACCACGGCCATCACCTTGCGGCCGGGAAGCTCCTCCGGCGTGTAGTGCACCGTGATCTGGGCGGAGGACTTCTTCTCGCCGACCTCGGGACCGAAATCGATCCGCATCTTGATGGCCGGCTTGCGGGCCTCGGGGAAGGGTTCCGCGGCGACGATGGTGCCGACCCGGATGTCGACTCTGAGGAAGTCGTCGAAGACGATGGAGGGGCTGAGTGCGCTCATGCGGCCCGTCTAGCATGCTCGGCGCGCCGTGCCACCTCACCCGCGTGCCGCCTCGTCGCCGTGGCGCCGTCAGGACGCCGGCTTGTCGGCCTCGTCGCTCTCGCCGTCCTCGCGCGGGGCGGCGCGATTCTCCGGCGCGCCGGCGCCCTCCGCACCGTCGTGCGCGGCTTCGCGCGCCGCCTCTGGGCGGGGCGCCGCCTCCCTTTGCGCCGGCTTCGGCGCGTCCAGCGGGACGGCATCCGCGATCGCTTCCGTCAGCGGCGCGGCGTCGTCGAACGGCATCGCGGTCTGCGAGGGGGCGGCGGTGAAGCTCGGCGTCTCGTCGTTGGCGGCGTCGGCGTGCGCGTGCACCCACTCCGGCGCGCGCCGCTCCGGCTCGTAGGGGTGCGGCTCATGTGGGTGCGGGTGCGGCTGCGGCTCGGCTTCGGCCACAGGTCGCCGGACCGCGGCGGGTTCGGGCGCGGCGTCGCCAGTCGCGGACTCGGTGGGCTTGCGGGTGCGGATCGCGGGGCCCAGCCAGCGCGCCAGGCGATTGTGGCGGCTCTCGGTGCGGCGCAGCTCCTGGTCGAGCGCGGCCATGGTGCGCGGCATGCCGGAGTCGTCCTCGTCGACGAACACGCGCAGCACCCGCATGAAGGCGGCCGTCAACGCCTGCGCCGCCACGCTGCCGCGCAGGCCCGACGCGTCGATCCCCGCCGCAGCCAGCATCCACACCTGCGAGCGCACCGCCATGGCGTTGAGCGACAGGCCCAGCGCCGGATCGCGCGCGGCCGAGCGGATCAGCGACTTCAGCGCGGCACGGTGCGGGCCGAGCGCGTCGAGCCGGCTCATCAGCACATCGAACAGGCGCTCGCGCGGCGGCTGGTCGGCCATGTCCTCGAACGAAGCGGCGAGGACCTCCTGGTCGATCCGGCGCACGAACCCATCGAGGATCGCCCCACGGCTCGCGAAGGTGGCGTTGAGGACCGAGAGGCTCACCCCAGCCTCGTCGGCTATGTCCTGGATGGAGATGCGGTCGAAGCGCTTCGTCTCCAGGAGCCGCAGCATAGCGTCGATGATCTGGTCGGTCGTGTTCACCGGTTCCTCCCGTGAAGGCGGGGCAATCCCCGCCGGGCCCTTCGGGCGGGAGGCCGCCGGCCTAGCTGCCCAGCTCGCGGGAGCGTTTGGCTGCCGCGGCGACGGCCTCGGTCATCAGCTCCGTCAGCGCGCCGGTGTCCGCCAGGACATTCAGCGCGGCGGCGGTGGTGCCCCCCGGTGAGGTGACATTGCGGCGCAGCTGCGCCGGATCAAGCGGGCTGCGCCCAAGGAGCGCACCGGCACCGACCACGGTCTGCCGCGCCAGCGTCGCGGCGACGTCCTCCGGCAGCCCCTGCGCCACGCCGGCTGCGGCGAGCGCCTCGGCGAGGTGGAAGACGTAGGCCGGGCCGGAGCCGGAGACTGCGGTCGCGGCGTCGATCAGCCCCTCGTCCTCCACCCACGCCACCTTGCCCAGCGCCGACAACAGCTCGTCCGCGATCTCGACCACATGCTCGGGCGCGTCGATCGCGACGGCGGCGGTCATCCCCTGACCGATCGAGGACGGGGTGTTGGGGATCGAGCGGATGATCGGCCCGCGCCCCAATTGCTTGAGCGTGGCGACGGTGATGCCGGCGGCGATCGAGACGATCACCGTCTCGTCGTCGACGTTGCCCTGGAGCGTCGGCAGAACCTCGGCCATGCTCTGCGGCTTGACCGCGAGGACGATGGTGTGGGCGACGATGTCCGGCGGCGATGCGAGGAAGCGCAAGCCCGGCCGGCGCGGCGTGTCGATCCCGGCGGCGGGGTCGACGACGATGATCGAGCGCGGATCGGTTCCCGCGTTGAGCCAGCCTTCCAGCATGGCGCCGCCCATGTTGCCGGCACCGACGAGAAGGAGAGGACGTTCAGGCGACATGTCTCGTTCTTTTGCTTCCGCGTCCCGGATGAAATCCGAACTCACGCCTCACCGACGGTTTCGAAGAGGGCGCCTTCCAGCGCCTCCGCGGCGCTCTTGCCCGCCCAGACGACGAACTGGAACGCCTGATAGTGACTGTCGCACGTCTCCACCGCGTGTGACAGGAGCGCCTGGACATGGCCGGACGCGGGTAGCTCGTCCCCGGCGAGGAGTTGCGTGTGGCGGAAGATGACGACGCCTTCCTTGCTCCAGAGGTCGAAGTGGCCCATCCACATCCGCTCGTTGACCAGCGCCAGGAGGCGGGTGACCTCGGTATAGCGCGGCTCGGTCACCTTCAGATCGAAGGCGACGGCGATGTGCAGGCTGTCGAATTCGTCCATGTGGGTGAAGGCGACGTGGTAGGCGCTCCACCGACCGTGGACGGAGATGGTGATTTCGTCGTCCCCGACGCGCTCGTAGGTCCAGTCGTTGCCGTTGGCCACCTCTTCGATGCGGTCGATAGGATTGGCGGTCACAGTGAATTCGTCGTAGTCGATCAAGCTCATCGCTGATCCTTTCAGCACGCGGGGAGAGCGGCCCCTTCGGGCTCCCGCGCTTGGGACGACGTTGATAGCGCAAGGGGCGAATCCCGCGCTGTCGCCGACAGGAGATCAGATAAGGTGCGGCATGGAAAGGGCGCGGGGCCCGCGGTCCACGGCGCGGACTATTGCGGACCTTGCCCCTCAATCCCGGCGCCAGATCCGGCCGCCGTCTCCCCCATCGGCGTGGCCAGACGGGCCTCCAGCGCCTCCACGCGGGCGCGCAGAGCGTCGACCTCGTCGGCTGCGCGCACGGCCATCGCCTTCACCGCCTCGAACTCGTCCCGCTGCACGACATTGGCCTCGGCCAGGAGCCGTTCCACCTGGCCGCGCATGGCGCCTTCGACCTCGCGGCGCGCACCTTGGGCGACCGCGGCCGCGTCCGTCGCCAGGCGGGCGATCTCGTCGATCAAGCGGTTATTGGTCTGTGTCATGACGCTCTCCAATCCAAGGCGACGGCATTCTTTCCCAGGGACGTGGTCCCTTCAAGCGGGCCGGACAAGGCGTGATCTGGTGCAGGGGAACCCGTTCGGCCATCACCTGCGTGTCGCGCTCGCTCGCGATACTTGATAACATCGTCATCAGCGAGTCGCCCATGCTGCCTGTCATCCCGTTTCCGGCCATCGATCCGAATGCAATTGTCATTCCGATCCCTTTCGCCGACCTCTCGATCCCGATCCGCTGGTATGCCCTGGCCTATATCGCCGGCATCCTGCTGGGCTGGCTCTACGCAAGGTGGCTGGTGCGGACCCCGGCTTTGTGGGGCACCCGCCCGCGCCCAGGCGTCGCGGACATCGACGACCTCGTCACCTGGGTCACGCTTGGCATCGTCGTCGGCGGGCGGCTCGGCTATATCCTCTTCTACGACCTTGGTGTGTACCTCGCCGACCCCATCAAGATGATACGCATCAACGATGGCGGCATGGCGTTCCACGGCGGGCTCCTCGGCGTGATCGTCGCGGTGGCGGCCTTCTGCCGGCACAAGCGCGTGCCCTTCGTCGCGGTGTTCGACGTGATCGCCGTGGTGGTGCCGCTCGGACTTTTCTTCGGCCGCCTCGCCAACTTCGTGAACGGCGAGCTGTGGGGCCGGCCGACGGACGTCCCCTGGGCGATGGTCTTTCCCGACCCGCGCGCGGGCGACCTCCCCCGCCACCCCAGCCAGCTCTACCAGGCGGCGCTGGAGGGCGCGCTCCTTCTCGCCGTCCTCGCCGTGGTCGTGCGCATGGGCGGCCTCAGGCGGCCGGGGCTGACGCTCGGCCTCTTCGGCGCGGGCTACGGTGTGGTGCGGCTCGTCGGCGAGACCTTCCGCATGCCGGACCCGCAGCTCGGCTTTCTCTTCGGCCCCGTCACCATGGGAATGCTGCTGTCGCTGCCGATGGTGCTGATCGGCGGGGCGATCGTGTGGCGGGCACTGGCGCGGCCGGCCTACCCCGCGGCCGCGCCGCCCGCGGCGGAGGCGACGTGACCCCGGTCGCCGAGCGGCTCCACCGCCGCATCGCGCAGGCCGGCCCGGTCACGGTCGCCGAGTACATGAGCACCTGCCTCACCGACCCGGACGGCTACTACGCCCGCCGCGAGCCCTTCGGCAGCGCCGGCGACTTCATCACCGCGCCTGAGATCAGCCAGATGTTCGGCGAGATCGTCGGCGCCTTCGTGCTCGACCGCTGGATCGCCGACGGGCGCCCGGCCCCGTTCGACCTCGTCGAGCTCGGGCCGGGACGCGGCACGCTGATGCGCGACGTGCTGCGGGTGTGCGCCACCGACCCGCGCTTCGTGGCGGCGAGCCGGGTGGTGCTGGTGGAGGCTTCGGACCGGCTGCGGCAGGTGCAGCGGCGCAGCCTCGCCCCGCTGCACCCCAACATCGCGTGGACCGACCGGCCGCCGACCGAGCGCCCCTTCTACCTCGTCGCCAACGAGTTCTTCGACGCGCTGCCGGTGCGCCAGCTGGTGCGCCGTGACGGCCGCTGGTTCGAGCGGGTCGTCGGCCTCACCGGCGATGCGCTGGCATTCGGCCTCTCCCCCTTCCCCATCCCGTTCGCCGCCGAGGCCGAGGATGGCGCGGTGCGCGAGCTGCGCCCGGCGGCCGACGCCCTCGTCGCTTCGCTCGCCCGCGCCCTCGTCACCCACGACGTCGGCGCCGCGCTCGTCGTCGACTACGGCTACGCCGCCGCGGAAAGCGGCGAGACGCTGCAGGCGGTGCGGGGGCACGCCTATGTCGACGTGCTGGACCGGCCGGGCGAATCGGACCTCTCCGCGCATGTCGACTTCGGCGCGCTCGCGGCGGCGGCGCGGACGGCGCGGGCGCACACGCACGGCCCGGTCGACCAGGGCGACTTCCTCGTCGCGCTGGGGCTGCTGCAACGCGCCGGGGCGCTCGGCTCGCGCGCCAGCGCCGATGAACGGGCGATGATAGAGGCCGTGGTGCGCCGCCTCGCCGGCGACGGCGAGGGCGAGATGGGCACCCTCTTCAAGGCGCTGGCGATCACCCCGCGCCCGGCCACGCCCCCCGGTTTCGCGGTTGTGAACGAACCGGGCGACTGATAGGAGCGGCGGTCTGACCCAAACGAGGGACCTCACGTGATCCGTCCGCCGAACCCGATCTCGGCTGAAAGCCTCGTGCTGCCGCGGATCCGCCATGCCTTCTTCACCCGCGAGGGCGGCGTGTCGACCGGGCTCTACGCCACGCTCAACGCCGGCACCGGCTCGGCCGACGACCAGGACGCCGTCACCCGCAATCTCGCCCGCATCGCCGAGCACATGGGCGTGGCACCGGACCACCTGGTCCTGCGCTTCCAGACCCACTCGGCGATCGCCCACACCGTCACCGCGCCGACGCGCGAGCGGCCGGAGGCGGATGCGATGGTCACCGCCGTCCCCGGCATCGCGCTCGGCATCCGCACGGCGGACTGCGCGCCGGTCCTGTTCGCGGACCCGAGGGCCGGCGTGGTGGGCGCGGCGCATGCCGGCTGGCGCGGCGCCGTCGGCGGCGTCCTGGAGGCGACGCTGGAGGCGATGGCGGCAGCCGGCGCCGATATGAACGACGTGGTCGTCGCCATCGGCCCGACCATCGCCCGGACCTCCTACGAGGTCGGCCCGGAGCTGAAGGCCGCCGTCGAGGCGCAGACCCCGTCCGGCATCGACACCGACCCGTTCTTCGCCCCCTCCTCGGCCGCGGGGCGGCTGATGTTCGACCTGCCCGGCTACGTCGCCGCGCGCCTCGCGCTGGCCGGCGTGCGCCGGGTCGAGGCCCTGGACTGCGACACCTACACCGACGAGGCGCGCTTCTACTCCTACCGGCGGCGCACCCACCGCGAGGAACCCGGCCAAGGCAGCCTCCTCGCGGCGATCTCACTGGAGGCCTGACGATGGCGTTGCACTTCACCCGCGACGAGTTCGAGGCGCGCATGGACCGCCTCCAGGCCGAGATGAAAGAGCACCGGCTCGACGCGATGCTCCTATTCAGCCAGGAGAGCATGTACTGGCTGACGGGATACGACACGTTCGGCTTCGTCTTCTTCCAGTGCCTCATCGTGACCAAGGCGCGGCGGATGGCGCTGCTGACCCGCTCGGCGGACCTGCGCCAGGCACGGCAGACCTCGATCATCGAGGAGATCATCGTGTGGACCGACCGCGCCGGGGCCGACCCCGCCAAGGCGCTGAAGGACCACCTCTTCGAGATGGACCTCCTCGGCTGCCGCCTCGGCATCGAGACCGACACGCACGGGCTGACGGCCAAGAACGGCAAGCGCGTCGAGGAGCAGTTGGAGAACTTCGGCACCCTCGTCGAAGCCTCGCCGATCATCCCGGAGCTGCGCAGCGTCAAGAGCCCGGCGGAGATCGAGTGCGTGCGCAAGGCCGGCCGCCTCGCCGACGATGCGCTGAAGGCCGGCCTTGCTCTTACCAAGCCCGGCGCGGACGAGGGTGCCATCCTCGCCGCCATGCAGGGCGCGGTGTTCGCCGGCGGGGGTGACTATCCGGCCAACGAATTCGTCATCGGCTCGGGCGACAAGGCGCTGCTGGTGCGCTACGCCGCCGGGCGCCGCCGGCTTGACGCGAACGACCAGCTGACGCTGGAATTCGCCGGCACCTACCGCCACTACCACGTCGCGATGATGGAGACGGTGGTGCTGGGCGAACCGCGCCCGCGCCACCGCGAGATGTACGACGCGGCCGAGGCCGCGCTCACCGAAGTGCGCAGAACGATGCGCCCGGGCAACACCTTCGGGGATGTGTTCGACGCCCATGCCCGCGTGCTGCACGAGCGTGGTATGGGTAGCCTCCGGCTGAACGCCTGCGGCTACTCGTTGGGCGCGGCGTTCACCCCGTCCTGGATGCAGTGGCCGATGTTCTACCCCGCCAACCCTGCCGAGATCGTGCCCAACATGGTGCTGTTCGCGCACATGATCCTGCTCGACTCGGAAAGCGGCACGGCGATGAACCTGGGCCGCACCTTCCTGACGACCGATGGCGAGCCGGAGCCCCTCTCCGCGCTCGAGCCCCGCTTCCTGACGCGATGAAGCCGGCGCTGGCCCTCCTGAGCGTCCTGGCGCTCGCCGCGTGTGACGCGCCGAAGCTGACGGGCCTCGCCACCGGCCTCGACATGAACGCCTATTCGCCGATGCCCGCGCCCGGCCGGCCCGAGGACGCGAGCTTCGCCTTCGAGCCGTTCCCCGGCATGCCCGGCAACGTCGGCGACGAGTTGCAGCGGCGGCTGTGGCGGCGGATGGAGAACGAGGGCCTGACGGTCATCAAGCGGCCGGGCGGGCGGGCGATGTTCACCATCGAGGGCACGCTGACGGCGGTCTCGGAAGACACCAACTCGCTGGTCTTCTACGTGTTCGAGGTGAAGGACGTGGCCGGGCAGCGATTGCACCGGATCTCCGGCACCAAGCGCTCCAACTCCACCGAAGGCGACCCGTGGGCCTCGGTCGACGAGCGCGATCTGGACATCATCGCCCGGCGTGTCGCCGCGCTGGTGCGGGCGTGGCTCTACTCGGACGCGTGAGCCGCGCCGGGCCGTTACGCCCGTTTCGTGACGATGGCGTGACCGAATTGCCGCACGCGTCCCCGCATCAGCTGTGCTTAACGCGTTCCGCGTGGTCTCAAATCTTGGTACGAAGCGACCGGACGCCCTATCAGTGCGCTTCTCGCAATCCAACGGCGGCGCCATGAAACTCGTTGCAGGCAATTCCAACCGCGCTTTGGCCGAGGCGATCTCGCAATATCTCGACCTTCCGCTGACGGAGTGTGCCGTCCGCCGGTTCGCGGACCAGGAGGTCTTCGTCGAGATCCGCGAGAACGTGCGCGGCGCGGACGTCTTCGTCATCCAGTCGACGAGCTTCCCGGCCAACGACAACCTGATGGAGCTCCTCATCATCATCGACGCGCTGGTGCGCGCGTCGGCCCGGCGCATCACCGCGGTGGTCCCCTATTTCGGCTACGCGCGGCAGGACCGGAAGATGGGCGGGCGCACGCCGATCTCGGCCAAGCTGGTCGCCAACATCATCACCCGCGCCGGCGCCGACCGCGTGCTGACGGTTGACCTCCACGCCGGCCAGATTCAGGGCTTCTTCGACATCCCGACCGACAACCTCTACATCGCCCCGGTGATGAGCCGCGACATCAAGGAGCGCTACACGCTCGACAACCTGATGGTGGTCTCGCCGGACGTCGGCGGCGTGGTGCGGGCGCGCGAGCTCGCCAAGCGGATCGACGCGCCGCTCGCCATCGTCGACAAGCGGCGCGAGCGGCCAGGCGAGTCGGAGGTGATGAACATCATCGGCAACGTCGCCGGGCGCGACTGCCTGTTGTTCGACGACATCGTCGATTCCGGCGGGACGCTGTGCAACGCGGCCGACGCGCTGCTGGCCAACGGCGCCAAGAGCGTCGCCGCCTACATCACGCACGGCGTGCTGTCGGGCGGCGCGGTGGCGCGGATCGAGGCCTCCCGGCTCGACGAGCTGGTGATCACGGACTCGATCGCCGTCACCGAGCCGATCGACGCGGCGGACAAGTTGCGCGTGGTGTCGATCGCGCCGTTGATCGGCGAGGCGATCTCGCGCACGGCGCTGGAAAAGTCGGTCTCGAGCCTCTTCGACTGAGGCTCCGCGCCCGGTCGCCTGCCCGGTCGTCTGCCCGGTCGCGGGCACGCACGACGACGCGCGGCGCGCGCTCCGCGACATCCCGGTGAAACTGTCGGATGGCCTGGTCCAGACCGGGCTCGGCCCGGTTGGGATCCCGCCGGGCGAAGCCCGGTGCGGCTCAGGCGGCGCCGGGGCGGCCCCGTTCGGGGCGCGCCGAGCGCGGCCTCAGGCCGCGGCGGTGCGGGTGTAGCTGTGCTGCGCGTCGCTGGCCGAGGCGCCGAGCGCGTCGAAGAAGCCGTCGATGTCGCGCAGCTCCTCCTCGACGGCCTCGCGGCGGCCGGTGAGATCGTCGATCGTGGTGGTGAGGTTGCGGCGACGCTCGCGCGCGGCCCGCGCCACCGTGGAATAGGCGAAGTTGGCCGGGTCGGCGACGCCCGAACGGCGCTCCTCCCCTTCGATCTGCTTGCCCAGCTCGACGCGGATCACCTCGAGATCGGCAATCATGCGCTCGTACTGAGCGAGCTGGCGGCGCAACGCCGCCGCCTGGAACTCTTTCGCCTGAATCGTGCTTTCGCGCGGCTTCATAGTGGTTGCCCCCGGTATTTCTGAGCGAGGTGCACCCTAGCCACCGCGACTTGCCATTTGGTTCGCCGGCTCTGTCCAAACCGGGACGCTGCGTTAACCAGAGGGAGGGAAAGCCTGTCCGGGCTTTGAACGAACCGTCTCGACCGCACCGGCTTTCTTTCCCTTCGATTCACTCTGTCTCGTCGCCGGCAGGACGCGTGCGTCGAAAACCCCTGGGTCGACGCGGGATTCGCCCTCCCCCGGCCCGCCCATCTAAGCGGCCTATGGTTACGGCTTCGTGCCCAGCCGCCGGCCGATTGGATCGGTTGCCGACAAAAATGCGCAACGAATGGCGATCCGGGACGGCGCACGAACTGACGTTCGCGCGATATCATGCTGAAGATTCAATGAATTTCCGGATCGCGCAGGCGCTGGGCGGTTGCCGCGGGGAATCGACGTGTTAAGGGTTGTGTGGCGGCGATGCCACAGGCCCCGCTGGGCTAACCCCGCAGAAAACCTGGGATCGATAGGTTGCCGCCCTGTAAAGCCTAACGCGCGAAGGGCGGCGATTAAGCAATCGTTTACCGGATCCGCTCATGGTCGTCCTCGTCTTCCGCGCGGCAATGCGAAAGTCTTGGACAAGCCTCTCGCAGTGCGCCGGACGATGCACCGTTTTGGTACCAAGGATTCGGCACTGAATCGGCGATTCCGCTCCGGGTCGTTGGCCCGAACCGAAATATACGAAGACCCGCTTTCCGGCGGATCGCATGAGGGGACTTGCATGCGCGTTCTATTGATCGAGGATGACAGCGCCACCGCTCAGTCCATCGAGCTCATGCTGAACTCCGAGCGGTTCAACGTCTACACGACGAACCTCGGCGAAGAAGGCATCGACCTCGGTAAGCTGTACGATTACGATATCATCCTCCTCGATATCAATTTGCCCGACATGTCCGGGTACGAGGTCCTGAGGACGCTGCGCGTCTCCAAGATCGACACGCCGATCCTGATCCTGTCGGGTCTCGGCAACATCGAAGACAAGGTGCGGGGTCTGGGCTTCGGGGCCGACGACTACCTCACCAAGCCCTTCCACAAGGACGAGCTGGTGGCGCGCATCAACGCCATCGTGCGGCGCTCCAAGGGCCACGCCGAGTCGATCATCCGCACCGGCGAGCTGGCGGTGAACCTCGACACCAAGACGGTCGACGTCGACGGGCAGCGGGTCCACCTCACCGGCAAGGAGTACCAGATGCTGGAACTCCTCTCCCTGCGCAAAGGGACCACGCTCACCAAGGAGATGTTCCTGAACCATCTCTATGGCGGCATGGACGAGCCGGAGCTGAAGATCATCGACGTCTTCATCTGCAAGCTGCGCAAGAAGCTCTCGGCGGCGACCGGCGGGCGCAACTACATCGAGACGGTCTGGGGCCGCGGCTACGTGCTGCGGGAGCCGGAACCCGAAGTCCGCCGCGAAATGGCATGAGCGGGGGGACCATGGTCCCCGACAGTCAGGCAACGCCAAACGCCTCGGCCCTTCTCCAAGGGCCGAGGCGTTTCAGCGTCAAGTGCCTTAACGAATTGGGCCGCGCCGCGGCCACGGTGCGGCCGCGCGGGGGCGCGCCTCCGGGCCGGGGCCGGGGCCGGGGCCCCGGCGTGTCAGAGCGGGACGGTGCGGAAGGTCATGCGCGAGCCGTCGGAGGCGACGTCCACCCGCCAGCCGCCGCTTTCGGCGAGCATGGCGATGATCTTCGCCTGGACGCCCTGCGGCTCGGTGACGTCGCCGCTGCCGCCCACCACGTCGACGAAGGGCGGGTTGCGCAGGGTGTCGCCCGCGGCGGTGACGGTGATCGCGCCGTCGACGTGCTCCACGGTCACCGTACCGCCGCGCGGCACCGCGCCGAGCGCGTAGGTGGCGAGGAGCATGCCGAGCTTGACCGCGATGCGCGGCTCGGCCGGGCCGGCCCAGGCCCAGTCCAACGACGCCCGCTCGCCCTTGAAGAGCTCGCCGGTCAGCCGTCCCGCCTCGCCGGGATCGAGGACGTCCGCCCCGCCGGCGGCGCCGTAGGCCATGCGCGCGAATTGCAGCTTGGCGCTGGCCTGGTGTGCGCTCTTCTTGATGAGGTCGATGGCCATCTCGGCCATCGCCTCGTCCTCGGCCATCAGCTCCAGGCCGTTCTGAATCGCGCCCACAGGGCCGACGATGTCGTGGCACAGGCGCGAGGCCATCAGGCTCGCAAGGTCGAGTTCGCTTTGCATCTGTTTCCCCGTGGCGCGCGAACGGCGCCGCGCATCGAGACGTGTTCGAGACCATGATTCGGCGATCGGTCACCCCGCCCGCCGCGTCCTGAACCCTAGCCCCTGAAGTCGGAGGTGTCCCATGTTGCGCCAGGTTGTCCCCGTCGCTGCGCTCGGCGCGGCCCTCGCGTGTGCCCCTGCATCCGCGCAGACGTCCTATCAGCCCGCCCCCTACGCCGCGGCGGCCCCCACCCAGACCGCGGCCGTCACCAGCGAGCCGGAGGTGCAACGCGTCAACACCTACACGGCGCAGGAGCTGCTCGCCGCCGGACAGGATTATTTCGGCGCCACCTCCGGCAGCCTCGCCCAGCTCCTGCAACAGGCCTTCTCGCGCTTCGGCCAGCCCAACGGCTACATCCTCGGCGAGGAGGCCTCCGGCGCGATCTTCGGCGGGCTGCGCTATGGCGAGGGTGTCCTCAACACCACCCAGCTCGGCCGGCACAAGATCTTCTGGCAGGGCCCGTCGATCGGCTGGGACTTCGGCGGCTCGGGCAGCCGCGTCATGATGCTCGTCTACAATCTGCGTGACGTACAGGCGATGATGGGCCGCTTCGGCGGGGTCGAGGGGCAGGCCTATGCGCTGGGCGGGCTCGGCATGAACGTCGTCGTCGCGGGGGAGATGGTGGTGGTGCCGGTGCGCACCGGTGTCGGCGCGCGGCTCGGCCTCAACGTCGGATATCTGAAGTTCACGCCGCAGCCCACGTGGAACCCGTTCTGAAGCCTACTTAACGGTCGTGACAGGCTTCCTCGGGGCGGAGTATGAGAGGCCCAACTCCGGCCCATTCACGAGGTGACCCCGTTGTTCGATGACCTCACCCTCCCGCTCATCGCCCTCGGTGCGGTCGTGGCCTTCATCGTGCTGGCGATCATCTCCTCGGTGATGAGCAAGCGCTCGCGCCGCGAGTCGGTCGATCTGGCCGCCATGCAGGCCGAGAAGGACGTGATGCGTGCCAACCACGCGGTGGAGATCGCGGCGCTGGAGCGGCGGCTCGCCGCGGCGCAGTCCCGCGGCCACGGCGGCGGCGACAGCGCCATCAAGATCGCCGAGCAGGAGGGCATCGCGGCGGGTCTGCGCAAGGAGATCGAGCGGCTGAAGCACGACGCGGCGCATCGGCAGCAGGGCCTGCACGCCCTCACCGAGGAACGCGACAGCCTGGCCCGCACGTTGAGCGAGCGCACCGCCGAACGCGACAAGGCCGCCGCCGACGCGGCGAAGGCCGACGCCGAGGCCAAAGAGCGCGCCAGGACCATCACCGAGCTGCGCCAGGAACTCGCCACCGCGACCAATCGCCTGGTCCGCCCCGACGCGGCGCCGAGCGGGCCGACCTCGGGCGATTTCGCCGCCGCGCAGGCGGCCAAGGGCGTCGCCGAGCGGGAGGCGAAGGCGCTGCGCGAGGAGCGGGACACGCTGCGCGCCCGGCTGGAGGAGCGGGTGACCGGCACCGTCGCCGACCTCGTGGAGGCCCGCAAGACGATCGCTGCGCGCGACACCACCATCGCCGAGCTGCGCGCCGCGCTCGCCCCACGCGCCACCGACACGGAGGACCAGGTCTCCTCGCTCACCGCCGCGCTGCACGCGGTGGAGGGGCGCGAGCGGATCGCCAACCAGCAATTGTCGCGCCTGTCCTATGACCTCGATCAGCTCCGCGGCACCATCGCCTCCCACGAGCGGGTCGAGAGCGAGGCGCGGGCGAAGGTGGAGAAGAACGAGGCGTTGCTGGAGCTGCGCCAGCAGAAGATCTACGAGCTGGAGGCGCGCGTGCGCGAGCTCGGTGCCGCGGCGCGCGAGGGTGGCACCGACCCGCGCCTGGGGGCGCTGGAGGAGCGGCTCGACACCGTGCGCGGAGAGAAGGACGCCCTGCTGAGCGAGCTGGAGGCGATGCGCCGCGACATGGACGCGGCCGCCAACGCCACGCCCGACGGCGGCGAGTTGGCCGCGCTGCGCCGCGACGTCGAAGCGCTGCGGGCCGAGAACGCGGCGCTGAAGTCGGCGGGCGCGGCAAGCCCGGACGAGGTGGCGGCCCTGCGTGAGGAGCTGCGCACCCTGGCGGAGAAGTTCATCACGATGGCCGGCACCGCACCGACGGGCAAGCCGGGCGAAGAGCCGTCGCTCGCCGAGCGCATCCGCGCCTTCAAGGCCGCCCGCGCCTCCAGCTGATTGCGGCGCCGCCGGGGCGGCGCGAGCGCGCGGGGGCGTCAGAGGCTGGTCAGCGCCTCGCCGCGACGCACGGCGCTCTCCTTCACGGTCTCGCGAATGGTGGGGCTGCGGGCCAGCAGGCGGCGGAAACGCGTCTCGTCCAGCACCAGGAGGGTCGAGAGCGTGATCGAGCGGGTCTCGGCGCGCAGCGGGCGCTGCTCCAGGATCGACAATTGGCCGAACATTTCGCCGCGCCCGAGCCGCCAGGTCTGCCCCGCCCGCTCCATCTCCACCGCGCCCGAGGCGATGAAGTAGACGCTCTTGGCCACCGTGTCCCTGGCGATGATCACCTCGCCGGTGTTGGCGTAGTGAGTGACGAGGTTCTGCCCCAATCGCCGGCGGGTCGGCTCGTCGAGGTCGGCGAACAGGGGGAACTGCTGCACCAGCTCGGCCCGCTGCAGCAGCAGATCGAGCTTGGGGCGGCGCTCGGCGGCGGACCGGCGGGCGGTCAGCCCCTGCATCAGCGAGGTGTGCAGCTCGGCGCCGATGAGCCCGTCGTCGCGCATCGCGGTGTACTCGCGCTCCTCGAGGCGCAACGCGGTGCGACGGATGAAGCGGCGCTCCATCTCCTCGGCATAGCCCGGATATTGCAGGCGCAGGCCGTCGAGCGCGGTCTCCAGGTTGTCCACCCGGCGGGCGACCAGGTCGTGCAGCAGGTCGGCCACGCGGCGACCGTGGATGCGGCGGATGCGCCCGTCGATGAACCCGTCGAGGTCGCGCAGGATGAGGCGGCGTGACAGGAGCGCCTCGAACCGGTCCGCCGTCATGCGCCCGAGCGGGGCGGCGATGCCCAGCCGGCTCTGCAGATTCGCCGCCATCTGGAAGGAGCGGCCGTAGGCGAGGCTCTCGCGCGCGGTGTGCTCGTAGAGGGAGCGCCCGCCGCGCGCCGCCTCGATCAGCCGGTCGGCCTCGCGCAGCAGCGTCTCGGCGAGACGCGCCGAGATCATCCGCTCGCGCATGCGGGCGATGATGGTGTCCCGCTCGGCGGCGGCGACGGCGATCAGCCCCAGCGTGATCCGGTCGCGGTCGAGCAGGTGCTCGTGGTCCTCCGCCGCCTTCACCGCCCGATCGAGCCGCTCGGCGAAGCGCTTGGCCTCGGAACGCACGATGGTCTGCGTCAGCTCGTAGTTCTCGGTGGAGCGCGAGACGTCCTCGCGCACGCTCTGCAACGCGACGGCGACGACCTGCTTGGAGAGTGCCTCGTCGAGCGGCGACAGGCGGTCGAGGCCGAGGCGGCCGATCACCCAGCGCAGCGTCGTCCCCTGCACGATGAGGGTGAAGAGGACGAACCCGGTCGCCAGGATGCCGACCACGCGCTTGGTCTCCATCGGCACGCGGATGCTCTCGGTGACGGCGAGCGCCAGCGCCAGCGTGACCGCCCCGCGCAGGCCCCCCCACAGGATCGCCGCGCGGTAGGGCCGCTCGACGACGGGTGAGACCTTCAGCCGCGACAGGAGCGGCAGCAGGCCGAAGAGGATCACCGCCCGCGCCGCGACGGCCGCGACGACCACCACCCCGACGAGGGCAAGGTCGTCGACCCGCAAGCCCTCGAGGAGGCGGGGAATGAGGAGCGCGGCGAGGATGAAGATGAGCGCGCCGGCCCAGTGCGCCAGGAGGCTCCAGACCTCGCGCATGTTGGCCCAGGCAGCCGGCGGCAGCCGCCCGGGAGCGGTGAGGTTCAGCGTCAATCCCGCGGCGACGACGGCGATGACGCCCGACGCGCCGATGCTCTGCTCGGCGACGATGTAGGCGATGTAGGGCAGCGCGGCGGAGATGGAGATCAACGCCAGCTCGTAGCGCGCGAACATCGCCATCACAGACACCGCGAGACGCGCCAGGACGAGCCCGGTCGCCGCGCCGCCGAGGATGAGCACCGGGAACTGGCCGAGCGCGCTCAAGAGGGACGGGTTGGGGATCCCCATCATGACGAAGCCCATGAAGAGGCCGAACAGCGCGATCGCCGCGGCATCGTTCAGGAGACTCTCACCCTCGATGATGCGTGCCAGCCGCTGCGGCGCGGAGATCGACCGGAAGATCGAGACCACCGCCGACGGGTCGGTGGTGGAGACGATGGAGCCGATGAGCAGGCAGGCCGCCAACGGCAGCGCGCCGGTGAGATAGAGGCCGTAGCCGACCGAGAGCGTCGCGACGACCACGGCGACGACGGCGAGCACCAGGATCGGCACCCAGTCGTCCAGCATCCGCCGCACGTTCACGCCGAGCATGGCCTGGAACAACAACGTCGGCAGGAAGACGTAGAGGAAGACATTGGAGCGTATTGGAAAGTCGAGAATCGCGGTCGCGATCGGATTCAGCGCGTCCGTCAGCTCGGTGCGCAGGAAGAACGTAGCCGCCAACGCGATGAGAATGCCGAGGCCGGCGAGGATCACCGTGTAGGGGAGCCGCAGACGGGCCGCGAGCGGCTCGGCCGCCCCGATCACGAGGAACAGCGACGCAATGACTGCGGTAACGAGAATAATGTCCATGCAACTGACTGGGTAGGCGACGGAGGGAGCCGGGCGAACATCGCATCATTCGCGCCGGGATGCAGCACTCATCGCCCGTTCGCCGCCCTGCCGGCGTGGGTGCGCCCCTTGCGCGGATCGCGCCCGTCAGCCGGTGGGGGCAAGCGGGCGGCGCCGGGGCGCGGGGCGGGCCTCATCGGCGGCGGCGACGGTGCCGTACTCACGCGCGATCTCGATGAAGGCGGCCACCTCCGGCCGCGCCCGGATGCGCTTGCGGAAGACGAGATGCTCGTGCAGCACGAGCCCGGACTCCGGCTGGTGGATCGGCAGGTAGCGCAGCCGCGGGTCGGGCGGGCACTCCGACATCGCGAACGCCGTGACTCCGATCTTGGCGGCCACCGCCTCGCGCAGCGCTTCCCGATCGCCGATCTCGACCACCTCGTGCGGACTGACGCCGAGGCGCGCCATCGCCTGCTCCAGCAGGCTGCGTGTGCGCGAACTCGCCTCACGCAGCAGCAGCACCTCCGACGCCAGGACCCCGACGCCGACATGGCGCATGCGCGTCAGCGGATGATCACGCCACACGCACAGCGACAGCCCCTCGCTCTGCAACGGCAGGCCGATGAAATCGGCACCGAGGGTCGGCTCGACGGTGATGCCGACGTCCGCCTCCCCCTCCTCCAACTGCGACATGATGGTGGCCTTGGAGGCGACGGTGATCGCGACGGCGACGTTGCGGTGACGGTCTCGAAACCGCTTGAGGAGGCGCACTGCAAGGGGCGGAGAATCCGACACCACACGCAGGTTGCCCCCGTCGAGCGTGCCCTCGTGGGCGAGCGCGTCTTCCACTTCGGCCGCCGCGCGCATCAGCCGCTCCACCGCCGCGAAGACCTGTGCCCCGTCGGCCGTCAACGCCAGCCCGCGCCCGCGCCGCTCGAACAGGTGGACATCCGATTCCGTCTCGAGCGCCTTCAGATGCTGCGAGATCGTCGGCTGTGAGACGTTGAGCATGTGCGCCGCTCGCCCGACGCCCCCCTCGCGAAAGACGTAGTAGAAGGCGCGGATCTGCGCGAAATTCATAGCGTGCGCCTATGTGAATACGAGAGGATATCGGTCAGAGCCCCTCAATCGTATAGTCTGGCGTGCCGTTCCAGACGAGGCGCCAGCTCGACCCCGGGCGGACATTCTGGATGATGCCGGGGTCGAAGGCGACGAGGCAGCGACCGCCGGTGCGGCGGACCGAGGGATAGAGCATCCCCCGGTGCCCCTGGCGCCGCAGCGTGAGCGCCAGGGCCTGGCCGGCCGCGTAGCCGACGTCGGGATCGGGGTCGAGCGCGGGATCGTCCGCCGCGCCGGCGAGATCGGGAAAGGTGCCGATGAAGTCGGCCAGGATTTCGACGTAGCGGGCTTCGCCCTGGTAGATGCCGACGTATCCCAGCTCGCGCGTGCGGTGATAGCCGACCTCCTCCGCCGAGGTGAGCACGTCGTAGCTGCAGTACCAGGCGCCGCGCTCGGGACCGTTGAAGCGGTTGCCGGTGGGGCGCGTGTAGATGAAGGCGGCGTTGATGTGGGTCTGCCCGTAGACCTTCAGATCGTTGGCGCGCCGGGCGAAGACCAGCTCGCGGCGGTCCAGTGCGACGCTCCCTTCCCGCTCGGCGATCAGCCGCGCGCTGGTGAGGCCCTCCAGCTCGGCGAGGACGGCGGCCTCCTCGTCGCTGTCGACGAGGCCGCGCAGGACGGGAGGCTTGTGGTGGGTCTCCGAGATGAGGCGGACGAGCCCGCGGTCGTTGATCTCGGTCAGCTTCAAGCGCCGCCCCGCAGCGCGTCGACATAGGTGCGGACCCGCAGGATCTTCGGCAGACCTCCGGCGATCATGGCGTCGATGGGACGCTCGCCGTCGAACAGCGGGCCGCGGTTCGCGTGCTTGACCCACGTGTGAGACAATGGGGCGTCGAAATACAGCTCCAGCGATTTGTAGACGCCGACGATCGCACTGAGCCGGAGCAACTGGTCACGGGTCAACTCGCCCGCGAAGGTGGGCTTCTTGGCGCGCTTCCAGGTCGATTCGGACATATCCGCCAGGTCGGCGGCCTCACGACCGCTCAAGGCCCAGATGTCGGCAATCCTGCCGAACGCCTTCAACCCGACCGCCTGGGCGTCGACCGCAGGCCGCTCCTGAATGGCATGGACCATGGCTGTCCCTCCTCCTGGGACCGAGAATAGGTCCATATGACCCGAATTTCAAGTCCATATGACGAGGCTGGTTCTGAACCCACCGAAGCCGAAACGGAGCCCGCGCATGGACTTCAGGCGCAAATGCGGGAAGGCTTGGTGTCGGCTGCCGCAAGCGGCGAATCGGCGACGAACCGTCATGCCCATCGTCGCACCGCCGCGCCGGCACGAAACCACATCGAAGGACGACCCGTGATGTACCGCAGCTATCTCTTCGTACCTGGCGACCGCCCAGAGCGGTTCGACAAGGCGGTCGCCTCGGGGGCGGACGTGGTCATCCTCGACCTCGAAGACGCGGTCCTGCCGGAAGGCAAGGCCGGCGCGCGCAAGGCGGTCGCCGAATGGCTCGACGGCGGGGGGCGCGCGGCCCTGCGCATCAATGCGGCGGGCACGCCCTGGCATCAGGACGACCTCGCCCTCGCCGGGCACGCGAATGTCATGGTGGTGATGGTCCCGAAGGCGGAAGATGCGGCGACCCTGGCGCAGATCGGCGCCGCGTTGCCGGCCGGCCGCGCGCTCGTCCCGTTGATCGAGACGGCCGAGGGCCTCCTCGAAGCGCGGGCGATCGCCAAGGTGGCGAACGTTCTTCAGCTGGCGTTCGGGTCGGTGGACTATCAGAACGACGTCGGCATCGGCGACGACGCGACCGCGTTCGACTTCGCGCGGTGCCAGATCGCGGTCGCTTCGGCGGCTGCGCGAATCGCACCGCCGGTGGACGGGGTGACGCTGTCGCTCGACGACCCGCAGCAACTCGCGACCGAGGTCCGCAACGCGCGCCGGTTGGGTTTTGGGGGGAAGCTGTGCATCCATCCGCGGCAGGTCGCGGGCGTCCACGAAGGGCTCGCGCCGGATGCGGCCGAACAGGAACACGCCCGAGCCATCGTCGCCGCAGCGGAAGCGGCGGGGGTCGGCGCCGTCCAATTGGACGGGCGGATGATCGATCGGCCGGTGGTGGAGCGGGCACGGCGCCTCATCGCGGCCGTGACGGAGGGCTGACCCGATGACTCCCACGAACCCGCCCGAGATCGTCGCCGACGAACTGACGCTGATCGCCCGCCTGATCCCGCTCGACGGGGCGCGGGTGCTCGATGTCGGCTGCGGCGGGGGTACGTTGACGCACGCCCTCGTCGAGAAAGCCGCCGCGGCGGAGGCCACGGGGATCGACCTTGCCGACGCCCTGCCGTCGAGCACCGACACGCCCGGCGTCCACTTCCGCGCCGGTTCGGCCGAGGCGCTGCCGGCGCAGGATGCCAGCGTGGACGTGGTCTTGATGATGAAGTCACTGCACCATGTGCCGGTGCCGGCGATGGACAAGGCGCTCGAGGAGATCGCCCGCGTGCTGGTGCCGGGCGGCATGCTCTACGTGTCCGAGCCCGTCGCTCGCGGCCCGTTCGACGAGATCATGCGCAACTTCCACGACGAGGCGCAGGTTCGGGCCGAGGCGCAGGCCGCCCTCGCGCGCTGCCGGGTGTTGGAGCCCGTGCAAGCGTTCACCTTCCTGTCGCCCGTCGCCTTCGTCGATTTCGCCGACTTCGAGCGCCGCATGATGCACATGCCGACGCTGTGGCGCCCGCTGACCCCGGACATGGTGACAGCGACACGCACCACCTACGACCGCCTCTCCGCCGCGGACGGTTCCTTTCGCGCCGACCGTGAAAACGCCGTCGCGGTGCTGCGCAAACCGGCCTGAGCGGCACACGGCGGCAAACGCAAAAAAGAGCCGGCCGGGGATCCCCCGGCCGGCTCTTCACGTCTCGTTGAGTCAGGTGACGACGGCGCGGTCGGTCACGCGGCGCCAGTTCGATCCGTCCGAGAACGCCAGCACGGAGCCGCCCGCCTCGTCCGACACGTAGACCACGTTCCCCGGATGACCGGTCGGCGCCGGAAGTTGCGCCTTGGTGTAGCTGCTGAGGCTCACGATGCCGGCCGACGGCGCGACGACGTTCGCGTGCTTCACCGAGTAATCCGACGTCTGGCTGAGCGCATAGGTGTAGCCGGTGTCGATCACCTGAAGCGTCGCACCGGAGAACGACTGCGACACGGTGTAGACCGGGTCCGTTCCCCATTCGCTCGACTGATCGATGTAGAACGAATTCTCGTTGCGGATGTTCTGGAAGCGCAGAACACCATAGGGCGTGCTGATATAAGCGGGGCCGTCGAGATCGTCGGAGAGATCGCCGCCGGTGCCGTCGACCTGATTGGCGTCCAGGACGTGGTCCCAGCTACCGGAGAGGCTGGACACGTGCCCGCTCGCACTCCACGAGATGGCTTTCTGCGCGTCGTCCACCTCGACCATGAAGACGTCACCGGAGCTGTACACAGGCCAAACGGTGATGTCCGTCGACCCATTCAAATCCTTCAGCACCAGCTTCTGGCCGAGATGGATTTCCGAGGGCTCGGTCGCGGTGATGAAACCATAGTAGAGGTCGAGCTCCGGCACCGTTTCGTCCGACCCCCGCACCGGAAGGCCGGGCATGAACGAGATCCCGGTCGACGCGTTCACCGCCTTCGACAGCGGCTTGGTCTGCACGTCCGGGCTGACGTAGATGCGTTCGACCGCGTCCGAGTTCGTGTCCGACCCGTCGTACGCCACGCCGTGTGTCCGGGTGAAGGCGGATCCGGCGAGGGTCGGATCGTCGTAGCCCGAGCGCTGACAGTTGTCCGACACGCGCCCGGAGTGGATCTCCAGCCGTTCGCCGTTCACCACCCGCACCTGGCCGCCGCAGTAGGCGATGTCGGCATCGTGCACGATGACCGAAGGCCGCTGCGGTTCTTCGCTGCCCTCGAACTCGATCTGCCCGTCGTTGTCGAGCAAGATCGGGTCGGCGCGACACTCCCGGATCGAGCAGACGCCCACCTCGATAACGTTCTTGCGGGCCCAGATCCCGTAGTGCCACTGACCGCGGATGATGAGTTCGGAGAAGGTGATACGGCTGGTGCGTTTGTGACGCCCGTTGCCCACGTTCTCGGGCGGCCGCGCATCGCCATGCGCATTCACGGCAGAACTGCCCGAGAGCACGTTCTGCCGCCCACCGTCCGACCACAGCAGCATCCGCCCGAAGCTGATGTCGAAGTCGGTGATGACTTCGATGCCCTGGGTCGCCGTGCCGAAGAACGAGAATTCGTCGAACCGCGTCGCGCTGTCGTTGGAGATCCACGACACGCCGAGCATGGACACCGTCTCACGCACGTTCTGCCCGCCATAATCCGACGGCTGCCCCGCCGCCGCCCCCATGCGATGAACCCCCGCATAGTGGATCGGGCAACGCACGTTGCCGACCCAGGTGATGCCGTTCATGAACGCCGACGAGGTGCCGTGACGGCCCGCGCGGCCCGTCACGTTTTCGATGTCGATGCTGCGCACCGGGCAGTTGGTCGAGCGCAGCATGTGCACGACGTGGAAGAAGGACGGGAAGAACACGTCGTTGTCGCCCGCCTGGCGATTGTCGACATCCCGCGCCCCGATCGAGCCGATATAGAGATCGCGGCACCGGTCGAAGCGATAGCCCAAACCGCATCGCTCGGAGCGAATATCGTCGATCGTGCCCGTCACCGCGCCGGTGGTCGTACCCTTGCAGTAGATCGCCAGGTTGACGTGATCCACCACCTCGATATCGCGCAGGTCGACGTCGATATCCTCGCTGCCGACGCGCACGAAGATCGCCGCCTTGTACTGGTTCAGCACCTCATCGGCCGAGCTCGTCCCGAGGATGTCGAGCAGTCCCGCCATCACATCGGTATCGGTTCGCGAACCGTCGAAGCGCCCGCCCGACCACCGGAAGTCGGCGCGCACCTCGATATGACCCGCTTCGCCCAGCCAGGTCGACCAGCCGGAGCGCAGCTTGAACGTCGTTCCCCGCGCGCAGATCACCGAGACCGGCGTCGTCAGCAGCACCGGGTCGAAGAGATAGACCTTGCTGCCATCGTCGGTGCGTCCGCCGCCATAGTTCAGCCAGTTGGTGATGGCGGCGGTATCGTCGGCGACGCCATCGCCGATCGCGCCGAACATCTCCGGCGTCGGCATCGGCTCGGCCATCTCCCACCAACCGCCGTTGGCCTGGTTCACCGAGCCATCGGGCAGGTAGCGGTCCGCGGTACGGACCTTGCCCGCGTGCGAAGGCTCGCTGGCGACGCGCTTGACGGAGTGCGCCCCGCCATCGGCTTCCGCAGCATAGCCCTTCAGGTACATGAGCTTCACGTCTGCCGGGATGTGGTTCGATTGCGCCACATCACGGCTGGCGGCCGCCGGGCTGAACGGCGCCCCCCGGATCGGGCCAAGGCCTAAACCGACCATCGTTTATCTCCAATGCTTGGAAAGGTTGCGAACGTCACCAAGGGGCGGTGACACACGACGAGCGCCGGCTCGGCGCGGCGCGGCCCGGCGGCCAGCGAACATTGTTCGCCGCGCAGATACCCGGCTGCACCGCAGCTCAAAGCGCTCGAGGCCCGCCCCCGGGCTAACCGGAGGCGGGCAAGTCACGGATTGCGCAGCCAGCTTCGATCCGCCAGCCGCGCGCGGTCAGACCGCCTCGTCGAGAATGGGCCCTTCGGCCCGGCGGATGGAGTAGCGCCACAGGAGGATCGCCGCGACCAACGCGACCGCGACGGCGATGGCCGCCATGCCGATCATGGTCCCGCCGTCCACCGCGCTCACATCGCTGGCCATGTCGACCGTCGACGTTGCCGCGGCGCCGACCGTGACGGCGGCGCCAGCGCCGGCGATCGGCGCAGCCGCCTTCTCCGCCGTCTTGCGACGATCATCCTGCTTGGTTCGCGCATCGACGGCTGCCGTCAGTGCCGCCAACATCGCCGGATCGGCGATTCCGTCGCCCTTGAGCCCGCGCCGCTGCTCGAAGCGCATGACCGCATCGCGCGTGCGCCCACCGAAGACCCCGTCCACGGTGAGCTGATAGTTCAACACGTTCATGTCGCGCTGGAGCGCCTCGACGTCCTCGCCGCGGCTGCCGAACTGCAGCACGCGCGCGCCGAGCGGAACATCCACCGCAACCGGCCCGCTCTCCGACGGCGCCACCGCGCCCGGAGGCCAGCGGATCCCGTCCGGCAGGATCGAGGAGGTGCGAAACACGGAGCGCCGCACCGCATTGCCCGAATTGCCGTTGATGATGACGATCGTCCCGTCCGCCCGCACGCTCTCCACGATGCCGACGTGCCCGTAGAGCGGATTGGATCCCCGCGGAAACACCACGATCGCCCCGCGCACAGGCGACGACAGGCGCGTGCCATAGCGCGTGAACGACCGCGCCAGCGCCGAACGCGTCGACGGATAGCCCGAGTTCACCAGTGCCCCGTTCACCGCGACCGCACACCAGGCGTCCTCGTCGTTGTTCCACCAGTCGATCCCCGACTGCTTGCCCCACTCGACGATCAGCGGGTTGTGCTGCGCCCCCGGAACCTCCTTCAGTCCAACATGGTTGCTGAGATAATCGAGCCACGGAACACGATCCTGCATCGTGTGACCCCCTACACATGAGTACTACAAAGAAAAAAGCACCCGCGCGCCGCACGAGTGCTTGGTTTCCACTTGGATCCCTCGCGTCCCCTCGGGACGCACTCCCCTCACCCCGTCGGCGCCGCCTCGAGCCGCGCCCGAAGCGCGTCCACTTCCGCGCTCAGCTCCTGAACCGCCTTCACCAATGGCGCGACGAACTCGGTGTATCCGAGTGACTTCACGTCCCTGCCACCCCCGATCGCGTGGTCCTGAAACCCGCCGAAATCGACACCGGTCGCGCCGATCAGCGCCTCCACATCCTGTGCGATGAACCCATGATGGTAGCGCGAACGCGTCTTCGACCCGTCGCGGACCGTGCCTGCCGGTCCTCGGTAATCCTCCCGGTAGTCCCAGCGGAAATCGACCGGCCGCAGCGCCCGCACGAACGCCAGTCCCAACGCCGTGTCGCGCACGTCCGTCTTGTCGCGCGCATCCGACCGGTTCTGCACCGCGCCATAGGCGTAGGTCGTCGTCGCGCTGTCGCCGAGTTGCACTTGGTTGCTGCCCGTGACGGTGGCCGCGGCGCCCACCGCCGCGCAGTTCGTCACCGCCGCCGGCGCGCCGACGAACGCATCCCGTCCAAGGGCCGAGTTGTCGGCGCCCGTCAGCGCCGCACCAGCCCCAAAGCCCACGAAGGTCGCGCCCGAGGCGATCGTCAGCGCCCCCCCGGCGTTTCCGCCGATCGCGACATTCTCGGACCCCGTCGTCACCGCTCCCAACGCCGAAGCGCCCAGCGCGCTGTTGTCCGTCCCGGTCGTCGCCGCCACCAGCGCCGACGCGCCCACCGCCACCGATCCGGCCTCGCCCGCCGCACCCAGCGAAATCGAAAGCCCGCTAGCCCAGCTCACACCATCGGCGCCGAGCGTCACGCCCGCTCCATCGGCATCGATCGCGTTGTCGAACGACACCGTCGCCGTCGTCCGGTCCACCGCGAACGCCTGCGAGAAGGCCGAGCCGTCGGCGCTGACCTTGAGCGAGAAGTCGTCGCTGCCGATCAGCCCGAATTCCGCCCGGCCCGAATAGTTGGTCTGAAAGAGATGCGAGACGACGTCTCCCGCCGCATCCTTCGTCGCGACGATGCGGACGTCCCCCGCTCCGACGGCCGGTGAGAACAACGCATAGGACGAGCTGACAGCCAGCTTGTTGGTATCGCTGGCGCTCGTGTTGATCCCAAGCTTCGACGTCGAATGCGCGGCCAGTGCGCCGCCCAGCGCATCCCAGCCAGCGCCGTCAAAGACGGTCAGGCCGTCTTCATCCTGCACATAGGCCAGCCAGCCCTCGCGCGGCGCGAAAAAGGCCCACGCCCCGTCGACGAAGGCCGCCACATCCGCCTCGTGCCCCGCCCACGCTCCCGTCGCGCTCGCGGCGACGATGTACCGGTCGCCCTCGGCAGGCGCGCCCGGCGGTGCCGCCAGGTCACGGTCGATCACCGTGAGCTGGACCAGCGAGTCCAGCCGCGTCAGCGCATCGTTGACTGTGACGTGCTTCTGCGCCTGCGCTTCCTCCAAGTACGGCAGTTCGAGATTAAGACTGTTGGACATCGACGGTCACCTCATAAAGCGTGCCGAGCGCGAAGCCCGGCGAATACTGCCCCACACGGAACGACACCGGATCCGGCGCGCCTCCGAAGTCGGCCGTCTGATCGGCCAGCGCATACGAGAACGTCGGCGCCGAGGTCGTCACGGTGCGCACGACCGTCTCGCCGTCGAGAATTTCGAGCCGATAAGATTCGGCGCTTTCCCCCAACGGCACGTCCCCCGCCCCCCACCGATCACCGCCGACGCGGGTCCGTCGCACCCAGGAAAGCGTCAGCGCACCGTCGCTCTCCCGCCGCGCCCGTCCATGCGCCGGTGCGAAGGGGAGCATCCCCCGCCCCGTCGCGGTGAAGGTGAATTCCGTCGTATTGGGTCCACCGATCCCTTCGGCCAGCGGCCCCACCCGGTAATTTCGGAGTAGCCCCACCTCGTCGATGTCAACGGGCAGCGAAGCCAGCGACCGATCGAGCATCACGACCCGAGCCCCGGCCGCGATATGTGTCGCCGCCGCGTCCTCGGTCCCCAGTTGGCCTCGGAGCAGGACGGAAAGCCGGTAGACCCCGTCCCCGATCAACACCGCATCGCGATACTGGACGACCTCCCAGAGACCCTCCGACGCCTCGATCGCCAAGGCATTCGCTCCGCTGAGGACGTCCATCTCCGGCGCCGAGGATGCCGCCGCATTGAAGAGCCGGACATCAACCGATCCGCCACGATGCCAACGGTGTGCCGGCCCCGGCGCCAACTCGCTCGCCGTGACCCCCATGGACGCCGGTTTGGCGACCGTTCGGATCAACTGGAAGGAACCGCCCGGCACCTGCTGCCACACACCCATCTGCTCCGGAAATGGTCTCGCGTAGCATGCGATCCAGGGGACGTGCTCCGGCACCGCTCGATCCACCAGCGGAAGGTTCATTCCGAAGGTGGCTGGCGGCGAAAGCGTCACCGGAACGCCGGGTGCATCGAACGTGGCTCGCACCGGCGTCACCGCCAGCGCGGCCCGGTCGAGCGAGCGCCCCGTCACCAGCCGATGCCCCAGATCCTCGATCTCCTCGACGAGAACCTCACGCGTCGTCCCATCGAGGCTGAGCGTCACGATGTCCCCCGGCGCCAGTGCCAGCCGCGACTGCGGCAACGCAAAGCGCACGGTCGTCCGCCCAGACCACCGCACCGCCAGCGCCAGCTCCGCCAGTTCCGTTGCCAGCGCGTCGTTCAAACTCGCCGACAGTGAAATCGTCTCGACCTGGCGCGCAGAGCCTGCCTGCGGCCGATATCGCGCACTCGCGATCTGGAAATCCCGTCCGCTGTCGAAGTAGCGAAGCCGCATCTCGACCGGCAGTCCGCCTGGATCGTCTCGCGTCTCCACCACCAGCGGCGTCCGCCCGTCGACCTCGACGAGGTCGTCCTCGCCCACCGCCATCGCCGGTGAACGCGCCGGGCCGACCACCCTGATCGCCGTCCCGGTGTCCGCGGCAACCGCCGACACGGCATCCAGCAACGGCTCCACCACGGAGCGCAGACTGCTCGGACCCGATACGATGAACCCGTCCAGCACCGTCGGTACCGCCGTCACGTCCGGCGCCTCGAGCCCCCAGTCCTCGAACAGGCTCGCCAGCAAAGCGTCCACCGGCACGCCGCCAAGCCGTCCGTTCAACCAATGCCCGCGCTCCCAGTTGGTCCCGTCGGACCACAGGTCCAGCAGGTGCGGAAACATCGGCCAAGGCCGCGCGTCCCAGGTCCAGATGTGGATCGTCGACGCGTCCACCATCCGCCCGCCATAGACGCTCGATACGGGATTGACGGTCGGATCCGGCGCCCCGCCCGCCTCGTAGACGTCGTAGAATGCTCGCAGATGCGCGCGCTGGATCCCGTCGTCTCGCCGACCGCTGGAATAATACGGCAACTTCGATTCGGAGCTCTTCGGATCGAAGAACACGTTCGGCTGGTTCGACCCGCGGTCGATCGCCGGGCACCCCAGCTCCGTGAACCACACCGGTTTGGATTGCGGCACCCACGCCGTTGGCGCGGCCACCTCCACCCCGCCGATGCGGTCGTAGTGCTGGTTCGCCCACCACCCGGCGAGATCCTTGTAGCGATAGACCCAGGGCTTCCCGTACCCGAGGTCCTGGATCGGGCTGCGCACCTGCGCAGCGCGGTCGCCGGCCTGATAGTACCAGTCGTACCCCTCGCCGCCAGCCACATTGCCGGCCAAATAGTCCGGGTCGTACACCGATCCCGCGACCGCCTCGTCGAGGTGTGTGCCATCCCGCCAGTCCGACAGCGGCCAGTAATTGTCGATCCCGATGAAGTCGACATTCGCGCTCGCCCAGACCGGATCGAGATGAAACGTCAGGTCGGCTCCATCGGAGTGCCCGAAATACTCCGTCCAGTCCGCCGCATACGAAATCTGGGTGTCTCCGCCGACGATGCTGCGCACATCGTCGATCAGCGTCACCAGCGCGTCGACGAACGGGTAGCCGCCGATCCCCCGGATCGTCGTCAGCCCCGGCAACTCCGACCCGACGAGGAACGCGTCGACGCCCCCCGCCTGCGCCGTCAGCCGCGCATAGTGCAGCATCATCCGCCGGAACGACCACTCTTCCGGCCCACCATAGGAGACATCCGCCCCCGCCCCGCCGAAGTCGCCGACAGCCGCGGTTCCGACGAACGTCGCCACCGCCGCATCTGCGGCCGCCGTCCCGTCAGGCGATCCCGCCTCCCCCGGCGCCGGCGAAACGGTGATCCGCCCCCTCCACGGGAAGGGCGCCTGCTCTTCCCCGAGGTACGGGTCCGGCAGCCCGTTTCCGGGCGGCACGTCCATCAGCACGAACGGGTAGAAGACGACCTTCAGCCCCCGCGCCTTCAGCGCCTGGATCGCCGCGAACACCGAAGCATCCGAAGGCGATCCGCCGTAGTTCGGCCGCCCCGCGTCCGCCGACACGACTTCCGCCGTGTCGCGCGTCAGCGTGGAGACGCTCCAAGCCGGCACGGTCTCCGGCTCCCGCCGTTCCACCCGCGGCTTCAGCGCGCACTCGCCCGCGCGCAGATCCGTGCCGAACCACGCCACCACCAGCGCCACGCGCTCCAGGTTCGGGCACACCGCCGTCAACTCGTCCAGGGACGCCGTGAAATCCGTCGCCGCCACGCCGATGTGACGGTTGTCGGCCAGCATCTCCCCGGGGCCGACCTGCAACCGAACCAGGTCAGGGTGATAGCCGAACTCGGTCGAGCCGGGGATGATCGTCACCGCCCGCACATCCCGTTCGAGCTGCCCGATCGGCCGCAGCACCTCGAAGGTCAGCTGCGGCAGGCGGTTCCCGAACGGCCCGATCGGCAATCCCTTGAACACCACATAGGCCAGCCCGCGATAGGCCGGCGCCGTTCCCTCGACGGCCTCGATCAGCGGGTCGGCCTCCTGATCGTCGCGCCCGGTGTAGACCTCGTAGTCCACCCCCGCGAGGTCCATCGGCTCGCCGTCGGCCCAGATCCGCCCGACCCGTGCGATCGGCCCCTCACAGATCCCGACCGCGAAGTTGGCGGTGTACGAATACTCGCGAACCTTCGGCCCGCCACCCTTTCCGCCCACGGCGGAGGTGCGTGTATGTTCCTCGAAATCCGTCGCCCAGATCACCGTCCCCGCGAGCCGCATCCGGCCGTAGACCTTGGGTATCGGGTTGCCCTCGGACGCCGTCTGCACCGACACGTCGTCGATCCGCCCCACCGAGCGGGTCGAGTTGTCGCCGAAGATCCGGTGGTCGATCATGTTGCCGGCGAGCGCACCCGCCGCGCGGCCCGCGATCGCCCCCACCGGGCCCAGCAAACCACCGACGGCCTGCCCGGCCGCCTGAAGAACAAGCGTTGCCATATCAGTCCGTCACCCCCGGAAAATCGAACGTCCCCGCCAGGCGCCGCCGCCACGCCGGCACCAGGGCCCCCTCCACAGCACGCCCCGCAGCGTCATAGGCATGCACGAACCGCGTGGGCCCCACCGCGATGCCGACATGCTTGGCCGGCGTCCCCGCCTTCCAACGAAACACCAGCAGCGTCCCGGCCCGGATCGCATCGCATCGCGCAAAATGCCGCTCCGCCGCGTCCATCAGCGTCTCGCGCCCGGCGGCTTCCGCCCAGTCCGGCGCATAAGGCGGTGCCAGCTCCGGCTCGGCGCCGAACAGCTCGCGCCAGACACCACGCACCAACCCCAGGCAGTCGCACCCCACACTCCGCAGCGACGCCTGGTGCCGGTAGGGCGTCCCCACCCAAGCCCGCGCCGCCGTCACGATCTCGCCGCGCGTCACGACGAGCCCCGTGCATAGGTCAACGCCCGGTCGTTCCCCGGAATGTGCGGGAACCCCTGAAAATTCACCCCGTTGGCGAACGTCTCGATGCACGTCCCGAACCGCTTGTCGCACCCCGGCGTCACATCGACCCCATCGCCGACCTCGACCGACACGAACGCCGTGCGCAACTGCACCACCGCGTCGCCGGCCGCAGAATGCCGCACGATCGCCGCCCGGCTGCCCGTGTCGGCGCCACTCGTCATCCGCGCGATGCCGTTGGCCAGGTACCCGTCCGCCAGGTCCCCGATCCCGCTCAACGTCAGCCGCGCCCCGTCGACCGCCACCACCGTCGCCGCCCGAGCCAGTGCCGACAGGTCCACACCGCACCGCGCGTCGCCGAGATCGGCATCGCAGCCCTTGGTGAAGACACGCCCCCGCACCGTCTCCAGCGCCTGGGCCGGGCCACGCACCTCGGCTCGGAAGGCCCCGTCCGCCCGCGTCACTTCGCCGAGAGTGCCGTTTCGCAGCACCACCCGTTCGGAGACCTCGGCCCAGTTCACCAACCACACGGTCAGCTTCGCAAAGTCGTACTTGCCGCTCGCCAGTTCCACCGCGTCGAGCCCCGCGGCAGACAGCGCGCCCGCCACTTCCAGCCCGCCGACACCCAGGCCCGCCCGGACCACGTCGCCAGACGAGGCGAGCCCCGACATGGCAGAGTGCGTCACGCCATCGAACGTCACCGCCGCATCATGGTCGGTAAACCCCATGACCGTCCCGTCTGTGCGCGCGATCTGCCAGCACCGGCACACCGTCACCGCGCTCCCCTCGAGATGCGCCTGTAGGGCGCTCGGAATGTCCCTCACGGCGCAATCTCCACAATCGGAATGGTCGGGATCGTCCCCGCCTCGAAGCGGGACAGGCTCACCTCGAGACGATCCGTGTCGAACCGGACCGGCACGTCGAACTGGAAACCGGCACGAACGGCCTCGCCCACCTGCGGCACCGATCCCGGCTCGAACGTCACGACGCCTTGGTCGAGGGAAAAATCGCTCCCCTCGACCATCGCCACCCCTGCGACCGACACCAGCACCGTGCCGTCGACCGGCAGCACGATCGGCCGGTCGTAGGGTGCGAATGTGTCGCCGTAGCGCTTGATCAGCTGAAACGAGACCTGAGTGCCGTCACCAACCCCAAGTAGTTGGTCCGCTTGAGACGGTGAGTCAGTCGGCGCACAACTTTTGTGGTCGAGTGGATCACGGTAACGAAAGCCGTAGAGGCGGCCTCGACGCTCTTCAAAAAAGTCAACAACTGCTTGAAGGTCATCACGATGTCTTACTCCTGTACCGGCATCATACCGACGCCTACTCATGGACCAGCGCTGATTGCGCTCCTCTCGACCCGAGCCCAGCGTCACGATCTCCGTGCGCCGCTCCGGTCCACCCGTCGCCCCAAACGCCACGGCGAGCGGGAATCTCACGTCATGAAAGCCGTCCATGGCTCAAAGCCCCCTGCTCAAAGCCCGCGACGGCCACGCGCCACCGCGCGCGCCAGCATCGCCGTCACCTGCGCCTCGGAGCGCTGAAACGACTCCGCATCCGGCGTCGCGATCGACACGTTGATGGTCGCCCCGCCGCCGGACGCCCCCTCCATCGCGACGCCCAGCCGCCCGTCGGAGCCACGCGCCAGCGGCAGCACCGCCTCGCGGCCCGCCTCGCCCATGAGGCCGACGCGCCCGCCCGACATCCCGAACGCCGTCGGCGAGCCGATCACGCCACCCTTGGCGAACGGCATCACCCCCGTCGCCACGCCGGCGATCCCGCCGCCCAGCGCCGAGCCGAGCCCGCCGAAGACCGCGTTCGCCCCCTGCCCGACCAGGTTGGACAGCGGCCGCAGCCCCGCCCGCAGCGCCGAGTTGGAGATCGACAGCGCCGCCTGGCGCAGCACGCGATCCAGCGTGTAGCCGTCCGCGATCGCCTTCCTCATTCCCGTCGCGATCACGCTAGAGAACCGGCTCGCCGAGATTTCCAGCGTGTCCGCCAGCTCCTCGGCGAGCTCTGAGGGGTTGCCGAATGGTTCGCTGCTGTCAGCCATCGGGAAAACGCTCCATCAGCCGTGCCAAATCCCCCCGGCGCGTCCCAACGGGCACGCAAGGGCCGAGCACAGCCTCGATTTCAGGAAGGGTCAGCGCCCAGAAATCGGCCGGCGCCATGCGCCGCTCGCCGATAAACAGCGCCATCAGATCGCGCCAGGGAAACGGCCGCACCTCTCGGGGCGCGGCCGACATCAAGAAGGGTCGGCCACCTCCGCACCGCCCCCGAACGTCGCCGTCAGAAGCTCCGTCACGATGGTCGCGAACCCCGCCGCGCCCCCGTCCGCCGTCATCCGTGACACCTGGTCGTCGTCGATCGCGTGCCCCGCCCCGCGGAGCCCCGCCCCGATGATCCGGATCGCGTCCCACGCCGAGAGCTTGCCCGCCGCGAACCGATCCACCAGCGCCGCCATGTCCGCGCACTGGAACACCCGCTCCAGCTCCGCCAACGCGCCCAGCGTCAGGCACAGCGTCCAATGCCGTCCGTCCAGAACCGCCTCGACCTCACCGCGATAGCGATTGGCCATGCCTTCCCCCATCAGTCCGCAGTAAAGGTCAGCTGCCCGGCCGACTCCATGGCGATCTCGTAGACGATCTCGCCATCGTGGTTGCCGCCATATTCCAGCGCCGTGACCTGGAACGGCCCCTCCACGGTTCCGAAATCCGGCACGATCACCTGCCAGTCCCGCACCGAGCCGTTGAAGAAGATCGTTCGCACCACTGTGTCGGACGAGGCGTCCTTGAAAATCCCCGATCCTGCGAGGTTCGCCCGGCGCATCCCCGCGCCGTCCAGCAGCTCGCGCCACTGCCCCGCCGACTCCTGGTCGGTCACGTCCACCGCTTCCGCACCGAACGAGATCCGCTTGGAGCGAAGACCCGCCACCGTCACGAACGAGCCGGCCCCCGTCTCGTCGACCTTCAAGAGAAGGTCTTTGCCCTTCTGCGCACCCACGGCGCCCTCCTTCAGTTCGCTTCCGTCAGTGCGCGGAACCGCATCCGCGCCCGAAACGCCCGTCCATCACGGCTCGAAGTCACATCCGTGTCCCGGTGCCCGAGCGACACCAGGCGGTGCCCCTCGGGCGCCATCGCCGCGTCCTCCAGCACCGCTCGCACCCGGTCGGCGATCTCCGACGCCTCGCGTCGCCCGCTGCGTGTGTTCACGATGAGCTCGACCCGGTGTTCCATCGTCGGCACCGCGTCCGCATCCAGGGCGCCCGAGCGCACCTCACCGATCGAAACGAACGGATGCGCCGCCCCCTGCGGCACCCCGTCGAACACGCCTTGCCCGGCCAGCTGGGCCGCCAGCGTCCCGTCCGCCAAAAGCACCCGATAGATCTCGGCCATGAGAGCATGCCGCGCATCGCTCATCCCTGCTCCTCCTCGCAGAGGCATTCCAGGAAGCGCCGCTGCGGGTCGGCGTCCTCGACCGCCAGCACCCGGTAGCGCGTGGCGCCCTCCACGAAGCGCGCGCCTCGCGCCACGCTGCCGTTGCGCCGCACGGTCACCCGGTGCGTCACCAGCCCGACGTGCCGCCCGTCTTCCACGCTTTCCCGGCGCCGCCGCGGCTCGACCTGCGCAAAAACGCTCTCCACCGGCGTCCACGTCCGCGTCGCCCCGCCGGCGCCGTCGGCCGCCTCGCTCGCGACCTCCAGCACCAGGCGATGCCGCAGTTCGCCCGCCCCCGGCGTCACGCCAGCCTCGGCATGCGATAAGGCGCCGTCAGAGCCGTCACACCGGACGCCACATGCGCCGGCACCGCCCCCACCGAGGCCGCCTCGCGCTGTTCGTACCAGTAGGAGACCAGCATCAGCACGGCTTGCTTCAACGACGCGGGCACGTCCGCCGGGTCGCCGTAACCGCACGTCATGTCGATCTCGAGCCCGTTGAGCGCCCGCGCCCCCCAGAACCGCCCGGACGACAGCTTCAGCCGCCCCGGTGTGCTCGCCACATCCACCAGATAGTCGCCCGCGGGGACGACCTCGGCCGCCCCGTCCGCGCCATAGACCGTCACCGTGTCGACGCTCTGCACCGGCCCCGGCGCCAGCCGCACGATCCCGCCCGCAGGCGGCCCATCGCGCACGATCCGCCATCCCTGCGTCACCAGAACCCGCCCGGTCCGGCTCTCCACGTCGAGCCGCGCCGCCGTGATCAGCGCATCCACCTTCGCATCCTCGGCCGTGCCGTCGATGCGGGCATGCAGCTTCGCTTCCTCACGCGTCACAGGCTCGGCCTGCGGCGGTGTCACCAGGATCGCCACCATCGTTCCACCCAAGAATTGCCGCGCATCCTGGGCCGCCTGCCGGCGGCCCGAAGAGCGCGTGGATCAAACAAAAAAGGGGGCCAGAAAACCTCCTGGCCCGCCCCCCGCCGCCCGAAGGCGACCGCCACCACGCATGAACTCAGGCGGCGAACTGCAGCAGCTTGATCGCGTCGAAGTCCTGCACGCCGCCACCCACACGCTTCGTCGTGTAGAACAGCACGTTCGGCTTCGCAGAGTACGGATCGCGCAGCACCTTGATGCCCTGACGATCGACGATCAGATAACCGCGACGGAAATCGCCGAACGCGATCGCGTTGGCGCCGGTCGTCGTGAAGTCGGGCATGTCCTCCGCTTCCACGATCGGGAAGCTCATCAGCCCGGCACGGCCACCCGGAACCGAGGGCGGGCTCCACAGATACTCGCCCTCGCCATCCTTCAGCTTGCGGATGTGCGCCTGCGTGCTGCGGTTCATCACGAAGTGCGCGTTCTGCCGGTAGCTCGCCTTCAGCGAGTACACGAGGTCCACCAGCGCGTCGCTCGGCGCCACCGTCGGGAAGCCGCCGTTGTTGCCGGTCTTCACGATGCCCAGCGTCTCGTTGTCCAGATCGCCGTCCTCGGACGTGCCGGCGTAGCTGACGATGCCCTTGGGCATGGTCGTGCCGTCACCGATGACGAACGCCTTGGTCTCCTGCTCGGCGAAGACCATCTCGATCTCGTCCGCCAGCCAGGCCTCGACGTCCACCGCCGCATCGTCGATCAGCACCGACGACGCAGCCGGCATCGCATAGAGCTCCATCGTCGGGAAGTTCAGCGCCTTCAGCGTGGCCGTGTCGGCCGAACGCGCCGCCGACTCGCTCGCCCACGCCCCGGTCAAGCCGTTCGGAACCGCCTTGCGGAAGCTCGTCGCGGAGATCGTGCGGACCGTCGCGATCGAGCGGATCGGCGAGATCTGCCCCAGCCGACGCATCACCTCGGCCTCGACCTCGATCGGCATGGCCAGTCCGCCGTCCGACGTCATCGCCTTCGTCTCGAGCTGACGCATCGCCTGCTCGTCGCCGGAGCGCACGAAGGCATTGAAGGCGCTCTTGGTCTCGTTGACCGCGACCGGCGCACCACCCATCAGCGAGGGGCGGGCACCGCGCAGCACCATCTCGTCCATCCGGCGCTGCTGCGAGTCGAGCGCCGCCTCGACACGCGACAGTTTCTCGACGGTCAGCGCATCAGCGCCCTTCTTCTCCAGCTCCGCGAGTCGACGGTCGTTGGTCTCACGGAAGACCTCGAAGGCCCCCATGAATTCACCGAACGCGTCGTTCAGCTCGGCCTTGGTCTCGGGCGCACCCATCTCGTTGTCCATCATCTACCTCGTTTGACGAAGAATGGCCGTTTCCCGACGCAGCAAGGCGACCAGCCCCGCGTCCACGGCAGCCTCGGGAGCGATGCCCCCAGCATCGGCACGGCAGGCTCCCGCCGCCCGCGCCCTCGCCTCCGGCAGCATCGGTGAATGCACCACCGACACCTCCCAGAGATCGATCTCAGTCAGCCGGCGCACTCGCGCCAGCCGATCCTCATCCGCACGCACCGTGCGAAACCCGATGGAGAGCCCGTCCAGCTCGCCGGCCGCCATCCGCGCGCCGGCCCGCGCCGCGCCGGGAGTGCCCACGATCCGTCCCTCGACCCACAGGCCGCGGCGGTCCTCCTCCAGCGTCAGCCACACCCCGATCGGCGCGCCCGGATCGTGCTCCAGCAGCATCCGCACGCCGCCGGCGCCGCGCAGCCGCAATGTCCGCGCGAACGCTCCCGGCATGACCACGTCGCCGCCCAGATCCATCCGTCCGAACAGCGAGGCGTAGCCGCAGAAGCGCCCGTCCGCGTCCACCGAGGCGAGCGCCGCGGCGTACTTGCGCTCCGGCGCCGCGCCCAGCCGCGGCGCGCTCACAACACGCCCCGCTTCTGCCGGAAGCTGATCACCCGCGGCTCACGCCGCACCCGCTCCTCGAGCGCCGCCCGCTGCACGATCCCCGCGAACGCGTCGAACACCGCCTCGTGCTCGATCTTCTGCACCGTCGTCAGCCGCACGAGCGGCTGCGCGGCACGGCGAACCCATCCCACCATCAGGCCTGTCCAAACATCTGATTGAGCTTCGCGACCGCGTTCACGAACTCCGAGAAGCGGCGGTTCGAGCGGGCCAGCTCCCGCATCGTCCACGCCAGCAACCCCGAGGACGCAGACGCCCAAAGAAAAAGAGCGAGGTGCGCCAGGTCACCTCGCTCCATCACGTTCTGCGTCACCGGGTCCATCAGTCGGGCCCGGCATCACCGCCGTCCCCCGTGTCCCCGTGGCCGTCGATCCCGTAGCCGACGGCCGCGCGCTTCTCGTCCCGCGTCAGGAAGTCCGACGCCGCCACCCGGTCCCACAGCGCGTCGCGCTCGACCGAGAGCGCCTCGACCCCGTCCGGATCGAACGCCAGCCTGAGGTCCGGGCCGTAGGCGAGGCCGAGCCAGTTCCCCATCGCCTGCACCGTCCGGTTCACCAGCGGCAGCACCGTCTGGCGCCAGAACGCGCGGTTGGCCTCGCGATAGTTGGCGTAGGTATTGTCGCCCGGAATGCCCAGCAGCATCGGCGGCACGCCGAACGCCAGCGCGATCTCGCGCGCTGCCTGGTTCTTCGCTTCGATGAAGTCCATGTCGCGGGGCGACATCGCCATCGTCTTCCAGTCGAGCCCGCCTTCCAGGAGCAGCGGCCGCCCCGCATTGCGCGCGCCGGTGTAGCCCTCCTCCAGCTCGGTCTTCAGCCGCTCGAACTGCTCGTCGTTGAGCGGCCCCTCGCCGTTGTAGACCAGCGCGCCCGACGGCCGCGCCGCATTGTCCAGCAGCGCCTTCGACCACGCCCCCGACGCGTTGTGGATGTCGAGCGAGATCTGCGCCGCCTCGATCGGCGCGAACCCGTAGTGGTCGTTGAGCGGATGGAACAGCGACAGGTGCAGCACCGGCGGCACGTCGCCCTCCTGCGCGAACCGCACCGTGCGCCCCGCCACCGCATATTCGAACGCCTGCGGCCACCCGTCGGGCCCCGCCACCACCTTCATCCGGTCCGGCCGCAGCGCGAACAGCTCGCGCGGCACGCCGTCCAGCGAGACCACCTCCAGGTACGCGTTCCCCGCCACCATCAGGTGCCCGTAGACCGTCTCCATCAGCGACACGCCCGACTGCGCCGGGTTCGGCCGCCGCAGCATGTCCAGGAAAGGATGCGCCTCGATCTCGCGCTCGCCTTCGTAGAGCAGCCACGGCGCCGAGGCCGCCGCCTCCGCGATCATGCGGACCGACCGGAATACGACCGGGTTCTTCGCAAACCCCTCCTGCGCCAACGACGCATAGTCGCGCGGCGTCCAAACCGGACGGCCGAGCGCTTCCACGCTCATCAGCCGTCCCACGCGCGAAGCCTTGGTCTCGCGTTTGCCAAAGATGCCCATCGCACCCCCTTCCGGGACAAAAAGAAAAGGGCCCCCACTGGGAGCCCCTCGGTCTCGTTCATCGTTGCGGCCGAAGCCTCACCCGAAACGCCGCACCCGCGGCACGGACGTCTTCGCCTCCGCCGTCAGCATCAGCGCCGTCAGCGCCCACACCAGCGCGTCGATCCGGTCCGGCGACGCCCCTTCGGACGTCCCCGCCGGAACGAAGTTGCACATCTGGTCCTCCAGCTCCGGCAGCACGCCGACGTGGCTGACGCGCCCCTGCTCGTAGAGCTGTGCCACGGGCTCGGCCCGCAGCCATTTGCCTCGCGTCGCCCGCACAGGCGTCACCGGCACGGCCGGATCCACCTGTGCCACCACGGCGGCGACCATCTCGCCCCCCTGGTTCACCTCGACCACCAGCCGGTCGGCCTCCAGGGCGTGGTACAGCGCCACCGCCCGCTCCGCCCACGCTTGCGGCGAAGCCCGGTACATGGTCCGATCCGCCAGCACATAGGCGCGGCCGTCGGTGCCCAGCCCCACGGCGACGATCCCGCACGCGTCCGACTTGGAGTGGCTCGTCGCCGGCGGGTCCACCGCGACCACCACCCGCACGATCTCCGGCTTCAGCGCGACGCGGTCGCGGTGGATCTGCGCGCGGCGCCACAGCGCGTCGTCCCGATCCTCCACCAGCTCGCCGTCGAGCTCCTGCCGCCCCAACCGGGTCCCCTTGTATCGGTCCACCACCGCCTTCAAGAAACCGGGCGCCAGGTTGCCCCGGTTGTCCGCGGTCGACATGCGCGTCATCTTCGTGCGCTTGTCGCCCATGAGCTGCTTCAACAGCGGCACCGAGCGCGGCGTCGTCGTCACCACCTGCCGCGGCCGATCCCCCAGCCGCAGCCCGAACTGCAGCATGTCCCAGGTCGCCTCCGCCTGCGGCCACTTCGCCAGCTCGTCGGCCCACGCCGCGTCGAACTGAGGCCCGCGCAGGCTCTCCGGATCCGCCGCCGAGAAGAGCTGCGCCACCGCCCCGTTGGCCCACTCCAGCCGCCGCCGCGAGGGCTGCCACACCGGCCGCTCGCGCCGCGGCGAGATCGCCAGGATCCCGGACACGCCCTCCACCATCACCTCGCGCGCATCGGCGAACGTCTCGCCCACCAGCGCGATCCGCCCCGCCGGCTGCCCCGCGAACGGTGCGCGCCCGGCGACCATGCCGCGAACCCATTCCGCCCCGGCCCGCGTCTTCCCCGCGCCGCGGCCGCCCAGAATGAGCCAGGTCGTCCAATCTCCGCGCGGCGGCATCTGCTCGCGCCGAGCCCAGACGGCCCAGTCGCCCAGCAGCCCCTCCGCCAGCGCCGCCGGCAAATCGGCGAGAAACGCCCTCAGCCCGCCTTCGGTCCCGAGGCAGGCCTTCAAGGCCTCCCGCACGTCGGCGGCGCCCACGCCGGCGCCGCCTCCCACCGCCGCGGCCGTCATTCGACGACCGTCGGCGTCACGGCCTTGCGCCGCACCGGCGCGAACCGCGCCAACCGCTCGACCAAATCCTTGCGGAGCCGCTCCAGATCCACCGACCCGTCGTCCCCGTCGCCCGCCACTTTCCGGTCGAGCGACAGCAGCGTCTCCATCGTCTTGGCGAGATCACCGAGCGTCTTGTGCTCCTTGATGATCTCAGCCCCGCCCGCGGCAATCCGCTGCTCGACCTCGTGGAGCTGGCGAGAAAACGCCTCGAACATCCGCTCCACCAGGCCCGCGCGCCGCCCACGGCCGCCCAACGCCAATTCGGTCATCAGAACTCTCCAACTCGGCGCCCCTCCGCGCCGGCCGTGGCCGGCGCAAGAAAAAAGGCGCGCCGCCTGCCCGCGACGCGCCTCAAGGCACAACTCACACAACCCGTCGCAGCCAGAACCCATTGCGCGGACATCCGGGCCGAAGCCCAAAGCCAACTCTGCGACAGTACCCAATGTCTACGGGAAGAGCGTGACGGTGTCAACCTCTAGTTTCATCAACACCACCACAAATTTCTTCAGGCCAATCTACAAGGTGCTCTTCATATCGCTCGACCGGAACGTCGTCCTCGCTCACGACCCGCCCCCGCACCGAGATTCCCGCCGTATGCACCGTGTCGGCCGAGCCCGACACCAGCGGGTGCCACCAGAACAGATCGCGCCCCTCCGCCACCAGCCGATACGCGCAGGTCGGCGGCAGCCACGTCAGCTTCCGCACCTCTTCCGGCGTCAGCTGCACACAATCGGGCACGATCTCCTGGCGATTGACGTAACTGCGGCACCGGCACGTCCCATGGTCCAGCAGCGTGCAGGCGACATCGGTCCACGCGATTTCGCCCGTGTCCCAGTCCTCCAGCTTGTTGAGGCAGCACCGCCCGCAGCCGTCGCACAACGACTCCCACTGCGCCGGCGACATCTCCTCCAAGGTCGTCGTCCGCCAGAAAGGCTCACTCACGTCTCGTCATCCATCAGAAATACGCGGCCGCCCCGGTCCTCGACCGTCACCAACCATAGGTCGCCGTCGAACCGCGCCTCCCGCTCGATCCGCTCCGCCACCTCGAACCCGGGAACCGCCGCCAGCACACGTTCGAACGCCCGCCCCCCGTCGTCCCGCATCCGGGGCCCGTAGAGGTCGGCCCCATCGGCATGGAGGCACTCGATGAAGACCGCACCGGCGCTGTCGTCCCCGCGCCGCGAGATCGACACGAAGGCGCCGGCCGCCCGGCAGCGGCGAATATAGGCGTCGACCCACACCCCGGCACGCAGCCGCGGTGTCGTTCCATCGGGAAACATCATCGAATGGAAGTGGCGCTAGGCGCCGCGTGTTGCAAGCGCGCGCAGCACGTCCGCCGATCCGGCCCCGGCCAGCCCCTGGTCCGCGGCGAACGCATCGAGCGCGCGCTGCGTCTGCGGCCCCATCACTCCGTCCTCGGCCAGCGGGCCATAGCCCGCCGCGTTCAGCCGCCGCTGCATCTCCAGCGTGCCCATCGCCGCACGCGGCGCCGCGACCGGCCCCGGCGTCCCCGCGCTCAGCGCCGCCAGCAGCCCCACGCTGGGCTCGCCGGTCACCGGCAACCCGTTTTCGCGCTCGTACGCCTCGATCGCCCGCATCGTGACTTCGTCCATCACCCCGGACGCCGCCCCGTCGTACATGTCGAGCCGCTGCAGCTGTTCCTGCACCGCCCGCACCATCTGCGAGGTCTCCGACGCCGGCGCGACGACCGCCCGCACGTCACCCTTGCCCGCGATCTCCTGCGCCTCCGCGCCGTTGTGCGCGGCAAACGCGGTCTCCTCGGCATGGCCCCACAGTGGCGCCGGATGCATCCCATCCTGCTCCCACAACGCGTTGCCGCCGACCAGAGCGCCGGTCACCACGAACCCCAGCGCGACCACCGCCCCGCCCTTGCGGCGCGCAATCCGTCGCCGCACACGCCGGCCGTACACCAGCGCGGCGTCCACCATCTCGCCCAAGGGCAACCGGTCCATGTGATCGCGAATAGCCAGGGTCGTGGTCCTCCTCGGACAAGACCCTCGGCCAAACCGATGAAAAGGATGTTAAACTTCCCCTCACCGAGGACCGCACAATCCGCGCAACGCTGCGAACCGCGCTGTTACCCGCACCGCGTACCATCCGCGCCACAGTACGAACCTCGGAGCCAGATCATGAAGCTGATCTTCAAGCTCATCCTCCTCGGGATCCTGGTGATCGCCGGTCTGCCGATGATCGCGCCGAACTCACCGGTCAGCGGTGTGATCCGCGCGGCCACCGCGGATGTCATGAGCTTCTGCGACCGCCGCCCCGAAGCCTGCGACGACGGCGCACGCTTCGTCCAGCAAACCCGGCAAGCGCTCTTCTCGCTGATCGGCAGCATCGGCTCGGCCACCGATCCCAGCGCGCTGACCGCCTCGGACCGCGCCCTCAGCCCGGCCCGGCAGACCGCCGTCAACGAGGGCCCGAAGAAGGTCCAGGCCATTCCGTTCACCATCGGCCAGCCGCCAGCCGAACCCACCGCGACATCGGCCGCCGCCACGGCCCAGGCCCGCAAGGCCGCCTTCGCCGGCCACGGCAATTAGCATGGTACTTGACAAAGGGCCCGCTCGGGGCGACGCGACATCATGACTGACCAAAAGCTTCCCGAAAAAGCCTTTCCGGTCTCTTGGGACCAGTTCCATCGCGACTGTCGCGCCCTCGCGTGGCGGCTGAACGGGCACGGCCCGTTCGAGGCGATCGTCTGCATCACCCGCGGCGGCCTCGTCCCGAGCGCCATCGTCGCCCGCGAGCTGGGCGTGCGTATCATCGACACGATCTGCATCGTCTCCTACGGCGAGTTCAAGCAGCTCGAGACGCTGGACGTCCTGAAGGACGTCGCCAGCAACGTCACCGACATGGACCCCAAGAAGATCCTGATCGTCGACGACCTGGTGGACACCGGCAAGACCGCCAAGCTCGTGCGCGAGAAGCTGCCCAACGTCCACGTGGCAACCGTCTACGCCAAGCCGAGCGGCCGGCCCCAGGTCGACACCTTCGTCACCGAAGTCAGCCAGGACACCTGGATCTACTTCCCCTGGGACCTCGGCTACTCGTTTCAGCCGCCGATCCGCGGCCCGATCTGAGCCGCGCCCGCCCCTCCCCGCGGAGGGGCGCCTTTTCGCCCCGTGCTACTCGCTGACGCCGACGGTATCGTCCGGATCCGTGTCCTCCGCGCGCTTGCGCCGGCGCCGCCCGCGCCCGCCCGCCCCGGCCGGAACCGGGTTCACGGGCCGCTCGCAGTCGATCGTCTTCAGCTTGCGCCCGTCGAATGCGATGCCGATCTCGCCCGCGCGCAACTGCAACGCCGCCTCGCCGAACACCTGACGCCGCCAGCCCGACAGCGCCGGGGCGTCCTGCCCGGCGACGATCGCCTCCAGATCGTCCACGGTGGCCAGCACCTTCGGTGCGACCCCGTGCGCCTCCGCCGACAGCTTCAGGAGCACTTTCATCAGCTCGACCGCCGAGCTGGCGCCCTCGATGCTGGGCTTGCGCTTCGGCAGCGTCGGGAGCGTGTCGGCCGGCCGCGCCATCACCTCCTCGATCACCGCCATCGTCGCCTGCCCCAGCCGCGAGCGCTCGAACCCCTTCGGCACTGCGCGCAGCTTGCCCATCGCCGCAGCCGAGCGCGGCCGTTGCAACGCCAGCTCGTAGATCGCGTCGTCCTTCATCACCCGGTTGCGCGGCACGTCGCGCTCGCGCGCCTCACGCTCGCGCAGCGCCGCCAGCTCCTGCAGTACCGCCAGCTCCACCGGCTGACGTGCTCGCGCCTTGAGCCGCTTCCACGCGTCCTCCGGCTTCAGGTCGTAGGTCTCGGGCGAGGCGAGCAGCGCCATCTCCTCCGACACCCAGTCCGTGCGCGACTTCTCCGCCAGCGTGTCGCGCAGGTGGATGTAGACGAGCCGCAGATGCGTCACGTCCGCCAGCGCATAGGCCAGCTGCGCCTCGCTCAGCGGCCGCGCCGACCAGTCCGTGAACCGGCTCGACTTGTCCACGATCTCGCCCGTCACCCGTTGCACGATCTGGTCGTAGGCGACCGAGTCGCCGAAGCCGCACACCATCGCGGCGACCTGCGTGTCGAACAGCGGCTTGGGCACCTGACCGGACAGGTGGTGGAAGATCTCCACGTCCTGTCGCGCGGCATGGAACACCTTCATCACGCTCTCGTCGCCGAGGAGCTTGAACAAGGGTTCCAGCGAGATCCCATCCGCCAGCGGATCGATCAGCGCCGCCTCGTCCATCGAGGCAATCTGCACCAGGCACAGCTTCGGCCAGAACGTCGTCTCACGGAGAAACTCCGTGTCGACCGTCACGAAGGGCGCCGACGAAAGGCGCTCGCACAGTGCGGCGAGCGCGTCGGTTGTCGTTATCGTCTCCACTAGACCTGCGGCTTTACGGGACGGGGAAACACGTCGGCATCTTCCATCGGCTGTGTCGGGAAACCAGCGATGGAGCCCATCATCTCACGATCGCGACCGATCTCCACCGGGCTCACCGCATACGCCGTCAAAAGTTCGGCGATGGAGCGGAGCGCGTGCATGTGGATCCGTTCATAACCATGAGATGCATCGACACCGAACGTCACGAGCGCGGTGCGGACGTCATATCCCGCCTCCAGCGCGGCGGCCGAATCCGACCGATAATATTTGAATATATCCTTCTGATAACGGATGTCATTTTCTTCGCAGAGCTTCACCAGCTTCTGCGTCAAATGCCAGTCGAACGGCCCCGCCTGGTCCGCCATGCCGATCGTCACGCCGAACTCGCTCGAGTTCTGCCCCGGCGCGGTCGTCCCGTTGTCGATGGTGATCAGGGAGGCGATGTCGTCCGTCAGCACCGATGCGCCGCCAATGCCGATCTCCTCGGCGATCGAGAAGATGAAGAACAGGTCCACCGGCAGCTCGGCCTCGGCCCGCACCAGCGCCTCCATCGTCGCGAACAGCAGCGCCACCCCCGCCTTGTCGTCGAGATGGCGTGACACGATGAAGTCGTTGTCGGTGAACTCCGGCGACGGGTCGATGGCGATGAGGTCGCCCACCGCGAACCCCAGCCGCTCGAGGTCGTAGTTGTCCTTGATGATCGCGTCGACGCGCAGCTCCACGTTGCTCCAGGAGACCGGCTGCGTGTCGACTTCCTCGTTGAACGTGTGGCCGGACGCCTTAAGCGGCAGGATCGTGCCGCGGTAGGCCCCCTTGTCGGTAAAGATCGTCGTGCGCGCGCCCTCCGCGAAGCGGGCCGACCAGTTGCCCACCGGCACCAGCTCCAGCCGCCCGTTGGGCTTCAGCATCTTCACCTGTGCGCCCAGCGTGTCGAGGTGGGCGATCATCGCCCGCGCCCCGAGTGGGCTCTTGCCCGGCAGGCGCGCGCGGATCGCCCCGCGGCGGGTGATCTCCATCTCCAGCCCGAGCCGCCGCAGCTCGCCGACCGCCGCGCGCACGATGGTATCGGTATACCCCGTGGGCGACGCGATCGAGAGAAGCTCCGCGAGCGTATCTTTCAGGTAGACGGTGTCGATCGTCAGGCGGGACACTGTTCCCCCGTGTCGGACGGATTGCGCGATGCCTGCCGCGCCGCATGTGGAATGGACTGCGGGAACAGCAGGTCGATGAAACGCTCGGCGGTCGGCTGCGGCTCGTGGTTGGCCAGCCCCGGACGCTCGTTCGCCTCGATGAACTTGTACTTCGCCCCGAGGTGGGATGGCACCAGGAGATCGACGCCGACCACAGGAATATCCACCGCGCGCGAGACCTTCACCGCAGCGTCCACGAGGGTCGGATGCACGTGGTCGGTCACGTCGTGGATCGTCCCGCCGGTGTGGAGGTTCGCCGTCCGGCGTACCTGGATCTCACGCCCCTCCTCCGGGACGTCGTCCCACGTCAGGCCCTCCAGGCGCAGGCAGCGCTCGGTCTCGCCGTCCATCGGGATCGACGCTTCGCCCCCCGTCGCCGCCGCACGCCGCCGGCTCTGCTTGGCGATCAGCTCGCGCGTCGTCGAGTGCCCGTCGCCGAAGATGCGCGCCGCACGCCGCACCGCCGCCGCCACCACGCGATGGTCGATCACGACGAGGCGCAGGTCGTCCCCCTCGCAGAACTCCTCGACGAGGACGCGCTCGCACACCTCCTGCGCGCGCTTGAACGCGGCGTCGATGTCGTCGTCCCGAGTGAGACCGACGGCGATGCCGCGACCCTGCTCGCCCCGCGCCGGCTTGATCACAAGCTTCTCGTGCCGCTCGAACATCGTGCGCACGTCGTCCGCGCTCGCCGCCTCGATCTCGTCCGGAACGTCGATCCCCGCGGCCGAGACGATCGCCCGCGTCACCGACTTGTCGTCGCAGATCGACATCGCCACCGCGCTCGTCATCTCCGACAGCGACTCGCGGCACTTGATCGAACGGCCGCCATAGGTCAGCCGGAAATAGCCGTGCTCCTCGGAGATCAGCTCGACGTCGATCCCGCGGCGCCGCGCCTCTTCCACGATGATGCGCGCGTACGGGTTCAGGTCCACCTCCGGCGCCGGCCCGGCGAAAAGCCGCTCGTTGATCGGATTCTTGCGCTTGATCGTATAGACGTTCAACCGCTCGAAGCCGAGCTTCTCGTAGAGCTGGATCGCCAACTCGTTGTCGTGCAGTACCGAAAGATCGAGCGTCGAGCAGCCGCGCTCCTGGAAGATCTCGGCCAGACGCCGCACCAGCGCTTCGCCGACCCCGGAGCACCGCGTCTGCGGATCCACCGCAAGACACCACAGCGAGGTGCCCTGACGCTTGTCGCCGAAGGCGCGCGCATGGTCGATCCCCGTCACCGTGCCGATGATCGACCCGGTCACCTCGTCCTCCGCCACCAGGTAGGTGAACGCGCGCGAGTCCCGCCGGCGCCAGAAGAAGTCGGGTCGCACCGGCACCATTCCACGCGCGGAATAGATGCGGTTGACCGCCTCGGCGTCTTCCTCGTTGGCCAGCCGGCGAACGATATACCCCTCCGGCCTGCGGTCGGTCGGCTGGTAGTTCGCCAGCGGCAGGCGGAAGGCGTGGCTGGGGTCGAGGAACAACTCCAGCGGTGCCGCCGACAGCATCACGTGCGGCTCTTCGACGTAGAACGCGATGTCCCGCCGCCCGGGGCCCTCGTCGCGCATGGCACCGGCCAGGACCGTCGCCGACTCATAGGTGTCTGCGAAGTGCAGAGTCCCCCATCCGCAGTCCAGCGAGACGTTGGTCGTCTCCGCGGTCCGCGGGGAGGTTGCCTCTGTATCGTCGCGACCTGTCACCACCTCAGCAACTTCGGACATTCAAACCCTCAGATCCGATGGGACTGCAACCACATCTCCAGGAGCGCAACCTGCCAGAGTTCCGAGCCACGAAGCGGCGTAATGTGGGCCGGCGGATCTGCAAGCAGCTTGTCCAAATATGACTGGTTGAACAACCCACGTGTTTTGGCGGCCGAGGCGCCGAGCACGTCCTCGACCATGTCTTTGACCGGCCCCGAAATGTATTTCAGCGCCGGGACGGGGAAGTACCCCTTCTTGCGATCGATGATCTCGTGCGGGACGAGCTGCCGCGCCACATCCTTGAGGACCCCCTTGCCGCCCTCCTTCAACTTGTGATCCGGCGGGATGCGTGCCGCCAGCTCGCACAGCTCGTGGTCGAGGAACGGCACCCGCGCTTCCAGACCCCACGCCATCGTCATCGCGTCGACCCGCTTCACCGGATCGTCAACGAGCATGACCGTCGAATCGATCCGCAGCGCCTTGTCGACCGGATCGTCCGCGCCCGGAATGGCGAACTGCTCGCGCACGAAGTCGAGGGCTGCGTCGTGGTCGGCGAGGTAGGGCGAGGCGATCTCGCCCTTCATCCGCGCATAGTCGCGGTCGAAGAAAGCCTTCGAGTAGGCCGCCAGCGGGTCGTTGGCCGAGGCCATCGGCGGGTACCAGTGATAGCCGCCGAAGATCTCGTCCGCCCCCTGGCCGGACTGCACCACCTTGATCTGCTTGGCCACCTCCCGCGACAGGAGGAAGAAGCCGATATTGTCGTACGACACCATCGGCTCCGGCATCGCGTTCACCGCGAACGGCAGGTTCTCCAGCATCTCCGCCGACGGCACGTGGATGCGGTGATGGTCGGTGCCGAACTTCTCGGCGATGATGTCGGAGAATTCGAACTCGTTGCCGACCTCGCCGTGCGCGTCCTCGAAGCCGATCGAGAAAGTCTTCAGGTCTTTCTGCCCGGCCTGCGCCAGCAGCGCCACGATGACCGAAGAGTCGACCCCGCCCGACAGCAGAACCCCCACCGGGACGTCCGCCACCATGCGCCGGTCGACCGCCAGCTTCAGCGCCGCCATCACCCGGTCGCGCCACTCTTCGGCCGTCACCTTCAGGTCGTCGGCCGTCCGATCGTAGGAGACGCGCCAGTAGACGGTGTCCTTCGATTCCCCGTTCGGCTCGTACACCCGCACCGTCGCCGGCGGCAGCTTGCGCACACCCGCCAGGATCGTGCGCGGCGGCGGCACCACGGCATGGAACGACATGTAGTGGTTGAGCGCCACCGGATCGATCGCGGTGTCGACCTCCCCCGCCGCCAGAATCGCCTGCAGCGAGGAGGCGAAGCGGATCCACTTCGGCCCCTCGGCATAATAGAACGGCTTGATCCCGAAGCGGTCGCGCCCCATCACCACACGGTTCGACTCCCGCTCGTGGATCACGAACGCGAACATGCCGTGGAAGCGCTTCACGCAGTCGATGCCCCAGGCATGGTAGGCCTTGAGGATCACCTCCGTGTCGCCCGAGGAGAAGAAGCGATAGCCCTTCCCCTCCAGCTCCTGCCGAAGTTCCGGATAATTGTAGATGCAGCCGTTGAAGACGATCGACAGGCCCAGCTCCGGGTCCGTCATCGGTTGTGACGAGCGGACCGAAAGGTCGATGATCGTCAGCCGGCGATGGCCGAAGGCGAACCGATCGCGAGCCAGAATGCCCGCCCCGTCCGGCCCGCGCGGTGCCATCGCGTCCGCCATCTTGACCACGGCCGGGACCGAAGCCGCCGCACCGTCAAACCGCACCTCGCCGCAGATGCCACACATGAAGCGCTCTTCCCTGTTCGCGACGCTAACTAGGTGAAACCACCCTGAAAAGATAGGTCTGGCGGCCTCCTTCCGTTCCATCGCAGCGAAAGCAAATTACTGGCGATCGAAGCGAAACGCCGCCGGGGCCGCCGCGTCCGGGCCTGCGGCGCCGCTCCTGGAGCGCCGGGCGCAGCCGCTAATCGTCCGTCGCCGCCGGCGGGTCCGCCGCCCAACCGGCGAGCACCGCGTCCACCGCGTCGGGCGCCGCCGGCGGGCGCGGCGGCAACGTCGGCGCCGTGCGCGAGAACCGCGGCGCGGGCGCCGCCTCGATCTTCCCGTCCCGCTCCACGAACGCCCCGCGCGCGGCCATGTGCGGGTGCCGCGGCGCCTCGCTCATCGTCAGCACCGGGGCGACGCAGGCATCCGTCCCCTCCAGCAGCGCACACCATTCCGCCCGCGGCCTGGACCGGAAGGCCGCCGCCATCCGCGCCCGCAATTCCGGCCACGCCGCCTTGTCCCACTGCGCGTCGAAGGCATCGTCCTCGAACCCCGCCAGCCGCCGCAACGCGCGATAGAACTGCGGCTCGATCGCCCCGACCGACAGGAACAGCCCGTCGGCGCACGCGTAAGTGCCGTAAAAATGCGCGCCTCCGTCCAGCATGTTCGCCTGGCGCGCCTCGTCCAAGACGCCCTTGCGCGCCATCGTGTGGAACAGCGTCAGCAATCCCGGCACGCTGTCGCACATGGCGCAGTCGATCACCTGTCCGCGGCCCGACCTGTCGCGCTCCACCAGCGCCGCCAGGATCCCCATCACCAGGTACATCGTGCCGCCGGCATAGTCGCCCACCAGGTTCAGCGGCGGCACCGGCGCCTCGGCCGGCCCGATCGCCGCCAGCGCTCCGGTCAACGCGATATAGTTGATGTCGTGCCCGACCGACTGCGCCAGCGGCCCGTCCTGCCCCCAGCCCGTCATGCGCCCGTACACCAGACGCCGGTTGCGTGCCGCCACCACATCCGGCCCCAACCCCAACCGCTCCATCACTCCCGGCCGGAAGCCCTCCATCAGGACGTCGGTCGCCGCCAGCAACCGCAACGCCGCGTCGACCCCGGCCGGATCCTTCAGGTCGAGGCTCACGAAGCGCCGCCCGCGCGCGGCGATGTCGTCCGGGTCCAGCCGCTCGACCCCCGCCCGCTCGACGCGCACCACGTCCGCTCCGAGGTCCGCCAGCAGCATGCCCGCCAGCGGCACCGGCCCGATCGCCGCGAATTCCACCACCTTCACCCCGGCGAGCGGCCCTGTCATCGCCGCCCCCCTCGACCGCACCACCCGGCTTGCCGCATGATCTCCCCCAGCACCATCTCGCTCACCCGACGCGTTTTGCATCGCCGGTGCAAGTGGCCGGCACGACGGCGCGCGCAGGGATCGCCATCGGGCCCGCTCTGCTGTACCGCCTCGGATCAAATCGACGTCATAATGGAGGAAACCGCCCGTGACCCCACCGGTCCTTTTCGAACGCAACGATGATGGGATCGCCACGATCACGCTGAACCGTCCCGACACGCGCAACGCCATCTCCGACCTCGATCTCATCGACGCGCTGATCGAACGGCTCGAAGAGGCGGACAAGGACATCGCCACCCGCGTCGTCATCCTGACGGGTGCCGGCCCGGCCTTCTCGTCGGGCGGTAACCTCAAGACGATGGATCAGCCCGGCGGCCTCGCCGACGATCTCCCCGCCCAGACGCGGCGCAACTACCGCGCCGGCATCCAGCGGATTCCGCTGGTGATGGAGGCGCTCGAGGTGCCGGTCGTCGCCGCCGTCAACGGCCCGGCCATCGGTGCCGGCTGCGACCTCGCCTTGATGTGCGACCTGCGCATCTGCTCAGAGAACGCCCGCTTCGCCGAGAGCTTCGTCAAGGTCGGCATCGTGCCGGGGGACGGCGGGGCCTGGCTGCTACCGCGCGTCGTCGGCTTCTCCAAGGCGTGCGAGATGGCGCTCACCGGCGACCCGATCAGCGCGCAGGAGGCACTCGCCTGCGGCCTCGTCTCGCGCGTCGTGCCGGGGGACGCCCTCACCGGGGCGGCGCAGTCGCTGGCCCGGCGCATCGCCGTCAACCCGCCGCACGTCGTGCGCATGACCAAGCGTCTCCTGCGCGAGGCCGGCCAGGTCAGCCTGGCGACCCTGTTGGAGCTCTCGGCCGCCAAGCAGGCCCTCGCCCACGCCACCTCCGACCACAAGGAGGCGATCTCCGCCATGCGCGAGAAGCGCGAGCCCAACTTCACCGGGAGCTGAGCCGCACACGGGCCGGCGCCGCACCGACGTTTCGCGGCGCCGGCCCCTCCTCCCCCGCGCCAGCCGGTCGCCTTCCCAACGGCCCGCAGCCGTGGGATAGGACAGAGACCAACCAGGAGACGACCCTTGCGTACCGCGAAGATCCCCGCGACCGTCATCACCGGCTTCCTCGGCGCCGGAAAGACCACGCTCATCCGCCACCTCCTGGAGAACGCCGGCGGCCGCCGCATCGCCCTCATCATCAACGAATTCGGCGACCTGGGCGTCGACGGTGAGGTGCTCAAGGGCTGCGGCATCGAGACCTGCACCGAAGACGACGTCATCGAGCTGACCAACGGCTGCATCTGCTGCACCGTCGCCGACGACTTCGTCCCCACCATGACGGCCCTCCTGGACCGCGCCGAGCAGCCCGACCACATCGTCATCGAGACGTCCGGTCTCGCCCTGCCGCAGCCCCTCGTGCAGGCGTTCAACTGGCCCGGCATCACCGAGCGCGTCACGGTCGACGGGGTCGTCACCGTGGTCGACGCCGCCGCCACGGCGGCCGGCCTCTTCGCCCACGATCCCGCCGCCGTCGACGCGCAGCGCCAGGCCGACCCCTCGCTCGACCACGACTCCCCCCTCGAGGAACTGTTCGAGGATCAGCTCCGCGCCGCCGACCTCGTCGTCCTCAACAAGGTCGAGACGCTGGACCGCGCCGCGCTCGACGGCGTGAAGGCCACCGTCACCGCCGCGAGCACCGCACGCCACGTGGTTTCCCCCGAAGGCCGCCTCCCGGCGCATGTCCTCCTCGGCCTCGGCGCCGCAACCGAGACGCTGATCGCCACCCGCAAGTCGCACCACGAGCTGGAGCACGCGGACGGCGAGGAGCACGATCACGACGACTTCACCTCCTTCGTGGTCGAGGCCGCCGCAGTCGACGATCCGGACGCCTTCGTCACCGCCGTGACCGACCTCGTCGCCCGCCACGATATCCTGCGCCTGAAGGGCTTCGTCGATGTCCCCGGCAAGCCGATGCGGCTCGTCGTCCAGGGCGTCGGCCGGCGCATCTCGACCGGGTACGATCGCCTGTGGCAGCCCGGCGAGCGGGCGACGCGCCTCGTCGTCATCGCCCAGAGCGGGGTCGACGAAGGCGCCATCCGCGCGCAGATCGCCGCCGCCACCGGGGCGACGCTCCCGGCCTGATGCACCTCCTCCTCGCGCAACGCGGCACCATCGCGGACGAGGGCGAGGCGATCGACCTCGGCCAGGCCCCGGCCGACATCTGCGTCCTGTCGGCGGCCGATACCGAGCTCGCGGCGCTGGCCGCCGCGCAGGCCGCACGCCCCGTGGACGCTCCCACCGTGCGCCTTGTCAACCAGATGCGCCTCGCCCACCCGATGAGCGTCGACCAGTGGGTCGAGCGCACCGGCCGCCATGCGCGCCTCATCGTCGCCCGCGTTCTCGGCGGGCGCTCCTACTTCCCCTACGGGCTCGACGCGCTGGCCGCCGCCGCCCACCGTCACGGCATCCTCTTCGCCGCGCTGCCGGGCGATGCCCGCCCCGACCCTGAACTTGCCGCCCTCTCCACCCTGGACGAGGGCGACGCGGCGGCCCTGTGGCACGACCTCGTGGAAGGCGGCGCCCAGAACGCGTCCCGCTTCCTCGCCCGCGCCGCCGCCATCCTCGCCGACGCGCCGCGCCCCGGTCCGCCCGAGCCGCTCCCCGCCGCCGGCGTCTGGCTCCCCGGCACCGGCATCGCCACGCTGGACGAGCTCGCCGCCACCTGGCGGTCCGGCGCCCCCGTCGCCGCGCTCACCTTCTACCGCGCCCTCGTCCAAGGCAGCCAGACCGCCCCCGTCGACGCGCTCGCCGCGGCGCTGCGGGCCGAGGGTCTCAACCCGCTCCCCCTCTTCGCCGCCAGTCTCAAGGACGCCACCAGCCAGGACGTCGTTCGCGCCACCTTCGCCGCCGTGGCCCCGGCCGTCGTCCTCAACGCCACCGCCTTCGCCGCCGGCACCCCCGGCGGGGTCAGCGGCACCGTGCTCGACGAACCCGGCGCTCCCGTCTTGCAGGCGATCCTCTCCGGCTCCACCCGCGATACCTGGGCCGAGGCCGACCAGGGCCTCACCGCCCGCGACCTCGCCATGAACGTCGCCCTGCCCGAGGTCGACGGCCGCATCGTCACCCGCGCCATCGCCTTCAAGGCCGCCGCCCGCTGGGATGCCCGCACCGAGTGCGACATCGTCCGTTCCGAGCCCGAACCCGACCGCGTGCGCTTCGTCGCCGAGCTGGCGCGCCGCTGGGCCACCATCCCGGCCGCACCCGCCGAGCGCCGCGTCGCCATCGTCCTCGCCAACTATCCCAACCGCGACGGCCGCATCGCCAACGGCGTCGGGCTCGACACGCCCGCCGGCACCCTCGCCCTCCTCCAGGCAATGCAGGCCGAGGGCTATGCCACCGGCGACCTCCCGGCCGACGGCAACGCCCTGGTGGAGCGCCTGCAGGCCGGTCCCACCAACGCCAACCCGCACAATCGGCCCGAGGTCACCCTCGCCCGCGCCGACTACGACGCCGCCTTCGCCGCCTTGCCCGGGCCCGCCCGCGACGCCATCACCGCCCGCTGGGGCGCGCCGGACGCCGACCCCTTCTTCCACGGCGGGGCCTTCGCCCTGCCGCTGATGCGGCTCGGCAGCGTCCTCATCGGCATCCAGCCCGCGCGCGGCTACAACATCGACCCGAAGGAGACCTACCACGCGCCGGACCTCGTCCCGCCGCACGGCTACGTCGCCTTCTACGCGGCGCTGCGGCGGGAGGCGCACGCGCTCGTCCACATGGGCAAGCACGGCAACCTCGAATGGCTGCCCGGCAAGGCCCTCGCCCTGTCCGCGGCCTGCTTCCCCGAGGCCGTCTTCGGTCCGCTGCCGCACATCTATCCCTTCATCGTCAACGACCCCGGCGAGGGGGCGCAGGCCAAGCGCCGCACCCAGGCCGTCATCGTCGACCATCTGACCCCGCCGCTCACCCGCGCCGAGAGCCACGGCCCCATGCGCGACCTGGAGGCCCTGGTCGACGAATATTACGACGCCTCCGGCGGGGACCCGCGCCGCACCCGCCATCTCGCCCGCGAGATCCTGGACCTTTCCGAGGCGAGCGGCCTCGCCGAGGATATCGGTCTCGCCGGCCTCGCCCAGGACGCCGCCCTCGAACGGCTCGACGCCTGGCTGTGCGAGCTGAAGGAACTCCAGATCCGCGACGGCCTGCACGTCTTCGGCCGCTCCCCCGAAGGACACCTCCGGACCGACCTCCTCGTCGCACTCGCCCGCCCCCCGCGCGGCGAGCGCCCGCAGGACGCCTCGCTCCTGCGCGCCCTCGCCGCGGACCTTCGCCTCGCCGACGGCACAGGGTTCGACCCGCTGGACAGCACGATGTCCGCCCCCTGGACGGGCCCGCGCCCCGCCGCCCTCACCGGCGACGCCCCCTGGCGCACCGAGGGCGACACGATCGAGCGCCTGGAAGCCCGCGCCGCCCGCCTCATCGAGGGCGAGCCCGCCCCCGCCGGGTGGACCGCCACCCACGCCGTGCTGCACGAAATCAACACCCGCCTCGCACCCGCGGTCGACGCCTGCGGCCCGCGCGAGATCGCCGCGACGCTCGCCGCCCTCGCCGGCCGCTTCGTCGCGCCCGGCCCCTCCGGCGCCCCCAGCCGCGGCCGCCCGGACGTTCTGCCCACCGGCCGCAACTTCTACTCCGTCGACACCCGTGCCGTGCCCACCCCGGCCGCCTGGGAGATCGGCCGCCGCTCCGCCGAACTCGTCCTGACCCGTCATCTACAGGACCACGGCGACTGGCCGACTTCGATCGCGCTGTCCTGCTGGGGCACCGCCAACATGCGCACCGGCGGCGACGACATCGCCCAGGCCATGGCCCTCATCGGCGCCAAGCCGGTCTGGGATCCCGCCTCCCGCCGCGTGACGGGCTACGAGATCACGCCGCTCGCCGTCCTCGGCCGCCCGCGGATCGACGTCACGCTGCGCATCTCCGGCTTCTTCCGCGATGCCTTCCCCGACCAGATCGCCCTCTTCGACCGTGCCGTCCGCGCCATCGGAGCCCTGGAGGAGGACCCCGCCGAGAACCCGATCGCCCCGCGCATGCGGGCCGAGTGCCGCGCCCTCGTCGCCGCCGGCACGCCCGAGGCCGAGGCCGCGCTGTCGGCCGGGCACCGCATCTTCGGCGCCAAGCCCGGCGCCTACGGGGCGGGGCTGCAAGCGCTGGTCGACGAAGGCGGCTGGAACACGCGCGACGACCTCGCCGAAGCGTTCACCGTCTGGGGTGGTTACGCGTACGGCGCGCGTGCGCAAGGCACCGCCGACCGCACCGCCCTCGCCGAGCGCCTGGGCACCGTCGACGCGGTCCTGCACAACCAGGACAATCGCGAGCACGACCTCCTCGATTCGGACGACTACTACCAGTTCGAAGGCGGCCTCACCGCGGCCGTCCACCGCGCGCGCGGCGAGCGCCCCGCAGTCTACCACAACGACCATTCGCGCCCCGAGCGCCCGGTCGTGCGCACGCTGGAGGAAGAGATCGCCCGCGTCGTGCGCGGCCGCGTCACCAATCCGAAGTGGATCGCCGGCGTCATGCGCCACGGCTACAAGGGCGCGTTCGAGATCGCCGCGACGGTGGACTACATGTTCGCCTTCGCCGCTACCACCGGCGCGGTCAAGGACCACCACTTCGACGCGGCCTATGCCGCCTTCGTGGCCGACGAGGCGGCCGCCGCCTTCATGCGGGCCAACAACCCCGCCGCCTGGGCGGACCTCAACGCCCGCCTCGCCGAAGCGATCACCCGCGGCCTATGGCACCCGCGCAGCAACGCCGCCGCCGCCACGCTGGCAGGCGCCGGCTGACACCCGGCGCCTGCCCCGCTGTCCCGGTCCCACCGGCGCGGCGCCCCGTCTCGCTGCGGGTGCCCCTCAGTCGAGCCGCTGGTACATCACCAACGCGTCCACCTCGCCCTCGGCGGGATGCACGAAGGCGCCCGGCAGGCGGGCGAGCGTGGCGAACCCCATCCCCTCCCACAGTGCGATCGCCCGCGTGTTGGTGGCGATCACGAAGTTGAACTGCATCGCCCGGTAGCCCGCCTCACGCGCCCGCACCAGCGAGTGCGCGCACATCGCCCGCGCGATCCCACGCCCGCGCGCCGCCGACGACACCGCGTAGCCGCAGTTGGCGACGTGCCTGCCCCCGCCCGGCTGGTTGGGCCGGATGTAGTAGGTGCCCAGCACCTCGCCGTCGACCTCGGCGACATAGGTCTCACGGTCGGCGCCGTACCAGTAGGCGATGGCGTCCGCCTCGCTCATGTCCCGCTCCAGCGCGTATTCCGCGCCGCCGCGGATGATCGGGCCGATGATCGCCCACACCGCGGGCGCATCCGCCTCGCGCACCGCACGGATCCGCATGCCTCACCTCTCCTTTCGCACGCCACGCCGCGCGCGCCGGGGTGGCTTCTTCGCCGCGCTGCGCCGTGCCGCCTCCAGCGACGACGCCGCGTAGCGCACCAGCATGTCCGCATCGTCGAAGCAGGCCGCCGGCAGCTTGACGAGATTCGTGGTGATCGTCTTCTCGCCGCGGCGGAAGCTGAACGGCGCCTCGCCTTCGAACATCGGCGCGTTGGCGGCATCGGTCTTCATGTAGAGTTCGCCGTACGCCACCAGGGCGATCATCACCCCGTCGGCCCACACGCCCTTGCCGCCGAACATCCGGTTCACCGTCACCGGCCCGAACGGGGCGAAGAGATCCTGAAGGTCCGCCTCGTCCACCGCCGCCCCGCCTACGCTCCAGCCGCCGGGCCATGTCGCCGGGCTGCAAACGCGCCGTTGAACCGCGCCCCCGGCGTGCCCCCGGCCACGGCGACGCGGCCCTGCGCCAGCGCGTCGACCGCGCCGAGGAAACCCGCCATCGCCAGCTTGTAGAGCCCCGAGCCCAGCGTGATGCGCCGCACCCCCATCGTGCGCAGCGCGGCGAGATCGTCGCTCACCCCGCCGAGCCCCGCGATCACGCTCACCGGAACGTCCGACGCGGCGACCACCGCCTCCACCTCCACCGCCTCGGTCAAGAACGGCACGTAGATCACATGCGCCCCGGCGGCGACGTAGAGCGGCACGCGCGCCAGCGCCTCGGCGAGGCCGTCCTTGCCGAACGGCGCCAGCGCCTCGCAGCGCCCGGCCAGCACGAAATCGCTCCCCGCCCGTTCGATCACGTCGCGCGCTGCCTCGAGCCGCCGGCACGCCATATGCCGGTCGTACAGCGGCTCCGGCCGTCCCTGCGACAGGTCCTCGATCGAGCAGCCCGCGACGCCGGCGTCGATCGCCCGCTCGATGGTCTCGGCCACCTCCGCCGGCGTCTCGCCGTAGCCGCTCTCGAAGTCGCCGTTGACCGGCAGGCCCGACGCCTCGCTCAGCATGGCGGCATGCGCGATCGCGGTCTTGCGCCCGATCGCCCCGTCCGCCTTGCCCAGCCCCCAAGCGCAGGCGGCCGACGAGCTGGCGACCGCCTGGAAGCCGGCCTCCGCCACCAGTTTGGCGCTGCCCGCGTCCCACGGGTTCGGCACCACCAGAAAATCCTCGTGGAGGGCGCGGAAACGGGTCGCCATGTCGGCGATATGAGACGGCGGGTCGAGCGGCGCGGGATGGGGTCCAGGCACGGGTCGGTCTCCGTTCGGGCAGCGGGTGATCCCGGCCGTGCTAGTGCGATAGCGCCTGGCCAGGGTTCGGTCCATCCCGAACCAACCGACGTGCCGTCTGTGCGGCGGCCACGGCCCGGCCGCGCCTCAAAGCTCCATCTTCATGCCCAGGTGCGAGCCCTTGAAACCGAGCCGCTCGTAGAACCGGTGCGCCCGCGTGCGCGACATGTCGGACGTGAGCTGGACCATGCCGCAACCCTCCGCCCGCGCCAGCTCGATCAGCCGCTCGATCAGCGCCTGCCCCACACCGCCGCTGCGCACCGCACTCGACACACGCACGCCCTCGATCAGGCCGCGCCGCGCGCCTCGGCGGCTCATCCCACTCAGCACCGTGAGTTGCGCGCAGCCCACCACGCGTGCGTCCACCACCGCCACCACGAGGTGGTCGAGCGGGTTGGCCGCGATCGCCTCGAACGCGGCGAGGTAGGCCGGCAGCGGCGGATCGCTCACCGTCTCGCGGCCGGCGCCGAGCGTATCGTCGGCCAGCATGGCGACGATGGTGGCGACGTCGGCGGCCGTCGCATCGCGAAAGGTGATCTCGCTCATCCCCGCGCCCGCCCCGCCTCACGCTCCGGTCTGCCCATGCTCCGCCTCCCGCTGACGCCGGCCCCACGCCCGCGCGCGTCCGTTACCACGATTCGCCGCCCCCGCTCGTGCCGGCCGCCGCGAAGAACGTTGCATAGACGTCGCAAGCCGCCGCGATTGCGCATTCGTCCACCGTAGAGGGCGGCGCGCCGTGTTGCGCGTGTCCGGGGTGCCCTGCAATCTCGGCCCATCCTCAACGGATCAAGCCGCGAGCCTTTTCGAAAGGAGCCGAACATGCGCGCCATGATGATCGTCTGCGGGCTCGCCGTATCGCTGGCTGGCTGTGTCACCGGCAGCGGCGGTTCCTCCATCGACGGAAACTGGGGCTCCGACGACGGCGTCTTCATCGCCACCTTCCAGAACGGCGCCTTCACCTCGCGCCTCACCGGCACCGGCGAGACCGTCGTCGCCGACGGGCGCTACGTGCGCACCGGCGCGGGCCTACGCCTCAACTGGACCTCGATCGCCGCCAACGAGGCCCGCACCGCCGAGTGCACCTTGATCACCACGCGCCAGCTCTCCTGCGCGCCCTCCGTCGGCCAGCCCTTCACCATGACGCGCGTGCGCTGACGCCCGTGGCCCGCCCGGCGCTCAAGACCGAGCCCAGCCGCACCGCCTAGAGTGCGCCCTCCGTGCCGGACGTACGTCCAAGGCACGGCTTCGCCCGAGAGGGAGGCCGGGGGCGCAACATGCTCGAGCTCGTCGACGATCCGATCGACCCCGGCGGCACGGCGCAGCCCGCGTCCGCGCCGGATCCGCTGCTGCCGGTGCGGCGCAAGTTCGGCCGCGCGCTGGTCGCCTTCCTGTGGGCCAACGTGCCGGTGGCGATCGCCATCGCCCTCCTGTCGCAGCAGTCGCCCGCCTTCACCATCCTGTTGACGGCGATCGCCTTCGCCGCGGCCGGCTGCGCGCATCTCGCCATCGTCACCGGCGGCGTCGGCCCCCGCGCCCGGCAGACGATCTCCACGTGCGCCATCGTCATGACCGGCGCCATCATCGCCGCCGCCGCCGGTACGCGCTACCAGATCGACCTGCACCTCTACGTCTTCGCCGTGCTGGCGATCCTCGCCGGCTGGTGCGACTGGCGCATCTTCCCGACCGTCGTCGCCGAGATCGCGCTCCACCACGTCATCCTCAATTTCGTCAGCCCCCACTGCGTCTTTCCCGACGGGACCGACACCGTGCGCGTCCTCCTGCACGCCTTCATCGTGATCCTGGAGGCGGGGGTGCTGCTGCCGGTCGCGCGGATGATGGAGCCCCTCATCGTCGACGCCGCGTCCGCCGAACGCCGCGCCGAGGAGCGCGCCCGCGACGTCGAGCGCACCATGGAGGCCGAGCACGAGGCCGAACGCCGCCGCCAGGCCATCGTCGCCGAGCTGATCGGCGGCTTCCGCGCCGACGCCGCCCGCTCGGTCGATGCGGTCACCCACGAGACCTCAACCATGGTCACCACCGCCGAGCTCGTCAGCCGGTGCGCCGACGACGGGCGCACCAAGGTCGGCGACGTCAAAGGCGCCGCCGGCGAGGTGCTGGAGGTGACCGACCGTGCCGCCACGGCGCTGCGGTCACTGGAGAGCATCGCCGCCCGTATCGAGGAACGTGCCCGCGGCACCGCCTCACGCGCCGACGACGTCCTCTCTCAGACCGCCCAGAGCGCCGAGGCGGTGACCGTCCTCGCCGACGGCGCGCGCGAGATGAACGAGCTCGTCGCCGTCATCCGTGCCGTCGCCGAGAAGACCAACCTCCTCGCCCTCAACGCCACCATCGAGGCCGCGCGCGCCGGCGAGGCGGGCAAAGGCTTCGCCGTCGTCGCCACCGAAGTGAAAGGCCTCGCCGAGCAGAGCGCCAAGGCGACCGAGACCATCGTCGCCAAGATCGACGCGATCGCCGGTTCCACCCGGCGCGCCATCGCAGAGATCGGCAAGATCGACGATCTCGCCCGCGCGGTCGACGTCGACGCCGGTGCGATCAGCGAGGCCCTCGCCGACCAGACCGCCGCCAGTCGGGAGCTGGAGGCCGCGTTCGCCGCCGCGCGCGGCAGCGTCCAGCGCGCCGTCACCGGGATCGAGCAACTGGAGACCACCGTCGTCGGCAACGCCGAGACGGCCGTCACGGTGGAGAACACCGCCCGCAAAGTCACCGCCGTGTCGGACGAACTGCAGTCGACGATCAGCCGCTTCCTCGACACCGTCGCGCGCCACTGAGGGGCCGCCTCAGCGGGTTCCCGCGCGCACCACGTTGAGAAGCGGCTCGCCCCTCTCCAAGCGCCGGAAATTCTCCGCGATCGTCGCCGCCCGGCGGTCCCACAGGCTGCCCGTCACCGCCGAGGCGTGCGGCGTCAGGATCACGTTGTCGAGCGAGAAGAAGTCGAACCGCGAGGGCGGCGGCGTCTCGCTCGGGTCGCGGGCGTACTGGTACCACACGTCCAGGATCGCCCCGCCGATGGTCTTCTGCGACAGCGCCGTGAACAGCGCCTCCTCGTCGATCGTCTGCCCGCGGCCGACGTTGATGATGACCCCCGTCGGCTTCATCCGCGCCAACATCGGCCCGTCGAAGATCCCGCGCGTCGCCTCGTCGAGGGGGAGCGTGTCGAGGACGTAGTCGCAACGCGGCAGCACGTCGGCGAGCGCCGCGGTCGGGTGCACCTCGTCGGCCGGACCGCCGTCCGGGCGCCGCGCGACGGCGAGCACCGTCATGCCGAACGCGGCCGCCCGCTTGGCCGCCTCCCGGCCGATGCGCCCGAAGCCGACGACGCCCAGCGTTTTGCCGTAGAGTTCCCCGTGCAGGCCGCGCGCACGGCTGAGGCCGGGCCAGCTCTCGGCGGTGAACATCGCCCTCAGATCGGCGATGCGGATCTCCCATTCGAGCATCGCCGCCAGCACGAACTCCGCGATCGGGATCTCATGCTCGAAGACGTTGCACACGCTCGTCTCCGGCGCCAACGCGTCGAGGTCGATCCGGTCGGTGCCGGCGCCGGGAAGCTGCAACAGCGCCACCCGCGGCAGCTTGCCGCCCGGCCGCGTCAGATCCATCGAGAGGACGACGTCGTCCGGCCGGAACTCGATGTCGTAGACGTCGGAATTGCGCGCCTCGACCGGAAGGGTGACGATTTCGACCTCCTCCCCGATCGCCGCCGGCAGCCGTTGCCGCAACGCCGGCGGGCATATGATCACCACAATGCGCATATCGATCCTTCGCTTCCTCGGGGCGCCACGCGACGCGCCTCGGCCGGCCGCGGCCGCAACCGCCACTGGCGACCGGTCGCACCCGCGGCCCGAGCGTGCCCGTCCCTCGCGTGCCATATTCCGCGCATGGTATAGTCAGATAACGGCATGGGAACATAGCGTCCGGCGCACGTAACGAACCGCCAAATATACCGCCCCGCGCGAGCGTAAACGCAAAGAGGCGCCACGGGGGCGCCTCGGTGCGGTGGTGGGTGCCGGCCGTCGAGGGCGGCGCGGCCGGTCAGAGCGCCTTGACGATCTCTTCGACCATCTTCTTGGCGTCGCCGAACAGCATCATGTTGTTGTCCTTGTAGAACAACGTGTTGTCGATGCCGGCGTAACCCGAGCCCAACGAGCGCTTGACGAACAGCACCGTCTTCGACTTGTCGACGTCGAGGATCGGCATGCCGTAGATCGGCGAGGACGGGTCGTCGCGCGCCGCCGGGTTCGTCACGTCGTTGGCGCCGATGACGAAGGCGACGTCCGTCTGCGCGAACTCCGAGTTGATGTCCTCCAGCTCGAAGACGTCTTCGTAGGGCACCTGCGCCTCGGCCAGGAGTACGTTCATGTGCCCCGGCATGCGGCCCGCGACCGGGTGGATCGCGTACTTCACGGAGATGCCCTCCTCCTTGAGGACGTCGGCCATCTCGCGCAGAGCGTGCTGGGCCTGCGCCACCGCCATGCCGTAACCCGGCACGATGATGACCGACCCGGCGTTCTTCATCATGTAGGCCGCGTCTTCGGCCGAGCCCTGCTTGACCGTGCGGTCGCCGAGGTCGCCCGCGGGGCCGGCCGTCTCGCCGCCGAAGCCGCCGAGGATGACCGAGATGAACGAGCGGTTCATGCCCTTGCACATGATGTAGGACAGGATCGCGCCAGAGGAGCCGACCAGCGCGCCGGTGATGATGAGCGCGGTGTTGCCCAGCGTGAAACCGATGCCGGCCGCCGCCCAGCCCGAGTACGAGTTCAGCATCGACACGACGACGGGCATGTCAGCCCCGCCGATCGGGATGATGATGAGCCCGCCCAGCGCCAGCGCCGCCAGCACGATGAGCCAGAACAGGAAGCGCTGCTGCAGCACCATCTCGTCCGCGCCGACGAACCACACCACCAGCAGGATCAGGACGATCGCGAGGCCGGCGTTGATGAGGTGGCGCGCCGGAAGCAGGATCGGCTTGCCCGACATGCGACCGTCCAGCTTGGCGAAGGCGATGACCGAGCCGGTGAAGGTCAGCGCGCCGATCGCCGCGCCGATCGCCATCTCGACCAGCGACAGCGTCTTGATGTGGAAGGGCGTGCCGATGCCGAAGGCCTCCGGCGCATAGAGCGCGCCCGCCGCCACGAAGACGGCCGCGAGACCCACCAGCGAGTGGAAGGCGGCGACGAGCTGCGGCATCGCGGTCATGGGGATGCGCCGCGCCATCACGGCGCCGATGCCACCGCCGATGCCGACGCCCAGCAGGATCAGCACCCAGCCCAGCACGTCCGGCGCTGCGACGATCAGCGTCGTCAGGATGGCGATCGCCATGCCGATCATGCCGAACATGTTGCCCTGGCGGCTCGACGTCGGGTGCGAGAGACCGCGCAGTGCCAGAATGAACAGGACGCCGGAGATCAGATACAGGATGGCGGCGATGTTGGGGCTCATTGCTCGTCCAATCGCTTCTTGTCGTTGTGAGGCCGATGGGTGCCGGCGGCGGCGTGGATGCGGGCGCGGGGCCCGCTACGCCGAACGAAGGGAGCCGCGCCGGACCGGTGAGGCCCGGACGGGGCGGCGCGCCGCACGATCGCGGCCGCCAGGCCACCCCGCGCGCGCCAGAGGCGGGACGTCATCGCTTCTTCTTGTACATCGCCAGCATGCGCTGGGTGACGAGGAAGCCGCCGAAGATGTTCACCGACGCCAGGATGAGCGCGATGAAGCCGAACACCTTGGCCCACAACGCCCCGTCCGCCTCCGCGAAGGAGACGCCGGTGGCCAGCAGCGCGCCCACGACGATGACCGAGGAGATCGCGTTGGTGACGCTCATCAGCGGCGTGTGCAGCGCCGGCGTCACCGACCAGACCACGTAGTAGCCGACGAAGATCGCCAGCACGAAGATCGCCAGGCGGAAGATCGTCGGGTCGATGGCCCCGGCGGTGGCGGCGCTGGCGGCGACCGCCAGCGCATCCGCCTGCTGCGCCGCATGGCCCGCGGCCTCCGCCGCGACGGACGCGGCGTGCGACGCCTCGGCCGCTTTCGTCGCCGCGTCGGCCGCGACCGTCGCCGCCTGCGCCGCGTCGCTGGACCGCGCAGCAGCTTCGGCGGCGGTGCGCGCCGCCTCCAAGGCGGCTTCGGCGTTGTCCTCGTTCATTCGCTCTTCCCTGCTCGCCACACCGGTCGGGCCGACCGGGGCTCACGGCTGTTCTGGTTGGTCTGTGGGTGTCAGCCCGCGGAGCTTGCAGCCTGAGGCGCCGCCGTTGCCGGCGCCGTCCCCCCGAACTTCGGATGCACCAGGCCCCCGTCCTTCGTCAGCAGCGTCGCAGTCATCAGCTCGTCGTCCCATTTCGGGGCGAACGCCTTCTCCTTGTCGAGAAGCACGGTGTCGATGAAGGTGTAGAGGTTCTTGGCGTAGAGCAGCGAGGCCGAGGCCGCGATTCGGCCCTGCATGTTGGTGTGGCCGATGATGGTCGTCGGACCCACCGTGACCACGTCGCCCGGAACCGCCCCCTCGACGTTGCCGCCCCGCTCCACCGCGAGGTCGACGATCACCGAGCCGGGGTTCATCGACGCCACCATCGCCGCCGAGATCAGCTTCGGCGCCGGGCGGCCGGGGATGAGCGCGGTCGTGATGACGATGTCCTGCTTGGCGATGTGCGCGGCGACCAGCTCGGCCTGCTGCCGGCGGTAGTCCTCGCTCATCTCCTTGGCGTAGCCGCCGGCCGTCTCGGCCGCCTTGAACTCTTCGTTCTCCACCGCGATGAACTTGGCGCCCAGCGAGGCGACCTGCTCCTTCGCGGCCGGCCGCACGTCGGTCGCCGAGACGGCGCCGCCCAGGCGCCGCGCCGTGGCGATCGCCTGAAGGCCCGCCACGCCCGCGCCCATCACGAAGATCTTGGCCGCCGGGACGGTGCCCGCCGCAGTCATCATCATCGGGATGGCCCGGTCGTAGACCGAGGCGGCGTCGATGACCGCCTGGTAGCCGGCGAGATTGGCCTGGCTGGAGAGAATGTCCATGGACTGCGCGCGGGTGATGCGCGGCATCAGCTCCATCGCCACCGCGGCGAGGCCGGCGTCGGCGATCGCCTTCATCCCGTCCGCGTCCCCGTAGGGGTCGAGCGCGCCGATCAGGAAGGCGCCGCGTTTGGCCGCGCCCAGCACCGCCGCGGACGGGCGCCGCACGGTCAGAATGATGTCGGCCCCGCTGACGGCGGCCTCGGCGGAGTCGGCGATGGTGGCGCCCGCCTCGCGGTACGCCTCGTCGGTCACGCGCGAGTCCGCGCCAGCCCCGCTCTCGATTGCAACTTCGGCGCCGGCATTGACGTAGCGCTTCACAACGTCGGGCGTTGCAGCGACGCGCGTGTCTTCGGCCTCGGCCGGAACGGCGATCTTCAAGCGTATCCTCCTGTCGCGAACTTAGGTGTCGCGTCGTGTATTATAGGAGGAAGACGGCCATAGCGATCAAGATGACCACAACGGTGCCGATCCCCCACTTTGTCAGGGAAACGAACGCCTCGTAGGTGCGCACGTGATCCTGATAGTCGGTGCGCGGCGGGTTGCCGCTTTCGTCCGCAAAGGAATAAGTCGGTTCACTGGCCATCGGGTTCCTCCGTCAATCGAGGGTTCTAGTCGGGTGCCTCGACGCTGGCAAGAAAGAGGGCCCGAGCCAAGCCTGGATGTTCCCGATTTCGCAAGGAACGGCCCGCCGCGGCGCAACACCTCAGACCAAAGTACGCACCTTGGATTGCGCCACCAGCGCCATGAAGCGCTGATAGTTCTCCTCCAGCGCGTCCAGCACCGCCGGCTCGATCGGCAGCTGCGCCTTGTCGGCGTAGCCGCGGTGCATCTCGGTCTCGTCCTCCACCGGCGCTTCACCCTTCAACAGCTTGACGACGTTGGCGACCGAGCGTGCCATCCGCTCCTGCGCCACCACCGTCACCCGTTCGGCCGGGAAGACGCGCAGCATCTGGTCGAAGAACATGTCGATCCGGAAGCGGTGGACGCTGCGATGGTAGTAGTCGTCCACCGAGCAATGGGCCCAGAACTCCGGGTCGCGGTGGACGAAGTGGTTCGGCTGCAAGTGCGCCCCGGTCCGCGCGATCCGCCGGTGCATGTTGTGCCAGGACAAGAGCACCCGCGGCAGCCGGCGAAAGCACAAGACGATCTGCGCATCCGGCGCGATCTCCCCGTTGAGCTGCTCGAGGTCTTCCCGCTTCAGCACGTAGGAGGGGCACTTGTGAACGATGATCTTGTCGAGCGGCAGGTTCGCGCGGTCGGGAAATTTGGCGTCCACCGAACCGCCGGCGGAGCGGATGACGTGAACGTCCTCCTCCTCCTCGAAGCGGCGGATCAGTGCCGACGTCCCGCACTTGGGGAAGCCGACAATGGTGATCTCACGCATACGAGCCCTTTAAACAATCCCGTGAACAACCGGGCGTTGATACAAAAGCGATCCCCGATTGTCAGCCCGAAACGGACGACGGCGCGACACGGGCGCGATCAGAAATGTTGGAAGCGCCCGTCGCGGACCTCGGCCGACCGCCCCTCGCGCGTCAGCGCCACCCGCGTCTCGCCGGCGACGATCTCGCCCACCGCCGTCGCCGTGACCCCCGCCTCGGCGAGGGCCGCGAGGTAGGCGGCGAGCCTGTCACCGGGCACCGTGGCGAGGATCTGGTAGTCGTCGCCCCCCGTCACCGCACGGTCGAACGCCGCCGGGTCCGCCGCGATCGCCGCCCGCGCCGCCGCCGACAGCGGCACCGCGCCGAGGTCGAGCCGCGCTCCGACACCGGCCGCGCGGCACAGCTTGGCGAGATCGCCGATGAGCCCGTCGGAAACGTCCATCGCCGCCGCCGCATGCGCCCGCACGGCACGCCACGCGGCGACCGGCGGGTCGGGCCACAGATAGGCCCGGTCCAGCGCGGCCGCGTCCTGCGGCTCGATCGCCCACGGTTCGGCGATCCGCGCCTGCAGGCCGAGCGCGGCATCGCCGATCGTCCCCGTCACGACCACCACGTCTCCCGGCCGCGCCGCCCTTCGGCGCACCGTCGCCCCGGCCCCCGTGCGCCCGAAGGCGGTGACGGTGATCGTCGCCCCGCCCCCCGGCGAGGCGCGCAGGGTGTCGCCCCCCAGAAGCGAGACGCCGTAACGCGCCTGATCCGACGCGAGGCCGCCGGCGAACGCACGTGCCCACGCTTCGCCGCAACTGGCGGGAAGCGCCAGCGCCAGCAGGTAGCCGAACGGCTCGGCCCCCTTGGCGGCGAGATCGGAGAGGTTGACGCGCAGCGCCTTGGCCGCGATCGCCGCCGGCGGATCGTCGGCGAAGAAGTGCACCCCGGCCGCCAGCGCGTCGCAGGTGACGACGATGTCCCCCGCCCCGCCCTCGAAGGCGGCGGCGTCGTCGCCGAGCCGGTCGGCGCCCGCCGCGGTCGCCAGCGGCGCGAACACGGTGGCGATCAGCGCGTCCTCGTCCACCCGCGATCAGCCGAGGAAGGCGAGGATGTGCCGCGCCACGGCGTCCGGTGCCTCGCGCGTCGGAAAATGGTTGAGGCCGGGGAGCACGTGCCGCTCGTAGCGCCCGGTGAAGAGGCCGTCCTTGCCTTCGGACGTCCACGCCGCCGTGACCGGGTCGGCGCCGCCGTGCAGCATCAGCGTCGGCACGCGGATCGTGCGGTCCGCCCGCTGCGCGGCCCGCAGCGCGTCGTATTGCGGGTTCGCCGGCGCGTTCCCCCAGCGCATCGCGTACGAGTGGATGGTGACGTCCGGCCAGGCGGGATTGTCGAACGCATCGGCCGTCGCCTCGAACCCGGCGAGCGCCGCGGGGAAGTCCGGCATCCAGATGGTCCAGATGTAGCGGGCGAACCCGCGCGGATCCTCGCGCAGCCGCGCCGCACCGTAGGGTGTGGCGAAGAACCAGTGATACCAGTAATCCTGCGCCTGGTTCAGCGGCAGCGGCTGGTCCGCCGTGTTGGTGCCCCAGCCGACCGAGATCGCCACGCACGCCCGGATCCGCTCCGGCGCCGCATGCGCGGCCACATAGGCCGCCCGCGCCCCCCAGTCGTGCCCCACCACGACCGCCTCGGCCAGTCCCAGCCGGTCCATCAGGTCGAGGACGTCCTGCCCCAGCGCCTCGAGATCGCCCGACACGGTCGCGCTCTGGTGAAACACCGTCGGCCCGAAGCCGCGAAGGTAAGGCACGATCGTGCGGTAGCCGGCGGCGTGCAGCTCCGGCAGGAGGGCGTCCCAGGTGCGCGGGTCGTCCGGCCAGCCGTGCAGCAGAATCATCGGCCGGCCGCCGGTGGGGCCGGAAATCTCCGCCGAGATCGTCAGCGTGCCGGTGTCCAGCGCGACGACGCCCAGCGTGTCAGCCACCGATCGGCTCCGGGCGCACCTTCTTCGCCACCGCGTCGAGGACGCCGTTGGTGAGCCGCGGCTCGTCCTCGCCGAAGAAGGCCTTCGCCACCTCGACATATTCCGACACGATCACCCGCATGGGCACATCCTCGCGATACATCAGCTCGAATGTCCCCGCCCGCAGCAGCGCACGCAAGGTCAGATCGATCCGCCGCAGCGGCCACCCCTCCTTCAACGCCTCGTCGATCGCGCCGTCGACCTCGCGCTGGTGCGCCACGACGCCCGAGACGATGCCGTCGAACCAGTTCATGTCGATGGCGCGCAGCTCCTCGCCGTCGAGGTCCTGCTTCAGCCGGAAAAGCTCGAATTCCTTGACGATGTCGCGCGCGCCGGCGCCGGTCACGTCCATCTGATAGAGCGCCTGCACCGCGGCGAGGCGCGCCACCGCCCGCTTGTTGGCGGGCTTGGGCTTGTGGTCCTTGCGCGGCGCCCTCATCGGTTCAGCGCTTCGCGCAGGTCGTAGAGGGCGATGGCCGCGGCGGCCGCGTCGCCGCCTTTGTCCTTCTGCTTCGGGTCCGCGCGCACCAGCGCCTGCTCGTAGGTTTCCACCGTCAGAATCCCGTTGCCCAGCGCCAGCCGGTTGGTCACCTGCAGGTCCACCACCGCGCGATTGCCCTCGTTCGAGACGATCTCGAAGTGGTAGGTCTCGCCGCGGATCACGCATCCCAGCACCACGAACAGCGCGTATGGCAGGTCGCGCCGCCGGGCCGAGGTGAGCGCCATGGAGAGCGCCGGGGCGATCTCCAGCACCCCCGGCACGCTGATCACGTCCGATTCGAACCGGCGCTTGGCCAGCTCCGCCTTGGCGCCGGCCTGCAGCATGTCCGCGATGTCGTCGTAGAAGCGGGCTTCGATGATGAGCGCGCGTGAAGCCATGGGTGTCGTCCTTCGAAACGCCGCGTGGCGGCTGTCGCCCTCGTCGGTCGGCGGTGTGGGCTGATCGGATCAGCCGGCTGTCCGCGCGCCGACAAGGCGGGCGACGTACCGCGCAATCGTGTCGACTTCAATGTTGACAAGATCGCCCGGTTGACGGTCGGCCCAGGTGGTCACGGCCAGGGTGTGCGGGATCATCGCCACCGAGAAGGTGTCCCCCGGCTCGTTCGTGGTGAGCGACGTGCCGTCCAGCGCCACCGAGCCCTTGTGGGCGATGAGCGACAGCAGGTCCGCCGGCGGCGCAAAGCGGAAGGTGGTCATCTCCTCCCCCTCGATCCGCTCGACGATCTCGGCGCGCCCGTCGACATGGCCGGAGACGAGGTGGCCGCCCAGTTCGTCGCCCGCTTTGAGCGATCGCTCGAGGTTGATGCGGTCGCCCTCGTTCCAGGTGCCGATGGTGGTCTTGTCCATCGTCTCGCCCGACACGTCGACGCTGAAGGTCGCGCCGTCCGCCCCGCCCGCCAGGGTCGTCACCGTCAGGCAGCAGCCGCCGCAGGCGATCGAGGCGCCGATCGCAATGGTGTCGGCCGGGTAGGACGAGGCGATGGAAAGCCGCGCCCCGTCGCCGAACGCCTCGCGCCGGGTGATGGTGCCGACGTCGCTTATGATGCCTGTGAACATTTATCGCTGCCAGTGGAGCCATCGGTCGTCGCCGACCCGAGACACGTGGCAAAGGGCGAGCCGTTCCGCAAGCCTCGCGCGGCCCTCTCCGCCGAACGGACGCACCAGCGCACCGCCGATCGCCCGCGGCCCCTCGATCCAGACCGCCGCGTCGACGAGGTCGGCCGCCCACAGGGCCTCGGCGAGAACGGCCCCGCCTTCGACGAGAAGCGTCGTCACCCCCGCGGCGCCGAGCGCCGCCAGCGCCGCCGCGAGGTCGAGCCGCCCCCCCGCTCCGCGCGGCACTGCCATGACCGCAGCGCCCACCGCCCGCAGCGCGTCGAGGCGCACCGCGTCCGCGTCGGCCGCCGTCAGGATCGTCGGCGCCGCCGCCGCCACCGCCGCCGTGCCTGCGCGCACCCCGCCCAGCGCCTTTGCCGGCCCCGCGAACACCGCCGCGGTCGGCGGCGTGCGAGCCTCGGTGTCGAACACCAGGCGGTGCGGCGAGAGCGCGGCCATTCCCGGCAGGCGGCACGTCAGCGCCGGGTCGTCGGCCAGCACCGTGCCGACGCCGATGCCGATCGCGTCGTGCTCGGCGCGCATCAGGTGGACCCTGCGGCGCGAGGCCGCCCCAGAGATCGCCACCTGCCCCGACCCGCGCCGCCCGATCCCGCCGTCCGCCGAGACCGCGAGTTTCAACGTCACGTGCGGGCGGCCGAGGCGCATTCGCGTCAGGTGTCCGGCCATGTCGCGCCGCGCCGCCGCCGCACCGAGCCCGACCGACACCTCGATCCCCGCCTCCCGCATGCGCCGCGTGCCGCGGCCGGCGACGTCCGGGTTGGGATCCTCGATCGCGACGACCGCGCGGGCGATGCCGGCGGCGATCACCGCGTCCGCGCAAGGCGGGCTCTTGCCGAAGTGCGAGCAGGGCTCCAGCGTGCAGTAGAGCGTCGCGCCGCGCGCCGCCTCCCCCGCCTGCGCCAGCGCGACCACCTCCGCGTGCGGCCGCCCGCTGTCCGCCGTCCGCCCCAGCCCCACGACAGCCCCGTCCTTTACGACGACCGCGCCGACGGATGGATTGGGCGCCGTTCGGCCGTTCCCTTGTCGCCCAATGGATAGCGCCGCGGCCATGTGGGTGTCGTCATCCTGACCGTTTCGAGCCTCGAATAGTTCCAAATTTAATATAATCCCATCTTCAATCAGCAAGGTCTCGAAACCATACTGATCCCGTGACCGATTGGGCCATCTTCATAAAGCGCGCCGGCGCATTGACACGGACCAGGGCCGTCGCGCTGGCACTGGCTGCCGCGCTGGCGCTCGCCTGGGCGGCCGTGGATGCCGCCGTGGACGCCGCCGCCGTCGCCGCGCACACCGAGTTCGCCTCGCGTGCCGGCCTCCTGCTCGCCGTCAGCCTCGTGCTGACGGTCCGCTTCGACGCGCACCTCGTCTGGCTCGCCTACCTGCTGGAGAGCCTGGCGAGCCTCTTCTGGCTCTTCGTGCTCGAGGGTCTGCGCGTGGCCGGCGGACCGGTCGCGCTCGTCCTCGCCTGCCTCTACGTCGCCACCACGCAGGACCTCGTGCCCGACACGGCCGGCGGTCTGTCCCGCGTGGACGACATGGTCGTCGCGCTGGTCCTCGTCATCGGCGCTCATCGCGCCGCACTGGCGGTCCCGCGCCTGCCCTCCCCGTTCGCCGAGCCGGGGGGTCTCGCCCGCATCGCCGCCGCCCTCGTCCCGGCCTATGTGCTCCTATGGAGCCTCGGGGTCGCCCCGGTCTGACGGCTCGTCCGCCCCGGCGGCGCCGCGGCCCTGGCCCACATTCTGTGCCAGCTCGGTGACGAACGCCTCGAAGTCGCGCGCCTCGGAGAAGTTGCGGTAGACGGACGCGAACCGCACGTAAGCGACATCGTCGATCCCCTTCAGCGCCTCCATCACCCGGTCACCGATCTCGGCCGCCGTGACCTCGCTCTCGCCGCCGGCTTCGAGCTGGCGCACCAGCCCCGAAATCATCCGCTCGAGAACGTCCCCGTCCACGCAGCGCTTGCGCGTCGCGATCTGGATGGAGCGGGCCAGCTTGTCCCGGTCGAACGGCTCGCGCTTGCCGGAGCGCTTCGCCACGGTCAGCTCGCGCAACTGCACCCGCTCGAACGTGGTGAACCGGCCGCCGCACACCGTGCAGGCGCGGCGGCGCCGGATCGCGGCCCCCTCCTCGGAGGGTCGCGATTCCTTCACCTGGCTGTTGTCGGCCCCGCAGTACGGGCAGCGCACCGTCTACTCGGCGTAGATCGGGAAGCGCGCGGTCAGCGCGTGCGCTTCGTCCTTCACCCTCTTCGACACCGCCTCGTCGACGTTGCCGCCCTGGTCCATCGCGTCGACCACCTCGGCGATCATCCGCGCCACGTCCTGGAACTCGGCCACGCCGAAGCCGCGCGTCGTGCACGCCGGGGTGCCGACGCGGATGCCGGACGTCACCATCGGCTTCTGCGGATCGTTCGGCACGCCGTTCTTGTTGGTGGTGATCGACGACAGGCCGAGCCCCTTCTCCGCGTCCTTGCCGGTGACCCGCTTGGGCCGCAGGTCGACGAGGATCACGTGCGTGTCGGTCCCGTTGGAGACGACCTCGAAGCCGTGGCCCTTCAGCGCCTCGGCGAAGGCCTTGGCGTTCTCCACCACCTGATGCGCATAGGCCTTGTAGGCCGGCTGCAGCGCCTCGTGGAAGGCCACCGCCTTGGCGGCGATCACGTGCATCAGCGGCCCGCCCTGGAGGCCGGGGAAGATCGCCGAGTTGATCTTCTTGGCCATGTCCGCGTCGTTGGTCAGGACGATGCCGCCGCGCGGGCCGCGCAGCGTCTTGTGCGTGGTCGACGTGACGACGTGGGCGTGCGGGAACGGGCTCGGGATCACCCCGCCCGCGACGAGCCCGGCGAAGTGCGCCATGTCGACGTGGAAGACCGCGCCCACGCTGTCGGCGATCTGGCGGAACTTGGCGAAGTCGATCAGGCGCGAGTAGGCCGAGCCGCCGGCGATGATGACGCTCGGCTTGTGCTCGGCGGCGAGCGCCGCGACCTGGTCGTAGTCGATGAGGCCGGTGGCCGGATCGACCCCGTAGGCGACCGCGTCGAACCACTTGCCGGACAGGTTGACCTTGGCGCCGTGGGTGAGGTGGCCGCCGGCGTCGAGCCCCATGCCGAGCAGCGTGTCACCCGGCTTGGCGCAGGCCAGCAGCACCGCCTGGTTGGCCTGGCTGCCGGAGTTGGCCTGCACGTTGGCGAAGTCGCAGCCGAACAGGCGCTTCACCCGGTCGATCGCCAGTTCCTCGGCGATGTCCACGAACTGGCAGCCACCGTAGTAGCGCCGGCCCGGATAACCCTCTGCGTACTTGTTCGTCAGGACCGTGCCCTGCGCCTCGAGCACCGCCTTGGAGGCGATGTTCTCGGACGCGATCAGCTCGATCTCGTTCTGCTGGCGCTCCAGTTCCAACGCCACTGCGCGGGCGATCTCGGGATCGGTCTCGCTGAGCGCCTGGTCGAAGAAAGAACGGGTCTCAGCGGCTTCGCGTAGGCTCATACGCGCCTCCTCAATGTTCGGTACTGTCGGGCGGCACGCCGTGTCGCCGCGGAAGATGCGCCGCGTGGTGACGCGCGCGCGGACCATAGTGGCGCTGCCGACGGTGCGCAACGCTCCCCCCTCGCCCGCGGCGGCATATAAATCACGACATCGAACGTTCGAGTGACCGCGTCGCCGAGCTGAAGCGCGGCCCGCTCGCCCGCTGGCTGGAGCGCCCGCTGGTGCGCCCGGTCGTCGCCGCCTACGGCGGGACGCTGCGGCGCGCCGACGTCGCGGCGGTGGCGGACGCGGAGCGGTACGGGCGCTGCAGATCTCCGCCGCGGCCACCGCTGGCGTCGCCGCCGCCGTCACCCTGCCGTGGCACGACTGCGCCCTCTCCTTCACTCGCTGGGGGAGCCGGACCCACGGTTCCTGCGCCGCACGCGCCGCAAGGACCTCGGCCCCTTGCGCAGAGCGGAGGCGCCGCTCTTCCGGCGCCTCGCATCTCTGGCGCCTGGCATTGAGAGGCGCCGCAAACGCAAGAAGCGAGGCGCACCGGCCGGTGCGCCTCGCTTCCATGTCACATCGCCGGGCTCGTCACATCGCCGCACTCTTCGCGTCGGCCCGGGTCGGGCGGGACGCGGCCGACCCGGTGCCGGCGGGCGTCCCGTCTCGCGCGCATCGGCGCATTCGGCGCGATCAGCGCACCGTGTTGGAGGCGCTGTAGGCCAGCGTCTCGGCGCCGTCGCGGTTGTAGATGTCGTCGCGGAAGTGGACCACACCGTCCGCGTTCACCCAGGCGGTGATGTAGGCGAACAGGATCGGCGTCTTCAGGTCGACCGGCACGTCCAGCCGCTCGCCGTTGCGGATCACCGCGTCGACCTGCTGGCGGTCCCAGCCGTTCGGCGCCAGCAACCACGTGATCAGCTCGCGCACGTTCTGGACCCGCACGCAGCCGGAGGAGTGGAACCGCGCCCCCTCGCCGAAGAGGCCCTTCTGCGGGGTGTCGTGCAGGTAGACCTGGTGCTGGTTGTGGAAGTTGATCTTCACCGTGCCCAGCGAGTTCAGCTCGCCCGGCTCCTGGCGGAACATGTACTGGGTCGCCTCGTCGGTGTTCCAGTCGATCTCGGTGTAGGCGTACTCGCGCGTCTCGTCGCCCCACTTGAAGATGTGGATCTTCTGGTTGGCGAGGTAGGACGGGTCGTTCTGCATCTTCGGGATCAGGTCGCGCCGCACGATGGAGACCGGCACGGTCCAGTACGGGTTGAAGTTGATCTCGTGGACGCGCGAAGTGAGAATCGGGCTCGGCCGGTCGACCTTGCCGACCACCGCCGTATGCCGCGAGCGCACGCGCCCGTTCTCCACCGCCTCGATCTCGGCGGCGGGGATGTTCACCAGCACATAGCGGTCGCCCAGCCCCTGCCCGCGCTCCTGGATGCGGCCGAGGTTGGTCTCGAGCTGGCGCAGGCGCACGTGCACCGGCACGTTCATCGCGATCAGCGTCGGCGCGTCGAGCACACCGCTCGCCGGCAGGCCGTGGCGCAGCTGGAAGCGGCGCACCGCGGCGGCGACATAGGAATCGTAGACGTCCTGTCGGCCGCCGCGCTCCTGAAGGTCGCCGGTGATGATCAGCCGCTGGCGCAGCGTCGGCACGTTGCCGTCCCGCGCGCCCAGTTGCAGCGCCTGCTTGGGAGAGTTGACCGTCGGCCATCCGCCGGACGCGGCGATGGAGCGGTACTGTTCGATCGCCATCTGCATGCGACCCAGCGCCTCGGGCGACAGGGTCGGATACAGCGAGTTGACGGCGCGCACTTCCGGCAGCGTCGCGTCGAACCGGTCGGACCATTCGGCCTGATGCTTGTAGTCCCTGAGCGCGGCGAGCGGGCTCTGCCCGATGTCCTGCGCCGATGCGGCTCCGCTAAAGGCCATCACGGCCAGACCGAGCCCAAATACACCCCATCGGGCGCACACCGAACGACGTGCCATTGAAGTCACGCGACCCCCCGAAACTCACGGAACAGATGTCGCGGTACCACGCAAATGGTGAACGAACAACGTTTTCCGGCGCGATGGAGGCCTGCGACCCTCGGTCTCAGCCCGCGGCCCGCCGCCGCCCCGGCGCAAAAAGCAGAGGGCTCGCCGGCGTCGACCGCCCCGCGAGCCCTCTCGATGTCCCGCGGCGCGCGGCCGGTTCGGCACCGCGCCCGCCCTCGCGCGCCCCGTCAGAGGCGGTAGAGCACCTGATCCTTCCAGAACCGGTCGAGCCGCTTCAGTGTCTGCGTCGCCTGGTCGAGCTGCTCGGCCTCGACGCCGCCGATCGGCCCCAGCGACTGCATGTGCCGGTTGATCAGGTTGTCGACCAGCGCGGCAACCTCGGAGCCCTTCTCGGTGACGGAGATGCGCACCGTGCGCCGGTCGCGGTTGGACTTGCGCTGTTGCAGGTAGCCCAGCTCGTTCAGCTTCTTGAGATTGTAGGAGACGTTGGAGCCCAGATAGTAGCCCCGCGTCTTCAGCTCGGAGGGGGTCAGCTCCTCCTCGCCCAGGTTGTGCAGGAGCACCGCCTGCACGTTGTTCACCTCGTCCCGGCCGACCCGGTCGAGTTCGTCCTTGACCACGTCGAGGAAACGGCGGTGCGCGCGTTCGATCAGCCGGATCGCCTCCACGTACGCATCGTTTCCTCGTGGGGTGACGGGTGCATCCATCACCCTGTCACAGTCCGTCTGCCGCACCACTAAGTTCATGGGTCTGCCTCTTGGTTATCGGCCCGTTCGGGCGCTTTTCCGCGAGGTTGGCGCGAGGCGTTAAAGCGGTCCTTAAGCCGCAGCGTTAACCAAAGGTGAACGCAATTCTCGTGGTATTATCGTCACAAGGCGCCGCAGCCCCTATTTGGGCGCCCCGGACCGCCCGCCGACGCCGCCACTCAGCGGTTTCGGCTGCGCTGGCTCCAGCCTTTGACGGCGGCGAGCCCGCACGCCAGCGCCAGTCCGGCGACGTTGGCGACCAGCGCCAGCATGCCGAAGGGCACCGCCTGGGGATTGACGATGGTGGAGATGATCGCCGCCAGCACCGCGCTGGACCACAAGACGACGCCCCACGAGGCCGACAGCCAGAGCCCCACCGAGATCACCGGCATCGTCACCGCGGCGATCGCGGTCGAGATCCACGGCCCGCCCGGCTCGTGCCAGCTGGCGACGAGCGCGTCCTCCGAATAGCCCAGAAGGCGGATCCACACGATCACCGCCCCCGCCAGCCACACCACCGAGGCGATCTTGACGACGACGTCGATGGCGAGGCGGACCGGGTCGTGCCCCTCCTGGTGTCCGGCCATCGCCGCGTGGATCGCCGCCAGCGACATCGGCGCCGTGCGCGAGACGGTGCGGCGCGGCGGGCGGGCGTCGCGGGGCGACGCCTTCGCGCCGGGTTTCGCGGGGGCGGGCTTGGCCTGGCCGGTGCCGGCGGGCAGCTGCGCCTTGGCGGGAAGCTGCGCGCGGGCCGGTGCATCCGCCCCGCCGCCCTTGGTCGGGCGCGCGGGGGCCTGGGCCTTCGCCGGATCGGCGGGGGGCGGCAGCGCGAGGGTGGTGCGCTGGCCCGGCGCTGCCTTGGCCGCCTCGCCGGTCGGCCGGGGGGGCCGGGCCGCGCCGGTCGCCCGTGCCGCCGCGGCAGCCTCCCGCCGCGCCGGCGTGTCGCCACGCTGCGCCGCACGGCGAGGCTCGCCGCCCTGTTGTGCGTCGGCGGACGCGGTGTCGCTCGGCGCCGGGGGCTCGGGCGTGGCGTCCGCCGGCGCGGCGTCGGCCGGCGGCTCGGCGGACCGCGTGCGCATCAGCCCGCGCGCGGCTTTCGGCCTGGCCTCGCCCTCGGGCGGGGTGTCCGGCGGCGTCGGTTCGTCAGGACGCATGCGACGACGCTTGGTCGGGACGCTCGCCACCGCCCGCCTTCAGCCCCAGCGTGCCGTGCGGGCCGGTCACGAAGTGGGCCGCGATGTCGGCCGGGTCCACCTTCTCGATGTCCGCCGGGTCCCACTGGGGGGCCTGGTCCTTGTCGATCAGCACCGCGCGGACCCCCTCGTAGAGGTCGTGCCCGTCGAGGACGCGGCCGACGATCGCGAAGTCCATCTCCAGCACCCCCGCCGGGTCGAGCTTCGCCGCCCGGCGGATCTGTTCGAACGTGATGGCGAGGCTCGTGGGCGAACGCTGCCGGATCTCGCCCGCCGCGGCCGCCGCGAACTCGCTCTCCGCCGCCTCCAGCCGGTCCAGCACCGCAACGACGCTCTCGGCGGCGAACGCCTCGCCCATCACCTTGCGGTCCGCCTTCGGCATCGGCTCGATCTCGACGACCAGCTCGTCCAACGCCGTGCCGAGGTCGCGCCCGTGGGCGACGCGGTCCAGGGCGGCGTCGAGCGAGCCCTCCACCGGGTGCGTCACGTAGCCGACGTCCGCGGCGAGGTCCCGCTTGATGCGGTGGCCTGTGAGGCCGAGCCACATCCCCGCCTCGTCCGCCATGCGAGACAGCAGGTGCGTGGCGCCGACGTCCGGAAAGAGGCCGATCGCCGTCTCGGGCATCGCGAAGGTCAGCGTCTCGTTGGCGACGCGGTACGGCCCGTGCGCCGAAAGGCCGACGCCGCCCCCCATGCACACGCCATGGATCAACGACACATACGGCTTCCGGAAGCCGGCGATGCGGTTGTTGGTGCGGTACTCGTTGGCGAAGAAGTCGATCGCACCGGCGCGCCGGTCGTAGACGGAGCGGATATCGCCCCCGGCGCAGAACGCCTTCGGCCCCTCGCCGCGGATCGCCACACGGGCGATGCGGTCGTCCGCGGCCCATTCGTCGAGCGCCTCGCCCAGTTCCAGGACCATCGCCTCGGTCAGCGCATTCAGCGCCTTGGGGCGGTTGAGCGTGATCAGCCCGGCGCGGCCGACGGTCTCGAACAGGATATCGCTCATCGCTCGCAGGCTCCCGCAGGGGGGCGGACTGTGGTTACGCGCATGGTGTCGGTCGTGCCTTCCAAACTCGGGTGGCCGGGCGATTCCAGGCGGCGGCGCCGCAAGGGTTCGACCCACGACATAGCGGCCACCGCGGCGAAGCTGAAGTGCATCGTTGATGATGGCGCGCGTGATTTTCAGGGCAAGGGGCGCCTTCGGCCCGCGCGGCGCCGCCGCGGGGCTCGTCATGTGCCGTCGAAATTCGTGTGACCTTATGTGCCGTTGCTTCGCCCGCCCCGCCGACCGACCGCACGCCCGCCACCGCCCGGATCGACGATGCGGCCGAGGCCGCCGCGCGCCGTCTGCTACGGTCCCGCGCCCTGACCCTGCCGGTGCTGGACGCCGCCGGCACGCTCGTCGGTGTCGCCGGGCTCTTCCTCTATTTCCAGATCACCAGCCGCATGCAGGGCCTCAGCCCGATCTAGTAGCACCGGCGCCAAGCGCGTGGACGGGAACCGGCGCCATCCGCTAAAGTCCGGCTTCGAGCGGTGCTGAAGAGGCAAGTCATGGATATCGATCCCCGCACGATCAGCGGCGGTCCTGTCGACGTTGCTGGCGTGCTCAAAGGCCGGCGCATGCGGCGCACGCGGCGGGCCGACTGGTCGCGCCGCCTGGTGCGCGAGAACACGCTCACCGTCGACGACCTGATCTGGCCGCTGTTCGTGACCGAGGGTCGCGGCGTGCGCGAGCCGGTGCCGTCGATGCCCGGCGTCTTCCGCCTGTCGGTCGACGAGGTCGGCGCCGCCGCCGAAGAGGCCGCCGCGCTGAAAATCCCCGCCGTCGCCCTCTTCCCCTACACCGGCCCGGACAAGCGCGACGAGGCCGGCAGCGAGGCCTACAACGCCGACAATCTCGTCTGCCGCTCGTGCCGCGAGATCGCCCGCCGCGCCCCCTCCGTCGGCATCATGACCGACGTCGCCCTCGACCCCTACACCAGCCATGGCCACGACGGCATCATGGTCGGCGACGAGATCATGAACGACGTCACGGTCGAGGCGCTGATCCGTCAGGCGCTGACGCAGGTCGAGGCCGGCTGCCACATCATCGCCCCCTCGGACATGATGGACGGGCGCATCGGCGCCATCCGCACCGCGCTCGACGAGGCGGGGCACGAGAACGTCCTCATCATGGCCTACGCGGCGAAGTTCGCCTCCGCCTTCTACGGCCCGTTCCGCGACGCGGTCGGCGCATCCGGCGCCCTCAAGGGCGACAAGCGGACCTACCAGCTCGACCCCGCCAACGGCGACGAGGCGATGCGCGAGGTCGCCCTCGACCTCGACGAGGCGGCCGACATGGTCATGGTGAAGCCCGGCATGCCCTACCTCGACGTGGTGCGCCGGGTGCGCGAGAGGTTCGCCGTGCCGACCTTCGCCTACATGGTGTCGGGCGAATACGCCATGATCGAGGCCGCAGCCGCCAACGGCTGGCTCGACGGCGAGCGGGCGATGATGGAGAGCCTGATGGCCTTCAAGCGCGCCGGGGCCGACGGGATCCTCACCTACCACGCGCCGCGCGCCGCGCGCCGCCTCGCCGCCGGCTGACCCAGCCGATGGAGGCCGCCGCGCCCTCGTCCGCCACCGCCGCCCCGCCGCCCGCGATCACCGCGGAGGCCATCCGCGAGGCCGCGCGCCGGCTCGACGGCGTGGCGCTGAAGACGCCCTGCCTCGCCGCGCCGCGCCTGTCGCAGCTGACGGGCGCCAACATCTTCGTCAAGTACGAGAACCTTCAGCCGACCGCCTCGTTCAAGGAGCGTGGCGCCTACAACAAGCTCACCTCGCTGACGGAGGCGGAGCGACGCGGCGGCGTCATCGCCATGTCCGCCGGCAACCACGCCCAGGCAGTGGCCTACCACGCGGCCCAGCTCGGCATCTCCGCCGTCATCGTGATGCCGGAGCGGACGCCCTTCGTGAAGGTCAACGCCACCGAGGGCTACGGCGCGCGCGTGGTGCTCGCCGGCGAGACCATCGCCGAGAGCGCCGAGGCCTGCGCCGAAATCGCCGCCGCCGAAGGCCGCCTGCTGATCCACCCCTACGACGACCCTCGCATCGTCGCCGGCCAGGGCACCATCGGCTTCGAGATGCTGGAGGCCGTGCCCGAACTCGACGTCATCGTCGTGCCGATCGGCGGGGGCGGGCTGATCGCCGGCATCGCCACCGCCGCCAAGGCGATCAAGCCGGAGATCCGCATCGTCGGCGTGGAGGCCAAGCTCTTCCCCTCCTGCTACGCGGCGCTGCGGGGCGAGCCGGGCCGGTGCGGCGGGTCCACCATCGCCGAGGGCATCGCGGTCAAGACCATCGGCAAGGTCACGCTGCCGATCATCGCCGCGCTGGTAGAAAGGGTGATCCTGGTCGACGAGCCGACGCTGGAATGGGCCGTCAACGCCTACCTGACGCTGCAGAAGACGATGGCCGAAGGGGCCGGCGCCGCGGGCCTCGCCGCGCTCCTCGCCGAGCCGGACCTCTTCCGCGGCCTCAACGTCGGCCTCGTATTGTGCGGCGGCAACATCGACCCGCGCATCGCCGCCTCGATCATGGTGCGCGAGCTGACCCGCGCCGGGCGCATCATCGCCATCGAATCCGACTATCCGGACGAGCCGGGGCTGCTGGCCCGGATCACCTCCGCGGTCGGGCGGGCCGGCGGCAACATCCTCGAAGTCACGCACAATCGTCTCACCCTCACCCACCTGGCGCGCGAGACCTCCATCCGCCTCACCATCGAGACGCGGGACGACGCGCACACCCAGCGCATCGTCGAAGCGGTGCGCGCGGCGGGGCTGCCGGTCCGCCTCACCGAGCACGTCGACGGGCGCTTCTGAGGCCACGCCATGACCGCCGCGACACCCGCCACCGCCGCCATCGAGACCGCCCACGCCCCGGCCGATCCCGACCCGCACGCCACGCCCACCCACAGGCGCGATAGCCTCGCGCGCCGCGGCATGGCAGAACACTGTGGCAAAAAGGGAGAGGGAATGGACCTCGTGACGGGACAATTCGAGGGGACCTGCGATTGACGGCAGGTCCAAAGTCCACCGCGCACGTCGTCATCCGGACGCGGCGCGCCGGCGCGTCGTGCTTTGACGAGCAGAGCCCCGGTGCGCCAAAACCGCCGATGACACAGTCATGACGCGAGCCTTCGCCTAGATGGAAGCCGATCTCGCGATGGTGGGGACCCTCCTCGTCATCGCCGTATCCACCATACTCTACGCCACCGAACGCTACTCGATCGAGGCCATCAGCCTCGGCGTGCTGGCGGCCTATATCGCGATGTTCGCGGTGATCGGCCTGCCCGCCGGGCATGGCGAGTTCAACGTCGGCGAGATCCTGTCGGGATTTGCCAACTCCGGCCTCATCACCATCGTCGCGCTGCTGGTGGTCGGCCAGGGACTTTTCCACACCGATGCGCTGGAGCGGCCGGCGCAGATCCTGGTGCGCTGGGTGGTCAAGCACGGCAGCATCGGCATCTGCGTCACCTTCGTGTCGATCGCCGCCCTGTCGGCCTTCCTCAACAACACGCCGGTGGTGGTGATGTTCATCCCGATCATCGCCACGCTCGCCTCGGCGCTGAAGTCGACCGGCTCGCGCTTTTTGATGCCGCTCTCCTTCGTCACCATCCTCGGCGGCATGACGACGCTGATCGGCTCGTCGACCAACCTCCTCGCCGCCAATGTCGCGCGCGATTCGGGAGCGGTGGACCTCTCCTTCTTCTCGTTCACGCCGATCGGGCTGATCATCGCCGGCATCGGCCTGCCTTATGTCCTCGGCGTCATGCCGCTGCTCCTGCGCGAGAACCGCACCATGGCCGAGGCCATGCGGGCCTCCGGCGGCAAGCAGTTCATCGCCGAGATCCCGATCCGCGCCGGCCACCCGCTGGTGGGGGCGGAGAGCAAGCAGGGAATGTTCCCTCAGCTCCAGGACATGACCGTGCGGCTGGTCCAGCGCGGCGAGCGACCGCACCTGCCCCCGTTCGAGAACGTCAAGCTCCAGCCGGGCGACATCGTCATCGTGGCGGCGACGCGGCCGGCGCTGGAGCGCGCCCTCTCCACCAAGTCCGCCGTGATGGGCAAGGAGAGCGGCGAGGACAAGCCGCTCGGCGTCGTCACCCTGGCGGAGGCCATCGTCGCGCCCGGCTCGCGCCTGATCGGCCGCACGGTGGCGCAGTCCGGCTTCCGCGGCGAGGTGGGGTGCGTGGTGCTCGCCATCGAGCGTCGCTCGCGCATGCCGCGCATGCCGATGGTCGACATCCGGATGGAGGCCGGCGACGTGCTGCTCTTCGCCGGCCCGCGCAAGGCGATCGAGGAGCTGCGCGGCAATCGCGACGTGCTGCTGATCGACTGGACGGCGGCGGACGTGCCGGCGCGCCGCCACGCGCCCGCCGCCATCGCGGTCTTCCTGTCGGTGGTGCTGTCGGCCGCGTCGGGGATCATGCCGATCGCCGCAGCCGCGGTGCTCGGCGCCTTCGCCATGCTTGCGACACGCTGCCTCAACACCCGCCAGGCCGCGCGCGTGGTGGACGGGCGCATCATCATGCTGATCGCCGCGGCGATCGCCTCGTCCAACGCGCTGACGGCGACCGGCGGGGCGGAGACGATCGCCCACGGGCTGCTCAGCCTGCTGGCCGGCGCACCGCCCGGGGTCGTCATGTCGGCGCTCTTCATGTTGATCGCGCTGACGACCAACATCATGACCAACAACGCCGCGGCGGTCCTGTTCACCCCCATCGCGATCGGAATCGCGGCAAGCTTGGGCTTGCCGGCCGAACCCTTCGTCGTCACAGTCATCCTCGCGGCCAACGCCTCGTTCGCGACGCCGGTGGCGTACCAGACGAACCTTCTCGTCATGGGTCCCGGCCATTATCGCTATCGGGACTTTATGGTCGCGGGCGGTCCGTTGGTTCTGTTATTATGGGGGGCATTCTCAATCATCGGCCCCTGGTGGTACGGTCTTTAGCGGTCGCGATCGGCGACCGAACGTAATGGCGGAGGCGTCCCTCAGCTCATGGTGAAGTCGAACGACCGTTTCGACCACGACGCGACGGCCGAAGCCGAACGGGAGGCTCCGGCTCGTCCGCGGCGCCGGGTCACCGTCCGCCGCTTGTCCGAGCATCCGCAGTTCTATCTGACGGCACCGTCCCCCTGCCCGTATCTGCCCGAGCGTTACGAGCGGAAGGTCTTCACCCATCTCGTCGGCGAGCGGGCCGAGGCGTTGAACGACCTCCTCACCCAGGGCGGGTTCCGTCGCTCGCAGAACATCGCCTACCGCCCCGCCTGCGAGGGATGCCGCGCCTGCATCTCCGTGCGCGTCGTGGTCGACGAGTTCGAGTGGACGCGCTCGCTCAAGCGCGTCTGGCGCGAGAACAAGGACCTCGAACGGCGCGAGCGGCAGCCGCTCCCCTCGTCCGAGCAATACAGCGTCTTCCGCGCCTATCTCGACACCCGCCACGCCGACGGCGGCATGGCCGACATGACCGTCCTCGACTATGCGATGATGGTCGAGGACACGCACGTCGACACGCGCATCTTCGAGTACCGCGAGCCGGGCGGGCGCACCCGCGGCCCCCTCGCCGGCTGCGCGCTGACGGACCTGCTGACCGACGGCCTGTCGATGGTCTATTCGTTCTACGAGCCCGAACGGCGAGCCACCTCGCTCGGCACCTACATGATCCTCGACCATATCATGCGCGCCAAGGAGATCGGGCTGCCGTACGTTTACCTCGGCTACTGGGTCGATGGGTCGGACAAGATGGCCTACAAGACCCGCTTCCAACCGCAGGAGCGACTGGGCCCCAAGGGCTGGTCGCGCGGATAGACGCGGACGCCCTGTGAGACGCGCCGGATGACCGAGCATATCCCGAACGGCGGTGGCACGCCGAGCGCGCCGCTGCGCCCCCGTCCGCCCCGCGTGCCGGGCTTCCGGCCGGCGCGACGCCTGCCCTACGTCGCCAACGTCAGCTGGCCGCGCTCCGGCCACGTCCTGCTCGCCCGCATCCTGACCGAGACGTTCGAGGGCTGGTTCGGGTACTGCGAGTACTATACCCCCTCCAAGGTCGAGAATTCGCCCTGCTGCGGCGCCTTCCCCTGCCGGCGGACCGACATCGTCAGCATGTCCAAGCAGCACGACTTCAAGTTCGACGCCGAGCTGCCGGACGACCACCTCCTCATCGTGCAGTACCGCGCCTTCCTGCCCTCCCTCGTCTCGCACTGGGACCAGCGCGCGGCGACCTCGCCCGGCCTCGTCGACAGTGCCGAGGAATTTCGCCGCTTCGCCCGGCACAAGGCCGAGGACTACGAGCGCTTCCTCGAGCGCTGGGTGCGCCGTCCGCGCACCAACCGCCTCCTCCTCCCCTACGAGGCGTTCACCGCCGAGCCGTCCCGCAAGATGCGCCAGGTGCTCGACCTGTTCGACGCGGCCGATTGCGCGGGGCGCATGGAGGAGGTGATCGCCACGATCGACGGCCTCACCTTCGCCGACGGGGGCGAGAAGAAGCTCGCCGGCGCCGGCATCGCCGACCGGCGGGACATCACGCAGTTCCGCTACTACGACGCCGCCTTCTTCGCCGAGCTCGGCGAGACGACCGACACCGACGTCACGACCTGAGCGCGCGATGAAACTCTGGCCGCGCCGCGCGACGGCGGATCCGACGCAGAAGACCCGCGGCTACTACCCCGCGACGCCGCTCCCCTACGTCGCCAACGTGAGCTGGCCGCGCTCGGGGCACCATCTCCTGGTGCGCCTGCTGCAGGGGACCTACGGACCTCTGTTCGGCTACTGCGAGCACTTCGTGCCCAAGGGGCTGGCCAACTCGCCCTGCTGCGGGGCCTTTCCCTGCCGCCGCGGCGGCCTCGTCCACATGTCCAAGCAGCACGACTTCGACCTGACCGCGGTCGTTCCGGAGGGCCTCGGCCTCGTCGTCCAGTATCGCGGCTTCCTGCCTTCGGCCGTCTCCCAATACGAGATGCACATCCACAAGAGCGCCGAGCCCGACACGCCGGCCACCTTCCGCGCCTACGCCGAGGCGATGCTGCCGACCTACCGCGGCTTCATGGACCGCTGGGTGCGCGGTGAGCGCGCCTCGCGCGTGGTAATCGCCTACGAGGACCTCGTCGCCCACCCGGTGCGCGAGGCGGAGAAAGTGCTCGGTCTCTACGGCACGCCCGACTACGGCCCCAATCTGCGCAAGGCCGTGAAGCGGGTGAAGGCCGCGACCTACGTCGACGGCGTCGAGAAGGTCGCCAAGGAGCGCGGCGTCCAGGAGGCCCGCGACGAGACCGCCTTCCGCCACTACGACCCCGCCCTCTTTACCGACCTCGCCGCCCGCGCCGCCCGCTGACGCCGGCCCCGCGGCTGCCGAGCCGGTGGGCCGAGCCCGGTTCAGTCGCCCCAGAAGCGGGCGTCCATCTCTCGCCGCATCGCCCACAAAGTGGACGCCTGTGGGGCGTGGAGGTGTGCCAGTGTCAGATCCTCGCCAGCGCTGAGGTTCGCCGCCAAGGTGCAGCCGGAGGCCATATGAAACGGGACCGGTGCATCGCCCCGCACCGGACCCGCCGGCACCAGGCGACCATCGAGACCGTCGATGCTATGGTGAGCGCCGTTCGGCGTCAGCACCGTTCCGGCGGGAATCGGCTTGTTGGCACGGGCAACGACGTCGAATTTGGCCGTCTGCGTTCCAGATCCGGACGAACGACGCTCCACCGCCGCCAGAAGCACAGTCGTTGCCGACTGCACGCCGAGGAGGTGCACCGGCTCAGGGATGACCGCGGAGCGGCGGTCACGGCTGACCAAGTGACCTTTGCGTGCCAACATCTCCCAAGTCCGCTCGTCGTCGCACGCCACCACCACAAAGACGCCACCCGCGAGGCTGAACTCGTCCGGCCGGCGGAGCAAGTTCACGACGTCGACCACGCCGCTGTGATCCAGGATGCCTCCGCGCGCCTTCGTGGTCAGTATGTCGGCGATTTCGGTGACACGGGCGATCGGCGCGTGGAAGGCGGGCGTATCCACCTCCAGTTCAAGGGCGTTGGCGACGATTGCCATCTCGGTTTGGTCCGCGACAGTGTGCTGCGGTAGCCCCGCCAGCATGGTCGAGCGCGCCGCGACGATTTCGGATGGCGTCGTCATCTGCCAAAGCGAGCCGAAGTCGGGGACACTGACTGTTCGGTCCAAGCAACTCACGGTGCCCGCGGCCTCGTCCCACACGAAGTCGTATTCACTGGCCTTCGCGGCGCAGATCAGCTCCATCCCGCAGATTTTCGCCCACAACACCTTCTGAATGAGGAGCGCCGGCTGATCCCCGTCGACCGGGGTGTAGACGACGCCCGCCGCCGAGGCTTCCGCCGCCAGCAGCGCCCCCACCACGCTGTCGGCCTCCTTGGAGACCATCACCACATGCCGTCCGGCAGCGATCGCCTCGCGGGCATGACGTGCAGCCGCCTCAGCGTTGCCCGTCGCCTCAACCACGACATCGACGTCAACGTCCGCGAGCAACGCGACGTCGCAGGTCGAAACCAGCTTGCCCGCCTGCGCTGCAGCCTTGGCATCGCTCGAGGTCGTCGCGGTGACGACGCGGTCGGAAGCGATCCCCGCACGAGCGAGCGCGTTGGTGGCAGCGTCACCGTCCGTATCGCACACGGCGACGACTTCAAGCCCCGGCGTACCGGTCGACTGGAAGACGAAGGAACGACCGAAGTCGCCCGTGCCGATCACCGCCACGCGGACGCGCGCTGTGGCCGCCGCCGATAGGAGAGCCCCTGGATGCATCTAGTAGTCCGTCCCCTGTTGCGCCGCGAGGATCGCGGCTTTCACGGTCTGTATCTTGGCCTCCAGGTGGCGCTTCAGGATGCGGCTCAGCCGCTCTCCGTCGCGCTTGTGCAAGGCGTCGAGGATGAGGTCGTGCTCCTCCATCGCCTTGCGCCAACGCACCGGGCTGATGTTGGAGATGAAGCGCGCGCGGCGCATCCGCTGCGACAGCATGCGGTGATGCTGCGACAGGATCGGGTTGCGCGCCGCATCCAGCAGCGCGTGGTGGATCGCCTGGTTCAGCTCGAAATATCCCGTCAGGTCACCCGCCTCGTAGGCGACGCGCATGCGCGCGTTCATGTCGGCGATGGCGGCGATCTCCGCGTCGGTGGCAAACTTCACCGCCAGCTCGCCCGAAAGGCCCTCCAAGGTGGCGATCACCGGGAAGCCCTGCTCCACCTCTTCCACCGTCAGCCCGCAGACCCGCGCGCCGCGGTTGGGGACGAGCTGGATGTATCCTTCCGCCGAGAGGATCTTCAGCGCCTCGCGCAACGGCGTGCGGGAGACGCCGAAGCGCTCGCACAGCGCCTTCTCCGGCACCTTCTGGTCGTCCTTCAGGTCGCCGGCCATGATCATCGAGCGAATGTGCTCGGCCAGTTCCATCGACAGCGGCGGGCGAACGAGCAGAGCATCATGGGTGTTCATGCGGTTCCTCCATTCTATGCCGGCTCGGCGCGTGGCAAGGCGCTCTCCAGGACACGCGCGACGTGGATCGCCTCGCGCGCCGCCCCGTCGTGGATCTGGTGGCGACAGGACGTCCCGTCGGCGACGATGATGGCGTCCGCCTCCGCCGCCCGCACCGCCGGCAGAAGCGACAGCTCGCCCATCGCGCGCGACACGTCGGCCGTCTCGGCGGCGTAGCCGAACGCGCCGGCCATGCCGCAACAGCTCGATTCGATGGGCTCGACCGCAAGCTCCGGGATGAGCGCCAGCGCCTTCTGCGAGGCGGAGAACGCCCCGAACGCCTTCTGATGGCAGTGGCCATGGATGTAGGCCTTGGTGGCGCGCGGCTCGAACGGGGGCACGATGTCGCCCGCTTCCACCGCGGCGACGAACCATTCCTCGAACAGGAAGGCGTTGTCGGCGATCTCGGCGGTCTCCGCGCCCGGCAGCAGCGACAGGAACTCGTCGCGCAGCGTGAAGAGGCACGAGGGCTCCAGGCCGATCACCGGGCGCCCGGCCGCCATGTGGGGCGCCAGCGCCGCCACCATGCGCCCGGCTTCGGCGCGCGCCTCGTCGACGAGGCCGGCGGCAAGGTAGGTGCGCCCGCAGCACAGCGGCCGCCCGCCCTCCCCGGCCAGCGCGTGGACCGGCACGCCGCTGGCGCCGAGCACGTTGACGGCGGCCCGCAAATTCTCCGGCTCGAACCAGCGGTTGAACGTGTCGGCCAGCAGCACCACGCCGGGGCTCGCGCCGTCGCCGGGCCGCGCGGCCTCGGCGTCGCGGAAGAAGTCGCGGCGGAAGCGGGGCAGCGAGCGCCCGGCGGCGAAGCCGGTGATACGCTCCGACAGGGCGGCGATGCCGGGAAGGTCCCGCAGCGCCAGGAGCCCGCCGGCGCGGGCCGCCGCGGGGGCATAGCGCGGCAGATAGGCGACGAGGCGGTCCTTCAGCGGCAGGCCGTGCGCCTTCACCCGCGCCGCCATCACCTCGATCTTCATCTTCGCCATGTCGACGCCGGTCGGACACTCGCGCTTGCAGGCCTTGCAGGAGACGCACAGCGACAGCGTCTCGGCCATCTCCGGCGAGGTCAGCGCGTCCGGTCCCAGCTGGCCCGACAGCGCCAGCCGCAGCGTGTTGGCCCGGCCGCGCGTGACGTCCCGCTCGTCGCGCGTGACGCGGTAGCTGGGGCACATCGCACCGCCGGCGGTCTTCCGGCAGGCGCCGTTGTTGTTGCACATTTCGACCGCGCCCTGGAAACCGCCCAGCGCGCCCGGCCAGGCCGACCAGTCGAGCTGCGGCGTCATCTCCACCGCGCCGTAGTGCGGCGGGTAGCGGAACAGCGTGCGGTCGTCCATCTTCGGCGGATGCACGACGCGATTGGGGTTCAGCCGCCCGTCCGGGTCGAACCGGTCCTTCACCTCCTCGAAGGCGCGCACGATGCGGGAGCCGTACATCGGCTCGTGGAACTCGGAGCGGACGATGCCGTCGCCGTGCTCGCCGGAGTGGGAACCCTTGTACTCTCTGACCATCGCGAACGCCTCCTCGGCGATGGCGCGCATGGTCCTGGCGTCCTGCTCCAGCTTCAGGTTCAGCACCGGGCGCACGTGCAGGCAGCCGACGGAGGCGTGCGCGTACCATGTACCCTTGGTGCCGTTGCGCTCGAACACCTCGGTCAGCCGCTCGGTATAGTCGGCGAGGTCGGTGAGCGGGACGGCGCAGTCCTCCACGAAGGACACCGGTTTGCGGGCGTCCTTCATCGACATCATGATGTTGAGGCCGGCCTGGCGGAACTCGGCGATGGCGCCCTGCAGCCCCGCGTCCAGGATCTCGACTGCGCCGCCTTCCTGTGCCCCGCCCTTGCCGAAGGCGAAGCCGAGATCGGCCATCACGTCATGCACGGAGGCGGCCTTGCGGGCGCTCTCGTCCCAGTCCTCCTCGGCGAACTCCACCAGGAGCAGGGCCGCCGGCTCGCCCTTCACGAACCGGTCCAGCGTGCGGGCGAACATCGCGATTTCGCGGCCGAGGCCGATCATCGTGGCATCGACCAGCTCCACCGAGGTCGGCTCGGTGGCGACGAGGTGCTGCGCGGCCTCCATCGCGGCGCGGAAGGTGGGGAAATGGCACGCCATCATCGCCTTGCGCTTGGGCGGCAGCGGCCACAGCGTGATCTCGACAGCTGTGGAGAGCGCCAGCGTCCCCTCCGAGCCGACGAGGACGTGGGCGAGGTTGATCGGCTCGTCCCGCGGCACCAGCGCGTCGATATTGTAGCCGCCGACGCGGCGCGAAACCTGGGGGTAACGGGCCGCGATCTCGTCGGCCTCGCGCAGGCCCAGCGCCACCAGCCCGTGGGTCAACGCATCGTTGCTGCCGGCGGGGATCTCGCCGAAACGGCGGGCGGTGCCGTCGGCCATCAGGGCGTCGATCGAGCGGACATTGTCGCGCATGATGCCGTAGCGCAGCGAGCGCGCGCCGCACGAGTTGTTGGCCGTCATGCCGCCGATGGTGGCGCGCGAGGCGGTCGACACGTCCACCGGGTACCACAGGCCGTGCGGCTTGAGCTGTCGGTTCAGCTCGTCGAGCACGATGCCCGGCTCGACCACGGCGCGGCGGCCGGCGACGTCCAGCTCCAGGATGCGGTTGAGGTGGCGCGAGAAGTCGACCACGATCCCGGAGTTGACGGTCTGCCCGCATTGCGAGGAACCGCCGCCGCGCGCCGTGACCGACAGGCCCTCCTCCCGCGCTGCGTCCAGGGTCACGCCCAGATCCTCGATCGTGCGGGGAATCACCACGGCGCTCGGGATCACCTGGTAGATGGAGGCGTCCGTCGCGTAGCGGCCGCGGGTGAAGGCGTCGTGATGGGCGGCGCCCTTCAGTTCACGCTCGAGTCTGCGTTGCAGGCCGGGCCTCAGCAAATCCGACAATTGCCCCCCCTTGACGGAATAATGAATGCATTATTCACTCTGGGCCAAAGGAGCCCTTATGCGCAAGGGGCGGAACACGCCGCGGGCAAAAGGGCCGACCGGTGAACAACGCCGGCGCTGGGGACGGAACGGAGCGAGGCGGGAGAAGCCTGTGACATACATGCCTGGCCGGCATTTTCTTCAGATTCCGGGGCCGACGAACGTCCCCGACCGCGTGCTGCGGGCGATGGACATGCCGACCATCGACCACCGCGGCCCGGACTTCAAAGCCCTCGCCGAGGGGGTTTTGGTGCGCGTTCGCGAGGTGTTCGGCACCACCAACCCGGTGGTGATCTATCCCGCGTCCGGCACCGGCGCGTGGGAGGCGGCGCTCGTCAACACCATGTCGCCGGGCGACCGCGTGCTGATGTACGAGACTGGCCACTTCGCGACGCTGTGGAAGCGCCTCGCCGAGCGGCTCGGCCTGACGCCCGAGTTCATCTCCGGCGACTGGCGCTCCGGTGTCGACCCCGCCGCTATCGAGGCCCGCCTCACCGAGGACAAGGGCCACGAGATCAAGGCGGTGTGCGTCGTCCACAACGAAACCTCCACCGGCTGCACCTCGCGGATCGACGAGGTCCGCGCCGCGATCGACGCCGCCAAGCACCCCGCCCTCCTCCTCGTCGACACGATCTCCTCGCTGGGCTCGATCGAATTCCGCCACGACGAATGGGGCGTCGACGTCACCGTCGGCGGCTCGCAAAAGGGGCTGATGCTGCCGCCGGGGCTGTCGTTCAACGCCGTTTCCGACAAGGCGATCGAGGCGTCGAAGACCGCCAAGCTGCCGCGCTCCTTCTGGGCGTGGGACGAGATGATCGAGGCGAACGAGAAGGGCGTCTTCCCCTTCACGCCGGCGACCAACCTCCTCTACGGCCTCGACGAAGCGCTGACGATGATGAACGAGGAAGGCCTCGACACCATCTACGCCCGCCACCAGCGCCACGCCGAGGCGACCCGCGCGGCCGTCACCCACTGGGGCGGCAACGGCAGCGTCGAAGTGCTGTGCGAGAACCCGCGCCACTATTCCGGGTCGCTGACGGCGGTGATGCTGCCGGAGGGCTACAACGCCGACGACTACCGCAAGGTGGTGCTGGAGAACTTCAACATGAGCCTCGGCAACGGGCTCTCGAAGCTGTCGGGCCGGGTGTTCCGCATCGGGCATCTGGGCGACTTCAACGACCTCATGCTCATGGGCACGCTATCGGGCGTGGAGATGGGGTTCGAGGTCGCCGGCATCCCCTACCGCAAGGGCGGGACGCAGGCGGCGATGGAGGTCCTCACCGCCGCCGTGAAAGAAGGCGGCTGACGCGGCGGCACCGCCGCCCATAAGACGAACTTTGCGAGGCGGCCACCAGAAGCCGCCCGCACAGGCCACAGTCGACCAACCAAAAACACAGGGAAACGCACAATGAAGAAGCTACTTCTCGCCGGCGCCGCGCTCGGCTTGCTGCTGACGCCGGCCAGCGCGCAGAGCACCATGAAGCTAGGCCACGTCGGCGAGCCGGGCTCGCTGTACCACGTGACGGGCGACGAGTTCGCCAAGTGCATGAAGGAGACCGCCGACGTCGAGGTGCAGCTCTTCGGCTCCTCGCAGCTCGGCAACGACGAATCGATGCTGCAGAAGCTGAAGCTCGGCCAGCTCGATTTCTCGATCCCGTCCTCGATCATGTCCTCGGTGTCCGACACGTTCGGCGTCTTCGAGATGCCCTACATCGTGAAGAGCCGCGACCACATGCGCGCCATCCGCGACCAGGCCGGCGACATGTTCCGCGACGCGGCCCGTGACGAGGGCTACGAGATCATCTCCTTCTGGGAGAACGGCTTCCGCAACGTGACCAACAACGTGCGGCCGGTCTCCACGCCGGAGGATCTGAAGGGCATCAAGCTGCGCACGCCGAAGGGCCAGTGGCGCGTGAAGATGTTCCAGGCCTACGGCGCCAACCCGACGCCGATGGCCTTCTCCGAGGTGTTCACCGCGCTCAAGACCGGCGTGATCGACGGCCAGGAGAACCCGCTGATCCAGATCTACGCGGGCAAGTTCCAGGAGGTGCAGAAGTACCTCTCGATGACCGGCCACGTGTATTCCCCGGCCTACCTCGCCACGTCCTCGCGCAACTGGAACAAGTGGGACGACGACCTCAAGTCGGCGATCTCCGACTGCGCGCTCCAGGCCTCCAACTACGCCTATGAGCAGGGCGCGAAGGTCGACGAGGAGTTCGTCGCGAAGTTCGAAGAGGCCGGCGTCGAGGTGAACGAGGCCAACAAGCAGGCATTCATCGACGCTTCGGCCGCGATCTACGAAGAGTTCGGTGAAGAGGTCGATGGCGGCGCAGATCTCATCAAGAAGATCCAGTCGCTCGACAGCGGCGCGTCCTGATCCCGATCGACGCACCCTGATCCTGGGGCGGCTCGGCTGTGGCCGCAGCCGCCCATTCATCCCTTTCGTCCCGTCCCCCCGTCCGAGGAGGCGCCGACGTGCGCGTGCTAGCCCGCATCATGGGCGAATTCCTGACCTGGGTCGTCATCGGCCTCATGGTCCTATTGACCGTCTTCGTCGTCGTCGCGGTGATCTTCCGCTACTCCGGCGCATCCCTGTCCTGGTATGACGAGGTGGCCGGCGTGCTGCTGGCCTGGATCACCTACTACGGCGCGGCCCTCGCCGCCCTCCATCGCGGCCACATCGGCTTCGACGACGTGTTGCTGATGCTGCCCATCAAGGCACGCGCCGTCGCGGTCATCGTGTCGGAGGCGCTGGTGATCGGCTTCTTCGCGTTGCTCGCCTGGGCGGGCCTCGAAGTGCTGCACATCCTGCAGGGCGAGACCCTCGTCGCGCTCGACTGGGTGCCCGTTGCGGTCACGCAGTCCGTCATCCCGATCGGCGCGACCCTCTTCATCATCGCCGAGATCCTGTCGTTCCCGTTCTACTGGTACGACGTGATGCACGGCCATTCCACCGAGCACGCCGTCATGGCGCACGGCGAGACGCCGGAGCACGACGCGGCGACCCCCACGCCCGACGCGACGGAGAACGGCCGATGATCGTCCTACTGATGTTCTTCGCCCTGGTGGCGATGGTGTGCATCAACGTGCCCATCGCCATCGCGCTGTCGCTGGCGGCCATCCTCGGCATCGCGATCACCGACGGCATCGAGTCGCTCGTCATCGTCGGCATCGAGATGTATTCGGGCGCGCAATCGTTTTCGCTGATCGCGATTCCGATGTTCGTGCTCGCCGGCGCCATCATGAACTCGACCGGCATCACACGGCGCATCATCGCCTTCGTGTCGGCCCTCATCGGGTTCGTGCGCGGCGGCCTCGCGATGGTCAACATCGGCGTCTCGCTCTTCTTCGCCGAGATCTCCGGCTCGGCCGTGGCGGACGTCGCCGCGCTCGGCTCGGTCATGATCCCGGAGATGAAGCGGCGCGGCTACAGCGCTCCGCTGGCGGCGGCGGTCACGTCCTCGTCGGCCTCGCTGGCGATCATCATCCCGCCGTCGATCCCGATGATCCTCTACGGCGTGTCGGCCGGGGCCTCGATCCAGGAGCTGTTCGTCGCCGGCATCGTCCCCGGCCTCCTCGGCGCCGCGGGCCTGATGGGCGTCGCCTACGGCTTCGCCAAGCGCTACAACCTGCCGCGCGAGGAAGCCTTCCAGATGAAGCGCCTGCGCTCGACCTTCGTCGAGGCGCTGCCGGCCTTCATGCTGCCGGTCATCATCCTGGGCGGCATCTTCGGCGGCTTCGTCACCGCCACGGAGGGCGCGGGGCTGGCGGTGATCGCCTCCATCGCGGTCGGCATCTTCTACCGCGAGATCGACTGGCGCCAGCTCAAGACCGCGATGGTCGAGGGCGGCGTGCAGACGGCGGTGGTGATGCTCCTGGTGGCGGCGTCGGTCCTCATGGGCGGCTACCTCACCTCCGCGCGCATCCCGCAGGAGATCGCCGAGGGGATGCTGGAGCTGACGTCCAACAAATACGTCATCCTTCTGATCCTCAACGTCTTCTTCCTGATCATCGGCTTCTTCCTGCACTCGGCGGCGGCGATCATCCTCGTCATCCCCATCATCGTGCCGCTGATCAATCAGGCGGGGATCGATCCGGTGCACTTCGGCCTGGTGGTGACGCTCAACCTCGCGATCGGCCAGCAGACGCCGCCGGTGGCCTCGGTGCTGATCACCTCGTGCTCCATCGCCAAGGCCAACATCTGGGAAGTGTCGAAGGTCAACGTGTTCTTCGTCGCGGTGCTCTTGTTCGTCCTGCTGTTATGCACGTACGTCCCCGCGGTACCGATGTTCCTTCCCGACCTCTTCTACAGGTAAGCGCATGACCACCCTCACCGCCGGCACCGACGATCTGATCTACGAGATCGAGGACGGCATCGCGACGCTCACGCTGAACCGCCCGCAGGCCCGCAACGCCTTCACCTTCGCCATGTACGACGGCGTGCAGAAGCTGTGCGAGGAAATGCCCACGGACGGCTCGGTGCGCGTCCTCATCATCACCGGTGCCGGCGAGAAGGCCTTCGCCGCCGGCACCGACATGAGCCAGTTCCACGCCTTCGACAAAGCCCAGGACGCGCTCGACTACGAGAAGCGCGTCGGTCGCGTCGCCGAGGCGGTGGAGAAATGCCCGGTGCCGACGATCGCCGCGATCGCCGGCGCCTGCACCGGCGGCGGCGCGGGCATCGCTTCATGCTGCGACATCCGCATCGCGACCGAGGGGCTGAAGTTCGGCTTCCCCATCGCCCGCACGCTCGGCAACACGCTGTCGATGGAGAACTTCGCCCGCGTGAAGGACCTCATCGGCGTCGCCAAGGCAAAGGAGATCATCTTCACCTCCCGCCTCGTCGGTGCGCAGGAGGCGCTGGCGGCCGGCCTCGTCAGCGAGGTGCTGCCCGACCATGCCGCCCTGATGGCCCGCGCGAAGGAGCTCGCCGTCCACATCGCAGGCCACGCCCCCCTCACCTTGCGCGCCTGCAAGGAGGCGTTCCGGCGCCTCAGGATCGACGGGCCGCACGCCGAGGGCGACGACCTCGTCGTGATGACCTTCATGAGCGAGGACTTCCGCGAAGGCCTCGACGCCTTCTTCAACAAGCGCAAACCGGAGTTCAAAGGCAAATGAGCGAGCGGACCGGCCCTTTGACGGGCATGCGCGTCATCGAGCTGGCGCACATCATGGCGGGCCCGGTGTGCGGGCTGATGCTGGCCGACATGGGCGCCGACGTCGTCAAGGTGGAGAAGCCCAACGGCGACGACACGCGCCGCACCATCCCGCCGGAGGTGAACGGCGAGAGTGCGGCCTTCATGATCATGAACCGCAACAAGCGCGGCATCGCCCTCGACCTGAAGTCCGACGAGGGCAAGGCGGCGCTGCGCCTGCTCCTCGCCGACGCCGACGTCGTCATCGAGAACTACCGCATGGGGACGATGGAGAAGCTCGGCCTCGGCTTCGAGGAGCTGCGCAAGGAGAACCCCGGCCTCATCTACTGCGCCGTCTCCGGGTTCGGCCGCACCGGCCCCTACGCGGCGCGCGGCGGGTTCGACCTCGTGGCGCAGGGCATGTCCGGGCTGATGGCGATCACCGGCGAGGGGCCGGGCCGCCCGCCGGTCAAGGTCGGCGCCCCGGTGTCGGACATCACCGCCGGCATTCTCGCCGCGCTCGGCTGCGCGTCGGCCTACGCCCACAAGCTGCAGACCGGCCAGGGGCAGATGGTCGACACCTCGCTCCTGGAAGCGGCGATCACGCACACCTACTGGCAGTCCGCCATCGCCTTCGCGACCGGCGTGTCGCCGGGGCCGATGGGCTCGGCCCATCCGCTGAACGCGCCCTACCAGGCGTTCCCGACGGCGGACGGGTGGATCAACATCGGCGCCGCCAACCAGAGCAACTGGGAGCGGCTGGTGTCGGCGCTGGGCGCGCCGGAGCTCGCCGCCGACCCGCGCTTCGCCAACGGTCACGCCCGCATGGACAACCGCGAGGTGCTGATCGCGACGCTGGAGCCGCTCTTCAAGCCGCGCACCACCGAGGCGTGGCTGGCGGCGATGGAAGAGGCCGGCGTACCGGCCGGCCCGGTCCTGTCGATCATGGAGATGCACGAGGATCCGCACGTCCTGGCACGCGACATGGTCGTCGAGCTCGACCATCCGACCGCGGGTCCGACCAAGGCGATCGGCCTGCCGATCAAGTTCTCCGACACGCCGGGGAAGGTGCAACGCCCGGCCCCGCGCCTCGGCGAGCACACGCGCGAGATCCTGGCCGAGGCCGGTTACGGCGCGGATGCGATCGAGCGGATCGTCGGCGCCGGCGCGGCGATCACCGCCGACGCGGTCTGAGCCGGGGCGGTCCGAGCCCGGGCGGCGGCCGGCCGGTGCGGGCCACGTCGCCGCGCGCCGGCCGGCGTCGCTCCAGCGCCGGCCCTATCGCGCCACGTAGTCCAACGTGACACCGCCCAGCCCCTCGACCGTGCCCTCGACGTGCGTGCCGGGGGCGATGAACGGCATGCCGGTCAGCGAGCCCGTCGTCAGCACCTGCCCCACCTGGAACCCACCGCACAGCGTCCCGACATGGCGCGCGAACCGCTCCAGCGCGCCCCAGGCGTCGCCCCCCGGAGGCGCGGCGCGGCCCTCGAAGGCGACCGCACCGTCGAAGGTCAGCCGCACCGCAGCGTCGGGCGCGAGGATCGTCCCCGTGTCACCCAGCACCAGGCCGCCGTTGCTCTGGTTGTCGGCCAGCTTGGCGGGGGCGGGCGAATTGGTGAAATCCTCGATCCGTCCGTCGACCACCTCGATCACGACGATCGGCGTCACCGCCGCGCGCAGGGCCGCGGCGAAATCCGGCGCGTCGACGGGCGGCAGCGGTCGGTCGAGGCGGAAGGCCATCTCCAGCTCGATGCCGCAGGCGCCGATCTCGTCGGTCCCGAAGGTGGCGCCGGAGGGGCGCACGTCACCGGCGAAGATCGGCGCGATCATCGGCCGGTCGGGGCCCGGCGCGGTCTTCCATGCGCCGACGGGGCCCAGCGCCCCGGCCACCAGCGCCTGCACGGCCTGCACGTCGGCCGGTGTCGCCTCTTCGGCGAATGCGGCCGCCTTCGCCACGGTGGTGCGTGAATTCTCGCGATGCGCCGCGATCAGGATTGCGGCAAAGCGTTCGGCTAGACTTGTCGGCACGACGTCCCCTCTGTGTTGTGGCGGCTTGCCTGCCGTCCGCCGCTGCGTTCGGCCGGGCGCCATCTTCAGGCCACATTCTCCACTCCCCGCCCCCCGAAAGGCAACGCGCAAACGCGATTTCGGCACGACTCCGCCGCCCTCGCCCCCGCCGAGAGCACGGCCACGGCACGCGACCCTGTTCATCGGTGCATCCGAGGCCCCGCAGCATCTCCCCAGCCCAAGAGCAGGCCAATGAAAATCACGAAAATCACCGCGGTCCCGATCTCCTTCCGCATCCCCGAGGGGGGCAACGTCACTCTCGGCATCGGCCGGGCCGTCAAGCGCGACGCGGTGCTGGTGCGGGTCGACACCGACGAGGGCATCACCGGATGGGGCGAGGCACACCATGGCCGCTGTCCCGGCGCCATCGCCAAGCTGATCGACACGACGTTGGCGGACATCGTCGTCGGCATGGACGCGGGGGACATCGTCGGTGTGTGGAGCCGAGTCTACCGCATGCAGCTCGCCAGCCACGGGCTCGGCAGCGGGTCGGCGATGGCGCTCTCCGGGCTCGACATCGCCCTGTGGGACATCAAGGGCAAGGCGCTCGGCCAGCCGCTCTACCGCATCCTCGGCGGCGCGCCGCGGCCCAGTCCCGCCTACGCCGGCGGCATCTCGCTCGGCTGGCAGGACTCCGCCTCGCTCGCCGAGGAAGCGCTGCGCTATGTGGCGCAGGGCTACCGCGCGCTTAAACTGCGCGTCGGCGACAGCCCCGCGCGCGACATTCCGCGCGTGCGGGCCGTGCGCGAGGCGGTCGGCGACGACATCGCGATCATGGTCGACGCCAACACCGGCTACACCCTCGGCGACGTGCGCCGGGTGATGCCCCTCTACGAGGAGCTGGCGGTGGAGTGGCTGGAGGAGCCCTTCCCGCCGCACGACCTGCGCGACTATCGCGAGGCGCGCGCCCTGGGCACGGTCCCGCTCGCGGCCGGCGAGAACCACGTCATGCGCTACGACTTCATGCAGATGCTGGAGGAAGGCGCCATCACCGTCCCGCAGCCGGACGTCTCCAAGACCGGCGGCCTCACCGAGACGCTGCGCATCGCGGCGCTGGTGTCGACCGTGAAGATGAACTGCAACCCGCACACCTCGCTGACCAGCATCAACATGGCGGCCTCGATCCATCTCCTCTGCGCGATCGACAATCCCGGCTACTACGAGGGCGACTGCGCACCGCACAACCCGTTCCGCGACCGCGTCGGCGGCACGGTCGGCACCCTCGACGCGAACGGCTGCGTGTGGCCCACGCAGGGGCCGGGCCTGGGTCTCGAGATCGACGAAGAGTTCATCGCGGCCCACCCCCTGATCGACGGCCCCTGCTACGTTTAGAGCGGTTCGCGCTCGGTTCGGGGCGACCGACGTCGGCGGTACCCGCGCGTCACCTCGCAGGATCGCCCGCGCGTCAGCCGTGGCCGGCGATCAGGGCGGCGACGCCGGCGACCGCGAGGACGATGCCGGCGATCTGGCGCGGGCTCGTCGTCTCGGCGAGGCGGCGTGAGACAACCTGCGCGAAGAGCACCTCCACCAGGCCCAAGGTGCGCACGTTGGCGGTCGACGTCAGCGCGAAGCCGATGAACCAGAACTGCGTCGCCAGCGCGCCCATCGCCCCGGCGAACACCGATTCGCGCCACGCCCCGAGCGTCGCCACGATCACGCCGCGGTCCGTCAGCCCCAGCCAGCCCACCAGCAGCACGCACTGCATCGCCTGCGCCCAGACCAGCGTGGTCGACGCGCGCACGAACTGCCCGCCGTCGTCGAGCGAGAGGATGGCCGCGCGGAAGAGCACCGCCGCCACCGCAAACCCCGCCGCCGAGGACAGGCCGAAGAGGGCGGGCCGCGCCGCCAGCCCCTTCGCCAGCGCCGCACCGCGAACCTGCGACATGACGATGACCCCCACCGTCGCCGTGACGATGCCCGCCAGCGACAGCGCCGACAGCCGCTCGCCCAGCACCAGGAAGCCGAAGATCGCCACCTGCACCGGCTCGGTCTTGGTGTAGGCCACCGTGATCGAGAAGGTGGTGATGCGCATTGCCGCCAGCATCAGCGCCGTGCCGGCGATCTGCGCCACCGAGGCGAGCGCGACGAGGCCGAGGAACTCGGCATGCGGCGTCGGCACGCGGTCGCCCGTGAGGAGGACCATGAGCGCCAGGAAGACGAGCGCGAACGGCAGGCCGTAGAGGAAGCGCACCAGCGTCGCCCCCAGCGTGCCCAGCGAGGCGGTGAGGTGACGCTGCATCGCGTTGCGGGCGGTCTGCGCCGCCGCCGCCGCGATGGTCGAGAGAACCCAGATCGGTATGAAGGTCATCGCCCGACGCCCCTCGCGGCCCGGTCGCCGCGGCGGTCAGGCCGGGGCATCGCCGTCGGCCCACCAGGCGCCGCCGATCACGATGCCGGACGCTGCGAGGCGCGTGTCCGCCCGCAACCGCTCGCCCGAGACGTCGACGTGCTCGACCGGCTCGTCGCGCAGCTCCAGCACCGTGGCATCGCCCGGCGTGCCGACGGCGAGCGAGCCGAGTTCCGGCCGGCGCAGCGCCGCCGCCGGGTTGGCCGTCACGCACCGCACCACGTCGCCCAGCGCCATCCCCAGCGCCATGAACTTCGACATCACCGCCAGCACGTCGTGCGCCGGCCCGTCGACGCACAGGATGTGCACGTCGGACGAGATGATGTCGGGATAAATGCCTTCGTCGAACATCGTGCGCGTGGAATCGAACGAGAAGCCGCCCTGCCCGTGGCCGATGTCGAAGATGACGCCGCGCTCGCGGGCGGCCAGCACCTCGGCCCGCACGTTGCGCTTGCCGTCGATCGGCGCGTTGGGCCACGGGCGGAAGCAGTGGGTCAGGACGTCACCGGGGCGCAGCACCTCGATCACCTCCTTCTGGCTCGGCGGCGCGTTGTCGATGTGCGCCATCACCGGCAGGTCCAGCTTGTCCGCCACCTCGAGCGCCAGATGCAGCGGCGCCATGCCGGACATGCCGCCCGCCTTGGCGCCGATGCGCGCCTTGATGCCGACGACGATGTCGCGGTTGTCCCTGGCGGCCGCCAGGCATTCGTGCGGGTGGACGAGGCGCATGTCGCCGCACTCCCCCACCATCACGTTCTTGGAAAAACCGTAGATGCCGGGGAAGGAGATGTTGACGTAGGCGAGGATCCGCGGCGCGACGCGCTCGATCACGTGGGCGCGGAACCCCGGGAAGTTGCCCGCGCCGGCGCTGCCCGCGTCGATGAAGGTCGTCGTGCCGCTGCGCCGCGCGATCCGCTCGGCGTCGACGCCGAGCGAGGTGCCGCCCCAGTAGACGTGGGTGTGAAAGTCGATCAGGCCGGGGGTGACGATACGGCCGGTGACGTCGCGCACCGGGGCGCCGGCGGGGTCGATGTCGGGTCCGACGGCGGCGACCTTGCCGTCCGCGAAGGCGACGTCGGCCATCCCGTCGAGCCCTGACGCCGGATCGACGACGCGGCCGCCCTTCAGAATGAGATCGTACATGCCATCGTCCTTCTCGTCGGCCGAGCGGGTCGCATGCCCGTCACGACCCTCTCGTCGGTGGGGGTGGGAAATTCTCTCTGATGCCGGACCGTCTCGGGAGGCCGCGCCGGCCGCCTCCCGCCGACGCTAGGCCGAGCGCGGCTCGGCCGGCAGGAAGATGGCGATGACACCGGCCAGCGGCAGCACCGAGCACACCTGGTAGACGAACGTGATGCCGTAGGCGTCCGCCAGCATGCCCAGCAGCGCCGCGCCGATACCGCCGACGCCGAACGCGAAGCCGAAGAAGAGCCCCGAGACCAGCCCGACGCGCCCCGGCACGAGCTGCTGCGCATAGACGAGGATCGCCGAGAAGGCCGAGGCCAGGATGAACCCGGCACAGGCGCTCAGCACCGCGGTGCCGACCAGGCCCGCGTGCGGCATCGCCAGGCTGAACGGCAGGACGCCCAGGATCGAGCCGACGATCACCGCCTTGCGGCCGATGCGGTCGCCGATCGGCCCGCCGGCGAAGGTGCCGGCCGCGACGGCGGCGAGGAACAGGAACAGCATCATCTGCGACTGACCGACGCCGAGGTCGAAGGTCTCGATGAGGTAGAACGTGTAGTAGCCGCCGAGCGAGGCCATGTAGACGTGCTTGGAGATCACCAGGATCCCCAGCATCGCGATCAGCAGCGGCACCCGGCCGGGGGGCGCGATGGGCGCCTTCACCGGCTTGGGCCGGCTGGCGACGCGCACGTGCTCGCGCTTGGCCCACGACCCGGTGTTGAAGAGCAGCACCATGCCGATCATCGCCAGCACGCCGAACCAGGCGAGGCTCGCCTGCCCGAACGGCAGCACGACGAAGGCTGCCAGCAGCGGGCCGATGGCTGTGCCGGTATTGCCGCCGACCTGGAACAGCGATTGCGCGAAACCGAAGCGACCGCCCGAGGCGGCGCGGGCCGTGCGCGAGCTGTCCGGATGGAAGATCGACGAGCCGACGCCGATCAGCATCGCGCCGATGAGGAGCAGCGAATAATCCCCGGCGTAGGCGAGCACCACGAGCCCGACGAGGCTGGCGGCCATGCCGAGCGTCGCGATGTGGAACACCGGCCGCTTGTCGGTGGCGATGCCGACGGCGGGTTGCAGCAGCGAGGCCGTCGCCATGAAGGCGCAGTGGATGATGCCGACTTCGGTGAAGGTCAGCGCGTAGTTCTCCCGCAGCAGCGGATAGATGGCCGGAAGGAGCGACTGCATGGTGTCGTTGAGGCCGTGGCAGATGCTGAGGGCGACCAGAACGGCGAGGGTGGTGCGGGGAACGCTGTCGTCACGGGGGGCGGCAGCAGCATCGGGTGTGATGGTGCTCATGGGGGTGCCTTTCGGCTCTTGTCTCGCATGCCGCAAGTGCCGGGGCAATCGGCCGCATCGCGATATCGTGCAGGGCTATATGGTGGGCCTATGGCGCCGCCCTGCCCGCCCGGCGGCGCTCGGGGGGCGTCCCGTCCCGCGGCCGCGTCTCACGCCGTGCGCTCGGCTGCCGCGACCCCGCATGGCGCCGGCCCCGCCGGGAGGAAGCGCCCCGCCTGACGCCGCACCTCCTCGGCGATGAAGTCCGCCGTAAGGCGCACGCGGGCGAGGTCGCGGGTGTCGCTGTGGACGACCATGTAGAAGGTCCGCGTCAGCGCGACGCGCCGGGGCATGATGCGCGTCAGGCGCGGGTCGTCGTCGGCGAGGAAGCAGGGCAGCACGCACAGCCCCGCGCCCGCCGCGGCCGCCTCCTTCTGGGCGAGGAGGTTGGAGCTCGTCAGGCGCGGGCGGATGCCCTTGGCGATCGCCGGCAGATAGTCGAGCTCGGGGGCGAAGATCAGGTCGTCGATGTAGCTGACGAAGGGGGCGCGGGCGAGGTCCTGCGGCTCGGCGAGGCCGGCCCAGCGCGGCGCCTGCGCAGCGGCGGCGTAGACGCCCAGCTCGTAGTCCGTCAGGCGGCGCACGTGCAGGCGGCCGCGGTCGGGACTGGAGAGGCCGATCGCGATGTCCGCCTCGCGCCGCGAGGTGGAGAAGTTGCGCGGCAGGGCGACGAGCTGAATCTCGAGATTGGGGTGATCGCGCTGCAAGCGGCCGATCGCGGGCGACAGGATGGCGGTGCCGAACCCGTCGGGTGCGCCGATCCGCACCACGCCCGACGCTTCCGTGCGCGCCGTTCCGACGTCGGACTGGATCGAGAGCATGGTGCTCTCGATCGTCTCGGCGTGGCGCAATAGGGCGAGGCCGTCGGGCGTCAGCGCATAGCCGCTGCTGCCCCGGTCGAACAACTTGGTCTCCAGCGCGCGCTCCAGGGCGGCGAGCCGGCGGCTCAAGGTGGAGTGATCCGCGCCCATCCGGCGCGCGGCTTCGGTGAGCGTCCCCGCACGGGCGATCGCCAGGAAGGACTGCAACAGATCCCAGTCGAAGGAGGGCTGCATGTGGATTTACGCACACCGGATGTGATCTTGTGAGCCTATGGCTGTGCATCGCTGCGTGCAAGGCTTCGACAAAAGCAAAGCAATGAGGGACGGATATGCGCGAGATCGGGCATTTTATCGGCGGCCAGCGGGTCGCCGGGCGCAGCGGGCGCACGGCGGACGTCTTCAACCCGTCGACCGGTGACGTGCAGGCGCAGGTCGCGCTCGCCGGCACCGAGGAGCTGCGTCAGGCGGTCGAGAACGCCAAGGCCGCGCAACCGGACTGGGCGGCGCAGAACCCGCAGCGGCGCGCCCGCGTGATGATGAAGTTCCTGCAACTGGTGCAGGACGAGTTCGAGGACCTCGCCAAACTCCTCGCCAGCGAGCACGGCAAGACGGTGCCGGACGCACGCGGCGACATCCAGCGCGGCCTCGAAGTCGTCGAGTTCGCGTGCGGTATCCCGCACCTCCTGAAGGGCGAGTATACCGAGGGCGCCGGACCTGGGATCGACGTCTACTCCCTGCGCCAGCCGCTCGGCGTGGTGGCCGGCATCACCCCGTTCAACTTCCCCGCCATGATCCCGCTGTGGAAGTGCGCCCCCGCCCTCGCCTGCGGCAACGCCTTCATCCTCAAGCCGTCCGAGCGCGACCCGTCGGTGCCGATGCGCCTCGCCGAGCTCTTCGTCGAGGCGGGGCTGCCGAAGGGCGTCCTCAACGTCGTCAACGGCGACAAGACGGCCGTCGACGCGATCCTGACCGACCCCGACATCGCCGCCGTCGGCTTCGTCGGCTCGTCCGACATCGCCCAGTACATCTATGCCGAGGCGGCGAAGACGGGCAAACGCGCCCAGTGCTTCGGCGGCGCCAAGAACCACGCCATCATCATGCCCGACGCCGACATGGACCAGACCGTCGACGCGCTGATTGGCGCCGGCTACGGCTCGGCCGGCGAGCGCTGCATGGCGATCTCGGCCGCGGTGCCGGTGGGCGAGGCGACGGCCGACCGGCTGATGGAGAAGATGATCCCCCGCGTCGAGGCGCTGAAGATCGGCCCCTCCACCGACATGGCCGCCGACTACGGCCCGCTGGTGACCGCCGCGGCGGTCAAGCGCGTGCGCGGGCTGATCGACAAGGGGGTCGAGGAAGGCGCCAAGCTCGCCGTCGACGGGCGCGACTTCAAGATGCAGGGCTACGAGAACGGCTTCTTCATCGGCGGCTGCCTGTTCGACGAGGTGACGCCGGACATGGAGATCTACAAGCAGGAGATCTTCGGTCCCGTCCTCTCCGTGCTGCGCGCCAAGACCTACGAGGACGCGCTCGCCCTCGCCACCGACCACGAGTACGGCAACGGCGTCGCCATCTTCACCCGCGACGGCGATGCGGCGCGCGATTTCGTGTCCCGCGTGCAGGTCGGCATGGTGGGGGTCAACGTGCCGATCCCGGTGCCGGTCGCCTACCACACCTTCGGCGGCTGGAAGCGCTCCGGCTTCGGCGACCTCAACCAGCATGGGCCGGATTCGGTGCGCTTCTACACCAAGACCAAGACCGTCACCTCCCGCTGGCCCTCGGGCGTGAAGGAGGGTGCCGAGTTCGTCATCCCGACAATGGGCTGACGGCGGTGATCGGTTTCACCCCCACCGAAGAGCAGGAGGCCATCCGCGAGATGGCCTCCGAGTTCGCCGCCAGCGAGATCGCCCCCCACGCGCTGGAGTGGGACGAGACGAAGACCTTCCCGGTCGAGACGCTGCGCGCGGCGGCCGCCTTGGGCTTCGGCGCGATCTACGTCGCCGAGGACGTCGGCGGGTCGGCCCTGTCCCGGCTCGACGCGGCGATCGTCTTCGAGGCGCTCGCCACCGGCTGCCCCACCGTGTCGGCCTACATCTCGATCCACAACATGTGCGCCTGGATGATCGACCGCTTCGGCAACGAGGAGCAGCGCCGGGAGTGGATTCCGGGGCTCGCCACGATGGAGACCCTGGCGAGCTACTGCCTCACCGAGCCCGCAGCCGGCTCCGACGCGGCCGCCCTCAAGACCCGCGCCCGGCGCGAGGGCGACGATTACGTCCTCGACGGGCAGAAGCAGTTCATTTCCGGCGCCGGCGCCTCGGGGCTCTACGTCGTCATGGCGCGCACGGGGGAGGACGGGCCGCGTGGCATCTCGACCTTCCTGGTGCCGGGCGACACGCCGGGGCTGTCGTTCGGCGCCAACGAGCGCAAGATGGGGTGGAACGCGCAACCGACCCGCACCGTGGTGATGGACGGCGCGCGCGTCCCCCCCTCGGCCCGGTTGGGCGAAGAGGGCGTCGGTTTCAAGATCGCGATGGCCGGGCTCGACGGCGGGCGGCTCAACATCGCCGCCTGCTCGCTGGGCGGGGCACAGGCCGCACTCGACAAGACGCTCGCCTACATGGCCGAGCGGCGGGCCTTCGGCAGTGCGCTCAACGAATTCCAGGCCCTGCAATTCCGCCTCGCCGACATGGCGACCGAGCTGGAGGCCGCCCGCACCTTCCTGTGGCGCGCCGCCGCCGCGCTCGACGCCAAGGCGCCCGACGCCACCAAGCTCTGCGCCATGGCCAAGCGCTTCGTCACCGACGCGGGCTCCGACGTCGCCAACCAGGCGCTGCAACTCCACGGCGGTTACGGCTATTTGTCCGAATACGGGATCGAGAAGATCGTGCGCGACCTGAGGGTCCACCAGATCCTCGAAGGCACCAACGAGATCATGCGCCTCATCATCGCCCGGTCGCTGACCGCCGGCCGCTGAGCCGCGCCCACACTTCAGGAGGAACCACAATGGCCGAGAAAACGGCATTCATCGGCGTGGGCAACATGGGGGGCCCGATGGCCGCCAACCTCGCCGAGGCGGGGTACGACGTCGTCGTCTTCGACCTCTCCACGAAGGCCTGCGACGACGCCAAGGCGCGCGGCCTCGCCGTCGCCTCGTCCGTGGCGACCGCCGTGGAAGGCGCCAGGATCATCATCACCATGCTGCCCGCCGGCCGGCACGTCACCGCCGTCTGGGGCGAGCTGGCGGGCCTCGCCGAGGACGGGGCCCTCCTGGTCGACTGCTCCACCATCGACGTCGCCAGCGCCCGCGAGGCGCACGCCCTCGTCGAGGGGCGCGGCCGCCTGACGCTGGACGCCCCGGTCTCCGGCGGCACCGGTGGTGCGGAAGCCGGCACGCTGACGTTCATGGTCGGCGGCTCCAAGTCCGCCTTCGCCGTCGGCGGGCCGGTGCTGGAGGCGATGGGCAAGAAGGTGGTCCATTGCGGCGATCCGGGCGCCGGCCAGGCGGCGAAGATCTGCAACAACATGATCCTCGGCATCTCGATGATCGGCGTCGCCGAGGCCTTCGTCCTGGCCGAGAAGCTCGGCCTGTCGCACCAGGCCCTCTACGACGTGGCGTCGACCTCGTCCGGCCAGTGCTGGTCGCTGACGACCTACTGCCCGGTGCCCGGCCCGGTGCCGACCTCACCCGCCAACAAAGGCTACACCCCCGGCTTCTCGGCGGAGCTGATGCTGAAGGACCTCACCTTGGCGCAGGACGCCGCCCTCTCCTCCGGCGCGGCCACCCCCCTCGGCGCCGAGGCCCGGCAGCTCTACAAGCTGTTCGACCAGCTGGGCGAAGGCGGGCGCGACTTCTCCGGGATCATCAACTTCCTGCGCGGCGCCGACCACTCGGGCCCGGCGGACTGATCCACCGCCGCACGACCGGCACGCGAGCCGGCGCCCCTGCGCGCCGGCCTCAGCGGAACTTGTTCGTGCGGGGCATGCCCTGGGGCGCCATGCGGCCGGCCGAGGCGCGCTCGCCGCGCCAGTCGGCGAGGTCGTCCATCGTGCGGCGGTGCTCGCGCCCGGACTTGTCGCGCCAGGTCAGCCCGTCCGCGCCGACGAAGGTCTTGATGTCCGATAGGCCGCCGTCCTTGTAGCGCTGCAGCCGCACGCCCCGGCCGCGGGCGAGTGTCGGCACCTGCTCGATCGGGAACACCAGGAGTTTGCGGTTCTCGCCGATCACCGCGACATGGTCGCCGTCCGCCCGCACCGCCAGCATCGCGATGTCCCCGTCCGCCGGCGACATGACCTGCCGCCCGCGCTTGGTGTTGCCGATGAGATCGTCCCCGCCGACGATGAACCCGCGGCCCACCTTCGAGGCGATCAGCCATTGCGCGTCCGCCTGGTAGACGAACATCGCCGAGATCTCGACCCCGCCGGACAGTTCGAGGATCAGCCGCAGCGGCTCGCCGTGGCCGCGCCCGCCGGGCAGCTTGTCGGCCCCCAGGGTGTAGACGCGGCCGTCGCTGGCGAGCACTAGCAACTTGTCGGTGGTCTGGGCGTGGAACCACGAGCCCATCTGGTCGTCCTGGCGGAAAGCCAGCTTCTCGAAGTCGTCGGTATGGCCGCGCAGCGCCCGCACCCAGCCCTTCTGCGACAGAACGACCGTGACCGGCTCGCGCTCGATCATCGCCTCGGCGACGATGTCGGGGCTGATCGTCGTCGGCGCGTCGCCGAAGGTCGTGCGGCGCTTGCCGAGCGGGGTGTCGGGGCCGAAGAGCTTCTTCACCTCCCGCACCGTTCCGGCGACCTTCTGCCACTGCTTGTCGTCCGAGCCGAGCAGCTCTTCGAGCCTCGCCCGCTCGGCGGTCAGCGACTCGTGCTCCTTGCGGATCTCCATCTCTTCGAGCTTGCGCAGCGACCGCAGGCGCATGTTGAGGATCGCCTCGGCCTGCACGTCGGTCAGCTCGAAGACCTCGATCAGCTGCTCCTTGGGGTGGTCCTCGTAGCGGATGATCGCAATCACCCGGTCGAGGTCGAGGTAGACGATGAGGAAGCCGGCCAGGATCTCCAGGCGGTGAACCACCTTCTCCAGCCGATGCTGCGCCCGCCGGACGGCGACCTCCTTCAGATGGTCGAGCCAGGCCTGGATGACCTCGATCAGGCCGACAACGCGGGGCACCTGCCCGCCCATCAGGATGTTCATGTTGAGCGAGATGCGCGTCTCGAGATCGGTGACGCGGAAGAGGCTTTCCATGAGCACCGTGCCGTCCACGGTCTTGGCGCGCGGCTCCAGGACGATGCGGATGTCCTCCGCGCTCTCGTCGCGCACGTCGGCCAGCAGCGGCAGCTTCTTCTGGTCCAAGAGTTCGGCGATCCGCTCGATCAGGCGCGATTTCTGCACCTGGTAGGGGATCTCGGTGACGATGATCTGCCAGGTCCCGCGGCCGAGATCCTCCGTCTCCCAGCGGGCGCGGGTGCGGAAGCCGCCGCGCCCGGTGCGGTAGGCCTCGGCCATCGACGACGCACTCTCGACGACGACGCCGCCGGTCGGAAAGTCGGGCCCCATGATGGGACCGTTCTGCGGGTCGAACAGCGTCTCCAGCCGGGCGCTCGGGTGCTTGATGAGGTGCAGCGCCGCCTCGGCGATCTCGGCCGCGTTGTGCGGCGGCACGTTGGTCGCCATGCCGACCGCGATGCCGGAGGCGCCGTTGGCCAGCAGGTTGGGGAAGCCCCCCGGCAGCACCACCGGCTCGCGCTCGGAGCCGTCGTAGGTGTCGCGAAAGTCGACCGCGTCCTCGTCGAGCCCGTCGAGCAGGAGGCGTGCGACGTCGGTCATGCGCGCCTCGGTGTAGCGCATGGCGGCGGCGCCGTCGCCGTCGACGGTGCCGAAATTGCCCTGCCCGTCGACCAGCGGGTAGCGCACCGCGAAGTCCTGCGCGAGGCGCACCAGCGCATCGTAGACCGCGGTGTCGCCGTGCGGGTGATATTTACCGATCACGTCGCCGACCACACGGGCGGACTTCTTGAAGGCCTGCCCCGGGTCCAGCCGCAGCTGGCGCATGGCGAAGAGGATGCGCCGGTGGACCGGCTTCATGCCGTCGCGCACGTCCGGCAACGCGCGGTGCATGATCGTCGACAGCGCGTAGGCGAGATAGCGCTCCTCGAGAGCCGCCTTCAGATCCACGGATGTATCGTCGCTATCGCTCAACACTGCCCTCCCGAGCCGCCGCCCTGCCCCGGATCGCCAGACCCTCGCTTCGCCGCAGTCGCCCACCCATACACCGCCCGGCGCCACACTCCCACCACGCGGCGCGCTTCGTCCCGACGATCCACACGCCGGGGCCGGCGCGGCCGAGCGGACGGCTCATGCGGACGGCGCTATGCACTTTTGCGCGGCAGATATCGCACATCTTTGGTGCACAACCGGGCGTCGACGCCCCATGTGCTCTTCAGCGGCAGGTGATGCCGCCAACCCCAGCCGAAAGCCCGATCCGATGATCTTGTATGTTCTCTCCTCCCGGTCCCTGCGGCGCGCGTTCTACGCCGCGATGACGCTGATGGCCCCGCCGCGCGAGCAGGCCAACATCGCCCGCCACGGCCGCTGACCGCATCACGGCACGGTCGAACGTTCGACGCCGGGACGGGCACGCGCTAGTTTGCCCCGGCCGAACGCCCTCCGGGTGTTCCTCTCGGAGGGTCCATGCCTCACCGCGTCCCGCTCGGCCTCGTCGCCATCCTGGCCTTTGGTGCCGCCGTCCCCGCCGCGGCCGACTCGCTGATCGGCCGCACGGCCGCGTTCAACGTGCTCGCCTACGACGACCCCCGGCACCCGCGCTACCAGGGCCTCGTCCATACGGCGACGATCACCGAGCAGGTCGAGTTCGGGCTGATCCCCGAAGGCGTGCAGAACGGGCTCGACGTCGTGCCCGTCACGGTCGACATCTCCGCCCACCGTATCGAGATCAGCTTCACGCCATCCCCGCCCGGCCTGATTGCGGACGCCACGTTCAACGGCTACGTCCTCTCGTTCACGCCCGATTGCCTGATCTTCAACACCGCCCGCGTCGACACCCGCACGACGACACTGCCCGTGAGCGATGCCGACATCACGCTGAACGGGCGCACCCTCTACGTGAACCTGGAGGGGCTCGCCTACGAGAGCACCAGCCGCGTCGACATCGAGCTCGACGTGACGGACTGCCCGGTCACTTAGGAGATGTCTCGCTCTAGCGGCTGTCGAGGCGGGTGTCGGGGTCCATGTGGCGCGCGGTCCAGCGGGCGTGGCGCCAGGGGCGGCGTCCAGCGTCCGGCGGCAGGTCCGGGACCGGGTCGTAGCCGGCGGCGCCGAAGGGATTGCAGCGCAGGATCCGCGCCAGCGTCAGCCATGCCCCGGTCCACGCGCCGTAACGCTTCAACGCCTCGTCGGCATATTGCGAGCAGGTGGGCAGATAGCGGCACTGCCGGCCCATGATGGGCGACAGCAGCACCCGATAGACGGCGACGGCCCCGCGCAGCAGCGCCGTGGCCGGCCTCACGCCGCCTCGGCGACGTCGGCGGCCTTGCGCGCCGCCTCCAGCGTGGCGCCGAAGGTCAGCATGGTGGAGGCATGGCGGGATTTGTGATCGCGCACCGGCTCCAGATACTTCAGCTCCTCCCAGCGATCGCCGGTCGGCGGCGGACCGTTCTCCTTCAGCATCGCCTCCATCTGGTCGTGCACCGCCTCGAGCTCCTCCACCGTCGCGCCGATGACATGGCGCGCCATGATGGAGGAGGACGCCTGGCCGAGCGCACAGGCCTTCACGTCGTGGGCGAAGTCGGTGACGCGGCCGTCCTTCATCGTGAGGTCGACGGTGACCTGACTGCCGCACAGCCGCGAGCGGTGCGTGGCGGAAGCGTCGGGCGCGTCGAGCCGGCCCAGCCGCTCGATATTTGCAGCCAGCCCCAAGATCTTGTCGTTGTAGAGGTCACTCAGCATAACGGCCCTCCTCCGTCAGACCCGGATATATGTCGTGACACGTGTCGCAGAAAGCCTTCAATTGCCCAGCACCGATGCCGCCGAGCAGGAGCTCGGCCTCACCTTCCGCCCCAAGTTCGGCGCCGATGGGCTCGTGACCGCCGTCGCGGTCGACGATGCGTCGGGCGAGATCCTGATGCTCGCGCATATGGACCGCGAGGCGCTCGCCGCCACGATCGCCACCGGCGAGGTCCACTATTTCAGCCGGTCGCGCGGCGAGCTGTGGAAAAAGGGCGAGACGTCGGGCCAGATCCAGACGGTGCGCCGCATCCTCGTCGACTGCGATCAGGACGCGCTGGTGCTGCGCGTCACGGTCGGGGGTGACGGCGGCGCCTGCCACACCGGCGCGCGCTCGTGCTTCTACCGCGCGCTCGGGGCGGACGGCGCGCTCCAGCGGGTCGACTGACCGGACGCTCACCGCGCGGGGCCGGCTCAGCCGGTCGGCCCGCGGCGGCGGAACTGGTCGGTCGGGATCACGGCAAGGATCAGCATGAGGAGGAGGCCGAGGCCGCCGACGCTGCCGCTCTCCCCCGCCTGCGAGCCGCCGCCCGAGATCAGGAGATAGACCACCGCGACCAGCCACCCGGGGAGCCCCGTGTCACGCGCGCGCTTGGCGACGATGTTGAGGTTGGCGAAGACGGCGGCGAGCGCCAGCACGATCAACGCCACGATCGCCGGCAGGCCGATGGCGTCGGCGATGCGCTCGGGCATGGTAGCGAACTCACCGCTGGCGACGCCGAGCCCCACGCCCATGCCGACCAGGATCAGCAGCATGCCGAGGAGCAGAAAGCCGATGAGCCCCACCCACAGCAGGACATACCGCCCTCGCCCCAGGCGGCCGGCGGCCAGCTGCGTGAAATAGTCTCTCAGCACGGTGCCCCGGCCCCCGTCGTCCGCCTCCGTCGTCCGCGGCCGTCGTCCGCCGCCTGGCCCGGCCGCACCCCACGGCCGCGGGAGCCGACACGTTCGCGCAGCCTGGCGGCGCGTCGCTAGGTGGACATGATGTAGTCGCGGATCTCGTCACGCTCGCGCACGGCGGCTTCGATCCGGCGCTTCACGACGTCGCCGATGGAGATCAGGCCGACCACGCGGCCGCCTTCGACCACCGGCATGTGACGAAAGCGCGAGGTGGTCATGCGCGACATCACGTCGTCGATCAGATCGTCCAAGGCGGCCGTCTCGACCGACTTGGTCATGACCGAGGCTGCGGGCGCGTCGAGCGCCGCCGCGCCCGTCGCCGCGATTTGACGGACGATGTCACGTTCCGACAAGATCCCGGCCAGTCGATCGCCTTCCATGATCAACAACGCGCCAATCTTCCGGCTGGATAGCTCCTGCGCAACCGCGGCCAAAGTCGTATCCGGAGACATCGAGAAGACGTCACCGCCCTTTTCCTTAAGGATCGCCTTTACAGTCATCGTTGTCCGCCTCCCTCTGCCGTCAGAGTTGCGAGCGTCACACAATTTTAGGGATAAGACCAGAGATCAACGTGGCGAAACCGGGTCGAAAAAACGAAACAGCAGGAGCCCCACGAGGAAGCCGCCGATGTGCGCCTCCCAGGCGATGGCGATGCCACCCGAGACCGAGCTGCCGAGCCCGACGGCCAGGTTGATGCCGAACCAAATGACGATGAAAAGCAACGCGCTACGGTTTCGGAACGTGTCCACCAGACTGCGCGCGGGGCGGCGGAAGGCGCTGTCGTCGCCCGGCCGGCGCAGCACGATGGGCCCGCCGGCGTCGAACACGAAGCGGGCGGCAGCGGCCATCTGCCCCGCAATCGCCGCGGATGCGCCCACCACCGGGATCGGATCGCCGAAGTGGAGCGCCAGGTGCAGCGCCGCGCCCCCGGCCGCCGCAGCCGCCGAAAACAGCCAGAAGCGCAGCGGCCCGAACCGGCGGGCGACCGCGCTGCCGAATGCCACCAGCCACACCGCGTTCGTCAGCAAGTGCACCCACGAGCCGTGCAGCAGCGCATAGGACACGAAGGTCCACACGTCGGCACCCAGGCCGCCGGGGAAGGGAAAGAAGCTGTCCGCGTAGCGCGCCGGGATGAACGCGAACCACAGCTGTGTCACCACGTCCTGCTGCGGGCTCAACGTCGAGCGGACGAGCTGGACGAGGGCGATGATGGCGACCATCACCACGACCGAGCCCGGCAGCATCAGCGCCGGCTCGCGCGCGGGCTCGGCGCCCGCCCGGTGCGGGTCGTGGCCCGGCGGCGTCCCTTGCGGCGTGCCCGAACGGGGCGTGCCGCCCTCCGCGCCGGGCCGCGCGGCGGCGGTGCGCCAGGGGCGCGGGCGAGCGTCGTCGCCCTCCGGCGGAATGCGCGGGATGTGGCTCATGCCGAACCGACCACCGATGGCCGAGGGCGGGCGGCCTCTGCCGCGGCGGGATGGGTCATGATGTTGAAAATGGGATGCTCACACCGGTTCGCAACCGGCGGCGAAACGCCGCCAGTTGGCCGCATAGCCCGCTGCCGAGCCCAGCTGCCGCCGCACTTCGTCGTCCGACAAGGTCCGCACCGGCTTGGCCGGCGCCCCCAGCGCCAGGGTGCGCTCCGGCACCACCTTGCCCTCGGCCACCAGCGCCTGCGCGCCGACGAGGGCATGGTCGCCGATCACCGCATGGTCGAGCACCACCGCGTTCATGCCGACCAGCGCGCCCCGCCCCACGGTGCACCCGTGCAGCATGACCTTGTGGCCGATCGTGACCTCCGGACCCAGCGTCAGCGGGGCGCCCATGGAGGTGTGGCAACAGGCGAGATCCTGCACGTTGGAATTCTCGCCGACCTCGATCCATTCGTTGTCGCCGCGCAGCACCGCACCGTACCAGACGGAGGCGCCGGCGAGCAGGCGCACGCGTCCGATGAGGATCGCCGTCGGGGCGATCCAGGTGTCGGGGTGGATCTCCGGCCCGATGCCGTCGAGCCGGTAGAGCGGCATCAGGCGCCCTCGACGTCCATTTCGAGGATGGCCATCGTGAAGTTCCACGACAGCTCGCCCTCGTCCTCGTCGCGGTAGAGCACGCCGATAAACTCGTCGTTGATATAGACTTCCGCCGAGTCGTCCTTCTTCACCTGCGGGCGAATGCTGATCGTTTCGTTGCCGAATACACGACGCATGTAGGCCTCGAGCTTGGCCATCTCGGTCTTCTTCAACGCTATCTCCTGAGGGTTAACCGGGACGCGGCAAGCGGCCGCCTCCGGTGCTGATGGCACGCTGCCCGAACGTGGCCCCCCGATCAACACCCGCCGCGTGCGAACAACGCCGCCATGCAAGGCTGCAGACGCGCGGCGACGGCCCGCATCGCGGTGCGCAACGCAGCCGGCCACGCATGGGCCGGCCGTCGATACGGCGCCCAGCGCGGCGAAATGTGGGGGATATCGGGAAAGCTAGAGGCGGGTGGCGCGCACGACCACGTCGGCGTCGTCGCCGGAACGGACCGTGAAGGAGCGGCGGAACTCGATGTCCCGGTGCTGGGCGACCACCTCGTAGGTGCCGGCGGCGAGGGTGATGGCGGCATGGGCGCCGACGCGCTCGTAGATCGGCTGCCCGTCGTCGGCGTAGACGGTCCACGACGTGTTGGCGAGAGCCTCGCCGCCGTTGTCCCGGACCAGCTTCAGCCGGACCTTACCGGCGGCGTGGCGCAGCGACACTCGGGTCAGCTTCCCGGCGTCGACCGTGACGTCGGCACTGCGCACGGCGTTCACGCCGCCATAGCGGCTGACCACATGATAGACGCCGGCCGGAAGACGGGCGATCGCCCCGGCACGGATGTCGCCCAGGAGGACGCGGTCGTCGTCCTGGACCATGTAGAGCTGAAACTCGGTGTCCTTGGAGACCGGCTGGTTGCTCTCGTCGAGCACCGCGGCGAGCTGCAGGCCGCCGGCGTTCAGCACCATGGTCTCGGAATTGACGGGCTTGTAGAGGTCGATCGTGCGGGAGACCGACGCGCGGCCATAGCTGGCGTGCACCACGTAGCGGCCCGGCTTGACGCGCAGCTCGAGGTCGCCGCCCGTCGCCTTCTCCACCAGCGGCAGCTGGCCCGAGACGGTCGGCCCGTCGCGATAGACGCGCCAGGTGACGCCGCTGCCGATGGGACCGGATTTTTCGGAGAGCTTGCCCACCAGATAGAGGGCGACTTCGCCGCCGACGTCGGGCCGCAGCTCGGCGGCGGTCGGGGCGGAGGGGGCGTAGGCGTTGATGCGGGGGGAGCTGCTGATGTCAGCCCCGCCCATCAGGCGCTGAATGGCCGATTGCGGGTCGGCGGAGGCGAGGGCTCGGCTGGGGTGCGGCTTCGGGACAGGGACTTCGGCGAGTGCAACGCAGGGAACAGTACTCACGGCGACAATGGCAAGAGCTGTCCAACGTTTCATCACGCGTCCCTCGATCGCTCGAATAGCTCGCCACGCAAAAGCACGGCCCGGTGCGGTTCGACCGCACCTGTTAACCTCTGACGTGGTTGATACCCTATTGCAACGATGTCGGACCATTGAGTGTAAAGCGCTCAGATCAGTTCAGGAGATGACGGAATGCGCGAGCTGCGTGACTATTTGGCAACGCGTCGGACCACTGCAGCGAGCTTTCTCGATTCCCCGAGCCCCGAGCAAGCGACCCTTGATAGAATGTTGTCGATAGCGACGCGTGTCCCCGATCACGGCAAGCTGGCACCCTGGCGCTTTATTGTAATCGAGGGCGCAGCGCGAGAGGCGGCGGGCGAAATCGTTGCGCGGATTGCCGCGGCGTCGGGCACGCAGCGCGACCTCGCGGAGGAGCGCGGCCGGTTCACGCGGGCGCCGCTGGTGGTCGCCGTGGTGAGCACCGCGGCGCCGCATGTGAAGATCCCGGAATGGGAGCAAGTGCTGTCGGCCGGCGCGGTCTGCCTCAACCTCGTCCATGCCGCGCACGCCTTCGGCTACAGCGCGCAGTGGCTCAGCGAGTGGATCGCCTACGACCGCGAGGTGCTGCGCGCGCTGGGTGTGGCGGACGGCGAAAATGTCGCGGGCTTTATCCACATCGGCACCCCGCAATTCGTCCCGGCCGATCGCGACCGGCCCGCGCTGGAGGCCGTCGTCACGCGTTTCGAGCCGGGCTGACGCGCCGCGCCCTCCCCGCGCCGCCGCTCCCGGCCGGGCAGCGCGCCGCGGCGGCGCGGCGTTCGCCGGTGCATCGCGGCGGTGTGGGGTTCCGTCGACAGTCATCGTCTGCGGTGACCTCGACGAAGCGGTCAGCTCTTTCATGTTGCAAGCGTGCCACAGAGTGCTTGCGCGAGGCCGACGAAGTGTTGTGCGGGCCTGAACTTCCAGTCATTCCCGAAGCATCACGGTCGCGGATCGGAACATCCGCGCAATTCTCGGCGCGACTGCGCGACAGGCCGACGAAATGTCAGGCGCCCCGGCCGAACCTAACGCTCCTCGCGGGCCGCCTTGATCGCGGCGATGCGGTCCACGTCCCCGGTGTGCAGATATCGCCCGCGCTCGGCGATCTCGCGGGCATATTCGTCGTAGGTGAGGCCGAGGGCCGCCGCGTTGCGCAGGCGAAGCTCCATGACGGCGCGCGACACCGGGGCGCGCTGGCGTTTGTAGGCCGCGCGCCAGGCGAAGAAGGTGCCCAGGTGCTCGCCCCACGGCGGCCGGTGCTCCAACGGCGGCCCGCCGTTGTGGCCGATGGCGGGCGGCTCGTTCGCCCCCTCCCCGGCGGCGTGCTCGCGGCCCGGATCGGCGTCCTTCAGCCGGCTCGCGGCGGCGACCAGCAGCGCCACGCGCCGCCGCGTCGCGCGGCTGGGCCGTGCCTCGCCCATCGGCTGGCCTAGCCCTTGGCGCGCCGGCGCGCGGCGGTCGCGGGGTCGGCGAGCGGCAGGCGCACGCCGGCGGCGATGGTCTTGGGGTTGTAGGGCTCCCGCGCGAACACGGCTTTCACCAGCGGGCGGAAGAAATCCAGCGGCAGGCTCTCGTAGTCCGGATCGAACGAGGCCTGGTCCCAGCGCTCGCAGAAGGCGACCGCGTCGTCGTAAAAGGGGTGGCCCTCGTGGCGCTTGCGGGCGTTGCGGTCACCGCCGAAGTGATGGGCATAATAATAGCGCTGGAACAGGCCGTGATGGGCCACCACCCAGGTGCATTGCTCGCGAACGTACGGCCGGAGCACCGCCGCGGCGTACTCGTCGTGATTATAGGGTGCGTACACGTCGCCGATATCGTGCAACAGCGTCGCGACGATCCAGTCCTCGTCGGCACCGTCGCGCCAAGCCCGCGTCGCCGACTGGACCGAGTGCTCGAGCCGCGTGACCCGGTAGCCCGACTCGGCGCTGTCCAGGGCCGAGAGACCCTCGAAGAGGCGCTGCGCGACGGCCGACGCCGCGGCCCGCTCGTGCTCCTCGAGGAAGAGGTAGTCCTCGCGGTCCCCCTCGGCCATCTGCTTGAACTTGACCGTCTCCACTTGTCCCTCCGTGGGCGTCGACCGCGCCGATCGGCGAATGGTCAGAGCCGTGTCGGACGGCTCTGACTCATCGCGATGGGCTCGGCAAGAGCTCCGACGAGGTATAATCGGTCTAAGTTGCCCGCGCGAGTGCAGTTTCGACCAGCTGGGTCCAGTAGGAACAGCCGACGGGGATCAGCTCGTCGTTGAAGTCGTAGGATTCGTTGTGGAGGTTGGCGACGTCCTCGCCCACGCCGGCGAAGATGAAGGCCCCCGGCCGCTCCTCCAGCATGAAGGCGAAGTCCTCGCCGCCCATCGTCGGCGTCGCGTTGCGGTCGACGTTCTGCTCGCCGACGATCATCGCCGCGACGTCACCGGCGAACTGGGCGTCGACCTCGTGGTTGGAGAGGACCGGGTAGTCGCGCCGATAGGCGAGCGTCGCCTTGACGCCGTAGGCGGCGCCGACCTGCTCCACCACCTGGCCGAGCCGCTCCTCGACGAGGTCGCGCACCTCGGCGCGAAGGGTGCGCACGGTGCCCGTCAGCGTCGCGGACTGGGGGATGATGTTGTCGGCCGTGCCGGCGTGGAAGGTGGTCACCGAGACCACCGCCGCCTCGTTGGGGTCGACGTTGCGGCCGACGATCGCCTGCGCCGCGGTCACGATCGCCGAGCCGGCCACGATCGGATCGCACGACAGGTGCGGGCGCGCCGCATGGCCGCCCAGACCCTCGACGGTGATGGTGAAGCGATCGGCCGATGCCATCTGCGGCCCGGTGCGGATCATGAACTTGCCCACCGGCTGGCCGGGCCAGTTGTGCATGCCGAACACTCGGTCGATGCCGAAGCGCGTCAGCAGCCCGTCGTCGATCATCGCCTTGGCGCCGCCGCCCCCCTCTTCCGCGGGCTGGAAGATCAGCACCACCGTGCCGGCGAACTTGCGCGTCTCGGCGAGATATTTCGCAGCCCCCAGCAGCATCGCGGTGTGCCCGTCGTGGCCGCAGGCGTGCATCTTGCCGTCGACCTTGGAGGTCCAGGTCTTGCCGGTCTTCTCCAGGATCGGCAGTGCGTCCATGTCGGCCCGCAAGCCGACCGTCGGCCCCGCGCCGGCCCCCTTGATCACGCCGACGACCCCCGTCCGGCCGATCCCGGTCACCACCTCGTCGCAGCCGAATTCGGCCAGGCGCTCGGCGACGACGGCGGCGGTGCGCACCGTGTCGTAGCCGATCTCCGGATGCTCGTGCAGGTCACGGCGCCAGGCGGCGATCTCGTCGGCGAGATCGGCGAAACGGTTTACGATGGGCATCGACGGCTCCAAATAGTCGGGTCGGAGAGTTGAACCACAAGAGCACGACCCGCGCCAAGCGCCAGGCGCGAGGCCCCGGCGCGCCGGGAACGCCCCGCCACGCGCGATGCCGACGCACGAACATGTCGCATCCGCGCAACGCAGATGCGACCGGTTAACAATTAACCGGCGTTCACAAGACGGCGGCGTGTGTTTACGCAAATCTCGCGCAGGCGGGCCGCGAACTCGTCCGAGCGTTGTGGACGCCGCCCCGACGGCGCCATAACCGACCAGAAGCGAAGCCGCGCGGGCCCGCCCGCTGCGAGTCACTCAACGATGATGAGGAAACGTTCATGAGCGATACAATCCCGGTTCCCGCGTCCATCGCCTCCAGCGCGCATGTGGACAAGGAGAAGTACGCGGAGATGTACGCCGCGTCCGTCGAGAATCCAGACGCGTTCTGGGCCGAGGAAGGCCAGCGGATCGACTGGATCAAGCCGTTCAAGACCGTCCGCAACGTCGACTACACCTACGGCGACGTCGCCATCAAATGGTACGAGGACGGCACCCTCAACGCCGCCGCCAACTGCCTCGACCGCCACCTCGAGGCGCGCGGCGACCAGACCGCAATCCTCTTCGAGCCGGACGATCCGGACGCCGCGGCGCAGCACATCACCTACCGCGAGGTGTACGAGAACGTCTGCAAGTTCGCCAACGTCCTCAAGAAGATGGGCGTGGCGAAGGGCGACCGGGTCGTCATCTACCTGCCGATGATCCCCCAAGCGGCCTACGCCATGCTGGCCTGCGCGCGCATCGGCGCGATCCACTCGGTGGTCTTCGCCGGTTTCTCGCCCGACAGCCTCTCCAACCGCATCAACGACTGCGAAGCCAAGGTCCTCATCACCGCCGACGGCGCCCCGCGCGGCGGGCGCACCACCAACCTGAAAGCCAACGCCGATAATGCGCTCAAGAACTGCGCGGCGGACGTGAAGTGCCTCGTCGTCAAGCGCACCGGGCAGGACGTCGCCTGGAACGCGCAGCGCGACGTGTGGCTCGAGGAGATGGAGGCCGGCGTCTCGGCCGAGTGCCCCCCGGCGGAGATGAACGCGGAGGACCCGCTCTTCATCCTCTACACCTCCGGCTCCACCGGCAAACCCAAGGGCGTCGTCCACACCACCGGCGGCTACATGGTCTTCGCCGCGATGACCCACCAGCTCACGTTCGACTACAAGCCGGGCGAGGTCTACTGGTGCACCGCGGACGTGGGCTGGGTGACGGGGCACACCTACATCGTCTACGGCCCGCTCGCGAACGGGGCCGTCACGCTGATGTTCGAGGGGGTGCCGACCTACCCGGACGCGGGCCGCTTCTGGGCCGTCGTCGCCAAGCACAAGGTCAACACCTTCTACACGGCGCCGACCGCGATCCGCGCGCTGATGGGCAAGGGCGAGGAGCTGGTGAAGAAGCACGACCGCTCGTCGCTGCGCATCCTCGGCACCGTCGGCGAGCCCATCAACCCCGAAGCCTGGCGCTGGTACCACGAGGTCGTGGGCGACAAGCGCTGCCCCGTGGTCGACACCTGGTGGCAGACCGAGACCGGCGGGCACCTCATCACCAACCTCCCCGGCGCCACGCCGATGAAGCCGGGCTCGGCAACGACGCCCTTCTTCGGCATCCAGCCCGCCGTGCTCGACCCGGCGACGGGCGAGGAGCTCTCCGGCAAGGCGGAGGGCGTCCTCGTCATCAAGGCGTCGTGGCCGGGGCAGATGCGCACCGTCTGGGGCGATCATCAGCGCTTTATGGACACCTACTTCCAGCAATATCCGGGCACCTACTTCACCGGCGACGGCTGCCGGCGCGACGAGGACGGCTACTACTGGATCACCGGCCGCGTCGACGACGTGCTGAACGTCTCCGGCCACCGCATGGGAACGGCCGAGATCGAGTCGGCGCTGGTGGCCCATCCGGCCGTCTCGGAGGCGGCGGTCGTCGGCTATCCGCACGATCTCAAGGGCCAGGGCATCTACTGCTACGTCACCTTGATGGGCGACCGCGAGCCGACCGATGCTTTGAAGAAGGAGCTGTCCGACTTCGTGCGCTCCGAGATCGGCCCGATCGCCAAGCCGGACCTCATCCAGTGGGCGCCCGGCCTGCCGAAGACCCGCTCCGGCAAGATCATGCGCCGCATCCTGCGCAAGATCGCCGAGGACGACTTCGGCGCCCTGGGCGACACCTCGACGCTCGCCGAGCCGGGCGTGGTCGACGACCTGATCGAGAACCGCCAGAACCGCAAGACGGACGCCTGAGCGCGCGCGGCGGCCGCCCGCGGGGCCGCCGCGTCCTCCCGCTCGGGCCGGGCCTTGCGGGCCTCGGTCCGGCATGAAATAGACTTCGCGCGTCCAGTTAAAGTGAGCGCGCGATGCCTTCTTCGACCAATCCCGCCCTCTCCTCGATCGACAGCGCCACCGCGTTGACGAGCAACGACGTCGCCGTCTACTTCGCCGCCGACGGCGAAGCGTTCGACATCATCGTCAACGACGGCGACTGGAGCGCATACGAGCAGGACCAGGTCATAGCCGCGCTGGAGACCTACGGCGCCTTCGCCGACGTCTCCTTCCACACCGTCGCCGACCCCGCCGAGGCCGACTTCAAGCTCACCAAGTCCGCCTCGGAGTTCGGCTCGCTGGCGTTCATGAACCTGCCGGACCCTGCGTTGGGCGACCTGCAGGGCCTCGCCTGGTTCAACACCTACTTCGACTGGAGCGGCGCCGCCGGGGGCCTCATCGACGCCGGTGCCTACAGCTACACGATCCTCCTGCACGAGTTCGGCCACGGTCTCGGCCTGGCGCACCCGTTCGAGGCGTCGGGCGGCTCCACGGTGATGCCGCAGGTGGGCGAGGGCCTCGGCCTCGACCAGGGCGTCTACACCGTGATGACCTACAACGACGGCTGGCCCGAAGCGCCCGCCGGCCCGGCGGACGGCCCCGCCTACGGCTGGAACCTCACCCCCTCGCCCATCGACATCGCGGTGATCCAGGAAAAATACGGCGCCAACAGCGGCACCGGCGCCGGCCGCGATACCTATATTCTGCCGGACACCAACGCGCCGGGCACGGGCTATGCCGCGATCTGGGACGTCGGCGGGCTCGACACGATGGTCTACGCCGGCGACGAGGACGCGGTGATCGACCTGCGCGCCGCGACGCTGCTCGCGGCGCCGGGCGGCGGCGGCTTCGTCAGCTACGCGGACGGCATCCACGGCGGCTACACCATCGCCCACGGCGTGGTCATCGAGAATGCGACCGGCGGATTGGGCGACGACACGCTGATCGGCAACGAGGCGGAGAACCGCCTCAACGGCGGGGCGGGCGCGGACCTGATGATCGGCCGGCGCGGGGACGACATCTACGTCGTCGACGACGCGGGCGACGTCGCCTACGACGCGCGCGGCGGCGGGATCGATATGATCCGCACCAGCCGGGTCGACGTGACGCTGCGCGAGCACCCTTACGTGGAGGACGTCACCCTCTTCGGCAGCCGCGACCTCGACGTCACCGGCACGCGCGCGCACAACCGGATCGACGGCAACAAGGGCGACAACACGATCGCCGGCGCGGGCGGCGACGACGCGCTGTTCGGCGGCGCGGGGTTCGACGTGCTCGACGGCGGGGCCGGCGACGACACCCTCGAAGGCGGTCGCGGACCGGACAGGCTGACCGGCGGCGCCGGTGCGGACCGGTTCGTCGTCGCACCCGACGACGGCCGCGGGGTCATCACCGATTTCTCCGGCGGGGACGTGCTGGACCTGACGGCGTTCGCCCTCCCCTCCTACGCGGTGCTGGAGCGCGGCGTCGCGCAGACCGACGCCGGCATCGAGATCCAGCTCGACGGCGCATGGGTGCTTCTCGCCGGCCTGGAGGCGGGCGACCTGACCGAGGATATGGTGCTGATCTGAGGCCGGCGCGACGCGCGGCTCGGCGACCGCCCGACAAGCGGCGACGGCCGCCCGCGGCGCGACGACGCGCGTGGACGACGAGGGAGGGCCGCACTCCGGCGGCAGCCGGCGCGGCGTCGGGCGTCAACCCGCGAGGCGGGGCCGAGCGGGGCGGCGATCCGCCCCGCGTCCGCGCTTACGCGCCCGGGATGCCCTTGAACTTGTTCTTGAAGCGGGAGATGCGGCCGCCACGGTCGAGCAGGGTCTGCTGACCACCGGTCCACGCCGGGTGCGTGCGGGGGTCGATGTCCAGCGCGATACGGTCGCCGGTGCTGCCCGCGCAGGAGCGGGTGACATACTCGCTGCCATCCGTCATCACGACGGTGACCGCGTGATAGTCCGGGTGAAGATCCTTTTTCATCGCTCGCCTCATCAGGTTGCAGCGGGACGCAGGCTGGGACGCGTCAAAACCGCCGCGCCGCCGTCCACACTGCCGATCCCGGGAATCCGGATGCATCTAACCGTTCGGCCGCCACCATGCAAGCCGTCAAACGGGTTTCGCGCCACCTTATAAGCGCTCAAACCGCATTGACTTCATCGGCTTCAAACGGTTCTGAAACGTCATGCAGTCGCGCGCGCCGTCGTCGGCCTCCCCCAGCCCCGCCTCCGAAACGAAACGCGTGCGCCTCGCACCGCTCCGGTTCCTGTGGCCCTATGCCCTGCGCTACAAGGCGCGCCTCGCCGCGGCGTTCGTCGCGATGCTGGCCGCCACCGGCGCCACGCTCGCCGTGCCGATGGCCGTGCGGCGCATGATCGACCACGGCTTCGGTCCCGAGAACGCCGGCTTCATCGACACCTATTTCGCCATGCTGGTCGTCGTCGCGGGCTGCCTCGCGGTGGCGTCCGCCTCGCGGCTCTACCTCGTCACCACGCTCGGCGAGCGCGTCGTCGCCGACGTCCGGTCCGACGTTTTCGCCCGCGTCATGACGCTGTCGCCGGGTTATTTCGACCGCACCCTGTCGGGCGAGATCGTCTCGCGCCTGACCGCCGATACCACGCAGATCAAAGCCGCGGTCGGCTCGACGGCGTCGGTCGCGCTGCGCAATCTGCTGATGTTCGTCGGCGCGATGGGCATGATGGCGGCGACTAGCCCGACCCTGTCCGGCACGGCGCTGGCGGCGATCCCCATCCTGGTGCTGCCGCTGGTGGCGGTCGGCCGGAGGGTACGGCGCAAGTCCCGCGCCGCGCAGGACCGCCTCGCCGCCATCTCCGCCTACGCCACGGAGGCGATCGGCGCGGTGCGCATGCTGCAATCCTTCGGCGCCGAGCCCCGCGCCACCCACCGCTACCGCGCGGGCGCGATGGACGCCTTCGCCGCCGCCCGCAGCGCCACCGCCGCCCGCGCCGCACTGACGGCCGTGGTGATCTTCATCGTCTTCTCGGCGATCGTCGGCGTCCTGTGGATGGGGGCGCAGGAGGTCCTGCGGGGCACGCTGACGGCCGGCGCACTGGGCCAGTTCGTGCTCTACGCGCTGTTCGCCGCCGGTGCCCTCAGCGAGCTGAGCCAGGTCTGGGGCGACATCGCGCAGACTGCCGGTGCCGCCGAGCGCCTCGCCGCCCTCGCCGCCGAGGAGCCGGACGTCGCCTCTCCCGCGCGCCCGGTGCCGCTGCCCGAACCCGCCCGCGGCAGCGTCGGCTTCGAGGCGGTCTCCCTGGCCTACCCGACGGAGCCGAGCCGCAAGGTTCTGAAGGCGGTGGACTTCACCGTGGAGCCGGGCCGCACGGTGGCGCTGGTCGGCCCGTCGGGCGCCGGCAAGACCACCATCTTCCAGCTCATCGGCCGCTCCTACGACGTCACCGCCGGCGCGGTGCGGGTCGACGGGCTGGACGTGCGCGAGGTGGACCTCACCGCGCTGCGGCAGCGGATCGCGCTGGTGCCGCAGGACACCACGATCCTCGCCGCCTCCATCGCCGACAACATCCGCCTCGGCCGGCCCGACGCCGGCGACGCCGAGGTGCGCCAAGCCGCCGAGGCCGCCTACGTCGACCGCTTCGTCGCCGCCCTTCCCGAGGGGTACGACACCGTGGTCGGCGAGCGCGGCATCACCCTCTCCGGCGGCCAGCGGCAGCGCATCGCCATCGCCCGCGCGATCCTGAAGGATGCCCCGATCCTCCTGCTCGACGAGGCGACCTCCAGCCTCGACGCCGAGAGCGAGGCCCACATCCACGCCGCGCTCGACACGCTGATGGCCGATCGCACCACATTGGTGATCGCTCACCGGCTCGCCACCGTGGTCAAGGCGGACACGATCCTCGTCATGGATGACGGCCGCATCGTCGACAGCGGCACCCATGCCGAGCTGTCGGCGCGCGACGGTGTCTACCAGCGCCTCGCCAAGTTGCAGTTCGACGCCGCGCCCGCCCCGGCGCTGTAGGCGCATGCCAGCCGCGCGCGCCATGGATTGACGCCGCCCCGCCGACGGCGCACGACCACGGCGTGTTCAAAGCCTATGCCTTCCTCAGCCTCGCCATCGTCGCCGAAGTGATCGCGACGCTCGCCCTGTCGCGTTCGCACAACCTGACGCGCGCGCTGCCGACCGCGATCACGGTGGTCGGCTACATCATCTGCTTCGCCTGCCTGTCGGTGACGATGCGCGATCTGCCGACGGGGATCGTCTATGCGATCTGGTCGGGCTGCGGCATCGTGCTGATCTCGATGATCGCCTGGATCTGGTTCGGCCAGGGTCTCGATACGCCCGCCCTGTGCGGCATCGGCCTGATCCTCGCCGGCGTCGTCGTCATCAACGCCTTCTCCAAGGTCGGCGGCCACTGACGGCCGGTCAGCGCTCGGTCAGCTTCAGTTCGATACGGCGGTTGCGCTCGTAGGCGTCGGGGGTGTCGTCGGGGACGAGGGGGTTGAACTCGCCGAAGCCCGCCGCGACCAGGCGGTTGGGCGGCACGCCTTCCTCGATCAGATACTGCACCACCGAGATCGCGCGCGCGGCCGACAGGTCCCAGTTGGACGAGAAGCGGCCGCCGGAGATCGGGCGCGAGTCCGTGTGCCCGTCGACGCGCAGCACCCAGTCGATGTCGTCCGGGATCTCGGAGTCGAGGTCAATCAGTTCGCGCGCCAGGGTCGCCATCTCCTGGCGGCCGGCGTCGTTCAGCGCGTCGGAGCCGGACGGGAAGAGCACCTCCGACTGGAAGACGAAGCGGTCGCCGACGATCTCGATGCCGGACCGTTCGGCGAGGATCTCGCGCAGCCGGCCGAAGAAGTCGGATCGGAAGCGGTTGAGGATCTGCACCCGCTCGGCGAGCGCCACGTTGAGCCGCCGGCCGAGGTCGGCGAGGCGCGTCTGACTCTCCTCCCCCTTGGATTCGGACGCCTCGAGCGCCTCCTCCAGAGCCGCGATCTGCTGGCGCAGGCCGCGCAGCTGCTGATTGAGGAGCGCCACCCGCGACAGCGCGTCCGCCCCCAGCGCCTGCTCCTCCTCCAACTGCCGACGCAGCGCGGCGGTTTCGGCGGTGGCGGCGGCGTCCGCCTCGTCACCGCCGGCGATGATGCCCTGGAGCTGGTTGCGCTGCTGCTTCAGCGCGTTGAGGCTGGCGGTCATCGCCGACACCTCGTCCGCCTGCTCGGTGTTGCCGGCCCGCTCCAGCGCCAGCAGGTCGGACAGCTCGGCGATCTGCGCGTTGAGGCGCTGCAACGCCGTCTCGCGGCCGGACAGCTCCTGCGACAGGAAGAACTGCGACAGCATGAACAGTGACAACAGGAAGATGATGACGAGCAGAAGCGTCGCCATCGCGTCGACGAAGCCGGGCCAGTAGTCGGCCCGGACCTCGCGGCGGCGTTGGACTAGCGGCATCGGGGCCCCCGTTCAGTGGTCGATCGCAGCGCGCGCGGGGCGGTCACGCGCGCTCGTCGGCTTCCAGCGCGCGGTTGAGGCGCACCAGCAGCTCCTCGATCCGTTCGTTCTGCGCGCCCTGCGCCTCGGCCCAGTCGATCAGGACCTTCTGCTCGCGCCGCGTGTTCTTGACGATGGCCTGGATGCCTTCCGCGAGGGATCCCAGCGCCTTGGCGGTCTGCCGGTCGGTGCCGCCGCCCTGGGCGGTGGCCAGCACCTCGGACAGCCGCTCCACCGCCCGTTGCAGGTCCAGCGCCACCTGCGACACGCCCGACGCCTCGACGTCGTCGACGATGTCTGTCAGCGTGGAGAGCCAGTCCTCCAGCTCGGTGTAGAAGCGGTTCTGCGCCTGGCCGGCCTGCAGGTCCAGGAAGCCGACGATGAGCGAGCCCGTCAGACCGAAGAGCGAGGACGAGAACGCCGTGCCCATGCCCACAAGCGGCGCCTCCAGCCCCGACTTGAGGTTCTGGAAGACCAGCGACGAGTCGCCCGACGACACGTCCAGCGACTGGATCGTCGCCCCCACCGACCCCACCGTCTGCAACAGGCCGTAGAAGGTGCCCAGCAGGCCGAGGAAGACCAGGAGGCCGATGAGGTAGCGCAGGATATCGCGCTTCTCGTCGAGCCGGGTGCCGATGGTGTCGAGCATGGCGCGCATGGTGACCGCGCTCATCACCGTCTCGTCCACACCGTCGCGCAGGAGCGTGGCCATCGGCGCCAGCAGCAGCGGCGGCCGGCGCCCGGCCGGCATGCCGGTGCGGAACCGGTTCACCCAGGCGATCTCGCGGAAGAGGCGCATCACCATCAGCACCGCCAGCACGATGCCGAACACGCCGACGGCGATGATGAGCCCGTTGAGCACCGGGTTCGCCATGAACGAGTCGGCGACCGTCTCGAACTGGATGAAGAGCAGGAACGCGCACAAGATGACGAACAGCGACATGCGCCACAGATAGACCTGTGGGCTCGAGAGCTTATAAGGGTCTTTCTTGCGCGCCATAGGGCCTCGCTGTAGCCGACTTTGAGGCGATCTCAAAACATCGCGAGCCGCCGGTGAATGCTCCAGCGGCGGCCCTCAACACTTTAATGGCGACCGAAGCTGAACCCGCTATGAGCGGGGGCCCACTTTGGCCGGTCCGGCGTCCGCGACCATCTTCAACAGCGAGCGGTGCACCGATTCGTTGCCCGCCACGATCGACGCCGATTCGAAGTACTTCGTCCCGCCCGACGCGTCGGTCACGAAGCCGCCCGCCTCGCGCACCAGGACGATGCCGGCGGCCATGTCCCACGGCTTCAGGTCGTGCTCCCAGAAGCCGTCGTAGCGGCCGGCCGCGGTCCACGCCAGGTCGAGCGCGGCCGCACCCGGCCGGCGGATCCCGGCGACGCGGCCGAACAGCTGTTGCAGCTCCGACAGTGTGCGCACCTGGTTGCCGTGGCCCATGAAGGGCAGCCCGGTGCCGATCAGGCAGTCGGCGAGGTCGGACCGGGCGGAGACGCGCAGACGCCGGTCGTTCATGAAGGCGCCGTTGCCCTTCTCGGCGACGTACAGCTCGTCCATCACCGGATTGTAGACGACGCCGGCGACCAGCTCGCCCTGCCGCTCCAGCGCGATGGAGACGGCGAAGATCGGCACGCCGTGCAGGAAATTGGTGGTGCCGTCGAGCGGGTCGACGATCCAGCGGTGATGCCCGTCGCCCTGCTCGCTGGTCCCCTCCTCGCCCAGGAAGCCGTAGCTGGGGCGCGCCTTGGACAGCTCGCGATAGACGATCTCCTCGGCACGCATGTCGGCCTTGGAGACGAAGTCCGCCGGGCCCTTGCGCGAGACCTGGAGGTTTTCGACCTCGCCGAAGTCACGGGCGAGTGATCGTCCGGCCTTCTCGGCGGCGGCGACCATTACGTTGAGCAGCGCGGAACGGGCCATGGTGTCCTTGTCGTTCGTCTCGTGCGACCTGCACGGCGGGTCCCCGATGACCTGCCACGAATAGCAGCGCGCGGCGAGGCCCCGGCCATGGTCGGGTTGGGTGACGCGTGGGCGCGGCCGTTGCGTCGCGACGCGGCCGGAGCGCCCGCCAGCCCCCATCCATAACGCCGAAACGGCCCCAGGGAAGCCCCTTTTTGAACCCGGATCGATGCCGGCCCGGTCGCGGCCGGCATCCGGCGCCACGTGGAACCGCGACGCCGCGACGTCCGCGGCGGGTGGAGATGAAAGCTGTTAAGCCACCGGCCGTTTTGCAAAACTGGGCTGCAATCGTGCCGCCTCCGACCGGGAGGACGCGCCCCGGCGCCCCCACGACGCAAAACGGCGGCCCCTGGGGGCCGCCGTCGCCGTGCGATATCGTGCCGAGGTGGCCGGGCGGTCAGGCCCAGGGGTCGCCGTTCGCCAGCATCGCCTCGATCTCGTCGTTGCTGAGCGCCTCGCCGTGGACCTCGAGGCCATAGACGGCGCCGACCAGGTCCGTGTCGCCCGCCCAATTGGATTCGCCGATGAGATTGGAGCTGCGGTCGACGCTGGCGACCTGCGCCCCGGCCAACCCGAGCGAGGCGGCCAGCAACCTGCCGTCCTTGAAGATCGACATCGCGCCGCTCTCGTCCACACGCGCGGTCCACACCGCCCGCTCGCCCTCCACGATCGCGTTGTCGGCGCGCACCTCGTATTGCGATCCGCCCTGGTGGATGTGGAAGACGAGGTTGTTGGACGTCCCCTCCTGCGTCACCAGAATATTGTCGGCAAAGGGTCCGTTGCCGAAGTCGAAGATGCGCTGCCAGCCACCGGCGGACAGGTCGTCGAACCGGGCCGACGCGGTGAAGGTCAGCGGGCCGCCCAGCTGGTTGGCGCCGGTGAAGTCGGGCGCGGCGTCGCCCGCGGCCCAGGCGACGAGGGCGTCGGGCACCAGGTCGGTGACGACGTCGACGAGCGATCCGTCGCCGGTCGACGGGAGGGCGGGAGACGCGGTGGCGCCGCCGCTGTCCTCGACCTCGGTGGTGCGCACATAGTCCGACACAGAATCGTCGAACGGCAGGGCGAGGCCGAAGAGGCGCAGGACGCCGCGCTGCTGCGCCCGCACCGCGCGCAGGACCAGCTCGCCCCGCTCGTAGAGCTCCGCGGTCTCGAACGCGAAGGTCTGCGCCTCGTGCACGGCCGCCAGCGCCGCGTCCGAATCGCCCAGCATCAGGTCCAGCTGCGCCGTGGCGGCGGAGGTGGCGCCCGCCGCCGCCTCGCCCGCCGAGGCTGCGGCCATGGCGGCGTTGCGCTCGTTCGCGAGCTTGAACATGTACGCTGCCTGCATGGACAGCGAAGTCCCCGCGACGGTCACCATGGCATTCTCCCCTCTACGACGTCGGCACACACGTCGATATTGTGCACCCGTAGGTTGGAGAACACGCCTCCGTATGGTCAGTTCGCCGGCGGCGTCGCAATTGCAGTATTGCATGCAGGGAGCCCTGCCGGCGCCGACCTCGCCGCGGGGCGCTGCCGCGCCCGTGGCGGCGCGGCGGCGCGATCCTCAATCCGCGCGGCGGACGTAGGCGATTTCTTCGGTGTCGACGATGATCTTCTCGCCCGCTTCGATGAACGGCGGAACCATCACCTTGACGCCGTTTTCCAGGATCGCCGGCTTGTAGGACGAAGACTGGGTCTGCCCCTTCACCACGGCGTCGGCCTCGGTGATCTCCAGCGTGACGTGCTGCGGCAGGGTGATGCCGATCGGCTTCTCTTCCCAGATCTCGACGGTCACGGTCATGCCGTCCTGGAGGAAGGCGGAGCGCTCGCCGACGAAGTCCTCGGCCAGTTCCATCTGCTCGTAGGTGTCGTTGTCCATGAACACCAGCTGCTCGCCCTGCCTGTAGAGGTACTGGAAGTCCTTCTGCTCGAGGCGCACGCGCTCGACCGTGTCGGCGGAGCGGAAGCGCTCGTTGAGCTTGCGGCCGTCGATGAGGTTCTTGAGCTCCACCTGGGCGAAGGCGCCGCCCTTACCCGGCTTGACGTGCTGCACCTTCACCGCAGCCCAGAGGGAGTTCTGATGCTCCAGCACGTTGCCGGGGCGGATTTCGTTGCCGTTGATCTTCATGACCGTTCCTGAAAGGCGCGTGCGCCGGGGAGCTGGCCGCGCGGCGGTGGGTGCCGCCGCGATGCAGCCGGCCGCCCGCGGGCGAATGCGCTCCGAAAACCACAGGCTGAAGCGAACCGCAAGGCGGTGGCGCTATCGCTTGATGAACGCGGCGGCGCGACGCCGCGCCTCGGCGACGTCCTTGGCCGCTGCCGCGCCCATGTAGCCGTCGAGATAGAAGTCGGACACGCCGGCCTCGCGGGCGATGAGGTGCCACTTGATCGCCTCGACCGGGTCCGTGGCGATGCCGCGGCCGTTGGCGAGCACGCGGGCGTAACGGTTCATCGCCATCGGCAGACCGAGGCGGGCGGTCGCGCCGAGGTAGTAGGCGGCGGTCGCCTCGTCGGCCGGGGCGCCGATGCCGTTGAAGATCCGCGTCGCGTAGGTGAGCATCGCGGCCGGGTCGCCGCCCTCCGCGGCGCGGCCGTACCAGAACGTCGCCTCGGCGTCGTCCGGCGGTGTGCCGCGGCCTTCCTCGTACATCAGCGCGACGGCGTACTGGGCCTGCGTCTTCCCCCCTTCGGCCGCCTGCTTCATGTAGCGGAAGGCGCCCTCCGGGTCGCTGGCGCGGCCCTCGCCCTTGATGAGCATCATGGCGAGGCTCTCGGCCGCCTCGACCGAGCCCTCCCGCGCGGCGGTCTCGAACACGTCGGCGGCGCGGGCGGAGTTCTGCGGCACGCCGCGGCCCACCAGCAGCATCGCGGCGAGACGGGTCTGCGCTTCGGCCGAGCCGAGGTCGGCGGCGACCGCGTACCATCCGGCAGCCTTGGCGAAGTCCTGCTGCACGCCGTTGGCCTCCTCGTAGAGGCGGCCGATGAGGGCGGCGGCGGACGCCTCGTCCTCGGCCGCGGCGCGCAGGGCGACGCGGAACGCGGTGTCGTACAGGCCGCGCTGGTAGGCGCCGTAGGCGTAATGCGCCAGCGACAGCTCCTTGCCGAGCGCCATCAGGTCCACCGCGCGCTGCGAGGAGGTGCCCGAATAAGGCGACGCGGCGGACACGACGACGCCCGGCGCCTCCTGCTGCGGCACGACCGGCGGGGTATCGAGCGGCAGCGGCAGGTAGCGCGGCTTGGACTTGCGCTGCTGCGGGTTGACGCGGGCGAGCGCCTCGTCCGGCCACTGCGGGATGTTGCGTGACGCGGGCTGCGTCACCACGGCCACGGGGCGCGCGGCGCCGTTGCCGAAGGGGCCGGCGTGGTCCGCGGCCGGCGGCGCGGCGTCCTCGGCGACGGCGGGGCTCCCCCCGGCGGCCGGTGTCGCGGCGGCGGCCGCCTCGGCGGCGGGTGTCGGAGTGGCGGGTGATGGGGCGGCGGTTTCGACCGGTGGCTCGGCGGGCGCGGCGGTCGGCTGGCCGGGTGCTTCGGCGGGGGCCTGCCGGGGCTGGTCCGGCACCTCCATCGCCAGCGTCGGCGTCTCGATCTCGACGCCGGGGAGCGCCGGCGGGTCGAGCGGGTCGGCGATGTCGCGATCGCCGAGCGCCTCGGCGGACGCGTCGATCGGCGGCAGGCCGACGAGCGTGGCGGAGGGATCGCTCTCGCCGGCGGCCGGGTCGTCGCCGGCTGCGGCCGGGTCCGGCAGCGCCTCGACGGCGGCGAGCGGCGGTGTGTCGGCCTCCGCGGCGGGCCCCTCGTCGACGCTCGCCGCGACAGCCGGGGAGTCTTCGGCCTCGGGCTCGGCCGCGACGATGCCGCTGGCCGGCGCAGCCGGGGTCTCGCCCGCGTCGTCCTCGCCGCTGGTGGCGGCGGTCGCCGCGGCTTCCGCCTCGAGGTCGGGGGCCGGCGGCGCGTCCGGGGCTACGGTGGCGGCCGCCTCGACGGGGGCGGCGTCGACCGGGGCGGCGGGCGCGATGGCGGCGGCGCTCTCGGCCTCGGGCGCCGGCCGGTCGACGGCCATGCGCGGCTGTACGGCCTCGACGGCGGGTGCCGCGGGCACGTCCGTCGCGGCTCCGCCCGAGGCCGGCTCGGCGGCGGTGGCGGCGGTGGGCTCGGTGGCCGCGGCCGTATCGCGCGGCGTGGCCTCCGGGGCGCTCGGCATCGCGGCACCGTCCGGCGAGGCGTCGGTCGTCGCGGCGCGCTCGCTGGGCGGCGGGGTGGTCGCCGCCGCGTCGACGTCCTCTTCCGCTGCCGCGGCTGCCGCTTCGGTCTCGCGCGGGGGCGCGTCGGGCGAGGTGGCGGCGGTAGCCGGCGGCTGGGTCGTCGCGCCGGAGCCGGCGGGCGCCGGCGTCGTCGGTTCGGTCGTCGCGGCCGTGTCGCGGGGCTCATCGGCGGGCGGCGCGGCGGCGTTCGCCTCTCCCACGGCGTCCGCCGCGGCATCGAAGGGGGACGGCGCGGCGGCCGTGGCTGCCGGCTCGGCAGCGGCGGGCTCCGGCGTCTCGGCCGGGCCGGGCGACGGCGCGGCGTCCGCCTCGGCCGGTGCCGGCGCGGTGTTCGCCGGCGGCGCATTCGCTGGCGCGGTGGCCGCCGTCTCGTTATTCGCTGGCTCGTTGTTCGCAGGCGCGGTGATCGCGGGCCCGGTGGTCGCCGCGCGCGTCGGCACGGAATCGGCGGGCGCAGGGTCGGCGGCGGCGTCTTCGCTCGGCTGCGCCTGAGTCGGGGCCGGTGTCGCGGCACGCTCGACCGGGCGCGGAGCGGCGGACGGGGTCGGTGCCGGCGCGCGGCGGACCGGCGCCGCGGGGGCGCTCGGCTCCGGCGTCAGCCGCAGCGGGCCGGAGGACGGGGTTCCCCCCGGCGAAGCGGCCGCGCTCGACGGGGCCGCGGGCGCAAGGCTCGGCGACGCGGGCGACGGCGCGGGGTCGGATGGGGCGGGCGTCGTGGCGGCGGCGCGCTCCGGCACGCGCGGCGCGCCGGGGCTCGGCGTGGCCCCGAGGGGATCGGCCGGCGCGATAGGCTGGGCCGGGGCGAGCACCATCGGCCCGGCGCCCTCCTCCGCCTCGCCTCGTCCGAAGCTCGGAACCAGATTGCCCAGGCCCCGCACCGTCCCGGTGACGCCGTCGCTCACCGCCCCGGTCATGCGGCCGGTGAACCGGCCGATGCGGCCCAGCGGGCCGGACGCGGGCTCGGCCTCTGCCGCCTCGTCGGGCGACGGAGCGGGCGCGCCTGTTTGCGCCAGGCCGGGCAGCGCGATCGACGTCGCGACGAGCCCGGACGCGAGCGCCACCACCCAACGCCTCACGATGTTACGGCGCCTTCTCGCAGCAGCGCATTGATGGCCGCGACCCGGCGCACCGGGTCGGCTTCGGACTCGAACACATTCACCGCGATGAACTCCACACGTGTCGCGATCATCAGGGCCAGCGCGGGATCGTCCGCCGGGCCCGCGAGGACGGCCGGGACCTCGAACAGGGCCTGCCACCAGCAGGCCATCTCGGCCGCAGCCTCCGACAGCGTCGCCGTCGACCCGAACCATACATAATCGGACCCGGCTTCGCCTAGGGTCATCGCCTCATGGCGCGATTGCGCCGCGGCGCCCACGGTCAGCCCCTCCGGCCGCCGGCCCAACCCGGCGACGCGTGCGGCGAAATCGCCGACGAGATGGGCCCCGTCGGCGTCACCCTTCAGCGGCCAGGGGCTCGCCCCCTCGCCCAGCGCACATGTCGCCAGCGCCGCCGCGCCCGCGTTCTGCGCGACTTCGATGAGCGCGGGGGACGCCGAGCGCCCCTCGAACACCACCGCGGCGGCGGCGCCACCCTCGAGCGTGGCGCCGAGCACCTGCGGATCGAGACGGTCGGGAACCGTGAGGATCAGCCGTTGCATCGCATTCCCCCAGCGCGTCCCCGCGGTCCGGACCTTACGCGGCCTCGCGCTCGTCCTCGGCACGCCAGGTGCCGAGCGCGGCGAGCCCGTTCATCTTGGCGCGGTGCTTGAACGCCGCCTGCGCGGCCGGCACGTTCTCCTTCTTGCCGCCCCACGCCTTGAGGCAGGCCTGTTGCAGCGCGCGGCCGTAGGAGAAGGTCATCTTCCAGGGGAAGCCGCCGATCTGGTTCATGATGGCGAGATGCTCGGTCGCCGCCTCGTCCGACTGACCGCCGGAGAGGAAGGCGATCCCCGGCACCGCGGCCGGCACGGTCGCCTTCAGACACGCGATCGTCTGCTCGGCGACCTCGCGGGTGGATACCTGCGGCCCGTTGGCGCCCGGCACGATCATGTTCGGCTTCAAGATCATGCCCGTGAGGTCGACGCGCTGCGCGTACAGCTCGTCAAACACCATGTTCAGCGTCAGCTCGGTCACCTTGTAGCAGGTGGCGATGTCATGGCCGGAGTTGGGGCCGTCCATGATGACTTCCGGCTCGACGATCGGCACGATGCCGTTCTCCTGGCACAGCGCGGCATAGCGGGCGAGCGCGTGCGCATTGCAGGCGATGGCGCCTGCGGTCGGCAGGCTGTCGGCCGGCAGGATGTCGATCACCGCGCGCCACTTCGCGAAGCGGGCGCCGAGCTCGTAGTATTCCTGCAGGCGGCCGCGCAGCCCGTCGAGGCCCTCGGTCACCTTCTCGCCCGGGAATGCGGCGAGCGGCTTGGCGCCGGCGTCGACCTTGATGCCCGGCACGGCGCCGGCGGCCTTGATCACCTCGGCGAAGCGGCGCCCGTCCAGCGTCGACTGGCGCAGGGTCTCGTCGAACAGGATCACGCCGGAGACGTAGTTCTTCATCGCGTCGTCGGCAGTGAAGAGCAGTTCGCGATAAGCTTGGCGGTTCGCTTCGGTGTTCTCGACACCGATCTGGTCGAAACGCTTCTGGATGGTGCCAGTGGACTCATCGGCCGCCAGGATGCCCTGACCATCGGCCATCATGGCCGCGGCAATGTCCTGCAACGTCTCACTCATCTCAAACCTCTCGGCGCTCTGGATTTCTGCTTGTTCGACTTCTACCGTCTATTCGGCCGGCTTCAAAGCGTCGACGCCCGGGAGCGGCTTGCCTTCGAGCCACTCCAGGAACGCCCCGCCCGCCGTCGACAGGTAGGAGAATTTGTCCGCGACCTTCGCATGCGACAAGGCCGCCACCGTGTCGCCACCGCCGGCGACCGACAGCATGCCCGCCGCCGTCCGCTTGGCCGCATGCAGGGCGACGGCGGAGGTACCGCGGTCGAACGGGTGCAACTCGAACGCGCCGAGCGGACCGTTCCAGACCAGCGTGTTCACCCCGTCCATCGCTTCGTTGATGAGGTGGACCGTGCGCCCGCCGACGTCGAGGATCATCTTGTCGTGGTCGACCCCCTCGTCGACGCCGATGTGGATGTGCGGCGCATCCGCCTCGAACTTCTCGGCGGCGATGGCGTCCTTGGGGAGCATGATGGCGCAGCCGGCACGCTCGGCCGCCGTCATGATGCGCTGCGCGGTGTGTGCCATCTCCCGCTCGACCAGCGAGTGGCCGACGTCGATCCCCAGAGCGTGCAGGAAGGTGTTGGCCATCCCTCCGCCGACGACGAGGACGTCCACCTTGGCGACGAGGTTCTCCAGGAGGTCGATCTTGGTGGAGACCTTGGCGCCGCCGATCACGGCCATCACCGGCCGCTTGGGGTTCCCCAGCGCCTTCGTCAGCGCGACGAGTTCGGCCTCCATCGAGCGGCCCGCGTAGGCCGGCAGGCGGTGGGCGATCGCCTCGGTGGAAGCATGGGCGCGGTGGGCGGCGGAGAAGGCGTCGTTGACGTAGAGGTCGCCGTTGTGCGCCAGCGCGTCGGCGAAGGCGGCGTCGTTCTTCTCTTCCCCCGCATGGAAGCGGGTATTCTCCAGGACGAGCACACCGCCGTCGGCGAGGGCCGCGATCGCCTCCGCCGCCGGAGCGCCGATGCAGTCCGCCGCGAAGGCGACGTCGCGGCCCAGCGTCGCGGCCAGCGCACCGACGACCGGCTCGAGCGACATCTCGGCGACCCGCTCGCCCTTGGGACGGCCGAAGTGGGCCAGCAGGATCACCTTGGCGCCCTTGTCGGCCAGCTCCGTCACGGTCGGCTTGATGGCGACGAGGCGCGCGGTGTCCGACACCGCGCCATCCTTCATCGGCACGTTGAGGTCGACCCGGACGAGAACGCGCTTGCCGGCGACCGGGCCAATGTCATCGAGGGTACGGGCGTCGGACAACGGAGCCTCCAGTCACCATCCAAATCGCAGCCTACATAGACGCCATGCACGTTCGTGGGAACGGTCTACACCGTCTACCGGCGACGATTACGGCCAAGCGGCGGCGACGGGGCGATTTCGACGCGGCAAAAATTACCGAGATGTCATGAAACCGGTTCGCGTACCGAACATTCGATAGCACCCACCGCCGCTAGGACGGGGGGAACAACCGGAAAGGTTCGTGTCATGGGTGAGTTGAAAGACAAGGCCAAAGGCCACGCCAAGGAAGCCGCCGGCTCGGTGAAGGCCGCGGCGGGCCGCGCGACCGGCGACCACAAGCTCGAGGCCGAAGGCCACGCGCAGAAGGCTCGCGGCGAGATCGACAAAGCCAAAGGCGCCGTGAAGGGCGCGCTCGGCGACAAGGTCTGATCGCAGAGCGACCGGACCGGCGACACCGAGGACCAGTGACCCTCGATGCCGCGAGCCGGTCGGCGCACGCCTGAACCTTCGGGACGGCAAGCCGAGAGGCTGAGCCTCCCCTGACACCCGGACGACCGCCGACGAACCCTCGCCGGCGGTTTTTTCATGTCCTGCACGGGGCGCTGGTGGCCGGCCCGAGCGATCCCCCGCCCGTTCCTCCGATGGATCGACCGATCCGATCCTTCGAATGGCGGCGGCGCCCGCTCGCCATGGCGAGGACCGGGCGATCGGGATCGGTCCCCTAGGTCGTGAACTCATGGTCCGGGATTCTCAAATGGTCGCGCCCATGATTCAATCTCCTGTCAGTCAGGAGTCGCGGTGTGGCACGTTACGATCTGAGCGAAGTGGAATGGTCGATCATCGAGCCGCTGTTGCCGCCGGCGCCGGCCGGAAAGCAGCGTGTGGACGACCGGCGTGTCCTCAACGGCATCTTCTGGGTGTTGCGGACCGGGTCACCGTGGCGCGACTTGCCGGCGCGCTATGGCCCATCGACGACGGTCTACAATCGCTTCAACAGATGGGCCAAGCGCGGCGTATGGCTGGCGGTGTTCGAGGCACTTGCTCAAGAAGAGCCGGCCGCGCTCCAGCTCATCGACAGTTCCATCGTGAAGGCTCACCAGCACGCAGCCGGCGGAAAAAAGGGGGCCCGGATCACGCCATTGGCCGTTCTCGTGGAGGACTGACGACCAAACTCCACGCCGTCGTCAACGAGCGGGGCCTGCCGATCCGCTTCGTAATCACGGCTGGTCAGGCCTCCGATAAGACAACAGCGCCGATCCTCCTCGACGGGCTCCCACTCGCACCGGACATCGTGGCCGACCGCGGCTACAGCGCCAAGGCGCTGATCGAATGGTGTGCGGCCAGAGGCGCCACCGCCCACATCCCGAGCCAGCGCAACGTTCGTGTTATGCGCACCGTTGCGCCACCGCTCTATCGGCTGCGCAACCTCGTCGAGCGGTACTTCAACAAGCTGAAGCACTTCCGCCGCATTGCCACCCGATTCGACAAACTCGCCCGAAACTTCATGGCCGCCGTCGCCTTGGCATCGACCCGCCTATGGCTACGACACCATGAGTCCACGACCTAGTCTCGCGGCGCCAGGACCGCCTCGCGCCAGCCCTCCAGGTAGCCGCGCTCCGCCTCGGTCACGCGATCCATGCCGTTGAGCGCGCGGTGCCACAGCGGGAAGATCGCCCCCGGCCGGCCGACCGCCTCGATCCGCGCCGCCTGCTCGGCACTCAGCGACAGGTCGGTGGCGCCGAGGTTGTCCCTCAGGTGATCGGCCGTGCGGGCGCCCAGCACCAGGGAGTGGACGTTGGGCCGGTCGCGCAGCCAGGCCAGCACCACCTGCGGCACGCTGCGCCCCACCTCGGCCGCCACCGCCTTCAACACGTCGATCACGTCCCAGAGCCTGGCGCGGTCGATGATGTGCGGCTCGGGCCAGTCGGCCTGGCGGGTTCCGGGCGCGGGGGGCGTCTTCCGGTCGATCTTGCCGGTGAGCAGCCCCTCCCCCAGCGGGCTCCAGATCATCGAGGCGACGCCGAGGTCCTCACCCGCCGGGAGCAGCTCGTATTCGGCGTGCCGCGCCTCGGGGGTGTAGTTGATTTGCTGTGCGACGGGTTGCGGGCAGCCCATCATGCGCGCCGTGATCACCGTCTTGGCGAGCTGCCAGCCGGAATAGTTGGAGACGCCCCAGTAGCGGATCTTGCCGGCGCGGATCAGGTCGGCCATCGTCGCGACGGTCTCCTCGACCGGCGTCACCCCGTCCCACTGGTGCACCCAATAGAGATCGATCCAGTCGGTCTGCAACCGCTTCAGCGAGGCCTCGACCTGGCGCATGACGTGGACGCGCGAGGCCCCGCGGTCGTTCGGCCCGTCCCCCATCTCGGTGCGTACCTTGGTGAAGACGAGCGCGTCGTCGCGCCGGCCCTTCAGCGCCTCGCCCAGCACGATCTCCGAGTCGCCGCGCGAATAGATGTTGGCCGTGTCGAGCGCGTTGATGCCGGCGTCGAGCGCCATGTCGATCAGGAGGCGCGCGTCGTCGACACCGGTCGAGCCGACCTGCTGGAAGCCGTGTGTGCCGGCGAACGTCACCGTGCCGAACACGAACTGCGAAACCATCATGCCGGATTGGCCGAGCGGGTGATATTCCATGGCGGATCCCCTGCGGCCGGTCGTCGGGCGGGAGGGCGCCGGCCGGCCTCCGCCGCCCACGCCTCGTCAGGTAAGGCGTTTGCGCAGCAGCACCCAGTCCGTCACCGGATTTTCCCACCCTTCCTTCACCGCCCGCCGGCGCGCCACCTCGCGGTAGCCGCAGCGCTCGTAGAGCCGGCGCGCGCCGTGGTTGGCGTCCGAGACGATGATCGTCGAGGCGTCGTGGCCGGCGTCTGCGGCGATTGCCTCGGCCAGGGCGATCAGCCGGCCGCCCCACCCTTGGCCGCGCGCCTCCGGCACCGTGGCGAGCACGTTGATGTACCAGGAGCCGACCGCGAGGTTCTCCAGCTCCTGCAACGGCACGAAGCGCGGCGGGATCCCCTCGGCCGCCTCGGCGCGGTGGATCGGGTAGCCGATCAGCCCGGCGACGGCGGCGCCCGCCCTGTCGGCGACGACGACCTCGCCCGCCTCGGCCTTCGCGGCCATGCGCGCGGCGCCGATCGCCCAGGGGTCGCCACCGGGGCCGGCCAGATCCTGCCAGATCAGCATCGGCAGCCCCTCCCCGGCCCACATGATGAACCGCGCGAGGACGGGGCCGTCGGCCGCGGTGGCGAGGCGGAAGGGCGGATGGAGGTGCATGATGGCGGCTCCCGATGCGTGGCCGCACGGTGGGTCCGCGCGGCCGGAGCCACGAGATCGGCACCGCCGCGGGCGGACGCTGTGCTGGCCGGCACAGCGCCCGCGCCGCCGCGGAACGCCCGTCAGCTCGACTGCGGCAGGTCGGCGTAGGCGGTGTCGATGCCGCCGGCCTGGGTGGCGCTCATGACGAGGTTGGAACCGTCCGTCGGCACCGGCCCGGAGAGCTGCACCAGGATCTTGCCGTCCTGCGTGTTGTTCTCGGCGTCGTCGAAGATCCCGTCGCCGTTGATGTCGTAGTCGATCACGGCGAAGACCGCGCCGGTGCCGCTGTCCTCGATGAGATAGTCGATCGCCGCGGTGTACTGCGTGCCGTCGATGACGACGAACTGCGTCGCGTCGTCGGACCGCTCGTTGACGGCGTCGTCGCCGTTCAGCACCCCGTCGTCGTCGATGTACTCGATCATGATCGGACCGCTGACGAAGTCGATCGACTTGTCTTCGGCGGTCATGAAGTTGCTGCCCGACGTGACCTGCGCCCCCAGCACGTAGCCCATGAAGTGCGGCGTGGGCTCCGGCTCTGGATCCGGCGTGGGGATCACGGGCTCGGGATCCGTGACGGTGTCGGTGTCGGTGTCCGAGTCGGTGTCGGACACCATGTCAGGGTCGCCGTAGCTGCCCCCGGCGCCGGCCACGGTGTCGTTCCAGACGACCGGGGTCGGCCTCAGCAGGCTGGGAAAGGTGCTCTGTTGCAGGGCCGAGGGTCCGGCGCTGCCCAGCAGCCGCAGCACCCCGTCATGCTGGGCGCGGCTGATGTCGCCCAGGGACGACACGAGGCTGAGGTGCTCGGCATAGTCCTGGAGCTTCACGAAGGCGGCGGCGTCACCGAGCTCGGCGGCGCGGGTCTGCAGACCTTGCAGGAGGGTCGCCGTCGTGGTGGGAACGGCGCGGCTGTAGGTGCGCACGTTCAGTGCAGCCTCCACCGGGAGCCCCGCCACGTCGGACGCGGCCGACAGCTTGCGCGCCTCGACCGCGAGGCCCGCACGGATCGTACGGACCCCCTGAAGCGACGAGGTCGTTCCGGGCGACGCGTTGAGCAAGTCCATTCTCTCCCTCCCATCGGCAACTGGCACACGACGATCACAACGCACTCCGCAGATCCCGGGTGCCATCTCGCCAGATATTTCCAGTTAAGACGAATGGGGAGATATTCTTTGGGTGTACTCGCCTCCTAATCCGATCCGAGACCCGAACTTAATACTATATCCGCGCGCCATCCGCCGCCAATCCCCACCGTTCGACGGTGGACCGCACCGATCAGCCTCGCGCAAGCTTCACGATTGCTGCAACATCAGGCGCGATGATCTTACCGGGTGGGGCGGGAGCACCGAGGCGGCGGGACACGCCGGCCCGCCCCGTGTGCCCGCCGACACACCGCCCGGCGCGCCGTGCGGCCACCTATGCGCAGAGCCGCGGCCCCAGACCGGGATCGCGGAGACAGGAGACAGGAGAGCGAGATGTCGGAGGAAACGGCGCAGAACCGTCGCGTGGAGTTGATCATCCTGCCCCGGAGTGCGGTGCAGGCCCCGCAGGGCGAGGCCCCGGACCCGGCACCCACACCGATCGGCCCGGTCCTCGACGCGTTCACGAGCGCGGAGGCGGCCTACTTCTTTTCCGATGCCGGCGATACGACGCCGCCGGCCGACTTCACCGACATGGCCTATGACGGCCAATGCAACCTCGCCGATTTCGGCTACGCCTCCGACACCGGCGACTTCCTCGCCTGAGGCCCCAGCGCCAGGGCGAAGGGCGAAGGGCGCGCCACGGATGACGCGCCCCCTTGGTCAGATGAACTTCGCCAGCGCGATCGCGGTGTCCGACATGCGGTTGGAGAAGCCCCACTCGTTGTCGTACCAGGTGAGGATCCGGCAGAAGTTGCCGTCCATCACCTTCGTCTCCGGCGTCGCGAAGATCGACGAATGCGGGTCGTGGTTGAAGTCCATCGAGACCAGCTTGTCGTCGGTATAGCCGAGGATGCCCTTCAGCTCGCCCGTCGCCGCGGCGCGGATGGCGTCGTTGATCTCGTCGGCGGTCACGTCGCGCGCGGTCTCGAACGTGAGGTCGACGACCGACACGTTCGGCGTCGGCACCCGGATCGACACGCCGTCCAGCTTGCCGTTCAGCTCCGGCAGCACGAGGCCCACGGCCTTGGCGGCGCCGGTCGAGGTCGGGATCTGGTTCATCGCCGCGGCACGCGCCCGGTAGAGATCCTTGTGCATCGTGTCCAGCGTGGGCTGGTCGCCGGTGTAGGAGTGGATCGTCGTCATGAAGCCGCGCTTGATGCCGAACGCCTTGTTGAGGACGTAGGCGACCGGCGCCAGGCAGTTCGTCGTGCACGAGGCGTTGGAGACGACGAGGTCGTCCTTGGTCAGCGCCCCGTCGTTCACGCCGAAGACGATGGTCTTGTCCGCGCCCGTCGCCGGCGCCGAGACGAGCACGCGCTTGGAGCCGTTCTCCAGGTGCAGCGCCGCCTTCTCGCGCGCGGTGAAGATGCCCGTGCACTCCATCGCGACGTCGACGTCGGACCAGGGCAGCGCCTTCGGGTCGCGCTCGGCGGTGACGCGGATGGGGCCGCGGCCGAGGTCGATGCTGTCGCCCTTCACGGTGACGGTGCCGGGGAAGCGGCCGTGGACCGAATCGTAGCGCAGGAGGTGGGCGTTGGTCTCGACCGGACCGAGATCGTTGATGGCCACAACCTCGATGTCCGTACGATCGTTTTCGACGATCGCGCGTAACACGTTGCGTCCGATCCGCCCGAACCCGTTGATTGCCACTTTGACGGTCATGCCGTGCCCTCCAGAGAGATATTCGTTGGCACGGCATGTGCGTCATCCGTGCCGCAAGGGCAAGGTAGGCGCGCATTGGATTGACGGAACCGTCAAATGAGGGGGCGGCACGAGGCCGCGCGCCGACGGCCCCGGCCGCGATGAGGCGGCGCGTCGACAAGGCGTACGGCGGGAGGGAATTGGGGGGCGAAGCCACATCGGCCGTCGGACGGTTCGATCCCGGGACCTACAAAGTAGGTGGGCGCCGTTTTGCTCCAGCCCACGGGCCGAAACAGGGACAGCTCCCTTTAGGATCGATAAGGCCCCGGGGATGCAATTGTCCTAACGAACCGCGCAGCCTCGCCTGACTGTCAATATAGTCCTGAGAGGACGGACGGGGAAGGGAGATTCGCACGCCCGCCGCATTTCCAACCGCTACGTCGAGCCGCAGGCGAGCCTGGCGCGGGCCGCGAGCGTACGCGGCGGGGCGCGCGGTGTGTCAGGCCGTCGCGTTCCGGGTCTGCGGGCCATGATCCGGCCGGGGCTCGCCCACCCGCTCGGCGTCGCCGGGCGGCGGCGCGACCGCGATGCCGGCTTCCGCCGGAAGCAGCGGATCGCCCCATACGTGCAGGTCCAGCGCCACCCTGAGGTTGGCGAACAGAAGCCGGCTCTCCAGGCTGCTGTCGTCCCCTTCGCACCACATCCGCGTCACCCACATGAGGTCAGATGATTCTACATCCGGAGATATGCAATCTAAAACTGCATTGCGCAAGCCCCGCGAAAGGCGACGCTCACCGCCGGGCGAACGCGAGCGCCGTCCCGCCCGCCACCATGAGACCGCCCGCGACCCGCTCCACGAACCGCACGCGCGGGCGCGTCAACACCGCCCCGGCACGGCCGGCCAGCAGCGCGTAGATCGAATCGAACACGCTCGCCACGAGCATGAAGATACCGCCCAGCACCGCGATCTGCAGCCAAACCGGCTCCGTGCGGTCGACGAACTGCGGGATGAAGGCGCCGAAGAAGAGCAGCGCCTTGGGATTGGACCAGATGACGAAGAACCCCTGGACCGCGTAGCCGGCCATGGAGCGCGCATCGCCCTCCATCCGCTCCAGCCGCCCGTCCGAGCGCAGGTGCTTGATCCCAAGCCACACCAGGTAGGCCGCGCCGAGGAGCTTCAGCACCACGAAGGCCTCGCCGATCAGCGCGACGATGGCGTCGAGCCCGGCCATCAGCACGAGCATCATCGTCGCGACGCCGAGCTGCGTGCCGAGCACGTTGGCGAGCCCCGCCATCGGCCCGCGCCGCAACGAGTTGGCGACGATGAGCGTCACCGTCGGCCCGGGGACGACCGCCAGCGCGGCCGAGGCGACCGCGAAGGTCGCCAGCACCGAGAGATCCAGCACGGCCGCTCCCTCCTACAGCGTGATCGGGCTGCCGATGTCCGGCACGGTGACGATGCCGGACTTGGCGCCCATCGCGGCGAGGAAGGTGTCGGGCGACTGGTCGAGCACGGGGAAGGTGCCGTAGTGGCAGGGAATCACCGTGTCGAAGTCGAAGAACTTGGTGCAGGCCAGCGCGGCCAGCTTGCCGCCCATGGTGTAGCGGTCGCCGATCGGCACGATGCCCACCTTCGGCCCCCAGATCTCGTTGTAGAGGCCCATGTCGCCGAAGATGCCGGTGTCGCCCATCAGGTAGACGGTCTTCTCGCCCGGCGCGGCGATGATGTAGCCGACCGGGTTGCCGAGGTAGACCGTGCTCCCGTCGACGTCCATGCCCGACGAGTGGAACGCGTTGACGAAGGTGGCCGACGCCTCGCCCAGGTTCAGCGTGCCGCCGTGGTTGCCCGGGTTGACCCTCTCCACCCCCTGCGAGGCGACGAAGTTGCAGACCTCGAACGTGGAGGTGACCGTCGCGCCGGTCGCCTTCGCGATGGCGACGGTATCGCCGATGTGGTCGCCGTGGCCGTGGGTCAGAAGGATGTGGCCGACGCCCTCGGCCGGGCCTTCCCAGCCCTTGCCCCACTTCGGATTGCCGGAGAGGAACGGGTCGATCAGGATGGACTGGCCGCCGATGTCGAGGCGGAAGGTGGCATGCCCGTACCAGGTGAGCTGCATGGGATCCTCCATAGCGCTTGCGCGATGATTTGCAGGAGGACCTAGCACGTCCATCGCCGATGCCTAGGGGCCTAAGCGGACGCCGGCCCCAGACCGCCGGTCCCTGGTCCCTCGACCCGCGCCCGCCTTCCCGCACTCCGGTGGACAGGGTGCGCGTCACGCGGGGTCGTGCATCGCCAGTGCGCGGGTGACGATCTTCTTCATCACCGTGGGAAGGCCGGCGTCGGCGGGCAGGGCCCACCAGGCTCCCGCCGGTGCCGGCGCATCGGCCTCTGCCTGCGCCCGGTAGACGTCGACCGTCAGCTCGGCGTGGGTGAAGCCGTGGGCGATGCTGCCGGCAGGCGTCCAGTCGGCGGCGAACGGGGCATGCGCCAGCGGCTCCTGCGGCGTCGCCCCCCAGGCCGATCCGAACACCTCCGCCATGCCCCCCAGCAGTCCGCGCGCCGGGCGGCGGCGCAGGAGGACCGTTCCGTCCGGGCGCACCGGCACGAACGCCACGCCGTGCCACACCGAGCGGGCGCGCTTGGGTGCCTTCACCGGGTAGTCCTGCATGTCGCCGTGGGCGGCGGCGGCACAGACCGGGCGCAACGGGCAGAGGGCGCAGGCGGGCGAGCGCGGGGTGCAGATGGTGGCGCCGAGGTCCATCATCGCCTGCGCGAAATCGCCGGGGCGATCGGCCGGCAGCATCGCTGCGACGGCGTCCTCCACCGCACGCTTGGCCGTCTTGGGCGGACGGTCGAGCCGCGTCAGGCGGGACACGACCCGCTCGACGTTGCCGTCGACCACGGGAACGGGCTCGCCGAAGGCGATCGCGGCGATCGCGGCAGAGGTATAGTCGCCGACGCCCGGCAGCGCGCGCAGGCTCTCGCGGGTCGCCGGGAAGGCGCCGCCCGCGACGACGCGGGCGCAGGCCAGCAGATTGCGCGCGCGGGCGTAGTAGCCGAGGCCCGCCCACGCGGCCATGACCGCGCCGTCTTCGGCGGCCGCGAGGTCGGCGACGGTCGGCCAACGGGTCAGGAACACCGCGTAGTAGGATTTGACCGCCGCGACCGTGGTCTGCTGCAACATGATCTCCGAGAGCCACACGCGGTACGGGTCGGCCCGCTCGCCCGGTGCGGCGCGCCACGGCAGCCTGCGCCGATGCCGATCGTACCAGGCCAGCAGCGCCGCGCCGGCCTCCCGCCCCGGCCCGCCGAGTGTCGCCACCGGCGCCGCGGCACGGGCGCCGCGCCGGGCGGCGCGATCGGCAGGAGCGAGCGCGCCGGCACACGGTGCGAGAGGCTCGGGCGCGGCGACGACACTGGCGCTCGGCGCGGCCCGCATCCGCTGCGGCGGCCGGCGCGCCGGCGACCCGGTCACAGCAAGAAGAGCGCCGCCCTCCGCCAACGCGCCGGGCGGGAGCGCGCCGGGCGGGAGGAGCCCGGCGGACGGGAGAGGACCGGCGGGCGGCTCCGCTGGGGCGCCGTCGTCGGCTCCGCTCGGGTCCGCGCCTGGCACTCCGGGGGCGCCGGGCGGGACGGCCGCGGCCGCCGGGTCCGCCGCGGCGGCTCGCGTCTTCGCGCGTCCCGTCTTGGGGCTGCGCGCCGCCAGCCGACGTGCGGCGCGGCGCGCGTCGCCCCCGTGGGGCACTGTCTTCGATCGGCGATTTCGAGGCGGCTTGTCCATGGACGGAATCGGCACCACGAGGCCGCCCCGTTGGCAAGGCCCCCGATCACCGCAGAGCCCCGAATCCCCGCTCTTCGCTGCAGCGCCGCATCGCGCCATTCGTTCATTGCACGGCAAGGCAAATCACGGCATTGCGATGGCATGTCCATCCGGCGCAACACCCCCGCCAAGCCCCTGGCCGAGCTGATCGGCTCCCTGGTCACGCCCGCGTGCCGGCGCCGCGGGATCGCCTCCGCCGCCTTGATGCTCGACCCCGCGGACGTGTTCGGCGAGCGCTTCGCCCGGTCCGCCGCGATCGAGCGCATCCTGTGGCCGAAGGGATCGAGTATCGACAACCAGTCGTCCGGCGCCACGCTCATCGTGCGGGCCGACGCGGCCGCCGCCATCGCGCTCCAGCACGTCGCGCCGCAGGTGGTCGAGCGGGTGAACGTGCTCATCGGCTGGCCGGCGATCGCGCGGTTGCGCGTCACCCAGGTCCGCGGCCGTGCCCAGAGCCGGTGCGCCTACCTCGCGCCCGTGCCCCCCCTCCCCGCCCCGCGCGACGAGGCCCGCGCCGAGGCGATCGCCGCCTCGCTGCAATCCGTCGAACACCCACAATTGAAGGCCGCATTGTCGCGGTTGGGGGCGAGTGTGGAGGCCCGCGGTTTAACCCGCGGCCGAAAGGCCACATAAGGGGGACGAGACCACAAGGGATTCGACTATGATCACCCGACGCCACTTCGCCGCGATGAGCCTGGCCCTGCCGTTCGCCGCGACGTCGTTCCTGCCCGCGTTCGCCCAGGACAGTGCCGCGAGCGCGGACGCCACCCCCGCCGAACCGCTCGCCGATATCGTCATGGGCAGCGAGGACGCTCCGGTGACCATCGTCGAGTACGCCTCGATGACCTGCCCGCACTGCGCCGCGTTCCACAACGGCCCCTTCAAGGAGCTGAAGTCGGAATATATCGACACCGGCAAGGTGAAGTTCGTCCTGCGCGAGTTCCCGCTGGACCGCCTGGCCCTCGCCGTCGCCGTCCTCGCTCGCTGCAAGAGCGACAAGTACTACGACATCGTCGACCTCTACTTCGAGAATCAGCAGGTCTGGGCCACCAACGACGACCCGGTCGGCAAGATGTTCGCGCTCGCCCAACAGGCCGGCTTCTCGCGCGACGAGTTCGGCGAATGCATCAACGACCGCGCCGTCCAGGAGGGCATCTACGCCAACCGCGCGCGCGGCGAGGCCGAAGGCGTCACCGGCACCCCGACCCTCTACATCGACGGCGAGAAGTACGAGGGTGCCCGCTCCATCGAGGGCCTGCGGGAAGTGCTCGACCCCAAAGTCGGCGGCTGATTCGGCCGTGCTGTAAACCATCCGGCAGGCGCGCGGATCCTGTTGTCCCACAAGGATTTGCGCCGCCGCCGGTCCGCTGCGCCTCAGCCGGGGAGAACCCCGGCAAGGTCTTGTTAACCCTTCATCAAGCAGGCTTCACAGACGCGTCTTGACAGGGCGCCCCCCTGAAGAAGCCGGGTGTGATGAAGTTCGACCGTCTGCGTCTTATCGGGTTCAAATCGTTCGTCGAACCGACGGATGTGTTGATCGAGCCGGGCCTCACGGGGGTCGTCGGCCCCAACGGCTGCGGCAAGTCCAACCTCGTCGAGGCGCTGCGCTGGGTGATGGGCGAGGCGTCCTACAAGTCGGTGCGCGGCTCGTCGATGGACGACGTCATCTTCGCCGGTTCCGGCCGCCGGCCGACGCGCGACACCGCCGAGGTGACGCTCTTCCTCGACAATACCGCCCGCACCGCCCCCGCCGAAATCAACAACGCCGACCATCTGGAAGTCACCCGCCGCATCAACCGCGGCGTCGGGTCGGACTACCGCGTCAACGGCAAGCTGGTGCGCGCGCGCGACGTGCAGCTCCTGTTCGCGGACGCGGCGACCGGGTCGCGCTCGCCCTCCATGGTGCGCCAGGGGCAGGTGGCCGAGCTGATCGCCGCCAAGCCGACCGACCGGCGCAACATCCTAGAGGAGGCGGCCGGCATCTCGGGCCTCAGAGCGCGCAAACACGAGGCGTCGCTGAAGCTCAACGCGGCCGAAGCCAACCTGGCGCGCGTCGAGGATGTCGCCGGCGAGGTGGAGCGGCAGGTGGAGACGCTGCGCCGGCAGGCCAAGCAGGCCGCGCGCTACCGCAAGATCTCCGAGGAGATCCGCACGCTGGAGGCGACGGTCCATCACCTGCGCTGGGTGGAGGCGCGGGCCGCCGTGCGTGAGGGCGAGGCGGCGCTGGAGACGACGGCCACCGCGCAGGCGCAGGCCGCCGCGCATCAGGAACGCACCGCCATCGAGGAGGCGGCCGCCGAGCACGCCCTCCCCGCCCTGCGCGACGCGGAGGCGGCCGCCGCGGCCGAGCGGCAGACCCTCGCCGCTTCGCTCGCCGCCCTCGACGCACGCGACCGCGAGATCACCGACAAGATGGCCTCGCTGAAGCGCCAGGCCGAGGCGCTGGCCGCCGACCTCGCCCGCCAGGATCAGACCAAAGGCGACGCCGCCGCCGCGGTGAAGCGCCTGGAGGCCGAAGAGGCCGACCTCACCCGCGCCGACGCCGGTGCCGAAGAGCGCATCTGCGAGCGCGAAAGCGTCGCCGAGGAGGCCGCCGCGGCCGCCGAGGACGCCGACGCCCGCTCCGTCGACGCCACCGAACTGGCCGCGACCGCGCTTGCCGCCCGCGCCGCGCTGGACCAGGCCGTCGCCCGCGCCGAGGGCGAGGTGGAAAAGGCCGCAGAGGCTGTGCGCCGCACCGAGGCCGAGCTTGCCCGCGCGGCCGGCCACGAGGCCATGCGCCGCCGCGACGAGGCCGCCGCCGCCGTCGCCCTCGCCGAGGAGGCCGAGGCCGAGGCCGCCGCCCGCGAGGCCGAAGCGGCCGAGGCCGAGGCCGAGGCGCAGGAGACCGAGGCCGACAGCCGGGGCGCGGAGGCCGAGGCCGCCGACCTGGTCGCCGCGAGCGAGGCCGCTCTCGCCCCCGCCCGCGCTGCCGAGGCCGCCGCCCGCGAGGCCCTCGCCGCCGTCGCCTCCGAGGTCTCGGGCCTGGAGACCGAAGCCAAGGCGCTCGACCGGCTCACCGCCTCCCTCGGCCGCGCCGAGGACGCCGTGCTCGACGATTGCACCGTCGAGCCGGGGTACGAGGTCGCCTTCGCCGCCGCGCTGGGCGACGACCTGGAGGCCCCGGTCAGCGACACCGCCCCGGCGCGCTGGTCGGCCGTGCCGCCCGGCGGCACCGCCCCTGCCGGCGCCGACCCCGCCCTCCCCGCCGGTGCGACCCCGCTCGGCCCGCACGTCACCGCTCCACCGGCTCTGGCGCGCCGCCTGGCGCAGGTCGGCCTCGTGGAGGACCGCCTGTTGGTGGACGGCGCGCTGCTGGCCACCCTGGCACCCGGCCAGCGGCTGGTGACGCGCGAGGGGGCCCTGTGGCGCTGGGACGGCTACGCCCGCGCCGCCGGTGCCCCGAGCGCCGCGGCCGAACGGCTCGCCCAGAAGAACCGCCTCGCCGAGCTGCACCGCGAGATCGAGGCGCTGAAGCCGCGCCGCGAGGAGGCCGAGGCCGCGATCGCCGAGGCGCAGGACGGCGTCGCCGCCGCCGCCGATGCCGACAAGGCCGCGCGCGAGACGCTCGCCGCCGCGCGCCAACGCGTCGCCGCCGCGCGGCAGGCGCTCTCCGCCGCCCGCAGCACGCTGTCGACCGCGCGTGGCGGACTGGCGAGCGCGCGCAAGGGCGTGACGGCCGCCAAGGAGCGCCTCGCCGCCGCCGACGCCGCCGCCAAGGAGGCCGAAGCCGCCGAGGGCCGCATCGCCGCCACGCTGGACGCCGCCCGCACCACCGCCGCCAACGCGGCCGAGACCCTCGCCGAGGCCGAAGCCGCGCGCGATGCCGCGTCCGACGGCACCCGGGAGACCGACGCCCGCGACCAGGCCAAGGCCGCCGCCCAGGACGCCCGCCGCCGCGCCACCGAGGCCGCCAACGCCGTCGACGCCGAGCGCCGCGCCAGCTACGGTCGCACCAAACGCCTGGAACGCCTCGCCGGCGAGCTCGCCGAATGGCGCGCCCGGCTCGACGGCGCCGACACGCACCGCGCCGAGCTGGTCGAGCGGCTGGAAGAGATCAGCGAGCAGCGCGAGGCGCTGGCCGACGCCCCGTCCGACACCCAGGAAGAGCGTCACCGCCTCGCCCGCACGGCCAAGGCCGCCGAAACCGCCGACACCGCCGCCCGCGACGCGCGCGCCGCCGGGGAGGCCCGTCAGCGCGGCGCCACCCAGGCCGCGCGCGAGGCCCTCGCCGCGCTCTCCAGCGCCCGCGAGGCCGCGATCCGCGCCGAGGAGCGCACCGCCGCCGCCCGCGAGCGACTGGCCGAGGTCGAAGCCGCGCTCACCGAGGCACTCGACGTCGCTCCCGCGGGCGCCATGCGCCTCGCCGGCCTCGACGCCACCTCGGATCTGCCGGACCGCGCCGCGTCCGAGCATCGCCTCGACCGGCTCAAGTCCGAGCGCGAGCGGCTCGGCGGCGTCAACCTGTGCGCCGAGGACGAGCTGAACGAGATCGAGACGCGGCAGTGCGCGATGCTGGCCGAGCGGGACGACATCGTCGCCGCCATCGAGACCTTGCGCGTGGGCATCCGCGAGCTGAACCGCGAAGCGCGCGAGCGGCTCCTGGCCTCGTTCGGCCAGGTCAACTCGGAGTTCCAGCGCCTCTTCAAGCGCCTGTTCAATGGCGGCGAGGCCGAGCTGATCCTCACCGAGGCCGAGGACCCGCTCGACGCCGGGCTCGACATCGTCGCCCGCCCGCCCGGCAAGAAGCCGCAAGTCCTCTCGCTGCTCTCCGGCGGCGAGCAGACGCTCACCGCCACCGCCCTCATCTTCGCGGTGTTCCTCACCAACCCGGCGCCCATCTGCGTCCTCGACGAGATCGACGCGCCGCTCGACGACGCCAACGTCGAGCGCTTCTGCAACCTCCTCGACGAGATGGCCGGCGCCACCGAGACGCGCTTCATCACCATCACGCACAATCCGATCACGATGGCGCGCATGCACCGCCTCTACGGTGTGACGATGGTGGAGAAGGGCGTCAGCCAGCTCGTCTCGGTCTCGCTGGAAGCGGCGGAGGAGCTGCGGGAAACCGCCTGAACCGGCCCCGACCGCCGGTCCGCGCCGGGTACTCCTGGCGCGGCCGGCGTCTCGGCTGCGGTCCGGAACGCTAGAGGCGCAACTCGCGGCGCAACTCGGTCCGCAGGACGTCGAGTGGGACGAGACCCGCGCCCGCTTCCACATGCCAGTAGGTCCAGCCGTTGCAGCTCGACAGGTTGCGCACCGCGGCGCCCACCTTGTGGATCGAGCCCTCGTATTCGCCCGAGCGGATCGAGCCGTCGACGCGGACCCGGGCGCGGGGGCCGTTGCGCCCTCCGACCAGCTCGTCCCCCGGAGACACGCGGCCCGCCTCCACCAGAAGGCCGAAGGGGATGCGTTTGGGGCGCCCCTCCGCGCCGACCTGGTCGAGGTCGTGGTGCGGCACCACCTTGGCGATGCGCGCCTCGGCGAGCCTGGCGTAGGCCGGGTCCTGCTCGATGCCGATGAAGTGGCGGCCGAGACGGCGTGCCACAGCCCCGGTGGTACCGGTGCCGAAGAATGGGTCGAGCACCACGTCGCCCGGCTTGGACGAGGCCAGCAGGATGCGGCTCAGCAGCGCCTCGGGCTTCTGGGTCGGGTGCGCCTTGGCGCCGTCGTCGCCGCGCAGCCGCTCCGGGCCGATGCAGATCGGCAGCGTCCAGTCCGAGCGCATCTGGATGTCGTCGTTGAACGCCTTCAGGGACTTGTAATTGAAGGTGTAGTCGGTGCGGCTGGCGTCGGCGACCGCCCAGAGCAGCGTCTCGTGCGCATTGGTGAAGCGCCGGCCGCGGAAATTCGGCATCGGGTTGGTCTTCACCCACACCACGTCGTTGAGGATCCAGAACCCGGCGTCCTGGATCGCGGTGCCGACGCGGTAGATGTTGTGATAGCTGCCGATGACCCAGACGGTGCCGTTCGGCTTCAGCGCCCGGCGCACCAGCGCCAGCCACTCGCGCGTGAACGCGTCGTAGGCGGCGAAGTCGGCGAACCGATCCCACTCGGCCGACACGCCGTCGACCTTCGTCTGGTTCGGCCGGTAGAGCGCGTCCGAGAGCTGGAGGTTGTAGGGCGGATCGGCGAACGCCACGTCGACCGACGCGGGCGCGAGCCGGCCGAGCGCCTCGAGGGCGTCGCCCACCAAAACCGTATCAAGAAGGGGCGGCCGAGACGCATGCAGCGCCTCGGCCCGATGTTCGCTCATTGCGACGCAATACCCTCACGCAAATCGCGTATCATCATCTAAGCAGAATCCGTGAAGGTCTGGTTAAGCCTCTTCGGTTGTTTCAGTTAACCTTAGTTAGGGATTGTGGCGCTTCGCCAGGGAGTTAGCCGGATCGCCCAGCATTCCTGCGGTCTTTGCCTCCGGCCGTTCCCGCCCCGTCGAAAGGCAAAAAAAATGCGGCCCCGAAGGGCCGCATCGTGCGGTGCGTCGTGGCGGGCGCGCCGCGGTGTCGCCAGCTGCCGGGCGCGAATCGCGCCCAGTCTCGCAACAGGTCGGCGCGAATCGCGCCCAGTGTCGCAACGGGCCGGCGCGAATCGCGCCGGGTGCAGGGCTCAGGCCGCGTGAGCCGTACTCAGAGGCAAGTCGCCCAGCAGGCCCGAGGCGACTGCCAGGCGCGAGATCGACACCCGCCCTCCGGCGACGATGTCGTTGATGGAGCGCTGCGTGCGCGCCACGGTAGCGCCTCGCGATTCGATCCAGGCGTCCACCCGCGCGGCGCCGTCGGTACCGGTGGTGGTGCGCAGCACCTCCATCGCCAGGTTGCGGTGTGCGTCCGCGAGGGTGCGGCGGGCACGGTCGAGCGCGAGGCCGTCGTAGTAGTCGCCGATGTCGATCGTGCGGGCGGTCTCGTCGAGGTTGCGGATGCGGAAGCGGTCGTTGAGAGCGAAGAAGACCGCACCGGCCTCCGGGATCGTCACCCCGCAGGCCGAGGCGACGACCACGACGTCGAGCGCGGCGGCTGCCAGCGGCAGGCGCGTGAAGGGCTGCGCCAGCTCGTCCGGGACGCCGTCCGCGGTCAGCACCGCCATCTGCTGCTCCAGCTCGTGCGCGTCCTCCTCCGGCAGGATCGCCTCGAACGCGTCGCGCAGCTCGTCGATCCCGCTCTGGAAGCGGTCGACGACCGACTGGAGCCCGCCCGCGAACGTCTCGTTGCGCACGAACCAGATGGTCGCGTCGATCAGCAGCTCGCGGATCGTGGCGTAGAGCTTGAGCTGGATCTCACCGTCGAGCTTGTTGTCGAGGTGGTCGACCAGGCGGTAGAGCGCCGGGAGCCCGAAGGAATCGCGCGCGGCCGCGAAGCCCCGCGCGATCTCGGACACCGGCGCGCCGGTCTGATCGCCGATGCGCACGATGAAGGTGGGCCCGCCGCGGTTGATCATCGAGTTGGCGAGCATCGTCGAGATGATCTCGCGCCGCAGCCGGTGGGCGTGGACCTCTTCGTCGAACCGCTCCCGCATCTGCCTGGGGAAGTAGCGCTCCAGCTCCTGGGAGAGGTAGGCGTCGTCCGGCACGTCCGACTGCAGGATGTCATCGAACAGGATGATCTTGGAGTAGGCGAGCAGGACGCCGATCTCGGGCCGGGTCAGCCCCTCGCCGCCGGCGACGCGGTCGTCCAGCGCCGCGTTGGACGGCAGATCCTCGATCTCGCGGTCGAGGCCGCGGGGCTCCAGCACCTCCATCAGGCGCCGTTGCAGGCCCGCGTTCTGGGTGTTCTGCCGCTTGGACAGCGAGATCGCCAGTGTCTGCAGGTAGTTGTTGCGCAACACCAGCTCGCCGACCTCTTCGGTCATCTCCACCAGCACCACGTTACGGTCTTCGCGGGTGAGTTTGCCGCGGCGCATCGCGTCGGCCAGCGCGATCTTGATGTTGACCTCGACGTCGGACGTGTTCACGCCGGCCGAATTGTCGATCGCGTCGGAGTTGATGCGTCCGCCGTTCATCGCGAAGGCGATACGACCCTTGTGGCTGACGCCGAGGTTGGCCCCCTCGCCCACCACCTTGACGCGCAGGTCGTCGGCGGTGACGCGGATCAGGTCGTTGGCGCGGTCGCCGATCTCATGGTTGCCTTCGCTTTCGGCGCGCACGTAGGTGCCGATGCCGCCGAACCACAACAGGTCCGCCGGCGCCATCAGGATCGCGCGCATGACGTCCTGCGGGGTCAGCGGACCGCGGCCGATGTCGAGCGCGACCCGCGCCTCGGGCGACAGATCGATCGACTTGGCGGTGCGCGAGTAGATCCCGCCGCCCTGCGACAGGAGCGTGCGGTCGTAGTCCTGCCAGGACGAGCGCGGCAGCTCGAACATCCGCTTGCGCTCGGCCCAGGACGCCTCGGGGTCCGGGTTGGGGTCGATGAAGATGTCGCGGTGGTCGAACGCGGCGATCAGCTTCGTCGCCTTCGACAGCAGCATCCCGTTGCCGAAGACGTCGCCCGACATGTCACCCACGCCGACCGCGGTGAAGGGTCTCGTCTGGATGTCGTGGTTCATTTCGCGGAAGTGGCGCTTGACCGCTTCCCACGCGCCGCGGGCGGTGATGCCCATGACCTTGTGGTCGTAGCCCTGGCTGCCGCCGGACGCGAAGGCGTCGTCCAGCCAGAAGCCGTGCTCCATGCTGATGGCGTTGGCGGTGTCGGAGAAGGTGGCCGTGCCCTTGTCGGCGGCGACCACCAGGTAGGGGTCGTCCGGATCGTGGCGCACCACCTCCTTGGGCGGGATCACCGTGTCGCCGTCGAGGTCGTCGGTGATGTCGAGCAGGGTGTCGACGAAGACCTTGTAGGATTCGCGCCCCTCCTCGAACCACGCGTCACGCTGGGAGCGGTCCGGCAGGCGCTTGGGGAAGAAACCGCCCTTGGCGCCGACCGGCACGATGACGGCGTTCTTCACCTGCTGCGCCTTGACGAGGCCCAAGACCTCGGTGCGGAAGTCCTGCGGCCGGTCGGACCAGCGCAGGCCCCCGCGCGCCACCGCGCCGAAGCGCAGGTGCACCCCCTCGACCCGCGGCGAGTAGACCCAGATCTCCCGGAACGGGGCCGGGCGGGGCATGCCGTTGACCTTGTGCGGGTCCAGCTTGAACGCGAACGTGCGCGCCAGCTCGCCGTCCGCTTCGTGCTGGAACAGGTTGGTGCGCACCATCGCCTGGATGAAGTTCTCGAACCGGTGGACGATCGTGTCGTCCGCCAGGCTCTCGATGTCGTTGCACAGCTCCTCGATGCCGCTGGCGATCGCCTGCTCGGCCTCGTGGCGGGTCGCGTCGTCCTCGGCCGGATCGAAGCGGGCATTGAAGAGCTGGATCAACGACAGCGCCAGGTCCGGGTACTTGTTGAGCGTCTGCGCCATCAGGTCCTGGCCGTAGGCGATGCCCACCTGACGCAGGTAGCGCGAAATGGCCCGCAGGACCGCGATGTCGCGCCAGCCGAGCCCCGCGTTGAGGAGGAGTGCGTTGTAGCCGTCGCTCTCGGCCGCCCCCTCCCACACCGCGATGAACAGCGCCTGCAGCTTCTCGGCGTAGGCGGCGACGTCGATCTCGGCCCCGCTCGCCACCGCCAGCGTCATGTCGTGGATGTAGATGCCATCGGGCGAATTCGGCACGCTCACCCGGAAGGTGCGCTCGTTGACGACGATGAAGCCCATGTTCTCGAGGATCGGCACGCGGGCCGACAGGAGGATGGGCGCGTCCTTGTGGTAGATCTTCAGCGAGCAGCGGTCCTTGCCCTCGGACGGATCGCGCCGGAAGAAGAGGATGGCGGTGGGCGTCTCGTCGCCGATACGCTCCAGGATGGTGATGTCGCGCACCGCGCGCTCGGCGGTGTAGGTGGCGCGGTAGGATTCGGAGAAGGACTCCGACCAGGCGCCGATCTTGAACCGGTCGAGCCCCAGCTTCGGTGCGGCCGCGGCGGCGCGCAGCAGTTCGTCGGACCAGGTGCGGATCATCGCCGCGATACGGTCTTCCAGCTCGCGCGTGTCGGGCCGCGGGGTCTGCCGCTCGCGCCGGCCGATGATGAGATGCAACCGGTTGAGCACGCCCTCCGGCATCGATAGGTAGCGCGCCGAGACGTGTCCGTCGTAGGCCTCGGCCATCATCGCCTCGATCCGCTCGCGCACCTGGGTGGTGAAGCGGTCGCGCGGGACGTAGATCAGGAGCGACACGAAACGGTCGAACGGGTCGATCCGCGGCAGCACCCGCACCCGCGGCCGCTCGGAGAGTTGAAGGATGACGAGGAGATACCGGGCGAGCAGGTCCTCGCCGATCTGGAACAGCTCGTCGCGCGGGTAGGTCTCGAGGATGTGGCGCAGGGCGTTACCGGAGTGGCTCTCCGGGTCGAAGCCGAGAGTGCGCAGGGCGTTGTTGGCCTTGCGCCGCAGCATCGGGATGTCGAACACCGATTGCGTGTAGGCCTCGGAGGTGAAGAGGCCGACGATGCGCAGCTCGCCCTTCAGCTGCCCGTCCTCGTAGCGCTTGACGCCGATATAATCGAGCTGCGTGACGCGGTGCACGCGGCTCTTCACGTTGGCCTTGGCGATGAAGACCGGCTCGGGGCTCTTGAGGAACTCGCGCACCTCCGGCGTCAGCGTGACCAGTTCGGTGCCGCGGCGCAGCACCTTGATCTCCGGGTCGCGCAGGATGCCGAGGCCGCCGCCGGGCGCGGCGACCAATTCGCCGTCGTCGGGCGAACCGTCGAGGATGTACTCGCGCATGCCGGTGAGGATGAAGTCGTTGCGCTCGACCCGCTCGAGGAAGGCGATCGCCTCCGACAGCACCTCGCGGTCGACCGGCGGCGGCTGATGACGGTAGCGCTCGACCGCCTCGCGCAGGACCGCGCGCATCTTCGGCCAGTCGCTGACCGACTGGTCGACGTCCTTCACCACCGCCAGCAGCGACTGACGCAGCGCCTCGCGATGGTCGGCGTCGTCCAACGGCTCGACATGGATGTGGACGAAGCTCTCGTGCGCGTAGCCGTCGCCCGGACGCGCCTCGCCGTGGAAGCCGATCAGCGTACCGGTGGCGTTGCGCTCGACCGCCAGGATGGGGTGGACGACGAGATGCAGCTCGAGGTTCTGCGCGTGCAGCTCGTTCTTCAGCGAGCCGAACAGGAACGACTTGTCGTCGTTGATGGCCTCGATGATGGAGATCGAGTGGTGTGTGTCCTCCTCGGTGACGGCGACCGCTTCGGGCGCCAGCACGCGGATCTGCGGCTGTCCGAGGGTTCGCGTCTGCAACGCGTCCCAGGCGGTCTGCGCCACCCGCATCAACCCCTCGACATCGTATTTCGCCAGGTCCTCCGCCGCCGCGTGACGGAACAGAAGCTCCGAGAACGTGGCGAAGCCGACGTCGCCGCCCTCTTCCCGGACCGTTTCGGCGAGCGCGCTGAGCTTGCCGTCCTTGGTCTCTTCTTCGTCTTCAAGCATGCTCGCTCCTCCCACCCGGGCACATTGACAGTCGCGCCGCGTGTGTCCAGTCCCCCAAAAATCACATGACGCCAGGGACCCCCTTAGCCATGTCACATGAAGAACCGGTGATATCGCTGGATTTGCCAGCCCCAGCCTTGTCGGCTGAAACCGAGGCCTATTTCGCCAAGTGCCGCGAAAAGCTCGGCCTCCTCCCCAACGTCCTGCGGGCCTATGCGTTCGACGAGACGAAGCTCCGCTGCTTCACCGAACTCTATAACGATCTGATGCTCGGGGCGTCAGACCTCACCAAGCTGGAGCGCGAGATGATCGCGGTGGTGGTCTCCTGCGCCAACCGCTGCCACTATTGCCTGGTCGCGCACGGGGCGGCGGTCCGCGAATTGTCGGGCGACCCGAAGCTGGGCGACACGCTGGCCGCCAACTGGCGCCACGCCCCGCTGGAACCGCGCCGGCGCGCCATGTTGGCCTACGCCTGGAAGCTGACGCTGACACCCGACGCGATGGAGCCGGCCGACACCCAGGCCCTGCACGATGTCGGCTTCACCGACCGCGAGATCTGGGACATCGCCGCCGTCGCGGCCTTCTTCAACATGACGAACCGCGTGGCGAGCGCCACTGCGATGCGGCCCAACGATGAATATTATGGGATCGCGCGGTGATCCGGCCCAACGGGCCGAAAGCATCTGGTATCGTTTGCGCAACTGCTGCATGAGCAGCGGACGATTCGACATTTTGGGAGAGACCCGGTGGATATCGAGCAGCTCATCAACGATTTCCTCGCTCAGGATCCCGACCTTCTCATTCCGGTCCTGGCCGGCTGCGCCATCATCGTGGGCGGCCTCCTCATCGGCATCTTCCGCGGGATGACCGGGGGGGTGATCGTCGCGCTGCTGTTCGGCGGGTTGATGACGACGTCGCCCATCCTGATCGGCAAGGTCACCCCGCCGGAGCCGGAGATGGGGGCGAACGACCCCGCCCTCCTCGCCGCGGATGTCGCCAAGGGCGCCGCGCAGCTCAGCATCATCAACTCCGAGGCGGTCACCAGCCTCACCCGCGTCGTCAACTCGATGCGCCTCGCGCTCGACGGGCTCGGCCAGGTGGTGGCGCCCACCGGCGGCGCCGCCGGCGACAGCGCCGGCTCGGAGGTCGCCTCGCGCTTCGCCAGCAGCCTCGATTCGGCCGGAACGCAGCTCGATCAGGCGTCCGCGTCGCTGGATCGCATCAACACCCTGCGCACGCAGCTGGAAGACGATATAGAGAAGCTCCAAAGCGCGCTGGACGGCGCCGCATCGCAATAAGGGAGCGCCCGGAGGGAGACGCAATGGAGCCATTCAAGACACTGACGGCGGTCGCCGCACCGCTGCCGATGATCAACGTCGACACCGACATGATCATCCCGAAGAACTACCTGAAGACGATCAAGCGGACGGGCCTCGGCCGGGGCCTCTTCGCCGAGATCTCGCGCGACGACGACGGCAACCCGGACCCGAACTTCCCGCTCAACAAGCCGCAATATGAGAACGCCGAGATCCTCGTGGCGGGCGACAACTTCGGTTGCGGGTCCTCGCGCGAGCATGCGCCCTGGGCCTTGCTCGACCGAGGGATCCGCTGCGTGATCTCCACCTCGTTCGCGGACATCTTCTACCAGAACTGCTTCAAGAACGGGCTGCTTCCGGTGAAGGTGTCGCCCGACGAGCTGGAGCGCCTGATGGCCCACGCCGAGCGCGGCGCCAACGCCACCCTTACCGTCGACCTGCCGAACCAGACCATCGCCGGGGCCGACGGCGAGCCGGTCCACTTCGAGATCGACCAGGGCCTCAAGCACATGCTGGTCGAGGGGCTCGACGAGATCGGCCTGACGATGCAGAAGGCCCCCAGCGTCTCCGCCCACGAGCAGACGCTCGCCCAGTCGCGCCCCTGGATCTGATCCCGGCGCCCGGCCGCCGAGGCGTGCGCGCCTCGGCTACATGCGCTCCTTGATGCCCCGCCGGACGAGCCACCAGTTCACCGGATAGGCGGTGACGAAGCCGCACAGCATCGCCAGCTGCATCACGAACCAGAACTCGACGCTGGGGACCTCGAGCGAGGCGCCCAGCACGCGCTGGAACAGCACGAAGTGCGCCAGGGCCATCGCCCCGTACATGCCCACCTGCCACGCCGTCAGCGACAGCGCGTCGGCCTTCACCGCCGCGACGAGCGCGGCGCGGGGCGTCAGGTCGCGCATCGGCTTGATCGAGAAGTACTGGAAGGCGACGCCGAAGAGGAAGGCGAGGACGAAGTCCAGCACCCACACGGCGAAGATCTTGTCCGCGAAGAGCCACTGCCAGCCGAACCAGACCGCCACCGCCGGCACGAAGAAAGCCAGCCATTCGGCGATGATGTCACCCAGCGTGCAGCCGCTGCCGCAGTGCAGCGTGCCCTTCGCGACGGCGGTGGGAAACGGCGTCTCGCCGCCTTCGTCGGTGCCGGATCCGCTGTGCGCGTGCCCGCCTCGATGGTGGGCGCTCATGGTGCCGCCCTTGCCGGCGGTGAAATAGAACGCCAGCGCCAGCGGCCCCGCGAACAGCGCCGTCAGCGGCCAGACGAGGTTCATGATCCACATGGGCTGCGGATCGCGGCGCACGTCCAGCGCGATCGCCACCGCCGCCAGCATCGCCACGAGCAGCGACGCGATGGAGAGGATGTGAAGCCAGTCGGGTATCATGGTCGGGGGCCTCCCGTCGTCGCAACGTGAGGCCAACCCGTGGACATCGCGGATGTTCCGCCCGCCTGCCGCGGGCCCGCGTCCTGCCGAACGCATAGCGGGGCGGCCGGGCGCCGCCCCGTCCGCCTCAGGCGCCGAGGAGCGCCTTGGCCTTGTCGGCGACCGCCTTCGGGGTGATGCCGAAGTGCTGGTACAGCTCCTTGTAGGGGCCCGATGCGCCGAAGCCGGTCATGCCGACGAAGCCGCCCTTGCGTCCGATGAGCGCGTCCCACCCCTGGCGGATCGCCGCCTCGACGGCGACCTTCACCGTGCTGCCACCGGTGATGGAGTCGATGTAGTCCTCGTCCTGCTGGAAGAAGAGCTCGAACGACGGGACACTGACGACATCGGTCGGGATCCCCTCGGCGATCAGGCTCTGCGCCGCCTCCACCGCGATCTCCACCTCGGAGCCGGAGGCGAACAGCGTCACCTCGGCCTTCTGCGTGGTCAGGATGCGGTAGGCGCCGCGGCGCGAGTGGTTCTGCGTCGCCGGGCCGGGCGAATGCACCGGCAGGTTCTGACGCGTCAGCACCAGCACCGAGGGACCCTTGTATTCGCAGGCGATCTCCCACGCCTCGGCCGTCTCCACCGCGTCCGCCGGGCGCAGCACCAAAAGGCCCGGTATCGCCCGCAGCGCGGCCAGATGCTCGACCGGCTGGTGCGTCGGGCCGTCTTCGCCCAGGCCGATCGAATCGTGCGTCATGACGTGGACGACGCGCGTGCCCATCAGCGCCCCGAGCCGCAGCGCCGGGCGCGAATAGTCCGAGAAGCACAGGAACGTGCCGCCGTAGGGCAGGATGCCGCCGCTCAGCGCCAGCCCGTTCATCGCCGCCGCCATGCCGAACTCGCGCACGCCCCAATGGACGTAGCGGCCGGCGAAGTCGCCCGGGGCGATCGGGGCCACATGGTCGGTCTTGGTGTTGTTGGAGCCGGTGAGGTCGGCCGACCCGCCGACGGTCTCGGGCAGCACCGCATTGACGGTGTTGAGCGCGCGCTCGGACGCCTTGCGGGTCGCCATGGCGGGGCGCTCGGCCAGCAGGGCCTGGCGCAGGCGCGTCATCGCCGGGGCGAAGTCGCTCGGCAGGTCGCCGCGCATGCGCCGGTCGAACTCGGCGCGGCGCTCGGCGTCCATCGCCTCGTAACGGGTGCGCCACTCGCGGTGCGCCTGGGCCGACCGCAGGCCGACGATGCGCCACGAATCGCGGATGTCCTCCGGCACCTCGAAGGGGCCGGCCGTCCACCCCAGCGCGCTGCGCGTGGCCAGCGTCTCGGCCGTGCCGAGCGGCGAGCCGTGCACGCCCGCGGTGCCCGCCTTGTTGGGCGCGCCGAAGCCGATGACGGTGCGCGCCGCGATCAGCGACGGACGGTCGGACTGGGCCGCGCGGGTCAGCGCCGCGTCGATGGCGCCGAAGTCGTGCCCGTCGATCCGCTCGGCGCGCCAGCCGGCGGCCTCGAACCGGCGCACCACGTCGCCGGTCTCGGCGATCTTCAACGGCCCGTCGATCGAAATTTCGTTGTCGTCGTAGATGACGGTCAGCTTGGAGAGGCGCATGTGCCCCGCCAGCGAGATCGCCTCGTGCGAGACGCCCTCCATCAGATCGCCGTCGGAGGCGAGCACGAAGGTCCGGTGGTCGACCACCTGGTCGCCGAACTGGGCGTTGAGCAGCCGCTCGCCCAGCGCCATGCCGATCGACGTCGCGAGACCCTGCCCCAGCGGGCCGGTGGTCGTCTCGATTCCCTTGCCGTGGCCGTATTCGGGGTGACCGGCGGTGATCGAGCCGAGCTGGCGGAAGCGCTTCAGCTGGTCGATCGTGAAGTCCTCGTAGCCGAGGAGATGATACAGCGAATAGAGCAGCATCGAGCCGTGGCCCGCCGACAGCACGAAGCGGTCGCGATTGGGCCAGTCCGGATCCGCCGGGTCTATGCGGATATGGCGCATGAAGAGCGCGGTAACGAGGTCCGCCGCCCCCATGGGCAATCCGGGGTGGCCTGATTTGGCCGCCTCCACCGCGTCGACGGACAGCATCCGCAACGCGTTCGCCATCGGTTTGAGCTTGTCCACATCCACCATCTGAGACACTCGAAGGGCTAGGTTCTTGTTGTTTGGGGCGCCCACATAGCGCACGAGTCGGGGGCGGCGCAAAACCCATCGGCCACAATTCTGCTGAGGGTGTGAAATAAGGGGGGCCGACGATCGCTGGATTGAGGACCAGTCAAGCCTTGGCGAGGCTCGAAGCCGCCCTCGTGCGGCTGGAAGCCGCGGCCGCGCTGAAGACCGACGCGGGCGGCACCGTGAGCGCGCTGAAGGACGACAATGCGCGCCTGGAGAGCGACCGCGCCACCCTCGCCAACAAGCTCGACGCCGCCGAAGCGCGGGCCGACCGGCTGCACCAGGCCAACCAGGAGGTCGCCGCGCGGCTGGTGAAGGTGATGGAACGCGTCCGGCGCATGTCCGCCGCCCCGCCCGGTGGTGCGCCGCACACCCTGGGTGACGGGGAGGAGCAGCGCTGAGCCAGGTTCGGGTCGAGATCGACGGCCACACCTACCGCATGTCGTGCGACCCGGGCGAGGAGGCGCGGGTCGAGGCCCTGGCGCACGAGCTGGACGGGACGATTCGCGCGCTGAAGGGGCGCATCGGCGAGATCGGCGACCGGCGCATCGCGGTGATGGCCGCGTTGACGATGCTCGACCGGCTAAAGAGCGCCGAGGAGAAGATCGCCACCCTCAGCGAGGAAAACGTCCGTCTGGAGCGCGCGCGCGAGCGCGCCGCCCTCACCGCCGAGGCCGACGACGAGCCGCTGATCGCACGCATCGACGCCGCCACCGAGGCGATCGAGCGGCTGACCGCGGAGTTCACCGGCCAGGTGCGCAGCTCCCAATCGCAGACAGCGTCCGCGGATGCGGCGAGCGCCAGCTTCAGCCGCGTGGTGCGCCGCACGCCGATCGCGCCGCCCGACGACGCGCCCTCCCCCGAGGAGCCCGCTCCGGACGACCCGTCCGCCACGGGCCCCAGCGCCCCCAGCTTCGCCCGGCGCAGCTAGGTCGTGAACTCATGGTCCGGGATTCTCAAATGGTCGCGCCCATGATTCAATCTCCTGTCAGTCAGGAGTTGGGGCGTGGCACGTTACGATCTGAGCGAAGTGGAATGGTCGATCATCGAGCCGCTGTTGCCGCCGGCGCCGGCCGGAAAGCAGCGTGTGGACGACCGGCGTGTCCTCAACGGCATCTTCTGGGTGTTGCGGACCGGGTCACCGTGGCGCGACTTGCCGGCGCGCTATGGCCCATCGACGACGGTCTACAATCGCTTCAACAGATGGGCCAAGCGCGGCGTATGGCTGGTGGTGTTCGAGGCACTTGCTCGAGAAGAGCCGGCCGCGCTCCAGCTCATCGACAGCTCCATCGTGAAGGCTCACCAGCACGCAGCCGGCGGAAAAAAGGGGGCCCGGATCACGCCATTGGCCGTTCTCGTGGAGGACTGACGACCAAACTCCACGCCGTCGTCAACGAGCGGGGCCTGCCGATCCGCTTCGTAATCACGGCTGGTCAGGCCTCCGACAAGACAACAGCGCCGATCCTCCTCGACGGGCTCCCACTCGCACCGGACATCGTGGCCGACCGCGGCTACAGCGCCAAGGCGCTGATCGAATGGTGTGCGGCCAGAGGCGCCACCGCCCACATCCCGAGCCAGCGCAACGTTCGTGTTATGCGCACCGTTGCACCACCGCTCTATCGGCTGCGCAACCTCGTCGAGCGGTACTTCAACAAGCTGAAGCACTTCCGCCGCATTGCCACCCGATTCGACAAACTCGCCCGAAACTTCATGGCCGCCGTCGCCTTGGCATCGACCCGCCTATGGCTACGACACCATGAGTCCACGACCTAGGCGGCGCGATCTACCGCGCCCCCTCCAGGATGCGGACACACTCGATCAGCTCGGAGAGGATGGCGGTGGGGTCGGTGCCGGTGGCGCGAGGCTGCGGCGGCACCGGACGGCCGCGGTGACTCACCAGCGCGTCGGCCGGGATCGCGCGGGGCGGCGCGGCGACCTCGGCCACCGCCGCCGGCTCGACGTGGCGCAGCAGCGCCCGCCCGCGTTTGGCGACGGCCTTGGCGCGGCCGGAGCGCAGGTAACCCATGACTTCGCGGAAAGAGCGGCCCTCGCCGTAGAGCAGCTCGGCGCAACCGGCGAGCAGCTCCGCGTCGGCCGGGCGGTAGAGCCGGCGCCGGCCGTCGGCGATGGAGTGGACGCCGGGGAGCCGCGCTTCGAGATAGGTCAGAACCGAGGCCGGGACGCCCACCTCGTCGGCAAGCCGCACCGCGTCGATCAGGCCGCGACCATCATCGTCGTCCTCGGCCCCGTCGTCCACGTTGTGTGCCGCACCCGCGCTTGCCACCCGGCGCCTCCCTCGGGCGCCGCGAGCCTGCGGCGCTACAATCTGTTGCCAGCCTGCTCGTTAATATATCGCTTCAAGACATCGCTGGGACGGAAGGTCACCACCGAGCGTTGCTCGATCGGCACCTCTTCTCCGGTCTTCGGATTGCGCCCGACGCGCTCCTTCTTTTGGCGCACCTCGAAGGCGCCGAACGAGGACATACGGACCGACTCCCCGCGTTCCAGCGCAGAGACGATCTCCTCGATGATCTGGTCGATAAGCTCTGCCGCCTCTGCACGCGAGACGTTCACCTTGCTGCACACAGCGTTGGCAAGGTCCGCGCGGGTAATCGTGCGTCCCATGGCTCCCCGATCGATTCCTGGCGCCGCGCAAGCGTCTGATGTCCTGGCGGCTGCTCTATTTGTTACAGGGAGGTAAGCTAAAGTGCTCCGTGTGTTCGGGTCAACGAGTCAGCATCGCATTGGGCGATAAAGTTTTCTTATGGAGAACCCGGTTCGACTACCAACGAACCAGAGTCGCGCCCCATGTGAACCCGCCGCCCATCGCCTCCAGCAGCACCAGATCGCCGCGCTTGATGCGTCCGTCGCCGGCCGCCTCGGCGAGCGCCAGCGGGATCGACGCGGCGGACGTGTTGCCGTGGTGCTGAACGGTCAAGATCACCTTCTCCGGCGCGATCCCGAGCTTGCGGGCGCTGGAATCGATGATGCGCTTGTTGGCCTGATGGGGTACGAACCAGTCGATCTCGGCCGCGGTGACGTCGGCCTTGGCGAAGACGTCCTCCACCACGTCCACCGTCGCCGAGACGGCGAAGCGGAAGACCTCCTGCCCGCGCATGCGCAGGTGACCGACCGTCTGCGTGGTGGACGGGCCACCGTCGACGAAGAGCTTCTCCTTATGCGCGCCGTCGGAGCGCAGGCAGGAGGCGATGATCCCGCGCGACGGGTCGTCGCCCCCGCCCTCGGCCGATTCCAGCACCACGGCGCCGGCTCCGTCGCCGAAGAGCACGCACGTGGTGCGGTCCTCCCAATCGAGGATGCGCGAGAAGGTCTCCGCGCCGATCACCAATGCGCGCTTGGCGATGCCCTGGGCGATCAGCGCATCCGCGGTCGTCAGCGCGAAGACGAAACCCGAGCAGACCGCCGCCACGTCGAACGCCGCGCCCTTGGTGATGCCGAGCCGGTGCTGCACCGAGACGGCGGTCGAGGGGAAGGTGTTGTCCGGCGTCGCGGTGGCGAGCACGATGAGGTCGATGTCGTCGCAGGAGCAGCCCGCGCTCGCCAGCGCCGCACGGGCGGCCCGCTCGGCGAGGTCGGAGGTGTATTCCCCCTCGGCGGCGATGCAGCGTTGCTCGATCCCGGTGCGCGACACGATCCACTCGTCGGACGTGTCGACCATGGTCGCGAGGTCGGCGTTGGTGACGACGCGCTCGGGCAAGGCGGACCCGACGCCGACAACGCGCGTCGCAGGCGGTCGCAGATTCGCGTCGTGCGCACGTTCCCCTGCCGCTTCGGCGTATCGATCAACCCGCGTTTGCAAGCTCTTTGGTCTCCGTGAGTGTTGCCACGTCCGAGGCGATTCGGGCTTGAAGGTCGTTGCGGACCATGTCGTGCGCCAGTTCCACTGCGCTGGCAAAGCCGTATTCGTCCGTCCCGCCGTGGCTCTTGATGACCAGACCGTTCAGTCCGAGGAACACCGCGCCGTTAATTTTGCGCGGGTCCATCTTGTCGCGCAATCGGGCAAATGCCGGTTTTGCGAGCACATAGCCGATCCGCGCCCGCAATGTGCGGCCGATCGACATGCGAAGATATTCGGCAAGCTGTCGCGCGGTGCCTTCGGCCGTCTTCAGCGCGATGTTGCCGGAGAACCCCTCCGTGACCACGACGTCGACGATACCCTTGCCGATGTCGTCCCCCTCGACGAAGCCTTCGTAGCGCAGGTTCGGAAGGCCCGCGTTGCGCAGGATCTGCCCCGCCTCGCGGACTTCTTCGAGGCCCTTCACCTCCTCGACGCCGATGTTGAGGAGGCCGACCTTCGGCATCTCGATGCCGAAGACGGCGCGCGACATCGCCGCGCCCAGGATCGCGTGGGTGACGAGGTTCTTGGTATCGACGCCGATGGAGGCGCCGACGTCGAGCACCACCGATTCGCCGCGGATGGTGGGCCAGATCGCCGCCAGAGCGGGGCGGTCGACACCCTCCATGCCGCGCAGGCAGAAGATCGCCATCGCCATCAGCGCGCCGGTGTTGCCGGCCGACACCATGGCCGACGCGTCCCCCTGCTTCACGCTGTCGAGCGCGCGCCACATCGACGAGACCCGCCGCCCCATCCGCAGCGCCTGGCTCGGCTTGGCGTCCATCGGGATCGACACGTCGGTGTGGTGGATGGTCGACCGGGCGGCGAGCTCGGGATGCTTGGCGATGGCCCGCTCCAGCTCGCCCTTGTCGCCGAACAGCTCGAACGCGAGGTCCGGGCAACGCATCAGCGCGACCGCGAGGCCCGGCACCACCATGGATGGGCCTTCGTCGCCCCCCATGGCGTCGATAGCCAGTCGGATCTCGCCTGTGGTCATGGGTTCCTGTTCGCTGCCTGTCGCCGCGCCACATTGCAGCGGCGCGGACCATAGTGGAAGTGATCGCCCGACAAAACGCCTAAGTCGGTTTGTTCTTCAATTGCGCCAGAACCGCGAACGGGGACGGCTCCTCGGCGTCCTCCTCGTCGTCCGGCTCCAGCTCGAATTCCACCCCGGGCGCCCGCGGGTAGGGGTCGAGGCCGAGCGCGAAATGTTCGACCGCGATCGCCCCGACGTCGACCTCCTGGCCCTCCAGCCGCTCGGGCGGGTCGGGCTCATCGGGATCGACGACGACCTCCTCGCTCTCGGCGACGTCGGGATGGAAGCGGCGGTCGAAGGTCTCCTCGACGTGCCCCGCCACCGGCTCCAAGGTCACCACGCAGGCCTGCGTGACGTCGCCGCGCACGGTGCCGATGACACGCACGCCCTCGCCGCGCCACGGACGCACGGTGACGTCGGCGGTCAGGCTCTCGATGGAGACGATGTCGAGCGCCTCGGCGAGCGCGGCACGCTCCTCGGCACTCGCCTCGATCGTCATTTCGTCCGGCGTGGTGACGCGCCGCACGCCGACGGGGCGATGGAAACGCGCGCTCACGATGCGACCTCGGCGGCCTCGCGGCGCGGCGCGAAGGCCAGCGGCTCGGGGAAGCGGGGTGTCGCGGTGAGGGTCTCGGGCGCCATGTCGCTCAGCGCGCGAAAATAGTCGGCGAGGGCGAAGGCCTGCGGCGAGGCGAGACGGTCCGGCTGGTCCAGCACGTTGCGCGCCATCGCGGCGGCGAGGCCGGTCCGGTCGTCACGCGCACCGAGATAGGCTTCGTAACGGCCATAAAATGCAGCGCCCATTTTCTTCATCTTCTTCGGAACGGACAGATCGCTGACGCCGATGGTGCGCAGGTTCTGCTCCATGTCACTCAGGAAATGGTCGAACAGAGCCTGTCCGTCCACCCCCATCGTCGCACCCGACCTTAAGGCGTTGATAAAGGGGCTGATGTGAAGAACGATCATCTCGAAGCGACCGTCCAGCGTGTCGGCCACGCCATAATTTGTGTAAAAGACCGCGGATCGCGCTTGCGTCACGGCTGCATCGTAGAGCTGGCGCACCGCGGGATCGGGCTTGTTGCGGAAGAAGAAGCGAAGCATGGCACAGAACCCCTTACGCGCCTCAGATAAGTCGGGTGCGCGGCGTTTCGAGGTGAAGTCGCTCGTCGCCGTCGCCGCGGTGTGTCTCGCGCTCACGGCATGTAGCACGGGCGAGGAGTTCACTCGCGGGCAAAAAATCACGGCCGACCAGCTCGAACAGGTCCCAGTCGGGTCCTCCAAGGAACAGGCCGTCCTGGCGCTCGGCACGCCCACCACCACCGGCCTCGCCGGCGGCGAAGCCCTCTACTACATCTCGCAGACCGACGCACGAAGCTTCGCCTTCCAAAAGACCAAGGTCCAGGACCGGCGCATCCTCGTCGTCTACCTCGACGACGACGGGCGTGTGCGGCAGATCGCCGAATACGGCCTGAAGGACGGCAAGGTGTTCGACTACCTGTCGCGCAAGACGCGAACCTCGGGCCAGGACCTGGCCTTCCTGTCGCAGGTGCTGTCCGGCCTCACCAATCCCGAGCTGTAGCCCCGCGCGCCCACCGATGCCGCGTCCGCCTCGCACCGACTGGGAGATCTACGCGCAGGTCGTCCACCGCCTGCGCTTCGTCATCCTGGCACTCGGCGCGATCGCCATCGGCGTGACGCTGCCAGCCTCCGAGCGGGTGACCTACGACACCGACGTCCTCACCTACTTCGAGGCCGACACTCCCAGCCGCGACGCCTTCGAGGCGATCGAGGCCCGCTTCGGCCGCTCGGTGGAGGTGGTGACGCTGGTGGTCCCGCGCGACGGCACCGTCTTCACCCCGCAAGGCGTCGCCGCCATCGCCCGCCTCGCCGAGGCGTCGGCGGCGCGGCCCGAGGTCAGCGCGGTGCGTTCGCCCCTCCCGCCGCCCCCGCCCCCGCACGCTCCCGCGAGCGACGATGCCCCGCCGAGCACCTGGGCCGAGCGGTTCGCCGCCGCGGCGGACGCGCCGGAGAACCGCCCGCTGGTCGCCGCCGACGGCTCGGTCGCGGCCGTCGCGGCGGTGGTGGACGCCCGGGCGGCGGAGGCGGACGTGCGCGCGATCGCCGCGGCGCACCGGGCATTGCGCGACGCGGTGGCGGCCGACGCGCCGGGCTTCGAGCTGATCCAGACCGGCCGCATCCCCATCGACGACGCCTACCTGCGCGAAAGCCGCGACGACGTCGACCGCTATGCCGGCCTGCAGATGGGGATCCTGGCGGCGCTGATCTTCGTGGCGGTGGGCTCGCTGTCGATGACCTTGGCGATCATGGTGGTGGTGGTCGCGCTCACGGGCGGGTCGGTCGGCGTGCTGGCGCTGACCGGGACGCCGCTGAACGGCCTGTCGAGTGCGGCGCCGGCGGTCTTGATGGGGCTGATGGTGGCGAGCGTCCTGCACATCGCGCTGGCCTATCAGGGGGCGATACGCGGCGGCGCCACGCGCCAGGCGGCGATCGCCCTCGCCTACGCCCGGAACGCACGGCCCGTGGTCCTCTCGGTGGCGACGACGATGGTCTCCTTCCTGCTGCTCAACGTCGCCGAATCGCCGCCCTTCCGCCAACTGGGGACCGTCGTCGCGGTCGGCCTCGTCGGCGTGCTCGCCCTCGCCTTCACGCTGCTGCCGGCGCTGCTGGCGGTCCTGCCGCGCAACGCCGCGCGCCACCGCGCGGGGGCGGAGCGGGCCATCGGCGCGCTCGCCGGCGCGTCGGCCCGGCATGCACGCGTGGTGCTCGTCGCGGCAGGCCTCGTCGCGGCGGTGGCGGGGGCGGGGGCCGGCCGCCTCGTCGCCAACGACACGTTCGCCCACTACTTCGACGCGCGCTACGAGGTGCGCCGCGCCACCGACCTCTTCGAGGCCAAGCTCTCCGGCACCACCATCGTCGACATCGAGGTCGACGCCGGGGCTCCGGAGGGCGTGTTCGCCGGGCCTGTCCGGTCCGCGGGGCGCGACCTCACCGCCTGGCTCCAGGCGCGGCCGGAAGTCGCCCGTGTCGATTCCATCGCGGCCCTCCTCGCCACCGCCCCGGCGCCCGGCACCCCGGCGAAGGCGGCGGTGACCGCGGCGACCGACCGCCTGGCCGCCACCGGCGGGCCGCGGCTCCTCGGGCCGGCGGCACGCTACGAGCGGCTCTCGGTGGTCCTCGCCGGCGTCTCCTCGCAGGACATCCTCGCCTTCCAGCGGGCGACGGAAGCGCAGGCGGCGCGGCTCTACGGCGCCGGCGCCGTGCGGGTCTCGGGGCTGCCGGTGCTCTCGGCGGAACTCTCGGTGAATTCGGCGCGGTCGATGATCCTCGGCATGGCGCTGGCGCTGGCGGCGATCTCGGGCCTCCTGATGGTGACGCTGCGCAGCGTGCGGCTGGGCCTCGTCAGCCTGGTCCCCAACCTCCTCCCGATCCTCCTGGCGTTCGGCGCCTGGGGGTTCGCGGTGCGCGAGGTCTCGTTCGCGGCCACCGTGGTCGGCGCACTCACCTACGGCATCGTCGTCGACGACACGGTGCACATCCTCGCCGGCCTCGAGCGCGCCCGCGACACCCGGCCGCCCCGCGAGGCGCTGGAGGCGACCTACCGCCGCGTCGGTGTCGCGGTCGTCGTCACGACGCTGGCGCTGGCGCTCTCGTTCATGCCGTTCGCCGTCTCGGGCTTCCTGGTCAACCGACATTTCGGCATTTTGACGGCCCTGACGCTCGCCGCGGCGTTGCTGGCCGATCTCGTGGTGTTGCCGGCGTTGATGGCCGTCGTGGACCGCGAGCGGCCCCGCCGCCGGCGCCGCTGAGGCCGCCGGGCAGGATTTTTGTCCGGAACGATGATGCCGAGGCCTTCGTTACCACAACCGAAGGCGGCGCGAGCCCAGGGCCCGCGGCCGCCGCAGTGAATTTGTGGAGAGAGTCATGACCAAGGCTATGATGGCGGCGCTTCTCGCCGCGACGATGGGCACCGGTATGGCGGTGGCTCCCGCGACCGCTCAGGTCAGTATCGAGTTCGGCGACAACGACCGCGTGCGCCAGGACGACGCCCGCTACGACCGCCGCAACGACGCGCTCCAGCAGCGCGAGGACCAGGTCGAGGCCGAGGGCGATCGCCGCGCCGACTACCTGCGGTCCAAGGGCAACTACCGCGCCGCCGAGGACGTCGAGGATCGCTACGACGCCAAGGAAGACCAGATCGACGATCAGCAGGCCCGCAATGCGCGCCACCGCGATCGCAACGATGCCGGCGACGGGCTGACGATCCAGCTCAACTGACGCCCCGCCGAGGCGAGTCCGGCCGCGGCACGCGGCGGCCGGCACCCGGGATGAAGGAAGGGCCGCGCACGGCGAGTGCGCGGCCCTCTTTTTTTGAGCCGCCGGCTGCGGCGATGGCGCCGCAGCCGCGACGCCACGCGGCGCGCGGCCCGGTCGTGCGCGAGCGAGCGCGGCCTACTGGTGCGCCAGCACCGCCAGCAGCAGCAGCGCGACGATGTTGGTGATCTTGATCATCGGGTTCACCGCGGGCCCGGCCGTGTCCTTGTAGGGGTCGCCCACGGTGTCACCCGTGACGGAGGCCTTGTGCGCCTCCGAGCCCTTGAGGTGTTTCACCCCGTCCCGGTCGACGAAGCCGTCCTCGAACGACTTCTTGGCGTTGTCCCAGGCGCCGCCGCCGGCGGTCATCGAGATCGCCACGAAGAGCCCCGTCACGATCACGCCGAGCAGCATCGCGCCCGTCGCCGCGAAGGCCTCGCCCTTGCCGGCGATCGCGTTGATGACGAAGAACACCACGATGGGCGACAGCACCGGGAGCAGCGAGGGGACGATCATCTCGCGGATCGCCGCCTTGGTGAGCATGTCCACGGCGCGGCCATAGTCGGGCCGGTCCTTGCCTTCCATGATGCCCGGCTTCTCGCGGAACTGGCGGCGCACCTCGTCCACCACCGCGCCCGCCGCGCGGCCGACGGCGGTCATCGCGATGCCACCGAAGAGGAACGGCAGCAGCCCGCCGAAGAACAGCCCGACCACCACGTAGGGGTTGGCGAGCGAGAAGTTCAGCGTCTCGGACGTGACGCCCTGGAAATAGGGGTACTGGTCCGAGTGGGCGATGAAGTACTTCAGGTCCTCGGTATAGGCCGCGAAGAGCACCAGGGCGCCCAGGCCCGCCGAACCGATGGCGTACCCCTTCGTCACCGCCTTGGTGGTGTTGCCGACGGCGTCCAGCGCGTCGGTGGTGGCGCGCACGTCCTCCGGCAGGTCGGCCATCTCGGCGATGCCGCCGGCATTGTCCGTCACCGGCCCGAACGCGTCGAGCGCCACAACCATACCGGCAAGCGCGAGCATGGTGGACACCGCGATCGCGATGCCGAAGAGGCCCGCCATGGAATAAGTAAAGATGATACCGGCGATGATCACGAGGGCCGGAAGCGCCGTCGCCTCCAGCGAGATCGCCAGACCCTGGATGACGTTGGTGCCGTGCCCGGTGACCGACGCCTGGGAGATCGACCGCACCGGGCGATAGCCGACGCCGGTGTAATACTCGGTGATCCACACGATGAGACCGGTGATGACGAGACCCGCCACGCCGCAGAGGTAGAGGTCGAGCGGGGTGAAGGTGAGCGCGCCGGTGGCGGCGACGGCGGCGACGCCCTCCGCCCCCTCGGTCCCCGCGGCGGTGGCGGCCGCATCGGCCACGGCGCCGATGGTGATCTCGGCGTTCAGCGAGCCGAACACCAGGTAGGTCACCGGCAGCAGGATGATCAGCGACAGCACCGCCGTCACGATGAAGCCCTTGTAGAGGGCGCCCATGATGTTGGTGCCGCCGCCGAGCTTGACGAAGAAGGTGCCGGCGATCGAGGTCAGGACGCAGGCGCCGCCGATGGCGAGCGGGTACAGCATCGTCGCCGACAGGAACTCGGTGCCGGCGAAGTAGATCGCGGCCAGCACCATCGTCGCCACGATGGTCACCGCGTACGTCTCGAAGAGGTCGGCCGCCATGCCGGCGCAGTCGCCCACGTTGTCGCCCACGTTGTCGGCAATGGTGGCGGGGTTGCGCGGGTCGTCCTCCGGGATCCCCGCCTCGACCTTGCCGACGAGATCGCCGCCGACATCGGCACCCTTGGTGAAGATGCCGCCGCCCAGGCGCGCGAAGATCGAGATCAGCGAGGCGCCGAAGCCGAGCGCCACCAGCGCGTCCACCACGGTGCGCGAGGTCGGGTCGATCCCCATCACCGCGGTCAGCACGAAGAAGTAGACCGCGACGCCCAGGAGCGCGAGCCCGGCCACCAGCAGCCCGGTCACGGCGCCGGACTTGAACGCGATGTCGAGCCCGCCCTGCAACGAGACCGAGGCGGCGTGCGCCGTGCGCACGTTGGCCCGCACCGAGACGAGCATGCCGATGTAACCGGCGAGCCCCGACAGCACCGCGCCGATGGTGAAGCCCACCGCGACGAGCGCGCCCAGAAGCCAGAAGACGATGGCGAAGATGACCACACCCACGACCGCGATCGTGAAGTACTGGCGGGCGAGGTAGGCCGAGGCGCCCTCCTGGATGGCGCCTGCGATCTCCTGCATCCGCGGCGTGCCGGCAGGCGCGGCGAGCACACTTCGGATGGCCCATGCACCATAGAGCAGCGAGACGAGCCCGCACGCGATGACGATCAAGATCGGGTTCATTCAAATCCTCCAGCGCGCGGCCCCTCGTCGGGGGCCGCATCTCTTTTCATTGCCGCCGGAGTAAAGCGTTCGTCAGCCCATCAGGCAAGCTTATCGGAGCGGCGACTTTGGGAGAGGGCCGCGCCGATCCCCAATACAATCAGAGGGCAAGCGACCAGGCCGAGGAGGACCCAGTTGATCGGCGCCCACCCCGCCGTCTGGAACAAGGCGCCCGACGACAGCGAGGCGACGGCGACCATGCCGAAGACGATGAAGTCGTTCGCCGCCTGGGTGCGGGCGCGCTCCTCGGGACGCTGCGCCTGGGTCAGCATCGCCGTGCCGCCGATGAAGCCGAAGTTCCAGCCGAGGCCCAGGAGGATCAACGCCACGTAGAAGTTGCCGAGGTCGATCCCCAGCAAGGCCGTGCCACCGGCAAAGGCGAGCAGGACGAGGCCGATGGTCGCGATCGGCTCGGCCCCGAAGCGGGCGATCAGGCTGCCGGTGAAGAAGCTCGGCGCGAACATCGCGATCACGTGCCACTGGATGCCGGTGGCCGCGGCGTCGGTGTCGAACCCGCAGGCGAGCATGGCGAGCGGCGCGGCGGTCATCATGAGGCTCATGACGCCGTAGGAGACGAGGGCGACGAGGATCGCCAGCTGCACGCGCGGCTCGGCGAGGATCTGGCGCATCGGCCGGCCGGCCGCCGCCTGGACCGAGCGCGGCGCCTGCACCGGCCCGCGGTAGAAGGCGAGCAGGCCGAGGCTGACGATCGCCAGCAGCCCCTGGGCCAGGTAGGCGCCGGCGAACGCGGTGGGGGCGAAGAGGTCGCGCGTCGCGATCACCGTCTGCGGGCCGATGATGCCGGCGAGCAACCCGCCCGCCAGGACGAACGAGATCGCCCGCGGCTTGAACCGATCGCTCGCCCCGTCGGCGGCGGCGAACCGGTACTGCTGCACGAACGCGAACGAGAAGCCGCCGACGAAGGTGCCGACGCAGTAGAGCGGGAAGCTGTCGTTCATGATCGCGGCGAAGGCGACGAAGCCCCCCGCCGAGGAGATCAGCGCGCCGACCATGAAGCCGGCGCGACGGCCGATCCGCCCCATCAGCATCGCCGCCGGGATGGTGCCGCAGGCGGTGCCGACGATCATCATGGAGACCGCCAGCGTCGCGATCTGCGTCGTGGCGCCCAGCAGCGACACGCCGACGAGACCGCCGAGGGAAATGGTGATGGAGGTCAGCGCTCCGCCCATCGCCTGGGCGAGCGCCAGCACGAGCGCATTGCGCCGCGCCAGACGATCATTGGCTTGCATGCCGCCCGATTATCCCCTGCGGCCAGATACCGCAAGCAAGCCGACGCGCTCCCGGCGTCGACCATTCACGCAGCCTATGGCCGGCGGCGCCGGCCCGGCCGGCGACGGGGTCGGACCGGGGGCACGCCGCTCGCGCCACGTCGCGCGCGGGGGGCCGGAGCGAAACCATAGGGCCCCGGCGACCCGTGGGTGGCCGGGGCGCGGCGTGCGTTACTTCGGACGGTGACCGCTCGCCAGCATGGTCATCTCGGGGATCATGGTGCGGACCTCCACCTCGTGGAAGCCGGCCTTGCTCATCGCCTCGGCGAGCCAGCCCGCGTCCAGCGAACGCGCCTCGGGCGTGAACGCCGTGTGCTGAAGCTGCCAGAGCGCGGCGAGCTTCGGACCCGTGCGGTCCGCGTCGACGATGAAGTCGTGCACCATCAGCCGGCCGCCGGGGGCGAGGTGATCGTAGGCGCGGGAGATGAGGCCCTCGTGCGCCTCGCCCGGCACGCCCGAGAAGAGGTAGGACATGAGCACCACGTCCTGGTTCTTCGGCCAGATGTCCTCGCGCCCATCACCGGCGACGTAGGTGATCCGGTCCGAAAGGTCCGCCTCCTCGACGTATTCCTTGCCGAGCGCGGCGACATTCGGATAGTCGACCACGGTCGCCGTCAGGTTGACGTTGGCCTTGCACAGGGTGATCGCGAAGGCGCCCGTGCCGCCGCCGACGTCGAGCAGGGTCCTGGCGTCGGACAGGTCGGTCTTGCGGGCGAGCTGGCGCGCGGGACCGAGCGAGCCGGCATGCTGGCTCTCGGAGTAGAGCCGGGCCTGCTCGGGATCGGAGAACCAGTCGGCGTAGGATGCGGTGGCATCATCGGGCAGCCGGTTCTCGAGCGCCGCCTCGATCTGGTCGATTAGCGGATACATCTGCTTGCCGACCTGCAGCCGCAGATAGTCGGAGAAGTCGTACTTCGCGCCCTTCACCAGGAAGGCGTCGGCCGCCGGCGAGTTCGCGAATTTGCCGTCCTCGACCGTGACGAGGCCGAGCCCCGCCAAAGCCGTCAGCAGCATCTCGGCACGGTCGGGTTCGAGGGCGGTGTCGCCCGCCACCTCCTCCGCCGTCCGGGGACCGTTCGAAAGGAGAGTGAACACGTTCGACTCCAGCGCCGCGAACAGCGCCTTCGATCCCATGTAGCCGAATGCGATTTGCGAAATTTCGTCTGCCTGCGTGAGAACGCCCATGCCATTCCTTCGAAGTGGATTATGCTCCTTTTAGGATATCATGTTCTCGACAATTTCAAGGTTTTGGCCGCTATGTCGTGCGTCATACGCGCCAAGATGCGGTTGCAATCGATGGCCGAGGGCGGCAGCTTGCAGGCTGCGGGGGGAAAGATATGTCCGGGCTGAGAATGCCGGCCGTCGACGCTCAGATCATGGCGCGACGGGGCGAAATCGTTGCGAAGCTGCGCGAAATCGTACCGGGAGAGGGCACGGTCGACGATGAAACCGGCATGCGCACTTACGAGAGCGACGCGCTCACCGCCTATCGCCAGATGCCATTCGTGGTTGTGTTGCCCGAAACGGTGGAACAGGTCGCCGCCGTCCTGAAATATTGCCACGAGACGGGAATCCGCGTCGTCCCGCGCGGCGCCGGCACCTCCCTCTCGGGCGGCGCGCTGCCGCTGGCGGACGCGGTGCTGATCTCGATGATGCGCTTCAACCGCATCCTCGACATCGACTTCGCCAACCGCTGCGCCACCGTTCAGCCGGGCGTGACCAACCTCGCCATCACCAACGCGGTCTCGCACGAGGGGTTCTACTACGCGCCGGACCCGTCCTCGCAGATCGCCTGCTCCATCGGCGGCAACATCGCCGAGAACTCCGGCGGCGTGCACAGCCTCAAATACGGCCTCACCACCAACAACGTCCTGGGGCTCGAGATCGTCACCATCGAGGGCGAGGTGATGCGCTTCGGCGGCAAGCACCTCGACGCGGAAGGGTACGACTGGCTCGCCTTCATGACCGGGTCCGAGGGGCTGCTCGGCGTCGTCACGGAGATCACCGTGCGCATCCTGCGCTCACCGGAGACGGCGCGGGCGGTGCTCGTCGGCTTTCCCGAGGCGGAGGACGCCGGGCGCGCGGTGGCCGCGATCATCGGCGCCGGGATCATCCCCGGCGGCATGGAGATGATGGACAAGCCCGCCATCCACGCTGCCGAAGCCTTCGTCCACGCCGGCTACCCGCTCGACGTCGAGGCGCTGCTGATCGTCGAGCTGGACGGACCGAAAGTCGAGGTGGATCATCTGATCGACCTCGTCGAGGGGATGTGCCGCGAGAATGGCGCCACCTCCTGCCGCGTGTCCGAGACGGAGGAGGAGCGCGCCACCTTCTGGGCCGGGCGCAAGGCCGCCTTCCCCGCCGTCGGCCGCATCTCGCCCGACTACATGTGCATGGACGGGACCATCCCGCGCCGCGAGCTGCCGCGCGTCTTGAAGGGTATGGCGGAGCTGTCCGAGAAGCACGGGCTGCGCGTCGCCAACGTCTTCCACGCCGGCGACGGCAACCTGCACCCGCTCATCCTGTTCGACGCCAACCAGCCGGGCGAGCTGGACCGGGCCGAGGCGTTCGGCGCCGACATCCTGAAGCTGTGCGTCGAGGTGGGCGGATGCCTGACGGGCGAGCACGGCGTCGGCGTCGAGAAGCGCGACCTGATGCCGGAGATGTTCACCGAAGACGACCTGAAACAGCAGCAGCGCGTGAAGTGCGCGTTCGACCCGCAGCACCTTCTCAATCCCGGCAAGGTGTTCCCGGTGCTGCACCGCTGTGCCGAACTCGGCCGCATGCACGTCCACCGCGGCAAGCTGCCCTTCCCGGACATTCCGAGGTTCTGATGCGTTCCCTCATCGTCGCGGCGAGCCTCCTCGCCGCCGTCCCCGTCGCCGCGCAACAGGCGCCGCGGGGCGACACCAGCCCCTTCCGCGTCGCCGCGCGCTTCCTAGAGAACTGCGACGCGCGGGCGGGTGCCGATGGCCAGCGCCCGCCGGAAAACTACGGCTGCCTGTCCTACATGGCCGGCCTGGTGGAGGGGTACAGCGTCGCCGCCTACGCCAACGGCGACAAACACCCCTACTGCCTGCCCCGCCCGGTCACGCTGGTCGAGATGATGGACATGATGGCCGTCGCCATCGAGCGCGGCGTGCCGGGCGACACGCCCACCGCCGCCGTCTTCCACAACCTCCTGACCGTCACCTTCCCCTGCAACGCGGCGACCGTGCCGCTGTCCGACGATACGCCCGGCGAGGCACCCGCCGGCATCACGGACACGCCCGCGAGGGACGCCACCGATACGCCCTCCGGCACCTCCGGCGGCGCGGCGCCGAGCGCCCGGTGAGCAACGTGCTGACCCCCGAATCGGCGGCCGACGTGGTGGACTACGTCGCCTCCGCCGTCGCCACCGCAGAGCCGCTGGAGATCATCGGCGGCGGCACCAAGCGCGCCATCTCCCCGCCGACGCAGACCGGCTACGTGATGGACCTGTCGCGCCTCGCCGGCATCGTCGGCTACGAGCCGGAGGAACTGATCCTCACGCTGAAGCCCGGCACACCGATGGCCGAGATCGGCGACACTCTGAGCGCCGCCGGGCAGATGCTGGCCTTCGAGCCGCCCGACCTCGTCCCGCTTCTGGGCGCCGGGGGCGTTGCGACCTTCGGCGGCGCGTTCGGCACCAACTTCGCCGGCCCGCGGCGGCTGACGGCAGGCGCGGTGCGCGACCACATGCTGGGGCTGCACGCGGTCTCCGGCCGCGGCGAGAGCTTCAAGGCCGGCGGCAAGGTGGTCAAGAACGTCACCGGCTACGACCTCGCCCGCGCGCTGTGCGGCTCGTGGGGCACCCTCGCCATCGCCACCGAGATGACGGTGAAGGTCCTGCCGCGGCCCGAGACCGAGACGACCGTCGCCCTCCCCGGCCTCGCCGTCGAGGCGGCGGTCCACGCGATGTCCCGCGCGATGGGCTCGGCCGCGGACGTCTCCGGCGCGGCCCACCTCGCGGCCGACGTCGTGGGCGCGGCGATCCCCGGCGCGACGGTCCCCCACACGGTGCTGCGGCTGGAGGGCTTCGGCCCCTCGGTCGCCGCGCGCGCCGAGGCGTTGCGCCGCCTTTTCGCGGGGCAGGAGATCGTCGCCGTGGAGCGCGAGCCCTCGCAGGCGCTGTGGCGCGCGATCCGCGACGTCACCCCGTTCGTCGGCACCGCGGGCGCGGTGTGGCGCATCTCCGTGGCGCCGACCGAGGGACCGCGGATCGCCGCGGCGATGCCGCCCGGCAGCCGCGCCATGCTCGATTGGGCCGGCGGGCTCGTCTGGGTCGAGACGCCAGCCACGGGGGACGCCGGGGCAAGCCTCCTGCGCGACGCTGTCGCCAAGGCGGGCGGAGGCCATGCGACGCTGATCCGCGCACCGGCCGAGATCCGTACGGGAACGTCCACGTTCCATAACTCGGCAGTAAATGTTAAAGCGTTAAGTGAGCGCTTACGCGCTGCATTCGACCCGCACGCGATTCTCAACCCCGGTCGCTTGGCCCGCACCTAGGCGGTCGTCATTCGACCCGAAAACGGTGCGATGACATGCTGCTGTGGAGCCGCAACGTTCACCCGAGTTCGGTCGTTGACGAACGTATGAGCGATTCCGAGCCTCCCCGGCGCTCCGGCCCGAGCGTGCCGTCCCACGGCGCGCCCAGGCGCAAGGCGGCGCGCCCGCGCACCGCCAAGGGGCCCGCCTCACGCCCGCATCTGCCGGAGGCGCCCCGCGTCACCGGCGCGGCGCCGCCCGCCCGCAAGACCGCTCCGGTCCGCCCCAAAGCGGCCAAGCCCACACCACCGCCCGAGACCGACGCCGCGGTCGACGCGGCCGCGGCCGCGGCCGCCGAGGCAGCCGGCCCCGGCGCGCGCAAGCAAGCGCGCATCGAGGCGGCGGGACGCTGGGACCAGCCGGGGATGGTCAACGCGAAGCTGATCTACGCGGCCTATCTGGTCAGCCCCGCGCTGCCGATCACCGCGCTGGCGGCCTTCGCCTTCGCCCACTACGCGCGGCGACGCCGGCCGCCGGCCTGGCTCGCCTCGCACTACACCTACCAGATCCGCACCTTCTGGGGCGCGGCGGCGGGCTATGTGCTCTCCATCGCACTCGCCTTCGCGGGCGGCGGGGTGATCATCTACCCCCTCGTCGCGGTATGGCTGGTGGCGCGGTCCGTCCACGGCATCGTCCGCGCGGCCCATGCGCAACGGATCGACGACCCGGACGCCTTTTTGGTCTAATTCCGAAGTGACGACATCGCCGCGCATTCCGCCGGCCCACAAAATAAAATATCGTCCCTTCATGCAGACGAACTTCTCCCCCGCACAGCTCGAAGACCCCGCCATCCGCACGGCCGACGGCATCTTGCGTGCCTGCGTCCACTGCGGCTTCTGCACGGCGACGTGCCCCACCTTCGTGCTCCTGGGCGACGAGCGGGACAGCCCGCGCGGCCGCATCTACCTCATCAAGGAGATGCTGGAGGCGGACCGTCCGGCCACCGCGGCCGACACGCTGCACCTCGACCGCTGCCTCTCCTGCCTCGCCTGCATGACGACGTGCCCGTCCGGCGTGAACTACATGCACCTCGTCGACCATGCGCGCGCCCACGTCGAGAAGACCTACCGCCGGCCGCTGGCCGACCGGCTGCTGCGCGCCACGCTGGCGGCGATCCTTCCCTACCCGCGCCGCTTCCGCGCGGCGTTGAGGCTGGCCGCCCTGGCGCGCCCCTTCGCCGGGCTGATCGCGCCACGGGCACCGCGCCCGGCCGTCCGCGCCACGGCCGAGAACCACGCCGACGCCGAGAACCGGGTGATGAAGCCCGCGATGCCGGCGGCCGTGAACAGCGCCCGCACCACTGCGCCCAAGGCGGACGTGCGCTCCCGACTGGGGGCGATGCTGGCGCTGGCGCCGCGCGCCCTTCCCGCCGCCCAGGACGCCCCGCGCCCGGCCGTCTACCCGGCCACCGGCACGCGCAAGCGGCGCATGGCGCTGCTCACCGGCTGCGCGCAGAGCGTGCTGGCACCGTCGATCAACGCGGCGACGGTGCGCCTCCTCAATCGCGCCGGCGTCGAGATCGTGCAGCCGGCGGGCGAGGGCTGCTGCGGCGCGCTGGTCCACCACATGGGCCGCGAGGATGACGCGCTCGCCGCCGCCAAGGCGAACATCACCGCCTGGCTGGCGGAGGCCGAGCGCGGTCTCGACGCCATCGTCATCACCGCGTCCGGCTGCGGCACGACCATCAAGGACTACGGCTTCATGCTGCGCGAGGATCCCGAGTGGGCCGACCGCGCCGCGACCGTCTCCGCCCTCGCCAAGGACGTGACGGAGGTGCTGGGCGACCTCGACCTCGGCGCCCCTTCGCGGGCGAGCGACACGGTCGTCGCCTACCACTCCGCCTGCTCGATGCAGCACGGCCAGCGCATCCGCACCGAGCCCAAGAGGCTGCTGGCGGCCGCCGGCTTCACCGTGAAGGACGTGCCGGAGGGGCACCTGTGCTGCGGCTCGGCGGGCACCTACAACATCATGCAACCGGGGATCGCGGCGCGGCTGAAGGAGCGCAAGCTCGCCAACATCGGCCTGACCGGGGCGGACATCGTCGCCACCGGCAACATCGGCTGCATGACGCAGCTCGGCAGCGCCAAGGCGGTGGTGCATACGGTGGAGCTGCTGGACTGGGCCTACGGCGGCCCGGCCCCCGCGGCCGCCGCCCCCCACCTTCGCGAGCGGCAGGCCGTCGCCGCCGCCTGACGCGCATCGCCCGCGGGTTCAGACCGACGCGGCGACCCGGCCGACGCGGCGCACCACGTCGGCATAGCGGGCGGCGTCCATCTTCTTCATCACCCGGTCGATCAGCAGCTGTGCCTCGTAGGGGTGCTGGCCGGTGATCTTGGTGATGTCCTCCAGCCGGGTCCCGCAGTAGAGGAAGAAGGCCATGAACGCCTCGTCCTCGCTGAGGCCGTAGACCGCCCTCACCCGCGGCACCACGGTGCGCGCCCGCTCGTGGTCGGGCGCCAGGTAGATGACGGCCGCCGGCTCGTCCTGCGGCGCCAGGGACCAGATCGCCGGCCGTCGCGCCCCCTCCGGCAGGCGCGACGCGGTGAGGTGGATGTCGCCCAGATAGCCGAGGTCCTTGACCCGTACGGTGCGCGCGGCGCTGCGGCCGGCCAGCACGTCGCCGAGCACGGCCTGGACGGTACCGTCCGCCTCCGGCGTCGCACCGCACAGCTTGCCCTTGGCGTCGACGTTGAGGCCGGTGATCCACAGCAGCCGCTCCGCCGCCTCGTTCATGTGGATCACCCGGCCGACGTGCGAGACCAGGAGCGCCCCGGTCGCCGAGGTGTCGAGTGCGGCCGATACGCCCTTGGCCCAGGCCTTGCCGTTAAGATCGGCGAGCGTGGCGAGATGCGGCGCGAGACGGCCCAGCAGCGCCTCGAACCCGCGCCCCGCCGCCTCCTCCAGCGCGTCGGACATCTCGATGCTGGCGCTGAGCACGTAACGTCCGCTGCGCGCCACGTTGATCGCGAGGCCGCCGATGCCGAGGCCCAGCGGGCGCTTCCAGTCGTTGTAGATCTCGGACTTGGCGATGGCGCGGCGGTCGACATGGGCCAGGGCGAACTGCGGCGCGTTGAGCGGAATGCGCGTCAACGGCTCCTGATATGCATTCCGGCTGGCATAATAGTTCACGAAAGAGTCGATACTGTCCGCGTCGATGCCAGAAAAACCGGCCACGTCTTCGCACTTGGTCAGGACATCGATCCGGCGGAGTGCGACCACAATGCGGTCGTCGCACAGCGAAACAAGTTTATCGGTGAACGACTGAAGGTTCGATTCCTCGACAACGCTTGCCAGTAGGTAGCCGATCAGCTCGGATTGGTCGGCTTCATCGATGTTCATCGTCGCATGGCCCGGCTCCGCAGCGGGATCGAGGGGCGGAGATCCTGTCTCGGCGCCCTCCCTTAGCCAGCATAACCGTCGCCTTACAGATTTGAAAAGTGCATAAGTGCGAAATCAAAGATCGCCGATGTGGCGGCGCTGTGTCGGCCTAGACCGGGAAGGGGCCGCCTGCGAAGACCTCGTCGTGGTAACCCTTGCGGCCGATGCTGCGGGCGAGGTCGCTGCCGATGGGCGCGCCCGCCTCGACCTGGCGCAGGATCGCGGCGAAGTCCCAGCGCGGACGCCAGCCGAGTTCGGCCACGGCACGGCGACTGTCGTAGACGCGGTCGAACGTGTCCAGCATCTCCCAGCCGGCCGCGTCGTAGATCCGCCGATAGTCCGGGAACAGGCGGGCGACGACGGCGTGCGGATCGCGGCGCAAGGCCGGCGCGTCGGACGGTGCGAACGGGGCCGGGGCGCTGATGACGTACCGCGCGAAGCCGGCGCCCGCACCGAGCGCCGAAAGGTGCGCGGCGGCCGCGTCCTCGATGTCCACACGGCGGTAGAGGAACTCGTTGGCCTTGATGTTCGGCTCGCTCCAGCGCGATCGCACCGCAGCGTCGTCGTCGTCCTCGGGGAAGAAGCGCGAGGTGCGCAGGACCGTGACCGCCATCCCCTTCTCGCGCGCGAAGAGGGCGCACAGGTCCTCCGCCGCGGTCTTGGTGACGCCGTAGATGTTCTTCGGGACCGGGGCGACGCTCTCGTCGATCCAGGCCGCCGGCTCGTCCGCCGCGGGGTTCAGCGCCGCGCCGAACGCGCTCGTCGTGCTGGTGAAGACGAAGCGGGCGATCCGGTGCTGCGCCGCCGCCTCCAGCAGCGCCAGCGTTCCGGCAACGTTGGTCTCCACGAATGCGGCCTTGGAGTGGGTCTTCACGTGCGGCTTGTGCAGCGTGGCGGTGTGAAGGATCGCGTCGACACCGAGGGTCGCGGTGTAGGCGACCTCCCGGTCGGTGATCGAGCCGACGATGTCGGTATGCGGCCCCGGCTCGATGTCGAGGCCGATGGGGTCGTGACCCGCCGCCGGCAGCATCCGCATCAGCGCTTCGCCGAGGTGGCCGGCGCTGCCGGTGACGAGGATACGCATCGCGCGGTCAGGCGCCGACGGCGACGAGGTCGTCCTCGCGCGGCTCGGTGGCGGCCGGCTCCACCGCCGGCACGCGGCCCCAGATGTTGTGGTGGCCGACGGCGTTGATGTCCGTCTCGCCGCACAGGGCCATGGTGATGTCGAGCTCCTTGGCGAGGATCTCGAGCGCGCGGGTGACGCCCGCCTCGCCCGCCGCGCCCAGGCCGTGGATGAAGGCGCGGCCGATGGAGGTCGCGTCCGCGCCCAGCGCCATCGCCTTCAGGATGTCCTGGCCGGAGCGGATGCCGCCGTCCATGTGGATCTCCATCTGCCCGCCGACCGCGTCGACGATGGGCGGCAGCATGTCGATCGAGGCGGGCGCCCCGTCGAGCTGGCGGCCGCCGTGGTTGGAGACGGTGATCGCGTCCGCCCCGGTGCCCAAGGCGATCTTGGCGTCGTCCGGATCGCCGATGCCCTTCAGGATCAGCGGGCCGCCCCACCGCTCCTTGACCCACTCCACGCTCGACCAGTCGAGCGTCGGGTCGAACTGCGAGGCGGTCCAGTCCGACAGCGAGCCCATGTCGGTCACGCCCTTCACGTGGCCGACGATGTTGCCGAACTGGCGGTGCTTGCAGCCGAGCATCTTCAGGCACCACTCGGGGCGGGCCATGAGCTGGGCGATGACCTTCGGGGTCATCTTCGGCGGGGCGGAGAGGCCGTTCCTGAGGTCCTTGTGGCGCTGGCCGAGGATCTGCAGGTCGAGCGTCAGCACCAGCGCCGCGCAGCCGGCCGCCTTCGCCCGCTCGATGAGGTCGGCGGCGAACCCCCGGTCGCGCATCACGTAGAGCTGGAACCAGAAGGGCTTGGTGGTGGCCGCGGCGACGTCCTCGATCGAGCAGATCGACATGGTCGACAGGGTGAACGGCACGCCGAACTTCTCGGCGGCGCGGGCGGCGAGGATCTCCCCGTCGGGGTGCTGCATGCCGGTCATGCCGACGGGAGCGAGGTAGAGCGGCAGCGCGCGCGTCTCGCCGAGGACTTTGGCGGAGAGGTTGCGCTGGTCGATGTTGCGGGCGACCCGCTGGCGCAGCTTGATGGCGGAGAACGCGGTCTCGTTCTCGCGGTAGGTGCCCTCGGTGTACGACCCGGAATCGGCGTAATCGTAGAACATCTTGGGGGTGAATCGCCGGTGCTTGTCGCGCAGGTCGGCGATTGTCAGGTTGGGTGCCACGGGTAACCTCCTGGCCGTTCGGCCCTCTCAAGCGCCGATACTAACGCAGCTTTTCAGGAGCGGACACCACCTGGGCGCGGCCCTCCCCCTTCGTGCGCGGGACCTGCGGCGCGTACTCTCGCACGCCGGTGCTCTCGCGCGCCGGTCCTGCGGCGCGGGCGCACGATGCCCGCTGCGGGGACCGGTACGGCGCCGGGGTGGGAAGACGAGACGGGAGTGGGTGTGTGGTGGATGGTACCGACGGTCCGGTTCGAACGGACGACCTCTGGATCCACAATCCAGCGCTCTAACCAACTGAGCTACGTCGGCACAGGTCCGCGTCGGGGTGTCCCCCGCGCCGGTCGGGTGCATATGGCATAGAAAAAGCGCGCCGGGAACCCCGACGCGCTTCTTCATTTCAGCTTTCGCGACCTCGAAGGTGCGACGCCGTCGACGCGTGAGAATTACGCGTTGAACTTGTGCGTCGCGCGCTCCCAGGCTTCCTTCATCGGGCCCGAGGTCTCGGAGGCGAGCTTCTGCGCGGTCTCCTGCATCTCACGGGCCTGCGAGGCGAAAGCCTCGAACTGCTCACGCGCGAACTTGGTCTGCAGCTCGACGGCCTCCGACACGGTCTTGGCGCCGGCAACTTCCTTCGCGAAAGCGAAGACGCGATCGGTGTTGGCCTGGGCCTGATCGATCAGCTTCAGGTTCAGCTCGGTGAACGACTTCCGAGCGGTTTCGTAGGTATCTTCCATCATGTCAGTCGCCTCCTCTGCGGCGTTGCGGGCATTTTCATACATCTGGCGGGCCGTGGAGATGCCTTGCTCAGCCATCTCACGGACCATCTTGGGGGCATCGTACCCCGGAAGGGCAGACGCGAACTGGTCGGTCGCCTGATCGGCAGCCTTGAACGCCTCGTTCGCGATGGTATCCGGGGTCGGAATGTTTTCGTTGATCGACATTTTGACCTCCTGCACGGGATCGCGGTGAAGCGCCGCGGCCGTCTGGCCGCAGCCTTTTCGCCGCTGCCAACCCCTATGTAGCGCACCGATTGTGCAGTGCAACATTTTTTTTGCGACCGCTCAGAACGCAGGCGTTCGCTGCGTGAAAATGTGACACCTTTACCTGGGGATAACCGAATTCACCGCTTCCGCCCCCGGTATGCGTTGCAGCCGGATTAACTCGATGGCAGCAAGCTCCCTCGCACGATGAACGATCAATCCGAGGATAAGGGAGACGGCATGGAGGCGGACGCACCGATTGATGTCGGCCGAATGTCACGACCCGAAGCCGACGCGTTCCGGTACATCGCCAAGGCGCTCGGCGCGGAGTTCGCCGGCGACATGCCGGACGAGTTCGACCCCAGCCCCCTCGCCCGCCTGTCCACCGACGTGCTGCTCAACCGTTGGGACAAGCCGAAAGGCTCGATGCTCGACGTCGCGCCGGTCGACGCGAAGGCGCGCGACCTCTTGGAGCGGATGCCGGTCGCCGCGCTGGTGATCGTCAACGACGACGTCGCCTTCATCAATCGCGCCGCGGTGGTCCTGTTCGGCTACACCTCCGCCAACATCCTGGAGGCGGCGGGCGGAATGGGCGCGCTCTTCGCCGGCGGCGGGCCGGGGCGGCCGGGGGGGATGCCGCTGCGCACCGCCGGCGGGCGGACCTTCGGCGCACGCGTCACCATGGCGACGATCGAGTGGAGCGGCGAACGGGCGATGCTGCTGACCGCGATGCCCGACGAGATGCACGTCGCCGAGGTCCCCGCGACGACATGCGCGCCCGGGCGCGACCTCCTGATGGAGGTGCTCGACGCCAACCCCGCCCCCATCGCGCTCGTGACCCGCGGCGGCCATATCGAGCTGTGCAACCGCGCCTTCGACGCGCTGGCGCCGTTGCAGGCCAAGGCGCGGCTGGAGGACCGGCTCACCGCGGCCGACCTCGAGCACGTGTTCGACGTGATGAGCCTGTCCTTCCTGCTGGCGGACGGGCAGGCGCGCACCACGAAGGCGGTGGCGATCGGGTCCGCGCGCTACACCGTCAGCGTCGGCGCGCTGCGCGACGGGCAGCTCTCCGTCCTGGTCTTCCACAAGCAGCTCACCGCCGACGACGTGCTGCCGATGTTCCCGCCCGTGCCCGGCGAAGGCCGCGCGGAGACGATGCCCGAGGCCGCCACCCCCTTCACCGCGCCGGACCCCGCCTGGGTGCCCGACCTCGCCCTGCGCGATTTCGACGCGGACGCGCGCGCCAACGACGATGGCGCCCCCGAGCCGCAGGCCGCCGCCGAGGACGACGCCATCGCCGGCACGCCGCTGTTCCGCGCCGTGTGCGACGTGCGCCGCCTGGTGCGGGACGCCGCCTTCCTCGTCGTAACGGAAGAGGACGAAGCCGTCGCGACGCCTGCCGCGCCGGCGGCGGTCGCCGAGGTGAATCTTCTTCGGATGGTTCTGCTGACGCTGGCGATGCGCGGCGACGCGCACGCGGTGCTGACCCTGCGGCGCGACGGTGAGCGCATCCTCATCGACGTCCCGGCCGCGCCGACGCGGGCGCTGGAACGGGTGGCCGAGTCGGACCGTGTGGCCGAGGCGGCGATCGCCGCGGAGCGTGAGGTGACGGTGCGGATGGACGGCCGCGTCACGATCGCACCGCTGGAACTGCCCGAGGACATGGCGGCCCCGCCGGCGGCGGCGATCATCGACTTCGCCCGCTGACGCTCGACGCGTCGACCCTCCTCGCGCGTCGGCTAGACGGCGACGGGGTCGGCCACTTCCTGCCCCGGCATCGGTACGCGGGGCTCGGATTTCGACTGGCGGATCGTCAGAGACGTGCGCACGCTCTCCACGTTTTCGGCGGAGGTCAGCGTCTCGATGATGAAGTTCTGGAACGAACGCAGCGTCTCGGTGATGCAGAAGAGGACGAAATCGACCTCCCCCGACACCATCCAGGCGTCGCGCACGATCGGCCAGGCACGCAGCTGCTCCTCGAACTTCAGGAGTTCGGCTTCGGTCTGGTTCTTCAGGCCGACGAAGGCGAAGGCGGTCAGGTCGTACCCGAGCTCCTTCTCATCGATCAGGGTGCGATACCCGGTGATGATCCCGTTTTGCTCGAGAGCACGGACGCGGCGTAGACAGGGCGGCGCGGAGATACCGGCGCGGCGCGCCAGCTCCACGTTGGTCATGCGCCCGTTGCTCTGCAACGCGGCTAGGATCTTCCAATCTACGGTGTCGAGGCGAACTTTCATGGCGGACGCGCGTGTTCTCGCTCTAATTCAAGCGTCAAAGGGGTGAGGACTTGGATCCTTCAGGTCGTAGCTCAACCCGCCCTTCGCAAGAATATTGTACACAACGTGATCACCCTGAACCTCCCTGCTGCCTCATCGTTTCGGCACAGGGCAAGATCGGGCATCACCGACAGGCAGTCGCCATCGCACGGCGTTTGTCACTTCCATATAGTGCGCTCGTTGCCGAAGAGTTCCCTCTGCCGCCTCGGTTGGCGCCAGAAATCGTTCTCGTCATTGCGGCCGGGCGACAGAGTCTGAGCCCCGCGCGGGCGATCTCGCACCTTTGCGCGCCGCGCCCGTTCGTCCTCGCGCTGCAACCCGTCCTGTGGCGCCCGCGCGACTTCGACATGATCTGGGCGCCGCGTCACGACCGGCGCCGGGTCGACGCCCTGCTCCCGCCCCGGTTCGAGACGCTGACCGCCCCCTCGGCCGTCACCGCCGAGGATCTGGCGCGAGGGTCGGCGGCGCTGCGCCCCTTGCTGCCGGCGCGTCCGGGCGGCGTCGTCGGCGTGCTCGTCGGCGGGACGGCGGCGCGCCAGCGCTTCGAGCCGGCGGACGCCGCCGCGTTCGGCCGCGCGCTCGCCGCCTTCGCCGCGCGGCACGACTGCGTCCTCGCCGTCGGCACCTCGCGCCGGACCGGCCCCGCCGCGACCGCCGCTCTCACCGACGCGCTGGCCGCCACCCCTCATCATTTGGTCGCGAGTGACGCGCCGGAAAGCGCCGTGTCCTACGCTGGAATCCTCGCCCTGGCGGACGCGTTCATCGTCACCGCCGACTCCGTCGCGATGCTGAGCGACGCGGCGACGACCGGCAAACCGATCCTCGGATGGCGAATCGGTCGTGGAAAAGCCCGATTCGAATCCTTTTATTCCAGTTTGATCGAGTACGGTGCGATGCGCTGGTTTGATGGGGATTTTCCCCGTTGGTCCTATATTCCATTGGACGCCGCCGGTGCCATCGCCGACGCGTTGCGCCCCCGGTTGGGGTTGTCCAATGTTGCAGCGCAGCACAAATAGCAGCACAAATAGAGGTGCAGCGAGCAGCGATCCCTCGCGAAAGGCATACGTTCGATGAGCGATACCGAGCAGAACATCGTCAGGACCAAGCTTCTGATCATCGGCTCCGGCCCGGCCGGCTATACCGCCGCCATCTATGCCGCGCGTGCCATGCTCGAACCCGTGCTCGTGGCCGGCATCCAGCCGGGCGGGCAGATGACCATCACCACCGACGTGGAAAATTATCCGGGCTTCGCCGACGTCATCCAGGGCCCCTGGCTGATGGAGCAGATGCGCGAGCAGGCCGAGCACGTCGGCACCAGGATGATGTACGATCACCTGACGGCCGCCGACCTCTCCCAGCGCCCGTTCCGCTTCGAGGCCGACAGCGGCAAGATCTACGTCGCCGATGCGGTGATCCTCGCCACCGGCGCGCAGGCCAAGTGGCTGGGCCTTCCCACCGAGGAGCAGTTCAAGGGCTACGGCGTCTCCGCCTGCGCCACGTGCGACGGTTTCTTCTACCGGGGCAAGAACGTCCTCGTGGTGGGCGGCGGCAACACGGCCGTGGAAGAGGCGCTCTACCTCACCCACCATGCCGACAAGGTGACCCTCGTTCATCGCAGAGACACGTTGCGCGCGGAAAAGATCCTGCAGGATCGGCTGTTCGCGCATCCGAAGATCGAGGTGGTGTGGAACGCCGAGATCGCCGAGGTGACCGGCGACCACGATCCGCTCGGCGTCACCGGCGCGCGGCTTCGCGACACGGTGACCGGCGAGGAGAAAGAGGTGAAGACGGACGGCGTCTTCGTCGCCATCGGGCACGCCCCGGCGACGGAGCTGATCGCCGACCAGCTCCGGCTCCGCCCGTCCGGGTATGTTTGGACGGCGCCGGACTCCGCGGCGACCTCGGTCGAAGGCGTGTTCGCCGCCGGGGACGTGACGGACGAGACCTTCCGCCAGGCGGTCACCGCCGCGGGGATGGGATGCATGGCCGCGCTGGAAGCGGAGCGGTGGCTCGCCGCCAATCCGGCGCGGGCGAACGAAACACTCGCGGCCTGAGGCCGCACGCCCCCGAGAGCGGGCCTTGAAGGCAAGACGAGATGGACTGGGATAAGCTGAGGGTTTTCCACTCTGCCGCGCGCAAAGGTAGTTTCACGCACGCCGGCGAGGAACTCGGCATCAGCCAGTCGGCCGTCAGCCGTCAGGTACATGCGCTCGAGCAACAGGTCGGCGTGGCGCTGTTTCATCGCCACGCCCGCGGCCTCCTGCTGACGGAACAGGGCGAGAAGCTCTTCCGTACCACGTCGGGCATCGCTCGCGAGTTGCAGGCGGTCGAGGGTGCGCTGGTCGATTCGCGCGACCGGCCGCGCGGCGTGCTGCGCGTCACCACCACGATGGGCCTCGGCACCACGTGGCTGTCGTCGCGCATCGGCGACTTCGTGGAGACCTACCCCGAAGTCCAGCTCCTGATGATCTTCGACGACAACGAGCTCGACATCGGCATGCGCGAGGCGGACATCGCCATCCGCTGGCGCCAGCCGACGCAGCCCGACCTGGTGCAGCGCCGCCTCTTCACCGTGCATTTCCACGTCTACGCTTCGCACGAGTACATCGCCAAGTTCGGCTCTCCGGGCACGCTCGAGGAACTCGACGGGCACCGCCTCGTCACCTTCGGCCCCAACCCGCCCGCCTATCTGCGCGATCTCAACTGGCTGGAGATCGCCGGGCGCTCGGCGGACGACCCGCGCCAATCGGCGGTGCGCATCTCCAACATGCCGGCCATGAAGCACGCGATCGCCGGTGGCGCCGGCATCGGCGTCCTGCCCGACTTCATCGTCGAGACCGACGCCGACAGCCTGGTGCGGCTCGATCTCGGCGCCGAGGCGCCGACCTACGACCTCTACTTCGTCTACGCCGAGGAGCTGCGCTCGTCGGCCCGCGTGCAGGCGTTCCGCGATTTCATCGTCGAGAAGGCCGAGAGGTGGCGGTACTGACGTGAGCGACGGGCGGCCCGCCCTCGCGGCCGACGGCGACGCGCCCACCGCGTCCCCGCGGCGGCGCATCCTGTGGCTCGACGCGGCGCGCGGCGTCGCGATCGTCGCCATGGTGATCTACCACGGCTCGTTCGACCTCATGTTCTTCGGCCATGTCGACTGGCCGGTGACCACCAGCCCGCTGTGGCGCGGCTTCGCGGCCGGCATCGCGTCCACCTTCCTCTTCCTCGTCGGCGTCAGCCTCGTCGCGGCGCATGCGCGCGGCATCCGCTGGCGTCCCTTCCTCACGCGGCTCGCCTGGGTGGCGGGCGGCGCGGCAGTCGTCACCCTCGGGACGGCCTATGCGATGCCGGTGCCGATCTACTTCGGCATCCTGCACGCCATCGCCCTCTTCAGCCTCCTGGCGCTCCCCTTCGTGCGGGCGCCGGTCGCCCTCACCGCGGCGGTGGCGCTCGCCGTCTTCGCCCTCCCGCACGTGTGGCGCGACGCCGTCTTCGAGGCGCCGTGGGCCTACCCGCTCGGCCTCGCCCCGCAGATGCCGATCACCTTCGACTACGAGCCCGTCTTCCCCTGGTTCGCGGTGACGCTGCTGGGCGTCATCGTCGGCCGCGTGGTCCGGCTGGTGCCCGGCCGGGGGCGCGCCGGGCCGGTCTGGGAGGCGATCGCGGTGCTGGGGCGGTGGAGTTTCCCCATATACCTGCTGCACCAGCCGGTGCTGTTCGGCATTTTCATGGGCCTTGCGATGTTGAGCAACGGCTGAGGCTCTGTTCATCCGAGGTTGGCCCGGCCTAGCCTAGGATGGTGTGAGATCGCAGCCTCGGAGATGCCTCGACCCATGGTGCCGCACCGCGTACCGCCTCGCGTCGCACTGGCCTTGCTCATGGCGACCCTGGCGACCCTGGCGGCCCCGTCGTCGACCGCGGCGCCCGCCCCGCCACGGCTCGCGCCGCCGCCGGCGGGATGGGAACACGTGCAGGGTTACTGCGGGCGGCAGAACTTCGTCTGCCAGCGCCGGTTCGGCCAGGGGGACCGCTACCGCTCGTGCATGGCGCGGCGCGGCTGCGCGGTGGGCGGGGGCGGCGGCGGCAGCCAGGGCGGCAACCGCTGCGAGTCGCGCGCTCGCTTCTGCGGCCGCCGGTTCCAGAATGGCTCCCCCCAATTCAACCGCTGCCTGCGCCGCGGCGGCTGCTGAACCCGGCAACGGTCGAGACCGCGGCGGCCTCCATTGGAGGACCGCGCCGGGTGTGCCATATGGTGCTGATGGCGCAACGGACCGGACCCATGGAACGCACGCCCAAGTCACGCGACAGCGGCAAGATCGAGAGCTGGGCGAGCGACGTCGAGAACGACGCCTTCCTCGTCGGCGACGACGCGCCGGCCGACGCCCCGACCGACGCGCCCAAGGCCGCCCCGGCGGCGGCGCCGAAGAAGGCGCCCCGCAAGACTAAGGACAAAGCCGCCGCCGCCAAGGCCGAGGAGAAGCCCAAGCGCGGCAAGGGGAACGCGGCCTCGGGCCGTACCTCGCGCGGGACGTCCATGGGCGGCAAGGCCACGGCACGCGAACGGGCCGCCTCCGGTCTCAACCCCGTCGCCGGGCTCGACGTCGGCCTGGAGGAGGCGGAGGCGCTGCCCGAGAGCGGCGCCACGGCCACCGTCGCCGCGCTCGAAAGCCTCATCCAGCAGGGCCGGCCGGAGTTCCGCGCCGGCGAATGGACCCCCCACCGCCCGCCCCGGCCGGACAAATCGGAGGGCGGCGTCCCGCTGGCGCTCGTCTCGGAATACGAGCCGAAGGGCGATCAGCCGCAGGCAATCTCCGAGCTGGTCGCGGGATTGCAGCAGGACGAGAAGACGCAGGTCCTCCTCGGCGTCACCGGTTCCGGGAAGACCTACACAATGGCCAAGGTGATCGAGGCGCAGCAGCGCCCGGCGCTGATCCTGGCGCCCAACAAGACGCTGGCGGCCCAGCTCTACGGCGAGTTCAAGAGCTTCTTCCCGAACAACGCGGTCGAATACTTCGTCTCCTATTACGACTACTACCAGCCCGAGGCGTACGTCCCGCGGACCGACACCTATATCGAGAAGGAATCCTCGATCAACGAGCAGATCGACCGGATGCGCCACGCCGCGACCCGCGCCCTCCTGGAGCGGGACGACGTCATCATCGTGGCGTCGGTGTCGTGCATCTACGGTATCGGCTCGGTCGAGACCTATACGGCGATGACCTTCTCCATCCAGGTCGGCGAGCGGCTCGACCAGCGCCAGCTCCTGGCCGACCTGGTGGCGCTGCAATACAAGCGGTCCGACGCGAACTTCATCCGCGGCACCTTCCGCGTGCGCGGCGACACGGTCGAGATCTTCCCGGCGCACTACGAGGACCGCGCCTGGCGCGTCTCCCTCTTCGGCGACGAGGTGGAATCGATCACCGAGTTCGATCCGCTGACGGGCAAGAAGTCCGAAGAGATGGAGTTGGTGAAGGTCTACGCCAACTCGCACTACGTCACCCCGCGGCCGACGTTGCAGCAGGCGATGAAGTCCATCAAGGAGGAGCTGAGGCACCGCCTGGTGGAGCTGAACAACGCCGGCCGCCTCTTGGAGGCGCAGCGCCTGGAACAGCGCACCCGGTTCGACCTCGAGATGCTGGAAGCGACCGGCGTGTGCAACGGCATCGAGAATTATTCGCGCTACCTCACCGGCCGCAAGCCGGGCGAGCCGCCCCCCACCCTGTTCGAATATCTGCCCGACAACGCGCTCGTCTTCCTCGACGAGAGCCACGTGACGGTGCCGCAGATCGGCGCCATGTACAAAGGCGACTTCCGCCGCAAGGCGACGCTCGCCGAGTACGGCTTCCGCCTGCCGTCGTGCATGGACAACCGCCCGCTGCGCTTCGAGGAGTGGGACATGATGCGCCCGCAGTCGGTCGCGGTGTCGGCCACGCCCGGCGGCTGGGAGATGGAGGAGGCCGGCGGCGTCTTCGTCGAGCAGGTCATCCGCCCGACGGGGCTGATCGACCCGCCGGTCGAGATCCGCCCGGCCAGGCACCAGGTCGACGACGTGTTGGGCGAGATCCGCGAGGTGGCGGACAAGGGCTACCGCACGCTCGTCACCACGCTGACCAAGCGCATGTCCGAGGACCTGACCGAGTACCTGCACGACAACGGCGTGCGGGTCCGCTACATGCACTCCGACATCGACACCATCGAGCGCATCGAGATTATTCGCGACCTCCGGCTTGGCACTTTCGACGTCTTGGTCGGCATCAACCTGCTGCGCGAGGGGCTGGATATTCCCGAGTGCGGTCTCGTGGCGATCCTCGACGCCGACAAGGAAGGGTTCCTGCGCTCGGAAACCTCGCTGATCCAGACGATCGGCCGTGCGGCGCGCAACGTCGACGGCAAGGTGATCCTCTACGCCGACCATATGACCGGCTCGATGGAACGCGCGATCAACGAGACCAACCGTCGCCGCGAGAAGCAGCTCGCCTACAACGAAGAGCACGGGATCACGCCCGAATCGGTCAAGCGCTCGATCGGCGACATCCTGGACAGCCTCTACGAGCGCGACCACGTGCGCGTCGACAAGGGGATGGCCGACGCCGCGCCCGGCATCGGCCACAACATGCAAGTCACGGTGGAGGACCTGGAGCGGCGCATGCGCGAGGCGGCGGCCAACCTAGAGTTCGAGGAGGCGGCCCGCCTGCGCGACGAGATCCAGCGCATGCAGAAGACCGAGCTGATGCTCTCGGAGGACCCGATGGCGCGCCAGCGCGACGTCGAGCTGTCGGCAGGCCGATACTCCGGCGAGCGCGACTACAACGCCTCGGCGACGCTGAAGACCCGCGCCAAGAAGCCGGGCCTCGACGACATGGGCCCCGGCACCGACCGCGGCCGCCTCCGCCGCGCCCCGCCGACGGACGGCGTCGAGGACGAGCGCGACCTGCCCCCGACGCGCGCGCGCAAGAACAACCTCGACGAGATGACGGTGAAGCGGACGGAGAAGTACAAGGCCAAGACGCCGCCGCAGAAGCCGGAGGACGACCCCGGTATCGTCGTGCGGCACAAGATCGGCATCGGCAGCCACGAGGACCCGGCCGACGAGAAGAAGCGCGCCCGGCGCAAACGCAAGACCGGCCGCCCCGGCAACTGACGCCCGGCACCCGAGCATGGCCGGCGCGCCCCGAGCGCGCTGGACTGGCCGGCAGCGGCGCCCTAAGTAACGGAAACTTCGGGACGGAGGCGCCGATGACCACGGACACCACCGCGACCCCAGAGCTGAAGACCGCGACCAAGCCCAAAGCCGAGCGACCGAAGCTGCACAAGGTGCTGCTTCTGAACGACGACTATACGCCGCGCGAGTTCGTCGTGCGGGTGCTGAAGGCAGTGTTCCGGATCGGCGGGGAAACGGCCCACACCATCATGATGACCGCCCACCAGAAAGGCGCGTGCGTCGTCAGCGTCTACCCGGCGCAGGTCGCCGAGACCAAGGCGAACGAGGCCAACGCCATGGCCCAGGATGCCGGCCACCCGCTCCAGTTCACGACCGAGCCTGAGGAGTAGGCCGAGCCTGCCGCCCCGCTCCGCGCGATCACATCCCAGTGCACGGGCGTGACAGCCACGCCGAAAATCTGAATTATATCAGAATTCTGACCATTCTCTGCGGCGGGGTTCGCACGCCGTGTCCCGCCGGAGCGGCAAACCGGCCCCGGGTGTGATCTCGCACACAGGGTGCGGGGGCCTGACGGGTCCATCTCCTGGTTGTGCCGGTGCTCACACCGGTCTGACACGTCCAAGGAGAGCGACATGACGATCAAAGCGACAGTTCTTTCGGCCCTCGTGGGTCTGGCCGCCGTCTCCGGCGCCAACGCCACCGGGCTCGCCCCGCTCGCGGCGCTGGACACGGCGAGCGGGATCATCGAGGTCCGCGGCAACGGCGGTGGCGGCGGCCAGGGTGGCGGCCAGGGCGGACAGGGCGGCAGCCACGGCTTCGGCGAGCGCGTCATGCCGCGCCAGACCTACGTGCGCGGCGGCTCCGACCTGCAGCGCCGCACCTACCGCCACCCCAACGAGTGCTACAAGAAGCGCATCCGCGTGTGGAGCAGCCGCATCGACGGCTGGCTCTACAGCACCAAGGAGGTCTGCTACGACGCGCGCGTGCGCAGCTACTGAACGCGCGCCGTCAGCGCCCGGCCGCGTCCTCCCGTGCCACCGCCTTCACCACGGCGCGCACGAAACGCTCGCGCGGCTCGGGCAGCGGCTTCCCCGCGAGCCCGGCGACGTGGGTCGCCAGGAAGTGCCCCGTCATGCGGAAGCCGTCGGCGAGGGAGGCCGCGTCGCACACCGCGTCGCGGCTGAGGAAGGCCGGCAGCGGCAACAACCTGTCGGCATAGGGCGCACCGGGGCCGCGGCCGACGGCACGCCCGCTGCGCGGAGAGACGTAGACGAGATCCGCGGTGTCTCCGGTGGCGGCGCAGCGACCGAGGTCGAGCCCGTAGCCGAACTCGTCCAGCACGATCAGCTCGAAGCGCACCCCCGCCTCCCCCGCCGCCCGCGGCAGCGCGAACGCGCCGATCAGCGCGTTGGCCGCCGCATAGAGCCGCGGGTGCGGATCGCGTTCGGGAAGGAAGGCGAGCAGCGAGGCCATCGCCGCGATGCCGTAGGCACCCCAGGCGGTGTCCATCACCAGCCCGGCCCGTGCCTCGATCAGCTCCAGCGAGAGGGTGCCGAGCTGGTCTTCCAGCCGCCCGCGCCAGGTCGCCGCGACGCGATTGCCGGGCTGCACCAGGGCGCGCATCGTCTTGGATCGGGCGCCACGCACGAGGCCGGCGGCGCGCCCCTCGCCCGGCGTCAGCACTTCGACGATCTTGGAATTCTCGCCCAGCGGCCGCGTCGAGAGGATCAGCGCCTCGTCACGCCACTCCATCGCGGCGCCGCGCTAGCGGTGGAAGTCGAGGCCCATCTCGCGGTAGCGCTCGGGATCGTCGGTCCACCGCGGACGCACCTTGACGAACAGGAAGAGATGCACCGGCGCGCCGACCAGCTTGGCGATCTCGTGGCGCGCGGACATCGAGATGGAGCGGATGGTCTTGCCCTTCTCGCCCAGCACGATCTTCTTCTGCCCGTCGCGCTCGACGAAGATCGCCTGCTCGATCCGCACCGAGCCGTTGCGTAGCGTCTTCCACGTCTCCGTCTCGACGGTGGCCGAATAAGGCAGCTCGTCGTGGAGGCGCAGCGTCAGCTGCTCGCGGGTGATCTCGGCGGCGAGCTGGCGCATCGGGATGTCGGAGATCTGGTCCTCCGGGTAGAGCCAGGGGCCGGCCGACACCGAGCGCGCCAGATGACGGGCGAGATCGTCGACCCCGTCGCCGGTCTGCGCCGAGATCATGTAGGTGTCCTCGAAGCGGGTCACGTCGTTGGCGGCCTGGGCCAGTTCCAGAAGGCGCGGCGGGTCGACGAGGTCGACCTTGGTCAACACCAGCGTCTTGGGCTGGCGCACGGAGGTCAGGTCCTCGAGGATCTTGGCGTTCGCCTCGTCGATGCCGCGCTTGGCGTCGATCAGGAGGCAGATCCGGTCGGCGTCGTAGGCGTGGGTCCAGGCGGTCCGGACCATCGCGCGGTCGAGCCGGCGCTTGGGATCGAAGATGCCGGGCGTGTCCACCAGGATGATCTGCGCGTCTTCGGCCATCACGATGCCGCGCACGGTGGCGCGCGTCGTCTGCACCTTGTGCGTGACGATGGCGACCTTGGCGCCGACGAGCGCGTTGACGAGGGTCGACTTGCCGGCGTTCGGGGCGCCGATCAGGGCCGCGAAGCCGCAGCGCTGCTTGTCGAGGGGGACGCTGGGTTCGTCCGCGGCCGGCACAGGGGCGGCGGGCACAGGGGCGGCGGGCTCGGCGCTGGGGGCCGGATCGATGGCGTGGGGATCGATGGCGTGGGGGTCCTTGTCGTCGGGCACCTCAGGAAGGCTCCCGCATGGCGAGACGCGCCAGCGCGGCGCGGGCGGCGGCCTGCTCGGCCTCGCGCTTGGAGCCGCCCTCGCCTTCGGCGAGGATGGCGTCACCGTCCACCACTTCGATCACGAAGTGGGGGGCGTGGTCGGGTCCGGTGCGGGCCTTGAGGCGGTAGACCGGCGGCCGGCCGCCCTCGGCCTGGAGGCGTTCCTGCAAGCTGGTCTTGGCGTCGCGGTCGATGCCCTTGTCGTCGAGCAGCGGGGCCCACACGCGCAGGACCGCGGCTTCCGCGGCACCGAAGCCGGCGTCGAGGAAGACGGCGGCGAGCACCGCCTCGCACGCGTCGGCGAGGATGGCGGTCTTGCGGCGGCCGCCGGCCTGGGCCTCCGCGGCGCCGAGGCGCAGCGCCTCGTCGATCCCCAGCGACAGCGCCCGGTCGGCGCAGGTCTCCTTGCGCACCAGCGCGTTCAGGCGCCGCGCGAGGTCGCCCTCGTCGGCGGCCGGATCGCGGCGGTAGAGTTCGGCGGCGATGGTGAGGCCGAGCACGCGGTCGCCCACGAACTCCAGCCGCTGGTAGTTGGGCCCGCGGCCGTTGACGTGAACGCTGGCGTGGTTGAGCGCCTCGATCAGGACCCGACGGTCTGAGAAGGTGTGCCCCAGGCGGAGCTCGAGCGCGTCGAGCGCATCGTCAGACCGTTGCCCCAAAGACGTCTCCTACAGCGAAGTGAATATGCGGTTCCACCGCACGGCCCACGGCCAGTTCCAAACCTGCCAGATGGGCGTGCCTTCCCCAATTGAGAAGAAGATAACTTCCGCGCGACCCACGAAATTTTCAAACGGCACGAATCCGACACCCGACTGGCTGCGGCTGTCGGTCGAATTGTCCCGATTGTCGCCCATCATGAAGTAATGGCCTTCGGGGACGGTGTAGACCTGCGTGTTGTCGAACAGGCTGTTGGGGCTGGAGTCCAGGACCTCGTAGGTGACGCCGTTGGGCAGCGTCTCCTCGTAGCGGTGGGCGCGGACCTCGCGGCCGTTGGCGCCGACCTCCACATAGTCGGAGAGCTGGCGACGCGGCACCTCGCGGTCGTTGATGTAGAGGATCCCCTCGCGCACCTGGATGCGGTCGCCCGGCAGGCCGATGACGCGCTTGATGTAGTCGGTCGCATTGTCGCGCGGGAGCTTGAAGACGGCGACGTCGCCGCGCTCGGGCTCCGAGGCGAAAATACGACCCGACACCGGGATCGCTCCGAACGGGACAGAATATCGCGAATATCCGTAAGAATATTTCGACACGAAGAGGTAGTCACCCACGAGGAGGGTGTCGACCATCGAGGCTGACGGGATGTTGAACGGCTGGAACAGGAACGTTCGGATCACCAATGCGATCAGAAGTGCCTGAACGATGACCTTGAACAACTCGTACAGGCTGCCCTCGCCTTCCGACGTCTTGTCTTTCGCCACGCTCATCGAAACCCCTAATGCGGCGCGTCACTCTACACGCCCTTCGCCGCCGGGCGGCACGAACCTCAGCTCATAGAGCGTGAGGCACTGTCAAGCAATTCGGTCTGCGCGGGTGCGCGGGCCGTCCGCTATGATGGAACGGCCTCGATCACCACGAAGGCCTGCGCCAGGGGGTGGTCGTCCGTCATGGTGAGATGGATCGCCGGGACGTGTCCGTCGGGGATCATCGCGTTCAACCGGTCGAGAGCGCCGCCGGTCAGTTGCAGCGTCGGTTGGCCGGACTTCAGGTTAACCACGCCCATCTCGCGCCAGGCAACCCCCATCCGGATGCCCGACCCCAGCGCCTTGGAGCAGGCCTCCTTGGCGGCGAACCGCTTGGCGAAGGTGGCGGCCGGCGTCACGCGGCGGGCGGCCTTGGCGCGCTCGACGTCGGTGAAGACGCGGTGGGTGAAGCGCTCGCCGAAGCGGTCGAGCGTCTTCTGGATGCGGCGAATGTCGATCAGGTCCGAGCCGATGCCGATGATCACGAGCGCCCCTCGGTCCGGCGCAGCGGCGCGGGGTCCGTCTCGTGCGCGGCCTCGCCGGCGCCTTCATGGGCGAAGCCGTGCTCGTGCGCGCCGTGGTGGCTTCCGTCCCGGCAAGGCTCGGCCTCACGGTGGTGGGCGAGGTCCTGGGCGTGCTCGATCTCGTCGATCATGGCGGCGGGATGCAGGAGATCGGCCGGCCGCAGCGCCAGGTCGACGCGGTTCTGCGCCGCGGCCGCGAGCCGGGCCGACCGCAGCGACTGCGACATGACCACCGTCGAGCGGACAAGCAGATAGAGCGCCCCGGCGATCACCGTGCCCATCACGATCCCGCCGACGAACATCGGCTTCAGCGTCGGCCAGATGGTGTCGAACGACTGGGTCAGCGTGTTGAACGACAGCTCGACCTGTCCCGGATGCGCCCCCTTCGGAGAGGGGCCGAGGATCAGTTCGCCCAGCTGGAAGGAGGACAGCCAGATCAACGGGAAGGTCAACGGATTGCCGACCGCCGTGCCGAACGCGGCGGCGATCATCGACCCGCCGATCACCCAGGCGAGCGCGAACGAAAGGATGAAGTGGAAGCCCACCAGCGGCGTACAGGATGCGAAGGCGCCCGCCGCCACGCCCGCCGCGATCGCATGCGGCGACGCCTCGAGACGCAGGACGCGGTGCTTGTAGTAGCTGAACGATCGCCCGAACGATCGACGGGGCCAGGCCGCAACCCGCAAACGCTCGCGGAACGATGGCCGAGCCTTCCGCGCGAACAGCATGCACTCTCCTCCGAACCCAATCGCGCGCGTCATTGAAGGACCGGCGTCAGTGGCTGGTGCGCGAGGCTTCGGCCACCGTCGTCAGTCCCCGCAACCTGTCCAGTACGCGGGACAGATGCGCAGCATCCCGCACCTCGATATGGAGGTTGAGTTCGCGATAATCAGGGGTCTTCGTCACGACTGTGAGTTCCCCGAGATCGGCGTCCTCGGCCTCGAGCGCCTCGGCGATGCCGGCGAACACGGTGGGCTTGTTCGACGCGACGACCCGGACTGCTGCGGTATAGAGCGTCGCCGCGGCGCCGGAAAGGTCCCAAGCCACGTCCACCCAGCAATGCGGATCCGCGGCCACCGCATCGAGTGCGTCGCTGGCGCCGGCCGGATAGATCGTCACACCCTCCCCCGGCTGGAGAATGCCGACGATCTTGTCGCCCGGGATCGTCGGATGCTGGGGGGCGAAGGTGATGGGCAGATCATCGCCATGGCCGCGGATCTTCACCGGCGCCCCGTTGTGGTGGGCGGGCGGCGGCACCGTCCCCTCCGCCTCGTAGCCGAGGGCGCGCAGCACGTCGGTCGCCGACATCGCGTCGCTGCCGATGGCGTAGGCGAGCGCATCGGCCTCCGGATAGCCCAGCCGCTCGGCGCTGGTGGCGAGCGAGGGGACGTCCGGCAGCGCGCGGCGCACGACCTCGTTCTCGAACAGCTGGCGACCGAGGCGCACGAACTTGCGCCGGTCCTGCTCGCGGTTGGCGCGCCGGATGGCGGCGCGGGCCTTGCCGGTGACGGCGAGCGCGTTCCATGCGGACGGCGGCTGCGCCCCTTCCTTGCACAGGATCTCCACCTCGTCGCCGCTGTTGAGCGGGGTGACGAGCGGGCGCGGATGGCCGTTGATACGACAACCCGTGCAGGTATTCCCGACGTCGGTGTGGACCTGATATGCAAAATCGATGGGGGTCGCGCCCGGCGGCAGCGCGATCAGCTTGCCGCGCGGCGTGAAGCAGTAGACGCGATCCTGGAACAGTTCGAGCTTGGTGTGCTCCAGGAATTCGGCCGACGAGCCGCCGTCCGACAACAGCTCGATGGTGTGGCGCAGCCAGGCATAGGCTTCCGAATCGCGCGCCAGCTCGCTCGGCCGGCGCGACGTGCCGTCCTTGTAGAAGGCGTGTGCGGCGATGCCGTACTCGGCGAGGCGGTGCATCTCGTGGCTGCGGATCTGCAGCTCGATGCGCTGCTTGCGCGGGCCGACGAGCGTGGTGTGGATCGAGCGATAGCCGTTCTGCTTCGGGGTCGAGATGTGGTCCTTGAAGCGGCCCGGGACCGACTGCCAGATCGTGTGCACGACGCCGAGCGCGGCGTAGCAGTCGGCCGTGGTGTCGACGAGGATGCGGAAGCCGTAGATGTCCGACAGGTGTTCGAAGTTGATCGATTTTCGCTGCATCTTGGCGAAGATCGAATAGGGCTTCTTCTCCCGCCCGGTCACCACGGCGGCGATGTCGTTCACGCGCAGCCGCTCGGACAGCTCCGCCTCGATGCCCGACAGCAGCGAGCCGACGGCGGCGCGCCGCTCGGCGAGCTTGCCCTCGATGTAGGCCGCCTCTTCGGGGTGGAGGACGTGGAAGGAGAGGTGCTCCAGCTCCTCGCGCATCCAGAAGATGCCCATCTTGCCGGCGAGCGGGGCGTAGACCTCCATGGTCTCCTGCGCGATGCGGGCGCGCTTGTGGACCGGCACCCAGTGGATGGTGCGCATGTTGTGGAGGCGATCGGCGAGCTTGACGAGAAGCACGCGCACGTCCTCGGCGACGGCCAGCAGCAGCTTTCGGAGGTTCTCGCCCTGCTTGTCGGCCTGGCTGACGAACGCCAGGCGGCCGATCTTGGTCAGCCCCTCGACCAGCTTGCCGATGCGCGGACCGAACAGGTGGTCGATCTCGGCGCGGGTGGCGTCGGTGTCTTCGATGGTGTCGTGCAGCAGGGCGGCGACGATGGTGGCGTCGTCGAGCCGCATCTGCGTCAGGATGGCGGCGACTTCCAGCGGATGGGAGAAGTAGGGGTCGCCCGAGGCGCGCTTCTGCCCGCCGTGCTTGGTCATGGAGTAGACGTAGGCGCGGTTCAGAAGCGCCTCGTCGACGTCCGGGTTATAGGCGGCGACCCGCTCGACCAGCTCGTATTGCCGCATCATCGGCCGCTGCGGCCCTTCCGTCCCGCCCCCAGAGGACGTCACATGGGGGTGGGAAGGCTTTCCTGCAACGCGTGCTTCGACCTGCCCAGCGTGTTCGTCGGTGCCGGATAAGGTACGAAGCATCGCGCGTTATGGTGCCTCCGTCAGACCTCTTCCGTCCGCTCCGGCGGGACCAGGGTCTCCATGGCGCGCAGGAGTTCTTCCTCGGACATGGAGTTGAAGGTCTGGTCGACGCTGTCGTCGGCGCCGCCGGAGGGCTGCTGGATGGCGGCGGCGGCCGGCATCTCGGCCTCCGGCTCGTCGACCTCGACGTTCTTCTGCAGGGAGTGGATGAGCTCTTCCTTCAGGTCTTCGGGATGAAGGCGCTGATCGGCGATCTCACGCAGAGCCACGACCGGATTCTTATCGTTGTCGCGGTCGACCATGATCGGCGAACCGGACGAGATCATCCGCGCACGGTGAGCGGCCAGCAGGACCAGCTCGAAGCGGTTCTCGACCTTATCGACGCAATCTTCGACGGTGACACGGGCCACGGCGAACTCCAAAATGAGTTGACAACAAGGGGGCTCCGATACCAAGCACACTCGACCGACGCAAGCGTCATGTTGTAGCATCATGTGTCATGGGCGGGCCTTTCCGCCCCGACCTCCTATTTATGTGATAGCTGTGCTCCCGCATTCACGGACCAGTGCGTCGCCTTGAACATACTGAACAGAAAGACCCCGAATGTTCGACCCCCGAGAGAAGATCGCTCTATTTATTGACGGCGCGAATCTCTACAGCGCTGCGCGATCGCTTGGATTTGATATTGACTATAAGCGATTGCTGTCAGTCTTCGGCGAGAAGGGTTACCTTCTCCGCGCATATTACTACACGGCCCTCGCCGAGGACCAGGAATTCTCGACCCTGCGCCCGCTGATCGACTGGCTCGATTACAACGGATATTCCGTCGTCACGAAGCCTCTCAAAGAGTTTTACGACCAGAGCGGCCGCCGCAAGGTCAAAGGCAACATGGATATCGAGCTGGTGATCGATGCCATGGAGCTCGCCGAGCAGGTCGACCACATCGTCCTCTTCTCCGGCGACGGTGACTTCCGTCGTCTGGCCGAGGCGTTGCAGCGCAAGGGCAAGAAGGTCAGCGTCGTCTCCTCGCTGCAGACCCAGCCGCCGATGATCGCCGACGACCTGCGCCGCCAGTCCGACCACTTCATCGAACTCGCCGACCTGCAGGCTCAGATCGGGCGCGACCCGTCCGAGCGCAACCCGCGCCCCGACCGGCCCGATCGCCCGGTCGCCGCCGAGCGTCACCCGCACCCCACCGCTTGACGACGCCGACCGTCGACTGGCCGCGGGACCCGGACCACGACTGTCCGCGGTGCCCGCGCCTGGTCGGCTACCGTCACGAGCAGCGGGCCCTCGAGCCGGCGTGGCACAACGCCCCGGTGCCGACCTTCGGCGACCCGGCGGCGCGTGTGCTCATCGTCGGCCTCGCCCCCGGCCGCATGGGCGCCAACCGCACCGGCCGTCCCTTCACGGGCGACTATGCCGGCACCCTCCTCTACGCCGCGCTCACCGCCCACGGCTTCGCCAACGGCCGGTTCGACGCCCGGCCCGACGACGGCCTCGTCCTCGTCGACGCTGCCGTCACCAACGCGGTGCGCTGCGTCCCCCCGCAGAACAAGCCCACCACCGCCGAGATCCGCGCCTGCGCCCCGTTCCTCACGGCGACGCTCGCCGCCTACCCCCGGGTGTCGACGATCCTCGCGCTGGGCCGCATCGCTCACGACGCGATCCTGCGCACGCTCGGCGCGCGCCTTTCCGCCCACCCATTCGGCCACGGCGCGATCCACGCCACGGCGTCCGGCCTCAACGTCGCCGACAGCTACCACCCGTCCCGCTACAACGTGAACACCGGCGTCCTCACCGACGCGATGTTCCACGACGTGGTCGCCGGCGTGCGCGCCCTCCTCGACCGCTCGGCCAGCTGAGACCGCCCGGCCAGCGGACCGCCCCGCCGCCCGGCCGCCGGCAGCGCCCGCCCGCCCCCGACGAAAAACGGCCCGCCTGGGTGACCAGGCGGGCCGTTCGCGTTCAAGCCTTCCGTGGGGCGGGCGCCGCAGCCTAGTTGCTGAAGCGCTCGGACAGGGTCAGCGCGGTGATGACCTGCGAGACGGCCGGCTCGATGATCCGCAGGAACTTGTTGAACTCGACCGAGGGGTGGGTGGAGACGTAGAGCAGGTCCTCGTCGCGCAGCTCGAAGGTCTGCATCAGGAAGAAGCTCTTCGGATCCTTCAGGTTGAAGCGGTAGACCACCGGCACCAGCGACCCCTCGTGCGCCACGATCGCCCGCTCGGAAAGCTGCTTGGCGATGGTGTCCGGCTCGAAGCGGAACAGGAAGACGCCGCGCGCATCGGCCTGCAGGTCGTTGAGGCCGCCGGCCTTGGCGAGACCCTCGGCGATGTTGATGCGGCGCGCCTCGAACGGGATCTCGGCCTTGGTCGTCGTCGCGCCGTAGACGGTGTAGGAGCGCGGCGCGGCGGCGAGGAGGATCGTGTCGCCCGGCTGGACCGCCACGTTCTCCTTGGGATTGTCGAACAGGTCCTCGAGGTCGGCGCTGGCGACCTTGTTGCCGCGGCGCAGGATCACCCGCGTCTGATAGGTGGGGATCGACGAGCCGCCGGCCGCCGCGATCACGTCCAGAACCCGGAAGTCCGACACTGGGACCGGGATTTTCCCGCCGGTGCCGACCTCGCCCAGAATGGTCACGGTGTTGACGACCGAGTTGGCCACCTGCACCTGCACCTGCGGCTGGATCGCCTTGTCCTGCAACGCCTCCTCGATGGCCGCGCGCAGCGACTTGGACGAGCGGCCGGCCGCCTGGATGGTGCCGACGTAAGGGACGAAGACCTCGCCGTCGCCGTCGATCGTCGCGACGATCTGCGTGGCCTTGGACGTCTCGGACGAGAACAGGCCGTCCGCGCCGGCCTCGTAGATGCTGATGGCGATCTGATCGCCGACCGCCAGGCGCACCTGCACGCTGCCGAAGTCGACCTTGTAGAACGAGGAGAAGCCCTTGGTCTTGTACTGGCCGGTGACGTTGACGACCTTCTCGTCCACGTCGACCACGACATATGCGGCCGGAGCCGCGTTCTCACGATTGGTCTCGGTGATCACCTGAGCGGACGGACCACTCGACGGCACCGCACCGCAGCCGGCCAAGGCCGCGGCACACGCGAGCGCTATCCATCTCAGCATCATCGAGACGTCCCCGTTCGGTACACAACGACGTCAGGCTTAACACCGTCGTTGCGCTGTGGGGACCGCTATTGCGTGACTTGACGAAACATCAATTTAGATCGTGGCATCGAAGCCACATGAACGCGTAGTAGTCGGAAGCACTTCGCGCCGAAACCTCCGGGTTTGCGGGCGGGGCGGCGCACTATAGTTAACACCTCCTTGCCGCCTGCTGCAACATCGCGGCCCGGCCCTCAGGCCGCCCGGTCCCGAATCACAGCAGACACCAAAATAATGAAGCCCCAGATCAAGAAGCTGGTGACCGCAACGATCGCCGTCCAGCGCATTGCTTGCGGGTACGTCGCCTCTTCTGGCGCATCCCCCCGCACGAAGACTGTCAGATACCGTTGCTGCTTCAAGGCATCGACGCGCGCCGCCTCCAAGGTCTCGTACGAGGACTGGTATTGGTTGAGCGCGAATTCACGCTCGGCCACCAGCTCCTCGTAGAGCGAGAGGCGCTCGGTGAGGACGCTCTCATCCTGCCCCTCCTCGCCCACGGCGACACGGCGCCGCTCGGCGTCGATCTGGCGCTGCATCGCCTCGATCTGGTTGCGCACGTAGACCACGCGCGGCGAGTTCTCGCTCATGGTGGAGCGCAGCGAGGTCAGCAGCGACTCCATGTTCGCCACGTCCGACTCCAGCTTGCTGACCACGGTCTGGCGGGCCTCGGCGGTCTTCTCCGGGCTGATCTCCTGCGTCGTGCCGCGGTAGGAGGCGACCGCCTTGCGCGCGTCGGCGTAGCGCGTCTCGGCGATGTCCACCTCGCGCTGGGCCGATCGCACGCTGTCCTCGCGCGCCCGCAGCGAGATGTCGTTGACGAGGTTCTCCGCCTTCTCGATCACCTTGCGGGTGATTGCCTCGGCGTCGCTGGGGCGGAAGGCGCGGATCGTCAGCGTCAGGATGCCGGTCTCGAGGTCGTAGTCGACCGCGGCCATCATGTTCCAGTAGGCGACGAGCCCCTCGATCGGCAGCGACGGATCGAGCCGGTAGTAGGGATCGGCCGAGGGACGGCTGTAGACTTCGAGGAAGTTCGCCTCGTTCACCAGCGCCTGCACCATCGCGCGGGACAGGATGTACTCCTGGACGATGAAGCTGTCGGCGATCTCGGTGCCCGCGCCGCCGCCGGAGGCCATGAAGAGGCCGGCGCTGTCCATCGCGCCGCTCGAATCGGAGGAGCCGCGCACCGCGAACTTGCTCTCGGTCGCATACTGCGGGCTCGCCGCGAAGGCGTAGAACAGCGCCACGCAGATCACCGGCACCGCCACGAACAGGATGAACGTCCAGCGCGAGAACCAGGCAAACGGGGACGTGCGCTGGTCGAGCTGGACGCGTGGCGGCAGAACGAACGTCTGGACCGGGTTCTCGCTCGCCGGTTGCGGCAGGTTGTCGACCTCGTCGACGTCGGTGGTGTCGACCGGGGTCGGGGCCTGGCGCCGCTCGGCGAGATAGCGCTGGCGGCGCTCGATCTTGCTGAGGCGGGTGCCGCGCCGCTCCGAGTTCGGCAGAGGAACGAGATTCTTGTCGGTCATATCGCCCTACATGAGATCGACGGCAACGCTTTCGTCGTCGCTGCCGTCGTCCTTGTCGTCTTGACCCGCAAACGGGTTCGGGTTCTCCGGCGTCGGCAGAGACTGGTAGATCTCCATCCCCCGCGCGACATCCTCGAACATGAACAGTCGCCCATTATACAGGATATGGAGCAGGTCGCAGTTGCTCGGAACCTGTCGTGGCTCGCTGAGCGCCGCAATATAGTCCCGCGACGTCACCGCCGACATCATCGCCTCGAGCCGCTCGTTCATCTGCCCGAACATCATGCCACGCAACGGGCCGTCGATGATGTGGCAGTCGAAATTCCCCAGAAGGTACACCAGCAGGCCGATCCGTCGGCGCATGGAGATGGGCATGTTGCCCATGCGCTCCTTGAGCTGCCCCTGCTGGAAGTTGCAGATCTCGAGCGCGGCGCCGATCAGGTAGGAGGGGTCGACGTTCAGCACCCGCGCGATGAAGATCATGTTCTGCCGCAGCGTCAGCCGTCCGTCGAGGTACTGCACGAACGACACCGACCAGGACAGGCGCGAGTTGACGATCACCCGCCCCTTCTGCACCGCCCGGCGCTTCAGCATCATGTCGATCAAAACGGTCTTGCCGGAGCCCTTGTGGCCGAGCACCGCGATGCGCCGCTGCTTCGGGAAGGCCGCCGACAGGTCCTTGAAAAGCGCATAGCGGCTGGTCTTCGCCTGCATGATGATGGTGCAGCGGTCCAGCGCGACATGGCAGGACCCGGCGTCGATCACCGGCTGTGCGCTGCGCAGCGCCTCGTCGGAGATGTAGGCGATGGACTCGTCCCGCGCCCGCGCGGCGTCGTTAAACGAGACGACGTTGGTCTCCATCATGCCAACTCCAAGACGTGCGGGCGAACGCGGCCGCGCGCCGTGCCGCCGTGCGCTCCGGCCCGGCCGGCGCGCGTCTGTGCAAAGGCGCCGCCCCATCCGAGCCCGGCCGTGCCGGACCGGGTATGGGCGCGCAAATATCCACGGGCAAGGCCCCGTCTCGCGGCGGCGCCTCCCGCAACCGCTCGATAAATAGCGATTTTCAGCTCCGGCGCAAAGGCGGCGGGCGAGTTTCTGGTGCAACGTGATCGGGCATGCCGCCATCGTGAGCGGCAGGTGGACCACCGGCGGCCGGAGCCGCCGGCCGGGTGTCCCCCAGCCGCGACAAACTGTTTGTCGGCAAATCACCGCGCCCGGCCCGAGGAACGAGATCGCCGCGAAGGACTTGACCCGGAGGCGCGCGGTATGACCTTGACGCTATGACACTCCGCCTCGTCCTCTTCGACTGTGACGGCACGCTCGTCGACAGTGCCGCCGTCATCGTCTCCGCCATGCAAGGCGCCTTCGTCCTCGAAGGCCTGCCCCCGCCCTCCGACGCGGAGGTGCGCGCCATCATCGGCCTCTCGCTGCCGCGTGCGGTCGGCGTGCTCGCCGCGCGCCATCCCGAGGCGCCGGTCGATGTCCTGGTCGCCTCCTACAAGGCCGCCTATCGCGATCAGGCGCTCGCCACCACGGGGAATGAGCCCACCTTCCCCGGCACGCACGAGGCGATCGCCGCGATCCACCGCGAGGATACGCTGCTGGGCGTCGTCACCGGCAAGTCGCGCCGCGGCCTGGAACGCGTTCTCGCCGAGCACGGCCTCGCCGAGCGCTTCGCCGTCACCGTCACCGCCGATGATGCAGCCTCCAAGCCCGCGCCCGACATGGTGCTGAACGCCCTCGCCGCCACCGGTGCCGCGGCGGCGAGCACCGTCGTCGTCGGCGACACCGTGTTCGACATCGAGATGGGCCTGAGCGCCGGGGCCGCCGCGATCGGCGTCGACTGGGGCTACCATGCCACCGCCGACCTCGAGGCCGCCGGCGCGCACGCCATCGCCCGGTCGATGGAAGAGCTGCCGCACCTGGTCGACGAGGTGCTGCGCAAGGTGGCCTCGTGAGCGCGGAGCGGCAGCCGCCGCGGCCGCCGGAGGCGATCCGCCGGTTCTACGAGGCCGCGTCCGTCGCGCCGCAAGAGGACGGCACGGCGCGCATCCACCTCGATGGGCGACCGGTGCGCACTCCGGCGAAGGCGCACCTGAGCGCCCCGCCCCCCGTCGCCGCGCGCATCGCCGCCGAGTGGAACGCGCAGGGCGAGCACATCCTGCCGATCACCATGCCGATGACGCGCCTCGTCAATACCGCGATCGACGGGGTCGCCGCCGCCGTCGACCCGGTGCGCGAGGACATCGCCCAGATGGCCACCAACGACCTCGTCATGTACCGCGCCGACTTCCCCGCCGGCCTCGTCGCCGAGCAGCGGGCGCTGTGGGATCCGGTGGTGACGATCGCCGAACGGCTCCTCGGCGTGCGCATCGTCCTCGTCGAGGGGATCATGCCGGCCGATCAGGACCCCCGCCTCGCCCCGGCGGTTCGCGCCCGCCTGCCCGAGGCGCCGCTGCCGCTCGCGGCCTTCCACCAGCTCACCACGCTCACCGGCAGCGCCCTCACCGCCCTCGCCTTCGCCGAGGCCGCGATCGACTTCGACACCCTGTGGCGCACCGCCCACGTCGACGAAGACTGGAACATCAAGGCCTGGGGCGTGGACGCCGAGGCGGCCGACCGGCGCGCCCAGCGCCGCCGCGACGCCGAGGCCGCCGCCTTCGTGCTGCGCCCGGAGGAAACGCCCGGCTGACGCCGCGACCCACCCCGCGGGTCGTCAGCCGCCGGGGCGCGCGTCTCCGCGGGAGCATCTTGAAGGCCTTGGGGTTGGCCTTGGCGAAGTCCAGTCGTGGGGGTCGTCGCGAGTTCGTCTGCGTCGTCGATACCCCCATGACGCCGCCGTCATGCGCGATGTGACATCGGGCGGAAATATCTCACCCGATCCGCCCCCCGGCCCCAACAATCCGACAATAGCCGCCCCCGGCGGATGCGCCGAGCCTTGTCACGTGATTGAATTGGCGATTGAACAACCGGACGAAGCGGCCCCGCCGCCGAAGAATCACTCACGGAGGAGCCGGATGAAGGACGTGCTTGTAGAGCTGGAGCGACGGCGGGCCGAAGCGCGGGCCGGCGGCGGCGAGAAGCGCATCGCCGCGCAGCACGAACGCGGCAAGCTCACCGCCCGCGAACGGCTCGAGGTGCTCCTCGACGAGAACTCCTTCGAGGAGTTCGACATGTTCGTCGAGCACCGCTGCACCGACTTCGGCATGGAGACGCAGAAGTTCCCCGGCGACGGCGTCGTCACCGGCTGGGGCACCATCAACGGGCGCCAGGTGTTCGTCTTCGCCAAGGACTTCACCGTCTTCGGCGGGTCGCTGTCGTGGACCCATGCCGAGAAGATCATGAAGGTCCAGGACATGGCGGTGCGCAATCGCGCCCCCATCATCGGCCTGTTCGACGCCGGCGGCGCGCGCATCCAGGAAGGCGTCGCAGCCCTCGGCGGCTACGGCGAGGTGTTCCAGCGCAACGTCTTGGCGTCGGGCGTCATCCCGCAGATCTCGGTCATCATGGGGCCGTGCGCGGGCGGCGACGTCTACTCCCCGGCGATGACGGACTTCATCTTCATGGTCCGCGGCACGTCCTACATGTTCGTCACCGGACCCGAGGTGGTGAAGACCGTCACCAACGAGACCGTCACCTCCGAGGAGTTGGGCGGGGCGGACGTCCACACCACCCGCTCCTCCGTCGCCGACGGGGCCTACAACGACGATATCGCCGCCCTGATCGACGTGCGGCGCCTGATCGACATCCTGCCGGCCTCCAACGTCTCCCCCGCGCCGGTGCTGGCGACGGACGATCCGTGGGACCGCGTCGAGATGAGCCTCGACACGCTGATCCCCGACAGCCCGACCGCGCCCTACGACATGAAGGAGCTTCTGGAGAAGGTCGCCGACGAGGGCAGCCTCTTCGAGATCCAGGCCGCGTTCGCCAAGAACATCCTGACCGCGTTCGGCCGGATCGAGGGCAAGACGGTCGGCTTCGTCGCCAACCAGCCGCTGGTGCTGGCGGGCGTGCTCGATAGCGACGCCTCCCGCAAGGCCGCCCGGTTCGTGCGCTTCTGCGACGCGTTCAACATCCCGATCGTGACGTTCGTCGACGTGCCGGGCTTCCTGCCGGGCACCGCGCAGGAGTATGGCGGGCTCATCAAGCACGGCGCCAAGCTGCTCTTCGCCTATGCCGAGGCGACGGTGCCGAAGGTGACGCTGATCACCCGCAAGGCCTACGGCGGCGCCTACGACGTCATGGCCTCCAAGCACCTGCGCGGCGACATGAACTACGCCTGGCCGACGGCCGAGATCGCGGTGATGGGGCCGAAGGGCGCCGCCGAGATCCTCTACCGCGCCGACCGCGGCAACCAGGAGGCGCTCGACAAGCGCATCAAGGAATATGAGGAGCGCTTCGCCAACCCGTTCGTCGCCGCCGAGCGCGGGTTCATCGACGAGGTGATCCTGCCCCACTCGACCCGCCGGCGGATCGCGCGGGCGCTGCGCCTCCTGCAGGAGAAGCGCCTCGAGAACCCCTGGCGCAAACACGACACGATCCCGCTCTAGGTCGTGAACTCATGGTCCGGGATTCTCAAATGGTCGCGCCCATGATTCAATCTCCTGTCAGTCAGGAGTTGGGGCGTGGCACGTTACGATCTGAGCGAAGTGGAATGGTCGATCATCGAGCCGCTGTTGCCGCCGGCGCCGGCCGGAAAGCAGCGTGTGGACGACCGGCGTGTCCTCAACGGCATCTTCTGGGTGTTGCGGACCGGGTCACCGTGGCGCGACTTGCCGGCGCGCTATGGCCCATCGACGACGGTCTACAATCGCTTCAACAGATGGGCCAAGCGCGGCGTATGGCTGGTGGTGTTCGAGGCACTTGCTCGAGAAGAGCCGGCCGCGCTCCAGCTCATCGACAGCTCCATCGTGAAGGCTCACCAGCACGCAGCCGGCGGAAAAAAGGGGGCCCGGATCACGCCATTGGCCGTTCTCGTGGAGGACTGACGACCAAACTCCACGCCGTCGTCAACGAGCGGGGCCTGCCGATCCGCTTCGTAATCACGGCTGGTCAGGCCTCCGACAAGACAACAGCGCCGATCCTCCTCGACGGGCTCCCACTCGCACCGGACATCGTGGCCGACCGCGGCTACAGCGCCAAGGCGCTGATCGAATGGTGTGCGGCCAGAGGCGCCACCGCCCACATCCCGAGCCAGCGCAACGTTCGTGTTATGCGCACCGTTGCACCACCGCTCTATCGGCTGCGCAACCTCGTCGAGCGGTACTTCAACAAGCTGAAGCACTTCCGCCGCATTGCCACCCGATTCGACAAACTCGCCCGAAACTTCATGGCCGCCGTCGCCTTGGCATCGACCCGCCTATGGCTACGACACCATGAGTCCACGACCTAGAGGTCCACAATGGAGGCGACGAAGACCGAGCCACGCATCAAAGCCGCCATCATCGACCGCGCGGACGGCGGTGCGGACGAGGCGGCCCCGCCCGTCGACCGCAGCTTCGCGGGGGCGGCGGTGCTCGTCACCGGCGGGAGCGGCTGGCTCGGGCGGCTGGTGGCCGAGGCGGTCGCACGGCGCGGCGCCTCCGTCGCCCTCACCTACCGGCGCGGCGACGTGCGGGCCAAGGCCGCGGTGGATTCCATCACCGCCGGCGGCGCCCGCGCCATCGCCCTGCCGCTCGACCATACCAAGCCGACCCACGTCACCACCGCGATCGAGACCACGGCGCACTTCCTCGGCGGGCTCGACATCCTGGTGAACTGCGCCGGCGCGACCGAGGGGCGGGTCCGCGTCCCGACCGGCGATCTCGACGCGCTGACGCCGACGCTGTGGGACGACCTGATGAAGGTGAACCTGCGCGGCCCCTATCTCGTCGCCAGAGCGGCCGCGCCTTATCTTCGCCAATCCCGGTGGGGGCGGATCGTGATGGTCGGCGCCAGCATCGCGCCGGACGGCAAGGCCGGCGCCGCCGCCTATGCGCCCAGCCGCCTCGCCGTCGCCGAGCTGACGCGCTTCCTCGCCGCCGCGCTCGCGCCCGCCATCCAGGTCAACTGCGTCGCCCCGGACATGACCGACGTGACCCCGCTCCCGGCCGTGGAGCCGGCGCCCGCGACCCTCGGGGCCGCCCGCGCGATGATCTCCGCCGAGGGCCGGCGGCTCGACAAGCTGCGCCCGCTGCCTCCGGCGCTGAAGGCGAGGCTCGACGACATCGTGCTGCAGATCGTCACCACCTGCCTGGACGAGAGCCTGACGGGCGAAGTGATTGAGATGGGGGGCCGGCGGCGCTGATCCGCCGGGTCCGCGGCGCGGCTCAGGCCTGAACGGCGCGCCCCACGGCGCCCAGGAGCGCCGGGAGGTCCTTGGGCGCGTTCAACGGAACGGTGTGCGGCGGCAGCACCTCCGGCCGGCCCATCGCACCGCGCGGCGTCACCCGCACCATCATGCCCGACGACACCACCGCCCGCAGCCGCTGCGCCGTGAGCGGCGCGTCGACGAAGGCGGTGATCGAATCGGCCAGCACCTCGCGCGCCGTGGAGGCGTCGGCGATCGGCGCCTCCTGCGCGCCCGACAGCAGCGTCACCTCGGGGTCCTTGAACGGCTGCGTCTCGGCGTAGGCGTGGAACTTGTCGACCGCCGGCTGGAACATCGGCAGGTGCCACGGCCCCTCGACGGCCTGCTCCAGCCAGCGCCAGCCCATCTCGCCGGCGAGCCAGGCCGCCTCCGACAGTGCCGGCTCCATCCCCGCGATCAGTTGCAGGTTGGGGCCGAGGATGCCGACCATCTCGATATGGCCCAGCCCGCTCACCTCGGCGCAAAGATCCTTCGCCCCGTCCTCCGTGGTGCCGATCAGCAGGCCGACGCCGCCCGGCGGCAAGGTGCGCGCGATCTCCGCCTCGCACACGCCGCGATAATGGGCGAGTCGCAGCACCGTGGGAAAGTCCACCACGCCGGCGGCATAGGCGGCGACCGTCTCGCCCAGGCTCAGCCCGCTGACGGCGCCCGGCTCGGCCAGCCCGTTGCGGCGCGCATAGTCGAACGCGATCGCCGAGGCGAGGACGTTGCTCACCGTCTGCACCTCGACCCGGCCGTGGATCTTAGGATCGCGATGGCAGGTCAACTCGATGAGCTCGCGCCCCAGCACGTCGACCGCCAGCTGGAACTGGTCGCGCGAGGCGCGGTCGGCGTTGACGAAGGTCAGCGCCATGTCCCACGCCGGCTTGCCGCGGCCCGTGAAGAGGAGCGCATAGTGACCCGTGGGGGTGTCGATACCGCTCATCCTGCTCCGCCGAATCCTTGCGCCGCCGAGGTGTCTCTCGAATGGCCTCAGGTACCAGCAGAGCATTTGGCGATCAATCGATGTACAATCAGGCTTGCGTGAAGGTGCGCAAAGTTCCAATCCGCCGCGCACGCCCTGACAGCGGGCGTACACGGCCCCCGGCGCGGCCGGGGCGCACGGTCACAACGCCGCCAGAAGCATGAAGGCAAGCGGTGTCAGCAGCGCGGTCAACGCCCCGTTGAGTGCCATGCCGATACCCGCGAAAGCCCCCGCCACCGGGTCGACCTGGAAGGCGCGCGCAGTGCCGATCCCATGCGCGGCCACCCCCGCCGCGAACCCGCGGGCGCGCATGTCGGTCATCTTCAGGAGGTTCATCAGCGGCGTCACCGCCACGGCGCCGATGATACCGGTGAGGATCACCAGCACCGCCGTCAGCGGCGGAATGCCCCCCAGTGCCTCGGCGATGCCCATGGCGATCGGCGTCGTCACCGACTTGGGCGCCAGCGAGGCGAGCACGTCCCCCGGCAGCCCCAACGCCCAGCCGACGACGAGCGCGCTGGTCACCGCCGTCACCGACCCCGCCACCAGCGCCGCGGCGATGGGCTTGGCCGACCGGCGCACCAGCGCGCGGTTCTGCACCAGCGGGATCGCCAGCGCCACCGTCGCCGGGCCGAGCATGAAGTGCACGAACTGCGCCCCCTCGAAATATGTGGGAAACGGCGTACCGGTGATCCCCAGCAGCGCGATCACCAGCACCGCCGACACCACCACCGGGTTCGCCAGCGGATGCCGCCCCACCCGTGCCGCCAGCCGGTCCGCCAGCGCGTAGGCGATCACCGTCACCGTGAGCCACGTCAGCGGCTCTTCGGAGAGGTAGACCCAGAGAAGCTCGACCTCCTGCGGCATCACTTGCCCGCCGCCCAGCGGAACGCCAGCGCCGCCGCCGACAGCGCCGCCACCGACGACACCACCAGCGCCGCGATCAGCGCGAAGCCGTACTCCATGAAGAGCTCGCGGTGGTCGATCACCCCCACCGCCGCCGGTACGAACAGGAGCGACAGGTTGGACAGGATCGTGCGCGCGGTGGTGTCCATCGTCGGCGATACCTCGCCCCGCACGAGCAGCCCCGCGCACATCAGCGCCGCGCCGACGACCGGACCGGGCACCGGGAGGTCAGCCAGACGCACGAAGATTTCGCCCAGGAGCTGGCACCCGAGGAGGAGAGCGATGGCGTTGATCATAGGGGCCTCGTTTGATTTGGGATTCGGTGCAGTATGCGTCTAAAACGCTTGCAGACTGATGGGCTGAAGGGACGGCAATGTTCGAGAAGATCCTGGTGGCGAACCGCGGCGAAATCGCGTGCCGAGTGATGCGCACATGCAAGCGCCTGGGGATCGGCACCGTCGCCGTCTACTCCGACGCCGACCGTCACGCCCCCCACGTCGAGATGGCCGACGAAGCCGTGCGCATCGGCCCGCCCCCCGCCGCCGAGTCCTACCTCCGGATCGACGCGATCCTGGAGGCCTGCGCCGAGACCGGCGCCCAGGCCGTCCATCCCGGTTACGGCTTCCTGTCCGAGCGTGCCGCCTTCCCCGCGGCCCTCGCCGAGGCCGGCATCACCTTCATCGGCCCCAATCCGGCGGCCATCGAGGCGATGGGCGACAAGATCGAATCCAAGCGCCGCGCCGAGGCGGCGGGCGTCTCCACCGTCCCCGGCGGCGCCGGTGCGCTGGAGACCGCCGAGGACGCGGTGAAGATCGCCGACGGGATCGGCTACCCGGTGATGATCAAGGCCTCCGCCGGCGGCGGCGGCAAGGGCATGCGCATCGCCCACTCGCGCGACGAGGTCGCCGACGGGTTCGACCGCGCCCGTTCCGAGGCGAAGTCCTCGTTCGGCGACGAGCGGGTCTTCGTCGAGAAGTTCATCGTCGACCCGCGCCACATCGAGATCCAGGTGCTGGGCGACAAGCACGGCAACGCGATCCACATCCTGGAGCGCGAGTGCTCCATCCAGCGTCGCAACCAGAAGGTCATCGAGGAGGCGCCCTCGCCGCTCCTCACCCCCGAGGTCCGCGCGAAAATGGGCGAGCAGGCCGTCGCCCTCGCCAAGGCGGTCGCCTACGATTCGGCCGGCACGGTCGAGTTCGTCGCCGACCAGAACGCCAACTTCTACTTCCTGGAAATGAACACGCGCCTCCAGGTGGAGCATCCGGTCACCGAGCTGATCACCGGGCTCGACCTCGTGGAGGAGATGATCCGCGTCGCCGCCGGCGAGCCGCTGCGCCACCGGCAGGACGACATCGCGCCGAACGGCTGGGCGGTCGAAGCGCGGCTCTACGCCGAGGATCCGGACCGCAAGTTCCTGCCCTCCATCGGCCGCATCCGCCGCCTCGCGATGCCGCAGGACACCGCCGCCGAGACCACCGTGCGGGTCGACACCGGCGTCGTCGAAGGCTCGGAGATCTCGCGCTTCTACGACCCGATGATCGCCAAGATCGTCACCCACGGCCCCACCCGCGAGGCCGCGATCGACGCCATGTCCATCGCCCTCGACGAGGTCGCCATCGACGGGATCCGCCACAACGGCACGTTCCTGTCGGCACTGATGGCCCACCCGCGCTGGCGCGAGGGGAACCTCTCCACCGGCTTCATCGCCGAGGAGTTCCCCGACGGGCCGACCCTCCCCGCCACCGACGAGATCCGCACCCTGATGGCGACCGTTGCCTTCGCCGAGGAGGCGCGCGAGGCGCTGCGCCGCTCCACCTTCGGCTCGCACCCGACCCCGGTGCCCGGCGCCCTCGCCGCCCTGTTCGACGACGACACGCGCGTCGAGGGCACCGTCGCGGCGCGGGCGGACGGCGTCGAGGTCACCATCGAGGGCACCACCCGCCTCGTCTGCCGCGAGCGCTGCGGCCTGGGCGTGTGGCGCGGCACCGTGGACGGCGCGCTCATCTCGATGGGCTACGGCGAGACGCCGCACGACGTCGGCCTCACCTATCGCGGCCGGCGCCTGCGCGCCAAGGTTCGCCGCCCGCGCATCGCCGACCTCCAGGCCTACATGCCCCAGCTCTCCGCCGCCGACACGGCCAAGAAGGTTCTCTGCCCGATGCCCGGCCTCGTCGTCTCGCTCAACGTCGCCAAGGGCGACATGGTGGACGACGGCCAGCCGCTGGCCGTCATCGAGGCGATGAAGATGGAGAACGTCATCCGCGCCGAGCGGTCGGGCAAGGTGAAGGACGTCTACGTCGAGGCGGGCGCGAGCCTCGCGGTCGACGCGGTGATCCTCGAGTTCGAGTAATGGCGACGCGCTTCCTCATCGAAGGCCGGGTCCAGGGCGTCGGCTATCGCAACTGGCTCCAGGAGGAAGCGCAGCGCCGGGGGCTGCGCGGCACGGTGCGCAACCTGCGCGACGGCCGCGTCGAGGCCGTCGTCGTCGGCACCTTCGAGGAGACCGACGCGCTCCTCGCCGCCTGCCGCCAGGGCCCGCCGATGGCCAAGGTCACCGGCATCGGCCTCGACCCCGTCGGCGATCCGTCCGTGACCGGCTTCGTCGTCCTGCCGACCGCCTGAGGCACCGGCGCGCCGCGTCCGCCCTTGTCCGGCAGGGCTCGGCAGGGGCCGGCAACGGGGTCGGCTGAGGGCCGCGGGGGTCGGCGAAAAGGGACGTGGGCCCTATCTCCCTCTCCTTCGACCCGCGACGAAGGAGCCGCCATGCGAATCCTCGAAACCGCCCTCTACGCCGAAAACCTCGCCGAAACGGCCGACTTCTACGAACATATTCTCGGCCTGGAGCGCTTCGCCGAGGTCGACGGGCGGCACGTCTTCTTCCGCCTGGAGGGGACGGTCCTCCTCCTCTTCAAGCCGTCTGCCACGGCCGAGGCGCCGGCGAACGGCGCCCTCCCCGTCCCACCTCACGGCGCCACCGGGCCCGGTCACGCCTGCTTCGCCGCCCCCGGCGCGGAGATCGACCGTTGGCACGACCGCCTCACCGCCGCCGGCGTCACCGTCGAGAGCGCCTTCGCTTGGCCGCAAGGGGGCCGGTCGCTGTACCTGCGCGACCCCGCCGGCAATTCCATCGAATTTGCCGAACCGCGCATCTGGGGGCTGAGGCGTTCGCGCAGGCGTCTATGGACGCATCCGGCTGAAACGAAAACGGGCAGCCGAAGCCACCCGAATCCATCGCCTCTCGCCCGATGCGGGGCGGGCCGCCGGTCAGACCAGCAGCGCCATCGGGCTCTCGACGTAGCGGGCGAAGGCCTGCAACACCTCGGCACCGAGCGCCCCGTCGACCGCGCGGTGGTCGACCGAGAGCGTCACCGTCATCACCGTGGCGATCGCCAGCGCGCCGTCCTTCACCACCGCCCGCTGCTCGCCGGCGCCGACGGCCAGGATCGAGCCGTGCGGCGGGTTGATCACCGCGGCGAAGTCCTTGATGCCGAACATGCCGAGGTTGGAGACGGCAGTAGACCCGCCCTGATACTCGGCCGGCTGCAACTTCTTGTCGCGCGCGCGCTTGGCGAGGTCCTTCATCTCGTTGGAGATCACCGACAGCGTCTTCGAATCGGCCTTGCGCACGACCGGGGTGATGAGCCCGTCCGGGATCGCCACCGCCACACCGACGTCGACGCCGGTGTGGATCAGACGCGAGGCGGAGGTGTAGGTGGCGTTCGCCATCGGCACGTCGCGCAGCGCCAGCGCCATCGCCTTGATGACGAAGTCGTTCACCGAGAGCTTGTAGGCGGGCTTGCCGTCGCCGTCCTTGGGGGCGGCGGCGTTGAGATCGCCGCGCAGCTTCAGCAGCGCGTCGAGTTCGACGTCCCGCGTCAGGTAGAAGTGCGGGATGGTCTGCTTCGATTCGGTCAGGCGGCGCGCGATCGTCTTGCGCATGCCGTCGTGCGGGATCTCCTTGTAGGCCCCCTCCGCGAACATCGCCTTGATCTGATCGTCGGACATGCCGGCGGGCGCACCGGTGGGGGGCGGCGCCTTGGCGGCCGGCGCGGAAGCCGGAGCCTTGGCCGCCTCGGGCGCCTTCGCCGGGGCGGTGCCGGTGGTCTTCGCCTGCTCGACGTCGGCCTTGACGATGCGTCCGTGCGGCCCGGTGCCGGAGACGGCGGCGAGGTCGATCCCGCCTTCCTTGGCGAGGCGGCGGGCCAGCGGCGAGGCGAAGACGCGACCGCCGTCGCCGCCCTTGGGCGCCGCACCGGCGGTGGAGGCGCCGCTGCCGTTGCCGCTGCCGGTGCCGTTGCGCGTCGCATCGGCGGCGCCGCCGGTGGAGGTCTCGGCCGCGGCCTGATCCTTGGCTTCGGGCTTCTGCGCCGCGGGGGCCTTCGCCTCGCTCGGGGCGGCGGCGATGTCGTCCGCGCTCTCGCCCTCGGCGAGGAGGATGGCGATCGTGTCGTTCACCGGCACGTCCGCCGTGCCCTCGGCGACGACGATCTTGCCGACGGTCCCTTCGTCGACCGCCTCGACTTCCATGGTGGCTTTGTCGGTCTCGATCTCAGCGATCACGTCGCCGGAGGAGACGGTGTCGCCTTCCTTGACGAGCCATTTCGCGAGCGTTCCCGCCTCCATCGTAGGCGACAAAGCCGGCATCAAGATCGGGGTAGGCATGGCGCGTCCTCAGTGTTGTCGCTCGCACGCGCTCGGAACGCCTCCCGTCCGCGCGTCGGCCGGACTGTTGGGCAACCAGCGCGTGATTGCAAGGCGCTCTAACATCGCAAATGCCTAGTGACGCGCCAAGGTTTCAGTGTATGGCCCGGCCAACGACCGCGAGGCCAATATGCGCATCCTATTCCTACACAACAATTTCCCCGGCCAGTACCGGCGGATCGCCAATCACCTGAAATCCGTCGCAGGCGTGGAAATGCTGGCGGGAACGCTCGCCAGCAACCAGCAGGACATGGGGATCAAGAAGGTCCCCTACGAGCTTCACCGGGAGGTCGCCAAGGGCATTCACCCCACGCTCGTCACCGCCGAGCGCGCCGTGCTGACCGCACAAGCGGCCTTCAAGGCGCTCTATCCGTTGAAGAACCAGGGGTGGGAGCCGGATCTCGTCTGCGCCCATTCCGGCTGGGGGCCCTCGCTCCTCGTCAAGGAGCTGTGGCCCAAGACGAAGCAGCTCAGCCTGTTCGAGTGGTACTACAACGCCCGCGGCAGCGACGCGGACTTTCTCGAGCCGCTCAATCACGACGCCGCGGCGCGGGCGCATTTCAAGAATATCCCCATCCTTCTGGACCTCGCGACCATGGACTGGGGCTCCTCGCCGACGCGCTGGCAGCACAGCCAGTTCCCCAAGCACCTGACGCACAATATGTCCGTCCTGCACGAGGGCGTGGACTGCGAGTTCTTCAAGCCCGGCCCCGATCAGGTGACCGTGGGCGACCGCACCTTCACCGCGCAGGACGAGGTGATCACCTACGTCGCGCGCGGGATGGAGCCCTATCGCGGGTTCCCGCAGTTCATGCAGGCCGTGGCGAAACTGCAACAGCGCCGCCCCGACCTCCACGTCCTGATCGCCGGCACCGACCGCACCGCCTACGGCAAGACGCGCAAGGACGGCAAGACCCACCGCGAACACGCGATGGAGACGCTCGACCTCGACCTCGAGCGCGTCCACTTCCTCGGCCTGGTGCCGCTGAAGACCTTGCGGTCGATGTTTAGAATCACGAAAGCGCACGTCTATTTGACCGTGCCCTTCGTATTGTCGTGGTCGCTGCTGGAAGCGATGTCGACCGGGGCGCTCGTCGTCGGTTCGGATACACAGCCGCTGCACGAAGTTGTTGATGACAAGCGCAATGGCCTGCTGACGCCCTTCTTCGATGCCGACCGCTTGGCCGATACTCTGGAACGCGTCCTGCGCAAGGAGGTGGACCGGGCAAGCCTGGAGAAAGCCGCACGCCGCACGATCGTCGAACGCTATGCACTGCCCGTCATCCTTCCCAAGCAATGGGGGCTGATGCAGGCGGTGGCGAAGGGTGAACGGCCCAAAGTGTGACGTTGAGATCTCGAATGGGGGGCTGCCGCTGACGAATATCCCGTCGGCGGAGCGCATTATACCAAGAGGCAGGTGGCGGTCGGTTCACGCGGACCGCACTTTATCCTCGCAGACTGCGCAACTCTTAAGATGAAGATGTAACGGACTGATGACAGCAAACACGCCGTAGGCGGCCAAGTCTTCGACGGACGGTCGCCAGCGACAGAAGGAGATTCCTGATGCGCAAACTTGCTCTTTTTGCCCCTCTTGCTGCCCTGGCTTTCTTCGCTCCGGTCGATACAGCCGACGCCAAGACCGTCTGCAAAGAACGCGGTGAGATGATCAAGATCCTCTCACGGAAGTTCAACGAACATCAACGCTCGTTCGGCCTCCAGAACGACCGCCGCGTCCTCGAACTCTACGCCTCCGCCGACGGCACCTGGACCGCCATCCTCTCCATGCCCAACGGCAAGTCCTGTGTCGTCGCCGCGGGCGAAGCCTGGACCGTCCTTCCCCCGGTGCCCACCGGCGAGCCGGCCTGAACCGCCTCACACGCCGGCCCGATGAGCGGGCCGGTCCGCACCGTCGCACCTGACGCCGGACCGTTTCGCCCGTTGCATCGCCGATGCGAAGGCCCTACGCCAAATCCTAAATAAACTTAGGAGGACGCTGTGGGCGTTGAGGGAAAAGTCGTCTTGGTGACAGGGGCCAGTCAGGGGATTGGCAAGGCGTGCGCGCTGACCCTCGCCAAGCACGGCGCCAAGGTCGTGGCCGCGGCCCGCACCGAAGAGAAGCTGAAAGCCGTCGCCGCCGAGGCCGAAGGCACCATCGTGCCGATCCGCTGCGATGCCACCGACGAGGCGTCGGTCGACGCCATGTTCGCACGCATCAAGGACGAACTCGGCCGGATCGACGTCGTGTTCAACAACGCCGGCGCCAATATGCCCGGCACCGATGTCGGCGACATCGAGTTCGCCGAGTGGCGCCGTGTCGTGGGCACCAACCTCGACGCCTGCTTCCTCGTCGCGCGCGGGGCCTATCGGCTCATGCGCGAGCAGTCCCCCAAGGGCGGGCGGATCATCAACAACGGCTCGATCTCGGCCCATGCGCCGCGGCCCGGCTCCATCGCCTACACCGCCTCCAAGCACGCCATCACCGGCCTGACCAAGACCATCAGCCTCGACGGCCGCAAGCACGACATCGCCTGCAGTCAGATCGATATCGGCAATGCGCAGACCGACATGGCCTCGCGCATGGCCCACGGCGTGCCGCAGGCGAACGGCGAGATCGCGCCGGAGCCGCTGATGGACGTGCAGGTCGTCGCCGACACGCTCCTCTACATGGCCGGCCTCGACCTCGACGCCAACGCGCAGTTCCTGACCATCATGGCCACGAAGATGCCGTTCGTCGGCCGCGGCTGACGCGGCGGAGCGCGGGGCTTGCCTCCGGCAGGCCCCGCCCTCATCCCGATCAGGCGATGCTTTCGATCACGCCCTGGTCGGTGACGACGCAGGTCGCCTGCCCGTTGCCGACGCTCAGCACCACCGAGTAGCGCCCCGCCGTCGTCTGCGCCGACGAGATCGGCAGGACGTCACCCGACGCGCCCAGACGCGTCTGCGCCTCTGAAGCGCACAGGAGCTGCAGGTCGGCCGGCGCGGTGACGACGGTCTCGCGCACCGTGGTGCTCGTGGACGGCGCGTTGGTCGACGAGGATGACTGGCAGGCGCACAAGCCGAGCGCGCAGCCCGCAATCACCATTCCAAGCTTCAGCATTCGCATAATTCCCTTAAACGCCGCGGTAGAGCGCTGCGCCCTGCATCAACACGATCACCTTCGCGCCTTTCTCTACCCGGCTGTAGAGATCGATCACGTCCTCGTTGTTCATGCGGATGCAGCCTGACGAGATGTCGAGCCCGATCGACCACGGCTCGTTGGTGCCGTGGATGCGGTAGATCGTGTCGCGGTTGCCTTCGAAGAGATAGAGCGCGCGGGCGCCGAGCGGATTGTCCGGCCCGCCGGGCATGCCACCGGCATATTTGGCCGCCTTCGGGTCGCGCGCCACCATCTCCGCCGGCGGCGTCCACGTCGGCCACTCCTGCTTGCGGCCGACGTTGACGATGCCGGCCCAGCCGAACCCCTCGCGCCCGACGCCGATGCCGTAGCGGATCGCCTTGAAGTCGCCCAGCACGAGGTAGAGGAAGTGCCGGTTGCCGTCGATCACGATGGTGCCGGGCTTCTCGGCCGTGCGGAAGGTCACGACCTGGCGGCGGAAGTCCGCCGGCACCTGGCCGTGCTGCTTGTAGTAGCGCAGCGCGTGCGAGGGGTCGTAGGGCACCCACGTGCGGGTGTTGGGGTCGAACACCTCGGTCGCGTGGGCCGTACCCACCGCCAGCGCGATGCCGAGCGCCGCCGCGACAATCCTGGCGAACATCGCACTCATTGGGTCCACTCCGCGATCTTGTCTTCGTTCTGGGCGATCCACTCGTCCGCCACGTCCTCCGGCGTGCGCGCCTCCACGTCGATGGCGTAGCTCATCGCCTCGGCGTCCTCGTCCGTCAGCGCCATCTTGTCGAGGAAGGCGACGAGGTCGGGGTGGTAGTCGGCGAGGTCGCTCGCGTAGCCGATATGATAGTGCGAGGCCATCCACGCGCTCGCCGCGGTGGAATTCTCCAGCCACGCCGGATCCTCGGACGGCGACAGGACGTGCCAGGTCGACGGGTCGTGCGCCGGCTCCTCCAGCTGCACGATGTCGTGCAGCGCGAAGAGGTGGTGCGGCGCATAGCAATAGAAGACGATGGGCGTGCCCAGGGCCACCGCCGCGTCGACGGAGGCCATCGCCATGTCCTCGGGCATGGTCAGCAGCATCATCGACTGGTCGTAGCCGTAGCTCTTGGCCCGCAGCCGCTCGATCCGCGTCGCCGACCAGTAGAAGTCGCCGATCCACATCTCGCCGCGGCCGTCGCCGTCGGTGTCGAATTGGGCGGCCATCGCGGGGTCGGCGAGGTCGGCCACCCGCCGGATCCCCGTCGCCTCGACCGTCGCGGGCGTGGTGCAGATGTGCTGCGTCGCCTCCACGCGGGCCGGCGCCAGGGTCAGCGTGCCCAGCTCGTCGGTGTACTTCCGGATATCGACCGTCTCGTTCGGCATCCAGATCTCGGGGTGGATGTCGACCTCGCCGCGGTCGATCGCGTCGAACAGCTGCACGGTACCGATCGGGCGCAGCATCGGCGTCATGCCGTAGGTCTTCTCGGCCACGCGCGCGATGATGTTGGCCGTCACCTTCGCGGTCGGCCAGTCGGGCATGCCGATCACCACGGTCGACTGCGCCGCCGCCGGCCCCGCCCCGGCCACCACCGGGACGGCGAGCGTCAGCGCCCCCACCCATGTTCTCAACCGCCCCATGGTACCTCCCCCGTTCGCCTGACTACCCGGCCGATGACGGCGCGCGATGACCATGCATGGTTGTCCAACCGCGACGACAATAGCGAGAAACGCGGCGATTAGTGTGACCATTCTTCAACAGACGTTACGTCGCAGTTTACGAACCGTCAGTTTCACACCTAAATGGAACAAAGAATGAACTGAGGCCGCCATGCCGCCCTATTCCGGCCGAATCCGCTCGTTGCAAGAGAAGCTCGCCATCCTCGCCGACGCGGCGAAATACGATGCCTCCTGCGCCTCGTCGGGCACCACGAAGCGCAATGCGCGCACCTCGGGCGGGATCGGCTCTACCGAAGGTTCGGGCATCTGCCACGCCTACGCGCCGGACGGCCGCTGCATCTCGCTGTTGAAGCTGCTGCTGACGAACGCCTGCATCTACGACTGCGCCTATTGCATCAACCGCGTGTCGAGCCGGGTGGAGCGGGAGGCCTTCACGCCGGACGAGGTGGTCGACCTCACCCTCGCCTTCTACCGGCGCAACTACATCGAGGGGCTGTTCCTCTCCTCCGGGATCGTCCGTTCGGCCGACCATACGATGGAGGAGGTCGTGCGCGTCGCCCGCACCTTGCGCGTGGCGCACGGCTTCCAGGGCTACATCCACCTCAAGACCATCCCCGACGCCTCGCCAGCGCTGATCGCCGAGGCGGGACGGTGGGCGGACCGGCTGTCGATCAACATCGAGCTGCCGACCGAGCGCGGGCTCGCCGCCCTGGCGCCGGAGAAGAGCGGACGCACGATCAAATCGTCGATGGCGGCGCTGCGCACCGGGATCGACGCCGCGCGCGACACCACGCGCCAGAGCCGCCGCCGCGCACCACGCTTCGCGCCGGCCGGGCAGTCGACCCAGATGATCGTCGGCGCGGACGGGGCGAGCGATCTCACGATCCTCACCACGAGCCGCAATCTCTATACCTCGTACGATCTGCGACGGGTCTACTACAGCGCCTTCTCGCCGGTTCCGGACGCATCCTCCGCGCTGCCGCCCGCAGCACCACCCCTGGTGCGTGAGCACCGCCTCTACCAGGCCGACTGGCTCACCCGCTTCTACGGCTACGAGCTCGACGACCTGGAGCGCGCCACCGACGGCGGAATGCTCGACCTCGACATCGACCCCAAGCTCGCCTTCGCACTGGCGAACCGGGCGGACTTCCCGGTGGACGTCAACCGAGCGCCGCGCGAGCAGCTCCTGCGCGTGCCGGGCCTCGGGGTGAAGGCGGTGGACGCCATCGTGCGCACGCGGCGCCATCGACGCATGCGCCTGGAGGACCTCGCCCGGCTGACGCCGACGGCCCGCAAGGCCAAGCCCTTCGTCGCGCTGGAAGGTTGGCATCCCGGCCGGCTGATCGACACGGCGAACCTGCGCCAGCGCTTCCTGCCGCCGGCCCGCCAGCTCGACCTATTCGCCACCGCCAGCTCCGCCGCCGCCACCACCGCCGCCGCCGGAGCCGCGGAGGCCGCGCCGTGACCGCCGCCGCCCTCGCCCGCGCGGAGCGGACCCCGCGCTGGACGGTCACGCTCGACCACCCGGCGGATTTCGCGACCTTCCGCGCCGCCGCCCGCAAGCTGACCGCCGGCTGCGTGCCGGCACGCGATGTGGACTGGGTGGTCGGCGAGGTGCCGCGCAGCCTCTTCGGTGCCGACCGCCACGTCGACGAGCTGCCGGAGCCCGCCCCGGTCGACGCCCCGCGCGCCCCCCGCGACTTCCCGGCGCTGGCCGAGGCCCTCGTGTGCCACCGCGCGCCGGAGCGGTTCGTCCTGGCGCACCGCCTGCTGGAGCGGTTCGCCGCCGAGCCGAAGCTTCTGGAGATCGCCAGCGACCCGGACGTCGCCAAGGCGCGCACGATGGCCAAGAACGTCGCCCGCTGCTCGCACAAGATGAAGGCCTTCGTGCGCTTCCGCGAGACGCATGACGCCGACGGCATCGCCCGCTTCGTCGCCTGGTTCGAGCCAGAGCACCACACGCTGGACCGCACCGCGCCGTTCTTCATGCGCCGTTTCCCGGAGATGCGCTGGTCGATCCTCACGCCGGACCGCTCGGCCCACTGGGACGGCGAGATCCTGGCGACGGGTCCGGGCGCCGCGCGCGACGTGGCGCCGGGCGGCGACGTCAACGAGGAGCTGTGGCGCACTTATTTCGGCGCGATCTTCAACCCGGCGCGGCTGAAGGTGAAGGCGATGCAGTCCGAGATGCCCAAGCGCTACTGGAAGAACATGCCCGAGGCGGCGCTGATCACGCCGCTGATCCAGGCGGCCGGCCGGCGCACCGAGGCCATGGTCGCCGCGCCGACACGCACCCCGGCCCGCTCCACCCGCGTCGCCCGCGAACGGCGCGCGCAGGACGACGCCGGCGCCGCCGCCGCGGCCGACATCGCCACCCTCGCCGACCTCGCCCGTGCCGCCACGCACTGCACCCGCTGTCCGCTCTACGGCCCGGCGACCCAGGTGGTGGTCGGCGAAGGGCGGCCCGGCGCGCCGATCATGTTCGTGGGCGAGCAGCCCGGCGACCAGGAAGACCTCGCCGGGCGCCCCTTCGTCGGCCCCGCGGGCCGGCTCTTCGACGAGGCGCTCGCCGCCGCCGGCATCGACCGGGCGCAGACGTTCATCACCAATGCGGTGAAGCACTTCAGATTCACGCCACGCGGCAAGCGGCGCATCCACCAGAAGCCGACGCTGTCGCAGGTCCATGCATGCGGCGTTTGGCTGGAGGCGGAGCGGGACCTGGTGCGGCCGCGGCTGACGGTGGCGCTGGGCGCGACGGCGGCGCAGGCGCTCATGGGGCGCGCGGTCAGCATCGGCCGCGAGCGTGGCCGGGCCCTCGCCTGGGCCAACGGCGACCATGGATTGATCACCATTCATCCGTCTTATCTGCTGCGTCTCCCGGACCCCGACGCGAAGCGATCGGAGTTCGAACAATTCGTTGCCGATCTGTCACGAGTCCGTGAGCTCGGGATGGCATATCCACCGGAAAGGTAGACGAACCCACGCTCGCTCAGCCCTAATTCATTAAGCCTATGCAACGGACGTATCGTCGGTTCGTTGTGGGTTTGACGCCGCTTGCTTATTTACCTGCAGTTAGCGTTTGGCCGAAAACCGATTGGGGAAGTTCCATGCGCCTTCTGATTGCTGCCCTCATAGCTGTGCTATTCGTCGGCGAGGCGGCGGCTCAGTCGTGCAATTCCCTGCGCAAGCAGCTGGCGGCAGCGCAGAGCGGTGGTGGCGACATGGCCAGCCTGCGCTCGCAGTACAAGGCCTATCGGTGCGACGCCTCCACCCGCTACGGGCGCAATCGCGCCTGCGCGGGGATCGAGGCGCGCATGGCCCGCGCGGGCAGCGGCCGGCAGGTCGCCGCGTTGCAGCGGCAGGTGCAGCAGGCGTGTGCGCCGAGCCGCGTCGCCACCCGCCGCGAGCCCGCCCCGCGTGAAAGCACCATGATGATCGGCGGGCGCGTCGTCACCGGCGTCCACACCGAGGGCAAGCGCAACCGCGGCATCTTCTCCAGCCTGTTCGGCAACTCGCGCAGCCGGGAGGAGGTGCGGGTCGTCAGCACCGCCCCGGCCAACGGCGTCGAGCGGCTGGACCTGAACTCCGCGCGGCCCAACCGCGCCGCCTCCGGCGGTGGCGAGACGTACGTCTCCGCCGCGACGCGCTCCAGCGGGCACGTGAAGGGGCAGATGCGTGTCGGCAACTATCGCACCGTGTGCGTGCGTCTGTGCGACGGCTTCTACTTCCCCATCAACAGCCGCTCCCATTCGGACAATTTCTACGACGAGCTCGCCATGTGCATCGGCCGCTGTCCGGGGGCGGACGTTTCGCTCTACGCGCACGGCAGCGATTCGCCGGTGGAGAGCATGCGCTCGACCATGACCGGCGAGCGCTATGTGACGCTGCCGACCGCGTTCGCCTACCGCAAGCGCTCCGTTTCCGGCTGCGGCTGCCAGCCGATGTCCACCGGCTCGCCGGACGAGAAGGTGGTCGACTCCGTGGTCGCCTCGCTGAAGGCGGACGAGCAGACGGCCTCCGACGCGCCGGCGCCGGAGATCGTCGAGTGGACGCCGTTCAAAGCCGTCTACGACGAGACGGGCAAGCCGCTGCCGCCCCTCAAGACCGACCGCACGTCCGAGGCGCCAACCCGTCTCACCGGGCTGACCCTGCCCGACGCGCCGCGCCGCGTCGCCTCCAACCCGACGATGGCGATGGAAGGCGACCACCGGTATCGCGACGTCGGCCCGCAGTTCTTCTCCAAGTACGTCAGCGAGCCGGCCGTCGCCCAAGCCCGCCCCAAGACCACCGGCATGATCGCGACGACCGCCGTCACCGTGATCCCCCTCGGCACGACGACCCCGCGCTCGGCGGCCCCGCGCGCGACGACGCCGGTCGCATCGTCGACCGCCCCCTCGGCGGCCTCGCCCGTCACGCCGGCCGCGGCCGACGCCGAGGCGGCGACGCTGACGCCGGCGGCCTCCGGCACCCTCGCTCCGGCCTCGCTCGCCGCGCCGCCCGCCACCGAGGGTGACGCCCCCGGCCCGCAGGCGCATCCGGCGACGGGCGATGCCCCCGCCGGCGCCACCACGGACGCACAGCAAGAGGCCCGCGGCCCCCTCGAAGGACCGCGCGGCGGCTGATCCGCCGCTTCAGGCAACTGCTCGCTCGCGGCTTTCGCGCGGCCGGGTGGCGCGGCGGCTCGGGTCAGGGCGCGCGGGAGAGCGCGGCGTCGAGGCGGCGGGAGGTCTCCTCGCGGCCGAGGAGGAGGAGGAAGGCGGCGAGTTCCGGGCCCTGTGCCTCGCCCGTCAGTGCCAGCCGCAGCGGCATGAAGAGGCCCTTGCCCTTGGCCCCGGTAGCGGCCTTCACCGCCGCGGTCCACCCTTTGAAGGTGCTCTCATCCCACGGCTCGGGCGGCAGCGCCTGGCGCGCGGCGGCGAGCACCGGGCGATCCCCCTCCGCCGGCGGCACGGCGGCCGGGCCGTCGCGCAGGATCGCCACCCACGGCGCGATGTCGGTCCGCCGGGCGAGGTTCCCGCGCAGCGTCGTCCACACCGCCGGATCGCTCACCCCGTAGGTCTCCGCCAGCCATCCTGCGACCGCCTCGTAAGGCATCTCGTGCAGGAGCGCGGCGTTGAGGCGGGTGACGTCCGCCGGATCGAACGTCGCCGGCCCGCGCGAGACGGCGGCGAGATCGGCCCGCGCGCACAGCGCGCCGAGGTCGGCCACCGGCTCCACCGGCTGCGAGGTCCCCGTCAGCACCGCCAGCGAGGCGACCGCCATCGGCTCCACCTCGTCCCCGCGCAGCCGCGTCAGCGAGAGCGGGTTGTCGCGCTTGGAGAGCGGCTCGCCGTCGCTGCGGGTGAGGAGGTTGTGGTGCGCGAAGGCGGGCGCAGCCGCCCCCAGCGCCTCGAACAGGGCGATCTGTACGCCGGTATTGGTGATGTGATCCTCGCCCCGCACGATCAGCGTGACGCCCATGTCGACGTCGTCCACCACCGAGGTCAGGGTATAGAGGTAGCTGCCGTCGGCGCGCACCAGCACCGGATCGGAGATGGCGTCGAGGTTGACGCGTTGCTCGCCGCGGCAGCGGTCGTCCCAGGTGCGCGCGCCGTCCGGCAGACGGAAGCGCCAGTGCGGATGGCGCCCCTGCGCCTCCAGCGCGACCCGGTCCGCGTCGGCGAGGGCGAGCGCGGCGCGGTCGTACTTGGGCGGATGGCCGCGTGCGCGTTGGAGGGCACGCTTGCGCTCCAGCTCGTCCGGCGTCTCGTAGCACGGGTAGAGGAGGCCGGCGGCGCGCAATCGGTCCGCGGCGTCGTCGTACAGCGCCAGGCGGTCGGACTGGCGCACCAGCGTCGCCGGGCGGATGCCGAGCCAGGCGAGATCGGCCGCGATCGCCTCCGCGAACCGCGCCTCGGAGCGCTCCACGTCGGTATCGTCGAACCGCAGGATGAAGGTGCCGCCGGTCTGTCGCGCGACGGCGTAGTTGTACAGCGCCGTGCGGGCGTTGCCGATGTGGATCTCGCCGGTGGGCGACGGAGCGAAGCGGACGATTTCAGGCATCACGATACCGGTTGGTGATCGGGTAGCGGCGATCTCCGGCCGGCCGAGGCGCCAGCCGCAGCCGTGGCGTCGCCCGGCGCCGCATGGCCTCGCCATCGGTCACCCGGCGCGCCAACCGCCGCACGGTGTCAGCCTCGTAACCTTCCGCGACCAGCTCGTCCACGTCGGCGTCTCGCTCCAGGAGCGCGCCGAGGATCGCGTCGAGCACCACGTCCTCCGGCGCGTCGGCGCCGAGACCGATGGGCGCGGCGAGCAGCGGCGGCGGGAAGAGCGGCCCCGCAGGGCCGAGGGCCCCGTCCGGGCGGTGGACGTCGCGCCAGTGCGCCAGCGCCTTGACGTCGGTCCGGTCGAGGTCGCCGATGGGGTTCAGCCCGCCGCCCACCGGTCCCTGCCCCAGCGCGATCGCCGTCGCGCTGCCGGCCCGCACCACCAGCGCGCCGCCATCTTCGGCCAGCGCCCCCAGGACACCGCGGGCGATGCCGGCGCGCAGCTCGGCCGCCCCGGCCGGCCCCAGCGCCAGGCCGTCCACCGCGCGCAACGCCGGCGCCAGCGCGACGGGCCGCGGCGCCAGGCCGAGCGTAGTGGCGAGCGCGGCCGCGGCGGCCTCGGGCGGCGGATCGAACACCACCGCGTCGACGGCGTCGGCACCCAACGCGTCGACCGCGAGCGCCGCGGCGACGGCGGCGTCCACCCCGCCGGCCAGCTCCAGCACGATCCGCCCCGCGCCGGCCTTGCGGACCGCGTCGCGAAGGCCGAGCACGGCCGCGGCCCAGCGCGCGGCCGCCCCGTCCGGGATCGTCGCGGACAGCCCCGGCTCCAGCGTCCACCCCCGCGGTCCGCGACGGAAGACGAGCCGGGCCGAGGCGGGGACGAACGCGGGGAGCTGATGCGTCAGCCGCCGGTCCGCGCCCAACGCGAACGAGGCGCCGTCGAACACCCACTCGTCGTGGCCGCCGACGGCGTTGACGATCACCAGCGGCAGCTCGCTGTCCACCACCCGCGCGACGGCGACGTTGAGCCGCCGGTCCGCCTCCACCGGCGTGAACGGCGAGGCGGTGGGCACGATGAGGATCTCCGCCCCGGTCTCGGCGAGGCACTCCACCACGTCTGCCCCGAAGAGGTCCTCGCCGATCGGCAGCCCCACGCGCACGCCGTCGATGTCCACCGGGCCCGGCATGTCGGCCGAGGCGAAGACGCGCGCCTCGTCGAACGGCGGGCCGTCCTGCACCTCCACCTTGTGACGCACGACCGCGACGGCACCGCCCTGCAACACCGCGCAGGCGTTGGTGAGCCGCCCCTCCTCCAGCCACGGCGTGCCGATGGCGACGGCCGGCCCGGCGGCGAGCGCGGCGGCGAGCGCCTCCGCCTCGGCCATGCACCGCCGGGCGAAGCCGTGCATGCGGGCGAGGTCGTGCGGCGGCGCGCCGCTGAGGAAGAGTTCCGGGAACACCACGAGGTCCGCGTCGGCGGCGCGGCAGGCCGCCTCGGCCACGGCGCGGTTGCCCGAGACATCGCCCAGCACCGGGTTGAGCTGCTGGATCGAGACGGTGAAGGTGTCGCGCATCGGGTCCTTGTCGTGTGTTCGTGCCGGGCGCTGTGTAGCCTGCCGCGGGGCGCGCGCGAAACCCACCGCCCGCACGCCGGTCCCGCAAAGTGCGTCAGCGGCGCGGCAGCGGCCCTTCCGGTCGCCCGCGATGCCCGGCGAGGCGCATCATGCGGCGAAATGTCGGGCACTCCATGTGGCTGGGCGCGGGGCAGACGGCGGCGTGGCGCAGTCCGTCGCGCAGCGCGCTCAGTTTGCGGATCGTGCGGTCGAGCGTCTCGGCCTTGGCCTCCAGGTCGGCGGGCTGGATCGCGAGGCGGCCGTCGGACCCGAACATGGCGCCGATCTCGTCCAGCGAGAAGCCGGCCGTGCGACCGAGCGCGATCAGCGACAGCCGCTCCAGCACCGTCGCCTCGAAGAGCCGTTTCAGCCCGCTGCGGCCGACCGAGACGATGAGGCCCTTCTCTTCGTAGTAGCGCAACGTCGACGCCGGCAGACCCGAGTGCCGCGCGACGGCAGATATATCCATCAAAGGCATGCTTGACCTCAAGTCGACTTGAATTCGTAGCCTCGCGCCGGATCCGAGAAACCGCAAGTCCGAGGCCCCGATGCACGCTCCATCCACCACCGCCCCACGCCCCATCTGGCGCGACCCGCGCGCCCACGCGCTGCTGCTGGCGGCGACGCTCAACATCATGACCAACGCCACGGTGAGCCCCGCCCTCCCCGGCCTCGCCGGCGAGTTCGCCGATGCGCCCGACACCGCGCTCCTGCTGCCCCTCCTCGTCAGCGCGCCGTCGCTGACGGTGGCGCTGGCGGCGCCCTTCTGCGGCGCGGCGGTGGACCGCTGGGGGCGGCGCCCGCTCCTCGTCCTCGGCGTGGTCCTCTTCGCGCTGGTCGGCACGGCGGGTCTCGTTCTGCCGACGCTGGGAGGGATCCTGGCGAGCCGCTTCCTGCTCGGGCTGCCGATGGCGCTCATCATGACGGCGCAGACCGCACTGCTGGGCGACATCTACGCCGGGGAGGCGCGCGGGCGCTTCTCCAGCTACCAGTTCGCGGCGATCAACTGGGGCGGGTTCGTCTTCATCATGCTGGCGAGCACGCTGGCGGGGCAGTCGGCGCGGCTGCCGTTCGCGGTCTACGCCCTGCCGCTCCTCTTCGCGCCGTTCATGTGGCGCGTGCTGGCGGGCGCGGAGGTGCCGGGGCGGCGGCCGGCGGCGGGGACGGCGGGCGAAGGGCGGCGCGGCTGGGCGTTCGTCGTCGCAGTGGCGGCGGGCGGGCAGATCCTCACCGGCGCCCTCTTCTTCCTGATGCCGACGCAGATCCCCTTCGCCGCCGAGGTCCGCGGGCTGGACGGCGCGGCGACCACCGGCCTCGTCCTCGGCACCTTGATGCTGGCGGGCGGAGTCGGCGCCCTCGGCGCGCAGCCGCTGCGGATGCGGTTCGGCCGCGCGGCGACCATGGCGCTCGGCTTCGCGGCGATGGGGGCGGGCTTCGCGGCGCTGGCAGGCGCGGCGACTGGCCCGGCGATGGCCCTGGCGGGGGCGGCCATCGGCGCCGGCTTCGGCACCGTGTCGCCCCACTTCGTGACACTCGCGCTCGACGCCGCCCCCGCCGCCCGGCGCGGCATGACGGCGGGGATCGTGACGATGAGCATGTATCTGGGGCGGTTCCTGTCGCCCTTCGGCAGCGAGCCGATGATCGCCGCGCACGGCTTCGCCGTCACCTACGACGCGACTGCCGTCGTCTTCGCCGTCTTCGCCGTCTGTGCCGCGGCGGCCGGCGCAGCCCACCTCGTCGCCCGCGAGAGCTGACCGCGCGGGGCAACGAAAAAGGGGCGGCCCGGCGGCCGCCCCTCGATCATCCTTCGCCGCGGGTCGCCCCGCGTCGTGCAGGAGAGCCCGGTCAGGCCGCCTTGCTGGCGGTGCGGTCGCGCTTCTCGGCCTGGAGGTTCTCGGCCATCAGGAACGCCAGCTCGATCGCCTGCTCGGCGTTGAGGCGCGGGTCACAGTGCGTATGGTAGCGGTCCGACAGCGTGTCCTCGGTGACGGCGCGGGCGCCGCCGGTGCACTCGGTCACGTTGGTGCCGGTCATCTCGATGTGGATGCCGCCGGCGTGCGTGCCCTCGGCCCGGTGCACCGCGAAGAACGACTGCACCTCCTTCAGCACCCGGTCGAACGGGCGCGTCTTGTAGCCGGCGACAGAGATCGTGTTGCCGTGCATCGGATCGCACGACCACACGACCTTCTTGCCCTCCCGCTTCACCGCGCGGATCAGCGCCGGCAGGTGGTCGAGCACCTTGTCCGCGCCGAAGCGGCAGATCAGCGTCATCCGCCCTGCCTCGTTGTCGGGGTTGAGGAGATCCAACAGCTCGATCAGCCCGTCGGCCGTCAGCGACGGGCCGCACTTCAGCCCCAGCGGGTTGTTGACGCCGCGGCAATACTCGACGTGCGCGTGGTCCGGCTGGCGCGTGCGATCACCGATCCAGATCATGTGACCCGAGGTCGAGTAGTAGTCGCCGGTCAGCGAGTCGACGCGCGTGAAGGCCTGCTCGTAGCCCAGCAGCAGCGCCTCGTGCGAGGTATAGAGCTCGGTCGACTGGAGCTGCGGCGTCGACTCGGCGGACACCCCGCAGGCGCGCATGAACTCGAGCGACTCGGAGATACGATCGGCCAAGGCACGGTATCGATGGCCCTGGGGCGAATCCTCGACGAAGCCGAGCATCCACGAGTGCACGTTGTCGAGGTTGGCGTAGCCGCCCTGGGCGAACGCGCGCAGGAGGTTCAACGTCGCCGCCGACTGGCGGTACGCCATTTCCATGCGCTGCGGATCGGGGATCCGCGCTTCCTCAGTGAACTCGATGCCGTTGACGATGTCGCCCTTGTAGGACGGCAGCTCGATCCCGTCGCGCTTCTCCATCGGCGAGGAGCGCGGCTTGGCGAACTGGCCCGCGATGCGGCCGACCTTGGTGACGGAGGACGCCGACCCGTAGGTCAGCACGACCGCCATCTGCAGGAAGACGCGGAAGAAGTCGCGGATGCCGTCCGGGTGATGCTCGGCGAAGGCTTCGGCGCAGTCCCCGCCCTGGAGCAGGAAACCACGACCCTCGGAAATCTCGGCCAGCTCGGCTTTGAGCGCGCGCGCCTCACCTGCAAAAACGAGCGGCGGATAGGACGCGAGGCGCTTCTCCACGGCGTCGACCGCCGCGGTATCGGGATACTCGGGAATCTGCTTGGCCGGTTTGGCGCGCCAGCTGGACGGACTCCAGCCCGGCGCGCTGTGGCGAAGCGGTGTCTCGTTTCTCATGGCGCTTACCCAACACGTTCAGTGTTGGGCTTCATCCGTCGACAGGAACGTAACGTCAACCATTGTTAGCATCCGATCGCACAACGAACGCTCGTTTTCGGTCAACTGTTGGGCACGCGGGTAACGGGGTGCCGCTCGGTCGTTCAAAATCGGCACATGCCATCCGTCCGTGGTGGCGAAGAAGCGCTCCACCCCCGCCTCGCCGAACTCGGTGAGGAAGCCCTGCACGACGACGTCGACGTACGAGAGGTGCACCGGGCTCGCCGCGTCGCCGAACCGGTCCGCCTCGGCGTTGGCACGGAAGATCAGCGCCCCCTCGCCCAGCGCTTCGGCCAAGAGCGGATCGTAGCGGTACTCACGCGCGTTGATCACGGGGCGGACCTCGTCCTCGAAGGTGACGAGCAGGCCCTCGATCGTATCCTCGCCCGGCACCACCGACAGCGCGCAGACCCCGCCGGCATGGGCGATGCTGGTCGCCCGCCACGCGCGCCGCCAGCCGGAGAGGCTCACCGGCTCGGCCGCGACGTGCGGCGGCAGGGTCAGACGATTGACGAGCGAGCCGTAGCCGAAGACGGAGAAGGTCAAGCCGCCTCGCGCCTCAGCTGTGCGGAGGGGGTGCGCATCGTCACCAGCTCCTCGGCGGCGGTGGGGTGGACGGCGACGGTGGCGTCGAAGTCGGCCTTGGTGGCGCCCATCTTGACGGCGATGCCGAGCACCTGCGCCATCTCGCCCGCCCCGTGGCCGACGACGTGGACGCCGAGCACCTTGTCGGTCTGCGCGTCGACGAGCACCTTCATCAGCATCCGCTCGTCGCGGCCCGACAGCGTGGCGATCATCGGCCGGAACGAGGCGCGGTAGACGTCGACCGCGTCGAACGCCTCGACGGCCTCCTGTTCGGTCAGCCCCACGGTGCCGATCTCGGGCTGCGAAAACACCGCGGTCGGGATCAGCGTATGGTCGACATGGCGCGGCGTGCCGCCGAACACCGTGTCGGCGAAGGCGTGCCCCTCGCGGATCGCGACCGGGGTCAGGTTGACGCGGTTGGTCACGTCGCCGATGGCGTAGATCGAGGGGACCGACGAGCGGCTCTCGTGATTGACCTTCACGGCGCCGACGCCGTCGAGTTCCACGCCGGCGGTCTCCAGGCCCAGCCCTTCGGTGGCCGGGCGGCGGCCGGTGGCGAAGAGCACCTGGTCGGCGGCGAGCGTCTTGCCGTTGGAGAGCGTGGCGGTGATCCCGTCCGCGCCCTTCTCCAGCTTGGAGAAGATCGTGTCGAACTCGAACTTCACGCCGCGCTTTTCCATCTCGGCGCGGACGCAGGCGCGGATCTCGTCGTCGAACCCGCGCAGGATCTCCGGGCCGCGGTAGACGAGCGTGGTGTCGGCGCCGAGACCGTTGAAGATGCCCGCGAACTCCACCGCGATGTAGCCGCCGCCGGCGATCACCACCCGCTTCGGCATCTCCTTCAGATAGAAGACCTCGTTGGAGGTGATGACGTTGTCGATCCCGGCGAGGGTCATGTCGAGCCAGGGCGAGCCGCCGGTCGCGACGAGGATGATGCGCGCCGTGACGGTGCGGTCCTCCTCGCAGATGCGCACCTCGTGCGGGCCTTCCACCACGGCCCGGCTCTGGAACAGCTCCGCGCCCGAGGCGGTCAGGTTGCGGATGTAGATCGCGTTGAGCCGGTCGATCTCGGCGTCCTTGGCGGCGATCAGCTTGGCCCAGTCGAACGTCGCCTCGGGGACGGTCCAGCCGTATCCGGCGGCATCCTCGAACGCCTCGGAGAACTGCGAGGCGTAGACCATCAGCTTCTTGGGCACGCAGCCGCGGATGACACAGGTCCCGCCGACGCGGTGCTCCTCCGCCACGGCGACCTTGGCCCCAAAGCCGGCCGCGATCCGCGCGGCGCGGACGCCGCCGGACCCGGCGCCGATGACGAAGAGGTCGTAGTCGAACTCGGCCACGGCCTTAGAGTGCGCCCGCCGCCACGAGGCGCTTGCGGGACTCCTCCAGCATCTGCTGCGAGAGCTGCTGCTCCCACTGGCGCGCGGCGCCGACGCTGAGCGCGGTGATCGAGGGCGTCAGCTCGACGAACTTCTTGCCCGTCTCGCTGGCGAAGAAGGCCTTCATCTCCTCCAGCTCGGCCACCGTGAAGCGGCGCGCCCAGACCTCCTGGATCGTGCGGGCGAGGTCGACGCGGCGGGGCGCATACTCGATGGCCACCGCGAACACCACCTCCTCGACCTCGCGGGCGATGCTGGGGTTGTTGCGGGTGAAGATGGTCTGCACCTGGTTGGCGATCCGGGGCAGGATGTCGTCGAACGTGGCGGCCGACTCGGTCAAGTCGACCACGTCCTGGGCCAAGGCCAGCTGCTCGGGCGTGAACGTCTCGTCGGCGGAGGTACCGCCGGAGGCGGCGTTGTTCTGGGCGAACGCGGGCGCGATGGCGAGGGACAGTCCGAAAGCTGCAGCGAGTGCGAGTGCACGCATCGTGGGACCCCTAACGGTCAACTGGCGATATCTGGGCGCTTGAAGCAAGTCGCGGCGCAAGTTGCAAGCCGGGCGTGCTAATGGCGTCACCGTGGGCAACGGTTATCCCGTGCCGAGAGCGGAGGCGCAATGTGAACGGACTGGCGGTGTTCGACCTCGATGGGACGCTGGTGGACACCGCGCCCGACCTCATCGACACCTGCAACGTCGTGCTGGGATGGCGCGGCGTCCCGCCCATCGACGCCACGATCCTGATGCCGCACATCTCGATGGGCGCCAAGGCGATGATCTCGGCGACGCTGATCGAATCCGGCACCTCACTGCCCCCGGACGAGATCGAGGGCGCCTACCGCGACTTCCTGGAGCACTACGCGCTGCGCATCGCCAAGCTGAGCCGCCCCTTTCCCGAGCTTCTCGGCGCACTCGACACGCTGGACGCGGCGGGCGTGGGCCTGGCGGTCTGCACCAACAAGCGCGAGGCCAACGCCAAGCAGCTCCTCGCCGAGCTGAAGCTGATCGACCGCTTCCGTTTCGTCGCCGGGTTCGACACCTTCGCCGTCTCCAAGCCGGATCCCGGCCACCTGACGGCGACGGTCGAGGCGGCGGGCGGCGATCTGGCGCGCACGGTGTTCGTCGGCGACAGCCGCGTCGACCTGATGACGGCGCGGGCGGCGCAGGTGCCGTTCGTCGGCCTCGCCTACGGCTACTCGGACGTGCCCATGCTGGACCTCGCCCCGGACCGGCTGATGGCCCGCGGCGAGGACGTCGGCGCCGCCATCCTGGAGCTGATGCCCGCCGCCTGACCGCCGGCCGCCGGCCGCTGGCGCGGTTAGGCCTCCAGCACCCGCACCATGTCCGGGATCGGCACCGAGCGGCGGGTGGCGAAGTCGAGCAGCATCGCGCGCACGTCGCCGCGGGCGAGGACGGTGCCGGTGCGCACCTCGTCGACCTGGTGCACGATCGCGACCGACTTGGGCGCCACCTCGTGGATCCAGGAGATCTGCCGCAGCACCATGCCCGGCGTGACCGGCGCGACGATCGTCAGCTTCTGCTCGACGGCGATGCGGCCATGGCGATGCTCGTTGAGGTACGCGCCGGTGACGCCGGCGAAGGCCCAGGCATGGGCACCCCCGTCGCTGAAGCCGCTGATGAACTCGTAGGTGCGGTACCGCCCCGCCGCGTCGAACGCGCTCGGATCGGCGACGCGCACGTTGGAGACCGTCGCCGCGCCGCGCTCCAGGCGGTGCACCGCGTCGGCGGGCTCGGCCGGCGCGAGGGGGACGCTGCGGGGCATCGCCGCGGCCACCTCGTCGGCCGCCACGGTCGGCACCTCGCCCAGAGCGTCGACCAGATCGAGCGCGGTGGCGGCCACGGCGTCGGTCGAAGCGTCGATCAGCAGGTGGACCACACGACCGTCGGCCGGGCCGCCCACCACGCGAGCCGAGCGCACGCGAGTCAGCGCGTCGAAGCGCAGCTCGCGGTGGAACCGGACGTGACGGCAGCGCGCGACGGCGCTGGGCTGGCCGGCCAGCGCGCACAGCATCTCCAGCGCCTCGTCGTAGCGCTTGGCGTAATAGCGGACGTTGAGGTGATCGTTGGTGTCGCACTCCCAGCTTTCAACATATCCCACGTGCGTGTCGACGAGCGCCATCGATCGGTGTGTCCTCTTCAAAGGGTCGCGGCGCAGCCTTCTGCGCCGGCGGGTCGCTCCCAGGCTTATGGGCCCCGGCGCCGTCCGTCGAGCCGGGGCGGTGGACAAGCCGGCGCGAGACGGGTGGCGCCGGCGGCTGGCTTGCGCCCTATGATGAACGCAACCACGAGACGACGAGCGGGAGGGGACCCATGGAGATCGACGGATCGGTAGCGGCGATCGTCACCGGCGGCGCCTCGGGCCTCGGTGCGGCGACGGCGCGAGCGCTGGCGGCGCGCGGGGTCAAGGTGACGCTGTTCGACCTCAACGCCCCCAAGGGCGACGCGTTGGCCCGCGAGATCGGCGGCGCCTTCTTCAAGGTGGACGTCGCCGACGAGGAGAGCACGGTCGACGGCTTCATGGCGGCGCGGGCGGCGCACGGGCAGGAGCGGATCCTGGTGAACTGCGCGGGGATCGGCAGCGGCGCCCAGCGCACCGCCAGCATCGACCGCGACAGCGGCCACCCCACCCGCTTCCCCACCGACCGGTTCGACAAGGTCGTCGCGGTCAATCTCGTCGGCACCTTCCGATGCATCGCCATCGGCGCGGAGGGGATGCTCACGCTCGACCCGCTGGCCGGTGGCGAGCGGGGCGTGATCGTCAACACGGCCTCGGTCGCGGCCGAGGACGGGCAGATCGGACAGGTCGCCTACGCGGCCTCGAAGGCCGGCGTGGTGGGCATGACCTTGCCGATCGCGCGGGACCTCTCGGCCGCCGGAATCCGGGTGAACACAATCCTGCCGGGGATCTTCGACACGCCGCTCCTGGCCTCGGCACCGGAGAAGGTGCGCATGGCGCTGTCGGCCGCGGTCCCCTTCCCGCAACGCCTGGGGGACCCGTCCGAGTACGCCCACCTGGCGCTGACGATGATCGAGAACCGCTACTTCAACGGCGAGGACGTCCGTCTCGACGGTGCGATCCGCATGGGTCCGCGCTAGGCCGCGGCACGGGCCCTGCATCGGCCCCTGCACCGATGCCGTCGGCGGGGGCTCCGGGCGGGACAAAGGTGGTTCGGCGCCTCGACAATCGCGGGGCCTTGGGTCACGATTTCGCCCGACCGTCCGCCATTCCAGCGCCTGACCGCACCATGCCCCCAGCCGACCTACCTGGCCGACCCGGCCCCACTCGGCTCGCACCTGGGAGAGCGTCTTGAGCGCAGTCGACCACAGCCGCGACGGGCCGCCGGTGCCGTGGCGCACACGCGCGCTGTGGCGGCTGCGCAGCCTCGCCGTGGCGCTGCCGCCCTACGTGTGGCTCCTCGCCTTCTTCTTGGCGCCGTTCCTGATCGTGCTGCGGATCTCGTTCTCGGAGGCGGTGATCGCCCAGCCGCCTTATGCCCCCGCGTTCGACCTGGCGGACGGGATCCCCGGGTTGTGGGCCAAGGTGCAGGAGTTCACCACCTACAACTACGCCTTCCTCGCCGAGGATTCGCTCTACTGGCGCGCTTACCTCTCCTCGGTGCGGATCGCGGCGGTTTCCACCGCCGTCACCCTCGTCATCGGCTTTCCGATGGCCTACGCCATGTCGCGGGCGCCGCGGCGCTGGCGGCCGCTGCTGCTGGCGCTGGTCATCCTGCCGTTCTGGACCTCGTTTCTGATCCGCGTCTATGCGTGGATCGGCATCCTCAAGCGCGACGGGCTCCTCAACCACTTCCTCCTCTCCACCGGCGTCATCGGCGAGCCGCTGACGATCATGAACACCGACCTCGCGGTCTATATCGGCATCGTCTACGCCTACCTGCCGTTCATGATCCTGCCGCTCTACGCGTCGCTGGAACGGCAAGACCCGGCGTTGCTGGAGGCGGCGTCCGACCTCGGCAGCCCACCCTGGCTCGCCTTTTGGCAGGTGACGGTGCGGCTCGCGGTGCCGGGCATCATGGCGGGGTGCCTGCTGGTCTTCATCCCGGCGGTGGGCGAGTTCGTGATTCCCAACCTCCTCGGCGGATCGGATACGCTGATGATCGGACAGACGCTGTGGGACGAGTTCTTCTACAACCGCGACTGGCCGCTCGCCTCGGCGGTGGCGGTCTTGCTGGTGCTGGTGCTGGTGGTGCCGATCACCATCTTCCAGCGCGCCCAGGCGAGGACGACCGGCTGACATGTCCCGATTCACCCGCTTCAACGCCGTCTCGCTGACGCTAGGCTTGGCGTTCCTCTACCTGCCGATCGTGCTGCTGGTGATCTTCAGCTTCAACGAATCGAAGCTCGTCACCGTGTGGGGCGGCTTCTCCACCAAGTGGTACGTGGCGCTGTTTCAGAACGCGCAGCTCCTCGACGCGGCGCGCGTGTCGATCCTCGTCGGTCTCGCCACCGCGACCATCGCCACGGTGCTCGGCACGCTGGCGGCGGTGGCGCTAATCCGGGCGCAACGCCTGCCCGGCCGCTCGCTCTTCACCGCGATGACCTATGCGCCGCTGGTGATGCCCGAGGTGATCACCGGCCTCTCTATGCTGCTTCTGTTCGTGGCGCTGGGGATCGACCGCGGTTTCTGGACGATCACCGTCGCCCACACCACGTTCGCGCTGTGCTTCGTGGCGGTGGTCGTCCAGTCCCGCCTCGCCGCGTTCGACACCAGCATGGAAGAGGCGGCGCAGGACCTCGGCGCGCCGCCGTGGCAGGCGTTTCTGCTCGTCACCCTCCCCGCCATCGCGCCGGCCGTCGCCGCGGGCTGGCTCCTCGCCTTCACCCTGTCGCTGGACGACCTGGTGATCGCCAGCTTCACCTCCGGTCCGGGGTCGACCACATTGCCGATGCGCATCTTCTCCTCGGTGCGCCTCGGCGTCTCGCCGGACATCAACGCCGCCTGCACCATCCTCATCGGCTGCGTGGCGGTGGGGGTGATGGCGACGACCTTCGTGATGCGTCGCCGGGCGATGCAGCCGGCCCCGTGAGGACCGGCCGTCCGCTCACCGCGTGGTGACGACCACCTTGCCGATCGCCTGGCGCGAGGCGAGGTGCTTGATCGCCTCCGCCCCCTCGCTGAGCGGCCAGGTCCGGCTGACGCGCGGGCGCACCTTGCCCTCGGCCCACCAGTCGAAGAGCTGGGCGACGTAGGCGCGGTTCTTGTCCGGGAAGCGCCGCGCGAAGGCACCCCAGAACACCCCGCGCACGTCGCAGCTCTTCAGCAGCGTCAGATTCAGCGGCAGGCGCGGGATGCCGGCTGTGAAACCGGTGACGAGGTAGCGCCCCTCCCAGGCGATGGAACGCAGCGCCGGCTCGGCATAGTCGCCGCCGACCGGGTCGTAGATCACGTTGGCGCCGTCCTCGCCCACGGCCGCCTTGAACTCCGCCGCCAGCGCCTTGGACGCCGCCTTGTCGAGCGGGCCGCGGGGGTAGATGACCGCCCCGTCGGCGCCCGCCGCCATGATCGCGTCGGCCTTCTCCTGGCTGGAGACGGCGCCGATCACCCGCGCGCCGACCGCCTTGCCGATCTCCACCGCCGACATGCCGATGCCGCCGGCAGCCCCCAGCACCAGCAGCGTGTCGCCCGCCTTCAGCTCGCCCCGGTCGAGCAGCGCGTAGATGGTGGTGCCGTAGGTGAAGAGAAGCGCCGCGCCCTCCGTCGCCGAGACGCCCTGCGGCAGCGGGAAGGTATCGTTCGCGTCCGCCGTCGCGAGGGTCGCCATGCCGCCGAAGCGGGTGTCGGCGATCACCCGGTCGCCGGGTTTGAACGTCTCCACTCCCTCGCCCACGGCCTCGATCACGCCGGAGACCTCGCCGCCCGGCGCGAAGGGACGCTCCGGCCGGTACTGGTACTTGTCCTCGATCACCAGGACGTCCGGAAAGTTGAGCGCGCAGGCCTCGGTGCGGATGAGCACCTCGCCGGCCTGGGGCACGGGGTCCGGCATCTCCGCATATTCCAGCGTTTCTGGCGGCCCCGGCACGCGCGAGATCAATGCTTTCACGGATGTCCCTCCCTCTTGTTTCAGCGGCACCTTAATCCGATCGACCCCCGCTTGTGCACCGCCCCCGCGCGGTTCGCCGCCCGGTGCAGCCCGGGGCAAGCACGGCGCGGCACTCTGGCGCCGGCAGGGGGAGGACCGATATGGCGGTCGGCAAAGTCGTCGCGCTGGTCGACGGATCCATCTACTCGACGAGCGTGTGCGAGCACTCGGCGTGGATCGCCAAGCGCTACGACGTACCCGTCGAGCTGGTCCACGTCATCGGCCGGCGCGAGCAGGCGCCGCGCGACCTGCTCGAGGAGTCGGACCGCGGCGAGCTTCTGGAGAAGCTCCGTGAGGTGGACGGCAAGCGTTCCGAGCTGATGGAGGCGATGGGCGAGGCGATCCTCGCCGAGGCGGCCGGCATAGCGACGGGCGCCGGCGCGCCCGAAGTCCACCGCCGCCTGCGCCACGGCGACCTCCTCGACGCGCTGCACGAGCTGGAGGTGGACGCGCGCTGCCTGGTGGTCGGCAAGCGCGGCGCGGCGGCGGACTTCGCCAAGAGCCACCTGGGTTCGAATATCGAGCGTGTCGTGCGTGCGTCGCGTGTCAACGTGATGGTCGCAAACCGCAGCTTCGCGCCGATCAAGCGCTTCCTCGTCGCCTACGACGGCGGGCGCAGCGCCACCAAGGCGCTCGAGTTGATCTCGCGCAGCCCCCTCTACGACCACCTGCAGCTCCACATCCTCACCGTGTCCGGCAACAAGGCGGAGGCGGAGAAACGTCTGGAGCAGGCGGAGGACGCACTGAACTGGAGCGGCAAGGTGGTGTTCGACCATGTCGACGGCGAGCCGGAGAAGGCCATCGCCGACTATGTCGAGGATCACTGCATCGACCTCTTGGTGATGGGCGCGTACGGGCATAGCCGCGTGCGCAACCTCCTCGTCGGGTCGACGACGTCGCAGATGATGCTGTCGTGCAAAGTGCCGGTGCTGGTGGTCCGCTAGCTCAGACGGCCGGCGCGCCGAGCGCCTCGGACGCCGCCCGCCCCGCCGCGACCACCACCGGGGCGAGATCCTTGATGCGCTGGCGCGTCAGCCGCTGGGCCGGTCCGGATACGGTGATCGCGGCGATCACCGCCCCGCGGGCGTCCGCCACCGGCGCCGCGACGGCGGCGACGTCGGGCAGGTATTCGCCCAGGTGCCGCGCGTAGCCGAGCCGGAGGATCTGCGCCACCTCCGCATCGAGCGAGGCCGCGTCGGCGATGGTGCGGGCGGTGTGGACGGTGAGCGCCTGGACCGCCACGGGGCGCAACCGGTCATAGTTGTAGGCCAGCAGCACCTTGCCGGAGGCGGTGCGGTGAAGTTCGGCCGATTCGCCCTGCTCGGTGTAGGTGCGCAGCGCCTGACCCCCGTCCACCTTGTCGATCTGGATGACGCGCGCCCCGTCGAGCACCGAGAGGTGCACCGTCTCCCCGGTCGCCGCCAGCAGGCCGTGCATCGCCGGAGCGCAGAGCTCGGCGATGCGCTGGTGGCTCATCAACGCATGCCCCAGGCGCCAGAGCTTGAGGCTGGCGCGGTAGGTGCGGTCCGGATCCTGCACCACGTAGTCCATCTTGCGCAGCGTGCTGACCAGGCGGTGAACGTTGGACTTGTTCATCGCGAGGAGGGTCGCAAGCTCGGTGATGCCGAGGGGTTTGGGCGATGCGGCCAGCGCCTCCAGGATAAGCAGACCCTTGGACAAGGTGCTGTCCAACCGCTCTGTCATAGTGGGTGAACCACCTCTCGCGCCGACTTGAGATCCCTAACACAGCGTGCCAATATTTGGAACCGCTGTTCGATATATCAAAAATCGACGGCACGAATGCGACACGGCGGCCCCCAAGCGCCCGCCGCTGCCGGCGGAGGGGTCCCATGCACAACGTCATCGATCATGTCGCCATCGGCGCGACCACGCTGGAGACCGGCGCCGCCGCCCTGCGCGAGCACCTGGGGGTCGACATCGCGCCCGGCGGCAAGCATCCGGACATGGGCACGCACAACCGCCTCACCCGCACCGGCCCGGGCGAATTCCTGGAGCTGATCGCCATCGACCCGGCCGCGCCCGCCCCCGCCCATCCGCGCTGGTTCGCGCTCGACGAGGCGGCGACGCAGGCGCGCCTCGCCGCCGGCCCCGCGCCGGTCTCGTGGGTGGTGCGCACGGACGACCTGGAGCGCGTCGCCGCCCTCGCCAGCGCCGACATCGGCACCCCGCGCCGGCTGAGCCGCGGGTCGCTGACGTGGACACTCACCGTCGCCGAATCCGGGATCGCCGCGCTGGGCGGGCTGGTGCCCTCGTTCATCCAGTGGGATGCCGAGCCGCACCCGGCGGAGGCGATGCAGGACGCGGGGCTGAAGCTCGCCGCGATCACGCTGCGCACGCCCGACCCGGACGCCGTGCGAGCCTTCCTGGCGTCGGTCGAAATCGCAGACCTCGCGCAGGTCGAGCCCGCGGCCGCGCCGGCGATCGCGCTGACGTTCCAGACACCGGACGGACGCACCGTCACGCTGGATTGAACCGGCGGCGCTTCACGGCGCGCGAGCCGTGGCTGCGGCGCGCGCGTGCGTGCGTGTAGGTGCTCGCGTCGGTGCCGGTGCCGGGTCCGGCGTTAGTTGAAGAGCTTGCCGGCGGAGCGGAACAGGCCGCGGCTGCTCTTGGCGACGGAGGAGAAGAAGCCGGCGTCGTCGTCCTCGGCGGCATAGCCGAGCGGCGCGGTCGCCTCCGCCCCCGCGGTGGAGGCGACGGGGGCCTGCGCGTCGCGGCTCTCGGTCTCGGGCGTCGTGGTGCCGGCGACGGATGCGACCGCGGGCGCGGGTGCGGCGGGCGCCGGCGAGGCGTTCGCCGGCCGCTGTCCGCCGGGCGCCTGGCGCGGGACCGGCACGGCACCGCCGGCGCCGGTCGCGGTCGCGGTCGCGGTCGCGGTCGCGGCGGCCTCGGTGCTCGGCGCATCGCCGGCGCCGGTCTTGGTCTCGTCGCTGTCGGCGCGGGCGCGCGAGAAGAAGCCGGCGATCGCCTCCTCGCGATCTTCCCACGCCTTCTCGCGATCGTCGCGGATCTTGGCGCGCGCGACGATGGTCGCCCGCTTCTCGAGGTCGTCCGTGCGCTTCTTGGCGACGAGCTGCTCGACCGACGGGTCGACCTGATAATCGGGACAGGCCGCCGCGGCGGTGAACCGGCCACTCGTCGACGCGTTGAAGACGTAGCGCTTGCCGCACACGTCGACTTTCGGCGCCACGCCGGTCACCTCGAAGTGATCGGCCCCCTCCTTCAGGTTCTCCCAGAAGGCGAGGTTTTCGCTGTCGGCGTGCTTGGCCATGTTCTCCGGCGTCATCCGGAAGGGGAAGGCCTGGACCTGGAAGGCCTGCTGCCCGCCCATGAACGCCTCACGCGCCAGCGCGTAGATCTCGCCGACCGCCTGGTCCTCCATCGCGTAGCAGCCGCGCGAGGAGCAGTCGCCATGCACCATCAGGTGCGAGCCGGTGCGGCCGAGGCTACGGTCGAAGGCGTTGGGGAAGCCGAGGTCGAACGACAGGTAATAGGAGGAGTTCGGATTCATCTGGCCGCGGCCGACGGTGTAGAAGCCCTCGGGCGCCTGCCGGTCGCCCTCCTTGAGCTTCGGCCCCAGCTTTCCGGACCAAGCGCAAATCTCGTAATTTTCCAGCAGCTTGTACTTGCCCGACTTGTCGCGCTTCCACACCTCGAGGACGTCGTCCTCCTTGTAGATGCGCAGCATGATGGGCGAGCGTTTGTCCATGTTCAGGCGCGCCATCTTGCGCTCCAGTCCGGACGGGACCGGGGCGAGATGCTTGGCGGTCCCGAGGTCGGACACCTGGCAGCCGGTCAGGAGAACCGCCCCCAGCAGAGCCGATGCGACGGCCAGACCGGCGCGCGTCCGACGGCGATTCGAGCGAGGCTCGCAACGGCGCTCCGAACGAGGCATGGGGCGAATGGGGTCATGCATCATGCGTGGATCCCGCGATCACTGGCGACAGTCACGCGCCGCCGAACATTGCCTCTACCCCGCGGCGACGCGCTTATCAAATGGGCGCGCCGGCTTGTTCCCAGCTTGCGCATGCGAATCGGCGGAACCGTCACTCTGGAGCAACGGTCCAGGTCAAACTTCGAGAGAACGGCCGATATCCAGGAAACGCTGGGCGCGCATGGACTTCAGCGTCGCCCCGTCCTCCTGCCGCAGCTCGCGCAGGGCGGCGGAGATTCGCTCGCCGACGCGGTCGATCGCCGCAGCCCGGTCGCGATGCGCGCCGCCGATCGGCTCCTCGATGACGTCGTCGATCACGCCGAGACGCAGGAGGTCCTGCGCCGTGATCTTCATCGACGACGCGGCGTCCTGCGCCCGCGCCGCGTCGCGCCACAGGATCGACGCCGCCCCCTCCGGCGAGATCACCGAGTAGATGGCGTGCTCCAGCATCATCACCTTGTTGGAGGCCGCCAGCGCCAGCGCGCCACCGGAGCCCCCCTCGCCGATCACCACCGCGACGGACGGAACGGTCAGCGTCAGCGCCTGCTCGGTGGACCGGGCGATCGCCTCGGCCTGGCCACGCTCCTCGGCACCGATGCCGGGATAGGCGCCGGCGGTGTCGATCAGGGTGACGACGGGCATGCGGAAGCGCTCGGCCATCTGCATGATGCGCTTGGCCTTGCGGTAGCCCTCCGGCCGCGCCATGCCGAAATTGTGCTTGATCCGGCTCTCGGTATCGACCCCGCGCTCATGCCCCAGGACGGCCACGGAATGCCCGTCGAGGCGGCCGACGCCGGCGATGATGGCCGAGTCCTCGGCGAACGAACGGTCACCGGCGAGCGGGGTGAAGTCCTCCAGCAGGCGGGCGATATAATGCGAGGTGTGCGGCCGGTCCGGGTGACGCGCGACCTCGGTCTTCTGCCAGGGTGTCAGCTTGGAATAGATCTCGGCCAGCGCCCGCTCGGCCTTGTCCTTCAGCTTGCCGATCTCGTCGCGCGCGTCGACGGCCGACGTGTCGCCCAGCGAGCGCAGCTCCTCGATTTTGCCGAACACGTCGGCGACGGGCTTTTCGAAGTCGAGGAATGTGCGCATTCGTCCGCAATACTGGTTGGCGTTGGGGCGGGACCGTTTAAGTCGGACGCGCCCCCTGTCAAGCCGTGTCAGCCGAGAGGGTGACAGTCGGAGACGACGGCGGCGAGGTGATCGTTGCCGACGTGGGTATAAATTTCGGTCGTGGCAATATCTTGGTGGCCTAAAAGCGCCTGCACGATGCGAAGATCCGCGCCGCGCGCCACGAGATGGGTTGCGAATGCGTGGCGCAGGACGTGCGGCGAGACGCGGTCCGCCCGCAGGCCGGCCGCTCCCGCCAGCGCCTTCAGCTCCCGCGCGAAGGCCTGGCGCGTCAGGTAGCCGGTCCGCGAAGCCGCCGGGAACATGTGCCGCGACGGGCCGCGCACCGCCCGCCACCGCGTCACCGCGCGCTTGGCGTGCCGCGACAACGGCACGACGCGCTCCTTCTCTCCCTTGCCGCGGATCATCATCATGTCGCTGTCCGCGCGCGGGGCGGCGTCCGGCAGGCCGACGAGCTCGGTGACGCGCAGGCCCCCGGCATAGAGAAGCTCCACCAGCGCCGCGCGGCGCACGGCGCCCGGCTCGCCGCGGACGGCCGCCGCCTCCGCCGCGGTCAGGAGGCGGTCGACCTCCTCCACCGTGAGGATCTTGGGGAGGGGGCGGGTCTTCTTGGGGCTGTCCACCTGGGCGCCGGGGTCGTCGTCGCGCACCCCCTCGGCGTAGAGGAAGCGCAGGTATCGCCGCACCGCGGAGAGGCGGCGGTTCTGCGTGGCGACCGCCGCGCCCTCGCCGGCCATGGCGCGCAGGAAGCCGGTGACGTCGCCGGTGCCGGCGCGGTCGGGCGTGGTGCCCCCGCCCGCGCAGTGGGCCGCGAAGGCGGCAAGGTCGCGCCGGTAGGCGTCCAGCGTGTGTGGCGAGGCGGCCTTTTCCACCGCCATCATCTCCAGGAACGCGTCGATCATGTGCACGCCCGTACCCTCCCCGGTCGTCGGCCCGGTGCGGCCTCGCGGTGCACCGATGCGCCTCACGGCAAAGGCCGATTGTCGCCGCGGCCCGTTGACCGACCGTCGCCGGCGCGCATCGAATTGTATCGACGTGGCGAGAATCGGCGACCATAGCTTGACGGGTGGTCGGGCATCATGCAGCTAGGCCGCCTTTCCGCGGGATGGCCGATAGGGGCTTGCCCTCGCCACGGATTTCGGGTCCGCTGAGGGACGGTGTCGTGGCGTGACGAACAGGGAGACAAGGTTGAGCCAGGATCGCCCTGGGCTGGTGACCGCGCTGGGGCGCAACCCGGTCCTGGTCGGCTTGCCCGGCGCAGGCAAGTCGAGCGTCGGCAAGCGTCTGGCGACCAAGCTCGGCGTCCCGTTCGTCGACGCCGACACCGAGATCGAAAAAGCCGCCGGCATGACGATCGACGAGATCTTCAAGATGCACGGCGAACCTGCCTTTCGCGACGGTGAGGCGCGGGTGATCGCGCGGCTGGTGCGCGGCGGCCCGCACGTCATCGCCACCGGCGGCGGCGCCTTCATGCGATCCGACACGCGCGAGGCGATCGCCGGCCACGGCATCGCCATCTGGCTCGACGCGTCGACCGACGTACTGCTGTCGCGCATCGTGCGCCGGACCAACCGGCCGCTGTTCCACAACGTCGACCCGCGCCAGAAGCTGGTGGACCTCAGGGCCGTGCGCGACCCGGTCTTCGCCGAGGCGCAGATCAGGGTCACCTCCTCCGCCGGCCCGCACGACCGCGTCGTCCAGGCGATCATCCGAGAATTGAAGGCGCGCACCCGCGGCGTCGGCCAACCGGAGGCCGTCGACCCGGCATGACGACCCTCGACCGCCTCCGGCCGCAGACCGTCCATGTCCCGCTCGGCGACCGCGCCTACGACGTCCTCATCGGCGAGGGACTCGTCGCGAACGCCGGCCCGATCATCGCCGAACGGCTCGGCCGCCGCCGCGCGCTGGTGGTGACGGACGAGGTCGTCGCCGCGCTGCATCTGCCCGCTCTCACCGCCTCGCTGGACACCGCCGGCATCGGCTCCACCGCCATCGTCCTGCCCGAAGGGGAGGCCACCAAGTCGCCCGCGCGGCTGATGGAGACGGTCGACGCCATCCTCGACGCGGGGCTGGAGCGGGGCGACCTCGTGATCGCGCTGGGCGGCGGCGTGATCGGCGACCTCGCCGGCTTCGCCGCGGCGGTCGCGCGGCGCGGCATGCCCTTCGTGCAGGTGCCGACGACGCTGCTCGCGCAGGTGGATTCCTCCGTCGGCGGCAAGACCGGGATCAACACGCGCCACGGCAAGAACCTCGTCGGCGCCTTCCACCAGCCGGCGCTGGTGTTGTCCGACCTCGGCGTCCTCGCCACCCTCTCCGAGCGCCACCGCAAGGCCGGCTATGCCGAAATCGTCAAGATCGGCCTCCTCGGCGACGCCGCTTTCTTCGACCGGCTGGAGGCGCTCGGCCCCCGCGTCTTCGGCGACGGGCTGCAGGAGGCGGTCGCCACCGCGGTCGCCGCCAAGGCCGAGGTGGTGGTGGCCGACGAGCGCGAGGCCGGCCGCCGCGCGCTCCTCAATCTCGGCCACACCTTCGCCCACGCGGTGGAGCGGTGCGCGGGCTATGATGGTCGCGTGGTGCATGGCGAGGCTGTCGGACTCGGGCTTGCTCTCGCCTTCCGCTTCTCGCAGACTCTGGGTCTGTGTCCGGGTCAGGACACGGTCCGGGTCGAGCGGCACCTCGCCGCGGTGGGCCTGCCCACGACGTTCGATCAGCTGCCGGTTGCGCTCGACGCGCCGTCGCTGATCGCCGCCATGGGACAGGACAAGAAGGTGAAGGACGGCGTCGTGCGCTTCATTTTGCTGAACCGGATCGGCGATGCGTTCGTTTCCGAAGGTGTGCCGCCCGAGGCACTGCGCACCTTCCTCCACCACGAGGGTCTTCCCACGCCATGACCGCGGCAATTGATCGGGCCTAGCGGTGATCGACTGGAACCTCTGGCTGACCGTGGGCGCGATTGCGGTGCTGCTCGCGATGTCGGCGTTCTTCTCCGGCTCGGAGACGGCGCTGACGGCCGCCTCGCGCGCGCGGCTGTTGCAATATGAGAAGCAGGGCTCGCGTCGGGCCGGCACCGCCGCCAAGCTCATGGAGATGCGCGAGCGGCTGATCGGGGCGCTGCTGGTCGGCAACAACCTCGTCAACATCCTCTCCTCGGCGCTCGCCACGCAGGCGCTCCTGCGCATCTTCGGCGATACCGCGATCGTCTACGCGACCATCATCATGACGACGCTGGTGCTCGTCTTCTCCGAGGTGCTGCCCAAGACCCTGGCGATCCTGCGGCCGGAGGGCTTCGCGCTGGCGGTGGCGCCGGTGGTGCGGGTGATCGTGATCCTGTTCGCGCCGGTCACCAGCCTTGTCAATCACATCGTGGCGCTGATCCTACGCATGTTCGGCGTGCATGCGGACGCGGCGACGGTGAACTCCGCGCGCGAGGAGATCCGCGGCGCGGTGGACCTGCAGCACGCCGAAGGCGGCCTCCACAAGTCCGATCGCGACCGCCTGGGCGCGATCCTCGACCTCGCCGAGCTCGACGTGTCGGACGTCATGGTCCACCGCACGCGCATGCGCATGCTGGACGCCGCCCTCCCCCCGGCCGAACTCGTCGCCGAGGCCGCCGGCTCGCCCCACACCCGCCTGCCGCTGTTCGAGGGCGAGACCGACAACATCGTCGGCATCCTCCACGCCAAGGACCTTCTGCGCGCGGTGCAGTCGCTGGGCGGGGACATGGAGCGGCTGAACGTGCGGGCGATCGCCAAGCCGCCGTGGTTCGTGCCCGAATCGACCATGCTGCACGACCAGCTCAACGCCTTCCTGAAGCGCAAGGCCCACTTCGCGCTGGTGGTCGACGAGTATGGCGAGGTGATGGGCCTCGTGACCCTCGAGGACATCATCGAGGAGATCGTCGGCGAGATCGAGGACGAGTACGACAACGAGGTCGAGGGCCTGCGCGTGGAGCCGGACGGGACGGTGCTGGTCGACGGCTCGGTGTCGATCCGCGACCTCAATCGCGCGCTCGACTGGGAGCTGCCGGACGACGAGGCGACGACCGCCGCCGGCCTCGTCATCCACGAGGCGCAGATGATCCCGGACGTCGGCCAGGCGTTCACCTTCCACGGCGTGCGCTTCGAGGTGGCCGAGCGCGAGCGCAACCGCATCACGCTCTTGAAGCTGAACCAGCAGGACGCCGAGTAGTCACCAGTCGACGGTGGACGGCGCGCCGTCGTAGGCTTCGGCGAGGCGGCGGCGCGTCGGCGCCGTGGTGGCCTGCGGCAGGTCGGCCAGCGGCGCGGCGATCGCCTCGGCGATCTCCAGCGCCTGGACCTTCAAGGGAGCGGTGGACAGGTCGTCGTCGACCTCCGCGGCGAAGGTGACGACGTGGTCGCGATTGGAGTAGGTGCGGTTGAACTGGACGCCGACGAGGCGTAGCGGGGCGTCGACCTGGTAGCCGGTCTCCTCGCGACACTCGCGCACCGCCGCCTCCTGGGCCGTCTCGCCGACGTCGACCCCGCCGCCGGGAAGGTGCCAGCCGGCCGTATAAGTATGACGAACAAGAAGGACCCTGTCCGCCCGATCTCGCACGATGAGTCGCACGCCGAGACTGACCGGCGGGTTGATCAGAGCGGTGATCCGCCAACGTAGAGCGCGTGATAGCCCCAAATCGGCCCTCCTTCCTGCGAACGCACGCCGCACTCGGCGCGTTGATTGTTTTGTATGGCTGATATTGAGCGACTGCACCCCCGCTTTCGCCGGGTCGAGCGGAAACCCAGGTCGACCGGCGCCCGGGTCGACCACAATCTGGATACCGCCGCCGCCGGCGTTGATCTGGCGCGGCAAGCGCGTTGAAGGTCTCGTATGCGACTGCGTCTAGCCCATCTGTCCGACCTGCACCTCGGCCCCTTCCCCAAGCCGGCCCTGGGGGAGCTGATGTCGAAACGCGCCTTCGGCTACGCCAACTGGGTGCGCAATCGCCGCGCCGCCCTCGGTCAGACCGGGCTCGACCGCCTGATCGCCGACATGCGCGCCTACAATCCCAACCACTATTGCGTCACCGGCGATCTGGTGAACATCTCCACCGACGCGGAGGTCTCGCTCGCCCGCGCGTGGCTGGAGCGGCTGGGGCCGGCGCAGCGCGTCAGCGTCATCCTCGGCAACCACGATGCTTATGTGCCGGGCGCCGCCTGCCGCGCCATCCAGGCCTACGGGCCCTATATCCCCGGCGGCCAGTTTCCCTATGCGCGGCGGCTGGGCGCGGTGGCGCTGGTGGGCGTGTCGACCGCGGTCGCGACGCCGCCGCTGATCGCCTCCGGCCGCGTCGGCGCCGCGCAGCGCCGGGCCCTCGCCGCCCTGCTCGACCGGCACGACGACGCCTACAAGGTGGTGATGATCCACCACCCGCCCGACGCCGCCCTCGCGTCCGGGCGGCGCGGCCTGACCGACGTGGACGCCGTGCGTGAGGTGCTGTCAGCTGGCTGCGCCGACCTCGTGCTGCACGGCCACACCCACAAGCCGTCGCTGACCTACCTGGAAACGCCGCGCGGACAGGCGGCGGTGATCGGCGTGCCGTCCGCCTCCTCGGACGGCACGGCCCACCCGCCGGGCGCCTGGGCGATGATCGACATCGACACCGACGCCCGCACCGTGCACCTCACCCGCCGCGGCTGCCCTGCGGGCAGCGAGACGGTGCGCACGATCGAGACGGTGGAGATCGCAGGCCGGGCGCTGGTATGACGGGCGGCCTTGAGCGATGGACGCCGGGGCGTCCCGTCCCGCGCACCGGGCGGGTGCGCAGGTGCGGCGGCGGGAGCCCCGGCGCTCCGCCGAGCACGCCTTCAGGCGCGGTACTGCTGAACCTTGGTGGCGCGCAGGCCGGCGAGGCCGTGCCGGTCGATCAACGCGTTCCACGACAGGAACTCCTCGACCGTCAGCGTATAGCGATCGCACGCCTCGTCCATCGACAGGAGGCCACCCCGCACCGCGGCCACCACTTCCGCCTTGCGACGGATGACCCAACGTTTGGTATTCTTGGGTGGTAGATCGGCTAGGGTAAGCGGGGTCCCGTCGGGCCCGATGACATAACGATAACGCGGCTGTGGATACTCAGACATGACGCCTCGACATACGCCCAACTTCTGTTCTCACGATAAGCCGCGACTCAGATTAACGCGAAGCTAATGTGCCGCGGGGGCTTCCTCTCCCGAGGTACGTTGCCGTGCGAGCGGTTTGTTATTAGCTAACGGACGTGATGCATTCGTCGGAACCGACCAACTCTCTAGGCCTGCCCGGCCGTGCCGAGGACCACCGCGTGGTCGTCGCGATGTCGGGTGGCGTGGATTCCTCCGTCGTCGCCGGGCTGCTGGCGCACGAGGGTTTCAACGTGGTCGGCATGACGCTCCAGCTTTACGATCATGGCGCCGCGACGGCGAAAAAAGGCGCTTGTTGTGCGGGGTCTGACATTCATGACGCCCGCGTCGTCGCCGAGCGGCTGGGCATCGCGCACTATGTGCTCGACTACGAGAGTCGCTTCCAGGAAGGGGTGATCGCAGCCTTTGCGGACGCCTATGCGCGGGGCGAGACGCCGGTGCCGTGCATCGCCTGCAACCAGACCGTAAAATTCACCGACCTTCTGGCCGCGGCCCGCACGTTGGGCGCCTCGGCGCTGGCGACCGGCCATTATGTGGCCAGCCGATTCGAGCGCGGCCGGCGGCGCCTCTTCCGCCCGCACGACGCGCAGCGCGACCAGAGCTACTTCCTGTTCGCCACCACCGCCGATCAGCTCGACTATGTGCGCTTCCCCCTCGGCGACCTGCCGAAGGACCGCGTGCGCGAGATCGCGGCCGAGATGAGCCTCGTCGTCGCCGACAAGCCGGACAGCCAGGACATCTGCTTCGTGCCCGATGGGCGCTACTCCAAGATCGTCGCCGCGATGCGCCCGGACGCCACCCAGGACGGCGTCATCCGCCACGTCGACGGGCGCGTGCTCGGCCGCCACCATGGCGTGATCGGGTACACGGTCGGTCAGCGGCGCGGCCTGAACATCGCGCTCGGCGAGCCGCTCTTCGTGGTGCGGATCGAGCCCGAGACCAACGAGCTGATCGTTGGACCGCGCGAGGCGCTGAAGACGCACCGGATCCTGCTGCGGGACACCAACTGGCTCGGCGACCCCCTGTCGGAGACCGACGAGGTGGCGATCTTCGCGCGTGTCCGCTCCACGCGTCCCCCCCGCCCCGGGCTCGTGCGCCGTATCGAGGGTGGGCTCGAGGTGGAGCTGGCCGAGGGCGAGGAGGGCGTTGCGCCGGGGCAGGCGTGCGTGCTCTACGCCTCCGACGCTGCCCGGGCCGAGATCCTGGGCGGCGGCTTCATCCAACGCACCACGGCGGGATCGACCCCGGCGCTGGCCCACGCGTAACTCCGAACGGACCTGATGACTTCACCGAACCGCACCGTCGAAGGCAGCGACGTCAGATCGGCCTATGCCCGCTGGGCGCCGATCTACGAGTTCATCGCCACGCCCACCGTTCCGGCCCGCAAGATCGCCGCCAAACGCGTCAACGCCATCGGCGGGCGCTTTTTGGAGGCGGGTGTCGGCTCGGGCTCGGCTCTCCCCCTCTATGGCGACAATGTCGATCTCGTCGGGGTCGACCTTTCGCACGACATGCTGAAGATCGCACGCGAGCGCGTCGTGGGCACGGACGGCAAGCCGGGACTGAGGAACGTCGAGGCCATCCTGGAGATGGACCTCATGAACCTCGCCTTCGCCGACGCCTCGTTCGACGGCGTGGTGTGCATGTTCACGATCACCGCCGTTCCGGACGCCGCCAAGGTTATGGCGGAGTTCGCGCGTGTGGTGCGGCCGGGCGGCATCGTGATGATCGCCAGCCACTTCGAGGCCAAGCGCGGCCCCTGGCAGGTGACCGACCGCGTGCTCACGCCCTTCTCCAAGCGCCTGGGGTGGAACCCCTCGATGCCGATCGACGGCGTTCTCGACGTTCCCGGTCTCACGCTGGAGGCGCGCGAGGAGCTGCCCCCGCTCGGCCTCATCACGCTGCTGATGTTCCGCCGCACGGCGTAGTCCGGCGCGGATATGCACGGCGTGGATCGGCGAGATTGCCCGCTTGACTTTCGCGCCCCGCCGTCACATTTAGCCCGAGCCCGGGCGGAGTAGCTCAGTTGGTTAGAGCAGCGGAATCATAATCCGCGTGTCGGGGGTTCAAGTCCCTCCTCCGCTACCAATTTCCCGGCGCGCCTCCTGCTCACGCGCCTCTCGCCCATCGGCCGCACGCTCGCGTCTCCGGCGTCTGGACCGCCGCCGCGCCGTACCCCGGCGCTGCGGTCAGAACCGCAGGATGCCGCTGACCAGCGGGCCGTGGATGATGGAATCGATCGAGAAACCGCCGTTCGAGTAGTCGACGCCGGCGGCACGGTAGCCGGCCAGCAACGAGACATGCTCGTTGAACTCGTAGCCGATGGCGCCCATCACGTCCCAGTCGATGTCCGAGGCGATGCCGAAACCGCCGATCATGCCCCAGCCGGTGGCGTAGAACGGCGTCGCGCTCTTCCAACGGCCTTTGACGCCGATCATCGGGTCGACCCACACCTCGTTGTCGGCCTCGCGCACGGAGCCGCCGCCGGGTCCGACCAGCCGCACGCTGCCGCCCACGCGCCACAACCGCGCGCCCGCCATCACGTCGATCGAGGAGCCTCCCTGCTCGACCACGCGAAACTCGCCCATCGCCGTCGCGGCGACCATGTTGATGCCGGCGTTGGCGTCGATGAAGCCGGCGAGATCGGTCTCGGCCTGAGTGAGGTTCATGTAGATGAAGTCGGCGAAGAGGCCGAAGCGGTCGTAGCGCGCCTCGCCGGCGGCCATCACGGTGAACTCCAGGTCCTCTAGGATGTCGAAGAAGCTGAGGTGAGTGTCGAATGGGCCGAGGCCGCGCACACCCATGTTGCCGTCGAGGCCGGCAGCCCAGAGATAGGCCCCGCCCTTCACTTCCCACCGCTTTTGGAAGTCCTCCGGCGAGATCGGCGCGGGGGCCGGGCCGAGGTCCGCGGCGCGCGCCGCTGGGCCCGGCAGGGCCAGCGCGACGGTGACGAGGAGGACGGACGAGATCCAGCGAAACGGCGACATAGCGAAACTAATCCTCGCGCAGACGGTCGTCGGCGGATGTACTTGTCGACCGACCTCCGGCATCAGTCCACGCTGCTCTGAAGCGCGCAAGATAATTCCCCGGTCGTGATCCCGGTCTATTGCGGTTTCGTCTTCGGTGTCACCCAACGGCAGCACCCGTCGGTTGTGGCGAATGCGTGGCGCCTGCGGCCGTTACGATGCTTCGCCAGGCCGTGCCGTGACGGTCAGGCGGTCGCGGCCGCGCGGGTCTTGTACTCGTCCTTCAAGAGGCGCTTCATCAGCTTGCCGGTGGGCGTGCGGGGCAGCTCGTCGCGGAAGTCGACCGTGCGCGGAGCCTTGATGGGGGAGATGCGGCTGCGCACGTAGGCGATCAGCGCCGCCTCCGTCTCGGGCCCCGCCGCCGCGCCGTCCTGCAACTGGACGACCGCCTTCACCTCCTCGCCGAGATCTTCGCTGGGCACGCCGAAGACCGCCGCATCCACCACCCACGGATGGCAGATGAGCACGTCCTCGGTCTCCTGCGGATAGATGTTCACGCCGCCGGAGATGATCATGTAGTCGGCCCGGTCGGTCAGGAAGAGGTAGCCGTCGGAGTCGACGGAGCCGATGTCGCCCAGGGTGCCGCAGCCGGGGCGCAGGAAGGCGGCGGCGGTCTTCTGCGCGTCGCCGCGGTAGACGAAGTCGCGCCCGGAATCGAAGTAGACGCGGCCGACCTCCCCCGGCGGCAGCTGCCGCCCGTCCGCGTCGGCGATGACGATGTCGCCGATGAGGCTGCGGCCGACGGTGCCGGGGTGCGCCAGCCAGGCCGCGCTGTCGACCACGGTCACGCCGTTGCCCTCGGTGCCGGCGTAGTATTCCAGGATGATCGGCCCCCACCAGTCGATCATCCGCTGCTTCACCTCCACCGGGCAGGGCGCCGCGGCGTGGATCGCGCACTCCAGCGTCGCGACGTCGGCCGCCGCGCGCACCGCCTCGGGAAGCTTCAGGAGGCGCACGAACATCGTCGGCACGAGCTGGGTGTGCGTGACGCGGTGGCGCGCGACGAGGCGCAGGAAGGTCTGCGCATCGAACTTTTCCATGACGATGGTGGTGGCGCCGAGGTTGGCCGCGGTTCTGGTGAACCGCAGCGGGGCGGCGTGATAGAGCGGCGCCGGCGAGAGGTAGAGCGAGCGCGGCGTCATACCGCCCAGCGTCTCGCACAGCAGCGTGAGCAGCGGGTTCACGGTGTCGATCGGACCGGGGTTAACCTCCGCCACGATGCCCTTCGGGCGGCCGGTGGTGCCGGACGAATACAGGAGATCGGCACCACAGCACTCGTCGGCGACGGGCGTCTCCGGTTCGGCCTCGCACCGCTCGCGCCAGGTGGCGCCGCCTGCCGGGTCGCGCCCGCCGACGATCACCACCGCCACCTCGCCGCGAAGCCGGGGGCGGATCGCATCCACCAGCGCCGCGTACCCCTCCGAGACGACGAGCACCTTGGCCCCGCAATCGCCGATGATGTAGGCCGCCTCCTCCACGCCGAGGTGACGGCTGACCGCGGTGTAGACGATGCCCGCGCGATGCGCCGCCCACAGCACCTCGAAGAACTCGAGGCGGTTCTCCATCAAGATGGCGATGTTCTCGCCGGGCGCGACGCCGAGCCGGCGCAGCAGCCGGGCGCCCTGATTGGAACGGCGGTCCAGTGCCGCGTAGGTCAGCGCCTCTCCCGAGGTCGCCATCTGGTAGGCGACCTTGTCCGGCGTCACCTGCGCATGAAACGAGGGATGCTTCACGGCGCCTCCTCCCCGAGGGCGTAGCGATTTAATCGCGAAATTAACTCACGCTGCGCCCCGCGCCAATCCGCGCGACGGCGAATTAACTGCGCATTGAAATTTCAATGCGAACCGCCGTTTCGCATATTGACAGCGCACCCGCAGCGTGTGGTTATGCATCCATAAGCAGCCGCCAAATCCGCCGGGGCGGCAACGGACAACGGCTGACAACAGCCGGCAGCGTTCCTCGGGAGGAACTGGGGTTATGGGGGACCGAGCGCCCGCACGTGGCGACCCGATCCTGCGCGTCGAGGGCGTGACGGTGCGCTTCGGCGGCGTGGTCGCGCTGGACGGCATCGGCTTCGATCTCGGGCGTGGCGAGGTGCTCGGCCTCATCGGCCCCAACGGTGCGGGCAAGACCACCCTCTTCAACTGCCTCAGCCGTCTCTACACGCCCCGCGCCGGGGCCATCACCTTCGAGGGGGTCGACATCCTCGCCCAGCCGGCGCACCGCATCGCACGCCTCGGCATGGGGCGCACGTTTCAGAACGTCGCCGCCTTCTCCAAGCTCTCGGTGTTCGACAATATCCGCATCGGCGCCCACGCGCGCAGCGTGTCGGACCCGTGGAGCGATGCGCTGCGCCTGCCGCGCTGCCGGAGCAACGAGGCCGCCACCTTTCGCGCCGCGCACGACATCGTCGACTATCTCTCGCTGGGCGCGGTGGCGGACCTTCCCATCTCCGGCCTTCCCTTCGGCGTGCAGAAGCGGGTGGAGCTGGCGCGGGCTCTCGCGGCACGGCCGACGCTGCTGCTGCTGGACGAGCCGGCCGCCGGCCTCAACCACGACGAGGTGGAGGAACTCGCCGGCCTGATCCGCCAAATTCGCGACGACCTCGCGGTCACCGTCCTCCTCGTGGAGCACCACATGGCGCTCGTCATGTCGGTCTCCGACACGGTGGTGGTGCTCAACTTCGGCCGCAAGATCGCCGAGGGGACGCCCGAGCGGGTGCAGCAGGACCCGGCCGTCATCGAGGCCTACCTGGGGCACGCCGCGTGAGCGCGCTGCTCTCGGTCACCGGGCTGGAGGCCGCCTACGGTCCGGTGAAGGCGCTGCACGGCATCGATTTCGAGGTCCGGGAAGGCGGCGTCACGGCCCTGCTGGGGGCCAACGGCGCCGGCAAGACGACCACGCTGCGCGCCATCTGCCGCATGGTGAAGACCCGTGGCGACATCCTGTTCGACGGCAAGCCCATCATGCGCAAGGCGACCGAGGACGTGGTGCGGCTGTCCATCGCCCACGTGCCGGAGGGGCGCGGCACCTTCACCACCCTCAGCGTCGAGGAGAACCTGCACCTCGGCGCGATGACGCGGGCGCGCGCCGGCATCGCCGCCGACGTGCAGCGCATGTACGGCTATTTCCCGCGCCTCGAGGAACGGCGGACGCAACAGGCCGGCTCGCTCTCGGGCGGCGAGCAGCAGATGCTGGCGATCGCCCGCGCGCTGATGCTGCGCCCGCGGCTGATGCTGCTGGACGAGCCGTCCTTCGGCCTCGCGCCGCTCATCACGCAGGAGCTGTTCGCCATCCTCGCCGCCATCAAGCGCGAGGAGAACGTCTCCATGCTGGTGGTCGAGCAGAACGCCAACCTCGCGCTCAACATTGCCGACGACGCCTACCTCTTCGAGACCGGCCGGGTGGTGATGTCCGGCCCGGCGGCAACCATCCGCGAGGACGAGGGGATCCGCCGTGCCTACCTCGGCTTCTGACCCGCCGCGCGCGATCCCGCCGCGCCGCCGCAGGCGCCGGCCGGCGCGCCGTCCCCGCCACACGCGGGTGTGCCAGCCGCGCCGCGCCCCCCGCCCCCACAAAGACCGGGAGCCTTGATGGACCTCTTCGTCGCCCAAGTCCTCGCCGGCATCGCGACGGGTGCGATCTACGCCTGTGTCGCGCTGGCGGTGGTGATGATCTACCAGGCGATCCACCACCTGAACTTCGGCCAGGGGGAGATGGCGATGTTCTCCACCTACATCGCCTGGCAGCTCATGCAGTGGTTCGGCGCCGAATCGGGGGGCACGCTCGTCAGTCTCCCGCTCTACGTCCTCGCCTTCGTGCTCACCGTGGCGATCTCCATCGCCGGCGGGTTCGTGCTGGAGCGCACCGTGTTCGCGCCGATCCGCAACGCGCCGGTGCTCTCCCACGTGGCGGTGTTCGTGGCGCTCTTCCTCATCTTCAATTCGCTGGCGGGCGAGATCTGGCAACACACCATCAAGCCCTTCCCGACCCCGTTCGGCTCCGGCCCGCTGACGCAGGGCGGCCTCATCTCCAAGCACGACGCGGGGATGGTGGCGGTGACCTTGCTCGTCCTCCTGGCGCTGGCGCTCTTCTTCCAGTTCACGCGGGCGGGACTGGCGATGCGCGCCTCGGCGGCCAACCCGGTGTCGGCACGGCTGGTGGGGATCCGCGTCGGACTGATGACGGCGTTGGGCTGGGGCATGGCCTCGGGCGTCGGCGCGATCGCGGGGATGCTGATCGCGCACAAGGTCTTCCTCGAGCCCAACATGATGCTCTCGATCCTGCTCTACGGCTTCGCCGGGGCGGTGCTGGGCGGCATGACGAGCCCGGGCGGAGCGGTGCTGGGCGGCTTTCTGGTGGGCATCGTGGAGAATCTCGCCGGCACCTACATCCCGGTCGTCGGCTCGGAGCTGAAGCTGCCGATCGCGCTGGCGCTCATCGTGGTGGTGCTGGTGGTGCGGCCGACGGGCCTCTTCGGCCAGCGCATCGTGCAGCGGGTGTAGCGCGATGGACCAGTCCACCCACCGCCTCGCCCCGTCGGACGCCGCGGCGCGCCGCACGCCGCGGCGCGACCGCGCCGCCCTCGCCGGAACGCTGGTCGTCCTCGCCGTCCTCGTCGCGCTGCCGTTCCTGATCTCCAACTTCGGCGTATCGACGCTGACGAAGGTGTTGATCTACGCGCTGGCGATCCTGGGGCTGAACCTCCTCACCGGCATCAACGGGCAGTTCTCGCTCGGCCACGGCGCCTTCTTCGCCATCGGCGCCTACACCACCGCGATCCTGATGGTGCACGGCGGCGTGCCCTACCCACTGACGCTGCCGGTCGCCGCGCTGGTGACCTTCACGATCGGCGTCGCCTTCGGCCTGCCGGCCCTGCGGCTGGAGAACGTCTACCTCGCCCTGGCGACCTTCGCGCTGGCGGTGGCGACGCCGCAGATCCTCAAGCTCTCTCCCCTGGAGGCGTGGACCGGCGGCGTCCAGGGCCTGCAATATTACGCGCAGAAACCGAAGGTCCCCTTCGGCCTCCCGCTGAGCGCCAACCAGTACATGTACTTCTTCGTACTCGCGGTGTGCGCGTTGGTCTATTGGGGGACGCACAACCTCGTCGCCAGCCGCACCGGCCGCGCCTTCATGGCGATCCGCGACAACCCGATCGCCGCCCGCTCGATGGGGATCGACGTCTCCAAGTACAAGGCGACGTGCTTCGGCATCTCGGCGATGATCGCCGGCCTCGCGGGCGGCCTCACCGCCATCTACCTCCCCTTCGTGGCGCCGGACAGCTTCACCTTCACGCTCTCCGTGGGCCTCTTCGTCGGCATGGTGGTGGGCGGCGTCGGCTGGCTGCCGGGGGCGATCTTCGGCGGACTGTTCGTGGTCTACGCGCCCAACCTCGCCGAGGAGGTCGCCACCAAGGGGCTCGCCGGCGCGGTCTACGGGGTGATCCTCATTCTCATCATCTATCTCGCGCCGCAGGGCATCGGCGGGCTGGTCCGCTCGATCCCCATCGCGGCGCGGCGCGTCATCCGCAAAGGCCCCGCCAGAGGGCAGTGAAGAGGGAGACTGTCATGATCCTGAGACCGACCCGTCGCGGCGTTCTGAAGGGCGGTGCCGCGCTCGCCGCCTCCAGCGTCCTGCCCCTGCCGGCGATCGCCCAGGCGCGCACGATCAAGATCGGCAACACCATGCCCTATTCCGGCCCGGCCTCGGCCTACGGCCAGATCGGCATGACGATCGGCCACTACCTCGAAAAGCTGAATGCGGACGGGGGCGTCAACGGCGTCAAGTTCGAGTGGATCTCGTACGACGACGGCTACAGCCCGCCCAAGACCTTCGAGCAGACCCAGCGTTTGGTGGAATCGGACGAGGTGCACATCCTCTCCTCCAGCCTCGGCACCCCCACGGTCTCGGCCGTCAACGACTATACCAACGCGATGGAGATCCCGCTGCTCTTCGTCTCCTCCGGCGCCTCCAAGTGGGGCCAGCCGCAGACGCACCCGTGGACCATGGGCTGGCAGCCGGACTACGTGTCCGAGGGGCGCATCTATGGCCGGTACGTGCTCGAGGAGCGGCCGGAGGGCAAGGTCGGCATCCTCTACCAGAACGACGATTACGGGAAAGACTACGTCAACGGCTTCAAGGACGCGTTGGGCGAGAAGGCGTCGATGATCGTCGCCGAGGAACCCTACGAGGTGAGCGAGCCGACGATCGACAGCCAGATCATCAAGCTGAAGTCGGCCGGCGCGGACGTCTTCCTCAACATCACCACACCGAAGTTCGCCGCACAGGCAATCCGCAAGGTCGCGGAACTGGGGTGGACGCCGCTGCACCTCCTCAACAACGTCTCGCAGTCGGTCGGCGCGGTGCTGCAACCGGCGGGCCTGGAAAACTCCAGGGACATCGTTTCGGCATCCTACGCCAAGGACCCGACGGACCCGGCGATGCAGGACGACGAGACGATGCAGGCGATGCACGCCTTCCTCGACCAATATTATCCGGACGCGGACCGGGCCTCGTCGTTCACCGTCTTCGGCTACGGACACGGGCTGACCCTGGAGCACCTCTTCAAGCAACTGGGGGACGACCTGTCGCGCGAGGCGATCATGCAGGCGGCGGCGAACCTCGACTTCCCGCTGGGAACGCTGCGCCCCGGGGTGACGATCAAGACCAGCCCGACCGACTTCTACCCGATCCAGAGCATGTGGCTGACCCGGTTCGACGGCAACTCGTGGGTGGCCTTCGGCGACGTCATCTCGGGTGCCGCGCAGGGATCCTGACACGGCGCAGCGCGGCGTCGCGGACTTTGCGGCGCTGCGGACCACGCGGCGACTAGCCGTCGGCGATCGCCATCCAGGCGGCCTCGTCCCAGACGGTCAGCCCCAGGTCCTGGGCCTTGGTGAGCTTCGACCCGGCGCCGGGCCCGGCCACGACGATGTCGGTCTTCTTCGAGATGGAGCCGACGACGCGGGCGCCGAGCGCTTCGGCGCGGGCCTTGGCCTCGTCGCGCGTCATCTGCTCCAGCGAGCCGGTGAAGACGATGGATTTGCCGGCGATCGGCGAAGAGACCGCGCGGGCGACGTCGTCCTCGATGGTGAGCTGGGCGGCGAGGTCGTCCACGGCCGCCATGTTGCGGGGCTCCTCGAAGAAGGCCTCCAGCGCGTCGACCACCACCTCGCCGATACCGTCGATCACGGTGAGCTCCTCGCGCAGCTCGTCGGCGGCCTGGGCATCCTGGGACACCTCGGGAAGGGCCAGCACCTCGGCGGCATTCTCGGCGGTGCGTTTGCGCTTGCCGGCGGCGCGCAGGATCCGCCGGCGCTCGGCGCGCGTGTCGACATCCTCGGCAAGCCGGCCCATCGCGGCGCGGAAGGCGTCCCACGACTGGAAGTGGCGGGCGAGCACACGGGCGGAGACTTCGCCGACCCGGCGGATGCCGAGGGCGTAGATCACGCGGCGCAGCGCGATGGTGCGCCGGCTCTCGATGGACTCGAAGAGATTGCGCACGCTCGTCTCGCCGTAGCCCTCGCGGTCGATGATGCGCTCGCCCTCGGGTCGCGCGGCGTCGCGGGCGGCGAGGGTGAAGATGTCGGCCGGAGTGTCGATCAGGCCTTCGGCATGGAAGGCGGCGATCTGCTTGGCGCCGAGGCCCTCGATGTCGAACGCGGCGCGGCTGACGAAGTGGCGCAGGCGCTCGTACTGCTGGGCCGGGCAGATCAGCCCGCCGGTACAACGCCTCACCACGCCGGGCTGGTTGGTTCCGGGGTTGGTCTCCTGCTCCACCTTGGAGCCGCACACCGGGCAATGATCGGGGAAGGCGTAGGGCACCGCATCCCCGGGCCGCTTGTCCGTCAGGACCTGCAACACCTGCGGGATGACGTCGCCCGCGCGCTGGATCTCGACCGTATCGCCGACGCGGATATCGAGCCGGGCGATCTCGTCGGCATTGTGGAGGGTGGCGTTGCGCACGACGACGCCGCCGATGGTGATCGGCTCCAGCCGCGCGACCGGCGTCAACGCCCCGGTGCGCCCGACCTGGATCTCGATTGCCTCCAAGGTGGTGATCGCCCGCTCGGCGGGGAACTTGTGGGCGACGGCCCAGCGCGGCCGCCGCTCGCGCTCGCCGAGGCGGCGCTGCAGGTCGAGGCGGTCGAGCTTGTAGACGAGGCCGTCGATGTCGTAGGGCAGCTTGGCGCGGGCCTCGGAGACGGCGGCGTAGGCAGCCAGCATCTCGTCGAGGCCGTGGCAGATCCGGGTCAGCGGGTTGACCGGCATCCGGAACGATTCCAGCGCCGCGATCATCTCGTGCTGCGTGTCGGCCGGGAGCGCGCTGACCTCGCCCCACCCGTAGGCGAAGAAGTCGAGCGGGCGCTCCGCGGTCTTGGCCGGGTCCACCTGGCGCAGCGATCCGGCGGCGGCGTTGCGCGGGTTGGCGACCGGGTTCTTGCCCTCCTCGGTGAGGCGCGCGTTCAGCGCCTCGAAGGCGTCGTGGGTCATGTAGACCTCGCCGCGCACCTCGAACACGTCCGGCGCATCCTTCGGCAGGGTCTGCGGGATGGCGGCGACATGGGCGACGTTGGCGGTGACGTTCTCGCCGGTACGCCCGTCGCCGCGGGTGGCGGCGACCACGAGGCGGCGGTCCTCGTAGCGCAGCGAGATCGACAAGCCGTCGATCTTCGGCTCGGCGGTGGTGGCGGGGGTCTCGTCCGCGGGCAGCTTCAAGAAGCGGCGCACGCGCACCAGAAATTCGGCGACCTCCTCCTCCGTCAGCGCCTTGTTGAGGGAGAGCATGTCCACCGGGTGCTCGACGGTGGCGAAGGCGCCGGAGGGGGCGGCGCCGATGCCGGCGCTGGCACCGTCGGCAAGCTCGGGGTGGTCTTTCTCGAGGTCTTCCAGCTCGCGGCGCAGCGCATCGTACTGGGCATCGGAGACGGTGGGCGCGTCGTCCTGAAAGTAGCGCTTGTCGTGCTCTTGGAGCTCCGTCACGAGCTTCGCGTGTCGCTCCGTCAGGGCCTTGTCCGCCACGCTGCTCCTCCGTCCACATTGCCGCGGACGATGATGTAACGCGCGGCGTGGCCCTTGTCTCGCGCTTCCCCGGCGGCGCACGGCTCGTTGCAGACCGCCGCGCGCGCCGCGGGCCCCGGCGTCCGGTTCGGCGGCACCCGGTACGCCCGGCGCGGCGGGCTCAGGCCTCGATGAGCCTGGCGGCGGCGGCGCGCGCCTCGTCGGTGACGGTGGCGCCGGCCAGCATGCGGGCGATCTCCTCGCGACGCTCGTCCTGCTCCAGCGCGCGCACGGCGGTGGCGGTGCTCGACCCGTTGGAGGCCTTGGCGATGAGGAGGTGCTGGTCGGCGCGCGCGGCCACCTGCGGGGCGTGCGTGATCGAGACCACCTGGAGCGCCTCGGCGAGGCGCGCCATGCGCGAGCCGATCGCGTCGGAGACCGCGCCACCGACGCCGGTGTCGATCTCGTCGAAGATCAGCGTGGAGGCCGAGCCCTTGTCGGCGAGGCAGACCTTGAGCGCCAGCAGGAAGCGGGACAGCTCGCCCCCCGAGGCGACCTTCATGATCGGCCCCTCCGGCGAACCGGGGTTGGTCTTCACGTGGAAGGCGACGGCGTCCAGGCCTTCGGGGCCGGGGCTCGCGGTCTCGCGGCGGACGATGAAGCGCGCCTTGTCCAGCTTGAGGGGCGCCAGCTCGGCGGCGACGGCGGCCTCCAGCGCCTCGCCGGCGGCGGCGCGACGCTCCGAGAGGTCCTCGGCGGCGGAGCGGTAGGCCTTCTCGGCGCCCGCGACCGCCTGGGCGAGGGCGTCGCCCCGGACCTCGCCGGCTTCGAGATCGGCCAGATCGTCGGCCATGCGGCTGGCGAGGTCGGCGAGGTCGTCCACCGCGACCTTGTACTTGCGCGAGGCGGCCCGCAGCGCGAACAGGCGTTCCTCCAATTCGACCATCTGGCCGGGATCGAAGTCGAGCGAGCGCTGCGCGTCGGCGATGGTCGAGCGGGCCTCTTCCAGCGTATCCAGCGCCGCCGCCAGCGCGTCCATCACCGGGTTCAGCTGTTCCTCGGCCCCGCTCGCCTTGCGCTCCAGCTTGCGCAGCACGCCGGCGAGCGTGGGGATCGGCGACTTCGCCCCCTCCAGCGCGGAGGCGGCCTCCTCGAGGTCGGTGGCGACCTTTTCCGCCGCGCCCATGGCCTGGCGGTGGGACGACAGACGCTCCTCCTCGCCGGGCTCCGGGTCGAGCTTGGACAATTCGTCGACCGAGGCGCGCAGGTAGTCGGCCTCCTCGCGGGCCTTTTCGAGGGCGGCCTCGTGCGCGGCGAGCGCCGCCTCAGCGTCTTTCAGCGTCTGCCACAGGACGGCGACGCGGGCGGCCTCGCCGCTCAGGCCGCCGAACGCGTCGAGCAGGCGGCGGTGCGAGCTGGGCGACATCAGCGCCCGGTCGGAATGCTGGCCGTGGACCTCCACCAGCAGCGGCCCCAGCTGGCGCAACAGGCCCACGCCGACCGGCTGATCGTTGACGAACGCGCGCGCCTTACCGTCGCTCCCCAGGACGCGGCGGACCATCAGCGCGTCCTCGCGCGGGATCCCCATTTCGTCGAGGACGGCGAAGGCGGGGTGCGTGGGCGGCACGTTAAAGGTCGCCGCGACGGAGCCGGTTGTCTCGCCGGAACGCACCAGCTTGCCGTCGGCCTTGCCGCCGAGCGCGAGCGCCAGCGCGTCGAGCAGGATCGACTTGCCGGCGCCGGTCTCACCGGTGAGCACCGTGAAGCCCGACTCGAGGTCGAGATCGAGCGCCTCGATCAGGACGATGTTGCGTACGTTCAGCCGTGAGAGCACGTGGTCCTCAGAGCACTGGGGTCCTTCTGGCAAGGAAACCGCTCGCCGCGGGCGAGCGGGCCGACGGGCACGATCAGAGGACGTTGAAGCCCTTGAATGCGCGGCTGATCCAGCTCGACTTGTTCTCCTCGGGCGAGAACCCGCCCGTCTCGAGGAGCGTGTAGGCGTCCTTGTACCAGCGGCTGTCGGGGAAGTTGTGGCCCAGCACGGCGGCCGCGGTCTGCGCCTCCTGGGTCAGGCCCAGAGCATAGTAGGATTCGGTGAGGCGGAACAGCGCCTCTTCGATCTGGTTGGTGCGCTGGTACTTCTCGACCACGACGCGGAAGCGATTGATCGCGGCGAGGTTTTCCTTCCGCTCCAGGTAGTAGCGGCCGATCTCCATCTCGTGACCGGCGATCTGGTCCTGCACCTGCTGGTATTTGCGGCGCGCTTCGTCGACATACTCGGAGTCGGGATACTTCTCGATCAGGACCTCGAACGCCTCCAGCGCACGGCGGGTGCCGTCCTGATCGCGCGTCACGTCCGGGATCTGACGATAGTAGGACATCGCGATGATGTACTGCGCGTAGGCCGCGTCCGGGCTGCCGGGGTTGAGCGCGATGAAGCGCTTGGCGGCGACCGACGCGTCGGTATAGCGCCCGCGCGAATAGTTGGCAAAGGCCTGCATCACCTGGCTCTTGCGACCGAGATCGCTGTGCGGGTGAAGGCGGTCGACCTCCTCGAACTTGAGCTGGGCGGTGCGATAGTCGCCCTCGTTCATCAAGACGAGGGCCTCGTTGTAGAGTTGGTCGGCGGGGCGCTCGTCAAAGTCCAGCTCGGTGACACGACTGCCGCATGCACCGAGGCCGACGACAAGGATCAGGGCCGCAAGCGGCCGAGTCAGACGCATCACCATCGTAGAACTCCACACCTCTACAGGGGACCTGATACCAATCACCGGTGGCACGGGGCAATGGGGGGCCGGTCAGGGGGGCGACCCTCACCGTCGTCCTGCCGCGACTGTTTCAATTTAGCAACAATTGAAAGTTTTCGGTGCGGGCGAAGAGCTTCGCCAGCAGCGTGTAGTTCAGCCGGTGTCCGCCCCGGTGGCTGCGATAGAGGCCGATGATCGGCGCTCTGGCCAGCGCCAGGTCGCCCACCGCGTCGAGCAGCTTGTGGCGCGCGAACTCGTCGGGGAAGCGCAATCCCTCCGGGTTGACCACCTCCGCCCCGTCGACCGCGACGGCGTTCTCGAGCGAGGCGCCGCGGCCGTATCCCCGCCGGCGCAGGCGCTTGATGTCCCTCAGCCGGCCGAAGGTGCGCGCCGGGGCGACCTCGGCGCCGTAGTCCCCGGCCGCGAAGTCGAACAGGGCGCGCTGCATACCGATCGCGGCGTCCGCGAAGTCGATGCCGACGTCGAAGCGGCGGGTGGGGAACGGAAGCAGCGCCGCGAAGGCGTTGCCGGACCGCACCGAGACCGGCCGCAGGACGCGGATCGCGCCGCCCGGCGGGGCGACATCGCTCGCCTCCGCGAGGCCGGCGAGGAACGGCGCGGCGCTGCCATCGAGGATCGGCACCTCGGGCCCGTCGATCTCGACCCGCGCCGACCAGATGCCGAGGGCCGACATCGCGCTCATCAGGTGCTCGACGGTGGCGACCGAGGTCTCGGCACTCTCGATCACCGTCTGCAGGCGCGTCGCGGCGACGTGGCGCCAGTCTGCGGCGACGGTGCCGCCGGTGTCGGTGCGGTGGAAGACGATGCCGCCCTCCCCGTCCGTCCCGTCGGCGTCATGGGCGCCGGATGCCGGATGCACGACGCAAACGACGTCGGCGCCCGTATGGACGCCGACGCCGCGAAAGGTGACCGGCCGGGAGAGCCGCCGGGCGGGGAGCGAAGGTTCGTCGAACATCCTCTCCCTCTATCGTTTCGCCATCCGGGCCGGAACCCGGATGGCGATCATCGCCGTGTCAGTTCGCCTGACGACGCAGGAAGGCCGGGATCTCGAGCTGATCGTCGTCCGTCGTGCGCTGCGCGGGGCGCTGGCGGGACACCGGCTCCTCGTCGCGGCGCTGGCGGCGCGTCTGGGCCTGAGCCTCGGCGCGCGACCGCGGACGACGCTGCCGCTGGGGCTCCTCGGCCTCCTCCTCGAACGCTTCGGGAGCCGGCAGACGGGCGACCTCGGGACGCTGAGCGCGCATCTGGCGGCGACGCTGGGCGCGAGGCTCGACCGGAGCGAACTCCTCCTCGTCGTCCTCGTCGCGGCGCGAGCGCCCGATCAGGCCGCGCAAGATCCCCATCGGACGACGGGTGTCGGCCTCGTGGTATTCTGGCTCGGCCTCCTCGCGGGCCCGCGGAGCGCGGGGCGCGGTCTCGACGAAGTCGTCGGCGTCGTCCATCGCGGTGTCGAGATCCTCGTCGTCCTCGATGATGTCGGCCTGCTCGATCGGCTCCAGGCCCGCCTCGAACTCGTCGAGCTCGGCGGCGACCGCCGCGGCGATGGCGACCTGGTTGGCGTCGGACGCGGCGGGAGCGCCGGCCTCGGCCTTCTCCTTGCGCGGCTGCGCGGCGCGACCGGCGAAGGACAGGACGCGGGTGTCGAGGCGCTCGTCCTCTTCATCCTCGATCGGCTCCTGGTCGATGCCGGTGGCGACGACGGAGACGCGGATGATGCCGTCGAGCGAGTCGTCGAACGTGGCGCCGAAGATGATGTTGGCGTCGTCGTCCACTTCCTCGCGGATGCGGGTGGTGGCCTCGTCGACCTCGAAGAGGGTCAGGTCCTTGCCGCCGACGACGGACACCAGAAGGCCGCGCGCGCCCTTCATGGAGGTCTCGTCGAGGAGCGGGTTGGAGATGGCGGCCTCGGCGGCCAGCATCGCGCGGTTCTCGCCGGACGCCTCGCCGGTGCCCATCATCGCCTTGCCCATGTTGCGCATCACGGAGCGCACGTCGGCGAAGTCGAGGTTGATGAGGCCCTCTTTGACCATGAGGTCGGTGATGCAGGCGACGCCCGAGTAGAGCACCTGATCGGCCATCGCGAAGGCGTCGGCGAAGGTGGTCTGCGCGTTGGCGATCCGGAACAGGTTCTGGTTCGGGATCACGATCAGCGTGTCGACGTGCTGCGCCAGTTCCTCGATGCCGGCCTCGGCGAGGCGGGCGCGGCGCATGCCCTCGAACTGGAACGGCCGGGTGACGACACCCACCGTCAGGATGCCCTGATCGCGAGCGACGCGGGCGACCACCGGGGCCGAGCCCGTGCCGGTGCCGCCGCCCATGCCGGCGGTGATGAACACCATGTGCGAGCCGGAGAGGTGGTCGGCGATCTCGTCGATGACCTCCTCGGCGGCGGCACGGCCGACGTCGGGCTGCGAGCCGGCGCCGAGACCTTCGGTCACGGCGATACCCATTTGGATGACGCGCTCGGACTTTGACAGGTTCAGCGACTGCGCGTCGGTGTTGGCGACGACGAAGTCGCAGCCGTCGAGGCCCGCCTCGATCATGTTGTTGACGGCGTTGCACCCTGCCCCACCGACGCCGAAGACCATGATCCGCGGCTTCAGCTCAGTCAGGTCGGGCGTTTTCAGATTAATGGACGACATTCATGTCTCCCGTAGTTCGTCCCATGCCCGCACCGGGCGCTTCATTGTGCCGGCCGTGGCCGGGGTCGATCTCTTCGTCGGACGCCTCTGGAGGCGTCCCTCTCCCGCCTCGAGGCGGGTATTCTGGTCGGGCGCGCCTGGGGGGCGCGTCAGAAGCTTTCGCGCAGCCAGCGGCCGAGCCGGGCAAAGGTGCCGGTCGACCGTCCCGAGGCCTCGAAGAGGGCCGCGGGGGCGAGCTGCGGGTAGATCAGCAGGCCGATGACGGCGCTGAACGCCGCCCCCCGCGCTGCGATGGGCAGGCCCTTCACACCGAGCGGGCGCCCCATCCGCACCGGTCGGCCAAACACGTGCCGTGCGACGTCGGTCAGCCCGGTGAGCTGGCTTCCGCCGCCGGTCATGACGATCCGCCGCCCAATTCGCCCGGAGAAGCCGGACGCCACCAACCGGTCGCGGATCATTTCCAAGATCTCGTCCACACGGGGACGGATGATGGTGTTGAGGGTCAGCCGGGGGATTTGGATCGGCGACAGGCCGTCCTCCTCGCCGACCGGGTGGATGGTGAGCATGGCTCGCTCGTCGATCCCGGAGGCGACGGCCGAGCCGTGCAGGGTCTTGAGCCGCTCCGCCTCTTCCAGGCGGATCGACAGGCCCTGCGCGATGTCCATGGTGACGTGGTGCCCGCCGATCGCGATCGCATCGACATGGACGAGGTTGCCGTCCGCGAAGATCGCGATGGAGGAGGTACCGCCGCCGATGTCGACGCACACGGCGCCGAGTTCGCCCTCGTCGTCGACCAGCGAGGCGAGCGCCGAGGCGTACGGCGTCGCGACCATCGCGTCGACGTCGAGGTGGCAGCGGTTGATGAGGAGCGCGAGGTTGTCCTGCGCCGAACGGTCGGACGTGACGAGGTTCACATCCACGCCCAGCGTGTCGCCGACCATCCCGCGGGGATCACGGATCCCGTCCTGTCCGTCCAGGGAATAGCCGATGGGGAGGGCGTGCAAGGCGATGCGTCCGTCTGGAATCTGGTGGCGCCCCGAGGCGGCGAGCACCCGTCGGATGTCCGCCTCTCGAACCGCGCCTGTATCGAGGTCCACCTTGGCGCCGAAGCTCTCAGAAGAGAGTCGCCCCGAGGTCTGAGCCACGATAAGCGATTCGACTGTCAGACCAGCCATTTGCTCTGCGGCATCCACCGCTCTGCGAATAGCGTGCTCCGCTTTGTCCAGATTTACGATCGCGCCGGACTTCACACCGCGCGATTGCTGGTACCCATAGCCGATCACCTCGATCGCGTGCGTGCGACCGGTCAAGAGATCTTCCTCCGGCGCCGGCTTCAACTTGGCGATGAGGCAGGCGACCTTGGTCGAACCGACGTCGAGGACGCACACCGTCGACCCGCGCCCGGCGGGCACGTGGCAGCGGCTCTGGTCGACGCGGCGGGGCATGTCGATCACGTTCATTGCATCGCCTCCCGGATCGCCGCGGCGAGCGGATCGTCCTCGCGCCTGGCCTCGGCGATCGCGGCGGCGAGGAGGTCGGCCGGCTCCTCGAAGCGGTGCTCCTCCTCGGGCGCGATGTAGAGTTCGTTGGCGTCCTTCGGGTCGAGTTCGATCACCGTGCGATCGGCGAGGCGCATGTCGACGATGACGGGCTCCATGGTGATGGCGCCCTTCATCTCGAGGTCGGCCAGCCGGTCGAGCGCGGCGGACGGGTCGATTTCCGGAAGCATCACGGTGGCGCCGGTGTCGAGCACGAGGTCCCAGCGGCGCTCGCCGACGAGCACCGCGGCCTGCGTGCGGATCTGATAGAGCGGGTTGGCGTCGAGCAGCGCGACCGCGTCCTCGGCGAGCGCGTTGGCGCCCTGCCCGGCGATCAGCGGCAGGTCGAGGAACTCGCGGGCCACCGTGTCGGACAGGACCGTGCCGTCGCGGGCGATCAGCTTCACACCCGTCTCGGTGCGCCAGCGGGCGTACGGCTCGGCTTCTTCGATCTCGAGCTGCACGGTCCCCGGAAGCACCTTGCGCACCGAGGCCCGCTCCACCCACGGCAGCCGCTCGACCCGCTCGCGCAGACCCTCGGCGTCGACGGTGAAGATGCTGGCACCCGGCGCCAGGCTCGCGGTGGCGACGATGGAGCTGATCGAGGTCTTGTTCTGCCCGTTCAGCTCCAGCCCCCGCACCTCGAACCCGCTGGCACGGCCGACCGCGTCGATCGCGTGGCTGGGGTCCTGCGAATAGGCGAGGCCCGCACCGCAGGAGCCGACCAGCACGGCCGCGGTGAGAAGCCGCGTCGGCCAGGGCCCCGCCAGACGGGGATTGATCGCGCGCGGTGTCACCGCAGGCATGACGCATCCTCCACCATCGAAGCGACCAGCGCCTCGAAGCTCATCCCCGCATGGGCGGCCATTTCAGGAACCAAGCTAGTTTCCGTCATTCCAGGCTGAGTATTGACTTCGAGGCACACGAGTTCGTCTCTGTCCGGATCGTACCGAAAGTCTGCACGAGAGACTCCGCGGCACCCCAAGGCCCGATGAGCCAACAGAGTGAACTTTTGTATATCCTGGTAAATATTTGGTTTAATTCGGGCCGGCAAAATGTGCTCTGACCCGCCTGGACTGTACTTGGCGTCGTAGCCGTAGAAGCTTTCGCTCACAGGCACCACGTCGATGATATCCGAGGCCTTATCGCCGATGACGGCGCACGTCAGCTCGCGCCCGGCGACGTACTGCTCGGCCATCACCTCGTCGCCGTAGGCCCAGGTGGACGCGGTTAATTCCGCCGGCGGCCGATTGGCCCCTTCCGGCACGATGACGATGCCGAACGAGGACCCTTCGTTGACCGGCTTCACCACGTATGGCGGCTTGAGGACGTGGCGCTGCGCCGCCTCGAATCGGTTGGTGACGACATGCACGGCGACGGGGATGCCGGCGCGCGCCATCACCGCCTTGGCGCGGTCTTTGTTGAGCGCCAGGGCCGAGGCGAGCACACCGGAGTGGGTGTAGGGAATCTTGTGGAATTCCAGGATCCCCTGGACCACGCCGTCCTCGCCCATCGGCCCGTGCAGCGCATTGAAGGCGACGTCCGGCTGAAGCGCCAGCAGCCGCTCGACGAGGTCGAGGCCGACGTCGAGCCGCGTCACCCGGTAGCCGGCGCGCTCCAGCCCCGCCGCGCAGGCATTGCCGGACTTGAGACTCACCGGCCGCTCGGCCGACAGGCCGCCCATGAGGACCGCGACGTGCGTCATGCCGCCTCTCCCTTGCCCATGAAGGCGGGGACCGCGTCACCGGCGGGCACGCCGATTCGCTTGATCTCCCATTCGAGGGTGATACCCGCCGTCTCCCGCACACGGCCGCGCACGGTCTCGCCGAGCCGCTCCAGGTCGTCCGCTGTCGCCTCGCCGAGGTTGAGCATGAAGTTGGCATGGAGCTCCGACATCTGCGCCCCGCCGACGGTGAGCCCGCGGCAGCCGGCCTTGTCGACAAGCTGCCAGGCCTTCTCGCCGGGCGGGTTCTTGAAGGTCGAGCCGCCGGTGCGGGACTTCACCGGCTGCGTCTCTTCGCGGCGAGCGGTGATTCCCTCCATCTCGGCGAGGATCGCCTCGCGGTCGCCGGGCGTGCCTTGGAACGTCGCCTCGGTGAAGACGAAGTCCGCCGGCAGCGACGAATGGCGGTAGGCGAAGCCGAAATCGGCGTTGGTCAGCACGTGGACGACGCCCGCCCGGTCGACCGCGCGTGCGGCGACGAGCACGTCCTTGGTCTCGGTCCCGTAGGCGCCGGCGTTCATCCGCAGCGCGCCCCCCAGCGCACCGGGGATGCCGCGGTAGAAGGCGAGACCCGCGATCGCCGCGTCCGCCGCCGCGCGCGCCAGCCTCACGTCCGGCAGCGCGGTGCCGGCGGTGATCCGCGTACCGGCGACGTCCACCCGGCCGAAGCCGCGCGCCGAGAGGCGAATCACCACCCCCGGCACGCCGCCGTCGCGGACCAGCGTATTGGAGGCGAGGCCCAGCACGTGGACCGGCACGTCCCGCGGCAGCACCTCGAGGAAGGCGGCGAGGTCGGCCTCGTCGGCGGGGCTGAAGAGAAGCTGCGCCGGACCGCCGACGCGGAACCACGTCACGTCCGCCAGATCGCGGTTCGGCTCCATGCGGCCGCGAATTCCGGCGTCGGCGAACAGCGGGGTCAGATCGGGCAGGCTCACGCGGCGAGCTCCTTGGGAAGCGCCGCCGCCCACTGCGTGATCGAACCGGCGCCGAGACAGACGACCATGTCGCCCGGTTCGGCCCGCTGGCGAATGAGCCCGGCGAGCGCCGCCTGATCCGGCAGCGCCAGTGCGTCGCGGTGCCCGCGCGCGGCGAGGCCGGCGATCAACCCGTCCCGGTCGGCCCCCTCGATGGGCGCTTCGCCGGCGGCGTAGACGTCCGCGACGATGACGACGTCGGCGTCGTTGAAGGCGACGCAGAAGTCGTCGAACAGCGAGTGGAGGCGCGAATAGCGGTGCGGCTGCACCACGGCGATGACCTTGCCCGACGCCGCCTGCCGCGCCGCCGCCAGCACCGCGCGGATCTCGACCGGGTGGTGGCCGTAGTCGTCGTAGATCGCGACGCCGTTCCAGTCGCCGACGTGGGTGAAGCGCCGCTTGACGCCGCGGAACCCGTCGAGCCCGCGGCGAATGTCCTCCGCGTCGATCCCGAGCCGGTCGGCGACCGCGACGGCCGCGGCCGCGTTGGCGACGTTGTGGATCCCCGGCATCGGCAGCGACAGGCCCTCGATCAGCCCCACCCCGCCGGTCACACGGTCGGTGATCCTGACGTCGAACACGGTGCGCGGGCCGGGCCGCACGTTCATGAAGCGCACGTCCGCCTGCGGGTTCTGCCCGTAGGTGATGATGCGCCGGTCCTCGATGCGGCCGACCATCGCCTGCACTTCCGGATGGTCGATGCACATCACCGCGAAACCGTAGAACGGCACGTTCTCGACGAACTGGCGGAAGGCGGCGCGCACGCCGTCGAAGTCGCCGTAGTGGTCGAGGTGCTCGGGGTCGATGTTGGTGACGATGGCGATGTCGGCCGGGAGCTTGACGAAAGTGCCGTCGCTCTCGTCCGCCTCGGCGACCAGCCAGTCCCCCGCGCCGAGCCGCGCGTTGGTGCCGTAGGCGTTGATGATGCCGCCGTTGATGACCGTCGGGTCGAGCCCGCCCGCTTCCAGGAGGGTCGCCACCAGCGAGGTCGTCGTCGTCTTGCCGTGGGTGCCGCCGACGGCGATCGCCTGCTTCAGGCGCATCAGCTCGGCCAGCATCTCCGCCCGGCGCACCACCGGCAGGAGCCGCGCGCGGGCGGCCATCAGCTCCGGATTGTCGCGCTTCACCGCCGAGGAGACGACGACGACCGTCGCCTCGCCGAGGTTCTCCGCCGCATGGCCGATGGAGACCGGGATCCCCTTCTCGCGCAGGCGCAGCACGTTGGCGCTCTCGGCGATGTCCGAGCCCTGGACGCGGTAGCCGAGGTTCAGCAGCACCTCGGCGATGCCCGACATGCCGATGCCGCCGATGCCCACGAAATGGACCGGCCCGATGGCGGTGGTCATCTTCAGCGGGGCGATCATGGCGTGTCTCCTGCGGCGATGCGCTCGGCGAGGTCGGCGAGGCGCTCGGCGGCGTCGGGCCTGGCGAGCCCGGTCGCGCCGGCGGCCATGCCGGCGAGACGCGCCGGGTCGGTCATGAGCGAGGTCAGTTCGGCGGCGAGCACTTCCGGCGTCATCGCCTTCTGGTCCAGCCGCCGGGCCCCACCGAGCGCGGCCAACGCGTCGGCGTTGTGGGCCTGGTCCTGGTCGAGCGCGCCCGGAAGCGGCACCAGCAGGCCGGGGCGGCCGATGATCGAAAGCTCCGCCACCGTCGACGCGCCGGAGCGCGACACGACGAGGTGCGCCGCGGCGATGCGCGCCGGCAGATCCTTGAAGAAAGGCGCCAGCTCGAAGCCCTCCAGCAGCGGCGCATAGGCGGCGCGCACGCGGTCCATGTCCTCCGGCCGGCACTGCTGCACGATGCGAAGGCGCGCCCGCTGCTCCTGCGAAAGGAGCGCGATCGCGGGGGGCACGAGATCGGCGAAGACCCGCGCGCCCTGGCTGCCGCCGAAGACGAGCAGGCGGAACGAGTCGGCCGGCGCTTCGTAGGGCGCGGCGGCGGCAACCACCGCTTCACGCACCGGGATGCCGACATGCGTTTCCGACAGCGCGCCCTGGATGCCGCGCACCTCGGGAAAGCTGGTCGCGACGTGGGCGTGGCGGGCGAGACTCTTGTTGGCGCGGCCGATCACCGCGTTCGCCTCGTGCACCACCAGCGGCACCTTCAGCGCCCGCGCCGCCGACAGCGGCGGCAGCGTCGGATAGCCGCCGAAGCCGACCGCCACGTCCGGCCGGAAGCCGCGCACGATCCGCATGGAGCGCATGAACCCGGCACCGTTGGCGACCGCCATCCGGGCGAGCGCGACCGGGTTCTTGCCCGTCAGCGTCGCGGAGGGGACGAAATGCACGCGCTCGGCGGGGAAGGTGTCGACCAGCGCCTCGGCGCGGGCGTCGGTGACGAGCACGACCTTGTGGCCGCGGCGCGTCAGGACGAGCGCCAACGCCTCGGCCGGGAAGAGGTGTCCACCGGTCCCGCCGGCCGCGAGCATCATCCTCACGCGAACGCCTCGGTGATCCGGCGCGATTCGGTGAAGCGCACGCGGCCCGGACGGCGACGGGAGAGCGCCAGCGCAAACCCCATGCCGATGGCGACCGCCGTCAGCGACGAGCCGCCGTAGGACACGAACGGCAAGGTCATGCCCTTGGCCGGCATCAGTTGCAGGTTCACCGCCATGTTGATGAACGCCTGACCGCCGAACAGCAGGATGAGCCCCGACAGCGCGAGGCGCACGAACTCGTCCTCCTCGCGGAAGGCGCGGGACAGGCCCTTGAGCACGATGGCGGCGAACAGCGCGACGATGACGAGGCACATCGCGATGCCGAACTCCTCCGCCGTGACGGCGAAGACGAAGTCGGTGTGGCTGTCCGGCAGCGAGCGCTTGACGATGCCTTCACCCGGCCCGGCGCCGAACCAACCGCCGCGCAGGAAGCTCTCGATCGATCGGTCGACCTGGTAGTTGTCGGCGGTGTCCGGGTTGAGGAACGAGTTCACGCGGTTGGTGACGTGCGGCAGGTAGAGATAGGCCGACACGATGCCGCCGACGCCCGACAGGCCGAGCGCGAACACCCAGCGCCACTGGAGGCCGGCGAGGAAGATCATCGCACTCCAGGTGATCGAGATCAGCATAGCCTGGCCGAAGTCCGGCTGCGCCACCAGCGGCGCGATGACGACGGCCAGCAGGAAGACCGCCAGGAGCCGCCCCGGCAGGTCCGGCCGCCGCGCGCCCTCCGACAGGAGGAACGCGGTGATCACCACGAAGGCCGGCTTGATGAACTCGGCCGGCTGCATCGTGAGGCCGCCGAAGCCGATCCACCGCCGCGCCCCCTTCACCTCGACGCCGATGAAGAGGGTGAGGATGATCATCACCAGCGCGCCGGCGAACAGGATCAGCGAGGCGCGGCGCACCTGACGCGGCGTGAAGAACGACACGGCGATCAGCGTGATGACCGCCGGCACCGCGAACACGAAGTGGCGGATGACGAAGTGATAGGTGCCGTAGCCGTTGCGCTCGGCCACCGGCGGCGACGCGGCGAAGGACAGCACCAGGCCGACCGAGATCAGCGCCAGCAGCGAGAACAGGAGCGTCTTGTCGATCGTCCACCACCAACGGGCGAACGCGGTGGTTTCGGCTCTGCTCACCATCAGGCCGTCTCCTTCGACAGTCGGGCCGCCACGAGGTCCCGGAACACGTCGCCGCGGTGCTCGAACGAGCGGAACTGGTCGAACGAGGCGCAGGCCGGCGACAACAAGACGACGCCGCCTTTGCCGGCCGCGGCGCGCGCGGCGACGTCGAGCGCGGTCGCCAGCGTGTGGCAGCGCACCGTCGGAACGTGGTGGCGCAGCTGCCGCTCGAAGAGCTCGGTGGATTCGCCGATGAGGTAGGCATTGGCGATCCGCGGCGCGAACGAAACAAGGCTCTCGACGCCCCCCTCCTTGGCGACGCCGCCGACGATCCAGTGGATGTTCTCGAACGCGGCGAGCGCCTGCGCCGACGACATCGCGTTGGTCGCCTTCGAATCGTTGACGAAGATCACCTCGCCCGCGCGGCCGACCTCTTCCATGCGGTGCGGCAGGCCGGGGAAGGTCGCGAGGTGCCGCGCCGCCTCCGCCGGATCGAAGCCGAGTGCGGCGGCCATTGCCAGCGCCGCGGCGGCGTTCTGCGCATTGTGCCGGCCGCGCAGAGAGGCGATGCCGGCGAGCGAGCCGACCTCCCGCCGCGCCCCGGCCTCGACCGCGAAGAGCCGCTCGCCCACCGCGCCCACGCCCGACGGGGCGAGGCGGCGCAGCTCGCCCTCGTGGGAGAGGAGGCCGACGCGGCGCACCGGCTTGCCGCCGGCGGCGAATTCCTCGGCGATGCGGGCGGTGGTGCGATCGTCCGTGCCGACGACGGCCTGCCGGCTGGCCGCGATCAGGCGCCCCTTGATGGCGGCGTAGTTCTCGAACGTTCCGTGCCGGTCGATGTGGTCGGGCGACAGGTTGAGGAGCGCGCCGACGTCCGGCGTCAGGCTCGGCGCCAGGTCGATCTGGTAGGACGAGCACTCGACGACGGCGATGCCGGGGACCGCGTCGAGGTCGAGCACCGGGCGGCCGATGTTGCCGCCGACCTGCGCCGCCTCGCCCATCGCCGTCAGCAGGTGGCCGAGGAGCGCCGTCGTCGTCGACTTGCCGTTGGTGCCGGTGATCGCCGCGAGGCGCAGGTCCGGGTGGCGCGCCCGCCGCTCGCCGTCGAACAGCTCGATGTCGCCCACCACGGGGATCTGCGCCGCGTGCGCCCGCTCCACCGTCCAGTGCGGCGCCGGGTGCGTCAACGGCACGCCGGGGGACAGCACCAGCGCATCGAAGCCGGAGAAATCGGCGACGCGCAGATCGCCGGTCGGCAGGCCCACGGCTTCGGCGGCGGCCATCTTCTCGCGCTTGTCGTCGCAGGCGATCACGGCCGCGCCGCCGGCGGCCAGCGCCTGCGCCGTCGCCAGCCCCGACCCGCCGAGGCCGAACACGGCGACCCGCTTGCCCTCGTATGTGGTGACGGGGATCATCTCAGCTTCAACGTCGACAGGCCGATCAGCGCCAGGACGAAGGCGATGATCCAGAAGCGGATCACGACCTGCGGCTCCGTCCAGCCGAGCTGCTCGAAGTGGTGGTGGATCGGCGCCATCTTGAAGACGCGCTTGCCCGTCAGCTTGAACGAGGCGACCTGGATGATGACCGACACCGCCTCCAGCACGAAGAGGCCGCCGATGATGGCGAGCACGATCTCGTGCTTGGTGGCGACCGCGATGGCGCCGATCATGCCGCCCAGCGCCAGCGAGCCGGTGTCGCCCATGAAGATCGCCGCCGGCGGCGCGTTGAACCACAGGAAGCCGAGCCCGGCGCCGATCACCGCCCCCGCGACCACCGCGATCTCGCCGACGCCGACCACGTTGTGGATCTGAAGGTAGTCGGCGAACACCGCGTTACCGGAGAGGTAGGCGATGACGCCGAACGAGCCGGCCGCGATCATCACCGGGACGATGGCGAGCCCGTCGAGCCCGTCGGTCAGGTTCACCGCGTTGCCGGAGCCGACGATGACGAACGCCGCGAACACCGGGAAGAACACGCCTAGGTTGAGGATCAGGCCCTTGAAGAAGGGGAAGGTGAGCGCCGATTCCAGCGCCGGCGTCTCGAGGTACATCATGATCGTCGCGGCGCTGCCGGCGATCAGGAACTCGATGGCGAGGCGCACCTTGCCGGAGAAGCCTTTGTGCGACGCCTTCGAGACCTTGAGGTAGTCGTCGTAGAAGCCGATCGCGCCGAAGCCGAGCGTGACGTAGAGGATCACCCAGACATATTTGTTCGCCAGATCCGCCCACAGCAGCGTCGAGATGACGAGGCCGCACAGGATCATCAGCCCGCCCATCGTCGGCGTGCCGCGCTTCGTCAGGAGATGGCTCGCCGGCCCGTCCTCGCGGATGGGCTGGCCCTTGCCCTGGCGGAGCCTGAGCGCGCGGATCATCCGCGGCCCGAAGATGAACGTGACGACGAGGCTCGTCACCAGCGCCCCGCCGGTGCGGAACGTGATGTAGCGAAACACGTTCAGCGGCGGGATCTGGTCGGAGAGATTGGAAAGAAGCTCAAACATCGGTCAGCCCGTAGCGTTCTTCGATCGCTTCGACGACAGCCCCCAGACCGATGGCCTTCGAGCCTTTCACCAGCAGCGCATCGCCCGGTTCGACCTCCGGCAGCTGGTCCACCAGCTCGCGCGCGGTGGCGGCGTGGATGCCGCGCAGGTCGTAGGGCAGTGCGTCGCGCAAATGTTTTGTCATCTCTCCAACTGTGTGGATGATTCTCACGTCGGCATCGACCAGTAGTGGCGCCAGTCCACGGTGAAGGTCCTCGGCCGTCGGCCCCAGCTCGCGCATGTCGCCCAGGATGGCGATGCGGCGTTTCGCCGGCACCCGGCCGAGCGTCGCGATCGCCGCGCCGACGGACGAGGGGTTGGCGTTGAACCAGTCGTCGAGCAGCACCGCCTCGCCGCCGGCCGGCCGCAGGCGCACGCGCCGTCCCCTGCCCTTCGGCGCCGACCATGCCTCGAGCGCCTCCGCGCCTGCGGCGACGTCCCAGCCCGCCACGGACAGCGCCGCCAGCACCGCCAGCGCGTTGTTGGCGACATGCGGCGCGGGATCCGACAGCACGAAGTAAATCGTCTCGCCGAAGACGTCGGCGACGGCATTGCCCTCGGCGTCCAGCGAGGTCAGCGTCACGTCGCCGCCGGCGCCGAAGCGCACCACCTCGGCGCCCGCCGCGCTCGCGGCCTCGGCCATTCGCTCGGTGTGCGCGTTGTCCGCCGGGATGATGGCGACGCCGCCGTCTTCGAGGCCGCTGAAGATCTCGGCCTTGGCATCGGCGATCGCGGCGACGCTGTCGAAGAATTCCAGATGGACCGCGGCGACCTGGGTGATGATCGCGATCGTCGGGCGCACCATCCGGGTCAACGGCGTGATCTCGCCGGCGTGGTTCATGCCGATCTCGAAGATCGCGGCGTCGACGTCGCCGGGCATCCGCGCCAGGCTCAGCGGCACGCCCCAGTGATTGTTGTAAGAGGCGGCGGAGGCGTGCACGGGGCCGCCGCTGGCGAAGGCGAGCCGCAGCATCTCCTTGGTGCCCGTCTTGCCGACCGATCCGGTGACGGCCACCACCGGCGTCCCCCCTGCGAGCCGCCCGCGCGCCGCGACGCCGACCCGCCCGAGCGCGGCCAGCACGTCGTCGACCCGCACGCACGGGGCGGCCTCGCCGTGCGAGATCACCGCCGCGGCGGCACCGGCGCCGAGCGCCGCGGGCACGAATTGGTGGGCGTCCATCGTCACGCCGACGATGGCGAAGAAGGCTTCGCCCGGTTGCAGGGTACGGGTATCGATGGAGATGCCCGTCACGTCGGTGTCGCGCGGTGCGCCGGAGAGGCTGCCCTGCGCGGCGTCGGCCAGTTCGCCGAGGGTCCAGATGGCTGTCATAGCGCCGCTATAGCCGCCCTGACGGCGGAATGGTCGCTGAACGGGATCACCCGATCGCCGACATATTGTCCCTGCTCGTGGCCCTTGCCGGCCACCACGAGGGCGTCGCCTTCGCCGAGCATCGCCACTGCCGCGGCGATCGCCTCGCCCCGGTCCGCGATCTCGATCGCATCGGGCACCCCGGAGCGGACCGCCGCACGAATGGCGGCGGGATCCTCGCTCCGGGGATTGTCGTCGGTCACGATCACGACGTCGGCGATCGCCGCCGCCGCCTTCCCCATCAGGGGTCGCTTTCCGGGGTCACGGTCCCCGCCCGCTCCGACGACAATGACAAGTCTGCCCGACACATCCGAACGTAGCGCGGTGAGCGCGGCGGTGATTGCGTCAGGCTTGTGGGCGTAGTCGACGAAGACCGGCGCCCCGTTGGCACGGCCGACGAGTTCCAGCCGCCCCGGCGCGCCCTTCAGGTGCGCCAGCGCCGCCACCGCCTCGGCCTCCGGCACGCCGGAGACGATGGCGAGGCCCGCCGCGACCAGCGCGTTGTCGATCTGGAACTCGCCGATCAGCGGCAGGTCGACCTCGTGCCGCGCCATGCCCTGGAGGACGAGGTGCGCCCCCGTCCCGGTGCGCGTCGCCGTCACCAGTGTGAGGCCGGACCCGTGTCGACCCACCGTGTACGCTTCGGCCGCGACGGCGAGCACCGCGTCCGCCCCCGGCGCGTCCGGGTTGACGACGGTCATGGTGGCGTCGGGCTGCAGCGTCTCGAACAGGCGCAGCTTGGCCGCGAGGTAGGCCTCGGGCGTGGCGTGATAGTCGAGATGGTCGCGGCCGATGTTGGTGAAGGCGGACGCGGTCAGCCGCGCCCCGTCGAGCCGGCGCTGGTCGATGCCGTGGCTCGAGGCCTCCAGCGCGACGTGCGTCACCCCGTCGTGCGCCAGCGCGGCGAGGCGGCCGGCGAGCGCGACCGGATCGGGCGTGGTCAACCCTCCCGGCACGTCCACCGCGCCGCGAATTCCGATCGTGCCGATGGAGACCGCCTTGTGGCCCGCGCGAGCGAAGATCTGCCGTGTGAACTCGGCGACCGAGGTCTTGCCCGCCGTACCCGTGACGGCGACGACGACGTCCGGCTGCGGCCCCGCCAGGGTCGCGGCCATCACCGCCAAACGGCGGCGCGGATCGGCATCGCGCAGCACCGGCACGTCGCCGGCCGCCCCGGCCGGCACCTCGGCCTCCGCCGCGACCAGAACGGCGACCGCCCCCGCCGCGACCGCATCGGCGATGAAGGCCGTCCCGTCGAGCCGTGCGCCCTTGAGCGCCGCGAACAGCACGCCGGGGCCGACGCGGCGCGAATCCGCCGTCACGCCGACGATGTCGAGCGCGGGGTCGGCTCCGATCAGGTCCGGCGCGAGGTCGCCGAGCCGCATGGCATCTACTCCTGGTAGGCGACGGTGATGGCGCGCTCGACCGCCTCGTTCTCGGGGAAGCGCGGCTCGACGTGCAGCATCGGGCCGACGCGCGAGATGACGTTGGCCACCGTCGGCGCGGCGTTCCAGCCGGCGGTCGCGTAGTGCTTGCCCTCTTCCGGCTTCGGCTCGTCGAGCACGACCAGGACCACGTACTGCGGGTCGTCGATCGGGAAGGCGGCGAGGTAGGAGTTGAAGCGCTTGTTCTTGTTGTAGCCGCCCTTGGAGGCCTTCTCGGCCGTGCCGGTCTTGCCGCCGACGCTGTAGCCGGGCACCAGCGCGCTGCGGCCCGACCCTTCCTCGCCGTTCAGCTTGAAGAGCGCGCGCATCTGCTGCGAGGCCTGCGGCGAGATCACCCGGCGGCCGATGCGCATCGTTTCCGCCTCGGAGCGCGGGTAGAAGGTCGGCGGCGCGTAGATGCCGCCGTTGATCATCGCCGCGGCGGCGACCGCGGTGTGCATCGGCGTCACCGAGATGCCGTGACCGAACGAGGTCGTCGCCTGGGTGATCTTGGGCCAGGACGAGGGCACCAGCGGCATCGCCGCCTCCGGTAGCTCCGACTCCAGCCGGTCGAGGAAGCCGAAGGACTTGAAGTAGGCCTTCTGCCGCTCCGGCCCGAGCATCAGCGCGATGCGCGAGGAGCCGATGTTGGAGGAGTATTGGAACACCTCCGCCGCCGTCAGCACGCGGTTCTTGCCGTGGAAGTCGCCGATGGCGTACTTGCCGATCTGGAGCTTGCCGCGCGCGTCGATCCGGCTCGACGGGGTGATGATGCCCGAATCGAGGCCCATCGCCAGGGTGAAGGTCTTGAACACCGAGCCCATCTCGTAGACGCCGGCCATGGCGCGGTTCATCCGCACCTCCTCCAGCGCCTGGGCGGGGTCGTTGGGGTCGTAGTCCGGCAGCGAGGTCATCGCGACGACTTCCATCGTCTTGGCGTCGAGGATGATCCCGATGGCCGCCAGCGCCTGGTAGCGCTCGATGGCGCGCGACAGCTCGTCCCGCACCGCATGCTGCACGCGAAGGTCCACCGAGAGCCGCACCGGCGCCAGGTCCCGCCCCTTGCGCGCGAGACCCGTCAGCTGCAACGCCGAAAGGCCGCCGCCGTCGATCGTCTTCTCCATACCCGCGATGCCGGCATTGTCGATGTTGGTGTGGCCGACGATGTGGCCCACCGTCGAGCCGCCGGGATAAAAGCGTTTCGTCTCGGTCAGGAAACCGATGCCGGGGATGCCCAGGTTGTGCACCGCCTCGCGCTTGCGGCCGGAAACCTCGCGCTGCAACCAGATGAAGCCGCGATCGGTCGACAGCTCTTCGCGCAGCTTGTCGGCGTTCAGCTCCGGGATCTCGCGCGTCAGCAGGTCCACCGCCTCGTCGACGTCGGTGATGTTGCGCGGCTCGGCGTAGAGCGACGCGGTGGCGAGGTCGGTCGCCAGCACTTCGCCGTTGCGGTCGACGATGTCGGGCCGGGCGGCCTGGACATCGTCCTGCGGCGAGGCGGCGTAGAGCGAGGCGGCGACGGCGGGGGCCGACGCCAGCGTGACGAGGCGCGCCGAGATGACGCCGAGGATCGCGACGCAACCCAGGAGGAGGAGCGCGATGCGCCCGCGGGACCCGTCGTTGCGAACTGAACTGCGCCTCATTCCTCGCCCCCCTTCCTGTTCTCGCGAATGGCCGCGGCGACGTCGCGCACCGTGGCGATCTGCTTGCCCTCGATCGGCTTCAGCCGCAGGACGTCTGCGTGCCGGTCGACCAGGGCCTGCAGGCGCTGCGGATTGTCGAGTGCGCCCCACTCGGCCCTAAGTTCGCTGATTCTCTGCTGCTCGGCGGCAATCTTTCGATTCAGTTCACGGATTGCGAACGCATCGCGCTCTGCCTCCTTCTTCATCACGAAGACGGCGGCCGCGCTGACGGTCGCGGTCGAGATGGCGAGGACGAGGGCCGCGAAGCGGACCGGGCGCTTCATCATCAGATCCCTTTCAGCCGAACGTTCGGAACGAGGGCGGTGAGGTCGAGTGGGAGGGCCGGCGCGTCGGTGCGCGTGGCGGCACGCAGCTTGGCCGAGCGGGCGCGCGGATTGCGGGCGGCCTCCGCCTCGCCGGCCGACAACGCCCGCTTGGCCGACGGCGCGAAGCTCGCCGCGGGACCGGAGACGACCGGCATGTGGCGCGAGCCGCCGCCGGCGCCGGCGCGTTCGGCGAGGAAGCGCTTCACGATGCGGTCCTCCAGCGAGTGGAAGGCGACGACGACGAGGCGGCCGCCGTTGGACAGGATGCGTTCGGCGGCGGCGAGGCCGCGGGCGAGTTCGTTCAGCTCGTCGTTCACCGCGATCCGCAGCGCCTGGAAGGTGCGCGTGGCGGGGTGGATGCCGGGGCCGGGCTTGAGCGCCCGCTCGCACACCGCGGCGAGTTCGGCCGTGCTCGCCAGCGGGCGGGCGGCGACGATCGCGCGGGCGACGCGGCCGGCGTGCCGCTCCTCGCCGAAGGTGCGCAGGAGGTGGGCGAGGTCCGACACGTCGGCCCGGTTGCAGATGTCCGCCGCCGTCGGCCCGTCTGCGCCCATACGCATGTCGAGCGGGCCGTCGAAGCGGAAGGAGAAGCCGCGTTCGGCCTGGTCGAGCTGGAACGACGAGACGCCGACGTCGAGCACCACGCCGTCCACCGTCTCGAGACCGAGGGCGGCGAGGTGCGTGTCCATCGCGCCGAAGGTGCCTTCGACCATGGTGAAGCCCGGCTCGGTGATGGCCCGGCCTCTGGCGACGGCGTCCGGATCGCGGTCGATGCCGATCACCTGGGCGCCGGCCCCCAGGATGGCACGCGTGTAGCCGCCGCCGCCGAACGTTGCGTCGACGATGCGCTCGCCCGGCTTGGGGGCGAGTTCGGCCATCACTTCGGCGAGCATGACGGGGATGTGCGCGGATGGGGCGCTCTCCCGATCCGCCGTCATCGGTCCGGGCTCTCCGGGCCGGGGGGGCGCTGCCCCATCATCTCCGCGAGGCTGAGCCCGCCGCCGCCGGCGGCGCGGGCGCGGCCACGGCTGCCCGCCTGACGCATCACTTCGAGGGCACGGGCCTGCGAGGCCTGGCGGTGCTCTTCGTACTTCTCGGGCGTCCAGATCTGGAACTTGTAGTTCATGCCGACGAACACGACTTCCTTGTCGATGCCGGCGTGCTTGCGGATCGTATCGGTGAAGACGACGCGGCCTTCACTGTCGATCCGGAGCTGCTCGGAGGCCCCGTAGAAGGTCATCGCCAAGGCTTCGTGCTCTTCGGTCATGGGATCGAAGTCTGCCAGTCGAGACTCGAGAACGTTCAGCAATTGAAACCCTCCCGCATCGACTGTGGGAGCGGTGAAGGAACGGTAGCAGTAGAGGCCGTCGTACCCGTCCTTCGCCAAGGCCGATCGAAAGGGCGCGGGTATGGATACGCGCCCTTTTGCGTCGAGCTTGTTCGTGAAGTTCGAGACGAACCCGGCCACCCCAGCTCCTACGCTGGCGGCCTTGTCACCGCCCGTCAGGTTTCCCGCACCGCTCCGTGACGGGATGATTTGGGATACCATGGGCTCCCATGGGCGTCAACGAAACGATTTACCAAACCGGTCGCATTCGAACGACCTGGGCCAGGTGTGACGATCCTGCAACGGTGAGAAATATCCGCACATTCTGCGGCATTTTCAAGCCCCAACGCCCCTTCGGAGCCATCCGATTCGCCATCCCGAACGACCCCACGTGCGTCCTGGCGGGTGCGACGCCGACTGCTTGTGCGCGGTCGCGTGTCAGATAATCGCAGGTGCAGGGCGCGTGGGCGGGGTCGAAAAGGGGGGACCGGCCCAAACCATCCCATGCCGCAGGCCCACGCGATCCCAGCCGCGGCCCCATGCCCTCCCATGCGCGGCACCGGCCACCGGCGCGCGGCGACGCGGCCGCGCGTCCGCCCTCGCCCGGCGCGGCGACGCGACCGCGCGCCGGGCGCGGCGGCCCGATCAGAGTTAACGAGGAGAGGTTTGCCAGCCGGTCTGTAAGCCGGGTTCTGTATGGCGAGGGCGAACCCTCACGTGACGACCATTCATCTGGGACGCCCGTTGCCGGACGCCTCCTGCGACCCACCCGGGTGGTTATGGCCGGAAACGCGCCACCACCCCTATGCGGTCTTGCTCCCGGCGGGGTTTGCCGTGCCGGAGACGTTGCCGCCTCCGCGGTGGGCTCTTACCCCACCGTTTCACCCTTACCGGCGGGCGAACCCGCCGGCGGTCTGATTTCTGTGGCACTTTCCCTGGGGTCACCCCCGCCGGGCGTTACCCGGCGCCGTGTTTCCGTGGAGCCCGGACTTTCCTCCCCGACGGCCTTTCGACCTTGTCGGAGCGGCCGTCCGACCGGCTGGCCGGGGGGATATGACCCGCCCGCCGCGCGAACGCAATGCGCCGCGGGCGATCAATCGCCACCACGGAACGGAAAAACGGAAAGGAAAAAGGGGTCCGACCAGTGGCCGAACCCCAGTTGAGGGAGGAGCGACACCACTGTCGCACAATTCCTGCCGTACGGGGATAACCGAGAATACACACTCGACGGTTGCGGCAAGCCTCGCGCAAGCCTTGCAGCAAGATTTCTCGAATTATGGCCGAAATGTGCCCTCTTTGGTCACCCTAAGCTATCGAGATAATTGACGATTCTGGTCATCGCGGTGCTCAGACTGTCCTTGCTGCGCAAAAAGCACACTCGAACATATCCTTCCCCGTTTTCCCCAAAAGCGGTCCCCGGAGCCGTCCCGACCATTGCTTCGTCGATCAACTTGAAGGCCGCTTCCTGAGACGATTCGATTCCTGCAACCTTGAAGAAGGCATAGAGCGCCCCGTCCGGCGGCGCATACACCACACGGTTGCGCCCGCCGAGCGCCTCCGAGACGATGTCACGCCCCTCCCGCGCCCGCTCGATCATCGACTTGACGAACCACTCGCCGTCGTTGATCGCGGCGATGCCCGCGCGCTGCATGAACGGAGCGACGCCCGAGGTGGAATACTGGATGAGGTTCTCAAGCGTCTGCTTCAGCGCCAGCGGGGCGTGGATCCACCCCATGCGCCAGCCCGTCATCGCCCAGTTCTTGGAGAAGGTGCCGACCCACAGGATGCGGTCGTCCGCCTCGGCGATGTCGAGGAAGGAGGGCGCGCGGGTGGCGCCGGTCCAGATGTAGCGGGAGTAGATCTCGTCGGCGATGATCCAGAGCTCGTTGGCGCGGGCGAAGGCGAGCAACGCCTCCATCTCCTCGCGCGTCGCCGTCCAGCCGGTGGGGTTGGCGGGGGAGTTGATGAAGATCGCCCGCGTGCGCGGCGTCAGCGCCCGCTCCAGCGCCTCAACCGTCAGCACCCAGCGCCCCCCGTCCTCGTCCATCGGCACGACGACCGGGTTGGCGCCGATCACCGTCGACGCGCCGGCCGCGTTGGGCCACGACGGGGTCGGGATGAGGATCTCCTCGTCGTGCCCCACCGTCAGCGCGACGCAGAGCTGGATCGCCTGCATGCCCGAGCCGGTGACGAAGAAGGTATCCGGATCGAACGGGCGGCCGAACTGATCCTCGTAATAGCCGGCGATCGCCTCGCGCAACTCGGGGATGCCGCGCGAGTGGGTGTAGAAGGTCTCGCCGTCGTACAGGGCCTTGGCGGCGGCCTCGGCGATGAACCGCGGGGTCGGCAGGTCGCCCTCGCCGGCCCACAGCGGAATGACGTCCGGCCCCTTGGCGCGTCCGTAGTTGGCCGTGCGGATGATCCCCGAAATCGGCGTCCGCTGTGCTGCCGGCCGAACAGCCGCCAATAGATCGCCCATCTGCGCTCCCTCCTGATGACGCCGTCGAGTGCCACGCGCGCCGGGGAGCGTCAAACGAGTTCGTTCAGCATATTTTCAGATCGGACCCGCAATGCTTCACGAGCTCTCGAACTGTCTCGCGTAGGGAGCACGGATTGGACCGCCCGGCCCGCATGCGCGAGGGGCCGGGCGGCCCCGCCGGAGGCTTCGGCGAGGCGCGGCGCGATGCGGGCGGCTCCGCGGCAAGGCCCCGCAGCGGTGCCTTGAATGCGGCGAGCCCCCTCGCCCCGCGGTGAGAGTGTGATAGGCTGAACGGACGGTGCCCGAGCGGGACCGCCGACCCCACCATTGACCCAGTTGCGACCAACAACAGACGAGCGATGCGCATCATCCCCGCCGCCACGGTCTTGTCGATCGGCACTGTCGCCTTCCTGGCGCTCGCCGCTCCTCGACTCTACACCGGCTTCGAGGAACGCGAGATCCGCCGCGAGCTGCAAGCCGCCACCCCCGGCGACACGCTGGACGAGAAGGTGCGCGCCGCCCTCGCCGAGGACGACATCGCCGGCGCCGTCCAGTACGCCGAGCTTGCGGACGAGCTGGGCAAACCCGTCGCGCCTCAGACCGCGGCCGCCCTCGTCGACGCGCAGAGCCCGGTGCAGACCGTCCTGCGCAACGCCGGCGACTTCGCCGGCGCCTACATCACCGGCCATGCCGATTCCGCCGCGGGCCTCGCCGGCGCCGTGGTCTCCGACCTCACCGTCGTCGGCGACGTGCGCGACATCATCCGCGAAGGCGGCAAGGCGGCCGTGGGCGAGGACTACTCACAGTTTCTGCTGACACTCGCCGCCGTCGGCCTCGCGGCCGAGGGGGTGACCCTCGCGACCGGCGGCGGCTCGCTCGTCCTCAAGGCCGGGATCTCGGTGCTGAAGGTCGCCAAGCGCACCGGCAACCTCACCACCGCGTTCGCGGCACGCCTCGTCAAGCTCGCCCGCGCCGCCGGCCGCCCGGCCGACACCGCCGTCGCCAGCGCCGGCCCGGTGGTCGTGCGCACGCGCCGGGCGATGGACGACGTCCCCCGAGGCCTCGCCCGCGCCGAGCTGAAGACGACGCTGGGCGCCGTCTCGACCATGGCCGGCAATGCCGGTCCGGCCGAGGCCGTCCGCCTGATGCGCTACGTGAAGACGACCGACGACGCGACCGAACTCGCGACCTTCACCAGCCGCTTCGGCCGCCGCAGCCGCGCCGTCGCGGAGCTGACGGGCAAATTCACCCTGCGCGCCTTCCGCGTCACCATGCGGGGCCTTCGCCTCCTCGTCGGCTTTCTCTACAGTTTCGTCGCCTGGGTCGTCGGGCTGGTCGCCTTCCGCGTCGTGAAGGGCGTCCTGCGCGCGGTCCTCTCGTTGTTCCGCGGCGCCTTCGTTGCCGTCGCCCTGCCCTGATCCCCGGGGCTCTGCGCCGTTCGAGCGAGGGTAATCGCGCGTGACACTCTACCTGCCGATCGCGGAGATGCCCGTCAGCGTCCTGCTCGTTCTCGCCATGGGGGCGGCGGTGGGGCTCATCTCCGGCCTCTTCGGCGTCGGCGGCGGCTTCCTGATGACGCCGCTGCTCATCTTCTCCGGCATCCCTCCCGCCGTCGCCGTCGCCTCGGTGACGCCGCAGATCGTCGCCAGCTCCACCTCCGGCGCCCTCACCTACTGGCGACGCGGGCAGGTCGACTTCAAGCTGGCCTTTCTCCTGATCCTCGCGGGTGCGTTCGGTGCCTACGCGGGCGCCGAACTGTTCGCCGCGCTCGGCAGCCTCGGCCAGCTCACCCTCGTGATCGCCATCTGCTACACGATCTTCCTCGGCGCCATCGGCGGGCTGATGGTGAACGAGAGCGTGCGGGCGATGCTGCGCGCCCGCGCCGCCCGCAAGCGGGGCGAGACGCTGGCCCCCATGCGCCGCTCCGCCTCGCGCGGCTGGATCCACCGCCTGCCGCTGAAGATCCGCTTCCGCCGCTCCAAGCTCTACATCTCCGTGCTGCCGGTGATCGCGCTCGGCGCGTCGATCTCCTTCCTCGGCACGCTGCTGGGCATCGGCGGCGGGTTCATCATGGTGCCGGCACTCATCTACCTCCTCAAGGTGCCGACCTCGGTCGTCGTCGGCACGTCGCTGGTGCAGATCGTCGGCGTCATGGCGATCGCCACCGTCAGCCACGCCATCGCCTCGCAGACGGTCGACATCATGCTCGCCTTCATCCTCATGCTGGGGGGCGTGATGGGGGCGCAGATCGGCGCCTCGATGGGGCAGGCGCTGCGGGGCGAGCACCTGCGCGCGCTGCTGGGGCTCCTGGTCCTCATCGTCGGCGTGCGGTTCGCGCTCAACCTGGTCCTCCCGCCCGAGGATCTCTTCGCCATCACGACGCTGGCGCCATGAGGGGGTTGGTCCTCGCCGTCATGCTCGGTCTCCTCGCGACGCAGGCGCGCGCCGAGACGCTGACCGTCGCCCTCTCCAGCGACGAGATCGCCATCGGCTCCAACTTCTCCGGCACCCGCCTGTCGCTGTTCGGGGTGGTCGAGCGGGACGAGAACACGGTGGCCCGGCCGGGCGCCTACGAGGTGATCGTCGTCGTGCGCGGGCCGGACCAGACCGTGCTGGTGCAGCAGCGCATGCGGCGCTTCGGCATCTGGGTGAACGATGCCGGCGAGCGGTTCGACAAGATGCCATCCTACTACGGCCTCTTCGCCACCCCCGGCGCGCGCGAGCTGATCGAGGACGAGGACGGTGTGGCGCGGCGGCTGTCGCTGACCATGCTGGGCACGGAAGGGTCCACGCGCGAGGCGCAGCGGGCCGCCCACCGCGCCGCCCTCGCCGAGGCGAACCGCGAGGACGGGCTCTACGTCGAGCAGCTCGACGGGATCGAGAAGCTGAGCAAGACCTTCTTCCGCACCGAGGTGCCACTGCCGCCGCTGCTGGACGACGGGCGCTACCGGGTCTTCGTCTTCCTCTATGCCGGCGACACGTCGATCGCCACGGATGAGCTGGGCTTCGACGTGCAAAAAACCGGTTTTGAGCAGCGCATCTTCGAGTGGAGCCGCACCGAGCCGTTGTTCTACGGGCTCGGCGCGGTCGCGCTGGCGCTGGTCACGGGCTACATCGGCGGGGTCGTCTTCCGTCGCGGCTGAGGGCGGGCCCGTCAGCCTTTGGGGCGGCCGATGGCGATGGCGTCGAACACGGCGCGGGCGGTGGCCGCCAGCGAGGCGCCGCCGGTTTCGAGCGCCTCCTGAAGGCTCGCCGGACCGCGGCCGATCGCGAACGCGGCACAGACCCCCTCGGCGGCGAGTTCGGCCGGGGTGACGGCGATGCGGCCGGCGAAGGCGATCACCGGCTTGCCCGCCGCCATCGCCGCACGCGCGACCGCCACCGGCCCCTTGCCCGAGAGCGACTGCGCGTCGAGCGAACCCTCGCCGGTGATGACGAGGTCGGCCGCGGCGATCCGCTCCTCGAGGCGCTGTTGGCGAAACACCAGCGAGAAGCCGTCGACCGCCTCGGTCGGCGCCGCGGCGGCGAGGCCGACCATGATGCCCCCCGCCGCCCCGGCAAAGGGCGTGTCGGCGAGCGGGGCGGCCCCCTTGGCCGTGGCGAGGCGGCCGTCGAAATGGGCGAGAGCGGCGTCGAACGCGTCGATATCGTCCGCGGCGACGCCCTTTTGCGGGCCGAACACCCGTGCCGCGCCCCGCTCGCCGACGAGCGGATTGTCGACGTCGGCGGCGAGGATGATGCGCACGCCCGAAAGGCGCGGATCGAGGCCGGAGAGATCGACCGATTCGACGGTGCGCAGCGCCCGGCCGGCGGGGCGCACCACGGGCTCCTCGTCCGCCGCGAAATACCGCGCGCCGAGCGCTTCGAGGGCGCCGGCCCCGCCGTCCACCGTGATGGAGCCGCCGACCGCCACCACGATTTCGCGCGCCCCCGCGTCGAGCGCGGCGCGGATGAGGTCGCCGATACCGGCACTGGTGGCACGGTCGGGGTCGTAGCCGGCGGTCACATGGGCGTGGCCCGCGGCGCCGGCCATCTCGATGACGGCCCGACCGGCGGCCCCGTCGTAGCCCCAGGGGGCGTCGATGGTGCCGTCGAACGGGGCGGTGACCGCAGTGGTGCGGAACGCGAGAGTGGGGCTCGCCAAGGCGTCGAGCGTCCCTTCCCCGCCGTCGGCGATGGCGATGGCGATGGCGTTGCCAGCGGCGGTGAGATCGCTCGAGGCGAGCGCCTCGAGGATGATGGCGTTGGCTTCGCGCGCCGTCAGGCTGCCGCGAAACTTATCGCATGAGACGAGAATATCCACGGAAGGTCGACGTCGTCCGCCTGTGTGTCAGCCGACGGGGGCGGGGTGGACGGGCATCTGCCAGCCCTGTGCGATATCGTCCATGATCCGGGCGCGGTGCTGAGGGCTCTCGGCGAGCAGGTGGACGTGAACCTCGGTCGCGCCGGACTTGATGGCGCGCATCAGCGCCGGGCCATAGTGGGCGAAGAGATCGTCGCTGACGTTCTCGCACGCGCCGACCATCAGCGGGGTGCAGCTCCCATTCGGCTCGCGCCTGACCAGAACGAAAGTGCCGGGCTCATCACACGAGAAGCCTTTGATGTCGAACACGGACGTGACGTACCAGGCGCTCGACCAACCTTGCCACCAGAAGAGCGGCACCGCGTCGGGCGATCGTCCTGCCGTTTCCGAAGTGAAACCATTGATGAGCATGGGGCCTCCTTGCCAACTCTCGCGTTGCGCGAACTTGACACCGCTGACCTTACCGCATCGTGAAAGACCGAACGAACGTGGAACGGCTTACCCCCCACTATACACAGACTGTGGAAAACTTCCTGCGTTTCTTGCCAAACCCTCAACGTCACGACGCGAAGGCGAACTTTCCACAGCTATCACGCGCCTCACGACCCATTGCGGCTCGCCGTCAGGCCGCTGATTCGGATGCCGATTTCCACCCTCGCCGCCGGATGCATGCCAAAGCCGGCTTTGGAAGCCCTCGGCGCGAATTGATTCGCGACAGCCGGAATTTTCCTTCACCTGTGACACAAAGTGCCGGGCACTTTGCCGCCGAACGAGGCATCCCGGACGGGACCATCGCTTCCACCCGAGAGTCAATTCAGCGTCCGAAAATAAAGATTGTGGATAATTCGTAAACAAGGGATCGAAAAAGCACTCAATTCACACGTGTGTCATTCATAGATAGCTTATTTCACCCTTAGATTGTGTTTAGGGCCACGCCGCCGCTTTTTCACCGCAGAAGCTCGGAGGCAACCGGTTGACGTCGCGCAAGCGCTTGCGCGGCCGGTCGCATCCGCGATCCGGCAATTTAGAATGAGATCAACTTAAGGGGGATGAGAACTATGCCGCCGGGGCGGGCCGGCGGCATCGGCCGGCGCTCGGCGCCCGCCGCCACGGTCTGCGCCGCGAGGGCGGACGGGCGTCCTCGCGGCGCAGATCGGGGCGGCTCAGATCGTGGTGGGTTCAGGGGCGGGCGAGGCCCAGGACGTCGCGCATCGAGTAGAGGCCGGCGGGCTGTTTCACCGCCCAGATCGCCGCCGCCACCGCACCACGGGCGAACACGCCGCGGTCCTCGGCGACGTGGCGCAGCACCACGCGCTCGGCGTCGAGTGCCAGGATCACGTCATGCTCGCCGACGACGGAGCCGCCGCGCAGCGTGGCGAAGCCGATGGTGCCGGCCTTGCGCGGGCCGGTGTGCCCCTCGCGGGCGAACACCCCCTCCTCCTTCAGCGACACGCCGCGGCCCGCTGCCGCCGCCTCGCCCAGGAGGAGCGCGGTGCCGGACGGCGCGTCGACCTTGCGGCGGTGGTGCATCTCCAACACCTCGATGTCCGCCTGCGGCAGTGCCGCCGCGGCCTGCTCCACCAGCACCGACAACAGATTGACGCCGAGCGACATGTTGCCGGACTTCACGATGGCGACGCGTTCCGCCGCCTTGGCGATCCGCGCCTCGTCCGTGTCGCCGAAGCCGGTGGTGCCGATGACGTGGGCGGTGCCCATGCCGGCCAGCGCCTCGGCCAGCTCGGCGGAGGCGCCGGGGGCGGTGAAGTCGAGCACCGCGTCGCACGCGCCGAACGCGGCCGGGTCGGCGCCGATGGCCACCCCGCGCTCGCCGACCCCGGCAAGGACGCCGGCGTCCGCGCCCGTCTCGCCCGCGCCGGCCCGCTCGGTCGCGGCGGCGAGGGTGACGCCCTCGGTCTCGTCGACCGCCCGCACCAGGGCGCGGCCCATCCGGCCCGCGACCCCTGCAACGCCGATCTTGATCATTGGCCGGGCTGGGGTCCGTCGTACCCCTCGATGATGACCTGCTCGCTGACCGAACAGCGCTCGCGCACCGCCAGCGCCTTCTGGTAGCCCTCGGAATAGAAGCAGTCGAGCGCGGCCTGATAGGTCGGAAACTCGATCACCACGTTGCGCTGCCGCGCCTCGCCGACGACCGCCTCGAACGGGCCGCCCCGGACCAGGAACTTGCCGCCGAACTCGGCGATCGGCGCGCCGTTCAACGCGACATATTCCTTGTACCCTTCCGGGTCGTGCACGTCGACGCGTGCCATCCAGTACCCTTTTGCCATCAGTCCCCTCCCGTTTCGGCGCGCCGCGCGGCCTTCAAGGCATAAAGCGCATCGAGCGCCTCGCGTGGGGATAGGGCGTCGGGGTCGATGTCGTCCAGCGTTTCCAGTGAAACGAGCCGGGCGGCGGGCGCCGGATCGACGGCCGCGGGCTCGGCGCCGGCGGCGAAGAGCGGCAGATCGGCGGCGAGCGCGGCCCGCGCGGCCCCGCGGTCGGACTCTTCCAGCCGGGACAGGACGTCCCGCGCGCGGCGCACCACCGTCGCCGGCAGCCCTGCGAGCCGCGCCACTTGCACACCGTAGGACCGGTCCGCCGCCCCCGCCTCCACCTGATGCAGGAAGACGATGTCGCCGCGGAATTCCTTGACCCGCATCGTCGCATTGCCGATGCGCGCGCGGCGCTCCGCGAGGGTGGTGATCTCGTGATAGTGCGTCGCGAAGAGGGTGCGGCAGCCCACCTCGTTGAGCCGCTCCAGCGCGGCCCAGGCGATGGACAGGCCGTCGAACGTCGCCGTGCCGCGGCCGATCTCGTCGAGGATGACGAGCGCGCCGGGGCCGGCCTGGTTCAGGATCGCCGCCAGCTCGACCATCTCGACCATGAAGGTGGAACGGCCGGCGGCGAGGTCGTCCGAGGCGCCGATGCGCGAGAACAGCCGGTCGACGATGCCGATGCGCGCGCGCTTGGCGGGGACGAACGAGCCCGCCTGCGCCAGCACCGCGATCAGTGCGTTCTGCCGCAGATAGGTGGACTTGCCGCCCATGTTGGGGCCGGTGAGGATGACGGCGCGGGCCAGCTCGTCGACCGTCGGCGGGGAGAGGTCGCAGTCGTTCGGCACGAAGCGCGAGCGGTCGCCGAGCGCAGCCTCGACCACCGGGTGCCGCCCGCCCTCGATGTCGAAGGCGAGCCCGTCCTCGATCAGAGGGCGCACCCAGCGCGAGACGGCGGCCCGCTCGGCGAGCGCGGCGGCGACGTCCATCTCCGCCATCTGCCGCGCCACGTCCGACAGCCACGACCGCGCCTCGACGATGGCGGCGACGAGACCGGCGAAGATCGCCTGCTCGGCGGCGCGGGCGTCCTCGGACGCGGCCAGGATGCGCGATTCGAGGTCGCGCAGCGTGTCGGTGGTGAAGCGCGCGGCGGAGGCGAGCGTCTGGCGGTGGGCGAAGGCGTCGTGCGCGCGCAGCGTGTCGGCGTGGCCGGCCGGCACCTCGATGAACCAGCCGAGCACCGCGTTGTGCTTGATCTTCAGCGACTTGACGCCGGTATCGCGCTGGTAGTCCGCTTGCAGCCCGGCGACGAAGCGGCGGCTCTCGTCGCGCAGCGTGCGCGCCTCGTCGAGCGCCGGGTCGATGCCGGCCGCCACGAACCCGTCCGGCTGGTTGGCCGCGGCGGCGCGCTCGTCGAGCGTCGCGGCGAGGCGCTCGCCCAGCGCGCCGGGTGCCGCCGCCAGCACTTCGGCCGCGGCGGCGAGGAGCCGGGGCCGGGGCCGGGGCCGGGTCGGGGGCAGTGCGGCGGCGGCCTCCCCCGCGGCGTGGAGCGCGCGGCACACGGCGAGCGCGTCGCGCGGCTGTCCGCGACCGGCGGCGAGGCGGCCGGCGGCGCGCATCATGTCCGGCACCGCCTTCAAGGCGCGGCGCACCGTGTCGCGGGCGACGGGGTCGGCCTCGAAGGCGGCGACGGCGTCGTGCCGGTCGGCGATCTCCTCGCGCACCAGGGACGGGCTGGAGAGGCGATCGGCGAGGAGCTGCGCGCCGATGCCCGAAACCGTGCAGTCGATCGCCGACAGGAGGGTCGGCCCCTCGGGGCGTGCGGGGCGGGTGATCTCGAGGCTGGCACGGGTCGCGGCGTCGATCGCCATCACGCGGTCGGGCGCGTCCTTGCGCGGCGCATCGAGGGGCGGGGCGTTGTCGAGCTGCGTCTCGGCGAGGTAGTTGACGAGGGCGAGGCCGGCGGCGGCCTCCTGGTCGGTGAAGGTGCCGAAGGCGGCGAGGTCCGCCACGCCGAAATTGCCGGCGAGCCGGGCCGCCGCGCCGGACGCGCGGAACTCGGACGGCACGCGCCGGGCGACGGTGACGCGCAGCGGCAGCGGTGGCAGCTCGGCCCCTTCCGGCGCGATCAGCTCCACCGGATCGAGGCGGGCGATCGCAGCGGCCAGCGTCTCCGGCGTCGCGGCGGTCAGGACGAAGCGACCGGCGGCGACGTCGGCCGCGGCGATCCCGACCTCGGCCTTGCCGCCCTCCCCCTTGCCGGGCGCGATCGCGACCAGCAGCGAGGCGCGGTCGGGCGCCAGCAGGCGCTCCTCGGTGATGGTGCCGGGGGTGACGATCCGCACCACCGCCCGCGCCACGACCGACTTGGCGCCGCGCTTCTTGGCTTCGGCCGGATCCTCGGTCTGCTCGGCGATGACGACGCGGAAGTTCTGCGCGATGAGGCGCGCCAGATATTCCTCGGCGGCATGCACCGGCACGCCGGCCATCTTGATCGGCTCGCCCTGGTGCGTCCCGCGGGTGGTGCAGTGGATGGACAGCGCCTTGGCGGCGATCTCGGCGTCCTCGAAGAACAGCTCGTAGAAGTCCCCCATCCGGTAGAACAGGAGCCCCTCGGGGTTCTGCGCCTTGATGGTGAGGTACTGCGCCATCATCGGTGTGGCGTTGGCGATCTCCGCCTCCGTGGCGGCGCTTCGCGGATCGGCCGGAGTGCCGCGCCCTGCGGTCAGCCCCTCGACGGCAGAGGTCGAGGCGAGCCGCTCGGCGGTCTCGTCGGCGTCGCGGCCCATCGCCTCCATCGGTGTCCCTTGCGCTCAGCGGTCGGCAGGAACGGCGATGGTGCCCCGGCGGGCGGGCCATGAACAAGGGGCGAGGCCGCCTCTCCACAGGCGGCCGCGCGGCGGGGGACAACCGATGGCCGGCGGTGCCAGATCGCCGGATCGGCGCGCCGGCTCAGGCGGGTTCGCGGCTGCGGCCCCGCATCTCCGCGTCGCTGGAGGCACGCAGGTTGGTGATGAAGTCCGAAATCGTCGCCTTGAGGCCGTTGCTGCCGCTGTCGAGCCCGGTCGACGTGTTGAGCACAACCTCGGCGGCGGAGTTCGTCGTCTCCGCGCGGCTCCGGACGCGGCCCATGTTCTGGCTCACCGCGTCGGTGGAGCGGGCCGCCTGGGCGATGCTCTCGGTCACCTCGCGGATCGCCGCGCCCTGCTCTTCCAGCGCCGCCGCCATCGCGGTGGTGTTGGACGACACCTCGCCGATCACCGAGACGATGCGGTCGATCGTGGCGACGCTGGCGTTGGCGGCACCATGCATCGCGCCGATATGCTTCTCGATCTCCGAGGTCGCCTTGGCGGTCTGCTCGGCGAGGGCCTTCACCTCCTGGGCGACGACGGTGAAGCCCTTGCCGCTCTCGCCCGCCCGCGCCGCCTCGATCGTGGCGTTGAGGGCGAGGAGGTTGGTCTTCTCGGCGATGTCGTTGATGAGCTTGGTCGCGTCGGAAATGTCGGAGCTGGTCTTGGCGAGGGCGCGCAGGGTTTCCGCCGCCTTGTCCGCCTCGGTCACGGCCGAGCGGGCGCGGTCGGCGGCGGCGTCCACCTGATGGCTGATCTCCTCGGAGCTGGCGCTCAGTTCCTCGGCCGCGGCGGCGACGGTCTGCACGCTGGTGTTGCCCTGCTCGCAGGACTGCAGGATGTCGGCCGCGTCGTCGGTCATCTCGCGGGCGAGGCCGCGCAGGCTCTGAGCCTGCTGCGTCATTTTGCCGACGTCGCCGCGCATCGCCTCCACGACGTTGGAGATCTTGGCGTCGAGGTCGTCGGCGGTGCGGCGCACGTCGGCGGCGCGTGCGGCCTGGCTGCGCGCCTCGGCCTCCTTCTGCGCCGCCTGCAACTGCTCGCGTTCCATCACCATCCCGCGCAGCCGGCCGACCGAGCGGGCGATGGAGCCGATCGCATCCGCGCGCGCCGCATAGCGGCTCTCCTCCACCATCTCGCCGTTGGCCAGACTGTCGACACGCGCCGCGAGGTCCTGGGCGGGGCCCGACAGGTCACGCGCGGTGAGCCAGTTGACGAAGAGGACGACCGCCGTCGCACACAAGGTGAAGCCGATGCACAGCCAGCGCATGCCGGCGAAGGCGGCGTCCACCGTGTCGAGATAGACGCCGGTGCCGACGAACGCGTCCCACCCCGGCACGGGCACGAAGGCCGAGACCTTTCGCTGCGGCTCGGTCCCACCCTTGGCGGCGAAATAGTATTCCAGCGTGCCGCCGGTGCCCGATTTGATGGTCCGCGTCATCTCCTGGATGATCTTGACGCCGTTGATGTCGGTCGAATCCCACTTGTTCTGGCCCAGCGTGTCGGGTGCGCTGCCGTGGGCGAGGCGGGTGCCGACGTGGTCGTAGGCGAAAAGATATTCCTTGCCGCCCGAGTAGAGCATGCTGCTGACCAGCCGGCCCCAGGCGGCCTTCGCCTCGTCCTCGGTCATCTCGCCGCGGGCGACGGCGGCCTGGAACGGCTTGGCGGCGGTGGCCGCAGTCTCGGCGATACTCTGCGCCTTGGCGAGTTCCCGCTCGATCGCCTGCTGCTTGGCCTGCGGCAACACCATCAACATGAGCGCCACGAGCGTGATCACGTTGATCGCGCCGAGAAGCCACAATTTTCCCGCGATGGACAGTTTGCGATAGAGGCCAAGCATGCCCGTCTCCCACAGTGAGGTCGACTGCGAGCGATACCGCACGGGCGTTGTCCGCAGCTTGCGGCTCCGGGCGACGGATGGGATGCGAACTAACCGGCTACCGTCCCTCCGAAGATTGTGCGCCGCAAGATGGACGAAGGTGCATCGATCAGCGTACGTGTTTGAGCAAAAGTGGCTTTTGGGGGAGCGCGCAAGTGGATGCAGCAGAACGCGGTCGGCGTGGACGGCCAGCGATTACCGACCAGGAGGCGCTGACCTTCCATAGCCGCGGACGCCCCGGCAAGCTGGAGGTCACGCCCACCAAACCGATGGCGACGCAGCGCGACCTGTCGCTCGCCTATTCGCCCGGCGTCGCCGTCCCGGTCCGGGCCATCGCCGAGGACCCCGACAAGGCGTTCGACTACACCACCCGCGGCAACGTCGTCGCCGTGATCTCCAACGGCACGGCAATCCTGGGGCTGGGGAACCTCGGCGCGCTCGCCTCCAAGCCGGTGATGGAGGGCAAGGCCGTCCTCTTCAAGCGCTTCGCCGACATCGACGGGATCGACATCGAGGTCGACACGCAGGACGTCCAGGCCTTCATCGATTCGGTGAAGTACCTCGGGCCGTCGTTCGGCGGCATCAACCTCGAGGATATCAAGGCCCCGGACTGCTTCATCATCGAGAGCCAGCTGAAGGAACTCATGGACATCCCGGTGTTCCATGACGACCAGCACGGCACCGCGATCATCGCCGCCGCCGGCCTCATCAACTCCGCCTTCCTCACCGGGCGCGAGCTGTCGGAAATGCGTATCGTATGCAACGGCGCGGGCGCGGCAGGCATCGCCTGCGTCGAGCTGGTGAAGTCCATGGGCGTGCCGGCCGACAACATCCTCCTGTGCGACACCAAGGGTGTCATCTACGCCGGGCGCGAAGAGGGCATGAACCAGTGGAAGTCCGCCCACGCGGCACGGACCGACCGGCGCACCCTGGCAGAGGCGATGGACGGGGCCGACGCCTTCCTCGGCGTCTCGGTCAAGGGCGCGGTGACGCGCGAGATGGTCGCCTCCATGGCGCCGAACCCGATCATCTTCGCGATGGCCAACCCCGACCCGGAGGTGACGCCCGAAGAGGTCGCCGAGGTGCGTGACGACGCCATCGTCGCGACCGGCCGCTCCGACTATCCCAACCAGGTCAACAACGTCCTCGGCTTCCCCTACATCTTCCGCGGCGCGCTCGACGTTCGGGCGACCGCGATCAACGAGGACATGAAGGTCGCCGCCGCCGAGGCGCTCGCCGCCCTCGCCCGCGAGGACGTGCCGGACGAGGTCGCGGCCGCCTACCAGGGCAACCGTCCCCGCTTCGGCCGCGAGTACATCATCCCGGTGCCGTTCGACCCGCGGCTGATCTCCGTGGTGCCGCCCGCAGTCGCCAAGGCGGCGATGCGCACCGGCGTCGCCCGCCGGCCGATCGAGGACATGGACGGCTACGTCGAGGAGCTGTCGGCCCGGCGCGACCCGGTCGCCGGCACGCTGTCGCGCATCTTCGCCAAGGTCCGCCAGAACCCGCGGCGCGTGGTCTTCGCCGAGGGCGAGGAGGAGGCGGTCATCCGCGCCGCCGCCTCGTTCGTGAACCAGGAGCTGGGCACCGCGATCCTGATCGGCCGCGAGGAGACGGTGCGCGAGCAGGCCTTCCAGGCCGGCATCGAGATGCGGCCGGGGCTGGAGATCGCCAACGCGCGCATCTCCAAGCGCAATACCGAGTACGTGCAGTTCCTGTACGCCAAGCTACAGCGCAAGGGGCACCTCTTCCGCGACTGCCAGCGCATGATCAACCAGGATCGCAACTTCTTCGGCGCCACGATGGTGGCGCTGGGGGACGCCGACGCGATGGTGACCGGCGTGACCCGCAACTACGCCGTCGCGCTCGACGCGCTGCGGCTCGCGATCTCGGCCAAGCCGGGGCACAAGATCATCGGCGTCTCGCTGGTCCTGGCGCGCGGCCGCTCGGTCATCGTCGCCGACACCGCCGTCAACGAGGAGCCGTCCGCCACGGACCTGGCCGACATCGCCGAGGAGACCGCCCGCGTCGCCCGGCGCCTCGGCTACGAGCCGCGCGTCGCGATGCTGGCCTCCGCCAACTTCGGCAACCCGCCGGGCGAGCATGCCGAGCGGGTGGAAGAGGCGGTGAAGATCCTCGGCAAGCGCCGGATCGACTTCGAGGTCGACGGCGAGATGGCCGCCGACGTGGCGCTGAACCCGCAGCTGATGCAGTCCTACCCGTTCTGCCGCCTGTCGGGTCCGGCGAACGTGCTGCTGATGCCGACGCTCGACGCCGCGTCGATCGCCACGAAGATGCTGCAGGAGCTGGGCGGGTCCACCGTCCTCGGGCCGATCCTGGTCGGCCTCGACAAGCAGGTGCAGATCGTGCCGATGGGCGCGCGCGACATCGACATCGTCAACATGGCGGCGATCGCGAGCTTCGGCGTCAACTGACGTGGCCGGCGCGCCGGTCGCGATCGCCTTCCTGCGCGCCGTCAACGTGGCGGGGCATGGCCGCCTCGCCATGACCGACCTCGCCCGCGCCGTCACCAGCCTCGGCGGCACCGACGCCGTGACGGTCCTGCAGACGGGGAACGCGGTCTTCCGCCTCCCCGCCGGCACGGCCCCGGATGCCTTCGCGGCCGCCCTCGCCGACCGGCTCGCCGCCGACCCGGGCGTCGCCACCGAGGTGATCGTCCGCCTGGGGAAGGACTGGTCGGCGACGCTCGCCGCCAACCCCTTCCCCGCCGTCGCCGCCGAGACGCCGCGCAAGCTCGTCGTCATGCCGCTCAGGAACACGCCGGACGCGGCGCGGGTCGCCGCACTCGCCGCCGCCATTGCGGGGCGGGAGGAAGTCGCGGCGGTCGGCACCACGCTCTTCGCGGTCTATCCGGACGGGGTCGGCCGCTCGAAGCTGACGACGGCGCTGATCGAAAAGACGCTCGGTACCCGCGGCACCGGCCGCAACTTCGACACCGCCCGCAAGATCGAGACGGCGGCGCTGACGCTCAGCGCCGCGTGAGCGTCAGGTAGCGCGGCGTGCGGCCTTCGCGCAGGGCCTTCGCCTCGTAGCGCGTGCCGGGCCAGCCGGCATAGGGCGTGGCGGTGTCCTCGGTCAGGTCGAAGGCGTCGTGCGCCGCGACATGGGCGCGGGTCCAGTCCACATAGGTCGGGATGTCCGAAGCGAAGCGCACGACCCCGCCGGCCCGCACCGCGCGGGCGAGCCGGTCGAGCCCGTCCTCGGAGATGAAGCGGCGCTTCCAGTGGCGCTGCTTGTGCCAGGGATCGGGGTAGAGCACGTCCGCCCGCTCCAGCGCGCCCTCCGGCAGCCAGTCCAGCACCCGCCGCGCGTCACCCATATAGAGGCGCACATTGGAAAGGCCCTCGGCCTCGACGGCCGCGGCGGTGCGCATCATCCCGGTCTCGAACGGCTCGACGCCGACGAGGCCGACGTCCGGCGCCGTGCGGGCGTGGTGCAACAGATGCTCGCCCCCGCCGAAGCCGACCTCCAGCCGCACCGGGCGGCCGGCGAACAGCGCCGCGAGGTCGGCCGGCTGTGCGAGATCCAACGCGAGGCGGTCGTAGGCCGGGTCGACCTTGTGGCCGTGGGTGCGGCGGCGGCCGTAGAGGCCGTCGACCGGTGCCTTCTGCGCCCGGCCCAGCAGCGGCTTCTCGAAATGTACCCGCTCGAACGCGGACATGCCGCTGCGGCGGGCCTCGCGATAGCCGAGCCGGCGGTAGAATTCCAGGTTCCGCGCCACGCGCGCGGTCGTATAGAGCGTGATCGTGCGGGCGCCGGAGCGGCGGGCCTGTCGCTCGATCCGCCGCATCAAAGCCCGGCCGACGCCGAGCCCGGCGAAGTCCTTCGTCACCGCGACCGCCTCGACGTAGACGTCGCCCTCGGCGTCCGTCTGCGCGACCAGCACGCCGCACGGGCTTGCGCCCACACTGGCGATGAGCACGGTGCAGGTGGCGATGGCCTCGGCAATGTCCAGCGAAAGCGGTGCAGGCGGGCGGCCGATGACGGCCTCGCGCCCTTCGAACGCGTCGGCGATGATACCGCCGATCGCGCCGCGGTCGTCCGACCGGGCGACACGAATGGCGACCTCGGCCGCAACGGGGCGCGCGCCTGGCGACGGCGCCCCCTCGCAGTGGCCCCGCTGAGGATCAGCGAGGCCGGCCGGCACGTCAGGCGTTGCTACGAAGAGCCTCGACAAGATCGGTCCGCTCCCAGGAGAAGCCGCCGTCCGCTTCCGGCTCGCGACCGAAGTGGCCGTAGGCCGCCGAACGGGCGTAGATCGGACGGTTGAGCTGCAACGCCGTGCGGATCCCGCGCGGCGACAGGTCCATCGACTTGGCGATGGCCGCCTCGATGCCCTCGTCGCTCATGCCGTTCTTCAGGGTGCCGTGCGTGTCGACGTAGACCGACAGAGGCTGCGACACGCCGATGGCGTAGGCGAGCTGGATCGTACAGCGATCGGCCATGTCCGCGGCGACCACGTTCTTGGCGAGGTAGCGCGCGGCATAGGCGGCCGAACGGTCCACCTTCGTGGGGTCCTTGCCGGAGAACGCGCCGCCGCCGTGCGGGGCCGCACCGCCGTAGGTGTCGACGATGATCTTGCGCCCGGTGAGGCCGCAGTCGCCGTCCGGACCGCCGATGACGAACTTGCCGGTCGGGTTGACGTACCAGATCGTGTCGTCGGTCAGCCATTCGGCCGGCATCACCTCACGGATGTACGGCTCGACGATGCCGCGCACGTCGTCCGACGTCAGCGACTCGCTCATGTGCTGGGTGGAGAGGACGATCGAGGTGCAAGCCACCGGCTTGCCGTTCTCGAAGCGCAGGGTGACCTGGCTCTTGGCGTCCGGGCCGAGCTCGGGCTCGGTGCCGTCGTGACGCACCTCGGCGAGGCGCTTCAGGATCTGGTGGGAGTAGTAGATCGCCGCCGGCATCAGAACGGGCGTGTCGTTGCACGCGTAACCGAACATGATGCCCTGGTCGCCCGCGCCCTCGTCCTTGTTGCCGGACGCGTCGACGCCCTGGGCGATGTGCGCCGACTGAGCGTGCAGGTGGACGGCGACTTCGGCCGTCTTCCAGTGGAAGCCGTCCTGTTCGTAGCCGATCTCACGGATCGCGTCGCGTGCGACCGCTTCGATTTTCTCGGGGGTGATGGTGTCGGGCCCACGGGTTTCGCCCGCGATCACGACGCGGTTGGTCGTCGCGAGGGTCTCACACGCGACTCGAGCCTCAGGCATCTCCCCCAAAAAGAGATCGACGACCGCATCGCTTATCCGATCGCACACCTTGTCGGGGTGCCCTTCTGAGACGGATTCACTCGAGAACAGATAGGATTGCCGCGCCAATGCTATGACTTTCCGGGGTTTGGGGCTCCGCCGCCCTGGGAGAAACAAGCGTTTGCGCAGGAGCACGCCAAACGCACCGCGCCGCGAAAGGGGTCCTCGCGGGCGGCGCATTCATCAATCAGATCGGCCTGACGCCGTCAACACGACGATGAGTTTGCAAACCGGTCAGTTAGCCGAAAGCCGAGATGTCCGGCGGGGTGGTCGCTCAGGGGCGCTGGCCGTCCGCGAGGGTTTCCACCAGATCGATGATTCTGCGGCGAATTCGGGCATCTGATATGCGGCTGAAGGCCCTTGCCAGCGCATGGGCTTCACCGCTCGGAACGTGCGGCAGGTCGAACGCCGTGCCCAGGTCCTCGGCGAAGCCGTACTCCATGTTGCGGTCGGCGTCGGGGTTATTTTCTTTCGCGTCTTCGAAGAAATATGCAACGGGGACGGTCAGAATACGGGCGATTTCTTGCAAGCGGCTCGCGCCGATGCGGTTCGCACCCTTCTCGTACTTCTGCACCTGCTGGAACGTCACGCCGAGCTGGTCGCCCAGCTTCTCCTGCGTCATCCCCACCATCGTTCGGCGCAACTTCAGTCGACTGCCGACATGAATGTCGATCGGATTCGGCTGTTTTCGCGGCGCCATGACGTCAACCCGTTTCATATTTCCCTCAAACTCGATGCCCCCAACTCGACGTCGGCACGGCGCGGACCCGATGGTCGCCTCGGGTTGCGGGAGATCAACAACCTTTACCCTACCTGGTTGCGTCGTCTCAAGTTAAAAGTGTTATCCGTAAACAGTTGGGGCGTCAGATACTCCACCCTTTTCATCCACGCCGCCCACCCTTCAGACGCCAGACCTCCGCCCCAACGCAACCCATGCGAGCAACAAGGTGACGACCAGAAGGAACGGGGCGTAACCGAAGCGGGCGTAGAGCGTCGAGACGCTTTCACTTAACGATATGTCGCGAAAAGCCAACCGGCTTAGCAAAATTTCATCTTTTACCCGGCCGTAGGCATCAATTGTGCCCGATAACCCGGTATTTGCGACACGAACCGTCGGCAAGCCTGCCTCAATGCTACGCAACACCACGTGCCGAAAGTGCTGATAGGGGCCCGGCGTATCGCCGAACCAGGCGTCGTTCGTCAGGTTGAGAATCCACCCGGCGGGAGCGTGTCCGGGTTGGTGGGGAAAGATTGCCTCGTAGCAAATTCGCGGCCGGGCGGGTGGCAGGCCGGGCACCTCGAGCACGTCCCGCGGGTCCCCCGGGACGAAGGTGTCGGTGCCGGCGGCGAGCGCCCCGAGGCCGATCCGCGTCAACACTCCGGCGAAGGGCACATACTCGCCGAAGGGGACCAGGTGGGCCTTGTCGTAGCGGTCGGTCACCTCGCCCCGATCGTCGATCACGAGGATGCTGTTCGTCGCACGTCGTCCGGCGTTCGTGGCCTCGATCTCGACCGCCCCGGTCACCAGCACGGCGCCGGGGCCGAGCGCACGGGAGAGCTGCATCTGCTCCAGGCTGGGCGTGCTCCACAGGAACGGCAGCGCCGTCTCCGGCCACACCACGACGGACGGCCGCGCCCCCGCCTCGGACACCTCCGCGGTCAGCCGCAACAACGTTGCCCAAATGCTATTTCGTTCGTCGGGATCCCATTTCTCGCGCTGCGGTATGGACGGTTGCACGATCCGGATTCGCGCGTTGGCGAGCGGGATCGCGTCCTGCGTGAGGCGCATCTCGCCGTAGACGATCGCCGCTATCGCGGCCATCAGCACGGCGCCCGACAATCGCCAGGATCGCGCCACAACCAAGGCAGGCACCGCGCCCAGGAGGATCGCCAGCGGGGCCATTCCAGCGACGCCGACCAGCGCCACCGGCTGCACCAGTGCCGGGATCGACGAGATCTGCACTGCCGGGACGTTCCACGGGAAGCCCGTGAAGGCGAAGCCGCGCACCCACTCGGTCAGCGCCAGGGCGACGGCGAGCGCAACCGTACGTCGCGCGAACCCCGGCGGCGCCAGCCCCGCCAACGCCACGGCCACCGCATGGAACGGCGCCAGCGCCAGCGGCAGGCCGACGACGGCGAGCGGGATCAGCGCGCCGAACTGCGCCGCGTCGACGAGGAAGGCCTCGCCGATCCACCACAAACCGGCAACATGGTACCCGAACCCGAAGGCCGCCCCCAACAGCGCACGATGGGCGATGCGCCGCCGTGCCCACCTGTCCCCGGCCGCGGCGAGCGCGGCGAGACCCGAGTAGGCCGCCAGCGCCGGCAGCAGGTCGAACGGTGGCAGGGTGAGCGAGAGCACGGCGCCGCACACCAGCGCGGCCACGGCGCGCACGACCGCCCAGCGGAACGGCCGCGCCAACGGACCGTCCGCGGTCCAGTTGCCCCCGCGGCGCCGAGACGGTTCCGCCGCGGCCGGGCCGACCACCCCCTCAGGCCGCGTCGTGGGAGCGCTCCTCCAGCACCTCCTGGTGGACGGTCACCTTCACGCGCTTGATGCGCCTGAGGTCCGCCTCCAGCACCTCGAACTCCACGCCCGGCAGCTGCTCCGAGGTGACGATCTCGCCCCGTACCGGCACCCGGCCGAGCAGCGCGAAGACGATGCCGCCCAGCGTGTCGACGTCCTCGAAGAGGTCTTCAGCCTCGGGGAAGGTGATTCCGGCCTCCTCCTGGAAATCGTCGATGTCGAGGCGCGCGTCGGCGATCCATGCGCCGTCCTCGGCCTGGATCACGGTCGGCTCGTCGGGCCAGTCGTACTCGTCCTCGATGTCGCCGACGACCGTCTCGATGAGGTCCTCCAGCGACACCAGGCCGTCCGTCCCGCCGTACTCGTCGACGACGAGGGCGAGCTGGGTCCGGTTGGCCTGCATGCGCACCATCAGGTCCATCGCCGGCATCGACGGCGGGACGAACAGGATCGGCCGCAGGATGTCCATCTCGCTCAGCGGGCGGGACAGGTCCACGCTGCCGAGGCGGATGGCATCCTCGTCCATCGCCTCCTCGGCGACGCGGATCATCACGTCCTTGGCATGGACGAAGCCGACCGGATCGTCGAGCGTCTCGCGATAGACCGGCAGGCGCGAGTGGCCCGCCTCACGGAAGGTCTTCATGAGGTCGCCGAGGCTGATCGTCTCGGGCACGGAGTCGATGTCGGCGCGCGGGATCATCACGTCGAGGATCCGCACGTCGCGCAAGGACAGGATGTTTTGCAAGAGGCGCCGTTCCTCGGCGCTGAAGATCGCGTCTTCGCCGGCGGCGTCCTCGATCAGCGCCTGGGCGAGATTCTCGCGAAGGCCCTCGCTCGCGCGAAGGCCGAAGGCCGTCAGGAGGCGGTCGAACCAGCGCTCCTCGGGCTCACGGTGGTTTGCGGCGACCGGACCGTTGGGTCCGGCCGCGCGGGGACTATCAGCGTCGGCCATGGTCCTCTCGGCGCAAAAAGGCGCCCCTTCAACTCCCCTCATAGGGATCGGCGATGCCGAGCCCTGCCAAAATATTCACTTCCACGCGCTCCATCTCCTCCCGCTCGTCCTCGGTCATGTGGTCGAACCCGAGGAGGTGCAGCATGCCGTGCAGCGTCAGATGGGTAGTGTGGTCGGTCACCGAAATCCCCCGCTCCTTCGATTCCTGCTCGCAGCGGTCGAAAGAGAGGGCGATGCCGCCCAAAAACCACGTCTGCCCCGCCGCCGGCTCCTCCCCCGAGGGGAAGGCCAGCACGTTGGTCGGCGCGTCCTTGTCGCGAAAGCGGCTGTTGAGATCGCGCAAGGCCGCATCGTCGGCGAAAAGGACGTCGCAATTGACATTATGACCCGGCGCGCTGCCCGAGGCTGCGATGGCGGTGAGCACCATGTCGGTGATCGCGACAGGGTCCTGGGCGGACCAACGCAGATCCTCCACCCGGATGTTGGCTTGGAACGAGGCTGGACCGGCGGTCGCATCCTCTTCGAGCGCAGCGCTCACGTGTCATCCTGTTGCGCGGTTTCCTGATCATACGCCGCGACGATACGGGCGACAAGCTCATGACGAACCACGTCTTCCGCCCGGAAGCGCACGTGGCCGATGCCCTCCACCCCGTGCAGCACCCGCGTCGCCTCGTGCAGTCCGGACGCCACCCCGCGCGGCAGGTCCACCTGCGACGGATCGCCGGTGACGATCATGCGCGAGCCCTCGCCCAGTCGCGTGAGGAACATCTTCATCTGCATGGTCGTGGTGTTCTGCGCCTCGTCGAGGATCGCGGCGGCGTGGGCCAAGGTGCGGCCGCGCATGAAGGCGAGCGGCGCCACCTCGATGATGCCCTGTTGAAGGCCGCGCTCGACCTTGTCGGCCGGCATCATCTCGTAGAGGGCGTCGTAGAGCGGGCGCAGGTAGGGGTCGACCTTCTCCTTCATGTCGCCCGGCAGGAAGCCGAGCCGTTCGCCCGCCTCCACCGCGGGGCGCGACAGGATGATCCGCTCCACCAGCCCCCGCTCCAGGAGCTGCGCCGCGTAGGCGACGGCGAGGAAGGTCTTGCCCGTGCCGGCCGGGCCGACGCCGAAGACCAGCTCGTTAGCCTCCATCGCGCGAATATAGGCGTTCTGCGTCGGCGAGCGGGCCTCGACGGTCTTCTTGCGGGTCGAGATCGAGCCGACCGACTTCGGATGGTCGATCGACGGGAAGGAGAGCTGCCGGTCCTTGGCGCGGGCCATCCGCACGGCACCGTCGACGTCCGCGATCCGGATGTCGTGCCCCTTCTTCAATCGCGAATAGAGGTGCTGCAACGCGATCCGGGCTTGCGCGCACGCCTCTTCGGTACCCTGGATCGAGACCTCGTTGCCGCGGGCGGCGGTGGTCACGTCGAGCTTGTTCTCCAGCACCGCGAGGTGCTGGTCGAACTGGCCGAAGAGGTCGGAGGCGAGCCGGTTGTCGTCGAAGGCGAGTGTGACGGTTTCCACCTCCGCTGGCATCGTCAAGCCGCCGCACTCCTGCCTGCCGGCACCTCGCCGAACAGCGAGTTGCCCTCCGCGCTGGTGATGGACACGTCGACGATCTCGCCGATGCCGCCGGCGGAGGCCGCCACGTGGACCGGCTGGAGATAGGGTGAGCGGCCCACCAGCTGATCGCTCCGCCGGCCGGGCTTCTCGATGAGGACCGGCACCGTACGACCGACGATCGACTGGTTGAACGCCTTCTGCTGCGCCGTCAGCAGCGCCTGTAGGCGTTGCAGCCGCTCGCTGGCGACATCCGCGGGGACCTGGTCCTCGCGGCCGGCCGCCGGCGTCCCCGGCCGCGGCGAATATTTGAAGGAATAGGCGGAGGCATAGGTCACGTCGCGCACCAGGGTCATGGTCGCCTCGAAATCCTCGTCGCGTTCACCGGGGAAGCCGACGATGAAGTCGCCCGAGAGGGCGAGGTCGGGCCGGGCGGCGCGGATGCGGCCGATCAGCTCGACGTATGCCTCTGCGGTATGCTTGCGATTCATCGCCTTCAAGATCCGATCCGATCCCGCCTGCACCGGCAAGTGCAAGTATGGCATCAGCTTCGGCTCATCGCGATGCGCGGCGATGAGATCTTCACCCATATCGTTCGGGTGGCTGGTGGTGAAGCGGATCCGCGCCAACCCGCCCAGCTGCGACAGACGGCCGACGAGGTCCGCCAGCGAGGCCGTCCCGCCCCGCCCGTCGGCGCCGTGGTAGGCGTTGACGTTCTGCCCCAGCAGCGTGATCTCGCGCACGCCGGCGTCGACGAGCTGGGCCGCCTCGTCCATCACGTCGGCGACCGGGCGCGAGACTTCCGCGCCGCGCGTGTAGGGCACCACGCAGAAGGCGCAGAACTTGTCGCACCCTTCCTGCACGGTGAGGAAGGCAGTCACACCGCGCGCGGTGACGGCGCGGCGCTGCGGCTTGGCGAGGTGCTCGAACTTGTCCTCGTCGAGTTCGGTGGCGACCGGTTTGGCGCCCGCCCCCGCCTTGGCGATGAGGTCCGGCAGGTGGTGATAGGCCTGCGGGCCGACGACGAAGTCGACCCGCGGCTGGCGGCGGATGATCTCCTCGCCCTCGGCCTGGGCGACACAGCCGGCGACGCCGATCATCGTCGGCGCGCCCGAGGCACCGACCGCACCCTTGAGGCGCCCCAGCTCGGAGTAGACCTTCTCGGCCGCCTTCTCGCGGATGTGGCAGGTGTTGAGGAGGACGAGGTCGGCGCCTTCCGCCTCCTCCACGACGGCATAGCCCGCCGCACGCAACTGGTCGGCCATGCGCGTCGCATCGTAGACGTTCATCTGGCAGCCGTAGCTCTTGATGAAAGCGCGCTTTTCCATCGTTGTCCTAGCGGGACCTGTCATCCCTTAATGTGGTTCCTCGACGGCTTCGCTCTCGCCGAGCCGTCCCGCCGTCGCTTCGCCGACCATACGCCGCACGGTCTCCTCGACGCGCTTCGTCATCGCCTTGCGCTCGGCCCCCCCGTTGAAGGGAACCGCCTCGCCGAAGGCGACGTGCACGTCGATCACGCCGTGGCGCAGCACCCACCACAGGTGCGAGGCCATTTCCATGTCGCCGTACCACGCGACCTGGGTCTTATAAAACCGCCCGATCGGCAGCCCGTCGAGATGGGTGTAGTTGATCGCCAGCGGCTGGACCGTGGCGCTCCCCTTCGCGGCCTCGATCGCCTTCGCCGCGCCGCCCACCAGGGAGGACTTGAACGGCAGGACGTGCGTGCCGTTGGAGCTCGTCCCCTCGGCGAAGAGAACCATCACGTCGCCGCCCGTCATCCGCTCAGCGATCTCGCCGGCGACGGCGCCGGTCTTGGCCCGACGCTCGCGTTCGACGAAGACCGTGCGCTGCAGCTTGGCCAGGGTGCCGAATATGGGCCACCCCGCCACCTCGGACTTGGCGATGTAGCTCAGCGGCATCAGCGAGCCGATGACGGTGATGTCGAGCCAGGAGACGTGGTTCGCGGTGATCAGCAGCGGCCGCGCCGGCGAGGGCGCGCCGTGGACGTGGACGCGGATGCCCATCAGCCGGATCGCGGCGCGATGCCACCACCACGGCAGCGTCCGCATCGCCTTCTTCCACCCGAACGCCTTCGCCACGAGCTGGCAAGGGATCAGCACGAGCGAGGTGAGGACGAGGCCGAGGATCACGAAAATCGCACGGATCAGCGACACGAGGCGGACGCTCCTAAGGGTAGTCCCGCGAACTCGGGCTGCTTGAAGGTGAGACGCATGGTCAGCGCCTTCTGCCGGGCGCCGCCGGCCGACCCATAATAGTCCGGCCGCTCGCCGACCACCGAAAATCCGGCGCCGGCATAGAGATTGACCGCCGCGGCGTTGCTGGGGTCGACCTCGAGGAAGACGGCGGTCACCCGCTCGGCATAGAGGTGACGCAGCGCCGCGTTCAACAGCAGCCGTCCCACGCCGGAACGGCGCTGCCGGCGCGCCACCGCCATGGTGAGGATCTCCCCCTCGTCGGCCGCCTGGCGCACGGTGATGAAACCGATCGGCCGGCGGCTGGAGGTCGCGCCGACGCGGCGGGCGACGAAGGTCGTGACGCCCGGTCCTTCGTTCAGCGAGGCCTGCTCGTCCGCCGACCAGGGGGCGATGAACGAGGCGGCATGTATCTCTTCCAGCGTGTCGTAGTCGGACGGGCGCACGGTATCGACCGCACGCGGGACCGAGAACAACCCCATGATCACTGACTGCGAACCCTCACCCTCATCGGCGCAGTTGGCCACAATGTTCACGCCCGCGCCAGGATTTTGTGCATCTGTGGCCGGGCATCGACCGGCGCCAGGTAGAGCGGCGTCGGCTCGCGGCCCGCGCTGTCGCCGGCGGCGAGCGCGGCGACCGCGGCGAGGTCGATCCGCTCGATCACTTCGCCTTCGCCGAGGGCGGCGACCGCCTCCGCCGGGCCGACGATGCGCGCGCCCACGTCCTTGGCGAGATCCAGCGCTTCGTCCACCGCCATGCGCTTCATGGTGATCGGCCCCTCGACCGAGAGGAGACCGAAGACCGCGCCGTGACGCGCGTCGATCGCCGCCAGGACCGAGCCGCCGGCCCGGTGCGCGAGCGCCTCCAGCGTCGTCACGCCGACGGCCGGGATGCCGCGCGCGAACGCGACCCCCTTGGCGTAGGCGACCCCGACCCGGACCCCCGTGAACGACCCCGGCCCGACGGTGACGGCGACGCGCACGACATCCTCGAAACCGGCGTCGGTGGCGGCGAGCACGGTGGCGACATGGTCGACGATCGCCTCCGCGTCGCCTTGGGAGGGACCGCCGGCCGCTGCGGCGATTCTGCCGTCAGCATCGACCAGGGCGGCCTGGCAGTGCGCCAGCGCGGTGTCGATGGCGAGCGTGAAGGTCACGCGACGGGACGGACCTCGCGCACTTCCGGAACGAAGTGCTTCAGGAGGTTCTGGATGCCCATCTGCAGCGTCATCGTCGACGAGGGGCAACCCGCGCATGCGCCGCGCATCGCCAGCGAGACGATCCCGTCGCGGTAGGAGCGGAAGATGATGTCGCCACCGTCGCCGGCGACGGCGGGGCGCACACGCTCGTCGAGGATCTCCTTGATCATCGCGACGGTGCCGGCGTCCTCTTCGAGGTAGTCTTCCTCGCCGTCGGCCGTCGCCTCGGCGCTCGCGCCGTCCTCCAGCACCGGATCGCCGGAGAGATAGTGCTCCATGATGGCGCCCAGCACGGCCGGCTTCAGGTGCGGCCAGGGCGTGGCGTCCTTGGAGACGGAGATGAAGTCGGAGCCCAGGAAGACCCCCGTCACCCCGTCGACCGCGAAGAGGCGGCGGGCGAGCGGGGAGCCCGCGGCCCCGTCGGCGTCGGTATAGTCGACGACGCCTTCGTCCATCACCGGCTTGCCCGGCAGGAACTTGAGCGTCTCCGGGTTGGGCGTCGCTTCGGTCTGTATAAACATCGCATTCTCCCCAGGCGGTTCAAAGCCGCCGCGAAGTGTTCCAATGAGACATAGGCGAGCCGCCGCCCGGCCACAACGCCACTTGGCTCGGAACACGTGCCACACCACGTGTAAGATGCGGCCCCGATCGTCCCACGTGCCGCCAAGGAGAGCCGCGATGAGCAATCCCGCGCCGGGCTTCCAGTCCCGCCCCGACCACGAGATCCTCCTCGACACCGGGCCGGACACGGTCTCCGTCACGCTGAACGGCACACCCGTCGCCATGACGAGCACCGCCGTCGTCCTGCGCGAGGACGGCTACCCGGTTCGCGCCTACGTCCCCAAGGGCGACATCATGGCGACCCTGGTGCCGACCGCGAAGACCACGCACTGCCCGTTCAAGGGCGACACCGTCTATTTCGACGTCGAGGCCGGGGGCGAGCGGCTGGAGAACGCCGCCTGGGCCTACGACCACCCGTACGACGAGATGACGGCCCTCGCCGGCCACGTCGCCTTCGACGATCGCTTCACCGTCACCATCGGCTGATCAGGGAAGCACCACGTCGACCCACACGAGGTGGTGGTCGGACGCCGCGGCGAGGCGCGCCAGCGGGTCGCCCGCGCCCGGCCGGAAGACGCCGGCGCCGGTCACCCGCAGCGGCGCCATCGGCTGCACGTAGTCGACCCGCATGCCGCCGTTGAAGGCGGCCGTGTCGGGCCCGGCGCTCCCAAGCGGCAGGACGGCGACGGCGTCGGGGTGGCCGAGGAGGCGTGCGATCGCCCCCGGACGTGCCTCGCCGCGGACCGGATCGGCGTTGAGGTCGCCCATCACGACCGCGGGCGTTCCGGGCGCCAGTCCTCCGGCGCGGCCTTCGTCGTCGACGGCGTAGCCGCTCGTTTCGACCGACAGGAGGTCGACGAGGAGGCGGATCTCGTCGGCGTTGCGGCGGCCGTTCCAGTCGACCGCGGGATCGTCGAACACCGGCGGCGTCGGATGCGCGGCGAGGACGACGACGGTCCCTCCGGACGTCATCACCTCGACCATCAAGTGCGTCTTGGACGACAGCGGCAGCACCGCGAGCGCCTCGGCCGAGTAGTGGCCCGGCGGCAGCGCCGCGTCCGGCATGTCGCGCCACAGGAACCGCGCGAAGGTGCGCGTCGCGCCCAGCGGCAGCCGCGACAGGAGCGCGAACGCATACTGCCCCGGATGATGGCCGTAGCCCAGCGCGTCGTTCGGCCCGCCCACGCGGCCGTCGCCGTCGATATCCACTCCGGAGGGGACCCCGGTGTTGCTGGGCGGGAAAACGGTATGCTCGTACCGGATGGGAGCGGCGCCGCCCTGCCCTTCGGCCAGCAACGCCGCGAACAGGGCCAGGGAACGCTCCTGCGGGTCGCGGTCCAGCTCCTGGAGGAGGAGGACGTCCGGCCGCACGCGCTGAATCACTTCGGCGACCAGGCGCGCCCGCGCCTCTCCCGCCTCCAGCCGCGCGACGACGCCGCCGGGCGCATCGTCGTTCAGCGCCGCATTGAAGGTCGCGAAGCGGATGGCACCGGCGGCCTTGGGGGGCGCGCCGTCCTGCGCCGCCGCGGTCGCCACGTTCATCACCAGTGCCGGCAGAAGCCACCGCATCGCCGATCCCTTCCGGCGAACGCTCTCACTCGCCGACGACGGAGAGATGACGCTTGCGGTCGAACACCTTGAGGACGGCGTCGAGGTCGTGGCCACGCTTGAGGATGATCCCCTGACCGGAGACCACCGCCCACATGCCTTGGCGCTTGGAGAGCTTGGGGGTCTTGGTGACGCGGTACATCGGCACCTCGCCCATGCGCCGGAAGATGGAGAAGACGGCCTGCTCCTTGCCGAAGTCCATGGCATAGTCGCGCCACTCGCCGGCGGCGACCATGCGGCCGTAGACCCTCAGGATCTGCGACAACTCGGTCCGGTGGAAGGCCACCATCGGTGGAACCGGGCTTCGTGCGGGCGATTGTGCCGGGCCTTGAGCCTGCGCCCGAGACTGGGCTTGTGCCTGACGCGCGGGCCGCAGCTCCACGATCCGACTATCCTCTCCCTCCGCCATCGGCGACCTCCAGAACGGTTAGCCGACAAACCCTCGCGCGTTCATCGGCTTGGCGCAATCCTCTTGATTGGGCTCCTCGGTGGGCGCATGTGTCCCACCTGTGCGAACCTTTCAACGTTGATCCATGACGAGCCAAACCGAGACGAGCCCAACCGAAACCCGCGCCTTCGAAGCTGATGTCGCCCGCCTGCTCCATCTCATGGTGCATTCGGTCTATTCCAGCCCCGACGTCTTCTTGCGCGAGCTGATCTCCAACGCCGCCGACGCCTGCGAAAAGCTGCGGCAGATGGCCTTGACCGACGCCAGCCTCACCGGCGGCGACACGCTCGCCATCGAGATCACGCCGGACAAGGACGCCGCCCGCCTGATCATCGCCGACAACGGCGTCGGCATGACGCGCGAGGAGCTGATCGAGAACCTCGGCACCATGGCCCGCTCCGGCACGGAGAAGTTCCGCAAGGCCCTCGAGGAGAAGGACAGCGCCGAGGCCGAGAGCGGCAAGGCGCTGATCGGCCAGTTCGGCGTCGGCTTCTACTCGGCCTTCATGGTGGCGAGCGAGGTGACGGTCACCTCCCGCGCGGCCGGCGGCGGCGAGGCCTGGCGCTGGACGTCGGACGGGTCGGGCGAATTCACGGTCGCGCCCGCCGAGGACGCGCCGGCGCGCGGCACCAGCGTCGAGCTGACCCTGCGCGAAGACCACAAGGACTACGCCGACGAGGCGACGATCGAGCGCCTGGTGCGCCACCACTCCGCCCACGTCCCGGTGCCGATCAAGATCCGCACCACGGGCGAGGACGGCGCCGAGACGCGCGAGCTGGTCGACGGGACGGCGCTGTGGGCCAAGCCCAAGTCCGAGATCACGGCCGAGGAATATACCGACTTCTACCGCTTCACCGCCGGCGCGTTCGACGAGCCGGCGCTCACCGTGCACGCCCGCGTCGAAGGCCGGCAGGAATACACCTGCCTCCTGTTCGTCCCGTCGATGCAGCCGTTCGACCTCTTCGACCCGGACCGCAAGGGCCGGCTGAAGCTCTACGTGCGCCGCGTCTTCATCACCGACGACGCCGACCTCGTGCCGCCGTACCTGCGCTTCGTGCGCGGCCTCGTCGACTCGGAGGATCTGCCGCTCAATCTCAGCCGTGAGATGCTGCAGACCAACCCGATGCTGACGCAGATGAAGAGCGCGCTGACCCGCCGCCTTCTGACCGAGATGAAGAAACTCGCCGACACCGAGCCAGAGACCTACGCCAAGGTCTGGGACGCGTTCGGCGCGGTGATGAAGGAAGGCCTCTACGAGGACGCCGAGCGGCGCGACGAGCTCTTCGCGCTCGCCCGCTTCCGCACCACCACGCAGCCGGACGGCGGGCGCAAGCTCGCCGACTACGTGGCGGACATGAAGGAGAACCAGACGGCGATCTACTATGCCGTCGGCGACAGCTTCGATCGGCTGACCGCCTCGCCGCACCTCGAGGGCTTCAAGGCCCGCGGGATCGAGGTTCTGCTCCTCGCCGACCCGGTGGACGCCTTCTGGGTGCGCACCGCGCTCGGGTTCGACGGCAAGCCGTTCAAGTCGGTCACGCAAGGCTCGGCCGACCTCGACCAGATCCCGCTGACCGACCAGCGCCATGTTCCCGACGAGGCCAAGGCAAGCGACATCGCCACGCTCTCGGCGCTCATCAAGCAGACGCTGGGCGAGCGGGTGAGCGAGGTGAAGACCTCGACCCGCCTCGCCACCAGCCCCGCCTGCCTTGTGGCGAGCGACATGGGCTACGACCGGCAGCTGGAAAAGATCGTCGGCCGCCAGGGTCAGGGCCTCGGCGCCAAGCCGATCCTGGAGCTGAACCCCTCGCACCCGCTGATCAAGACGCTGTCGGCGCGGGCGGCGACCGGCGGCGCGGCCGACGTCGTCGGCGACACGGCGTGGCTCCTGTTCGGCGCGGCGCAGATCATGGACGGCGAGAGCCCGACCGATTCGGCGGAGTTCACCGACAAGCTGGTCACGGCGATGGCCGCCTTGGTGCGCAGCCCCGCCCCGACGGACCACGCCGACAGTATCTCGACCGAAGGCAGCGAAGGCGGCGAGAGCGACGCGGGCTGACATCCGGCGCCGGCCGCCCGGGCCGCCCCACCCCGCCGCCGTCACGGCGGCGCACCGCGCGGCACCCGCGAGCGGCGCCGCGCCCCGAAGAAGCCAGCCCGCGGCGCGCGCGCCGCCACTCCGCCAGGACGCCATGCCGTTTTCCGTCGACACCTTCCTCGCCCTGGCGGCCTTCGCGATGGCGACCACCTGGTCGCCGGGGCCCAACAACTTCATGCTGGCCGCCTCGGGCGCCACCTTCGGCTACTGGCGCACCCTGCCGCACATCCTCGGGGTCGCCATCGGCTTCCCGTTCATGCTCTTCATCGTCACCCTCGGTCTGGGCGAGATCTTCCGCACGCAGCCGACGGTGCGCGAGGTTGTCTCGTGGGGCGGACTGTGCGTGATGCTCTACCTCGCGGTGCGCATCGCGCTGCAAACCCCGAAGGACGGCGACGACGCCTCCCGGCCGCTGAGCTTCCTCGGCGCCTCGGCCTTCCAGTGGGTGAATCCCAAGGCGTGGGTGATGTCGATCGGCGTCGCCGCGACGTTCGCGTCCGGCACGTCGCCCACGCTGGGGGCGGCGCTGATCGCGGGCGTCTTCATTCTGGTGGGCCTCACGTCGGCCAACGCGTGGGCGGCGGCGGGCGCCGCGCTGCAGCGGCTCCTGGGCCGCGGCCGGCGGCTGCGGATTTTCAACGTGACGATGGGCATCCTGCTGGCGGTCTCGGCCCTATGGATGGTATTCGACCGCTGATGCTTGCCGCCGCGCAAGAAACAGAGCATCTGGCCCCGATGACCGTCCCCCAATCCCCGTTCGACCGCCTGCGCCGCATCCTCGGCGAGACCCCGCCCGGTGCCGACCCGGTCGACTTCTCCGTCGGTGGCCCCAAGCACGCCCCGCCGGACTTCATCGGCGAGATCATCGCGGCAGAGACCGCGGCCTTCCGTCCCTACCCGCCGATCGCCGGCAACGCCAACTTCCAGCGCGCGGTGCACGGCTGGATCGACCGGCGCTACGAGCTGGACGGCTGGTTCGACACGGCGGGCGCACTGCTGCCGCTGGCCGGCAGCCGCGAGGGGCTCGTCCTGTCGCTGGTGACGGCGCGCGACTGGCTCGCCAAGCCACGCCCCACGGTGCTCTACGCCAACCCCTACTATCAGGCCTACTTGAGCGCCGCGCACGTGATCGGCGCCGAGGCGACGGCGATGCGCACGCCCGCCGGCCCCTCCCCGCTGCCCGACTTCGCCGCCGTCCCGGAGGCGGTGCTGGACCGCGCGATCGCCTATTATTTCGGCTCGCCGTCCAACCCTGTCGGCTCGGTGGCGAGCGCGGCCGACTGGCACACCCTGTTCGACCGGGCCGAGCGGCACGACTTCTTCCTCTTCGCCGACGAGTGCTACTCGGAGATCTACCGCGAGGCACACGGCGCCCCGGTGGGTGCCCTCGAGGTGGCCAGGGAGCGACCCGAGATCCTGAAGCGGCTGATCGTCCTCAACTCGCTCTCCAAGCGCTCCAACGTGCCGGGGATGCGGGTGGGCTTCGTCGCCGGCGCACCGGACGTGATCGAGGCGATGAAAAGCCTGCGCAACCAGATCGCGCCACAGGTCCCGCTCCCGCTCCAGGACGCCGCGGCCGCCGCCTACGACGACGAGGCGCACGTCATCGAAAACCGCCGCCTCTACGACGAGAAGTTCGCCGCCGCGGAGGAGATCCTCGGCCCACTCTTCGACGGCGCGGTGACGCCGGCCGGCGGCTTCTGCCTGTGGCTTGCGGTAGGCGACGACGTCGCCGTCACCGAGGCGCTGTGGCGCGAGAAGGGCGTGAAGGTCATCCCCGGCAGCCTGCTCGCCAGCGGCGAGGGGGCGGACAATCCGGGCGCCGGCCACATCCGCCTCGCCCTCGTCGCCCCCTACGAGGAGACCCGCGAGGGGCTGACGCGCGTCGCCGCCCTCCTCGCCCCCCAAGCGGCCCCGAAACGCGCCGTCACCGCGCGCTGACACGGCAAACACCCGGCCATTCGCCCGGCTCGGAGGTCTGCGGCGGGGTCAGGTCCCCGCCCGGACCCACGCGCAGCGCACCGCGCGAGCATGGGGAGGACGGGGACTTGACGCCGCCGCGGACCTCCACCCACGCTCGATCGGCCGCTCAGCTCAGCTGTCCGCCGCTTCGGCGGACGACTGAGCTGAACGGCTGGCCGTCGCCGAGACGGAGGGAGCGCGAGGGGGGAACCCCCTCGCAGCGGCGGTTCCGCGTCGCACCGCGGGTGCGATCGGGTCAGACGATCGCGTCGATCTCGTCTTCCTTGAGGCCGCCCGGAACGATGGTGATGGGGACGGGATAGCCGCCGGCCTGGCCGCCGGCGATGGCGCTGACGAGCGGCCCCGGCCCTTCCGAGCCCTGGGCGGCGGCGAGCACCAGCACCATGATCGACGGGTCCTCCGAGATCGCCTGGCGGATCCCCTCGATCCGGTTGGCGATGATGACCTTGCGCTCGGGCTCCAAAGGCAGCTTGGGCGCCATCTTGGCGAGGACGCGGTCGAGCATCTCCTCGGCCTCTTCTTCGGCTTCCTCGCGCATCAGATTCTCGACGCCCAGCCAGTGCTGGAACTCCGAGGTGGCGGCGATGCACAGGGCGACGACCGAAGCGTTGGTCTTCGCCGCGCGCTTGCAGGCGTAGAGGATCGCCAGCTCACACTCGGCCGTATCGTCGACGATGACGAGGAATTTGCGCGAACTCACCGGCCGGACCGACGCCCCGATTCACCGATCACCGGCTGGTAGTCGATCTCGAAGAGATCCTTGTCGACGTCGACTCCGGTGGACACGTTGTAGATGGAGACGCTGGTCTCCTGCCCCTTGCCGTCGACCACGTTCCACTGCTTCAGCTCCTTGCTCTGCGAATCGAAGAGCAGCGTCAGCGCGCCTTCGCCGAAGGCGGTGTCCTCCTCGATGCGCACCGAGATGAGGTCGGGCGCGACCTCGACGTCGGTCACCTTGGCGTCGGCGGTGAGGTCGATCGTGTTGTCGAGCAGGAAGCGCAGGGGAGTCTTGGACAGCGGCCAGATGTCCTGCGTGTTGCGGCGACGGTCACGCACGGCGACGGAGGTGCCGTCGGCGATGATGTCCAGCGTGGAGGGTCGGTCGTAGAAGAAGCGGACCTTGCCGGGGCGGGAGATCGCGAAGCGGCCCTGGGTGCGGGACCCGTCGGGCCCGAACTGGACGAACTCGCCGCGCATCGTGTCGATAGCGTTGAAGTACTGATTGATTTCGACCAGCGCCGTGTCGGTCGCCTCCTGCGCGACGGCGGGTGCGCTCGCCATGACGATTGCGGCGACGGCGGCAGCGGCTGCCCGGCGGGCGGAACGAGGGAACGCGATCATGGGATCCTCCGACGATTGCGCGGGCACTCTCGGCCTCGCGCAAAGTACACGGCCTATGAATGACCACACCTCGCTTGGCCGCTCAAGGGCGAGAGCGAGGTGGCGCACACTGATAGGCACCCTCACAAACAATGGGGCCAGCCGCATCTGGGCCCGCCCCTCCTTCGGCGCAAGCGCCCTGCGGTCGTTCGGACCGCGCCGTGCGCGCGCAGGTCGTCGACGAATGGCCGCGGGGGCCTGCACCGCGACGACGCGCGTCAGGCCGCCTCGCCCTCGGCCGGCACGAGGATGTCGCGCTTGCCGGCGTTGTTGGCGGGGCTGACGACGCCCTCTTTCTCCATCCGCTCGATCAGCGTCGCGGCACGGTTGTAGCCGATCGACAGGCGGCGCTGGATGTAGCTGGTGGACGCCTTGCGGTCGCGCAGGACGAGCGCGACGGCACGGTCGTAGAGATCGTCCGACTCCGACATCGCGTCGAGGCCCGAGGCGGCACCGCCCCCGGCGCCCTCCTCTTCCTCTTCGTCGTCCTCCAGAACGGAGTGCAGGTACTCGGGCGCGCCCTGGGAGCGCAGGTGGGCGACGACGTCCTCCACCTCCTCGTCCGACACGAACGGGCCGTGGACGCGCTGGATGCGCCCGCCGGAGGCCATGTAGAGCATGTCGCCCATGCCCAGCAGCTGCTCGGCCCCCATCTCGCCCAGGATGGTGCGCGAATCGATCTTCGACGTCACCGCGAAGGAGATGCGGGTGGGGAAGTTGGCCTTGATGGTACCGGTGATGACGTCGACCGAGGGGCGCTGCGTCGCCATGATGAGGTGGATGCCGGCGGCACGCGCCATCTGGGCGAGGCGCTGGATCGCGCCTTCGATTTCCTTGCCGGCGACCAGCATCAGGTCGGCCATCTCGTCGACGATGACGACGATGAAGGGCATCGGATCGAGGTCGAGCACCTCCTCCTCGAAGATCGCCTCGCCGGTGCGCTTGTCGAACCCGGTCTGGACCAGGCGCGACAGCGGCTCGCCCTGGCGCTGGCTCTCCTTGAGGCGCTGGTTGTAGCCGTCGATGTTGCGCACGCCGAGCTTGGCCATCTTGCGATAGCGGTCTTCCATCTCCCGCACCGCCCACCGCAGCGCCGAGACCGCCTTCTTCGGGTCCGTCACCACCGGCGTCAGCAGGTGGGGGATACCGTCGTAGACCGAAAGTTCCAGCATCTTCGGGTCGATCAGGATGATGCGGCAATGCTCCGGCTTGTGATGGTAGAGGAGCGAGAGGATCATCGTGTTGATCGAGACCGACTTGCCCGAGCCGGTGGTGCCGGCGACCAGGAGGTGCGGCATGCGGGCGAGGTCGGCGATGACCGCCTCGCCGCCGATGGTCTTGCCGAGGCACATCGGCAGCTTCTGCTTGGTGCGCTCGAAGTCTTCCGACGCGAGCAGCTCGCGCAGGTACACCGTCACGCGCCGCGAGTTGGGCAGCTCGATGCCGATGGCGTTCTTGCCGGGGATCACCGCGACGCGGGCGGAGACGGCCGACATCGAGCGGGCGATGTCGTCGGCGAGGCCGATGACGCGGCTCGACTTGATGCCGGGCGCCGGCTCCAGCTCGTAGAGGGTGACGACCGGGCCGGGACGCACGTTGATGATCGCGCCCTTGACGCCGAAGTCGGCGAGCACGCCCTCCAGGACGCGGGCGTTGGCCTCGAGCGCATCCTCGGTCAGCTCGCGGTCGCCGCGGTCGGCGGGGGCGGAGGTGAGGAGGGCCAGCGGCGGGAACTCGTACTCCGACGGGGTGAGGAAGCTCGGCTGCGCTTCGCGCACGATGCGCCGGCCGGGCTTCATCGCGCCGGCGGCGGGGATGACGCGGCTGCCGGAGGCGTCGTACATGGCGCCGTCTTCGCTGTCGCCGTCCTCGGCCTCGTCGTCGTAGTCGGCGTCGTCTTCCCAGCCGGCCTCGGCATCGTCATAGCCGTCCGGCGCGGCGTAGCGGGGCTCGTCGCGGCGGGCGGCCGGCGCGGCCGCGGTGGCCGCCGGCACGTCGTGCTCCTCGGCCGCGTCTTCCTCGTCGTAGTCGTCCTCGCCGAACTCGTCGTCGAACTCGTCCGCCTCGGCATAGGCGGTCGCGGGCGCCGGGGCGGCGGGCTCGTCCTCGCCGTCGTCGTAGTCGTCCTCGTAGCCGGCGGCGTCGTCGTCCTCGTAACCGGCGTCGTCGTCCTCGAGGGCGGCGTCGGCAATCCCGTCGACGCCGGCGATGTCCTCGTAGTCGGCGGCGAGCTCGGCCTCCTCGACTTCGGCGAGGGGCGCGTCCTCGGGCCCCGCCTCGAAGCCGAGGGGCGGCTGCGCGGCATCTTCGTCCCATGCGCCGTCATCGGCGACGATCTTCTCGTCCAGCGCGGCGCGCTCGCGGGCGGCGGCCTCGCGCGGGGGCACGGCGGCGGTGGCGGTGGCCGGGGCGGGCGCGGTGCCGGGTGCGGCGGGGAGCTGCTGCAGGCGGGCGGCGGGACCGCGCAGCGGGCGCGCGAAAGCCATCGCTCCGGCAGCCGCGGCGGCGGCAGCGGCAGCGGCGTCGGCACGGCGCCCCGGTTCGGCGGTCCGCTCGGCCGAGGCCGGGCGACGGCCCCGCTCGGCGCGCTGGGCGGCCTCCGCGGCCCGGCGGCTCGGGCGCGGCTGGCGGACCGGCGCGGGCTCGGCGCGCTGGCGCGGCGCGGGCGCCTCCGGCTCGTCGTCGAGGTCGAACGGCAGTTCGCCCTCGACAAAGCCCGGCGCGGGCGGGACCTGGCGCGCGTTCTCGCGGCGCGGACGCTCGGCGCGGCGCGGGCGATAGACGTCCTGGTCCGCCTCGGCCTCCGGCGCCCCTTCGAGCGCGGCGCGAAGCGCGTTGGTCGGCGCCGGGGCGCGCTTGGCGGACGGCTTGCGGCGGCGCGCCTTCGGTCCCATCAGCCGGGCCCGCAACATCATCACCGAGTGCGCCATCGCGCCGTACAGTTCGGCGAGGCGCGACGAGGCGTCGCTCTCATAGGCGTCGGTGTCGTCGAGGCCGTACTCGTCCGGCTCCATGCGGCTGCGGCGAATGGTGAAGCCGAGGTCGGCCGGCCGCTCGCGGCGCCGCACCGGAGTGATCGCCGAGACCAGCGCGACCGCCGCCAGCAGGCCGGTGACGCCGCCGATGAACCCCAAGACTGCGCCGGAGCCGATGCCGCAGATGTCCGCCCAGACGAAGTGATGCACGCTGCCCACGACGCCGCCGAGGCCGAGCGGCAAGGGCCAGCTCTCGGTGACGGGGAAGACGTTGACGAAACCCGGTGCCAGGAACAGCGCGGCGAGGCCGGCGCCCAGGCGCCCCGGCGTCCACCCCACCGGCCGGCCCGAGACGAGGCGCAGGCCCCAGAGCGGCAACGGCAGGATGAGGAGCGGCGCGGCGACACCGAAGAGCTGCATCACGGGATCGGCGAAGGCGGCGCCGAAGGAGCCCATCGCGTTGACGACCGGCGCGTCGGTGGCATGGGTGAAGCTGGGATCCGAGACCGTCCAGGTCGCCAGCGCGATCGACAGGATCACGGACAGCGCCAGGAAGGCGAGCCCCGACACGGTGGCCATCGCCCGGCGGGCGAACAGCACCGAAGGATCGTCGAGGATTTGCTCCAAAGCTCTCAAACGCATCACGCTCACGGCACGCCTCATCGGTTTCTGGCGACGTGGCTGTGGCGTTCGGTTCGGTCACGGTGGCCTTGATCGGACGGCCAGCCCCGTCACCCGTTTTTGTGACCGGGCTGCGTTAAGGGGGCGTAACCGGAAGCGCGCGACTTGCACCTTCCGCGGAGCCGCGAAGCGCCCGCAGTCGATTTCCGCCGCACTCGGGCAAGAATGTCACGCCACCGCGGCGAGGGAAATTACGCCATCTAAATCAACGAGATGACGCCAGAGCCAGCGCGCCCGACCCTCGCATTCATGCCCGCGCAGGCGGCCCCTTCTATGCGGTTCGGGGCCGTCGCCGGACCAACACGGCGGGCACAATATTTTTACCACCGAGGTGCTCGCCTCAGCGGCGCAGGCGCGAGACGGCGCCGACGGCGCGCAGGGCCGTGTTGCGAGCGAGGATCGCCGGCCTGCCGGTTGACGCCAGCGCGCGATAGGCGCGGTCGGTCAAGCGTACGGTGCGCTGGGCCTGGGCCAGCCGCTCGGCGCGGTAGGGGGCGAGGTCGCGGTCCTCGACGGCCTGGGCGAAGGCGAAGGCGTCGGCGATGCCGAGGTTCATCCCCCGCCCGCCGACAGGCGAGTGGACATGCGCCGCATCGCCCCCCAGGCACACGCGCCCGCGCCCCATCACCTCCGCGACGCGCAGGTCGACATGGAAGGTCCCCTCGCGCAGGACGCGGTGCACGGGCATCAGCCGGCGCGTCATCTCCAGAACGTCGGGGTGATTGGCGATGAGGCGGTGCCGCCCCTCGCCGATGGTGACGATGACGCCGATCTCGCCCACGTCGGAGAGCACCGCGCAGGCCTGGTCGGGCCAGGGGAACTCGCAGTGGGCGTCGGCGACGCTCCAGGTGCCGGGGAGCGTGCGCCCCGGAAAGTCGATGTTGAGGAGGCGGCGGACGGCGGAGTGCGACCCGTCGGCGCCGAACGCATAGTCGGCGCGGATGGTGCGCGTTTCCCCGGTCTCGCGCTGGGTGATCTCGACCTCGACGCCGTCGGGCGACTGGGCGATCGCGGTGGTCTCGTGCCGCCAGAGGATGGTGACGCCGTTGCGGGCCACCACCTCGTGGAGGACGCGCTCGGTCTCGCTTTGCGGCAGGGCGACGAGGGTCGGCCAGCGCCTGTCCTGGCCAGGGACCTTGATCCGGGCGATGGTGTCCTCCCCGGCGACGATGCGCGCGGAGCGGACCACCTCGGCGCGGGCGAGGATGCCCGCGGTCGCCCCGCAGTGGGACAGCAGCGACAGCGAGTTGCGGTTGACGCCGACGGCGCGCGCCTCCTCGGTGATGCCGCTCTCACGATCGGCGACGGTGACCTCGTAGCCGCGCACGGCGAGCGCGATCGCCGCCGACATGCCGACCGGCCCGGCTCCCGAAACGAAGATGTGCATGCCGTCCCCCCATGCCGCGTCTTTGCCGACGCGAGGGCCATGACACCCGGCGTCTCCCCCGCCAAGCCCCCTCGTGCGCGGGGCTTGCACCGGCCTTGCGACAAGGCGGCCGACGCCGGGCGAATGTGCGGCGCCGCGCTCGGGTTCCCGCGAGGCCGTACCGGCGCGGTGCGGCCGGGCCCCCCTCCCCCGCCGCGACCGGCGCGCCGATCGGGCCCTGGTGAGGGCGAAGACGCGGGCCGGGCCGGGCAAGTCGCCTGCGTGCGGCGCATGCAGCACCGGCATCGCCCCGGCCGCACCGCCGGCGGCACCACCGGTTGTCGAACGGGACGCCGTCGACGGTCGGGGGTGGCGGACGCCCGGACGGGGGTGGCGGGAGCCCGTGGCGTCAGTCCAGCGGGCCGGCCACCTTGGCGTTGAAGCCGTGCACGATGCGTGCCCCGCCGAAGGGGATGAGGCGCACGGTGCGCGCCTGCCCAGGCTCGAACCGGGTGGCGGAGCCGGCGGGGATGTCGAGCCGGAAGCCGCGCGTGGCCTCGCGGTCGAACGTCAGCGCGCCGTTGGCTTCGTAGAAGTGGTAGTGCGAGCCGATCTGGATCGGGCGGCCGCCGGTGTTGGCGACGGCGACCTCGATCGCCTCGGCACCGGCGTTGAGCTCGATGTCGCCCTCGGCGGCGATGATCTCGCCGGGGATCATGCCGCGCCCCGCAGCGCCAGGCACTCCGGCTTCTCGCCCAGGACGCGCCGGGTGGAGGCGGGGTGTTTGGCGAGCATGTGCGGCGGGCGGATCGGCCGGGCGACGAACGCGCCGCCGCAATTGGGGCACCGGCCGCCGAGCGGACCGTCCACGCAATCGGCGCAGAAGGTGCACTCGTAGGTGCAGATGCGGGCATCGGGCGAGGACGGCGGCAGATCGCGGTCGCAGCACTCGCAGTTGGGCTTCAGCTCCAGCATGGCCTCACCGGATCGGGTTGTGGACGGAGACGAGCTTGGTTCCGTCAGGGAAGGTCGCCTCGACCTGCACGTGGTCGATCATCTCGGCGATGCCTTCCATCACGGCGTCCCTGGTGATCACGGTCGCACCGGCTTCCATCAGGTCGGCGACGGAGCGGCCGTCGCGCGCCCCTTCCATGATGAAGTCGGAGATGAGGGCGATCGCCTCGGGATAGTTGAGCTTGACGCCACGGTCGCGCCGGCGGCGCGCCACGTCGGCAGCAACGGAAATGAGGAGCTTGTCCTTCTCCCGAGGCGAAAGGTTCATGCGGCCGTCCTACGATCGGGCGGGCAGAGCCCGCTACAGCTGCCATGCGCGCGGCAGCGGCGCGCCGGACAGCGCAACCACCGCCCGGCCGAGCGCATCCTGCAAACTTGTGTGCCCCGGCGCAAGAACCCGCACCACCGTCAAGATGCCGATATTGCTGGCACCCCATCGCACTGAGCTGCCCGCCAGCGCGGCACGGGCGACGGCGGCCGCCCCCTCGCCGAGCGACGGCTCGCCGGCCTCCTCGTCGGCCGGCGGCGGGACGGGCCCCGTCGGACCGATGTGCAGCACCAGGCCGACGCCGCGCGCCCCCGCCAGCGCCGCAGGGCCGGCGGCGCGCGCCAGGGTACCGGCGTCGAGCCCGAACGCGTCGACGAACGTGAGGCGGCCGTCGACGCGCAACTCGACCCGGTCGACGACGTCCGCCGCGGCGACGCACTCGCCCATCGCCTCGCGCCCCAGCACGAGGCCCTCGCAGAAGGTGAGGCCGGCGCCGGACGCGACGTCGATCCGGGTGTGGCGGCGCAGGCGCGCACCGTCGAACAGGATCGTCGGCTGCGGCAGGTGGCGCAGCGACGCGCCGGCGGCGACGGCGACGGCCTGCTCCACCCGCGCCGGCGCCTCCTCGCAGCGGTAGACCCGCTCGCAGGCGAGGGTCGACATGGTGAGCCGATGCGCCTCGGCGGTCATCGCGGTGCGGAAGCGGTCGCCGCTGGCGAGGCCGCCGGAGGTGTTGAGCACCATCGCCTCGATGTTGGCCGCGTCGCGCCCCCCGCCGCCGCGCGGAAATCGCAGCTTGGCCGAGCCCGCCGCCCGCGTGGTGCCGAGCGCGGCGGCGCCGCCCGCATCGACCACCCGCACGACCGCCTCCCCCGTGCTGCGTTGGAAGCGCTCGGGCGTGACGGCCGGCGAGGCGTCCCGATCCGGGATCGCCGCGTCGGCAGGGTCGAGGTGGGGCAAGGGCCGGCTCCCGCTTGGCATCGCGAACGCGGCCTTCAATGGCGGCCGCGGCGGCATTTGTCGATGCCGGGGCCGCGCCGGGCCTGCGGGGCGGCCGGGAGGCGGCCTACTGGGCGGCGGCCGCGGCGGGGAGGTCGGCCAGCACTTCGGCGGCGAGGCGGGTGGAGGTGAGGCGCGCCTCGTGGTCGTGGATGGCGGAGACGACGAAGATCTCGTCCGGCTCGTAGCGCGCCTGGATGGCGGCGAGAGCCCGGCGCACGGTCGCCGGTGCGCCGACGGCGACGACGCGCTGCATCCCCTCCACCATCGGCATCAGATTGGGGCTGATGACCGCCGAGAGATCCGCGACCGGACGCGGCAGCGGGCCGGGGCGGCCGGAGCGCAGGTTGGCGATGGCCTGCATCTGCGAGGAGCGCAGGAAGTGGGCCTCCTCGTCGCTCGCGGCGGCGTAGACGTTGACGGCCATCGCGAAACGCGGCGCGGCGAGCCGGTCCGAGGGGCGGAAGTTGCGGCGGTAGACCGCGATCGCGTCCTCCAGCATGTTCGGCGCGAAATGCGAGGCGAAGGCGTAGGGAAGCCCGAGAATCGCCGCCAGCTCCGCTCCGAAGGTGGACGAGCCGAGCATCCAGATGGGGACGTGCGTCCCGGCGCCGGGAATGGCGGCGACGCGGGTCTCGCCCGGCCGCGAATCGAGGAAGGCGATCAACTCGGCGACGTCCTGGGGGAACTGGTCGGCGGCATCGGCGTAGCGGCGCAGCGCGCGGGCGGTGGCCTGATCGGTGCCCGGCGCGCGACCGAGGCCGAGGTCGATGCGGCCGGGGTAGAGCGTCTCCAGCGTGCCGAACTGCTCGGCCACCATCAACGGCGCGTGGTTCGGCAGCATGATACCGCCGGAGCCGACGCGAATAGTCTCGGTATGGGCCGCGAGGTGGCCGATGAGGACGGCGGTCGCGGAAGAGGCGATGCCGGGCATGTTGTGATGCTCGGCGACCCAGAAGCGGGTATAGCCCCAGCGTTCGGCATGCTGGGCGAGGTCGGTGGAGCGGCCGAGAGCGTCCGCGGCGGTCCCGCCTTCGGGGATCGGCGAAAGGTCGAGGATGTTGTAGGTGACCATGGGGCCTGTCCTTTGGTGCAAGGCGGGGCGCACCGCCCCGCGGCAGCCCTCGGACACCCGAATATGTGCCCTAGCACCGATCCGGACAACCCGCCCCGGCGCCGCCCCCTTTTTCCGGCACCGCCGACATACCCGCCGACTGCCGTGCGGGCCGCCGCGGGGGGCTGGCCGGTGACGGGCCGGCCTGCGCCGCGGCGCATCGCCCTCGGCGCGGACCGAGCGTTGCGGCGCGCTTATTGCGCGGCGGCGATACCGTCGACGGTGAACCGGTCGGTCTCGCCGGCGAGGGTCGAGATGGAGACCGAGCCGCCGCCGCGCTCGGCGAGGATCCGGCGCGCGGTCTCGACCGCCTCCTCGCGCGTGGCGAAGACGTCGGACGAGCGCCCCTGGACCGCGTCGTTCACGACGAAACCCTCGAACACCTCGACCACGTCGATGCGCTGGTCCTTGGCGGCGAGCGCGCGCAAGGACGCCGCCGCGGTGCGCTTCACGTCGGGCGGGACGATCTCGCCGGCGATCATCGCGACGAAGGCGTCGAGCGGCATCGTCTGCGATTCGCGCGAGCCGAGGCGGCGGACGTTGACGGTCTTCTCCTGCGCCTCGCGCGCGCCGACGACGGCGATCACCGGCACCTTGGCGGCGGAGTGCTCGCGGACCTTGTAGTTGATCTTCTCGTTGCGCAGATCGGTCTCGGCGTGGATGCCGGCCGCCTCCAGCGCGCGGCGCACCTCGACGGCGTAGTCGTCCACCTCGGAGACGATGGTGGCGACCATCACCGGCATCGGCGACAGCCACATCGGCAGGTGCCCGGCGAAGTGCTCCACCAGGATGCCGAAGAAGCGCTCCAGCGAGCCGACCATCGCGCGGTGCAGCATCACCGGGGTGTGCTTCTCACCGTCGGCGCCGATGTAGAAGGCGCCGAGGCGGCCGGGCATGTTGAGGTCCACCTGCACCGTGCCGCACTGCCACTCGCGCCCGATGGCGTCGCGCAGCGTGTACTCGAGCTTGGGCCCGTAGAACGCCCCCTCGCCGACGTTGGTCGACCACGGCCGGCCGGTGGAGTTCAGAACGTCGATCAACGCCTTCTCGGCCTTGTCCCACACGGCGTCCTCGCCGACGCGCACCTCGGGGCGATCGGAGAACTTGATGATGACGTCCTCGAAGCCGAAGTCCTCGTAGATCGAGAGGATGAGGTCGTTCATCTTTAGGCACTCGGCCGCGATCTGCTCCTCGGTGCAGAAGACGTGCGCGTCGTCCTGGGTGAAGGCGCGCACGCGCATCAGCCCGTGCAGGGCGCCCGACGCCTCGTAGCGGTGCACTTTGCCGAACTCGGCCACCTTGTGCGGCAGCTCGCGATACGAGCGCAGGCCGTTCTTGAACACCTGGACGTGGCCGGGACAGTTCATCGGCTTGATCGCGTACGTCCGCTCGTCGGGCGTCTGCGTCATGTACATGTTGTCGGCGAACTTCTCGGCGTGACCGGAGGCCTGCCAGAGCGAGATGTCCATCAGCTCGGGCGTGTTGACCTCGTGGTAGCCGGCGGCCTCGTTGCGGCGGCGCACGTAGTTGATGAGCGACTGGAAGACCCGCCACCCCTTCTCGTGCCAGAAGACCGCGCCCGGCGCCTCCTCCTGGAAGTGGAAGAGGTTCATCTCGCGGCCGAGCCGGCGATGGTCGCGCTTTTCGGCCTCCTCCAGCATGTGGAGGTAGGCGTCGAGGCCCTTCTTGTCGGCCCAGGCGGTGCCGTAGATGCGGGTCAGCTGCTCGCGGTCGGAATCGCCGCGCCAGTAGGCGCCCGCGACGCGCATCAGCTTGAACGCGTCGCCGATGTGACCGGTCGAGGTCATGTGCGGACCACGGCACAGGTCGAACCACTCGCCCTGGTGGTAGAGCTTCACGTCCTGGTCCGCGGGGATGGCGTCGACCAGCTCGACCTTGAAGCCTTCGCCCATCCGGCGGAACATCTCGCGCACGTCGTTGCGGGCCTTCACCGTCTTGGTGAAGGGGGCGTTGCGCTTGATGATCTCGCGCATCTTCGCCTCGATCTTGGCCAGATCGTCGGTCGAGAAGGGCGTGTCGCGGTAGAAGTCGTAGTAGAAGCCGTCCTTGATGACGGGGCCGATGGTGACCTGGGTGCCCGGCCACAGCTCCTGGACGGCCTCGGCCATCACGTGCGCGGCGTCGTGGCGGATCAACTCCAGCGCCTCGTCGTCAGTCCGGGTGACGATCTTGACCTCGGCGTCATGGTCGATCGGGTCGGCGAGGTCGACGAGGGTGCCGTCGACGACCATCGCCACCGCCTTTTTCGACAGTGACTTGGAGATGGATGCGGCGATGTCGGCCCCGGACACGCCGGCGTCGTACTGGCGCGATGCGCCATCGGGAAACGTGACTGTAATCATAGCTCTCGCTCAATCTCTGCCCACGGATGCAGGTAAGCAGGGGACCTCTATCTGCCCCTCTCGGACACCGATTGCAATGTGGGATCGCCCCGGTCCCCGCCCGCCGCGCGCGGCGAAATCCGGCGCCGCGCGCCCCGTCGCGAGGCGGATCCGCGCGGCGACCGGGCGCCCCTCTCCCGCGGCGCGCCGGGCCGTGTGACGCCATTGCGTGGGGGCGAGGTTGCGCTTAACCCAAGGTCGTCGATCGGCGCCGCGTCGCCATCGCCCGACCACGGACCCGCGCCAGGACCCTCCGATGAGCCAGACGCAGAACAAGCGAGCCGTTCTCCGCCGCCTGGCCCGCCTCGAAGGGCAGGTGCGCGGGGTCACCCGCATGGTGGAAGACGAGCGCGACTGCGTGGACGTGCTGAAGCAGACCGCCGCGATCCGGTCCGCCCTCAAGGGGGTCGAGCGGCTGTTGATCGACGATCATGCCCGTCGCTGCGTCGACGATGCGGTCACCTCCGGGAGCGCCGATGCGCAGCGCGAGGCGCTGCTCCACCTCGTGGCGCTGATGGACAAGACGCGCGCCGGCTGAGGGCCGCCCTCGCCCTCGCCCTCGCCGTCGCCATCGGCACCTGCGCGCGACCCGGCCGGCGGTGCGGCGTTCGCGCCGGACTCGCCCATCCCCTTGACGCACCGCGGGACAGCGAGTGTGCTCGCCGCGCACAGGAGTGGTGACATGGACGGCGTGATCGTCGGCGGGCCGGTGGCCACGATGACCGAAGGCGGCGAGCGATACGGGCTGTTGCCGGACGGCGCGGTGGCGTTCGGCGACGGCGTGATCCAGTGGGTCGGCCCGGCCGCGGAGCTGCCGTCGGAATATTCCGGGCGACCGCTGACGGACGTCGCCGGCCGCCTCGTCACGCCCGCACTGATCGACTGCCACACCCATATCGTTTTCGGCGGCGACCGGGCCGGCGAATTCGAGATGCGCCTGGAAGGTGCCTCGTACGAGGCCGTCGCGCGTGCCGGGGGCGGCATCCTGTCGACCATGCGCGCGACGCGCGAGGCGGACGAGGACGCGCTCTTGGCGAGCGCCCTGCCTCGGGTCGACCATCTGATCGCCGAGGGGGTCGGCACGCTGGAGGTGAAGTCGGGCTACGGCCTGACGGTGGCGCACGAGGCGAAGATGCTGCGGGTCGCCCGGCGCATCGGCGAGGTGCGACCGGTGCGTGTGGTGACGAGCTGGCTCGCCGCCCACGCCGTGCCGCCGGAGATCGACCGCGCCGCCTATCTCGAGGACGTGGTGCTGGCCGGGCTAGCGGCCGCACACGCGGAGGGCCTGGTCGACGCGGTGGACGGCTTCTGCGAAGGCATCGCCTTCTCGGCCGACGAGATGTCCCGCGTGTTCGACCGTGCCGTGGCGCTCGGCCTGCCGGTGAAGCTCCACGCCGAGCAGCTGTCGCACTCGGGCGGCGCGGCGCTGGTGGCGCGCTATGGCGGCCTCTCGGCCGACCACCTCGAATTCCTGACCGACGCGGACGCCGCGGCGATGGGCGCCGCCGGCACCGTCGCGGTCGTGCTGCCGGGCGCCTACTATACCCTGCGCCAGGATGCGGCGCCCGACATCGCGGCGCTGCGCCGCCACCGGGTGCCGATCGCCGTGGCGACGGACTGCAACCCCGGCTCCTCGCCCCTCACCTCGCTGCTGCTCGCCATGAACATGGCCGCCACGCTCTTCCGCCTGACGCCGGAGGAGGCGCTCGCCGGCACCACGCGCCACGCCGCGGCCGCGCTGGGGCTGGGCGGCGACATCGGCACGCTGGAGAGCGGCAAGCGGGCCGACCTCGCGGTCTGGTCGGTGCGCCAGCCGGCCGAGCTGGTCTACCGGATCGGTTACAATCCCCTTGCCCAGCGGCTGATCGGCGGCGTGCCGAGCTGACCGCGATGCGCCCTCACACCCCTCATCCGCGCCCACCGGCGCCCCTCGCACCGGCACCGCGAGCCGCGCATGCCCGCCTCGCGAGCGCCGGCGCGGTGGCTCACCCGACGGCCGCCGCGCGGCGCCGCCCGCCCCGCGTCACTGGAGTTTCGACGATGACCGCAAGACACGCACGATGACGACACCGTTCACCCTGATCGAGGGCGAGGGACCGGTGCTGATCTCCGTCCCGCACGCATCTCCGAGCGTGCCGGAGGACGTCGCCGACCGGCTCGACGCGAACGGTGCGCTCCTGGCCGACGCCGACTGGCACATCGACACGATCGTCAAGGGTCTGTCGGGGCCGGCCAGCAAGGTCTTCGCCGGCTTCCACCGCTACGTGATCGACGCCAACCGCGACCCGTCCGGCGCCTCGCTCTACCCCGGCCAGGCGACCACCGAGCTGATCCCCACCACCGACTTCGACGGCAGGCCGATCTGGAAGCAGGGCGCAGAGCCGACCATCGCCGACATCGACGAGCGGCGCTTCTCCTATCATGCGCCCTACCACGAGGCGCTGGCGGGCGAGCTCTACCGGCTGAAGGAGGCGCACGGCATCGCGGTCCTGTTCGACGTCCACTCCATCCGCTCGGTCGTCCCGCGGCTGTTCGACGGGCGGCTGACCGACTTCAACGTCGGCACCGACTACACCAAGACCTGCGCCCCCGCCTTCGAGGAGCTGGCGACGCGGCTCTTCCGCCAGGCGAGCGACACCGTGCTCAACGGACGCTTCCGCGGCGGCTGGACGGTGCGCCACCACGGCCAGCCCGCGCTCGGCGTCCATGCGGTGCAGATCGAGATGGCGCAGGCGCTCTATATGGACGAGGCCCCGCCCTTCGGTCTCCACGCGGACGGGGGCGCCTTCGTCGGCGAGGTGTTGCAGCGGGTGGTGGACGGGCTCACGGAGTTGGCCGGGCGGCTGAAGCCGTAGCCCCTCCGCGCCGGCTCACATATAGCGGCGCAGGCGGCGGGCGAGTTCCTCGGGCGTGCGGCAGTTGGCGTGCGGCTGCCCGCGCGGGCGCTTGACCATGTAGACCAGCATCCGCCGTTCGCGCGCGGCGACGAGCTTGGCGGCCGTCGCATCGCCGCCGGAATTCTTCGTCACCATCGCATCGAACCGGAACTGGGCGAATAGGGCGCGTTCGTCCTCGACGGTGAACGGGCCGCGGTCGCGGATGACGGTGACGTCGCGGCGCCCGTCGAGGTCGGGAATCTCGATGGTGCGCACGACGAGGTCGAGGTCGCGGCGCATGAGGAAGGGCCGCAGGCTCCGCCCGCCCACGGTGAGAAACACCACCGAGCCGTTGTCGAGCTGATCGGCCGCCTCCTGCAGGGAGCGCACGTCCACCCAGCGATCGCCGGAGGAGCGGCGCCAGGGCCGGCGCTCCAGCCGCAGGTAGCGCACGCGCGCGCGCCGGGCCGCGCGCTTGGCGGTCGGGCTGATGGTCGCCGCGAACGGATGGGTCGCGTCGGCGACCACCTCGACGCCCTCGTTCTCGATGAAGCGCACCATCGCGTCCTCGCCGCCGAAGCCGCCGCGCCGTTCGTTGCCCGGATAGGGCTCGGCCGACGCGCTCGCCAGCGAGACGATGAAGCTCGCGCCGGCCGCGTCCAGCATTTCCGCCGTGCGGCGGGCTTCCTCGGTCCCGCCGAGCAGCAAAATTTTAGCCATGCGCCACGATATGCCCCGCGCGATCGACGATCATCACGTCCACGCCAACGGATGCCCCGGCGAGACGTTCCCTCGCGGCCTCGCCGGCGCGCCGCGCCACCTGGCCGGCGAGGTCGACCTGACGCCGGCGGGCGAGGTCGAGCGCGGCCATCGCGGTGGGAGCCGCGGCGACGGCGACGGCGTCGGCCTCGGTGCCACCGGCCTCGCGCATCCAGGCGGCGAGGCGTGCATGGTCCACCTGGCTGCGGGACGAGTGGAGGTCCATGGCACCGGCGGCGAGCTTGGTGAGCTTGCCGAAGCCGCCGGCGATGGTGAGCCGCGCGACGGGGTGCCGGGCGAGATATTTCAGGAGCCCGCCGGCGAAGTCGCCCATGTCGATCATCGCCATGTCCGGCAGGCCGAGCGCGGCCTGGGCCGCCCGCTCGGAGGTGGAGCCGGTGGCGGCGGCGATGTGCGCGAGGCCCGCGGCCCGCGCCACGTCCACGCCGCGGTGGATCGAGTGGATCCACGCCGCGCACGAATAGGGCGTGACGATGCCGGTGGTGCCGAGGACCGACAGGCCGCCGACGATGCCCAGCCGCGGGTTCCAGGTCTTGGCCGCCAGCGCCGCCCCGCCGGGGATCGAGAGCGTCACCTCCGCCGCCACGGGAACGCCGGCCGCCGCCGCCACCTCACCGAGCGCGGCGGTGATCATGGCCCGCGGCACGGGGTTGATGGCCGGCTCGCCGACCGCTAGCGGCAGCCCGGCGCGGGTGACGGTGCCGACCCCCTCACCGGCGCAAAACGTCACACCTTCGTGAGTGGTGCGGACGGTCGCGAGGATGGTCGCGCCATGGGTGATGTCCGGGTCGTCGCCGGCGTCCTTGACGACGCCGGCCGTGGCGCGACCGTCGCGGTACCACTCCTGCGCGAGTGCGAAGGCGGCGGAACCGCCCCGCGGCAGCGCGATCGTGACCGGATCGAGGAAGGATCCCGCCAGGATCCGGGCGTATGCGGACTTGGCGGCAGCGGTTGCGCAGGCTCCTGTGGTCCACCCCGAACGCAGGGGTCGATTCGCGTCAACGTTGCGTTCGACCTCGGTCATCTAACCCCTCGGTTGCGTTGACCGACCTGCTCGGGAGGGTCACGGTGGTATGAAGGTCGCATAGACGGCTAACGGCACGCCCCAAGGGGTATCCATCAGTCCATAGCATTCATGGAGTCTGGGATGCTGCGCGCGATCGTTTCTACCTTCCTTCTTAGCCTAGCCTGGACGTCGGTTGCACGGTCCCAGGATTTCCCCCCGGTTGTCGACGTCGAGCTGGTGCTGGCGGTCGATGTCTCGTGGTCGATGGACATCGACGAACAGAGGCTGCAGCGCGAGGGATACGTCAACGCCATCCGCGATCCGGAGGTCATCAGGGCCATCCGTCGCGGCGACTGGGGCCGCATCGCGGTCACCTACGTGGAGTGGGCCGGGGTCGGCCTGCAGCGCACCGTCGTCCCCTGGTCGATCATCGAGAGCCAGCGCGACGCGGACCTCTTCGCCAAGGCGCTGGGCGAGGCCTCCATCGGCCGCATGCGCCGCACCTCCATCTCGAGCGCTCTCCTGATGAGCGCCGCCCTGTTCGACAATGGGATCGACGGTTTCCGCAAGGTCATCGACGTGTCCGGCGACGGGCCCAACAACATGGGCCCGATGGTGACGGAGGCGCGCGACCGCGTCATCCGCCAGGGCATCACCATCAACGGTCTGCCGATCATGGTGAAGCAGCGCATCCGCGGCGATTTCTTCCAGATCGAGAACCTGGACGAATATTATCGCGGCTGCGTCATCGGCGGGATGGGCTCCTTCATGATCACGATCGAGAGCCGGGAGCAGTTCGGCCAGGCGATCCGGCGCAAATTGATTCTGGAGATTGCCGGCGCCCAGCCCACCGTGCAGAAAGCGCAGATCGAGGTGCCGCAGTCGGTGGCTGTGGACTGCATGGTGGGTGAGAAACAATGGAGACGCTGGCGCCGCTTCGACCAGTGGTAGGCTCGTGAGGTTCGTCGTCGCCGCCCCGCACTCGGGGTCGGGAAAGACGGTGATCACGACGGGCCTCATCGCCGCGCTCGCCGCCCGCGGACGCAGCGTCCACCCGGCCAAGGTCGGACCGGATTATATCGACACCGCCTTCCTCGCCGCCGCGGCCGGGCGCCCCGCCCTCAACCTCGACCTGTGGGCGATGCGTCCGGCGCTGGTGGCGGCCCTCGCCGACCACGACGACCTTGTGGTGGAGGGCGTGATGGGCCTGTTCGACGGCCCCTCCTCCGGCGTCGGCTCCACGGCCGACATCGCCCGCCTTCTCGCCCTGCCGGTCGTCCTGGTGGTCGACGCGTCGCGCCAGAGCCAGTCCGTCGCCGCGCTGGTGCACGGCTTTGCGACGTTCGACAGGACGATCACCATCGCCGGCGTCATCCTGACCAGGGTGGGGAGCGTGAAACACGCGCGCATGCTGCGCGAGGCCCTGGCGGTGACGGAGCTCGCCTGCCTCGGCACCGTCCCACGCGACGAGCGGCTCGCCTTTCCATCGCGCCACCTCGGTCTCTATCAGGCCGGCGAATATGCCGACATCACCGAGCGGATCGACGCGATCGGCCGCATCATCTCCGGCGTGGTCGACCTGCCGGCGATCGAGGCGCTGGACGGGCCGCGGCGCACGGCGCCGGCGTTGCCCGACGCGCTGCCGCCGCCCGGCCAGCGGATCGCCGTCGCCTCCGACCAGGCCTTCTCCTTCGCCTACGCCCACATCCTCGATGGATGGCGCCGCGCGGGCGCCAGCCTGCACCCCTTCTCGCCGCTGGGGGACGAGGCACCCGACCCCGCCGCCGACGCCGTCGTCCTCCCCGGCGGCTATCCGGAGCTGTACGCCGGACGCCTCGCCGCCGGTACGCGCTGGAAGGCCGGCCTCGCCGCCGCGGCCGCGCGCGGAGCGCTGGTGGTGGGCGAATGCGGCGGCTACATGGCCCTCGGCGAGACGCTGGTCGACGCCGACGGCGCGCCGCACGCGATGGCCGGCCTGCTGCCGATCGCGACCAGCTTCGCAACTCGCGCCCGCACGCTCGGCTATCGCGAGCTGACGCACGACGGCGGCCTCCTCCCCCGGCGCCTGCGCGGCCACGAGTTCCACTACGCCACCATCGCCCGCGAGGGCCCGCCGCTGTTCGAGGCGCGCGACGCGGACGGGCGCGCCCTCGGCCCCATCGGCACCCGCGTCGGCACCGTGTGCGGCTCCTTCGCCCACGTGATCGACACCGTCTGACCGAGCGCGAGAGCGCTCGCTACGTCCTCGGCCGCCCGTCCAGCGACCGGCGGCGGACGCAGGCACGACACGGCGACGATCTCCGCGGCCCGTCGGTCGTCTTCCCGATCCCGGCGGACGGAACCCTCGACGCGGCCGAGGCGTGAATGGAGGCGGCGGGCGACGGAGCGGGCGCGATGCGATCGCCCGCCGTCGCCGCCCGCCCAGCCTTGACGCGGGCGCCGCGGCCGACAAGAAGCTCACCGAACTCGCCGAGAGCCACCTCGACGTCCGGGCCGAGGCGCTCACGGCCCAAATGCGGGATGACGACATGGCGAACGTGGCCGTTCTGGGCGCGCCGACCGAGGCGGGCACCTATCGCCGGGGCTGCATCATGGGGCCGGCCGCCTTGCGCACCGCCGGGCTCATCGAGTCGCTTCGCGCCCTCGGCCACACCATCGCCGACGATCGCGACCTCACCCCCGATCCGGTGGCGATCGCCGACGCCGCCTACGCCCCGGCGCGCGGTGTCGGCCGGACCGCCGGCTGGGTCCGCGCCGTGCGGCGCGCGTTCGGCGAGGCTCTGCGCGACGGCACCGTGCCGATCCTCCTGGGCGGCGACCACTCGATCGCCGCCGGCTCGCTCGCGGCGATCATGGATGTCCGGCCTGAAACCCACGTCGTCTGGCTGGACGCGCACCCCGATTTCAACACTCTCACCACCACCACCAGCGGCAATCTGCACGGCATCCCCGTCGCCATCGCTTCGGGTCTGGAGGGAGCGGACCTCATCTACGGCGCGCCGATCACCCCGCTCGATCCGCACGCCATCACGATGATCGGCATCCGCTCCGTCGACCCGGACGAGCGGGCGCTGCTGACGCGCCACGGCATCACCGTGCACGACATGCGCGATGTCGACGAGTTCGGCATGGGCGAGCTGATCCGCCGCACGATCCGCCGGGCGGGCGAAGCAGGCGCGCCGCTGCACGTCTCGCTCGACGTCGATTTCCTGGATCCGGACGTCGCGCCCGCGGTGGGCACGACCGTGCCGGGCGGCGCGACGGTGCGCGAGGCCCACCTGGCGATGGAGCTGCTGCACGAGAGCGGCCGCGTCGCCTCGCTCGACATCGTCGAGCTGAACCCTTTTCTCGACGAGCGCGGGCGCACCGCCACGCTGATGGTGGACCTCGCCGCCAGCCTCTTCGGGCGCACGATCATGGACCGCCCGACCAAGGCCTGGTAGGCGCCCACCGCGAACGGCCGGACGCCGGCCCGCGAGGGGCGCGCCGGCCGGCGAGCGAAACGAGAACGCAGGGACGGAAGGGATCACGCCGCGCGCCCGCGCCACGGCGGAGCAGAGGGATTCGCCCCGCGCGCATGCGCTGGGGTCGGCGGTGCTGGTGTCTGACGTCGGAGGCGGGCCGGGCGCGGGCTGGGGAGACTCTCACGCGGCGGCGGGTCGGATGGGGGGACGCCGGCGCAGCTCGGCCCGTCGGCGTGGGTTGTTGCCTGGAGGCGGCGGGGGCCGCCGCATTCGTCGGCGGTCTCAGACCGCCTTCAACTGTTCGGCCGAGGTCCGGCCACGCTTGGGATCTTTATAGAGTTCGTACGTTACGCGCTGACCTTCACTCAGCGAGGTCATCCCGGCACGTTCGACGGCCGAAATGTGAACGAATACGTCGGCTCCGCCCTCATCCGGCTGAATAAAACCATACCCCTTGGTTCCGTTGAACCACTTGACCGTACCTGTCGCCATTCAATGGCCTCCTATCTCCCGGTCCCCTTTCGCGTCCGGCCCCGCACCAGACGTCGACTGCCTGCACGCGCGACCCCACAAGTAGAACAAGCACGCTGTGCGCGCTGTTCCGCTCACCCAATCCAACAGAGGTTGAGGTTGCGCCTACATTCGTCTGCTGGAGCAATCGTCGTGCCACAGCGTATCGTCCGAGCCGCGAAGACTGCGGCAAATCGATCAGGTCCGGTCCACCCGCCGTTGCGAGGGTCAAAACGGCCCGCAAAATTTCGTGACGCCGCACCGGTCGCAACCAGCGCCGCATACGGCGTTAACGAATGCACATCACTGCCCCGTTGCCAAGACGTTTCGCTAAAAAAGCGCGCCAAATGGTTCGGTTTTGGCAATAGACCTTGGACCTATTGCAAAGCCGCGCGCGAAACGTGTCGTCGCGCGCGCTTGCCAGTCGTAGACGTGGCATGGCACGCATATCGGCAACGTCAATCGAGGAGACATCATGGATCTGGGCATCAAGGGCCGTCGGGCAATCGTGTGCGCATCGTCGAAGGGATTGGGCCGCGGCACGGCCGAGGCGCTCGCGGCCGCCGGCGTCCATCTGACGCTGAACGCACGCACCAAGGACACGCTGGACGCCACCGCCGCCAAGATCGCCGACACTTACGGCGTCGAGGTGAAGGCCATCGCGTGCGACATCACCACCGACGAGGGTCGCGCCGCGGTGCTGGAGGCCGAGCCGCAGCCCGACATCCTGATCAACAACGCCGGTGGCCCGCCCCCCGGTGTGTGGTCCGAATGGGGCCGCAAGGAGTGGCAGGCCGCCTTCGAGGCGAACATGCTGACGCCGATCCTCCTCACCACGCAGGTGCTGCCGGGAATGATCGAGCGTGGCTGGGGACGCGTGGTGTCGATCACGTCGGGCTCGGTGAAGGCCCCCATCCCGCAGATCGGCCTCTCCAACGGCGCCCGCGCCGGCCTCACCGGCTTCATCGGCGGCACCGCGCGGCAGGTCGCCAAGCACGGCGTCATCATGAATAATATCCTGCCCGGCCAGCATGACACCGACCGCATCGTCTCGCTGATGAGCGCGCGTTCCAAGAACGAGGGCATCACCGTCGACGAGGCGCGGGCGAGCGCGCAGAAGGCGATCCCGCGCGGCCGCTTCGGCACACCGGAGGAATTCGGCAGCGTCGCCGCCTTCCTGTGTTCGGAGCATGTCGGCTTCATGGTCGGCCAGAACGTGCTGCTGGACGGCGGCTCCTTCAACTCGACTATGGGCTGACACGTCCCGGCGGGCCGGCCTTCGCGGGCGGCCCGCCGCTTCGGTCGGCCGCGCGGCCTAGCCGGCCCGTGCGGCCGCCCGCACCAGGCGATCGAGCGACTGAAGAAAGCGGGATCGGTCCTTCGCGGAGAAGGACTTGCCGCCGCCGCCCGCCTCCAGCGGGTTCGCCGCCCGCCAATCCGCCATCAGGTCGCGCGTGGCCAGCACGTTGCCGATCGAGGCGGTCGTGAACGCCTCGCCATCGGGCCGCAGCGCCGCCGCGCCCCCCTCCAGGACGCGGGCCGCCAGGGGCACGTCCGACGTCACGCACACGTCCCCCGGACCGGCGCGATCGGCGATCCACTTGTCCGCCTCGTCGGGCCCCGCGGGGACCACGACCATCTGCACGAACGCCTCCCGCCGCGGACGCAGCCCCCCGTTCGAGACCATCACAACCTCAAAGCGGTAGCGATCCGCGACACGGATGGTTTCATCCTTGACCGGACATGCGTCCGCATCAATGAATATTGTCCTCATCTCTAACCCCAGCCGACCGGCGGCGATTGCCAAGGCGACACGCCATGCAGATGACCACACACGACCAGACTCCGAAGTCGAAGTCCAAGCCCCTGACCAAGCGTCTGAAGGGCGCGATCAACTGGCCCGGCAAGGCCGCGGTGCGCAAGCTCGAGACCGTCATGGGCCACGCTTCTCTGATCGGCGATACCCCCGTCTTCGACAACAGCGCCTTCCCGTGGGTCGCGCGGCTCGAGGCGAACGCATCCGTGATCCGCGAAGAACTCGAGGCGGTGCTCGGCCTGCAGCAGTGCCTGCCGACGATGCAGCAGATCTCCAAGACGCAGCGCAAGCTCATCCAGACGGACGGGTGGAAGACCTACTTCTTCACCGCGTTCGGCGAGCGGGCGACGCGCAACTGCGAGCGCTGCCCCCGTACGGCCGCGCTGATCGATACGATCCCGGACCTTGAGGAGGCCTTCTTCTCGATCCTGGCGCCGGGCTCGCATATCCGCGCCCACCGCGGCGTCTATAAGGGCCTCGTGCGCGCGCACCTGGGGCTGATCGTGCCCGAGCCGTCGGCCGAGTGCCGCATGGCGGTGGGCGACGAGACGATCCATTGGCGCGAAGGCCGGTGCGTGGTGTTCGACGACACCTACCAGCACGAGGTCTGGAACGACACCGACGGCGTGCGCGTGGTGCTGCTGATCGACGTGCACCGCCCGCTGCCCCGGCGGCTCGATCGTCTCAACAAGACCTTGCTGCGGATCGCGCGGATGATGCCGTTCGTCCGCGACCCCGTCCGGCAACACCGCGCGTGGGAAAAGGACTTCTACGCCAACGCTTGAGGTTTTCGGGCGCCAGCAACGCCGGCGCCGGCCTCCTCCGCCCGACGCTTCGCGCATTCGCCATGTTCGGTCACCGCCCGGAGCCGGTGCGGGGCGACGGCGGTCCGGCCGGCGCGACCGCCCTCCGCGCGCGCCGTCCAGAGCTGCGCGCGGCGGGCACGAGGCGCTACCGCTCGCCGCCAAGTTCGGTTACACCGCGCGCATGAGCCTCGTATCCGACCCCGTTTCCAACGATTTCCTGACGCGTGCCAGGGATGCCGCCGACGCCATCCGTCCGCTGCTCGCGCCGACGCCCATTTTGCGCAACGCGCACCTGTCGGAGCGTTACGGGGCCGACATTTACCTCAAGCGCGAGGACCTGACGCCGGTTCGCTCCTACAAGCTGCGCGGCGCCGCCAACTTCTTCCGCAAGACGCTCGCCACCCACCCGCAGGCGCGGACCTTCGTGTGCGCCTCGGCCGGCAACCACGCGCAGGGCTTCGCGTACGTGTGCGCCCACCACGGCGTCACCGGCACTGTCTTCATGCCGACGACGACGCCCAAGCAGAAGATCTACAAGACCGAGACCTTCGGCGGTGACGCCATCACGGTCCGCCTCATCGGCGACACCTTCGACCAGTCCTACAAAGCCGCACGTGAGTTCGCCGAGGCCGAGGGGGCCGTCTTCGTCCCCCCGTTCGACCATGCCGACATCATCGAGGGACAGGCGAGCGTGGGCCTCGAGATCCTCGACGCTCTGGAGCGCGCGCCGGACCTGCTGATCGTCCCGGTCGGCGGCGGCGGGCTGGCGGCCGGCATGGTCCAGGTGTTCGAAGCGCTGTCGCCCCGGACCGAGATCGTCTTCGTCGAGCCTGCCGGCGCGCCGTCCCTCCATCGCAGCCTCATCGAGGGGCATCGCGTCACGCTCGACAAGGTCAACAGCTTCGTCGACGGTGCGGCGGTGGCGCAGATCGGCTACGCCAACTTCGCGGTGCTGGGCACACGGCACCCGGCGCAGGTGACCCTGGTGCCGGAGGACCGGCTCTGCGAGACCATCCTCGAGATGCTGAACATCGAGGGTGTCGTGCTGGAACCGGCCGGCGCCATGCAGATCGACGCGCTGCGCTCGCTGCCGCCCGAGCGGCTGAAGGGGCGCACGGTGGTGTGCATCACGTCCGGCGGCAACTTCGACTTCGAGCGTCTGCCCGAGGTGAAGGAGCGGGCGATGCGCGCAGCGGGCACCAAGAAGTACTTCATCCTGCGCCTGCCGCAGCGCCCCGGCGCCCTGCGCGAGTTCCTCGACCTCCTCGGTCCGGACGACGACGTGGCGCGGTTCGAGTACCTCAAGAAGTCGGCCCGCAACTTCGGCTCGATCCTGCTGGGCATCGAGACCCCGTCGCGCGCCAACTTCGAGGTGCTGACGGCGCGGCTCGACGCGGCCGGCTTCGTCTATCGCGACATCACCGACGACGAGGTCGTGGCAGGCGTCCTGATCTGATGTTGGCGTTGACGATGGGCGAGCCCGCCGGAGTGGGCGGGGAGATCACGCTGGGGGCCTGGAAGGCGTTGTGCCGCAGCGGCCCGGCCTTCCTCCTGATCGACGATCCGGAGCGCGTCCGCGCCCTCGCCGCCCGCCACGCGCCCGACGTCGCGGTCGAGGCGGTCGCCGGGCCCGCCGCGGCGGCGGACGTCTTCCCCCACGCCCTCCCCGTCCTGCCGCTCGGGCGGCGCGTGCACGCCCAACCCGGCGTCGCCGACCCCGCCAACGCCGACGCGGTGCTGGAGGCGATCCGCACGGCCGTGCGCCTGGCCGAGGCCGGCGCGGTCGGCGGCATCGTCACCAACCCGATCCACAAGGCGGTACTGCTGCAGGCCGGTTTCGCCCACCCCGGCCACACCGAGTTCCTGGCCGAGCTTTCCGGCGCGCAACGCACCGTGATGCTGCTGGCCGGCCCCGGCATCCGCGTGGTGCCGGTGACGATCCACATCCCCCTCGCCGAAGTGCCGGCGGCGCTGACGGCGGCGGCGCTGGAGGAGACCGCCCGCATCGTCGACCACGACATGCGGGCGATGTTCGGCCTCGCGCAGCCGCGCCTGGTGGTGGCGGGCCTCAACCCGCACGCCGGCGAGGACGGCGAGATCGGCCGCGAGGAGGTGGACACCATCGCCCCCGCCGTCGCCCGCCTCGCCGCGGAGGGCCTCGATATCGACGGACCGCGCAGCGCCGACACGATGTTCCACGAGAGCGCGCGGGCGAAGTACGATGTCGCACTGTGCATGTACCATGACCAGGCGCTGATCCCGATCAAGACGCTCGCCTTCGACGACGGCGTCAACGTCACCCTGGGGCTGCCGTTCGTGCGCACGTCGCCCGACCACGGCACCGCCTTCAATATTGCGGGCCAGGGCGTCGCGCGTCCAAATAGCCTCCTCGCGGCGATCCGACTGGCCGCCGAGCTTGCCTGCAATCGGAGAGCGTCGTGACCGTCCCCCCTGCCCCCGCTGTGCCCCGCCTCGGCGTCAACATCGACCATATCGCCACCCTGCGGAACGCGCGCGGCGGCAAGCACCCGGACCCGGTCCACGGCGCCCTGCTGGCCGCAGAGGCGGGGGCGGACGGGATTACGGCGCACCTGCGCGAGGATCGCCGCCACATTCGCGACGAGGACGTCCGCCGGCTGATGGCCGAGAGCCCGCTGCCGCTCAACTTCGAGATGGCGGTGACCGAGGAGATGTTGGCGATCGCCACCGCGCTGCGTCCGCACGCGGCCTGCCTGGTGCCGGAGAAACGCCAGGAGGTCACCACCGAGGGCGGCCTCGAGGTCGCCGACGCGACCGTGGACATGGCCGGCTTCGTCGCCAGGCTCGGCGAGGCGGGGATCCGCGTCTCCCTCTTCATCGATCCGGACCCGGTGCAGGTCGAGGCGGCCAAGCGCGTCGGCGCCCCGGTGATCGAGCTGCACACCGGCGCCTATTGCGACGCGCCCGACGCGCAGCGCCCGGCGCAACTCGCCCGCATCGTGGAAGCGGCGGCCCTCGCGGCCGAACTCGGCATCGAGTGCCACGCCGGCCACGGGCTCGACTACGCCACCGCCGGCCCCGTCGCCGCGATCCCCAACATGGCCGAGCTGAATATCGGCCATTTCCTGATCGGCGCGGCGGTGTTCACGGGGATCATTCCGGCGATCCAGGAGATGAAGCGCGTCATCGCCGCCGCCCGCGCCGGCTGAGGCGCGCAGCGGGGACTGTCACAGAACTTTCGCAGGACCGTCCGCGGACCGACACGAAGGCGACGGTAGAGACGGGCCACCATTGTGGAGGTCCTTCATGAACCGTCTCCTTCTCGGCGCCGCCCTCGCGCTGCTCCCCGTCATCCTACCCGCCGCGGTCGCCGAGGCGGACGAGCCGCTGACCTACGGCGTGCGCCCGTTCTACCTCATCGACAAGCTCCCCGACGGCGAGCTGAAAGAGAAGCTCCTGTCCTGCACCGGGCAGACGCCCGCCCGCACGACCTTCTCGATCGGCCACCGCGGCGCCCCGCTGCAGTTCCCCGAGCACACCGTGCAGTCCAACCTCGCCGCCGCGCGGTCGGGCGCCGGTATCCTGGAATGCGACGTCGCCTTCACGGCCGACAAGGAGCTGGTCTGCCGCCACGCGCAGAACGACCTGCACACCACCACCAACATGCTCGTGAGCGACCTCGCCGCGAAGTGCACCACGCCGTTCACCCCGGCCGCCGGTGACACGCCCGCCGCCGCCGAATGCCGCACGTCGGACATCACGCTCGCCGAGTTCCAGACGCTGACGCCCAAAATGGACGCCGCCGACAAGACCGCGACGAGCGCCGAGGCCTACCAGGGCGGCGTCCCGTCCTGGCGCACCACGCTCTACGCCGACGGCGCCGAGCTGATGACGCACAAGCAGTCGATCGACCTCTTCAAGTCGCTGGGCGCGAAGTTCACCCCCGAGCTGAAGGACCCGGCCGTCGAAATGCCGTTCGACGGCTTCTCCATGGACGACTACGCGCAGAAGCTGATCGCCGAGTACGAAGACGCCGGCATCCCGGCGGCGGACGTCTTCCCGCAGTCCTTCAACCTCGACGTCATCAAGTACTGGGTCGCCAACGCGGGCGACTACGGGCAGCAGGCGGTCTACCTCGTGGAGCCGGCGGACGACTGGTCGGCCGACGACGAGTCCACCTGGACCCACACCCCGGCCGAGATCGCCGAATTGGGCGTGAACTACCTCGCCCCGTCGATCAACATGCTGGTCTCGCTGGACGACGACGGCGAGATCGTCGCCTCGGCCTACGCCGAGGCGGCCAAGGATGCGGGCCTGACCCTCATCACCTGGTCGCTGGAGCGCTCCGGCCCGCTCGCCAACGGCGGCGGCTGGTACTACAACTCCGTCACCGACGCGATCGACAGCGACAGCGACTACTACGCCGTGCTCGACGTGCTGGCGCAGGACGTCGGCGTCGTCGGCGTGTTCTCCGACTGGCCGGCGACCGTCACCTACTACGCCAACTGCTTCGACCTCTGAGCCGCGCCGGGGCTCGCACCTGCGGCAATCTGGGAGGGGCGCTTCGGCGCCCCTTTTTCATGCGCCCGTTTTGCGCCACCTAAGGGGCAGGAAACCGGAGTGTGCACCATGACCGACGCCGAACGCACGGAGCTGGAGGCGGCCGCCTTCCGCCGCCTCGTCGACCACCTGCGCGAACGCACCGACGTGCAGAACATCGACCTGATGAACCTCGCCGGCTTCTGCCGCAACTGCCTGTCCCGCTGGTACGGCGAGGAGGCCGACGCGCGCGGCATCGCGCTCGACAAGGAAGCGGCGCGCGAGATCGTCTACGGGATGCCTTACGCCGAGTGGAAGGCGAAGTATCAGAGCGAGGCGACCGACACGCAAAAGACCGCCTTCGAGGCCACCCACCAGCATTGATGCCATGCGGCGGGCCCCGGATCGCGGCGGCCCGCCCATGGCTCCGCGCCATGCCGGCGCACATCCGCGCCGCGCCCGCAAGACCGTGCGGCGGTGGCCGGCCCCCCTGTCGCCGCTGCCATATTCTGCCGGCCCGGCGCGTCTCAGCGGCACCGTCCCGCCTTCTCTTCGCCATTATTGCCGCTCGATCGACAGGCCAGAGGGGCCGGCGCCGGCGCGAACTCGCGCATGGCCGATCGTGCGTCTCGCGATGGAATGCCTCGCAATCCCAACGGCCAAGCGCGGTTTCGAGGCCGCGACTTACTTTGCGCGACAACGAATTCATGGCCCGTCACGCATTCGTGAACAGACCCGATCCTCGACAATTGGGCCATCGTCTGCGGAAATGATGCCACAAATGAAATATAGGCAAAGATGTTCGTTAATAACGTGGGAGAAATTTTAGGACCACGGTGTCGGCCAACATGAGGAGCCCGATTAGATGGGGCGCGACACAGAACGATTTTGGAATTCGCAGTTCGACACCACGGCGGCCATCCCTGATTTTGCCGCGTGGCAAGACCGGCACGAAGCGCTCTCGGCTCGCGCGGACGCCTTCGGCGCGCCTCAACGCATCCCCACCGGACCGCACGACGCCCAGGTGGTGTGGCGCTCCCGGCTCGGGCGACCCACCCACGCGCTCGTCTTCATCCACGGCGGCGGCTGGAAGAGCGGGTGCGCCGACGATTTCGCGTTCGCGGCCGAGACCGCCGCCGCCAGCGACGCCACCTTCTACAACATCGACTATCGCCTGATGCCCAGCGCGCGGATGCCGGACCTGGTGGAGGACGTCGTCAACGCCTGCCAAATCGTCATGACCGAGGCGGACACGGTGCTGCTGACGGGGCACTCTGCGGGCGCGCACCTGGCGCTGGAGGCGTCGGCGCGGCTGTCCGACCCGCCGCTCGCGATCGTCGCCATCAGTGGCATCTACGACCTCGACCCGCTGCGCTACGCCCCTATGCAGGACGAGCTGCACCTGACCGAACGCGAGGTGCTCGACTACTCGCCGCAACGCCACGCCGGCGACATTCGCTGCCCGGTGCACCTGCGCACGGGGGCGGACGAGACGTTCGAGTTTCGCCGCCAGGCGGCGCGGATGTACGATGCGGTGGACGCCGCCGGCGGCACCGCGACCATCGAGTTCACCGAGAACCACCACCACTCCAGCCTCGTGGCCGAACTCGCCGACGACAACAGCGTCCTCTCTCACCTCATCCAGAACCTCCTCGCCTGAGCGAGGCGCGCGGCCGCCCGGCGCTTGTGCCGATGAGCACAAGACCGCCTCCGGGCCGCCCCCATCTCCGTCCTGTCGCCGGATGACACCGGCCTCACCAACACGGAGACCAGACATGACCATGAAAACCGCCATCCTCGCCGCCGTGATCGGGTTCACCGCCGTCACCGGGACCGTCGGCGCGAACGCCGCCCCGCTCAGCGCGCCGGCCATCGCGGCCGAAGCGGGCACGACCCAGGTCGGCGGCCACAGCTTCCACTCCCACCGCCGGGTGACGACGTTCAACCACCGGGCGCACTTCCGCCGCCACTGCTTCGACAAGAAGGTTCGCGTCTGGAGCGACTTCCACAACGCCTTCATCGTCAAGATCAAGACGGTCTGCGTGCGCAAGCCGATCTGGTAGGGATCGGCCGGGAGGGTTGTGGGACCCTCCCTTGCGCCCCGCCGCGGCCGTCAGCCGGCGGCGGGGGTCGCGGCGCGCACCATGCCGTTGGGTTCGCGCTCGGCGTGACCTGCGAGTTCCAGTTCGACCAACGAGGCGATGACCGTCCCCGTCGCCAGCCCTGTGACGCGAACCAGCGTGTCCACCGAGACCGGGGCGGGCGAAAGCGCACGGCGCAGCTCGTCGATCACGTCGCTCGGCGTCTCTTGCGGCAACCTCCCGTCGTCCTCCTCGCCGAAGCCGGGCAGCATGGGCTGCTGGGCGGGCCGGAGCTGGTCGACGATGTCGCGCGGGTCGATCGCCAGTGTCGCACCTTCCTTCAGGAGCTTCAGGCATCCGGCCGCGCGCGGATCGAGCGGGGAGCCGGGCACCGCGAACACGTCCCGCGCCGCACTGGCGGCGAAGTCGGCCGTGTAGAGCGCGCCGGACTGCGCCGCCGCCTCCACCACCACCACCCCGTGCGACAGGCCCGCGATCAACCGATTGCGGCGCACCAGAAGTCGCGCAAACGGCTCCACGCCCAACGGCATCTCCGAGACCAGCGCGCCTTGGTCGGCGATCGCGGCGGCGAGGTCGAGGTTGGCCTCGGGGCTCGGCCGGTCCACCCCGCCGGCAATCACCGCGACTGTGCCGGTGGCGAGCGCGCCGCGATGCGCCTCCGCGTCGATTCCCAGCGCCAGGCCCGACACCACGGTCCATCCCTCGCGGCCGAACGTCTCGGCCCACGTGCGCGCGATGGTGCGTCCGGAGGCCGAGGCCTGACGCGCGCCGACCACCGCGATGCTGGGCCGCTGCGCCAACGAGATGTCGCCGCGGACCGTCAACACCGGGGGCGGACCGCTGATTTCGTAGAGGAGCGGCGGATAGGCGGCCGTACCGAAGAAGACGTAGTGAACGTCGAGGCGGGCGGCGGCGGTCAGCTCACGTTCGATCCGGCCGGGGTCCGCCACCACGATGGGCCGCTGCCGCCCGCCCGCCGCCGCCAGGTCCGGCAGCGCCTCCAGCGCGGCGCGCGCAGAGCCGAAACGGCGCAGCAGAGTGAAGAAGGTCTCCGGACCGACGTTCTGCGAGCGAATGAGGCGGAGCCAGTCGAGCCGGTCCGTCTCGGTCGCCGGCCCGGTCATTTCTTGCCGATCCGGCTCTCGGTGCCCTTCAGCAGCCGCGCAATGTTGGCGGCGTGCTTGAACCAGAGCAGCGCCGTCAAGACGCCGAAGATCTCCGCGTATTGCAACTCGCCGCGGATCGCCAGGACGATCGGCGTCGCGAGGGCCGCCAGCAGCGCCGCCAGCGAGGAGAACCGCGTCACGAAGGCGGTGGTGAGCCAGATCCCGGCGAACGCCAGCCCCGCCGGCCAGGAGGCCGCCAGCAGGACGCCGATGTAGGTCGCCACGCCCTTGCCACCGCGGAAACCCAGCCACACCGGAAAGAGGTGCCCCAGGAAGGCGCCGAGCGCGGCCGTGACGACGAAGTCCGCCCCGCCGACGCGCCAGGCGACGAGGACGGGCACCGCCCCCTTCAGCGCGTCGAGCAACAGCGTCCCGGCGGCGAGGTCCTTGCGTCCGGTGCGCAGGACGTTGGTGGCGCCGATATTGCCGGAGCCGATCTTGCGCACGTCGCCGAGGCCGGCGAGGCGGGTGAGCAGCAGGCCGAACGGGATCGAGCCGGAGAGGTAGCTCGCCACGAACGCGGCGGCGAAGTAGGGCCACACGGCGGCCCAGCTGATCGGATCCGGCATCGTCTCCCCGAGCGTTCGTCGCGCAGCCGGCGGGCCGGGCGCCCGGCGGTCCGTCTCGCGGTCCGGCTCCGGACTCGCCGATCGCGCGGGCGACCGCCGGGCTGGAGCCCATCACGCGGCGATTGGTGGCCGAAAGCTCGTCGCGACGCAAGTCGGGCGTTGATGCCGGGCCAAGGCCCGGTTACATCTTACCGACGGCCGTGACACTGGGTCGGTGGTGAGGATGGCTTGTTGCACAAGACGATGGACGACACGCTGAACCGGCGCGTCGGCATTCGCCGCGCGACGGAACCCGTGTCCTCCCCGGCCCGTCCGCCAGAATATGCTGGCCTCAATACGTTCGCGTCCGATCCCGTGCTCGCCGCAACACTCGATTCGGCTCTCGACGAGGCCGGCGAAGACCATCTCAAGGCGATCGGCGCCTACTGGGGCTCGGCAGAGGCGCAGGAGGTCGCGCGCATCGCCGCGGCCTGCCCGCCGCAACTCCGCCGGACCGACTTCGACGGCTACCGGGTCGACCAGCTGGAGATCCACCCCGCCTATCACGCGCTGATGAACCGCAGCGTGACCGCCGGCCTCGCCTCCTCCGCGTGGGAGGACGGGGACGACCGGCGCCAGCACCGCATGCGCGCGGCGGTGCTCTATCTCACCGCCCAGTGCGACCGCGGCCACCTCACGCAGGTCTGCGCCACCCACGCCTCCGTCGCCGCCCTCGCCTACGCCAGCGACCTGGAGTCCGAGCTCTTCCCCCTCGTCGCCACCCGCCGGTACGACCGCAAGCCCGCCGCCCTGTCCGAGAAAGGCGGCGCGACGATCACCCTCGCCCTCACCGAGCGGGATAGCTGCGCCGACCGCAGCGCCGTCGCCATGCGCGGCGAGGTCGTGGCCGGCGACCGCCTGCGCCTGGCGGGCGACAAGTGGTTCGTCTGTGCCCCGGCGGCCGACGTCGCCCTCGTGCTCGCCCGCACGATCGAGGGGCCGACCGCCGCCATGGTGCCCCGCTACGGGCCCGAGAACGCCGACACCATCACCATCGAGGCACTGCGCGACGTCGGCGGGCTCGCCTCGCAGGCGGTGGCGAGCCTGTCGTTCCAGGGGGCCACCGGGCGCATTCTCGGCGAGCCGGGCCGCGGCCTCCACGTCCTGCGTGACGTGCGCACCCTCCTCCAGCTCGACAGCACGATCGTCGCCGCCGGCGCCATGCGCGCCGCGGTCGGCCGTGCGGTCCACCACGCGCGCTACCGCGAATCGTTCGGCAAGCTCCTCGTCAGCCACCCGCTGCATGCCCGCCTCCTCGCCGACCTCGCGCTCGAGAGCGCGGCGCACACGGCCCTCGCGATGCGCGTCGCCGCCGGCTTCGATCAGGCGTTCGAGCGGGACGGCGACCACGCCCTCGCCCGCCTCGTCACCCCCGCGGCACGCTTCTACACCATGACCGTCGCGCCGCAGGTGGCGCTGGCCTGCACCGAGGCGATCGGCGGGGCGGCGTTCGACGCGCTGCATCCCGCCGCCCGCCTCCATGCCGACCTGACCGCCCTCGCCCAATGGGACGGCACCGCCAACGAGGCGGCGATGGACCTCGTCATGCAGGTCGACCGGGACAAAGCAGTGCTGCAGGACGCGCTGGGCGAGCTCGGCGCCGATCTCGGCAACGCCAACGCCGACCTGATCGAAGACACGTTGGAGCTGGGCGAGCGTGCCGCCGGCGACGCCTCCCTCGCCCGCGCCTTCGCCGAGCAGCTCGCCATGGTCGCCGCCGCCTCGGCGATGCGCCGCAACCTGCCGCGCGTGATCGCCGACGCCTACATCGCCACGCGGCTGCGCGAGCGCTTCCGCGCCGGCTTCGGCACTCTCGACGGCCGCTTCGACGCCGCCGCCATCCTCGACTTCATCGTCCCGGAAGACTGATACCCGGAAGACTGATGCCCGTCCGCCGCGCCCCTCCGACTGCGGGCGGCGCGGCGGGGCTTGCTCAGTGGGCCATCATCGCGTCGGCGATCTCTTCGGGGCCGAGGTCGAAGGGGTAATAGGTCGGCCAATTGGTCACCTCCTCCAGCAGGGCGGCGCGGTCGTCACCCCAATAGAGGTGGTAGTGGTCGGCGTGCGCGGGCGCGATGCGGTGATCACTGAACTGGATGAAGGCGGGCGCGGCGTCGTCACCCTCACTCTTCGAGAAGATATAACGTACGCCCCGATTGCCCTTCTTGTAGGTCAGCACCGCGAAGCCGTCGTCCGCGTAGCGGCCGCTCACCGGCACGCCGCCCCTGTAGAAGGTCACCGTGTCGCCCTCGATGGTGATGCGCTCGACGTCGGTCTCGTAGCCGACCTCGTAGGTGGCACGGTAGGCCTCGGCGGTCTGGTCGCCGGTTTCGGCCTTGTGCTCCATGACGACGTCGAGGTCGCCGTTCATCAGGAGGGGGTAGACCGATTGCCAGTCTCCCGCCCAGTCGCCGAGCGAGCGGGGCTGGATCTGGTCATCGTCGAAATAGCCCTTGTAGATCCGCTCGTCCTGAGCGTGGGCGTGGCCGGCCTTCTCCTCGCCGGAGGCCGGCAGGGCGAGAAGCATCGCCGCCGCGATCGTCATCGCGAGCGTCCGCCCGGGAAACGTCATCTTCATCGAGTTGCGCCTTGTCTGACTGTGGGCCTGGAGGATCGATCGTCGCTCCATCTATTATGTTATAACATAACGGATACGCTCAGGCCAATATGTCCTCCCTGGGCGCGGGCGCGTCCGGCGGTTATCCCGGGCAGGTCAGGGCGGATCAGAGCGGGTCAGTCGCTGCCGGGTGCGTAGTCGGTGTCGGCGGCGCGGGCTTCTGGCGCGCGGCGCGCCTTGTCGCCGTAGCCGCCGCCGCCGGGGGTCAGCACCTCGATCCAATCGCCGGCGTGAAGCACGTAGCCCTCGCCCTTGGAGAGGTGCTCGGGGGTCGTCACGCGGCCGGCCTGGCCGATGCGGATCTCGTTGGTGAGGCCCGCCTCGCCACCCAGAATCCCCGGCGGGCCGACCCGGCCGTGCTCCATCAGGAACGAGGCCTTGCCCTCCCCGCGCAGCAGGCGGAAGCGGTAGTCGATGCCGTAGCCTCCACGGTACTCGCCCGCGCCGGCCGAGCCTTCGCGCAGGTTGTAACGCTCGAAGAGGAGCGGGTAGCGCTGCTCCAGGATCTCCACCGGCTGGTTCTTGGAGATGCCGATGGTCGAGCAGCCGTTGGTGAGCCCGTCGCCGCCCCACCAGCCGCCGTAACCGCCGCCCGAGAAGGTGTACATGATGTAGCTCTGACCTGTCGCCGGGTCGAACCCGCCGAGGGAGAGGTTGCCGCTCGACCCCGCGCCCGCGGCGAAGGTCTTGTCCGGCAGCGCGGTGGCGAGCGTCAGGCACACCGCCTCGACGATGCGCTGCGAGGTCTCCGAGGCGCACCCGGCGACCGGCCGCGGCTCCTTCGCCTCCAGGAAGGTGTCTTCCGTGCCCGCCACGGCGACCGGCTTGAAGCACCCGGCGTTCATCGGCAGGTCCGGGAAGATGTGCTTCAGCCCGACGTAGACCGCCGACAAGGTGGACGCCCACACCGAATTCATCGGCCCGGCGCACGGCGCGGAGGAGCGGGCGAAGTCGAGCGTGATGTCGGAGCCTGCGATGGTGGCGTCGAGCGCGATCTCCAGCGGCGCGTCGACGACGCCGTCGGAGTCCATGAACGCGCTGGCCGAGTAGGTACCGTCGGGGATCGCGGCGATGTGCGTGCGCATCAGCGCCTCGCCGCGGGTCTCCAGCTCGGCGATCGCGGCCTCCACCGTCTCGCGGCCGTAGCGGTCGAGGAGCGCGGTGAGGCGCTTCACGCCCGTCGCCAGCGCCGCGATCTGGGCCTTGATGTCGCCGATCCGCTCGGACGAGACGCGCACGTTGGCGAGCACGATGCGGATGATGTCCTCGTCCATCACCCCCTCGCGCACCAGGCGGACGGGCGGCAGGCGCAGGCCCTCCTGGTAGATCTCGGTGGCGGTGGAGTTGAAACCGCCGGGGACCATGCCGCCGGTGTCCGGCCAGTGCCCGGTGTTGGCGAGATAGCACCACAGCCGGCCCCGGTAGTAGAACGGGCGCACCATCTTCACGTCCATCAGGTGCGTGCCGCCGAAGTACGGGTCGTTGACCAGCACCACGTCGCCGTCCTTCAGGTCTGGCCGGGCGGCGATGACGGCGCGGGTCGTCTCCTGCATGACGCCGAGGAAGATGGGCAGGCCGAGCGCGCCTTGCGCGATCATGCGGCCGTCGTCGGGCGCGTAGATGCCGTTGGAGCGGTCGAGCCCCTCGGAAATCACCGGCGAGAAGGACGTCTTCTCGTGGACGAGGTCCATCTCGGAGCAGACCTGCTGCAACCCCTTCTCGATCACGGTGAGGGTGACGGGGTCGATCGCGGTTCGGGCCATCTGGTCCATCACATCAGCTCCACGACGAGGTTGCCGACACGGTCGACGGTCGCGCGCGATCCGGGATCCAGCACGAGGGTGGAATCGGCCTGCTCGACGATCGCCGGCCCTTCGATGACGGCGTCGGCGGGAAGCGCCTCGCGCGCCCAGATCGCCGCCTGGTGCCAGGCCCCGTCGAAATAGGCGCGGCGGGTACCGCGGCGGGCCGCCGCGAGGTCGCCGCCAGCGGGCGCGAAGACGGCGAGGTCCACCCGCTCGCGCACGCCGACGAGGGTGGTGCGCACGTTCGCGAGCATCGGCACCATCTCGGGAAATTCCAGCTCGAAGCGCGTGCGGTAGGCATCGGCGAAGGCGGCCAGCACCGCGTCGGCGTCGAACCGCTCGCCGTCGATCGGGACGCGCAGGACGTGGGTCTGTCCTTTGTAGAGAAGGTCGGCCTCGTGGACGATGCGGACCTCGGCGACGGCGACCTTCTCGCGCGCCAGGAGATCGCGCCCCGCCTTCGCTTGGGCGGCGAGGATGGCGTCGATCTCGGCCGGGTCGAGCGCGGCGACGGGGCGGTTCACCGTCTGCACGAAGTCGTGCCGGACGTCGGCGAGGATGCAGCCGAGCGCCGAGGTGAGGCCCGGGAAGCGCGGCACGACGATCTTGGGGATGCCGAGCTCGCGGGCGATCTCGACCGCGTGCAGCGGCCCTGCGCCACCGAACGGCATGTAGGCGAAGTCGCGCGGGTCGTGCCCCTTCTCGATGGAGACGAGGCGGATGGCGCCCGCCAGCTCGGCGATGGCGATGCGGATGATCGCCTCTGCGGCGCCCGTCGCGTCGAGCCCCAGCGGCGCCCCCAGCGCATCCAGCGCTTCCCGCACGGCGCCCAGCGGTGCGGCCCCCGCGCCGGTGACGGCGTCCGGGTTGAGGCGGCCGAGGTGGAAGTTGGCGTCGGTGATCGTCGGCTCGGTGCCGCCACGGCCGTAGCCGATCGGCCCCGGCGTCGACCCCGCGCTCTCCGGTCCGACCCGCAGCATCCCCGCCGCGTCGATCTTGGCGAGTGAACCGCCTCCGGCCCCGACGGTGTGGATGTCGATCATCGGGATGCGGATGGGGACCGAATAGGCGAGGTCCTTCTCGGCCGAGATGACCGGCGCGCCGCCGACGACGAGCGCCACGTCGAACGAGGTGCCGCCCATGTCGCCGGTGATGATGTTGGGCGTGCCGGCGGCCTCGGCGATCGCGGCGGCGGCGAGGACGCCGGCGGCCGGCCCGCTCATCACCGTCTGCACCGCCTGGCTCGCGACCAGCGAGGACGCCAGCATCCCGCCGTTAGCCTGCATCACCAGAAGCTCGCCCGGGAAGCCGCGATCGGCGAGCTGCGTGGCGACGGATTTGATGTAGCGCGAGACGATGGGGCCGATACCGGCGTGGATCGCGGCGGTCGACGCGCGCTCGAACTCGCGCACCTCGCGGATGATCTCGTGTCCGGCGACGACGTGCTCGTTGGGCCACATCTGCCGCACGATCGCGGCCGCGCGCGCCTCATGCGCATCGTTCACGTAGGCGTGCAGGAAGTGGATGACGACCGACTCGATCCCCGCGTCGAGGAGCGCGGCGGCCTGTGCCCGCACGGCCTCCTCGTCGAGCGGGACGACGACGTTGCCGGCGGCGTCGATCCGTTCGGCCACCTCGCGGCGATGGCGGCGGGGGATCAGCGGGGTGAAGTTGCCGGCGAGCCCGTACGGCTTGGGCCGGGTGCGGCGGCCGAGCTCCAGCGTATCGCGAAAGCCGGCGGTGGTGATGAGGCCGACGGGGGCGCTCTTGCGCTCCAGCACGGCGTTGGTGCCGGCGGTGGTGCCGTGGACCAGCCAGTCGATCGCGCCGGGCGCGACCGCGAGCGCGTCGATCCCTTCGAGGAAACCACGGGCGCGGTCGTCGACGGTGGTGGGGACCTTGGCGGTGCGGAAGGTGGCCGCCGCGGAGTCCAGCATGAGGAAGTCGGTGAAGGTTCCGCCGACATCGACCCCGACGCTGACCGTCATGACATGTCCCCCCGCTCCATGGCCGCAGCCGACCGGGTCACGTTGGCCGGGGGAGGAACGGGCTGTCAACGCGCGCAAACCTTGTTTGAGCGCGAATGACCTTCAGTCGGGCACCGAGGGCCGGTCGGCCCTCAATCTCAGCGGCAGTTGCGCAGCTGGAAGGCGTAGGTGTTGGCGATGTTGGCCGCTTTCGTGGCCGTCGCCTGGGCGCCGGACTGGTTGCGCCATGCGCCGCGCCCGTAGCCGGCCCAGCCGGACCGGTAGCTGAGGTAGAGCGAATAGGCGTCGTCGCGCGAGATCCCGTACTGCTGCACCGTCTTGGAATAGTACCAGCCGACAAAGTCGACGCTGTCGCCGAAGTCCGTGCGGCGGGCCATGGTCCGGCCGGTCTCGCGGCGGTATTGCGACCACGTGCCGTCGAGGGCCTGGCTGTAGCCGAAGGCGCTGGACGGGCGCTTGCCGGGAACGATGCCGAGGAACTTCCTGCGCGGGGGCCGGGCGTCACCGTCGAACCCGGATTCGACGCGCATGGTCGCCATGAGGACGTGGACGGGGATGCCGTACTTGCGCTCGGCGCGCTTGGCGTCGTCGTACCAATCGTCGAAGAACCCGTCCCGCTGGGCGAACACCGAGCATACGTCGTTGATCGACGAGGGCGGCGTGCTGCCGCAGCCGGCGAGTGCCAGCAGGCCGAGGACCAGGGGGATGTGGAACAGGTGTCGCATGGGCGCAGTGTGCCGGGGAGGCATGAAAGCGCCTTTGCGGAAGTTGGTTAAAGCCTCGCTCGAATCGCCCGGAAAATCGTAACGGCCGCCCCCCGGTCCGAGGCGAGGCTAGGCGCGAACCCGCGGCCTACCCGCGCAGCGGCGGGTTCCGCACGCGACGCGGCTGCGGCGTCGACCCGCGACGGCGCGGCTGGACGATACTCGATTTGGGATCTGGAAGTGCCGGGGACGTGGTGGGCGGTACTGGGATTGAACCAGTGACCCCTTCGATGTCAACGAAGTGCTCTCCCGCTGAGCTAACCGCCCGGACGCCAGCGAGGCCCCGATATAGACGCACAGCCGGCGGGGGGCAAGCCCGTTTTTGCCCCGATTTCACACCCCGGCGGCGCACCCGTTCCGCGGCCGTGGCGGGCGGCCGTCGACCGATGCCGGCTCAGGCATATTCCAGCATGCGGCCGACTTCGCGCACCAGCTCGCGCAGGTGGAAGGGCTTGGACAGGACCTTGGCGCCGCGCGGGGCACGGTGCTCGCCGTCGAGCGCCACCGCGGCGAACCCGGTGATGAACATCACCGCCAGATCCGGGTCGAGCCGGGTCGCGCGGCGCGCCAGCTCGACCCCGTTCATGTTGGGCATGACGATATCGGTCAGGAGGAGCGAGAAGGGCTCCTCCTGAAGCCGGGCATAGGCGGTCTCGCCATCGTCCACCGCGACGACGTCGTACCCTGCCCGCTCCAGTGCCCGCTCGAGGAATCGGCGCATGTCCTCGTCGTCTTCGGCCAGCAAAATTCGCACAGTGTGTCGCCGCAGCCCAGAAGCGCCGCGTCCCTCGTTGCAATGACGAGTTGGACTTTGCGGCCAGTCGATTTAAGTCGCGGTCAAGCGTCTCGCTTAGGAGATGCTTACTGCGCTCGTGCGAATCGATTCGATCTGACAGCGACGCAGGTCGTGGTATGACGGCCGATCTGTACGGAGCGGAGATGTGGTGATGCTGATCGTCGACGACTTTTCCGAAGGGACGACGTTCGACCTCATCGAGCCGACCGTTCCTTCGGTGCCCTTCGTTTTCAGCGCCCCGCACAGCGGCACCACCTACCCCAAATCGCTCCTCTCGCGCGCCCGGCTCGACCGGCTGACCCTGCGCCGCTCGGAAGACACCTTCGTCGACGAACTGTTCGCCGGGGTGCCCTCACTCGGGGCGCCGCTGATGCGCGCGCACTTCCCGCGCGTCTTCCTCGACCTCAACCGCTGCTCCAGCGAGATCGACCCGTCGATGTTCGACGCGCCCCCTCCTCTGCCGATGCAGGCCGACAGCCCGCGCGTCGCCAGTGGTCTCGGCGTGATCGCCCGCATCGTCGGCGAAGGCCAGGAGATCTACGCCTCGCACCTTCCCGCCGCGGAAGCCGAAGACCGGCTGACGCGGTTCTACCACCCTTATCACAACGCCCTCTCCGCCCAGCTGGCGACGCATGTGGAGCACTTCGGCGCGGCGGTCCTGGTCGACTGCCACTCCATGCCCTCCGGCGCGATCCGGCACGATGTCGGCGACCCCAACCGGATCGACGTGGTGCTGGGCGACCGCTACGGCACGAGCTGCTCTGGAATGCTGTCGGAGGAGTTCGCGCGGCTGCTGCGCGACCAGGGCCTCACCGTCGGCCGCAACAGGCCCTACGCCGGCGGCTTCATCACCGAGCGCTACGGCCACCCGCCGATGATCCATGCGATCCAGATCGAGATCAATCGCGCGCTCTACATGAACGAGGCGACGTTCGAGCGGAACGCCGGCTTCGACGCATTGCGCCTGGCGCTGATGGCGACCTCGGCCAGACTGATCGACTGGTTCATGGCACACGACGCCGGCGTGGACTGGCAGCAGGCCGCCGAGTAGCGGCCACCCTCCCCCCGACCGCGATCGCCACGCCACCGCCATTACCGGCGCCGGCTTCGCCATGACGTAGCCCAGATTGAGGAGGCACACTCTGTCCGCTCTACCGCGTGATCCCCACCGCGCCCCGCCCCTCGTGGGCGACGCGGCACCCGGACAAAAAAAAAGGCCGCTCCGAGGAGCGGCCGTAAGTCTAGGGAGGAAACGCCCAAGGAGGGCAGCGAGACGACAACCGCCGTCCCGCGCTGCAACAAATGCAGCCGCGGCGCACAATCGTCAAGATGCTTAGATGGTAGACACCCCAAAAAAATGCTCAGGGATTTGGCAATTGGGTTATGTGCGCATCGCCTGAAGTGCGAGGCGAGAGAATTTCCAATTCAAATTCAGTGACTTACAGAGACATCGAAAAATCGTCACCCGAATGTATCAGGACCGTTACATTAATGCATGGCACCCATGCGATGAATAATAACCTCGATCGCGACCTCCTGGAGCGCCTCGCGGACGCCGCCAGCGACGCCATCCTCCCTCATTTCCGCAAATTGCCGGGGGTCGACAACAAGGCGGCCGAGGGGTTCGATCCGGTCACCGTCGCCGATCGCGAGGCCGAACTCGCCATGCGCGCGGTGCTGGCGCGCGAGCGTCCCGAGGACGGGATCTTCGGCGAGGAGTTCGACGCGGTGGAGAGCCGCAGCGGGCGGACCTGGATCCTCGACCCGATCGACGGCACGCGCGGCTTCATGGCGGGGTTGCCGACCTGGGGCGTCCTCATCGCGCTCGCCGACGCGACGGGGCCGACGCTGGGCATGATGTGCCAGCCCTATGTGGGCGAGCGGTTCGTCGGCGGACGTGACGGGGCCACCTTCTCCCGTGGCGGCGAGGTGCGGCCGCTGCGCACGCGTCCCTGTCCCGGCCTCGCCGAGGCGACGCTCGCCACCACCGGCCCGCAGCACTTCGCCCCGGACGCGCTCGCCGCGTTCGAGCGGGTCGCCGGCCGTAGCCGCCTGGTGCGCTACGGGACCGACTGCTATGCCTACGCGATGCTGGCCGCAGGGCAGATCGACGTCGTGGTGGAGGCCGGTCTCAAGCCGGTCGACATCGCGCCCTTCGTCCCCATCGTCGAGGCGGCGGGCGGTGCACTGACGGACTGGGAAGGCGCGCGGATCGGTCCGATGCTGCCGCACCGCTTCGCGGGCACGACGGTGGCCGTCGGCGACCCGGCGCTGCTCGACGCGGTGCTGAGCGCGCTGAAGGGCCGCTGAAGCGTCAGGACGCGAGGCGCTTGGAGAGGACGACGACGTCTTCCTCTGCATAGCCGAGGGCCGCGTAGAAGCCCGCCACGGCGCGGTTCTCGCGGCGGACCATGAGGTTGAGCTTGGGCACGCCGCGCGCCTTCAGCCACGCCTCCGCCGCCGCCATCATCGCGCGCCCCGTACCGTCGCGCTGCGCCTCCGGCGCCACCGCGACGTAGTAGACCGCGCCGCGGTGCCCGTCGTGGCCGACCATGACGGTGGCGACGAGCCGCTCGCCGACCCGCCCGACCAGCACCGCCGACGCCGCACCCTCGACCGCGAGCCGCAGGTCGGCGACCGGGTCGTTCCATAGCCTCGTCAGCCGGCAGGCATCCCACAGCGCGACGATCTGCGCGACGGCCTCACCGGTGTCGAGGTCGGCGGCGGCGAGAGGTTCGATGCGGAGCGGCATGGCGGTCATCGTCGGCGTTGCGGGTGTGGAAACGGAACGGGGCGCGAGATCGACCCGCGCCCCGACGGGTTTTGTCGTGGCCGGGTCGCTCAGCCGCCGAAGAGGCGGCCGAAGAAGCCGCGCCCGTTGTCCTGCTGCGGCGCCGGGCGGATCCAGTCGTCGCGCCCGCGCCGGATCTGGCGCTGCTGCTCCAGCTGCTGCGGTGCGGCAGCGACCGGCTGGCCGAACTCGATCTCGTAGTCGTCGGGCGCGGCCTCGATCGGCTCGGGGAGCTGGTCCATGCCCGGCAGATCCGCCGGCACCATCCCCTCCTGCACCTTGTTCATCAACGTCTTCCACAATTCGGCCGGCAGCGAGCCGCCGGTGGCCTTCTTGGTGGATGAGTTGTCGTCGTTGCCGAGCCACACGCCCGCCGTGAAGAAGGCGGTGTAGCCGACGAACCAAGCGTCGCGCCACGCCTGACTGGTGCCGGTCTTGCCGGCGGCCTGCCAGCCGTCGATCGCCGCGCGGTGTGCCGTCCCCGAGGTGAGCGCGGCATGCAGCATCGTGTTCATCTGCCCGACATGCTCCAGGCTCACCACCTGCCCCGGTCCACCGCCGCGGCGCTCGTAGAGCATCTGCCCGTCGGCGGTCTTGATCCGCCGCACCACGTGCGGGACGACGCCGATGCCGCCGTTGGAGAACGGCACGTAAGCGGTCGTCAGCTCCAGCAGCGTCACCTCCGAGGTGCCGAGCGCGATCGAGGCGTTGGGCGCCATCTCGGAGCGGATGCCGAGCCGGTGCGCCACGTCGGCGACCGTCTTGGGGCCGACCTCGGCCGTCAGCTGCGCGGCGATGGTGTTGAGCGACAGGGCCAGCGCGCGGGTCAGCGAGACGGGGCCGAGATACTTGCGGTTGTAGTTCTCCGGCTCCCAGTCGCCGATGCGGGTCGGCTGGTCGATGCGCATGGTGTACGGCGTCAGCCCATGCTCCAGCGCAGCGAGGTAGACGAACGGCTTGAACGACGAGCCCGGCTGGCGATGGGCCGAGACGGCGCGGTTGTACTGGCTCTCGGCGTACTTGCGCCCGCCCACCAGCGCCTTCACCGCGCCCGACCCGTCGAGCACCACCACCGCGCCTTGGCTGACCCCCTTCGCCTCGCCCTCCTTGGCGATGACATCCTGCAGCGCGCTCTGGGCCAGATCCTGGAGTTCGAGGTTGATGGTCGTCTCGACGACGATGTCGGACGTCAGCGAACCGGCGAAGCCGGGCAGCACCTCGGCCACCCAGTCGGCCACGTAGCCGCCGGAGGTCGCCACCTTGGGCGCGGCGACGGAGGCGGGGTTGTCGACCGCGTAGGTGTATTCGTCGCCGGAGATGAAGCCGACGTCGCGCATCGCGGCGAGAACCACCTCGCCCCGCCCGCGCGCGCGGGCGAGGTCGTTGGTGGGGGCGTAGTAGGTGGGCGCCTTGAGGAGGCCGGCGATCATCGCCGCCTGGGCCAACGTCAGCTCCTCGGCCGGCCGGTCGAAGTAGCGGCGGGCCGCGCCGTCGATGCCGGTGGCGCCGGCGCCGAGATAGACGCGGTTGAGATACATCTCCAGGATCTCGTCCTTGGAGTATTTCATCTCCAGCCATACCGCGAAGACCATCTCCTGGATCTTGCGCTCGATGGTGCGCGAGGGGGTCAGGAACATGTTCTTGGCGAGCTGCTGGGTCAGCGTCGAGCCGCCTTGCTCCAGCCGCCCGGAGGTGAGGTTCGTCACCATCGCCCGCGCCAGGCCGATCGGGTCGACGCCGGGGTGCGAATAATAGCGCCGATCCTCGATGGCGATGACCGCCTGCGGCACGTAGGGCGGCAGATCCGCCAGCTTGACGGCCCGCCCGCCGGTGTCGCCGCGATTGGCGATCAGCTCGCCCCCCTCGGAGAGGATGGCGACGTTGGGCGGGCGCTCGGGCACCGCCCACTCGTCGACCGGCGGCAGCGTGGCCGCATAATAGGCGATGATCGCGCCGACACCGACGACGCCCAGGAGCGCCAGGGTGAACGTCATGCGGAAGGCGAAGCGCAGCAGGCTGAAGCGGCGCCGGCGGGGACGCTCGCCCCGGCTGCGGCGCTTCGGCTCGGCGCGACGCCGGCTGGCGGCTTGCTGCGCCGCCTCGCGTTCCACCGGCTCGGCCCGCCCGCGCCGGGGCGCCGCCGCGGCCTGGGCGGGGGCCGCCGCCTTGGCGCTCGCGGCCTTGCCGGCGCCGCCGGCGCTGCGGGATACGGCACCCGCCTTCGCGGCCTTGGCCGTCGACGTGCCGCTGGCGCTCTTGGCCGCAGCCGTGCGGGGCGCCGCCGCCTTGGCGGTCGCGGCCGTCTTGCCGGACGGCGCCTTACCCGAGGAGGTCTTGCCCGAGGACGTTTTACCTGGGGATGGCGTCCCCGACGCGGCGCCAGCGGACCGGGTCGCACCGGAGGGGGCGCGTTTGGGAGGGGCGCCGTCGGCGCCGCGCCGCGGCTCGGCGCGCTCGGGGTCGGCGCGTCTCTTCGCGCCCGCGGGCGGGTCGCTGGCTTGCGGGGAACGGTCGTGCGTGTCCTCGCCGAAGCGGGGGGCAACGCGTGTCGTCGACTTGTTCCGTCCCGATGCAAGCGCGCCGCGCGGCTTGGCGTCCTTCATGACGGCGTACTCATCACTGTTGTCGGTCGGCGCCAGTGTCGCCGACCAGGGCTAACGGAACCCTTCGCCAATCGCTTCACGCGAATCAAGGCGAATGGTTAATCGATCCTGTGCCGCTGCCGCGCCCCTCCGCCCGAGGATGACGGCACGAGGACGGGATGGCGCCGCCGCGTGGCTTGATCGTCGCGGCAAGGCGCCCCAATGTCCGCCGGCCCGCGCGGGGCCCGTCCGGGGCCCCGGCCGGAGTGGAGCGCCGGACCACCGGGCTCCGTCCACCGCGCGGCAGGCGGAGCGGGACGACGACGGCGCCCGCTGGAGGAACACGAGCATGACCGACCTGAAGACCCCCGGCCCCGGCGACACCGTCTTCCTGGTGGACGGCTCGTCGTTCGTCTTCCGCGCCTACTTCCAGTCGATGAACCAGGACCGGAAATACAACTACCGGGCCGACGGGCTGCCCACCGGCGCGGTCCGCCTCTTCTGCAACAAGCTCTACCAATTCATCAAAGACGGCGCGGCGGACATCCACCCGACCCACCTCGCCATCATCTTCGACAAGTCGGAGGCCTCGTTCCGCAACGAGATGTACCCCGAGTACAAGGCCAACCGCTCCGCCCCGCCCGACGACCTGATCCCGCAGTTCCCGCTGATGCGCGCCGCGGTGGAGGCGTTCGGTCTCACCCCGATCGAGAAGGGCGGGTTCGAGGCGGACGACATCATCGCCACCTACGCCCGGCAGGCCGCCGACAACGGCGCAGACGTGCTCATCGTCTCGGCCGACAAGGACCTGATGCAGCTCGTGAACGAGCGGGTTGCGATGTACGACCCGGCCTCCGGCGAGGGCCGTCGCGCCGGCCAGGGGCGCATGGGTGTGCGGCCGGAGCGGCGCATCGGTGTCGATGAGGTGGTCGAATATTTCGGTGTGCCGCCGGAAAAGGTGGTCGACGTGCAGGCCCTCATCGGCGACGCGACGGACAACGTGCCGGGCGTGCCGGGCATCGGCAAGAAGACCGCCGCCCAGCTCATCGACGAGTGGGGCGACCTCGACACGCTGCTCGCCAACGCGCAGGAGATCAAGCAGAACAAGCGGCGCGAGAACCTGATCGAGTTCGCCGACCAGGCGCGGCTGTCCCGCAGCCTCGTCAAGCTCGACGACCGGGTGGAGCTGGAGCAGGGCCTCGAGGCGCTGACCCTGCAGCCGGTGCCGCCCGAGCCGCTGGTCGCCTTCTTCAAGGCGATGGACTTCGGCACCCTCACCCGCCGCGCCGCCGAGGACTTCGGCGTCGACCATGCGAAGGTCGAGGCGGACGGGCGTTACCTCAACCTCGGCGCGCCGATGGCGGACCCCGAGGAGACCGCGGACGACATCGCCACCGCCGGCACCCCGGCCGACCTCGCCGCCCACCTGGAGCGCGCCGCCGCCGGCGCCGCGATCGACCTCGCCGCCTACGAGACCGTCACCACCGCCGAGCGCCTCGCCGAATGGCTGGAGGCCGCCCGCGCGACCGGCACCATGGCGATCGCGGTGCGGCTGGCGAACGGGCCGGTGATGCGCTCGGCCGTCGCCGGGATCGCCATCGCGGTGGGGCCGGGCAAGGCCTGCTACCTCGCCATCGGCCAGCAGGCCGTCGACCTCATGTCAGAGCCGCAAGGCATGGCGCTCGACGAGGCGGTGCCGCTGCTGAAAGGGCCGCTGGAGGACCGCGGCATCGCCAAGATCTCCACCGCGATGAAGCGCGACTACCTGGCGCTGCGGCGGATCGGGATCGAGGTCGCCCCGATCGACGACGTGTGCCTCCTCTCCTATACGGCCGATTCCGGCAACGGGCTGCACGACTATCCGGGCCTCGCCAAGCGCTACCTGACGCACACCCCGCTCGACGACCGCGACGTGATGGGGACGGGGCAGAAGAAGATCCCCTTCGCCGACGTGCCGCTGGAGTCGGCCACGCGCCACGCCGGCGAGGAAGCGGACGTCGCCGTGCGGCTGTGGCCGGTGCTGCGCCAGCGCGTCGTCGCCCAGCGCCTCAGCCGCGTCTACGAGACGCTGGAGCGGCCGCTGGTGACGGTGCTGGCCCGGATGGAGGAGAACGGCGTCCTGGTCGACCGCCACATCCTGTCGCGCATGTCGGGCGACTTCGCGCAGACGCTGGCGCGGATCGAGGACGAGATCTACGAGCTGGCCGGCGAGAAGTTCAACATCGGCTCGACCAAGCAGCTCTCGGAGATCCTGTTCGACAAGCTGGGCCTGCCGGGCGGCAAGAAGACCAAGACCGGCGCCTGGTCCACCGGCGCGCAGGTGCTGGAAGACCTCGCCGCCGAGGGCCATCCCCTCCCCGTCAAGCTGTTGCAGTGGCGGCAGATCTCCAAGCTGAAGTCGACCTATACCGACGCGCTGCCGAACGAGATCAACGCCGAGACGGGCCGGGTGCACACCACCTTCATGATGGCCTCGACCACCACCGGGCGCCTCTCCTCGACCGACCCGAACGTGCAGAATATCCCGATCCGCACCGAGGAAGGCCGCAAGATCCGCACCGCCTTCGTCGCCGCGCCCGGCACCACGCTGATCGCCGCCGACTACGGCCAGATCGAGCTGCGCGTGCTCGCCCACATCGCCGACATCCCCCAGCTGCGCGAAGCGTTCGCCGACGGACAGGACATCCACGCCATCACCGCGTCGGAGATGTTCGGCGTGCCGGTCGAGGGGATGGACCCGATGGTGCGCCGCCGCGCCAAGGCGATCAACTTCGGCATCATCTACGGGATCTCGGCCTTCGGCCTCGCCAACCAGCTCTCGATCCCGAACGCCGAGGCGTCGGCCTACATCAAGAAGTACTTCGAGCGCTTCCCCGGCATCCGCGACTACATGGAGGCCACCAAGAAGACCGTGCGCGAGAACGGCTACGTGGAGACGCTGTTCGGCCGCCGCGCGCACTACCCGGAGATCGACACCAAGAACCCCTCGTTGCGCGCCTTCTACGAGCGGGCGGCGATCAACGCGCCGATCCAGGGCTCCGCGGCCGACATCATCCGCCGCGCGATGGTGCGCATCGAGCCGGCGCTCGCCAAGGCCGGCCTCGGCACCAAAATGCTCCTCCAGGTGCACGACGAACTCTTGTTCGAGGCCCCGGAGTCGGAGGCCGAACGCGCGATCAAGATCATCGCCACGGTCATGAAGGGCGCGGCGGAGCCGGCGGTGAAGCTGGCCGTCCCCCTCGACGTCGACGCTCGCGCCGGCACCAGCTGGGCCGAGGCGCACTGAGGCGGCGAGCCGCCGGGCGCTATCCCCGTCCGAAGCGGGCCTCGGCGAGGCGGTCGGCGACCTCGCCGGTGGGGCGGCCGGTCCGGTCGGCCTCGGTGAAGATCTCGCCCAGACGGTCGGCGATGCCCTCGACGCGGCGGGCGACCTCGGCGTCGTCCCAGCGGTAGTATTCGCCGGCCATCTTGATGACGCCGCCGGCGTTGATGACGTAGTCGGGCGCATAGAGGATGCCGCGCATGCGCAGCGCGTCGTCGTCGGCCGGCGTGGCGAGCTGGTTGTTCGCGCCGCCCGCCACCGCGCGGACCTGGAGGCGCGGGATGGTGTCGGCGTTGAGCCCGGCGCCGAGCGCATTCGGGGAGAAGATGTCGGCCGCGACGGTGGCGATCTCGTCCACCGGGACGGATGCGGCGCCCCACTCCGCCTCGGCCTGTCGCACGCGCTCCGCGGCGATGTCCGCCACCGTCAGCCGGGCGCCGGCCCTGGCGAGATGGGCGGCCAGTCCGTAGCCGACGTTGCCCAGCCCTTGCAGCGCCACGTGGACGCCTTCCAGCGAGGGAAATCCGACCGCCCGCGCCGTCGCCGCGACGCCGATGAAGCAGCCGTAGGCAGTGGTGGGCGACGGATCGCCGACCCCGCCGTCTTCCGGGGCGAGGCCGGTGACGTGCCGCGTGTGCCGTTTGACGAAGGCGAGATCGCGCGGCGAGGAGCCGACATCCTCGGCGACGATGTATTTGCCCGAAAGGTCCTCGATGGCGCGGCCGAGCGCTTCGAACATCGCCGGCGTCGCCGCGCCGCGTTCGGGCACGATCATCACCGACTTGCCGCCCCCCAGCGGCAGGTCCGCCATCGCCGACTTGTAGCTCATCCCGCGCGACAGGCGCAGCGCATCGGTCAAGGCGGCGTCGTCGTCGTCGTAGGTCCACACGCGGCAGCCGCCGAGCGCCGGGCCGCGCACGGTGTTGTGGATCGCGATGATCGCCTTCAGTCCGGAGGCCGCGTCCGTGGCGTGGAGGACGCGTTCGTGATCGTCGAACGATGGGTGATGGAACATCGGAACCCCGGCGCTGAGACAGCTGACGAGGCCGTGCCGATTGTCCCGACACGGCCGTGCTGCCAATGTTGCGCGCCGACCCTGGTCCGACAATGGCGCCGTCAGCCCAGAACGGTCACGTCTTCCGGCGGGACCGCGACGGCCTTCAAAATCGCGGTGCAGGGGCAGCCCGGCGCAAGGCCCAGGTCGCGCACCGATCGCTGCGTCAGCCGGGCGAGCAGCCGGTCATCGCCGCACCGCAGCCCCACCAGCGCCCCCGGCCCCTCCCCCTCCCGCACGAACGAGACGACCGCCGGGAGCACGTTGTGGGTCGACAATCCGGCCACCGCGCCGGTGCCGACGATGATGTCCGTCGCGCGCAGACGCAGCCGCACCCGCGTTCCCGGCGGTGCGGCGACCAGCGGCAGCGTCAGCCGCACGGTGGAGAGGGCGACCTCGGTCAGCGCGTCGTCCGGCAGGTGGGCGGCGATGCGCCCCTCCAGGATGGCGCCGGCATCGCGCGGGCCCATGATCGCGGCGGTCGCGGCGTCGGCGAAGACCTCGGCCACCGGACCGGCGGCCACGCTCCGGCCGCCTTGCAACATGACGACGCGGTCGGCGAGCCGCGCCACCTCGCTCACCGCGTGGCTGACGTAGATCATCGCGAGGCCGGTCTCGGAGCGCAGGCGGTCGAGGTAGGGCAGGATCTCGGCCTTTCGCGCCTCGTCGAGGGCGGCGAGCGGCTCGTCGAGCAGCAGGAGATCCGGCGAGGAGGCGAGCGCGCGCGCGATCGCCACGCGCTGCTTCTCGCCGCCCGACAGCCGTCCCGGCCGCCGGTGCAACAGCCCGCCGATGCCCAGAAGCTCGACGATCGGCTCCAGCGGGCGGGGTGCGCCACCGCCGAAGCGGCGTGCAAAGGCGAGGTTGCCGGCGACGGTGAGATGCGGGAACAGGCGCCCGTCCTGGAACACCACCGGCGTGCGGCGCGCATGCGGCGCGACAGCCCGGCCGCGCTCGGAATCGAACAGCACCCGATCGCCGACGACGACCCATCCCGCCTCCGGCCGCTCCAGCCCGGCGATCATCGCGATCACGGTGGATTTACCGGCGCCGGAGCGGCCGAACAGCGCGGTCACGCCGCCCTCCGCCTCGAACGCGACGTCGATCGGGAAGCGGGCCCGACGGCGCAGGTCGACGGAGACCTTCAATGCCCGCGCACCCATTTGGCGGTGCGGGTGGCGAGGATCTCCGACCCGAACAGCGCCACGACCGAGATCGCCACCGAGATAGCGACCAGCACCAGCGCCCCCTCCTCGCCGCCGGGAACCTGAAGCTCGGTGTAGATCGCGAGCGGCAGCGTGCGCGTCTGACCCGGTATGTTGGAGACGAAGGTGATCGTGGCGCCGAATTCGCCCAGCGCCTTGGCGAAGGCGATCACCATGCCGGCGAGGATGCCGGGTGCGATCAGCGGCAGCGTCACGAACACGAACGTCGCCACGGGGCCGGCGCCGAGATTGCGCGAGGCCGCCTCGACGCGCACGTCGACCGCGTCCACCGCCAGGCGGATCGCCCGGACCATCAGCGGAAAGGACATGACCCCGGCGGCGAGGGCCGCGCCCGTCCAGTTGAAGGCGAAGACGATGCCGAGGTCGGCGAGCCAGGCGCCGATCGCCCCGCGCCGCCCGAAGAGCAACAGCAGGAGGTACCCGGTCACCACCGGCGGCAGGATCAGCGGCAGGTGAACCAGGACGTTGAGGAGCCAGTGCCCCGGAAACCGTGCCCGCGACAGGACGACGGCGACCACGAGGGCCAGCGGCAGCGCCGCCATCGTCGCGGTCAGCGCCACCTGGAGCGACAGGCTCACCACGGGCCAGATGCTCACGTCCATCAGCGCGCGGGCCTCGTCGGCGCATCGGCCGGGGCCGCGCCACGCGGCAGCCGCCTCATTGTCGCAGACATCTCGATCGGTCGAGCCTCGTTCGGGTCGATGGCGAGGCGGCGCCGCCCACGACGCGCGCCGGCACCGCAGCCGCCGAGCCGGAAAAAAAAAGTGCCGCCTCAGTGGTGTCTGAGACGGCTTAGCCCATCAGGGAGGAAAACGCACCTCGCCGATACGCCGGCGAGGCGAGGACGACAGCGCCGCCCCGAGCGGGATCCGCGGCGCGGCCGCGGGCGCGGTCAGCTGACGAAGACCTGCTGCTCGTGGTCGCGCAGCAGCGCGGAACGGAGCTTCTGCAGGGCGCGGTTCTCGATCTGGCGGACGCGCTCCTTGGAAATGCCGAGCTTGGCGCCGAGCGATTCCAGCGTCGCGCCCTCCTCGGTCAGGCGGCGTTCGCGCACGATGCGCAGCTCGCGCTCGTTCAGCTCGTGCAGCGCGGTCGCCAGCCATTGCGAGCGGCGGTCGGTGTCGATCGTGTCGGTGACGTTCTGGTCCGGCAGGGGGGCGTGGCAGGGGAGGAAATCCTGCCGATCGGCCGCGGAGGAATCGCTCTCGATGACCGGGGAGTTGAGCGAGGTATCGGGCGCGGAAAGGCGCGAGTTCATCAGCTCCACGTCGGCCTTGGAGACGCCGATCGCCGCGGCGATCTCCTCGTACATCGCCGCGTCGGGCGAACCGGAGCCGTTGCGGGCCATCTTGGCGCGCAGCCGGCGAAGGTTGAAGAACAGCGCCTTCTGCGTCGACGACGTGCCGCCGCGCACGATCGACCAGTTGCGCAGAATGTAGTCCTGGATGGAGGCGCGGATCCACCACGTCGCGTAGGTCGAGAAGCGCACGTTGCGCTCCGGCTCGAACCGCGCGGCCGCCTCGAGCAGTCCGACGTGGCCTTCCTGGATGAGGTCGCCCATGGCGAGGCCGAAATGACGGAAGCGCGACGCGATCGAGATCACGAGGCGCATGTGGGCGGCGGTCAGCTTGGAGAGTGCGCTCTCGTCCTTGTCGTCCCGCCACCTCAGCGCCAGTTGGTGTTCTTCTTCGCGTTCCAGGTAGGGGGCGCTCATGGCGGCCTTGACGAAGTGACGCGGCGATCCATTTTCCGTTGACATAGAAGAACACCTTCCCCGGGCACGAACGATCTGGTGGCTCCATGTGAAGTCACGTGCGATGGCATTCGTTCCCTGGAATCTTCCGCCTCAGGCAAAAAAGTTGTCGCAGATTAACATTAGCCCTAATGACGCGCGTCGATTCGCGGGCGCGTCTCTCACGCGAGGCGCGTCGGCAGGGGCGGCCCGCGACGGGCCCGCCCCTGGCATGGCGCCCCCCGCTCTCGCGGACCGGAGGGCGCGCCGCACTACCGCCTGAGGATCGTCTCGGGGGCCGTCCCCTCCTCGACCCACACCTCGATCGGGCCGACGAGATCGAGATCGGCCTGGGAGATGCCGCCGGGTCCCGGTTGCAGGCCGCAATGGTCCATGCCGGGGATCATGAAGAGGCGCACGTTGTTCTCCAGCGTGTCCTTGCCGCCGGAGAGGTCGCTCGCCTTCTCGTACCAGTCGACGGTCTTGTAGGGCGTGACCAGCGGGTCGGCCCAGCCGTGATAGACGATCATCTTGCCGCCCGCCGCGATGAAGGCCGACAGGTCCGGGTCGTCAGAATTGTAGACGCTGTTCATCATCGCGACCTTGGCGGGGTCGGTCTCGAAGTCGAAGTCCTGGGGCGACCAGGTCGGTCCCGGATCGTTCGGGAAGGCCATGAACTGGCCGAACGAGGTGGCGAAGGGCGTCATCAAAGGCGCGCCGCCGGGCTTGCCGGTCAGCCATAGGCTCCAGAACGGCTCCGATCCCTCGGGGATGCCGCCGGGGTAGAGCTGCTCGCCGGCCGCGTTGCGCGGTCCCTTGCGCCACTTGTCGATCACGCCGAGCTCGGCCTCAGAGAGGCAGCCCTCCTCGGCTTCGGCGGTGCAGGCGATGGTGGACAGATCGACCGAGCACGCGCGGGGGTCGGCGATGAGGCCGTCCTCGGCGCCGTCGGCCGCGTCGCACTGCGCCATCACCTCGTCGCCGATCAGCGCCTCCTTGCCGGGCTCGAGGATCGGCTGCCCGTCGGCGCCGGTGTTGGCCTGGAGGAAGTAGGAAAACGCCGTCGCGACGAGGCCGGGATAGTCGATCGCCGGGGCACCGGAGATGATCCCGTCGAACATGTCCGGGTAGGTGAGTGCGGCTCGCTGGGCCATGCGACCCCCGGTTGAGCAGCCTTGGAAGTAGGCGGTGCCGGCGGGCGCGGCGTAGAACGCCTCGATCAACGCCTTGGCGACGCGGTTGGTCTCGCCGATGGAGCGCCAGCCCCAGTCGCGCTCGCCCTGCGGGTTGGCGTAGGCGAACGAGGCGTCGACCACCGAGAGACCGTGGTGGCCGGAGTCGGACGTCGCCGTGGCGTACCCCTTCTCGAGGCCGGGGCGCATGGCGTTGATCACGCCCGGCGCCGAATCGGCGCGGCCGAGGATGCCGCAGAAGCCGCCGCACCCGGTCTGATAGAGCTTGCCGTTCCAGCCCTCGAGCGGCAGGCGCACCTCGATGGAAATGGCCGGGCGGGCGGTGACGCGCACCTCGCAGTAGGCGGGCGAAGCGTCGACGGCTGGCATCCGGCGCGCGGAGCCGACTGTGGCGGCGTCGATCACCACCTGCTCCAACGCCTCGCAGGCGGCAGGGTCCTGAGCGGCGGCGGGGCTCGCGGCGGCGAGGACGGCGGCGCCGGCGAACGCGGCCGCCCATGGGGCTCTGTGGGACATGGTTCCTCCGAAGTTCTTCTTATGATGCCCCCTTCATAGCCGATCTTTCGGGCCGCGTGATGACGTCTCGAACGCCGCCGTCGGTGCCGAGCCACCGGCAACTTTCATCGAGGTTAAAGAGGGAACGGGCGGGCGGCGCCGAACATTCTGGATCGCGGAATGAGTTCCGCGAGGAGAATGAAGATGGCGATGAAATCGCTGAACGATCTTTTTGTCCACACGCTCCGCGACGTCTACTACGCGGAGAAGCAGGCGCTGAAGGGCATGCGCGCGATGCAGCGCAAGGCGAATTCGGACGAACTGATGGCGCTGATCGAGACCCACCGGGAGGAGACCGAGGGGCAGATCGAGACGCTGACCAAGGTGTTCGAGAGCCTGGGCCTGCGACCGCGCGGCGTCACCTGCGATGCGATCAACGGTATCATCGAAGAAGCGCAGGAATTGATGGAGGAGTCGAAGGACGACGCGGTCCGTGATGCGGCCATCGCCGCCGCGGCACAGGCGGTCGAGCACTACGAGATCGCGCGCTACGGCACGCTCGTCGCCTGGGCCGAGGTTCTGGGCCACGCAGACGCCGCGACGATGCTGGCCGAGATCCGCGACCAGGAGATCGCGGCCGACGAGAAGCTGTCCGCCCTCGCGACCGGTTCGCTCAACGCATCGGCGGCCGGCGAGCAGCAGACCGACGACGACGCCCCTCCCGGCGACGACGCCGACATGGAGGCCGACGACGTGGACGGCGCGGCCAAGGGCTCGGCGAAGACCAAGCGTCCGACGCGCAAGGCGGCCTGATCCCGCACCGCGCCGCCGCCACGCCGAGATCGACCCACACGCGGCGACAGCCGCGAAATGGACCGGCGCGCGGCGGCGAACACGAGACTGGCAGACGGGCGGCGAGACAGCCGCCCGTTTCGCGTTTCGGGGCCCCGCGTCAGCCCGGCCGCTCCAGCTCGGCACGCAAGATCGCGGCGGCCTCGGCGAGGGCGCCGTCGCCGGGGTGGGGCAACGCCTGGAAGGTCAGCGTCTCCTGCGCGATGTAGCGGCGGTCGTCGGCATGGACCGTCACCGCCGGGATCTACCCGCGCGATCCGGCAGAAGAGGCAGGACGTCTCGACGGTCGCCATGGGGTCTCCTCGCCTTGCAGCGGTCTTCGCATTGGCGCGCCAGCCGCCGCAGGACAAAAAAAGGCGGGCCGAGGCCCGCCTTTTCTCGTGATCGGGCGGCAGGCCGAAACCTGCCGCCGTGAAGGGAGATCCCTTACTGATCGGTGTTGCGGGCGCGCAGGGCGGCGCCCAGGATGTCGCCCAGCGAGGCGCCGCTGTCGGTCGAGCCGTACTGCTCGACGGCTTCCTTCTCCTCGGCGAGCTCGAGCGCCTTGATGGAGACCTGCACGCGGCGCGCCTTGCGGTCGAACTGCGTGACACGGGCGTCGAACTGCTGGCCGACCTTGAAGCGCGTGGGCTGCTGGTCGTTGCGGTCGCGCGCCAGCTCGGAGCGACGGATGAAGGTGGCGAGCTCGGTGCCCACGATCTGGACCTCGAGACCGGCTTCCTTCACTTCCTTCACCTCGACGGTGACGATCGCACCACGACGGACCTCGGCGCCGTCGGCCGCTTCGGTGAACGGATCGGAGCCGAGCTGCTTGATGCCCAGCGAGATCCGCTCCTTGTCCGGGTCGACCTCGAGCACGACCGCCTTCACGACGTCGCCCTTGTTGTAGTCTTCCATGACCTCTTCGCCCGGACGGTTCCAGTCGAGATCGGAGAGGTGGACCATGCCGTCGATGTCGTTCTCGAGGCCGATGAACAGGCCGAACTCGGTCTTGTTCTTGACCTCGCCCTCGACCGCGGTGCCCGGAGGATTGGCGTCGAGGAACGCCTCCCACGGGTTGTCCATGACCTGCTTGAGGCCCAACGAGATACGGCGCTTCTGGGCGTCGACCTCAAGGATCATCACGGTCACTTCCTGCGACGTGGCGACGATCTTGCCCGGATGGACGTTCTTCTTCGTCCAGGACATCTCGGAGACGTGGATCAGACCCTCGATCCCCGGCTCCAGCTCCACGAACGCACCATAGTCGGTGATGTTCGTGACGCGGCCGGTGAAGCGGGCGTCGATCGGGTACTTCGCCTCGATGCCTTCCCACGGGTCGGCCTGAAGCTGCTTCATGCCCAGGGAGATGCGGTGCGTCTCCTGGTTCACCCGGATGACCTGGACCTTCACGGACTGGCCGATGGAGAGGATCTCGGTCGGGTGATTGACGCGGCGCCAGGCCATGTCGGTGACGTGCAGCAGGCCGTCGATGCCGCCGAGGTCGACGAACGCACCGTAGTCGGTGATGTTCTTGACCACGCCCTCGATGATCTGACCTTCCTCGAGGGACTGGACGATCTCGTGACGCTGCTCGGCGCGGGTCTCTTCGAGGACGACGCGGCGGGACACGACGATGTTGCCGCGGCGCTTGTCCATCTTGAGGATCTGGAACGGCTGCGGCGTGTTCATCAGCGGCGTGACGTCGCGCACGGGGCGGATGTCGACCTGGGAGCGCGGCAGGAAGGCCACGGCCCCGTCGAGGTCGACCGTGAAGCCGCCCTTGACCTGATTGAAGATCTTGCCGGTGACCTTCTCGTTCTTCTCGAACGCGGCCTCCAGGCGGACCCACGACTCTTCGCGGCGGGCCTTTTCGCGGCTGAGGACGGCCTCACCGAGCGCATTCTCGACGCGCTCAAGGTAGACTTCGACGACGTCGCCGATGGAGACGTCTTCCTCTTCGCCGCGGACACCGAATTCCTTGGCCGGCACCCGGCCTTCGACCTTGAGGCCGACGTCGATGACGACGAGATCCTTCTCGAAGCCGACGACGGTGCCCTTGACGACCGAACCTTCGGCCATCTCCGTCTGGTTGAGCGACGCCTCGAGGAGGGCCGCGAAATCGTCACGGGTTGGGGTTGATAAGCTCATTCAATCTCCGGATGCGCCTCTCGGCGCGGCGGCGGGGTTGGTGTTGGTCGGAGCACCCGCCGGCGGTGGTCGCCGCGGTCCATCAGCGGGGGCACAGGTCTCGGATTGCGCCGGGTGGAGAACACGCAAGCCCGAAGCGCAAAAAGCGCAGCCAGCCGCAGCCGTCTCCGCATCAGGCCTCATTTACGCGACGAGAGCGCGCTCCACAACCCTGATCGCGGCGGAAAATGCCGCCTCCGCGTCCATCCGCGTGGTGTCGAGAACGTAGGCGTCGTCGGCCTGTTTCAGCGGGCTGGCGGCGCGGCCGGTGTCGCGCGCGTCGCGCCGTCGCAGCGTCTCGAGGAGTTCGTCGAACAGCGGCCCTTCGGCGACGCCGTGCAGCTCCAGGGCGCGGCGCCGGGCCCGTTCGGCCACGTCCGCGGTGACGAAGAGCTTCACCGTCGCGTCCGGCAGGATCACCGTGCCGACGTCCCGTCCGTCGAGCACGGCGCCGGTGCCCTCGCGTGCGGCGCGCTGCGCGAACGCCCGCTGGCGCTCCACCAGGGCGGCCCGCAGCGCCGGCATCACCGCGATCCGCGAGGCCCCCTCCCCGGCGTGCGTGCTCGTCATCTCCGGGTCGTCCAGCATCGCGAAGTCGAGCGTCCCGGCCGCCTCCACCGCTGCGGCGACGTCGTCCAGCCCGGTGCCGGCGCGCTGCATGGCGAGCGCCACCGCGCGGTAGGTGCGGCCGGTGTCGAGGTAGGCCAGACCGTACTGCGCGGCCAGACGCCGGGCGAGCGTCCCCTTGCCGGAGGCTGCCGGTCCGTCGACGGCGATGATCATGCCTCCACCTCGATGGTCCCGCCGATCCGCGTCATGAGGTCGACGAAGCCGGGGAAGCTGGTTTCCATCACCGACGCGTCGTCGACGGTCACCGCACGGTCCGCGCCCAGGCCCAGCACCAGGAAGCTCATCGCGATGCGGTGGTCGAGGTGGGTCGTCACCATGCCGCCGCCGATCGTGGCGGCACGGCCCGTCACCTCGAGCCAGTCCGCCCCGGTGGCGTGCGGGACACCGTTGGCGGCGAGGCCCGCGGCCACGGCGGCGAGCCGGTCGCTCTCCTTCACGCGCAACTCCTCGAGCCCCTCCATCCGCGTGGTGCCCTCGGCATAGGCGGCGGCGGCGGCGAGCACCGGGTACTCGTCGATCATCGAGGGCGCGCGGTCCGCCGGCACGGTCACGCCCTTCAGCCGGCTGGCGACGACCCGGATGTCGGCGATGGTCTCGCCCCCGGCGTCGCGCTCGTTCTCCATCGTGAGCGCGCCGCCCATCTCGACGAGCGTGGTGATGAGCCCGATACGCGAGGGATTGAGCATGACGTCGCGCACGACCAGCTCCGACCCCGGCACGATCAGCCCGGCGACGATCGGGAACGCGGCGGAGGACGGGTCGGCCGGCACGGTGACGTCGCACGGGCGGAGCGGCTCGCGGCCGGTGACGGTGATGCGCAGGCCCTCCGGCGACGGGGTGCGGCGCACGGTGGCGCCGAATGCGGCGAGCATGCGCTCGGTGTGGTCGCGGGTCGGGACGGGCTCGATGACGGTCGTCTCGCCGGGTGCGTTGAGGCCCGCGAACAGGATCGCCGACTTCACCTGCGCCGAAGCGACCGGCAGACGGTACTCGATCGGCGCCAGCGTCTGCGGCCCGCGGATCGTCAGCGGCAGCCGGTCGCCGGAGCGTGCCACCACCTCGGCGCCCATCTCGCGCAGGGGGTTGGCCACGCGCCCCATCGGCCGGCGCGACAGGGAGGCGTCGCCCACGAAGGTCGCCGCGATCGGATGGCCGGCGACGATGCCCATGGTGAGCCGCGTGCCGGTGCCGGCGTTGCCGAAGTCGATCACGCCGTCCGGTTCGCCCAGCGCGCCGAGGCCGACGCCGTCGACGGTGATGCGGGTGCCGTCGATCGCGATGCCGGCGCCCATCGCGCGCATGGCGGCCGCGGTCGCGAGGACGTCCTCCGCGGTGAGCAGGCCCTCGATGTTCGAGCGGCCGATTGCGAGGGTCGCCATCATCAGGGCGCGATGGGAAATCGACTTGTCCCCGGGGACACGCACGTCGCCTTTCAGCGGCCCGCTCGCCCTTGCGCTTGCCACTCGCCTCTTGCCGGTCATAGATCGTTCGCTCCTACTCCCGCCGTCATAGGCAGTCGCACGTCGGTGATCCACCCTCGCCTCGTGCGGGTGCCGACCGAAGATAGGCGCTTTACATTCCGCCGTGAGGTATGCCATGGGGCCTCGCCTCACTGAAATTCACCATTTTCCTCGACGCTAACGGAGCTTGTCCTTGGCCAAACCCGAACTCGGCACAAAGCGGCTGTGTCCCAACTGCGGGGCCAAGTACTACGATCTGAACCGCGATCCGATCATGTGCCCCAAATGCAACGCCTCCTTCGCGACGGGCATCATCGCCACCCGGCGCGAGACCGCCCGTCCCGCCGACGACGAAGACGAAGAGCTGGAGGCCGACGACGAGGGCGTCGAGCTGGTCGCGCTCGAAGAGGCCGAGGACGACGCCGACGATACGGCCGACTCTCTCGGCGTGGACGACGACGACGACGTGACCGTCGACACCGACGACGACGTTCTTGTGGATGACGAGGACAGCGACGACGAAGTTTCCGACGTCGTGCGCGGTTCCGGCGAGGACGACGACGAACACTAGTTGACGGCGGGAAGCGGACTGTTTATGTCCGCTTCCACCGACGGGGGGCCATAGCTCAGTTGGGAGAGCGCTTGAATGGCATTCAAGAGGTCAGGGGTTCGACTCCCCTTGGCTCCACCATTCCCCGGAGTTTCCAGGATCTAGCTGCGAGCCGAGCGGGTGTGCCACACGAGTGATGCACACGGACGAAGCTGGACGCATCGGTGATACGGACCTCGCGGCGCCTTTCTGGGGAGAACCGGCGAGACGCAGGCCGGACGGCCATGACCGCCGAGAACATGCGGGTCGAACTGGACCTCTCGAAGGTGCGGCATCGGCCTGCGCGGCCCGTCGCGCCTTTGATTCGCGGAGACGCGCAGGAGGGGTCCGGTCACTCCAAGTCGACGGGCGGCGGTCCGACAGGTCCATCCATTCGCCGAGTTTGGCGGTCCTGATCCTAGTTCGAGGCCCCATCGAAATGGGGCGCCTCTTCACCAGTTCACGGTGCCGCCGATCCGTACGCCCAGCGCGTGGCCGGAGACGTCGTTCATCCGCACGTCGTAGTCGCCCGACGCGAACAGGCTCACCCGATCCGACAGGGCCATCGATGCGCCCAGGCCGAGCTGCACCCGCGTGCCCTCGAGCCCGGAATCGAACGACATGGCGTTGCCGCCGCCCAGCCCGGCGAACGTCACCTCCGGTCCATCGCCGAAGGCGTGCCAGAGGTTGGCACGGGCCCAGCCGGTCAATTCCTGGCCGTTCTCCAGCGCCCAGCCACGGCTGACGCGCCCGCCGATCCGGCCGAAGACGTCGTTCGCCGCGTCGTAGTCGACCCGTCCGTAGCTGTCGGCCCCATCGTCGAAGGAGAGACGCTGATAGACGAGCTGCGCCTGCGGCTCGATCACCCAACCCTGGCCGACGTCGAAGCGATAGCCGGCTTCCAGCGAAGCGATCAGGCCGACGCCGTCGGTCTCCAGCGTCTCGCCGGGGACCGAACGCGCTCGGGCCTCGTCGTAGAAGGTGCCTTGCAGCACGGCATCGATGTGGAGCCCGCCGGCCTGTGCATGGTTCCAGTAGGCGCCCAGCGAATAAGCGTCCATCGACACCTTGCCCGCCGAACCGCCGTAGACCGCGTCGACCTTACCGCGCGCCTGCCCCGCGCCGACATAGAAGCCGATCAGATTCTGGATGGTCTCGCCGGGCAGGGAGAGCCGGTGATCATAGCCGGCCTGGAAGCCCGCGAGGTCGACGTCGTAGCTCGGCCCGTCGCTCCGGAAGCGGTCCCACTGCGCCTGCGGGTCGCCGCCGCTGGATCCCTGGCTGCCGGTCTCGCCGAACACGCGGGCCCAGGCCGTGCTGTCGCGGCCCGGCACCCGGGCGGCGACGCGCTCGTCACGGGTGCCGAGAACGGCGAGCCCATATTCGGACGCGATGGCGGGGAGCGCGGTGTCGACGGCGACTTCCGCCCTCACGGCGGGCAACGCGGCGGGGCCGGTCGCACCGCCTTGGGTCGAACGCAAAAACCAGTCGTCGCCCCCGGACGCACCGCCACGATGGATGCCGTATTCGAGCGCGCCGCTCGCGACACGGCTGCCGAGCGTGAAGGCGCGCGGCGTGGTCCGCCCACCGTCGACCGTCTCGATCAGCCGGATGCCGTCGCCCGTGGTGAGCCCGCCGTCGCCGATCGGCGCGACGAGGACGCGGGTCGACCCGCGCGCCAGCCCGCCGTCGACGACCAGGCGATCGCTCGCCCCCCGCGCGCCCAGCGCGGCGTTCATGACCAGAGTGCCATCGACGCCGGAATAGTCGCCGACGGTCAGGCTCTGGAAGCCCGCTCCTTCCGGCGGCGAGAACACCACGGTGCTACCGGAGTTCGCCAGCGCGTCGACTTGCGATCTCACGCCGGCGCCTGCGGCGGGTAGCACCCAGGTGCCGGCGTCGGCCAACGTCAGGTCGATGCGCGCATCGGGCGAGCGGGTGATCGCGCCGATCACCTGCGACCCGGCGGCCGTCAGCGTCAGGTCCGTCCCGCCGGCCACGACCGCCGTGCCGCTTGCGGCAAGAAGCTCGCCGTTCGTCAGCGAAAGCACGGCGCTTCGACGACCCGGCAGATCGCCCATGGAGAGCGCGGCGACGGCCGCCGCGGCCGGGCCCGAGGCGGAGACCACCAGGTCGCTCAGGTCGACACGGGCGCCCTGCCCCAGCACGACGGCATGGGCATCCGCGCCGCGCGTCACCACCGACCCGCCGGCGAGCGCGACGTGCGCCCCCTCGCCCTGCGCGAGCACGCCGAAGCTGTTCGGCGCCGAGGTCGCGACCGAAAGGTTCGTCCCTCGCATCTGTGCGGTCCCGCCCCCGCCCGAGACGTGGAGGCCATAGCCTGTCCCGCTCAACAGGATCCGGCTGTCGACGAGGTCGACCGAACCGTTGGCCTCCACCCACACGCCGTCGCCGCGGGCGAGCACCATGTCGACGTCCGCACCCCGGATCGTCGCCGGGGCGTTGCCGCCGGCGTGAAGTCCCGCGAGGACCGTGCCCGACAGGCTCACGCGGTTCAACTCGGCGACCGAGTTGTCCCGCGCGTCGATACCGATGCCGCTGACCTCGTCGCCGGACAGAACGAGATCGACGTCCGTCAGGGACAGCGAGGCGATACCCGTCGTCGTCGCCAGGAACGCGCCGTCGCCGCCGACCGAGGCGGTGATGTCGCCGCCGCGATCGAGGGTCACGGTGCCGTTTCCGACATAGATCGCGGGCACATAGTCCTGGATCGGCGCGAGCGTCACGCGGCGATCGGCCGAGGCGGAACCGCCATTGTCGGCATAGACGGCGGCACGCGTCAGGAACGGTCCGCTGACGAGGCCGGTCCAGACGGTGCCGGCGCCCACGATGTCGCGTTCGCCATCGGCCGCGACCTGACGCTGGCTGTCCGGTCCGGCCCAGCCGAGAATGTCCAGCAGATCGCGGAACAGATGGGCCGGCGCATCCGAATCGTCGAAATTGCTGGCGTTGAGCAGAATGGAGATCGTGCGATCGTTCGCCCGGTCGTACATGACCAGCGCTTCGAAGCCGAGACCGTTGCCGGTATGGCCGATGAAGCCGGAGATCTCGCCGAGGCCGAAGCCGTAACTGTCATATTCCGGACTTTCCGGGTCCGAGGCGGTGGAACCGAAGGACTTCAGCCGCGCGACATACTCGCGCTTGGTGAGCAACTCCCCGCTGCCGACCGCTTTGCCCCAGCGCTCGACATCGCCGATGACGCCGATCAACCCGCCCGAGGCACCCGCGCCCGTGACGTTGAAGGCGGCGAGCGATTCGGGCTCGGTTCCGTCGTCGTAGTCGACGTAGCCGACCCCGTTCGGCGTCGGCATCGAACCCGCGCCCTGATAGGTGACGGAGTTCAGCCCGAGCCGGTGCGACAGGCGGCGCCGAACCTCCACCGACCAGTCGTTGCCTGTGGCGGCCTCGATCACCTCGCCGAGCAGCACGGTATTGGTGTTCGAATACTCGTAGGACGTGCCCGGCTCGAACTGCAACGGTTCCACGAAGGCGAAATCGAGCAACTCCTGCGGGGTCCAGTCCCGGCCGGGATCCGCCAACAGTTCCGGGACGAAGACCGTGGACGCGGTGTAGTTGAACAGGCCGGAGCGCATCTGCGCCAGCTGGCGGATCGTGATCACGTCGCCGCCGGGCACGCCGCTCACATAGTTGCCGACCGGATCGTCGAGCTTGATCCGCCCCTCGTCGGCCAACTGCAGGACGACCGTGGTGACGAAGGACTTGGTGACACTGCGATACCCGAAATAGGTCTCGGGCGTCGGTGCGGCGCCAGTGGCGATATCGGCGAGACCGGAGTTCGACGTCCAGCGAACATCGCCCTGGCGGACGGCGACCGAGGCTCCGGGAATGCGCTTTTGCGTCAGCGCCTGGTCGATGGCGCGCTGCATTTGTGCCGCCGTCGCCGGGTTGTCCCAGGGGACATCCGTCGCCCCCTGCGCAAGGGCAAGCGTCCCTTGCGTCACGGACCACAATACCAGCGCGGCGGTCGTGAATAGTCGCCCCGCGCGTGCAGCAAAAATGCAGTTCAACCCAGCCACCAGCACAGTCTATCTTCAACTGATGGCACAATACCCACGTTGATTGCGAAATCCACTTGCCGTCCGCCCCGCGCGGCGACGACGCGGGCGCGGCATGGCCTGCATGCCGCACCGACCGCCATGCGATGCCGTGTTCAGAACCGTTTGTTGATCCGCAGCATGCCGCCATGGCTCGAGAAGTCGTTCCCGAAGGCGCCGTTGTACTCGACCCGCGCGTCGATGGCGGACGGCGCGTGCGACAGCGTGAGGCCGATGTCGACCTCGGCGATCGCGGCCGCGATCGGCACCGTCGACTCGAACGTGCCCGAGGCGCGGGGGGCATATTCGAGCCGCGCGTCGGTCTCCCAATCGTCCAGCGTCGAGAAGCTGGCGCCCAGCACCGCGAAGCCGCCGATCCGCAATCCGTCGCCCAACATGCGGCCGAGGCCGAACTCGATCGCCGGGCTGGCGACGAAGGCCACGCGGTCGTGCGGCGAAACGTCGAGGTTGTAGATGCCGCCACCGCGCTCAGTATAGCCGCTCGCGTGGGTGTAGACGACGTCGAGGTCGACCCGCGGCTGGACGTATCCGAACGCCAGGTCCGCCTGGTAGGCGGCGCGGATCCGGCCGCCGATGGTCGCGAGGTCGGTGTCCCCCTCGGCCGTGCCGGCGAAGCCCGGCATCAGCACCGTGCGGCGCGTGTCGTAGGTCCCCCAGCTCCCGGAGAACCCGCCCGACACGGTAATCCCGCCGAAGCGCCGCCCCACCGAGGCCGAGAGGTAGCCCGATGCGCCCTCGACGCTGGAGAGCCCGTTCGAGGCATCGAAGTCGCTCTGCTCGAAGCCGGCCGCGCCGCCGACGATCCAGCGGTCGGAAACCTCCGCCTGCGCGCCGATCGCGAGGCCCCAGGTCGGCCCGTCGTAGCCGTCCTGACCGCGCTGGCCGACATGGGCGCCCCGGCCGCTGGCCCAGGCACACACGTTTTCGTCCACCGTCTGCGCGCCGAACAGCTGGCGGCAGTGCAGCGCCGCGTCCAGCCGCTCGCGCATCAGCGTCGACTGCGCCGCCGCCATCGCCTGCGACGCGCCGGGCGTCAGCGTGGCCACCGCGCGGGCATAGTCGGCCCCGTCGCCGACCTCGGCGAGATCGGCGAGGGCGGCGAGGGCGGTGGCGTAGCGCCCGGACCCGCCGTCGAAGATGGCGTCGAGATGCGACGCGGCGGCCCGCGCGTTGGGGGTGAAGTCCTCGAATGCGCCGGCGAAGTCCGTCCCCGCGACGCTGATGGCGAAGTCGGAGCCGACACGGCGGGCCGCATAGTCGACCACGCGGGTGTCACGGGCCGTCAGCGCGCCGCCGGCCCGGCCCGCGGCGCTGACGACCGCGATTTCGACGTCGCGTTGCAGCGAGATCGCGTCGATCTCCACCGTGCCGGCGAGGCTGACGTCACCGCCGACCTCGAGACGGTGGGCGGTGCCGGCGGCGAAGTCGGCGCCGACGCGCAGCGTGCCGGAGCGGGCCTGCGTATAGTCGCCCGTGACCGAGAACACGCCGAAGCCCGTGCCGCCACGCGAGGCGGCGCTCCGCGTCTCTCCCGCCGCTGCCGGGACCACCGCCCCGGTGACGGCATCACCCGCTCCGGCGGTCAGGTCGATCGCACCGGCGTTCACGACGCTCGCGGCGCTGGCGCCGTCCGGGTTCCAGACGCCGCCGTTCTGGTTGGAGATGGTGCCGACCGTCTCCCCGCTCGCGTTCACCATCGACACGTCGCCATTGATGGTGCCGGAGTTGTTCACCGTGAGCGTGCCGGCATAGGCGGTCTCGAAGCGGTACGCCAAGGCGTCGCCGTCCCCGGCCGAGACGATGGCGCCGGCGGCGATATTGGAAACGTTCGACGTCCCTTCCGAGATGAAGACCGCCGTCCCGTCGGCACCCGTGCCGCCGACGACGGTGCCGGCCACGTCCACCGTCACGGTGTCGCTGGCGGCGCCGAGGCTCTGCGCGAAGATGCCCGCCGAACCTTCGCCGGACGTGCTCAGCGTGCCGGCCTGATGCACGTAGACGCTGCCGCCGACATCCCCGCCCCCGGCCGAGCCGAACGAGACTCCGCCCGCGTCGCCGACGATCCCGCCCCCGCCGGCGATCGACTGCGCGACGATCCCGAAGGCCCGGTCGCCCGTGGTCGCGAGGGTGCCGTCATAGGTGACGCTGACCGCCCCGCCGTCGCCGGCGCCGCCGTTGGTGCCGATCATGCCGCGCGCGCTGGAGAGGCCGCCGCCGACGTCGCCCGCGAGACCGCCGCCCCCGCCGACCGACTGGGCGAGGATGCCGAACGCGCCGTCGCCGTGCGTGGTGATGCTGCCGGTCATGTCGACCGTGACGGTGCCGCCGGTGCCGCCGGCCGTGCCGTCCCCGCCGACGGTCGCGCTGGCGATGGACTGCGCCGCACTCGACCCGCCGACCCCGCCACCGCCACCGACCGACTGCGCCAGGATCGCGATGGCCCGGTCGCCGGAGGTGGTGACGGCGGTGCTCCCGCCGATGGAGACGCTGGCGCCTTCGCCCGAAGCGCCGCCTTCGCCGCCGACCGCGATGTCGGCCGACAGCGACAGCTTGCGCACCGACGGGGTCGAGGTGCCGGACGCGCCGACGCCGCCGCCGCCGCCGATCGACTGGGCGAGGATGCCGAAGGCGTCGTCGCCGGCGGTGGTGATGGTGCCGCCGCTCGACGCGTCGAGCGTCACCGTGCCGGCGTCACCGGCCGCGCCGCCGCTGCCGCCCCTGCCGCCGCCGATCGAGATCTGCCCCTTGGAGTTGGTCGAGCCGTCCGCGCCCTGACCGCCGCCGCCGCCGATCGACTGCATCAGCACACCGTAGGCGTGTCGGCCCTCGGTGCTGATCGACGGTGTCTTGCCGTCGCTGGCGTCGAGCGTGACCGCGACCGCATTGCCGACGCCGCCGGTCCCCCCGGTACCGCCGACCCCGAGGTGAACCTGGACCCGGGCGTTGACCGTCTGCGAGACGGCGGTGCCGCCGGTGCCGCCGCCACCGCCGAGCGACTGGGCGACGATGCCGTCCGCGTAGTCGCCCTTCGTCGCGATCGTCCCGCCGTGCGTGACGTCGACGTCGCCGCCGTCGCTCCCGGTCCCGCCGGTGCCGCCGATCTCGGTGTCCATGTCGAATTTCGGCCCGCGGATGATGCCTTCGTAGGCGCCGCCGTCGCTGGGGGCGCCCGCGTCGTCGCCCATCGAGCCGCCGAGGCCGCCGCCACCGCCGATGGACTGGGCGTGGATGCCGTCCGCATCGTCGCCGGTGGTCGTGATCGATCCGTCGGCGGTGATCATGACGGTGTTGCCGTTCTGGCCGGAGCCGCCCGCGCGGCCGACCGCGACGCTCACCGACCCGGTCACGCCGAGCTTGTCGTCGTCATCACCGTTGCCGCCATCGTCGCCACCGCCGTCGTCGTCGCCGGCGCTGCCGCCGCCACCCTCGCCGCCGTCACCTTCACCGTCGCCGCCACCGATTTCGTAGGCGGCGGAGAGGCCGATGGTGCCGCCGGTCGAGGTGCCGCCGCCGCCGCCGATCGACTGGACGAGGATGCCGCGCGAGCCGGAACCGGTGGTGGAGATGGCCGTCCCGGATGCGGTCGTGACGAACACCTCGCCCGCCACGCCGCCGGAGCCTCCGGTGCCCCCGAGCCCCATCTCGACCTGCGCGACCGCGCCGCCGCCGAACTCGTTGTTGACCGCGCTGCCGACGCCGGCATTGCCGCCGCCCCCGGCGATCGACTGCACCACGACCGCCTGGGCGTGGTCGCCGGCGGTGTCCACCCGCGAGCGTCCCTTCAGGTAGAGCACGGCCTCGCCGCCCGAGCCGCCGCCGCCACCATCGTTGCCGACAGAGGCGGAGGCGTTGAACTGAACCGTGTCGGAATCGCCGATGACGGACGCCAGCGAGGACGCGCCGCCGGCATTGCCGCCACCGCCCCCGACCGACTGGATGACGATGCCGTGCGAACCGTCGCCGCCTGTCAGAATGTGGCTGAGGCCGGCGACGGTCGCCTCCGCCGCCCCGCCGTCGCCCGCCACGCCGCCCTTGCCGCCTACCGCCACCGACGCCGCCGCAGCGAACGAGGTGCCGTCGAAGTCGGGCAGGAGCAGGGCGAGCGCCTTGCTGGCCGAGGCCCCGCCCGTGCCGCCGCTGCCGCCGACCGACTGCACGACGAGGCCGATCGCGTCGGTCGCATCGGCGATCAGCTCGTTCTGCACGCCGTAGCCGGTCGCGACGCGGGTCGAGCGCAGCACAGCGTCGGCATTGCCGCCGTCTCCGCCCGCGCCGCCGCCGGCGCCGATCGAGGTGGCGAAGCTGAAGCCGACCGCATCGTCGATCGCCGAGGCCGCGCCGCCGGTGCCGCCGCCGCCGCCGATCGACTGGGCGACCACGCCGTGCGCATGAGCGCCCAAGGTAAAGACGAAGCTGCCGCCGAGGTCGATCGTCGCCGACTGGCCGGCCCCCGCATTACCGGACGTCCCGCCGATGGAGATGGGCACGAGGGTTTCTCCGTTGGTGGAGCTCGCGCTGCCGCCGGTGCCACCGCCCCCGCCGATCGACTGGGCGAGGAGCGCAATGGCGTTGTCGCCATTGGTGCTCGCGGCATATTCGCGAAGCACGATCGACGCCGGCCCGCCGGCGGCCGCGGCCCCGCCGCTCCCGCCGATCTGCACGTTGAGGCCCTGCACCGCGCCGATGCCGGTGACGCTGCCGCCCGTCCCGCCACCACCCCCGATCGACTGCACGACCACGCCGTGGGCGAAGTCTCCGTAGGTCGTCAGGAAGGCCCGGCCGACTGACGGTGCGCGGGTGCCGGAGTCCGGATCGGTATAGGAATACCCGTCGGCGCCGGTGGCGCGCGAGGGGCAATTGTTGTCGTAGAAGTTGGTCACGCACGCGGCGCCTCCGTCGCCGCCCCCGCCGGCCGATCCGCCGACACCGAAGCCGACACCCGCCACCGAGACGTCGAGCGCGTCGCCGCCCGTGCCGCCGCCACCGCCGATCGACTGGGCGAGGATCCCATAGGCGTGATCGCCCGCCGTCAGGATCGTCCCGCTCACGTGGTAGATCAGCGCGTTGCCGCCGTCGCCGCCGCCGGAACCCGTGCCGCCGACGGAATAGAGCCCGCTGCTGCCCGCCGCCGATCCGCCGCCGCCGCCGACCGCCTGCGCGAGCAGGCCGATCGCCGCGTCGCCGACGGTCGCGACGTTTCCGTTCGAGGTGATGCGGGCGGTCGGAACCGCCGAGGACGAGGACTGCGCCCCGGCGTCGCCGCCGATGGAGAGCGCACCGCCGGACGTGCCCGCCGCACCGCCGCCGCCGGAAATTCCCTGCGCGACGATGGCGTTCGCGCCATATCCTTTGGTCGCCACGTCCCCGGTGTTGTTGATCGTCACCGTGGCGCCGACGCCGCCACCGCCGCCGTCGCCGCCAAGTCCGATCAAGAGGCCCGTGCCGACGCCGCCGTGCCCCCCGCCGCCGCCGATCGACTGGCCGAGGACACCGTAGGCATACTGGCCCTCGGTCCCGAGCCTGGCGCCGTTGTCTATTGTGACGTCGCCGGCATTGCCGCCCGGCCCGCCCGTGCCGCCCCCGCCGACGAGGACGCCGGTGAAGTCTGCGCCGACCCCGCCTCCCCCGCCGAGCGAATGCAGCGTGATGCCGTTGGCGTAGTCGCCCACCGTCTCGATCGAGGTGCCCGCGTCGGCGTTCACCGTCACGGTACCCCCGGCGCCGCCGGTGCCGGCGGTGGCCGCGTTCCCCCCGCCGATGCCGCCGATCGACTGGGCGAGCATGGCGTAGCCGCTCGCCCCCCGGGTGACCACGCGGCCCCCGGCGAGGATATCCAACTCGATGTCGCCGCCCGCGCCGCCGGCCCCGCCGCTCGAATCGCTGGCGCCGTTGCCGCTGCCGCCGTCGCCGCCCGCGCTCAAGGCGACGATGCCGCTGACGTCGGTCCCGCTGACCGTGATCGTCCCGGCCGAGTGGGAAACCTTCGTCGTCGCGTCCGAGGAGCCCGGCCCGCCGGCGCCGCCGACGTTCTTGTTGGACGATTCGCCTCCGGATCCGCCGGTCGACCGTGCCATCATCGCCGCCGACTGGGCCGCCGGAGGCGCGGAGAACGTGGCGTCGATCGTGATGTCGGCGCTGTTGGTGAGGGCGACGTGCTTGCCCCCCTCGCCCTTCCCGCCCGGATCGGAATTGTCGTTCGACGTGTCGCCGACATTGCCCGTGCTGTAGCCGTAGATGCCAATTACGCCGTCGGTGGTCTCGTCGCCGGCCCAGTAGATCGAGATGTCGGCGGTGTTGGTGACGGTCGGCTGCGCGCCGGTGCCGCCCGAGCCGTTGTCCGGCCCGCCGGTGCCGCCGTTGCCGCCCGCCTCGATCGCGCGGGCGAAGTTCGTCCCGAGCAACGGCGTGTCCGCCGAACCGATGGTGATCGCCGCGTTGTTGTTGACGGTGACGTCCTTGGCGTCGCCGCCGTTGCCGCCACGCTCGTCGCGCGCGCCGTTGCCCTGGGGACCGCCGTCGCCCGCGATCGACTGGGCGAGGATGGCGCGGGCCGCGACCGGATCGATGGTGCCGCTGCCGGTGATCGTGATGGTCCCGTTGTTGGTCACGGTGACGATACCGCCGTCGCCGCCGCGGCCGCCGTTGTTGCCGAGGCCCGAGGGCTGGACGCCGTTGCCGCCCTGCTGGGTCACGAAGATCGGGCGGATCTCCGGGGCAGTGCCGCCCAGCGCGGTGATGGCGCCGTTGTTCGTCAGCGTCGTGGTCCCGCCGTAGACCGCAGTGCCCTTCTCGTCGTCCGCCCCCTCGACGTCGCCGATCCCGTTGTTGCCGACGATGTTGACCTCGAGGATCTCTTCCTGGTCCGAGGTGATGGCGGCGTTGTTGGTCAGGACATAGTCCGACTGCACCCCGACCGGGTCCGCCAAAACCGTCACATTCGAGATCGCCGCGGTGTCCGGGATAGTGCAGGTCGCGGGTTCGGTGTCGGTCGCGGGCGACGGGGCCGGGCACGAGTAGTTCTGCGCGCCGGCCGGCGATGCGGCGAGGATGCCGAGCGCCGATGCCGAAAGGAGAAGCGCGAGACGAAGCGTCCCGGCGCACGTGTGCTGCGGGGTCGTCGATGCCGGCGTGTCGGTCATAGGATGCGGTCGCACTCGGTCGCGGATCGGAGCGCCACGGCGTCGCCCGGAACCGCCGAACTCCGGAGGCTTCGAGACTGTGCCGGTGCAACGCTCCCATCGGCAGGTTGTCATTTCCACCGAGGCACCATGATTTCGGGGCGGAGGATAATCACAACCGCGGCAGATGCGCGGGGGTGCCGGCCGCCCTCATCATGTGTGGCAACTCCGCCACTCGGGCGGCCTGATCTTGCGCGAACTTGTGCGATTGTTCGCGGCGCGCCGCCGTGCCGGACGAGGGCCGGCGCCGTAACCTCCTATCGCGGCTCCGCTTATCCGAAATTCGCGCCCGGCCCGCGGCGGCTCACCGCCCCCAGCCGCGCCGCGCGTCCATCGGCCGACGCCGGAACCGCGGCGGGTTCGCCGCCGCGGTTCTCCTCCTGTCTCCATCCAACGTCCGGCCGATGGGCCGGGCGGCATCAGATCAATGCGAAGTCGCCCCACTGGGAGATGTCGCCGACCAGCGTGAGGTCGTCGCCGTGGTGCAGCACCGGCCCGTCCTCGCCGGCACGGTTGAAGCGCAGGACGTCGTCGTCGAACGTGACCGCCGCATCGTCGTCGACCGCGATCACTCCGCCGTTTTCGCCGGCGATGTTGCGGCGCAGGTCGCTGCCCGTCACCTCGATGGTCGCACCGTCGCCGGCGAAGACCACCCCGCCCTCGCCGCCCGCGATGTTGTTGATCAGCGTGCTGCCGGCGAGCGAGAGGTCCAGCGCCGCGCCCTCCGCCTCGCCGATGGCGAAGACACCGCCGTTGCCGCCGGCGCTATTGCGCACCGCCTCCAGCCCCGATCCGTCGATCGTCGCCTGGCCGCCCGCCACGTGGAGCACGCCGCCGTCGCTCTCCCCCGCCACCGCGCGGTTGCCGGTGAAAGTGGCGTCCGAGAGGTTCGCCGCAACGCCTTCGCCGAAGGCGAACACGCCGCCGTGGGCGACGGCCTTGTTGCGGGTGTATTCGCCGCCGTCGACCGTGAGGCTCGTCCCGTCGCCGGCCCAGAGCACGCCGCCTTCGCCCCACGCGGTGTTTGCGGCCGCGCCCATGTCGGCGAGGTGCACGACCGCGTCGTCGCCGAGCGCGAACACGCCGCCACTGCCGCTCGCCGCATTGCGCGCGAACATCGCCCCGTCGACCGCCAGGCTGGCACCATCGCCGGCCGCGATCACGCCGCCATGGCCGAGCGCGCGGTTGCCCTCGTATTCGCCGCCGACGATCGAGATCGTCGCCCCGTCGCCCATCGCGATCGCGCCGCCGTCGGAAAACGCCGTGTGGCCGCTCATGTCGACGTCGGTGAGCGTCAGCGTGACGTCGTCGCCGGCGAGGATCGCGCCGCCGTCCGCGTCCGCCACCGGGCGCATCACGATGCGGCCCTCTTCCAAGCCGAGGTCGGCCAGTTCCACCGTGGTCCCGTCCGCGATGGCGAAGATGCGCCCGGTGCGGTTGGCGTCGATCGTCACCTGCGCGCCGGCGATCGCCACGTCGTCGGTCAGGTCGAGCGTGCCGTTGCGCAGCGCCATCGTACCGCCGGCGAGTGCCGCGTCGAAGACGATCGTGTCCGCCCCCTCGGCCGCATTGGCCAGCGCCACCGCCTCGCGCAGCGAGGTGACGCCGTCGTCCGCCACCCGGTCGCGCAGCGTGTCGACGACGATGCCGGCGGGCGCCGCCGCCTCGGAGAGGTCGATGATGGCGACGTTGTCGAACGTGGCGCCGGCGACGCCCCAGGAGTAGACGCCCGCCGCACCCGCTTCGGCGTACCGCGCCTCCAGGTCGTAGGCGAAGAGCTCATGCCCGTCGACGGTGACCTGCATGGTCCCGTCCACGCTCTCCGCGGCGAGGTGGAAGGTGTCGCCCGGCGTGTAAGTGGTGCGCACGCGGCCGATGAAGGCCTCGTAGCCGTCCACCACCTCGACGAGGGACGCGAGGTCGGCGTGGGCGTCGATCTCGAGCTTGTAGTAGTTGTCCGCATCGACGTAGTTCAGCATGAAGCCGACGCCGCCGTCCTCGCCTTCGGGAGCGGTGACGTCCGCCTCGATGGCATAGTCGGTGAGCGCGGTGTCGCCCTCGTAGAGCGCATAGGTCCCCTTGTGCAGGGCGTAGACACCGTCGCCATGAGGCGACCAGCCTCGCTCCCACACGTCCGACGTGCTGGCATAATCCCAAGTCAGCTCGCGGCTATATGCGCCTTCCTGCTCCACCAGCGCCCCGTCGACGACGGCCCAGTCGGCGGAGCCTTCGGCCGCCTTGCCCGCGCCGTCGAACTCGGTGGTGTCGACGATGAGCCACCCGTCCATCGACCCGTCGTCGAAGGTCTCGGCGACGACGAGCCGCTCGCCGCTGACGACGTCGACGACCATCGTGTCGCGATCGTCGCCCACGGTCACGGTGACGGCGGTCTCTCCCGCCGCGAACTCGCGCACCAGCACCTCGCCGGTGAGTCGGTCGTCCTCGAGCGTGAAGACCGGGGTGGAGCCGGTCGACATCGAGGCGTCGACGCGGACCGTCTCCACGCCGTCACCGTCGAAGTCGACGACGCGGATGTCGGCGCCGGCGTCCGCCTCGTCGCCCGGCGCTCGCACGGTGATGTCGTCGAAGATCGAGCCGTCGTTGTCGGAGGAGTAGAAGCCGACGGTGCCGGCCGCCAGCGGGTCGGTGTCCGTGACGATACCGCCGAAGAGCTGCACCCCGTCCAGCGACACGCCGATCGCCCCGCCCTCGGCGGTGATCTTCACGTCGACCTCGTCGTAGAAGGTGTAGCCGCCGGCCTCTTCGGCGATCACCGTCTCTTCGCCGTCCTCGACGCGAACGAGCTGGCGGACGTTGTCGGCATTGGAGATCTGCAGGCGGTAGTGGTCGCCGCTGACCTCGTCGTAACGGAAGACGACGCCCATCGTATGATTGGACAGCGACATCATCGTGGTCTGCAGGACCATGTCGCCGATCAGCTCGCCCTCGCGCACGAAGACGTTGTCGGCGGTCTCGGACAGGTCGTAGAGCGCGCCTTCGACCCCGTCGACGCCCGGCGCCTGCTCGCGTGAGTTGGCCGAGCCCTTCACGTCGAACGGCGTGTTCAGGGTGCGGATGCCGGCGAGTTCCATGGAGCCGGGCCCGTAGTCGGCCGCGTCCAGCGAACCGTCGAAGGTCCACTGTGTGCTGAAGCCGCCGATCCCGTCGACCGGCCCGTCGGCATCCACGCCGCCGAGCGCGGCGATCTCATCGTCCGTCGCCACGCCGTCGACGAAGGTGAAGGCGCCGAGCGACACCTCGTTGGTCTCGTCGCTGTCGTCGGAAAGGATATAGAAGCCGTCCTCGGCGTCGAAGGCCCAGCGCGACCCGTCGCTGACGTCGTCGTCGACCACCTGGGTGCCGACCTTCTCGCCGTTGATATATTTCGTCATGACGTGCGCGCCGTCGACGACGCTGAAGGTCACCGCGAGCCGGTTCCACGCATCGTACGCGAACGCGCCCTCATAGGTGCCGGAGATGCCGACACCGGCGGTGCCGTCCCCCTTGTCGTTGAGGAAGAACTCGGCGTCACTCGCGTTGGTCATGTCGGTCTGGAGGAGCGCGGTGTAGCCGGACTCCTGCCCGCTGGCGACGTAGATGTCGTAGACCAGCGTGTACTGCGCGACAGCCCCCGTCGCGCCGTCGGCGGACACCTTGATGGCCTCGGACGAACCGAGGGCGCCGATCGTGACGGCGCTGGCGCCGACCCCGTCCTCGATCGCCGGCAGGCCGAGCTCGACGTCGCTCCCGAAGGTGAGGAGGCCGCTGGTGTCGATGTCGGTGGGAGCCTTCCAGCCGGCGGCGTCGCCGTCGTTGAAGTCGTCCGAGAAGTAGGTGGCGTCGGTCTCGACGATGACGCGCGTCGTGTCGGTCGAGGACACGCCGTGCGCGGTCTCGACCGTGAGCGTCACGTCATGGACGCCGGCTTTCATCGCGACGGTCGGCTCCAGACCGCGGGCGACCACGTTGCCGTCGCCATCGCGCCAGACGTAGGCGGTGACGTCGTTCTGCTGGTCGACGGTGAAGGCGGCCGAGAGCGTCACCTCGGCCGTCTCGGCGCCGGCCTGTGCCCGTACGATCTGGTCGTCCCCGGCTTCGGCGACCGTCTCGGCGTCACGCTGGCCGATGCCGGCGTTCTCGATGGTCTCCTCGTGGCCCTTGTAGGGGCCGGTCAGGCCGTCGCGGTCCAACTCCTCGGACCCGCGCACGGCGGTGAAGTAGGTGTCGAGTTCGGAGAAGTAGGTCTCGGTGTAGACCGCGTCGTTCTCCGGGTCGATCGTCACCAGGCGGATCGCGCCGTTGCCGCCGTTGGCCCCCTGGCTGGAGAGGCCCGCCCCGGTGATCTCGGTCGAGACGCCGCCCTGGTAATTCACCAGCATCTGGTAGACGTCGTAGCCGTAGGCGTTCGAGTCGATCGTCGTCTCGGCACCGTCACCGAAGACGTGGCCGCCGAAGGTGAACACCACGTTGGAATGCCGCGAGACGACGTCCCGCCACAGCATCTCGCCGTCCCAGGCGCCCTCGTCGCTGTCCTGCAGGCCGTAGTCGTAACCGGCCGGCTCGGCCGCCACCTCGTCGCCGATCGCATCGAGGCGCCCGTCGAAGTTGGTGGAGGCGTGCTCGATGACGATCGCGTTGCGGTCGGCGTGCTCGGTGAGGACGTCGTCGGCCCAGCGCATGACGTCGTCGCGCTGGCCGAACTCCAGGTTCAGGATGATCCAGCCGGTGCCGTCCGGCGCGTCGTAGAGGTGGTAGTTGTTGTCGATCCGGTCGGGCTCCTGATCGTAGCCGCCGCCGTAGGTCGGATCTTGTGACATGTACGTGACGGAGAAGGCGTCGTTCATGTTGTCGGTGTCGCGCACGTCCGACTTGCCGTTGGTGCCGATGTCGTGGTTGCCGGGCACCACCGAGAACGGGACACCGGCCTTGCGCAGGTTGTCGAACGCCTCGAAGGCGACCTCCCACTCGGCGTCGGTGTTGTTGTTGACGATGTCGCCGACGGAGGAGACGAAGCCGATGCCCTTGTTCTCGGCGTTGTCCGCCAGCCACTGGAACATCTGGTTCATGGCTTCCGGGGAGGCGCTGTCGCCGTTCGGGTAGTCCTGCGTATCGGGGACGATGGCGAAGGTGTAGGCGTTCTCGCCGGCGACGCGCACGCGCACATTGTCGGTCAGCGTCACCCCCTCGGCGGTGGTCCCGGTGACGACGAGGTCGGCGTAGTCGTAGGTCGCGCCGAAGTCGAGCGAGAGGACCCCGTCGGCGATCGTCGCCTCGACGACGTCGCCGTTCGAATTCGTCACCGAATAATCGTGCGAGCCCGCGCCGAAGACGGTGGCGAGGTCGTAGGTGGCGCTCGCCGTGTCCGGGGTGACGAGCAGGTCCTTGATGGGCTCGGCGACGGCGATCACGTCGGTCAGCTCGACGCTGGAGAAGCCGAACTCGATGGTCGGCTCGCGGTCGTCGAAGCCGATCTGCAGCGGCGCGTCCTCGTCCAGCACCAGCGGATAGAGCCGCTCCGCCGAGCCGACCAGCGTGATCTGGTCGGTGGCGGTCGACAGCAGCTCGCCGTCCGGACCGCCCGCGGCATTCGTGGACACCTCGAAGGACGTGATCCGCTGGGTGGTCGTGTCCCACCCCGTGGCACCGGCGACGCCGAACCGGGCCGTGTCGCCGATGACAGCCTCGAGGTCGATCTCGGTCTCCATCAGCGGCGTGGACGGCTTCACGTCCTCGTCGTTCAGGTAGACCCGCATGGTCGTGCCGTCGTAGTCGACCCAGGCGTGCAGCGTCTCGCCGCCGTCGAGCTGGAACGGCAGCTCGGTGACGGAGACGACACCCGCGTCTCGCGCGCCGTGACCGACCACGATGCGCATCGCGTTGTCGGACGTCTCGGGGTCGTTGGCGAACAGGTCGAAGATGATCGACACGATCGGGACGTTACCGTCCGGGATGCCCATGTTGCCGCCACCGCCGCCGAGGTAGTTGCCGCTCCGCGGACCGTCGATGCGCATCGCGAAGCCATCGGCGCTCTTGCCCACCTCGTCGATGATCTTGAACGACATGCTGGTCTCGAAGGTCAGCCCGTCGGTGGCGACGGTGTCCTTGGCATAGAAGCCGCCGACGCCGCCGCGGCCTTCCTCCATCAGCTGGACCGGAGCGACCTCGACCTGGCCGGGCAGCAGCTCGGGCTCGTCGAACGGGCCGTCGCCGTCGACGGGGCCGAGCGCGGCGACCTCCTCGGCGCTCAGCGGCAGCGGCGACAGGCCGAAGTGGGCGAGAGCGCCGGTCCCGGTCTCCCCGTCGGCGTCGGAGAGAATGAAGAACTTCTCGTTCGGCGACAGCGTGAAGCGGTCGGTGTCGACGGTCTGCGTTCCGACGAGCTCGCCGTCGATGTACTTGGAGAGCGTCGACGTCCCGTCGCCCTGGTCCTCGACGGTGATCGCGATGCGCGACCACTCCGCCACCGGCACGGTGCCGGAATACTCCCCGTCGAGGCCGAGGCCCATGTCGGAATCGACGAACAGATCGCCGTCGCCGACATTGGCGAACGCGGTCTGCAACAGGCTGACCCGCCCGTCCGTGACGGCGTCGAGGCGCACGTCCCACACCGCGGTGAAGCTCGTCACCTTCTGCGAGATGTCGGGCATCGTGACGGAGATGCCCTCGCGCGCAGTGTAGGCGGAAAAGGCGAGGACGGGGATGTCCTCGCCGCCCGGCCCCTCGATACCGAGCTGCGACGGGTGGGCGAGGATGCTCTCCCCCACCCGCTCGGGCGAGCCGAAGCCGAAGCCCTCGAGGTCGACGCTGGCGGCCCCGTAGCGCGGCGTCACGTCGGCGCCGGCGAAGTCGATCTCGATGGCGCCGGCACTCGGTTGCTCGGCGAAGAACCCGCCGGCACCGGCGGTCGCCCCGGCGGCGACCACCGCCTCGACGTCCGTGTCGGTGCTGAAGAAGACGTCGGACACCGCGAGCGGCGCGGTCTCCTTGCTCTCGTCGGTGAAGAGGGTGAGGCCGAGTTCGCGGGTGATCTCGAAGCGGTCGGTCCCGCCGACGTTCTGCGTGCCGACGAGCTGGCCGTCGATGTATTTGGTGAGGATCGTATCGCCGTCGACGACGGATACGCCCAGCACGATGCGCGTCCAGGTATCGAACGCGACTTCGCCGTCATACTGGCCGGAAATACCGATGCCGAGCGTCCCGTTGCCGAGGCTGTTGTCGTGCAGGAAGATGTCGCCGTCGTCGGTATCGGGGCCGAGCTGGGCGAGGCCGATCCAGCTCTGCGTGGTCGAAGGGACGTAGAGGTCGAAGCCGATCACCCACTCGCGGATCGGATCGCCGCCGAGCGCGGGACGGATCCGCAACGACTGATCATGGTCGAGCGCGTCGACCTTCAGGATATCGGCCTCGGCCCCGCCGATGCCGGGGATGTTGAGCTCGGTCGTCGTGCCCAGTTCGACTGCGTCGTACACGCGCGCCATGGATCGCCTCCAGTTGCTCTCTCGAGCGGGTCCTTAACGGAGGCGAGAATTACGATTTGGGCTGTTAGGACAAATCGATTATCTTTTGTCATTATATAGGTCAGGGCTATGAAACGCCCCTAATCGCGGCGCTGGCGGCCGTCGCGGCTCGCCCGGCGGCGCCGGTCAATCGGCCGGCGTCTCGTGCTGAGAACGCACGTACACGTTGGCACGGGAGCGCTGAACGGCACACTCCCGGGCGAGAAAGTCGACCAGTGCGCGCACCGATGGCAGGAGCCCGCGGCGCGACGGGAAGACGGCGTGGACGATGCCGGCCCGCGGTCGCCATTCCGGCAGAACGTGGACGAGGCGGCCGGCGGCCACATCCTCCCAGATGAAGATGGTCGGCAGTTGCACGGCCCCCACGCCCGCGATCGCCGCATGACGCAGAGCCGACATGTCGTCCGTGATCAGTCGCGGCGTGTGCGGAACGCTCGCCACCTGGCCGTCGCCATGGTGCAGCTCCCAGGCGTGGTCGCGGTGGCGGGGTCCGAGGTCCAGGCTGGGCAGACGGCAAAGGTCGACCGGTGTCTTCGCCGTCCCGTCGACTAGCGCGGGCGCGGCGACGAGGCACTGGCTGCTCTCGTCGAGCCGCCGCATGACGAGGTCGCTCGGCTCCAATGGCGGCAGACGCACGCGGATCGCCAGGTCGAATCCCTCCGCGATGACGTCGACGCGGCGGTTGGTGCTCTCCAGATGCACCTCGATCAGCGGGTTCTGCATCATGAAGCGGGCGACGAGCGCGGCGAACTGAAAGGACAATAGCGCCGAGGGACAACTCATCCGCACCACGCCGCGGGGCTCGGCCTGCACCTCGGCGACCACCTGCTCCGCCGCCTCCGCCTCGACCAGCATCGCCACGCAGCGCTCGTGAAACTCGCGGCCGACCTCGGTCACCGAAAAGCGGCGCGAGGAACGATTGAGCAGGCGCACGCCGAGCCGCTCCTCCAGCGACAGGACACGGCGGCTGAGCTTCGACTTCTGCACGCCGAGCGCGCGTGCCGCCGCCGAGAAGCCGCCATGATCGACGACCGCCGCGAAATAATAGAGGTCGTTCAGGTCCTGCATCGTCCCTCTGATAGGACGCTGCGTTGCCATCGGCAATCTTTTTAGCCTATCGTTGCAGTATTAGCTCTCGGTCTCGCAAGCGTCGGCATCAAGACGCGCGGGCTCCGAGGACACACATGGCCAAGAAGATCCTGGGTCGCTACAGCAACGAGCGGCAGCATTGGGTGGGTGACGGCTTCCCCGTCCGCTCGCTCTTCTCGTACAATACGCTCGGCGCGCACATCAGCCCGTTCCTGCTGCTCGACTATGCCGGGCCCCATACCTTCGCGCCGACGGATGAGCAGCGCGGCGTCGGCCGGCATCCGCATCGCGGGTTCGAAACCGTCACGATCGTCTACGACGGCGAGGTCGAGCATCGCGATTCGGCCGGCAACGGCGGCGTGATCGGCCCGGGCGACGTCCAGTGGATGACCGCCGCGGGCGGCATCGTCCACGAAGAGCGCCACTCGCCGGGCTTCGCCAGGACGGGCGGGCCCTTCCGCATGGTGCAGCTGTGGGTGAACCTCCCGGCCAGGCACAAGATGGCCCCCGGCGGCTACCAGGCGCTCCCCAAGGCGGACATCCCGGTCGTCTCTCTCCCCCATGGCGCGGGCGAGGCCCGCATCATCGCCGGCGCCTTTCGCGGCGCGGTGGGCCCGGCGCGGACCTTCACCCCGATCAACGTGTGGGACCTCGACCTGACGGCCGGCGCCGATCTGGCGCTCGAGCTGCCGAAGGGTCACACCGCGATGCTCGTCGTCCTGAGCGGGCACGTGACGGTCGAAGACGGGCACGAGGCGGGCGCCGCCGAGGTGATCCTGCTCGGCCGCGACGGACACGATGTCGACATCCACGCCGACGGCGCTGCGACGCTCCTCGTCCTGACGGGCGAACCGATCGACGAGCCGATCGTCGGCTACGGCCCGTTCGTGATGAACACCGACGCCGAGATCCGCCAGGCCGCCGAAGACTTCGACGCCGGCCGCTTCGTCACGCCCACGGCCTGACGCGGCGCGCCCCCCCCCCCCCATCACATCGAGAAACGGAGCCGTCCATGGCCAGCGAAGACATCCGCAACCCAGCCGCGTGCAGATGTACTGCGAGCTGCAACGCGACTGGGGCCGCGAGGCGACCGTCCCCGGCTTCATGGACGTGTTCGAAAGCTTCGACGGCTTCAATCCCGAGACGGCCGCCGCCGCCTGACCGCCGCCGGCGCCACCCGCGCGCCAGCCCGTCACCAAGGACTATTCGAGAGGATCAAAGCGCATGAGCTGGAACCCAGCGATCGAACCGGGCTGTCCCGACGAGGTGGGCCTCGACGCGATCGAGACCCTCATCGTGCCGCGGGCGCGTGACCTCGGCGGATTCGAGGTGCGGCGCGCCCTGCCGGCCCCGAAGCGCCAGATGGTCGGCCCGTTCATCTTCTTCGACCAGGCCGGGCCGGCCGAACTCCTGACCGGCCAGGGTGTCGACGTGCGGCCGCACCCGCATATCGGCATCGGCACCGTCACCTACCTGTATCGCGGCGACTTCCATCACCGCGACAGCACGGGGGCGGACCAGATCATTCGGCCGGGGGCGCTGAACTGGATGGTGGCCGGGCGCGGCGTCACCCATTCGGAGCGCACCAGCGCAGCCGCCCGGACCGGCCCCAACAGCCTGTTCGGGATCCAGACCTGGCTCGCCCTTCCCGACGCGCAGGAGGACATCGCCCCCTCCTTCGAGCACCACGGCAAGGAAACGCTGCCCGTCATCGAGGACAGCGGCGTCTCGGTCCGGCTGATCCTCGGCACCGCCTACGGCGAAGCGGCGCCGGCGACGATGCACTCGCCGACCTTCTACGCCGACGTGCGGCTCGAGCCCGGTGCCCGCCTGCCGCTGCCCGACGATCACGAGGACCGCGGGCTCTACATCGTCGACGGCTCGATCTCGGTCGCGGGGCAGGACTATGCCCCCTCGCAGATGATGGTCTTTCGCCCCGGCGACCGGATCACCGTCGCCGCCGGCGAACGCGGCGCGCGGCTGATGATCCTCGGCGGCGCAACGCTCGGCGGACCGCGTTATATCTGGTGGAACTTCGTCGCCTCCTCGCAGGAGCGGATCGAAGCGGCCAAGGCCGAATGGCGGGCGCAGAACTGGGGCAAGGGCCGCTTCGACCTGCCGGCCGACGACCGGGACGAGCACATCCCCCTGCCGGACTGACCCGCCCCCAAGATTCGGCGGCCGACGAACGCGGCCCGGACGCGGCCCGGACGCGGACTGGACGCGGCATGGCGCCCGGCCCCGGTGAGGACAGCACGCACGGCGGCGACGTCCCGCCCGGCGACATGGAGGACGCAAAATGCGCGACACGTGGCCCCAACTCGACTACCTCGGCTGGCGCGAGACGTGCGCCGCCCTGCATCTCTACCTGCAGATCGCCGGCAAATACCGGATCGCGCACGCGCCCTGGCTGAACCATTCCTGGTCCGCGACCTTCCATGTGACGCCGCGTGGCCTCACCTCGTCGCTGATCCCGGACGGTCCCGGCATCGAGATCCGGTTCGACCTGCGGGAGCACACGGTCAGCGGCACCAGCGGTGACGGTCGCCGGGCGCAGTTCGCGCTGGGCGCCACCACCGTCGCCGCCTTCCACGCCGATTTCGTGCGGCTGGTGACGGACCTCGGCGGGACGCCCACCTTCGACGGGCGGCCGAACGAGCTGCCGAACCCGGTGCCCTTCCGCGAGGATCACCGCGACCGCCCCTACGACCGCGACGCCGTGCACCGGTTTCATCGGGCGCTGCTGGCGATCGATGGGGTCTTCCAGACCTTTCGGACGTCGTTTCTCGGCAAGTCGAGCCCCGTCCACCTCTTTTGGGGCAGCTTCGACCTGGCGGTCACCCGTTTCTCGGGCCGGCGCGCGCCACTCCACCCCGCCGGCATCCCGGCCCTTCCGGACGACGTCGCCCAGGAAGCCTACGACCGCGAGGTCGCGTCGGCCGGCTTCTGGCCCGGCGGCGGCGGGATCGACTACCCCGCCTTCTACGCCTACGCCTACCCCACGCCGGGGGGCTTCCGCGCCGCTCCCGTGCAGCCCGATGCCGCATTTTGGCACGACGGCATGGGCGAGTTCATCCTCCCCTACGAGGCAGTGGCGAGCGCCGCCGATCCCGGCGCGGCCCTCCTGTCCTTCCTCGTGTCGACCTACGAGGCCGCGGCCGACCTGGGGGGCTGGGACCGGGACCTGCTCGACGGACCCCAGGGGCGCCCCGGACGGGTGCGGACGCCGGACGCCGTCGCGGCCACGGCCGCACCACCCGCCACCGAGGCGCCCGTGGAACGGGTCGATGGTGCCGCCAAGGGGCGCTACCGGCTGATCGTCGACGGTTCCGAGGCCGAGATGACCTACAGCCGGGCGGGCGAGCGGCTCGTCATCATCGACCACACGCACGTGCCCGCCGCGCTGCGGGGCCGCAAGGTCGGGGAGCGGATGGTCCGGCAGGCGGTGGAGGACGCCCGCCGCGACGGGATCGCCATCATTCCGCTCTGCCCCTTCGCGAAGGCCCAGTTCGACCGCCATCCCGAGTGGCAGGACGTTCTGCGCCGCCCCTCGTAACGACGTCCCCGCCCACGGCCGCCCGCTTCGCCGGCGCCAGGGGCGTCCGGGGCCGCCTCGCCGCACGGCGCTACCGCGCGGCCGTCAGGAGGCGGTAGTCGCTGGGCGTGACGCCGGCGAGCTTGCGGAAGGCGCGCGAGAAGTGCTGCGGGTTTTCGTAGCCCGCCATCGCGGCGATCTCGCCCACTTTGAGGGAGGCGTCGCCGAGCCACTGGCGCGCGAGGTCGAAGCGGGCTTGCTGCACGATCTGCGCATAGGTCGTGCCCGAGACCTTCAGCCGCCGTTGCAGCGTTCGCGGGCTCGTGCCCACCAGCTCCGCCACCTGGGGCAGCGAGACCGGCACCTCGCCGGCGACGACATAGGGCTGGATCGCGGACCGGAGCGCGGCGGCGAACGTCCAGGGGGCGGCCTCGTCCGTCAGCGGCGCGGCGGGGCGATGGGGGAGCGTCCCGGCCGGGAGCAACGCCTCGCGCTCGACGAGGATCGAGGTGAGCGGATGGCCCGAGCGCACGCGCGTCATCCCGAACGCCTCCAGCGCGACGCCCGGCACCTCGGCGCGTGAGACCAGCGTCATTTCCTGCGGCGCCCAGGCCGGTCCGGCGACGCTGCGTACCACCGCGATCATCGCTTGCAGGTTCACCCACTCGACGAGGCAGGCATGAGGGTGGCGGGCGAGGCGCGGCATCGCGATCGACACCCGCAGGTGCTCCCCCTCCCAACGCATCGCGCCGACGAGGGCGCTGTCTTCGATGGTCGCCAGGCGCAGCGCGTGCTCCAGCCGCTGCAATCCGCTGACCGCGCTCAGGATCGACGATTGCAGCCTGACGTCGAGCGCCCCCAGCGACACGTCCCGCGACCCGAGATAGCCGAGCTCCATCGTCGTCAGATCGCGCCCGGTGTGCGCCATCCACGGCAGCGCCAGCGGCAGGCTGACGTAGGCATCGGGCTGCGTTTCGATCGACCGGGGCAGCGGCGAGCGGGCCAATGCCTGCTCCACGGGGACGCCGTTCTCGCGAAACACGCCGATGAAGAGACGGAGGTGCGCCGCCCGGAAGATGAGCGGTGGCGTCGTCACACCGAGCCCGCCGCGCGCCGGGACGGGGCGCGCGAGGGTCTGCTCCTGGCCTCCCGAACCGGCACGATCGTTCCGCCTCCGCCGCCCCATGGACCGGCGGCGCGACGCCGCCGGCCAACCTCGACGTTTCGACATATTCCAAATCGGTCGACACGTGAAAAGGAATGTTGCCGTCCATCGATCGAATGGGAGCGGAGCCGGCGAACCGGCGGCATCGCGAAGATTGGCGTGAAATGGGCAAGACACAACCGGGGGTTCCCCCTAGCGTCATACCAAACACGATTGTTTAGGAGGAACGCTCAATGCTTGTTCGATCGGTCAAGCTCGGCGCCGCGTGCGCGCTCTTCGTCGCGACCGCGGCAGCGGCCCAAGGGCCTGACGCCGGTCTCGCATCGGTCTCGACGCCTGGCAGCGTCGAGTCGCGTCTCGGCACCCTCACCTTCCAGGACGGCGCGCCGAGCGAGGCCACCGCCACCGCCGTCTACGACCATCTCGACTTCACCTACGCCTTCCGCGCCTTCACCGACGCCTTCCAGGGCGTGAGCATGCAGGCGTTGCACGAGGGCTTTGTCGCCGCCGGCATCAAGGACGGCGAGATGCTGGTGTTTTCCGAGTTGATGGACTCGGCATCTCTGTTCCTGACCGCAAACGCCGACACCATCTACTATCTCAGCTTCTTCGACCTTTCGGACGGGCCGATGGTGCTGGAGACGCCGCCGGGCGCGCTGGGCACGATCGACGACATGTGGTTCCGCTGGGTGATCGACTTCGGCCGCTCCGGGCCCGACCGCGGCGAGGGCGGCAAGTATCTCATCGTCGGTCCGGGCTACGACGGCGTCCTGCCCGAAGGCGGCTTCTACGTCGCCCACGCGCGGACGAACCGCGTCATCATGCTCGGCCGCTCGTTCCTGACGGACGGCGACCCAGCGCCCACCGTCGAAGCGATCAAGGCACACACCCGGCTCTACCCTTACGCGCCGGGGGGCGTGGGACTGTCGATCGCGCGCTACCTGGAGGGCGGGGTCGAGCTGGGGCGCGCCGCCGAGCCCGAGACGCCCGTCTGGCACGAGGGCACCGGCCGGGTGATGAACACCATCCCGCCGAGCGACGCCTCGTACTACGAGATGCTCGACGCGCTGGTGCAGAGCGAGCCGGCCACGGCGCTCGATCCGGAGCTGATGGGGCCGATCGCGGCGGTCGGCATCAAGAAGGGGCACGACTTCGCGCCGGATGCGCGGATGAAGGCGATCCTGGCGGAAGCGGTCGCGGTCGCGAATGCCACCGGCCGGACGCTGGGCTTCTCCCCGCGCGATCCGGAGTGGACCTACTACGAGAATTCGCAGTGGTGGAACCCGCTCTTCGCCGGGGGCTACAACTTCGAGACGCCGCTGCCCGAGATCACCGCCGAGGGCGCCAAGCCCTACCCCCCGACGGGGTACAAGCAGAACGACGCGCGGACCTCGTTCTTCTACATGGCGACCGGCATCACCCCGGCGATGGCGATGCGGCTGGCCGGTGTCGGCTCGCAATATCTCTTCGCCGCGAAGGACGCGGAGGGCCGCTTTTTCGACGGTGCCGAGACCTACAAGGTGACGTTGCCGAAGGGCATCCCCGCGGCCGCCTTCTGGTCGTTCACGCTGTACGACAACCAGACCCGCTCGATGCTGCAGACACCGCAGAAATATCCGCGTGCCGGCAGCCAGAACTACCCCTCGCCCGCGGCGCAGGCCGATGCGGACGGCACGACCACGGTCTATTTCTCGCCGGAGCAGCCGGCGGACGTCGGCCGGGGCAACTGGATCCAGACCGATCCGGCCAAAGGCTGGGTGCTCATCCTGCGTCTCTACAGCCCGTTGGCGGCCTTCTTCGACAAGACCTGGCAGCCGTCCGAGATCGAGGTGGTCCGTTAGGCCGGGCCCGGCGACGGGCGGACGGAACGCCACAAAAAAAGCACCAGCCGCGCGGGCGCGGCTGGTGCTCCATACCGGCCGATGGCCGGGAACGGTTGCTTCGGCGGCGCGGACGCGCCGCCGAAGCGGGATCGATTAGTTCTCGAGCTGCAGGTTCGCTGCGGACTCACGGCCGTCGCGGCCCTTCTCGATGTCGAAGCTCACCTTCTGACCTTCGTCGACCTGGCTGAGGCCAGCCCGCTCGACGGCAGAGATGTGCAGGAACACGTCCCGCGAGCCGGAATCCGGCTGGATGAAACCAAAACCCTTGGTGGCGTTGAACCATTTCACGGTGCCAGTGGCCATCGTGTCACTCCTTCATATTCGCTGCCCGCAACGTGCGGCAGTCGTGGCGCCGTCAGAGCAAAATCGCAGACTGCAGCCAGAAAGGAGACAGTGGTCGATAGTGATAACTTAGCATCCCGCAGATAGCCGCTTTGTCACCCCGTTTCAAGGTCTTTTTGCACGAGGCACCATCATACCGCATTTGGAACAAATATTTTTCATTGGCCGGGCATGTAAAGCGGCCGACCGGCGGCCCAAAACGGCGGCCAGCCTGGGGATTTTCATGGCCCGGGCGCGAGAGTTCGCCGCCCCCTCCGCCCGGGCACGGATTGTTTATTCCTCTCGCGAGCGCCATATCTACTGAAGATCGCGCGCTCCGGGGCCGTCTCCCGCACCTGTTTCGACCGAGCGGCCGCACCGTCGCGGCGCGCGGGGACCTCATCCATGTCGATCTCGGGGCCGGCGACCGGCCGCCCCGCCATGCGGATGATCGTGCCGCCAGCAAGGACATATCGAAATGGCCAAGGGCCAAATGCGAACCGGCAAAGAGGCGAAAAAGGCCAGCAGCGCCGACGTCAAGGCCGCGAAGAAGCGCGCCGGACCGAAATACCTGCAAGACCCCCTCTTCCAGACGCCCGGCGTTCCGAAGGTCGTCAGCACAGGAAAGAAGCCATGATGACTGCACGAAACGTCGACCCTGCCGCCATGATGACGGATGACGATTACTCCCAGCCGGCGGAGATCTTTCTCCTCCGGCGCAGCGGCGCGAAACGCAGCGGCCTCACCTATCGTCGCTTCGCGACGGCGGCCGAGGCGATCGACTATGCCGTCACCGAGTGCGCCAGCCTGCGGCCGGACGACCTGGTGATGGCCGTCGAGGACAAGCGCTTCAACCTCGGTACGCTGCGCGCCCTCCATCGCGAGGCCCGCCATTCGACCCCCTCGACCGTCGGCGAAGCCACGGCATAGGCCCGTGCTCGGGGGCGCCCGGCGCCCTCGCCACCCACGACTTTCCCCAACCGAAAGGTCCGAATGACTTGCCTCGCGCTGCCGCCGATCGCCTCAAGGCCGATGTGACGACCGCTCAATCCGTACCGGGCGCCTCCGCCCCGACGCCGCCGCCCTCGACGATCGACGCCCGGTCCATCCGGCGCGAGTTGGCGCGATACACCGATCCGGACGTGCGGCGCAGCCTCACCGAGATCGCGCTGTCGGCGCTGCCGTTCGTGGCGCTGTGGGCCGCGATGTGGCTCGCCCTCACTAGCGTCGGCTATGGGCTGACCCTCCTCCTCGCGCTGCCGGCGGCCGGCTTCCTCGTCCGCCTCTTCCTCATCCAGCACGACTGCGGCCACGGCTCGGTCTTCCGCCGGCAGTCGCTGAACGACTGGCTCGGCCGCGTCCTCGGCGTGTTCACGCTGACGCCCTATGACCATTGGCGCCGCACCCACGCGCTGCACCACGCCGGCGCCGGCAACCTCGACCGTCGCGGCATCGGCGACGTCGCCACGTTGACGGTGCGCGAGTACCGCAACCTCAGTCTGCGCGGGCGGATCCAGTACCGCATCTACCGCCACCCGCTGATCCTCTTCGGGCTGGGGCCGTTCTTCGTCTTCCTGCTGCACCACCGCCTGCCGATCGGCTTCATGCGCGGCGGACTGATGCATTGGCTGAGCACCATGGGCACGAACCTCGCCATCCTCGCCGCCGTCGCCGGCGTGACGTGGGCGATCGGGATCGGGCCGTTTTTGATGATCCACCTGCCGATCGTGCTGTTGGCGTCGGCGGCCGGGGTCTGGCTCTTCTATGTGCAGCACCAGTTCGAGCACACCCACTGGGACGGCGACGCCGACTGGACCCACCCCGAGGCCGCCCTGCACGGCAGCTCGCACTACGCGCTGCCGGCGGTGTTGCGGTGGTTCGCCGCAAACGTCGGCATCCACCACGTGCACCACCTGTCGAGCCGCATCCCGCACTACCGCCTGCCCGAGGTGCTGCGCGACCTTCCCGAGCTTCGCCACACCAACCGGCTGACCCTGCGCGAGAGCCTCGCCTGCGTGCGGCTCACCTTGTGGGACGAAGAACTGCGCCGCCTGGTGCCCTTCCGTGCCGCCCATGCCGACGGCGCGCGTGCGTGACCGCCCGGCCTAGGCGCGGCCCAGCGGCATCTCGAAGGTGAACCGGGTCTGCTCCGGGCTCGACGACACGGCGATTTCGCCGCCGTGTGCCCGCGCGATCTCCGAAGCGATGTGAAGGCCGAGGCCGAGCCCCTGCTGGTTCGGCCGGATCTCGCCGCGGAAAAATGGCTGGAACAGGCGCGCCATCGCCTCCGGCGGGATCGGCGCCCCCTCGTTGGCGACGTCGATCTTCAAGGTCGCGCCGTCGGCCTTGGCGACGATACGCACCGGGGTCGCCGGATCGCCGTGGACGAGCGCGTTGCCGAGAAGGTTGGAGACGAGCTGCCCCATCCGCGCCCGGTCGCATTCGATCGGCTGCGGCAGCGAAAAGTCGGCGACGATGCGTCGCTCGGGCATCACCACCATCAGCTCGTCGACCACCTGCTGCAACACCGGCTCCAGCAGTTCGACCTTGCGGTCCAGCGTGATGCCGCTCCCCAACCGTCCGCGCGCGAAGTCGAGCACGTTGTCGATCAGCCCGGCCATCCGGCGCACGCTGCCCTCGATCATCGTCAGGACTTCGGCCGACTTCTTGGTGTGCTCCTCACGCCGGATGATCCGCACACCGCCGCCGATGGAGGCGAGCGGATTGCGCAGGTCATGGCCCAGCACGGCGATGAACTGCTCGCGCAGGGCGGACACGGCGCGCTCGTCCAACAGGTTCGCCTCGGCCTGGTCGACCCGGTGCAGTGCGCTGAGCTGGAAGCCGATGATGTCGGAGAACATCTCGAACATCGCCAGCGTCTCGGGCGTGTTGAGCGTGCGCGGCTCGGGGTCGATGGCGCACAAGGTGCCGAAGAACGTCCCGTCGGAAAGGACGATCGGCATCGAGATGTAGCTCTGGAGACCATAGAGCTCGGGCGTATGATGCCGGCAGTAGACCTCGTCCTGGGCCACATGATCGATGACGATCGCCGTCCCGCTCTGACGGATCTCGTTGCACAAGGTGGTCTCGACCTCGAGCTCGCCACCGGGCTTGAGCCCGAAGTCGATCTCGTCATGGACCTCGCATGCGATCCAGCGGTCTTCGGTGACCCGGGCCACGGCTGCGAAACGCATTCCCGTCATGCGGCAGATGATATCCAGGATCGTGGGGATGGCCTTGATCCTGGCAATATCGCTGACGTCTCTTTCCAGTTCGCTCATTCAGTAAGTCGAGGCTCGGCAGGTGGCATGTGTCTTTCACCATGGCATCCAAACAGCGCCATGTCGAAGGTCACACTCCGGCCGGGAGCGAAATGAAGCGGCCGGAGCCGCCCCGTCGCTCAGCTGTGCCGGGCGACGATCTCGGCCAGCATCGCCTCTTCTTCGCCGGTGAGATCGGTCAGCGGTGCGCGCACCGGGCCGACATCGTACCCGGCGAGACGCACGCCCGCCTTGATCGCGGAGACCGCGTACCCCTTCGATCGGTCGCGCAGCGTCATGAAGGGGTAGAAGAACGACTCCAGGATCGCCGTGGTCTTGTCCCGCTCGCCAGCCCGCAACGCTGCATAAAACTCCATCGCCAGCCCCGGCACGAAGTTGAAGACGGCCGAGGAATAGGTGGTGAAGCCCGCGCCGAGGTAGGCCTCGGCGAACAGCTCCGCCGTCGGCATGCCGCCGAGGTAGGTCAGCCGGTCGCCCATCTTCGCGGTGATCTGCCGCACCGTGCCGATGTCGCCCGAACCGTCCTTGAAGCCGACGAGGTTGGGGCATGCGTCGCACAGCCGCGCGACGGTGTCGGGCGCATAGCGGGCATTGTCCCGGTTGTAGATCATCACCCCGATGCCGACCGCGTCGCACACGGCCTTGGCGTGGGCGAGGAGCCCCTCCTGCGGCGCGTCGATCAGATAATGCGGCAGGAGGAGGATGCCGTCCGCACCCGCCTTCTCCACCGCCTTCGCCAGCGAGACCGCGGTCGCGGTGCCGTAGCCGCAGCCGGAGACGATCGGGGTCGACCCGGCCGCCGCCTTGGCGCGGGTGATGATCTGCGGCACCTCGGAGGGGTCGAGAGAGAAGAACTCGCCGGTGCCGCCGGCGGCGAACAGCGCCGACGCGCCGAAGCCGGACAGCCAGCTGATGTGCGCCTCGTAGGGCGCGGGATTGAACGCTCCGTCCGGGCCGAAGGGCGTCACGGGGAACGAGAGAAGGCCCGCGCCGAGCGCGGCCTTCACTTCATTGGGATGCATGGGGGTCGTCCTACTGACTGGGCGAGGAAGGATTGGTCTTGTGCCGGCGGGCCTTCAGCCGCGGGCCGATCTCCATCAGATAGATGAAGACGAGGGACAGCCCGATGAAGGCCAGGCTGTCCGGACTGGTCAGGAACACCGTCGGGTCCCCGTCGTTGAGCGAGAGCGAGCGGCGCAGGTAGAGTTCGAGGTCCGGCCCCAGGATGAAGCCGAGCAGCAGCGAGACCACCGGATAGCCGCCGCGCCGCAGGAAATAGGCGAGCAGCCCGAACAGCGCCGCCAGCACCATCTGGAAGATCGAGAAGGTGGCGACGTAGCTGCCGACGAGCGCCACCACCGCGATGCCGGTGTAGAGGAGCCCGCGCGGGATCGCCACGATGCGGATGAAGAGCGGCCCCAGCAGGAACAATGTCAGCGGGATCAGCACCAGCGCCGAAACCAGCAGCGAGGTGAACATCGGCGCGATCAGGTCGGCCTGATTCTCCAGGAGCTTCGCCCCCGGCTGCAAGCCGTTGACGACGAGAACGCCCAGGACGATCGCGGTGGTGGGATCGCCGGGGATGCCGAACATCAGCATCGGCACGAAGGCGCCGCCGCACATGGCGTTGTTGGCCGATTCGGCGACCGCGATGCCCTTGCGGCTCCCCTTGCCGAAGCGCTCCTCCGGCTTGGCGCCGCGCTTGGCGTCCGCATAGGCGACGAACGCGGCCATCGACCCGCCGACGCCCGGCAGAATGCCGACGCCGTAGCCGATCAGCGCCGCCTTAAGGTAGCCCACGACGCCGATCTGCCGGACCTCGGACAGCGGCGGGATGAAGTCCATGCGCCGCAGGCTGCTCGCCGCCTCCCGGATGCGCGCGGCCGACAGCTCCGCCGCCCCGGCCCGCGCCTGGATCATCAGCTCCGAGATCGCGAAGGCGCCGATGATCAGCGGCATCAGGTCGATGCCCTGCACAAGCTGCGACGTGCCGTAGGAGAAGCGCGGCACCGGCTGCATCACGTCGATGCCGATGGTGGCGATCATCATGCCGGCCACCGTGGTGAGCACCGTCTTGGCGATGTCGTCGCGCTGCACCAGGATGATCACGACCAGCGCGAAGAGCACCAGCGAGAACTTCCCCGGCGTGCGGATGAGGAGCGTCAGCTCCGCTGCCAGCGGCATCAGCAGGATGAGGAGGAGCGCGCCGATCGACCCGCCGATCATCGAGCCCAGCGCCGCGTGGCCGAGCGCGTTGGCCCCCTTCCCCTCCTTCATGAGGATGTTGCCGTCGATCGCCGTCATCATCGAGGACGGCGCGCCGGGGATGTTGATGGTGATCGCCGTGATCGACCCCGAATACATCCCCGCCATGAAGATCGACGCACACATGATGAGCGCGGGCGTGACGTCGATCGAGTAGGTGATCGGCAACAGCAGCGCGATCGCCAGCACCGAGGTCAGCCCCGGCACCGCACCGAAGAAGGTGCCGATGAGGAAGCCGCCCACCAGGAAGGCGAAGTTCATCGGTTCGAACAGCGCGCCGAAGCCGCCGACGATGTGGCCGAGGAACTCCATCAGTAGCCCCCCGGCAGCAGGGCGAGCCGCGTTCCGAAGGCGACCGCGAAGAGGAGATAGGCCACCGCCGTCACCGCCGCGGCCGCCGCCACGCGCACCACCGGCCGGCCGACGCCGAACTCGAACAGCCAGAGGATCAGCAGTCCGAGCGCCATGTTCGAGATCAGGAAGCCCACCGGCTTGAACGCCGCGATATAGGCCAGGATCGCCGCGAACAGCACGAACGGCTTGACCGCTTCGAACCCGCCGGGCTCGGCCGGTGCGTCATCGGCGGGGACCGCCCGCTCGGCGAGCCAGGTGCGCACCTCGCGGACGATGATCGCCAGCAGCGCGCCCGCGGCGATCGCGACCAGGATCTTGGGCAGGAAGCGCGTGTCGACGAACCCCTTGCCGAACAGCGTGCGCACGCTCGGGATGCCGGCCGCGTAGACGCCCGCCATCACCGCCAGCGCGGCCGGCAGGGCCAGGCGGCTCACAAGGGCCTTTTGTCTTGGCATACGTTACCCCCACGCACCGGGCGGCCGCGCCCCGAAGGCCGCGGCCGCCCGCTCGCGCGGCTTGAGCGATCTACTTGGAGATGACGCCGTCTTCGACGAGCTTGTCGAGCTGGGCCGACACGCTGGCGGTCGTCTCCTCGGCCCAAGCCGGTACCTCGGCCATCGGCAGCCACGCCGGCGTCACGCCGACCTTGGCGAGCCAGGACTGGAACTCCTCGCTCTCGTAGGCGGTCTGGAAGGCGGCCTCGATCTTCTCCAGCGCCTCGGGCGGGGTCCCGTCGGGGGCGGCCAGGACGATGAAGCTCCCCATGCGCAGCGCGAGACCGAGGTCGGCCGCGGTCGGGACTTCGTAGGTCGGGTTGGCGGTGTCGGTAAACTCGACCACGCCCTTGCCGGCGCCGTCCTCGATCACGGACGCGAAGTCGCCCAGGCTGGTGGCGACGATGTCGACCTCGCCGTTGAGCATCGCCTCCTTCTGCGCCGCCGCGCCGCCCGGATAGGCGATCAGCTTGAACTCGGCGCCCGTCTCGTTCTGCAGCTGCAGCGCGGCGAGATGGACGCGCGAGCCGACGTTCTGCATGCCGATGCGCACCTTGCCGGGCGCGTCCTTGGCCGCCGCCAGCACGTCCTCCAACGTGTCGTAGCCCGACGAGGTGGAGACGATCAGCGCGTCCGGCTCGGCGGTGATGCGGGCGATGTAGTCCAGCTTGCCGAGGTCGTAGTCCGGCAGGAAGCCCTGCCAGGGGACGGTGACGATGCTGTCGTAGGTCAGCGCGCCGATGGTGTACCCGTCCGGCCGCGCGTTCATCAGCTGCGACACGCCCGTCGCGCTGACGCCGCCTTCGATGTTCTCCACGTAGATGGACTGGCCGTAGGCGTCCTCGGCGATCGAGGCGATCTTGCGCACGATCCCGTCCGTGCCGCCGCCGGCACCCCACGGCACGATGATGCGCAGGTCCTTCTCCGGATAGTCGGCCAGCGCGGCGGTGCTGACGGTGGCGAACGCGGCACAGAGCAGAAGTCGCTTCCAATGGGCGGGCATAGGGTTCCTCCAGGTTCGACGGTCGGAGCCCCGGCCCGCACCGCCGGCGCCCCCTCGGGGCGCTCTCGTTGTCACAGGATGCCGCGGCGACCGGGACCGGATCTGAGCCTGTCCGCGACGCGACATCGAGCCGGGCGTTGCGCCCTGCCGTGGCGCGTACGCTTATACATTTGTATGACTAGGTCAACGAGTTATACGATTAATTACGCCCGCTCACCCGCCAGCCGCGACAGATCGCGGTATCGCTTCAACGAGCCGAGGAGGTGGGCCGCCATCGCCGCCGCCGCCGCCTGCGCGTCGCGCCCCTCGATCGCGGCGACGATGGCGCGGTGTTCGGCCTCCAGGCGCGCCATGTAGGCGGCATATTCCTTGGTGCCGTGGGCGATGCCCAACTCCCGGCGCGGGATCGTTCGCGGCCCCAGCTCGGCGAGGAAGCGGTCGAACGCGGCGTTGTTGGTCGCCCGCGCGATCGCCCGGTGAAACGCGAAGTCGTCGGCCGCAGCGTCCGCGCCGTCGGCGATCTTGCGCGCGAAGATGCGCTCGGCGGCGTAGATCTCCTCGATCTGCCCGATCGACGCGCGGCTGGCGGCAAGGCGCGCCGCCTCCACCTCCACCGCCGCACGCAGCTCCAGCGCGTCGATCACGTCCGGCACCTTGCGCGGCCAGTCCTCCGCCGGGGGCGGCAGCACCGGCAGGCGCTCCTCGGCGACGAACACCCCGCTCCCACGGCGCGAGACCACGGTGCCGGCCGCCCGCAGGCCTGCGATCGCCTCGCGCACCACCGTGCGGCTGACACCGTATTTCTGCCCCAGCGCGTTCTCGGTGGGCAGCTTGTCGCCCGTGCGGTACTGACCGGACGTGATCGCGGCACGAAGGTCGTCCTCGATCTCGCGCGCCAGGTAGCGCGGCACCTTCGCATCCTCGCTCATTGCCAAAACGGGGTCCGGCTCCTCATCCTCATGCGCGCCGCGTTGTGCGACCGCCCGCAAAATTAATCATACAACATTGCCACGCCTTGGCCACTCCACCGATCGACCCCCGCGCCGGCCGCCGCCGCGCGCGCGCCGTCATGCCTCGTCGGTGGCGACGAGGGGCGCGTGCGTCACCCCAAGGAAGGCGGCGAGCGCCGGGTTGGCGTCGCCCGTGCGCCATCCGAGCGCGACCTCCACCGTCGGCGGGTTCTCCTCGATGGCGCAGAAGGATACGCCGGGCAGGTGCAGGTTGCGCGCGACCTCCGGCAGGATCGCGATGCCGATCCCGGCGGCGACGAGGCCGACCATGGTGTGGATCTGGGTCGCGTGCTGCTGGACGTGCGGGCTGAACCCGGCCGCATGGCACATCGCCTTGATCCGCTCGTAGAACAGCGGGCTGCGTTCCTGCGTGAAGAGAATGAACCGCTCCCCGGCCAGCGACCGCAGCGACACGGTCCCCTCGCCCGACAGGGCATGGCCGCGCGGCAGCGCGATGACGAACCGCTCGTGCGCCAGGATCCGCGTCGCCAGCCGCGCGTCCGAGAGGGGCGGACGCAGGATGCCGACGTCGATCGTCCCGTTGAGGAGGGCGGGGATCTGCGCGTCGATCGGCATCTCGTGCAGGTCCAGCGAGACCGACGGGTAACGCTCGCGAAAGTGGCGGATGATGCGCGGCGTGATGCCGTAGGTGGACGAGTGGATGAAGCCGACGCGAATCGCGCCCTCCTGCCCCTCGGCCACCCGGCGCGCCTCCGCGGCCGCCTCCTCCAGCTCATTGAGGACGCCGCGGGCACGGGTGAGAAAGGCCCGCCCGGCCGCCGTCAGGCTGACCCGCCGCGCGGTGCGCTCCAGCAGCGTCACGTCGAGCCGCGCCTCGAGCTGCTGGATCTGCCGCGTCAGCGCCGGCTGGGCGATGTGCAGGCGCCGCGCCGCCGCGCCGAAATGCAGCTCCTCGGCGAGGACGGTAAAGGAACGCAGGAGACGGGTGTCGATCATGGCGCCGATGCCTTGTCGTTATCGATTGGGCGCAAAACTCCTATTGGACAGCATCGTTGCCGTCGACCAACATGACGAGAAAAGAGACGAAGGGAGGCCCTCGGTGGCACTTGGTTTTCGCGTGGTGAGCGACTTCACCCGCAGCGACAAGGCGTTCGTGGACGGTCTGGGCGCGATCCCGACCGCGATCATCAGCGACAATCTCGGCCGCATGGTCGCCGCCGGACCCACGGTGCGCCCGATGCACACCTTCAAGGACGGCAAGGGTCGCCTCGCCGGCACCGCGCTGACCGTGAAGACCCGCCCCGGCGACAATCTGATGATCCACAAGGCCGCCGATATGGTGCAGCCCGGCGACGTCATCGTCGTGGAGGCCGGCGGCGACCTCACCAACGCGTTGATCGGAGAGCTGATCGTCTCTCACGCGCGGCGCCGCGGCGCGGTCGGCTTCGTGGTCGACGGTGCGGTGCGCGACATGGACGTCATCTGCGAGGACACCTTCCCCATCTTCGGCGCCGGCGTCAGCCACCGCGGTCCCTACAAGGACGGCCCCGGCGAGATCGGCGTGCCGATCGCGCTCGACGGCATGGTCATCGAGCCGGGCGATATCATCGTCGGCGACCAGGACGGGGTCGTCTCGATCCCGCGCGCGGCGGCCGAGGAGACGCTCGCCCTGTCTCGGGCGCAGGTGGAGAAGGAGGCGAAGATCCAGGCCGCGATCGCCGGCGAGGGCTGGGACCGGGCCTGGGTGGACGAGCTGCTGCGCAGCCGCGGCTGCGAAGGCGTCTGACGCACGGCCGGCCGCACGCCGGCGCACGACCGGGGGCACCAGAGGCCCCCCAACACTCCCGCCCACAAGACCCCCCGACGAGGGGGCGGCGGACATATCAATCACTGGGAGGATCAACCATGACATTCGTGATGACGAAGCGCGCCGTCGTCGGCGCTCTGGCGTTCGGCCTCGCCGCCGCCGCGGTTCCGGCCAACGCGCAGGACAGCGGCTGGGAGCCGTCCAAGCCGATCCAGATCGTCGTCGGCTTCGCGCCGGGCGGCGGCACGGACCAGACGGCCCGCCTCATCGCCTCCGCCGCGCAGGAGTTCTTCCCCGTGCCGCTGGTGGTGGTGAACCGTCCCGGCGCCTCGGGAACCCTGGCGGCCGAAATCGTCGCCAACGCCGAGCCCGACGGCCATACGCTGCTGGTCGCCGGCGGCTCGGAGTCGACGTCAGTGCCGAACCACCGCGAGACCAACTACTCGCTCGACCAGTTCAAGGGCGTGCTGCGCGTCAACCGCGAGCACATGGTGATCGTCACCAAGAAGGGCTCCGGGCTCGACTCGATCGAGGCGATCGTCGAGCGCGCCAAGGAGAACCCCGGCCAGCTCGCCTACGGCTCCTCCGGTCCCGGCGGCGTCCTGCACTCGGCCTTCCTGGTGTTCGCCGACAAGGCCGACATCGACCTGAAGCACATCCCCTATCAGGGCGGCTCGCCGGCACTCGCGGCGCTCCTGGGCGGTCACGTCGACATGACGATCATCACCCCCGGTGACGCCGCGGCCCAGGTGGCGGCCGGCACGATCAACGCGGTGGCCACCACCTCCGATCGCGCCGAGCAGATCCCGGACGTGCCGTCCCTCTCCGACCTCGGCTACGACGTGAACCTCGAGAACATGAAGGGCCTCGTCGCCCCCGCCGGCACCCCGGACGAGGCGACCGAGTATCTGCGCGAGCGGTTCGAGAAGGCGATGAACTCGGAGACCTTCGCCACGCTCGCCGACCGCGCCAAGATCACCCCCGGCTACCTCTCCGGCCCGGACTTCGAGGCCGCGATGACCGGCATGTCGGACTCCATCGCCGCCGCGCTCGGCAAGGGTGAGACCTCGGGCGAGACCACCACGCAATGACCGCCGAGCGCATCCTCGCCACCGCCCTCCTCCTCGGGGCCGCCGGGTACCTCGGCGTCCTCGTTCCGGAGGTCGGCCGGGCGCAGGCCGCGCTCGGAACCGGCGACTTCTACACGGTGGGGCCCACGGCCCTGCCGACCTTCGCCGGCACGATGATGGCGATCTTCGCCGTCGCCGTTCTCGTCCTGAGCCGGCGCACCGCACCGCAGACGGCGTTCGGCGAAGGGCTCCCCGGCGGCATCCTCTTCGCCGCGATCGTCGCGGTCACCGCCGCCCTGATGCCGCGCATCGGCTTCCTGCCGGCGGCGGTCCTCTTCCTTGCCGCGGTGTTCGCGGTGTTCCGTGCCACCTGGTGGGTGGCGCTGATCCTGACGCTGCTGCTGCCGGTCGTGATCGACCAGATCCTGCGCAAGGTCTTCCTAGTGCCGCTCCCCGGCGTCGCCCTCTTCTGACGTCGCCCCCGATCCGCTTCGAGAGACACTGATGGACCCCCTCCTCCAGGCGCTCATGGATATTGCCCAGCCGGCGACGATGCTGACGCTGGTGCTGTCGGTCGTGGTCGGCCTCGTCATCGGCGCCATCCCCGGACTGTCGGTCAACATCGCCGTCGCGCTCGCGGTACCGCTGACGATCTTCATGCCGACGACGCAGGCCCTCGTCCTGCTCATCGGCCTTTACGGCTCGGGGATCTTCGGCGGCTCGGTCTCGGCGATCCTGCTCAACGCGCCGGGCACCCCCGCCTCCGCGGCGACGATCTTCGACGGCTTCCCGATGGCCCAGCAAGGCCTCGCCACCAAGGCGCTGCGCATCTCGCTGATCGCCTCGCTGTTCGGGGCGGTGTTCTCGGTCGTGCTCCTCATCCTGGTGGCGCCGGAGCTGGCCGGCTTCGCGCTCGGCTTCGGCCCGGTCGAGATCGCCTCGCTGCTCCTCTTCACCTTCTTCGTCATCGGCATCCTGTCCGGCGCCTCGCTCGCCAAGGGGCTCCTCTCGGCCGCGGTGGGCATGGTTCTGGCGACCGTCGGCTCGGACCCGATGCTCGGCACGCCGCGCTTCACCTTCGGACAGACGGCTCTGATGGACGGACTGACCTACGTGCCGCTGCTCGTCGGCCTCTTCGCGCTCGCCGAGATCCTCGAGGAGGCGACGCGCGGCTTCTCGCAGCGGATCGGCAAGGTCAGCCTCTCGGGCGAGGACCGCGAGGCCAACCGCATCACCGGCAAGGACATGAAGCTCATCGCCTTCCCGATGCTGCGCGCTTCGGCCATCGGCTCGGCGATCGGCATCCTGCCGGGCATCGGCGCGACGATCGCCTCCTTCCTCGCCTACGGCGACGCCAAGCGCGCCGCCCGCGACGCCACGCGCTTCGGCAAGGGCGACGTGCGCGGCGTCGCGGCGTCGGAAAGCGCCAACAACGCCGTCGTCGGCGCCACGTTCATCCCCACCCTGGCGCTCGGCATCCCCGGCGACGCGGTGACGGCGATCCTCCTCGGAGCGCTGGTCCTGCAGGGGGTGACGCCGGGGCCGCTGATCTTCGTGATGAACCCCGGCATCGTCTACACGATCTATCTGGCGCTCCTCTTCTCGACCGTCCTGATGGCCGTCTTCGGCTTTATCGCGGTGCGGCCGCTGGCGATGACGCTGCGGATCCCGAAAATCTACCTGATGCCGTGCGTGGCGCTGATCTGCATCGCCGGCGCGTACGTCGCGCGCAACAACATCGTCGACGTGTGGGTGATGTTCGGCGCCGGCATCCTCGGCTTCGTCTTCAACCGGACGGGCGTGCCGGTGGCTCCGCTCCTCATCACGTTCATCATCACCCGCCCGTTCGAGGAGGCGCTGCGTCAGGCGCTGACCCGCTCGGAGGGGTCGTTCGCCCCGTTCCTCACCAATCCCGTGACGCTGTCGCTGGCGGCACTCGTCGCGGTCTTCTTCGCGCTGGCGCTGCGCCGCGACCTGAAAAAGCGTGCCGCGCCGGCGTCCACTCCCTCTTCTGAAGGCAGCAACCATGGCTGACACTATCGGCTTCATCGGCCTGGGCGTGATGGGCGCCGGCATGGCGCGCAACATCGCCGCCGCGGGCCTCCCCCTCGTCGTCACCACCTCCTCGCCCGAAAAAGCCGAGGCGTTCCGGGCCGCCGGCGCCACCGTGGTCGCGACCCCGCGCGAGGTGGCGGCGGCCGCCTCGGTCGTCGTCACCTGCGTCCCCGACGCGGCGGCGCTGACCGGCGTTGTCTCCGGTCCGGGCGGCCTCGCCGCCGCGCCCTGGTCCGGCCTCCTGGTGGACTGCTCGACCATCGCCCCGTTCGAGGCACGCGAGATCGCCGGCGTGATCGCGGCCGGCGGCGGCGCGATGATCGACGCGCCGGTCTCCGGCGGCGCCAAGGGGGCGAACGAGGGGACGCTCACCATCATGGTCGGCGGTGCGGAGGGCGACGTCGCCCGCGCCCGCTCCGCTCTCGACGCGATGGGCAAGGCCATCCACCACGTCGGCCCGCTGGGCGCCGGGCAGGCGTTGAAGGCCTGCAACCAGCTGATGGTCGCGGTGAACCTCATGGGCGCGTGCGAGGCGGTGGCGCTCGCCCGCAGCGCCGGGGTCGACCCGCACATGATGCGCGAGGTGCTCTCCACCGGCGCCGCCCGCTCCGGCGTCCTCGAGATGCACGCCAAGCGCTACATCGACCATGCGCTCGACGGCGGCTTCCGGGCCGAGCTGATGCGCAAGGACCTCGGCATCGCCGCCGCCGTCGGCGCGCACGAGCACCGCGCCCAGCCGGCGACCAACCTCGCCCACCAGCTGATGACCGCCGCCTGCAACGCCGGCTTCGCCAAGCTCGACAGCGCCGCGCTCGGCCTCTTCTACGACGTCATGAACGGTACCCGCGCGGAGGACGAGGCGTGAGCGAGACCTTCCCCGTCGCCACCCTGCGCGCGTTCTCCAACGGCGTCTTCACCGCGGCGGGCCTCGCGCCCGAGGACGCCGCCACGGTGACTGACTGCCTCATCCACGCCGACCTGCGCGGCCACGCCTCACACGGCCTCACCCGCATCCCGATCTACGCCGAGCGGCTGCACCGCGGCGTCGTCAACGCCAACCCGCGGGTGACAGTCACCCACACCGCGCCCTCGTTCCTGGTGGTCGACGGTGACAACGGCCCCGGCCCGGTCGTCTCCCTAAAGGCCATGGACGCGGCGATCGAGACCGCCAAGGCGCAGGGCGTCGCCGCCGCGTCGATCCGCGCCTCCAACCACAACGGGCCGGGCTCGTTCTACGTCGAGCGCGCGGTGGAAGCCGGCTGCATCGCCATCGCGATGACCAACGCGCCGCCGTCGATGGCGGTGTTCGGCGGGCGCGACCCGGTGATCGGCACCAACCCCATCACCTTCGGCACCCCCGTCACCGGCAACGCGCCGGTGCTCCTCGACATGGCGACCTCGGTGGTGGCGCGCGGCAAGATCGTCGAGGCCGCCAAGCGCGGCGAGGCGATCCCCGAAGGCTGGGCGCTCGACCGCGACGGCAATCCGACGACCGACGGTCAGGCGGCCGAAAAGGGCGTCGTCCTGCCGATGTCCGGCCCCAAGGGCTCGGCGCTCGCCATCATGGTGGAGGTGCTGGCGGGCGTCCTCGCCGGCGGTCGCTTCGCCGGGTCCATGGGCAACCTCTACAAGGACTTCGAGCTGACGCAGGACAACGGCCACTTCTTCCTCGTCATCGACGCCGCCCGCGGTGCCGCCCGCACCGCCCACGCCGAGCGGGTCGAGGCGCTGGTCGCCGAATTGAAGGGCAGCGCGCTCGCCTCCGGTCACGACGCGGTGCTGATGCCGGGCGAGATCGAAGCGATGCGCACCGTCCGCGGCACCGAGACCGGCATCACCCTCCCCGCCAACGTGATCGCCGACCTCGCGGCCATCGCCGCCACCGTCGGCGCCCCCGCCCTCGCCGGCGAGCAGGCCGCATGAGCGCCCCCCTCGCGATCGTCCTCCTCGACCGGGACACCATGTCGGCCGAGACCGAGTTCCGCCCGCCGGACGTCCCGCATACGCTGACGGTCCACGCCCGCACCGCGCCGCAGGACGTCGCGGCGCGCATCGCCGAGGCGAACGTCGTCATCCTCAACAAGGTGGCGATCGGGGCGGCCGAGCTCGCCGCCGCGCCCAAGTTGAAGCTGATCGCGGTCGCCGCCACCGGCTACGACAAGATCGACCTCGACGCCTGCCGCGCCGCGGGCGTGACGGTCGCCAACGTGCGCGAATATGCCGTCAACACGGTGCCCGAGCACACCTTCGCGTTGATCCTGGCGCTGCGCCGCAGCCTCGTCCCCTACCGCGCGTCGGTGAACGCCGGGCGCTGGGAGGAGGCCGACCAGTTCTGCTATTTCGACTACCCGATCGCCGACCTCTCCGGCGCCACGCTCGGCGTCGTCGGCGACGGCTCGCTCGGCCGCTCCGTCGCCAGGCTCGGCGAGGCGTTCGGGATGCGCGTTCTCTACAGCGCCTACAAGGGCGTCGACGGGATGGGGCCGCTCTACACCCCGTTCGAGGAGGTGATGCGCACCGCCGACGTCATTACGCTCCACTGTCCGCTGATCCCGGCGACGCGGCACATGATCTCCGACGCCGAGTTCGCGATGATGGAGCGCCGCCCGCTCCTCATCAACACGGCCCGCGGCGGCCTCGTCGACGAGGCGGCGCTGGAACGTGCCCTCGAGGCCGGGCGGATCTCCGGCGCGGGGTTCGACGTCGTCACCACCGAGCCGCCGGGCGCCGACCACGTGATGCGCCGCATCGCCAAGCGCGACGACGTCATCCTCACCCCGCACGTCGCGTGGGCGAGCCGCGAAGCGATCCAGGCGGTCGCCGACCAGGTCACCACGATCATCGAAAACTTCGCCCGCGGAGAGCCCATCAACGCGGTCACCTAAGAGCGCTCGCGTCATCAGTGTTTGACCCTCCCGGCCGATGGGATCAGCATCGGCGACAACCGGCACCAGACCGGCAAGGAGGAAACGAACATGACGCGATTGAAGCTGGCGCTTCTCGCCGCGACGGCGCTCGGGCTGTCGCTCTCGGGCGCGAACGCGCGGGTCACCCAGTTCGAGGTCACCAACCGGGCCGACGCCTACGACGGCCGCACCTTCGGCGATGCCGGCGCCTACGAGCGGATCGACGGGATCGCCCACTTCGCCATCGACCCGGCGTCGGAGCGCGGCCAGCGTATCGTCGGCCTCGACGAGGCACCGACCAACGCGGACGGCGAGGTCGAGTTTCAGACCGAGGTGACCATCGTCGCACCCAAGAGCGGCGGCTCCGGCACGCTCTTCTACGAGGTACCGAACCGCGGGCGCACCCTGGCGCTCGGCCTCCTCAACCTGTCCGCCTCCGCCGGCAACACCTTCAACCCGGACGATCCCGGCGACGGCTTCCTGATGGACGCCGGCCACACGCTGGTGTGGAGCGGCTGGCAGACCGGCCTCGGCGACGCATTGATCGATATGACGCTGCCGACGATCGAGGGCAGCACCGGAACGTCCCGCGAGGAATTCATCTTCGACGACGACGGCGCCACCAGCGAGGCCACCCTCACCTACCCCGCCGCCGACACCGACGCCGCCGCCGCCACGATCACCGTGCGCCAGAACTCCCTCGACGAGCGGCAGACGCCGGACGGCCTCGCCGTGCGCTTCCTCGATGAGAACCGGATCGAGATCACGCGGCCGGAGGGCTTCGACGCCGGCGCCATCTACGAGATCGTCTATCAGGCCAAGGGCGACATGCCGACCGGGCTCGCCTTCGTCGCGACGGCGGACGTCGTGTCGTTCCTGCGCGGCAATGCGGGGCATGACGCCGAGGCGCCCATCTCCGGCATCGACCATGTGGTCGGGATGGGGATCTCGCAGTCGGGCCGGTTCATCCGCGACCTCGTCTACCAGGGTTTCAACGCCGACGCCGAAGGCGCGCAGGTGTTCGACGGGGTGATGCCGCACATCGCCGGCTCGCGCAAAACCTACACCAACTACGCTTTCGCCCAGCCGGGCCGCTACTCGCGCCAGCACGAGGACCACGACGTTCCGGGCGATCAGTTCCCGTTCACCTACGCCGAGACGACCGACCCCGTGACCGGCGCGACGGACGGCATCCTCGACGCCTGCGGCGAGAGCGACACCTGCCCGAAGGTCGTCCATACCGACACGTCGACCGAGTTCTGGCAGGCGCGTGCCGCGCTGGTCTCGACGCTGCCGACCGGCGAGCCGATCACGCAGCCGGAGGACGTGCGGCTCTACTTCGTCGCCGGCGCCCCGCACTTCAACTTCTGGGGCGGGTCGCCAAGCGAGACGAAGACCTGCGTCTTCCCGTCCAACCCCATCAGCGCCGCGCCGACGATGCGAGCCTTGACCGAGGCCATGATCGCCTGGGTGGCGGACGGTACCGCGCCGCCGGACACCGTGTTTCCGAGCGGCGAGGCGCTGGTGGCGCCCGACAGCGTCTCGTTCCCGGTGCTGGACGGCGCCCGGCCGACGCCGGTGGTCAACCGCCTGATGGTGATGGACCACGGCACTCAGCCCCCGACGGTGGGCGATGAATACACGGTGCTCGTCCCCCGGATCGATGCAGACGGCATGCCCGAGGGCGGCGTTCGCGAACCCTACATCGCCGCGCCGACGGGGAGCTATTACGGCTGGAACCTGCGCAAGGAGGGCTTCGCGCCGGGCGAGTTGTGCAGCCTGACCGGCACCTATGTGGCCTTCCCCGCATCCGCCAGCAACGCCGACTCGCGCACGCCCCTGCCCGACCGCTACGCCGACGCCGCCGCCTACCGGAGCGCCGTGAAGGACGCCGCCGAGGCCCTCGTCGCCCAGGGCCTGATGCGCGCCGCGGACGTCGACTGGGTGGTCGATCAGGCGCCCGCGTTGACGGCCGCGGATTAGAACCACGCGCAAAGGGCGCCGCGGACGGGTGTCTGCGGCGCCCCTTCATGATGGATCGCGCCGGGGAGAGCCCCGGCGCATGCGGCCGCGTCAGACGAGGAAGTCGCCGGCGCCGATATCGTCGACGAGCTGGTCCTTCAGCGTCAGCGTGTTGCCGAGGCCGAAGTCGATGACAACGTCGTCGCCCACCTGGGCGATGAGCGCGTCCTCGAAGCCGGCGGCGTCGATCAGGTCGATCCCGTCCTGGAAGTCGGTGATCTCGTCCGCCCCCTCGGCGAAGACGAAGATGTCCGCGCCGTCGTTGCCGAAGAGCGTGTCGTTGCCGGCGCCACCGTCGATCGTGTCGTCGCCGTTGCCGCCGAAGATCTGATCGTCGCCCGCGCCGCCCGCGCCGCGGAAGGCCGGGTCGGTCGCGCCAAGGTCGCGCGCGTCGATGGTGTCGTCGCCGCCGAGGCCGTTCAGCTCGATCGTCTCGGTGTTGTCGATCTCGATCGAGAAGGGCACGAGGTTGGTGCGGTTGAACGTCACCTCGCCGCCGACCGAGACCACCTCGAACGCATCGCCCGCGCCGTCGGCGCCGTTGACCTGGGCGGTGTCGTCGCCGGCGCCGCCGTCCATCGTGTCGGAGCCGTCGCCGTTGTTCCACACCATCAGGTCGTCGCCGTCGCCGCCCTCCATCGTATCGCTGCCGCGGAAGCCGACGAGGGTGTCGTTGCCGGCATCGCCCTGGATGAGGTCGTCGCCCTGGCTGCCGATGAGCTGATCGTCACCCTCGCCGCCCGACTGGGTGAGTGCGACCCGCCCGGCCTCGAGGTCGCGCGCGTCCATCGTGTCGTCGCCGCCGCCGCCGTTCAGCTCCAGGATCTCGGTGTTGCGGATGTCGAGCGAGAAGTTGCCGAAGTTCACACGCTCGAAGAAGACGTTCTCGCCGTTGGTGCGCACGACGAACTCGTCCCCGGCATTGCCCGAGCCGTTCACCTGCGCGGTGTCGATGCCCTCGCCGCCGTCCATCACGTCGGAGCCGTCGCCGTTGTTCCACACCATCAGGTCGTCGCCCGCGCCGCCCTCCATGGTGTCGTCGCCGCGGAAGCCGACCAGCGTGTCGTCGCCGGCGTCGCCCGAGAGCGTGTCGTCGCCCGCGCTGCCCGTCAGCACGTCGTCGCCCTCGCCGCCCGACGCATCGACCACCGCGGCGCCGTTGTCGAGGCCGCTGGCGTCGATCGTGTCGTCGCCGCCGAGGCCGTTGAGGTCCAGCGTCTCGGTCTCGCGGATGTCGAGCGAGAAGGGGCCGAAGTTGGTCCGCTCGAAGAGGACGTTGTCGCCGTTGGAGCGCACCTCGAAGACGTCGCCCGCGTCGTTCGAGCCGTTGACCTCGGCGGTGTCGTCGCCGGCGCCGCCGTTCATGGTGTCGGAGCCGTCGCCGTTGTTCCACACCATCGTGTCGTCGCCGTCACCGCCGCGCATGGTGTCGTCGCCGCGGTCGCCGATCAGCGTGTCGTCCCCTTCGCTGCCGATCAGGAAGTCGTCGCCGTCGCCGCCGGACGCGCGCAACGCGATCAGCCCGGCGCCGAGGTCGCTGGCGTTGACGGTGTCGTCACCGCCGAGGCCGTTGACCTCGAGGATTTCCGTGTTGCGGATGTCGAGCGAGAAGCGGCCGAAGTTGGTGCGCTGGAAGTCGACGTTTTCGCCGGCACCGCGGATCACGAACACGTCGCCGTCGTTGTTGGCGCCGTTGGCGACGGCGGTGTCCTCACCGTAGCCGCCGTTCATCAGGTCCGACCCGTCGCCGTTGTTCCAGATCATCGTGTCGTCGCCGTCGCCGCCGCGCATGACGTCGTTGCCGCGGTCGCCGACGAGGGTGTCGTCGCCCTCGCTGCCGATCAGGAGGTCGTTGCCGTCGCCGCCGTTCGCCTCGACCTCGATCAGACTGGCCTGTAGGCCGCTGGCATCCAGCGTGTCCTTGCCGTCGAGGCCGTTGAGGATCAGCCTGTCGGTGTTGACGATGTTGATGGTGGCGTCTTCCTGCCCGAAGCGGCGCAGCGCGTTGCGCTCGACGAAGACGACGTCGCCGACGGAGCTGACCTCGAAGCTGTCGTTGCGGTCGGAGCCGTTGACGACCGCGATGTCGAACCCGCGCCCGCCGTTGAGACGGTCCGAATCGTCGCCGTCGTTCCAGATCATCAGATCGTTGCCGAGGCCGGCACGCACCACGTCGATGCCGTCGCCGCCGACGAAGCGGTCCGCACCGTCGCTGCCGATGAGGAGGTCGTTGCCGTCGCCGCCGAACGCCTGGAGGCGCAATTCACCCGGCTGCAGCGCGCTGGCGTCGATCGTGTCGTTGCCGCCGAGGCCGTTCACCTCCAGGAACTCGGTGTTCTCGATGACGATGTCGAACGGGCCGAGGTTGGTACGCTCGAAGAAGGCACCGCGCGGGATGGACCGCACCTCGAAGGCGTCGCCGGCATCTTCGGCGCCGTTGACCTCGGCGGTGTCGCGGCCGTCGCCGCCGTCCATCAGGTCGTTGCCGTCGCCGTTGTTCCACTCCATCTCGTCGTTGCCGTCGCCACCGCGCATGGTGTCGTCGCCGGTGTCGCCGATGAGGGAGTCGTTGCCTTCATCACCGATCAACTCGTCGTTGCCGCCACGCCCTTCCAGTGTGTCGTTGCCGGCGAAGCCTCGGATGAAGTCGTCGGTGTCCTCGCCGATGATCCGGTCGTTTCGGTCGGTGCCGCGGAAAAATTTATCGGCCATGCCATTGCCTCCGTTGCTCGGTCGAGCGCCGGTTCTGGCGCTTCAGGCTGGACTTAACGGCAAGGCGGGAGGGCGGCTGTGCTGGCCAGCATAGCGCCGCACCGTGACGGCGAGCACTCGACCGGGTTCTCGCGGCGCCCCATCTTCCCCGGCCGAACTCGGAGCGATCGCGTCGCGCACCTCGCCTTGTCCCGGCCGAAGGTCTATTGATCGTAGCGAAAAGGACAAGGAGCGGACGCTCACGCGCACCGTGACTTCGCAGGGAGACAGCGACATGACATCGGCGCAATCCAGGACCACCACCGGCCGCGGCCGACTGTTCGACGACGTGCTCGAGACCATCGGCAACACACCGGTAATCCGCATCAACAATCTCGGCGTCCCGCACGCCACGCTCTACGTGAAGGCGGAGTTCTTCAATCCGGCGGCCTCGGTGAAGGACCGCCTGGCCATCGCCATCATCGAGGAGGCCGAGCGCACCGGTGCGCTGAAGCCGGGCCAGACCGTGGTCGAGGCGACCAGCGGCAACACCGGCATCGGCCTCGCCATGGTGTGCGCGCAGAAGGGCTACCCGCTCGTCATCACCATGGCCGACAGCTTCTCGGTCGAGCGGCGCCGGCTGATGCGGATGCTGGGTGCCAAGGTCGTGCTGACGCCGCGCGCGCAGAAGGGCTTCGGCATGTACCAGAAGGCGGTCGAGCTGGCGCAGAAGAACGGCTGGTTCCTCGCCCACCAATTCGAGACCGAGGCCAACGCGGCCATCCACGAGGCGACCACCGGCCGGGAGATCATCGGCGACTTCGCCGGCGGCCGGCTCGACTACTTCGTCACCGGGTACGGCACCGGGGGCACGGTGGCGGGCGTGTCGCGCGTGCTGCGGCGTGAGCGGCCGGACACCAAGATCATCCTGTCGGAGCCGGCGAACGCGCAGCTCGTCGGCAGCGGCAAGCGGCAGGAGCGCAGCAGCGACAATTCCCCCGCCCACAGCCACCCCGCCTTCGAGGCGCATCCGATCCAGGGCTGGACGCCGGACTTCATCCCCTACGTCCTGCAAGAGGCGATCGACAACAAGTCGTACGACGAGCTGATCCCGGTCACCGGGCCCGAGGCGGTGGAGTGGGCGCAGAAGCTGGCGCGCCAGGAGGGGATCCTCACCGGCATCTCCGGCGGCGGCACCTTCGCGGTCGCGCGCAAGGTGGCGGAAGGGGCGCCGGAGGGTTCGGTGATCCTCGCCATGCTGCCGGACACCGGCGAGCGCTACCTGTCGACCCCGCTGTTCGAGCAGATCCCGGCCGACATGGACGAGGAGGAGCTCGCCCTCTCCCAGTCCACCCCCGGCTTCCAGCTCGCCGCCGAGTAATCGGTCGGCCGGGCGGTTCCGTCAGGGATCGCCCGGCTCGCCGAAGTGGACCGCCAGCCAGACCGTCGCCCGATCCGGCGCGGTCCGTACGACGCGGTGCCGTACATGGCGCGGCAGGAAGAGGTGGTCGCCGCGCCGCATGCTGCGCGGCGACGCTTCGCCCTCGACGAGGACGGCCGCCTCGCCCTCCAGCACCAGCACCCATTCGTCCCAGGCCTGATCGTACCAGGTGCCGGCCGGCGTCGTGTGGCCGTGCGAAACGATCCGCTCCACCCTGACGCCGGGCCGCGCCGCCAGCGTGGCGAAGTCTTCCGCCGCCGCCGCGCCCGGCAGGGCCGCGAAGATGTTGCCACCGGTGACGCCTGTCGGCCGCCCTTCGTCCATCGCCATCCCCCCGTGTCTCAACCGTTCGTCGGAACGCACCGCACGGTAGCGCATCCCCTTAATCCAGAAAAAAGATTGCGCGTCTCGCCGCAACCTTGGGAGGGCGGCGGGGCAGCTTCGCGGACCGCGTCCGCGCCTGCCGCCGGCGCACCGCCACACCGGTGCCGTGTTCGTCGCCGCGCCTCGCGGCCACGGCGCCGCGGACGGTGCCGGCATCGACCGCCGCCGGTACGCCGAGCGCCATCGCGGTGCCACGTTCGCCGCCCGGTTGAGCTGGTGGGCGGCGTCATGGTTACCGGCGCGGATGCATGGCGGCCCCGCACGGCGCCGGGCGGATCGGATCGCCAGGCCATGCGTTCGCCCACCAACCCACTGACGACGCAAAGTGATTGGATGCCATGCGCTTGTTGTTCCGCGCGATGCTCCTCCCCCTCGCGGTCCTTCCCGTCGCGGGCTGTGTCATCGCCGACGCCTACGACGCCGCGGAGGGCCGCAGCGACATCGTCGGCCTCACCAAGACGGAGCTGCGCATGTGCGCCGGCTTCCCCACCAAGACGATGACCGAGGGCGGCACCGAGATCTGGAGCTACGTGCGCAGCTCCGCCGCCGGCACCTCGGTCACGCTGCCGACGCTGCCGACGCTCATATCGATCCCCGGCCCCAGCTTCTCGCAGAGCAGCACCATGGACTGCCGTGCGCAGATGCGGTTCGCCGAGGGCAAGGTGGTGGAGGTCGCCTACGCCGGCGCGACCGACGTCATGGGCGCGGAGGACGCCGCCTGTGGGGAGATCGTACGCGGCTGCATCGGCTACGTGCCCGGCCGCGGCCAGCCCCCGGCGAGCCCGCCGCCCACCGCACCGACCGACGACCGCGCCCCGTCCGGCCGTTGAGCCGGCGCGGCGGGAACCTCGACGATCGCCGGCTTGCTATGCCGGGCGCCAGGCGAGCGGCTCCAGGGTTTCGCGGAAGGCGAACACCATCAGATGGCGCTCGACCACCGCCTCGGTCTCCGCCCGCTGGTCGAGGTCAGGGCTCTCGACCATGAGGTCGAGCCGCCCCTCCTCGGCGCGCATCCAGCAGGTGCCGCACTCGAAGCGCAGCACGGCGTGGTTCTCGCCCGTCTCCACCTCGATCTTGTGGGCGAAGTGCTTGGCGAGCTGGCCGACATAGCGCCGCGCCGACGCGGTCTCCACCGTCGCCACCGAGCGCGCGGGATCGCCGGCCATCAAAAGCGCGCCGCAGCCTTGAAGAGGAACGAGCGGCCCGGCTCGTAGAGCGGCACCACCGAGCCGAACTCGGTGCCGTAGGTGCCGCGCGCGGCGTACTCCTCGTCGAACAGGTTGTTCACCTCGGCACGCACGGTCAGATTGGGAAACTGCACCGGCGTCCACTCGGCGAAGGCGTTGACCACCTGGTAGCCCGGCAGCGGCTCGCCCGGCGCGTCGAGGTCGACGTCGTAGGTGTCGTCGTACTCGAACGCGACCTCGATGTTGGCGCCGACCCGCACGCCCCACGGCGCGTAGAGATAGGAGGCCGACCCCGTCAGCACGTGCCCCACCGGCACGGTGAGGTAGCGGCCGACATAGCTGTCGCCCGGATTGCCGTCGATCTCGCTGTCGATGAAGGCGTAGGCGACGTTGGTCGAGAGGCCGTAATTGTCGTACCCGGCCGACAGCTCGTAACCGCGGGTGCGGATATCCCGCTGGAAGGCGGGGCCGATGGAGTAGTCCGGCGTGCGCGCGTTGTAGATCTTCGTCTGGAACACCTTCGCCCCGGCGCGCAAGCCCTGGTAGTGCGCCCGCAGCCCCGCGACCACGTTGTCGGACGTCGTCGGCTCGATCTGCGTGTCGTAGATCCAGTTGGGGTTCATGATGAAGTTTTCGGCGAGGGGAATGCCGGCCCACACGTGGGAGACGCCGGCGTAGGCGGTGAGGAAGCTCGTCACGTCCACCTCGCCCGACAGGTTGAGCGACGGGCCGGCATTGGTGACCTCGGTGCCGTCGATCCCCTCGAAGTGCTGGACGTCGACGCGCGCGCCACCGGAGGCGCGCACACGGTCGGTGATGTCGAGCCGGGCCTGGGTGTAGAAGCCGACGTTCTGCGCCCGCTCGGCCCCCGATTCGTCGAAGTTGCGGTCGAGGAGGTAGCGATAGTCGAGCTCGGCTTCGTCGACGTAGAAGTCGGAGCCGAAGACGATCGAGCCGAACTCGCCGCGGATCGTGTTCTGCGCGCGGCCGTTGAGCGACTGCGTCGTGCCGGAGATGGTCTGCTCCGGCTCGGTCAGGTCGACGTCGGTGACGCTGAAGCCGAGCTGCACCTTCGGATCCCAGAAATCGCGCGGGGTCTCGTCGGTGTAGGTCAGGGTATAGTTCTGGCGGGTCAGGTCGTAGTCGCGCGTCAGGGGCACCGGGCGCCCGCCGATGATCTGGCCGATATCGGCGCGGTAAGGACGCGCGTCGTCGTCGTTGACGATCTCGAACGCGGCTTCGATGCGGTCACCCGACTCCGCCTCGTAGGCGACCTTGCCGAGGCCCGACAGAAGGCTGGTGCCCGAGCCGATGATATCGTCCCCGTTGCCGTCCTGCATGAGGTCGCCGGTGGCCCATTTGCCGAACAGCAGCGCCTCGAACCCGGCATAGCGGCCGGCGAGCTGGCCGCTGGTGGCGAAGATGTCGCCGTTGGTCTGGTACTCGCCGGTGACCTGCCCGCCGTACATCTTTCCCTCGGCGAGGATATCGTCGACGTCCTTGGTCTCGAACGCGATCGCACCGCCGAGCGCCCCCGGCCCCGCGTCCGCCGGCGCGACGCCCGGGTCGACCCGCACCGCCTTCAGAAGGTCGGTGTCGATCAGCGTCGTGGCGTTGTGGTGGAAGACCTTGTTGTTCTGCCGCGTGCCGTCGATCGTGACGGCGAGGTTCGGCTCCTCGACACCCTGGACGAAGATCTTCTGCGACATCGGGATCGACGATCCGACGGTGACGGTCGGCTCGTCGACGAACAGCTCCTGCAGGTTGGTCGGGTTGTTGCGGGCGATCTCGCCGGGACCGACTGTGAAGCTGCCCGGGGCACCCGGATCGCCGGCGAGCGCGTCGCCGTCTCCGTCCGGCCCGGCGGCCGCGTCGTTCGAGCCGGTGGTGCCGGTGCCCTCGGCGCTCTCGTCGCCCGGCTCGGTTTGCCCGATGGTCACCGGGTCGAGCTGAATCACACTGCCGCTCTGCGCATACGCCATGATTGGAAACATGCTCACAGACGCCGTCAGCAGGTAGAGCGAATGACGCATCATCGGAGGACCCTTCACCAAGACCATAATATTGACTTGGATAGTCCACTTACCGAGTTATGCGGGGAGAGATAGCAGAACCCTCCACTTTTGGCCCATTGGATCATGGGGTTGTGGCAGCACTGTGACCCACACACAACGATATCGTTATGGCGCCTTAAAGTAGAATAATTCTACCATTAGGCTGTGACGGCTACCATTTTGGTAGTTGACTCGTAGAGTTTAGTTTAATTGATATCGCCCCGGTCGGGGCCTCGGATCGAGTGTCCCGCCTCCCGATGGGGGTCAGTAGGGATGGATCGAATGTCCGATACTGGCCCAAGACTTTGGTGAAAATGGTGGCGATCACTCAGAAAGACGCCTTCGCGATCGCCGAGCGGGCGACCTTCGAGACATTTGCCAATTGCTATCTGCGCGAGATCGACCCGGGGCGCGACGCCGACGACCGCGGGGCGGACTGGGTCGAATGGTGCCTCGAGGGCGAGGGCGCGGTGCTGCGGGCCAAGGTCGAGGCGCGCTCGCTCTGCGGGCCGCACCGCTTCGGCGGCGTGTGGCGGCGCGGGCTCGACGCGCCTTGGGGCCGCTGGCTGCCGGTGGAGCCGCTCGACGCCGTGGCCGGGCTGCTGCGCGAGGCCTATCGCCGGGTCGGGGCGGGCACGCGCTGCACCGCCACTCGGGCACGCGAGGTGGAACTCTTCCTGCGCGTGCTGCTGAGCTGCCAGGCGGTCGCCGCCAACGTGGCGCGCCACGCCGCCCGCCCGCGCGCCACCGGTTTCATCGCCGCCGAGCAGTCGATCGTCTTCGGCCACAGCTTCCACCCGACACCGAAGAGCATGCAGGGCGTGACCGACTGGCAGCGCGAGGTCTACGGGCCGGAGGCCGGGGGCGCGTTCCAGCTGGTCGGGTTCGCCGCGCAGGGCTCCCTCGTCGAGGAGGGGTCGGCGGGTCGCTACAGCGCCACGCGGTGCATGGCGCACATGGCACGCCCCCAGCTGCGCGCCGGCGAGCGGCTCATTCTCATGCACCCCCTCCAGGCCGAGGCGCTACAGCTCGACCCCGCGGTCGACGCGCTGAAGACCTGCGGCGCGCTGCGACCGCTGGGGCCGCTGGGGCCGGCGTTCAGCGGCACGTCCTCCATGCGCACCGTCTACAGCGAGCGTGCGCCCTTCATGCTGAAGTTCAGCCTCCCGGTGCGCATCACCAATTCGGTGCGGCGCAACCGGCGGCACGAGCTTGCCGCGGGGGTCGCGATCGCCCGCTTCTTCCGCCGGACCAACGTGCTGGCCCGCCTCCCCCGGCTGCGCATCCTGCTCGACACCGCGTATGCCACCGTCACCATCCCCGGCCGGCCCGAGAGCGGGTTCGAGACCATCCTGCGGCAGAACCCGTTCCGCGGCCCGCGCGCGGGGTCGGCCGTGACTGTCGCCGCCCTGACCGGCAATCCGCTGCCGGGAGAACCTTCGCTGATGGAGACACTGGTCGGCGCGACGCCCGGACCCGACGCCGGCACGAGTTGGTTCGCCGACTATCTGGAGTGCGCCTTCGTCCCGCTGGTGCGGCTCTACGATATCGCCGGCATCGCCCTGGAGGCGCACCAGCAGAACTCCCTGCTCGACGTCGCCGGCGGCCGCCCGCGCGCGTCCTTCTACCGCGACAACCAGGGCTACTATCTCGCGCAGAGCTACCGGCCGCGGCTGGAGACGGCGATCCCGGAGGCGAGCCGGATCGACGAGCTTTACTTCGACGAGGCCGAGATCAACGACCGCTTCGCCTACTACCTCGTCGTCAACCAGGTGTTCGCGGTCATCGCGCGGCTGGGGCGCGACGGGCTGGCCGACGAGGCGAGGCTTCTGGCGATGCTGCACCGGCGTATCGAAACGCTGGCGGGCGAGTGCGACGGCGCCGGCCGGCGCTTCTGCCGCCGCCTGTTGGAGCGACCGACGATCACGATGAAAGGCAACCTCGGCGCGCGCCTCTTCGACGTCGACGAGCTGGGCGGTGCTCATGGATACCCGCTCTACGGCCAGGGTCCCAACGTCCTCTTCCAAGCCGGCTCAGCCGCAGCAGCGACACGCGCCCATGCCTATTCGCACTGACAGCCGCCCCCGCACGGACGAGGCCGGGCCCCATGCTGCCGTTTGAGAACCGCGCGCGACCGCAGGAGCGCGTTTTGCGCCAACTCGCCGCCGCGCTGATCTTCGAGCGCATGGTCGACGTGCAGCGCACCGAGGGCGCGTTCGAGACCGTCTTCGCCTGGGAGGCGACGGGGCGACGGTGGCGTGCGTTCGGCCGGGTGGGACCGTTCGGGCGTCCGCGGCTGCGGCCCGGCAGCGTGCAGATGAACGCCGGCGGGCGCTGGACGGTCGGCACCCTGGCGGCGTTGGTCCACGATGTCGGCGGCGGCTCGCCCAAGCTGCGCGGCTTCCTCGCCGAGCTGGACGCAACCGTCGCCGCCAGCGAGCAGATCGCCGTGCCGGACCTCGCCGGGGCGTCCGCCGTGCCACGCCGCGCCGCCGGCTTCGCCGCGCTGGAAGGCGCGCTCGACGACGGCCACCCCTACCACCCCTCGTTCCGCTCCCGCACCGGCTTCGGTGCCGAGGATCACGTCCGCCACGGCCAGGGCGCGCCGCCTTTTCGCCTCGTCTGGCTGGCCGTCCAGCGCGACCGGGTGACGCTCTCGGGCGATGCGGCGGCACCCGGCTTCGCCGCCCGCGCCATCGGCGAGGCCGGCCACGCGCGCGCCCTCGATGCCGCGCGCCGGGCCGGCTGGCGGGCGGACGAGCCAGCGCTGCTGCCGGTCCACCCGTTCCAGTGGACGCGCCTCGCCCCCCACCTGGCGGACGATATCGCCCGCGGCGACATCCTGCCGCTGGGCGAGATCGGCGAGCGCTACGTCGCCGGGCAGTCGCTGCGCACGGTCTTCAACGTCGACCGGCCGGCCGCGCCCAACGTCAAGCTGCCGCTCGACGTCACCAACACCACGATGCGCCGCATCCTGCCGCCGCACACCGTCGCCAGCGCGCCCGCCCTCTCCGCCTGGCTCGCCGCGATCGTCGCGCGCGACCCCGCCTTCGCCGAGCGGCTGCCGCTGACGATCCTCGAGGAGCACGCCGGCGCGATCCTCGACCGCGACGGTCCGCGCGCGGAGGTCGCCTCGGCGCTGTGGCGCACCAGCGTCGAGGCGACGTTGGGGCCGGACGAGCGGGCCGTCCCGCTCACCGCGCTGATGAGTGTGGAGAACGACGGCCGCCCGTTCGTCGACGACTTCGTGCGCCCCTACGGCGTCGACCGCTGGGTCGACCGGCTCATCGAGGTCGCGGTGCTGCCGGTCTGGCATCTCCTCGTGGCGCATGGGATCGCGACCGAGGCACACGGGCAGAACATGGTCCTGGTGCTGAACCGAGGCTGGCCCGTGCGCGCCGTCCTGCGCGACTTCCACGACAGCATCGAGTACGTCGAGGACTATCTGTCCGCCGGTCCGCCACCGCCCGATTTCGGCGCCCTCGACCCCCACTTCCGCGACCCCACGCCCGATCTCTTCTTCTGGCTGCGCGACGTCGAAGAGCTGCGCTGGTGCGTCATGGACACGCTCTTCGTCTTCAATCTCACCGAGGTTTCGCATCTCTTCGAGGCCGCCTACGGGCTGCCGGAGCGCGAGTTCTGGGAACGCGTACGCCGGCACGTCACAGCCCATGCCACCGCCGAGGGGCTGGAGGGGCGGCTGGCGCGGCTGGCGCACGCGGCGCCCGAGATCCGCGTCGAGTCGCTCGTGTCGCAGAAGCTGACGCCGGTGGACCCGATGCGGCCGGACGACCTCCCCGCCCACACTGTCCCCAACCCGTTTCACACCAAGCCGGAGAGCCATGGCATGATCGACATCGACGGTCGCCGCTACGACCGCGACAGCCTGCGCGCCCGCCTCGGCGATCTCGCCGGCGGGGCGGCGCTGCCGTTCGACCCGCAGATGAGCTACGCCGTGTGCCACGAGGACCCTGCGGTGTGGCTCGCCGCCTTCTTCGCCATCCGCGAGGCGGGGGCGAGTGTGGTGCCGATCCACCCGGCGAGCCCGCGCGAGGCGGCACGGCGCACGGCCGTGGCCGCCGGCTGCACGCACCTCCTCTTCGGCAACACCGCGCCCGAGCGGCTGCCGGCTCCGGCCGTGCCGCTGGCCCCCGGCCACCTCGTTCAGATGACGTCCGGGACGACCGCCGCACCCAAGCCCATCGCCCGCGACTTCGGCGAGGTCGAGGACGAGCTGGCCGCCTACGTCGCCGCGTTCACCGCACCGGAGGGGATGACCCCGGTCGTCGCCTCACCGACGACGCATTCCTACGGGCTCATCTGCGGCACCCTTGCCGGACTGAAGCGCGGGATGGTGCCGGTGGTGGTACGGCCGGACAACCCGCGCCAGCTGCTGCGCCGCCTCGCCGAGGTGGAGCGGCCGGTGCTCTATGCCTCACCGGCCGTGCTCCACACGCTGGCCCGCCTCCTGCCGGAGGGCGAGCGCATCCATGCCGCGATGACCTCCGGCACGCTGCTGCCGGCGCCCTGGTTCGATGCGATCCGCGCCCGCGTCACCCATCTCTTCCAGCAATACGGGACCTCCGAAACGGGGGTCATTTCGGTCAACCCGCAGACCGAGCGGCCGGCGGACATCGGCGCCGTGCTGCCCCACCACCGCCTGCTGGTGGACGGGAGCGAGGCGGCACCGGTGGAGATCGCCATCGAGACACCCTGGCGCACGGTGGAGACGCGCGATCTCGGCTACCGCACGGCCGAGGGCATGCTCGTCTACCTCTCGCGGCTCGACGACACGATCAACGTCGCCGGGCTCAACGTCTTCCCCAAGGAGGTGGAGGACGCGGTGATGGCGATGCCGGGCGTGAGCGACGCGGTCGCCTTCCGCCTCGCCGATCCGTTCGCGGGCGAGCGTGTCGGTCTCCTCTACGCGGCCGCCGAGGTCGACGAGGCGGCGTTGCGGGCATGGTGCGCGGAACGCCTCGCCGGCCACCAGATGCCCGCCGTCGCCGCGCGCGTGCCCACCGTGCCGCGCCAGGCGAACGGCAAGATCAACCGCCGCGAGGTCGCCGCCGCATTCGCCGCCGGCGAGCTGGAGCACGCGTGACCATGACCATGACCATGACCAAGACCGAGATCATCGCCGCCATCCGCACCGTCCTGACCGAGCGGTTGAACAACCGTCACGTGGGTGCGTTCGCGCCGCAGGCCCGGCTCGGCCCGGACCTGGCGCTCGACTCGCTGATGACGATGAACCTCCTCCTCTTCCTGGAGACCGACCACGGCCTCGTCGCGCCGGAGGCCGCGATCGCCACCCGCGCCGCCGAGACGGTGGAGGAATTCGCCGACCTCTTCCTCGCCGTGCCGGAGGAGGCCGCCGCCCCGCCCGCCGAGATCGTCGCCCACAACGCCGCCGACGAGGCCGCCCGGCGCGAGGGCGTCCACGGCGAGGACTATGTCGACATCAAGGTCCACTGCTTCGTGAGCTGCGTGGCGGATGCGATGAAGCGAGCGCCGGGGATCGACCAGCGCCCGCTTTATTTCGGCGTCTGGGATGCGCCTTTCATCACCGGCGACGGCTCGTTCGTAAAGTACCACGAGCCAGGGATGCGGCAGGAATTCTTCCGCACATGGGCCGAGCGGCTCTACGGCTGCACCGTGCGCGCCTGGTACGACGAAGCGCGCACCAAGGCCGAGAACACCGCCATCATGAAGCGCCTTCTCGCCGCCCGCACCGCGCACGAGGACGTGATGGTGATGCTGGACATGTTCCACCTGCCGGGGCGGGAGAACATCTTCAACAAGAACCCCTTCCCCCACTACCTGCTGCTGGAACGCACCGAGGATCCGGCCACCTGGCTGGTCCGTGACGTCGACTACCGCTGGGAGGGGCGCATGCCCGCCGCGGACGTCGTCGACGCGATCGAGCAGCCGAGCGTCGAAGGCGGCTACCTGATCGACCGCAGCACGGCCCACCCGCCGCGGCGCGACGATCTCGCCGCCTATTTCGAGGCGTGCATCGAGCGGGACCGCAACCCGCTGATCGAAGCCCTGCGGCGCATCCTCGACGTTCACTCGGGGATCGGCGGCAGCCTCGCGGCGCTGGAGGCGGCGGTCGCGGAGTTTCCCATCCTGCTGGTGCGCAAGTACGCCTACGAGCACGGCTTCGCGGTGTTCTGGCGCGCTCTCGAACGGGACTCCGCAAGCTTCGAGGCGTGGTGCGACGAGATCGAGGCGCTCATCCAGGGCCTGCGCGCGCTGAACTACGATCTCCTCAAGCTGTCGCGCACCGAGGACCGCACCTTGCTGCCGGCCGTCCGCGCCGCACTCGACGCGCTGGACCGGCGCGAGTTCGCCATCAAGGCCGGCCTGATCGAGGCCTACGCGGCCTGGTGGGCGGCGACGGCCGAGACCGCGCAGCCGGTGCGCGAGACGGTGGCCGGCTGAGCCCGGCCCCTCAGCGGCGGGCGGTTCGAGTGCGTCGCCCATACACAAGAATACATCCGTGTAGTGCGCGCATCCGCAATGAACATGAACCTTTTCTATGCGGCGACGTTGACTGAACGACCGAACAGGGCGCGACGTCCTGCCGCGTAGTTCCAAGATGTGCGGCCGGGCGTCTCGTCGCCAGCACAGGACGATCGCATGGCCGACCAGGTCCGTATTGCGCGGATGGGCATCTTTCCCAAGGTGAGCCCTCCGGTATTTGGCATATCTGCCGCATTGATTCTCGGGTTCATCCTCTTCGGCTCGCTCTTCACCGAGACGGCGAAGACGCTGTTTACAGGCGCACAAGACGTCATCACCGTTCATTTCGGATGGTTCTTCATCATCCTCGTCAACGCGATCCTGGTGCTGTGCCTGTACCTCGCATTCGGCCGCTACGGGGACATCCGCCTGGGCAAGCAGACGGAGGAGCCGGAATACAAGCTCGTCTCCTGGAGCGCGATGCTGTTCAGCGCCGGCATCGGCATCGGCCTCCTCTATTGGGGCACCGCCGAGCCGCTCTTCCACTTCTTCAGCCCGCCCCTGACCGCGGCGGAAAGCCAAAGGGCGGCGTCGGAGGCGATGGTCTTCGCCTTCCTCCACTGGGGGTTCCACGGCTGGGCGGTCTATATCCTGGTGGCGCTCTCGCTGGCCTATTTCCACTTCCGGCGCGGCCTGCCGCTGGCGCCGCGCTCCGGGCTCTTCCCGCTGATCGGCAACCGGATCTACGGGCCGATCGGCCATACGGTGGATATTCTCGCCGTGTTCGGCACGATGTTCGGCATCGTCACCAGCCTGGGCCTCGGCGTGATGCAGATCAGCGGCGGCCTCAACCACGTCTTCGGCACGCCCGATACGACGTGGATGCAGGTCACCATCATCGCCTTCATCACCGCACTGGCGACGGTTTCGGTCTTCCTCGGCCTCGACAAGGGCATCAAGCGCATCTCCAACTTCAACATCATCCTGTCGATGGTGATGCTGGCGTTCGTGATCGCCGTCGGCCCGACGCTCTTCATCTTCGACAGCTACGTCGAGAACATCGGCAACTACCTGCATGCGCTGGTGGAGCGCTCGTTCTGGAACGAGGCCTATTCCGGCGGCGACTGGCAGGGGACGTGGACGATCTTCTACTGGGCGTGGTGGGTGTCGTGGAGCCCGTTCGTGGGCATCTTCATCGCCCGCATTTCGCGCGGGCGCACGATCCGCGAGTTCGTGCTCGGCGTGCTCCTCATCCCCTGCGCGATCCTCTTCCTGTGGTTCACCGCCTTCGGCGGCACCGCGATCCACATGGAACTGAACGGCAATCCGGGGCTGATCGAGGCCACGCAGGAGGACTACGGCAACGCCGTCTTCAAGCTGATCGAGTTCTTCCCGATGAGCAACGTCCTCGCCGTCGTCATCATGGTGATGATCGTCGTGTGGTTCGTCACCTCGTCCGACAGCGGCAGCTTCGTGATCGACATGCTGACCGCCGGCGGCGACCGCGATCCGCCGAAGATCCAACGCATCTTCTGGGCGACGACCGAGGGCGCGGTGGCGGCGGTGCTCCTGGTGGCGGGCGGTCTCAACGCCCTGCAGGCGGCCGCGGTGGTGGCGGGCTTCCCCTTCGCCTTCGTGCTGATCGCTCTCGCCTGGGGGCTGATGCGGGCGCTCGGCCGCGACAAGCTGATCCTCTACCGGCAGGAGCAGCTCTATCGCTCGGCCGAGGAGGTCGAGGTGAACACCCCGTCCGCCATCAAGCACTGGGAGGACACGGCGCCGGAGCCCCGCACGGCGCCCCGTGGCGACGCCGTCCCCGCGCCGGCCGAGTGACCGCGTAAGAGGGCCGGCGCCGCGGCGGCGCTCCCGCAGGCCGTCCCTCACTGCACTCCGATCTGCTCCTGCAGCGCCGCGATCGACGGGTCTTCCGGATTGCGCGCCGCCGCCTCGGCCAGCACGGCGCGCACCGCGTCGGGGCCCTCGGTCGCGGCGGCGATGCGCGCCAGCATCACCCACGCCTCGACCCGCTGCGGGTCCATCCGCACCACCTCGCGAAAGGCCGCGTTGGCCGCGGGCACGTTGCGCAGGACGAGCGCCATGCCGCCCAGTTGCAGATGTGTCTCGGGAAAGTCGAAGTTGGCGCGCAGCTTGGCCCGCCATTCGCCCATCGCCACGCCGAGGTCTGCCGCGATCGCCTTCGGCAACCGCGCGATCGGCGCGTCGAGCAGCGCCCGCGCCGCCTCCATGCGCACCGCGCGCGACGGATCCGACAGGCTCTCCACCAGCGCCAACACCCGCTGCTGCGGCTCGGCGAGGCGCTGCACGCCGACCGCCGCCGTGCGCACCAGCGGATCCGGGTCGGCGAGATAGTCGCGCAGCCGCTCCGCCATCTCCGCCGCGCCGGACTGGCCGAGAAGCTCCAGCGCCGAGGCGCGCGCGATGGCCGGCACGTCCTCGTCCTCCACCAGCTCCGCCAGCGCGTCCGCCGCGCCGGCGGGATCTGCCCGCCCCGCCGCAAGGACGGTGCCGAAGTGCGGCCCGCGATGGTTCGAATCGGGGAAACGCGCGGCGATCTCGGCCGCGGCCCAGGTGGCGTCACGGTCGGTGTGGCAGCCGGTGCAGGCCTCCGGCGCGCCGGTGGCGGCGGCAAGGTCCGGCCGCGGCACGCGCAGCGAGTGGTCGGCCCGCCAGTCGTTCCCCATGTAGACGCGCTCGGGCATGTGGCACGACTTGCACGCCGCGCCCGCCGTCCCCGTCTCGTGGAAGGTGTGCGCGGGCGTGTCGTAGGCGGCCGGCCGCAGGGTCGGAAAGTCCGGATTGCCGGCGGGGCTGTGGCACTGGGTGCACACGGCGTTGCCCTCCGCCCGCAGCTCCGCGCGGTGCGGGTCGTGGCAGTCGAGGCACGTCACCCCCCGCGCATACATCTTCGACTGGAGGAACGAGCCGAGAACGTAGACCTCGTCCAGGATCTGCCCGTCGGCGTGATATCGGCCGGGCCGCAGGACCGAGAGACCGTACGCGTCGTGATAGGGCGTCCCCGCGGGCACGCTGTCCGGCAGGAAGGCCTCGCGGCGCGAATGGCAGCCGCCGCACTGGAAGACCGTCGCATCCGCGGTGGCGTAGGGCTGCATCAGCGCGTAGGCGCCGTCCGCGTCGCCCGGCACCCGTTCCGCCGCGCCGGCCCAGGCGACGTGCGCGGCGCCGGGCCCGTGGCACGCCTCGCAGCCGACGCCGATCTCCACCTGCCGGGAGGCGAAGGTGTGCGCCGCGGGGTCGTAGTTCTTCTCGAACCCGGTGGCGTGGCACACGGCGCAGCGGCCGTTCCAGTTCTTGTACGGGCCGGTCCAGTGCAGCCCGTCGTCCGGCGGCAGGTCCTGGTCGGGGTAGAGGTGGAACCACCCCGTCCCACCCTCGCTGTCCCACACGACGTCGAAGCTCTGGAGCCGCCCCGGCTCGGTCTCCAGGACGTACTGCTGCAACGGCTCCACGCCGATCACGGAGTGCACGCGGTAGTCCGTCGTCACGCCGTCCGTCTCGGTGACGTCGACGTGGTAGCTGCCGTCCGGGTCGACACGAAAGCGCGCGGTCATGCCGTCATGCTCGAACTGCGTGCCGTCGAAGTCGGCGACGATGGTGTCGGGACCGGGCTCGGTCCAGGCGAGGGCGTGGTGCGAGCCGGACCACGCGGCCGCCGCGTCCTGGTGGCAGGCGGTGCAGGCGGGGCTGCCGACGTAGGCCGGCGTGCCGTCGTCGGCCGCCGCCCCTCCCGATTGCGCGAGCGCGGGCGCGGCCAGGAGGAGCCACGTGAGAGCGATCCATTTGAGCATCAGGTCCGTGCCGGGGCGCCGGGGTTGAGAGGCGGCAGCGCGGCCGGACGACGGTGCGCCAGCGTGCGGTGACGCACCGCCCGCAGCGCCGCGGCGAGACGCTGCCAGACGGCGCCGTCCGCCGTCGCGCCACCAGGATGGTCACGATAGTGCATTTCGCCGAGCGCGGTGAGCGCAGCGACGAGATCGGCGTCGCGGCGGGGGTCGGTGGGTGAGCGCGCGGCCCAGGTGTCGAGCGCGGGGCGCAGGCCGGCATCGTCCTGCGCGCGCACCGTCCGCACCAGCGCATGAAAGGCGTAGGCCTCGGACGCGCGCCGCGCCGCCCGCCGTGCCGCGATCGCGCGGACCAGCGGCGGGCCGGCCCGCCGCAGCACCAGCAAGAGCAGCGAAAGTCCCAGCACACCCGCCGCGGCGACGAGGCCGATGAGGCGCCAGTCCCGCGGCTCCCGGCGCGTCGCCGGCGGCCCGTCGACCTGGACCGCGAACCCGTCCACCGTCGCGGTCTCCACCGCCTTCCTGGCGAGGTTGTACCAGTCGAGCGAGATCGCGGGCGCCGCGCCGGCGCCGCCGCCTTCGGCCACCAGCGTCACCCGCTCGGTGCGCGTGCCGGAGATGGTGCCGCGGTCGGTCGCCTCCTCCAGGACAGGCTCGTCGGGATAGGCGCGCACGCCGGCGATCTCGGTCGCCGGCAGGAGGCGCGGCAGGAACATCGGCGAGGTGCCGGAGATCTTCGCCTTCACCGTGCGCGCCACGCTGTCGCCCGGCTTCATCGCATCCGCACTGCCGGAGACGTCCTGCGTCAAAGTCAGCGCCTGGGCGGCGATGAACGGGTCGAGGCCCTCCGCCCCCTCCGGCACGGTCCCGGTCAGCGTGATCGCGTCCAGCGCCAGCGGCACGGTGCGGGGGGTGTTGTCGTCCGGGTCGGCGTAGGTGACGCCCACCTCCCCCGGCGGCAGCCGGATCGGGCCGGGCACCATCGGCGACAGCAGATAGCGGCGCGACACGCCCGACCACGTCTCCCCGCCGATGCTCTTGCTGGTGGGGCCGGTGGAAGCGACGCGCACCCAAAGGTTAGGCGCCTCGAGACTGGGCCAGACCGGCGGCTTCGGCATGAACGTCGGCACCAGCACGGTGACGCGCAGGGAGACGGCCTGGCCGGGGATCGCCTCGTCCGCGCTCAGCTCCGCCTCGATCCGCGGCGCCGCCGCGTCCGCGGCGCCCGTATCCTGCCCTGCGTCATTCTGGGCGAGGGCCGGGGCGACCAGCAGCAGAAGTGCCGCCAGCGCGGCGCGCCACCTCACCGCGCCGCACCGGGATCGCGCTGCGCGGCTTCGAGCTGGAAGCGCTGGCGCAGGAAGTCGCCGGTGCGGGTGTCGACCGTGTTCATCCACTGCTCGGTGGTCATCAGGCCGGCCCCTTCCTCCTGCGGCGCCTTCATCTCGGTCTCGACGCCGCGGTCGGCCTCGTTGTCGTACACCACCTCGTCGGCGCCGATGCCACGGTCCTCGCCGGTGTCCGATGCCTCGCGCGCCGCCTCGACGTAGGCGACGATCGCCTCGGCGGTAGAAAGGTTCTGCGCCGCGCCCGGATAGTCCGGGTCGCGCTCCAGCGCCGTCTGGAAAGCGCGCACGCCGTCGCGATATTTCTGCCCCTTCAGCGCCGCCATGCCGCTGATGAAGGCCGCCTGCGCCGTCTCCACCCGCGCCAGAACCGTCATCGCCTCGGCATATTGCCCGTCGCGATAGAGGGCGTAGCCGCGCCACAGCGGATCGACGAAGAGTTCGGCCGCGCGGCGGTACCGGCGCGCCTCGAAGGCGTGGCGGCCCTGCTGGTCCGGAGTGAGGAACCAGTCGACCACGCCGGCCGAGGCCGGCGGCGGCGCGGCGAGGACCAGCCCCGCGGCGAGCGCCAGGGCCCACCGCGTGGTCCACCCGCGCCGGAACCAGAAGAGCAAGATCAGCGCCGCCGGGATCGCCAGCCAATGGCCCTGGTCCTGCCAGGGCTGGTCACCATCGGCGAGCATCGCCTGGCGGTAGGCCGCGTTGAGGGTACGGTCGATCTGGCGCACGTCGCCGTCGTCGGGCGTCTGGCGCACCACCGGGACGGATAGGGCGTCGAGGCCCCGGTCGTCGGTCCCCGGCGGCAGCATGGCGAGCACCGCCACCGCGGCGGGACGGGCGGGCGCCGCCGGCGGAGCGTCCGCCTCACCCCCCGCCGGCTGCGGCGCGGCGGGCGGCGGCGCAGGCGCGTTCCCGGCGAGGGTCGCGGCATCTGCCGGGTCGATCGTGTCGGCGACGACGAGCACGCCGCCGGGGCCGGTTTCGCCGCCCAACAGCCGCTCGGCCAGCGCCAGCCCGTCGCCCGCGCGCTCCCCCTCCACCGGCATCACCTCCGGCGTCAGGCCTTCCAGGTACGGGACCATCACGCCGGGATCCTCGGTCATCGGCACCACCACGTGCGCGGTACCGGCGTAGGCGACCAGTGCCGTCCGCGCGCCGGCCCGCAGGTCCAACAGGTCGCGGATCTTCTGCTTGGCGCGCTCCAGCCGCGAGGGCGCCACGTCCGCCTCCTCCATCGAGGGCGCCACCTTGAGGACCACCACCATCGGTGCCGACTGCGCCACGAACGGGTCCGGCATGCGCGACCACGTCGGCCCCGCCGCCCCGACCACGACCAGCAGCAGCATGGCCGCCACCGTGTCGATCGCGGTGACGCGGCCGCCGCCGTGGGCACCGACCGTCAGCGCGGCGCGCAAGTGCGGGGCGATCCCCTCGCCCGGCACGTCGCGGCGCGTGCGCGTGGCACGCACCCACCACCACAGCGCGACCACCAGCGGCACCAGCAGCAGCACCACCGGGCGGATGAAGTGAAACGCCTCGAGGATCAGCCGCAGCTCGCTCATGCCGCCACCCGGCGACGCGCGGTGAGCTGCAGGCCCGCCACCGCGGCGATCCCGATCAGCGCCGCCAGCAGCATCGGCACGAAGGCGAGCGACTGGCGCGGGCGATAGGAGAGCGTCTCCACCTCCCGCGGCGCCGCGGCGTCGATCCGCTCGTAGACCGCGCTCAGCGCATCCTCGTCGGCGGCGAAATCGTAGGACCCGTCGGTGCGCCCGGCGATCTCCTGCAACGTCGCGATGTCGACCCGGTCCTCACCGGTGGCGTTCGGATCGCCCACGCCGATGGTGAAGATGGCGACGTCCTTGCCGCGTGCGATCTCGGCGGCGTTGACGGGGCTCATGCGGCTCGCGGTATCGCTGCCGTCCGACAGGAGGATGAGGAGGCGCTGCTCGATGTCGCTCGCCTCGAAGGTGCGGATCGCGAGGCCGATGGCGTCGCCCAGCGCCGTGTGCGGCCCCGCCATGCCGACCTCGGTGCGATCCAGCAGATCCAGCACGGTGGAGAGATCCTCCGTGAGCGGCGCCTGCACGTAGGCCTTGGAGCCGAAGACGATCAGCGCCATCCGGTCACCCTCGCGCCCCGCGACGAAGGTTCGCACGACGTCCTTCACGGCCGCGAGGCGCTGCTGCGGCTGCCCGTCGGGGCCGGCGAAGTCGCGTGTGTCCATGGAACCGGAGATGTCGATCGCCAGCACCACGTCGCGGGCGGCCTTCGTGATCTCGACCGGCTCACCGACGCGCTCGGGTCGGGCGAGCGCCAGGACGACGAGCGCCCAGACCAAGGTCGCCGCCAGCATCTGCCAGCGCGAGCGCGACAGGATCACCGCGCCGGGACGCGGGTCGGAGCCGGCGGTGGCGACGATCTGGCGGAAGAACGGAAAGCGCAGCGCCGGCACCCGCTCGCGATGCGGCGGCAACAGGCGCCACGCCAGCAGCGGCAGCGGCAGCAACAGCAGCGCCCAGGGCCAACCGAGGACGATCACGCCGCCGCCTCCCGCACGCGGTGGCGCCGCACCCAGCGTGCCGCCAGTGCCGCGACCTCGGGCGAGGCACCGCCGTCACCGCGGTAGGGTGCGGCGATCAGCGCGCGGCCGGGACCGCCGCCGAAGCCGCCGTCGCCACCGGTCTCGTCCAGGAAGGCGAGCCACGCCTCGCCCGACAGTGCCGCCACGCGCTCGCGCGGCCACGCCGCCAGCGCCGTGCGCCGCAGCACCGTGGCGATGCGGGCGGCATCGTCGCCCGCGGCGGCGAGCTCGGCCAACGCCGCGCGGCGGTAGGCGTCGGCCCGCCAATGCCGCCACCAGCGCCAGGCCCCGAAGGCCGCCGCCACCAGGACGAGCGCCGCCAGCACCGCCCAGCCGGCTGTCTCCGGCATCATCGAGACGGGCGCAGGCGGCTGCGGCTCGACGAGCTGGTCCAGCAGGTCGACGAGGCTTGGCGGGGCGGTCGCGGTCTCCTCGTTCATCGCGGACCGAGCCCCATCAGCCGGCGCATCTGCGGCAGCGTCTCCTCGGCGGCCGAGAGCGGCAGCACGGCGACGCCCAGCGTGCGCTGCCAATCGAGGATCGCGGCGAGCCGGCCGGTCGCCATGTCTTTCAGGCTCTCGTGGGTGGCGTGGTCGCCCATGTCGATCTCGGCCTGCAGCTCACCGTCGGAGACGACGAGGCGCAGGCCCTTCGGCAGGTCGCCCGCGAACGGATCGCTGACGAGGCCGAGCACCAGGTCGTTGCGGCGCGCGAGGCCGGAGACCAGCCGGCGCGTCTCGTCGTCGACGACGTCGAAGTCGCTCAGGACGATGACGAGGTGGTCGCGCGGGGCGAGCGCGGCGACGCTGCGCAGCACGCGCGTCAGCGGCATCGGTTCGGCTGGCGGCGCGTCCGCGGCCAGCAGCCCGTTGGCGTCGGCGAGCGCCGTCAGCAGCCGGTCGAGCGCGCGGCGGGTGCGCTGCGGCCGGATCTCGGCGATCGCCGTGTCGCCGAAGACGATCCCGCCGACACGGTCGCCCTGGTCGAGGATGCGGAAGGCGGCGAGCGCGGCCGCCTCCGCCGCCGTCACCGCCTTCATGTTGAGCACGGAGCCGAAGAACATCGACATGCGCTGGTCGACGACGAGGAGCGCCGGTCGGTCGCGCTCCTCGGTCATCACGCGCACGTGCGGGATGCCGGTGCGGGCGGTGACCTTCCAGTCGATCGAGCGCACGTCGTCGCCGGGGAGGTAGTCGCGCAGCTCCTCGAAGTCGAGGCCGCGGCCGCGCAGGCGGGAGGCGTGGCGCCCGTTGAGCACCGAGCGGGCCGGCTGGCGCGGCAGGAAGGTGAGCGCGCGTGCCCGCCCTTCCAGCGCGCGCAGGTGAGCGAGAGTCACATGCACGCGCGGGTCGGCCTCACCCCGCGGTATCGGCGCCAGGGTGCCGGTTCGGATCCGTGCGGCCCGGTCGCGCATCGGCCCTCCTTTACGGCAACGCCACCTGGCGCACGATCTCGGCGACCACCGCGTCGGGGGTGACGCCCTCGCCCTGCGCCTCGTAGCTGAGACCGAGACGGTGGCGCAGCACGTCCGGCGCGATCGCCCGCACGTCCTCCGGGTCCACGTAGTCGCGCCCGGCGAGCCAGGCATGGGTGCGCCCGCAGCGGTCGAGCGCGAGCGAGGCACGCGGGCTGGCCCCCACCTCGATCCACCGCCCGAGGTCGTCGCCGAGGGCGTCCGGCGCACGCGTCGCGTTGACGAGGTCGGCCATGTACCGCTCCATCGCCTCGGCCACGTGGATCGCGCCGATCTCGCGCCGCGCGGCGAACACGGCGGACTGCGCGATGGGCGCCGCAGCCGGCGCGCCGACGGCGGCCGCGCCGGCCCCGTCGGCCTGCGCACCGGCGGCGATCTCCTCGCGGCGGACCATGCGGATCACTTCCACCTCGTCTTCGACGGGCGGGTAGGTGATCATCACGTGCATCAGGAAGCGGTCCATCTGCGCCTCGGGCAGCGGGTAGGTGCCCTCCTGCTCGATGGGGTTCTGCGTCGCCATCACCATGAAGAGCGGCGGCATCGTGTGCGTCTTGCCGGCGACCGTGACCTGCCGCTCTTCCATCGCCTCCAGGAGGGCCGCCTGCACCTTCGCAGGCGCGCGGTTGATCTCGTCGGCGAGCACGATGTTGGCGAAGATCGGCCCCGCCTCGAAGCGGAACGAGCCGCCGCCGTCGGCCTGATAGTAGACCTCGGTGCCGGTCACGTCGGACGGCAGGAGGTCGGGCGTGAACTGGATGCGGCTGAAGTCGCACTCGAGGTTCTTCGCCAGCGCCTTGATGGCACGGGTCTTGGCCAGGCCCGGCAGCCCCTCCACCAGGAGGTTGCCGTTGGCCAGCAACCCGATCAGCAGCCGCTCGATCACCTCGCGCTGGCCGACGATCGCTTCGCCCATCCGCCCTCGCAGCGCCTCGATCGCGGCGCGGGTGTCGCTCTGGGGCGTGGCGGGCTGGGCCTCGGTGCTCATGGCGTGATCACTTGCGGTTGCGCCTCGTCGAGTTCGCGCATCAGCGTCTCGCGCGCATGGTGCATGCGCTCCAGCTCGTCGAGGTCGGAATCGGGGAAATGCGGATCGATCCGCCGCAGCGCCTCCAGGATGGCGCACGAGATCACCAACCGCGAGTACCACTTGTTGTTGGAAGGCACGACGTGCCACGGCGCATAGTCGCGTGCGGTGTTGCGGATCATGTCGTCGTAGGCGGCCATATAGTCGCCCCACAGCGCCCGCTCCTCGAGATCGGAGAAGGCGAACTTCCAGTTCTTCGCCGGCGTCTCGATCCGGTCCAGCAGCCGGCGCGCCTGCTCGTCCGGGGTGATGTGCAGGAAGAACTTCAGCACCACCGTCCCGTTGCGCGACAGGTGCCGCTCGAAGTTGCGGATACTCTTGAAGCGCTTCTTCCAGATCGACGGCTCGAACGCGATGCGCTGGTTCGCCAGGTACTCGGGGTGGACGCGCACCGCCAGCACCTCCTCGTAGTGCGAGCGATTGAAGATGCCGATATGGCCGCGCGCCGGCAGGGCCACCGCGTGGCGCCACAGGAAATCGTGGTCGAGCTCGCGCGCGCTGGGCGACTTGAACGAGCGGACCTGGAAGCCTTGCGGGTTCATGCCGGACATGACGTGCTCGATCGCACTGTCCTTGCCGGCGGTGTCCATCGCCTGGAGGATGACGAGGAGCGAGGTCTTGCGCTCGGCGTAGAGCCGCTCCTGCAGGTCGCTCAGGTCGGAGACGTTGGCCGCCAGGAGGTCCTTGGCCTCGTCCTTCTCGATGTCGATGCCGTCGTGGTCGTAAGGGTCGACGGTGTCGAGGCGGAAGCTCTTGCCGTCCTCGACCCTGTGGCGTGCTGCAAGCTTGGCGACGTCCATTCCCACTCCGCTTCCCGCGGCCCGTGACCGCCGCTGGGACGAGAGCCGGCACCGCACGGGCGGGACCGGCAGGCGTGCGCGCCGTGCCGCGAGGACACGGCGCGCGACGCCGTTACTGTGCGCCGGCCGGCGTCTGCAGCCGCTCGAGCACCTGCTCGAGGCTGAAGCTCGCCGCCTTCTGGCGCGGCGGGTAGTCCCGGAACGTGTCCAGGAAGTTCCCCACGTAGGCCTGGGCCGGGACCAGGAAGAAGATGTGGTCCATCAGCCAGTCGTAGTAGGTGTTCGACGTGCGGTAGGACCGCTCGTAGGGATCGCTGCGCATGTTGAAGATCAGCGGAACGCGCAGCACGGTGAACGGCTCGGCCCAGGCGCGCAGGGTGCCCCACGCCTTCTGCTCCATGAAGACGAGCTTCCAGTCGCGCCAGCGCAGCGCCATCACGTCGCCTTCGTCGGAGAAGTAGATGATCTCCTCGCGCGGGCTGGCGTCGGTCTCGCCGGTCAGCATCGGCAGGATGTTGTAGCCGTCGAGATGGACCTTGTAGTCGCGGTTCAGCGTTTCGTTGTGCACGCCCTCGAGGAGGTCGTCCTTCACCGTCTCGTTGCCGGCCATGGCGAGCAAGGTCGGCAGCCAGTCCATGTGGTGGACGATCTCGTTGGTGATCGAGCCGGCCTCCACCTTGCCCGGCCAGCGGACCATCGCCGGGACGCGCCAGCCGCCTTCCCAGTTGGTGTTCTTTTCGCTCCAGAACGGTGTCATGCCCGCGTCCGGCCACGTGTTCATGTGCGGGCCGTTGTCGGTGGAGTAGAAGACGAACGTGTTGTCGGCGATGCCCAGCTCGTCGATCTTGTCCAGGAACTGGCCGATATGCAGGTCGTGCTGGACCATGCCGGCCTGGTATTCGTTGAGGTGCCGGCCGGCCAGCTCGTCCGCCCGATCACGCATCTCCTGCGCGACGTGGGTGCGGAAGTGCATGCGCGTGCCGTTCCACCACACGAACCAGGGCACGCCCTCGGCGGTCTTGCGGTCGATGAAGTCGAGTGCGGCGGCGACCGTCTCGTCGTCGACCGTCTCCATGCGCTTCTTGGTCAGCGGGCCGGTGTCTTCGATCTCGCCGTCGGCGGAGGACTTGATCACGCCGCGCGGACCGTAGGCTTCACGGAAGGTGCGCCCGTCCTTCAGGACCATATCGCCCGGATAGTCTTCCAGCTCCGGCTCTTCTTCGGCGTTGAGGTGGTAGAGGTTACCGAGGAACTCGTCGAACCCGTGGTTCGTCGGCAGCATCTCGTCCTTGTCGCCCAGGTGGTTCTTGCCGAACTGCCCGGTCGCGTAGCCCTCGTCTTTCAGGAGGCCGGCGATGGTCGGATCCTCGACGCGCATCCCGAGGTCGGCGCCCGGAAGGCCCACCTTGGACAGCCCCGTCCGGAACACCGACTGGCCCATGATGAACGACGACCGCCCCGCAGTGCACGACTGCTCACCATAATAGTCGGTGAACATCATGCCTTCTGCGGCGATCCGGTCGATGTTCGGCGTCTCGTAGCCCATCAGGCCGAAGGTGTAGGCCGAGATGTTCGATTGACCGATGTCGTCGCCCCAGATGACGAGGATGTTGGGCTTGTCGGCCCCGCCCTCGTTCTGCGCCATCGCCGTGCCCGCGGTCGCGGCGAGCAGCAGTGTCGGCATGACGCGGATGAATAACGAACGCATGACCCCTCCTAAGCCCTATTGAGTGGGAGCCCAGCGTCGGTTGGCTCCGACACTCAGAATAGCTCCCTGTTGCAAGCTTCGCAATTTTGCATAACACGGCAACAACACAGCGCATCACAAGAAATTGACCCGCGAATTCGCGAATATTGTAGAAGTGTTCTTCCGTATCTCCGCGCCGCGCACAGAAGTATGGCCCGGTTGCGACAATGTGGGCTGCATTTAGACATACGCCCAAACACTCAGCACACGCGCCGACTGCACGAAGTTCGTGCAAGCCGTGATGAATGCGGTATAGCGTCGCGATGTCCGAGGTTCGTGCGCCGCGCCCTCGTGGAGGGCGCGGTCACCGGCCGGTGACCGTTCAGCCCTGGTAGCCGAACATTCGCGGCAGCCAGAGAGTGATCCCCGGCAGGAAGATGAGCGCCAGCAACGCTGCGATCAGAACGGCCAGAAAGGCCCAGATCTCGCGGATGATTTCCGCCAGCGGGATCCGTGTCACCGCGTTGATGACGAAGAGCAGGATGCCGTAGGGCGGCGTGATCAGCCCGATCATGCAGTTGACCACCGCCACCACCCCGAAGTGGACGAGGTCGATCCCCAGTTCGCGGCAGGTCGGAATGAAGAGCGGGATGATGACGAGGATGATCGTCGTCGCGTCCAGCAGGCAGCCGAGCACCAGGAGCAAGAGGTTCACGCCGAGCAGGAAGGCAATCGGCGACACGTCGAGGCCGACCATCGCGGCGGCCATCTGGCTCGGGATGTTCTCCGAGGCGACCACGTAGTTGAGGATCAGCGCCCCGCCGATGACGATTCCGACCGCCGCCGAGGAGCGCGCGCTCTCCACCAGGATCGAGTAGAGCGCCCGAAGGCTGAGCGCGCGGTAGAACACCGCCGCCAGCACCAGCGCGTACGCCGCCGCGACCGCGGCCGCCTCCGTCGGCGTGGTGACGCCGCCGTAGATGCCGTAGAGCAGAATCACCGGCATCAGGAGCGCGGGGAAGGCGTTGAGCGTCTTCTTCGGAAGCTCGCGCAGGGGGACGACCTCGTCGGTCTCGAACCCGCGGCGGGCGGCGATCAGCGAGTTCATCGCCATCAGCACCAGCCCCATGAAGAGCCCCGGCACGATGCCGCCCAGGAAGAGGTAGCCGATGGAGGCGTTGGAGACGAGCGCGTAGAGCACCATCGGGATCGACGGCGGGATGATCGGCCCGATGGTCGCCGAGGCGGCGGTGATCGCCGCCGCATAGCCGCGCGTGTAGTGGCCCGAGCGGACCATCATGTCGATGATGACCTTGCCGATCCCCGACGCGTCCGCCACCGCCGAGCCCGACATGCCCGAGAAGATCAGCGAGGCGACCACGTTGACGTGCCCCAGCCCGCCCTTGAAGCGCCCGACGACGGCGACGCAGAACCCCAGCAGCCGGTCCGAGATGGTCCCGGCGTTCATGATGTTGGCGGCGACGATGAAGAGCGGCACCGCCAGCAGCAGGAACGACTGGTAGATCCCGTCCACCAGCGTCTTGCCGACGATGCCGATCGACTGCCCGGCCGCGGCCACGTAGGCCATCGAGGCGACCATGATCGCGTAGGCGATCGGCACGCCGATGCCCGCCAGCAGGAACAGCGTGCCGACGAGGATGAGTAGCTCGACGCTCATCAGTCCGTGGTCTCGAGATGGTGGTGCGGCTCGCGGCCGACGCCGTGGCGGATCACCTCGACGAGGCGCCAGCCGTAGCGCAGCCCGACGACGGCCAGGAACAGGAAGTAGATCGAGTAGATCGGCAGCATCTTCACCGGCAGCGTGGCCGAAGACTTGATCCGCAGGATCCGCATCTTGCCGTAGGTCGGCTCGATCGACAGCCACAGCGCGGCCATGATGGTGAGGGCGCCGACGATGACGAAGACGCGCCGCACCTGCGGGCCGACGGCAAAGTAGATGATTTCGAACGTGACGTGGTCACGCTCGCGCACGATGAAGCTGTTGCCGAAGAAGATCGTCCACAGCCACAGCACCATGATGAGTTCGAGCGTCCAGCCGAAGGACGCGGCGTCGACCACATGGCCGAAGGTCCCGGAGAACCACGCCGAGCCGACGATGTAGCGCACCGCGATCTGCAGGACGAACGTGACGAAGATGGCGGCCATCATCAAGGCCGCCACCCCCTCCGTCAGGTGGGAGAAGATCCGCGCGATCAGCCGCATGGGTACCCTCGCCCTCCCGGCGCCGGCATCAGTGGCCGAGCGCGTTGATCTTCTCGAGGAGACCCTCCGGCCAGCTCGAGGCGAAGTCGGAGCTGAGGTACTCCTCCTGGACGTGCTTGCGGAAGGCGGCGACGTCCGGCTCGTAGATCGTCAGGCCGTTCTCCTCCAGGAAGGAGACGAGTTCCTCCTCCTTCTGGAGCTGGTTCTCGCGGCCGAAGTCCGCCGCGGCCCAGGCCGCGTCCCGCACCGCCTGCTGCTGCTCCTCGGTCAGGCTCTCGAACACCGCCTTGGAGAAGGCGATGAAGTTCCAGTCCACCAGGTGCGAGGTGAGCGCCACCTGGCAGGTGACCTCGTAGAACTTGGCGTCGACGACCGTCGGCAGCGGGTTGTCCTGCCCGTCGACCGCGCCGGAGGACAGGGCGGTGTACACCTCGGTGAAGGACATCGGCGTCGGATTGGCGCCCAGCGCGCGGCCCAGGAACTGCCACGCGTCGGTGCCCGGCATGCGCAGGTTGACGCCCGCGAGGTCGGCCGGCGTCGTGACCTTCAGCTCGTCCGGGCACTGGCGCAGGTTCACCTGGCGGCGGCCGAGATACATCGGCGCCAGCAGGATCACGCCCAGCTCGTCCTCGGCCTTCTGCTTGAAATCGTCGAACAGCGCGTCGTTGAAGACGTCCACCTGGTGCTGCGCGTCCTGCAGGACGTAGCCGGCGGTGAAGATCGAGAATTCGGGGAAGAAGGTCGCCAGCTCCTGCGCGGAGGTGATCGACATCTCGAGGTCGCCGGTGGCGATCGCTTCCAGCTCGGCGCCCTGGGCGAAGAGGGTGGCGTTGTAGTGCGGCTCGTAGCTGGCGAAGTCCGACACGGCGGGGCCGAACTTCTCGGAGAGCGCGACGGCGCGCTGGTCGGTCTCCGAGCTGACCGCTGACAGGCGGATCTGCACCTTGTCCTGGGCGAGGGCGCCGGTGGCGAGCGTCGCGGACAGTAGGGCGGTGGCGGCGCCGGCAAGCAGCCCGCGCTTGAGCGAAATGGTCATTGGTCTCCTCCCAGATGCCTTCGCACATGACTTTGGCGTCGGCATATTCAGGCGATGCCGCGCACCACCGCTTCTGCCAACGATCATCCGCAATGTCCAGACCATATCGACAGTCGATTAAGAAAACGATTTTATTGCAGAAGATCGACAGTCGGTGTTAGACCCTCCCCCGACCTGGGGATGAGACCGATGCGCAGCGCGGCAGGCAGCGGAAAGAGCAAAGCGACCGTCGCCGGACGCGTCGCCGACGAGCTGCGCGAGGCGATCCTGCTCGGCCGCCTCGCCCCGTCCACCAAACTCAAGCTCGACCGCCTGCGCGACGAGTACGGCATCAGCGTCTCGTCCCTGCGCGAGGCCGTCACCCGCCTCGTCGCCGACGGCCTGCTGGTCGCCGAGGAGCAGAAGGGGTACACCGTCGCGCCGATCTCGCTCGCCAATCTCGACGAGGTGACGCGCCTGCGTATGGAGCTGGAGCCGCTGGCCCTGCGCGGCGCCATCGCCAACGGCGGGCTCGACTGGGAGACAGACGTGACCGCCGCGCTCTACCGCCTCAACCACACCATCCGCGTGCCGGGCGACGAGGCGAGCGTGGAGGCCTGGGAGGTGGCGCACAACGCCTTCCACAAGGCGCTGATCGACCGGTGCGACATGCCGCTCCTCCTCAGCTTCCACCGCACCTTGATGAATATGAACGACCGCTACCGCCGCCTCTTCCTGGCGAGCGCGCAGGATCAGCGCGACGTCTCGGCCGAACACGCCGCGATCGCCGCCGCCGCCACCTCGCGCGACGCCGAGGCCGCCAGCGCCCTCCTCGCCGCCCACATCGAGCGGACCGGGCAGGCCCTGCGCCAACGCCTCGCGGACACCCTGCCGGCGGCCCTGCGATGACCCGTCACCCGACCACGACCGACCCCTCACGCCACCCGAGCCTGCCATGAGCCGCCTGATCACCATCCTGAACGGCCCCAACCTCAACCTACTCGGCAAGCGCCAGCCGCACATCTACGGGCACGACACGCTCGAGACCGTGGAGGCCAACTGCCGCGCCGCCTGCCCCGCGGGGTTCGAGGTCCGCCTCCTGCAATCCAACCACGAGGGACAGCTCGTCGACTGGATCCACGAGGCGCGCGGCACCTCGTGCGGCATCGCCATCAACGCCGGCGCCTACACGCACACCTCCGTCGCGATCCTCGATGCGCTCAACACCTTCGAGGGCACCGTCATCGAGGTTCACATCTCCAACGTCCACAAGCGCGAGAGCTTCCGCCATCACTCCTACATCTCGCTGCGGGCCGACGGCGTGATCGTCGGCTTCGGGATCGAGGGCTACGAGGCCGCGGTGCGCCGCATCGCCAACCTCGCCGCCGCGGCAGAGGCGTCGGCGTGACGCCGGCTCGCCTCGGTGTCGCGGGGGCGGGCCTCATCGGCTCGCGCCATGCCGACGCGATCGCCATCGCCGAAGGCGTGGTGCTGACGGCGATCGCCGACCCGGCCGAGGCGATCGGCCGCCCGGTCGCCGACAAGCACGGCGTTCCCTGGACGGCATCGCTCGGCGAGCTGATCGCGCGCGACGACGTCGACGGGATCGTCCTCGCCACCCCCAACCAGGTCCATGTCGAGGGTGGGCTGGCGTGCATAGCGGCGGGCAAGCCGGTGCTGGTCGAGAAGCCGCTGGCGAGCGACCTTTCCGAGGCGCGGCGCCTGGTGGAGACGGCGGAGGCGGCGGGCGTGCCGCTCGCCGCCGGCCACCACCGCCGCCACAACCCGCTGATGGACAAGGCGAAAGAGCTGGTCGACGAGGGCCGCCTCGGCACCATCGCCAGCGTCCAGGCGACCACCTGGTTCATGAAGCCGGACGACTATTTCGAGACGCCCTGGCGCCGCATGAAGGGCGCCGGGCCGGTCTACCTCAACCTCGCCCACGACATCGACCTGTTGCACATGCTGGTCGGCCCGGTGGTCAGCGTCATGGCGATGGAATCCAACGCGGTGCGCGGCAACGAGGTGGAGGAGACCGCGGTCGTCCTCCTCAAGTTCGCCTCCGGCACCCTCGGCACCGTCAACATCTGCGACACCGCCGTCACCCCGTGGTCGTGGGAGCTGACCGCGAGCGAGAACCCGGTCTACCCGGCGACCTCCGAGGATTGCTACTGGCTCGCCGGCACCCACGCCTCCCTGGCGATCCCCAGCCTCTCGCTCTGGACCAACCCGGCGAAGCGCTCCTGGTGGGAGCCGATCGCCGCGACCCGCTTCCCCTACCCCTTCGCCGACCCGCTGGTGGTCCAGATGGAGCAGTTCGGCGCCGTGGTGCGCGGCGAGGCGCCGCCGAAGGTGACGGGGCGCGACGGCCTCGCGGCGCTCGAGGTCATCGAAGCCGTCAAGACATCGGCCGCGACCGGCGCGCCGGTCCACCTGGAGGGACGGGGATGACGCGGCTGATCTCGGGCCACACCAAGCTGATCGCGCACCTCGGCGTGCCGACCGAGAGCTTCAAGGCGCCGATGATCTACAACCCCTACTTCGCCGACCGCGACATCGACGTCTGCGTCATGCCGATGGGGTGCGAGGCGGCGGATTTCCCCGCCTTCCTGCCGCTCGTCTTCCGCCTCACCAACATCGCCGGCGCGCTGATCACCATGCCCCACAAGGTGAGCGTGGTGGACCTCCTCGACGAGGTGTCGACCACCGTCAAAGTCTGCGGTGCCTGCAACGCGGTGAAGCGGGACGCCGGGGGCCGCCTGATCGGCGACATGTTCGACGGCGAGGGCTTCGTGCGCGGGGTAGAGCACAAGGGCCGCTCGTTCGCCGGTGCGTCGGTGATCGTCGTCGGCGCCGGCGGGGTCGGCTCGGCGATCGCCGCCTCGGCCGCCAAGGCCGGAGCCACCCGCCTCGCCGTCACCGACGCGCGCGCCGCCTCCGCCGAGCGGCTGGCGACCAACCTCAAGGCGCACTACCCCACCCTCACCGTCGAGACCGAAACCCGCGACCCGGCCGGGTTCGACATCGCCGTCAACGCCACCCCGATGGGCATGACCCCCGGCGACCCGTTGCCGATGGATCTGACCCACGTCGATCGCTCCACATTCATCGGCGAAGTGGTTATGAAAGCGGAGGAGACGCCCTTCCTCGCCGCCGCGCGGGCGAAGGGCTGCTCCACGCAGATCGGCACGGATATGTTGTTCGAACAAATACCGGCCTATCTCGAATTCTTCGACCTCCCCTCGACGACGCCCGACGACCTGCGCCGGCTCGCCAAGATAAAATACTGAGGAACCCCATGGACCTGCGCAGAAACAAGTTCAAAGCCGCCATCCAACGCGGCGAGCGGCAGATCGGCCTGTGGTGCTCGATGTCCGACTCCAGCGTCGCCGAGATGCTGGCCGGCTGCGGCTACGACTGGCTCCTGTTCGACACCGAACACGCCGCGCTCGACCCGATCTCGGTGCTGCCGCTCCTCCAGGCGGTCGCCTCCTATCCGGTGACGCCGATCGTGCGGCCGACCTCGCTCAACGTCGCCGAGATCAAGAAGCTGCTCGACTGCGGGGCGCAGACCCTGCTGGTGCCGCAGATCCAGAACGCCGAAGAGGCCAAGCTCGCCGCCGCCTCCGTCGCCTACCCGCCGCACGGTATCCGCGGCGTCGCCGGTCTCACCCGCGCCACCGGCTTCGGCGCGATCGAGGGCTACGCGGCGGCCGCCCGTGACGACATCTGCCTCCTCCTCCAGGTCGAGACCAAGAGCGCCCTCGACGAGCTGGACGCGATCTGCGCGGTGGACGGTGTCGACGGCATCTTCATCGGCCCGGCCGACCTCGCCGCCAGCCTCGGACACCCCGAGAACCCGCAGCATCCCGAGGTGAAGGCCGCCGTGTTGGACGCGGTGAAGCGCATCAAGGCCGCCGGCAAGCCCGCCGGCTTCCTGTCGCTCAGCCAGGAATGGAACCGCGAGATCGACGAGGCCGGCAGCCTGTTCACCGCCGTCGACGTCGACATCGCGATCCTGCGCCAGGGGGCCCTCGCCCGCGCCAAGGAGTGGAAGGGCGCGTGAGCCGGTGCCGAACGGGCGCTCGCGCATGAGAGATCTTCGGGGCGTGCTCGCGCCGTCCGGCCGCCTGCGCGCGGCGATCAATACCGGCAACAAGGCGCTGGTGCAGGAGGACGGCGGGCGCCTCCGCGGCGTCGGCCCGGCGCTCGCCGGTCGGCTCGCGGAGGAGATCGGCGTGCCGCTGGAGCCGGTCCTCTACCCCGGCGCCGGCAAGGTGGTGGACGCCGCCGCCGGCGGCGCGTGGTCGGTCGCATTCCTCGCGGTCGACCCGGCGCGTGCCGACCGCGTCGCCTTCTCCCGCCCGTACGTGACGATCGACACCACCTACGCCGTGCGGCCCGGCGGCCCGGCGACGCCCGCCTTCGTCGACGCGCCAGGGATGACGATCCTGTCGGCCGCCGGGTCGGCCTACGACCTCCACCTCGACAAGACGATCCGCCATGCCACCGTGGTGCGGGCCGACAGCCCCGGCGCCTCGATGGACCGCTTCGCCGCCGGCGAGGGCGACGCGGTCGCGGGCGTGCGCGCAACGCTGACGGCCCGCTTCGGCGGCTCCGAGGACGCCGTCGTCCTCGCCGAGGCTCTGGCGAGTGCCCACCAGGCGATGGCCGTCCCCGCCGCCCTCGCCGAGATCGTCCCGGACCTCGACGGGTTCCTCACGCGCGCCCGCGTCGATGGCTTCATCCATCAGGCGATCGCGGCGAGCGGCGCCCGCGGCCTCACGATCCCGGACTGAAGAGCGCCCGCTCGCGCTTCATCTGCTCGGCGAGAAAGTCGACCACCGCCGACAGACGCCGCGAGCCGGCGAGGTTCTCGTGCCAGACGGCGACGTAGCTGCGCACCGGCTTGCGGTCCGCCAGCAGCGGCACGAAGCGCGGATCCGCCGCCACCATGAAGTCGTGCAACAGGCCGATGGCGGCGCCCGAGGCGACCACCTCGCGCTGGCCGATCGCGGTCGCCACCTCGAACGCCGAGGTCCAGCCGCGCCACACCTCCTCGGCATAATTCAGCTCGGCCGTCGGAATCAGGTCGTCGACATAGCCGACGAGGCGGTGGCGGGCGAGGTCCTCGACCCGCTGCGGCGTCCCGTGTGCGGCGAGGTAGTCGCGTGTCGCGTAGAGGCCCAGCGTGTAGTCCGCCAGGCGCCGCGCCCGCAGCCGGCCCTTCTGCGGCCGGCCGATCATGATGGCGACGTCCGCCTCGCGCTGCGACAGCGAGAAGCTGCGCGTCAGCGGCACGAGTTGCACCCTGAGCGCCGGATAGCGCGCCCCGAGGAGCCCCAGCCGCGGCGCCAGGTAGGCGCTACCCAGCCCGTCCGGCGCGCCGATCCGCACGGTCCCGCCCGGCGCCGCCTCGACCGCCTTCAGCCGCTCGGCGGCAGCCAGCATCTCCGCCTCGACCCGCTCGGCCGTCTCCAGGAAGAGACGGCCCGCGTCGGTCAGCGCGGCGCCGCGGGTGGACCGCGCGAAGAGGCGCGCGCCGACCGCCTCCTCGAGCGCGGCGATGCGGCGCGACAGCGTCGCCTGACTGATGCCGAGTCGGCCGGCCGCGGCGAGCACCTGCCCCTCGCGCGCCACGGCGAGGAAGTGCTTGGCATCGTTCCAGTCCATCGCGCGCCCTCCCCACTTATGGCAATCTACGTATAACGGAGCGCCAGATCTGGCCCTTTATATTCAGTTTTGAGCGTCCCAATAAGAGGCGGAAACACCCTCGGAGGATTCTGATGAGCGAGATCGCACACTATATCGGCGGCAGCCGCGTCGCCGGCACCTCGGGCCGCAGCCAGCCGGTCTGGAACCCCGCCACGGGCGAGAGCGAGAAGACGGTGGCGCTCGCCTCGACGGCCGAGGTGGGCGCCGTGATCGCCGACGCCAAGGCGGCGTGGCCGGCCTGGGCCGCGACGCCGCCGCTGCGCCGCGCGCGCATCCTCGACCGCTTCAAGTCCATCCTGTGGGACCGCGGCGACCAGCTCGCCGAGGCGATCTCCGCCGAGCACGGCAAGACGCACGAGGACGCGCTGGGCGAAGTCACCCGCGGCCTCGAGGTGGTCGAGTTCGCGGTCGGCATCCCGACCCACCTGCAGGGCGACTTCTCGGCCAACGTCGGCACGGGCGTCGACTCGTTCTCTGTGCGCCAGCCGCTCGGCGTCGTCGCCGGCATCACCCCGTTCAACTTCCCGGCGATGGTGCCGATGTGGATGTTCCCGGTGGCCCTCGCCTGCGGCAACTGCTTCATCCTGAAGCCGTCCGAACGCGACCCCTCCGCCTCGCTCCTGATCGCCGAATGGCTGACCGAGGCCGGCCTCCCCGCCGGCGTCTTCAACGTCGTGCAGGGTGACAAGGAGGCGGTGGACGCCATCCTAGAGAGCCCGGACGTGAAGGCCGTCTCGTTCGTCGGCTCGACGCCGATCGCCTCCTACATCCACAAGACCGCGACGGCGAACGGCAAGCGCTGCCAGGCGCTGGGCGGGGCGAAGAACCACATGGTGGTGATGCCCGACGCCGACCTCGACATGGCGGTCGGCGCGCTGATGGGCGCGGCCTACGGCTCCGCCGGCGAGCGCTGCATGGCGGTCTCGGTCGCGGTCCCGGTGACGGACCAGGTGGCCGACGCGCTGATCGAGAAGCTGGTGCCGAAGATCGAGGCGCTGAAGGTCGGCCCGGCGAGCGACAAGACGTCCGAGATGGGCCCGGTCGTCACCAAGGCCGCGCAGGAGAAGATCCTCGGCTACATCGAGAAGGGCGAGGCGGAAGGGGCCAAGATCGTCGTCGACGGCCGCACCTTCACCCCGCCGCAGGGCTACGAGAACGGCTACTATGTCGGCCCGACGCTGATCGACGGCGTCACCCCCGACATGACGATCTGGCAGGAGGAGATCTTCGGCCCGGTCCTCTCCGTGGTGCGGCGCAATTCGTATCAGGACGCGGTCGACCTCATCCACGGCCACCACTTCGCCAACGGGACGGCGGTGTTCACGCGCGACGGCGACGTGGCGCGGTCGTTCGCGCAGGACATCGAGGTCGGCATGGTGGGCATCAACGTGCCGATCCCGGTGCCGATGGCCTTCCACTCGTTCGGCGGCTGGAAGGACTCCATCTTCGGCGACCATGCGATGCACGGCATGGAGGGTGTGCGGTTCTACACCCGCATCAAGACGACGACGATGCGCTGGCCCACCGGCATGCGCGCCGACGCCCAGTTCTCGATGCCGACGCTGGGCTGACGCCTACCACACCCTCGAAGGCACGGGCGCGCGTCGCACCACGGCGCGCGCCCGGCCGACGCGGCGCGGCGCGGTCAGAACGAGTTCCAGGCCAGCACCGCGAGGCTGACGGCGCCGAGCCACAGGGCACCGACGCGCACGAAGGAGCGGGCGAAGGCGTAACGGCCCAGCTCTTCGATGGAGCGATCGGAGATCGGCAGGCCCTTCTCCAGCGCCACCTCGAAGTCCTTCGACAGACGCTCCATCCGCTCGGCGAGCTGGGGGGCGGCGAGCGCCGCGCGGGTGATCGCCGAGAACGAATCCTGCGCCTTGCGCACCGTGGCGCCCGGCCCCAGCTCGGCGACCATCCAGTCGCGCACGACGGGCTCGGCGGTGTGCCAGATGTTGAGTTGCGGGTCGAGCGAGCGGGCGACACCTTCGACCACCACCATCGTCTTCTGCAGCATGATGAGCTGCGGCTGGGTGGTCATCTGGAAGAGTTCGGTCGTCTCGAAGAGCTGGGCCAGCAGGCGGCTCATCGAAAGCTCGGCGGCGGTGGCGTCGCGGATCGGCTCGCCCACCGCGCGCAGGGCCTGGGCGAAGAGGTCGACGTCCTGCGTCATCGGCACGTAGCCGGCGCGGAAGTGAACCTCGGCGACGCGGTGATAGTCCCGCTCGATGAAGCCGTAGAGGATCTCGGCCAGGAAGCCCCGCTCCTCGCGTGTGAGGCGGCCGGTGATGCCGAGGTCGACCGCGACGAGCGTCCCGTCCGCCTCGGCGAAGAGGTTCCCCTGGTGCATGTCGGCGTGAAAGAAGCCGTCGCGCACGGCGTGGCGCAGGAAGGTCTGCAACACGTTGCGGCCGAGGTCCGGCAGGTCGTGTCCCGCCTCGCGCAACTCGCCGACGCGCGACAGCTTGATGCCGTCGATCCACTCCATCGTCAGCACGGTGCGGGCGGTGCGGGCCCACTCGACGCGCGGCACGCGGAAGAGCTCGTCCTCGACGATGTTCTCCGCCATCTCGGACATGGCGGCCGCTTCCAGGCGCAGGTCCATCTCGAACCGGACGGAGGCGGCCAGCGTGTCGACGACGGCGACGGGCCGCAGCCGCCGCGCGCTCGGCATGAAGCGCTCCACGAAGCGGGCGGCGGTATAGTAGGCCTCGAGGTCCTTCTCGAAGCGGCGCGCCACGCCCGGCCGCAGCACCTTCACCGCCACCTCGCGCTCGCCCCGCACGTCCGTCAGCTTGGCGCGGTAGACCTGGGCGATCGACGCCGCGGCGATGCACTCGCCGAACTCGGAGAAGATGGTGTCGATCGGCGCGCCGAGGCCGGACTCGATCGCGGCACGCGCCGCTTCGTCGGGCACCGGCGGCACCTGATCCTGCAGGAGCGCCAGCTCGCCGGCGACCTCCTCGCCGACGACGTCGGCGCGGGTGGCGAGGAACTGGCCCAGCTTGATGTAGGACGGCCCCAGCCGGTCGAACGCCTGGCTGAGGCGGGCGGCCATGTCGCGCCGGCGGGCGGACGGGCGCTCGATGATGCGGATCAGCCGGATGGCGAACTTCGCCGAGGCGGGCGCGTCGTCCAGCGGCACGATGGCGAACACGCCCTCGCGCGCCAGGACGAAGCCGGCCCTCAGGAAGCGCCAGTAGGGCAGCAGTGCCATCAGATCTTGAACGCCGAGTGGATCGCCGCGACGCCGCCGGTGAACTTGCGCACCTGCACCTGCGAGAAGCCCGCCTTCTCGATCTCCGCCGCGAAGCGCCCCGGATTGGGGAAGGTGCGGATCGATTCCACGAGATAGCGGTAGGGCTCGCCGTCGCCGGCGATGAGCTGGCCCATGCGGGGGATCATGGCGAAGGAGTAGCGATCGTAGATCTTGTCCATCACCGGAATGTCGACATGGCTGAACTCCAGGCACATGAAGCGCCCGCCACGCTTCAGAACCCGGAACGCCTCGTCCAGCGCCTTCTGCCGGCGCGTCACGTTCCGGATGCCGAAGGCGATGGTGTAGACGTCCTGCGAGCCGGTCGGCAGCGGCATCTCCTCGGCATTGGCGGTGACGAAGCGGCACGGCGTCGTCGGCCGGATGCGCTTGGCGTCGCGCTTGGTGCCCTCGATCAGCATCTCGGTGTTGATGTCGCACACGGTGATGGCGCCGTTCTGCTCGATCCCGCGGGCGATACGGAAGGCGATGTCGCCCGTACCGCCGGCGACGTCGACCACGTTGAACGGCCGGGCCGGACGGCGGGGCGCGCCGAGCCAGGAGACCATGGCGTCTTTCCACACCCTGTGGAGCCCGCCCGACATCGCGTCGTTCATCACGTCGTAGCGGCTTGCGACGGTGTCGAATACGCGGTTGACGAGTCCCTGCTTCTCCTCGACCGGGACGGTGCGGAAGCCGAAGGACGTTTCCATGTGGGTCGCCTTTCCAATCAGTCGGCGGAACACATAGCGGCCTCGGCCCCGCGGGGCCATGGAAAGGTGCAACGAATGCCTGAGCTTCCCGAGGTGGAGACGGTTCGCCGCGGTCTGGCGCCGGTGATGGAGGGCCGGCGGATCGAGGCGGTCCGCCTGGCGCGGGCGGATCTGCGCTTCCCCTTTCCGCCCGGCTTCGCGGCACGGCTCACCGGTCGGCGCGTCGAGCGGCTGGGCCGGCGGGCCAAGTACCTGCTCGCCGGGCTCGACGACGGGACGACCCTGATCGCCCATCTCGGCATGTCGGGCGCCTTCCGTGTGGAGGGGCTGCTGCCGCCGGGGCAATTCGTCTACCCCAAGGGCAAGATCGCCGCGCACGATCACGTGACGCTCGAACTCGACGGGGCGACGATCATCTACAACGACCCGCGCCGTTTCGGCTTCATGACGCTGGCCGACACCGCCCTCCTCGACCAGCACCCCTACTTCGCCCACCTCGGGGCCGAGCCGGTGGCGGGGGGCGTCACCGCCGGGAGCCTCGCCAAGGCGCTGGCGGGCAAGAAGACGCCGCTGAAGGCCGCGCTGCTGGACCAGCGGGTGATCGCCGGCCTCGGCAACATCTACGTCTGCGAGGCGCTGTGGCGCGCGAAGCTGTCGCCGCGCAGGCTGGCGGGAACGCTGGTCCGCCAGGACGGGCGGCCGGGCGCGGCGCTGGTGCGCCTGACGGCGGCGATCGTCACCGTCATCGAGGAGGCGATCGCCGCCGGCGGCTCGTCGCTGCGGGACTATGTGGCGGCGGACGGCTCGCTGGGGCGCTTCCAGCACACGTTCGCCGTCTACGGGCGCGAGGAGGACCCCTGCCCGCGCCCCGCCTGCGACGGCACGGTGGCGCGCATCGTCCAGGGCGGCCGCTCCACCTTCTTCTGCCCGCAATGCCAACGCTGAGCGGGCCGCGCCCGGTCGTTTCGCGTGACGACACAGGACCGTCATAAACGTATCACCAATCGGCCCTAACACGTCGCGCAGACGAAATAAGGGGATCGCGATGAAGACGACGTCTCTTGTGACTGCGGCGCTGTTGTGCGCCGTGGCGGGTCAGGCGCAGGCGGAGGCGTTCAATCGCATCGCCGCCTTCGAGGTGCCGCTGAACCTGCCCGAGGGCGCCGACCCGGCGACCGAGACCTCGGCCGAGATCATCGCCGCCACCGCCGACGGGATGACGGTGGTCTATTCCGACAGCCCCCTCGGCGCCCTCGGCATCGTCGACATCACCGACCCCGCGAACCCGGCGCCGGGCGGCTCGGTCGACCTCGGCGGCGAGCCGACGTCGGTCGCGGTCGTCGGCGGCAAGGCGATTGCCGCGGTCAACACGTCAGAGAGCTACACGGCCCCGTCCGGCCTCCTCAAGGTGATCGACCTCGCCACCAAGGAGGTCACCGCGTCCTGCGCTCTCGGCGGGCAGCCCGATTCCATCGCCGTCGCGCCGGACGGCCGCTTCCTCGCCGTCGCCATCGAGAACGAGCGCGACGAGGACCTCGATGACGGCGTCATCCCGCAGATGCCCGCCGGCAGTCTCGTCATCGTTCCGCTCGCCAACGCGGGGCCCGACTGTGCCGGACTGAAGACGGTCGACATGACCGGCCTCGCGGAGATCGCGCCGGAGGACCCGGAACCGGAGTTCGTCTCCATCAACGCCGCCGGCGACATCGCGGTGACGCTTCAGGAGAACAACCACATCGTCATCGTCGGCGCCGACGGGACGATCCTGTCGCACTTCTCCGCCGGGTCGGTCAGGCTCGACGGGGTGGACGTCGCCGAAGAGGGCGCGCTTTCCTTCACCGGGTCGATCAGCGCCAAGCGCGAGCCGGACGCGGTGGTGTGGATCGACGAGAACCACATCGCCGTCGCCAACGAGGGCGACTACGAGGGGGGCAGCCGCACGGTCTCCATCTTCGACCGCGAGGGCAACGTCGTCTGGGATTCGGGCACCGAGATCGAGTATGCGCTCGCCCGCACCGGCCACTACCCGGAGAAGCGCTCCGAGAACAAAGGCGGCGAGCCGGAGGGCCTCGCGTTCGCCGTGTTCGACGAGACGGCCTACCTCTTCGCCCTCTCCGAGCGCGGCTCGGCGGTCGCGGTGTTCGACCTTTCGGCCGACACGCCGACCCTCGTCGGCCTGCTCCCCTCGGGCATCGCGCCGGAGGGCGCGGTGGCGATCCCGGCCCGCGGCCTTCTCGTCACGGCCAACGAGGCGGACCTCGGCGAGGACGGCGGCGCGCGCTCGCACGTCATGATCTACCGCCTCGAGGACGCCGCGCCGACCTACCCGACGATCATGTCGGACGCCGAGGCGACGCCGCCGATCGGCTGGGGCGCCCTCTCCGGCCTCGCCACCGACCCGGACGCGCCGGGCACGCTCTACGCGGTGAACGATTCCTTCTACGCCACGCAGCCGACGATCTTCACCATCGACGCGACGCAGACCCCCGCGATCATCACCGACGCGCTCCCCGTCACCCGCGACGGCGCGCCGGCCGAGAAGCTCGACCTCGAGGGCATCACGCTCGACGGCGAGGGCGGCTTCTGGCTCGCCTCCGAGGGCAACACCGACAAGGACGTGCCGCACCAGCTCCTCCACGTGGACGCCGGCGGCGCCATCGTCGCGGCGGTGCCGTTCCCGCCGGTGCTCCTCGAAGGCGAGAAGCGCTTCGGCGCCGAGGGTGTCGCGATGGTCGACGGCACGCTGTGGGTGACGATCCAGCGCGAGTGGGGCGACGACCCGAAGGGCATGGTCAAGCTCGTCGCCTATACGCCGGCGACCGGCGCATGGGGCGGCGTCCACTACCCGCTCGACGACGCCGAGACCGGCTGGATGGGCCTCTCCGACATCGCCGTCCACGGCGACCTCGCCTACATCCTGGAGCGCGACAACCAGATCGGCTCGGCCGCCGAGGTGAAGCGCATCTACTCGGTGCCGCTCGCCGCGCTGAAGCCGGCGTCCCTGGAAGGCGAGCTGCCGGAGGTCGACAAGACCCTCGTGCGTGACCTCCTGCCCGACATGGCAGCCTTCCACGGCTACATCGTCGACAAGGTGGAGGGCCTCGCGATCGGTGCCGACGGCACCGGCTACCTCGTCACCGACAACGACGGCGTGGACGATTCCTCGGGCGAGACCTTCTTCTGGTCGGTCCCGCACCTCGCCGACTGAGCGCCGGGAGCGCAGCCCACGGCGCTCCCAACCTCCCCCGGCCGGCGCGCTACAGGGTGCGCAGCACGGTGGCGGGCCGCTCGCCCAGCGCCCGCCACGTGCCCAGGAGGCCGAGGCCGACCGTCACCACGATCGCCAGCAAGACGGCCGCCAGCGCCGCGCCGGGCATGAAGACGAAGTCGATCTCCATGAGGTCGGCCACGATGAACCAGCCCGCGAGCGAGCCGGCGACGACCGAGAACACCGCCGCCGCCGCGCCCAGAAGCACATATTCGAGCCCGTAGGCCAGCAGCAGCGTCCGCCGCCGTGCGCCCAGCGTCTTGAGGATCACGGCATCGTAGATCCGGCTTCGGTGGCTCGCAGCCAGCGTCCCCGCCAGCACCAGGATCGACGAGAACAAGGTGATCGACGCGGCGACGCGCACCGCCAGGACGAGGTCGGCGACGATCCCGTTCACCGCCGCCAACGCATCCTTCACGCGAATGCTGGTGACCGTCGGAAAGGCATCGGTGATCCGGCGCAGGATGTCGAGCTCGGTGGTCTCGTCTCCGCCGCCGGGCAATGCGAGGGTCGCGAGATGCGCGTGCGGCGCGCCGGCGAACACGTTCGGCGAGAAGATCATCACGAAGTTGATGGTCAGCGAATCCCAATCCACCGTGCGCAGGTTGGTGATCTCGGCGTCCATTTCCCGGCCGAGCACGTTGACCCGCAACGTATCGCCGACGCCCACACCCAGCTCCTCGGCAAGGTTCGCCGCGAAGGAGACCTCCTTGCGCGTGGTGTCGGCGTCCCACCACCGCCCGTCCACCAGTTCGCTGCCCTCGGGCAGTTGCGCGGCATAGGTGATCCCGCGGTCGCCCTTCAGCACCCAGGCCGCCTCCGTCTCCGGCCAGTCCTCGGATGAGACGCCGTCGATCGAGACGATCCGCCCCCGCAGCATCGGCTGCGCCCGGACCGTCGCCTCCGGCGCGATCGCGTCCAGCTCGGCCAGGAAGGCGTCGCGCTGGCCGCTCTGAATGTCGACGAAGAAGAAGCTCGGCGCCTGGTCCGGGAGGGTCGAGGTCAGGGTCTGGCGCAGGTTGCCGTCGATCTGCGACAGCGCCACCAGCAGCGTCAGGCTGAGGCCGAGCGAGAGCGTGACCGTCGGCGTCAGCGCCCCGCGCCGGTGCATGTTGGCGATCGCCATGCGAACGGTGGTGCGCCGGCTGCGCGGCACCCGTGCCGCGATCGCCATGATGACCACGGACACGCCGCGGAACATGCCGAAGACCGCGATCGCGCCGACCACGTAGTAGAGCGCGAGCCAGCGGTCGTAGGCGGTGAGGATGACGAGGGCCGCCAACAGCACGCCGGAGCCGAGCGCGGCCACCGCGAACCCCGCCGGGGTGCCGACGGCGTGGTCGGCATCGCCGCGCAAGAGCACGATCGGCCGGATGCGGTCGGCCCGCGCCAGCGGCAGCAGTGCGAAGGTCAGCGCCGTCAGCGCGCCGAACAGGGCCGCCAGCGCCAGCGCGCCCGGAAACACGGTGTTCAACGCCGACACGGGCAGGATGCCGGCGAGGAAAATCGCCGCGATCGGCGGCGCCGCGGCTCCCAGGAGGACGCCGATCGCGATCCCGATCGCCGCCAGGATGGCGATCTGCAGCAGATAGAGCGTCGTGACGAACCGCCGCGTGGCGCCCAGCGCGCGGAAGGTGGCGATCTGCATCCGCTTGCGGCCCAGATAGGCGCGCACCGAATTCGCCACGCCGACCCCACCCACGGCCAGCGACGTGAGCCCGACGATCGTCAGGAATTGCGCGAACCGCTCGATCGATTCGCGCAGGCGCGGCGCCGCGTCGAGACGGGTCTCGACCCGCCACCCGGCAAGGGGGAAGTCCGCCCGCGCGCTCTCGACGAGGCGGTCGAGGGTCTTGTCGGAGAACGGCGCGTCCTCGCCACGGATCCGATAGTGCCAGCGGACCAGGCTGCCGGTGGTCACCAGCCCGGTCGTCTCCAGCCCCGCGAGCGGCATGATCACGCGAGGGCCGAACGCCAACCCGCCCGACAGGCGGTCCGGCTCGCGCTCGATCACGCCCACGATGCGCGCCGTCGCCCGCCCGATCTCGACGTCTTCGCCGACGGCGACGTCGGCCGTGGTCAGCAGCGTCGCGTCGACGAGGATCGGCACCCGGCCCGGCGGCGCCGCCGCGAACGCCTCGGCGGCGGTGCGGCCGTCATCGAGCCGCAGGTCGCCGTAGAGCGGATAGGCGCCGTCGACCGCCTTCAACTCGACCAGCATCTGCCGGCCGCTCGCCGGACGGGCCATCGCGCGCAGCGTCGCCACGGTCGACAGCCGGCCGTTCTCGGCGAAGAAGGCCGCCTCCTCCGGTCGCGCCTGGCGATGCATCAGCGAAAAGCTGACGTCGCCGCCCAGCAGCGACTGCCCCTCCGCCGTGATACCCTGGACCAGCCCGTGCGACAGCGAATTGACGGCCGCGATCGTCGCCGTGCCGAGCGCGATGCAGGCGAGGAAGACGTAGAACCCCCGCAGGCCGCCCCGCATTTCCCGCAGCGCGTAACGCCAGGCGAGGTGAACCGGCAACCGCCCGCCCGCACGTCGCGCCGGGAGCGACAAGGCGGCCTCGCTCACGCGCCGACCTCGAGCGCCGGCGCGGCGGGTTCGAGCCGGCCGAGGTGTACGCGGACCGTCCGGTCGCAGCGCTGCGCGAGGCGGGCGTCGTGGGTGACGAGGATCAGCGTCTGCCCGCGGTCGGCCTGGGCGGCGAACATGAGGTCGATGATGCCCTGCCCGGTGGCCTCGTCGAGGTTGCCGGTGGGCTCGTCGGCGAGGAGGACGGCAGGCGACGGCGCCAGCGCCCGCGCGACCGCCACACGCTGCTGCTCGCCGCCGGAAAGCTCCGCCGGGTAGTGCTGCGCCCGCTCCGCCAGCCCGACGCGACGCAGCTCGGCCAGCGCCCGGTCCCGCGCATCCACCACCCCACTCAGCTCCAGCGGCACGGCGACGTTCTCCCACGCGGTCATGGTCGGTATCAGGTGGAAGGACTGGAACACGATGCCGATCTCGCGGCCCCGGAACACCGTCAGCTCATCCTCCGACAGGGCCGTCAGCTCGCGGCCGCTCACGCTCACGGTGCCACGGTCCGGGCGCTCCAGCCCGGCGAGGATCATCAACAGGGTCGACTTGCCCGAGCCGGACGGGCCGACGATGGCGAGCGACTGGCCCGTCGCCACCGTCAGTTCGACGCCGCGCAGGACCTCGACCGCGGACGTGCCGCGGCCCAGCGTCAACGCGACGTCTCGCGCCTCGATCACGGCATGGGAAGACATGGAGCATCCTTTCGCGATCGTGGCGGCAGCGGTCTCGGACTTAGGTATGATGCAGATGGCGCAAGGCAAATGCCGACGGCAGCACTCCGCGGCGACAAAAGCGACGCAGTCCGGCCCCGCGCGGCGCCCGCCCCTGTGCGCGCCTGTCCGCGGGTGCCCTCACGGCGGGCGCCCGACGCCGGGATCGAGCCGGGATATGGGGCAGGCGGGGCGATGCTGTGGCGCACCAGACACGCCTCCCGCCCGAGCGCGCGTCTGGCCCCCGTGATTCTTTCGCGCGTGTTGAAAAACGGCGTGCGCTCGGTCAGACACATCGAAGTGTGTGAAGGGGAATGGCCATGGTTCGATTCGCCGCGGCGCTTATAGCCGCCGTCCTGGTGTGCCAGGCGCCGGTGGTCCAGGCCGCCGATCTCGCCGCCGAGCCGGTGCAAAAGGCCAAGCGTTGCAACATCTTCAACAACTACTTCATTTGGGGCGACCCGACTGATTGCCCGAATGACGAAGACGTTCCGGCCTGCACGTCGAAGACGGTCGTGAGCGCGGCGCTGCGCTTCAGCAACCGCGCCAGCCCCGCCTACCGCGTCCCGCGCGTGAAGACGTTCACCGCCATCGGCGAGCTTCCCCAGAGCGTCTACAATCCCAGCCCGCTGGTGCGGCGCTACTGCGAGGGCTCAGTCCAGCTCGACAACGGCGACCATGCCCGCGCCTACTATTTCGTCGAGGAAGACTCCGGTTTCGTCGGCATCTCCTGGAACGTCTACGTCTGCATCGACGGGTACGACCGCTGGCGCGTCTACGACGGGCGCTGCCGCGTGGCGATCCCCGCCCCGCCGCGCTGACCGGCGGCACCCGGCACCCATCGATGACGCCGGACTCCCCGCCTCGCTCCCCCCACCGACATCACGCCCGCGGGAAGACCCTCGCGGGCGTTTTTCGTCGGGGTGCCGTCAGTCCGGCGCGTGCGGGAACAGGACCGGGTTGAGGAAGGCCGCGAGGTCGGCGTTGGAGCGCCGGCGCACCGCCTCGTCGCCGCCGATCAGGTAGCCGTCGCGGCTGGCGCACAGCGAGAGGATCGTCGCGCGGGTCGCAGCGTCGGTCATCGTCAGCGTCGAGTATGTGTCGCGCACGGTGTTGTCGGCGTCGACGGTGAAGCGGCAGCCGGCGATGTGCACCGGCGCCTTCCATTGCCGCTGCGACCCGTCCCAGCGATGACGCGCATCGTAGTGGCGCACGGTCACCGCGGAACCGCCGCGCCGCAGGTCGTCCGCCAGGAGGCGACACTGGGCGGGGTCGACGATGGCGTCGCGGTCGCCCCACAGCATGAGGACCGGGGCGCCCGTGGTGGTGACGTCCTCGAACCGGGCGATGCAGGGGCCGTAGAAGGCGACATGCGCGGCGAAGGCCAGCGGCGGATCGTAGGTTTCGGCCACCTGGCGATAGGACGCGTAGACCGACGACATCGCCCCGTAGGAGAAGCCGATCAGCGCCGTGCGTGCGGCATCGACCTCGGGCCGGGCGTCGAGCCAGGCGAGGGTCGCGAAGGCGTCGGCGAGGGCCATCGCCTCCGTCGTCGTCATCAGGCGCTCGATGAAATCGCCGGTGTCGCGCGGGCCGAACACGTCGACCACGGCGACGGCGACCCCCTGCCCGGCCAGCTCGCGCGCGTAGCGGCCCTCCCGGCTGCGGCTCACCCCGCCGGCGCCGTGCAGCAGGATCACAGCGGGCGCGGGCATCGCGGCGCTGGCACCGATGGCGGGGAAATACCGCACCGAGGCGGCCTGCGCCGGGGCATCGCCGCGCGCGGCGTCGGCGAGGCCGAACGGACTGGTGCTCATCACCGGCGCGTCGACCGGGGCGACGGCCGCCTCGTGCCAGTCGCCGTCGGCGGCGAGGTCGGCGGCGACGGGTGTGCTCAGCACGAGGAGAGCGGCGGCGAAGAGGAAACATTGGCGCATGCGCGCAATGTCGGGCGAAGGGGGCCGCGGGATCAAGCGAGCGCCTTGCCGCAGCCGGCTCAGAGCCGAGACAGCGCTTCCAGCTCGGGAAACGGCTGATAAACGGCGCCTTTGCCGTGCATCTCGGTGCATTGCGGGTGGGCCTCGGACGCCGATCGGACGCTGCGGCCTCCGAGATCGAACTGCACGATGCGCCGGCCGACATATCCGCCGAATCCGTTCCGCGCGTTGAGCTGGACGCAGACGATGGTGCGCGCCGGCGACGCGCCGTCCGCCTGGACCGCGGAGGAGGAGATTTCCGCGTCCCGGATCGAGTAGGGGTCGCGAAACGCGCCGCGGACGTAGCCGACGATGGCGTCCTTCTGCCAAGCCGCCGGCGGCCCCTCCACGATGACCGGCACCTCGACGTCGACGATCTCGGGCGCCTTCGTCTTGAAGACGTCGAGGTTGGCGCTGCATGCCGCGGCCGAAAGGGCCGCGGCCGCCGAGACGAAGACGCGAAGACTCAGCATGGCTTCTCACCGAGCGCTCATTCGTCGTTAGATTGAAATGAAGCGCCAGCAAACACAACCGAAGACTGCGGCGCACTTCCCCCTAGGCCACCGCCGGAACGCGGGTTGTGACGGTTCGGTCACGACTTCGGCGTCATATGCCCTGCCCACCGCCGGGCGGTGGGGCGGTCCTGCGCGCCGCTCGCCTCGCCGCTGCGGCCGTCAGGGACACTCGCTGTGGTCGACCCAGCGGCGTTTCAGCCAGCCGGCGATCGTCTGGTCGCCACCGTAGAGGCGCACGGGGCACCAGCGCGCTCCGAGCGGCACGTCGCCGGGAGTGCAGGTCGCCAGTTCCTCGCGGTGCACCTCGAAGAGGTCGGCCTGGGCGAGGCCCTGCGCGTCGATCGCGATGATGTAGGGGCTGTCCCAATCGATCGTGGCGACGACGGGGGCGGCGGACGAGGGCTCGGCCCGCACGTTGAGCGGATCGCCGGGACCGGCGTTGGCGCGGTAGCAGCCCCAGCCGGACGTCGCGGCGGCCGGAGATACGCCGATCAGCGCCACGGCGATCGAGGTCAACGTCACGAGGGCCGGGGCAATTAGGGCCGAGGGGCGGGCGGCGATGGCGATGCGCATGGCGGGGTCCTCCGCGAGGGCGGCAGGCCGACGCCATCGCCGCCCAGCGTCAACCGCGGCCCGGCCGGGCTCAGCCGCGTTGGGCTGCGAGGGTGGCGATGGCGGCGCGCAGCTCGGCGATGCCCTCGCCCTTGGCCGCGGAGGTCATGAGCACCTGCGGGTGCGCGGCCGGGCGCCGGCGCAGCGCCTCTTCGGTGGCGGCGATCGCGGCGGCTTGGGCCGAGCCGGCCTTGTCGCACTTCGTCAATACGGCCTGGTAGGAGATGGCCGCCTCGTCCATCACCCCCATCGCCTCGACGTCGACCGGCTTGGGGCCGTGTCGCGCGTCGATCAGGAGATAGACGCGGGCGAGGTTCGGGCGACCTCGCAGGTAGTCGAACACCAGGGCCGTCCATGCCGCGACCTCGACCTTGGGGGCCTTGGCGTAGCCGTAGCCGGGCATGTCCACCACGACGGGGCCGACCCCGTCGGACCGGGCGAAGAGGTTGAGCGCGCGCGTCCGGCCGGGAGTGTTGGACGACCGGGCGAGCTGCTTCTGCCCCACCAGCGCGTTGAGGAGCGACGACTTGCCGACATTCGAGCGGCCGGCGAACGCGACCTCCACCGGCCCCGAATCGGGCAGCTGGTTGATGGCGTGGCAGGCGCGGGTGAATACCCATTCGCCGGCGAACAGCATGCGGCCGGCCTCGAGCGCGGCGTCGGCCTCGGCCTCGCCCGCTGCGTCGTGAGACGGCCCGCCGGACGGAACGGCCGCAGCGTCCGCGGTCATGGCGCCGGACGCGCCGGAACCCGGCGCGGAGGCACCGGGCTCCGACGGGGCGGTCGGCCCGCCCCGCTTGGGATTGGATGCGCCGGTCAGGTGGCGCTCTTTTTCTTGTCGCCGCGTTTGAACAGGCCCGAAATGTTGCCCCACAGCTCCACCTTCACGCCGTGCCGGCGCATGATGACGTACTGCTGCAACACCGACAGCGAGTTGTTCCACGCCCAGTAGATCACCAGACCCGCCGGGAAGGAGGCGAGGAGGAAGGTGAAGAAGATGGGCATGATGTTGAAGATCATGGCCTGCGTCGGATCGGGCGGCGACGGGTTCATCTTCATCTGCAGCCACATGGTCACGCCCATGATGAGCGGCCACACGCCGATGTGCAGGAAGCTGCCGATCATCGGCACCGCCATCGGGTCGAACGGCAGCAGGCCGAACAGGTTGAAGACCGTGGTCGGATCCGGTGCGGAGAGGTCGTGGATCCAGCCGAAGAACGGCGCGTGCCGCATCTCGATGGAGACGAACAGCGTCTTGTACAGCGAGAAGAAGACCGGGATCTGGATGACGATCGGGATACAACCGGCGAGCGGGTTCACCTTCTCCTTCTTGTACAGCTCCATCATCGCCTGTTGCTGCTTCACGCGGTCGTCTTTGTACCGCTCCTGCATCTGCTTGATCTTGGGTTGCAGAGCCTTCATCTTCGCCATCGACGTGTAGGCACGCTGGGCGAGCGGGAAGAACAGGAGCTTGACGAGGACCGTCGCGATCAGAATGGCGACGCCGAAGTTGCCGACGATGCCCTGGATGAAGTCCAGGAGATAGAACATCGGCTTGGTGATGAAGTAGAACCAACCCCAGTCGATCAGCAGGTTGAAGCGATCGATGCTGAGGGAGTCCTCGTAGGACTGGATCAGCTTGGTCTTCTTCGCCCCGGCGAACACACGGTTGTTGACGGCGGTCGACTCGCCCGGCGCGATGGTCAGCGCGTCGGCCAGATAGTCGGCCTGGTAGGCGGGGACGCCGTTGGGCGTGCGGTAGAGGAAGCGCGGCGTGAAGGTCGTGCCCGGGTCCGGGATGACCGTCGTCGCCCAGTACTTGTCCGTGATGCCGAGCCAGCCGGATCCGGAGTGGGCGAGCGCCTGCGTGCCGTCCTCGGCGACGTTCTTGTAGCTCTCCTGGACGAGGCCTTCTTCACCCAGGACGCCGATGAAACCCTCGTGCAGGATGAAGTAGCCGAGCGTCTCGATCTGCCCCTCGCGGCGCACGCGGCTGTAGGGGTGCAGCGCGATCGGCTCTTCGGTGTTGTTGGTGACCGTCTGCTCGACGGTGAACATGTAGTGGTCGTCGACCGAGATGGTCCGGTTGAAGACGACGCCGGCGCCGTTGTCCCACGACAGGGTGATCGGCGTGTCGGGCGTGAGCCGCTCGCCGGTGGTCAGCTCCCACACGGTCGCGGACGTCGGCACGGCGATGTCCTGGCCGGTGGCGGGGACCCAGCCGGTCTCGACGAAATAGGGCTCGGCGGTGCCGGCGGGGGCCAGCAGCACGACCTCGTCGGACGATTTGTCGGGCGTGACGTGGTAATTCTTGAGCTTCAGATCGTCGAGCCGGCCGCCGGCGAGGTTGATCGACCCGTCCACGCTGGGGGTCTCGATCGGGACGCGCGGGGCGGTGGTGGCGGCGGTCAGGTCGCCACCGGGGGTCTGTGCCTGCGGAGTGTCGCTGCCCTCGGCGCGGGGGGCGGACGGAATGTCGCTCCCCGGCGCGGCGGCGTTGGGGCTCGCCGCGTCGACCGCATCGGTCTGCTGATTGAGGACCTGCTGTTGCTGCTCCACCTGCCGCTGCGCATCCAGCTGCGGCTCGATGAAGAAGAACTGCCATAGGACAATCACCGCCAGCGACAGGCCGATGGCGAGGAACATGTTGCGATTGTCGCCCATTACGCTCTCTTTCGGACCACTGGTCGGTCGAGTTTCGCGCCCGCTGCGCCGAGCGCCTGTCGTAGCTCGTCGCCGAGACGGGCATACGGCGCGCCGAGCGTCTCCCGGCGGGCCACGATCACATAATCCGTGGCGCCGTCGAATTCACGCTGAAATTCGGACGCAATTGCACGCAGGCGCCGTTTGATACGGTTGCGCACCACCGCATTGCCGACCTTCTTCGTCACCGTGAAGCCGACACGCGGACCGGGAATCACCGGCTCGCCCACCTCGCGGCGGCGCGCCTGGAGCGTGAATTCCGGCCTATGTACACGAATGCCTTTAGCGACGGCCTTGAACTCGGACCGCCGCTTCAATCTCGCTGGACCGGTCAGGCCGACAGCTTCTTGCGGCCCTTGGCGCGGCGGGCGTTGATCACCAGGCGGCCACCCTTGGTGGCCATGCGGGAGCGGAACCCGTGGCGACGCTTGCGCACGAGCTTGGAGGGTTGATAGGTGCGTTTCGTCATGACCGCCTCGCCTGAACGACGGTGGCCCGCGCATCGCGCGCTCTGAAGCGCGGCCGCATCCCTCCCGTCGGAACAATGAAAAAGGGAGCGCTCGGCCCCCTGACTCCCGTTTCTATATGAATGCGCACCGCCAGTGTCAACGCGCCGCCGTTCGAGAACGGGGACCAAAGCGCGGTCACGCAACCTTGAGGACCGCGCGATCTCGCAACGGAGGAGCGCGATTGCTACGTCTTCCTATCTTCCAGGCGTGAAAGGATCGGAACGCTGATGGCGCGCACCGAGCAGCGAGACCGGCATGTTCCCCTCGGGGCCTCGCCCCCAAGCCGGAACCCCGCCCCCCTCGCCGCGGACGACGGGGCGCCGCGGCGCCGGCTGTCGCTGCGGCGGCTGTGGCCGTTGGCGGTGATCGCGGCGGCGATGGTGCTGTTCTATGCGCTCGGCCTCCAGGACCGCCTGTCGTTGGAGAGCATCATCCGCCACAACGAGCGGCTGCGCGACGTCGTCGACGCCCACTTCGTCGCGACCATGGGGGCCTATCTCGCCCTCTATGCGTTCGCGGTGGCGGTATCCTTTCCGGGGGCGAGCCTGATCACCATCGTCGGCGGCTTTCTCTTCGGCGCGGTGCTCGGCACGTCGCTCACCGTCGTCGCGGCGACGGCGGGGGCGGTGGCGATCTTCATCGCCGCGCGCTCCTCGCTGGGCGGCGTGCTGCGCGAGAAGGCCGGCCCGCTCGCCAAGCGCTTCGCCGACGGCTTCACCGAGAACGCGTTTCACTACCTGTTATTCCTGCGCCTCGTGCCGCTCTTCCCGTTCTGGCTCGTCAACGTCGCGCCGGCGCTGTTCGAGGTGCCGGTGCGGACCTACGTGCTGGCGACCGCGATCGGCATCATCCCCGGCACCCTGGCCTACACGCTGGTCGGCAACGGCCTGGGCGGGTTGATCGCGGCGCAGGAGCGCGCCAACCCCGGCTGCGTCGAGGCCGGCACCTGCCGGATCGAGCTGAGCGCCCTCCTCACCCCCGGCCTGCTGGCGGCGATCGTCGCGCTGTCGGCCGCGGCGCTGATCCCGGTGGCGGTGAAGCGCTGGCGCCGAGCGAAGGCGGCCGCCTGATGTCCGACACACTCTATGATATCTGCGTCGTCGGCGCCGGCTCGGCGGGGCTCACCGTCGCGGCCGCGGCGGCGACCTTCGGCCAGCGCGTGGTCCTGGTGGAGCGCGGCAAGATGGGGGGCGACTGCCTCAACTACGGCTGCGTCCCCTCCAAGGCGCTGATCGCGGCGGCCGCGCACGCGCACGCCGCCCGCGCCGGCGCCCCGTTCGGCGTCCACGCCACGCCGCAGGTCGACTATGCGGCCGTCCATGCCCACGTGCACGGCGTCATCGCCGGCATCGCGCCGCACGATTCGGTGGAGCGGTTCGAGGGGCTGGGCGTCACCGTGATCCAGGCGGACGCGCGCTTTACCGGGCCTGACGTGTTGGAGGCGGGCGGACGCACCATCCGTGCGCGTCGCTTCGTCATCGCGACCGGGTCGAGCCCCGTGGTGCCGCCGATCGAGGGGCTCGCCGCCTGCGACCCGCTCACCAACGAGACCCTGTTCGATCTCACCGCCCTGCCGGCGCGTCTGGCGATCATCGGCGGCGGGCCGATCGGCTGCGAGATGGCGCAGGCGCTGCAGCGGCTGGGCGCGGCGGTGACGGTGGTGGAAGGCGCCGCCCTGCTCGGCCGCGAGGATCCGGACGCCGCCGCCGTCGTGCGCGAGGCGCTGAGCGCGGAGGGCGTCCGCCTCATCGAGGGCACCGGGGTCGCGCGTGCCAGTCGCGAGGGCGAGGAGAAGACCCTCCACCTCGCCGACGGGCGAACCGTGACGGCGGATGCCGTCCTCGTCGCCGTCGGCCGCCGGCCGAACCTCGATCTCGGCCTCGAGGCGGCGGGCGTCGCGGCGACGGCGAAGGGCATCACGGTCGACAAGCGCCTCACCACAAGCAACCGGCGCATCTTCGCCATCGGCGACGTCACCGGCGGGTTGCAGTTCACCCACGTCGCGGGTCACCAGGCGAGCCTCGCGGTGAAGGCGATCGTCTTCCGCCTCCCCGTCACCTACGACCCGGCGCTGATGCCGCGCTGCACCTACACCAGCCCCGAGGTCGCCCAGGTCGGCCTCACCGAGGCGGAGGCGCGGGCCGCGGACCCGAAGGCGAGCGTCTGGACCGCCCCCCTGTCCGGCAACGACCGCGCGCGGGCCGAGGGCGCGACGGCCGGCTTCGTCAAACTCGTCCTGTCGGGCCGCGGCAAGTTGATGGGCGCGACGGTGGTGGCGCCGACGGCGGGCGACATCATCGCCACCTACGCGCTGGCGCTGGCGGCCAAGGTGAAGCCGGCGACCATCGCCTCCTTCACGCCCGCCTATCCGACGCTCTCCGAGGCGGGCAAGCGCGCCGCGACCAGCTACTTCGGCGAGAAGCTGGACAAACCCTGGGTGCGCAAGGTGCTGGGCGTCCTCAAACGCCTCTGAACGGGGCCGCCTTCCCGCCATGGTGCGACCTCCCCGCCACGCTCGGGGGCGGCGTTTACGAATCGCCAACTCTCTTGTGCCGCCTTCGCCCGTCGTGGGCTAAGGTGCGAACATCATGGCGATCGTGACGCAAACGGAGCGTGTGTCGGCACGCGCATCGCTCGGGACGAAGCTGCTCGTCCTGACGATCGTGTTCGTCATGGTGTCGGAAATTTTCATCTTCGTGCCGTCGATCGCCAACTACCGCGACAATTGGCTGAACGATGCGCATCGCAACGCCTCCGTCGCCGCGGCGATCATCGCCGAAACTCCGAACGTGCCCGAAGGTCTGAAGCTGCGCCTGCTGACGGCGACGAACACCATCGCCATCTCGCACCGCGAGGGCAACCGGCGGCGCCTGCTGGCGATGGCGATGCCGCCCACCAGCGTCGATCGGCACATCGAGCTCGGCAACGAGACGATCCTGCAATCCATCGTCTCCGCGTTCGACACGCTGTTCGCGCCCAATGGACGGATCATCCGCGTCACCGCGATGCCGGAGGGCCTCGACGAAGAGGTCGACATCATCCTCTCCGAAACGCCGCTGCGTCAGGCCATGCTCGCCTATTCGTGGAACATCCTGGCGTTGTCGCTGATGATCTCGATCGTGACGGCGATCCTCGTCTACATGTCGCTGCGGTGGCTCTTCGTGCGCCCGGTGCGGCGGCTGGCGGACGCGATGATTGACTTCGCGCAGGATCCCGAGGACGCCAGCCGCACGATCATACCCTCCGGCCGGACCGACGAACTGGGCGAGGCCGAGCGCAGCCTGGCCGCCATGCAGCACCAACTCGCCGACACGATGACCGAGCGGCGACGGCTCGCCGAGCTCGGCCTCGCGGTCTCCAAGATCAACCACGACCTCAGAAACCTCCTCGCCTCGGCGCAGCTCTTCTCGGATCGCCTCGCCATGGTGCAGGATCCGACCGTGCAGCGCTTCGTGCCGAAGCTGGTGCGCGCGCTCGACCGGGCGGTCGGCTACACGTCGGGCGTGCTCGCCTACGGCCGCGCCGGCGAGGCCCCGCCCAGCCGCCGCCTGGTGGACCTTCACCACCTCGCCGCGGACGTGGGCGAGATCCTCGGCCTCGACACGCACCCCCACATCGATTTCCGCATCATCATCGAGGACGAGATCGAGATCGACGCGGACCCGGACCAGCTCTATCGCGTGCTGATGAACCTGTGCCGCAACGCCCTGGAGGCGTTGGAATCCAACACGCACGACAGCGTGGTGCGGCGTCTCGCCATCGCGGCGGAGCGCACCGGCTCGGTGGTGCGGATCGTCGTGTCCGACACCGGCCCCGGCATCCCGGCGAAAGTGCGGCAGAACCTCTTCCAGCCGTTCAAGGGCAACGGCCGGCGCGGCGGCACGGGCCTCGGCCTCGCCATCTCGGCCGAGCTGGTGCGCGCGCACGGCGGCAGCCTCGTCCTGATCGACGCGCCGGCCGGCGCCAGCTTCGAAATCACGATCCCCGACCGGCCGATCGACCTCTCGGTCCGTCGTGCCGCCATCGCCTGACGCCTCGCCTCCTCGCCGGGCCGCGCACGCCGACCCGCCCGCATCGGCGCGCGGACGCCGGGCGGGCCCGCCCGTCACCCCTTGCGCTCGTTCCCTCGGACCCTTATAGCACCCTCGCCCGCACCCCTGGAGGCGGGACGCGCCGCTGTGCGCGGATGCCGGCGCCCACGAGGCCTCCGGCATCAGTTTTACACCGAAGGAGAGTACGATGGCTGAAGGCTTCGAGCTGAAGGCCGACGTGCGCGAACGGACGGGCAAGGGGGCCGCGCGCGCACTGAGGCGAACCGAAATGATTCCCGCCGTGATCTACGGCAACAACGAGCCCCCGCTCGCGATCGCGATCCCGTGGAAGCAGACCACGCTGGCGCTCTACGCCGGTGGCTTCAAGACCCACGTCTGGAGCATCGACGTCGGCGGCAAGACGATTCAGGCCCTGGCCCGCGACTACCAGCGCGACCCGGTCAAGGAGCGCCTGCTCCACGTCGACTTCCTGCGCGTCACCGCCCGCTCGCGCGTCACCGTGGACGTCCCCGTGTCGTTCGTCAGCGAGGACGAGTGCCCCGGCATCTCGCAGCAGGACGGCGTCCTCAACGTCGTCGCGCACTCGGTCTCCGTTGAGGCCGGCGCCACCACGATCCCCGAGCACATCGAGGTCTCCCTCGCCGGGCTCGAGATCGGCGCGACCATCATGTCCGACCAGGTCACCCTCCCCTCCGGCGTGACCTTCACGCACGAGGAGGCGTTCACGATCGCCACGATCACCGCCCCGGTGGAAGAGGTCGTCGAGGACGAGGCCGAGGAGCACACCGAGGTTCCGACCACCGGTGACGACGCCGAGGCCGGCGAAGACGGCGCGGACACCACCGAGTCCGACGGCGAGAACCAGTAACCGACCCGGGGTCCCCCCATGCTGAAGCTCATCGTCGGCCTCGGGAACCCCGGCAAGGAGTACGCCATGAACCGCCACAATGTGGGGTTCATGGCGCTCGACCGCCTGCACGACCGCTGGAGCGGCACGCCCTGGCGGACCAAGTTCCAGAGCGAGATCGCGGAGGCCACCATCGACGGCACCCGCGTCCTCCTCGTGAAGCCGATGACGTTCATGAACGTCTCCGGCCACGCCGTCGCCGAGGCGGCGCGCTTCTATAAAGTCGACCTCGACGACATTATCGTCGTCCACGACGAGATCGACCTGCCCCCCGGCAAGTTCAAGATGAAGACCGGTGGCGGCACCGGCGGCCACAACGGCCTCAAGTCCATCTCCGGCCTCATGAAGGACGGCTATCGGCGGCTGCGCGTCGGTGTCGGCCATCCGGGCCGTAAGGAGCTGGTCCCCGGCTACGTCCTGAAGGACTTCCCCAAGGCCGACGGCGAGTGGCTGGACCCGCTACTGACCGCGATCGCCGAGGAGGCGGGGCTGCTCGCCAAGGGCGACGACGCCAAGTTCGCCTCGAAGGTGCACCTGCGCCTGGGCGACGGGGCCAAGTCGACCGGGGCGGCCCGCCGCGCGGCGCGCTCCGCCGCCCGCGCCGAGGCCGAGGCCAACCCCGAGGCCAACTCCGGTGCCGGTGCCTCCGATCCGACGCCGCGACCGGCGGAACCGAAGACCATCAAGCTCGCGCCCCTCGCGCCCGAGCGGAAAGACACATCCGCGTCCGGCCCCTTCGCCGCGCTCGCAAACCTCCTCAGGAAGTAAGCCATGGGTTTCAAATGCGGCATCGTCGGCCTGCCGAACGTCGGCAAGTCGACGCTGTTCAACGCGTTGACGAAGACCGCGGCGGCGCAGGCGGCCAACTATCCGTTCTGCACCATCGAGCCGAACACCGGTGACGTCGCCGTCCCCGATCCGCGCCTGACCAAGCTCGCCGCCATCGCCAAGTCCGCCAGCATCGTGCCGACGCGGCTGACCTTCGTCGACATCGCCGGCCTCGTGCGCGGTGCCTCCAAAGGCGAGGGCCTCGGCAACCAGTTCCTCGCCAACATCCGCGAGGTGGACGCCATTGCCCACGTTCTGCGCTGCTTCGAGGACGACGACATCACCCACGTCGCCGGCGCCATCGACCCCGTCGCCGACGCGGAGACGGTCGAGACCGAGCTGATGCTGGCCGACCTCGAGAGCCTGGAGCGCCGCGCCACCAACCTGCGCAAGCGCGCGACCGGCGGCGACAAGGACGCCAAGGCCGAGGTGGAGCTGATGGACCGCGCCATCGCGCTGCTGCAGGACGGCCGTCCGGCGCGCGAGCTGGAGCTGACGCCCGAAGAGCGCCGCCCGTTCAAGATGCTGAACCTCCTGACCGGCAAGCCGCTCCTCTACGTCCTCAACGTGGAGGAGGCGTCCGCGGCGAGCGGCAACGCCATCTCGGCCCGCGCCGAGGCGATGGCGAAGTCCCAGGGTGCCGCCTCCGTCGTCATCTCGGCGGCGATCGAGGCCGAGGTGGCCCAGCTCGCCCCGGAGGAGCAGGCCGAGTTCCTGGAGACGCTCGGGCTCGAGGAGCCGGGGCTCGACCGGCTGATCCGCGCCGGCTACGGCCTCCTCGACCTCATCACCTACTTCACCGCCGGCCCCAAGGAGGCCCGCGCCTGGACGATCCGCGACGGCACCCTCGCCCCGCAGGCCGCCGGTGTGATCCACACCGACTTCGAGAAGGGCTTCATCCGCGCCCAGACGATCGGGTTCGACGACTACGTCACTCTCGGCGGCGAGAACGCGGCCAAGGACGCCGGCAAGGCCCGCGACGAAGGCAAGGACTACCGCGTCCACGACGGCGACGTGATCCTCTTCAAGTTCAACCGCTGAGCGGCCCCCGCCGTGGCGGCGCCGTCACCCTCGCCGGACCGGCTCAGCCCTTGAGCGGGTAGTCCAGCGCTCGCAGGCGGTCCAGGGCGCCTTGCAGGATGATCGTCGCGGCCATCTTGTCGATGCTCTCGCGGCGCTTGGCGCGCGAGGTGTCGGTCTCGATCAGGGCGCGCTCGGCGGCGACGGTGGACCAGCGCTCGTCCCAGGCGATCATCGGGCGTTCGGAGAGCTTGGCCATGTTGCGCGCGAAATCGCGCGTCGACTGCGCCCGCGGGCCGGACGTTCCGTCCATGTTGAGCGGCAGGCCGACCACGAAGGCGGCCACGTTGTAGCGCGTCGCCAGCGCCAGCAGCGCCTCCGAATCGGCCTTGAACTTGGTGCGACGGATCGTCTGCAGCGGCGTCGCGATGCGCCACCCTTCGTCCGACACCGCGATGCCGATGGTCTTGGTGCCGAAATCGAGGCCGAACAGCGCGCCCTCGAGGTGGCCCATCTCCTCGATCGGCAGGAACGGGCCGGTCATTGCGGAAAGAGCCGTGCGGCGTCGGTCCACGTCGCGCCGGGGTGGCGGGCCACCAGGACCGCGAACCGTCTCACGAACTCACTCACCGTATCCGTCTCCACCGCATGGTGCGTCAACAGGCCGATCGGCCCGCCCGCAGCAAGACCCCGCCGCACCATCCGCGTCAACGCCTCATCCGAGGCGAGGCCGCGATCGCCGCGCCAGGCGACCGGATCGATGTGCGTGTCGACCCGCCGGATCGGCGTATCCGCCGCGCCGGCGCCGAACTGCGAGACGCCGCGGTAGCCGGCATCCTCCAGCGCCGCGGCGAGGTCGGGCCGCATGCGGTTCCACGGCGGCACCATCACCGGCACGAACCCGGGCACCGCGAGACGGCCCCGCAGGAGGACCAGCTCGTCGATGATCTCGCCGACGCCGCGCGCGTCGCCCAGTTCGGCGCTCTTGCCGCTGGTCTGGTGGTTGTCGTGCGCGGCGCCGTGCTGGAGGACGTGGGTGCGCCCGTCGCACCAGGCGAGCAGGCGCACGTCGACCATCGCCGGGATCACCGCCAGCGCCACCGACGCGCCGCACCGCTCCGCCAGCCCCACCGTCCGCTCGAGACGCGGACCGATGGCGACGGCGTCGTCGTCGCGCCACCAGACCTCGACCCGCCGGCCCGCCTCGGCCGCGGCGTCGAAGGCCTGTTCGAGGAGCGTCAGCGCCTGCATCGGGCAACCTCCATGAGGATCGCGGCGGCATGGTCTGCACCGTCGAGGTCGATATCGGGGCGGTCGGGCGGCGGTGCGGCCTTGGCGGCGGCGACCATCGCGGCGAGGCGCCCCGGCGTCAGGTCCGCCTCGGCGATCACCGCGGCGAGGTCCCGCGCGGCGAGAGCGCGGGCGCGGTCGGTCTGCTCGGTCTCGTCATGCGCGGCGAAGGGCACGAAAATCGCCCGCACGCCGGCCGCCAGCACGTCGAGCGCCGTATTGTAGCCGGCCTGGCTGACCGAGAGCGCAGCCCGGCCCAGCAACACGCGAAAGTCGGGCCGGTTCGGCTCCAGCAATACGTTCCCCCCCGCCGCCGCCCGCCACGCGGGAAGGTGCGCCGCGAGGCCCTGGGGCACGAGGATGCGCCACGCCGTCGCCGTGTCGTACGCGGCGGCGCCGATCGCGGCCTCCACCAGAGCCTGCCCCACCGCGCCGCCACCGCAAGAGACGATCGTCTCGCCCGTCCCCTCACCCGGCCCCGCGTCCGCGCTCGGCGCCGCGGCGGCGCCGTGGACGAAGCCGGTGTAGCGGATCCGGTCCTCGATCAGGTTCGCCGCCGGGAAACTGTCCGCAAGGGTGACGAAGCGCGGGTCGGCGTGGACGAGCACCAGGTCGGCCGTCCTCCGCGCCAGCTCCGCCATCTCGGCGGCCTTCACCGGCGATTTGCGCACCAGCACGTCGCGAACCGAGGTGGCGACGACCGGGCGCGGCGCAGGGAGGGCTCGCAGCACGGGGTCGATCTCGGCGCGGAAGGCCCGGCGACCGAGGGGGAAGGTCTCCAGGAGCAGCACGTCAGGCGCCGCCCGCGCCACGGCGGCGGCGAAGGCCGCGGCGCGTTCGCCGGCAACGTCGGCGTAGCTGCGCCCGTCCGCGGTGCGCAGAGTGGTGAACGTCGCGTCGGTGGCGAGCACCGGTTCGAGCTGCACCGTCCGAAGGCCGTCGAGCGTCAGGGTCGGCGGTGGCACGGCCCCGAGGACCAGCGTCACCTCCGCACCGCGCGCGGCGAGGGCACGGCCGATGGCGGCGGCCCGCACCGTGTGTCCGGTCCCCAGGAGGTGCTGCACCCAGATGACGACGCGGGTCACGCCGGCGCACCCGCGTGGGCCAGCAGCGCGTCGAGGCGGGCGCGGCCGGCGATGAGGTCGTTGGCCGCCGCGAAAGCCGTGGCGTTGGCGGACATGGCGGCGAGGCGCTCCGGGTCGTCGAGGAGGGTGAGGACGGCGTGGGCGAAGGCGGCGGGGTCGCCCGGCGGGACGAGGAGCCCGGTCTCCCCGTCGCGCACCACGTCGATCACCCCGCGCGCGCGGCCGCCGACCACCGGCAGCCCCGCCGCCTGCGCTTCGAGGAAGGTAAAGCCGAACGGCTCGTCGATCGCCGGCCAGACGAAGAGCGCGGCGCGGGCGTAGAGTTCGGCGAGGGCGTCGTGCGTGAGGAGGCCGGCGAACGTGCCGGCGGGAAAGAGCGCGGCCAGCGCGTCCCGCTCGGGACCGTCGCCGGCGAGGGTCAGCGTCACGTCCGGCCGCGCGGCGCGCACGCGGCGGAACGCGTCGGCGAGGACGCGCACACTGTGCGCCTTGCGGCCCGGGCGCAGCATCGCCGCACACACCAGCGCCCGCGGGTCGCGGGCCGCCGTCCGGCAAAACGGCGCGACGTCGACGAAGGGCGCGAGCGGGACGACCTTGCCGGACGCGTGGTCGACGAGCGCGGCGCGGTCGTTCGCGGTGACGGCCCCGAGCGCGCCGGCGGCGTCGAGCGCCGCATCGGCCAGCGCGAAGCCGCGCGCCCATTCGCCCGTCGCCCGGCGCGGCGCCCGGCTGGGCTCGACGATCGCGTACGGCCGGGCGAAGCGGCGCGCCAGCGGCGGCCCCAGGAGATCAGGGGCCTTGTGGTAGTTGTGGTAGGTGAGGATCGCGCCGGGCGCACCGCCGGCCCGCCACGCGGTGGCGATCCGCTCGACCTCGAGCGCGGCCTCGGCCTCGACGGCGGGCAGATCGTGCGGGGTGCGGCACCACGTGCGCAGGGCGGAGGGGAGCGTCACCTCGTGTCCGCCCGAGACCAGCGCGGCGCGGATGAGGCGGGCGAAGGTGCGGTCCCCGGACGGCACCGGGTGGTCCGGCGGTTTCATCGGCGTCAGCAGAGCGATCCGCATCACGCCGCCTGGCGCGACGACATCGTCTCGGTGAGGCGGGCGGCGATGTGGTCGATCCCGGGGTCGGGCGAGAAGTGCGCCGCGACCCGTGCCGCCCCCGCACGGCCGAGGCGCACCCGGTCCCCCGGCGCCTCGGCGAGACGCGACAGTGCGGCGGCCAGAGCGGCGGGGTCGCGCGGCGGCACCAGGATGCCGGTCTCCTCGGTGACGATCTCCGGAACGGCCGACACCTCGGTCGAGACCACCGGCAGCCCCATCGCCATCGCCTCCATGATGACGTTGGGGAGACCGTCGCGGTCGCCGTTGCGGGCGATGCGGCTCGCCAAGACGAAGACGTCGGCACGGCGGTAGGCCTCGACCACCTCGCCCCGCGGCGCGGCGCCGAGGAAGGCGACGCGCTCGGCGATCCCCAGCCGCTCCGCCTGCGCCTTCAACTTCGGCACCAGGGCGCCGCCGCCGATGTGCTCGAACCGCCAGTCACCGGGGAGTTTGGCGAGCGCGCGCAGCACGTCGTCGAGGCCCTTCTTCTCCACCGCGCGGCAGACCGACAGGAGCCGCAACGGCCCCTCCCCCTTGCCGGCGACCGGTGCGAACGGCGACAGGTCCAGCCCGTGGTAGACGAGATCGACCGGACGGCGCCCCGGCACCAGCGCGTTGAGAACGTCGCGATTGGTGGCGGTGCAGGTGGTACCCCAGGCGGCCTCGGCGAGCTTTTGGGAGAGGTCCCACTCGGGCGTCGTGTAGATGTCCTTGGCGTGCGCCGAGAAGGCGAAGGGCAGCCCCGTCATGATCGAGGCGTAGCGCGCCACCGATGCGGGCGTGTGCAGGAAGTGCACGTAGATCATGCCGACGTCGGCCGGCATCTCGGCCGCCAGCACCGCGGCCTGGCCCCAACGGCGGCGCCGGCTGGCATTGGGCTCGCGCTTCAGGTCGGCGCGGTAGGCGGCCTCAGCGGCGGCGTATCCGGGCAGGTTCGCAGCCACGCCGCGGGCGGCGGCGACCCGCTTCGGGTCGTCCTTCAGGTACTCGGGAAGATAGAGCACCGGGGCGTCGATCTCGCGGTGGACGTCGTGAACGACGCGCTCGGTCGGATGGCGCAGCGAGACGATCGTCAGGTCGAGCCCGCGCCGTTGCAGGCCGAGGATCTCCTGCGCGACAAACGTCTCCGACAGGCGCGGATAGCCTTTCACCACGACCGCGACGCGACCGCCCGGCCGCCCGCTCCCTCCCCATCGCGGCATCAGCGCACGACGGTGAGACGGCCGTACGCCGGGCGCCGCACCCGCCCCGACAGGATCGTCTCGGTGCGCGCATTGATCGTCTCGAGGCCGCACAGCAGCTCCTCGAAGCCGGCGGCGGACGGCGGCGCACGCTCCGGCAACTCGGCCAGCGCGTCGACCATCATCTCGACGTTCGGATAGTCGTCGATCGGCAGGCAGGTGACGAGACCGGCGCTCTCGGCCTTGGCCGCACGGATCGCCTGCTCGCGGCGCGGCACGACGCGGGGGACCAGCAGCGTCGGTTTGTCGAACGACAGGATCTCGCAGAAGATGTTGTAGCCGCCCATGCCGACGATCGCGGTCGCCTCCATCATCAGCCGCTCGATCACCGGGGTGAAGCGGATGATGTGGACGTCGCGCAGGGTTTCGGAGCGGGCCTTGAACTCGGCCTGCTTCTCGGCCGGCATGAAGGGGCCGAGGACGATGAGCGCCGGGAACAACGGCCGCTCGCGCGCCTCGTAGGCCCGCAACACCCAGTCGACCAGTTCCATCCCATCGCCACCGCCGCCGGGGGTGACGAGGATGAAGGGCTCGTCGTCGAACGGGTTCAGCTCGGCGGTACCGTCGCCGTTGGGCACGTCCCGCTTCAGGTAGCCGGTATAGAGGATCTTCTCGTAGACGTTGGTGGAGACGCCGATGCCCTCCAGCGGGTCGTGCACCTCGGCTTTGCCGTACACCCAGATCTCGTCGTAGAGGTCCTCCAGCGCGCTGACGGCGTGCTTGCGCTCCCATTCGTCGGCGAGGCTGGCGGGGTCGTCCATCACGTCGCGCAGGCCCAGCACCAGGCGCGTGCCCCGCTCCTTCAGCATTTCCAGCGTCGGTTGCACCTCGCCCCTGAGGCCGAGCGGCTCCTTGTCGACGATCATCACGTCCGGATCGAAGACGTCGGCCGTGTGCTCGATGATCGAAGCGCGCAGCCGCAGCATCTCCTCGATGCCGATGGAGAGCGAGTGCGACGAGTAGGCCCCGTCGCGCAGCTTGATGACGCCCGGCACGCGCACGAAATCGACGCGCGGGCGAAAATCGAAGCTGCCGATAATCGGCGAGCCGGATAGGATGATGACGGAGAGTCGGTCCATGGCACCCACCATGGAGTGGGCGATCGCACGGCAGCGACGCAGGTGCCCCAACCCGAAGGAGTCGTGCGAGTAGATCAGAATGCGGGGATGATCGTTCGGCATGGGACCCTCGACCCGGACCGCGGCCGATGGTCGGCAACCGTCTGATTAAGGAAGCTATGCGTCAGCAGACGCAAGGACGCAATATCGCGGTACAAGGATGGTGCCACTCGCGCGCGGGCTCGCGCGCCGCGGGCGGTTGGATCGCTGTGCAATCGAGGCCTTTTTGCGATTGCGGCAGTTGGGGACAATGGTAATCTAAAGGGCATAATGGAACGAGATCTCTTCGGCTTTATTTGGCGCTACTCCAAGCGCCAGCAGATCGTCATCCTCGCGCTGACGGTATGCTCGTTCCCCATCCTCTACATGACGCTCGAGCTTCCCAAGTGGATCGTCAACGAGGCGATCTCGGGGACAGATTTCCCGAAGGATATCCTAGGGGTCGAGCTGAACCAGATCCAGTATCTGGTGGCGCTGTGTACCGGCTTTCTGGCGCTCGTCGTGGCCAACAACGGCGTCAAGTATGTCCTGAACATCTATAAGGGCGTCGCGGGCGAGCGCATGCTGCGCCGCCTGCGCTACATGCTCTACAACTCGATCCTGCGGTTCCGCCTGCCACGCTTTCGCCGCGTGTCGGGCGGCGAGCTGATCCCGATGATCACCGCCGAGGTCGAGGACGTCGGCGTCTTCATCGGCGAGGCGATCGCCACGCCCGCCTTCCAGGGGGGAACGCTGCTGGTCTACATCGTCTTCATCTTCGCGCAGGACCCGTTCCTCGGCGCGGCGGCGGTGTCGCTCTACCCGCTGCAGGCGTACATCATCCCGAAGCTGCAGAAGAAGGTCATCCGCCTCTCGCGCGAGCGGATCATCAACATCCGCTCCATCTCCGAGCGGATCAACGAGACCGTCAGCGCCGCGGCCGACATCCACGCCAACGATACCTCACGCTACCACATGGCGGATCTGTCAGATCGGCTGTTCCTGAACTACCGGATCCGCCTGGCGATCTTCCGGCGCAAGTTCATGATCAAGTTCCTCAATAACTTCATGAACCAATTGCCGCCCTTCTTCTTCTATTCGGTCGGCGGTTACCTCGTCATTCGCGGCAACCTCTCCTTCGGTGCGCTCGTCGCGGTGCTGGCCGCCTACAAGGACCTCGCCTCGCCCTGGAAGGAGCTGCTCGACTGGTACCAGACGCTGGCCGGCGTGAAGGTGAAGTACGAGACCGTCGTCGAGAACTTCGACGTCGACGACGCGATGCCGCCGGAGCGGATCGCCGGCGAGGCCAACGGCGAGATCGAGCTGCCGAACGCCTGCGTCGCGCTGCATTCGGTCACCGCGAGCGGCGGCGGCAGCGGCCAGGAGGTCCTGGACGTCACGCTGGAGATCAACGAGGGCGACCGCCTCGCCATCTACGGCGCCGACGGCTCGGGCCGGACCGAGCTGGTGATGACCGCGGCCGGTCTCCTCAGCCCCGTCGCCGGCCGCAGCACCATCGGCGGCCGCCGGTTCGACGAGCTGCCCCACCAGTCGATCGCGCGGCGCATCTCGTACGTCGGCTCCGATCCCTACCTCTTCAACGAGACGATCCGCGCCAACATCGTCTACGGCCTCAAGACCGACCCGGTGGACGAGGACAGCGACCACCTCTCGGACCTGCGCCACGTGGAGGCGAGCCTCACCGGCAACTCGCTGCACGACGTCACCGCCACGTGGGAGGACCACACCCGCGCCGGCGTCGACGCGGCCGAGAAGCTGGACGACATGCTGATCGACCTCGTCCAGCTCGTCGGCTTGGAGGGCGACCTCTACCGCCTCGGCCTCGCCTCCTACTCGTTCGAGCATCGCGACCCGGACTTCGACGAGAAGATCCTCAAGGCGCGCGCCGACGTCGTGCGCCAGGTGCACGAGGACAAGAGCTGGAAGGGCCTCGTCGCGCTGTGGGAGAACGAGCGCTTCAATCACTCGGCGACGATCGGCGAGAACGTCCTCTACGGCGTCCCCAGCACGGTCGGGACGCCGGTCTGGTCGGCCGCCTCGGACCCGGCGGTGATGGGCGCGCTCGTCACCGCGGGCGTCGCCGACCGGCTGGTCGCGATGGGCGCCGAAGTCGCCGAGACGATGATCGAGCTCTTCTCCGACACCGGCGCCGACGCCTCGCTGATCGGCGACTACTCGTTCCTGTCGACCGAGGAGATCCCGCAGTTCGCCGACCGGCTGCGCCAGCACAAGTCCGGCGCCGACCTCTCCAAGGCCGACCGCGCCGCCTTCGTCGGCCTCGCCTTCCGCCTGATCCCCGGCCGTCACCGCATCGTCACCCTTTCCGAGAAGGATGAGGCCGAGCTGGTCGCCGCGCGGCGCGTGGTCCACGACGCGTTGAAGGACGACCCGAGCTATGCCCTGTTCGAAGCCGACCGCGTGATCGCGCCGCTGTCCATCGAGGAGAATATCCTCTTCGGCAAGCCGCGAGTGGACCGGCGAGGCGCCTCGGACAAGATCGATGCGCTATTGCGCGATACGACGCGGGCACTGGGCCTGCGCGAGCCGATCGCCCGCGCGGGGCTGAACTTCAACGTCGGGATCGCCGGTGGCCGGCTGTCGGCGGGGCAACGGCGACGCGTGGGACTCATTCGCGCCCTGGTCAAGCAGCCGCAGGTCCTCGTCATCGACGGTATTTTCGATGGGGACCGGCAGCTTCTGGCACGCGTTATGGAGACGTGCAAATCAAGCACGATGGTGGTCGGAACCACCGATCCGAAGGTCGCCGAGGCGATGGAATCGGTCGCGGTCATGCGTGATGGCAGGTTGGTTGCACGGGGTGGATGGGATAGCGTGAAGAATATCGCTGTATATGGCGAGGATGACGAAGCTCGGGAGAAGGAGGCGTCATGAGCATCGACACGGACGCCGCCGCGCTCCGCAAGATCCCGCTGTTCCGCGGGATCGAAGACCAGAAGCTGCGCCTCCTGGCCTTCATGTCCGAGCGCGTCCGGTTCGAGGCGGGCGAGAACCTCGTCGAGGAAGGCGACTTCGGCGACGTCGCCTACATCATCCTCTCGGGCGAGGCCGACGTCCTGGTCGCCTCCCCCAGCGGTGAGCAGCTCGTCGCCACCGTCAAGGAAAACGACTTCGTCGGCGAGATCGCGCTGCTGATCGACGTGCCGCGGACCGCCACCGTCCGCGCCACGTCCGAGATCATGGCGCTGGCGGTCACCAAGGAGCACTTCTTCAAGCTCCTGGGCAACTTCCCCGACATGGCGCTCGAGGTCATGCGGGCCCTCGCCCACCGCCTCGAACGGACGACCCGTGAATTCGGCCGACTGCGGGCCGCGGTTGCCAACACGTGACGATCCGCCATCCCGACACACTGTCTCTCACCATTTGGGGCGCACGCGGCTCGATCCCGGCGCCCGGCCCCCACACGCTCCGCTACGGCGGAGAAACGACCTGCCTGGAGATCCGAGCCGGCCCGCACCTCCTCCTGATCGACTGCGGCTCGGGCGCCCGCCGCTGCGGCGCCGCCTTCGCCGAGGAGGGCATCGAACAGCTCGACGTCCTCTTCACCCACACGCACATGGATCACCTGTGCGGCCTGCCCTTCTTCTGCTCGGCCTACGATCCGAGGGTCGCGGTGAGCTTGTGGGCCGGCCACATCCCGCCCGGCGGCACCCTGGAAGAGATCGTCGAGCGGATGATGAGCCCGCCGATCTTCCCGGTGGCGACTTCCGCGCTGCGCAACACCGAATTCCGCTCCTTCAAGGCGCGCGACACCTTCAAGCTCGATTCGGGCCTCACCGTCTCCTCGACACGGCTCAACCACCCCGGCAACGGCTGCGGCTACCGGATCGAGTGGGCCGGATCCTCGATCGCCATCATCACCGACCATGAGCATGGCGACGACATGCTGGACGACGCCATCGCCGAGTTCGTCACCGGCGCCGACCTGATGATCTACGACGCGATGTACCTGGAGGACGAGTACCCCAAGTACGTCGGCTGGGGCCACTCGACACCGACCCAGGCGCTGGATCTCGCGGCCCGCTCCGGCGTCTCCATCCCGATGATCTTCCACCACGACCCCTCCCGCGGCGACGATGCGCTCGACACCCTCGCCCGCGAGGTGAACAGCCAGCTCCCCGGCGCGATGATCGCCAAGGAGGGGCAGACCATCCATCTCACCAACGGCGAGATCGAGATCGGCACCAGCCGCGCCGCCTGACGCTCCGTCAGCCTCCTCATCCGACAAGATCGTCAGACGAACGCTTGCGGCGGACCCGCGAGGTCGGGCACACACGGGCGCATGAGACAACGGGAAGGAGCGTTCCATGAAGCTCACTGAAGCCCCCGCGGCGATCGTCACCGGCGGCGCCTCCGGATTGGGCGCGGCGACCGCGCGCCGCCTCGCGGCCGAGGGCGCCAAGGTCGCGCTCTTCGACCTCGCCGACGGGACCGCCGTCGCCGAGGAGATCGGCGGGATCTGGGTCGAGGCCGACGTCACCTCCGAGGACAGCCTGCGCGCCGCCTTCGCCGCGGCCCGTGCCGCCCACGGGCAGGAGCGCATCCTCGTCAATTGCGCCGGGATCGCCCCCGCCGCGAAGACCATCTCGCGCGGCGAGCTGCACTCCTTCGCGCTCTATGCCAAGACGATCGACATCAACCTGATCGGCACCTTCCGCGCCTCGGCGATGGCCGCGCTCGGGATGAGCGAGTTGGACCCGATCACCGCCGACGGCGAGCGCGGGGTCATCATCATGACCGCCTCCGTCGCGGCCTATGACGGGCAGATCGGACAGGTCGCCTACGCCGCGTCCAAAGGCGGCGTCGCGGCGCTGACGCTGCCGCTGGCGCGCGAGATGAGCCAGTTCGGCATCCGCGTCGCGACCATCGCGCCCGGCATCTTCGAGACGCCGATGCTGGCGGGGCTGCCGGAGAAGGCGCAGGCCTCGCTCGGCGAGCAGGTCCCCTTCCCCAAGCGCCTCGGCAAGCCCGACGAGTACGCCGACCTCGCCAAATATATCGTCGAGAGCCCCATCCTGAACGGCGAGGTGATCCGCCTCGACGGCGCGATCCGCATGGCCCCACGATAGGACGACGGACGGGCGCGACGACGGATGGACGGATAGGGGGAGGACGCACGATGCTGCTCACCGAGGATCAGGAGTTGATCGCGGACGCCGCGCGGCGGATCGCGCAGGAGCACCTGGCGCCCAACGCCGCGGCGCTCGACCGTGGCGAGCCGGCCGCTCGCGAGGCCTTCCTCGCCAACCTCGAGCGGCTCGCCGCCAACGGCTTCATGGCGGTCGATGCACCGGCCGAATACGGCGGCACGGAGGCCGGAACGACCGCCTTCGCGCTCACCGTCGAGGCGGTCGGCAACGCCTGCGCGGCGACGGGCGTGACCGTCTCGGTCACCAACATGGTGGGCGAGGTGATCGCCTCGGTGGGAAGTGAGGAGCAGAAGCGCACCCACCTCCCCCGCCTCGCCGACGGCACCTACAAGGCCGGCGCCTTCTGCCTCACCGAGGCGTCCGCCGGCTCCGACCCCGCGGCACTGACGACGCGCGCGGTCATGTCCGGCAACGAGTGGGTGCTGAACGGCTCGAAGCTCTACATCACCTCCGCCGCCTACGCGGGCCTCTTCGTGGTGTGGGCGGTGACCGACCCGGACGCGCCCAAGGGCAAGGGCATCTCCGCCTTCCTCGTCGAGGCTGGGACGCCCGGGCTCGTCGTCGGGCGCGAGGAGGACAAGCTCGGCCAGCGCGGCTCGGCCACCAACGCGGTGCACTTCGAGGATTGCCGCATCCCGGCGGACGCGCTGCTGGGGCCGCTGCACGGCGGCTTCCGCATCGCCGCGGGCGAACTGGCGGGCGGGCGCATCGGCATCGCGGCACTGGCGCTGGGCATCGCGCGGGCGGCCGTGGACGCGGCGATCGCGCACATCAAGGAGCGCGAGCAGTTCGGCCGGCCGATCGCCGCGATGCAGGGCCCGCAGTGGATGATCGCCGACACCGAGACCGAACTCGAGGCCGCGCGGCTCCTCATCCTCCAGGCGGCGGCGCTGAAGGAGGCGGGGCGCCCCTTCGGCAAGGCGGCGTCGATGGCCAAGCTCTATGCGAGCGAGGCGGCGCAGCGGGCCACTTACACGGCGCTGCAGCTCTTCGGCGGGGCGGGCTATATCCGCGACCACCCGGTCGAACGGTATGCCCGCGACGTGCGAATCACCACGATCTACGAAGGCACCAGCGAGATCCAGCGGCTGATCATCGCCCGCGACACGCTCGCCTGACGCCGCCGCGGCTGCGACATGGTGTACGCGTGATTGCGTGCACCGTTGCAACCACACCACACAGCCGGACCGGAGTGCTCTCCGAGCGCTCACGAGAACTTGAGGTCCGGCGACCGAGCCTTGAGATCGGGCGTTAATTCCGCATCAACAGGATGTTGGCCGGCGTGCGATGCCGCGCATGCCGGCTCCCCGCAAAAGGAAACGGATGATGCCGAGTAACTTCATGAACCGCAGGACGTTCTGCATCCTGGGGGCGACCAGTGCGGCCGCGACGCTCTCGGGCTGCGTCAACGGTGGCACCTTCCAGAGTGCGACACTCGGCTATCGTCCGGTTCCGCAGCTCGGCACGCCCGAGCGCGAGGCCTTCCCGCTGCCGCGGGTCGACTACAACACGATCCCTGTCGAGTTCCGCCGGCAATATGTGTCCCACTCGGGTCGCTACAAGCCCGGAACGGTGGTGGTCGACACCTCCAGCCGCCACCTCTACCTGATCGAGGACGGAACGACCGCGATCCGCTACGGCATCGGCGTCGGCCGCGACGGCTTCTCGTGGGGGGGCAGCGCCAAAATCGGCCGCAAGGCGCAGTGGCCGACGTGGACGCCGCCGTCCAACATGATCAAGCGCCAGCCCGAGCTGCGCAAATGGGCCAGCGGCATGCCCGGCGGCCCGGCCAATCCGCTCGGCGCGCGCGCCATGTACCTCTACAAAGGCGGCCGCGACACGCTCTACCGCCTGCACGGCACCAACGATCCGTCCTCGATCGGCAAGGCGATGTCGTCGGGCTGCATCCGTATGCTGAACGTCGACTCGATCGACCTCTACGAGCGCGTCAAGATCGGCACCCCGGTGGTGGTCGTCCAGAACGCGACGGCCCAAGTCTGAGCCGTCCCACCGCCTGAGGGGTGCCGCGGGGCGCCCCTACTCGGGGGCCGCCGCCGGCGCCCCGGTGAGATCGAAGCGACGCATCAGCACGCCGTCGTCCATCCGGCGAACCTCGATCCGCGGTGTGGCGCCGCCGATGGTGATCACCAGCATCCCGTCGTCGGCCGTCACCGCACGCACTTCCTCTGCGGCGACGTCTAACGCGACAGGGGTGCCGTCCGGCCGCGCGCCGCTCTCGGAAATGCGATAGAACACCGCGATCGCCACCGCCGCGAAGCCCAGCAGCATCACGCTGGACGACACCAACAGGAGACGCACCAGCTTGCGACGAACCCGCTCCACCGCCGGATCGAGCGGTTCTTCCTCTTCCTGGACCTCTGATGAGGACACCGAGCCTCCTGCCACGTCGGGCGATTGCGAGATGGGGTCGGGCGAGACCTTCGTGATGACACGCGCCGGGCGCGCCGATGCGCTCCTCGCCGCCGCCTCCGGTCTCAGCCGCACCCGCGTCCAGGCGCTGATACGGTCCGGCGCCACAAAACTCAACGGTGAACCGCTGAGCGATCCCGCCGCACGCCTCACGGTGGACGACGCGGTGACCCTGGTGGTCCCCCCGCCCGAGCCCGCCGAGCCCGCCGCCGAAGCGATCCCCCTCGACGTCCTCTACGAGGACGACGCCGTGCTGGTGCTCGACAAACCGGCCGGCATGGTGGTCCACCCGGCGGCCGGCCATGCGTCCGGAACGCTCGTCAACGCGCTGCTGGCGCACTGCGCGGGGTCGTTGTCGGGCATCGGCGGAGTGCTGCGGCCGGGCATCGTCCACCGGCTCGACAAGGACACGTCCGGCGTGATGGTCGTCGCCAAGTCGGATGCGGCGCACCAGTCGCTGGCGGCGCAGTTCGCCGACCATGGCCGCACCGGGCCATTGCGCCGGCGCTATCACGCCTTCGCCTGGGGCGCGCCCGAGCCGCAGAAGGGCGTGATCGACAAGCCGCTCGGCCGCCACCCGACGGACCGCCAACGCTTCGCCGTGCGCGCCGACGGCAGGCAGGCCATCACGCATTACCGCCTGGTGCGGCGCGTCGGCCCCGTTTCCGAGATCGCGCTGGAGCTGGAGACTGGACGCACCCACCAGATCCGCGTGCACCTGACCGCCATCGGCACGCCGCTGGTGGGCGACCCGGTCTACGGCACGGGCTTCGCCACCAAGGCCAACCTGCTGCCGCCCGCCGCCAAGGATGCCGCCAAGACCCTCGGCCGCCAAGCACTGCACGCCGCACACCTCACGTTCGAGCACCCCATCACCGGCGAAGTGATGGCGTTCGACGCGCCCCTCCCCGCCGACCTCGCCGCCTTCGCCGCCGCGCTCGACGCCGGCTGAGCGGCGAAAGGCAGCACTTGCCCGCTCGGGCGGTGGCGGCGGCGCGGTCCTCCCCTAACTCCTTTGACCTCGAGGAGGACGGCACAATGCAGCGGGCGATCGTAATCGGAGCCGGATTCGGGGGAATCGCGCTCGCCATCCGGCTCCAGTCCGCCGGGATCGCGACCACGATCGTCGAGGGGCGCGACAAGCCCGGCGGGCGCGCCTACGTCTACGAGGACGACGGCTTCGTGTTCGATGCCGGCCCCACCGTCATCACCGATCCGACGTGCCTGGAGGAGCTGTTCACACTCGCCGGCCGCACGCTGGACGACTACGTGACGCTGCTGCCGGTCTCGCCCTTCTACCAATTGCGCTGGGACGACGGGACGGTGTTCGACTACGTCAACGACCAGGCCGAGCTCGACCGGCAGATCGACGCGATCAACCCCCGCGACGTCGACGGCTATGCCCGCTTCCTCGCCTACTCCAAGGCGCTGCTGGAGGAAGGTTACGTCAAGCTGGGCACCGCGCCGTTCCTGTCGGTCGGTTCGATGTTGCGCGTGGCGCCGCAGCTGGTGCGCCTGCAGAGCTACCGCACCCTCTACGCCAAGGTCGCGAGCTTCATCGAGGACGAGCATCTGCGCCAGGCGTTCTCGTTCCACACGCTGCTGGTCGGCGGCAACCCGTTCGCCACCAGCGCGATCTACGGGCTGATCCACGCGCTGGAACGCCGCTGGGGCGTGTGGTTCGCGCAGGGCGGCACCGGGGCGCTGGTGGCCGGCATGGTCCGCCTCTTCGAGGAGCTGGGCGGGCAGGTGCGCCTCGCCTCCCCCGTCGCGGCGATCGAGACGGACGGCGACCGTGCGACGGGCGTCCGCCTCGCCACGGGCGAGCGGCTGGCGGCCGACATCGTCGCCTCCAACGCGGACGTGATGCACACCTACGCCTCGCTCCTCGGCGGTACCGCGCGCGGCGAGGCGCAGGCGCGGCGACTGGCGAAGAAGCGCTATTCGAACTCCCTCTTCGTCGTCTACTTCGGCCTCGACCGGGACGTGCCGGGCGACCTGGAGCATCACACCGTGCTCTTCGGACCGCGGTACCGCGAGCTGATCGGCGAGATCTTCGCCGGGCCGGAGCTGCCGGAGGACTTCTCGCTCTACCTGCACGCACCGTCGAAGACGGACCCGTCGATGGCACCGGAGGGGCGGAGCGCCTACTACGTGCTCGCCCCGGTGCCGCACCTGGGTGCCGCGTCGATCGACTGGGATGCGGCCGGACCGGCCTACCGCGACCTCATCCTCGCCGAGCTGGAGCGCCGCGCGATCCCGCGGCTGCGCGAGACGCTGGTCACCTGCCGCACCTTCACCCCGGCCGACTTCTCGCGCGAGCTGAACGCGCACCTCGGCTCGGCGTTCTCGCTGGAGCCGATCCTGACGCAGTCGGCCTTCTTCCGCTGTCACAACCGGGACGACACCATCGCCAACCTCTACTTCGTCGGTGCGGGCACGCATCCGGGCGCGGGGGTGCCGGGGGTGGTCGGCTCGGCGAAGGCGACGGCGCAGCTCATCGTGGGCGAGCGGGTGGCCCCGTCGCCGACGGACCGATGAACGAGGCGGCGGCCGCCCGCGCCACGCTCGCCCGCGGTTCGAAGAGTTTCGCGGCCGCCTCGACGCTGCTGCCGCCGGCGCTGCGCGACGACGTCGCCCGCCTCTATGCCTGGTGCCGGCACGCGGACGACGTGATCGACGGGCAGGATCTCGGCCACGGGGAGCGCGTGGTGCCGGACCCGGCCGCCCGGCTCGCCGAGCTGCGCCGCCAGACCGACACGGCCCTCGCGGGGGCGTCAGTGGCGCCGGTGTTCGCCGGGTTCGCGGCGGTGGCGCGGCGACACGGGATCTCCCGGTCGCTGGCGCACGACCACCTGGACGGGTTCGCGATGGACGTCGACGGTCGCACCTACGCCACGATCGACGAGCTGGCGGCCTACTGCTACGGCGTCGCCGGCGCGGTGGGCGTGATGATGGCGCTCGTGATGGGTGTCGCGCCGGAGGAGGCGGACACGCTGGACCGCGCCTGCGACCTCGGCCTCGCCTTCCAGATGACCAACATCGCGCGCGACGTGGTGGCGGACGCGGCGGTCGGCCGCCTGTACCTCCCCACGACGTGGCTCGCCGAAGCCGGCGTCCCCCCATATCCCGACGCCGTCCGCGCCCCGGCGCACGCCCCTGCCGTGCACACGGTCGCGGTGCGCCTGGTGCATGAGGCCGAGCCCTACTACCGCTCGGCGCGTGTGGGTCTGGCGCGCTTGCCGCTGCGGGCGCGATGGGCGGTCGCCTCGGCGAGCGCGGTGTACCGGGAGATCGGCGTGCGTCGGCAGGCCGCGGGGCCGGCGGGCCTGGCCGAGCGGGTCGGCACCACCAAGGCGGAGAAGTTGCGCCTCATCGCCGGCGCCCTCGGCCCCACCCTCTCCCGCCCGCGCGCCACGCCCTCGCGCGGCGGCCTCTGGACGCGGCCGCGCCATGCCGGGGACGGGACGCGACCGTAGCGCGTCCCCACACGCCGCCACCACCGCGAGCGGGCGTCTATTGCGGGGTGATGGTCCCGGCCTCGACGCGGAAGCGGTCGGCACGCTCGCCCAACGCGGTGAAGAGGCTCTCGTCGGTTCCCGTCATGAAGGTCTGAGCGCCGAGGGCGTCGAGGGTGTCGTAGAGCGCGGCGCGGCGCGCCGGGTCGAGGTGGGCGGCGACCTCGTCGAGAAGGAGGATCGGCGTCTCGCCGGTGACACGGGCGACCAGCGCCGCGTGGCCGAGGACGATGCCGATGAGGAGGGCCTTCTGCTCGCCGGTGGAGGCGAGGCCGGCGGGCATGTCCTTCTCCACGTGCGTCACCTTGAGGTCGACGCGGTGCGGCCCGCCGAGCGCCCGCCCCGCCGCGCGGTCGCGCCCGCGCCCTTCGCGCAGGCGGCGGGCAAAACCGGGTCCGTCGGCGTCGCCCTCGTCGCCGGCGAGGGCGAGCACGGCTTGCGGGAAGTCCCCCCCGTCCAGCGCACGCACGGCCTGGGCGGCGTTCAGCTTCACGATCAGCTCGACGCGGGCAGCCGCCATCGCGGCGCCGTGCTCGGCCATCTCGCGCTCGACCGCCTCGTACCAGCGCGCGTCGGACACGCCGTCTTCGAACATCTTGTTGCGCTGGCGCATCGCACGCTCGTAGGCGTTGGCGCGGCGGCCGTGCTGCGGGAACAACGCCAGCGCCAGCCGGTCCAGAAAGCGGCGCCGGTCGGATGTGCCGCCGGTGAAGAGCCCGTCCATCGCCGGTGTGAGCCAGAGGACGCGAGCGACGCGGGTCAGGTCGTCGGGCCGCGCGTCGGCGCCGTCGACACGCACGATGCGGCTCCCCTCGCCTTGCAGGCCGGTGCCGACCGCGCTTTCCTCGCCCCCCTTGTCCACCCGCGCCGAGACCGCCCAGCCGGTTTCGGCCGGGGCCCCCTGCCGGATCATCTCGGCATAGGTCGCGCGCCGCAGGCCCCGACCGGGCGACAGCAGCGAGATCGCCTCCAGCACGTTGGTCTTGCCCGAGCCGTTGGGGCCGGCGAGCACGACGTGATCACGCGCCGCGCAGAGGCGCGCCTCGGTATAGTTGCGGAACTGGGAGAGGCCGAGACGCGTCAGGCGGACGCGCGTGGGCGCTGGCTCGGAGGGCGGCACGCGGGCATGCCCGCGGTCACACGCGCATCGGCATGAGGACGTAGAGCGTCTTCTCCGCGTCGCCGTCGTGGATGAGGGTGGGCGAGCCGGGGTCGGCGAGGGCGAATGTGGCGTTCTCGGAGCCGAGCTGGCTGGTGATGTCGAGCAGGTATTTTGAGTTGAAGCCGATGTCGAGCGGCTCGGAGTCGAAGTCGACGACCAGCTCGTCGGTGGCGGTGCCGGAGTCCGGGTTGATGACGGAGAGGGTCAGCGACCCGTCGGTCAGGGAGAGTTTCACCGCACGGCCGCGCTCGGACGAGACCGTGGAGACGCGGTCGACGGCGGCGGCGAAGTCGATCCGGTCGACGTGCATGATCTTGGTGTTGTTCTTCGGGATCACGCGGTCGTAGTCGGGGAAGGTGCCGTCGATCAGCTTGGACGTCAGCACCACGTTGGCGAAGGTGACGCGGATCTTCGTGTCGCTGAGCTCGATGGTGAGTTCGGCCTCGGGGTTCTCCATCAGACGCTGCAATTCGCCGACGGTCTTGCGCGGCACGATGATGCCGGGCATCCCGGCCGCGCCCTCCGGCGCCTCCACCTGCGCCTGGGCGAGGCGGTGGCCGTCGGTCGCCACGGCGCGGAACATGGCCCCGCCCGGCGCGTCGACGGCGTGGAAGTAGATGCCGTTGAGGTAGTAGCGGGTCTCCTCGGTGGAGATCGCGAACTGCGTCCGGTCGATCAGCCACTTGAAGTCGGCGGCCTTAAGCTTGAACGCGTGGGTGAACTCGCCGCCGGTGATGTCCGGATAGTCGCTCTCGGGCAGCATCTGCAGGGCGAAGCGCGACCGGCCGGCGGTCAGCGTCATGGTCGACCCGTCGGGGTTGGTCTCCAGCGCGATGCGGGCGCCCTCGGGAATCTTGCGGACGATGTCGTGCAGCATGTGGGCCGGCACCGTGATCGCGCCGGGCTGCTCGACACCGGCCTCGACGGTCTCGATCAGCTCGAGGTCGAGGTCGGTCGCCTTGAGGGTGAGGCTCGCCCCGTCGGCCCGGATCAGCACGTTCGACAGAATCGGGATCGTATTGCGGCGTTCAACGACCCGCTGGACGTGACTGAGGGGCTTCAGGAGATGGGCCCGTTCGAGGGTCGCACGCATACGGGAGTCCGTCCGAAAGGCGCGGGGGTACCGCTGGGAGGCTACGTTGAACAGATGGTAGCCGTGGATTCAAGATCTGGAAGCAAGCAACGCGCGTGCCGCGCCATACGTCCACATATTGCCGGCCGTTTCCGGCCATTTTTTGCCCGGACGGCGCAACGGCCGTCCGCGCCGGGCCCGTGCGCGGGGATGCGGGCACAAAAAAGGCCCGGGTCGCCCCGGGCCGATCGCGTCGTGTCGCAGGTGGCCGTTATTGGTCGAGGAGGCGCTTCAGCGTCTCGATGTCCTCTGCCATCTGCGTGTCCTTGGTGATCAGGTCCTCGACCTTTCGCACCGCGTGCAGGACGGTGGTGTGGTCGCGGTTGCCGAACCGGCGGCCGATCTCGGGGAGCGAGCGCGGCGTCAGCGTCTTGGACAGGTACATCGCGATCTGCCGCGGACGCACGATCACCTTGGTGCGGCGGGCGGAGACCAGGTCCTGGCGCGACACGTTGAAGTGCTGCGACGTGACCCGCTGGATGTCCTCGATCTTCGGCTTCTTGCTCTCGCGAGCGCGAAGCAGATCGCGCAGCGCGTTCTCGGCCATTTTCAGGTCGATCGGCGCGGAGGTCAGCTGGTTGTGGGCGACGAGGCGGTTGACCGCACCGTCGAGGTCGCGCCCGTTGGTGGTGATCGACCGGGCCACGAAGTCGACCACTTCCTCGGGGAAGACGAGATCCTCGAACATCTCGTGCTGGACCGAGATGCGCTGCTCGAGGATCGCCTTGCGCATGGCGTAGTCCGGCGGCGTCAGTTCCACGAGGAGACCGCCGCTGAGGCGCGAGCGGACCCGCGCATCGAGGCCTTCCAGATCGGCAGGAGCACGATCGGCGGCGATCACCACCTGGCGCTGGCTGTCGACGAGGGTCGTCAGGGTATGCCCGAACTCCTCCTGCACCTTGGCGCCATTCAGGAACTGGATGTCGTCGATGAGCAGGACGTCGATGTCACGCAGGATGTCTTTGAACGAGATCGTCGTGCGGTTCATCACCGCGGAGACGAACCGGTACATGAAGTGCTCCGCCGTCAGGTAGAGCGTGCGGCGGGCTGGGTTGGCGGCGCCGGCGATGGCCTGCAGCAGGTGCGTCTTGCCGAGGCCGACGGCCCCGGTGACGAACAGCGGGTTGTACGCCGCCCGCTCACCGGGTTGGGCGAAGGCCACCTTCTTGGCGACCGCGACCGCGAGCTGGTTCGACGGGCCTTCTACGAGGCTCGCGAACGAGTGGCGTGCATCCAATGCCGATCCCTCGAGGCCGCCGGCCGAATTCGGCGGAACGGGAGGGCCGTCGATCTGACGGCGCGGGGCGGCCGACCCGTTGGTCTGATCGACGGTGTTGGGGGCACCCGCGGCGGGACCGCTGCGGACGGGCCGGGTCTTGGGACGGAGCGAGGAACGCACCTTGAAGCGCACCTCGCCGATATCGGGGCGCACAGCGCGCCAGCGCTGGACGATGTCGGTCGCGTAGTGGGTCTGCACCCAGTGCCGGATAAACGACGTCGGCGTGGACAGGTCGACGACGGTATTCGAAACGGATTCGAACTCGATGCGCTCGAACCACGACGTATAGATATCCTCGCCGTGGGCAGAGCGAAGTTCTAACTTAATCTGAGACCAGGTTTCGCTATCTTTGCTTTCAGTCGTTCCGGCCGATGCTTGGGTTGGCTCCATCGTTCGCACTACTCCTGAAGGTCCCGTGTTTGAATTGTCATTGCCCGGATAGCGATGCACTTGGCACAAACCCTCCCGATCGGGCGCCCGGGTGCACCCGATGGGATTCGACGAAATACGCGTGGGTCTCGGTTCGCTAAGTCTGCCGCCAGGGGAGACCGGATGCTTTCCACCCGGCGACAGTGCCACGGTGCCCTGCGCCGTCCGGCGGCCCTTCGAAGCCGTCGGTGACGTTGAAGCACCTCTCGTAGCCGAGAGCGCCCATCAACCTTGCGGCGGCGAGGCTGCGGGCCCCGCTGCGGCAGATGAAATAGAGCGCTGTCGACGGATCCGGGCAGGCGCTCTGGAGCGACTGGCCAAAGTCGTCGGCGACGGCCATCGTCGGGAACACCTGCCACTCGAGGAGGACAGGCTCGCCGGACGGAGCCGCGGTGAGATCGGGCAGGCCTACGTAGGCCCACTCGGCTTTGGTGCGCACATCGACGAGGCGAGCGGACGGGTCGTTCATCAGCTCGTTGTAGGCCTCGTCGGGCGTGACCTCTGAAATGGGTGGATTGCCGGTTTGCATCATGGACAATATCCCTCCTCCGGGCGATCGATTGCCCGGCCTTGGTTTCCGGTAGCCTCTATTAACGGGGTCGCAGGGTTCTGCGAACCGTGACTAAGCCGGAGCGGTGACGCAAAAAGCAGATGCGATCGAGCAACCTGAAATTGCAATCACCGACATGCCATGACCCTCTTCGACGGAAACCGCCCGGCTTCGCGAACGAGCTGGGCTTGTCTATTGTGTGAACGGTTCGTTACCCCGATCAACGATTAACCCTTCGCACGCCGGGCTACCGAGGGCAAGCGCCAAGGCGAAGCAGATTCGGCCGATTTGTTTAGCAAATCCGCACATTCTGGCGCTTTTTCACAATCGGGTGCGAAAATCGTGTTGTCGGCGAGGGGGTTCGCACTCAGCCGTGAATTTCATCTCTATCGGAAATTTTTTTCTTGACCGACCAGGAGAATCGGCGGGTGCGGTCACAGCTTTCGCTGGCTAAGCATCGAACCGGCGTTCAACAAATGCACACCCGCCATACCCGGCGATTCAGTCTAAGGTTGCATTCTGTCCAGCCGGCTCGATCTGTCGCAGATGAGAATAATCCCATCCCGCCGGAACCGCAGGACACCCCTCCGCTCCGATGAAGCTGGAATTTACATGACGGACGCGTGACATGTTGTCAGGCCCCTCACGGCGCGCGGGGAAAGGTTGTCCCCAACTGCGGGCGGTGTGGGCTTTGCTCTTTAGCCGGCTCATGGATTGCCGGCTAACCAACCGAAGGCAGCAATGGCGGCCCTCGAGGTGGTTCATAAATTGATCGATCGCATCTCGCCCCAGCAATTTTTCGAATAGCCGGGGCATTGCACCGCGTCGACGCGATGAGAGCCCCCGTGTCGCTGGAGGGCCGGCGCGCGAGGCTCTCGGGCCGATTCGTCGATGCTCAGATTTGATGCAGGGCCGCGGGAGAGCGGGCGCAAAAAATTTCGCCGGCGAAGCGAAATCGCTTCATCCGGCGGAAAGGTCGTCCTGATCGGGCGGCGCGGGGCCGCAGTTCCGGCCGCTTCGGGCGACACCCGGATGGTGTCGCCGCGCGGCCGGCCGAACGGGTGGGCTCAGCCGAGCGCCTTCACGCGGCTCGCCAGGCGCGAGACTTTGCGCGAGGCGGTGTTCTTGTGAAGGATCCCCTTCTGGGCGGCGCGCATGATCTCGGGCTGGGCGTGGTTGAACGCCTCCTGCGCGGCGCTCTTGTCGCCGGAGCGGAGCGCATCTTCGAGCTTGCGCACGAAGGTGCGCATGCGCGAGCGGCGCGCACCGTTGATCGCAGTCCGCTTGTTCAGCTTGCGGACCATCTTCTGGGCGGACTTTGTATTGGCCATGTACTCTTCCGATGACGACGAGCGGGCACGGCGGGGCGCGATCCCGCACCACATCCGCTCACTCGCATGACAAGATTGAAGCGCGCGCCTATCGGTTCAAGAGGCGCTCGTCAAGTCTTTAGCCCTTTTTTAGCGGTTCTGGAACACCGGTTTGCGCTTCTCCAGGAAGGCCGCCATCCCCTCTTTCTGGTCCTCGGTGGCGAACAGGCTATGGAAGATTCGCCGCTCGAAACGGTTGCCTTCGGCGAGCGGTGCCTCGAACGCCCGGTTCACCGCCTCCTTGGCGGCGTGGACCGACGGGCGGCCCTTGGAGGCGATCGTCGCCGCCGCCTTGCGCGCCTCCGCCATCAGCTCCGCCGCCGGGACCACGCGCGACACCAGGCCCGAGCGCTCCGCCTCGGCGGCGTCCATCATCCGACCGGTCAGCACCAGGTCCATCGCCTTCGCCTTGCCGATCGCGTGCGTCAGCCGCTGGGTGCCGCCGACGCCGGGGATGACACCGAGGTTGATCTCCGGCTGGCCGAAGCGCGCGGTGTCGGCGGCGATGACGATGTCGCACATCATTGCCACCTCGCAGCCACCGCCGAGGGCGAAGCCGGCGACCGCCGCGATGACCGGCTTCCGCATCGTCGCGACGCGGTCCCAGCGTGACAGGAAGTCCTCGCCGTAGGCGTCGGCGAAGGACTTGCCGGCCATCTCGGTGATGTCGGCGCCGGCGGCGAACGCCTTCTCGGACCCGGTGATGATCATGCAGCCGATCGCGTCGTCGGCGTCGAAGGCGCGCAACGCGTCGACCAGCTCGTCGATGAGCTCGACGTTCAGCGCGTTGAGCGCCTTCGGCCGATTGAGCGTCACGATGCCGACGGCACCGTCCGTCTCGGTCAGGATGGTTTTGTAGTCGGCCACATCGTCCTCCCGGTTTGGCGTTTGCCGAGGCGTAGCATCCCCCGGCGCCGGGGCAAGACTTTTGGGCGCGGCCATTCTCTGGCAAGAGAGGCGACCCACCCACTCCGATCCTCAGACAATCACGGACGACGCAGCCTGATGAGCAACAGCGTGACCAAGCGCTACGAGGCGCTGGTGGCCGCGGGCGAAGTGCAGCACGACCCCGCACAGCTCGCCGTCGCCGCGGCGCTGGACGACGTGGCGAGCGACCTCACCGCCCAGGTCGCCGCCGACGAGCGCGGTGTCGGCGGCTTCTTTCGTCGCCGGCTCGGCCGCACGCCGCGGGCGGTGAAGGGGCTCTACGTCTGGGGCGAGGTGGGGCGCGGCAAGACCATGCTGATGGACCTCTTCTACGAGACCATCGACGTGGAGCGGAAACGCCGCCTCCACTTCAACGACTTCATGGCCGACGCCCACGCCAGGATCGCCGCGCTGCGCAAGAGCAAGGTCGACGATGCCGTGGTCCAGGCCGCCGACGACCTCGCCGAGGAGGCGCGCGTCCTGTGCTTCGACGAGTTCGCCGTGACCGACATCGCCGACGCGATGATCCTCGCGCGGCTCTTCCGCCAGCTCTTCGCCCGCGGCGTCACGCTGGTGGCGACTTCGAACGTGGCGCCGAACGATCTCTATAAAGAGGGTCTCAACCGCCAGCTCTTCGTCCCCTTCATCCACGCCCTTCGCGAATATGTCGACGTCGTCCGGCTCGATGCCGACGTCGACTACCGGCTCGACCGGCTGAAGGACTTCCGTGTCTGGTTCGCGCCCGGCGACGAGGGGTTCGAGCGGCTCTGGGCGACGCTGCTGGGCGAGCGGGCCGCCGCGCCGACCACCGTCAAGGTCGCCTCGCGCAGCCTCGACGTGCCGCGGGCGGCGGGGGGCCTGGCCCGCTTCGGGTTCTCCGAGCTGGTCGAACAGCCGCGCAGCGCCAACGACTTCATCGCCCTCGCCAAGCGGTTCCACACCATCTTCCTGGAGGACATCCCCGTCCTCACGCCGGACCGGCGCGAGACCACGCGCCGCTTCATCAACCTCGTCGACGTGCTCTACGATCAGAAGGTCCGCCTCGTCGCGACTGCGGCCGCCGAGCCCGACGCGCTCTTCGACCCCGGCGAGAACGGCGGCCGCTACGAGGGTTTCGCCTTCGCACGCACCGCCTCGCGCCTGCACGAGATGCGCTCGGCGAGCTACCTGTCGGACCTCGAATCCACGCCGATGACCTGAGGCTGGCGCGGCCTAGCCTGGGCGCAGCGGCGCCGGCATTCACCCCGCGGGGCAGGCCTCTGGCTTGCGACTGCTGCTTAAACTTGCTTGCGGGGGCGGGGTTATCGCGCTAGCCCGTCGCCGATACGTACACTTTCCCTCGGAAATGCACATGGCACGCTCGAAAATCGCGCTCATCGGCTCTGGCCAGATCGGCGGCACGCTGGCTCACCTCGCGGGCCTCAAGGAGCTGGGTGACGTCGTCCTGTTCGACATCGCGGAAGGCACGCCGCAGGGCAAGGCGCTCGACCTCTATCAGTCCTCGCCCATCGACGGCTTCGACTCCAAACTCGAAGGCGCCAACGACTACAGCGCCCTCGCCGGGGCCGACGTCGTCATCGTCACGGCGGGGGTGCCGCGCAAGCCCGGCATGAGCCGCGACGACCTCCTCGGCATCAATCTCAAGGTGATGAGCCAGGTCGGCGAGGGCATCAAGACCAACTGCCCCGACGCCTTCGTCATCTGCATCACCAACCCGCTCGACGCGATGGTGTGGGCGCTGCAGAAGTTCTCCGGCCTGCCGCAGAACAAGGTCGTCGGCATGGCCGGCGTGCTCGACTCGGCCCGCTTCCGCACCTTCCTCGCCATGGAATTCGACGTTTCGGTCGAGGACGTGACCGCGTTCGTGCTGGGCGGCCACGGCGACACGATGGTGCCGCTGACCCGCTACTCCACCGTCGCCGGCGTGCCCCTGCCGGACCTCGTCAAGATGGGCTGGACCAGCCAGGAGAAGCTCGACTCCATCGTCCAGCGCACCCGTGACGGCGGTGCCGAGATCGTCGGCCTCCTGAAGACCGGCTCGGCCTTCTACGCCCCGGCCGCGGCGGCCATCTCGATGGCCGAGTCCTACCTGAAGGACAAGAAGCGCGTCCTTCCCTGCGCGGCCTACCTCTCCGGCCAGTTCGGCGTCGACGACCTCTACGTGGGCGTGCCGGTCGTGCTGGGTGCCGGCGGTGTCGAGCGGGTCGTCGAGATCGAGCTGCAGGGCGACGAGAAGGCCCAGTTCGACAGCTCGGTGAACGCCGTCAAGGGTCTCCTCGATGCCTGCAAGAAGATCGATACGTCGCTGGCGTAGTCGATCGGGCCTCGTCACGGCCGTCAGCGCGGCGCTGGCCCTGCCCAGCGTCGCCGAAGAGCCGGTCTGGTTCCTGAAGGAGGATCCGGCCGGCTCCGTCGCGCTGTGGGGCGTGCCCGACACGGACGCGGTCGGGTTCGTCGTCACTTGCGGTGATCGCGAGATGGTGATCCTCAGCCCCGCCCTGTTCGCGATGACCGAGCCGCAGACCGAGCAGAAGCTCCGCTTCACCGTCGACGGAGACACCTTCGTGCGCGACGCCCGTCTCGTCTTCAGCGAGCGGGATGCCGCGTGGCAGGCGTCCGCCGCCGTCGCCACCGACGATGCGCTGCTCGCCGCGCTCAAGCGCGGCCATGCCATCACCTACGACTTCGCCCCGCCCCTGCGGCCCGGTGACGCCTTCACGGTGTCCCTGAAAGGCTCGGCCGATGCGCTGGGCGACGTGATCGAGGCCTGCTGAGCGGCGATATCCGCCGCTCCACGCCGCGCCGCCCGCCCCGCGCCATCGCAGCCCGTGGCGGCTATCACCATTTTGTTTGCCGCCGAATGTGCGTGCACTGTTGCAATCCTGCCGCACATTGGTCCACTAGAAGCTGTGCTCGGCTCACGGGAACGCGGGCCTGTAGCCCCGGGCCGCCCGCTCGCGAAGCAGGCCCCATCCCGACTGAGCGTTCAGAACCGAATGGATCGGATCCATGTGCCATGCGTTGCGTAAGGCAGCCGCGGTCCTCGTGATCGCTGCCGCGTCCGTCGCCCCCCCGGCCCTCGCGGCCGACACCTGGGACGTCACGCCCGAGACCGACAAAGAGCCGGCCGCCTTCATCCGCGTGCCCGGCCAGGAAGAGTGGCCCGAGCCCGGCGTGCACGCGGTGGACGACGGGCAGCGCCGCGCCGCCTTCCCCAAACCGACGCCCCCGCCCCCCGAAGAAATCAAACTGGTCGTGACCTGCAACGAGGGGCAGACGCTGACGATCCATGTCACCGGCATCGGCTATGCCGAGCCGCGCATCATCGGCGGCCTGCGTTTCGAGGTCGACGGGCGCGCCTTCACCCGCATCGCCGATCTGCGCTACTCCGAGCCGGACGAGGCCTGGTTCCCCACTACCGAGGTCACCCGCGAGGACGACCTGATCGAGCGGTTGCGCAAGGGCTTCAACCTCAAGGCCTCGGTAGTCGGCAACGCGGCGGACGGGCGCGTCGTCGCCGTGCCGCTGGCCGGCTCGCACGCCGCGATCGACAAGACCCTCGCCGAGTGTGATGCCGGCGACGCCGGGGCCTGACCGGGCGCCGCACCGCCTCGCTTCACTCGGGCTATCTCCTCGGCAACGACGCCTCGGGCCACGTGCTCGGCGAATTGGGCTTTCGCGCCGTCGCTCGGTCCCGAAAATTCAATGTCGCCCTCGCAAGCGAGTGTGAGCACATCGACCTGTGCCTCAATGCGCCAAACGCGCCTTGAGCGTGGACGAGGCCGGAAAGTCTGTTATCAGGGTGACCGGCACGCAGCGCCATCGTTGTCGACGCGACCCCGAGGATCCCATGAACATTCACGAATATCAGGCCAAACAGCTGTTGAAGACCTTCGGCGCGCCCGTCGCCGAAGGTGTCGCGATCACCAGCGCCGACGAAGCCGCCGCCGCTGCCGCGAAGCTGCCCGGCCCGCTCTACGTGGTGAAGAGCCAGATCCACGCCGGCGGCCGCGGCAAGGGCAAGTTCAAGGAGCTGGGCCCCGACGCCAAGGGCGGCGTCCGCCTCGCCAAGACGATCGACGAGGTCGTCGCCAACGCCCAGGACATGCTCGGCAACACCCTCGTGACCAAGCAGACCGGCCCGGCGGGCAAGCAGGTCAACCGCCTCTACATCGAGGACGGTGCCGACATCGCCCGCGAGCTCTACCTCTCCATCCTGGTCGACCGGACCGTCGGCCAGGTCGCCTTCGTCGTCTCCACCGAGGGCGGCATGGACATCGAGGCCGTCGCCGAAGAGACGCCGGACAAGATCGTCACCGTCCCGATCGACCCCGTCGCCGGCGTGACCGACACCGACATCATGAAGCTGTCCGACGCGCTGGCCCTCGAGGAGCCGGCCCGCGGCGAGATGGGCACCCTCGCGCGCCAGCTCTACCAGGCGTTCACCGAGAAGGACATGAGCCTCCTCGAAGTGAACCCGCTGATCGTCATGGAGAACGGGCACCTGCGCGTCCTCGACGCCAAGGTCGGCTTCGACGGCAACTCCCTCTTCCGCCACCCCGACATTCAGGAGCTGCGCGACCTCTCCGAAGAGGACGCCAAGGAGATCGAGGCGTCCAAGTACGACCTCGCCTATGTCGCCCTCGAGGGCACCATCGGCTGCATGGTCAACGGCGCCGGCCTCGCCATGGCGACGATGGACATCATCAAGCTCTACGGCGAGGAGCCGGCCAACTTCCTCGACGTCGGCGGCGGCGCCTCCAAGGAGAAAGTGACGGCAGCGTTCAAGATCATCACCGCCGATCCGAACGTGCAGGGCATCCTGGTCAACATCTTCGGCGGCATCATGCGCTGCGACGTCATTGCCGAAGGCGTCATCGCCGCGGTGAAGGAAGTCGGCCTCCAGGTCCCGCTGGTGGTCCGCCTCGAAGGCACGAACGTCGCCCAGGGCAAGGCCCTGCTCGACGGCTCGGGCCTCGCCATCACCTCCGCCGACGACCTCGACGACGCCGCGCAGAAGATCGTCGCCGCCGTCAAGAAGTAGGGCGCGACAGAGAATCCGGACGAGAACGGCGGCTCTTGGGCCGCCGTTTTCATTTGCGCACGGCGCCGATCCGCCGGAGCTGACGTGGTGCCGGGTGGAAAGGCCGAGCGAGGGGAGTTCCCCCCTCGCGCTCCCCCCGTCTCGGGGACGGCCAGCCGTTCATATCAGCTGGCTGAAGACGCCAGCTGGCATGAACGACTGCTGCGAGCCTGAGGAGGGCTCCGACGGCGTCAAGCCCCCGTCCTCGCCATGCTCGCTGCGCTGCGCGTGGCTGCGGGCGAGGGCTTGACCCCGCCGAAACCCTCCGCGAAACCGCGATCAGGCGACGGCGCGTGGGCGGGTGTCGAGGCCGGGGACCGCGTCGGACGGGGTCTTCGTCTCGTCGAGGTGGCGCGTCGAGGGCCGGCCGCAGGCGAGCCACAGGTCGAGGAAGTTCTGCAGCCATGCGCGGACCGGGCCGTCATAGACCGCACGGCCGGCGAAGTGGTCCCGCCGCTGGCGCGCGCCGGGGAGCTTCATCCGCTCGTGCGCCCGTGTCGTCCAACGGTGCATCATCGCCAGCGTCAGCTCCGGGTGGAACTGGATGCCGTAGGCCGTGGTGCCGACGCGGAAGGCCTGCTCCTCGTAGTGGTCGCCGGAGGCGAGGAGATCGGTCCCCGCCGGCGTGCGGAACCCCTCGCGGTGCCACTGGTAGACCTTGCGCGGCCACTCCATCAGCGCCTCGCCGGACGCGGTGGGGGCGATGTCGTAATAGCCGATCTCGACCTGCCCCTCGGGGTGGGGGGCGACGCTGCCGCCGATGGTCTTGGCGAGCATCTGCCCGCCCAGGCAGATGCCCAGGAACGGGGTCCCTTCGCGCAGCGGCACGTTGATGAAGTCGATCTCTTTCTTGATGAACGCGTCGGTGTCGTTCGCGCTCATCGGCCCGCCAAAGATGACCACGCCGTCGTGGCCCACGGTCGTCTCCGGCAGGGTGTCGCCCAGGGCGGGGCGCCGGATGTCGAGCGTGTAGCCGCGTGCCACCAGGGCCTGGCCCACCCGGCCGGGGGTCGACTGGGCCTGGTGCAGGATGGTGAGGACGGGCTTTCTGGCCGGCGACGAACTCTCGCTCGGCGCGGTGTCTTCATTCGACCCGGTGTCTTCGTTCGGCTCGATGTCCGGGGCGGACGCAGTGTCTTGCGAGTGTTCAGACGCCATGACTCGATGCTACCAGACCTAAACCGCGGGCGCTACTGGCCTTTCGCCTGCCGCTCCTCGATCTCCTTGCGCAGCGTGACCCGGTCGCGAGACGACACGCCGATCAATTCGGCCACGCGCCAGACGATGTTGTCCTCGAACTCGGAGACGACGCCGTCCGCATAGACCATCTCCCACATCATCAGCACCACCTGGCGCCGGCCCTCCTCGTCCAGCTCGCGCTTGAGGATCGAGGTGAAGCTGTAGAGGTCCACCGCCTCGTCGTCGCGCCGCTCGGCCTCGGCGATGAGGTCCTTCGTCTCGGCCTCGGACAGGCCGTAATGCTCGCGCAGGACGGTGTTGAGGCCGGCCTTCTCCTCCTCGGTGACGATCCCGTCGACGGCGATGATATGCACGAGGATCGCCGCGACCGACAGGCGCGGGTCGGCGACGGAAAAGCCCTCCTCCGGCTGCCCCGCCTCGGTCAGGCGCCCCAGCCAATCGGTCAATGTGCGAAGCATGCTGTCCTCATCCGTCTGTCGTGTCGCGCCGCGCTCGGTTCGCCGCAGCCTCGTCGGCGACGACAAACACTAACGCACGCGGTTTTCAAATGTTCGTTGGATTCGCGCGAGGAACGCCCGATCCGATTTTCGCACAACTATCTCGGAGATGCCGGCGCGTCACACAACAACGAAACCGCGCCCGGCGATGACATCAACGCGAGGAGACACCGATGAAGCGTTTCGCGCTGGCGGCCCTGGTGGCGGTCGCAACGGTCCCGGCTATGGCCGGCGAGCAATATGTGAACAGCACCGGCTACGCCAACTCCGGATACGACGTCGTCGCCTACTTCGAGCTGGAGCAGGCGCCCGTCGGTGGCGAGCAGCCGCCCGCGGTGCCCGGATCGTCCGAGTTCACCGCCACCTACAACGGCGCCACCTTCGCCTTCGCCGACGCGCAGAACCTCGCCCGCTTCGAGGCCGATCCGCAAAAGTATGCGCCGCAATATGACGGGCACTGCGCCTACGGCGTCACCAAGGGCGGCAAGGTGCCCGGCAACCCCAACCTGTGGCGGATCGTGGACGGCAAGCTCTACCTCAACATCACGCCCAACGTGGTGTCGTTCTGGGAGGAGGACGTGCCCGGCAACCTCGCCGTTTCCGAGGAAAAGTGGCCCGCAATCGAGAGCGGAGCCGCTTCGACGATGGCGATCCCGAAGTTCACCCCCGCCGCGCCCAACACCTGACGCGCCGGAAACGGCCTCAGAGCGCCGGCGTCTCGGCGAAGGCGTCGAACACGTCGAGGCCGGCGGCCTGCAGGGCGCTGCGCAGCGGGACGAGCCTGGCCGGGGCGCGCGAGAGGATCGTCGCGCGGTCCGGCTCGGCGGTGACCGGGTCGTGGGCGACGACGCCCAGGCCCTGCCAGTCCGGCACCGCGCGGCGCCAGCGCTCCACGATGTCGGGCCCGTAGAGGCGCCAGTGGCCGTATTTGTCGGCCCTCGGGTAGCCGTATTCCTTGGTGCGGCGCACCCGCAGGAGGTCCGGCACCGAGAGGAAGACCAGCCCCTCCGGCCCCGCCACCCGCGCCATCTCGGTCAGCGCCGCGATGTCGTCCTCGACATGCTCGAGGACGTGGTTGGCGATGACGAGGTCGTAGGCCGCGTCCGGTCGGTCGATGGCGGCCATGTCGAGGTGGTTCGGCCCGTCGTACTCGGACACCTCGAACGTGGCGAACGGCTCGCGCGGGGCGCAGGGGTCGGGACTGAACTGGAGCACGCCGAGGCCGCGCAGCACCGGGGCGACAGCGTCGAACACGGTGCGGAAGGCGCGGTGACGCTCCAGCGCGCCGCACGAGGCGCACCGCGGCGGCATCCCGTTGGGCGAGAGGCGGCCGTTGGGGCCCAGCGTTAACGACGTGCCCAAACAAATCGGACAGGGGGCCGGGACGGGACTTGCAGATTTTGACGCCATGGTGGCCAATCTCTACCTATTGGGCACGAGAGTGTCGACTGGGGTTTGGCTGTGGAATTCTCTGGAGAAAAGGTCATCAGCGCGTCGCAGGAGCGCGTGTACGACGCCTTGCACGATCCGGTCGTGCTGCGTCAGGCCCTGCCCGGGATCCAGAGCCTCAATAAGGTCGAGGACGACAAGTACGACCTGTCCGCGACGCTGAAGATCGGCGCCTTCCGCCCGACCTTCCACGGTGTGGTGGAACTCTACAACCAGGACCGCCCGTCCGGCTACTCGCTGCGCGGCCGGGCCGACAGCGCCAACGGCATCGCGCTCGGCAGCGCCCATGTCGCGCTGGCGGCGATCGACGCGGACACCACCAACCTCGCCTACCACATCTCGGTCGAGCTGGATGGCCAGCTCGGCAACGTCGAGGTGCTGCGCCTGGAGACCACCGCGCGCACGCTGACGGGCGAGTTCTTCTCGCGCCTGCAGATGATCCTGGACGGCGAGAGCGTGCCGCGGAAAGACGAGATCCCGGCCGATCCGGAGCCCGTCGCACCGCCCGAGCACCTCGCCGACGCGGTGAAGACCGTGACGCCCACCTACGCCTCGACCGATGCCACGGGCGGCTACGTGCTGGCCCCGCAACCGTCGGCGCCGGCGGGGTACGAGCACCTCTCCACCCCCTCGACCAGCATGGAGACGCACAGCGGCCCCACCGCTGCGGCGCTGGAGACCGACGGGTTCGCCGGCCTGCCGCGGCGCAACCGGCCGGTGGAGACGACCAACTCGGAAGGCGGCATCGGGCGTTGGATCGCGGTGATCATCGGCCTGGTGCTGATCGCGGCGCTGCTCAACAACAACTTCTAGCGCCGGCGGGCGTAAGGCCCCTCCCCCTGCGACGAAATTGCAGCCACGCAACTCTCGCTGCCGTGCCCGCGTTTCTCCACCCAAGCAGGAGAGACGACAATGAGCGACGCACAGGACCTGAAAGACAAATTCTGGGACACGCTGGACGACAGCCCGTTCGTCATGCTGGGCCTCGCGGGCGTCGACGAGGCGCACACGCAGCCGATGACGGCGCAGTTCGACGACGACCTGCCCGACCGCGTCTATTTCTACACCAACCGGCAGAACCGTCTGGTCAAGGCGCTGACGGCGACGCATGCGGGCGTCTTGAACTTTTCGGCTAAGGGACACGACCTCTTCGCCTGCATCCACGGCACCCTCGCCATCGACAACGACCGCGCGGTGATCGAGAAGTTCTGGTCGCCGGTGGTGTCCGCCTGGTTCGAGAAGGGCAAGGACGACCCCGACCTGACGCTGCTGCGCTTCGACCTCGGCAAGGCGCAGATCTGGAAAGCCGGCACGGGCGAGTTCCTGCACTACATGACCGCCGCCCTCCTCGGCCGCAATGCCGACGAAGCCGCCAAGGGCGACGTGGTCGAAACCACCTTCTGACGCCCCGCGCGGAGTGTCACACGCGCCGCAAAGGCCCGGCGATCCCAGGCGGATCGCCGGGCCTTTTCATGTGATCAGGCGAGCTCGGTGTCGAAATCGGCCGGCAGCACCACCTCGAGCAGCTCGCAATCGTCGGAGTAGTCGACCAGGCGGTGACGGATGTTCGGCGGCTGCATCCAGGCCGATCCGACGGTCATCTTCTCGGGGGCGTGGCCTTCCATCTCGGCGACGACCCAGCCTTTCAGCACGTAGACCATCTGAAACTCGATGTCGTGCGTGTGCCAGATGCGCACGTCGTCGGTGCAGGGCGGGTGGAAGCGGATGACGTGGGCCGTGGCGCGCCCGTTGGTGCCCTTGGCCATGCCGAGGTCACGATACGAGGCATAGGGGCGCAGCCCGGTCTTGAAGCTGGTCGTGCTCTCGTGACTGTAGGTGAAGGTCTGCTCGTCGCCAGGGGCGTCGGTCACGGCCATGGGTATCCTCCTTATAAGTATTTGGCGTGAACTATAAGGCGCCGGTCGGCGCGACGCACGCACGAAAAAAGGCGGCCGAAGCCGCCTTTCGGGAGGGCGGCGGACCGCCCTCCGGTCGGATGGGTGCCGGGCCTTACGCCGCGGCGCCCTCCTTGGCGAGGCCGCGCAGCACGTAGTGCAGGATGCCGCCGTTGTTGTAGTAGGCCAGCTCGTCCGCGGTATCGATGCGCACCAGCAGCTCGATCTCCTTCGTGGCGCCCCCCTCGTAGGTGATCGTCGCCATGAGGTTCTGGCGCGGCTTCAGGTCCGCCAGACCCGCGATCGAGACCTGCTCCTTGCCGGTGATCCCCAGCGTGTCCCACGTGTCGCCCCCGGTGAAGACCAGCGGCAGCACGCCCATCCCGACGAGGTTGGAGCGGTGGATGCGCTCGAAGCTCTCGGCGATGACGGCGCGCACGCCCAGCAGGCGCGTGCCCTTCGCGGCCCAGTCGCGCGAGGATCCGGTGCCGTATTCCTTGCCGGCGAAGACCACGAGGTCGACGCCCTCCTCCTGGTACTTCATCGCCGCGTCGTAGATCGGCATCTCGGCGCCGTCCGGCTGGTGATAGGTGACCCCGCCTTCCACGCCCGCGACCATCTGGTTCTTGATGCGGATGTTGGCGAAGGTGCCGCGCATCATCACCTCGTGGTTGCCGCGGCGGGCACCGTAGGAGTTGAAGTCCTTCACGCCGACCTGATGCTCGGAGAGGTAGGTGCCGGCAGGCGAGGACGGCTTGATCGAGCCGGCCGGGGAGATGTGATCGGTCGTGATCGAGTCCTGGAAGAGGGCCAGGATGCGCGCGTCGGCGATATCCTCGACCGGCTCCGGCTCCATGCCCATGCCCTCGAAGTAAGGCGGGTTGCGCACGTAGGTCGACGACAGCGGCCAGTCGTAGGTGAGGCCGCCGGAGACCTCGACCGCCTGCCAGTGCGCGTCACCCTTGAAGACGTCGGAATAGCGGGTGTCGAACATCTCGCGGGTGATGGCGGTCCGGACCATCTCGGCGACTTCCTGCGAGGTCGGCCACACGTCCTTCAGGAAGACGTCCTGCCCGTCCTTGCCCTGGCCGAGCGGCTCGGTGGTGATGTCCTTGGTCATCGTGCCGAGCAGCGCGTAGGCGACCACCAGCGGCGGCGAGGCGAGGTAGTTGGCCCGCACGTCCGGGTTCACGCGGCCCTCGAAGTTGCGGTTGCCGGAGAGCACCGAGCAGGCGACGAGGTCCTTCTCGTTGATGACCTTGGAGATCTTCTCCGGCAGCGGCCCCGAGTTGCCGATGCAGGTGGTGCAGCCGTAGCCGACGAGGTCGAAGCCCATGGCGTCGAGGTGTTCGGTCAGGCCGACCTTGGCGAGGTAGTCGGTCACCACCTGGGAGCCCGGCGCCAGCGAGGTCTTCACCCACGGCTTAACCTGGAGCCCCAGCTCGTGCGCCTTCTTGGCGACGAGGCCGGCGGCGATCAGCACCGACGGGTTGGAGGTGTTGGTGCAGGAGGTGATGGCGGCGATGACGACGTCACCGTCCGACAGGGTGTACTCCTCGCCCTCGACGACGTGGCCCGGATAGGCCGACTGGTCGCGCTGGGCGCCCTCGGCCATGTACTTGGCGTCGTCGCCCGCCGCGGCCGTCTCCGGCGCCTTGGACTTGGTCCCGCCCTTGATGGTCTTGACGGCCTCGGCGAACGCGGTCGCCGCGTCGATCAGCGCGACGCGATCCTGCGGACGCTTGGGGCCGGCGAGCGAGGGGACGACGGTGGAGAGGTCGAGCTCCAGCGTGTCGGTGAAGACGGGGTCCTCGGTCTCGTCGGTGCGGTACATGCCCTGGAGCTTGGAGTACGCCTTGACGAGGTTGATGCGGTGCTCCTCGCGCCCCGTGGAGGTGAGGTAGCGGATCGTGTCGTCGTCGACTGGGAAGAAGCCGCAGGTGGCGCCGTATTCGGGGGCCATGTTGGCGATGGTGGCGCAGTCTTCCAGCGACAGCGCGGAGAGGCCGGCGCCGTAGAACTCGACGAACTTGCCGACGACGCCCTTCTTGCGCAGCATCTGCGTCACGGTCAGGACGAGGTCGGTCGCGGTGGTGCCTTCGGGCAGCTTGCCGTGCAGCTTGAAGCCGATGACCTCGGGGATCAGCATCGAGATCGGCTGGCCGAGCATGGCCGCCTCCGCCTCGATCCCGCCAACGCCCCAGCCGAGCACCGCGAGGCCGTTGACCATCGTGGTGTGCGAATCGGTGCCGACCAGCGTGTCGGGGAAGGCCTGCAACTCGCCGTCGACCTCACGCGTCCAGACGGTCTGGGCGAGGTACTCGAGGTTCACCTGGTGGCAGATGCCGGTGCCGGGGGGCACGACGCGGAAGTTGTTGAAGGCGGACTGGCCCCAGCGCAGGAACTGATAGCGCTCACCGTTGCGCGCATACTCGAGGTCGACGTTCTGCTTGAACGCGGAGGGGGTGCCGAAGTGGTCCACCATCACCGAGTGGTCGATCACGAGGTCGACTTCGACGAGCGGGTTGATCTTCTGCGGGTCGGCGCCGAGCGAGGCGGTGGCGTCGCGCATCGCCGCGAGGTCCACCACGGCCGGAACGCCCGTGAAATCCTGCATCAGGACGCGGGCGGGGCGGTAGGCGATCTCGCGGTCGGAGCGCTTGTCCTCGACCCATTTTGCAATGGCTTTAATGTCATCCGCGGTGACGGTATTGCCGTCTTCATAGCGCAGGAGGTTCTCGAGCAGGACCTTCAGCGACATCGGCAGGCGGGAGACTCCGGGAAGTCCGTTGCGCTCGGCGGCCTTGAGGTCGAAGATAGTGTAGGTCTTGCCATCGACCTCGAGTTCGGTACGGCATTTGAAGCTGTCGAGCGAGCGGGTCACACGCGGCCCCCTTCATTGGAACGATTTGCAACTTGCCGCTACAAACGCCCAATCGACGCAAGGATCAAGCGGCAGCGGCCACGTCGATACAATTAGCGCGCCATGCTGTCTCTAGAAGTTGACTCGTTGAGCGTCGAACGCGGCGGCCGGCGGGTGTTCACCGATCTCGCGTTCCGCTTGGCCGAGGCTGGGGCGATGGCGGTCGTCGGTGCCAACGGGGCCGGCAAGTCGACCCTGCTGCGCACCGTCGCCGGACTGATTCGCCCCGCCTGCGGGACCGTGCGCCTCGACGGATACGACGCGCCGGCGGCGACCGCCATGCACCTCGTCGCGCACCAGAACGCCATCAAGCTGCCGCTCGGCGCCGAGGCGAACGTGCGCTACTGGATGCGCACCCTCGGCGCGGCGGACCGCGACGACGCAGCGGTGGAGGCCGCGCTCGATCGGGTCGGCCTGCTGGGGCTGATCGAGACGCCGGCGCAACTCTTCAGCCAGGGGCAGCGGCGGCGCCTGGCGTTGGCGCGGCTGATGGCGGTGCCGCGGCCGCTCTGGCTGCTCGACGAGCCGACCGCGGGGCTCGACGCCGCGTCGCGCGCCGCCTTCGCCGCGATGATGGGCGAGCACCTCGCCGGCGGCGGCATGATCCTCGCCGCCACCCACGAGCCGCTCGGGATCGACACCGCGACGCTCGACCTCTCCGCCGCCGCGGCGCGGGCACGGGCGCAGGAGGCCGCGTGATGCTCGCCGCGATCTACCTGCGCGACGTGCGGCTGGCGTGGTCGGCGGGGGGCGGCGGCGGCGTGGGGGTCATCTTCTTCCTCGCGGTGACGGCGGTGGCGCCGTTCGCGTTGGGGCCGGACCTGCCGCTGCTGGCCCGCATCGGTCCGGCACTCTTGTGGATCGCGATGCTGCTGGCCCTCCTCCTGGGCCTGGAGCGGCTCTTCCAGGCCGATCATGAGGACGGCACGCTCGACCAGCTGCGCCTCGCCGACACGCCGCTGGTGACGGTGGTGCTCGCCAAGGCCGCCGCGCACTGGACCGCCGCGGCGCTGCCTCTGATCGCCGCGACGCCGCTGGCGGGCATCCTCCTCAACCTCTCGCCGCGGCTCCTGCTGGTGACGCTGGCGAGCCTCGTCGTCGGCACGCCGGCGCTGGCGTTGATCGGGGCCGTGGGCGCGGCGCTGGCGGTGACCTTGCGCCGCGCCGGGGTGCTGATCGCGGTGCTGGTGCTGCCGCTGTCGATCCCCGTCGTCATCTTCGGCGTCGGCGCGGTGGAGGCGGCGAGCGCGGGGCGGGCGATCGGCCCCCCGTTCGCCCTGCTCGGCGCCACCACGCTCGTCTTCGCCGTCGTCGGCCCGCTCGCGGCCGCCGCGGCGCTGCGCGAGGCGGACTGACGCCCGGCACGGCGGACGCGGCCGTGTGGCGCGGCCTATGCTGTTGGTCGCACTTTGAAAGCCGAGTTGGAGCAATTACGATCGGCGCCACAGGAGTGGACATGTCCGTCACCAGCGACACGGCCGGCAAGCGGCCATCGATCATCAACCCCGGCCGCTTCGCCGGGATCGCCGACCGTGCGGTGCCGATCCTCGCGGCGCTGACGGCCGTCACGCTGTGCTTCGGCCTCTACCTGGCGCTATGGGCCTCGCCCGAGGACTACCAGCAGGGGTCCACCGTGCGGATCATGTATATCCATGCCCCTTCCGCCTACATCGCGCTGATGGCCTACGTGGTGATGACCTCGGCCGCCCTCGGCACGCTCGTCTGGCGCCACCCGCTGGCCGACGTCGCCGCCCGCGCCGCGGCACCGATCGGCGCCGCCTTCACCCTCGCGACGCTCGCCTCCGGCGCGATCTGGGGCAAGCCGATGTGGGGCGCCTGGTGGGTGTGGGACGCGCGGCTGACGTCGATGCTGATCCTCTTCTTCATGTATCTCGGCCTCATCGCGCTCTCCCGCGCGATCGAGGAGCCGGCCCGCGCGGCGCGCATCACCGCCATCGCCACGCTGATCGGCTTCATCAACATCCCGATCATCAAGTTCTCGGTGGACTGGTGGAATACGCTGCACCAGGGCGCCAGCGTCATGCGGCTCGACGGACCGTCGATGCCCGCCTCGATGTTGACGCCGCTCCTGGTGATGGCGCTCGCCTTCACCCTCCTCTTCATGACGCTGCACCTCGCCGAGATGCGCACCGAGCTGCTCCGCCGTCGCGCCCGCACGCTGCGGCTGCGCGCGGCCCGCAACGCCGGCTGACGGGAGAACGCGATGGGTGACTATGCAGCCTACGTGATATCGGCCTACGCGATCGTCTTCGGCGCCGTCGCCGGGCTGGTCGGCTGGGCGGTGGTGGGGCGGATCGCCGCGCGCCGCGACCTGGCGCGCGCCGAGCGGTCGGCCGAGAGGATCGGCCGTGCGCGCTAACCGCCTCCTCCTCGCCGTGCCGCTGGTGCTGTTCGCGGCGCTGGCGGGCGTGTTCGCGGTGCGCGTCGGCGACGGGCAGGATCGCGCCGTCATCCCTTCCGCGCTCATCGGCCGCGGTGCGCCGGCGACCGTGTTCGCCGCGCTGGAGCCCGCCCTCCCCGGCGTCGACCCCGCGGCGTTCGCCGGCAAGGTGACGCTCGTCAACATCTTCGCCTCGTGGTGCGGGCCGTGCCGGATCGAGCATCCGCTCCTGGTCGAGCTCGCCCGGACACCGGGGCTGACCGTCGTCGGCATCGACTACAAGGACAAGCCCGAGGACGCGGTGCGCTTCCTCTCCGAGCTGGGCAATCCCTACGCCGCCGTCGGCGTGGATCCGGACGGACGCGGCGCCATCGAATGGGGCCTGACGGGGGTGCCTGAGAGCTTCCTCGTCGGGCCGGAGGGGCGGGTGCGGGCCAAGCACGTCGGCCCGCTGAGCGAGGAGGCGCTGGCCGGCTCGTTCGGCACCATGATGACGCGCCTGCTGGCCGAACGCGGCGAGGCCGCCGGCTCGTGACGCCCACGTTCACGCGCCGGGTGCCGGACGGCGACACGCTCGCACGCGACATCTGCGACCAATGCGGCTTCATCGCCTACGACAATCCGAAGATCGTCGCCGGGGCGGTGGTGCGATACGGCTCGCGCATCCTCCTGTGCAAGCGCAACATCGAGCCGGGGCGCGGGCGCTGGACGTTGCCTGCAGGCTACCTCGAGAATGGCGAGGCTCCCCCCGAGGGGGCCATGCGCGAGGCCTTCGAGGAGGCGAGCGCGTCCATCGTCATCGACTCGCTGCTGGCGGTCTACACGATCCGCAGATTGTCGCAGGTGCAGCTCATCTACCGCGCCCACCTCGAAGCGCCGGTGTTCGCTCCGGGCCCGGAGAGCCTCGCCGTCGCGCTCTTCGAACCGCACGAAATTCCCTATCAGGACCTCGCCTTCACCACCGTACGCTGGGCCCTCGCCCACGCCGACACGCCGGGCGGCCCCTTCGCCAATCCCGATATCGTCGATCCGAAGGGCCCCGAATAAGTCGCAATTCACGCCTTCGTGCCCACGCTGTCACCTTGCGTTGATTGGAAAGACGCGGTCCCTCGTTCTAAAAAGACCGGACGGGTGTCAGACGGACGCTGCGCCCGGGATCAATGTCCGGACGAACTGCACGCATATGCTTGTAGTGGCATGCATGTCGGCGGACCATGGAGTGATCGGATGCAGCGCATGCCCTCTCGGATGCTGGCCGCCGCCGCGGCCATTCTGAGCCTTTCGACGCTCGCGTCGATCACGGCACGGGCCGACGAAACCCGCCCCAAGGCAGTGCTGGAGCTGTTCACGAGCCAGGGATGCTCGTCCTGCCCCTCGGCGGACCGGCTGATCTCCGGGTTCGACGGGCGCAAGGACGTGCTGGCGGTGACGCTGCCGGTGAAGCTGTGGGACTATCTGGGGTGGTCGGACACCCTCGCCACCGAGATCAACACCAAGCGGCAGATGGCCTATTCCGTCGCGCGCGGCGACCGGGACGTCTACACGCCGCAGCTCGTGGTCAACGGCGAAGAGGCGATGCTGGGGAGCGACGAGGCGGCGATCGAGCGGGCCATCAAGGGCGCCTCGCTTGACCTTCCGATCGACCTGTCCTTGCGTGCCGGCGTCCTGACCATCCGCCTCGGCGACGCCGACATCGACGTCGAGAACGCGACGGTGTGGCTGATGGTGGTGGACGACGAGGTCCACGTGCCCGTCGCAGAGGGCGAGAACCGCGGCCGCAAGCTGAACTATTACAACGTGGTGCGCGACATGCGCCCGGTCGGCATTTGGAAGGGCCGACCGGTGACGCTGGAGCTTCCCCTGTCGGATCTCGACAAGTCGGCCACGTCGGGCTGCGTGGTGATCGCCCAGGCGGACACCTTCAAGGGGCCGGGCCGTATCGTTGGCGCGGCGGCGCTGGACGAGATCTTCCCGGCGCGCACCGTCGGCGCGATGGAGGCGACGCTGCCTGCGAGCGCCGACACCGGCATCCGCTGAGGCGGCGGCGGGCGCCTCAGGCTTCGGCCGCGTCCCCGGCCCCGCCCGCGGCGGCGAAGGCGATGCCGAGCGCCGCGCCGTAGACGAGGTTGAAGACCAGCGACAGTGCGATCAAGACCGGGTCGAGGTCGCGCATGAAGAGTTCATGCCCGGTGAGCGGGGCGAAGACGACCATCATCGCCAGCCAGGTGATGAAGCCGAAGACCAACCCTTCGCCGAGCCCCCGGCCGGGCAGGATCGGCTGGATCAGCGCGAAGATCACGCCGTAGACGAGGATACCGAGGATCGCGTGCGCGGCCCAGGCGGCGAGGTCGGAGGCCGGCATGCCGATGCGCGCGTTGAAGGTCTGGATCTCGGCCAGCAGGGGGAACGGCGGCAGGGCGGCCATCTGCCCGTTCAGGTAGATCAAGCCGGCCGCGACCAGGGTCGCGATCACTGCTGCGAAAATTGCGCGTGCCATGGACGGTCCACCTCGACTGTTTCCGCTGTCCCTTATCGCTGATCGCGCACCGGACCATCAATGTCCAGCGGGGAGGCGGATTGCACCGTCGACGGTTGCATATGTTGCCCGACTGCCTCCATACACAGGGTACGCAAGTCGGCGCCGTTGCGGTCCGCGACAGAGGAAGATGATAAACAGTGGTCGATAGCTGTTTGGTCGCGAAGCTAGGCCGGTTCGCCGCCCTGGCCGAGTCCGACAAGACAATGCTCGCCGCATTGGAAAAAGACGAACGCGAGTATCGCAAGGACGAGGTCATCGTTCAGTGCGGCGAAACGGTCAAGGAACTCTTCGTCGTCAAGTCGGGGTGGCTGGCGTCTTATTCGTTGTTGGACGACGGCCGCCGCCAGCTTCTGCGCTTGTTTTATCCAGGCGATATCGTCGACCTGTCGGAGATCGCGCTGTTGCGCTGCCGGCACGATATCAAGTGCCTGACGGCGGCGGTGCTTTGCCCATTTCCAAAATCCGGCCTGGAGCCGTTGTTCACACATTCCCCGCGGCTGACGGCGCTCCTGTTCTCGATGACGGTGCGCGAGAACTCGACGTTGCTCGACCGCATCCGTGCCATCGGCCGGTTCAGCGCCTATGAGCGGGTGTGCTACCTCCTCCTGGAGATGGCGCTGCGGCTCCACGCGATCGACGGTCTGCAGGCGGACGGCGCCTTCCGCCTGCCGCTGACGCAGAGCGACATCGCCGACCTCCTGGGCCTTACCAACGTCTACGTGTCGAAGACGATGTCACGCATCGAGGCGGACGGGCTGATCGCGCGTGACGGCAATCGGGTGAAGATCCTGAAACCGCAGGCGATGGCGGAGCTGTGCAACTTCAACGGCGACCCGACGATCGATTCGAGCTGGTTCCCGGTCCACTGAGCCGGCCGGACGTGCGCGCGGAAACGCGGCGATCGGGGCGACAGGCGTGAAGGTCGTCTTCGCCAGCCACGGCTCGCTGGGCGACCTGGTGCCGTTCCTCGAGATCGGCAAGGTGCTCGCCGCGCGGGGCGTCACGGTGACGGTGGCGACCCATGCCGCGCATCGGCGCGCGGTCGCCGCGGCGGGGCTCGGTTTTGCGCCGATGCGTCCGGACCGGCCGGGAGACGCGGGCTTTCATGCGCGCTTCATGCACCCGCGCCGCGGCCCCGCCTTCACCTACACCCGCTACCTGGGACCGGCGATCGGCGACAGCGACGCCGACCTTTCCGCCGCCGCGTCGGGGGCGGACGTCCTCGTCAGCGTCACCCTGGCGCTGGCGGCGCCTCTGGTCGCGGCGCGGACCGGGGTGGCGTGGCTGTCGGCCGCGTTCCAGCCGGCGATGCTCTACAGCGCGCTGGATCCGCCGAAGCTGGCGATGCTGCCGCTGGTGCGCGGCTGGCCGGCGTGGAACCGGCGCGTGCTGCATTATGCCGAACAGGGCGTCGCATCATGGGCGGCGCCGCTGGCCGCCTACCGCGAGGCCGAGGGGCTCGGCGCCTATCCGGCCCACCCCGCCTTCCGCGGCCAGCATGCGCCGGGCGGCGTCCTGGCGCTCTATTCGCCGCTCTTCGGCCCGGTGCCGGGCGACGCGCCGGCCCGAACGCGGCAGACCGGCCAAGTGCTGCAGAGCGGCGGCGCGCCGCTGGATCCGGCGATCGCCGCCTTCCTCGCCGCCGGCGAGCGACCGGTGGTGTTCACGCTCGGGTCGGCCTCGGCACACGTGGCGCGACGCTTCTTCGTCGACAGTGCGCGCGCCGCGGCGCGGCTGGGCGTGCGTGCGCTCCTGCTGGTGGGACGCGAGGCGGGGCTCGCGGAGATCCCCGCGCGCCCGGGCCTGATGGTGGCGCAGAGCGCGCCCTATCACGCCGTCTTCCCCCACGCGGCCGCGGTGGTGCACCAGGGCGGCATCGGCACCATCGCGCTCGCCATGGCGGCGGGGGTGCCGATGGTGCTGGTGCCGTTCGCGCACGACCAGCCGGACAATGCCGCGCGGGCCGTGCGGGCGGGCGTGGCGCGCATCGTGCCGCGCTGGCGCTACCGGGTCTCGGCCGCGCCGATCCTCGCCCAGGTCCTCGGCGACGCGTCGATGCAAGCAACGGCCGCGGCGCTCGCCCCCCGGATCCTCGCCGAGCGCGGCGCGGAGCGGGCGGCGGACGCGATCATGGCCGCGGCACGCTGACGCCGGCCGCGGGGCGCGCCCGGATCGCCCGCAGCGCACCGCCGATCGGCACCGGGGGCCGGCCCATCAGGATGCGCGCCTGGTCGGCGCGGCGCAGGCGGCCGGCATAGAACCGCTCGATCAGCGGCTGCGGCAGGCGGTGGAAGCGCTCGAGGATGCGGTGCCGATCCTGCGGCGGCCCTGCGAGAAAGAGCATGCGGTTGAGGAGCCGCTCGAACGAGGTCGCCGCGAAGTGGCGCCGCACCAGCGCCTGCACCTCGCCGCGCAGCCGCTGCGTCGTCAGCGGCCCGGCGAGGCGCGACAGTGCGACCGCCGTGCGGGCCGCCAGCGGCAGCGAGTAGCTCGTCACCGGATGAAAGAGGCCGGCGCGCAGGCCGATCGGGACGGCCCCGCCGGCGGGTGCCGCGGCCGCCCACATCGCCGCCCCGTCGCCCGACAGCACCAGCGGCAGCGCCCCCCTCTCCTCGCCTCGCACCTCGGCGATCCGCCAGCCGCGCGTCTCGGCATAGGCGGCGATGCGCGCCGCGACGGTGTCGCGGTCGAGGACGGGGGTCTCGGTATAGTAGGTGTCCTCGACGAGGAGCGTCGTCGGCGAGTAGGGCAGCAGGTAGACGAAGCGGTAGCCGCCGAGCTGGTCGACGGTGGCGTCCATGATCGTCGGCTGTCGCAGGCCGTGCGGCGCGGCGAGGGCCACCTCCTGTCCCACGAACGACTGATAGGCGAGCGCCAGGCCGGCCAACCCGGTGGGACCGCGCGCGTCCAGCACGGCGTCGGCCGGGAGGCGGGTGCCGTCGGCGAGCGTGGCGCCGGCCGCGTCGAGCGCGGCGACGGGCGCCTCGAGGAGGACGCGCTCGCCGAGCCGCTCGCGCGCCGCGCGGTCGAGCGAGGCGGCGGTGATCGTGCGGTAGGGCGTCGTCAACGCGCGTGCGAGGCCGGCGAAGCGCACGTCGTACCCGGACCAGCGGTGTGCGACCAACGGGCCGACGAGGCGGGTGGCCGCGGCGTCGAGGTCGCTGGCATAGAAGCTCCAAGTGTGCGCGCCGCCGAGCCTGTCGGCCGCCTCCAGCAGCGTCACCGCGACGTCGCCCCGCTCGGCGAAGGCCATCGCGGCGAGGACACCCGACAGGCCGCCGCCTGCGATGATCAGTCGTTGCACCATGGCCTCGCTTCGCATCCCCGTCGCTGCTATGTCATCCCTTTATGACGATCAGCGCACTTTCGTCCGCAGCGTCGCCGCGCGCCCGCCGGGTCGACGCCGTGATCGGCATCGCACTGGCGGTGGCGATCGTCGGCGGCTGGGCGGCGGTCCACGTCCTCGCGGTCTTCGCCGTCGACTGGGCGGTGGCGCCGCCGTGGCTCGCAGCCGCGCTGATCGCGGTGCAGACGTGGCTGTGCGTCGGCCTCTTCATCGTCGCGCACGACTGCATGCACGGGTCGCTGGCGCCGGGGCGGCCGGCGGTGAACCGTACGTTCGGGCGCCTGGCGCTGGGGCTCTACGCGGCGTTCTCCTACGATCGGCTGCTCCCCAAGCACCACCTGCACCACCGCCGCTCCGGCACCGCCGAGGATCCCGACTTCTGCCCCGACGCGCCGGACGCCTTCGCGCCCTGGTTCCTGCGCTTCTTCCTGCAATATTACGGCTGGCGCGAGTTCGGCGTGATGGCCGCGGCGATGACGCTCTACATCCTCGTCACCGGCGCCGCGGTGGGGGCGATCCTCGCTTTCTACGCGCTGCCGGCGGTGCTCTCGGCCGTTCAGCTCTTCTACTTCGGCACCTACCGGCCGCACCGGATCGCGGACGCGGCCCCGTTCGCCGACCGTCACAATGCCCGCAGCGATGCGTTTCCCCCGCTGATCTCGCTCTTCACCTGTTTCCACTTCGGTTATCATCACGAGCACCACATCGCCCCCGCGACCCCGTGGTGGCGCCTGCCGGCCGCGCACCGCGCGCTGCGGCGCCAGAGCGCCGCCGCCCACCCCGCCGAAGCGACGTGAGCCGCCCATGATGCTCGCCCTCGACACCCTGATCGTCCTCGCCACCGTCGCCGCGATGGAGGCCGTCGCCTACCTCACCCACCGCTACGTGATGCACGGGCCGCTGGGCTGGGGGTGGCACCGGTCGCACCACGAGGACACCGACGGCCTGTTCGAGACGAACGACCTCTACGCCGTGGTCTTCACCGTTCTGTCGGGCGCCTTGATCACGTTCGGGATCGCCGGGGTGTGGCCGCTGCGCCAGCTCGGCATCGGGCTGATGGTCTACGGGATCCTCTACTTCCTCGTGCACGACGGGATGGTCCATCAGCGCTGGCCCTTCCGCTACGTGCCGCGGCGCGGCTACCTGAAGCGCCTCGTGCAGGCGCACCGCATGCACCACGCCGTCGACGGGCGGGACGGATGCGTCTCGTTCGGCTTCCTCTACGCCCCGCCGGTCGGCGAGCTGAAGCGGCGGCTGGGGCGCACGGGCGCACTCCCCCCCCGGCGCGACGGCAGCGAGGCCTCGCCGACGCGCTAACTCTGCCCTATCGTTGCGACAATCGCCGCGCGGCACAGCCGCGCACAGCCCCTCCGGGCCGCCGCAGCGAGGCTGGAGCGGGGCTCGAGCGGGGGTGGTTACGCCGCGCCTCAACTAAACCATCACGCAATCGAAAGTCGCCGGAGGGGATATACCGCACGTTTTGCGTGTTCGATGCGCTTTTCGATCGCTTCGCGCGTCGAAACGCGCGGCAAACGGTTGCGGTCCCCCCTCCGCTGGTCTAGCCAACAATCGCGTTTGAGACGCCCTGCCGGAAGCCGGAGACAACTGACCTTATGTCCATCCTCGTCGACAAGAATACCAAAGTCATCGTGCAGGGCCTGACCGGCAAGACCGGCTCGTTCCATACCGAGCAGGCGCTCGCCTACCACGACACGAAGATGGTCGCGGGCGTGCACCCCAAGAAGGGTGGCGAGACCTGGACGAGCGAGAGCGGCAAGAGCCTGCCGATCTACACCACCGCGGGCGAGGCCCGCGAGGCGACCGGCGCCGACGCGTCGGTGATCTACGTGCCGCCCGCGGGCGCCGGCGCCGCGATCCTGGAAGCGATCGAGGCCGAGATCCCGCTGATCATCTGCATCACCGAGGGCATCCCGGTGATGGACATGGTGAAGGTCAAGGCCGCGCTGGACCGTTCCTCCTCGCGCCTCATCGGCCCCAACTGCCCGGGCGTGCTGACCCCGAACGAGTGCAAGATCGGCATCATGCCGGGCTCGATCTTCCGTGACGGGTCGGTCGGCATCGTGTCGCGCTCCGGCACGCTGACCTACGAGGCGGTGTTCCAGACCTCCGCCGAGGGCCTCGGCCAGACGACCGCGGTCGGCATCGGCGGCGACCCGGTGAAGGGCACCGAGTTCATCGACATGCTGGAGATGTTCCTCGCCGACGACGAGACCGAGTCGATCATCATGATCGGCGAGATCGGCGGCTCGGCCGAAGAGGATGCCGCCCAGTTCATCGCCGACGAGGCGAAGAAGGGCCGCAAGAAGCCGATGGCGGGCTTCATCGCCGGCCGCACCGCGCCTCCGGGCCGCACCATGGGCCACGCCGGCGCGGTGATCTCCGGCGGCAAGGGCGGCGCCGAAGACAAGATCGCGGCGATGGAAGCGGCCGGCATCAAGGTGTCTCCCTCCCCGGCGCAGCTCGGCAAGACGCTGGTCGAGGTGCTCAAGGGCTGAGCCCCACGGCCGGTTTGCGGCCGAGGCGACCGCCGCGCGCCGTCGGCGGCGCCGGCGGCGACGGGCTCTCCCGCCGCCGCCCACGCCTGGCGATCGTGGCAGGACGACGAGGCACCGCGCCGCGAGACGCACACGAGGGGATCGGATGGCGCATCCACTGGCGACGAACAGCGATCCGTTCGCACTGCGACGCTTCGTCGACGCGCAGCGGCACGACTACGCGACCGCGCTGCGCGAATTGCAGAACGGCGCCAAACGAACGCACTGGATCTGGTACGTCTTCCCGCAGCACGCCGCACTCGGCGTCTCGCTCAACGCGCGCCGCTACGGCATCGTCTCACTGGGCGAGGCGCGCGCCTACCTCGCCCATCCCGTCCTCGGCCCCCGCCTGATCGAGGCGTGCGAGGCCGCCCTCGCATCCGGCGTCGGCGACGCGCACCGTCTGTTCGGCAGCCCGGACGACATGAAGGTGCGCTCCAGCCTCACCCTCTTCCTCGCCGCCGACCCGACCCTCGACGCGCCGCAGCGCGCACTGAGGACGTTCTACGGCGGCCAGTCCGACGAAAAGACGCTCGCCCTCCTCGCCGACGAGATGCCGCGCGCGCACGCCGGCCGGTCATGAGCCGGGTCGCCGCACGCGGCCATCGAGGCGGCGCCGGCGCACGGGGCAGCGACAGCCGGCCGCGCCCCATGCGCGCCTCATGACGGCCGTTTCCAAGCCCGGTGCAAGGAAGTGACTTGACTGTGGCTCACTCGCGGCGCCTAGACGGTTCAGATTCCGCCCGAAAGCCCCTATGTTGACGGGGCATCAAACTCACGGACCCTGCCATGGCTCGCCAAGACGCGAACGCCGCGTTCCTCAACTCCTCTTTTCTCTACGGCGGCAACGCTGAGTACCTCGAGCAGCTCTACGCCAGGTACCAGGTCGACCCCACCTCGGTCGACGCGGGCTGGCAGACCTTCTTCGCCGAGATGAAAGACGACGGCCACGCCGTCGAAGTCCAGGCCAACGGGCCGCGCTGGGCCCGGTCGGACTGGCCGGTGCCGCTCAACGGCGAGCTGGTCTCCGCGCTCGACGGCGACTGGGGCGAGATCGAGACGCGCGTCACCGAGAAGGTCGCGCAGAAGGCGCAGAAGACCGGCGCCGACGTCTCGCAGTCGGACCTGAGGCGCGCCGCGCGCGACTCGGTGCGCGCCATCATGATGATCCGCGCCTACCGCATGCGCGGGCACTACCACGCCAACCTCGACCCGCTCGGCATCACCGGCATGCGCGACGAGGAGCTGCGCGCCCAGGCCTACGGCTTCACCGAGGCCGACCTCGACCGCCCGATCTTCCTCGACAACGTGCTCGGCCTCGAGTTCGCGACCGTGCGCCAGATGATCGACATCCTGGAGCGCACTTACTGTCAGACGATGGGCGTGGAGTTCATGCACATCTCCGACGGTTACGAGAAGGGCTGGCTGCAGGAGCGCATCGAGGGGCCGGACAAGGGCATCGCCTTCACGCTGGAGGGCCGCAAGGCGATCCTCAACAAGCTGGTCGAGGCGGAAGGGTTCGAGAAGTTCCTCGGCGTCAAGTACACCGGTACCAAGCGCTTCGGCCTCGACGGCGGCGAGGCGGTGATCCCGGCGCTGGAGCAGATCATCAAGCGCGGCGGCAACCTCGGCGTGCGCGACATCGCCATCGGCATGGCCCACCGCGGCCGCCTCAACGTGCTCGCCCAGGTGATGGGCAAGCCGCTGCGCGCCATCTTCCACGAGTTCAAGGGCGGCTCGTTCAAGCCCGACGAGGTCGAGGGTTCGGGCGACGTGAAGTACCACCTCGGTGCCTCGTCCGACCGCGAGTTCGACGGCAACTCGGTCCACCTGTCGCTGACCGCCAACCCCTCGCACCTCGAAATCGTCGACCCCGTCGTGCTCGGCAAGGTCCGAGCGAAGCAGGACCAGTTCGACGATACCGAGCGGACGCAGGCGATGGCGCTCCTGCTGCACGGTGACGCGGCCTTCGCCGGCCAGGGCGTCGTCGCGGAGTGCTTCGGCCTGTCGGGCCTCAAGGGGCACCGTACCGGCGGCTCGATCCACGTCATCGTCAACAACCAGATCGGCTTCACGACGAACCCGCACTTCTCGCGCTCGTCGCCCTACCCGTCCGACGTCGCCAAGATGATCGAGGCGCCGATCTTCCATGTGAACGGCGACGATCCGGAAGCGGTCGTCTACGCCGCCAAGATCGCAACCGAGTTCCGGCAGAAGTTCCACAAGCCGGTCGTGATCGACATGTTCTGCTACCGCCGGTTCGGCCACAACGAGAGCGACGAGCCCTCGTTCACCCAGCCGATCATGTACAAGAAGATCCGCCAGCACCCCTCCACGCTGGAGATCTACGGCAAGCGTCTCGTCGACGAGGGCGTCGTCTCCGCCGACGAAGTCGACAAGATGAAGAACGATTGGCGCGAGCATCTCGACGCCGAGTTCGAGGCCGGCCAGTCGTTCCTGCCCAACAAGGCCGATTGGCTGGACGGGCGCTGGAAGGCGATCAAGCCGGGCGAGGACGCCGAGGACCCGCGCCGCGGCAACACCGGCGTCGACATGGACGAGTTGAAGTCGATCGGCGAGGCGCTGGCCGCCGTGCCGGAGGGCTTCCACATCCATCGCACCGTCGGCCGCTTCATGGACAACCGGCGCAAGATGATCGAGACCGGCGAGGGCGTCGACTGGGCGACCGCGGAGGCGCTGGCCTTCGGCACCCTCCTCAAGGAAGGCTACCCGGTCCGCCTGTCCGGCCAGGACTGCGAGCGCGGCACGTTCTCGCAGCGCCACTCGGTTCTCTACGACCAGGAGACCGAGGACCGGTACATCCCGCTCAACAACCTGGGCGGCGAGCAGAAGCGCTACGAGGTCATCAATTCGATGCTCTCCGAGGAGGCGGTGCTCGGCTTCGAGTACGGCTATTCGCTGGCCGAGCCGGATTGCCTGACCCTGTGGGAGGCCCAGTTCGGCGACTTCGCCAACGGTGCGCAGGTGGTGTTCGACCAGTTCATCTCGTCGGGCGAGCGCAAGTGGCTGCGCATGACGGGCCTCGTTTGCCTGCTGCCGCACGGCTACGAGGGCCAGGGGCCGGAGCACTCCTCCGCCCGCCTGGAGCGCTGGCTGCAGATGTGCGCCGAGGACAACATGCAGGTCGCCAACTGCTCGACCCCGGCGAACTACTTCCACATCCTGCGCCGGCAGCTGAAGCGCGACGTGCGCAAGCCGCTGATCCTGATGACGCCGAAGTCGCTGCTGCGCCACAAGCGCGCGGTCTCCAGCCTCGACGAGCTGGGCCCGGATTCGACCTTCCACCGCGTCCTGCCGGACGATGCGCAGGTGGGCCGCACCGGCGACTTCAAGCTCGCCAAGGACGAGGAGATCCGCCGCGTCGTGCTGTGCTCCGGCAAGGTCTACTACGACCTCCTGGAGGCCCGCGAGGAGCGTGAGCAGAACGACGTCTACCTGCTGCGGGTCGAGCAGCTCTACCCGTTCCCGGCCAAGTCGGTGATCACCGAGCTGCGGCGTTTCCCCAATGCGGAGCTGGTGTGGTGTCAGGAGGAGCCGGCCAACATGGGCTCCTGGTCCTTCGTGCAACCCTACCTCGACTGGTGCCTGGGGCAGACCAAGATGGCCAACGACCGTCCGCGCTATGCCGGCCGGCCCGCGGCGGCCTCCCCGGCGACGGGTCTCGCCCGGCGCCACCAGCAGCAGCTCGAAGCGTTCCTGGACCAGGTCTACGGTTAAACGTAGGCCTTTACGAAGACGGGCCGATAACTTGGCGTTGCGCTTGCTTCGCGAAGTCGATCGGTCCACAACGCCACGGCTCGGTGCGGGTTTTGCGGCCGCCGCACCGACCTGATGAATCGCCGCCGCGACAGATGCGACAAGAGCGCCATGACCGAAATTCGCGTCCCGACTCTGGGTGAGTCCGTCACCGAAGCCACGATCGCCAAGTGGTTCAAGGCCGAGGGGGACTCGGTCGCGGCGGATGAGCCGCTGCTCGAGCTCGAAACCGACAAGGTCTCGGTCGAGGTTCCCGCCCCAGCCGCCGGCACGCTGTCGGAAATCACCGCCAAGGACGGCGAGACGGTCGAGGTCGGCGCACTGCTCGGCCAGATCGCCGAGGGCGCCGGCGGGGCCAAGCCCGCCCCGAAGGCCGGCGCCAAAGCCGACGCCCCGGCAGCGAACGCCAAATCCGAAGCGCCCAAATCCGAGGCGCCGAAGTCCGAGGCGCCCGCCGGCAACGGCGCCGCGCCGTCCGGCGGCGGCACCGAAGTGCGCGTCCCCAGCCTCGGCGAAAGCGTGACCGAGGCGACGGTCGCCCGCATCATCAAGGGCGAAGGCGAGAGCGTCGGCGCCGACGAGCCGCTCGTCGAGCTCGAGACCGACAAGGTCAGCGTCGAAGTCCCCGCGCCGACCGGCGGCACGATCGTCAGCCTGGCGGTCAAGGAAGGCGACACGGTCGAGGTCGGCGGCCTGATCGGCACGATCAGCGGCTCGGGCGCCGCGGCGGGTGCCAAGCCCGCCCCGGCCAAGGCGGCCGAGGCTCCCAAGACCTCCGCGTCCTCCAGCGAAATGCCCCCCGCCCCCTCCGCCAAGAAGGCGATGGCCGAGGCGGGCCTGTCGCCCGACCAGGTGCAGGGCACCGGCAAGCGCGGCCAGATCCTGAAGGGCGACGTGCTCGGCGCCATCGAGGGCGGGGCCACCGCGCCCGCCGCCAAGGCCGCCCCGGCGCAACAGTCCCGCGCGCCCTCCCCGGCCGGGGATGCGGACCGCGAGGAGCGCGTGCCGATGACGCGCCTGCGCCGCACCATCGCCAAGCGGCTGAAGGACGCGCAGGACACCGCCGCGATGCTGACGACGTTCAACGACGTCGACATGTCCGCGGTGATGGATCTGAGGAAGCAGTACAAGGACGTCTTCGAGAAGAAGCACAGCGTCAAGCTCGGCTTCATGGCCTTCTTCGCCAAGGCCTGCGTGCACGCGCTGAAGGAAGTCCCGGCCGTCAACGCCGAGATCGACGGCAACGACCTCGTCTACAAGAACTATTACCACATGGGCATCGCCGTCGGCACGCCGAAGGGCCTCGTCGTCCCGGTGGTGAAGGACTGCGATCAGCTCGGTTTCGCCGACATCGAGAAGACCATCGCCGACTTCGGCAAGCGCGCCCGCGACGGCCAGCTCAAGCTGGACGAGATGCAGGGCGGCACCTTCACGATCACCAACGGCGGCATCTACGGCTCGCTGATGTCGACGCCGATCCTCAACGCGCCGCAGTCGGGCATCCTCGGCATGCACCGCATCGAGCAGCGCCCGGTCGCCGTCGGGAACGAGATCAAGCTGCGCCCGATGATGTATCTGGCCCTCTCCTACGACCACCGCATCGTCGACGGCAAAGAAGCCGTCACCTTCCTGGTGCGCGTCAAGGAAGCCATCGAGGACCCGCAGCGCCTGCTGCTGGACCTCTGACGCCCCCACACGGGCACTCGCGAGGAAGCGCACGGCCGGCGGTTGCGAGAGCAGCCGCCGGCCGTCGCGTTTTCGCCCCACGGACGAGGCCCCGCCAGCCTCGACCCGTCCGCCCATTGCCCCCGCCGCCGCGTGCGCCAGCTTCGCCGGGCGCCGCACAATCTCGGCCCGTGCCACCACGCACGCCAAGCCATCAGGAGCAGGAGCCCGCATGCAAGTCGAACTCACCGCCCTCGCACTGAGCGCGGTCCTCGTCGTCGCCTACATCCTGGCGCCCGCCTTCCGCCGCCTCACGCTGTCGCGCGAGTGGGCGGCCGGCAACCGCGACGGGACCCCGCCCGACACCGGAATCCGCGGCCAACGGGCCGACCGCGCGGTGAAGAACATCCTCGAGACCTACCCGGTCTTCGTCGCGGTCACGCTCGGCGTCGTCGTCGCCGGCGGTGCCGGCACGCTCTCGGCGATCGGCGCGGTCCTCTACGTGGCGGCGCGGGTCTTCTATTGGCCGGCCTACGTCTATGGCCTCGGCCCGGTGCGCTCGGTGTTCTACGGGCTGGCCATGCTCGGCATCGTTCTGGAGCTCATCGCCCTCTTCGGTGCCGCCATGTCAGCCTGAAGCGCGGTAGACCCTTGACCCGCCGCGCGGAAGCGGCGAGGTGATGGCCGGCAATTGGCAAGGAGCGGACAATGGCAGCCTATGACGTCACGGTGATCGGCTCGGGTCCGGGCGGGTACGTCGCAGCCATCCGCTGCGCGCAGCTCGGGCTGAAGACGGCGGTCGTGGAGAAGTGGTCCACCTTCGGCGGCACCTGCCTCAACGTCGGCTGCATCCCGTCCAAGGCACTGCTGCACGCGTCCGAGCTGTTCGAGGAGGCCAACCACGGCTTCGCCGACATGGGCATCGCGGTCGACCCCAAGCTCGACGTCGCCAAGATGCTGGCCTTCAAGGACGACGGCGTCGCCGGCAACGTGAAGGGCGTCGAGTACCTCTTCAAGAAGAACAAGATCGACACGTTCCAGGGCACCGGCGCCCTCGCCGGCCCCGGCAAGGTCAAGGTGACGGCCGAGGACGGTTCCACCCAGGAGATCGAGACCAAGAACACCATCATCGCCTCCGGTTCCGACATCGCCCGCCTGCCCGGCGTGGAGATCGACGAGACGCGCGTGGTCTCCTCCACCGGCGCGCTGACGCTGGACAAGGTGCCGGGCAAGATGGTCGTCATCGGCGGGGGTGTGATCGGCCTGGAGTTGGGGTCGGTCTGGCGCCGCCTCGGCTCCGAGGTGACGGTCGTCGAGTTCCTCGACAAGATCCTGCCGCCGGAGGATGGCGAGGTGTCCAAGCAGTTCCAGCGGATCCTGGGCAAGCAGGGCTTCAAGTTCAAGCTGTCCAGCAAGGTGACCGGGGTCGACGCCTCGGGCAAGACGCTGAAGGTCTCCGTCGAGCCCGCCAAGGGCGGCGACACGGAGACGATCGAGGCGGACGTCGTCCTCGTCGCCATCGGCCGCGTGCCCTACACCGAAGGGCTCGGCCTCAAGGAAGCCGGCGTCGAGATGGACGAGCGCGGGCGCATCAAGACGGACGCGCACTTCGCCACCAACGTGAAGGGCGTCTACGCCATCGGCGACGTCATCACCGGACCGATGCTGGCCCACAAGGCCGAGGACGAGGGCGTCGCCTGCGCCGAGATCATCGCCGGCCAGGCGGGCCACGTGAACTACGAGGCGATCCCGTCCGTGGTGTACACCTACCCCGAGGTCGCCTCCGTGGGCCGGACCGAGGAGCAGCTGAAGAAGGACGGCGTGGAGTACAATGTCGGCAAGTTCCCCTTCACCGCCAACGGTCGGGCCAAGGTGAACCGCACGACGGACGGCTTCGTGAAGATCCTGGCCGACAAGAAGACCGACCGGGTGCTGGGCGTCCATATGGTCGGCCCCGACGCCGGCACGATGATCGCCGAGGTGACGCTGGGCATGGAGTTCGGCGCCGCGGCGGAGGACATCGCCCGCACCTGCCACGCCCATCCGACCTTGTCCGAGGCCGTCAAGGAAGCCGCCCTCGCGGTCGACAAGCGCGCGATCCATATGTGATAGCATCGGCCGCTCGCAGCCGAGCGGCCACCGCCGCCGGGGCGCCCTGCCCCGGTCGGTCTCCCCATATGGGGCCGCGCCACCCGCCCGGACCGGTGGACCTCAAGCTTTCGTCAGCAGTCGCCGGTCCGCCTTGCGATGCCCCAGCCGCGGCGTCTCCGGGTGGCCAGGGAGCCCCGCACGGGCGCGCAGGCGCAATGCGCGGCGACGGCCCGCGAGCCCGGCCGCGACGCCTCCCAGAACGACGCCGAGCGCCATTGCGGCCAGAAGCGCCGCATAGACCGGCACTTCCACCGAACGCCCGCTGTCCCGCAGCGGGTCGAGATACAGCACCACCGTGTGCCGGTTCGCCACCGCCGCCCCGACCAAAACGGCCGAGACGATCAGCGTGACGACGCCGACGGCACGGCGCACGCGGGATTATTCCGCGGCGCGGCTGTAGCTGTCCTCCGCGTCGTCGTCCGGACCTGCCCCTGTCCGTTCCTGCGCCGCCGAATTGATCCGGTCGCGCATCTCCTTGCCGGTCCGAAAGAATGGTGCAGCCTTCTGCTCCACCTTCACGGGTTCCCCGGTGCGTGGGTTGCGTCCCGTCCGTGCCTCCCGAACACGGACGGAGAAGGCGCCGAAGCCCCTCAGCTCCACGCGGTTTCCGTCCTTCATCGCATTCGCGATCTCGTCGACGAATGCATTCATCACGCCTTCCACGTCGCGCTGGAGCAGATGTGGGTTCTGCAACTGAAGACGCGTGACTAGCTCGGACTTAATCATTGTTTTTCACCTTAGTGTCCGAAGAAATTGAAGCGTGCCAAAGGGACATTAGACCGTCAACCGAGCCGATCGGCACAATTGTCGGGAATTTGATCCCCACGGATGAAAAAACACGATCCACAACAAGATTCGCCATGTGAGCGGTCAAGGAAAAATCCCGCTCGGCCTTGGGCTTATACGTTCGTACGGGGGTACTGAGTGCAATGCCGCGCTCGCGGGCGAGCCAGTCCTTGGCCTGCTCCTCGCCGCCGATCTCGTCGATCAGGTTCGCCGCCAGCGCCTGGTTGCCGGTATAGATGCGACCGTCGGCCAGACGGCGCGCCTCCGGTTCGGGGATGCCGCGTCGGGCCACCACCAGCGAGAGGAACCACTCGTAGCTGTCGTCCACGACGCCCTGCAAAACGGCAACCGCGGCCGGATCCGCGGACTTGAAGGGGCTCGGCTCGGCCTTCAGCGGTGCCGAGGCCACCTTGTCGACGTTGACGCCAATGTGATCGAGCAGCCGTTCGATCTGCCCGTACTGGATGAGGACGCCGATGGAGCCGGTGAGGCTGGTGCGGTGGGCGACGATGTGGTCCGCCGCCATCGCGGTCATATAGGCGGCGGAGGCGCCCAGTGTGTTGATGTGGGCCACCACCGGCTTGTCGATCGAGGCCTTCCGCAACGCCTCGTAGAGCCGCTCACCGCCGACGGAGGTGCCGCCGGGCGAGTCGATCGACAACATGATCGCCGAGACGTTCTCATTCTCGCGCAGTTCCTCGATCAGCCGCATCAGCGGCCGGTCGGAGACGATGGCGCCATTGATCTCGAGCCGGGCGATGTGCGGTTCGCCGGGCTTGGCCCAGAGCGTGACCGCCACGCCGATCGCCCCGGCGACCAGGAGAAAGACGAGCCCGCGCCAGAACGCGATCCGCCGTGCCTGACGGCGGCGGTCGAGAAGGGCGTCGACTTCCAGTGTCATGGCGTCCATCCGCGTTGACGAACGCCTCTTTTAACACGCGATTCAGGTCGGTGGAGTGCCGTTCTGCGCCAAAACATCGCCGACAAGATAGAGTGACCCGCAGATCACGATGCGCGGCGGCGGCTCGTAGCGCCAGTTCTCGGCCAGAAGCCGCAACGCGGTGCGCACCGAGGTCACCGGTTCGGCCGAAAGCCCCGCCGCGACGGCCGCCTCGGCGAGCGCCGCCGGGGCGATCGAGGCGTCGCTCGTCGGCACGCCGACGGTGAAGACGTGGCGCGCCAGGCCCGCGAAGTGCTGGAAGTAGCCGGCGGGGTCCTTCGTCGTCAGCATACCGGCGATGAGGAACAGGGGCCGCGACACGCGATCCTCCAGGTCCGCCAGCGCCGCCGCGACCACCTCTCCGGCGTCGGCGTTGTGACCCCCGTCGAGCCAGATGTCGGCGTCCGCGGGCGCCCAGTCGACGATGCGGCCGCGCGTCAGACGGTGCATGCGGCCCGGCCAGTCGACCGTGGTCATGCCCGCTTCCAGCGAGGCGGGACGGTCGATGATGCCGGTCGTGCGCGCGGTGGCGATGGCGACGCCGGCGTTGACCGTCTGGTGCCGGCCCGGCAGGCGCGGCAGCGGCAGGTCCACCAGGCCGTTCTCGTCCTGATAGACGAGGCGGCCGTTCTCTTGTGCCACCGTCCAGTCCATGCCGCCGAGATGCAGCGGCGCACGCACGATGCCGGCCTGCCGCTCGACGACCGCCGTCACTTCGTCTTTCTGCGGGGCGCAGATCACCGGCACGCCCGGCTTGATGATGCCGGCCTTCTCCATGGTGATCTCGCCCAAAGTGGGGCCGAGGAAGCCCACATGGTCGATCCCGATGGTGGTCAGCACCGAGGCGATCGGCCGTTCGACCATGTTGGTCGCGTCCAGCCGGCCGCCGAGGCCGGTCTCCAGCACCAGCGCGTCGGCCGGCATCTCCGCGAAGAGCAGGAAGGCGGCGGCGGTGGTGATCTCGAAGAAGGTGATCGGCTCACCGCCGTTGGCGGCCTCGGCACGCTCCAGGGCGTCGGTCAGCACGTCGTCGCCGACGAGGCGGCCGCCCCCCTCCGCGCCGAGGCGGATGCGCTCATTGAAGCTGACGAGGTGCGGCGAGGTGTAGACGTGGACGCGCTTGCCGTCCGCCTCCAGCATGGCGCGCAGCATCGCCGAGACGGAGCCCTTGCCGTTGGTGCCGGCGATGTGGATCACCGGCGGCAGGCGCGCCTCGGGGTTGCCGAGACGCTCGAGCAGGCGCTCCAGGCGACCGAGCGAGAGGTCGATCCGCTTGGGGTGCAGCGCCGAGATCCGCTCCAGCAGTGGACTGGTGGCGTCCATCGTCGTCACGACGCGACCGGCGCCGTCTCCTCGTCCGGGGTCTCCGGCGGGGTGGAGACGGTCTCGGCAGGCGCGGCGCCGTTGGTGACGGCCACCGGTGCGCCGGCGCCGTTGGCGGCGGAGTCGGCCTCGTGGTCCGGCGCCGGCAGCGCGCCCATGGCGAGCGCGGGGCGGTGCAGCAGCACGCGCAGGAGGCGGCCCAGCGTCGCCTTCATCTCGTGGCGATGGACGACCATGTCGACCATCCCGTGGTCGAGCAGGTACTCGGCGCGCTGGAAGCCCTCGGGCAGCTTTTCGCGGATGGTCTGCTCGATCACGCGCGGCCCGGCGAAGCCGATCAGCGCGCCCGGCTCGGCGATGTGGACATCGCCCAGCATCGCGTAGGACGCCGTCACGCCGCCGGTCGTCGGATTGGTGAGGACGACGACGTATGGCAGCCCCGCCTCACGCAGCGCGATCAACGCGGCCGTGGTGCGCGGCATCTGCATGAGCGAGAGGATCCCCTCCTGCATGCGCGCGCCCCCGGACGCCGCGAACAGGATGTAGGGCGTCTTGTCGGCGAGCGCGGTCTGCGCGCCGAGCACGATCGCCTCGCCGGCGGCCATGCCGAGCGAGCCGCCCATGAAGGCGAAGTCCTGCACCGCGACGGTGACCGGGATCGTCTCCAGCGTGCCCTTGGCGAGCGTGACGGCGTCGTCGCGTCCGGTCTTGGCGCGGGCATCGCGCAGGCGGTCCTGGTAGCGGCGCTCGTCGCGGAACTTCAGCGGGTCGTGCGGAACCGCCGGCAGCGCCATCGTCTCGTAGGCACCGGCATCGAAGATCGAGGCCAGACGGTCGAGGAGCGGCATGCGCATGTGGAAGCCGGAGCCCGGCACGACCCAGCCGTTCTGCTCGAGATCCCGGTGGAACACCATCTCGCCCGTCTCCGGGCACTTGATCCACAGGTTCTTCGGCGTGTCCCGCTTCGTCCAGAACGACGAGATCTTCGGACGAACGACGGACGATATCCAGTTCATGCAGCAACCTTCCGGGCGTCCCTGACGCCCTTGGCAAGCGCGGCGACGAAAGTCTTGGCCGCGGTGGCCGCCTCTCCGGGCGCGGCCTTGGCGATGGTGTCGACGATGGCCGAGCCGACCACGACGGCATCGGCGACGCGCGCGATGGACGCGGCCTGCTGCGGCGTCTTCACACCGAAGCCGACGGCGACCGGCAGGTCCGTCGCCCCCTTCAGCCGCGTCACGGCGCGGGTGATGTCGGTCGCGGCGGCGCTCGCGGTGCCGGTGATCCCGGCGATGGCGACGTAATAGAGGAAGCCCGACGTGTTGGCGAGAACGGCCGGCAGGCGCGCATCGTCCGTCGTCGGCGTGGCGAGGCGGATGAAGTCGAGGCCCGCGCCGCGCGCCGGCAGGCACAGTTCGTCGTCTTCCTCCGGCGGCAGGTCGACGACGATGAGCCCGTCGACCCCGGCCTCCTTCGCCTCGGCGAGGAAGGTGTCGACGCCGCGATGGTAGATCGGGTTGTAATACCCCATCAGGACGATGGGCGTGTCGCTGTTTCCGGCGCGGAAGCGGCGGACCAGATCCAGCGTGACGGTCAGCGATCCGCCGGCCTTCAGCGCGCGCAGCGAGGCGGCCTGGATCGCCGGACCGTCGGCCATCGGGTCGGTGAACGGCATGCCGAGCTCGATCACGTCCGCGCCCGCCTCGGCGAGCGCGTCGAGGATGGCGGCGGAGGTCTCGATATCGGGGTCGGCCGCGGTCACGAACGTGACGAGGCCGGCGCGACCCTCGCGCGACAGGGCCTCGAAGCGGGCGGCGATGCGGCTCATCAGTGCCCCCTGTGCTTGGTCTGGATGCCGAACAGGGCGCCGATGTCGGAGTTGTGCGAGATGGCGAACACCTCGATGCTCTCCAGCGCGTTGACGAACCAGTCGATCGAGCGCAGCCGCTCGACGTTCTGGTAGATCGAGGCCAGCGCATCCTCGCCGGAGAAGACGAAGAAGCGGCCGTGCCACCAGTCGCCGCCATGGGTGAGCAGCACCTCGGCGACCTGCCGGTCGGCCCAGGTCTCGGGATCGACCTCGGACGCCGGCATCGCGCGCTGAACCGTGGTCATGTCGAGCATGTAAACGAGAGCGTACAACTAATTGGCCTTCTGTGCGCGGGCATCGAGAGCGGCGGCGACGGTGTGGACGTCCTTGTCCCCGCGCCCGCACAAATTCATCAGCACGATTTGGTCACGCCCCATCGTCGGCGCAACCTTCGCCACATGGGCGAGCGCGTGAGATGGCTCCAGCGCCGGCAGGATGCCCTCGGTCCGGGCCAGGAGCTGGAAGGCGCCGAGCGCCTCCTCGTCGCCGATCGGTACGTAGGAGACGCGCCCGCTCTCCTTCAGCCACGAGTGCTCGGGGCCGATGCCGGGATAGTCGAGCCCGGCGGAGATGGAGTGGCCCTCCAGGATCTGCCCGTCGTCGTCCTGCAGGAGGTAGGTGCGGTTGCCGTGCAGCACGCCCGGCGCGCCGGCGGTCAGCGAGGCGCAGTGCTTGTCGCCGTCGAGCCCCTCCCCGCCCGCTTCGACACCGGTGATGGCGACGGACGCATCGTCGAGGAACGGATGGAAGAGGCCGATGGCGTTGGAGCCGCCGCCGACGGCCGCCACGATCAGGTCCGGCAGCCGGCCGGCCATCTCCAGGATCTGCGTGCGCGCCTCGGTGCCGATGACGGACTGGAAGTCGCGCACCATCGCCGGGTACGGGTGCGGCCCCGCGGCGGTGCCGATGAGGTAGTAGGTGTTCTCGACGTTGGCGACCCAGTCGCGCAGCGCCTCGTTCATGGCGTCCTTCAGCGTGCCCGCGCCGCTCGTCACCGGCACCACCTCGGCGCCCAGGAGCCGCATGCGGAAGACGTTCGGCGCCTGCCGCTCGATGTCCTTGGCACCCATGTAGACCACGCACGGCAGGCCGAAGCGGGCGCAAACCGTGGCGGTCGCGACACCGTGCTGGCCGGCGCCCGTCTCGGCGATGATGCGCGTCTTGCCCATGCGCCGAGCCAGCAGAATCTGGCCGATGCAGTTGTTGATCTTGTGGCTGCCGGTGTGGTTCAGCTCGTCACGCTTGAGGTAGACGCGCGCGCCGCCCAGCTCCTCGGACAGCCGCTCGGCATAATAAAGCGGGGACGGGCGGCCGATATAATGCGTGCCGAGGGACGAGATCTCGGCCGCGAATGCCGGATCGTCGCGCGCCGCGTCCCAGGCCTTCTCCAGCTCCAGGATCAGCGGCATCAGCGTCTCGGCGACGAAGCGGCCGCCGAAGATCCCGAAGCGCCCGCGCTCGTCGGGTCCATTGCGGAAGGAATTGGGGCGTTCGCTCACCGTCGGGCCTCGCAGAATTGGCGGAGAGGCGGCGGACAAAAAGGTCGGCGCGCCGCCGGTCACACAGCATGACTGGTTCGGTGCGGTCAAGGACCGCGGCGGGTCAAGGCGCGCAGGCGCACGCTTCCCACGCTATCGTGCCACCTCGCCCGTCACCAGATTGTGCGGGTCGACGAGGCGGACACGGCGATGGTACTCGCGCACCACCTCGTCGAACAGGGTCGCTTCCTGCGCCTTGTCGCGGAAACCGCGCATGAACCGCTTCCCGTTCTCGGCCATCTCACGGCACGCCCGCGGGTTCGCCTCGCACCAGGCATAGGCCTCTTCGAGATCGGCAAGATCGTGCCGGATCTCGACGTAGTGGACGCCGGGGACGAGACGGCTCTCGCAGGCCCACGACTCGTTCGTCGGCCGAGGCATGATGACGAGCGAGTTGGACGCCAGCATCCACTTCAGCCCCGAGGCCACGTCGTTGCCCTCCAGCGCGAGGAGATACTTGGCCTGCAACTGCTGCGCGAGGGTGAGGCGCGGCCTGGCGCACCGCTCGATGTCCCCGTGCGCGGCCGCGAACCCCTTAGAGAGCTGCACGATCGGCGAAAAGCCGAGGTCGAGGCCGGCATTCGCCTCGAACCGGTCCCAATGGCGATAGAGGTGATAGCGGCTGCCGTGGGGCCGGGCGCGGAAGTAGCCCGTCGTCGCCCCCCGCCACACCACGCGCCCCTGCTTCTCGTCGAAGGGGACGTCGCTCGCCTCGACGGTATGGATCGGCTCGAAATGCCGGCGCTCGTTGAGGGGCAGCAGGACCGAGGCGCCGCCGTCCTCGATGCGCCGCGCCTTGTGGTAGGTCGGCGTGGTGTTCGCCGTCAGATCGTCGCCGATGACGAGTTGAAAGCGGCGGTCGAGGCCGAGGCGCCGATAGGCGGCGACCACCGGGTCGACGTAGAGTTCCTGGAGCCGCGCCAGCACGACCGGATCGTCGCGAAACGACTTGTCCGCCAGATAATCGCGCGACCGCTCCAGCGAGAACGCGAATGATTTTCGTGGGTTGACAAGGAGCGCGGCGTCCGCCGTGGTGGGGAAGCGCTGGCGCGCGTGCGCTGCGAGGGGCGCGAGGTAGAGCGCCAACCGCTCGTCGGCCGAGAGCGCGAGCCGGGGTTCGGGCACCACCGGCGCGGTGTCTGCGCGCGGCCTAATCCGTGGCCTCCGCGGCCTCGGCGTCATCGGCCTCGGCGTCGGGATTGTAGAGCCGGATCAGGCGGTGGTAGCGGCGCACGACGGTGTCGAACAGCTCGGTCTCGAGATCCTCGTCGTAGAACGGCTTCATGAAGCTCTTGCCGTTCTGCGCGATCTCCTCGCACTGCCGCGGATGCGCCTCGCACCAGGCGAACACCGCCTCCAGATCCGACAGGTCCGGCTTCACCTCGACGTAGTGGACACCGGGGCGCAGCAGGCTCTCGCAGGCCCACGAGACCATCGTCGGCCGCGGCATCAGCACCAGCGAGTTGGATGACAGCATCCACTTGAGCCCGCTCGCGACGTCGTTGCCCTCGAGGCAGAGCAGGTATTTGTAGTGGAGCTGCTCCTCCACGCCCATGCGCGGCCGCTCGCACGTGTCGATGTCGACCCCGCCTTTGTAGTTCGCCTTGTTGGGGGTGAGGTTGGTGAAACCGAAGTCGAAGTCCGGGTTCGCCTCCCAACGCTCCCAGCCCAGGTAGAGGTCGAACCGCGCGATCGGCTGACGCAGGGTGAAGTCGCCGGTGGTCGCGCCGCGCCACAGCACCTTGCCGGTCTTCTCGCCGAACGGCCGGTCGAACTTGGCCGAGTGGCGCAGCAGCGCGAAATGGCGCGGCCGGTTGAGCGGGGCCAACACGTCGAGCCCACTGCCCTCGATCTTGCGGGCCTTGTGGAAGGTGGGCGAGCGGGAGGGCGTGGTGTTGTCGCCCAGGACGAGCTGGAACCGGCGCTTCACACCCACCCGGCGGTGCGCCAGCACCATCGGTCGCCAATATCCCTCGACGAAGAGGTTGCGCATCGTCTCGTTGGTGGCGAGGCCGAAGCGGCGGATATATGGCTCGGAGCGCTTGCAGGCATGCTCGAACGAGCGGTTGCCGGCGGCGATCAGCGTCTTCTCCGGGTCGAGCGGGAAGCGCTTGTCCTCGAGGTCGAGCAGCGGCGCGAGATAGGTCTTCAACCGGTCCGCCTTGGACGGCGTGATGACCACATCGGACTGGTCCGGCGAACCCGTCTCCACCCTAGACACCTCGTTCATTGGGATACTCCGGCCCCGGAGGCGTACCGTGCCCGCTCCGGCGCCGGGCCTATAGGCATGCCGCGTCCGGCAGCGTCAAGCCGGATGCACCGCGTCAGCGCCGCGCCGCGCCGCGCCGCCGCCACGCGCGGCGGCGACGAAGGCGGCCATCTTGGCGGGGTCCTTGATCCGGTCGGTCTCGACGCCGGAGGAGACGTCGAGCGCGTAGGGGCCGACGGTGGCGAGCGCCGCGCCCACGGTCTCCGGCGAAAGGCCGCCGGAGAGCATGTACGGCGTATCGGCGGGCATGGCGGAGAGCAGCGACCAGTCGAACGCGGCGCCGTGGCCGCCGGGGCGGTCCGCCCCCTTCGGCGGCTTGGCGTCGAGCACGATCAGCGCGCCGGCATAGTCGCCCACCGCGGCGAGATCGGCGCGCGTCGCGACTCCCACCGCCTTGGCGACGGCGACATCGTGGCGGGCGCCGACCGCCGCCACATGCGCCGGCCGCTCCTTGCCGTGGAACTGGATCGCGTCGGGTCGAACGGTGCGGGCCAACGCGTCCAGCGTCGCATCGTCGGCATCGACGGTGAGGGCGACGAGCGTCACCCGGCCGCGCACGTGGTCGGCGATGGCGCGTGCCTCGTCGAGCGTCAGGTGGCGGGGGCTGGGGGCGAAGTGGACGAGGCCGATCATGTCGGCACCGGCGGCGATCGCGGCATCGGCGAGGTCCGGCCGGGTGATGCCGCAGATCTTGACCCGCGGCACCCGGGACGGCGCCGGCCAGCGGCGATCGATCCGCAGGCCGGCGTCGATCACGATTCTTCGGCGAGGATGCCGGGCGCTTCCGCCTCGACCTTCTCCTCGATGATTTCGCGGCGCTCTTCGGCGCGCAACTCGTCGAGCTTGGGCATCGACATGATGTTGTAGCCCGAATCCACATAATGGATCTCGCCCGTCACCCCGGTCGAATAATCCGACAGGAGGTAGGCGGAGGAGCGGCCGATCTCGTCGATCGTCACCGTCCGCGCCAACGGCGAGTGCTTGCGCTGGTAGTTGAACATCAGCCGCGCATCGGTGACGCCGGCGCCCGCCAGGGTGCGCACCGGACCCGCCGAGATGGCATTGACGCGGATACCCGCGCTGCCGAAGTCCGCCGCCAGGTAGCGCACCGACGATTCCAGCGCCGCCTTGGCCACGCCCATGACGTTGTAGTTCGGCATCACCTTGACCGAGCCGCCATAGGTCAGCGTCAGCATCGATCCGCCGCCCGTCATCAGGGCCGCGGCGCGCTTGGCCGCCTCGGTGAAGGAGAAGCACGAGATCACCATCGTGCGCATGAAGTTCTCGCGCGTGGTGTCGGCGTAGTGGCCCTTCAGCTCGTTCTTGTCGGAGAAGGCGACGGCGTGGACGAAGAAGTCGATCGACCCCCAGGTCTTGGCCGCCGTGTCGAACAGGCGGTCGACGGAGGCGAGATCCTCCACGTCGCACTGCTCGAGGAACGCGGCCTCCACCTTGTCGGCCAGGGGGCGCACGCGGCGGCCGAACTGGTCGTTCTGGTAGGTCAGGCCGATCTCGGCGCCCTCGGCCGCCAGCGACTGGGTGATGCCCCACGCGATCGAGTGATTGTTGGCAACGCCCATCACGACGCCGCGCTTGCCCGCCATCAGGCCCATGCGCTCACCCATCGTAGCGCGCCAGGACCAGCGAGGCGTTGGTGCCGCCGAAGCCGAAGCCGTTGGAGAGCACCGTGTTCAGCTCCACGTTGTCGCGCCGCTGGCGCACGATCGGCACGTCCTCGAACGCGGGGTCCAGCTCGTCGATGTTGGCGGAGGCGGCGATGAAGCCGGACCGCATCATCAGCAGCGAGTAGATCGCCTCGTGGACGCCGGCCGCGCCCTGGGCATGGCCCGACAGCGACTTGGTGCCGGAGATCGGCGGGATGTCCTTGCCGAAGACGGCGCGGATCGCCTCGACCTCGCTGGCGTCGCCGATCGGCGTCGCCGTGGCGTGCGGATTGATATAATCGATCTTGCGGTCCCCCGCTTCCTTCAGTGCCATCCGCATGGCCCGCGCACCGCCCTCGCCGGACGGGGCGACCATGTCATGGCCGTCGGAGGTCGCGGCATAGCCGACGATCTCGGCGATGATCGGCGCGCCGCGCGCCTTGGCGTGCTCCAGCTCCTCGAGCACGAGGACGCCGCCGCCCCCCGCGATGACGAAGCCGTCGCGGTTGACGTCGAACGGGCGCGAGGCGACCGCCGGCGTGTCGTTGTAATGGGTCGACATGGCGCCCATGGCGTCGAACAGGACCGAGAGAGTCCAGTCCAGCTCCTCGCAGCCGCCGGCGAAGACGATGTCCTGCTTGCCGAGGCGGATCTGCTCGGACGCGTGGCCGATGCAGATGTTGGTCGTCGCGCACGCCGCGGAGATCGAATAGTTGATCCCCTTGATCTTGAAGTGCGTCGACAGCGTCGCCGACGCGGTCGAGCTCATCGCCTTGGGCACAGCGAAGGGGCCGATCCGCTTGGGACCCTTGGTGCGCGCGATGTCCGCCGCCTCGACGATGGTGCGCGTCGACGGACCGCCCGAGCCCATCACGATGCCCGTGCGCTCGTTGGAGATCTCGGAGGGCTCGAGGCCCGCCTCGCGGATCGCCTGGTCCATCGCGACGTGATTCCACGCCGTGCCGCCGCCGTGAAAGCGCATGGCCCGCCGGTCCACGGACTCGGAGGGATCGAGGGTGGGGGCACCGTGCACCTGGCAACGGAACCCGTGTTCTGCATAGGCGTCGGCCCGGACGATGCCGGACCGGCCTTCCTGCAACGATGCGGTCACCTCCTGCGTCGACCCGCCCAATGGCGAGACGATGCCCATCCCGGTGACGACGACGCGTCTCATAGTGCTCCTCTTGCGGGGCCCCGTGCAGCGACCGACACCGGTCAGCTCCCTGCGGGTTCCGCCCCGTCCTTGAACAGGCCGACTTTCAGATCCTCGGCCTTGTAGATGGCCTCACCGTCCGCCTTCAACCAGCCGTCGCCGATGCCCAGCGTCAGCTTCGAACGCATGACCCGCTTCAGGTCGATGCCGTACTCGATCAGCTTGACCTTGGGCGTGACCATGCCCGTGAACTTCACACCGCCGACGGCGAGTGCGCGGCCGCGCCCCTGCCCGCCGACCCAGCCCAGAAAGAAGCCGAGCATCTGCCACAGCGCGTCGAGGCCGAGGCAGCCCGGCATCACCGGATCGCCTTTGAAGTGGCACGCGAAGAACCACAGATCCTCGCGCACTTCCAGCTCGGCGCGAATCTCGCCCTTGCCGTGGGCACCGCCGGTGTCGGAGATGTGGCTGATCCGGTCGAACATCAGCATGGGCGGCAGCGGCAGCTGCGGGTTCCCGGGGCCGAACATCTCCCCCCGGCCGCACGCCAGCAGATCTTCATATTCGAACCGCGACCTTGTCATCGTCATCGCCAAACGCTCGTTCTCCCGATCGGCCGCCCGTCCCTCACCTAAGACGCGCACGGCCGCGCTGCAAACCGTTGCCGGCCACGCATTCTCTTTCCTGCGTGCCCGATATCGCCCAATTGGTCGGCGTGGCAAGCGTTTCCAACGCCCGCACTACATTGATCTCGTACGAACGAACGGTTATATCGAGGCTGCGTGCTCAGATCGTACGCAGAAATTTTTTCCTCGTGGCTCTTGGGACGTGGTGATGGCAGTTTTCTTCTCGCGGGAAACAATGGATGGCGCCAAGGATGTGCGCTCGCCGACGATTGATGTCCGCGACATGCTGAAAACCTCCGGTCTGCGGCCGACTCGCCAGCGCGTCGCGCTGGGTGATCTCCTGTTTGCCCGCGGCCATCGTCACATCTCCGCCGAAGGACTGCACGAAGAGGCGATCACCGCCCGCGTCCCGGTGTCGCTGGCGACAGTGTACAACACGCTGCACCAGTTCACAGAGGTCGGCCTCCTGCGCGAGATCGCGGTCGACGGCACCAAGACCTACTTCGACACCAACACCGACGATCACCACCACTTCTTCGACGAGACCACCGGCGAAGTGAGCGATATTCCGGGCGATTCCCTCTCGCTCAGCCGCGTGCCGGAAGCGCCGGACGGAATGGAGATCCACCGGGTCGACGTCGTCGTGCGGATCCGTCCGCTCCCCTGAACGCCCCTTTCGCGGCCCGGCGCCGCTTTGGATCACGTCAAAAGCCCCGGTGCCGCAGCGCCGGGGCTTTTTTCTCGTCGCCTCCTCGCCGAGGACCGCGGTCAGGCGGCGCGCGCCAGGCCCAGCGGATAGACGTCTTCCGTCACATAGGGACCGCCGCCGACCGATGCGCGGGAGGACAGCAGCGCAAACGTCTCCGCCACGAAGGGCGGCGCGCTGAAGCCGCCGTGCAGCGTCAGCCAGTCGGCGACGTCGCGGGCGGTGGCGCCCTTGCAGCGCGCGATGGTGACGTGCGGGGTGAACCGGCGCGCCTCGGCCGACAGGCCGATGCGTTGCAGCGCCCGCTCCTGGTCGGCCTGCAGCTCCATCAGTTCCGACGTCGGCTCGACGCGGGCCCACACCGCATGCGGCTGCTTCTTGTTGCCGAACGAGCCCAGGCCGCAGAGCCGCACCGTCACCGGAGCGCGCCGGATCCGCGACAATGCGTCCACCACATCGTCGGCCGTCGGCTCGTCGATGTCGCCGATGAAACGCAGGGTGACGTGGTAGTTTTCCGCGTCGATAAAGCGCGCCCCGCGCAGACCGCCGCGAAGGCCGGTCATCCACATTCGGACATCCTCGGGGAGCGTGAGGGCGGTGAACAGGCGCGGCATGACGACCTCCGTTCATTCCTCGGCGCGCCACAGCCGGCTCGCCGTGCACTCGGTGAGCCGAGTGTCCGCGACTCGATCCGGAGTTGGCAAGGCCCGGCGCGCTCGCTCGCCCGCGCCGGTGCAGGATCCGGGCCGCGCTGAACGCGGTGCAGGCAGCGAACGCCCCAAGATCAGGCTGGTGAGCGCGCCGGGCTGCGTGTAGCGTTTCGCGAATTGGACTGAGGACAATATGGCAGGACGGCTCACCACGCACGTGCTCGACACCGTTCACGGCACCCCCGCCAGCGGCGTCGCCATCGCACTCTACGACGACGAGGGCGCGGCGATCGCCACCGGCACCACCAATGCCGACGGCCGGCTCGAGGCGCCGCTTTTGTCCGGCGAGGCCTTCCGCCCCGGCCGCTACACGCTGGAGTTCGAGGCCGGCAACTACTTCCGCCGCATCGGCCTGGAGCTGCCCGAGCCCGCCTTCCTCGACACGGTCGTCATCGCCTTCGGCATCGCCGAGCCGACCGCGCACTACCATGTGCCGCTCCTCATCTCCCCTTACGCCTACTCGACCTATCGCGGGTCCTGACCCTTGCCCGCGTCGACCGCCATCGCCTTCACGCTGAACGGTGCCGCACACACCGTCTGCGACCTCGCCCCGACCACGACGCTGCTCGAGTATCTGCGCGGGCGCGGGCTGACCGGCACCAAAGAGGGCTGCGCCGAGGGCGACTGCGGCAGTTGCACCGTCGCCGTGCGCGACTCGAGCGGGACGATGCGCGCCATCAACGCCTGCATCATGCTGCTCCCGATGGCGCACGGAACCGCGATCACGACCGTCGAAGGGGTCGAGAACCACCCGATCCAGCGCCAGATGGCCGACCGGCACGCCTCGCAATGCGGCTTCTGCACGCCGGGGTTCGTGATGTCGCTCTGGGCGCGGCAGCCGGGCGAGCCGGCGGACCGACAGGCGACGACCGACCGGCTCGCCGGCAACCTCTGCCGCTGCACCGGGTACGGTCCGATCCTGGACGCCGCCGAGGCCGCCGCCGCCGAGGTCGACGGTCGGCCGGTGCCGGCGTCCCCACCACCGCCCGCCCCCGGCGCGCTCGACTACACTGCCGGCGGGCGCCGCTACATCGCCCCTACCACCGAGGCCGCCCTCGCCGAGGCGATCGCCGCCCACCCGGACGCGACAGTGCTCTCCGGCGCCACCGACGTCGGTCTGTGGGTGACGAAGCAGCTCTTCGACCCGCCCACCATCGTCTCCACCCGCAACGTCGCCGATCTCTCCGGGATCGAGACCCGCGGCGACACGCTCGTCGTCGGCGCGGGAGTGCGGCTGGCAGCGTTCGCGCGGCATGTCGCAGAGACGAAGGGGATCGCCGAGCTGATGCGCCGCTTCGGCGGGCTGCAGGTGCGCAACGCCGGTACCGTCGGCGGCAACATCGCCAACGGCTCTCCGATCGGCGATCTGCCACCGGCGCTGATCGCCGCCGGCGCGACCCTGGAACTCGGCCACCCCGGCGGCCGCCGGACGCTGCCGCTGGAGGATTACTTCATCGCCTACGGCAAGCAGGACCGCCGGCCGGGCGAATATGTGCGCGCGGTCCACGTGCCGCTGCCGGGTCTCGCCCGCCTCGCCTGCCACAAGGTCAGCAAGCGCTTCGATTCCGACATCACCGCGGTCCTCGGCTGCTTCGCGCTGACGCTGGAGGGCGACACCGTGGTCGACGCCCGCCTCGCCTTTGGCGGCATGGCGGCCACCCCCAAGCGCGCCCGCGCGGCCGAGGCGGCGCTGACCGGCGCGCCTTACACGGCCGAGACGGTGGCTCGGGCCGCCGCCGCGCTGGGGGACGACTTCGCCCCCCTCTCCGATCAGCGCGCCTCGGCGGCCTACCGGCTCGCGGTCGCCCGCAATCTTCTCACACGTGATTTCCTGGAGCGTACGGCGCCGGGCGTCGCCACCCGCCTCGCCCGCGCCGCCGACGTCCTCGAAGGTGAACCATGACAACATGCCGGCACTTTGTTCTCGCGCCCCGCCGGCGCTGGAAGACCACGTAAGATCGTTCTTCGACGAAGGCGCTCGCCCGCTTCGCGCACGGTAGCGCCGATCGGGCGAAGTCGGGGAAATCTTGCAGGACCTGCCGATCACCGAGCACGAGGCCCGATCTCGTCGGCTACGCAGTGTCCCCATAAACGATCGGGCAAAATTTCTCCGCTTTGATTCTATTTCGTTGACGGAGGGCACGAGCTGGACCGGCACGATCTGACCGATGCGGAATGGGCAATCATCCAGCCGCTACTTCCGACGAAGGTGCGTGGCGTGCCTCGGGTCGACGACCGCCGGGTGATCAACGGCATCCTGTGGCGGTTCCGGACCCGCTCGCCATGGCGCAACATTCCGAGCGCTACGGTCCGCGCACGACGCTCTAACCGCTTCGTCCGATGGCGGGCGAAGGGGATTTGGGACAGCATTCTGGCTGCTGTGTTTGATGCTTACGACGGGGATATCGTGATGATCGACTCGTCGTGCGTGCGCGTCCACCAGCACGGTGTAGGCGATCGCTGAAATACGAGTACGTCGATCTCGGCGCATTCGAAACCGGCTCCAAGGCGGCGATGCGAGGCCATCACCACAATGGCTTTGCGCGAACTCAGCGTTGCATTCTCACAGCCTCTCGGTAGGTACGCGGCGGCACCCCGGCCATTCTGCGGAAGGCGCGGGTGAAGTGCGCCCCGTCGGCATAGCCGAGGCGGAAGGCGATCTCCGTGATCGGGACGCTCGAGGCAAGGAGCGCCTTCGCTTCGGTGACCCGCACCGCGTCGAGGCGCTCGCGAAACACCGTCCCCTCGACGCCGAGACGGCGCTGCAATGTGCGCGGCGACAGGCCGAAGCGGCGCGCCACCATCGTGAGGTCGGCGCCGCCGTGCGGCAGCATCGCGCCAACAATCGCCTCTACGGCGCCCGACACCGTGTCGGGCGGCTTCTGGCGCACGATGGCGCGCATCTCCCCGAAGCCGAGCGGCGAATCGACCACCGGCACGATGCGCCGCGCTTCGAGGGCGTCGACGGCGAACACGATGGCCGGTGAGGCGCCAGCTGCACGGATCGGCGCGCCGAGCGCCAACGATACCGATTCGAGGCGCGGCTCGTACGGGTAGTCGACTTCGATCGTATCGGGGGCCCATTCGGGGCCGAGATAAAGGCGGAACGTATCGAGGAGCGCCGGCAGGGTGTGCTCGGCATGCTGAGCGCGCGTCCGCGCTTCGCCGAGCGCCACGTGATAGGAGAGCCGCGCGCGGGGGCCGTCGCGGCGCAGCGCGAGCCGGCCGCCACTCTGGTGGTAGGCGAGCCCGCGCATCAGCCGTGCGAGGCATTCGCCGAGCGTCTCGGCGGCGCGCGCATAGACCGTCCACAAGCCGAAATCGGCACGCATCTCCTGGCCCGCCTCGATGCCGATCAACGCATCGCCGGTGACCTGGGCGGCGGCGTCATAGAGCGTCACCATATCGGCGAGCGGGATCATCAGATCGGTGCGGCCGAGCATTGCCGTCGACATGCCGACGCGGGCAAGCACCTTGTCGAGCGCCCGCTCACCCGCACGCTCCTCGATCAGCGCCGGCAGCGGTCCAAGACCGCGGATCGAGGTCATCGCGAAAGGTGCACTCACAATCGGCGCCATCCTCGGTCCTCGGGGTCGGCGCGCTTTCTCACGGCCGGCGGGCAAATAGCCCCTTCGAGTCGCGGCGTTCAGCGTAGCCGCCTCGTCCAATTCGATAGTTTAGCCAATTTCCAGGAGGCAGGAAGGCTCGATATGCGTTGAAACTGTTGTCGACCAGTCACACGCACCAACCTTTGCAGTGCCGCGCGACACTTGGCGCGGATTGGTAAGTCCCTTCCCAAATCACTCGCTAAACCAGCGCTCTCGGCGCGGTCGCTTCACCATATCGGGCGGCTGGCCGGACCGCGTCAGGGCGGTGTGACGTGGCGGCGGGACGAGACTCCTTGGCCGGCATTAGAGGAGTGGAGCGGATGACGAAGATTGCATTGCGCTGCGGCGGGTTCACCATCGGCGCCTGTGCGCTCAATGCGCTTTTCGCCGCCGTGCCTGCAGCCGCCGGCTGCCAGCTCGTCCCGATCAGCATCGACACCGTTCGGGTCGACTGCACCGGCAGCTTCGACAACTACACGCAGAACAGCCCCCCGGCGGATGTGACGAGCTATCAATTCGACAGCCTCACCAAGACGATCGAGGGCAAGCCATCCTCGACCCCGGTTTATGGCGTGTTCGAAAATCCGTCGGTCGCCATCATCAATCCGAAGTCCTCACTGGCCGCCTCGCTCTATCTCTACTTTGCCGGCGGCTCGTACGGCACCGACGCAATGGGCCATTCCCTCGGCCTCGTCAATCGCGGCAGGGACGGCGCGGACGGCGAACCGGGCAACAAGGGCGAAGCCGGCGGCGCGGGGGAGCGCAGCGGCGGCGTCACGGTCGGCGTCTCGAGCGGCCCGATCCGCTCTACATTCGCAATCGACGACGCGACAGAGGGCACGGCGATCCGCGCCGCGGTGATCGCCGAGAGCCGCGGCGGCGACGGCGGCGATGGTGGCGACGGCACATACTCCTCATTCAGTCAGTCGCACGGCGGCGCCGGCGGCGCCGGGGCGACCGGCAACGGCGTCAGCATGGAGCTCTCGAGCGGCGTCTCGGTGGCCTCGAAGAATGGCCTCGGCGTCTCGGTCCAGTCGATCGGCGGCGATGGTGGCGACGGCGGCGACGCGAGTTCCGGTCTCGCCGCGTCGACGGGCGGCAACGGAGGCAAGGGCGGTCATGGCGGCAGCATCAGCGTCAGGAGCGACGCGGCGATCACCGCCAGCGAGATCGGCATCTCGGCGCGCAGCCTCGGCGGCGCCGGCGGTCAGGGCGGCGAGGGCAGCGGCGTCGGTCGCGCCAACGGCGGCTCCGGTGCGGGGTCCGGCGACGGCGGCGGCATCAACGTCACGCTGGGCGGCAGCATCGCAACCGGCGAGGACGGCGGCATGGGTGTCGCCGCGCAGTCGATCGGCGGTTTCGCCGGCGCCGGCGGCAATGGCGGCGGCTTCGTCGGGTATGGTGCGAGCTCGGAAAGCGCCGGGCGGGGTGGGCGCGTGCGCTTCACCATGAAGGACGGCACCACCGTCACCACCGAGGGGACGGACGCTGGCGGCGTCGTGCTCGAGAGCACGGGGGGTGGCGGCGGCATCGGCGGAAAGGGCGCCGGCCTCGGCGGCCTCGGGGCGGAAGGGGCGGCCGGGGGCGATGGCGGCGAAGTCATCGCCACGCTGAACGGCGGCGCAATCACCACCAAGGGCGACAACGCCGCGGCGCTGATCGCCGCCAGCGCCGGCGACGGCGGCGGCATCGCCGGTGAGAGCCGCGGCGTCGTCGCGCTCGGCGGCAGCGGCGGCCTCGGTGGCGACGGCGGCAAGGTTACCGTAACTAACGAGGCCACCCTCACCACCTCGGGCCTCGAGTCGGACGCCATCAACGCCACCAGCGTCGGCGGTGGTGGCGGCCTCGCGCTGACGACGGGCGCCCTCGCCGCGTTCGGCGGCGACGGCGGCAAGGGCGGCAACGGCGACGCGGTGACGGTGGCAAATGCCGGCGCCATCGAGACCTCGGGCGACAACTCCACCGGCATCCTGATGCAGAGCATCGGCGGCGGCGGCGGCAACGGCTCGTCGAGCTTTTCGACCGCACCAGGCCTTTCGATCGCCTACGGCGGCAACGGCGGCGAGGGCGGCCACGGCGGCGACGTGACCTATGGCGACGTCGATGGCAAAGGCGGCGGCAGCATCCTGACGACGGGCGATCAGTCGGACGGCATCTTCGCTCAGAGCGCCGGCGAAGGCGGCGGTTCCGGCGGCGCGGCCGTCGCCGCCACCGGCGGGCTGCCGCTCTCCATGGCGATCGGTGCCAGCGGTGGCGGCTCGACCGGCGGCAATGGCGGCAAGGTGGTGCTCGAGACCAGCACCGACATCGAAACGCGCGGCGACCAGGCGGCCGGCATCGTGGCGCAATCGCAGGGCGGCGGCGGCGGCGATTCAGGCGCCATCATCGACCCGGCACTCTCCCCCTATTCGGTCTCGGTGTCGATCGGCGGCTCGGCCGGCCCCGGCGGTAACGGCGGCACGTCACGCGTCGATGCGACCGGCGACATCACCACCCTCGGCGACCTGTCCGACGGCATCTTCGCCCAGTCGGTGGGTGGGGGCGGCGGCAGCGCCCTCGCCTCCTCGGGCGGCAGCCTCGGCGCCGGCAAGTTCGCCGGTTTCGGCCTCAGCCTCGGCGTCAGCGGCGGCAAGGGTGGCACCGGCGGCGCCGTGTCGGTGATCTCGGCTGGGGACATCGCCACCAAAGGCGACGGCTCGCGCGCAATCTTTGCCCAGTCGATCGGCGGCGGCGGCGGCAATGGCAGCAACGCCGCCACCTTCTCTGTCGCGAGCGCCGCCTCCGTCAACATCGCCATCGGTGGCAACGGCGGCAAGGGCGGCACGTCGAGCGCCGTCACCGTCAACGCGTCCGGCAATCTTTCGACCGAAGGTCAGCTCGCGAACGCCCTCCTCGCGCAATCGGTGGGTGGTGGTGGCGGCGCCGGCGGCAACGCCACCCGCCGCGGCGCCTTCAATGTCCTCGACATCGATCTCGGCTTCGGCGGCACCGGCGGGAGCGGCAACAAGGGCGCGGCGGTGACGACCACCACCACCGGCTCGATCCTGACGAAGGGCGACCTTTCGAACGGCATCGTCGCGCAATCGGTGGGTGGCGGCGGCGGCATCGGCGGCAACGCTACCGCGGTCGGCGGCATCGAATTCTTCAACGCAGGCGTCTCGATGGGCGGCAAGGGCGGGACCGGCAGCCATGGCAGCACCGTGAACGTCGACCAGGACGGCAACGTCACGACCGAAGGCGTCGGCTCAGCCGCTATCATCGCCCAGTCGATCGGCGCGGGCGGTGGTGTCGGCGGCGTGGCTGGCAACCTGATCATCGCCCCGCAAATCAATCTCAGGCTCGGCGGCTCGGCGGGCGCAGCCGGCGACGGCGGTGCGATCGACGCCGATCTCGGCAAGGGCGGCAGCCTCACCACGTTCGGCGACGCCTCTCCCGGCCTCCTCGCCCAGTCTGTCGGCGGCGGCGGTGGCCTCGTCTCACTCGGCCTCGAGGATGGCTCCATCGAGGATCTCGACATCATCCTCGGCGGCAATGGCGCGGCCGGCAACGGCGGCGTCGTCGAGATCGACAACGCCAACACCATCCACACCGAGGGCGATGAGAGCCACGCCATCCTTGCCCAGTCGATCGGCGGCGGCGGCGGCGTCGTGTTTCTCGATCAGGGCGGCATCGACAGCAATATCGGCATCGGCGGCACCGGCAGCCGCTCCGGCAACGGCGCCAACGTGACCCTCGTCAACACCGCCAAGATCACCACGGCGGGCGACGAGGCGGCCGGCATCATCGCCCAGTCGATCGGTGGCGGCGGCGGGCTCGGCGCCAATGCGATGCTGGCCTTCGGCGGCACAGCGGACGCGCTCAATCTCGGCGCCGCCGTCGGTGGGCGGCAGAACGGCTTCGCGCCCATCGTCAACGGCGGCGCGTCGGAGAGCGGCTTCGTCAGGGTGACGTCGAAGGGGGACATCACCACCACCGGCAAAGCCGCGCACGGCATCATTGCCCAATCGGTGGCGGGTTCCGGCGGCATCGGCGTCGTCGTCGACGACAACGGCGAGACCATCGCGACGATGGCCGGCACCGCCGGCGGGGCGGCGGGCGATGCCGGCAATGTCAGCGTGCGCGTCTCCGGCAACGTCGATGTGTCGGGCGAAGAGGCGCATGGCATCATCGCCCAGTCGGCCGGCAGCAGCAAAGGCCGTAACACCCTCGTCAACGTCACCGGCTCGGTGACCGCCACCGGCAAGAACGGTCGCGGCATCCTCGCCCAGTCGGGTGGCGGCAGCCGCGACGGCAACCTGACCATCGAGGTCGGCGCCAACGGCCGCGTCACCGCAGGAGCCAAGGCGCGCGCGGCGATCCTGATGCTGCAAGACACCGGCGGGCGCGACGATGCGATGGTGATCGACAACGCCGGCATCATCGAAAAGCGCGGCAGCTTCGAGGACGGGAGCGACGAGAATTACGCGATCCAGGTCGGCAGCGGGAAGCTGACCGTCAACAATACGGGCCTCATCAGCGGCAACATTTATGGCGGCGTCACCGGCAGCATCCCCAACGGGGTGACGGTCAACAACAAGCTCGGCGCCGTGCTCGAACTCGGCCGCGAGACCTATCTCGGCGCCGGCAAGATTTCGGGCGGTGGCACCATCACCGCCGGCGAGCGCGGCGTGATTCGCGAATCGACGGTCTACGGCTCGGGCGGCATCTCACAGGGCCTCGACGGCACCCTCCATTTCGACCATCAGCTCGGCGATGGCATCGCAGCCGAGGCGACCGCCGACAAGATCGACATCAAGGGCGTCGCCCGCTTCAATGGGCGCGTGACCACCGAGATCGTCGGCACCAATCTCGTCGAAACCGGCGATACCGGCGAGGTCGAGGTGCTGCAGCTCAGCAAGAACGGCAGCAACAAGGTTGAGGTCCAGGTCGAGGACACTGCGACCGTCGATTATCGGCTGGTCGAGGAGGCCAACGATCTCGGCACGCTCTACAGCCTCGCCTACACGGTGGACTACACGCCGTGGCAGGATCACGGGATCGCCGGCACGCAGTCCGCGAGCACCGCGCGCAACGGCATCGACGAGGACGACAATCTCGGCAACGCGACGCGCTTCGGCTTCTATCTCGACAGCCTCGTCGACGAGCGCCTGAAAGAGCGCGCCGCGATCGCCACCGGAACGCTCGACCCTTCCGCCTCCAAATACGAGTGGGTCGAGGACATGATGGCCTATATTCTGGACATCCCAGACGTCGGCTCGCTGCTGACGAACTACGAATTGATGATCCCGAACGTCCACAGCGCACCGCTCGATGCGACGCTCTTGTCGGGGATCGACTTCGCCGATGCGCTCCTCTCCTGCTCGGGCGGCACGCTCGGTGAAGGCGTCGCGACGATGGCGGACGAGGTGTCGTGCGCCTGGGCTCGAATGCAGGCCAACGACCTCCACCGCGGCGCCACCTCGACGACGCTCGGCTATGACGAGACCTCGTTCGGCATCTCCGTCGGTTTGCAGGCCGAGATCGCCGAAGGCCTCTCGGCCGGCATGGGCCTCTCCTACGAGACGGCGAGCCTCGATGCCGACTATCTGCGCGACGGCAGCGGCGACCGCCTGCAAGCCGGTGTCCTCCTCGAAAAGCGCTGGGACGGGCTGACCATCGGCGCCGGGCTCACCGGCGGCTTCGGCGCCTACGCGGTCGACCGGCTGACGCGCACCCCGACCGGGCTCGCGAGCGCGAAGAGCGATTCCACCATCGGCTTCCTCTCGGCCCATTTGCGCATCGCCCGCGCGTTCGATTTCGATGCCTTCACGCTGACCCCGAAGTTCGACGCGGGTCTTCACCACCAGTGGCGCCCCGGCTTCACCGAGACCGGCGCCGGCGTCTATGGCGTGCGGATCGACGACTATGAGGAGACCGCCTTCACCTTGAGCCCCGAGATCGAGATCGGCAGTGAGATCGGCTTCGCCGGCATCGACGCGCACGTCTTCGCCCGCGCTGGCGTCCTCGGTTTGATCGCCGACGACCGGGTGATGCAGGCGACCTTCACCGGCGTTGCCGATGACGGCCCGACGCTGTCGGTGAAGGACGACCCAGACCGGATCTTCGGCAAACTCGCCGTCGGCATCGACGCGGCGATCAACCAGGATTGGAGCGTCAAGGTCGTCGGCAAATCGCTGATCGGCGCCGACCAGCAGGCCTATTCCGGCTCGGCGCGGCTGGAGTTCCGGTTTTAGCCGCCGCTCGCCGCGTCGACACGCTTCACAAGCGGTCCGGTTCGACGAGGCCGTTGCGGAACTTCGCGCTGACCATCCGCCGGATCGCCGAGCTGGCAGCCGCTGCTCAGTGCGAGAGGCCGAGGTCGGCGAAGACCTGGGGCAGCGTGCGGAACGCCTCCGAGTCGGTCATGCCGGGGCGGATCATCGGGTGGTAGAGAACGTTCATCAGCGCCTGATCGAACTTGGTGAACGTAGCGTGCTGCGACTGATCGTTGAAGACGCTCTCGGTCAGGCTGTCGTCGTCGTTCATCGGCCCCAGGCCCTGCAGCACTTCCTCCACCAGGCAGCGCGAGAACAGGAAGTCGTCGTCCGCCACGATCACCGCGGTCGACTGCTGGATGCGCCCGTTGAGCGTCGTGACGCCGACCAGGCAGCGGGCGTTCATGGCGATCGAGTCGGCCCGCAGTTCGGAGGCGACCACGGCGGCGAAATCCTTGTCGCGCACCAGGACGACGTTGAAGTTGGCACGCGAGCGCCGGTCCACGACCTCGGCCCGCAGGTGGCCGATGTGCCGCGGCAGGCGATTGAGAAAGCGCCGCGCCTCCAGCGCCCGGCCGACGCCGGAACGGTCGTCGACGAAGAAGCGCACCGGCCCCTCGAACCGCTTCACCCGGAAGGCGTCGGCGTGGCCGCCATATTCGAGGCCGAACACGGTCTTGAAGAACGCATCCTTCAGCGCCCGAGGGTCCACCACTTCCTCACCCGCCGAAGGGCCGGTGAGGGTCGTGAACGTCGCCACGACCGAGAGGCATAGAACCGTTAACAGTTTGTGCATGGATCCCATCCGCGCCGACGCCGTGATGGTGCTGCAACACCGGATAGGGCACAACCGTTTTGGTTAGCGAAAGAGTAATAAAGGTTAACGCTTCGCGGCATGGGATGGCCGAGGCGGAAGCGCGGCGGAAGCGGAGCGGACGTGGGGGCAAGGCTGTGGATTTAGCGCCCGGACTGATCGACCTGCCGGACGGGCAGCCGCGCTGTTTCTGGCACCAGGGGCTCGCCGACTACGTCGTCTATCACGACACCGAGTGGGGCATGCCGGTCGGCGACGACACGCGCCTCTTCGAGAAGCTGTGCCTGGAGGGCTTCCAGTCCGGCCTGTCCTGGCTGACGATCCTGCGCAAGCGGGAGAATTTCCGCGCCGCCTTCGAGGGGTTCGACATCCCCACCGTCGCCCGGTTCGGCGAGGCGGACGTCGCGCGGCTGCTGCAGGATGCGGGGATCGTGCGCCACCGCGGCAAGATCGAGGCGGCGATCAACAACGCCCGCTGCGCCGAGACGCTGCTGGAGCGCGAGGGCTCGCTGGCGGCCTACCTGTGGCGCCACGAGCCGGACGACGCCGACGCGCTGACCTACGAGGTCCTGCGCACGCGCACCATCCTGCCGGAGGCGGCCGCCCTCTCCAAGGCGATGCGCAAGGCCGGCTGGCGCTTCGTCGGCCCGACGACGGTGACGGCGACCTTCCAGGCGGCCGGCCTGGTGAACGACCACCTCGAAGGTTGCATCTGCCGCGAGGCGGTGAGCGCCGCGCGCGCCGCCTTCCGCCGGCCGACCTAAGGTCCCGCGCGGATCAGGTCGCGTCGGGGCCGCGGGTGATGGCGGCGATGCCGGTGCGCGACACCTCGACGAGCCCCACCGAGGCCATCAGCTTCACGAAGCGCTCGATCTCGGCAGTGGCGCCGGTGATCTCGAACACGAACGAAGTCAGCGTCGCGTCGATGGTGCGGGCGTCGAACGCCTGTGCCAGGCGCAGCGCCTCCAGCCGCTGCTCGCCGCGGCCGGACACCTTCACCAGCGCCAGCTCGCGCTCCACCGCGTCGCGCATGTCGGCCGTCAGGTCGGCCACGCGATGCACCGGCACCAGGCGGGCGAGCTGGTTCTTGATCTGCTCGATCACCATCGGCGTGCCGGTGGTGACGATGGTGATGCGCGACAGCCCCCGCTCGTGCTCGGTCTCCGAGACGGTGAGCGAGTCGATGTTGTAGCCGCGGCCGGAGAAGAGGCCGATGACGCGGGCGAGCACGCCCGGCTCGTTGTCGACGAGGACGGTGATGGTGTGCGTTTCCTTCGCCTCCTCCGGTCGCAGCGCCGGCGCGATTCCGATCGGTTGGTTCATGGTCCCTTCCCTCAGCTCATCATTCTGGCGAGCCCAGCGGCTCGTATGACACATCTGGCGTTTCGCACCACCACGACCGATCCGCCGCGGCAGACCCGGCCCTGCGGCGGGGGGTGCGACACCTCATCCCGGCAATTTTCATCATTCGACCGCAACACATCCGCGGCCGACACGTTTGTCTTCGTGAAATCACTCACCGGCGTGGGTCGCCGGATGAGTAATCGAGTGAGGAGTCCCCAATGATCCGCACAGCTACTTTGACCGCTGCCACCGTTTTTCTCGCGATCACCGGCGCGAATGCGCAAACACCTGTGGTGCAGAGCGACATCAACACCGCGACGCCCATGAACGGTGACCGCGTTGCCCCCAACGCCGCGGCCCCCGCCGGCACGATGATCGATCCGACCACCGGCATGCCGATGAACGGCGACCGCGTCGCCCCGAACGCCGCCGCCGCGGATACCGGCATGGCCGAGCCGGCGATGGCCGCCAACAGCGAAGAGCCCATCAACGAGGGCGACGCCATCACCCGCGTCAACGACGAGCGCGTCTCGCCGGACGAGGCGGTCGCGGGCCGCCGCATCGTCGACCCGGCGACCGGGATGCCGATGAACGGCGACCGCGTCGCCCCGAACGCTGCCGCCGAGGTCACCGTCCCCGGTACCACCGTCGTCAGCGACGGCATGCAGCCGCGCATGAACGACGACCGTGTCGCGCCCAATGCCGCCGCCGACATCACGGCGCCGGGCGGCACCGTCGCCAGCGACGAGGCCACGACCCGCATGAACGGCAACCGCGTCGTGCCGAACTAAGCGGTCCGTCCCCCGCATCCCTCGCCCCCTCCCGGCGAGGGCCGAGTTCCACGAAAGGCCGGGTGCTTCGCGCCCGGCCTTTTGCCTTGCGCGGGCCTCCATCGTCAGGCCTCGCCCCCCAGTGCCGCCAGCACGTCGCGCGGCGCGCGATCGACCCTGAACCGCTTCAGCCGCGCGGTGCCGCCGGAGACCAGCGCGACGCCGCTCTTGCGCACACCGAGCGCCCTGGCGATCGTCGCCGCCACCGCCGCGTTGGCCGCCCCCTTGTCGGGCGCGGCCCGCACGCGAACCGCCAGCCACGTCGCCCCGTCGGCCATCGTCACCGGCCCGTCGACCGCGTCGGCCGCCGCCTTGGGCGTCACGCGCACGGCGAGGATCGCGCCCTCGCCATCCGCCCGCAGCCAGCCCGGCAGCGTCACGCCGGCGTGTCCCGGACCCGCGGCCTCAGACCAGCGCGCGGCCGACGTCCTCCAGCGCCTCCTCGACCTCCTCGGCCTCCACGTCGTCGCGGGAGGCGAGCAGGATCTCGTTGTGCGCCTTGCCCGACGGGATCATCGGGAAGCAGTTGGTGAGGTTGGCGACGCGGCAGTCCATCAGCACCGGCCCCGGATGGGCGATCATCTCCTCGATCGCCCCGTCCAGCTCGCGCGGATCCTGCACCGCCATCCCCTTCCAGCCGTAGGCCTTGGCCAGCATCTCGAAGTCGGGCAGCGCATCGGAGTAGGAGTGCGACAGGCGGTTGCCGTGGTTGAGCTGCTGCCACTGGCGCACCATGCCCATGTGCTGGTTGTTCAGGATGAACACCTTCACCGGCAGGTCGTACTGCGTCGCCGTCCCCAGTTCCTGGATGTTCATCTGGATCGACGCGTCGCCGACGATCGCCATCACCAGCGAATCCGGGTGCGCGATCTGCGCGCCGATCGCCGCCGGCAGTCCGTAGCCCATCGTGCCGAGGCCGCCGGACGTCATCCAGCGGTTCGGCTGCTCGAAGCCGTAGAACTGCGCCGCCCACATCTGGTGCTGGCCGACGTCGGTGGTGACGTAGGAGTCGCGGTCCTTGGTCAGCTCGTAGAGGCGCTCGATCGCCTCCTGCGGCATGATCACCTCGGAGCGCGTCTGGTAGGCGAGCGACTTCTTGGCCCGCCAACCGGCGATATCGTCCCACCAGGGCTTCAGCCGCGACTTGTCGTGGGTGCCGGTCTCGGACCACACGCGGACCATGTCCTCCAGCGCGTGCGCCGCGTCGCCGATGATCGGCAGATCCACCTTGATGTTCTTGTTGATCGACGAGGGGTCGATGTCGATGTGGATCTTGCGGCTGCCGGGCGAGAACGCGTCGATCCGGCCGGTGATCCGGTCGTCGAAGCGCGCGCCGATGCAGATCATCAGGTCGCACCCGTGCATGGCGAGGTTCGCCTCGTAGGTGCCGTGCATGCCCAGCATGCCGAGCCACTGCGGGTGGCTCGCCGGCATCGCCCCGAGGCCCATCAGCGTCGACGTGACAGGGAAGCCGGTCGTGTCGGCCAGCTCGCGCAGGAGGTGCGAGGCGGCGGGGCCGGCGTTGATGAGGCCGCCGCCGGTATAGAAGATCGGCCGGCTGGCCGCCTTCATCAGCGCGATCGCCTGGCGGATGCCGACCATCTCCGGCCGCAGCTTGGGCTGGTAGGTCTTGTGCGAGGCGGCGCGCGGCGGATTGTAGGCACCGGTCGCGATCTGCACGTCCTTCGGGATGTCGATCACGACGGGGCCGGGGCGGCCGGAGGTCGCGACGTAGAACGCCTCGGACAGGATCCGCGGCAGATCCTCGACCCGGCGCACGAGGTAGTTGTGCTTGGTGCACGGCCGCGTGATGCCGACCGTGTCGCACTCCTGGAAGGCGTCCGAGCCGATGAGGTGCGTCGGCACCTGGCCGGTGATGCAGACCATCGGGATGGAATCCAGCATCGCGTCGGTCAGCGCGGTGACGACGTTGGTGGCGCCCGGCCCGGACGTCACGAGCACGACGCCGGGACGACCGGTCGAGCGGGCATAGCCCTCGGCCATGTGGCCGGCGCCCTGCTCGTGACGCACGAGGATGTGGCGGACGTCCTCCTGCTGGAAGATCTCGTCGTAGATCGGCAGGACCGCCCCGCCCGGGTAGCCGAAGATGGTATCGACGCCGTGATCCTTCAGCGCCTCGATGACCATTTGCGCGCCGCTCATGCGGCCTTGATTGCGCTCGTCCATTTCAGTCTCCGCTCCGCCGTGCCGGCGCTCGTCGGGCCCGCTCGGTCTGGTGGTGGAGAGCGGGCAATAAAAAAAGGCCCCTGGAGGGACCTTGAACCGCGCACCACCGTTCCCGAGCCTTGGTCAGACTCTGGTGGTGCGCCCCGCTACGATAAGGATGAGGGTGGTGGCCATGCCGTTCCCCGTTGATCGTGGCCGTTGCCCTATCACGCGTCACGCTGCCGCGCAATGCTGCTTTGGCGTGTTTCGATCGGGCGCCAAGCCAAGGGCAAGGCCGGCACCTGCCGCTGCCCGCGGTCGCGCCATGCCGCCTTTTGCGGCAGGGAACCGAAAATTGCCCCCCCGGCAATGCTAAAACGTAGGGACGTCGCCCGGTGCGAGGCGCTCCCAGTCGGCGAAGCGGTTGCGGAACCAGGTGTCCTGGCGCTTGGCGTATTGGCGCGTCCGGGTGACCGCATCGGCCACCGCCTCCCCCCGGCCGACGAGGCCCATGGCGTAGGCGGAGAGCTGGGCGACGCCGATCGCCTTCATCGCCGGCAGCGCGGGATCGAGCCGGCGCGCGGTGAGGCCGACGGCCTCTTCCACCGCGCCGGCCTCCATCATCGCCTCGAACCGCTGCGCGATGCGCTCCCGCAGGAGATCGCGCGGCGGAGCGAGGACGTAGGCCGCGACGCCCGGCCCTCGCGGCAGCACCGGCGGGGTTCGCTCGGCCTGCCAGGCGGAGAGAGAGCGGCCGGTCGCCTCGACCACCTCCAGCGCGCGCACGATGCGCTGCGGGTCGGTCGGGCGCAGCCGGGCGGCGGCGGCCGGGTCGCGCTCGGCCAGGATCGCGTGCAGCACCTGCGGCGGCTCGTGCGCCTGGGCCTGGCGCCAATGCCGGCGCACGGCGTCGGGGATCCGGGGCATCGGCGAGAGGCCCTCGGTCAGCGCCGCCAGGTAGAGCCCCGTGCCGCCGACGACGATCGGCACCCGCCCCGCGTGCCGCGCCGCCTCGATCGCCGTTGCCGCGTCGCCGAGCCAGCGCGCCACGGAGGCGGGCTCGGCAGCGTCGAGCGTGCCGTAGACGTGATGGGGCGCCCGTGCCTCGTCGGCGACGCCCGGGCGCGCGGTGAGGACGCGCAGGTCGCGGTAGACCTGCATCGAATCGGCATTCACCACCGCGCCGCCGAGCCGTTCGGCGAGCGTGAGCGCCAGTTGAGACTTGCCCGAGGCCGTCGGACCGGCGATGAGGACGGCCATGATAGTCGTCACGCTCGTCGCCCCCGGCCCTCTCTCACCCCAATTCGCGGCATCGCTGGTGCACGCCCTCGGCGCCCACCGCGCCGACCGGCTCGACGCCCACGCCACCGACATCTACGTCGACGGGGAGCGCGGCGCCGTCCGCGCGCGCACCTTCGCCCACCTCGCCGCCGCGGGCGAGGCGGTGGACGCGATCGTGCAGCCGGTCGAGGAGCGTAGCAAGCGCCTTCTGATCTGCGACATGGACTCCACCCTGATCGGCCAGGAGTGCATCGACGAGCTGGCCGCCGTGCACGGCCTGAAGGACCGCGTCGGCGCGATCACCGAGCGGGCGATGCGCGGCGAACTCGATTTCGCCGCGGCGCTGACGGAGCGCGTGGCCCTGCTGAAAGGCATCCCCGAAGCCTCGATCGACGACCTTCTCACGCGGGTCATCACCCCCAATCCGGGCGCTGCGGAGCTGATCGCGGTGTCGCGGGCCAACGGGATCCGCACCGTTCTGGTGTCCGGCGGGTTCACACACTTCGCCGAGCCGGTGGCTGCCCGGCTGGGGATCGACGCCGCCTTCGCCAACCGGCTGATCGCGGTGGACGGCGTGCTGTCGGGCACGGTGGCGGACCCCATTCTCGGCTCGGACGAGAAGCGGCTCAGGCTGCTGGCGGAGTGCGAGGCGCTGTCGATCGCGCCGTCGGCCGCGGTCGCGCTGGGCGACGGCGCGAACGATCTGGCGATGGTGGAGACGGCCGGCTTGGGGATCGCCTACCGGCCGAAACCCGTTCTCGCGAAGGCAGCGGACGGGTGCCTCGCCCACTGCGATCTGACGGCGGCGCTGTATGCGATGGGAATTGCGCCGAATACCGACGCCGCCGCGTCCGGTGTTTAAAGTAGTCCGAAAACGACTGCGATGACGAACGCCATCGCCGCGGTCATAGACAAGATGCTAGTGCTGCGGCTCGAAAGAGCCAGGGCGCGCAACTTCGACATGTCCACTCCCCAGATGTTCTTCGTGACATTCTTTTGACGTGGGCCGTGAAGATAGGCAGGGGTGCCTAAGCTTGCAACAGGAAAGTGACATGGCCGGCTCAGGCGCCGATCTTTCCAGGGAAATTCCGGCCGCACCGTCCATGGCGCCTCCTCCCGCGCGGCGCCCGCGGCGCCTCTCCCGCCCGCGTCCGCGATTCCCCGCCCGCCCCGCGCGAGCCGCCGCGCCGGCGCGGCGGGCACCTCTGCGCCCCCGCATGCGCCGGAAACCCACCCGAACCGCTGACGGATTGCCTCGACCATGACCCTACTCCACCGTCTCGGCACGCGGCTCGGCACCGGCGGCAAGGCCTCAAGCGCGGCGATCACCGCGCCCAACTGGCCGCTCGCGGAGCGGCTGTGGCGCGAGCACATCCGGGAGCACCGGGCCAAGCTGCTGCTGGCGCTGGTGGCCGTCGCGTTCGTCGCGGCGAGCACCAGCCTCTACCCCGTGCTTATCAATTGGGCATTCCAGGCGCTCGATCAGCGCAGTTCGTGGGCCATCTCCACCCTGCCCTGGCTGGTGCTCGTCGCCTCGGCGGTGCGCGGCGCGTCGACCTACTCGCAGGTCGCGCTGACCCAGCAGGCCGTGACCCAGGTCGAGGCCGACATGCAGGCCCGCCTCTACCGCCATCTCGTCGACGCCGACCTCACCACCATCACCGAGCACAGCCCCGCGGCCTGGACGCAGCGCTTCACCACCGACCTCGTCTTCGTGCGCAACGCCTTGACGCGGCTGGCCAACATCCTGATCCGCGAGGGGATCACCATCATCGCCCTGTTCGCGACGATGATCTATCTCGACTGGGTCCTGTCGCTGGTGGTGTTCGTCATCCTGCCCTTCGCGCTGGTGCCGATCAGCCAGATCGGCAAGCGCCTGCGCCGCGTCTCGCGCCGCACACAGGAGCGCACCGGCGACATGGCCAGCCTGACGGTGGAAACCTTCGGCGCCGCCCGCGTCGTCAAGACCTACCGCCTGGAGGCCTACCTCGGCGCGCGCGCCGACGAATCGTTCGGCCTCCTGAAGAAGCTGCGCTACAAGTCGATGGTGCAGAAGGCGCGCATCGAACCGCTGATGGAGTGCCTGGGCGGAATCGCGGTGGCGCTGGTGCTGACCTTCGTGGGCTGGCGGATCATGTCCGGCCAATCGTCGGTCGGCGAGTTCTCGGGCTTCCTGGGCGCGCTGCTGATCGCCTCGCAGCCGCTGCGTGCGCTCGGCAACCTGAGCACGATCGTGCAGGAGGGCATGGCGGCGCTGCAGCGCTATTATGCCGTGATCGACGAGCCGGTCACCGTGCGCGACCGTCCGGCCGCCACCCCGGCGCACTTCGGCGCCGACGCCGTGCGGCTCGAACGGGTCAGCTTCTCCTACGGCGACAGCGCCCCCGCCCTCTTCGACGTCTCGTTCGAGGCCGCGGCCGGCGAGACGACGGCGATCGTCGGCCGCAGCGGCGCCGGCAAGTCGACCGTCTTCAACCTCATCCCGCGGCTCTACGACCCGTCCGCCGGCCGCGTCGTCATCGGCGGCGAGGACATCGCCGGGCTCACGCTGGCCTCGCTGCGGGATCGGATCGCGATCGTGTCGCAGGACGTCGTCGTCTTCAACGACACGGTCGGCGCCAACATCGCGCTGGGGCGACCGGGTGCGCCGGCGAGCGCCATCGAGGAGGCCGCGCGGCTGGCGGGCGCCCACGATTTCATCATGCGCGATCCACTCGGCTACGACGCACCGGCCGGTGAGCGGGGCGCCAACTTCTCCGGTGGCGAGCGGCAACGCATCGCGCTGGCGCGGGCGTTCCTGAAGAACGCGCCGATCCTCCTCCTGGACGAGGCGACGTCGGCGCTGGACGCCGAATCCGAGCAGATCGTGCGCGACGCCCTCGCCCGGTTGACCGAGGGGCGCACCACGCTCGTCATCGCCCACCGCCTGGCGACGGTGCGCGCGGCGGAAAAGATCGTCGTGATGGACGCCGGGCGCGTCGCCGAGGTCGGCACGCACGACGCGCTCGTCGCCGCGGGCGGCCTCTACGCCAAGTTCCACAAGCTCCAGCTCGCGGCCGACTGAGGCGCCGCAAACGAAAACGGCCGGCGCTCTTCAGCGCCGGCCGTCGATTCGAGCCTCGGTTCAGGACGTCAGAAGATGTCCACGCCGATGATGAGGTCGATGGTTTCGATCCCCTCGACCACGAGGAAGAGCTCGCCGTCGACATAGAGCGAATCGCCGCCGTACTCGATGTCGTCGGGCGAGATGTCGGTCAGGAAGATCGCGTCGGCGCCGAAGGTGAAGTCGGTGATGACATCGTAGCCGTTGTCGAACGCGCCGACCTCGAAGTCGTCGAAGCCCGAGCCGCCGGTCAGCGTGTCGAACCCGTTTCCACCGGACAGGATGTCGTTGCCGGCACCGCCGAAGAGGTTGTCCCAGCCGTTCTCGCCGTGGATGTCGTCGTCGCCCTGGCCGCCGCGGATCAGGTCGTCGCCGTTCCAGCCGAGCAGCGTGTCGTCGCCGCCCGCGCCGACCACGGAGTCCGCCCCGTTGCCGCCGTCGACGATGTCGTCGCCCTGCCCGCCGATCAGCGTGTCCTCGCCGGCCGCACCGGCGATCTCGTCGTCGCCGCCACCACCGTCGGCGAGGTCGTCGCCCTGGGAGACGTTGATCGTGTCGTCGCCGCCGCCGCCGAGCGCGGTGTCGTTGCCGGCCGCGCCGAGGATCTCGTCGTCGCCCGAGCCGCCGAGCATGCTGTCGTCGCCCGCCGCGCCGAGGAGCTGATCGTCACCGGAGCCGCCCAGCAGCGTGTCGGCACCCGCACGGCCGACCACCTTGTCGTCGCCGGAACCACCGTCGACGTAGTCGTCGCCCCGGCCACCGTCGACGACGTCGTTGTCGAGCCGGCCTTCGATCGTGTCGTTGCCGTCGCCGCCGTACAGCGAGTCGTTGCCGGTGAAGCCCAGCAGGCTGTCGTCGCCGTCGTTGCCCAGGATCTGGTTGGGCGAGCTGTCACCCTGGAGGGTATCGTCGCCCGAGCCACCGGGGACATCGGCCTCGCCGATGGTGTTGGTGACGAAGGTGACCGATCCCGGATCGGTCGGCGTGTCGCCGCTAATACCGAGGGCGTCGCCGTCCGGCGAGTCGTTCTCGGCGAAGACGGTGTTGGCGATCGTGGCCATCCCGCCGTCGACGATGTGGTAGGCGCCGCCCGACACACCGGCGTCGTTGCGCACGAAGGTGCTGTCGGAGACGTCGGCCTCGACGTCGGCGGAGGTCCACAGGGCACCGCCCTCGGCCGCGGCGAAGTTGGCCTCGAAGAGCGCACCGGAGACGGTCAGCAGCGTGCCCATGCCGGCCGCATGGATGCCGCCGCCGTTCCCCGGAGCGGCCGATGCGAAGTTACCGGTGAAGGTCGTGCTCCCGCCGACCGTGTTGGTGCCGCCGGTCAGCTCGGCGCCGCCGCCGGCCCGGCTCGCCGTGTTGCCGGAGAAGCTGGATTGGGTCACGTCGACACTGCCGCCGGTCGAGTGGAGACCGCCGCCCGAGCCGGACGCGCCGTCCGCCGTGTTGCCGTTGATGGTGGTGTTCGCGATGCCGAGGGCGCCGCCGTTGTTGAAGATGCCGCCGCCGCCGTTGTCGGCCGCGTCACCGGAGGCGACGTTGTCGCGGATGGTCGAGTCGGTGACCGTCATGGTCGACCCGGCCTGGTTCCACAGGCCGCCACCCTCGGAGGCGGCGGTGTTCCCCTCCACGAGCGTGCTCGTCACCTCGAAGTCGCTGGCGCCGGAGATGTGAAGGCCGCCGCCGTTGCCGGGAGCCGCGTTCGGGCTGCCGGCGCTGTTGTTGCTGAGCTGGCTGAAGCTGAGCGTATAGGTCCCGTCGACGACCTCAATGCCGCCGCCGGCGCGGTTGGCGGTGTTGCCGCCGAGGATCGAACCGGTGATCGTCACGTTGCCGTCGGTGGAGAAGACGGCGCCGCCGGAGCCCGCGTCGCCCGTCGCCGCGTTGCCGAACAGGTTGGCCCCGCGCACGAACATGTCGCCGCCGTTGTTGAAGATGGCGCCGCCGCCGTTGTCGGCCGCGTCGCCCTCGGCGGTGTTGGAGCCGAAGAGGCCGCCGAACACGTTCATCGTCGACCCGGCGTCGTTCCAGACCGCGCCGCCCTCGCTCGAGGCCGTGTTGCCGGTGAAGCTCGTGCTGCCGATCGTGGTGGTGGTTCCGGCGCCGGTGACATGGATCGCGCCGCCGTTGCCGGGCGCGGCGTCGGCGCCGCCCGCCTCGTTGAGTGACAGGTTGGAGGACGCGATGTCGAGCGAGGCGAGGCCGTTGGTCTCGATGGCGCCGCCGGCGCGCTGGGCGGAGTTGTCGACCATGGTCGTCGACGCGACGACGAGGCTTTCGCCGGAGGAGAACACCGCGCCGCCCGAGCCTTCGCCCGCGCCGCCGTCGCCGGTCGCGGTGTTGCCGCTCAGCGTCATGCCGTCGAGGACGAGGTTGCCCATCGTGTGGCTGATGGCGCCGCCGTTGCCGTCGACCGCGGTGCCGCCCTCGAGCGTGAAGGACGACAGGGTGACGTCGTCCGCGGCGACGCTGAAGAGCCGGTCCATCGTCGATGTCGTGACCGTGATGCGGTCGTCCGCGTCGACCCCGCCGAAGATGCCGACCGAATCGGTGACGGCGATCTCGCCCAGCGTCAGCGTGATGGTGTCGCCGGAGATGCCGTCGGCGAAGGTGATGTTGTCCGCACCGGCGTTGGCGTTGGCGAGCTCGACCGCTTCACGCAGCGACAGGTCGCCCGCCATGAAGTCGCCGTCGGATTCGTCTGTGGTTGTCGAGACGACGAATGTAGCCATCGATAGTCCTCCCAGTTCCGTACCGTTGTTGCGCCTAATTTTTACGCAACCTCATACGCTATACGGTTGCCGACGCCATTTGGTTTTAGACAAAGTCGATCAATTTTTGGAGGCCGCCCTTAAATGACTGAGTGATCGAGCCCTTCGCCATAGAGCGCGCGGGCTATTCGTCCAGACATCGCGCAGTATCGTGCCGTCGCATTTCATAAAGCAACGAAATCAGGACGGTGGGAGTGCTTCGCGATTAGGCCATAATGCCTTCGACTGCGGCAATCAAACGCACCAGATCCTCGTCCCGCGACAGGCGGTGGTCCCCGTCCTTGACGAGGGTCACGACGACGTCGTCGTGGGCCAGGCGGTCGACCAGCTCGAGGGCGTGGCCGTAGGGCACGTCCGGGTCGGCGACACCTTGGAGGATGTGGACCGGACAGCCGGTCTCGATCGGCGCATCGGTGTAGAGGAGATGCTGCCGGCCGTCCTGGAACAGCCGGCGGGTGATCGGCGTCGGCTCGCCGTAGGGCGACGGGAGATGGGCGACGCCGTCCCGCTCCACCGCCTCCTTCAGCGTGTCCGGCAGCGAGGGCCACATCAGCCGCTCGGTGAAGTCCGCGGCGGGCGCCAGCAGGACGAGACCGGTGAGCGGCCGGCCCGCGGCCCGGCGGATCCGCGCCAGCAGGAGCGCGATCCAGCCCCCCATCGACGAGCCGACCGCGATGGTGGGTCCGGGGCAGAACTCGTCCGCGACGCGCTGCGCATCGGCGAGCCAGTCGGACAGGACGAAATTCTCGAACCTGCCGGAGGAGGCGCCGTGGCCGCGATAGTCGAACCGCACGACGCGCTGGCCGGTGCGCCGGCCCCACTGGGCGAGGTGCACCGCCTTGCTCCCGGTCATGTCGGAGCGGAAGCCGCTCAGCCACAGGACGGTCGGGTCCTTGCCCTCGGTGATGTCCACAGCCAGCTCGTCCGTGCCGGTGGAGATCCGTGTCGCCTTGTCAATCATTAGGTGGGGCTTCTTTGTTAATAGGGGACATGGCGGCCGGCTGACGGCCGCCGCGACGAGAGTGAGTTCATGACTGCGCGGCCAATGACGATCCTGCAAGTGGTGCCACAGCTGGAGACGGGGGGCGCGGAACGCACGACGCTCGACGTCGCCGCGGCGCTGGTGGCCGACGGGGATCGGGCCATCGTCGTCTCCGAAGGCGGGCGGATGCTGCCCGAGCTGGAGGCGATGGGGGCCGAGCACGTCACGATGCCGGTGGCGTCCAAGAACCCGCTGACGATGCGGCGCAACGCAGCCCGGCTCGCGGCGATCATGGAGGCCGAGGCCGTCGACATCATCCATGCCCGCTCGCGCGCGCCGGCCTGGTCGGCGCTCTGGGCCGCGTCGTGGACCTATCGGCCGCTGGTGACGACCTATCACGGCGCCTACAACGAGGCCTCGTTCCTCAAGAACTACTACAATTCGGTGATGGCGCGGGGCGACGTGGTGATCGCCAACTCGGCCTTTACGGCGGGGCTGGTGGCGGCGCGCCACCCCTTCGCGCGCGACCGGATCGTGACGATCCACCGGGGGATCGACCTGTCGGCCTTCGATGCCCCGGCTTCGGAGCGCGCCGAGGCGCTGCGGCGGTCGTGGAACGTCGACCGGCGCGACCGGGTGATCCTCAACCTCGCCCGCCTCACGCCCTGGAAGGGCCAGCTCGTCCTGATCGATGCGTTGGCGCAGGTGCGCGAGAAGCTGCCGACGGGCTGGGTGTGCGTGCTGGCGGGGGACGACCAGGGGCGGACCGACTACCACCGCGAGCTGGAGGATCGCATCCGCTTCCTGGGTCTCGAGAAGCGGGTGCGCCTGGTGGGCCACGTCAGCGACGTGCCGGCGGCGCTGGCGGGCGCGTCGATCGCGGTGCAGCCGTCGATCGAGCCGGAGGCGTTCGGCCGGGCCGCGGTGGAGGCGCAGGCCGCGGGGGTGCCGGTGATCGTCTCCGACCTCGGCGCGGTGCGCGAGACGGTGCTGTCGCCGCCGGACGTGGCGCGGGACGTGCGGACGGGCTGGCGCGTGGCGGCGGGCGAGGTGGCGCCGCTGGCGGACGCCCTCTTCCAGGCGCTCCTGTCCTCCGGAGAGACGCTGCGGGAGATCGGCGAACGGGGCAAAGCGCACGCGTTCACCCACTTTTCATTGCTGTCGATGACCCAAAAGACGCTCGCGGTGTACGATGACCTTTTGGAGAATGCGAAAACCACGCTATATTAGGGGTCGACGTTCGCATCCGGGAACTTTATCGGCTCCTGAGACGTCACTCGAACAACGATTTTTGGAGACACCACCATTCGTCGACCGCACCGCGCCCCCGCTCCGGTACTGAAGCAAGGTCCGAGGACCAATCGTGACATTCGCGTGCCCCGCGTCCAGCTGGTGGACGATGAAGGTACGAACCGCGGCATACTGACAATCGACGATGCGATTAAGCTCGCCGAGGATGCCGGGCTCGACCTCGTCGAGGTCGCGCCGAACGCCGACCCGCCGGTCTGCAAAATTCTCGACTACGGCCGCTTCAAGTTCCAGACCCAGAAGAAAGCGGCCGAGGCGCGCAAAAAGCAAAAGACCTTCGAGGTCAAAGAGATCAAGATGCGCCCCAACATCGACACGCACGACTACGACGTGAAGATGAAAGCCATCAAGAAGTTCTTTGACGAAGGCGACAAGGTGAAGGTCACCCTGCGCTTCCGGGGCCGCGAAATGGCGCACCAGAACCTTGGCATGGAGCTTCTCAACAAGGTGAAGGTCGATACGTCCGACATCGCCAAGGTGGAAGCCGAGCCGAAGCTCGAGGGCCGTCAGATGGTGATGGTCCTGGCGCCCACCGCCCCGCGCTGACGCCGCCCCGCGCGCTGCGCCCGCCCCCTGGGGCGTGACGCGGCGCCGCACGGTCGTCGACCGTGCCTCATGAAACGGCCGCATGCCCCGCATGCGGCCGTTTTCCGTGCGGCTGCCGCCGCCTTTCGGGCCGGAATGCGGCACCGCAATGTCGTGCATACCTGATTTCTATACTTCAGGTTGTGTCATTCGGCGAGTTCGCGTACATTTCCTCAACCAGAGGAGGCATCTTAATGTCCGCAGCCGTTCCCATCACGCTTCATCTCGACCCGACCCTGATCGTCGGCATGACCAACAGCGCTGGCGACCTGGGCCTCGGGCTCGACCTCTACCTCACTGAATTGATTGCGCAGCACGAACGCCCCGTGCGCGGCATCGAGGCCGACCATACCGACCTGATCGCCTCGTTCGTCCTCCTGGCCCTGCGGGTGCGTGACGAAGGCCGGTTCGACGAAGACTTTACGTTGAGCGTCTTCCGCACCGCCGTGTCCGCCCCGCGCATGCGCGCCGCATACGAACGCGCCATCGGCGGCGACGCCTACGCGCCCCACCTGCCGGGCAAGTTTCTTCTGAACATGTCGCTGAGCTGGCACATCCGCAATGCCGTCGGCGCGGCCCCCAAGCGCGACGCCAACGGCAACGAGATCCGCCGCCACGTCACCGGCGAGGTGATCGAGGCCTATACCCTGCTGGAAACGGCCCGCCTGCAGATCGCAGCCTGAGGCGGGCCGCCGTCCTATTTGGACAGGATCTTGATCACCCGGGCGAACAGCCAGATCGGGACGACGATCACCGCGCCGACGACCATCACGTTGAAGAACTGCGCGATGGATTCGAAGCCGAGATTCGTCAGCGCGCGGAACCGCTGGTCGAACCAGTTGATGATATCGTTGGGATTGATGTCGAGCATCGTCAGGATGAGCCCGACGACGAACGACATCACGACGAGCCGGATCAACACGCCCATCGGCGAGCCGCCCAACACCCGCTCCGTGGCACCATAGCGCCGCTCAAGTGAACTCATTCAACCCTCCGTTTGTCCCGATATAGGCGTGAACACCCCGGCCGCCACCGCCTTGAAAATCACCGGACAGGACATGTTCGTCCAACAGAGGAAAGAATCCGCTCCGACTTAACCCAGGTTCATCGACCGCTGCCGCACTCGCCGCGCTCGGGACGGCCGCACCCGTCCGGGCGACCGCCCCGGCGCCGCTGCGGACGGATCGGCGGCGCCATGCGCAGATCGGCAGCGCTTCGTCACAGCGCCACCGCCGGTGTGCGGGACTGGCGCTGTGGCTCCGGAGGTCAGGCCGTCGCGAAGGAGGACAGGCGCAGGCCGGTGGAGAGGGCCTCGGGGTCGGTGTGGAGGTGGATGATCGAGGGGAGGCCCGAGGCGACGGCGGCGGCGAAGGCGTCGGGGAACTCGGAGGTCTCGCGCACCGTGGCACCGAAGCCGCCGTAACTCTCGGCGAGCTTGGCGAAGTCGGGGTTGACCAGCCTCGTTCCCGACGGGCGGCCGGGATAGTGCCGCTCCTGGTGCATGCGGATCGTGCCGTACATGCCGTTGTCGGAGACGATGGTGACGAGCCCGGCACCATACTGCGCCGCGGTGCCGAACTCCTGGCACGTCATCTGGAAGCATCCGTCGCCGGCGAAGCAGACCACCGTCTCGTCGGGATGGCGCAGCTTCGCCGCCACCGCGGCCGGCAGGCCGTAGCCCATCGACCCGGAGGTCGGCGCCAGCTGCGTGCGCCAGCCGCGGAAGCGGTAGTAACGGTGCACCCAGCCGGAATAATTGCCGGCGCCGTTGGTGATGATCGCGTTGTCGCCCAGCGTCTTGGAGAGGTGCGACACGACCTCCTCCATCTTCACCGCGCCGGGGGTCTCCTTCGGCGTCGTCCATGCCTCGAACGCGGCGCGCGCGTCCTGGCGCCATGTCGCCCACGGCTCGGGGCCGCCTTTCGGCCAGCCCGCGGCCAGCGCCTCGAAGAACGGCGTCGGCGTGGAGACGATGCCGAGATCGGGGCGATAGACGCGGCCGATCTCGTCCCCCGTCGGGTAGACGTGGATGAGCGTCTGGCTGGGCTCGGGCACCTCGAACAGGGTGTAACCCTGGGTCGTCATCTCGCCGAGGCGCGCGCCGACGACGAGGACGACGTCCGCCTCGGTAACGACCTTCTTGAGGCCCGGCGCGATGGCGACGCCCATATCCCCCACCGCCTGCGGGCAGCGGGTATCGAGATAGTCCTGGCAGCGCAGCGAGACGGCGACCGGGATGTCGGACGCTTCGGCGAAGGCGCGCAGCGCGTCGCATGTCTGGGACGACCAGCCCGGCCCGCCGACGATGACGAGCGGCCGCTCGGCGCCCTTCAGCATCTCGATCGTGCGGGCGACCATGCCGGGGCTCGCCTCGGGAAAGGCGGGGTTGGACGCGGGCACCGAGGGGGCCGACGTCTCGGCGGAGATCATCGTCTCGGGGAGCGCCAGCACCACCGGGCCGGGGCGGCCGGACATCGCGGTGTGGAAGGCGTGGGAGACGTATTCGGGGATGCGGTCGGGCGTGTCGATCTGCGCGGCCCACTTGGCGAGGGGGCCGAACATCTGCCGGTAGTCGACCTCCTGGAAGGCCTCGCGGTCGACCATGTCGGCGCCGACCTGGCCGATGAAGAGGATCATCGGCGTCGAATCCTGCATGGCGACGTGGACGCCCGAGGAGCCGTTGGTGGCGCCGGGACCGCGGGTCACGAAGGCGATGCCGGGGCGGCCGGTGAGCTTGCCGTCGGCCTCGGCCATCATCGTGGCGCCACCCTCCTGGCGGCAGCCGATGACGTCGACGCCCGACTCGTGCAGGCCGTCCAGCGCGGCGAGGAAGCTTTCTCCCGGAACCTGGAAGACGCGGTCGACGCCCTCGGTCTTGAGCTGTTCGACCAGAACCTGTCCGCCGTGCCGCATAGTTTATTCCGCTGCTTGTTGTGTCTGGAGTTTCTTGGATTTGCCGAGCGACGTGACCGGCCGCCCGAACACCGGGCCGACGCCGTAGTCCGCGCCCAGGCTCTTCAGCTTAGCCGCCTGCGCCTCGGTCTCCACCCCCGCGACCATGACTTTGGCATCGAGCGCCCCTGCGACCTGGAACATCGCCTCGATCAGCTTCTCCGAACGGGGTTGGTCGCCGACGCGGGTGAGCCCCTCGTCGAAGCGCACACCGTCGATGGCGAGGCGCGAGAGAATGGTGGGCGCGCTGGTGCGGCGCGCGAAGTCGACCAGCCAGACCGAGACGCCGACGTCCCTGAGGCGGGAGATCAGCTGGACGCAGAACTCCGGATTGTCGGAGACGATGCGCTCGGGGATGCCGATCTGCAGCGTGCCGGGCTCGACGCGGGCGCGGGCGATGATGGTCTTCATGTCGCCGACGAGCTCGGAGCGGAAGGCCTCGGCGATGGGGAGCGTGACCATCAGGTTCAGCGGGTTGCCGCCCGAGCGCCACTCGCCGAGCGTCTGGCCGCAGCGGTCGAGCGTCGCCAGCGCCATCTGCAGCGCCATGTTCTCGTGCGAGGCGACGTCGAGCAGTTCGCCCCAGGAGAGCGGCCCCTGCAACGGGTGCTGCCAGGAGGGGACGGCCTCGTAGCCGGTGATCTTGCCGGTCTCGAAGTCCATCACCGGGCGGAACTGCAGCTTGACCTTGTCCTCGGCGATGGCGCGCTTCAGGTCGCGGGCGAGGGAGCGGCCGGACATGTTGAGGCGGCGCATCAGCGGATCGAACACCTCGGCCCGGTCGCCGCCCTGGCGCTTGGCCCGCCGCAGCGCCAGCTCGGCGTTGTCGAGGATCTCCGAGGCGTTCTCGGCCTTGAGGTCGATCCCGGCGATGCCGAGCGAGCAGATGACGACGATCTCCTCCTCCGCGAACGGGATCGGCGTCCCCATCGCGCCGCGCACCCGCTCGGCGAGATCGTCCAGCTTGTTGGGGTCGGAGTAGACCAAGAGTCCGAAGGAATCGCCGGAGAGGCGGGCGACACTGTCGTGCCGGCGCAGGATACGGCCGAGGCGGCGGGCCATCGTCAGAAGCACCGAATCGCCGACCGACTGGCCGTACTGGTCGTTGATCTCCGAGAAGTTGTCCGGATTGACGACGACCACGAAGAGACGCTGCGCGGTCTGCTCATTGGACCAGGCGCGCGCCATCTCGATCCGATCGAGGAACAGCGCCTGATTGGGCAGGCCCGTCAGATTGTCGTAGACGCTGTCGTGCAGCAGCCGCTCCTCGACGGTCTTGGCCTCCGTCACGTCGGTCAGCGTGCCGACGCAACGGATGATCTCGCCGTCGGTGCCGATGACCGGGCGGGCGCGCAGGCGGAACCAGCGGAAGTGCCCGTCGACGCCACGGAAGCGGAAGATGTCGTTGATGCGGCCGCGGCGGCGCTCGGTGGTGGCGTCGAGCACGGCGCGGAAGCGGTCGCGGTCCTGCGGGTGGAGCGCGGGGAACCAGTCCTGCGGCGGCCCTTGCAGGGCGCCCTTGTCCATGCCGAGCCGGCTCTCGACCTCGGCGCCGCAGGTGATGTGGTCGCGCTGCAGGTCCCAGTCCCAGACGATGTCGCCGGCCCCGGCCAGCGCCAGCACGTCCCGCTCGACGTTCTTGGCGAGCGCGGGGGCGATGGTGGTGCCCGCGAAGGCGTGCTGCATCACCGTGAATCCGATCAACAGGACGAGCAGCACCAGCCCGCCATTGAGCGCGGGCTGGACGAAGTCGTTTTCGACCCCGCCGGTGACGGTCATGCCCGCGGCGACGATCCAGGCGATCAGCAGCACCCACGTCGGCAGGATCATCACCGCACGCTCGTTGCCGCGGATCGCCGAGACGATGATCGAGACGAGGCCGAGCAAGGCCACCACCGGCAGCGCCTGGCGCGACAGCTGGGCGACGAGGGTCGGCGTCTGGAAGGCGAGCCAGCCGGCGACGGCGGCCAGGGGCAGGAAGGCGATCAGGAGGCTGGTGTTGCGCAGCCGCCAGCGGGTGATCTGCAGGTAGGACAGGACGAACGCCGCCAGCGCGATGACGAGCACCGCCTCGCTGAAGGCGCGCAGCGCCGTCTCCGACGCGAGGCGCGTGGCGATGATGTCGGCGAGGAACGAGAAGTCGATCAGCACGTAGCCGAAGGCGACCCAGGCGAGCACCGCCGAGGCGGCGAACATCATCGTGCCCTTGATGACGAACATCGCCAGGAAGAACAGCGCCATCAGCCCGGCGATGCCGACGATGATGCCCTTGAAGAGGGTGTAGGCGTTCTGGCTGTCGCGGTAGGCGTTGGGGTCCCACAGACGCAGCATCGGCAGGTTCTCGTCGCCCAGTTCGAGCACGAAGGTCACCGTCGCACCGGGATCCAGCGTGATGAGGAAGACGTCGGCGTCGGTCGAGGGGACGCGCTGCGGCGGGAACCCTTCCGACGGTGTGATGCCGACGATGCGAACCGAGCCGAGGTCCGGGTTGACGATGCCCGAGCCGCCGAGGCGATGGTGCTGCGCCACCAGCAGGCGGTCGAGCTGCTCGTCACCGGGGTTCTGCAGGCCGATGACCGCCCAGTGCCGCGTCCCCTCGTGGGTCGGCGTCACCTCGATCCGCTGCACCACGCCGTTGATGTCCGGCGCGGTGGAAACCTGCAAGCGCTCCGGCTCGTCCAGGTAGATCTCGGCGAGCGGACGCAGGTCGACCACCGGCGTGTTGCCGACGGGCACGGCCTCGACGGCCATCGCGTTCACGCTCGTCAGGGCCATCAGTGCGGCCAGAAGCCAGCGCATCATGAGGGGGTATCTCGCGTGGGGTCGATGGTGTCCCCGTTGACCAGGCCGAACAGGATGTGATCGCGCCAGGCGCCGTTGATGCACAGGAAGCGCCGCGCGTACCCCTCCTCGGTGAAGCCGACGCGCTTCAGAAGACGGATCGAGCGCTCGTTGTGCGGCAGGGTGGCGGCCTCGATACGGTTGAGGCCGAGGGTCTCGAAGCAGAAGGGGACGATGGCACGCACGGCGTCGCCCATGAGCCCCTGCCCGGCGAACCGCTCGCCCATCCAATAGCCGAGCGAGCAGGACTGTGTCACGCCGCGCTTGACGTGCGCCAGGGTGATCCCGCCGGCGAGCGCCCCGCTGTCGGCCTCGTAGACGAAGACGGCGTAGCCCTCGTCGGCACGGATCTCGCGGTGGTAGCGGCGCAGGCGGCGGCGGAAGGCCATCCGGGTCAGGTCGTCGCGGGGCCAGGTCGGCTCCCAGGGCTTGAGGAAGTGCCGGCTCTCGGCCCGCAGCTTGCTCCAGTCGGTATAGTCGTTGGCGACCGGCATCTTCAGCCGGGTGCGGATGCCGCTGATCACCGTGCTCTCGTTCAGGGCGGCAGTGCCGCGCACGGGACCAGAACGCGGCAGCGCACTCATAGGGCGGCGACCTTCGCCCCGAACCGGGCGCTGATGGCGGCGGCGTCCATGGCGTCGGTCGCACCGATGGTGACGACGGTCGGCACCGAGCGTGAGACCTCGCCCAGGATGCGGCGCACGTCCGCGTCGCTCACCTGCTCGATCTCGGCGACGCGCTCGTCCTTGGTGACCGGTCGGCCGAAGACGATCGCCTGCCGGGCGGCCTGACCCATGCGCGCATTGCAGCTCTCGCGGCTCATCAGGAGCCCCGCCTTGAGCTGCGCCTTGGCCCGGTTCAGCTCCTCGGCGGTGATGGTGGCGATGGCGCTCTCCAGCTCGTCGAGGACGACGGCGCGCGCCTCGGCGACATCGCCCGGAGAGGTGGCGAGGTGGATGGCGAAGACGCCCGAATCGGAGAACGCCCAGTGGAAGGCGGACGTGTCGTAGACGAGGCCGCGCTCTTCGCGCAGAGCCTGGAAGAGGCGCGAGGACAGCCCCCCGCCGAGCACCATCGCGGCGAGCTGCGCGGCGACGGCGTCGTCATGGAGTGCGGCGCGCCCCTCGAAGCCGAAGATGAGCTGACACTCGGACGCGTCGTCGCTCTCGGCCGCGGCGCCGCCGGTATAGTTGGCGGCGGGGGCGGCGCGGGCGGGACGCGTCGGCACCCGCTCGAAGGCGCGGGCGACCTCGTCGACGAAGCGGGCGTGCTCCACCTGTCCGGCGGCGACGACGGTCATCGCCGGGGCGGTGTAGTTGGCGGCGAAGAAGTCGCGCAGCGCATCCGGCGAGACGGCGCCGACCGAGGCTCTGGTCCCGAGGATGCGCCGGCCGAGCGGCTGGCCGACGAAGGCCGCCTCGGGGAGCGCGTCGAAGGCGCGGTCCTCGGGGATGTCCTCCGCGGCGCCGATCTCCTGCAGGATGACGTGGCGCTCGCGCTCGACGTCGGCCGGATCGAAGGCGGGGACGGTGAGGATGTCCGAGAAGATGCCGAGCGCGAGGGAGAGATCCTCGGTCAGCATCCGCGCGTGGTAGGCCGTGGTCTCGACGCTGGTGGCGGCGTTGATCTCGCCGCCGACGCTCTCGATCGCCTCGGAGATGGCACGGGCGGACCGGTTGGCCGTGCCCTTGAAGGCCATGTGCTCCATGAAGTGGGCGATGCCGTGCTCGCCCTCAAGCTCGGAGCGGGTGCCGGTCTCGACCCAAACGCCGACGGCGACACTGTCGACATGGGCCATCGTGTCGGAGACGACGGTGAGGCCGGACGGGAGTTTGGTCAGCTCGGTCATGCCGCCACCGCGCGCGAACGGTCGACGACGATATCGGCCACGGCCTTCACGTCGGCCGGGACGGTGGTGGAGCGCTCGGGGTCGCTCATCACCGCGGCGAGGCGCTCCGGCCGCTCGGGGCGGCGGCCGCAGCCGGCCTCCACCGCGTCGGGGAACTTGGCCGGGTGCGCCGTCGACAAGGTCACGACCGGGGTGCCGGCGGGCACCCTCGCCTCACGCGCGGCCTTGAGGCCCACGGCGGTGTGCGGGTCCACGACGAGGCCCGTCTCGGCGTAGACCTCGCCGATGATCCGGCGGGTGTCCTCGTCGTCGGCGCGGCCGGAGGTGAAGAGGGTCTTCATCCGGCCGAGTTCGGCGTCGCTCAGCGCGAAGCCGTCCGACAGGTCCGCCATGCGGCCCTTCACGGACGCGGCGTCGCGGCCGGACAGGTCGAACACCAGGCGCTCGAAGTTCGAGGATACCTGGATGTCCATCGACGGCGAGGTCGACGGGGCGACGCGGCCGGGCATGTAGCGGCCGGTCTTCAGCGTGCGGTCGAGAATGTCGTTCTGGTTGGTGGCGATGATCAGCTCGGCCACCGGCAGGCCCATCTCGTGGGCGACGTAGCCGGCGAGGATATCGCCGAAGTTGCCGGTCGGCACCGAGAAGGCGATCTTGCGGTGCGGCGCGCCCAACGCCAGCGCGGCGAACAGATAATAGGTGATCTGCGCCGCGACGCGGGCCCAGTTGATCGAGTTCACGCCCGACATGGCGACGCGCTCGTTGAACGCGCGGTCGACGAAGAGCGCTTTGACGATGCGCTGGCAGTCGTCGAAGTCGCCCTCGACGGCGAGGGTGTGGACGTTGTCGTCGGCGATCGTGGTCATCTGCCGGCGCTGCACCTCCGAGACCCGGCCGTGCGGATAGAGGATGAAGAGGTCGATCGCGGAGCGGCCGCGGAAGGCGTCGGCGGCGGCGGCGCCGGTGTCGCCGGACGTCGCGGTGACGATGGTCGCCCGGCGGCCGCGCTGCGACAAAATGCGGTCCATCAGCCGCGCCAGGGTCTGCATCGCGACGTCCTTGAACGCCAGCGTGGGGCCGTGGAACAGCTCGAGGATGAAGTGGCTGGGGCCGATCTGCACCAAGGGGGTGCGCGCGGTGTGGGCGAAGGTGCCCATCGCGGCATCGATGTCGGCCTTCAGGTCGGCGTCGGTCAGCTCACCGCCGGTGAAGCGGGAGAGCACGGTGTGGGCCATCGTCTCGAACGGGGCGCCGACGAGAGACGAGAGAGTCGCTGTGTCGAGAGTGGGGTAGCGCTCGGGCACGAACAGGCCGCCGTCCGGGGCGAGGCCCGTCAGCGTCGCATCGCAAAAGCCCAGCGGCTCGGCGCCGCCTCTCGTGGAGATGTACTGCACCCGGAACCAATCCTCCCGCCAAGGCCGTTTTCAGAAGCCCGTAAGGCGGCGCTCTGTCAACACAATCCCGTCATCGGGACGGCGCCGGGTCAGGCGTGACCGGCGGCCGAGGAGAGCACCTGCGGCGCGAAGCCGAGCTTCTTCACGGCCCGTTCGTACTTGCTCCCGACGTCCATGTCGAACAGGAGGTCGTGATCGGCGGCGCAGTGGAGCCATCCGTTGCCGGCGATCTCCGCCTCGAGCTGGCCGGGCGCCCACCCGGCATAGCCGAGCGCCAGGAGCGCCTGGCTGGGGCCCGACCCGTGCGCGATCGCGCGCAGGATCTCCACCGTCGCCGTGAGGCAGACGTCGTCGCCGGCGACCAGCGTCGCCTCCTTCAGCATGAAGTCGGAGGTGTGGAGGACGAAGCCGCGGCCGGTCTCCACCGGGCCGCCGTTGTGGACTGCGACGTTTCGCGCGGTGTCCGGCAGGCGGATGGCGCTGTCCTCCTCGACGACGCCCAGCTGGGTCAGGAGGTCGACGAACGAGACGTTCTTGGCCGGCTTGTTGACGATGATGCCCATGGCGCCCTCCTCCGAGTGGGCGCAGAGGAAGACGACCGCACGGTCGAACCGCTCGTCGCCCATCTGCGGCATCGCAATAAGGCACTGACCTTCCAGATACCCTTCCGTCCTATCCATGGGCCGCCTCCCAGAGCCACGCCACCACCAACGTAGCACACCAATTCGAGGCGTGTAGGCACGGTTCGTGCCGGGGGTGTCGTTTGCCGCAGCGGACACCTATACATCTGCGCAAACGCATCACGAGGAGACACCCTGATGACGATCGATGTCGGCTCCAACCTTCCCGAAGCGACTTTCAAGACGATGACCACGGACGGCCCGTCCGACGTGACGACCGAGGAGCTGACCAAAGGCCGGCGCGTGGTGATCTTCGGCGTGCCGGGTGCCTTCACGCCGACCTGCCACAACAACCACCTCCCCGGCTTCCTCACCGCCTACGACGACATCAAGGCCAAGGGGATCGACGAGATCGCCGTCGTCGCGGTCAACGACGTCTTCGTGATGAACGCCTGGTCGAAGTCGACCGAGGCGGGCACCAAGATCACCTTCCTCGCCGACGGTTCGGCCAACTTCACCCGCGCCGCCGGTCTCGACATCGACGCCTCGGGCTTCGGCATGGGCATTCGCTCCAAGCGCTACGCGATGCTCGTCGAGGACGGCGTGGTGAAGGTGCTCAACATCGAGGACGCGCCGGGCAAGGCCGTTGCCTCCAGCGCCGACGCGCTGCTGCCGAACCTTTGAGCCGGCGCCCCGCACCTCCCGGCACGTTGCAGGCGGTCTACGGCCCCGCCTCATCCGCCGAGACACGCGACTACTACGAGACCTGGGCGGCGGACTACGAGATCGACACCGTCGGCCAGGGCATTCGCATCCCGTACCTGGCGAGCGCTTTCCTCGCCCGGTACGCCGCGCCGGACGCGGGGCCAGTGCTCGACGCGGCGTGCGGCACCGGCGTCGTCGGCGATGCGTTGGCGCTCCTGGGCTACGGCCCGCTGACGGGGGTCGACCTGTCGCCTGCGATGCTGGCGCACGCCGAGGCGCGGGGGATCTACGCGGCGTTGACGGAGGGTGATCTCACCGCCCTCCCCTTCGCCGACGCCGACTTCGCCAACACCGCCTGCGTCGGCGCCTTCGGCCCCGGCCATGCGCCGCCCGAGAGCCTTGCCGAGCTGGTGCGGGTGACGGCGCCGGGCGGCTACGTCGTCTTCAACCTGCGGGCCGACACGTTCGAGGAGCAGGGCTTCCCCGCCGCGATCACGGCGCTGGCCGACGCCGGGCGCTGGCGGCAGGTGGCGCGGTCCGAGCCGTTCCGCGTCTATCTCCTCAACGACCTCGACCTGTCGGCGATCGTCTTCGTGTTCCAGGTCCTGTAGCGGCCCCACCTCACCGGTGGGGCGCGGCGGCGGCGGGCCGGGCGCCGACGCGGGCTTGACAGCGGCCGGCCTGGGCTTGACACGAGCGGGCAAATTCCCGTTCTGCCAACGATCCGGGTGCGATACGCCCCGCTCGTCCGCCAACCGTGGCGCGGATCTGCCGCGCCCGTCCAGAAAGCGCCCGAAATGTCCGATTCTGCCGCCGTGACCCGCGACTATTCCAAGACGCTGTTCCTGCCGCAGACCGACTTTCCCATGCGCGCGGGCCTTCCCAAGAAGGAGCCCGAGTGGCTGGCGAAGTGGAAGGAGATGGACCTCTACAAGCGCCTGCGCGAGGTGTCGGCCGGGCGCGAGAAGTTCATCCTGCACGACGGCCCGCCCTACGCCAACGGCAACATCCACATCGGCACGGCGCTCAACAAGATCCTCAAGGACTTCGTCGTCCGCTCGCACCAGATGCTGGGCTACGACGCCAACTACGTCCCCGGCTGGGACTGCCACGGCCTGCCGATCGAGTGGAAGGTCGAGGAGCAGTACCGCGCCAAGGGAAAGAACAAGGACGACGTGCCGATCGTCGACTTCCGGTCCGAGTGCCGCGACTATGCGCGCCACTGGGTCGGCGTGCAGCGCGAGGAGTTCGAGCGGCTGGGCGTGGTGGGCGACTTCCCGGTCGACTGGGACGACAACTTCTCCGCCGGGGTGCCGCTGTCGGGCCCGTACCTGACGATGAGCTACGCCGCCGAGGCGCAGATCGCCCGCGAGTTGATGACGTTCGCCTCCTCCGGCCAGCTCTACCGCGGCTCCAAGCCGGTGATGTGGTCGGTCGTGGAGCGCACCGCGCTCGCCGAGGCCGAGGTCGAGTATCACGACTACCAGTCCGACACGATCACCGTGGCGTTCCCGCTGACGCGGATCGAAACGGCCGACGTCAACGAGCCGTCGAGCCCGGTGTGCTTCGCGCCAGAGGTCGAAGGCGGCATGATCTCGCACGAGATGCCGATGGACGTCACCCACGCCGAGGCGCATTCCGCCGGCGGCCTGGAGGGGGCCTCGGTCGTCATCTGGACGACGACGCCCTGGACGATCCCCGGCAATCGCGCGGTCGCCTACGGCCCCGGCATCGCCTACGGGCTCTACACGGTGACCGAGGCGCCCGAGGAGAACTGGCTGAAGGCCGGAGCGCGGCTGGTGCTGGCCGACACGCTCGCCGACGAGGTGCTGACGTCCACCCGCGTCACCGCCTGGGAGCGGGTGCGCGACGTCACCGGCGCCGAGCTGTCCGGTTACCGCGCCGCCCACCCGCTCGCCGGGCACGAGAGCGGCGGCTATCGCTTCCCCGTCCCGATGCTGCCGGGCGACCATGTGACCGACGATGCCGGCACCGGCTTCGTCCACACCGCGCCGGGCCACGGCGTGGAGGACTTCGAGGTGTGGACCGCGCACAAGCGCGACCTCGACGCGGCGGGCATCCCGTCCGGCATCCCCTACACGGTGGGCGCCGACGGCCTCTACACCAAGGACGCGCCGGGGTTCGAGGGGCTCGCCGTGATCACCGACAAGGGTGACAAGGGCAAGGCCAACCAGGCGGTGATCGACGCGCTGGTCGCCGCCGGCGCCTTGATCGCCCGCGGGCGGCTGAAGCACCAGTACCCGCATTCCTGGCGCTCCAAGAAGCCGGTCATCTTCCGCAACACGCCGCAGTGGTTCATCGCCATGGACCAGGAGATCCCGGCGACCGAGCACGCGCCCGCCGGCGGCACCCTGCGCGAGCGCGCCGTGAGCGCGATCGACGCGACCCGCTTCGTGCCGCCCGCCGGCCGCAACCGCCTGCGCGGCATGATCGAGAACCGGCCCGACTGGGTGGTCTCGCGCCAGCGCGCCTGGGGCGTGCCGATCACCGTCTTCGTCCACGCCGAGACGGGCGAGATCCTGCGTGACGACGCGGTCGACGCCGCCATCGCGGAGGCCTTCGAGGCCGAGGGCGCCGACGCCTGGTTCGCCGAGGGCGCCAAGGAGCGCTTCCTCGCCGGCCACCGGGCGGACGAGTGGGAGATGGTGACCGACATCCTCGACGTCTGGTTCGATTCCGGCTCCACCCACGCCTTCTGCCTCGCCAAGCGCCCTGACCTGAAGTGGCCGGCCGACGTCTACCTCGAAGGCTCCGACCAGCACCGCGGCTGGTTCCACTCCTCGCTCCTGGAATCGTGCGGCACCCGCGGCCGCGCTCCCTACGAGACGGTCGTCACCCACGGCTTCACCATGGCCGAGGACGGGCGCAAGATGTCCAAGTCGCTGGGCAACACCATCGCCCCGCAGGACATCATCAAGCAGTACGGCGCCGACATCCTGCGCCTGTGGGTCGCCTCGCAGGACTATGCCGACGACCAGCGCATCGGCGCCGAGATCATGAAGGGCGTCGCCGACGCCTACCGCAAGCTGCGCAACTCCATCCGCTGGATGCTGGGAACGCTGGCGCACGACGACGGCGCCCCGGTCGACCTCACCACCGCGCCGGAGTTGGAGCGGCTGATGCTGCACCGCCTCGCCGTGCTCGACGGCGAAGTGAAGGACGCCTACCGCAACTTCGACTACGGCCACGTCGCCCACACGCTGATGACCTTCGCCAACGTCGAGCTGTCGGCCTTCTACTTCGACATCCGCAAGGACGCGCTCTACTGCGACGCGCCCTCCTCCGCCCGCCGGCGCGCCGCGCTCGCCGTCGTCGCCAAGCTGTTCGACGCGCTGGTGACGTGGCTGGCGCCGATCCTGCCGTTCACCATGGAGGAATCCTGGATGGCCCGCGGGCACAATGGCTCGGTGCACCTGGAAGGCTACTTCCAGGCCGACCCCGAGTGGCGCAACGACGCACTCGCCGCCCGCTGGGAGAAGGTGCGCCAGGTCCGCCGCGTCGTCACCGGCGCGCTGGAGGTGGAGCGGCGCGAGAAGCGGATCGGCTCCTCGCTGGAGGCCCACCCCGTCGTCACCATCGCGGACGACACGCTGCGCGCCGCGGTCGAGGCCGTGCACTTCGCGGACGTCGTCATCGCCTCCGCGGTGACGATCCGTGGCGGCGCACCGGAGGCGGACGCCTTCACGCTGCCCGAGGTTCCGGGCGTGTCGGTCAAGGTCGGGCTCGCCGAAGGGCGGCGCTGCGCCCGCTCGTGGAAGGTGCTGCCCGAGGTCGGCTCCGACCCTCGCTACCCGGACCTCTCGCCCCGCGACGCCGAGGCGATGGCCGAGATCGACGCCGCCGCCACGTGAGCGAGCCGCACATCGCGCCGCCGGCCGCCGGCGCCGCCTCGCCCGGTCCCGGCCGCGGCCGTCTCGCCGCGATCGTCCTCGCCCTCGCGGTGCTGATCGCCGACCAGGCGACCAAGCTCCTGGTCCTGGGGGTGGACTTCGCCGCCGGGCCGATCCGCGTCGCCCCCTTCGCCGACATCACCCTCGTGATGAACCGCGGCATCAGCTACGGTCTCTTCCAGCAGGACGGCATGGGGCGCTGGCTGCTGGTGGCGTTCACGATCGTCGCCAGCCTCGCGTTGGCGCTGTGGCTCTGGCGCGCCCGCCGGACCGTCACGCGGATCGCGATCGCGCTGATCCTGGGCGGCGCCGTCGGCAACCTGATCGACCGTGTGGTCTACGGCGCCGTGGTCGACTTCGTGCACCTGCACTGGGGCGACTGGTCGTGGTACATCTTCAACATCGCGGACGCCGCGATCGTCGTCGGCGTGGCGGTGCTCATCCTGGAAAGCCTCGTCCCCCGCGCTGACGGGTAGTTAACATTCACCTGACAGTGTTGCTGCAAAGCCTCAGACCGGGGCCGGCAGTGCGTGGGCGGTTGACTTGCGCGTATAGCTTCGCGATGGCTTTGGGTTGGTGGTGTATCCACCAGAATGTGGAGAGTCCCATGGTTCGTACCGCCCTCATCGCGGCAGCGCTCGCGGTCGGCCTGTCCGGCTGCAACACCGCCTACAACTACTTTGAGGAAGAGCCGGAGCAGAAGGGTCAGGTCCAGAACTCCACCGCGTTCGGCGCGCTCTTGACCATGGGCGGCATCACGCAGCAGACGGCCAGCGGGCGAGATTATACCCCCCGCGCCCCGTTGGCGATGCCGGGCACGAGCGACCTCCCCGCGCCGACCAAAGGCTCGGCCGCCGAGGACGCCGTCAATTTCCCCGAGGACCACGACGTCCGCAAATATCGCGAGGAGCAGGAGCTCTATGCCCGCGGCGCCGCGCTCGATGCCGCGGCCGAACAGCGCGGCGGCCGCTTCCTGCCCGGTGAGATCACCGACGGTCCGCAAGCCAAGCGCGCCTCCGGGACCGACGGTCTCTCTCTCGAGCGCGAGGCCGGCAACCGCCTCTCGCGCGAGGAGCTGAAGAACAGCCACAAGGGCCGCTCCAAGCCCCGCGGCATGTTGACCGAGGACGGCGCCGCCGCGCCGCGCATGTCGCTGGTGCATCCGCCGTCCGACTACCGCACCCCGGCCGAGACCGCGGCGCTGCCGGACAAGAAGGAAATCGAGAATTCCGAGTGGCTGACCGAGCAGCTCTACAAGACCCACGCGAAGGGACAGCCGTCGGACCGCATCGCGCCGCAGTGATCCGCCTTACCAAATCTTCAGTGGCGGTCGCGCCGCGGGGAGGATACCTCCCTGTCATGTTTGATGACAGGGTAGCCCCGCATGACGCTTCGTACGACCGTCGCCGCCCTCGCCGCCGCGACGCTGTTGTCGCTTCCAGCCAGGGCTGAACCGGTGGATCTCGGCAACGTCGCCATCGCGCCGGACACGTCGACCTTCACGCTCGACAACGGCCTCCAGGTCGTCGTGATCCCCGACCGCCGCGCCCCCATCGTGACGCACATGATCTGGTATCGGATCGGTTCGGCGGACGAGGCGCCCGGCAAGTCCGGCATCGCCCACTACCTCGAACACCTGATGTTCAAGGGGACCGAGGCGCACCCCGGCAACGCCTTCTCGTCCACGGTGTCGCGCCTGGGCGGGCGCGAGAACGCGTTTACCTCCAACGACTATACCGCCTACTTCCAGCAGGTCGCCAAGGAGCACCTGCCGCAGATGATGGCGTTCGAGGCCGACCGGATGCGCGGCCTGCAGCTGACCGAGGAGGTCTCCGCCCCCGAGCTTCAGGTGGTGCTGGAGGAGCGGCGCATGCGCGTCGACACGCAGCCCTCGGCAGAGCTGGGCGAGGCGGTCGATGCGGCGCTCTACGTGAACCACCCCTACGGCGATCCGGTGATCGGCTGGGCCGACGAGGTCGCGAACCTCACCTTCGAGGACGCGATCAACTTCTACCACGATTTCTACCGCCCCGGCGCCGCCGTCCTGGTGATCGCCGGTGACGTGACGGAGGACGAGATCCGCCGGCTCGCGGCCGACACCTACGGCGCGATCGCCGACGATGCCGGCCCGTTCGTGCGCTCGCGCCCCCCGGTGCAGAAGCTGCGCGCCGACCGTCTGGTCGAGCTGCGCGACCCGCGGGTCACGCAGGAGACGACGCAGGTCTCCTGGGTGGTCCCCAGCTACAACACCGCCGAACCCGGCGAGGCCGAGGCGCTCGACGTCCTGGCCGAAGTGCTGGGCGGCAACAACACCAGCCGCCTCTACACCGCACTGGTGCGCAACGAGGGGCTCGCGACCTCCGCCGGCTCCTGGTACCAGTCCAGCGCCTACGACGACACGCGCTTCGTCGTCTACGCGACGCCGACCGACGGGTCCGACCTCGCCGCCATCGAGGACCGCGCCAAGGCGATCGTCGCCGACATCGCGCGGGACGGCATCTCCGAGGAGGAGCTGTCGCGGGCGAAGACCAACCTGCTCTCCTCGGTGATCTTCGCGCAGGACAACCAGTCCTCGCTGGCCCGCATCTTCGGCGCCGCGATCACCACCGGGTCCACCGTGGACGACATCAAGGCCTGGCCCTCGCACATCTCCAAGGTGACCGCGGCCGACGTGCAGAAGGCCGCGCAGACCTACATCGACGGTAAGGCCGCCGTGACCGGCCGCCTCCTGGAGGCGCCGGACGAGGAGGCCTCGCAAAAGGCCGAAGCCACCACCGCCGTCCCCGCCGACGCCGCCGTCGTGCAGTAAGGAAACGATCCGATGCGTATCCTGACCAGCACCCTCGCGGCCATCGGCCTCCTGACAGCGACCATTGGGAGCGCGAGCGCCATCGATATTCAAGAAGTGACCAGCCCTGGTGGCATCAAAGCCTGGCTCGTCTCCGACGATACGGTGCCGCTCGTCGCCGTCGACTTCGCCTTCGCCGGCGCCGGCAGCGCGCAGGACCCGGAGGACAAGACCGGCCGCGCCAGCCTCCTGTCGTCGATGCTCGACGAAGGCGCCGCCGACTACGACAGCGTCGCCTTCCAGACCGCCCTGCGCGACAGCGCCGTGCGCATCTCGTTCGATCCCAGCCGCGACCACTTCTACGGCGACATGCAGGTGATCTCGGCCAACCTGGAGCGCGGCTTCGACCTCCTGTCGCTCGCCGTGACCCAGCCGCGGTTCGACGAGGAGGCGCTCGGCCGCATGAAGGCGGCGCTGATCGCCAACCTGCGCCGCGAGCTGAACGACCCCGACACCATCGCCGGCCGCCTCTGGGCCGAGACCGCCTTCCCCGGCCACCCCTACGGCCGCCCGGCCAACGGCACGCCCGAGAGCCTCGGCACCATGACGCGGGACGATCTCGTCGCCGCGCAGCAGACCTTCGGCAAGGACAACCTGATGGTCGCCGTCGTCGGCGACATCGACGCCGCGACGCTCGGCCCGCTGCTCGACCGCGCCTTCGGCGACCTGCCCGACACCGCCGCCATCACCCCGGTGGCCGACATCGAGGCCGCGACCGGCCAGACCGCCAACGTCGCGATCCCGACGCCGCAGACCTCGATCCGCTTCGGCGGCCCCGGCATTCCCCGGCACGACGACGACTTCGTCCCCGCCTACGTGATGAACCACATCCTCGGCGGCGGCGCGTTCTCGTCCTGGCTGTTCGAGGAGGTGCGCGAGAAGCGCGGTCTCGCCTACTCGGTCTATTCCTACGTGGTTCCGTTCGACCATGCCGCGGTCTTCGGCGGCGGCACGGCGACGCGCAACGAGAAGGCGATGGAGGCCGTCGAGGTCATCCTGCAGCAGCTCGAGCGCATGGCCGAGGACGGCCCCACCGAGGCCGAGCTCGACGACGCGAAGGCCTACCTCACCGGCTCCTACGCGCTGCGTTTCGGCTCCTCCAACTCCACCGCGCGCCAGCTCCTGGCGATCCAGCTCGAGTTCCTCGGCCTCGACTACATCGACACCCGCAACGCGATGATCGAGGCGGTGACACTGCAGGACGTGCGGCGGGCGGCCGGGCGGATCCTGGGCGAGGGCAAGCCCACGGTCGCCGTCGTCGGCGCCCCGGCCGGCTAAAGGTCTCGACAGCGTTCCGCGGGTTGACCTATTGAAAGATCGGCCCGCGGTGCGAACACCCATGGATGACGAAGACCAAACCGAACTCCTGGCAAGACTGCAGATGCTGAGAGAGCAGCATCGCGACCTCGACTCTGCGGTCGAGGCGTTGGAGGCTGCCGGCTCCACCGACCTCTTGCAGATCAAGCGCCTGAAGAAGCGCAAGCTCCAGTTGAAGGACGAGATCCGCCACGTGGCCGACAAGATCCTCCCGGACATCATCGCGTGACCGATCGGTCGGCCACCGCCCGCGCGGCGCCGGTCGCCGTCATCATGGGCTCCCAGTCGGACTGGGTGACCATGCGCGGCGCCGCCTCGACGCTGGGCGAACTGGGGATCGACCACGACGCGCTGATCGTCTCCGCCCACCGCACCCCCAAGCGCCTCTACGATTTCGCCGAGACGGCGGCGGCGCGCGGCGTGCGTGTCGTCATCGCCGGCGCGGGCGGGGCGGCGCATCTGCCGGGCATGGTCGCGGCGATCACACCGCTTCCGGTGTTCGGCGTGCCGGTTGAGAGCAAGGCGCTGTCGGGCTGGGACAGCCTGCTGTCGATCGTGCAGATGCCCGCCGGCATCCCGGTCGGCACCCTGGCGATCGGCCGCGCGGGGGCGATCAACGCCGCCCTCCTCGCCGCGTCCGTCCTCGCTCTCGACGACCCGGCGCTGGCCGAGCGGCTGACCGCCTGGCGCGCCGCCCGCACCGCCTCGGTCGCCGAGCATCCGGCGGACGACGCGTGATCCTCACCCCCGGCGCCACGATCGGCGTTCTCGGCGGCGGGCAGCTGGGGCGCATGCTCGCCACCGCCGCCGCCGAACTCGGCTTCACGGTCCATATCTTCTGCCCCGACGCGGACCCGCCCGCGGCCGCCGTCGCCGCCGCGACCACCATCGCCGCCTGGGAGGACGAGGCCGCGCTCGCCGCCTTCGCCGCCGCGGTCGACGTCGTCACCTACGAGTTCGAGAATGTCCCCGTCGCGGCCGTCCGCCCCCTCGGCGACAAGGTCCGCCCCGGTCCGCTCGCGCTCGAGGTCGCGCAGGACCGCCTCGCCGAAAAAGCCTTCCTGGCCGAATGCGGCCTGCCCGTCGCCCCCCACCGCGACGTGGCATCTCCCGGTGACATCGCCGCCGCGCTGGAGGCGCTCGGGGGGCACGCCATCCTGAAGACGCGGCGCATGGGCTACGACGGCAAGGGTCAGGTCCGCCTGACGCCCGGCGCGGACGTCGCGGCCGCGTTCACCGCCATCGGCGAGGTGCCCGCGATCGTCGAGGCGCTGGTGCCGTTCCAGGCCGAGACGTCGACCGTCTTGGCCCGCGGCGCCGATGGCGGCATCGCCGCGTACGCCGCCCCCGCCAACGAGCACGCCGAGGGGATCCTGCGCCGCTCCACCGTCCCCGGCCCGCTGGCGGCGGGGCTGGAGGCGGAGGCGCAGCGCCTGACCGCGGACGTCGCCGCCGCGCTCGGCTATGTCGGCGTGATGGCGATCGAGTGGTTCGTGACCGGCGAGACGGCCCGCCCGCTGATCGCCAACGAGATGGCCCCCCGCGTCCACAACACCGGCCACTGGACGCAGGACGCCGCGCTGACGAGCCAGTTCGAGAATCATATCCGCGCCATCGCCGGTTGGCCGCTGGGTGCGACCACGCGCACCGCCGACGCCACGATGGTCAATCTGATCGGCCATGATGCGGATGATTGGCGCGCCCATCTGGACATGGAGGGGGCCAAGCTCCACCTCTATGGCAAGCGAGACACACGGCCCGGTCGCAAGATGGGGCACGTGAACGTGGTGCGCCGCGGTGTAGACTTTCGCCTCGGCGGCTGATATCGGACAGCCTTCGCGCGTGATGCTGGGTTGGTGGCTCTCCTGGGGGAGCGACCCGGCTATCTGCGCGCTTTGGCGTTGGGAGAGGCCTCATCGCCCGGCACGACGGTGCAGCCGAAATGCGCCGTGCAACAGAAGGAAGACGGCCAAGTGCAGGTTCTGGTTCGGGACAACAACGTCGATCAGGCGCTGAAGGCGCTGAAGAAGAAGATGCAGCGTGAAGGCATCTTCCGTGAAATGAAGATGCGCAATCATTACGAGAAGCCCTCCGAGCGCAAGGCGCGCGAGAAGGCCGAGGCGGTCCGCCGCGCCCGTAAGCTTGCACGCAAGCGCGCACAGCGCGAAGGTCTCCTCCCGGGCAAGAAGCGCAGCTGAGTTCGGCCCAGCCGCGCGATTCGGCGTGTGGTGGAGTAGTATGGCGCGTATAGTTTCCCGAACGATCCCGTTGGCACCGGTCGCCTCCGTCATGGTGGCTGCCTTCCTGGGCGGCTGCGTCATCGACGACGCCATGACGACACCGGGCCGGCTGATCGACCCGGCCTCCGGCTCGCCGACGAACATCGCGTCGCTGACGGCCGTGGTCGAATCGAACCCGGGCGACGCCAGCGCCTACAACATGCGCGGGACGGCCTTCGGGCGCGGCAACAAGCTGCGCGAGGCCCTCGAGGATTTCGATCGCGCGATCGAGATCAATCCGCAGTATTACCAGGCCTACGCCAACCGGGCCCTGGTGTACCGCCGCATGGACAACCTGAACGCCGCGCTGAACGATTACAATTCCGCGCTGCGCATCAACCCGACCTACGACACGGCGCTCGTCGGTCGCGGCAACATCTATCGCCTGCAGAACCAGAGCGATCGCGCGTTGGAAGACTACAATGCCGCGATCCGGGCCAACTCGGGCGATCCGCGCGCGTACCACAACCGCGCGCTGGTCTATCAGTCGCAGGACCTGCACGCCTTCGCGGTCGAAGACTTCGGTATCGCCATCGGCCTCGATCCGCAGGCGCCCGAGCCGTACAACGGCCGCGGCGTGTCGTACCTGGCGACCGGCGACGTCGAGGCGGCGTTGCAGGACTTCAACCAGGCGCTCCAGATCGACAAGCAATACGCCGACGCTTGGAGCAACCGCGGCCTGGCGCTGGAGTACCAGGGCGACAGCAACAAGGCCCGCGCCGCGTACAATCGCGCGCTGCAGCTGCGCCCCAACTACGCGCCGGCCAAGGAAGGCATGGCCCGCATCGACGCCGGGCAGCCCCCCGTCCGCTGAGCGGCGCCGCACGCCCCAGCGCCGCCGACCACCTGTTTTCCCCCGGGAGCCTCGCGCTCTCGGCGCGTCAGCCCGGCACGAGGCGACGGTAGAGGTGCCATGTCGCATGCCCGAAGAGCGGCAGCGCGACGAGGAAGCCCAGGAAGGCCGGCGCCGCGGCGAGCGCCATCACGATGCCGATGAGTGCCGCCCAGGACAGCATCACCACCGGACGCCCCAGCACCGCCTTGAACGAGGTGATGATGGCGGTCGCGATGTCGGCGTCGTGGTCGAGCAGGAACGGGAACGACAGCGCCGAAAGGCAATAGGCGACGAGGCCGAACCCCGCCCCCACCACATGCCCCCAGAACAGGAAGAGAAGCCCGCGCTCGGTGGTGACGAGCTCGGGCAGCATTTCCAGGAACGGCGGCGCGTCGAAACCGTAGTAGATGGCGTAGATGAAGACCGCGGCGCGGCTCCAGACGCCGAGCCACAGGACCAGCACCAGGCCGAGGATCATGAGCGAGCGGCGCGCCGTGCCGGCGACGATGGCGGCCGCGTTGACGAGGTCGAACGGGAGCCCCAGGCTGCGGCGGCGGCTGATCTCGTAAAGGATGGTGGCGGCGAAGGGGGCGACCATGACGAAGCCGCCCAGCAGCGGAAAGGTCAGCCCGTCGAGCGTGGCGGAGTCGGCGACGGCGACCAGCGCCCAGCCGAACGCGGCATAGACGATCCCGACGCCGAGGCCGAAGAGTGGCGCCGCGAGGAAGTCGCCCCACCCAGCCGCGAGCGCGGCGCGCAGGTCGGCGAAGGTCGCGGCGCGGACGGCCGGCACCCCTCGCGCCTCACGCCACGGGCCGCTGTCCGCGCCCGGCCCCGCGCCGGTCGTCTCGTTCATCGTCGCAGCCCCCGCCTCGCCTCGCTCCGACCGATATTCCGTTCAGTCGGCACCGAGAGGCAAGCGGCGGGTGACGCCGAAGGGCGAGGGCCGCGACGCCGCGGCCCCCGCCGGTGTCAGGCGACGTCGCGCAGGGCGACGTGCGGCGGCTGCACAGCCTTGGCATAATCCTCGATCAGCGCCTTGGTGATCGCGCCGGGGACGAACCGGTAGGGCCCGATCTCGCCGACCGGCGTGACCTCGGCGGCCGTGCCGGTGAGGAAGCACTCCTCGAAGCCCTCCAGCTCCTCCGGCATGATCGTGCGCTGGTTCACCTCGATGCCGCGCTCGCGGGCGAGGCGGATCACGGTGCGGCGGGTGATACCGTCGAGGAAGCAGTCCGGCGTCGGCGTGTGGATCGCCCCGTCCTTGACGAAGAAGATGTTGGCGCCGGTCGCCTCGGCGACGTGGCCGCGCCAGTCGAACATCAGCGCGTCGGCATAGCCCTTCGACTCGGCCGCATGCTTGGACAGCGTGCAGATCATGTAGAGGCCGGCCGCCTTGGCGTGGCACGGGATGGTGCGCGGATCGGGCCGGCGCCAGTCCGAGATGTCGAGGCGGATGCCCTTCTCGCGGGCGGCGGGGTCGAAGTAGGACGGCCAGGCCCAGCAGGCGATCGCCATGTGGATGGTGTTCTTCTGCGCTGAGACGCCCATCATCTCCGAGCCGCGCCACGCGATCGGGCGCAGGTAGGCGTCGGTCAGGCCCATGCGGGCGAGCGTTTCACGTTTGGCCGCGTTAATGGCTTCCTTGCTAAATGGAAGGACCATGCCCATGGCGTCGGCGGACGTGAAGAGACGGTTGGTATGCGCCTCGCACTCGAAAATCTCGCCACCGTAGGCGCGTTCCCCCTCGAATACGGCGCTCGCGTAGTGCAGACCGTGCGAAAGGACATGCAGCTTTGCGTCTTGCCAGGGCACGAACGCGCCATCCAGCCAGATGTCACCTTCATGCTGATCGAAAGGAACTGCCATTTTTTTATCTCCGATGGCGCATGTTTCGCCTGTTGCAGCGCGGGCGCATGAAACAACCCGTCCGCGCAATATTATTTCTCAAACCCTTATCTCCACGACAGATTAGCGCGCTTGAGAGAGCCGCTAGGTATGCGAAGTGTCGCAAAACGTCAATATGGTTGACCTGAAAAAACTCGAGCAAACCGACCCCGACCTCGCGCTTGCCCTGATCGAAGGCATGTTCTTCGGCTATCGGGACTTCGTCGGGATCGCCGACGAGCGCCTCGCGCAGATGGGGTACGGCCGTGCCCACCACCGGGTGCTGCACTTCGTCGACCGGCATCCGGACCTCACCGTCGGCGAGCTCTTGGCGATCCTCAAGGTCACCAAGCAGGGGGTCTCGCGCGTGCTGAAGCAGCTCGTCGATGACGGGCTGATCGAGGTGCGCCCCGGTCGGCACGACCGCCGCGAGAAGCGCCTGACGACGACGGCGGCCGGTCACGCGCTCGCGCGCGAGGTGGTGGACATCCAGTCGGCCCGGATCCGCCATGCGATCGACGCGGCGGGGCCGGGCGCGACGAAGACGGTCTTTGCGTTTCTGGCCGCTCTCGTGGACGATGACGACCGGGCGGCGGTGATGCGCCGGATCGAAGGCGGACGGTAGGATGGCGATAGGGGCCCATTCGCTGGCGGGCGAGCCGCGGCAGGACGACGATGCACCGCACGTGCTGGTGGTCGACGACGACCAGCGCATCCGCACGCTCCTGGAGCGCTTCCTGCGCAAGGAAGGCTTCCGCGTGACGGCGACGGCGGATGCGACGGAGGCGCGACGCATCCTCTCGGGCCTCGTGTTCGACGCCGCGGTGGTGGACGTCATGATGCCCGGTGAGGACGGTCTGTCGCTGCTGGCGCACATGAAGGCGACCGGCGAGATGCCCGTCCTGATGCTCACCGCGCTGGCCGAGGCGGAGCACCGGGTGCAGGGCCTCACGCAGGGTGCGGACGACTATCTCGGCAAACCGTTCGAGCCGCAGGAGCTTTCGCTGCGGCTGAAGAACATGCTGCGGCGGCGGCCGGAGGTGGCCCGCGTGGTGCGCTTCGGCGCCTTCCGGTTCGACCTGAAGCGCGAGGAGCTGACCGACGACGGGACCCTCGTGCGGCTCACCGAGCGGGAGCGGCGGCTGTTGCGCATGCTCGCCTCGCGGCCCGGCGCCACGGTGCCGCGCCAGGACCTCGTCGCCGACGAGCAGCTCGGCGACCGGGCGATCGACGTGCAGATGAACCGCCTGCGCCGCAAGCTGGAGGACAACCCGGCCGACCCGCGCTACCTCCAGACGGTGCGCGGCCTCGGCTACCGCCTGGTCGCGGACATCGCGGACGGGCCGTGAGCCTCACCACGCCCTACCGGCGCCCGTTGTGGCGGCGGATCCTGCGGTGGGCCGGCCTGCCGCCGCCGATCGAGCGGTGGTTGCGGCGTCGCCTCCCCCGCCGTCTCTTCCCGCGCTCGATCCTCATCATCGTCCTGCCGATGATCCTGCTGCAATCGGTGGTCGCCTTCGTCTTCCTCGACCGGCACTGGGAGAACATGACCGTGCGCCTCTCGGAGGCGACGGCCGAGGCGGTCGCCGTGACGGTGCAGATGCTGGAGGCGGCGACGCCCGAGGAGCGCCCCAAGGTGCTGCGGATCGCCCGCAACACACTGTTCCAGCGCGTGCGGATGACGGACGAGACGAGCCTGCCGCAAAACCGCCCCGCCGGATTCTTCAACCTTCTCGAATATACCCTCTCGCGACATCTGCGGCGCGAGGTGGGGCGCCCCTTCGCGATCGACACGTTCGACAATGGCCGCTTCGTCGAAATCCGGGTGCTGACGAAGGTGGGGACGCTGGTCGTCGTCACGCGCCGGTCGAGCACCTACGCCTCCAACGCGCACATCACGCTGGTGTGGATGGCGGGCACGTCGCTGGTGCTGATCTTCGTCGCCGTGCTCTTCCTGCGCGGGCAGGTGCGGCCGATCCAGGAGCTGGCGGCGGCGGCGCAGAAGTTCGGTCGCGGGCGTCCGGTGGGCCGGCTTCGCCCGCACGGTGCGACCGAGGTGCGCCAGGCGACCGGCGCCTTCCTGGAGATGAAGCACCGCATCGAGTTGCAGATCGAGCAGCGCACGTCGATGCTGGCGGGCGTCAGCCACGACCTGCGCACCATGCTCACCCGCTTCCGCCTGGAGCTGGCGCTGCTGGAGCAGACCGAGGACGTCGCAGCCCTGGTGACCGACGTCGACCAGATGCAGGCGATGCTGGAGGACTACCTGCAGTTCGCCCGCACCGATACCGACGAGCCGACCGAGAACGTCTCCATCGCCGATCTGGTGGAGGACGCGGCGCGCGGGCTGGAGGTGGAGGCGACCATTCCCCCCGGCCTGACGGCGACGGTCCGCCCCACCGCCTCGCTGCGGATGATCGCCAACCTCCTCGCCAACGCGGCCGCCCATGCCGAGACGATCCGCCTGACGGCGCACCGCGAGGGCGGCTGGCTGATCATCCAGGTCGACGACGACGGGCCGGGGATCCCGCCGGACAAGCGCGCGGTCGTCTTCCAACCCTTCTTCCGGCTGGACACGGCGCGCAACCAGGACCGTTCCGGCACCGGGCTCGGCCTCACCATCGCGCGGGACGTCGCCCGGCGGCAGGGCGGCGACATCACGCTGGGTGACAGCCCGCTGGGGGGCCTGCGCGCCCGGATCCGCCTGCCGATCTGAGGCGCGTCAGTCGGCGGCCGGCGGCGTGGGCCCGTCCCCGCCTCGATCACCGGCACCGGAACCCGCATTGGCACTGGCATTGGCGCCGAGGCGGCACACACGCCGCGCGATCGGGTCGTCGCCCGGATCCTCGCACAGCGCGGTGAGCTCGGCCGGCGACACGTCGAGGAGCCGCGCGAGCTGCGGCAGGTCGCTCGGCGCCGCCTCCGCGCTGTTGTCGGGCGTAGGTGCGTCGGCGGGAGCGATCCCCGGGTCGGCCTCGAAGGGGGCCATCGTGTCGGCCTTGGCCGCCAAGACGCGCAGCAGGCGCGAGCGGAGGCGCGCATCGTCGCCGGTGACGGTGTCCGCGCCGTCGAGCAGGGCCTCGGCGGTCCAGTCGTACCACTGCGCGGCGGCGTCCGGATCCGGCGCGACGCCGGTGCCCAGGCCGTGCTGCGCGGCGATCAGCTCGCCGTACCCCGTGTCGCCCATCGCCACCGCATAGAGCGCGTAGAACCGGGCCGTGCCGGGGTCGTCGTGGCGGAACGCGAGGCCGATGCAGGTTTTGGCGACATCGCGGGCGGAGGCCAACTCGTCCCGCGCTTCGGGAATGCGGGAGGAAAAGGCCGGCGCCACGTCGTCCGGGCCGAGGGCTGCGGCCTGCGCGGCGCCCAGGCCGGTGCGATCCGCCCAGGCGGCGCACGTCGCGAGGTCGGCGCGCCCGTCGTCGGCGCCCAGCGTGTCGGGGTCGACGATGTCGACGACATAGGCGCGCACGCCGCAATAGGCGCTGCGCATCGCCGCGTCGGGCCGCAGCGTGGCGAGCTCGGCGGCGTCGACGTCGGTCTCGACGTCGCGGCAGACGGCCGCCTCGACGATCTCCCGTGATGCGGGTTCCGGCGCATCGGCCTGCGGCGAGGTGGCATCCTCGCCGGGTCCGTCCGCGGCGGCGGTCTCGCCGGGTCCGTCCTCGGCGGTGGCCGGCGGTGGCGGCGCATCGCCGGACGGCGCGGCGGCGTCGGCGACCTGCGCCGCCGCGGCGACCGTGGCAGGCGCGGCCGCCGCGGCGACGTTCCGCAGGAAGACCGGGTCGCCGCCGGCGGGCATGGCGATGTTCTGGGCGAGTGCCTCGTCCTCGGCGCGCATCAGCAACGTGCGCTCCGTGACCGACAAGGTGCCGGTCGCCTTGTGATCGATCGCCCGCTGGAAGTCGCGGATGCCGTCGCGCGTCTTGCGCCCCAGCAACCCGTCGGCGCGGCCGACCGCAAAGCCCAGCGTGTTCAACGCGGTCTGCACCGCCGGGTCGATGCGCGTCAGCTGCGCGCCGGACGATTTCAGCCGCGGCGAACTGCTGCGCCCCGGCCGCACGCGGCTCGGGCTCACCGGCGCCGGGGCGATTCGGCCGGTGTCGACCGCGGCGCTGCCCGCGGCCCGGCGGCGACGCTCGATCCGCCGGCGGATGATCGCGCCGCGCACGCACCCGGCGACGCCCGGCACCACGACGCAGTAGGCCTCGGCGCGGCCGCTGCCGAGGCCCGCACGCTGCGGGCCGGCCAGCAGGACACCGAGCGCGAGCAACCCGGCGCCAGCCCAGCGGACGGCGCGGCGGATGGATCGGCGGCGAGGACTGGCGCTGCGGCTCATGAGGACACCTCCTAGCGGCATGGATCGGCGAGCTGGCACCCGGTCCGCCGCGCCGAGGCACGGGCCACCGGCCCCAGCGCCCGCGTCCGGAGCCGCCCGCCGAGCCGTAATCGATCGACTGTCCGCGGTGCGCGCGGTGAAAGTCGTTCCGAGTGCACCGCAAGGGGGCCAATTAACCGAACCTCACCGGCCCCGCAATGCGTCGATCCCGCACCCGCCGGCCGGCGCCACCTGCGGTGTGACGCGCTGTCGCGCCTCGGCGCGGCGGCGGTCCGCGGCGGTCCGCGACGCGCGGCAGACTCTCAGCGGCGGAAGCTCAGCGGCGGACGGTGATCGCCGTATTCTCCGGCCCGACCGTCACCACCAGATCGAAGAGCTTCTGCGCGTCGGCCGGGTGCAGCCGCACGCAGCCGTGCGAGGCGGGGCGGCCGAGGCTGCGCGTCTCGTACGAGCCGTGGATGGCATAGCCGCGGTCGTAGAAGATCGCGTTGGGCATCGGCGCATCGTCGTACTGGCGGGAGAAGTACTCCCGGTGCATGCGCATCGGGCGGAAGGTCCCGGTCGGCGTACGGAACCCGGCGCGACCGGTCGACACCTTCCACTGCGCGAGCGGCTGCCCCTTATATATAACAGTTAAAATCTGGTCCGAGAGATCCACCTCCGCGACCAGCGTCTTCGCCGCGGCGGGGACCATGGTCATCAGGACGAGAGCGAAGGCAACGGCCGTGCGGATCATCGTAAGCTTCTCCCAACGAGACGGGCGCCGCACCCCGCCTCCCCGGCGTATGCGACGGCAACGCATTCGAACCGATCTAAGCACGACGTTAGCAAACAACCCCTCAACACGACGACACAGTAAAGCGAGACCGACATGACCTTGTTGTTCGTGGGCCTGGCCCTCTTCCTCGGCGCCCACTCCCTGAAGATCGTGCCCGGTCCGCGGGCCCGCCTCGTCGGCGCGTTGGGCGAGACCGGGTACAAGGGCGTCTACAGTGTGGTCTCGCTCGTCGGGCTGGTGCTGATGGTGCGCGGCTATGGCGCATGGCGGCTGGAGGGGCCGCCGCTCCTGTACGCGCCGCCGGCCGGCCTGTCGCACCTGGCGCTGCTGCTCATGGCGTTGGCCTTCGTCGCCCTGCCGGCCGCCTACCTCCCCGGCCACATCAAGAAAACACTGAAGCATCCGATGCTCGTGGCGGTGAAGACGTGGGCGGTGGCACACCTCCTGGTCAACGGCGATCTGGCCTCGGTGGTCCTCTTCGGCGCCATCCTGGCGTGGGCCGTCGTGGACCGGATCTCGGTCAAGAAGCGCGAGCGGGCCGGGCTGACGGCACCCGCCGCGTTCACCCCGCACTGGCAGGCGGACGTGGCGGCTGTGGCGATCGGCCTAGTCGTTTACGGATTGTTTGTTTGGAAGCTGCATTTGTGGCTGATAGGGGTGTCGCCGCTGGCCATGGCGTCAGCGGTGTGAGTGAACCCTGCCGGGACGACAATGACCGATATTTTCGACGAAGTTGAAGAGGACCTGCGACGCGAGCGGCTCGCCAAAGTATGGGACCGCTACGGCATCTATGTCATCACCGTCGCCGTCCTCGTCGTCGTCGTGACCGCGGGCTGGCGCGGCTACGAGTGGTGGCGCGTCAACTCCGAGCGGAGCGCGGGCGAGGAATACGCCGCCCTGCTCGCCGACGTGGACGCGCAGGGCCCGGCGGCCGACACCGCGGCGCTGGCCAAGTTCGCCGAGGACGCGCCCTCGGGCTTCTCCGTCCTCGCCCGGTTCCGCAAGGCGACCGCCGAGGTGGCCGCGGGCGAGCCGGCCGCCGCCACCGAGACGCTGCGTGCCATCTCCGGCGACAGCGGCGTGCCGAACCTCTACCGCGACCTGGCCCGCGTGCGCGAAGGCCAGATCCTGATCGACACCGGCGACACCGCCGGGGCGCAAGAGGTCCTCGTCGGCCTCGCGGAGAACATCTCCAACCCGTTCAACCGCTCCGCCACCGAGCTGATGGGCCTCGCAGCCTATGCCGAGGACGACCTCGAGGACGCCAAGCGCTGGTTCACGGAGCTGAGCACGAGCGCCACCGTCGGCCAGGGGATGCGCCAGCGGGCGACGACCATGCTGAGCCTCATCGAGCGCGTGAGCGCGCAGGAGGCCGCGGTCGCCGCGCGGGACGCCGCCGCCGATGCCGCGGACGCCGCCGCCCGGAGCGCCGCCTCCGAGGCGGGTGACGGCGCACCGGCCTTCCCGATGCCCGGCGCCGACGCCACGGGGACCACCTTCCCGAAACCTGGCACGCCGAGCGCCGGCGGGGCCGACACTTCGGCCGCGACCGGGGATTCCGGCGCGGGCGAGACTGCCGCGCAGGATGCCGCCGCGGGCGCCGCGCCGGGCGAGGCCGCGACGCCGGCCGCCCCTGCGATAGAGGATGCCACAGAGGAAACCGACTGATGCGCTGGATCGCCTTCGCCCTGGCCGCAGCCCTCGGTGGCTGCGGGTCCCTCGATTCCCTCAACGTCTTCGGACCGAAGGACGAGCATCTCCTCGGCGAACGCACCACCGTCTTCACCAGCGCGCCCGAGGTGGCGGAAGGTGAGTCCAAGCCGGCCTCCTTCGGCCCCGCCCGCTCCAATTCCGATTGGCCCCAGCCCGGCGGCAACGCGCAGAACGACCCCGGCCACGTCGCCTTCTCCGGCGGTGGCGCACGGGCCTGGCGGACATCGATCAGCGGTGTCGGCAAGTCCGCCATGCGCGGTACGCTGCGGCTGACCGCACGGCCGATCGTCTCCGGCGACCGGGTGTTCGTCTATTCGCCCGACGGCTCGGTCACCGCGCTGTCGGCGGCGGGCGGCGGGCGCGTATGGTCGACCTCGCTGCGGCCGGAAGGCGAGCGCGATTCCGCTGCCGGCGGCGGTGTGACGGCGGAAGGCGGCCGCGTCTACGCCGCCACCGGTTACGGCCAGGTGGTCGCCCTCAACGCCGCCGACGGCAGCGTCATCTGGACGTCCGAGTTCGACACCCCGCTGCGCGGTGCGCCGACGGCCGGCAGCGGCAAGGTGTTCGTCGTGTCGCAGAAGAACCAGGTGTTCGCCGTCAACCAGGAGGACGGCTCCCAGGCGTTCGAGTACGACGGAATTCCCGAGCAGTCGGGCCTGTTGGCGGCCGCGTCGCCGGCGGTGTCGGGCGACAAGGTCGTCATTCCGTACTCTTCCGGCGAGGTGATGGCCTTCTCCGTCGCCTCCGGCGAGCCTGTTTGGCAGAACTTCGTCACCCGCCCCAGCCGCTCGCTGGCGGTCGCCGGCCTGAACGACGTATCCGGCAGCCCGGTGATCGACGGCAGCGTCGTCTACGCCACCGGCGTGGCCGGCAAGACCATCGCGGTCGGCCTGTCGGACGGCAACGAGGTGTGGAGCGCCAACATCGGCTCGGCGCATACGCCGGTGGTGTCCGGCAGCTCGATCTTCCTGGTCGACATCGCCGGGCGCATGGTGGCGCTCGACAAGTCGAACGGGCAGCTCCTGTGGGCCCGGCCGCTGCCGCGCGAGAAGAAGCGCGATGCGGCTTATGCTGGCCCGGTGCTGGCCGGTGGCGCGCTGTGGGCCATCTCCAACGACGGGCGGATGATCACGGTGGACCCCAAGTCGGGCCAGATCACCGCCGACCGCAAGATCGGCGGCAAGGCCTACACCGCGCCCATCGTCGCCGGCGGGCAGATGATCTTCGTGTCCGATACCGGCGAGATCACCGCCCTGCGCTGATCGCCCGCCGCCTTCGGCGGCGTGGGGCGCGCCGGGTCAGCCGGGTCAGCCGGCGCGCATCATCTTCAGCAGATCGTCCGAATTCTTCGACAGGTTGTCGTTGGCGAGGGCGATCTCCTCCGCCCGGCCGTTCAGCACCTGCGTCGCGTCGAGGTTCTGCGCGGCGAGGCCCTCCACCTCGCTCAGCGTTTTCGCCGCGTTGCTGACGCCGTTGGCCGCGTCATGCGCGCTCGCCGAGATCGACTGTGTCGCCGCCTGCTGCTCGCGCACCGCCGAGGCCACCTGCTCGAACGCCTCGCGAATGTCGCCGATCACCTTGGTGACCTCGCCCACGCCCTTCGCCACCTCGATGATGAGCCGGCGCACCGCCTCGGTTTCCTCGGACACCTGATCGGTCGCCTTGGCGGTCTGGTCGGCCAGCATCTTCACCTCGTGCGCGACGACGGCGAAACCCTTGCCGGCGGGGCCGGCGCTCGCCGCCTCGATGGTGGCGTTGAGGGCGAGGAGGTTGGTCTTGTAGGCGATGCCGGAGATCGCCCCCATCACCTCGCCGATCCGGTCGCTGGCGGCCAGCAGATCCTCCGCCCGCTTGGCGACGGTCTTGGTCTCGCTCGCCGCGTTGGAGGCCCGCTGGGTCGAGAAGGAGATGCGGTCGTTGATCTCGGCGATCGTGGCGGTCAGCTCCTCGGCCGCGCTCGCCACCATCTGCACGTTGGCCGTCGCCTCGCTGACGGCCGTGGCCCCGCTCGACAGCATCGTCTGCGTCGACGCGGTGGCGCTGGCGATACCGCCGACACGCTGGCGCATGTCCACGAACGAACTCTTGATCTGCTCCACCGCGGACTTGACGTTCATCTCGAACGTATCGGCCGAGCGGACGTGGCCGGTGATGATCTTCCAGGTGAGGACGGCGGCGACGTAGTTGCCGTCCTCGTCGTAGGAGGCGCCGATGTGGAGGTCGAGGTTCTCCTTGCCGGCGAGCACGATCTTGGAGCGGAACGGCAGCCGCTTCGGATCGCTGAGAACCCGGCGGATCCGCGCCGGCCCGGCATGGAAGGCGTCGATCGACTGCCCCATGATCTCGCTGGCGCGCACCGGCAGGTGGTCCTCCAGCGCGCCGAGCTCCTTCTCGGTCTCGCGGTTCATGTAGGTGACGCGGAATTCGTCGTGCGGGTCGGCGATCATCACCGGCACCGGGATATCGTCGAGAACCGCCTTGTAGGCGCGTCCGTCGGCGACGTGACCGGCGATCAGAGCGAGGTCGGTCCAGATCGCCCCCAGCGTGTCCGAGGCGTTCTCGGGCCGGATGGCGACGGGCTTGCGCGCCGCGATCGCCGCCACTGCGGCCCGCAGCGCCCCCATGCCGCGCCGCTGGAACACCGCGAGCGCCCCGCCCAGCGCCGCGACGACGACGGCGAGGACCACCGCGGTCGCGAGGCGGGACGACTGCGCCGCGGCCAGGGCGTCTCGCACCGCGGCGTCGGTGGTTGCAGGAAGGCTCGGCGCACCCGACATGACGACCACAATCGGACCGAGAGCGGCGAACGCCGTGAAGCCGATCAGCTTTGCGGCGAAGCCGAGGTCATTGACGATCCCGGGCCGGCGTCCGTACTGCATGAAATTCTCCGTGGTCGTATGGACCGCAAGTTATGCTAAGTCCCGCGCCTTGCTCAGCGCTGGGCCGATCCAGCCGTTGAAAGAAGTGAGACTAGGATGAAGGTCGCCATTGCTGGCCGCGCGAACGTCGGGAAGTCGACGCTGTTCAATCGTCTCGTCGGCAAGCGCCTCGCCATCGTCGACGATACGCCCGGCGTCACGCGCGACCGCCGCGAGGCGGAGGCGCGGCTGCAGGACCTGACGTTCACGCTGGTCGATACCGCCGGCTTCGAGGGGGCCGATCCCGGCACGCTCGAAGACCGCATGTGGCAGCAGATGAACCGCGCGATGGACGAGGCGGACGTCTACCTCTTCGTCGTCGACGCGCGCGCCGGCGTCACCCCGCTGGACGAGCAGCTCGCCAACGACGTGCGCCGCCGCGGCAAGCCGGTGGTGCTGATCGCCAACAAGGCCGAGGGCCGCGCCGGCGACATGATGAGCCTCGAGGCCTACAGCCTGGGTCTGGGCGACCCCATCGCCTTTTCCGCCGAGCACGGCGAGGGGATGAGCGACCTGCGCCACGCCCTGGTGGACGCTTTCGCCGAGGTCGCGACCCCGCTCCCCGAGGCCGAGGAGGACGACCACGACCGGCCGATCAGCGTGGCCATCCTGGGCCGGCCGAACGTCGGCAAGTCGACGCTGCTCAACAAGATCATCGGCGAAGACCGGATGCTGACAGGCCCCGAGGCGGGGCTGACGCGCGATTCCATCACCGTCGAGTTCAGCCACGGCGACCGGCACTTCCGTCTGGTCGATACCGCGGGTCTGCGCCGCCGCGCCCGCGTCGTCGAGGCGCTGGAGCGCGCCTCCACCGGCGACACCATCCGCGCCATGAAGTACGCCGAGGCGGCGATCGTCGTCCTCGACGCGACGATGCCGTTCGAGAAGCAGGACCTGACCATCCTCGACCTCGTCGCCCGCGAGGGGCGGGCGCTGGTGATCGCGTTCAACAAATGGGACCTCGTGCCGACGCCGGACGAGTCGATCCGCGCCGCCCGCGAGGCGGCCTCCCGGCTCATCCCGCAGGCGGCGGGGATCCGCGTCGTGCCCGTCTCCGCCCTCTCCGGCCGTGGCATCGACCGGCTGATGGACACCGTCACCGAGGCGGTGGACCGCTGGTCGACCCGAATCTCCACCGGGCGCCTCAACCGCTGGCTGGAGATGGCCACCCAGCGTCACGCGCCGCCCGCCGTCTCCGGACGGCGCATCAAGATCCGCTACATGACGCAGGCCAAGAGCCGGCCGCCGACGTTCATCGCCTTCTGCTCCCGGCCCGACGCGCTGCCCGACGCCTACAAGCGCTATCTCATCAACAGCCTGCGCGAGCAGTTCGAGATGCCGGGCGTGCCGATCCGCCTTCTCCTGCGCAAGGGCGACAATCCGTACGCGTGAGGCGGTACCGCGAGGGAGCGGACTTCACGTGCGAGTCCGACGCGGCGGCGGCGCGTGCGCTCAACCGGCGAGGCGGGCGCGAGGCTCGACCGCGACCGGCAGGCGGGCGGCGAAGATCGAGCCGGTCGGCCCGGTGACCTCGAGAGTGAGCGAACCGCCCAGCCCCCGCATGATCTGACGCGAGATGGCGAGGCCCAGGCCCGCGCCGCGGATGCCGTGCGGCGCCGCCCCGCTGATGAACTTGCCGAAGAGGCGCGGCTGCACGTCCGCCGGGATCCCCGGCCCTTGGTCGCGCACCCGCATGACCACCGTGTTCTGCTCGGTGGTGACGCTGATCAGCACCGGACCGCCGCCGCAGAACTTGATCGCGTTGGAGAGGAGGTTCACCAGCACCTGCTTCAGCCGGTCCGCGTCCGCCCGCACGAAGATCGGACCGTTCGCCTCCACCCGGATCGAGGCGCCCTGACGCTGCGCGAACCCGTCCATCACCGCCGCGGCTTCGGCGATCGCGGCCGCGGCGTCGATGCGGTCCATCCGGATCGGCGCCACCCCCGCCTCCAGTCGCGACAGGTCGAGGATGTCGTCCAGCAGGCGGCTGAGGCGGCGGCTCTCCTCCAGGATGATGTCGACGAAGCGCGCGGCGCGGTCCGGGTCGAGGGCACCTTCCCGCAACAGTTCGGCGAACGAGCGCACCGCGGTCACGGGTGTGCGCATCTCGTGGCTGACGCGGCTGAGGAAGTCGTCCTTCTCGGCCAGGAGGGCCTTGAGGGAGGCGTTGGTGGTGGCGAGTTCCGCGGTCGAGCGTTCCAGCTCGACCGAGCGGATGTCCAGCGCGCGGGCGGCCTCGATCGCCTCCTGGGTTTCCTGCAGGAGCATGATCGCGGCGTCCACCGCCAGCGGCTCGCCGATCGCGATCTGCGTGACCAGCGTGTGCGCCGAGGAGGTGCCGACGGCGAAGGCCAGTTCGCGCTCGACTTGGGCGATCAGGGTGGAGTCGGCCTCCTCGGCGGTGGTGGTGCGCATCGCGGCGAAGACCTCGTCGGCACGCTGGGACCCGAGGATGCGGCGCGCGAGGCGCATCAGCTCGCGCCGGCTGGCCGAGCGGCGCAAGGTCGGCTCCGAGCCGCCGCGGCGCAACGCGTCGACGAAGACGGTGGCCTGCAGTTCGTCGACCACGCTGCCGGAGGTGGCGAGCGAGGTGAGAACGTAGACGATGACGTTGGTCGCGATCGAGACCACGACGCCGAACACCAGCGGGTCGACCGCTCCGGCGCCGAAGAGTTGCTCCGGCGGCAGGAGGATCGCGCGCACCTCGTAGACCAGGCCCTGGCCGACGCCGAAGCTCGGCAACAACAGGAGCGCCACCCACAGCGCCGCCCCGGTGGCGAGGCCCGCCGTGGCGCCGAACCGGTTGGCCCGGCGCCAGAACAGCCCGGCCAGCAGCGCGGGCGCGAACTGCGCCACCCCCGCGAAGGCGATGAGGCCGATGGAGGCGAGCCCCCCGCCCGCCCCATGCGCCTCGGCATAGAGGGTGCCGAGGCCGATGACGCCGGCGATGGCGAGGCGGCGCGTGACCATGACCGCCGCGCCGACGCCGCCCGGCGTGTGCACCCGCCCCAGGAGGAGCGGCGCGACGAGGTGGTTGGAGATCATCACCGCCAGCGCCAGCGAGGCGACGATCACCATCGACGTCGCCGCCGACAGGCCGCCGACGAACGCCGCCAGCGCCAGCAGCGCCGAGCCCTCCGAGAGGGGCAGCGTGAGAACGTAGAGGTCCGGCTCGGCGCCCGCCGGCAGCGCGACGAGCCCCGCCGCCGCGATCGGCACCGCCGCCAGCGTGAGAAGGAAGAGGTAGGCCGGGAACAGCCACGAGGCGACGGTGATGTGCCCCTCCGAGCGGTTCTCGACCACCGCCACCTGGAACTGACGCGGCAGGCAGATGATCGCCGCGGCCGACAGCAGCATCAGCGTCGTCCACCGCGCGCCGTCGCCGGCGTTGAAGGCGCTGATCGCGTCGAGCGCCGTGGCCCCGTTGGCGAAGAGCGAACCGGCGGCCGGGTCGCGCGTCAGCACCACCGCCGCCAGCGCCGCCACCGCCAGCAGCGCCGCCAGCTTGACGATCGATTCGAACGCGATCGCCGCGACGATACCGGGCTGACTCTCGTCCGCGTTCACCCGCCGCGTGCCGAAGACGATGACGAAGAACACCATCACCGCCGCGACCCAGAACGCCGTCCCCGTCCCGTCCGCCTCCCCGCCCGACAGGACGACGAACGAGCGGCGGATGGCGATGAGCTGCAACGCGATGTACGGCGTGATCGAGGCCAGCGCGATCACCGTCACCAGCACCGCCACCGCACGGCTCTTGCCGTAGCGGGACGACATGAAGTCGGCGATCGACGTGACGCGCTGCGCCTTGGCGATGCGCACCATCTTGGGCAGGAACAGCCACCCGGTCATCAGCGCCAGAGTGGGGCCGATGTAGATGGTGACGAACTCGATCCCCGAGCGCGACGCGGTGCCCACCGCGCCGAAGAAGGTCCACGACGTGCAGTAGACCGCCAGCGAGAGGGTGTAGACGATCGGCGAGGCGAGGAAGCGGGCGCGGCCCTGCTCGGCCAGGCGGTCGGTGAGGAAGGCCACCAGGAAGAGGAGCGCCAGGTAGAGCCCGCCCACCGTGATGACGAGCGGCGCGCTCAGGGTCATCGCGGCGGCCTCGACAGGAGCCAGGTGAGGCCGATGCCGACGAGCCAGACGCTGAAGACGTAGACGAGGATCGCCGGCACATCGAACACCCGCATCGGCCGGTCGGCCAGCAGCAGCGCGGCCGGCGTGAACAGCACCGGCCCCGCGAGCGCGACGACCGTGCGCGCGTCGGCGCGGGCGCCGGAGCGTGTGGCGCGCGGCGGCGGCAGCGCCTCGACCGGGGGCGGCTCGTGCGGCGTGCGGTCCGGCGACGGGGCGTCGGCCCCAGGAGGATGGCCAGCGCTCACGAGGCGGCGAGGCCGCGCACCGTCTCCATCAGCTCACTGTTGGAGAAGGGCTTCGACACGAACGCGTCCACGCCCATGCCGAGCATTCGCTCGCGGTCCTCCCGCTGGCCCTTGGCGGTCAACACGCAGATCTTGGGCCGCTCGCTGAGCGCCAGCGCGTCGCGCGCGATGTCGAACCCGGAGCGGCCCGGCAACATGATGTCGAGCACCAGGAGGTCGCAGCCGCGCAACCGCTCGCCGGCGTCGGCTCCGCTGGCGACGACCGTCACCTCGTGCCCCTCGCGCTGGAGCAGGAAGGTCAGCGCCTCGGCGATATGGGGCTCGTCCTCGACCACCAGGACCCGCATCTCAGACCACCTCGGCGCCATGGGCGCGCTGCTGGCAGCCGGCCCGTTTGCAGGATAGGCATTCGTAGCCCGCGTAGGTCACGACGCTGTCGCGGTGCGAGATGTAGGTGTCGCCGTAGATGACGTCGCCGGCGTGCTCGGCCGCGACCCCCAGCATGACCGAGAATCGCGTCGGTGGCTGGGCCTGGCGGCGCGGCGTCTTCTCCACTGCGCGCGCCACCAGCAGGAACCGCTCGCCGTCGAGGTCGACCATCTGGCTCAGCGTGCGGCCGGGCTGGGCGAACGTCTCGTACACCACCCATAGCGGGCAGGCGCCGAAGAGGGGCAGTCGCAGTGCCGCGGTCGACAGGCGCTTGGAGACGGTGCCGGCCGGGTCGACGCGCAGGAAGGCGAAGGGCACCCCGTCCTCGCCCGGCCGGCGCAGCGTCGCGAGGCGGTGGGCCACCTGCTCGAAGCTGGCGCGGAAGCGGGCGGCGAGCTCGTCGAGGTCGTAGCGGGCGTCGAGCGCGGCCTCCAGGAAGGGGCGGTAGGGCATCATCGCCGCGCCGGCCGCGTAGCGCCAGATGGCACCGCGCGCGCGCCGCTCCGCCCCCTCGGTGCGAAACTCGTGGCCGGCGACGACGTCGTCGACGATCGTCGGGAAGCGCTCCTCGACGGCGCGACGGGCGGCGGCGAAGCGCACGCTGGGCGATCCCTCCAGCGGCGGCAACGGGTGCGCCTCCAGGAGCGTCTCGATCATGCCGAAGTAGTTGTTGTTGTCGTGCAGGAAGGCGTCCACCTCGCGCACGTCCGCCCCCGCCGCGTCCACCGCCGTGCCCGACTGCAACGCGGCGATCATGTCGCGCGCGACGTCCGTCAGCCGGGCGCTCTCGGCGACCACGGTGTCGGTAAAGCGCTCGCGCTGGGCGTCGTCGAGGGGGGAATCGTCGGAGAGGATCTCGGCGGCGGAGCGGATCGAGGTGATGCGCGACAGGATGTCGTGCGCGAACGAGGTCCACTGCGGGTCACGGGCGAAGCGGTCGGCGAGGCGGAAGGCGCGGGCCTCGGCGGTCATGGCGCGGGTGTGCAGCTCCAGCACCACGCGCGCCCACTCGGGCGAGAAGGCGACCAGCGGCGCGGCCATGCCGGGCGGCGCGGCCTCGATGCGCTGGGCCACCTCGTGCAGATCGGAGGCGAGGCGGTCGTCGCTGACGACGGTGAAGGCGTCGGTCGGCACGCCGAGCCGCTCGGCGATGCGCTTCAGCAGCCGGCCGCCGATCTGACGCTTGTCGCTCTCGATCAGCGACAGGTAGGCCGGCGAAACGCCGATGGAGGACGCGAGGTCGCGCTGCGTCACCCCGCGTGTGCGCCGCTGCGACCGGATGCGGTCGCCGATCGGTACGCGCTGCACCGTCGCCATGCGCGTCTCCCCTGGTGCCGGGCCCGCCGCCCTTGTCGAGCGATCTGAGTGGTCGGCTTATGGTTCTTGCTTTGCGCCGTACGGCCGGCGCGACGGGCGCCGGAACGACGGCCCGAGCGCCAGATTCTCGCCCCGCTTGTCAACGCGCTGAAAGTTTACAGTGCAGATTTACAGCGAGTTTGCAACCTGAACGAGGTGGCCATGCGCCGTGGACCCGCCACCGTCCGGTCACAAATTTACAACCGGGCATCGCGCCGCAGCGCAACTTTACAGATGTTTGACAACCGCGACCCGTTCGGTTGTGGCGCGCCGGGAATGCCGCGATACAGGACGATGTGGACAAGGGGCGGCACAGCCCCGCCCCCAGGGAGGAAAGAAATGACAAAGATTATCCGGCCGTCCCGCCGTCGTTTTCTTCACGGCACAGCACTCGCGGGGGCGGCCCTCGCGGCGCCGACCTTCTTTACCCGCGGCGCGTGGGCCCAGGAGTTCTGTAACAACCCCAGCGGGTCCACCGTCACGCTCGGCTTCAACGTGCCCCAGACCGGCCCCTACGCCGAAGAGGGCAAGGATGAGCTGCGCGCCTTCGAGCTCGCCGTGAAGCACCTCAACGGCGAGGGCGACGGCGGGATGATGACCACCTTCAAGCCCTCCAACCTGAAGGGCAACGGTATCCTCGGCAAGAAGGTCGAGTTCGTCACCGGCGACACGCAGACCAAGTCCGACGCCGCCCGCGCCTCCGCCCGCCGCATGATCGAGAAGGATGGCGTCATCATGGTGTCCGGCGGCTCGTCGTCGGGCGTCGCCATCGCCGTGCAGTCGCTCTGCCAGGAGATGGGCGTGGTCTTCATGGCCGGCCTCACCCACTCCAACGACACCACCGGCAAGGACAAGCGCCGCTACGGCTTCCGCCACTTCTTCAACGCCTACCAGTCCGGCCAGGCGCTGGGCGCGGTCGTCGCCGAGGCGTACGGCAAGGACCGTCAGGCCTACCACCTCACCGCCGACTATACCTGGGGCTGGACGCAGGAAGAATCGATCAAGGACGCCACCGAGAAGCAGGGCTGGGGCACCACGCAGACGGTCCGCACCCCGCTCGGCGCGGGTGACTTCTCGCAGTACCTCACCCCGGTTCTCAATTCCGGCGCGGACGTCCTCATCCTCAACCACTACGGCGGCGACCTCGTGAACTCGCTGACGCAGGCGGTGCAGTTCGGCATGCGCGAGAAGCAGGTCAACGGCAAGACCTTCGAGATCGTCGTGCCGCTGTTCTCCGAGCTGATGGCCCAGGGCGCGGGCGAGAACGTCGCCGGCATCTTCGGCACCTCCAACTGGTCCTGGATGCTGGACAACCCGGGCAGCCAGGCGTTCGCCAAGTCGTTCGGCCAGGAATACGGGCGTCCGCCCTCGCAGGCGGCCCACACCTGCTACGTGCAGACCCTCCTCTACGCCAACGCGGTCGAGACCGCCGGCACCTTCGCCCCGCCGGAAGTCATCAAGGCCCTCGAAGGCTTCGAGTTCGACGGCATGGGCAACGGCCCGACCCTCTACCGCGACACCGACCACCAGTGCTTCAAGGACGTGCTCGTGGTGCGCGGCAACGAGAAGCCCTCCTCCGAGTTCGACCTGCTGCCGGTCTACAAGATCGTCCCGCGCGCCGACGTCACGTACGACGCGTCGATCTTCGGCGGCGAACTCGGCCCCTACGAGGTCGCCGGCTGCGCGGCCTGAGGCACGGCGCGGGCGCCCGGTGACGGGCACCCCGCTTCGACGACGCGGACGGCGGGCCCCGGCGCCCGCCTCCCACACCACGAGGCGGCGGCGCCGGCCCGCAGCGATCCCGATCGGGGCGCGGCGGCCGGCGTTCGCACCAGCGTGACGAGCGGGCGACGCACGGCGCCGCCCCTCATCGCCCGCAGGGACCGGCGGCCGCGCGGCCCGCCCCCCGCGAGCACGCGGCTCCGGACCGCTTCGACTTCGACAGCACCGACACGTCCGGCGACCGCAGCCCCAGGGGACTGCGGTCCGGTGCATTCATGCGGCTATCACGGTGGGAAGGCTCGATGGACGCCATACTGCTCCAGATCCTCAACGGGCTCGACAAAGGCGGCGCCTACGCGCTGATCGCGCTGGGCCTGACCTTGACGTTCGGCACGCTCGGCGTCGTCAACTTCGCGCATGGGGCGCTGTTCATGCTCGGCGCCTTCTGCGTCGTCGGCGTGCAGCAACTGCTCACCATCTCCGAGCGGGTCCGCGACGAATCGATCACCTTCTTCGAGGCCTATATCGAGCAGCCTCACCTGGTCTCCTGGTTCGGCGACACGGGCGCGGCGATCATCGACTGGGTGATCCCGATCTCGCTGCTGGTCTCGATCCCGATCATGCTCCTCGTCGGCATCCTGATGGAGCGCGGCCTCATCCGCTTCTTCTACAAGCGGCCCCACGCCGAGCAGATCCTCGTCACCTTCGGCCTCGCCATCGTGCTGGCGGAGATCATCAAGGCCTGGTTCGGTGCCAATCCGATCCCGGTGCAGCCGCCCGAGATCGTGCGCGGCTCGGCCGACATCGGCGCCATCCTGGGGCTCGACGCCAACCTCTCCTACCCGTGGTGGCGGCTGATCTACCTCGTCTCGTCGGTCCTCATCATCGGCGGCGTCTTCGCCTTCCTCAATCTCACCACCTACGGCATGGTCGTGCGCGCCGGCATGGCCGACCGCGAGACGGTGCAGCTCCTCGGCATCAACATCCAGCGCCGGTTCACCATCGTCTTCGGGCTCGCCGCGGTCGTCGCGGGGCTGGCGGGCGCGCTCTACACCGGCATCCAGCCGCCCAACTACAACATCGGCATGGAGTTCCTGGTGCTCTCCTTCGTCGTCGTCGTGGTCGGCGGCATGGGCTCCCTCCCCGGCGCGGTCGCCGCCGGGTTCCTCCTTGGCATGCTGCAGTCCTTCGCCTCCCTCAACGAGGTGAAGTCCCTGCTCCCCGGCATCGACCAAGTCATCATCTACCTCGTCGCCGTGGTCGTGCTGCTCACCAGACCGCGCGGTCTGCTTGGCCGCAAAGGCGTGATGGAGGCGTAAATGGATCAGGCACGCGACACCGAATCGCCCTTCGCCACCCCCGTCGTCGACAAGCCCAAGAGCCAGTCGGCCTTCTACCGGACCAGCGGTGCGGTGCCGACGCAGCTGCCGCCGCTCGGCCCGGACATGGCCCCGCTGTGGCCGCCCAAGCGCGACATCGTGATGACGGTCCTCTTCGGCATCGTCGTCTTCACGATGCCGATCTGGCTGCAACCGTTCGGCGCGGCCTACCCGGACCTGATGCAGCGGTTCGCGATCTACGGGATCTTCGCGATCGGCTTCAACATCCTGTTCGGGCTGACGGGCTACCTCTCGTTCGGGCACGCCGCCTTCCTCGGCGTCGGGTCCTACACCGCGGTGTGGTCGTTCAAGCTCTTGTCGCTGAACATCATCCCGGCGATCGTCTGCTCCACCTTGATGGCGGGCGTCTTCGCGGTCGTCATCGGCTACGTGTCGCTGCGGCGCTCGGGCATCTACTTCTCGATCCTGACGCTCGCCTTCGCGCAGATGTGCTACAACCTCGCCTACTCGGTGCTGACGCCGATCACCAACGGCGAGACCGGCCTGCGCGTCCTGCGCGACGACCCGCGCGTGATCGACGCCGCGTTCGGGGACGCCGCCGTCGCGGTGCCGCGGGCGGAGATCTTCGGCGTGCAGATCACCGGCATGGCCGGGTTCTGGACCTGCGCCATCTGCCTGATGATCGCCTTCTACATCGCGCTGCGGATCACCCGCTCGCCCTTCGGCATGATGCTGCGCGGCATCAAGTCGAACCAGGTGCGCATGTCCTATGTCGGCTTCAACACGCGGCCCTACACCCTCGTCGCCTTCATCATTTCGGGCATGTATGCCGGTCTCGCGGGGGGGCTCCTGGCGGTGGTCGACCCGCTCGCCGGCGCCGAGCGCATGCAGTGGACCGCCTCGGGCGAGGTCGTGCTGATGACCATCCTGGGCGGCGCCGGTACGCTGATCGGCCCGTTCATCGGCGCGGTGATCATCAAGTACTTCGAGAACATCTTCTCCTCGCTGGGCGATTCCACCCTGGTCGACGCCTTCTCCTTCCTGCCGCAGTGGCTCGACCATGCCGTCGTCTACGTTGTGGCCCCGTTCGTGGGCGAAGGCTGGCATCTGACGCTGGGCGTCATCTTCATGATCGTCGTCATCTTCCTGCCGGGCGGCCTGGTGGAAGGGTTCCGCCGCATCGGCCGCCTCTTCCGGTCCAAGGAGCGCTGACATGGTCGACAACAAGGTGCTCCACGTCGCCGACGTGCAGAAGAACTTCGCCGGGCTGAAGGCGCTGTCGGACATCGACCTCACCATTACCGAGGCGAAGACCCACGCCATCATCGGCCCCAACGGCGCGGGCAAATCGACCCTCCTCAACGTGGTGGTCGGACGCATCATCCCCGACGAGGGCGCGGTGGTGTTCGACGGAACGGTGATCACCGGCAAGAAGCCGCACGAGATCAACCAGCTCGGCATCGCCCGCGTCTTCCAGACGCCGGAGATCTTCAACGACCTGACGCTGCTGCAGAACGTGATGGTCCCGGCCTACGCCAAGCGCGACGGGCCGCTGCGGCTCAACATCATGAGCCCGCTCGACGGCGACACCGACATCCGCCTCGCCGCCGAGGAGATCCTCGAGGACCTCGGCCTCGCCGACAAGCGGCACGACGACGCCAGCTCCATGTCGCGCGGCGACAAGCGGCGGCTGGAGCTGGCGATGTGCCTCGTCCAGCGGCCCAAGCTCCTGCTGCTCGACGAGCCGACCGCCGGCATGAGCCGCCTCGACACCAATCGCACGATCGACCTTTTGCAGAAGATCAAGGCGAGCGGGATGACGAAGGTGATCATCGAGCACGACATGCACGTCGTCTTCTCGCTGGCCGACACCGTCTCTGTGCTGGCCGGCGGACGGATCATCGCCCAAGGCACCCCCGAAGAGGTCCGCCGCGACCCCAAGGTGCAGGAAGCCTACCTCGGAGGAGCCCACTGATGTCCGCCGCTGACACCCTCGCCGCCCCGGCGCCGGCCACGGTCGCCGAACCGTTCTTCTCCTGCCGCGACGTGCACGCCTACTACGGCGAGAGCTACATCGTGCAGGGCGTGTCGTTCGACGTCGCCGAGGGCGAGGTGATCGCGCTGCTGGGCCGCAACGGCGCCGGCAAGACGTCCACCTTGCGCACTATCGCCCGGACCGACACGCCGCAGATGCGCAAGGGCGAGATCTGGCTGGGCGGCAAGGCGCTGCACAAGACCAACGCGGTCGGCGCCGCACAGGCCGGCCTGCAGCTGGTGCCCGAGGATCGACGCATCATCGCCGGACTGACGGTGGAGGAGAACCTGAAGCTGGCGCAGATCGCCGAGCCGAAGGGCTGGGACATCGAGGAGGTGTACCAGCGCTTTCCCCGCCTCGCCGAGCGGCGCCGGCAGGAGGCCGTCACCATGTCGGGCGGCGAGCAACAGATGCTGGCCGTCGCCCGCGCGCTGTGCCGCGAGCTGAAGCTCCTGCTGCTCGACGAGCCCTACGAGGGGCTCGCCCCCGTGATCGTCCAGGAGATCGAGCGGATCGTCGCCGAGATCAAGGACGCCGGCATCACCACCATCATGGTCGAGCAGAACGCGATCGCCGCGCTGCACCTCGCCGACCGCGCCATCATCATGGACATGGGCGAGATCGTCTATACCGGCACCGCCAAGGAGGTGCTGGACGACAAGGCGCTGCGCGAAGAGTACCTCGCCGTCTGACAGCGGACGGGCGGGCGGCCCGGCGGCCGCCTCCTCCCTTGCTTACGCCGCGATCGGCAGTTGCCGCGCGATGGCGGCGATGTGGCGCAGGTCCGTCCCGCAGCAGCCGCCGAAGACGGTGAAGTGCGCGAACCGCCGGGCGAGCGCCGCCAGCTGGCCGCCCAGCTCCTCCGGGTCGCCGTCGTCGAGTTCGGTCGCGTTGTCGAGCTCGGCGTGGCTGCACCGCGACGCGTTGGCGACGAACCCTTTCACCCGCGCCATCCACGCCTCGTCCCGCCACGCGCCCTCGGCGTGTTCCGGGTGCGCGCAGTTGACGAGGTAGTAGGCGGGCGCCCCGTCGCTCGCCCGGTCCACCGTCTCGACCGCCTCGCGAAGCGTGCCGCCCGTCGGCAGGCGCCCGTCGGTCTCCACCGTGAACGAGATCGCCACCGGCAGCCCCACCGCCCGCGCCACCCGGACGATCCCGATCGCCTCCTCCGCGTAGCCGATGGTGAAGGCGTTGATCATCTCGGCCCCCGCCTCTGCCAGAGTGCGGATCTGGCGGCCATGGTACGCCTCGGCCTGCTCGGCCGACATCAGGCGCTCCGGCGCGTAGCCGTCCGCGCGCGGGCCGACCATCCCGGACACCACCGTCGGCACCGCGCCGGCGCGGGCCTGCGCCTCCGCGGCGAACGCGACGCAGCTGCGGTTCACCGCGTCGAGCCGCGCGCCGCCGTAGCCGATCCCCGCGCTGCGGTCGGCGTTGGCCGTCCAGGTCAGCGTGTCGAGGATGACGCCGGCGCCGACCTCCCGCGCCGTGGCGACGAGGCCGTCGTAGTAGGCGGCGAGAAGCTCCGCCCCGGACGGGCTCTCCAGCAACGGATAGGCGGCGAAGCCGGGCAGATCGATCCCCTTGTTGAAGATGATGTCGGTCTCGTTGCCGGTATATTGCAGGAACGGCTGTGACAATTGCGGCAGTGTTGCATTCATCGGTTTCATCCCTCTGCGGCGGCCGGCTGTCGCGGTCCGCATGCTGAAGCGATTTTCGCGCGCGCCCCGGCGAGGGTTCGACGCGGCGCCTCGTAAGTGCAAACATCGGGATCGAGCCGCCGCCGAACTGTGCTGCGGAACACTTGACGAAGGAACATGGACCTTAAGATGAGCGAGACCGACTGGCGCCTGAACGGCGTGCGGATCGTGAAGGCCGACGAGTTGGACCCGAACACCGCCAAGACTCCGGGCATGGACCGCGCCGCGGCGATCAACTTCGCGAAGGCGGGGGCGCAGAAGCTCTGGGCCGGCACCGTCTCCATCCATCCCGACGCCAAGACCGGCGCCCATCACCACGGGCACCTGGAGTCGGTGATCTACATCGTGCGGGGGCGCGCCCGCATGCGCTGGGGCGACAAGCTGCAATATGTCGCCGAGGCCGACCCCGGCGACTTCATCTTCGTGCCGCCCTACGTGCCGCACCAGGAGATCAATGCCATGACCGACGAGACGCTGGAGTGCGTCCTCGTGCGATCGGACCAGGAGCCGGTGGTGGTCAATCTCGACATCGACCCGGTGGAATCGCCCGAGCCGGTGCGCTGGACGGATCCCAACCACCCAGCCGAATGAGCCCGCGCCGAGGGGGCCGCCGCGGCGCCCTCGGCGGCTGATGCAGCAACAGAAAAGGCGGGCCGAGGCCCGCCTTTCGCGTTTTACGTTGCGCCTTTCGCGTCGCCGATCAGTTCGGCACGCCGTCCGACGGGTTCGGCGGGAAGGCGTCCGACACCTCCTCGCCGTGCAGGAGATCGAGGGCGAACTTCAGCTGCTCGTCGTCGTCCCGCTCGGTCGGAACGAAGGTGAGCGAGCCGGAGCGCTCCTCCTCCTCGCCGTCCTCGGCGACCAGGTGGCCGCGCAGGGAGGCCTCGCCGCGCGCCTGCAGCTTGCCCTGCAGCTCCTCCGGGAGCGGCTGCTTGACCTCGATGTCGGGGTCGATGCCGCGGGCCTGGATGGAACGGCCGGACGGGGTGTAATAGCGCGCCGTCGTCAGCCGCATGGCACCGTTGGCTCCCAGCGGCACAATGGTCTGCACCGAGCCCTTGCCGAAGGATTGCGTGCCGACGATCGTCGCCCGCTTGTGGTCCTGCAGCGCGCCGGCGACGATCTCGGACGCCGAGGCCGACCCGCCGTTGATCAGCACGATCAGCGGCTTGCCGTCGATCAGGTCGCCCATCTCGGCGGCATAGCGCTGGGCCTTGTCCTCGTCCCGCCCGCGGGTGGAGACGATCTCACCCTGGTTCAGGAACGCGTCGGAGACGTCGACCGCCTCGTTCAGCAGGCCGCCGGGGTTGTTGCGCAGGTCGATCACGAAGCCCTTCAGCTCCTTGTCGCCCGCCTCCTCGGTGAGCTTCTTGACGCCCTCGCGCACGCCCGTCGTCGTCCGCTCGTTGAACGAGGAGACGCGGATGTAGCCGATGTCGTCGCCCATGATCTCCCACTTGACCGACTGGATCTGGATCTTGGCGCGGGTGATCTCGATGTCGATCGGATCGTCGACGCCTTCGCGGCGGACGGTGATCTTGATCGCGGTGTCCACGGGGCCGCGCATCCGGTCGACCGCCTCGGCGAGGCTGAGGCCCATGACCTCCTCACCGTCGAGGTGGGTGATGAGGTCGCCGGCGAGCACGCCCGCCTTGAAGGCCGGGGTATCGTCGATCGGCGAGACGACCTTGATGAGGTCGCCTTCCATCGTGACCTCGATGCCGAGGCCGCCGAACTCCCCGGACGTCTGGACCTGCATGTCCTCGAAATCGTCGGGCGGCATGTAGCTGGAGTGCGGGTCGAGCGAAGTGAGCATGCCGTTGATGGCCGAGGCGATCAGCGCCTTCTCGTCCGGCGCTTCCACGTACTGGGCGCGCACACGCTCGAACACGTCGCCGAAGAGGTTGAGCTGGCGGTAGGTGTCGGCCGAGGCGGCGTTCGCATTGATGGCCAGGATCGCCCCGGGATCCGCGAGCGCTACGGCGCCCGCCGCGCCCATCGCCGCACCCGTCATCAACAAACCAATTCGACGGATCATCCACTTGTCCTTCCTGCATCGGCCGTGGCCTCACGCCACCAGCCCTGACTGTCGATCGCAATGCGATCCTTGCGGAGCTCTATGTAAAGGGCTGGCCTTGAGCCAAGAAGGTCGGACCCTTTGACGCTGGCGGAGACAGCAGCAGAGCGCCGGGTGGACTCACCCATCCGGCCCAATGGAGCGCCCGGTTCGACCCTGTCACCGATCACGACCGACGTCGATTCCAACCCTGCCAAGACCATATGGTATCCTTGGCCCGCGTCCAGGATCAAGACTTCGCCGTAGTCACTGAACGGCGCCGAAAACAACACCGTCGCCGCCATCGGTGCAAAGACCGTCGCCTGCGGCAAGGCCGCGATCGTGCGGCCGTTCGACACGTCGCCCGTCCCCGTCGTCTCGCCAAACGTCGAGATCACGCGCCCGGCCACCGGCAGAGTCAAGCTGCCGCGCCGCTGCTCGAAGGGTTGCGCCGGAGGGGCGGCGGTCACCGTGCCCTCGCGCTGAAGGCGCTCGATGAGCCCGGCGACGGTGCGCTCCTCCTCCGCGAGGCGCGCCGCGTCCGCCGAGGCCCGCTCGCGCTCGTAGAGCGAGAGGGCGCGCCGCCGCTGCAACTCGGCGCTCAACTCGTCGAGCCGCCGGCGCTCGCCGTTGAGCTCCTCGAGATCCTCGCGCAATTTGGCCCAGCTCGCCCGCTCGTCCGCCTCCAACCGCGCGGCGCGGGTCAGCGTCGCGGTCAAGGTGCGGGCGTTCTTGTCCAGCTCCGGCAGGACCGCGTTGAGGAGGATCGCGCCGCGTACGGTGTCGGTGGGGTCGCCGGTGTCGCCGAACAGGGCGGGCGGCGGACGCCGGCCGATGCGCTGCAGCGCCATCAACACCGAGGACAGCTCGCTGCGCTTGGCGGCGAGGTCCTGGCGGATCGCGGCCTGATCGTCCGTCAGGCGCTCCAGCTTGTCCTCCTCGGCGGAGATCTGCTGCTCCAGGCCGGCGACCTTGGCCGCGGTCTCCTCGGTGCGCTCGCGCAGCTTGGCCTCGTCGCCGGCGAGGTCGACCAGCTCGTCGCTCAGCTCGGTCGCGCGCGCTTCGGCCGCCGACGCACTTTCGCGCAGCCGCTCCAGGCGTTGCACCAGCTGCTGGCGTTCACGGTCCGCGCCCCCGTCGCCCGCGGCCGAAGGCGTCTCCTGGGCCGTCGCCGCCAGCGGCAGCACCAAGAGGAGCGCGAGGGCGACGGCGCGGGCGATCATGCGCGGTGATAGGGGTGGCCGAGGCGGATGGTCACGGCGCGGTAAAGCTGCTCCAGCAGCACCGCGCGGGCGAGGAGGTGCGGCAGCGTCATCGGCCCCAGCGACAAGGCCTGATCGGCGGCCTGCTTCACGCCGTCACCGTGCCCGTCGGCGCCACCGATGGCGAAGGTCACATTCGCGTGACCGGCGTCGAGCCAGCCCTGGATGCGCGCGGCGAACTCGGTGCTCGTCCAGGCCGCTCCGGTCTCGTCCAGCATGACGAGGGGGCCGGGTTTGCGTGCGGCCAGGATCTTGTCAGCCTCGATCGCAGCCTTCGTGGGACCGGTCGCTTCGTTGAACTCGCGAACGGTGACGGACGACAGGCCCATCGAGCGGCCGATGCGTTCGGCCCGCTCCATATAGCGGCCGCACAGCTCGGCCTCGGGGCTTTGCCCGGCCTTGCCGACGGCGAGGATCAGTAGATTCAGACGACGAGCTCCACCTGTGCCGCCGAATCCATCTGCCACATCTTTTCGAGGTTGTAGAAGGTTCGCACCTCCGGCCGAAAGACGTGGATAATGACGTCACCGGTGTCGATCAGGACCCAATCGCAGCTATTGAGGCCTTCCACCTTGACGGCTTTGGCGCCGTTGTCCTTCAGATCGCGAAGGAGACGGTCGGCCACGGCGCCGACGTGGCGGTGAGAGCGGCCGGACGCCACGATCATGTGATCTGCGATCGGGGTCTTGCCGGTCACATCGATGGCGACGATGTCCTCGGCCTTGGAATCTTCCAGGCTGTCGAGGACGACGGCGAGGGGCACGGCGATTTCGCCTGCATCCTCACTATGAGGCGAGATCGCCCCATTTGACGTCAATGCCATGTGTGCGCGGGTTCCTTTCCTAGAACGTCGCCTGAACAGGCCAGCGAATCTAGCGGCCATGTGGGAAAGATAGGTTTCGGTCCATGACGATTTCAAGACTACAAATCCGTCTCGACCGTCGAAAGTCCCCCATCTGTGGAGGGTTGCCATCCCGCGCCAAGAGGCGCTGACTGGTCGGCCCGCAAAAAACACGCTCTTTTGCCGGCTATGCGGCATTCGCGCCACGGTTGTCGTACTGTGTGCGCCGGCGGACAAAGGGCGCCGGGACGGCGTGCACCCTCCCGGCGACGAGGCCGGCGAGGCCGCCCGACGCGGCGGCCATCGCGTGGTCGCGGTCCGCCGCCGTCCGTCAAGCCGCCAGGATGTCCGGCGTCGCGGCGAGGATGTCGTCCGCCCCGCCGACGGCGTTGGCCGCGAGCGCCGGCACCGACGTCACGAACCCGTCGACGAAGAAGCGGGCGAGGCCGGCGCGGGAGGGTGCCGCCCCCTCCTGCGCCTTCAGCGCCGCCTTCACCAGATAGGCCCCGCCCGCGGTCAGGCCGATGGCCCGCAGGAACGGCGTCGCCCCGGCGAGCGCCTTGTCGACCTCGCCGGCGGCGAGCGCGGCCGCCAGCGCCGCCGCTGCGCTCGCCACGGCGTCGATCGCCCCCTCGAGCTGCTTGCCGGCCTCGCCGAGCGACAGGTCGTTGGCGCCGCGGGCGGCCTCGGCGATGCCGCGCAGCTCCTTCAGGTAGGCGGCGAGCACCGCGCCGTCCTGCATCACGATCTTGCGCCGGACCAGGTCGATCGCCTGGATGCCGTTGGTCCCTTCGTAGATGGTGAAGATCCGCGCGTCGCGGAAATGCTGCGCCGCGCCGGTCTCCTCCACGTACCCCATGCCGCCGTGCACCTGGATGCCGAGCGAGGAGACCTCGACGCCGATGTCCGACGCGAACGCCTTAGCGATCGGCGTCAGCAGGTCGGCGCGCGCCTTCCAGAAGGCGGCGTCGGGCTTGCCGGGCCGTCCACGGTCGATGGCGACGGCGCAGGCATAGCAGATCGCTCGCGCCGCCCGCGTCAGCCCGCGCATCGACAGAAGCATCCGCTTCACGTCCGGATGATAGGCGATCGGCGCCGGGCCGCCCGCGGTCCAGGACGGCGTCGCCCCCTGCTTGCGGTCCATCGCGAACGCCACGGCGCGCTGCGTCGCCCGCTCGGCGACCGCCGCGCCCTGCATGCCGACCGACACGCGCGCCTGGTTCATCATCGTGAACATCGCATTGAGCCCGCGCCCCGGTTGGCCGACGAGGTAGCCGATCGCGCCCTCGCCCTTGTCGCCATAGGCCATGGTGCAGGTCGGCGAGGCGTGGATGCCGAGCTTGTCCTCGACGCCGACGCACGCCACGTCGTTGCGCGCGCCCAGCGATCCGTCCTCCGCGACGAGGAACTTCGGCACCAGGAAGAGCGAGATGCCGCGCGTGCCCTCCGGCGCGTCCGGCAGGCGCGCGAGCACGAGGTGGATGATGTTCTCGGTGAGGTCGTGCTCGCCGTAGGAAATGAAGATCTTCTGCCCGAACAGGCGGTAGTGGTCGCCCTCCGGCTCGGCGCGCGTCTTCAGCGTGCCGAGGTCCGAGCCGGCCTGCGGCTCGGTGAGGTTCATCGTTCCGGCCCATTCGCCGGCGATCATCTTCGGCAGGTAGGTGGCCTTCAGCGCGTCCGAGGCGTGCGCCTGGAGGGCCTCCACCGCGCCCACCGTCAGCAGCGGGTTGAGCGAGAAGCCGGCGTTGGCCTGGTTGACGATGTCGGTCAGGACGATCTGCAAGGCCATCGGCAGGCCCTGGCCGCCGTACGCCTCCTCGCCGGTCAGCGAGCCCCAGCCAGCATCGACCCAGGCGCGGTAGGCCTCGGCCCAACCCTGCGGCGTGATCACATCGTGCCCGTCGCGCCGGGAATGCTCGCGGTCGCCGATCTCGTTGAGCGGCGCCAGCTCGTCCTCGGCGAAGCGGCCGGCCTCGGTCAGGATCGCACGGGCGTCGTCCTCGCCCAGGTCGATCGCCCCCGCCTCGCGCGCTTCGGCCAGACCGGCGACCTCTTCCAGCGCGAACAGCATCTCCTCGACAGCGGCGGTATACGTCATGTGCTCTCCCCCCTTATAACACGCTTCTATGACAATAGGCGCTCACACGGACGGTGGCACCCTCGGCGGCGCGGAACGGATCCCGGCCATGCCGCAGGACCGCGCGCACGCCCGTGCCGTCGCGGTCCTGTCCGCAGGCGGCCTCGCGGCGCTGCCGACCGAGACCGTCTACGGTCTCGCCGCCCTCGCCGCATCCGATGCCGCCGTGGCGCGTCTCTACGCCGCAAAGGGCCGCCCGTCGAGCAACCCCTTGATCGTGCACGTGGCGAACCTCGAACAGGCCGCCGCCTTTGCCGCCACCGGCCCGGCCCTTGCGCTGGCGGACCTGTGGCCCGGACCGCTGACGGTGGTGCTCGAACTCACCGACTCGGCCGCCGTCGCGCCCGCCGCGCTTGCCGGCGGAATGACCGTCGCGGTGCGCATCCCCGCCTCGCCCTTCTTCCGCGGCGTGGCGGCGGCGACGGGACCGCTGGTCGCGCCCAGCGCCAACCGCTCGGGTCGCGTCTCGCCGACGACCGCGGAGGCCGTCGCGGCGGAGCTGGCCGACCGGATCGACCTCATCGTCGATGCGGGCGGGTGCCCGGTCGGCGTCGAGTCCACCGTGGTGGACCTGACGGGGGCGCCACGCCTCCTGCGGCCCGGCGCGGTGCCGGTCGAGGCGCTGGAAGCGCGGCTCGGCCCGCTCGCCACCTCGCCCCCGGCGCACGCCCTGGGGCCGCTGCGCTCGCCCGGCCTCCTCGCCTCGCATTATGCACCGGCCGCGCGCGTGCGGCTCGACGTTGCGGCCGCGGACGTGCGCCCCGACGAAGCCTGGCTGGCACTGGGCACCGAGACATCGGCGGCCAGCACCGCCCGCACCGTGCGCCTGTCACCGACCGGCGACCTCGACGAGGCGGCCCGCGGCCTCTACGAAGGGCTGCGCCGGCTGGACGCCACCGGCGCGGCGACGATCGCCGTCTCGCCGATCCCGGCCTTCGGCATCGGCCTCGCCATCCGCGACCGCCTGAAGCGCGCCGCAGCGCCCCGGCCCCAGGACGCACCCGCCGCATGCCCCCCGGACGGACCCGGCGCGGACCACACTCAACGACAAGGCGACGGCTCTCGATGACCCTGATCTACACCGACCCCGTCTTCGGCCGGCACAAGACGCCGCCGGGCCACCCGGAGTGCGCGGAGCGCTTCGCCGTCGCCGAGCGCGCCCTCGCCCACCCCAAGTTCGAGCCGCTGCCCCGACGCACCGCCGCCCCCGCGCCCGACGCGGCGATCACCGCCGTCCATCCCGCCGGCTACCTCGCCAAGCTCGATGCGCTGGTGCCCGAACACGGCCTCGTCGCCGTCGACGCCGACACCTCGATGGGCCCCTCGACGATGCAGGCCGCCCGCGTCGCCAGCGGCGCTCTGATGGCGGCGACCGACGCGCTCTTCGCCGGGGAGGACAAGAACGCCTTCGTCATCGGCCGCCCGCCGGGCCACCATGCCGAGCACAACCGCGCGATGGGCTTCTGCTTCCTCAACCACGTGGCGATCGCCGCCCGGCACGCCCAGCGCGCCCACGGCGTCGGCCGCGTCGCCATCGTCGACTTCGACGTCCACCACGGCAACGGCACGCAGGACATCTTCTGGGACGACGCCAGCGTCCTCTATATCTCGACCCACCAGAGCCCGCTCTATCCCGGCACCGGCGAGGCCAACGAGCGCGGCGTCGGCAACATCCTCAACGTGCCGCTGCCGCCGGGAACGTCGAGCTCGCTCTATCGCACCCTGTTCGACGGCGCGGTGATGCCGGCCCTCAACGCCTTCGAGCCGGAATTCCTGATCCTGTCCGCCGGGTTCGACGCGCACGAGGACGACCCCCTCGGCGGCATCCGCCTCACCGACGACGATTTCGTGTGGATCACGCAGCGAATACTGGAGGTGGCGGACCGCTGTTGCGGGGGACGGGTCGTATCGTCGCTGGAGGGCGGATACGATCTCGCCGCGCTCGGACGCTGCGTCGCCGCCCACGTCTCCGAGCTGATGTCCGCGTAAGGAGAACACCCCATGAGCGAAGCCAACCGGCCCGACGTCGCAAGCATGACCTTCGAGGCCGCCATGGGCGAGCTGGAGGAGATCGTCGACAAGCTGGAGAAGGGCAACGTGCCGCTCGAGGAGTCGATCACCTACTACGAGCGCGGCGAGGCGCTGAAGACCCGCTGCGACGCGCTCCTGAAGAACGCCGAGATGCGCGTCGAGAAGGTGCGTCTCAAGGCCGGCGGCGAGCCCGCCGGCACCGAACCGCTCGACAAGGCCGAACCGCGCGCCGAGAGCAAGGCCGAGCCGCGACCGGCCTCCCGCCCGGCCGAGCCGACCCCGATCGACGACGACATCCCGTTCTGATCGCGCCGCGTTCGTGCCACCGTCGCGGCGCCTGAAGCGCCGCGGCAGCGCTGGGCGGACCTGCCCCGCGACACCACCGGACAAGCCCCGCCACCACCGGGGCTTGTGCGAAACCTTCGCCCACACCCTTCGATCACGCGAACGAGGAATTTTCCCCTCGACACGTGCTCACGCGGCACGATATCCGGCGTCCCAACTACCGCGGCTTACCCAGGCGGGCCCAATGTCGAGTGGAACGATCGAGGCGACTCCGGAGCGGGTCAGCGTACGCAGTGCCCTCGCGCCCGTGGCAGCGCTCCTCCTGGGGACGGCGCTGCTCTACCTGGGCTACGGGTTGCAGGCGACGCTCATCCCGCTGCGCGCCGACCTGGAAGGTTTCTCGCGCGTCGCCATCGGCCTCCTCAGCTCCACCTATTATGCCGGCTTCGTCGCCGGCTGCGTTTTCGCCCCCTATCTCATCCTGCGTGCCGGCCACATCCGCGCCTTCGCGGCGATGGTGTCGCTGGTCTCCGCCGCCGCCCTCTCCTTCCCGCTGGTGACGGACGAGGTGTCGTGGATGGTGTTCCGCTTCGGCACCGGCTTCTGCATCTCGGGCCTGCTCGTCATCATCGAGAGCTGGCTCAACGAAAAGGCGACCAACACCACCCGCGGCACGGTGATGAGCACGTACATCGTCATCACCTATGCCACGATCTCGATCGGCCAGCTCGGCGTCGCCGTGCAGCCGATCTCCTCGTTCGCCCTCTTCGCCATGTGCTCGATCATGCTGTCCATCGCGGCCGTTCCGGTGGCGCTGACGAAGGCGAGCCAGCCGGCGCCGATCCCGGTGGTGAAGTTCAATCCCGGCATCCTGTGGCAGACCGCGCCGGCGGCGTTCGTCGGCTCGTTCCTGTCGGGCGTGATGGCGGGCTCGTTCAACGGCCTGGGCTCGATCTTCGCCATCGATTCCGGCTTCCGGACGGACGAGGCGGCCATCTTCGTCTCCGCCTCGGTCATGGGCGGCGCCATCGGTCAGTACCCGCTCGGCCGCATCTCGGACTTCGTCGACCGCCGCCTGGTGCTGCTGGGAGCGGCCGCGGCGACGGCGGCCATCGGCCTGCTGATGGCCTTCGCCGACTTCCTGCCGGACATCATGATCCTCGCCTTCGGCTTCGTCGTCGGTCTGACGATGCTGCCGATCTACTCGCTGGCCGCCGCCCACGCCTACGACTGGACGCCGCCGGAGGAGATCGTGCCGACCTCGGCCGCGCTCCTCATCGTCTTCGGCGTCGGGTCGATCTTCGGCCCGCTGGTGGCTTCGACGATGATGGCCCTCATCGGCCCGGGCGGCCTGTTCCTGACGATCGCCTGTAGCGCGGTGACGCTGGTGCTCTTCGTCAGCGCGCGCATCACCATCCGCCGCCGCCCCAAGGAAGAGTTCCGCAGCGACTTCGACTACGCCTCGACCGCCGTCGTCGGCGGCGCGATCACGCCGGAGATCATCGAGGAGGACGACCCGTCGATGGAGATGCCGGTCGGGTTCACCCCCTTCGCCGCCGGCGTGGACGACGACGACGAGCCCAACGGCGACACCATCGAGGCGCCGCACGAGGACGACGACCTCATCACCGCGCCCGCCCCTGCCGCCGAGTCGCTCGACGTCGCCGCCGCCCAGGCAGGCGAGACGCCCGCCCCCGCGGACCACGACACCGCCTCGGGATCGACGTAGGCGCCGCCCCCGCGCCCGCGAGAACCCCGACGGCGTCGAAAAAGTGGAAGTCGGTGCGCAAAAGGTCCGCCGCGTCGTGCCTCGAAGGATCATGGGCGTGACGTCGTGCAACGCGACGGGCGCGTCGGGGCCGGTCGATGTCGCCGGATGTTCGCGGCCGATGCCGATTGGAGGGCGCCGTACAGCGGAAACCGAGCGGCCCGGCCGTGGATCGGCCGACCTTTGCCACCGCGCGCAAGGCGTTGCGCCGGCGATGGACGATCGACGACGACCGTTCACCATACGTGGCGGTTCATCGCCGGTCCGAGACCGCGGCTGAGGCTTTGAAAACAATGGTCGGAGCGGCGGGATTCGAACCCACGACCCCTTGACCCCCAGTCAAGTGCGCTACCAGGCTGCGCTACGCTCCGAGCTGTGCCTCGACGTATAGGGTTTGTTTCGCCGGCGCAAGCGGGGGATGGGGGCTTTTCCGCGCCCCGCGCGTCGCTGCGTGCCGTCCCGGCGGGCCGAGCCTGGGCACAGGCCTGGATGCGATCGTGACCCGAGGTTCACCGCTCGGGAGATGCAGGATGCGAAGGCTTGGCGCCCTGGCGATCGTCGCCGTGCTCGCCGCCGTCCTCGGTCCGCTGCCCGGACCGGCACTGTTCGAGTTCGAGCGGACCCGCCCGGCAGCCGTCTCGGCCGCGGGCCTCGCCCCACGCCCGCGCGCCGGCGCAGCCCTGGCCCAGCCGCGCGCGCCCGGCGACACGGGGGACGCCCCCATCGCGCCGAACCCGCGCCTCGACGCGGAGATCGCTACCATGGAGGTGCTGGACGACGCGGCCATCGCGCAGGCCGAGGCGGAACTGGTCACCGCCCAGGCCGAGGCGGAACTCGCCGAAGCCGAAGCTGGTGCGGCCGCACTGGCGGCCGAGCAGCCGGCCGCCCCGCTGGCGGTGCCGGTCGCCGGCGGACGCATGCTGGCCGGCCACGGTGGCGCCGAGATGCGGCGCCTGGCGGACGGCGCACCGTTCGGGGTCGAAGCGCGGGCGGACGGCCGCTGGGGCATCGCCATCGCCTACGCGACGTTGACGGCAAGCCTCGCCATCCTTCTCGCCAAGGCGATCGCGGCCGTCGGGCGGTGGGTCAGGCGCGCTGCATCCACTTGATCAGTGCGCCGACCGGGACGATCCAGATCAGCCCCGCGACCACGTAGTAGGCGAGCTGGGTCACGCCGCCGGTCCCCGGCAGCAGCCGCACGGCCAGCACCATCGCCATCAGCACGTAGACGATCAGGAAGACCATCGTCGCCACCGTCCCGATCAGCTTCTTCACCCGCACGTTCACGTCGTCTCTCCCATCTGCGTCCGGCGCCGCCCTCGCCTCACACCGGCGGCGCTCCCTGTCGTCGCACCGCATGACAAAGGCTTTGGCACGGCGCGCCGTCAGGGCTAGACCAGATCCCATGCAATCGCACGCTTCAATCGTCTGGTGGCTGCGGATCGTCGCGGCCTTCGTCATCGCAACATTGGTGGTCGGCGGCGGCACGCGCCTCACCGATTCCGGCCTCTCGATCACCCAGTGGCAACCCCTCGTCGGGGTGATTCCGCCGCTGACCGAGGCCGGCTGGCGCGAGGCCTTCGCACTCTACCAGCAGATCCCCGAATACGAACTCGTCAACCACGGCATGACCCTGGGCGAGTTCCAATCGATCTACTTCTGGGAATGGGCGCATCGGCTGGTGGCGCGCTCGATCGGCCTGGTGTTCGCGATCCCGCTGGCGTTCTTCTGGGCGCGCGGGATGCTGCCGGGGTGGTTCAAGCCGTGGGGGCTGGGGCTCCTGGCGCTGGGCGGCCTGCAAGGCGCGGTCGGCTGGTGGATGGTCACCTCCGGGCTCACCGAACGGGTCGACGTCAGCCAGTATCGCCTCGCCGTGCACATGACGCTGGCCTGCGTGATCCTGGCGCTGGCGGTGTGGCTCTCGGTCCGCCTCGCGGGCCGGGCGCGATGCTCACCGGTCGCGCCCGGCGTGGCGACCCTGTCGCGGCTGATGCCGTTCCTGATCCTGGGGCAGATCTCGCTGGGCGCGTTGGTCGCGGGGCTGGACGCGGGCCTCGCCTCGGACGAATGGCCGACGATGGCAGGCGCGCTCATCCCAGAGGGGCTGGGGCTCATGGATCCCTGGTGGATCAACATGTTCGAGAACCCGCTGACCGTTCAGTTCGACCATCGCCTGATGGGCTATCTGGTGCTGGTCGTTGCGCTCGCGCTGGCGTTCGTGGCGCGTGGGGGCGGCGCGGCCGGGCGCACGAGCCGGCTGGCGGGGCTCGTGCTGGTGCAGGTGGCCATCGGCATCGCCACCGTGGTGTGGCACGTCCCGCTGCCGTTGGCGCTGACGCATCAGTTCGTCGCCGCGGTGCTGCTGTGGCTCAGTGTCGACAATGCGACGCGGGTCGTCGCGGCGAGGCGCGCCCCGCTCGCGGCCGCCACCGCCTGAGGCAGGGCGAGCGCGGGGCGGAGCGACCGGGCACGGCTCGGCCGCCGGGGCCGCGCCGGGGAACCATCGAGGCGCCCCGGCACGCCGCCTACTTGTTCAGCGCCTGGTCGAGGTCGGCGATGATGTCCTCGGCATTCTCGATACCGACCGACAGGCGGACCACGTCCGGGCCCGCGCCCGCCTTCACCTTCGCCTCGTCCGACAGCTGGCGGTGCGTGGTGGACGCGGGGTGGATCACCAGCGAGCGCGTGTCGCCGATGTTGGCCAGATGCGAGAACAGCTCGAGGTTGGACACCAGCGACACGCCCGCGTCGTAGCCGCCCGCAAGGCCGAAGGTGAACACGGCACCGGCACCGTCGGGGCAGTACTTCTTGGCGAGCGCATTGTACTTGTCACCCGGCAGGCCCGGATAGCTCACCCACGACACCTTCGGGTGACCGGCGAGGAATTCGGCCACCTTCTGCGCGTTCTCGCAGTGACGCTGCATGCGCAGCGCGAGCGTCTCGATGCCGGTGAGCACCAGGAAGGCGTTCATCGGCGACAGCGCCGCGCCCAGGTCGCGCAGACCCAGCACGCGGCAGGCGATGGCGAAGGCGAAGTTGCCGAACGTCTCGGCGAGCACCATCCCGTCGTACTCGGGGCGCGGCTCGGAGAGCATCGGGTAGCGCTTGTCGCCGCTCCAGTTGAAGGTGCCCCCGTCGACGATCACGCCGGCGATGGAATTGCCGTGACCACCCAGGAACTTGGTCGCCGAGTGGCAGACGATGTCGGCACCGTGCTCGAACGGGCGGATGAGGTAGGGGGTCGCCATCGTGTTGTCGACGATGAGCGGCACGCCGGCGTCCTTGGCCACCTTGGCGATCGCCTCGATGTCCATCACCACGCCGCCGGGATTGGCGATCGATTCGATGAAGATCGCCCGCGTCTTGTCGGTGACCTGGGCCGCGAAGGAGGCCGGGTCGTCCGCGTCGGCCCACTTCACATTCCACCCGAAGTTCTTGAACGAGTGGGTGAACTGGTTGATCGAGCCGCCGTAGAGCTTGTTGGAGGCGACCAGCTCGGCCCCCGGATGCATCAGCGTGTGCAGGATGTTGAGCTGGGCGGCGTGGCCGGAGGCGACGGCGAGCGCGGCCGTGCCACCTTCCAGCGCCGCGACCCGCGCCTCCAGGACCGCGTTCGTCGGGTTGGTGATGCGGGTGTAGATGTTGCCGAACGCCTGCAGGCCGAACAGCGACGCGGCGTGGTCGACGTCGTCGAACACGAACGACGTCGTCTGGTAGATCGGCGTGGCGCGGGCGCCGGTGGTCGGGTCGGGCTGCGCGCCGGCGTGAATGGACAGGGTGTTGAAGCCGGGGTCTCGCTCGGCCATGACGGTTCCTCCAGAGGTTTGCCACCCTTCTGGGTCAACGCCGCGAAGCCGTCAAACGGTCTTGTTAATGGGCCGCTCAGTCGGGCTGGCCGGCCGTGGACGGGCGGTCCTTGCGGTGGCGCACCGACTGCAGCGCCGCGGTGGCCGCCTTCATCGCCGCCTTCGCCTCGATCTTGCGTGCCAGCGGGCGCGTGCGCTTCAGCACGATGGACATCGGCCGCGCCGTGCGCGTCTCCACGAAGGCGAAGCCGCGGTCCACCGGAGCCGACGCCGCGCGTAGACGGCGCACGTAGAGGCGCGCGGTGGCCGATATGGTGACGAGGAGGACGATGCCGATGGCCAGCAGCGGCACGCCGGTCGGCAGTGGGGTCGGCGCGGTGATCGCCCCGACCACGAGGCACACGATACCCAAGACCACGAGAGCGGTCTTGCGAAACCCATTCGGCAAACGCTTCATTTCAGCCTCGCCGCCACAACGGGGCGTCCCAGGTGAAAACTCTGATCCGGCCAACGTACGCGACGGACCACTCCTCAGCGTTGCACCTTTTGGAAGAGCTGCACCTTAGAGAGGAACGCGGGCCAACTGGCCATAAGCTCGAGCCCAGCAGCAGCGAATAGTGCACTTACGTCCTCAGTCAAGTAGGAGCGATAGTACGGCTCATGAAAGAGCTGGGGGAACAACTCGAGCAAGCCATCCAATTCAGCGGTATCACCGGTTTGCAAACTATCGATGACAACGATGCGGCCGCCCGGTGCGACAACGCGCGCCATCTCCGCCGCCACCAGCGGCCGCACTTTCGGCGGCAGCTCGTGGAAGAGGTAGATGGTGGAGACGATGTCGAACGCGTCGGAGCGGAAGGGCAGCCCCTCCGCCGCGCCGACCACCGCGCCCGCTCCGGGCCGCGGCGCCAGCTTGCCCCGCGCCAGCCGCACATAGGGCTCGGACAGGTCGCTCGCGATCACCGGCAGCCGCGGGAAGGCGAGGCGCACGTCGCGCAGGAAGGCCCCGGATCCGCTGGCGACGTCGAGCATGCGCAGGCTGCGCTGGTCGCGGGTGCGGACCATGTCGGCGATCGGCACCAGGCCCTGGCGGCGCATCGCCGCGGCGGCGCCGAAGAACAGCGTCTCGACCTGCGTGTCGTAGAGCCTGGCGGAGTCCTCGGTCATCCAGCCGTCGGTCTGGAAGTGGAAGTTCTGCATGTAGTAGCGCGGGCGCTTGCCCTCGGACCGGTCGACCTCCTGGTGCGATCCGGTGGCCCGGCGGCGCACGATGCTCGGGATGTCCCTCAGGTACATGTCGCGCCGGGCCAGCAGGCCGCGCAGGCCGTCCGGCTCGTCGGTCGGCATCGGGTAGAGCCCCGCCTCGACGTTGGCGAGGTCGCGCACCAGGAGCTTGCGCACGTGGCGCAGCAGCGTGGCACGGTCGGGGATGCCGGCGGGCGCCTCGATCACCGGCTTGGGCGGGGGTGGCAGGTCTCGCCCCGCCTCGCGGCCGACCCGCACGCCCGCGGCGTTCTGGGAGGCGTACCACCCCACCCGGGCGGCCTGGGCGAGCCCGAAGCGGGCGCGCAAGGCGAAGCGCTCCACCGGTGTCATCGCGTCACTCCAACGTTGCGATCACCTCGATATGGTCCGTGCCGACGAACTGGTCGACCGGCACCACCTGCGTGATTTTATACCCACCGGCGACGAGGATGGCGAGGTCGCGCGCCAAGGTGCGCGGCTCGCACGACACGGCGACGACGCGTGGCACGCGGGTCTGGGCGAGCGCGACGGCCTGCGCCTCCGCCCCGGCGCGCGGCGGGTCGAAGACGACCGCCTCCATGGTGAGCTCCTTGGCGCCGAGCGGGTGGTGCATCAGGTTGCGCCGCTCCGCGGTCAGGCCGCGGCGCCCGGCGGTCCGGCCCATGCCGGCCTCCAGCGCATCGAGGGCCGGGCCGTCCAGCTCGGCCGCCAGCACCTTGGCCTGGCGCGTGAGCGGCACGGCGAAGGTGCCGAGGCCGCAGAAGAGGTCCGCCACCGTGCCCGCCGCACCGACGCCGGCGAGCACCAGCTCGGTCATCCGCGCCTCGCTGGCGCGGCTGGCCTGCAGGAAGGCGGCGGGCGGAAACGGGACGTCCACTCCGTCGAAGCGCACCAGCGGCGGCTCGCGCATGATGGCGAGTTCCCCGTCGACGGTGACGCGCAGCAGGCTCTGCGCCTCCACCAGCAGCGGGCGCGCCTTGTCGGCCTTGCTCCGGCGCCTCCCCTTCGGCCCCTTCGCGGGCTTGGCGCGCTCGCGGGTGATGGCGAGGTCGATCCCATTGTCGCACAGCGTCGCGGTGAGGCGCGCGCGCCCGCCGCTCGCCGCCGCGGTGCCCAGCGAGCGGATCTCGGGGAGCGCGGCGGCGAGGGCCGGGTCGAGCGCCGGGCAGGCGGCGACGTCGATCACCTCGTGCGAGCGGGCGGCCTGGTAGCCGACCCGTGTGCCGTCCCGGTCGGAGACGGCGGTGAAGGTGGCGCGCCGGCGGCTGGCGAAGGGCATCCGCTCCAGCGGGGCGACCTCGGCCTCGATCCCGCGGGCGGCGAGCGCGGCCACCACGGCGTCCCGTTTGCCGGCCGCGTAGACGTCGGCCGGACGATCCAGCGCGCTGCATCCGCCGCAGCGGCCGAAGAGCGCGCAGGTGCCGACGGGGGCGCAGCTCACGGCCGCGCCCCGGCGTCGCGTTCCGCCGCGATCAGCCACTCGCGGTTGCCGTCGCCGCCTTCGATGGGCGACGGGATCGGCGGGGCGACCCGCCAGCCGCAGGCGGTGACGGCGGCGACGACCTCGTCCAGCGCCAGCCGTGCCGCCGCCTCGTCCTTCACGAGGCCGCCTTTGCCGATGTGCGCCGGCCCGACCTCGAACTGCGGCTTCACCAGCGCGGCGAGGCGCGCCCCCGGCGCCGCGAGCCGCAGCGCCGGCGGCAGCGCCAGCCGCAGCGAGATGAAGCTCACGTCCGACACGACGAGGTCGGGCGCGTACGCAAGGTCCGCCGCGGTCAGCGCCCGCGCGTTGAAGCCCTCCATCACGGTGACGCGGGCGTCCCGCCGCAGCGCGGCGACGAGCTGGTCGCGCCCCACGTCGAGCGCCACCACGTGCGCCGCACCGCGCGCCAGCAGCACCTCGGTGAAGCCGCCGGTCGAGGCGCCGATGTCGAGCGCGTGCGCGCCCGCCGGGTCGATCGCGAAGTGATCCAGCGCCGCGACGAGCTTGTGTGCGGCGCGGCTGACATAGGTCTCGCCCTCGGTCTCCAGCCGCGCCTGCGGGGCGACGCGATGCCCCGCACGCGTGACGACTGCCCCGTCGACCCGGACCACCCCGCGCAGGATCGCCTCGCGCGCCTGACTGCGCGTGCGGCTGAGGCCGCGCTCCACCAGCGCCACGTCGAGCCGTGTCATCGGCGCCGACCCGCGGTGCGGCAGGGGATCAGGTGAGGAAGAAGGCGTGACATGGAGCGGTTCTAGCCTGCCGCCGCCCCGGCGAAAACCACGGAGGGGCCGTGCGGAAGCGGCCGGACACGGCCGCGGTGCCGCCGCACGCCGCCCCGTCCCCGAACACGGCCCCCGCCGCCACACGGCGCGCGATACGTGACGAGGCCGCGGCGTTTCGCACGCGCTGGACCATGGGATGCGATGGCGGGGTGGCGTGGCTGGGGAGGTCAGCCGCAGATGAGCTGGCCGAACTGGGCGATCACGCCGAAGATCGTGGCGCCCATCGTCACCCACATCGTCACGGCCAGGGCGAGCAGGAAGATCGCCGCCGTGATGGAGATGGTCGCCGCCGTGTTCACCCGCCCACCAGGTCCTTCAACTGCTCGACCGCCTTGTTCGTCGCCTGTGCGGTCAGCTCCTCGCTCTGCCGCGCCGAGAACGGCGTGAAGGGGATGAACCCGGCATAGGTGCCGTCCGCGTCGAACAGCAGCGTGTCGGCCGTGTGGTTCATCGTGTAGTCGCCCTCGCCCAGCGGCACCTTGTTGTAGACGATCCCGTAGCCTTCGGCCATCGCAGCGAGCGCCTGCTCGCTGGTCGGCACAAGCCCGATGATCCGCTCGTCGAAGGCGCCGATATACTGATCCAGGATCTCCGGCGTGTCGCGCTCGGGGTCGACGGTGACGAAAACGATGTTGATGTCGCCGGCTTTCGGGCCCAGCGCGTCCAGCCACTGCTGGGCCTCCAGCATCGCGGTGGGGCACACGTCCGGACAGTGGGTGAAGCCGAAGAACATCGCCCGCGGCTTGCCCTCGAGGTCGGCGGCGCTCACCGGCTCGCCCTTGGTGTCGACCGCGTCGAAGGGGCCGCCGGCGTTCTCGTACTTCGCACGCTGTTGCGCGGCGCCCAGCGAACCACTCGCGACGACGGGCTCGTCGGTCAGGAGGCGGCCCACGGTCACTCCCGCGACCACCGCGCCGACGACCAGGACGAGACCCCACAGAACGAGACGAATGGTTCTCACGCTACATTATCCACGAAACAGCCGATCATGCCTTGTCATCACCGGGACACGTGCGATCGCCGCCGCCCCCGGTCAAGGATGCTTTTCGCCCGGATGGCCCCGAAAGCCAATCGCCCATGAGGCCGCAGCGGACGCCCCCTTCGCCGAACGCCGGCGTCGGCCGCGGACGGCCGCGCGCCGCCCGGCCGGGGGGTCAGTTCAGGAAGTCTTCCAGGACGGCGATGTGGTCTTCGATGTAGGCGCCGTAGTAGTTCACCTTGGGACGCCCGCGCGACTTGCGGGCCCGCGCCCAGGGATTGCCGACGTTGTAGAGCGTCGCCGTGATGCCCGGACGATCGGAGATGTCCACCCCGACGGCGCGGTAGGCGGCGATCGAATCGACGATGACGGCGGCGATCACGTTGATGGACTCGTCCGGGTCGAGGATCCGCTCGTAGAGCGCGTCGGCATCCTTGTAGGTGATCTTGGGAAGCTTGGTCGTGTCCATCATCTTCAGGGCCGTCACCGGCGACAGCTGGCCGAGGCCGTAGGTCTGGCCGGTCGCGAACGGGTTGAAGCAGGACTCGGTCAGGTTGCGGCGCGGCAGGCGTTCGCGGCCGACCGTGCGCCCCCGCACGCTGGCGTACCAGGTCGATTCGACGCAGGTCCAGTAGCTGTTGGAGCTGCCCTTGCAGCCGCGGAACTGCGGCAGCTCGAGCACCGTCTCCAGCGGCACGCCGCCGCACGAGAAGGTGGTCGTGCGCAGCCGCCGCGCATAATGCAGGGCGACCTCCTGCAAGTTGTCGCGAATGTCGTAGTTGAAGACGTGCTCGCCGACGACGGCGGCGAGAATGTGTATCGGGTCGATCCCGTAGCGCGCGGCCGTCCGCTTCATCGCCGGCACCAGGCGCTGCGCCTTCAACTCGTCCAGAGTCCGGCGCAGTTTGGCGGGGATGCTGGCCTTCGTCGCCTTCATCCGCCGCTTCGTCGCCTCCGGGAGGGCGTGCCCGTTGTAGGTGCCGGCTTGCGTCGACGTCTGCGCATGCGCCGCCTGAGGCACGGCGCACGCTGCGACGATCGCGACCACGATGGCGGAAATGACGCCTCTCATTCTCGTAACCTGCCGACTTGCGAAGGGGGATGGGTTATTCAAGTCCTATTCCGTAGGTCTTGCAATATCACACCCTTCGTTCACCGTCCTTCACGAGATCGCGCGCGGGCCGAAGAGCGCGCGCCGCTGTGACCTCCGCGCCGAGCCGGACGCCGTGGCCGCCCGCGCCCGCCTACGCCGTCTGGAAGAACTTCTGCACGAGGTCTCTCGTCTTCTGCCACAAGCTCGGCGAGCCGCCGGAGATCGACGGGCCGCAACGGTCGAGGATCTGGCGCTCGTCGACCGCATAGGTCGTCCACGTGCCGCCGCCGGTGGCGATGTTCTGCATCATCGGCTGCAACCGGTCGAGCGACTTGGCGAAGCGCGCGTCGAGCGTCTCCGCCGCCTCGAACTCGTGCCACAAGGCATGGAAGGTCGCCGCCTGCTCGGGCGGCAGCAGGCCGAAGATCCGCTCGGCCGCCGCCCGCTCCAGCTCCGCCTGCCGGGCGAAGTCGTGCGCGCCGTGGATCGGCAGATCGCCGGCGTCGATCTCGACGATGTCGTGGATCAGGAGCATGCGCACGACGCGGCCGATGTCGACCCCCTCGGGCGCATGGTCCTCCAGCACCAGAGCGTACATGGCGATGTGCCAGGAGTGCTCGGCCGAATTCTCGCGCCGGCTGCGATCGATGATCGGCGAAGCCCGGTCGATCCCCTTCAGGGCGTCGATCGTGTTGAGGAAGTCGAGTTGGCGGGTGAACGGGTCGGTCGTCATGCGCCGGTGATAGCACGAGGCGCCGTGTCGATCATGCCGCGACGCGACACGCCGGCCGAAAACGCGCGCCGGCCGCCCGCGTCATCGCGGCAGCACCACGAAGCCCTGCTGCTCGAACGCCTCGCGCGCCTCGGGACCGCGCAGGTAGTCGAGGAAGGCGGCCTCGGCGGGAGTGTCGCGGTTGGCGAGGTCCGCCGCGGGGTAGACGATCGGCGGATGCGAGTCGGCCGGGAAGGTGCCCACCACCGTCACGTCGTCCTCGGCGACGGCGTCGGTGGCGTAGACGATGCCGTAGGGCGCCTCGCCGGTCGCCACCAGTGCCAGCGCCGCCCGCACATTGTCCGACTGCGCGACGTGCGCCGCCACCGCCGGCCACAGGCCGAGGCTCTCCAGCGAGGCCTTGCCGTAGATTCCGGCCGGCACCGCGTCGACCAGCGCCATCGCCAGGCGCCCGTCGCCCAGCAGGCCGACGAGGTCAAGTTCGGCATCGATCGTCACCGGATCGGCGTCGGCGCCGTGTTCGATGAGCACGATCGCGTTGTTCAGGAGGTCGAAGCGGCTCCCCTCCTCCAGCAGGCCGTCCGCCTCCAGCGCATCCATCCAGCCGGGGTTGGCGGAAATGAAGACGTCCGCCGGCGCCCCCTGCTGGATCTGCCGCGCCAGCGCCGAGGAGCCGGCGAGCGACACCACGAGGTCATGCCCGCTCGCCGCCTCGAATCCCGTCTCGATCTCGGCCATGGCGTTGGTGAGGCTCGCCGCCGCGAAGACCGTCACCGCATCCGTGTCCGCCGTGGCCGCGCCCGGATGCGCCGCGACGCCGGCGACGAAGGTCGCCAGCGCAGCCGCACCAAAGGCGAGGCGCGGGTGGCGGTCGCGTCGAGAGTTCGCCGATCTCGTCATGGAAGGGATCCTCGAGTCGATATGTTCACGCGGGAATATCGCAGACCCTCCCACCGGCGAGCAAGCGTTATGTTCGGCCGGGAATATCCCTCAGGAGCCCCCGCAGCCGTGCCGCATGCGGCGCGCCGGCGTTCCGGGCCTGCGCCTCCAGCGCGCGATACTCGGCGATGACGGCTTCGCCGGTGGCTGTGATCGCCGCGCCGCCGCCCTTGGCGCCGCCGCGCGTGCGCTCCACCAGCGGCTCGCGGAACATCCCGTTCAGCGTCTCCACGAGCTGCCAGGCGCGTTTGTAGCTCATGCCCATCTCGCGCCCCGCCGCGGCGATCGACCCGGTGGCCCGGATCCGTTCCAGGAGCTCCGCCTTGCCCGGCCCGATCATCGCGTCGGGGCCGAACACCAGCCGCAGTCGGAACTCGGGTGCATCTCGGTCGCTCATCGGCCCATGATGCGGGCTCTTCGCCCCTGCCGGCAAGGCTTCCGACGCCGGCCGGACCGCCTCAGCCGTGGTTCGCCATCGACACTTCCGCGAGCGCGGCTTCCTGGAAGGCCTCGCTCAATGTCGGGTGCGGGTGGATCGTCGCCGCGACGTCCTCCAGCCGCAGCCCCGCCTCCACCGCCTGGGTAAACCCGGCGAGCAGCTCCGAGACGCCCGGCCCCACCGCCTGCACGCCGAGGATCACATGGTCCGCCGCCCGCGCCACGATCCGCACGAAGCCTTCCGTGTCGTCCAAGGTCAGCGCGCGGCCGCTGGCGCGGAACGAGAATTCCGGCGTCACCACCGCCTCGGCCGCCGCCGCCTCCTCCGGCAGCAGGCCGACGACGGCGATCTCCGGGTCGGTGAAGCAGACCGCCGGCACCGCCACCTTGTCCCATTCGGCGCGGTGGCCGGCGACGACGTCGGCGACGACCTCGGCCTGCGCCATCGCGCGGTGCGCCAGCATCGGCCCGGCGGTGACATCGCCGATGGCGTACACCCCGCGCATCGAGGTGCGGCAGCGGTCGTCGACCTGGATCGCCGCTCCGTCCGTCCGCAGCCGCAATTCGTCGAGCCCGAGTCCGTCGAAATTGGGCGTGCGGCCGACCGTGACGAGCACGCGGTCCGCCTCCAACGCCGGCCCGCCCTCCAGCGACAGGCGCCCGGCGGCCTCGTCCCACCCGGTCACCTTCGTCTCCAGGCGCAGGTCGATGCCGAGTTGGGCGAGGCGGCGGCGCACCGGGCGCGTCAGCTTCTCGTCGTACTGCGGCAGGATCGCGGGCGCGGCCTCCACCACCGTCACCCGGCTGCCGAGCTTGGCGAACGCCGTGCCCAGCTCCAGGCCGATATAGCCGGCGCCGACCACCGCGAGGCGCCCCGGCACCGCGTCAAGCGCCAGCGCGCCGGCCGAGTCGATCACCCGCCCCCCGATCGGCAGGCCCGGCAACTCGACCGGGCGCGAGCCGGTGGCGATCACCACGTTGTCGGCCCGGACGATGGTCGTGCCGGTGTCGCCGCGCACCTCCAACGTCTTGCCGTCGACGAAGCGCGCGCGCCCGTTCAGCGTCTTCACGCCGCTCTTTGCCAGGAGGCCGACGACGCCGGAGCGTAGCCGCCCCGTCACCCCGTGAATCCACTCGCGCGTGCCGGCGAAGTCGAGCGTCGGCGCGGCGACGGTGATGCCGTGCATCCCCTCCCCCGCCTGCCGGTTCGCCCGCGCGAAAAGCTCGCCGGCATGGATCAGCGCCTTGGACGGGATGCAGCCGATGTTGAGGCACGTGCCGCCGACGCGCCCCGCCTCGACGAGCACCGTGTCGACCCCCAGCCGCGCGGCGCGCGAGGCGCAGACATAGCCGCCCGGCCCGCCGCCGATCACCACCAGGGCGCAGCGCAGCTCGTTCATCGCCCCGCCTCACGCATCGCGCCACTCCATGAACAGCATCGCCGGCTCCTCGACGAGCCCTTTGACGGTCGCGACGAACTCTGCCGCGTTGTAACCGTCGACCACGCGGTGGTCGAAGCTGCACGACAGGTTCATCATCCGCCGCGGCACGAACTCCGACCCGTTCCACACCGGCCGCACCATGATCTTGTTGACGCCGACGATCGCGACTTCCGGGTGGTTGATGATCGGCGTCGTCGCCACCGCCCCCAGCGGACCGAGCGAGGTCACCGTCAGCGTCGACCCGGCCAGCTCCTTGGGCGAGGCGCGCCGCTCGCGCACCGCGTCGGACAGCCGGCGGATCTCGCGCGCGGTCTCCCACAGGGTCAGCGCCTCGGCGTGGCGCACGACCGGGACCATCAGCCCGGCGGGCGTCTGCGTGGCGATGCCGGCGTGCAGCGCACCGTGGCGGGTGACGACACCGGCCTCGTCGTCGTAGCGGGCGTTCACCTCCGGATGGTCGACGATCGCCTCGGCGAGCGCGCGGATGAGGAAGGGGAGCAGCGTCAACCGGCCGCGCGCCTCGCCGAAGCGGGCGTTGAGGCGGGCGCGCAGGGTCTCCAGCGCCTCCACCTCCACCTCCTCGACGATGGCGAAGTGGGGGATGCGCTGCTTGGAGAGCGACATCTTCTCCGCGATGGTGCGGCGGATGCCGGTGACGCGCACGTCCTCGGTACCGGGCCGCTCCATCCGTCCCGCGCCGCCGCCGCCCGGCCCGCTGCCGTGGGCGAGGTAATCCTCCAGGTCCTCGTGCAGGACGCGCCCGGCCGGTCCCGTGCCGCGCACCCGGCGCAGGTCGATGCCGAGGTCGCGCGCCCGTCCCCGGACCGAGGGCGCCGCCAACGGCCGCCCCGACGCTCCGACCGCCATCGCCGCCGCCCGCGGCCCGCCCGTTCGGCGGCGCGGCGGCGCTTCGGGCACGGCGGATTTCGCCGGCGACGCTTCGGGGGCGGCGGGCCGGGCTGGCGCCTCGACGGGCGGCGCCGTGTCGGTCGACGTCTCGGCGGCGGCAGCGGGTTCGGCCGGCGCCGGCGTCTCGGAGGGCGTTTCGGCGCGTGTCTCGGTGGGCGCCGCGGCGCTGTCGGTCTCGATGCGGATGAGGTCGCCGCCGATGGCGACCACGTCGCCCGCCTTGCCGGCGATCCACGTCACGCGGCCACTCGCCGAGGCGGGGATCTCCACCGTCGCCTTGTCGGTCGTCACCTCGCAGATGACGTCGTCCTCGGCGATCAGGTCGCCGACCGCGACCATCCAGTCGGCGATCTCGGCCTCGGCGATGCCTTCGCCGATATCGGGCAGGCGGAAGGTCCGTTCGGCCATCGCTCAGCCCTCCATCACCCGGTCGATCGCGCGGCGCACGCGATCCGGGCCGGGAAAGTAGTCCCACTCCTGGGCGTGCGGATAGGGCGTATCCCAGCCCGCCACGCGCAGGACCGGCGCCTCCAGCGCGTAGAAGCATTCCGCCTGCACCAGTGCCGCCACCTCCGCGCCGAAGCCCGAGGTCAGCGTCGCCTCGTGCAGGACGATGCACCGGCCCGTCTTCGCCACCGACGCGGTCACCGCCTCGAGGTCGAGCGGCAGAAGGGTGCGCAGGTCGATCACCTCGACGTCGACGCCGCTCTCCTCGACGGCCGCCAGCGCCACATGCACCATCGTCCCGTAGGCGATCAACGTCGCGTCGGCCCCCTCACGCACCACCGCCGCCTTGCCGAGCGGCACTTCGTAGTACCCCTCCTCCACCTCGCCGGCGGGATGCTTGGACCAGGGCACCGACGGGCGGTCGAAATGCCCGTCGAACGGGCCGTTGTACAGCCGCTTCGGCTCCAGGAAGATCACCGGGTCCGGGTCGGCGATCGCCGCCAGCAGCAGCCCCTTGGCGTCGCGCGGGTTGGAGGCGACCACCGTCTTCAGCCCCGCGACGTGGGTGAACAGCGCCTCCGGGCTCTGGCTGTGCGTCTGCCCGCCGAAGATGCCGCCGCCGGTCGGCATGCGCACCACCATCGGGCAGGTGAACTCCCCCGCCGAGCGGTAGCGCAGCCGCGCCGCCTCGCTGACGATCTGGTCGTAGGCCGGGTACATGTAGTCGGCGAACTGGATCTCGACGATCGGCTTCAGCCCGTACGCCGCCATGCCGATCGCGGTGCCGACGATGCCGAGCTCGCTGATCGGCGTGTCGAAGCAGCGCGACACCCCGAAGCGCGCCTGCAGGCCCGCCGTGCAGCGGAACACGCCGCCGAAATAGCCGACGTCCTCGCCCATCACGACGACGTCCTCGTCGCGCTCCATCGCCAGCGTGTGCGCGTCGCGGATGGCCTCGATCATCGTCATCCGCGCCATGTCAGTAGCCGACCTCGTGACGTTGCCGGACGAGGTGCGGCGGCATCTCGGCGAAGACGTCCTCGAACATGTCGCGCGGGCTGGGGCGGCGGCCGGTGTGCAGCGTGCCGATCGCCTCGGCTTCCTTCTGCGCGGCGACGATCTCGGCCTGTATCTCGGCCTCCGCCTGCACGTGGCGCTCCTCCGACCAGTGGCCGGCGGCGATGAGGTGCGCCTTCAGGCGCAGGATCGGGTCGCCCAGCGGCCAGGCGGTCCCCTCCTCCTTGGGGCGGTAGGCGGACGGGTCGTCGGAGGTGGAGTGCCCGCCCATCCGGTAGGTGACGAACTCGATCAGCGTCGGCCCCAGGTCGCGCCGGGCCCGCTCCACCGCCCATTGCGCCGCGGCGTGGACGGCGAGGAAGTCGTTGCCGTCGACCCGAAGCGCCGGCAGGCCGAAGCCGTGCGCGCGCGCCGCGAAGGTGCCGGCGCCGCCCCGCGCGATCCCCTGAAAGGTCGAGATCGCCCATTGATTGTTGACGATGTTGAGGATCACCGGCGGCTTGTAGGTCGAGGCGAAGACGAGCGCGCCGTGAAAGTCGCTCTCGGCGGTCGACCCGTCGCCGATCCAGGCGGCGGCAAGCTTGGCATCGCCCTTGATCGCCGCCGCCATCGCCCACCCCACCGCCTGCACGTACTGCGTGGCGAGGTTGCCGGAGATCGAGAAGAAGCCGTGCTCCTTGGAGCTGTACATCACCGGCAATTGACGCCCGCGCAGCCGGTCCCCGTCGTTGGAGTAGACCTGGTTCATCATCTCGACGAGCGGGTAGCCGGCGGCGATCAGCAGGCCCGCCTGGCGATAGGTGGGGAAGTTCATGTCCCCCTTGCGCAGCGCCCGCTGGAAGGCGCAGGCGATCGCCTCCTCGCCCAAATGCTGCATGTAGAACGAGGTCTTGCCCTGACGCTGCGCCGTCAGCATGCGCGCGTCGTAGGTGCGCAGCCGCATCATGTCGCGCAGGCCCGCCAGCAGCGCGTCCGGCTCCAGCGTGCCCGCCCACGGGCCCACCGCCTCGCCGTTGCGGTTGAGCACGCGGATGATCGAGAAGGCGAGGCCGCGCATGTCCTCGGGGCTGGTGTCGGGCGGCGGGCGGTCCACCGCACCGGCGCGCGGGATCGCGACGTGGGAGAAATCCGGATCGTCGCCGGGACGGATTGCCGGCGCCGGTACGTGAAGCCTCGGCGAGACCTCGTCAGCCATCCACCCCCTCCGGGATTTGGTCGAGCAGCACGGCGACGCGGGCCTCGAAGAGCCGGGCCTGGTCCGCACCCGGATCGAGGATAGCACAGTCGAATATGCTCGTGCCGTCCTCGCGTCGCGTCAGCGACAGGCTGTCGATCTCGATCCCGGCCCGGCGCGCCATGTCCATGACGCGGCAGGCGACGTTCAACGGGTCGTGGCAGATGAACCGCATCGGCGCGTCCTCCTCACCGTGGAGGGTAGTGGGCCGCCGCAGAAAGATCCTTTTGAAGTTGGACAAAACGGCCGAATATATCGAAGATCATTCTTCCGATTTCCCATCCGGCAGCCATTTCTTTCGCCCATGCCCCCATCGACCCTCGATCGTATCGACCAGCAGATCCTGCGCGAGCTGACGCGTGACGGCCGCATCTCCAACGCCGAGCTCGCCCAGAAGGTCGGCCTCTCGGCCAGCCCCTGCTGGCAGCGGGTCAAGCGGTTGCAGGAGCAGGGCATCATCCGCGGCTATACCGTGGTGCTCGACCAGGCGCTGCTCGGCGCGCCGGAGATCGTCATGATCGAGGTCATCCTCGAGCGACACGACGACGAGATCCTCGACGCGTTCGGCCGCACGATGCGCGACATTCCGGAGGTGCTGGAGGTCCACCTCACCACCGGCGAGTACGACTACCTCATCAAGGTCGCCGTCGCCGGCACCAAAGGCTACGAGGCGTTCCTGCGTGAAAAGCTGTACCGGGTGCGCGGCATCCGCCACACCCGGTCGAGCTTCGTGCTGCGCTCGCTGAAGGACGTGCAGGCCTATGTCCCCGACGCCTCACCCGCTACATTCGAATAAATGCACGTCGCACGGCTCGACAGCCTCGCGTCGATATGTTCGAATAAAACGTCCGACAATAACCGGAGGTCCGGATGGACCCTCAAGAAAGCTTCCCGGATATCCGGGAGGGCGTGCGGAAGGTCTGCGCCGCCTTCCCCGGTGAGTACTGGCGCAAGCTCGACGCCGCATCCCTCTACCCGACCGCCTTCGTCGAGGCGCTGACCGAGGCGGGGTACCTCGCCGCCCTCATCCCGGAGGAGTATGGCGGCACCGGCCTGCCGCTCTCCGCCGCCGCCGCGATCCTGGAGGAGATCCAGCGCAGCGGTTGCAACGGCTCGGCCTGCCACGCGCAGATGTACATCATGGGCGCCCTCCTGCGGCACGGCAACGAGGCGCAGCGCGCCGCCTACCTCCCCGGCATCGCGTCCGGCGAGACGCGCCTCCAGGCGTTCGGCGTCACCGAGCCGACCAGCGGCACCGACACCGGCGCGCTGCGCACCGTCGCGGTGCGGGACGGCGATGACTACGTCGTCAACGGGCAGAAGATCTGGACCTCGCGCGCCGAGCATTCGGACCTGATGCTGCTGCTCGCCCGCACCACCCCGCTCGGCGACGTCGCCCGCAAGACCGACGGCCTCTCGGTCTTCCTCGTCGACATGCGCGAGGCGCTCGGCAACGGCCTCACCATCCGCCCGATCCGCACCATGGTGAACCACTCCACCACCGAGATCTTCATCGACAACGTGCGCGTGCCGGCCGAGAACCTCATCGGCGAAGAGGGCAAGGGCTTCCGCTACATCCTCTCCGGCATGAACGCCGAGCGCATCCTGGTGGCGGCCGAGTGCATCGGCGACGCCAAGTGGTTCATCGACACCGTCGTCGCCTACGCCAAGGAGCGCACCGTGTTCGGCCGGCCGATCGGCCAGAACCAGGGCGTTCAGTTCCCCATCGCCAAGGCCTACGCGCAAATGCGCGCCGCCGAGCTGATGGTCCACCGCGCCGCCGCCCTGTTCGAGGCGGACGAGCCCTGCGGCGCCGAGGCCAACATGGCCAAGATGCTCGCCGCCGACGCCTCGTGGGCCGCCGCCGAGGCGTGCCTGCAGTTCCACGGCGGCTTCGGCTTCGCCGAGGAGTACGACGTGGAGCGCAAGTTCCGCGAGACGCGCCTCTACCAGATCGCGCCGATCTCCACGAACCTCATCCTTTCCTACCTCGCCGAGCACGTCCTCGGCCTGCCCCGCTCCTACTGAGACGCATCATGCTCGCCACCGTCCTCGCCGGCCTCAAGGTCCTCGACCTCACGCAGAATGTCGCCGGCCCCTACGCCACGCAGATCCTGGGCGACCTCGGCGCCGAGGTGATCAAGGTCGAGCGCGTCGGCCCCGGCGACGATACGCGCGCCTGGAGCCCGGTCGACCCCGAAGGCCGCTCGGCCACCTTCATGGCGCTCAACCGCAACAAGAAGAGCATCTGCGTCGACACCACGCGCCCCGAGGGCCAGGAAATCCTGCGCCGCCTGGCGGGCGAGGCGGACATCCTCGTCCATTCCCTCAAGCCCGGCAGCGCGGAGAAGGTCGGCCTCGGCGCCGACGCCCTGCGCGCGGCCGACCCGCGGCTGATCTACTGCGCCATCAGCGCGTTCGGCCAGGTCGGCCCGATGCGCGGCCTCCCCGGCTACGACCCGCTGATCCAGGCGTTCGGGGGCATCATGAGCGTCACCGGCCACGACGGCGACGAGCCGGTGCGCGCGGGCGTCTCCATCGTCGACCTCGGCACCGGGGTCTGGGCGGCGCTCGGCTGCCTCGCGGCGGTTCTCAACCGCGAGCGCACCGGCGAAGGCGCCACCGTCGAGGCGAGCCTGCTCGACACGGGGCTCGGCTGGATGTCCATCGTCATCGCGAGCTACCTCGCCTCCGGCCGGGTCCCCAAGCGCCTCGGCTCCGGCGTCGGGATGACCGCCCCCTACGAGGTGTTCGCGTGCGGCGACGGCTACGTCTTCATCGCCGCCGGCAACGACCGCCTGTTCGCCAGCGTCTGCCGCGGCCTCGGCTGCGAGGCGCTGACCGCCGACCCGCGCTTTGCCGACAACGCCGCGCGCGTCGCCAATCGCGCCGAGCTGAAGGCCGCCATCGAGGCGCACACCGCCTCTCTCGCCGGTGCCGAGATCGTCGCGCGGCTGCGGGCGGAGGGCGCCCCCTGCTCGCTGCTGAACGACGTCGCACAGGTGGTCGCCGACGAGCAGGTCGCAGCCGTCGGCATGCTGGAGGAGCTGCCGCTGGCGGGGGGCGGCGACCACCGCGCCGTGGCGCTTCCCGTGCGGGGCGACGGTGCGCGGCCCGCCGCCCGCGAGGCACCGCCCGCCCTCGGCGCCGACACCGCCGCGGTGCTCGCCGCCCTCGGCTACGACACCGAAGCGCTCGACACGCTGCGCACCGCGCGCGTCATCGGCTAACCCGCGGGGGACAGGAGAAGCGTATGAACGTCATGGAGCGCACGACCGCAGGCGAGGCCACCCAGCGGGCCGCGACCGCCCGCCTCGCCCACTTCGTCGCCACCGCGGCGCCGACCGGCCGCGCGCGCGAACTCGCCACCGCCTCGATCGTCGACACCATGGCGGTGATGCTCGCCGGCGGCACCGAGCCGGAAGTGCAGCGCCTCGGCGCCGCGCTCCCGCGCGCGCCGGACGGCTGGCCGGGCGCGGTGCCGGCGATCTGGTCCCCCGGCCGCCTGATGGCCGACGACGCGGCCAAGCTCTACGGCATGGCCTCCCACATCCTCGACTATGACGACGTCAGCATGCAGGCGGTCTGCCATCCGACGGTGCCGGTGCTGACGGCCTGTCTCGCCGCCCGCCCCGACGGCATGACCGGCGCCGCCCTGATCGACGCGGTGTGCGTCGGCACCGAGGTGATGATCCGCCTGGGCGAAGCGCTCGGCTTCCGGCACTACGAGCTGGGCTTCCACGCCACCGGCACCCTCGGCACGCTGGGGGCGGCCGCCGGCGTCGCCCGGCTCCTCGGCCTCGCGGAGGCGACCACGGTGGCGGCGCTGTCGATCGCCGCCAGCAGCGCATCCGGGATTCGCCGCAACTTCGGCACGCCGATCAAGTCGCTGCACGTCGGCCTCGCGGCGGAGGCGGGGCTGCGCGCGGTGCGGTGGGCGGACGCCGGGCTCGCAGGCGCGGCCGAACCGCTGGAGGCGAGCGGCTTCCTCTTCGCCTACTCGGGCGGCGAGACGGACGCCTGGCCGGCCGAGATCACCCTGGGCGATCCCTACGTCATCGCCTCCCCCGGCTTCGAGCTGAAGCGCTACCCGTGCTGCTACATGCTGCACAAGATGATCCACGCGACGCTGGAGCTGCAAGCCCGCGGCATCGGCCTCGACGATGTCGCTTCGGCCCGGATCGAGACCGCGCCCGGCGGCACGCGCGCGCTCGTCCACCCCAACCCGACGACCGCGCTGGAGGCACTCTTCAGCGGCCCCTACGCCATCGCCGCCTGTCTCGCCGACGGGCGCATCGACCTCGCCAGCTTCACCCAGGAGGCGGTCGACCGGCCGCGCCTGCGCGCCCGCTTCGGGGATATCGTGCTGGCGGAGCGCGAGGGGCGGCTCGGCCAGGGCGGCGAGGTCGGCAAGGCGCCGGTGACGGTGACGCTGCGGCTGCGCGACGGCACCGAGGTCAGCGCCACCTGCACCGCCAATCCCGGCTCGCCCGACGACCCGATCCCCCCCGCCGCGCACCTCGAGAAGTGGCGCGACTGCCTGACGCGGTTCGCCCCAGGCGCCGACGCCGCGGCGATCGCCGCGACCTTCGAGGCCGGCATGGCGCTCGACACCATGGGCCCCGTCGCCCCATGGCTCGACCGCCTCGCCACCATCGGACACCCGAAATGACCTACCAGACCCTCACCCACACCCGTCACGGCGATCATGTCGACGTCGTCACCCTCACCCGGCCGGAGGCGCGCAACGCGCTCGACACGCAGATGGGGCACGACCTCATCGCCGTCTTCGAGGCCTACCAGCTCGACACCGGCGGCGCGCGCTGCATCGTCCTCACCGGCGACGGGGACAAGGCGTTCTGCGCCGGCGGCGACCTGAAGCAGCGCCTCGGCATGACGGACGCGGCGTGGAACGCGCAGCACCGCGTGTTCGAGCGGATGGCCCGCGCCATCGTCGCCTGCCCGGTGCCGGTGATCGCCGCGGTCAACGGCGCGGCGTTCGGCGGCGGCTGCGAGATCGCGGCCGCGTGCGACTTCATCTACGCCGCCGATACCGCCCGTTTCGCGCAGACCGAGGTGAAACTCGGCATCATCCCCGGCGCCGGCGGTACGCAGAACCTGCCGCGCGCGATGGGGCAGCGCCGGGCGATGGAGGTGATCCTCACCGGCGCCCCGTTCACCGCAGCCGAGGGCCACGCGTGGGGTTTCGTCAACCGCGTGCTGGCGCCGGACGAGCTGATGGCCGCCGCGCTCGCCACCGCCGCGACGATCGCCGCCAACGCGCCGCTCGCGGTGAACCGGGCCAAGCAGGCCGTGCGGCGCGGGCTCGACATGTCCCTCGGCGACGGCATGGCGTTCGAGATCGAGGCCTACGCCCCCCTCGTCGCCACCGACGACCGGCGCGAAGGCACCGCCGCCTTCAACGAGAAGCGCTCACCCCGATTCACGGGCAGCTGACCCCAACGACGCCATAAAAATCACGACCCTGGGAGGGGACCATGACACCACGCGACGCGACGGGCGCGGCATGAGTGCGCCGGCGGGGACGTTCGACTACGTCATCGTCGGCGCCGGCACGGCGGGTTGCCTGCTGGCCGACCGGCTGACCGAGGACGGGCGGCACTCCGTGTGCGTGCTGGAGGCGGGGCCGCGGGATCGCTACCCGTTCATCCACATGCCGGCCGGCTACATCAAGACTCTGGTGAACCCGAAATACACCTGGACCTTCACCTCCGAGCCCAGCGAAGGGACCGCCGACCGGCGCATCCCGGCGACGCAGGGGCGCACCCTGGGCGGGTCCAGCTCCATCAACGGCATGTGCTACAACCGCGGCCAGCGGGCGGACTACGACAGCTGGGCCCAGCGCGGCAATCCGGGCTGGAGCTACGACGACCTCCTCCCCCTCTTCCGCCGCACCGAGCGCCGCGTCGGCCTCGCCGACGACACCTATCGCGGCCGCGGCGGCGCCCTGCCGGTGACCGACCTCGACTGGCCGCACCCGCTCTGCGACGCCTTCATCGCCGGCGCGCAGGAGCTCGGCATCCCCCGCAACGACGACTACAACGGCGCCACCCAGGCGGGCACCGGCATCTACCAGCGCGTCATCGAGGGGGGGCGTCGCAAGAGCTCGGCGCGCAACTTCCTCGGCCCGGCATCGAAACGGCCGAATCTGACGGTGATGACCGAGGCGACCGCGCAGCGCATCCTGTTCGACGGCAAGCGCGCGGTGGGTGTCGCGGTGCTGCGGCCGGACGGCACGGTGCAGGAGATCCGCGCCCGGTGCGAGGTCGTCCTGAGTTGCGGCTCGCTCAACTCGCCCCGCCTGCTGCAGATTTCCGGCGTCGGTCCCGCGGCGCTGCTGGGCGTGCTGGGCGCCCCGGTGGTGCACGCGCTGCCCGGCGTCGGCGAAGGATTGCAGGACCACTGGGCGATCCGCGCCACCGCGCGGGTGAAGGGGGTGCGGACCATCAACCGCATGGTGCGCGGCCTGCCGCTGGCGGCGGAACTCGCCAAGTATGCGATGCGCCGGCCGAGCGTCCTGTCGCTCAGCCCGTCGCTGGCGTTCGTGTTCTGGAAGTCGGACCCGGCGCTGGAGCTGCCGGACCTTCAGTTCACCTTCGCGCCGGCGAGCTTCTCCGGCGGCATCGCGGGCCTGCTGGCCGACTACGACGGCATGACCTGCGGCGCCTGGCAGCAGAGGCCCGAAAGCCGGGGCTACGTGCGGGCCGAGAGCCTCGACCCGCGCGAGGCGCCGGTGGTACAACCCAACTACCTCTCGAACGAGACCGACCGGCGCGTCATCATCGCCGGCGTGCGCTGGACGCGGCGGCTGATGGAGACGAAGGCGATGGCGCCCTACCTCGTCGGCCTCGAAAGCCCCGGCCCCGAGGTCACCAGCGACGACGAGATCCTCGCCTACGCCAAGCGCCTAGGGTCGACCGTCTTCCACTTCATCAGCTCGTGCCGGATGGGGCCGGCGAGCGACCCCAATGCCGTCGTCGGCGCCGACCTCAAGGTGCATGGCCTGGACGGGCTGCGCGTGGTCGACGCCTCGATCATGCCCTCCATGCCCTCCGCCAACACCATGGCGGCGACCTACGTCATCGCCGAGAAGGGCGCGGAGATGATCCGCGCCGAGACCCGGCGCGCGGCCGCGTGACTAGCGTTCGCGGAACATGTTGGTCATGACGTAGCGGCTGCCGGGGTAGATGTTGTGCGATCGCTCGAACACCGTGCCGCCGGTCTCGACGTAACGGCGTGAGACGAGGAGCGCGGCGGTCTCGCCGTCCGCCTCCAGCAGCGACGCCATCCCCGCCTTCAGCGGGATGGCCGACACGCTCTGCTCCACGTAGTCGAGCTTGAGGCCGAAGCGCGCCAGGATCCGCTCGTAGATCGGCGATTCCCCGCGCAGCGCCTCCTCGCGCACGTCGGCATAGGCTTCGGCGACGAGAATGTCGGACCAGCACAGCGGCATGCCGTCGGCGCTGCGGCGGCGCAGGCCGGCGATGCGGTAATAGCGCCCCGCCGAGCGGGCCGCCCCGCCGTCGTCCTCGAGCGCGACGAAGCCTTGCTGGGCGACCTTGAGCTCGGTGGTGCGGCCGAACTCGGTGAGCCCGCGAATGTCACGCAGGCTGTGCACGTATTGCGACAGCGGCTTGGTGGAGGTGACGACCGAGCCACGCTTGCGCCGCCGCTCGATGAGGCCGCGCTCGGAGAGGATCTTCAGCGCCTTGCGGACCGTGTAGCGGCCGGCGCCGAAGCGCTCCTGTAACGCCGCCTCGGTGGGGTAGAGGTCGCCGACCTGGAAGGATCCGCCGACGATCTCGCGCTGCAATTCGTCAGCCAGGACCGCGTGATGAATGGCCGCGGGTCGCCCGTCCGGCATTCGTCACTCCTCTGCTCGGGCGGGCGCCCGGTCGTCGTCGATCAGAAGATATGTCATTCGAATAAATAAGCCAACTTCACTTGCTCGGGTTTTCACGTTCGAATATATTCGGAGAATAACATCGACGCATAACTGGACCGGTTCGCCCAGAACGATCCGGCGGACCCATAGCCTCCATAAGACGAGGCAAACTGGGAGGAAAGCCACCATGACAATGAACATCGCGCGCCGTCTCGGCGCGTGCTCGGCCGCACTCGCCCTCTTCGCCGCCGCGTCGGCCTCCAGCGCCACGGCGCAGGACCTGACCATCGCCTCCTCGCTGCCGCCGGCTCACCTGTGGGTCGCGGCCCACAAGAAGCCGTTCATCGAGGCGCTCGAGGCCAAGTCCAACGGCGATATCAGCTTCACCGCCTTCTATGCCGGCGAACTGACCGGCCTCGGGCGCGAGCTGGACGCGCTGCAGAACGGCGTCGTCGACATCGTCGACCCGCTCGTCGCGCCCTATCACGAGGGCGCCTTCCCACTCAGCGAGATCACCCAGCTGCCGACCTACGAGACCGACGCGGTGATGGTCACGCGCGCCTTCCAGAACCTCCTCGACAGCGACACCGAAATCGCGCCGGGCAAGACCTTCTACGACTATGAAGTCGGCGACAAAGGCCTGAAGGCCTGGGGCATCGGCGCCACCGCGGCCTACTCCATCTCCACCACCGGCAAGGAGCTGAAGGCACCGGCGGACTTCGAGGGCGTCCCCATGCGCGCCGGCTCCGCGCTACAGACCATCGTCCTCGACAAGCTGGGCTCGACCCCCGTCACCATGCCCGCCTCGCAGGCCTACGAGGCCCTGTCGCGCGGCACGATCGACGGCATCGTCCTCGCCGTGGTCGACTGGAAGAGCTACTCGATGGAGCAGCTCTTGAAGTACACCATCGAGGGCGTGTCGATCGGCCAGTGGGAGAGCTACCTGGCGATGACCCCGCAGACCTGGGAGCGGTTCAGCCCCGAGCAGCAGGCCATGATCGACGAGACGGCGCGCCAAGTGTCGCTCGACGCCGCCGCGCAGTGGGAAGAGGGCATGGACGCGGTGCGCGACGCGGCGCTGGAAGCCGGCGCCACCTTCGTCTCCGTCACCGACCTCGACCCCGCGATGCAGGAGCACATCGCCAAGGCCGCGCAGGACACCTGGGTGGAATGGATCGAGAAGCTGGAGGGCGAGGGCCATCCGGCGAAGGCGGCGGCCAAGCTCTATGCCGAGCTGATCGTCGCCGAGGGCGGCGTGCTGCCGGACGGCATCGGCGAATATCTGGGAATGTGACCGCCGAGGGGCGCTTCGGCGCCCCAGCCGACTGACCGCGTCCACGGAGTACCCGGCCCCCATGTCACATGAAGCAACGCTCTGGTTCGTCGGGGCCTGGTTCGTCCTGGCGCTGTTCCTCGGCCAAGCGGTCGCGACGTGCCTGTTCGGCGCCGGGCTCGTCGGCGTCTACCTCTGGGCGGGGCCGCGGGTGCTGCACGGCCTCGTCGGGCAGGACATCTTCTACACCGCGTCGACCTTCTCGCTGTCGATCGTCCCACTCTACCTCCTGATGGCGCAGATCCTGCTGAAGGGGGACGTCATCGTCGACCTCTTCAAGGTCGGGCGCCGGCTGGCGGGACGGCGGCGCCTGCCGCTGGGGGTCGCGACGATCCTCACCGGCGGCATGCTGGGCGCCGTCTCCGGCTCCGGCAGCGCCAGCGCGGCCTCCCTCGCCGCGCTCGCCGGACCGGAGTTGGAGCGCTCCGGCTACACCCGCGTCTTCTCGGTGGGGCTGGCGGCGATCGGCGGGTCGCTGTCGGCCATCATCCCGCCCAGCATCATCGTCATCGTCTACGGCTCGATGACGCTGGTGCCGATCGGCGCGCTCTTCATCGCCTCCATCGGCCCGGCGATGCTGTGCATGCTGGTCTTCATCGGCTGCCTGTGGGCCTTCCCGGACGTCAAGCCGGAGGCCCGGCTCGTCGACGATCAGCCGATCGAGAAGGAGCCGATCACCGCCGGAACCGTCGCCTCCTTCATATTCGTCCTTTTCCTGATGACGGTGGTCTTCGGCTCGATCTACGGCGGCATCGTCACGGTCGGCGAGGCGGGGGCGATGGGAGCCTTCGCCGCGCTCGTGGGCATGATCGTGATGCGCCGGGTGGGCCTGCGCGACATCCTGGAGGCGCTGACCACCTCCGCCAAGATCACCGCGATGCTGGTGCTTCTCGTCATCGCCGCGCAGGTGTTCTCGCGCTTCCTGTCGTTTTCGCAGATCCCGCGGCAGGTGCTGTCGCTCGCCGAGCCGCTGATCGACCAGCCGCTGCTGCTGGTCGGCGTGCTGATGCTGGTGATCTTCCTCGCCGGGATGATCCTTGAATCGATCGCGGTCATCATCCTGCTCATCCCGATCGTGCAGCCGATGCTGGAAGCGGCGCAGATCGACATGCTGTGGTTCGGCATCCTGGCGTCGTTCATGATCAGCCTCGGCCTGCTCACCCCGCCGGTCGGCCTCTCCACCTACGCGGCGGCGAGCGTCGCCAAGCTACCGGTGACCCAGGTCTTCCGGCCAACGTCGCTGTTCGCCTTCGTCGCGGCGGTGTGCGTCACCTCGGCGATGCTCTTCTGGCCGCCGCTGGTGACGTGGCTGCCGGCCAACATCCGATAAGGGGGCCGCGATGCGCGTCTGGAACATGCTGTGGGCGGTGGAGCGCAACCTCGCCGGGGTCGCGGCGGGATTGTGCATCCTGGCGATGGTCTTCATCACCGTGGGCGGCATCTTCGGCCGCTATGTCCTGCACACCGACCTGATCCCCGGCGGATACAACCTGATCGAGCGGGTGCTCTTCCCGCTGATCGTCTTCTGGGCGCTGCCGATCGCCCACAAGGAGGGCCTCTTTCCCCGGTTCGAGCTGCTGGCCGACCTGCTGCCCCGGCGTGGGGCGATGGCCGTCGGCGCGGCGGTGCTGGCGGTGGAGATCGCCGTCTACGCCGCGATCCTCTATTTCAGCGGCACGTTCGTCGCCAAGGCCACCGCCAGCGGGCGGACGATGCAGATCGGCACCGACACCTGGCCGCTGTGGCCCGTGGCGGTGATGATGCCGATCGCCTTCCTGCTGATGTTGGTGGAGATGCTGCGGCTCCTGTGGAGCGACCTTACGGCGCTCCGCCGGGCCTGAGCGCCGCAGGTCTTCAGGTTTTCAGGGCTTCAGGGCTTCAGGGCTTCAGGATGACCGAGCCGGCGAGGCCCCGGCCCTCCAGCGCGCGGTGCGCGGCCGCCGCCTCGCCCAGCGGCAGCGTCAGATCGATGCGCGGGACGACGACGCCGGCGCTCATCGCCGCGAACAGCTCGCGCGCCATGGCCGTACGCCGCGCCGGGTCGGCGACGTAGTGGAAGATGATCGGCCGCGCCAGCGTGTTCGACTTCGCGGCCAGCGACGACACGTCGAGCGGCGGCACCGGCCCTGACGCCTGGCCGTAGTTCACCAGATGGCCGAGCATTCCGAGGCAGGCGAGCGAGCCCGCGAAGGTATCCTTGCCGACTGCGTCGTAGGCGACATCGACGCCGCGGCCATCGGTGAGGGACTTCACGCGGGCGACGAAGTCCTCCTCGCGGTAGAGGATCACGTGGTCGGCGCCGCAGTCGCGGGCGATCTGCGCCTTCGCCTCGGAGCCGACGGTGGCGATCACCGTGGCGCCCTTCGCCTTGGCCCAGCGGGTGAGGATCTGACCGACGCCGCCGGCCGCGGCGTGGACCAGGGCGGTCGTGCCGGCCGCGACGGGGTAGCAAGCGCTCAACAGCATGCAGGCGGTGAGGCCCTTCAAGGTGGCGGCGGCGGCGGTCTCGTCGCTCACGTCGTCCGGCAGCGGCAGGGCGAGCGCCGCCGGCACGATCGCCGCCTGCGAGTAGCCGCCGTATTTGCCGGTGACGCAGGCGACGCGGGTGCCGAGCGCGGGCGCGGTGACGCCCTCGCCGTGCGCCTCGACGACGCCGACCACCTCGATCCCCGGGATCCCCGGCAGGGCCAGGGTGCGGTAGAGCCCGGAGCGGACATACACATCGTGGAAGTTGATGCCGGCGGCCGTGACCCGGAGGCGCAGCTCGCCCGCTCCCGGCTCGGGGGTGGAGATGTCCTCCAGCTTCAGCTCCTCGGGACCGCCGTAGTTGCGGAGGATGATGGCCTTGGGCATGACAGCTCCTTCTTCGCAGCGCCGCTTTTTTATTCGAATATATCCGCCCGACCCGGCCTGCAAGGCGACGCGGCAGTCATCGGCCCAGCAGCGCCGGAAGGCTCGCACCCGGCGTCCAGTGGTGTGCCGCCCAGCCCGCGGCACGGGCGGCGGTGATATTGGCCATGGTGTCGTCCACCAGCGCGATCTCGCTCGGGGAGACGCGGCTGCGGGCGGCGGCCGCGGCGAAGAAGGCGGGATGCGGCTTGGCGACGCCGACGTCCGCGGAGTAGATCATCCCGTCGACATGGTCGGCGAGACCCAGCGTCTCCATGAGGTAGCGGGCGCGCAGATGCTCCTGGTTGGTCGCCAGGAGGACGCGCACGCCGGCGCGGCGCAATGCCGCGCACTCGGCGAGCACCGCCGGTTCCAGCCGGGCGTCGTGCGCGAACCAGTAGGCGATGAACCGCGCCGCGTCCACGCCGGGGGCCAGCGCGGGGAGCACCTGCGCCAGCACCGCGGCGAGATCGCGGCGGCCGGTGACGATGTCTCTCCAGTGGGGCGCGAAGAATTTCGCCTGCAAAGCCTGGGATGTGATACCGAGGTCGCGCTCGATACTGGTCGCCCAGCCGGCTCCGTCGGCCGGCCGGCCGGTGACGACGACTCCGTCGACGTCGAGCATGAGACAGTGCGCCGCATTTCGGTCTAACTGCAAGAGCACACACCCCTTTCAGAGTTTACGAACACCTGCTATATCCCCGCGCTCGCCCCATTTTCGCCATTTTCCCTCGTTCTGTATGATATATCCGTGTGACGCTCGATCGAGGGCGAGGCGGCGAGCAGTTTCATGGCCCAAGATCTCAAGCATGAGCCAAGCGCTCATGGCTATCTTGAGGTCTCGGTCTGGGAGTCCTCATGTACCGCTTGGCATCTTGCATCCTGTTGGAGCACGATCTGACCTTGCTCGTGGTCGCGATCGTGATCTGTGCAGCCGGATCGCTGATCACGGTGCGCCTGCTCCAACGCACCTTCTCCAGCTCGTCGACCGCCCGCATCGGGTGGATCGTCGTGGGCGCGATCGTCGCCGGGTCGACCGTGTGGTGCACGCACTTTGTCGCGATGCTCGCCTACATGCCCGGCGTCCCCGTCACCTACGACCCCGAGCTGACCATCGCCTCGCTGCTGCTGGCGACCATCGGCTGTAGCATCGCCTTCGGCCTCGCCTGCGAGACGATCCCCTTCCCGCGCATCATGGGCGGTCTCGCCTTCGCCGCCGCGGTGGCGGTGATGCACTATGTCGGCATGGCCGCCCTGACAGTGAACGCGGTCGTGACGTGGAACATCCCGTCGGTCGTCGCCTCGGTGGTGGCAGCGGTCGGGCTCGGCGTCTTCGCCTTCTCGCATGCCCACGTGGGGTCCGTGCGCGGCATCATGCTCAGCGCCGGCCTCCTGGCGTTGACGGTCGCGAGCCTGCACTTCATCGGCATGAGCGCGATGGGGATCGCCCCCCTTCCCTACGACGGCGGCGCCACGGTCGACGAGAGCGCGCGCGGCTTCATGGCGATCGCGGTGGTGGTCGTCGGCATCCTGATCACCAGCGTCGGCTTCGGCACCTTCATCCTCGACCGCGAGGCCCGGCTCCTGTCCGCCTCGCGCCTGCGCCATTTCACCGAGAGCGCGGTCGACGGCATGGTCGTCGCCTCCGAAGGCCGCCTCGTCGAGGTCAACGCCGCGTTCGAGGGGATGACTCAACGCTCGCGCGAGGCCCTCCTCGGCATGGCGATGGGCGACCTCGTCCCCGGTGCGGCCGAGCTACCGGAGGACAAGCTGATCGTCTCGGAGATCCTGCGCGTGGACGGTAGCGCGGTGCCGGTGGAGCTGGCCATCCGCAGCGAGCGGATGCGCGCCTCGGCGACGCCGCTGACCGTGTTCGCCTTCCGCGACATCAGCCGGCGCCTCGAGCAGGAGCGCACGATCGACTATCTGGAGCGCTTCGATTCGCTCACCGGCCTCCTCAACCGCGACGGGTTCCGCAACGCCGCGGCCGACCGGCTGCGCCGCAGCCCCGCCGCGGCCGAGTTCGCCCTCCTCACCCTCGACCTCGACGATTTCCGCGTCGTCAACGAGGTGCACGGCCAGCGCGTGGGCGACATCGTCCTCGGCAACCTCGCCGAGCGGCTGCGCGAGCAGTGCGGCGCGGAGTGCCTCATCGGCCGGCTCGGCGGCGACGAGTTCGTCATCCTGACCCAAAGCCGCGACCGGTACGAGACGCTCGCCCTAGCCGAGGAACTGGCGGGCGCCTTCATCGCCGGCGTCGGTCGCGACGGCAGCACGCTGACGTGCGCCATCAGCGTGGGTGTCGCCTTCACGTCCGAAAGCGGGACGAAGCTCGGCACCCTCCTCAACAACGCGGCGCTGGCACAGCAGCAGGCCCGGTCCTGCGAGCAGGCGATCCTCGTCTACGACCGCAGCATGGACGAGATCGCATGGCGCCGCCGCACCTTCGTCAAGGAGTTTGCGGAGGCCATCGCCGGCGACCAGCTGGAGCTGCACTACCAGCTCCAGGTCAGCCTCGAGGATGATTCACCGGTCGGCTACGAGGCGCTGGTGCGGTGGAACCACCCCGAACGCGGCTTCGTCATGCCGGGCGACTTCATCGCCCAGGCGGAGGAGACGGGGCTCATCGTCGACCTCGGCAACTGGGTGCTGCGCACCGCCTGCCGCGAGGCCGCGCGGTGGACCCGGCCGCTCAGCGTCGCCGTCAACGTCTCGCCGCTGCAACTCACCGACCCCGGCCTGATCCCGGCGCTGGTCGCCGCACTCGACGAATCCGGCCTCTCGCCGCAGCGCCTGGAGCTGGAGGTGACCGAGACCTGCTTCGCCAAGGACCACGCCGCCTCGCAGGCGACGCTGGAGGCGATCCGCGCGATCGGCGTCTCGGTCTCGATGGACGACTTCGGCGTGGGCTACTCGTCGATCGGCCTGCTGCGGACCTTCCCGTTCGACAAGATCAAGCTCGACAAGGCGTTGGTGGACAACATCGGCAACGACCTGCGCGCGGACGGCGTGTTGCGGGCGGTCCTCTCGCTGGGCAACGCGCTGGAGGTGCCGATCCTGGCCGAGGGGGTGGAAATGCCGTTGCAGCTCGAGCACCTTCGCCGCCACGGCTGCCATCTGGTGCAGGGCTACATCTTCGGCCGCCCGGAGCGGATCCCCACCGCGGCCATGCCGGAGATGGACTGCGACCTGCGCATCGCCTGAGCGGGCCGCTTGATTCTCCACCCGCCACAGATATTCTGATTTTCGAAATCCGCGGAACCGGCAAGGCGCAGGGGCAACCATGCGCCGGCGACGATCGACGCGGACATTTTCCGAAAATCGATAATTTTGAAGGGCGACCATGTCGAAGACCGAGAGCCGGCCGCTCGAACGATATTTCCAGGCGCTCGAACGGCTCGCCGAGGCGCCCGACGGCATGGTCCTGGTCGAGCTCGCCACCGAGCTGGATCTGCCGGGCGCCACCACCCACCGCCTCGTCAACACGCTGGTGGAGGCCGGCCTCGTCGCCCGCGCGCGCACCGAGAAGCACTATGTGCTGGGCCCGCGGGCGCGCCGCTTCGGCCTCTCCACCCTGTCGACACAGACGCTGGAGGAACGCGTCGGCGACATCCTCGACGCCCTGAGCCACGAGCTGGAGCAGACGATCTTCATCGTGCGCCTCGTCAAGCATCAGGTGCATACGGTGGCCGTGCGCGAACCGGCGGCGCCGACGCAGGCAATCGTCAACCCCGGCCGCACGATGCCGCTGCATGCCGCCGCCACCGGCAAGGCGGTGCTGGCCTTCCAGAGCGCCCGGTTCATCGAAGACGTGCTCGCCCGGCCGATGACGCCCTACACCGGCGACACCAAGACCACCGCCGACGCGGTCCGCGCCGAACTCGCCACCGTGCGCGCCGAGCATTTCGCCGTGTGCGACAACGAGTTCGACGCAGGCGTGCTGAGCTACGCGGTGCCGCTCCTGTCGCCGGACGGCACAGTGCTCTTCGCGCTCGGCACGTGCGGGCTGAAGTCGCGCTTCGCCGAGCCCGGCCCGGCGGCGGTGCGCGAGCTGCTCGCCGCCAAGGCGGCCGACCTCTCCAAGCGCCTCGGCGCGTTCGGCTGAGCTATTCCGGCGCGCCGTAGCCGCCGCCGCCACACGAGCGCACGGTGACGACATCGCCCTTGTGGATGCGCAGGTTGCTCTTGCCCGGCAGCGGGGTCTCCTCCGCGGCGCCGGCCTTCGTCAGCGTCATCGCGAACAGTGCGCCCGGCTCGCCGCCCTGGAGGCCGTAGGGGGGCACGTCGCGCCGGTCGAACATCGTCGTCAGCGAGACGTCGTCGACCCGCATGCGGTAGGCCCGCTCCATGCCGAGGCCGCCGCTGTGGCGCCCGCGCCCGCCCGACGCCGGCCGCAGGCGCTGGAAGGGAACGTCGACCGGGTACTCGGTCTCCACCACCTCGGCGGAGGTGTTCATCACGTTGGCCATGTGCGCGCGCACGACGTCGACGCCGTCGCGGTCGATCCGCGCGCCCTCGCCGCCGCCGTGCGTCTCGTAGAGCGTCACCCACTGGCCGTCCTCGCGGGTGGCGCCGAAGATGGCGAGGCCGGAGGTGGTGGGGCCGCCCGCGGTGAGCCGCTCCGGCACGCAGGCTTCGAGCGCGCGGAAGGCGGCGTCGGCGATGCGCTGGCAGGTCTCGTGGTTGCCGCCGACGACCGGCTTGTCGGCCCCCGCCTCGCAGATCGAGCCGGGCCGGGTGATCACCTCGATCGGCCGGTAGCAGCCGCCGCTCGCCTGGATCTCCGGTCCGCAGACCGCCTTGGCGACGTAGTAGGCGGAGGCGGCGGTGATGTACTTGGTGGTGTTGATCGGCCCCGGAACGTGGTCGTCCGAGGCGGTGTAGTCGAAGACGAGGCTGTCGTCCTTCACCGTCAGGCGCACGCGGATGACGGCGCCGGGGCCGCCGTGCCCGTCGTCGTCCATCGCATCCGCGCCCTCGTAGACGCCGTTCGGCAGGGCGGCGATGGCGGCGCGCATCTGCCGCTCGGCCCCGTCGTGCAGCGCGGCGAACGCCTCCTTCAGGGTGCCCGCGCCCCACTTGCGGAACATCTCGGTCAGCCGGCCTTCGGCGGCGCGCGTCGCGGAGATCTGGGCGAAGAGGTCGCCGCGGCAGGTCTCCGGCGCGCGCACGTTGGCGAGAACGAAGCCGAGCTTCTCCTCGTCGAGCACGCCTTCGGCGACGATCCGGAGCGGCGGGATCCGCAGCCCCTCCTGCCAGCAGTCGTAGGCGTCGGCGAAGTAGCTGCCGGGCGCGCCGCCGCCGGTGTCGCCCCAGTGGGCGAGGCTGATGGCGAAGGCCCGGATCTCACCGTCGATGAAGATGGGGCGGATCACCTTCACGTCCGGCAGGTGATTGCCGCCGATGGCGGGAAGGTTCAGCATCCACACGTCGCCGGGCTGGAGCCGCGCTTTGGGGACGAGCTTCAGGAACTCGCGGATGGTGAAGCTCATCACACCCATGTGCATGGGAATGTCCTGCCCCTGCGCGATCTGGAAGCCGTCGGCGTCGGAAAGGCTGGAGGAGAGGTCCCCCGCCTCGCGCAGCACCGGCGAGCGGGCGGCGCGCATGACGACGAGCGACATCTCCTCGGCGATCGACGAGAGGCCGTTGCGGATCACCTCGACCATGAACGGATCGACACGGGCCATCACGCTTCTCCGACCGCGATGTGGACATGACCGGCGGCGTCCGCGCGGGCGGTGTCGCCGGGGGGGACGATGATGGTGGACCACGCGTCTTCCAGGATGACCGGCCCCGCGAAGGTCTCCTCCGCGGGGACCTTGGCGCGGTCGAGGACGGCTGTCTCGGTCCAGCCGGTGCCGGCGAAGTAGGCCGGGCGGGCGCCGCGCCGGTAGGCCTCGCCGCTCGGCTGCGGGGCGGGGGCGACGGTCTTGGGGCGCGTGTCCTCGACCGTGGTGCGGATCGCGGTCAGCTCCCACGGTTCGTCGGTGTCGAACCCGAAGAGCGTGTGGTGCATGGCGCGGAACTGCGCGGTGAGGCGGCCGAGGTCGCCGAGCGCCGCATCGGGGACCGGCACGTCGTAGCTCTGGCCGCTGTAGCGGATGAGGGCGACCTCGGCGAGGGCGCAGTGCGCCGCGTCGTGGCCGGCGGCGCGCATCGGCGCCATCAGCGTCTCGGCGAGCTCGGCGCGGATGGCGGCGATCTCGTCCGCCTTCCAGGCCGCGCTCGGCATGTTGATGGTGCGCTGCTGCGACAGGCTCATGCGCGAGGCGACGCACCCCAGCGCCGAATAGCTCGACGAGAAGGCCGGGCACACCACGGCGCGGATGCCGAAATGGCGGGCGACCTCGGCGGCATGCATCGGCCCGCCGCCGCCGAACGCGATCAGCGTGCACTCGCGCCCGTCGATGCCGCGCTCCACGGTCACGTTGTTGAGGGCGCGCACCATGTTGGAATTGGCGACCTGGAGCATGCCGAGCGCCGCCTCTTCCACCGAGACGCCGATCGCCTCGGCGATGGGGGCGACGACCGCCACCGCCGCGTCGCGGTTCAGCGTGATGGCGTTGCCGAGCGTCTTGTCCGGCGCGAGGTAGCCGAGCACCATGTTGGCGTCGCTGATCGTCGCCTCGGTGCCGCCGAGCTGGTAGCAGGCGGGGCCGGGCTGCGAACCGGCGCTACGCGGGCCGACCTGCATCACGCCCTGTGCCAGCCGGGCGATGGAGCCGCCGCCGGCGCCGATGGAGTGGACCGAGACCATCGGCATGCGGATGCGCCGGCTCCCCAGCTCGCGGTCGCTTGAGACCTCAGCCTTGCCGTCCAGCACGAGGCAGCAATCGGTCGTGGTGCCGCCCATGTCGAAGGTGAGCGCCTTGTCGATCCCGAGCGCGGCCATGGTGGTGACCGACGCGCCGACGCCCGCGGCGGGTCCGGACATCGCCAGCAGGAGCGGCTGCTCGGCGATGACCGACGTCGCCGCCATGCCGCCCGACGAGTGAAAGAAGGTGAGGCTGGAGCCGTCCGGCTTCTGCGCGTCGATCTTGGCGAGGTAGCGGCGCACGCGGTCGATCACCGAGGCGCTGAGGATCGTCGTGTTGCTGCGCTCGTACTCGCGGATCGAGGGGCTGATCTCGTGGCTGAGGCAGACGTGCTCGACGACGCCCCGCAGCGCCGCGCCGAGCTGGCGCTCGTGCACCGGGTTGCGGTAGCCGTGGATGAGGCAGACGGCGACCGCCCGCACCCCGCTCCCCTTCACCGCCGCGACCACGCGCGCAACCTCCGCCTCGCTGAGCGGCTCCACGACGGCGCCGGTGTGGTCGACCCGCTCGCCGACCTCGAAGCGGCGCGCGGCCGGGACCAGCGGCGGTTCCTTGGGCAGGCGGTCGAGGTGGTAGATGTAGCGTCGGCGCACGCGGCCGATGGCGATCGTGTCGCCGAAGCCGGCGGTGGTCACGAGGGCGACCTCGTCGATTCGGTTCTCGACGATGGCGTTGGTGACCATCGTCGTGCCGTGGGTCAGCTCGGCGACCTCGTCCCATTCGAGGCCGACGGCGCCGATGGCGGAGATCAGCGCCTCGATCGGGTCGTCGGCGCGGCTCGGCACCTTGCCGGTGCGCGTTTCGCCGGTCCCCGGGTGCGAGGCGACGACGTCGGTGAAGGTGCCACCGATGTCGATCCCGAGTTGCCATCCGCTCATGTTGCGTCCTTGGAAGGAAGGCGCCCGCCCGCGCTCCCGGCGCGGCCGACGCTTCGGGTCGTGTGGGTCGAGGGTGTCAGAACATCAGCCCCGGCAGGAAGGTGATCACCTGCGGGAAGGCCATGCAGATGGCGAGCGCGACGATCATCAGCCCCAGGAAGGGGAGCACCGACTTGTAGATGTCCACCATGCCGACCGACGGCGGGGCGACGGCACGGATATAGAAGAGGTTGTAGCCGAAGGGCGGGCTCAGGAAGCCCATTTCCATGTTGATGATGTAGAGCACGCCGAACCACACCGGGTCGAACCCGAGCGCGGTGACGATCGGCAGGAAGATCGGCGCGGTGATGAGGATGATGCCGGTGGAATCGAGCACCATCCCCATGAGGAGCAGCACGACCTGGATAGAGACGAGGACGACCCACGGGTTCGCGTCGAGCCCCAGGACCGCGGCCTCGATGATACGGGCGGCGCCGGTGGCGGTGTAGAAGTTGGCGAGCGCCGACGCGCCGATGATGATCCAGAAGATCATGCAGCTCAGGAGCAGCGTCTCCAGCAGCGCGGCGTGGATGAGGCGCGGCGTGAGCTGCCGGCGGACGGCGGCGAGGATCATCGCCCCGAGCGCGCCGACGGCGGCCGACTCGGAGATGCTGGCGAAGCCGCCGAGGATCGAGCCGAGCACGGTCGCGATCAGGACGAACGGCAGGACGATGCCCCGCAGCGCCTTGATCTTGCTGGGCCGCTCGCCCTCCGGGTGCGTGACGATACCGCCGACCTTGGCCGGATTGCGCCAGCCGACGAAGAGCACGTAGGCGCAGAAGAGCGCGGCGATGAGGAGCCCCGGCCCCACGCCGCCGGCGTAGAGCTGGCCGATGGAGGTGCCCGTCACCAGGCCGTAGACGATCATGGTGACGCTGGGCGGGATGAGGATGCCGAGCGAGCCGCCCGCCGCCACGGAGCCGACCGCGAGGCCCTTGTGGTAGCCGTGGCCCAGCATCGCGGGAATGGCGATGACGCCCATCGCGATGGTCGCCGCGCCGCTGATGCCGGCCATGGCGGCGAAGATGGTGCAGATGACGATGGTGCCGACCGCGAGGCCGCCGCGCAGGTTGCCGAACAGCACCCGCATGGTGTCGTACATGTCCTCGGCGATCTTGGAGCGTTGCAGCACCGCCGCCATCAGGACGAAGAGCGGAATTGCCAGGTACTCGAAGCTGGAGGCGACGGCGAAGGAGCGCACCGGCAGAAGGTTCAGCGCCCGGTCCGACCAGAAGAAGTGAATGAAGACGACGCTGAGCCCGCCCAGTGCGATGGCGATCGGCACGCCGATCCCCAGCACCAGGAACATGGAGCCGAAGAGGAGGATGGTGACGAGCGCCTGCTCGCTCATGGCCCGACCTCGACGTGCGGGTCGGCGGGCGGCGCGTTGCGGTCGCGCCAGCTCTTGAGGATGTGGGAGACCCAGGCGAGCGCCAGCAGCGTGCAGCCGATGGGCACGAGCGACTTGGGCACCCATACGGGGCCGTTCCAGGCGCCCGTCGCCGAGACTTCGCCCTGCACGTAGGATTTGTGGGCGAAGTCGAACCCGAGCTTGATCATCGCGTAGAGGAAGACCGCCAGCAGGAGGGTCGAGACGACGGTGTCGACGAGGGCCTTCCAGAGCGGGCTGTAGTGCTCGAACGCGGCGTCGACACGAACGAACTTCGCCTGCTGCACCGCGTAGGGGCCGCCGAGGAAGACCACGGCCACCAGCAGCCACGAGGCGAGGTCTTCGGCAAAGCCGAGCGAGCGGCCGACGACGGCGCGGTAGACGATCTCGGCGACGATGGTGGCGAGGATCGCCAGCACCAGGTAGGCGGCGAACTTGCCCACCAGCGCGACGATCGCGTCGACGATGCGGATGAATGTGTTCACCTGACCTCCGGTCGCGACGCGGGACGAAACGTGGGACGAGGGCCGCGCCGAAGCCGGAGCGGCCCTTCGTCGGTCAGCGGCCGAGCTTGGCCATGTAGGCCTTGAGCAGCTCGACGCCCTTGGCGGTCAGCTCGTCCTCTTCGGCGTAGGCGGCCCACAGCGCCTCGGCCTTCTTCTGCATCTCGGCCCACTCTTCGGCCGGGATCGTCGTCACCTCGACGCCGGCTTCCTGCATCTTGGCGAGAGCGTCGGCATCGGTCAGGGCGGCGAGCGAGAGGTACTTCAGCGACGACGTCATCGCGGCGTTGTCGATGATGGCCTTGAGGTCGTCGGGGAGCGACTCCCAGAGTTCCAGGTTCATCGCATAGAAGTTGTTCGGCACCGGCATCGGCGAGTTGCTGAGGTAGTACTTGGCCACCTCATGGTAGGAGCTCTTGTAGAGGCCGGCCGGGCTCGACCAGCGCGCCGCGTCGAGGACGCCGGTGGAGAGCGCGGTGTAGATCTCGCTGCCGCCCATGAAGACGGGCGAGGCGCCGAGGGACTCGAACCACTTCGCCTCGAGCCCGAAGGTGCGGATCTTGAGGCCCTCGAAGTCGGCCGCGGAGCGCAGCGGCACCTTGGAGATCACGTCCCAGGACGAGGAGAGCTGCGGGCCGACGTAGTAGACGCCTTCCTTGGCGAACGCCTCGCGGGCGATGTCGATGAAGCCTTCCTCGTAGAAGAAGGTGTGGCGCTCCAGCGGGGTCTGCAACGAGCCGGGGACGCCGGTCTCGAGGTTGGCGATGGGGCCCATCTTGCCGGCGAAGTAGCCGCCGGTGAGCACCGCCATCTCGGCGATGCCGAAGCTGATCGACTCGAGGCCGTCCGGGATCGGGAAGAGCGCGCCGTTGGGGAACAGCTCGATCTCGATGCGCCCGCCGCTCATCTCCTCGACGGAGGCGATGAAGTCCTCGGCGGCGACGAAGCCCGGCTCGCCCGGATTGAGGTTGGACTGCATCTTCCAGCTATAGTCGGCCGCGAATGCCGCGCTCGACAGGCTGGTGGCGGCCACCGCTGCAATCGTGAACTTGAGGATACTACGCGCAATCGTCATGGGGCTTCTCCATTGTTCGGACAGCTGGTCTCACAGTCGACACGAAGCGCCTCCCGCCGATCCCTTGGCGAAGAGAAGACCCGGCGAAGAGAAATTTCGAAAATCGGAATAGATTTTCTTTTATCGGAATGGCATTCACACGCCGGCAAGTCAATGTCGGGCCTAGGTGTCAAGCTCAAAATGTTGCCGAAGTAGGCTGAACGCCGCAATTTTGAGCGTATTTCGCCCGATCTCGAATGAGGGGAGCGGGCGGCGCCTCATACGCCGGCGGTTCCGGTCGGGCGGCGCGGGTCGGCGGCCCCCTCCAGCGCCCCGTCCGGCCGCATCGCGACGGCGCAGACGGCGCCGGCGAGGTGGGTCCAATCGCCCCACATGTCGACCCGGTGGCCCAGCGCCTTGAGGGCCACCAGCTCGGCGGCGGGGATGCGCGACTCGGCCCGCACCAGTCCGGGGTGGCTCTCGTGCGGGGCAAAGCTGTTGGGGAAGCTGTAGGAGGCCACGCGCGGGGCGAGGACGGCCTCCTCGAGGTCCATGCCGTAGATGACGCGGTTCAGCAGCACTTGCGCCATCGCCTGGATCTGCACGTCGCCGCCGGGGGTACCGAGCGGCATCGACCGGCCCTCGGCGTCGACCCAGATGGCGGGGTTGGGGGTCAGCCGCGGGCGCTTTCCGGGGGCGACGGAGCTGGGATGCGCCGGGTCGGCCCAGCTCGCCGAACCGCGCGAGGACGGGACAAGCCCGGTGCCTGGGACCACCGGGCTCTCGTACGAAACGTCCGACGGGGTGGCGGAGATCGCAAGTCCGGACGCGTCGACCACGGCGATGTAGGAGGTGTCGCCCGGCGCGGGCACCGCCTCGGAAACGCGCACCGGCCCCACCGTACCGACGCCGGCGGCCGGCATGTCCGGTGCGGCGCGGCGCGGATCGAAGAGGGCGAGACGCTCGGCCGCGTACTCGGGCGAGAGCAGGCGCGCGACCGGGACGTCGACGAAGGCGGGATCACCGAGGACGGCCTCGCGGTCGGCGAAGGCGAGCTTCACGCACTCGACGACGCGGTGGAAGTAGGTGGCGCTGCCCTGGACGACATCGCTCCAGTCCATCCGGTCGAGGAGCTGCATGACGAGGCCGAGGAACGGCCCCTGGCAGAAGGCGCCGCAGCACAGCACCGTTCCCCCCGCGAACCGCGCCGGCAGCGGCCGCGCCACCTCCGAGCGGTGGCCGGCGAGGTCGGCCGCCGTCAACAGCCCCCCCTCGCGCGCATGGAAATCGACGATCTGGCGGGCGATGTCGCCCTGGTAGAAGGCGGCGCGGGCGGCGGCGAGGCCGGCGCGGCGGTCGCCCGGCGCGGCGCTTTCGCAGTCGGCCATGTTCTGCAATGTAGCGGCGAGGTCGCTCTGGACGAAGCGCTCACCGATCCGGGGCACCCGCCCGCCCGGCAGGTAGATCGCCGCATTGGACGGCCACTTGGCGTACTCCGCCTCGTGCGATGCGATCATGTTGTGCAGCAGCCAATGCACCGCGAACCCCTCGCGGGCGAGGCGGATGGCGGGGGCGGCGACCTCGGCGAAGGTCATGGTGCCGAACCGCGACAGGGCCTCGATCCAGGCGGAGGGCGCGGCCGGAACCACCGTGCGCAGGATACCGAGCGGGATCTCGCCACCATGCTCGCGCATGAAGAGATCGGGCGTCACCGCGGCCGGCCAGGCGCCGAGACCGTCGATCGTGACGGCCGTGCCGTCGGGCTGGCGGATCATGATCGGCGCGACGCCGGCGATGTTGACATAGTCGCTCTGCACCACGCCGAGGGCGAGGCCGCCGGCGACCCCGGCGTCGACCGCGTTGCCGCCGGCCTCCAGCACCTGGTCCGCGGCGCGGGCGGCGAGCGCGTTGCCGGCGGAGACCATGTGGCGGCGACCGATGGCACGATGACCGATGGGCATGTCGTCTCCTCGTCTGGCGGGCGCCGGCGGACCGGCGGACACCGCCGATTGCATGCCATTAGAGCGCGCACCCCGCCCCCGGTAAAGCCGCATGCGAGCGGCGGGCCACTCCGGCGCGCGGCAGCTACCCGGAGAGGCCGGCGACGGCGAGGATCGCGGCGAGGCCGGCCGAGAGGCCGCGCTGGGTCTCCTCCGGCTCCAGCTCGATCCACTCCTCCAGGGTGTGGATGCGCCCGCCACGTCCGCCGCTGCCGAGCTTCACCGCGGGTACGCCCAGGCTCATGGGGATGTTGGCATCCGTCGACGAGGCGCCGAGCCGGGCGGGAAATCCGAAGTGCGTCAGCGCGGCGCGCGAGGCGGCGACGATGGCGGCATCGGGCGCGGTCGCCCCTGCGGGGCGGTCGCCGATCTTGACGGCCTCGGCCGTGACGACGCCGTTCGCGGTCGAGCCGCGGGCGTTCTCCGCCGCGACGGACGCGGCGACGAGGTCGGCGAGCGTGGCGTCGAGCCGAGCCAGCTCGTCGGCCGAGGTGGAGCGCAGGTCGACGTCGAGCCAAACCTCCTCGGGGATCGCGTTGATGGACGTTCCGCCGCCCACCACGCTGGCGCAGAATGTGGTGCGCGGCTCCCGCGGCACCTCGATTGCCGCCATCTTTGCGATCACCGCGCCCAGCGCGTACATCGGGTTCACCGTGCCGAACGCCATCAGGCTGTGCCCGCCGGGCCCGCGGAAGACGATGTGGTAACGCTTGGAGCCGACCGCGGTGACGACGATCTCGTCCATCGACGGAGTGTCGAGCGTGAAGAAGGCGACGATGCGCGCCGCGTCCTCGCGGGCGAACAGGTGGCGGATGCCCCTCAGGTCGCCCCGCCCCTCCTCGCCGACGTCGGCGACGAACAGGATGTCGTGCTCGGTCTCGATCGCGGCGGCGTCCAGCGCGCGCACGAAGGCCAGCATCGCGGCGAGGCCGCTGGTGTCGTCGCCGATGCCGGGCGCCAGCAGCCGCGTCCCCTCGCGCCGCACCGTGACGTCGGTGCCCGCCGGGAACACCGTGTCGAGGTGCGCGGCCACCACCACGGCGGTGCCGTTGCCGCGCCCGCGCCGCAGCCCGGTGACGTTGCCGACCGCGTCGATCGCGACCTCGTCCAGCCCGGCGGCGGTCATCTTCGCCCGCATCGCCTCGGCGCGCCGCTCCTCCATGAAGGGCGGCGCGGGGATCTCGGTCAGCTCAATCAGCTCGGCGACGAGACGGTCGTGATTGCGGCGCAGGTCCGCCCGCGCGGCCTCGAAGGAGGGGTGGGAGAGGACGGTTCGGATTTCGGTCATGGCGGACGCTTCGCAGAGGGGACGCGGGGGGCACGGCCCACAGGGCCTGCCGCCTCTTCTAGCGCGATCGGCCGCACGGGGTGAAATCGTCGCCGGCACGGTGGACGGCGTGCTCGCTGCCCGGCACCGGCCAGGCGGCACGGCCGCGTCCGGCGCACGGACGGGGTCTGAGCGACATTGCGGATTGCAGAAAGTGCCCGCGGCGATGCTCGCCCGCCCGCACGGCCGCACTGGCCGGCGATGGCTGCGCGACGCGGGAGCGCCCGGCGTCGTCGATCGCGCTCCTGCGGGGGCGGGCCTCGGCGGCCGGGGCGACGGGGACCCGCGGCGGTCGCCGGCGAAACCGTTCCTCCAGCAATGTCCGTGCGTTCAACCCTTGCCTCACTGAACATGGGCCGGTGCCGGTGGGCGTCGAGCGAGCAATTCGGCGCAGCGCCCGAATGTTGTGCAGGGGGCGGCGCGGAGGTGGACGGCGGGACACGGCCACACCAGCCGCGTCAATTACCTTCGCGGCAATGCGAAATCCTGCCGCCTCCCAGGCCGACCGCCCCACCGGCCGCCCGGCCCATCGCCCCGTGCGGTGATGCGCATGCGCGCCCTCGTGCGGCGGCGCCGGCTCCTGCATCCGCGCCGGCTCGCCGCGGTGGCCGCGCTCCTGTTGGCGGGCGCGGTCGCGGTCCTCCTGGTCGACATGCTGGAAGGGGTCGCGGCCAAGGACGTCGCCAGTGCGGTACACGCGACCCGCGGGATCGACCTCCTCGCCGCCGGTTTCGCCACCGCCGGCTCCTATGCCGCGCTGATCGGGTTCGAGTGGCTGGCGCTGCGGCAGGCGGGGGCGGCGGTGTCTCCCCGGCTCGCGGTGTTCACCGGGTTCATCAGCTGGGCGTTCACCTTCGTCCTGGGCTTCGGGGTCGTCACCGGCGGGGCGGTGCGCCTGCGCCGCTATGGCCGCGCCGGGCTCACCGCACGCGCCACCATCGCCGTGACCCTCTTCGGCGCGGTGTTCTTCTGGCTGGGCATCGCCGGCCTGGCGGGGATCAGCCTCATCGCCGCGCCGGGGGTACTGACGCCGCTGGTGGGCCTGCCGGCGGAGGCGGGGCTGGCGCTGGGGCTGGGGGTCACGCTCGCGATCGGCGCGTGGATCGCCCGTGGCGGGCGCACGCTGCGGCTGGGCGGGCAGGCGCTCACCCTGCCCACGGCCCGCACCGGGGCTGCCGTCGTCGCCCTCGGCATCGCCGACACCGGGCTCGCCGCGCTGGGGCTGTGGTTCGTACTGCCCGCCGGCAGCGACATGACGTTCCTCGCCTTCCTGCCGATCTTCGCGATGGCGACCGTCGCCGGCGTCCTCAGTCACGCCCCCGGCGGCGTCGGCGCGTTCGAGGCGGTCATCCTGATCTCCGTGCCCGGCGCGCCCTCGGCGCTGCTGGCGGCGCTCCTCGTCTTCCGCCTCGTCTACTACGTCGCGCCGTTCGGTCTGGCGGCGATCGCCTTCGCGGTGGCGGAGCTGGCGCCGCAGCGCAATCGGCTCAGCGCGCTGCCGATGCTGCTCGTCCCGCTGCTGAGACCGCTGGCGCCGCTGGTCCTGTCGACGGCCGTCTTCGGCCTCGGCCTCCTGCTCCTGATCTCGGGCGCCGTCCCGAGCGCGGCTTGGCGCATGTCCGGGATCAGCGCCGTGCTTCCGCTCCCGTTCGTCGAGGCGTCGCACTTCGTCGCCAGCGTCGCGGGGGCGGCGCTGCTCATCGTCGCGTCGGGGCTGAAGCGGCAGATGCGGGCCTCCTGGGTGGCGGCGCTGGCGCTGCTGGCGGCCGAGGCGGTGGTCTCCCTCGCCAAGGGCTTCGACTTCGAGGAGGCCGCGGCCTGCGTCGTCCTCATGGTGGCGCTGATCGCGGCCCGCGGCGCGTTCGACCGGGGCGGCAGCGCGCTGCAAGCGGTGAGCGTGCGGCGCATCGCCGGCATCGCGGCGGCGATCGCGCTGTCCATCGCCGTCGGCCTCGTCGCCCGGGGCGATGTCGACTGGGAGGGCACCCACTGGTGGGAGTTCGCCGTCCAGTCCGACGCGCCGCGGTTCCTGCGGGCGAGCGTCGGCGCGTCGGTCGTGCTGGCGCTGCTGCTGCTGTGGCGCGCGACGCACATCGCGATCCCCAACGGGGCGGAGGCGCCCTGCGCGGGGCGCATCGCCGCTGCGGTCGCCGGCGCGCCGGACCCGAACGCCAACCTCGCCTTCCTCGGCGACAAGCGCTTCCTGTTCGACGAGGACGGCGGCTTCATCATGTACCAGGTGCAGCGCGGCACCTACCTGGCGATGGGTGACCCGGTGACCCGCTGCCGTGCCGCCACCGCGCGCCTCGTCTGGCGCTTCCGCGAGCTGGCGCACCGCAACGGCGGCGTTCCGGCCTTCTACCAGGTGAGCGCGGCCACGCTGCCGGTCTACATCGAGGCCGGCTTCGCCTTCGCCAAGCTGGGCGAGGAGGCGGTGGTCGACCTCGCCGCCTTCACCATGAGCGGCTCGCGCGCCACGCGCTTCCGCCAGATGACGGCGCGTGCCGAACGGGCGGACCTCACCTTCGAGATCGTCCCGGCGGGCGAGGTCGCCCCGCTCGCCGCGGCGCTGCGGCCGATCTCGGACGCGTGGCTGGAACGACAGGCGGGGCGCGAGAAGGGCTTCTCCGTCGGCTTCTGGTCCGAGGCCTATCTCGCCCGGTTCGACCATGCTCTGGTGCGCCACGCGGGCACGCCTGTCGCCTTCGCGACGCTGTGGCGCTGCGGGCGGGGTGAGGACGTCACCATCGACCTGATGCGCCACGGCCCGGACCTGCCGAACGGGACGATGGACTTCCTCTTCGTGGCACTGATCAACGCGTTGAAGGCGGAAGGGGTGGCGCGGCTCAGCCTCGGCATGGCGCCGCTGGCAGGCCTCGCCGAGCACCGCCTGGCACCGGCATGGAGCCGCGTCGGCGCCACCGTCTACCGCCGGGGCGGCGCCTTCTACAACTTCAGCGGCCTGCGCGACTACAAGGCGAAGTTCAAGCCCGAGTGGCGCCCGCGCTACCTCGCCCACACGGGGGCCCGCTCGGTCGCCCGCGTCATGATCGACGCGACGTGGATCGTCTCGCGCGGCCCCCGCGGCCTGGAGGGCGAGGACACCGCCGAAGACCGGACCGCCGAGGATCGTGCCGCCGAGGGTCGCGCCGCCTGACCCCGCCGGGGCCGGGCCGCTCGCGCCCCGCCGTCCGCCGTCCCCCTGCTCGAGGCCGCCGCGGTGTCACCTCTCCACCCGAGCCGCGCCTCTCCCTGCCCCCTGCGGGCGTGGCAGATAGCGCGCTCGTCGCCTTGCCGCCCGGGCCTGCGGAATTCGCGTTGCCGCGTGCATGCCGAGCCGCGCGAGCCGGCGGCGTCAGGCGGCCCCCTGCCCGGCCCAGCGTCCCCCTGCCCGGCCCAAAGATCGGCCCGACCGAGCCGCACCGACGACCCCGGCGCAAGCCGCCGTGCCGTTACGGGTCGATCCGCGACCGCGCCGGCCCGTGTGTGATGACGGGCGGCATAAAAAAAGCGGACCGCCGGGGGGCGGTCCGCTTGTGGCGCGGAGGGTGGGCCGCGTCAGGCGGCGTGGCGGATCACGGTGAGGAATTTGCTTGCGCGGGCGGAGAGTTCGCGGCCGGTCTCGTCGAGCTGGCTCGTCACCCGGCTCACTTCGGCGACCACTTCGCCGGTGCGCTCGGACTCCTTGTTGACCGCCTGCGACAGGGTCTTCACCCGGCCGGCGGAGCTGGCGACGTCGACCACCGTCCGGGCGATGTCCTGCGTCGTCGCCTGCTGCTGGTTCACCGCCGCGGCCACCGCCGTCGACACCTCGTCGACGTTGCGGATCGCCTCCTGGACATGATCCATCGCCGCGATCAGCGTGCGGCCGGCGGCGTTGAAGCGGTCCACCTCGCCGGAGATCTCGGACGTCGCCTTGGCCGAGCGGTCGGCGAGCGACTTCACCTCGCTCGCCACGACCGCGAAGCCGAGCCCCGCTTCGCCCGCCCGCGAGGCTTCGATCGTGGCGTTGAGGGCGAGCAGGTTGGTCTGCTCGGCGATCGCGGCGATCAGGCTGACCGCCTCGGTGATGCGCTTGCCGGCGACGTCGAGCGCGGCCGCCGTCTCCGCCGCGCCGCGTGTGGTGGACGCGGCGTCGCTCGCCAACTCCGCGTTCTTGGCGATGCGCACGGCCACCTCCGAGAAGGAGTTGTTCAGTTCCTCGACGGCGGCGGCGACGGTATGGATCGCGTCGGCGGCCTCCATGGCGACGGTCGCCGCCTCGCCGGAGTCCTTGGTGCCGGACGCGGCCGCGTTTTCCAGCGCGCCGGTGCGCTCCTTCAACACCTCCAGCGCGCTGCGCACGGTGTCCATCAGGCCGGCGACGTCGGTCTCGAACTGTGTCGCCGTGCGCTCGCGCTGCGTCACCACCTCGATCGACACGTACGCGCCCGCGAAGGCCGACTGGCGGTCGCGCACCGCACCGAGGCGGAAGACGATCACCTCGTCGCCGTAGCGTGCGGTCATCGGCTTGGGCGTGGCCCCCTTGGCGAGCGCGGCGACGTCGAGTTTGCGGCCGGCGGGGTGAATCTCGCCGAGCGTTCGGCCGACCGGATCGGCCGGCACCGCGGCATCCTTGGCGGCGAGCTGCTTGAGGAGCTCGCGCGCGGAGGCGTTGGCGTAGTTGATCGTCAACGCCTTGTCGGCCTCGGTGGTGATCACCGGCTCGTCGAGCTGCTCGATGATCTGCGCGCGCTGCGCCGCGGTCTCGGCGACCTCGGCCAGCACGATGAGCGCGCCCTGCATCTCGCCGATCTCGTCCTTGCGCGTCTGCTCGACGTCGACGTGGACGCCCTTGGCGATGGCGGCCATGTCGTCCGCCGCGCGGCGCAGCGGCCGCAGCTGATTCCAGCCGAAGAAGGCCGACAGAGCCAGCCCGGCGAGGGTGACGAATATGGCGATCGCGCCCAGCTCCCAGGCGAACGAGGAGATCTCGCTCAGCACCACCTCGTCGTTCACGCCCACATAGAGGATACCGGCGACGCCCTGCGCGGTCTGCGGGATGGCGGGATCGCTGGCGAAGATCGGCTGATAGAGCGTGCGGTAGGACTTGCCCAGGATGACGGCGCTGCCGAGGAAGGCGTTGCCGCTCATGATCGGCGGCGTGGCGGCGCTGCCCGCCCCCAGCACGGTGCCCACCGCCCGCTCGCCGTTGTCCTTGATGATGTTGGTGGTGCGGCGCACGAAGTCGTTCTGCGCGGGATCGTAGGCGAAGATCGTCGCCGTCTCGCCGGTGATGGTACCGACGCGATCGATGTAGGTGTGGTCGGCCGTCTCGGCGGTGGCGAAGTCGGGCCACTGGGCGATCGACAGGCGCGTGACGTTGCCGTCGCGGTCCATCTCGATGGCGACGCCCTCGGCGAAGAATTCCAGCTCGTGGGCGGCGAGGCGCAGGTTCTGGCTCTGGCTCTGGAGAAGGCGGTTGCCGACGTTGTGCTCCATCGTGAGCACGGCGAAGGCCATCAGGCCCATCGCCAGCGACAGCATCACGATGACGTTGAGGGTGCTCAGTTTCACCCAGACCGGTAAGCGCGAGATCAAGCGATCGACTCCTCTAGCCTTCAATCCAAACCCGCTCGCCCAGAGTGCTGGTGAGCCGCGAGGGTGGTGGCAGAGGACGCTGGGCCGGAGCTTGCCGCACGCACGCGCGCCGGCCGGAGGAGGCTGGGGTGTGGCTTTACCGCCCGGTTCCTGCGCTCAGAGCGCGCCGGTGGGCCGCGGGCCGAAGCCCGGCGCGCCCGCCATCACGGCGAAGAGGCCCATCATGTTGAGCGCCATCGTCGCCGCAGCCAGCGCCGTGATCTCCGACACGTCGTAGGCGGGCGAGACCTCCACCACGTCCATGCCGACGAACGGCACGCCGGCGAGGCCGGTCAGGATGCGCTCGGCGGTGTTGGGGGTCATGCCGCCGCACACCGGGGTGCCGGTGCCGGGGGCGAAGGCGGGGTCGAGAACGTCGATGTCGAAGGTCAGGTAGCTGGGGCCGGGGCCGGCGATCTGGCGGATACGCTCGGCGACGGCGGCGGGCGGATGGTCGGCGACGGCGTCGGCGTCGATGGTGGTGAGGCCGAAGGTCTCCTCGTTGCCGGAGCGGATGCCGACCTGGACCGAGCGCGCCGGGTCGATGATCCCCTCCTCGACGGCGCGGAAGAACATGGTGCCGTGATCGATGCGCGGGCCGGTGTCGCGCCAGGTGTCGCTATGGGAATCGAACTGCACGAGGCCGAGCGGGCCGTGCCGCGCGGCGTGCGCCCTGAGGATCGGGTAGGTGATGAAGTGATCGCCGCCGAGGGTGAAGAGCTTGGCGCCGGTGGCGATGATCTCGGCCGCGCGCGCCTCCAGGGTGGCGGCGAAGGCGGGGAGATCGCCGATGTCGTAGGTGAGGTCGCCGGTGTCGACCACGTCGAGGTGGGCGAAGGGGTCGTCGGTCCAGCGCCAGGGTCCGCCGGGCCAGGCGACGGCCGACGAGGCCGTGCGCACCGCGCGCGGACCGAAGCGGGTGCCAGGCCGGTTGGTCACGGCCTGGTCGAACGGGACGCCCAGCACCGCGACGTCGGCACCGGAAGGATCGCGCGCGTAGCGGCGGCGGAACAGGCTGGTGGCCCCGCCGAACCAGTTCTCGAGGCCCATGCCATAGGCGCCCCCGGTGAAGGCGCGGTCGGTGGTGTCGGTCACGGGAAGCTCCGGGCATTCTCGGTCGGTCGGCGACGTCCTTCTAACGCGAGGACGTCGCCCGCCGTGTCAAGCGTCCGGGTCCGTGCGACGGGCCGCGGCGGCATCGCCGGACGGGGATCGCGGCGTGGCCGGCGCCGCTGTCCTCGACCTTGCCGGGGGCGGCGGCCTCAGTCGGCGGGACGGACGGCGGCGGCCATGGTGGCACCGTAGTAGCGCGGGTTTCCCGTCACCTCGCGGCCGAGCCAGGCCGCGACCGGCAGCGGCGCGTCGGGCCGGGACAGCTCGACCTCGGCCATCACCAGGGCCGGATCGGGGGTGACGAACTCGTCGACCTCGACGTCGATCCCGCCGACGGGGACGACGTGGCGGCGCTTCTCGATGGTGAGGCCGGTGGCAAGGCTCATCAGCGCCTCGGCCTTTCCGAGCGGGATCTTGAACTCCACCTCGGTGCGCGCCAGCGTCATGGCGGCGCTCTTGACCGTGAGCGTCGCCTCACTGTCGTTCTTGATGCGCACGCGGATGCTGAGCGTCTCGGTGTTGGCGATATAGGCCTGGCGCAGTGCCATCGTCTCGCGCACCGCGTCGCGCCAGGTGTCCCCCACCACCATGAACTTGCGCTCGATCTCGGTGCCGGCGACCGGGGCGCCCGGATCCGCCGGCTCCTCCTCGGACGCGGCCCCGGCGTCACCCTCGCCGGAGATCTCGGCCGGAGCGGAGACGCCGCGGCGCCACACCCGCCACAGCATTTCGATCCGCTCGGCGACCGCCTTGGGCTCGTCCGCGAACGCGCGCTGGGCGAGGGCCAGCGCCTCGGCCTGCACGGCGGCGCGGTGCTGCACCGCCAGCGCGATCACGTCGGCGGTCAGCTCCGGCGCCAGCGGGCCGGCCCGCAGCGTCTCGACGAAGAGGGCGAGGTCGCGCTCGTCGCCCAGGAGGTCGCCGAGGTAGGAGAGTTCGTCGGCGACGGCCTTCATCGGTCCGGGCCACACCTCGCGCAGCAGGCGGATGTGGGTGGTGTGGTACTTCACCTGTTTGCGCAACTCGTGAAGACGGTCCGGCGTCGGCTTCTTCAGCGCCGCCTCGAGCGCCTTGGTGGCGTCCTTGGCGACGCGGCCGGCCCCCTCGGCCACCACGTCGGCGGCCTTGCCGTCGACCTTCCAGGTGGCGATCTCGTCGAGCAGCGCGGCGAGGGCGGAACGGAACTCGGCCATGGCGTCACCGAACGCGGCGTCGTCGACATGGGCGGCGCGGCGCGCGTCGACGAGGTGGGCGCGCACCGTAGCGCTCGCCGCGCGGTCGAGCCGGTCGGGGAAGGCCTTGGCGAGCTTGTCGTAGGTCTCGACCATGACGGCGGTGTCGCGCACGCCCGACAGCGGGCGCGCCGCATCGCGCAGCGCGGCGTTCTTGGCGCCGTAGCCCCGCAGACCCGGACGCACCAGGCGGATGAGGCCGCGCACCTTCTTGCACCGCTTGCGCACGCTGTGGACGGCCTCGGCTGGATCGGTGGTCGCGGCGGCCTCCTCCAGGGCGCGGCGGATCTGCGAACGCGCAACGCGGCGGACACCGTCCTGCAGCGAAGCGTCGGCGGACTTGAATTGGAACGACATGGTTGGACCTTTGCCCAGGCGTACTGATTGCGCCCAGCAGTGTCACAACTCATTGTCATTGACTAGGTGGCGAGGGCGGCGCCGGCGCGGTGGTGTGCGCCGATGTCGCCCGGTCAGCCGGCGACTTCTGGGGCGGCGATGGCGCGGCGCGAGCGGGCGCGGGTCACCAACTCGCGCTGCACCAGGGCGACGACGAAGACCGCGGTGAGCACCAGGATGATCGTCGGTGCGGGGGCGCTGTCGAGGAAGAAGCTGGCGTAGGTGCCGGCGACCATGGCGGCGATCGTGACCGCGACGGCGACCACCAGCATCCGGCCGAAGCTTCGCACCAGGAGGAAGGCGATCGCCCCGGGCGCGATCAGCAGCCCCACCGCGAGGATGATGCCCACCGAGGACAGCGTCGCGACGATGGTCAGCGAGAGGATCGCCAGGAGCCCGTAGTGCAGGAGGCCCGTGTCGAGGCCGCACGCCTGCGCTTGCGCTGGGTCGAACGCGTGCAGCAGCAGGTCCTTCCACTTCAGCAGCAGGGCGAGCGAGACGGCGAGCGAGATCGCGCCCGCCGTCAGGAGATCGGCCCGACCGACGCCCAGCATGTTGCCGAAGAGCACATGGTCGAGGTGCTCGTCGGAGGTGATCGAGGTGTAGAGGACGATGCCGGCGCCGAACATGCCCGAGAAGACCACGCCCATGACGGTGTCACGCTTCACGCGGCTGTTGTGGGAGAGGTAGCCGGTGGCGAGCGCGCACGTCATCCCCGCCGCGAAGGCGCCGATGATGAGGGGAATGTTGAGGATCCACGCCAGCACCACCCCCGGCAGGACGGCGTGGCTGACCGCGTCCCCCATCAGCGCCCAGCCCTTGAGGACGAGGAAACAGGACAGCAGCGCGCAGGGGATCGCAACGATGACCGCGATCAGAAAGGCGTTCTGCATGAACGGGAACTGGAACGGCATCGCGAGGTCGGCGAGGGTCACGGGCGGCTCTCCGCGACCACGGGCGCCGCGGGCGCCGGCGCGGGGCGCTCCGGCTCCAGTGCCGCGGCGGCCTTGCGGCGGGCGGCGAGCAGGCCGTGCTTGGGCGCGCCGAGGAAAACCGCGAGGAACACCAGCGTCTGAAGCGAGACGATGATGCCGCCGGTCGCCCCGTTCAGGAAGTAGCTGGCATAGGCGCCGACGAAACTCGTCACCGCGCCGATCGTGACCGACACCACGATGAGCCGCGGGAAGCGATCGCACAGGAGGTAGGCGGTGGCGCCCGGCGTCACCACCATGGCGATGACCAGGAAGGCACCCACCGTCTGCATGGCGGCGACGGTGGCAGCCGAGAGGAGGACGAAGAAGACCCCCTTGAGAAGGCCCGGCCGCAGGCCGATGGAGCGGGCGTGGTTCTCGTCGAAGAAGACGACCATGAGGTCCTTCCACTTCAATAGGAGAACCGCCAGCGAGACGGCGCCGATGACGACGAGTTGCAGGGTGTCCTCCGGCGTGATCGCCAGGATGTTGCCCATGGTGATGGTCTGGATCGAGACCGCCATCGGGTTGAGCGACACCATGAAGAGGCCGAGCCCGAAGAAGGCGGTGAAGATGAGGCCGATGATGGTGTCGACCTTGAGGCCGGAGCGGTTGGACAGGAAGAGCATCGCCGTCGCCGCCAGCCCACCCGCCAGGAAGGCGCCGATGGCGAACGGCAGGCCCAGGATGTACGCCCCGGCGACGCCCGGCACCACGGAGTGCGAGAGCGCGTCGCCGATGAGCGACCAGCCCTTGAGCATCAGGTAGGCCGACAGGAAGGCACAGACCCCGCCGACCATCGCCGAGACCCACATGGCGTTCGTCATGTAGCCGTAGGAGAAGGGCTCGGCGAGCGTGGCGAGGAAGGCCATCAGGCGCCCTCCTCCGGGTTGGCGCGCTGGGCGCAGTCGCCGTAGTGGACCACGGGGCGCTCGTCGTCGGTGATGATGGAGATCTCGCGCGGGTCGTCGTCGTCGTGCAGCATCTGGCCGGACAGGGTGAAGTGCCGCAGGACGCCGCCGAACGCGCGCTCCAGGTTCTCGCGGGTGAAGGTCGTCTCGGTCGGCCCGTAGGCGAGGACGGTGCCTTTGACGAAGACGGTCCGGTCGCAGAACTCGGGCACGGAGCCGAGGTTGTGGGTGGAGACCAGCATCACCCGGCCCTCGGCGCGCAGCTCGCGCAGGAGGGCGACGATCTGGTCCTCGGTCTTCACGTCGACGCCGGTGAACGGCTCGTCGAGCAGGATCACCTGGCCGTCCTGGGCGAGGGCGCGGGCGAGGAAGACGCGCTTGCGCTGCCCGCCGGACAGCTCGCCGATCTGCCGGTGGCGGAAGTCGGCCATGTTGACGCGGTCGAGCGCGGTGGCGACGGCCGCGTGGTCGGCCCGCGACGGGCGGCGCAGGAAGCCCATCTTGCCGTAGCGCCCCATCATGACGACGTCCTCGACCAGCACCGGGAACGACCAGTCGACCTCCTCGGACTGCGGGACGTAGGCGACGAGGTTGAGGCGCAGCGCGTCGCGCACGGTGCGGCCCAGGAGGCGGATCTCGCCTTGGGCGGCGGGGACGAACCCCATGATGGACTTGAAGAGGGTCGACTTGCCGGCGCCGTTCACCCCTACCAGCGCGGCGATGCTGCCGCGCGGCACCTCGAAGGTCGCGTGGGTCAGCGCGGTGTGGCCGTTGCGGTAGGTGACGGTGACGTCGCGCGCGACGATGCCGGCTTCGTCGGCCGTCGCCTCCGCCGGACCGCCGGCCATGCCGTGCCCGCCGGGCGCCGGCGCGTGACGTGTCACCTTCGGCTGGTCGAGCACGCTGGGTTTCCTCTCTGGCATCGGCCGCACCGGGGGACGGCGGCGGCGGTGCGCTCTCGGGGTGTCATGGCCTGGCCGCGGTGAGACCGTCGACGATGGTCTCGGACGTCACGCGCAGGAGGTCGAGGTAGGTGGGCACCGGTCCATCGGCCGTCGATAACGAGTCTACGTAGAGGACGCCGCCGTATCGGCTACCCGTCTCCCGCGCGACCTGCTCGGCAGGTGCAGTATTGACCGTGCTTTCGCAAAAGACCACGGGGATCTCGTGTTCGCGCACCCCGTCGATCACCGCGCGGACCTGCTGCGGGGTGCCGATCTGATCGGCGTTGATCGGCCAGAGGTAGAGCTCCTGGAGGCCGAAGTCACGCGCCAGGTAGCTAAACGCGCCCTCGCAGGTGACGAGCCAGCGTTTGTCCTCGGGCACCGCCGCCAGCGCGTCGCGCAGGGGGGTGAGGGTGGCGCTGATCTCGTCCTTGTAGGCGGCGGCGTTGGCTTCGTAGGTGGCGGCGTTGTCCGGGTCCTGAGCGACGAAGGCGTCGCGGATATTATCCACATAGTGGAGAGCGTTCGCGAGGCCCATCCAGGCGTGCGGATTGGCCCGCCCCTCGTAGGAACCCGCGGCGATGGGGATCGGCTCGATCCCGTCCGACAGCGTGACCGACGGCACGTCGCCGAGATTGGCGAGGAACTGCTCGAACCAGCGCTCGAGGTTGAGGCCGTTCCACAGGATCAGGTCGGCGTCCGAGGCGCCGACGATATCACGCGGGGTGGGCTGGTAGCCGTGGATCTCGGCGCCGGGCTTGGTGATGGAGACGACGTCGGCCGCATCCCCGGCGACGTTCCGGGCCATGTCGGCGAGGACGGTGAAGGTCGTGACGACCTTCATCCGGTCGGCCGCGGCGGCGGGTCCGGCCATCGCGACGATCACCCCGGCCGCAGCCAGCCACCGCGCACAATCGTGCATCATAGCACCCCTTGTTGCCCCGCCAATTGTTATTGAGAACCAGTCGCATCGGTCAAGTCGTTTGAATTGGACCAAGGTGCGGCTTTGTGCGCCGCACCGCGATCGCGGGCACGGGGGTGCGATGTGGGGCACGCGGGGCACGCCGTGGCGACGGGTCGCCGGGGCCGGCGGGCGAGCGGCGCGGATGGCGTCAGAGGGCGGCGACACCGCCGATGACGAGCATCGCCGACAGGAGGCCGAGCATCGCAAAGACGACGCGGCGGAAGAGCGTCGCCGTCATGCGGGAGGCGAACTTGTCGCCCAGCCACATCCCCGCCCCGGCCGCCAGCAGCGAGAGCGCGCCGAGGGCGGCATATTCGCGCGTCATCGTCCCCTCCACCACCAGCGCCGCGATCTGGATGGTCGAGAACATCAGGAACATCGAGGAGATGGAGCCGACGAAGGCCGCCCGTTCCAGCCGCAGCGCCTGCAGGAAGGTGATGCTGACCACGCTGGAGATGCCGACCGCCCCCTGCAACAACCCGGTGAGGAGGCCCACGGGGCCGCCCAGAACGCGGCTCTGCGCCGGTGTGATGACGAGCGGCGGCATGAGGAGCTGGATCGCGAGGTAGGCCAGCACCGCGCCGCCCAGCCCGATCTGCAGCAGCGCCACCGGCGCGCTGACGAGGACCGTGGTGCCGAGGACCACGCCGACACCCCCGGCGACGAGGAAGGCCGCGAGGTAGCGCTGACGAAACACGTCGGCCCGGAATTTCACCACCTGCCGGGCGTTGGTCGCGACGATCGGGATCGACACGATGGCCACCGCCGCCGGCACGCCGAGGTAGATCGACAGCACCGGCGTCGCCAGCAGCGGCAGACCGATGCCGATCGCCCCCTTCATGACCGAGCCGACGAAGATCGTGCTGAGGACGAGGAAGATCGTCATCGCCGCCGCGCCGGACGAAGCCCCACGGAGCGAGGGTGCGCGACGGGTGTCAGCGGGGCCCGAGCGGTCTGGCCGAGGCGGCGGTCAGCTGACCGGCTGTGAAGCGGGGCATTGATCGAACCCGCGGTCAATCTCGTCGACACGGAACTTGATGCGCGAGGTTTCCTCGACGAAGACGCGCTTGCCCTCCTCCATCTGCACGTGGAAGCAGGAGCGAGACGTCGTCTGCATGCGGGGATAGGTGAAGCAGGTGCGGCCCGATTCCTCGATCTCGACGAACCCGGTCGAGATGTGCCCCTCCAGGTTGTAGACCGTATCCCCGCTGGGCGCGACGCACTCATACCAGCGCTCGTTGGTCTCGACCAAAACGCCGGACATCTTGGCCCCAAGCATGAATTCCCGGATTTGCCGTGCGCTGAGCTGCTCTTCTGCGCCAGCCGACGACACCAACCCGACAGTTACCAAAACAACGCTGAAAAGTAATCGTGCTATCATTGGCGGACTCCACCAAATACTCGAGGGCACCCGGTACCATACAGCGGGCCCCCTCACAACGCGGCAGACGGCGGCAACGATCCCGCATGCCCGTCATCGTCCGACAAACAGTCATCGCGCCGGCCGTGCGCCGGAGGCGAGCGTCGTCATCGCACACCCTGTGCCTTGTGGAGCGCCTCCCACACCCGTGACGGGGTCGCCGGCATGTCGAACGAGGGGACGCCGCGCTGGGCGAGCGCGTCGTTGACGGCGTTGAGCCCGGCCGCGACGGCGCCGACCGAACCCGCCTCGCCGACGCCCTTGACCTTGAGCGGGTTGAGCGCCGTCTCGACCGCGCAGAAGGCGGTGCGCACGGTGGGCATGTCGTCGGCGCGGGGGACGGAATAGTCCATCAGGCTGGCCGACAGGAGCTGCCCGTCGCCGGGAGAATAGACCACGTCCTCCTGCAGGATCTGTCCGAGGCCCTGCACCACGCCGCCGTGGATCTGGCCCGAGGCGAGCTGCGGGTTCAGCACCCGGCCGATGTCCTCGACCGCGCTGTAGCCGACGATGCGGGTCTCGCCGGTGTCCGGGTCGACCTCCACCTCGCAGACGTGGAAGCCGTTGGGGAAGGTCGCCTCCTGCGGCTGGAAGGCGCCGTTGCCGGCAAGCCGCTCGCCCGCCGCCGCCGCGTCCGCACCCAGCTGGGCGAGGCTCACCGTGCGGTCGGTCCCGACGACGCGGAAGCTGCCGGCCTCGTACTCGACGTCGACCTCGGCGACCTCCAGCCTATCGGCGGCCTTCTTCGTGGCCTTCTCGATGAGGTCGCGCGCGGCCTCCAGGGCGGCCGAGCCGCACGAGATCATCGCCGAGGAGCCGCCCATGCCCTTGCCCTTGGGCACGTCGTCGGTATCCCCCTGGACGTAGCGGAAGTCGCCCGGCGACAGGCCGAGCGCGCCGGCGGCGAGGTCGATCATCGCCGTCTCCAGCCCCTGCCCGGCGCTGAAGGCTCCGCCGGTGAGGACGATGCGCCCGTCCTCCCCAACGATCACGTCCGAATAGTCGGGCGAGGTGCGCCCGTAGGGACCGCCGGCGGCCTCGATGCACATGGCGACGCCGAGACCGCGCAGCTTGCCGCGCGCCTCGGACTGGCGGCGCCGCTCGGGGAAGCCGGCGAGGTCGGCGAAGTCGGCGCCCTCGGCGAGCACGGTGGGGAAGTCGCCGCAGTCGTAGTTGAAGATGAAGGGCGACACCCAGGGCATCTCGCCCGGCTGGATGAGGTTGCGCCGGCGCAATTCCACCGGGTCGATGCCGAGCTCGCGCGCCGCCTTGTCGACCGCACGCTCGATGGCGAGCGTCGCCTCCGGCCGCCCCGCCCCCCGATAGGCCGAGACGGGCGCGGTGTGGGTCAGAACCCCGGTGACGGTCGCGGCGATGACCGGCGTGCGGTAGACGCCGGCGATGCCGCCGATGTTGAAGAGCGGCGGCTGCGAGCGGCCGGTGGCATAGGCGCCGAGGTTGGCCTCCATGTCGACCGCAAGGCCGGTGAAGACGCCGTCCGCGTCGAGCCCCAGGGTGATGTGCATGAGGATGTCGCGGCCGGCCTCGTCGGTGAGGAAGTCCTCGGTCCGGTCGGCGACCCAGCGCGCGGCGACGCCCAGCTTGCGCGCGGCGTAGAGGACGAGCATCTCCTCACGCATCGGCCCCATCTTCATGCCGAACGAGCCGCCGACGTCGGCGGCGACCACGCGGATATCCTCGGGCGCCAGGCCGAAGGCGCCCGCCAGCGTGCCGCGGAAGGCCTGCGGGGCCTGGTGGCTGACGTACATCGCCCAGCGCTCGCCCTCCGGCCGGGCCATGGCGTTGCGCGGCTCCATCGCCATCGGCGCGACGCGGGTGACGTGGGTGGTGAGCGTCACCCGGTGCGCGGCGGCGGCGATGGCGGCGTCGGCGGCCGCCCGGTCGCCGTGCGCCCACACGAAGCCGACGTTGCCGGGGCGCGTCTCGAACACCAGCGGGGCGCCGTCGGCGCGCGCGTCGGGGATCGTCGTCACCGCGGCCTCGTCGGCATAGGTGACGTCGACCGCTTCGGCCGCGTCCATCGCCGCCATGCGCGAGGCGGCGACCACCATCGCCACCGGCTCGCCGACGAAGCGCACCCGGTCGCCCACCAGGAGGGGCCGCTCGACCGCGCCCCACACCGTGCCGTCCGGACCGGTGACGTTGAGCGGTGCCTGCACGGGTTTCACCCCGTCCGCGGCGAGGTCCGCCGCCGTCAGCACCGCGGACACGCCCGGCATCGCCGCCGCGGCCGCGACGTCGACCGCCGCGATCCGCGCCGACGCCAGCGGAGCACGCACGAAGACGACGTGCAGCGCGGCGGGCTCGGCGATGTCTGCGGTGTAACGGCCGCGGCCGGTGATGAAGCGCACATCCTCGATGCGCCCGGTACGATCTGCCATGGATGATGCCTCGTCTGACGGACGGGGGGCCCCGCCCGGTATCGCTGGGGCGACCTTACATCAGCGACTGGGTGTCGCCATCGATCGAGATCGCCTGTCCCGAGATGGTACGCCCGCGCTCCGAAGCGAGGAAGAGCATCTGATCGGCCATCTGCCGCGCGGTGACGAAGGTACGCAGCGAGTTCATCGCCAGTGCCTGCGCCTCGATCTCCTTGGCGGCGACGTTCTTCGCCCGCGCCTTGCCCTCGAACACGCGCTGGATGCGCGGGCCGGCGACGAGGCCCGGCAGGATCGCGTTGCAGCGGATGCCGAACGGCCCCAGCTCCACCGCCAGCGACTTGGTGAAGCCGACGACGCCCCACTTGGCCGCCGCATAGGGCGTGCGCAGGCCGAAGCCGAACTTGCCCGCCGCCGACGACAGATTGACGATCAGCGCGTTGGACGACTGCTTGAGGTGCGGCACCGCGAGGCGCGTGCAGTTGAACTGCCCCGTGAGGCAGACCTCGACGGTGCGGTCCCAGTCCGTCGGCTCGATCTCGTCGACATAGGCCGTCGGCCCGGCGATGCCGGCGTTGTTGATGAGCACGTCGAGCCCGCCGAGCGCGCCCAGCGCATCGCGGAAGAGCGCATCGACGGCGTCGCGATTTGCGACGTCGCACACGCTCTGCGTCAACTCGGGGTCGCTCGCGGCGACCTCGGCGAGGGCGGCGGTGTCGACGTCGCAGATGTGGACCTTCGCCCCCTCCTCACGGAACGCCCGCGCGGTCTCGAGGCCGATGCCGGCCGCGCCCGCCGTCACCAGCACGCGCAAGTCCTTCAATCCAAGCTCCATGGTGTTCTCCCGTCTTGTTGTTGTTCAGGGGGCGAGCCGCCCGGTCGAGGCGATCAGCGCCGCCGTCGTCTCGATATCCTTGGCGATCGCGGCGCGGGCCGCAGCGCCGTCGCGCCGGCGCACCGCCTCGATACAGCGGGCGTGCTGCGCCTCCGCACCGCCGATGGCGAGCCGCTGCGTGGAAAGGCGCAGGTCGAGGTTGAGGACCGGGCCGATCTTCAGCCACAGCCCGGTGATGATCGGCAGCAAGGTCGGCAGGTCCGCCGCCGCGTAGAGCGCGAAGTGGAAGTCGCGGTTGGCGCTCAACGCGGCCACCCGGTCGGGATGGTCGACGCTGCATTCGTGGCGGAAGGCGGCGTCGTGCGCGCTCAGCGTGGCGAGGTCGCCGGCGCGGTGGTTGAAGGCCGCCTGCTCGGCGGCGAACCCCTCGATCGCGACGCGCACGGTGGTCAGCTCGCAGAACATGTCGCGCGTCATCACCGGGACCGAGACCGCCTTGTTGGGCGAGACCTCCAGCGCGCCGTCGGCGACGAGGCGCGAGACCGCCTCGCGCACCGGCATGACGGAGGTGCCGAGCCCGTCGGCGATGTGGCGCAGCGAGATCTTCTCGCCCGGCGCCAGCTCTCCGCCGACCAGCCGGTTCGACAGCGCCTCGTAGACCTGCGTGCCGAGGGTGACTTTGCGACAGGCCGGGGAGTTGCGATCGACGACGGCGACCTCGGTCATGGAACGCTCTCGACAAACGGGGGCATCTCGTCCAGCGTAAGTGTGATCACAGACCGCGGCAAGCGGCAGTTGCGCCGTGTCGACAACGTTGTCTACCGGGCGTTGAACGAGGGAGTTTCTATGAAGGTCGCGATCGTCGGCGCAGGGCTCATCGGACGGGCCTGGGCGATGGTGTTTGCGCGGGGCGGCTGGGACGTCGCCGTTTACGACCTGGTGGACGGCGCCGCCGACGCCTGCGTCGCCGAGTGTGCCCACGGCCTCGCCACCCTCGCCGAACACGGGCTGTGCGACGACCCGGAGGCCGCGCTCGGCCGCCTCGTCGCCGTCGCCACCCTGGGCGAGGCGCTGGAGGGCGCGGCCTACGTGCAGGAGAGCGGCCCGGAGCGGCTGGAGGTCAAGCTCGACCTCTTCGCCGAACTCGACCGGCTGGCCGGCGCCGACACCATCCTCGCCTCGTCCACCTCCGCGCTGCAATGCTCGCTCTTCACCGAGGCGCTGCCGGGCCGTGCGCGCTGCCTCGTCGCGCATCCGGTGAACCCACCCCACCTCGCCCCGGTGGTGGAGCTGTCGGGCGCGCCGTGGACGGACGAGGCGGTGGTCGCCAAGACACGCGCCATGTTCGAGGCGCTGGGGCAGAAGCCGATCACCGTGAAGAAGGAGGTGGACGGCTTCATCCTCAACCGCCTGCAGGCCGCCCTCGTGACCGAGGCCTTCAGGCTCGTCGGCGAGGGGTATGTCAGCCCCGAGGATCTCGACAAGACGATCACCGACGGGCTGGGCCTGCGGTGGTCCTTCATCGGCCCCTTCCAGGTCGGCGAGTTGAACGCCCCTGCGGGCCTCGCCGACTATATCGAGCGCTACAGCCCGTTCTTCCGCCGCGTCGCCGAGACGAGCGACCCGGACGCCGCGCTCGGCGTCGACAATCTCGCCCGCTGTGTCGAAGCGTGGGGGTCGGCGCCCTCGGTCGAGCGGGTCGCCGAGATGAGCCGCTGGCGCGACAAGCGCCTCGCCGCGCTGGCGGCCCACAAGAAATCGCAAGAGTAGGAGCTCTCATGGCCAACAAGGTCATCATCACCTGCGCCGTCACCGGGTCGATCCACACCCCGTCGATGTCGCCTCACCTGCCGATCACGCCCGAGGAGATCGCCGATGCGGCCGTCGGCGCGGCGGAGGCCGGCGCGGCGGTCGTGCACCTTCACGCGCGTCACCCCGAGACCGGCCTGCCGGACCAGTCGCCCGAGGCGTTCGGCAAGTTCCTGCCGGTGATCAAGCAGCGCTCCAACTGCGTCATCAACATCACCACCGGCGGCGCGCCGACGATGTCGGTCGAGGAGCGGATGCGCCCGGCGGAGGTCTTCAAGCCAGAGGTCGCCTCGCTGAACATGGGGTCGATGAACTTCGGCCTCTTCCCGATGCTGAACCGCTTCAAGGAGTTCAAGCACGACTGGGAGCAGCCTTACCTGGAAGGCTCCAGGGACCGGATTTTCAAGAATACCTTCGGCGACATCGAGCACATTCTCACCGCCTGCGCCGAAAACGGCACCCGGTTCGAGATCGAGTGCTACGACATCGGCCATCTCTACACCCTCGCCCACTTCGTCGAGCGCGGCCTCGTCAAGCCGCCGTTCTTCGTGCAGTCGGTGTTCGGCATCCTGGGCGGCATCGGCGGGCATCCGGAGGACGTGGCGCACATGAAGCGCACCGCCGACCGCCTGTTCGGCTCGGACTATCGCTGGTCGGTGCTGGGCGCGGGACGCAACCAGATGCGCATCGCGGCGATCGCGGCGGCGATGGGCGGCAACGTGCGGGTGGGCCTGGAAGACAACCTGTGGGCCGGAAAGGGCCGCCTCGCCACCTCCAACGCCGAGCAGGTGACGATCGCCCGCGGCATCCTGGAAGGCCTGGGGCTGGAGATCGCGACGCCCGACGAGGCGCGCGAGATCCTGCAGCTCAAGGGCGGCGACCGCGTCGAGTTCTAGAGGGTCCGTCGCACACGCACGGCCGTGGACGAACGGCTGTCGGCGCCTCGGAACGCCGACCGTGTGCGCCCGGCCGGGGCGGCGCCCTCCGCGCCTCCCTTCGGAGGAGGCGCCGCCTCCTCTGCGCCGCCCTCGGAGGATGCGCAGAGAGCGGGCCGACCCCGGCGCGACGATGGTCGCAACGGGCGGGTGTCAGCCGTTGGGACGCGTGAGCATCGCGCGCTTGGCGCTGTGCTTTCTGGCCTGTGAGACGGCCATCCAGACCAGGATCGCCAGCGTCAGTCCGATGAGCGCCGCACTGACCGGCCGCTCGAGGAAGACCAGGATGTCGCCGCGTGAGATCAGCAGCGTGCGGCGCAGGTGCTGTTCCATCAGCGGGCCGAGAATGTAGCCCAAGAGCAGCGGCGCGATCGGGAAATTGTACAGCATCAGCAGATAGCCGATCACCCCGAACCCCATGGCGACGTACACGTCGAACACGGAGTTGTTCACGCTGTAGACCCCGACGCAGATGAAGAAGAGCATCGCCGGATAGAGCACCCGGTACGGGATGGTGAGCACCCGCACCCAAAGGCCGATGAAGGGGATGTTGAGGACGAGCAGCAGCACGTTGCCGACCCAGAAGCTGGCGACCAGCCCCCAGAACATCTCCGGATGCTCCACGACGAGCAGCGGCCCCGGCGCAATGCCGTGGATCATCAGCGCGCCGATCAGCACGGCCATCACGGCGTCCCCCGGAATGCCGAGGCTGAGGGTGGGGATGAACGCGGCCTGCACCGAGGCGTTGTTGGCCGCTTCCGGCGCCACGACGCCCTCCACTGTGCCGGTGCCGAACTTCTCCGGGTGACGCGAGAGCTTGCGCTCCATCGCGTAGGCCATGAAGGCGGCGATGCTCGGCCCCGCCCCCGGCAGGATACCGACCGCCGACCCGAGGACGGAGGACCGCCCCATGGGCCCCCAGGACGCGCGCCAGTCCGCCCGTGTCGGGACGAGCGAGCGGAAGGTGATCGCCTTGCGCTCGATGCGCGGGGCGTCGTTGTGGGCGAGGTTCTTGATGATCTCGGAAATGCCGAAGATCCCCATGGCGACCGCGACGAGGCTGAAGCCGTCGGCGAACCGGTAGGAGCCGAACGCGAAGCGCAGCGTGCCGGTGTTGACGTCCATCCCCGCGAGACCGACGGCGATGCCGACGAACACCATCGCCAGCCCCTTGATCGGCGAGCCGACCGACAAAGTCGACGCGGCGACCAGCCCCAGCAGCATGATCGCGAAATACTCCGCCGAAGTGAACCGCACGGCGACGTTCGCCAGCATCGGCGCGAACAGGATGAGCAGGGCGATCGCGAACGAACCGCCGACGAAGGAGGCGATGGAGGTCATGAACAGCGCGACACCCGCGCGGCCGTTGCGCGCCATCGGATGCCCGTCGAGACAGGTCGCGGCGGCCGTCGCCGTCCCGGGGATGTTCAACAGGATGGCGGCCGTCGAACTGCCGTACTGCGCACCGTAGAAGATCCCGGCCAGCATGATGAGCGCGACGGTCGGGTCGAGATAGAACGTCAGCGGCAGGCACATCGAGATCGTCGCCAGGGCGCCGATCCCCGGCAGGACGCCGACGAGGGTGCCCAGCGTGACGCCCGCGAAACAGAAGAGCAGAGCCTCGGGCGTGAGGGCCGTCTGAAAGCCCAGGGACAGGTTGTCGACGAACGTCACGACGTCACCATTTGAAGGCGTCCAGAGGAAGACCAAGACCCTGGATGAAGATGAGCTGCCCGCCGACGCAGAGCACGAGCGCGATGGCCGACGCGGCGACCGGACCGAGGTCGCGCCCGCCGAGCGCCGAAAGGCCGACGAGCGCGAACGTGGCGGGGTAGAGGCCGTAACGGTCGACGAGATAGCTCCACGCGATGATGCCGGCCCCCACCGCGAGGACGGGACGCAGACGCGGGACGGCTTCGTCGTCCGCCGAGGTGGGCTCCAGAAGGACCCCGACGCCCAGCAGCATCAGGATCGCGCCGGTGCCCACCGGGAATGCGCCGGGCCCGAGCTGGAAGCCGGTGCCCAGGCTGTAGTGCAACCCCTCCCAGACGACGAAGGCGCCGAACAGCACGATGGCGAGCGCGCAGAGCCACTGCTGCCGCGGCCGATCCACAATGAGCGTCATGGCAGAGCCTTTCGGGCCGCGGCGGGCGCGGCCCTTCGGTTCGATCATTCTACTGGAGCGAGATGCCGGCGTCCTCGGCGATGGCGGACCAGCGCTCGACCTCGTCGCCGATGCGCGACTTGAACTCCGCGGACGTGCTGCCGACCGGCTCCGCGCCCAGCTTGGCGAGCCGCGCCTTCACGTCGTCCTGCTGCATGATCTCGCCGACCGCCGTTTCCAGAACCGCGACGACGTCGTCCGGAGTGCCGGCCGGGGCGAGAAGGCCGAACCACGCCGTCACGTCATAGTCGGGCATTCCCGCCTCCTTGAAGGTCGGGATGTCCGGGTGCTCCGGCCAGCGGGTCGTGGTGGTCACGGCAAGCGCCCGCACGTTGCCGGCGCGGATGTGCTCGGAGGCCGAGGGCATGTTGTCGAACGCGATGGGGACTTCGCCGCCGATGACCGCCGCCAGCATCGGACCGCCGCCCTGATAGGGGATGTGCACCATGTCGATCCCGCCCTGGGCCTTCATCAGCTCGCCGGACATGTGCGGGCTGCCGCCGATGGCCGTCGACCCGAAGCTGATCGAGCCGGGCTCGTTCTTGGCGGCGGCGACGACATCCTCGACGGTCTGGAACTCGGTCTGCGTATTGGCGAGGAGCACGTTCGGGGTGTTGGCCATGACCGAGATCGGCGTGAAGTCGGCGATCGGATCGTAGGGCAGATCGCTGCGCAGCGCCGGATTGATCCCGTGCGTGTTGATGTTGCCGCAGACCAGGGTGTAGCCGTCCGGCTCGGCCTGGGCGACGAGCGACATGGCGAGCGCGCCGCTGGCGCCGGGCTTGTTCTCGATGACGAACGGCTGGCCGAGCTTTTGCGTGAGCTGCTCGCCGACGATGCGGGCGAGAACGTCGGTCGTGCCCCCGGCGGGATAGGGAACGACGATGGTCACCGGCTTCTGCGGATAGTCGGCCCATGCCGGGGCGATGGCGGCGGTGGCCACCACGCCGGCCAGAAGCGCGGTCTTGATGATAGCGTGCATTGTTTCCTCCATGCGTATTTTCAGCCGGTCGCCCTTCGCGTGGCGGCCGGCGCGGAACACGGGTGTGCTCGGGATGGGCGCGCCGTTCTGTGCGGCGCTTCGCCCCGTCAGGCGGGTTCGGTGACGTGCCCGCGGCGGATCGAGTTGGCGAGCCGGTCCGGGATCTCGACCTCCATCGTCAAAATCGCAGCCGCCAGGGACTTGCCGTAGTTGTCGAGGCAGAGGCTGCGGGAGACCCCCCCTCCCAGCGCGCCCTCGCACACGAAGTTGAGGACCCCCAGCTTGTCGACGTCGTACCGCGTCACCGTACCGGTCACGACGCCATCGTAGTGCGAGCGCACGGCGGCATCGGTGATCTGCTCTTTGATGTGGGGGTAGAACTCGCTCTCGTAGGCGATGACGGTGATGTTCGACGTGTTGCCCTTGTCGCCCGAACGGGAATGGGCGAGCGCTCTCAACGGAACCTTCATCGGAACCTCAAAAATAGTGGATTTGCGGGGTGACGCGCGTGCGGTCGAGAAGCATCGACCAGACGCCGATGACTTCGCGCACACGGTCGCCGTGCGGGACGCTCTTGCCGGTGGAGCCGATGCCGGAGACGGCCATGCCGTCGACCTCGCGGCCGACCTTCTCGGCCTCCGCGCGGGTCCGCGTGCGCGCCGAAACGCGAACCGCGACCTCGTAAGGCTCGGCCTGCGGCCATTTCGACATCGGCCCGTGGATCGCGTTCACGCCGATGAAGTCGATCCGCACGTCCTCGGCGTCGAGTTCGACGATGCGGAAGCGCTCTTCCAGGATGCGCTTGGCGAGCTTGGCCTTGTCGAGGCAGCCCGGCCCGGCGAAGTAGAACATGTCCTGACCGATGTACCCCTCCATCATGCCGACGCTGACCTTCAGCGTGTCGGTCCGGGGCTTGCCGCGCAGGGACGTGACGCGCACGCGGTCGCCGCCCAGCTCCTCGATCTCGCTGTCGGTGAAGTCGACCACGCCGTCGGGCGTGATGTAGTTGGCCGGGTCGTGCACCTCGTAAAACATCTGCTCCAGCACGGTGCGGCGGTTCACGGCGCCCCCGGTACCGGCGAGTTTACCGATGACGACCGACCCGTCGGGCTCCACCTCGGCGATGGGGAAGGCGAGGTTCCAGGGCTCGGGCACGTCCTTGTAGCCGGGGTCGACGAAGTAGCCGCCCGTCACCTGGGCGCCGCACTCCATGAGATGTCCGATCGCCGATCCGCGCCCGATCAATTCGGCGTCGAGCGGATCCCAGCCGAACTCGTACATCATCGGCGCAAGGAACAGCGAGGGGTCGGCCACGCGCCCGGTCAGCACGATCTGCGCGCCGCCCTTCAGCGCTTCGACGATGGGCTCCGCCCCCAGGTAGGCCTCGGCGGCGACGACTTCTCCGTGGAGGTCCTTCAGCGCGGCGCCGTTCTCCAGGACCGGGCCGGTGAGCTCGTCGATCTGGTCGTCGAGGAGCGAGCCGGTGACGGCGGCGACCTTCACATCCGGATGGCCGAGTTCAGCGAGGATCTGCTTGGTCTTCTTCGCGGCGCCGATCGGATTGATCCAGCCCTGATTGGAGACGATCTTCGTCCCGCGCGCCAGGCAGTGGGGAAGGACGGCGCGATAGCGGTCCTCCAGATAGGTGTCGAACCCTTCGAACGACGGGTCGCGACGCTTACGGACCTGCGCGGCGGACACCGTCGCCTCCGCCATCGTCTCGAAGCACAGATAGTCGAGATCGCCCGACTTCGCGTTGGCGACAGCCGGCGATATCCGGTCTCCCCACCAAGAGGAGCCCGACCCGATACGAAGCGTCATGCGCTCCCTCCCTGACAGCACGCCGATACATCGTCGGCGATCAATATGATACATGATGTATCATGTGTGTTAGGTGTCAATCCACTTTCGGCTCGCTTGGCCGGATCATTTCGAGCGGATAGATTTCGGTCGATTTTCGAGGGGTGACCATGAGTGAGCCGGCGACCGTCATCGACCTGTCGCACCGCGATAATCTCTCACAGCTGATCTATGCCCAGTTGCGAAACGAGATTATCGGCGGTCAGTGGCACCCGGCCGCGAAGCTTTCCATCCGCCAGCAGGCGCAGCGTTTTCGCGTCAGCGTCACCCCGGTTCGCGAAGCGCTTCTGCAGCTTGCCAGCGAGAAGGCGCTGGTGCTGGAGCCCCGCAGCTTTCGCGTCCCGGTGCTGTCACGGGCGGAATTCATCGAAATTCGCAAAGCCCGAGTGGCGCTCGAAGGGCTGTTGGCCGGCGAGGCCGTCGTCCAGCCGGATGCGGCGTTCGCGGGCCGGCTCGCGGCCCTGCACGAGGAGCTGATCGGGGCGAAGCTGGCCGGCCGCTATGACGTCGTCATGCAACGCAATCGCGATTTTCACTTCTCTCTCTACGAGAAGGCGTCCATGCCGCAGGTGGTGTCCATCGTCGAAGGTCTCTGGGCGCAGACCGGGCCCTATCAGCACAGCCTCTACCGCCGCGAGACGGCCGTGCCCGCGGACACGCACGACCATCTGAGGGTCATCCAGGCCGTTCGCCGCGGAGATGCGGCCCTGGCCGCGCGCGCCGTCGTCGACGACATCACCCTGCGCGGCGTGCGGCTCGAAGAAATCGGCGCGGCCGAGCCGTCGGGCTTTTCCGACCGCGCCTAGGTCGTGGACTCATGGTGTCGTAGCCATAGGCGGGTCGATGCCAAGGCGACGGCGGCCATGAAGTTTCGGGCGAGTTTGTCGAATCGGGTGGCAATGCGGCGGAAGTGCTTCAGCTTGTTGAAGTACCGCTCGACGAGGTTGCGCAGCCGATAGAGCGGTGGTGCAACGGTGCGCATAACACGAACGTTGCGCTGGCTCGGGATGTGGGCGGTGGCGCCTCTGGCCGCACACCATTCGATCAGCGCCTTGGCGCTGTAGCCGCGGTCGGCCACGATGTCCGGTGCGAGTGGGAGCCCGTCGAGGAGGATCGGCGCTGTTGTCTTGTCGGAGGCCTGACCAGCCGTGATTACGAAGCGGATCGGCAGGCCCCGCTCGTTGACGACGGCGTGGAGTTTGGTCGTCAGTCCTCCACGAGAACGGCCAATGGCGTGATCCGGGCCCCCTTTTTTCCGCCGGCTGCGTGCTGGTGAGCCTTCACGATGGAGCTGTCGATGAGCTGGAGCGCGGCCGGCTCTTCTCGAGCAAGTGCCTCGAACACCACCAGCCATACGCCGCGCTTGGCCCATCTGTTGAAGCGATTGTAGACCGTCGTCGATGGGCCATAGCGCGCCGGCAAGTCGCGCCACGGTGACCCGGTCCGCAACACCCAGAAGATGCCGTTGAGGACACGCCGGTCGTCCACACGCTGCTTTCCGGCCGGCGCCGGCGGCAACAGCGGCTCGATGATCGACCATTCCACTTCGCTCAGATCGTAACGTGCCACGCCCCAACTCCTGACTGACAGGAGATTGAATCATGGGCGCGACCATTTGAGAATCCCGGACCATGAGTTCACGACCTAGCGGCCGGCCTCGGGCGCGGGGCCGCCCGCGCGGTCAGGAGGCCGAGGCGAGCGAGCGGTGGGAGGCGTCCTTCAACAGCAGCGCGATGATGTCCGATCGGGTGATGATGCCGACCAGGCGCTCCTCGTCGATCACGGGCACCACCTGGACCTGCTGCGTCGCCAGGCGGTTGAGCAGCGAGCCGACGGGGGTCCGGCTGGTGACCGGCACGGCCGGCTCGACCATCGCGTCCTCGGCCAGCAGGTCGCGGAACGGGCGCTTCAGGCGGCGCGCGCTGCGTGAGCGCTGCAGCGGCTGGCCCAGCGTCAGCGCCGAGATCAGGTTCGCCTGGAGCACGATGCCGAGCAGGCGGCCGGCACCGTCCACCACCGGCAGGCTCTTGATGGCGTGGCGCTGGAACAGCCAGGCGGCGCGGATCAGCGGCGTCTCCGGGCTCACGGTGATGAGCTCGCCCGACATGATGTCGACGCAGCGCGTCCCCTCGAACCGATGCGAGACCGCCTCGCGCTCGGCCGCGGCGAGCAGGCGCGCCAGATCGGCGACGCCGACGTTGGACGACTGATTGTAGCTCGTCAGAAGGTTCTGCAGCTCGGCGGTGGAGAGGCCCAGCCGCTGCTCGGCGACGGTCGGCCCGGCGGCTTGCCGGAACGGGTAGATCCGTCCGGTCCAGCGGTTGTAGACGACGGCCACCAGCACCAGCAGCGCCGTCGTCACCCCGACCGGCACGAGCGCGAAGAGCGGGCCGATCTCTCGGACGGTGTCGGCCTCGATGGTGGCGAGGAGGGCGACGGCCCCTCCGGGCGGATGCAGCGCGCGCGCCAGCATCATGCAGTAGATCGCGGCGCCCACGGCGACGGCCGGCGCCCAGGGCGAGGCGAGCGAGTAGACCACCGCCGTCGCCGCCAGCGCCGAGACGGCGTTGCCGACCACCGCCGACCATGGCTGCGCCAGAGGGCTGTTGGGGACGGCGAAGACCAGCACCGCCGTCGCCCCCAACGGGGCGATGAGGAACCAGTCGGCGCCGTACCTGTCGCGCAGCACCATCGTCACCAGCGCGCAGATCAGGAGGCCGACGCCGGCGCCGAATGCGGCACGCAGCCGCTCGTCGGCGTGGGTGCCGGGGATGGCGGGCAGGAAGGGACGGCCGAACTGAGCGACGCGGCCGGAGCGGCTTGGTGTGTGCGATTTGTTCATGGCGATGCGTCTTGTGCGCGACGGAGGCGGCACGCGTAAAGGCACGCGCGGCAGGAACAGGGCGCCGCCGCCCCGCCGGACCGGCACGTCGGCGGCTGGTGACCCGCCGTGCCGGCGACGCACGACCCACGACCGGCGACCCACTCCCGCCGACCGGCGAGGTCGGCACACGAGAAAGCCCGCGGTCGGAACCGCGGGCTCGTGGCGTTCAGCGTCGGCCGCGCGGCCGGTCTACTCCGCCGCGTGCGGCATGCCCGGCAGGCCGTGGGCGCTGTCGCCCTTGGTCGACTGCGGGGTGTTGCCGGTGATCGGCAGGCCGTTGGGGTCGTAGCCGGCATCGCGGCTCTTGGCTTCCCACTCGGCGCGCACGCCCGCCTCGTAGCGCGGGTCCACCTGGGCGAGATGGCCGAACCAGCGCTCGACGATCTCGGTCGGCACGCCGACCATGGCGCCGCCCATGTTGGCGTGCAGGCGGGCCCGCTCGTCGTCGTTCATGACCTTGGCGTAGAGGTCGCGAACCTGGAGGTAGTCGTCGTACTCGCGATGGTCGTAGCGCGCGGCGTCCCCGTGGATCCTGAGCGGCGGCTCCTGGGCGGTGCGATCCTCGACCGCGCCGTTGAACGAATTCGGCTCGTAGTAGGCATTCTCGTTGCCGGTCGCGACGCCGCCGTACATGTTCATCTCGCCGTCCTTGTGGTAATGGTGTACCGGACAGCGGGGACGGTTGACGGGGATCGTCTCGTAGTGCGTGCCGAGGCGGTAGCGGTGCGCGTCGGCGTAGGAGAAGATGCGCGCCTGGAGCATCTTGTCCGGCGACCAGGAGATACCCGGCACGATGTTCGAGGGCGAGAACGCCGCGTTCTCGATCTCCGCGAAGTAGTTGTCCGGATTGCGGTTCAGCTCCACGTAGCCGACGTCGATCGGCGGATACTCCGCGTGCGGCCACACCTTGGTGAGGTCGAACGGGTTGTAGGCCGTTTTCTCCGCATCGGCTTCGGGCATGATCTGCACCTGGAACTTCCAGCGCGGATACTCGCCGTTCTCGATCGTGTTGAAGAGCGCTTCCTGGTAGCCCTCGCGGGTGCGCCCGATGATCTTCTCGGACTCCTCGTTCGAGTACCACTTGTGGCCCTGCTCGGTCTTGAAGTGGAACTTCACCCAGTAGCGCTCGCCCGCGTCGTTCCAGAACGAGAAGGTGTGGCTGCCGTACCCGTTCATGTTCATCGGCGTCTGCGGCAGGCCGCGATCCGACATCAGTATCGTCACCTGGTGCAGCGCCTCCGGGGAGAGCGACCAGAAGTCCCACATCGCCGTCGGCGAGCGCATGTTGGTCTTCGGGTGGCGCTTCTGGGTGTGGATGAAATCGGGGAACTTGTACGGGTCGCGCACGAAGAAGACCGGCGTGTTGTTGCCGACCATGTCCCAGTTGCCCTCGTCGGTGTAGAATTTGAGGGCGAAGCCGCGCACGTCGCGCTCGTGGTCGGCGGCACCCTGCTCACCGGCGACGGTGGAGAAGCGCGCGATCATCGGCGTCTCGGCGCCCGGTTGCAGGCACTTGGCCTTGGTGTACTTCGAGATATCGCCGGTGATGACGAGCTTGCCGTGGGCGCCCCAGCCCTTGGCGTGGACGGTACGCTCGGGGATCCGCTCGCGGTTCTGGTGCGCCAGCTTCTCGATCAGCTGGTAGTCCTGCAGGAGGACGGGGCCCTTCTGACCCGCCGACAGCGAGTCCTGGTTGTTGGGCCAGGGAGCGCCGGCCGACGTAGTGAGTTTCGGTCGATCCGTCATCGTGGAACTCCTCGAATTGTTATCATTAAACCTATTAGACCGAGGCGACGCCTAACGTCCAATCGGTTATTTGGCACCCATTGATAGAAGATCCCTATCAGGGACAGGCCCGGCCGAGCGCGCCCGCCCTTTCGCGGCCGCTTCCCCTCCGGGCATGCTCGAAATATGGAGGCCTCGTTGCTCGTCTTCCAATGCGCCGGCGCGGATTTCGCATGACACTTTTTTGTCGGCACCGTCGCAACGATGGGGTCGGGAGGCCGGAGCGGGCCGCGACATTCTGTTGCTCGCGGTGTGTCCGGATGCTAAATACTTGGTAAACTTACATTAGGTTTATCCATGGCAGATCTGGTCGACGGCCTCGGCGGCATCGCCGGTTTTGGTGAAAATCATTTGGAGCCGAATGACGACGAAAGCAGCGTCGCCATTGATATTACCGGCATCTTCCCCGGCGGACTGAACTTTTTCGGCACCGTCTACGAGGCGCTCTACCTCAACAACAACGGGAACATTACGTTCGAGAGCCCGCTGTCGACGTTCACGCCGTTCGGGATCATCGAATCCACGCGGCCGATCATCGCCGCCTATTTCGCCGACGTCGACACCCGCGGGGACGAGGCCGAGCTGAGCCCGACGCCCGGCGGCACCAGCCAGGGGACCGACCTCGTCTGGTACGATTTCGACACGCAGAACGGCGTCTTCACCGTCACCTGGGACGACGTCGGCGTCTATTCCTCGGACCTGGCGACCCGCAACGCCTTCCAGTTGCAGCTCGTCGACCGCGGCGGCGGCGATTTCGACATCGTCTTCCGCTACGAGGAGGTCGAGTGGACGGTGGGCTCGGCTTCGGGCGACACCGACGCGCGTATCGGCTACTCCGCCGGCGACCAGCGGAATTATTCCGAGCTCGCCGCCTCCGGCAACCGTGCCGCCCTCCTCGGCCTGCCCGACGCGCCGGGCCTCGGCTCGCCCACGCGCGGCGTCGTCGTCTACGAGGTGCGCGGCGGCGTGGTGCAGAACCCGGACGAGGACGACACCCCCGCCGGCGGCCACGGAATCATCGACGATCCCGACGATCCCGACGACGACGGAGGGGTCCCGCCCGACGAGGACGTCGAGGGCGAGGTCGTCGCCGGCACGCGCGCGGACGACGTGCTGACCGGCACCTACGGCAACGACACGATCGGCGGCGGCGCAGGACGCGACGCGATCCACGGCGGCGCTGGCGACGACGTGATCAAAGGCGGACGCGACAGCGACGGGATCGACGCCGGCGCCGGCGACGACCTCGTCCGCGGCAACGCCGGCGACGACCGCATCGTCGGCGATACCGGCGACGACACGCTGCTGGGCGGCAACGGCGACGACACGCTGATCGGCCGCGGCGGCGACGATTTGATACGCGGCGGGCTGGGCGACGACGTCATCATCGGCGGGCGCGGGCGCGATGTGGTGACCGGCGAAGCGGGCGCCGACACCTTCGTCCTCTACGCGGCGGAGGGCCAGTCGCGCATCCTCGACTTCGAGGTCGACGTCGACCTCATCGGCCTCGACAACGGGCTGACCTTCGCCGACCTCTCGTTCGACGGCGACCGGATCCTCGCCGGCGAGGAAGTTCTCGCCGTCCTCGTCGGTGTCGACACCGCCGCGCTCTCCGCCAGCGACTTCACCGTCCTGTAGCCGGACCGCGGCCCCTCCCCCGGCCGCGTCGTCTCACCCGGAGTTGCGCAGGCCAGCGGCGATGCCGTTGATCGTCAGGTTGATGCCGTGCGGCACGCGGTCGTCCTCGTCCCCGGCGCGGTGGCGCTTCATCAGCTCGACCTGAAGGTGGTTCAGCGGGTCGAGGTAGGGGAAGCGGTTGCGGATCGAGCGGGCCAGCAGCGGGTTGGTGGCCAGCAGGTCGTTCTGCTGCGTGATCGTCAGCAGCATGCGCTTGGTCAGCTCGTGCTCGCCGCGGATGCGCGGGAAGACCCGCTCGCGCAGCGCCGCGTTCGGCACCAGCTCGGCATAGCGCGAGGCGATCGCGAGGTCGGTCTTGGACAGGACCATGTCCAGCGAGGAGAGCAGCGTCTCGAAGTAGGGCCACTCGGCCGCGAGGCGGCGCAGCACGTCGAGCCCGCCGTCATTGTCGGCGAGGTAGCCCTCGACGGCGGTGCCGAAGCCGTACCAGCCCGGCAGCATGACGCGGCACTGCGCCCAGCCGAACACCCACGGGATGGCGCGCAGGTCCTCGATGGCGCGGGAATTCTTGCGTGACGACGGGCGCGAGCCGATGTTGAGGTTGGCGATCTCGCCGATGACGGTCGAGGTCCAGAAATATTCCTCGAACCCCTCCGTCTCGTAGACCAAGGCTCGGTAGGACCTGAAGGCGCGCTCGGAGAGATCGTCCATCACCGCCATGAACTCGGGCGGCGAGGAGCCGGCGGCCTCGGGCAGCATGGTCGCCTCCAGCGTGGCGGCGATGATGGCCTCCAGATTGCGCCGCCCCAGCTCCGGGTTGGAGTACTTGCCGGTGATGACCTCGCCCTGCTCGGTGATGCGGATCGCGCCCGTGACCGCCCCCGCCGGCTGGGCGACGATCGCCTCGTAGCTCGGGCCGCCGCCACGGCCGACCGAGCCGCCGCGCCCGTGGAACAGGCGGATCGTCACGCCGTACTCGCCGAACACGTCGACCAGCTGGTGCTCGGCCTTGAACACCTCCCAGCGCGAGGTGAGGAAGCCGCCGTCCTTGTTGCTGTCGGAATAGCCGAGCATGACCTCCTGCATCTTGCCGCGGCTCTCCAGCAGCGGCACGTAGGCCGGAAGTCCGAAGAGCTGGCGCATGATACCGGGCGCGGCGCGCAGGTCGCCGATGGTCTCGAACAGCGGGACGATGTTGAGCGCCAGCGTCTGGTCGGTCGGCGTCATAAGGCCGACCTCCTTGAGGAGGACCGCCACCTCCAGCACGTCGCTCGCCGAGTCCGCCTTGGAGATGATGGCGTTCTCGATCACCCGGTCGCCGTAGCGGCGGCGCGCGATCGCGGCTTCGCGCAGGATGCCGAGCTCCTTCTCGGTCTCCTCCGAATAGTCCAGGAAGGGCGAGACCAGGATGCGCGGGGTGCCGAGCTCCCGCGACAGGATCGCGATCTTCTCGTCCTCGCCGAGACCGGCGTAGTTCTCGACCACGCTCGCCTTGGCGAACAGCTCTTCCAGCACGCGCTCGTGCACGTCCGAGTTCTGGCGCAGGTCGATGGTGGCGAGGTGGAAGCCGAAGATGTCGGCCGCGCGGCGCAGGTGCCGCAGCCGCCCGCGCGCCAGCCGCTCCGACCCGTTGGCCGACAGCGAGCGATGGATCGCGGCGAGGTCCTGGCGAAACTCGTCCGGCCCGGCATAGGGGTCGGGCAGGTCGTGGCCGTTGGGCGCGTGCAGCGCGGCGCGCGTGGCGGCGAGGCGGCGGCGGATACCGGTCAGCGCGCGGCGGTAGGGCTCGGAGGCCTGATGCGGGCTGTCGTCGGACATCTGGGCCAGTTCGGCGACCTCCGCGCTCACCTTCACGAGGCGCTCGTCGAGGGACAGCTCGCCCGCGAGCTGGAACAGCTCCCGCTCATAGTGGTCGAAGATCTTCTCGCTGTTGAGGCGCGTGGCCGTGCGCAGGATCTCGGCGTTGACGAAGGGGTGGCCGTCGCGGTCGCCGCCGATCCAGGAGCCCATGCGGAAGAAGGCCGGCAGCGGGTTGGCCGCGGGGTCGAGCCCGAGCGCGTCCTCCAACTCGTTGTAGAGGTTGGGGAGTTCCTCCAGGAACGTATAGTCGTAGTAGGCGAGCGCGTTGGCGACCTCGTCCGGCACGCCGAGGCGATTGCGGCGCAGGATGCTCGTCTGCCACAATGTCAGGATCGCGCGCTCGAGAGCGGCCTCGGTGGAGGCGTCCTCCTGCGGGGTGAGGCGACCGCCGTCGCGCCGGGTCAACAGCGCCGCGATCTCGCGCTCGCGGTCGAGGGCGGACTTGCGCCGTACCTCGGTCGGATGCGCGGTGAGGACGGGGCTGATCAGCGCATCGTCGAGCGCGGCGCGGATGTCGGCCGGGGAGAAGCCGCCGTCGGCGAGACGCGCGAGGGTGAGCGCCAGGCTGCCGTCGCGCGGGTCCGACCGCGCGATCTGGTGTGCGCGGTTACGGCGGATATGGTGCTGGTCCTCGCAGATGTTGGCGAGGTGCGAGAAATAGCTGAAGGCGCGGATCGTCTGTATCGCGCCGCCGCGGGAGAGGTGGGACAGCGTATCCTCCAGCTCGTCGCGGGCGGAGGTGTCCTCGTCGCGGTGGAAGCGCAGGCCGAGCTGGCGGACCTGCTCGATGAGTGCGAAGATCTCGCCGCCTTCCTGCGTGCGGACGACCTCGCCGAGCAGGCGGCCGACCAGGCGAATGTCCTCGCGCAGCGGGGCGTCCTTGTCGTCGTCGATGGGCATGGCTGTCTCCCTCGGTCCTGCCGGCGGCGTGGCGCACCATGCCCCAAACAGTGGCGTCCGGCACGCGGTGTTGCCGGTCGCGCCGGACGATGCAACAACGCGGCCAGAGCGGGGCGCCCAATTGCGCATCAGCGTCCCAGCTTCTCGCAGTGCACAGTTGTGCAGGATGCTTGGACGGGATGCATAGCAAGCAGTCCCCCTATCCCGCGAATGCATAACTAAAAGTCACAACACGGGCAGAAGATGCCTCATACTTGGGACCGTTCGAGAATGTATTCGTCACGAACGTACGGGGAGGTTTGATGGACCCGCAAGCGCTTGAAAAAGACGCACAAACTCTAGGGGACCTGCGCAAGTCCGTTGGTCGGGACATGTGGGTTTCCCGCTGGTTCACGGTCGACCAGGCGCTGATCGATCGGCACGCCGAATCGAGCGGCGATCGCCAGTTCATCCACGTGGACCCCGTCCGGGCGAAGGCCGAATCGCCCTTCGGCGGGACGATTGCCCACGGGTTTCTGACGCTGTCGCTGTTGCCGGCGATGTCGAACGACGCGCTGCCGCAGCGGACCGGGGTCCGGATGAACCTCGACTACGGGTTCGACCGGGTGCGCTTTCTGGCACCGGTGCGGTGTGGCTCGCGGGTGCGCGGCCGCTTCTCGCTGACACACCTCGACGACCAGACGCCGGCCGAGCTGACGCTCACCTGGTCGGTCACCGTCGAGATCGAAGGCGGGCTGAAGCCCGTCCTCGCCGCCACGTGGATCACGCGGCAATATCTGGAGCACGAAGCCTGAGCATCCCCGCTCGCGCTTAGCGGCGACGCGCGCGCCGCCCTTCGCTCCGGCCCCTCGTCGCGGCCGGCGTCTTCCCCTTCCGTCCTTCCGTCCCGCCCGGCGGTCGCCGGTGACGCTCGGCCTGACGCCGGCGTCGCCCCGGCCCGCGGTCGTGCGCGCCCGCACAGGCCGCATGGTTCACACAGCGGGCGGTTCGTGGTCACGAATCCAGCAAAATCACGGCCTCGGCGGCAGAGCGCACGGCGCCGGTTGCAGTCGCCCGGGCGGAGGGATACGACCGGCCGGTTCACCGGGAGGCCCCCATGGCCGACGTCACGCTCTACACCAATCCGATGTCGCGCGGGCGGATGGCCCGCTGGATGCTGGAGGAGATCGGCGCCCCCTACGAACGCGTCGTCGTCCCCTACGGCGAAGGCGGCACGGCGGCGGCGCAGTACCGGGCGCTCAACCCCATGGGCAAGGTGCCGGCGATCCGCCACGGCGACGCCGTCGTCACCGAGACCGCCGCCATCTGCGCCTATCTCGCCGACGCTTTTCCCGCCGCCGGCCTCGCGCCCGAGCCGGCGCACCGGGCAGCCTACTATCGCTGGCTCTTCTTCGCCGCGGGCTGTCTGGAACCGGCGGTCACGATGCACGCGCTCCAGGTGGAGATCTCCGCCGAGCGCAGCCGGATGGTCGGCTTCGGCACATACGCGCGCACGCTCGACGCGCTCGAGGCCGCGGTCTCGGCCGGGCCCTACATCGCCGGTGACCGCTTCACCGCGGCCGACGTCTACGTCGGCGCGCAGGTGACCTGGGGGCTGGCGTTCGGCAGCATCGAGCCGCGCGCCGCCTTCACCGCCTATTCCGAACGCATGGCGGCCCGCGAAGCCTACCGCCGCGCGACCGCGCTGGACGATGCCGACGCCAAGGAGATGACCGCAGAATGACGACGAAGCCGACGATCGCGCCCGTGACGCTGCGCGACAGCCACGTCACCCTCGCCCCGCTGGCGCATGCCCACCACGACGGCCTGGTGGAGGCGGCGGAGGACGGCGACGTGTGGCGTCTGTGGTACACGGCGGTGCCCAGCCGAGACGGGATGACGGCCGAGATCGACCGCCGCCTCGGCCTGCAGGAGGCGGGCACCATGGTGCCGTTCACCGTGTTCGACGGCGAGGGCCGGATCGCCGGCATGACGACCTACATGAACGTCGACCGGGCCAACCAGCGGGTCGAGATCGGCTCCACCTGGTACGCCCAGCGCGTGCAGCGCACGCGGCTGAACACGCAGGCCAAGCGGCTGCTGCTGGGGCACGCGTTCGAGGCGCTCGACTGCATCGCGGTGGAATTCCGCACGCACTTCATGAACCGCGCCAGCCGCAAGGCGATCGAGCGGCTGGGCGCCAAGCTCGACGGCGTCCTTCGCAACCACCAGATCGCGCCCGACGGCTCCCTGCGCGACACGGTCGTCTATTCGATCCTGCCGCACGAGTGGCCGGCGGTGCGCAACTCGCTGACCGGCATGCTGGAGCGGATGCCCGCCTGAACGGCGACTGCGGCGCGCCGCCACGCGACGGGCACGCTGCCGCGCCGTAAGATGCCACGGCACCGGGGCGCCGCCCCATCAGCGGGGCACGCATGGACTGGCACCGACCGATCGACAATTATTGCGAGCGGCTCGGCCCGGAGTTCTGGGCCGAGCCGCTCAACGCCTGGTCAAACGCCGCCTTTCTGGTGGCGGCGGCGGTTGCCGCCATCGTGGCACGGCGGCGCGGCGGACCGGACGTCGGCGTCGCGCTCCTCATCGCCGTCATGGTGGCGATCGGCGTCGGCTCGTTCCTCTTCCACACGGTCGCGACACCGCTGGCGGCGCTGGCCGACGTCGTCCCCATCCAGCTCTTCATCGTCGGCTACATGGCGTTGGCGATGCGGCGCTTCGCCGGGATGGCGTGGTGGGGCGCGGCGGCCGTCACGGCAGGCTTCGTCGCCGTTTCGGCAGTCGGCGGCCAGCTACTGGGCCGCGCGGTCGACCTCAACGGCTCGCAGGGCTACATCCCGCCGCTCCTCGCGCTCGGCGTCGTCGGCGCGGCGCTGTGGGCGTCCGGGCGCGGCGCGGCGGGCCGGGCGCTCATCCTCGGGGCCGCGATCTTCGCTCTCTCGCTGACGTTTCGCACCGTCGACGCGGCCATGTGCGAGAGGTTACCCACCGGCACGCACATCCTGTGGCACCTCCTCAACGGGCTTCTCCTCGGCCACCTCACCGTGGCGCTGATCCGCCACGGCGAGGGACCGCCACGCCGAAACGTCAGGCCGGTTTCGGCGCCGCCAGAGCGATCCCCAGGAAATCCTCGGCCTTGAGGCTGGCGCCGCCCACGAGCGCACCGTCGACGTTCTCCACCGCCAGCAGCTCGGCCGCGTTGGACGGCTTGACCGAGCCGCCGTAGAGGATGGCGACGTGCGCGGGGAACCGCTCGGCGAGCTTGGCGCGAATCGCCGCATGCACGGCCGCGACGTCCTCCACCGAGGGCGTGCGCCCGGTTCCGATCGCCCAGACCGGCTCGTAGGCGACGACCAGCTTGGCCGGATCCAGCGTCGCCGGGACCGATCCGTCGAGCTGGGTGCCGACCACGGCCTCGGTCTCGCCGGCGTCGCGCTGGGCCTCGGTCTCGCCGACGCACACGATGGCGGTCAGCCCCGCCCGCTGCGCCGCCGCGGCCTTGGCGGCGACGAGCGCGTCGGTCTCGCCGTGGTCGGCGCGGCGCTCGGAATGGCCGACGATCACGGCCGATGCACCGCATGCGGCCAGCATCTCGGCGGAAATGTCGCCGGTGTGGGCGCCCTTCTCCTCGGGGTGACAGTCCTGCCCGCCGATGGCGATCTTGGACACCGTGGCGCGGTCGGCGAACTTGGAGATCAGCACCGCCGGCGGACACACCAGGAGGTCGATCCCGCGGGTGGTGACCTCCGGCGCACGGGCGATCATCCGGCCGAACTCCTCCATCGACTCGGGCGTGCCGTTCATTTTCCAGTTGCCTGCGATGAGCATTCCGTGTCCCTTTCTCGTGCGGTCGGCGGTGGGGCGCACCGTATTCGGCACTTGCCGCTGTGTTCCATCGTGCGTATGCCGCGCACGGCGTAAACAAACGGCTCTTACATGTTGAATGCACTGCGACGAGGGGCGAAGGGTCCCTTCGCCAAGATACTCATCGCTGTCCTCGTCCTTTCGTTCGCCGTCTGGGGCGTATCCGGCGTCGTCAATACCACCAACGTGTCCGAAGTGGCGCGGGTGGGCGACACCCCGGTCACCGCCCGTGAATTTGAACGTGCCTGGCGACTTCAGTCCATCCGCATCTCGCAACAGCTCGGCCGCGCGCTGACGCCGGAGGAGATCCAGAACTTCGGCCTCGCCAACTCGGTGCTGCAGTCGCTGGTGACCGAGGCGCTCCAGGTGGACGCGGCGCGCACCATCGGCATCGACGTCGGCGACGAGACGCTGGCCGAGCAGCTGCGCACCGACCCGCGCTTCGCCGCCGGCGGCCGGTTCGACCGCAACGCGTTCAACCGCTACCTCGCCAACTTCGGCTACAGCGAGAACGAGTTCATCGAGATCGAGCGCGATGCGACCGTGCAGGAGATGTGGACCAATAGTCTCCTCGGCGGCATGCAGGCGCCGACGCCCTACCTCGAGGCGGTCAACCGTTTCACCAACCAGACGCGCGAAGTGGCGACCTTCCGCCTCACCGACGCCAACCTCGCGACGATCGCCGATCCCACCGAGGAGCAGCTGCAAGCCTACTACGACGAGCACAAGGACGAGTTCCGCGCGCCCGAGCGTCGCAGCTTCACCACCGTCACCCTGTCGCCGCAGCTTCTGGCCGAGCCCGACGTCGTCGACGCGGACGCCGTGCGCCGCGCCTACGAGACGGACGGCGCCTACGGCGAGCCCGAGATGCGCCGCGTGCAGCAGGTTGTTCTCGACGACGCGGAGCTGGCGCAGAAGGCCGCCGACGCCATCAACGAGGGCTACGCCTTCGCCGCGATCCTGCGTCAGCTCGACAAGAAGCGCGCCGACGTCGACCTCGGCCTGGTGACCAAATCGGCCATCTTCAACAAGGCCGTCGCCGACGCCGCGTTCCAGCTCGAGGCGCGCAAGGCGACCGTCGTCGACGGCCGCTTCGGCCCGACGCTGGTGCGCGTGGAAGAGATCCAGGAGGCCGCCAAGCAGCCGTTCGAGGAGGTCGAGGCCGACATCCGCGAGCAGCTCGCCCTCGACGAGGCGATGGATCAGGCGCGCGCGCTCCAGACCGACGTGACCGACGCGGTCGCCGGCGGTGCCCCGGTCAGCGAGATCGCCGAGCGGTTCGACCTGCCGCTGCAGACGGTCGAAGCCGTCACCGCGGGAGGTGTCGGGCTCGACGGGCAGACCGTCGACGTGACGGGTGGCGATACGGTGCTGGGCGCCGCCTTCCGCGCCGAGGCCGGCGACGACGCCGCCCCGGTGGAGGACGGCGACGCCACCATCTGGGTCCAGGTCGACACCATCATCGAGGCGGACGTGCGCCCCTTCGGCGAGGCGCAGACCGACGTTCTCTTCGCCTGGACGGAGGCCGAGCGGGCCCGCCAGCTCGACGAGCTGGCGAGCGCGGCGGTCGACGCCGTGAACGAGGGCACGCCGATCGAGGACGTCGCCGCCGAGTACGACGCCCAGGTCGCGCGGTCCGACCCGTTCACCTTCAACGAGGCGCCCGGCGAGTTGCCGCAGGCCGTGGCCACCGCCGCGTTCGAGGGTCCGGTCGGCCACGCCGCGTCGGTCGCCGACGGCGACTCGCGCATCGTGCTGGAGGTCGCCGCGGTCTCCGAGCCGGCCTTCTTCGCCGAGGATCAGGCCCTCTCCCAGGTGCGCCAGCGCCTCGACGAGGACCTCGCCAACGCCGTCCTGCTCGACTTCCTGAACGCGTGGCAGACCGAGGTCGGGGCGACGGTGAACCAGCCGATCCTCGACCAGATCACCGGCGTCGCCCAGAGGCAGGGGTGATGAAGGCGCCGCGCGCGAGCGCCGGGGCAGGCTCCGGTGGCTAACCTCAAGACCTTCATCGCCAAGGCGGCGGCCGGCGAAGCGCTGTCGCGGGCGGAGGCGTCGGCCGCGTTCGACGTGCTGATGTCGGGCGAGGCGACGCCGGCGCAGATCGGCGGCCTGCTGATGGCGCTGCGCGTCCGCGGCGAGACGGTCGAGGAGATCGCCGGCGCGGTGGAGGTGATGCGGGCACGCATGCTCCCCGTCGCCGCACCGGCCGACGCGATCGACATCGTCGGCACCGGGGGCGACGCGTCCGGCACCTACAACGTCTCCACCTGCGCGGCCTTCATCGTCGCGGCGGCGGGGGTTCCGGTGGCCAAGCACGGCAACCGCGCGCTCTCCTCCAAGTCGGGGGCAGCGGACGTTCTCTCTTCGCTCGGCATCGTGCTGGACCTGACGCCGGAGGGGATCGCCGCCTGCATCCGCACCGCCGGCATCGGCTTCATGTTCGCCCCGGCGCACCACGCGGCGATGAAGCATGTCGGCCCGGCGCGCGTGGAGCTGGGCACCCGCACGATCTTCAACCTGCTCGGGCCGATGTCGAACCCGGCGGGGGTGAAGCGTCAGCTCCTGGGCGTCTTCGCCTCAGAGTGGGTGCGCCCGCTGGCCGAGGCGCTGGCGGCACTGGGGGCGGACCGCGTCTGGGTCGTCCACGGCACCGACGGGCTCGACGAGATGACGACCACGGCCGAGACAGAGGTCGCCGCGGTCGAGAACGGGGCCGTCACCACCTTCACCATCACGCCCGAGGACGCGGGCCTGCCGCGTGCCGCCTTGGCCGATCTCGTCGGCGGCGACGGTGCGCACAACGCCGCCGCGCTGAAGGCGGTGCTCGCCGGCGAGCCGAGCGCCTACCGCGACATCGCCTGCCTCAACGCCGCTGGCGCGCTGGTGGTGGCACAGAAGGCGGCGACCCTTGCCGAGGGGGTCGCACTGGCGCAGAAGCTGATCGACGACGGGTCCGCCGCGGCCCGGCTGGAGGCGCTCGTCTCCTTCTCGAATGCCGCCGCCCCCAAGCCGACAAGCGCGAAGTAGACGCCATGGACGCCGCTCCCGACATTCTCGCCCGCATCGAGGCGTACAAACGCGAGGAAATCGCGGCCGCGCGCCTGGTGGAGGACGGCGCGGCCTGGCGTGCCCGCGCCGAAGCCGCCGCCCCGCCGCGCGACTTCACCGGCGCCTTGCGCGCCGCCGCGGCCGCCGGCCGGCCGGGGCTCATCGCCGAGATCAAGAAGGCGAGCCCGTCCAAAGGTCTCATCCGTCCCGACTTCGACCCTCCGGCATTGGCCCGGGCCTACGCCGAAGGCGGCGCCGCCTGCCTCTCGGTGTTGACCGACAAGCCGTCCTTTCAAGGGGCGCCCGAGTTCCTCACCGCAGCGCGCGAGGCCGTCACGCTGCCGGTGCTGCGCAAGGACTTCATGTACGTGCCCGAGCAGGTGTTCGAGGCGCGAGTGTGGGGTGCGGACGCGATCCTCGTCATCATGACCGCCGTCGACGACGCGCTGGCCCGCGCCCTCGTCGACACCGCGGCCGCGCTCGGCATGGCCGCCCTCCTTGAGGTGCACGACGAGCGCGACATGGAGCGGGCGCTCGCCCTCCCCTCGCCGCTGATCGGCGTCAACAATCGCGATCTGCGCACCTTCGTCACCGATCTCGGCGTGACCGAGCGGCTGGCGGCCATGGTCCCCGGCGACCGCATCATGATCGCCGAGTCCGGCATCGCCACCCACGCCGACGTGACGCGGCTGCAGGCCGCCGGCGCCGGCGCCTTCCTCGTCGGCGAGAGCCTGATGCGCCACGCGGACGTCGCCGCGGCGACGCGCGCGCTGCTCGGCAACCCGCTCACCCACCTCGACGCGACCGGCGCCGCCCACATGGTCGACGTTGCCGGCAAGGCCGAGACCACCCGCGTCGCCGTGGCCGAGGGCACCGTGACCATGGCGCCGGAGACGCTGGAGGCGATCCTGGCGGGCAACGTGAAGAAGGGCGACGTCGTCGCCGTGGCGCGCATCGCCGGCATCATGGCGGCGAAGAAGACCTCCGAGCTGATCCCGCTCTGCCATCCGCTGCCGCTCTCCTCGGTCTCGGTGGACCTCGCGGCCGATCCCGCGCTTCCGGGCTACCGCGTCACCGCGCGGGCCAAGACCACGGGTCGCACCGGGGTCGAGATGGAGGCGCTCACCGCCGTCAGCGCGGCATGCCTGACCCTTTACGACATGGCCAAGGCGATGGACCGGGGCATGGTGATCGGCGGCGTGCGGCTCCTGGAGAAATCCGGCGGCCGCTCCGGCGAGTGGCGCGCCTCTTGATCGACGTCGACGAGGCCCAGGCCCGCCTGCTCGCCGCGGCGCCGCGCCTGCCGGCCGAGGCCGTCGCCCTGGCCGACGCCGCGGGGCGGGTCGCGGCCGAACCGATCGTCGCGCGCCGGACGCAGCCCCCCTTCCCCTCCTCGGCCATGGACGGATATGCGATCCGCACCGCGGACCTGCCGGGGCCGCTGCGTGTGGTGGGCGAGTCGGCGGCCGGACGGCGTTACGCGGCGGCACTCGGGCCGGGCGAGAGCGTGCGCATCTTCACCGGCGCGCCCGTGCCGGAGGGCGCCGACGCGGTCCTGATCCAGGAGGACGCGGCGCGCGAGGGCGACATGGTGCGCGCCACCGACGTCGCCGCGAAGGGCGACAATGTCCGCCGCATGGGCCTCGATTTCGCCCTGGGCGACACGCTGGTGGAGGCCGGGACCGTGCTCGCGCCGCGCCACGTCGCGCTGGCGGGCGCCGGCGGTCACGCCGAGCTCATGGTGGCGCGGCGACCGCGCGTCGCCTTCCTGGCGACCGGTGACGAGTTGGTGCTCCCCGGCGAACCGACCGGCCCCGACCAGATCGTCGCCTCGATCACGCCGGCCCTCGCCGCCACGGTCCAGGCGGCAGGGGCCGAGACGATCGACCTCGGCATCGCGCCGGACGACCGGGCCGAGATAGCCCGCCGCGCCCGCGCGGGGCTCGACGAGGCGGACGTCCTGGTGACGCTCGGCGGCGCTTCGGTGGGCGACCATGACCTCGTCAAGCCGGCGCTCGGCGACCTCGGCATCGAGCCGGATTTCTGGAAGGTGGCGGTGCGGCCCGGCAAGCCGCTGATGTTCTCGTCGCGCCCGCTGGTGCTCGGTCTGCCGGGCAACCCGGTGTCGGGCGCGGTGTGCGCGGTCCTTTTCCTCGTGCCGCTGGTGCGGGCGATGCAAGGTGCCGCCCGGCCGCTCCCCGAGGTGCACGAGGGCGTCCTCGGCCGTGACCTCTCCGGCAACGGTCCGCGGCGCGACCACATGCGCGCCGTCCGCACCGGCCGGACGATCACACCGGCGGCGCGGCAGGATTCCTCGATGCTCAACGTGCTGGCCCACTCGGACGTGCTGTTGGTGCGCGAGCCGCATGCGGGACCGGCGTCGGCGGGCGAAACATGTCGGTATATCGCGCTCTGAGTGCTTGACTCTCGGCACACTGCGGTTGTCCACGTTGCAGAACACACGACGAACGTGTATAGATGATGGCGGAATGATTCGGGTACCAATGCTGGTCATACAGCGTCAGGACGACGGCACACTATGCTGACGAAGAAGCAGTACGATCTCCTCATGTTCATTCATGAGCGTATGAGCTCCACCGGCGTCCCGCCATCTTTCGAAGAGATGAAGGACGCGCTGGACCTGAAGTCGAAGTCAGGCATCCACCGGCTCATCACCGCGCTGGAGGAGCGGGGCTTCATCCGCCGCCTTCCCAACCGCGCCCGCGCCCTCGAGGTTCTGCGCCTACCGGACGTCGCGATGGCGAAGAACGCCCCGCCTCTGCGGCCCCGCGGCTTCTCCCCCTCGGTGATCGAGGGGTCGGCCCCACGCGATCCGATGGCGAGCCCCAAGCGCGGCGCCTCGCTGCGCCCCGTGTCCGCCGCCTACGACGTGGTCGACGTGCCGATGATGGGCCGTATCGCCGCCGGTGTGCCGATCGAGGCGATCCAGCAGCAGAGTTCCGCCGTCCACCTCCCGTCCGACATGATCGGCCCGGGCGAGCACTTCGCCCTCGAGATCAACGGCGATTCGATGATCGACGCCGGCATCCACGACGGTGACACCGTGGTCGTGCGCCGGACCGACCATGCCGAGAACGGCGACATCGTCGTCGCCCTGATCGACGGCGAGGAGGCGACGTTGAAACGCCTGCGCAAGCGCGGCAACACGATCGCCTTGGAGGCCGCCAACCCGGCCTACGAGACCCGCATCTTCGGTGCCGATCGCGTCCAGATCCAAGGCAGGCTCGCCGCCCTCCTCCGCCACTACTGACGCGCGGCCGCCGCGGGGAGATCGGCGCGCCGGCGGACACAGGTCGCGATCACGGCCTCCCCCGCCCCACGCGTCACCGTCCTTTCGTGGCGCGCCCCCAGCCGATCTCCCGTGGTCCTCGTCTTCGGGTCTGCCAACGGCGCACTCCACGGTCCGCGGCCCCGCCGGCCTTGCGACGGCACAGGCCCAACTCCGCCGGTCGGGCCGCGGCCTGTGGGGCGTGTCCGCAGGAGCCGGAGCCGCGGCCGGGGCGGCCTACAGCGAGCTGCAGAGGTGACCGCCGTCGACCTCCAGGGTGCTGCCGGTCATGAAGCCGGAGGCGTCGCTGGCGAGCAGGCAGAGGGCACCGTTGAGGTCCTCGGGCTGGCCCAGGCGGCGCTGCGGGATGCGCTTGATCAGCGCCTTGCCGGCATCGGTGGTGAAGAAGTCCCGGTTGATGTCGGTCTCGATGTAGCCCGGCGCGATCGCGTTGACGCGGATGCCGTACCGCGCCCATTCCAGCGCCAGCGCCTTCGTCATGTGGATCAGCCCGGCCTTCGCCGAAGCGTAGTGCACCAGCGCGCCCGCCGGCCGCATCCCGGTGATCGAGGCGATGTTGACGATCGACCCGCCGGTCCCGGCCGCTTTCAGCCGCACGGCCGCCTCGCGGGCGACGGTGAAGCAGCCGGTCAAGTTCGTGTCGACCACGAAGCGCCAGTCCGCGTCGCCGATGTCCATCGCCGGGGCCGCGGTGGAGACGCCGGCGTTGTTCACCACGACGTCGATCGTGCCGAGCGCGGCCGCGCCGGCGTCGAGACCCGCGGTGATCGAGCCGGTGTCGGTGACGTCCATCGCGACGGCGGTGACGCGGGCGCCGGTGGCGGTGAGCGCGTCGCGCAGCGCCTCCAGCCGGTCGAGGCGGCGGGCGGCGAGGACCACCGCGGCGCCCGCCCCCGCCAGCGCCCTGGCGAAGTTCTCGCCCAACCCGCTCGACGCGCCCGTGACCAGCGCGACTTTCCCGTCCAGCGACAGTTCCATCCCAGTTCTCCTCGTCTCTCGTTGTCTCGTGCGCGGCGGCGGGGCGTCAGCGCGGGCGGCGGATCTTCCACACCCCGTCGGCGGTGGCGACCACCTTCTCCCCCACCCGGGCCGCCCCGCGCAGGAAAATGACCGACCGCGTGGTGCGCACCACCTCGACGTCCGCCTCTAGGAGCACGCCGGCGGGCACCCCGTCGACGAAAGCCACGGTGAGGGTGATCGTCGCCTGACCCGGCGCGTCGTGGGTGCGGGCACCGGTGATGCCGATGGCATGGTCGAGGAAGGTCATGATCGCGCCGCCGTGCATGATGCCGAACGGGTTGAGGTGCCGCTCCTCGACCCGCATCGCAAAGCGCGGACCGTCCGGCGTCTGGCGCGTCAGCATGGGGCCGATCTCGTCGACGAAGCCCTGGCCGGTCATCGCCACCCATCCATCGTCCGTCACGTCGCTCGCGTCCACGCCGGCCCCCTGATCTTGCTCGGTGCCCGGTAGCATGCGCCGCCCGCCGCGCCAACGCGCCTCAGGCGACGCCCGGCGGTTCGGCGATGGCGCGGGCGATGAGCGGCGCCACCGTGTCCGCCGCCTCGTACTGCGCCCAGTGGCCGACGCCGGGGAGGACGTGCTGGCGCGCGCCGGCGGGGTGGGCGGCGAGGATCTCCCACCGCTCGGCGTGCTGGAAGGCGACGCTGTCGCGCTCGCCGTAGATGGCGGTGACGGGGGCGGCGATCTCCGGCAACGCCTCCAGGAGAGCGGCGCTGCGCGAGGCGAGGCGGCTGGGCGCCCGGGCGCGCGGAACGTTGAGGCCCTGGATGTGGACGGCGAGCGCGTCGATCCGCGACGGGTCGGCGAACATCATCGCCGCGAGATTGGCGCGGTGCACCTCGGCGAGCGCGTCGGCCCCGACGTTGCGGACCTTGCGCAGCGGCGGCGGCGGCCCGAGCGGAAAGCCGAACCCCATCGAGCCGATGACGACGAACCCCGCCGCCCGCGCCCCCAGCATCCGCACCAGCCGCGCGCCGACGACGCCCCCGAAGGAGAAGCCGACCACCGTGACCGGTGCCTCGCCGCAGAGGGCGGCGAGACCGTCCGCGATGGGGCGGGCCATCGCGTCGGCGAAGGCGGTCCCCTCGTCGGGGATGACCGGCAGGTCGCCGGAGGCGCCGTAGCCGGGCATGTCGGCGACCAAGAGGCGGTGGCTGCGCGCGAGCGGGGCGATCACGCGCAGCCAGTGCAGCCAGGAGCCGTGGCCGCCGTGCAGCATCGCGACCGCCGGCCCGGCGCCGAAGGTGTGCCACACGATCTCGCCGTCGCCGCAGGGGGTCGTCAGGATATCGGCGGCGGCCTCGAAGGCGGCGAGAACGGCGGCCGGATCGGCGTCAGGGTCGGCGAGCAGCGCCTCCGCGCGGCCGAGCGCCGCCGACGCGCCCCGCGGCCGCCCTGTCTCGGACGCAGCGTCATCCATGATCGTCACTCCATTTCGCCCACGGGCGGCGTCCGCACCGGCGGTCTCGTCGTTGTAGGGTGGCCGGACGCGGGCGAGAGATAGAACTTTTTTCTGCCCGCCATCCGCGCGACCTATAGCGCCGGCCTATGGCCTTCAGCGTGGCGCGGGCGCCGATCCCGGCCGGTCGCGGGTCAGGGCGACGGCCGCCAGCTCCGCCTCGTACTCGGCAAAGAGGCTGTCGGCGCCGGCCCCCAGGCGGTGCAGCGTCTCGAAAGTGTAGAGGCCGCTGTCGTGTCCATCGTCGAAGCCGATCCGCACGGCGTAGCGCCCAACCGGCTCGATGCTGCGGATCGTCACGCCTTTCTTGCCGCCGATGACCTGACGTGCACCATGGCCGGTGCGCTCGGCCGACGGGGTCAGCACGCGCAAAAGCTCGGCGCCGACCGCGTGGCGGGTGCCGTCGTCGTAGGCCACTGTCAGCGTCGTGCGGGCGGGGTCGACGGTGAGGCGCGTCGGCCACGGGATATGTTGCATGACACGTAAACTTTCACATGGGCTTGGATGAACGGCCTTCGAGCCGATATAAACGGATCGTACACGCACGAGGCAATCAATGACGTCAGTCTTGGAGGACACGTTCGGGCGGCGGGTGACCTACCTGCGCATTTCGGTCACGGACCGGTGCGACTTCCGCTGTGTCTACTGCATGTCCGAGAACATGTCGTTCCTGCCGAAGCGCGACCTCCTCACGCTGGAGGAACTGGACCGCTTGTCCACCGCCTTCGTCGAGCGGGGCGTGACGAAGCTGCGCATCACCGGTGGCGAGCCGCTGGTGCGGCGCAACGTGATGAGCCTCTTCCGCGACCTGTCGCGCCACCTGAAGACGGGTGCGCTGAAGGAGCTGACCCTCACCACCAACGGCTCGCAGCTCGGCAAGTATGCGACTGAACTCGCCGACTGCGGGGTGAAGCGGGTCAACGTCTCGCTCGATACGCTGGACCCCGACAATTTCCGCACGATCACCCGCTGGGGCAACCTCGACAAGGTGCTCGAGGGGATGGAGGCGGCGACGGCTGCCGGGCTGAAGATCAAGATCAACATGGTCGCGCTGAAGGACGCCAACGAGCACGAGATCGTGCCGATGATGCGCTTCTGCCACGAGAACGGCCACGACCTGACGCTGATCGAGACGATGCCGCTGGGCGAGATCGAAGCGGACCGGACCGACCAGTATCTGCCGCTCTCCGAGGTGCGCGGCCGCCTGGCGCAGGAATTTACGATGACCGACCTGCCGGACAGCACCGGCGGCCCCGCGCGCTACATGCATGTGGAGGAGACCGGCGGTCGCATCGGCTTCATCACGCCGCTCACGCATAATTTCTGCGAGAGCTGCAACCGGGTCCGGCTCACGTGCACGGGGACGCTGTTCCTGTGCCTGGGACAGGACCACGCCGTCGACCTGCGCGCACCGATGCGCCAGTCCGAGGGCAACGAGGCTCTGCACCGAGCCATCGACCACGGCATGGGTATCAAGCCCCGTGGCCATGACTTCGTGATCGAGCGTCGCAACGAGCGTCCCGCCGTCGCGCGTCACATGTCCACGACGGGGGGCTGAGGCCTCCCACCCCTGGGGTGCCGAAGGTAACGGCCGCGGCGCTCCGAAAAAGGAAGAACCGTGCCTCCACAGGATGGACCGACGTCGGCGGATTTCGCGCCGACGCAAGAATCCGCCGCGTCCGCCGAGGACGCCATAAGCTCCGCCGCTGCGCCCCGCAGCCGCGCGGGCCCGGCCGCCGCGGCTCCGGCGAGCGGAGTGGCCGACAAGCTGCTGCGCTCGCCCGCCCCGCTGTGGCTCCTCATCGCCATGAGCATGGTGCAGCCGGTCGCGCTCAACATGTACGTGCCGGCCATGGCGCAGATGCAGGCCGACCTCGGCACCACGCGCGCCGCCATCTCGCTCAGTCTGTCGGCCTTCCTCATCGCCACCGCGCTGGCGACGCTCGTCGTCGGCGCGATCTCAGACATGCGCGGGCGCCGGCCGGTGCTGATCTTCGGCCTCGGCCTCTACGCGATCGGCTCGGTGCTGTGCGCGCTGGCGCCGTCGGTGGAGATGCTGATCGCCGGGCGCGTCGTCCAGGCGATCGGCAGCTGCGCGGGGCTGGCGCTGTCCCGCGCCATCGTGCGCGACCTGCACGGCGCGCGCACCGCCGCCTCGGCGCTGGCCTACGTGACGATGGGCATGGCGGTCGCGCCGATGATCGCGCCGAGCCTCGGCGGACTGATGTCGGAGCACCTCGGCTGGCGGCCGATCTTCGTCTTCATGGCGGTGATCGGCGTCGTCATCACCATCGCCACCTTCGTGCGGCTGGGGGAGACGCACCCGCCGAGCGGCGAGGCGGGCGGCGTCGCGCGCATGCGGCGCGAGGCGTTGGAGCTCTTCGGCGTGCGCACCTTCTGGATGTACGTCGCGACGGTGTCGTTCATTTCCACGAGCTTCTTCTCGTTCGTCGCCGGCAGCGCCTTCATCTCCGAGACGGTGCTGAACCTCGCGCCCTCGGTCTACGGGCTCTTCTTCATGTGCGTGGCGGCCGGCTACATCACCGGCAACTTCATCACCGGGCGCTTCGTGGAACGGATCGGCATCGTCATGATGATCCGTTTCGGCACCATGTCGGTGCTCAGCGGCATATCGCTGGCGGCGATCGCGCAGGCGAGCGGGGTGACCAGCTCGCTCACCTTCTTCGCGCCGATGGCGCTGGTGGGGCTCGGCAACGGGCTGACGCTGCCGAACGCGATCGCCGGCGCGGTCAGCGTGCGGCCGCACCTCGCCGGCACCGCCTCGGGCCTCACCGGGGCGATGCAGCTGGGCGCCGGCGCGGTGGCGGCGACGGTCACCGGCATCCTCGTCGACGTGAACCCGTGGCCCGGCACGGTGTGGCCGGTGCTGGGGCCGATGGCGTGCGGGACCGCGGTCGCCTTCCTCTTCGCGCTCAATCTCAAGCGCGGCGCGGTCCAGTAGGCTCAGCTCTCGAACACGATCTCGGGGAAGGGCTTGGCCTGGGCGCCCGCCAGGGTCGCGACCAGCTCGGCCGCGATCGCGGCGTAGGCCCCGCCCTCCGGCGTCGACGGGTCGCCGGCGAGCGGGTTCCCGGCGTCGGACGCGTCGCGGATCGCGCGGGTCAGCGGGATCGCGCCGAGGAAGGGGACGCCTTGCGCCTGCGCCTCGCGTGCGCCGCCGCCATGGCCGAAGATGTCCGTCTCGCCGCCGCAGTGCGGGCAGATGAAGGTGGACATGTTCTCCACCATGCCCAGGATCGGGACGTTGACCGCGGCGAACATGTTGGTCGCCTTGCGCACGTCGAGGAGGGCGAGGTCCTGCGGCGTCGTCACCACCACGGCGCCGGCCAGCGAGACGCGCTGCGCCAGCGAGAGCTGAATGTCGCCGGTGCCGGGCGGCAGGTCGATCAGCAGCGCATCGAGGTCGCCCCAGGTGGTCTCGCGCACGAGCTGCATCAGCGCGCCGGAGACCATCGGCCCGCGCCACACCACCGCTTTCGCCGGGTCGACCATGAAGCCGACCGACATGATCTTGATGCCGTGCGTGTCGAGCGGCACGAACCCGCCTTTGGGCCGGTAGTCCTGGGCGCCGAACAGGATCGGCACCGAGGGGCCGAAGATGTCCGCGTCGACCAGGCCGACCCGCCAGCCCAGCCCCGCGAGCGCCACCGCCAGGTTGGCGGACACGGTGGACTTGCCCACCCCGCCCTTGCCCGACCCCACCGCGATGATGCGCTTCACGCCGGCGAGATTGTCCGGCTTCTGGGGCTCGGCGGCGGCCTGCGGGGTCCCCGCCGGTGCGGCGCGCGGCGGGGCGGCCGGCGCGGCGCGGGAGGCGGTCGGCTTGGCCCCCCCCACCAGGCGCTTGGCCTTGGCGAGGAAGCCGGGGCGCTCGGCCGTCACTTCCTCCGAGGCGTTGCCGTCGCGCTCGTCCACGACGGCGGCGAGAACGTCGCTCACCCCGTCGAGCGCCTTGACGGCGGCCTCGGCGGCGGCGCGCGCCCCCTCCATCGCGTGCGGGTCGTGGGCCGCCAGCGCGAAGCCCACACGCCCATCGTCCCGCACCACCAGCGAGCGAACCCGGCGGCGCGAGACGAGGTCGCCGCCCTCCGGATCGGCTACGGTGCCCAGAACGTGCAGCACCTGTTCGCGTGTGACCATGGGACTTGTCCTTTCCGCCGCTCTCGTCGGGCGGGTCCCGCCACCGGGCCGCCCGCCTTGCGTGTGGTCTTGTTTCCTGCCGGACGCAACGTCAACGCGGTTGACGCGCCGCTCCCAGGCGTGATGATGACGCCACCGGACCACATGCCCTGATGTCTTACAGTATCCCCCGCCCGTGACCCGCCGCCTCGAGCGCTTTGCCTTCGTCGCCGCGGAGACGGCCGAAGCACGGGCCGCCGCCCAGTCCCTCGCCGACCGTTACGGCGCGCACGAGCCGGACGATGCCGACGTGATCGTCGCGCTGGGGGGCGACGGGCTGATGCTGTCGTGCCTGCATCGCTTCATGTCCACAGGCAAGCCGACGTTCGGCATGAACCGCGGCTCGGTCGGCTTCCTGATGAACGACTTCGCGGTCGAACGGCTGCAGGAGCGCATCGCCTCGGCCGAGATCACCACGATCCGCCCGCTGCACATGCGCGCGACCAACACGCGCGACGAGGTGTTCGAGGCGCGGGCGATCAACGAGGTGTCGATCCTGCGGCAGACCTACCAGGCGGCCAAGCTGGCGATCCACATCGACGGCCGGCCCCGCCTGCGCGAGTTGATCTGCGACGGCATCCTCGTCGCCACCCCGGCGGGGTCGACCGCCTACAACCTCTCCGCCCACGGGCCGATTTTGCCGATCAACGCGCAGCTCCTCGCGCTGACGCCGATCTCCGCCTTCCGCCCCCGGCGCTGGCGCGGCGCGCTGCTGCCGAGCCACGTGAGGGTGACGATCGAGGCGCTGGAGCAGATCAAGCGGCCCATCGCCGCCGCGGCCGACCATGTCGAGATCCGCCAGGTCGCGCGGGTCGAGATCAGCGAAGACCAGGAGGCGAGCTGCCAGATCATGTTCGACCCGGATCATTCCTGGGACGAGCGGATCCTCGCCGAGCAGTTCATGTACTGAGGGCCTCTGACGCCTCTTCAGACACGTGGGCGTTGCGGCGGAGCGCCGCCGCGAACATCGCCGCCGCCTCGCTCAACGGCGCGTCACGCCGCGTGATGAGGCCGAATCCGGCGATCGACATCATCTCGGTCATCTGCAACTGCGCCAAGAGGCCGGCGCGGATATGGTCGCGCACCACCGCCAACGGCAGCAGCGCCACCGCGTCCGATTGCTGGACGAGGTGCAGGATGCCGAAAATCGACACCGCTTCGACGACGTCGGTCGGCTGCCGTCCGGCCTCGGCGAACGCGGCGTCCAACACCCGGCGCGCCGGGGTGGACGTCGGTTGCAGGACCCAGGGGTGGGCGATCAGGGCCGTCAACGACAGCGGCCGGCCCGGCGAGTCCAGCGTGTGGCCCGCGCGCACGACCACGGCCAACGGCTCGTCCGCCAGCGGCTCGAACCGGAAGGCCTCGCGGGCGCGGGGGTCACTGACGCGGCCGACGGCGAGGTCGAGGTCGCCGCGCTCCAGCAGGCTGATGATCTGGTCGCTCGTCTCCCCGACCAGGCGCACGGTCATATGCGGGCGGGCGCGCTTCACCTCGGCCACCGTGCGGGCGACGAGATCCGGCGCGGAGCCCATGATGGCGCCCACCACCAGCGTGCCGTAGCCGCCCTGGCGCATCGCCGAAAATCCCTCCTCGAACCGCCTCAGCCGGCCGAGTTGCTCACGCGCGTGGGCGACGAACAGCTCCCCCATTTCGGTGACGCGCATGCCCCGCGGCTCGCGCACGAAGAGCGGGCAGCCGACCATCGCCTCGACGTCCATCAGCATCTTGGAGCCGGTGGACTGGGTCATGTTCAGCGCCTCGGTGGCGCGGTGCATCGTCCCATGCGTCGCGAGCGACTCCACCAGGGCGAGATGCCGAAACCGCAACGTTTGGATGAAGTTACTCATCAGATCCCGCGGATCGATCGCGATTTGCGATCGCAGCATGGCACAATCTCATTGGATTGGCACCACCCCTTTCGATCAATTGCGGCATCGATCCAGCAGAGATCAGGCAGCGAGAGGGAGACCCCTGAATGGCGGTACCAGTGATCAAGCACGTCCGTGCCAGCGTCGTGCGCGGCGGCGGCGCGGACTACCACGATCAGGGCGCCGATCACTGGATCGACGACAACATCTCGACGCCGATGTCGAAGTATCCGGCCTATCGCGCCAGCCGCCAGTCCTTCGGTATCAACGTCCTCGGCACGCTGCTGGTCGAGATCGAGACCGACACCGGGCACCGCGGCTTCGCCGTCACCACGGCGGGCGAGCCGGGCGCCTACATCGTCGAGAAGCACCTCGCCCGCTTCCTGGAAGGCCGCAAGGTCACCGACATCGAGCTGATGTGGGATCAGATGTACAACGCGACCATCTACTACGGTCGCCGCGGTCTGGTGCTCAATGTCATCTCCGGCGTCGACCTGGCGCTGTGGGATCTCCTCGGTCAGGTGCGCCAGGAGCCGGTGCACGCCATGATCGGCGGCGCGGTGCGCGACGAGATCACCTTCTACGCCACCGGCGCCCGGCCGGACCTTGCCAAGGAGATGGGCTTCATCGGCGGCAAGATGCCGCTGCGCTTCGGCCCGGCCCAGGGCGAGGACGGCCTCAACGAGGCGGTCGAGCACGTCGCCAAGATGCGCGACAAGGTCGGCCCGGACTTCTGGCTGATGTACGACTGCTGGATGAGCCTCACGGTCGAGTACGCGACGCGCCTCGCCAACCGCCTGGCGCCGATCGGCTTCAAGTGGATCGAAGAGTGCCTCTCGCCGGACGACTATTGGGGTTATGCGGAGCTGCGCCGCAACGTGCCGCGCGGCATGCTCGTCACCACCGGCGAGCACGAGGCGACCCGCTGGGGCTTCCGCATGCTCCTCGAGATGGACTGCTGCGACATCATCCAGCCGGACGTGAACTGGTGCGGCGGCCTGACCGAGCTGAAGAAGATCTCGGCGCTGGCGGACGCGCACGGCAAGCTCGTCGTCCCGCACGGGTCGAGCGTCTATTCTTACCACTTCGTCTGCACCCAGCAGAACAGCCCGTTCGCCGAGTTCCTGATGATGGCCCCCAAGGCCGACAAGGTGGTGCCGATGTTCTCGCCGATGCTGGAGGGCGAGCCGGTGCCGGTGAACGGCAAGATCAAGATGTCCGAGCTCGACAAGCCGGGCTTCGGCGTGACGCTCGCCGACGACCTGACGCTCGAGCGGCCGTACACGCACTGATGACGCGCCGCTTCGGCGGCGCTCCGGAGCCGCGCGGCGGCCACCCCCGCCCGCGGAATGCTGACAAGAATCTCCCAAGGAGGACGACCCGATGACATTCATGACTTCCGCGCGGCTGACGGTGGCGGCGCTTCTGGGCACGGCGATGCTCGCCGGCCCGGCCGCCGCGCAGACGACGATCCGCCTCGCCCACCATCTGCAGGAGAACTCCGAGCAGCACCTCGCCGCCACGCGGCTGAAGGAGCTGGTGGAAGAGCGCTCCAACGGCGAGCTGAAGATGGAGATCCTCCCCGCCGGCCAGCTCGGCGGTCAGCGCGAAATCATCGAGGGCGTGCAGTTCGGCACCATCGAGATGGGCTTCGGCGAGAGCGGGCTCTACGCCAACTACGTGCCGGGCTTCGGCATCCTCACCCTCCCCTACCTCTACACCGGGCCGGAGCACTGGGAAGCGGTCGTCACCGGCGAGATTGGCCAGACGATGGTCGACCAGCTCGAGGAGGCCACCGGTCTCGTTCTCACCAACTGGATGCTGTCGGGTTACCGCGACACCTACACCACCGACCGCGTGATCGAGACCCCGGCAGACTTCGAGGGCCTCAAGATCCGCGTGCCCGAGAGCCCGGTCTTCATCGAGACGTTCGCCGCGCTGGGCGCCGAGCCGACGCCGATCCCGTTCACCGAGCTCTACACCGCGCTGCAGTCCGGCGTGGTCGCGGCGATGGAAGGGACCCCCGAGTCCGGCATGACGCAGCGCATGTACGAGGTGACGAAGCACCTCAACAAGACGCGGCACATCCTGTTCGACGGCTCGTTCGTCACCTCGCGCATGTTCCTCGACAGCCTGTCGGAGGAGAACCAGAAGATCCTGATGGACGCCGCCGCCGAGGTCGCCCGCATGCAGATCGACGAGCAGGCCGCCCGTGAGGCCGACTGGTTCGAGAAGCTCGCCGAGACCGGCATCGAGATCCACGACGTCGACCCGGCGCCGTTCCGCGAGGTGCTGACCCCGGTGCAGGACGCGTTCGCCGAGGACGCCGGCGCCACCGACGCGCTTGCGCAGATTCGCGAACTCGGCGCTCAGTGACACCGACGCCGGGCGATGACCACCGGCGGGGTACGCTCCGCCGCGTGGCTGATGGGATCGCTGCCGTTCTGGCGGCGGTCCTCACAGTCGTTTTCGCGGTGATGATCGCCCTGGTGTTTCTCCAGGTGGTCGATCGCTTCGCCCCCTGGTTCTCCTACTTCTGGACCGAAGAGGTGGTCCGCATCCTCCTGGTCTGGACCGTGATGCTCGGCCTGCCGGTCGTGCTCTACATCCACGGCGAGATCATCGTCGACCTGCTGCCGCTGCCGCCCGCCGCCACCATCTGGCGCCTGCGGCTGGCGACGCTGCTGGGCGCCGTCTTCCTCGGCTTCCTCGCCTGGTACGGGTACAAGTTCGCCGCCCAGTCGGCCAACTTCCGCCTTCCCACGCTCGGCATCTCGCGCGGCTGGATCTACGCTCCGATCCCCATCGGCGCGGCGCTCGGCATCCTCGCCCTCCTCGTTCGCCGGGAGAGCGGCGCGCACGCCTACCCGCTCGCCGAAGGCGACGACACTCCGGTGAACTTCTCATGACCGTCGCCGTTCTCTTCGGCCTCTTCACGGTGCTCCTCGTGGTGGGCGTGCCGATCGCCTTCGCGATGGGCCTCTCCGCCGTCACGGTGGTGCTGTTCTTCATGAACGTGCCGCTGGTGCTGCTGCCGCAGCGCTTCTTCTCCTCGCTCGATTCCTTCCCGCTGATGGCGATTCCGCTCTTCATCCTGGCGGGCAACCTGATGAACGTGTCGGGCATCACCGAGGCGATCGTGCGCTTCGCCTCGGCGCTCATCGGCCACATCCGCGGCGGCCTGGCGCAGGTCAACATCGCCACCTCGCTGATGTTCTCCGGCATCTCCGGCTCGGCCGCGGCGGACGTCGCGGCGGTCGGCTCCATGCTGCTGCCGGCGATGAAGAAGGAGGGCTACAAGCCCGAGTGGTCGGCCGTGATCACCGCCGCGTCGGCCATCCTGGGGCCGATCCTGCCCCCTTCCCTCCTCATGGTGCTCTACGGCGCGATGACGGGGCTCTCCATCGGCACGCTCTTCCTCGCCGGGATCCTGCCGGGCATCGTCATCGCGCTGTTCCTGATGGCGCTGACCTGGGTGAAGGCCGATTCCATCGGCGGCAAGCGCTACCCGCGCGCGTCGAAATCCGAGGTCGGCGGGGCATTCCTCGCCGCGCTGCCGGCGATGGTGCTGCCGCTCCTCATCATCGGCGGCATCCAGTCCGGGTTCTTCACCGCCACCGAGGCGGGCGTGCTGGCGGTCGTGTACGCGCTGCTCTACGGCTTCGTCACCGGCAAGCTCGGCCCCGGCCGTGCCTGGAACCACCTGCGCGACGCCGCCGTCGCTACATCGTCGATCCTCATCATCCTGGGCGGCGCGGCGCTGTTCTCCTGGATCATCGCGCGCGAGGGCTTCCCGGCACAGATCGCCGACGCTCTGACCACCCTGACCCAGAACCCCTATTTGGCGCTCGGCCTGATCGTCGCCGCGCTCCTGGTGCTGGGGATGTTCGTCGAGACCATCTCGGCGCTTATCCTGGTGACGCCGATGCTGGCACCGATCGGCGCCGCCTACGGCATCGACCCGATCCACTTCGCCATCGTCACCATCATCTCGGTGCTGCTGGGCTCGATCACGCCGCCGGTGGCGATCATCCTCATCCTCGCCTGCCGCATCGGCGGGGTGGACTACGCCAAGGTGATGAAGCCCTTCATCCCCTACTTCCTCATCATCCTCGCCGGCCTGATCGTCATCACCTACGTGCCGGCCGTCACGCTCTCGGTGCCGCGCCTGTTCGGCGGCTACGGCGGCTGACCCGCCGCCCGCCGACGCGCATCGAGCCCCCAAGGAGACCATTCCACCCATGAACAAGATCGACCTCGAAGGCCGCGTCGCCGCCGTCACGGGCGGGGCGCAAGGGATCGGGCTGGCCGTCGCCAAGCGCCTCGCCGCCGGCGGCGCCAAGGTTTCCATCTGGGACCGCGACGAGAAGCTCGGCAAGGCCGCCGCCGCCGAGCTCGGCTGCGACTTCCGCTCGCTGGAGCAGACCGACGAGCTCGCCGTCTCCTCGGTGGTCAAGTCCGTCGAGAGCGATCTCGGCGCGGTGGACGTGCTGATCGCCTGTGCGGGGATCGCCGGCGCCAACGCCCCGGTGAAGGACTACGACCCGGCCGAGTGGCGCCGCATCATCGACATCAACCTCAACGGCGTCTTCTACCTCAACCGCGCCGTGGTGCCGGGGATGATCGCGCGCAACTACGGCCGCATCGTCAACGTGGCGTCCATCGCGGGCAAGGAGGGCAACCCCAACGCGTCGGCCTACTCGGCCTCCAAGGCGGGCGTCGTCGCGCTGACGAAGTCGCTCGGCAAGGAACTCGCGGGGCACGACATCGGCGTCAACTGCGTGACGCCGGCGGCCGCCCGCACCCGCATCTTCGACCAGATGAAGCAGGAGCACATCGACTACATGCTGTCGAAGATCCCGCGCAATCGCTTCCTGGAAGTCGACGAAGCGGCCGCGATGATCGCCTGGCTGGCCTCGGCCGACAATTCCTTCACCACCGGCGCCGTGTTCGACCTCTCCGGCGGCCGCGCCACCTACTGAGACGAGACCCACCCATGAAGCTCCTGCGCATCGGCGAGCCGGGCCACGAAAAGCCCGCCATCCTCGACTCCGAAGGCACCGCCCGCGACCTCTCCGGCATCGTCGACGACATCGCCGGCGACGTCCTGACGCCGGAGGGCCTCGAGCGCCTCCGCGGCGTCGACCCCGCGACACTTCCCGCCCTCCCCGCGGGCCGCATCGGCCCCTGCGTCGGCGCGATCGGCAAGTTCATCTGCATCGGCCTCAACTACGCCGACCATGCAGCCGAGAGCGGCATGGCCGTGCCGACCGAGCCTGTCATGTTCATGAAGGCGACCTCCGCCGTGTGCGGCCCCAACGACGACGTGCTGGTCCCGCGCGGGTCCGACAAGTGCGACTGGGAGGTCGAGCTGGGCGTCGTGATCGGCAAGGGCGGGGTCTACATCTCGCCCGAGGACGCGATGAGCCACGTCGCCGGCTACTGCGTCGTCAACGACGTGTCGGAACGCGCGTTCCAGATCGAGCGCGGCGGGCAGTGGGTGAAGGGCAAGTCCGCGGACACCTTCGGCCCGATCGGCCCCTGGCTCGTCACCGCCGACGAGGTCGATCCGCAGAACCTCTCGATGTGGCTGGAGGTCGACGGGCACCGCTACCAGGACGGCTCGACCCAGACCATGGTGTTCGGCGTCGCCCACCTCGTCCACTACCTGTCGCAGTTCATGTCGCTGCAGCCGGGCGACGTGATCTCCACCGGGACGCCCCCCGGCGTCGGCATGGGGCAGAAGCCGCCGGTCTACCTGAAGGGCGGCGAGACGATGAAGCTCGGCATCGAAGGGCTGGGGACGCAGACGCAGAAGGTCGGCAACGCCTGAGACGCCGCCCGTCCCCCGGCGCCCTGCCGTGGGGAGGCGCCGATGCGAGGGGGGTTCCCCCCTCGCGCTCCCTCCGTCTCGCCGACGGGCAGGCCTGCAGGATGGGATCCTGCAGGCGGCCTCCAGCGTGAAGCGGGATGCGAGCGCGTCAAGCGCCCGTCCTCGCCATGCTCACCCTTACGGGCTGCGCGTGGCTCCGGGTGGGCGCCTGACCCGCCCGCCTCCCGCAAGGCCGGCGTTCGATGTTCAGCCCGCGGCGATCGCCTGGCGGACGGGCTCGGGAAGGTCCGCGAGGTCCGCCGCCTCGGCACCGAAGACGCCGCCGATCGCGATCAGCAGCGGGCCGTCGTCGTCCGCCGCCTGCACCGCCGCCGGGAGGCCTTCGAGCACGCCGCGCCAGATTCGCTGGTCGGCCCGCGCGACGTTCCACATCGCCACCGCCGGGGTATCGCCCGCCACGCCCGCCTCGCGGGCCCGGTCGACGAACGCTTGGGACGTGCGGCCGCCCATGTAGACCACCGCCGTGCGGCCCTCGCCGACGATCGCGGCGACGTCCAGCCCCTCGGGAAGCTTGCCGTGCCGCGAGTGGCCGGTGGTGAAGCTGACCGTCTGGGCATGGTCGCGGTGGGTGAGCGACGTGCCGAGGATCGACGCCATCGCCGAGGCCGCCGTCACGCCCGGCACCACCGAGATCTCGATGCCCGCGGCGCGCACCGCGGCGATCTCCTCGCCCGCGCGGCCGAAGATCATCGGGTCGCCCGACTTCAGCCGCACCACGCTGCGGCCCTGCTTGGCGAGGCGGATCATCAGCGCGGTGATGTCCTCCTGCTTGCACGAGACGCGGCCGCCGCGCTTGCCGACGCAGATCCGCTTCGCCTCGCGCCGGGCGAGCTCCAGCACCTCGTCGGCGACGAGATCGTCGAACAGGATCACGTCGCACGCCTGGAGCGCCCGCAGCGCCTGCAGCGTCATCAGCTCGGCATCGCCCGGCCCCGCGCCGACGAGGGTCACACGGCCGGCCTGACGCTCCCGCCCCGCGGTCTCGATCAGAGCGTCGACGTCCTCGGGCGGCGCGGTGTTGCCGAACGCGAGGTCGGCGAAGCGCTCCCAGAAGACGCGGCGCGGACGCCCCATCTCCAGCCGGTCCATCACCTTGGCGCGCACCTTGGCGGCGAGCTTGCCCCAATCGGCGAGGCCCGGCGGCAGCAGCGTCTCCACCCGGCGGCGCACCGCCTGGCCGACGATCGGCGCCGCCCCGTCGGTCGAGATTCCGACCACCACCGGCGAGCGGTTGACGATGGAGCCGAACTGGAACTGGCAGAACGCCGGCTTGTCGATCACGTTGACCGGGGCGCCGGCCTCGCGCGCGGCGTCATGGAAGGCCTGCGCCTCCGCCTCGGTCTCCGCGTCGCACACGGCGACGGCGGCGCCCGCGAGGTCGGCCGGGGTCCAGCCGCGGGTGTGCAGCGTCAGGCTGCCGTCCGCGGCGCCGCGGGCGATCAGCGCCAGCATCTCCTCGGTCGGTTCGGCGGCATAGACGTCGACGTCGGCGCCGGCCGCGGCCAGCACCTCGGCCTTCCAGGTCGCCGCTTCGCTGCCGCCCGCCAGGACCCCCCGGCGCCCCTTCAGGCCCAGGAAGACCGGAAGAACCGCAAGCTCCCCCAGGCGCTGCGGCGCAGCCTCAGCCGGTCGACGCGAGCTGTCGTTCGGAATCATCGGTCTCGTCACCCACTCTCGTCAGGATTCGTGCGATCTCGGTTCGGCACGATCCACAATTCGTGCCGGCTTGCAACGCGTCTCCAATTGCGGCGACCGTCCGCGCGCCGTCAACGGCCGCCGCGGCGATCTGGTTCGCGCCCACCTTGAAGCAGGAGCAGATGATCGGCCCCGGATCGGGCTGATCCGCGCCCGGACGCCCTGCCAGCACCGCCCCCGCGCTGGGAACGGCCTCGCCGAGCATTCCTGTCATATAGGCGCGCGAAACCGCGACGGGACCTGTCGCCATGAAGATCGCCCCCGCGAGGCACCCGTCCACGACCGCGGCGAAGCGCGCGGTGCCGGCCGCCGCGTCGATCACGCCGACGAGGTCGCCGGTGTCCAGCAAGCGCTCGGCGAGCGGGCGCGGGTCCAGCCCGTCGCCGGCGAATTCCAGGGCTGTCCCGGCGGCGACGCGCGCGCTCGCCCAGTAGGCCAGTCCAGCCGTCGGGATCGGGCGCGTCGACACCGCGTAGCCGTAGGTCTCGGCCGCGAAGCGCTCGACCCGCGCGAACGAGAACTTGAGCGCCGGCTGCCCGGAGATCGGGTCGACCGTGGGAGCGACCAGCCGGTCGACCCGCGCATCGGCGCTGGTCTGATCTGTCCAGTGCATCGGCACGAAGAGCGCCTCCGGCGCGACGCGGTCCGTCACCAATGCGCGCACCACGATGGCCCCGCGCGGGCTGGTGACACGCACGAGGTCCGCCGGGCCGATGCCGTGGGCCGCCGCCGCGTCCGGGTGGATCTCCACGAACGGCTCGCCGATGTGGCTCGACAGACGTTGCGAGCGGCCGGTTCGGGTCATCGTGTGCCAATGGTCGCGCACACGGCCGGTGTTGAGCGTGAAGGGGTAGCGGCGCGGCTTCTCGGCCGCCCGGCGCGGCTCGGGCGCGACGAACCGGGCACGGCGCGAGGGCGTGTAGAAGCGGCCGGCGGCGAAGAAGCGCGTCGCCGGCCGGCCCGCCATCGGCGCCCCCGCCGGCACCGGCCACTGCACCGGCGCCAATGCGTGGTAGCCGTGACGTGAGAGGCCGGCGAGGCCCGAAATGTCGAAGTCGCGGGTGTCGTCGTTCTGGCTGCCGGAGAGGCGGGCGTACTCGTCGAAGATGGCGGCGGGACCGGACCAGGCGAACGCGTCGCCGAAGCCCATGCGGGCCGCGACGTCGGCGATGGCGCGCCAGTCCGGACGCGCCTCGCCCGGCAGCGGCAGGAAGGCGCGTTGGCGCGAGATGCGGCGTTCGGAATTGGTCACCGTGCCGTCCTTCTCGCCCCACGCCGCGGCGGGGAGCTTCACGTGGGCGTGGCGCAGCGTATCGGTGGAGGCAACGACGTCGGAGACGGCGAGGAAGGGCACGCGCCGCAGCGCCTCCTCGACGCGGCCGGCGTCCGGCATCGAATCGGCCGGGTTGGTCGCCATCACCCACAGCGCCTTGATGCGCCCGTCGTGCACCGCCTCGAAGAGGTCGACCGCCTTGAGGCCGGGCCGGGCCGCGATAACCGGCGCGTTCCAGAAGCGCTGGACGATGCCGCGGTGGACCGGGTCCTCGATGTCCATGTGGCAGGCGAGCATGTTGGCGAGGCCGCCCACCTCGCGCCCGCCCATGGCGTTGGGCTGACCGGTGACGGAGAAGGGCCCCGTCCCCGGCCGGCCGATACGCCCGGTGGCGAGGTGCGTGTTGATGATCGCGCCCACCTTGTCGGTGCCGCAGGACGACTGGTTCACGCCCTGGCTGTAGACGGTGACGGTCCGATCCGTCGCCGCCACCAGGGCGTAGAAGCGGGCGACGTCCGCCGCCGCGAGACCCGTCGCCTCGGCCACCCGCGCGACCGACCAGCCGGCGGCGTTGGCGAGCGCGTCGTCGAAGCCCTCGGTATGAGCGCTCACGTAGGCGTGGTCCGTCCGGCCCCCTTCCGCGAGATGCGCCAGGAGGCCGGTGAACAGCGCGACGTCGGTGTCGGGCGTCAGCGCCAAGTGCAGGTCGGCGGCGACGGTGGTGGCCGTGGCGCGCGGGTCGACGACGACGATCGTCATCTCCGGCCGGGCGGCCTTGGCGGCTGCGACGCGCTGGAACAGCACCGGGTGGCACCAGGCGAGGTTGGACCCGACCAGCACCAGGAGGTCGGCCGCCTCGAGGTCCTCGTAGACGCCGGGCACCGTGTCGGTCCCGAAGGCGCGCCGGTGGCCGGCGACGGACGAGGCCATGCACAGGCGCGAGTTGGTGTCGATGTTGGCGGTGCCGATGAATCCCTTCATCAGCTTGTTGGCGGCGTAGTAGTCCTCGGTCAGGAGCTGGCCGGAGACGTAGAGCGCCACCGAATCCGGGCCGTGCTCCGCGATCGCGGCGCGGAAGGCGTCGGCGATGGTGCCGACGGCCGCGTCCCATGTGGCGCGGGCGCCGTGGATCTCGGGATGGAGCAGGCGGTCCTCCGGCCCCACCGTCTCGCCGAGCGCCGATCCCTTGGAGCAGAGGCGGCCGAAGTTGGACGGGTGGCTGCGGTCGCCGGCGATATCGACCCCGTTCGCCGTCGCGGTCGCGAGGACGCCGCATCCGACGCCGCAGTAAGGACACGTCGTCGCGACGGCGCTCGGGGCGGCGGGCGCGGCGTCCATCACGCCGCCTCGCGAACCGCGAGGCGCAGGAAGATCTCGCCGTCCACCACCTCCACCGGGATGGTCGCGACGCCGCCGCCGTCCGGCCCCTCCACCTGACCCGTGGCGAGCGAGATGACGGTGCTGTGCAGCGGGCAGGTGACGGACGTGCCGTGGACGATCCCCTCCGACAATGGGCCGCCTTTGTGCGGGCAGCGGTTGTCGATGGCGAAGATCTGATCGTCGGCGGTGCGGAAGACGCCGATGCGGCCGCCGGGCGTCGTCACGCAGCGCGCGCCGAGGACGGGGATGTCGGCGACGCGGCCGACCTTCACGAGCGAGGTCATTCGGCGGGCTCCATCACGGCGGCCGGCGGGAAGGCCGTGCCGATTTCGGCGAGGGGGCGGAACTCGGTCGCGTGGCCGGCGGTGGTGGCGACGCGGCCGGCCCACGGATCGTCCTGCGCGAACTGCTGCGCGTAGACGAAGCGGTCGTAGTATTCGCGCCGGCGCTCCGGATCGTTCATGATCTGGTCGCGCACCGCGTCGAGGCCGACGCGCTTGGCCCACTTGTAGATCCGTTCCAGGTAGTGCCCCTGCTCGCGGTACATCTGGATGAGGGCGGTGATGTACTCGATCGCTTCCGCCTCCGTCGGCACCAGGCCGAGCACTTCGGTGCCCTTGATGTCGAGACCGGCGGCGCCGGCGAAGTGGATCTCGTAGCCGGAGTCGACGCAGATCACGCCGACGTCCTTGCACGTCGCCTCGGCGCAGTTGCGCGGGCAGCCGGAGACGGCGAGCTTCACCTTGGCCGGCGTCCACGCGCCCCACAGGAACTTCTCCAGCTTGATGCCGAGGCCGGTGGAATCCTGCGTGCCGAAGCGGCACCAGTCGGACCCGACGCAGGTCTTCACGGTGCGCAGGCCCTTGGCGTAAGCGTGACCGGAGACGAAGCCCGCCTTGCCGAGATCGGCCCATACCGCGGGGAGGTCCTCCTTCTTGATGCCCAGCATGTCGATCCGCTGGCCGCCGGTGACCTTCACCGTGGGGACGTCGTACTTGTCCACCACGTCGGCGATGGCGCGCAGTTCGCCCGCCGAGGTGACGCCGCCCCACATCCGCGGGACCACCGAGTAGGTGCCGTCCTTCTGGATGTTGGCGTGGACGCGCTCGTTGATGAAGCGGGACTGCTCGTCGTCCTCGTACTCGCCCGGCCAGTCGGCGACGAGGTAGTAGTTGAGCGCCGGACGGCATTTGGCGCAGCCGTGCGCGGTGCCCCACTCCAGCTCCTGCATCACCGCCGGGATCGACTTCAGCGCCTTGGCCTTGATCAGCCGCCGCACGTCCGCGTGGCCGAGCCCGGTGCAGCCGCACATCGGCTGGACTGCGGCGGGGTTGAAGGCGTCGCCCAGCGTCAGCTTCAGGAGCTGCTCGACGAGGCCGGTGCAGGTCCCGCACGAGGCGGACGCCTTGGTGTGGGCGCGCACGTCGTCGACGCTGCTGAGGTTCTTCTCGGTGATGGCCGTCTCGATCCGCCCTTTGCACACGCCGTTGCAGCCGCAGATCTCTGCGTCAGCCGGCAAGGCTGCAACGGCCGCCGTAGGGTCCAGCGGGGAGGCCCCCGCGAACGCCTGCCCGAAGATCAGCGTGTCGCGCAGGTCCGACACGTCGGCCCCCTCGCGCATCATCTGGAAGTACCAGGCGCCGTCCGCGGTATCGCCGTAGAGGACGACGCCGAGGATCTTGTTCTGGCTCAGCACCAGGCGCTTGTAGACGCCGGACGCCGCGTCGCGCAGGACGATCTCCTCGCGCCCCTCCCCTTCGGCGAAGTCGCCGGCGGAGAAGAGGTCGATCCCCGTCACCTTCAGCTTGGTGGAGGTGACCGAGCCCTTGTAGGCGCGGCTCCCCTCGACGAGCTGGTCGGCGATGACGGCGGCCATCTCGTAGAGCGGCGCCACCAGGCCGTAGCACTGGCCGCGGTGCTCGACGCACTCGCCGACCGCGAAGACGTTCGGATCCGAGGTCTTGAGGTGGTCGTCGACCATGATGCCGCGGCCGACCTCCAGCCCCGCGTCCTTGGCGAGCTGGACCGAGGGGCGGATGCCCACCGCCATCACCACCATGTCGGCCGCGATCTCGCGCCCGTCCTTCAGCTTGATGCCGGTGACGTGCGTGTCGCCGAGGATCGCCTCGGTGTTGGCCTTGGTGATGACGTCGATCCCGCGCGAGGTGATCGCCTTCTCGAGGAGGTAGCCCGCCGACGGGTCGAGCTGGCGCTCCATCAGCGTCTCGGAGAGGTGGATGACCGAGACCTGCATGCCGCGCATCGCGAGGCCCGCCGCCGCCTCCAGTCCCAGGAGCCCGCCGCCGATCACCACCGCACGCCGCCCGCCCGGCTTGGCCGCGGCGATCATCTTCTCGACGTCCTCGAGGTCGCGGTAGGTGACAACGCCTTCGAGGTCGTGGCCCGGCACCGGGATGATGAACGGGTTGGAGCCGGTCGCGATCAGCAGCGTGTCGTATTCGGCGACCGTGCCGTCGGCGGCGGCGACGCGCTTGGCGTCGCGGTCGATCTCGGTGATCCGCTTGCCCTGGTGGAGCGTGATGCCGCGCTCGCCGTACCAGTCGTCGTCGTGGATGATGATGTCTTCGTACGTCTTCTCGCCCGACAGCACCGGGGAGAGCATGATGCGGTCGTAGTTGACCCGCGGCTCGGCGTTGAAGATCGTGACGTCGTAGGCGTCCGGCGCGGCCTCGAACAGGCGCTCCAGGACGCGGCCCGGCGCCATGCCGTTGCCGATGACGACGAGGCGTTTCTTGTCACTCATTGTCGAGACTCCGAAACGGGTGGCGGGGGAACGGGGCGCGCGCGAGCCGCCCTCAGAGGTACCAGACGGCCACGGCGACGAGGCCGCCGGCGCCGAACACCGGCAGCGCGACGAGCGTGTCGAGCTGGGCGAAACGGGCGGCCGAGGCGATCGCCGCCGGCTCGGCGGAGAGGTCCGCGGTCACTTGCGGGACGCCGGAGGTGGCGGCCATGCCGATGGCGCCTTCGCCGAAGGCGAGGTCGAGCGGGGCGGCACCGAGAAGCCCGGCCTGCTCGCAGAACCCGTCGGCGAGCTTCAGCCGGCCGTTCTCGGCGACCCAGACCTCGACCCGCCGCGCGATCGGCGTCGCCAGCGCGGAGAGGAAGGCGAGCACGTAGACGCCGGGCTGCGGGCTGTGGATCGGCAGGCTGAAGCCGCGCGTGATGCCGACCTTCGCCGCCTTCTCCCAGCGCAGGAAGCGGGGCGACGCGAGGTTGGCGAACACCACCGGAAAGCCGCGCTCCCAGGTCTGCCCCGGCAGCCCGGAGCCCTTGACGAAGTTGACGTGCCGCGCGGTCCACTCGAAGACGTCCGCGGTGCCGAAGTAGCCGTCGACCAGCGCCATCTCCGGGTCGCGCGGAGGGGCGTGCCACAGCTCGATCGCGCCGACGTGCTCGGCGTCGTCGCCGCAGAACATCACCAGCACCGCGTTGAGCGTGTCGCCCTGGAACACCGGGACGGCCACCGCGCAGGTGAGCCCGGCGAGCTCGGCCGCCGCGCCACGCTTGAAGTAGGAGCCGACGAGGTCCTTCAGGACGATCGGCACGCCCGTCTCCCACGCCATCCCCGGCAGCCCCTCGCCCTTGGCGAAGCGCGTCTCGCGGGCGACGCGCTCGAAGTCGTCGAGCGGGCCGTAGAGGCCGTCCTTCAGGGTGAGCGGGCCGTCTTCGGACGGGACCCACACCTCGGTCACACGGATGAAGGGCCGCTTCATCACCGGGGCGCTGCCGCTGGCAGCCTTCGCCTCACGCATGGTCAGGTTCATGACGGTTACGCCGCTTCCTGGTTGGCACGATCGGTGGGGGAGAGCGTGACCTCGGTGACGCTGTCACCGGCGGTCGCCTGGAGCTGGGCCAGCCGCTCGGGGTCGGGGGTCGCCCCGCCCTCGTAGGCCTCCAGGAAGTCGAGGAGGGTCTGGCGGTAGCGGTAGTAGTCGGGATGCTCCAGCAGCGCCTTGCGCGAGCGCGGCCGCGGCAGGTCGACGTGCATGACGTGGCCGATCTTGGCGTTCGGCCCGTTGGTCATCATGACCACCTTGTCGGCCAGCAGGATCGCCTCGTCGACGTCGTGCGTGACGCAGATCGCGGTCACCTTGGTGCGCTTCCAGACGTCCATCAGGACCTCCTGAAGCTCCCACCGGGTGAGCGAGTCGAGCATGCCGAAGGGCTCGTCGAGCAGGAGCAGCTTGGGCGACAGGGCGAAGGCTCTGGCGATGCCGACGCGCTGCTTCATACCGTTGGAGAGCTCGGCCGCCTTCTTGCCCGCCGCATCCGACAGGCCGACGCGGGCGAGGTAGTAGTCGACGATCTCGCGCCGCTCCTTGCGCGAGGCCTTGGGGTAGACCTCGTCGACCCCGATGGAGACGTTTTCGCGCGCCGTCATCCACGGCATCAGCGAGGGCGCCTGGAAGACCACCGCGCGGTCCGGCCCGGCGCCGGAGATCTCGCGATTGTCGAGCACGATGCCGCCGGCGGAGATGTCGTTGAGCCCCGCGGTCATGGACAGGACGGTCGACTTGCCGCAGCCGGAGTGGCCGATCAGAGTGATGAACTCGCCCCGATCCATCATCAGGTCGAACCCGTCGACGACGGTGAGCGGGCCCTTGGGCGTCGGGTAGATCTTCTTGACGCCCGAGAATTCGAGGTAGCGTCGCTCGAGCGGCGAGGCGGCCGCGTCGAGGTAGGCTTTCGGCGGGCGCGACTTGTCGATCGGCGTGATGTTGGGGAGCGTCAGCGAATCGGACGCGTCGGCGCCGCGCTCCATGCCGACCTGCATCAGGTAGTTCGTCACCTCGGCGCGCAGGCGGATGAATTCCGGGTCGGAGTTCATCGCCGTGCGGTCGCGCGGCCGCGGGATGTCGACCTTGAAGGCCGGACCCAGCGTGGCACGCGGCGCGGGGGTGAGCGGAATGATCCGGTCGGCGAGGAGGATCGCCTCGTCGACGTCGTTGGTGATGAGGATCACCGTCTTCTTGTCGCGCTCCCAGATCTCCTCGATCTCGTCCTGCAGCTTGGCGCGGGTCAGCGCGTCGAGCGCCGACAGCGGCTCGTCGAGGAGGAGCATGTCCGGGCTCATGGCGAGCGCACGGGCGACCGAGACGCGCTGGCGCATGCCGCCCGACAGCTCGGCCGGCTTGCGGTCCTTGGCGTGCGCCAGGCCGACCATCGCGACGGCATCGGCGACGCGCTGGCGGCGCTGCTTGCGGCTCTCTTTCGGGAAGACCTGGTCCACCGAGAGGGCGACGTTCTGCGCGACCGACAGCCACGGCATCAGCGAGTAGTTCTGGAACACCACGCCGCGGTCGGGGCCGGGGCCGGCGATGGCGGCGCCGCGCAGGATCGCCTTGCCCTCGTCCGGCGTCTGCAGCCCGGCGATCATGGAGATCAGCGTCGACTTGCCGGAGCCGGAGAAGCCGACGATGGCGATGAACTCGCCCTCGTCCACCGCGAGGTTGACGTCGGCGAGGACGTCGGTCCGCTCCGGACCTTCGCCGAAGCCCTTCGAGACGTGTTGCAGCTCAAGGTACGCCATGACGGGGCCTCAGCGCTGGCTGGTGAAGGTGAAGGCGGCCTGCAGGGCGTACATCAGCCGGTCGAGCAGGAAGCCGATGACGCCGATGGTCAGCACCGCGACGATGATCTTGGCGAGCGACGAGGAAGACCCGTTCTGGAACTCGTCCCACACGAACTTGCCGAGGCCGGGGTTCTGCGACAGCATTTCCGCCGCGATCAGCACCATCCAGCCCACCCCCAGCGACAGGCGCAGCCCCGTGAAGATCAGTGGCAGTGCCGAGGGCAGGATCACCTTGGCGACGAACTTCGCGGTCGGCAGCTGCAACACGCGGCCGACGTTGGTGAGGTCCTTGTCGACCGAGGCGACGCCGAGCGCGGTGTTGATGAGCGTCGGCCACAGCGAGCACAGCGTGACGACGATGGCCGAGACGAGCATCGACTTGGGAAGCGCGTCCGACGCGTCGACGTAGGTGGCGGAGACGACCATGGTGACGATCGGCAGCCACGCGAGCGGCGAGACCGGCTTGAAGATCTGGATCAGCGGGTTGAGCGCCCCGTTGACGGCCCGCGACAGGCCCGACGCGATGCCCAGCGGCACGGCGACGACGGTCGCGAAGATGAAGCCCAGCGCCACGGTCTTGAGCGAGGTGACGATCTGGTCGACGTAGGTCGGCGCGCCGGTGTAGGTGCGCCACTTGATGCGGTCGTCCTTTCCCATCTCGGCGAGCTTGGCGTTGCGCTCGTCCTGGCGGGTGTAGAAGTCGGCCGCCTTCTCGCGCTCGGCGGCGTGCGCGTCCCACAGGCCGCCCGCCTCACGCGCCACCTCGACCGGACCGGGAATGGCGCCGAGCGAGGTGTTCACCTGCGGCGCCAACACCGCCCACGCGGCGATGAAGATGACGATGCCGGCGAGCGGGATGACGAGGCTCTGCACCAGCTCGGGCATCTGCGCCTTGGCGCTGTCGCCCGCCGCCATCCGCATCAGCGGCACCAGGAAGCCGAGGCCGAACACGCCGAGCCAGCCGGCGGACTTGTTGATGAGGGTAAAGCGCTTCTCGCGCCGGGCCTCTTTCGCGCGGATCATCTCCGGATCCGGCCCCGTCGTGGTGACTGCCATGGGTCTCGCTCCAAAAACGCGGGAGATCTGGGTGCGGGCGCGCTCGGGCGCCCTGCCGGTCATGGGAGCCGCCGCGCGGGGCGAGCGGCTCCGCGACGCGCGGTCAGCCGCCGACGACCTCGGTGCCCTCGACCTTCTGCTCGCCCTTCAGGCCGATGGGGAACTGGTCGAGGTAGCCGTTCGGGTCGCGGCCGTCGTAGGTCACGTCGTCGATGAACTCGGTCTGCGGCGCCTTGTAGCCGTCGCTGCCGAAGGGCACCTCGTCCTCGCTCAGGAAGCCTTCCTCGACGAGGAGCCGCGCGGCCTCTTCGTAGATGTCCGGGCGATAGACCGATTTGGCGACGTCCGCGTACCAGTCGTTCGACTTCGGCTCGGCGATCTGCCCCCAACGGCGCATCTGCGTCAGATACCAGGTGGCGTCGGAGTAGAAGGGATAGGTCGCGTTGTAGCGGAAGAAGACGTTGAAATCGGGCACGTCGCGCACGTCGCCCTTCTCGTACTCGAACGTCCCGGTCATCGAATTGGCGATGACTTCGGCGTCCGCGCCCACATACTGCGGTTGCGACAGGATCTCCACCGCCGCCATGCGGTTGGCGTTGTCGTTCTCGTCGAGCCATTTGGCGGCGCGGATCAGCGCCTTGACGATGGCGAGCGTGGTGTTCGGGTTCTCGTCGACGAACTCTTTCGTCATCCCGAAGACCTTCTCCGGGTTGTTCTTCCAGATCTCGTAGTCGGTGATCACCGGCACGCCGATGTCGCGGAACACCGCCTGCTGGTTCCACGGCTCGCCGACGCAGTAGCCGTAGATGGTGCCGGCCTCGAGGGTCGCGGGCATCTGTGGCGGCGGGGTGACGGAGAGGAACGCCTGCGCCTGGATCTGGCCGGAGATGTCGTCCGGCGAATAGAAGCCCGGATGAATGCCGCCGGCCGCCAGCCAGTAGCGCAGCTCGTAGTTATGGGTCGAGACGGGGAAGACCATGCCCATGTTGAAGGGCTTGCCGGCGGAGTTGTACTTGTCGACCACCGGCTTCAGCGCGGCGGCGGAGATCGGATGCTGCGGCTTGCCGTCGGCATCGGTCGGGATGTTCGGCTTCATCTCGGCCCAGACGTCGTTCGACACGGTGATGCCGTTGCCGTTGAGGTCCATCGAGAACGGGGTGACGATGTGCGCCTCGGTGCCGAAGCCGATCGTGGCGGCGAGGGGCTGACCGGCGAGCATGTGCGCCCCGTCGAGCTGGCCGGTGATCACGCCGTCGAGCAGGACCTTCCAGTTCGCCTGCGCTTCCAGCGTGACGAACAGGCCCTCGTCCTCGAAGTAGCCGTTCTCGTAGGCGATCGCGAGCGGCGCCATGTCGGTCAGCTTGATGAAGCCGAAGGTCAGCTCGTCCTTTTCGACGTCGAGCCACACGGTCTCCTGGGCGAGGGCCGCCGAGGAGACGAGGCTGGTGGAGGCGAGAAGAAGCGCAGTCACAGTCCTGCGCGTGAACGCGGCAATGGTCATGTGGTGTCCCCGTAGCCGGCGGCCCTCGTTGGCGCGTCCGGAAAAACAAAAAACGCCGCCGGCTGGTCACGCTACTAAGCTTTTGCTTGAGCGAGAGAGCCGGCGACGTTGCCGTTTGCCCGTCAACCTTGAAGGCGGGGCGAATTTCGGTATCAGCGTAAGCCGATGTCTTTGTCTACCTGAGATTACGTAGAATGCGCCAGTCCAAATTTCGAACAAAACCAGAGTGCAGTTGCACATTGATGCAGCAAGAACGGTGATTTCTCGCAGGTTCTGCGTCGGTTGGCCCACCGCGACACCTCGCGGCGCCGGTCTCAGCGGTCGGTCCGCGCCCACTCCGCGTGCAGATCGCGCGAGTCGATGGCGAAATCGTCGACGTATGTCTTGATGTCGGTGGGGTCGAAGATACGGCCGTCGAAGAAGCCGTCGCGCGGCAGCACCAGGCGCCCCGTGGTCGAGCCGACCGGCTCGTCGGCCGTCAGGCTCCCCTCCACCTTGGCGTTGGCCGAGGGGAGCGCCACGCCCGTCCCCTTGAACGCGCGGCGGTAGATGTCCGGGCGGAAGGCGCCGCCGGCGAGGTCCAACCCCTCGGGCGACAGCGGCGCCTGCCCCCACCGCACCATCTGCGAGTAGAACCACAGCGCGTGCGAGCGCCACGGGAAGCTCGCCCCGCCGCGGTCGAACATGAGGTAGCCGGGGATCGGCTCCGGCGCGTCGTCTCCCAGCGGGACACGGCCGGTGAGCGCGGCGCGGATCGGCGCGGGGTCCATGTCGATCACGTCGTGGGCCGCCAGCAGCGCGGTCAGCTCCTCGACATTGGCGGGGTCCTCGGCCCACTCGGCCGCCCGCTTCAGCGCCCGCAGCAGCGCGTCCAGCGTCTCGGGCTGCGCGTCGGCCCACGCCTCGCGCACGCCCAGCACCTTCTCCGGCGCGCGGTGCCACAGGTCGACGATCGCGACGACCGCCTTGGCCACCCCCTCGTCGATGCCGACGCTGTTCCAGGGCGCGCCGACGCAGAACCCGTCGATGTGCCCCTCGCGCAGGTAGTCGACGACGAAGGGCGGCGGGATGACGACCAGCGTCATGTCGCGGTCGGGATGGATGCCGGCGGAGGCGAGCCAGTAGCGCAGCTCGTAATTGTGCGGCGAGAAGGGGTGCACGGTGCCGAAGGTCAGCCGTTCCTCGCCGCGCCGGGCGCGCCTGTCGACCACCGCCTTCAGTGCCCTCGCCTTCGCCGCTGCGTCGCGCGGGGCGCCCATCAGCCCGGTGGCCTCCATGTCGCCATGGAGCGCGTTGGAGACCGAGATCGCGTTGCCGTTCATCGACAGCGTGAACGGCGCGACCATCCGCGCCTTCGGATTGCCGATCTGCAGTTGCGAGGCGATCGGCACCGGCGCCAGCATGTGCGCGCAGTCGATGTGGCCGATGGTCAGCTTGTCGCGCACCGTCGCCCACGACGCCTCGCGCACCAGCTCCAGCGCGATGCCCGCCTCGGCCGCGAACCCGCGCCGCGCGGCCGCCACCAGCACCGCGCTGTCCACCAGGGGGATGAAGCCGACGCGCAAGGTGGTCACACGCTCCCCTCCAGCAGGTCCGCCGCCGTGATGATGGAACGCGCGACCTCGCCGATGGTGCGGTGCTCGTTCATCGCCGCCTTGCGCAGGAGGTGGTAGGCGTCCCGCTCCGTCAGCCCGCGGCGCTCCATCAGCAGCGCCTTGGCGCGGTCGACCGCCTTGCGGTCCTCCAGCGCCTTGCGCGTATCCTCCAGCTCGCGCTGCAGGCGATTGAAGGCGTTGAACCGCGACAGGGTCATGTCCAGGATCGGCTTCACCCGCTCCTTCTTCAACCCGTCGACGATGTAGGTGGAGACACCCGCCTCCACCGCGCGCTCGATCATCTCCGCCCCCGATTCGCCGACGAACATGGCCACCGGTCGCCGCACCGTCTGCGACACCTGGAACATCTGCTCCAGGACGTCCCGGTTGGGATTCTCGAGGTCGATGATGATGACGTCGGGATCGGCATCGACGATGGAGCGCAGAAGATTGGCCATGTTGCGCACTATAGTGACGTTTGCAAAGCCGGCTTCGCGCAGCCCCTCCTCCAGGATGGCCGCCCGGATGGCATTCTCGTCGATGACCAGAATCTTCAAGCCGGCGTCGCGCATGGGTTCTGGTGCCACGGATCGGCGAAAATCGGGACCCCAAATGGTGTGCATCGCCGTGACCAACATCCGGTCAATCGCCCTGCATTTCAGCAACCTTGGCTTGCCAGCGCCGGTGCGCGGCGGGTTCCCCGCAGTCCCGGCGGACGCGGCGCCCACCGCCACCCGAGCCGAGTAGCAGTATGTTGCACGAGCGATGCCGGGACGAGCGATGCCGAGAGAAGGGCCGAGGGCGACGAGCGTCGGGGCACGGTTGCCATCGGCGCAGAAACGGATAATGTACGCCGGGCTGTACATTGTACGCCACAGCCCTCGACGCAGGACACACCATGACCCACGCGGCCCCACCACCGACCATCGGCGAGCTGGAGCGCATCGCCCTGACGGTGCTGCGCAGCGCCACCGGCCCCGTCGGCGCCTACGACGTGCTGGGCGCGTTGCGGGCCGCGCGGCCCACCGCCGCCGCGCCCACCGCCTACCGCACCCTCGCCAAGCTGATCGACAAGGGCCTCGCCCACCGTCTCGAATCGCTGAACGCCTACGTCGCCTGCTGCGCCGAGCATGACGGGACCGCCCCGCTCTTCTCCATCTGCGACGACTGCGGCGTCGTCGGCGAGCTGGCCGACCCGACGGTCGCCACCCACCTCGCCGCCGCCGTCCAGCGCGAGGGCTTCGAGGCGGAGAAGCAGGTCATCGAGCTGCACGGCCGCTGCGCCGCCTGCCGGTCCGCCTGAATGGGCTCGCCGCTCCTCGCCGGCGCCGGGGTCCGCCTCGCCGTCGCCTCCGCCGCCGCCGCCATCCTGTGGGCGCTCCTCGCATGGGCCATCCTATGACCGCCGCCCCCGCCGACCTCGTCCTCGAGGACGTCACCCTCGGCTACGACCGCCACCCCGCTTTGCATCACATCTCGGCGACGATCCCCGCCGGGTCGCTGACCGCGATCGTCGGCCCCAACGGCGCCGGCAAGTCCACGCTGCTGAAGGCGATCGCCGGCGAGATGCGGCCGATCACCGGGCGCATCGTCAATCCCGCCGGGCGCTCCGGCACCGCCTACATGCCCCAGATCACGGAGATCGACCGCACCTTCCCGATCAGCGTCGCCGAGGTGGTGGCGCTCGGCCTGTGGCGGCGGATCGGCCCGTTCGGCCGGCTCGGCAAGGCGGGCCGCGCCGCGGTCGCCAAGGCGATCGCCCGCGTCGGCCTCACCGGGCTGGAGAAACGGCCCATCGCCACGCTCTCCGGCGGGCAGATGCAGCGCGTCCTGTTCGCGCGCCTCGCCCTCCAGGACGCGGCGCTGATCCTGCTCGACGAGCCGTTCACCGGTGTCGACCGCCGCACGATCGACGATCTGCTCGACGTGATCGACGGCTGGCACCAGGACGGGCGCACCGTGCTCGCCGTGCTGCACGACCTCGACGAGGTGCGCCGCCGCTTTCCCGAGGCGATGCTCCTGGCGCGCGACCTCATCGCCCACGGCCCCAGCGCCGCGGTGCTGACCTCCGCCCACCTCACCCGCGCCCGTGCCGTCGGCGAGGCACTCGACGAGGCCGCACCGATCTGCAAGCGCGCCGCCTGATGGATCATCTTCTCGGCCCCTTCGGCGAGTTCGCCTTCATGCAGCGCGCGCTCGTCGGCTGCATCGCGGTGTCGATGGGCGCGACGCCCGTCGGCGTGTTCCTCCTGTTGCGCCGCATGAGCCTCACCGGCGACGCGATGGCCCACGCGATCCTACCGGGCGCGGCGGTCGGCTTCCTGTTCGCCGGCCTGTCGCTGACGGCGATGACCCTGGGCGGCCTCGTCGCCGGCATGACGGTCGCGGTCGCCGCCGGCGCCGTGTCGCGCTCCACCATCCTGCGCGAGGACGCCAGCCTCGCCGCCTTTTACCTCGTGTCGCTGGCGGCCGGCGTCGCGGTCGTCTCGATGCACGGCAGCAACGTCGACCTGATGCACGTGCTCTTCGGCTCGGTGCTGGCGCTGGGCGACGACGCGCTGATCCTTTTGTGCGCCATCGCCACCGTCACCATGTTCGCGCTCGCGCTCCTCTACCGCCCGCTGGTGCTCGAATGCCTGGACCCGGCGTACCTGCGCGGCGTCAGTCGGCTGTCGCCGGTGGCGCACTTCGCCTTCCTGGCGCTGGCGGTGCTCAACCTCGTCGGCGGCTTCCACGCGCTCGGCACGCTGATGGCCGTCGGCATCATGATCCTGCCGGCGGCGGCGGCCCGTTTCTGGGCCCGCGGGGTCGGCGCCATGATCGGCATCGCCTTCGCCGTCGCCGCCACCGGCAGCGTCACGGGGCTCTGGCTCTCCTACCAGTACGGCCTGCCGTCCGGACCGGCGATCGTCCTCGCCCTCGGCGCGCTCTACGGGCTCTCGCTGATCGCCGGCACGGAGGGGAGCCTCCTCGCCCGCCATACGCCACGCTCTCACCGGGAAGCTTGAAGTGATGCGTACCCTCCTCCTGGCGCTCGGCCTCGCGGCCGCGGCGCAACCCGCCCACGCGGCCGAACCGCTGCAGGTCGTCGCCACATTCTCCATCCTCGGCGACATGACCGAGGTGATCGGCGGCGAGCGCGTCGCCGTGACGACCCTCGTCGGCGCCGGCGGCGACCTGCACGTCTTCAATCCGACCCCGCGTCAGGCCGCGACCGTCGCCAAGGCGGACGCCATCGTCATGAACGGCCTCAGCCTCGAGGGATGGATGGAGCGCCTCGTCGCCGCCTCCGGCTATCGCGGGCCGGTCATCGTCGCCTCGCGCGACGTCGCCCCGCTGCGCACCGGCGACACAGGCTCCGAGGCCGCCCACCGGCAAGCCGATGCGGATCACGTCGACGCGAACCACGCCGACACCGATCACACCGGGCACCATCACCACGGCGTCTACGACCCGCACGCCTGGCAGGATCTCTCCAACGCCGTCCTCTACGTGCACGCGATCGCCGACGGGCTCGCCGCCGCGGACCCGGATGGCGCCGAGACCTACGCCGCCAACGCCGCCGCCTACGCCGAGGCGATCGCCGCACTCGACGCCGAGGCGAAGGCCGAGATGGCGACGATCCCGCTCGACGCCCGCACCATCCTCACCAATCACGACGCCTTCGCCTACTTCGGCGAGGCCTACGGGGTGACGTTCGTGTCGCCGCAGGGCGTCTCCACCGAGGCCGAACCCTCCGCGCGCGACGTCGCAGCCCTGGTGACGCAGATCCGCGACGCGGGGATCGACGCGGTGTTCCTGGAAAACGTCGCCGACAACCGCCTGGTGGAGCAAATCGCCGTGGAGACCGGCGTCACCCTCGGCGGCGAACTCTACGCCGATGCCCTGTCGCCCGCGGGCGGCGACGGGGCGACCTACCTCGACATGATGCGCCACAACCTCGGGGTTCTGGTCAAGGCGCTGGGCAAGGGCGCCTAGAGTTCGATACATTGCCGCCGGCGCGGCCCCTGCCGCCCGCCGGCCCGGCCGTTCGCCCGCTGCGGACGGCCACCATGTTGCCTCGGTTCGATCGCTCGGCGAGAGGGTGTCAATGCGTACGGTTCCCATCATCGGCTCGCGCGTCGCCGCGCACCCGCGGCGCCATTGGCGCACCGCCGTCGCGGCGGTCCTGGCGCTGGCGTTCTTCGCGGCGACGGCGATCCTGCTCTCTTCCGGCCTCGGCCTCGTCGAGGCGGCCAAGTGGGCCACCACCCAGCAGCGCGCCTACTACGAGATGATGCGCCACATGATGGAGGCGCGCGGCAGCACATTCGCCTCGCTCGGCCTCGTCGGCGCCTCGCTCGCCTACGGGTTCGCCCACGCGGCGGTGCCGGGGCACGGCAAGTTCCTCATCGCCGGGGCGGGCGTCGCCAGCCGGGCGAGCGCGTCGAGGCTCGTCGCCCTGTCGCTGGCGGCGAGCCTGGCGCAGGCGCTGACCGCGATCATCCTCGTCTACGGCAGCTTCTCGCTGCTCTCGATCACCGCCGGCTGGGCGGTGGAGGCGACCGACACCATCCTCGCCCCGCTCAGCTACCTCGCGATCCTCTTCATCGCCGTGGTACTCATCCGCCGCGCCCTCACCGGCCTGCGCGCGGTGTGGGACCGGCAGGCCGACCGGCTGGACGCGATGCGCACCGGCCGCCACGTCCACCACCACGACGAGGACGGGATGTGCGGCTGCGGCCACCGCCACGCCCCCACGATCGAGGAGACCGACGCGCTGCGCTCTTGGCGCGACGCGGCGATGCTGATCGCCGGCATCGGCCTGCGCCCCTGCACCGGCGCGGTGTTCGTCCTCGCGGTGGCATGGCGGATGAACATCCTCGCCGTCGGCGCCGTCTCGGCGTTCGCGATGGCGCTGGGCACCGGCGCGTTCATCAGCCTGGTCGCCATCTCGGCGGCGACGGCGCGGGGTGCGACGATTTTCGCCGCCGGGGTGAAGCATGCCGGCATCGCGGTGCCGCTGCTGCAACTCTTCGCCGGCATCGCCATCGCGCTCGTCGCCTCGGCGTTCCTGGTCGCCCCATTCGTCGCGAAACTATAGCCTTTTCGTCCCTTCGCCGCTGGCGCACCCTCGGATCATGGCGGTACACTCCGGACCAGGGAGGACCCGCACATGGACCAGAGGCTGGCGGAGATCGAGCGCAAGGTGTTGTGGCTGTCGCAGTGGATGATCCACTCCGCCAACCACCTGCGCGAGGGTGATGCCATCAAGGTGGGCGGCCATCAGGCCTCGTCGGCCTCGATGGTGCAGATCATGTCCGCGCTGTACTTCCACGTGCTGCGTCCGCAGGACAAGGTCGCGGTCAAGCCGCACGCCTCCCCCGTGTTCCACGCCATCCAGTACCTCGCCGGGCGCGAGCCGCTGGAGCGGCTGCAGGCCTTCCGCGGCTACGGCGGCGCACAGTCCTACCCCTCACGCACCAAGGACCGCGGCGAAGGCGGCGCCCCGATCGTCGACTTCTCGACCGGCTCGGTCGGCCTCGGCGTCGCGGCGACGGCCTTTTCCTCGCTGATCCAGGACTATATCGCCGCGAAGGGCTGGTCCGGGGATCGCAAGATCGGCCGCATGATCGCCCTCGTGGGCGACGCGGAGATCGACGAAGGCAACGTCTACGAATGCCTGCAGGAGGGGTGGAAGCAGGGGCTGCGAAACACCTGGTGGGTGATCGACTACAACCGCCAGAGCCTCGACGGCGTCGTGCGAGAGGGGCTGTACGCCCGCATCGCCGAGGTGTTCAAGGCGTTCGGGTGGGACATCGTCACCATCAAATACGGCGCCCTGCAACGCGCCGCCTTCGCCGAGGCGGGCGGCGAGACGCTGCGCCGGTGGATCGACGCCTGCCCCAACCCGCTCTACTCCGCGCTCTCGTTCCAGGGCGGTGCGGCCTGGCGCAAGCGGCTGACGGCCGAGATCGGCGACGAACCCGGCATCGCGGCCCTGCTGGAGCGGCGGTCGGACGAGGAGCTGGGCCGGCTGATGGCCAACCTCGGCGGCCACTGCATGGAGACCGTGATCGACGCCTTCCAGTCGATCGACCATGATCGCCCGGTCGTCTTCATCGCCTATACCGTCAAAGGCTGGGGCACGCCGCTCGCGGGGCACAAGGACAACCACGCCGGGCTGATGACCCCGCCGCAGATGTCCGCCTTCCAGCTCGCGATGGGGGTGCCGAAGGGCGAGGAATGGGACGTCGCCGCCGGCCTCGCGCTCGACGAGGCGGCCGTGCGCGAGTTCATCGCGCAGACGCCCTATTTCGGCACCCGCCGCGATGCCCCCACGCCCGCCGCGGTGGAGCGTCCGGCGCTCATCCCGCCGGGGGACAAGACGATCTCCACGCAGGCCGCCTTCGGCAAGGTGCTGGACGAACTCGCCCGTGGCGGCGGCCCGTTCGCCGAACGCGTCGTCACCATGAGCCCGGACGTGACGGTGTCCACCAATCTCGGCCCCTGGGTGAACCGGCGCGGCCTCTTCGCGCGCGAGGCAATCGCCGACTCGTTCCGCCAGGAGCGCGTCCCCTCGGCGCAGAAGTGGCAGTTCTCGCCCGAGGGCCAGCACATCGAACTCGGCATCGCCGAGATGAACCACTTCCTGGCGATGGGCGCCGCCGGCCTCGCGTTCGAGCACTTCGGCGAGAAGCTCTACCCCGTCGGCACCCTCTACGACCCGTTCATCGCCCGCGGGCTCGATGCGATGAACTACGCCTGCTACCAGGACGCCGCCTTCCTGCTGGTCGCGACCCCCTCGGGCATCTCGCTGGCACCCGAAGGCGGGGCGCACCAGTCCATCGGCACCCCGCTGATCGGCCTGTCGCAGCCCGGCCTCGTCTCCTACGAGCCCGCCTTCGCCGACGAGCTGACGGTGATGATGGAGGATGCGTTCGACCGGATGGCCGGCAGCGGCGGGCCGGGCAACGAGCGCGCCACCTACCTGCGCCTCACCACCCGCCCGCTGGAGCAGCCGATCCGGCCGATGACCCCGGCACTGCGGGCGGACATCCTCGCCGGCGCCTACTGGCTGCGCGCGCCGGGGCCGAGCGCGGAGGTCGTCGTCTGCGTCCAGGGCGTCGTCACCGCCGAGGCGATCAACTCGGCCGTCCTCATCGCCGACGGGCGGCGCGACGTCGGCATCCTCGCCGTCACCTCCGCCGACCGGCTGCACACCGACTGGCAGCTCGCCCGTGCCGCCCGCCGTCGCGGCGAGCGCCGCCTCGCCCACGTCGAGGAGATCATGGAGGGCCTGCCGCGCCACTGCGGCCTCGTCACCGTGCTCGACGGGCATCCGGCGACGCTCGGTTGGCTGGGCGGGGTCGCCGGGCACCGCGTGGTGGCCCTCGGCGTCGAGGCGTTCGGCCAGACCGGCACCATCGCCGACCTCTACCACCACTACGGCATCGACGCGGAAGGGATCGCCGCGGCGGCCGACGAGCTGGCCCCACGCCGGCGCATCGGCCTCGCGGTGTAGCGCCGCGCGTCGGCCGCGCGGGGGAACGCCCCCCGCCCGGGCACGTTGCCGCCTCGAGATGGGCGGCACGTCATGGCGACCGCCCCGGCGCGCGCGTTCGACGTCGCCGGCCGCGTCAGTTCGAGCCGCCGACCTCGCGGCGCTGGCGGCGCGCCTCGGCGGCCTTGCGGCGGCGCTCGCGCACCTCCGCGCTCACCGGCGTCGGCGCCGACGCGGCGGCCGGGCTGGCGGCTTTGCGGGCACGACGCGGCGGCGCCTCGGCCAGCGGCTTGCGCGTCACCGCCACCGGCTTGGGCGGGGCATCCGCCACCGCCATGATCGCGTCCCGGTGCTTGGCGATCTCGTTCGCCGCCGTCCGGTGCATCGCCTCCGACGGGTAGAGATCCACCTTCACCGAGGTTTTCCCGTCGGTCACCGTGTACGGCATACCGTCGTCGCTGACGATCTCCAGGCTGTACTCGAAGATCGTCTTCAGCTCCTCCCACATGTCCCGATCGACACAATGCGGAAACTTGAAGAGATCGCGATAGGTGCGCTTGGTGAGTTTCCGCGCCGGCCGGTCGCTGAAGTACATGATGACGGCGGGGCGCCCCAGTGCCGCCTTCAGCTCCCTGTAATCGTCGAGGATGAACTGCTGGCCCTTGCGGATCTGCTCCACCACCTCGGCGAACGGCAGCTGCTTGAACGCCGTGCGATAGCCGACGCCGCCGCGCACGTTCGTGCCCACCTGGAGCCCCAGCCCGTCCTTCTTCACCCGCATGGTGCGCCCGGTGATGCGGGTGAACCAGTCGTTCGAGTGACCGTCCGCGCCGCAGACCTGGAAGATCGGCACCGCCTTGGAGGTGGCGAGATAGTTCAGGAAGTCCGGCCGTTTCATGTACATGAAGGGGTTGCCGCCGGCGGTCCCCAGGTTGTGGGCGCGGATGCCATGCTCGTCCTGGAGCAGCGTCGTCAACGGCTTGTCGACGAAGCGGCCGAATACACGCGCCGATCCGACGAGGTTGAAGTCCGCCGGCTCGTCGATCGGCCACTCCGGACCCCGGAGGGAGAAGTCGAAGCGCTCGAAGAGCTTGTAATCGAAGAACGCCGCATCCCGCTCTTGGTACGCCTCGTTGCCCATCAAGACCTGTCCTGTTTCCGTCGAGCGGCATCATAGTGAGCCGAGGGCGGGCTGCGAAGGGGCGGCGGCGCCGTGGATGGTTGTTATTCCTCAGGCGCGTGGCCACGTTTGCCCGGCGTGGCCGCTTTGCATCGCCGCAGGGGCCGCATCGCCCTTGCGCTGCGCCTCGTCACGGGCGATGGGGCGGAACCTTCCTTCCCGGGCGACGGTTTTCCCGCCAATGATGTCATCGACAATCAAGCAATTCGGCCGCCGCACCCGTCAGGCCTTCAGCCTCGCGGGGCTCGCCTCCTCGGTGCTGCGCCGCTCGGCCGTGCGCCGCTTTCCCGCGCTCTCGGTGGAGGAGCGGCTGGCGATGCTGCCCGCGACCGCACCGGTCGACACCAGCCTCGCGATCCGCTGGAACGACAATCACATCCCCTTCGTCGAGGCGGGGTCGGATCGGGACGCGGCCGTGGGCCTCGGCATCGTCCACGGGCACCTGAGATTGGCGCAGATGGAGCTGATGCGGCGCATCGCGCTCGGCCGCGTCGCCGAGGTCGCGGGCAGCGCCGCGATCGAACTCGACCGTCTGGTGCGGCTGATCGACTTTCCGCGCGCGACGGAGGCCTCGCTGGCGCTGATGCCGGCGGCCACCCGCGCCTGGGTGGACGGTTTCGCCGACGGCATCAACGCCGCCGCCGAGGCCCGCCTGCCGCCCGAGTTCGAGACCCTTTCGATCCCCTACGAGCCGTGGACGGCCGAGCAGCTCTTCGCCGTCTCGCGCCTGTGCTCGGCGGACTATGCGTGGAAGGTCTGGCGCACGCTGAACCCGCTGCGCGAGGACCCGGAGTGGGCGCGCATGTGGTCCGAGCTGATCGGCATCGCCGCCGTCGCCGACGAGGACATCCCCATCGGCGCCGACAACCTGGAGGACGCCCTCCCCAACGCGTTCGACCGCGCCGGCTCCAACGCGCTCGCCGTCGCCGGGTCGCGCACCCGCTCGGGGGTGCCGATGCTGGCGTGCGACCCGCACCACATCATCACAGCGCCGAACCTGTGGCTGATCGCCGGCGTCCGCACGCCGGAGATCGACGTGTGGGGTTTCATGATCCCGGCGCTGCCGATCTTCGGCGTCGGCCGCAACCAGCATGGCGCCTGGGGCGGCACCAACCTGCACGCGACCTCGTCGGAACTGGTCGACGTGTCGGCCGAGCCGCTTCAGGACCGGACCATCGCCATCAAGGCCGGCAAGGCGACGCACGAGCTGGCGGCGCGCGAGAGCGCGTTCGGCCCCGTGGTGAGCGACGCGCACGCCTTCAACATGACCTCCGGCACCGTCGCGCTGCACTGGATGGGGCACCGGCCGAGCGACGAATTCACCCCCTTCCGCAACCTCATGCGCGCCTCTTCGTGGGAGACGTTCGCGGACGCGGTCGACGGCTGTGCCCTTCCCGGCCTCAACATGATCTGGGCCGATCCGGCGGGGCACATCGGCAAGATGGTCGCCGCGCACATCCCCTCCCGGCCGCTGGCGACGCCGGGCGACCTCGTCGTCGGCCCGGCCGAGGCGCACCGCCAGTGGGCCCGCCTGCTGACGGGGCGCGAGCTGCCGATGAGCCTCGACCCGGCCGACGGCTACGTCGTCTCCTCCAACGAGGCGCCGGTCGACCCGCCGGTGACGATCAGCCTCTTCTTCGCCGCCGACCACCGCTTCCGCCGGATCGGCGCGCTCCTGGCCGAGCGGGACGATCTCACCGCCGCCGACCTCAAGGCGCTGCAACAGGACGTGATGCACGCCCCCGCACTCGCCGTCGCCGAAAAGCTGAAGCTGACCGCGTCCGACATCGGCCTCGCCGGCCCGGTGATGGACGCCATCGCCGCCTGGGACGGGCGCTACGGCGTCGACTCGGCCGGCGCGCTGGCGTTCGAGCTGGTGAGCGAGCCGCTCGTCGAAACGCTGGAGGAGCGCTCGCCGCAGCGCTTCGTCAGCCCCTACTGGCGCCCCTTCTCGCGGCTGGAACGGCTGGTCGACGCCGCGACCAAGGCCGACCTCGTCGACGCGCTCAAAGCCGCCGTCGAGAGCGCCGCCGCGCCGTTCGAGACGCACCGCACCTGGGGCGGGCTCCACAAGGTGCGCCTGTCGCACCCGTTCACCAAGCTGCCGTGGCTGGCGGCGCGGCTGCCGACGATCGAGTTCCCCTCCGGCGGCTCCAACGACACGGTGATGAAGTCGATGCACCCGTTCACGCAGAAGGTGCACCACACCAACTTCGGCGCCAACGCCCGCTTCGTCGCCGACCTCGCCGACGAGGACGGCACATGGGCCGTGCTCCTCGGCGGGCAGGACGGCTGGCCGGGATCGCGCACCATGTTCGACATGCTGGGCGCCTGGCGCCGCGGCGAGCAGATCCGCCTGCCCTTCTCAGAGGCCGGCCTCGCCGAGGACTTCCGCCACCCGACGCCGATCGCCCCACCCGCCCCGGCAGGCCCCGATGCTTGACGCGACGCCGCTGCTGCGCGGCTACGGCAAACTGCGCGAGAAGCGCCGCACCCGCCACTCGGCCGCCGTCACCCAGGAGCGCCAGCTCCTGCGGCTGGTGCGCCGCGCCGCCCGCACCCGCTTCGGCCGCGACCACGATTTCGCGTCGATCCGCTCCGTCGCCGACTTCCAGGCCCGCGTGCCGCTGCGCTCGTTCGAGGACTTCAAGCGTGACTACTTCGACGCCGCCTTCCCCGTGCTCGACGACGTCACCTGGCCGGGGCGGATCCCCTACTTCGCGGTCTCTTCCGGGACCTCCAGCGGGCGCACCAAGCACATCCCGGTGACACGCGAGATGATCCGCTCCAACGCGCGCGCCGGGACCGATCTCCTCGCCCACCACGTCGCCCGCTATCCGAGGAGCGACGTCCTGGGCGGAAAGTCGTTCATGCTGTCGGGCTCGGTGGCGATGACGGAGCTGGGCGAGGGCATCAAGGCGGGCGACCTCTCCGGCATCGCGCGGCTCGAGAACCCGCGCTGGTCGAACCCGTTCGTGTTCCCGTCCATCAAGGAAGCGCTGGAGGCGGACTGGGAGACCAAGATCGACCGGCTCGCCCGCCTGTCGCTCTGCGAGCCGATCCACTGCCTGGCCGGCACGCCCTCCTGGCTGATCCTCTTCTTCGAGCGGCTGGCCGCGGTCTCCGGCCGGGCGCGCGACGTGCGCGCCTTCTATCCTGGCCTCAACCTCCTGGTTTACGGCGGCATGAGCTTCGCGCCCTACCGCGACACCTTCGCCGACTGGTGTCCGAGCCCCGAGGTGGACTGGCGCGAGGTCTACTCGGCGTCCGAAGGCTTCGTCGCCTCCGCCGACCGGGGGATCGACGACGGGATGCGCCTCAACACCGACATCGGCCTCTTCTTCGAGTTCGTGCCGATCGACGAGTGGGAGGCGGAGACCCCCACGCGCCTCACCCTCGCCGACGCGCCGGCGGGCGAGTACGGCATCGTCCTCTCCACCTGCGCGGGGCTGTGGGCCTACAAGATCGGCGACGTGGTGGAGCTGATCCCCGGCGAGGTGCCGCGGGTGAAGGTCACAGGGCGCACCTCCTACTACCTCTCGGCCTTCGGCGAGCACCTGTCGGGCCGCGAGATCGAGGCCGCCGTCCTCGCCGCAGCGCAGGACGCCGGCCGGCACGTCGCCGAATACACCGTCGCCCCGCTCTACCCGGACGCGGGCACCAGCGCCGGCCGACACCTCTTCGTGGTCGAGCTCGACGCGCCGGCCGACGCGGCCCGCTTCGCCGACATCCTCGACCGTACGCTGCAAGAGGGCAACGAGGATTACGAGGTCCACCGCCGCGGCGACTATCAGCTCGAGGCTCCGCGCGTGGTGTTCGTCGCCCCCGGCGCGTTTACCGACTGGATGCGCGCCCGCGGCAAGCTCGGCGGACAGAACAAAGTCCCGCGCGTGGCGACGTCGGAAGACGTTCGTCAAGATGTTATGAAACTCGCCGCCGGTTAGACCGTTCATTCTTCATTCGGGCAACCGGTAGATCCCGGCGACCCGCAGCCGACATTTCGCGCCAAAAGGAGAGGCCGCCCGCATGGACGACGTCAGCTACGAGCGCGTTCAAGTTCCCACCGCCAACCCGTTCGTCCTCACCGACTACGGGCAGACCCACACCACCACTCCGATGGCGGCCGAGTTCTACACTCCCGCCACCCTCCCCCCGCCCTACCCGGCCGTGGTCGTCTCCGAGGGCCTCGGAGGGGTGAAGAATGCACGCGAGCGGCGCTATGGCCGCTTCCTGGCGCAGCACGGTTACGCCGCGCTGGTGGTCGATTCCTTCAAGACGCGGGGGTTCGAGAATGCCGCCCACCCGATCCGCGCCATCAACGTCACCGAATCGATGATGCTGGCGGACGCCTTCGCCGGCCTGCGCTGGCTGGCCGAGCGGCCCGACATCGACGCCGGCCGCATCAGCAATATCGGCTTCTCCTACGGCGGGATGATCTGCGTGCTGACGGCCTACGAGCAGCTGCGCCGCCTCTTCGTGCCGACGCACGACAAGTTCGCCGCCCACGTCTCCTACTACGGTCCCACCGTGCCGCGGTTGGAGGACTACGCGACCACAGGCGCGCCGGTGGCGATCCTCAACGGCGAGCTGGACAACAACTTCCACCCCAAGCGGCTCGACATGATCGCCCAGGATCTGAAGAACGGCGGGTCGGAGGTGGAGAACATCGTCTTCCCCGACACCTACCACCAGTGGGACAGCGACGACGTCGTGCGCCGGTTCGACCGCTTCAACATCCGCGACCTGGGCACCTGGATCGACCCCGAACAGACGATCATCGACGAGAAGAGCGGACGCAAGATCACCAACTTCGCCACGCGGCTGATGATGATCGCCGGGTCGGTGAGCCTCAAGGGCTTTCACCTGCTGCGTGACGAGGCGGTGATGCGGAAGACCGACGAGATCCTGCTGCGAACCATCGCGGCCGGCGGCGCGCAGGACAGCGGCACGCTCGACCCGCCGGCCCGTTGCGCCTGACACCGGCCTTCCGGAACACCAAAGTCCTGGTGAAATCGGCCAACGGCTTGGGACGAGGCGACGATTTCGGCTACACTCGTCGGGGCATGACGGAAGGAGCCCCGATGCGACCACCGCCCTCCCGGCTGTCGGACTACGTCCTCAGCGAGACGTTCACCACGCGCTGGGCGGACAACGACATCTACGGCCACATCAACAATGCGGCCTACTACGGCTTTATCGACACGGCGGTGAACCGCTTCATGATCGCCAAGGCCGGGATCGACATCCACTCCGGCCCGGTGATCGCGCTCGTGGTGGAGACGGGCTGCCGCTATCACGCACCGATCGCCTTCCCCCAGGACGTGGTGGTGGCGCTGAAGGTGGTGCGGCTCGGCAATTCCAGCGTCACGTGGCACGCGGGCCTGTTCGAATCGCCGGCCTCTCCGGGGGACACCGCCGCCGCCGAGGCGCACTTCACACACGTCCTCGTCGACCGCGAGCAGCGCCGGCCGATCGCCTGGCCCGATCAGCTGCGCAACGCCCTCACCAGCGCGATGGGCCAGGCCCGTACCGACGAGCCCACCGCCTGAGGCTCAGCGCAGCCCCAACCCGCGGGCGATGATGCCGCGCAGGATCTCCCGCGTCCCGCCCCGCAGCGAAAACGACGGGGCGTGCAGGACCGCATAGTCGAGCACGGCTTGGTAGTCGCCCTGGCCCTGCCCATCGCCGCGGCCGCCCCGTGGCACGAGAAGCCGGGCGATCTCCGGCAGATCCTGCTCGAAGACGGCGCCGAGGTCCTTCACGATCGTCGCCTGAAGCGATGGGTTCTCCCCCGCCTGCAACAGCCCCGCCACCGAGCGCGACATGCGCCGGAGCGTCACCAGGTGGGCCGTCAGCCGGCCGATGGCGACCTTTGCCTCGCGCGACGGATCGGCCGCGGCGGCGTGGATCAGCTCGGTCAGCACCGCGAAGGTCGACAGGAAGCGCTCCGGGCCGCTGCGCTCGAACGCCAGTTCGCCCATCACCTGCGCCCAGCCGCCGCCGCGGGTGCCGATCAGCGCCCCGGCCGGCACATGGACGTCGCGGAAGGACACCTCGTTGAATTCGTGCGCGCCGGCCATGTTGTGGATCGGGCTGATGGTGATGCCGGGGGTGGCGAGGTCGATCAGGAGCTGGCTGGCGCCGCCGTGACGGTCGTCCGACGCCGCCTCCGTCTTGCAGAAGAGGATCATGTAGTGCGCGAGATGCGCGTTGGTGGTCCACACCTTGGTGCCGTTGATGACGAAGCCGCCCTCCACCGGCTCGGCCCGCGTGCGCGCCGCGGCGAGGTCCGACCCCGAGTCCGGCTCGGACATGCCGATGCAGAAGTAGCACTCCCCGGCGGCGACCTTCGGCAGGATCTCCTGGCGCTGCGCCTCGGTGCCGTATTGCAGGAGCAACGGGCCCGACTGACGGTCGGCGATCCAGTGCAGCCCCACCGGCGCGCCCGCGGCGAGCATCTCCTCGCTCACCACGTAGCGCTCCATCGCGGTGCGGCCGTGCCCGCCGTAGCGTGCCGGAAAGGTCATGCCGAGGTAGCCGGCCGCCCCGCAGGCGCGCGAGAACGCGGCGTCGTTGCCCATCCAGGAGCGGATGCGCTGACCCGGCCGGTGGCTGCCGATGGTCTCGGCCAGGAAGGCGCGCACCTCGCGGCGCAGCTCGCTGAGGGCGGGGTCGTCGGCCGGCGGCGCGAATGCGATCTGGTCCATGGCTCAGGCCTCCGCGGCGCCGGACGCGGCGTCGTCGAGCGCCGTCACCATGGGCCAATAGCCGGAAGCGCCGGCCGCCAGCGCCGCCTCCCCCAGCACCAGCGCCCATTGCGCCTCGGTGCCGAACTCGTCTCGCCACGCCCACAGGCGCTGGGTGTAAAGGTGCAGCGCGTGTTCCTCGGTGAAGCCGATGGCGCCGTGCACCTGATGGGCGAGGCCGGCGGCCTTGGTCGCCGCCTCGCCGGCGCGCACCTTGGCGACGGCGGCCAGCGTCCCGGCATCCGGTCCGGTCAGCCGCTCGGCGGCCATATCGGCCGCGGCGCGGGCGGCGGCGGTCTCGCTGGCGATCTGGGCGAGGCTGTGCTGAACCGCCTGGAACTTGGCGATCGGCCGGCCGAACTGCACCCGCTCGCCGGCATAGGCGAGCGTGCGGGCGAGCAGCGTCTCCAACGCGCCGGCCATCGCGACGCTGCGCAACGTGGCGCCGATCGCGAAGAGGCCGGCAAGGCCCACCGGCGCGGGGCCGAACCGGTCGGGCGGCACCGCGGTCCGCACCACCACGTCGTCGCGCGGTTCGCGGGCGAGGTTCATGCCGCGCTCGGTCGCGTAGTCGGCGGCGCGCAGGTGCACCACCAGCGGGCGCGCCTTCACCATGACCACCACCGCGAGCCCGGCCGCCTCCGTCGCATAGGGGACCGCCGCGAGCCGGCCTTCGACGTAGAGCGCGCCGTCCCCCTCGGTGGCGGCGAGCGTGTCGCCGGCGGCGAAGCTGAGCGGCCCCTCCGGAACCGCGAGCCCCGCCTCGGCCAGGAGCCAGTGCGCCACCATCGTCTCGCCGATCGGCACCGGGGCGGCGTGCGCGGCGGCGGTTCGCACGATCCCCAGCGCGTCGGCACTGGTGATGCCCTCCTCGCCGTAGGTCAGCGCGGCGGCGAAGCCGGCCTCCTCGACCCGCGCCCACAGGGAGGCCGACCAGGCGGGGGCGGAGCGCGCCCCCCGCGCCGCCGCCTCGGCATCCGCGAAGACCTGGGCCGCGGAATCGGTCAAGAGCGTGTCGGACATATCCTCGCCATCGGCCTGCGCCGGTTTGCCCGGCGACGTCGTTCTCGTCTCGACAATCCCACACGCCTGCGCCCAAGGAAAGCCGGCGGACAGCCGGTTTGCCCAATGTTACGCCAGCGTACTATTGTCGCCTCGCCCACCCCGAACGCACGAGCCCCGCCCGGCCCGCCCGACAGACCGACCCGGAGACCCGAGTGACCCCGCCGCGTGGCGTCCCGACCAGCCGGCTCCTCTTCCGCGACATCGCTCGCCTGCGCGCCAGACTGTTCGATCGGATGCTGGAGCCGCACGGCATCACGTCGAGCCAATCCTCGGTCATCGCCCACCTCGTCGCCGAGGACGGCCTCACCCAGTCCGAGCTCGCCGCCCGGCTGGAGATCGGTGCCGTCGCCGCCGGCGGCCTGGTCGAGCGGTTGGAGACCCGCGGGCTCGTCACCCGCCGGACCGACCCGAAGGACCGGCGCGCCAACCGCGTCCACCTCACCGACGGCGCCCACTCGCTGCTGACGGCGACGGCGGACGCCATCGCCGCCATCGACGCGATCGCCTACGCCGGCTTCTCCGCCGAAGAGGTCGCTGTGATGGAAGCGCGCCTCGACACCATCCGCGGCAACCTCCACGCCGCCCTCGCCGCCTCGTCCCCACGCGATGCGGCGGACTGACCCCAGGACCCCATGGATACCGAAGCCCCCCTCGGCCCGTTCAAGCGCCTCACCGCCGTCACGCTGACCCTGCTGGCGGTCTTCGGCCTGGCGGCACGCATCACGGGGCACCGCGAAACGGCGGCGATCGCGGCCGTCCTGCTCATCGCCTTCCTCCTGGTGGGGCAGACGCTGATCTCGCGGCGCGAGCGGATCCTGGCGAGCGTCGCGGTGGGGCTGGCGATCCTCGGCGCCGTCGCCCTGCCCAACCCCGGCGCGGTGATGTGGGCGGGGATTCAGCAATCCTTCTTCCTCGCCGCCTTCATGGTGCTGATCGGCATCATGCGCGAGCCCGCCTCGACCTCCATCGCCGTAGACCAGCTCGGCCGCTACCTCACCCGCCAGCCGCCGACGCGGCGCTACGGGGCGATCGCCATCGGCTCGGCGGTGATGGCGGCGCTCGCCAATGTCGGCGCGCTGGCGCTGCTGGCACCGCTCATCCAGGCCGGCGTCAACGCCGCCCGCGAAGCCGGCGACACGCCGGAGATCTCCGCGATCAAGGAGCGGCGGCAATACACCGCGACCCTGCGCGGCTTCGCCATCGTGGTCCTCTTCTCGCCGACGACGGTGACGCAGGCGCTGCTGGGCAACCTCTTCCCCGGCGCGGCACACGCCTCGATCATGCTCGTCGGCTTCGTGCTGGCGATGATCTGGCTCAGCGCCGGGTGGGCCGAGGACCAGCTCGAAGGGCGCCTCATCCGGCGCGGCCTCGTCGGCACCGGAACGCTGCCGCAGCGCCGGCCGCCGCTGCCGCTGCCGCGCACGGCCCTGCGCGATCTTTCGCTCGTCGTCGCCGCCCTCGTCGCCGCCGCCGGCCTCCTCGCGCCTCTCCTGCACATCGAGGTGGTGCCGGCGCTGATGCTCACCTCCCCGCTCCTGACCCTCGTCTGGATCACCACGCAGAACGCCCACCTTCCCCCGCGCGAGCGCTCCGCCGTCGTCCGCGCCCGGATGGGGCGCATCGTCACCCGCGCCATCCCCCGCTCCGCCCCCGAAGCGGTGACGCTGGCCGCCGCCGGCTTCATCGGCACCATGCTCGGCGCGCTGATGCCGACCGACGCGCTGGCCTGGTCCCTCGGCCTCGGCCCCCTCGGCAAGATCTTCATCATCGCCGCGATCCCGGCCCTGGTGATCCTCGCCGCACAGATCGCGCTGACGCCCATCGTCGTCGCCGTCTGCCTCGCCGCGTCCTACCAGGCGCTCGGCGCGCTGCCGATCTCGCCGCTGGCGATGGTCCTGTCCCTGTCGGTCGGGTGGGCGATGTCCCTCACGGCCTCGCAGTACACCGCCGCGCCGCTCATCCTGAGCCGCCTCACCGGCATCTCCACCTTCCGCCTCTCCTGGGAATGGAACTGGATCTACAACCTGATGATCTACACCGCCTCGGTCCTCGTCATCGGCCTTGTCGAGACGGTCCTGACTTAGGTTCGACGGTTCGACGGTCTGACCGCGGCGCCGTGGCGAGCGGAACCGCCGAAGCGAGGGGTTTCCCCCCTCGCGCTCCCTCCGTCTCGCCGACGGGCAGCCGTTCAGTTCAGATGTCCGAAGACGACATCTGCCCTGACCGGCAGCTTCGAGCCTGAGGAGAAGGACGACGGCGTCAAGCGCCCGTCCTCGCCATGCTCGCCCTGCGGGCTGCGCGTGTCTGCGGGCGCGCGCTTGACCCCGCCGCCCTCCTCCGGGGAAACGCCCTCGTCTAGAGCGCGTTCAGGAAAAGTGGAGCCGGTTTTCCGCCCGGAACGCGCGCATACCAAACGTCTGGAGCGCGGACGGTGAACGCAAGTTCATTGAACGTGCTCTACGTCTTGGTGAAGTCCGTGGGGCGCTTGTCCAGGAAGGCGGCGAGCCCCTCGCGCGCCTCGGGGCCGCCCAGCGCCTCGGCGATCCCGTCGGCCTCGAGGTCGAGCTGCTCGTCCACCGACGCGGTCGCCGCGCTGTTCACAAGGGCCTTGCCGCGGGCGATCGCCATCGCCGGTCCGCGCGCCAGCTCCGCCGCCCACGCCTGCGCCGCCGCCAGCACCGTGCCGGGCTCGGCGAGGCGGTTGATCAGGCCGAGGGCGGCCAGCCGCTCGGCCGGGATGCGATCGCCCGTCCACACCATCTCCTGCACCAGATGGCGCGGCAAAGCGCGGCCGAAGAACACGGTCGACCCGCCGTCCGGCGTCAGCCCGATCTTCACGTAGGCGATGGACATGTAGGCCGTGCGCGAGGCGACGATGAGGTCGCAGGCCGCCGCCAGCGACGCCCCCGCCCCCGCGGCCCCGCCCTCGACCGCCGCGATGATCGGCAGGCGGCTTGCGCGGATGGTGCGGATCAACGTGTGCAGCTTTTCCACGCTCTGCCGCCGGGTCGCGGTGTCGGCGCCGACACGGTCGCGCAGGCTGGTGATGTTGCCGCCCGAGCAGAAGAAGTCGCCCGCCCCGGTCAGCACCACCGCCCGCACCGAAGCGTCCGCCTCCGCCGCCTTCAGCGCGTCTGTGGTGCCGAGATAGACCTCCGGCACCAGCGAGTTGCGCGTCGCCGGGTCGTTGTTGACGATCGTCAGGACGGCGCCGTCCCGTTCGACTTCGACACGTGCCATCGCCCGTCCTCCCATCAATCCGTCTGGTGGGCGCTCACAATTGCGCCTCGTTGGTGAGCACCACGGTGCCGGCCGCGTGAAACATGCCGCCGACCCCGTGCGCCACGGAGATCTTCGCCCCCGGCACCTGCGCCGGCGAGACGCCGCGCATCTGCCGCACGCTCTCCTGCAGCGCGAACATGCCGTACATCCCGGAGTGCTGATAGGAGAGCCCGCCGCCGTTGGTGTTGAGCGGCAGCCTGCCGCCCGGCCGGGTGTGCCCCTCGGCGATGAACGGCCCCCCTTCGCCCCGGCCGACGAAGCCGAGATCCTCGAGGCCGTAGATCGGCAGGTGCGCGAAGGCGTCGTAGATCATCAGGTGGTCGACGTCGGCATGGGTGATCCCGGCCGACTCGAAGGCGAGCTTGCCCGACACGCGGAACGCGCGCGAGGAGGTGAAGTCCTCCATCTGGCTCACCATGGCCGTCTCCGCGCTCTCGCCTGCGCCGCGCACGTAGACCGGCCTGGTGGGAAAGTCCCGGGCGCGGTCGGCCTTGGTGAGCACCAGCGCGCCGCCGGCATCCGTCACCAGGCAGCACATCAGGAGACGGAACGGATCGGCGATCATCTTGGAGCTCAGGACGTCGTCGACGGTGATCGGGTCGCGGAACGAGGCGCGGGGGTGGAAGGCCGCCCACTCGCGCTGCACCACGGCGACCGTCGCCAGCTGCTCCAAGGTCAGGCCGGTCTCCTTCATCATCCGCAGCACCGGCAGCGTGAAGCGGGAGGGCGGCAGGGTGACGCCGTAGGGCGCCTCGAAGTTCATCTGGTTGGCGGAGGGGAAGATCGCCCGCATCAGCCGGCCCACCTGGCTGCGCCCGCTCTCGCCGTGGGTGATCAGCGCGGTGGTGCACAGCCCCGCCTCCAGCGCCGCCACCGCATGGCGCACGTGGACCATGAACGAGCAGCCGCCGACGGACGTGCCGTCCACCCAGGTCGGGTGGAGACCGAGGTGCTGGACGACGTCGGCCGCGTCCTGCCCGGCGGTGGCGAGACCGTCGACGTCGGCGAGCGTGAGGCCGCAGTCGTCGAGCGCGTTGAGCGCGGCGTCGGCATGCAGCGACAGCTGGGAGAGGTGGGGGACCTTGCCCATCTCGGTCGACTCGGCCGCGCCGACGATGGCGACGGAGCCGGGGGTCATTCGCCCGCTCCCTGCGCCGGGCGCCACTGCGGCAGCGAGATCTCGTCGGACAGCGCCTCGAACGTGACCTCGAGCGGCATGTCGAGCTCCAGGGCATCGTGAGACGGTTCGACGCCGAGGATGTTGGCCATCATCTTCACGCCCTCCTCCAGCTCCACCACGGCAACGACGAAGGGCGGCGTAAAGCCGGGCGCCTTCATGTGGTTGATGATGTAGGAGTGCAGCTTCGCCCGCCCCGACGCCTTGATCACGGCGATGTCGCGCGAACCGCAACGGGGGCAGAAGAAGCGCGGCGGGAAGTAGACGTGCCCGTGCGGGGTGCAGCGCTGCAGGCGCAGTTCGCCCGCCTTGGCGCCGTCCCAGAAGTGTGTCGTCTCCGGCGTGATCGTCGGCAGTGCGCGGTCGGCCATCGGCGGCTCCCTAAATCGGGTCCCAGCAGAAGACGTCGCCGGACCTCTCGTTGGGTATGAATTGCGGCGCCATGGCCGCGAAGGCCGTCGTCAGGACCGACTGCGGCGTCCACCCTTGGGCGGTGTGCACCGTGCGGATCGGGCGCGGCTGGCTGAAGAGGTAGATTTCGTTGGCGCGCACGCCGAAGATCTGCGCGGTGATGTCCTGCGCCGCGTCGGCTGCCAGCGCCGTCACCACCGCGGCGATCTTCTCCGGCTTCATCGCCTTCAGCCGCTCGACGCGCTGGGCGTCCGCGTCGCTCTTGACCGGGATGGAGCTGGTCATCCGGCCCCAGGCGAAGGGGGCGATGCAGTTGGACGTGACGCCGAAGCGCTGCATGTCGAGCGCGATCGACTTCGACAGGCCGGCGATGCCGAGCTTGGCGGCGGCCCGGATGGTGGCGGCCACCTCCTCCGCCGGCGTCTCGCCGGTGGTCTCGCCCGACATCGAGGCCCCGATGTCGTTGACGATCACCGCGGCGCCGTGGGCGGCCATCATCAGCGCGATCTCGCGGCCGATACCGCGGCCCGCGCCGGTGACCAGCGCGACCTTGCCGCCGAGCAGCTGGCTGGCGTCCATGCTCGCTTGCGTCCTCCCTCGTTCGCGGGACCCGCGAACCACGTGGCGGTTCGACCCCGCCAACTTGTTTAATAGCAAGCATGCGTAATATCGTGCGGCGAGCCGCGCAAGTCTGCATGTCGAAAGGACGTTTCGCAAATGGCCATCACCTCCACCCGTCGCCGGGGCCACTGAATATGGACGTTGCAGAGGCGGTCGCTCAGCGCACCTCCGTGCGCGCCTTCCTGCCGACGCCGGTGCCGGGCGAGCTGATCCGCCGCGTGCTGACCACGGCCGCGCGCGCCCCGTCCGGCGGCAACCTGCAGCCCTGGCACGTCGACATCGTCGCCGGCGAGGCGATGGCGCGGTTTCGCACGATGATGCAGGGCGTCCTCGCCGAGCATCCGCGGGGCGAGCCGACGCGCGAATACGACGTCTACCCGCCGGGGCTGACGCCGCCTTACAGCAACCGGCGCTTCGACGTCGGCGAGACGATGTACGCCAACCTGGGCATCGTCCGGGAGGACAAGAAGGCGCGCGGCGCATGGTTCAAGCGCAACGCGGACTTCTTCGGCGCGCCGATGGCTCTCTTCTGCACCGTGGACCGGCAGATGGGACCGCCGCAGTGGGCCGACTGCGGGATGTTCCTGCAAACGGTGATGCTGCTGCTGCAGGGCGAGGGCGTCGCCACCTGTGCGCAGGAATACTGGGCCGCCTATCCCGCCGCGGTCGGCGCATTCCTGGAGACGCCGCCCGAGCGCATGCTCTTCACCGGCGTCGCGATCGGCTACGCCGACACGGCGCATCGCGCCTTCACCCACCGCGCCAACCGCGTCCCGATCGACGATTTCGCCACCTTCCACGGCGTCTGAGCGGCTCGCGGTGCCGGAGCGCCGCCTAGACTAGCTGCGCTTGGCGAGGCCGTAGAGGGCGCGGCGGTCCCGCACGCCCTCCAGGTTGAAGGCACCGCGCAACACGAAGCGGCCTGGCGCGAGGTCGGCCACGGGCGCCGAGACCAGGACCGGCTCGCGCAGCATCTTGGTGAGCGCCTCGATGCGGGCGACCATGTTCACCGTCGGCCCGATGACCGAAAACGACAGGCGCCGCGGCGTCCCGATATTGCCGAAGCGCACGTCCCCCACCGCGAGCGCGATGCCGACGATGCCCGCGCGGGCGGAGGCGGCCATCGCCAGCGGCCCCCCGCGGGAGAGGATCCGCGCGCGCATCTCGGCGAGGCGGGCGAGGCTGTCGTCCAGGGCGGCGAGCGAGCGGCGCACGCCGTCGTCCTCGATGGGGAAGATCGCCAGTACCGCGTCGCCGATGAAGTCGAGCACGTGGCCGCCCGCGTCGCCGACCGCGCCGGCGGTCGCCTCGAACACCTCGTTGAGGAAGGCGATGGTCTCGTCCAGCGACAGCTCCTCGGCCAGCGGCGTGAAGGCGCGCATGTCGCTGTACCAGATGGCGGCCGGGATCACCTCGGCGTCACCGCGGCGGATGGCCCCGTCGAGCACGCGCTCGGCGGCGAGGCGGCCGAGGTAGGTGGTCGCCAGCGCCTTGCTCGCCTCCATCTCGATCAGCGCGCGGACGGCGAGCGCCAAGGTCGGCCGCAGCGCCATCATGGTGTCGACCGTGCGATCGTCGAACCCGGTCGGGGCGCGGGTACAGAAGCTGAAGAACACCCCCCGCATGACGCCGTGGTCGACGTGTGCGGCGCCGAACTTGGTGGTCGTGCCGATGTACCCGCTGTGCCCCTCGTCGCGCAGCTCGCGCAAGAGGTCGTAGGGTTGGGCCGGCGCCGTCAGGTCCACCCGATAGAGCGCGATCTCATTCTCGACGATGTGGCGCAGGACGCTGTTGCTGCCGTCACGCCGCGCCGCGTCCACATGGCTGAGCGCGCCCGCCTCCAGCGGCGCATCGTCCGCCCATGTGACGAAGTTGGCATAGGTCAGCGGATGCAGGGCGCGCCATCCGAGCGACAGACGCGAGATCGCCAGCCCCGCCGCGTTGAGCCGTTCGCCCAACTCGCTCAGCAGCGTGCCGATCTCGCGCGCTTCGAGCGCGACCTCGGTCAGCCAGACTTGGAGGTCGGCGACCTCCACCCGGCATTCGGTCAGCGACACGCAAAGAGTTCCGGCGGGTTCGCGATCCCCGCCAGCTCCGGCCGTCCCACGCTCATCCATCCCTCGCCCGCCTGACGCGCCACCGCGTCCGTCACCAGTATCGGCACGCCGTACGATTTCGTCAGCCGCTCGATCCGCACCACGCGGTTCACCGTGCCGCCGATCGCCGAGAACGTCATCCGCTCGTTGATGCCGATATTGCCATAGACGACACGGCCGATGTCGATGGCAACGCCAATCAGTTCTGCGAGGTCGTGCCGGTCGCCGATTGCGTCGCTGTGGCGCGCGCGGAGCGCACCGAGCCGCTCGCGCACGCAGTTCGTGGCCCTCAGGGCACGGGCGACGCCGTCCGCGCCGGGAAAGATCGCCAGCACCGCGTCGCCGATATAGTCCAGCACGTCGCCGCCGTGTTCGACCACCGGCTTGGCCGTGGCGGCGAAGAAGTCGTTCAGGAAGGGCAGGTAGCGCTCGGTGCCGAGCCGGTCGCACAGCGCCGTCGAGCCGCGCAGGTCGCAGTACCACACCACCGCGTCGATCGTGTCGCCGTGGCCGAGCAGGATCTCGCCGTCGAGCACGCGGTCGCCGGCGGTGCGCGGCAGGTAGGTGTGGGCGAGGCTGCGGCCGATGTCGGCCTGGAGGGTGGAGCGGATCGTCAGCGCCAGCATGTACTTGATGCGGTTGAGCGCATCCATCTCGTCGTCGCTGAAGCCGCCGGGGGCGTCGGACGCGAAGGAGAGCATCACCCCACCGCCGGGCCGCTTCATCTGCGTGTCCGCGCCGAAGCCGACGCGCACGATGACGTAGTCCGTCAGCCCGTCGGCGGCGAAGGCGGCGAGGCTGGGGAAGCGGTACGGCTCGTTGGCCCCCGCGAGGCGGCAGCGGTAGAAATCGACGTCGGCGGTCAAGAGATAGTGGATCGGCGAGGCGAGGAACTCGGGGCTGTTGGGGCCGTCCTCGTGCGTCCAGTGCTCCTCGAGGGCGCCCTCGTCGCGGGTCCACACGATGCTGGAGCTGGCGATGACCGGGTCGAGCCGGCGCCAGGCGGCATAGACGCGCGCCAACGTGAAGCCCGAGGCGCGGGCACGCTCGGCGAAGCCGGGCAGGATCTCGCGGGCGGAGACGTCACCCAGCGCGGCGAAGGCGAGGTAGATCTCGAGCGCCTCGATCGCGGCGCCGAGCGGGGACATCGGGGCGGAGCGTGTCCCCACCAGGCTCATCGATCCGTGCTCATCGGTCCGTGCTCATCGCCCCAGGCCGTGCTCATCGCCCCAGGCGCCTCGGGGCGGTCTCGTCGCGGCAGGCTCGGCGGGACGGGCGCGCGGCGCGCCGGCGGGCGGCAGCTCGCCCGCCGTGCCGCGCGGCGCGGCACACGGGTCGCGCGGGGTGTCAGACCGCGCGGCCGTGGCAATGCTTGTACTTCTTGCCGGAGCCGCACGGGCACGGCTCGTTGCGGGCGACCTTGCCCCAGGTCGTCGGGTCCGCGGCCGTGCGCTCGACGCCGGCGCGCTTCAGCGTGCGCGGCTCCCGCGCCTCGGCGATCTCCCCGTCGGTCGGGGCGCCGGCATATTCGTAGTCACCGTCCCCGTCGTCGTCACCGGTCAGCGGGTCGATGTGATGAGTCTCGAGCTCGTCGATCTCCTCCTCGGTGGGCATCGGCGGCGGACCGTCGCGCATCTGGATCTCGATGTGCATGAGCTGGCCGGTGACGGCGGTGCGCAGCTCGACGAGCATCGCCTCGAACAGGGCGAACGCCTCGGTCTTGTACTCGTTCAGCGGGTCGCGCTGGGCGTAGCCGCGGAAGCCGATCACCGAGCGCAGGTGGTCGAGCTGGGCGATGTGCTCGCGCCACAGGTGGTCGAGCGTCTGCAGCAACACCGACTTTTCGACCTGGCGCCACATGTCGGGGCCGTACTTGGCGACCTTCTTGGCCGCGGCCTCGCCCGTGGCGGTCTTGAGGCGCTCGCGGATCTCTTCGTCGGCGATGCCCTCTTCGTTCGCCCAGTCCATCACCGGCGCCTCGATGCCGAAGACGGATTGCACCTCGTCGTGGAGACCCTTGGTGTCCCACTGCTCGGGGTAGGCCTTTTCGGGGATGTGCTTGGCGACGATCGCCTCGACGACCTCCACGCGCATCTCCTCGATGGTCTCACGGACCTCGTCGTCCTGCATCAGCTCGCGGCGCTGCTCGAAGATGACCTTGCGCTGGTCGTTCATCACGTCGTCGTACTTGAGGACGTTCTTGCGGGCGTCGAAGTTGCGCGCCTCGACCTTCTGCTGCGCCTTCTCCAGCGCGCGGTTGATCCAGGGGTGGACGATCGCCTCGCCCTCCTCCAGCCCGAGGCGCTTCAGCATGCCGTCCATGCGCTCGGAGCCGAAGATGCGCATCAAGTCGTCCTGCAAGGACAGATAGAATCGCGAGCGGCCGGGGTCGCCCTGACGGCCGGAGCGGCCGCGAAGCTGGTTGTCGATCCGGCGCGATTCGTGCCGCTCGGTGGCCAGAACGAAGAGGCCGCCCGCGGTGAGCGCCTTCTGCTTGCCCTCGGCGACACGGGCGCGGATCGCCTCTTCCTTCGACTTGCGCTCGGCGCCGGCCTCTTCGCCTTCGGGCAGGACGCCGAGCTCCTCCTCGATCAGCATATCGGCGTTGCCGCCGAGCTGAATGTCGGTGCCGCGGCCGGCCATGTTGGTGGCGATGGTGATGGCGCCCGGCACACCCGCCTGGGAGATGATCTTCGCCTCCTGCTCGTGGAAGCGGGCGTTGAGCACCTGGAAGGCCGGCTTGCCGCCCTTCATCGTCTCGCCGATCTTGATGGCGGCCTGCGGGTCGGAGAGGTCGCGCTGGCGGAAGCCCTCCTTCGTCAGCCGGTCGGCGAGGTACTCGGACTTCTCGATCGAGGTGGTGCCGACGAGGATCGGCTGGCCCTTCTCGTGGGCGGCGCGGATCTCCTCGACGACGGCGTTATATTTCTCTTCCTGCGTGCGGTAGACCTGATCGTCCTCGTCGAGGCGCAGGATCGGCAGGTTGGTCGGGATCGTGACGACGTCGAGCTTGTAGATGTCCATGAACTCTTCCGCCTCGGTGTCGGCGGTGCCGGTCATGCCCGCCAGCTTGGCGTACATGCGGAAATAGTTCTGGAAGGTGATCGACGCGACGGTCTGGTTCTCCGGCTGGATCGGCTGCTTTTCCTTCGCCTCCAGCGCCTGATGGAGCCCCTCGCCGTAACGGCGGCCGGGCATCATGCGGCCGGTGAACTCGTCGATGATGATGACCTCGCCGGACTTCACGATGTAGTCCCGGTCGCGCTGGAAGAGGCGGTGCGCGCGCAGCGCCTGCTGCAGGTGGTGGACGACGGAGACATTCTCGACGTCGTAAAGCGTCTCGCCCTTCAACAGGCCGGCCTCGGAGAGGAGCTGCTCCAGCTTCTCGTTGCCGGCTTCGGTGAAGTGCGCGGTCTTCTGCTTCTCGTCGACCTCGTAGTCCTCTGCCACGAGGCGGGGAATGAACGTGTCGATCGTGTTGTAGAAGTCCGAGCGATCCTCGAGCGGGCCGGAGATGATGAGCGGCGTGCGCGCCTCGTCGATCAGGATGGAGTCCACCTCGTCGACGATGGCGAAGTTGTGCTTCCGCTGCGCCATCTGGCGAATATCGTATTTCAGATTGTCGCGCAGATAGTCGAAGCCGAACTCGTTGTTGGTGCCGTAGGTGATGTCGGCATCGTAGGCGGCCTTGCGCTCGACGTCGGACTTGCCGTGGACGATGACACCGGTCGACATGCCGAGGAAGCGGTAGATGCGCCCCATCCACTCGGCGTCGCGCACGGCGAGATAGTCGTTCACGGTGACGACGTGGACGCCGTTGCCCGAGAGCGCGTTGAGGTAGACGGCGAGCGTGGCGACGAGGGTCTTGCCCTCGCCGGTCTTCATTTCGGCGATCGAGCCTTCGTGGAGGACCATGCCGCCGATCAGCTGCACGTCATAATGTCGCTGGCCGAGGACGCGTTTGGCGGCCTCGCGAACGGTGGCGAATGCGGGGACGAGAACGTCGTCGAGGGATTTCCCGGCGGCGATCTGGGCCTTCAGCTCATCGGTCTTGGCCTTGAGCTCTGTGTCCGTCAGCCGCTCGAACTCGGGCTCGGCGGCATTGATCGCATCCACCCGGCTGCGGTAGCCCTTGACGCGGCGGTCGTTCGCCGAGCCGAAGATGCGTTTGGTCAGGGTGCCGAGCATCCGAGATGTCCTTACCTTATGCGGAGCGGCGCACGGCCATGATACGAACCGGCGCGATGGGCGGCAATCGAACGTCTGCCGCGCGCGATCCGACATATGTTTGGGGCTGGGCCATGTCAAACGAGACGCCCGCCCCCAGTCCGAAGGACAACCCACAATGATCAAGCGCACGCTCAGTGCGATGGCCCTGTCGGCCCTCCTCGTTTCCTCCGCGTTCGCGCAGGACAATGCCGCCGATGCCCCCGCCCCCGATCAGGTGCTCGCCACCGTCAACGGCCAGGACATCACCGTGGGCGACGTGACCTACGCCCGCGCCGCGCTCGGCGAGGCGGTCCAGCAGCTGCCCGAGTCGCAGCAGGGCGAGATGGTCCTCTCCCTCCTCATCGACATGGCGCTGATGGCCGACGCCGCCGAAGCCGAAGGCATGGCCGACACGCCCGAGTTCAAGCAGCGGATGGCCTTCCAGCGCCTGCAGGCCCTGCAGGAGAGTTACATGACCTCCATCGTGCAGGACAACGTCTCCGAAGAGGCGTTGCAGGCCCGCTACGAGGAGGAAGTCGCCAAGCTGCCCAAGGAGCAGCTCACCGCCAGCCACATCCTGGTCGAGACCGAGGAAGAGGCAAAGGACCTCATCAAGCAGCTCGACGAGGGGGCCGACTTCGCCGCGCTCGCCGAGGCGCACTCCAAGGACCCCGGGTCGGCCAAGCGCGGCGGCTCGCTGGGCAACTTCACCCGCGGCCGCATGGTCAAGCCGTTCGAGGACGCCGCCTTCGCGCTCGACGTCGGAGAGATCACCGAGGAGCCGGTGCAGTCGCAGTTCGGCTGGCACGTCATCAAGCTCGACGAGCGGGGCGAGGTACCGGTGCCGCCGCTGACCCAGGTGGCCGGGCAGATCCAGCAGCTCATCGTGCGCGACGCCTACGTCGCCGCCGTCGCCAAGCTGAAGGAGGACGCCACCATCGAGACCGCCTCGGGCGAGACGCCGACGTCGGCGATCGGTTCGGTCAAGGCCCCGCCGGTCGACGCCGACGCGCCGATTCCGACCCCGACGAAGTAAGTCCGCGGGCGGGGCCCGGCGCCCCGCCTCCTCTCTCCGCGCCCCCCCGCATCCGCCGGTCGCCGCGCCTGCGCCCGGCGGCGCGACGATGCCGCTCCGGTCGATGCGGTTGCCGCTTTTCGCGGCGGCGTGAATGGCGTATGCGCGGGACCGTTGCCGTCCGAGACGAGACCTATGACCCCATCGCCCTTCGCGCCCGCCCACCTCCCCGAGCCGCCCGCCGTGGCAGGGGTGCGCCTCGCCACCGCCGAGGCCGGCATCAAGTACCGCGGCCGCACCGACGTCCTGCTGATGGCGTTCGACGAAGGCACCACCGTGGCCGGCGTGTTCACCACCTCGCGCTGCCCGTCCGCCCCGGTGGAGTGGTGCCGCGCGCAGCTTGCGCGGGGTACCGCGCGGGCGCTTTTGGTCAACTCCGGCAACGCCAACGCCTTCACCGGCAAGAAGGGCCGCGCGGCGACGTCCCTCTCGGCCGATCTCGCCGCCCAGGCGCTGGGGATCGCGGCCGAGGACGTCTTCCTCGCCTCCACCGGCGTCATCGGCGAGCCGCTGCCGGCCGAACGGTTCGGCGCCGTCATGGAGGGCGCCGCCGCCAGGTTGACGCCGGGCGGCTGGGCCGATGCGGCCCGCGCCATCATGACGACCGACACCTTCCCCAAGGCCGAGAGCCGCACCGTGGCGCTGTCGGGCGGGTCCGTCACCATCACCGGCATCGCCAAGGGCGCGGGCATGATCGCGCCGGACATGGCGACGATGCTGTCCTTCGTGGCCACCGATGCGGCGATCCCGGCGCCCGACTTGCAGGCGATGCTGTCCGCCGGCGTCGGCAAGAGCTTCAACAAGGTGACGATCGACAGCGACACGTCGACGTCCGACACCGTGCTCCTCTTCGCGACCGGCGCCTCGGGCGTCGCGGTCGCGGGGGAGGATGCGTTGCGCTTCGCCGCCGCGCTCGACGACCTGCTCCTGGCGCTGGCCCACTGGGTCACCAAGGACGGCGAGGGCTGCACGAAGTTCGTCTCGATCACGGTGGAGGGCGCCGAGAGCGACGCGTCCGCCAACAAGATCGCCAAGTCGATCGCCGATTCGCCGCTGGTAAAGACCGCCATCGCCGGCGAGGACGCCAACTGGGGCCGCATCGTCATGGCGGTGGGCAAGGCGGGCGAGCCGGCCGACCGCGACCGCCTGGCCATCTGGTTCGACGACGTGCGCGTCGCCGTCGAAGGCGAGCGCGACCCGGCCTACTCGGAGGCCGCCGCGTCGGCCGTGATGCAGAAGCCGGAGATCGCCATCCGCGTCGACCTCGGGCTCGGCAGCGGGCGCGACACGGTGTGGACCTGCGATCTCACCAAGGAATATGTCGCCATCAACGGGGACTACCGCTCCTGATGCGCCTCGTCCTGGTGGCGGCCGCCGCGCTGATCGACGAGGCGGGCCACATCCTCGTCACGCAGCGCCCACCGGGGAAGGCGATGGCCGGCCTGTGGGAGTTCCCCGGCGGCAAGATCGAGGCCGGGGAGACCCCCGAGGTCGCCCTCTGCCGCGAGCTCTTCGAGGAGATCGGCGTCACCGTGGACCCGGCGACGCCCGAGCCCCTCACCTTCGCCAGCCACACCTACGACGACTTCCACCTGATGATGCCGCTCTTCGCCGTACGCCGCTGGACCGGCACGCCGCGCACGAAAGAGGTGGCGGATTTGAAATTTGTCGCGCCGCTGGCTTTATCCTTGCTTGAGATGCCTGCGGCGGACGCCCCGCTGGTCCAATTCATTCAGAGCATATTCACCGACATTTCCGCTACTTAGTTCGAACGGATTGCTGCGCTGAACCGTTAGGTGATTATCGGTGCACGTCGTCACATCGGCGACGCATTCCCTGTTCAATAACGAACCGGGTAAGGAGAGCGTGGATGAAAATTGCCCGGCGACATCTGGTCTCCGGCGCCGCCGCTGCCTGGGCCCTGGCCGGTGCTGCCGGGGGGTGGCCGCGATTCGTCACCGATGCCCTCGCCGAGGGTAGCGACCATCTGACCCGTCTCCCCGAGCTGTACGGCGAGACCGCCCCCTTTTCGCCGCAGCGGTTGCGCGAGTTGGCCCAAGCCCTCGCCCAGCAGGACTACGACGACCGCCGCGGCGACATCCCCGCCTCGTTGAGCGACATGGACTACGCCACCTACCGGCAGATCCAGCCGTGGAAGAAGTGGCCGCAGCCGCTGGGGCCGGACAAGCGCTTCTCGTTCGACGCGCTGCCGCCGGGCTTCGTCTACAATCAGCCGGTCGAGATCTGGGTCGTCGAGGGGGAGACGGCGCAGAAGGTGGTCTACGACCCCGAGAGCTACTGGGTCGGCGAACTGGCCGAGGGCAAGTTGCCCAAAGAGAACGTCCCCTTTTCCGGCTTCCGCCTGCACGCCAACGTCGCCGACAGCGAGTCGCTGTCCGAGTTCGCGGTGTTCCAGGGGGCGAGCTATTTCCGGGCGGTCGGCCGGCACGAGACCTACGGTCTTTCGGCCCGAGGCCTCGCCATCGACACCGGCGTTCCGACCGGCGAAGAGTTCCCCGTCTTCCGCGCCTTCTGGCTGGAGACGACGGCGGACGACGCCAACGGTGTGGTCGTCCACGCGTTGCTGGATTCTCCATCGACGACGGGGGTCTACCGCTTTACAATCGCCCCGGGCGACGCCACCTTCGTGGACGTGGAGCTGACGCTTTTCCCGCGGCGCTCCATCAAGACGATCGGGTTCGCCCCATTTTCGTCAATGTTTCTGTTCTCAGGCGTAAATCGCTGGGATTTCGTCGACTACCGCGATGCGGTGCACGACTCCGACGGCCTCTCGATCTTCACGGGGGGCGGGGAATGGCTGTGGCGTCCGATCAACAATCCGGACCGCCTGCAGATCTCCGCTTTCGTGGACGAGAATCCGCGCGGGTTCGGCCTCGTCCAGCGGAGCCGCGAGTTCTCCGACTACGAGGACGCCGAGGCTCGCTACGAGCTTCGCACCTCGGCGTGGGTGGAGCCGCGCGGCGACTGGGGCAAAGGCTCGGTTGTCCTCTTCGAAATCCCTACAACCAAAGAGTGGAACGACAACATCGTCGCCTACTGGCAACCCGCCACCGAGCTACCTGCCGGACAACCTTTTGATTTGGCTTACCGAATCCATTGGGAGGACGTCCCCCAGGTCGCTTCACCCGGACCGCAAGTCATAAAGACGCGCATCGGGCGGAACCTTTCGGACGATCGATACCTTTTTGTCGTGGACTACCTCATGCGCGGGACGTCGACGCAGAACCTCGAGATGCGGATCTCCGCCTCGACCGGGACCGTGTCGAACCTTGTGACCTACCCCGTGCCCGAGCGAGATGTCCAACGCGTAACATTTGAGTTGGATCCCAAAGACTCGGATCTCGTCGAGATCCGGCTGGCCCTCGAACCGGAAGATGGACCTCCAGGCGAGCGATGGCTTTACCGATGGACACGCTAGGCTCAATGCAGCAACTGACTGCGACTCCGGCGCCAGCTCCGCTGGCAATGCCCGAACAATCCTTCCAGACGCGCGGATTCCGCGCTCATTCCTTTGGCCGCCCCAGTCCTCGCACCATCGCCGCACGGGCCACGCTCGTGCTGGTGACCCTGTCGCTCACGATCTTCGGCATCAGCGAGATGTACGCGGTCGCCAAGGTCGGATCGATCGCGGCGCTCGAGTGGGTCCTGCTCGCCGCGTTCTCCGTCGCCTTCGGCTGGATCGCCTTCAGCGCCGCCAACGCGCTCGCCGGCATCTTCGCCCCCCGCGGCAAGAACGAGGACATCTACGCCCCCGGCGGCCTCACCGCGATCGTCATGCCGATCTACAACGAGGACCCGCGCGAGGTGTTCTCGGCGCTGGCGGCGATGGTCAACGACCTGCCGGAGCGGCTGCGCACATCGTTCGAAGTCTTCATCATTTCCGACACGACGAGCCCCGAGGTGTGGATCGCCGAGGAGCGCGCGCTCGCCATCCTGCGCGCCAAGTGCGGTCCGACGCGCGTGTGGTACCGCCGCCGCCGCGACAACGCGCACCGCAAGGCCGGCAATGTGGCCGACTTCGTGCGCCGCTGGGGCGGTCGATACGAGCACATGATCATGCTCGACGCCGACAGCCTGATGACCGGCGACTGCATGGCTCGCCTGCGTGCGGCGATGATCGCCGACCCGAAGGCCGGGATCATCCAGTCCAACCCGCAGCTGATCGGCGGGCAGACCCCGTTCGCCCGCGCCCAGCAGTTCGCCAACACCGTCACCGGCAAGGTGGTCGGCGGCGGCATCGCGGCCTGGCAGGGCGAGGACGGCAACTACTGGGGCCACAACGCGATCATCCGCATGTCCGCCTTCGCGGGCGCCGCGGGCCTGCCGAGCCTCGCCGGCAGGCCGCCGTTCGGCGGGTCGATCCTCAGCCACGACTTCGTCGAGGCGGCGCTCATCCGCCGCGCCGGCTGGACCGTGACCATGCGTCCGGACATCACCGGCTCCTACGAGGGTGCGCCGACGGACCTCTTCGGCGTTATCAAGCGTGACCGTCGCTGGGCGCAGGGCAACCTGCAGCACGCCCGCCTCGTCGGCGCGCCGGGCCTCGCCTTCTGCTCGCGGCTGCACTTCACCATCGGCATCCTCGCCTACGTGATGAGCCCGGTGTGGCTGTTCCTGCTGCTCACCGGCGTGGCGCTCTCGGTGCAGGCGACCCTGATCCGGCCGGAGTACTTCCCCTCCAGCTTCGCCCTCTTCCCGACGTGGCCGGCCTTCGACTCGGCCCGCATGGTGACGCTCTTCATCATCTCGCTGGTGGTGCTGCTGCTGCCCAAGATCATGGCGATGGTGAACGCCCTCTTCGACCGGGAGCTGCGGCGCGGCTGCGGCGGTCCGCTGGGCGTCGTCGGGTCCACCTTCCTGGAGCTGGTGATCACCACGCTGATCGCGCCGATCATGATGATCGCGCAGACCGGGATCGTGATGTCGATCCTGCTCGGCCGCGCGGTGGGCTGGCTGCCGCAGGCGCGCAGCGGGTCGAGCGTGAGCTGGCTGGCGGCGACGCAGTTCCACATGGTCCACATGGCGTGCGGCCTGGTGCTGGGCATCATCGCCCTCATCCACTCGCCGACCCTGGCGGCCTGGATGTCGCCGACGTTGTTCGCCCTGATCCTGGCGGTGCCGATCTCCAAGGGCTGCGGCTCGTTCTGGCTCGGCCGCAAGCTGCGCCGCAACCACGCGCTGATGACCCCGCAGGAGGCCGCCCCGCCGGAGGTCCTGCGCATGGCCCGGCGCGAGGCGCACGCCTTCCCCGCCAGCCTGCCGCGCGACGCTCTCATCACGCTCGCCGAGGACCAGACGCTGTGCGACGCCCACCTCGGCGCCCTGGAGCCCGAGCAGCGCGGGCGCGGCTCGTTCGACACCACCCGCGCCCTCGCCGCCGCCAAGCTGGGCGAGGCGCAGAGCATCGAGGAGCTGGCGAGCTGGCTCGCACCGGCCGAACGGCTCACGCTGCTGTCCGACACCGGCCTCCTCGCCAACGCGCTGGAGCTGGCCAAGCGCCGCGCGATGGGCGCCAAGGCGGCCTGACCGGCCCCACCCGACACGACAAAAAAAAGGGCGGCTCCCCTGCGGGAGCCGCCCTTTCGCGTTGTCCGATCGGTCGACCGTCAGAGCGAGAGGCGGGCGCTGTCCGCGTCTCCGGCGGGGCGATGCGGCTTCACCTCCGCGGCGTCGCCCTTGCCGAAGCGGGCCCGCGCGGCGTCGACGCGGAACTGGTTGCGCACGGCCCAGGCGCCGAGCGCCTCAAGCGGGTTCAACAGGTCGAACCCGAGGTCGGTCAGCTCGTAGTCGACCCGCGGCGGGATCGAGGGGGTGACGGTGCGTTTCACGAAACCGTCGCGCTCCAGCTCGCGCAGCGTGGAGGTCAGCATCTTCTGGCTGATATCCTCGATCTCGCGCTTCAGGTCGGAGAACCGGCGCGGCCCGTCCGCGAGGCGCGTGACGATCAGGACGGTCCATTTGCCGCCGATCCGCGACAACAGCTCCTTCACCGGCCGGCAGCAGGTGCCTCTGAACTCATACTCGGGTTCCTTCGGTGCGCCCATGGTTACCTCAAAGTGCCGTCTTGCGACTGTGACTGGGTCATATAGGTGGTACGGCGGTCACTTTACGATACCGGAGTATCCGATGAAAACCGTCACCGTCATCGTCGGCAGCGCCCGCGAGGGATCGATCAACCTGAAGCTGGCACGCGCGATCGAGAAGCTGGCCGCCGGCCGCCTCGCCTTCAAGTTCGTCGCGATCGACGATCTGCCGATGTACAACGACGACCTGTGGCGCGACACGCCCGCCGCCGTCACCGCGTTCAAGGCGGAGATCGCCGCGGCCGAAGCGGTCCTGTTCGTCACGCCGGAGTACAATCGCACCATCCCGCCGCTGCTCAACAACGCCCTCGCCTGGGCGTCCAAGCCGTATGGGCAGAACGCCTGGGTGGGCAAGCCGGCGGCCGTGATCGGCACGACGCCGGGCGCGATCGGCACCGCCATCGCCCAGTCGCACCTGCGCTACATCGCGACGGTGCTCGACATGGTGGTGCTCGGCCAGCCGGAGGTCTACTTCCAGACCAAGCCCGGCCTGATCGACGATACGTTCGACGTCACCGACGACACGACCCGCTCCTTCCTCGAGGCGTTCGTGGCCAAGTTCGCCACCTTCCTCGACCGGGTCGAGGTGCGCGAGACGCAAGCGGCCTGACACGCCGGGACGGCGGCCCAGCAGGCGACGGCGACGGTGGCGGTGGCGGTGGCGCGATAAACATCACGCACACCGCCGCCGAAGCGCCGCGCGGCAAGACATGGTTTGTGCGTCACAGCGAAGTGTGAAAAACCAGAGGTTTGCTGCACGAGTGAAGACGCGAGACCCATGTCGATCAAGGCCGCAATCTACCACCTGACGCACTACAAGTACGACCGTCCCGTCACGCTTGGGCCCCAGGTCGTCCGGCTGCGCCCCGCGCCGCATTCGCGCACGCGGGTGATTTCGCATTCGCTGAAGATCTCGCCCGCGAACCACTTCATCAACCATCAGCAGGACCCGTACGGGAACTGGATGGCCCGGCTCGTCTTCCCCGAGCCCGTGCGTGAATTCAAGATCGAGGTCGACGTCGTCGCCGACATGTCGGTCTACAACCCGTTCGACTTTTTCGTCGAGGAGAGCGCGGAGAATTATCCCTTCGCCTACGATCCCGACATCGCGGAAGATCTCTCGATCTACCTGAAGGCCGAGCCGGCCGGCCCGCATCTTTCGGCCTTCCTCGCCGACGTCGACCGGACGCCGCGGCGCATCGTCGACTTCCTGGTCGCCATGAACCAGAAGGTCGCGAACGGCATCGGCTACGTGATCCGCATGGAGCCGGGCGTGCAGACGCCGGAGGAGACGTTCGAGACCGGCAAGGGCTCGTGCCGCGACTCCTCGTGGCTGCTGGTGCAGGCGCTGCGCCATCTCGGGATCGCGGCGCGCTTCTGCTCGGGCTACCTCATCCAGCTCAAGCCCGACCTCGAGGCGCTGGACGGCCCCTCCGGCACCGACGTCGACTTCACGGACCTGCATGCCTGGTGCGAGGCCTACATCCCCGGCGCCGGCTGGGTCGGCCTCGACCCCACGTCGGGGCTCCTGACGGGCGAGAGCCACATCCCCCTCGCCGCCACGCCCCACTACAAGAACGCCGCGCCGATCTCGGGCCTCGCGAGCTTCGCCGAGGTCGACTTCTCGTTCGACATGAAGGTCTACCGGGTCGCCGAGCACCCGCGCATCACCAAGCCGTTCAGCGACGAGTCCTGGGCCGCACTCAACACGCTGGGCCACAAGGTCGACGCCGCGCTCACCGCCGGCGACGTGCGCCTGACGATGGGCGGCGAGCCGACGTTCGTGTCGATCGACGACTTCGAGGCGGACGAGTGGAACTCGGCCGCCGTCGGCCCCACCAAGCGCGAGCGCGCCGACGACCTGATCCGCCGCCTGCGCGACGAGTTCGCCCCAGACGGCTTCCTCCACTACGGCCAGGGCAAGTGGTATCCGGGCGAGACGCTGCCGCGGTGGACGTTCTCGCTCTACTGGCGGCGCGACGACGTGCCCCTGTGGGACGACCCCAACTTGATCGCCCGCGAAGGGGCCGACACCGGCGTCACCTCCGAGGACGCGGGGGCGCTGCTGACCACCGTCGCCGAGACGCTGGGGGTGGAGCCGGACTACGTCGTCCCCGCGTTCGAGGATCCGGCGGAATGGGTGCTGCGGGAGGCCAACCTCCCCGCCAACGTGACGCCCACCAACGCCGAGCTGGAAGACGCCGAGGCGCGCGCGCGCATCGCCAAGGTGTTCGACCGCGGGCTGACCACGCCGGCCGGCTACGTCCTGCCGGTGCAGCGCTGGCAGAGCCGCTCCAACGCGGGGCGCTGGATGTCGGAGCGCTGGCGCACGCGGCGTGGCTACGTCTACCTCGCGCCCGGCGATTCCTCGATCGGTTATCGTCTTCCCCTCGCCTCCCTGCCTTTCCTGACCCCGGCCCAATACCCCTACGTCAACACCGCCGACCCTACGGTGCCGCGCGACCCGCTGCCGAACTTCCGCGACCCGGACGCCGTCGCCGCGCACGACCGCGGCCAGTCCATCGGCCGTTTCACCGCGTCGCGCCCGTCGCAGGAGCTGGTCGCCCAGCACCTCGGCCCGGAGATCGACGGCTATGTGCGCACCGCGATGGCGGTGGAGGTGCGCGACGGGCGGCTGTGCGTCTTCGTCCCGCCGGTCGAGCGGATCGAGGACTACCTGGAGCTGCTGGCGGCGATCGAGTCGGCGGCCAAGCGGCTCGGCACCCCGGTGCACATCGAGGGTTACGCGCCACCGCCTGACCCGCGGCTCAACGTGGTGCGCGTCGCGCCGGACCCCGGCGTCATCGAGGTCAACATCCAGCCGGCCCACTCCTGGGACGACTGCGTGGCGATCACCGAGGCGGTCTACGACGCGGCGCGCCACTCGCGGCTCGGGGCGGACAAGTTCATGGTGGACGGGCGCCACACCGGCACCGGCGGCGGCAACCACGTGGTGGTCGGCGGCTCGACGCCGATGGATTCGCCCTTCCTGCGCCGGCCGGACCTCTTGAAGAGCCTCATCCTGCACTGGCAGCGGCACCCGGCGCTCTCCTACCTCTTCTCCGGCCTCTTCATCGGCCCGACCTCGCAGGCCCCGCGCGTCGACGAGAACCGCGCCGATCACCTCTACGAGCTGGAGATCGCGCTGGCGCAGATGCCGGCGCCCTCCGACGGCGCGCTGCCGCCGCTGCCGTGGCTGACCGACCGGCTGCTGCGCAATCTCCTGGTGGACGTCACCGGCAACACCCACCGCTCCGAGATCTGCATCGACAAGCTGTACTCGCCCGACGGCCCCACCGGCCGCCTCGGCCTCGTCGAGTTCCGCGGCTTCGAGATGCCGCCCGACGCGCGCATGTCGCTCGCCCAGCAGGTGCTGCTGCGGGCGATCATCGCGCGCATGTGGCAGGCGCCGCTCTCGGGCCGGTTCACGCGCTGGGGCACCACCCTGCACGACCGGTTCATGCTGCCGCACTTCATCTGGGAAGACTTCCTCGAGGTGCTGCGCGACCTCGCGGACCACGGCTTCGAGCTGCGCCCCGAGTGGTACGAGGCGCAGGCCGAGTTCCGCTTCCCCTTCTGCGGCGAGGTGGAGATCGACAACGTCCACCTGGAGGTGCGTCAGTCGCTGGAGCCGTGGCACGTCCTTGGCGAAGTGGGCGCCATCGGCGGGACGGTGCGCTACACCGACTCGTCCTCCGAGCGCGTCCAGGTGAAGCTGACCACCACCGATCCGGACCGCTACGCCGTCGCCTGCAACCAGCGCCCCGTGCCGATGACGGCAACGCGGACCAACGGCGTCGCCGTCGCGGGGGTGCGCTACAAGGCCTGGCAGCCGCCGATGGCGCTGCATCCGGTGACGCCCGTCAACGCCCCCCTGACGTTCGACATCTTCGACCGCTGGACGGGCAAGGCGCTGGGCGGCTGCGTCTACCATGTCGCCCACCCCGGCGGGCGCGCACACGAGACGTTCCCGATCAACGGCTACGAGGCCGAGTCCCGCCGCCTTGCGCGATTCGAGGAGCGCGGACATACTCCGGGGGTCTATGCTCCGGCCCCGGAGGTGCCGCATCCGGAGTTTCCGTTGACCCTCGATCTGCGGCGCTCCGCCGGCTACTAGCCCATGGCCTTGCCCGACGACGCCCCGCAGGACGCCGGCGCACCGGAAGAGGAGGACGCGGTCGAGCGCCTCCTCGCCGGCTACAAGATCTCCAAGGAGGTGCCGGACGAGCTGTTGGGCGCGGACGGTGCGATCCGCCCGGTGTGGCGGAGCTTCATCGAGGCCGTCGCGCGGATGGACGAGGACGAGCTGCGCGCCCGGCAGGCCCGCGGCGACCAGTACCTGCGCGACGCCGGCGTCTACTACCGCCAGTACGGGACGCCCGAAGCCGCCGAGCGCGACTGGCCGCTCTCCCACGTTCCCGTCCTGATCGACGAGGACGAGTGGACCGAGATCGGCGAGGGCCTCGTCCAGCGCGCCGAGCTGCTGGAGCGCATCCTGGCCGACATCTACGGTCCCGGCCGCCTAGTGAACCAGGGCCACCTGCCGCCGGCGTTGCTGGCGCAGAACCCGGAGTGGCTGCGTCCGCTGGTGGGCGTCACCCCGCGCGGCGGACACTTCCTGCACTTCGTGGCGTTCGACATCGGGCGCGGGCCGCAGGGACAATGGTGGGTGCTGGGCGACCGGACCCAGGCCCCCTCCGGCGCCGGCTTCGCGCTGGAGAACCGCATCGCCACCACCCGCGTCTATGCCGACCATTTCGCCCGCGCCAACGTCCACCGCCTCGCCGGCTTCTTCCGCGGCTTCCGCGACGCGCTGATCAACCTGCGCGACTCGGAGCTGTCGCGCGTCGGCATCCTGACGCCGGGGCCGATGAACGACACCTACTTCGAGCACGCCTACATCGCCCGCTATCTCGGCTTCATGCTGCTGGAGGGGGACGATCTCACCGTCGTCGACGGGCGGCTGATGGTGCGCACCGTGGCCGGACTGCAACCGGTGAGCGTCCTGTGGCGACGGCTCGATTCGGTGTGGGCCGACCCGCTGGAGCTGGAGGAGACGTCGGCCATCGGCACGCCCGGCATGCTCGGCGCGGCGCGCACCGGTGGGGTCACACTGGTCAACGCGTTGGGGTCCGGTGTCCTGGAGACGCGAGCGCTGCTCGCCTTCATGCCCCGCCTCGCCGAGGAGCTGCTGGACGAGCCGCTGCGCCTGCCGAACATCGCCACGTGGTGGTGCGGTCAGGACGAGGAGCGCGCTTACGTGAAGGCGAACGCGCATCGCATGACGATCGGCAACGCCTACGCGACGCGGCTGCTGTTCGACCTCGACGACGTCTCCGCCCCCGTCGCGACCGACCCCGCCTCGCGTCTGGCGCTCGGCCAGTGGATCGACCGCAACGCCGACCAGCTGGTGGCACAGGAGTCCGTCACCCTCTCCACGACGCCCGCGCTCGACGACGGGCGCCTCGTGCCGCGGCCGATGAGCCTGCGCGTCTTCCTGGCGCGCACCCGCGAAGGGTGGACGATCATGCCCGGCGGCTTCGCCCGCATCGGTCCCGCGTCCGATGCCGTCACGTTGACCATGCAGAACGGCGGCTCGGCGGCGGACGTGTGGGTGGTCTCCAAGTCGGACGTGCCGGCCGAGTCGATGCTGGCGGCGCAGACCGGACCCTATCTGCGCCAGCAGCAGTCGATGCTGCCGAGCCGGGCGGCGGACAGCCTCTATTGGCTCGGCCGCTATGTGGAGCGGGCGGAGTACCGGGTGCGGCTCCTTCGGGCGCACCATGTGCGCGTCGCGGAGTCGATCTCGGAAGACCTGCCGCTCGTGCGCCGCTCGGCGGAATATCTCACGTGGCTCGGCAGCGATCCGCGCGAACCGATGCCGGAGGGGGTCCGCGTCACGCTGGAGTCGGCCGCGCGGGCGGCGTCCAACGTGCGCGACCGTTTCTCGGTCGACGGCTGGGCGGCGCTCGACGAGCTGTCGAAGACGGTGCAGCGCCTCGCCGAGCATCCGACGCGCGGCGACGACACGGCGCGCGCGATGAGCCTCATCCTGCGCAGCCTGTCGGGCTTCACAGGGTTGGTGCACGACAACATGTACCGCTTCAACGGCTGGCGCTTCATGTCGATCGGCCGTTCGCTGGAGCGCGCCATCTCGCTGACCGGCCTCCTGTCGCAATTCGCCGACGAGGATGCGCCCGACGGCGCCCTCGACCTCGCGGTGGAGGTGGCCGACAGCGAGATGAGCCACCGCCGCCGCTATGCCGTCGCCACCAATCGCGCCACCGTGGTGGACCTCCTGGCGCTCGACCCGCTCAATCCGCGCTCGGTGATCTACCAGTTGAACGAGATCTGGTCGCACCTCGGCTTCCTGCCCGGCGGCGAGACGCACCGCCAGCTCTCACCGTTGCAGCGCGCCGCCCTCCAGACCCGCACCGACGTCGCCGTCCGCACGCCCGAGGGGCTCGACCAGAGCGCGCTCGCCGAACTGGAAAGCGCCCTCGCCACCATGTCCGACCTCCTCGCCGAGACCTACTTCAGGTAGATCATGCAATACGACGTCTCCCTGAGCGTGGCCTACCGGTTCGACAATGCGGCGAGTGCAAGCCGCAACATCGTGCGGCTGATGCCGGCCGACCTCGGCGGCGAGCAGCGTCTCGTCGCCGGCACGCTCACCGTGACGCCGAAGCCCGACGAGTGGGTGAACCGGATCGACTATTTCCGCAACGCCATGGTGGAGGTCGCCTTCCACGAGGCGCACCGGGAGATCACCTTCGCCGTCACCTCGCGGGTGCAGCGCCTCGAGCGTGGCCGCCGGCTCGACATGTCGCCCCCGGTCGACAAGATCGGCCCCGAGATCGCCGCCTATCGCCGGCTCGACGCCGGCTCGCCGTACCACTTCGTCGGCCCCTCGCGCCGCGTGCCGCTCACGGCGGAGATGACCGAGTACGGCCGCGAGACGGCGCGCGGCACTCAGAGCGTGCTGGAGGCGGTGGAGGCGATCGGCCAGGCGATCTACCGCGACTGGACCTACCGGCCGGGCGCGACCACCGTGGAGACCCCCACCGTGGAGGCCTTCGAGGCGCGCATCGGCGTGTGCCAAGATTTCTCGCACATCATGATCGCGGCGCTGCGGGGGCTCGGCATCCCCGCGGGGTACGTCTCGGGCTGCCTGCGCACGGATCCGCCGCCGGGCGAGCCGCGCCTCGCCGGTGCGGATGCGATGCACGCATGGGTCTGCGCCTGGTGCGGGCCGGAGCTGGGCTGGGTCGACTACGACCCGACGAACGCGGTGCCGGCCGGCCTCGACCACATCGTCATCGGCCGCGGGCGCGATTATTCGGACGTCGCCCCGGTGCGCGGAGCGATGCGTACATCCGGGCAACATTCGTCACGGCATTCGGTCGACGTCGTGCCGGTGGAGACCGAGCGGCACGCGGTCGCGGCTGGGACCGAAGAGGGAACCTGACCCCGGGGGCAATGAGTTGTGTGGTCAAACGCGGCGCCGGCCACGGTCGGCGCTCAGTGAGAAGGAGTACCGCACAATGCCTAGCATTCAGACTGCGCGCATCGCCATTCTGGCCACCGACGGGTTCGAGAAGTCCGAGCTGTTCGAGCCGCGGCGGCAGCTCGGCGAAGCTGGCGCCAAGGTGACGATCGTTTCCATCAAAGGCGGCGAAATCAAAAGCTGGGACAAGACCGACTGGGGCGAGAGCGTCAAGGTCGACGCCACGATCGACCAGGTCAGCCCGTCCGACTTCGACGCTCTGGTCCTGCCCGGCGGGCAGATCAACCCGGACGTCCTGCGCACCGACGCCGACGCCGTCGACTTCGTCCGCGCCTTCTACAACACCGGCAAGACGCTGGCCGCGATCTGCCACGGGCCGTGGATGCTCGTCGAGGCCGGCGTGATCAAGGGGCGGGACGTGACGTCCTACCACTCGATCAAGACCGACATCGTCAACGCCGGCGGCAACTGGCACGACAAGGAGGTGGTGGTCGACGAGGCGCTCGTGACCTCGCGCAATCCCGGCGATCTCGACGCGTTCTGCGCCAAGATCATCGAGGAGGTGCAGGAGGGTCGCCACGAGCGCGCGGCGGCCTGATCGGCGACCGGACGAACGACGAGCGGGGGCCCATGCGGGCTCCCGCTTTTTTTGGGGCGGCGCACGAGAACGCCCGCCGGCGTGACCCGGCGGGCGTGACGGCGCGGCGGTGCCGCCCGGCCTCAGCTCGACGCGAGCGTGGCCTCGAGGGTGATCTCCGCCTTCAGCACCTTGCTGAGCGGGCACACTTCCTTGGCGACGTTGGCGACCTCCAGGAAGCGCTCCTCGGAGATGCCCGGAACCTCGGCCACCAGCGTGAGCTTGACCGACGGGATCTCGAAGCCCTCCGGCACATGAACGAGCTCGACCGTCGCGGTCGTCTCGGCTTTGGTGACGGGGTAGCCCGCCTCCTGCAGCGCGTAGCTGACCGCCATGGTGAAGCAACCGGCGTGCGCCGCGCCGAGAAGCTCCTCGGGGTTCGTGCCGGCTTTATCACCCTCGAACCGCGTGTTGTAGGAGTAGGGCAGGCTGGAGAGCGCGCCGGACTCCGTGGAGATCGAGCCCGAGCCTTCGGTGAGCTTGCCCTGCCAGACGGCGGATGCCTTGCGTAGCATATAGTCTTCCTTCCGGTTGCTTGTCGGTCAGGCCGACACGGCGTTCAGGAACGGATAGTCCGTATAACCGTGGTCCTGTCCACCGTAGAACGTGTCTCGGTCCTGCTCGTTCAAGGGGGCGTTCAATTCAAGACGCTTCGGAAGGTCGGGGTTGGCGATGAAATCGCGTCCGAAGGCCACCGCGTCGACCGCGCCGCTCGCCACGGCGTCGATCGCCATCTGGCGGTCGTAGCCGTTGTTGCCGACATAGGCGCCCTTGAAGTGCTTGCGCAGCTCGGCGACTTCGGCCCGGCCGGCGGCCTCGGTGGAGCGGATCTGGCCCTCGACCATGTGGAGGTAGGCCAGCCCATAGGGGTTCAGCGCCTCGATCGCGCCGCTGAAGGTCGTCATCGGATCGCTGTCGGAGATCCCGTTGCCGGTCGAGAACGGAGCGAAGCGCACCCCCACGCGGTCCGCGTCGATCGACGCGACCAGGGCGTCCAGCACCTCGCGCAGGAAGCGCAGGCGGTTCTCCAACGGTCCGCCGTAGTCGTCCTCGCGCTGGTTCGACCCGTCGCGGATGAACTGATCGACGAGGTAGCCGTTGGCGGCATGCAGCTCGACCCCGTCGAACCCGGCCTCCTTGGCGTTCCGAGCGGCGCGGCCATAGTCCTCGACGATACGGGCGATCTCGTCGGTCTTGAGGGCACGCGGCTCGGAGGTCTCGGCGAAACCGCCGGCGATGAAGGTCTTCGCCTCGGCCCGGATGGCGGAGGGGCCGACGGGCTGCTGCCGATCCTGCTGCAGCGAGATGTGGCTGACGCGTCCGACGTGCCAGAGCTGGGCGACGATGCGCCCGCCGGCCTCATGCACCGCGTCGGTCACCTTGCGCCAGCCGGCGACCTGCTCGGCGGAGTAGATGCCGGGCGTGTCGATGTAGCCCTTGCCCTCGGGCGAGATCTGCGTCCCCTCCGAGATGATGAGCCCGGCGGAGGCGCGCTGCTCGTAGTAGCGCGCGTTCATCTCGCTCGGCACGTCCTGCGGCGGCATCGCGCGGTTGCGCGTCAACGGCGCCATCAGCACGCGGTTGGGCAGCTTCAGCGCGCCGAGCGTGACGGGGGTGAAGAGTTTCTCTGTCATCTTTCAGGCATTCCCGATTCCGGACCGGAGACGAATGTATGTCACAGCACGGAATTTGCGACCCGCCCCGTTCCGGCAATCCACCTCATCCTTTTGAATGAGGCGAGGCCGGCGCGCGGTCACGCCGCCGCTCAGAAGGTGCCGGCCTCGAACGCTTCGGGGTTGGCCTGGCGCAGCATGGCGATGCGTTTCAGCGTGCCGCTGAGGTGCTCGCGCATCGCCTCCTCGGCGGCGTCGGCATCGCCCGCGCGCACGGCGGTGACGATGGCGATGTGCCCGTCCACGATCTCGCGCATCTTCTCCTGGCGCGGCATGTCGAGCCGGCGGGCACGGTCGAGGTGGCCGGAGCGGGAGCGGATCATGTTGTGGAGGCCGACATAGCCGATGCCGGCGAAGAGGGCGCGGTGAAAGCTCTCGTCGAGGTCGTAGAACATCGTCACCTGGTCGATGTTCTGAATCAGCGTCTCCTGCATGGCGATGAACGCGTCGAGTTCGCTGAGGATCTCGGAGGTGTGGGACCGGGCGAGGTGGCGGACCACCTCGGTCTCCACCGCGCGGCGCAGGAAATGGGATTCGGTGAGCGCGTCCGGGTCGATCCGGGTGACGACGGTGCGGGACTGGGGAAAGGTCTCGACGAGGCCGTCCTGCTCGAGCCGCTGCAGGGCCTCGCGGACCGGGGTCTGGCTGACGCCGTATTCCTTGGCGAGGCTGGCGCGCGACAGGACGGTGTCGGGCGCGATCTCGACCGTGATGATCCTCAGTCTCAAATTTTCATAGATGCGGCCGGCCGCGGTTCCGTGCGGTCCGGAGGCGATCGAGCGCACGGCACCGAAACGTTGCTCGAGAACTGTCACTGTCGACCACCCTTCCCCCACCGCATCATAGTCGCGGATGGACCGCCCGTCGCGAGTTTTGTCACCATGACATACGACCGCAGAACCTTGCACGCCGCAACAGATTAATATATCACCCGAGCTGCGATCGCGAACATTGTCGTGGTCCAACAAAGACAACAAACCGGGAGGGGATCACGTCGCTTGGACTGCGAGCGAACACCCGTGCACATCTATCACCGCCCGGCCGTACGGCGCCCGATTCCCTGATCTTGCTGCCCGCAGCTCGGGCTGACCTTTGGGTTTCGGATCCCGCGCGGACGACGCCGTGCCGATCCTGCCCGCCCTCGCCGCCCCGTTCGCAACCGCCACGGCCCTGGCCGTGCCGCGCGTGGATCCGCCCGTCCAGGCGACAGCCCGAGTTCTATGACCGACGCCAAGAAGACCTACGACCAGCTCCGCTCCGCCCGCTGGATGGCACCGGACGACTTCCGCTCGTTCGGCCACCGTTCGCGCATCATGCAGATGGGTTATGCGCCGGAAGACTGGGTCGGTCGCCCGGTGATCGCGATCATCAACACCTGGTCGGACATCCAGCCCTGCCATGCGCACTTCAAGGAGCGGGTGGAGTGGGTCAAGCGCGGCATCCACCAGGAAGGCGGCTTCCCGATCGAGCTGCCGGCGCTGTCGCTGTCGGAGAACTTCGTCAAGCCGACGACCATGCTCTACCGCAACATGCTGGCGATGGAGACCGAGGAGCTGCTCCGCTCCCATCCGATCGACGGCGCGGTGCTGATGGGCGGCTGCGATAAGACGACGCCGGGCCTGGTGATGGGCGCGGTATCGATGGGGCTGCCGTTCATCTACCTCCCGGCCGGGCCGATGCTGCGCGGCAACTATGCCGGCCAGGTGCTCGGCTCGGGCACGGACTCGTTCAAATACTGGGACGAGCGGCGCGCCGGGACGATTACCCAGGAAGAGTGGCAGGGCGTGGAGGGCGGCATCGCGCGCTCCTACGGCCACTGCATGACGATGGGCACGGCCTCCACCATGACCGCGATCGCCGAGGCGCTGGGCCTGTGCCTGCCGGGCGCATCCTCGATCCCGGCGGCCGACTCCAATCACCAGCGCATGGCCGCCGCCTGCGGCCGCCGCGCGGTGGAGATGGTGTGGGAGGATCTGACGCCGGAGAAGATCATCACCCCCGCCGCCGTCAACAACGCCGTCACCGTGGCGATGGCGACCGGCTGCTCGACCAACGCGATCATCCACCTCATCGCCATGGCGCGCCGCGCGGGGGTGCCGCTGACGCTCGACGATCTCGACCGGGTCGGCCGCACCACCCCGGTGATCGCCAACGTGCGCCCGACCGGCAAGGGCTACCTGATGGAAGATTTCTTCTACGCCGGCGGCCTGCGCGCGCTGATGAAGAACCTCGCCGAGAAGCTGGACACCACGGCGCGGACCGTCACCGGCCGCACGCTGGGCGAAGGGTTCGAGACCGCGAAGGTGTTCAACGACGACGTCATCCGCCCGCTCTCGAACCCGGTCTACCACGAGGGCTCGCTGGCGGTGCTGCGCGGCAACCTGGCCCCGGACGGCGCGGTCATCAAGCCGGCCGCCTGCGCGCCGGAGTTCCGCGTCCACGCCGGCCCCGCGCTGGTCGCCGACAGCTACGACGCGCTGAAGGCGATCATCGACGACGAGAACCACCCGATGACGCCGGACACGGTGCTGGTCCTGCGCAATGCCGGCCCGCAGGGCGGCCCCGGCATGCCCGAGTGGGGCATGATCCCGATGCCCAAGGCGCTCCTGAAGAAGGGCCACCGCGACATGGTGCGCCTGTCCGACGCGCGCATGTCCGGCACGTCGTACGGCGCGTGCATCCTGCATGTGGCGCCGGAGGCCTACGTCGGCGGTCCGCTGGCGCTCCTGAAGGACGGCGACATCGTCGCGCTGAACGTGCCCGAGCGCACGCTCGACATGCGCGTCTCGGACGAGGAGCTGGCCGCCCGCCGCGCCGCCTGGCAGGCGCCCCCGCCCCGCTACGGGCGCGGCTACGGGGTAATGTTCTCCAAGCACATCATGCAGGCCGACGAAGGCTGCGACTTCGACTTCCTCCTGACCGAGGCCGGGCCGAAGGTGCCCGAGCCGGCGATCAACTAGGCCGCCCGGCGTGTCTCCCGCTGCGCCTCGTCCTCCCGCTGCACCGACGCCGACGCCGCCGCCTGTGGCGCCGGGCGCAATGCCGCCAGGAGCAGCGGATGGACGCGCGGCGTCTCCTCCCGCGGCCGCGCCGGGACCCGAGCCGGGCGCTGCGGCGCCCGCGGGCGCACCCGTTCCGCCTCCAGCCGGCGCGTCGCCACGGCGCACGCCCCGGCCACCCCGTTCATCCAGAGCGGCATGGCGAAGCTCCGCGCGACGTCGGCGCGCGTCAGGCCCAGGTCGTCGAGCTGCCAGTCCTCGGCCTGCCGCAGCGGCCGCAGGGCCTGGCGGCGCCGCCGCTCGGCCCGCATCGCCGCAACCACGGTCCGCGCATGCATCGCTGCCGTCCGCAGCGCTCTCGTTGCGTTCCCGATCATCGTCCTCACCCGCGAGTTTCCATTGCGATGGTGAGAGTGTGGGGGTGACGAACCCATCAGTCGAACGAATTGTTTTGACGCGACTGGTCAGTTATTTTGAGCGATCGGAAGCCGAAGGAACCGGTCGATGAGCACGAATATCCTGGAGAGCGATCTCATCCGCACCTTCGTGGCGGTGTGTGAGGAGGGCAGCTTCCGCGCTGCGGCGGAGCGGGTGAACCGCACGCCCTCGGCTGTCTCGATGCAGATGGCCAAGCTGGAGGAGCAGGTCCGCCACCCGATCTTTCGCAAGAACGGACGCAGCGTCGCGCTCACCCCCACGGGCGCCGAACTGCTGGGTTATGCGCGGCGCATCCTCCTTCTCAACGAGGAAGCGATGGCCCGCTTCCAGTGCGAGAGCCTCGCCGGCGTCGTCCGCATCGGCGTCACCGACGACTACGAGACGCGGCTGCTGCCGGCGGTCCTGTCCCGCTTCGCCCGGCTGCATCCGGACGCCAACATCGAGGTCGTCATGGCCACGACGCTGGTGCTGGTGGACAAGGCCGCCAACGGCGAGGTCGATCTCGCCTTTGTGGAGCACAACCGCACGCGCAGCCTGACGGCCGGAGAGGTGATCCACGCCGAACCCTTCCTGTGGATCGGCCGGCGCGGCGGCACGGCGGCGACGCGCCGGCCCTTGCCGATCGCGGTGCCCGGCGTCGGCTGCTTCTGGCGCCACACCGCGGAGGAGGCGCTGGAGCGGGCCGCGATCCCTCACCGCGTCGCCTTCAGCTGCGAGTACAGCCACGGCCAGATCGCGGCGGTGGAGGCGGACCTCGCCGTCGCCCCGCTTCCGGCGAGCTACCTCGGCCCCGCGCTCGAGCGTGTCCCGGTCGCGGCGGGCCTGCCGGACCTCGGCGTCATCACCACCAACATGTGCATCGCGCCGACGGCCAGCCCCGCCGCCCGCGCCCTCGCCGCCGTGGTGCGCGAGACGCTCGCCACCAAGGTCGACACCCGCGTTGGCGACACGTTCGCCGCCCGGCCCGGCACCAGGGCAGCGGCGATCGCGGCGGCCGACGACGCGAGCCTCGACGCATGAGCGCCGCCGCCCATCTCCTAGCGCGGCGGGTCCAGCGGCATGGGGCGGCGCACGACCGTCGTCAGCACGAAGCTGATGGTCATCAGCAGCAGCCACGCGCCGAGCTTGTGGATCGACACGATGCGCCAGCCGTCCGCCTGGTCCGGATACTGCCAGGCTCGCGCGAAGGTGCCGATGTTCTCCGCGAACCCGATGAACAGCGCGACCAGCACGAACCCCACCACCAGCGGCATCCACAGCCTGTAGCGGAACACGCGGTAATGGACCCGCGTGCGCCCGAAGAGCACGACCACCGCGGCAAAGAGCGCCGAGGCCAGGATCATCGCCAGCATCAGCCCGCCGAACAGGCACGCCCACGCCAGCTTCAGGCCGAAGACGATGAACTCGATGGCCGCGGCCGGCACCGCACGGCGCTCCAGCCGGTCCAGCGCCCAGTGGGCCGCCGCGTCGATGCTCGCCTCGACCGAGGTGAAGCGTCGCCGAGCGCGCATCCGTCACTCCTTCCCCGCGCCCACCCCCGGGCGCCCCTCCACCGCGAACCCGTGACACCGAGGCTCCCATGACCGATACCCCAACCCCCGTCGGCTCCGAGACGATCGAGGCGCTGCGCCATGTCTCGGTCGCGACGCTCGCCACCGCGCTCTACAAGCGCGGCCTGCGCAGCCAGGTGATCCAGGACGTGCGCCCGGTGAAGCCGAAGGGCCGCAATATGGTCGGTCCGGCGTTCACGCTGCGGTACATGCCCGCGCGCGAGGACCGCAATCAGCTCGTCGAGTTCCGCAACCCCGAGCACCCGCAGCGCAAGGCGGTCGAGACCTGCCCGCCGGGTCACATCATGGTGATGGATTCGCGCAAGGACGCCCGCGCCGCGTCCGCCGGCGACATCCTGGTGACGCGCATGATGGTGCGCGGGGTCGAAGGCGTGGTCACGGACGGCGGCTTCCGCGACGCGATGAACATCGGCGAGCTGGCGATCCACGCCTACCACTCGCGCCCCTCCTCGCCCACGAACCTCACCCTCAACGAGGCGATCGAGACGAACGTGCCGATCGGTTGCGGCGACGCGCCGGTCTTCCCGGGCGACATCCTGGTCGGCGACGACGACTCGGTGATCGTGATCCCGGCGCACCTCGCCGAGGAGATCGCCGCCGAGGCGACCGAGATGACCGCCTACGAGGACTTCGCCATCGAGCAGGTGCGCGCCGGCGCCACCATCGTCGGCCTCTACCCCGCGACCAAGCAGGAGAGCCTCGACGCCTTCGCCGCGTGGCGCGAGACGAACGGGCGCTGATGCCGGGCGAGCGCCGGGGGCGGCGCGGTGAGGACGCCGCGGTCGGTCGAAGGCTGGCGGAGCTGGGGCGCGTGCGGCTGTCGCACTCGTTCGCGCTCCGCGAGTTCCTGCACAGCGAAGTGACGAGCCTCCACGGCATCCACGACCACCTGCCCCGCTCGGAGCTGCAAATCTTCGCCAAGCTTGCGGCGTTCAACATCTCCTGGCACGAACAGCCACAACGTAAGATAACCAGCTATGTAGACCCCAGAGAAACGCTGACGAAGCCGGGGATGGACAACCAAGTCGGCTCGCATGCCCACTGATACGATGGATTTCCCGAGTGGGCCGCCGCCGGCGATCCGCTCGCAGTATGATGGAAGACGTGCGACCCGCCGCGGTGCCGACCGCGCCGCCGCTCGCACCGATCACGGAGGATGGCCCACCATGACCGACACGCTCGTCAACGCTCCCGTGCGTCCCAACGACCCGGTCATCCGTCTCGACCCGGACGACAACGTCGTCGTCGCGCGGGAGGATATCCCGGCCGGCACCGAGGTCGGCTCGGAGGGCGTGACGACGCTCGCCGACATCCCGCTCGGCCACAAGATCGCCACCCGCGCGATCCGCAAGGGCGAACCGATCCTGAAATATTCCACCGTGATCGGCTTCGCCGGCGAGGATCTGGCGCCGGGCGCCTACCTCCACGTCCACAACGTGCTGAACGGGGACGTGAAGAAGGACTACCGCTTCGCCGAGGAGTACCGGCCCGCCGACCTCCTGCCGGCCGACCAGCGCGCGACCTTCATGGGCATCCGCCGGCCGGACGGGGCGGTGGGGACGCGCAACTATATCGGCCTCTTCATCACGGTGAACTGCTCGGCGACGGTGGCGCGCAAGGTCGCCGCCTACTTCGACGAGGAGCGGCTGGCCGACTATCCGAACGTCGACGGGGTGGTCGCCTTCGTGCACGAGCAGGGCTGCGGCATGGAGCTGACCGGCGAGCCGATGGACCTTCTGCGCCGCACGCTCGCCGGCTACATCCGTCACCCGAACATCGCCGGTGCGGTGGTGTTCTCGCTGGGCTGCGAGCGCAACAACCTGCCGAAGTTCTTCGAGGAGCAGAGCCTCGCCTCCGGCAAGATGCTGCATGCGGTGACGATGCAGCAGGTCGGCGGCACGGCGGCGGCGATCGAGGCCGGCAAGCAGGCGGTGCGCGAGATGCTGCCCCTCGCCAACGACGTCGCGCGTGAGCCGTGCTCGGCCGAGCACATCTCGATCGGGCTGCAATGCGGCGGGTCGGACGGCTTCTCCGGCCTGTCGGCGAACCCGGCGCTGGGCAAGGCGGTCGACATCCTGGTGCGGCACGGCGGCACGGCGATGCTGTCGGAGACGCCGGAGCTCTACGGCGTCGAGCACACGCTGACGGCGCGGATGCGCTCGCGCGAGGTGGGGGAGAAGTTCATCGACCGTATCAACTGGTGGCTCGACTACACCAAGGGGCGCGATACGCAGATGAACGGCGTCGTCTCGCCGGGCAACCAGGCGGGCGGCCTCGCCAACATCATCGAGAAGGCGTTGGGCGGCTCCAAGAAGGGGGGCTCGGCCGGGATCGAGGACGTGTTCCGATACGCGGAGCCGGTCACCACGAAGGGCCTCGTCATCATGGACACGCCGGGCTTCGACCCGGTGTCGGCGACCGGGCAGATCGCGGGCGGGGCCAACCTCATCTGCTTCACCACCGGGCGCGGGTCGTGCTTCGGCTCGTTCCCGGCGCCGACGATCAAGCTCGCCACCAACACGCCGATGTTCTCCCGCATGGTGGGTGACATGGACATCAACTGCGGGGCGGTGATCGACGGGCAGCGCTCGCTCGACGAGATGGGGGAGGACATTTTCGCCACGATACTCGCCATCGCCTCGGGCCAGAAGTCCAAGAGCGAGGCGCTGGGTGTGGGCGAGGAAGAGTTCGCGCCCTGGCCGATCGGCGTGACTGGCTAGCGCAACCCGCGTTCCACCGAACCGCGGACGCGACGCTCACCTCTTCCGGAACCGCCAAGGCTTTCGCGCCTCATCGCTCTCGGTAGAGCGGGAGCGGTTCTAGCCGGCCTCCCCGATCCGGCCGCCGAGGTCCTCCCCGGCGCGGCCGGACGGTGGGGGCGCCGGATTGGCGCGCAGCGCGTCCTCCTCCTGCCGGACCAAGTGAAGCGAAGCGGCGGCGGGCGGCCGGGAATTCGGCACGCGGCCCAACGGCTGCGCCGCAAGCCCCCCGTCTGCGGGGGAACAGGCCGCGGCGGACGGGGCTGCTGAGAACGAGGCGGCTGGAGACTGGCCATCTGGAGACTGGCCATCGGGAGACCGGCCATCGGGAGACCGGCAACCAGGAGACGGGCCACCAGGAGACGGGCCACCAGACAAGCCGGCAGAGGGCGGGCCACCAGACAAGCCGGCAGAGGGCGGGCCACCGTGGGGCCAACCGGCAGGGGACGGGCCATCGGGGGGCGGAACGCCGGGGGGCCGCATGGGCTTGCGTCGCAGGCGGCCGGGGCCGGCGGCGAGCGCCGCGGTGTCGTTCGCCGGGGTCCAGCCGGCGGCGACGGGCTCGGACGCGCGCGCGATCGCGATCGCCAGTGCCCCGGTCATCGGCGCGCGGGACGAGACCGGGACCGGGCGCGCCTTGCCGACGAAGGAGACCGGGCGCGCCGTGCTGCCGCGGCGTGCCACCGGCAGCCAGTCCGACACGCCGATCTGCCCGGCGTGCCAGGCGCTCAGCCCGGCGATCAGGCGGTCGTAGTCGCGGCTGGGCATCTCGCCGATGAAGCTGCGGCCATCCTTGAAGGCGCACCAGAAGGTCGTCCACTCGCGCGTCCACAAAAGGGCCAACAGGCCGAGCAGCGCGAACGGGCCGAGCGGCAGGAGGCACACCGTCACCCCGAGCGCCCACCCGACGCGGCGGCGACACGACAGGCGGCCCCGCTTGATCGACTCGATGTCCCCCGGCCCGTAGCGGTGGCGCCGGGTGCCGCGCATGAGCCCCCGCGCCTCGACCATCCGCACCTCGACCGTGCGGCCCCGCGCACTCATCCGGTGGCGCGGCCCGATGGCGAAATCACCCGCGACGGCTCTGATCGTGTCCACCCGTACCCCCCGGCTCGAACCGGGCAAGCCAAACGCACGTGACGCCGAATTGCAATCTCAAATTTCAATGCGACACCACCCTTGGTCGTCGTGCATACCCCACCAAAACCGCTATGATTTTGAAAAACGACGCGATGTTGGGAGACGCCGATGAACCTGGCAAAGTGGCTGCAGCGCAGCGCCATGCTGACGCCCGACGCGCCCGCCCTCCTCCACGGCACCGAGGTCGTCGCCACCTACGCCGCGTTCGCCGACCGCGCCGCGCGCATCGCCGCGGGCCTGCGCCGGGCCGGCGTCGAACCGGGCGAGCGGATCGCCCTCTTCATGCCCAACCGACCCGACTACCTCGCCATCTGGTGGGGCGCGTGGTGGGCCGGCGCCGCGGTGGTGCCGATCAACGCCAAGCTCCACCCCAAGGAGGCCGGCTACATCGCCGACCACGCCGGCGCCCGCTTGGTCGCCGTCACAGACGCCTCGCTCGACCTCGGCGTCCCCCTCGCGACCCCCGCCACAATCGACGCGCTCGCCGCCGCCGAGCCGATGCCGGAGCCCGAGCCGCTCGCCGACGACGCCCTCGCCTGGCTCTTCTACACCTCCGGCACCACCGGCCGGCCGAAGGGCGTCATGCTCACGGTCGCCAATCTCGTCGCCATGAGCCTCACCTACCTCGCCGATGTCGACGAGGTTCACCCGACCGACGCGGCGCTCTATGCCGCGCCGATGTCGCACGGGGCGGGCTGCTACAACCTGATGCACGTCATGAAGGGCGCGCGGCACGTGGTTCCGGCGTCAGGCGGGTTCGATCCGGCGGAGATCCTCGCACTCGCCGGCACGTTGGGCGAGATCCACATGTTCGCCGCCCCCACCATGGTGCGCCGGCTGATCACCCACGCGCAGGCGGTCGGCCACGACGGGACCGGCATCCGCACCATCGTCTACGGCGGCGGACCGATGTACGTCGCCGACATCGAGGCCGCCGTCGCCCGGTTCGGCCCCCGCTTCGTCCAGATTTACGGCCAGGGCGAGACACCGATGACGATCACCGCGCTCCCCCGCCCCCTCGTCGCCGATCGCGCCCACCCGCGCTGGCGCGAGCGGCTCGGATCGGTCGGCATCGCCATGTCGTCCATGGAGGTGCGGACCGTCGACGCGGACGGCCGTGACGTCGGCGTCGACGCGATCGGCGAGGTGATCTGTCGCGGCCCGTCGGTGATGAGGGGTTATTGGGAGAACCCGGAGGCCACCGCCGCCACCCTGCGGGACGGCTGGCTGTGGACGGGCGACATGGGCGCGCTCGACGCCGAGGGCTTCCTCACCCTCAAGGATCGTTCCAAGGACATGATCGTATCGGGCGGGACCAACATCTATCCGCGTGAGGTCGAGGAGGTGCTGCTCACGCACCCGGACGTCGCCGAGGTGGCGGTGGTGGGCCGCCCCCACCCGGACTGGGGCGAGGAGGTGGTGGCGTTCGTGGTCGGCCGCACCGGGCCGGTGGACCCCGCCGCGCTCGACGCGCTGTGCCAGAGCCAGATCGCCCGGTTCAAGCGGCCGAAGGCCTACTTCGCGATCGAGGCGCTGCCGAAGAACAACTACGGCAAGGTGCTGAAGACGGCGCTGCGCGAGAACCTCGCCGCCATGCCGGTCTGATCGGGCACGGCGGAAGTCACCGTGCGTTCAGCCACCGGCGATCACTTTGCGCGCAACGCCCCGTGAGCACCTAGGCTCGCCGAAGGGCGCATGTTAGCACCCCGCCTCCAAAGGCGACGAACAGGGAGTTGCGCGCCGATGAGAGTTGCGAGTTTCGGCGGAGCGCTCGCCGCGGTGCTCCTCGCCTCCACCAGCGTGGTGGCGCAGAGCGCGGCGAACGATACGACCTCGGCCATCTGCGAACCCACCGCGGGCACGGCCTGCGAACCCGCGGCCCCGGCGACGGAACGCCCGGCCGCCACCCGCCCCACCGCCGACGACCCCGCCTATCGCGGCTTCGGCGAGCCCCGCTTCGACCCCTCCTCGGCCGACGGTGCCCCGCCGCTGGAGCCGATCCTGACCCGGGTCGAGACGCCGGCGTTCGCTCCGGCCCGTTCCGGCGCGATCGCCGGCGAGGCGCAGCTATCGAGCCAAGCGACCGACGGGCGCCCGAGCGAGGTCGAGAGCGTGGTGTCCGATGCACCCGAGGCTGAGGCCGAGACGGTCCCCGCGGCCGAGGTCGGCGTCACCCGAGTGACGCTCGCCACCGGCGGCCTCGCCCAGGTCGAGGGCCGCATGAACGGCGCGGCAGACACCATGCGCCTCGCCATCGAGCGCCCGCAGGTGGCGGACGTGCTGCGAACCCTCGTCATCACCGGCGCGGCGCCGGTCGTCTCGATCGACCTCGAGGCGGCAGAGCCGGTCGGCCAACGCTCCGCCACCGGGCGGCTGCTGGCGGGCGACCTGTCGAACCCGACGACCATCCTCGAGGCGCTGATCGGCGCAGAGGTGACCGTCTCCGGCGGCCCGCGCCAGCTCTCCGGTCGGCTGCTGGCGTTCACGCCGGTCGTCGTCCCCGGCAGCGAGTCAACTCCCGAGACACCGGGCCTTCGCGTCTCCGTCGCGACGCCGGACGGGCAGATCGCCTACGCCGTCTTTCCCTCGCTGGAGCAGCTCTCGGTGACCGGCAACGCGGTCGCCGAGCGGATGGCCGCCCTCGTCCCGGCGCTCGCCGAGAGTGTCGACGACGGCCGGCGCGACCTGACCGTGCGCCTCGCCGAGGCGGCCGAGGCCGGCTTCTCCTTCGTGGTGCCGACCACCGTGTGGCGCCCGTCCTACCGCGCCCTCGTCGGCGCCGGAGGCGAGGTGAGCCTGCAAGGCTGGGCGACGCTGGAGAACACCACCGGGCTCGACTGGAACGGGATCGACCTGCGCCTCGCCGTCGGCACCCCGGTCGCCTACGCGCAGGACGTCTACGCCCCGCTGCGCACCACGCGGCCGCGCGCGCCGTTCGAGGTGGGCCGCACCGCCGAGGTCGACCCGGTGCCGAGCGAGGAGGCCGCCGTGGACGCACCGCCGCGCTTCGCCTCCCTCGCCGCCCCGGCGCCGATGGTCTCGCGCGGCCGCTCCGGCGCCAAGCTGGCCGACGAGGTCGCCGCCGAGCTGGTGACCGGCGGCCCCGCGCTCGCCGGCAGCGCCTCGACCCTCTTCCCCGTCGCCGGGTCGATCGACCTCGCCGCCGGGCGCACCCTCACGGTGCCCTTCCTCAGCGCCGACCAGGACGTCGCCCGCATCGTCTTCTTCGACCTCGTCGCCGGCACCCAGCCGTTCGACGCGCTGGAGATGTCGTTCGACGCGGACGCGACCGTCCCCGGCGGCCTCGTCGCGGTCTACGACGCGGACGGCTTCGTCGGTGACGCACGGTTCGCGGGCGCCGACGGGGGCGAGGTGTCGATCCTGCCCTTCGCCGTCTCGGCCGACGTGAAGACGTCGACCCAGGAGCGCAACACGCAGAACCTCACCTCGGCGAGCCTGCGCGACGGCAGCCTCATCATCCGCCGCGAGCAGATCGGCGAGACCGTCCTTTCGGTGGCCGCGGGCGAGGACGTGACCCTGGTGACCGACATCGGCCGCCTGGGGGGCGACACCATCACCGCTGAGGCCGAGGGGCTCGACCCCGAGGTCGTCAACATCGACGCCGGCCGCGCGCGCCTGCGTGTCGACCTCACGCAAGGGCGCCACACGATCCGCATCGTCGCCCGCAAGCCGCTCACCGAGCGCTACGTGCTGGGCAACCTGCCGCCTTACGTGCTGGAGGAGGTCCTCTCCGCCGGCGGTTCGATCGACGCCGAGACGCGGGCGCGCCTGGAGGAAATCCGCGACGTCACCGCCCGGATCGCCGAGATCGACCGACGCGTCGCCGCGCTGGAGGAGGAGATCGAGACGATGCGCCGCGCGGTGGAGTTCGAGCGCGACAACCTCGAGGCCATCGACCCCTCGACGCCCGACGGCGCCCAGGTTCGCAGCCGCATCATCCAGCGCACCGCGGAGATCGACGGATGGATGCGGGAGATCAGCGACCTGCGCCGGCAGCGGCTCGACGAGTTCGCCGTCCTCCAGGGCACCGACGCGCCGCAGTGATCGACCGCGGCGCCGTCGAGGCGCCGCGGTCCCTCCCCCGCGACGTGCCGGTGCGCTCGCGGCGCTGTGCCGCCCGGCACAGCGCCCGCATCGCCCTTCGTCCATCTCCTTCCTGCCGCCGGGACGGCCCGGCCTCTTCATCGGCACGGCAGGAGACGATCATGACGCTGAAACCCGTGCTGTCGGCCGCCGCGATCGGCTGCTGCGCCGCCGTCTCCGGGGCCCTTTCGGCACCCTACGGCGCCACGCCGCTCGAGACCGCGCCCGGCATCGCGCCCGCCTCCGCCGTCCTCACCGAGGCGCAGGACGGCCTCGCCCACCAGGAGGAGACGCCGAGCCCGCACGACCGACTGGTGCGCGGCTACACCATCTTCACCACCAAAGGCGGGGCGCGGGTCACCACGGTCTGCCATCGCGCGAAGGTACGCGCCTGGAGCGCCCCGAGACGCCGGTGGTTCCATAAGTTCGAGGTGATCTGCCCCGGCCGGACGCAGTGAGACGGCACCGGACGAATGCGGGTGCGCGCCCGGGGCGACGGCGACCGGCGACGGCGACCGGCGTTCCCGTCTTGCAAGGGCCGGGCCGGCGAGCTAGGCACGCTTGCATAACGGAAAGATACGGTGCCCATGCCGACCGCCGACGACAATCTCCCCGCCGACGCCCCGCTGCGCGCCGAGATCATCGCAACCGCGCTGCCCTACATGCTACGCTACGACGACCGCACGATCGTCGTGAAATATGGCGGCCACGCCATGGGCGATCCCGAGCTGGCGCGTGATTTCGCCGAGGACATCACCCTCCTCACCCTCGCCGGCATCAACGCCGTGGTGGTGCACGGCGGCGGCCCGCAGATCGGCCAGATGCTCGACCGGCTGAACATCAAGTCCGAGTTCCGCGACGGCCTGCGCGTCACCACCCGCGAGACCGTGGCGATCGTCGAGATGGTCCTCGCCGGGTCGATCAACAAAGACATCGTCTCCACGATCAACGCCGCCGGTGGGCGCGCCGTCGGCCTGTGCGGCAAGGACGGGCGCATGGTCCTCGCCGAGCCGCTGAAGCGCACCCAGCGCGACCCCGATTCCAACATCGAGAAGGTGGTCGACCTCGGTTTCGTCGGCGAGCCGGTCGAAGTCCGCCGCGATGTGCTCGACGTCCTCGCCAAGCAGGAGATCATCCCGGTGATCGCCCCGGTCGCCCAAGGCGCCGACGGCGAGACCTACAACATCAACGCCGACACCTTCGCGGGCGCCATCGCCGGCGCGCTCGGTGCCACGCGCCTCCTCTTCCTGACCGACGTGGACGGCGTGCTCGGCGCCGACGGCGAGCTGATCCGCGAGCTGACCGTCGCCGAGGCCCGCCGCCTCATGGCCTCCGGCGTCATCTCCGGCGGCATGGTCCCGAAGGTCGAGACGTGCATCGCCGCACTCGAGCGCGGCGTCGACGGCGTGGTCATCCTCAACGGCAAAACGCCCCACGCCGTGCTCCTGGAGCTGTTCACCGACGGTGGCGCCGGCACCCTGATCACCCGCTGATCGGCTCGCACGACCCTCGCTCTCCCGCGCCCGGCGGGGCAGCCTCCATCTTGGCCCGGGCTGGCGTGCGACGCCGGCCTGGTTTTTGCGTCGGCGGGGAAGATGTGTAGTCTTCCCCTCCGGGCGGCCGTCGTCGCGCCGGGCCAGTAGCGAGACGTCATGCCCCACGCCACACCGCTTCCGTCCGAGAGCCCCGCCGCGAACCCGCGCGACCTCACCCCCTTCGCCCGCGTCGACACCTGGATCTTCGACCTCGACAATACGCTCTACCCGGCGCACACGAACCTCTTCGCGCAGGTGGACAGCAAGATGGGCGAGTTCGTCGCCGGCCTCCTGGGAATGGAGCGCGACGCGGCCCACGCTCTGCAGAAGGACTATTACAAGCGCTACGGCACCACGTTGCGCGGCCTGATGGTGGAGCACGGCATCAACCCCGACGGGTTCCTGGAGTTCGTGCACGACATCGACCACTCGACCATCGAGCCCGACCCGCGCCTCGCCGCCGCGATCGAGGCGCTGCCCGGCCGCCGCTTCATCATGACCAACGGCACGACCGCCCACGCCGAGGCGATCGCCGGCCGGCTCGGCCTGGCCAAGCATTTCGAGGACATCTTCGACATCGTCGCCGCCGACCTCGTCCCCAAACCGCACGAGGACACCTACAACCGGTTCTGGGACAAGCACCGGATCGACCCGGCCTGCGCGGCGATGTTCGAGGACCTGTCGCGCAACCTCGCCGTGCCGCACGCGCGCGGGATGCGCACCGTCCTGGTCGTGCCCGAGGGCACCCGCGAGGTGTTCCGCGAGGACTGGGAGTTGGAGGGCCGGACGGCCCCGCACGTCGAGTATGTGACCGACGATCTCGCCGCCTTCCTGGAGCGCGTCTGCCCGGTGGCGCTGGAGACCTCGGCCTGAGGCCTCGCCCCCGGCGCGGCCCGTGACGAGGCCGCGCGCACGCCCCGCCCCGCGGCGGCGCGACGAGCCGGCAGCGCGTGCGAAGCGGCCGCACCCGGCGGGTATCCTTCGGCGCGACGATCGCCTATGTCAGGTGGACTGACGCAGTCCGGAACCGTTAATCGATGCATCTTTCCCAGTCTGAGCGCGATCGCCTCGCCGCCACCATCGACGCCGCGTTCGAGGAGCGCGCCACCATCACCGTGCGCACCACCGGCATGGTCCGCGACGCCGTCGACAAGGCGCTGGGCCTGCTGGACCGCGGCGTCGTACGCGTCGCCGAACCGACCGCGACCGGCTGGCAGGTGAACGAGTGGCTGAAGAAGGCCGTCCTCCTGTCGTTCCGCCTCTATCCGATGGAAGCGATCGACGGCGGCCCCGGCAACGCGCGCTGGTGGGACAAGGTCCCCTCCAAGTTCGACGGCTGGCGCGACGCCGAGTTCGAGACTGCCGGCTTCCGCGCGGTCCCCGGCGCGATCGTCCGCCGCTCCGCCTTCGTCGCGCCCGGCGTCGTGTTGATGCCGTCCTTCGTCAACCTCGGCGCCTATGTCGACGAGGGGACCATGGTCGACACCTGGGCCACCGTCGGCTCGTGCGCGCAGATCGGCAAGAACTGCCACATCTCCGGCGGCGCGGGCATCGGCGGCGTGCTGGAGCCGCTCCAGGCCGCCCCGGTCGTCATCGAGGACGACTGCTTCATCGGCGCCCGCTCCGAGGTCGCCGAGGGCGTGCGCGTCGGCAAGGGCTCGGTCCTGTCCATGGGCGTCTTCCTGGGTGCGTCGACAAAGATCATCGACCGCGCCACCGGGCAGACCTACATGGGCGAGGTGCCGCCATATTCGGTGGTCGTCCCCGGCTCGGTCGAGACCACCGGCGCGGCCAACGTGAAGATGTCGCTCGCCGCCGCCATCATCGTGAAGCGTGTCGACGAGCGCACCCGCTCCAAGACGTCGATCAACGATCTCCTCAGGGACTGACGCTTGCCGACCGATACCCGCCCGCCGACCGTCCGCCCGCCGTCCATCGCCTGGGCCTTGTTCGGGTTCGACGGGCGGATCGACCGTGAGGTCTTCTGGCTGAGCAATCTGTTCTGCCTCGCGCTCACCGTTCCGATCGCCCTCGCCTTGCCGATCTTCGACTTCGAGGGCGAGACGATCCACGTGCGCTACGGCCAGCTCGGCGTCGTCATCATGGTTCTGGAACTCGCCGCGCTGATGTGGGTGCAGGTCGCCCTCGTGGTGAAGCGCCTGCACGACCGCGGCATCACCGGCTGGGCCTCTCTCCTCCTGGCGATCCCGGTGGTGAGCCTCGTCGGCTTCTTCATCATCGGCGTCGTCCCCGGCGAACGCGGCCCCAACATCTACGGTCCAGGCCCCAACCAGCGAGCACGATAGGTGGCTGATCACGTTTCCCTCGCCCTCGACCCGGTCGACCTGGCGCAGCGCCTGATCCGAGCCGAAAGCATCACCCCCGCGGCCCCCGCCGCGTTCGACATCGTCGAGGACGCGCTCACCGCCGCCGGCTTCGAAGTGACGCGCATGACGTTCGACGACGCCGGCACGCCGGTCGAGAACCTCTTCGCGACCAAGGGCTCCGGCCGGCATCTCGCCTTCGCCGGCCATGTCGACGTCGTGCCGCCGGGCAGCGAAGAGGCCTGGTCCCACCCGCCCTTCGGGGCCGAGATCGTCGGCGACACGCTGTACGGTCGCGGCGCACAGGACATGAAGGGCGCCGTGGCGGCGATGATCGTCGCCGCGGCCGACTGGGCCGCCTCCGACGCGCCGGGCCGGGTCTCGTTCGTCATCACCGGTGACGAGGAAGGCGCCGCGCAGGACGGCACCGCCCCGCTGATCGCCTGGGCGGCCACGCGCGGGCGGATCGACGCCTGCGTCGTCGGCGAGCCGACCTCGCGCGTCACGTTGGGCGACACCATCAAGATCGGCCGCCGCGGCTCGATGTCGGCCGAGGTGACGGTCACCGGCCGCCAGGGGCATGTCGCCTACCAGCACCTGGCGCAGAGCCCGGTGCCGGAGCTGCTGGCGATGGGTGGGCGCCTCCTGGAGCCTCTCGACGAGGGTACCGAGCAGTTCGCCCCCTCCAATCTCGAGATCGTCTCGATCGACGTCGGCAACCCGGCCTGGAACGTGATCCCCGAGACGGCGACGCTGCGCTTCAACGTGCGCTTCAACGACCTGTGGCAACCGGAGGCGCTGCGTGCCGAACTGCTCGAGCGCATCGGCACCGGCGGCAACAGCCTTCAGGTCGACGTCACCTGGCAACCGAGCCACGGCGGCGCCTTCCGTACCAAGGACGACGCGCTAATCGCCGCCCTCACCGGCGCGATCGAGGCGACCACCGGGGTCACGCCGGAGGCGACCACCGGCGGTGGCACCTCGGACGCGCGCTTCATCAAGGACTATTGCCCGGTGGTGGAATTCGGCGGTGTCGGCGACACGATGCACCAGGTGAACGAGCGCACCTCCGTCAGCGAGCTGCGCACGCTCGCCGCCGCCTACCGCGCCATCATCGACGCCGTCCTCGCGGCATGAGCACGACCGGCGGTCAGGCGGCTGGGGCGTGCGCGCTGTGAGCGGGCCGGAGATCGGCCGATCGCTGGAGGGGGCCTGGCGGCTCTTCCGCAACCGGCCGGACGGGATCGACCTGCTTGACCGCTCGATCGACGGCTTCTGGCGCTCCTTCTGGGCCATCCTCCTGGTATTGCCGATCGACGCGATTTCCCTGCTCGCCTTGTCGCGCATCGCCGTGCAGCCCCCGTTCGGCGAAGCGTTCGCGGAGCGGCTGCCCGTGCTGGCGCTCGACTGGGTCGCCTTCCCCATCCTCCTCGCCTGCATCGCCAAGCCGCTGGGGGTGACGAAGCGCTATGTGACCTACGTCGTGGCGCGGAACTGGGCGGCGCCGATCAGCTGGGTGATCGTCACCATCCCGCTCCTGCTGCAGGGGGCCGGTTTCATGGGCGACGAACTGGCCGTGATCGCGACCATCGCCGCCCTGATGGTGGCCGTGCGCTACCACTACCTCATCATGCGCATCGCGCTGGGGGTGACGTTGGAGATCGCCATCGCGCTGGTGGTGGTGGACCTCGTCATCTCGTTCCTGATCGTCGCCTCGGCGAGCTGAGCGGCGCCGGTCAGGCGAGCGTGAAAAGCTCGCCGCTGGCGTCGGCGCGGATGGCGTCGATCCCGTTCTGGCTGCTCGCCACCACGTCGGCCAGAACGTCTCCGGCGGCGACCTCGTCCCCGACCCGCACCGTGAGCCGCACGCCCGCGCCCTTGTCCAGCGGTGCGCCGACCGCGCGGGCCAGCCCCGCCACGGCGAAAACGTCGATGTCCGCCACCCGGCCGGCGCGCGGGGCGAGGAGCGGCCGCGTGAACGGCCCCGGCGCCAAACGCTCGACCGGCCCCTGCGCGGCGACGATCGCGCGGAAGGCGTCCAGCGCGGCCCCGCTGGCCAGGAGCCGCGCGGCGGTGGCGGGACCCTCGCCCTCGCGGACGGCCGGGTCCCACTCCAGGATGGTGCCGGCGACGTTCACCGCCTTGGCGCGCAGCGCGGCGCATGCCTCCGGCGCGCCGGAGAGGATCGCCAGCGCGTCCTCCAGCTCCAGCGCGGGGCCCACACCGCGGCCGAGCGGGTGGCGCCCGTCGCTGATCGCGGCACGGACGGTGAGGCCGACCGCGCGGCCCACCTCCTCGAAGAGCCGCGCCAGCTCGGCGCCCGCCTCGGCCGTCTTCACCTTGGCGGCAGGGCCGACCGGAATGTCGATCGCCACATGGGTCGCGCCGACGGCGAGCTTCTTGGACAAGATCGAGGACACGTCGAGCCCCGGCGAAGCGATCCCGAGCGGGCGGTTGATGGCGTTCATCACGTCGTCGAGCGGGCTGTGGCTGATGCGTCCGGCCCAGGCGACGGCGCCGCCCGCGGTGCTCACGACGCGCTTCAGGTCGGCAGCGTCGAGATCCACGCGCGCGGCGCACTCCATGATGTCGGCGGTGCCGGCGGCGGAGGTGATCGCACGCGAGGACGTCTTGGGGATCGGCAGCCCGTGCGCGGCCACCACCGGGACCACCACCAGCGAGATCGGGTTGCCCGGCACGCCGCCCAGCGAGTGCTTGTCGACCACCAACCGGCGATCCCAGGCGATCGGCACGACGAGGCCGGCACGCTCCTTCGTTAGCGCCGCAATCTCGGTCACGGTGAGCTGGCGCGAGGCGGCGACGAGGAAGCCGGCCACCTCCGCCTCGCTGTAGCGGCCGTCGACGATGTCGCGCACGATGGTGGCGATGGCGCCAGCCCCCAGCGTATCGCCGGCGATTTTGCGCCGGAGCGCGTCCCGGCTGACGGGCGGTGCGGCGCGGCGCAGAACCACCTCGCTGCCCTCGGCGGCACCGAGCCGGTCGAACACCGCGTCCGGCAGGCCGACGCTGGCCGGGTCGACGAGCGGCCCGTCGGTCACGGCGAGGCGCACGCGCACGGCGCTGTCGGCGACGACCTCGGTCCCCCCGCCTGCCGCGACCTGCTGGCTGGCGAGCGGCAACGCGGCGCGATGCACGAACGCGACGGGACCGCCCGGCAGCGTGACGGGGACACGGTGCACGGCGAGCGGCAGCCGGGCGGCGCCGAGGAGTGCGGCGACGAAATGGTCGACCCCCACTTCCAGCGCGCCGCCGTTGTCGATGACCGCGACGTTGCCGGCGCCGACCAGCGGCACCCGCCGCTCGAGCCGCGCGGCGACGTCGGCCGCGTCCTCGCGCCCGCGGGCTTCGAGACGGGCGCGCACGATCTCCGGCGGGGCGACGACGGAGATCACCACGACGCGCCGGGCGAGGGTCGCGAAGGCGCCGATCGAGCCGCGCGAGGCGTTGACGATGACGTTGGACCCCTGCGCCAGCGGGGCGATGGCACGGTGGCGGATGCCGTAGCGCAGGCCATGCGCGCCCCAGGCGACGGCGAAGGCGCCCGCGGCCTCCTCGGCACGAAAGGTGGTGAGGTCCATGGGTTCGTGGTCCTCGCCACCGGCCTCACGCGGGCGGGTGACGACACGCTGGGCGAGGCTGAAGTGCCGCTGCGGCAGGCGGGCACGAGCGCCGTCGATCAACGAGTCCTTGCCCACCCCGCTCGGCCCGACGACGAGGAACAGGACGCCCTCCCGAGACGACGCCCCGGCCGGCTCCGCCACCGCGTCCTCAGGGCCGTCGTGTGTCTGCATAGGCGCTCCATTGGGTGGGCGGACCGCGGCGCGACCGCGACGCGGGGCCCCGATGCGCGGCCGCCGCCGACGACATGCCACTAGGTACATCATACGTGGAGATGACAACCATGCGACGCGGCGGAGCACCCTTGCAAGGCTCCCCCCTCGCCGCACCCGAAGCACTGGCACGCCGCCGCACACCCGCCCGGAGCCGACGGTGCCGGGCGTCAGACCAGACACAGCCACGCACGGACGGGCGCAGTCCATCGCCTGCCGCCTCCGGCCAGCGAGGGACCGCGTCCCGGCCGGATGGAGCGGCGCAAGACGGGCGGGGATAGGGCCGCGGCACAGTGTGGCCAGAAGGCGGCCGACGAGGCGGAGCACTGCATGCCGCACAGCGGTGTACGGCGGTGCCGAAGGAGGCGGGTCGCCGCTTGCCGCCGCATGCCGGCTGGCGCGAGTCGGCGAAGCGCCGTGCCGGGTGCCGCGCCGTCAGGCCTGGAGCGCTGAGCCGTCAATTGGCGCGAGCGTTTGGTCTGGCGGCCGCCTGTCCCCTTTCCGCGCCCGGTGAGGCGGCGGGCGGGTTGCCGCGCCGTGTCCGACCGGGTGCCGGTCGGCGCAGCGCGCGGTGGGGCCGTGCGACCGGTGGGGTCGTGGGAACGAAAAAGGGCCGGACGATCGGTCCGGCCCTTTTTGCGGTCAGTGGTCGACGTTTCGCCAGAGTTTGCGCTTCGTCATGTAGAGAAGCACTGCGAAGACCAGGAGGAAGATCATCACGCGGAAGCCGATCTCCTTGCGCGACTCCAGGTGCGGCTCGGCGGCCCACATCAGGAAGGCGGAGACATCGGCCGCGTACTGCTCCACGGTCTGCGGCGAGCCGTCGGTGTACTCGACGCGCTCGTCGGTGAGCGGCGGCGGCATGGCGATCCACTTACCGTTCAGGAAGACCGGGTTGTAGTACTTGCCCGGCACCTCCTCGACGCCCTCCGGCACCTCCTCGTAGCCCTGCAGCAGGGCGTAGATGTAGTCCGGCCCGCTCTCCGAGTAGCCGGCGAACGCGTCGGTGATGAAGCCGGGGAAGCCGCGGTGGACGGCGCGCGCCTTGGCGATCAACGAGAAGTCCGGCGGGGCGGCGCCGCCGTTGGCCGCCGCGGCGGCGGCCGCGTTCGGGTACGGCGAGGGGATGTGATCGTTCGGCGTCGCGGGGCGCTCGAACGGCTGCCCGTCCTCGTTGGAGATGTCCTCGACCGTATATTCCGACGCGATCTGCTCGACCGCGGCTTCGGAGAAGTGCGGGCCGTGCTCGTCTTCCAGCGTGCGGAAGGCGACGAGGCGCATGGAGTGGCACGCCGCGCAGGCCTCGCGGTAGACCTTGAAGCCGCGTTGCAGCTGGGCCTGATCGTACTGCCCGAACACGCCGGAGAAGGTCCAATCCTGCTTCTCGACGTGGTGGCCGCCCTCCTCGGCCGCTTGTGCCGGGGTGGAGAGCGAGCCGGTCATGGCCCCGGTGCCGCACAGGAGGGCGACCGAGAGCCCGGCGGTGCCTGCGAGCCTGCCGAGTCTGGCGAGCGGCGCGGTCATCGTCTCAAGCATCGGTCAATCCTTCTTCGGCGCGGCGGTGGCACCCGTGGGCTGTCCTGCCCCGGAGCCGGCGGGTTGATCGGGCTGCGCGTGCCCGCCCTTCTTCTTGGACTTCGCCAGCACGTCGTCGGCGATCGAGGTCGGCAACGGCTTGGGGGTCTCGATGATGCCCAGCACCGGCATCAGGATGAGGAAGAAGGCGAAGTAGTAGAACGTGCAGATCCGCGCGAGGAGGACGTAGATACCCTCGGCCGGCATGGCGCCGAGGTAGCCGAGCGCGATCGCGTCGACCACGAAGAGCCAGAAGGCGATCTTGAACATCGGCCGGTAGCGCGCCGAGCGCACGCGCGACGTGTCGAGCCACGGGATCACCAGCAGGATCAACAGCGAGCCGAACATCACGATGACGCCGCCCAGCTTGTCCGGAATGGCGCGCAGCATGGCGTAGAACGGCAGGAGATACCATTCGGGCACGATGTGCGCCGGGGTCACCAGCGGGTCGAACTGAATGTAGTTGTCCGGGTGGCCGAGGTAGTTCGGGACGTAGAACACGAACCATGCGTAGAGCAGCATGAAGACGACGATCGCGAAGCCGTCCTTGATCGTCAGGTAGGGGCTGAACGGCACGGTGTCCTTGGAGGATTTCACCGCGACGCCGGTCGGATTGTTGTTGCCCGAGACGTGCAGCGCCCAGATGTGCAGGACGACGACGCCGGCGATCATGAACGGCAGCAGGTAGTGCAGCGCGAAAAAGCGGTTCAGCGTCGCGTTGTCGACCGCGAAGCCGCCCCACAGCCACTCGGTGATCGACGGGCCGACCAGCGGGATCGCCGAGAAGAGGTTGGTGATCACGGTGGCGCCCCAGCCGGACATCTGCCCCCAGGGGAGGACGTAGCCCATGAAGGCGGTGGCCATCATCAGGATGAGGATGATGACGCCGAGCATCCACAGGACCTCACGCGGCGCCTTGTAGGAGCCGTAATAGAGGCCGCGGGCGATGTGCATGTAGACGGCGAAGAAGAACATCGACGCGCCGACCGCGTGGATGTAGCGCAGCAGCCAACCGAAGTTGACGTTGCGCATGATGTTCTCGACCCGGTCGAACGCCAGCTCGGTATTGGCGGCGTAGTGCATCGCCAGGCAGATGCCTGTGATGATCATCGTCACGAGCATGAACGTGAGGATCGCACCGAAGGTCCACATGTAGTTGAGGTTCTTCGGCGTCGGGAAGACCACCGCCTGATCGTTCATCATCGAGACGATCGGCAGGCGGGAGTCGAACCACTTGACGACTTTGTTCTTTGGTTCGAAGGCGGGCGTATCGCCGTGTCCGTGTCCGGCCATGTCGGTCCTCTTCTTCTTAGCCGATGACGATCGACGATTCGTCGGGAAGGTTGTACGGCGGGATCGCCAGGTTCTCCGGCGCCGGGCCCTTCCGGATCCGGCCGGCCGTGTCGTAGTGGGAACCGTGGCAGGGGCAGAACCAGCCGCCATAGTCACCCGACTGGCCGAGCGGGATGCAGCCGAGGTGGGTACACACGCCGATCATGACGAGCAGATCTTCGCGGCCCTGCACGGCGCGGTTGACGTCCGTCGCCTCGGTGGCGTCCACGTTGGGGTTGCGCGCGTCGGTGTCCTTGAGGTCGGACATCGGGACTTCCTTGGCCGCCTCGACCTCCTCGGCGGTGCGGCGGCGGATGAAGACCGGCTTGCCGCGCCACATCACCGTCATCGACTCGCCTTCGCCGAGGTCGCCGATGTTGGCCTCGGTGGAGGCCATCGCCAGCGACGCGGCGTCGGGATTCATCTGGTCGATGAAGGGCCAGGCGACGGAGCCGATGCCGACCGCGGCCACGGCACCCGTCGCGATGTAGAGGAAGTCGCGCCGTGTCTCACCGTGCGCCTCTCCATGCTCGTTATTCGTTTCCGTGGTCGCCACGACCCTCGTCCCCCATCTTCTTGATCGCGCATTCGTCGCACTGCCATGCCTGCCTGCGCGGGCCCTGTCTAGATCCGACCCACTTCAGCACGGTCTCGCAAACGGTTCTAAACGGTTCGTCTTTCCAGAAACACCTGAAATTAGAACGCGATGGTGCGATCGTTCAACCAAACGGATTTCGGGACATGAATGTCGCACTGTTTCAACCGGAGATTCCCCAAAATACGGCCGCGATCCTGCGGACCCTCGCTTGCCTGGGCGCCCGGGGCCACATCATCGGCCCGGCCGCGTTCGACCTGTCCCCCCGCGCGATACGACGCGCCGGGCTCGATTATGCCGCGACCGTTCCCCTGACGCAGCATCCGACTTTCGACGCATTCAAAGCTGCCGCGCCGGGGCGGGTGGTCCTCTTCACGACCCGCGCCGACATGGCCCTCACCGACTTTGCGTTCGATCAAAGCGACACACTCCTCTTCGGCCGAGAAAGCGCCGGCGTGCCGGACGAGGTCCACGCCGCCGCCGACGTGCGATTGCGCATCCCTCTCGTACCGGGCGCCCGTTCGCTGAACCTTGCGGTCGCCGTCGGAATTGCGCTCATGACGGCCACCGTCTCTTCAGGCGCCCTCGTGGCGAAAGGATTGAAATGACCGACACCAAAGGCGGACCCAAGCCCGACCCGGCGACCCTCGCCGACTGGCAGGCCCGCGCCCGATCCTGGTTCGAGACGCTGCGGGACGACATCCACGCCCTGTTCGAGACGCTGGAGGACGAGGTCGGCGGCGACGACGCCGCCGGCCGCTTCGTGCGCGAGCCCTGGTCGCGCACCGACGCGGACGGATCCGACGGCGGCGGCGGTGTGATGGGGACGCTGGCCGGGCGCCTGTTCGAGAAGGCGGGCGTCCACACTTCCACCGTCCACGGGCGCTTCACCGGCGACTTCGGCGCCCAGATCCCCGGTGCGGCCGAGGATCCGACCTTCTGGGCCAGCGGCATCTCGCTAATCGCCCACCCCGTGAACCCGCACGTGCCGACCGTCCATATCAATACGCGCTACGTGGTGACGACGCGCCAGTGGTTCGGCGGCGGCGGCGATCTGACGCCGATGCTGGCCCGCCGCCGCAGCCAGGACCACCCCGACGCGGTGCGCTTCCACGCAGCCTACCGCGACGCCTACGCGCGCCACCCCGTCGGCGACTATGCCCGCGACAAAGCGTGGTGCGACGAATACTTCTACCTCCCCCACCGCAAGGAGCCGCGCGGCATCGGCGGCGTCTTCACCGACTATCTGGCGAGCGGCGACTGGGAGGCGGACTTCGCCCTCATCAAGGACATCGGCACCACGTTCATGGAGGTGTACGCCCAGATCGTGCGCGGCACGATGCACGAGCCGTGGACCGAGGCCGACCGCGAGGAGCAGCAGACCCAGCGCGGGCGCTATGTGGAGTTCAACCTGCTCTACGACCGCGGCACGCTGTTCGGGCTGAGGACCGGCGGCAACGTCGCCTCGATCCTCTCCTCCATGCCGCCGACGGTGCGCTGGCCCTGAGCCGGGCGCGCCGGGTCAGGCCGTCTCGGCGTCGATCGCGGTGAGGCGGCTCGTCAGGTCGGTCAGTTCGGCTCGCAGGCTGGCGATCTCGGCATCGTCGAGGCCGAGACGGCACGTCACCATCTCGCGCGCGGCGGCCACCTGGCGCTCGACCTCAGCGCCCTGCTCGGTCAGATCGATGTAGACCATGCGGCGGTCGTTATCGTCCTTGCGCCTCTGCACGAACCCGTTGCGCTGCAACTGGTCGACCAGCGGCACCACCGCGCTCGGCCCCAGCCGCAGCCGCTCGGCGATCTTGCCGATGGGCCGCGCGCCGTCCTGCCACAGCACCAGCATGACGAGATATTGCGGGTAGGTCATCCCCACCTTCGCCAGCAAAGGCCGGTACATCCGCGTGACGGCGTTGGTCGCCGCGTAGAGGGCGAAGCAGAGCTGATTGTCGAGCTCCAGCCCGAGACGATTGTCCGGCATTTTTCACTCTATTTTCCGATAATGTTTTGTATCGAACCATCGCGGATGTATCAAACGAAAGGTACGACAATTCGGCGGGACACAACTGCAATTCGTGACGGTTCTCATAACCATCACAGAGGGTTGCGGCGATGGGGCGAAGTTGCTTGTTTGCGCGCGGGCGCACAGGCGCTCGCCATATGCACGAGGCACCTCATGGACACCCGCGCCGCCATCGCATTCGAGGCCGACAAGCCGCTCGAAATCGCCACCGTTCAACTCGACGGCCCGCGGACGGGCGAGGTCCTGGTGGAAATCAAGGCCACCGGCCTGTGCCATACCGACGAGTTCACCCGCTCCGGCGCCGACCCGGAAGGCATCTTTCCGGCGATCCTCGGCCACGAGGGCGCGGGCGTCGTCGTCGACGTCGGGCCGGACGTGCGGCACCTGAAGAAGGGCGACCACGTCATCCCGCTCTACACGGCCGAGTGCCGCGAGTGCGAGTACTGCCTCAACCCGAAGACCAACCTGTGCCAGAAGGTCCGCGCCACCCAGGGCCAGGGCCTGATGCCGGACGGCACCAGCCGCTTCTCGCTCGACGGCAAGCCCATCTTTCACTACATGGGCTGCTCCACCTTCTCCAACTATACCGTGCTGCCGGAGATCAGCCTCGCCAAGATCCGCCCGGACGCCCCGTTCGACAAGGTCTGCTACATCGGCTGCGGCGTGACGACCGGGATCGGCGCGGTGATCTACACCGCCAAGGTCGAGCCGGGCTCGACGGTGGCCGTGTTCGGTCTCGGCGGCATCGGCCTCAACGTCATCCAGGGCGCCAAGATGGTGGGCGCCGACAGGATCATCGGCGTCGACCTCAACGAGGACAAGGTCGCGCTCGCCCGCAAATTCGGCATGACCGACTTCGTGAACCCCGACAAGGTGGGCCGCGACAAGGTCGTCCAGGCGATCACCGACCTCACCAACGGCGGCGTCGACTACTCGTTCGAGTGCATCGGCAACGTCCACACCATGCGCCAGGCGCTGGAGTGCGCGCACAAGGGTTGGGGAGAGAGCGTCATCATCGGCGTCGCGCCGGCGGGGGCGGAAATCGCGACGCGCCCGTTCCAGCTCGTCACCGGCCGGGTGTGGCGCGGCTCGGCCTTCGGCGGCGCGCGCGGCCGCACGGACGTTCCGAAGATCGTCGACTGGTACATGGACGGCAAGATCAACATCGACGATCTGATCACCCATACGATGCCCCTCGAGGACATCAACAAGGGCTTCGACCTGATGCACGCGGGCGAATCGATCCGCTCGGTGGTCCTCTATTGATCCGCGCGGCGGCCGGCTCCGGGCGGGCCGCCGCCTCGTTCGAAGGTCGCGCGGGGTCAGATCGGCTTTGACGCCGGGGCGGCAAAGGCGCTAGCAAGCGACACGCTATCAACTCGGGCGGCCGGCGCGGCTCGGGCTCGCCGGGCGAAGGTCGATCGACCCTCGCTCGCGGGTGGTTCCGCGCCGGCCGCGCCCTCATCCGCGAAGGTCCGACGGCATCGGCGCTTCGCATTCGCGTCGGACCCACAAACGAGCAGAAGAAGACCCATGGAGATCGTATCGCGCTGGACGGCATGCGGCGGCGAGCAGCTCGTGTGCCGGCACACCTCCTCGGCCACCGGCACGCCGATGACGCTGGCGGTGTTCGTCCCGCCGCAGGCGAAGGACGGCCCCTGCCCCGTCCTCACCTACCTCTCCGGGCTGACGTGCACGCACGCCAACGTGATGGAAAAAGGTGAGTACCGGCAGGCCGCGGCCGAGGCCGGCATCATCGTCGTGTGTCCCGACACCAGCCCCCGCGGCGAGGACGTCGCCGACGACGAGGCGTACGACCTCGGCCAGGGGGCCGGCTTCTACCTCGATGCCACGGAGGAGCCCTGGGCGCCGCATTTCAAGATGCGCACCTACGTGGAGGAAGAACTGCCGGCCTTGATCGCCGCCCATTTCCCCGTCGCGTCGGACCGGCAGTCGATCTTCGGCCACTCGATGGGCGGGCACGGCGCGTTGACCGTCGCGCTGCGCAACCCCGGCCGCTACCGCAGCGTCTCGGCCTTCGCGCCGATCGTCGCGCCGAGCCAGGTGCCCTGGGGCCGCAAGGCGCTCCCCGCCTACCTCGGCAACGACGAAGCGGCGTGGCGCCGGTACGACGCGGTCGCCCTCATCGAGGACGGCGCACGGGTGACGGACATCCTGGTCGACCAGGGCGAGTCGGACAGCTTCGTCATCACCGAGCTGCGCCCCGAGCTGCTGTCGCGCGCCTGCGCCGACGCGGGGATCGATCTGACCCTGCGCACGCAGCAGGGCTACGACCACTCCTACTACTTCATCTCCACTTTCATGGCCGACCATATCGCCTGGCACGCCGAGCGCCTCGCCTGAACCGCCCCGCGCGACCGCGACCGCCCCGCGCGCGCCCGGCCCACGCGGAGGCGGGCGCCGGCTGCTAGCTGGGGCCCGCGTTTTGCGCGGTGCCGCCGCGTGGCGACAGCATCCGGATCGCCGCCTGCGCCGCCCCGAACCCGTTGTCGATGTTGACCGCGACGAGGCCCGGCGCGCAGCTCCCGAGCGCCGCGTCCAGGGCCAGCCGCCCCCCGGCGCTGACACCGCTGCCGAACGACACCGGCAGCGCGATGATCGGCGCCGTCACGAGCCCGGCGAGCACCGAGAAGATCGCCCCCTCCATGCCCGCGACGGCGATCACGACGTCCACCTCGCGGATCGCGTCGATCCGCTCCAGCAGGCGCCACAGCCCGGCGACGCCGACGTCGGCGACCAGTTCGCCGGCAAAGCCGCAGAAGGCGAGTGTGCGCAGCGCCTCGGTCGCGGCGGGCAGATCGGCGAGGCCGCCGGTCACGATGGCAATGCGGCCGGGCCGCGCCGGCGCCGGGCCGCCCAGGATCGCCGTGGCGGAGGCGGCGTCGTAGTCGAGCCCCTCCTTCGCGGCGAGGGCGTCGCGGCGTGCCGGGTCGAGGCGCGTGAGCAGCACGCGGCGGCCGGCCGCGCGCGCCTCGGCGAGGATGGCGTCGATCTGGGCGGGGGTCTTGCCGGCGCAAAACACCGCTTCGGGCAGGCCGGTGCGGGCCTCGCGGTCCCAGTCCATGATCGCGGGTATCGGCTCGGTCAACGGGCGTCCTTCAGGAAGGCCGAGCCCATGCGGTAGGCCTCGACGCCGAGGAAAATCCGGCGCGCGGCGTCGCAGGCCGTGGCGGCGCGGGCGGCGAGACGGGGCCACAGCGCCGCGGCGCAATCGGTCTCGACGCAGACGCCGGCGGCGCGCAGCCGCACCCGCACGGCGCTCGTCGGCGCCAGGGTCCGCAGCTCTGTCTCCAGCGCGTCGATGAAGGCGAGGTCCGCCGGCTGGATGGCGAGCCCCGTCTCGACCCGGCTCGACAGGCACGGCTGCGCCGGGAGCGCGGCGAACTCCAGCCCATGGGCGCGGGCGAGCGCACGGATCTCGGCCTTGCCGATCCCGGCTTCGACGAAGGGGTGGCGCACGCCGTTCTCCGCCGCGGCCTTCAGACCGGGACGGAAGTCGCCCAGGTCGTCCCGGTTGGTGCCGGAGGCGACGAGGCCGCCGCCGGCCGCGCGGATCACCGCGTCGATCGACCCGTAGAGGCGTGACTTGCAGAAGTAGCAGCGGTTCACCGGATTGGCGCGGTAGTCGGCGTCGGCGAACTCGCCCGCGTCGATCACCTCCAGCCGCCATCCCTCGGCGCCCGCGTGCCGCTCCACCCGGCGGCGCGCCTCGGACGGCACCGCGGGGGACGTCGCGTGCACCATGCGCGGCGGGGTGGCGAGACGCCGGTGGGCGAGCGTCGCCAGCGTCATGGAATCGACGCCGCCGGACACGGCGATGGTCCACCGCCCCTCCCCCAGCGCCGCATCGAGCCGGGCGAGCGTGTCGACGACCGGATCCGCCGGCGCGTCCAGCAGCGTCATTGCTCGGCCTCTCGGGCGGCGCGGCGACGGGCGTCGAGCGTCGCCTCGGTCAGCGCGTCCTGCTCGACCTTGGTGGTGATCACGCCGCCGGGGCGGACCGCGTGCTTGACCGCGAGACCCATCTCCACGCCCTTGGTGCGGGGCAGGATGTCCCGCCGCATCTCGGCCCGGCGCACGCCCAGCGTGGTGGTCTCGGCGAACACCGCCTCGGCGATATGGTCGGCCTCGGCGGGGTCGGCCTGAAGCTCGATCCGCGTCACCGGTCGGCCCTTCTTGCCGAGCGCCGGGATCAGCACGAGATCGCGCACGCCCGCCACGGCGCGCAGCCGGTCGGTGGCGGTGGCGATCTCCTCGCCGGTCATGTCGTCGACCTCGAAGGTCAGCATCTCGGTGCGTTCGGCCGCGGCCGCGGCGACCTCGAAGACCATCGCGCGCAGGACGTTGGGCACGCCCTCCAGCGTGCGCGTCCCCAACCCGTTGCCGACACCGGCGAGGCGGCCGCCACGGTGCGTGCCGGATCCGGCGCCGCCGGTGACGTGGGCGAGGATCGCGGCCCCGGTCGGTGTGACGCGCTCACCGGAAACGCCGTCGTCGCGCCAAGAATAGCCGTCGAGGATGGCGGCGGTGGCGGGAGCGGGCACCGGCAGCAGGCCGTGGGCGGTGCGCACGAAGCCGCCGCCCAACGGCAGCGGCGCGACACTCCACGTGGCGTCGAGCGCAGCGGCGATCGACCCTGCGGCGACCACGTCCATCAACGTGTCCCAGTCGGCGATTTCGTGGAAATGCACGCGCGAGAGCGGCACCTGATGGATCGCCGCCTCCGCACGGCCGAGCCGCTCGAGGATGCCGAGCGCCGCCGTTGCCGTCCCCGGTGCCAGCACGGCGCCGGAGATGCGCTCGTGAAAGGCGGCGTAGGTGGTGGGGCACGCGACCGGCGGCCGGCCGTCGTCCCGCGGCGGCACCAGCGCCAGGCGTTGGCCCGCGAGGCCGCCGGAGCTGCCCTCGCTCAGCGTCGCGGCCGCTTCACGCGGGAGCACCGCCTCGACGTCGGCCATGACGCGGGTCTTCAGCTCGGGGCGGGCGGCCAGCATCGCGGCGACGAACATGTCCCCGGCAGCCCCGCCCACCGGGTCGAGATGGACGTGAAGCGGCGTCACCTCAGTGTGCGGCCTCGAGCTCGGCGAAGTCGCCCGCGGCGTCGAACACCATCGCTTCCGGCTCGGAGAGGATCTCGATGTCCGGGTTGGCGCGCGCGTCGGGCAGCAGCGCCTCGGAGATCTGGATCTCGCCGATGTGGAGGGTGTTCGGCACGCGCACCAGCCGCAGAGTGGAGAGGTCCATGACGTTGGCGGTGCGAATGCAGGCCATGATCGCCATGCGGTCGCTGTTCAGGATCATCGGGATCTTGCAGCCCGACATCACGGTCGACGTGATGTGGTTGGCGTAGGTCGCGACGAGGTCGATCTTCTCGTAGAGCTTGCGGGTCGTCGCGTCGGCGAGGCCGATCCCGGTGGCGTTGCCGCCGCCCTTGGCCGTCAGGTCGAGCACCACCATGCGCGTGACCGACAGGCGGCTCTGCACCAGCGACGTCGTCGCGCGGCCGGTGATGTTCGGATCCATCCCGGTGCCGGAGAACTCCTTGCCCATCTTGTCGACGACGAGGACGTCCAGCGGGTCGAACATGATGCGCGGCATGCGCGCCTTGGATTCCTTCAGGAGTTCCGGCTCACGCGTCAAAATCGCCTCGGCCGGCACCACTTCGACACGGCAGATCCGGTCGTAGCCGTTCTCGACGGTGGCGACGCCGAAGAGGATCTTGCACGTCTCGAGCTTGACGCGGGCCATGTCGACCACGTTGCCCGCCATGTGGGCGAAGCCCATCGCGTGGCAGCTCGCCGCCCCGTCCTGCTTGCCGAGGCCGATGGTGATCATCTTGGCGAGGCCGCTCTCGATCGGGGCCGAGAACGAGGTGTGCGCCTTGACGCGATTGATGACGACGATGCCGTCGGCCTCCATCGCGTGGCGGTCCATCAGCACCGGCAGGCCGTTCGGCAGGTTGCCGAGCGAGACGGTCTCCATCGAAGAGCGGATCGGCGCGCCGACGGCCCCCTCGGTGACGCCCATGCCGTTGAGAAGCAGCGCCTGGCCCTCCGCGGTGGCGCCGCCGTGGCTGCCCATGGCGGGCACGATGAAGGGCTCCGCGCCGGCGGCCTTCAGCGCCTTGACGGTGGCGGCGACGAGGGTCGGCAGGTCGGCGAGGCCACGGCTGCCGACGGCGATCGCGACCGACATGCCGGGGCGGATGCGCTCCGCGATCGCCGGCGCCTCGATCCCCTCGACGACGGCGGCGGCGACGTCGGCGACGTGATCGTCGGCGAACCTCTGGCGCACGCGGACCATCTTCGGCAGCGCAATGTCGCCGATCAGGCGCTCCAGAACCTCCATTTTGCCCCTCCCGCGAGCTGTTTGCCCGTTGCTATAGCACGCACGCCCCGGAGGCGCGAAGCCGTCAAAGCTCGATGACGTCGACGCGGGAGCCGAGCCGGTCGCGGGCGATCTCCACCACGCTGCGGTGGTGGGCGAAGAGGATCGGCTGCACCCCGGCGCCGATCTCCGCCAGCGCGGCGAGGCCGGCGGCGGTGCGGTCGTCGTCGAAGGTCTGGAAGATGTCGTCGCCGATGAAGGGCGCCGGCTCGTTGCGGCCGGCATAGTCTTCCACGATGGCGAGGCGCAGCGCCAGGAAGAGCTGGTCGCGCGTGCCGTCCGACAATGCCGCACGCTCGAGGATGTCCGTGCCGCGGGCGGCGTAGAGCTGCATGCGGTCGCTCTCGTCGAACCGCTGGGCGAGGCCGCTGTAGGCGCCGTTGGTGAGGGTCGCGAACAGGGCTCCGGCGCGCTCGATCAGCGGCGCGTGGTGGCGCTGGCGCTGCCGCTCGATGGCCGCGGTCAGGAGCTGCGAGGCGATGCGCAGGACCGCCCAGTCGCGCGCCACCCCCTCCATCTCGGCGCTGGCGGCGTTCTTCTCGAACGCGGCCGCCTCGGCGCCGACACTCGCCGACAGCGCCTCGCGCTCGCGTTGGCGTTCGCGCAAGGCCGCGTAGGCGACGTTCTCCTCGTCGGCGAGGCGGGCGGCCTCGCGCGCCAGCTCGTCGCGCCGGGCATCGGCCGTGGCGGGGTCCATCGCGTCGAGGGCGGCGCGGATGGCGCTCTCCTCCTCGCCGGGGGCGATCTCGGAAAAGCGGCGGCGGCACTGGGCGAGGTCGGCGGCGGCCGTGTCGCGCGCGGCGAGGCGCTGGACGAGGTGCCCGCGGTCGCCCTGCGGAAGGCCCGCGAAGGCGGCGTCCGCGGCCTCGGCGACGGCGGCCCGCTCGGCGCGGCGTTCGGCGAGCGCCTCCTCGGCGGCGGCGACGGCGGTGGCGGCGGCCTCGCGGCGCTCGCTCGCGGCGCGGGCGGCGGCGGCCCGCTCGGCCAGCTCGGCGCAGGCGGCGGCGGGCGGGAGCCCGGCGAGGCCCGGCGCCAGCGCGGCGACGAGCCGCTCCACCTCCGCCTCGAACCGGGACTTGTTGGCCAGCAGCGTGGCGTGGCGGCGCTCGGCGGTGTCGCGCCGCTCGATGAGGTCGGGGAGTTCGCGCCACAGGGCGATGGTCGGCGCGGTCTCTGCGGCGGTGGCGCCGGGGGCGAGGCCGAGGTCCGTCGCTGCGGCCGCGAGGCGCCCGGCGGCGGCGGCACGCTCGCTCTGAAGCGTGGCGAGCCGGGCGGTGTGACGGGCGATGGCCTCTTCGTGGTGGTGTCGCAGACGCGTCGTCTGCTGGCCGGTGAGCCACGCCTCTTCGAGGTCGCCGATCCGCGCGGCGAGGCGCGCCGCGAGCGCGTCGGTGGGAAGTGCCGGCAGGGTGAGGCCGATGCTCTCGGCAACGGCGGCGAGAGCTGCGGCGGCCGCCGCCTCGGCCACGTCCAGTGCGGCGATCTCCGCCGTCAGGTCGGCCGCCTCGGCGCGGTCCTCCAGCAGGGTGCCGAGCTGGCGGCGCCATTCGACCATGTCGTCGGGCCTTCCGGGCTCCAGCCCCGCGGCCGTGAAGGGCGCACGCCATGCCTCGCGCTGTGCGGTCAACGTGGCGCGCAGGTCCGCCAGGTCGGCCTCACGCCGGGTGATGTCGCCCGCGAGGTCCGCCGCCTCGGCCTTGAGCGCGGCGTAGGTGTTGACGCGGCTCACCTCGGCGAGAGCCTGGTCGGCGAGGCTGTCGGCCTCCGCGGTCAGCCGTGCCGCCTTGGCGACCGCGCCGGGGGCGTCGCCCAGCGGGGCCTCGCCGGTGGCGGCGCGGGCCACCGTGTCGAACGCGGCGTCGCGCGCCTGACGGGCATGGGCGACGGCCTCCGCGCTTGGGACGGGCCCGCCCGCCTCCGCCTCGGCGATGCGCCGTTCCACCGCCGCGCGGCGCTCCTCCTGCTCGCGCAGGCGCTTGCGGGCCTCCAGACCGTCGCGCTCGATCGCCCGCAGCTCGCCCGCCTGCTCGGCGAGGCGCGCCACGGGCGGCAACCCCGCGATCGCCGGTGCGTCGAGCCGGGGCGGCGGCGACAGCGCCGCGGCCCCTTCCGCCACGGCACGTTCCACCGTGGCGAGGCGCGCGGCGAGCTTGCCGCGGGCCTTCAGCGCATCCAGTCGAGGCTGCAGGGCGGCGAGGTTCGCCTTGGCGTCCTGCGGGTTCGCGGCTCCGGCCCCGTCGCCGGCAGCGTCCAGCGCTTCGAGCGCCTCTTCGGCGGCCTTCAGCGCTCTGACGGTGTCCTCGCGCGCCGCTTCGACCGCGGCCAGCTGCTCCACCGCGGCAGCGGCGCGGGCGAGCGCGGCGTCCGTCGGCTGGCGGGCGGCGATGGCATCGGCGGGGCGACCGAGGCGGCGTGCGCGGTCGGCGATGCGGCCCGCCTCGGCGTCCCGCTCGGCAGCGGCGGCCGGCAGCTCCTCGACGAGGGCGGCGTAGGCGCCGCTGTCCCTGAAGACGGCCTGCACCTCGGCCGCGTGCGCCACCAGCGCCTCGTCGACCGCGATACGCTCGTGCTGGCGGCGCGCGGCGTCGAGCTGCGCCGCCCCCTCGGCGAGGCGCCGCTCGGCGTCGGCGAGGGCGGCGCGGTGCTCGTCGAGCGCGGCGCTCAGCCCTTCCGGGACCGCGTCGAGGTCGCCGTAGGTAGCCAGTCTGGCCGCGCCGGCGTCGATCTCGGCGACGACGCCGCGCAGTGCCCGCAGCCGCTCGATGCGCTTCTCCTCGGTCAGCACCGTCTCGCGGCGCTCGCGGGTCTGGGCGAGGTCGGCCTCGGCCTGGTCGATCGCCTGGTTCAGCTCGCGCCATTCGCCGGGCTTCAGTTCCCCCGCCCGCTCCGCCTCGCGCGCGGCGTTGTAGCGGGCCTGCGCGGCGTTGAAGGCGCGGGTCGAGGCGCGCGGGGCGTAGAGCGCGTCGGCCTCGGCCTCCAGGCCGGTGCGCAGCTCGGTGAGGCCCACCAGGCCCGAGGCGGCCGCCATGACGATCGATCCGAGCTCGCCGCCGGGCTTGAGCATCTCCTCGGCGCCGGCGCGCAGCGTGTCGGAGTCGAGGCCGAAGGAGGCGCCGAAGATCTCGCGCGTCAGCCCGCCGATCCAGGGCGCCAGGGCGTCGTCGTTGAGGGGACTTTCGGCGTCGCTGTCCGCCAGGAGGGTCGCCTTGTTGCCGCGGCGGCGGCGGAAGGCGATGGCCTCCCCCGCCGCGCTCGTCAGCGTGGCGCCGAGGCGCAGGTCCTTCGCCGCATGCAGGAAGTCGGCCTCCTTGGCGTGCGGAAAGCCGAACAGAAGGTCCGAGATCGCCCGCAGCGCGGAGGATTTTCCCGCCTCGTTGGGGCCGTAGACCAGGTGCAGCGCCGCCTCCGGGGCGAACTGGAGCGCGCGGTCGGTATAGGCGGCGTAGCGGATGAGGGCGAGGCGGGAGAGGCGCATCAGCGGCGCGCCCGCGTCGCGACCAGCTCGCACGCCTCAGCGATCAGCGCGGCGGCGTCCTCGCCGAGCGGCGCCTCGCCCGCCGCGCGGCCGGCGGGGAGCCGGGTCGCAATCTCGGCGATCGTCGCCTCGGCGCGGGCGAGCGTCTCGGGATCGGCGGCGAGGTCGCGCAATGCGGCGGCGAGGTCGAAGCCGAAATCGACCGGAGCGGTGTCGGGGGCGGTGAGGTCGACCTTGACCGCCTCCAGCCAGATCTCGGCGTGGACGCGGTGGCAGGCGGCCTGGATGTCGTCGGTCACCTGCGACTTGGCCGCGAGGATCGCCGAGCGCAGCGCCGAGCGGCCGGTCAGCCGCACCCGCAGCGCCAGGACGCGGTCGCCGAGGTCCGCCACCGCCTCCTCGGCGGCCGCCTCCACCGCGGCGAGCACGGCAGGCATGTCGGCCGCGTCGGTGATGTCGACCTCGGCGAGCGCCCAGCGGGCATCGTCGACGATCACCCGCTCGACGCCGGCGACGCGTCCGTCCTCGACGGTGACGACGACGGCGCCCTTGGCCCCCGTCTCGCGCACGCTGCGGCCTTGCAGGTTGCCGGGGAAGACGACGCAAGGATCATCGGCGACGACCGCGAAGTCGTGGACGTGGCCGAGCGCCCAGTAGTCGTACCCGCGCGCGGCGAGGTCGGCGACGGTGCAAGGCGCGTAAGTGGCGTGGGCGGCGTGGCCGGTGAGCGAGGTGTGCAGGACGCCGATGTTGAAGTGCCCCGCGACGGCCGGCGGATAGGCGGCGACGAGGTTGGCGTCCTCCGCCCGCGAGGCGAAGCCCTGGCCGTGCAGCGCCACTTTCAGGTCCGGCAGGGTGAAGGTCGTCGGCCGGCGCGTCTCGAAGGCGTGGACGCTGTCCGGCAGGGCGATGGTCTGAGTGACCACGCTGTCGGCGTCGTGGTTGCCGCGCAGGACGTAGGTCGGGATCCCCGCCCGCGCCAGCCGCGAGACCTCACGGTTGAAGACGAGGCCGACGTGGTTGTCCCGCCACGCGCCGTCGTAGACGTCCCCGGCGATGACGGCGAAGGCGACCTCGGCGGCGAGCGCCTCGTCGACGAGGCGCGTCAGCGCGGTGCGCGTCGCCTGGGCGAAACGCGCGGCGACGGCCGGGTCGCGCACGGCGAGCCCCTTGAACGGGCTGCCGAGGTGCAGGTCGGCAGCATGCAAGAACCGAAAGGTCGTCACCCCATCCTCCGCGGCGCCCAGGGTTACGGCATCGAGCGGGGATTGCGGAAGGCGGCGCGCGCCGGCCGACGCGCGGTCCCCAGCTTTTCGCGCCGCCGGGGCGCCTACGCGAAGCGGGCCAGCGCCAGCCGCACGATGCTGTCGACGTCCGCGTCACCCACGAGCGGATCGTCGATGTCGGAGGCGAAGTCGCTCGGCCAGCCGGCGACGACGCGGGTCACCGCCGGATCCGGCGCGAAGGACACGCGCCCCTTTAACCGTTCCCCGGCGAGCCGCTCCAGGCTCTCGACCAATTGGCGCGGCGTCGTCGTCAGGCCCGGCTGGTGCACTGCGCGGCTGGCACCGAACCTGTCCGCCGGTCGCTCGGCAAGGTTGAGGACGTTCTCGGCCACCCGCTCCACCGAGACGATCGGGAACGAGGCGTCGGGGTCGAGCGGCGAGACCACCTTGCGCCCGACCAGCGGCCCGCGGATCACCTCTCCGACGATGTCCGACACCACCGGCGAGGGCAGTCCGGGCCGCGTCACCACGATGGGGATGCGGATGGCCCGCCCGTCGACGAAGCCGTGCCGGGCGTAGTCGGAGAGCATCAACTCCACCATCGCCTTGGCGGTGCCGTAGGACGTCTGCGGCGTGCAGACCGTGTTCTCCGAGACGCGGCCCGGCAACGTCCCGCCGAAGACCGCGATGGACGACGGGAACACCATCCGCGGCCGTCGCCCGGCGACGCGCGCCGCCTCCAGCGTCCGCAGCGGAACATGCAGGTTGAGATCGTAGCCGGCCGCCACGTCGCGCTCCGACTCGATGGTCAGGAACGCGGCGAGGTGGATGATGACGTCGATGTCCGCGATGAGAGTGGCGAGGTCGTGGTCGACGAGGCTGCCGACCACCACGCGCGTATCGACCGGGGCGGCCGGCGGCGTGGCGGGGACGCGGTCGACCAGGGTCAGCGCGGTGAGTGGCTGGACGCCGTCCGGCCCGTTCAGCCCGCCGCGCCGGATCAACGCCTCGACTACGGCCCTGCCGAGGAACCCGGCCGCGCCCGTGACGAGGACATTGAGCATGGTTCAGCTCACCGTTTCTTTGGCGTTCGCAGGATCTGCGGTCGGGGTGGGTGCGGCCGGCGTCAGATGCGGCTTCTCGCCCTTGCCGCCGCCCCGCAGCTTCGCCCAGCGGTGGCTGATCTCGCCGACGATGCCACGGCGGAACAGAAGCACGCAGAAGACGAACACCAGGCCCTGGATGATCAGCGTCAACTGGCCGATCTCGGCGAGGTAGTTCTGCATGGTGACGATCACCGAGGCGCCGACGATCGGCCCCAGCATGGTGCCCACGCCGCCGAGCATGGTCATCAGCACCACCTCGCCGGACATCTGCCAGGCGACGTCGGTCAGCGAGGCCAGCTTGAAGACCAGCACCTTGGTGGAGCCGGCCATGCCCGCCAACGCCGCCGACAGGATGAAGGCGAGGAGCTTGTAGCGGTCGGCGTCGTAGCCGAGCGAGATCGCCCGCGGCTCGTTCTCGCGGATCGACTTCAGCACCTGGCCGAACGGCGAGTGCACCGCGCGGTAGATGACGAGGACGCCGATCAGGAAGACGGCGAGCACGAAGTAGTAGATGGCGAAGTTCGACTCGAGGCTGATCAGGCCGAGGAAGTGCCCGCGCGGCACGCCCTGGATGCCGTCCTCGCCGTGCGTGAACGGGGCCTGGATGCAGATGAAGAAGACCATCTGCGCCAGCGCCAGCGTCACCATGGCGAAGTAGATGCCCTGGCGGCGGATCGCCAGCAGGCCCATCAGCGTGCCGAGCACGGTGGCGGTCAGCGTGCCGGCGATGATCGCCAGCTCCGGCGTGAAGCCCCATTCCTTGGCGGTGTGCGCCGAGACGTAGGCCGCGAAGCCGAAGAAGGCGGCGTGGCCGAACGAGAGCAGGCCCGCGAAGCCGAGCAGCAGGTTGAAGGCCGCCGCGAACAACGCGAAGCACAGCACCTTGGCGAGGAAGACCGGGTACAGGAAGAACGGCAGCGCGATCAGGGCCGCGACGGCGACCGCGAACTTGGCCCAGCCCAACCAGTTGATGGTGGAGGTGTTCGTGGCCATCACGATGCCTTTCCGAACAGGCCCGCCGGGCGCACGATGAGGACGATGGCCATCACCACGAAGATCACGACGTTGGACGCTTCGGGATAGAACACCTTGGTCAGCCCCTCGATGACGCCGAGCATGAAGCCGGAGATGATCGCACCGCCGATCGAGCCGAGTCCGCCGATGACGACGATGGCGAACACCACGATGATGATGTTGGAGCCCATGATCGGGTTCACCGAGTAGATCGGCGCGGCGAGGACACCGGCGAACGCGGCCAGCCCGACGCCGAGCCCGTAGGTCAGCGTGATGAGCATCGGCACGTTGACGCCGAAGGCGCGCACCAGGTCCGGATTCTCGGTGGCCGCGCGCATCATGGCGCCGAGCTTGGTCCGCTCGATCAGGATGTAGGTGGCGGTGCAGACGATCAGCGAGGCGACGATGACCCAGGCGCGGTAGTTGGGCAGCGCCATCATGAAGGCCGGATCGCCGCCGGTGATCCAGGACGGAATCATCAGCTTCTGCGCCCCGCCCAGCGAATCGGGGATCGAGTAGGGCAGGCCCGACACGCCGTAGAAGTGGCGGAAGGTGCCCTCCAGCACGAGCGCCACGCCGAAGGTCAGGAGCAGGCCGTAAAGGTGGTCGAGGTCATGCAGCGGGCGCAGCAGCAGTCGCTCCAGCACCATGCCGAACGCTCCGACGATGATGGGCGCCAGGATCAGCGCCGGCCAGTAGCCGATGCCGATGATCTGCAACAACAGATAGGCGACGAACGCGCCCACCATGTAGAGCGCACCGTGCGCGAAGTTGACGATATTCAGAAGGCCGAAGATCAGCGCCAGCCCCAGCGAAAGGACGGCATAGAACGACCCGTTGATGAGCCCGATGAGCAGTTGGCCCATGAAGAGCGGCAGCGGGACGCCAAGGAATTCGATCACGACGAAGCCTTTCGCGGGGACGCCGGCCCCAAGGCGGGGGGCCGGCTCTCATTGGCGGACAGGTGGCTTACTTCTCGAGCAGCGGGCAACGCACGTCGTCGAGCGCCTGATAGGCCTCGGCCGCCGGGATGGTCGCCAGGATATTGTAGTAGTCCCAGTCGCCCTTCGAATCCGACGGTGCCTTGATCTGCGCCAGGTACATGTCGTGGAAGTGCAGGCCATCCTCGCGGATCTTGCCGTTCTTGGCGAACATGTCGTTGATCGTCATCGTCTGCAGCTGGTCGACGACCTTCTTGCCGTCGTCCGTGCCGGCTTCTTCGGCCGCCTTCAGGTAGTTCATGACCGAGGAGTAGACGCCGGCGTGGACCATCGTCGGCTTGGAGCCGCCCATCTTCTCGGCATAACGATCCGCGAACTCGCGCGTTTCGTCGTTCAGGTCCCAGTACCAGCCGGTGGTGATCGTCAGACCTTCGGTGGTCTCGAGGCCCAGCGCGTGGATGTCGGTCAGGAAGATGAGGAGACCGGCGAGCTTCTGCCCGGCCGCCACGATGCCGAATTCCTGCGCCTGCTTGATGGAGTTGACCGTGTCGCCGCCCGCGTTGGCGAGGCCGATGACGTCGGCGCCGGAGGCCTGGGCCTGCAGCAGGAAGGAGGAGAAGTCCTGGTTCGACAGCGGCGCGCGGACCGAGCCGAGCACCTCACCGCCGGCGCCCTTCACGGCGTTCGACGTGTCGGTCTCCAGGGCGTGGCCGAAGGCGTAGTCGGCGACGATGAAGAACCAGCTCTTGCCGCCTTCCTTCACCATCGCGCCGCCGGTCCCGGTGGCGAGGGCGTAGGTGTCGTAGACGTAGTGGATGCCGTTGGGCGAGCACTGCTCGTTGGTGAGCGCGGTGGTCGCGGCGCCCGAGTTCAGCGAGACGATGTTCTTCTCGGTGGCGACCTGCTGCACCGCGAGGCCCACGGCGGAATTCAGGATGTCGAAGATCGCGTCGACGCCGTCGGTATCGGCCCACTGGCGGGCGATGTTGGCGCCGATGTCGGCCTTGTTCTGGTGGTCGGCCGAGACGAGCTTGATGGGCTTGCCGTTGAACTCTCCGCCATAGTCGTCGATCGCCATCTGCGCGGCGACGACGGAGCCCTGGCCGCCGACGTCGGCGTAGACGCCGGACATGTCGGTCAGCACGCCGAGAGCGATGCCGTCGTTGGAATACTGGGCTTGCGCGCTCACCGTCATGGCGAGACCCGCGGCGCCGGCCAGAAGGACCTTGTTGAGACCCATTGCTCTTCTCTCCCTCTAATTTTCGTTGGTCGAACCGTTAGACGCCCAGATATTGGGTCAATTTTTCGCGGTTCTCGTCGATCGCCTCATTGGCGATCTCGTCGATCACGTTGCCATGTTCGACGACGTAGTGCCGATCGGCCACCGAAGAGGCGAACCGGAAGTTCTGCTCCACCAGAAGAATGGTGAAGTGTCTTTTTCTGAGTTCTTGGATCGTACGACCGATCTGCTCGACGATGACGGGGGCCAGGCCCTCGGTCGGTTCGTCGAGCAGAAGAAGTTTGGCGCCCGTGCGCAGGATCCGCGCGATCGCCAGCATCTGCTGTTCGCCGCCGGACAGCTTGGTGCCCTGGCTCTTGCCCCGCTCCTTGAGGATCGGGAAGAGATCGTACACCTCCTCCAGCGACATGCCGCCTTCGGCGATCACCGGCGGCAGGGTGAGGTTCTCCGTCACGTTGAGCGAGGAGAAGATGCCGCGCTCTTCCGGGCACAGCGCCATACCGAGCCGGGCGACCTTCTCGGCCGGCATGCCGATCGTCTCGGTGCCGCTGAGACGCACCGACCCGGTGCGGTTCTTCACCATGCCCATGACGGAGCGCAGCGTGGTCGTCTTGCCGGCGCCGTTGCGGCCGATCAGCGTCACCACCTCGCCGGCGCGGACCTCGAAGTCCATGCCGTGGAGGATGTGGCTTTCCCCGTACCAGGCGTTGAGGCCCGCGACCTTCAGGAGCGGTTCGCTCACGCATGGCCTCCCATGTAGGCGGCGATCACCTCGGGGTTCTTCGAGACGTCCTCGTAGGACCCTTCGGCGAGCACCTGACCGCGCTGCAGCACGGTGATGGTATCGGACAGGTCCGCCACGACGCCCATGTTGTGCTCCACCATGAGCACGGTACGCCCCTCGGCGGCCTTGCGGATGAGGTCGACGACACGCTGGATGTCCCCGGTCGACATGCCGGCCATCGGCTCGTCGAACAAGAGCACCTCCGGCTTCAGCGCCAGCGTGGTGGCCAGCTCCAGCAAACGCTTACGACCATAGGACAGCTCGACAGCCAGCGCGTCCCGCAGGTCGTATAGGCCGACGGACTGCAGGATCTCGTCCACCTCGTCGTTGAGCTGGTTCAGCACCCCTTCCGGCGTCCAGAAGCGGTAGGAGTTCTTCATCTGCCGCTGCAACGCGACGCGCACGTTCTCCCGGCACGTCAGGTGCGGAAACACCGACGAGATCTGGAACGAGCGCACCATGCCGCGCCGCGCCAGCGCCGCCGGCTTGACGCTGGTGATGTCCTTGCCGTTGAGCCAGATCTGGCCCGAGGACGGCGTCAGGAACTTGGTGATGAGGTTGAAACAGGTGCTCTTGCCCGCGCCGTTCGGCCCGATCAGAGCATGGATGGAGTGACGCCGGACCTTGAGATCGACGCCTTGAACCGCAAAGAAACCGCCGAATTGCTTCGTCAGCCCTTTGGTCTCGATCGCGATGTCGCTCAACGTTCCGGGCCCCGCTCCGCGATGACCTCCGACAGTCCATCCGCGCGAGCGAGATCGCGCCTGCTCAACAGGCGTGCACCGTCCTCGCCGCGTGGACAATCGAGTTGCTCGAACGCCACCTAACCTCCCATTGGATCTTAGCGATCCTTTCTTTCACTTGCCGCTACAATGCATGCGGAAACGCCTTTCGCAAGTCCAAGTCTTAGGCAAATGGGGCAGATGGTGGGCGAGAAGGCCACACTAAGGCATTGACCCGTGTCGACATCCGGCGCCGCTGTCGCTACCTGAGGAACGCATGAAAACCGATGCGCGCCTCCCGATCCGCGATGGTCCAAGATCCTCGACGATTCCGGCGCGCCGACCGCTGGAGGGACATTCGTGAGCGGCGTCAACGAGATCCGCACGAAATTTCTGGATTATTTCGGTGAGGCCGGCCACCAGGTCGTCTCCTCGTCCCCGCTCGTGCCGCGCAACGACCCGACTTTGTTGTTCACCAACGCGGGCATGGTCCAGTTCAAGAACGTCTTCACCGGCGCCGAGCACCGTCCGTACAATCGCGCCGTGACCTCGCAGAAGTGCGTGCGCGCCGGCGGCAAGCACAACGACCTGGAGAACGTCGGCTATACCGCGCGGCATCACACCTTCTTCGAGATGCTGGGCAACTTCTCGTTCGGCGACTACTTCAAGGATCGCGCGATCGAGCTGGCCTGGACCCTCGTCACCAAGGAATTCGGCCTCCCCGCCGATCGTCTGCTGGCGACCGTCTATGCCGACGACGACGAGGCGTTCGACCTGTGGAAAAGAATCGCCGGGCTGCCCGATTCGAAGATCATCCGCATCCCGACGGACGACAACTTCTGGCGCATGGGCGACACCGGCCCCTGCGGTCCCTGCTCGGAGATCTTCTTCGACCATGGCGACCATATCTGGGGCGGCCCGCCGGGCTCTCCGGAGGAGGACGGCGACCGGTTCATCGAGATCTGGAACCTCGTCTTCATGCAGTACGAGCAGCTCCCCGGTGAACGGGTCGACCTGCCGCGCCCGTCGATCGACACCGGCATGGGCCTGGAGCGCATCGCGACGATCCTCCAGGGCGTGCACGACAACTACGAGATCGACCTCTTCCGCGGCCTGATCGGAGCGGCGGAGGACGCGATCGGCGTCAAGTCGCGCAATGCGGACGGAACGCTCAACCCGTCGTTCAAGGTGATCGCCGACCACCTGCGCGCGCTCGGCTTCCTGATGGCGGACGGGGTTCTCCCCTCCAACGAAGGCCGCGGCTACGTGCTGCGCCGCATCATGCGCCGCGCCATGCGCCACGCCAACATGCTGGGCGCCACCAAGCCGGTGCTGCACAAGCTGGTCCCCGCGCTCACCCGCGAGATGGGCCAGGCCTACCCCGAGCTGCAGCGGGCCGAGGCCCTCATCATCGAGACGACGGAGCAGGAGGAGATCCGCTTCGGCCGCACCCTGACGCGCGGCCTCTCGCTGCTGGAGGAGGCCACCGGGGGGCTCTCGCAGGGTGCCTCGCTCCCCGGCGAGACCGCCTTCACCCTCTACGACACCTACGGCTTCCCCTACGATCTGACCGAGGACGCCCTGCGCCCGCGCGGCATCAAGGTCGACCGCGCCGGGTTCGACAGCGCGATGGAGGAGCAGAAGAAGAAGGCGCGCGCCAACTGGTCCGGCTCGGGTGACGCGGCGGACGAGCGCGTCTGGTTCGCGGTGCGCGACCGCGTCGGCGCGACCGAGTTCCTCGGCTACGACACCACCCGCGCCGATGCCACCGTCGCCGCGATCGTGGTGGACGGGGCCGAGGTGCAGTCGGTCGACGCCGGCCAGGAGGCGCGGGTCGTCTTCAACCAGACGCCGTTCTACGCCGAGTCCGGCGGCCAGGTCGGCGACCAGGGGACCGCCTTCGCCGGCGCCACCCGGTTCGCGATCGGCGACACCGCCAAGCTCGCCGACGGGCTGTTCGTCCACCGCGGCACGGTCGAGGCCGGCACCCTCGGTGTGGGCGACGCGATGACCCTCCAGGTGGAGGACGAGCGGCGCGACATGATCCGCGCCAACCACTCGGCCACGCACATCCTGCACGAGTGCCTGCGTCAGGTGCTGGGCGACCATGTCGCGCAGAAAGGCTCGCTGGTCGCGCCGGAGCGCCTGCGCTTCGACTTCGCCCAGCCCCGGCCGATCACCGACGAGGAGATCGCCACCGTCGAGCGCGCCGCCAACAGCCGCGTCCGCGAGAACGACGTGGTGGACACCCGCATCATGGGTGTGGACGACGCGATCGAGTCCGGCGCGCGCGCCCTCTTCGGCGAGAAGTACGGCGAGGAGGTCCGCGTCGTCTCCATGGGGCGCGAGGGGAACCGGCGCTTCTCGGTGGAGCTGTGCGGCGGCACCCATGTCGCCCGCACCGGCGATATCGGCCTCATCACCATCGTCGAAGAGGCGGCGGTGTCGGCCGGCGTTCGCCGCATCGAGGCGCTGACGGGTGAAACCGCGCGGCGCCACCTCTCCGGCGCACGCGAAAAGCTGCGCGCCGTCGCCGGCGCCATGCGCGTCGCGCCGGACGAGGCGCCCGCCCGCGTCGAGGTGCTGGTCGAGGAGCGCCGCCGGCTCGAGCGCGAGCTGGAAGAGGCGAAGAAGAAGCTGGCGCTGGCCGGTCCGGCCCAGGCGGACGCCGCGCGCGAGATCGCCGGCGTCACATTCGTCGGCCGCGTGGTCGACGGGTTGCCCGGCAAGGCGCTGAAGGGTCTGGCCGACGAGGCGCGCACCGCCGCCGGTTCCGCCGTCGTCGCCATCGTCGGCCGCGAGGAGGGCCGCGCGTCCGTGGTGGTCACGGTCTCGCCGGATCTCGCCGAGCGGTTCGACGCCGTCGCCCTGGTGCGGGCCGGCTCGGCCGCGCTCGGCGGCAAAGGCGGCGGCGGCCGGCGCGACATGGCCCAGGCCGGCGGCCCCGACGCCGACAAGGCCGACGAGGCGATCGCCGCCATCGCCACCGCGATGGAAGGCGCCGCCTGACACCGACGGCCGCGCCGCATCCCGGCGCGGTCTCCCCTCGTCCCGCTCCAAACCGGTCGCTGTTACAAAGCGATATAGCTAGGCGACATTTTGGAACGCACTGATGCCGTCCGGTCGAAGTCCGGTGACATCGGCCGCGCAGTCTCCCCGCTTCGTCGCCGCCCGGACGGTCCCCCCTTCGCTGCATCGGAGACACGCATGACCTTATCGACCCGTTCGCCCTCCATCGCCGGAGCCGCCGCGATCGGCCTCCTCGCGCTCGCCGCCGCCGCGCCCGCATGGGCCCAGCAGCAGCCCCCGCAGCTAACGCGCGCCGAGGCCCGCACCGTCGCCGCCGCCTGCCAGGCCGACGTGAAACGCATCTGCCCCGACGTGCCGCGCGGCAAGGGCCGCATCGCGGCCTGCCTGCAAGAGAATGCCGCGGCGGTGACGCCGGGCTGCCGCTCCGCCATCGCCAAGGTCATGAACAAGTGAGCTGTTCCGAGAGCGTCGACCACACGCGCCGCCACTGCATCGCCGACTTGCGCGCCGGCGTGCTCGTCCTCCTCGCGCTGGCCGTGGCGAGCATGGCGCCGAGCACCGCCCGGGCGGCGACACCGTCGGTCGCGACCAGCAACGTCAACCTGCGCGCAGGACCGGCGACATCGTACCCCGTCGTCACCGTGGTTCCGGCGGGAGCGCAAATCGTCACCTACGGGTGCATCAGCTCCTATGCGTGGTGCGACATCGGCTACGGCACGGCGCGCGGGTGGGTATCCGCGTCCTACATCACCGCCACCGGGCCGAGCGGGGGCGTGGTCGTCTCCGCGGCCACGGCGGCGGCGGTGGGCATCACCGTCGTCGGCTTCTCCAAGGCCTATTGGAACAGCTACTATACCGCCTATCCCTGGTACGGCCGCTGGACCGCCTACGCCCCGCACGCCTCCGGCGGCGCGGTGGCCGGCTGCGTCGGCGCCGCATGCGGTGGGGCGCGGCGCGTCACCGGCGCCAACGGCGGGACGGTCACGTCCGCGGGCGGTTGCGGCCCCAACGGGTGCGGCGGCGCGCGGCGGGTGGTCGGCCCCAACGGCGGAACCGCCGGTGCGGCGGGCGGGTGCGCGCGTGGCCACGGCTGCGGCGTGGTGCGCCGCGGACCCAACGGCGGCACGACGGCGCGCGGCTTCCACCGGTGAGGCGGCACGCGCTCCGCTGAGCGGCGTCCGCGCGGCTTTTCTGCCGCGCGGGTGGTTCCTAGTTGCGACGCATCGCACCCGGCCGTGCCAGATCGCGCTTCAGCAGGCGCATGTTGGCGTTGTTGGCCTTCCACATCACGTCGGCCACGGTGCCGACGATGGGGATCGAGCCGATCAGCGAATCACCCGCGACGTTCGCGGCCATTCGCGCCAAGGTCCGCTTGCGCGCCCCCATCCGGTACCCCTGGCCGATGAGGTAGGCCGATATCGCCAGCCCGGCGAGGTCGCCCACGCCCGGCACGATACCGAGGACCGAGTCGAGCCCGAAGCGCACGCCCATGAACCTGAACTTCGAGTCCAAGAGGTGCGCCAGCTTGTCGAGTTCAGCCGTCGAGGGAGCCGCCGAGTAGGACCGGTCACGGCCACGGCTCATCGTAATGGTCGGTGCCATATTGCAATCTCCTTCGTTTGATCAATTCCTGGATGTGGCTGCAAGTTCCCTCCCCCCGTGGGGGCGGCGGCGGACCGCGTCCCCTTGCCGCCCGTGCGCAAACGCGAGACAACCGGCACAAATCCAAGATCCATCCGGAGGGCACGCATCATGACCGTCGAGACACCGCTCGACCGATTGGCCGAGGCGATCCCGGACGGGGCCAAGCTCGCCATCCCTGCCGACTATGCCGGCGTGTCGATGGCGATGGTGGGTCCGCTGCTGCGCCGTGGCGCGCGCGACCTGCACCTCGTCTGCGTCCCCACCAGCGGCATCCAGGCCGATCTGCTGATCGGGGCCGGCGCGGTGGCGACGGTGGAGACGAGCGCGGTGACGCTGGGCGAGGCGGGCGGCGCCCCGGCGTTCGGCCGCGCGGTCCGCTCCGGCGCCGTGCGCGTGCTGGACGCGACGTGCCCTGCGATCCACGCCGGCCTGATCGCGGCGCAGAAGGGCGCCCCGTTCCTGCCGATGCGCGGCTTGATCGGGTCCGACATCCTCGCCAACCGACCCGACTGGCGGGTCATCGACAACCCCTTCGCCGACGCCGGCGACCCGGTGGTGCTGATTCCGGCCATCGTGCCCGACGTCGCGCTCTTCCACGCGCCGGCGGCGGACCGCTTCGGCAACGTCGCCATCGGCCGGCGGCGCGAGTTGGCGACGATGGCCTACGCCGCGCGCCGCACCATCGTCACGGTGGAGCGTATCCTCGACACCGACCTGATGGCCGACGAGGCGAGCGCCGCCGGCACCCTCCCCGCTTTGTATGTCGACGGGATCGGCCTCGCCCCGGGCGGCGCCGCACCGCTGGCGCTGTGGGGCGAGTACGAGACCGACGTCGCCGCCGTGAAGGCCTACGCCGCCGCCGCCCGCTCGCCGGAGGCGCTGGCGGCCTATATCGACGCGCTGATGGGCCGGGTGCCGGCATGAGCGCCACCGATCGCACCGTGCTGATCGCCACCATCGCCGAGCTGCTGGCGGGGGTGCGGCATGTGGCGGTGGGCGCCTCCTCGCCGATCCCGGCGGCGGGGGCGATGCTGCGCCGGGCGCTGGACGAGGCGGCCGGGAAGCCGACGGTGCGCCTCTCGATCCTCGGCTCGGTCCGGCACAACTTCTTCACCAACGGCGGGGTCGAGCTGTTCGACTGCGCCGGACAGGGGCGGATCGATGCCTTCTTCCTCGGCGGCGGACAGATCGACGGAGAGGCCAACATCAACCTGGTCGGCGCCGGCACATATCCCGAGGTGGACGTGCGCTGGCCGGGCTCGTTCGGATCGGCCTACCTCTACTACGTGATCCCGCGGGTGATCCTCTTCCGCGAGGAGCACTCCCCGCGCGTCTTCGTGCCGAAGGTGGACTTCGTCTCCGCGCCGGGTGTGAGCGAGCCGGGCACCTTCCGCACCGGCGGCCCGTACGCGCTCCTGACCGGAAAGGGCCTGTTCGACTTCGACAAGGCCCGCCGGCGCTTCGCCCTGCGGTCCCTCCACCCCGGCCACACACTGGACGAGGTCGTGGCCGCGACGGGCTTCCGCTTCGACCACGCGCCGGCCCCCGTCACGACGCCGGCCTCATCGCCCGAGGTGACGCACCTCCTTCGGACACGCGTCCTCGACGAGCTGTCGGAGACCTACCCCGACTTCGCCGCGAGCCTGCGCCGGGACATGGCGGCCGCCGCGGCCTGAGGCCGCCGGCTCACCCCCGAGGCGCCCTGCCTGACGGACGGGCGCGCCGCGTCGCTCCTGCGACGAAAAAAGGCGCGCCATGGTTGCCAAGGCGCGCCCTCCGTCGTCAGTTCCGGGCGCGTGGCCCGCGCCGCCTATTCGCCGGCGTCGTAGCCGTCTTCGTCGGGTCTGTCGGCATCGGCGTCGCCGTCGGCGTCGTCTTCCGGGACGCCGGCGATCTTGTCGGCGATGATGCCGGCGGACTGCCGGACCGCGGCCTCGATGGCGTTGGCGATCTCGGGATTGTCGCGCAGGAACTGCTTGGAGTTCTCACGCCCCTGACCGAGACGCTGCGAGTCGTAGGAGAACCAGGCACCCGACTTCTCGACGATGCCGGCCTTCACGCCGAGGTCGAGCAGCTCACCCAGCTTGGAGACGCCCTCGCCGTACATGATATCGAACTCGACCTCGCGGAACGGCGGGGCGAGCTTGTTCTTCACCACCTTCACGCGGGTCTGGTTGCCGACGACCTCGTCCCGGTCCTTGATGGCGCCGATGCGGCGGATGTCGAGCCGGACGGAGGCGTAGAACTTCAGCGCGTTGCCGCCGGTGGTCGTTTCCGGCGAGCCGAACATCACGCCGATCTTCATGCGGATCTGGTTGATGAAGATGACCATGGTGTGCGAGCGCGAGATCGAGCCCGTCAGCTTGCGCAGCGCCTGGCTCATCAGCCGCGCCTGCAGGCCGGGGAGCTGGTCGCCCATCTCGCCTTCCAACTCGGCGCGCGGGGTGAGCGCGGCCACCGAATCGATCACCAGGACGTCCACCGCGCCGGAGCGGACGAGCGTGTCGGCGATCTCGAGCGCCTGCTCGCCGGCGTCCGGCTGGGAGATCAACAGATCGTCGACCTGGACGCCGAGCTTGCGGGCGTAGATCGGGTCGAGCGCGTGCTCGGCGTCGATGAACGCGGCGATGCCGCCCTTCTTCTGTGCCTCGGCGACGGTGTGAAGGGCGAGCGTCGTCTTGCCCGACGACTCCGGTCCGTAGATCTCGACGATGCGGCCCTTGGGCAGGCCGCCGATGCCGAGGGCGATGTCGAGCCCGAGCGAGCCGGTCGACACGGTCTCGACCTCGATCGTCTGCCCGGCGCCGAGCTTCATGATCGAGCCCTTGCCGAACGAGCGCTCGATCTGGCTGATCGCCGCCGTCAGCGCTTTCGTCTTGTCCACGGACGACCCCTCAACCAGGCGTAGATCCGACTGCGCCATCGCTGATCCTTTGCGCTTCATAGTTTAGGCCCACCTTGATTGGATTTCAGTGTTACACAAACCGGCGGCGTTCGCAATCTGTTCGGCACGTTAAGATTGCGTTAACCCATCGGGCGATCTGCTCTGGCAATCGCAACCTATCGCGTCGGGCGGGCGCCGAAGAGCCCTCGCCCAAAGATTCACACAGGAAGAAATCAAGACCCGCGGCGATCGCGCCGGGGCCTCAGCTGCGCCCCAGTTCGCGCTTCACGGCCTCCGCCAAAGCCTTGAGCGTGAAGGGTTTGGCGAGGAACTGGGCGTCGGGCAATTCGTCCAGCGAGGCGCCATCGGCGTAACCGGACATGAAGAGAACCTTGAGGTCGGGTCGCTCGGCGCGCACTTTCTTGACGAGGCTCGGCCCGTCCAGCTCCGGCATGATGACGTCGGTGACCACGAGGTCGATCGCGTCGCCTTCCTCGGCGAAGATCTCCGCCGCCTCGACACCCGATTCGGCCGACAGCACGCGGTAGCCCTTCGCGGTGAGGGCGCGGGCGGCGAAGGTGCGGATCGCCTCTTCGTCTTCCACCAGCAGCAGCGTGGCCGAGCCGGTGAGGTCGCCGCTGGGGGCGGGCGCGCGCTCGCTCTCCGCGCTGGCGGGCGAACGCTCGGCGACCTCCGTGCGCGGCAGGTAGATGCGGAAGATCGTCCCCGTCCCGACCTCGCTCTTGACCGACAGGGCGCCCCCCGTCTGCTTGACGATGCCGTAGACGGTGGACAGGCCGAGCCCGGTGCCCTCCCCGGTCGCCTTGGTGGTGAAGAAGGGCTCGAAGATCTTGTCCAGCATCTCCTGCGGCATGCCGGTGCCGACGTCCTCGATCTCGACCAGCACGGTGTCGCCGGGGACCTCGTCCGCGCCGTCGCTCTCCGCTTCCCCGGCGGGCACGTTGCGGGTGCGGATGGTGAGCGTGCCGCCTCCCTTCATCGCATCGCGCGCATTGACCGAGAGGTTGATGACCACCTGCTCGATCTGGGAGAGGTCGGCCAGAACCGGCCACAGGTCGCGCCCGTAGGCCAGCTCCAGTTTCACCGTCTCGCCCAGTAGGCGGTCGAGCATGATGGAGAGGTCGGCCACGACGTCGTTGAGGTTGAGGACGGTGGGCCGCAGCGTCTGCCGGCGCGAGAAGGCGAGGAGCTGCTTGACGAGTCCCGCCGCCCGCTGCGCCGACTGCTTGATGTTCATGATGTCGCGGAAGGCGGGGTCCGACGGGCGGTGGCTCTGCAACAGCAGGTCCGAGAAACCGATGATCGCCTGCAGCACGTTGTTGAAATCGTGCGCGATGCCCCCGGCGAGCTGGCCGATCGCCTGCATCTTCTGGCTCTGCGCGATCTGCGCTTCCAGCTCGGACTGGTCGGTGACGTCGGACAGGACGATCATCACCCGATCCTCGCGCCCCGGAAAGGGGTTGGCGGAGAGGCGCACGCGGCGGCCGGGCGTGTGGCGCAACGTCGCGTCGGTGCGGCTGGTGCCGTGCTGGTGGGCCTGGCGCACCAGGCGGCCGACCACGCCGTCCTCGGCGACGAGTCCGTCGGCGAGGTTGGCCCCCTCGCCGGCGAGGGTGTGGTAGCGCGAATTGGCGGCGTGGATGGTGCCTTCGAGGTCGGCGACGGCGGCGGCCGCGGGGACGATGTCGACCAGGGTCTGCCCCAGCGCGGTGCCGGCGGGAACGGCGCCGGGCGCCGCGGGCTCGAACTGGTGGACGATGCGCCCGTCGCGGCAGGTGAGGCGGGCGAAGAGATCCGGCGGCAAGAAGCCGTCCGCCTCGCCCTCGGCCATCGCCCGGCGGCGCAGCGCGAAGAGGGCCAGCGCGGCGTCCGGACCGGCGGCGAGCGCGTCCGGATGTGCCTCGCAGCCGCGCGCCTCCATCAAATCCGCGAACGCGGCGTTGGTGGCGACGAGGGCGCCCGTCACGGTCGTCACGGCCATCGGGCCGGCGGGTGTGGCGAGGACGCGCGAAGCGGGCGGGGCGGTGGCCGTCGCGGGGCGAAGATGGCGCAATGCGCCGTATCCTGCCGCACCGAGGGCAGCGAGCGCGAGTGTGCCGGAGAGCGCCGCGGGCCCGCCGAACGCCATCGACGCGGCGGCGCCGGACAGCGCCGCGAAGGCGCCGACGGTGACGAGGCTCGTCTCCGAGGCGGGCGCGGAACATCGACGCGCGGGCGCGTCGGACGGTGTGTCGACCAGACGGGGCGGAATGGCGTTCATCCCCGCATTATGCCTGATTCGTGTGGCCGAGGCGCCTGACGCGGCGCCTCGGCCGCTGCCGACCCGAGGATCGGATGTCCGCCGGGATCAGTCGTCCCGGTGGATGCGTTCGCGGCGTTCGTGGCGCTCCTGCGCCTCGATGGAGAGAGTGGCGATGGGGCGGGCGTCCAAGCGGCGCAGGCCGATCGGCTCCCCCGTCTCTTCGCAGTATCCGTAGGAGCCATCCTCGATCCGGGAGAGCGCGGAGTCGATCTTGGCGATCAACTTGCGCTGCCGGTCGCGGGCCCGAAGCTCGATCGCGTGGTCCGCTTCGGACGTCGCACGATCGGTCAGGTCCGGATGATTTCGCTCGCGCTCGGCGAGCTGCTCCAACGTGAACTTCGCTTCCCGCAAGATATCGGACCGCCAATCCAGCAGTTTCTTGCGAAAATACTCTCTCTGCCGCTCATTCATGAACGGTTCGTCCTCGCTCGGACGATAATCGCCGTTGACCCGTTCTTCGACCGTCTCAACCACGCGCGTATCACCCCCGCTACTGCGCCGTCGCTATACACTCTTATGGAACAATTGCAAGCTGGAAGGGGCAGAGATCACAAACCGTTACGCGGCTAACCGACACTGTTGCGCCGGTGCACCGGCGCATGTCGACCCCCTCGCGACAGGCTAAGCCTTGGCCCCGTTTTCCCCCGTCCCGCAACCGTTCACGGGCCGGGAAATTGACCGTCTTGCCTTGACACTGCAACCCGCTCCGAGGCTCATGAAACATGGCGCCTGGGACGAGGCCGTCCGGGCCGCGTCGCCGTGAAGTCCTGAGAGGTGCCATGCGATTTGAAGGTTCGGCCAGCTACGTCGCGACCAAGGACCTGTCGGTCGCCGTAAATGCGGCGATCGCCCTGGAACGGCCACTTTTGGTGAAGGGTGAGCCCGGCACCGGCAAGTCCGTGCTCGCCCACGAGGTCGCCGCCGCGCTCGGCGCACCGCTGATCGAGTGGCACATCAAATCCACAACAAAAGCACGCGAGGGCCTCTACGAGTACGACGCCGTGGCGCGCCTGCGCGACAGTCAGCTCGGCGACCCGCGCGTGTCGGACATCTCGAACTATATCCGCCGCGGCAAGCTGTGGGACTCGTTCGTGGCCGACGACCGGCCGGTGCTGCTGATCGACGAGATCGACAAAGCGGATATCGAGTTTCCCAACGACCTCCTCCTCGAGCTGGATCGGATGGAGTTCGACGTGCTGGAGACCGGCGAGCACATCAAGGCCGCGCGCCGCCCGGTCGTCATCATCACCTCCAACAACGAGAAGGAGCTGCCGGACGCCTTCCTGCGCCGCTGTTTCTTCCACTACATCAAGTTCCCCGACGCGCAGACGCTGGCCGCCATCGTCGAGGTCCACTTCCCCGACCTGAAGAAGGAGCTGCTGCGCGAGGCGCTGGAGACCTTCTTCGCGCTGCGCGACGTGCCGGGGCTGAAAAAGCGCCCCTCGACGTCGGAATTGCTGGACTGGATCAAGCTCCTGGTGGTGGAGGACCTCGATCCGTCGACCATCGCGGAGAAGAAGGCCGGCAACATCCTGCCGCCGCTGCACGGCGCGCTGATCAAGAACGAGCAGGACGTGCACCTCTTCGAGCGGCTGGCCTTCCTCGACCGGGCGCGCCGCTGATGCGCTATTTCATCATCATGCGTCATGCCAAGGCCGAGGCCGGCGAAGACAAGCTCGACTACGACCGCACGCTCGTCGAGCGCGGCTGGAGCGAGGCCGACTCCACCGCCCGCCAGCTCGCCGAGCACGGCCTCGTGCCCGACACCGTGCTCTGCTCCGCCGCCCGCCGCACGCGCGACACGCTGTGCGCGGTGTTGCCGCACGTCGGCAGCGACTGCGTGGTCCACCTGCGCCGCTCGCTCTACGAGGCGGACGCGCTGGACCTGCGCGACGCACTGCGCAAGACGAGCGGCCAGCGGGTGCTGGTGATCGGCCACAACCCCTCGGTCCACGAGCTGGCGCTCGACTTCGCGGGGGCCGACGGAGGCAACCTCGCCCACGGCTTCCCGACGTCGACCGCGGCGGTCTTCACCCTCGGCTTCGGCCTCGACACGATCCGCTTCGACGGTCTGATCACCCCGTAGCGCGGCTCAGGCCTCGAGCACGCCGGTCGCGTCGCAGTCGTCCGGCGACGGGTCCTCCTGGATATGGCGCGCGTCCTCGTCGTCGTGCGCAGCGAGGAGCCGGTCGTAGTGGGCGGCGGCCTCGGCGAAGGTGAGGAACTGCAACGCGCTGCCCACCTTCGTCACCACGCCGTCGGCGAGCAGCCGGCGCAGCGCGTCCTCGATCTCGAAGTCGACCGAGACGCCGTAGCGTTCGACGATCGCCTCGTCGATCCGGCGCTTCCTGGCCATCAGCTCCGCTTCCTCCACCGTCTCGCCGGCGAGGAAGTAGAGCGTGATGAGATCCTCCTTCACGTCCTCCTCTTCCGCCCGGTCCAACAGCAGCGTCAGTGCCGCACGATTGTTGGCGAGGTTGTGGAAGAAGAGCTTCTGCGACAGCTCCATCATGTAGCGATTGCGCTGGTTGAAGAAGCCGGTCACCTGCCGCGCCAGCAGGCCGCCGAAGGCCACCAGCGCCCCGACCGCGGCGATCGGGTTCGTCGCGGCGACGACCTTGCCCGTGGTGCTGAAGACGCCGAACGCGGTGCCGCCACCGGCGGTCGCGTAGAACTTGATTTTGTCGAACGGACGGAACTGGACGCGGCGCAGGGGGAAGAGGATCTGCAGGTCATGCTCGGGCATGTCCTTGAAGACCTTGATGTAGATATTGTCGGTCGACATCCCGGTGGGCAGGTTTTTGCGTCGCTTCTCCACCCGCTTGAGCGCGGCCTTTTCCGAGATCCCCTCCTTGGCCGCCACCTCGGCCGCGCGCTCCGCGTCGGACTTCAGCTTCAGGAGGATGAAGAGCCGGCGGTAGACGCGGATGTCGTAGCGGTAGGTCTTCAGGAACGCCGTCTCGGGCCGGCGCACCTCGTGGTGGGTGAGGTAGACGTCGCGCGCGTAGACGTGCAGCAGGTCGTACTCGTCGAGGTCGACCTCGATGCGCAGCGAATAACTCGACTGCTCGTTGAGGATGGCGTCGATCTCCTCGGTCTCGAGCGAGGTGTAGTTGGCGCGCGTCAGGAGGTGCTCGGTCAGGTCGGAGAGGCGCCGCTCCATGTCCAGCCGCTCGTCGTCGGCGAAGGTACAGACCTTGAGCGTGTCGGCGTCGGGACTGAACGGCAGGTAGATGCGCCGCATCTCGCGGGCGAGGGCGCGGTAGGCGTGGTTGCGGTGCCGCTCCAGCCGCAGCGCCGCGAGGGCGAACACCTGACCGTCCTTCTCGCCCGGAATGTCGCGGCACAGGTCCGCCGTCACCGCCTGGCGCGTCAGCGGGATGAAGCGCGAGGCGGGGATCGGCTTGTGCGCGATCTCGTGCTCGGGCGGCAGGGGAAACCCGGCGATCTCGCGCAGGAGCACGGTGAACGGCTTCGGGCGGGCGGGCGCCTTGGTGGGCGCGGGCGTCTTGGCGCGTTCGGGGGTGGCGTCCATGGGCTGACCTTCAGCGTCGCAAGGCGTCGATGGCAGCGTCCAGGCCGGAGAGCGTCAGCTCGAACATGCGCCCCTCCATGAGGTCCGACATGATCCCGGTCGACTGCGTGTACTGCCATAGATCACCTCGCACCGGGTTGATCCATGCAGCTTTGGTAAAATGACCGAGAAGTCGGTTCATCCAGACCGCCCCGGCCTCCGCGTTCCAATGCTCGACCGAGCCGCCGGGCGCGACGATCTCGTACGGGCTCATCGCCGCGTCGCCGACGAAGATGAGCCGGGTATCGGGCGGGAAGCGGCGCACCACGTCGATCGTCGGCGTGACCTCGGTGCGGCGGCGCGCGTTGGAGGTCCACAGGCCTTCGTAAACGCAATTGTGAAAGTAGAACTGCGTCAGCGAGTGGAATTCCGACTTCGCGGCCGAAAACAGCTCCTCGCAGACTTTGACGTGGTCATCCATGGACCCGCCGATATCGAGGAGAAGTAACACCTTGATGGCGTTCTGCCGCTCGCGGCGGGTGCGCACGTCGAGGAAGCCTTCGCGGGCCGTCGCCTCGATGGTCTCGGGAAGGTCCAACTCCTCGGTCGCGCCGGTGCGGGCGAGCTTGCGCAGCTTGCGCAGCGCGATCCGGATGGCGCGCGTGCCGATCTCGACGTTGCCGTCGAGGTCGCGGAACTCGCGCTTGTCCCACACCTTCACGGCGCGCCGGTGCCGCCCGGGCCCGCCGATGCGCACGCCCTCGGGGTTGTAGCCGCCGTGACCGAAGGGTGACGTGCCGCCGGTGCCGATCCACTTGTTGCCGCCCTGGTGGCGCCCCTGTTGCTCCTGGAGGCGCTCGCGCAGCGTCTCCATCAGCTTCTCGAAGCCGCCCAGCGCCTCGATCTGCGCCTTCTCCTCCTCGGTGAAGACACGGTCGGCGAGCGCGCGCAGCCACTCTTCCGGCAGCTGCGCCACGTCGACCGTGTCGCCCGCCTCGGAGAGGGATTGCAGGCCCTGGAAGACGCGCGCGAAGACGCGGTCGAACGCGTCGATCTTGGTCTCGTCCTTCACCAGAGCCGCGCGGGCGAGGTAGTAGAACGTCTCGATGTCGTCGTCGGCGAGGCCGCCGTGCATCGCCTGCAGCAGGGTCAGGTACTCCCGCAACGAGACGGGCACGCCTTCGGCGCGCAGGCCCTCGAAGAGCGGCGTAAACATGGAGACCTCCCCCTTGGCTCGGCGGGGAGCTTAATCGCCACGGCGCCGAATGTCAGCGAAGGCGCTGCCGTTCGCCGCCACCATGGGGCCCGGCGGCGCCCCGCGCATGACGAATCCGGTGAACCGGCGCGCGGGGGGCGGCAAAAATCGGCGTCGCGGCTGGTGCGCGGAGAGCGGGCCGCTGCTATGGCAGGGGGGCACGGAGGATGTATGGCCGAAGGGATCTTGCCGCGACAGGCGATCGCGCGGTTGATCGACGAAGGAGCGCTCGGGGCCACCGAGCCGATCGCGGCCGACCAGCTGCAACCGGCGAGCCTCGACCTCAGGCTCGGCACCAAGGCGCACCGGATCCGTGCCAGCTTCCTGCCCGCGTCCGGCGAGGCGATGGCCGACAAGGTCGCCCGCGTGGTCCTGCACACCATCGACCTGACCCAAGGGGCGGTGCTGGAGACAGGGTGCGTCTACCTCGTTCCGCTGATGGAGCGGCTCGACCTGCCGCCGCACCTCTCCGCGTCGACGAACCCGAAGAGCTCCACCGGCCGGCTCGACGTCTTCACGCGCGTCATCGCCGACGGTGCCGGGGGGTTCGACTTCGCGCCCGCCGGATACTCCGGCGCGCTGGCGCTGGAGATCTCGCCGCGGACCTTCCCGATCCTGGTGCGTGCCGGCTCGCGCCTCAGCCAGATCCGTTTCCGCGAGGGTGACGCGCGGCTGACCGACGGCGAACTCGGCGCGCTCGACCGCGAGAGCCCGATCGCCGCCCCGAAGGCCGCGATCAAGGACGGCCTCAACGTCACCATCGACCTGTCGGCCCGTGGCGGCCCGGTGGGCTACCGCGCCAAGCGGCACACCTCGGTGATCGACGTCGACAAGCGCGACGCCGAGGCGCTGCGCGACTTCTGGGACCCGATCGAGGCGACCGACGGCCGGCTGATCCTCGACCCCAACGAGTTCTATATCCTGATGAGCCGCGAGGCCGTCTCGATCCCGCCGACGTACGCGGCCGAGATGGTGCCCTTCGACCCGTTGGTCGGCGAGTTCCGCGTCCACTATGCAGGCTTCTTCGACCCCGGCTTCGGCCACGGCGCGGGGCATGCCTCACGCGCGGTGCTGGAGGTGCGATCGCGCGAGGTGCCGTTCATCCTGGAGCACGGCCAGGTCGTGGCCAGGCTCGCCTATGAACGTATGGTCGAGCTGCCCGACCGTTTGTATGGCGAGGACTTGAAGTCCAACTATCAGGCCCAGTCGCTCAAACTCTCGAAGCATTTTCGTGCCGTGCCATGACCGAGGGGAACCGCCCAGCCGCATGGGGGTTCCTCGCCATCGCCGCTTCGACGTACGTGCTGATGCAGCTCGTTCCCGTTCTCGTCACGGTCATCCTGTCCGACCCGCGCCAGACGGACGTGGCGGCGGCCATGTTGCTGCTGATGCCGCTCGTCAGCCTCGCCAACTTCGCGGTGCTGTGCGCGGTGCCGCTGTGGGTGGTCTACCGGCTGGGGCAGAACCAGGTGCGCTCGCTGGCGCTGGAGATCGTGGTGCTGGGGTCGGTCGGCCTCATCGTCGCCGCGGCGCTGGCCTTTTCGCGCGGGTCGATGGTGCGCAACGGCGTCGTCTACGCCGTGGACGGGGCGCCGACCTTGCGGTTCGCGGCGGAAAGCGCGCTCAACCTCGTGGTCCCATACCTCACCGGCGCGCTGGTGGACCGGCCGCGCCCCTGGCGCTGGTGAGGCTGCCGCAGGCGAGGACCCGCTCATGACCCATGGCGACATGACCGCCTCGTTGTTCGACACCGCGGACGCCAACGCCCCTCCCCGCTCGGCCGACGAGATCCTCCACGAGGTCTTCGGCTTTTCGGACTTCCGTCCCGGCCAGCGCGACATCGTCGAGGCGGTGCTGGCCGGCGGCGACGTCCTGGCGGTGATGCCGACGGGCGGTGGCAAGAGCCTGTGCTACCAGTTGCCGGCGCTGATCAAGCCGGGCGTCACGATCGTCGTCTCGCCGCTGATCGCGCTGATGCGCGACCAGGTGCTGGCGATGCAGTCGCAGGGGATCGCCGCCGCCTCGCTGAACTCGGCCAACGACCGCGAGGACAACTGGCGCACCCTCCAGCGGGCGATCGGCGGCGACCTCAAGCTGCTCTACATTTCGCCCGAACGGCTCGCCCACGTGGAGACGATCGAGCGGCTGCGCGAGGCGCCGATCGCGATGATCGCGGTGGACGAGGCGCACTGCGTCTCGCAATGGGGGCACGACTTCCGGCCCGAGTATCGGCAGATCGGCCAGATCCGCCGCGACCTCGGCATCCGCCAGACGGTGGCCTTCACCGCGACGGCCGACAAGGTGACGCGCGAGGACATCGCCGAGCGGCTGTTCGAGGCGGATTGCAGCGTGTTCGTGCGCTCGTTCGATCGGCCGAACATCTCGCTGGCGATGAGCCAGCGGGACGACGGCCGGGCGCAGCTCCTTTCCTTCCTGAAATCGCACGGCGGCGAGGCGGGCGTCGTCTACTGCCAGTCGCGCAAGAAGGTGGACGAGACGGCCGCCTTCCTGGCCGCCAAGGGTTACAACGCCGTCCCCTACCACGCCGGGCTGACGCGCGAGGAGCGCGACCACAATCAGGACGTCTTCGTGCGCGAGGACGGGGTGATCGTGGTGGCGACGGTGGCGTTCGGCATGGGGGTCGACAAGCCGGACGTGCGCTTCGTCTTCCACATGCAGCTGCCGAAGAACATCGAGTCCTACTACCAGGAGATCGGCCGGGCGGGGCGCGACGGGCTGCCGGCGACGGCGCATGCGCTCTACGGCTTCGGCGAGGTGCGCCAGTTCCGCCAGTGGATCGAGGAGTCGGACGCGCCCGAGGCCGTCATGGAGGTCGAGCGGCAGAAGCTCAACGCGCTGGTGCGGCTGTTCGAGGCCCCGGCCTGCCGGCGGGTGCAATTGCTGGCCTATTTCGGCGAGGCGACCGCGCCGTGCGGCAACTGCGACATGTGCCACGGCACGGTGGAGACCTTCGACGCGACCGTGCTGGCACAGAAGGCGCTGTCGGCGGTCGCGCGCACGCGCGAGCGGTTCGGCATGGAGCACCTGATCGACGTGCTTCGCGGCGAGCGCTCGGAGAAGGTGGAGAAGCACGGCCACGACACGATCAAGACCTTCGGCGTCGGCGCGGACCAATCGAAGAAGGTGTGGCGGTCGATCTTCCGGCAACTGGAGGGCATCGGCCTCGCGGTGCCGGACCCGAACGACTACCACGCCTGGAAGATCTCGAACGCCGGCTGGCGGGTGCTGAAGGGCGAGGACACGGTGCTCCTGCGCAAGGACACGATGTCGCTGAAGGACAAGGCGCCCAAGTCCTCCACCGCGGCCAAGGAGCTGCCGACGGACTACGACGAGGCGCTGCTCGCCGCACTCAAGGGTCTGCGGCGCGAGCTCGCCAACGAGCGGGACGTGCCGGCCTATGTCGTCTTCTCGGACCGCACGCTGATCGAGATGGCGGCGAAGGTGCCGCAGACGTCCGACCAGCTGCGCGGGGTCCACGGCGTCGGCGAGCGTAAGCTGCGCGACTACGGACCGGCGTTCCTGGACGTGATCCGCGACAAGGCGTCGGGCACCGCCTGACGCGCCGGCGGCGAGGCGCGGAGACGGACGGCTGCGTGACGGAAAAGGCGGGGCACCGAGGGAAGGATGGTGCCGCGGAAGGGACTCGAACCCCCGACCCCATCATTACGAATGACGTGCTCTACCAACTGAGCTACCGCGGCCCGCTTCGCGGCATTCTCTAGTGCGCTTTGGCCGCGCCTGCAACCGCCTTTGCGATTTTCACCGCCGCGGGTTTCAGCTCCAGGCAGGCCCTGCGCATTTTGCCGCATGCCGGCCGCTCTTCGGCCCGCCGCAAGGCTCCCGATGCGCCCGGCCGCCCGGCACGGGACCGTGACCCGTTCGGGATCGACGGCGCCGACCATCGCCGCACCGGCCGCCCCTCGACCGCAGCAATTCCGTCCCGCCGCGGCAGCCATACTTGAGATGTTAAGTCTTGTTTGCGGTGAAACGCCGGACGTTCGCGCGTTCACCCTCCGTCATCCGAATTGAAATGCCATTTGTCGCGCCAGCCATCGCGCGAGGCACGCTGTCGATCGTGTCTTTTGTCGTCGTTACTTCCGGCATATCGCGCTTTGCGGGAGCAGGCAATTATGGCAAACAGGGTGGCACAACAAAGACATGTGGGGAGCGTTATGAAGTCCTTCCTTTCCGCCGCCGTCGCACTCGGTCTCTGCGCGACGCCGGCTCTGGCGCAAGACGGCTGCGACAGCGGTGAAACCGTCATCAAGTTCAGCCACGTGGTCTCCGCTCAGGGCCACCCCAAGGGGGAGATGGCCGAAGCCCTCGCCCAGCGCATCAACGAAGAGATGAACGGCAAGGCCTGCATGCAGGTCTTCCCGAACTCGCAGCTCTACGACGACGACAAGGTGATGGAGGCTCTCCTCCTGGGCGACGTGCAACTCGCCGCGCCCTCGCTGTCGAAGTTCGGCGCCTACACCCGCAAGCTGGGCCTCTTCGACCTGCCCTTCCTCTTTCCCGACATCGCCTCGGTCGACCGCTTCGTGAAGTCCGAAGAGGGCCAGAGCCTGCTGACCTCGATGTCGGACTACGGCTACGTCGGCATGGGCTACATCAACAACGGCCTGAAGCAGTTCTCGGCCGACAAGCCGCTGATCGACCCGTCCGACGCCAAGGGCCTGAAGTTCCGCGTGCAGACCTCCGACGTCGCCCAGGCGATGATCGAGGCGCTCGGCGCGAACGCCCAGAAGCTCGCCTTCAACGAGGTGTACGGCGCGCTGCAGACCGGCGTCGTCGACGGCCAGGAAAACACCTACACCAACATCTATACGCAGAAGTTCTTCGAGGTGCAGGACGGCATCACCGAGACCAACCACCAGGTGCTGACCTACTTCGCGGTCACGACCCAGGAGTTCCTCGACAGCCTGGACGACGAGACGCGTGAGCAGTTCGTCACCCTCTTCAACGAGGTGGCGGACGAGTACAACGCCCGCTCGAACGACCTCAACGAAGAGGCCAAGCAGAAGATCGTCGACGCCGGCGGCGAGATCCGCACCCTGACTCCCGAGCAGCGGCAGAAGTGGGTGGACGTGATGAAGCCGGTGTGGGCCCAGTTCTCCGACGAGATCGGCCAGGACCTGATCGATGCGGCGGTCGCGGCGGGCAACTCCAACTCGTAACGCTCACCACCGGGGCCGGCGGCCGCCGCCGGCCCTTCCCTGCGAGGCGACGGGACGCGCATGTACGATTTCATCCTCAACTATCCGTTGGGCGCCCTGGCGATCTTCGTGGGGATCTACTTCCTCCTCGATCGCCTCGCCCCCCGCGTCATGAACACCTTCGAGGAATCGCTCATCGCGATCATCCTCGCGCTGATGGTGCTCGTCGCGTTCGTGCAGGTCGTGCTGCGCTACGGCTTCAACTCCGGCATCACCGGTGCGCTGGAGCTGAACCGCATCCTGTTCGCCTGGCTCATCCTCTTCGGCATGAGCTACGGGCTGAAGACGGCGGCTCACCTCGGCATCGACTCCCTGATCCGGGTCTTTCCGCGACCCGTCTTCCGCGCCTTCGCGATCTTCGGCGCCTTCGCCGCCCTCCTCTACGCGGTGATCCTCATCCACGGCACGTGGCTGACCTACCTCGGCGCCACCTCGCGCGGCGGCGGCGCGGTCGACTACTGGGTCCGCTTCTTCAAGCTGCCGCTGGGGCTCGACGACCTGATCTATCCCGGCTTCATGCAGGAGTGGGCCGGCCAGCAGCGGGTGCACCGCTGGGTCGCCTACCTGATCCTGCCCATCGGCCTCGGCCTCTTCGCCATGCGGGCCGTGCAGGCGCTGGTGGAGATCGCCACCGGCAAGCGCGAGCTGGTCATCGCCAGCCACGAAGCCGAAGACCTCGTCAATGAAAACAAAGATGTTCTGAGGGACTGATGGAAGCCGGGATCCTCTTTGCGCTGGTCTTCATCTTCCTGCTGATCGGCGTCCCCGTCGCGATCTCGCTGGGCCTCTCCTCGCTGCTCCTGATCGCCTTTTTCTCCAACGACTCGATCTCCTCGGTCGCACAGCAGCTCTACACCGCGTCGCAGAACTACACGCTGCTGGCGATCCCCTACTTCATCCTCGCCTCGGCCTTCATGTCGACCGGCGGCGTCGCGCAGCGCATCATCCGCTTCGCCATCGCCACCATCGGCTCGTTCCGCGGCGGCTTGGCGATGGCCTCGGTGCTCGCCTGCATGCTCTTCGCGGCGCTGTCCGGTTCCTCGCCGGCGACGGTCGTCGCCATCGGAACCATCGCCATCGCCGGCATGCGCCAGGTCGGCTACTCCAAGGAGTTCGCGTCCGGCATCATCGCCAATGCCGGCACCCTCGGCATCCTGATCCCGCCGTCGATCGTCATGGTGGTCTATGCGGCGGCGACGGACGTGTCGGTCGGGCGGATGTTCCTGGCGGGTGTCATCCCCGGCCTCGTCGCCGGCGCGATGCTGATGATCGCCATCTACATCATGGCCCGCGTGAAGGGCCTGCCCAAAGGCGAGTGGCAGGGCTGGGGCGAGTTCCTGCGCGCCGGCAAGGACGCCGCCTGGGGCCTCTTCCTCATCATCATCATCCTGGGCGGGATCTACGGCGGCGTCTTCACACCGACCGAGGCGGCCGCCGTCGCCGCGGTCTACTCGTTCGTCATCGCCCTCTTCGTCTACCGCGACATGGGGCCCCTCAAAGGGCGCCGCTTCCTCGCCGAGAGCGTCGGCGAGACCGCCCGCGTCGGCTTCTTCGCCTGGGTCTACGGGCTGGCGCTGTGGGTCGTGGTGCTGATCATCGGCTACTTCGCCGGCGGCGAGGGCGCGATCGCGGAGCGGGCCGTCGTCGGCCTCGTGCTCGGCATCGTGGCGGCGCTGGCCTACATCACGCTGAAGATCGGCGCGGCGAAGATCCCGGCCGCCCTCGTCATCGGCCTCGCCTACCTCGCCAAGAACATCGCCGAGGCGCTGGCGTTCACCCCGCTGACGATCGTCCACCCCGACACGCGCAAGGTCATGATCGACGCCTCACGCACGACGATCATGCTGATGTTCATCATCGTCAACGCGCTCCTCTTCGCCCATGTGCTGACGTCGGAGCGCATTCCGCAGGCGATCACCTCCTGGATGCTGGACGCCGGCTTCAACTGGTTCACCTTCCTGATCGCGGTGAACGTGCTCCTCCTGATCGGCGGACAATTCATGGAGCCGTCGGGCCTCTTGCTGATCGTGGCGCCGGTGGTGTTCCCGATCGCGCTGGAGCTGGGCGTCGACCCGATCCACCTCGGCATCATCATGGTGGTGAACATGGAGATCGGCATGATCACGCCGCCGATCGGCCTCAACCTCTTCGTCACGTCGGGCATCACCGGGATGAGTCTCGTCCAGGTGGTCAAGGCGGCGGCGCCGTTCGTCGCGATCCTGTTCCTCTTCCTCATCCTCGTGACCTACGTGCCGGCGATCTCCACCTGGCTGCCGACGGAGCTGATGGGCCCGGAGATCTCCGCCCGCGCACCCGGCAACTGACCGGGCCGCGAGCCGCGGACACAAAAAAGGCCGGGGCATGCCCCGGCCTTCGATGTTTGACGCGAACCGTCCTTACTTGACGATCATCGTCTCCGGCAGCTCCTCGTAGGCCGCCTCGTCGTACTCTTCCATGTTCTCGATCTCGTCGCCCGACATCTGCGTGTTGAGGACGACCTTGTCGGCGGTGATGGTGAGATCGCTGTAGGGGAAGGCGATTTCCTTGTCGCCGATGCCCAGCATGCCGCCCACCGAGATGATCACGACAGGCGCGTCGAGGGCCGGGTCCAGCAGCACGGCCTCAACCTCACCGACCTCGTCGCCGGCGGCGTTCATGACGTCGGCACCCTCGAGTTCGGAGACGTTGATCTGATAGGAGGCGGTCTTCATCGCCTCCGCATCGGCCTCGACCGACGACGCGGCGACCTCGGCTTCGCCGGTCTCGGCGGCGGCAGCGGTCTCGACGTCGACCTCACCGGTCTTCTCGACGGCGACGTCCGGGCTCTGCTGCTCGACCGCGACGGCCGGCTCCTCCTGCTCGACCGCGACGGCGAGCTCGGGCTGCTCGACCTTCACGTCGGGCTCGGGCGTATCGACCGCGACCTCGGGCGCCTGGGCCTCGACCGACACGGCCGGCTGTCCCTCCTGGACGGCGACCTCCGGCTCGGGCTGCGTCACCTCGACCCGGGCTTCGGGCTGCGAGACGGCGACCTGCGGCTCCGCCTGATCGACGGTCACGCTCGGCTCGGGCTGCGTCACGGCGACCTGGGGCTCCGAGGTCTCGACCGAGACCTGCGGCTGCTTCTGCTGCACGGCCACTTGGGGCTCGCCCTGGCTCACCTTCACCTGCGGCGCGGGCTGCGACACGGTCACCTCCGCGGCCGGTTGGGTCACCGTGATGGTGCCCTTCGGCGCGTCGGCGTCCTTATCGGCGGCGGCGACGTCGGTGCCGGTGGGCGCGGCGGCGAGGGTCTCGACCTCGACGAACATCAGCCGCCCGTCCGCGTCGGCGTCGGCCTCGGCGAAGCGGCTGTTGTAGGCGTCCATGTCAGCGTCCGACAGCGTGGTGCCGGAGTCCTCGAGGCACGCGACGTACTCGTCCATGGTCAGGCCGGAATCGCCGTTGGCGTCCAGCGCCAGGAATTCCTCGTTGGACATCTCATCGACGGCGCACGGGCCAAAATCGGACTGCGCGAGCGCGGGGCTTGCAGCCAGCATGGCGGCGCACGCGGTGCCCAGCATCCACTTGTGGGTCATCGAATGGCTCCTCGGTGTAAGATCTTTCGCGGCCCGGGGACGAGACCCACGGGCCTTCTGTGGAGTCAATTCGTTCACGCGACGACATGTTCCGCAAAAAGCGCGCCGACCTGCGTAGAAATTGGCGCAGGCAAAAGATCTTGCTCCAGAACAACGAACGCCGCCGCAGCATGTGCTGCGACGGCGCCCAAAGTTTTAATGTAGATTGCGACTACTCGATCATCGAATCGGGCAGCGGCTCGTAGTTTTCCTCCTCGTATTCCGGAAGCTCTTCGAGGATATCCTCGTTGGTCGAGGTGGTGAGCGTGGCGGTCTCCCCGTCGTAGTCGAGGTCGCCGTAGGGGAAGACGAGCTGGGTGGAGCCCAGGCCGAGCACGCCGCCGACCGAGACGACGACCATCGGCTCGCCGGTCGCGGGGTCGAGGACGATGTCCTCGATGTTGCCGATGGTGTCGCCCTCCACGTTGACGAGCTTCAGCTCCGTGATGGCGTCCTTCGGGATCGTCGTCGTGACGGTCGACGCCTCCGCTTCGCTGGTTGCCGGCGCCTCCGCGGCGGTTGCTTCGGCGGCGGGCTCCTCGGTGGCGGGCGCTTCGGCGGCGGGCGCTCCGGTCACCGCCTCTTCGGCGGCCGGCACCGCGGCAGCGGCCTCCTCGGCAGCGGGTTCCTCCGTGGCGGTCTCCTCAGCGGCAGCGTCAGCGGCTTCCTCGGCGGCGGGTTCCTCGGTCGCCGGCTCCTCGACGGCCGGAGTCTCGGCGGCGGGCGCCTCGGCAGCAGGCTCGTCGGTCGCGGGTTCCTCGGTGGTGGGCGCCTCGGCAGCCGGCTCGTCCGCCGCCGGCTCGTCCGCTGCCGGGGCCTCCGTTTCGGTCTCCGCCTCGGCCTCGGCCTGGGCGACCTCCGTCTCGGAGACTTCGATCTCTTCGGCGACGGCCTCGTCCGGCGTGTCGCTGATCGCCGCGACCGCCTCGTCCTGCGCGGCGCCGGGCGTATCGTCCTCGGCTGCCGGAACGGCCGCCGCCTCCGGCTCCACGCTCGACGTGCGCGCCACGTTCACGTTGGGCTCGGCCTGCTCGACCGTGACCTGCGGCTCTTCCTGCTGGATCTCCAGGTTGAACGTCGGCTGCGTGACCTGAACCTGCGGCTCGGGCGTCTCCACACGCACCTCCGGTGCCACCGGGCTCACGTCCACCTGCGGATCTGCCGCCGAGATCTCGACCTGCGGGTCCGGCTGGTCGACTTCGACCGTCGCCTGCGGCTGGTCGATCGAGACCGACGGCTTGGCCTGCTCGACGATCACCTCCGGATCGCGCAGCTCGACCTTCACGTCCGGTTCCACCGGCGTCACCGTCACCTTCGGCTTCTTCTGCGTCACGGTGACGATCGGATCGAACTGGCGCACGATGATGCGCGGGGCGGGCTGCGTCACCGTCACAGTCGGCGCCGGTTCGAACACGCGCACCGTCGCGGCCGGCTGGCGCACGACGATCACCGTTCGCTCGGTGGCCGGGGGGGACGCGGGTGTATCAGCGGCGGCCGCGGGGGCCCCCTCCTCGGCCGCAGGCGCGGTGTCTTGCGCAAGGGTCGGCGTGGCCGCAAGCAAAGCCACGATCGCCGTGCAGGTCCAAAGCTTCATGGGAGCTCCTCATCTTTTCCCGTAGACTTGTTGCCTGCGCGCGTGACGGCAAGTCCAGCGCGCTCAGTCGCGAAACGAAAAAAGCCGGGGCGCGATGCCCCGGCTCGGTTCCGGCTATCCGCCGCGATCAGTCGTCGACCTCGGTGTAGAGGCTCTCGTCGTACTCTTCCTGCTCGGCGAGCGTGTCCTCGGTGAGGCTCGTGTCGATGACGATGGTCTCACCGTCCTGCGACACGTCCGACATCGGGAAGACGATGTCCTTGTCGCCGATGCCGAGGAAGCCGCCGACCGACACCACGACGTAGCGGTCGCCGGAGGCGTTCTGCGTCACGACTTCGTCGATCTCGCCGATCTCCTCGCCGGCGTTGTTGACCGCGGTCCGGCCCTCGAGCTCCTCCGCCGCGATGTCGATCGTGGCGGTCTCCTTGGCCTCGACGACGTCGGCGGTCGCCGCCGCATCGGTCGGGGCAGCGGGCGCGGCGTCGTTGGCGGCGACGTTCATCTCGCCCTCAGCGGCCTCGGCCGCGGCGGTGTCCTCGGTCGTGGCGGCGTCTTCGACCGTGGCGTCGGCCTCAGAGATCTTCTCGATCACAACCTCCGGCTCGCCCTGATTGATGACGACCTTCGGCTCTTCGGACTGCACCTCGACATTCGGGTCGGCCGTCTCGACCGACACTTCCGGCTCGGGCTGCGAGACCGACACCTTCGGCTCATGCTGCTCGACGGTGACGTTCGGCTTGGCCTGCGTGACCTCGACCTCGGGGGCCGGCGCGTCGATCTGCACCTGCGGCTTGGGCTGCTGGATGGCGACCTGCGCCTCGTCCTGCTGAACCTCGACGGTCGGCTCCGGCTGCGTGACCGACACCTCGGGCTCGGGCTGCGAGACGGAGACTTTCGGCTCCTCCTGCGTCACCGCCACCTGCGGCTCGGCCTGCTGGACAGCCACCTTCGGATTGGCCTGATCGACCGAGACGGTGGGCGCCGCCTGATCGACCTTCACCTCGGCGTTCGGCTGCGTCACCGCGACCTTGGTGGGAACGGCGTCCTGTGCGGTCGCCGTCTCGGTGCCGCCGTCCGCCAGCTCCAGATCGGCGATCACGATCACTGCGTCGCCATCCTCGTCCAGTTCGTCGAACGCGTCGACGAAGGACTGGCGCTCGCCGTCCGCGACGTTGGCGTCGAGGCAGGTCATGTACTCTTCGCGGGAGATCTCGCCGTTCGCGTCGGTGTCGATCGCCGCGATGGTCTCGCTGGAGGCCATCGCGCCGCTGAGGTCGCAGCGCGGGTCGTCCTGCGCAAGGGCCGGGGTCGCGGCCAATACCGCCGCGAGAGCCGTGCCGGTCAACCAGGTCCGGTGCATATGCTCACTCCAATCTATAAGATGTTTGCAAAGGACAATGTCCCTTTGGTGAGACAACGGGGCCTGCCGCGTTGTGTTCCGAGATTAACCTAGTTCGTCGTGTCGCAAGATTGACAAAGCCGACAGCACTCGGTTTGCCTTCAACGACGCGGCCGGGCCGGTATCGGTCCGACGCCGGCGGTTCATGCGCCTGGTTTTCGGCGGGTGTGAGCGGCGGCGGTAGATCCGCACTCTGCAGAGGGAGATCAAACATGAGCATGCGCATTCTGGCTTTCGCAGCCGTGACGGCGCTGACGGTGTCCGCCCTGCCGGCTTCGGCCCAGGACGAGAAGTTCGTCACCATCGGCACCGGCGGCGTGACCGGCGTCTACTATCCCACCGGCGGTGCCATCTGCCGTCTCGTCAACCGTGGCCGCCGCGACCACGGCATCCGCTGCTCGGCGGAGTCGACCGGCGGTTCGGTCTACAACATCAACACCCTGCGTGCCGGTGAGCTGGACTTCGGCGTCGCCCAGTCCGACTGGCAGTACCACGCCTACAACGGCACCTCGCAGTTCGAAGAGGCCGGCCCGTTCGAGGGGCTGCGCGCCGTCTTCGCCGTCCACCCGGAGCCGTTCACCATCGTCGTTCGCGCCGATAGCGACATCGACTCCTTCGAGGACATCAAGGGCAAGCGCGTCAACGTCGGCAACCCCGGCTCCGGCCAGCGCGCCACGATGGAAATCGTCATGGACGCCTACGGCATCTCCATGGACGACCTCGCCCTTGCCACCGAGCTGAAGGGCGCAGAGATGGCCCAGGCGCTATGCGACGGCAACATCGACGTGATGATGTACGTCGTCGGCCACCCGGCCGCGGCGATCCAGGAAGCGGCCAACTCCTGCGACGTGAAGCTCGTCAGCGTCGCCGACGATCCGATCAAGACGCTGGTCGACGAGAACCCCTATTACCGCATGGCGACGATCCCGGGCGGCATGTACAAGGGCAACCCCGACGACACGACCACCTTCGGCGTCGGCGCCACCTTCGTCACCTCGACGGACGTGCCGGACGACGTCGTCTACAACGTCGTCAAGGCGGTGTTCGACAACTTCGCTCAGTTCAAGCAGCTGCACCCGGCCTTCGAGAACCTGAAGGAGGAGGAGATGATCTCCGACTCGCTGTCGGCCCCGCTGCATCCGGGCGCGGAGAAGTACTACAAGGAGCGCGGCTGGATGTAAGTCCACGCGCCGCACGAGACGAGAGCGCCGCCTTCGGGCGGCGCTTTTTTTGTGTCGGGCGTGCCTCGCCGCGCGAGGCGCCGCGGTGCTGGCTCAGCTCATCTCGGGCGGACCCTCGGCCAGCACCTCGAATACGTTGAGCGTCATCGAGACCAGCGTGTAGTAGCCGAGGATCGCCGTCAGATCGACGACGCCCGCCTCGCCCAGCGTCGCCACGGCCGCCTGATAGACCGCATCGCTCACCTTGCGCTCGGTGTGCAGCATATTGGCGAAGTCGTAGATCGCGCGCTGCACGTCGGTTTCGAACGGCGGCGGCCGATGGGTGCGAATCGCCTCGACGATCGCCGGATCGACACCCGCCTCCAGCGCGATCTTCTTGTGCGCCGACCACTCGAACTCCGAGGACCACACGCGCGCCGTCACCAGGATCGCCAGCTCGGACAAATGCGGCGGGAGCGACGAGTCGAACCGGCAATATTGCCCCAGCCGCTGCGCGTGCTGGCCAAGCTCCGGCCGGTGCAGCCAGATCCGCATCGGCCCGATGACCGCCTTTCGCGGCCCGGCGATGATCGCCCGGGCGACCTCTTCCTGCTCGGGCGTCAGATCGTCGAGATCGGGGGGTTGAAGGCGTTCCATCCCATCGTCCTTGTCGTTGCCGTGCGGCCGCGGCCGCTCGGACCGAGCCTAGCGCATCGCCCGGCGGTGGGGCGAAGCCAATTGCGGCCGGATCTGTTCGTATCCGGCTGCGACGACCGTGCTGACGGTCGACAACGCGGTCTGAAACTTGCACCGTTGCCGGTGTCAGCGCGAAGGCCGAGATGACTGTCCCTCTCCTCGAAATCCTCGACATCACGAAGTCCTTCGGCGCCCTCAAGGCCAATGACCACGTCTCGTTGAAGCTCGGCGAAGGCGAGATCGTGGCGCTGCTGGGCGAGAACGGCGCCGGCAAGTCGAGCCTGGTGAAGATGCTCTTCGGCGCGCTGCAGCCGGACTCGGGCACCATCCTGTGGCGCGACAAGGAGACCGCCATCCCCGACCCCGCCGCCGCCCGCGCGCTCGGCATCTCCATGGTCCACCAGCACTTCTCGCTGTTCGAGGCCTTCACCGTGGAGGAGAACATCGCGCTCGGCCTGCCCGACATGCCGCGCGCCGGCCTCGCCGACAAGGCGCGCGAGCTTTCCGCCGCCTACGGCCTGCCGCTCGACCCGACCGCCCTCGTCGCCGACCTCTCGGTGGGTGAGCGCCAGCGGATCGAGATCGTGCGCTGCCTGCTGCAGAACCCCACCCTCGTCATCATGGACGAGCCGACCTCCGTGCTGACCCCGCAGGAGGTGGAGCGGCTCTTCGGCACGCTGCGCCAGCTCAAAGCCGAGGGGCGCACGGTCGTCTACATCTCCCACAAGCTGGAGGAGGTGCGCGACCTGTGCGAGCGCGCCGTGATCCTGCGCCACGGCCGCGTGGTCGAGACCTGCGATCCGCGCGAGCGCAGCGCCGCCGAACTCGCCAGCGCCATGGTCGGCGGCGCGATCGCCGACGTGGCCCGCGGCGGCGGCACGCCGGGCGCCGCGATCCTGGCCGTCAGAGACCTCGACCAGGCGAGCGCCGGCACGTTCGGCACCGCGTTGCAGGGGATCGAACTCGAGGTGCGCGCCGGCGAGGTGGTCGGCATCGCCGGGATCGCCGGCAACGGCCAGGGCGAGCTTTTCGCCATCCTCTCGGGCGAGACGCTCGCCAACCGTGCCGACGCGATCACCATCGACGGCGAGCCGGTGGGCCGCCTCGGCATCGACGCGCGGCGACGCCGCGGCGCCGCCTTCGTGCCGGAGGAGCGGCTGGGCCACGGCGCCGTCCCCGCCTTCGACCTCGCCGACAACGCCCTCGTCTCGCGCCACCGCCCGGCCGACGGTACCGCCGGCCCTGCCGGCGTCTTGCGTCACGGCATGGCCCGCCGGTTGGCCGCCCGCGTGATCCGGGCGATGGATGTGCGCACGCCCGGCACCCACGCCACCGCCGGATCGCTCTCGGGCGGGAACCTGCAGAAATTCGTCGTCGGCCGCGAACTGGATGCGCGCCCCAAGCTCCTCGTCGTCGATCAGCCCACCTGGGGGGTCGATGCCGGGGCCAGCGCCAACATCCGCCAGGCGCTGATCGATCTCGCCGCCGCCGGTGCCGCCGTGCTGGTCGTCAGCCAGGATCTCGACGAGCTGTTCGAGATCGCGGACCGCATCGCCGTCATCTGCGCCGGGCGTCTGTCGCCCGCCCGGCCCGCCGGCGCCCTCACGCGGGAGGCGATCGGCCTGCTGATGGCCGGCGCCGCCCCCCGCAGCGACGCCGGCGCGGAGGTCTCCCATGCGCATTGACCTGCGCCGTCGCACTGCCGTCCCTTGGTGGGGCGAGGCGCTGGCCCCCCTCGTCGCCTTCGCCGTCACGCTGGTCATCGGCGCGGTGATGTTCGCCGCCTCCGGCAAGCCCCCGGTCGCCGCCCTCACCGCCTACTTCATCGAGCCGCTGTCCGAGATCTGGTCCCTGCACGAACTCGCCATCAAGGCCGCGCCGCTCATCATCATCGCGGTCGGCCTCTCGGTCGCCTACCGCTCCAACAACTGGAACATCGGCGCGGAGGGACAGTTCGTCGCCGGCGCCATCACCGGGGCGGCCCTGCCGGTGCTGTTCCCCGGCGCCACCGGCGTGTGGCTGCTGCCGGCGATGCTCTTCCTGGGCATCCTCGGCGGCGCCGCCTGGGCGGCCATCCCCGGTTTGCTGAAGACGCGCTTCGGCGCCAACGAGATCCTCGTCTCGCTGATGCTCGTCTATGTCGCCCAACTCCTGCTCGACTGGCTGGTGCGCGGACCCTGGCGCAACCCGGAGGGCTACAACTTCCCCGAGACGCGCTTCTTCGGCGACGACGCGCGGCTGCCGGAGATCGTCTCCCAGGGCGATTGGGGCGGGCGGGCCAACTGGGGCATCGTCATCGCCCTCGCGCTCGCGGTGGTCACCTGGATCATGCTGACGCGGACCCTCCGGGGTTTCCAGATCAAGATCACCGGGGCCAGCCCGCGTGCGGCCCGCTTCGCCGGGTTCGACCAGAACGCGACGACGATGTTCGCCTTCCTCTTCTCCGGCGCGCTCGCCGGCCTCGCCGGCACCATCGAGGTGGCGGGCGCCATCGGCCAGCTCACCCCGGTCATCAGCCCCGGCTACGGCTTCACCGCGATCATCGTCGCCTTCCTGGGGCGACTGCATCCGATCGGCATCGTCGTCGCCGGGACGCTGCTGGCGCTCACCTACCTGGGCGGCGAGGCGGCGCAGATCTCGCTCGGCGTCTCGGAGAAGATCGCGCAGGTGTTCCAGGGCGTCCTGCTGTTCGCCGTCCTCGCGAGCGACACGTTCGTGCGCTACCGCGTGACCATCGTCACCGCCCGCAAGGGGCACCCGGCATGATCGAGGCGATCCTCATCTCCGTCGTCATCGCCGCGACGCCGATCCTCATCGCCGCCCTGGGCGAGGTGGTGGCCGAGCGCTCCGGCGTCCTCAACCTCGGCGTCGAGGGGATGATGATCGTCGGCGCCGTCACCGCCTTCGCGACCGCGCAGACGACCGGCATGCCCTACCTCGCGGTCCTCACCGGAGGGCTGGCGGGCGTGGCGATGGCCGGTCTCTTTGCGCTGCTGGCGGTGTGGCTGGCCACCAACCAGGTCGCGACCGGGCTGGCGCTGACGCTCTTCGGCCTCGGCGTGGCGAGCCTTGCGGGCGAAGCCTATGTCGGCCGCCCGGGCGTCAAGCTCGACGACATCGCGATCCCCGGCCTGTCCGAGATTCCCTTCGTCGGCCCGCTGTTCTTCGCCCAGAGCCCGCTCTTCTACCTCTCGATCCTCCTGACCCTCGGCGTCGCGTGGTTCCTCTTCCGAACCCGCGCGGGGCTGCAACTGCGGGCGGTGGGCGACCAACCCGCCGCCGCACACGCCCTCGGCCTGAAGGTGAACCGCACGCGGACGCTGGCCGTTCTCTTCGGCGGCCTTTGCGCGGGCATCGCCGGGGCGCAGCTCACCCTCGTCTACACCCCGCAGTGGATCGACGGCCTTTCCGCCGGGCGAGGGTGGATCGCGCTGGCGCTCGTGGTCTTCGCCAGCTGGCGGCCGATGCGCGTCCTCGCCGGTGCCTACCTCTTCGGCGCCGTGACCATCGCCCAGTTCCACGCGCAGGCGCTGGGTGTGGAGGTGCCGTCGCAGTTCCTCTCCGCCCTTCCCTACCTCGCGACCATCCTCGTGCTGGTGATCTTCGCCGCCAACCGCCGCTTCACGATGGTCAACACGCCGGCCGCCCTCGGCCGCCCGTTCGTCCCGGACCGCTGACGCCGCGAGAGTGACGCCGTCGCCCCACGGCGCGACGCACCCCGCCACGCGGCGCCCTCCCCGTCTCGCGCTCTTCCCGTCTCGCCGGCGGCCCGCGGCCCCGGACCAGGCGGCCGAGCGTCCCCGGCGGACGCCCCCAGGCGCCCGGCCGCTCCCGTCACACCAAGCCACCCCCACCGGGGACTGCCGGGACGGGGGGCTTCGGCGTCCTGCCGCACGCCGTGGCGCCAGAACGATCCGGCAAGCAAGACCATGCAGGCCGATGGTTCGGCCATAAAAAAAGCCGCTCCCGAGGGAGCGGCTCTTGGATGAGGTGTGGCCGAGGCGGGGCGTCGGGGGTGCCCCGCGGGCGTCAGTTCAGGCGGCCCGAGGCGTGGGCGAGGACGGTGTAGAGCTTGCCGTCCTCGGCCAGGAGGGCGTCGCGGGTGCGCCGGCCGGACGGGTCCAGCTGGGCCGACTCGCTCAGCATCTCTTCGAAGTCGTCGACGAACTGATCCACCGCGCCGCGGAAGTCGCGGTCACGCTGGTAGCGGCGACGGACGTCCTCGAACGTCTGCTGGCCTTCTTCGGTGTAGGCCTGGCGGGAGAAGACCTGGCGGTCGCCGCGGTTGAACCGGCTCCAGAGGTCCCGGTAGAGCCCTTCTTCGATCGCACGGGCGGCCGGCTTGGCGAACCGCGCCAACGACGCGTCGAGCGGCAGGCCGCGGACCTCCGGCTCTTCCACCGGCGGCTCGCTGCGGCGCACCAGCCCGTTCATCCAGCCGCCGCCCTCGCGCTCCGGCGTGCCGCCGAAGCGTGACGGGCGCGGCTCGTCGCGCCGCACCTCGGCCACGCGGGTCGTGCGGCGATAGCCTTCGCGGCCGCCATTGTCGGCGAGCGCGCCGGCCGGCTGACGGCCCGACGCCTCGGCCACGACGGAGTGGCGGGCGACGATGTCGCCCAGCTCGCGCACCGCGTCGAGCTGATCGGTGACCGCGCGGCGCAGCGCCTCGGCGTTCTGCATCGTCTCCTCGGGAAGCTCGATGACACTGCGGGCGAGGGCAGAGCGGGTCGATTCGAACTCGTCCTGCACCACGCGGGCCGACTCGCGCATCTCGCTCGTCGCCGCCTGGAAGCGCTCGGCCACGGCCTGCAACGCCTCGACCATCTCCGCCGCCATCGCCTCCTGCGAGACCCTGAGGTTCTCGCGGATCCGCTCGGCGTCGGCCGACGCGCTCTCGTGCAGCGCCTCGAGTTGCGGGGCGACGGCCCGCGCCGCCTCGTCCAGCGTGCGCTCCAGCAGCATCCGCGCGGCGTGCACGCGCTCTTCGGTCTGGTTGAGCTGATCGTCGATCCGGGCGGTGAAGTTGCGCGTGAGCGTGTCCACCTGCTCGGTCTTCTCGGCGAGCTGCCGGGCGAGCTGCTCCAGCGCGCGGCTGCGCTCGTCCATGCGGGCGTCGAAGGAGCCGGCATCGTCGCCGAAGCGCTCCACGGTGGTCGCCAGGAACTGGCTGTCCCGCTCGATCCGCTCGGCGATCGACGACAGGTCGCCGAGGGCGGCGCCGGCGGAATCGCGCAGCGCGTTCGCCTGATGCGTCATCTCCTCACCGGTGCGCTGGGTGTCGTGCAGCGCCTGCTGCACCACGTCGCGCAGTGCCTCGCCGCGGGTCGACAGGTTGTTCTCCATGTCGGCCAGCGTCATGCCGACGGAGCCCAGCATGTCGTGCAGGGCGGTGTTGGTGGAGTGGACGCGGTCCAGCGTGCCGCCCAGCTCGTCGATCAGGGCGCGGTGGGTGTCACGCAGCTCGGCGATGGCCCCGGCGCCGCGATCGGCGAGCGCGGAGAGGAAGGCGTCGCCGTGCTCGTCGATCACCGAGCGGAGCTGGGCCAGCGACTCGGAGGCGTCGTTCGCCACCTGGCGCATCGCCGCGGAGGTGCGGTCGCCCTCCTCGGACAACGCGTCGTGCGCCACCGACATCGTCTCGGTGATCTTGCGGCGCGTCTCGTCGGAGTGCTCGGTGATCGTGTTGAGGAGCTGATCCATGGTCTCGATCATGGACTGGCGCATCTGGCTGCCGCCGGCGGCGACCTCGCCGGACATGTTGGCCATCGTCTCGGCCAGCATGCGATTGACCGAGCCGGTCTCCTCGGCGAGCTGGACGGAGATGTCCTGCATCGGCTCCAGGATGTCGCGGCGGGCCGATTCGACGACCGCCTTGAGCGCGTCCTGGGCGAGCGCACCGCCTTCGGAAAGGCCGTCGGCCACCGTCTGCGTCGCCTCGCGGGACATGATCGCGATCTCTTCGAGGCGCTGTGCGAACGCTTCGTTGATGGCCGCCTGCCCGTCGGACAGCGCCTCGGAGATGGTGCGGGCACGCTCGACCAGCGCGTCGGACACCTTCTCCACGCGCCCGTCGAGCGCGTCCTCCATCGCGTCCATCCGCTCGGTCAGCACGTGGCTGACCTCGGTGGCGTGGTTGGTGAGCGCGGCGACGATCTGCACCGAGCGCTCGTTCATCAGCTCCTCGTAGCGGCCGATGGCGACGGTCAGCTCCTCGGCGATCGGTGCGGCGCGCTCGTCGAGGATGCCGGACAGCCGCACGATGTCGCCGGAGATGGTGTCGCGCATCGTGTCCATGCGGGCCGCGAAAGCCTGCGTTTCGGTGTCGAACGCGGCGACCAGCGAGTCGATCCGGTCGCCGATGGTGCGCTCGGTCGAGTCGGCGGTCGACAGGACGACCTGCTCGAGGCGGCCGGACTGCTCGGTGATGACGCCGGTGTAGCGGTCGACCCCGGTCTCCATCGTCGAGCGGATCTCCTCGATCTGCGCGCCGAGGCGGGTGCGGGTGCCGTCCGACGTCTCGGCCAACAGCTGCTCCAGCCGGTCGGTGTGGCTGGTGATGATACCGGCGAAGTTCTCGATCCCGTCGGTCATGAAGACGCGGACCTCGTCGATCGGCGCCGAGAGGGACGAGTAGACGGTCTCGGACGTCGTCGTCATCAAGGCTTCCAGCCGCTCGGACTGGTCGCGGATGATGGAGGCGTAGTTGTCGACCCCGCTGTCGAGGGTGACGCGGATGGTGTCGATCCGGTCGTTGAAGATGCGGGTGGATTCGTCGGACGTGTCGGTGACGATCTGGTCGAGGCGGCGGGCGTTCTCGGCGAACACCTGCTCCAGGCGGCCGGAGCTGTCGCCGATCATCGATTCCATCTCGGTGGTGCTGCCCCCCAGCGTCGCGACCAGACGGCCGGCATTTTCCGACAGGGTCGACTCGAAGCGGCCGGCGCTCTCGGCGATCATCATGTTGAAGCGCTCCATCTCGCCGTCGAAGGAGATGCGGATGGCGTCGGAGCGGTCGGCGATGAGGTCGGCCACGCGGCTGGCGGACTCGTTGATCTGCTCGGCCGCCTCCTCGCCGCGCATGGCGACGGCGTGGGCGATCTCGCGGCCCGCCTCGGCGAGCGAGGTGGCGAGCACCCCGGTCTGCTCCCGCATGTCGGACGAGACGTTCTGCACGGCGGCGTCGAGGTCGCCCTTCACCGCGTCGGTGTGGAGGCGCAGGCTGCCCTGGAAGGCGTCGGTCGACTCGCGCAGCGTCGAGTCGAGGGCCGCGCCCTCCTCCAGGATCGCCTTTTCGATGCGCCCGGCGACACCCTCGATCCGGGTGGCGAGTTCGCCGCCGCTGTCGGTCAGGGTGCCGGTGAGCATGCCGTGCACTTCGTTGATGCGCTCGGCGAACGCCTCGGCGCGCAGGCCGAAGTCCTCCACCAGCGAGGTGCCGGAGCCGGCGATGATGTCGGCCACGCGGTCCACCTCGGAGGTGATGCGCTCGACGATCTGGTCGGTCCGCTCGGCGAGGGTGTTGCCGGCGGTGTCGGTGCCGTTGACGAAGGTCGCCTCCAGCGCTTCGCCGAACTGGGCGAGCGTCACCTGGAAGGACTCGGCGTGGCGCATGAAGCTCTGCTCCAGCTCCGCCTGGCGCTCCTTGAGGAGGGTCTCGGACCGGTCGGCCTGGGCCAGCAGCGTCTCCGACAGAGAGGCCGAGGTGGAGCCGACGGCCTCGGTCATCCGGTCGCCCAGTGCGCCGATCGAGGCTTCGATCTGGTCGATCTGCGTGAACACGGCGTCGTGCATCTGCGTCGAGGCGCCGTTGATCGTCTCGGTCATGCGGTCGCCGAGCTGGCCGAGGCGGCCCTCGACCTCCTCGATGCGGCCGCCGAACGTGTCGAGCATGGCGGTCGTCGTCACTTGGACGGTGCCGGTGAGGGCGTCCGACAGCGAGCGCAGGCGGCTCTCCATGTCGTCCACCTGCATCGAGATGGTCGACGTGAAGCCGTTCGACGCGGTGACGACGACGTCGGTCACGCGGTCGCCGAGGGTGCCGAGCGTGGCCTCCAGCTGGTCTGCGTGAGTGATCAGCGTGTCGCTCATGGTGTTGGAGGAGGTGCCGATCGCGTCGGTCAGGCGGTCGCCGAGGGCGGCCAGGGTCGCGGTGACCTGGTCCACCTGCGTGGCGAGCTGGTGGGTGAGATCCTCGGTCGCCGCGCCGATGGTGCCGGAGGTGATGGTCGAGGTCTGGGCGATGGTCGCGTCCAGCTCGCCGATCTTCAGCTCCAGCGTCTCGACGAGGCGGGCGGCGGTGTCGCCGAGGCGCTCGTCCACCGTGCGGGCGCTGAGCGAGACGCTCTCGACCGCACGCGACGCGGTCCCGCTGATCTCGCGCTCCATCACGCCGAGGCGCTCGGCCATCGTGTCGGTGATGTGGGTGGAGGCACCGTCGACGCGCTCGTCGATCTCGGCGAGGCGGCCTTCGATCATGCCGGCGATGCGCTGCGCGGCGTCGGTCAGCGTGGTGTCGAGGTGGCTGAGCGATCCGCCGACGACGCCCGACAGGCGCTCGCCGCTCTCGTTCATGCGGGTGACGACCACCTCGAGGCGCTCGCCGATCTCCGTCTCCAGCGTGTGCGAGGCGGTGACGAGGGTCGACTCGATGGTGGCGAGGCGCTGGTCGACGACGGTGATCACCTCGTTGGAGGCATTCGACAGCGTCTCGTCGATCGAGGCGAGCTGGGTGGAGAAGGTGGCGTTCAGCTCGGTGTTGATGCGCGTCATCTCGGAGGTGACGCTGCCGGCGCGCTCGCCGAGATTCAGCGTCAGTTCCTGCGCGGTGCGGCTCATCACCTCGCTGGTGTTGCCGAGACGGCCTTCGACGGTCTCGATCAGCTCGCGCGAGGCACGCTCCAGCGTCGAGTCGATGCCCTCCATCGAGGTCTCTACCAGGCTGGTGAAGGTGTCGGACGCGCCGGTGACGATGTTGTCGAGGGATTCCAGGCGCTCCTCGACCATGCCGGAGAAGCGCTCCGTGGCGTAGGAGACCGAGGTGTCGATCGCGTTGATCCGATCCTCGACCGTGCTCGACAGCCGCTCGGCCGACATCGTGACCGTGGTCTCGAGCGCGCCCATCTTGTCGGTGATCGTCGTGTCGAAGTTGCCGGAGGCCTCCGCCAGGGTGGCGTTGATCTCGGAGAGCTTCGAGTCGAGCGTGACCGACAGGGTGGTGTTGACCTCGCCGATGGCGCCGGAGACCTGCTCGCCGGCGCTCATGAGGATCTTGGAGACCTCCTCGGCCCGCTCCAGGACCGTGTCGGCCATGGTGGAGCCGGTGGAGGCGAAGGAGTCCGTCATCGCGACCGTGCGGTCGGCGAGACTGTCGACCAGCTCCTGGCCGACGCGGCCGAACTCGTCGGTGATCTCCTTCGACTGGCCGGCGATGGAATCGATCAGGATGTCGGCGGTGGAGCGGATCGTCTCGGTCGCCGAGCCGGCCTCGGCCTGCAACGAGCCGACGAGATATTCGGCGGTGCTGCGGATGGTCTCCACCGTCTGTCCGGCTTCGGAATGCAGCGATCCGACGAGACCCTCGGACGCGGACTTCACCGCGTCGATCGTGGCGTTCGACTGGCTGTTCAGCGCATCGATCAGCGCCGTGACGTAACCTTCGACGGCGGCGGCCTGGGTCTCGGACGCGGTGGCGAGCTGCTCGCCCACGAGGTCGCCGCGCTCCACCAGGGTGCGCGACAGCGTCTCGGAACGCTCCGACAGGCGGGTGACGTAGCTGTCGCCGGTGGTGGTCAGCGCGTTCAGCAGTTCGTTGCCGGAGGACTTGAGATCCTCGACGATGCGGGCGCTCTCGCCCTGGATCGACTGGCCGATCATCGCCGTCGTGTCGCTGAGCTTGGTGGACACGACGTCCTGCAGCTCGTTGACCAGCACCGCGAGGCCGGACTTGGCGGTCTCCAGCTCGTCGCGCATGCGGTCGGAATTGGCCATCAGCGTCTCGCGCTCGGCGACCAGTTCCTCGAAGAGGGCGCGGATTTTGGCCTCGTGGTCGCCGTAGGAGCGTTCCAGGGCCGACACTTCGCGGTGAACCAGCACCTCCAGCTCGGAGGCGCGTTCCAGCGCCTGCTCGATGCCGGCGGACATGCCCGCGACCTCACGGCGGATCGCCTGGCCGATGTTGGCGACACCCTCGGACGCGTTGATCTCCGGCTCTGTCAGGCGCTGGGCGATGCCGGTCATGGCCAGCGACGTGGCCCGCAGTTCCTCGGAGCGGCGGGCGAGGAAGGCGACCATCATGAAGAGGAGGACAGGGCCGACCACGGCGCCCAGGATCGCGTAGGCGACCGGCGACTGGAGGAACGGCATCAGCCCGGCGGCGGCGATCTGCCCGGCGGCGATCAGCCCCCCGACAGCCGCCCATGCGATAGATGCGACGACGGCGAAGGAGACCGCGGTGAAGCCGCGGCGGCGGCCCTGACGCTCGGCCTCCTCGAAGCGGCGGCGATCGTCGTTTGCGGCCGCCTGCTGCTTGGCGAGCGCCCGGTGACGGCGGCGGCGCGGCCGGCTCGGCTGCTCCTCCGGCGCGTCGTTGGCCGGGGCGAAGGCTTCCGCCTCCGCCGCGGGCGCGGCGTCCTCCGGCGCGTGGCCGGACAAGGAGGATTCGATCCCCGCGGCGAGGTCGCCCGGCGCGTCGTCCCCCTCGTCGGAAGGGCCAAGATCGAACTTCAGCGCTTCCTCGACTGCGGACAGCGCCGCATCGGCGGGGTCCGACTCCGAGGAAGCCTTGCGGTGCGGGTCTATCGCCATGATCGTCGCCTTGGGTCGTACGCTACGCGGAGGCGGGCAGGATCGCCGCAGCCTCGGAGTGGCCTTTTTGCCACGCTTCGACACAAACCGGCCAGTGCGGCCGAGTCAAAACGTTAATGGTTTGCTAATGCCACACTCGCCTAGCGGGTACAAGGAAGTGTGCCTTTTGTGCATCACGTTGGTTAATTCTGGTATTCGTTGAAAATTGCATCGAAAAGATCTTGAGCGGCACAAGTTTGCACCACGCCCGCCCGGCAACCCTGCCTCCCCCACCCGATTGCTTGACGGACCATCCGGAACCGTTATGTCCGCCGCAGCATCGGCCGTACTGTGGCGGCACTTGAGAGGGTTCATGGCCAAGATCACCTACATCACCCACGACGAGCAAACATTTGAAGTGAACGCCGAAAATGGCGCGACGGTGATGTCGGCGGCAGTGCGCAACATGGTCCCCGGCATCGAAGCGGAGTGTGGCGGCGCCTGTGCCTGCGCAACCTGCCACGTCTACGTCGACGATGCCTGGCAGGCCGCCGCCGGAAAGCCCAGCCCGATGGAAGAAGACATGCTCGACTTCGCGATCGACGTGCAGCCCGGCTCGCGCCTTTCCTGCCAGATCAAGGTGACCGACGCGCTCGACGGCCTCGTCGTGCGGATCCCCGAAGAGCAGGCCTGATGGCCACCTTCACGAGCGACGGCCTGACCCTCGACTACGCCGACGAAGGCGAGGGTGCGCCCGTCCTCATGATCCACGGCTTCGCCTCCAACAAGGCGGTGAACTGGGCCAACACGTCCTGGGTGCGCACCATCGTGCAGAGCGGCCGCCGCGCCATCCGGATCGACAATCGCGGCCACGGCGCCAGCGAAAAGGTCTACGACGCCGACCTCTACCGTACCGACTTGATGGGTGCCGACGCCATCCGCCTGCTCGACCATCTGGGCATCGAGAAAGCCACCCTGTTCGGCTACTCGATGGGCGCGCGCATCGCCGCGTTCGCCGCCCTCGGCGCGCCGGAGCGGGTCTCCACGTTGGTCCTCTCCGGCATGGCGAGCGCCCTCGTCGACGGTCACGCGGGGAGCGACATGATCGCCGGTGCGCTAAAGGCGCCCTCGCGCGACGCGATCACCGACCCGCAGGCCCTCACCTACCGCGTCTTCGCCGAGCAGACGGGCAGCGATCTCGCCGCCCTGTCGGCCTGCATCCAGGCCTCGCGCCAGGTGCTCGGCGCCGACGAAGTCGCCCGGATCGCCGTGCCGACGCTCGTCGTCGCCGGCTCGGCCGACACCGTCTCCGGTTCTCCGGAGGAGCTGGCGGCGCTCATCCCGGACGCGGAGGCGGTCACCCTCGAGGGCAAGGACCACATGACCGCCGTGGGCGACCGCGAGCACAAAGCCAAGGTACTCGACTTTCTGGAGCGCCACGGCGCCTGACGCCCGGCGCCCCCACGCCCGGCGGCGCCGATTGTCACACCACGGACTTTGCCGCCCCGACGCGCCTCTTCGGCACGGGGCACGGGCCAGCGGGAGCGGGCCGCGGGCGGCATGGTCCATTCGTCTGAGATCGATCGAACCATCACGCAATTGAATTTGCCACGCGCGTGTGCGTGTCTATGTCGGTGGGGCGAAACCTGCGCCAGGAGATGGCTATGAGTGAGGCAGCAGCCGCCAAGCTTGTCGAGCACGACCCCGTGTGGCGACGCATCCGCAGCGATGCCCATGCCATTGCCGACCGCGAGCCCGCGCTCGCCGGCTTCGTCAGCGCGACGGTGCTGGACCAGCCTTCCTTGGAAGACGCCCTCGCCGAGCGCATCTCCACGCGCATCGAGGACCGCGCCCTCGGCGCCGCGCACATCCGCCACGCGTTCCGCGATGCGCTCGACGACGATCCGACGCTGGCCGAGATCTTCCGGGTCGACCTCGTCGCCGTGCTCGACCGCGATGCCGCCTGCGAGCGGCTGATCGAGCCGCTGCTCTACTTCAAGGGTTTCCACGCCCTCACCGCCCACCGCATCGCCCACTCGATGTGGACCCGCGGGCGGCGCGATCTGGCGCTGATGATGCAGTCGGCCGTGTCCGCCGCGCTCCAGGTGGACATCCACCCGCAGGTGCCGATCGGCCGCGGCATCTTCATCGACCATGCCACCGCCGTCGTCATCGGGCAGACGGCGACGCTCGGCGACGACGTCTCGCTGTTGCAGGGCGTCACGCTGGGCGGCACCGGCAAGACCGGGGGCGACCGGCACCCCAAGATCGGCTCGGGCGTGCTCGTCGGCGCGGGCGCCAAGGTGCTGGGCAACTTCGAGATCGGCCGCTGCGCTCGGATCGCGGCCGGTTCGGTCGTGCTGTCGGCGGTCCCGCCGAACGCCACGGTCGCCGGCGTGCCGGCTCGGGTCGTCGGCACCGGCAACTGCCCCGACCCCTCGCGCTCGATGGACCAGATCCTGGCCGAGAGCGACAGCTGATCCGTCCCGCCGTGCGCCGCCGCCCTCTGTGCGCGGGCTCGATATGCCCGCACCCGGCCTCCCCGCGCCGCCGGCCCCTCCGTGCGGCGACGACGTCGCACAGCCGGCCGACCGGGATCCGCACGCGACTGCGCAAACGCCCCTCCACTTGGGCATGAACTTGCTTTAGGATTCGCGGTAACACGTTGCGGCGCCTCCGAGACGGCGCAGACGACGGCATCCCGCCCGGCCCGATCGCGGCACCAGGGCCGGGGCCTGCGCCTGCCTCGCCTCGCGCGCCGGCCGCCATCACATCCTCGCCTAGGAGACCTCAATGCGTTCCCCAACCCCCAACAGCGTGCTGACGGAGGCCTTCGGCCCCAATACCGGCGCGGCGCTCCGGCTGAAAGAGGTGCTGCTCGTCGTCGCCGGCGTCGCCGCGCTGGCGATCACCGCGAAGATGCGCGTGCCGATGTGGCCCGTCCCGATCACCATGCAGACGTTCGCCGTGTTCGTCATCGGCGCCGCCTACGGCACGCGGCTTGGCGTCGGCACCGTGCTCGCCTACCTCGCGCTCGGTGCACTGGGGGCGGACGTCTTCACCAGCTCCAGTGCCACCAGCAACGGCATCGCCTACATGGCCGGCCCGACGGGCGGCTACCTCGCCGGCTTCGCGGTGGCGGCCGGCATCATGGGCGCCTTCGCCCGCCGTGGCTGGGACCAGTCGATCGTGCGCATGGGCGTGGCGGTCTTCCTGTCCACCGCGGTGGTCTACACGCTGGGCCTGGCGTGGATGTCCTACCTCTTCGCCGCCGACAAGGGCATGGCGTGGGTGCTCCAGTACGGCATGGTGAACTTCCTGCCGGGCGACGTCCTGAAGCTGGCGCTCGCCGCGACGCTGGTGCCGGCCGTCCACCTCCTCACCGCCCGCAAGGGCTGACCCGGCGCACCGCCCTGGCGACGACGGCCGAGGCAATCCATGGCGGTCGCCCCGACGGCGGCCGCCTTTTTCTTGTCCGCCCGGCACGGCTCGAGGGATGCGGCCGGGTCAAGGGCGCGAAGCGGGCGCAGCCTTCACCCTTGACGCGGCCGCAGCCCGACAAAGGCTCGATGCTGGTGTTCGGCTCAGTCAGCCGCCCTTCGCGGCTGTCTGAACTGAACGCCTGCCCATCGGCGAGATGGAGGGAGCGCGAGGGGGGAACTCCCCTCGCTCGGCTTCGCCCCCCGCCGCGCCGCATGAGCGTGCGCGCGGCGCCCGCCTCACTCCGTCGGCGGCAGCGCCCGGTTCGAGAGCGCCGGCTCCCAGTTCCCCACGCCGCCGGTGTTGTTCGTCGCCGCCTGCTTCTTCAGCTCCAGGCGGGCGAGCTGGTCGCGGTGCACTTCGTCCGGTCCGTCGACCAGGCGCATGATCCGCGCCGTCGCGTAGGCCGTGGCGAGGCCGAAGTCGTTGCCGGTCCCGCCGCCGCCGAACGCCTGGATCGCCCAGTCGACGACCTGGCAGACCATCTTCGGCACCGCGACCTTGATCATCGCGATCTCGGCTTTGGCCTCCTTGTTGCCGACGGTGTCCATCTTGTGCGCCGCCATCAGCGTCAAGAGGCGCGCCTGCTCGATCATGATGCGGGCCTCGGCGATCCGCTCGCGCGTGACCGACTGGTCGGAGATCGGCTTGCCGAAGGCGACCCGCTCGGACGTGCGCTTGCACATCTTGGCGAGCGTGCGCTCCGCCAGACCGATCGAGCGCATGCAATGGTGGATACGGCCCGGGCCGAGGCGCCCCTGTGCGATCTCGAAGCCGCGCCCCTCGCCCAGCAGCATCGCCGAGGCCGGCACGCGCACGTTCTCGAACGTGATTTCCGAGGCGCGGTCCGGCACGGCGTAGAAGCCGAACACCGGCAGCGAGCGCTTCACCGTGACGCCCGGCGTATCCTTGGGCACCAGGATCATCGACTGCTGGCGGTAGGTCTCGGCGTCGGGGTCGGTCTTCCCCATGAAGATCAGCACCTTGCAGCGCGGATCGGTGGCGCCGGTGGTGTACCACTTGTGCCCGTTGATGACGTATTCGTCGCCCTCGCGGCGGATCTCGCTCTGGATGTTCTTGGCATCGGACGAGGCGACGTCCGGCTCGGTCATCGCGAAGGAGGATCGGATCTCGCCGGCCAAAAGCGGCTTCAGCCACCGCTCCTGCTGCTCGGGCGTGGCGTAGCGCACCAGCGTTTCCATGTTGCCGGTGTCGGGCGCGGAGCAGTTGAAGATCTCCGGAGCGAGGTGGGAGCGCCCCATGATCTCGCACAGCGGCGCATATTCGACGTTCTTCAGCCCCGCCCCCATCTCCGAATCGGGCAGGAAGAGGTTCCACAGTCCCGCCGCCTTGGCGATCGGCTTCAATTCCTCGACGATGGGCTGCACCGCGAACGGCCCCAGCTCCTCGGTCTCGCGGTAGTAGCGAGCCTCGTTGGGGTAGATATGCTCTTCCATGAACTCGAGGAGCCGGGCCTCCAGCTCGAGCACGCGGTCCGTCTTGTCGGGGATCATTCTGGGTCTCCTGGTGGCGCTGCTTCCATGCGGTCATACGCACCGGAAGATCGGCTGGCAATATCGTCTGACGATTTCGGTTGACATAAACCGCACGACGTTGAAACTCATGGCGCATCGTCGCCCGGCCGAAGGAGCCGCCTGCTTGCCCAGATCCGCCGCCGCGACCCCCACCGGGGTCGACCGTGCCCCATCCGCACCGTCCGCCGCCGATTCCCCCCCGGTCGCGGCCTGCAGCGCGTCGACCAAGCTCGTCCGCGCCGTGCTGCGCGGGCTCTACGAGGGGGTCTACGTCCCCGGCCAGCGCCTCGTCGAACCGGACCTCATGGCCCAGTACGGGGTGAGCCGCAGCACCGTGCGTGAGAGCATCAAGCGCCTCGAGGCCGACGGCGTCGTCGAGGTACTGCCCTACCGCGGCGCGCAGATCCGCCGCCTCTCCAGCCAGGAGGCGCGCGACGCGCTCGCGGTGGTCGAGCTGTGCGTCGGCCTCGCGGCCCGCCAGGCGGCCGAGCGCATCGCCGACGGCGCCGACCGCACCGCCTTCGAGGACGCCTGGGCGCACCTCCAGGGCTTCCAGTCGGCCGACGAGAGCTTCGAGTTCGTGCGGGCCCGCAACCGCTTCTACCAGGCGATTACCCGCCTGTCGCAGAACCGGGAGCTGATGCGCATCGTGCCGAGCCTGCAGGTCCATATGATCCGCCGCTCCTACAAGGTCGCCGGCCCGGCCCGCTTCGCCTCCTACAAGGCGATGACCGACGCGATCCTCGCCGGCCAGCCGGCCGCCGCCGAGGACGCCGCCCGCGCCCATATGCGCAACATCGCCGCCGCCATCGCCGCCGAAGACGGCTGAGCGCGCGGCGGCAGCGCCGCGGCCGGGCCGGCGCATGGCTGCCGTTCGGGCGCGGCGTGCGGCCGCCGTTCGCGTCATGCGAACGAAGCGTGCTACCGGCTGGGCAGCCCCGCCTGCGAAAGACCCCGATGGACCTGACGTTTCCCTTCGCCGAGCCGCCCGCCCCCGGCACCGTGACGACCGTCGCGCCGGGCCTCCTGTGGGCCCGTCTGGCGCTCCCCTTCCGGCTCGATCACGTCAACGTCTACTTCCTGGAGGGGGACGACGGCTGGACGATCGTCGACACCGGCATCTCCAACAAGGCGACCGTCGCGGCCTGGGAGGCGCTGCTGGCCGGTCCCTTCCGTGGGGCGCGGTTCGCCGGCCTGATCGTCACCCATCACCACCCGGACCACATCGGCATGGCCGGCTGGCTGTGCGAGCGGCTGGAGATCCCGCTGCTGATGAGCCGCACGGCGTACCTCGCGTGCCTGACGCTGTTCAACTCGCCCGAGCTGCTGGCGGCCAGCGCCTACACCCGCTTCTACGTGCGCCACGGCATGGCCGAGGACCTCGCCGCGCTCGTGTCCACCATGGGGCACGATTATATGCGCATGCTCTCCAAGCCGCCCTTCACCTTTGAGCGCTTGCGCGCCGGGGACAGGCTGACGCTCGGCGGGCGGTCCTACGCCGTGATGAGCGGCGAGGGCCACGGTCCGGAGCAGCTGATGTTCCACGCCGCGGCCGACGGGCTCTTCCTCGCCGCCGACCAGGTGATCGAGAAGATCTCCCCCAACGTCTCGGTCACCGCGCTGGAGCCCCACGGCGACCCGCTGGGCGACTTCATCGCCTCGCAGCGCGAGATCGCGGCGACGATCCCGGACGATACGCTGGTGCTGGCCGGCCACCGCCTGCCCTTCTACGGCGCCGCCGCCCGCGCGACCGCCCTCGCCGCGCACCATGAGGAGCGCTGCGCGCGCATCGCGGACGCGGCGGACGAACGGCCCGTCTCCGCCGCGGACCTCATCCCGGTGCTGTTCGATCGCGCGCTCAGCCCGCACGAGACCAGCTTCGCCTTCAGCGAGATCCTCGCCCACCTCAACTACATGGCCGGCCGCGGCGACATCGCCTGGGAGACCGAGGGCGACAGGATGCGCGTGCGCCGCGCCTGAGGCGCCCGCTCACGCCGGCTGGAACATCGCCTCCGGCACCTCACGCGTCAGGCCGCCGGCCTTCAGCGGGGCGAGCATACCGGCGATCCGCGGCATCTCGGCGGCGTAGTAGTGGCGGCAGGTCCAGGTCGTCGCCTCGGCCTGCGCCGGGTCCACGTCCTGGCCGCCGGCCGCGAGCGTCATGTCGAGCCACAGCCAGCCGACGACGAGGTGGCCCATCGCCTCCAGGAAGGCCGTCGCGTCCGCCAGCACGACCGCCCGGTCGTCCCGCGCGATCGCCGCATCGACCACCCCCGCCACTTCGCCGGCCGCGTCGCGCAGCGCCGCCGCCATCGCGCCCAGCGCGGGGGCGGCGGCCGCGCGCGCGGCCGTCGCCTCGATCTCGGCGCGGAGCCCGGCGAAACCGGCGCCGCCGTCGCCCAGCACCTTGCGGCCCAGGAGGTCGATGCCCTGGATGCCGGTGGTGCCCTCGTGGATCGGGTTGAGGCGGTTGTCGCGGTAGAGCTGCTCGACGTCGAAGTCGCGGGTGTAGCCGTAGCCGCCGTGGACCTGGATCGCGTGATGGTTGGCGAGGAGCCCCTGCTCGGACGGCCACGACTTGACGATCGGCGTCAGCAGATCGAGGAGCGCGTGGGCGCGAGACCGCTCGGCCGCGTCCGTCGCCCCCCGCGCGACGTCCGCGAGCCGGGCCGCATAGAGGCAGAGCGCCAGCGAACCGGCGCCGATCGCCCGCTGCGCCAACAGCATGCGCCGCACGTCCGGGTGGCGCAGCAGCGGCACCGGGCGCGGCGCCTTGCGGTCCTCCAGCGGCCGGCCCTGGACGCGCTCGGCCGCATACTCGCAGGACAGCACATAACCCCGCCACGCCAGCGACGCCGCTCCGAGGCCGACGTTGATCCGCGCCTCGTTCATCATCTGGAACATGATCGCCAGGCCCTGCCCCGGCTCGCCCAGGAGCCAGCCCACCGCTCCCGCCGTGCCCAGCGGCCGATGGTGTGTCCCCTCGCCGAAGTTGATGAGGCAGTTGGGAATCCCCCGGTAGCCCATCTTGTGGTTCAGCCCGGCGACGACGACGTCGTTGCGCGCGCCGTCGAGCGCCGCCGGCAGCACCCGCGGGACAATGAAGAGGGAGATGCCCTTGGTGCCGGTCGGCAAGCTCCCGTCCGGATCGGCGATCTTGGCCAGCACGAGGTGGACGTTCTGCGCGGTGACGTCCTGCCCGCCGCCGGAGATCCACATCTTGCGCCCCGCCAACCGGTAGCGCGCGCCGATCGCGTCGTCGGTCTCGAACGTGGCCCGGGTGGTGATGTCGCCCAGCGAGGATCCGACGTCGGGCTCGGACAGGCACATGGTGCCGAGCGAGGTGCCCTCATGCTGCGGGGCGGCGAAGTGGTCCACCTGCGCCGGGGTGCCGGAGTCCGAGATCACGCGGGCGTTGGCGATCGTCAGCATCATGAACGCCGAGGCGGAGACGTTGGCCGCCATCATCTTCGCCAGCGCCACGCTCGCGACCGCCACCGGCAGTTGCATTCCGCCCCGTTCCGCGTCGACCGTGGCGAGTTGCAGGCCGGACGCCAGCCAGGTGCGCATCGCGTCCCGCAGATCCGGCTGCACCCGCACTTCGCCGTCCTGGTCGAGGCTCGGCTCCTCGCGGTCGGCGATCTTGTTGCAGGGGAGGAAATCGCTCGCGGCCATCCGCTCGGCGAGGTCGAGCACGGCGTCCCAGTCTTCGCGCGTCTGGCCCTCGAACCGGGGCAGCGTGGCGAGACGGTCGACCTGCAGCCAGTCGTAGAGCCAGAACTCGATCTCCCGGCGCGCGATCATCTCCATCGGGCCCCACCCTCCCTCGTCTCGTCTCGTCTCGACTCGTCTCGTCGCGCCACGCGGCGCCATCCGGTTGTTGCGTAAGGGGCCGCGCCTGTCACGCCCCCGCGTTCAGGACGGCGCCATCGCCCGCAGCGCCTGGGTCAGCTCCTCGGCGAAACGGGATGCGGCCACCGGGAGGGTGCGCCCGAGAAGCTGGCCCAGCAGCAGATGCCCCGGCGCGACGTCGGCCGGGTCGAGCGGGCGCACCGCCAGCCCCTGCGCCACGGCTCCGGTGAGGCCGATGGGGATCTCGAAGCCGACCGCCCGCTCGTGGGTGACGTACCGACGCATGAACTCGAAGCTGTCCGCCTCCACCACCGGCCGCAGCCGGCGCGACGTGCGGCGCAGCGCGACGTCCAGCAGATGGCGCACGCCGAACCGCGGCGATGGGACGACGTGCGGCACGTCGAGACAGTCGCGCAGGCGCAGCCGGGGCGCGCTCGCCAACGGATGGTCCTGCGCCATCACCGCGCAGACCGGCTGCGGGATCGCGCTCAGGATCTCGAAGTCGGCCATGTTCACCGGCTCGAACACCAGCGCCAGGTCCGCGGTGTAGTTCGACAATTCCGCCTCCGCCGCCGCCCGGTCGCGCACGCTGACCGAGAAGGTCACGCCCGGGTGGCGCGTGCGGTAGGCGGCGATGCGGTCCGGCAGATAAAACGGCGTCAGCGCCTGGCTGCACGCGATCGCCACATGGCCGCGCCGCACGCCGACGAGGTCGTCCACCTGCGTCCTGACCATGTGGAGGTCCGCCCGCTGCGCGCGGATGTGTTTGAGGATCAATTCGCCCGCCGCGTTGGGGCGCACCCCCTGGGGCAGCCGTTCGAAGATCGGTGTGCCGAACTCCTCCTCGAAGGCCTGGAGGCGGCGGTTGAGCGCGGAGGAGGTGAGGTTCATCACCTCGGCCGCCTTGCGGATCGACCCCGCCTTGGCGACGGCCTCGATCAGATCCAGCGTCAGCATGTGGCGCATGGCCGGGCTCCCTGTGCGCGTCATGCAGCACGGGAAGCAAACCTGCTGCCGCCTCGGCATCACCCCGCACGAAACATAGCAACAGCCTGAAACGCCGGCCCGCGGCATCCTCGTCACGAGGCTTGCATGCCTCCCGCTTGCCCGACCCGCACCGCGCCCGAGGAGATCGACCATGGCCCGCATCGTCGCCGAACCCTCCCCTCTCGCTTTCGACACCCCCCGGTCCGCCCTCGTCGTCATCGACATGCAGCGCGACTTCCTGGAGCCCGGCGGCTTCGGCGAGACGCTCGGCAACGACGTCTCGCTGCTCGCCGCCGCCGTCGGTCCCTGCCGGACGGCGCTGACGGCCGCCCGCGCGGCGGGAATGCTGGTGATCCACACCCGCGAAGGCCACCGGCCGGACCTTTCCGACGCGCCGCCGGCCAAGGTGGAGCGCGGCGCACCGTCCAAGCGGATCGGCGATTCGGGGCCGATGGGGCGCATCCTCATCCGCGGCGAACCGGGGCACGACATCGTCGACGCGCTGGCGCCGGCGCCCGGCGAGGTCGTGCTCGACAAGCCCGGCAAGGGCGCCTTCCACCAGACCGACCTCGCGCAGATCCTCGTCAATCGCGGGATCGACACGCTGTTCGTCGCCGGCGTGACCACCGAGGTCTGCGTCCACACCACCATCCGCGAGGGCAACGACCGCGGCTACCGCTGCGTCGCGCTGGGCGACGCCTGCGCGTCCTACTTTCCCGAGTTCCACCGTGTCGGCCTCGAGATGATCAAGGCCCAGGGCGGCATCTTCGGCTGGGTCTCCGACTCGGCCGCCTTCGCCGCCGCGCTCTCCCCCTCCGCCCGATCCAACGCCGCCTGACAGGAGATACGGTCATGGCCTCATCGACCTCGCCCGCCGCGCCGCGTCTGTGGACGCCCGACGACTGGAACGCCCTCTTCGGCCTCGGCACCAACGTCCTCGTCAACCTCCTCGTCATGACGGGGCTCTTGAAGTTCGTCGTCGGCCTGCCCGACGCGCTGACCTTCGGCCGCATCCTGCCTGCCGTGGGGCTGATGCTCTTCGCCGGCAACATCTATTACGCGTGGATGGCCTACAAGCTCGCCCGCAAGGAGGGGCGGGACACGGTCTGTGCGCTGCCCTCCGGGCCGTCGGTGCCGCACATGTTCATCGTGGTGTTCGTCATCATGATGCCGATCCTGGGGCAGACCGGGGATCCGGTGAAGGCGTGGGAGGCGGGGCTCGCCTGGGTGTTCATCCAGGGGTTCATCCTCATCGGCGGCGGCTTCGTCGCCCCGCTGATCCGGCGCATCACGCCGCGCGCGGCGCTGCTCGGGACGCTGGCCGGCGTCTCCATCGCATTCATCTCGATGAAGCCGGCGACCGAGATCTTCATGACCTCGATCATCGGCCTCACCTGCCTCGGCATCATCCTCGTCTCGTGGTTCGGGGGCGTGCGCTACCCCAAGGGGCTGCCGGCGGGTCTCGTCGCCATCGTGGTGGGCATGGTGATCGCCTGGGGCGCGACGGCGCTCGGCTTCCCCGAGATCGGCGGCATGAGCGCGGCGGCGCTGGGCGACGCCTTCACGAACTTCGGCGTCTCGATCCCGCTGCCGGCGGTCGGCCATGTGTTCTCCGGGTTCGAGTTCCTTGGCTTCATCCTCGTCACCGCGATCCCGTTCGGCGTCTACGACCTCGTCGAGGCGATGGACAACGTGGAGAGTGCGGAGGCGGCGGGCGACGAGTACTCCACCACCGAGGCACTCGCCGCGGAGGGCACCATCTCGCTCGTCGGCACGCTGTTCGGCTCGCCGTTCGCCAACGCGGTCTACATCGGCCATCCGGGGTGGAAGTCGATGGGCGGGCGGATCGGTTATTCGGCCGCGACCGGGCTCTTCGTGCTGGGGATCACCTGGTTCGGCATCCTGGCGGTGTTCCTCAACCTGGTGCCGGTGGTCGCGATCGCGCCGATCCTCCTCTACATCGGCATGCTGATCGGCGCGCAGGCGTTCCAGACCACTCCGATGGCCCACGCCCCGGCCATCGTCCTGGGCCTCGTGCCGCACCTCGCCGCCTGGGCGAAGACGCTGATCGACGGTGCGCTGGGCGCGGCCGGGGCCGAGGTGACGCCCGAGCTGATCGCCGGCATGGCCCAGGGCGGCGTCCTCTACGAGGGGCTCGGCGTGCTGGGCAACGGTGCCATCCTCACCGGGCTGGTGCTGGCCGCCGTCGGCGTCTTCATCATCGAGAAGAAGCTCGACATCGCGGCGGCGTTCGCCGGGGCGGGCGCCGTGCTGACCTTCTTCGGCTTCATGCACGGCGCATCGGTCGGGATCGCCGTCTCGCCGATGATCGCGCTCGCCTACGCGATGCTCGCCGGCTTCCTCGTGGCGGTGGCACGGCTGGAGGCGGGGCGCGAGTCGCTCGGCATCACGGCGCCGGTGGCCGCCGAATGACGGCGTTCGACCCCGAGGCCTATCTCGACGCCGCCGGCGCCGCGGTGGGCCTCACCATCGCCGACGCGCACCGGCCAGGGGTCGTGCGCTTCCTGGCGCTCGCGGCGCAGATGGCCGCCGCGCTCGAGACCGCGCCGCTCGATCCGCGCGAGCAGGCGCACGCCCCAGTCTACACGCCGCCGCGCATGCCGGACCGCCCCTCCGGCGCCGCGCCGCGCCGGAGCGCCCGGCCATGAACCTCGCCCCATTCACCTCCGCCGCCGCCATCGCCCGCGCGGTGCGCAGCGGCGAGACGACCGCCCGCGCCGTCGTCGAGGCGATGCTGGCGCGGATCGCGGCGGTGGACCCGGTGGTGAACGCCTACTCCGTCGTGACCGCCGAGCGCGCCCTCGCCCGCGCCGACGCGGTGGACGCGGGGCCGCGCGACGGCCCTCTCGCCGGCGTTCCCTTCGCGGTGAAGAACCTCTTCGACCTCGCCGGCCACACCACCCTCGCCGGCGCCGCCGTCACGCGAAGCGACCCACCCGCCACCCGCGACGCCGACCTCGTCGAAGCGCTGGAGGCGGCCGGCGCGATCTGCGTCGGCGCGCTGCACATGGGCGAGTTCGCCTACGACTTCACCGGCGAGAACGCCCACTACGGCCCCTGCCGCAACCCGCACGACCCGGCGCGCATGTCGGGTGGGTCGTCCTCCGGATCCGGTGCGGCGACGGCGGCGGGCATCGCCCCCGTCTCGCTGGGGTCGGACACCAACGGCTCCTTGCGCGTCCCCGCCTCGCTGTGCGGCGTCTTCAGCCTCAAGCCGACCTACGGGCGCCTGCCGCGCGGCGGCACCTACCCCTTCGTCGACAGCCTGGATCACCTCGGCCCCCTCGCCCGCACCGCCGAGGATCTCGCCCTCGCCTACGACGCCCTCGCCGCCGCGAGCGGCGCCCGCGATCACGCATTCGTTCGCCGACCGGCCGCGGCGCCGGCGGCGGAGCGGCGGACCGAGCGGATCGGCATCATGCGGGGATGGTTCGAGGACAATGCCGCCGCCGAGGCGAACGAGCGGCGCGACCGTGCGCTCACCGCCTTCCCCGATCACGTCGACGTGGCATTGGACGGCGCGGAGGCGGGCCGCGCCGCCGCCTATCTCGTCACCAATGCGGAGAGCGCGGCCTTCCACCTGCCGCGCCTGCGCGCCGCACCGGACGCCTTCGACCCCGACACGCGCGACCGTTTCCTCGCCGGCGCGCTCCTGCCCGCCGCCTGGATCGACCGGGCCCAGCGCGTGCGCCGCTGGTGGCTGGAGGCTGTGCTGCGAGCCTTCGCCGCCAGCGACGTCGACGTGATGCTCGCCCCGGCGACCCCCTTCACAGCCCCGGCCATCGGCCAGAAGACGTTGACGCTCGCCGGGCGGGAGGTGCCGCTGCGGCCCAACCTCGGCCTCCTCGCCCAGCCGTTCTCGTGCATCGGCCTGCCGGTCGCGACGGTCCCCGTCTTCGGCGCCGGCGAGCTACCGCTCGGCATGCAGCTGATCGCACGGCCCTGGGACGAAGGCGCCGTCCTTAGCGCAGCGGCCCGGCTGGAAGCGGCGGGCTTCACGGCCCACCCGCCCCGGATCGCCGCGCCGCGGCTGAGTTCGGTCGCCTGACGCCTGCGCCGCAGCGCCGGACCGGGCGGCGGCTTGCCCCCGCCGCCGCCTCCGTGCGGTGACGCACGTCAGCTCGCGGGTGTTCCTTGCGTGAGGAGCATCGTCTCCATCTCGGCGAGGGCGGTCGTCAGCTGCACCGCGAAGCGGGCCGAGGCGACCGGAAGGACGCGGCGGCGCATCTGGCCCAGCAGCAGGTGGCCGGCCGCGACGTCCCGCTCGCTCACCGGCCGCATGGCGAGGTCCCCGGCGTCCTCCGGCTTCAGGCCGATCGGGATCTGGAACCCGATCGCTCCCTCCTCCAGCACATAATGCCGCGCCAGCTCGAAGCTGTCGCACTCCACCACCGGCTTCAGCCCTTCGGACATCCGCTGCGTCGCGAGGTCGAGCAAGTGGCGCACGCCGATCGGCGCCGTCGGCACCACGTGCGGGTGGGCGAGACAGTCGCGCAGGCGCACCACCGGCTTGGCGGCGAGCGGGTGGTCCTTCGCCATCATCGCGTAGACCGGCTGCGGCACACTCGCCAGCACCTCGAAATCGGCGAGATAAAGCGGCTCGAACACCAAGGCGAGATCGCTCGAGAAGGTCACCAGCTCGCGCTCCGCCGCCATCCGGTCGCGCACATAGACCGAGAAGGTCACGCCGGGGTGATCCGCCCGGTAGCGCGCGATCTGCCGCGGTAGAAAGTAGGGCTGTAGCGCCTGGCTGCACGCGATCGACACATGCCCCCGCCGCACGCCCGACAGATCCGACACCTGGCGCTGCACACGGTCGAAGTCGGATCGCTGCATCCGATAGTGCTGCACCAGGAGCTCGCCCGCCGCATTCAGCCGCACACCGCGCGGCAGCCGCTCGAACACCTGGGCGCCGAACTCGTCCTCGAACCGCTGGATGCGGCGGTTCAGCGCCGACGATGTGATGTTGAGATCGTCCGCCGCCTTACGGATCGAGCCCGCCCGCGCGACGTCCTCGATCAGGCGGAAGGTCTCCAGATGCCGTGCCATTCCGAGCCTCTCCGAGAGTGCTGCATTTAATGAAGCGGAACAGTGAAAAACTAGCAATAGATGGCAGCGGTATTTCGGTGCACGCTCCTCACCGGGACGACATCACACCCCTGGTGAGGAGCCGCCGATGACCACGATTTCGAGACGATCCATCCTGAAGGGCGCGGGCGCGGGCATCGCCGCTTCCTCGCTGCCTTTCTCCGCCCTCTTCCCCGCGCACGCCGCGCCCGGCGGTGTCCTCGTCGCGGTGCATGGCGAGACCATCAACAGCCTCGACCTGCACCGCACCGGCACCAACCGGCCGAGCTACCAGATCGCGGTGAACTGCTACGACCGCCTCGTCGCCTTCGGCATCAAGACGCTGGAGGATGGGAGCCTCTCGTACGACTACGCCACCATCAAGCCGGACATCGCCGAGAGCTGGGAGGTGTCAGAGGACGGCACCGTCTACACGTTCAAGCTGCGCGACGACGTGACGTTCCAGGACGGCAAGCCGGTCACCGCGCACGACGTGAAGTGGTCGTTCGACCGTGCGGTGACGGTCGGCGGCTTCCCCACCGTGCAGATGAAGGCCGGCGGCCTGGACCGTCCGGACCAGTTCGAGGCGTTGGACGACCACACCTTCGTCATCACCCTCGACCGCGCATCCAAGCTCACCCTGCCGGACCTTGCCGTGCCGGTGCCGTTCATCCTCAACTCCGAGGTCGCCAAGGCCAACGCCACCGCGGACGACCCGTGGGCGCTGGAATACGTCCACAATCACACCATCGGCTCGGGCGCGTTCTCGGTGGTCCGGTGGGATCCGGGCCAGCAGCTCGTCTATGAGCGCAACGACAATTGGCACGGCGACCTGCCGGGCGTGACGCGGCTGATCCTGCGCGAGGTGCCGAGCCAGGCCACCCGGCGCGCGCTCATCGAGCGGGGCGACGTGCAGCTCTCCTTCAATATCCCCAACAAGGATGCCAAGGAGCTGGAGGACAAGGGCCTCGCCGTCTACTCGACGCCGATCGAGAACTCGATCCACGTCGTCGGCCTCAACACCGACTTCGAGCCGTTCACCGACCCGAACGTGCGCAAGGCGATCGCCTACGCGATCCCCTACGACGAGATCTTCCAGACCGCCGCCTATGGCCGCGGCATCCCCATGTGGGGCGGCCCGCAGGAGGTCACCAGCACCGAGTGGCCGCAGCCCTCGCCCTATGTCCACGACCTCGACAAGGCGCGCGAGTTCCTGGCGCAGTCGGGCTATGCGGACGGGTTCGAGGTGCCGTTCTCGATCGACCTCAACCAGGCCGACTGGATGGAGCCCACCGCGCTCCTCATCATCGAGAACCTCGCCAAGATCGGCATCACTTCCACGCTGGAGAAGATCCCCGGAGCCAATTGGCGCACCGCGTCGCTGGTCGAGAAGCGCCTCGCGTTGCACCTCGAAGGGTTCGGCGGCTGGCTGAACTACCCGGACTACTACTTCTTCTGGGCCTACCAGGACGGGCACCTCTTCAACTCGTCGAACTACAAGAACGACGAGATCGAGGCGCTGGTCGAGGAGACCTTGTTCCTCCCGACCAGCGACCCGGCGTGGGCGCCGAAGATCATGCGCATGTTCGAGATCGCCTTCGAGGACATCCCGCGCATCCCGCTGTGGCAGCCGGCACTCAACGTCGCCTCGAACGGTGCCGACGGCTATGCCTTCTGGTTCCACCGCCAGCTCGACGCGCGCACCCTGTCTCCGGCGAGCTCGTAAGGGGCGCGTGATGGAGCGGCTGAGACCGATACTGGTTCGGGTCGCCCAGGCGATCCCGGTCGTCATCGGCGTGGTGGTGATCAGCTTCGTGCTGACCCGCGCGCTGCCGGGCGACCCCGCGGTCTACTTCGCCGGCGCCGCCGCCGACGAAGCGTCGATTGCCGAGGTCCGCGCCGAGCTGGGCCTCGACCAGCCGCTCCCCGTTCAGTTCCTGTACTACGTGCAGGACCTCGCGACCGGCGATCTCGGTCGCTCCTTGTCCACCGGGCAGCCGGTTGCCGCCGATCTGGCGCGGCGGCTGCCCGCCTCGCTGGAGTTGACGCTCGTGGCGCTGCTGGTGTCGTGCCTCGTCGCGGTGCCGCTCGGCGTGCTGGCGGCGACCCGGCCGGGGTCGTGGGTCGACCACCTCTGCCGCGTGCTCGTCACCACCGGCGTCTCGATGCCGACCTTCTTCACCGGCATCCTGCTGATCTACGTCTTCTATTATCTCCTCGGCTGGGCACCCTCGCCGCTCGGCCGGCTCGACTTCATGTATCTCGAGCCCGACAAGGTGACCGGCTTCTTCCTGTTCGACGCGGCGCTCGCCCGCGACGGCGAAACCTTCATGGCCGCGCTGAAGCAGCTGGCATTGCCGGCGCTCACACTGGCGCTCTTCACCATGGCGCCGATCGCCCGGATGACCCGCGCGGCGATGCTCTCGGCACTTTCGTCCGACTTCATCCGCACCGCGCGCGCCGCCGGGCTGACGCGCACCAAGGTGCTCTACGGCTATGCGCTGCGCAACGCGCTGCTGCCGGTGGTGACGACGCTCGGCATGGTCTTCTCCTTCACGCTCGGCGCCAACGTGCTGGTGGAGAAGGTGTTCGCCTGGCCCGGCATCGGCTCCTACGCGGTCGAGGCGCTGGTCGCGTCCGACTACGCGGCCGTGCAGGGCTTCGTCCTCGCCATGGCGCTCCTTTTCGTCGCCCTCAACCTCGTGATCGACATCGTCTATGCGGCGATCGATCCGCGCATCGGGTTCGAAAGCAGATGAGTACCGTCGCCGCCGCCGCCGCCCCCGCCCGTCAATCGACGCTCGGTCACGTCGCCTACGTCCTGAAGGACAACCCGGTGACGATGCTCGCCTTCGCGATGTTCGCGCTGATCATCTTCGTCGCCGTCTTCGGTCCGGCGATCGCGCCCTACGACCCGCTCGCCTCCCACGCGGCCCGCGCGCTGGAGCCCCCCTCCTGGGACCACTGGTTCGGGACCGACAATCTGGGACGCGACGTCTTCAGCCGCGTCCTCGTCGCCACCCGGCTCGACCTCACGATCTCGGTCGCGGCGGTCGCCCTGTCGTTCGTCGCAGGCTCCGTCCTGGGGTCGGCGGCGGGCTACTGGGGCGGGTGGCTGGACGCGGGCCTGTCGCGCTTCCTCGACATCATCATGGCCTTCCCGCTCTTCGTGCTGGCGATGGGCATCGTCGCGGCGATGGGCAACACGGTCGAGAACATCATCTACGCGACCGCGGTCATCAACCTGCCCTTCTATGCCCGCGTGGTGCGCGCGGAGGTCAACATCCGCCGCAACGCCGGTTTCGCGCAGGCCGCCAAGCTCTCCGGCAACTCGGACGTGCGGGTGCTGGCCTTGCACATCTTCCCCAACGCGCTGCCGCCGATGATGGTGCAGATCTCGCTGAACCTCGGCTGGGCGATCCTCAACGCGGCGGGCCTCTCGTTCATCGGCCTCGGCGTGCGGCCGCCGACGCCCGAGTGGGGCATCATGGTCGCCGAGGGCGCCAACTTCATCGTCTCCGGCGAATGGTGGCTGGCCTTCTTCCCCGGCCTCGCCCTCGTCGTCGCCGTCTTCACCTTCAACCTCCTGGGCGACGGTCTTCGCGACATGGTCGACCCCCGGCGAAGGACGTGACGCCATGTTGACCATCAAGGATCTCAACGTCGCCTTCCGCACCCGTCGCGGCATCGTCGACGCCGTCAAGGGCATCGACCTCGACGTCGGCTCGGGCGAAACGCTCGGCATCGTCGGCGAATCGGGGTCGGGCAAATCCGTCACCTCCTACGCGCTGATGCGCATCCTCGACGGCGGCGGCACCATCAAGGCCGCCGACATGACCTACCAGGGCGTCGACCTCGCCAAGGCGAGCGAGCGGCAGATGGCCGACATCCGCGGCCGCGAGATCTCGATGATCTTCCAGAACCCGCGGGCGGCGCTGAACCCGATCCGCAAGGTCGGCCACCAGATCGAGGACGTGCTGCGCCGCCACAATCGGGCCACCCGCTCGGACGCCAAGGCGAAGGCGATCGAGGCGATGGAGGCGGTGAAGATCAAGAACGCCGCCCAGCGCTACGAAGCCTACCCCTTCGAGCTGTCGGGCGGGATGTGCCAGCGCATCGTCATCGCCATCGCGCTCGCCTGCGACCCGCGGCTTCTCATCGCCGACGAGCCCACCACCGGGCTCGACATCACCACCCAGAAGGCGGTGATGGACCTCGTCGCCGAGCTGATCCGCGAGCGCAACATGAGCGCGGTCGTCATCACCCACGACCTCGGCCTCGCGGCGCAATATTGTGACCGGATCGCGGTGATGAAGGACGGCGTCGTCGTCGAGACCGGAAGCGCGGCGGAGGTTTTCTCCGCGCCCAAGCACGCCTACACGCAGCGCCTCGTCGACGCGACGCCGCGCCGGGGCGCCACCATCCGCAGCCTGCTGCCGGCCGAGGCGCGCACGCCGGAGCTGCCGCACACCCACGGCGACACGCCGCTCCTCGAGGTGAAGAACCTCGTCAAGACGTTCGACGGCAAGTCCGGCCCGGTGCACGCGGTGAAGGGCGTCTCCTTCACGGTGCGCGAGGGGGAGACGGTGGGCCTCGTCGGCGAATCCGGCTGCGGCAAGTCGACCACCTCGTCGATGGTGGTGCGGCTGCTCGACCCGACGTCCGGCCAGATCCTGTTCGCCGGCGAGGATCTGGCACAGGCGCCCGCCAAGTCCTTCGCCGAGGACCCGCGCCGGGCCAAGATCCAGATGGTCTTCCAGGACGCGACCGACAGCCTCAACCCGCGCCACAGCGCCGCCCGCGCCATCGAGGAGCCGCTGCGGCGGATGTCCGACCTCGGCCGCAAGGCGCGGGGCGAGCGGGTGCGCGACCTCGCCCACCTGGTGGGCCTGCCGGGCCACCTCCTCGACCGTTTCCCGCACCAGTTGTCGGGCGGTCAGAAGGCGCGGGTCGGCATCGCCCGCGCCATCGCGGTCGACCCGCGCTTCCTCATCCTCGACGAGCCGACCGCCGCGCTGGACGTGTCCATCCAGGCGGTCGTCCTCAACCTCCTCGCCGACCTACGAGCCCGCCTCAACATGAGCTACCTCTTCGTCAGCCACGACCTCAACGTCGTGCGCCTCCTGTGCGACCACGTCGTCGTCATGCGTGACGGCAGCGTGGTGGAAGCCGGCCCCATCGCCAAGGTGATGGACGCGCCGAGCGACCCCTACACCGCGTCGCTGATCGACGCCGCGCCGCAGCCGCCGGTGCGCGACCTGGCGGCCTGAGCGATGCTGAGCACCACGCCTTTCACCATCGCCGACATCGCCGCCGCCTACGACGCCGGCGCCACCCCTGCCGACGTCGTCGCCGAGGTCTACCGCCGGATCGACGCGGTGGGCGACCCCGGCATCTTCATCCACCTGGCGCCCGAGGCCGAGGTGCGCGCCGCCGCCGAGGCGCTGGGACCGCGCGACGACCGCCCGCTGTGGGGCATCCCCTTCGCCGTGAAGGACAATATCGACGTCGCCGGCATGCCGACCACCTCCGCCTGCCCGGCGGTGGCGCGAGTGGCCGAGGCCGACGCCTTCGTGGTCGCCCGCTTGAAGGCGGCCGGGGCGCTCGTCGTCGGCAAGACCAACCTCGACCAGTTCGCGACCGGTCTCGTCGGCGTGCGTTCGCCCTACAAGCCGCCCAAGAACGCCGTCGACCCGGCGATCGTGCCGGGCGGCTCGTCGTCGGGCTCGGCGGTGGTCGTCGGCCACGGCATCGTGCCGTTCTCGCTGGGGACCGATACGGCGGGCTCGGGGCGCGTGCCGGCCGCGCTCAACAACATCGTCGGCCTCAAGCCGTCGCTGGGCGCCCTCTCGGCGACGGGCGTGATGCCGGCCTGCCGGACGATCGACACGATCTCGATCTTCGCCCTCACGGTCGCCGAGGCGCACGCGGTCTTCCGCCTCGCCACGGCCTATGACCCGGCCGACGCGTGGTCCCGCCGTGTCGCCGCGCCGCCGGCGAGCGCGCCGCCGCGGCCGCGGATCGCGGTCCCGGATGCCGCCAGCATCGAGTTCTTCGGCGACGAGGTGCAGCGGGCGAGCTTCGCGGCCGCCGTGGCCGCGCTCGCCGAAGCGGGGGCCGAGATCCGCGAGATCGACCTGACGCCGTTCACCAAGGTCGCCGAGATGCTCTACTTCGGCGCCTTCGTCGCCGAGCGTCACACGGTGATCGAGGCGCTCCTCGCCGACGACCCCGAGGCCGTCCACCCGGTGACGCGCGCGGTGGTGGAGAAGGCCGTGGGCTTCACCGCGACGGACGCCTTCCGCGATATCTACCGCCTCGCCGAGCTGCGGCGGGAGGTGGAGCCGGTGATCGCCTCGGTCGACCTCGTCGCGGTGCCGACGATCCCGACCTTCTACTCGGTCGCCGACCTGGAAGCCGACCCGATCGGCCCCAACTCGCGCCTCGGCACCTACACCAACTTCGTCAACCTCCTCGACATGTGCGGCCTCGCGGTGCCGACGACGCCGCGCAGCGACGGGCGGCCCGGCAGCCTCACCCTGCTCGCCGCGCACGGGCGCGACGGGCTTTTGGCCGCCGTCGCCATGGGTGTGGAGCGGCGCGGCGCCCGCACGCTGGGCGCGACCGGAGCCCCCGTGCCGGCGGCCGTGCCCCCCGCCGACCGCGCCGCGGCGGGCGAAATCGAACTTGCGGTGTGTGGGGCGCATATGTCCGGCATGGCGCTCAACGGGGAGCTGACGTCGCGCGGCGGGCGGTACCTGCGCACCGTCGACACCGTGCCGCAATACGGGCTCTACGCACTGCCGGGCGGCCCGCCGTTCCGTCCGGGACTGGTGCGCGTCGGCGACGCGGGGGCCGCCGTCACCGTCGAGGTGTGGGCGCTGCCGCTCGCCGAGGTCGGCGGGTTCCTGGCCGGTATTCCGGCCCCGCTCGGCCTCGGCACGACACTCCTTGCCGACGGCACCGCCCCCAAGGGGTTCGTCTGCGAGCAGATCGCCACGCGCGACGCGCAGGACGTCACCGCCTACGGGAGCTGGCGCGACTTCACCGCCGCCCGCCTCGCCAGCTGACCGGCGCGCGGGCCCCTCAGGCCACGGCCCTCGACCGTGGCGGCGTCGTCCGGTCGAGGAGCGCGCCGACCTCCGAGAGCGAGATCGGCTCGCTGAAGAGGAAGCCCTGCACCTCGCCGTAGCCGTCGTTCTGGGCGCGCACGAGCTGGTCCTCGGTCTCGATCCCTTCGGCCACCGTCGCGATGCCCAGCGTGTTGGCGAGCGCGGCGACGGCGCGCACGATGGCGGCCGACTCGGTCGACTCGAAGTCGCGCATGAACGAGCGGTCGATCTTGATCTTGTCGAACGGGAACATCCGCAGGTAGCCCAGGCTCGAATAGCCGGTGCCGAACCCGTCCATCGCCACACGCACGTCGAGCTCACGCAAGCGCTGCAACGTGCTGATGGTGGCGCCCGCGTCGCTCAGCAGGATTGCCTCGGAGATGTCGAGTTCCAGCCGGTGGGGGGCTATGTCGGAATCGGCCAGGACCTCGCGCACATCGTCGACGAGCTGCTCCGACTTGAACTGCGTGGGCGACAGGTTGACCGCGACCGTCACGTCGTCCGGCCATGCCCGCGCGGCGCGGCACGCCTCGGCGAGCACCCATCGGCCGAGCGGCTGGATCACGCCGATATCCTCGGCGGTGCGGATGAAGTCGATCGCCGAGATCAGCCCCCGGTCGGGATGATGCCAGCGCAGGAGCGCCTCGAAGCCGCCCACCTCGCCGGTCTCGGCGCGCACCAACGGCTGATAGAAGACCTCGAACTGCCCGGCGGGCAGGGCCTGGCGCAGCTCCATCTCGAGCCGCCGCCGCGCCTGCATGTTCTCGTTCATCGACGGCTCGAAGAAGGCGTAGGTGCCCCGGCCCAGGTCCTTCGCGCGGTAGAGGGCGAGGTCGGCGTGGCGCAGCAGCTCGTCCGGATCGGTGCCGTCCTGCGGCGCGACGGCGATGCCCACGCTGGCGCCGATGACGATCTTGTGCCCCTCCAGCTCGTAGGGGCGGCTCACCTCGGCGATCAGCCGCTCGGACAGAGCCGCCGCGTCGCCCGGCCCGTCGACGTCGACCTGGACGATGGCGAACTCGTCGCCGCCCAGCCGCGCCAGCGTGTCCACCGGGCGCACACACGCGCGCACGCGCACCGCGACCTGCTGCAACAGCGCATCGCCGATGGGGTGTCCCAGCGTGTCGTTGACGCGCTTGAAGAGGTCGAGATCGAAGGTCAGCACCGCCAGCTCGTGGCCCCGCACGACGCGCGACAGCGCCTTCACCAGCTGCTCGCGGAAGGAGGCGCGGTTGGGCAGCTCGGTCAATGTGTCGTGCAGCGCCAGGAAGGCGATCCGCGCGTCGATCTCGCGGCGCTCGGTGATGTCCTCGTGCATCGACACCCAGCCGCCGTCGGGCGTCGGGTTCTGGGAGATGGCGATGGTCCGCCCGTCCGGGAGGTCGATGGTATAGTTGGTGAGTTCGAGCGCCCGCGCGTTATGATACCGCTCCATCGTCATGTCGTCGGGCGCGACGACGCCTTGGCGGACCCCTTCCTGGATCATCTCGTTGATCGGCGTGCCGGGGACGGCGAATTCGAGATCCATGCGGTAGATCTCCGCGAGCCGATCGTTGCGGATGACCAGCCGCCGCTCCTGATCGTACATGATGAGCCCGTGCGGCATGTTGCCGATCGCCACGCGCAGGCGCTCGTAGTGCGCCTGAATTTCGGCCTGAGACTGGTCAAGCAGGCGCTGCCGGGCGAATATCAGCTCTCCCATCATCGCGTTGAACGCACGGGCCAGTTCGCCGATCTCGTCGAGCCGGCCGATGATCCTGATGTCCGACAGCGGCGTCAGCTCGGCGTTGTGGCTGATCCGCACGGCGTGGTCGGTCAACCGGTCGATCGGCGAGATGATGCGGTTCGAGACGACGATGCCGAAGATGACCGCGAGCACGAAGTAGATGACGAGCGCGGCCGCCACGCTGGCGAGCACGCGGTCGACGACGCTTCGGGTATTGTGCCGGGCGCTGTAATTGCGGGTCAGCACCGCGCGCTGCACCTGGTCGAGCACCTCGCGGTAGTCGTGGTCGATTTTGAGCACCGCGGCGCGGGCGACCTCGAGCCGCGCCCGTGCCGCGCGCCATCGTCGCACCTCCGAGATCAGCCCGAACCGACCCAGCGCCAGGGTCCCGATTGCGGCGAGGTCCCGCTCCAGGTCGGCGAGGTGGGTGTGCTCCGGGCCGGCCTCGGTCCCGGCGGAGATGCGGGCCACCGCCCGGCGCGCCGCGTGCAGCGCGGTCCGCAGCGCACGTTCCTGCTCGGACAGGTCGAATGCGTCGTCGCCGGTGGCGTAGATCGCGTTGTTGATGGTGAGGAAGCGGCTGATGATGTCCTGGGTGTGGGAGACGACGTCGAACCGCTCCTGGGTGAGGCGTGCCAGCTGTTTCGCGACGCTCTCCAACCCGGCCGCCTCGTCGACCCGCTCGACATCGCCTCGCGCGTCGAGCACGTCGGTGTTCACCTCGGCGTCGCGCCGGATGCGGCTGGCGGTGGCGTTGGCGCGCTCAAGGAGTTCCAACAGGCGCAGCCGCAGGCGTTGCAGCCCGGCGGACGCCTCAGCCTCGCGTTGCCCGTCGCGGACCAATGTCTCCAGCGCGGCCGTGAAGCGGTGCTCCTTGGCCTCGGTCCGGTCGAGGCTCAGCTGCGCGTCGGCCTCGGTCAGGAGGTGGCGGATCTCGGTGATGCGCCGATGCACGTCGGCATGCAGCTCGTCGATCCGGTCGATGGCGGACTCGTAGGGCATGTCCGGGTCGCCCGCGCGCGCGGCGGTGGCCTTGAGCTGGTGGGTGACCTCCACCAGCGTCAACGTCTCGTTCATCATCGAGGCCGTCACCTCGGAGAAGTCCGACACCATGCCACCGATCCGGTTGACGCCGAAATAGCCGACCACACCCACGGCGAACGTCCCGAGCGCCAGGACCAGGAAGGCGGCCGTCAGCTTTTGCTGCAAGGTGTGGGGCGTCATGGTCGTGGCTACGGCTCATGTCGGGGCGGATCGGGCGCGGGTGGTCCTAACGACGGCCGTGGGCGCGCCGGGCCGCGAGGGCCAGTCGATGTTCGGTGCGCCGCGCCAGGACGAGGGCCTCGGCCCTGCGCCGCACGGCGCGGCTCGTGAGGTGAGCGCACAGCGCCACGCCGACGAGGCCGTAGACGACCGCAATCGCCAGCGAAGCTGAGTTCGAGTCGACCACGGCGACGCCCGCGGGAAGGACGAGAACCACGGTCAAAGCCAGGCATTGGCCAATCGACGACGGAAGCATGCGACCTCGCAGTCAGTGGGCACAGGACCCGGAGGGTATCCCCGACAACTGGGCTCAAGCTGCCACCGTCCGGCGCGGCCGGCGCCGCGATTCCGGAAATTCGGCATAGCGGTGCACACGGCCTGCACCCGCGCAGACATTTTGCTATAGGAGGCGTTCGGCGCCGCCGCGCCGCGGGGGTGTAGCTTAACGGTTAAAGCCACCGGCTCATAACCGGCCAGATGGGGGTTCGAATCCCTCCGCCCCTACCACCCAGCCCGCCCTTCCAGAGCCTCGATCGTCATCGCCCGATCAGAGAATCGTGGACCCGCCGGCCGCCGAGGCCGCCCCCGGCGGCGCATCGCTGGAAACGCGGATCCCATCTCACGTATGATCTATGTTGCAGGTGCGCGCCGCGCGTACCGACCGCGACATATCGATGAGCGGGAGAGCCGGGGGGAATGCTCGATCGAGCACTGCGGCCCGGCGGCTCTCCAAGAACAGGGTAGTTCGTTGGATATCAATTCAGACGCCGGCGTGCCTCGCCTCAAGGTCCAGTCCTGGAGATCCTTCTGGCTGGTGTTCCCGGTCCTCGCGGCGGCGATCGTCGTGGCGTCCTGGTTCGTCGCGCAGTGGCGGCTCGAACGCGCCCTCGACGTCATGATGATGGACGAGCGGTCCGCCGTCCAAAACTATGTCGACCTCGTGTCGGACAATCTCGGCCAGGTGTCGATCGACGTCTGTGCGTTCTCCGAGCAGAACGAGCTTCACCAATACCTCGAGAACTTCGACCGGACCTTCCTCGACCGCGGCTCGCGCGAGTTCGAGACCCGCATGCGCCTGAGCCGGGCCTATGACCACATCCGCTTCATCGACGGGGACGGCACCGAGCGTGTGCGCGTCAATTTCGTCGACGGTCGCCCCATGCCGGTGGCGGAGGAGGATCTTCAGGTCAAGAATCGGCGATACTATTTCGACGACCTGGCCCTCACCGAGCGAGGGCACATTTATATTTCGCCCATCGACCTGAATATCGAGAATGGCAACATCGAGGTGCCGCACAAGCCGGTGATGCGCTTCGGCACACCGGTCTTCGACGACGCCGGCGAACAACGCGGGTTCTTCATCGTCAACGTCCTGGCCAAGCCCATGCTGGACGCGATCATCGCGCAGGGCGACCTGCACGACGGCAACCCGATGCTGCTCAACGAAGACGGATACTGGCTCGTCGACCCGACGATGCCCGCCAGCTGGGGGTTCCTCTATCCCGCCTTCGTGGACGAGCGGATGCCGGTCGTCTACCCGCAGGAATGGGCGCGGATGCAGGAGGCGCCGGCCGGCAGCTTCCGCACCGAGGAAGGGCTCTTCACCTACGTCACCTATCACCCGCTCGACGAGGTCAGGCAGTGCGCGACCGACGACACCGCCGTGTCCGCCGGGCCGGAGACCTACTACTGGGTCCTCGCCTCGCACGTCCCGGCCGACGTGCTCGGCGACGCCGCCTGGCGCATCCGCCGGCAGGTCGTCATCGCGGCCCTTCTCGCCGCCGCGCTGGCGGGGATGACGACCCGATGGGCCACGGTCACGATGGCCAAGCGCCGCCACCACCGCCGTCTGCTCGAACAGCGCGCGGTCATCGACGTGCTCACCGGCCTCGCCAATCGCGCCGCGTTCGAGGACAGGCTGCACCAGGAGGTGGCGCGGGCCGATCGCCAGCAGACCAAGTTCGCCGTCATCATGGCCGACCTCGACGGCTTCAAGGCGGTCAACGACACCCTGGGCCACCGGGCCGGCGACCGCGTCCTGCGGCGCGTCGCGGAGGTCCTCGAGGGCGAGTGCCGCAGCACCGACGTCGCCGCGCGCCTCGGCGGCGACGAGTTCGCGGTCGTGTTGTCCGGCATCGCCGACACGCGCGGCGCGGAGCGGGTCGCGGCCTCGGCGCTGGAGCGCATCCAGCGCATCCAGGAGGGGACCCTGCGGATCGGCGCCAGCTTCGGGATCGCGATCTATCCGGACGATGCGGCCGACGGGCAGGAGATCGTGTCGCTGGCCGATCGCGCCATGTACGCGGCGAAGAACAGCGGCAAGAACTGCGTCAGGACCGCGTCGGAGGTCCCGTCCGACGCGTGACGCCGGCCCGCCTCAGAGCGGGTCGTGGCGCATCAGGTCGTGCCTGGCCGCCGCGAACCGGGCTTCGATCGCGTCGCGCTGGACGTGCCGCCCGCCCTCGACCCGCCGGACGCCGCCGCACCAGACGGTGTCGACGCCGATGCCGCCGGCGAAGACGAAGTGGTCCAGCGCCTTGTCCGCCGGCAACCAGGGCACGGACGCCATGTCCAGCGCGGCGAGGTCTGCCGGCGCGCCGGGGGCGATGCCGGCCATGCCGCCGATGGCCGCGGCGCCGCCGCACGACGCTTCGTGCAACAGGCGCTGCCCGGTCGATCCGCCGGGGTGGGCGATCACGTTGCGCGCGCGCTGCGACAGGCGCTGCGAATATTCGAGCGTCCGAAGCTCGCGCCGCAACGAGATGTCGACGTTGGAGTCGGAGCCGATCGCGATACGGCCGCCGGCCTCGAGGAAGGCGCCGGCGGGGAAAATGCCGTCACCGAGGTTGGACTCGGTGATCGGGCACAGACCGGCGACGACCCCGCGCGCCGCGATTCCACGCACCTCGTCCGCGTCGATGTGCGTGGCGTGGATGAAGCACCAGCGCCCGTCCGCGGGGGTATTGTCGAGCAGCCATTGGACCGGTGGCGCCCCCGTCTGCGCCAGGCACCTCTCGACCTCCGCCACCTGCTCGGCGGCATGGATATGGACCGGGCCGGCACTGAGCGCGACCACCGCCGCCAGCTCGTCCGCCGTCACCGCGCGCAGGCTGTGCGGGGCGACGCCGCAGACGCCCCCCGGCAACTCCGCCACGATCGCCTCGCACCGCGCGACCAGCGACGCGAACCCGTCGACGTCGTGGATGTAGCGGCGCTGGCCGGCGAGGGGCGGCGCGCCGCCGAAGTCGGCATGGGCGTAGAATACCGGCAGCAGCGTCAGGCCGATCCCGACCGTCCGGCTGGCTTCGGCGATCCGCAGCGCCATTTCGGCCGGATCGGCGTAAGGGACGCCGCTCGGGTCGTGGTGGAGGTAGTGGAACTCGCCGACGCGGCCGAACCCGGCCTCCAGCATCTCCATGTAGAGCTGCGCGGCCACGGCCTCGACGTGCTCGGGGCTCATGTTGAGACCGATGCGGTACATCTCGCGCCGCCAGCTCCAGAAGTTGTCGGCACTGGGGCCGCGTAGCTCGGTCAGGCCGGCCATGGCCCGCTGAAAGGCGTGGCTGTGAACGTTGCCGACCGCCGGGAGCACCATCTCGTGGCGCTCGTCGCCGGGGAGCGGCGCCGCCCCGGTTTCGACCGTCGCGATCGTGCCCGCGGACAGCGTCAGCCGCACATTGCAGGCCAGTCCGGACGGCAGAAGCGCGTGCCGGGCGTGGATGACGGCCATTTGGTCTCCCCTTCGCGAAACGGGACGAAACGGGCAGCATGACGCTTGCTCGATCTGCCAATAAGTATATACATAACCTCAAAACGCGAGGCAACCTGCATGGCACAAGGCGATCGGATCTGGCGCAACGCGCGCCTCGCCACTCTCGACCCGGACCGTGACGGCCTCGGCGAGGTCGCGGACGGGGCGATCGCGGTGCGGGGCGGCAGGATCCGCTATGCCGGCGCCGCGGCGGACCTGCCGCCGGATCTCGCGGCCGATGCGCGGGAGGTGGACTGCGCCGGCCGCCTGGCGACGCCCGGCTTCATCGACTGCCACACCCATCTGGTCCACGCCGGCCACCGTGCGCGCGAGTTCCAGATGCGTCTGGCGGGCGCCTCCTACGAGGAGATCGCGCGGGCGGGCGGCGGCATCGTCTCCACCGTCACCGACGTGCGGGCCGCCGGCGAGGACCAGCTCGTCGCCGAGAGCCTCCCCCGCCTCGCGGCGCTGAAGGCCGAGGGCGTGACCACCGTGGAGGTGAAGTCGGGCTATGGCCTCACTGTGGCGGACGAGCTGAAGATGCTGCGTGCGGCGCGGCGGCTCGGCGACGAAGGCGTCACCGTCGTCACATCCTACCTCGGCGCCCACGCGGTGCCGGCGGACTATCGCGGCCGCGCCGGCGCCTTCGTCGACGATGTGGTGATCCCGGGCCTCGAGGCCGCCCACGCCGAGGGGCTCGCCGACGCCGTCGACGGGTTCTGCGAGGGGATCGCCTTTTCGCCGGGCGAGATCGCCCGCGTGTTCGACGCCGCGGCGCGCCTGGGCCTCCCCGTCAAACTGCACGCCGACCAGCTCTCCGACCTGGAGGGCGGTGCGCTGGCGGCCCGCTACGGTGCCCTGTCGGCGGATCACCTCGAATATCTGAACGCCGCGGGCGCCGCCGCGATGGCGCAGGCCGGCACCGTCGCCGTCCTGCTGCCGGGCGCCTTCTACGTCCTGCGCGAGACGCGCAAGCCTCCGGTCGCGACCCTGCGCGAGGCCGGCACAGCCATCGCCATCGCCACCGACAACAACCCCGGCTCCTCGCCGCTGACCTCCCCGCTGCTCACCATGAACATGGCGGCGACCTTCTTCGGCCTGACAGTGGACGAGTGCATCGCCGGCCTCACCCGCGAGGCGGCCCGTGCGCTCGGCCTCCAAGACAGCGTCGGCACGCTGACGGCCGGAAAGGCGGCCGACTTCTGCCTCTGGGACGTGACCGAGCCCGCCGAGCTGGTCTACCGCATCGGATACAACCCGCTCGCGGCCCGCGTCGTGCGTGGCGTCGCGGACAACACCCTGGAGCCGCGCCCATGAGTCTCGTCCTGCGCCCCGGCGACGTCACCCTCCGCGACCTCGCCACCCTGTACTGGGACGGCGTGCCCGCCCGCCTGGACCCGGCCTTCGACGCCGGCATCGAGCGGGCCGCCGCGCGGATCGCCGCGATCGCCGCCGGAAACGCGCCCGTCTACGGGGTGAACACCGGGTTCGGCAAGCTCGCCTCCATCACCATCGACGCCGCGGACACCGCCACGCTGCAGCGCAATCTCATTCTCTCCCACTGCTGCGGCGTCGGCGCGCCGCTGGGCGAGGACGTCGTGCGGCTCGTCATGGCGCTGAAGCTCATCTCGCTCGGCCGTGGCGCGTCGGGCGTGCGGCTGGAACTCGTCCGCCTCGTCGAGGCCATGCTGGCGCGCGGCGTGATCCCCGTCATCCCGGAGAAGGGCTCGGTCGGCGCGTCGGGCGATCTGGCACCTCTCGCCCACCTCGCGGCCGTGATGATGGGCGAGGGCGAGGCGGTGGTGAACGCCGAGCGCCTCCCCGGCCGCGTGGCGCTGGAGCGCGCCGGCCTCGAACCGGTGGTCCTCGCCGCCAAGGAGGGCCTCGCCCTGATCAACGGCACGCAGGTCTCCACCGCGCTGGCGCTGGCAGGGCTGTTGCGCGCCCACCGCGCGGCACAGGCCGCCCTCGTCACCGGCGCGATGTCGACCGATGCGGCGATGGGCTCCTCCGCCCCCTTCGTCGCCGAGATCCACACCCTGCGCGGCCATCAGGGGCAGATCGACACCGCCGCCGCGTTGCGGGCCCTGCTCGCCGGCTCCGCCATCCGCGAAAGCCACATCGAGGGAGACGAGCGCGTGCAGGATCCCTACTGCATCCGCTGCCAGCCCCAGGTGGACGGAGCCTGCCTCGACCTCCTGCGCAACGCGGCGCGCACCCTCGTCGTCGAGGCGAATGCCGTGACCGACAACCCGCTCGTCCTGTCCGACGACAGCGTCGTCTCGGGCGGCAACTTCCACGCCGAGCCGGTCGCCTTCGCGGCCGACCAGATCGCCCTGGCGGTCTGCGAGATCGGCGCCATCGCGCAGCGGCGCATCGCGCTGCTGGTCGACCCGGCCCTCTCCTACGGGCTGCCGGCCTTCCTGGCCAAGGCGCCGGGGCTGAACTCCGGCCTGATGATCGCCGAGGTCACGTCGGCGGCGCTGATGAGCGAGAACAAGCAGATGGCGCACCCGGCCTCGGTGGATTCCACGCCGACGTCGGCCAACCAGGAGGACCACGTATCCATGGCCTGCCACGGCGCGCGGCGGTTGTTGGCGATGACGGCGAACCTCTTCGCCATCATCGGGATCGAGGCCGTCACCGCGGCGCAGGGGGTCGAGTTCCGCGCCCCGCTCGCCACCAGCCCGGAGCTGACCAAGGCGATCGCAGTGCTGCGCGCCAGCGTTCCCACGCTCGACGTCGACCGCTACCTGGCCCCGGACCTCGAGGCCGCCGGCGCGCTCGTCGCCGACGGGCGCCTCGTGGCTAGCGTCGGCGCCGAGTGCCGTGTCACGCTGGACGGCGCGTGACCACGGCCGCGAGCCGCGTGGCGCCGCCCCGCTCCGGATGCGGCGGCGCGCCGGCCGGGGCCGGGCGACGACGCGCCCCTGTGACATTCATCCCGGAGCGGCCGGCGCTGCTCGCTCCCACCACGACGACGGCGACAGACACCATGACAGCGAGAGACAGGGCCGATGGCTGACCCCCGCCACAACACACGCGACGTCACCGCCCCCCGCGGCACGACCCTCAACGCCAAGAGCTGGCTGACCGAGGCGCCGCTGCGGATGCTCATGAACAACCTCGACGCGGAGGTCGCCGAGCGACCGCACGAGCTGGTCGTCTACGGCGGCATCGGCCGGGCCGCCCGCACCTGGGACGACTTCGACCGCATCGTCGCCAGCCTGAAGACGCTGGAGGACGACGAAACGTTGCTGGTGCAGTCCGGCAAGCCGGTCGGCGTGTTCAGGACCCATGCCGACGCGCCGCGCGTCCTCATCGCCAACTCCAACCTGGTGCCGCATTGGGCGACGTGGGAGCACTTCAACGAACTCGATCGGCGCGGCCTCGCCATGTACGGGCAGATGACCGCCGGCTCGTGGATCTACATCGGCACCCAGGGCATCGTGCAGGGCACCTACGAGACCTTCGTGGAGGCCGGGCGGCAGCATTATGACGGCGACCTCACCGGCCGCTGGATCCTGACCGGCGGGCTCGGCGGCATGGGCGGCGCGCAACCGCTGGCGGCGGTGATGGCCGGAGCCTGCTGCCTCGCCGTCGAGTGCGACGAGACCCGCGTCGATTTCCGCCTGCGCACCCGCTACCTCGACGCCAAGGCACACACGCTGGACGAGGCGCTGGAGATGATCGCCGCCTGGACCGCGGCCGGCGAAGCGAAGTCCGTCGGCCTCATCGGCAACGCCGCCGAGATCTTCCCCGCGCTCGTCGCCCGCGGCGTCGAGCCGGACATCGTCACCGACCAGACGTCGGCCCACGACCCCATCCACGGCTACCTGCCGGCCGGCTGGACGGTCGGCGAGTGGCGCGCCCGTCAGGAGACGGACCCCAAGGCGGTCGAGGCCGCGGCCCGCGCGTCGATGAAGGTGCACGTCAAAGCGATGGTGGACTTCTGGAACGCCGGCGTGCCGACGCTGGACTACGGCAACAACATCCGCCAGGTCGCCAAGGAGGAAGGGCTCGACAACGCCTTCGCCTTCCCCGGCTTCGTGCCGGCCTACATCCGCCCCCTATTCTGCCGTGGCGTCGGGCCGTTCCGCTGGGCCGCGCTGTCGGGCGACCCGGAGGACATCTACAAGACCGACGCCAAGGTGAAGGAGCTGCTGCCGCACGACGAGCACCTTCACAACTGGCTCGACATGGCGCGCGAGCGCATCGCCTTCCAGGGGCTGCCGGCGCGCATCTGTTGGGTCGGGCTCGGCGAGCGCCACCGTCTCGGCCTGGCCTTCAACGAGATGGTGCGCACGGGCGAGCTGAAGGCGCCCATCGTGATCGGCCGCGACCACCTCGATTCGGGCTCCGTCGCCTCCCCCAACCGCGAGACGGAGGCGATGAAGGACGGCTCGGACGCGGTGAGCGACTGGCCGCTGCTGAACGCCCTCCTCAACACCGCGTCCGGCGCGACGTGGGTGTCGCTGCACCACGGCGGCGGCGTGGGCATGGGCTTCTCGCAGCACTCCGGCATGGTGATCTGCTGCGACGGCACCGCGGACGCCGACCGCCGCCTCGCCCGCGTCCTGTGGAACGACCCGGCGACGGGCGTCATGCGCCACGCCGACGCCGGATACCAGATCGCCATCGACTGCGCGCGCGAGAAGGGCCTCAAGCTGCCCGCGATCCTGGGCGAATGAGGCGGCGTGTGCGGGCGTGACCCCTGCCTGACGTGAGCTGTGCGCGACCCGGCCGCCCCGGAGTGGGGCCGCCGGTCGCCGCGGGGCGAGCGCGGCCGGTGCTCGGTCAGGCCCTGCGGTACGCCTCCCAGCCGGGGTTCACCACGTCGCGGAACTCGCCGTGCAGCAGGCCGGCGCGCAGCGTCTCGACCGAGAAGGTGCGCATGTCCCGGTAGCTGGCGGCGGAGAAGTAGGCCGCATCCGGCGTCACGGCGAGGCGGCCGTCGAGCCACGGCTCGCGGTTCTGCCACGCCGTCAGCAGCGGGTGGCCGCCGGTGGGCGGCTCCTCCGGAAGCACGTCGAGCCCCGCCGCCGCGAGGTGGCCGGACCGCAGCGCCCCCTCCAGCGCATCGAGGTCGACGAGCGGGCCGCGGGCGATGTTGACGAGGGTCGCCCCCGGCTTCATCGCCGCGAAGCGGGCGGCGTTCATGAGCCCGCGCGTCGCCTCGGTCAGCGGCGCATGCAGGCTGACCACGTCCGCCTCCGCCAGCAGCGAGTCGAGGTCTCGTGCACGCCGGAGGCCGGCGCCCAGCTCGTGCCCGGACGGCAGCGCCGGATCGAAGTAGACGACGTCCATGTCGAACCCGCGGGCCCGGCGCGCCATGGCACTGCCGATACGCCCCAGCCCGACGCAACCGAAAACCGCCCCCCGCAAGCGCCGCACCGTCGGCACCCCGGTGGAGACGGACCCGTTCACCAGGTCGGCCCGCAATCGCGTCTGATACGGCTCGATGCCGCGCGCCAGCGACAGGAGCAGCGCCATGCCGTGGTCCGCCACCTCGGTTGTGCCGTAGTTGGGCACGTTGGCCACCGGGATGCCGCACGCGCGGGCCGCGTCGATATCGATATTGTCGGTCCCGACGCCGACGCGCACGATGAAGCGGCACCGCTCCAGCTTGGCGATCACCTCCGCCGTCAGCTGCATCGACTTCCACTTGAGGACGGCGTCGCAGCCGCGCCACGCCTCGTCCGGGATGCCGGCCGGGTCGGTCTCGTTGAAGTGGCGGAAAGCGAGCGCACCGGCGGCGGCCGCACGCTCCAGGTCGAGGTCGGCGGGCGTGGCGTCCGGCGCCAGGACGATCGGGGTCACGGCGCGGGCGTCCTAGAAGTCGTTGCGGGCATGGTAGGTCTTCAGGAACTGCCGCACCCGCGGCTCCGTGCTGTCCTTCAACACCGCCTGCGGGGTGCCGCACTGGACGATGCGCCCCCCGTCGAGGAAGGCCACCCGGTCGGCCGCGTTGGCGGCGAAGCCCATCTCGTGGGTGACGACCACCATCGTCATGCCCTCGCGCGCCAGGTCGCGCATGACTTCGAGCACCTCGCCGACCAGCTCGGGGTCGAGCGCGGAGGTCGGCTCGTCGAACAGCATCAGCTCGGGATCCATCGACAGCGCGCGAGCGATCGCCACGCGCTGCTGCTGGCCGCCGGACAGGTTGCTCGGAAAGGCGGCGGCCCGCTCGGCGAGGCCGACGCGGGCGAGCAGCGCCCCCGCCTTCTCCATCGCCGCCGCCTTCGCCACGCCTTTGACGCGGATGAGCGGCTCGGCGACGTTCTCGGTCGCGGTCATGTGCGGCCACAGGTTGAACTGCTGGAACACCATTCCGATGTTGCGCCGCTCGCCCCGCAGCTGGCGCGCGGACATCGGCTTGCGCCGCCCGCCGCGGTCGACATAGCCGATGGTCCGGCCGTTGATCTTCACCGTGCCGCGATTGTACGGCTCGAGGAAGTTGATGCAGCGCAGCAGCGTGCTCTTGCCCGAGCCGCTCGGGCCGATCAGGCACACCACCTCCGAACGGTTCACCGTGAGATCGATGTCCCGCAGAACCTCGGTCTGCCCGAAGCTCTTGGCCAGGCCGGAGATTTCGACGACGCAGGCGCTCATCACGCTTCCTTCAGGGTCAAGTGTCGGTTGATGCGGACCTCGACGGCGCGGCCGACGACCGAGAACAGCTCGACCAGCACCCAGTAGCCGACCGCGAGCATGAAGATGGCCTCGAATGCCGCGAACGTCTCGATCGACATCTTCTGAACCTCGAAGGTCAGCTCCGGGACGGTGATGATCGACAGGACCGCCGTCTCCTTGCACACGTTGATGATCATGTTGATCATCCCCGGCAGGGCCGCCGTGAGGGCGATCGGCAGCGTCACCCGCCGCAGGATCGCCAGCGGATGCATGCCCAGGCTGTGCGCCGCCTCGACCTGCCCCGCCGGCACGGCCGCGAAGCCGCCACGGAAGATCTCCGCGAAGTAGGCCGCGCCGTGGGCGGTGAGCACCAGGATCCCGGCCTCCATCGGCTCCAGGAACAGCCCGATGGACGGGCCGCCGCCGTAGACGAGGAGGAGCTGCACCAGGATCGGCGTGCAGCGCATGAGTTCGATATAGCCGCGGACGGTCCAGCGCAGCGGCGCGAGGCGTGAGCCGCCCGCCAGCGCCAGCCCCAACCCCAGGGCGATCCCCAGGACCGAGGAGACGATCCACGCGAAGAGGGTCAGCAGCAGCCCGTGGCCGATTGCCGGCAGGTAGGCGACGACGACGCCGGGGTCGAGGTTCATCTCAGGCGGCCCCGCGGGAGAATTTGCGCTCGATCGCGCGCCCACCGGCGGCGACGAGGAGATTGGTGACGAGGTAGAGCGCCGCGGCGGCGAGGTAGAACTCCATCGGCCGGAAGGTCGACGCCGCGAACCCCTGGGCCACGCGCGTCAGCTCCGCCAGCCCCACCACGGAGATCAGCGAGGACGCCTTCACCAGCAGGATGAACTCGCTGGTGATGGCCGGCATCGCGATGCGCACCATCTGCGGCAGCAGGATCGTTCGCCAGATCGTGACCGGCGCATAGCCGAAGGCCCGCGCCGCCTCGACCTGCCCGCCGGGGATCGCCGCCCGCGCGCCGCGCAGGATCTCGGCGATATAGGCACCGCCGACGAGCCCCAGCGCGCCGATGGCCGAGGCCGGGGCCGACAGGTCGATGCCGACGAAGGGCAGGAAATTGTAGAACAGGAGCATCTGCACCAGCAGCGGCACGCCGCGGAAGAAACTCACATAGACCCGCGCCAGCAGCGACAGGGGCAGCACCGGGCCGCCCCGCATAGCAGCGACCGCCAGGCCGATGACGCAGCCGAGCGCCGTGCCCGCCAACGACACGTAGAGCGTGACGCCGAGACCCTCCAGAAGGAACGGGATCGCGGTCTGCCAGTCTTGTGTGTTCATCGGCGCGGCACCTGTCGGTCGGTCAGGACGGGATCGCGGGGATCAGAACCCCGGATCCGGCATCGTGTCGGGCAGGTCCTCGGTCTGACCGAACCACTTCATCTGGATCTCGGCCATGCGGCCGTCTTCCTTCATGGTCTCGAGCGCGGCCGAGATCGCCTCGATGAGGCTGGCGTCCGCCGGATCCTTGCGCGTCACCCAGCCATAATAGTTCGGCTGGCCGAACGGCGGCTGGACGACCTCCAGCTGGTCGGGGCGCTGGACCGACGCGTAGGAGACGTTGGGCACCGAGGAGGCGCCGGCATCGATCCGGCCGTTGGCGACGTCGGCGTAGACGCCCAGCATGTCGGAATATTCGCGGACCTCGATCGGCTCCGGGAGGGTCTCGGAGTAGGCGGTGACCTGCTTCAACGTGGAGCTGGCCTTGATGACGCCGACGGTCTTGCCGGCGAGGCTCTCCGGACCGGTGATCTCGTCGTTGCCTTTGCGCTTCACGAAGGCGTTGCCCGAGTAGGCGATCGGGCTCGAGAAGGCGTAGCGCTCCAGGCGCGCCTGGGAGGCGTTGAGCGGGGCGCCGACGAAGTCGTACTTGCCCGCTTCCAGACCCGGCAGAACGCTGGTCCACGGCAGGTCGACGTACTCCATCTCGACGCCCAGCTCCTTGCCGACCTCGTCGAGCAGATCCTTGTCGACGCCGGTGTACTCACCGTTCACCATGAAGTCGAACGGCGGGAATTGCATCTCGGTGGCGACCACGAGCTTGCCGGCCTCCTGGACCTCGGCAAGCGTGTCGGCGTGGGCGGGCACGGCGAAGGCCAGGCCCAGGGCTAGGGCCGTCGCGGCCGGCAGCTGCATCAACGTCTCGATCCTCAATGTGATCTCCTGATCGGGTGTGGACGATGGTGGCGTGTCATCGCGGGGCGTCGGCCTTCCGGCCGATACGCCTCAGGCGATCCTGGACGGCGCGGGCGCGGACCACCGCGGGCGCGTCGATCATGCGTCCGCCGGCGGCGACGGCGCCGCGTCCCTCGCGGGCCGCCGCGGCGAACGCGGCGAGGACGGCGTCGGCCTCGGCGGCTTCGTCCGCGCTCGGCGTGAAGGCGGCGTTGAGCGGAGCGACCTGGGTGGGGTGGATGCAGGGCGCGCCGTCGAAGCCGAAGCGCCGGGAGCGGGCGGCCAGCGCGGCGTACCCGTCGACGTCGCCGAAGTCGGCGATGGTGTCGAGCGTGCCGAGCGCCAGCCGGCGGTGCCGGTGCGCGGCGAAGACGACCGCTTGCTTGGGTCCGGCGAGCGTCGCCTCACAGGCCGCGATCCCGGCGTCGGTGGCGAAATCCTCGTCGCCCAGGCTCAGCGCCGCGACGCGCGCGTGCGCCGCGGCGATGGCGCCCGCCGCGCCCAGCGCGTCCAGCGTCTCGATCAGGACGATGAAGGAGATGCGCCCGGCCGGCAGCTCTCGTTCACGCTCCAGCGCGTCCACCAGTTCTGCGATCAGCCGCACATGGTCGGCCGAGCGGACCTTGGGCAGACACAAGGCATCCACACCGGGACGCACGGCCGCCTCGATGTCCGCCGCCAGGTGCCGCAACTCCGCGTTCACCCGCACGACGATGTCGCTGCCGCAGCCCGCCAGCGCGTCGACGGCGCCGGGCAACGCGGCCCGCGCCGCGGCCTTGCGGTCGGGCGGGATGGAATCCTCCAGATCGAGGATGACGGCGTCCGCGCCCCGCCGGCCCGCGCCGGCGACGAAGCGCTCCGACGTGACCGGCACGTAGAGGAGCGAACGCCACAGCGGCGGCTCGTCGGCGGTCATTGCGCCGCGACCCCGCTGCGATCCGGAGCGAGCGGCGCGAGGACGACGCCCTCCCGCGCCATCCGATCGATCTCGCCGGCGTCGAAGCCGAGCGCCGTCAGCACCTCGCGGCTGTGCTCGCCATGGCCCGGCGCGGGCGTGCGGAAGGTGCCCGCCGTATCCGACAGGCGCGGGACGATGTTGTGCATCGCGATCCGCCCCAAGTCCGCATCCGGCAGGTCGACGACCGCCTCGCGCTCCAGGACGTGCGGATCGGCGACGACCTGATCCACATCGTAGACCGGCGCGACGGTGACGCTCGCCGCGTCGAAGAAGGCGAGGGCGTCATCGAGGTCGCGCGCGGCGATGAAATCGGCGATCGGCCCCTCGCAGGCGTCGGCATTGTCGAGGCGCGCGGCATTGGTGGCGAAGCGGGGGTCGTCGATCATGTCGGCCCGGCCGATCGCCCGGAACAGGCGTTCGACCATGGACTGCATCGGCGCCGACAGCGACACCCAGCGCCCGTCCCGCGTGCGGAAGACGTTCCGGGGGCAGGCGATTTCGGAGCGGCTGCCGTCGCGGCGCGGCAGCCGTCCGGTCTGCCGGAAGGTCTCCGCCTGCGGGCCGAGCAGGGTCATCGTGGTCTCGAGGAGGCTGAGGTCGATCACCTGGCCGCCACCGCCGGGCGAGCGGGCCTGGACGGCGACCATCGTCGCGTAGGCGCCGTAGATGCCGCACACCAGGTCCGACAGGGCGAGCGGAGGAAGGATCGGCGGCCGATCCTCGAAGCCGAGGCGGGTGGCTAGGCCGGAGAGCCCCTCGACCAGCGTGCCGTAGCCCGGCCGGCCGCGGTAGGGCCCGGTCTGCCCATAGCCCGAGATCCGAACGACGACGAGGCGCGGGTTGAGGGACAGCAGAACCTCGGGCGCGAGGCCCATCGCCTCCAGCGTGCCGGGGCGGAAATTCTCGATCAGGACGTCGGCCTCGGCGATCAGGCGCGTCAAGACGGCCATTCCGGCCTCCTGCCGCAGGTCCACCGCGAGGCTGCGCTTGTTGCGGCAGTAGACCTTCCAGAACAGCGACTGTCCGTCCACCATCCAGTCCCGCAGCGGGTCGGCGTTGGCGACGCCCTCGACCTTGAGGACGTCGGCGCCGAAGTCGGCCAGCTGGAGGCTGAGCATGTTGCCGGCGACCAATCGGGACAGGTCCAGAACCTTCAGGCCGTGCAGCGGGCCGGTCGCGTCGGGGGTGAAGGACTTGGAGGCGAACATAGCGGCGGGATACTCGATTTCTGGCTCGAATATGTATATACAATATTCGAGTTTGGTGTCTATTGGAAAAAATAGACTGCAGTACGCCATGCAGGAGCGATGCCATGAGCGACCATCCCAAGCGTATACATATTATGGAGGTCGGCCCGCGTGACGGCTTGCAGATGGAAGAGCGCCGGCTCGACGTCGGCGAGAAGCTCGCCCTCGTCGACGCCCTCGCCGAGAGCGGTCTCGCCGAGATCGAGGTCGGCTCGTTCGTCCATCCGGGCCGCGTGCCGCAGATGGCCGACACGGACGCCGTCTTCGCCGCGCTGGCACGACGGCCGGGGGTCGCCTATCGCGCGCTCTGGCTCAATCGCCGCGGCCTGGAACGGGCCCGTACCGCCGGCGCCGACCTCACCGCCAAGCTCTCCATCGCCACCAGCGAGACGTTCGGCCGCCGCAACGTCGGCCGCTCGTTCGAGGAGACGTTGGCGACGATGCCGCAATGGCTCGAGATCTACGCCGAGGAAGGTCTGCGCGACGTCTCGCTCGGCGTCATGACGGCGTTCGGCTGCACGTTCGAAGGGCACGTGCCGGAGGCGCGGACCGTGGCGATGATCGCGCGGGTCGAGGATCTGCTCGGCGACCATGGCTTTCGCCTCGACGAGGTGGACCTCGCCGATACCACCGGCTGGGGCAATCCGCTGCTCGTGAGCCGCGTGGTCGGCGCGATCCGCGAGCGCTGGCCGGAGCTTCCCGTCAAGCTCCATCTGCACGATACGCGCGGCTGCGGCATCGCCAACGCGCTCGCCGGGCTGGCGCTCGGCGTCGACCGGTTCGACGGGTCGATCGGCGGGCTGGGCGGCTGCCCCTTCGCCGGCCTGACGGGCGCGGCCGGCAACATCGCGACGGAAGACTTCGCCTTCGTGTGTGCCGAGATGGGGATCGAAACGGGGCTCGACCTCGACCGGCTGACGGACGCGGCGCACCTGGCGCAGCGGCTCGTCGGGCGCCCCCTGCCGGGCAAGGTCTTCCGCGCCGGGCACCGCCGCGCGACGCTCGCACCGACGGATCCGCCGGTGTGATCGCCCCGCCGGCGCGGTCAGCCCGCCGGCCTCGCCACCCGGTCCAGCGCAGCGAGGAAGGCCTCGCTGTGTTCGGGCCGGCCGACGGTGACGCGCACGAAGCGAGTGTAGCCCGCCTCCGTCCACGGCTTGACGATGACCCCTTCGCGAAGGAGCGCCGCGGCGATGCCGTCCGCCTCCCGACGCGCGTCGAAGAACAGGAAGTTCGCCTCCGAGCGCGCCACCGCATACCCCCGCGCCACGAGCGCGGCGGCGAGGCGGTCCCGCTCGGCGGCGATCGTCGCCACCGTGGCGCGCATGAAGGGCTCGTCGGCGAGGGCGGCGACGGCGGCACGCTGGGCCGCGGCGTTGACGTTGAACGGCGTGAGCGCCGCCTGCATCAGCGCGGCGACCTGCGCACTCGACGCGAGCGCGTAGCCGATGCGCAGCCCGGCCAGCCCGTAGGCCTTGGAAAAGGTGCGCAGCGTGACGAAATCCACCTCGGCCGCCAACGCCAGCGCCAGCGGGTCGAATGCGTCGGCGTCGCGCCGGAATTCGGCATAGGCCTCGTCCAGGACGAAGACGGTGCCGCGCGGCACGGCCGCCAGGAGCCGCGCCAGATCCTCTCGCGACAGCGTCGAGCCGACCGGGTTCGAGGGCGAGCTGAGGAAGACCAGGCGCGGGCCGGCGGCGATCGCGTCCCGGAGCGCGGCGACGTCGAACTCCAACGCCGGCGTCATGGCCACCTTTACGACGCGGGCCCCCTGGGCGAGCGGCTCGATCTCGTGGAGGCCGAAGCTCGGCGCCACCGTCACGACCTCCGCGCCCGGCTCCAGGAACGCGCGCGAGAGGGCCGCGATCAGCGCTTCCGATCCGTTTCCGGCGACGACGCGGTCGATGGCGAGGCCGGCGTGCGCGGCGATGGCGGCGCGCAGGGCGTCGGCCTTGCCCTCCGGATAGCGCCACACCGCCGCGGCCATCGCCGCCACTTCGGCGATCGCCGCCGGCGACGGGCCGTAGGGGTTCTCGTTGCTCGCGAGGCGGACGAGGCCCCGCCCCGCGCTTGCGCGGCCGGCCTCGGCGTCCGACATGCCGGCGTTGTAGTGTGGGAGGGAGGCGAAGTGGGGGTTGAAACGCAGGCGAGCGTGCGACGACGACATGGCGATTCCCGGCTCAATATGTATATATTTATTACGCGAAAAATCGCCCCGTCAACGACCTTCCTGCCGAACCTCGTGCATGGCTCGTACGGCCGCCCACCATCGCCGTTGCGCGCACCCCCGAACGCTGTTGATGTGTAGACATATGGTCGCGAAAATACCGGCCGAACGGCCGAGAATTGGAGACAGGGTGCCGCCAAGCGAGCCTGAGACATGACGCCGCCCGCACCGCAGAAATCGATCCATCAGCGGATCTGCGAGGATATCGAGGCGAAGATCATGGACGGACGCTGGCAGCCCGGCCAGCGCATCCCGTTCGAGTATGAGCTCGAAGCGGAGTACGGCTGCTCGCGCATGACGGTGAACAAGGCGCTCGGCCAGCTCGCCGACCGCGGCATGATCATCCGCAAGCGGCGCGCCGGATCGTTCGTGACCCAACCGCAGATCGAGCGCACGGTCATGGAGATCCAGGACATCGGGACCGCCGCCAAGGCGGCCGGCCACGACTATGCCTTCAAGATCCGCTCGATGAAGGTGGAGCGCCTCGACCCGGCCGAGGCGGAGCGGATCGACACCGCCGCGCGCCAGGAGGTGGTCCGCCTCACCTGCCTGCACATCGTCGGCGGCCGCCCGCACGCGCTGGAGAGCCGGCTCATCATGCTGGACGCCGTGCCCCGCGCCCGGTTCGAGACATTCGAGACCAAGCCGCCCGGAAGCTGGCTCTTGGAGCACGTCCCCTGGTCGGAGGCGCGCCATGTCATCCGGGCGATCGCCGCCGACGCCACGATCGCCCGCGAACTCGACATGCCGAAGGGGGCGCCGTGCCTGGTCCTGTCCCGCCAGACCTGGCAAGGCGGGCGCACGGTCACCTACGTCGAGATCACCCACCCCGGCGACCGCTATCAGTTCACCGGCCACTTCCAGCCGCTCAAGGGCACGCTGTAGCCCCGGCCGCGCGCCGCCGCTCCGGCGGATCAGTCCTCGGTCAGCACATGATCGATGATGAAGGTCAGCGCACCGGAAATGTCGTCCTCGATCTCGCGGCGGGCGGAGGCGCCGTCTCGCGCGCGCAGGGCCGCGATGATCCGGCCCCGACCCTCGCCGAACTGCGTCCTCGTATAGTCGGGGAAGAGCAGGTTGAGATACGGGCCGGTGCGCAGCCACAGCGTCTCGATCAGGCCGATCAGCTCCGTCCGCCGCGCGCAGCGGTACAGCGTGAAGTGGAACTCGTAGATCTTGCGGATGTCGCGCGCGCGGTCGTTCTGCTCGCGCGCCGCCATGATCTCCAGCGAGATCCGCTGTAGCGCCGCGATTTCCTCCGCGCTCGCCTCGGCGGCGGCGTATTCGGCCGCACGCCCTTCCAGCAGCGAGCGCAGCTCGATCAGCTCGCGCGCCCGCGCACGCGTCAGGAGTGGGATCCGCGGCGAGCGCTGGAGGTTCGCCTCGAGCGCGCGCTCGGCCACCAGGCGCACCAGAGCCTCGCGCACCGGCGTGATGCCGATATCGATTGATACAGCAATTTTGCGCGTCGACAGCTTTTGTCCGGGCTCGAAGCCGCCACTCATGATGGCTTCGCGAATGATCCCATAGGCCGCCTGCGTCAGGCCCTTCTTCGACGTATTTTCTCCTGTTTTCATAACATTACAGCATCTCGTTTGTTTCTCATCGACACGAACGCAACCCGCACATGTGCCACTTTCCCAAGCAATCGGCGCACAAAATTTTGACTTTCACGGCGTCTTATTCTCTATATCAAATTGGACTTAGACGAGTTGGAGCAAAGATGGCGGTCATGCGGTCGATGCAGATCCAGGCGGGTCACGAGTGGGACGGTCTCGGTAGGGCTGGTACCGCCATGGCGGCCTGCGAACAACTCGGCGGCTCCCGAAACGCCCGGCACCGGCGCATGCGCGCCCCCCGTGGCCCCGCCCTGCCATGATACCCGGCCCGCCGACGGCCCCCGTCGCCGGGCCCCGCCGAGCCTCGGCCCGGCCGAACCTCTTACGCCCGGAGCATCGCCCCGGTCCGTCCAGCCCTCGCCGCGACCCGGCGTCCGCCGTGCCGATCCCCGTCGGCCGGAGGCGCCGCCCGTGAGGTCGCGACAGGGTGCGCGCCCGCCAACAAGGAGAAGGTCATGTCGCCCGAGACCCACCCGAACCGCCGCGGCACGCTTCGCCGTACGCTCCTCCGAGGGGTCGGCGCGCTCGCCGTCGCGCTGACGCTGTCGAGCGCGCTGCCGGCGCCGCTTTCCGCGCAGCAGGCGGTGCCCGACACGACGCTGACGGTGGTCCCGCAGGCCGACCTCGCGATCCTCGACCCGGTGTGGACCACCGCGCAGATCACCGCCGAGCACGCCTTCCTCGTCTACGACACGCTCTTCGCGCTCGATAGCGAGTTCGTGCCGCAATATCAGATGCTGGAGAGCCATACCGTCAGCGACGACGGGCTGACCTACACGTTCGTCCTGCGCGACGGCCTCGCCTTCAGCGACGGGAGCCCGGTGGAAGCGGCCGACGCCGTCGCCTCGATCGAGCGCTGGTCGGTCCGCTCGCCGGAGGGCAAGCTGATGAACGCCCGCGGTGCCGTCTACGAGGTGGTCGACCCGAAGACTTTCACCCTCACGCTCGACGAACCGTTCGGCATGGTCGAGATGGCGTTCGGCTCCAACAGCCGCCCCGTCTTCGTCATGCGCGAGGAAGAGGCGACCACCGACGCGTTCGAGCAGGTGAAGACCGTTATCGGCTCCGGCCCGTTCGTGTTCGACGAGGAGGCCTGGCAGCCCGGTTCGCGCATCGTCTACCACGCCAGCCCCACCTACGTGCCGCGCGACGAGCCGGCCGACGGGTTCGCCGGCGGCAAGGTCGCCAAGGTCGGCACCATCGAGTGGACCGTCATCCCCGACAGCGGCACCGCGGTGAACGCTCTCGTCGCCGGCGAGGTCGACATGCTGGAGTTCCCGCCGCACGACCTGCTGCCGGTGCTCGACGCCAATCCGACCACCGAGAGCATCATCATCGACCCGGTCGGCTACCAGGGCATGCTGCGGCCCAACAGCTACGCCCCGCCGTTCGACAAGCCCGAGGCGCGCCTCGCCATCCTGCACATCGTCCAGGCGCGGCAGGAGGAGTATCTCGCCGCGATGGTCGGCCTGCCGGATTACTATGAGGTCTGCCTGACGCCGTTCATCTGCGGCTCGCCGTTCGCGACCGAGGCCGGCACCGACCAGTTCAAGGACGCCGACCTGCAGGCGACCGTCGACGAGCTGATGGACAAGGCCGGCTACGACGGCTCGCCCATCGTCGTCCTCGACCCGACCGACCAGGGCGTGATGCACAACATGGTGCTCGTCTTCGCCCAGCATCTGCGCGACCTCGGCATCAACGTGGACCTTCAGGCGACCGACTGGGGCACCCTCGTCACCCGCCGCACCAACAAGAACCCGCCCAGCGAGGATCCGGACGGCTACCACATTTTCCCGACCTGGTGGGGCGGCTACTCGATGCAGAACCCGATCACCAACGTCCCGCTCGACACCACTCCCGGCGGCTCGAACTGGTACGGCTGGGCGGCCGACGAGGAGCTGGAGGCGCTGCGCCTCTCCTTCGCCAACGCCGCCACCGAGGCCGAGCGCAAGGCGACGATGGACGCCATCCAGGAGCGCTTCTTCCAGGTCGTGCCGTACGTCTTCGTCGGCCAGTTCTACCGCCCCGTCGCTTTCCGCAGCGATCGTGTGGACGGTGTGCTCGCCGGCGGCACCCCGGTGTTCTGGAACATCGAAAAAACCGACTGACGGCGCCATTGTGCGACGCCCGGCGGGGGGATCGTCCCCTCGTCCTTTCCCGTGACCACCGGAGGCCCCATGGACGCGACCCTTTCCAACGCGTCGATCGACACCGCCCTCAGCGACGCGATCGACCGCTTCGCGGCCAAAAATCCCAAAAGCCTCGCCCAGCATGAGACCGCGTCCGCGGTCCTGCCCGGCGGCAACACCCGCACCGTGCTCTTCCACGAGCCGTTCCCGATGACGCTGGTCGGGGGCGAGGGGTGCTACGTCACCTCGCTCGACGGCGTGCGCTATCTCGACGGCCTGGGCGAGTACACCGCCGGCCTCTTCGGCCACTCCGACCCGGTGATCCGCGCCGCGATCGACACCGCGCTCGACGGCGGTCTCACGCTCGGCGGTCACACCCGCATGGAGGCCGAGCTGGCGGCCGTGCTGTGCGAGCGCTTCCCGGCGCTGGAGCGGGTGCGCTTCACCAACTCGGGCACGGAATCGAACCTCCTCGCGATCGGCCTCGCCCGCACGCTGACGGGGCGCTCCAAGGTGATGGTGGCGAACGGCGGCTATCACGGCAGCATGCTGATGTTCGCCGGCGAGAACCCGCTGAACGCCCCCTTCCCTTACGTGATGATGACCTACAACGACGCGGCCTCGGCGGAAGCGGCGGCGGCCGAGGCGGAGGGCGACCTCGCCGCCATCGTCGTCGAGCCGATGATGGGCTCGGGCGGCTGCATCCCCGCCACTCGCGAGTTCCTGATGTCCCTGCGCGACCTCGCCGACCGCACCGGCGCGCTTCTCGTCTTCGACGAGGTGATGACCTCGCGCCTCACCGTCGGCGGCCTGCAGAAGACCCTCGGCATCACGCCCGACCTCATGACGCTCGGCAAATATATCGGCGGCGGGCTCACCTTCGGCGCGTTCGGCGGCCGGGCGGACCTGATGCGCCGTTTCGATCCCAACCAGCCCGACATGCTCGCCCACGCCGGCACCTTCAACAACAACGTGCTGACGATGTCCGCCGGTGTCGCCGCGATGACGAAGGTCTACACCCCCGACGTCGTCGAGGCGCACAACGCCCGCGGCGACGCCCTGCGCGAACGGCTCAACGCCATCGCCGCCGACGCCGGCGCCTGCCTCCAGTTCTCCGGCATCGGCTCGATGATGACCGCGCACACCACGCGCGAGCCGATCGTGTCGACCGCCGCCGCCGCGACCAGCGACCAGCGGCTCAAGGCGCTCTTCTTCTTCGACATGGTCGACGCCGGCGTGTGGATGGCGCGGCGGGGCATGATCAACCTCTCGCTCCCCATGGGGAAGGCGGAGGAGGACCAGCTCGCCGCCGCGGTCGAGTCCTTCGTCCAGACGCGCCGCAGCCTCCTCGCCTGAGGCCGTCCGGCCGCGCGCCGGGCGCCCCGTCCCTCATACGAACCGAGATCCCAGATGACTGACCTGTCCCACGGCCGGATCGAGACCGTCCTCGGCCCCATCGCCCCCGAAGCGCTCGGCCCGACGCTGATGCACGAGCACCTCCTGTGCAACATCGTCCCGCCCGCCAAGCGGGGGAACCCGACCCCGCCCGAAGCGGTCACCCTGGAGAATACGTTCGACCTCAACTACGGCCGCTCCGGCGCGCCCAAGGTGCCGATCCAGGACAAGGACGTCGCCATCCGCGAGGTGGACTGGATGAAGGCGGCCGGCGGCAACGCCATCGTCGAACTGACCATCGGCGGCCTGGAGCCCGATCCGGAGGGCCTGCGCGACATCGCCAAGGCCACCGGCACGCACATCGTCATGGGTTGCGGCCACTACGTCCACGGCTACCAGGACGCCGCCAACTACGAGCGCGACATCGACAGCTTCGCCACCGAGATGGTCGAGCAGGTCACCAAGGGCCTGTGGGGGACGGACGTGAAGGCCGGGCTGATCGGCGAGATCGGCTGCGAGTCGCCCTGGGTCGACCTCGAGAAGCGTGTCATGGCCGGCGCCATCATCGCCCAGCGCGAGACGGGGGCCTGCGTCAACGTCCACCCCGGTCGGCAGGAGGACCACCCGATGGAGGTGGTCGAGTTCTTCCGCGAGCACGACGGCGACCTCACCCGGCTCATCATCTCCCACATCGACCGCACCATCCACGACGACGACCGCCTGAAGCAGCTGGCCGACACCGGTCTCATCCTGGAGTGGGACCTCTTCGGCCAGGAGAACGCCTACTACGCGCCCAACCCCACCGTGCAGCTCCCCAACGACGCCAAGCGCCTGCGCGACATCCGCATGCTGATCGACCGCGGCCATCTCGACCAGATCGTCATCTCGCACGACATCTGCTTTGCGACGCGCCTGCAGTCCTACGGCGGCCACGGCTACGGGCACATCTACCGCAACGTCATCCCCATGATGCGCGAGATGGGCTGGACCGAGGCGGAGATCGACGCCGTCATGGTCGGTAACCCGCGCCGCCTCCTGACGATCCAGTGAGCGCCGTCATGATGCGCCACCGCAGGGCGGCGCCGGGCTGATGCTGGCCTACATCGCCCGCCGCCTCGTCGCGACGATCCCCACCATGTTGATCGTGGCACTGATCGTCTTCTCGCTGCTCTACTTCAGTGCCGGCGACCCGGCCGCGATCGTCGCCGGCGACATGGCGACGGGCGATGAGATCGCCCAGATCCGCGCCCGCATGGGTCTCGACGACCCGTTCCTGGTGCGCTTCGCCGACTGGGTGCTCGCCGCGTTGCAGGGCGACCTCGGCAACTCGCTCTACAGCAACCGGCCGGTGACGCAGCTCATCCTGCAGCGCGTCGAGCCGACGGCGGTGCTGACGCTCACCACCATGCTGCTCGTCATCGTCGTCTCCGTGCCGCTGGGCGTGCTGGCGGCGTGGCAGGCCGGGCGGTTCGCCGACCGGGCGGTGATGGCGTTCGCGGTGCTGGGCTTCTCGGTCCCGGTCTTCGTGGTCGCCTACATTCTCATCTGGGTGTTCTCGGTATGGCTGGGCGTCCTGCCGGTGCAGGGCTACGTCAGCCCGTTCGAGGATCCGGTCGGCGCGGTGCGGCACATGGTGCTCCCCTCTCTGGCGCTGGGGCTGACCTTGATGGCGCTCGTCTCGCGCATCACTCGCGCCTCGATGCTGGACGTCCTGTCGCAGGATTATATCCGCACCGCACGCGCCAAGGGGATGGCCGAGCGGCCGATGCTGACGCGGCACGCGCTGAAGAACGCCGCGGTGCCGATCGTCACCGTCATCGGGCTGGGCGTCGCGATGCTGATCGGCGGCGTCGTCATCACCGAGACGGTGTTCGCCATCCCCGGCATGGGGCGCCTCACGGTCGACGCCATCCTGCGGCGCGACTTCCCCGTCATCCAGGGCGTGATCCTCGTGTTCTCCGCGGTCTACGTGCTGATCAACCTCCTGGTCGACCTCAGCTACTGCCTCTTCGACCCGAGGATCCGCTACTGATGGCCGACGCAGCCACCGGGGCGCTCGCCCCCGCGCCACCGCGCTGGCGCCGCACCATGCGCCGGCACCCGACGATCGTGTGGGGCGGGGCGATCCTCCTCGCCATCGCGCTCGCCGGCGTCTTCGCGCCCTACGCGCTCACCGTCGACCCGCGACAGGTGTTCCCGCTCGACCGGCTCAAGGGCCCGTCGCTGGAGCATTGGTTCGGGACCGACATGCTGGGCCGCGACATCTACAGCCGCACCATCTACGGCGCGCGCATCTCGCTGATGATCGGATTCTCGGTGGCGCTGTGCAGCGTGGCGCTGGGGCTCGTCTTCGGCCTCGTCGCCGGCAGCAATCGCCTCGCCGACTCGCTGCTGATGCGCGTGCTGGACGGGTTCATGGCGATCCCCCCGGTGCTCCTCGCCATCGCGCTGATGGCGGTCAACGGCGCCGGCATCGGCAACGTCGTCCTGGCGCTGACGGTCGCCGAGACGCCGCGCGTCGCCCGCCTGGTGCGCGGCGTCGTCCTCTCCCTGCGCGAGCAGCCGTTCATCGAGGCCGCGGTCGCCTCGGGCGCCACCTACACCACCATCCTGGTGCGCCACATGGTGCCCAATACCGTCGCACCGCTGCTGGTGCAGGGGAGCTACGTCTGCGCCGCGGCGATGCTCCTCGAGGCGGTGCTCTCCTTCATCGGCGCCGGCACGCCGCCGGACGTGCCGAGCTGGGGCAACATCATGGCCGAGGGGCGCGCCTACTTCACCCTCGCGCCGCAGATCATCCTCTTTCCCGGCCTCTTCCTGTCGCTCACCGTGCTCGCCGTGAACCTCATCGGCGACGGGCTGCGCGACGCCCTCGACCCGCGCCTGTCGCGCCAGCTGTGAGGGCCGCGATGACCCCCCTCCTCCAGGTCGAAGACCTGCGCACCCACTTCCGCGCCCAGGGCGGCGAGGTGCGCGCCGTCGACGGCGTCTCGTTCGACATCGCACCGGGGCAGACCGTCGGCCTCGTCGGCGAATCGGGCTGCGGCAAGAGCGTCACCTCGCTGTCGCTGATGCGCCTGCTGCCGGCCAAGATCGGCCGCATCGCCGGCGGCGCCGTGCGCTTCAACGGCGAGGATCTCGTCACCGCCTCGGAGGCGCGCATGCGTCAGGTCCGCGGCAACGACATCTCGATGATCTTCCAGGAGCCGATGACGTCGCTGAACCCCGTGCTCACCGTCGGCCGGCAGATCGCCGAGACGATCGAGCTGCACGAGGACGTCTCGAAGAAGGCGGCCGAAATGATGGCGGTCGACCTCCTGGCGAGCGTGCAGATCCCCGAGCCGAGCCGGCGCGCGCGGGAATATCCGCACGAGCTGTCGGGCGGGATGCGCCAGCGGGTGATGATCGCGATGGCGATCGCCTGCTCGCCCCAACTCCTTATCGCCGACGAGCCGACCACCGCGCTCGACGTCACCATCCAGGCGCAGATCCTCGATCTGCTGGCCGAGCTGAAGGAGCGGACCAACATGGCGATGCTCTTCATCACCCACGACCTCGGCGTGGTGGCTGAGATCGCCGACCACGTCGTCGTCATGTACGCCGGCCGCAAGATCGAGGAGGCGCCGGTGGAGGCGCTGTTCGAGCGGCCGCGCCACCCCTACACGGCCGGCCTGTTCGGCTCGATCCCCAAGCTCGGCTCTTCCGCGCTCGGCACTTCGACGCGCCTCAAGGAGATGCCGGGCAGCGTGCCGTCCCTGAAGGAGCCGCTCATGTCCTGCGCCTTCGCCCCGCGCTGCCCGCTGGCGAGCGACATCTGCCGCACCACGGTGCCGCCGCTGGTCGCCGAGGGCGAGCGCCACCTCGCCGCCTGCTTCCACAGCGACCGGGTCGCGCTGGAGGTGCCGGCATGAGCGGGGCCGAAGTCCTCGGCGTCAGCGGGCTGAAGAAGCACTTCCCCGTACGCAAGGGCCTCTTCGCCCGCGCCGGCGCCACGGTCCACGCGGTCGACGGGATCGACTTCTCGCTCGGCACCGGCGAGACGCTGGGTCTCGTCGGCGAGTCGGGCTGCGGCAAGTCGACCGCCGGCAAGACCATCCTCGGCCTGATCCCGCCGACCGCCGGCGAGGTGCGGCTCGACGGCGCGCGGATCGACGCGCTGGGCGCCGGGGCGATGCGCAAGCTGCGCCAATCGTTGCAGGTGGTGTTCCAGGACCCCTATTCGTCGCTCAACCCGCGCATGACGGTGGGCGCGATCATCGCCGAGCCGTTGCGCAACTTCGGCCTCGGCAGCCGCGCCGATCAGGCCCGGCGCGTGGCCGAGCTGATCGACCGTGTCGGCCTGCCGAAGAACGCCGCGGAGCGTTACCCGTACGAGTTCTCGGGCGGCCAGCGGCAGCGCATCGGCATCGCCCGCGCCCTCGCGCCGGAGCCGCGGGTGATCGTGTGCGACGAATCGGTCTCCGCGCTCGACGTTTCGGTGCAGGCGCAGGTCATCAACCTGCTGATGGACCTGCAGGCCGAGTTCGCGATCTCCTACCTCTTCATCGCCCACGATCTGGCGGTGGTGGAGCACATCAGCCATCGCGTGGCGGTGATGTACCTGGGCCAGATCGTCGAGCTGGCGGACAAGGCCGCGCTCTACGCGCGCCCGCAGCACCCCTACACCAAGGCGTTGATGTCGGCCGTGCCGCGGCCGGAGCCGGGGCGCAAGCGCGACCGCATCGTTCTCGAGGGCGACCTGCCGAGCCCGCTCAACCCGCCGGCCGGCTGCCGCTTCCACACCCGCTGCCCCCACGCCTTCCACCGCTGCCGAACCGAGGTGCCGCAGATGCGTGAGCTGACCCCCGGCCACGTCGCCAGCTGCCACCTCCTCGAGCCGAGCGGACCCACGTTCGAGGTGTAGCCCCTCGCCGACCTCAACCCGGAGACCCGCATGAGCTTCGACACCGCGCTGCCCGAGGCGATCGACCGGGCATGGGCCATGATGGCGCAGGTCGGCACGCGCACCGCCGATGCGCCCGGCATCACGCGCCCCGCCTGGAGCCCGGCCGAGGAGATCGCCGCCGACGCGGTGCGCCGCTTCGCCGCCGAGACCGGGCTCGACGTCGCGTCCGACCCCTACGGCAACCTCGTCGTCACCCCCGCCGGGCAGGACGCGGCGGCGCCCGCCGTCACCAGCGGCTCGCACATGGACACCGTCCCCCACGGCGGCAACTTCGACGGGTTCGCCGGCGTCGCCGCCGCGCTCGCCGTCGTCGCCGCCGCACAGGCGGCCGGGGCCGGGGTGCCGCTGCGGGCGATCGCTATGCGGTGCGAAGAGAGCCCCTGGTTCGGCACCGCCTACCTCGGCAGCCGCTTGCTCCTCGGCCTCTCCACCCTCGACGAGCTGGGGCCGATGGTGCGGGTCGACAGCGGCGAGACGCTGGCCGCGCACGTCGCGGCGCTCGGCTATCCGCGCGCGGGGGAGGCCGTCGCCCCGCCGCTGACCGGGCAGAACACGCCGGCCTTCATCGAGATGCACATCGAGCAGGGCCCGCTGCTGCTCGAGGCCGGCGTCCCCGTCGGCATCGCCACGTCGATCCGTGGCAACGTGCGGTTCCCCGACGCCCTGTGCCGGGGCGAGTATGCCCACTCCGCCGCCCTCCCCCGCCGCTTCCGGCGCGACGCGGTGCTCGCGGTCGCCGAGCTGGCGCTGGTGATCGACGGATACTGGGCGCAGCGCATCGACGGTGGCGACGAGGATTTCGTCGCCACCGTCGGCAAGTTCGCGACCGACCCGGCCGCGCACGCGATGACGAAGGTCGCCGGCGAGGTCGCCTTCAGCCTCAACGTCGGCAGCACCTCGCCCACGGTGCAGGACGCGGCGCGCGCGCTGGCCCTGGAAACGATCGCCGGCATCGAGGAGCGGCGCGGCGTCACCTTCATGCTCGGCGAAGAGACCGGAACGCCGCCGACGCCGATCCCACCGGTGCTGCGCACGATGCTGCATCGCAGCGCCGCGGCGGCCGGCATCGCCGCGACGGACATCCCCACCGTCGGCCACGACGCGGCGATGTTCGCGCGGGCGGGCATCCCGGCGGCCGTGGTCCTGGTGCAGAACGAGGGCGGCAGCCACAATCCGGACGAACGCCTCGCCAAGGCTCCCTTCGCCGCGGGCGTGACCACGATCGGCCGCACCATGCTGGAGATCGCCGCGGGCGGGCTCGACCCGGCCTGAGACCCGCCGGCGGGGCGCCGGCGTCAGGCGTCGGCGAACCGGGTGTGGTCGAACAGGCGGACGAGTTCGCTCGGCCGGCGCGCGGCCATCGACTTGGCGATCTCCTCGCCACACACGGCCGACAGCGTGAGCCCGACGTGGCCATGGCCGAAGTTGAACCACACGTTCGGATGCCCCTGGCACGGCCCCATCACGGGAAGCGAGTCGGGGAGGCAAGGCCGCTCGCCGGACCACCGCTCGCGCGGCTCGGTTCGCACCTGCGGCCAGACCCGCTGCACGTGACCCACCAGCGCCTCCGCCCGGCGCATGTCCACCTTGGCCGAGAGCGGCGTGATCTCCACCGTCCCCGCCGCGCGCAGCCCCCGCCGCATCGGGGTGACGAAGACTTTGCGGTCGGCGATCACCACCACCCGCTGCAGCGCGACACCGCTGTCGGCGAAGGAAACGTGGAATCCGCGCTGGTTGGCGAGCGGGATACGCACCCCCAGCCGCCGCACGACGTCGGCCGACCATGCCCCCGCGCACAGCACCATCTCCTCGCATTCGAGCGTCTGCCGCGCGCCGACGAGCCGCACCTTGCCGCCCGCGCCGGTCTCCACGGTGCGCACCTCGTCCTCGACCAGGGTGGCGCCGCTCTGCCGCAGGACGCCGCGCAGCCGCCCGACATAGTCGCCCGGATCGACGATCATGCCCTGGTGCGGCAGGAAGACGCCCGCCGTGTAGCCGGGGCCGATTGAGGGTTCGACCTCCAGCAGCTCGTCCCGCGTGAGTTCGTGCGCGACCACCCCGTGAGCCCGGCGCAGCTCCCACCCGAAGCGGTCCCGCTCGCGGGCCTCGGCGTCGGGGTAGAGGTGGAGCTGGCCGTCGGCCCGCAGGAGATCGGACGAGCCGATGGCGTCCAACAGCTCGGTGTGCTTGGCGAGGCTCGCGGGGATCAGCTTGGCCATCGTGCCGGCGGCGGCGCGGATGCGCTCCTGGCGCCCCTCGCGCAGGAAGCGGGCCAGCCACCCCGCGTGCCGCACCAGCCCGCCCGGCGTCACCCGCAGCGGCCCTTCCGGGTCGAGCAGCATGCGCGGGATGTCCCGCACCATGCCGCGATAGGCGACCGGCAGCACCGCCCCCGGACTGAGCGACCCGGCATTGCCGGACGACGCCCCGTCCAGGCCGAAGGACCGGTCGATCACCGTCACCGCCGCGCCGCGGCGCATGAGATGGAAGGCGGTGCACAGTCCCACCAGCCCGCCGCCGACCACCGCGATCGATCGGTCTTCCATCGTCACCCTCGACCTGTTGCGCGGCGGACCGCCGCCACGGGACCCGGCTGCGGGTCTCGCCCGAGACGGCCTCGCGTGCAAGACGGATCCGCCGCCGGGGCGCATCGGGGTTGCCGCTTCGCCCCGGTTTTCCGCTATGATTCGCGTCCCCCCGGTGCGAACCGGCCATGCCAATGTCGGAGCGCCTCGCGGATGCTTTTCCTGCTGTTGCACCTCGCCCTCCAGGTGGTGCTGGTGGTGCGTGTCATAATCCGCCCGCACCGCGACCCGGCCGCTCGCGCGGCGTGGATCGTCGTCGTCCTGGCCGTCCCGGTGATCGGCATGCTGGCCTACCTGCTGGTCGGCGAGACGCGCATGGGGCGGGCCCGCGCGCACCGGCACCACCGTGTCGCCCATACGCTGGCCGCGTTGGAGCGGGCGCCGGGGTTCGGGGCGGCGGACGCGGCGGGCGCCGTGAGCGCCGATGTCGCGCCGCTCTTCGCGCTCACCCGGTCGATCGGCGACTTTGCACCGCTGGCCGGCAATCGCGGCGACCTCATGCCGGAGGGCGACCCCACCATCAACGCGATCGTGGCCGACATCGACGACGCGGACGAGCACGTGCACGTCGGCTTCTACATCTGGCTGCCGGACGGGAACGGGACGAAGGTCGCCGAGGCGCTGATACGGGCGGCCCGGCGCGGCGTCACCTGCCGGGCGCTGGTGGACGACGTCGGCTCCCATGCGCTGGTGCGCTCCGCGCTGTGGGCGCGCATGGGCGAGGCGGGCGTGCGGCTCGCCTGCGCGCTGCCGGTCGGCAACCCGCTGCTGCGCGTGCTGATCGGGCGGATCGACCTGCGCAACCACCGCAAGATCGTCGTCGTCGACAACCGGGTGACCTACTGCGGCAGCCAGAACTGCGCCGACCCGGCCTTCCTGCCGAAGGCGCGGTTCGCGCCCTGGGTCGATGCCATGATCCGCTTCGAGGGCCCGGTGGCGCGGCAGAACAACTGCATCTTCGCCAGTGACTGGATGGAGGAGGTCGACGAGGATCTGACCCCGTTACTGGCCGCCCCGCTGACCGTTGTGGAGGGCGGCTTCCCCGCCGCTGCGGTGGCCACCGGGCCGACCGGCGCGCATGCGGCGATGCCGGAGATCTTCGCCACGCTGATCTACGCCGCGCAGCGGGAGCTGGTCGTCAGCACGCCCTATTATATTCCGGTGGGGGCGGTGCAGGCGGCGTTCTGCTCGGCCGCCCGCCGCGGGGTGGACGTGACGTTGATCCTGCCCGCCCGCAACGACGACTTCGCCGTCGGCGCCGCCAGCCGCAGCTACTATGCCGACCTCCTCGCCGCCGGAGTGACGATCTACGAGTTCACTCCCGGCCTCCTCCACACCAAGTCGCTGACGCTCGACGGCCGCGTCACCCTGATCGGCTCGGCCAACATGGACCGCCGCAGCTTCGAGCTGAACTACGAGAACAACATCCTCTTCGAGGACCCGGCCCTGACCGACGCGGTGCGCCGGCGCCAGGCCGGCTACGTCGCCCGTGCGCGGCGGGTCGAGGCGGGCGAGGTCGCGGGGTGGAGCTTCGCTCGCCGCCTCTGGAACAACGCGCTGGCGATCGTCGGCCCGGTGCTGTGAGCCCGGCGCCGGTGACGCGTTATTTCGCCGGCACGGCGATGATCATGTCCAGCTCGACGCGGACGCCGGGCAGCTCGTAGACTTCGGCGACGAGGGCGACGAAGGCGGGCTCGGAAAGCTGTGCCATCGTGCGCAGGAGCAGCAAGCCGGGCGAGCGCCGCCTCGGCCCGCGACGTGGGCGCCTAGCCGTCCGTCGGCGGTTGCCGGAACTCCGCTCGCGGGAGTACGACGGGGGACGTCTTTCGCGAATCACCCGGCTTTCGCCTTCGCCGCGCGCGCTGGCGCCCTGCGGCCGACACGAGGCACCGCCATGAGCGCACTCCTACACCGCAACCTGAAATCCGCGCCGGCCATCGCCCGCGACGGTCGCGGCATCCGCCTGACCGACACGAGCGGCCACACCGTGATCGACGGGTCCGGCGGCGCCGCCGTCGCGTCCATCGGGCACAGCCATCCGCGCGTGCTGGCCGCATTGCGCGATCAGCTGGACCGCCTCGCCTACGCCCACACCGGCCTCTACTCCAACGAGCCGGCCGAGGCGCTCGCCGAGATCCTCGTCGGCCACAAGCCGGCCGGCCTCGCCCGCGCCTACTTCGTCTCCTCCGGCTCGGAGGCGACCGAGGCGGCGCTGAAGCTCGCCCGCCAGTACATGCTGGAGATCGGCGAGCCGCAGCGCGACCGCTTCATCGCCCGCCGCCAGAGCTACCACGGCAACACCCTCGGCGCGCTCGGCGTCAGCGGCAACATGATCCGCCGCCCGCCATACGAGGCGATCCTGCCGCAGACGGTCGCCCTCGTCTCGCCCTGCTACCCCTACCGCGGCAAGACGGACGGCGAGGACGACGCCGCCTACGTCGCCCGCCTGCTGGCCGAATACGAGGAGACCTTCCAGCGCGTCGGCCCTGGCCGCGTCGCCGCCGTCTTCGCCGAGCCGGTGGTCGGCGCGACGCTCGGCTGCGTCGCCGCGCCGCCGGGCTACTTCACCGGCCTGCGCGAGATCTGCGACCGGCACGGCGCCCTCCTGGTGCTCGACGAGGTGATGTGCGGCATGGGTCGCACCGGCACCCTCCACGCCTTCGAGCAGGAGGGCATCGCCCCGGACATCGAGATCGTCGCCAAGGGCCTCGGCGGCGGCTACCAGCCGATCGGCGGGCTCCTCATCGCCGAGCGCGTCGTCGCCGCCATGGAGGCCGGCTCCGGCATCCACCGCCACGGCCACACCTATTCGGCCCACCCCATCGCCTGCGCCGCCGCGCTCGCGGTGCAGCGGGTGATGGCGGAGGACGACCTCGTCGCCAACTGCGCCGCGCGCGGGCACGACCTCGCCGCGGCGCTCCGGGCGCGGCTCGGCGACCACCCCAACGTCGGCGAGATCCGCGGGCGCGGCCTCTTCTACGCCGTGGAGATGGTCGCCGACCGGGCCACCAAGGCACCGTTCGATCCGGAACTCGGCCTCGCCGACCGGATCAAGTACGCCGCCTTCCGCCGCGGGCTCGCCTGCTACCCGATGAACGGCACCATCGACGGGCATGCCGGCGACCACGTCATCCTCGCCCCGCCCTACATCGTCACCGCCGCCGACATCGACGAGATCGTCGACCGGCTCGCGCTCGGCATCGGCGACGCCCTCGCCGAGTGCGCGCGGCAGGCGGCCTGACGGCGCAGTCGGCGCGGCCATAGTCCAGGAGGAGGTGGACGCGGCCTTCCCCGCCGGGACAACATGGCGGCTCCGACGCCTTCCCACCCTCTGCGCCGGCGACCGGGACGGGCCTGCCCCGCCCCCCGCGCCGCGCCGCCCGCCGAAAGAGATCCGCCGCCGTGCCTGAAACCCGCAATCCCGTCGTCATCACCTGCGCGCTGACCGGCACGCAGGACACCCGCGACAAGAACCCCAACCTCCCCGTCACGCCGGCGGAACTGGCGCGCGCGGCGCTGGATGCCGCAAAGGCGGGCGCCGCCGTCGTCCACATCCACGTGCGCGACCCGGCGACCGGTGCGCCCAGCATGGCGCTCGAACACTATCGCGAAGTGGTGGACCGCATCCGCGAGGAGAACGACGACCTCGTCATCAACCTCACCACCGGCCCCGGCGCGCGCTTCAATCCGTCGGTCGAGGACCCCGCCCGCGGCGGCCCCGGCACCACGCTGACGACGCCCGAGCGGCGCATCGCCCATATCGAGGCGCTGCGCCCGGAGATCTGCACGCTCGACCTCGGCAGCGTGAACTTCGGCGACAACGTCCTCATCAACACCCCCGGCCACCTGCGCACGATGGCGGATGCCGCACAGGCCGCCGGCGTGCGGCCGGAGCTGGAGGTGTTCGACCTCGGCCACATCGAGCTTGCCCGCCGGCTCATCGCCGAGGGCCGCATCGCCGAGCCGCCGCTCTTCCAGATCTGCCTCGGCATCCCCTACGCCGCGCCGGCGCTGGCCGAGACGATGATCGCCATGCGCGACCGCCTGCCGCCGAACGCGGTCTGGTCCGGCTTCGGCATCTCGCGCATGCAGTTCCCGATGGTGGCCGTCGCGGCGACGCTGGGCGGCCACGTGCGCGTCGGCATGGAAGACAACCTCTACCTTTCGAAGGGCGAGCTGACCCCGTCCAACGCGGCGCTGGTTGAAAAGGCGGCGCGCATCCTCGTCGACCTCGGCCACGAGCCGGCGACGCCCGGCGAGGCGCGGCGCGTCTTCGGCCTTCGCCCGGCGGCGTGATGGCCGCTCACCGCGGGTCGGCCCGCTCCTCCGCGGCGCTGCGGACCAGGGCGAGCACACGGTAGAGGCCGTGCACGAACTTGCCGTACGGCATCGTGACGAACAGCGCGAAGACGACGCCGAGGTGGACCGCCAGGAGGAGCCCCATCGCCGGCGTCGCCCGCAGCACCAGGAGCGCCAGACCGGTGAGCCCGGTCGCCAGCAGCATCGCCAGGAACGCGGCGTCCATCCCGCGCGGCGTGCCCTCCTTCAGCCCGGCGCCGCGTTCGCTCTTGGCGACGAAGAGCCCCAGCGGCCCCACCACCAGCCCGAGCCCGCCGAGGGTGCCGAGGACCACCGGCAGCTCGAACCATCCGTAAGGCGCCTCGCGGCCGAGGACATAGTGGTAGAGGGTCGCCGTCGCGGTCGACGCCAAGCACAGGAGGAAGCCGCCGGAGGTGAGATGATGGAAGAGGCGCCGCCGGTCGGGTGGCCGGTCCGAGCATCCGGCCCCGCCGCCGTCGAGGTAGCGCAGCCGCACCGCGTCGCGCACCGCCTGCCGAAAGGCCGCGCCGTCGCCCCCCGCGCCGCCGGAGGATCGCCAGAACTGGCGCGCCCCCATCACCATGGCGACCAGCGCGTAGAGGAACGCCGCGCCGAAGAGCGCCACCATCGCGTTGTGCGGCATCAGCCGGTAGAAGGCGCCCGGTCCACTGTGCGCACCGAACAGCACCGCGGGGTCGCTCCACGCGACGAAGCCGGCGACGAACGCCGCCACCGCCGCCGCCAGCATCACCGCGACGAAGAGCCCATTGCGCGCGAACACCCCCGCGAAGGCGCCCGGCCACGCGGTGCGCGCATAGGAGCCGGTGCGCACGCGCGCGAGCGTCGCCGGGACATGCACCGCGAAGGGGTGCGGCGGTGCGAACTGGCAGTCGTACCAGCAGGCCCCGCAATTGTGGCAGAGGTTGGCGAGGTAATCGAGGTCGCCGTCGGCGAACACGCGCCGCCGCTCCATCGCCGGGAAGACGGCGCACAGCCCCTCGCAGTAGCGGCAGGCGTTGCAGACGGTCATCAGCCGGTCGGCCTCGGCAAGGTCCGGCGTCGCGTGCGTGGCGACCGAGCCTGCGATCTCCGTCGCGACACCGATCTCAGTTGCGGACATGGCGTGCCGCCTCCCGTCCCGCGACCCGGCCGAAGACGGCGCCGATCGTCATGCCGATCCCGGCCGCATACCCCTGCCCCAGGACGTTGCCGGCCATGATCTCGCCCGCCGCGAAGACGTTCGGCGCCGGCCGCCCGTCCGCCATCATCACCCGCGCTTGGCGGTTCACCCGCGTGCCGAGGTAGGTGAACGTGATCCCAGGCCGCACCGGGTAGGCGTAGAACGGTGCCGTCTCGATCCGCTGCGCCCAGTGACTCTTGGGCGGGCTCAGACCCTGCGTGGCGCAGTCGTCGAGGATCGTGTGATCGAACGTGCCGGGGCGCACCGCGGCGTTGAATGCGGCGATGGTCGCATCCAGCGTGGTAGCGTCGAGATCGAGCGCGTGGGCGAGGTCGGCGACCGTCTCTCCCCGGATCGGCGGGTAGAGCGAGGGCATGAACCGCTCCAGCGACGGCGCGTCGAAGATGATGTAGGCGATCTGCCCCGGCTGCGCGGCGACGAGCCGGCCCCAGATCGCGTACCGCTTGGGCCACAGGTCCTCGCCCTCGTCGTAGAAGCGCACCGCATCGCGATTGACGACGATGCCGAAGACGACGCAGTCGAGCCGGGTGATGATGCCGCCGTCGTACCGCGGGGCGCGCGCGTCGATCGCCACCGCGTGGCACTGGGTCGGATCGCCGACGGGAGCGACGCCCTGGTCGAGCAGCATCTTCAACACCGTACCGCGGTTGTTGGCGGTGCCGCGGATGAGGAAATTCTCCGCCGCCTCGCCCCAATATTCCTTCAACCAGGCGATGTTGGACTCGAACCCGCCCGCCGCCGCGACCAGCGCCGCCGCCTCCACCTCGTAGCAGCCATCCGGATCGCGCACGGTGAGGGTGCGGAATACGCCGTCCTCCAGCGCGATCTCCACCACCTCCGAGCGGTAGCGGATCTCGACGCCGAGGCGCTCGGCCGTCTGGTACAGGGCGTTCAGCATCGCCCGGCCGCCGCCGAGGAAGAACGAGTTGGTGCGCCCCAGGCTGAGCGTCCCGCCGAGGGAGGGCTGCCAGCGCACGCCCTGCTCGGCGATCCAGTGCAGCACCTCTTTCGATTCCTCGATCATGAAGCGGGCCAGCGCCTCGTCGGTCTCGCCCTTGGTGACGCGCTGCAGGTCGTCCCAGAACTCGTCCGCCGTATAGGGGCCGGTCAGACTCGCGGTCGCGGTGTCGTGGGCGCAGCGCATGTTGCGGGTGTGGCGCGTGTTGCCGCCGCGGCCGAATGCGTCGGCCAGCTCCAGGACGAGGACCCGCGCTCCCTCCCGCCGCGCCGCGATCGCCGCGCAGAGCGCCGCGTTGCCGCCGCCTACGACGACGACGTCGTACCGCGGCTGATTGTCGATCCCGGCCATCTCACCCGTCTTCACGTCCGCGGGGTCCACCCGCACAGGCCCCAGCATTGACCGACGCCGCGCCGGCATCAACCGCCCACGCTGCCGGTCGCGCGATCCGGCCCTCCCCCGTTGCCGACAAGTCGGTCCCGAGCGAGGCACCGCGCACGTGGCAGCGAGGCGCGCGCCCGGTCCACGCGCCCGGGTCGCCCCGGCCCGCAAGGCCGCGATTGATCGACATGGCTCATAGGTCTTATCGCGCCGGCGCGGTACTCGATCGCGGCTCCGACCTTAGACTCATTCAAACTCGACATGCGGTCCCCGCCCCGCGGCGCGCCGACCGCATGTGCCGCGCACCAATAGGAAAGAGTTGTGTATGGCTCAGGAGAAAGCATTCGCGGTCACACGTCGCGACGTCGTCGTCGCCGGCGCGGCGACCGCGGCGGCGACGGCCGTCCCCTTCCGCGTCTCGGCGCAGGCGACGCCCCCCGCGGCCGCGGCGGCACCCCCCGCGGCGACCACCACCAGCATCGGCTTCACCGTCAACGGCGCCGAGCGCCAGCTCACCGCCGACAACCGCCTGACGCTGCTCGACGCGCTGCGCGAAAGCCTGCAGCTCACCGGCACGAAGAAAGGCTGCGACCACGGCCAGTGCGGCGCCTGCACCGTCATGGTCAACGGCCGGCGCATCAACTCGTGCCTGTCGCTCGCCGTGATGCACGAGGGCGACGAGATCGAAACCATCGAGGGAATCGGCACGCCGGACGACCTCGACCCGATGCAGGCGGCCTTCATCGCGCACGACGGCTACCAGTGCGGCTACTGCACGCCGGGGCAGATCTGCTCGGCCAAGGCCGTCCTCGACGAGATCAAGGCCGGCATCCCCAGCCACGTCACCGCCGACATCACCGCCGAGATGCGGCCCACCGCCGACGAGATCCGCGAGCGCATGAGCGGCAACATCTGCCGCTGCGGCGCCTACGCCAACATCCTCGCCGCCATCACTGAAGTTTCGGAGAGCAACGCGTGAGAGCCTTCTCCTACGAGCGCGCCACCTCGCCGGAGGGCGCCGCACAGGCCGCCGCCGCGACGCCGGGCGCCAAGTTCATCGCCGGAGGCACCAACCTCCTCGACCTCATGAAGCTCGAGATCGAGACCCCGACCCACCTCATCGACGTCAACGGCCTCGGCCTCGACACCATCGAGGAGACCGACGACGGGGGTCTGAGGATCGGCGCCCTGGTGCGCAACACCGACCTCGCCGCCGATGAGCGCGTACGGCGCGACTACGCCGTCCTGACGCGCGCGCTGGTGGCCGGCGCCTCGGGCCAGCTCCGCAACAAGGCGACCACCGCCGGCAACCTCTTGCAGCGGACCCGGTGCCCCTACTTCTACGACACCGACATGCCCTGCAATAAGCGCAATCCCGGCTCCGGCTGTGCGGCGCTGGAGGGCGTGTCGCGCCAGCTCGGCGTGATCGGCACGTCGGACGCCTGCATCGCCACGCACCCGTCGGACATGGCCGTCGCCATGCGCGCCCTCGACGCCGTGGTCGAGACGGTCGATGCCGGGGGGTCGACGCGGGCGATCCCGATCGAAGATTTCCACCGGCTCCCCGGCGATACGCCCGAGGTGGAGACCGCGCTGCAACCGGGCGAGGTCATCACCGCGGTGACGCTGCCGGCCCCGCTGGGCGGCCGCCACCTCTACCACAAGGTCCGCGACCGCGCGTCCTACGCCTTCGCTCTGGTCTCCGTGGCGGCCGTCGTGCAGCGGGACGGGACCGGCCGCGTCGCACTCGGCGGCGTGGGGCCCAAACCGTGGCGCCGGGCCGAGGCGGAGGCGGCGCTTCCCCAGGGAGCGGCGGCCGCGATGGCCGGGATCCTGGAGGGCGCGCGACCGACCGACGACAATCAGTTCAAGGTGGTGCTTGCCGAGCGAACGCTCGCCGCAGTGCTGGCCGAGGCGCAGGGGGTGCCACATGAGGTTCGATAATCCTGCCGGAGACAATCTGTTCGACCGCGCCAAGGTGGTCGGCCATGCCACCCCGCGGATCGACGGGCCGCTGAAGACCACCGGCACCGCCCCCTACGCCTACGAGCGGCACGACGTCGCAGCCGGCCAGCTCGTCGGCTACCCGGTCCCGTCGGCCATCGCCAAGGGCCGCATCCGCGCGATCGACACCGCGGCGGCCGCCGCCGCGCCCGGCGTCGTCGGCATCGTCACCACGTTGGAGCACGACCCGATCGAAGGCGTGTTCGACTACGATCCCGTGCGCCATTTCGGCGGCGACGAGGTGCTCCATTACCACCAGGCCATCGCCGTCGTCGTCGCCGAGAGCTTCGAGCAGGCCCGCGCCGCCGCCAAGCTCGTCGCGGTCGACTACCAGCGCGACGCGGCCGCCGGGTTCGACCTCGCCGCCACCGCCGAGGCGCGCGGCGAGGCGGACGTCGCGCCGGCGTCGGAGGTGGGCGACTTCGCGGCCGCCTTCGCCGCCGCCCCGGTGACGCTCGACGCCACCTATACGACCCCCGCCGAGAGCCACGCGATGATGGAGCCGCACGCCACCCTCGCCGCCTGGGACGGCGACACGGTGCGGCTGTGGACCTCCAACCAGATGGTCGAGTGGGGGCGCCAGTCGATGGCGAAGGCCCTCGGCATCCCGGCCGACGACGTGCGCCTCGACTCGCCCTTCCTGGGCGGCGGCTTCGGCACCAAGCTCTTCGTGCGCTCGGATGCCGTGCTCGCCGCGCTCGCCGCCCGCAAGGTCGGCCGGCCGGTGAAGGTCGCCCTGCCGCGGCCGATGATCGCCAACAACACCACCCACCGCGCCGAGACGATCCAGCGCATCCGCATCGGCGCCGAGCGAGACGGGCGCATCACCGCCATCGCCCATCACAGCGCCTCCAACGCGCTCACCGCGGCGGGCGGCGAGAACGGGACGGCGCCGACGCAATCCTTCTACGCCGGCGCCAACCGCCTGCTGGTCGACGCCCCGGCGCGGATGAACCTGCCGAACTCCAACGCCATGCGCGCGCCCGGCGAGACCGCCGGCCTGATGGCGCTGGAGATCGCGATGGACGAGATGGCGGAAAAGCTCGGGATGGACCCGGTCGAATTCCGCATCGTCAACGACACGCAGGTCGACCCGGAGAACCCGGACCGGCCCTTCTCCGAGCGAAACTTCGTCGAGTGCCTGCGCACCGGCGCGCAGACGTTCGGCTGGACCGGCCGCAACACCGCCCCCGGCGCCACGCGGGACGGAGCCTGGCTCGTCGGCCACGGTGTGGCCGGTGCCTACCGCGGCGCGCCGGTGATGACCTCCGGCGCCCGCGTCGTGCTGCGGCCGGACGCGACGCTGGTCGTCCAGTCCGACATGACCGACATCGGCACCGGCTCCTACACCATCATGGCGCAGACCGCCGCCGAGGTGCTCGGCCTGCCGCTCGCCGCGGTCTCGGTCGAGCTGGGCGACTCGCGCTTCCCGGTCTCGGCCGGGTCGGGCGGGCAGTGGGGCGCGGCGAGCGCCACCGCCGGCGTCTACGCCGCGTGCGTCGCCCTGCGCCAGGCGATCGCCGAGCGGCTCGGTGCGGCCGAGGCGGACCTCACCTTCGAGGACGGCATGGTGCGTGCCGGCAACGCCTCGACCCCGCTCGGCGAGGTCGGCGGCGGGGCGGAGATGACGGCGGAGGATTCCATCGAGTTCGGCGCCTTCCGCGAGGAGGATGTCCTCCTCGCCACCTTCGGCGCGCACTTCGTCGAAGTCGGCGTCCACGCCCATACCGGCGAGATCCGCGTGCGGCGGATGCTGGCGGTGTGCGACGCGGGGCGGATCCTCAACCCGCTGACCGCCCGCAGCCAGGTCATCGGCGCGATGACGATGGGTGTCGGCGCGGCGTTGATGGAGGAACTCGCGGTCGACACCCGCTACGGCTTCTTCGTCAACCACGACCTCGCCGGCTACGAGGTGCCGGTGCACATGGACATCGGCCGACAGGACGTGATGTTCATCGAGGGTGCCGACCCCTATTCGACGCCGCTCAAGGCCAAGGGCGTCGGCGAGCTGGGCCTGTGCGGCGTATCGGCGGCGATCGCCAACGCCGTCTACGACGCCACCGGCGTGCGTGTGCGGGACTACCCGGTGACGCTCGACAAGCTGATCGGCAACCTGCCGGCCGTCTGAGCTGGCCGCGCGCGGCGGGCTTCGTCGCCGCGCGCCCCCCGTCAGGCCGCGCCGAGTGCGGCGGCCTGGCGGGCCGGCCAACGCGGCGGCGCGTAGGCCCAGGCCAGCCCCACCCGCTCGACGACGAGCTTCAGTGCGAGCGACAGCGCCACCGCCGCCGCGACGATCACCGGCACGCCCCAGTAGCGCACCATCGGCACCTGGGCCGCATGGTCGGCGAGGACCAGCGCGAGCGCGGCGACGATCATTACGTGCGCGACGTAGATCGGCAGCGTATTGCGCCCCAGGTAGGTCAGCACCGCGCGCGCCGGCAGGACGGCCGCCAGCAGGATCGACACCGCGCTCCCCAGCGCCAGCCCCGCGACCGACATCGCCAGCCGCCCCGCCCCGAACGCGATCCCCTCCAGATAGGCGACCGCGACCGACAGCGAAGCGAAGACCGCCCCGCCGACGATGCCGACCACGAGCGGCCGTGCGGTCACCGCCCCGAGGATCGCCGGGCCGTACCACGCCCCGCCCAGGAAGAAGGGCGCGTACCAGACGAGGTTGCGCTGCGAGAACGCCTCGATCGCGATCACGTCGCCGAACGCCAGGAGGGCCAGCGCCACGGCGAGCGGAAAGGCGGCGTGACGCACCGGGTAAAGAAGTTTGGCGAGGAGGAAGAAGATCGCCAGCGCCCAGATGAACCAGATGCCGGTGTTGGGCCGCACCCAGGCGACGAGCAGCTCGGCGTAGCTGCTCCCCTCCTGCGGTGTCACGACATTGGTCTGCACGGTGCCGAAATAGGCCCAGCGAACCAGCGTCCACAGCGTGAAAAGGTAGGCGAAGGTGACGATGCGCCGGCTCATCAGGTCGGAGAGGCTGCGCGTGACGGCGCGCGTCCCCAGGAGTCCGGAGACCGCGAAGAAGAGCGGCATGCGGATCGGCGCGAAGAGGTTGTTGAGCTGCTCGTAGCCGTAGGACGCCAGGTCGTACTGGCGCATGTAGAGCGTCGCGTGCAGCAGCACCACGAGCAGGATCGACGTCCCCTTGGCGACGTCGAGCCAGACGATACGTTCCGATGCGGCCATGCCGGCCCCTCCCCCCCGCGAGCGTCGCCGGGGAGTGTCCGCGGCCGGGCGGCGCCGGTCGCCAACATTTGTTGAGGCTATGCGGGGGAGACCAGCACCAGGCCTTGGGAGATGCCGTCGTCGCTTTCCGGCTCCAGGAGTTCGGCATCCGGGACGTAGACCGGCACCGGGCGGCGGATGCCGCGCACATCGTGGGCCCCGGCGCTCAGCATCGAGCGGCCGTGCCGCCGGCCGATCTCGGCGACCGGCTCGGACACCAGGTAGTCCCGTCCCAGGCGGCTGCACAGCGAGGCGATCCGCGCGGCGATGTTGACGTCGCGGCCGATGACGGTGAAGTCCAGCCGGTCGCCGGAGCCGACGTTGCCGTACGCCGCGTCGCCGACGTGGATCGCGATGCCGAAGCGGATCGGCGCCACCACGTCGCCCAGCTCGTAGGGGTCGACCACGGTGGTGAGGGCCTGGGCGGCGGCGTCGAGCGCGGCGAGCACGGCGGCGTCCTCGCCGGACTGGGCGGCCGGGAAGATCGCCAGCACGGCGTCGCCGATGAACTTCAGGATCTCGCCGCCATGCTGCTCGATCGGCGGGACGACGACGTCGTAGTAGCGGTTGATGACCTCGGCCGTCGCCGCGACCGGGAGCTGGGTCGAGATCGACGTGAACCCGCGCAGGTCCGCCACCAGGATCGCGGCGCGCAACTCCCGCGTCTCGCCGCGGTGGACGGTGCCGCTGACGATCTCGCGCGCCGGCACCCGGCCGACATAGGCCGACAGCACGTCCCGCAGGATCACGTTGAGCGACTTCAGGTCCACCGTCGCCCGGATCGCCGGCAGGATCTCCAGCAGGAAGTTCTTCTGCGCCGCGGAGAAGCCCTCCGGCAGGGTGGTCGCCATGGTGATGTTCATCTGCCGGCCCATCGGCGAGGGCATCGGGATGACGATATAATGCTTCAGCCCTTCGGCCTTGAGGTCGGGGACGATGCCGTAGGCGTCGTCGGGCGTGGCGTCGAGGTCGATCTCGAGCCAGCCGCCGCCCTGGTCGAGCGCTGCCTTGAACGGGCTGCGCTCGTACATGCCGCTGTTGCGGCTGATGTAGGTGTAGCGCGAAAACTCCAGCTCCCGCTCCGGGCGCCAGATGATGCCGCCCGCGATGAGCGACGGGTTGAGCAGGCTGAACGAGACCATGAACCGGTCGACGCGCATGCCGGTGACGACGAGGCGGTGCGCCAGCCCTTCGATGATCGCGGGCAGTTCGAGCCCCATCGCCTCGCCCAGGAGCCAGTTCGTAATGTCGAGGGCATGGCTATCGGGATTCTGCATGGGCGATCTCACTCAAATTCTCGTCGGAGCGAAGAGATGGACGCTCCGCTTGGTCGAACAAGGCGCATGGGAACAGATCAGGGTCACTCTATACCAGAATCGCGCCAGACGGGCACCTCGTCACCCACCCCGCGCAACGGGTGCGTCCCACACGAGGCGAGACCGGGCACGATTTCGGCACAGGTTTCGTCCACCAACAGCCGTGCGCCCAGGATCTTGGCGAGTTCTTCCAGCCGTGCGGCCCGGTTCACCGTGTCCCCGTAGACGGTGAAGGCCTGCCGCTCGACCGAGCCGACGCTGCCAGAGGCGACCGGACCCGCGGCGATGCCGACGCGGTTGTCGAATCCGGCCTCGGCCGCGCAGGCGATCAGCGCCCGCCCCGCCTCGACGGCGGCGGCCTCCGGCGCGTCGAGATCGAGCGGGGTGTTGAAGGTGGCGAGCAGGCCGTCGCCGGTGAAGCTGATGACGACGCCGCCGGCCGCCGCCACCTCGTCGGCGCAGCGGGCGAGGAAGTCGTTCAGCTCGGCGATGACGGCGCCGGGGTCGCGGGTGTGGGCGTAGGCGGTGAACTCGGTGATGTCCATGAAGAGCGCCGCCGCGTGCCGCACGCGCGGCTCCAGCGAGGCGGGGTCGTTCAGGACGCGCTCGGCGATGGCGGCGGGGACGAAGCGGCCGAGCCGGCTGCGCACCTCGGCCCGCGCCGCGCGCTCCTGCTCGCGCTCCGTCTCGGCGGCGACCTGCGCATAGAAGACCCGCCGCGCCCGCGCCACCGCCAGCGCCAGGACCGCGGTGACGAGGAGGGTGACGAGCGCCTCGGTCATGCGGTTGCCGCGCGCGACGAAGTCCGGCGACAGAATGAGACCCTCGTACTCGGCCCGCGTGGGCACTGCTGGCATGTCCGACCAGGAAACGCGCCGGTCCATCTGGAGCAGCACGTAGACGTAGGCCGCCATCCAGCACACCACCGCCGACAGGCCCGACCACAGCACCAGCCACGGCGACAGCGTCAGCGTGGTGAGTGCCACCAGCGGCAACAGCAGGATGATGTCGGAGTTCCGGAAGGCGTAGATCTGCGGCAGGTCGAGGCCCTGGTAGACCGGCACCACCACGAACAGCGCGCTGATGGCGGCGACGTCGAGCGTGGAGCCGAGATAGCGGGCGAACGGCCGGTCGAAGGGCGAGTCGATCGACAGATAATAGGCGATCCCCAGCAGCGTCAGCGCGACGAGGAAGCCGATGCCATAGGGCGTCGGGCTGAGGCCGGAGGCGAGCGTGGAGACGACGTACCAGGCCAGCGCGACTGCGAACATGAACGTGCGGCACAGGATGAGAAGCTGGAAGCCGCGTCGCTCGGCCCGGCGCAGGCGGTGCAGCTCGGTGTCGGTCAGGCGGACGTCGCTCGTGCGGAAGCTGGCGGCCGCGCTGCGGGTCAGGCGGACGATATTGTGCCAGCGCAGCGTCGACCAGAAGCGGCCATAGGCGCGTCGGCGCCGGTCGTGCGGGGTCACCCGTGTCATGGCCGCCATTTAGGGCGGGTCACGGCCCGCCGCACGTCAGGTTGTTCGGTTTCTTGCCGCCGCACCATCGCAGCGCATCGTGGGCCGGGGCCGTCGCCACTTTCCCGGCCGCACGGGCCGCGTCGCAGCGGGGCGGGTCGCGGCCGCCTCCCGCCGGAGCCGACGGAGACGGCAGCGCCGCCGGCACGAATGACGGCGGCGCGATGGGTGCAGGTCGCGGCCGCGGCCGCGCCTCGGCTAGGTCGCCGCTGTCGCAGCGATCCCGGTGGCCGCGTCAGCTGTCCAGGAAGGAGCGCAGCTTGCGCGAGCGGGACGGGTGCTTGAGCTTGCGCAGCGCCTTCGCCTCGATCTGGCGGATACGCTCGCGGGTCACCGAGAACTGCTGGCCGACCTCTTCGAGGGTGTGGTCGGTATTCATGCCGATGCCGAAGCGCATGCGCAGGACCCGCTCCTCGCGCGGCGTCAGGGACGCCAGCACGCGGGTCGTCGTCTCGCGCAGGTTGGACTGGATCGCCGCGTCGATCGGCAGCACCGCGTTCTTGTCCTCGATGAAGTCGCCGAGGTGCGAATCCTCCTCGTCGCCGATCGGCGTTTCGAGGCTGATCGGCTCCTTGGCGATCTTGAGGACCTTGCGGACCTTCTCCAGCGGCATCGCGAGCTTCTCGGCCAGCTCCTCCGGAGTCGGCTCGCGGCCGATCTCGTGCAGCATCTGGCGCGAGGTGCGCACGATCTTGTTGATCGTCTCGATCATGTGCACCGGGATGCGGATCGTGCGCGCCTGGTCGGCGATCGATCGGGTGATCGCCTGACGGATCCACCAGGTCGCGTACGTCGAGAACTTGTAGCCGCGGCGATACTCGAACTTGTCGACCGCCTTCATCAGGCCGATGTTGCCCTCCTGGATGAGGTCCAGGAACTGCAGGCCGCGGTTGGTGTACTTCTTGGCGATGGAGATCACGAGGCGCAGGTTGGCCTCGACCATCTCCTTCTTCGCGCGGCGGGCCTCGCGTTCACCCTTCTGCACCTTCTGCACGAGGGTGCGGAACTCGGTGATCTCCAGGCCCGCCTGCTGGGCGATCTCCTGGATCTCGGTGCGAAGGTCGCCGATCACCTGCTCTTCGTGGCTGATGAACTGCTTCCAGCCCTTGCCCGGCAGGCCGCCGACGCGCTCGGTCCAGTTCGGGTCGAGCTCGTAGCCCTGGTAGTGCTGCAGGAAGTCCGCGCGGTTGACGCCGTACGAGTCGGCGATCCGCATCAGCTTGCTCTCGCAGGCCATCAGGCGCTTGTTGATGTCGTACAGCTGCTCGACCAGGCTCTCGATGCGCTGCGGGTTCAGAAGCAGGCTCTTCACCGCGACGACGATGTCCTCGCGCAGCTTCTTGTACCGCTTCTGCTGCGCGGACGAGAGCTGCTCGCCCTCACCGCCCTGAGCGTCGACGTTCTGCTCCTGCAGCTTGCGCAGCTTCTTGTAGTTGTCGGCGATGGCCTCGAAGGTTTCCAGGACCTTGGGCTTCAGCTCGCCTTCCATCGCCGCGAGCGACAGGGACGATTCGAACTCGTCGTCGTCGTCGCTCTCCTCTTCGGCGGGCTGTGCGCCGGGCACGCCGGGCCGGCCCGCGGCGAGCGGGATCACGTTGGAGGCCTGCGGGCCACCTTCCTTCGGGGTCGCACTGTCGGTGCTGACCTCGGCGAGGTGGGCCTTGCCGTCCGGGTCGGCGTAGGTGGCCTCGAGGTCGATGATGTCGCGCAGGAGGACCTTGCCCTCCATCAGCTCGTCCCGCCAGATGATGATCGCCTGGAAGGTCAGCGGGCTCTCGCAGAGCCCCGCGATCATGAAGTTGCGGCCGGCCTCGATGCGCTTGGCGATCGCGATCTCGCCCTCACGGGAGAGTAGCTCCACCGAGCCCATCTCGCGCAGGTACATGCGGACCGGATCGTCCGTGCGCTCGGTCGGCTCACGCGTCGTCGTCTTGGCGACCGCCTTCGGGCTGGCACCGGCCAGCTCGCGGCTCTCGTCGTTGTCGTCCGACTCTTCCTCGGCCTCTTCCCCGTTTTCCACAACGTTGATGCCCATGTCGTTGAGCATCGCCATGGTGTCCTCGATCTGCTCGGACGTGACCTCTTCCGAAGGGAGGACCTCGTTCAGCTCGTCGTGGGTAACATAGCCGCGGCGCTTAGCCGTGCGGATGAGCTTCTTGACAGCCGCATCGTTGAGGTCGAGGAGCGGTCCGTCGGAAGCCTCGGTTTGCGGATCCTTTTGCTCTGCCGCGCTCGCCTTCGTCGCCATCGGGCCTCCACATGGGATTACGCGCACAAGAGTGTGTGCGCACCGTTCGAAAGAACATGCTGTGCCGATCTAGAGCAAATCATGTCAAGATCGGGCCGTGGCGCACGCGCACGTGCAAGGCGCCCCCCGGCGCGCCACCGATCTGTCTAGATAACGCGCCTCCGTAAAGGTGCAAGGGAGGCAGAGGGCAATCATAACGTTCGACCGGACGACGAGGTTCCGGTGGTGGCTTTTTTGCGCCGCATCGCGGCGGCCTCGTCCGCCAATTCGCGTTCGGCGTTCTGCAAGCGGGTCTGATGTTCCTGAAACGCGACGGTCAGCCGGATCAGCCGGCCGTCGTCGTCGCCGCGCCGGGCGACCATGCGCTGCGGCTCGGAGGCGAGTTCGTCCATCTCGCTGCGCAGCGCCAGCCGATCGACGAACAGCGACATGCACCGTCCCAGGAAAGCCTCGTCCGGATCGCACTCCAGGATGGCGAAGCGCTGCAGGAGGCGCGGGCCGACCGGCGCCTCCGCCTCCCCCCAGATCTCGCCCAGGCACATGAGGGCCCGCTGCGGCAGGGCGGCGATCAGGTCGCCCGAGGTCTCCGGCAGGTGGCTGGCGTAGGTTTCGGTCAGGAGCGCGGCGAAGCCGGCGTGAGCCTCGCTCTTGAACGCCGACGCCCCGAGGGTCTCGGCAAACCTCTCGATGAAATGCGGCCGCAGAACCATCAGACCCAGCGTGATGCGCTCCAGGTCGATCAGCGCGCGGTCGGCGCCGACGGGGGCGGCGATGGGCGCCGACGGTGGTTGTAGGCGCATGCCGGCCCCTCCGCCGCTCCAGCTCCCCTGGCCGTCTCCGCCCGGTCCGCTACGCCACTGTCCGCCGCGCCACTGTCCGCCGCCTGCTGCCCCGCCGCGTCCGGTACCGCCCTGGCGCGGCCGCTCCGCGCGCCGGGTGCGGCGCAAGTCCCACGCCCGCTCGCGCAACGCGGCACGATAGTTCTTGGCGAGGCGTTCGTCGGCGATCGTCGCCACCAGCGCGTCGAGCCGGTCGTCCAGCGCGGCGAGGCGCTCGGGCGTGTCGGCCCCCTTGTCCGCCTCACGGGCGAAGAGCGCGTCGACCAGCGGCACCGCCTTGGCGGCGAGCGCCTCGAACGCGTCGCGCCCGCCGTCCTGGATCAGGTCGTCCGGGTCCTGCCCCTCGGGCAGGTGCAGGAACTGCACCGAGCGCCCTCCCTGCAGCAGCGGCAACACCCGGTCGATCACGCGCTGGGCGGCCATGCGTCCGGCCTTGTCGCCGTCGAAGGTGAGGATCGGCTCGTCGGCCATCGACCAGGCGAGCGCGATCTGATCCTCGGTGAGCGCGGTGCCGCAGGAGGCGACCACCTCGCCGATCCCGGCCTGGGCGAGGGCGATCGCGTCGAAATAGCCCTCGACGATGAAGAGCCGATTGGCCCGGTGGGCGGGGCCGCGCGCGCGGTGCGCATTGAAGAGAAGCTTCGATTTGTCGAACAGCGGCGTCTGCGGGGAATTGAGGTATTTCGGCTCGCGCCCGTCCAGCGAGCGGCCACCGAAGCCGACGATCTTGCCGCTCTTGTCGTGGATCGGGACCATCAGGCGGCCGACGAAGCGGTCGCGCAGGCGCCCGTCGCGCCGCACGGCGAGGCCGGTGCGCTCCATCTCGGTCTCGCTGACACCGTCGGCGCCGAGGGCGCGGATGACCGCCCCCTGCACCGAGGGAGCGAGGCCGAAGTCGAACGCCTTCAACGTCTCCTCGGAGAAGCCGCGGCCGACGGCGTAGCGCCGCGCCTCGTGCCCGGTCGAGGACCACAGCGTGCTCTGATAGAGCGCGGCGGCGGCCTCCAGCGCGCCGCGCTGCACGCGCCGCTCGCGCATCTGACGCGGCTCCTCGCGGTCGCGCTCGGGGAGCGGGACGCCGGCCTCTTCGGCGAGCTGCTTGACCGCGTCGAGGAAGTCGAGCCCGCCGTGAGAGGTCATGAAGGTGATGTGGTCGCCGGACTCGTGGCAGCCGAAGCAGTGGTAGAAGCCCTTGCGGTCGTCGACGTGAAACGAGGGCGAGCGCTCCTGATGGAAGGGGCAGCAGGCCCAGAAGTCGCCGCGCCCGGGCTGCGACTTTCGTCGATCCCAGGTGACGGTCTTGCCGACGATGGAAGACAGCGGCACCCGCTCGCGCAGGCCGGCCAGAAAGTCCTGTGAGAAGCGCATCGTTCCCCCTGTGGCGAACGTCCTTACCACGATGCGCTCTAAACGCCGGCTTTCAAGTCCAACTTACGCCCGAGATCCCCATTGTCCCCCGCGCATCCGCCACGGGCTCTCCGGGGGCCGGAGGGGGCCGGAGCCTAGAGCCCCGTGCCCTCCAGCGTGTCGCAGTCGGAGGGGCTGCCGGACTGGAAGCCGGTCTGAAACCAGCGGGTGCGCTGGTCGGCGGTGCCATGGTTGAAGCTCTCGGGAACGACATAGCCCTGGCTGCGGCGCTGCATGGTGTCGTCGCCGACGGCGGCCGCGGCGGCGATCGCCTCCTGGATGTCGCCTTCCTCCAAGATCCCGAGCTCGCGCGCGGAGTGGGCCCAGACGCCGGCATAGCAGTCCGCCTGCAGCTCGACGCGGACCGAGAGCGCGTTGGCGTCCCCCTCGGAGAGGCGCTGGCGGGCCTGGTGGAACTTGCCGAGCACGCCGGTCTGGTTCTGCACATGGTGGCCGACCTCGTGGGCGAGGACGTAGGCCTGGGCGAAGTCGCCGGGAGCATCGAGACGGCGGGCGAGCAGTTCGAAGAAGGTGAGGTCGATGTACACCTTGCGGTCGTTCGGACAGTAGAACGGCCCGGCCGCCGCGGCGCCGAAGCCGCACCCGGTCGGAGTCTGCCCGGCGTAGACGACGAGGGTGGTGGGTTCGTAGCTGGCGCCCGAATTGTCGAAGATCTGGGACCAGGTGTCCTCGGTCTCGGCGAGCGTGACGCGCAGGAGGCCGAGCGTCTCGCCGTCTTCGGCCTGTTGCCGGGCAGAGCGCTCGGGGGCCTGCTGGGTGACGACGGGGCCGCCGCCCTGGCCGCCGGAAATCATCTCCAGGAGCTGCAGCGGGTTGATGCCGACGAAGACCCACAGCCCGATGGCGACGATGATGAAGAGAATGATCGAGCCGCCACCGGCGCGGCGCACACCGCCCGAGCTGCCGCCGCGGGGGATGCGCACGCGTCCGCCTCGCGGTAGGCCGGCCCGGCCGAAGATCGAACCCCCGCTCCCGCGGCGGTCCTCGAAATTGTCGCTCTTTCGGCGGCCTTCCCAGCGCATTCCTGTCCTCCGGCGTGCGAATCCAATCGGCGGCCGGAGCGGGAGGGCTAGCGCGCCGCCCGTCCCCAGCCCTTGATGAACGTCGACCACCGCTTCGAGGTTGCCCGCTCTTCACGGCGCGGTGTCGTTGCAGCCTGGGCGACAATAAGATGGTTTAACATGGTCGTCTCCTGTCATGAGGCTTTCGCGCCGGCGCTCCAGGGGGTGGCGCGCCGACGTTTTCGTCGATAGTGCTCACGCATTGAGTGCGCCTTAGCGACTCAACATGCGCGCCTGGTGCGCACTTTAAAGGGGTAGAGGCGCAATTTATGCGTCTTTTTGCGAGGATGCCGCATGACGCCTGAACAATTCCGCGCGTGGCGGAAGGCGAACAATTGGAAGCAGAAGGAGCTAGCCGACCGCCTGGGCCTGAAACGCCGTATGATCCAGTACTATGAGCGCGGCGACCGGGACGGCAAAAGCGTCGAGATTCCCAAGACCGTTCGTCTGGCCTGCTATGCGATCGCGTGCGGTGTCGAAGAGTTCGACGGGCACACCGTCGAGTGGTCCTCGGCCCCCGCGGAAGGGGCGCCCAACCTCGATCCGGACGGAGCCCTCGCCGACAATGACGAGGACGACGACGACTGATCGGACGGCTTGGCTTTGCGCCGGACGCGGGAACGCTCTATAGCGGGCCGTTCTTCCCGCCACCCACAGTCACAAGAAGCTGTCGCCGGTTCCCCATGCCGAAACGTACCGACCTTTCCTCGATCCTCATCATTGGCGCGGGTCCGATCGTCATCGGCCAAGCGTGCGAGTTCGACTATTCGGGCACGCAAGCCGTCAAAGCGCTCAAGGAGGAAGGGTTCCGCGTCATCCTGGTGAACTCCAATCCGGCGACCATCATGACGGACCCGGAGCTCGCCGACGCGACCTACATCGAGCCGATCACGCCAGAGATCGTCGAGAAGATCATCGAGAAGGAGAAGCCCGACGCGCTGCTCCCGACGATGGGCGGGCAGACGGCGCTGAACTGCGCCCTCGCCCTCTACGACAGCGGCTTCCTCGACAAGCACGGCGTGGAGATGATCGGCGCCAACGCGCAGGCGATCCGCACCGCCGAGGACCGTGACGACTTCAAGAGCGCGATGAGCGAGATCGGCCTCGAATCGCCACAGTCCGAGATCGCCCACACGCTGTCCGAGGCGCTCGCCGCACTCGACGTGGTGGGCCTGCCGGCGATCATCCGCCCCTCCTTCACGCTCGCCGGCACCGGCGGCGGCATCGCCTACAATCGCGAGGAATTCCTCGACATCGTGGAGCGCGGCCTCGACGCCTCGCCGACGACCGAGGTGCTGATCGAGGAGTCGGTGCTCGGCTGGAAGGAGTTCGAGATGGAGGTGGTCCGCGACCATGCGGACAACTGCATCATCATCTGCTCCATCGAGAACGTGGATCCGATGGGCGTCCACACGGGCGATTCCATCACCGTCGCCCCGGCGTTGACGCTGACGGACAAGGAATATCAGCGCATGCGGTCGGCCTCGATCGCGGTGCTGCGCAAGATCGGCGTCGAGACCGGCGGATCGAACGTTCAATTTGCCGTGAACCCCGAGGACGGCCGCATGGTCGTCATCGAGATGAACCCGCGCGTGTCGCGCTCCTCGGCGCTGGCGTCCAAGGCGACCGGCTTCCCCATCGCCCGCGTCGCGGCCAAGCTCGCCGTCGGCTACACGCTCGACGAGCTGGACAACGACATCACCAAGGGCGCCACGCCCGCCTCGTTCGAGCCGACGATCGACTACGTCGTCGTCAAGGTTCCGCGCTTCACGTTCGAGAAGTTCCCCGGCGCCAACACGGTGCTGACGACGTCGATGCGGTCCGTCGGCGAGGTGATGGCGATCGGCCGCACCTTCCAGGAGGCGATGCAGAAGGCGCTGCGGGGCCTGGAAACCGGCCTCTCCGGCTTCGACGATGCCGAGATCGAGGGGCTGGTGCCGGGCGAGGAAGGCCAGGCGATCCGCGCCGCGATCGGCGTGCCGCGGCCCGACCGTCTCTTGAAGGTGGCCGAGGCGATGCGCCGCGGCTTCTCGGTCGACGCGATCTACGAGCAGAGCCGCATCGATAAGTGGTTCCTCGAGGAGATCGCCGGGATCATCGCCTTGGAGGAGAAGGTTCGGGCGCATGGCCTGCCGCTGACCTCCGGCCTGATGCGGCAGCTCAAGGCCGCCGGCTTCTCCGACCAGCGGCTCGCCGCACTCGCCGGGATGACCGACGACCAGGTCCGCGCCTACCGCGAGCGGCTCGGCGTGCGTCCGGTCTACAAGCGGATCGACACCTGCGCGGCCGAGTTCGCGGCGCCGACCGCCTACATGTACTCGACCTACGAGACCGAGTTCGCGGGCGTCCCGCAGAACGAGGCGGCGCCCTCGAACCGCAACAAGGTGGTCATCCTGGGCGGCGGGCCGAACCGCATCGGCCAGGGCATCGAGTTCGACTATTGCTGCTGCCACGCGTGCTACGCGCTGTCGGACGCGGGCGTCGAGACCATCATGGTCAACTGCAACCCCGAAACCGTCTCGACCGACTTCGACACCTCCGACCGGCTCTACTTCGAGCCGCTGACGGTGGAGGACGTTCTCGAGATCCTGGCGGTGGAGAAGTCCGCCGGGCGGCTGATGGGCGTGATCGTGCAGTTCGGCGGGCAGACCCCCCTCGGCCTGGCGCAGCGTCTCGTCGACGCCGGGCATACCATCCTCGGCACGCCGGTCGACGCGATCGACCTCGCCGAGGACCGCGACCGGTTCCAGAAGCTCCTGCACCGCCTGCGGCTGAAGCAGCCGGACAACGGCATCGCCCACTCGGTCGAGCAGGCGCGTCTCATCGCGTCCGAGGTCGGCATGCCGCTGGTGGTGCGCCCGTCCTACGTGCTGGGCGGCCGCGCCATGGAGGTCATCCGCGACGAGGAGGGGCTCGACAAGTACCTCTTCACCACCCTCTCCTCGCTGGTGCCGGGCCACGTGCGGGCCAAGTATCCCAACGACAAGACCGGGCAGATCAACATGCTGCTCGGCAAGAACGCGCTCCTCTTCGACAAGTACCTCGACCGCGCGGTCGAGGTGGACGTCGACGCGTTGTCCGACGGGGAGGACGTGTTCGTCTGCGGTGTGATGGAGCACATCGAGGAAGCGGGCATCCACTCGGGCGATTCGGCCTGCTCGCTGCCGCCGCGTACCCTGCCCGACCAGATCGTCGAGCAGCTGCGGGCGCAGACCTCCGCACTCGCGCTGGCGCTCGGCGTGGTCGGCTTGATGAACGTGCAGTTCGCCGTGAAGGGCGGGCAGATCTACATCCTCGAGGTCAACCCGCGGGCGGCGCGCACCGTGCCGTTCGTCGCCAAGACCATCGGCGAGCCGATCGCCAAGATCGCCGCGCGCGTGATGGCCGGCGAGCGTCTGTCGACGTTCAACCTCACCACCAAGCCGCTCGACCATGTGGCGGTGAAGGAAGCGGTCTTCCCGTTCGCGCGCTTCCCCGAGGTCGACACCGTGCTCGGCCCGGAGATGAAGTCCACCGGCGAGGTCATGGGGATCGACCGCTCGTTCGCACTGGCGTTCGTGAAGAGCCAGATGGCAGCCGGCAATGCGCTGCCGCTCGAGGGGAAGGTCTTCCTATCGGTTCGCGATTCGGATAAAGCCTCCATTCGCGGCGCGGCCTCGCGGCTGTCAGCGGCCGGGTTCACCCTGGTGGCGACGTCCGGGACGCAGCGGGACCTGGAGGCGAACGGCATCCCCTGCGAGCGCATCAACAAGGTGTCGGAGGGACGGCCGCATATCGTCGACGCGATCAAGAACGGGTCGATTCAACTTGTGCTGAATACGGCAGAAGGGCCGCAGTCGCTGAACGATTCCAAGTCGATGCGCCGCGCCGCGCTGTCTCACCGGGTGCCGTACTACACGACACTTGCCGGGGCACTCGCCGCTGCGGAAGGAATTGCACTACAGGGCAGCCAGGAACTTGAGGTTCGCCCCATGCAATCCTACGTGAACGCATTCTCGGACGTTTGACGCCCGGCGGAACGCTTTCCGCACTTGCATTTTCGTCACAGTCTGTTGGAAACTGGACCACTTCGCTCGGAAGCGAGCGGCGTTACGAAGAAAGTTCGAATGACGATGGAAAAGATCCCAATGACGGCGCAGGGGTATGCGTCGTTGGAGACCGAGTTGAAGCGCCGCACATCGGAGGATCGTCCGAAAATCATTCAGGACATCGCCGAGGCGCGCGCGCATGGCGACCTCTCCGAAAATGCAGAATACCATGCCGCCAAAGAGGCGCAGAGCCACAACGAAGGCCGCATCACCGACCTGGAAGACATGCTTTCGCGCGCCGAAGTGATCGACGTCAAGAAGCTCTCCGGCTCGACCGTGAAGTTCGGCGCGTTCGTGACCCTGGTCGACGAAGACACCGATCAGGAAAAAAAGTACCAGATCGTCGGTGACGTCGAGGCCGACGTGAAGGCCGGCCGCATTTCGATCTCCTCGCCGATCGCCCGCGCGCTCATCGGCAAGACCGTCGGCGATTCCGTCGAAGTGACCGCCCCCGGCGGCGCCCGCGCCTACGAGATCACCGAGGTCCAGTTCCGCTGAGGACCCGAGGGGCCGCCGCGAGGTCACACACACCGTGACCCTCCCGCCGCGGCCCCGCTCTTCGGCATGCAGGCGCACCTCGCGCCAGCTCTGACGACCGCCGCGCACACGCCCGCGCGCCGCCTCGAGGATGACGACTCGCCCGCCTCCCGCAAGCACGGCCGCCGACGGCGTTCGGCACGATACGCCGCGCTTGCCGCGACCTGGCGCACCGTCTACGAGAAGACCACATCATCCGAGCTGAAGACACGTTGCGCGGCGCCTGTCCGCGCTATCCCCACGAGAGACCAACGACGAGCATTCATGGCACGCCAGTTCATCTACCATATGCAGGGGCTGTCGAAGGCCTACGGGACCAAGAAGGTCCTCGACAACATCCATCTCCAGTTCTATCCGGACGCCAAGATCGGCGTGCTCGGCCCCAACGGCTCGGGTAAGTCGACGCTGCTGAAGATCATGGCCGGCGTCGACAAGGAGTGGAACGGCGAGGCCTGGGTCGCCGACGGCGCCAAGGTCGGCTACCTGCCGCAGGAGCCGCAGCTCGACGAGACCAAGTCCGTGCGTGAGAACGTGATGGAGGGCGTGGCCGAGAAGAAGGCCAAGCTCGACCGCTACAACGAGCTCGCCATGGACTACTCGGACGAGACCGCCGAGGAGATGGCCAAGCTCCAGGACGAGATCGACGCGCAGAACCTGTGGGACCTCGACAGTCAGATCGACCAGGCGATGGACGCGCTGCGCTGCCCGCCGGACGATGCCGACGTCACCAAGCTCTCGGGCGGTGAGAAGCGCCGCGTCGCCCTGTGCCGGCTGCTCCTGTCGCAGCCCGAGCTGATCCTGCTCGACGAGCCGACCAACCACCTCGACGCCGAGACGGTCGCCTGGCTGGAAAACCATCTGCGCGAGTATCCGGGCGCGATCCTGATCGTCACCCACGACCGCTATTTCCTCGACAACGTCACCGGATGGATCCTCGAGCTCGACCGCGGCCGCGGCATCCCCTACGAGGGCAACTACACCGCTTACCTCGAGAAGAAGGCCAAGCGGATGACCCAGGAGAAGCGCGAGGCCTCCGCCGAGGCGCGCGCCCTGGAGCGCGAGCGCGAGTGGATCCAGTCGAGCCCCAAGGCGCGGCAGACCAAGTCTAAGGCCCGTATCCAGGCCTATGACGAGCTGCTGAAGCGCAACGAGGCGCGGACCCAGTCGGGCGACGCGCAGATCATCATCCCGACCGGCCCGCGCCTGGGCGGCAACGTGATCGAGGCCAAGGGGCTGAAGAAGTCCTACGGCGACCGTGTGCTGATCGACGGGCTGGACTTCTCGCTGCCGCCGGGCGGCATCGTCGGCATCATCGGCGCCAACGGTGCGGGTAAGACCACGCTGTTCCGCATGATCACCGGCCAGGAGACCCCCGACGACGGCGAGATCGAGATCGGCGACACGGTCCAGCTCGGCTACGTCGACCAGTCGCGCGACGACCTCGCCGGCAACAAGACCGTGTGGGAGGAGATCTCCGGCGGCAACGACGTCATCACGCTCGGCAAGCGCGAGATGCAGAGCCGTGCCTACGTCGGCGCCTTCAACTTCAAGGGCGCGGATCAGCAGCAGAAGGTCGGCAACCTGTCGGGCGGACAGCGCAACCGCGTCCACCTCGCCAAGATGCTGAAGTCCGGCGCCAACGTCATCCTGCTCGACGAGCCGACCAACGACCTCGACACCGAGACCTTGGCGGCGCTCGAGGACGCGCTGGAGGATTTCGCCGGCTGCGCCGTGGTCATCAGCCACGATCGCTTCTTCCTGGACCGCCTCGCGACCCACATCCTCGCCTTCGAGGGCGACAGCCACGTCGAGTGGTTCGAAGGCAACTTCGCCGACTATGAGGAAGACAAGAAGCGCCGCCTGGGACCGGACGCCATCGTCCCGCGCCGCGTGAAGTACAAGCGCCTCACGCGCTGAGCATCCCGCGGGGGCGGCGGTCGCGCCGCCCCGCACGCCCCACCGAAACCATAAGCTGCATTATTTCTGTATTGCACGCTATAGGAGAGTCGTCGTACCGTAACCGCTCACAGACGGGACGGTTCGCATGCGCATTGCACTCTCCCTACCGATTACCGCAGCCCTGGCGCTCACCGGCTGCTACGACGACGCCGCCACGCTCGACACGCGCGACGGCGGCACTCTGAGCGACAGCGTCTCCCAGATGACGTCCGAGCTGGCGCCGCCGCAGGCCGAGGCGCTGGGCGACGCACTCTTCACCCTCTCCTTCGGGTCGGACACGCCGCCCGGCGAGCCGGTCGCGATCTCCGCCCTCGCCCGCGAGCCGGAGCGCGTCGCCGCACGGCTGCGCCATCAGGTCGACGGGCTGACCGCGCAAGAGATCATCGACGCGGCGCGCACCTACAAGCTCGTCTCGGTCGAGGGCGAACTCGACCGTTTGCAGCGGGAGATCGAGAAGTGGTCGAGCTACGCGATCTCGGCCAAGACGCTGATGCGCACCATCGCGCTGCGCTCGCCCCGCTACTATTGGCACGAGAACGGCACCGTCGAGCGCGCGGTGATCGACTTCGAGATCGTCAACAACAGCCCGATTTCGCTCAAGCGCATCGTCGTGATGGGCAATCTGCAGTCGCCCAGCCGGGAGATCCCGTGGGCGCGGGGCACCTTCAGCTACACCTTTCCCGGCGGGTTGGAGCCGGGAGAGCGCCAGCGGCTGAAGCTCCTGGCGCACACCTTCGGCGCCTGGTCGCAGGAGGCGCTGCGCGAGGCGACGGACGCCGACCTCACCCTCGCCCTCATCAACGTCCGTGACGCGCACGACACGCCGCTCATCCCCACCGAGGTGGAGCGGCTCGACGAGATGCGCGCCCAGATCCGCAGCCTGGAGGCCGAGCGCACCGCCATCATGGCCGCCGTGCAGTAACCCGCCGGCCGGCCGGGGCGCTTACTCGTCCGCGGCGTCCTCGGAGGTGCAGCGGCGGATCTCGAAGCCCCGCGGCAGCTTTGTGTCGGCATCGCCGCAGGCGAGGGCGAGATCCTCCGAGCGGAGGCCGCGCACGTCGCTGAGGTCGGCGCCGGAGAAGTTGGTGCGCCGCAGCAGCGCGTCCTCCAGGTTGGCGCCCGTCAGGTTCGCACCCGTGAAGTTGGTGCTGCTCAACCGCGCCGATTCCAGGTGCGCCCCGCGTAGGTCCGCGCCCGAAAGGTCCGCCCGATCGAAGTCGACGAGTTCCATCTTCGCGCCATGGAACCTGGCGTTGTGCGCCTGGATCCGCTCCATGTCGGCGCTGTCGAGCTGCGCGCCGGAGAGGTCGGCGTCGACCATCACGGCCCGGCGGAAGGTGGCGCCGCGCAGGTCCGCTTCGGCGAAGCTGGCGTTGCTGAGGTCGGCCTCGGCGAGGTCGGCGTCGCGCAGGTCCGCGCCGGAGAAGTCGGCACCCGTCGCGATCGACTTCTCAAGGTCGGCGCTGCGCATCGACGCGTTGGAGAAATCGGCCTCGCTGAGGGTCGCCTTCTCCATCTCGGTCCGCTGCATCGAGGCGCCGCGGAAGTCCGCCCCCGGCAGGATGGCGCCCTTCATGTCCGCCTCGCGCAGCTTGGCGCCCTTGAAGTCCGCGCCCTGGATGGAGATGCCGCGCAGGCTGGCGAGCACCAGCCGGCAACGCGGGCACCCTTTCGCCTCGGTGATCTTCTCCTGCGATGTGGCCTCTGCCGCCCCCGCCCAGGCGACGAGCATCGCGACCATTGCCAGACGACCGATCATGTCCACTCTCCCTAACTCGACGAACATATCGTGCGCACGTGACGCTCTGGCAATGTCGGCCCCGTGCCCGGCCGGCGCGCGCGTGGAGGCCGGCGCGGCATCCCGCCGCGGGTGGGCCGGCATTGCGCGCGTCACGGCTGCGCGACCTTTGCGCGCGCCTCACCGGGGTTCGATCCGTCCGCGAGGTGGGATCGGCGGCTGTTCAAGACCGTTTGCAAAGTGCGAGAAGGAAAGGCGACCGGTACGACAGGGAGACCACACATGGACCAAATGGCCGACACCGACACGCAGAAGGGCCTTTTGGCGGAGCGGTATGGCGAACGCGCGCTGCCGGCCCAGGTCGCGGCGCTGCCGGACGCGCTCCTCAGCCACCGCTCGGTCCGCGCCTACACCGACCGGCCGCTGCCGGAGGGGGCGTTGGAGGCCATGGTCGCGGCGGCGCAGTCGGCCTCGACTTCGTCCAACCTGCAAACGTGGAGCGTGGTGGCGGTGGAGGACCAGGCCCGGCGCGACGCGCTCGCCGAGTGCGCCGCCAACCAGGCACATATCCGCGTCGCGCCGCTACAACTGGTGTGGCTGGCGGATCTGCGCCGCCTGCGCGACACCGCCGCCCGGCATCGCATCATTGCCGAGGGGACGGATTACCTGGAGCTTTTCCTCGTCGCCGCCCTCGATGCGGCGATCGCGGCGCAGAACGCCGCTCTCGCGGCCGAGGCGATGGGGCTCGGCATCGTCTACATCGGGGCGATGCGCAACAAGCCGCTGGAGGTCGCGCGGATCCTCGATCTGCCGGAGCGCACCTTCGCGGTGTTCGGCATGTGCGTCGGTTACCCGGACGCGCAGAAGCCCGCCTCGATCAAGCCGCGGCTGCCCCAGTCTGCGGTGCTGCACCGCGAGACCTACGACCTCGACGCCGCAGCCCCTGCCGTCGCCGCGTACGACATCGAGTCGGCCCGCTTCTACAAGGGGCAGGGGATGGAGCGGAACGCGTGGTCCATGCACGTGGGCCGGCGTGTGGCGGGCCCCGCCTCGCTCAGCGGCCGCCACGCTCTGCGCGAGCAGCTGGTCGCGATGGGCTTCCCGCTCAAGTAGGCGCGGGGCCGGGGGCGCGGGCGAGTTGCGCGCCGGGACAGGTCGGCTCCTCGTCGGCGCGCCAGAAGCGCGAGTCCCACCCGGTGCCGACCATGCGCTGGTAGAGGCCGACGGCGGGGAACCCCTGCCCCTCGGCGATATACATGTCGTAACAGTTGGCCGAACGCTGCCACACGCGGAAGCACCCTGTCTCGATCGCGACCGGGTAGGCGAAGCAGATGAACTCGCCCTTCAACTCGTACTCGCCGGGGGTGGCGTCGTCCTGGTCGCGGTAGAAGGTGCTCATGTCCGCCTTCAGCTCCTCGCTGAAGGCCTCGCCGTTGTTGTAGACGCCCTCGATCGTGGTGCCGACGAAGCGTTGGCGCAGGTCCTGTGCGTCCAGGCTGCGCCACAGCACCGGCTTGTCCTCGGCGGCGGCGGGGTGGGAGGCGGCGGCGAGCCCCGCGGCGCAGAGCGCGGCGCACACATGGGCCCGGAGGGACCGGTGCGGCGCGGCGGCGCGACGTGGCGCGAGCCGGCCGCGGGCCGTGCCGTGGGTGGGGCGGTCGACGTGTGAGATGACGAACTCCCGGCGCTAAACTGCAAGCTGCCCTGCTACAACAGCCCCGCGCCCCGGGGCAAGCAACCCAAGCGCGCCACGCCGCGCGTCACGATCGGCGCCGCGAGCGGCCCGTTCGGCCGCGCCCTGCCCGCCCGATCGTGCGGCGCGAGGGCCGGATGCGACCATCCGTCCGCGTCCGGTGGGGGCTATCCTCGAAACGTGAAGCGCGGCCGGCGCGGTCGCCCTCAGCCGGGCTGGTTCGTGGTCCCGGCGGGCGGCCCTAGTAGAGGCCGCCGGTGCCGGAGAGGACCGCACGTTCGGATTCGCGGGTGATGCGGCGGCGCGACGGCTCGTTGTCGTTCAGGCCGATGATGGAGAACGTGTCGCCGGGCGCGGTGCCGGGCTTGAACGCCTCCAGGATGACGTTGCCGCCCGAGCCGGAGGTACGCTGGCCCGACAGGCGGTCGACCGGGATCAGCTTGATGCCCTCCGGGACGCGGAAGTCGACGATCGGGGCGTCGGCCAGGGCATCCTGCATGAAGTCGAGGAAGATCGGGGCCGCCATCTGGCCGCCGGTGGCACCGCGGCCCATCGGCTTGGGCTCGTCGTAGCCGATGAAGACGCCGGCAACGAGATCGGGCGTGAAGCCGACGAACCAGGCGTCCTTCTCCTCATTCGTGGTGCCGGTCTTGCCGGCGACCGGGCGGCCCAGCGCCTTCACGCGGGTCGCCGTGCCGCGCTGGACGACGCCTTCCATGATCGAGGTGATCTGGTAGGCGGTCATCGGGTCGAGCACGTACTCGCGTTCGTCGATCACCTCGGGGGCGGCCTGCTCGCGCCAGGCGAGGGCGGTGCATTCGTCGCAGCGGCGGTTGTCGTGCTTGAAGACCGTGCGGCCGTGACGGTCCTGGATGCGGTCGATCAGGGTCGGCTGGATGCGCTGGCCGCCGTTGGCGATGATCGAGTAGGCGCCGACGAGGCGCATCACCGTGGTCTCGCCCGCACCCAGCGCCATCGGCAGGTATTTGCCGAGATCGTCATAGATGCCGAAGCGCTCGGCATATTCGGCGACCAGCGGCATCCCCATGTCCTTGGCGAGGCGGACCGTCATCAGGTTGCGCGAGCGCTCCACGCCCATGCGCAGGGTCGAGGGGCCGGCCGACTTGCCGCCGTAGTTCTTCGGGCGCCAGACCTCGCGGCCGACGACGATCTCGATCGGCGCGTCCATGATGATGGACGAGGGCGTGTAGCCGTTGTCGAGCGCGGCGGCGTAGACGAAGGGCTTGAACGAGGAGCCCGGCTGGCGCAGCGCCTGGGTGGCGCGGTTGAACTCGGAATAGTCATACGAGAAGCCGCCGACGAGGGCCTTCACGCGGCCGGTATGCGGGTCCATCGCCAGCAGCGCGCCCTGGATGGCCGGGATCTGCCGCAGCACCCACTGGCCGTCCACCTTCTGGACATAGACGGCGTCGCCCCGATCCACCACGTTGGCCATGCGGTTGGTGCTGCCGCCGCTCTTGGTCCGGCTCCAAGGCACGCCCGCGGTGGTGAGCGAGATCTGCTCGCGCTCGGTGGTGAGCGCACCCCACACGTCACGCGGCGGCTGCAGGCCGAGGATCGCCTCGTTGCCGCTGACGCTCAGCACGATGGCGACCTGCCACTCCGGCACGTCGTTCAATGGCGACACGGTGCCGATCTTTGGCCCCCAATCCTCGCCGGCGGCGAGCTCCAGGGTCTGCACCGGGCCGCGCCAGGAGCCCTTCTGCCGGTCGATCTCCAAGAGCCCGGACATCAGTGCCTTGCGGGCCATCACCTGCATCGCCGGGTCGAGCGAGGTGCGCACCGACAGGCCGCCTTCGTACAGCGTCTTGCGGCCGTACATGGCGATCAGCTCGCGGCGGACCTCCTCGGCGTAGTACTCGGCACCGGCGAGGAACTGCGAGCGCTCGCGCGGATTGACGCGCAGCGGCTCGGCCTTGGCCTTGCGCACCTCCTCGGGGGTCGCCACACCGTCGAGCATCATGCGGTCGAGCACCCAGTTGCGCCGCTCGATCGCGCGGTCGGCATGGCGGAAGGGGTGGTAGTTGTTGGGCGCCTTGGGGAGCGCGGCGAGGTAGGCGGTCTCCGCCAGGGTCAGCTCGTGAACCGACTTGTCGAAGTAGACGAGGGAGGCGGCGGCGACGCCATAGGCGCCGAGCCCGAGGTAGATCTCGTTGAGATAGCGCTCGAGGATCTCCTCCTTGGAGAAGGCCGCCTCGATCCGGAGCGACAGGATCGCCTCTTTGATCTTGCGCTCGTAGGAGACCTCGTTGGTGAGGAGGAAGTTCTTGGCCACCTGCTGGGTGATCGTCGACGCGCCGACGGGCCGCGAGTCGGATCCGCGGTTCTTCAGGTTGGTGACGAGGGCGCGGATGATCGCCTGCGGGTCGACGCCGGCATGGTCGTAGAAGGACGAGTCCTCGGCGGACAGGAAGGCGTTGCGGATGCGCACCGGGATCGCCTGGATCGGCAGGAAGAGGCGGCGCTTCTCGGCATACTCGGCGACGAGCGAGCCGTCGTCGGCGTGGATGCGCGTCATCACCTCGGGCTCGTAGTTCCGCAGCACGTTGACGCTGGGCAGCGTATCGGAGATCTGGGCGATATAGATCCCGACGCCGGCGGCGGCGAGGAGACCCAGCACCGAGCCCAGCGAGAACAGGAAGCCGACGAAGCCGACGAAGAATCTAAACACAGTGACGCGCCTCCGGAGCAAAGGGCCTCGCATCCCGCGGCACAATACAGCCGCGCCGATCGCCTGTCGCCTTAAAGAGCGACAAGATTTCCGTCATCGTTGGTCGGCGAGTACCCAGCGGATATCGACTAACCCAGAGCGGGCGACAATCACAAGCCGTTCAAGAGGATGGGCCGGGGGCCGGCCGCGCCGTTCACGACGATTCGATCCCATACGACAGCATTTCGCAAAACTTCATTACTGCGCGGCCGTCGCCTCGGCCCGGCGGGCGAGCCACTCGGACCCGATCGGCGGGTCGAGATCGAAGAAATCTGCCACTGCCGCGGCGACCGAGACGGCGACCTCCTCCTGCCAGTCGTCGTCGAGGAGGCGGCCGGCATCCTTGGCATTGGTGAGGTAGCCCAGTTCCAGGAGCACCGACGGGATGTCGTGCGCCATCAGCACCCGGAAGCGGGCCGAGCGGTGCGGGTTGGAGTTCATTTCGACGGTGGCGGTGAGTGCGCCGATCAGTCGCTCCGCGAACGTGTGGGAGAACGCCTTCGTCTCGCGCCGGAGCAGATCGGCGAGGATGCCCGACACCTCCTCCTGGTGGTCCGGCTCGATGGCGCCCGACACCGAGTCCGAGAGGTTTTCACGCGCGGCGATGGCCCCGGCCTGCGCGTCCGAGGGACGCTCGGACAGCGTATAGACGGTGGCCCCGTGGACGTAGTCCTGCGGCGCGGCGTCGGCGTGGAGCGAGATGAAGAGATCGGCCCCGAAGGCGCGCGCCAGCTTGATGCGGCGACTGAGCGACAGGAACTCGTCGTCCGAGCGGGTGAGGCGCACGGAGAGGCCGGGGATGGTGGTCAAGCGCGCCTCGAGGCGGCGGGCGAAGGCGAGCACCAGGTCCTTCTCGTAGCGCCCGTCGGGGGTCGAGGCGCCGGGGTCGATGCCGCCGTGGCCGGGGTCGATCACGACGACACGCCCGCCGGCCGGGGCCACCGTGGGCTGCGGCGCGTCCTTGGCCAAGGCGCTGGCGGTGATGGCGGCGTGGCCGAAGCGCGTGGCGCCGACGGGCTCGATGTCGAACACCAGGCGCGCCGGGCGGCCACCGATCGCCGGCAGGTAGACATGCTGAGCCAGGAGCGCCGGCTCGGCGAGATCGAAGACGATGCGTCCGGCCTCCCCCGTGAGGTTGCCGAAGCGGAACGCGGCGATGAGCCCGGCGGGGGCGGGCGTGTCGTCGATCGCGAAGGCGATCTCGTCGAAGTCGATGACCAGGCGCGGCGGCCCGTCGACCGCGAAGGCGCGGTAGTGCGGCTCGCCCGAGACGGTGAGGATGAAGCGGGTCGCGCCGGGGAATTCCTCGACGGCGATGCTGTCGGCGAGGATGGTGGCGCGGGCGGGTCCGGCGAGGGCCGTCAGCGCCGCGAGGACGACGAGCGCCGCGCCCCACCGCGCGAAGGCGCGCAGGACGACGGCGGCGCCGCGGGCCCGCCGCGAAGCCCGCGCGAACGCGAAAGTCTGACGGAACGGCGGGAAAGCGGGGCCTTGCCTCTTCACAGGATGCGGCTCGGTTACCATATGAATGCTCGGCCCGAATGCTGCACTCACCTTCCTTGACTGAAGGTGAACTGAAAATCGACCTCGACGCGAAGGGTCGCCCCCACAATTCATAGGCTTGGCCCTGCATTTGTGTTGTGCCAGCCCGCGAATAAGGCTACGCTTCTGATGGGCCGCGGTCGAGTCGGCTCGTTTGCGGGTCGAAGCTCGGCCCAAGAGTTTTTTCTCCACCCCACGCCTTGGGACGTTGGCCTACCGGCTGGTTCTTCGAGGCGCAACAGGGCGGACATCGAGTATGCGCACCGCAGCGTCCTGGCTGTTTGGCGCAGGAGACAACGGGCGGATGCCACTCAGTCGTGATGGTGAAGTAGCGGTCGAACCGACGCCAGAAATGGTGCGCGGCGTCCGTGTCACCGTCGCTGCGGCGGCGCCCTGCCCGCTCCCCTCCCCGGTCGGACCAGCGGTTTGCGGACCACTCGCCTCCCGCCGCCCCTTCCTTTCGTCGCCGGCCCTGCCGCGCGATGTCGCCGCCTTCCTGGAAGGCGAGCGCCTCGCGCCGATGACGCCGGCAGTGAACAGGTCACACCGCTTCGCCGCTGATGGCCGAAGCGCATCCGTCGGCGCACGCCACAACGGCCGGTCCCTCACGTGGACCGCAGCGCCAAATGATTCCCTGACATCGGACCGCTCGAACGCGGTCGGCCTCGGCCGACGCTCGCGGTACCCGGAGCCCATTCATGCCCAACAAGATGCTGATCGATGCGATCCACCCGGAGGAGACGCGCGTCGTCGTCCTTCGCGACAAGAAGGTGGAGGACTTCGACTTCGAGGCGGCCAGCAAGAAGCCGCTGCGCGGTAACATCTACCTCGCCAAGGTCACGCGCGTCGAACCGTCGCTTCAGGCCGCCTTCATCGAATATGGCGGCAACCGCCACGGCTTCCTCGCCTTCAGCGAGATCCACCCCGACTACTACCAGATCCCGCAGGCCGACCGCGCCGCGCTGCTGGCCGACGAGCGCGCCTCCCGCACCGACGAGGACGACGAGGCCCCCAAGAAGAGCCGCGGCGGCAGCCGCCGCCGGGGCGCCAAGAGCGACGACGCCGGCAGCGGCGGCGGCAACTCGCGCCGCCAGTCCCGGTCCGCCGCCAAGGCCGATCCCGCCGCCGAGCCGGTGAACGAGGCCAAGGCCGACGAGACCGCCCCGGCGCAACTCGCCAATCCGAGTGCCAGCGTCGCCGAAGAGGCCGTCTCCTCGGACGAGGCGCCCGTGTCGCTCGACCGCGCCATCGCCCAGGTCGAGGAGACCTACGAGGCCGACATCGACGCCGCCGTCGACAATCCGGCGCGCGACGTCGAGGTCACGGGCGAAGGCGAGTCCGCCTATGACGCCCCCGGCGCCGCCGCCTCCGAGGAGAGCGCGGCCGTCACCCCCTCCCCCGCCTCCGACGAGGCACGCGCGGAGGCCGCCGCGCCGACCGTCGCCGCCGAAACCGACGCCGCCCCCGGCGCAGTGACCGAGAACGCCGCGCCCGAGGCCGTCGCCGAGGCCGCCACGCCCGCCGATGGCGAGGCCGAGCCGGTCGAGGAGAAGCCCAAGCGGCGCCGCCGCACCACCGCCGGCACCGCGACGAAGGCCAAGACGGGCACCACCACCACCCGCAAGCGCGCCCCCGCCGCCAAGAAGCCGACGACCAAGAAGTCCGACGACGGTCTCGCCGACCCGGTCGTCTCGGACGACGAGGCGCTGCGCGAGGACGACCGCAACGATCACGACGACGACGACGATTCGGTCACCTCGATCGGCGAGCAGGACGCGCTGGAGGAGATCCCCGAGCGTCGCCGCGCCGCCCCGCGCCGTCAGTACAAGATCCAGGACGTGATCCGCCGCCGGCAGATCCTGCTGGTCCAGGTCGTCAAGGAAGAGCGCGGCACCAAGGGCGCGGCGCTGACCACCTACCTGTCGCTCGCCGGCCGCTACTCGGTGCTGATGCCCAACACGGACCGCGGTGGCGGCGTGTCGCGCAAGATCACCGACAATGCCGACCGCAAGCGCCTCAAGTCGTCCGTCGCCGAGCTGGAAGTGCCGGAGGGGATGGGCATCATCCTGCGCACCGCCGCCGCCAGCCGCACCAAGACCGAGATCAAGCGCGACTTCGAGTACCTGATCCGCCTGTGGGAGAGCGTGCGCGACCTGACGCTCGCGTCGATCGCGCCGCAGCTCGTCTACGAGGAAGGCAACCTCGTCAAACGCGCGATCCGCGACCTCTACAACAAGGAGATCGACGAGGTCCTGGTGTCCGGTGAGCCCGCCTATCGCGAGGCCAAGGACTTCATGAAGATGCTGATGCCGTCTCACGCCAAGAACGTGAAGCGGTACCTCGAGCCGACGCCGATCTTCACCAAGTACAGCGTCGAATCGCAGCTCGACGCGATGTTCTCCGAGGTGGTGACGCTGCCCTCCAAGGGCTACCTCGTCATCAATCCGACCGAGGCGCTCGTCTCGATCGACGTGAACTCGGGCCGCTCCACCAAGGAGAGCAACATCGAGGACACCGCGCTGAAGACGAACCTGGAGGCCGCCGACGAGGTGGCCCGCCAGCTCAGACTGCGCGACCTCGCCGGGCTCATCGTGATCGACTTCATCGACATGGACGAGAAGCGCCACAACCGGCAGGTGGAAAAGCGCCTGAAGGACGCGCTGAAGCTCGACCGCTCGCGCATCCAGGTCGGTCGCATCTCCCCGTTCGGGCTGCTGGAGATGAGCCGCCAGCGGATCCGCCAGGGCATGGTCGAGACCTCGATGGTGCCGTGCGAGGCGTGCGGCGGCAACGGCCACGTGCGTTCCACGCAGTCGGTCGCGCTGCACTGCCTGCGCGCGCTGGAGGACCACCTCCTGAAGCACGCCGACCACAACGTGACCATCAAGACCTCGGCGACGGTGGCGCTCTACATCCTCAACCAGAAGCGCCAGCACCTCAACGAGCTGGAAGAGCGCTTCGGGCTGGAGATCGGCGTCGACGCGGACGAGACGCTGTCGGGCCAGCACCTTGCCATCGTGCCGGGTGCGCTGGTGGTGCGCGAGCCGGGCGTCGAGCCGCCCACCGCGCAGATCGCGCCCGACGCGGCCATCGTCGAGCATGACGACGAGGACGAGATCGAAGGCGAGGACGAGAGCACGGTCGAGGCCGAGAGCGAGGCCGAGACCACCGAGGCGCGGGACGCCTCCGGCGAACGCTCCGGGTCGCGTCGGCGTCGGCGCCGGCGGCGGCGGGGCGGCGGCGCCGACGATCGCCGCGACGACGAGAGCCGCGGCAACTCCGGCGACGAGGACGGCGCGCAGGTCGCCTCCGACGGCGGTGACGCCGTGACCGGCGAAGTCGAGGCCGAGTCCGACACCGAGGACAGCGGCGCCGAGGATACCGGCGACGGCGAGATGCAGGCCGACGGCGACGACGATCGGCGTGGGCGCCGTCGTCGTGGGCGCCGCGGCGGCCGCCGCCATCGCCGCGACGAGGACACCGCCGAGGACGGCGAGACCGCCGAAGCCGCGCCGGTGAACGAGACCGAGGCCGCCGCAGCGCCGCAAGCCCCGGAGCCGGCGGCGACGCCGGACGAGGCCCCCGCGGCCGAAGCCGCCGCGCAGGACGCCCCCGCCGAAGCGGCGAGCGCCAACGGCGCGGACACCGAGGCGGACGCCGCCGAGGAACCGGCCGCAGAGGCGGCCGAGGCACCGGCGCCGGAACAGAAGTCGGACGGGGCGCGCCCGCGCCGCGCCGGTTGGTGGCAGCGCCGCTCGTTCTTCTGAGCCGGAGCGCCGTTGCGCCCATCAAGCCACGTACGGCCGGACCTCCAGGGAGGCCCGGCCGTTTTCGTCTCCACAGCGCACAGAGCGTGCCGCTTGATCTCGCCGACCTGCTGCGGCAATCCACCCGGCGGGCGCCGCCCGGCGGTCCCCGGCATCCGCACCGCGGTCCGGTCAACCGAATGTGACGCCTGCGCCAACGCGCGTCCTTTCGAGGGGTCCGGTCCCGCGCTATCGAAGGCGACGCCTCCAACGCGAAAAGGTCGACTATGTCCCGCCCCTTGATTGCACTGGCCGCCGTGGCCTCGCTGGCCCTCGCCACGCCCGCGCTGGCCCAGCAGGCCGCGGACCAGCCCGCCCTCAGCCGCTCGGACGTCGAGACGATCGTGCGCGAGTACCTGATCGCCAACCCGGAGGTGCTGGAGGAGGCGTTCGGCGCGTTGCAGGCCAAGCGCCAGGCCGCCGCCGAGGAGGAGCGGGCCGAGGCCCTCGTCGCCGTGCGCGGCGAGTTGGAGACCTCCCCCCACAACGCCATCCTCGGCAACCCCGAAGGCGACGTCACGCTGGTCGAGTTCTTCGACTACAACTGCGGCTACTGCCGGCGCGCGCTCGACGACCTGGAGCGCCTGATCGAGGCGGACCCGGACCTGCGCGTCGTCATGAAGGAGCTGCCGGTGCTGGGCGAGGCGTCCGTGCGGGCGAGCGCGGTGTCCATCGCGGTGCACCAGGTCGCCCCGGAGGCCTACCCGGAATTCCACCGCAAGCTCCTCTCGAGCGACGGACGTGCCGACGACGAGGCCGCCTTCTCCGTGGTCGAGCAGATGGGCCTGCCGCGCGACGAGATCGAGGCGACGATGCGCTCCGACGTCGTCGGCGAGGCCATCCAGGAGAGCACCCGTCTGGCCCGTCTGTTGCAGATCGAAGGTACCCCGTCCTACGTCATCGGCGACACGATGGAGTACGGCGCGGTGGGTTATGATCAACTTCGTGCACGAATCAATCAACAGCGGTGCGGCGCGGACGAGTGCTAGCCCTTGGAGCGGGCGTTCGGATCGCCTAGGTAGGCGGGGACGGTGCGGCGGGACGACACGTCCCGTCTTCCGATCATCCGCGTAGTCCATTACTAAAATGGGCGTTTAACACATTGAGTTCTGCGGCAGCCGGCCGCACGCCACAGGAAAGGCCTCGACCCCACGACAGGGTCCCGTTGTATCGCGATGGCAGACACACCCCCTATTGACGAAGCGGCCATACGTACGATCGCCGCGTTGCTGCATGAAACGGACCTTTCGGAGATCGAGATCGTCCACGGCGAGACCAAGCTCCGGGTCGCGCGGCATGTGAGCACCTCGGCCGTGACCGTGGCGCCGGCGGCCGCGCCCGCAGCCCCCGCGCCGACCGCACCCGCCACGGGTCCGGCCAAGGCGCCCGAGGGTGCGGTCCTATCGCCCATGGTCGGCACCGCTTACCGCGCGCCCGAGCCCGGCACCCGCCCGTTCGTCGACGTCGGTGACACCGTGCGCGTCGGTCAGGTCATCATGATCGTGGAGGCGATGAAGACGATGAACCAGATCATCGCCGAGCGTGCCGGCACCGTCACCGAGATCTACGTCGAGGACGGACAGCCGGTCGAGTACGGCGAGCCGCTGCTGGCGATCGCATAGTATGTTCCGCAAAGTCCTCATCGCCAACCGCGGTGAGATCGCGCTGCGCGTCCAACGCGCCTGCAAGGAGCTCGGCATTCAGACGGTCGCGGTGCATTCCACCGCCGACGTCGACGCCATGCACGTGCGTCTTGCCGACGAGTCGGTCTGCATCGGCCCGTCCGCCGCGTCCGACAGCTACCTGAACATCCCCGCGATCGTCGCCGCCTGCGAAATCACCGGAGCGGACGCCGTCCACCCCGGCTACGGCTTCCTGTCCGAGAATGCGCGTTTCGCCGAGATCCTGGAAGCGCACGACATCACCTTCATCGGCCCGACGTCGGAACAGATCCGCGTCATGGGCGACAAGATCGAGGCCAAGCGCACCGCCAAGGCGCTCGGAATCCCGGTCGTCCCCGGCTCCGAAGGCGCGATCCGGTCCGAGGCGGAGCTGCGCGCCGTCGCCGCCGAGATCGGCTACCCGGTGCTCATCAAGGCGTCGGCCGGCGGTGGCGGACGCGGCATGACGGTGGCCCGCTCGGCCGACGAGGTGGTCTCCGCCGCCCAGCGCGCCCGCGCCGAGGCGAAGGCGTCCTTCGGCAACGACGAGGTCTACCTCGAGAAGTACCTCACCAAGCCGCGGCACATCGAGATCCAGGTGATCGGCGACGGCCAGGGCGACGCCGTGGCGCTCGGCGAGCGCGACTGCTCGCTTCAGCGGCGGCACCAGAAGGTGTGGGAAGAGGCCCGTTCCCCGGCCCTCAACGAGGACCAGCGCCGGCGCATCTACGACACCTGCGCCAAGGCCATGCAGGACATGCGCTACCGCGGCGCCGGCACGATCGAGTTCCTGTACGAAGACGGCGAGTTCTATTTCATCGAAATGAACACCCGCTTGCAGGTGGAGCACCCGGTCACGGAGATGATCACCGGGCTCGACCTCGTCCACGCGCAGATCCGCGTCGCCTCGGGTGGCAAGCTCGGCTTCAGCCAGGAGGACGTGCAGTACAACGGCCACGCGATCGAGTGCCGCGTGAACGCCGAGCACCCGCGCACGTTCATCCCCTCTCCCGGTACGATCACGCACTATCACCCGCCGGGCGGGCTCGGAGTCCGCGTCGATTCGGCCGTCTATCAGGGCTACCGGATCCCCCCTTACTACGATAGCCTGATCGGCAAGCTGATCGTTCACGGCAACAACCGGGTCGAGTGCCTGATGCGTCTGCGGCGGGCGCTCGACGAATTCGTCGTGGACGGGATCGAGTCCACCCTCCCCCTCTTCCGCGAGCTGGTCCAGGATCCGGACATCGCCAACGGGGCATACGACATCCACTGGCTGGAGAACTTCCTGGCGAGAGGGAAGGTATGACGAGCCCGGACAACATCGTCCTCGAGATCACGCCGGAGGTTCTCCTCAAGGCGTATGCCTGCGGGATCTTCCCCATGGCGGAATCGGCGGACGATCCGGGTCTTTATTGGATTGAACCAGAGCGGCGGGGCATCCTGCCGCTCGAAACATTTCATGTCCCCCGTCGTCTCGCCCGCCTCGTCCGCCAGGAGCGGTTCGAGGTCCGGATCGACACCGACTTCGCCGGGGTGATCGACGGGTGCGCCGCCCCGGCGCCGGGCCGCCAGCGGACCTGGATCAACGGTCGTATCCAGCAGCTCTATTCCAGCCTGCACCGCCTCGGGCAGGCTCACTCGGTCGAAACCTATCTCGACGGGATGCTCGTCGGCGGGCTCTACGGCGTCCGGTTGGGCGGCGCCTTCTTCGGCGAGTCGATGTTCTCCATCGTGCGCGACGCGTCCAAGGTGGCGCTGGTGCACCTGGCCGGCCGGCTCGCGATCGGCGGCTTCACGCTGCTCGACGCACAGTTCATCACCGAGCATCTCAGCCAGTTCGGCGCCACCGAGGTCAGCCGCCGGCACTACCAGTCGCTGCTCGACGAGGCGATGCGCACCGAAGGCGACTTCGCCCCCGGCCGCATCTACACCGGCGACGAGGTCCTCACCGCGCTCGACCGCGACTGACGCCCACCCGCGACCCTACCGCCCACGCGCTGCTGCCCCGTCAGCCGTCGTCCTCGCCCAGGAAGGGGTCGACCACCTCCTCGGTGACGCGCGGCGTATGCGGCGGCCGCGGCTTGGGGATCGGCTGCCAGCCTTCCGGACGCTCGATCACGCCCATCTCGTCCTGCGCATATTCGTCCTGCGCGAAGCCCGGCGGCGGGGCCACCTCGGTCGACAGGGCGCAATCCTTCAGCCACACGTCGTAGACGGGGTGCTCCACGGCGTTGAGGCCGGGGCTCGCCGCGAACATCCAGCCGGTGAAGATGCGGCGGATGCGCGAATCGAGAGTGATCTCGTCCACTTCGGCGAAGACGACCGTGTTGGGCTCTTCCGTGGGCGGCTGGGTCTGGCAGGTGCGCGGCGTGACGCGCAGCGCGCCGAACTGCACAGTCTCGTTGATGTAGACGTCGAACGAGATGATGCGGCCGGTCACCTTGTCGAGCCCGGAGAAGACGGCGACCGGGTTCTCGATCGGCGCCGCCTCGGCCGGCGGCGGGTCGCCCACCAGCAGCGCGGCCGACGCGCCGACGGCCGCGAAGGCGGACAGCATCCCAACAACCACCGGACGGAGCATCACAGACCTCAGATCGCGTACGCTTCGAAGCGGAGCCGCACATAGTCGACGATCCACACCCCGTCGGGGTCCCGCAACGCCGGCGCCAGCAGGGCCTCGGCATCCGCCAGAACCGCCGATGCGGCTGCGCCCGCTTGGTTCAAGTATGGGTTCATAAAGGTCTCGAGCCATCCCACAACCCCCGACGCGGGAAGTGCGGTCGGCCGCGGGATCAGCACGCAGCGTTCCACCTTGAACCCGGCGCCCGTCAACAGGCCGCTGTAGCCCTCGGCGGTCGGGAAGTACCACGGATGGGCGAGCGCGGGATCGACGTCGTATCGAGGGGCGAGCGCGGCGAGGGCGGTGCGCATGGTGGCGACGTTGCCGTGGCCGCCGAATTCCCCGACGAAGCGGCCGCCCGGCTTCAGCGCCCGGCGGACACCGGCGGCGACGGCCTCGGCCTCGCGCATCCAGTGCAGCGCAGCGTTGGAGAAGACGGCGTCGAACTCGGCGTCGAAGTCCAGCGCGGCACCGTCGCCGAGCTTCACGTCGAGCCCGCGTGCTGCGGCGGCGGCGACCAGGTCCGTGCTGGCGTCGACACCCAGGACGCTGGCGCCGGTGGCGACCAGCCGCTCGGTCAGCGCCCCGTCACCGCAGCCGAGGTCGAGGATCCGCTCGCCCGGCCGTGGCGCCAGCCAGTCGACCACGCCTCCGGCGAGGTCGGCGACGAAGCGGGCGTTCTTCGCGTAGGCATCGGCGGACCAGACCTGCGTCGCGCCGGAGGATGAGGGGCTTGCCATGGTCAGTCCACCGGTTCCAGGCGGCCGATCGCGGCCCGCAGCTTCTCCAGCTTGGCCTCTGCATCGCCGCGCTTCTCGCGCTGCTCGTCGATGGTGTCGGCGTCGGCCTTCTCGAGGAACTTCGGATTGGAAAGCCGCCCGTCGATCTTGGCGACGTCCGACTCCAGCCGCTTCAGCTCCTTGGCGAGGCGCGCGCGCTCTGCCGCGAGGTCGACGAGACCGGCGAGCGGCAGGCAGACGACGACGTCGCCGACCACCGACTGCGCGGAGTTGGGCGGCGCGATGTCGGACACCTTCAGTTCCGAGGCGCGGGCGAGGCGGCGGATGGCGGCGTCGTGCGAGGCGAGCCAGCCCTCCTGCGCGCGCGAGCCGCCGACGACCACGACCTCCGCCTCGGTCGCCGCCGGGACGTTGGATTCGGACCGCAGCGAGCGCACCGCGGCGACGAGGTCGACGACGAAGTTGATCTCGTCGGCCGCCGTGCCGTCCTCGAACCCGCCGGTGGGCCAGGGGGTGTGGATCAGCAGCGTCTCACGCTCGATGCCGGACTGTTCGGCCGTGATCGCCCAAAGCTCTTCGGTGATGAACGGCATGAACGGGTGCAGCATGACGAGGATCTGGTCGATGACGTGGGCCGTCACCGCGCGCAGCTCTTTCTTTTCGTCCTCGTTCTGGCCGATCAGGCCGGGCTTGGCGAGTTCCAGGAACCAGTCGCAGAAGGTGTTCCAGGTGAAGCGGTAGATCGCCGCCGCCGCGTCGTTGAAGCGGTAGGCCTCGATCGCGCGGGTGACGTCGCCGGCGGTGCGGTTCGCCTCGGTCAGCACCCAGCGCGACAGGGTGCCCTGCGCGTCCGCCGGGTCGAACGCCGGGTCGATGCGGCACTCGTTCATGTCGGCGAAGCGGGTGGCGTTCCAGAGCTTGGTGGCGAAGTTGCGGTAGCCCTGGACGCGCGCCTTGGCGATCTTCACGTCGCGGCCCTGGGCGGCCATCGCGGCGAGGGTGAAGCGCAGCGCGTCGGCGCCGAACTCGTCCATCAGCTCCAGCGGGTCGACGACGTTGCCCTTCGACTTCGACATCTTGGCGCCCTTCTCGTCGCGGACGAGGGCGTGGATGTAGACGGTGTCGAACGGCACCTGGTTGAGGAAGTGCATGCCCATCATCATCATCCGGGCGACCCAGAAGAAGATGATGTCGAACCCGGTCGAGAGGACGCTGGTCGGGTAGTATTTCCGCAGCTCCGGCGTGCGCTCGGGCCAGCCGAGCGTGGAGAACGGCCACAGCGCCGAGGAGAACCACGTGTCGAGCACGTCCTCGTCGCGGTAGAGGAGCGTCTCCCCCTCGGTGCCGGCTTCCCAGGCGGCCAGCGCTTCGGCGCGCGGGGCGAAGCGGATCGGCGTGCCGTAGTGGATCGTCGCGGTGCGGGCGACGTCGGCCTCGGAGCGCTCGACGTAGATCTTGCCGTCCGGCCCGTACCATGCCGGGATCTGGTGGCCCCACCAGAGCTGGCGCGACACGCACCAGGGCTGGATGTTCTCCATCCAGTCGAAATAGGTCTTCGACCAGTTGGCGGGGACGAACTTGGTCTTGCCCTCGTTGACCGCGTCCATCGCCGGGCCGGCGAGACGCTTGGCGTTGACGTACCACTGGTCGGTCAGGAACGGCTCGATGGCGACGCCCGACCGGTCGCCGTAGGGCACCATGTGAACGTTGTCTTCGATCTTCTCGACGAAGCCGCCCTCTTCCATCTTGGCGACGATGGCCTTGCGCGCGGCGAAGCGGTCCTCGCCGTGCAGCTCGTCGACCAGGGCGGCGACTGTCGCCGGGTCGAGGCCGGCGGCGAAGTCGGCATTGCCCTCCAGGAGGACGGCGGCCTGCTCGTCGAAGATGTTGATGACGGGAAGCTTGTGGCGCTTGCCGACCTCAAAGTCGTTGAAGTCGTGCGCCGGGGTGATCTTCACCGCACCCGAGCCCTTCTCCGGGTCGGAGTATGTATCGCCGACGATCGGGATGCGGCGGCCGACCAGCGGCAGGACGACGTTCTTGCCGATGAGGTGGGCGTAGCGCTCGTCCTCCGGGTGGACGGCGACGGCGGTGTCGCCCAGCATCGTCTCGGGCCGCGTGGTGGCGACGACGATGTAGGTGGACGGGTCTTCCGGGTCGAACGTCACGCCTTCCAGCGGATAGCGGAAGTGGGTCAGCGTCCCCTTCACTTCCTTGGACTCGACCTCGAGATCGGAGATCGCGGTCAGGAACTTCGGGTCCCAGTTGACCAGGCGCTTGTCGCGGTAGATCAGCCCCTGCTTGTGCAGGCGGACGAAGACGGTGAGCACCGCCTCCGAGAGGCCCGCGTCCATGGTGAAGCGGTCGCGCGACCAGTCGCAGGACGCGCCCAGCCTGTCGAGCTGGCCTTTGATGGCCCCGCCCGACTCCGCCTTCCACGCCCAGACGCGATCCAGGAACGCCTCGCGGCCCATCTCGCGGCGCGTCGGCTCACCGTTGGCGGCGAGCTGACGCTCGACGACCATCTGCGTCGCGATGCCGGCGTGGTCGGTGCCGGGCTGCCACAGGACGTCCTTGCCGCGCATCCGCTCGAAGCGGACCATCACGTCCTGGAGCGTGTTGTTGAGGGCGTGCCCCATGTGGAGCGAGCCCGTCACGTTCGGCGGCGGAATGACGATGCAGAAGGTCTGCGCATCCCTCCCCGCCCCCGCGCCGGCACGGAACGCGTCGGCCTCTTGCCAAACTTCGCGAATGCGCGGCTCGATCGACGCCGCGTCGTAGGTCTTTTCGAACATGGATCCACACCCTTAGACGGTGTGCCTAAGACCCTGCACCGCCTCTCGTCAACGAAGACGTTCACCATTGCGGCGACGCAGTGGCACCGGCCGCGACGACTCAGGCCCGCGGCAGCAGCACCGTCACGCGCAGCCCACCCATATCGGCTCGGCCGAGGTCCAGTCTACCGCCATAAAGCTCGATCAGCTCGGCGACGATGGAAAGACCCAGCCCGCTGCCCGGCTTCGTCTGGTCGAGACGCTTGCCGCGCGAGACGACCTCGCTGCGTTCGCTCTCCGAAAGGCCCGGCCCGTCGTCGACGATCTCGATCACGAAGGAGCGCTTGAAGGCGGCGCCCGCGAGCGCCTCGTCGCTGGGGCGCACGCGGATCATCACCTCGCGGTCCGCCCACTTCAGGCCGTTGTCGACCAGATTGCCGACGACCTCCTCCAGGTCCTGCTGTTCACCGGCGAACTGGATGCCCTTGGGCTGCTCCAGCGTCACCGCGATGCCGCGCGGTTCGGCCAACCGCGCCATCGCCCGGTGCAGCCGTTCCAGCACGGGGCCGACGTCGGTCGTGGTGCCGATGAAGCGGTCCTGCGCGGCCATCTGGGCCCGGTCGAGGTAGTAGCGCACCTGGCGTTGCATGGTGTGAACCTGCTCGCGCACCGATCGCGGCAGCGGCTCCGGTGCGTTGCCGGCATCGTTGAGGAGCACGCTGAGCGGCGTCTTGAGCGCGTGCGCCAGGTTGCCGACGTGCCGGCGCGCGCGCTCCAGAGTGGCGTGGTTGGAATCGATCAGCGTGTTGAGCGCATCGGCGACCGGGGCGATCTCGGTCGGGAACTTGGTGCTGACGTGCTGCACGCGGCCTTGGCGCACCGCCTCCAATTCCTGGCCGAGCTGGCGCAGCGGGCGCAGGCTGATCCGCCAATGGATGAACGTCACCGCCACCAGCACCATCGCGAACGAGCCGAGATAGAGCGCCAGGCGCGTCGTGAAGGAGGCGGTGTCGGCGGCGATGGTGGAGGCCGCACCGCTCACGACGACCATCACCCACTGCCCATCGGCGAAGGCGACGCGGCGGGCGATGAGGCGCTGCGCATCACCCGTCGGCCCCTGCCCGTACCCCTGGTGCGGCGCCGCGTAGCCGACGTTCGTCTCGAACCCCTCCGGCATGTCGATCACGTCGCCGGCGAGCGATTCGGAGGTCTGCACCACCTCCCCCGTCGCGCTGTCGACCACCATCCAGTACCAGCCCGACAGCGGCAGCACGAAGCGCGGCTCGCCGAGGTCCGGCGGGATGCCGCCATAGCGGTCGTCGTCCTGCTCGGAGAGCTGGGCGATCAGCATCGCGAGGTAGACGTTGAGGGTATCGTCGAACCGCGCCTCGACGGTGGTGCGAAACGCCGAGACGAGGACGATGCCCGTCGCCACCAGCGCGAAGGTCGCCCACGTCAGGGACGTGAGCAGCAGCCGCGCCGACAGCGACTTGGGCCAGATCCTCATGCCGCGCGCCTCACGCCGGGCGCTCAGTCGGCCGCGCCCGGCTCCGACACGCGGTAGCCCAGGCCCCGCACCGTCTCGATGATATCGGCGCCGAGCTTCTTGCGCAGGCGGCCGATGAACACCTCGATGGTGTTGGAATCGCGGTCGAAGTCCTGGTCGTAGAGGTGCTCGGTCAGCTCGGTGCGCGACACGATCCGGCCCTGGTGCATCATCAGGTAGGCGAGCACCCGGTACTCGTGCGAGGTCAGCTTGATGAGCGTGCCGTCCACCGTCACCCGGCTCGCCCGCGCATCGAGCTCCACCGGACCGCAGACGTAGTCGTTAGAGGCGTTGCCGGCGGCGCGGCGGATCAGCGCCCGCACGCGCGCCATGATCTCCTCCATGTGGAACGGCTTGGTGACGTAATCGTCGGCGCCCGCGTCGATGCCGGCGACCTTGTCGCTCCAGCGGTCGCGGGCGGTCAGCACCAGCACGGGCATGCGCCGCGCGTTCTTGCGCCACCGCTCCAGCACCGAGATGCCGTCGAGCTCCGGCAGGCCGAGGTCCAGGATGGCGACGTCGTAGGGCTCGGTATCGCCGAGGAAGTGCCCCTCCTCGCCGTCGAACGCGGCGTCCACCGCATAGCCGCCGGCCTTGAGCGCGTCGCACAGTTGACGATTGAGATCGCGATCGTCTTCCACGACGAGCACACGCATACGCTTCTCCTCACCCCCTCCAAGGCGCGCCCCGAGAGCCGCGCCGCTCGATGTTCCCGCCTCAGCGGATGGGCTGGCCGCTGCGCGCGTCGACCACCCGGTCGACCACCCGCCCGTCGCCCTGCAGGACGGTGACGCGCCACGTCAGCCCGCCCGCCCCTTCGCACAGGTTGAGCCGCAATACCTTGCCGCCCAGCTTGCGTCCGATCTGCCCCGGCCGCACCGCCTGGCCGGAGCTGACCGCCTGGCGCTGCTGGCTCTGCGACAAACACCCCGCCTGGGCCGCCGCCGGCGCCGCGTCCCACAGGACGAGCGTCCCGGCCTGGGCCAGGAACGTCACGGCGGCTATGATCCTTACGAGGTGCATGGTCGCGAGGATTAGTAGCATGCCCGTGTACGCCCAATGAACGAAAACGCGCCGGACGCCGCCGCTTATATCGACTGGACGGTGGAGCATGCCCCGCCGGCGACGGCCGACCGGGAGCCCGCCCCGGCCACGGCGCACGCCCCCAGCCCCGGCGGCGCGGTGAGCGGCGGCAAGGCGGGCGCGGCAAACCCCTTCACCGCCAACGCCTTGGCCGCTGCGCAGGCCCGCACGGCGGCCTTGCTGACGACGCGTCGCGGTCTGTCGGCGGCGTCAACCGCGCTCTGGCTTCGCGCACGGCAATCCACACCTTTGCGCGATACGGGGTCGGAAGTCGGGGATCTTAACGATTGGGTAATGGAAAAGGTCTCGCATCGGGTGATGGTCGAGGCGTCCTGCGTCCAGAGTGTCCCCGTGTCTGAAACCTCCGTCCTCGGTGTCGATCAATCGCTGTCCGGCCGTCGCTGGATGCGCCGGCTCGACGAACGCGGCGAGCGCACCGCAATGGCGCTCGCCCAGCGCCATACCCTGCCGGAGATCGTCGCACGGGTGCTCGCCGGCCGCGGCGTCGATCTCGACAATGCCGGGCGCGAGCTGACGCCGACCATCCGCGAGCTGATGCCGGACCCGTCCACCCTCACCGCTTGCGACGCGCTGGTCGCCCGCCTCGCCGACGCCATCGACCGCGGTGAGCGCATCGTCCTCTTCGCCGACTACGACGTCGACGGCGCGACGTCCGCCGCCGTCGTCGCGCGCACGCTCGCCCACCTCGCCGTCACGCCGCGGATCGTCATCCCCGACCGCATCACCGATGGATACGGCCCCTCGATCCCCGCCATGGAGGCGCTGGCCGACGAGGGAACCGACGTCCTCCTCTGCCTCGACTGCGGCGCCGGCGCGATCGAGCCGGTGGCCGCCGCCAAGGCCCGCGGCATGACCGTCCTGGTGATCGACCATCACCCGGTGACGGCGCTCGCCCCGGCCGACCACATCGTCAACCCGAACCGGCCGGACGACCTCTCGGGCCTGTCCGACTGCGCGGCCGTGGGCGTCGCCTTCATCGTCATGGTGGGGCTGATGCGCGAGATGCGCCGCCGCGGCCGGTTCGAGGGGCGCACCGAGCCCAGCCTCATGCCGCTGCTCGACTGCGTCGCGCTGGGCACCGTGGCGGACGTGGTGCCGCTGTCGCCGCTCAACCGCGCCTTCGTCACCCGCGGCCTGGTGGCGCTGCGGCGGCGCGAGAACCTGGGGCTGGCGGCGCTGACGACCGTCTCCAAGCTCTCCGGTCCGGTGGATGCGGGGCACCTCGGTTTCGTCCTCGGCCCCCGGATCAACGCGGGCGGGCGCATCGGCCGGTCCGGCCTCGGCGCCCGACTGCTGACGTCCGACGATCCGGCCGAGACCGAAGCGATCGCCACCGAGCTCGATCGCCTCAACCGCGAGCGCCGCAGCCTCGAGACCGCCGCCCTCGCCGAGGCCACGGCGCTGGTCGACGAGGACGCTGCGGTGATCGTGGTCGCCGGGCGCTGGCATCCGGGCGTCGTCGGCCTGGTGGCGGCACGGCTCAAGGAGCGGTTCCGCAAGCCGGCCCTCGCCATCGGCCTCGGCGACGAGGCGGGCACCGGGTCGGGCCGCTCGATCTCCGGCGTTGACCTCGGCGCGGCAATCCGCGAGGCGGCCGCCGCCGGGCTCCTGCTCAAGGGCGGCGGACACGCGATGGCGGCCGGCCTGACCGTGGCGCCCGAGCGGATCGAAGCGCTGACGGCATGGCTGACCGAACGGCTCGGCCCCGCCGTGCGCGAGGCGGTCCTGCGCGACACCCTGAAGATCGACGCCATCGCCGCCCCCGGCGCCCTCGACGAACCGCTCGCCCGCCTCTTGACCGAGCACGGCCCGTGGGGCGCCGGCCGGCCCAAGCCCGTCATCGCGCTCGACGGCGCCTATATCGACCATGTGATGAAGGTCGGCACGGGCGAATCGCTGAAGCTGCGCCTTTCGGGCCGCGCCGGCCCGCCGATCGAGGCGATGCTGTTCCGCCCCGCCGGTCCCGTCGGCGACCGCCTGCGTGCCGCGCGAGGCGCCACGGTCAACATCGCCGTCGAGGTCGCGCACGGCGCCTTCCGCGGCGTTCCGCGGGCCGACATCACCGTCGTCGACGTCGCCGAGATCAGCGCCGCCGTCCGCCGCGCCGCCTAACGGCGCCGAAGCCGCTCGACGAGCCGCCGAACGGTCGCGAACAGCCACTCGTCGCGCCCTGCCGCGCCCACGAACTGGACCGACAGCCCCTCCACCGGCGCCACCACCACCGGCAGTCCGGCGATGTTGAACATCTCGGTCAGACGGATGTTGGCGTTGGTGATCGGCAGCGTCTCGCCGCGCACGGTGGCGTTCTGCGCGCCCCGGTCCGCCGGCGCCATCGGCAAGGTCGGCAGGAGCAGCACCATGTCCGGGGCCATCGCGGCGCGCCATGCCTCCCGCGCCGCGTCGCACACCTCCCGCGCCTCGGCGAGATGCGCCTCCGACAGCGTCTCGGCATAGGCGAGACCGCCGGCGGTCACCGGCGGGAAACGGTCGGGCGCGGCGGCCCAGTCCGCCCGGTGCACGCTCAGCCCGTCGGCGCAGACGAGGTCCGAGTGGGCGATCGCGGCGGTGCGATAGGACGCCGGATTGCCGAGCGGCACCGCGCCCAGCCGCGCGCATATGGGCGCGAAGGCGGCGGCGACGGGAGGGTCCACGTCGGCCAGCTCGTCGGCGGCGAACGCGACGCGCGGCGCGGCATCGCCCGCCTCGGCCCAGCGGTCCACCAGATGCGGCAGGGCCGGCGCCAGATCGCCGAAGGTGCGCGCCATGGCACCGACGACGTCGAACCGCGGCGACAGCGGCAGGATGCCCTCCATCGCGCCGCGCTCGTTGGTCGGCTTGAAGGCGACGAGGTCGCAATAGGCGGCGGGAATGCGCACCGAGCCGCCGGTGTCGGTGCCGAGACCCACGTCGGCGAGCCCGCCGGCCACCGCCGCGGCCGATCCGCCGCTGGACCCACCGACCGCGCGCTCCGGGTGGCGCGGGTTGACGACCTCCGCGGTCATCGTGCCGAAGCCGGCACCGTCCGTCGCCGTGGTGCCCACCACCGCGTACCCCGCCCGGCGCAGCCGCGCGACGACGGCTGCGTCCTGCGTCGCACGGCGCTCGGCGCGCACCGGCAGGCCGGCAGTCTGCTTCAGGCCTGCCACCGCGATCATGTCCTTCACGGCCAGGCGCGGCCCCGGTCCCGGAGCGGCGACCCGGTCGACGAAGGCGTTGAAGGGGTCGGTCATTGCGCGGCACTCTCCTTCGCGGCGCGGGCGAGCCCCGACACGAAGGGCGACCACAACGGCATCGCGAGCCCGGCCCGCCGCAGCAGCGCAGCGACCCAGACGTTGCATGTTCTCAGCACAGAATACTGGGGCACCGCCGCGAAAAAGCCATCCGCCGGACCATAGGCCCGCCCCGGCAACGGCACCGGCGCCCCGCCGTCGCGCGCCAACGCGGCGTCGAGCCCGGCCACCAGCCGCCGGTAGCCGGTGTCGCTCAATCGCAGCGCGACGGCGCCGGGGATGCCGGCCGGGTCGCCGAGCACGGTGAGGTGCACGACCCCGTCGTCCCACAGTGCGTCGAGGACGTGGCCGGGTCGCAGGTCCGCCAGTTTCCGGACGTTGAGATAGAACGCCTCGGAGCCCCACCCCAAGGCGACGTGCGAGGCGGCATCGGCCATGAGGTCACGCTCGGCGCGGGAGCCGGCGAAGGCGGCCGAACGCAGCAGCGGGCGCCAATCGGCGACATCGTCGGCCACCGGCACGACGATGTCGGCATGGATGGGGCTGGTGACGAGGTAGACCGTTCGTACGGTCGGCCCCTCGCCCACGTCCGCGCCGGGGAGGATGATGCGCGAGCCCACCAGCGCGAGCCCCCCGGCGATCGCCAGCGCGACGGCGAGGCCCGCGAGAAGGGCCAGCGCCGCGCGAATTGCCCGCCCGACCGAGCGGATCAGGCGTGCAGGAACTTCGAGAAGTCGGTATGGCGCGCCTTGATGGTGCGCACGGTCCCGTGCAGCGAGCGCATCACGATGGTCTCGGTCTCGATATATTCGGGATGGAAGCGCACCCCGCGCACGAGATTGCCGTCGGTCACGCCGGTCGCCGAGAAGTAGACGTCGCCCTGCGCCATCTCCTCGTGGGTGTAGATCTTTTCCGGGTCGGAGATGCCCATCTTCTCGGCGCGGGTACGGCGCTCCTCGTTGTCGAGGATGAGGCGGCCCTGCATCTGGCCGCCGACGCAGCGCAGCGCCGCCGCGGCGAGCACGCCCTCGGGCGCCGCGCCGATGCCGATGTAGAGGTCGATGCCCGACTCCAGCGGGTTCGTCGTGTTGATGACGCCGGCGACGTCCCCGTCCGAGATGAGGCGGACCGCCGCACCCGTGCCGCGCAGTTCGGCGATCAGCTGCGCGTGGCGCGGCCGGTCGAGCACGCACGCGGTGATCTCCGCGGGCGGCACGCCCTTCTCCTTGGCCACGCGGCGGATCACCTCCTCCGGCGGCATGTCGAGTTCGACGAGGCCGTCCGGGTAACCGGGGCCGATCGCGATCTTCTGCATGTAGACGTCGGGCGCGTTGAGGAGCGCGCCGCCTGAGGCGAGCGCCAAGGTGGCGATCGAGTTCGGCATATCCTTGGCGCACAGCGTCGTGCCCTCGAGCGGATCGAGCGCGATGTCGACGCGCTTGCCGCCGGAGCCGACGGCCTCGCCGATGTAGAGCATGGGGGCTTCGTCGCGCTCACCCTCGCCGATCACCACGATGCCCTCGATGGCGAGGCGGTTGAGTTCGCGCCGCATCGCGTCGACGGCGGCCTGATCGGCCGCTTTCTCGTCGCCGCGCCCGCGCAAGCGTGCCGCGGCCACCGCAGCACGTTCGGTCACACGCATAACCTCGACGGTCAGAACGCGGTCGAGCGCCCCTTGCGGCGTTGTATCTTCAGACATGAGCCTACTGTCGTCTCCGCTCCTCGGAAGGACATCCTTGTGACGCGTTGTTGGGCTTGGTGCAATCGTTAGCGAACACATCAAGTGCCTCAACGCCTTGCATGCTGCTCACTCCGGCAGCGCCCGGCCGGAAAAGTGAATTTTCGCCACAACAACGCCCGATCAGCGCCGGATCTCTCCCACGTCTGGAGCGTTGAGGAACTGACCCTGCGCGGCCGCGCAGGATCGAACACGCCTTTTGCACTGCGAAAACTTGCGCGAGCGGACCCATGTTCATCTACAGCGCCTTCGACCGGCCGGACGCGCCGCCGGTCTACACTGCCGAAGCCCTCGTCTCCGCCCGTTCGCTGCGCCGGTTCACCGACAAGCCGATCCGCCTTCTGACGAGCCGGCCCGACCTTGCCGAGATGCTGGCCCGGCGGCCGGGCTTTCCGTTCAGCGACGTGGTGCCCCTCCACGGCGACGTGGCGCCCAAAGCGTTCAAGATCCGCTCCATCGGCACCATGGCGGGCGCCGATTGCATCTTCCTCGACACGGACACGATCATCTACGGCGACATCAGCCGGGTGTTCGAGTTCGGCCCCTTCGATCTCGCCGGGGTCCACATGCCCTACCATCGCGAAGAAATCGTGACGATGGAGGACGCCGTCGCCAAGGAGGGCCGGCGCTACTACGCGCTCAACTCGGGCGTCCTGTTCATCCGCGGCGAGTTCGCGGGGCCGCTGTCGGAGCGGTGGGGCGAGGCCTACGCCTTGGCGCTGGAGCGCAACGGGCCGGGAGCGATGGACCAGCCGCCCCTCGTCAATGCGCTGTTGAAGCTGAAACCGGCGCTATGGCCGCTGTCGCAGAACTTCAACTACCGGCTGATGTACGGCGGCGTGATTTCGGGCACGATCTTCGTCGTCCACACGCACTACAGGCGCGACGTGCGGCGCATCGTCGACGCCGATTTCGACCATGGGGTGATCGACGCGTTGATCGAGCGCATCGGCGCCATCAACGCCTCAGTCGAGCGGGCGACGCTGCCCCAGGCCAGCATGCAGACGGTGCCGCGCCATGTGCTGAGCCGGCACCGCCCGCGGGCGGGCCTCGCCTGGGCACTCGGCCCGCTGCGCCGCAGGCTCGGCCGGGCGTACTAGTTCGGCGCCCGCGCCTACAGCGTCTGCGCGATGCGGATGACGTGCGGCGCGCGCACCACGATGCCCTCCGCCTCGATCGCCTTCAGCGCGCGGGCGAGCGCGGCCTCGTCGGTCGGGTAGGTCACGAGGATCACCGTCTGCTGCTCGAGCGGGGGGAGATGCTCGGGCCGGTGCGGCGTCTTCTGGACGATCTGCTCCAGGCTGATGTGCTCGACCGCCATGTGCTTGGCGAGCGCGGCGAAGGCGCCGGCCCGGTCGGCGATCGGCAGGCGCACGTAGAAGGCGCCGTGATGGCCGCCGGCCTGCGGCTTCTGGAACGGCTTCAGCGAGGACGACGGGCGCCCCAGCGGCGGCGGGGCGAGGCCGCGGGCGAGGTCGGTCAGGTCCGACAGCACCGCCGAGGCGGTCGCCGAGCCGCCCGCACCTGGACCGGACAGCACCATCTCGCCGAACGCCGGCCCGCGGATCGACACCGCGTTGGTGACGCCCGACGTCTCGGCAAGCGCGGAGCCGCGCGGCACCATCGTCGGGTGCACGCGCTGGTCGACGCCGTCCTCGCTCATCGTCGCGATGCCGAGGAGCTTGATGCGGAAGCCCAGTTCCGCCGCCGCGGCGATGTCCGCCGGCTCGATGCCGCGGATCCCCTCGATGTTCATCGCCTCGGCGTCGATCTCGGTGGTGAAGGCGATCGAGGCGAGGATGGCGAGCTTGTGGGCGGTGTCGAACCCGTCGACGTCGAATGTCGGATCGGCTTCGGCGTAGCCGAGACGCTGCGCGTCGGCGAGGCATTCCTCGAAGGCGATGCCGTCGGTCTCCATCCGCGTCAGGATGTAGTTGCAGGTGCCGTTCATGATGCCGAGCACGGAGGCGATCGGCACGCCCGCCAGCCCGTCGCGCACGGTGCGGATCGCCGGGATCGCCCCAGCGACGGCGGCCTCGTAGAGGAGCGGGACGCCCGCCGCCTCGGCCATCGCGACGAGGCGCATGCCGTGCTCGGCCAGCAGCGCCTTGTTGGCGGTGACGACGGCCTTGCCCGACCGCAGCGCCGCCTCGACCGAGGCGAGCGCCGCGCCGCCCGCACCGCCGATCAGCTCGACGAAGACGTCGGCGGGACTCTCGGCCATCTCGACCGGGTCGTCGAACCAGGTCATGCCGGCGAGGTCGACGCCGCGGTCGCGCGAGCGGTCGCGCGCGGAGACCGCGACCACCTCGATCGTGCGCCCGGAGCCGCCGTGCGTCGGCTCGGCCTGGAGGAGCCGAATGGTGGACGCGCCGACCGTCCCAAGGCCGGCGATGGCGATTTTGAGCGTTTCGGTCACGGACACCTTCTTCGGATCACGGGGTTCGTCGTGGGGCGACACAAAACCCATTCCCGCCGGGAAGGCCAGTGGTCCGTCTCAGAAAGACGCCGGTTGTGCCGCGTCGCGCGCGGCGGCGACCAGCGCCTCGGCAGCGATCGGCTCGCCCGGCGGGGCGCCGCCGAAGCCGTCAAGGATGCGGTAGGGCTGCTCCAGAAGGTCGCAGATCGCCAGCTGGGTGCGGTTGCGCCGCTCCGGACGGCCATGGCTGCGACTGTCGGTGATCTCCAGCACCGGCGTGCCGGGCGGGGCGAAGACGCTGTTGTGCAGGTTGCTGCCGGAGAACCCCGCCAGCACCGACGCGCGCGAGAACAGCGCCACTTGGGCCTCCGGCGCCAGCGCCGCACCGTCGACGATGCGAAAGCCGTGCTCCGCCATCACGGCGTAGAACCGCTCTTCCTGGGGGTGCAGGCGGCCGTGGCCGGCGGGGCGGCGCGCCACCATCGGCACCCGCGGCCCCGCCTCGCCGAAGCGGGCGACGATGCGGGCGTAGACCTCGCGCAGCACCGGGTGCATCGCCGGCTGGCGAAACGGCGCGCCGAAGACGCTCAACCGCTCGGGGACGTGCAGGACGTCGACCCGCGTGGTGTCGCCCAGCGCCAGCAGCGGGCGCGTGCCCCACCCCGCCGCGTCCAGGAGCCCGGCCCAGGTAAGCAGGCGCTGGCGGATGGTGCCGGCGCCGGCCGGCCGCGCGAAGGGGGCGAAGAGCACCGGGCAGTCGGGCAGCGTCGGCCCGGCCCAGGCGGTGCTCAGCGTCTCGAACAGGAAGTGGCCCCAGTCGTGGAAGACGTGTCCGGCGAAGATCGCCTCGGCGTGATGCGCGGCAGCGGGCGCGGCGCGGTCGATGCTCAGCGGGTCGACGGGGCGAAAGTGGCCGAGCCATGCCGGCCGCAGCGAGGCCGGCACCAGCCCGCCCTCCGCACCGTAGACGGCACCGACGAACGTCGCGGCGGCGGGGTCGATCGACGCCGGCGTGATCGTGGCACCGGGCACGCGAACGGTCGCGGGGGCGAGCGCGCGGCCCTGGAAGGAGCGGACGGGGGAAGGCACGGAGAAGCGCCGCCCGCCCGGGACCGCCGGAGCGGCCGCGGGGGCGGGCGGCCGTCGCTCAGCGCGTGGCCGACATCGGCACCACGTTGTGCCGCCGGTCCAGGAACTTCTTCACGCTGCGCGCGGCCTGGCGGATGCGCTGCTCGTTCTCCACCAGGGCGATCCGCACATGCCCGTCGCCGTGCTCGCCGAAGCCGATGCCCGGCGCCACGGCGACCGACGCCTCCTCCAGAAGCTCCTTGGCGAACTGCAACGAGCCGAGATGGGCGAGCTGCGGCGGAATCGGCGCCCAGGCGAACATCGACGCCTGCGGCGAGGGGATCTCCCACCCGGCCCGCGCGAACGAGTCGACCAGCGCGTCGCGGCGCTTGCGGTAGACGTCGCGCACCTCGGAGATGCACTCGTCGCCGCCGTTGAGCGCGGCGGTCGCGGCCACCTGAATCGGCGTAAAGGCGCCATAGTCGAGGTAGGACTTGACCCGCGCCAGCGCCGCGATGAGCCGCGGATTGCCGACCGCAAAGCCCATGCGCCAACCCGGCATCGAGAACGTCTTCGACATCGAGGTGAACTCGACCGCGATCTCCTTCGCGCCCTCCACCTGGAGGACCGAGGGGGGCGGCGTGCCGTCGAAGTAGATCTCCGAGTAGGCGAGATCCGACAGCACCCAGATGTCGTGCTTCTTGGCGAACTTCACCACCTCTTTGTAGAACTCGAGGTCGGCTATGTGGGCGCCCGGATTGGACGGGTAGCACAGGACCATCGCGATCGGCTTGGGCACGGAATGGACCACCGCCCGCTCCAGCGCGCGGAAGAACTCCTCGCCCGGCTCGGCCGGGATCGAACGGGTGGAGCCGCCGGCCATCAGGAAGCCGAAGGCGTGAATGGGGTAGGACGGGTTGGGCGTCAGCACCACGTCGCCGGGCGCGGTGATCGCCTGCGCCATGTTGGCGAAGCCCTCCTTGGAGCCGAGCGTCGCGACGACCTCGGTGTCCGGGTCGAGCTTCACGCCGAAGCGGCGATCGTAGTAGGCGGCCTGGGCGCGGCGCAGGCCCGGAATGCCCTTGGAGGCGGAGTAGCGGTTGGTGCGCGGCTTGGAGACCGTCTCGACCAGCTTGTCGCAGATCGCCTGCGGGGTCGGCAGGTCCGGGTTGCCCATGCCGAGGTCGATGATATCGGCCCCGTTGGCGCGTGCGCCCGCCTTGAGGCGGTTCACCTCCTCGAACACATAGGGTGGAAGCCGGCGGATCTTATGGAATTCTTGCACCGGTGGCATCGCGACAACTCCGAACGTTTGATGCGAAATACAGCGTCCTACCGTGGCGGCGCAACTGGCGCGCCGGAGAATGGCTCGGGCCCCACCGAGCGTGGCGGCGCGGCACCGGGGTCGAGCGGGCGGCCCGCGTCAACCTGCGGCTCGGGGCTTGCGCCGGGCTGGGCGGCGGCGCCGGCCCCGCGCTTGCTGCCGGAGGCGATGCGGTTGCGCACCTCCTCGGGGTTGGAGGGCGCGACGGAGGTCCCCGCCGCGCTGCTCGACGCCTCGATCCGCCGGCGCATCTCCTCGCGCTGCGTGGCGGCGCGGGCGGTGAGGTCGCCGGCGAAGCTCGACCGGTCGATCCGGGCGGTGCGGGCGCGCGAGGCCGCCCCCTCGGCGGCGACCATCTGCTTGGCCGCCTCGACCCCCTTCGGCTCGCGCGGCAGACCGGGCACCGAGGCGGGGTCGGCGAGGATGTTGGGGAAGCCGTCGGCCGTCTGCGCCGGGGCCTCGGACGGAAGCACCGTCGCAGGCCGCTGCGGCAGCGGGATCAGCGGCGCGGCCGGGTCCATCGTGCAGCCCGACACGGCCAAACCCGCCATTAGCACGGACCAACGCCCCAGAGCCCTCACGCACCCACCCCACACCGGCGAAATTCGGTAACCCTGCGCCGCGATCCGGCGCCCTTTTTCGGCCCGCCCTGTTGGCAACCGAGCCCTGACGTCCCATGACTGAGGTATAAAAGAAAGAACGGGCGGTTAATTAGTGATTGCGGAGGAGCTCGGAGATGGCAGTTCGTGATGTGAGCGACACACCGCGGGATCCAGTGCTGAACTATATCGTCGAGAATCCGGAAGAGTTCGCCAAGAACCTCACCCTCATGCTGGGCCACGCCAACGAGGCGATCGCGGCCTACGTCGCCCCGATGCAGCAGGGCGAGATCAAGAACGATCGCAGCGACGAGATCGCGGAGTGGATCCGCACCTTGTCGCGCGTCTCCCACTATTGGATGGCCGATCCGACCCGCGCGTTCGAGGCGCAGGCGCGCCTGACGCGGGACTGGACCGCGCTCTACGCCAACGCGATGCGCCGCATGGCCGGCGAGGAGGCCGAGCCCGTCGCCACCCCCGAACCCGGCGACAAGCGCTTTTCCGACAAGGACTGGACCGCGGTCCAGTTCTTCGACTTCATCAAGCAGGGCTACCTCATCACCACGCGCTGGGCGCAGAGCCTCGTCGACGAGACCGACGACCTCGACGAGCACACGCGCGCCAAGGCGGCGTTCTACGTCAAGCAGCTCTCGGCGGCCCTCTCGCCCTCCAACTTCATCTTCACCAACCCCGAGCTCCTGCGCGAGACGGCGAGCCGGTCGGGCGAAAACCTCGCCCACGGCATGAAGATGCTGGCCGAGGACGTCGCCCGCGGCAAAGGCGAGCTGCGGCTGCGACAGTCCGACCCGGACAAGTTCGAGGTGGGCGTCAACGTCGCGGTCACACCGGGCGACGTGATCGCGGAGAGCCGCGTGGCGCAGCTCATCCAGTACAAGGCGGCGACCGAGACGGTGGCGAAGGAGCCGATCTTCATCGTCCCGCCGTGGATCAACAAGTTCTACATCCTCGACCTCAACACCGAGAAGTCGATGATCAAGTGGCTGACCGAGCAGGGGCACACGGTGTTCGTGCTGTCGTGGGTCAACCCGGACGAGAGCCTCGCCCACCACGATTTCGTCAGCTACATGCGCGAGGGGATTTTGTTGGGGGTCGACCACGTCTCCAAGGCGGCGGGCACCGAGAAGATCGACATCGTCGGCTACTGCGTGGGCGGCACGCTGCTGGCGATGACGCTCGCCTACATGGCGCGGATGGGGGACCGGCGGATCAACACCGCGACCTTCCTCACCGCACAGATCGACTTCACCCACGCCGGCGATCTGAAGATCTTCGTCGACCGTGACCAGCTGGCGACGCTGGAGCGCAAGATGGACGCCAAGGGATACCTGGAAGGGTCCTCGATGGCGACGGCGTTCAACATGCTGCGCGCCAACGACCTGATCTGGCCCTACGTCGTCAACAACTATATCAAGGGCAAGGACCCCTTCCCCTTCGATCTGCTGTTCTGGAACTCCGACGCGACGCGGATGCCGGCGGCGAACCACAAATACTACCTGCGCAACTTCTACCTCGACAACCTCTTCGCCAAGGGTGAGCTGGAGGTCGACGGGCTGAAGCTGTCGCCGGCCAACATCAACGTGCCGGTCTTCAACGTCGCCACCAAGGAGGACCATATCGCCCCGGCGCTGTCGGTCTACACCGGCAACAAGCTGCTGGGCGGCGAGGCGAAATTCGTCCTCACCGGGTCCGGCCACATCGCCGGCATCGTCAACCCGCCGGCCAAGAACAAGTACCAGGTCTGGATCGACGGCGACATGAGCGGCTCGCTGGAGGACTGGATCCAGTCCGCCCAGGAGGTCAAAGGCTCGTGGTGGCCGCTGTGGCACACATGGCTCGGCGAGCACCGCTCCGGCGAGACGGTGGAGGCGCGGCCGCCCGGCGGCGGCGTCTTCAACGCGATCGAGCCGGCGCCGGGCCGCTACGTGAAGATGCGGTTCTGAGGCGGCCGGCACGGGCCCCCGCCGCACCTAGACGAGGAACGAGAAGACCAGCCAGAAGGCGACCAGGAAGGCGAGCGAGGCCAGCAGCGTGACCCACTTGGGGACGCGGTAGCGCTTGATGCGCTCGCCCAGGAGGCGGCACAGCAGCGCCAGGCCGAAGTAGCGGATCGCCCGGCTGGCGGTGATCGCGGCGAAGAAGGTCAAGAAGCCGAGTTCGGACGCGCCGGCACCGAGTGTCGCCAGTTGCAGCGGCGCGGGGCCGACCGAGATGAGAAAGACGGTCCAGAAATAGCCGCCCTGCGACAGGTCGTCGAGCGTCGACTGGTAGGTCGCCTCCAGCCCGAAGCGTTGCAGCAGCGGCTGCACGACGGGCTCGAACAGCAGGTTGCCGACGGCATAGAACAGCGACGCGCCGATCAGGGCGCCGACGAGCGCGGCCGTCGCGATCGCCCACGAACGGCGCGGCCAGGCGAGCATCAACGGCAAGATCACCGCCTCGAGCGGGATCGGCACCACGGTCGACTCGCCCAGCGACAGTGCCGTGACGCCGACTTCCGAGTGCGCCAGCCGCTGCGAGACGCGGCTGAACGCGTTGTCGTCCGGTTGGGCGGCCCGCCGGTCGACGGCCACGGGGTCGGAGGCGCTATAGTTCTGCATGACCCATCAAACCGGCGCGCCGGCCGAGCGGTTCCCTGCGGGCCGATCGGTCGCAGGGCACGGCCGGGCGCGGGCCCCGGCCGAGCGCGGTCAGGGGAACATCGCCAGCTGCTCGAGGCCGGTCGCCTCGTCGAGCCCGCACATGACGTTCATGTTCTGCACCGCCTGGCCGGAGGCGCCTTTGACGAGGTTGTCCAGCGTGGAGATGACGATCGTGCGCCCCGCCCGCCGATCGGCCACCACGCCGATACGGGTGAAGTTCGTGCCCCGCACATGGCGCGACTGCGGCACTTCGCCGAAGGGGAGCACGGTGACGAAGAACTCGTCGGCGTAACGCTCGGCGAGCGCGCCATGGACCGTCTTCGGGTCGCCGTCGACGTAGATCGTCGCGTAGATGCCGCGGTTCATCGGCACGAGGTGCGGCGTGAAGGTCGGTGCGACGTCGGCGCCGGCGGCGAGGGAGAGCTCCTGGTCCAGCTCGGCGGTGTGGCGGTGGTTCCCGACCGAGTAGGCGTGGAAGCCCTCGGACACCTCCGCGAAGAGCGTGCCGACCTTGGCCGCCCGCCCCGCCCCGGTGACGCCGGACTTGGCGTCGATGACGATGGTGTCCGTCTCGATCACGCCGGCGCTGACCAGCGGCACCAGCGGCAGCAGCGCGGTGGTGGTGTAGCAGCCGGGGTTGCCGACGAGGCGCGCCTTGGCGACCGCGGCGCGGTGGATCTCGGTGAGGCCGTAGACCGCTTCGGTCTGGAGCGCCTCGGCCTGGTGGGCGTGGCCGTACCAGTGGGCGTACATCGCCGGGTCCGACAGGCGGAAGTCGGCCGAGAGGTCGACCACCTTCAGCTCGGGCTTGGCCTCGAGTGCGGCCTTGAGCGAGGTCTGCGTGGTGCCGTGCGGCAAGGCGCAGAAGAGGACGTCCACCGGCGCGAGGTCGAGGTCGGCGATGGTGGTCAGCGTCGGCAGGTCATAGGCGGCGAGCTGCGGGAAGACCGATGCCATCGGCTTGCCGGCGTTCGACTCGGCCGACAGCGCGGTCACGGTAACGTCCGGATGCGGTATCAGGAGGCGCAGAAGCTCGGCGCCGGTGTAGCCGGAAGCGCCGTAGATCGCGACGTTGAGGGTCATGGGCGGGTCTCGATCGGAATTGGGCCCGGGAGGGCGGAACTCGGAGGCAAGATAGGACGGCGATGCGCCCGCGAAAGCGGGGCGGCGTCCGGGGATGCGCCCGTGGCAGCCGTCGGGCGTGCCTGCGGGGCGGCCGGGTCAGGCCTGCGGCGTCTCAGCCGCGGCGGCTTCGTCGCCGGCCCGGCGCTCGAAGCGCTGCTCTCCCACGTTGCCGTGCCATGTGTCCTCACCCGTCTCGGCCACCAGGCGGAAGCCGTGGCTCTCGTAGAGGTGCCGCGCGGCGTCGAGCCCCGCGAACGTCGTCAGCCACACGAGGCTATAGCCGCGCGCGTCGGCAAAGGCCAGCGTGTGCGAGAGGAGCCTGCGGCCGACGCCCGTGCCGCGGGCCGTGTCGGAGACGATGAACCAGCGCAGGCGCGGCCCCTCGTCACCGAACCCGGTGGCGTCGAGGCTGGCGGAACCGGCCAGCCGATCGCCCGTCCAGGCGGTGAGGAAGAGGTCGCGCTCCGGGTCCATCCGCGCGACGAAGGCGCCGAGCCCCGCCGCCACGTCCGCCTCGAAGCGCGGACCGAAGCCCCAGGCCGGGGCGTAGTAGGCGCCGTGCAGGCGCACCACGTCTCCGATCGCGCCGGGGCGGTAGTGATCGAGCCGGACGGAGGGGACAGGGTCCACCACGGTCCGGCCCGCTTGGCGTCAGCGCTTCGAGAACTGGAACGAACGGCGGGCCTTGCGGCGGCCGTACTTCTTACGCTCGACGACGCGCGAGTCGCGGGTCAGGAAGCCGACGCGCTTCAGGACCGGACGCAGGCCCGGCTCGTAGTGGGTCAGCGCCTTGGAGATGCCGTGACGCACCGCGCCCGCCTGGCCCGACAGACCACCGCCGGAGACGGTGCACATGATGTCGAACTGGCCGTCGCGCTGGGCGACGAGGAGCGGCTGGCGGATGACCATCTGCAGCACGGGGCGCGCGAAGTATTCCTCGTACGACTTGCCGCAGACGATGATGCGCCCGGTGCCCGGCTTCACCCACACGCGGGCGACGGCGTCCTTGCGCTTGCCGGTGGCATAGGCGCGGCCGAACTGGTCGAGCTTCTGGACGTGGACCGGGCCGGAGGTCTCTTCCGGGGCCGCGTCCTGACCGATGGCGGAGCCAAGGTCCTCGAGGGACGAAACGGTGGTATCGCTCACCAGGTCCTCACATTCTTCTTGTTCTGCGCGCCGAGGTCGACCGTCACGGGCTGCTGCGCCTCGTGGGGATGCTCGGGACCGGCGTAGACGCGGAGGTTCTTCATCTGCTGACGGCCGAGCGGGCCGCGAGGCATCATGCGCTTCACGGCCGCCTCGAGGACGCGCTCGGGGAAGCGGCCTTCGAGGATCTGCTTGGCGGTGCGCTCTTTGATGCCGCCCGGGTAGCCGGTGTGCTTGTAGTACACCTGCTGCTCGATCTTGCGGCCGGTGAAGACCACCTTGTCGGCATTGATGACGATGACATTGTCACCGCAGTCCACGTGCGGCGTGAAGTACGGCTTGTTCTTGCCGCGGAGACGAAGCGCGATCTGCGAGGCGAGGCGACCCACCACCAGATTGGTGGCGTCGATCACCACCCACTGCTTTTCGATCTCCGCAGGCTTTGCGGATTGGGTATACATGACGAACGATCCGATGAGGAAAGACGGGCCGCGTAAACGCAGCGTGGCGCGTATGTGTCGGCTCGCGGCGCATTCGTCAAGAAAAATCTTTTACACCAATAAAATCATAGCGTTAGTGGCAAGGTATCAGGATACCACCGTCGCATCCGTGGCCGGCATCGCGTAAGTCATCGTGCAATGCGCCAGCAACGCCTCGCCGGAGAACGCCTCCGCCACGATGACCGAGAGGCGCCGACCCGGCTTGACCACGCGCGCCACCATGCGGATCGGCGCCCCCGCCGCCCCCGCACGCAGGAACGAGATGTTGAGGTTGGTCGTCACCGCCATCTTCGCCTCGCCCGTCAGCGACAGCAGCGCGGCATAGGCGGCCGCGTCCGCCAGCATCATCAGCGTCGGTCCCGAGACGATGCCGCCGGGACGCAGGTGCGCCTCCCCCGGCGTCAGCGCCAGGGTGGCGACGCCCCCCTCGGCCGCCTCCACGGCGATCGATCCGGAGCCGAAGACCTGCGGGAAATCGGCGGCGAGGTAGTCTTTGACGTCCGCAAGGTGCATTGACTGAGGCGCTCATTGGCTGAAAGGTCCGACGATGAACGCTCCCCTAAGAGAGACGACAGTCGACGCGCCGCAGGTCCTCGTCACCGACGAGGGACGCGTGCGGCGCATCGTGCTCAATCGCCCCGCATCGCGCAATCTCCTGACACCGGAGATGATGACCGCCCTCAAGACCGCACTCGATGCGCCGGACGCGCGCGTCATCGTCATCGCCGGCGACGGTCCGGCCTTCTGCGCCGGGCACGACATGAAGGCGATGGCCCGCCATCACGGCGACGCGGACGGCGGCCGAGCCTTCTTCACCGCCCTCTTCAACCAATGCTCGGACATGATGCTGGCGATCGCGAGCGCGCCTCAGCCGGTGATCGCCGAGGTGCACGCCGTCGCGGTCGCGGCCGGCTGCCAGCTCGTCGCCGCGTGCGACCTCGCCGTCGCCGCCGATACCGCCCGGTTCGGCACCACCGGCGTCACCTTCGGGCTCTACTGCTCCACCCCGGCCGTCCCGCTGATGCGCACGGTGCCGGGCAAGCACGCCGCCGAACTGCTGATGACCGGGGACGTCGTCGACGCGGCGCGGGCCGAGCGGATCGGCCTCGTCAACCGCGTCGTACCGGCCGCGTCGCTGACCGCGGAGACGATGGCGCTCGCCGATCACATCGCCCGGAAGTCGGCCGCGGTACTCGCCATCGGCAAGCGCACCGCCGGCGCCCAGGCCGGCCTCCCCCTCCCCGAGGCCTACGCCCTCGCCACCCGGGCGATGGTCGACAACCTCCTCCTCGCCGACGGTCGCGAAGGGCTCGACGCCTTCGCCACCAAGCGGCCCGCCGACTGGCAGGACAAATAACCGATCATGCTGACCCTCTTCACGTCGCCGGGCTCCTGCGCCTTCGCCACGCACCTCGCGCTCGCCGAAGCGGGCGCCGACTATGCCATCCGCCGCGTCAAGATGGCCGAGAACGAGCAGCGCTCGCCCGAATATCTCGCGATCAATCCACTCGGCCGGGTGCCGGCCCTGGTCACGCCGGACGGCGTCCTGACCGAGACGCCGGCGCTCCTGATCTTCGTCGCCCAGAGCTACCCGACCGCTAAGCTCGCGCCGATGAACGACCCGGTCGCCCTCGCCAAGCTGCAATCGTTCAACAGCTACCTGGCGACCACCGTCCACGTTGCCCACGCGCATGGCCGGCGGGCCTACCGCTGGACCGACGACGAAGCCGCCATGGAGACGATGCGCGCCAAGGTGCCCCAGACGATGGCCGAGGCCTTCACCCTGGTGGAGAAGGCCCTCGAGGGGCCGTGGGTGATGGGCGAGCAGTTCACCGTGGCGGACGGCTATCTCTACACGCTCGGCCGCTGGCTGGAGATCGACAAGGTGGACACCGCGCAGTTCCCCAAGGTGATGGCGCACCGCGCGCGCATGAACGAGCGACCCGCCGTGCAACGCGCCCTCGCCGAAGAAAAGGCCGCCTGAGCCCGCGCGGGGCCGGCCGTCCCGCCTTCGGGCGGAGCGGCCGGCGGCGGTGGTGTCAGGCGGCGTGTGCGGACCCGTCGTCGTCATGGGCCGCACGCTCGGCCGCCGCCCGCGCGATGCTGCGCGTCTTGTAGGAGCCGATGTGCGCGCCGTCCACGTAGCACAGCCACAACCGGTAGCGCCCCGCGCCGGCCTCCATCATGTAGAGGCTGCGGCCGTTCAGCTCGCCGCGCCAGCCCCAGCGCTGGTCGATCCAATGGGCGTCGGCCGGGTCGGCTGTGAGGGTCCGCATCGACGGCTCGAAGTATTGCGGCGCGGCGAGCGCGGCGCGGCGCGGCGCGGCCAGCGACGGCGCGCGCAGGTCGCCCGGCGCGCGCATCGGCGCGAAGTGGCGTTGCAGGATCGTCAGCACCGCGAAGGCGAAGAACGCCGCGAAGCCCCACAGCACGTCCTGCACGATCACCCGTTCGGCAATGGCATCGAGCATCTGAACCAACGCGCTATCTTCCACTACGATGAAGGTGCGCGCCTCCACGTAGCGGACGAGCCGCACCCCCGCGTACGCCCAGAAGAAGACGCCGCCGGCAAATAGGACATAGCGAAACAGGGTCAGCACGATCGATGCTCCCGTCACCAAACTGCCCGTTGTGAATATGCTACAACGGAGCAACAACCTAAAATAGAGGAAATGTAGCGCATATATGTTGAACCACGACCGCTATGACGACGCGCTGATCGAGAATGTCCTCGCCAAGGTGAAGACCATCGCCATGGTCGGCGCGTCGGCCAATCTGACCCGCCCCTCGGCCTTCGTGCTGAAGTACCTCGTCGAGAAGGGCTACACGGTGATCCCGATCAACCCCGGCCACGCCGGGAAGACGATCCATGGCCAGACCGTGGTCGCCACGCTGGCCGACCTCACCGCCCCGGTCGACATGGTCGACGTCTTCCGCGGCTCGGACGCGGTGCCGGGCGTCGTCGACGAGGTGTTGCAGATGGAGACCGTGCCGCAGGTGCTGTGGCTACAGCTCGGCGTGCGCAACGACGAGGCCGCGGCCAAGGCCGAGGCCGCCGGCATCACGGTGATCCAGAACCGCTGCCCGAAGATCGAGTACGGCCGCCTGTCGGGCGAGATCGGTTGGGCGGGCGTCAACTCGAAGCGCATCTCGGCCAAGCGGCCGGCGCGGATGGAGGGCTTCCAGCGCCTCGGCATCGGCCAGAAAAACGGCGGCTGACGCCGGCCTCAGCCTGACCGGGATCTGGAGCAGACCGGGGCCGAGTGGGCGTCGCTATCCCGCAGCGGCGCGCAGCGCCTTCAGCCGCGCCTCGATGTCCTCCGGCTTCATCGCCAGCGGGTGCAGCGGCACGCGGATCTCGCCCGCCTTCAGGCGCGCGTTGCGGGAGGCGAACCGCTCGGCCAGCGGCACCCGGTCGGGCTGGACGATCGCCTCCGACAGGGGGCCGGAGGGCACGATCACCAGCGTGGAGAGCTGCATCGTGCGCAGCGCGTGGTACTCGATGCGCATGTCCGCCACCCGCTCCCACGGCAGGATGCCGAAGCGGGCGACATAGATGCCGTTGACGTCGGCGCCGAGCTGCGGCCGCTGCGTGTCGATCGTCGGCCGGAAGTAGGCGGCCGAGATCGTCCCCGCGAGGCTGATCAGCAGGAACACCGGCGCCGCGTTGATGAACGTCGCCAGCACGCCGATGATCGTCAGCACGCCGCCCCCGTAGACCATCATGTCGCCCATGTGCGCCCGGTAGCCGGTCGCGAAAGCGCGCGGCAGCTTGGGTTCGCGCTCGGGGCGGGGATGCTCTGGGGGGATTGCGTCCATGTCGCCGTCATCCATTCGCGGTGACTTGCTCCGTGGCGGTGATGGTGATGCCGAAGCCCTCGAGGCCCACATAATGCCGGTCCTGCGAGGCCAGCAGGCGGATCGAGCCGACGCCGAGATCCCGCAGGATCTGCGCGCCGAGGCCGATCTCGCGCCACTCGCGAACGCGGGCCTGGGCGCTGTCGTGAACCTCGTCCTTGTCGGCCATCGCGGCCGCCGCGGCGACGCCGACGCCGCCGTCGCGCAGGTAGACGAGCACGCCCCGACCCTCGGCCTGGAAACGCTCGAGCACGGCGCGCGGACCGGCCGGACCGAAGACGTCGTCGACCACATGCTCGCGCGTCAGCCGCACCGGGACATCCGCGCCGTCGCGAATGTCGCCCACGACCACTGCGAGGTGCTGCAGCGGGTCGAACGGGGTGCGATAGGTGAGGACGCGCGCCGGGCCGGACGGGAAGGTCCGCGTCTCGTCGAGGATGCGCTCGACCAACCGCTCGTGGCGCTGGCGCCAGGCGATGATGTCGTTCAGCGAGATCTGCACCAGGTTGTGCTTCTGGGCGAACTCGGAGACGGCGGCGCCGCGCATCACCGTGCCGTCGTCGTTGACCAACTCGGACAGGACGCCGACCGGGGCGACCCCGGTGAGGAGGCACAGGTCGATCGCCGCCTCGGTGTGGCCGGAGCGGATCAGCACCCCGCCCTCCCGCGCGATCAGCGGGAAGATGTGGCCCGGCCGCACGAAGTCCGCCGCACCGGAGTTGGGGTTGGCGAGCGCGCGCACGGTGTTGCAGCGCTCTTCGGCGGCAATGCCGGTGGTCAGCCCGTGCTTGACGTCGACCGACACGGTGAACGCGGTCGCGAGCGGGGCGTCATTGTCGGCCACCATGGGGGCGAGGGAGAGGCGGCGCGCCGAGTCGCGCGTCATCGGTGCGCAGATGATGCCGGAGGTGTGGCGGATCATGAACGCCAGCTTCTCCGGCGTCGCCAGCGAGGCGGCGCAGATGAGGTCGCCCTCGTTCTCCCGATCGTCGTCGTCGGTGACGACGACCAACTCACCGCGCTCGAACGCGCGCAACGCCGCGGCCATGCGGCCCGCCATGTCGCTCAACTGCGAACCTCCCCTTCCGGCCCCGCCAGGCGGGGCAAACATACACCGTCCGCTTAGACCACGCGGCGCCGCGACGCCACCACGCACTCCCCCTCGGGCGGGTGTGCCGGCGAGCAATTGCGAAAATCCGTCGCAGCCTTTATGCGGCGCACAGCCCCCTCGAGTGCTCCGCCATGAACTACGCGATCTTTCTGCCGGCCTGCTTCGCGCTCAATCTCGCGTTCGGCCCCAACAACCTGCTGGCCCTCACCCACGGCGCGCACCATGGCATCGGCTTCGCCATGCGCGCGGGGCTGGGGCGCATCCTGGTGTTCGTGCCGATGATCGCGCTGTCGGGCCTCGGCCTCGGCATCATCCTGTCGGCCTCGGCGGCCGCGTTCACGGCGCTGAAGTTCGCCGGTGCCGCCTACCTCGTGTGGATCGGCATCAAGATCGTGCGCAGCGCCCGCGCCCCGGCGCCGGATGCGGTGCCGCCGACGCTCACCACGCGCCAGGGCTTCCAACGCGAGGCGCTGACCGCGCTCAGCAATCCCAAGGCGATGCTGATCTTCGCGGCCTTCCTGCCGCAGTTCGTCCCGGCGGACGACTACGTCGCCGGCTACCTCGAGGTCGGCGCGATCTTCCTGGTGATGGAGTGGATCGTGCTGGGCTTCTACGCCGGGCTCGGCCATCTCGCGGCATCGTTCGCCGGCTCCAAGCTGCATCTCATGCAGCGCGCGTCGGGATACGGGATGATCGTCTTCGGCGCGCTGCTGGTCCTCGCCCGCCGGCCCGGCGCGGCGTAGCGGACGCACCGGAACCGGCGCCGCGGATCAGCCGATCTGGCCGCGGTGGCGCAGGAAGTGGTCGGCCAGCACGATCGCCATCATCGCCTCGCCCACCGGCACCGCGCGGATGCCCACGCACGGGTCGTGCCGGCCGGTGGTCGCGACGTCGACCTCCTCGCCGCCACGCGTGACCGAGCGGCGCGGGGTGCGGATGGACGACGTCGGCTTCACCGCGAAGCGCGCCACCACGGGCGCCCCGTTGGAGATGCCGCCCAGGATGCCGCCGGCGTGGTTGGAGAGGAACACCGGCCCGGCGTTGCCGCCGTCCTCGCGCAGGCGCATCTCGTCGGCGTTCTCCTCGCCGGTGAGACGCGCGGCCTCGAACCCGTCGCCGATCTCGACGCCTTTGACCGCGTTGATCGACATCATCGCCGCCGCGAGGTCCCCGTCGAGCTTGCCGTAGAGCGGCGCGCCCCAGCCGGGCGGCACCCCCTCGGCGACGATCTCCACCACCGCGCCGAGCGACGAGCCGGCCTTCCTCACCTCGTCGAGCCGGGTCGCCCAGCGCTCGGCCGCGGCGGCGTCGGGGCTGAAGAAGTCGTTCCGGTCGACGATCGAGAAGTCGCGCCCCGCGGCCTTGTCGCCGCCCATCTCCACCAGCGCGCCGCGGATGGCGACCTGCGGGATCACCGCACGGGCGATCGCGCCCGCCGCCACGCGCACGGCGGTCTCGCGCGCCGAGGAGCGCCCGCCGCCGCGATAGTCGCGGATGCCGTACTTGGCGTCGTAGGTGTAGTCCGCGTGACCGGGGCGGTAGCGGTCGGCGATCTTGGAGTAGTCCTTCGAGCGCTGGTCGACGTTCTCGATATAGATCGCGATCGGCGTGCCGGTGGTCAACAGCCCGTCCTCGGTCTCCATCACGCCGGACTTCAGCTCCACCGTGTCCGGCTCGCGCCGCTGCGTGGTGTGGCGGCTCTGGCCGGGCCGGCGGCGGTCCATGTAGCCCTGGATGGTCGCCAGATCGAGGCGGATCCCCGGAGGACACCCGTCGACGATGCCGCCGATCGCGGGCCCGTGGCTCTCGCCGAAGGTGGTGACGCGGAAGAGGTGGCCGAAGGTGTTGTGGCTCATGACGTCCTTGGATCTCGGCGCGGCCGGAACCGCGGGCGCGCTGGCGTCATAAGCCCACCGCGCCGCCGCTGCCAAGGGTGTCGCGCCACCCGCGCCCGCCCCCCGCCCGCAGCGCCGCAAAGAAAAAATCGCACATCATCTCATCCGAAAAACAAATGTGCGCGTAATTGGGAATAGGCGCTCGAAAAACCGGGCGCACATCGAGGACCCAGGGAGAACATCCATGTCACTCAAGGCAAAGTTCATCGGCGGCCTCGCCGCCGTTGCTATCGGCGGCTGCGCGATGACTGCGCAAGCACAGACGATCCCGAAGGTCGGCGGCGCGCCGATGTATCCGGACAAGCCGATCGCGCAGAATGCTTCGCAGGCCCCGAACCTGACCACGCTCGTCGCCGCCGTGAAGGCCGCCGGGCTGGTCGACACTCTCGCCGGCCCCGGCCCCTTCACCGTCTTCGCGCCGACCAACGCCGCCTTCGAGGCGCTGCCGCCCGGCACGGTCGAAACGCTGCTGAAGCCGGAGAACCGCGACAAGCTGACCGCGATCCTCACCTATCACGTCGTCCCCGGAACCATGTCGGCCGGCGACCTCGCCAGCCAGGCCGGCCGCAGCCCGGACGATCTCGCCAACCTCAGCACCGTCGAGGGCGGACCGGTCAGCGTGAAGGGCACGCGGATCTACGACGAGAGCGGCCACATGCACCGCATCGTCCAGACCGACGTGTTCCAGTCGAACGGCGTCGTCCACGTCATCGACGGTGTGCTGCTGCCGAAGTAGCGCCGGGAGGGCGGTCAGACGGTGCGGACGGCGCCGTCGCCCTCAAACACGAACACCTTGTCCTGCGGCACCGGGAGGCTCGGCACCTCGTGCCAAGGCGTGCCGCAGAGATGGCCGAACAACACGCGGTGGACGCCGCCATGGGTGACGGCGATCGTGTCGCGCTCCAGCGTCTCCAGCCACGCGCCGACCCGCTCGGCGAGTTCGGCGTAGGTTTCACCGCCGGGCGGGCGGAAGCTCCACTTGTCCTTCTTGCGCGCGCGGACCAGCGCCTCGCGGCCGTCCTCGCGCAGCTCCTGGTAGGTGAAGCCGGCCCACTCGCCGAAGCTCACCTCCTTCAGGCGGTCGTCCGTCGCCCACGCGCCGCCGAGGCCCAGCTCGTCGCGAATCCGGTTCATCGTCTCGCGCGAGCGGCCGAGCGGGGAGGAGACGAACGCGAAGTGGTCCGGCGCGATGCCTTCGCCGTCCAGCCAGGCCTTCAGCCGGCGCCCGTTCTCGTTCGCCTGCCCCTGGCCGACGGCGTTGATCGGAATGTCGAGCTGGCCCTGCAGGCGGCCGGCGACGTTCCAGTCCGTCTGCCCATGGCGGACGTGGATGAGGCGGACGCCGTCCGGCAACATGGAAATGACCTCAGCTCTCCGAGACGGCCTTGGTGATGTCCGGCGCGTCCACCGCCTTCATGCCGACGACATGGTAGCCGGAATCGACGTGGTGGACCTCGCCGGTCACCCCGCGCGAGAGCGGCGAGAGCAGGTAGGCCGCCGCCCCGCCGACGTCCTCGATCGAGACGGTCTTGCGCATCGGCGCGTTGAACTCGTTCCACTTCAGAATATAGCGGAAGTCGCCGATGCCGGACGCCGCCAGCGTCTTGATCGGGCCGGCCGAGAGCGCGTTGACGCGGATGCCGACGGGGCCGAGATCCGCCGCGAGGTACTTCACCGACGCCTCCAGCGCGGCCTTGGCGACACCCATCACGTTATAGTGCGGCATCACCTTTTCGGCACCGTAATAGGTCAGGGTCAGCATGGAGCCGCCGTCGTTCATCAGCGGCTCGGCGCGGCGCGCGATGTCGGTGAACGAGTAGCAGGAGATGAAGAGCGAGTTTTTGAAATTCTCGGCGCTGGTCTCGATATAGCGGCCGGTCAGCTCGTTCTTGTCGGAGAATGCGATGGCGTGAACGAGGAAGTCGATCGACCCCCACTCGTTCTTCACGGTGTCGAAAACGGCGTCCATCGAGGTGGGGTCCGTCACGTCGAGGTGGCCGAACACCTTGGCGTCGAGCGACTGAGCCAGCGGCTCGACGCGCTTCTTCAGCGCCTCCCCCTGGTAAGTCAGCGCCAATTCCGCGCCCTGTTGGCGCGCCGCCTGGGCAATGCCCCAGGCGATGGACATCTTGTTCGCGACCCCGAAAATCAGTCCGCGTTTACCCGCGAGAATGCCGGAGCCGTTCATTAGGAGTGCCTTTGGGTCGTAAGATGCGGACAAGTCCGAGAAGGACGTCCTACATAAAGGCGCCCCTCAGGCCAAGCAAGCGGAGCCGATACAATGTCCGATGTCTCAACCGAAACACGGCCCAGCGCCCTCGGCGCGTTTCGGGACGCCATCGTCGCCGAGCTCGGCCCGGACGCGTTGCTGGACGACCCGGCGCGCATGGCCCCCTATCAGACGGAGTGGCGCAACCTCTATCAGGGCAAGGCGCCCTTCGTGCTGCGGCCGCGCGACACCGATCAGGTCTCCGCCATCATGCGCCTGGCCGCGCGGCACGCGGTGCCGATCGTCCCGCAAGGCGGCAACACCGGTCTCGTCGGCGGCCAGATCCCGCGCGAGGGCGAGGTCGTCCTGTCGCTCGACCGGATGACGGCGATCGAGCCGGTCAACGTCGCGGGTACGTGCGTCACGGTCTCGGCCGGGGCGATCCTCTCCGAGGTGCACGACGCGGCGGACGCGGCGGGGCTGATGTTTCCGCTGTCGCTCGCCTCGAAGGGCTCGGCGCGGATCGGCGGGCTGATCTCCACCAACGCCGGCGGCGTCGGCGTGCTCGCCTACGGCAACATGCGCAACCAGGTGCTGGGGCTGGAGGTGGTGCTGCCGGACGGCCGCGTCTGGAACGGATTGCGCGCGCTGCACAAGGACAATGTCGGCTACGACCTGAAACATCTCTTCATCGGCGCGGAGGGGACGCTCGGCGTCGTCACCCGCGCGGTGCTGAAGCTCGTGCCCAAGCCGCACGCACTGGACGTGGCGATGGTCGGCGTCGCCTCCCCGGCCGACGCGCTCGCGCTGCTGGGCCAGGTCCGCGGTGCGCTGGGCGACGCGCTCACCGGCTTCGAGCTGATCCCGCGGATCGGCCTCGAGATCGTCGCCCGCCACCGCCCGGAGACGCGCCAACCGTTCGCCGAGACCCCCGAGTGGGCCGTCCTGATCGAGGCGTCGACCTTCCTGCCCGAGCGGCCGATGCGCGACGTCCTGGAGCAGGTCTTGATGCGCGCCTACGAGCAGGGGCTGGTGTCGGACGCGGTGGTCTCGCAATCGCTCGGCGAGGCGCGGGAGCTCTGGCAGATCCGCGAGCTGATGAGCGAGTCGCAATCCGTGCTCGGCGGCTCGATCAAGCATGACGTGTCGGTGCCGGTGGCGGACGTGCCGGCGTTCCTGACCGAGGCGACGGCGGCGGCCCTCTCGGTGGTGCCGGCGGCACGGCCGGTGGCGTTCGGACACCTGGGCGACGGCAACATCCACTACAACCTTTCCCAGCCCGAGGGAGCCGACAAGGCCGGGTTCCTGGCCCGCTGGGAGGAGGTCAACGAGGCGGTGCACGCCGTGGTGCGTCGCTACGGCGGCTCGATCGCCGCCGAGCACGGTGTCGGCGTCATGAAACGCGCCCTCCTCCCCTCGGTCCGCGACGAGGTCGAGCTCGCCATGATGCGGGCGGTGAAAGACGCGTTCGATCCCGACGACCTGATGAACCCCGGCCGCCTCCTCCCTGACCGCTGACGCGCCACCCGCCGAGGCCGCCCGTCCCTTCACGGGGCAGGGCGGCTCCCAGGGTGGCCGTTCACGCGTGGTGCCAGAGCCCCCGCGGGTGTGGCCGCACCGAAGGGCCGGGCGGGCCTAGAGGTCGCCCCCATCGTCCGCGTCCTCGCGCGGGCCGCCGCGGAAACCGGTGGCGAGGACGTAGGTTTCCGGCGAGGCGGGTCGGGAGGCCGGCGGCTTGACGTGGCGCACGCTGCGGAAATCGCGGCGCAGCGCGACGAGCAACTCCCCCTCGGCACCGCCCTGGTAGACCTTGGCGAGGAAGGTGCCGCCCGGCGCCAGGGTACGGCAGGCGAAATCGTAGGCCAGCTCGGCGAGGCCGACGATGCGCAGATGGTCCGTCGCGCGGTGACCGGTGGTCTCGGGCGCGAGGTCGGAGAGGACGACGTCGGGCCGGCGACCGTCGAGCGCTTCGATCAGGCGGTCGGGCGCGCTGTCCTCGCTGAAGTCCTGGTGCAGGAAGGTGACGCCCTCGATATGGTCCATCGGCAGAATGTCGATGGCGACGATGGGTTTGGCGCGGCTCGACTTGGCGCGCTCGCCGGCGACCTGGCTCCAACCGCCCGGCGCCGCGCCGAGGTCCACCACCACCCGCCCCGGCTTCAGGATGGAGAAGCGGTCGTCGATCTCGATCAGCTTGTAGGCGGCGCGCGAGCGGTATCCGGCGGCGCGCGCCTTCTGGACGTAAGGATCGTTCAGCTGGCGCTGGATCCAGAGGGTGGACGAGAGCTTCCGCCCACGCGCCGTCTTCACGCGTTGGTTCAGCGTGCGTTCGCCGCCGCCCCCGCCCGAGCCCGGACGCTTGCCGCCGCCCTTCGCGGGCGGCCCTTTGCCTTTCGACACGTCAGGCGAGCGTCGGCACGGCGCCCATCGCGGACACGCGCTGGCGGCGGGAGCGATGTCGCGCCAGGCGGTCGTGTTCGATCAGCTCCATGAGCATTCCTTCGCGCAATCCCCGGTCCGCCACACGCAGCCGCTCGCACGGCCAACGCTGACGGATCGCTTCTAGGATGGCGCAGCCCGCCAGCACAAGGTCCGCCCGGTCCGCGCCGATGCACGGATTGGCGACCCGCTCGTTGAAATCCATCGACAGGAGCTGGGCGATCAGCGTGTCGATCTGTTGATGGTCGAGCCAGGTGCCGTCGACCTGGCGGCGGTCGTAGCGCTTCAGCCCCAGGAAGAGGCCGGCGAGGGTGGTCACGGTGCCGGACGTGCCGAGGAGGTGGATCTTGCCGCGGGCGACTGCCTCGGCCAGCACGCCGCGCGGGTCGATACGCTCCAGCATCTGGCGCACGTCGGCGACCATGTCGGCGAAGACGTGCTCGTCGACCTCGGTGCCGCCGTGCCGCTCGGCCAGCGTCACCACGCCCACCGGAAGCGACGTCCAGGCGCGAATGCAGCGCACCAGGGCCGTGCCGGAGAGGCGGTAGCGGCTGGTGAGGTCGATCCAGACGATCTCGGACGAGCCGCCGCCGATGTCGAACAGGAGGACGCCCTCGGCGTCGTCGTCGATCAGGGGCGCGCAGCCGGCGACGGCGAGACGCGCCTCGGTCTCACGGTCGACCACCTCGATCTCGAGGCCGGTCTCGGCGCGAATCCGAGTGGTGAAGGCGGCGCCGTTGCGGGCGGCACGGCACGCTTCGGTGGCGACGAGGCGGGCGGAGCTGACCTCGGCGAGGTCCAGCTTGTCGGCACAGACCTTGAGGGCGGCGATGGCGCGATCCATCGCCGCATCCGAGAGGACACCGTCGCTGGAGAGCCGCTCGCCGAGGCGCACGATGCGGGAGAACCCGTCGACCACGCGGAAGCCGGAGCCGCGTGCTTCGGCGATCAGGAGGCGGCAGTTATTGGTCCCGAGGTCGAGCGCGGCGTAGCGGCGGGCGCGGGCGGCGCTGCCCCGCTCGGCGATCGGAAAAGGCCGTCGGAAACCGCGGGACTCGCCGTCGAAACCGGCGGCGCGGCTGGCAAAATCGCCTTGTGGATCGCCTTGGACGCTCATCTGGCCTCCTGCCTACAGTGTCGCGGTTACCGCCCTGCCTCCTCCGGCTCCGGTCCGGGTCTCTTCATATGGTGCCGATCCTTTGCCGGCTTGCAGCAGCGTAACAAGAACCGACCCATTCGCAAATGCCTCCCATTTGAGCCGACCGGAAATCTGCCGCGAGATTCGGCACCGTGCGGGCCGGTTGCCTCGTGTCTGGATCGGTCGTCCCGGACCGCCGGAAGGGGTCCGCGCAGGCCGGAGTGCAGCAGCCGAAGGTTGGTTCAGCAAACCTTGACTTTCGTCGTAGGCGGCTGACAAAATCCGCCATGCGGAATGATATTCCGCGAAAATGCGTTGCCACAACTTTGAGCAGCCGCGCGAAAGATGCGGGTGGCAGCGAACAACATAAGGCGCGAGCCGCGCCATCGGACCGGAGGAACGACATGCAACTTCGCCTCAGCGCCGCGGTATGCGCGCTGGCCTTGGCCGCCTCGGCCCACGCGCCGGCCTTCGCCCAGGACCTCGATCTGCCGCGCCAGCTCGCCTGGACCGCGTACGATACGGGCTCGGCCGGCTACAACCAGGCCGTCGCCATCGGCGCCGCACTGCAGGACGCGGGCGGAGTGAACCTGCGCGTGCTGCCCGGCAAGAACGACATCTCGCGCACCGAGCCGCTGCGGCGCGGGCGGGTGCAGTTCTCCGCGACCGGCGTCGGCGGCTCCTTCATGGCGCAGGAAGGCGTGTTCGAGTTCGGCGAGGCCAACTGGGGGCCGCAGCCGGTCCGCGTGCTGGCGGCCAACAACGGTGGCGCAATCAACCTCTCCGTCGGCGTCGCGGCCGACGAGGGGATCGAGACCTATGCCGACCTCGCGGGCAAGCGGGTGGCCTGGGTCGTCGGCGCGCCGGCGCTCAACGTCAACGTCGAGGCCTACCTCGCCTATGGCGGCCTCACCTGGGACGACGTGGAGCGGGTCGAGTTCGGCGGCTTCGGCGCCTCGTGGCGCGGGCTGATCGAGGATCAGGTCGACGCGGTGTTCGCCTCGACCAACTCCGGCATGGCCTACGAGGCGGCGACCGGCCCGCGCGGCCTGTTCTGGCCGCCGATCGACCCGGACGATACCGCCGCGCTCGACCGGATGAAGGCGATCGCGCCCTTCTTCACCCCCAACCTCGCCACCGTCGGCGCCGACATCGACGGCACGGACGGCTACCAGGGCGCCGGCTATGCCTACCCGGTGCTGACGGCGATGGCCGAGCAGGACGAAGACCTCGTCTACAACATGACGAAGGCGATGTTCGACCTCTACCCCGAGTACAAAGGCAAGGCGCCGGGCATCAACGGCTGGGCGCTGGAGTTCCAGGACTTCGAGTGGGTGGCGCCGTACCATGACGGGGCGATCCGCTACTACAAGGAAGCCGGCGTGTGGACCGACGCCGCGCAGGCCCACAACGACGAGTTGGTCGCCCGGCAGAAGGCTCTCGCCGCCGCCTGGGAGGCTTTGAAGGCCGAGAACCCGGACAATTGGGAGGAGGCCTGGGCCGAGGCGCGGCGCAAGGCGCTGAAGGACGGCGGCTTCAAGGTCTTCTTCTGACCCTGCCGTCGCGGCGCGCGGGGGCGACCCTGCGGGCGCCGCCTGCATCTTCGTGCGGAGGCGGCCCCGGCCGCCCTCGCCGTGCGGCAGACCCCCGCGGACGGGGGCGCCTCGAACGGCCCTCATTCGAGTGAGACACCCTTGACCAGCGCCTCCCCTCCCGGCGACCCCGCATCCGGCCCCACTGCCCCGCCGCCGGCCGACATCGGTCCGATCGACCCGACCGAGACCTTCCACGGCGCGGCGCGCCTGGTGATGCTGGTCGCCACCGTCTCGGGCGTGGCGCTGGTGGTCTACCAGCTCTTCAACTTCAAATTCCTCGGCGTCATCATCGAGGGGCGCTACCTCTACGCGCTCGGCGGCCTCTTCCTCGCCATCGCCTTCGTCGTCTTCCGGGGAGACGGCTTCAAGGGCGGTAAGGTGCCGCTCGTCGACTGGGCGCTCGTCGCCGCGAGCGTCGCCACGGGCCTCTACCTCGTCGCCACCGCCGGCCAGAACCTGTCCGAGGCGTGGGAGTTCGCCGCGCCCCCGGTGGCGCAGTGGGTGGCGGTGGTCTTCGTGGTGCTGGTGGTGGAGGCGACGCGGCGCGCGGGCGGCTGGGTGCTCTTCACCATCGTCAGCATCTTCGCGCTCTACCCGATGTTCGCGTCCTACGTGCCGGACCCGTTCTCCGGCTTCCAGAGCCCGCCGCTGGAGGCGATCGCCTACCACGTCTATTCGTCGGAGAGCGCGTTCGGCATCCCGATGAAGGCGTTCGGCGGGCTCGTCATCGGCTTCATCGTGTTCGGCGCGGTGCTGCAACGCACCGGCGGCGGGCAGTTCTTCAACGACCTCGCGATGGCGCTGGTCGGCCAGTACCGCGGCGGCGCCGCCAAGGTCTCGATCTTCGCTTCGGGTTTCATGGGGTCGATGTCGGGTTCGGTGATCTCCAACGTTCTGACCACCGGCGCCGTCTCCATCCCGGCCATGAAGAAGACCGGCTTCTCGGCCAACACCGCCGCCGCCACGGAGGCGTGCGCGTCCACCGGCGGGGTGCTGATGCCGCCGATCATGGGCGCCACCGCCTTCGTCATGGCCTCGTTCCTGTCACGCCCCTACGTCGACATCGCGGTCGCGGCGGCCATCCCCTCACTCCTCTTTTATTTCGGCCTCTTCACGCAGATCGACGCCTACTCCGCGCGCCGCGGCCTCAAGGGCATCCCGCGTCCGGACCTGCCGCGCCTCGCCGCGACGCTGCGCGAGGGCTGGCTCTATATCGGCGTCTTCGCGCTGCTCATCTTCATGATGCTGGTGCTGCGGATGGAGACGGCGGCCCCCTTCTATTCCACGCTGCTGCTCCTGGTGGTGAACCAGATCCTCCCCAAGCACCGGCTCTCGTGGGAGGGGATGAAGAACCTCATCGTCGGCGTCGGCGCGGCGCTCGCCGAGCTGGTCGCGATCCTGCTCGGCGTCGGTCTCATAGTCGGCGCCTTCTCGGCGACGGGCCTCGCCGGAACGCTCGTCAACGAGCTGGTCTTCATCGCCGGCGACAACACCTTCGTGCTGCTCCTGATGGGCGCGGCCACCGCCTTCGTCTTCGGCATGGGGATGACGGTGACGGCCTGCTACATCTTCCTCGCCGTCGTGCTGGCGCCGGCGCTGGAGCAGGGCGGGCTTAACGTCCTCGCCGTGCACCTCTTCATCCTCTACTGGGGCATGGTCAGCTACATCACCCCGCCGGTGGCGCTCGGCGCCTTCACCGCCGCGACGCTCGCCAAGGGCAACGCCATGAAGGCGGGGCTGGAGGCGATGCGCCTCGGCAGCGTCATCTACATCATCCCGTTCTTCTTCGTCCTCAACCCGGCCCTGATCGGCGAGGGCTCGACGGTCGACGTGATCGTCACGCTGATCACGGCGTTGGTGGGCGTGGCGTTTATTTCCATGGCATTACAGGGATATGTGAGTTTCGCCGGTCCCCTGCTCGGGCTCGACGGCGCGGCGATGCGGCTCCTGCTCTTCGTGGGCGGGCTGTTCTTCGCGGTGCCGGCGATCCCGGCGCTCGGGCTCGGCCATATCGAGCTGTCGGCGATCGGGCTGGCGCTCTCCATCCTGCCGATCCTGCGCGCGCGGCAGGCCGGGCACCTGCGCCGGGCGATCGCGTGATCCATCTGTCGGCCGCCCCCGCGTGGCCGCCCCATCAACCTGGACGATCCACCATGAGCGAAACCGCCGTCATCATCGAACGCGAAGGCCCGGTCGGCCTCATCGGCTTCGACAACCCGCCGGTCAACGCCGCCTCGCACGCGCTGCGCGTCGGTCTGAAGGAGGGGATCGACGCGTTCGCGGCGGATGCGGGCGTGAAGGTGATCGCGCTCTACGGCGTCGGCCGCTCGTTCGTCGCCGGGGCGGATATCCGCGAGTTCGGCAAGGGCCGCAAGGAGCCGCTGCTCAACGCGCTGATCACCGAAATCGAGGCGCTGGACAAGCCGGTCGTCGCCATCTGCCACGGCTACGCGCTGGGCGGCGGGCTGGAGCTGGCACTCGGCTGCCACACGCGGGTCGCCATCGCCGGGCTGACGGTCGGCTTTCCGGAGGTGGACCTCGGGCTCCTTCCGGGCGCGGGCGGCACGCAGCGCATGCCGCGCCTCACCGGCGTCACCGCCGCGCTCGACCTGATCCCGACCGGCAAGCGCATCAAGGCCGACGAGGCGGTCGCGCTCGGCCTCTTCGACACGCTGACCGACGGCGACCCGCGTACCGTCGCCGTCGCCTCCGGCCAGGCCGTCATCGACGGCACGCTGGCGACGCGCCGCACCTGCGACCTGTCGGTCGACGTCGACCCGGAGGTGATCGCCGCGGCGAAGGCCAAGGCGGCGGCGAAGGGCAAACTCGTCGCGCCGATGAAGGCGATCGAGGCGGTCGCCGCCGCCCGCCTTCCCATCGCCGAGGGCCTCGCCGAGGAGGTGCGGCTCTTCCAGGAATGCCTCGCCCACCCGCAGCGCGCCGCCCTCGTCCACGCCTTCTTCGCCGAGCGCGCGGTCGCCAAGATCCCCGAGAAGGACGCAACGCCGCGCGAGGTGGCGAGCCTCGCGGTGATCGGCGGCGGCACGATGGGTTCCGGCATCGCCACCGCCGCGCTGATCGCGGGCCTGCCGGTCACGCTGATGGAGGTCAGCGACGAGGCGCTGGCGCGCGGCCGCGGCACCATCGAGAAGAACCTCGCCGGCGCGCTGAAGCGGCGCAAGCTGACCGAGGAGAAGCATGATGCCGCCCTCGCCCGGCTGACCACCACGACCGCGGTCGACGCCCTCGCCGGCGCCGACCTCGTGATCGAGGCCGTGTTCGAGGACATGGACGTCAAGAAGGAGATCTTCCGCAAGCTCGACGCCGTGATGGAGCCGGGCGCGGTCCTCGCGTCGAACACGTCCTACCTCGACATCGACGCCATCGCCGCCGAGACCGGGCGGCCGGCGGACGTCCTCGGCCTGCACTTCTTCTCGCCCGCGCACATCATGCGCCTCCTCGAGATCGTCGTCGCCGAGAAGACCGCGCCGGAGGTGGTCGCCACCGGCTTCGCGCTGGCCAAGCGGCTCGGCAAGGTCGGCGTGCGGGCGGGGGTGTGCGACGGGTTCATCGGCAACCGCATCCTGTCACACTATCGCAAGGTGGCGGACTATCTGGTGATGGACGGCGCCAGTCCGCAGGAGATCGACTCCGCGCTGGAGGACTTCGGCTTCGCGATGGGCCCCTTCGCGGTCGCCGACCTCGCCGGCCTCGACATCGGCATGATGACGCGCAAGCGCCTCGCCCCGACGCGCGACCCGCGCGAGCGCTACGTTCCCATCGCCGACCGCATCTGCGAGCGCGGCTGGTTCGGGCGCAAGACCGGCCAGGGCTACTACCTCTACGGCGACCGCGAGGGGCCCAACCCGGCCGTCGCCGGCATCATCGAAGAGGAGCGTGCCGAGGCCGGCATCACCCCCCGCGAGATCACCGACGACGAGATCGTCGAGCGGTACATGACCGCGATGATCGCGGAAGGGGCGCGCGTGCTGGAGGATGGCATCGCGCAGCGGCCGGTCGACATCGATGCGGTCTTCCTGTTCGGCTACGGCTTCCCGCGCTTCCGCGGCGGGCCGATGTTCTATGCCGACACCATCGGCGCCGCGGAGCTCGTCCGCCGGATCGAGACCTACGCCGAGGACGACGCCTTCTTCTGGCGCGTGCCCCCGCTGCTGGCCCGGATGGCCGCCGACGGGACGACGTTCGCCGACCTCGACGAAAGGGCCTGAGCGATGGACCTGTCCTTCACCCCCGAGGAAGAGGCGTTCCGCGAGGAAGTGCGCGCCTTCCTCGCCCACAAGCTGCCGCAGGACATCGCCGACAAGGTGAAGACCGGCAAGACCTTGACCAAGGACGACCACGAACGCTGGCAGCGGGTGCTCGAAGAGCGGCACTGGTACGCCACCACCTGGCCGAAGGAGGCAGGCGGCCCCGGCTGGACCCCGGTCGAGCGGCACATCTTCGACGAGGAGACGGCGATGGCGCACGCGCCGCGCATCGTCTCCTTCGGCGTCCACATGCTGGGCCCGGTGCTGCTGAAATTCGGCACCGAGGCGCAGAAGGCCCACTACCTGCCGCGCATCCTCGACCAGACCGACTGGTGGTGCCAGGGCTATTCCGAGCCCGGCGCCGGCTCCGACCTCGCCTCGCTCAAGACGCGCGCGGTGAAGGACGGCGACGCCTACGTCATCAACGGGCAGAAGACGTGGACGACGCTCGGCCAGCATGCCGACCACATCTTCTGCCTGGTGCGCACCGATCCGGACGTGAAGCCGCAGGCCGGCATCAGCTTCATTCTGGTGGACATGGCGACGCCGGGCATCGAGGTGCGGCCGATCAAGCTGATCGAGGGTGGGCACGAGGTGAACGAGGTGTTCTTCACCGACGTTCGCGTGCCGGCCGAAAACCTCGTCGGCGAGGAGAACAAGGGCTGGACGGTCGCCAAGTACCTCCTCACCCACGAGCGGACGGGGATCGCCGGCGTCGGCTTCTCCAACGAGGCGCTGACGCGGCTGAAGGCGCTCGCCCGCGAGCAGCGGCGCGGCGGCAAGCGGCTGATCGACAACCCGCTCTTCGCCGCTCGCCTTTGCGAGATCGAGATCGACCTCGAGGCCATGAAGGTGACCAACCTGCGGCTCCTCTACGAGGCGCAGAAGAACGGTGCACCGGGGCCGGAGACCTCGATGATGAAGATCAAGGGCACGGTGATCCGCCAGGCGCTGAACGACCTCTCGCGTCGCGCGCTGGGGCCGGCGGCGGCGCCGTTTCCCTCGGAGGATCTGGAGGGCAACGCCGCGCTGGTGGCGCCGGAACACGCGCACGCGGCGGCGAGCTACTTCAACAACCGCAAGCTCTCGATCTTCGGCGGATCCAACGAGATCCAGCGCAATATTCTGACCAAAACCGTGCTCGGGCTCTGAAGAGGACGCCGATGGACTTCGAGGTTTCCGACGACCGGCGCATGCTGGCCGACACGCTCTCCCGCTGGCTGGCCGCCGAGTACGATATCGCCGCGCGCAACCGGATCGCCTACACCGCGCCCTACCACGCGCCCGACAAATGGGCCGCCTTCGCCGAACTCGGCGCCCTGATGGCGCTGGCGCCGGAGGAGCACGGCGGCTTCGGCGGCACGGGGTTCGACGTCGTCACGGTGTTCGAGGCGCTGGGCCGCGGCCTCTGCCCCGAGCCGGTGCTGCCGCAGTTGATGGCGATCCGCCTGCTGACGGCGGCCGGCGAGGACCTCGAGCCGGCGCTCTCCGGCGCCACCCGCTACGCCGTCGCCGTCGGCGAACTGAGCGCCCCCTACACGCTCGATTTCATCGAGACGCGGGCCGCCGGCGGCACGGTGACAGGGCGCAAGAGCGTCGTCTACGGCGCGCCGGGGGCGGATCGCGTCCTGGTTGCGGCACAGGTGGACGGCCGGCTCGGCGTCGTCGAGGTCGACGGGTCGGCGGCGAGCGTCACCGGCTACGGCATGGTCGACGGCGGCCCGGCGGGCGAGGTCTTCCTCGACGCGGCGCCGGCGCGGACCGTCCTCGCCGACGGCGCGGCGGCGCTGCAGGACGCGCTCGACTGGGGCGCGCTGGCGCTGTGTGCCGAGGCGGTCGGGGCAATGGACTGGAGCTTCGCGACGCTGCTGGCCTACCTCAAGGAGCGCAAGCAGTTCGGCAAGCGCATCGGCGACTTCCAGGCCCTCCAGCACCGGGCGGTGGACGTGTCGATCGAGATCGAGCAGGCACGGTCGATCACCATCCTGGCGGCGAGCCGGATGGGCAGCCCCGAGCAATCGCGCACATGTTCCATGGCCAAGAACCTCATCGGCCGGGCCGCCAAGCTCACCGCGGAGGAGACGATCCAGATGCACGGCGGCATCGCGATGACTTGGGAATATGCGCTGTCACACTACGCCAAGCGGCTCACGATGATCGACGCGCAGCTCGGCGACACGGACTTTCATCTGGAGCGTGTCATGGAATCCCACATGGCCGCATGATCGGTTCGGCGCGGTTGCCGAACGGGTCGGACCGCGCCATCCTAGTCGTCAAACAGGCGCAATAATCGCCGTTCTGGTCGGGGATCGAAGTCATGCTGCCCATTTTGTACCAGGCTCGCGTCGCCAGTCCGCTCGGCCCGCTGCGGTTGGTCCATGACGAGGAGAAGCGGATCCGCGCCGTCGACTTCGACGACTACGAGGGCCGCATGCTGCGCCTGCTGCGGTTGCATTTCGGCCGCGTGGGGCATGAATTCACGCTGATGGAGACGGCGCCGGAGCCGGCCATCAAGGCCGCGTTCGACGCTTACTTCGCCGGCGACCTCACCGCGCTCGACACGCTCCCGACCAAGACCGGAGGCACCCCGTTCCAGCGCAACGTCTGGGCGGCGCTGCGGACGATCCCGGCCGGCCACACGATGAGCTACGGCGCACTCGCCGCCGCCATCGGCAAGCCGGCGGCGGTGCGCGCGGTGGGCCTCGCGAACGGCGCCAACCCGATCGCGATCCTCGTGCCGTGTCACCGGGTGATCGGCGCCAACATGTCGTTGACGGGCTATGGCGGCGGGATCGAGCGCAAGCGCTGGCTGCTGGCACACGAGGGCGTCATCCTCGACACTGGTCCGCTGGCCCCGCTCGCCCCGTCGCCGCGGCTCATGGCCCCGGCGCTGCCGCTGCGCTGACCCACGCATGCCGCGGGCACGCCTCGCGGGCGGCCCATGGTCGCGACCCGTGCCGCCGGCCTACAGGGGACACGCGGTGCCCGCCGGGACGCCTCCCGGCGCGAGCGTCTACCCGCCGGTGCGATAGCGGAAGGTGCCCGTGGCGCGGGCGCACACGGTGCCGTTCCCGTCGAAGACGGTCCCCTCGCCGAAGTAGATGCGCTTGCCGCCGCCGACGCGCCGGCCTTCCGCGATCAGCAGGTCGTCGCCGGGTTGGGCGAGGTAGTTGGTGGTGAGGGACAGGGTCATCGCGAAGCGGCGCACCGCGGGGTCGCCGGTGTAGCATCCGGCGTAGCCCATCACCGTGTCCAGGAGGACGGTGTAGAGGCCGCCGTGCGGAATGCCGTAGCGGTTCCGGTGGAACGTGCGCACGGGCATGCGGAACACCGCGAGATCCTCGGCCCAGGTCACCAGCTCGTAGCCGAGGTGATCCTCGAGTGGGTACGGCGCCTCCTTGAGGGCGGGGTCGAGGTCCGGATAGGCCGTCATCGGCCGCGTCATATCGTGGGGCAAGGCGTCTCTGTCGGGTCAGGCCGGGGACTGGCGGGCGGGCTGGCTGAGGATCTCGCAGGTGGCTTTCAGCCTCTCGCCATACTCGTCGGCCAGGCACTCGGGCGACACCAGGAAGGACGGGCCGCCGACGTTGAGACCGTAGATCCGGTCACCGTTGAGCGAGATGATCGGCACCGCGATGCCGTTCACCTCCGGGCGCCAGTGGGCGAACGAGGTGCAGAAGCCGTATTTGGCGTAGGAGGCCACGGCATCCTCGACGCCCTCCTCCACCTCGCGGATACGCTCGGGCATCTCGGCCTTGGCCAACAGCACGATGTGCTGGCGCTCTTCCTCCGGCATCCCGGCGAGGATCGCGCGGCCGATCGCCGAGGAGAACAGCGGCAGGCGGGCGCCCACGTTCATCGTCATCGACACGGTGTGCCGCGCACGCGCGACGGCCATGTAGACGGCGCTGAGGCGGTGCCGCTCGGCGAGGGCGGCGGTGACGTGCGGGTTGGAGCCCTCGTCCACCAGACGGCGCAACTCGGCCTGGGCGCGCTCGCCGATCTCCATGCCGGCCAGGACCCCGTACCCCAGCGACAGGACGCCCGCGCCGAGGCGGTAGGTGCCGGTCCGCTCGGAGTGGGCGAGATAGCCGAGGCGGCGCAGCGTGTAGGTGAGGCGCGTGACCGTGGGCTTGGGCAGCCCCGTGCGGGCGGAGATGTCCTGGTTGGTCAAGGTCGTCTCATTGGGGCGAAAGCAGCGGAGCACGTCGAGGCCCCGCGCCAGCGCGGTCACGAAACTGCGGTCGTTGTCGTCGCTCTGGTCGAAGTCGTCGGGCACGGGGGAGGTCATGGGCACGCATCCTTCTTCGCCCCCGGCCGGGCCGGACGCAAGATGCTCAAGAGGATTTCGGGTTGCGACGCGGGTTCGGGACCTGCGCGCCGGGGCGGGGGCGTGCGGCGCTCAGCCATGGCACGCGGCCTCCAGCCCCATCGCGGCGTAGAGGGGGACGAGCGCGCCGGCGGCGGCTGCACGCTGAGGGTTCGAGGCGTTCCCGTCGATCCGCCGCTTTTCGATGCCTTGCAGGATGCCCGCCATGCGGAAGAAGCAGAACGCCAGGTAGACGTTGAGGTGCGGCACCGCATCGATCCCGGTGCGGGCGCAATAGGCCTCGACGAAGGCGGTGTCGGTGGGGATGCCGGCGGCGGCGCGGTCCACCCCGGCGAGGCCGCGGCCGGTGGTGCCGGGCTCGAGGCGCCACTGCATGAGGATGGCCGCGAGATCGGCGAAGGGGTGGCCGAGCGTCGACAGCTCCCAGTCCAGCACCGCCTTCACCTCGGGGCGCGAGCGGTGGAAGAGGAGATTGTCGAGCCGGAAATCGCCATGGACGAGCGTGCGCCGGCCATCGTCCTCGGGGAGGTTGGCCTCCAGCCAGGCGATGAGGGCCTCCATGTCGGCGATGTGGCGCGTTTCCGACGCGCGGTACTGCGTGCTCCAGCGGCCGAGCTGGCGGGCGAAATAGTTGCCGGGGCGGCCGTAGTCCGCCAGCCCCACCGCGCCCAGGTCGACCATATGGATGGCCGCGACGGTCGCGTTCATGGCGTCGAAGACGGCGGCGCGCTCCTCGCGCGACAGCTCGGGCGTGCGCGGGTCGTCGAAGTGGCGCGCCTCGACGTGCTCCATCACGTAGAACATCGAGCCGATCACGTCCTCGTCCTCGCACAGCGCGACCATGCGCGCGACGGGGACGGCGGTGCCGGCGAGCGCGTGCTGGACGCGGAACTCGCGATCCACCGCATGGGCCGACTTCAGCAGCGTGCCGGGCGGCTTGCGGCGCAGCACGTAGGCATCGCCGGGCGTGGTGAGCCTGAAGGTCGGATTGGACTGGCCGCCGGCAAACTTCTCGGCCGACAGCGGGCCCGCGTAGCCGGGGACGGTCCGGGCCATCCATGCGTCGAGGGCGGTCAGGTCGAGGGGGGCGGCGGCGGCTTGCGACATGGGTTCAACTATAGGTCAGATATTCGGCCATGGTCTCGGCGTCGATGTGCGGCGTCTCGTTGAACGTGTGGAGAAAGCGGCGACGGGCGGTGAAAACGACGCGGGTCACGGCGCAGTTCTTCATCTGAAGTTGCAGCTCCACCATCGTCGACGGCGGGGCGTCCAAGAGGGTGGCGACGATGAAGGCGATCGGGCCGCCCGAGGAGACGGCGACGACGGAGTCGCCGCCCGCCTCTGTCATTGCGTCGACCGCGGCCAGGACGCGGGTGCGGAAGGCCTCGAACCGCTCCGGAACGCCGGCGATCTCGTCGCGCTGCCACATCCGCACCGTCTCGCGCAGGGCGCGGAAGTGGGTCTTGCGGTCGTCGTGGAGACCGGGTGGCAGATCGTCGCCGAAGCGGGCGTCGAGCACGGCCCGGAAGTCGAACTCGTCGAGGCCGGGGAGCACTTGCGGCGCCGGCGCGATGCCGAGGCCGTCGATGATCCCGTCCAGCGTCTCGCGATGGCGGCGCATGTCGCCGCGATAGCAGGCGGTGGGCGCGGTGCCGTGGGCCTTGAGGGCGAGGCCGAGCGCGGCGGACTGGCGGTGGCCACGTGCGGAGAGGACGTCGTAGTCAGCCGCCCCGAACGAGGCTTGGGCGTGGCGGATGAGGATCAGTTCGGCCAACTATCCGGCTGCTTTCTGGTTGGTGTAGCGCTTCAATTCGTGGCGGGCGACCTGGCGGCGGTGGACGGCGTCCGGCCCGTCGGCGAAGCGCAGCGTGCGGAGCTTGTGGTACATCTGGTAGAGGGGAGTGTCCTGGCTGATGCCGGTCGCCCCGTGGATCTGCATCGCCTCGTCGACCACCTTGCAGGCCATCAGCGGGGCGACGACCTTGATCTGGCTGATCCACGGCTGCGCCTGGCGGGTGCCCACGGTGTCCATCATGTAGGCCGCCTTGAGGCACAGGAGCCGCGCCATCTCGATCTCCATGCGCGCATTGGCGATGATGTCGTAGTTGGCGCCGAGCTCGGCGATGGGCTTGCCGAAGGCGGTGCGCGAGACGGCGCGGCGGCACATCAGCTCCAGCGCCTTCTCGGCCTGGCCGATGGCGCGCATGCAGTGGTGGATGCGCCCCGGCCCGAGCCGTCCCTGCGCCACCTCGAAGCCCCGCCCCTCGCCGAGGATGAGATCCTCGGCCGGCACGCGCACACCGTCGAACTTCAGGTGCATGTGGCCGTGCGGCGCGTCGTCGTTGCCGAACACCTGCATCGGGCGGACGGTCTCGACGCCCGCCGCGTCGCGCGGCACGACGAACATCGAGTGGCGGCTGTGCTTGGCCCCGTCGGGGTCCGTCATCGCCATGACGATCATCACCGCGCAGCGCGGGTCGCCGGCGCCGGAGGCCCAGTACTTCTCGCCGTCGAGCACATAGGACTCGCCGTCCTTCCTGGCGGAAAGGGCGATCTGGGTCGCGTCGGACGAGGCGACGCCGGGCTCGGTCATCACGTAGGCGGAGCGGATCTCGCCCTCCAGCAGGCGGGCGAGCCACTTCGCCTTGTGGGCGTCGGAGCCGTAACGCTCGAACACCTCCATGTTGCCGGTGTCGGGCGCGGCGCAGTTGAACACCTCGGCGGCGATGCCGACCTTGCCCATCTCCTCGGCGAGATAGGCGTACTCCACCGTCGTCAGGCCGAACCCGCGGGCGGAGTCGGTGAGCCAGAAGTTCCAAAGGCCGCGCTCACGCGCCTTCGCCTTCAGCGTGGCGAGGATCTCGTGCTGCCGCTCGGTCATCTGGAAGCGATCGCCGGAGGGGTGGCGACCGATCTCCTCGTGGAACTCGCGGTCGAGCGGGGCGATCTCGTTCTCGACCATGTCGCGCACCTTCTCGACGAGCGGTGCGACGCGGTCGGACATGCCGAGGTTCATGAGCGTTCTCCCTTGGCCTTTCAGGCCTTCGTTATCGTTGCGGGTGGGGCCTCCCGCGCGGGGCCGCCCCTTCCGATCGCAGCGCCGGCGTCAGAGGACCTCGAAGAGACCCGCCGCTCCCATCCCGCCGCCGACGCACATGGTGCACACGACGTATTTCGCCCCGCGCCGCTTGCCCTCGATCAGCGCGTGGCCGACCATGCGCGCGCCCGACATGCCGTACGGATGACCGATGGAGATCGCGCCGCCGTTGACGTTGAGCGCCTCGTTGGGGATCCCGAGCTTGTCGCGGCAATAGAGGACCTGGACGGCGAACGCCTCGTTCAGCTCCCACAGGTCGACATCGTCCATCGTCAGCCCGTTCTTGGCGAGGAGCTTGGGGACGGCGTAGATCGGACCGATCCCCATCTCGTCCGGCTCACACCCGGCGACGGCGATGCCGACGTAGCGGCCCAGCGGAGCGAGACCGCGGCGCTCGGCCTCTCTGGCCTCCATGATCACCGCGGCGGAGGCGCCGTCGGAAAGCTGGGAGGCGTTGCCGGCGGTAATGGTGATACCGTCGACGATCTTCTGCCCGTTGATCGGAACCGGCTTCAGCGAGGCGAGACCGTCGAGCGTGGTCTGCGGGCGGTTGCCTTCGTCGCCCTGCAGGGTGATCTCGCGGTCGGAGACGGCTTTCGTCTCCTTGTCGACCACCTTCATCGTGGTGGTGAGGGGGACGATCTCGTCGGCGAACTTACCGGCGGCCTGCGCCTCGGCGGTCCGCTTCTGGGATTGCAGGGCGTATTCGTCCTGGGCCTCGCGGGTGATGCCGTAGCGCTGGGCGACCGTCTCCGCCGTCTCCAGCATGGTCATGTAGAGGGACGGCAGGTGCTCCATCAGCGCCGGGTCCTGGGCGCGATAGCGGTTCTGGTGTTCGTTCTGGACCAGCGAGATGGATTCGAGGCCACCGCCGACGGCGATGTCCATCCCGTCGGCGATCACCTGCTTGGCCGCCGTCGCGATCGCCATCATGCCAGACGCGCACTGCCGATCCATCGACATGCCGGCGACGCTGGTGGGCATGCCGGCGGACATCGCCACCTGGCGGCCGATGTTGTAGCCGGTCGCGCCCTGCTGCAGGGCGGCGCCGATCACGCAGTCCTCCACCTCGCCGGCGTCGACCTCGGCGCGCTTGAGCGCCTCGCGGACCGCGTGCCCGCCGAGGGCCTGCGCCTGCGTGTCGTTGAACGCACCGCGGTAGGCCCTGCCGATGGGCGTGCGGGCGGTGGAGACGATGACGGCTTCGCGCATTTCAGTCCTCTTAGGCGGTCTTGGATCGTGCGGCGCGCATGGCGATGGCGCGCTCGGCAAAGGTGTTGGTCTGTTCGAAGGCGCTGTGCACGGGCGCGGCGCCCTCGGGGTTGCGGATGGCGGCCGCCGCGGCGGCGACGGCCTCGGGGGTCAGCGCGTCGAGCGGCAGCGTGATGCCGCGCGTCTCGGTGATGCGGATCTCGGTGAACGAGCCGCCGCCGGCGCCCATGATCATCTTCGACGGCGCGTCCTCGGAAACGAGCCAGAGGACGCCGGGGGTGATCGTCTCGGGTGCCAGAACCTCGGCCGCCTCAGGCGAGAGGAGGTCGGCGGTCATCTGCGTCGTCGCGGTCGGGGCGAGGCAGTTGACGCGGATGTCGTAGCGCTCGCCCTCCAGGTGCAGCACGTTCATGAGACCGACCATCGCGGCCTTGGCGGCGCCGTAGTTGGCCTGGCCGAAGTTGCCGTAGAGGCCGGAGGAGGACGACGTGAAGAGCACCCGCCCGTAGCCCTGCTCGCGCATGTGCTGCCAGGCGGAATTGGTGACGTTGACCGAGCCGATGAGGTGCACGTCGAGCACCAGGCGCATGTCCTCTAGCGGCATCTTGGCGAAGGTCTTGTCCCGCAGGATGCCCGCGTTGTTGACGACGATGTCGATCCGCCCCCACTCGGCGACGGCGCGCTGCATCGTGGCGTTCACGGCCGCGACGTCGGAGACGTCCGCGTGGCAGGACATCGCCTGGCCGCCGGCGTCGCGGATTTCGGCGACGACGGTATCGGGGTCGTTGAAATCGTTGACGATCACCTTGGCGCCGCGCGCGGCGAGGCCGAGCGCGTGACAGCGGCCGATGCCGGCCCCCGCACCGGTGACGATGGCGACGCGCCCTTCGAAGCCGATCACGCCACAGCTCCCCGCAGGCCGCGGTGACGGGCGACCGCGGCGGCATGATAGCCGTAGTCGCCCAGCCACTCGGCGGCGACGCGGGCCCGCTTCATGTAGAAGCCGAGGTCGAGCGCGTCGGTCACGCCGATACCGCCGTGCAGTTGCACACTTTCCGACACCGCGAGCCGTGCGGTCGCCGTCGCGCGAGCCTTGGCGAGCGACACCGCGAGGCCTGCGTCGGCCGGACCGGCGTCCAACACGCGCCCGGCATGGATGATGGCCGATGTCGTCATCTCGATCTCGCTCCACAAATGCGCCACACGGAACTGCAACGCCTGGAACGTACCGATAAGCCGGTCGAATTGCTTGCGTTCTTTCATAAACATGACGGTTAAGTCGCAGGTGGCGGCCGCCGCGCCGGTCATCTCGGCCGCCAGGGCCGCCTGCCCGGCCATCAGCGCCGGCTCCAGCGCGGCGAGCCCGTCGTCCAGCGTGCCGACGATGTCGCCCCCGGTCGCCTCGACCCCGGTGAAGCGGATCGTGGCGCGGTCGCCCGAATCGATCGGCCGGCCCGGCCGGGTGGTGATCCCGGCGCGGTCGCGCTCGATGTCGAAGAGGGTGAGACCGGCTGCCTCCCCCGGCGCGCCGGCGGTGCGGGCCAGCACCAGGAGCCGCGTCGCGCTCGCCCCCTCGGCGACGAATGTCTTGGCGCCGCTGAGGCGGTAGCCGTTGCCGGCGCGGGCCGCCTCCATGGCGGTGGCGCCGGGCGCGAACTTCCGTCCCTCGTCGAGCGCGAGGGCGTAGGTGGTGCGGCCCTCGGCGATGGCGGTGAGGGCCGCGGAACGGCCGGCGGCGCGCAGCGCGGTGGCGGCGATGACCGCGGTCGACAGGAAGGGCGAGACGGCGAGCGTGCGCCCCATCTCCTCGGCAAGGATGCCGGCGGCGCGGTGGCCCATGTCGGCCCCGCCGGCGTCCGGCGGCACCAGCACGCCCGCCCAGCCCATGGCGACCATCTCGGCCCAGAGCTGCGGGTCGGTGGTGCGGCCGTCGTCGCGCATCGCCCGCAGCCGGGCGACGGGGGCGGTCGCGGCGAGGAAGCTGCGGGCGGCCTCGCGCAGGAGGCCCTCGTCCTCGCCGGCGGCGAGGCTGACGGCCCCGCTCACTGCGGCAGCTCCAGGATGCGCCGCGCGATGATGGAGAGCATGATCTCCGACGTCCCGCCCTCGATGGAGTTGGCCTTGGTGCGCAGCCAGTCCGCCGCCACGCCGTCGTCGCCGTCCCAGTCGGTCGCCTCGGTGCCGAGCGCGGACATCATCAGCTCCAGGCGCCGCTTGTTGATCTCGGTGCCCATGTACTTGAGCATTGCCGAGGCGTCGCCGATGCCCTTCCCCGCCTTCGCCTCGTCGGCGTAGCGCTCGGCGGTGAGTGCGAAGGCGAGGCCGTCCACCTCGCATCGCAGCGCCTCGGCGTGGATCACCGGGTCGTCCAGAGTGCCGGCGTGGTCGAGGATCTCGGGCAGCGAACGGCCGGCGGCCAGCGTCTGCAGGAAGCTGCCGACCCCGGCCCGCTCGTGGGTGAGGAGGAACTTGGCGATCGCCCACCCGGCGTTCACCGCGCCGACGACGTTGTCTTTGTGGGTCCGCGCATCGGTCAAGAAGGTCTCGCAAAAGGGCGAGCGGCCGGAGATCAGCCTGATCGGCCGCGTCTCGATCCCCGGCTGGTCCATGTCGATCAGCAGGAAGGAGATGCCCTCGTGCTTGGGCGCGTCGCGGTCGGTGCGGACCAGGGCGAAGATCATGTCGGACTGGTCGGCGTAGGAGGTCCAGATCTTCTGCCCGTTGACGACCCAGGTCTCGCCCTCAAGCACGCCCGAGGTCGAAAGGCTGGCGAGGTCCGACCCGGCGCCGGGCTCGGAGTAGCCCTGGCACCAGCGGATCTCGCCGCGCACGATCTTCGGCAGGTGCTCGCGCTTCTGCGCCTCGCTGCCGAACTCCAGCAGTGCCGGACCAAGCATCATGAGGCCGAAGGAGAACAACGGCACGCGCGCGCCGATGCGTGCCATCTCCTCCTCGAGGATCTTGTCTTGCGCGCGGGTCAGGCCGCCGCCGCCGTACGCGCGCGGCCACCGCGGCGCGGTCCAGCCGCGATCGGCCATCCGCTCCAGCCACAGCCGCTGCGCCTCGGACTGGAAGGCGAACCGCCGGCCACCCCAACAGATCGTGTCGTGATCGGTGGCGCCGTCGCGCATCTCGTGCGGGCAATTGGCGGAAAGCCACGCCGCGACCTCGGCGCGAAACGGCGCCAGGGCAGCGCTGTCCTCGGGCATCGTCCCCGTCCCTGCGATACTTGTTTTGCAGTGCAGAATAGCGTTTCAGAGTTGGGTTGACAACCCGAAGTTTTCACGGTTTCCTGACCTTGGACGCTAGATCCAACCCGCAGTAAACGCGGGACAATGGGAGGAAATCGATGAAAAAGTTCGCGCTCGCCTCCGCGGCGACGTTCGCTTTGCTTGTGTCGTCGGCCGCCATGACTTCAGCGCACGCGCAAGACGAGGCGTTCCGGATCGCCTACGTCGAAGGCATGTCCGGCCCGTTCGCCAATGTCGGCGATCAGGGGCTGAAGCATTTCACGCACGCGATCGAGAAGATCAACGCGGCGGGTGGGATCAACGGCAAACAGGTCGAAGTCAAGGCGTTCGACGGGCAGACCAACCCGCGCGAAAGCCTGGTCCAGTTGCAACGGGCCATCGACGAGGGCTACCAATACGTCACCCAGGGCAACGGATCGTCGATCGCCTCGGCGCTGATCGACGGGATCGAGAAGCACAACAAGCGCAACCCCGATCAGCCGGTGCTGTTCCTGAACTACGCCGCCGTCGACCCGGCCTTCACGAACGACCGCTGTTCCTTCTGGCACTTCCGCTTCGATGCGGACGCCGACATGAAAATGAACGCGATCACCGACTGGCTGGAATCTCAGCCCGACATCAAGAGCGTCTACATCATCGGCCAGGACTACTCGTTCGGAAAGGCCGTGGCCGACGCCGCCGTCGCCCAACTCGGCGACAAGCGGCCCGATGTCGAGGTCGTCGGCAACGAGCTGCACCCGCTCGGCAAGGTGAAGGACTTTACCCCCTACGTGCAGAAGATCATGTCCTCCGGCGCCGATGCGGTCATCACCGGCAACTGGGGCGCGGACATGCAGCTCCTCATCAAGGCCGCGTCCGAGGCGGGCCTCGAGGCGCCGTTCCTCACCTATTATGGCGGCGGTCTCGGCGCGGTGACGGCGATGGGCCAGTCGGCGGTCGGGCGCGTGATGCAGGTCTCGGAGTTCCACGAGAACCTCGACGCGACCGAGGACCAGATCGCGGAGATCAAGTCGTTCGAGGACGAGGCCGGTCTCGACTACTACTACCTGCGCATCTTCACCCTGATGGACATGCTGAAGGCGGCCGCGGAGAGCGCCGGCAGCAACGAGCCCACCGCGGTGGCCAAGGCGCTGGAAGGCCTGACCTACGAGAGCCCCTACGGCGCGGTCTCCATGCGGGCCGACAACCACCAGCTCCTCCAGGACCTCTACATCTCGATCCTCGCCGACGACGTCGAGGGTACGGTCGAGGGAACGCCCTTCGGGTTCAAGACCGTGGATGACGGCATGATCCAGGCGGCGGCCACCGAGACCGAGACCACGTGCAAGATGGACCGGCCCGACTGACGGCCCGACCCGCGCGGGGTGTGAAGCCCCGCGCCCCCGGCGGCGCTCCCGTGCGGGCGCCCCTGCCCGGACACCCCAGCAGTCGGACACCATGGAAACGATCGTCTTCTCGCTCCTCAACGGCGTGACCTACGGGCTCCTGCTCTTCATGCTGTCGTCGGGCCTCACGCTTATCTTCTCGATGATGGGCGTCCTCAACTTCGCGCATGCCAGCTTCTACATGGTCGGCGCCTACCTCGCCTACACGGTGGGGGCGGTGACCGGGTTCTGGGCGGCGCTGTTCATCGCGCCGATCCTCGTCGGCCTGCTGGGCGCGGCGGTGGAGCGGTGGGGCCTGCGCAAGGTCCACAGCGGCGGCCACGTCGCCGAACTGCTGTTCACGTTCGGCCTCGCCTACCTGATCGAGGAGATCGTCAAGATCATCTGGGGCAAGGCCGCCGTTCCCTACAAGATCCCGCAGCTGTTGGACTTTTCGGCCTTCACGCTGTGGGGCACCTCCTATCCCGCCTACCGCGTGTTCATGCTCGCCGTGTCGCTGACGATGCTGGTCTCCCTCTTCGTCCTGCTGAAGAAGACCCGCGCCGGCCTCATCATCCAGGCGGCGCTGACCCACCCGGCGATGGTCGGCCACCTCGGTCACAACGTGCCGAAGATCTTCATGACCGTGTTCGGCATCGGCTGCGGGCTCGCCGGCCTCGCGGGCGTCATCGGCGGCAACTACCTCGTCACCGACCCGGCGATGGCCTTCTCCATGGGGCCGATCGTCTTCGTCGTGGTCGTCATCGGCGGCATGGGCTCGCTCGCCGGCGCCTTCGTCGCATCGCTGCTGATCGGCCTGATCCAGACCTTCGCCGTCGCCGTCGACGCCACCTTCTACGACATGTTCGGCTGGGCCGGCCTCGGCCAATGGACGGAGGTCGGGCGCATCTCGGTCTCCTCGCTGGCGCCGATGCTGCCCTTCCTGCTCCTGGTGCTGATCCTGATGATCCGTCCGCGTGGCCTGATGGGAGACCGCGAGTTTTGACCGATACCGCCGTCCCCGTCGCCCTCGGGCCGACGCGCCGCGCCCAGTTTCAGGGTCGCGTGCTGCCCTTCCTGGTGTTTGCCGCGGTGCTGGTGACGATCCCCGCGCTGGGCCCGTCACGCACCTGGTACACGCTGCTCAACTCCATGGGCATCAACATCGTCTTCGCGCTCTCCTACAACATGCTCCTGGGGCGCGCGGGGCTCCTGTCGTTCGGGCACGCCGTCTACTTCGGCCTCGGCGGCTACCTCGCCATGCACGCGATGAGCTGGATCCCCGAGGGCGTGTGGGGCGTGGCGGGCGTCGTCGGACTGCCGATCATCGGCTTCGTCGGCGGTGCGCTGGCGGGCGCGATCATCGGCTGGCCCTCGTGCCGGCGGGCGGGCATCCCGTTCGCGATGATCTCGCTCGGGATCGCCGAGCTGGTCGCCTCGGCCGCGTTCATCTTCGTCTCCGTCTTCGGGGGCGAGGAGGGGATCTCCGGCGACCGGATGAAGTGGTTCGACCCGATCTCTTTCCTCGGCCTCGAGGTCGACTTCACGATGGGACCGATCGGCGACGTCTACTGGTTCATCGCCTTCTGGACGCTGGCGGCCACCATCGCGATGTACGCCTTCACCCGCACGCCGCTCGGCCGCATGTCCGAGGCGGTGCGCGACAACCCGGAGCGCGCCGCGTTCGTCGGCTACAACCCGCAGCAGGTGCGCTACCTCGTCTTCATCGCGTCGGGCGGGTTCGCGGGCGTGGGCGGCGGCATGGCGGCGGTCAACTTCGAGATCTTCACGCCCGAGAACCTGTCGCTGCTGCCGTCCGGCTTCGTGCTGTTGATGGCCTATATCGGCGGCATCCGCTATTTCGCCGGCCCGATCCTCGGCGCGGTCCTCCTGACCTTCATGCAGTCGAGCTTCTCCGGCTACACCGAGGCGTGGCTGCTCTATCTCGGCCTTCTCTTCATCACCATCGTCATGTTCGCGCCGAACGGGCTCGCCGGCATCGTCGTCGCCCTGTGGAACGGCGTGCGTGAGCCGGGGGCCGGCCCGCGACTGGCCCGCTGGGCGCAGATGGCGGCCGCGGCGCTGATCGCCCTCGCCGGGCTCGTGGTGGTGATCGAGGTGGCCGTGCGCTGGTCGAGCGGCTACGGCGAGACCTACCACCCCTTCGGCATCCCGCTGCCGCACGACGCGCTCATCACCTACGTCGTCGCGCTGGTGCCGATCGCGCTGGGGCTCACCCTCATGCACCTCGTCGCGAAGGAGGCCGCCGAATGACCGCCGCGCTCGAGATCGTCGCCCTGAAGAAGAACTTCGGCCCGGCGGAGATCATCCGCGGCGTGACGCTGACCATCGAACAGGGCGAGAGGCACGCCATCATCGGCCCCAACGGCGCCGGCAAGTCGACCCTCTTCAACCTCGTCTCGGGCATGTTCAAGCCGACGTCGGGCGAGGTGCGGCTCAATGGGGAGCGCATCTCCGGCCTGGCGCCGCACGCGGTGAACCGGCGCGGCCTGTCGCGCTCGTTCCAGGTCTCCTCGGTCTTCACCAACATGACGGTGCGCGAGAACGTGCGCTGCGCGGTGCTGTGGTCGATGGGCCAGCGCTACGCGTTCTGGAAGAGCGTGCGCGCCTCCAAGCCGGTGCAGGAGAAGACGGCCGCGATCCTCGCCCAGGTCGGCCTGACGGACAAGGCCAACCTCCCCGCCGCCCTCCTCCCCTACGCCGACCAGCGCACGCTGGAGATCGCCATCACCATCGCCGGCGGCGCCGACGTCATCATGCTGGACGAGCCGACCGCGGGGATGAGCCACTCGGAGACCGAGCGCGCCGTCGCCCTGATCGAGAAGGCGACGCGCGGCAAGACCCTCCTCATCGTCGAGCATGACATGGGCGTCGTCTTCGGCCTCGCCGACCGCATCTCGGTGCTGTGCTACGGGGAGATCATCGCCACCGGCCGCCCGGACGAGATCCGCGGCGATCCCAGGGTGCGCGAGGCCTATCTCGGCGACGAGAGCGACCTGGAGGCCGCCCAATGAGCGCCGCCGACGTCCTCGACCGCCCCGAGGCGGCCACCACCGCCCCGATCCTCACCGTACGCGGCCTCAATGCCTACTACGGCAAGAGCCACGTGTTGCAGGGCGTCGACCTCGACGTCTATCCCGGGGAAGTGGTGGCGCTGCTGGGCCGCAACGGGGTGGGACGCTCCACCACGGTCAAGGCGATCATGGGCGAGGTCGCCCCGGTCGGCGAGGTGCGCTTCAAAGGCGAGGTCATCTCCGGCCGGCCCAGTCATGAGATCGCCCGCGCCGGCCTCGGCTACGTGCCGGAAAACCGCGACATCTTCCCGATGATGACGGTGCGCCAGAACCTCCTCCTCGGCATCAAGAACGTGCGCCGCCCCGGCCGCTGGCGCGTGGAGCAGATGCTCGACATGTTCCCCAACCTCGCCGCGCGGGCCGATACCGCGGCCGGCGTCCTCTCCGGCGGCGAGAAGCAGATGCTCACCATCTGCCGCACCTTGATGGGCGATCCGCAGCTCATCATGATCGACGAGCCGACCGAGGGGCTGGCCCCGAAGATCGTGCAGCAGGTGGGCGGCCTGATCGCCGAGATCGCCAAGGCCGGCGTCGCGATCCTCCTGGTGGAGCAGAAGCTGTCGATCGCGCTTAAGATCGCGGCCCGGGTCTACGTCATGGGTCACGGCGAGATCGTCTACTCCGGCACTCCGACCGACTTCGCCGGCCGTGACGACGTGCGGCGCGAGTGGCTGGAGGTCTGAGGCGCGCCCGCACGGCGCCACCGCTGGACGCCGCCCGCTCCGCTTGGCACAGCTGGAGCCGTACCGCTCGCGACAGGATCGACCCCCATGCAGACTTGGCTCCTCATACACGGTGCGTGGCACGGTAGCTGGTGCTGGGAAACGGTGCGCCACCTGCTGGAGGCCGAGGGCGACACCGTCTGGACCCCGACGTTGACGGGGCTGGGCGACCGGGCCGGGCTGATGTCGACCGAGATCACGCTTCGGTCGTGGGTCGACGAGGTGGAGCGGTTCATGATCGAGAACGCCGTCGCCGAGGCGGTCGTGGTGGGTCACAGCTTCGCCGGGTCGGTGGTGTCCGGGCTGGCGGAGGCCGCGCCGGGCCGGATCGACCGGCTGATCTACCTCGACGCGATGCTGCTGGAGGGGGGAGAGACGGTGTTCGGCTCGATCGACCCGAAAATCGTCGCCGAGCGGCGCGCCAAGTCGGAGGCGTTCAGCGGCGGACTGTCGATGCCGCCGCCGCCGGCCGCCGCCTTCGGCATCCGCGATCCGGAAGCGGCCGCCTATCTGGAGGCGCGGCTGACCCCGCACCCCTATTCCACCTACGTGTCGCCGCTGGCGCTGGAGCGACCGCCCGGCGACGGCTTCGCCTGCACCTACGTCGCCTGCACCGATCCGCCGTACGGCCCCCTCTCCGGATCGCGCGAGCGGGCCCGCGCCTACGGCTGGGACTATCGCGAGATGGCGACCGGGCACGACATGATGTTGACGGACCCGGCCGGTACGGTGCGTCTGCTGAAGGAGATCGCCGGGCGATGACGCGGCGCGAACCGGGCCGGTGTCGCTGACGCGGCGGCACCTGATGGCGGCGCTGCCGCGTGTCGCCGCCGTCGCGGGCACGGCGTCCCGCCTGCGCTTCGCACCGCGCGGCTTCGCCCTGGCGGCGGCGCCCGCCGGCGCGGCGTCGGCACGAACGGAAGCGGAGAACGGCATGGAGACGCTCGGGGACCGGATCGACCACGCCCACACCTCCGGTGTTCTGGCGGATGTGCACGCCATCCTGGTGCGGCGCGGCGCGCGGACGGTGGCGCGCTACTTCAGCGGGGCGGACAACGCCTGGGGCCGCGATCTCGGCACGGTGACGTTCGGCCCGCAGGTCCTGCACGACCTGCGCTCGATCACCAAGAGCGTCGTGTCGCTGCTCTATGCGGTCGCGCTGGAGCGGGGCGAGGTGCCGCCGCCGGACGCCCCGCTGCTGGCGCAGTTCCCCGCCTATGCCGACCTCGCCGCCGAGCCGCCGCGCGCGGCCTGGACCGTCGCCCACGCACTCGACATGACGATGGGCACGCACTGGAACGAGGATCTTCCATATTCCGACCCGAACAACAGCGAAATCGCGATGGAGCGGGCGCCGGACCGGTTTCGCTTCGTCCTCGACCGACCGCTCGCCGCAGCTCCGGGGACCGAGTGGCGCTACAACGGCGGTGCCACGGCGCTGATCGGCCACCTGATCGAGCGCGGCATGGAGATGGACCTGCCGAGCGCGGCGCGGCGGCACCTGTTCGACCCGTTGGGGATCGAGACCACCGAATGGGTCCGCGGGGCGGACGGAACGGCGTCGGCTGCATCGGGCCTGCGGATGACGGCGCCGGACCTGGCGAAGATCGGCCGACTGGTGCTGGACGGCGGCGTGTGGGACGGTCGCCGGGTGGTGCCGGCCGACTGGATCGCCTCGCTGGCGACCCCGGCGGCACACACCCCGTTCGGCCTCGGCTACGCGCGGCAGTGGTACACCTCCGAGCAGCCGGTCGACGGCGGCGCCGCGGTCGCGCCCATGCTCTCCGGCATGGGCAACGGCGGCCAGCGTCTCTTCGTGTTGCCCGGCCTGGACCTGGTGGCGGTGCTGTTCTGCGGCCGCTACGACCAGCCCGACCAATGGCTGAACCCGGTGATCGTCCTCCAACGCCTGATCCTGGCGGACGTTTAGACCGCCTCCGCTCAGCTCGCCGCGGCCTTCTCGCCCGGCAGCTCATAGTCCTTGAAGTTCTGACGCAATGTCAGCTTGGAGACCTTGCCGGTCGCCGTCAGCGGCAACTCGGTCACGAAGACCACGTCGTCCGGGAGCTGCCACTTGGCGAGGTGCTGCGACAGCAAGTCGATCAGTTCGGCCTTGGTCGGCGGGTCGCCGGCGGGGGTCACCACCAGCAGCGGCCGCTCGTCCCACTTGGGGTGCGGCACGGCCACGACCGCGCAATTGGCGACCTTCGGGTGACCCATGACGATGTTCTCGAGGTCCAGCGAGGAGATCCACTCGCCGCCGGACTTGATGAGATCCTTGGCGCGGTCGGTGATCGTCAACACGCCGTCGGGCGAGATGTGGGCGACGTCGCCGGTGCCGAACCATCCCTCCGCGTCCATCGCCTTGGCGGTGGCGTCCGCGTTCTTGTAGTAGCCGGCGACGACGGTGTTGCCGCGCACGTGAAGCTCGCCGACCGTCTTGCCGTCGTGCGGCAGGCGCTTGCCGTCCTCGTCGACGATCTTGAAGTCCACGCCGTAGACGCGGCGGCCCTGACGCGACTTCCAGTCGAGCAACTTGTCCTTCGGCCAATCGTCCATCGAGGCGATCTGCGTTCCGGTGGTCCCGATCGGGCTCATCTCGGTCATGCCCCAGGCGTGGCACACGTCGACGCCGAGGTTCTCGAACTTCTCCACCATGGGCCGCGGCGCCGCCGACCCGCCGACGACGAGGTGGCCGAACCCCTCCGGCTTCCTGCCTCGCTTGTCGATCTCGTTCAGCAAGCCGAGCCATACGGTCGGCACGCCCCAGGCGGAGCGGACCTTCTCGGCGTCCATCAGCTCGTAGACGCTGGGCCCGTCGAGCTTCGGGCCCGGGAAGATCAGCGAGCAGCCGGTGATCGGCGCGGTATAGGGCGTCCCCCAGGCATTGACGTGGAAGAGCGGCACGACCGGCATCAGCCGATGTCCCGGCGCGAAGACGCCCGGCATGGAGATCGGCACGATCAGGGTGTGCATCACCATGGACCGGTGGGTATAGAGCGCACCCTTGGGGTCGCCCGTGGTGCCGGAGGTGTAGCACAGGCCCGCGGCGGTGTTCTCGTCGAACTCGGGCCAGTCGATGCTGGTCGGCTGCCCCTCCAGCAGTTCCTCGTAGCATAGCGCGCCGAGGGAATTCTCGGGCATGTGCGCCCGGTCGGTCATGATGACGTAGGTGAGGCTCGCCGGCAGCTGGTTCTTCAGCTTCTCCAGGATCGGCACGAAGGTGAGGTCGACGAAGAGCACCTTATCCTGCGCGTGGTCGACGATGTACGTCATCTGCTCGGCGGGCAGGCGCGGGTTGATGGTGTGGCAGATCGATCCGATGCCGGAGATGGCGTAGTAAAGCTCGAAATGGCGGTAGCCGTTCCAGGCGAGGGTGGCGACGCGATCGCCGAACTCCACGCCCAGGCCCTGGAGCGCGTGCGCCAGCTGGGCGACGCGGCCGGTCGTCTGCGCGTAGGTCGTGCGGTGGACGTCCCCCTCGCAACGGACCGAGACGATCTCGCTGTCCGGATAGACCTCGGCGGCGAAGGTCAGAATGTCCGCGATCCGGAGCGGACGGTTCATCATCATACCCTTCATCGGGTGCTCTCCCTACAATTCTTGTTGCCGGCGGCCCGCCGGGTCCGAACCTGTCTGTGCTTGATAGCACATTGAACGCAAAGGTCCTTCCGTCCAACCTTCGTCCGCCGACACAGGCGTCGGCCGACTTGTCGCACGTGGTGGCGTGGCCTACCCATTCTGCCGCGCCGGCGCGAGGCGAGCCATGCACATCGGACTGATCGGCGGCGTCGGCGTCGCGGCGACGGTGGTCTATTATCAGCGACGGACGGCCGCGGTCGACGCCAGCGGCCGGCGGCATCGGCTGAGCGCGTGATGCCGCTTGCCGGCACCCGAGGCGAAACTTAGTTTCGCATGCAATGAAACAGAAACGCCTGGAGGCTCCTGTGCCCACACCCATGGAGCGGATCGTGCTCGCCGGCCGACCGCAGGGCTCGCCGACCGAAGCCGACTTCCGCCACGAACACACCGAGCTGCGCGACCCGGCCGAGAAGGAAGTCGCGGTCGAAACGCTGTATCTCTCGCTCGACCCCTACATGCGCGGGCGGATGGACGACGCGAAGTCCTACGCCAAGCCGGTCGACATCGGCGCGACGATGGAGGGCGGCACCGTCGGCCGGGTGATCGCCACCGGCTCGGACCGGTTCGCGGTGGGCGACCTCGTCGTCGGCCAGTTCGGCTGGGCGACGCACGGCGTGTTGCCGGCCAACCAGGTCCGCAAGGCGGCGACCGACTATGCGCCGCCGTCCGCCTCGCTCGGTGTCCTCGGCATGCCGGGCTTCACCGGCTGGTACGGCCTCACCGAGCTGGGCCGGCCGAAGAAGGGCGAGACGCTGGTCGTCGGCGCGGCGACGGGCCCGGTGGGGCAGATGGTCGGCCAACTCGGCAAGGCGCTCGGGATGTACGTCGTCGGCGTCGCCGGCGGGGCCGACAAGTGCCGCTTCGCGGTCGAGGAGCTGGGGTTCGACATGTGCGTCGACCACCGCGCGCAGGCCGATACGCAAGCGATGCGCGTCGCCCTCGCCGAGGCCTGCCCGGACGGGATCGACGTCTACTACGAGAACGTCGGCGGCAAGGTGCTGGAGGCGGTGATGGGGCTGATGAACCCCTTCGGCCGCATCCCGGTGTGCGGCATGGTCGCCTACTACAATCTCGGCGGGCTCGGCATGGGCGACGCGCCCGGACCCAACCTGTTGCCGCGCATGTGGCGCACCATCCTCGTCAACAAGCTGAACGTGCACGGCTTCATCATCATGGATCACTGGGAGCGCTACGGCGACTTCCTGGCCGAGGTCGGGCCGATGGTGAAGGACGGGCGCATCAAGTACCGCGAGGACATCACCGAGGGTCTCGCCAACGCGCCGGCCGCGTTCATGGCGATGCTGAAGGGCGAGAACTTCGGCAAGACGGTCGTCCAGGTAGCGGAGGACGCCGCATGAGGCTGTTCGACCTCTCGGGCAAGACCGCCCTGATCACGGGGTCCACCAAGGGGATCGGCAAGGCGATCGCGGTGGCGATGGCCGAGGCGGGCGCCAGGGTCGTCGTCTCCAGCCGCAAGGCGGACGCTTGCGAGCGGGTGGCGGGCGAGATCCGCGCCGCCGGCGGCACCGCGGTGCCGATTCCGGCCAACGTCTCCAACGACGACGAGATCGACGCGCTGGTGGAGAAGACCACCGCGGAGCTGGGCGCGCCGGACATCCTCGTGTGCAACGCGGCGGTGAACCCCTACTACGGCCCCTTCCTCGACACCCCCGACGACGCGTTCGAGAAGACGATTCGCGTCAACGTCCGCTCCAACATGCGGCTGTGCAAGCTGTGCGTACCGGCGATGCAGGCGAAGAAGGACGGGGCGATCGTCGTCGTCTCGTCGATCGCCGCGTTCAAGGGCTCGGACTATCTCGGCATCTATGCGCTGACGAAGGCGGCCGACGCGCAGCTGGTGCGCAACCTCGCCGTCACCTACGGCAAGGACAACATCCGCGCCAACGGCATCGCACCGGCGCTGGTGAAGACCGACTTCGCGCGGGCGCTCTGGGAAGACCCGGCGCGGGCGCAGAAGGTGGCCGAGAGCTATGCGATGCAGCGACTGGGCGAGCCGGACGACATCGCGGGCGCGGCGGTCTTCTTCGCCTCTCCGGCCGGCGCGTGGACCACGGGCCAGATTCTGCTCGTCGACGGTGGCCGCTCGGTGATGGACTGACGCGCGGCGCGTACGTGACGGGCTCGTGGCGGGCGCGCTATGAGCCGGGGTGCGGGGCGGGCGCTTGTCGCCCGGTCCGCGATCGGCCAAGCGTAGGGCCGCCGCCCGCGCGCCGCACCTTAGCCACGAAGGACACAACCATGCCTCCCCGCCTCGGCCCCTTCCCCGTCAGCGTCCGCCCGGCGGGGCCCGCGTGAGCGCGCCCTCGGTCCTGCCGCACGAGGTGTGGCAGACGCTCTACCCTCCGGGGACGTTCGCCGTCGGCGCCGGCGTGGAGTTCGACACGGTCTACCCCGCGACGCTGCCGGACGGGCGGCAGATCGCGCTGCCCATCCGCGCCCTGCCGGACAGCGGCGGCAGCCGGGCCGTCGCCTCGCTGATCATCCACCAGGCCGCCTTCGCGGTGGAGGACGCGCTCGCCGACGTGATGGCCGAGCGGCTCGCCCCTTTCGCGCCGGACGTCGTCGTCTCGGTCCCGTCGCTGGGGCTGACGCTGGGGCAGGCGGTGGCACGGCGGCTCGGCCACTCGCGCCTGGTCGCGCTCGGGACCACGCGCAAGTTCTGGTACGACATGGAGCTGTCCGAGCCCTCGTCGTCGATCTCCAGCGCCCGCGCGCCCAAGATGCTCTACCTCGACCCGCGCATGCGCCCGCTGCTGGAAGGCCGCCGGATCGCGCTGGTGGACGACGTGGTGAGCACCGGATCGTCGCTCGGCTCGGTGCTGCGGCTCCTGGCCAAGGCGGAGGTGACACCCTGCGCCCTGGCCGTGGCGATGACCCAGACGGACCGCTGGCGCGCCCTGCCGGAGCTGGCGGCGGCCGGACTGGGCGATCGCGTCGTCTCCGCCTTCGCGACGCCGCCGCTGGTGCGCACCCCCTCCGGTCTCTGGCGCGCCGAGACGTCCGTGCACGGGCAGGACGCCCTCCCCGCGGCGCCGGCGGGCTAGCTCAGCCGGCGGCGCGGCGCGTGCGGTAACCGGGCACTCCGCCGAGGTCGTCCGCCGCATATACGCCGCGCGCGGCCGCGCGCGTCACCGTATCGGCCGCCATTGCGCCCAGGCGCAGCAGCGTGACCAGGCGATCCGTCTCCGGGATCGCGACCTTCCCGGTGGAGACGACGAAGATCGTGTCCCCGTCGACGTGGGAGTGGATCGGACGCAGCGCACGGGCGAGGCCGTCCTGGGCCATGATGGCGATGCGCCGTGCCTCCGACGCGGTGAGGACGAGATTGGTGGCGAGGATGCCGAGCGTGGTGTTGGCGCCGGCCGCCGTCCCCTCGACGCCCGGCCGGCAACCGGCGAACGGGCTCTGCGCGGCGGCACCGTTCGCCGGCAGCGCGTCCTGATGGCCCAGTTCGTCCGCCAGCTCGTAGGGTGCGGCCCACAATGTGGTGGTGCCGGGCGCGACGGCCGAGCCGAAGGCGTTCACCGCCACCATCGCGCCGACCTGCATCTCGCCGAAGATCGCGCTCGCCGAGCCGAGGCCGCCTTTGAGGTCGCCCACCAGCGCGCCCATGCCGGCGCCGACGTTGCCGAGTGCGAAGTCCGCCGCCGCGTTCTCGCACGCTTCGATACCCCAGGCGCGATAGGGCGGGATTTCCCCCCACGCCTTGTCGCCGCCGTTGGCGAGATCGAACAGCACCGCGCCCGGCACGATGGGCGACACGCGCGGCGTCGCGCCCAGGCGGAAGCCGCGGTCCCGCGCGCCGAGCCACGCCACGGCACCCGACGCCGCGTCGAGCCCGTAGGACGAGCCGCCGCTGAGGACGACGGCGTCGATGGTGTCGACGAGGCAGGAGGGATCGAGAAGGTCGGTTTCGCGGGTGCCGGGGGCGCCGCCGCGCACGTCCGCCGCCGCGACGGCGCGCGTGTCGGTCAGGAGTACGGTGGTGCCGCTGCGGACCGCGGTGCTGCCGGCGTGGCCGACGGTGATACCGTCGACGTCGGTGATCAGGTTGCGGGGGCCGGGGGCGATCACGGGCGCGGGTCCCGGATCGTGCGGCATGGGCCTCGCCGAGAATGGATCATGGCTCGGCCTCCCCGCCGCTCATATCGTCGTCGCGGCAATATGAGCGGGCCGGTCGGGCGCTGTAAAGCGGCCGCGCCGGGGGCCGGCGGCGGTGGGTCAGGCCGCGAAGGTGAGGTGCACCTTGACCGCCTGCGTGCGGTCGCCGGCCTTGGCGAAGGCGGCGGTGGCCTCCTCCAGCGGAACGCTGGGGGAGATCATCGGCGTCAGGTCGATCCGGCGGGAGGAGATCATCACCACCGCCTGGGCGAACTCGGCGTGGAAGCGCTGCGTGCCCTGGTAGCGGATTTCCTTGCTCACAAGGAGGTTGATCGGCACCGGAAGATCGCCGGTCACGCCGACCTGCACGATGGTCCCGCGCGGGCGGACCGAGGCGATGGCGGTGCGAATCGCGGGCGCGGCGGCCGAGCACTCGAACGCGGTGTCGAAGTACCCCTTGTCGGCGGCGTAGGCCTCCATCGCGGCGGCGTCGCGCGCGACGTTGACGGTACGCGTCGCGCCCATCCCGGCGGCGGCGGCGAGCGGCACGTCCTGAAGGTCGGTGACGACGACCTCGGCCGCGCCGCCTTCCAGCGCCACCGCAGCGCACAGGACGCCGATCGGCCCGGCGCCGGTCACCAGCACGCGCTTGCCGGCGACGTCGCCGGCCTGGTTGCGGGCGTGCAGACAGACGGCGAGCGGCTCGGAGCAGGCCGCTTCTTTCATGGTCACGTCGCCGGCCACCGGGACGCACTGCGCGGCGTCCACCACGATGCGGTCGCGAAAGAGGCCTTGCTCGTGCGGCAAACGCATCGCCGAGCCGCTGAAGCGCATGGCGAGGCAGTGCGTCGGCATCCCCTCGGCGCAGTAGGCGCAGCGGCCGCAGGGCCGGCTGGGGTTGATGGCGACCCGGTCACCGGCGGCGAGCCCCGTAACACCGGGGCCGACGTCGACGACGACGCCCGACGCCTCGTGGCCGAGGATGATCGGCTCGCGCACCCGGACCGGCCCGAAGCCGCCGTCCTGGAAGTAGTGCAGGTCCGAGCCGCAGATGCCGCCGGCGGCGATCGCCACCAGCGCCCCGCCGGCGCCGGGTGCGGCGACGCTCTCGGTCTCGATGCGGATGTCGTTCCGCCCGTAGAGCCGGCACACGCGCGTTTCCATGACAGCCGCTCCTATGGCGTGAGGACGGACGGCAGCCAGGTCGCCAGCGGCGCGAAGTAGGACACCGCGAAGAGGACCAGGATGTTCGTCACCAGGAAGGGTACGATCGCCACCACCACCGGCGCCAGGGGCAGCCGCGCGATTCCGGCGCAAACGAAGAGGCACACGCCCACCGGCGGGGTGGTGAGGCCGATCATCAGGTTGAGGACCGCGAAGGTGGCGAAGTGCAGCGGGTCGATGCCGACGGCGGTCGCCAGCGACAGGAGCGGCACGAAGAGGATGATGAGCGCCGCGATGGTCTCCATGAACATGCCCACGAAGAGGAGAAGCAGGTTGATGAGGAGGATCACGACGAACTTGTTGTCGGTGATCGACAGCACCCCGTCGGCGATCATCTGCGGGATGCGCTCGGAGACGAGGATCCAGCCGAAGACGTTGGCGAACCCGACCAGCGCCAGGATGCCGGCGGCGGACACCGCGCTGTCGACCAGGATCTTCGGCAGTTCGCGCAACGGCAGCTCGCGGTAGATGAAGGCGCCGACGACGAAGGCGTAGACCGAGGCGATGATGGCGGTCTCGGTCGGCGTCGAGAGGCCGGAGAGGAGGCCGTAGATGATGAGGAAGGTCATCGCCAGCGCCCACACCGCGCCGCCGAAGGAGCGCACCACCTCGCCCCCGCCCTGCCAGGGCTGGTGCGGGAACTTCTTGCGCACGGAGATGATGTAGCACGTCACCATCATGGCGAGGCCCATGAGGATGCCCGGCACGGCGCCCGCCAGGAACATCTTGCCGACCGAGATGCCCGACAGCGCGCCGACGATGATCATCGGCACCGAGGGCGGAATGATCGGCCCGACGGTGGACGACGCGGCGGTGACGGCGGCGGAGAAGTCGCCCGGGTAGCCGGCTTTCTTCATGCCGGGGATCATCACGCCGCCGATGGAGGCCGCGTCCGCGACCGCGGTGCCGGTGATGCCGCCGAACAGCATCGAGGCGGCGATGTTGGTGAGGCCGAGGCCGCCGCGGATCCACCCGACCAGCGCGTTGGCGAAGCGGATGATGCGCTGCGTGATGCCGCCGCGGTTCATCAGATTGCCGGCGAGGATGAAGCCGGGGATCGACAGGAGGACGAAAACGTCCATCCCCGCATACATCTTCTGCGGCATCACCACCGGCGGGATCCCGGCGACGAGGAGGTAGGCGAGCGAGGACAGACCCAGCGTGATCGCCACCGGGATGCCCGCGATCAGGCCGCCGATGAAGACCAGGAAGAGGATGGCGACGTCCATCAGGAGAGGTCCTCGGAGGCGTTGCGGGGGGCGCCGTCCTCGGTGCCGGCGAGCATGCCGACGATGCGCAGCACCGCGAAGAGGGCGAGCAGCGCCAGGAGCAGCCAGACGGTGAAGTGGACGTAGTGCATGCGGATGCCGAGGGCGGGCGAGGTCTGCATGCTGCCGATCGACGTGAAGCGCCATGCGCCGGCGAGGAGGTAGAGGGCGAGGCCCGCCGTCGCGACGGCGGCGACCAGGCGCAGCACCCAGGGAATCCTGCCCGGCAGCGACTCGCAGACGACGTCGACGTTGACGAGGTCGCCGGAGCGGAAGGCGAGGCCGGCGCCGAACGCGACGAGGTAGAGGAGCGCGTAACGCGTCAGCTCCTCGGTCCACACCGGGCCGGCACCGGTGAAGCGGCCGACCACCTGGATCATCACCGTGGCGATCAGGACCGCGAACGCGAGACCGACGCCGATGCGGGCCAGCACGACGAACGCGCCGATGATATGGCCGATGACCTTCATGTCCCCTCCCCGAGCGGGCCGGCCGGAGCCGACCCGTCGTTGTTGCCTCATGCCGCGCCGCTTACTGCGCGAACAGCTCCTCGACGATCGGCTTGATCTCGTCGTTGACGTTGGCGAGCACGGCGTCCTTGGCCGCCGCCTGGAAGGCCGGACCGTCGACCTCGACGAAGGTCATGCCGTTCTCTTCCAGGTACTCGCGGTCGGCCGCCAGCGACTCCTCGAAGAGACCGCGCTCGTACTCCTGCGCGCGGGCGGCCGCTTCCATCACCGCGTCCTTGTCCGCGTCGGAGAGCTGGCTCCAGGTCAGCTCGGAGATGGTGAGGTAGATCCACGAGCGGACGTGCTCGGTCATGTTCACGTGGCTCTGCACCTCGTTGAAGGAGGCCGAGCGGATGAGGGCGAGCGGGTTCTCCTGCGCCTCGATGGTGCCGTTCTGCAGCGAGGTGAAGACCTCGGAGAAGGCCATCGGGCCGGGCTGCGCGCCGAGGGCCGACCACACGTCGACGAAGAGCGGCACGTTGGGGACGCGCATCTTCAGGCCGTCGAGGTCGGCCGGGGTCTTGATCGGGCGGTTGGAGGTGAGGTCGCGCGGGCCGCGGGCGAAGTAGGCGATCGGGCGGATCTGCGCCTTCTCGACGATCTGCGCCTCGATCTGGTCGCCGATCTCGCCGCTCGCCACTTCGTCCATGTGCTCGATGGACTTGTAGGCGTAGGGGACCGCCAGGAGGGCCGCCATCGGCGCCCAGTTCTGCAGGCTCTCACCGGTGATCGTCATGTCGACGGTGCCGAGCTGCATGCCGTTGATGAGGTCGATTTCCTTGCCGAGCGACTCGTTGGGGAACACCTCGACGGTGATGCGCCCGTCGGTCAGCGCCTCGAGCTCCTCGGCGAACTTCACCGAGGCCTTGTGCCAGGGGTTGTCCTCGTTGGCGAGGTGGCCAAGCTTGAGCGTCTTGTCCTGGGCCATGGCGGGCGCCGCCAGGATGCCGGCGGCGACGAGCGCCGCGGCGAAGCCTTTCAGTCGGTTGCTGAAGGTCATGAGTTTCCTCCTCCGTGGAATGGTGCGTTGACCGGTTCGGGGAGATCCCCCTCCGGCATCTGGTCGAACAGCTCCGGATGGCTGCGCAGGATCTGCGGCAGGTCGCGGAGAACTTCGCGCAGGTGGACGCGGATCGCGCCCTCCGCGCCGCCGACGTCGCCGGCCTCGATCCGGTCGACGACGGCGATGTGCTGGGTCAGCAGGCGGTTGAGCGGGAACTGGCCGAGCGCGAGGTAGCGCACCCGGTCCATCTGCGCCTTGAGGCCCTGGATGACGCGCCAGGCGCCGGCCTTCCCCGCCCCCTCGGCGAGGGTGCGATGAAACGTCTCGTCGAGGTGGATGAAGCCGGCGGGATTGGTCGAGGCGACGTCGCGTTGCAGCGCGATCTGCCGGCGCAGCTCGCGCACCAGCGCAGGGTCGGCGAGCGAGGCGACCAGGCGCACGATGTCGGACTCCACCGCTTCGCGCAGGAAGCGGGCGTCGTGCACGGCGTTGTAGGCGATCTTGGTGACGATCGAGCCGCGCTGCGGGCGGATCGCCATCAGCCCTTCCTCGGCGAGCTTGATGAAGGCCTCGCGGACCGGCTGACGGCTGATGTCGTAGCTGAGCGCGATCTCGGTCTCGGAGATCTTATGTCCGGGCGTGAGGTCGCCGAGGATCACCCGCTCGCGCAGGATCCGGTGGATCTGCGGGGCGATCGGCTGGGAGGGATCCAGCGCCCATTGGGGTTGCACGTCCGCGAACATCGCCTCTCCTGAAGACGGGCGCTGCGTTACCATACTTCCATACTAGTCAGCAACGCGGCAAAATGCTGATACAAGGCGCGACGTGCCGAAAGGGGATCTCACGATGCAGCAGACATGGCGCTGGTTCGGGCCGCGCGACCGCGTGTCCATCGACGACGTACTTCAGGCCGGCGTCGAGGGCGTCGTGTCGGCCCTCCATCACGTGCCGACCGGCGCCGTCTGGACCCCCGAGGAGATCGCCCAGCGCCAGCGCGAGATCGGCACCATGGCCGACGGCGCCCCATCGGGCCTCGCGTGGGCCGTGGTGGAGAGCCTGCCCGTCTCGGAGGACATCAAGAAGCAGCAGGGCGACTGGCGGGCGCATCTGGACGCCTACCGGCAGTCGCTGCGGCACCTCGCGGCCGCGGGTATCGAGGTCGTCTGCTACAACTTCATGCCGGTGCTGGACTGGACCCGGACCGACCTCGCCTTCCGGCTGCCGACCGGCGCCACCTGCATGCGGTTCGACCTGATCGACTTCGCCGCGTTCGACCTCCACATCCTTCAGCGCCCCGGCGCCAAGGAGGACTTCGACGATGCGCTCCAGGCCGCCGCCGCGAAACGCTTCGCCGGTATGAACGAGGCGGCGCGCGAGGCTCTGACGGGCAATGTCGTCTTCGGCCTGCCCGGCGCGGCGGAGACGATGTCACTGGAGGACGTGCGCGGCCACCTCGCGCAGTACGCGACGATGCCGGAGGAGACGCTGCGCGCCCACCTCGTCGACTTCCTGGCCGAGGTGGTGCCGACGGCCGAAGAGCTGGGCCTGCGTCTGTGCTGCCACCCCGACGATCCGCCCTTCCCGTTGCTCGGCCTGCCGCGGGTGATGTCGACCGAGGCACACTACGAGACGGTGATGGACGCGGTGCCGAGTGCGGCGAACGGGATCACGCTGTGCTCCGGCTCGCTGGGCGCGCGGCCGGACAACGATCTGCCGGGCATGATGGAGCGGCTCGGAGACCGGGTGCACTTCCTGCACCTGCGCAACGTCACGCGCGAGACGGCCGACATCCGCGGCTCGTTCTACGAGGCCGAGCACCTCGGCGGCGACACCGACATGGTCGCCCTCGTGGAGGCGGTGCTGAAGGAGGAGGCGCGCCGGCGGGCGGCCGGGCGGGCGGACGCTTCCATCCCCTTCCGCCCCGACCACGGACAGGACATCCTCGACGATCTCGGCCGCCGGGCACAGCCGGGCTATCCGTCGATCGGCCGCCTCAAGGGTCTGGCGGAGCTGCGCGGCGTGATGCGCGCGCTCGAGCCGCGGATCACCGCGTGAGCCCGCGCCTCACCGCCACCGACGACCTGCCGAGCGCCGTCGCGCGGCCCGCCTACCGGCGAGAGGCGCACGGGGTCGGCATCGTGCACCTCGGCCTCGGCGCGTTCCACAAGGCGCACCAGGCGGTGGCGACGGACGACGCGCTGGCGGCGGCGGGCGGCGACTGGCGCATCGCCGGCGTCAGCCTGCGCAGCACCGCCCCGTCCGAGGAGCTGACGCCGCAGGGCGGGCTCTACACGCTGATCGAGCGTGACGCGGACGGCACGCGCGCCCGCGTCGTGGGCGCGATCGCCGAGGCGCTGGCGCTCACGACCGACCGGCAACGGGTGCTGGACGTCCTGTGCGCACCGCAGACGCGGATCGTGACGCTCACCGTGACCGAGAAGGGCTACGGGGTCGACCGCGAGGCGGGGGGCGTCGACCTCTCCCATCCGGCGATCGCCGCCGACCTCGCCGGCCCGGACGCGCCGGTCGGCGTTGCGGGTCTCCTGGTGTGGGCGCTCGGCCGGCGGCGCGCTGCAGGGGTGGCGCCGTTCACGGTGCTGACGTGCGACAATCTTCCGGAGAATGGCCGTGTGGTGCGCGGGCTCCTGGTGGACTTCGCCCGCCGCACCGCGCCGGACCTCGCGGACTACATCGCCGCCGAGGTCGCCTTCCCCGCCACCATGGTCGACCGGATCACCCCCGCCCGCGGCCCAGAGACGCTGGCGCTCGCCGAGACGCTGACCGGCCACGAGGACGCCGCTGCGGTGGAGACCGAGGCGTTCACGCAGTGGGTGATCGAAGATCGCTTCCCCTCCGGGCGCCCGGCGTGGGAGGCGAGCGGCGCGATCTTCGTCGACGACGTGCGCCCCTACGAGGACATGAAGCTGCGCATGCTCAACGGCGCGCATTCGATGCTCGCCTATGCCGGCTTCGTCGCCGGCCACGCCCATGTGCGCGACGTGATGCAGGATGCACCGCTGGTCGCACTCATCCGCCGCCATCTCACCGCCGCGGCCGCGACGCTGGAGCCGGTGCCTGGGGTCGACCTGGAGCGCTACGCGGACGACCTCCTGGCGCGCTTCGCCAACCCGCACCTCGCACATCAGACCTACCAGATCGCGATGGACGGCTCGCAGAAGATGCCGCAACGCATCTTCGCGCCGGCGCTGGAGGCGATGCGGCGCAACCAGTCGCTCGCCCCGTTCGCCTTCGCCGCCGCGGCGTGGCTGCGCTACACGCGCGGTCGCGGCGAGGACGGCACGCGCTACGCCCTGCGCGACCCGCGTGAAGCGGCGCTCGCCACCGACGCGGCCGACGCGGAGGCGATCGTCGCCCACGTCGAGGCGATCGCCGGCCTCGTCCCGCCGGCGCTGGCGGCGAGCGCGGCGTGGCACGGCGCTGTCGTCGAGCGGCTCGGGCGCATGCTGGCACAGGGCATGACGGCGGCGATCCGGCACGAGGCGGACGGCGCGGCGGCCCGCTGAGCGCCAGTGTCAAAAATCGCACACCGGGCGGCGGGGCGCGCCGCGTCATTGCGCGCCGCCGACACAGGGTGAATACTGCGCCGCGACGGTTCCTCAGCGAGGATCAAAAGGGAACGCAGTGACGGCTCCGGCCCGAAGCTGCGGCTGCCCCCGCAACTGTGAGCGGTGACGTCGGCGTCGATCATGCCACTGGGCCAGTCCGGCCTGGGAAGGCGACGCCGGACGGACGACCCGTGAGCCAGGAGACCTGCCGTCACATCGCGGTCACACGCGGGATCGTCGGACGGGGTGTGTCGACGGGAGATGATCGAATCGAACGTGCCCGAGGTGGTGCGCGCGGGTCGGCCTTCGTTCGCGGTGACGTTCCGATACGTGCCGCATGAGGTCCCAATGCGCGATCCGTCCCTCGGCTCCACGAGCCGAATTGCCTTCTTTTGCGCCGCTGCGCTCCTGCCTCTCTCCCGCCCCGCGACGGCGCAGACCGCCCCGCCCATCCAGCTCGACGAGGTCGTCGTCACGCCCAACCTGACACCGACCGAGACCCGCGCCGTCGGCAGCGCCGTCACCGTGATCGACAGCACCGAGCTGGACGAACGGCAGGTCCGTGTCGTCTCGGACGTGTTGCGCACGGTGCCCGGCGTCACCGTCGGCCGCAGCGGTCCGACCGGCGGGTTGACGCAACTGCGCCTGCGCGGCGCCGAGGCCAACCAGACGCTTGTCCTCATCGACGGCATCGAGGTCAACGACCCGGCGAGCGGCTCGGAGTTCGACTTCGCGCACCTCCTCGCCCAAGGCGTCGAGCGGATCGAGGTGCTGCGTGGGCCGCAGAGCGCGCTCTACGGGTCGGACGCGATCGGCGGCGTGGTCAACATCGTCACCAAGCGGGGGACGGGCGCGCCGACGGTGGCCGGCTTCGCCGAGGGGGGCTCGCAGGGGTTCGCCTCGGGGGCGATGTCGGCCGGCGGCGCGGTCGGCAAGTTCGACTACTATGCGAGCGCCGGCGGACTGCGGACCGACGGCGTCTCCAGCGCCGCGGCGTGGAACGGGAACGACGAGGCGGATGGCTACCGCAACCTCACGGCGTTCGGCAAACTGGGTTTCCAGCCGCTCGACATCCTGCGCTTGGACGCGGTCGGCCGGGTGACCGACTACCGCGCCGAGAGCGACGACTTCCTCGGCGGGGTCGGTCCGGTGGACGGGGACGGCGGGTCGGAGGGGCTTCAGCTCTTCGGCCGGGTCGACGGGCGGCTGGCGCTGTTCGACGGCCGCTGGCGCCAGCGCGTCGGGATCGCCCGCTCCCACTTCGACAACGACTATCTCGCCGGCGACGTCGTCACCAGCACCAGCATCGGCGACCGCACCAAGATCGACTACCAGTCGGACCTGGGGCTGACGTCCGCGTTCCTGGTCCCCGCGCGCCACGACCTCACGCTTCTCGTGGAGCACCAGCGCGATGCGGCGGACACCGCGTCGAGCTATTCGGCGTTCGATCGCTCGGTCGAGCAGACGAGCCTCGCCGGCCAATACCGGCTCGGCCTGTGGGACGACCTCTTCCTCACCGGCAGCGTCCGGCACGACTGGAACGACCGCTTCGCCGACGACACCACCTTCCGCCTCACCGCCGCCTACACGTTCGACGCGACCGGCACGAAGCTGCGCGCCAGCTACGGCACAGGGGTGAAGAACCCCACTCTCTTCGAGCTGTACGGCTATACCGACACCTACCGCGGCAACCCGGATCTGACGCCGGAGTCGGCGCAGGGCTGGGACGTCGGCGTCGATCAATGGGTCTGGCGCGAGCGACTGCTGCTGCAGGCGACCTACTTCAACCAACGCATCAGCGATCTGATCCAGGGGACCGGGCAGACGTCGATCAACGTCGCCGGCACCTCGACGATCCAGGGTGTGGAGCTGGGGTTGATGGCGACCCCGCTCGCCGACCTCACCCTGCGCGGCAGCTACACCTACACCCCTGGCGAGGATGCCACGGGCCGGCGCCTGGTGCGCCAGCCGGCGCATCAGGCGAGCCTCGACGTCGACTATCGCTTCTGGCACGACCGGGCGTCCATCAACCTGGGCGTGACCTATACCGGCGAGCAACAGGACCTTTTCTACAATGCCGACTACACGACCCGGCGCGTGACCTTGGACGATTTCGTGCTGATCGACGTGGCCGCCACCTACGACATCGGCCCGAACGCGCAAGTCTATGGCCGCGTGGAGAACCTCCTCGACACACGCTACGAGGAGGTCGCCGGCTACGGCAGCAAGGGGATCGGCATCGTGGCCGGCCTGAAGCTCGCCTTCTGATGCGCGGGCGGGGGCCGTCCCCTCGGCGGGGCGAGCGGCTGGGCGCGGTGCTCGCGGCGTCGTTCGTGCTCGCGGGAGCGGCCGCCGCCCAAGCGCCGCAACGGATCGTCTCGATGAACCTGTGCGCCGACGAGTTGCTGCTGCGCCTCGCGCCGGAGCGGGTCGTCTCGGTGACGTGGCTGTCGCAGGATCCGGCGGTGTCGACCCTCGCGGCGGCGGCGCGGCGGCGCGTCGCCAACCACGGTCAGGCCGAAGAGGTCGTCGCACTGGCGCCGGACCTCGTGGTCGCGGGCCGGTACACCACGGCGACCGCCACCGCCTTCCTGCGGCGCCTCGGCGTGGAGGTCGCGCTCGTCGACCCGCCGGCCACGCTCGCGGCGGCGCGCGCCACGATCACGCGCCTCGCCGACCGGATCGGCGCATCGGAGCGGGGGGCGGCCCTGGTCGCGCAGTTGGATCGCGGCGTGGCGGCGGTGGCGGCCGACGGTGCGCCGCCGCGCGCGATCGTCCTCGACCCCAACGGCTTCACGGTCGGCGCCGGGTCGCTGGTGGCGGAGCTGATGGCACGGGCCGGCCTCGCCAACGTCGCGCCGGAACTGGGGATCGAGAATTATGGCCGGCTCCCCCTGGAGGCGATCGTGACGGCAGGGATCGAGGTGCTGATCGTCGACGCGGAGGCCGGCGAGGTCCCCGCGCTCGCGACCGAACTCCTGGCGCACCCGGCGCTGCGGCGATTGGGGCGGCGGATCGTGACCGCATCGGTGCCCTCGCGGCTGTGGACCTGCGCGGGCCCGCAACTGGGCGAGGCGGTGCGGATCCTGGCCGATGCCGCGCATGCCGCGCGTGTCGCGCGCCGCGGCGAGGCCGGGCGGTGAGCGCGGCGCCCGGCCGTCTGCGCGCCCTCACCGCGGGCCTCGCGGCGCTGACCATCGCGCTCTTCGCCGCCTCCACCGCCATCGGCTATGCCCCGCTCGACCTCGTCGCGGCGTTCGGCGACTGGGCGGCCGGGCGGGAGAGCGTGGCACGGATCGTCCTCGTCGAGCTGCGGCTGCCACGGGCGCTCGTGGGGGCTCTGGTGGGGTTCAGCCTCGGCATCGTCGGCGCGGCGATGCAGGGGCTCCTGCGCAATCCGCTGGCGGACCCCGGCATCATCGGCATCTCCGCAGCTGCCGCGCTCGGCGCGGTTCTGTCGTTCTACTCCGGCCTCGCGGGCGCCTTCGCGCTGGCCCTGCCGCTGGGGGGGATCGGCGGCGCCTTCCTCGCCACGTTCGCCGTCTACGCGCTCGCCGGACGCGGGACGGGGACGATGGGGCTGATCCTCGCCGGGGTCGCGCTGTCGAGCCTGTGCGGAGCGCTGACGGCGCTGGCCCTCAACCTCGCCCCCAACCCCTACGCCGCGCTCGAGATCGTCTTCTGGCTGATGGGCTCGCTGGCGGACCGGAGTTGGGAGCACGTCGCGCTCGCCGCGCCGCTGATGGCGCTCGGATGGGCTGTCACCCTCGGCGCCGCACCGGCGCTCGACGCGCTGACGCTGGGCGAAGAGACCGCCGAGAGCCTCGGCTTCCGCCTCTCCGCGTTGCGGCTGAAGATCGTCGCCGGAGCGGCGCTGGCGGTCGGGAGCGCGGTGGCGGTCTCCGGTTCGATCGGCTTCGTCGGCCTCGTCGCGCCGCACCTGATGCGCCCGCTGGTGGGGCACCGTCCGGGGCGGCTCCTGGTGGTGAGCGGCCTCGCCGGCGCGGCGCTGGTGCTGGCGGCCGACACCGCGGTCCGCCTCCTCCCAATACGGCCGGAGCTGAAACTCGGCGTCGTCACCGCGCTGCTCGGCGCGCCGTTCCTGTTGCTCTTGATCCTGCGACTGAGGCGCTCGGCATGACGCGGCTGATGGCGAGCGCGGTGAGCGTGGCGCGGGGCGGGCGGACGGTCCTCTCCGGCGTGGACCTCGCGCTGGCGCCGGGCGAGATCGTCGGCCTGATCGGGCCGAACGGCGCCGGTAAATCGAGCCTCCTGCGGGTGCTGGCGGGCCTCGCGCGGCCGGCGGGCGGGACGGTGCTGGCCGGCGACCGGCCGGTGGCGACGCTCGCCCCGCGGATCCGGGCCCGCACCATCGCCTACCTCGCCCAGGGCGCCTCGATCGACTGGCCGATCCGGGTCGACGAAGTCGTCGCGCTCGGGCGCCTGCCCTATGCCTCGCGCTTCGGTGCCGGTGCCGATGCGGCGCACGCGGTCGCCGCGGCGATGGACGCCGCCGGGGTCGCCGCGCTGGCCGGGCGGCGGGCGGACACGCTGTCGGGCGGTGAGCGGATGCGCGTCCTGCTGGCACGGGCGTTGGCGGTGGGCGCGCCGTTCCTACTGGCGGACGAACCCCTGACGGCGCTCGACCCGCACCACCAGTTGCAGGCGATGGAGCTGCTGCGCCGGACCGCCCGCGCCGGCACCGCCGTCACCATCGTGCTCCACGACCTGACGCTCGCCTCCCGCTTCTGCGACCGGTTGGTGCTGCTCGCGGAGGGCCGGGCACTGTGCGCCGGTTCCCCGGAGCAGGTGCTGACCGACGCACGGATCGCCCGCGCGTTCGGCGTGTCGCTGGTCCGCGGCGAGGTGGCGGGCGAGCGGTACGTCCTGCCGTGGGAGAGAACCCCGGCCACGCCCTGACCGTGTCGGCGCGCCCGGGCGATCGCTTGCGCCACCGACCGTCGACTTCTAATGTTATATTATAACACATGGAGGTCGCGATGATCGCAGAGGCAATGGACTTGGGAACGAGGCGCGGAGCGGGCGGGCGGCTGCCGGTGACCGTGCTGTCCGGCTTCCTCGGCGCGGGGAAGACGACGCTCCTCAATCACATCCTGAACACCCGCGACGGGCGACGAATCGCGGTCATCGTCAACGACATGAGCGAGGTGAACATCGACGCCGACCTCGTGCGCGCGGGCGGCGGCGACCTGTCGCGGACGGACGAGACCCTCGTGGAGCTGACCAACGGCTGCATCTGCTGCACCCTGCGCGACGACCTGCTGGCCGAGGTTCGCCGCCTTGCCGAGGCCGGCCGGTTCGACCATCTCGTCATCGAGGGGACCGGCATCGCCGAGCCGCTCCCGGTCGCAACGACCTTCGAGTACCGCGACGAGCACGGCGCCTCTCTCTCCGACGTCGCACGGCTCGACACGATGGTGACCGTCGTCGACGCCGCGAACCTCCTGCGCGACTATGCCAGCCACGACTTCCTCCGGGACCGGGGCGAGGTCGCCGGTGCCCTCGACGCGCGCACGCTGGTCGACCTCCTCGTCGACCAGATCGAGTTCGCCGACGTCATCGTCCTCAACAAGATCGGCATGGTGGATGCGGAGGCTCGCGCGGCAGTCCGCGCGGTGATCGGCGCGCTCAACGCCGACGCGCACGTGATCGAGACCGACTTCGGCCACGTCGCCCTCGGCGACGTCCTCGACACGCACGCCTTCGATTTCGCGCGCGCCCGGGCACACCCGCGCTGGTACAAGGAGCTGCACGACTTCGCCGACCATGTGCCGGAAAGCGAGGAATATGGCGTGTCGAGTTTCGTCTACCGTGCGCGGCGGCCGTTCCATCCGCAGAAATTCGCCGCCTTCACCGCGCGCGCCTTCCCCGGCCTGATCCGCGCGAAGGGGCTCTTCTGGCTGGCGACGCGACCGGCCTGGGTCGCCGAGTTCAGCCTCGCGGGGGCCATGTGCCGGACCGGGGCGATGGGCCTGTGGTGGGCGTCGGTCCCGCGCGAGCGCTGGCCGGAGAGTTCCGAATGGCGAGCGATGATGCGGCGGCATTGGGCGCTCGGCTGGGGCGACCGGCGCCAGGAGCTGGTCTTCATCGGCCGCGCGATGGACGAGGCCGCGATCCGCGCCGCGCTGGACGACTGCCTCCATGGCGCCACGGACGGGACCGAGTTCGATCCCGACGCCTATCGCCACCTGCCCGACCCCTTCCCCCGCTGGGGCCGAGCCGATGTGGCCTGACGCGCGCCGTCCTCCAACCTTGTGACATCGCCGTGCCCTCCCTCCACCGGAGCGACCGGGCGGGACGCGCTACGCCGGAGGAGGAGGCGAGAGCGCTGTTGCTCGGCGATGCCGGGAGGCGACATTATATGGTCCTCGTGGCTGCGGCCGTGTGTGTGGAGGATTGGGTATGAAACGCTCTCGCCCGGCGGGACGGAACGTCGAGCAGATCTACGCGGCGCTGCGCACCTGCGGCCGGCCGATGAGCGCCTATCAGGTGCTCGACAGCGTGCGCCCGCACGGGATTTCCGCCCCGCCGACGGTGTATCGGGCGCTGGAGCAACTGGTCGACAAGGGGCAGGTGCACCGGCTCGAATCGATGAACGCCTACATCGCCTGCACCGACCCGCACCACCAGCACGACGTTCCGGTCTTCGCCATCTGCACCGAGTGCAAGGGCACCGAGGAGTTGAACGGCGCCGTGGTGCGCGCGGTGCTCGCCGACCAGGCGGAGCGGGCCGGCTTCACGATGGAGCATGCGACGGTCGAGCTGAAGGGCCGGTGCGCCAACTGCGCCACGACCGAGGGGGACACGGTCACAGTGTCATGAATGTTATATTGTACAACCGAACGGAGTGCGTTAGGAGTCACCGCGAGCACACGGCCACACGTGCCCTTGCGACCGGAGACCCTCCCATGCCGACCAAGTCCCTCATCGCCGCCGCCGCGCTCGCCGGCCTGACCGTCACCGCCGCCGCGCAGGAGCATCGCGAGCTGGGGGCCCACGTCCACGGCGTCAGCACGCTCGACGTCGCCCTGGAAGACGGGACCCTCACCCTCGACCTGCACGCCCCCGGTATGGACATCGTCGGCTTCGAGCACGCGGCGAGCAGCGCGGCCGACAAGGACGCCGTCGCGAGCGCGATCGGCCAGTTCACGCGGCCGGGCGAGCTCTTCCTCCTCGACGATGCCGCGCATTGCCGCCTCGCCGAAGTGGTCGCCCATCTCCACACCGGCGAGCACGACGACGACCACAACCACGCGGGCGAGGAGCACCACGACCACGCCGCGGAGGACCACGCCGAAGACCACGAGGCGCATGCCGAGGACGAGCCTGCGCAGGGCAAGGATGCCCACGCGTCTCGGGAGCACGGCGGTCACAGCGAGTTCCACGCCCGCTACGCCTTCGCCTGCGACGCCCCGGACCACCTCGCGGCCGTCGGCCTCCTCTTCTTCGACGTCTTCGCCAATGCCCAGGAGGTGGAGGCGACGGTCGTGACCGACGCCGGCGCCGCGAAGGCCGAAGTCCGCCGCGACGATCCCACCCTGCCGCTGCGCTGACCCGTGGCCGACCTCGCGCTCGCGCTGCGGGACGTCGTCTTCGCCTATCCGGGCCGGGACGGGTTCGCGCTCACCTGCCCGGCGCTGACCGTCGAGGCGGGCGAGCGGGTCCTCCTCCTCGGCCCGTCCGGCGCCGGCAAGTCGACGCTTCTGGGCCTTATCTGCGGCATCCTCGCCCCGTCCGCCGGGCAGGTCGAGGTGGCCGGCACCGACCTCTCCCGCCTCTCCGCCGGCGCGCGCGATCGCTTCCGCGCCGAGCGCATCGGCATCGTCTTCCAGATGTTCAACCTCCTCCCCTACGCCACCGCACTGGACAATATCCGCCTCGCGCTCGCCTTCGCGCCCGAGCGGCGCAGGCGGGTCGAGGGGCGCGACCGTGCCGAGGCGTTGCGCCTCGCCGCCGCGCTGGGGCTCGACGAGGCGGTCGTCGCGGCGCCGGCCGGCCGGCTCAGCGTCGGCCAGCAGCAGCGCGTCGCGGTCGCCCGCGCGTTGATCGGCTCGCCCCGCCTCGTCGTCGCCGACGAGCCGACCTCCGCCCTCGACGCCTCCGCTCAGGCCGCCTTCCTCGACGTTCTCGCCGCACAGACCAGCGCCGCGCACGCCGGCCTCCTCATGGTCAGCCACGACGCGCGCCTCGCCCCCCAATTCGACCGGGTCGTCGCCCTGACCGACATCGTGCGGACGGAGCGGGCAGGGGCGCGGGCGGCATGATGCTCCTGCGCCTCGCGGCCGCCTCGCTTCTCAATCGCCGGCTGACCGCGCTGCTCACGATCTTCGCCGTGGCGCTCTCGGTCGCCCTCTTCCTCGGCACCGAGAAGATCCGCACCAGCGCAAGAGCCAGCTTCGCCGACACCATCTCCGGCACCGACCTCGTCATGGGTGCGCGCTCGGGCGGGGTGCAGCTCCTGCTCTACGCCGTCTTCCGCATCGGCAACGCCACCAACAACGTCACCTGGGAGAGCTTCGAGGAGATCGCCTCGCGACCCGAGGTCGACTGGGCGGTGCCTCTCTCGCTGGGGGACAGCCATCGCGGCTTCCGTGTCCTGGGCACCACCGACGGCTATTTCGAGCACTACCGCACCCGCGGCGACCGCGCGCTGGAACTCGCCGCCGGCACCCGCTTCGACGACCTGTTCGACACGGTGCTGGGCGCCGACGTCGCCGCCGAGCTCGGCTACGCCGTGGGCGACGAGATCGTCGTCGCCCACGGTCTCGCCTCCTTCACCGCGCATGACGACAAGCCGTTCCGCGTCGCCGGCATCCTGAAGAAGACCGGCACCCCGGTGGACCGCACCGTGCACGTCGGTCTCGCCGCGATCGAGGCGATCCACGTCGACTGGCAGAGCGGGGCGCGGATGCCGGGCGCGGCCGTCTCGGCCGACGCCGTTCGCGGGATGGACCTGCGACCGCGGGCGATCACCGCGGCGCTGATCGGCGTGAAGTCCCGCCTTCAGATCTTCACCCTGCAACGCGCGATCAACGAATATCGCGCGGAGCCGCTGCTGGCCGTCCTCCCCGGCATCGCGCTGCAGGAGCTTTGGGGCATCGTCGGCGTCGCGGAGACGGCACTGACGGTGGTGTCGGCGATGGTGGTGGCGACCGCGCTCCTCGGCCTCGCGACGATGATCCTCGCCTCGCTCAACGAGCGGCGGCGCGAGATGGCGATCCTGCGCGCGCTCGGCGCCCGCCCCCGCACGATCCTCACGCTGCTGGTGACCGAGGCAGGGTTGATCTGCCTCGCCGGCGTCGCGGCGGGCGCTGGGCTCCTCTATGCCGGCCTCTTCGCGCTGCGGCCGATGATCGACAGCGCGTTCGGCCTCTACCTCGCCATTGCCCCGCCGACCGGTGCCGAATGGCTGATGCTCGCGGCCGTCGTCGGCGCCGGCGTCCTGATCAGCCTCGTTCCGGCGGTGCGGGCTTACCGCATGTCGCTGGCCGATGGCATGAGCGTCAAAACCTGAGGGAGCCACCGATGCGCACCATCCTCGCCACCGTCCTCGCCGCATTCGTCGGCCTCGCCGGGCCTGGGGCCGCCGGCGCCGAGCCGATCGCGATCGATTGGGGCGACCTCATCCCGCCGGCGGCCGCCGCCGCGCCGGATCCCGTCGACGAGATGGAGCGGCGGCTCGGCCTCACGCCGCAGGACCGCCGGTTGACGACGCCGCGCGGCCTCGTCCAGCACGGCCAGCTCGGCGACGTGCCGGGCGGCGTCGACGTGGTGCACACCTATGACGGTCGGACGGTCAGCCTCTCCGGCTTCGTCATCCCGCTCGACTATACCGCCGAGGGGGTCACGAGTTTCATGCTGGTCCCGTTCGTGGGCGCCTGCATCCATGTGCCGCCCCCGCCGCCCAACCAGCTGGTGTTCGTCACCAGCGACCGGCCGGTCGGCATCCGCGGCCTCTTCTCGGCCTACACCGTCACCGGAACCTTCGGCACGATGACGACCGAGACCGACCTCGCGCGCGTCGGCTACGTCATGACGGCCGACGCGGTGACGCCCTACGACTGACCCCGTTCCTCGCGGATCAGGTCGACGAACGCGCGCAGCGGGCTCGGCATGAAGCGGCTCGGATAATAGAGCTTCGGCCCGTCGAAGGCAGGCCACCAGGACTGGAGCACCGGGACGAGCCGACCGTCCGCGAAACTCGGCTCCAACCAGTTGCGGAAGGTGCCGATCAGTCCGGCCCCGGCGATCGCGTGGCCGATCCCGGCCGCGACGGCGGTGGTGCTGAGGATCAGCCGCGCGCGGGGCTGCGCCTCGAACACCCGGTCTCCCTGCTCCAGCTCCCAGCGCGTCAGCGCGCCGCTGCCGAATCGGAAGAGAATGCCGTCGTGCGCCGGCAGCTCGCACGGGTGCCGTGGCACGCCGCGCCGCTCCAGGTAGCCCGGCGCCGCGGCCACCGCGAACTGCTGCCGCCGCGGGCCGAACGGCACGGCGATCATGTCCTGCTCCAGCGCCTCGTCGTAGCGCACGCCCGCGTGACAGCCCGCGGCGATCGCATCGACGAAACGGTCGTCGACGACCAGCTCCACCTCGACATCCGGGTGACGGGCGAGGAAGCGGTCGACGACGGGCGGCAGGATGTCGATCATGACGGCGCCGGGCACGTTGAGGCGGAGCGGCCCGCGCACGACCGTCCCGTCGGTCCGCGCCATCTCCAGCGCCTGCCGGGCCTCCGAGACCAGCGGCCGCACCCGCTCCTCGAGTGCCAACCCCACCTCGGTCGGCCGGACGCTGCGGGTGGTGCGGGCGAACAGCGGCGAGCCGATCTGCGCCTCCAGCCGGGTCACGGTGGCGCTGACGGTCGAGGGGGCGCGGCCCAGCCGCTTGGCGGCGGCGCGAAAGCCGCCATGCTCGGCGACGGCGAGGAACACCGTGAGGTCGTCCAGCGGGAAGGCGTCATTGTTCGCCATACCGAACAACCTATTCGGTTGCGCCTCGATACTCCAGCCAGACCGATCGCCTACCTGCATCGTCATCCAACGAGGTGACCATGAGCGACCAGATCCAAGCATCCGCCGCCGGGCGGTTTCAGTTCCCCGGCACCGACATCGTCGTCAACCGCATGGGCTACGGGGCGATGCAGCTCGCCGGCCCGCACGTCTTCGGCCCGCCCGCGGATCCGGACGAGGCCCGCGCCGTGCTGCGCGAGGCGATCGCCCTCGGCGTCGACCATATCGACACCAGCGACTTCTACGGCCCGCACGTCACCAACACGCTGATCCGCGAGGCGCTCGCCCCCTACCCGGACGACCTCACGCTCGTCACCAAAGTCGGCGCCTGGCGCGACGATGCCGGCAACTGGAACCTCAGGCGCGACGCGGATTTCCTGCGCCGGTCCGTGGAGGACAACCTGCGGCGGCTGGGCCTGGCGGCGATGGACGTCGTCAACCTGCGCATGGGCGGCCCCGAGGACGACATCGCCGCGCCGATGCGGGCGATGAAGGCGTTGCAGGACGACGGACTGGTGCGCCACATCGGCGTGAGCACGGTGACGGCGGACCAGCTGCGGGCGGCGCGCGACATCGCGCCCATCGTGTGCGTGCAGAACCACTACAACCTGGTTCAGCGCGAGGACGACGCACTGATCGACACGCTGGCCGAGGCCGGCATCGCCTATGTCCCCTACTTCCCGCTCGGCGGCTTCTGGCCGATCCAGATGGAAGGCCTGACGCGCATCGCCGAACGGCTCGGCCGATCCAAGCAGCAGGTCGCCCTCGCCTGGCTGCTGCAACGCAGCCCCAACATCCTCGTCATCCCCGGCACGTCGACGCGCGCGCACCTGCGCGACAACGTCGCCGCCGCGGCCCTGACGCTGGACGACGCGACGATGGCGGAGCTGAACGGCCTTCACGCGGCGCGCTGACGGCGCCCTCTCGCCTCCCGCGGGGCCGTCGGCGCCCCCGCGGGAGGACCCCGCACCACGGCCTCGGAGAACGACGCCGTGCGATGCGCGAAGCCCCGCGTGATTCCCGGCGGGGCCCAAACGCAGCTTTTTCCTGCGCGCTGATATGAAATTTCCTTCTTTCCTCATCGCGCCGCTGCACGCAATTTGTGCGGGCCTAAAGAAACGCCACATCCGCCCTGGCAAGGCTCCCCGTCGGCGCTGCGCCGGAGGGAGGTCCGACCATGCGGGGCCGTGCGGCGATCTCAATCCGGGAAGTGAATATGACCGCCGAAAAAACGGACACGCTCATCGTCGGAGGAGGTCAGTCCGGAATTGCGATGAGCGAGCACCTGACGGCGATGGGGATCCCGCACATCGTCCTCGAGCGGGGCCGGGTCGCCGAGCGCTGGCGCTCCCAGCGGTGGGACTCTCTCGTCGCCAACGGCCCTGCCTGGCACGACCGCTTCCCGAATCTCGAGTTCGACGACGTCGGTCCCGACGTCTTCCCGCCGAAGGAGCGCATGGCGCGGTACTTCGACGACTACGCCCGGATGATCGACGCACCGATCCGCACCGAGGTCGAGGTCACGCGGGTGACACGGTGCCCGGGGCGGCCGGGCTTCATCGCCGAGACCTCGCAGGGTGCCATCGAGGCGCAGCGCGTCGTCGCCGCCACCGGGCCGTTCCAGGTGCCCGCCTTCCCGAAGATCGTCCCCGAGGGCGCGGGCGTGGCGCAGATCCACTCGTCGGACTATCGCAACCCCGACCAGCTGGCGCCGGGCGCGGTGCTCGTCGTCGGCGGCGGCGCGTCGGGTTGCCAGATCGCCGAGGAGCTGCGGCGCGCGGGCCGCGAGGTGTACCTGTCGATCGGCGAGCACTATCGCCCGCCCCGGTCGTACCGCAACCGCGACTATGTCTGGTGGCTCGGCGTCCTGGGCAAGTGGGACGAGATCAAGACGACCGCCAAGAAGAAGCACGTCGCCTTCGCGGTCAGCGGCTACGACGGCGGGCGGACCGTCGATTTCCGCCGCCTCGGCCACATGGGCATCACCGTGCTGGGCATGACCACGGCCTACCACGACGGCGTGATCGAGATCGCGGACGACCTCGCCGCGAACATCAAGGAAGGCGACGCCGCCTACCTCGACGTGCTGCGCGAGGCGGACGCCTACGTCGAGCGGAACGGCATCGGCCTGCCGCCGGAGCCGGAAGCGTGGACGATCGACGCCGACCCGGACTGTATCGCCGACCCGGTCCTCCGGCTGGACCTCGCCGAGGCCGGCGTCGCCACCATCATCTGGGCGACCGGCTACAAGTTCGACTTCGGCTGGCTCCAGGTCGACGCCTTCCACCCGGATGGGACACCGTTTCACAAGCGCGGAATCTCGGCGGAGACCGGGATATACTTCCTCGGCCTGCCCGAACTGACGAACCGCGCCTCCTCGTTCATCTACGGCTGCTGGTACGACGCGAAGTATATCGCGACCCACATCGGCGTTCAGCGCAACTATGTCGCCTACGAAAAGGCCTGACCCGGCCTCGGCTGGCCCCCACAGCGACGCACCCTGAAGCAATAAGGATCGCCGCATGAAGCGTGTCATGTTCCTCAACGGCCCCAATGCCAATCTCTACGGGCTCGACCGAAGTGGCACCTACGGGAGCGACAGCTTCCCCCAGATCGAGGCCGCGTGCCTCGCCCGTGCCGGCGAACTGGGGTTCGCGCTCGACTTCCGCCAGTCGAACCACGAGGGCGTCCTGATCGACTGGATCCAGGAGGCGCGGCAGAGCTGCGCCGGGCTGCTGATCAACGCCGCCGGGCTCACCTACACCTCGATCGCGATCCTCGACGCGCTCCTGTCATTCGAGGGGCCGATCATCGAGTGCCACATGAGCAATATCTGGAAGCGCGAGCCGTTCCGCCACCACTCGTACATCTCCAAGGCGGCGACGGGGGTGATCGCCGGCCTCGGCCTTAAGGGCTATCTCCTCGGCCTGGCGGCGATGGGCGAGCTGATCGCCGAGCCCGCGGCATGACCGATACGCTCGTCTTCCACAGCGGTCTCGACCCGTTCGACGTCTGGCGCGACGCGCTCGCCCCGCACCTGGACGGGCACGTCCGGATCGAGGAGGCTCACGCCGTCACCGATCCCGAGACCGTTCGTTTCGCGCTGGTATGGATGCCGCCGGCCGGCTTCTTCGCGCGCTTCCCCAACCTCGAACTCGTCATCAATCTCGGCGCCGGGGTCGACCGGCTGGTGGCACGGGACGACCTGCCGGACGTGCCGATCACGCGCCTCTCCGACCCCCAGATGGGGCGGATGATGGCCGGGTTCGTGCTCTTCGCGGTGCTGCGTCACGCGCGCGACATCCCTCACTTCGAAGCCGCGCAGGCCCGCTCCGAATGGGCCTACAAGCACCCGCGGGCCGCGAGCGAGACGACCGTCGCCGTGCTCGGCCTGGGGGAGCTCGGCGCGCTGGCGGCGACCGAGATCGCCCGGCAAGGCTACGACACGCACGGCTGGGCGACCCGCCCGAAGGACCTCGCCGGCGTCACGGTGCATTGCGGCGACGACGCGCTCGGCGCGCTGCTGGCGAAGGCCGACATCGTCGTATGCATGCTCCCGCTGACGCCGGAGACGCGCGAGCGGCTGGACGCGGCCGCCTTCGCCGCGATGAAGCCGGGGGCGGCGTTCATCAACGTGTCGCGCGGGGCGGTGGTCGACGAGGCGGCCCTCGTCGAGGCGCTCCGCTCGGGCCACCTCTCGGGCGCCACGCTGGACGTCTTCACCTCCGAGCCGCTCGCCCCCGATCACCCGCTGTGGACGCTTCCGGGCGTCCTGATCACGCCGCATCTGGCCTCGGTCGCGCTGCCCGACAGCGCCGCGCCGCAGATCGCCGCCAACATTCGCGCCGTCCAGACCGGAGGCGCGCTGATCAACGAGGTCTCCCGATCGCGCGGGTACTAGGCCGCGCCCCGAGTCCCCGTGAGCGGCGCCGACGGCCACCGCCTCACGACCCGAGCGCAGGCAAGCCTTGGCCCTGCGGATGAAACCGACGGCGGAGCGATCCGCCGGGTCGGCCACCAGGCGGCAGGCCGCTGAATTGCCGCGCCACTCTCGTCAACCAACAGGACAGTCCAGATGAAACGTCTCCTACTGACCGCCGCGGCACTGAGCCTCCTCGCTCAGGCCGCCTCCGCCGAGACCCTCGTCGTGTCGAGCTGGGGCGGCAGCTTTCGCGACCTGATCGCCGACACCATCGGCAAGAAGTTCACCGAAGAGACCGGCGTCGAGGTCGAATTCATCACCGGCGGCACGATCGACCGGCTGAACCAGGCCAAGCTGAGCCGCGACAACCCGGAAAGCGACGTCACCTTCACGACCTCGCACATCGGCTGGCTCTACGCCAACGACGGGCTGTTCGAAGAGCTGGACCTGTCGAAGATTCCGAATGCGGAACATCTCGTCGAGCAGGCGAAGATCAGCCCGTTCCACATCGGCGCCTGGGCCTACGTCTACACCATCGGCTACCTGCCCGACATGGTGCCCGACGGCATCACCTTCGACAGCTGGAACGACCTGTGGTCGCCGGAACTGGAAGGCATGATCGCCGCGCCCGACTTCGACCCCTCCCACATCATCGCCGTCTCCGCCAAGCTCGAGGGCGTCGACATCGAGAACTGGCAGGACGCGACCGAGAAGCTCCTGGCGCTGAAGCCGAACTTCAAGGCCTTCTACACCAACGACGCCAACTCGCAGCAGCTGCTGGCCACCGGCGAAACCCCGGTGCAGATCCTGCTGTCGATGAACGCCTATCACATGAAGTCGCAGGGTCTCGACGTGGCGCTGGCGATCCCCGAGGAGGGCGCGGTCCTCGGCGTCGACACGATGGGCATCACCGCCGGAACGGAGAAGGTCGACCTCGCCTACGAGTTCCTCAACGCCGCGCTCGACCCTGAGGTGCAGGCGCAGATCGCCGAGATCAAGAAGGGCAGCCCGGTCGTGTCAAACGTGGAGCTTCCCGAGGAGCTGGCGTCGCTCCCCGGCATCTTCACCACGCCCGAGCAGTGGGAGAGCCAGACCCTGATCATCCCGCACGAGCTGCGCGCCGAGAAGACCGCGGAATGGCGCAAGTGGTTCTCGGAAAACATGATCGCCGGCAACTGAGTCCGACCCGTCCCGGCGGCCCCCTCGCCGGGACACTCTCGCGCAGGAGCAGACGACGCCGATGTCGAAGCGCCCTTTCCTTGGCTGGTTTGCCTCGCCGTCGATCCTGATCGCCGTGGCGATCGCGGCGTCTTTCCTCGCCATCGTGCAGTACAGTTTGCGCGCCCATGTGCCGGGCTCGCTCGACCCCGGCGGCTTCACGCTGGACAACTTCACGACGCTCTGGAAGGCCGTCTACGGGCAGGCCTTCGTCACCACGGTCTCGCTGTGTTTCTACACCGCGTTCTTTACCCTCCTCATCGGTTATCCGCTCGCCTACGCGATGGTGCGGGCCCGCTCCGCGAGCCTGCGGAGCGCCATCCTGCTGATCTCGCTGACACCGCTCTTCCTGGGCGAGATCGTGCGCACCTACTCGTGGATGATCGTGCTGGGGAACCGGGGCTTCGTGAACGCGATGCTGATGCGGGCCGGGATCATCGACCGGCCGATCGACTTCATGTTCACGATCACCGGCGTGGTGATCGCGCTGGTCCATTTCACGCTGCCGATCGTGGTGGTGATGCTGGCCGCCGCGCTCTCGCACATCGACCGCAACCTGGAGCGCGCCGCGACCTCGCTCGGCGCCGGGCGGATCCGCACCTTCCTCTCCGTCACGCTGCCGCTGTCGATCCCCGGCATCGTCGCGGCGACGTCCACCGCGTTCGCCTGGACCTTCTCGGCGTTCGCGACGCCGCAGATGATCGGCGGCGGCAAGGTGCAGACGATCTCGACCCTGGTCTACCAGGTCGGATTCGCGTCGTTCAATTTCCCGCTGGCGGCGTCGCTGTCGCTCGTCGGCCTCTTGTTCACCATCGCCGTGCTCGCCCTCTTCAACACCGGCATCCGCCGCCTCGAGCAGATCGGAGCGCACTGACGTGAAGAAGACCCTCCTCGACCACGCGCTCGACTGGAGCGGACGGATCGTGCTCGCCGCGATCCTCGGCTTCGTGCTCCTGCCGTTCGTGGTGGTCGCCATCGCCTCGTTCAACGACGGCGCGATCCTCTCCTTCCCGCCCAAGGCCTGGTCGCTGCGCTGGTACGCCAACGTGTTCGAGTACCGCGACTTCGCCGAGGGTCTCGTCAACTCGCTGAAGGTCGCCGCCATCGGCGCGACGGTCGCCCTCGTCGCCGGCGCAGGGTTCGCCTACGTGCTCGACCGCTACGACTTCGCCCTCAAGGGCCTCCTCAACGGCGTGCTGATGTCGCCGCTGATCATCCCGAACTTCACCATCGGGCTCGGCCTCCTGATCCTCTCGGCCGCGGCATCCCTGCCGCGCTCGATCGGATTGGTGGTGACCGTCCACGTCATCATCGTGCTGCCGTTCGTGGTCCGCTCGGTCTACGTCTCGCTGCGCAACTTCGAGCGTCGCTACGAGCAGGCCGCCGAGAGCCTCGGCGGAACGCCCCGGCGCGTGCTCTTCACCATCACCTTGCCGCTGCTGCTGCCGGGTATCGTCTCGGGCGGGCTGTTCGCGGCGATCCTGTCGTTCAACGAGTTCACCGCCTCGCTCTTCGTGGTGAACCAGAGCACGCAGACGCTTCCCGTCGCGATGTACAACTACGTTCGCGAATACGCCGACCCGACACTCGCCGCCGTGTCCGTCCTCTACGTCGCGGTGGTCGCCATGGCGCTGCTCGTCGTCCACAAAATCTTCCGCCTCGAAAAGGTCCTCAATGTCGAGTGAGATCGCGCCCCAGATGTCGCAGGACGCGACGGACCCGCCCGCCGTCAAGATCGACGGCGTCGCCAAGTCCTTCTCCGGCACCGTCGCGCTCGAGCCGGTGTGGCTGAAGATCCGGCGTGGTGAATTCCTCACGCTGCTCGGCCCCTCCGGCTGCGGGAAGACGACGCTGCTCAACCTCATCGCCGGCTTCCTCGAAGCGGACGGCGGCGAGCTCTTCATCGGTGACGATCTCGTCACCCAGGTGCCGCCGCACCGCCGCGAGATCGGCATCGTCTTCCAGAACTACGCGCTCTTCCCGCACATGAGCGTGGCGCAGAACGTCGCCTACGGGCTGAGGACGCGCCGCGTCTCGCGCGCGGAGACCGCCCGGCGGGTGCGGGAGGCGCTGGCGCTGGTGAAGCTGCAGGACTTCGCCGACCGGCGCCCCCGCCAGCTCTCCGGCGGCCAGCAGCAGCGCGTGGCACTCGCCCGCGCGTTGGTGATCCGCCCGCGGGTGCTGCTGCTGGACGAGCCGTTCTCCGCACTCGACCGAAACCTGCGCACCGCCATGCAGGTGGAGCTGAAGGAGATCCAGGCACGCCTCGGACTGACCACCGTGTTCGTGACCCACGACCAGAGCGAGGCGCTCTCGATGTCGGATCGGATCGCCGTGATGTCGCGCGGGCGCATCCGCCAGATCGGCACGCCGAGCGAGATCTACGACCAGCCGCAGAGCCATTTCGTCTCGACCTTCGTGGGGGACGCCAACCTGTTCCTGGCCGATCGGCTTCCCGGCGACGGTGTGACGCTCGACGTCGGCGGCACACGCACCGACCTCGCCACCTACCAGGACGAGCTGCCGGCGCCGGGGCCGGTCACACTCTTCGTTCGCCCCGAGCAATGCCGCCTTGCACCGTCCGGCGACCCCGGCACCATTCCCGCCACGGTGGCGCTGTCGGTCTACCAGGGTAGCTATGCCGAGCTGCACCTCGACTGCGCGGCGGCCGAAAGCGGGCGGGTCATGCTGCGCGTTCCGGCCAGCGAGGCCCTGCGCGCCGGCACCCCGGTCGGCATCGGCCTGCCCGAAAGCGGCCCCGCCATCTTCGCACGCGAAGGGGCCGCGGCATGAGCGGGACGATGCAGGCAGTGGTCGCCGCCGCGGCCGGCGGCCCCGAGGTGCTGGGCCTCGTCGAGCGCCCGGTCCCCGCGCCCGGCGCCGGCGAAGTGCTGATCCGCGTGGCCGCCGCCGGGGTCAACCGGCCGGACATCATGCAGCGCACCGGCGCCCTCCCCGCCCCACCCGGCGCCTCCGACATCCTCGGCCTCGAAGTCGCCGGGCACGTCGCCGCCGTCGGCCCCGGCGTCGCTTCGCCGGCGGTCGGCGAGGCGGTGATGGCGCTGGTGAAGTCCGGCGGCTATGCCGAGGCGGTCGTCGCGAAGGCCGACCAGTGCCTGCCGGTGCCGGACGGGCTCTCCCTGCGCGAGGCCGCGGTCCTGCCCGAGGGCCTCTTCACCATCTGGCACAATCTGTTCGACCGCGGCGGCCTCGGCCCCGGCGAGATCGCCCTCGTCGAAGGCGGCGCCGGTGGCATCGGGACGTTGGCGTTGCAGCTCGTCCAGGCGTGGGGCGCACAGGTGATCGTCACGGCGGGCGGGCCGGAGAAATGCGCCGCGCTGGAGGCCATGGGCGCCCGCGCGATCGACTACCGCACCGCCGATCTCGCCGCCGACGTCCTGCGCCTGACCGGCGGCCGCGGTGTCGACGTCGTGCTCGACATCCTCGGCGGGGACGCGATCAACACCCACCTCGCCTGCATGGCGCCGGGGGGCCGGCACATCGGGCTCTCGTTCATGACGGGGATGGTCGCGCCGGTCGACCTCGGCCTGCTGATGCGCAAGGGCCTCTGGCTCAGCTCCTCGACCTTGCGGCCCAAGAGCGACACCGAGAAGGCGGCGATCGCGCGTGACGTGCGCACGCACCTGCTGCCGCTGATCGGACCCGGCAAGGTGCGCCCCGTCATGTCCCAGGCCTTCCCCCTCGCCGCCGCGGGCGACGCGCACGCCGCCCTGGAGAGCGGCCGCAACATCGGCAAGATCGCCCTGACCGTCGTGCAGGACGCGCCATGACACACGCGCCCCGCGCCCGCCTCCCCCGCTGACCGGCCGCCTCGCCGCCCATTTTTGCAACGAAAGTCCACCTCATGGCGCACTACCGTCACCGCAAGTTCAACACCAAGGACACCTACCCCGAGCAGAAGCTCGACAACGATCTGGCCCAGGCCGTCGTCGCCAAGGGGGGCACGACGATCTTCCTGCGCGGCCAGTGCCCGCAAGATCTCGACACCGCCGAGACCATCAAGACCAACGACCCGGTGGAGCAGACGCACAAGGTGATGAGCAACATCCGCCAGCTCGTCGAGGAATGCGGCGGGCAGATGGCGCACGTCACCAAGCTCGTCGTCTACCTGACCGACGTGCGCCATCGCGAGGCGGTCTACCGGACCATGGGCGAATACATCAAAGGTGTGCACCCGGTCTGCACCGGGCTCGTCGTCGTGGCGCTGGCGCGGCCGGAATGGCTCGTCGAGATCGACGCGACGGCGGTGATCCCCGACTGACCGGCACGAGCCGACCGCACATTGCGTACGAAGCGGGGGCGGCACCCGCCCCGGGAGGTAGTAACATGACGTTTTCCATCATCGGCCACTGCACCGACACCGGCATGTTCGGCGTCGCCATCTCGTCCTCGTCGCCGGCGGTCGCGGCGCGTTGCGCCTTCGCCCGTGCCGGCGTGGGTGCGGTCGCGACGCAGAACGTGACCGACCCGCGCCTCGGCCCGCACGCGCTGGACCTGATGGAACGCGGCGCCAGCCCATCCGAGGCGCTCGCGATTCTGGAGCGCAGCGGCGCCCACATGGCCTATCGGCAGGTGCTGGCGGTCGGCCGGACGGGCGAGAGCGCGATCTATTCCGGCACCAACGTGCTCGGCCTCTGGTCCGAGGCGGAGGGGCGTGACTGTGCCGCCGCCGGCAATCTGCTGGCCGACGCCGCGGTGCCGGAGGTGATGGTTCGGCACTTCGGCGCGTCGACGGGGCACCTCGGCGCGCGCCTGGTCGGCACCCTGCGGGCCGGGCTCGAGGCGGGCGGCGAGGCGGGCCCAGTCCACTCGGCGGGCCTCCTCCTCGTGGACCGGCAGAGCTGGCCCCTCGCCGAACTGCGCATCGACTGGACCGAGGACTGTCCGATCGCCGCGCTCGAGGCGGCCTGGGCGGTGTACGAGCCGCAGATGGACGCCTACGTCACCCGCGCGCTCGACCCGCGCGAGGCCCCCTCCTATGGCGTTCCGGGCGACGAGTGAGTAATCCGTGGGGGCGCCCGCCGGCCCCGCCCGCACGGATCAAGGAAGGTCGACTCTTCCCATGCCCCTCAGGTTCACCCTGCGACAGCTGGAATATTTCATCGCCGTCGGAGAGGCCGGCAGCATCGCGCTCGCGGCCGACAAGGTGAACGTCACCGCGCCGTCGATGTCCTCGGCCATCGCCCAGCTCGAGGCCGGCTTCGGTGTCCAGCTCTTCACCCGGCGCCACTCCCAGGGGTCGGTGCTGACCCCCACCGGCGAACGCTTCCTGGAGCAGGCCCGCATCGTGTTGGAAGCGGCCGACAAGCTCAACGACATGGCGAACATCTACACCGGCAGCGTGCGCGGCTCGCTGCGGGTCGGCTGCATGCGGACCTTCGTGCAGCTCATGGTGCCGCAACTGCGCCGCAGCTTCGAAGACAAGTACGAGAACGTCGACTTCACGCAGGTCGAGCTCGACCAGGCGCAGATCTTCGAGGCGCTCGGTTCGGCGCGGATCGACGTCGCCCTCACCTACGACCTCTCCCTCACCAGCGACATCGATTTCCAACCGCTCCTGACGCTGCCGCCCTTCGTGATGGTCGACGTCGACCATCCGCTGGCCGGCCGGCGCGAGGTGACGGTCGACGATCTCGCCGGCCACGACATGGTGCTGCTCGACCTGCCGCACAGCTCGGACTATTTCCTGTCGCTGTTTCGCACCCTCGGCCGCCGCCCGCGGATCGCCGAGCGCACCTCCGAGATCTCGATCCAGCGCAGCCTCGTCGCCAACGGCTTCGGCTTCGCCATCTCGAACATGCGCACGGTGTCCGAATCGTCGATGGACGGCAAACCGCTGAAGTTCATCCCGCTCGAGACCGAGGTGCCGCCGCTGCAACTCGGCATCGCCATGTCGCGCGCGGCCCACGTGTCGCGCACCATCCAGGCCTTCATCGATCACTGCCACGAAGCGGCCGACGCCGGTACGCTGCCCGGCCTCGCAACCTGAGCCATGACCCAAGACATCTCCCCGATACCCTCCCCCGCCGCCATCCTCGCCCGCCTCGTCGCCTTCCCGACGGTGTCGCGCCGGTCCAACCTCGCATTGCTCGACTATGTGGAGGACCTGCTGCGCCCCGCCGGGGTCCGGCTCGAACGATTTGAGAGTGACGACGGCACCCGCGCCAACCTCTGGGCCAGCCTCGGCCCGGCGGGATCCGGCGGTGTCGTGCTGTCCGGGCACTGCGACGTCGTCCCGGTGGAGGGGCAAAACTGGTCGAGCGACCCGTTCGAACTGCGGACCGAGGCGGGCAGACTCTACGGCCGCGGCACCGCCGACATGAAGGGCTTCCTGGCCGCGTCCATCCACGCGATGCTGCAGGCGGCGCCCCGCTCGCTCGCGCTGCCGCTGCACCTCGCGATATCTTATGACGAGGAAGTCGGCTGCCTGGGCGTCCGAGGCATGCTGGATGCGCTGAGCACACGACCCGAGCGGCCGGCGCTTTGCATCATCGGCGAGCCGACCGGCATGCGCATCGCCAACGGTCACAAGGGCAAGCGGGGCCTGCGCGCCTGCTGCCACGGGCAGGAGGGCCACTCCGCCCTGGCGCCCGACGCCTTGAACGCGCTGCACCTGGGCGCGGCCTTCATCACGCGACTGCAGGCCCGCCAGGAGCAGCTCAAGGCGACCGGCGCCCAGGACACGGCCTACGACATCCCCTACTCCACGGTTCACGTCGGTGTCATGCATGGTGGGACGGCGCTCAACATCGTGCCGAACCGCTGCGATCTAGACTTCGAGATCCGCAACGTCGCCGACGACGATCCGGACGCGATCCTCGCCGGCATCGCCGAGGACGCCGAGGAGATCGCCGCCCCCTACCGCAACCGCTTCCCGGACGCGCGCATCGAGATCGAGGAGATCTCGGGCTATCCCGGCCTCGAGACGCCGGCCGGTACGCCGGCGGTGGCGCTCCTCAAGTCGCTCCTCGGGCGCGACGACCCGCTGATCAAAGTGGCGTTCGGCACAGAGGGCGGACTGTTTCAGGGTACGCTGGGCGTTCCGACGCTGGTGTGCGGGCCGGGCCACATGGCGCAGGGGCACAAGCCCGACGAGTTCGTCAGCGAGGAACAACTCGCCGAGTGTACGCGGCTGCTGGCCGCGATCACCGACGTCCTGGGCGAAGGCGAGGCGGCCGCCCTCGCCCCCTGATCCGGCGGATCACTCGCCCGGCGCCGGCGCCTCGATCGCGGCCGGCGCCGCAGCTTCGGCCGTCAGCCCCACGTAACCGTGCCAACCCACGTAGAGGCCGACGGCGATGATGAGGACACCCGACACGTAGGGCGCCTTGCGCGCGATCGTGGAGAACCAGCCCACACGCCGGCCGACGTGGCGCACGCTGATCGCCGCGGCGGCGCCGACCGTCACCAGCGTGATCGCGAGGCCGACGGAGAAGCACAGCACGAGCACGAACCCGAGCGAGATCCGCTCGAGCTGAAGACAGAGCAACAGGACGGTGATCGCCGCCGGGCACGGGATGAGCCCGCCGGTCAGGCCGAACAGGACGATCTGCCACGTCGTCACGTCGCGGCCGGCGAAGTTGCGGCGAATGTCGTTGGCGTGGGCGAGTTCGTGCGCGTCCTGATAACCGTCGGTCGCGACCTCCAGACCGTGGGCCTCCTCGTGCAGGGGGTCGTGCCCCTCGCCCTCGAGGAACGACACGTCGTAGTCGTGCGTGTGGTCGCCATGGCCGAGGCTGACGCGGGCCATGAAGTCGTGCGGGGCGGCGAGCGCGCCGACCGCCTCCAGCACGCCGCCCCGCTCGGCGAAATCGAAGCGCTGCGTGGTCCCGTCCGGCCGCTCGGTCGTCACGGTGACGTCGCCGGGGCGCCAAGCGTGGCCGCGTACGGTGCGGATGCGCAGATGCGGCAACGCCCCCTCCGAGACGACTTCGAGCGCGATCACGCCGTGGCCGGTGTCGATGCGGCGCTCGCCGCCGTGATCGTGCCCGTGCGAGCCGTGCTCGTGATGATGATTGTCGTGATGGTCGTGGCCATGCGGGTGGGCGGCGGCGGCCTTGGCGCGCTGCTGGTCTTCGTAGGTGCGCCACAGCATCCACAGCGCGATCGATATGATCACCGCGGCGGACGCGAGCTGGAAATACGGCTCGAACGTCTCCGCGTCGACACCCCGCCACAGGTACATCCCGCCGAGCGCGATGCCCCAGACGACCATCGTGTGCGAGATCGTCGCCGCGAGGCCGAGGAGCACCGCCTGGCCGACGGTGCCGCGGATCGCGACGATGAAGGCCGCCATCATCGTCTTGGAATGCCCCGGCTCGAGGCCGTGCAGTGCACCGAGGAGGACGGCACTCGGCACGAAGAGCCAGGCGTGCCCGGCCCCCTGGGCCATCAGGTCGGCGAAGGAACCCATATCGAACTCACAGGTACTTGGTGATTGCCTTGAACTCTTCGATCGTCCCGCGCTGGTCGCGATCGAGAGGGCCGACGACATCGTCGAGACAGTGGTCGAGGTGATCTTGGATCAGCGTCCGCTTGGCCTGGCAGATCGCCTTTTCGACCGCGTGCATCTGCTGCGCGATGTCGAGGCAGGGGCGCTCGGACTCGATCATGTTGATGACGCTGCGCAGGTGCCCCTCGGCCCGCTTCAACCGCTTCACCAGCTCGGGATGCGTGCGGTGGAGGTGCGCGTCCGCCGTGGGAGGGGCGGCGTCGGTCGGGTCTGCGGTCGTGTCTGTCATGGGCATGCTTCCTATCCCCCTGGAGGGGATACTACAATGCCTGATTCGACCGACAGTTGGAAGATGTTGCCAGGGGCATCGGCGAGCGTGCACGGTTGCCCGGCAACACGTTCCTCTGGAGATGACCTCATGAAGATCGCCGACGTCTCGGTCAGCGTGCACCGCTTCGAGACCACGCTGCCGGTGGTGGACCGGCCCGGCCCCGCCGAGGCGCGCGTCATCTGCACGATCACCACCGACGATGGCCTGACCGGCACCGGGATGACGGCCCGCTTCCTCACGGCGGCCGTCGAGGCGGCGATCGGGCGCCACCTCGGCCCCGCGATCCTGGGCCTCGACCCGCGCCGCCCGGCCCTGGTGATCGACCGTCTGATGCCGCTGGTGTCGGAGCGCGGGATCGCCAACGGGGTGAACCGCGCGGCGCTCTCGTGCATCGACCTCGCGCTGTGGGACATCGCCGGCAAGGCGCGGGGCGCGCGCGTGTCCGATCTTCTCGGCGGTCTCGCCGACGACGCGCCCGCCTACGTCACCTGCGGCTTCCCGAACCTCGACCGCGACGAGCAGGCCGCCCTGTGCCGGGCGATGGCGGCCGAGGGGTTCGGCACCGTCAAGATGGTGGTGGGACACAAGGGCGGGCTCGCCGAGGATGTCGCCCGCATCAAGGCGATCCGCGCGGCGGTGGGCGACGACGTCGGCATCGCGATCGACGCCAACGAGCGCTTCTCGTACGACATGGCGCTGCGGCTGTGCCAGATGCTCGCCGGCGAGCCCATCGCCTGGTTCGAGGATCCGGTCTTCAACAACGACGCGCGCGATCTCGCCCGGCTGCGTGCGGCGACGGGCATCCCCCTCGGCGCCGGGCAGATGGACGGTCACGCCCGCCGGTTCCGCGAGTTCGCCGAGCACGACGCGCTCGACCTCTTCATGCCCAACAGCATGTACAACGGCGGCATGAGCGAGACGGCGCGGGTGGCCGCGCTCGCCAACGCCAACGAGCGCCCGCTGTCGGACGCGGGCGGCGGCGGCATCTACTGCCTCCACCACATGACGGCCTTTCCCGGCGCGACCCTCGCCGAGGTCCACCTCGGGACGCTCCATTTGGAGCGCCGGCTTTTTGCCGAGGCGCCCCGCGTCGCCGCCGGCCGCTCCGCGTTGCCGGACGGCCCGGGCTTCGGCGTCACGCTCGACGCCGACGTCCTGCGCGAGACGAGGGTCTAGCGCGCGATCAGTCGAGCACCCGGGGCAGCCACAGCGCCAGCCCCGGCACCGCGGCGAGAACCAGAAGGAGGGCGATCGTCGCGACCAGGAAGGGCGTGTTGGCCCGCAGCGCCGCCATCACGTCCACCTTGGCGATCTTGGCGGCGACCACCAGCGAGAGCGCGACCGGCGGCGTCACCTGACCGATCACCACCGTGACGACGATCAGGATGCCGAAGTGGAGGAGGTCCACCTTCAGCGCGATCAGGGTCGGCAGCAGGATCGGCACGATGACCGGGATCAGCGGATCGAGGAACATGCCGGCGATGAGCGCCACCAGAAGCAGCGCGCACAGCGTGAGGAACGCGCTGTCGGCGACGTTCGCCGCGTCGATCAGCGCGGTCAGCTCGGCCGGCACCTTGGCCAGCGACAGCGCCCAGCCCAGCGCCGCCGAGATCCCCACCACGAGCATGATCTCGCCCGTCAGGATGACGGTGTCGACGCATGCCTTGTAGAGCCGGGCGAAACTGAGCTGCCGGTAGAGCGGCCCGGCCAGCACAATCCCGTACGCGACCGCGAACGCCCCCGCCTCCGACGGCGTGAAGACCCCCAGAACCAGGCCCGCCAGGATGATCGCCGGCATCCCCATGGGCAGGATCGCGGCCCGAGCGGCCCGCAGCGCGATGCGGACGTCGAACGGTGAGCCACGCTCGAAGCGGCCGCCGCGCGCCATCACCGCGACCACGCCCATGAAGATCCCGCCCAGCAGCAGCCCCGGCACCACTCCGGCGAGGAAGAGCGAGGAGAGCGAGACCCCGGTCACCGCCGAATAGAGGATCATCGGCGAGCTGGGCGGCAGCAGCGGCCCGATGCCCGACGAGGACGCCGACAGCGCCGCCGCGAAGGGCGCCGGATAGCCACGCTCCTTCATCGACGGGATGATGACCGAGCCGGTGCCCGCCAGGTCGGCGACCGAGGTGCCGATCATGCCGCCGAACAGCACGCTGGTCGCCACGTTGACGTGGGCGAGGCCACCGCGGAAGTGGCCCACCAGGGCCGCCGCGAAGGTGAAGAGCCGGGCCGTGATCCCGCCGACGTTCATGATCGCCCCGGCGAGGACGAACAGCGGCAGCGAGAGGAGCACGAAGTCGTCGATCGCCTGGATCGTCTGCTGCGCGAGGGCGAGCTGCCAGGCGCCGGTCACCAGGAAGTAGCCGATGGTGACCGAGGCGAGCGAGACCACCAGCGGAACGCCGACGATCACGAGAAGGCACAGGAGTGCCATGAAAACCGCGGCGAGGATCATCGCAGCCTGCGGATCTTGTAGACGGTGACGCCGACGGCGACGAGCGCCATCGCGGCCGCCGCGAGCGGCAATGCGGCGATATAGACCCCCTTGGGGAAGCCGAAATAGGGCGTCTTGTCGGAGCCGAAGAGGCCGAAATATTGCCAGCCCACATGGGCGATGAACGCGAAGGTGACGGCCGCCAGCGCGTTGGCGACGACGACGATCGCCTTGCGCACCGGCAGGGCGAACCGGTCGAGGATCGCGGTCGAGGCGATCATCTGCCCGCGCTCCAGCGCCAGGTAGGCGCCGATCATCACCACCCAGATGAGGAGCGTGGCGACGATCTCCTCGGTCCACACCAGCGGGCGCGAGAAGAGGTAGCGCCCGCCCGCGTTGACGATCACGAGGACGACGATGGTGCCGAGCGCCAGGACGCCCGCCACCTCGACCACCTTGTCGAGCAGGGCCAGCGGCCCCGGCAGGGCGGGGCGCTCGACGTGCTCGTCCTCGCCCACGTGGGAGACCTCGTGGGCGATGTCGTCGTAGGAGGTCCCGGCCGGCGGCGGATGATCGCCCGTCACCGGGTGAACTCCGTCGCCGGCACCTCGAGCGGCATGTCGGCCTCGACGTCGGCCATCAGGCGGCCGTAGCCGGGCCGCGCGCCGGCGACGCCCATCACCTTGAGCGCCCCCCACATCGAGGCCTGGATCGCCGACACGACCGGCTTGCCGAGATCCTCCTCCAGGGCCCGGATGAGGGCGATGGAGCGGAAGTTGGTGCAGGAGATGAAGATCGCGTCGGCGTCCGGCGTGTCGACCGATTTGCACAGGTCGTAGATGTCGGCGAGCGGCACCTCGGCCAACGCCTGGTCCTCCGAGATCGACAGGTAGCGCCCGTTCGTCACCGGGTGGCCGTTGGCGGCGAGCCAGGACGAGCAGCGCTCGTGCACCTCCTCCACGTAAGGGGTCGCCAGCGCGACCTTACCGATGCCGAGCGTCTCCAGCGCCCGCACGCAGGCGGTCGCCGTGGTCAGCGCCGGGGTGCCGCCGGACCAGCTCTGCATGCGCTTGGTGGTGTCCTCGTCCCAGGCGTTGCCGTGCAGGAAGGAGGCGCTGGTGCCGCCGAAGAGGACGACGTCGACCGGGGCTTCCGCCACCAGCCGCACGCTCGTCTCGAACTCGGGCGACTCCACCATGGCGCCGATGTCGCGCACGTTGATCTTGCCGATGCGAATGCGGGAGGTGTGGACCGACACGCCCGGCGCCGCCATCGCCCACATTTCGTTTTCCATGACCACGGACGAATGGAGGTAGACGAGGCCGATGCGGCCTTTGAACCCCCATCCGTCGGGCATGAGGCGCGTGGAAAGCGCGCCTCGCTCGATCGCCATGTCGGTTACTTCCCCTCGACGACGGTGGTCGCCTTGTCCATGAACTCCGGCCCGACGATGGCGCCGATCTCCTCGTAGATCGGCGGCACGGCCTCCTTGAAGGCGGCGAGGTCGATCTCGTTGACCTCCATGCCGGCGGCCTCGAACTCGGACAGCAGCGAGGCGGTGTTCTCGTCCGACTGCGCGCGAGAGGCGGCCTTGGCGGCCGCGGCGGCGGCCATCACGGCCTCCTGCTCCTCGGCGCTGAGCCCGTCCCAGGTCTTGGCGTTCATGACGAGGGTGATCGGCGTGTAGACGTGCCTGGAGAGCGACAGGTACTTCTGCACCTCGTGGAACGACATCTCGCGGATGGTGCCGAAGGGGTTTTCCTGCCCGTCGAGCACGCCCTGCTGCATGGCGAGATAGGCCTCGCCGAGGTTCATCGGCGTCGGCGCGGCACCCAGCGTCTCGAACGCCATGATGCGGGTCGAGGAGCCGGGTGTGCGCAGCTTCAGCCCGTCGAGGTCGGCCGGGACGACGACCGGGCGGACGTTGTTGGTGATCATGCGGAAGCCCAGTTCGCCGAACGCCAGCAACTTGAGCCCGGTGCGCTCCAGGAGGCTGGCGGCGTACATCTCACCCAGCTCACCGTCGAGGGCGGTGCGGGCGGTCTCGGCGTCCGGGAAGAAGAAGGGCGCGTCGAACAGGGCGAAGTGGTCGTCGATCTCGACCACGTCCGAGCCCATCGGCACGACGTCGACCTGGCCGGCGCGCACCAGCTCCATCTGGGCGATCTCGTCGCCGAGGACGCCACCGTCGAAGATCTCGACCTCGAAGGCGTCCGGCGCCTCGGTTTCGAGCGCGGCGGCGAACTGGCGCAGCATGTAGTTGAGCGGCTCGCCCTCGGGCGTTTCCACCGAGAGGCGCAGCGGTGTTTGCGCCATCGCGCCAGTCATGCCGAGGGCACCGGCCAGGATGGCCGCCGCGGTGAAGGTCGCAAACTTGCGCATGAATGTTGCTCCATCGTTGGGTTGCATCGGCTCGCCCTGCCACCGGGGCACGGGGGTCGATCAAGAAGCGCTCGCCGAATGCCGCGCATACTAGCGACGCCCCCTCAGCTTCCACAAGAACGAAACACAGAATTTTTAAGTTCAGAACGTCATCGAGATCGATTTTCCTTCCAACGAACTCAGTATTATTTTTTCCGATCAAGAGAATCAGCCTGAGACGCCCAACGACTACTCATAAGATGCCGAAAATGCGGGCAAGGATTTGCCTCCACGATGCGGCAGGTCTTGAAACGGCGCCCGGACGGCCGCGAAGCGCGGATGGCATGCGATTTGCAACGCTCGATCGGATTTGCTGATGGCAAGTCGCAACTGGATTGGCGAGGCTGATGAACGCGTCCCTGCGCGGGCTCTCCTACATCGTCGCGGCTGCCGAGTGCGAGAACGTGTCCGAAGCGGCTCGGCGGCTGAAAGTGTCGCAGCCGTCGATCTCGGCCGCCATCTCGCAGTTCGAGGACGAATTCGCCGTGCAGATCTTCATCCGCCGGCACGCCCGCGGGGTGACGCTGACACCGGCCGGCGAACGTGTCGTGCGCGAGGCACGGATGCTGCTGACGCACGCGCAGGACTTTCACCAGATGGTGCGCGAGCTGGGCGAGGGGCTGACCGGCGAGGTGGTGATCGGCGCCTTCCCGACCCTCGCCATCCGCTACATGCCGCACCTCCTCGGCTCGCTGGCGAAGCTGCACCCCGGTATCGCCGTGGCGATGCACGAGGGCGATCAGGACGAGATCCTGGCCGGGCTCGCCGAGGGCCGAATCGAGGTCGCCCTCTCCTATACGTTCGCGATCCCCGGCGACATCTCGGTCGAGCGGCTCCAGCGCCTGCACCCGCACGCCGTGCTGCCGGCGGATCACCCGCTCGCCGCGGAGCCCGCGATCGACCTCGCGGCACTGGCGCCGGAGCCGTTCCTGCTCCTGGACCTGCCGCATTCGCGCGACTACTTCCTGCGCCTCTTCTCCACCGAGGGCGTGCAGCCGAACATCGTCCACCGGTCGCGCTCGCCCGAGCTGTTGCGCGGGCTGGTGGCACGCGGCCGCGGCTACACCCTGCACAACGCCCTGCCCGACACGCCCTACACCTACGACGGCGGCCGTGTTGCGATGGTCCCGCTGCGCGGCGAGCGCGAACCCACGGAGGTGGCGATCCTCACCTCCCGCCGCACGCGCCCCCGCCCCGCCGTCTCGGCCCTGCTCGACCACGTCCGCCATTACTTCGAGGCCGACGGCACGCCCGCGCACGCACGCCACCCAGAACCCGCCGACGCCACCTGACAGCCCCGACGGCGCCAGCTCGCCTGCCGCACGACCCCCGCGGGCCGGGATCAGTATCCGGCGACGCCCAGCCTGCCGGAGCAACTCGCGACGCCGCTGATCTTATTGGCACCGACCGAGGGCAGCGATAGTAGATCTCGGAACATTCAAGGACGTGTCGGGTCGACCAAACCCCAACCGCGCTAAAGCTCGATCGGATCTCCATGACGCTCCATGGCGTTCCACGATGAATTGCAGTCGCGGTGTGGGCCGTGGGAAGACCATGCAAACCGAACCGCCTTCTGAAGGCGCCCCGCGGTGGGGTCTCTCAGGGACGTGGGGTCGCTCAGGGAAAAGGGCCCGCCTTGCCGAGCGCGCCCGGAACCGGGTGGCCGACCGTCTCGGCGAGCCACGGGTCCAGCGCGCTGACGAGCGCCAGATCGACACCCGACGAGATCCCCAGGCCGTCGAGCATGTAGACGAGATCCTCCGTCGCGATGTTGCCCGTCGCGCGCGGCGCGAACGGGCAGCCGCCGAGACCGCCGGCGCTGGCATCGAAGATCGAGACGCCCGCCTGAAGCGCCGCGTAGACATTCGCGAACCCGGTGTTGCGCGTGTTGTGGAAGTGCGCGCGGCGCGGCAGGGACGGCGCCGCCTCGGCCAGCCGGCCGAACAGGTCCGTCACCTGCGAGGGGACGCCGACACCGATGGTGTCGGCCAGCCCGATTTCGTCCGGTCCATGCTCCAGAACACGGGCGATGATGTCCGACACCGCCCGGCCGGAGACGCGCCCCTCGAACGGGCAGCCGAACGCGACGGCGATCGTGACGCTGAGGACGCGCCCCGCCTCGCGCGTCGCCACCGCGACGTCGCCGAGATCGGCGAGGATCTGGTCGACCCCGCGCCCCTGGTTGCGCACGCCCATAGTCTCGCTCGCGACGGCCACATAGGTGATCTCGTCGCAGCCGGCCGCGATGGCGCGGTCCGCTCCGCGCCGGTTGAGTACGAGGCCGGAATAGGAGATGCCGGCGCCGCGATCGACGCGCGCCATCACCTCCTCGGCGTCGGCCATCTGCGGGACGCGCTTCGGGTTGACGAAGCTCGTCGCCTCGATGCGCTTCAACCCGGCCCTGATCGCCGTCTCGATCAGCGCGACCTTGGCGTCGGTGCCGACGAGTTGCTTCTCGTTCTGCAACCCGTCCCGCGGCGAGACCTCGACGATCTCGACCAGGCCGGGAAGCGCGCCGCTCACGCCATGACCTCGGCGACGCGGCCGATGACGCCGGCTTCGGCGTAGGCCTGCAGCGTCGCGTCGTCGAGCGCCAGGCGCCCCTTTAGGATCTCGGCGTTGTGCTCGCCGAGTTCCGGCCCCACGGCGCGCACCGATCCCGGCGTCTCGGACAGGCGCGGCGCCACGTTCTGCATCTTCATCTCCCCCAGCTTCGGGTGGAGAACGGAGACGATGGCATCGCGCGCCTTGAAGTGCGCATCCGCCAGCATCTCGGGCGCGCGGTAGATGTCGCCGCACGGCACACCGTGCTCGTCGAGCAGCGCGCCGAGGTCCGTACTGTCGAGGGTGCGCGTCCATTCGGAGACCATCTCGTCGAGTTCCACCTGACGCTCGCCGCGGGAGGTGTGGTCGGCATAGCGCGGATCGGTGCCGAGCTCGGGCCGGCCCATGGCGGCGCACAGCCGGCGGAACACGCCGTCCTGGTTCGCCGCGATCAGGCTGAACTTGCCGTCCTTCGTCGGGTAGACGTTGGAGGGGGCGATCTTCGGCAGGATCGCGCCGGTGCGCTCGCGCACGTAGCCGATCTGGTCGTAGTCGGTGACGAGACTCTCCATCACGGCGAGAACGGCCTCGTAGATGGCGCTGTCGACCATCTGGCCGCGCCCGGTGGAGGTGCGCACGTGGAGCGCCATCATCGCGCCGAGGCAGGCGAAGGTCGCCGCCAGCGTGTCGCCGATGGAGATGCCCATGCGGCTCGGTGCCGTCGTCGGATCGCCCACGACGTAGCGCAAGCCCCCCATCGCCTCGCCGATCGAGCCGTAGCCGGCCTTCTTCGAATAGGGCCCGCTCTGGCCGTAGCCGGACACTCGCACCATGATGAGACGGGGATTGATCTTGGAAAGCTCGTCGTAGCCGAGGCCCCACTTCTCCATGGTGCCGGGGCGGAAGTTCTCGATCAGGATGTCCGTCTCGGCCACCAGCTTGCGGATGATGTCGCGGCCCTCGGTCTGGCGCGCGTCCACCTCGATGGACTTCTTGCCGCGAGCCACCACCGACCACCACAGCGACACGCCCTGCGGTTTCTCCGTGCCCCACTGGCGCATCGGATCGCCCATGCCGGGCGCCTCGATCTTCACCACCTCGGCGCCGAAATCGGCCAGGAGCTGGCCGCAGAACGGACCGGCGAGAAGCTGGCCCATCTCGAGCACGCGCAGGTCCGAGAGGGGACCCTGACCGGTCCGGCTCGGTGAGGGGGGGGATGCCGTCATGTCGTTCTCCTCGACGCCTCGTCGGGCGGACGTGTTCACCGGTTCAGTGCTTGGACAGGAAGTCGCACAGGACCCGGCCGAATTCGAGCTTCTGCGCCTTGCCTGCGATGACGTGGGCGGCGTCGGGCATGTGGTAGCCGACCGCGTTCGGGATCGCGTCCTCGATCGGCTGCGTGGTGCGCGGGCCGGTCACCTGGTCCTGATGCGCGTGCAGCACGAAGGTCGGTGCCTCGATGGCCTTCGCGCGGTCGGTCATGTCGTGCGTCAGGCAGGCGTTGACGAAGCGCTCGTGGGTCTCCATCCGCCCGTTGATGTGGTGCCATACCCCGTTCGGGCCGATCAGCCGGTCGATGTTCTTGGCGTAGTAGTCGGGCGCGAAGGACATCACCGTCACCAGACGCTGGAACGCCATGAAGCCGAGGTCGCGGTGGACCTCCGTCATCACGTTGAGCTGGTCGGCGAGGAAACGGTCCGCCTTCAGCCACGCGCCGGTGTTGACCAGCGAGCGGACCCGGTCCGGCCAATTCGCGGCGATCTCCTGGCCGATGCACGCCCCCATGCCGATGAGGCCGACCATGTGGAAGCGCTCGAACCCGAGGTGGTCCATCAGCGCGACCGCGTCCTCGGCGTAGAGCTTCGTCGAGGAGGGGATCGACACGTCGTCCTCGGACTCGCCGATGCCGCGGTAGTCGAGGATCACGACCGTGTGGTTGTCGGTGAGGCCGATCGGAAGGTGCATCTCCTCGCCGTGGCAGAAGCTGCCCCAGCCGCCCATCAGGATGACGGGATCGCCCTGACCGTGTGTCTCGTAGTACATCGCGTGGTTGTTGATATCGGCGATCGGCATCGACTCAGCGGTCCCGTACGGTGTGGAAGGTCGGCATGTGTCAGTCCTCGTTGAGCGCCGCCGGGATGCGGTCGGCATAGATCGTCTGGTGTTCGCCGAGGGCGGGAACGGTGAGGGTGGGGCGCGCCGGTTCGTCGGCGAAGCGGCCGGCGGTGCCGATGTGGATCTCACCGGCGAGGTCCGTCAGCACCATCTCGCGCGCCAAAGCCTGCGGTTCGCCGAGGGCCTCGCCGATCCCTTTGACGGGTGAGAAACAGACGTCGCGGCCCTCGAACCAGGCGTCCCACTCGGCGAGCGTCCGGGTGCGGAAGGTCTGCGCGAGGAAGTCCATCAGCGGCTGTTGATGGCGGCCCGGTCCCGCCTCGGTGAGCGCGGCGAGGTCCGGCCGCTCCAGCGCCGTGAGGAGGTTGCGGATGAACTTCGGCTCCTGACCGCCCAGGACCACGTGGCGCGCGTCGGCCGTCTCGTAGATCTTGTAGAACGCGGCGCCGCCGAGGCTGCGCTCCTCGGCGTGGACCGGCTCGCGCTTCAGCCCCAGCGCCGCGCCGAGCTGGTTGGGGTAGGCCGAGAGCAGCGCGTCGAACATCGCGATGTCGACCCGGTCGCCTTTGCCGGTGGTCTCGCGGCGGTAGAGTGCCGTCATCACCGCGCCGAAGGCGTGGAGGCTCGCCAGCATGTCGGCGGCGGCGACGCCGGGGATCGCCGGGGCTCCGTCGGCGCCGCGGTTCAAGGTCAGCGCGCCGGAGCGGGCCTCGACGGCCAGATCGTGGGCCGGCGCATCGCGCAGCGGCCCGTCCTGGCCGAAGGCGCTGATCGAGCAATAGACCAGCCGCGGGTTCATCGCCCGCAGTCGCGCGGGCCCGAATCCGAGCCGGTCCATGACGCCGGGGCGGAAGCTCTCCACGAAGACGTCCGCGTCGGCGACCAGCGCGTCGAGTGCCCTCTTGCCGTTCTCGCTCTTCAGGTCGAGGACGATGCTCTTCTTGCCGCGGTTCATGGCCCGGAAGAACACGGTCTCTCCGCCGATCTCCGGGCCGATCTCGCGGCCCGGATCGCCGCCCGGCGGCTCCACCTTGACGACTTCGGCCCCGTGGTCGGCCATCATCAGGGTCATGTAGGGCCCCGGCAGGAACACCGAGAGGTCGACGACCTTCAGTCCCTCGAGCTTCATCGCACTTCCTCCGCCGCCGGGCGCGTCAGTGCGGCGAGCGTCTCCGGGTCGACGCCGGCTTCTCTCAGCACCGCCTCGGTGTCGGCGCCGAGGCCGCTGGCGGGATGGGCGGTCGCGCGCACGCCGTTCACCTTGATCGGGCTCGACAGGACCGAGAAGTCGCTCTTCGCCGGATGCCGGATCGTCTGGCGCATTCCCACCGTATCGAGCCAGGGGTTCGCGAAGGCGCTCGGTACGTCGTAGACCGGCGCCACCGGCAGCGAACCGGAGAGGACGGCCAGCCACTCCTCGGTGGTCCGGGTGCGGAAGGTCTCATCCAAGGTGTCGGCCAGCGCCTCGCGGTTGGTGCGCCGCGCCGCCATGTCGACGAACAGCGGGTTGTCCGCCAGATCCATGCGGTCCATCCCGGCGACGAGGTTCAGCCAGAATTTCTGCGTCATGCACATGACGAAGATCCAGCCGTCGGCCGTTGGGAAGGTCTGCACCGGTACGCCCGAGGGGTGCGCGCTGCGAGGCAGGCGCCGGGGCGCGTCGCCTTCGTTCATGTACCAGGTGGCGGGGTAGGACATCTGGTGCAGCGCGACGTCGAAGAGGCAGGTGTCGACGTCGCAGCCTTTGCCGCTGGTCCTGGCCTTCAGGATCGCCGAGACCAGACCCAGCGCGCCGGTGATCCCGGTCATGAAGTCGATCATCGAGAGACCGAGGCGCGTCGGCGGTCCGTCCGGCTCACCGGTCATGCTCATGAGGCCCGCCTCGGCCTGCATGAGGTAGTCGTAGCCCGGCCAGCCCTTGCGCTCGTTGTCGCGGCCGTAGGCGGAGATGTGGAGACAGACGATGTCGGGCTTCACGTCCCGGAGGCTCGCATAGTCGATGCCGAGTTTCTCGGGCTGGTCGCCGCGCATGTTGTTGACGACGGCGTCGGCGGTCGCGGCGAGCGTGCGGAAGGCGGCGCGCCCGGCCTCGGTCTTGAGGTCCAGCGCGACGCTTTTCTTGTTGAGGTTGAAGGTCTGGAAATACTGGCTGTCGCCCTCACCCAGCATGTGCGGGCCGACGTGGCGGGAGGCGTCGCCCCCCGTTGCCGCGTTCTCCACCTTGATGACCTCGGCGCCGAGGTCGGCCAGCGCCATGGAACCGTAAGGCCCGGCGCCGAACTGCTCCAGCGTGAGGATGCGGATCCCTTCGAGCGGCCTCATCGAACGGGGGCTCGCTTGGCGTACTGCTTGCCGATGATGAGGCGCTGCATCTCGTTGGTGCCTTCGCCGATGCACATCAGCGGGGCGTCGCGGTAGAGGCGCTCTATGTCGTATTCCTTGGAGTAGCCGTAACCGCCGTGGATGCGCATCGCCTCGGTGGCGTTCTCGAGTCCGGCCTCGGAGGCGAAGAACTTCGCCATGCCGGCCTCCATGTCGCACCGCTCGCCGCGGTCGTAGGTGGCGGCGGCGTCCAGCACCAGAAGCCGGGCCGCTCTGGCGCGGGTCGCCATCTCGCCGATCTTCGCGGCGATCAACTGGTGGTGAATGATCTCCTTGCCGAAGGTCTTGCGGATCTGCGCATAGTCGCTCGCCCGCTGCAGGGCGCCCTCGGCGAGGCCGGCCCCGCGCGCGGCGACGTTGATGCGGCCCAGCTCCAGCCCGCCCGCGACCTGGGCGAAGCCCCTGCCCTCTTCGCCGCCGACGAGATGATCGGCCGGGACGCGGTAGTCCTCATAGACCAGCTCGGCGGAATCGATCGACTTGTAGCCGAGCTTTTCCAGCTTGCGGCCGACGCGGAAGCCCGGCCCCTTCGGCGTCAGGAAGAGGCTCATGCCCTTGTGGCGCGGCTCGGCGGCCGGGTCCGTCTTGACGAGGAGCGCGACGCAGGAGCCTTCGATGCCGTTGCTGATCCAGGTCTTCGTGCCGTTGATGACGTAGTGGTCGCCATCGCGCCGGGCCACCGTGCGCACGGCCTGGAGGTCGGTGCCGCAGTCGGGCTCGGTGAGGGCGAGGCCGCCGCGGATCTCTCCGCTCGCGAACTTCGGCAGCCATTCGACCTTCTGCGCCTCGGTGCCGAAGCGCTGCACGGCGGCGGCCATCATCAGGTGCGAGTTGAAAATGCCGGTGGGCGACATCCACGTCGCCGCCATGCGCATGACGATCTTGGCGTAGGTGGTGGCCGGCAGGCCGAGGCCGCCATACTCCTGCGGGATCGTCGCGCCGAAGAGACCGAAGTCCTTCATCTGCTCGACGATGTCGTGCGGATACTCGTCGGCGTGATCGTATTTCATCGCGACGGGCTTCAGCTCGCCCTCGACCCATTTGTCGATGGCGTCGAGGAGTTGGGCTTCGTCGTCGTCGGACAGCGTCGCCTCGGCGGGGGAAAGTGCAATGTTCATCGGTCGACCTCAATAATTCGCGGCGTCGTCGAAATCGGCACCCGCCTTCGGGATCAGCATCACGCGTTCGAATTCGCACACGACCGTTCCGTCCTGCTTGGTGCCGACCGACTTGATCGTCACGATCCCGTCGCCGGGGCGGGACTTCGATTCGCGTTTGTCGAGAACCTCGGACCACGCATAGATCGTATCGCCGACGAACACCGGCGCCGGCATCCGGATCTCCTTCCAGCCGAGGTTCGCCTTGGCCTTCTGCGAGACGTCGGTGACACTCATGCCGACGATTACCGCGACCGTGAAGGGGCTCGCCACGATGATCTGTCCGAATTCGGAGTGCTTGGCGTACTCCTTGTCGAAGTGCATCGGATGCGTGTTCATCGACAGCAGCGTGAACCACGTGTTGTCGGTCTCGGTGATCGTGCGGCCCGGACGGTGCTCGTAGACGTCTCCGATCTTGAAGTCATCGTAGTAGCGACCGAAGGTCTCGCGGTACCGCTGGGGGCCGATTTCTTTGACGGCTTGGCGCATGTTGGATCCTCAGAGAGAGTGATCGACGAGCGTCAGAATGCGCTCGTATCGGCGGACGATGGGACCTTCGACGAATTCGCCATCCAGTTGGGCGACGCCGGAGGTGCGGAAGGTCTCGACCACGGCGCGGGCGCGCTCCACCTCGGCGGCGGTCGGGGTGAAGGCGGTATTGATCGGCGCCACCTGGGTCGGGTGGATCGCAGCCTTGCCGGAGAAGCCCAGCGCTGCGACCCGCGTGGCCTCGGCGGCGAGCCCGTCGAGGTCCTTGAGCTGCACGTGCGGCACGTCGATCACCGGCTTCTGTGCGTGGGCGGCGGCCATCACCAGGGACTGGCGGGCGGCCAGCAGCGGCTCGAACGCGAGGGTCACGCCGATTTCCGCGGCGAAGTCCGCTCCGCCGAACATGATCGCCGCGGTGCCGGGACAGGCGGCGATGGAGTGCGCCGCGCGGATCCCGCGTACGGTTTCGATGAGCGGCACGATCGCCACGTCGCCGCCGAGCGCGGCGGCGACGATCTCGACATCGCGCGCGCTTTCCACCTTGGGGACGAGGACGGTCCGCGGTGCGCGCCCGGCGAGGGCGACGAGATCGGTGAGCCCGGCGAGGGTGGTCGTGCCGTTGATGCGCACGGCGATGCGGCGCCGGTCGGCCGCCTCGTCCGCCAAGACCTCGCAGACCGCCTGCCGCGCCGTCTCCTTCTGGTCCGCCAGCACCGCGTCCTCGAGGTCGATGGCGACGAGATCGGCCTGGGTGGCGAGCGCCTTGGGGATGCGATCCGGGCGCGATCCCGGCACGAACAGCAGGCTGCGGCAGGCGAAAGTCTGGTGAGTCACGGTGCCTCTTTCAGGGGCCGCCGGCCGGGGACGCGGGGGCTCGCCGAGGTGTCGTCGGAGAAACGGACGCCGCGGGACGACCGCGGCGCCGAGGTAGGCGCCGAAAACGGCGCCGGGGAGGAGCGGAAGCCGGGGTCAGTCCCCGTATTTCGCCTGGAACGCCTTGGCGCTCTCGTAAACTTCCGGGTACGCGTCGATGAAGGACTGCTTGGCCTCCTCGGCGAGCGTGCGGAACGCGTCCATGGCCGGCCCGTCCTCGACGATGTGGAGGCTTCCGCCTTCGGCGATCATCTTCTCGCGAGTCGACCGGTCGCCCTCGATGCCGCGCTGCCACTGAGAGGCGAGCATCTCGTCGGTGGTGTCCTCGACGATCTGGCGCAGGTCGTCCGGCAGGCCCTCGAGCCACGCCTTGTCGACGACAACGGTGTAGGTCACGAGCGAGAGACCCGGCACCAGGCTAGCCTTCTGCGCGCCGGACACGCCGACCATCTCCCAGCCGCCATAGGAGGTGAAGATACCGTCGATGGCGCCCTGCATCAGCCCGGTGGCCATTTCGGTGGCGGGCATCGTCACGGGGCTCGCGCCATACATGTTCATCAGCTCCTGCAGCACCTTGCCGCCGGTGACGCGGATCTTGGCGCCGGCCAAATCCTCGTGGCTCTCGATGAACTTGTCGGGGAACAGGAAGACCAGGTCGCCGGCGCGCATCAGACCCATGACCTGCATACCGCGACCGGACACCATGGCGGACAAGGTGTCCGCCAGCTCCGGCGCGGCGCCTTCCTTGCTCATCAGCTCGTCGGTGATGGTGAAGGGCAGGCTGACGACGCCGTATTCCGGGGCGATGCTCTCGAGCTGGACGCTGACCGGCCAGACCATCTGGACCGCGCCGGTGCCGATGGAGGCGAGCGCCTCCTTGTCCTTGAAGAGAGCGCCGGAATTGTAGACCTGGACGTCGATCCGGCCGCCGGACTTCTCTTCAATCGTCGCGGCATACTCGTCCATGAGCTTGGAGGCCCAGTGGTTGGGGGCGATCTGGTTGGTCAGCACCATCTCGACATCGGCGGCCGCGGCGGGGCCTGCGGCGAGCGCGACGGACGACAGCAGCATGAGGGCGAGCGAAGGTCCTCGAAGCATTCTATTTCCTCCCGTTTTATATTTGTACGGAGAAATTCCCCTCAAGTTCGCGCGCTGTCAACCGATTTGTCCGTATAAATTTTGCGTGGAGGCACTGGCCCCGAATGATGCGCCGGCCCAACCAAGGCCCGCAGCGATGCGACATCGCGCGCAAAAGTGCACCAAACAATGCAGAATCTCGCAGAAATTGCGCAACATTTCCTCTTCAGGACCGATAACGAAGCACCGAGAGGCAGGGAGGCATGCCTTCGTCGCTTGACAGCGCCGCGCTTCTCAGCAAAATTTGTTCATACAAATAAAGTGCCATGTCCGCCGCCGGTTCCGGTCGGGGTCCAGACCGCGATGGAGCTCATCTTCCCCCATGGAAACCACCGTCGCTCCGACAGAAACCCCGGCGAAGCCGCGGTATCAGACGATCTCCGCCACCCTGAAGGACGAAATCCTCGCCGGCCGGTGCCCGCTCGGCTCGAACCTGCCGACCGAACACGCCCTCAGCGAACGGTTCGGCGCCAGTCGGCACACCGTGCGCGAGGCGCTGCGCCAGCTCCAGACCGACGGCCTGATCGAGCGGCGCCAGGGCGCCGGCTCGCGCGTCATCGCCACCGCACCGGCAGCGCACTTCAGCAACACGATCAGCTCGCTCGCCGAATTGATGCAATACGCCAGCAGCACCTTCCTCGAGGTGCTGACCAAGGAGCGCATCCTCATCGGCGCGGCCGAGGCCGCCCGCGTCGGTTGCAAGGCCGATACGCTCTGGGCGCGGGTGGCGCTGCTGCGCCGAGAAAGCATCGACGCGCCGCCCGTGTGCTACACGCTGTGCTACCTGCCCACTCGGTTCGAGGGCGTCGTCGACACCATCGGCACCGTGCCGACCGCCGTCTACCGCATCGTGGAGGACCGCTATGCGACGACGCTCCACCAGGTCCATCAGATCGTCGAGGCGACGCTCGCCGACGCCGATGTCGCCTCCCGCCTCGGCGTCGCCCCCGGATCGCCCATCCTCACTGTCACCCGCCGCTACGAGACGGAGCGGGACGGGCTGATGGAGGTCACCGTCAATCACCACCCCGCCGCGACCTTCCGCCACGAGATGACCCTCACCAACGTCTCCCGCAAAGCGGACGAGCCGGCACAGACCGAACCCCTCGGGGAGGCCAGGACATGACCGCGACCGCGACACCCGATCACGACGCGCACCGATGAGCGAATCGTCCTTGTTTGCCCGGGCCGCACGGTTCGGAGAGGCGATGTTCCTGACCGTCGCAACCTTCTTCATGGCGGTCGCGATGGTCGTCATGGTCTATGAGGCCGTGTCGCGCTACGGCTTTTCCACCAGCCATTGGTGGGCCGAGGAGCTGGTGCGCTTCTGCGTCATCTGGAGCGTTCTCCTCGCCATCGGCGTCGCCAACCGGCGCGGCCATTTCATCCGCATGGATGTCGTCGTGAACCTCTTCGGCCCCGTCGGACGCAAGGTTTGCGGCTTCGTCGCGGTGATCGTCGGGCTGATCTTCTGCGGTGCGCTGTTTTATGCGTCGGTGATCTCCATCGAGCATCTCCACCGCATCGGCATGCGCACCGATTCCAACCTCGATCTCCCGCTCTGGATCGTCCGCCTCGCACTGCCGCTCGGCGCCGTTCTCTACGGTCTCTATTTCGTCTGGGCCGCCTTCAGGCTGATCGCCGGAGAGGACCCCTTCGAGGCCAGTGCGGACGACCAGCTCCTGCACGACAACACGCCCGGCGAGGCCCGATGACCGTTGCTGTCTCCATTGTCGCGCTGCTCGCCCTGTTGGCGCTCGGCGTCCATGTCTCGATCGCGCTCGGCGCCGTCGCCGTCGCCCTCTCGTTCCTGTCGCTGAACATTCCGCCGGTCATCTTGGCGCAGACCGCATGGAGCTCGATCGACTCCTACGCGCTCGTCGCGATCCCGTTCTTCATCTTCGCCGGCAATGTCATGTCGCGCGGCAACATCGCGGTGGAGCTGCTCGAACTCATCGGCACCCTCGTGCGCTGGTTCCGCGGCGGCATCGCCCTCGCGCTCGCCACCGCCTCGGTCTTCTTCGCCGCGGTCAACGGCTCCAGCGTGGCCTGCGCCGTCGCGCTCGGCCCGGCCGCGGTGAAGCTGATGCCGAACGAGGGCTATTCGCCGCGCTTCGCCGCCGCGCTCGTCGCCGTATGCGGCACGCTCGGCCTGATGATCCCGCCCTCGCTGACCTTCATCCTGATCGGCGCCACCACCGGCCTGCCGATCACCGATCTCTTCATCGCCGGACTGCTTCCCGGGCTGATGGAGGCGGTCATGCTCGCCATCACCACGATCTGGATCAGCCGCGCCAACGGCTTCGGCTTCGTCGCCGACCGGCCCGACTGGAAGGGATTCGCCAAACGCCTGCCTCGGGCGTCGGGCGCACTCCTGATGCCGGTCCTCATCATCGGGTCGATCTACGCCGGCGCCTTCACTCCGACCGAAGTGTCCGGTCTCGCCGCCGCCTACGCCGTCGTCCTGGTGCTCTTCGTCTACCGCACGGCGACGCCCCGCGCCGTCTGGAGTGTGGCGCAAGAGTCCGTGATGCAGACAGTGATGATCTACGCCGTCATCATCGGCGCCGGGCTTCTGACGGCGCTGCTCACGCGTCTCGGTCTCGCCAACGAGTTGTCGACGCTGATCGCGGCGGCCAACGTCTCGCCCTGGATGTTCCTGCTGGCGGTGAACCTCATGCTTCTCGTCGTCGGCATGTTCCTCGATGGCGTCTCGATGATCGTCCTCTTGGCACCGATCCTCTTCCCGATCGCCCACACCGTCGGCATCGATCTCATTCACTTCGCCGTCATCATGACCGCGTTGATCGAGATCGCCACGCTGACGCCGCCGATCGGACTCAACCTCTTCGTGATGAGCCGGATCACCAAGCTTCCGGTGCAGGAAGTGATCCGCGGGGTCCTGCCCTTCTACTTCACGCGGATCATCGGCCTGATCATCATCAACGCGGTCCCGGCCGTGTCGACCATTCTGGTCCGCTGAGAGGCCTGCACCCGAGAGCCTCTTTCCATCGGGAAGTTGGCGCTGGATCGGCGCTCCCCGACGTACCCCGCCGGTGAGTAGCCTTTTCCGGCTCTCATCGGCACACCGGGCTCGGTTCGGGTGCCGCTTTCACGAGCGCGGCCGGGACCTTGTTCCCGATCGCGCCGTGCGGCCGTCCCAGCTTTTCGGCCACGCCGGCCAGACTGAGGAACCAATTCGCGTTCAAGCACTTCGCCCTGAGCCGGGCGTCGAACGCTTCGACGTACGCGGTGTCCTCGGGTCATCCCCCCGTGCAATCGACGCCGAACTCGGCGAGCGGCAGCGCCTCGACGCGATCGACAACGAGCCCATGAGCCCCCCGACCGACTGAGCCGCCCTGTCGAGGATCGTATTGACATTCTCCATATCTCCATCTTTATCGAGATATGGAGAATAAAGACGCCCTCGCGGCACTGTCCGCCCTCGCTCAGGAGACACGGCTCGCGATCTTCCGCCTGCTCGTCGAGGCCGGCGCGGAGGGACGAGCCGTCGGCTCTATCGGCGAGGCCCTCGGTCTTCCCTCGGCGACGCTGTCCTTCCACCTCAAGGAATTGAAGAACGCACGCCTCGTCGCCGTGCGGCGCGAAAGTCGCTCGCTGATTTACAGCGCCAGCTTCGCCACCATGAACGACCTCATCGGCTTCCTCACCCGCAACTGTTGCGGGGGCGACATGACGGCGTGCGATCTCACCGGGATCCCCGCCCGCAGAGAGACGACATGACCATCACGATCTATCACAACCCCGCCTGCGGGACGTCCCGCAACGTGCTCGCGCTGATCCGCAACAGCGGCGAGGAGCCGCAGATCATCGAGTATCTCAAGACGCCGCCGAGCCGGGAGCGGCTGGTGGCGCTGATCGGCGCAATGGGCATTCCCGTGCGCGATCTCCTTCGCCGCAAGGGAACGCCGTACGATGCGCTCGGGCTCGACGACCCCAAGTTCTCCGACGAAGCACTGATCGACCTGATGCTCGAGCATCCGATCCTGATCAACCGGCCGATCGTGGAGACGGAGGTCGGCACGCGCCTCTGCCGGCCATCAGAGACGGTGCTCGACATTCTGCAGAGCCCGCAACGCGGGGCCTTCACGAAGGAAGACGGGGAGCCGGTCGTCGATGCCGAGGGGCATCGCATCACGCCGGCGGAGGCTGCCCGATGAGCGCCTCCGAGACGACGGCCCAGGCGCTCGGCGAGGCGCCCGGCGGCATCGGCATCTTCGAGAAATGGCTCTCCATCTGGGTCGCGTTGGCGATCGCCGCCGGGCTGATCCTCGGCAATACATTGCCCGGCCTGTTCCAGATCCTCGCCGGATTCGAGGTCGCGTCGGTCAACCTCGTCGTCGCGGTGCTGATCTGGGCGATGGTCTACCCGATGATGGTGGCCGTCGACTTCGCCAGCCTCTCCCACATCGGCGACCGGCCGAAGGGGCTCGTGCTGACGATCGTCGTCAACTGGCTGATCAAGCCCTTCACCATGGCCGGCCTCGCCGTCCTCTTCTTCGAGGTGCTGTTCGCGGACTGGATCGCACCGGCCGACGCGCAGCAATATATCGCCGGCCTCATCCTGCTCGGCGCGGCGCCGTGCACGGCGATGGTGTTCGTCTGGTCGCAGCTCACCCGCGGCGATGCCACCTACACGCTGGTCCAGGTGTCGGTGAACGACATCATCATGATCTTCGCCTTTGCGCCGATCGTGGCGCTGCTGCTGGGCGTCACCGACCTTTCGGTGCCATGGGAAACGCTGCTCCTCTCGGTCGGCCTCTACATCCTGATCCCGCTCGCGGCCGGCGCGCTGACACGGCGCTGGCTGGCGCGGGGAAGCCGTGACCCGGAGGCTGCCGTTACGCGCTTCACGGCCGCCGTGAAGCCTTTCTCGGTGATCGGCCTCCTCGCCACCGTGGTGCTCCTCTTCGGCTTTCAGGGTCAGGTGATCCTTGATGAGCCCGTGCTGATCGCGCTGATCGCCATACCCCTCCTCATCCAGTCCTACGGCATCTTCGCCATCGCCTATGCCGCGGCCTGGGCCTGGCGGGTACCGTTCAACGTCGCCGCTCCCTGCGCCCTGATCGGCACCTCGAACTTCTTCGAGCTCGCGGTCGCGGTCGCGATCAGCCTGTTCGGCCTCTCCTCGGGTGCGGCCCTCGCGACGGTCGTCGGTGTCCTCGTCGAGGTGCCGGTGATGCTCTCGCTCGTCGCCTTCGCCAATCGCACGCGCCACCACTTCCCGGCCGGCGCATGACGGACCACGCCGTGCCGATCGAGGATCTGCCGAACATCGACCCGGACGCGCTGCAGCCGATCGACATCGCCGCGCTCGCGGGCGACGGGGCGCCGGCCCATCCGCCCCGCATCCTCCTCCTCTACGGCTCGCTGCGGGAGCGCTCCTTCTCGCGCTTCGCCGCCGAGGAGGCGGGGCGGCTGCTCCGCTGGTTCGGGGCCGAGACGCGCACGTTCGACCCTCGTGGGCTGCCGCTTCCCGACGCCGACGAGCCTGACCACCCGAAGGTCCGGGAGCTGCGCGAGCTCGCCATGTGGTCGGAAGGAATGGTCTGGTCCTCGCCGGAACGGCACGGGGCGATGACCGGACTGATGAAGGCGCAGATCGACTGGCTGCCGCTGTCCCTGGGCGGGATTCGGCCCACCCAGGGCAAGACGCTCGCGGTGATGCAGGTCTGCGGCGGCTCCCAGAGCTTCAACGCCGTCAACCAGATGCGCATCCTCGGCCGCTGGATGCGCATGGTGACGATCCCGAACCAGTCCTCCGTCGCCAAGGCGTTCAACGAGTTCGACGAGGCGGGCCGGATGCGAGCCTCACCCTACTACAACCGGATCGTCGACGTGATGGAGGAGCTGATGAAGTTCACCGTCCTGACCCGCGGCCGCTCGGCCACCCTTACCGACCGCTATTCGGAGCGGGTCGAGAGCGCGGAAGCACTGTCGAACCGGGTGAACCAACGCTCGATCTGACCCGGCTCGCCAACGCTGTTCGCTGACACGGCTTCTGGCGGCGCACTGACAGTGTGCTGCCAGGGAAACCAGCGGTCACGCTTCGACGGCCGCAAGCTACGGGTATTGGTGCCGGCTGAGGGACTCGAACCCCCGACCCCCTGATTACAAATCAGGTGCTCTACCAACTGAGCTAAGCCGGCCCGCGTGTGGCTCGGGGGTCACGTTATCGGGCCGCGGTCGGGGCTCGTCAACGTGAACGTTGATCTTCCAGGCCAACTCGGTCACGGTGAATCTCGATGACTGGGGGATCTATGCGCGCGCTGTCTTTGCTCTTTGCCATGGGAACCAGCTTCGTCGTGGCAGTGTCCGGCGCGTCGGCAGCCGACCTCAATCACTATAACGGCTACTACAACGGCCAGCCCCGCTATTACGGGGCCGACGAGCCCTGGTCCGTCACAACCGAGCGTCCGCCCCGCAAAGGCCGCTGGTACTTCACCGACCCGACCACGCCGACCGTGAACTTCCTCGTCCCCATGTCCAGCTACGGCCGCACCATCACGCCGTGGACGCCGGAATGGGAGGCCTATTGCGCCGCCCGCTGGGCCTCGTTCAATCCCCGCACCGGCACCGTCGTCACGCCCGACGGCGTGAGGATGTGCTTCTAACCGGCCTCCCGCCGCACCGGCCTCCCACCGCACCGACCATCCGAGCATCGTTCGCGACCTCGCCGCATGCAGCGCATGCGGGCGATCACGCGCGCATGGCCACGTCGAGCCGTCGCCCGCCGCATTAGCCCGCAGCGGCTGCGGCGTCACCGCGCATGCCGCATCGCGTCGCCGCGAAGCATTGACGCGGCGCCGACCGCGATCCCCGCCGACCGCCGGCCCATATCATCTGTGGACGCAAGCGACGAAACCGGGGACATGCCTCGCTCCGAATCACGCGTTAACCCAACATTCACCGCGTTCAGATTGATTGTTCGTCAAGCGGAACCGGGTTTACGTTCGTGCAACAAACAACACCTCCACAACGATCGATTCGGTTCACCGGGCGCTCCTTCATGGCGTTCGTGCTGACACCGGTCCCCCCTATCGAAGAATGGTTGGCGGACTTCGATACGTTCGCCAAGCGCTCCCCCGGGTTCTTCGCCGGACGCCCGGTCGTGGTCGACATCTCGCAGATGCCGGCGAGCCGGCCCGAGCTCGTCCACATGGTCACCGAGCTGAAGCGGCGCAACGTGACCATCATGGGACTCGACGGGCGCACGCCCGGCGAGTTGGGCGCCGATGCCCGTGGGCTGCCGCCGATCCTGAGCGGCGGCAAGGAGATCGCCGCCCTCTCGCAGCTCGCCGACACGATCCAGGCGAGCGATATCGCCAAGCTCGCCGAGAACGCGGTCGCCGCGGTCCAGGGCGGCGACGCCTCCACCGAGGCGCCGGATCCCGAGACGCCGGCTCCCGAGACGCGGGGCACCGACGACGGGGCCGCCCCCGCCGATGCCGAGGCCGCGCCCCCGGCGCAAGGCGCGGCCGCCACCGCGGTGTCCGCCGTCACCGAGGCTGCCCTCGCGGCGGTCGAGAAAGCGATCGACGCCCCGGACGCCGACACGCTCATCATCGATCACCCGGTGCGTTCGGGCCAGTCGGTGGTCCACCTCACCGGCGACGTGGTGGTGATCGGGTCCGTGGCCTCGGGCTCGGAGGTGGTCGCCTCCGGATCGATCCACATCTACGGCGCCCTGCGCGGCCGAGCGATCGCAGGATCCGCCGGCAATCGCACCGCCCGCATCTTCACGACCCAGCTCAATGCCGAGTTGGTCGCGATCAATGGTCTCTACAAAACCGCGGACGATCTGGACACCAAGTGTGTCGGTCGGGCCGTCCAGGCGTGGCTGGACGGTGAGTCGCTCAAGATGTCCGCGTTCTGATGGAAAGGGATAGCACCATGTCGAAGGTCCTCGTCGTCACGTCGGGCAAGGGGGGCGTCGGCAAGACCACGTCGACCGCGGCCCTCGGTGCCGCACTCGCCAAAGCCGGCAAAAACGTCGCCATCGTCGACTTCGACGTCGGCCTGCGTAACCTCGACCTCGTGATGGGGGCGGAGCGCCGGGTGGTGTTCGACCTCATCAACGTCATCAACGGTGACGCCAAGCTGAACCAGGCGCTGATCCGCGACAAGCGCGTCGATACGCTGTTCCTGCTGCCCGCCTCGCAGACGCGCGACAAGGACGCGCTGACCGAGGAAGGCGTCGCGGCGGTGATCGCCGAGATGCGCGAGCGGTTCGACTATATCCTGTGCGACTCGCCCGCAGGCATCGAGCGCGGCGCGACGCTGGCGATGCGCCACGCCGACGTCGCCATCGTCGCCACCAATCCCGAGGTCTCCTCGGTGCGCGACTCGGACCGCATCATCGGCCTCCTCGACTCCAAGACGATGAAGGCCGAGAACGACGAGCGCGTCGAGAAGTACCTGCTGCTGACCCGGTACGACCCGGTCCGGGCCGAGCGCGGCGAGATGCTGAAGGTCGACGACGTGCTCGAGATCCTCTCCATCCCGCTGCTGGCGGTGGTGCCGGAGAGCCAGGAGGTGCTGAAGGCCTCCAACCTCGGCATGCCGGTCACGCTCGGCGCCCCGGCGTCCAACCCGGCCCGCGCCTATACCGACGCCGCGCGTCGCCTCATGGGCGAAGAGGTCGAGATCGAGATCCCGACCGACAAGCGCGGCCTGTTCGGCAAATTCTTCGCGAGGAAGGCTGCATGAGCATACTCGAGATGTTTCGACGCAAGAAGACGTCCGCGCCGGTGGCGCGCGAGCGTCTTCAGATCATCCTGGCGCACGAGCGCTCGGCGACCTCCACGTCCGACATCCTCGTCACGCTGCGCGAGGAGATCCTGCAGGTGATCGCCAAGCACATGACGATCGACCGCGACAAGGTGCGCGTCTCGATGGACCGGGGCGACGACGTCTCGCTGCTGGAGGTCGACGTCGAGCTGCCGCTGAAGGACGACAACGGCGAGGCGGTCAAGCTGGCGATGTCGGCGTGAGTGGATTTTGTCGAGCGCCGGTGCCTGAGATGGGCTCCGGCGCTTGACAGCGACCCCGGTCGATCCCTAATAGACACAGTCTCGGCGCGGGCCATCCCGCGCCGTATTTTATTGGGCGGTGGGTCGATTGTCGGCTGCCGCGAGGGATCCGCGCGGGTGTCCGCGCCGTGGTTCAGTCCGGAGCGTGACATGAAGATCAAGAACTCGCTGAAGGCTCTGATGCAGCGGGACCGCAACAACAAGCTGGTCCGCCGCAAAGGCCGTGTCTACATCATCAACAAGAAGGCCCCGCGCTACAAGGCGCGCCAGGGCTGACCCGCCCGGCCCGCCGCGCCGCGGGCCGCCTTCTTTCAGAACGACGAAACGCCGGCCGCATCCCGTATGCGGCCGGCGTTTCGTGCTTTGCGCGTCGCTCCGGCGCCTTCGGCCGGCCGCGCCTGTCCCGCGTCAGGTCTCGATGCCGTCGACTTCGAGCTTGAAGCGGTCGCGGCGGTCGCGCGTATCCTCCAGGAACGGGTGGATCTCGAGCGCGCGGGTCATCACCTCCACCGCCTTCTCCTTCTGCTCCATCGACACCAGGATCACCGAGAGACCCACCAGCGCGCCCCAGTGCCGCGGCTCGCGCTTGAGCGTCTGCTCGATGTCGGCGATGGAACGGCCGTAGTTGCCGGCGAGGAAATTCACCGTTGCGCGGCGGTTCCAACCCTCGGCGAAGTCGGGCTTGAGGCGGACCACCGCGTCCAGCAGGTCCAGTGCGAGGCCATAGTCTTTGCGCTGAATGGCGACGGCGGAGCGGTTCATCAGAAGGTCCACCGTGTCGCTCCCGGAGCGCGTCAGGCGGCGCATGATGTGCCCGGCGATCCGGTCGGCCCGGTCCTTCGTGGTCGCCATGGCCAGCTCGTCGAACATGCGGTCGAGGCGCCTGTGGCGCCGCTCGTCGGCGGTCGACGTGCGGGGGGCGGGGCGGTCGGCCCGGTCGCCCTTTTGGCTCGAGGCGCCCGCGGAATCCGATCCGTCGGCGCCGAGGCCGGGGAGCGGGGGCGCGGAACGCCCGAACGGCTGATCTTGAGCGCGGGCCGGCGCACATGCGCACACCGCCAACGCAACTGCCAGAAGTACGTGTGCTGTCCTGATCATCGCGTGAGTGTGCGGCCGAACCGCCGTGCAGTCAAAAGGACGCGCGGTCGCGGGCGCTATTGTGCAGTCCGGCTCCGGCAGCGCGCGCCAACGGCCCGTCTCGTGATGTCCGTCACTCGGGAATCGGCGGCTCGGCCCGATCTCCATCGTGTCGGAGGGATCCTCCGCCTCACACATTTCGGAGACATATCATGAAGACCATTATCACCGCCTTCACCGCCGTCGCGATCGGGTTTGCCGCGCTCGCCGCTCCCGCACAGGCCGCGCCGCTGGGCGCCCCGGCCCAGACCGTCCAGGTCAGCGCGGACGGGATCGCCGAGGTCGGCCATCGTCACCGCCATCGCCGCCGTGCCGCGGGCACCGCCGCGGGGATCGCCATCGGCCTGGGCGCGCTCGCCATCGGCTCGGCCATCGCCGCTCAGCCGCGCCGCTGCTACGTCGAGGCCGTGCGCGTGTGGAGCCCTCGCCGTCAGGGCTACGTCTACCGCGAGCGCAAAGTCTGCCGCTAAACATCCGTCACACCGAGCCGGAGCAGCCGTCCGCACCGCGGGCGGCTGCCGCCGTCGTTTCCGGCCTGCGCCGCCGCCTACTCGCGCGCCATCACCGCCAGCAGCGCGTCCGCGAGGCGGTTCGTCTTCACCCGCTTGGGCAGCGCGTCGGGGTCGTAGACCGTGTCCACCCATTCGGCGAAGGTGAGGCCGGCGGCCTCCCCGGTCTGCGCCCAGGCTTCGAGAAATGCGTCCAGGACGCCGGTGCGCGCGTGCTTGATATGGCCGAACCGCAGCGAGAGCTGGCGCTGTGCCTCGGCCGCCGTCGCCCCCTCCACGATGATCAGCCACAGCGCCGAGCCGAGCCCGGCCCGGTCCGCGCCGGACTTGCAGTGCAGCAGCACCGGGGTCTGCAGCGTCGGGAAGACCTCCATCGCCTGCCGCAGCACGGCCTTGGGGGGGGCCATGCGCGACTGCAGCACGACCCGCGCGAAGCCGATCCCGTTGCGCACGCACGCCTCCCGCTCCAGCGGGTCGCCGCCGAACCCGTCGGCCCGCAGCGAGACCACCGTGCGGACGCCGGCGCGCGCGGCCGAGGCGACGTCCGACGGGCTCGGCTGGGCCGAGCGCCACAGCAGCGCCGTCACCCTGTGGCGGTTGCGATAGACGAGCCGCAGGAAGCCATGGTCGGAGAAGAGCAGGCTCTGCCATGCCTCGCGGCGGTCGCGCGGCGTCTCCAGCGGGCGCCGCCAGCGCTCCGCCCGGGCCCGCCGACGCGCCTTGCGCGCGCGGGGCCCCCCACGCGCGATCTGACGCAGGGCCGCCAAATCGATCATCCCGCAGGTCTCTCGCGTCGCATCGCCGGTCTCCGTGCTGGCCTCGTCACCGCCAGTCGTCTGGCCGATCCGTTCGCATATAAGGATGGATCGGACGTTGTGCCCGGCCCACCGCTCGCCACCTGACGGATGCGGGCGCGGCGCGGGAAAATCAACCCGCCTCGCCTGCCATTTGCCCGCGGCCGCCCGTACTCCGCCTGCGCTCAGGCGCTCCGTCGCTAAGGCGCTCAGTCGCCGACCGCGGCGCCGCCCGGCCGGCGCGGGTCGCTGGCACCGTAGAGCGCGCCCTCCGGCCCCACTTGGATCGACTGCGCCGACCCCATCGCCGACATGATGCGCACGTCGTGGCCCTTCTCCTCCAGCAGGCGGATCGTGTCGTGGTTGATCCCCTCCTCGATGCGGATGTAGTCCGGCAGCCACTGGTGGTGCACACGCGGCGCGTTGGTGGCAGTGGCGATGTTGCGCTCGTGGACCGTCGCGTTGAGGATCACCTGGAGCACCGTGGTGATGATGCGACTCCCCCCCGGCGATCCCGTCACGAGAGAAACGTCGCCGTCCTTCAGCAGGATTGTGGGCGTCATGGACGACAGCGGGCGTTTCACCGGCCCCACCGCGTTCGCCTCACCGCCGACGAGGCCGTAGGCGTTCGGCACCCCCGGCTTGGCGGAGAAGTCGTCCAGCTCGTTGTTGAGCAGGAACCCGCCGCGCGTGCCGAAGCCGACGCCGAAGGAGAAGTTCAACGTCGTCGTCATGGAGACGGCATTGCCGTCCTCGTCGATCACCGAGAAATGCGTCGTCTCGTTGCTCTCGCGCGGGAGCGCGCCCGGATCGGCAGCGATCTGTTCGGACGGCGTCGCGACATCGAGGTCGATCTTCGCCTCGATCTGCCGCGCGTACTCTTTCGACGTGAGCGCCGCCACCGGGACGTCGACGAAGTCCGGATCGCCGAGATAGACCGCGCGATCGGCATAGGCGTACTTCGCGGCCTCGGCCATCACGTGGATCATGTCGGCGCTGTTGAGCCCGTAGGTGCCGAAAGGCTGCCGCTCCAGGGTGTTGAGCATCTGGACGAGGTGAACCCCTCCCGAACTCGGCGGCGGCATCGACAGCACCTCGTAGTCCTTGAAGGTGCCGCGCACCGGCTCGCGCACCTTGGCCTCGTAGCCGGCGAGGTCCTCCAGCGTCATCCGCCCGCCCCGTGCGCCCACGGCGTCGACGATGCCCTGGGCGATCTCGCCGCCATAGAACGCCTCGGGCCCGCCGTCGGCGATCGCCTCGAGGGTGTCGGCGAGGGCGGGAAGCGTCAACCTGTCGCCGCCGGAGGGGGCGGCGCCGCCCGGATAATAGGCCGCCGCCATCTGCGGATCGGCGAGGAGGCGCTCGGTGGTCGACGGGTGGGCGAGCGCGGCGGCGGTGTCGGAGCCGACCTCGAAGCCCTCGCGCGCCAGCGTCACCGCCGGGGCGACCAGCTCGGCGAAGGTCAGTGCACCGGAGCCGTAACGCTCATGCGCCAGCGCCAGCCCCGCGACCGTGCCCGGGACGCCGACGGCGAGTCCGGACCGGCGCGACAGCTCCGGGTCCGCCTCCCCTCGCGCGTCGAGGAACATGTCAGGGGTCGCGGCGGCCGGGGCGGTCTCGCGCGAGTCGATCGCCACCGTCTCGCCGGAGGCGGCCATGTGGACGATCATGAAGCCGCCGCCGCCGATATTGCCGGCCCGCGGCAGCGTCACCGCCAGCGCGAAGGCCGTGGCGACCGCCGCGTCCACCGCGTTGCCACCTCGGCGCATGATCTCGCGGCCGACCTCGCTCGCCTGCCGCTCCTGGCTCACCACCATGTGCGTCTCGGCGCGCACGGGGACGAAGCGCTGCCCGTCCATCGCGTCCTGCGCGCCCGCGGGCGCCAGCGTCAGAACGACGGCCGCGGCGCCGGCCAGAACGCGCAGAGGAGCCCCGCGGGCCAGCCTGTCGAGGCGACGGATGCGACTCATTCCGCGATCCTTTCATTTGGTTAAATGATGAGGAATTCGATATTTCGTATCAGATTTCGGAACCCGTTGCGGCCTGTGTGCGATCGATTGACTGCATGATGCACGGTTCTTATGTCGCGCTGCGGGCCTCCGGTCCGTCACACTGCTGCGCGATTCGGTGCGTGTCGGTGGAGCTATGGGTCGATGGAAAGAAAGGATCGCCGGATGTCGGACGGGTTCGCGATGCACAAGCTTGCATTGGAGCGGGTCCCATTCGCCATTGTCATCACGAACCCGCACATCGAGGACAACCCGATCGTCTTCGTGAACGCGGCGTTCGCGCGGCTGACAGGGTATTCCGCGGAGGTGTCGATCGGTCGCAACTGTCGCTTCCTCCAGGGCGAGGATACCGACCCGGCCGCCGTGCAGCAGATCCGCGACGGGCTCGCCAAGCGGGCCGAGTTCGGCGTCGAGCTGATGAACTACAAGGCGGACGGCACGCCCTTCCGCAACCGCCTCTACATCACCCCACTGCATGATACCGACGGGGAGCTGCAATATTTCGTCGGCCTCCAGCGGGCACTGGGCGACGACAGCGACCAGGTGACGGGCGGCGTCGACGAGGCGCTGCGCGAGATCCACCACCGGGTGAAGAACCACCTCTCGATGGTGGTCGGCATGATCCGCATGCAGGCCCGCTCGCAGAATCCGACGTCGCTCGAGAACTACGCCGCCCTCGCCCGCCGCATCGAGACGCTGCAACTCCTCTATCACGAGATGACCGGCGGCTCTCACAAGGACGAGAACGGCACCATCGCGCTGGGCGCCTACGTGTCGCGGATCGCCTCGGCCATCGCCTACCTCGACGGGCGCGAGAGCCTCCAGCTCAACCTCGACCTCGGGCCGATCAAGGCTCCGGTGGACACCGCAGCGCGCGTCGGCCTCCTCGTGTCGGAGCTTCTCACCAACGCCTACCAGCACGCCTTCGAGGGCCGCGCCGAAGGGTTGATCGAGGTGCATCTGCACGTCGAGGAAGACGTCATCCGCCTGACCGTGAGCGACGACGGGATCGGCATCGACCCGGCCTCGGGGTGGCCCGATCGCGGCAACCTCGGCGGCAAGATCGTGCGCTCGCTGGTGACGGGGCTGCAGGCGGATCTGGCGATCGCACCGAACGGCACGGGCACGAGGGTCGACGTATCGATCCCGCTCGGCATCTCCGGCGAGGCCGAGGCCCCGCAGGACATCTCCCCCGCCGCCTGAGCCTCGGTCTGGGCTCATATCCGGACCGAACCCGCCTCTCAGGCGGGGCCGCGCGGCCGGGGCGCCAGCTCCACCGCCGGTCCCTCGCGGCGGCGCTTGGTCTGCGAGATTTCCTCCATCACCTGCACGTAGGCGAGTGTCGCGAACAGCACCGTTCCGCCCAGTACGTTGCCCACGAATGCCGGGACGATCAGCCCGAACACCACCCAGCCAAGGCTGGCCTGCCCCTCCAGGAACAGCAGAATCCCCTCGCCCGCGCCGGCGATGACGTGCGTGAAGTCGCCCAGCGCGATGATGTAGGTCATCGTGAAGACGAGGAAGAACTGCCCGCCCCCCGCCGTCGGCAAGCACCACACGATCGCCGCTATCAGGAAGCCCGCGATGATGCCGTAGCGCAGCGTCTCGAACGGCGTGTGCTCGGCGACCTTGCCGGCGACCTCGAGAATGGCGCCGTATTGCACGTCGGTGACGATGTCGCCCCAGGCGAGCAGCACCGCCGCCAGCGCCACGCCGACGAGGTTGGCGGCGAAGACCGTCAGCCAGAGCCGCCCGGTGCGGTAGAAGGCGCGCCGCTTCGGGTTGGCCAGCAGCGGCAACACGGGGGTAATGGTGTTCTCGGTGAAGAGCTGGAGGCGGCCGAGGATCACGATCAGGAAGCCGAAGGTGTAGCCGATGTCGCCGATCAACGTCGCGCCCTCCATCTCGGGCAGCGCCAGCATGATGAGCGCCTCGGAGATGACCGACATCATGAGGACGAGGCCGGCCGCCACACCCGAGCCGAACAGCGAGATCGCCGGCCGGTTCAGCTCCTCCAGCCCACGCGCGCTGATCGAGGCGTAGACGACCTGGGGCCGCGGGCCGGCGCGCTTGATCGCATCGCGCTCCTCGCCCGTGGAGAGGCTGTCTATCGCAGGGTCGTGATCGTCGCTGCGCTCGGCGGTCTCGTGGTCGTGCCGGTCCGGCTTGGCGGTGGCATGGTCGCGGTGGATCTCGTCGGTCTCTGCTTTGTCCATGTCCCCATCCTGAAGGCGTCTCTGCCGCACGCGGCGGCATGGGCCGCATCTTCATGAATGGTGAGCGTGGAGGACCGTTCCCTGCCGTCCAGCGGCCGCGGGGCCGGATCAGGCGCCGACATGCGGGTCGGACACGATGCCTCAGGCGGCCGTTTCCGGCGGGCCCAGCGCGTCGCCGATGACGCGCAGCACCAGCTCTGGCACCTCCAGGTGCGGCATGTGGCCGACACCGCGGACGAGGTGGCGGGCGATTTCCGGCGGCGCGTCGATCGCCTGCGCGACCGGGAGCACCCGGTCCTCGTGCCCCCACACCAGCGTCACCGGTACGCCGCCCGCCATCAGCTCGGCGAGCGGCAACGTCCCCTGCCCGTCGCCGCGCGCGATGGCCTCGACGATCGCGCCGAGCTTCTCGGCGACACCCGGCTTGGCACGCTGCTCGGCCGTCTGCCGCGGCAAGGCGGCCGGCATCTGCGAGGCGGTGCCGAAGAACTCCGCGAGCACCGCGCGCGCCTCGTCCTCGCGGGTGATGGCGGCGTAGCGGCGCAGGAGCGCGGCGTTCATCTCCCGCCCGAAGCCGCCCGGCGCCAGCAGGATCAGCCGTTCCACCCGCTGCGGCGCGCGCAGGGCGACCAGCGAGGCGACCGCCCCGCCCAGCGAGTGCCCCACCAGCACCGCCCGCTCGATGCCCAGCGTGTCGAGGCTCGCCAGCACCGCCTTGGCGCACACCCCCGCGTCCGGCGTCCCCTCCCAGTCGACCGCCGCACCGTGGCCGGGGAGATCGAGCGCGATCACCTCGCGGTCGGCGGCCAGGGCCTTGGCAAGGCTCGACCACGTCAGCCGGTCGGCGCCGAAGCCGTGGATCAGAACGAGCGGCGTTCCCCCTTTGCCATAGCGGCGATGGGGCAGAGGGTCGGGGTTCGGCATCGATCGGCTCCGGATGGTTAACGCGCCGCTAACTATTTTTGGTCACGGTTCGTCAACCAACGGGAGACGCGCCATGATGATTGGTCCTCGGCGATTGGGGCTCGCGCTCGCCATGCTGGCGGCGACCGCGGTGCCTGCGTTCGGCAATATGGTGGAACTCGTCAATCCGAACACCGGGGAGACGATCAAGTACCGCCCCTCCTTCGCCAAGGAGGTGAAGCCGCAGCGCCCGCAATACAAGTTCTTCGACCCCGGCACGCAGAGCTGGGTGACCTACCAGGCCTCGCGCGAGGAGATGCGCGAGCGGCACCGCATGCAGTTCGCCCGCGCGCATGTCCGCTTCTCGTCCGGCGAGGCGGCGGGGACCATCGTCATCGACACCGCGTCGCGCTACCTCTACCGCGTAAACGGCGACGGCACCGCGATCCGCTACGGCATCGGCGTCGGGCGCGAGGGGTTCACCTGGGCGGGGGTGGAGCGGGTCTCCAACAAGCGCGAGTGGCCGGACTGGCGCCCGCCCGCCGAGATGATCGACCGCCAGCCGGACCTGCCGGAGTACATGCCCGGCGGCCCCCAGAACCCGCTCGGCGCCCGCGCGCTCTACCTCGGCTCGACGCTCTACCGTATCCACGGCACGCATCAGGACGAGACCATCGGCTACGCGGTGTCGTCCGGCTGCATCCGGATGCTGAACGAGGACGTGGTCGACCTCTACAATCGCACCTCCGTCGGCACCAAGGTCATCGTGCTGGGGCCGGGGAGCGACCGCTCCGGGCTGATCGCCGCGATCAGCGCCTTCTGAGGCGCCCGCTCAGCGGTACACCATGACCGGCACCAGGCAGGAGCGCAGCAGTGCCGTGGTGGACGAGCCGATCAGCAGGTGCCGCACCCGCGAGTGGCCGTGGCTGCCCATCACCAGGAGGTCCGCCGCGCCATCGTCCACCGCCGCCGACAGCACCGTCTCCGGCTCGCCCTGGACGATGTCGGCCCGCACGGAGACGTTGGAGCGCTCCAGCGTCGTCTTCGCCCACGCCAGCTTCTCGCGCAGCGCCGGCTTGTCGTCGCCCACCGTGATCAGGCGGATCGCGAGCCCCTGGAACAGCCGCTCGCGCGCCACGGCCTCGACCGCGCGGGTGCTGCTGGCGCCGCCGTCGAACGCGACGACCACCTTGTGGATCGGCCGGAAGGCGCGCGAGGCGACCAGCACCGGCTTGGCGCTGGAGCGCATGACGCGCTCGAGGTTGGATCCGAGGTGCATCGAGGCGAAGTCCGCCGCCTCACCCCGCTTGCCGATGACGAGAATGTCGAACTCGTCCTCCACCGCGCCGACTTCGCCGATCAGGTCGCCGATGCGCATCCGGTGGCTGGCGGTGACGCCGTTGGCCCGCAGGTGCTCGGTCGCCGCGTCCAGGATCGCGCGGCCACGCTCCTGCGCCAGCCGGCCGCGCTGCTCGTCCAGCGTCGCCAGCTCCGCCAGCAGCGTCGACCGTGCACCGAGCGACAGGCTGCCGGAGAGGTTGGTGGGCGCGCTCGACGTCTCGCGCCGGCCGATGACGTGCATCAGCTCCAGCGTCGCGTCGGTCCGCCCGGCGACCCACGCGGCGTGGTCGCACACGCTCGCCGTGTAGATCGATCCGTCGATCAGCGCCATGATGCGCATGAGTCCTCCCGAGTGTTCTGTTCTTCGTGGCTCACGAGCGTTCGACCCTTCGGGCCGCGACCGCAAGCGTGGGCGATGAATTCAGCCCGACGCGCGGGCGCCGGGCTCAGTGGCCCAGCATCTCCTCCAGCGCGCCCGGCTTGTCGTGCACGGCGAGACGGTCGACGATCGTCTCCGACGCCTTGTTGAGGCCGACGATCTCCACGGTCGTCCCTTCGCGTCGGAACTTCAGCACCACCATGTCGAGCGCCTGGACGGAGGAGATGTCCCAGATGTGGGCCCGCGAAACGTCGATGACGACCGTGTCGCGCGCCTCGCGGAAGTCGAACGCGGCGGAGAACTCCTCGGCCGAGGCGAAGAAGAGCTGCCCCTCGATGGTGTAGGTGCGCGTGGCCCCGTCCGCCGACAGCGCGGACGTCACCCGGAAGATCTGCGCGATCTTCCAGGCGAAGAAGAGCGCCGACAGGAGCACGCCCACCAGCACGCCGATGGCGAGGTTGTGGGTCAGGACCACCACCAGCACGGTCGACACCATGACGATCGAGGACGAGCGCGGATGCGTGCGCAGCGTCTTGATCGACGACCACGAGAAGGTGCCGATCGACACCATGATCATCACCGCGACGAGGGCCGCCATCGGGATCCGGCTGACGAGGTCGCCGGTGACGACGATGAGGAAGAGCAGGAAGACGCCGGCGCAGAAGGTCGACAGCCGCCCCCGTCCGCCGGACTTCACGTTGATCATCGACTGGCCGATCATCGCGCACCCGGCCATGCCGCCGATGAACCCGGTCGCGAAATTGGCGATGCCCTGGCCGACGCACTCCTGGTTCTTGTCGGACGGCGTGTCGGTCAGTTCGTCGACGATGGTGGCGGTCATCAGGCTCTCCAGCAGGCCCACGGCGGCGATCGCGGCCGAGTAGGGCAGGATGATGAAGAGCGTCTCCAGCGTGAACGGGATCTGCGGGATCAGGAAGACGGGGAGCGTGGACGGCAGCTCGCCCATGTCGCCCACCGTCCGCACGTCGAGGCCGAAGGCGATGGTGATCGCGGTCAGCACGACGATGGCGACCAGCGGCGACGGGATCACCGTGGTCAGATGCGGGAAGAGGTAGATGATCGCGAGCGCGGCGGCGACCATCGGATAAGTGAGCCACGGCACACCCACCAGCTCCGGGATCTGCGCCATGAAGATCAGGATCGCCAGCGCGTTGACGAAGCCGGTCAGCACCGAGCGCGAGACGAAGCGCATCACCTGACCGAGCTTCAAGAGCCCGGCGACGATCTGCAGGACGCCGGCGAGCACGGTGGCGGCGAAGAGGTATTGCAGCCCATGGTCGGCGACGAGGGTCACCATGAGGACCGCGGTGGCCGCCGTGGCGGCGGAGATCATGCCGGGGCGCCCGCCGGTGATCGCGGTGATGACGGCGATCGAGAACGAGGCGTAGAGGCCGACCTTGGGGTCGACGCCGGCGATGATGGAGAAGGCGATCGCCTCGGGGATGAGAGCCAGGGCGACGACCAGGCCGGAGAGCAGGTCGCGGCGTACGTTGCCGAACCACTGGGCGCGGTAGGTGTCGATGGAGGGCATCATCTCTCGCTGCGGGTGCGCAGGCGCGGATTGCGCTTTGCGGGTGCGCACCGTGGCGCTGGGCGAGCCGGCGGCGATGCGCGGTTGAAGTTCGGCGGTTCGGCGGCCGAGGGCACACCGGGTGGTCCGCCGGCGGGTCCGGGATCCCTTTGGCTAGCTCCACCTATGGTGCAGAGCAACACGGGTGGAGCGGGAATCCGCTATGCGCGCCCACACTCGCCGCGCCTGCGGTGCGCGAGTACCACACCCGGGCGACCAAGGCAGCGGCGGCTCGGCGGCGGAACCGCATGGCCGAGCGCGGCGAAGGCGAGCGAGGATCGAAGGCGGGTCAGTCGAAAGCGCGGCCGCCGACGGCGCGGCGTGGCTTGCCGATGCTCTCCGGCAGCGGGATGAACTCCGCCTCGTCGCCCGGCACCGTGTCGAACCGGCCCTTCGCCCATTCCTCTTTCGCGGCCTCGATCCGCTCGCGCCGGGAGGAGACGAAGTTCCACCAGATATAACGCGGCCCCTCCATCGGCTCGCCGCCGAAGAGCATGAGGCGCGTGTCGCCGCACGCCGTCACCGGCACGGGGTCGCCCGGCCGCAGGACCAGGAGCGTGCCGCCCTCGTGCCGCGCCCCGTCCACCTCGAGCGCGCCCGTCAATACGTAGATGGCACGCTCCTCGTGGCCCGCCTCGGCCTGGAAGCGGGCGCCGTCCGCGAGCGCGACGTCGGCATAGAGCGTCTCGGACGCCGTCTGGAGCGGCGAGGCGAGGCCGTGCGTGGCACCGGCGACGAGGCGCATCGCCATGCCCGCGTCCTGCACGAAGGGCAGTTCCTCGCGGCCGTGGTGGATGAAGGCGGGGTCGCTCTCCTCCAGGGCCTGCGGCAGCGCCACCCACGTCTGCAGGCCGAAGAGGCGTTGGCCGGCGCGCTTGCGCGCCTCGCCGGTGCGCTCGGAATGGACGATGCCCCGGCCGGCGCGCATCCAGTTCACGTCGCCGGGCCGGATCGTCATCGCGGTGCCGAGGCTGTCGCGATGGAGGATCTCGCCCTCCAGCAAGTAGGTGACGGTGGCGAGGTTGATGTGCGGGTGGGGCCGAACATCGATCCCGGTGTCGGTCAGGAATTCGGCCGGGCCCATCTGATCGAAGAAGATGAACGGGCCGACCATCTGCCGCGCCACGCTGGGGAGCGCGCGGCGCACCGTCATCTCACCGAGGTCGACGGCGCGGGGGACGATGATCATCTCGACCGCGGCGGCGGAGGCCCGATCACCGAGGACGGGGTCGGGACAGGGGCTGAAGCTCATGGGACGATCCTCACCGCCGCGCGGGGCTGACCGGCCGATCCTATACCGCTTCCAAACCGCTGGCGACGGGGGCTGCGCGCCTCAGGCGACGGACCGGCGGCGGATCCTGAAATCCCGTCGGCGCGTTTTCGCCGCCTTGCCGAAGCGCTTGTTCAGATTGATGGCGATCTCCTCCGGCTCGGCGGAGCCGTTGATCCTGCCGTCGCCCGGTCGCACGCGGCGGAGGTGGGGCAGCACCAGCGCCACCTGCGGCACCTCGTCGGCCTGCCCGTCCCACACCTTCACGCGGTTGCGCCCCAGCGCCTTGGCCCGGTAGAGCGCGACGTCGGCACGCTTGAACGCGGCGGTGATGTCCGGCTCGACGCTGCGCGGGAGGATCTCGGCGAGGCCGGCGCTCGCGGTGACCCGCCGCTCCGTCCCCGCGATCAGCCGCAGGTCTTGCAGGTCGAGACGGAAGCGCTCCATGGCCGCGGCCGCCGCTTCGATCGTGAGGCCCGGCAGCAGCACCCCGAACTCCTCGCCGCCGAGGCGCCCGGCATGGACCTCGGTCCCCAGCGAGCGCCCGATCTGTGCCGCGGCACCTCGCAGCACCGCGTCGCCGACCGGATGGCCGAACGTGTCGTTGATCGACTTGAAGTGGTCGAGATCGAGGATGGCGAGGCTGATCGGCAGGCCGCCCTCGCCGACCTTGCCGCGGACCGTCTCGACGAGGTCCATGAACGAAGTGCGGCTCAGAAGGCGGGTGAGACCGTCGAGCGCGGCGCTCATCTTCAGCTCGAGCTCGTTCTCGACGCACTGGGCGAGCTGCTCGAGAAGCTCGACCTGGTTGGGCAGGAAGGTGCGCGGGCGGAAATCCATGCCGCACAGCGAGCCGACCTGGTAGCCGTCCATCGTCACCAGCGGCACGCCGACATAGCTGCGGATGAACGGCTCGCCCTGGACGTACTCGTTCGTGTCGAACGGCACCTCCTCCAGGGCATTCTCCACCACCAGCGTGCCCCGATCCTCGATCGTCACGTTGCAGAACGCGGACGAGCGGGACGTGCGGGTGATGTCCATCCCCTGGGCGGATTTGATCCATTGCGTATCGGCGCCGATCAGCGTGACGGCGGCGATGGGAAGGTCGAGGGCTGTCCGGACGACGCGGGTGATGTGCGAAAACGCATCATCGTTCGTGCCGAGGACGGCGAGCCGCGAGAGGCAGGCCTGCCGTCCGGTTTCGTCCATCAGCTTCTTGTCGATCACCCGGTCCCCCAGAATTGTCGAGGACGCCTTGCGTTTGCACTGTCGCAGCATACGCCCCGCGCCTTGGCGCTGGCTGAACTTTAACGTGAATTCATGATATCTTACAGGAAAAGTTTGTAGGATTCTTGTGCAGATGCACAGTCCGCGCGGCCTTTTCCGGCCGAATCGCCAGCTCCGCACACATATGCGCCTTGCGCATTTGAAGGGCGAGGCGTATTTGCGGCGGTGGGACACCCCTCCCCAACGAGGGGCGCCTATCTGAAAGGATAGCTACAACATGACCACCGCTGCAATGCCTGGCGCCAAGCCGGGCAATCCATGCTTTTCGTCCGGTCCCTGCGCCAAGCGCCCCGGTTGGACCGTCGACGCTCTGGCCGACGCCGCGCTCGGCCGCTCGCACCGCTCCAAAATCGGCAAGGCCAAACTCGGCGAAGTCCTCGACCGGACGCGCGCGCTCCTCGGCCTGCCCGCCGACTACCGCATCGGCATCGTCCCCGCGTCCGACACCGGCGCCGTCGAGATGGCGATGTGGTCGATGCTCGGCGCCCGTCCGGCGACGATGCTCGCCTGGGAATCCTTCGGCGAAGGCTGGGTGACGGACGTCGTCAAGCAACTCAAGCTCGACGCCACGGTCGTCAAGGCGCCGTACGGCGCGCTGCCGGACCTTTCCGCCGTCGACTGGAACACCGACGTCGTCTTCACCTGGAACGGCACCACCTCCGGCGTGCGCGTGCCGAACGGCGACGTGATCCCCGCCGACCGGGAAGGCCTCACCATCTGCGACGCGACGTCCGCGGCGTTCGCGCAGCCGCTCCCCTGGGACAAGCTCGACGTCGTCACCTTCTCCTGGCAGAAGGCGCTCGGCGGCGAGGCGGCGCACGGCATTCTCATCCTCTCGCCGCGCGCGGTGGAGCGGCTCGAGACCTACACCCCCGCCTGGCCGCTGCCCAAGCTCTTCCGCATGACCAAGGGCGGCAAGCTCAACGAGGGCATCTTCAAGGGCGAGACCATCAACACGCCCTCGATGCTCGCCGTGGAGGATTGCCTCGACGCGCTGAAGTGGGCCGAAAGCCTGCCCGACACGCTCGCCCAGCGCTCCGACCGCAACCTCGCCGCGCTGGCCGAGTGGGTGGAGGCGACCGACTGGGTGGACTTCCTCGCCGTCGACCCGGCGACGCGCTCCAACACCTCGGTGTGCCTCAAGATCGTCGACCCGGCCGTCGCCGGCGCACCGGAGGAGGCGCAGGCCGCCTTCGCCAAGGCGCTCGCCGCCAAGCTCGAGAAGGAAGGCGTCGCGCTCGACATCGGCGCCTACCGCGACGCGCCTCCGGGCCTTCGCATCTGGGCCGGCGGCACGGTGGAGACCGCCGACCTCGAGGTCCTGACCCAGTGGCTCGACTGGGCCTTCGCGACGACCGACAAGCCGGTCAAGCAAGCCGCCGAATAAGCGGTCCGGGCCGCGCCCGACGCGGCCCGCCTTCTCCTATTCCCATTGAACCGACGCAGCGCGGCCGTCCGCCGCTGCGCGAAGGATTTCCAATGCAGCAGAGCGTTGCCAACACCACCACCTCCACCGCGGCGAAGACCAAGCCGGTGGTCCTCATCTCGGACAAGCTGTCGGAAGCGGCCGTGCAGATCTTCAAGGATCGCGGCGTCGAGGTGATCTTCGAGCCGGACCTCGGCAAGGACAAAGAGGCGCTTCTGGAGCGCATCGCCACCGTCGACGGGCTGGCCATCCGCTCCGCCACCAAGGTCACCGACAAGGTGCTGGAGGCGGCCAAGAACCTCAAGGTGATCGGCCGCGCCGGCATCGGCGTCGACAATGTCGACATTCCGGCCGCCAGCCGCGCCGGCGTGATCGTCATGAACACGCCCTTCGGCAACTCCATCACCACCGCCGAGCACGCGATCGCGATGATGTTCGCCGTCGCCCGCCAGATCCCCGCCGCCAACTCCTCCACCCAGGCCGGCAAGTGGGAGAAGAACGCCTTCATGGGCACCGAGCTGACGGGCAAGACGCTGGGCATCATCGGCTGCGGCAACATCGGCTCGATCGTCGCGGCCCGCGGCATTGGCCTCAAGATGCGCGTCATCGCCTTCGACCCGTTCCTGACCGCCGAGCGCGCGGCCGAGATCGGCGTCGAGAAGGTGGAACTCGACGAGCTGTTCAAGCGGGCCGAGGTGCTCACCTTGCACACCCCGCTCACCGAGAAGACCAAGAACGTCGTGTCGCGCGAGCGCATCTTCTCCATGAAGAAGGGCGCGATCATCATCAACTGTGCCCGCGGCGGCCTCGTCGACGAGGCGGCGCTGCGCGAGGCGCTCGACCAGGGCCACCTCGCCGGCGCGGGCGTCGACGTCTTCTCCGAGGAGCCGGCGAAGGAGAACGTGCTGTTCGGCGCGCCCAACCTCGTCTGCACCCCGCACCTGGGCGCCGCGACGACCGAGGCGCAGGAGAACGTCGCCCTTCAGGTCGCCGAGCAGATGTCGGACTATCTCCTGCGCGGTGCGGTCTCCAACGCGCTCAACATGCCCTCGATCACCGCCGAAGAGGCGCCGATCCTGACCCCGTTCGTGACGCTCGCCGAGCGGCTGGGCTCGTTCGCCGGCCAGCTCACCGAGACCGGCATCAAGGGCGTGCGGATCGAGTACGAGGGCGACGTCGCCGAGCTGAACCTCAAGGCGCTGACCGCGGCGGCGGTGACCGGGCTGATGCGCCCGCTGCTGCAGGACGTGAACATGGTTTCCGCGCCGACCATCGCGCGCGACCGCGGCATCCAGGTGGAAGAGGTGCGGCGCGAGCAGCAGGGCGCGTACGAGAACTACATCCGCCTCACCGTGATCTCCGAGCGGCAGGAGCGTTCGGTGGCCGGCACGGTGTTCTCGGACGGCAAGCCGCGCATCATCCAGGTGAAGGGCATCAACCTCGACGCCGACTTCGCGCCGCACATGATCTACGTCACCAACCAGGACAAGCCGGGCTTCATCGGCTCGATCGGCATGGCGCTGGGCGAAGCCGGCGTGAACATCGCCAACTTCACGCTGGGTCGCAAGGACGCCGGCGGCGAGGCGATCTGCCTGATCGAGGTGGACGGCGAGCCCGCCGCGGAGGTTCTGAAGAAGGTCGAGACGCTGCCGCTGGTGAACCAGGCCAAGGCGCTCAACTTCGCCTGACCGCGGCCCATAGCGCGGACGACATCGAAAGCGCGGGGTCGTCCCCCGCGCTTTTTTCGTGCGGAGCGGCGCCCGGAGCGTCGGGCCTTGAGCGGCGCCGCCTCTACTGGCGCTCCAGCGCCTGTCCGTTCAGCACCGCACAGGAGCCCTGATAGGCCGACAGGATCAGCGTCTTCTCCTCCAGGTCGACGCGGCAGGTCATCGGGAAGATCGCCGCCGCCTCGCCCTCGACGCCCGAGAGGCGCAGGCGCGTGCCGTCGAAGCTGAAGTCGCCGGCGACGGTGATGCCGTCGGTGATGGCCAGCTCGAACTTCTCGTCGGCGAAGCTCGCGGCGAGCTGGGCGTTGGCGAAGGCGCCGGACAGGTCCTCTTCGGCGGCGGCGGAGGGCGTGACCTCCGGCGCGGCGGCGACGTCCGTGGCGGCGGTCTCGTCCATCGCGCCGTCGTCGGCATCCGCTTCGGCGGTCTCGACCGTTTCGGCGAGGCCGGCGTCGGAGCGCTCCTCCTCGGCGGTGGCGTCCTCGGCATCGGGGCCGGCGGGCTCGGTCACGGCGGCGCCGCCCTCCTGCGCCGGGGCCGCCTCGGCCTCCTTCAGCTGCTGCTCCAGGGAGGCGACCTCGGCCTCCAGCTCGGCCTGACGGCTGGCGGCGGCATCGGCCGCGGCCTGGAGCGAGGTGTTACGTTCGTTGAGGCTCTCGACCTCGGTGGTCAGGTCGTCGCGACGGGCGGCGAGATCGCTCACCTCGGCCTCGAGCGCGGTGCGACGGGCGTCGGCCTCTTCGGCCGCGGCCTGCAGCTCCTCCTGCAGCGACTGGTTCTGCGCACGCAGATCCTGCACCTCGGCGTCCAGCGTGTCCCGGGTCTGAGCGAGTGCCGCGACCTCCTGTTGCAGCCGCTGCTGGCGGCCTTCGGCGGCCTGCATGTCCGCCTGCGCGGCGCTGAGGGCCTGACGCGTGGCGTCGACGTCGGCGGCGAGTGCCTCGTTCTCGGAGGTCAGCGCCTCGACCGAGGTCTCCAGCTCGCCTCGTGCGGCAGTGAGGTTCTCCACGTCGCCGCGGATCGTCTCCAGCGTCGCGCGGACGTCGTCGGCCTCGACCCGGCGGTCGGTGAGCGCGGCCTCGGCGTCGGAGATGCTCTGGCTCAGCTCGTCGTTGCGGCTGCGCAGATCGCCGACGGAGGTCTCCAGCTCGTTGCGGCTGGCCTCGAGGTCGGCGAGGTTCCGGCGGGCGTCCTCGGCACGCTGCTGTGCGGCGGCGGCGGCGTCCTGCGCGGCCTGCAGCTCGGTGTTCAGCCCGTCGATCCTCCCGCGCAGCTCGTCCTCCTGCTGGGCGAGGTCGGCGATGCGGCCGCGGATCTCGTCCTCCTCGGCCCCAGCTTCAGCGGCGGCCTGCTCGGCCTGCTGCTGCTCGGCCCGCGTCGCATCGAGGTCGGCCTGGAGGTCCTCCAGGGCACCGGAGGAGGCGCTGAGCGCGTTGAACTGGTCGCGCAGCGCCGCCTGGGCGCCGGCGGCATCGTCCAGCTGGGCGCGCAGCTCGGCTTGCTGCCGGCCCTTTTGCAGATAGAAAGTGGCCGCGGTGGCGATCGCGATGATCGCAATCACCGAAACGACAATGAACAGCGGTTGGCGCAAGGCGTTCATGAAGCTCTCCGTTCCCGGCCGGCGGCCTTTTGGGTGCAAGGTAACGAATCCCATCGCGCTGTCAGCCCTTTTCGGGCCTGCGGACGAGCTTTGTCGAACGAGCGCGCGCAACCGCCGCAGAAACTGAGGAACGCGCCATGATCTTCTCCGCCAACATTGCATTTCTGTGGACGGATCGACCGTTCCTGGAACGCTTCGCCGCAGCCCGCGCGGCCGGCTTCACGGTGGTGGAGTTCCACGACCAGGCGCAGCTCGAAGGCCCGCAGGTCGTGCGCGAGGCGCTCGGCGACCTCACCGTCGCCGGGATCAACGCGCACATGGGCGAGACCGCGGGCGTCGCGGCAATCCCGGGCCGGGAGGCCGAAGCACGCGCCCAGATCGCGGAGGCGATCGCCGCCGCGCGCACGGTCGGTGCCGCGGCGGTGCACGTCGTCTCCGGCGTCACGCAGGACGCCGACCGCCACCGGCGCCTCGCCGACCGGCTGGCCGAGGCCGCAGCCGACGCGCCGGACCTGACGCTGCTGGTCGAGCCGCTGTGCGAGGCGGCGAAACCGGGCTACGCCGTGAACTCCGTGGAGGAGGCGTCGAGGGTGGTGCGCCTGTCGGGTGCGCCCAACGTGAAGATCATGTTCGACTGCTTCCATGTGCAGCGCCAGAGCGGGGACGTGCTGACCCGCTTCCGCGATCATTTCGACGAGATCGGCCATGTGCAGATCGCCGGCGGACTGACGCGCCAGGAGCCGGACCGCGGCGAACTCGACTACGCCTTCCTGCTGCCGGCCTTCGTGGAGGCCGGGTACACCGGCGCGTTCGGCTGCGAATATACCCCGGCGACGACGGTGGAGGCCGGGCTCGGCTGGCGCGACGTCTTCACCCGGCCTACTGGGTCGGCGGCTGGGTAGCGGCGGGGCGCGCGGCGCGGCGGCCGAACTGCGCCGCCACGATCCCAGCGATGATGATCACCCAGCCGACGACGTGATACATCTCGATCCGCTCCCCGAGGACGACCACCGCCATCAGCGAGGCGAACACCGGAATGAGATGGAAGAACGGCCCCGCCCGGTTGGGGCCGATCAGCGCCACCGCCCGGTTGAAGCACAGGTAGGCCACCACCGCGGCGAAGACCGCGACATAGACCGTGGCGCCGATCGCTCCCGGCGTCAGCGCGATCGACCCGCCGAGCGCCAGCTCCAATGCCGCCGCCGGCAGCAGCGGGACCAACCCCACGCCCACGGTGCAGATCAGGAACGACATCGGGTGCACCGCGGGACGCTCGCGCAGGAAGGTCGTATACAGCGACCAGATCACCTGCGACAGCAGGACCCAGAGGTCGCCCGTGTTGAAGTGGAACGAGGCGAGAAGCCTCAGGTCGCCGCGCGTCATCACCACCAGCGCGCCGCAGGTGGCGACGAGGATGCCGACCGCCTGCGGTCCGGTCAGCCGGTCGCGGTAGACGACGTAGGCGGTGATGGCGATGGTGATCGGGAACGTGGCCGACAGCAGCGTGGCGTTGATGACCGTCGTCATCGACAGGCCGACATAGACGCAAATGTTATAGGCGCCGATCGACAGGACGCCGAGAAGCATCATGATCCGCCAGCGCGTCTTGATGACGGGCAGGTCCGCGCGCACATGCTTCCAGCCGATCGCGACGAGAATGACGAATGCCAGGAGCCAGCGCATGGCGGTGAACGCCACCGGGGAGATCTCTCCCGCGACATATCGGCCGGCGATCCAGTTGCCCGACCACAACAACATCGTCAGCGTCATCAGGACGTAGGGCTGGTTGGCGATGGCGAGCGAGCGCCCCGAATTCGCATCCTGATTCACGTTGAAGGTGATCCCGTACCGTATAGTGTTGTAAAGCGCGTTTAAGGGAAGTCGCGAACCCGGCTTGCCCACACGCGGCCTTCTGGGCCACAAGCCCTAGGCCGCGCGTCGCAACGTGTCTGTGGCATGGCAGATCGCGCACCGCCAGTGCGGCACCTCCAGGCCACAGGCGAAAGGATGAATGAGATCGATGGGTAGCGTCGTGGTTGTCGGCTCCCAGTGGGGCGACGAAGGCAAGGGCAAGATCGTCGACTGGCTCTCCGAGCGAGCCGAGGTCATCGTACGGTACCAGGGCGGCCACAATGCCGGCCACACGCTGGTGATCGACGGGGTGACGTACAAGCTCTCGCTGCTGCCGTCGGGCGTGGTGCGCTCGGGCAAGCTTTCCATCATCGGCAACGGTGTGGTGCTGGACCCGCAGGCGCTGCTCGGCGAGATCGAAGCGATGCGCGCCAAGGGCGTGACGGTCACGCCCGAAACGCTGCAGATCGCCGAGAACGTGCCGCTGATCCTGTCGGTCCACCGCGACCTCGACGGATTGCGCGAGAAGGCGGCTGGCGCGGCGGCGATCGGCACGACCGGCCGCGGCATCGGCCCCACCTACGAGGACAAGGTCGGCCGCCGCGCGGTCCGCCTCGCCGACCTCAACGACCGCGACACCATCGCCGGGCGGATCGACCGCATGCTCGCCCATCACAACGCGCTGCGCGTCGGCCTGGGCGCCGAGCCGGTCACGGCCGAGACGATCTGGCAGGAGCTGGAGGCCGCGCGTCCGGTCCTCGAATATGCCGCACCGACCTGGCGCACCTTGCGCGAGGCGCGCGGCGCGGGTCGCAACATTCTCTTCGAGGGGGCGCAGGGGGCGATGCTCGACATCGACCACGGCACCTTCCCGTTCGTCACGTCCTCCAACACGGTGGCGGGCGCGGCGGCGGCGGGGTCCGGCGTCGGCCCGTCCGCACTCGACATGACATTGGGGATCACGAAGGCGTATACCACGCGTGTCGGCAACGGCCCCTTCCCGACCGAGCAGCAGAACGAGATCGGCCAGCTCCTGGGCGAGCGGGGCGCCGAGTTCGGCACCGTGACGGGGCGCAAGCGCCGCTGCGGCTGGTTCGACGCGGTGATGGTCCGCCAGGCGGTGCAGACTGGCGGCATCGACCGGCTGGCCCTCACCAAGCTCGACGTGCTGGACGGCCTCGACGAGCTGAAGATCTGCGTCGCCTACGACGTGGACGGCGAGCGGATGGACCGGCTACCTGTGGAAACAGCACGTCAATCTCGTGTTCAGCCGGTGTACGAGACGATCAAGGGCTGGTCCGGTTCGACCCGCGGTGCGCGGTCTTGGGGCGAGTTGCCGGCCGAAGCGGTCAAGTATGTGCGGCATGTGGAAGAGTTGGTGGGAGCGCCCGTGGCGATGTTGTCGACGAGCCCAGAACGAGACGATACAATACTTGTTGAAGATCCCTTTCATATTTAATTCCAGGCCCATGGGCAGGAAGGGCGTGTGGTCGCGATGACCGACTTCTACTCTGTGCTGCAGCGAGCGGTTCAGTCGCTCCCGGACGGGAGCGGACCGCAGCGGCGTCAGGTGTATGAGAAGGCGCGAAAGGCGCTCATCAAGCAGCTGCAGAGCTTCGATCCGCCGCTGTCGTCGGCGGACGTGACGGCGCAGCGCTTGGCCCTGGAAGACGCGATTCGCAAGATCGAGAACGAGATCGCGCGGCAGAACCGCACCCGCCGCGCGGTGCAAGGTGCGCTGCCGGCCGGTGGTCGCACCGGCGACGCCGCCGCGCGTGAGAGCGAGGCCGAGCGTGAGGCACGCCGTCGCGCCGAGGCCGAGCGCACCCGTGCCGAGCGGGCCGAAATGCTGCGCAGCGCCGTGTCCGACGCGATGCTCTCGCCCGATCCCGATTCCGCCCCGGCGCCGACACCGCAGGCCGGCCCGCAGCCGGCCCAGCTCCCCGCGCCGATGGAACTCAGCCCCGAGCCGATCGAGACGGCCGAGGCCGAGGTCGTCGGCGACGACTTCCTCGAACAGGAGTACGAGGAGCCGGTTCCGATCGTGCCCGCCCGGCGGCGCGGCCAGCGGGCCGACCCGGCGATGGCGGCCGACCACATCGACGAGGCCGAATACGAGGCCGTCGAAGAGGTCGAGGAGATCGACGCATACGCCGACGAGGACGACGAAGACGAGGTCGACCCGAAGGAAGAGAAGCGACGTCGCCGCGAAGAGGAACGCCAACTGCGGGCCGAGCGCCGCGCGGAGCGTTCCAGCCGCGGCAAGCGCAAGGCCAAGGCCGCCAAGGAAAAGAAGAGCCGCAAGGCGCGCCCCGCCCCGGTGACGGGCGAGGAAGGGACCACGCCGCCGCGCCGCTCGATCGTCGCGCGGATCGTGCTGCCGCTGGTCGTGTTCGGATTGCTGATCGGGGCCTCCTACGCGGTGGTGACGCAGCACGAGCGGCTCCTCGCCGTCATCCAGCAGCTGAGCCCGGACAACGGCTCGGGCGGCAACCGGCCGCCGGAGCGTGCCCCGGTGCAGGCCGCGTCCGAGCCGGTGACCTCCAAGAGCCAGGCCCGGCTCAACGGGATCGGCGAGGACGAGCCCCGCGCGGTCGAGACCGAGACGTTCACCATCGGCGGCGACAGCGAGGCCGACGGAGCCGAGGGCGGGTCCGCGGACGAGCCCGCGCCCGCCTCCGAGGCGCGCACGCCGGATGGCGCGCCGCAATTCGCCGCCGATCCGCAGCCGAGCGCCGCCGAAGCGCAGGTCAACGACGTCGACAGCCCCGAGGAGGTCGACGTCAGCGCCCTCGCCGCAGCGGGCGAGGAGACCCCGGCGACGAGCGCCGAGACCTCCTCCGACACCGCATCGCCCGCCGATCCCGGCAAGCAGCAGGCCGTCCTCTACGAGGAGGCGGCCACCGGCGGTTCCACCGGATCGGCCGTCGCCGGCACGGTGAACTGGGAGATGGTGCGCCAGTCGTTCGGCGGCGGTGACGAGGAGGCGGTGATCCGTGCCGCCGCCGTCATCGGCGAACGCGGCCTGTCGATGACCGTCACCATCCGCGAGAACAAGGACGCGCAGCTGCCGGCGAGCCATCTCATCGAGATCAAGTTCGACGTGCCGGACTCCTTCGAGGGCGGCGGCGTGAAGAACGTGCCGGGGATCATCATGAAGGCGCAGGAGTCGGCGCGGGGCGATGCCCTTCGCGGGCAGGCGGCGCGGGTATCCTCGGGCCTCTTCTGGGTGGCGCTGAACGAGGACGACAGCGACCGCACGTACAACCTCGACCTCTTGGAAAGCCGCGACTGGATCGACATTCCGATCCTCTACGAGTCGGGCCGCCGCGCGATCCTGACGCTGCGCAAGGGCGCCGAGGGCGTCGACGCCGTCGAATCGGCGATGCAGCAGTGGTCGGCCGACTGACGCGCCAGCCGCGCGTCGCCCCCCGGCCGTCCCACGCCCGGCGCCCCGGCGCCTCTCCGTCCGCCCCGGCACGGCATGCAGAAGGCCGGCACGCGGCGATCCAGCGGCACGGCGCGGGCACGGCTTCCTCCGATTGCCGGCGCCCACTTGATGGCCGTCACGCGCCGGGCAGGCGTGCGGGCCGACGCGAAGCCGTGGTCTGCTGCTCGGGTGGGTGCGGTGCGGCGGTGTGCCGGCGTCGCTTCGCCGTGGCGGCATGACGGCGCCGGCCTCCCAGCCGGAAGCGCGCAGGCGGGGCGGCGGCGGACGGCAGGCCGCGGCGCGGGTCGCACGCGCGGCGCTGAAGAGCGCGGTGGCGGCGGCGGTCCTCGTCGGGCTTTGGTGGGGCCTCGTCTACCTCCTTCAACCGCCGCGCTACGTCTTTCCAGCCCCGGCCGACGTGTGGGAGGCGTACGTCACCCGTGGAGCGATGTTGGCGCGCAACACCGCGATCACCGCGGCGGAGATCGTCATCGGCCTCGGCGCGGGGCTGGCGGCGGGAGCGGCGACGGCGCTCACGATCGCCGCCACGCCGCTCGCGCGGCGCCTCGTGCTGCCGGTGGTGGTGGCGACGCAGGCGCTGCCCGTCTTCGCCATCGCGCCGCTGCTGGTGGTCTGGCTGGGCTACGGCATGGCCTCCAAGATCGCCATGGCCGGACTGATCATCTACTTCCCCGTCGCAACCGCCTATGCCGAGGCGATGTCCCGCGTCGACCCGCGCCTCGTCGACCTGGCGCGCATCGCCGGGGCGACCCGCTGGCAGGTGCTGTGGACCATCCGCGCGCCCGGCGGTCTGCCGGGCCTCGCCGCCGGGGCCAAGGTGGCCGCCACGGTGGCCCCCATCGGCGCGGTGGTGGGCGAATGGGTCGGCGCGTCGGCAGGCCTCGGGTTCGTCATGGTCAACGCCAACGCCCGCTCGCAGACGGGGGTGATGTTCGCCGCGCTGGGGTTGCTCGCCGTGCTCGCCCTGTTGACGCGTGCCCTTGCGGACTGGCTGATCGAGCGTCTTTTATGGCGCCCAGACGCCTGAGCCGGCCCACGGCCCCACCGGCGCAGACCTTAGGGAGACCTCCATGTTCCGATACGCCCTTGCGGCCGCGCTCGCGCTCGCGGCCGGCCCCGCCCTCGCGCAGGACCACCTGCGCGTCCTCGCCGACTGGTACATCAACCCCGACCACGCGCCGATCATCCTCGCCGAGGCGAGGGGCGAGTTCGGCAAGCGCGACCTCGAGGTGGAGCTGATCGCCCCGGCCGATCCCGCCGCGCCGCCCCGCCTCGTCGCCGCCGGCGAGGGCGACATCGCCATCACCTATCAGCCCAGCCTCTACCAGCAGGCGGCCGAGGGGCTGCCGGTGATGCGCATCGGCACCCTCGTCGGCTCGCCGCTCAACGCCCTGGTGGCGCTCGAGGACGGGCCGGTGAAGTCGCTGAAGGACCTCAAGGGGCTGACGGTGGGCTACTCGGTCGGCGGGTTCGAGGACGCACTGCTCGGCCGCATGCTCCACAGCGAGGGCATGTCGCTCGACGACGTGACGCTGGTGAACGTCAACTTCGCGCTGACGCAGGCGCTCCTGTCGGGCCGGGTGGCGGCGGTGATCGGCGCCTTCCGCAACTTCGAGCTGACGCAGATCGCCATCGAGGGGAAGACCGGCAAGGCGTTCCTGCCCGAGGAGCACGGCGTGCCGTCCTACGAGGAGCTGATCTTCATCACCCACCGCGACAAGGCGGACGATCCGGTGATGCGCCGCTTCCTGGAGGCGATCGGCGCGGCCACCCAGTGGGCCAAGGAGAACCCGGACAAGGCCAAGACCCTCTTCTTCGCCGAGGAGCCGGACCTCGACGACCGTCTCAACAACGCCGCTTTCGAGGACACGCTCCCCCTCTTCGTGTCCGACCCGCTGGTGCTCGACCGAGAGGCCTACACCGCGTTCGCCGAGTTCATGACCGACGCCGGCCTGGTGAAGGACCTCCCCGCCCTCGACACCTACGCGACATCGCTCCAATAGGCTCCGGCGCCCCGGGGGCCGGCGGCGCCCCCGCGCGGCGCCCGGGGGTCAGTCATAATAGAATTACAGCAATTCTAGTTTAGATCTGTTCCAGCTCTGTATTCACTGGCGGTTTGACACGGACTGTCCCTGGCCTGTACTTCGATCTCGCAGATCAGCACCAATAAAACAGGACGGCGCGCGATGAGGCTCCCAATCTCGACGCCGCCGGCGAAAGGACATTCGATGACGAGATGGCTCGCCGTCGCAGGCGCCCTGGTCGCCTCGGCCAGCATCATGCCTGCCGCGCTCGCCGCGGACGCCCCCACCCCCGAGGACGTCCTCGCCACCTATGCCGACATCGCCCACGCCGGCTACGAGGATTCGCTCAAGACCGCGAAGGCCCTCGACGCGGCGATCGGAAGCCTCCTCGCCGCGCCCAGCGACGAGACGCTGCTGGCCGCCCGCGCCGCCTGGGTCGCCGCCCGCGCCCCCTACCAGCAGACCGAGGTCTACCGCTTCGGCAACGCCATCGTGGACGACTGGGAAGGCCGCGTGAACGCCTGGCCGCTCGACGAGGGCCTCATCGACTACGTGGACGCCGGCTACGGCACCGATTCCGACGAGAATCGCCTCTACACCTCCAACGTGATCGCCAATCCCGAGATCACGGTGAACGGCGAGACGGTCGACGCCTCGGTGATCGACGCCGCACTGCTGCAGGACACGCTGCAGGAGGCCGAGGGCGTGGAGGCGAACGTCGCCACCGGCTACCACGCGATCGAGTTCCTCCTCTGGGGCCAGGACCTCAACGGCACCGACGCCGGCGCCGGCACCCGCCCCGCCAGCGACTTCGACACCGCCGACTGCACCGGCGGCAGCTGCGAGCGCCGCGGCGAGTATCTGAAGGCCGCCTCCACGCTCCTCATCGCCGACCTCGAAGAGATGGTCGCGGCGTGGGGCGAGGGGGGCGAGGCGCGCACCGGCCTCTCCGGCGCCGAGGGCCTGACCGCGATCCTCACCGGCATGGGCTCGCTCTCCTACGGTGAGCTGGCCGGCGAGCGCATGAAGCTCGGCCTGCTGCTGCACGATCCGGAGGAAGAGCACGACTGCTTCTCCGACAACACGCACAACTCGCACTACTTCGACCAGATCGGCATCCGCAACGTCTACACCGGCCACTACCGCCGGATCGACGGATCGGTCGTCGAGGGGCCGTCGGTGGCCGACCTCGTCGCCGCCAAGGACGCCGCGCTCGCCGAGGAGATCGCCGGCAAGCTCGACGCCACCGTCACCGCGATGGCCGTCATGAAGGCGCGCGCCGAGAGCATCGAGGCGTACGACCAGATGATCGGCGAGGGCAACGAAGAGGGCAACGCCGTGGTCCAGGCCGCGATCGACGGTCTCGTCGACCAGACCCGCTCGATCGAGCGCGCCGTCGCCACGCTGGACCTCGGCGCCATCGAGATCGAAGGCTCCGACAGCCTCGACTCTCCGGACGCGGTGTTCCAGTAACAAGCCGTGCGTCGACGCTCCGGCGCATGCCGGAGCGTTCCGCCCATGTTGTCAGCGTTATCCCGCCTCGCCCTTCCCCTGGTCTTCCTCGCGGGCCTCGGCCTCGCGGGCGGGGCGGCCGTCCTCGCCGGGTCGGGGCGGGCCGATCTCACCGCCGCGGACCAGGCGCGCGTCGCCAAGGTCACCCGCCCGGCGACCCGGTTCGCCGAGGCCGAGCGCTTCGAGCGGATGTCCGCCGGCGCCGCGACGACAACCCGCACGATCGACACCAACATCTTCTCCCACGCCTCGGCCAATCTCCCGTTCGAGGGTGAGCAAGAGTTCAAGGTCGGCAACGGCCTCTTCAAGAAGGTGTGGGTCTCGTCCCCGTCGTCGACCCAGGCGTCGGACGGGCTGGGGCCGCTCTACAACCAGCGTTCCTGCCAGCGTTGCCACCTGAAGGACGGCCGCGGCCGCCCGCCGCTGGCGACGGGCGAGCCCACCGGCGGGCTCCTGCTGCGCCTCTCCGTGCCGCCGCGCACCGCCGAGGAGCGGGCCGCCCTCGCCGCCAAGGACACCCTGCGCATCCCCGAGCCGACCTACGGCGGGCAGCTCCAGACCCTCGCCGTGCCGGGCCTCGCGGCCGAGGGGCACATCACCGTCGACCACGAGACGCACGAGGTGACGCTCGCCGGCGGCGAGACGGTGACGCTGACGCGGCCCGTCTACGGCATCACCGACCTCGGCTTCGGGCCGATGGACCCGGAGACGATGGTCTCGCCGCGCCTCGCCAACCCGATGATCGGCCTCGGCCTCCTGGAGGCGATCGAGCCGGCCGACATCCTCGCCAACGCCGACCCGGACGATGCCGACGGCGACGGCGTCTCCGGCCGCCCGTCCATGGTGCGCGACCCGGAGACCGGCGAACTGGTCCTCGGCCGCTTCGGCTGGAAGGCGACGACCCCCTCTATCCGCGTGCAGAGCGCCGAGGCGTTCGGCGGCGACATCGGCATCTCCACCCCGCTCGTCACCGACGCGTTCGGCGAGTGCTCGCTCGCCCAGTCGATCTGCCGCGACATGCCGAGCGGCGTGCAGCCGCAACTGGGCGACGTCGAGGCCCCGGACCCGGTGCTGCCGCTGGTGACGTTCTACGCGCAGAACCTCGCCGTCCCCGCCCGCCGCGACGTCGACGACCCGGCCGTGCTCGCCGGCAAGGCACTGTTCTACGGCGCCGGCTGCGCGTCCTGCCATGTGCCCAAATACGTCACCAGCCGTGACGCCGCCCAGCCGGAGCTGCGCTTCCAGCTCATCTGGCCCTATACGGACCTGCTGCTGCACGACATGGGCGAAGGCCTCGCCGACGGCCGCCCCGTGGGCGACGCCACGGGCACCGAGTGGCGCACCCCGCCGCTCTGGGGCATCGGCCTGACAGAGGTCGTCAACGGCAACACCTTCTACCTCCACGACGGTCGCGCCCGCACCCTCCTGGAGGCGATCCTGTGGCACGGCGGCGAGGCGCGAGCCGCGCGCGACGCGGTCGCCGCCATGACCCCCGACGAGCGCGCCGCGCTCCTCGCGTTCCTGAACTCCCTATGATGCGGCCCGGTATGTCACGCCTGATCCTCTCCCTGCTCGCCGCCCTCGCGCTGACCGCCCCCGCGGCCGCGCAGGTCGCCTTCCGCCCCGCCGTCGAGCGGGCGATCGACGATGTGATCGTCCCCGCCTACGCCGCCCTCGTCGACGCCGCGGCCGCCGAGGCCGAGGCGATGGAGGCGCTCTGCCGCGCGCCCTCCCCGCCCGAGGCGCTCATGGCCGCGCGCGCCCGCTTCGCCGACCTCGTGGCCGCGTTCGGCCGGGTCGAGCTCTACCGCTTCGGCCCCGCGCGCGAGGACAACCGGTTCGAGCGGATCTTCTTCTGGCCCGACCGGCGGGGCCGCGGCCTGCGGCAGGTCCAGTCCCTCCTCGCCGATGAGGACGAGACCGCGACCGACCCCGAGACGCTCTACCGGAAGAGCGTCGCCGTGCAGGGCCTCCTGGCGCTCGACTTCGTCCTCTCCGGCGAGGGCAACGAGACACTGATGGACGCGCAGAGCTTCCGCTGCCGCTACGGTGCCGCCATCGCCGCCACGATCGAGCGGAACGCCGCCGCGATCCTCGACGGCTGGCAGGGCGCGGGCGGCTACGCGGCGCTGATGCGCGCCGCGGACGGCAACATCTACCGCAGCCACGGCGAGGTGGCGCAGGATCTCGTCAAGGCCGCCGCGGAAGAGGTGCAGATCGTGCGCGATTTCAAGCTCGGCAACGTCCTGGGCGACGCGCCGGCCGATGCGCGCCCCCGCCTCGCCCCGTTCTGGCGCTCCAACCTGGCGCTCACCTCGATCGACGCCAACATCGACGGGATCGCCGCCCTCGGCGCCGCCGTCGCCACCGTGCTGCCGGCCGGCGAGCGCGAGATGCGCGGCGCCCTCGCCTTCGAGCTGTCACGCGCGAAGGGCGCCATCGCGCCGCTGGCGGACGATCCGCGCCCGCTCGCCGAGATCGTCGCCGATCCCGAGGCGCACCGGCGCCTCGCCTATGCCCGCTCGCCGCTGGGCGGTACCTTCCGCATCCTCGACCAGCGCATGCCCGCCGCGCTCGGCCTGACACTCGGCTTCAACTCGCTCGACGGAGATTGAACATGCAGAGCCGCCGCCAAGTCCTCGCCATGATCGGCGCGGCCGGTCTGACGCCGCTCGCCACGCTCGCCCGCGCCGGGACGGACCCGGCCTACATCGCGTCGCGCCAGAACGCCGACGGCAGCTTCTCGGCGGTGGTGCTGGACGGCGCCGGCCACGACCTCTTCACCGAGGAGCTATCCGCCCGCGGTCATGACGCCGCCGTCTCGCCGGACGGGCGCACTGTGGTGATGTTCGCCCGCCGCCCCGGCCGCTTCGCCATCGTCTTGGACCTCAGTCGCGGCCGCCGCGTCGCGGCCTTCGCCTCCCCCGACGACCGCCATTTCTACGGTCACGGCTTCTTCGGCGCCGACGGGCGGCTGCTCTACGCGACCGAGAACGACTTCGAGGAGGAGCGCGGCCTGCTCGGCGTCTACGACAGCGCCAACTGGCAGCGTATCGGCGAGATCGAGACCGGCGCCATCGGTCCGCACGAGGCGGTTCTGCTGGCCGACGGGCGGACGGTCGCCTGCGCCAACGGCGGCGTCGCCACCCATCCCGACTATCCGCGCCAGAAGCTCAACCTCCCCTTCATGAAGCCGTCCGTGTCCTACGTGGACATCGAGACCGGCGACCTACTCGCCAGCGCCGAACTCCCCGCCTTCCACCAGCTTTCGATCCGCCACGTGTCCCAGGCGGGCGACGGCTCTGTCTGGTTCGGCGGGCAGTACGAGGGGCCCGAGACCGATACGGTGCCGCTGGTCGGGCGCCATCGCCCCGGCGAGGCGCTGGAGATGATCGAGGTGCCGGACGCCTATGCCTCGATGGCGCATTATATCGGCGCGGTGGAGACCAGCGCCGACGGCACCCGCATCGCCGCCTCCAGCCCGCGCGGCGGCAAGGTCATGGTGTTCGACGCCGCCTCGCGAGACATCGTCGCGACGCTGACCGCGCCGGACGTATGCGCCGTCGCGCCCGCGGCCGGGCACGACTTCCTCGCCGCCGACGGGGCCGGCACGATCTGGACCGGCGACGCGCCGCTCGCCCACGTGAACGGGAGGTGGGACAACCACGCCGTCGCGCTCGGCGGCCGCGGCAAAGGCTGAACCGGGATCCGGCGCGGGCGCGCTGCCCGATCAGACGAGACGCAGCACGAGAAGGCTCTCGCGGGCGCCGTCCTTCAGGGGCTGGCGCCCGATCCACGTCCGTCCCACCGCCTCGCCCATCTCCGCCAGCACGAAGGCCGAGGCCCAGACCAGCTCCGCCCGCCCCTGCAGCAGCGGCGCGACGGCGTTCTGCTCGTTGTAGGCGGTGAAGGGCCAAGCGTCCGGGTAGGCGCGCGGCAGGAAGATGTCGTGGAAGGCGACGAAGACGCCCGCCGGCAGCATCGGCAAGACGTGATTGAGGATCAGGTCGACGTCGGTCCCCGGCATCATCACATGGCTGGAATCGACGAAGAGCACGTCCCCCGCCGTGAGGGCGGCGAACGGCGCCGGGTCGGCCGCCTGCACCACCGTTCGCACCAACGTGATCGGCAGTCCCGCGAGGTCGGCCCGCGGCTCCGGGTCGATGGCGGTGAGGTGCGTGTCGAGCCCGCCGTCGCGGATCGCGCGCGCGAGGAAGCGGGTGGAGTGGCCCGAGCCGACCTCGACGATGCGCCGCGGCCGATGGGTGCGCACCAGCGCGTAGAGGACCGCCGCGTCGAGGCGGGGGCACCAGATCTGACCGAAACGGGGCTCGGGCGGCGGCCCGTCGAGCGCGGCCAGCGCCGCCTGCTGCGCCTCGATGGCCGCAAGATGCGCGGCAAACGCCGGCCGGGCGGCCTCGAACGCCGGGCGCAGCGCGTCGAACTCGCGGCCGGCTCCGGCAACGGCCGCGGCCGCCCCCCGCATCGGGATGAAATACCCCTTCCGGCGAAGGCCGAGGACGGTCTGCAGGCCGAACGAGAGCGTGCGGCGGCGCGCGCGGGACATCATGGGCGGGACTCCTTCCCGCCGATGTCGCCCAACCCACCGCCCGACGCAAGCCACCCGCCCCGTTGGCGCACCCGCCGGTCGCCCGACGCAACAAAAAAGCCGGGCACGCGGCCCGGCTTTTGTTCGTCGTGACGTGGCGCGTCGTGGGATGGCGCGTCGCGGGAAGGGCGCAGTCAGGCCGGGGAGGCGAGCTGCTCGGGCGTGCGCTCCATCTCGCGGGCGGCGCGTACGACCGCTTTCTGCACCTTCTCGAAGGCGCGGACTTCGATCTGGCGGACACGCTCGCGCGATACGCCGAACTCTTCGGAGAGCGCCTCGAGGGTCATCGGTTCCTCGGCGAGGCGCCGCTGCTGGAAGATGCGCTTCTCGCGCTCGTTGAGGACGCCCAGCGCGTCCTTCAGCAGGGCACGGCGGGTGTCGAGTTCCTCGCTTTCGGCCAGCGTCTCCTCGGCGGTGACCGACTCGTCGACGAGCCAGTCCTGCCATTCGCCGGAGTCGGCCTCCTGGCGGATCGGCGCGTTGAGCGACGAATCCCCCGACAGGCGGCGGTTCATCGAGATCACGTCCGATTCCGGCACGTTCAGCTTGGTGGCGATCTGCGTCACCTGGTCGGGCCGCAGGTCGCCGTCGTCCAGCGCCTGGATGGAGCTCTTCACCTTGCGCAGATTGAAGAACAGGCGCTTCTGGTTGGCCGTGGTGCCGAGTTTCACGAGGCTCCACGAGCGCAGGATATATTCCTGAATCGCCGCCTTGATCCACCACATGGCGTAGGTGGCGAGGCGGAAGCCCTTTTCCGGGTCGAACCGCTTGACCGCCTGCATCAGGCCCACGTTGCCTTCCGAGATGACCTCGGAGATCGGCAGGCCGTAGCCGCGGTAGCCCATGGCGATCTTCGCCACGAGGCGCAAATGGCTGGTGACGAGCTTGTGCGCCGCGTCCGAATCGTCATGCTCGAGGTAGGCTTTGGCGAGCATGTACTCCTGCTGGGGTTCCAGCATCGGGAACTTGCGGATCTCGTCGAGGTAGCGCGATAGTCCGGCCTCGCCGGATGCGATCGCGGGTAGCGATTGGGCCATCATGTCCCCCTTTTCACAGAGCCACCCGCGCACGCGGCATGGCCTCCGCGGTCCGAAGCACCGCGGGACCGCCTGATGTGGGTCTCCGCCGGGTCGATTGCAAGGGTCTCGCACCGGCCCCGCAAACTCAAGTGACTATTCGTTCACCTCACCCTATCCCGAGGGTTGGCTCGGCGCCGGGCACAGGCAGCCGCGAAAGCCGCGCGTCAGCGCCGCGGCGAGGCCTCGACGCACGAGGCCGCGTGATATATCGCCGAGGCAAAACAGGGTGTCCGCGCAAGATCGGGCACCGCCCGAGGGTGCCATGGACGTCGACACCGAACATCTCAAGACATGGATCGGGCGCACCGAAGAGGTCAGCGACCACCTCTCGGTCCGCCTCGCCGACGCCTTCGCCGCGACGCTCGATCAGGAGCGGACCTACGCGCTGGGCGACGAGGCACCGCTGTGCCTCCACTGGTGCCTCGCCCCGCCGACGGTGCCGCAACGCGCGACCGGGCCCGACGGCCATCCCGCCCGCGGCGGCTTCCTGCCGCCGGTGCCGCTGCCGCGCCGCATGTGGGCCGGCGGGGCGCTGACCTTCCGCGCCCCGCTCGCGATCGGCGACGTGGTGACCCGCCGCTCGACCATCACCGACGTGGCGCTGAAGGTGGGGCGCACAGGGCCGTTGTGCTTCGTCACCGTCGACCACGAGATCGTCACCGCGCGCGGCACCGCGATCGAGGAGCGGCAGGACATCGTCTACCGCGAGATGGCGCCGACTCCGCTGCCGCCGGCCCCGACCGAGCCCGGCCCGGCCGCCGACGCGAGCGAGACCGTCGCCGCGACGCCGCTTCTGCTGTTTCGCTATTCCGCGCTCACCTTCAACGGCCACCGGATCCACTACGACCGGCCCTACGCGACCGAGGAGGAAGGCTACCCCGGCCTCGTCGTCCACGGCCCGCTGCAGGCGACCTTGCTGGCCCAGCTCGCCGCGCGCACCCTGGGCGGCATCACGCAGATGGACTATCGCGGCGTCGGCCCCCTGTTCGACGGCGACCGCTTCACCGTCAACGTCGCGCGGACCGAGGCCGGCCTGGACGCCTGGACCGCGGCCGAGAACGGGCGCGCCACCATGAAGGCGACGGTGCGCTGACGGCCGCGAGACGGGCGCAGCGCGAAGGCATATGATCGCACGGACAAGAGCTTCGGAGGGAACGTGGGCGAGGAGTTGATCGGCCGGCTGATCGCGCGGCTGGGTGAGGCGCAGGTGCGCGTCGGCGCGGACATCCCGCCGAACAACTGCGTGGATGCGTCGAACCTGACGCCGGTGACGCCCAAGGCGCTGCTGCTGCCGCGCACCACGGAGGAGGTCGCCGCCGCCTTGGCGCTGTGCAACGAGGCCGGGCAGCCGGTGGTGACCCAGGGCGGCATGACGGGGCTGGCCGCCGGCGCGCAGCCGGGCGAGGGCGAAGTGGCCATCTCACTGCAACGCATGCGCGGGATCGAGGAGATCGACCCCGTCGCCGGCACGCTCACCGTTCTCGCCGGCACCCCGCTCGCCGAGGTGCAGGCGGCCGCCGAGGAGGCGGGCTTCTTCTGCGGCATCGACCTGGGCGCACGCGGCACCGCCACGATCGGCGGAAACGTCGCCACCAACGCCGGCGGCAACCAGGTCGTGCGCTACGGCATGACGCGCCGCAACGTCCTCGGCCTCGAAGCCGTCCAGGCCGACGGCACGGTGCTGACGTCCCTCAACAAGATGATGAAGAACAACACCGGCTACGACTGGACGCAGCTCTTCATCGGCAGCGAGGGGACGCTCGGCATCGTCACCCGCGTCGTGCTGGGCCTGCATCCCAAGCCGCCGGCGGTGGAGACGGCGCTCGTGGCGGCCCCCTCGGCGGAGGCGATGCTCACCTTGCTGGCGCGCATCCAATCCCGCTTCGGCCACGACCTCCTCACCTTCGAGGCGATGTGGCGCGAATTCATGGACGTCGCGATCGACGGGCTGAAGCTCGCCCAGCCCTTCGCCGAACGCCATGAGGTGACGTTGCTGATCGAGCTCGGCTGCCCGGACGCGGATCGCGTCACCGAGGCGCTGGGCGAATGGATGGAGGAGGGGCTCGTCGCGGACGCGCTGATCGCCCAGTCGGGCGCGGACGCGCAGCGCATGTGGGCTTTCCGCGAGAGCGTCTACGAGTACGGGCATTTCCACAAGAACCGCGTCAACCTCGACATCAGCCTGCCGCGCGGAAGCATCGGCCCGGCGGTCGCGGCCCTGCGCGAGGTGGCGGCGGCCCGGTGGCCCCAGGCGATCCACGTGATCTTCGGCCACGTCGCCGACAGCAACCTGCATGTGGTCGTGGGTCCGCTCGACGGCGGGACGGGCTCGGTGACCGCCGAGGAGAAGCACACGGTCGACGAGGGGGTGTACGAAGTGGTGCGCCGCTTCCAGGGTTCGGTCTCGGCCGAGCACGGCATCGGACGGCTGAAGCGGCCGTACCTCGGCTATAGCCGCACGCCGGCGGAACTGAAGCTGATGCACACCCTGAAGGCCGCTCTCGATCCGAAGGGGATCCTCAACCCCGGCCGCGTGCTCGACCCGGCCTGACGGCGGCGCGCCGGCCGCCTCCCGGTGGCTGGCGCCTCAGGCCGGCTGCGTGTCGCTCACGAGGCGCGGGCCGACGGTGCGCGCCACCACGCGCAAGAGATCCTGCGGATCCCACGGCTTGGAGATGTGGTGCACGTCCGGGTAGCGCTGCAAGATCTCGCTGCCGGCGAACGTGTAGCCGGAGACGAACATGAACGGCGTCCCGGTCGCGGCCAGACGCTGTGCGACGGGATCGCTCGTCTGCCCGTCGCCGAGGTCGACGTCGAGGATCGCGAGGTTGAGCTGCGCGTCGGCCATCGCCTCCAGCGCCTCGGAGGCGGTCGCATGCGGGCCGTTGACCTGATACCCGGCCGTCTGCAGCAGGTCGGCGAGATCGAAGCTGATCATGGCTTCGTCTTCGACGATCATGATCTCGACTTGCGCCATCGTCCGCCGTCCCTCCTGAAATGCTCGTGCCGGCGACGGAACGGCCGCCGCGCGGGCACCGTCCCACTGCCTCGAAACGAATTCGTGCCGTCCGGGCAGGGGGATGGGTATGCCATCCCGATGCCTTTTCACTCTGGCTGGGAGCATATTCCTTGGCCCGCACCCTGGCAACAACATTTTGTGAGAATGAGACAGAATGTCTATCCAATCTCACGACCGAACCAGAAGCATTCAGTTCCTCATGCGCAATTTGAACGGAAGCTGAACGTGGTTGCCTCGAACGACATCCGAGGCGGCTCGGCGGAGCGGACGGCCGGCCTGTCAGCCGATCGGCCAGAGCAGGCTGCCACCCAATGCAAGTGCGGCGAAAATAAGGCCGATCGCCAGGATCGCGAGGGTTCCGTCGCGCGCCAGGGCCGCCAGCGCCAGCACCGCGATCAGGAAGGCCGTGATGGAGCTGGTCAGCGGCAGGACCTCCATCGGCGGCATCAAGGCAGCGAGGCAACACGACACGATCGCGATCAACGTGAAGGTTGTCCGGGTAAATAGGAAGGTCATCCGCGGACGGACGACCCGATCCGCCGCTCGGGCCAATGGCCTGAGCCCCGCCAACGCCCGGCACAGCAACGAGCGCCGGACCGTAATCCTCTGAATCCGACCCGGCAGCCAAAGCGACCGGGCGCCCGACAGATATTGCAGGCAGATGAGGATGATGATCGCCGCGGCCACCGTCGGCACGCCTGGGATGCCGCTGAGCGGCGAGACCACCACGAGGCTCGGCACCAGGAGAAGCGCGGCAAAGGAGGACCGCCCCACGCTTTCCATGATCTGCGCCACCGACACTTTGCCGCCGCTGGCGCCCCCGCCGTCCCGGTCGGCCGCGGCGGGCTCGCCGTCCTCGCAGCCGCGTCCCGCCGGCGCGCCCACGCGGCCCAGTTCGTCGAGGATCGCCTGCAGTCGGCCCGTCGGTGCGCTGTCGACCATGGTGCCCTCCCGCCTTTCGCCCACGAAATCCGCCTGACGAACATTTCGCCCGAAAGATGGGTTCCCAGCCCCGCCGTCGCACCGATATGAAGAATGCGCATGGAATGAGGGGCCTGAGCATGAAGACCTCGATCGCGACGGTGTCCATCGCCGGCGAGCTGCCGGAGAAGCTGGCCGCCATCGCCAGCGCCGGATTCAACGGCATCGAGATCTTCGAGCAGGACTTCATCGCCTTCGACGGTTCGCCCCGCGACGTCGGCGCCATGGTGCGCGACCACGGGCTCGACATCACCCTCTTCCAGCCCTTCCGCGACTTCGAGGGCCTGCCCGAGCCGCTGCGCACCCGCGCGTTCGACCGTGCCGAGCGCAAGTTCGACCTCATGAACGAACTCGGCTGCGAGCTGATGCTGATCTGCTCCTCGCTCCACCCGCAGGCGATCGGCGGCATCGACCGCGCGGCGGACGACCTTCGCCAGCTGGGCGAGCGCGCCGCCGCCCGCGGTCTCAAGCTCGGCTACGAGGCGCTCGCCTGGGGCCGTCACGTCAACGACCACCGCGATGCGTGGGAGATCGTGCGCCGTGCCGACCACCCGAACGTCGGCGTCATCCTGGACAGTTTCCACACACTGGCCCGCCAGATCGACCCCGATACGATCCGCTCCATCCCCGGCGACCGCATCGCCTTCGTCCAGCTCGCCGACGCGCCGCTGATCGAGATGGACCTCTTCTACTGGTCGCGCCACTTCCGCGTGATGCCGGGCGAAGGGGACCTTCCCGTGGTCGACTTCATGCGTGCCGTGATGGCGACGGGGTATGCCGGCCCGCTCTCGCTGGAGATCTTCAACGACCAGTTCCGCGGCGGCAGCCCGCGCGCCATCGCCGTCGACGGGCACCGCTCCCTCCTCTACCTCGCCGATCAGGTGCGCCGCGCCGAGCCCGCCGTCGCCCCACACGTGCCGGCGATGCCGCCGCGCGTCCCGGTCGAGGGCGTCGAGTTCATCGAGTTCGCGGCCGACGATACCGAGGCCGCCTCGCTCGGGCGCATCCTCGCCAGCATGGGCTTCCGCCGGATCGCCCGGCACATCGCCCGTGACGTCACGCTCTGGCGTCAGGGCGGCATCAACATCGTCATCAACACCGAGCTGGAGGGCTTCGCCCACTCCGCCTACCTCACGCACGGCGTCTCGGTGTGCGATATCGGCCTCAAGGTGGCGGACGCGGCGACGACCGTGGAGCGCGCCCGTGCGCTCGGCGCCACCTCGTTCAGCCAACCCCGCGTCGAGGGCGAGCTCGACATTCCGGCGATTCGCGGCGTCGGCGGCGGGGTGATGCACTTCGTCGACGGGGCGAGCGAGCTGTCGCGCGTGTGGGAGATCGAGTTTCAGCCGATCGAAGGCGCGCCGGGCGCCGGCACCGAGGCCGGCCTCACCCGCGTCGACCACATCGCCCAGACGATGAACTACGAAGAGATGCTCACCTGGACGCTCTTCTACACCTCCATCTTCGACGTGGCGAAGGCGCCGATGGTGGATGTCGTCGACCCCGGCGGCCTGGTCCGCAGCCAGGCGATCGAAAGCCCGGACCGCACGCTGCGGCTGACGCTGAACGGGGCCGAATCGCACCGCACGCTCGCCGGCCGCTTCATCGCCGAAAGCTTCGGCTCTTCGGTGCAGCACCTGGCGTTCGCCTGCGACGACATCTTCGCCACCGCCGCCGCCCTCCTCGCCAGCGGGTTCGAGGTGCTGCCGATCTCTCCCAACTATTACGACGACCTCGCCGCCCGGTTCGAGCTGGAGGGTGAGCTGCTCGGCCGGCTGCGCGCCGCCAACATCCTGTTCGACGCGGACGAGCGCGGGGAGTTCTTCCAGTTCTACAGCCGCACCTACGGCGAGGGCATGTTCTTCGAGATCGTCGAGCGGCGTGGCGACTACCAGGGCTACGGCGCCGCCAACGCCCCTCACCGCATCGCCGCGCAGAAGCGGATGATGCGCAACACGTCCCACTCGCGCTGGTCGCAGCAGACCCGCACCTAGCGGGACGCGGCACGACCACGAGCCAACCGACTGTCACGGCAGGGCTTTTGACAACGCCCTCCGCCCGGGGGACGCCGGCCGAGCGCCGCATTGCACCCTTGAGGTGTGTTAATCGGCGGCCCGCCGCGCTAGGTTCCGGCAGACCCCGAGTGCCCCGTGGCGTGCGCACCGAGCGGGGGCCGGCGGCATGTCCGTCCGGTCTGCGCCCGCCTGCGCCTCCGGGACGGCCGCGCCCCATGCGGCCCCGCCGATCGCGGTGCTCGGCTGTGACGGCACTCGCCTCGTGCGGGCGGGTGCGCCGCGCGGGGCGTGACCCCACACGGCGAGCCGTCCTTTCACCCAGCCGGCCGCCCGGCCGCGGCGTCTGCTCGCGCAGGCGCGATCCTGAACTCGCGACGAGGACCCCGCATGAACATTCACCAACCCGGCGCCGACCTGACCCCCGCGGACGACACCGATCGCCCCTACTGGGACCCCCGGCTCGAGACGCAGAGCCGGGCCGAATGGGATGCGATGAAGCTGGGCCTGCTGAAGCAGCATATGCGGCACGCCTACGACAACTCGCCCTACTACCGGCAGAGCTTCGATGCCGCCGGCGTCGGCCCGGACGACGTGACGTCGCTCTCCGACCTCGCCAAATTTCCGACGATCCAGAAGTCCATCCTGCGCGAACGCCAAGAGGCCGCACCGCTGCTGGGCGACCTCGCCGCCGTGCCGGAGGAGAAGGTCGTCTACGTCTCCGCCTCGTCGGGCTCGACCGGCGTCCCGACCATCTCCCCGTTCACCGCCGAGGACTTCGACGAGTGGATGGACTTCGAGGCGCGGCTCTTCTGGTCGTCGGGCCTGCGCCCCAAAGACCGCTACGCCCACTCGCTGAACTTCTCGCTCTTCGTGGGCGGCCCGTGCGTCCTCGGCGCGCAGAAGATCGGCGCCCTGTCGATCCACGCCGGCACCGTCCCGTCGGACCGGCTCCTGTCGATCCTGAAGACCTTCCAGGCGACGGCGATGTGGACCACGCCGTCCTACGCCTGGTACCTCGGCGAGACGGCCCTCAAGGAAGGAATCGATCCCAGGACCGACCTCGCGATCGACAAGATCTTCGTCGCCGGTGAGCCGGGCGGCTCGATCCCCGAGACGCGCAAGCGCATCGAGGACCTGTGGGGCGCCGAGGTGTTCGACTACTACGGCCTCTCGGACGTGTTCGGCGCCTGCGCGGGCATGTGCGAGGCCAAGGATGGCCTGCACTGGGCCGAGGACCACATCCACGTCGAGGTGATCGACCCGGAGACCGGCGAGCCCGTCCCCCCCGGCGGCCGCGGCGAGATGGTGCTCACCACGCTGAAGAAGCGCGCCCGTCCGCTGATCCGCTTCCGCACCGGCGACATCGTCTCCTTCACGGAGGAGACGTGTTCCTGCGGGCGAACCAGCCAGCGCCTGATGGGCGTGCACGGCCGGCTCGACGACATGCTGGTGATCCGCGGCGTCAACATCTTCCCGTCCGACGTGGAGGCGATCATCCGCAAGGACCACGACTTCACCGGCGAGTACCGCCTGGTGGTGGAGCGGGTGAACCACCTCGACACGCTGACCGTCGAGGCCGAGAAGATCCACGGCTTCAACGGCACCGACGACGACCTCGCCAAGCGCCTGAAGGACCAGATCAAGGCGATCACCGGCGTCGGCGTGCAGGTGGCGATCCTGGAGGCGGACGCCCTCCCCCGCGCCACCCACAAGGCCAAGCGCGTGGAAGACCGCCGCGATCAGGTCTGGACCGCCTGAGCCCGACCAGGCGGGCGCGGCGGCCAGTGACCGCCGCGCCCGCGCCGGCCTCGCGACCTCAGATCGTTTCTTCGAAGAGCCGGCGGACATTCTCGGCGGTCAGCGTCACGGGGTTCCCCCCGGCGCTGGGGTCCGCCAGTGCCGCGTCCACCATCGCGCCCAGCTGCGCGGTGTCGACGCCGAGCGCGCCGAGCCGCTCCGGGATGCCGAGCGAGGCCCGCAGGTCGTCCACCTGCTTGGCGAACCCGTCGAACCCGCCGGGAATGCCGAGGTAGGCGGCCGCCTTCTCGATCCGCGCCTCGATCGCCGGCCGGTTGAACTTCAGCACCGCCGCCATGACGACCGCGTTGGTAGTGCCGTGGTGGGTGTGGTAGCGCGCGCCGACCGGGTGCGACAGGGCATGGATCGCGCCGAGCCCCTTCTGGAAGGCGATGGCGCCCATCGCGGCCGCGCTCATCATGTGGCTGCGCGCCTCGATATCGTCCGGCACGCTGTAGGCGCGATAGAGGTTCTCGAAGACGAGGCGCATCCCCTCCAGCGCGATCCCCTGGCTGAACGGGTGGTAGAACGGCGAGGAGTAGGCCTCCAGGCAATGCGCCAGCGCGTCCATGCCGGTGCCGGCGGTGATCGCGGGCGGCATGCCCACCGTCAGCTCCGGATCGGCGATGACGACCTTCGGGAGCACCAGCGGGTGGAAGATGATCTTCTTCTCGTGCGTCGCGGTGTTGGTCAGGACGCTGGCGCGGCCGACCTCCGAGCCGGTGCCGGCCGTCGTCGGCACCGCGACGGAGGGGGCGATGCCGGCGGGGTCGGCGCGGGTCCACCAGTCGCCGATATCCTCGAAGTCCCACACCGGCCGCGTCTGGCCCGACATGAACGCGACCATTTTCGCAAGGTCCAGCCCCGACCCGCCGCCGAAGGCGACGACGCCGTCATGCCCGCCGGCGCGGAACACCTCGAGCCCGACCTCGAGGTTCTCGCCGGTCGGGTTGGGGTCCACCTCGGCGAACAGCGCGGCGCCGAGGCCGCCGGCCTCCATGAGCTCCAGCGCGCGGCGGGTGATGGGGAGGTCCTTCATGCCGCGGTCGGTGACGAGCAGCGGGCGCGTCATGCCGGCGGCCTCGCAGGCCTCGGCGAGTTCGGCGATGCGCCCGGCGCCGAAGCGGATGGCGGTGGGGTACGACCAGTTGCCGGTCAGGTTCATCGTGGGTCCTCTGGCGAACGCGGCGGGGCGGGCGCCTTCGGCCCGGCCCCTGTCTTCGAGATGGGTCTTCGAGATGGCGTGGTTCGGGGGCCGAGCTCAGGCGAGCTCGAAGCCGCGCAACCGATCCCAGTCGGTCACGGCGCGGTCGAGCGCCTCGATCTCCCACCGGGCGGCGCGGGCGTAGTGGTCGACGACGTCGTCGCCCAGTGCGGCGCGCAGCATGGCCGAGCCTTCGAGGTTGGCGGCGGCGGCGCGCAGGGTCTTGGGCACCTCCGGCACGTTGCCGGCCTGGTAAACGTCGCCGCTCATCTCCGGCTCCAGGGTCATCCCCTTCTCGATCCCGTCGAGCCCGGCGGCGAGCTGCGCGGCGAACGCCAAATGCGGGTTGAGGTCGGCCCCGCCGATGCGGCACTCGATGCGCACGCCCTTCGTCCCCGCGCCGCAGACGCGGAAGCCGGCGGTGCGGTTGTCGGTCGACCAGACGGACTTGGTGGGCGCGAACAGCCCCTCGGTGAACCGCTTGTAGGAGTTGACGTAAGGCGCCAGGAAATAGGTGATCTCGGCCGAATGAGCGAGCAGCCCGGCGACGTAGGCGCGCATCGTGTCCGACATCCCGTGCTCGCCCGCCGGGTCGAAGAATGCCGGCCCGTCCGCCCCCATCAGCGACTGATGGACGTGGGCGGAGGACCCGGCCTTGTCGGTCGCGTACTTCGCCATGAAGGTGATCGACCGGCCGTAGTCGTGGGCGATCTCCTTGCAGGCGTTCTTGACGATGGCGTGGTTGTCCGCGGCGAGCAGCGCTTCGGCGTAGCGCACGTTGATCTCTTCCTGGCCGACCTCGGCCTCGCCCTTGGTGCACTCCACCGGAACGCCCGCACCGTAGAGCCCGTTGCGGATCGCCCGCATCACGTCCTCTTCCTTGGTGGTGCCGAAGATCGAGTAGTCGATGTTGTAGCGATTGAGCGTCTGGAGCTCGGTGTAGCGGGTGTCGCGCAGGGTCTCGTAGGCCTCCTCGAAGAGGAAGAATTCGAGCTCGCTCGCCATCATCGGCGTGAAGCCGGCCGCCTCGGCGCGGGCGATCTGCCGCTTGAGGATGGCGCGGGGCGAATGGGGCACCGCCTCGTGCGTGTGGTGGTCGAGCACATCGCAGATCACCATGGCGGTGGCGGGGAGCCACGGCACGCGCCGCAGGGTCGAAAGGTCCGGCTTGTGGACATAGTCGCCGTAGCCCTTCTGCCAGGACGAGAAGGTGTAGCCGGGGACGGTGTACATCTCGAGGTCGGTGGCGAGGAGGTAGTCGCAGCCGTGCGTCTCACCCTCGGCGACCGAATCCACGAAGTGGGCGGCGTGGAAGCGCTTGCCCATGAGGCGGCCCTGCATGTCGACCACGCAGGTGAGCACGGTGTCGATGGTGCCCGCGGCGACATCGTCTTTGAGGGTTTCGAAGGTCAGGTCTGCGGGCATGGGTCGGGTCCGGTGGGCGGTGGCTCGATGATCGGCGATGTTGCGCGAGAGGAGCCCAAGCCTTCAAGGACCGGTTTGTCAAACCGCGGCGACCATTCCTTCCGCGGGAAATATTTCCCTTCCGCCACGGGGACCGCCTCGGAGGGGAGCGGCGGGGTCAAGTGCCCGCCCGGAGCCACGCGCAGCCCGCAGGGCGAGCATGGCGAGGACGGGCGCTTGACGCCGTCGCCCCCCTCCTCCCAGGCTGGATCCGGTCGTCAGGCCAGACGGCTTCTTCAGCCGGCTGACCTGACGGCCTGCCCGTCGGCGAGACGGAGGGAGCGCGAGGGGGGAACTCCCCTCGCTGGGCGGCCCCGCTCGCTCAGGCGCGGGGGTCAGCGGTAGGCGGCTCAGCGGTAGGGATAGCCCGCCGCTTCCTGCACGCCGGCGTACTTCTTGAAGATCTCGACCACGCGGGCGTTGCGCTCGGAGGTCTCGGCGATCTCGTCCCAGAAGCTCTCGGCGTCCTTGACGACCTGGTTCCACTCTTCGGCGGGGATGGACGTCAGCTCCATCTTCTCGCCCTCGACGCGCAGCTTCGCCTCGCCGCCCCAGTACCACACGTTGCGGTAGTAGTGCGACTGGTCGATGGTGGACTTGAAGAGCTGCTGCAGGTGCGGCGGCACCTTGTTCCAGCTTTCCGTGTTGGCGAAGTACGACCCGAACCACGCGCCGGTCACGGAGTTGGTGAGCGCGTAGTTGCACACGTCCGCCCAGCCGACCTCGTAGGCCTCGGTAAAGCCGCACCAGGCGACGCCGTCGAGCTCGCCGGTCCGCATCGCGACCTCGACGTCGTCCCACGGCACGGTCACGGGGATGAGGCCGTAGCGGGAGAGGAAGCGCCCGGCGGTCGGCACGCCGAAGACGCGCTTGCCGCGCATGTCTTCCAGCGAGCGGATCGGCTCGTTGACGGTGAAGATGTGGAGCGGGTCCCAGGCGCCGGTGGAGAGCCAGGTGACGTTGTCGACCTCGCCGTAGGCCTCGGCCCAGATCTCGTCGAGGCCGTAGTACATGAACATCGACGCGACATCGAGCGAGAAGCGGGTCGCGAACGGGAAGTAGCCGCCGAAGACGGAGATGTCGACCGGCGAGGCCATGGTGGCGTCGTCGGACTGCACCGCGTCGATGGTGCCGTTCTGCATGGCGCGGAACAGCTCGCCGGTGGGGACGAGCTGGTCGGCGTAGTAGAGCTCGATCTCCATCTCGCCATTGGCGGCTGCGTTGAACGCCTCGATCTGCGGCTTGATCACGTGCGCGCCGAGCGGGGCGCCGGAGTAGGTCTGCAAGCGCCACTTGATGGGGGCCTGCGCCTTGACGACGGCCGGCGCGGCGAGGGTGGACGCCCCCAGCGCGACACCGCCGAGGCCGGCCTTCTTCATGAAGGACCGGCGGCTGGCGAGGATCTTCTCGGACGGGCTCTGCGGTTGGTCAGTCATTCACCTTCTCCTCACTTGTGGTCGGCCCAGCGGCCGCTTCTGTCCGGCCCGTGGGGGGCCATGTGGGTCCGCGTCAGTAGCCGCGGACGGTTTGCGGGAGCCACAGCGCGATCTGCGGGAACGCCATGACGAGCGCGATGACGAGGCCGATCATGATGACGAAGGGCCAGATCGACCGGTAGATGTCCGGCAACGTGATCTCCTTGGGGGCGAGTGCCCGCATGAGGAAGAGATTGTAGCCGAACGGCGGCGTGATGTAGGCGATCTGGCAGGTCATCGTGTAGAGGACGCCGAACCAGATCAGGTCGAACTCCAGAATTCGCACCAACGGGATGTAGAGCGGCGCGACGATGACCAGCATCGCCGTGTCGTCGAGGAACATCCCCATGATGATGAACGAGATCTGCATCATGATGATCACCTGCCAGGGCGAGAGGTCCCAGTTGGTGATGAAGAGGTTCTCGATGGCGCGCACGGCGCCCAGCCCGTCGAACACGGCGCCGAAGGCGAGCGCGGCGAGGATCAGCCACAGGAAGAGCGCCGAGACCGACATGGTCTTGCGCGCCGTGGTGTGGATCATCCGGAAGGACAGGCGGCCCTTGAGGGCAGCGGCGAGCGTCGCCGCCGTGGCGCCGACGGCCGAGCTTTCGACGAGGCTGATGTAGCCCATCACGAAGAGCCCGGTCATCAGAAAGAAGATCGCGAACGGGATGATGCCGGCGCGCAGCAGCTTCAGCTTCTCGCCGAGCGGCATCGCCAGCTCTTCCTCAGTCAGCTTGGGCGCCAGGGCCGGGTTGGCCTTGGCCCGCAGCCAGACGTAGAGCCCGAACATCACCGCCATGATGAGGCCGGGGAAGACGCCCGCCAGCCACAGCTGCGAGACCGGCTGCCGCGCGATCATGCCGTAGAGCACCATCACGACCGACGGCGGCACGAGGATGCCGAGGGACGAGCCGCCCTGCACGACGCCGGTGATCAGCACCTTGTCGTAGCCGCGGCGCAGCATCTCGGGCAGCGCGATGGTGGCGCCGATCGCCATGCCGGCGACCGACAGGCCGTTGATGGCCGAGATGATGACGCACAGCAGGATGGTACCGATGGCGAGCCCGCCGGCCATCTTGCCGAACCACACGTGCATCATCCGGTAGAGGTCTTCGGCGATGCCCGACTCGGAGAGGACGTAGCCCATGTAGATGAACAGGGGCAGCGTCAGCATCGGGTACCAGTTGAAGAGCTTGAACGCCGCCGTGAACGGGATCTCGACCCCGCCCGTGCCGTAGAGCAGCAGCACCGCCGCCGAGGCGACGAAGCCGATCGCCGCGAACACCCGCTGCCCGGTCGCCACGAGCAGCAGCATCGAGGCGAACATCAAGATTGCGATGAGTTCGTTGGTCATTGCGCGGCCGGCTCACGCAGGATGGTCAGGTCCTTGATGATCAGCGCGACGGACTGCAGCAGCATCAAAACGATGCAGCAGCACATCAGCACCTTGATTGGAATCATCGACGGATTCCACATCGAGAACCGCGTCTCCCCGGTCTGAATCGCGTACTGGGTGGACGAGACCGCGCCGATCAGGAGCACCACCAGGTAGAAGATGAGACAGGCCGAGGTGACGAGGTCGAGCCAGGCTTTGCCGCGCACCGAGAGGCGCTCGTAGAAGAGGTCCATGCGGGCGTGGTCGTCGTCGCGCAGGGTCATCGCGCCGCCGGTGAAGTAGTAGGCCGCGAGGGTGAACTGCGCCGCCTCGATGCACCAGTGCAGCGGAATGTCGATCACGTTTCGCGTGATGGCATCGAGCAGAAGAATGCCGATCATCGCAAAGATCAGATACATGGCCACCACGCCGACCGCGCCCGAGAGGCGGCCCACTATGGTCACGTATCCGTTCAGCCACCGCTGCATCGTCGTCCTTTCGTCTCAGGCCGGCTGCGCGATCCGCGGCGCCGGCGGGGTTTCGTCGCGGCCCGCAGCAGGCGCGGGTGCGACCAGAACCGATCCGCCCGCGGCATGCATGTCCATGGCCAAGTCGGACTCGGGCCGGCGATCGGTGATGAGGAGGTCGATCTCGGCCGTGCGGCACACCTGGAAGGCGGCGCGGCGGGCGAATTTCGCGGCCGTTGCCAGCACCACGGTCTGGCGTGCATGGGCGATCATCGCACGGGCGACCTGCGCCTCGTCGAAGTCGGCATCGGCGGCACCGGCCTCGCGGCCGATGGCGGCGACGGTGAGGACGGCGCGGTCGGCCTGGAAGCGGGCGAGGTCCTCGATGGCGATCGGACCGACGGTCTGCCGGTTGTCGGCCCGGTAGCGGCCGCCGACGCAGTAGACGTGGGCGCGCGCGTCGAACGCGGCGGCGACGGCATGGGCGTTGGTGACGATGGTGAGCCCCGGGATCGCCGCCAGTGCGCGCGCGGCGGCGAGCGTGGTGGACCCGGTATCGACGAACAGCGTCTCGCCGGGGTGGACGATCTGTGCCAGGCGCTGGGCGATGGCGGCCTTGGCGGGCGCGTCTTCGGCGACACGCTCGTCGAAGCTGCCCTCGGCGTGGAGGGGGGCCTGCTGGACGCCGCCGTGAACCTTTCGGACGCGGCCCTCTTCGGACAGGCGGGCGAGGTCGCGCCGGATGGTCTCGGCCGAGACGCCGAACGTGTCGGCCAGATGATCGACCGACTGGCGGCCGCGCGCCATCACCAGCTCAGCGATGCTGGCGCGTCGTTCGTCGGGGGTCACATCGCCGTCCTCATAAGCTGCGGAGGCTAGTCATCGAAGCATGCCCGCGTCAACGTATCATCGCCTAACAATGTGGCACTTATCGCCCATTTGGTCATACACATTGACGAAACGGGCACCGAAGGCCACAAAAACCCTATGACCACGCCTGAAGCCACCGCCGAGCACTACGATGTCGCCGTCATCGGCGCCGGGGTGGTCGGCTGCGCCATCGCGCGGCGGTTCACGCTCGACGGGGCGCGGGTGGTGGTCCTGGAGAAGGCCGCCGAGGTGCTGGACGGCGCCTCCAAGGCCAACAGCGCCATCCTGCACACCGGGTTCGATGCGCCCGTCGGCACTCTCGAGGCGGACTGTATCCGCGCCGGCCACGCCGAATATCGCGAGATTCGCGACCGTCTGGGCCTGCCGCTGATCGAGTGCGGGGCGCTGGTCGTCGCCTGGACCGCGCAAGAGGCGGCGCGGCTGCCGGCCCTGATCGAGACGGCCCACGCCAACGGCGTCACCGACGTCGCCCCCTTGTCCGCGGCGCAGGCGCGCGCCCTGGAGCCAGCGCTGGGCCCCGGCGTGGCGGCGGCCTTCCGGGTGCCGGGCGAATCGCTGATCGACCCGTGGTCCGCCCCGCACGGCTACCTCGCCCAGGCCCTCCTCAACGGCGCCACGCTGCGTTGCGAGGCGGAGGTGCACGGCGGCGTGCGCAACGGCGAGAGCTGGCGGCTGGAGACAGCGGCCGGGCCGGTCTCGGCGCGTCTCGTCGTCAACGCGGCGGGGCTCTTCGGGGATATGGTCGAGACACGGCTCCTCGGCGCGGCGACGTTTCGGATCCGTCCGCGCAAGGGCCAGTTCGTCGTCTTCGACAAGACGGCCGCGGCGCTCGCCGGCCACATCCTCCTGCCGGTGCCGACGGCGACCACCAAGGGCATCGTCGTGTGTCGCACGGCCTGGGGCAACCTCCTCGTCGGCCCCACCGCCGAAGAACAGGAGGACCGCACCACCGCCACGCTCGACGGGCCTACTCTCGCCCGCCTGCGCGCGCGGGCCGAGGAGATCCTCCCCGCGCTCGCCGGGCACGAGATCACCGCCGTCTACGCCGGCCTGCGTCCGGCCACAGAGGAGAAGGGGTTCCGCGTGCGGGCCGAGCCGGCGGCGGGTTACATCGCGGTCGGCGGGATCCGCTCCACCGGCCTCAGCGCCGCACTGGGCCTCGCCGCGCACGTCCGCGCCCTCTGGGATGCGCCGCTCCGCCCCATAGCCGACCCCGTGTGGCCGGCGATGCCCAATCTCGCCGAGACGGCGGAGCGCGACTGGCAGCGCCCCGGCAACGGCGGCATCGTGTGCCACTGCGAGCGCGTCACCCGGCGCGAGGTGGAGGCGGCGCTGACCGGCCCTCTTGCGGCGCGAACCTTCGCCGGGCTGAAGCGGCGGACACGCGTGACGATGGGTCGGTGCCAGGGCTTCGGATGTGGCGCCGAGATCGCCGGGATCACGGCCGGCCGCCTCGCCGTCCCGATGCTGCCGCGAGACGGCGATGAGTGAGCCGCCGCCCCGCCCGGCGCCCCCCACTCCGCACGCGCCGCCCCTCGCCGAGACCGCCGCGCCTCCCGCGCAGGCCGCCGTCGGGGCGGGAGCGGTGCGTGGGTGTGCGACGCCGACGCACGACCTCGCCATCATCGGCGGCGGTCCGGCCGGGCTCGGAGCGGCGCTGGAAGCGCGCCGGCTGGGGCTTCGCGTCGTGGTGCTGGAGCGCGAGGCCGAGGCCGGCGGGATCCCGCGTCACTGCGGCCACCCACCGTTCGGCCTGCGCGAGTTCGGCCTTCCGCTCACCGGCCCGGCCTATGCCCGCCGGCTCGTCGCGGCGACGCGCGCTGCCGGCGCCGAGATCCGCACGCACACCGCCGTCGTTGCGATCGAACCCGGCCCGCGCCTCGTCCTGGCGACGCCGCACGGGGTCGACGCGGTCGACGCCCGGCGCGTCCTCATCGCGACCGGCGTGCGTGAGACCACCCGCGCCGGGCGGCTCATCGGCGGCACCAAGCCCGGCGGGGTGATGAACACCGCCACCTTGCAGGGGCTCGTCTACCTCAATCGCCAGCGGCCGTTCGTGCGGCCGATCATCGTCGGCACCGAGCTGGTCGCCTTCTCGGCGATCCTCACGCTGCGCCATGCCGGCATCCGCCCGCTGGCGATGGTCGAGCCGACGGCCCACGTCACCGCCCGCTGGCCGTCGGCGCTGTTGCCGCGCCTCCTCGGCATCCCCCTGTGGAGAGGCACCGAGCTCGTCGCCATCGAGGGCACGGAGCGCGTCACGGGCGTCACGCTACGCAGTGCGTCGGGGACGCGCCATGTGGCGACCGATGGCGTCGTCCTGACCGGCGGCTTCCGGCCCGAGGCAACGCTGGTGCGTCAAAGCCACCTGACGCTCGACCCCGCCACCGGCGGCCCCGAGATCGACCAGTTCGGCCGCACCTGCGACCCGGCGATCTTCGCCGCCGGCAACATGCTGCACCCGGTGGAGACCGCCGGCTGGTGCCACCGCGAGGGCCGCGCCATCGCCGCCCGCATCGCCGAAAGCCTCGCCGGCGCCCTCCCCCCGCCCGAGCCGGCGCTGCGCCTGCGCCCGGCGGACGGCGTGCTCTACGCGGTACCGCAGCGCATCGTGCCGGACGCGCGAACCACGGGCGCCATCCAGCTGCGCGCCGCCGCGCCGGTGCGTGGCCGGGTCGTCGTGCGCACCTCGGCGTCGGTGCGCGGCCCCGCGGTCGACACCGTGCCCGAGCGGCGCATCCTGATGCCCCTCGCCACGATCCCGCCGGACGCGGCCGGCGAGGCCGAGATCGCCATCGAGCCGGACGGGAGACACCGATGACCGCCGTTTCGTGCCCTGCCCCGCCACCCCCCGGCAAACCCGCACGGGGCTGCGCCGGCCTTGCACGCACCCGACGCATGGCGGGCGCCGGGCGTGACCCCTCCGCGAGGGGCCTGTGACCGGCCCCGTCCTCGCGATCGACCAGGGGACCACCAGCACCCGCGCCGTGCTCGCCTATGCCGATGGTCGGACGGTGCCGCTATTGTCGCGCGAGCATCGCCAGTCCTACCCGCGGCCCGGCTGGGTGGAGCACGACGCGGACGAGCTTCTCGCCGATATCGCCGCCTGCCTCGACGCGGCGGCCGCGTACGACGTCGCCGCCGTCGGCCTCGACAATCAGGGAGAGAGCTGCCTCGCCTGGGACGCCGAGACCGGACGCCCGGTCGGCCCCGTCATCGTCTGGCAGGACGACCGCACCAGCGCCGTCACGGAACGACTGCGCGGCGAGGGGGCCGAGCCGCTCGTCACCGGCCGGACCGGGTTGCCGCTCGATCCCTATTTCTCCGCCTCCAAACTCGGCTGGATCGTGCGTGAGGTGCCCGAGGCGCGGCGGCTGGCCCGCGCCGGGCGCCTGCGACTGGGCACCACCGACGCCTACTTCCGCGACCGCCTGACCGGACGCTTCGAGACCGACGTCGCCACCGCCTCGCGAACCTCGCTCATGGCGCTCGACACGCTCGCCTGGGACGCGGACCTCGCGGCCCTCTTCGGCGTGCCGCTGGCGGCACTGCCGGCGATCGGCCCCACCTCGGGCGAGCTGGGCCATGTGCGCTGCGGCGCACGCACGGTGCCCTTCACGGCGAGCATCGTCGACCAGCAGGCCGCTCTCTACGGCCACGGCTGCACGCGGCCGGGCGAGGCGAAGATCACCTGCGGCACGGGCGCCTTCGTCCTCGCCGTCACCGGGGCACGGCCGCCCGCCGGCTCCGGCGCCCTCCCCACCGTCTTGTGGCAGCGGGCCGGCGAGGCGGCGGTCTTCGGTCTCGACGGCGGGGTGTACGCGGCGGCGGCGGCGGTCAACTGGGCACGGCGCATCGGCCTCTTCGCCGAGTTCGCCGAGATCGACCGCTTCGACACACCGCGCGCCATCACACGCGGCCTCGCCTTCGTGCCGGCGCTCTCCGGCCTCGCCGCTCCGCACTGGGAGCGCGGCGCGCGCGGCAGCTTCGTCGGCCTGTCGCTGGAGACCTCCCGGAGCGACATGATGCAGGCACTGCTGGAGGGCGTGGCGCTGCGCATCGCCGAGGTGACCCGCGCGATCGCCGCCGTCACTGCGCTGTCCGGCCCGCTCCCGGTCGACGGCGGGCTCTCCGCCAATCCCTACTTCACCCAGATGCTGGCCGACGCGGTCGGACTGGACCTCAACATCGCGGCGATGCCCGACGTCACCGCGCGCGGCACCGCCCGCCTCGCCGCCGAAGCGATCGGCATGGCCGTCGCGCCGCCCGCACCGGGTGGGCGCGTCACCGCCGCACCGCTGCCGGCCGGCGCCGCGACGCGCTTCGCCGCCGCCGTCTCCGCGACGCGCCGGCTCGCCGACAGCTGGCACGACACCGACCGCTGAACCGCACCGCTCTCCCAAGTCCCTACAACACGCAACGGCACAGTGATCATCGGACTGTTATCTTCGTCACATACTTCGGCTCCACTCCCGAATGGAGACCGATGAACACCATCATCTGACAGAAGCCGCGAGCAATCGCGCTTATTTTTTGCAATGAATTCTTGGGGCCGTCCTGATCGACGACAGCGGCTTCAACCGTTTCGCGGCGCGTGCGCCCCTCGTCGCCACCACCGAGCGGTTCGGGATCGCGGGGGACGACGCGCGGCAAAATGCTGCCGGTGGGGTGACCGGCGTTTTCCGATTGTTCTATACTCGCGCGCATGCGAATCGGATCGATGTCATGAGTGAGACCGTCCGCCGGAGCGCGCCTGCCGCCACGTTCCCGGCGCGCGGGACCCCGTCCGAGAGTGGTGCGGCGCCTGAGCGCGTGTCCATATCGGAGCGTGCCGCACGGGCTTCGCGCCCGGCCCCCGCGTATCTGGAGGCTCTCAACCCCGAGCAGCGCCGCGCCGTGGAAGCGGTCGACGGGCCGGTCCTGGTGCTCGCCGGCGCCGGCACCGGCAAGACGCGGGTGCTGACGACGCGGATCGCCCACATCCTGGCCCTCGGCCGCGCCCGCCCGTCCGAAATCCTCGCCGTGACCTTCACCAACAAGGCCGCGCGGGAGATGAAGGAGCGCATCGCCAAGGTGGTGGGACCGCAGGCGGAGGGGATGCCCTGGCTCGGCACCTTCCACTCCATCGGAACGCGGATCCTGCGCCGCCATGCCGAGCTGGTCGACCTCCACCCCGACTTCACGATCCTCGACATCGACGACCAGATCCGCCTCGCCAAGCAGATCCTGTCGGCGGAGAACATCGACGAGAAGCGCTGGCCGCCCCGGCAGATGCTGGGCATGATCGACGGGTGGAAGAACCGAGGCCTCATCCCGGAGGAGGTCCCCAAGGGCGAGGGCCAGTGGTTCGCGAACGGCAAGGGCCTCACCCTCTACAAGCTCTATCGCGATCGGCTGAAGGCCTTGAACGCGGCCGACTTCGGCGACCTCCTGCTCGAACCGATCCGCCTCTTCCGCGCCAATCCCGACATTCTGGACGGCTACCAGCGGCGCTGGCGCTACATGCTGGTCGACGAGTATCAGGACACCAACGTCGCCCAGTATCTGTGGCTGCGGCTCCTGGCGCAGAACAACAAGAACCTCTGCGTGGTGGGCGACGACGACCAGTCGATCTACGGCTGGCGCGGCGCCGAGGTCGACAACATCCTGCGCTTCGAGACCGACTTTCCGGGCGCCACCGTGGTCCGGCTCGAACGCAACTACCGCTCCACCAGCCACATCCTCGCCGCCGCCTCACACCTGATCGCCCATAACGAAGGGCGCCTCGGCAAGACTCTCTTCACCGACTTCGTCGATCCCGACGCCGTGCCCGTCACCGTCGCATCGTCGTGGGATTCGGAGGAGGAGGCGCGGGCGATCAACGGCGAGATCGAAAGCCTGCACAAGAGCGGGACCACGCTCGACGAGATGGCGATCCTGGTTCGCACCACCGCACAGATGCGTGCGTTCGAGGACCGCTTCGTCACCGCCGGCACGCCCTACCGGGTGATCGGCGGGCCAAAGTTCTACGAGCGCAAGGAGATCCGCGACGCGCTCGCCTACTTCCGCTGCACCGTGCAGCCGAGCTTCGACCTGGCGTTCGAGCGGATCGTCAACGTGCCCACCCGCGGCGTCGGCCAGCAGACCGTCTCGCGCATCATGCAGACAGCGCGCGACCGCGAAGTGCCGCTGATGGTCGCCGTCGCCGACATGCTGACGACGGACGAACTGAAGGGCAAGGCGCGCACCGGCCTCGTCCAGCTGATCGCCTCGTTCGCCCGCTGGCGCGAGCAGCTCGCCCGCCTCCCCCACACCGAGCTCGCCGAGATCATCCTCGAAGAATCCGGCTACACCGACATGCTGAAGGCCGACCGCTCGGCCGACGCGCCGGGGCGGCTGGAAAACCTCAAGGAGCTGATCCGCTCCATGGAGGACTTCGACGACCTGCCCGCCTTCCTGGAGCACGTCTCCCTGGTGACGGACGCGCAAGGCGAGACACAGGGCGAGGCCGTCACGCTGATGACCCTCCACGCCGCCAAGGGGCTGGAGTTCGACGTCGTCTTTCTCCCCGGCTGGGAGGAGGGCCTCTTCCCCTCGATGCGCGCGATGGACGAGAACGGCCAGGCCGGGCTCGAGGAGGAGCGGCGGCTCGCCTACGTCGGCATCACGCGGGCACGCAAGCAGTGCTTCGTATGGTTCGCGCTCAACCGGCGGATCCACGGCATGTGGCAGGCCGGCGCCGCCTCCCGCTTCATCGACGAGTTGCCGGCCGAGAACGTCGCGGTGCGCGAGGAGGCCGGCTACGGCGGCATCGGCGGCTACGGCGCCTCCCGGTTCGACAAGGTCGAGACCTTCTCCTCCACCTACCACACCCCCGGCTGGGAACGCGCCCAGCGCCGGCGCGAGGACGTCTCCCGCCGCGAACGCCACCTGCCGCTGACGATCGAGGGCGAACTCGTCGCCAAGTCGGTGTCGGACGGCCCGTCGGCCTATTCGGTGGGCGACCGCGTGTTCCACCAGAAGTTCGGCAACGGCGACGTCGCCCAGGTCGAGGGCAACAAGCTGACGGTCGACTTCGACAAGGCGGGCCAGAAACGGGTGATCGATTCGTTCGTCACCCGCGCCTAGGACGATGCCGGGCGACACGATTGCCGACGAGTGTGGCCGGGCGGACGTTGCGGGAGCGCCCGCCGGTGATGCAAATGTCATCCTGGATGCGCTCAAGCGAGACGGGGCGCCGCCGCAGGATCCCCACGGGGCGAGAAATCGCGCAGCGAGGGTGGGCCTCGGCGCCCGTCGGCGATACGAACGAAGAATGACACGAGGATCCACCGTCCGCTGCCCCCTTCGCGCCGGCCCCGCTGCGAGCCGGGCGCCCGGCGCCGTCACGCCCGCCCCTTCGACACCCGGCTCCGGCCGGCGGCTCGCATGAAGGCGGACGACGTCGCCCGGACGGCGAGCGGCCAGGATGACCCGCAGATCTTCCAGCGCATCCTCGAATCGATGCGCGACGGGGTCATCTCGATCGACCTCGAGGGCCAGATCATCACCTTCAACGACGCCGCGGGCCGCATCTTCGGCAAGCTCCCCTCGGAGGTGCTGGGCCAGTCCTTCGCCGAGGTCTTCCTGCTGGACGAAGAGTTCGACGCCTTCAACGAGGTGGTGTTCAAGGCCGTCTACGAGTCCGAGCTGACCCATTCGGTCGAAGTCACGCTGGAGCGGGACGGGGCGACGCTCGACCTGATGGTCTCGTCGAGCCGGCTCACCAAGGAGGAGGCGGACGGCGAGGCGAAGCGTCTCGGCGTGGTGGTGGTGGTCAGCGACATCACCGAGGAGCGCAAGCGGCGCAAGATCAAGCGCCTGTTCGGCGCCTACGTCGACCCGCGGATCGTCGACCGCATCCTCTCCAGCACCGAGACCGAGCGCTCGCGGCGCGGCGCCATGACGATCTCGTTCGTCGACATGCGCGACTTCACCGGCTGGTCGGAACGCCTCGCGCCGCGCCAGCTGGTCGACATGCTGAACCGCTTCCTCGGCGCTGTGACGCAGCCCGTCGCCGACGCCGGCGGCATCACCGACAAGTATATCGGCGATTCGGCGATGGCCGTCTGGGGCCCGCCCTTCACCGATCCGGCGACGCAGGCGCACGACGCGTGCGTCGCCGCCCTCGGCCAGATCGCCGCCCTCGGCCCCCTGCGCAACGCACTCGAGGTCGACGGCATCGCCGAAGCGCAGCGGCTCGACGCGGTGGTCGGCATCGCGACGGGGGACGTCCTGTCGGGCGACATCGGGCCGCTGGCGAGCCGCAACTACACGGTCATCGGCAACACGGTGAACCTCGCCGCGCGCCTCCAGGAGGCGGCGAAGGTCTACGGCCAGGCGATCCTCCTGACGGCCGAGACCGCCGCCCTCGCAGGCTCCGGGATGGTGACGCGCGAGATCGACCTCATCACCGTGCGCGGCAGCGAGCTGCCGGTGGTGGTGCACGCGCTGCTCGGCCGGGCGGGAGACGTGCCGCCGGCCACGGCCGATTTCGCCGAGCGCTACCGCCACGCCCTCGTCGCGATGCGCCAGCGCGACTGGGACACGGCCGAACGGACGTTCTCCGCCCTCACGGCCGAGGCACCGGCGGACGTCCCCACCCGGATGATGCTGGAACGCCTCGCCCGCTACCGCGCCGACCCGCCGGCGGCCGACTGGGACGGCGTCTGGCGCGGAACTGCCCGCGCCACCTTCACCGCCCCCCCCAAGCGCTGACCCCGCCCCTCTCCGCCGCGCGATCAGGGCACGGCGCCGGGCTGTTTTCCGGTGGGGTCCGAGCGGCGCCGGCGCCTCGTCCCAGTGGCGACGCCGTCGTCAGGACGGGTCGTTGCGCAGCGACGGGTGGATGTGGAGCGTGACGCAGGTGAGGTCGTCGGCCCGTTCGGCGCCGCCTTCGAAGGCGATCACGGCGTTGTGGACGACCTGGTTGAGGTCCGCCTCGTCCTCGTCGGCGGCGCGCACGACGGCCTGGAGGCGGGCGTCGCCGAAGGCCTCTTCGCCGGCGTTGAACGCCTCGGTCACGCCGTCGGTGAACATGAAGAGGCGGATGCCCGGCTCCAGCTGGACCACCATCTCCTCGAACTCGAGCCCCTCGACCACCGCCAGTGCGGGGTCGCGAGCGGACGGAAGCTCGGTCACCACACCGTTGGCGAGGTCCGTCAGCAGCGGCGGATTGTGGCCGGCATTGGCGTAGCGCATCGTGCGGGTCGGCAGGTCGATGACGCCGTGGAAGAGGGTCACGAACATCATCTGATCGTTGTCCTCGGCAAGGAAGTCGTTGACGTCCTTCAGCGTCTCGGCGGGCGAGGAGCCCGTCATCGCCGTCGCCTTGATCAACGTCCGAGTGATCGCCATGAACAGCGCGGCGGCGACGCCCTTGCCGGACACGTCCGCGACGACGACGCCCAACCGCCGCTCGTCGATCATGAAATAGTCGAAGAAGTCGCCGCCGACCTCCTTGGCGGTTTCCATGAAGCCGTCGACGGTGAAGGCCGGGTGCGGCGGCAGCGGCTTGGGCAGGAAGGAGAGCTGCAGCTCGCGCGCGATCTCCAGCTCCTGCTCCAGTCCGGCGAGGCGGGCGCGGGTGATGATCGCGGCCTGCAACTCGGCGATCAGCTCGGTCAGGCGGCGATGCTGGGCGGAGATGCGCTGCGACATGCGCTGCAACACCTCGGTCAGCATCGCCAGCTCCTCGTTGGGGCGGGCGGCCTGGCCGGCGGCGGGGACGGGCTCGGCGGAGCCGGTGCCGTCCGGGTCCGAGAGGATGGCCCGCAGGTCCGCCTGGATCGCCTCCTGCCCTTCCGGATCGAGCGTGCCGGCGAGACGCTCCAGCTGGCGCTTGATGACGCGCTCCTGGCGCCGGCGCTGGCGCGCGATCCGCTCTTCCTGCTCGACGAGGCGCAGCGCGTTGCGGCGGAAGACCAGCAGCGCCTCGCCGATGCGGCGGATCTCGCCCGATCCGCCGATCGTTGGCAGCTCGTTGAGGTCGCCCTTGGACAGCGCGCTGAGGGTGCCGATGGACGCCTCCAGCGGCGCGAAGGCCCGGCGCAGGAAGACGTAGAGCGCGACGATCAGCACGAGGCTGGCGACGGAGATGCCGATGACCCCGGTGCGCTCCAGCTGGCGGCTCGCCGAGAGGCTGTCGGTCGCATCGCGCAAGGTGACGAGCTGCCCGGCGGGCGGGCCCATCAGGTCCGGGACGGGCACTCCCGCCGCGAAGAAGAGCCGATCGTCGACGGAGATGATCTGCGCGTCGGCGGTCCGATGCGGCAGCTGCGGCGCGACGAGCGAAAAGAGCGCCGGGTCGGTCCCCGCCACCATGCGGCCGCGCAGCGAGACGAGGTAGCTCGGCTCGCCCAGCCGTTCCGAAAGCTCGGTGAGGATGCTCAGTGCGTCGACCATCAGCACCACGACGATCGGCGGCCCGTTGCGCCGCACCGCGACGCTGGCACCGGCGACGACATAGCGCGACGGCGTCTCCTGGCGCAGCCCGCCCGGCGCCTGGTGGCCGTCGAGCAGCCGCGCCAGCGCCGGAGGGCCGAGGATCGGGCGGGTGCGGAAGGTCGGCGCGTTGGAGGCGAGGATCTCGCCGCCGGTGCTGAGGAGCTGGACGGTCAGCCCATCGGCCAGGAGGTCGGCCGAGTTGTCGATCAGCGCCTCGAGGGTGTTCTCGTCGGATGCGGGGGCGTTGGTGACGCGGAAGGAGAAGCGGTCGGCCATGTCGATCAGGTCTTCCGCCTGGTCGGACACGAGGCTCTCCCAGAGCGATTGCTGGCCGGCGATGGCGATGTCGGCCAGCTGCGCCTCGGAGAGGCGGGCGCGCACGAAGCCGAGGCCGATGAGCGCGAAGATCATGAAGATCAGCGCCAGCGAGAGGAGCAGCGTGATGCGGGTGCGCAGCAGCATCAGCGGTACCACCCCAAGGCGCGGGTGATCGTGGCGAGGATCGCTAGCCCAGCCAGCGCCGCGGCCGCGATCGCCGACAGCGCGAAGCCGGCGCCCGGCACCACCAAGGCGGCCGCCTGGGGCGCACCGGCGACGATGCCGCCGATGCCGATCGCCACCGCCGCGGACGGCACGAAGGCGCGCGCCCCCAGCGCGTAGGTGACCATTCCGAAGCCGAGCCCGGCGAGCGTGCTGGTCGCGAGGAAGCGCATGTCCGGCCCCGGCAGATCGAGGTACGGCAACGCCACGACGCCGCCGCCGACCAGCACCGCGGCGGCGGCGAGCACCGCGCCCGCCGCCGCCGGCACACGCACCCGCGTCAGATAGGGCACGAACGCCGCCACGCCGCAGACCCCGAAGTTGAGCCCCAGCATCGCATAGCGCTCGCGCAGGACCCAGCCGGCGAGGTTGACGTCGATCCAGGCGAAGACCGCGAGGCTGACGGCGGCGAGGGCCATCGCCTCGGCGCCCGTCAGCGCGGGCGGGCGTGTCGCCTGGCGCAGGCGCGGCGCGCCGGTGGTGGAGAGGACCGCGAGCACCGCCGCCAGCGCACCCAGCGTCGCGAAGGCGGCACGGCGGCCTTCGGCTTCGGCGAGCAGCGCGCCCAGGATCGGCCCGATCGCCGCCGCGGCCAGCAGGATCAGCCCGCCCCGCCACGGCAGACGCCGGCCCGCGCCGGTCGCCTGCAACACAGTCCACACCGCCAGCCACCCGGTAAAGTTCGCGAAGGCGGCGAGCGCGATGAACGTCCTGTAGTCGCGCACGAAGTAGACGGCGGCGAACGCCACGGCGGAGGCCACCATCGCCGCGAAGGTCACCGGCTTGGACAGCCGGCCGCCGACCGCGAGCGCCACCAGGACGCCCAGGATTGCCCCCACCGCCCCCGCGGTCACGGCCAGCGCCACGGAGACGGCGGCATAGGGGTCGTCGCCGATGCGGTCGTAGGCGAAGTTGGCGACGAGGGGGCGCGTGCCCATCAGCACCGTCAGCGCGGCGGCCGGCCACCACACGAAGCCGATCGTGCGCATCCGCCCCCGCCGCCGTTCCAGCGACAGGTCCTGCATCGCCGCGGTCGCCTCGGCGGCGCGCTGGCGCACCGCGGCCGACCCGTCGACGGCGCGGATCTCGTCGGCCAGCGTCTGGATGCGGCGGTGGGTCAGCTGGATCGGCGTCACCGCCCGCGCCAGTGCGTCGACCAGCGGGGTCAGGAGGCCGGAGGGCGTGAGGCCGCGCTCGATGAAATGGCCGCGGCCGGCGCTGCGCAGAGTCGCGGCGGTCCGCACCGTGGGCAGGTCGAGCCGCTCCAGGCGCACGATGCGCAGCCAGACCGCCACGACGAGCCCGCTGAGCAGCGCGACCAGGACCGAAACCACCAGCACTCCGCGCGCCACCGCTCGCCCGGTCTCGGTCGAGGCGTGGACGATCACCGTGCCGATCACCGTCTCGCTCGCGGGGTCGAGCACGGGCGCGCGCACGTGCGGCCCGTCGAGCACCGAATCCGGCGCCGGGTCGGACGAGAAGAGGAGCCGCTCCTGCCGGTCGAGGATCGCGATCTCCTCCACCTCGGGCGCGAAGCCGAGCACCTCGGCGAGGTAGTCGTGCACGCCGCGCATCTCTTCGATCGGGATGCCGAGGGAGACGGCGGAGCGGATGTCCGCGCCCACCGACTGCGCCACCGTGTTCGCCACCGCCAGCGAGTTCTGCTCCACGTCGTCCAACGCCGGGGGCATGGCGAGGAGGATCGCGCCATAGGTGCCGAGGCCGACGACCAACGCCGCCAGCGCGCCGACGAAGGCGCACAGCCAGTCGGACGCGACCGAGCCGCTGACGTATCCCCTAGATCTCCGCATCGAGCCGCCGCAGGTCCCTTTGCACGCGTTCGACGCGCTCTTCGGCGTCCTTCAGGCCGTGGACGGCGGCGTTGGCCGCGTCCTCCAGCAGCGTCAGCGGGTGGACCACCGGCTCGCGGCCGCGCAGGTGCTTGGCGACCCGGTCGACCCGCCGCGCCGACCGCATCGCCACCAGCGTCCCGAAGAGGACCGCCAGCAGCATCGCCGCGCCGATCGCCGGCGCCGCGGCGACGAACAGCCCTTGCGTGCGCGACAGGGGCGGGGTCAGCCGGTCGGCGTCGACGATGATCGCGACCCAGCCTTCTAGTTGCCCGAAATCGTTCATGATCGGCTGGCCGAGGGTGACCGTCTCCCGTTCGCGCGCCTTCCAGGCGCCTCGCCCGTCGGCCATCGCGGCGGCCCAGGCGCGCGGCACCGGCTCACCCACCGCACCGCGGTCGGTGGAGAAGAGGGTGACGCCGTTCCGGCCGATGACGTCGGCCGCCAGCACGTCGGGCGTCGATGCGACGGCGTTCTCGAGGATGGTGTCGACCTGTTGCAGCTCGACCAGCGGCAGGCCGAGTTGCAGGTTCAGCTCCACCGTGCGCGCCGCGCCCGACAGCAGGAATTGCAGCCCCGCCGCGCCCAGCGCCGCGTCGCTCCGCTCGATCACACGCGCGGCCACGACCACGAACCCGGCCAGCGCCAGGATCGGCACGAGCGCACAGAGGAAGAAGCCGCTGGTCCGCCCCATCGGCGCTAGCGGGCGGTGCGCGGCGGGACGGGGGACGCCACCCTGGAAGACCTCCAGCCTGCCAAGTTCAGACTATTCATGCGTTCCTTAAACATTGACAGTTATCGGTCCTTCAACGATCCCCTTGGATCACTTCGACCATTCGATTGCGCAGGACGACATGCGAAAGCTAAGTCTGACGTTGCTGGCGGCCCTGATCCCTCTGGTGGCGGCGTCGCTCGCGCTCGGAAGCTACCTGAACTATGCTGGGGTCCGCCACAACTACCTTGAGCTGGTCTGGGCACGCATGTCCACTGTCGCACAGCGCATCGCCAACGACGGTGAGGTCGCCATGTCGATGGGCGTCCCGCTGGTGAGCCAGGACGTCATGAACCTGACCCTGGAGCGCGAAGCCGCGGCCGACCCGATGATGCTCTCCGCCGACGTCGTCTCCGACGGGGGCACGATCCTGTTCTCCAGCGACCCCGCCCGCCGCGGCGCCCAGGATGCCGGCGACACCGCCATCGCCTGGCGCCGCACCGCGCCGATCAGTACCGCCTTCGGAACATCTGAAGGCGAAGTCGTGGTGCGCGCGTCCCGCCAGGCCATCAACGACAATCTCGCCGACCTCGGCCGCAGTGTGCTGTGGACTTCGGTGGCGGCGATCCTGGCGTGCATCGCGGCGGTCTGCGGCGTGGTGCTCTTCAGCGTTCGGGGCTTGTGGCGGCGGCTGACGGAGCGCGCGCCGACCGCTTCCGGCGCGATGGTGCTGGTCGAGGTCGGCCCGTCCATCGCCGCCATCGACGACGAGCACCGCCGCGTGGCCGAGCGCCTGGGCCTCCCCGTCCCCATGACCGAGACGGGAGTCTGACGCGATGCGCCGCTTCGATGGCATCCTCCTCGCCTGCGTCACGGCGATCCTCGTCGCCGGCCTCGCCGTCATCTCGTGGCAGACCGTCACCGCGGCCGAGCGGCTGCTGCTGCCGGCGCTGGACCAGAAGGCCCGCACCGTCGCACGCTCGATCTCGGGCCTCGTCGGCCAGGCCGGCGAGTACGGCATCGGCCTCGACAAGCTGGTGCGGGCCGAAGACGTGCTGCAAGCCGCCGTCGAGGAGAACGGCGAGTTCGCCTTCGTGCGCATCGTCCGCCCCGACGGGAGCGTCGTCGCCCAGGCCGACAGCCACGACTTCGAACCCGAAGCGCTCGACGACAGCGAGGGCATGCAGACCGCCAGCGCGCCGATCGTGGTCGGCGGCGCCAGCGTCGGCGACGTCGTCGTCGGCACGCCCGACAGCGTCGCCCGCGTCCTGGTGCGCGAGTTGTGGCTCGACGTGGCCGTGCTGTTGATCGTCTCGGTTCTGGTGGCGCTGGAGCTGGTCTCGTTCGCCTTCACGCGCGCCTCGGCGGTGCTGCTGCGCGGTCTGGCGCAGCGCCTGTCCTCGCTGTGGCGGGGCGACTTCCGGCCCTATCTGCCGCTCGCCGGCACCGGCGACATCGCCGAGGAGGTCAAGGCGGTCGACGGCGAGGTCGCCCGCGTCCACCGCGAACATGCCGAGCTGCGCGCCGCGGCGGTGGAAAAAGGCGACGCCGGTGCGGTCGCCGCGCTCGACAAGATCGCCGCCAGCCACAAGCTCACCGCCAAGCGCTACGAGACTCCGGCGACGCTGGCCGCCGTGCGCGCCCCGGTCTTCCTCTTCTACTTCGCCGAGGAGCTGACGCGCGCCTTCCTGCCAAGCTACATCGAGAGCATGGCCGAGCCGATCGCCGGCCTCTCGGTCGAGTTCGTAATCGCGCTGCCGATCATCATCTTCATGGCGATCATGGCGCTCGGCCAGCCGGTCCTCAACGTGTGGACCGAGACGTTCGGTCGCTCCCGCTCGGTCCGCCTCGGCGCGATGGCGGCGGTGCTGGGCTTCCTCGGCACCGCGATGGCGGGCTCCATGGGGCCGCTGATCGCTGCCCGCGCCGTCACCGCGGTGGGTTTCGCCATCGTCTTCGTCGCCGCGCAAGGCTACATCGTCGACCGCACGGGGGCGGCCAACCGGGCGCGCGGGATGAGCCTCTTCGTCTCGGCGATCATGGCGGCGATGCTGTGCGGCCCGCCGATCGGCGGCATCATCGCCGACCGTCTCGGCCCCAATCCGACCTTCCTCATCTCCGCGGCGATGGCGCTGGTGGCCTACATCTGCGCCCTCGTCGCGCTGCCGAACGACGAGCGCGGCGGCGTCGCCAAACCGACGGCCAAACTCGCCGATTCCATCATCGTCCTGAAGAAGCCGGCTATCTTCCTGCTGATGCTCGCCTGCGCCTTCCCGGCGAAAATGATCCTGATCGGCATCGCCTTCTACTACATCCCCCTCGATCTCGCGGTGCGCTTCGACCAGTCGACCATCGGCCGCGTCCTCATGCTCTACGGCCTCGTCATGCTGGTCGTGGTGCCGGCGATCTCGACCTTCTCGGACCACAACGCCAAGCGTGTTCCTTATGTGGTGCTGGGCGGGGTGCTCTCGGGCCTCGCCGTCGCGCACCTCTTCCTGTGGCCGCAGCCCTGGGGGGCGGCGCTCTTCGTGGTTCAGGTGGGCATCGCGCAGGGTTTGTCGACGACCCCGCAGACCGCGCTCGTCGGCGAACTCGGACGGCGCTATTTCCCCTCCCTCTCCGAAGGGGGCGTCTACGGCGTCTTCCGGCTGATCGAGCGGTCAGGCAACGCGGCGGGGCCGGCGGTCTTCGCCGCGGTCTGGGCCGCCACCTCGGCCGAGGTCGCCATCCTCTTCATGGGCTTCGTCCTCATCGCCGGGGCGCTCCTCTTCGGCATCGCCATGATGCTGGCCGAGCGTGAGCCGGTCCCCGTTCCCAGCGAGTAGCAAGATATGCTGACACGTCGTAAGGCCCTCGCCCTCGGAGCCGGTCTCCTCGCCACTCCCTACGTCACCCGCGCGCGGGCGCAGTCGCCCTACCGCATCGCGCAGATCCTCTATCGCGGCCAGACCGAGGTGGAGGCCGGCTTCAGCGATTATCTCGCCCAGCGCGGCGTGCCGGTGGATCTGATCGAGTTCAACGCCAACCTCGACCCCAGCCGCGTTCCGGATATCGTCAAGGAGGTCAAGGCGCTGAAGCCGGATCTCGTCTACTCCTGGGGCACACCCAACACGATCGCCACCTTCGGCCGCTACGACGACGTCGACCCGGACAAGAACATCACCGAGCTGCCGGGCGTCTTCACCATGGTCTCGGCGCCGGTCGCCTCCGGTCTGGTGCCGACGCGCGAATCCTCCGGCCGCAACATCACCGGCACGTCGCACGTCGTCCCGGCCGAGCCGCAGCTGCGCGCGATGCAGACCTACAAGCCGTTCGAGCGGCTGGGCGTGCTCTACACCTCCAACGAGCCCAACTCGCTCGCCATCGTCGCCAACGTGAAGGAGCTGGGGGACGAGATGGGCTTCACCGTCGTGGAGCGCACCTTTCCCCTCGGCGCCGACGGCAAGCCCGACGGGACGGCCGCCAAGCGTCTGGTTGAGGAGCTGGCCGGCGAGGGCGCCCAGTGGCTCTACTACCTGCCCGACACCTTCCTCAGCCGCCAGATGGCCGACGTGACGCCGACCGCGACCGCGCTCGGCGTGCCCGGCTTCTCGGCGGCGGAGGCGATGCAGGGGGATGCCCTGGTCAGCCTCATCAGCCGCTATTATTCGGTGGGCCAGCTCACCGGCTACAAGGCCGAGCAGATCCTGGTGGACGGCATCGCCCCGGCCGCGATCCCGATCGAGACGCTGAAGCGTTTCGCGCTCGTCATCAACATGAAGATGGCGCGCGAGCTGGCCCTCTATCCGCCCCTCGCGATGCTCAACTACGCCAACATCCTGAGGGACGAATGAGGCTCGGCGTCAAACTCCCGTCGGCCGCCCCGCGCGACATCGCCGTCACCATGCTGGTGCGCGAGGACGTTCCCGCGGTCTACGAGGTGCACAGCCGCACGTTGGACGCGCTGCCGGCCAGCAACCTGGTGCGCCGCGACGAGCCGGACGACTTCTACGCCATGTTCGACCAGGGGGGCGCCATCATCGGCCTCACCGAGTCGGGGCGGCTCGTCGGCTACGGCATGGTGCGGCCGGAGGAACCCGGCAGCGACGACCGCAAGGGCGTCGAGGACTACGTGACGGCGCGGGAATCGGTCTTCGTGCTCGACGGGTCGGCGGTGCTGCCGACCTACTGGTCGCGCGGCCTTCAGCGCACGTTGATCGACGCGCGGCTCGACTTTGCGGTGGAGCGAGGGGCGGAGCACGCGGTGTGCACCGCGGCGCCCAACAACGTTCCCTCCATGCGCAACCTCACCAAGCAGGGGTTCCGGATCGTGCGTGCGGCGCAGAAGACCTACGGCATGCGCTACCTGCTCTGGCGCCCGGCCGCACAGGCGATGCCGCGCCCGGGCGAGGCCGAGAGCGACTGGCGTGCCGCCGAGGACATCGCCGGCGCCAACGCCCTGTTTGACCGCGGCTGCTTCGCCTACGACGCGATCCGCGGCGATTGCGGGCAGCCCTTCCTGCACTTCGTCCTGCCGACCGCCGTCGCGGGCGAAACGCGCGACGACGCCGCCCCCGCCGCCGAGGCACTGGCGACATTCACGGGCGCGCCGGTGCCGGAGGCTATTGCGCCGCGCTGACGGCCTCGTCGCGCGTATCGCTCACCTCGAACAGGCGCAGGAACCCCGTCACCTCGAACACCTCGCGCACGGAGGGCTGCATGCCGCACAGCACGAAATTCCCACTGGCGGCCTTGATCTGCTTGCCGGCCATCAGGATCACGCGCAGGCCGGCGCTCGAGATGTAGTTGGTGTGGGTGAGGTCCATCACGACCCGGTGCGCCCCGTCCTGGATCTTCCCGATGACGGTCGATTGCAGGGTCTTGGCGGTGTTCGAATCGACGCGGCCGTTGCAGATGAAGACGACCACCTCGCCCGTGGTTTCGAGTTCGACGACTAGCTCGCTCACACCGTCAGCCTTCTTGAACAGATAGTTGGAATTTGAGGACGTTCTCCGCCCCCTCGCGTTGATAGTCCAGGTTGTGCGCCATCTCGCGCACGATGTAGAGGCCGAGGCCGCCGATGGGGCGCTCCTCGATCGGCGCCTCGGTGTCCGGCATGCGGGCGGTGAGCGGGTTGAAGGCGATGCCGTTGTCACGCACGCAGCCGTAGACGCGCGCGTCGCGCAGCTCGGCCCAGACGTCGACCACCGCGCCGTTCGGCCCGGCGCCGTAGTGGATCGCGTTGGTGACGAGTTCCTCCAGCACGAGGTTCAACGTCATCACGGTCTTCACCGGCAGGTCCTGCGCCTCGCCGAACGCCTCGACGGCGTCGAGCAGGGCGGTCAGCTCGTCGGTAGTGGTCAGCCTGAATTCGATGGCGGCGCTCATCGCCGAACCCTTCGCTTGACGAACAGGTCGCTGGGAGTGCGCCCCACATCGCCAGTCAAAGCAAGACCTATTTCGCGCGGCACACCGGCGGGACGACCGGGTGAGGGTCGCCGGCACGGCGCGGAACGGAAGCGGGCGGGAGGCGCCACGCGGCGGGGGTGCGGCCGGCGGCGGGGACGGCGACGCCGCGCATGGCCACGCGCTGATCGATGGCCCAGGCGGCCGACACGGCAACCGGATCACTCGTCACGCGGGGTCTCGTCCTGGCCGCCGTCTTCCTCGATCACGGGGACGCGGTACTGGCCGCCGAGCCAGCGGTGAAGGTCGACGTCGGCGCACCGCTTGGAGCAGAACGGCCGCGTCTCGCGCTGGGATTCCTTGCCGCACACGGGGCACGGGCGCGCCGGGGGCGGGACAGCGGGATCGTGCGCGTTCACACCGGCACCTCGTCGGCGATCGTCTCGCCGGTGCGGGTGAAGCCCATGCCGCCGAGGAGTTGCGCGCTTTCGTAGAGCGGCAGGCCGACGACGGACGAATAGGAGCCGACGATGCGGGCCACGAAGGCGCCGGCACGGCCCTGGATGGCGTATCCGCCCGCCTTGCCGTCCCACTCGCCGCTCGACAGGTAGTCGACGACCTCGCGATCGGACAGCCGCTTCATCTTCACGCGCGTCTCGACCAGACGGTCGCGCGTGCGCCCGCGCGGGCCGATCACCACGACCGCGGTGTAGACGGTGTGGTTGCGCCCCGACAGCGCCTTCAAGCACGCCTGGGCGACATCGTAGGACTCGGCCTTGGGCATGATCCGCCGCCCCACGGCGACGACCGTGTCGGCCGCCAGCACGTAGGTGTCGCGCGCGTTGAGCATCGCCTTGGCGCGATCGGCCGCGACTTCGGCCTTCTCGCGCGCCAGGCGCATCGCATAGGCGCTGGGGCGTTCCTTGCGCTCGGGCGTCTCGTCGACGTCGGCCGGCGAGATGTGATCGGGGACGATGCCGATCTGCTCCAGGAGCGCCAACCGTCGGGGTGAGCCCGATGCCAGGATCAGGACGGAGTTGCGCACTCGCGCCATCAGATCACTTGTAGCGGTATGTAATGCGACCCTTGGTCAGGTCGTACGGAGTCATTTCGACCAACACGCGGTCGCCTGCGAGAACACGGATACGGTTCTTGCGCATCCGCCCGGCAGTATGCGCAATAATCTCATGCTCGTTCTCGAGCTTGACGCGGAACGTCGCGTTGGGGAGGAGCTCGGTCACCTGACCCGGAAACTCCAACACTTCCTCTTTCGCCATTGAGGCCCTTTTACGTTGTTTCAGCAGGGTGCGGCGCTATAGCGCCTCACCGTCACTAGGTGGTGATACAGGTATTTCGTTCCAATGTCCCCCGGCAACGGGGTCAAGATTGAGCAAACAGCTCTTCGACCTGCCGGCCGAGCGCGTCGCGCACCTGCCGGTAGCTCTCCAGGATCTGCTCGCGCGAGCCCTGCGCGCCGGAGGGGTCGAGCGTCGGCCAGTATACGACGTCGAAGCTCTGCGTGCGCGCCAGATCGAGCACGTGGTGGTGCGCCTCCGGCGCCAGCGTCACCACGAGGTCGAACGAGGTGTCGTTGAGCTCCTCCAGCGAGCGGGGCCTGCGCTTGGAGATATCGAGCCCCTTCTCGGCCATGACGCTGACGGCGAAGGGGTCCGGCTGGCCCGTTTCCAGGCCGGCCGACCGGATATATGTGGTCGGCGCGGCGTGGCGTGCAAGCGCGGCGGCCATGGGCGAGCGAATCGCGTTGTGTCGGCAGACGAAGAGGACGGAGGTCGGCGTGCGGCCCACGCTCATCCCTTGAAATGCAGGGCACAGATCAGCGTGAAGAGCCGCCGCGCCGTGGCGTGGTCGACCTCGATCTTGCCCTCCAGCCGCTCGGCCAGCAGCCGCGATCCCTCGTCGTGCACGCCGCGCCGGCCCATGTCGATCGCCTCGATCTGCGCCGGGGCCGCGCTGCGGATCGCCGAGAAGTAGCTCTCGCAGATGAGGAAGTAGTCCTTCACCACCTTCCGCAGCGGCGTCAGCGACAGCATGTGCGCCACGAGGTGCTCGCCGGCCTCGCTCCGAATGGTGAAGACCAGCCGGTTCTCCTGGATCGACAGGATCAGCCGGTACGGCCCCGGCCCCACCCCGACCGGACGGAAGACGTTCTCCTCCAGGAGGTCGTACACCGCCACCGCGCGCTCGTGCTCGACGTCGGGCGTACCGCGGTCGATCGACGCCTCGTCCAGCGTGACGGCGATGAGGCGGGCGCTGTCCTCGTCACTCATGACGCCCTCGTCACGAGGATGAGAGACGGCGCGCGATCGACAGGCGGTGCGCGTCGAGCCCTTCGGATGCGGCGAGGGTCATGGCCGGGCCCGCCAGTGCCTCCAGCGCGGCACGGTCGAGGCTGAGCATGGTGGTGCGCTTCAGGAAGTCGAACGAGGAGAGGCCGGAGGAGAAACGCGCCGAGCGGCTCGTCGGCAGCACGTGGTTGGGGCCGGCCACATAGTCGCCGATGGCCTCCGGCGTCATCATGCCGAGGAAGATCGCGCCGGCCTGGCTGACCTTTGCGGCGAGCGCCTCCGGGTCGGCGACGGCGAGCTCCAGGTGCTCGGGCGCCAGCCGGTCCACCAGCGCGGCCGCCTCGTCGAGGTCGGCGACGAGGATGATGGCGCCGTGGTCGCGCCAGCTCGCCTCCGCGACGGCGCGGCGCGGCAACACCTCCAGCTGCTCGGCGACGGCGGCGTCCACCTCCCCCGCCAGCTCCGGGCTCGTGGTGATCAGGATCGACTGCGCCACCTCGTCGTGCTCGGCCTGCGCCAGCAGGTCGGCGGCGACGATGTCGGCCCGCGCGGTCTCGTCGGCGACGACGACGACCTCGGACGGGCCGGCGACCATGTCGATTCCGACGGTGCCGAACACCTGCCGCTTGGCAGCCGCCACATAGGCGTTGCCGGGGCCGACGATCTTGTCCACCGGGGCGATCGTCGCGGTGCCGTAGGCGAGTGCGGCGATCGCCTGTGCGCCGCCGATCCGGTAGATCTCGGTCACGCCGGCGATCTCCGCGGCGGCCAGCACGACCGGCTCCAGATGCCCGCCGGGCGCCGGCACGGTCATCACGAGGCGCTTCACGCCGGCGACCTTGGCCGGGACGGCGTTCATCAGCAGCGAGCTGGGATAGGCCGCCTGCCCGCCCGGGACGTAGAGGCCGACCGAGGCGAGCGGCGTCCAGCGCCAGCCGAGCACCGCGCCGACCGGGTCGGTAAAGCGTGCGTCGGCGGGTATCTGCTTCTCGTGGAAGACGGCGATACGGTCGCGCGCGAAGATCAGCGCGTCGATCACCTCGTCCGGCACGGCGGCGCGGGCGGCGGCGATCTCCTCCGGCGTGACGGCCATCGGCGTCACCGCGAAGTCCACCCGGTCGAACCGCTGCGTATATTCGGCGACGGCGGCGTCGCCGCGGGCGCGCACGTCCTGCAACACGGTGTCGACGATGGAGGTCACGTCGGCCGAGAACTCGCGCTGGTCGGCGAGGAGGGCGGCGAACGCCTGCGCGAAGCCGGGGTCCCGGCTGTCCAGCCGGCGCATCAGCGGCCGACCACGTGCTTGGGGCGCATCGACGCGCTCCACGCCCCGCCCATGTCGGCCAGCTGCGCCTCGATGCACTCGACCTCGAGGCGAATCATCACGTCGCCGGAGCAGACCACGGTGACGACGCCGGCGGGCGCGTCCGTGGCTGTGAAGAGGACGGCGAGGACGGACAGCACCGCGTCCTGCGCGCCGGGGGCGATGCCGGTGACCTGCGCCCGCGTCACGCGCGCGAAGGAGAGCACGGCGCGGCGCCGCTGGTCGCCCTTGCGGCGCGTCTTGCGGTCGGCCGTCAGCTCCCAGGCGAAGCGGTTCATCGGAATGGCGAAGTGCCCGTCGGCCGGGGACCACCGGATGTCCGCCACCTTGGCCACCGCGTCCTGCACGTGGGCGGACACGACGGCGAGGTCGTCTTCGTCGAGCGCGAACATCTTCACGGGGAGAGGGGACGACGTCATCAAAAATGTCTTCGGGTTCGGGGCCTCGAAGCCCCCTAATAACCGCCTTCGCGCGCCTGCGCGACTCCCGCGGCGCGAGGCCGCGCTCACCGCCCCCGCCGTTGTCGCGAAATCGTGCCGGTTTTCGTGACGCGGGGCGAGACTAGCCGGAGACGCGCTCGATCTGGGCGCCGCAGCGCGACAGCTTCTGCTCCAGCCGCTCGAAGCCGCGGTCGAGGTGGTAGATGCGCGAGACCTCCGTTTCGCCCTCGGCCGCGAGGCCGGCGATCACCAGCGACACCGAGGCGCGCAGGTCCGTCGCCATCACCGGCGCGCCCTTCAGCCGATCGACGCCCTTGATGGTCGCGGTCTGGCCGTTGAGCGAAATGTCGGCGCCGAGCCGGGCCAGCTCCTGCACGTGCATGAAGCGGTTCTCGAAGATCGTCTCGGTGACATGGCTGGTGCCCTTGCCGGCGCACATCACCGCCATGAACTGGGCCTGCAGATCGGTCGGGAAGCCGGGATAGGGCTCGGTCTCGGCGTCGACCGCGACGATGCCGTGGCCGTTGCGGCGCACGCGCAGGCCGCGGTTGGTGACGTCGATCTCCGCCCCGGCGGCGCGCATCAGCTCGATCGGCCGCTCCAGATGGTCGGCCGAGGCGCCCTCCAGCGTCACGTCGCCGCCGGCCATCGCCGTCGCCAGCGCGTAGGTGCCGGTCTCGATCCGGTCGGGCAGGACCTTGTGGCGGGCACCGTAGAGGCGCGGCACGCCCTCGATGGTGATGGAGCTCGTCCCCTGCCCCTCGATCTTGGCGCCCATCTGGATCAGGCACTCGGCGAGGTCGACGATCTCCGGCTCGCGGGCGGCGTTCTCGATCACCGTCTCGCCGCGGGCGAGCGTCGCGGCCATCAGCAGCGTGTGCGTCGCGCCGACCGACGGCTTGGGCAGCCGCACGCGGTTGCCGATCAGACCGCCCTTGGTCTTGGCGACGACGTAGCCGCGCTCGATGTCGATGTCGGCGCCGAGGCCCTTCAGCCCCTCGATGAAGAAGTCCACCGGGCGGGTGCCGATGGCGCAGCCGCCGGGGAGCGACACGCGCGCCTCGCCCATGCGGGCCAGCAGCGGGCCGATCACCCAGAACGAGGCGCGCATGGTCGAGACCAGCTCGTAGGGGGCGGTGGTGTCGACGATGGCGCGGGCGGTGAGGTTCACCGTCTGCCCGGCCAGCTCGTCCTCACCGGAGCGCTTGCCCTGGAAGGCGGTGTCGACGCCGTGGTTGGCGAGGATGTGGAACAGCTTCTGCACGTCGGCGAGGCGCGGGACGTTTTGCAGCGTCAGCGTCTCGTCGGTCAGCAGGGAGGCGATCATCAGCGGCAGCGCGGCGTTCTTCGCGCCGGAGATCGGGATGGACCCCTCGAGCGGTGCGCCACCGGTAATGCGGATGCGGTCCATACGTCACTCCCCTACACCACGCCGATCGGATCACAAGGACACGCTGTCCAATCGATGATCCTCACGGCTACGGGAGGCTGGGGAGCCGATCAATCCGCGCATTAACGACACTTGCAAGTGCCTCGCCGATCGCGCTCCGCTTGCGACATTTGCGCCACAAGCCTCGGCCCGGCACCCGCACGGCACGGTGCGGTGCGGTGCGGTGCGGTGCGGTGCGGCGGTCAGTTGAGGAGGCTGGGCCGGACCATCGGGATGTCATCCGGGACGGTGCGCCGGGCGACGGTGGAGTTGCGGATATATTGCAGCACCGCCTCCAGCGACATCGGCCGGCCGCACAGGTAGCCTTGCAGCTCGTCATAGCCGGCCTGGCAGGCGAAGGTCCGCTGCACCTCGGTCTCGATCCCCTCGGCGACGACGCGCAGGTTCATCGCCCCGCTCATCGCGCTGATCGTACGCAGAACCTCGCCGACGCTCTCCGACTCGTCGAGCGACTTGAAGCAGGATCGGTCGACCTTCAGTTTGTCGAATGGGAACTTCCACAGGTAGCTGAGGCTCGAGTAGCCGGTGCCGAAGTCGTCCATCACCACTCGCACGCCCAACGCCTTGATCCGCCGCAGCTGCTCGACGACCTGGTCGGGTTCGGCGATGAACAGCGTCTCGGTGATTTCCAGCTCGAGCCGGCTCGCCTCCAGGCCCGAGAGCGCCAACGCACTCTCGACCACCGTGGCGAGGTCCTCGCGGAACTGCTGCACCGACAGGTTCACCGCGATCGACAGCTCCGCCGGCCAGCACGCCGCGGTCCGGCACGCCTCGTTCAGCACCCACTGACCGATGCGCGGGGTGAGGCCCATGTCCTCGGCGATGGGGATGAACTTGGCCGGCGAGATGTTGCCGCCGTCGCCGTCGTGCAGGCGCAGCAGCGCCTCGAAGCCGAGGAGCGAGTTGGTGTGCGCTTCGTGGATCGGCTGGTAGTGAAGCTCGAAGGAATCGGTCTCCAGCGCGCGGCGCAGCATCACGCGCAGGGTGTTGCGGGTCTTCAGCTCCCCGTCCATGCCGACCTCGAAGACGACGGCCTGATTACGCCCCTCGCGCTTGGCCCGGTAGACGGCCGCGTCGGCGCACTTCTGCAATTCGGAGGAGAGGGTCGCGTGCTCCGGCGCCAACGCGACGCCGATGCTGAGCGAGGCGCTCACCGGGACGCCGTCCAGATCACGGATCGCGCGGGCGGCCTCCAGCATCCGTTCGGCCAGCTCCAGCGCGCTCTGCCGCGTCGCATGGCGCTGCACCACGGCGAACTCGTCGCCGCCGAGGCGGGAGACGAGGTCGCCCTCGCCCGCACAGTCGAGCAGCCGGGCGGCGACGACCCGCAGCAACTGGTCGCCGATGTCGTGCCCCAGCGAGTCGTTGACGCCCTTGAACCCGTCGACGTCGATCACGTGGACGGCGACGCCACCCTCCCGCAGCTTGGCCGGCAGCATCGCGCGGTCGAGCGTGGCGAGGAAGCGGTTGCGATTGGCGACGCCGGTCAGCGCGTCGTGGTGGGCGAGGTGGTAGATCTCGTCCGAATGGCGGCGCTGCCGGGCGATCAGGACCGCGTTGGCGACCGTCGCGACGACGCCGACCAGCCCCAGCAGCGTGAAGCCGACGACGGCGAAGGCGATCGCGGTGACGTATTGCGCGTGCGCCTCGCTGACGTGGATGCGCATGCCGAGGGCGCCGACGGTCGCGCCGTCCCGGCGGATCGGCATCAGCAGGTCGGCATAGTGGCGGGTCTCCCCTTCGCCGTAGGGCGTGGGGTAGATGCGGAGCGACCATTCGTCGGCCCGCAGCGCCTCGATCACCTTGGGGGCCAGCGGGCGCGCCGTGTCCTCGTCGCCGGGCGCGGCCCACGCCGGCTTGCCGTCGAGGCCGTAGACGCGCACCCGGTCGATCCCATGGTCGTTGAACGACTTGAAGACCGTGGCGACGACGTCGGCCGGCGGTTCGTTCCCGCTGAGCGCGACGTCGAAGAAGGGGGCCTCGCTCATCGGGGCGACCCAGCGCCGTGCGCCCTTCTCCAGGATCGTGGCCAGTCCGTGATCGAGGAAGTCGAGCACCCGGAAGGCGCCGATCCCGAACGTCGTCGCGATGATGAGCCCCGCGACGATATTCAGGATGAAGATCTTGCGGAATCCCCGCTCGTTTCGCAGCGAAGTCGCGGAGACCGCCATGGACGCCTCGTGTTCAATCCTTCGATCTCCAGAGAACGGGATGAGGCTGGGGCCACGCTTGCGGCGCCGCTGCGGCCCTCGCGCCGGCCGGCCCGGCGCCAGCCCCGCCATACCGGGACGGACGAGTCCCGATCAGGCGGCGGCGCGGCCGGCGAGAATGTCGGCCAGGAGGGTGGGGTCGAGGTCGCCCAGCGGGGTGGCCGGCGGCGGCGCGGCGCCCAGCTCGCGCAGCGGACGCGCCCAGCGGCCGACGTCCCACCACCGGCCGAGCTTGAAGCCCGCGGCCGGGTCGGTCCCCGTGTGGCGGAAGCCGAGCCGCTCGTGCAGGGCGACGCTGCCGGCGTTGGGGAGGGTGATCCCGGCGAAGGCGGCGCGGTAGCCCTGCGCGATGAGCAGCGGCAGCAGGCGCCCATAGAGCGCGGTGCCGGCGCCACCGCCCCGGACCGCCGCGTCGACATAGACCGTCACCTCCACCGACCAGCGGTAGGCCGCGCGCGGGCGATAGGCCGAGGCGTAGGCGTAGCCGGCGACCGCGCCGTCCCGCTCGGCGACGAGGTAGGGCCACGGGCCGAGGGTGGCGGCGATGCGGCGGGCGATCTCCTCGGCGTCCGGCACGACCTCCTCGAACGAGATTGCCGTGGTCTCGACGACGGGCGCGTAGATCGCGGCGATGGCGGGCGCATCGGCGAGCGTGGCGAGACGGATGGTCCACGACGCGGCGGCGCGCACTAGTCGCGTTCTCCGAACCCGTCGTTGACGAGGTTGGTGAGGGCGGCGGCCGCTGCGGCCGCCTCCGGTCCGGTGATCGACAGCGCGATCGACTGGCCGCACGGGACACCCAGCATCAGGAGGCCCATGATGGAGCGGCCGTCCACCGTCTGCCCGTCGCGCGAGACGGCGACGTCGGCCCGGAAGAACTCCAGCTCGCGCACGAAGCGGGCGGCGGCGCGCGCGTGCAGGCCGCGCCGGTTCACCAGCGTCAACGTCAGCTCGGTCGCCTGGCTGCCCGGCTCGTCCGTTCCGCTCATTTTCCCGACAGGACGTGCGACGCGACGCTGATGTACTTGATCCCGGCGTCCTTCGCGGCGGCGACGGCCTGAGTCAGCGGCATCGTCGCCCGCGCGGAGGAGAGCTTGACCAGCATCGGCAGGTTCACCCCGGCGATGACCTCGATGTTGCCCTGGGGCATGACCGAGATGGCGAGGTTGGAGGGCGTGCCGCCGAACATGTCGGTCAGGATGACGACGCCCTGGCCGCGGTCGACCCGGCCGACGGCCTCGACGATGTCGGCACGGCGCTGCTCGATATCGTCGTCGGGCTCGATGGAGATGGGTTCGACCGCTTCCTGCGCGCCGACCACATGCTCCAGCGCCGAGCGCAGCTCCTGTGCCAACCGTCCGTGCGTGACGAGCACCAATCCGATCAAGACGCCCCCTCCTCCGCCACGACGTGCGGCAAGGCCTTCTACGTCGCCGGACGTTGTGTCTGCGGCGTGGCTGTCGTCAACCCGTCCGAGCCGAGAACCGCGGCTACGGCGAGCACGGATGCCGGCACGCTATGGTGGGAAAGGCACAGTGCGGCCACCGCCACCCCGGCCAGAAGCACCGTCGCGCCCTCTTCCTCCGGGTAGCGCGGCGCGTCCGGCACCAGCGACACGACGAGGCTGAGGCGCACGGCGGCGAGGTGGCGCACCGGCACGATCCCCACCCCGCGCACCTCGACGAGGCCGGCAAGGCGTGGCGGCACGCGGGCGATGAGGCGCTCGCCGCGCGGATCGAGCGCCACCCGGTCGTCGGCGACGAGGCGGGCGAAGCGGCCCCGGGCGGCGAAATCCGCCACCAGCGCCCGCGCCAGCGTGGATTTTCCGGCGCCCGAGGTCCCCCGGATGAGGACACCGGCCCCGTCGAGCGCGACGGCACTGGCGTGCACGGTGCCGCTCACGCCGCCCCTCCGCTCGCGGCTCGCCTCACGAGACGATCGGCAGGCGCACGGTGAAGCGCGCCCCCTCGGTGACGCGGCTGGGGCTGAGCGTCGTCTGGTAGCGGTTCTCGGCGAAGATCTCGCCGCCGTGCGCCTCGACGATCTGCCGGCAGATCGCCAGCCCGAGGCCGGAATTGTTGCCGAAGCCCTTGTCCGCCGGGCGGTCGGTATAGAAGCGCTCGAAGATCCGCTCGATGGCCGCCTCCTCGATACCGGGTCCCTCGTCCTCGACCATGATCTCGGCAAAATCGGAGAAGTTGCGCGCGGTGACGATGACGATCCCCCCCTCCGGCGAGAAGGAGCGCGCATTCTCGATGAGGTTGGTGAAGACCTGCCCCAGGCGGATGTCGTTGCCGTTGATGAAGACGTCCGCGGTCTTGCTCACCCAGTTGAGCTTCACCGTCATGTCCTGCGCCGCGGCGAGTTCGTTCTGGGTATCGACGATGGTGCGCAGGAGCTGGTGCAAATCGACCAGCTCGAAGCGGTAGCGGTTCAGCTCGGAGTCGAGCTTGGAGGCGGCGGAAATGTCGCTGATGAGGCGGTCCAGCCGGTTGACGTCGTGGGCGATCACCTCGAGCAGGCGCTCGCGCGAGGCCTCGGTCCTGGCCCGCGGCAGGACCTCGACGGCACCGCGCAGCGAGGTGAGCGGGTTCTTCAGCTCGTGCGCCACCTCGGCGGCGAAGGCGTCGATCGCATCGATGCGGGTGTAGAGAGCGACCGTCATCTCGTGCAGCACGCGCGACAGGTCGCCGATTTCGCCCGACGCGTTGAGGGCCGGGATCGGCGTGTTGACGCTGCCGCGCTTGATCCGCTCGGCCGCGCGCGCCAGCCGCACCAGCGGACGCGAGATCGTCGCCGCGAGGACCAGCGCCATGAGGACCGCCAGGAGCGCGGCGACGATGAAGCCCTGGATGATCGCCGCTTCCTGTTCGCGCACGGGGCCGACGATCTGCCCCGGCGCACTGACGAGGCGCAGGGCGCCGATGACGCGCCCGTCGTCGGCGAGGATGGGCGCCGCGACCGCGACCACCGCATCCCCGTCGCCGCGCTCGCCGTAGCGCACCGTCTTCACCCCTCCGAGCGCGGCGAGCACTTCGCGCAGCGGCGCCTGGCTGCTGGGCGAGGCGTTGCGCGTGGCGGTCCCGGCGAAGAAGTCGCGCCACTGCGTCGCGAAGTCCGACGGCGGCTCCTGGATGGCGGCGAGATTGGCGGCGCGCGGATCGTCGCTGGCCCGTTCCACACGGGCGCTGTCGGCCAGCAGCATGCCGTTGATGCCGAACAGCTGGGCCCGCGAGGGTGCGCCCTGCATCGTGCCGGCAAGGAAGCCGTCGAGGTCGGGCGTGGCGGCGGACGGCTGGGGCGTGCCGTCGGCGTCGCGGGGGGTGAAGCCGGTGAGCACCGGGGCGAGGCTGTCCAGCGAGCGCTCGATGGTGCCCATGACGCTGTCGGTCTCGACGAGCAGACCGTCGAGCACGGCGCCGGCGATCTTGCCGGAGATGTCCGCCTGATTCAGCGTGACGAACAGCAGGATCGTCAACCCGAGTACCTTGAGGACGGCGACCCGCAGCGCCAGCCGCGTCATGCCGAACGTCTGCCACGGGAAGGAACGCGGCCTCAGGGCAGAATAGCCGTCCTGCCCGGCGCTGTTGAACCTCTCGCTGACGTTCATCGGTCCCTCGGCTGCGGATGCGACCGACGCTTACCCCGAATCGCCGGCGTATCCTGCGCTACTCGTCCTTCAGCCGGTAGCCCGCGCCATAGAGCGTCTCGATCCGATCGAAGTGGTCGTCGACCTGCCGGAACTTCTTGCGCAGCCGCTTGATGTGGCTGTCGATCGTCCGATCGTCGACATAGACGTGGTCGCCGTAGGCCGCGTCCATCAACGCGTTGCGGCTCTTGACCACGCCGGGGCGCTGCGCCAGCGACAGGAGGATCATGAACTCCGTCACCGTCAGCACGATGGGCTGGCCGCGCCAGGTCGTCGTGTGGCGCTCGGTGTCCATCACCAGCGGACCACGCTCGAGCACCGTGTGAGCGGTGCGGTCGGCATCGCTGCGCATCGCGTTGGAGCGGCGCAGAACGGCGCGGATCCGCTCCACCAGGAGGCGCTGCGAGAACGGCTTGGTGATGAAGTCGTCGGCCCCCATGCGCAGGCCGAAAAGTTCGTCGATTTCGTCGTCTTTCGACGTCAGGATTATGACGGGAAGGTCGGATTCGCGGCGCAGGCACCGCAGAAGCTCCAATCCGTCGAGCCGCGGCATCTTCACGTCCAGGACCGCGAGGTCCGGCGGCGCCTTGGTCAGTCCGTCGAGCCCACTGGCCCCGTCGGTATAGGTCGTGACGTCAAATCCTTCGCTTTCCAAAGCGATGGACACGCTGGTGAGGATGTTGCGATCATCGTCGATCAGGGCGATCTGCGTCATACTAGGCCGTACTGGTTGCGTGCCACCATGCTGGCGGTTCGTGCTTAACGCAACTTGCGAGGGAATTGTGGCAACATTGGTGTGATTGACGAAAGTTTGAGGACGAAGTGCCCCCACGCAACCGAAGATAGTTCGACACCATGAACAATTCCGCCTCCGACGCACGCCTAGCGCGAAATCTGGTGCACTGCTGCCGGGACGCCGCGCTCGCGACGCTCGGCCCATCCGGGAATCCCCACGCCTCCCACGTCGCCGTGGCCACATTGATCGACGGTTCTCCCGTCATGCTGGTATCCAACCTCGCCGTCCATACCCGGAATATGGCACGAGATCGGCGCGCTTCGCTGCTGTTCGTCGCCTCCGACCGGGGTGGCGACACCAACACGCGGGCCCGCGTCACGGTGTCCGGCACGCTGGAACCGGTGAACGACGCCGAGGTCGCGAAGGGCCGCTTCCTGCGCCGCCATCCGGACGCCGGCCTGTACGCCGATTTCGCCGACTTCTCGTTCTGGCGCCTCGTACCGGAGAGCGCGCACCTCGTCGCCGGCTTCGGCCGCATCAGCGACCTCACCGCCGGCGACCTCCTGGCACCGGGTGCCGAGGCGCTCGTCGCCATGGACCCCGGCGCCTGCCGGCACATGAACGAGGACCACCTCGATGCACTGAAGCTGATCGCCGAGGTGCTCGGCGAGGCGCCCGAGGGCGACTGGCACGCCGTCGCCATCGACCCGCTCGGCATCGACATGGTCTGCGCCGCCGGTGCGGGCGAGATCGCCTCGCGGGTGGAGTACGACGCGCCCACCACGGACGGGACCGGCGTGCGCATGGCCCTCGTCGCCCTCACCAAGCGGGCCCGCGCCATGCGGGAGGCGGCCGCCGCCGCGCCCTGAGCCGGCCCTCAGAAGGGCCAGGCGAACACCGCGACCACCAGACCGAAGACGCCGACGGCGATGCCGGCGGCGATCAGAAGCCCGTCACGCACCGAGAGGCCGAGGCCGATCACCAGCAGCGACAGGCCCGCCGGGAAGGCGCCGAAGGGCACCACCGCCAGCGGGTACATCGACAGCGAGACGACGACCCCGGTCAGCGCCACCATCTGGTGAAAAGGCGGGTGCAGGAAGAAGCTCATCCGCGGGCCGATGAAGCGGCTGACCCACTCGGCCCGCGGGCGCATCTTGTCGAGCGAGGAGACCAGCTTCTCGCGCGGCATTGTGCGTTCGGCGATGAAATCGGGCATCCAGATGCGGTCCGAGCCGAACAGGAGCTGGATCGACAGGATGAGCATGATCGTGCCGGTCAGGATGCTCATGCCGGGGATCATGCCGGTGGGCAGGACGGCGATCAGCGAGGTGATGATGAAGAGCGGGCCGAAGGCACGCCGCCCCACCGCCTCGACGAGATCGTCGACCGAGACCTCATCGCCGTCGGTCTTGTCCTTGATCCGGTCGATGAGAGCGACGAGATCTTCGGTGGTATCCTGCTTCGCCATGGGTGCCTGAAATGTTGCAATGGTGAGCCGCAACACCATAACCGGCGAACGCGGGTCACGGTTGCGGTGACCGAAGGAGAATCACGATGATCGAGGATCCGATGGACGTGGCCGAGCGCTGGGCGCGCGAGGGACGGCGTGTCGCGCTGGCGACCGTGGTCGACACGTGGGGCTCCGCACCGCGCCCCGTGGGCAGTCACCTGGTGATCGACGGCGAGGGCGCGTTCGAGGGGTCCGTCTCCGGCGGCTGCGTCGAAGGGGCGGTGATCGCCGAGGCGGTGGACATCGCCGCGGGCGCGCCGGCCAAGCTGCTGGAATTCGGCGTCGCCGACGAGACCGCCTGGGAGGTGGGCCTCTCCTGCGGCGGCACCATCCGCATCTACGTCGAGCCGCTGGAGGCGAACGCGTGAAGCTCTCCGACCTGAAGGCCGTCAACGCGGCGCGTGCCGAGCGGCGCCTGTGCGCAGTGGTCACGCCACTGGACGGCTCGCCGAGCCGCGTCGTCTTCGCCGCGGAGGCGGCGGCCGATCCGCTGGCCGCGGTGCTGGCGCGCCGCTTCGCCTCCGGCACCTCGGGGCGGGAGGCGGAGGCGGGCGTGTTCGTGCGCGTCCACCGGCCGCCGCCGCGGCTCGTGGTGATCGGCGCCGTCCACGTCACGCAGACGCTGGCGCCGATGGCCGAAGCGGTCGGCTTCGAGGTGAGGATCATCGACCCGCGCGGCGCCTTCGCCACCGAGGAGCGCTTCGGCGCCTTCGACCTCGTCGCCGAATGGCCGGACGCGGGGTCGATGACGCTGGACGCCGAGACCGCCGTCACCACGCTGACGCACGACCCGAAGATCGACGATCCGGCGATCATCGCGGCCCTCGAGGCCGACTGCTTCTACATCGGCGCGCTGGGGAGCCGGAAGACCCACGCCAAGCGGGTCGACCGGTTGACCGCGGCGGGCTTCACGGCCGACGCCATCGGCCGCATCCACGCGCCGATCGGCCTTCCCATCGGCGCCGCCTCGCCGCCGGAGATCGCCGTCGCGGTTCTGGCGGAGGTGATCGCGGCGCTGCGGGGGGCCGAGCACAAGGTCGCGCCGGAGCGCAAGGCAGCGTGAGGTTCGGGCCGGTCCCGGTCGGCGAGGCGGCGGGGGCCATCCTCGCCCATTCGCAGCGCCTCGCCGACCGCACGCTGAAGAAGGGCCACCACCTGACCGCGGCCGACGCCGCGGCCTTGCAGGCGTCCGGCCTCACCGAGGTCACGGTGGCGCGGCTCGCCGCGGACGACGTCCACGAGGACGAGGCGGCGAGCGCCCTGGCGCAGACCGTCGGCGGCGCGGGCGTGCGCGTCGCCAAGGCCGACACCGGGCGCGCCAACCTTTTCGCCGAGGTGGACGGGCTCGTCACCGTGGACGCCGCCGCGGTCGACGCGCTGAACGCCGTCGACCCGGCGCTGACCCTGGCGACGCTGGCGGCCTACAAGCGCGTCGCCGTCGGCCGCATGGTCGGCACCGTGAAGGTGATCCCGTTCGCGGTGCGGCGTGCGAGCCTCGACGGAGCGCTCGGCCGTGTGCCGCGCCCGATCCTGGCGGTCGCGCCGTGGACGGTGACGCGCGTCGCGGCGCTCTCCACCATGCTGCCGACGCTGAAGGACAGCGTCGCCACGAAGACGATCCGCACGTTCGCCGCCCGCCTCGCCGACACCGGCGCCGAGATCGTCCACGACAGCCGGGTCGCGCACGAGGCGCCGGCGCTCGCCCGGTCGCTCGCCGAGGCGCTGCGCACGAGCGAGCTGGCCGTGGTCTTCGCGGCATCCGCGGTGGTCGACGAGGACGACGTGATCCCGGAGGCGATCCGCCTCGCCGGCGGGCGCGTCGAGCGGTTCGGCATGCCCGTCGACCCCGGCAACCTCCTGGTGCTGGGCGAGGTGGACGGCAAGCCGGTGATCGGCGCGCCCGGGTGCGCCCGTTCGCCCAAGGAAAACGGGTTCGACTGGGTGCTCGACCGCCTGCTCGCCGGAATCGCGGTGACGGGGGCGGAGATCGCCGGCATGGGAGTCGGAGGGTTGCTGATGGAGACCGCGGCACGGCCGCATCCGCGGCGCGGCAAGGGGCGCGCGGGCAAGACCGCCGCCGTCGTCATGGCCGCGGGCCGGTCCTCGCGCATGGGCGCCAACAAGCTCGTGGCCGAAGTCGCCGGCAAGCCGATGGTGCGCCACGTCGCCGAGGCGGCCCTCGCCTCGCGCGCCGACGCGGTGGTCGTCGTCACCGGACACGAGCCGGAACGCGTCGAGGCGGCGCTCGAGGGGCTCGACGTCCGCTACGTCCACAATCCGCACTACGCCGACGGATTGTCCACCTCCCTGCGGGCCGGCCTCACGGCGATCCCCGAGGACGCCGAGGCGGCGCTCATCCTGCTGGGCGACATGCCGCTGGTGACGAGCGAGGATTGCGACAAGGTGCTCGCCGGCCTCGCCGAGCCGGACACGCTGGTCGCCATCGCCGCGATGGACGGGGCGCGGGGCAACCCGGTCGCCTGGTCGCGCCGGCTCTTCCCGGAACTGAAGGCGACCGAGGGCGACGCCGGCGGCCGGGCGCTGCTGTCGCGCTATGGCGACCATGTGACGATGGTGGAGATCGGCCGCGCCGCGGCGATGGACGCCGATACGCCCGAGGCGCTGAGCGCGATCCGCAGCGCGGCGGACATCGCCGCGCAAGACTGACACGCGGCGGACATCGTTGCGCAGGGGCGACGCGCGGCAGACATCGTTGCGCAGGGGCGACGTGCGGTCCGGGCGCGACCGGCGCGTTCACCACGTCCCCGGAGTTCGCGTTGAATCGCCGCGCCGGATCGGACACGGTGCTTTCGACAATTTTGAGAGCTACGGGTGCCCCAAGCATGGAACCAGTCAAGACCGCCGACGCGACCTCGCGCGCCTCCCGTCTGAGGCGCGACCTCGTCGTCGGCGAGCTGCCCTATCTCGCGATCCTGGTCGTGACCCTCGCCGGCGTAGCCTACGCGGCGATGACCGACACGCCGATGCGGGTGTTCTGGGAGCTGGTCGCCGTGTTCAACTGCGCCGCGGCGATCTTCGCCGGCTGGCACTACGCCCGCGACAAGAAAGCGCGCTGGCGGCTGGTGTGGACCCAGCTGCTGCACTGGGCTGCCTTCATCGCGGTGATGAGCGTGATCTTCCTGCCCAGCGTTCAGGCGATCGAAGACGCCGACACGACGAGCTTCCTGATGATGCTGCTGCTGGCGCTGGGCACCTTCGTGGCCGGCGTCCACACGATGTCCTGGCGGCTGGCGCTGAACGGCGTCGTCATCGCCCTCTTCGTGCCGGCGATGGCCTGGCTCGACCAGTCGGCGCTGCTCCTGTCGATCCTGGGCATCGTCCTGGTGGTCGTGGCGGCGTTCGTCGTCATCCGCGTGCGCTCGCGCTGACACCGGCGCGCCGACGGGCCGCCGCGGCCCGTCAATCCCGCGGCGGGGGCGCCGGCTCGATCCCGCCGCGATATTGCAGCCAGCGCGCCACGGCCCAGCAGCCGAGTGCCCAGGCCGCGCCCGCCGTCCACCCGGCCGCGACGTCGGTCGGCCAGTGGACGCCCAGATAGACCCGGCTGACCCCCACCGCGACCGTCACCAGCACCGCCCACGCGATGAGGTAGATCTTCACCGAGCGCCGCGCCTCGACGCTGGCGAACAGCGTCGCCAGCGTGAGGTAGGTGACCGCCGACAGCATCGAGTGGCCGCTGGGGAAGCTCGCCGAATGCACCATCACGTCGTGCGGGACGAGGTCCGGACGAGGCCGGTCGAACATGTGCTTGAAGCCGGTGGAGAGCACCGCCCCGCCGATCACCGCCACGGCGACGAAGAGCATCGTGCGCACCTTGCCCAGCAGCGCCAGCAGGCCGCACACCGCGAAGGTCACGCCCGTGACCACGGTGATGCCGCCGAAGGCGGTGATGTCGCGCGCCATCTCCTCGACCGCCGGGCCGCCGACGGGGTCGCTGAGATCGTCCGGGTTGCGCAGGGCGAGGAGCAGCGCGGAGTCGAACGCATGGGTCTCGCCCTCCAACACTTCGTCGACCAGGCCGAAGAAGGCCCACAGGCACGCCCCGACCACGAGCGCCACCGCCAGCACCTTCAGCTCCACGAACCGCCTCACCCGATCCAGCACGCCGCCCCCCCTCGCCCGGTTTTCAGATGTCATAGGTTAGGGTTGGCACGCGCGCGGGAACAGGGGACGAAGGTGAGCCCGGCGAATGCCTCACCTTTCAAACCGCGGGGTGGCCCTATATATAGAGTGTTCCCCTCGGTGAGTGTGTGCGCCCACACGGCGGCGCACGGCAGTTCTTCGGATCAGCATGCAAGACGTCCCTTCTGCCCAGCCTTCTGACGAGTACGGCGCGGGTTCCATCAAGGTCCTGAAAGGCCTGGAGGCGGTCCGTAAGCGACCCGGAATGTACATCGGCGATACCGACGATGGCTCCGGCCTCCACCACATGGTGTACGAGGTCGTCGACAACGCGATCGACGAAGCGCTCGCCGGCTACAACGATTCCGTCACCGTGAGCCTGAATTCCGACGGGTCGGTCACCGTGCGCGACAACGGCCGCGGCATCCCGACCGACATTCACCCGGAAGAGGGCGTCTCGGCGGCCGAGGTCATCATGACCCAGCTGCACGCCGGCGGAAAGTTCGACCAGAACTCCTACAAGGTCTCCGGCGGCCTGCACGGCGTGGGCGTTTCGGTCGTCAACGCCCTGTCGTCCGAGCTGGACCTCACCATCTGGCGCGGCGGCAAGAAGCACTTCATGCGCTTCCACGACGGTGTGGCCGCCAGCCCGCTCGAGGCCGTGGGCGACGCCGAGGGCGGGCACGGCACGCAGGTCCGCTTCCTGCCGTCCACCGCGACCTTCACCCAGGTCGAGTTCGACTTCGCGATCCTCGAGAAGCGCCTGCGCGAGCTGGCCTTCCTCAACTCCGGCGTGACCATCCGCCTGATCGACGACCGGGGCGTCGAGCGCCGCGAGGAGACGATGCTCTACGACGGCGGCCTCGAGGCCTTCGTCCAGTATCTCGACCGCCAGAAGACCGCCCTGTTCGACAAGCCGATCACCTTCACCGACGAACGCGACGGCGTCACCGTCGAGGTCGCGATGTGGTGGAACGACACGTACCACGAGAACGTGCTCTGCTTCACCAACAACATCCCGCAGCGCGACGGCGGCACGCACCTCGCCGGCTTCCGGGCCGCGCTGACGCGGCAGATCACGTCCTATGCGGACCGCAACGGCACCACCAAGAAGGAAAAGGTCACCCCCACCGGCGACGACTGCCGCGAGGGTCTGACCTGCGTCCTTTCGGTGAAGGTGCCGGACCCGAAGTTCTCCTCGCAGACCAAGGACAAGCTGGTCTCCTCGGAGGTGCGCCCGGTGGTGGAGAGCCTCGTCAACGCGGGCCTCTCCACCTGGCTGGAGGAGCACCAGGCCGAAGCGCGGACGATCGTCGCCAAGGTGATCGAGGCGGCGTCCGCGCGCGAGGCCGCCCGCAAGGCGCGCGAGCTGACGCGGCGCAAGGGCGCGCTCGACATCGCCTCACTCCCCGGCAAGCTCGCCGACTGCCAGGAGCGGGACCCGGCCAAGTCCGAACTCTTCCTGGTCGAGGGTGACTCGGCCGGCGGCTCGGCCAAGCAGGGGCGCCACCGCGCCAACCAGGCCGTGCTCCCGCTGCGCGGCAAGATCCTCAACGTGGAGCGCGCCCGCTTCGACCGGATGCTCTCGTCCAACGAAATCGGCACGCTGATCACCGCGCTCGGCACCGGCATCGGCAAGGACGAGTTCAACCCCGAGAAGCTGCGCTACCACAAGATCATCATCATGACGGACGCCGACGTCGACGGCGCCCACATCCGCACCCTGCTGCTCACCTTCTTCTACCGGCAGATGCCGGAGCTGATCGAGCGCGGCAACCTCTTCATCGCCCAGCCCCCGCTCTACAAGGTGCGTCGCGGCCAGTCCGAGCAGTACCTGCACGACGACGCCGCGCTGGAGGACTACCTCACCGCCTCCGGCCTGGAGGAAACCAGCCTCACGCTCACCTCGGGCGAAGTGGTGGTCGGGCACGACCTCGCCGACATCGTTGTGAAGGCACGCGCCATTTCGCACCTCCTCGCTGGGCTGCACTCGCGCTACAGCCGCTCCGTGATCGAGCAGGCGGCGATCGCCGGCGCACTCGATGCGGAGGCGCTGGCCGATCCGGCGCGGGCCGAGGCCATCGCCCAGCGCGTCGCCGAGCGGCTCGACGCCATCGCCGAGGACTACGAGGCGGGCTGGACGGGCTGGCCCACCGAGGACGGCGGCGTCGCCTTCGAGCGCACGGTCCGCGGCGTGAAGGAGTTCGCGCAGATCGACGTGGCGCTGCTCGCTTCCTCCGACGCCAAGCGGCTGGCCGCCTACGGGCCGCATTTGGAGGAGATCTACGGCGGGTCGGCGAGCCTGCGCCGCAAGGAGAAGGACACCGCCATCCACGGGCCGACCGCGTTGGCCGACAACGTCTTCGCCGCCGGGCGCCGCGGCATCTCGATCCAGCGCTACAAGGGACTGGGCGAGATGAACGCCGACCAGCTCTGGGAGACTACGCTGGATCCCAACGCCCGCACCCTGCTGCAAGTGCGCATCTCCGAGGCGGACGACGCCGACGGGGTCTTCACCCGCCTGATGGGCGACGCGGTGGATCCCCGCCGCGAGTTCATCCAGGACAACGCGCTGCAAGTGGAGAATCTTGACGTTTAAGTGAACGGATCGTGTCCGACGATCATTTGCGATAGCCGAAATCGTTCAACACGCGTTCAGAACGGTTGTTATAGGTCTATGGCATCAGGTGCCGGCCCGGTTTTGTTGACCGTCCCGGACAAGCACTCAGGAGGGAGTCGGATGATCCTTCATAAGTTACAACGGACCGGCGCGATTGCTGGACTGTGCGCGGCGATGGCCATGGTCGCGCCCGTGGGCGCCATGGCGGCGACGATGCCCAGCGCGCCCACCCCTGCGGTCTCCGTGCCGGCGCTCAACGCCCCGGCGAGCACCGCCGCCGTCACGTTCGACGACGGCGGTATCGAGCTGGCGCAGAACCGCGCGCAGCTGGAGCGCCGCAATCAGGCCCTGCGGTACAACAACCGCAACCTGCGCGATCGCAATCGCCGGCTGGCGCACCGCCCCGCCCAGCGCGTCTACCGCAACAACCGCTGGTACTATTATCGCGACGACGGCCGCTATTACGACAACAGCGGTGCCGTTCTCGCCGGTGCGCTCATCGCCGGCACGGCGGGTCTGATCGCGGGCAGCGCCATCGCCAACTCGAATCGCACTGTGGTTGTGCAACAGCCGGCCTACGGGGCTCCGGCACCGTACTCGGCAGAGTGGTATCGCCAGTGCGACCTTAAGTACAATTCGTTCCGCGCCAGCGACGGAACCTACCTCGGTTACGACGGATATCGGCACACCTGCCGCATCCCGTAATCCGACTTTTTTCGGGGGTTTAGGCCGGCTTTCGAGCCGGCCTTTTTTTTATTTCTGTCTCTCTTCAGTAATTTCTGGAAAATGATATATCCCCGCATCTGCCGATTCTCCATCAACTAACCATTGAAACCCGAGCTCAATCAAGCTATGGAGAAAACAATCAAAAGTGGATCAGACCCATTGCGCGGTAACCTTGCATATACTAAAACGTGCATACCGCAACCGAGACGCGAGGATGAAGTTGCAATGTCTGGTAACAATGAACTGCTGGCCGTATTCGCCGCCCTTTCCGACGAGACCCGTTTCGCCATCGTCAATCGCCTGCTCGACGACGGCGAGCTTCCCGTCGGCGCCATCGCCGCGCCCTTCAGCGTGACCCCGCCCGCCATTTCGCGGCACCTGCGCGTGCTGGAGACCGCCGGTCTGGTCGAGCGCCGGATCGACCGTCAGCGCCGGATGATCCGCGTGCGCCCCGAAGCGCTCGACATCATCGGCGACTGGCTGGGCCAGCGCATCACCATTCTGCCCGAGCGGCCGGCCGCTCAGACCCGTCCATTGGCGATGCACGCGTAAGATCTCCAGGGGAGCCCGCGGCCCGTCGGTTTCACGCCGTCCCGCCACCATCCCCGCCGCGTCATCGAGGACAATGAACGACCGTGTCGACGATGCGACCGCACATGAGAGGTGCCGGTTCGTGTCACCACCAGTATCGATGGGCCAGGCCCATCCCAGTGCGACTGCTGCCCCTCGGGCCATGCATCCGGATACCCCCGCATTCGGATCCGCCCGAGTGGCAGCCCCCTACGAAGAGCGTCACCCTTCCCTAGGGTGAGAGCCACGCATCGGCGCGGAGCTGCCCTTCCGTCGCCACCGCACCCGCCACGCGTGCCGAGCGAGTCGCTCGCCCGCCCCGAACGCGAGTGCCCCAGCCTTCCCCCCGCGCCACCGCCGCCCACCGCGACGTCGGCATTCGATCACGACGATCGACGCGCACGGTTCGACGTTCGTCTGAACCGTCGAACAGAACGTCGGCGCGCCGCAGATCACGCCGCCTCGAGACGGGACCGCTGTCGTCCACCGATTTGACGGTCGGATGGGAGCAGCTCGCGAGCGCGGACACTTCAACCACGCGTCTTCGGCGCATGAAGACGGGGCGCAGACGCACGGGGTTCGTCGAACACCCCGTGGATCGCCGGCCCGAGGGGCGGCAGACCGCGCCGACCAATCCCGACTCTCGCCGCAGAACTCGGCACGAGGCAGCGACACGCTGCCGCAGAAGCGACCGATGGCCGACACCGTTGCGGACGTGACGCCGCTCGCCTGCCGCGCGGCAGCGTTCAGGGCGGAGGCCCCCCGCCACGTTGTAGCCTCGGAGCCGAGCCCCCAACGCATCGGCGACTTCGGTCGCCGTATTCCGCCGCATCGACGGCTCGGCGAGGTGGCGCCCCGCGCCATCGGCGCCGGCGGGATGGCCGCGCCGCCGCGGCCTCCTCCTCACGTCGGCGGCGTCAGAGGATCGACTGGCCGGTCGCCTTCCAGTCGGCCAGGAACTGCTCCAGGCCCTTGTCCGTCAGCGGGTGATGGATCAGCTTCGACAGGATCGCCGGCGGGATCGTCGCCACGTCCGCCCCCGCGATCGCCGCCTGCTGCACATGGTTCGTGGTCCGGATCGAGGCGGCCAGGATCTCCGTCGAGAGGTCCTCGTAATTGTCGTAGATGGCGCGGATCTCCTCGATCAACTTCATCCCGTCGAGGCCCATGTCGTCCAGCCGGCCGATGAATGGGGAGATGAACGTCGCCCCCGCCTTCGCCGCCAGCAGCGCCTGCGCCGAGGAGAAGCACAGCGTCACGTTGACCATGTGACCGTCCGCGGTCAGCGCGCGGCACGCCTTCAACCCGTCCCACGTCAGCGGCAGCTTGATCGCCACGTTGGGCGCAATTTCGGCCAGCTTGCGCCCCTCGGCGATCATCTGATCCTTCTCGATCGCCGTCACCTCGGCGCTCACCGGCCCGTCGACCATGTGGCAGATCTCGCCGATCACCTCGGCCATCGGCCGTCCGGCCTTCTTGATCAGCGAGGGGTTGGTCGTCACGCCGTCCAGCATGCCGGTCTCGGCGAGGGTCTTGATCTCGCTCACGTCGGCCGTGTCGACAAAGAATTGCATCTGCGCCTCTCCCAGTGCACTTGTGTCGCCTCTCCTACAGGATCGCGCCCGCAATGACAGCCGCGCGTCTCTCCGTGCTGCTCCCCCACCGCCTCGGTCTGTTGACCTATGTTGCAACCACGCCCGTGTCGCCGGGCGACGTGGTAGCCGTGCCGCTCGGCGCACGCACGGTAGTGGGCGTGGTGTGGGACGACCCGCCGGACGAGGCGCTGGACGCCGCGCGCCTCAAGCCGATCCGTGGCCTCGCCAGCCACATCCGCCTGCCGCGGGAGCTGCGCGCCTTCGTCGACTTCCTCGCCCGTTACACGATGAGCGAGCGCGGCGCGGTGCTCAAGATGGTGCTGCGGGGCGGCGAGGGTCTCGTCGACCCGCCGCCGCGCACCGCGCTCGCCCTCACCGGCACCCAGCCGGAACGCTGGACCCCCGCCCGCACCGCGGTGCGCGAGGCGCTCGCCGCCGGCCCCCTCGCCCGCCGCGACCTGACGGCGGCCTCCGGCGTCTCGCCCGCGGTCATCACCGGGCTCCTCAAGGCGGGCGTCCTAAACGAGGTCGCGATCGACGAGCCGCCCCGCCCGCAACCGACGCCCACGCCGACCGACCTCTCGCCCGATCAGGCGGAGGCCGCCCGCGCGTTGCGGCGGACGGGCTTTCACGTCTCGCTCCTGGAGGGCGTCACCGGCTCGGGCAAGACGGAGGTCTATTTCGAGGCGATCGCGGCGGCGCTGGACGCCGGACGTCAGGCTCTCGTCCTGATGCCGGAGATCGCGTTGACGCCGATGGTCACCGCCCGCCTCCTCCGCCGCTTCGGGGAGACACCGGAAGAGTGGCACTCCGAGCGCACCCCCGCCGCCCGCGTGGCGCTCTGGCGCGCGGCGGCACGGGGCGAGGCGCGCATTGTCGTCGGCGCTCGCTCGGCGCTCTTCCTGCCGTTCGCCGACCTCGGCGTCATCGTGGTCGACGAAGAGCACGACGCCAGCTTCAAGCAGGAGGACGGCGTCATCTACAACGCGCGCGACATGGCGGTGGTGCGGGCGCGGGCGGCGGATATTCCGGTGGTGCTCGCCTCGGCGACGCCCTCGGTCGAGAGCCGCATCAACGCCGACACCGGACGCTACCACCGGGTCGTCCTTCCCTCGCGCCACAGCGGCACCGCGCTGCCGACGATCCGCGCCGTGGACCTGCGCCGCAACGCTCCGCCGCGGGGCGAGTGGCTGTCGCCGCCGGTGCGCCGCGCCGTGACCGAGGCGCTAGAGGCCGGCGAGCAGGCGCTCCTCTTCCTCAACCGCCGCGGCTATGCACCGCTCACCGTGTGCCGGCGCTGCGGTCACCGCTTCCATTGCCCCAACTGCGCCGCCTCGCTGGTGGACCACCGCTTCCGCGCGCAACTGATGTGCCATCACTGCGGCCACGAGGAGCCGCGGCCGCGCGCCTGCCCGAGCTGCGAGGCGAGCGACAGCCTGGTCCCCTGCGGCCCGGGAGTCGAGCGCGTCGAGGAGGAGGCGCGGATGCTGTGGCCGCAGGCGCGCTGCGAGGTGCTGTCGTCCGACCTCGGCGGCGGCCCGCGCGCGCTCGCCGAGGCGCTGGACCGCGTCGAGCGGGGCGAGCGGGACATCATCGTCGGCACGCAGCTGGTGGCGAAGGGCTTCACCTTCCCGCGGCTGCAGTTCGTCGCCGTGGTGGATGCCGACCTCGGCCTCGAGAACGGCGACCCGCGCGCCGCCGAGCGCACCTTCCAGATGTTGACCCAGGTGACGGGCCGCGCCGGGCGCGTCCACGCCGGCGGCCGTGCCCTGCTGCAAACCCACGCGCCCGACCATCCAGTGATCCGGGCGATGGTCTCGGGCGACGGTGAGGCGTTCTACCAGGAGGAGACCGAGGCGCGGCGCGACGGCGGCTTGCCCCCCTTCCAGCGCCTCGCCTCGGTGATCGTCTCGGCGCCGGACCGGGCGGAGGCGCACGCCCACGCCGTGGCCCTCGCCCGCACCGCGCCGATGGACGGGGTGGAGGTGCTCGGCCCGGCGGAGGCGCCGTTGGCGGTGCTGCGCGGGCGCCACCGCTTTCGCCTGCTGGTGCGCGCCCCACGGTCCACGCCGCTCCAGACGATCATGGCGACGTGGTTGGCGCAGGTCCCGGTCGAGGGCGCGATCCGCCGCGCCGTCGACATCGACCCGCAGTCGTTCCTCTAGACTGGATACCGACGCGGCGAGAGCGGCGAGGACGGGCCCCGCCGCCCGATGCATAGCGCCGCTCAGGTGAGCGGGGTCAGCACCGGCTTGCCGTCGAACCAGGCCTTCAGGTTGCGGGTGACGAGGTCGCCCATCATCCAGCGCGTCTTCTCGGTGGCCGAGCCCTGGTGGGGCGACAGGACCACGTTGTCGAGTTCGCGCAGGCCCGCGGGGACACCCGGTTCCTTCTCGAACACGTCGAGCGCGGCACCGGCGATGCGCTTGGCCTTCAGCGCCTCGATCAGGGCCGCCTCGTCCGCCGTCGCGCCACGGCCGACGTTGACGAAGTAGCCCTCTGGCCCCAGCGCGTCGAAGATCTCGGCATCGAACATCTTCGCCGTCGCCGCACCGCCCGGCATCACGTTGACCAGCCAGTCGACGTCGCGCGCCATCTGCTTCAGGTCACTGTAGTGCGGGTAGGGGACGAAATCCTGCTTGGTGCGGCCGAAATAGACCACCTGCATCTTGAACGCCTGCGCGCGCAGGGCGATCTCCTTGCCGACGCGGCCGAGGCCGGCGATGCCGACGGTCTTGCCCGTCAGCTCCGCGGTCAGCCCGAAGGGGCCGTTCGTCTCCCACTTGTTCTCGCGGGTGTACCGGTCGGCCTGCGGCAACTGGCGGGCCATCGCGATCATCAGGCCCAGCGTGATCTCCGCCATCGCGTCGTTGAGGACGTTGGGCGTGTACGTGACCTTGATGCCGCGCGCCTTGCAGTACTCGATGTCGAGCCCGTCGTAGCCGACGCCGAAGGACGAGATCATCTCGAGCTTCGGCAGCGCGTCGAGCACGGCGATGTCGACGCCGTGGCCGCCGTTGGCGATCGCGCCGCGGACCGTCGGCCCGACCTTCGCGAGCAGCGCCGCCTTGTCGGGCGCGTCGTGCAGGGTGTGCACGATGAAGCCGTCACGCAGCGCCTCGTGGACCGAGGGCTGCATCGGCGAGAGGATGAGGATATCCGGCTTCACGCCGCGACCACCGTCTGCTTCTGCTCGCCGAGACCGGCGATGCCGAGGGTCATCACGTCGCCCGGCTTCAGCCACTGCGGCGGCTTCATGCCCATCGCGACGCCCGGAGGGGTGCCGGTCGAGATGATGTCGCCCGGCTTCAGCGTCATGAAGCGGGACAGGTAGGAGATGACGTGCGGGACGTTGAAGATCAGCGTGTTGGTGTTGCCGGTCTGACGGCGCTCCCCGTTCACGTCGAGCCACATGTCGAGGTTGTGGGGGTCGGGCATCTCGTCGGTGGTGACGAGCCAGGGACCGATGGGACCGAACGTGTCGTGGCTCTTGCCCTTCGTCCACTGCCCTTCCAGCTTGGTCTGGAAGGTGCGCTCGGAGACGTCGTTCATGATGGCGTAGCCGGCGACGTACTTCAGCGCGTCCTCTTCGGAGACGTACTTGGCCGTGTCGCCGATGACGACCGCGAGCTCCACCTCCCAGTCGAGCGCGTCGGAGCCGCGGGGCATCTCGACGTCGTCGTAGGGGCCGCACACGGCGGTCACCGCCTTGGCGAAGACGATCGGCTGGCCGGGTGCCGCCGCGCCCGTCTCGGCCGCATGGTCGGAGTAGTTGAGGCCGATGCAGATGCACTTGCCGGGATGGCCGACGCACGCGCCGATGCGGCCCGGCTTCTCGACCATCGGCAAGCCCTCGATGTCGAGGCCGCGCACCTGATCCAGCATCTCCGGCGAAAGCGTCGCGGCGGACACGTCGGCAATGTGATCCGACAGGTCTCGCACGGTGCCGTCGGTGTGCATCAGGCCGGGCTTTTCATAACCCGGCAGTCCATAACGCAGTAGTTTCAAGGACGCGTCCTCCTCCGAAGCGAACGGCGCGCTCGAAGCGGCACGCCTTGCCTGCGGTCTTAACGTGGGATCGCGAAAAATGACAGAGATTGCGCTGCACGCCGGCGCCGCCGCCCACCCGCCGCCGCACCCCGTCGATTCCGCCAAATCTCCTATCGCGCCCATGACGATACCGCGTCCGATCGGCCGGCCTAGTTGGTGGAATGCAGAGGGTCGGAAGGAGAGGCGACATGCCGCGATGTGCCGATAGCGAGCTCGTACGAGATCTGGTCTCGGCGTCGGTCTTCTCGGCGGCGACGAACGTTGTCCAGCATCTGCTTCGCGTCGTGCGCACGCACCTCGGCCTCGACGTCGCCTTCGTCTCCCGCCTCGACGGCGACGTGATGACCGTCTACGACGTCGACGCGCCGGGGCGGGACGGGATCTTCGGCGAGCCGGGCAAGAGGACGCCGGCCTCGCAGACCTATTGCGGCCTGGTGCGTGACGGGAAGCTGCCCGAGCTGATCAACGACACGGGCCTCTACCCGTTGGCGTGCGCGCTTCCCGCCACCGACGCGCTCGGCATCCGCGCCAACCTCACCGTGCCGATCTATCTCTCCGACGGGGCGTTGTTCGGGATGTTCTGCGGCTTCGCGACGTCGCCGGATCCGACGCTGAACCGGCGTGACATCAACATGATGCGGGCGTTCGCGCAGATCGCCGCGGTCGCCATCGAGGGCGAGCTCGCGACCGAGCGCGAGGCGCAGCGCAAGCGCGACCGCCTCGCCCCCCTGCTGGCCGACCGCGCGGGGCTCGACATCGTCCTTCAGCCGATCTGGGACCTCGAGGCGGCGACGCCGTTCGGCGCGGAGGCGCTGAGCCGCTTCGCCATCGAGCCGCGCCGCACGCCGGACGTGTGGTTCCGCGAGGCCGACGAGGTGGGCCTGGGCAGCGACCTCGAGATCACCGCGATCCGGGCCGCGATCGACGCCCTCTCCCATCTGCCGCCCGACACGTCGCTCTTCGTCAACAGCTCGCCGGCGACGGTGACCGCCCCCGAGTTCGCGGCCGCGCTGCACGGCGTGCCGCTGAACCGCCTCGTCATCGAGATCACCGAGCATTCCAGCGTGGCGCAGTACGAGCCGCTCGAACGCGCGCTGTTGCCGCTGCGGCGCGACGGGCTGCGCATCGCGGTCGACGACGCGGGCGGCGGCTACTCAAGCTTCAAGCACATCATCCGCCTGCGACCGGACATCATCAAGGCCGACACCTCGATCGTGCGCAACGTGCACAACTGCCCCTCGCGCCGGGCGATGATCCAGGCCATCGGCCTCTTCGCGCAGGAGACGGACACGCTGTTCCTCGGCGAAGGCGCGGAGACGGCGGACGAACTCCGCGCGCTGATCGAGCTGGGGGTCGACCTGGCGCAGGGCTACTTCCTCGGCCGGCCGACCGCGCCGGTGCACCTGGGCGAGCCGCTGGCGGCCGCGGTGCCGGCGCTGGCGCACGCCAAGATCGCCGCGCAGGCAGCCCGCGCCTCACGCAGGATGGGCGCCACGGCGGCGATCCGCATCGCCGCCGCATAAACAGCGTGGCGATCCGCATCGCCGCCGCGTAAACGGCGTGGCGATCCGCATCGCCGCCGCGTAAACGGCGTGGCGCTCCGTGTCGCCTGGGCGGGCCCCGCGCCGGACCCACGCGCGCGTTGCCGTCAGGAGACGGTCCAGCCGCCGTCGATGATCATTGCCTGACCCGTGACGAAGGCCGATTCGTCCGACGCGAGGTAGAGGGCCATGGCGGCGATCTCCTCGGCGCGGGCGATGCGGCCCATCGGCTGGCGGGCGATGAACGACGTCATCGCCCCCTCGTAGTCGCCCGTGGCGCGCAGCCGCTCGTGCAGCGAGGGCGAATCCACCGTACCGGGGCAGATCGCGTTCACGCGCACGCCCTTCGTCACGTAGTCGACCGCGACGGACTTGGTGAGGCCGATGATCCCCGCCTTGGACGCGCCGTAGACGCAGCGGTTGGGCACGCCGATGATGGACGACGCCGCCGAGGCGATGTTGACGATCGACCCGCCGCCGCGCTCGACCATGCCGGGGATCGCCGCGCGCATCGCCCGGAAGATCGACTTCACGTTCAGCTCGAAGGCGAAGTCGAAGTCGTCGTCGGTGGCGTCGGTGATGGTGCCGGCGTGGACGACACCGGCGCAGTTGAACAGAACGTCCGGCTTCACCCGGTCGATCGCCTCTTCCAACTGGGCGCGGTCGGTCACGTCGAGCGCGAAGGTCTCGACGCCGTCGGGCAGGCCTTTCAGGCCGTCGGCGTTGCGGTCGGTGGCGAACACGGTCGCGCCCTCTCGGGCGAAGGCTTCGACCGTCGCGCGGCCGATGCCCTGGGCCGAAGCCGTGCACAGGCAGCGTTTTCCGGAAAGACGCATGGGGTTCCCTAGAGTGTCTTGTGTTGGGACTATGCCGGGTCCGGCAGATAGTCCGGATTGGTCCAGAAGATCAGGCGGTTGCCGGCCGGGTCGGTGATCGAGAGCTGCAGGTAGCCCCACGGCATCATCTCCGGCGGGCCGGGGCGGGCGAAGCGGTAGGGCTTGCCGGCGAGCTCGGCCTGCAGCGCGCGCACGTCCTCGGCGCGGAAGCGGACCTGCGCCCCCGGCGTCGCGTCGCCGTGGTGCTGCGAGAGGTGGATCACCGTGCCGGTGCCGCGCGACAGGCCCATGTAGAGCGGCGCGGCGTCGTCGTGGCGGTGCTCGAACATCACCTCGAAGCCCAGCCAGTCGACGTAGAAGGCGCGCGTCGCCGCCTCGTCGTAAAAGCGCAGGACCGGTGTCGGCTCGTAGAGTCCCGTGGTCATTCCGGCGGCCTCGCGAATGAGAAGTCGATCATCACGTGTTCGGCGTAGGTCGGCCGCTCGGTGAGGCGCTGGTAGTAGGCGGCGACGTTCGGCAGGTCCGGCCGCTCGATCTCCATCTCGTAGTAGCGATAGAGCAGCAGGCCGAAGTTGATGTCGGCGATCGTCAGGTGGTCGGTCGCCAGAAAGGCGCGCTCGGCGAGGATCGGCTCGGCCGCGGCGAGGCCCTTGTGGATCGCCATGCCGTGCTGGTGGATGCGGCTCCAGTCCCGGTCGGCCGAACGCACCCGTACCAGCGAGATGAAGAGCTGCGTGACGTGCGCCTCGACATTGCGGGCAGCCCATTCGGCCCACATGTCGGCCGACAGCTCGTCCTGCCCGCCCGCCGGCCACAGCCGCCGCTCCGGGTCCTGATGCAGCGCCAGCCAGCGCACGATCGCCGCCGATTCCCACATCACGCGGCCGTCGTCGAACTCCACGGTCGGCACCAGGCCGTGCGGGTTCTTGGCGAGATAATCGGGCGTATCGTTGCCGCCGAACGTGCCGCCGACGTCGACCCGCGGGCAGTCGAGCCCCAGCTCCGCCAGTGTCCACATCACCCGTTGTACGTTGGATGACGTGGCCCGTCCCAGTACCCTCAGCATCGGCGTTTCCCTTCGTTCCACCGAGTGTTATGGCGCGGCTCTGCGCGAGGCGCCAGCGTGGTTTACGCTGCCGCGAAGCACGCGTCACCCACGGCGGGGCAACCGAGACCGACCCAACCGCGTTCACTTGGTGCAACCGGACACAACGATGCGCACGCTGATCTTTCGCAACCTTGCCGAGCTGCGCCAGAACTATTGGTTCTGGCCCTCGCTGCTCACCGCCGTCGCCTTCTTCCTGGGCCTCCTCCTCCCCTTTCTCGACGAGGCGCTGGGAGCGGAGTGGATGGAGGCCGTGCCGTTCCTGCGGCCGACCGGCGTCGACGGGGCGCGGGCGATCCTCACGACACTCGCCGGAGCGACCTTGGGTGTCGCCGGCGTCGCCTTTTCGATCACGATCGTGGCGGTGAACTTCGCCAGCTCCAACTACGGGCCGCGGCTGATCGGCAACTTCATGGGCGACCGGATGAACCAGATCGTTCTGGGCATCCTGGTCTCCACCTTCGTCTACTGCATCACCGTGCTCTCCACCGTGCATGCGCAGAACCAGGTCCTCGAGGCCGAGATGGGGGCCTTCGTGCCGCAGCTCTCGGTGCTCTTCTCGCTGGTGCTGACGCTGGTCTCGGTGGGGTCGCTGATCGGCTACATCCACCACGTGCCGGAAAGCATCAACATCATGAACCTGGTGGCGCAGATCGGCACCAAGCTGCGCGCCAGCATCCTGCGCACGCTGGACGAGGAGGCGGAGCGGCGACGCGACAGCGTGACGGTCGACGTCTCGGCATGGCGCACGCGGCCACTGGACGCCGGCTCCACCTTGCGCGCCGCCGGCCCCGGCTATCTCCAGCAGATCGACGTCTCGGGGCTGGAGGGGCTGGCGGGCGAGATGGACGGGCGCATCGTCATCCACCGCACCCCCGGCGACTTCCTGACGCGCGGCGAGCCGATCCTCACCGCGCATCCGCAAGTCGAGGAGAAGATGGTGGAGCGGCTGCGCGCCCACGTCACGCAAGGCACCAACCGGACCGAGATGCAGGACATCCTCTTCCTGTCCGACCAGCTCGTCGAGGTGCTGACGCGGGCGCTGTCGCCGGGCGTGAACGACCCCAACACCGCCATCCTGTGCCTCGACTGGCTGCGGGCGGGACTGTCGGCCTTCGCGCTGGGCGAGGGGCAGGCGCCGCCGGAGCCGGAGGGCCGGGTGCTCTATGCGCGGGTGACCTTCGCGGCGATGCTGACGCGCAGCTTCGGCAACATGCGCCAGCACGTGGCGGCGGATCGGTCGGTGACTCTGCACGCGATCGCGGTGCTGACGGACCTTGCCGTGGTGGCGACAAACGAGACGATGGTGCGGGCGATCCGGGGCGAATTGGACCGCCTGGGTGCCGCTGCGGCCGACCGCCTGCCCGACCGCGTCGGCCGTGCCGAGGCGGAAGCAGCCCTGATCGAGGCTCATCGGCGCATCGCCGGTAGGGCCGACGAGGAGATCGGCGCCAGCACCGTGCGTGAGCCGGAATGAGCCGCCCGCGCGCCGGCCTAGTCTAACCGCCGCCGACGAGGGTGCCGCCGCGACGCAGGATCGCCTCCGCCTCGGCCACCGTGCGGCGCACGATCTCGGCCGCGGGCGGAGCGTCGTTGATCAGCCCCGCCGCCTCGCCGACGAACACGCCGACATTGTCCGGGTCGCCGGCCGCGACGGCCGCGGCGTACGCCTCTCGCTCGGCATCGGCGGCGGCGCGGTGGGCCGCCGGATCGCCCTCCCAGCGTGCGACGAAGGCGTTGTCGAGAACGCGCGCGGTGTAGCCGTCCGGCCAGTCGTAGCCGCGGGCGATGTCGGTCGCGCTCTGGCGGACGGTGGCGTCGCCGCTGGCCGCGACCGCCGCCGCCCGGTGGCGCGGGTGCGACAGCGCCTCGGCGCTCGCCCAGAAGCGCGAGCCCATCAGCACTCCGTCCGCCCCCAGCGCCAGCGCCGCGGCGAGGCCCCGTCCATCGGCGATCCCGCCGGCGGCGAGCAGGAGCGCATCCGCTCCCAGCGCGTCGCGCACCTCCGGCACCAGCGTCATCGTCGCGCGAACCGCGCCGTGGCCGCCCGCCTCCGCGCCTTGCGCGACGACGATGTCCGCCCCCGCCTCGACCGCGAGTCGCGCACCCGCGAGGGTCTGCACCTGGCAGATCAGCACCGCGCCCGCCTCTCGCACCGCTTCGGCATAGGGACGCGGATCGCCGAACGAGAGCATCATCGCGGCCGGCCGATGGGCGAGCGCAGCGTGCAGCGCAGCCTCGTTGCCGGCGAGCCGCCAGGTGATGAAGCCGCAGCCGACGCGGGCGTTGCCGGCGGCCCGGAACTCGGCCTCCACGAAGGCCGGGTCGGCATATCCGCCGCCGATCAGGCCGAGGCCGCCGGCCCCGGTCACCGCGGCCGCCAGCGCGCCGCCGGTGGCGAAGGCCATCGGCGCGCACAGAATCGGCGCCTCGATACCGAGGCGCTCGGTCAGTCTGGTCCTGATCACGGTCGTGTCAGCCGGCGTAGCCCTGGCGACCGGCATTGGCTTCGGCGTCGCCGCGGGTCTTGAAGCCGCTCGGGGCGGCGCCGACGATCTGCCCGTTCGAGGCCATCCGGCGCCAGCGCCACGCGCCCTTCTTGTCCTCGTAGAATTCCCATTTGTCCTTGGCGTTCTTGCCGCGCTTGGCGTTCTTCTCGCAATCGGCCTTGTCTTTGTAGCCTTCGCTCGCCGCGCCGATCACCGTGCCGTCCGCATCGACCATGCGCCAACGCCATTCGCCGGCTTTGTCCTCGTAATACTGGATCTGGTCTTTCTTGGTCGCCATGGCCGCCCCCACCTATCGTGCCGCATGTCGCGACCCTATTGTTCCGTTTCTTCATCGCAGCATCAATAGAACGAAGAGTCGAATCGATTCAGCGGGCGATTCCGATGCGCGCGAAGAGGCGGGCCAGCGTCCCCTTGGCGGCCGGCGGCGTGGGAGTTGCGGCGCGGCGGCGCGGGCGTCGGCCGGCCTTGCGCGGGCGCCGCGCGCTGCGCCCCTCGACGATGGCGAGAAGCGCCCCCAGCACGCGCTCGGCCTCCGCCTCAACCTCGGCGGGGGGCATCAGCGCGCCGGCGATCTCCTCGCGCGTGACCGTTCCGGGCGCGATCAGCTCGATCCCGTAGGCGTTCGAGAACCAGGCGGCCTCGGGGGCGGAGGCGGCGACCACGCGCGCCAGCGCCTCGGCCGAGAAGGCAAAGCGGGGGCCGCCGATCTCGCTCAGGAGCTGCTTCTTGGCCCGGCGCAGGTCGGTGTCGACGCGGATGCCGCGGGCGGCGAGCGCCGGGTTGACGATGTCGCACACCAGCGCGGCGTTCATCGAGATCGACTCGTTGGAGCGCTCCACGACGAGGCCTTCGGCGGCGGCCGGGTGGCCGATCGCCGCCAGCATGTCCTCCTGCACCGAGCGGCCGGCGGCGACGACCGCATCGTAGGAGCGCACGATCATCGCCTCACGGCCGAACACGCCGGCGTAGGTCTCGATGCCGGCCTTCAGCTCACCGTCGTAGCCCCGCGCCTCGGCGCCGGCGGTCGTCTCGGTGCCGAGCTTGATCTCGTTTTGTCCGCGAGAGATCGTGTAGCCGACGGGATGGCGGATATAAGCCAGGATCCTGACCGAATAGCCGGGGAAGAGCCGCGCGACGATCTCCTTCAGCAGCTCCACGTTGCGGCGCGAGTGGGTCAGCAGCGCCTCGCTGGAGAAGAGGTAGGTGCCGTCGGTGATGGCCGCGGCCTCGGCGGCGGCCTTGCGCATCAGCTTGAAGTCGGACGCCTCCTGGGCACGCGCGGGCATGATCGCCGGGTCGTCCGGCATGCCGTTGCGGCGCACGGCGCGAATGATCCGGCTGACCGCGCCGTGGTTGCGGCTGATCGAGGCGTAGTGGACGCCGTGGGCGGCGAGGGCCGGGCGCGAGGCGGCGAAGGTCGTCTGCGCCGAGGTCGACCCGGTCTTGATCGAGCCGACATGTAGGACGAGCTGACGCATGTCTTCCCTTGTTCGCCGCGCCGGGTGACGGCGCGGCGGCGCGTTGAGTTGGTCCGCCGCTCTAGAGCAGTTCGCCGGCGGTGGGGTCAACCGCGCGGGCGTGTCGCGGGCGTCCGCTCCAGGCCGTCCGCCGCATGCCGGCTACATCGTCGCGCCGATCTGCCACGGCACGAACTCGTGGTCGCCGAGCCCCTGCGCCTCGGACTTCGTCGCCTCACCCGAGGCGACCGCCAGGATACGCTCGTAGATATGCCGGCCGATGTCCTCGACCGAGGCCTCGCCGGACAGGATCACCCCGGCGTCGACGTCCATGTCCTCGTCCATCTTGCGGGCGAGTTCGGAGGTGGTGGCGACCTTGATCGTCGGCGCCGGCTTGGACCCGAAGGCCGAGCCGCGCCCCGTGGTGAAGACCACCACGTTGCTGCCCGAGGCGATCTGCCCGGTGACGGAGGCCGGGTCGTAGCCGGGCGAATCCATGAAGGCGAAGCCCGGCTCGGTGACGGGCTCGGCATACTCGTAGACGCCGGTCAGCGGCGTGGTGCCGCCCTTGGCCGCGGCGCCGAGCGACTTCTCGAGGATCGTCGTCAGTCCGCCGCGCTTGTTGCCGGGCGAGGGGTTGTTGTCCATCGACCCCTTGTTGCGGGCGACGTAGTCCTCCCACCAGCGGATCCGCTCGATCAGCTTGTCGCCGACCTTCTGCGAGGCGGCGCGCTCGGCGAGCAGGTGCTCGGCGCCGTAGATCTCCGGCGTCTCGGCCAGCACGCCGGTCCCGCCCTGGCCGACGAGCAGGTCGCAGGCGTAGCCCAGCGCCGGATTGGCGGTGATGCCGGACCACGCGTCCGATCCTCCACACTGCAACGCCACCATCAGCTCCGAGGCCGGGCACGGCTCGCGCTTGGCGCCATCGACCAGCGGCAGCATCGCCTCGACCTTGGCGATCCCCAGGTCCACCGTACGGCGCAGGCCGGCGACGTCCTGGATGTTCATCGTCGCGAAGGTCGGCCCCTGCTTCAGGCCGTACGCCTCCAGCAGCCAGTCGATCTGGTTCATCTCGCAGCCGAGGCCGACCATGACGACACCGCCGAGGTTGGGGTGGCGCGCATAGCCCCACATCACCCGCTGCAATGCGGCGAACCCCTCGCCGGAGCCGGCCATGCCGCATCCCGTGCCGTGCGCGAAGGCGACGACGCCGTCGACGTTCGGATAGGCGGCCAGCTTCTCGGGGGTGAAATGGGCGGCGATCTTGTGCGCGGCCGTCGCCGAGCAGTTCACGCTGGTGAGGAGGCCGATGTAGTTGCGGGTGCCGACACGGCCGGTGTCCCGCCGGTAGCCCATGAAGGTGTCTTTCACCGCCGGGATCGCCCCCGGGCGCAGGTTGGTGCCGAAGCGGTACTCGACGTCGGTGGCCCGGAACTCGACGTTATGGTCATGCACGTGGTCGCCGGCCTCGATGTCCGCCTTGGCGTAGCCGATCACCTGCGCGTACTTGCGCACCGGCTCGCCCGCCGTGATCGCCCGCGTCGCGATCTTGTGGCCGCGCGGGATCATGACGCGGGTCGTGATCGCCTCGATCGGCTGGCCGGCCTCGAGGGGGCGCGTGGCCGTGACCACGTCGTCGGACGCGTCGAGGCGGACGGCAATCTCTGCGGACATAGGGGACGCCACCATCTTAAAATTGGAATGGTTGAACTACTCTTCGCCCACAACCGCGTCAAACGGCACCTTATGGAGGCACGAGCGCCTGCCGATGGCATCGCCCCTCCCCCGGCTTCTCGAACCGGCCTCTCGAACCGGCACGGGTAGCGCACGAGGCCGGCTTTGCTGTAGTCCCTCGCCTTGATGTCGCCCCTGGCGTTGAAAGAATGAGGGTCGCGCCCTGCGCCTCCACCCTTTCACCCGCCGCCGAGATGGTGCAGTGAAACGCGGATGTGCCGCGTGCACTCGCCGAGATCCATGGAAGCCGAACCGCCGAACCGATGACTGATCGCCCTATCCTCCTCACCGGCAGCGCGGGGTTCGTCGGCAAAGTGATCGCGCCGATGCTGCGCGAGGCGTTCCCCGGCACCCCGGTCGTCGAAGTGGTGCGCGGACCGAACGCGCCGTCCGGCAAGGTCGCCTGCGACCTCAGCGTCAAGGACCAGACCTACGCCCTGGTGCGCGACACGCGGCCCGGCATGGTCGTCCATTTGGCCGCCTACTCGTCGGTGGGCCTGTCGCGCCAGAACGCCGAGGCGGTGTGGCGCGACAATGTGACGGCCTCGGTCTGGCTGGCGCGGGCGATCTGCGAATATGCGCCGGACGCGGTGGTGCTGGCGGCAAGCTCGGCCGAGGTCTACGGCCGCGCCCTCAACGACGGCATGGTCGACGAGACGACGCGCCCGCGGCCGAACGGCCCCTATGCGACGTCCAAGGTCGCGGCCGAGCACACCTTCATGGAGCTCCTGCCGCAGACCGCCAAGCTCATCGTCGCCCGGCCCTTCAACCATACCGGCGCCGGACAAACCGAGACGTTCGCCATCGCCTCCTTCGCAGCGCAGTTGGCGCGCATGGAGGCCGGCATCACGCCGCCGGTGATGAAGGTCGGCAACCTCAGTGCCGCGCGCGACATCATGGACGTGCGCGACGTCGCGGCGACCTATGTGGCGCTCCTGAAGATCGCCGACCGGCTGCCGCCGCGCTCGATCCTCAACATCGCCCGCGGCGAGGCGACCCGCATGGAGACGCTGCTCGGCATGCTCCGCTCGATGGTCGACGTCGACGTGAAGGTGGAAGTCGACCCGGCGCGGCTGCGGCCGAACGAGATCGCCGTCGCCACCGCGGCGACCGGCCGGCTCGAGGCGCTGATGCCCTGGCCGCCGGCCCGCACCGTCGAGGAGACGCTGCGCGACGTCCTGGAGGACAAGCGCCAGCAGATCCGCCAGAGCGCGCCCCGCCTCGCCACGTCGTCCTGACGCGGGTCCGCCCGCCCCTGCAAGTCGGTGCAAGGCGCTCTAATTTCACCATGAAAGAAGGCGATGCGCGGGGCATCTAACGCTTTCCCGCGCGTTGTCTCGCATGCTATCGCGTGGCCGCCGCGAAGGATGCGGCTGACGGCTTGCCGCCAAGGAGAAGACCCATGCGTATCGACGCCATCCCCATCGGGAAGAACCCGCCCGACGACATCAATGTCATCATCGAGGTGCCCGTTGGCGGCGAGCCGATCAAATACGAGCTCGACAAGGCGTCCGGTACCCTGTGGGTGGACCGCTTCCTCTATACGCCGATGCGCTACCCGGTGAACTACGGCTTCGTCCCGCACACCCTGTCCGAGGACGGCGACCCGATCGACGTGATGATCGCCTCCACGCGTCCGATCATTCCGGGCGCGGTGATGCAGGCCCGCCCCATCGGCGTCCTCAAGATGGAGGACGACGGCGGCATGGACGAGAAGATCATCGCCGTCCCCGTCACCAAGCTCACCCGCCGCTACGAGAAGGTGACGTCCTACACGGACATCCCGTCCATCACGCTGGAGCAGATTCAGCACTTCTTCGAGCACTACAAGGACCTCGAGCCAGGCAAGTGGGTGAAGATCCACGGCTGGGGCGACGTCGACGAGGCCAAGCAGCTCATCCTCGAGGCGATCGAGCGGGCCAAGGCGGCCGGCGACACCTACGTGGCGGCCGAGTAGGCCCGTTGCGGCGCCGGTCCCGGCCGGCCCCCTCGGAGGCCCCCACCTCCGACCAGCGGCGGAAAAGCCGCCCACCATCACACGCGAGGGTTGCGGTTACGCGCCCCTCGCCGCACCCTGCCGGCCACACCGTGCGCCGGCAGCGGCCGCCAGGGGGAGCGTCGGCGTCAGCGATATGATCAAGGTCCAGCAAGTCGGCGCGTTGACACCGCCGCTCCTGAAGATGATCCAGTCCGGCGGTGCCGAGCCGTTCATGGAGGGTGACGGGCGGGTCTTCGCCTACCACATCGGCGCGTCCTCGGTCGGTGACGTGATCGACATCGTGCGCAATCACACGCGCGGCGGCATCATCGTCCTCGACCGGTCGACCGAGGCCTTCAGTCCCGAGCCGCGCTCCACGGTCGGACTGCTGGAGGCGGTCCCCGATGGGTGCCGCGTCGTCGTCCTGTGCCAGAATCACGACTATGTCCGCGCCGCCCGCGCGCTGGGCGACGACCGCCTCACGGCCGTCTTCATGCACAGCTTCCTGCGCACCATGTGGTGGACCTTCCGCCGCGCCGACCTCGACGCGCTGATCGCGCGGCGCCGGCCGGAGGCCACGCCGGACAAGCTCTACACCTGCCTCCTCAACCGTCCGCGCACGGCCAAGATCGTCGTCTTCGGCTGGCTGAAGGCGCGGGGCTATCTCGAGGCCGGCAACGTCAGCTTCCGCGGCGACCCCGCCGCCCGCGACGCCGGCAAGTACGACGAGCTGGTCGCCAAGGCGCGCACCCATTTCCCCAGCTTCAACCGCGAAATCGACACCGCGCTCGCCGCCGAGTGGCCCTACGCCAACTTCGCGGAGGAGGAGCGCGAGAGCTTCATCTACTCGGTCGGCGTCCCGGCCTACGACGCGCCCGTATCGCTCGTGGTGGAAACCGAGATGGTGCAGAACTTCGAGCGTTTCACCGAAAAGTCGCTGAAGATGTTCGCGGCCGGGCACCGGGGCGTGATCGCCGGCAACTCGGGCGTGCTGCGGCTCCTGAAGGAGGTCGGCTTCACCACGCCGGGCTTCCCGGGCGACTATGACCGCATCCGCAACCAGGACGCACGTCTGCGCACCGTGCTCGCCGAGTTCGACCGCTACATGGTGATGACCCCGGCCGAACGGCGCGACTTCATCGACGACACCTGGCCGGAGTGCCTCGCCAACATGCGGGCCTTCACCGAGCGGACGGAGGCGGTGATGGCCCGCTCCTTCCGCGAGCTGGAGATCGCCTGCGAACGCAGCCGCTGGTCGGCCCGGCCGGAGCCCGATCCGGTCCCATGGCGACGCGCCGCCCGCTCCGCCGCCTGACATCGCCGGCTCGACGGCATTCAACCCGGCGCGTCGATGCGCTAGCCTCGCGCCCGGAATGCCTCACGAGACGAGTGGAACATGACGATGGCGGACGGCTGGCGGCAGAGGTCGCCGGTGGACTTCGTGTGCGAAAAGGCGCCCGCCGTCGGCAGCACCGGAATGGTGGTCACCAACCACCCGCTCGGCTCGGCCGCGGGGGCGGAGATGCTGGCCGCCGGCGGCAACGCCGTCGATGCCGCGGTCGCCTCGCTGCTGGCGCTCACGGTGGTCGAGCCGATGATGGTGGGGATCGCCGGTGGCGGCCTGTCGCACCTGCGCCTCGCCGACGGCCGCCACATCGTGGTCGACGCGCTCGCCGCCGCCCCGGCGGCCACCCATGCCGAGACCTTTCAGCCCGTCTCCGACGAGCCGGCGCGGCGGATGGACACCGTCGGAGACCGCAGCGCCCGCGGACCGGCCGCCGTCGCGGTGCCGGCCAACCTCCTGGGCTGGCATTCCATGCACACGCGCTTCGGCAAGCTGCCCTTCGCCGACGTGGTGGAGCCGGCGATCCGCCTCGCCGCCGGCGGCTTCCGCCTGACGCACTACCTCGCGGGTGCCATCGCCGAGCACGCGGGCGAACTCTCCGGCGACCCGGAGATCGCCGCGCTGTTCGTGCCGGACGGGCGTCCCCGCGCCGCCGGCGAGCGCCTCGTCCAGGGCGCCTATGCCGACAGTCTGCGCCTCGTCGCGCGAGACGGCGCGGCGGCGCTGCACGGGGGGCCGCTCGGCGCCGCGCTGGCGGCCCGCATCCATCGCGGCGCGGCGGACGACGGCTACCTCACCGAGGCCGACCTCGCCGGCGCGCGCGCGATCGACCGGCCGCCCATCGTCGGCACCTACCGCGGCTACGAGATCGTCGGGCCGCCGCCGCCCGCCTCCTCCGGCGTCCACGTGGTGGAGATGCTGAATATCCTCGAGGGGTTCGATGTCGCCGGCCTCGGCTTCGGCACGCCGGACGCGCTGCACCTCCTCGCCGAGGTGCTGACCATCGGCTTCGCCGACCGCCGCCTCTCCAGCGGCGACCCCGATTTCGTCGACGTCCCGGTCGACCGGCTGATATCCAAGGCGTATGCGGCGGCGCGCCGGGCCGAGATCGGCGGCGTGCGCGCGGCCGAGCCGGCGGTGCCAGGCTCGGCCGACACCACCCATGTCACCGTTGCCGACCGCGACGGCAACATCGTGTCGGCGACGCACACCATCAACGGCCTCTTCGGGGCGAAGTTCGTGGTGCCGGGCGCGGGGTTCATCCCCAACAACTACATGATGAACTTCGACCCGCATCCGGGCCGCGCGCTCTCCGTCGCGCCCGGCAAGCGGGTGCCGACATCGATGGCACCGATGATCGTCACCAAGGGGGGCCGGCCCGCCTTCGCGCTCGGCCTGCCGGGGGCGCTGCGGATCTTTCCCTCCGCCTTCCAGGCGATCGTCAATCTGATCGACCACGGCATGAGCCTGCAGGAAGCGGTCGAGGCGCCGCGGCTCTTCACCGAAGGTCACGTCCTCGAGCTGGAGGCCGGCTATGCGGGCGCGCGGTCGGCGCTCGAGGCGATGGGCTACGAGATCGCCATCGTCCCCCATGTCGCCGGCGGCATGAACGCGGTCGGCTTCGAGGCCGGCGGGACGATGACCGGCGCCGCCTGCTGGCGCGCCGACGGCACGGCGCTGGCGATGGGCGGCGGGCTGGCGCGGCCGGGCGTGCGCTTCTACACCGGCACCGCGCCCGATACCCCCGATGCGCCAACCGAGGCCGCCCCGCAATGAGCGACACGATCGTCTTCCTCGACCCGATGGACGAAGCGCGGCTCGCCCGCATCGCCCCGCTGGTGCCGGCCGGCTTCGCGCTGGACAGCGCCACCAGCCGCGCTCCGGACGACCAGCTGGAGGCGATCCGCGGCGCCCGGTTCGCCGTCACCGGGGACGTGGCGGTGACCGCCGAGATGATGCGCGAGGGCGCCGCCAACCGCCTGCTCGCGGTCCACAAATGGGGCGTCGGCTACGACAACATCGACCTCGAGGCCGCGCGCGCGTGCGGCGTTCGGGTGATGCGCACCACCGGCGGCAACGCCGTGCCCGTCGCAGAGGCCGCGCTGGCGCTGATGCTGGCGGTCAACCGGCAGACGGTGGCCGGGCACCTCGCGGTGCTGGACGGCCGGTGGGCGAAGGGCGAGCTGGGGCCGAAGATGTTCCGCCTTTCGGGTCAGACCGTGGGTCTGGTGGGGCTCGGCTATATCGGCAAGGCGCTGGCGCGGCTGCTGGCCGGGTTCGGGTGCCGGGTCCTCTACGCCAAGCCGCGCCGCGAGCCCGACGCGGAGGCCGACCTCGGCGTCGTCCACGTACCGCTTCGCGAACTCCTCGAGGCCTCGGACGTGGTGTCGCTGCACTGCGCCCTGACCGCACAGACACGCGGGCTCATCGGCCGTCGGGAATTGGCGCTGATGAAAAAGGGGGCCATCCTCGTCAACACGGCGCGGGGCGGCATCGTCGACGAGGCTGCGCTGGCCGAAGCGCTCACCGCCGGGCACCTGCGGGGGGCGGGGGTCGACGTCTACGAGACCGAGCCGGTGCCGCGGGACAACCCGCTCGTCGGGCATCCGGGCGTGATCTCGACGCCCCACATCGCCGCTCTCGCCGCCGACAACTTTGAACCGACGATCCGCCGCATCATGGCGAACCTCGTCAGCGTGGCGTCCGGCGAGGTCCTTCCCGAGCAGGATGTGCTGGTCTGACCGCGCCCGAACCTGGCGCGGGAACAGAATATTCTACCAAAGTGGTAAACAGCTCCGCCGGCACGTCAGGCTGTGATGGATCGAAACGCTCGCCACACCGTTATCCAGCAGTACCGGAGGGTTTCATGCGCCGCGCGCCTAGCAGTTTGACAAATATGCGACATGGCGCCGGGGCAATCAGGCACCCGCTTCAGTTGCATACCTGACCCTCATGTTATGCATGGCGCGACACCTAACAAAATTGAATAGCAGAATATCAACGTTGGCGTATCCTTCGGATATCGCTCATCAACCCAAGGATACTGGGCATTCAGCCGCGCCATCCCTGATGTCCAGTGCAATTAACGGTCGATTTCATCACATTTTTGCCCGTCTAACCGTCGGGTTTCGCACCTTGATCGGGATCGGCTTCCTTTATAGGGTGCTTTTCTCAGCGACGCGGATCATTCGTGAACCGAGAAGAGTGGCGGAAGTCCCTGTCCGCTCACTGAGATCGACACCTGCAACGCGGCTCGTTCCCCCGGGCCAGAGACCAGAGGTGAAAATGCGTAGCTTTGGAATTTTGCTGGGCGCCGCGGCCTTCGCGTTCAGCGTGCAGTTCGCCCCGGCTCAGGCTCAAGATCTGACCGGCGAAGAAATCAGCTTCGAGGTGGCGAGCCTCAAGCAGGATCTCGAAGTCCTGCCGACCTCGTTCACACCCAAATCGATCCTGAACGACATCCGTGACCAGGTCGGCTCGATCGTCACGGCGTCGTTCGAGAGTTACATGACGTATCTGCGTCGCTCGTTTAACCCCACTCGCAACGTGTTCGAGAACGAGACGAACATCTTCGACTACGCCCGAAACCTGGGGTACACGCCACGCGGCAATTCGCTGCTCGGTGCCCTGTTCCGGCCAGACTTCGAGGATCCCGCGTTGACGCGCGACGAGCGCGGCCGGGTCCGCGGGTTCGTGCGGCAGCGTCTGATCGAGATCGGTGCCAATCAGTACCGGATCAACTTCGTGCTGCGGAAGATCTACAATCTTCGCAACCCGAACGACGGGCCTCTCAACCCGGCGCCTCCGGTCAGCCCCAGCTAATCACCTCAGTCAAGGGACGCCGGCAACTAGGCTCGCCGGCGTCGCGCCCTCCGTTGCGGCGCGCTCTCCTTCTGGAATCGTCAGCCTCGGATTTTCATTGCGGGTGATTTTCGTCGTGCAAAATTCCATTGCCCTCCCTGCGAGTGCCGACGCCCCAGTGGATTGTAGCGGCAGCAAGTTGTTTCTCCGCGTGAAGCGTGCCTGCGACATCGGTTTGGCCGTCGTGGCACTCCTGCCGTTCAGTGTCCTCATCCTGGCCGTCTGGCTGATCAACTTCCGTTTCAATCCCGGCTCGTTGTTTTTCCTGCAGCAGCGCATGGGACGTGACTGCAAGCCGTTCACGATCGTGAAGTTCCGCACCATGTTGCCGATCGAAACGGTGCAGCGCGGGTTCGAGGACCCTGTCGAGACCGATCGGATCACGCCGTTCGGCGCGCTGATGCGGCGCACGCGGATCGACGAGCTGCCGCAGATCCTCAACATCCTGCTGGGCCACATGAGCTTCGTCGGCCCGCGGCCGGACAGCTACGAGCACGCCGTCAAGTTCGCTGATCTCGTCCCGGGCTACCGCGATCGCCATCAGGTGCGCCCCGGCATCACCGGCCTCGCTCAGGTCAACGTCGGCTACGCCGTCGGCCTCGACGCGACCACGCAGAAGGTCGCCGCCGACCTCGTCTACATCCGCGACATGTCGGCGCTGCTCGATATGCGGATCATCTTCGGGACGGCTTGGGTCATGGTGTCTGGCTGGGGTTCACGCTAACCCGGCCAAGCGGCTAAACCCAAGGCTGTTGCGGGCGCCGGTCGGTTGCAGTTTGTGGACGCGGCCGGCAGAATTTCGGCTATGATGTGTCGGCCTCGCGTATCGACACCTCGCCCGTACCGCTCATCGGACCCAGCACCTCATGAATCTTCAAGGCCAGGCCAACACCTACGGCGACCAAGATGCCAACGACTATTTCGGCGACGAGGGATCCGACGGTGGCCTGAACCTCAGGGCGATCCTGGCGACCGTGTGGCGGGGGCGCTGGATCATCGCGGTCAGCATGGCCGTGGCGCTGATCTTCGCCTTCATCACGATCTCGCAAATGGTCCCGGTCTACCGGGCGTCCGCGCACATGCTCTTCACGGGCAACAACCAGAACATCACCGACATCCGCGAGGTCGTCCTCACAGACAGTTCGCCGAACCAGCTCAACAACGAGATTCAGATCCTCAACTCGACGAGCTTGCTGGGTAATGTCGCCGACCGCCTCAACCTGCCGGAGCGATACGCGAACGCACCGGTGGACGATTCCTTTGGTATCGCCGACCTGCTCAACTGGCGGACCTACGTCTCGCGCGAGACTCTCGTGACCTTCGGCATCCTCGAGCCGCGCCCAGAGACCGCGCCGGCCAGTCCGGAGGAAGTCGAACAGCGGTACCGGCAGCGAGCGATCGCGTCTCTTCGAGGGTCTCTTTCGTTCCAACCCGTGCCGAACTCACGGGTCATCGTGATTTCCGCGACTAGTCCCAATCCGCGCTACGCCGCCCAGGTGGTGAACGCGGTGACGCAGGCGTTCATCGAGAGCCAGCTCAACGCCGAGGTCGACGCGACGCGGCAAGCGTCCGAGTGGCTGGGCGATCGGATCAACGACCTGCGCATCCGGGTCGAGAATGCCGAGCTGAAGGTCGAAACGGCGCGAGCGAAGCAGGCCGCTGCCGCAGGGCAGACCGCGGAGATTACCGACCAGCAGCTCACCGCGACCAACGGCGCATTGGCCCAGGCGCGAGCCGATCGTTCACAGCTCGAGGTGCGGTATCGCTCGGTGTCGTCGGCGCTGCGGAACTCGGCGATCGACCTCGGCGCTGTCAGCGTGTTCCGGGACGCGCCCGTCATCCAGCAGCTTCGCGCCAAGGAGAGCGACCTGTTGGACCGGGACGCCGCGCTGGAGGAGTTCGCTCGCGACAACCCCAACCGGCGCCGCATCCGCGCGGAAATCGACCGGATCCGGTCGGCGATCCGGTCCGAGGCCGAGCGGATCGTCGCCGCGCTCGCGGCCGACCTCGAGGTGGCCCGCCAGCGCGTTCAGGTTCTGGAGGAGCAGGTGTCGGACCTGGAGGCGGTCAACCAGGAGCAACGCCGAGGCGATGTCGAGCTGCGCCAGCTGGAGCGTGAGGCACAGGCGAGCCGGGTGCTCTACGAAAACTTCCTCGCGCGGCTGGAAGAAACGCAACAGCAGGAGACGCTGATCTCTCCGGACGCGCGCGTGCTGTCGCCGGCGGAAGTGCCGACCATTCCGCAGGGAGGCGGCAAAAAGCGCGTCTTGCTCCTGTGCTTGATCCTCGGCGCGGGCGCGGGCGTCGGCATCGTCTTCCTGCTCGACAAGCTGAACAACACCTTCCGCGGGGTGAAGCAGCTCGAGGACGCGACCGGGCTGCCGGTGCTCGCGGTCCTGCCGTCCGTCGGCAATGCCGTCGACCGCAGCGACGTCATTCGCCAGCTCTACGAGAAGCCGAACGGACGGCTCGCGGAGGCGGTCCGGAACCTGCGCACATCGCTGCTCTTCGCCTCGGCGAAGGCGGCACCGAAAGTCATCGTCTTCACCTCGTCGGTCCCCGGCGAGGGCAAGTCGACGAGCGCGCTGCTGATGGCGCTCACGAGCCAGCAAATGGGCCGGTCCGCCATCATCGTCGACTGCGACATGCGCCTCCGTGCGCTCTCCTCTCTCGTCGAGCACGAGGAGGACCGGCCGGGGCTCCTGTCGGTCCTGAAGGGAACGGCGACGGTCGACGAGGCGGTCGACGTCGACCCCAACACCGGGCTGATGATCCTCGCGGTGCGGCCGGGCGAGGCGGACGGGACGCTGAGCGCTGCCGACATCGTCGCCTCGCGCTACTTCGCCGACCTCGTGGAGCACCTGAGCAAGGTGTTCGACCTCGTCGTGCTGGATACGCCGCCGGTGCTCGCCGTGTCGGACGCGCGCATCGCCTCCAGTCTCGCCGACGCGATCGTCTACGCCGTGCTGTGGGACGGCACGCCACGCGGCGCGGTCGCCGAGGGCCTGCGCGAGCTGCGCTCGGTGGAGGCCCCGATCGCCGGGCTCATGCTGACGATGGTGGACAGCGAGAAAGTGGCCTCTTACGCCTACGAAGGCTACGGGCACTATCGCGCCCGCTATGGCGAGTATTATTCCTGAGAAGACGTGACGCGGCCGGGGTGCTTCGCCGGCCCGCGTCACGCGGCGCCCCCCACCTCACAGGGCTGTGATCCGCAGCACTCCGCGCTGCCGTTATCTTACCCACCTGTTTCTCAATACTCCGCAGGAGCGCATTGAGAAACCTATGCCAACCGTCAGATCCATCACAGCATGTGTCGTGTTGCTGGCGTCCACTGCCGCCATCGCGAACGTGACACCGCGGCATCTCGTGCGCGAGAACGCCGTCGCCGACGGTACCGAAGCCCCGGTGGCCGACGCGCGGCATCGGCGCCGCGAGCATTGCTCCTACCAGACCCTGCGCGTTTGGGACGACTACCCGAAGACCTTCGTCACGCGCCGCGTGCGAGTGTGCTGGCCGCATCTGTGACGTCGCCGGGCGCGGCGCCGCGGATGCTGCGAGGCGCTGTCCCCGGGCCCGATCGGCCCCTAGATTGAGGGCGATGCAGGCCTTCGCTCACCTCCTCGATCGGCTCAGCTACGAGCCGCGCCGCAACGGCAAGATCGCCTTGATGGAGGCATACTTCCGCGCCACGCCCGATCCGGAGCGCGGCTACGCCCTCGCCGCGCTGACCGACGCGCTCAGCTTCCAGAACGCCAAGCCGGGTCTGATCCGCGCGCTGATCGCCGAGCGCACCGATCCGGTCCTCTTCGCCCTCTCGCGCGACTATGTCGGCGATCTGTCCGAGACGGTCGCGCTGATGTGGCCGCGGCGCCCGCCCGCCGGGTCGAGCGTGCTGATCGGCCACGACAATCCGCCGGAGAGCCCGCGATTGTCCGCGGTGGTCGAAACGTTGACCACCGGGGGAAAGGCCGCGCTGCCCGGGCAGCTGGCGCAGTGGCTGGACCATCTCGACGAGAAAGGCCGCTGGGCGCTCTTGAAGCTCATCACCGGGTCGCTGCGCGTGGGAGTCTCGGCCCGCCTCGCCAAGACCGCGGTGGCGCGGCTCGGCGCGGTGGAGGTCAACGCCGTGGAGGAGGTCTGGCACGGCCTTTCCCTCCCCTACCGGCCGCTGTTCGACTGGTTGGAGGGGCGTGCCCCGGCCCCATCGAACGTCGACCCGGCGCCGTTCCGTCCGCCGATGCTCGCCAACCCCACCGATCTCGACGAGCTGACCCGCACGCTCGACCCGGCCGAGTTCCGGGCCGAGTGGAAGTGGGACGGTATCCGCATCCAGGTCGCGGCGGGGCGCGACGACAGCGGGCGGCGCGTCGCCCGGCTCTATTCGCGCTCCGGCGAGGACCTGTCCGCGACCTTTCCCGACGTGATCGACGCGGTGGACTTCGAGGGCGCGCTCGACGGCGAACTGCTGATCGCGCGGGACGGCGCGGTGCAGTCCTTCAACGTGTTGCAGCAGCGGCTCAACCGGAAGACCGTCAGCGCCAAGATGCTGCGCGAATTCCCGCCGCTGGTGCGCTGCTACGACATTCTGGCCGAGGGCACCGAGGACCTGCGCGCCCTCCCCTTCGACGAACGGCGCGCACGGCTGGAGGCGTTCGTCGCCGGCCTCGGGCCCACCTTCGACCTCTCGCCTCAGGTGCGCTTCGTCACTTGGCAGGACGTGGCGGCGGCGCGGGCCGACCCGGCGTCGGCGGGTGCCGGCGAAGCGGCCGCCGCCGTGGAGGGCGTAATGCTGAAGCGGGGCGACAGCCCCTACGTACCCGGCCGCCCCAAGGGGCCGTGGTTCAAGTGGAAGCGCGACCCGCACGTCGTCGACGCGGTGCTGATGTATGCCCAACGCGGGTCCGGCAAGCGCTCGTCCTTTTATTCGGACTATACGTTCGGGGTGTGGGTCGACGGGGACGAGGGCGCGGCGCTGGTCCCCGTCGGCAAAGCCTACTTCGGCTTTACCGACGAGGAGCTGAAGGAGATCGACAAGTTCGTTCGCAACAACACCATCAACCGCTTCGGACCGGTGCGGGAGGTGGTGCACACGCCGGACAGCGGGCTGGTGCTGGAGGTCGCGTTCGAGGGCCTCAACCGCTCGACGCGCCACAAGTCCGGCGTCGCGATGCGGTTCCCGCGTATTTCGCGCCTCAGGTGGGACAAGCCGCCGGCGGAGGCCGACCGGATCGAGACGCTGACCCGGCTCCTGGCGCAGGACGAGGCCGCGGGCGGTTAGCCCCCGCGCCGGCGTCAGGCCTTGTCGTACTTGTCCAGCATGTCGAGTTCGTCGTGGATGACCTCGATGATCGATTCCAGGACGTGCGCCTGATAGTTCAGCTCGCGGCGGCGCTCGGCGATTTCCTCGGGCGTGCTGCTGGCCTCCAGCGGCTGGACCTTCAGGTCGAACGGGATCGGGTTGTGCAGGTAGTCCTGGATGCCCTGCAGGCGCTCCAGCTTCTCCGCCATCCGCTCCTGCAACGCGATCTCGGCCTCGTCCTCCTCCTCCGGGAGCGGGGCGACGGGTGGCGGCGCGGTGCGCGCACGGGCGAAGGGGCGCCCCGGCGGCGGCGCGGCCGGCTCGCTCGTTACGGTGGACGCCGCTGTCTGACGGTCCTCGACGTTCGCGCCTGCGTCTTCGCCGTTCTGTCCCATGCCGATCCTTGATTCCCTCGCGTCACACCTGCCGCGCGTATCACACAAATGTCGGGCGCTCACAGGGCCGGCGGGGCGCCGGGCCTGCGGTTTCGCCCACTTTTGGCCACGATGGCGATGCTTATAGGCACCGAAAGTTTCGACCGCGGCCGCGATTTCAACCTTGTTTTGGAGCAACGATTTCGTCAACGCAAAGCTCTGCTGCGCACGGCTGTTCACATATCGGCGATAATGCCTTTCCAGCGCTAGCTCTTTCCTGCACTTCAGCTTTACCGATGTTGCAAGGAACAATGTCACACGCTATCAGGCACCGGTCGAGCCAGACGGCAGGCGAGCGGCCCCGCGGCACGACCATTTCCTGTGAGGCGGGTCGCGCGCAACGGCAATATCTGGTGCGAACACGGCATGATACTTGTTTGTCGGCATGAAGTTTCGCACGCGCGATGTCAGTGGGTCGGTCGCAGCATCGACGACGGTTTGAACGAGGTAGTATGATGCCGAAACGAGCGCTCATGATCGGTCTGGACGGGGCGACGTTCACCCTGCTCGATCATTTCATCGAGAAGGGCGAGATGCCGTTCCTGGCGTCCATGATGGAGAGCGGCGTTCGGGCGATCCTCAAGTCCACCCGCAACCCGCTGACGCCGCCGGCCTGGACCTCGATGGTCACCGGCCGCAGCCCCGAAGCGCACGGCATCTACGACTTCATGCGCCCCGCCTTCACCGAGGACGGCGGCGTCTTCCTCAAGATCAACGACAATCGCGACAATCACTGCGAGTCGATCTGGTCGGTCGCCAACCGGGCGGGCCTGCGCGCCACGACGCTCAACTTCTTCGGCCATGCGCCGGCGCCGGAAGTCGACGGCTACCTCATCTCCGGGTTCGTTCCCTGGCGGCACCTGCGCCACGGCATGTACCCCAAGTCCCTGCTGGACGACATCAAGGCGATGGACGCCTTCGACTACAAGATGCTCGGCATGGACATCGGCGAGGAGAAGAAGTGCATCCAGGGCCTCAACCAGGGCGAGCAGGAGCCCTGGATCGACCTGCAGAACGACCGTGACAAGGCCTGGGCCGACCTCACCTGCCACATGATGAAGACCGACCGGACCGAGCTGACCGCCGTGGTGCTCGACGGGCCGGACAAGATGCAGCACATCTTCTGGCGCTACCTCGACCCGGCCTACCTCGACCCCGAGGCGAGCGAGTACGACCAGCAGCTCGCCGACCGCTGCCTCGACTTCTACCGCCGGCTCGACGTGAACCTGAAGAACATGGTCGACGCCGCCGGGCCGGACACCGACATCGTCATCACCTCCGATCACGGCTTCGGGCCGACGACCGAGGTGGTCTACCTCAACGAGTGGCTGGCGCGGAACGGCTACCTCTTCTGGCGCGACTCGGCCGAGGCGGACTCCAACAACCAGCTCACGACCGAGAAGTTCAAGGACCACCTGTCGATGGTGGACTGGAAGAAGACGGTGGCCTTCGCGCCGACGCCGTCGTCCAACGCGATCTTCGTCAAGAAGGACAACGGGTCGGGCTACGGCATCAAGGACGACGAGTATCTCGACTTCATCCTGAAGCTGAAGGCCGAGCTGCTGGCGGCGACCGATCCGGCCGACGGCAAGCCGATCTTCCACGGCGCCGAGACCAACAAGCTGCGCGGCACCACCTTCGTGGAGCCCTGCCCCGACATCACCGTGCGCCTGCGCGACGGCGGGTTCGTGTCGATCCTGAAGTCGAACGAGGTCGTCTCGCAGCGGCCGAAGGCGGAGGGCACGCACCGGCCGGACGGCATCTTCATCGGCTACGGGCCGAGCTTCAAGAAGGGCGAGACGCTCGGCGACCTCAACCTCCTCGACGTCGCCCCGCTGCTGCTGACGCTGATCGACGTTCCGGTCCCGCGCGACATGGAGGGCAAGGTGCCGACCGCCGCGCTCGCCGAGGCGACCGAGGTGAAGACCGGCGAGGCCACCCAGGCGACCGCCGAGCGCAAGGACGACGACGGCCCCAGCGAAGAAGAGCGCGAGGCGCTGATGAATCAGCTGAAGATCCTCGGCTATATGGACTGAAGACGGAGGGTGATCCTCCGTCCTCCCAGGGTTATCCGGAGGCTGGTGTCGGCATGAGGCGCTCCGTCCTGCCGACTGGAGTGCGGCAGATCTATGCCTGAGCTTGTTGCGGCGGACGACGTCAAGCTGAACTACATGCAGGTGGGGACGGGCGACGACCTGGTCCTCCTGCATGGGCTCGGCGCGAACCTGTCGTTCTGGTACTTCGGTGCCGCGCGCTCGCTCGCCGAGGGCCGCAACGTCCTCATGTTCGACATGCGCGGCCACGGCCGCAGCTCGATGCCCGACGCCGGCTACGACCTGCGCACGCTCGCCGGCGACCTCGCCGCGCTGCTCGACCATCACGGGATCGAGCGGGCCGACATCGCCGGGCACAGCTTCGGCGGCATCGTCGGGCTGGCGTTCGCGAGCCTCTACCCGGAGCGGGTCCGCACGCTCATCATCGCCGACAGCCACGTGCGCGGAGTGCAGCCGCCGACGCGTCTCGCCGACTGGCCGCACTGGGAGCAGTGGAAGGCGCACCTGTGCGCCAACGGGCTGGAGGATCCGCCGAGCGACCAGTCGCTGATCGACTACAAGCTCCTCGCCTCGCTGAGCCAGTACACCGGCGGCCCCGGCGCGGGGGCGGCTCCGGCGCGTCCGGTGGCGCCGCGCAAGCGGATCGGACGGGCGCGGGAGATGGGCGAGAAGGGGTTGCAGCGCTGGCAACAGCTCCTGGCGAACACCACCGCCGGCCGCGACTTCGAGGACGAATCGCTGATCGACCCGGACCGCATCAGCGAGGTGGAGGTGCCGACGCTTCTGATGTTCGGCCGACTGTCCCACTGCCTGCCGAGCGCGGACGGGCTCCTGACGCTGCTGCCCGATGCGCGGCTCGTCGTCGTCCCGGGCGCGGGGCACTTCTTTCCGCTGGTGAAGCACCAGTTCTTCGCGCGCGCGGTCGACCTCTTCCTGGCGCGCCAGGCCGGCGCGGTGACGCCGCTGCGCCGCGGCCGCCGGCGCCTGCGCGAAGCCCGCCGCCTGCGCGCGATGACGAGCCTCCATCCATGACCGATCCCGCGCCCGAAACCGACGCCACCGATCCCAACGCCGCCCGCGTCGTCGGCCCGGACTTCGTCGCCGTCGTCATCGGCGGCACCAGCGGCATCGGGCGCGCCGTCGCGATGGCGGTCGCGGCGCGCGGCGGGACCGTCGCCGTCGTCGGCCGCAACGCCGAGCGGCTCGCCGCCACCGAGGCCGCCCTTACCGGCGCAGGCGCCGCCCGCGCGGCGTCTTTCCGCGCCGACGCCAGCCGCCCCGAGGACATGGACGCCCTCGCCGCCTGGTGCCGGACCGAACTCGGCCGGGTGGACCTCCTCACCGTGTCGATCGTCGCCACCACCGGCGGGGCGGGCCTGCCGCCGCAGGTGAAGGACCTCACGCTGGCCGACTGGCAGAACACGCTCGACGTGAACCTCCACGGCGTCTTCCTTTCCAACCGCGCGATCGTGCCGATGATGGTGGAGCGCGGCGCGGGTCAGGTGATCAACATCGGCTCGGCGCTGTCGCCCGCGGGGATGAAGGGGCAGCCGCATTCGGCGGCCTACTCGGCCTCCAAGTTCGCCGTGGCCGCCTTCTCGCAGCAGGTGGCGCGCGAGGTCGAGGAGGACGGCGTGCGCGTGACCGCGATTCTGCCGGGCGCGGTGAAGACCCCCCTCATCGAAGGCAGCGCCATCGACGCGGCGTTCGGCGGCGCGATGACGCCCGAGAGCGTCGCCACCGGCATTCTGGAGCTGGTCGGCTTCATGGGCGACGCGAAGGTTTTGGACCCCTACTTCATGCCGATGCGCGTGCGCGGCGGCGGAAAAGCGGGACGTTAGGAAGACTATGACCGATCTACTCAAGGGCCGCACGATCATCATCACCGGGGCGACCGGCGGGATCGGGAGCGCGTGTGCCCGCACCTTCACCCGCGAGGGCGCCGAGCTGATGCTGGTCGACCGCGACACCGCCAAGCTGGCCGCGCTCGCCGAAGAACTGGGCACCGACCCGCTGACGATGGCCGCGGACGTCACGTCCGAAGACGACATGACCGCGATGGCGGCGGCCACGGTCGAGCGCTACGGCAAGATCGACACGCTGATCGCCTCCGCCGGCATCCTGCGCACCTCCGGCCAGCCGACGCAGATGGTGGACACCACCTTCGAGGAGTTCCGCACCATCGTCGACGTGAACCTCACCGGCGTGTTCCTCTCCAACAAGGCCGTGCTGCCGGCGATGCTCGAGGCGGGCCAGGGCGACATCGTCAACGTCTCGTCCGTCTCGGGCGTGAAGGGGCGGGCGTTCGACGCGGCCTACTCGGCGTCCAAGTTCGGCGTGGTCGGGCTTTCCGAGTCGCTCGCCGAGGAGGTGAGCCGGCGCGGCGTGCGCGTGCAGACGCTGCTGCCGGACGCGGTGGAAACGCCGATCTGGGATCAGCTCGGCGGCGCGGCGCTGAAGCCCAAGACCATGCTGCCGGCCGAGCGCATCGCCGACTGCGCGCTGTGGCTGATCGCGCTGCCGCGGGACATGTTCATCGTCAACCCCGTCGTGGCGCCAATCCAGCAGCGCCGCAAGAAGGCCCGCGCCGCCGCTCCGGCCGACGCCGCGGCGGCCAAGGGCTGAGCGGTGAGCATCACATCGACCTTCACGGCCCCGCCGGGCCACGCGCCGGGCGATCTTCCGTGGCCGGTGCCGCGGCGCGGGCTCTCCGGGCCGGACTTCACGCGCATCGGCGTCGGCGGGCTGGGCGACGGGCACAACAACTACGCGCACTCCATGGCTTGGTTCAAAGGCAAGATCTACCTCGGCACCACGCGCTCCAACCTCGCGATGCTGCGCCTCCAGTCGTCGTACGCCGACCTGCCATTGCAGGTCTGGCCGATCGAGGCGCCGGAGACGATGGACGACCTCTACAAACTCGACCGCCGCGCACAGATCTGGGCCTACGACGTCGCCACCGGGACGTGGGAGATGGTCTTCCGCGCGCCGCTGGTGGAGGGCGCCGAGGGGCAGATGGTCCCGCGCGAGATCGGCTACCGCTCGATGGCCGTGTTCCAGGCCGCGTCCGATCCCGAGCCGGCGCTCTACATCGCCGCCTGGGCGCCGGGCCGCGCGCCGGGCGGGCACATCATGCGCACGACCGACGGCGTCACCTTCGAGCGCGTCACCAAATACGGCATCCTCGACACGCCCGCCTCGGTGACGCGCTGCCTGACGACGGTCGGCGACACGATCTACTTCGCCCCCACCGCCCGGCGCGGGACCGACGGCGGCCAGCAGAACACCGCCGGCCTTCCCATCGTCTTCGCCTCGCAGGACCCCTCCAGCGACCAGTGGACCGAGGTCAGCGAGCCCGGCTTCGGCGACGCCGGCAACCTCGGCATCTTCACGCTGGTGGCCGAGGGCGACCAGCTCTACGCCGGCACCTTCAACCTCGAGGGGCTCCAGGTGTGGGCGGCGCATTGCGCTGGACCCGCGCCGTTCCAGTGGCGCAAGATCCTCGACAAGGGTGCCGGGCGCGGACCGCTCAACCAGGCGGTCGCCTCGATGGCGGCGTTCAACGGCTGCATCTACGTCGGCGGCGGCATCCAGGGCGGCGGCAACGACCGGGTGAACGGCGTCGGCCCCGCGGCGGCCGAGGTCATCCGCATCAACCCGGACGACACGTGGGACATCGTCTGCGGCGATCCGCGGGTGATCGACGAGCGCCGCGTCGAGCCGCTGAGCGGGCTGCGCGCCGGCTTCGGCAACTTCTTCAACGGCTACATCTGGACGATGGAGGTCCACGACGGCTGGCTCTACGCCGGCACCTACGACTGGAGCGTGACGATGCGCTGGGCCAAGCTCGACCAGGCACCGCCCCGCGCACGCGGCCTCTTCACCAAGCTCGGCACCGAGACGCTGATCGAGAACGAGGGCGGCGCGGACCTGTGGCGCTCGCGCGACGGCGAGAATTGGCTGCCGGTCACCAAGCGCGGCTTCGGCAACGCCTATAACCTCGGCATCCGCAACCTGGTGTCGACCCCGCGGGGCATGTTCGTGGGGACCGCCAATCTGTTTGGCCCGCGCGTCGCCGTGCGGACGGACGACGGCTGGACCTACGAGGACAATCCCGAGGGTGGCCTGGAGGTCTGGCTGGGGTCCGATCCGGCGCCATGAGGCTGCCGCGCCAAAGACATACGATCAAGTGCCGACACATTACTGTGTGAACGCAAACGAGACTTGCGGCACCGCTTGGCTGGCGATATCCGAAGGGACAGGCCAATGAATGCCAAGCTGAACTTTGGATGGGCCGGAGGGCCCGGGCGGTGTCGACCGCCTGCACGGCCGCATCCATCGCACGAGAGGCGGGGCGACGCGCACGGCGCGATCGCCGTTATCGAAGAGGAATATTGCGCATGGCTGCGAGCCGATCGGAAGTCGAGGCCAAGGTGATCGACGTCGTCCAACAGACCGTGGCCGACTGGGACCTCGACCTGCCGGGCGGCATCTCCAAGGACACCCAGCTCATCGAGGACCTGGGGTTCGAGTCGATCGACATCGTGCAGTTTGCCATCGGCATCGAGCAGGCGTTCGACCGCAAGGGCATGCCGTTCGAGAAGCTCTTCATGGACGACGGCGAGTACGTCGACGACGTGAAGGTGAGCCAGGTGACCGACTTCGTCTGCGGTGAGCTGCGCGTCTAGGCGCGCGGTGCCGGTTCGGCGCGGATGGGCGCCGGCCGCGAGGAGGCGGGCCGCGCGCCCGCGGTGGCGTTGGGCGCCCCGTGCCGCTCACGCATGATGTGCGGCGAGGTGATCGTGCCCGCCGCAGGACATCGGGATCGATCCCGAGGTGTTCTGCTACAATAGCGGCTGTAGTGCGGGCATTTGGTACGAGGCGAGTGGCCCCTCGAGTGATCCGTTCAAATGATTTATTGCAGGATTTTAACGGCGGCGTTCACGCGACGTCGACTAGTGTTCCGTTCAGTATGCTGATGTTTCGGCACCCGGTATGACATCGTTTCGACGGCCAAGAGGAGAGTGGGTTCGCAGGGGCGGCGGCACGGAGAAGAGCCGCGGCGGGCGCTACCGGTTCCGCGCCGACCTGCAGATTCACCAGAGCGCGCCCGGCGAGGCGGCGGAGGCCGTGGACCCGGCGACGGGGACACGCGTCCCGCTGACGGCCGACGAGGCGCTGCTGTGCCGTCTGGCCGACGGGAGCAAGACGCTGCCGGCCATCGGCAAGGCGTTCCGCGAGGCGACCGGCCGTGCCCTGTCCTTCGGGCAGATGCTGGAGGTCTATCGCGCCCTCGTCGAGAAAGGCGTGATGGAGGCCGGCGCCCCGCGCGGCGACCGCGACGCGGCGACAGACGAGGCGGACGAGGCGGACGAGGCGGCGCCCGATACGCCGGACGGGGACGAGCCGCAGACCGCGCCCCCGCCAGTCGCCGAGCACGAGGGCGAGACCGCCGCCCCCGACGCGCCCACGAACGGTGCGGCCGCCGCCCAGGCGAGGCCGGCAGAAGTCGCGCCCGCAGAGGCGGCGCCCGTAGAGGCGGCGCCGGCAGACGGCTCGGCGCAGGACTCCGAGGACGCCCAAGCATCGCAGGCGGCGGACGGCGGCGCTGCCCCCCGCCCCGTCATCACGGAGGACACCACCGGTGACATCGGGTTGCTGGGCGCCAGCCCGGAGCGCCCGAGCGTCGCCCCGCCGGCCGACAGGTCCGCCGGCGATCCCCCACAGCCCACCGTCCCCACCGCCGCCGCGACCGGCGGGCCGAAAGCCGAGCGAGAGACCGACACGGCGGGCGTGGACCCGGAAGCTGCCGAAGCGCGGGCCGAGCAGGCACCTGGCGGAACGGAAGCCGAGCGGGCGGCGGACGGCGGGCCGGCCGAGGCCGCGGACGACACGGAATCGCGCAGGGACGATGACGGCCCGGCCGATGTGCACCGCCGGGAGCCGGAGTACCCGGCCGCGACGCTGATCTCCGAAGACGACTATGCGCAGCTCCGCTCGGAGGTGAGCTACCTGCTGGAGGCGAGCGACGAGGCGCTCTTCACCCCCGCGCCGGGCGAGCTTCCCGACGAAGACCTCCCCTTCACGCCATCACCGCCGGAGCCGGAGTACGAGGCCCCCGCCCACACGCCGCGACCCTATGCGTCATGGCCCGAGAGGGCGAGCCGCGCCGAGGCCGAAGAGGCCGACTGGGAGCCTGCCCCCACGCAGGACCCCGCCGGCGCCGCCCCCTCCGCACCTCTGGAGTCGACGCCCAGTGCCGCGGCGACTTCCACGCAGGCGGCGTCGGAGCGCACCGAGCCCGTCTCCGCGAGCGAGCCGACGAGCGGCGGCGACATCGCCTCGCCCCCACTCTCGCCCCAGCCGAGTGCCGACGCCACCGCGACGCCCGATGCCGAACCGCAGCCAGACGCCGGCGCTACGAACCGCGCCGCCGGCGGACGGGGCGAGACGGCCGGTGCCGGCGCGACCGACGACAACGCGATGAGCGACACGGACCCAGGTGGCGAGGACGCGCGGCGGCCGCCCGTCGGGACCCGGCGGCGTGGCGTGCGGCATCGCGGCGAGCCGGGGAAGGCGACCAACGGGCGCTACCGCGTGCGGCCGGACCTGCTGCTGGTGCGCGACGGCAGTGCGCCGGACGCTCCCCTCAGCCTCGTCGACCCGGCGACCGGCGATGCCCACCCGATGCCGCGCCGCGAGGCGGTGCTGTGCACGCTCGCGGACGGCGCGCTGTCGCTGCCGGCCATCGGCAAGGCCTACAAGGACGAGACCGGCGAGAGCATTTCGTTCTCCGAGATCCTCGCCTTCTTCCGCGAGCTGAAATCCAAGGGCCTCCTCGAGGACAGCCGCGCTGCGCCTGCCGGAGCCGAGCCCGCCGTAGATCCCGCGCCCGCCGAAGACGCCGGATCCACCGCGAGCGCGCCGGTCGCGCCACCGGCGTCGCCTCGACCATCGGCCGGCGCGGAGGCCACCGCGCCCGAACCCGCGCAATCGGCCCCCGTCGCGCCGGAACCGGCCGCGCCGGAGCCGGCCGGGACAACCGAAGCGACCTCGCCGGCCACCGCACCCGCCGCGCCCGAGGCGGCCCCGTCGTCGCCTGAGGGTGCCGGGCGCGCCCTCGCCGTCCGCACGCCGCCGTCGCAGTCCGACGCGCCGGAGCCGAGCGCCGCACCCGAACCCGCCGCGGACGTCCGCGCCGAGGCACCGGCGAAGGCACCGCGCGAAAGCCTCGTCCGGCGCTTCTCCTCGATGCTGCGCAAGCCGCGCAAACCGGCGATCACTACCTCGGCGCCGACGCCTCCGCTGGACGTCGAAGCCACGCTCGTGGAGCCCGACGCGCCGGCCGAGCGCCCGGCCGCCCGACCGGCGAAGCGATCCGCCGCGGTGGACGCCGACGACGGCGTGCCGCACATCACCGACGCGGACCTGCAGGATCTGGTGGACGACGAGTTGGGCTTCGGCGGCGGGATGGGTCGCCGCGGGCCGCGCCGGAGCGCCCCCACGGTGGAGCCCGTCGCCAGGGAGCGGGCCGCTCGCCCGCGGGCCGACGCGGCGACCGTCGCCGCTCGCGCGAAGGAGCGCGCCGCACAGCGCGCCGGCACGGCCACCGGCGACGTCGAACTTTCCGATGCACCGGTACGCGGCCGGGCCGGGCTCCACGACGCCCCCGACGATACACCCCACCCCGGCAGCGCGACGCGCGCGGCCCAGCGCCCCGGCGCCGCCGCCCGCCGTCCCCGCCCCGCCGAGGATATCCCGAGCTACGACGACGACGAGCACGGTGACGACGACCTCGGCGCCACTATGGGCGCCGGTTTGGGCGGCGGCATGGGCGCAGGGATGGGCTCAGGAATGGGCGCCGGCCCGTTCGGCGGCCGCTTCGCCGGCCTCGGTCGCGGCGGCATGGGTGGCGGCCTCGGCGGCGGCATGGGGGGTGGCCTCGGCGGCGGCATGGGCGGCGGCCTCGGCGGCGGCATGGGCGGCGGCCTCGGTGGCGGCATGGGCGGCGGCATGGGGGGTGGCGGTATGGGCGGCGGCGGTGGCGCCGGAGCCCAGGCACTGCTCGCCCACCTCGCCGCGCGGCAACGTCAGAACGACAGCTCGGCCGACACCGAGGAGCACGGACCCGCCCAGGTCTCGCTCTTCAATCCCAATGCGATGCTGGCCTTCCTCGCCATCATCTTCTGGCCGATGCGCTTCCTGTGGCTGCCGCTGCTGCTCACGGTGCCACTCGCCATCATGATCGCCGTCGAGCGCTGGGGCGCGCTCGTGCTCGACTTCCGTCTCCTGGCGTTCGACCTGTCGCTCGTCAGTCGCCTCGTCGCCGCGCTCTTCGTGGTCAACCTCGCCTCCCGGCTCGTCCAGGCGACCGTCGTGCGTGCGTTCGGGGGGGAGGTGCGCCAGTTCGGCATCACGCTGGTCTTCGGCTTCGTGCCGCGCTTCTTCGTCGACCTCAGCGCCGTTCCGACGCTCAGCCGGCGCGGCCAGCTGTGGACCCACGCCTCGGCCTCCCTGTCGCGGCTCTACCTGTTCTCGATCGGGCTCCTGCTGTGGGCCTCCTACCGCCACACCGGCACCTTCTATCCCGAGCTGGTGCTCCTGATCGGCCAGGTCGGCGCGGTCGCCTTCATCATCTCGGCCTATCCGCTGGTGCCGAGCGACGGCTACCGCTTCCTGGTGACGCTGTTCCGCAACCCCATGCTGCTGCAGAAGTCGTTCGCGGCGCTGCGCTCGTGGCTGACCAACCACCCGTTGCCGCCGATGATCGACCGCTCGGAGGTCCAGGGGCTGATCCTCTTCGGCGTGGGCGTGCTGCTCTCGTCGGTGACGATCGTCGTCGGGATCCTGTCGTTCCTCGCGATGCACCTGATGGGGGAGTACGAGGGACCGGGCGCGATCGTCTTCCTGACGCTCTTCGTCTGCTTCGTCATGTGGGGCTTCGCGCTCTACAGCACGACCTCCCGGCGGGCCAAAGGCGGCCTCGACCCGAAGATGATGCAGCAGCTCCTGGAGAGCCGCTTCGGCGCCTCGGACGTCGCCAACGAGAAGCCGGCGACCCTCGGCTCGCGCGGGCGCATCCTGTGGGTGGTGATCGCGGCGGCGCTCGTGGGCGTCGCCTTCCTGCCCTACCAGTACGAGGCATCCGGCCAGTTCGAGATCCTGCCCAGCAAGCGCAACAACGCCACCGCCCGCACCGCCGGCGAAGTGATGGAGGTGCTGGCGCGCGAGGGGCAGTGGGTCGAGAAGGACCAGATCCTCGCCAAGCTCTCCGACTGGGACCAGACGCGCGACGTCAACGTCACCCGCGCCCAGCTCGCCGAGGCGAAGGCGGTGCTGCAACGCCTGGAGGACGGCGCCAAGCAGGAGGAGATCGACCTCGCCAAGAGTCAGGTGGAGAGCACGCGCACCCGCGGCATCTACCTGAAAGCGGAGGCGGACCGGGCCAAGCGGCTGGTGGAGCGCGGCGTCATCTCGACCAGCGAGTGGGAGCGCGCGGTCTCGCAGCAGGAGACCAACGACGCCCAGCTCGAGGTCGCCCAGGCCAATCTCAAGCTGGTCGAGAGCGAGGCGACGCAGGCCGAACTCGACAAGGCGCGCGCCGACGTCGAGCGCACGACGCACCAGCTGAAGTACGCCGAGGACCAGCTGGAGCGCACCCGCATCCGCGCGCCGATCGACGGACGCATCATCACCCCCAACGTCCACCTCCTTGCCGGCGACTGGATGCAGACGGGCGAGGAATTCCTCACCCTGGAGGACACCCGCACCGTCGAGGCGCAGATCGACATGCCCGAGACCGACATCACGCTGATCTCGGAAGGGGACAAGGTGCGGCTCAAGTCGTGGTCCAACATGGACCGCGAGGTCGACGGCGTGGTGACCGAGGTCGCCCCCAGCGCGGAGGCACGCGAATACGGCACGGTCGTGCGCGTCCGTGCGACGGTGCCCAACACCGAGGGATATCTGCGTCCGCAGATGACCGGCTACGCCAAGGTCGAGGGGGCGGAGATGCGGGTCTGGGAGGCGTACCTGCGCTTCCTGATGCGCTTCTTCCAGGTCGAGGTCTGGTCGTGGATCCCGTAGCGGTCCGGACGGCCTGAACCCGGCGGCGCCGCGTCGCCGGGATACACGCTTCCGTTTTGCCCGCGTCGGGGGTTTACTGGTCTTCCCCGGCGCAGGCCAAGACGCGGGCGACCTCGCCGGCGCCCGCCGTCGCGCCCAAGAATGCGACCGAGGCGCGCCATGGCCAGCAATCCCCTGATCCCGTCGAAGACCCCGTTCAACTACAATGTCGGCCTCAATTACGAGAGCTGGTCGTACGACCGGACCGGCTACAGCGTCAGCGCCGACATCTCCGCCATCACCGAAGATTTCAAGCTGATCAAGACGTTCCATGCCGCGGCCGTCGGCACCACCACCCTGGAGATGGACCCCACCCAGGCGCAGGTGATCGCCGCGGTGGTGGCCGAGCCGGGCGTCGAGCTCGTGATGGGCACCAACAGCAGCGCACTTGCCCAGCTCGACACCACGACCGGCACGTGGACCGCCGGCCTGATGACCAGCTCCACCTACACCGACGGCTGGGTCGACATGCTGATCGCCTCGTTCGGCTCGGTGACCGCGGTCAAGACGAGCCTGAAGACGATCCTCCTCGGCAACGAGATCGACGCCAACGGCCCTCCGCCGACCGACCCCGCGTTCGCCAACTACGTGCCTTGGATCGAGAGCGCGTTCGAAAACCTGAAGGCGTCGCTGGCGGCCAAGGGGCTCGCCAGCATCCCGGTTTCGACCACCATCGCCAACTACCCGTTGGGCGATCCGTCCTCCAATGCCGTCGCGTCGGAGGTGACGGACTACATCTCGCGGCACTGGGCCGGGACCTGGAACGGCGGCGAGCCGTTCGTCCTCTTCAACCAGTACACTCCGGCCGTGAACGGCGCCCCGGCCAAGAGCACCGACTTCGGCGCGGTGATCGACTACTTCGATTCGGTGGACGGCGCGGTCGGCGGCTCGCTGGAGCCGTTCGTCGGCGAAACGGGTTATTCGGCCTATTACGGCGCGAACAAGCAGGCCGACGTGATCGGCCAGATCTTCGACTGGCTCGGGGACCAGCGCGACGCCGGCGGCAAGACGGTCCCGCTGTTCGCCTTCCTCGCGTTCGACCGGCCGGCGGCCTCCGGATGGGAGAAGGACTACGGCATCTATGCCGAGACGGCGACCTCGCAGCCCAACGGCTTCAAGCCGAAGCTGGTCTCCGAGATACCGGGCTGGACGAGCGCCCCCATCAACACGCAGTCGGCCGGGCACGATGCGCTCTACGGCAACGCCGGGGCGAACGCCTTCTTCGCCCGCGGCGGCGACGACACGCTGGTCGGCGGGGCCGGGGCGGACCGCCTCGTCGCCGGGCCGGGGGACGATATCGTCGCCGGTGGGACCGGCTACGACAGTCTCACCGGCGGCCACGGCAACGACACGGTCGACGGCGGCGGCGGTGAGGACACCCTGATCGGCGGCGCGGGGGACGACAGCATCGCCGGCGGCGGCGGCGCCGACACGCTGGCCGGCGGTCCCGGCGACGACAGCCTGGACGGCGGCGACCGCGACGACTTCCTCTTCGGCCGGGCCGGCGACGATACGCTGGTCGGCGGACGCGGCGACGACGTCCTCGTCGGCGGTGCGGGGGCGGACGTCTTCGCGCTTCAGGACCTCCCCGGTACCGACGTCATCCGCGATTTCGCCGCCGGCGACATCCTCGGCCTGACCGGTGACCTGAGCGCACAGGACCTCACTTTCGAGGCGGCCGGCAACGGCACCCACATCTTCGCGGGCGCAGAGCTGATCGCGGTGGTCGTCGGCGTCTCGGTGGCGGACATCGCCGGGGCGGACGTGATCGGCCTCTGACGGCGCCGGCCGCGGGAGCGCACGCTCACCGGCACGGCCGGCGCGCCCCGCGACCCGGCGCCGGGCGCCGGTGCGACGGCCACCGGATATGCGATGGCACGCTACGCCTCAGTCGCCTCGCAGGGGGCGCCGATGGCGGCGCCGTCCACGAACGGCAGCGCCAGCCCCCAAGGACTGTCGCGGAGGCGCAGGTCGGCGACGACGAAGAAGAGCGGCGGCAGCACCACGTCGACCGGGATGAAGAGCGTCGTCATCATGACCAGGAAGACCGTCTCGCGCCCCCCGGAACCGCAGCCAGCGCGTAGGCGGCGAGCAGGCTCGTCGCCGTCGTCGCGCTCGCCATCACGACGAAAGGAAGACCGTGTTGACGAGTTGGCGGGGAAAGAGCGGCAACGCGAGGGCGCGGGCGTAGCCGTCGAGCGTCGGCGCGCGGGGCAGGACGGTCCAGAGCGACAGGTCGCCGGCGTAGCGGTACATCTCCTGATTGTCCCGGAACGAGCCCGAGACGAGCAGCAGGACCGGACCGACGAACAAGACCAGCACCAGAAGCTTGGTGACGAGGGCGCCGCGCACCGCGCTCACTCGTAGGACCAAGTGACGCGCAAGAGCCGCAGCTGCAACGCGATCACGCCGACGAGGCCGGCGATGAGGACGATGGACATCGCGCTCGCCATGCCGGGATCGAAGTAGACGAAGCCGGTCTCGTAGATCTGGAAGCCGGCGAGATCGGTCGCACCGTCGGGGCCGCCCTTGGTGAGCATCAGGACGGGCACGAGGATCTGGAACGAGGCGAGCGTGGCCAGCACCACCGCGAACTGCACGCTGCGCCCCAGCAGCGGCACGACGATGGTGCGTCGGCGATCTGCAGATAGCCGGGTTGCGCCGCGGTGCGGTCGATGGCGATCGCGGTGGAACTGGCCCCCCCAGGACGGTCCTGCACGACGTGGCCGACGAGACCGCCGATTCTGCGACACGCACACGACCGTGATGTCACGCTCCGCGGCCCGCCGGCGCGGCCGTCCTCGCGCACTACACCAGCGGCGGAAACAGACGGGCAAACCCCTCCTGGCGACGGTAGGGGAAGGCCGGATAGGCGGCCTCGCGCGTCGACGCGGCGTCGAGGCGGGCGACCTGTTCCGCGCCGAGCGACCAGCCGACGGCGCCGAGGTTCTGCCGCAACTGCTCCTCGTTGCGCGCGCCGACGATGACGCTGGCGACGGTCGGCCGGGCGAGGAGCCAGGCGAGCGCCACCTGCGGCACGCTGCGGCCCGCCTCCGCGGCCACCGCCTCCAGCACGTCGACCACGTCGTAGAGCAGCGCCTCGTCGACCGGGGGGCCGAAATCTGCCGTCTCGTGCAGCCGCGATCCCTCGGGGAGCGGCGCACCGCGGCGGATCTTGCCGGTGAGGCGCCCCCATCCGAGCGGGCTCCACACCATCGCGCCGACCCCCTCGCGCGCGCCGAGCGGCATCAGGTCCCACTCATAGTCGCGCCCGACCAGCGAATAGTAGACCTGATGGACCACCGGGCGCGGCAGGCCATGCCGGTCCGCCCGTTCCAGAAGCTGCATCAACGCCCAGCCCGGATAGTTCGACACGCCCCAATGGAGCACCTTACCGGCACGCACCAGGGTGTCGACGGTGTGGAGAAGCTCGTCGACCGGGGTGGAGCCGTCGAACGCGTGGAGTTGCATCAGGTCGATCCGGTCGGTCCGCAGGCGGCGCAGCGCGGCGTCCACCGCACCGACGAGGCGGGCGCGGGAGACACCCCATTCGTTCGGCCCCTCGCCAGTCGGCAGCGCCGTCTTGGTCGAGATCAGCGCTCGCTCGCGCAGCCCTTCCAGCGCGGCGCCCAGCACCTCTTCGGAGCGCCCGTCGGAGTAGACGTCGGCGGTATCGAACAGGGTGACGCCGGCCTCGAGGCAGATCTCGACGAGGCGGCGCGCCTCGGCGACGTCGGTCCGGCCCCAATTGGAAAAGAGGGGGCCGGTGCCGCCGAAGGTGCCCGCGCCGAACGAGAGAGCGGGAACGCGAAGGCCCGAGCGGCCGAGTTGGCGGATATCCATGGGGAAGCTCCATCGCAATTGGGCGAGCGCCGCGCCGCGGGGCGCCGGCCGGTGTTGGCGGGTGTCGGCGGGAGAGCGCCGCTGTCGCGAGCCTATTTGCGTGCCGCGGCTCGCCATGCGTAGATCGCCGAGATTCCGAAGTTCTATGAATTCGAGGCACAGATGCTGGGGGATCCGTCGCGCCTGCGCGAGCTGGAGGTCTTCGCGGTCGTCGCGGCGGAGGGAAACTTCTCCGCCGCCGCCCGGGCCACGGGACTGACGCCGTCGGCCGTCTCCAAGGCCGTCGCGCGGCTGGAGCGCCGGCTCGGTGCGCGGCTCGTCGCCCGCACCACACGCGGCCTGACGCTGACGGACGAGGGGCGCGGCTTCCACCTGCGCGCGGCCGGCATCCTGACCGATCTCGAGGCGGCCGAGGACGAGGCGGCGCGCGGCGGTCGGCCGGTCGGTACGGTGCATGTCACCACCTCGGCCTCCTACGCGCATCACATTCTCTATCCGGCGATAGGGAGGCTGCGCGCGGCGCACCCTGCGCTGCGCATCGTCGTCAGCGAGACGGACACGGTCGTCGGCCTGATCGAGGCGGAGGCGGACATTGCCGTGCGGGCCGGGGAGATGCCGTCATCGGCGCTGGTGGCACGCGGACTGGGGGCGTCGGGGCGGATGGTCGTCGCCGCGCCCGCCTACCTCGCGGCCCGCGGCACGCCGGAGACGGCGCGCGACCTCGCCGCGCACGACCTCATCGGCCTCGGCTATCGGCGGCGGGAGGCAATCTGGCCGTTCGACCCCGCGGACGGCGGCCGCCCGCTCGACACGCGGGTGGCGCTGACGGCGAGCGACGGCGAGGGCATCCGGCACATGGCGCGGGCCGGCCTCGGTCTCGCGAGACTCACCGCGTTCACCGTCCGGGACGACATCTCGGCCGGCCGCCTCGTCCCCCTGCTGCGCGAGGTCGACATCGGCGACCGCGAACCGTTTCACGCGCTGTGGCTGAAGTCCGGCGGTCCGCTGCCGGCCCGCGTGCGCCTGGTCCTCGACCACCTCGCGACCCACGGCCGGGTCGACGCGCACCCTTGACGCCCACGGCGGCATCACGGCGCCACGAAGGCGTCACGAATCGCGCGGTGAGGCTCCGATGAGACGGGCTCCGTCAGGTTGGGGAAGATCGCGGAAGCGGGATGGTGGAGGGGGTTGGATTCGAACCAACGTAGGCATAGCCAGCGGATTTACAGTCCGCCCCCTTTAGCCACTCGGGCACCCCTCCGATGTGTCGCGGCGTGTTAGGCTGTACGCGCCGCGATGTCAACGACGAGTCACGAAGCAACTATGGATGAATCTGAGCCTTATTGGCTTTTCGGTCTGCATGCCGTGCGCGCGGCCCTCGCCAACCCCCGGCGCGCCGTCCACGCGATGATGGCGACCACCAACGCCATGCGCCGGCTCGAGCCCCTGCCCCGCCGGATCGATGCCGAGACCGTCGACGTGCGCCGCCTCAACAAGCTGCTCGGAGACGCGGTCCACCAGGGGGTCGCGCTGCGGGTCTCGCCGCTCGACGGGGTCGATATCGCCACGCTCGGCGAAGGGCGTCTGGTCCTGTGCCTCGACCAGATCACCGATCCGCACAATGTCGGTGCGATCCTGCGGTCTGCGGCCGCGTTCCAGGCGGACGGCGTCGTCGTCACGCGACGCCACAGCGCGTCGGAGACCGGCGTGCTCGCCAAGTCCGCCTCCGGGGCGCTGGACATGGTGCCGATCGCGGTGGAGACGAACATGTCCCGCTCGGTCGACGCGCTGAAGGCGGCCGGCTTCTACACCGTCGCGCTCGACAGCGAGGCCGAGATGTCGATGAGCGATCTGCCGGCCGCGGAGCGCTATGCCTTCGTCCTCGGCGCCGAAGGCAAGGGCGTGCGGCCCGGCGTGCGCGCCAACTGCGACACGGTGGCCGCCATCGAGGTCCCGGGAGCCCTCGCCTCGCTCAACGTATCCAACGCCGCGGCGATCACACTTTATGCGGCACATACGCAACTTCGTAGGAGGGTTGCGTGATCGGCACTGGTGCAAGGCGTCACAAAGGTGATATTTCGGGAGACGGTCGCTGCGAGATCAACGCGTTAGCGGCACGTGTCTGAAATATTGATCAGTGATGCGGATCTGATGTCATCCTTTCACTTCCCCGGATCGTATTCCTCTGGTGATGAGGATCGCTTCATAAAGCGAATACTGATGGGCCAGGTATTCTGCCGATGCACGCTTTCAGGGGTGGGGGAATGAATCATGAGAATGCACCGCGACATGGGCGTCCGACCCGCAATCGTGGCAAACGCGTGCCGGCGGCGCGCGGCGCCGGCGGCGGACTGACGGCACGCACCGTGAGCGCATGGCCCGGCGTCATCGACACGCGGGTGCTGGACCGCTCGCTGGCGCTGAACCTGCGCCTGGCGTCGGTGCGGTGCGCGCGGCGGATCGAGCCGGCCTTCCGCGATGCCGGGCTCTCCAGCGTGGAACTCGTGGCGTTGACCCTCATTCAGGCCAATCCCGGCATCCGTCAGGGTCATCTCGCGTCGACGTTGCTGCTCAAGCCCGCGCACATGACGAAGCTGGTCCAGGCGCTGCAGGACCAGGACCTCATCGAACGCACGACGCCCGACAACGATCGTCGCGCGGTGGAGCTGCACCTGTCGCATCGGGGCGAAGAGCTCGCGACCATCGAGCGCGAGCGTGTCGAGGCGTTCGAGGCGCGCATGCAGGCCGGCCTGCTGAGCCCGGCCGAGCAGCGCCAGCTCCTCAAACTCCTCAAGAAGGTCTGGCAGACCGAGGACCAGGACCCCGAGGCGTTCGAGGTCGACACAGTCTCCTGACCGCCCGCTCGCTGGTATCCGAGCCCCGCCGGTGCGGGGGCCGGCGCCATGCGGCGATGCGCCGTTCACCATCCGCCATCATTGCTGCGCGTTCGACGCCTCGGGCGGCGCGCGGGCCGCTTGCGCAGACCCGCGCGACGACGCCGGGCGGAGACTTTTCCCCGTTATTCAGCCCCGCGAGCCGCGGTCGGCGGCGCGCCTGAGCTGCCGCGGCTCAAGAAGAACGCGGCGGGCGGGTCTGCGGGCGCGGCCCCGGCGGGGCGGTGCGGCGCGGCGGCTGGCCCTGCGCACCGGCCTCGCTCCCCGGCAGGCGACGCGGCTCGCGCACCGGCGTCGGCGCCGGATCGGTCGGCGCTCGCGGCTGGCGCGGGGCCGCCAGCATCCGCGGCTGCTGCCGCGTCGGCGCCACCGGCTCGTCGCGCAGATCCTCCTCCGCGTCGTCGAGGTCCTCGAGGTCGGCCCCCTCGGCGTCGTCCTCCGCGTCCTCGACGATCGTCGGCGCGGCGCGCTTGCCGCCTTTGGCCTTGGCGGCCGGACGGCTCCGGCGCGGCTTGGGCTTGGAGCGCCCACGGACCAGCAACAGACCGCCGACGACGATCAGCAGGAAGACCGCCCCGGCCGCACCGGCGACGTAGGGGAAGAGGTCGTCCTCGAGGAGCTGGTCGAGCGCGGTGCGATCGTCCGGCGTGAAGCGGGTGTCGAGGTCGGCGATGCCGGACACCGAGCTGGTGCTGGTGGCGACCGGCTCGCGCGGCGGGGCGACGTCGGCGAGCGTCTCGGTCGGTGGGTTCTCCAGCGCGGCGAAGCCATCGGCGAAGCCCTCCAGCGAGATCGGGATGCCGATCCCCTCCTCCGGCGTGCGGAAGATCGAGAAGGTGGCCGTGGTCCCGGCCTCGAACCGCTCGATCAGGCCGTCGTCGAGCCGCACTTCGGCCACGCAACCCGACGCCAGGCAGCGCACGAACCCGGCGGCGCCCACTTCGACATTGTCGATCGAGAGGCCGAGGCCGGGGGGCAGCAGGATCGCCAGCGGCGCCAGCACGCGCAGGATCTGGACCTGCTGGTCGGCGGTGCGGATGAAGACGACACTGAGCGCGATGTTGGCGCGGTCCTGCGCCTGGACGTTCTGTACCAGCGCGCACTGCTCGGACGGGGCGCCGACCTCGGCCTGACAGCGGATCTGCCAGTCTCCGTAGCGCCCGACGATCCGGCCCTGCGCCTCGGCGGGCGCCGCGTCGACCAGCGCGCATCCGAGCGCGGCCACGAGACCGGCGGCCAGGACCCAAAGGCGTGGTAGCATCCTCACTCTCCTACGCTATCGCGCGGCGGCGATAAGAGCGCCGTCGCGCGCACTCCTGCGACTCTGTATCTGCTTCGCGGCGAGGGTGCACGTCCCCGCGATCAAAGGTGATCAAATCATTGGTCGGTGTCAGGGTCGGGCGCGCCGGCCCCGTCGTTTCCGGACGCGGAAACCGAGGCGGTGGCGAGGGCGTCCAGCGCATCACCCAGCCCATCGAGCGAGACGCGCACGGCGGCTTGGCTCTGCGGCGTGAGCGAGACGGCGAACTGGGCGGTCCGTCCGGCGACCAGCGCCTCGCGCAGCCCCTCCCCCAGCGCCACCTCCGAGATGCAGCCCGGCGGCAGGCAGCGCACGAACCCGGCGACGCCCACCTCCGCCCCGTCCACAGACAGGCTGAGCCCGGAGGGGAGCAGCACCCCCAGCGGCGCCAAGACGCGCATCACCTCCACCGATCCGCCCTCACCGCGCACGAAGAGGACGGTGAGGACCACCCCGCCCGCGTCCGGATCGCCGACCTGCTGGGCCGCGGTCTGCGTCGCGGCACAGGAGTCCACGGCAACGCCGACGGTGTGCTCGCACTCCAGCGCCCAGGCGCCGTATGTGGCGATCACGGGAGCGGGCGGCAGCACCGGCTGGGCGCCGGCCGGGGCCACCCCGGTCAGCGCCGCCGCGGCGGCGATCGACAGCTTGACGGCGGCGCGGCGCATGGACCCTCGTTGCGAGTTGGAATTCGAAGATGCCGAACCGGCGGTCGACAAGCACGAGGATCGGCACGCCGGGGTGCGTGGCGCAAGGCGAAAGTGTGACGCTTCCTGCGTTGGAATGGCACGGCGCGCCCGATACGGTGTGGTCAGTCGGCTGGAACGGGTCTAAAGGGGGGGCGTCGGGGTCGAGCCGGAACGTCTTCGGCCGGTGGACGCGTGAACCCAGCGTTGGTAAGTTTCAGGACGTTCCGAAATTTGTGTTTTGGAACATCGTCGTTAATCGATGAGAGCGAGATGGGATCGGGAAACATGAGGGCGATGGCAACGATTGGGCGAGACGCCCTGAGCCGGCTGGGCGCGGCAGTGATGACGTTGATGCTGGCGGCCACCGCGGCGAATGCGGCCCAGCCGGTACCCTGGGGCGTGAGCCTGCAGGAAGCGGCGACACCCATCATGGGCCAGATCCGCTGGTTCGAGGGGTACACCCTCATCATCATCACACTGATCACGCTGTTCGTTCTGGCGCTGCTGATCGTGGTGATCGTGCGTTTCAACAAGCGCGCGAACCCCGTCCCGTCGACGACCTCGCACAACACCATGATCGAGGTGGTGTGGACCATCGTCCCGGTGCTCATCCTGGTGGCGATCGCCTTCCCGTCCTTCCGCCTGCTCTATAATGCGACGACGATTCCGGAGCCGGGGCTCACGGTGAAGGCCACGGGCAAGTCCTGGTACTGGCAGTACGAGTTCATGGACGAAGGCTACGCCGACGTCGGCGCCATCATCTCCAACATGCTGAACGACGAGCAGCGCGCCGAACGCAAGGAAACCTACGGGTTGACCGACTCCGACGTGCCGCGCCTGTTGGCGGTGGACTACCCGCTCGTCGTCCCGGTCGACACCGTCGTCCACGTCCTGGCGACGTCCTCGGACGTGAACCACGCGGTGGCGATGCCGGCCTTCGGCCTCAAGACCGACGCCATCAACGGCCGCCTGAACGAGACCTGGTTCCGCGCCACGGCGACGGGCGTCTTCTACGGCCAGTGCTCGGAGCTGTGCGGCGCCAACCACGCCTTTATGCCGCTCGAGCTGCACGTCCTGCCGCAGGAGCGGTTCGAGGAGTGGGCCGCGATGGCCAAGGACGACCCCGACGCCGCCAACGACCAGCTGATTCGCTGGCAGGCCGAGGCGAGCGGCGCCGGCCAGAACGTCGCCGCGCTCGCCGCCGACTGAGCGGCGCACGGAACGCACGACGGGCGCGGCCGCGACGGCCCGGCGCCCGGTACGGACTGATTTACACCTGAGGCGCTGCCTCGGACAAAGACATCAGGGCGGACACCCTGAATTCGCGAACGGAGAGGATCGATGGCCTACGCGGCAGCGGACCACGCCCACGACCATCCCACGGGGTGGCGGCGCTGGCTTTTCTCAACCAACCACAAAGACATCGGCATTCTGTACCTCATGTTCGCGCTGTTCGCGGGCTTTGTGGGTTTTGCGCTGTCGGTCGGGATGCGCATGGAGCTGCAGGAGCCCGGCCTGCAGATCTTCGCCAACGGTGACATGTACAACGTGTTCACCACCGGCCACGGCCTCATCATGATCTTCTTCATGGTGATGCCGGCGATGATCGGCGGGTTCGGCAACTACTTCGTGCCGATCATGATCGGCGCGCCGGACATGGCCTTCCCGCGGATGAACAACATGAGTTTCTGGCTCCTGTTCTTCTCCTTCCTGCTGCTCATCACGTCGCTCTTCATGCCCGGCGAGCCCGGCGGCCACGGCTTCGGCGGCGGCTGGACGCTCTACCCGCCGCTGTCCACGCAAGGCTCCCCCGGCCCGGCGCTGGACTTCGGCATCTTCGCCATCCACGTCTCGGGCGCGGCGTCGATCCTGGGCGCGATCAACTTCATCACCACGATCCTCAACATGCGTGCCCCGGGCATGACCATGCACAAGATGCCGCTCTTCGTCTGGGCGCAGCTGGTCACGGCCTTCCTGCTGCTGCTGTCGCTCCCGGTGCTCGCCGGCGCGATCACCATGCTGCTGACGGACCGCAACTTCGGCACCGCCTTCTTCGACCCGTCGGCCGGTGGCGACCCGATCCTCTTCGCGCACCTCTTCTGGTTCTTCGGCCACCCCGAGGTGTACATCCTCATCATCCCGGGCTTCGGCATCGTCAGCCACATCGTGTCGACGTTCTCGCAGAAGCCGGTGTTCGGCTACCTCGGCATGGCTTACGCGATGGTCGCGATCGGCGTCGTCGGCTTCGTCGTGTGGGCGCACCACATGTACACGATCGGCATTTCGCCGGACACGCAGGCCTACTTCACCTTCGCCACGCTGGTGATCGCGGTGCCGACCGGCATCAAGATCTTCTCCTGGATCGCGACGATGTGGGGCGGCTCGATCGAGTTCAAGACGCCGATGCTGTGGGCGATCGGCTTCATCTTCCTCTTCACCGTCGGCGGCGTGACGGGCGTGCAGCTCGCCAATGCCGGCCTCGACCGCGCCTTCCACGACACCTACTACGTCGTCGCGCACTTCCACTACGTGCTGTCGCTGGGCGCCGTGTTCGCCATCTTCGCGGGCTGGTACTACTGGTTCCCGAAGATGTTCGGCATCATGTACAACGAGACGCTGTCCAAGATTCACTTCTGGCTGATGTTCCTCGGCGTGAACGTGATCTTCTTCCCGCAGCACTTCCTCGGCCTGCAGGGCATGCCGCGTCGCTATGTCGACTATCCGGACGCCTTCGCCAACTGGAACATGATCTCGTCGATCGGCATCTACATCACCGTCGTCGCGATGGTGGCCTTCATCTGGACCATGGTCGACGCGCTGCTGCGCCACCGCAAGGCGGCCGACAATCCCTGGGGCGTGGGCGCGACCACGCTGGAGTGGACGCTGTCCTCTCCCCCGCCCTACCACCAGTTCGAGACGCTGCCGCAGATCCGCTGACGCGGCAGCCGGGCGACGGGTCCCCGTCGCCCCCGATTTCCGCGGCGCCGCCTCCGGGCGGCGTCGCCGTTCGACGGCCCGACCGGGCCTTGGGCATCCCGAGCGCCCCGCTCGCGATCCCCAAGGCCCACCCGGCCCCGCCGCCCGGACCGCGCCGTCACCCGTGCCACGGGCTCGGGCGGCACGGCGACCGGCGGACACGGAGACGACCGCACCGCAAGGTGCCGCATGCGGCCCGCGAGGGCTCCAGGCCGCCGGGACTCCCGGCGGATCGATGGATCGGAGGAACGAGAATGTCAGTTCGGGACGGTGATTCGCTGGGTCTGGTCGATCTCGGCGCAACGCCTGGGGACTTCGTCGATCTTCTCAAGCCGCGCGTCATGTCGCTGGTGGTGTTCACCGCCTTCGCCGGCATCCTGCTGGCGCCGGGCCACCTGCATCCGGTCCTCGCCGCCGTCTCGCTGCTGGCCATCGCGCTCGGCGCCGGCGCATCCGGCGCCCTCAACATGGGCCTCGACGCCGACATCGACCGCCTGATGGCCCGCACCGCGTTGCGCCCGATCCCCTCCGGCCGGATCGACCGCGAGACCGCGCTCGGCTTCGGCACGGTGCTCGCCTCCGGCTCGGTCGTCCTCCTGGCCTTCGCCTCCAACTGGACGGCGGCGTGCCTGCTGGCGCTCACCATCGCCTTCTACGTCGTCGTCTACACCGTGTGGCTGAAGCGGCGGACGCCGCAGAACATCGTCATCGGCGGCGCGGCCGGCGCCCTGCCGCCGGTCGTCGGCTGGGCCGCGGTCACCGGCTCGGTCTCGCTGGAGCCGATCGTCATGTTCACGATCATCTTCCTGTGGACCCCGGCGCACTTCTGGGCCCTCGCCATCCTGAAGCGGGACGAGTACGCCGCGGCGGGCGTCCCCATGCTCCCCTCCGTCGCCAGCCGCGAGACGACGACACTCAACATCCTCGTCTACGCTGTGCTGACCGCCCTCTCCGGCCTCCTGCCGACCGTGCTGGGCTATGCCGGCATCGGCTACGCCATCGTCGCGGCGGGCCTCGGCGCCTGGCTCGTGCAGCGGGCGGTCCTGCTGCGCCGCGCCGGGCCCCAGGACGAGCGGCGTCACGCCGGGCGTCTGTTCGGCGTCTCCATCCTCTACCTCTTCGCCCTCTTCGGCGCGCTGATGGCCGACGGGGTGATCGCCGACCTTTTGACATGATGACCGAACCCGCCGCCCCCCAGCCCCGCACCCAGGCCGACGTCGACGCAGAGCGACGACGCCGGCAACGCAAGCGCTCCGTCGCGATCGCGGTGGTGCTCGTGTCGCTGGTCGCGATCTTCTACGCCATCACCATCCTGCAGATGACCGCCAACACGCCGGGGGTCACGTCGTGAGCGGCGACAAGCGCCACATCCGCATCGCGCTGGCGTGCGCGGCGTTCGTGTCGCTGATGGTGGGCGCGGCCTTCGCCTCCGTCCCGCTGTACGACCTCTTCTGCCGCGTCACCGGGTTCGACGGCACGCCCTCCATCGCCACGGTCGAGGCGGTGCCCGGCCTCGAGGTCGGCGAGCGCGAGCTGACCATCCGGTTCGACGCCAACATCCAGTCCAACCTGCCGTGGACCTTCAAGCCGGTGCAGCGGACGATGAAGGTCAAGGTCGGCGAGGTGGTGACCGCCGAGTACGAGATCACCAACCTCTCGGACGAGCACACGGTCGGCCAGTCGGTCTACAACGTCACCCCGTTCCAGGGCGGCGGCTATTTCACCAAGATCGACTGCTTCTGCTTCACCGCGCAGCCGCTCGAAGCCAACGAGACGCGGCGCATCCCGGTCGTCTTCTATGTCGACCCGGAATTCGACGAGGATCGCGACGCCAAGAACGTGCATGTGATCACGCTGTCCTACACCTTCTTCAAGGCGCAGACGGCGAGCTGAACGGTCGACGTCGCCTCGGCGGCGTGGCAAAGACAACGAGGGTCGGAGCGGGCCGGCGGCATGTGCGCCGGGCCCCCCGGCGGAGTTTCGGCCGCGTCACGCGGCACCCTCCCGGCAAGCTCCGGGGGAGACGATGCGGCGGCCGCGCGGCCCCGCGCACGAGCACGGCGGCGGACCGCGGGCCCGCCCCGAACGGGCTTCCGGACCCCGTCCGGAGAAGAACACGCCGGGCGAAAATCCGGCAGGGCGAACGGGGTCTCCCCGAGAGGATCCGCGCGGAACGCGCGAAGAGGGAATGACAATGGCAGGCGCGGCGAAGCACCACGACTATCACATCCTTGAACCCAGCCCCTGGCCGATCATGGGCTCGCTCGGCGCGTTCGTGATGATGTTCGGCGCCGTGGCCTTCATGCGCTGGCACTCGGGCGACGAGCTGCCGCTGGCGGGCATGAACCTCGCCGGCTGGGGCATCTTCGCCGTCGGCACGACCCTGGTGGTCGCGACCATGGCGCTGTGGTGGACGGACACCACCAAGGAATCCCTCCGCGGCGACCACACGCCGGTGGTCAAGCTGCACCTGCGCTACGGCATGATCCTGTTCATCGCCTCCGAAGTGATGTTCTTCGTCGCCTGGTTCTGGGCCTACTTCGACGCTGCGCTCTTCCCCGGCGATCCGACGACCTACGGCCGGCTCGATGTCACAGGGGGTCAATGGCCGCCGGAGTCGATCCACACGTTCGACCCCTGGCACCTGCCGCTCTTCAACACCATGATCCTGCTGCTCTCCGGCACCACCGCCACCTGGGCGCATCACGCGCTGCTGGAGGACGACCGCGAGGGTCTCAAGTGGGGCCTCATCTGCACCGTGCTCCTGGGCCTCCTGTTCTCCACCGTGCAGATCTACGAGTACACGCACGCGTCGTTCTCGTTCTCCGGGTCGCTCTATGGCGGGCCGTTCTTCATGGCGACGGGCTTCCACGGCTTCCACGTCTTCGTCGGAACGGTGTTCCTGGCGGTGTGCCTGTTCCGCGTCTACGCCGGGCACTTCACCAAGGACGCGCACTTCGGGTTCGAGGCGGCGGCATGGTACTGGCACTTCGTCGACGTGGTGTGGCTCTTCCTGTTCCTGTGCATCTACGTCTGGGGCGCCAGCGAACTCGTCCACTAAGGGGAGCGCGCCTTGCGGCGCCTCCTGCTCGCGGTCGCCATCGCCGGGGCCTTCGTCATCCTGATCGGCCTCGGCACCTGGCAGCTTCAGCGCCTCGAATGGAAAGAGGCGCTGATCGCCGCGGCGGCGGAGCGACCCGCCGCCCCCGCCGTCCCCGCGCCCGGGCCGGACGAATGGGGCAGCCGACCCGCCGCCTTCCCGATCGACGACTGGCGCTACCGTAGAGTCGCGCTCACCGGCAGCTTCGCCCCGGTCGAGGCCTTCTTCTGGATCGCGCTCGGCGAGCCGAACGGTCCGCTCGGCGGTCCCGGGTACATGGTGCTCGTCCCGTTCGTGACCGAGGACGGCTGGACGGTCCTCGTCAACCGCGGCTTCATCCCCGAGGACAGGCGCGACCCGGCGACGCGCCCGGACGCCGCGCCGCCGCGGGGCACCGTCACCGTCGAGGGCCTGATCCGCCGGGACGACCCGCCGAGCTTCATCACCCCCGCGCCCGACACGGCCGCCCGCATCTTCTACGCGCGCGACATCGGCGCCATCGCCGAAGCGCTCGGCGCGCCCGGCCCGATCGCCCCCTACCAGATCGACCTCGTGGCCGAGGAGACGCCGGCCGGCGGCCTGCCACAGGCCGGCGAGAGCCGCATCACGTTCACCAACAACCACCTGGGCTACGCATTGACCTGGTACGGCCTCGCCGCCGCGCTGCTGGGCGTGTCGGGCGTCGCCCTCTGGCGCCGCCGCGCGCGCGGCTGACCCGCGGTCGCACCCGCGGCCGCTGGTCACGGCTCACGGCCCGGCCGGTGCGAACGGCCGCCGTCGAGGATCGACGCGGCGGCCCGTCATTCCTGCATCGTCGAAGCGGCCCGGCGCGGCCGACCGGGCGGCGCTCGCTAGCGCCGCAGCGGCGACCAGGCCGGGTCCGAGGCCATCGTGTTCAGCCGCAGCTGCCGCTCGTTGCGGCCGGTGACGTTGACCGTCCAGATCCCCGGCCCGCCCTGCGGCCCGCCCGCATCGCGGAAAAAGGCGATGACGCGGCCGTTGGGCGCCCAGGTCGGTCCCTCGTTGTGGAAGCCGGAGGTGAGGATGCGCTCGCCGGAGCCGTCGGGGTTCATGACGCCGATCGCGAAGCGCCCCTGCGCCTGCTTGGTGAAGGCGATGAGATCTCCCTTCGGCGACCAGACCGGCGTGGAATAGCGACCGTCACCGTAGGAGATCCGCTGCTGGCCCGACCCGTCGGCATTCATGACGTACAGCTGCTGGCTGCCGCCGCGGTCGCTCTCGAAGACGATCTGCCGGCCATCCGGAGAGTAGGACGGAGCGGTGTCGATCGCCGGGGTGTTGGTCAGGCGGCGCGGCTGCCCGCCTTGCAGGCTCATCGCGAAGATGTTGGAGTTGCCGCCCTCCTGGATGCTCATCACCACCGTCGACCCGTCCGGCGAGAAGCGCGGCGCGAAGCTCATGCTCGCCGCCTTCGACAGGAGCTGCCGCCGCCCCGTCTCGACGTCGAGCAGGAAGACCTGCGGCTGCGCGCCCTCGTAGCTCATGTAGGTGACGTATTGGCCGGCGGGGCTGAAGCGCGGGGTCAGCACCAGCGTGCTGCCGTCGGTCAGGTAGGTCAGGTTGTAGCCGTCCTGGTCCATGATCGCGAGGCGCTTCACGCGCGCGTTCTTGGGCCCGGATTCGGCGACGAAGACGATGCGGGTGTCGAAGTAGCCGCTTTCGCCGGTCAGCCGCTCGTAGATCGCGTCGGCGACGATGTGGGCGACGCGGCGCCAGTTGTCGGGCGTCGTGGTGAACTGCTGGCCGACGACCTGCTGCTCCTGCAGGGGGTCCCACAGGCGGAACTCGACGCGCAGCTGCCCTCCCTCGGGGATCACGGTGCCGCTGACCAGCGCCTCGGCACCGATGGCGCGCCAGTTGGCGAACGCCGGCACCACCTCGACCCCCAGCGTGGGCGGGGAATATTGGGTGCGATCGATCCCGGCGAAGAGACCGGAGCTGACGAGATCGTTCATCACGACGTCGGCGATCTGCTGGCCCATCGTCGGATCGGCGCTGGCGAAGTAGGGGACGGCGATCGGCAGCGGACGCACGTCGCCGCCGGTCACCTCGATCGAGACGAGCGCGCTCGCCGGTGACGATAAAGCGGCCATCGTCGCCAGTGCAGCCAGGAACAGTCTGATGCGCGAGAGCATGAGCACACCCTTCATTGGAATAAGTCCTTCCTAGGCCAGCGGGCGATCCCTCGCCAGCCCGGGTGGGTCGGTCGACGATAATCTCGTCCCGCGCCGCGGCGGATCTCTCCACCGTGGCCCGCGGGGGTCATCCGAATTCGCGCGGGTCGAACGTGACCTGCAGCTCGCGCCAGAGGTCGTACTGGTCCGCGGGCAGCCAGTCGTACGGCGCGCATTTCAGAACCGCGCGGCGCGCGGCCTCGGCCGCGACGTCGAAGATCGGGCCGATGCCGCGGGCGCGAACGTCGACGATCCGTTCCAGCTTGCCGTCGGGCGTCAGGTTGAACTGCACCACGATGGCGAGTTCCTCCTCCTGGCCGACGGCGGCGGGACGGAGCCAGCACTCGCGCAGCCGGTGCATCAGCGCGTCGGTAAAGGTCGCGGTCTGCGGCGCGTCGGCGCGCCCGACGTTGGTGCCGGCGCTCGCCTGCGCGCGCCCGCTGCCGCCGCCGGACGGCGCGGTGCGGTTGATCAGCGAGGAGATCCGGTCGGCGTTGAAGGTGTCCTCCGGCGGCGTCTCCTGGCGCGCCGTGCGGGTGCGGCGCGGCGGCTGCGGGCGCGAGCGCGGCACCACCGTCTCCGGCACGGGCGCCGGCGCGGGAGCCTCGACGACCTCCGGCTGCGGCTCGGGCGCGGCCGCGGCGGTTTCGGTCGGCTCCGGCTCGGCGGGCTCGGGCTCCGGCTCGGGTGCCGCAGCGGTCTCGGGCGGCGTCTCGACCGGGTCCGGCTCCGGCGTCACCTCGGGCACGGCCTCCTGCGTCACCTCGTCGACCGGCTCGGCCTCGTCCGGCTGCGGCTCGGGCTCGCCGGCCTCGTCGGGCGCGGAGGATTCGGCCTGCGAATCGATCGCGTCATCGTTGGTGGCGATCGTCTCCGCCTCGGTGTCGGTGGCGCCGGGCATCGCCTCGGGCTCCGCCTCGGTCTCGCTCTCCACCGTCTCGGGCGCGGGCGCCATGGCGACGACCTGCTCCTCGGGGTTGCCTTCGGTGATGTCGGTCTTCTCGTCGATCGTGATGATCTCGATCGGCAGCGCCGCGACCGGCGGGGGCGTGAACCCCTGGCTCGACGGCAGCGTGATGATCGCCGCGGCGAGGATCAGCAGGTGCAAGATGCCCGAGGCGATGAAGGCGGCGCGCATGTCAGCGCGGCTCCTCGGTCGTGACGAGGGCGAGACGATTGTAGCCGGCGCGGTTGAGACGACCCATCACGCGCATGATGATGCCATAGTTCGCGGCCGCGTCGCCACGCACCTGGATGCGCTCCTCGAAGTTGCCCGCGGTTTCCTGGCTCAGCCGGTCGACGAGCTGGGTGATCGCCACTTCCGCCTCGTTGACGTAGATCGCGCCGTCGGGGGTGATGGAGATATTGATCGGGTCCGTGCGGCCCTCGATCGGATTGGCCTGACTCTCCGGTAGGTCGATCGGCACGCCCACTGTGAGAAGCGGCGCCGAGACCATGAAGATGATCAACAGCACGAGCATCACGTCCACGAACGGGGTGACGTTGATCTCGGCCATCGGCTGGAAGCGGGCGCGGCGCCGGCCGCGACCGGCACGACGGCCACCCGTGGGGCTACTCATCCCCATACGAAAAGCCTCCTAACGCCGCTCATCGATCTCCCGCGAGAGGATCGCCAGGAACTCGTCGGCGAACCCCTCCATCTGAGAGGAGATGCGACCCACGTCGGTCGCGAGCTTGTTGTAGAAGATGGTCGCCGGAATGGCGGCGAGAAGACCGAGCGCGGTCGCCAGCAGCGCCTCGGCGATACCGGGCGCGACGACCGCGAGGTTCGTCGATTCGGACGCCGCGATCGCCTGGAACGAGCTCATGATGCCCCAGACGGTGCCGAAGAGGCCGATGAAGGGCGCCGCGGAGCCGACCGAGGCGAGCACCATCAGCCCGCGCTCCATCTGCTCGCCCTCGCGCGCCAGGGTCATCGACATCACGCGGTCGATCCGGTCGGCGAGCGAGGCGAGCGCGGGGCGGTTGCCCTCGTGGCTCTTCTTCCACTCGCGCATGGCGGCGACGAAAACCGCCGCGACCCCGTCCGGCTCGTCGTCCTCGCGCTTCTGGTACAGCTCCTCCAGCGACTGGCCGGACCAGAAGTCGTCCTCGAAGGCGACGATCCGGCCGCGGATGCGACGGAAGGCCACGGATTTGTAGAAGATGATCGCCCAGCACCAGCACGAGGCGAGGATCAGACCGATCATCACGAGCTTTACGACGATGTGCGCCTGCAGAAACAGCGACACCAAAGAGAATTCGTCACCCATCAGGCACGATCCCTCCGGCCCGCGACCGTGGTCGCGCCGGCGAGGGGAAACGGCCGTCGGGCCATCCGGCTGCGCGTCACACTCAAAACTCCAAGAGCCAAAGTCACAGTCAAGCGATACCGACCGCATTGAACCGCGGTCCCTCTAACGCGTCGCTCTCGATGTGGCTAGAGCCATGCCAACTTGCAGGAAATTCAGCAGGACGTGAACGGCGGTACAAACCGGGGCCACCGAGCCGGATCGGACGCCGCCGAAGCCCCCGGATCCGCAGCCGCCGGCATCATGCATCGGCCAGGCGAGCCTGCCGCGGGGCGCGCTGCCCGCGCCAATCGGCGACAGAAAGGCCGGGACCGGAGGGGTTATCCTTGCGGCGCGGGGGACAGCGCGGCGCGCACGTCGGCCGGCGGGCGCTGCGGCCGGCCCCGCGGGTCGATCAGACACAGGTCGGCCACCGCCGAGACGATGCGCCGCTCCCCCACCGAGATCTCCTGTCGCAGCAGGAAGTTGGCGCGGCCGGCCTCGATCGGCGTCGTCGTCACCCGCAGCAGGTCGTCGATCACCGCCGGGCCGTGGAATTGGACATCGATCCGTCGCAGCGTGAAGTAGATCGGCGGGGTCAGCGCGGCCAGCGCCGCATGGTCGAGCCCGGAGGCGCGCAACAACTCGGTGCGCCCCCGCTCCAGGAAGCGGATGAAGGCGCCGTGATAGACGCGGCCGGAAAAGTCCGTGTCCTCGAAATAGACGCGGACCTCGGTATCGAAGGACATCGTCATCGCCGTTCGAACAGCTTTTCGATCTCGGCCAGCGACAGCGACACGAAGGTCGGCCGGCCGTGGTTGCACTGCCCCGCGGAGGGGGTCGTCTCGATCTGCCGCAGCAGCGCGTTCATCTCCTCGACCTTGAGCGCGCGACCGGAGCGGACCGAGCCGTAGCACGCCATCGTGGCGGCCGCATGATCGAGCCTTGCTTCCAGTGCCCCGGCGGCGCCCCAGTCGGCGATCTCGTCGGCCAGGGTCTTCACCAGCTTGGCGATGTCGAACGTGCCCAGCGCCGCCGGGGTCTCCCGCACGACGACCGCGCCGGCGCCGAACGGCTCCAGGGTGAGGCCGAGCCGGGCGAAGGTCTCGGCGTGCTCGGCCAGACGGTCGACATCCTCGGCCGGCAGCTCCACCACCTCGGGGATCAGCAGCCCCTGTGCGGCCGGCTCGCGCGTCGCCGCCGAGGCCTTCAGCGCCTCGTAGACGATGCGCTCGTGCGCGGCGTGCTGGTCCACCACGACGAGCCCGTGCGCGGACTGGGCCAGGATGTAGTTGCCGTGCACCTGCGCGACGGCCGCGCCCAGCGGGTGCGCGGAACCGTCCGGCGCGTCGGCCGGATCGTCCGGCACCCACTCGCCGGGCGCCGGCGCCGCGGTGCGGGGGGCGGGCGGCGCGGAGTGGAAGGCACGGCCCCGCGGCGGAAAGGACGGCCGCGCGGTGTAGGACGGCGACGAGCGGGCGGTGAACGGCGTCGCCGGCGCCGCGAAGCCCTGCGGCGCGTGGGCGGGCGCATCGTCTGTCTCCACCAGCGAGGAGGACGGCCGGCGCGCCGAGAGCGCCGCCAGCGCCGCCGTGGCGACGCTGTGCGAGGCCGTGGGCGGCGCTTCGGCCAGCGCGCGGCGGAAGGCGGTGACGATGAGGCCGCGCACCGCGTTGGCGTCGCGGAAGCGCACGTCGGCCTTGGCCGGATGCACGTTGACGTCCACCGCCGCGGGATCGATCGTGAGCCAGAGGATCGCCACCGGGTGGCGGTCGCGGGCCATCACGTCCTGGTAGCCGGCGCGCATCGCCTGGGCGATCAGCTTGTCGCGCACCACGCGGTTGTTGACGAACGCGTACGTATATTGGCTCGACGCGCGACCCGAGGTCGGCAGCCCGAGATGGCCGACGAGCCGCACCCCGTGCCGTTCGATGTCGAGGTCGATCGCCTCGTCGGCGAAGTCAGCGCCCAACACGTCGCGGGCGCGCTGGCGCGGCGTGCCGGCGGGGAACTCCTGCCGCCGCCCGTTCAGCGTCAGCGTGAAGGCCACGTGCGGCGCCGAGAGGGCGAGGCGCTTCACCGTATCCGACACCGCACCCGCCTCGGCGCGCTCCGACTTGAGGAACTTCAGCCGCGCCGGCGTCGCATAGAAGAGGTCGCGCACCTCCACGGTCGTCCCCACCGCACGGGCCGCCGGCTCCACCTCGCCGACGCGCCCGCCCGCCACGGTGATCCCGGCCGCGTCGCCGTCCCGGTGACGACTGACCACCGAGAGCCGGGCGACGGCGCCGATCGACGGGAGCGCCTCGCCGCGGAAGCCCATCGTCAGGATCGCCGAGAGGCCCGCCGCATCCACCAGCTTGGAGGTGCAGTGGCGCTGCACCGCCAGCGGCAGTTCCTCGACGCGGATGCCGTGCCCGTCGTCGGCGACGCGGATCAGCGCGGTTCCGCCGGCCTCGACCGTGACGTCGATCGCCCGCGCCCCCGCGTCGAGCGCATTCTCCACCAGTTCCTTCACCGCGCTCGCCGGCCGCTCCACCACCTCGCCCGCGGCGATCTTGTCGATCAGCCGCTCGTCGAGCCGGCGGACCGAGGCTGCGGTGATGATCGGCGCGTCGCTCACGAAGGGAAAGCCTCGCACGTCGGAATGCGTCAGAAGAGGCGGCGCGGGCGTGCCATGCGTGATGCTCGACCCTCGCCTGCCTCACCGGGTCTATGATGAGTGGCCCGATTGCGCTAGGGCAGGCGGGCGGTGCACACGTTGCGGTCGCCTCCCGTCCACCCCCCGTCCACACGTTTCGCCAGATCTTATGCCCCACGCGCTCCCCGGCCTGTCCGCCATCGCGGACGACTACGATGCCATCCTGTGCGACGTCTGGGGCGTCCTGCACGACGGCGTGTCGGCGCATCCGGCCGCCAGCGACGCCCTCTCCCGCTTCCGCGCTGGGGGGACGGTGGTCCTGATGACCAACGCGCCCCGGCCGTCCGACGTGGTGCGGCGCCACCTCGCCCAGCTCGGCGCGGGGCAGGACGCCTATGACGGGATCCTGTCGTCCGGCGACGTCGTGATCCGCACGCTGGCGCAGAAGGCCGCCCGCAAGATCAAGCACATCGGCCCGGACCGCGACCTCGGCCTCTATTCGCCCGAGATGACCCTCGTCGAGGACGTCGCCGAGGCGGACGCCGTCGTCATCGCCGGCCTGCGCGACGATACCGTGGAGACCCCGGACGACTACCGGGACGAGATGGCCGAGATCGCCTCCAGCGGCACCCCTGTCCTGTGCGCCAACCCGGACATCGTCGTCGAGCGGGGCCAGGAGCTGGTGTGGTGTGCCGGCGCTCTGGCCAAACTGGTCGAGGAATCCGGACGCGACGTGGTGTGGATCGGCAAGCCCTACCGCCCCGCCTACGACGCCGCCCGCGCCCGCATCGCCGAGCATGCTCCGGACGCGGCGCGCATCCTCGTGATCGGCGACGGATTGCCGACCGACGTGCGCGGCGCCGCCAACGAGGGCTACGACTGCCTCTTCCTCACCGACGGCATCCACGCCGCGGAAGTCGGCGGCACCGGCACGCCCGACCCGGCCATGGTCGCCGATCGCCTCGCCCAGGACGGGCTCGACGCGCGTTACTTCGCGCCGAGGCTCATCTGGTGAGTAAGGCGGCCCATCCCCCGATGGGCGGCGTCATCACGCTGGACGCCCTGCCGCCCCACCTCGCCGACGGCGTCGTGGCGATCGGCAACTTCGACGGGGTGCACCGCGGCCACCAGGCGGTGCTGTCCGCCGCGCTCTCCGGTGGCCGGCCCACCGTCGGCCTCACGTTCGAGCCCCACCCGCGCGAGTTCTTCTCCAACGCGCCGATCTTCCGCCTCACCCCGCCGCAGGAGAAGGCCCGCGTCATGGCCGCTCTCGGCCTCGACGGGATGGTCGTCGTCCCGTTCGACGCCGACCTCGCCCGCCACTCGGCCGAGGACTTCGTCGCCGAGGTCCTCGTCGAGCGGCTGCGCGCGCGTGAGGTCGTCGTCGGCTACGACTTCAAATTCGGCGCCAAGCGGCGCGGCGACGGGGCGCTTCTGATCCGCGAGGGCGCGCGGCACGGCTTCGCCACGCGCATCATCGAGCCTTGCAGCGACGGCGGCGTCATCTCCTCCACGCGCATCCGCGAGCACCTCACTCTCGGCGACGTCACCGCGGCGGCGCATCTCCTGGGGCGGCGCTACACCGTCGTCGCCAAGGTGCGGCACGGCGAGAAGCGCGGGCGCGAGATGGGCTACCCGACCGCCAACCAGGCGCTGGAGCCGGCCAACGCGCTGCGCCATGGCATCTACGCCGTGCGGCTCGAGATCGACGGCGTCTGGCGCGGCGGCGTCGCCAGCTTCGGCCGCCGCCCCACGTTCGACAACGGCGCCCCGCTGCTGGAGAGCTTCGTGTTCGACTATTCGGGCGATCTCTACGGGCGGCCCTTGCGCGTCGCCTTCGAGCGCTACCTGCGCCCGGAGATCGCCTTCAGCGGGATGGACGCCCTGGTGGCGCAGATGGACCGCGACAGCGACGACGCCCGCAACGCCCTGGAGGGCCTCGCCCCGTTCTCCGCCGTCGACGCCGCGCTGAACTTCTGACGCGGCGCCGCACGCGCCTCAGTCGGCGCCGATCGCGTGGAGCATGCGGCCGTTGCGCTTCAGCCAGGCGCGGGCGGCCTCGTGGTCGGGGTCGAGCTCGGCGTTGAGCTTCCAGAACGCGGCCGAATGGTTGAGCTCGATGAGATGGGCGACCTCGTGCGCGGCCACATATTGCAAGACGAAGGGCGGCGCCATCACCAGGCGCCACGAGAAGGACAGCACGCCCGACGGACTGCACGAGCCCCACTGGGCACGCGTGTCCTTGACCTTCAGCTGCGAGGGCGCCTTGCCCACCTTGGCGGCATAGGTCGCGACCGCCGCCTCCAGGTCGGCCCGCGCCTCGGCCTTCAGCCAGGTGGTCAGCCGGCGACCGACGTGCTCGGGCGCGCCGGGCACCCACAGCAGCCGCCCTGCCTCCGTCTCCTCCACGCTCACCGTGCCGCGGACCCGGCCGGTGCCGCGAATCTCGTGATCGGCGCCGCGCAGCGGGATCGTCGCGCCGGCCGCGAACGGGACCACCGGGCTGCGCTCGGCGAGGCGTGCGGCCAGCCAGTTCGCCTGTCCGCGCACGAACCGCTCGGCGCTGCCGATGGGCGCGCGCACCGGCACGGTCACGATCGGCGCGGCGCCACCGGGGGGAACGCGCAGCGTCATCCGCCGCGCGCGCGTCTGGCGGCGCAGCTCCACCACCACCGGTCCGGTCGCGATGTCGACGGTGATCTCCTCACGCTGCGGCAGGTCCGGCTTGACGGTGACCACCGGCGAGCGCCGGCCGGCATAAAGCCGCGTCACGCCGCGTCCCCCGGCCGCCCACGCCCTGCCGCGCCGCACCACGCCGCCCGCCGTGACGCGGGCGGGCTTCGCCGCGCCGAGGCGGCGGGCGATGAGAGGGGGCAGGATGCCAGCGGCACGCGAGCCGGCCAGTCGACCATGGGTTTCCTCCGACAGCGCAGCGGAGCCCGCTCGCGGGATGGCGAATCATCCGACCTGCGCATCGGCCACCCTTGCAGGAAGCGGTGAAAAAAGTGTCAGTCCGCGACGGCGTCGCCCGGCGTGGCTTGGTGATGCAGGGCGGCGGCCATCAGCGCCTTGGTATAGTCGGTCTCCGGCGCGTCGAAAATCCTGGCGGTCGGCCCGCGTTCGACCACTTTGCCGGCCTTCATCACCAGCACCTCGTTGGCCAGCGCGCGCACCACCTGCAGATCGTGCGAGATGAAGAGGAAGGTGAGGTCGTGCTTCTTCTGCACGTCGCGCAGGAGGTCGACCACCTGCGCCTGGACCGAACGGTCGAGCGCACTCGTCGGCTCGTCCAGCACGATGAGGTCCGGCTCCAGCACCAGAGCGCGCGCGATGGCGATGCGCTGACGCTGCCCGCCGGAGAACTCGTGCGGGTAGCGGCTGCGCATGGCCGGATCGAGGCCGACCTCGGTCATCGCCTGGATCACCCGCTCCTCGCGCTGCGCGGCGTCGAGGCCGGAATGGATCGTCAGCCCCTCGGCGATGATCATGCCGACCGACATGCGCGGCGACAACGAGCCGTAGGGATCCTGGAAGACGATCTGCATCTTGGAGCGCAGCGGGCGCATCTTGGACCAGGAGCGCTGGTCGATCCGTTCGCCCATGAAGACGATCTTGCCGTCCGACGAGATGAGCCGCAGCAGCGCGAAGCCCAGCGTCGACTTGCCGGAGCCCGATTCGCCGACGATCCCCAGCGTCTCCCCCCGGCGCACCCGGACGTCGATCCCGTCGACCGCCTTCACGTGGTCGACCGTGCGGCGCAGCAGGCCGCGGCGGACGGGGAACCAGACCTTGAGGTCGTCGGTCTCGACGATGATCGGGGCGTTCATGTCCGGCAGCGGCGCGACGCCTTTGGGCTCGGCGGCAAGGAGGTGGCGGGTGTAGGCGTGCTGCGGATTCTCGAAGACGTCCTTGGTGGGGCCGGTCTCGACCACCTCGCCGGCGGTCATCACCGCGACGCGGTCGGCGATGGAGCGCACGATGCCGAGGTCGTGGGTGATGAAGAGCATGCCCATCCCGGCCCGCGTCTGCACCTCCTTCAGAAGCTGGAGGATCTGCGCCTGGACGGTCACATCGAGCGCGGTCGTCGGCTCGTCGGCGATCAGGAGGTCCGGCTCGTTGGCGAGCGCCATCGCGATCATGACGCGCTGGCGCTGGCCGCCGGAGAGCTGGTGCGGGTAGCTCTTGAGGCGCTGCTCGGGGTCGGGGATGCCGACGGCCGCCAGGAGTTCCACCGTGCGCGCCCGCGCGGCCCGGTCGCCCAGGCCCTGGTGGATCTTCAGGATCTCGCCGATCTGCTTTTCGACCACGTGCAGCGGGTTGAGCGAGGTCATCGGCTCCTGGAAGATCATCGTGATGTCGTTGCCGCGGACCTTCTGCATCTCCCTGTCGGAGAGGGTCAGCAGGTCGCGGCCCTTGAACATGATCTTTCCGGACGGGTGCGAGGCCGCCGGGTAGGGCAGCAGCCGCGCGACCGACAGCGCGGTGACCGACTTGCCCGACCCCGATTCGCCGACGACCGCCAGCGTCTCCCCCTTGGCCACCTGCAACGAGATGCGGTCGACGGCGAGCTGGGACCGCCCCTCGGTGCGGAAGGCGACGGAGAGGTCTTCGATCGAAAGGAGGGTCTCGGTCACGTCAGGGCTCCCCGCGCGCCGCGGCTGGAGGGAGGCGCCGCCGGCCGGCGCGCTGGGCGGGGAAGGCGGCGGATCATTGCTGCACCCGGTAGACGTCGAAGACCACCGCGCCGCCGATCTTGAAGGTGGTCTCGCCCGGAGCCGGCGTGTCGGGCGCGGTCCTGGCCGTGTTGGCGGTGCGCTTCGCGGGCCGCTCCTCCTCGGCGGTGTCCTCGTCGCGACAGGCGCTCTCGGGGACGCAGCGGACCCGCTCCGGCGCGGCGGTCTGGGCGCCGGCGTCGTAGGGAGAGAGCAGGCCGTGCAACCCTTCGGAGCGAACGGGCGAGGCGGCGGCGAACGCCGTCAGCCCGGCGGCGAGGATCGCGGCCTGGGCTGCGCTGGTGCGGGAATATCCTCGGGTCATGCGAATGTCTTCCGGGGGTCGAACGCGTCACGGACGCCTTCGCCGATGAAGATGAGCAGCGATAGCATCAACGCCAGCACCGTGAAGCCGGTGAGGCCCAGCCACGGCGCGCCGGGGTTGTTCTTGCCCTGCGCCAGAAGCTCGCCCAGCGACGGCGAGCCGGGCGGCAGGCCGAGGCCGAGGAAGTCCAGCGAGGTCAACGTGGTGATCGAGCCGGACATGATGAACGGCAGGAAGGTCAGCGTCGCCACCATCGCGTTGGGCAGCAGGTGGCGGTGCATGATGGTGATCGACCCGACGCCGAGCGCCCGCGCCGCGGCGACGTACTCGAAGTTGCGGGCGCGCAGGAACTCGGCGCGCACCACGCCCACCAGCCCCACCCACGAGAAGAGGAGCAGGATCCCCAGAAGCAGAAAGAAGCTCGGCATGAAGACCGAGGAGAAGATGAGGATGAGGTAGAGCGAGGGGACGGACGTCCAGATCTCGATGAAACGCTGGAAGAGGAGATCGGTCCAGCCGCCGAAATAGCCCTGCACGGCGCCCGCGGCGATGCCGATGATCGAGGACAGGATCGTCAGGATCAGCCCGAAGATCACCGAGATGCGGAAGCCGTAGATCGCGCGGGCGAGCACGTCGCGACCCAGGTCGTCGGTGCCGAGCCAGTTGTAGGTCCAGACCGAGCAGTTGGGGTCGTCCACCCCGCCCGGCAGCTTGGCGCACAGCTCCGCCTTGGTGAACATCCATGACGGGGCGGACGGAAGCGCCGTCGGCGGGTTCTTGTTCTCGACGCGGTAGTCGTAGCGGATCGGCGGCCAGACCATCCAGCCGTTGGCGTTGATCTCGTCGCTGATGAAGGGATCGCGATAGTCGGTATGGGCGTAGAAGCCGCCGAATTTTTCTTCCGGATAGTCGATCACGACGGGGAAGAGCAGCTCGCCCTTGTACATCGCGACCAGCGGGCGGTCGTTGGCGATGAACTCCGCGAAGAGGGTCAAGAAGAAGAGCGGGATGAACACCCACAGCGAGATGTAGCCGAGGCGATGGTTGCGGAAGATCTTCCACCGCCGGGCGTTGATCGTGGTGCCGTAGCCGGCGCCGGTGGGAAGCTGCGTCGCCTCCCGCTCGGCGGCGGGCAGGTGGATGTCGGCCGGATCGTGCGCGTCGGCGGGAACGGTGGCGGTCTTGCGCTCGTCCATGGTCAGACCTCCCGGCTCTCGAAGTCGATCCGCGGGTCGACCATGGTGTAGGTCAGGTCGGAGACGAGGTTCACGATGAGCGCCAGCAGGGAGAACACGTAGAGGGTGCCGAAGACGATCGGATAATCACGGTCGAACACCGCCTCGAAGCCGAGGAGGCCGAGGCCCTCCAGGGAGAAGATCGTCTCGATCAGGATCGAGCCCTGGAAGAAGGACATGATGAAGGCACCCGGAAAGCCCGCGATGATGATGAGCATCGCGTTGCGGAAGACGTGGCCGTAGAGCACCTTGCGCTCCGACAGGCCCTTCATCCGCGCCGTCATCACGTATTGCTTGCGGATCTCCTCCAGGAAGGAGTTCTTGGTCAGCAGCGTCGTCGTCGCGAAGGCGCCGATGCCGAGCGCGATCAGCGGCAGCGTCAGATGCCAGAAATAGTCGGCGATCCGGGCCGGCCAGGAGAGTTCGTGCCAGTTCTCCGACGTCAGCTCGCCGAGCGGGAAGATCGACCAGAAGGAACCGCCGGCGAAGAGGATGATGAGCAGGATCGCGAACAAGAATCCCGGAATCGCGTAGCCGATGATGATGATGCCGGAGGTCCACACGTCGAACGCGGAGCCGGCCTTGACCGCCTTGCGGATGCCGAGCGGGATCGAGATCACGTAGGAGATCAGCGTCATCCACAGGCCGAGCGAGATCGAGACCGGCAGCGCCTCGACGATCAGCTCGGAGACGCGGCGGTCGCGGAAGAAGCTCTCGCCGAGGTCGAAGGTGAGGTAGTTGCCGATCATGATGCCGAAGCGCTCGAACGGGCCCTTGTCGAACCCGTACTGCCGCTCGAGCTCGGCGATCAGCGCCGGGTCGATGCCTTGCGCGCCGCGATAGCTGGAGTTGCCGGCCCCCTGCCCGGTCCCGGCGAAGTCCCCCGCGGCGGTGCCGCCGGAGATGCGTGCCGTGGAGCCGACGTTCGTGCCGCGCAGCTCCGCGATCGCCCGCTCCACCGGACCGCCGGGGGCGAACTGGATGACGACGAACGAGATGAGGAGGATGCCGAAGAGGGTCGGCACCATCAGGGCCACGCGGCGGGCGATGTAGGCGAGCATCAGGCGCGCTTTCGGGTCGGCACGAGGATCATGCGTTCTTCGACCACCAGGTCGTCTCGACCGGCAGGTCGTACCGGGGCTTGGTCTCGGGGATGCCGAATTCGTCCCAGTAGGCCACGGTGTGCTCGCCCTTGTACCATTGCGGAACCCAATAGTGACCGAGCCGCAGGACGCGGTCCATGGCGCGCGCGGCGGCCACCATCTCCTCGCGCGTGGCGGCGGTCAGCATGGCGTCCAGCATCGCGTCGATCACCGGGTCGGCGATCCCGGCGAGATTGTACGAGCCGTCGCGGGCGGCCGATTCGGAGGAGAAGAACTGGCGGATGGCGTCGTCCGGCGTCGGCGAGAGGGCGAACCGCGTTGTGACGAGGTCGAAATCGAAGTTGACGATGCGCAGCTGGTATTGCGTGGCGTCGACCGGCACCGCCCGCGCCTCGACGCCGATGGCCCGAAGCGCGTTGGCGAACGGCAGGAAGATGCGCTCCGACGTCGGCTCGGAGGGGTAGAGGTAGTCCAGCGTCAGCCGCTCGCCGTCGGCGTCGACGAGCCCGCCGTCCTGCCGCGTCCAGCCGGCCTCGTCGAGGAGTTGCGCGGCGCGGCGCAGGTTTGCGCGGTTGCCGCCCTGATCCTCGGACACCGGCGGCAGCCAGGCCGGGCCGAACACCGCAGGGTCGAGCGCGTCCCGGAAGGGCTCCAGCAGGGCGACCTCGGCGGAGGTGGGCTCGCCCTCGGCCATCATGTCGGAATTGACGAAGAAGGACGGGGTGCGGGTGTAGGCGCCGTGGAAGAGGTCGCGGTTCGTCCGTTCGAAGTCGAACGCCCAGCCGAGCGCCTCGCGGGTTCGCTTGTCGGCGAACTTGCCGCGGCGGGTGTTGATGAACCAGCCCTGGGCGCCGGCGGGGCGGGCGTCGGGGAAGACGCGGCGCACCACCTCGCCCCGCTGGATCGCCGGGAAGGTGTACTCGGTCGCCCAGACCTTGGAGGTGAACTCTTCGCGGAAGTTCTCCTTGCCGGTCTTGAACGCCTCGAAGGCCAGCGTGCGCTCGCGGTAGAAGTCGACCCGGACGGAGCCGAAGTTGTTGTGGCCGGCACCGGTGGCGAGCCGGTCGCCCCAGTAATCCGGCCGGCGCTGGAACGTGACGTAGCGGCCGGCCGCATAGTCGCCCACCGTGTAGGCACCGGAGGTGACCGGAACGTCGAGCTTGGCGGCGGTGAAGTCGTTCGCCTCGTACCAGGCCTTGGAGAGGACCGGGTAGGTCGCCACCAGCGGCGGCAGGCGATTGGACGCATCGTCGGCGAAGCTGACGACGGCGGTGAGGTCGTCCGCGGCCTCGATGGCGGCGATGCGCTTCAGCGGCTCGGCGTAGCCGGGGTGCCCCTGGTCGCGGATCGCGGTCAGCGAGTAGACGACGTCCGCGGCGGTGATCGGCGAACCGTCCGAGAAGGTGAGGCCGTCGCGCAGGAAGAAGGCGTAGCGCCGGCCCTCGACCTCGACCGCCTCGGCGATGTGGCCGTAGACGGCGTCCGGCTCGTCGAGCCCGCGGACCATCAGCGCCGAATGGGCGAGTTGCATCAGCGGCGGCGAGTCGCCGCGCAGGATGTACATGTTGAAGGTGTTGAAGGTCTGCGGGTTCTGGTTCCCGGCGAAGGACGACGGCACCAGGCGCAGCTCCCCGCCGCGCGGCGCGTCGGGGTTCACATAGTCGAAGTGGGCGAAGTCCGGCCCGTGCCTGGGCTCGCCGAAGACGGCCAGGGCATGGCGCGGCGTGCCCGCCTGGGCGGCGGCGGCGGCGCCGGTGAGGAGCGGCGCGGCGGTAAACGCCGTGGCGGCGCCGGCCAGCTCCAGCACCCGGCGACGGGTCAGGCGAAGGGGGCCGGATGCGCCGCCGGCCGGGCCCGCGCGCCCGCGGCTCACTGGCGGCGCTCCACGTCCGCCGCCTTCGCCGCGTCCCACCACCACACCGTCGGGAACAGGGCGCCGTAGGGCGGGATATTGTCCGGACGGCCGAAGAGGTTCCACCGCGCGGTGCGCTGGTTCGGCGAGTAGAACAGCGGCACGACGTAATCGTGCGCCAGGAGCACGCGGTCGAGCGCGTGGGTGGCGGCGACCAGCTCGTCGCGGTCCTTGGCGAGGATCACCTTCTGGATCAGCGCGTCGATGCCCGGATCCTTGATGCCCGCGTAGTTCTGGGACTGCGGCTGGTCGGCGGCCTCGGAGCTCCAGAAGAAGGCCTGCTCATTGCCGGGTGAGCTGGACTGGCCCCACGCCAGCGTCGTCATCTCGAAATCGCGGGTGCGCACCTTCTCGACGTACTGCGTCGAATCGATGACGCGGAAGTTCATCTCGATGCCGATCAGCTTGAGGCTGTTGGCGTAGGGGAGCACGTACCGCTCGGACGCCGGGGAATTGTCCACGAAGTCGATCGTGAAGGGCGCGCCGGTCTCGGCGTCGACCATGACGCGGTCGCGGATCTCGTAGCCCGCCTCGCGGAAGAGGCGCACCGCCTCGCGGGCATTTTCGCGCACCGCCTCGGGCGAGCCGTTGACGGGGTTGGTATAGGGCTCGGTGAAGACCTTCTCCGGGACGAGGTCCCGCACCTCCTCGAGGATTTCCAGCTCCTGCCCCTCCGGCAGGCCGGTGGAGGCGAGGTCGGTCCCCATGAAATAGGACGAGATGCGGTCGTACTGGTCGTAGAAGACGGTGCGCTTCTGCGTCTCGAAGTCGTACATCAGGTTGAGGGCGCGACGGACGCGCTCGTCCTGGAACTTCGGCAGGCGCAGGTTCATGACGAACGCCTGCATCATCCCGGTGGAGCGGATCGGAAACTCTTCCTTGATGATGTCGCCGCGGGCCAGCGCGTCGCTTTCGTAGGCCGTGGCCCAGTTCTTGGCGCTGTTTTCGGCGCGCCAGTCGAACCGGCCGCCCTTGAAGGCCTCCACGACGATGGTCTGATCGCGGTAGACGTCGTAGCGCATGGTGTCGAAGTTGTTGGTGCCGACCTGGGTCGGGTGGTCCTTGGCCCAGTAGTCGTCCGTGCGCTCGTACTCGATGAAGCGGCCCGGCTCGAAACGGGCGATCTTGTAGGGGCCGGACCCGAGCGGCGGCTCCAGCGTGCCCTCACCGATGGAGCGCTGCGAACCGTCCGGCGCGGTCCCGGTCCACCACGCCTTCGGCAGCGGCTCGAGCTGCCCGACGATGTGCGGCAGCTCGCGATTGCCGGGCCGCGCGAAGGTGAACCGCACCACCCCGTCGCCCACCACTTCGGCGCTGACGACGTCCTTGTAGTAGAAGGCGCGGTTGGGGTCGGCCTCCTTCTCGGCCGTCAACGTCCAGGCGACGTCCTCGGCGGTGATCGGCGTGCCGTCGTGCCATTTGGCGTCGGGGTCGATGTGGTACTCCACCCAGGCGAAGTCGTCCGGATAGCGCATCTTGTCGGCGATCAGGCCGTAGGCGGCGGAAATGTCCTGCTCGTCCATCGAGGGCGTCATCAGCGGATCGTAGATCAGCGACAGGCCCGGCGCCGCGTTGCCGCGCTGCAGGATGGGATTGAAGGAGTCGTAGCCGGACGTGTCGGCCAGGCGCACGCGCCCGCCTTTGGGAGCGTCCGGATCGACATAGTCGAAGTGGGGGAAGCCCTGCGGGTAGCGGGGGTCGCCGGTGAGGGCGCTGGCGTGGCGCCACTGCGGCTCGGCCGCGCTCGCAGCGCCCGGCTCGTCCGCGGGCGGGGTGCCGCCGTCCGTCGTCGATTGAGCCAGCGCGTTCGGGGCCACGGCAAGCGAGATCAAGAGCGCCCAAAGCGTGGCACGCATGTGACACCTCCACATCTGTCTGGCCGGGGACATTATCTGCGGTGCGCCGCCGCGCAACCCGCGACGGCCCTGTCTGAACGAGATGTAATCGCAAAGCGTGTGTCGCGGCGTCGCGGCCGCGGCGGCCCTGGCCATCCGTCAGGCCCATATGGCGGCGGTATAAATCGCGATCGTCACGCCGAGGCCGAGGGCGAAGAGGCCGGAGCGCACGAGCGACAGGTTGGCGAAATACGCAACCGTAAAGAGAACCCGCAGGGCCACGAAGGCCAGCGCCAGCGCGTCGACGCGCGCCTGGTCGGCCCCCGTCAGCCCCGCGACGATCACGGCGACGGCAAAGAGCGGGAAAGCCTCGAACCCGTTGCGGTGGGCGGCGAAGGCGCGGCGACGCAGGCCCGTCTGCCGCGCATGGCGCGCGCTCGGATCGCGATTGTCGAGCTTGCGGTCGAATTTGGCGGGGTAGACGGTGAGGAGTGGGAGAAGGCCCGCCGCCAGCACGCACCACAGCGCGATCGAGAATTCGAGCGCCACACCATCCCTCCGCAGCCGATCTGCCGCAGGGTGAGCGCGCGGCGGCCCCGCTGGCAAGGCCGCCCGCCGATCGGACCGCTGGGGCATGGCAGCGCAGGCGCACGCCGGACCTCGCCGGATCGCGGGGCCGGTGGCCGGCTGTCCGGCCCGGTCTCGCAAACGTGAGGCCGGCGGCTTTGCGCTCCCTCTCCAAGCGGCGTAAGTCGACGTTCAACCTGGAGAAGCTCGCGTCCATGCTGGGTCCCCGTCTCGCCGCCGCAGCGGCCCTCCTGTGCTGTGCAGCGGCGCTCGCCCCTCCCGCCCAGGCGGAGGAGGTCGCGCGCATCGACGCGGAGCACCTTTCGGCGCGCGTCCTCCTGCGCAACGCGGTGACCGCGCCGGGCGACAAGGTGGACGTCGCCATCCGCCACACGCTGGACGACGGGTGGCACACCTACTGGATCAATCCGGGCGATTCGGGCGGGCCCCCGGTGTTCGAATGGGACGTCGGCAAGGGCGGCGCGACGGGGCCGCTGCGGTTCCCGGCGCCGAGCCTCCTGCCCTACCCGCCGCTGATGAACCACGGCTACTCGGACCAGTTCACCCTCCTCACCGACCTCACCGTCCCGGCGGACTGGCCGGCGGGCGTGCCCTGGCTGGTGTCGGTTCGGGCCGACTGGCTGGTGTGCGAGAAGATCTGCATCCCGGCGAGCGGGACGGCGCGGATCGAGGTCCCGACCGGCGCGGCGAGCGAACCCGATTCGACGGTCGCCTTCGCGTTCGTCCAGGCCGAGTGGGCGCTGCCGCAGGCGAGCGACGTCGCCGCCACCTACACCCGCGACGGCGACACGATCACGCTCGACGTGCCCGGCGCGCAGGCCGAGGGGGCGCACTTCTTCGCCTTCGACGGGCGTGCGCTCGACCATGTCGCCCCGCAGCCTGCGGCCGCGAGCGAGGACGGCGCACGACTGACGCTGACGTCCACCGGAGAGCCGCTCGACGGCACGCTCGCCGGTGTCCTCACCACCCGATCCGGCGCCGTCGAGATCACGGCGACCGGCACGCCCGACCCGGTGCCTCCCGCAGCGACCGCCACGCCGCCCGTGGCGAGCCCCGGCTCCGGCACGCCCGCCGCCGCCGCCGCCGCCGCCGCGCCGTCCGGCGAGGCCGTCGCTCGCCCGCAGGCCCTCGCCGCCGCGCCGCCGGCCGCGGCGCCGTTCGCGGGGCCGGCACCGGTGGTTCTCGCCGGCGGCGACGGGCCGGGCCTGGGCTTCTGGCAGGCGCTCGGCCTCGCCTTCCTGGGCGGGATGATCCTCAACCTGATGCCGTGCGTCTTCCCGGTGCTGGCGGTGAAGGTGCTCGGCCTCGTCGCCCATGCCGACGCACCCTTGCGGCGTCGCGCCGGGGTCGGCGCGGCCTACATGGCCGGCGTCCTCGTCAGCCTCGCGGTCGTCGCGGCGGTGATGCTGGCACTGCGGGCGGGGGGCGAGGCGGTCGGCTGGGGCTTCCAGTTGCAGAGCCCGGCCTTCGTCGCGGCGATGACGCTGGTCCTGTTCGCCTTCGGCCTCAACCTTTCGGGCGTGTTCGAGATCGGCGCCACGCTCACCCGGCTCGGCGGACGCGGCGGCAGCGGTCCGGCCTCGGCCTTCTCCACCGGGCTCCTCGCGGCGGTGGTGGCCACGCCCTGCACCGCCCCCTTCATGGCCCCGGCGATGGGGGCGGCGCTGGTCGCCTCGCCGCTCTTCGCGCTCGGCGTCTTCGCGGCGCTCGGTGTCGGGCTGGCGCTCCCCTTCGTGGTGCTGGCGGCGATCCCCGGAGCCGCCCGCCTCCTGCCGCGGCCCGGCATGTGGATGGTGCGCTTCAAGCAGGCGCTCGCCTTCCCGCTCTACCTCACGGCGGCCTGGCTCTTCTGGGTGCTGGCGCAGCTGGTCAGCGTCGAGTCGCTGCTGCCGGCGATGGCCGCGCTCGTCTTCGTGGCCATGGCGGCGTGGCTGTTCGGCCTCTCGCAGCGCGGCTCGGGCGCCTCGCACCGCGTCGCCTCGGGCCTCGCCGTCGCCAGCCTGGCGGCCGCGATCGTCGCGGTATGGCCCGCGCTGCAGCCCGCGACCGCCGCGACCGCCGGGACCGCCACGGCGAGCGAGCGCCCGCTGGGCCTGACCGCCGGGCACCGAGGCGCCGAGGAGCCGTACTCACCCGCCCGCCTCGCCAGCCTGCGCGCGGCGGGCAAGCCCGTCTTCGTCAACGTCACCGCGGCGTGGTGCATCACCTGCAAGGTCAACGAGCGGGTCGTCCTCTCGGGCGAGGATTTCCTCGACGAACTGACCCGCAACGACGTAACCTACCTCAAGGCGGACTGGACGCGGCGCGACCCCGAGGTGACCGAGTTCATCGAGGAGTTCGGCCGCGCCGGCGTTCCGCTCTACGTCCACTTTCCCGCCGACGGCGCACCCCTCGTGCTGCCCCAGATCCTGACCGTCGCCACGCTGCGCTCCGCCTTCGAGAGCTGACCGATGCGCCTCTTCGCCCTCCCCGCCGTCCTCGCGGCGACGCTCGCCCTCGCGGGCCCCGCCACCGCCCAGACGCGCGGCCCCGACGTCGCCGACTGGCCCGCCGTCCTGGCCGCGGCCGAGGGACAGACGGTCGACTGGTACGCCTGGGGCGGCGAAACCCACATCAACGATTATATCGCCTGGGTCGGCGACGAGGTGGCCGCGCGCTACGGGGTCACGCTGAACCAGGTGAAGCTCGCCGACACGGCCGAGGCGGTCGCCCGCGTGCTGGCCGAGAAGACCGCCGGCGAGAACGAGGACGGCGCCGTCGACCTCGTATGGATCAACGGCGAGAACTTCGTCGCCATGCAGGAGAACGGCCTGCTGCGACCGGACCCATGGGCCGAGGCCCTTCCCAATCGCCCCCTCGTCGATATGGACCTCTACGGCGCGGCGATCGACAGGGACTTCGGCGTCTCGGTGAAGGGGCAGGAGAGCCCATGGGGCCGCGCCCAGCTCGTCACCGTCTTCGATGCCGCGCGAACGCCCGAGCCGCCGCGTTCGCTGGACGAGCTGATCGCGTTCGCCGAGGCGAACCCCGGCCGCTTCACCTACCCGCAGCCGCCCAACTTCACCGGAACCACCTTCCTCAAGCAGCTCCTCCTCGACCTCGTGCCCGACCGCGAGATCCTCTACGCCCCCGCCGGCGACGGTGCGGAGACGCTGGTGCGGGACACGCTGATCCCGGTGTTGCAGCGGCTTCATCCGAACCTGTGGCGCAAGGGCGCGGCGTTCCCGGCGGGCGTCGCCGAGGTGCGCCGGCTCTATGCGGACGGCGAGCTGCTGCTGGCGCTGACCGGCAACCCGTCCGACGCGGTGGCCGGCGTGAACGACGGATTGCTGCCCCCCGAGAGCCGGGTCGCGGCGTTCGCGGGCGGGTCGATCGGCAACGTCCACTTCGTGGCGATCCCGTTCAACGCGGCGGATCAGGCGGGCGCGCTGGTGGTGGCGAACTTCCTGCTGTCGCCGGAGGCGCAGGCCCGCAAGGCCGACCCCGACGTGTGGGGCGACCCCACGGTGCTCGCCGTCGCGCGCCTCCCCGAGGCCGATCGCGCCCTGTTCGACGAGGAGGTCGGCGTCGACGCTCCCACGCTCGCCGAGCCGCACGTCAGCTGGACGGCGGTGATCGAGCGCGTCTGGGACGAGGCTTTCCTGCGATGAGCGAGAAGAAGCCGGCCCCGAAGACGGGCACCGCCAAGACCCCGGCGCGCCGCGGCACGAAGCCCGCCGCGACAGCGCGGCGTACGGCCAAGGCCGAGGCCGTCGTGGCCGCCGAAGCGGGCCACCCGCCCGGCGGCCTCCCCGGCGAGGCGCCCGCCGAGCCGGCGAAGGCCACACCCGCGAAGGCCACACCCGCGAAGGCCACACCCGCGAAGGCCACACCCGCGAAGGCCACACCCGCGAAGGCCACACCCGCGAAGGCCACGCCCGCGAAGGCCACGCCCGCGAAGGCCACGCCCGCGAAGGCCCCCGCCAAGCCGAAGACGCTGAAGAACAGCCGTTACACCAAGGCCGAGGCGGACGCCCTGTTCCAGCGCCTGGCCGACGCCCTGCCCGAGCCCCGGACCGAGCTGGAATATACCAACCCCTACACCCTCCTGGTCGCCGTCGCACTGTCGGCCCAGGCGACCGACGTCGGCGTGAACAAGGCGACGCGCGCGCTCTTTCCCGTGGCCGACACGCCGCGGAAGATGGTCGCCCTCGGCGAGGAGCGGCTGCGCGAGTTCATCAAGACCATCGGCCTCTTCAACACCAAGGCCAAGAACGTGATCGCCCTGTCGCAGGCGCTGATCGACACGCACGGCGGCGAGGTGCCGAAGGACCGCGCGGCGCTGCAGGCGCTTCCCGGCGTCGGCCGCAAGACCGCGAACGTGGTCCTCAACGTCGCCTTCGGCGAGCCGACGATCGCGGTCGACACGCACATCTTCCGCATCGGCAACCGCCTCGGCCTGGCGCCGGGGAAGACGCCGGACGACGTGGAGAAGGCGCTGGAGAAGATCGTCCCCGAGCGCTTCCTGCGCGGGGCGCATCACTGGCTGATCCTGCACGGCCGGCATGTCTGCAAGGCGCGCCGTCCGCTGTGCGAAGCCTGCGTGATCTACGAGCTGTGCAAGGCGCCCGACCGCCGCGCTCTGCCCCACGCCTGACGAGGGGCGGCGGCGGGGGGCCCGCGCTACAGGATCCGCGCGATCCGCAGCACCACCAGAACGCCCGCGCCGATGAGCATCAACACCAACGTGAAGGCCCAGAACCCGACGCTCGATTCCGAGCCGGGGATGCCGCCGAGGTTGGCGCCCATCAGCCCCGTGAGGAACCCCAGCGGCAGGAACACCGAGGAGATCACCGAGACCACGTAGAGGTTGCGGTTGAGCCGCTCGGCCTGCGCGCTGCCGAGCTCGTCGCGCAGGGTCTGCAACCGCTCGCGCTGCGCCTCGAGCTGCTCGGCGACGCGCATGAGCTGGTCGTGCTGCTCCAGCAGCGCGGCGCGGTCCTCCGCCGCCAGAATCTCCGGCGCGATGTGGACGATGGCGCCGACAGCGTCGCGCTGGGGCTGGATGTAGCGGCGCAGCTCCGTCAGCTCGAGCCGCTGGTCGGCGACGTCCTTGCGGATCTCGTCGCGGGGGTCGGCGATGGTGCGCGACTCCAGCGCGTCGACCCGGTCCTCCAGGTCGCCCGCATGGCTCTCGATCCGGTCGGTCACGTCGCGCACCAGCGCGGCGAGCAGTGCCGAGGGGGTCTGCGGGCCGCTGCCGGCACGCACGTTCTCGGCGATCCGGCGGATGGCGCTCAGCCGCGAGGTGGCCAGCGAGACCACGCGGTGCTCGTCGAGCCACAGCCGGATGGGCACCATGTCCTCCGGGTCCTCGCCCTCGTTGATGTTGATCCCGTGCAGGATCACCAGGAGGCCGGAGCCGGTCCACAGGGCGCGGGGCCGCGTCTCGGGCTCGAGCAACGCCTCGCGCACCGGAGGGGCGAGGTAGGCGAGATGCTCGGCCACCCACTGGGCGGTGTCGGGATGGTCGGCGGAGAGATGCAGCCACAGCGGGGCCGCACGGCCCACCAGCGTGGCGACATCGTCCTCGGAGGGAATGTCGGTGCCGCGGTCGTCGCCCGAGAGGTGGAGGGCGAATCGGATGTGGCTGTCCATGTCGGTCCTTCGCTGTCGGCCTGTACGCGCCGGGCTTGCGCCTGACTTTCGCCGCGCGCTCCCGGGGGCCATGCCGGAGGATTGTAACGATATTCCGCGGTTGCCCCTCAAGGCCCGAAGGTTCATGGTGCAGTGCGGCGGCCACTGGGGGTCGTCCGACAAGCCGTTGAGCCGGAACGCATGACCCCACCCGTGCCGGAACGTCCGGCGCTGTTCCTCGACTTCGACGGGACCCTCGTCGAGATCGCCGATCGTCCCGACGGTGTCGTGGTCGCGCCGAGCCTGCATACGCTGATCGAGCGCATCGTGGCGCGCACGTCCGGCGCCATCGCCGTCGTCTCCGGCCGCAAGATCGAAGATATCGACGGCTTCCTCGGTATCCCGATCGCCGCCGCCGGCATGCACGGGCTGGAGCATCGCGCCGCACCGGGTGACGAGATCCACTATCAGCCCGCCCCGCCCGAGATGGACACGCTGCGCGAGCGGATCGCCCGCTTCCCCTTCCTGGGCGACGGCGTCTCGATGGAGGACAAGGGCGCCGGCCTCGCGGTGCACTACCGCGCCAACCCGGCGCATGAGCAGACCGTGATCGACGCGATGGAGCAAGCCACCGCCGACCTCGCAACGCTCCATCTCATCTGCGGCAAGATGGTGGTGGAGGCCAAGCGGCGCGGGTTCGACAAGGGCGCCGCCGTCCAATCATTCATGCAGCGGCCGCCCTTCCATGGCCGCACACCGATTTTCATTGGGGACGACGTGACGGACGAAGACGGAATTCGCGCCGCCAACTCGGTCGGCGGCTTCGGCATCAAGGTGGGCGAGGGCGCGACCGACGCACCCTACCGCCTCGCGAACGTGGCCGCCGTGCACGACTGGCTCGCCCAGTTGGCGGGGGTGCCCGCGTGAGCACACTCGCGCTGGGGATGATCGGCAACTGCTCGGTGCAGGCGCTGGTCGACGACGAGGCCAACATCGTCTGGTGGTGCCTGCCGCGGCCGGACGGCGACCCGGTCTTCCACTCGCTGCTGGGAACCAACGGCAAGCCAGGCGACGGGCAATACTCGATCCAGATCGAGGACTTCAGCCACTCCAAGCAGTGGTACATCGAAAACACCGCGATCCTTCGCACCCAGCTCATCGCGACCGACGGATCGACCGTCGAGATCGACGACTTCTGCCCCCGCTTCGCCTCGCGCGGGCGCACCTTCCGGCCGGCGCAGATCGTGCGGCGCATGCGCCCCGTCACCGGCCGGCCGCGGGTCAAGATCGTGCTGCGCCCGCGCTTCCACTGGGGCAAGGAGCGGCCGCAGATCACCTCCGGCTCCAACCACGTGCGGTTCGTCGGCGAGGGCATCGCGATGCGCCTCACCACCGACGCGCCGATCACCTACATCCGCGACGAGTCGTTCTTCGTCCTGGAGCGCGAGCTGAACCTCTTCCTCGGCCCCGACGAGTCGCTGACCGCGAGCTCCGCCTCCATCGGCCGCGAGTTCCAGGAGCAGACCGCCGCCTACTGGAAGACCTGGACGCTGCGCCTGGCGCTGCCGCTGGAGTACCAGGAGGCGGTGATCCGCGCCGCCATCACCCTCAAGCTCTGCACCTTCGAGGAAACCGGCGCGATCGTCGCCGCCGCCACCACCTCGATCCCCGAGCACGCCGGCTCGGAGCGCAACTGGGACTACCGCTACTGCTGGCTGCGGGACGCCTTCTTCGTCGTGCGCGCGCTCAACGCCCTCAGCGACATGCAGACGCTGGAGAACTATCTCGCCTGGATCCGCGACGTCATCGCGCTGACCAAGGGCGACCACATCCAGCCCGTCTTCGGCATCGGCCTGGAACAGGCGCTGGTGGAGGAGTTCGCCGAACTGCCCGGCTACCGCGGCATGGGCCCGGTGCGCGTCGGCAACCAAGCCTACGAGCACTATCAGCACGACGTCTACGGCAACATCGTGCTGGCCGCCGCCCAAGCCTTCTTCGACAAGCGTCTGATGCGCCAGGGCACGATGGAGGACTTCCGGCACCTGGAGGTCATCGGCGATCGCGCCTTCATGCTGCACAACGAGCCCGACGCCGGCATCTGGGAGCTGCGGACCCGCGCGCGCGTCCATACCTCGTCCTCGCTGATGTGCTGGGCCGCGCTCGACCGGCTCGCCAAGATCGCCAACCAGCTCGGCGTGAACCCGAAGCACTGGCGCAGCCGCGCCGACGAGGTGCACAAGAAGATCTGCGACGAGGCGTGGAACGAGAAGGCCGGCGCCTTCGTCGAGAGCTTCGGCGGCGAGGACCTCGACGCCTCGCTCCTCCTCATGGCCGAGGTCAATTTCATCGACCCGCTGGACCCGCGCTTCGTCTCCACCGTCGACCGGATCGGCGAGAAGCTGCGGCGCGGCGACCACCTCTACCGCTACCACGCCGCCGACGATTTCGGCCGGCCGGAGACCGCCTTCAACGTCTGTACCTTCTGGTACATCGACGCGCTGGGGCGGATGGATCGCCGCGAGGAGGCGCGCGAGATCTACGAGAACATGCTCTCGTGCCGCAACCACCTCGGCCTCCTGTCGGAGGACGTCGACCCGTCCACCAACGAGCTGTGGGGCAACTTCCCGCAGACCTACTCGATGGTCGGCATCATCAACGGCGCGGTGCGCCTCTCGCGCCGGTGGGACAAGGTCGTCTGACGTTGCTCGTGGTCTTCTCGGGCCTTCCGGGAACCGGCAAGACCACGATCGCCCGGCGGGTTTCGGCGACCCTCGGCGCAGTCTACCTGCGGATCGACACCATCGAGGATGCCCTCGCCCGCTCCACCCTCGCCATCGAGCAGGCGGAGGATGCGGGGTACCTGGCCGCCCATGACCTCGCCGCCGACAATCTCGCCCTCGGCCGCACGGTCGTCGCCGACAGCGTCAACGCCATCGCCCTGACCCGCGCCGCATGGCACCGGTTGGCCCGCGAGGCGGGGTGCCCGGCGCTCGATGTCGAGCTTTTATGCAGCGACCCGGCGATGCACCGCGCGCGCGTCGAGGCTCGCCACACGGACGGCACGCGGCGCCGCCAGCCGACCTGGGAGGCCGTCCTCACGCGGTATTACGAACCCTGGTCCGACGGCCCGCTCACCCTCGATACCGCGACGCTTTCGGCCGATGCGGCGGCGGCCCGGATCGTCGCGGCCGTCGCCGACGCATCCCAGGCTGCACGAGCATAGACCCCCTTTGGAATCAAGTGGTCGGCCGTCTCGGCGCGGAAATTTCGCTGCGGAAATTGCCTCCGGGCGCGCACCCGTTGTGCAGATTGCGTCATCCGGTGGCTTCCCTCTGGAGGGCGAATGATGGTTTATTCGCACCTTCACGAGAGCGACCGAAAGGCCGACCCCATGACCCGCATCGTCGTCGTGTCCAACCGTGTTGGACCGCTCTCTGACACGGGCCGGGCGGGCGGGCTCGCCGTGGCCCTGGTCGATGTGCTGCGCGAACGCGGCGGCCTCTGGTTCGGCTGGTCGGGGCAGATCTCCGAGGAAGGCACCTACGGCCCCCTCCGCCTCCACGAGGAGGACACGGTGTCGACCGCCACGATCGACGTCACCCAGGCCGACTACGACGAGTTCTACGCCGGGTTCGCCAACCGCGCCCTCTGGCCGACGATGCACTACCGGCTCGACCTGACCGACTTCGACAAGCGCCTCGAGCAGGGCTACCGCCGCGTCAACGAGCGCTTCGCCCAGCGCCTCGTCCCGCTGCTGCGGCCGGACGACATCGTCTGGGTGCACGACTATCATTTCTTCTTCCTCGGCGAGGAGCTGCGCAAGGCCGGGATGACGAACCCGATCGGCTTCTTCCTGCACATCCCCTTCCCCGTGCCGGAGGTGCTGACCGCGCTCCCCAACCACCGCCGCCTGGCCGAAGCGATGACCGCCTACGATCTCGTCGGTTTCCAGACCGCGAGCCATCTGCACGCCTTCGAGCGCTACCTGCTGCAGGAGGCGGACGGCACCCGCAACGAGGACCGGTCGATCTCCGTCTTCGGACGCACCGTCGCCGCCGACGCCTACCCCATCGGCATCGACGCGGCGGCCTTCTCCCACTTCCACCAGAGCACCGAGGGCGCGGATCACTTCGCCCTGATGCGCAAGGAGCTGGAGGCGCAGAAGCAGATCGTCGGCGTGGACCGGATCGACTACTCCAAGGGCCTGCCGGAGCGGTTCGAGGCGTTCGAGCGGCTCCTCGAGATGTACCCCGAGCACAAGGGCGAGGTGACGATGCTGCAGATCGCGCCGCCCTCCCGCTCGGAGGTGCGCGCCTATCTGGAGATCCAGCGCGAGCTGGAGGGCCTGTCGGGCCGGATCAACGGCCGCTTCTCCGACCTCGACTGGACGCCGATCCACCTCATCTCCCGCTCCTTCCCGCGCCGCTCGCTGGCCGGCATCTACCGGGCTTCCGCGGTCGGCCTCGTCACGCCGCTGAGGGACGGGATGAACCTCGTCGCCAAGGAGTACGTCGCGGCGCAGGACCCGGCGGACCCCGGCGTCCTCGTGCTGTCGCGCTTCGCCGGCGCCGCGGAGGAGATGCGCGAGGCGATCATCGTCAACCCCTACTCGATCGACGAGCTGGCCGAGGGGCTGCGTCAGGCGATCCAGATGCCGCAGGACGAGCGGATCGACCGATGGAAGGCGCTGAACGCCAAGGTGACGACCAACACCGCTTCCGCCTGGTCGCGCCGCTTTCTGGACGACCTCATCTCCATCAACAGCGTCACCGCGCTGGAAGACGAGACGTCGCGGGCCTGACGCGGGCCGCGTGCCGCCGCGGGACAACGTGCCGAGGCATTGCAGACGTTCGCGCGACGGGCGTTCCCTCGCGCACGGCCGGCCCTATCCTCTAGCCGGCAACGTGAACGCGACCTCCCGATGACCCAATCCATCCTCGTCCCCGATGACACCTGCTGGACGGTCGAAGAGGCCGCGCGGTTCGCGGTGATCGTCGACGCCGCCGACTATTACCGCTTCGCCAAGGAGGCGATGCTCAAGGCACGCCATCGCGTCTTCCTGATCGGCTGGGACTTCGACGCGCGGATCGAGCTGGAACCGGAGGCGCAGACCGTCGGCGGTCCCAACCGTGTCGGCCGGTTCATGGAGTGGCTGGCCCAGGAGCGGCCCGAACTCGACGTGCGGGTGCTGAAGTGGGACATCGGCATCCTGCGCTCGCTGGGCCGCGGCGAGACGCCGGCCTTCCTCCTGCATTGGCTGATGCCCAAGGGCATCGACTTCCGCCTCGACAGCGCCCACCCGACCACCTCCGCACACCACATGAAGATCCTCGTGGTGGACGACGCGCTCGCCTTCTGCGGCGGAATCGACATGACGATGGGCCGCTGGGACACGCGCGAGCACCACGAGGGGCGCCCCGGCCGGCACACCCCCCGCGGCAAGCCGCTGCCGCCCTGGCACGACGTCACCACCTGCGTCACCGGGGCGGCGGCACGGGGGCTGGCCGTGCTGGCCGCGCACCGCTGGTTCTGGGCGACCGGCGAGGAGCTGGAGCCGGTGCCGCCGACCGAGCCGCATTGGCCCACCGGCCTCGTCGCGGACTTCGAGGACATCCCGATCGGCATCGCCCGGACGCTCCCGCGCTACGAAGAGCGTGCCCACGTCAACGAGATCCTGGGCGCGACCTACGCGATCATCCGCGCGGCCGAGCGGTTCCTCTACATCGAGAGCCAGTACCTCGCCTCGCGGCGCATCTGCGAGGTGTTGATGGAGCGGCTGGAGGAGCCGGACGGGCCGGAGATCGTCGTCATCAACCCGGAGACGGCCGACGGCTGGCTGGAGGCCAAGGCGATGGACACCGCGCGGGTGCGCATGATCCGCCTCCTGATGGAGGCCGACGTCCACGACCGCTTCCGCATCTACTACCCCGTGAACGCCGCCGGGACGCCCATCTATGTGCACGCCAAGATCATGTTCGCGGACGATCGGGCGCTGAAGGTGGGCTCGGCCAACATCAACAACCGCTCGATGGGCTACGATTCGGAGTGCGACATCGTGGTGGACGCGGTGGCGCACCCGGAGCGGCGGGCGGCGGTGGCGCGCGTGCGCGACGGTCTCCTGGCGGAGCACCTCGGCCGCAGCGCGGCGGAGGTGCGCGAAGCGCTGGAGCGGACGAACGGGTCGCTGATCGAACTGATCGACACGTTGAACTCGACCGACCGCAAGCACCTGGTGCCGCTGCGGCCGCGCGAACTCTCGCTGGGGGAGGAGTTGTTCGCCGAGTCGGACGCCGCCGACCCGATCCGGCCTGTCGGCCTGCGGCGGATCCTGCGAAGCCTGACGCAGCGCGCGCCGGTGCGGCAGATCCGGCAGATGCGCCGCCGCCGTATCGAGGCCCGAAACGCCCGGCGCCAGCACCTCGGCTAGTCCGGCGCGGCGGATCGTCCGGCGCCTCGAGCGGCCCTGCCGGGCGAAGGCCGGCCGGTTCCGGAGTAGCGCCAATAGCTGGGGTGGCGGGCGTCTTGGCGCCCCCGGCGCACTCTTGGGCGAAATCGCCCGTTGGGAGGCATCGGCCGCCGATCGGGGGGACGGGGCGCGGGCCCCGCCGGTGACGTCAGTCGGCGGCGCGCGCCGGGTTGACGATTTCGACGCTGGCGGGCTCGGCGTCGGTCACGGTCACGTCGTCGGCGCTCGCCGGGGCGGTCTGGGCCTCGGCGGTCTGCGTGGCGGCCGGGGCCTCAGGCTGAGCTGCCGCGGTGTCGGTCGTCGCCGGTGCCTCGGTACGCTCCTCGCTCGCGGGCTCCTGCGTCTCCGCAGGGGCGGGCTCTTCGGTCGCGGCAGGCTCCTCGGTCGCGGCGGGCGCCTCGGTCGCCGCGGGCTCCTCGGCCGCGGCAGGCGCCTCGGTCGCCGCGGGCTCCTCGGTCGCGGCGGGCTCCTCGGCTGCGGCAGGCGCCTCGGTCGCGGCGGGCGCCTCGGTCGCGGCAGGCGCCTCGGTCGCGGCGGGCTCCTCGGCTGCGGCGGGCTCCTCGGCTGCGGCAGGCTCCTCGGTCGCGGCGGGCTCCTCGGCTGCGGCGGGCTCCTCAGCTGCGGCAGGCTCCTCGGTCGTGGCGGGCTCGGCGTTTTCGGCCGGGGCTTCGTCCGTGGCCGGATCGCCCGAGGCGGCGGGGGCTTCCTGGGCGGTGGCTTCGCCGGCCTGGGCGGAGGGGGCATCGGCCCCACCAGCCTCGGCGGCGGCCTCGCCCTCGGCGGCAGCGTCACCCTCGGCGGCGGGCTCGCCCTCGGCGGAGGCGTCCTCGACGGCGGGCTCCGGGAAGGCCGGGGCGTCGGGCGACTGCGACTTCAGGAAGGCCAGCACGTTGGCGCGATCCTCCGGCTTGCGCAGGCCCGCGAAGCTCATGATCGTGCCCGGAACCTCTTTCTTCGGGTTCTCCAGAAAGTGGTTCAGCTTCTCGTAGGTCCACGGCTCGCCGGCGCCATATTCCTTCAGCGCGCCGGAATAGCTGAAGCCTTCGTGCGCGGCGATCTCGCGGCCCACCACGCCGTGCAGATTCGGGCCGATGCCGTTGGCGCCGCCGTCGTCGAACGTGTGGCAGGACTGGCACTGGCGGGCCGTGCGCGTGCCGGCGTCGACATCGGCGCTCGCCAGGAGGACCGGCAGCGGCACGACGGCCTCTTCCTCGGCCCCGCCCTCGGATTCCTCGATGGCGATCTCGTAGCCGGCCTTTTCGGGGGCTTCCTCGTCGAAGACGATTTCAGACAGCACGCTGAGGCCCATGATGAACACCAGCGCGGCGAGCAGCGCGCCAACGAATTTGTTGATTTCGAAAGAGTTCATTCGTGTTCCAGACCTTTGCTCGTTCGCCGTCTGCTCATCTTGCCGTGACCTCCCTCGCCCGGACCCCGCCGGCGCCGGCCGGGCCGCGCGCCATTGTAGAATCGGTCGAAGTCGAGCCAGCTATAGAGCGACGCGCACGCCGTATCAAATCGGATCGGCTCCCGTATAGGTTGCCACCCCTCGCGCGTCCTGAATGCCGCAAGATGGCACGATCCGTCCATCGAAAAGCGCGCACTGGCCCACCTCGTGGCGCAGTTCACAGCGATCCGGCACGCCGAAACGGCACCTAGAGATTGTAATTTGCCTCATCGATAGTAACCGTTCCGCAACAATTCGACGCCGTTGATCGATTGAACCTTCGTCGGATTCCCACGATGGTGCCCCCGAGCATCACCGACCCCACGCCCAGAAGGACCGAATTTCCGTGACCCTCCCCCGCTCGTCGGCCGCCGATGGACGGCCGGCCGTGCGCCTCGCGTCCCCCGATAGACCGAACCCGCGCCCCACCGCCGCCGCCGCGCGGTGCCCTCGGATCGCCCCGGCCGCCGCCCGATGACCGCCACCGACATCGTCGTCTACCAGGGCGAACCCGGTGCCAACTCGCACATCGCCGCGCGCGAGATGTTCCCCGACATGGACGCCCAGGCACAGCCGACGTTCGAGGACTGCTTCGCCGCCGTTGAAGGCGGGGCCGCGCGCTACGCGATGATCCCGATCGAGAACTCGAGCGCCGGCCGCGTCGCCGACATCCACTCGCTGCTGCCCACGTCCACCGTGCACTTCGTGGGCGAATATTTCCTGCCGATCCGCCACCAGCTGATGGTCCTGCCCGGCGCGCCGCTGGAGAAGGTGACGCGCGTCTACAGCCACGTGCAGGCGCTGGGCCAGTGCCGCCGCACGCTGCGCTCGCTGGGGCTGACGCCGGTGGTCGCGGCCGACACCGCCGGTTCGGCACGCCAGATCGCGGCGACCGGCGACCCGACGGCGGCCGCCATCGCCTCGCGCCTCGCGGCCGAGATCTACGGGCTCGACATCATCAGGAGCGACGTCGAGGACGAGGCGCACAATACGACCCGCTTCGTGGTCATGGCCGCGGAGCCGGAGCCGGCGCCGCGCGACACCCCGGTGATGACCTCGTTCCTGTTCCGCGTGCGCAACGTGCCGGCGGCGCTCTACAAGGCGCTCGGCGGATTTGCCACCAACGGCGTCAACATGGTGAAGCTGGAGAGCTACCAGACCGGCGGGCAATTCTTCGTGTCGATGTTCTATGCCGACGTCGAAGGCCACCCGGAGGACGAGTCGGTGGCGCTGGCGCTGGAGGAACTGCGCTTCTTCTCCGCGCACGTGCGCATCCTCGGCACCTATCCCGCGGCCGCCTTCCGCGAGACGATCCGCGAGCCGGCCGAGAACCGCCCGTTGCGGCCGGGCACCGGCCCGGCCGAATAGACGCGCCGCGCGCCCGGATCAGACGGGCGCGCCGTGCTCGGCGTAGGTCTTGATGAGGTGGTGGGCGATCGAGAACGGGCCCGGCACCGCGAAGGGCGGGTTCTTGCCCGCGATCATCGCCGGAAGATCCGCCCGGTCGAACCAGCGCACGTCCTCCAGCTCCAGGTCGCGCGGATCGATCTCGGTGGAGATCGCCTCGGCGAAGCAGCCGATCATCAGGTTGGTCGGAAACGGCCAGGGCTGGCTGGCGTAGTACATCACGCGCCCGGTGCGCACGCCCGACTCCTCGAAGATCTCGCGCCGGACCGCCGCCTCGATCGTCTCGCCCGGCTCCATGAAGCCGGCGAGACTCGAATAGAAGGGCATCCCCGCGCGACGTCCGAGCAGGCAGCGCTCGCCGTCGATCGCCACCATGATGACCACCGGGTCGGTGCGCGGGAAGTGCATCGCGCCGCAGTTGGGACAGTCGCGCTTGTAGCCGGCCTGGCCGAGTGTCGTCTCGTGTCCGCAGCGGCCGCAGAAGCGGTGCGTGCGGTGCCAGCGCAGCAGTGCCGAGGCCTGCGCCGCGGGGCCGAGGAGATCGATCGGCAGGTCGCCCTCGATGGCGACGTTGCGCAGCGTCTTGGTCTCGAGCAGCTCGGACTCCGCGATCGCACAGCCGAAGATCGGGCCGGCGTCGCCGGCGCCGAGGAAGGTCGCCGCGTCCCAGTCGGCACCGAGTGCCTCCGCCTCGGCGCGGGTGTAGAGGCCGCCGCCGGGGCGCAGCACCAGAAGATCGCCGGCGAAGACGACCGCGCGGGCGTCCGGATCGCGGCGCAGCGAGGTGAGGAGCGCAGTGTCGTCGCGCCGCTCGCTCATGCGGTCCAGCGCGTTGCGGCCGTAGGCCAGTTGTCCGGAGGCGTCGACGGGTGGGTAGCGTAGAGTCATGGGATCTCGTTATTCGATTTTCTCGGCCATGGCGACCGGCACCCCTCGGGGACCGGACGGCTGGGCTCTTGGCGGCGACGGTGCGCCACAGGGGCTGCGGGAGGCTGGGAGTGGGACGCGGAAGGAACGGCCCGCCGGTCAGGACGGCGAGGGCGAAGCGGCGCGCGGGACGCTGGCGCGCGGTCCGGTCAGCGTGTCGCGTTCCTGATCGGCGGCGCGGTCGCGTTCGCTGACCGAGGGTGCGGCGGGCGGCGTCGGCAGCCGCGCCGCACCGCCTGGTGCGCCCCCCGTCTCGCCGGCTCGGGGCAATCCGGCGGGCTCGCCGGCAGGTGCGACCGCCGGCAACGCACGGGTGAGCGCGGTGAGGTCGATGGACGGGCCGGGGGTTGTCGCCGCGCCCTCCGGCAGGCGCCAGGCGAAGGCGTCCAGCGCGCCGGTGACGGGCGAGACGGCGTCCCACTCGTCGAAGGCGACGCCGTCGGCCACCCAGGCGGGGTCACGCGGGGCGCGCACCGCGCGGGCCAGCCACTCGCGCACCGCGCCCTCGCTGCCGTCGCTGGCGGCCGCCTCGATCTCCGCCATCGCGACGCAGACGCGCTGCGTCGGGCGCTCGGTAAGGAACGGGGCGAGCGCGGCGCGGGCGGCCTCGAACTCGCGCGCGGCCCGAGCGGCGGCGGCCACACCCAGCGCGCTCTCGATGTGCTCGGGGCGCAGTGCCGCCAGGGCTTCCGCCCGCTTCAGCCGTGCCGCCGCCCCTTGCGCGTCGCCGATGGCCAGCGCCGCGGCGAACAGCTCCGGATGCGGGGCGAGGCGGTAGGTGGTCTGCACGATGGTCTGGGCGCGGCGGGTCGCCTGGGCCGCCATCACGCGGGCGGCGAGCACCGCGGCGGGGACGAGGTCCTTGGCGAGGCCGTGCGCCTCGACCGCCTTGCGGCGGGCGTCCTGCGGCGTTTGCGCGGCCTTGGCCAATGCCGTCAGCAGCACCGCCTTGCGCCGCTTCCAGGTCGGGCGGTCGACCAGCTTGTGGCGCAGCGCCTCGTCGTTGAGGCGCAGGGCCTCCTCGAACTGGCGCTCGGCGGTGGCGGCACGGAAGGCGGCGGTCGCGGCCCAGGGGATCTGCGGGGCGGCAGCGTTGGCGGCCCGGGCGTGGGCGCGCTCGGCGGCGGTGTCGCCCGCGCGGGTCGCCTCCATGGCGAGGCCGCGCAGGCCGACGATATGCGTCTCCGGCGCCTCGGTCATAGCCGTGAAGCGAGCCTCGGCGGCGGCCCGGTCGCCGCGCATCTGCGCAGCCTGCGCGGCGAGCAGCGTCGTCAGCGGCGCACCCGGGGCGACACGCTCGGCCTCGTCCGCGGCGCGGGAGGCGGCGCCGGGATCGCCGGCGGCCACCGCGAGGAAGCCGTCCCCCAATGCGGCGAGAGCCCGTTCGCGGCGCTTGTCGGCGGCCCGGCGGCTCAACCGCCGCGGCAGCGACACCAGCCCCCGGCCGATCTCGATCAGCACATAGAGCGCGACGAAGCCACCGCCGAGGATCCCCAGCGCCTCGCCCGCCGAGAGAAAGAGCGACGTCCCCATCCACTCGACCTCGACGCGGCCCGGCCGGTCGGCCACCCAGGCCGCCCCCGCCGCGGCGAGCCCGAGGGCGAGGATGAGCGCCAGCAGCCGGATCATCGGCGCTCCCCGCTGCCGGTCGTCAGCGCGGCGAGCATCGCCGCCTCGGTCGGCGCGGCGGCGACCGTCACAGCCCGTCCGGCGACGACGGCGGCGACCTTGTCCGACATCGCGATCAGGCGGGCCGTGGACCAGGGCGGCGCCGTCGCCTCGGCGACGAAGACATGCGCGGTGCGGGGCGAGAAGAGAAGCACGACGTCGACCCGCTCGACGGCGGGGAGGGTGCGCGGCGCCATCGAGTAGACGATGCGGCGGCTCGCCGGCCGGCCGGCCGCGACGAGCCGCTCGACCAGATCGCCGGTGTGCTGCTCCCCGGCCATGTGGACCACCAGCCCCGGCGCATCCGCGAGGCGGGCGACGAGATCGTCCACGGTCCCGGCCGCGTCGGCCACCGTCTCGAAGCCGGCGCGGCGCGCCTCCCGCGCGGTGGCGGTGCCGACGGCGTAGACCGGGATGCGGTGGAAGGCCGCGAACGGCGCCAGCATGAGCGCGGCAGTGCGGCTCGTCAGGGCCAGGGCACCGATCCCGTCGGCCGCGCCGGGCGGGTCGGCCGCGACCGCCTCCAGCAGCGGCGCCGGCACGGGGCTGAAGCCGCGCTCGGCGAGGCGGGCGACGGTCCCGGAGGCCTGCGGTTCCGGCCGGGTGACGGCGACGACCAGGCCCGGTGCGGAACCCGGGGTCATGGCCGCCCTCCCCTCACGCGAGGAGCTCGAAGAAGCCTTCGCCGACGCGCGCCCGCAGGCGGCGGCCGGCGTCGTAGCCCATCTCGGCCGCCTCGGTGACGAGGCCGCGGCCGGTGATCTCCTCCACCCGCGTCCCGTCCGGCGCGGCGACGAGGCCGATCAGTTCGATATCCTCGCCGCTGATCGTCGCGAGGCCGGCGATGGGCGTGCGGCACGACCCGTCGAGCGCCGCGAGGAAACCGCGCTCGGCCTGAACCGTGCGCTCGGTCGCGCGGTCGTCGATCGCCCGGCAGGCTTCGATCATGCGGTCGTCGTCGCGGCGGATCTCCACCGCGATGGCGCCTTGCGCGCAGGCCGGGACGAAGACCGTGGGGTCGAGGATTTCGGTCGCGATCTGGGGGATGCCGAGGCGGTTGAGGCCGGCGAGCGCCAGCAGCGTGCCGTCGCACTCCCCGGCTTCGAGCTTCTTGAGCCGTGTCTGCACGTTACCGCGCAGGACGGCGCATTTGAGATCCGGCCGGGCGCGGCGGACCAGGGCCTGCCGGCGCAGTGATGCCGTCCCCACCGTGGCGCCCGGCGGCAGCTCGGCGAGCGTCATTCCGCCGCGGCCGATGAAGACGTCGCGCACGTCCTCGCGCGGCAGGAAGGCGCCGAGGGTGAGCTCGGCGGGCAGGATCGTCTCGAGGTCCTTGGCGGAGTGGACGGCACAGTCGATCCGGCGCTCCGTCAGCGCGGCCTCGATCTCCTTGGTGAAGAGCCCTTTGCCGCCGATCTCGGACAGCGGGCGGTCGAGCACCTTGTCGCCGGTGGTCTTGATGACGACGATCTCGCTCACGGCGCCGCGACTTGCTAGTTGAGCAGCGACCATTTCGGCTTGCGCGACCGCGAGGAGGCTGCCGCGAGTGCCGATGCGGATGGGCGATGAGGATGTGAGCGTGGACATTGAGGCTGAGAATAGGGGACCAGCCGGGGCTCCGAAACCCCACGTCATCGGCATCGAGACGAGTTGTGACGAATGTGCCGTGGCCGTGGTGCGCGGCGCCCCGGGCGAGGCGGAGATCCTCGCCAACGTGGTGCTGAGCCAGATCGATCTGCATCAGGCCTACGGCGGCGTCGTACCGGAGATCGCCGCCCGCGCCCACGGTGAGACGATCGACCGCGTGACCCGAGAGGCGCTGGGCGCGGCGGGGCTGGGGCTCGACGCGATCACCCACGTCGCCGCCACGGCGGGGCCGGGCCTCCTGGGCGGGCTGCTGGTGGGCGCGACCTTCGGCCGGGCGCTCGCAGCGGCGCGCGGGTTACCGTTCATCCCGGTCAACCACCTCGAAGCGCACGTCCTGTCGCCGCGACTGTCGGACAAGGTGGCCTTTCCCTACTGCGTGGCGCTGGTGTCGGGCGGGCACGCGCAGTTCGTCGCTGCGCTCGGGCCGGGGGTCTACCGGCGCCTGGGCGGCACGATCGACGACGCGGCGGGCGAAGCCTTCGACAAGACGGCCAAGCTCCTCGGCCTCGGCTATCCCGGTGGGCCGGCGGTGGAGGCGGCGGCGCAGAGCGGCGATCCGAAACGCTTCGCCTTCCCCGCCCCGCTCGCCAAGCGGGAGGGCTGCGACCTCTCGTTCGCGGGGCTGAAAACGGCGGTCCGCCTCGCCGCCGAAGCCACCGCCCCCCTCACCGAGCAGGACATCGCCGACATCTGCGCCTCCTTCCAGGACGCGGTGGCGCGGCACCTGACCGCCAAGGCATCCCGCGCGCTCGAAGCCTTCGCCGCCCTCGGCGAGGTGCCGCAGGCGCTGGTGGCGGTCGGCGGCGTGGCGGCCAACGCGGTGCTGCGCGAGGCGCTGGCCACCGTGGCCGCGCGGCACGGCCTCCCCTTCGCCGCGCCGCCGCTGGCGCTGTGCGGCGACAACGGCGCGATGATCGCCTACACCGCGATCGAGCGCGAAGCGGCCGGGATCGCCGCAACCGCGCCGCGGGTCCGCTCCCGCTGGCCGCTGGACGCGACGGCGGCGCCGATGATCGGCGCCGGCAAGCGCGGCGCCAAGGCCTGACCCGGTGCACCGCCCGCCGCGCCCCCGTGCGGGCGTCAGGCAAGGCGCCGGGCGAGCGGCGCCCCAGCCGCGTCCCCGGCCGCGTCGCTAGCGGGTGCGGCGGCGGATGAGGCCTTCCTGTGCCGTCGAGGCGACGAGCGTGCCGTCCGGCTTGAAGAAGAAGCCCCGCGTGAACCCGCGCGCACCCGAGGTCGAGGGGGCGTCGGTGGCGTAGAGCAGCCACTCGTCGGCGCGGAAGGGGCGGTGGAACCACATCGCGTGGTCGAGGCTCGCGGAGATGACCTCCTTGGAGAACACCGAGAGGCCGTGCGCGAAGAGGGACGTGTCGAGCAGCGTCATGTCCGACATGTAGGCCAGCGCCGCCTGATGGATCAGGACGTCGTCGGGCAGGTGGTCGGTGGCGCGCATCCACAAGTGCTGACGGGGCGGCAGCTTGTCGTGCGTGAAGTAGTGGGCGAGTTCGGTGGGGCGCAGCTCCAGCGGGCGCGGCCGGTCGAAGTAGCGCTTGATCTCCTCGGGCGCGCGCTCGTTGATGAGCCGGCGCAGCTCGTCCTCGGCGGGAAGCTCGTCGGGCCCCGGCACCTCCGGCATCTCGAAGGCGAACTCGTAGCCCTCCTCCTCGACCTGGTAGGAGGCCATGAGGGTGAAGATCGCCTCGCCGTGCTGGATCGCGGTGACGAGGCGGGTCGAGAACGAGCGGCCGTCGCGCAGGCGCTGCACCTGGTAGATGATCGGCACACCAGGGTCGCCGGGGCGCATGAAATAACCGTGCAGCGAATGGCAGTAGCGCCCGTCCACCGTGCGGTTGGCGGCCGCCAGCGACTGGCCGATGACCTGCCCGCCGAAGACGCGCTGCCAGCCCGCCTGGGGGCTGCGACCGCGGAACAGGTTGTGTTCCAGCGGTTCCAGGTCGAGGAGGGTCAGGAGTTCTTCGATCGCGGCGCGCATCGTGGTCAGTCGGGCTCGGTTGCAGGATCCGCCGGAGGCTGTCACGAGGATCGCGGCAGTGCAACGCATTGCACCGATGCGCGATGATGCGCGATCGCCGGCCACGCGGGCCGCCCGTCGGTCGGCGGGCTACAAGATGCGCCCCGCGCGGGGTATGGAATGTGCGCCCGAGCGGGGCGGAGGCGGGAGGCGACGATGGGTCGGACGATTGCGATCGCGGGTGGTGGCATCGTGGGGCGGACGCTGGCGGTGGCGCTCGCCAGCCAGTCCCACCTCGCCGTGCGCCTGATCGCCGGGCCGCGCCCGCCGCGCGACGAACGGGCCAGCGCCCTCGCCGCCTCGGCGCGCCGGATGATGGCGCGGGTCGGCGTCTGGCCCGCCGTCGCCGCCGAGGCCGAGCCGATGCGCGGCATGGTCATCACCGACAGTGCCGACGGCGACCTCGTCCGCCCCGAGGTGCTGACCTTCGAGGGCGAGACCGACGGGCACCCCTTCGGCCACATGGTGCCGAACGAGACGCTGTTCGCCGCTCTCGTCGCCCGCTGCGCCGCCCTCGGCATCGAGGAGACCCCCGCCGTCGCCACCTTCTACGACGAGGACGAGCGCGGCGTGACGCTCGAACTCTCGGACGGGTCGACCGTGGCGGCCGATATCCTCGTCGCCGCCGACGGGCGCAACTCGAAGATGCGGCAGATCGCCGGGATCGAGGTCGTGCAGAAGGACTACCGCCAGTGCGGCATCGCCGGCACGGTATCCCACGAGCTGGACCACGGCGGGATCGCGACGCAGCATTTCCTCCCCGCCGGCCCCTTCGCCATGCTGCCGCTGACCGGGCGCCGCTCGTCGATCGTGTGGACCGAGCGGGCGGAGTTCGCGGCCGACCTCGCCCGCATGGACCCGATGCTGGCCGGGCTCGAGATCGAGCGCGTCTTCGGCCTCTCGCTGGGGCGCATCACGGTGGACGGCCCGCTGGTCGCCCACCCGCTCGGCGCGATGATGGCGCGCGAGCTCGTCGCCGGCCGCGTGGTGCTGGCGGGTGACGCGGCGCACGTGATCCACCCGCTCGCCGGGCAGGGGCTCAACCTCGGCCTGCGCGACGTCGCGGTGCTGGCCGAGACGCTGATCGAATCGGCGCGCATCGGCGAGGACCCGGTGGCCGGCCTGCCGCGCTACGCCAAGCGCCGTCGTGCCGACACGGTGCAGATGGCCCTGGTCACCGATGGGTTGAACACCATCTTCTCCCGCAAGTCGGACCTGCTGCGCGCGGCGCGGTCCGTGGCGCTCGGGCTGGTGGAGGAACGCGGCAAGCTGAAGTCCCTCTTCATGCGCGAGGCGGCGGGCGTGGAGGGCGAGCTGCCGCGCCTGATGCGCGGCGAGGCCATCTGACCCGTCATTCCCCTCGCCCGACCCGAGACACTTCAGACCGAGACCGAGACCACCCATGCCGACCTTCGTCATCTTCATCACCGTCGTTCTGGCCGCCGCGGTCGCCATCGTCCTCCTCGCGGGGCTCTGGAACATGGTGCGCGGCGGGTCGCCGAATCGCTCTCAGGCATTGATGCGGATGCGCGTTCTCCTACAGTTCATCGCGATCGTGATCGCGATGACGGCCCTTTATTTCACGTCCGGGTAATTCCTGATGGTAACGCTGAACAAGATCTACACGCGCACCGGCGATGACGGGTCCACCGGCCTGGGCTCCGGCGAGCGGCGCTCGAAGTTCGACCTGCGCGTCTCCGCCTACGGGACCGTGGACGAAACCAACGCCGTGATCGGTTGTGCCCGCGCCGCCTGCACGGACCGGCTCCTGGGCGACATGCTGATGCGCGTTCAGAACGACCTGTTCGACCTCGGTGCCGACCTCGCGACACCCAGCGGCACCGACCTGCCCTACGATCCCTTGCGCATCGACGCCTCGCAGGTGACGCGGCTGGAGCGGGAGATCGACCTGCTCAACGCCCGCCTCGATCCCTTGAAATCGTTCGTGTTGCCGGGCGGGACGATGCTGTCGGCGCAGCTGCATCTGGCACGCACCGTCTGCCGCCGCGCCGAGCGGCTGATCGTCGAGCTGGCGCAGACCGAAACGGTTGGCGAACCGGCCCTGCGCTATATCAATAGGCTATCGGACCTATTGTTCGTCGCCGCACGCGTTGCCAACGAGGACGGGAAGGCCGATGTCCTCTGGGTTCCGGGACAGAGCCGGAGCGGTTAACCAGCTGTTTGACTTCGGGCCATGCCGGGACTAGCGTCCCGGCCCTGCCCCAAATTTTGAGAAAGGCGAGCGGAGGCGATGAAGGTTCTTGTCCCCGTCAAGCGGGTCGTCGACTACAACGTCAAGATCCGAGTGAAGCCCGACGGCTCCGGGGTCGATCTGGCGAATGTGAAAATGAGCATGAACCCGTTCGACGAGATCGCCGTCGAAGAGGCGCTTCGGCTCAAGGAAGCGGGGACCGCGACCGAGGTCGTGGCCGTGTCGATCGGTCCGGCCAAAGCGCAGGAGACGCTGCGCACGGCGCTCGCGATGGGCGCCGACCGTGCCATCCTGGTCCAGACCGACGAGACCGTCGAGCCGCTGGACGTCGCCAAGATCCTCAAGGGCATCGTCGGCGAAGAGGCGCCGGGGCTGGTCATTCTCGGCAAGCAGGCGATCGACGACGACTGCAACCAGACGGGCCAGATGCTGGCCGCGCTCCTGGGCTGGGCTCAGGGCACCTTCGCCTCCAAGGTCGAGGTCGCGGGCGAGAGCATCAAGGTCACGCGCGAGATCGACGGCGGCCTGCAGACGATCGACCTGAAGGCCCCCGCCATCGTCACGACGGACCTGCGCCTCAACGAGCCGCGCTACGCGTCGCTGCCGAACATCATGAAGGCGAAAAAGAAGCCGCTCGACACCAAGGCGCCGACCGATTTCGGCGTCGAGGTGAAGCCGCGCCTCGTCGTGGAGAAGACCGAACCGCCGGCACAGCGCCAGGCGGGCGTGAAGGTCTCCTCGGTCGAGGAGCTCGTCGACAAGCTGAAGAACGAGGCCGGGGTCATCTGACCCCCGCGGGAGAAGACGAATGACGACGCTACTGATCGCCGAGCAGACCGGCGGCAAGCTCGATGATTCCGCCAAGAAGGCGCTCGCCGCCGCCGCCCAGCTCGGCGCCCCGGTGCATGTCCTGATCGCCGGCGACGGGGCCGACGGCGCCGCCCGGCAGGCCGCGGCGCTGGACGGCGTCGCGACCGTGCTCACCGTGACGGGCGAGCCCTATGCGCACGGCCTCGCCGAGCCGCTCGCCGACCTCGTCGTGTCGCTCGCGGGCGACTACGACGCGATCGCGACCGCCTCGACCACGTTCGGCAAGAACGTCATGCCGCGTGTCGCCGCGCTGCTCGACGTGATGCAGATCTCGGACGTGATGGAGGTCGTCTCCGCGGACACCTTCAAGCGGCCGATCTACGCCGGCAACGCGATCCAGACCGTGAAATCGACCGACCCGAAGAAGGTCATGACCATCCGCACCGCCTCCTTCCAGGCGGCCGGCGAGGGCGGCTCGGCCGAGGTGAAGGCGATCGACGGCGCGGCCGACCCCGGCCTCTCGACCTTCGTCGGTGAGGAAGTCGCCGCGTCCGACCGGCCCGAGCTCGCCTCGGCCAAGCGGATCGTCTCCGGCGGCCGCGCGCTCGGCTCGGAGGAGAAGTTCAAGGAAGTCATGGAGCCGCTCGCCGATGCGCTGGGCGCGGCCATCGGCGCCTCGCGCGCCGCGGTCGACGCCGGCTACGCGCCGAACGACTGGCAGGTCGGTCAGACCGGCAAGGTCGTCGCGCCGGAGCTTTATGTCGCCTGCGGAATTTCAGGTGCCATTCAGCATTTGGCCGGTATGAAAGACTCGAAGGTCATCGTGGCGATCAACAAGGACGAGGAGGCTCCCATTTTCCAAGTTGCGGACTATGGCCTCGTGGGTGATCTGTTCACCGTGATTCCCGAGCTGAAAGCCGAGCTCGAGAAGAAGGCCTCTTGACCACGAGCCGTCGCGATAGACCCATGTCCGGCGCGCGGCGACTTGACGTGCCGGGCAAGTCCGGTTTCATCGACGATAAATACCGGCGGTCAGCGGCGGCTTTCATGAGCGACATTACCAGCATCGGCGTCATCGGCGCCGGGCAGATGGGCAACGGCATCGCGCACGTCGCGGCGCTCGCGGGGTTCGACGTCTACCTCCACGACGTCGCGCGCGAGCGCATCCAGTCGGGTCTGGCGACGATCACCGGCAACATGGCCCGGCAAGTCTCCTCCGGCCGGATCGAGGATGTCGAGCGCAAGGCCGCCGTGCAGCGCATCCACGGGTCCGAGAACATGGACGAGCTGGCGGACGTCGACCTCGTGATCGAGGCGGTGACCGAGAACGAGCAGCTCAAGCGCAAGATCTACGCGCAGGTCTGTCCGCTCCTGAAGCCCGAGGCGGTGCTCGCCACCAACACCTCGTCGATCTCCATCACCCGTCTCGCCGCGGCGACCGACCGGCCGGAGCGCTTCATCGGCATCCATTTCATGAACCCCGTCCCGGTGATGGAGTTCGTGGAGCTGGTGCGCGGCATCGCCACCGCGGACGAAACCTTCAAGCTCGCCGCCGGATTCGTGGAGCGGCTGGGCAAGGTGTCGGCGACGGCGGAGGACTTCCCCGCCTTCATCGTCAACCGCATCCTGCTGCCGATGATCAACGAGGCGATCTACACCCTCTACGAGGGCGTCGGCTCGGTCGAGGCGATCGACGTGGCGATGCGGCTGGGCGCTAACCACAAGATGGGCCCCCTGCAGCTGGCCGACTTCATCGGCCTCGACACCTGCCTGTCCATCATGCAGGTGCTGTACGACGGGCTCGCCGATTCCAAGTACCGCCCGTGCCCGCTTCTGGTGAAATACGTCGAAGCGGGGTGGGTGGGGCGCAAAGCCGGCCGCGGCTTCTACGACTATCGGGGCGAGACCCCGGTCCCGACGCGGTGAGCGTGGCGATGGTGTCCCCCCGAGGAGACGCCACGCCGCCCCGCCCCCTACCACGCCCCCTGCCACACCCTCCGCGCTCGCGCGCGCCCGTCTTCCGCCTCCGCCGCCGCGCGGCAGTGTGGCTGACGAGCATCGCCCTCTTCATCATCGCCGCGTCGGCCGATGCCGCGCGGGCCGCCGACGACTGCTTCGGCCCCGGCGAGCCGGCCACCGTGGCCGCCGCCGCAGGCCCGTTGACGCTGCGCCTCGCCGATGGCCGCCTCCTGCGCCTGGCCGATCTTTCGCCCGCCGATCCCGGCGCCGCGCCCGCCTTGGCCGCACTGACGGGCGCGGACGTGCTCCTGCGCCCGCTCCGGGGCGAGGTCGTCGCCGACCGCCACGGGCGCCTCCTCGGTGACGTTGTTCCGAAAGCCACAACCGAGAGCCTGCGTGCGCAACTGCTGGCGCGCGGCCTTGCGCTCGTCGATCCGGCTGTTATGTCGGAAGGGTGCCTTGAGACGTCGTTCATGGCCGAGCGGCGCGCGGAACGAGCTGCGAAGGGAGTGTGGTCGCAACGCCATCCCGTTCTGTCAGCCGGTGCGCCGGATCGTTTCGCGCGTATCGGCCAGACCGTCCTCGTCGAGGGGACGGTGCTGAGCGTGGGGCGGTCGAGCCGGACGATTTTTCTGAATTTCGGCGCGGATTGGCGGACCGACTTCACCGCCATGATCGTGCAAGGGACCTTAGTGAAGTGGGTGGAAGAACCCGGCACGCTGACAGGCGCGCGGGTTCGAGTAAGGGGTGTTCTGGAAGCGTGGAACGGCGGCTTGGTCAAGGTCGAGCATCCCGCGCAGATCGAGCGCTTGGACGCCTCGCGAGGGCGTCCGTAGGGCTCGTCCTCGCTCTGAGCCTTGCGTCCTGCGGCGGGTCGATCGGCGAACAGCCCCTCATTGCCGGCACCAAGTCGCAGCCGTCGGTCACATCCACCGCCCCGCCGCCGCGCGACCCCGCGAGCGCCAGCCGCGCCCGCAGCCCCGAGCACGTCAAGCTGATCGGGGCCTACGGCGGCATCTACGTCAACGAGGGGTTGGAGCGGCTGGTGGGCGAGATCGTCGACCGGCTGATGGCCGCCGGCGACCCCGCGCCGCGCCAGGTCCAGGTCACCATCCTCAATTCCCCCGCGATCAATGCCTTCGCGCTGCCGACGGGTGATGTCTACGTCACGCGCGGACTGATCGCGCTGGCGACCGACGAGAGCGAACTGGCGGCCGTCATCTCGCACGAAATCGCCCACGTCACCGCCGACCATGCCCGAGCCCGCGCCCGCCAGGCCGAGGCCGCCGCCCTCGCGCGCCGCGTCAGCGAGGTGGTGATCGACCCCGACATCGCGCAGGATACCCGCAAGACCGCCGATCTCAGCCTCGCGACCTTCAGCCAGCAGCAGGAGCTGGAGGCGGACCGGCTGGGCGTGGAGCGCCTCGCCAAGGCCGGGTTCGACCCGTTCGCCGCCGCGCGCTTCCTGCAGGCGATGGCGTCCTTCGCCGCCCTCCCCTCGCTCAGCACCGCCACGGAGACCAAGCCCGGCTTCCTCTCCTCGCATCCCTCGACGCCGGCGCGCGTGTCCAACGCCAAGCGCGTGGCGCGCCAGTTCGGGGCGCCGGGGCTTGGCCAGCGCGCCCGCTCGCGTTACCTGCGCGCCCTCAACGGCATGCTCTATGGCGACGACCCCAGCGAGGGGTACGTGCGCGGGCGCGAGTTCGCGCACATCGAGCTGGGCATCGCCTTCACGGTGCCGGAGGGGTACGTCCTCAAGAACACCTCGCAGGCGGTTCTGGCGACGGACGGCGAGCACACAGCGATCCGGTTCGACGCGGTGGGGCTGCCGGACGGCACCGAGCTGGCCCCCTACCTGCGGTCGGGCTGGGTGAAGGGCCTCGTCGAAGATTCGGTCCGGATGGAGCGGGTCGACGGGCTGGAGGCGGCGACCGCCTCGGCGCTGGTGGAGGGCTGGTCGTTCCGCATCGGCGTGATCCGCGACCGCAACCGCGTGTTCCGCTTCATCTTCGCCTCGTCGCGGCCGGCGTCCGCCTACGAGAGCGCGTTCCGGCGGACGCTGATGTCGTTCCGCCTGCTCTCACCGTCGCAGCGGGCGATGATGCGGCCGCTGCGCGTGCGGATCGTCGGCGTGCGTCCGAACGAGACGGAGGCGACGCTGGCCGAGCGCATGACCGGTGTCGAACCTTCGATGAAGGTGCCGCTGTTCCGGGTGCTGAACGGCCTCGAAGACCGCACGCTGGAAGCCGGCGAGCTGGTGAAGCTCATCACCGAATGAACAACGCCGCCCGGCGGGACCGGACGGCGTTTCATCGAGACCGGCGGGTGCCGTCTCGCAGCGAACGGATGCCGGCGACGCCGGGCGTCAGCCCTTGTCGCGGTCGGCCAGGATGCGCAGGCGCAGGCCGTTGAGGCGGATGAAGCCGGCGGCGTCCTTCTGGTCGTAGGCGCCCGCATCGTCCTCGAACGTCACGATCTTCTCCTGGTAGAGCGACCTGGGGCTGGAGCGGCCCGAGACGATCACGTTGCCCTTGTAGAGGGTCAGCGTCACGCGGCCCTCGACATCCTTCTGCGACTGGTCGATCGCCGCCTGCAGCATCTCGCGCTCGGGCGAGAACCAGAAGCCGTTGTAGAGGAGCTCCGCATAGCGCGGCATCAGCTCGTCCTTGAGGTGCGCGGCGCCGCGGTCCAGCGTCAGGCTCTCCATCGCGCGGTGGGCGGCGTGGTAGATCGTGCCGCCGGGCGTCTCGTAGACGCCGCGCGACTTCATGCCGACGAAGCGGTTCTCGACGAGGTCGAGCCGGCCGATGCCGTTGTCGTGGCCGAGCTTGTTGAGCGCGGTGAGGAGCGTCGCCGGGCTCATCGCCTCGCCGTTCAGCGCCACGCCGTCGCCTTCCTTGAAGTCGATCGAGATTTCGGTCGCCTCGTCGGGCGCGTCCATCGGGCTGATCGTGCGCTGGTAGACGATGCTGGGCGGCGCGACGGCCGGGTCTTCCAGGATCTTGCCCTCGGAGGACGAGTGCAGGAGGTTGGCGTCGACCGAGAACGGCGCCTCGCCTTCCTTGTCCTTCGTCACCGGGATCTGGTTCAGCCTGGCGAACTCGATCAGGTCGGTCCGGGACTTGAACTCCCAGTCGCGCCACGGGGCGATGACCTTGATCTTGGGGTCGAGCGCCGCGTAGCCCAGCTCGAAGCGGACCTGATCGTTGCCCTTGCCGGTGGCGCCGTGACAGACCGCGTCCGCCCCGGTCTCGTGCGCGATCTCGATCTGCCGCTTGGCGATCAGCGGGCGCGCGATGGAGGTGCCGAGAAGGTAGACGCCCTCGTAGAGCGCGTTGGCGCGCATCATCGGGAACACGTAGTCCTTCACGAAGGTCTCGCGCAGATCCTCGACGTAGATCTCGCGGCAGCCCATCATCTCGGCCTTCTTGCGTGCCGGCTCCAGCTCCTCGCCCTGGCCGAGGTCGGCGGTGAAGGTCACCACCTCCGCGCCGTAAGTGGTCTGCAACCACTTGAGGATGATGGAGGTGTCGAGACCACCGGAGTAGGCGAGGACGATCTTTTTCAGGTCAGTCATGGGTTTCGTCTGTGCGCGGGAAACGCGCACCGATGTCGTGTGTGCGCGGGGATCGCGGCGGTGTGCCACGAGGATGCGCCCCCACGCAAGCGCAGCGGGATCCTCGCGGCCGCGGGCGGCAGCTCGATCGGCCGACCGTTCGCCTACAGCCAGCGGCGCCAGCGGAAGATGATGCAGCTCACGATCGCCGACGACGCCATCACCGCCAGCGTCGCCAGGAACCCGTAGCGCCAGCTCAGCTCCGGCATGTTGGAGAAGTTCATGCCGTAGATGGAGGCGATCAGCGTCGGCGGGATGAAGATCACCGTGACCAGGGAGATCAACTTCATGACGTCGTTCTGCTGGAGCGCCACCAGGCCGAGCGCGGCGTTCATCACGAACTCGGTGCGGTTGTTGAGCGACAGGATGTGCTCCAGCAGAGCGCGGATGTCGCGTTGCAGCGCCTCCAGCCGGTCCAGCTCCGGCCCGGAGAGGAGGATGCGGTCGCCGGGCCGACGCGACAGGTAGATGCCGAGGCGGGCGAGGCTCATCAGGCAGTCCTGCGCCTTCATCAGCTGGCCGCCGAACTCGCTCAGCCGCGCCACCAGCCGCTTGACCGCAGTGGTCGAGCGCGAGCGGTCGAGGCTGGTGTCGAACGTCTCGGCGACCGAGCTTTCGAGGACGGTGCCGATCGCCTCGATCCGGTCCGCGGTGCGCGCCACCACCCGCTCGAGCAGCTTCAGCACCAGCGCCAGCGGCGACTGCGCGACGATGCCGTCGACCGCGCCGAAGCCGGTGTCGAACGTCTCGCGCAGGGTGGCCACATGGTTGGCGTCGACCACGAAGGTCAGCGGGGTCAGCCGGTCGAACTGTTCGCTGGCCGGCACGCTGGCGGTGATGATGAGCACGTCCCCCAGGTGCCGCAGCCGTTTCGACGGCTCCAGCTCCTGTCGCTCCAGGAAGTCCGGCATGGCGATGCCGAACAATCCCTCCAGCCGCCGCATCGAGGCCTCGTCCGGCGGCGCGAGGTCGTACCAGAGCGGCACGTCCGGCGCATGCGCGTCCACGCTGGTGGGCGTCAGCCCTCGGGGTGTGACCTGATAGATGGCGTACATGCCGGCTCCGCGTCCGCTTTGCCTGCACCGTGCCCGAAAAACTCTACGCCGATACGACGGTGCCGTGCTTTGCGTTCCTCCCGGGTCCGCCCGCTCAGCGCTTCTGCAGGACGAAGCGCGCCAGCGAGTTCTTGCGGCGGGTGAAGGCCAGGCGGGAATAGCGCAGGTAGTCGTGGAAGAAGCTGTATTTCTCCTCGCCCCACTCGGCGACGATGTCGGCCTCCTTGGCCTTCATGTTCTTCAGCCACTCCTGGAGCGTCTGCGCATAGTGGCGCGGGTCGTTCTCCAGATAGACGAGGCGGAAGGTGGGCGCGGACGCCTCGACGACCTCTTCGATGTAGGGGATCGAGCTTTCGGGGAAGACGGTCTCGGGCAGGGAGGTGTTGGAGTGCTCGAAGTCGACGTCCTCCCACACGATCGTCTGCAACGAGAAGCGGGCCCCGGTGGCGAGGGCGCCGGCCATCGTCTCGAAGAACCGTCCGTAGATGGCGATCTTTTCCGGCCGCGTCATGTTCGGCTTGGCGAAGTGCTCGAACGCGCCGATGGAGATCGCGGCGGTGAACGGCTCCGCGGGCTGGAAGGCGTAGACGTCCTCGAGGCGCGCCTCGACCCCCGGCCAGCCCTGGCTCTCGATATGCGTCAGCTGGTCGTTCGACAGGGTCAGGCCCAGCGCGCGGGTGGCGCCACGGTCGACCGCGCCTTTCAGCGTCGCGCCCCAGCCGCAGCCGATGTCGATCAGGCGGGATCCCTCGCCGACCTTGGCGGCGTCGAGGTGGAAGCGCAGCTTCTCGTCCTGCGCCTGCGAAAGCGTCTCGGCGAGGGCCGTGCCGCTGATCGGGTCGAACCAGCGCCCGGACGAGTAGGTCAGCGACGGGTCGAGCCACTGCGCGAAGAAGCGCGTGTCGTTGTCGTAGTGATGCTGTATGGCCTCGCTCTGGCTCATGTCTCCGGAGGCGCGATCCTCCGGCTTGAGCTTGAATTGCCGCGTGGTCGTGCTGGCTTTGGCCGTCGTCGTCATGGGATCGCCTCTCCGGATGCAGTCGCGCGCGTCTTGTGCCACTCCCGCCATTCATACGAAATTGCGCGACATTGAACACGGGCCGTAATCAGGAAATCGAGAGGCGGGTGATGAACAGGATCGAATCGATCGACGCGCTGGAAGCGCTCTATGGAGAAGTGTCGACGCCGGCGCGGGTCAAGGTCACGCGCACGATCACGCCATACTACGCCGAATGGATCGAAGCCTCGCCGTTCTGCGCGCTGGCCAGCGTCGGCCCCGAGGGGCTCGACTGCTCACCGCGTGGCGACGTCGGTGCGGTGGTGCGCATCGTCGACCCGACCCGCCTCGCGATGCCCGACTGGCGCGGCAACAACCGGGTCGACACGCTGCGCAACATCGTGCGCGATCCACGCGTATCGCTGATGTTCCTGATCCCCGGCTCGCCGACCGTGATGCGGGTCAACGGCCGCGCCTTCATCACCGCCGACGAGGCCGAAACGTCGAAGTACGAGATGAAGAAGCAGCGGCCGCGGGCGGTGATCTTCGTCGACGTGGACGAGGTCTACTTCCAGTGCGCCAAGTCGGTGAACCGCTCCAAGCTGTGGGCGGACGGGCACGTCGACCCGGCGACGCTGCCCTCCGTCGGCGCGATGCTGGAGGCGGTCAGCACGGAGATCGACGCCGCCACCTACGACGAGCAGGCGCCGCGCCGGCACGCCGAAACGATGTGGTGAAGGGGAGGCCGGCGCGGGGCGAACCGCGCGCCGGCGTTTCAGGGTCGCTACGCGAAGGTCGGGTACATCGGCCGACGCGCGTTGGCCTTCATCATGCCGCGGATGGAGCGCCAGATCGTCCAGATCGCGAGGAAGAAGAGGATCGGGAAGCCGATCAGCACCCAGGTCAGAATGCCGCCGATGAAGCCGAGGATCAGCGTCACCCAGAAGGTGGTGATCGCGGCGTCGTAATGCGTGCGCAGACCGGGGTCGGAGTTGCGGCGGTTGATATAGGCGAAGACCACGCCGATAAACGGCGTGATCGGCACGAAGAATCCCACCAGGAACGACGACCACACCAACATCGCGTTGAACGGCGATGCTCCGAAGATATCGTCGGCGGTCTGGTTGAGGGACGAGGTTTCTCTCGGCGAATTCATGTTCGTTTCCATGGGTCTGGAAATAGGAGCGGGTTCGGCGCTATACAAGAATGGAGCGGCCCGGCACCGGCGGAAAGGGGCCGGGCAAACGCAGGCTCGGCCAGGGCTGTTAAGGGCGTAAAGTCAAGTCCTTGTTCGCCCATTGCGGCCTCACCATAATCGGCGCCATGGACTTCTCGGGCAAACAATACGACCGCATTCGCGCATCGCGCCGGAAGGGCTCCGGCCGCGGCGGACGGGATGACGGCGGGTCCGAGACTTCGGTCATCGGGCGCCAATGCGAGGCGAAGGGCTGCAAGGCCGAGGCGCCCTATCGTGCCCCCAAGGGCCGCGGCAAGGAGGGCCAGTTCCACTGGTTCTGTCTCGACCACGTGCGCGAGTACAACAAGAGCTACAACTACTTCAACGGGATGACCGACGACGACGTGATCGCCTACCAGCGCGACGCGATCACCGGCCATCGGCCGACGTCGCCCATCGGCGTGCGCGGGCGCAAGGCGCGAGCGGCGCGCAACACCTGGTCCGGAATGATGGACGATCCGTTCGGCCTCTTCGGCACCGGCGAGCCGCACGAGGCGGAGCCGGTGGAGGAGGCGCGGCGGGTCTCCGGGCCGGAGCGTCTGGCGTTCGAGGTGCTGGGGCTGGAGCCGGGCGCCTCGAAAGAGGCGATCAAGTCCCGGTACAAAACACTTGTAAAACGTCACCATCCTGACGCAAACCAGGGGGATCGCAGCTCCGAGGACCGGCTGCGCAGTGTCATCAATGCCTACAACGCACTGAGGCGTGCAGGGTATTGCTGATCGCGGCCGCAAGCCCTTAGTTTGTTAAGTCCGTTCGCGTTCCACCGCGGACACCCCCCGCGAGGATGACTATGTCAGAGACGCCCGCCGCGGCGACCACTACGCCGGACATGACCGTGTCTGCGGCCCAGACGTTTGGGATCGACAGCAGCATGGAGATCCCGGCGTTTTCCGAACGCACCGAGCATGTGCCCGATGTCGACCCGTCTTACGTGTTCGACCCGCCCACCACCAAAGCGATCCTCGCCGGTTTCAAGTTCAACCGCCGGGTGATGATCGCCGGTTATCACGGCACGGGCAAGTCGACCCACATCGAGCAGGTGGCGGCGCGGCTCAACTGGCCGTGCATCCGCGTCAACCTCGACAGTCACATCAGCCGCATCGACCTCGTCGGCAAGGACGCCATCGTGGTGCGCGACGGCGCGCAGGTGACCGAGTTCCGCGACGGCATCCTGCCCTGGGCGTTGCAGACCAACACCGCGCTGGTGTTCGATGAATACGACGCCGGGCGCCCGGACGTGATGTTCGTCATCCAGCGCGTGCTGGAAGTCTCCGGCCGGCTGACGCTGCTCGATCAGAACCGCGTGATCCGCCCGCACCCGGCCTTCCGCCTGTTCGCGACGGCCAACACCATCGGCCTCGGCGATACCTCGGGCCTCTATCACGGCACGCAGCAGATCAACCAGGGCCAGATGGACCGCTGGTCGATCGTCACCACGCTCAACTACCTGCCGCACGACGTCGAGGTGGACATCGTCCTCGCCAAGAGCCCGCACTACCAGGGCAAGGAAGGGCAGAGCATGGTGTCGAAGATGGTGCGCGTGGCGGACATGACCCGCAACGCCTTCATGAACGGCGACCTGTCGACCGTGATGAGCCCGCGCACGGTCATCACCTGGGCCGAGAATTCCGACATCTTCAGCGACATCGGCTTCGCGTTCGAGGTCTCGTTCCTCAACAAGTGCGACGAGACCGAGCGCGGCATCGTGGCGGAGTTCTACCAGCGCTGCTTCGGCAAGGAGCTGTCGTCCGGCCACAACATGGTGATGAACTAGTTAGAGCGCGGAGCGCACGGCCCCGTCCGGGCGCGTCACCGAGGCTTGGCCGCTGCGCTGCGCGATGGACGATGCCGAAGGGTTCCCGACGGGAACCATCGGCCTCGGTGCGACGGCCCGCTCGTTCGAGGCCGCCGTCCGCGAGTTCTCCCATGGACCGCAAGGTGCCCGTAAGGAGTTGAGTTATGGCCGCTCCCGGCGATAACGCGAAGCGAAACAAACCTGCCGACACGCGGCACGACGCGTTCCGGACCGCCATCAGCGGGACGATGCGCGCCATCGCCGGCACCGCCGACCTCGAGGTCAACTTCTCGGCGGACAAGCCGGCGCTCGTCGGCAACACGGCGCGGCTGCCCGAACCGCCCCGGCGGCTGACCACCAAGGATATCGCCGTCACGCGCGGGCTCGGCGATTCCATGGCGCTGAAGCTCGCCGCCCACGACCAGGGCGTCCACGCCCGCTACGCACCGAACGGGTCGGACGCGCGCGCCATCTACGACGCGGTGGAGAGCGCGCGGTGCGACGCGCTCGGCGCGCAGGCGATGGACGGCGTCGCCGCCAATCTCTCGGCCATGCTGGAAGACAAGTACTTCCGCGGCAACTACCACGAGATCGCCGACAAGGCCGACGCCCCGATCGAGGACGCCCTCGCACTGCTGGTGCGCGAGAAGCTGACCGGCGCCAAGCCGCCGGAGAGTGCGCAAAAGGTGGTCGACCTGTGGCGCCCGTGGCTGGAGGAGAAGTGCGGCGAGAACCTCTCGACGCTGCCGGATCAGATCACCGACCAGCGCGGCTTCGCCACCGCCATCCGCGACATCCTCGCCGCACTCGACATGGCCGAGTCCATGTCCGAGGAGCGCGGCGACGAGGAGGAGAGCGAAGAAGGCCAGGCCGAGATGGACTCGCCCGACGAGGGTGAAGGCGAGGTCGGCGAGGACGAGTCGGACGAGAACGCCTCGCCGCAGGACTCCGAGCGCTCCGGCGAGGACGAGACCGCCGAGGACGTCGACACCTCCGAGTTCACCGCCGACGACGTGCGCGACGACGAGATGGGCGACGCCGAAGAGACGACCGACGGCATGCGCGTCGACGAGCCCCAGTCGAGCGGTCCTCCGGGGTCGGACTACCGCGTCTACTCGCGCCAGTTCGACGAGGTCGTCACGGCCGAGGAACTGTGCGACACGGCCGAGCTGGACCGCCTGCGCGGCTTCCTCGACCGCCAGCTGCAACATCTGCAAGGGGCCGTCTCGCGCCTCGCCAACCGCCTGCAGCGGCGGCTGATGGCGCAGCAGAACCGCTCCTGGGACTTCGACCAGGAGGAGGGCGTGCTCGACACCGCGCGCCTGTCGCGCGTGGTCATCGACCCGATGCAGCCGCTCGCCTTCAAGATGGAGCGCGAGAGCGACTTCCGCGACACGGTCGTGACCCTCCTGCTCGACAATTCCGGCTCCATGCGCGGCCGTCCGATCTCGGTCGCCGCCACCTGCGCCGACATTCTGGCCCGCACGCTGGAGCGCTGCCACGTCAAGGTCGAGATCCTCGGCTTCACCACCAAGGCGTGGAAGGGTGGCCAGTCCCGCGACCATTGGGTGCAGCACGGCAAGAAGCCGGCGCCGGGGCGGCTGAACGACCTGCGCCACATCATCTACAAGGCCGCCGACGCGCCCTGGCGGCGGGCGCGGCGCAACCTCGGGCTGATGATGCGCGAGGGCCTGCTGAAGGAAAACATCGACGGCGAGGCGCTGATGTGGGCGCACGAGCGCCTGCTGGCGCGGCCCGAGCAGCGGCGCATCCTGATGATGATCTCCGACGGTGCGCCGGTCGACGACTCCACGCTGTCGGTCAACGCCGGCAACTACCTGGAGAAGCATCTGCGCGCCGTCATCTCGGAGATCGAGGAGCGCTCGCCGGTCGAGTTGATCGCCATCGGCATCGGCCACGACGTGACGCGCTACTATCGCCGCGCCGTGACCATCGTCGACGCCGAGGAGCTGGCCGGCGCGATGGTCAACCAGCTCGCCGACCTGTTCGACGACGAGCGTGACGCGAGCCCGCGGCGCGGGGCGCGCAACGGCCGCCGCGCGGCGTGAGGGCGGCCCGCGCGGCCGTCGCCGCACTGCTTGCGTCGGCCGCCGTCGTCGGCGGCGCGGCGGCGGACCCCGCCACGCTCCGCGTGCGCCAGATCTTGGACTTCGGCGGTGACGCCGAGGCGAACGGGCGGATGACCTTTCTCGGCGGCGTGGTGCTGTCCGGCCCGCGGGCCTTCGGCGGCTGGTCGGGCATGCTGATGGACGGCAATCGCTTCCTCGCCGTCAGCGACACCGGCACCTGGATGACCGGCGAAGTCCTCCTCGAGGAGGGTCAGCTGGTCGGGGTGAAGGACATCGCGATGTATCCGCGGCTCGACCTTCACGGGCGGGCGATCACCACCAAGCTCGGCGGCGACGCCGAGGCGCTGACCCTGGTGGACGGCGGCGTCCTCGTCGGCGTGGAGAGTTCGCAGCAGCTGCTTTTCTATCCCGCGAACGGCATCGACGTCGACTTCGACGCCGTGCCCGAGCGGCTGGAACTCGACGTGCCGGAGATCGTCAAACTGCGCCACTACGGCTTCGAGTCGCTGGCGACGCGTGCCGACGGCACCGTCATCGCCATCACCGAGGGGCGCGACGCCAAGACCAGGGAGCTGCCGGCCTTCCGGCGGCCGGGGGCGCCCTTCACCATCAAGCGGGACCGGGATTGGTCGGTGACCGGGGCCGACATGCTGCCGGGCGGCGACATGGTGCTGATGGAGCGACGCTATGGCGGCGGGCTCGACGTCGGCATGCGGGTGCGGCGGATCGGGTCGGACGCGGTGGATAGCGGGGACGGTCCTGTGGACGGCCCCGTCCTCATCGAGGCCGATTTCGCCTCCGAGATCGACAATATGGAGGCGATCACCGCGACGGTTGAGGACGGCCAGGTAATTTTGACGATGCTGTCGGACGACAACCACGCCTTCCTGCAACGGACCCTGTTGCTGCGCTTCGCCCTCCGCGACCCGTTGCCGCGCCCCCGGCCCGAGCGCGACCCCGCCCCCGAGCGGCGCGCCAAGAGCGGCTGAGCCGAAACGCAAAAAAGGCGCACCCGCGGCGGGCGCGCCTTCGATCGGCCGTCGACGGCGGGATCAGCCGGCCGAACGGCTCGCGGTGATGGCGCGGTAGGGGCCGAGCGCGAACGCGGCGACCATCAGCTTCACCGAGAAGTCGGCGATGGCCCACGAGACCCAGCGCGGCGCATCCGGCAAACCGGCGATGCCGAAGAGCGGTGCGGTGCCGACGGCGAATTCGTCCGCCCCGAGGGGGATGAAGGCGGCGAAGGCGAGGGTGAAGAAGATCGCCGTGTCGAGCATGGAGGCCGCGAAGGACGAGATCAGCGGCGCGCGCCACCATTTGCCGTAACGCAGCCGGTCGAACATCGACACGTCGTACATCTGCGCCAGCAGGAAGGCCGTGCCGGACGCCAACGCGATGCGCGGGCTCGCCAGCGCGATCGACATCACGACCGCGATGCAGAAGCCGGCCAGCGCGACGAGCCGCGCGTGGCTGGGTCCGAACGTGCGGTTGACGACGTCGGTCACGAGGAAGGCGAACGGGTAGGTGAACGCGCCCCAGGTGAGGATATCGGCGAGGTCGAGCCCGCCGATCCGGCCCATCACCGGGTATTGCACCAGGATGTTCGACGTCACGACGACGGCGGCCATGGCCGCGACGCCGGCGCTGAGTGCGATGCGGGACATCGTGAGAGCCGCGGGCGCGGCTTACGCGGCCGGCGCTTCGGGGGCGCCCGCCTCGGGGGCCGAGGCGGCGACGACTTCGCGCTTCAGGCGCTGCATCCGCTCGGAAAGCTCGGCTTCCTTGGCGACCATGAGGAACTTGTCCAGCCCGCCGCGGTGCTCGACCGTGCGGAGCGCGGAGGCGGCGATGCGCACGCGCACGCCGCGACCGAGAGCCTCGGACTGGAGCGTGACGTCCACGAGGTTCGGGAGGAACCGCCGCTTGGTCTTGTTGTTGGCGTGGCTGACGTTGTTGCCAACCAGCACGCCCTTGCCTGTCAGTTCGCAGCGTCGAGCCATGATCCATTCGCCGGCCTGCACCGGCGCCCTTCAAAATACGCAATCCGAGGATGAACGGGGTGAATAGGCATCCGGCACGGCGACGTCAAGCGTCTTGGCGACAAGACCGTTCCGACGGCCAGTCCCGCGACACCTGCCGGCCCTGCCACCACCGCGTGCGGAGATCCCCGCGCGGCGGCTTGCGCCAGCCCATCTGTTCAGGTGCAATTCATTAGGTGAAGCGATTTGATCTTGCAACGGCCATCTCATAAAGCGTGAGGTGTGGACCGCATGCCGAGCGGGGCTGGAGAGTGCCATGATCCGAGTTTGGACGTCGATTGTCGCGGCAGCGCTCGCCCTCGTGCCGTTCGCGGCGAGACCGGCCGCGGCGGACATCAAGGTCGACGCCACGTACGAGATCTCCATCGCCGGCTGGGGCATCGCCCGCGCCGAGATGGACCTGACGCTCGACAAGGACCGCTACAGCGCCGACATCTTCATGCGCCCCAAGGGCGTCGCGACCATCGTGACCGCGGTGCGCACCTCCGTCTCGGCCGACGGGCGCGCCACGTCGCGCGGTGACGTCCTGCCGTCGAACTACAGCGTCAGCGCCGACGAGATCGCGCGGCCGGTGCGTGTGACGATGAAGATGAGCAACGGCAACGTGACCTCGCTGCGGGCCCAGCCGCCGCTGAAGGACCGGCCGGGACGGGTGGCGGTGACGGAGGCGCACAAGCGCGGCGTCGTCGATCCGCTGTCGTCCGGCCTGATCCCGGCCAAGGCGCCCGACGCGCGCGACGCCTGCGACCACACGATGAAGATCTTCGACGGGTGGACCCGCTACGACGTGAAGCTCTACTACAAGGGCCGCCGCCACGTTGAGACGAAGGGTTACTCGGGCACGGCATCGATCTGCGGCGCGCGCTGGGTGCCGGTGGCGGGCCATCGCCCGGCCAAGCCGGAGGTGCAGTATCTCGCTCGCAACAAGGCGCTGGAGGTGACGATGGTACCGCTGCCGGGCTCGGGCTACGCGATCCCCTACGCGGTGCGGATCGGCACGCCCAACGGCGAGATCCTGATCGAGCCCAGCGCCCTGGCGATCAGCGGCACCGGCGTTTGATCGCGCCGCCTCTGCCTCTTCGCGGCGCCGGCCGGCCGACTTATATGGCACGGCGCCCCTGGCCTCACGCCGGCGCCTCGGGCGCTTGACGACAACCGCGCCGGCGGCCCCCCTGCCGGCGCCCTCTTCGGGAAGACCCTCAGTGAACGCCGCCAGCCCCCTCCTCCACCGTGCCGAGCGCTCGCGCAATGTCACGGCGGTGTTGGGCCCGACCAACACGGGCAAAACCCACCTCGCCATCGACCGCATGCTCGCGCGGCGCACCGGCCTCATCGGCCTGCCGCTGCGTCTCCTGGCACGCGAGGTCTATGGCCGGATCGTCGGCCGGATCGGCCCGGACGCCGTGGCCCTCGTCACCGGCGAGGAGAAGATCGTCCCGCCCGGCGCGCGCTACTACGTGGCGACCGTCGAGGCGATGCCGCTGGACCTCAACCCGGAATTCGTTGCCATCGACGAGGTGCAGCTCGCCTCGGACCTCGAGCGCGGCCGCGTCTTCACCGACCGGATCCTGCGCGTTCGCGGCCAGTACGAGACGCTGCTGCTGGGCGCCATCACCGCCCGCCAGCTCCTGGAGAAGCTGCTGCCGGGCGTCAGCGTGGTCACCCGCCCGCGCATGTCGATGCTGACCTATGCGGGCGAGAAGAAGCTGACGCGCCTGCCACCGCGGTCCGCCGTCGTCGCCTTCTCGGCCAACGAGGTGTATGCGATCGCCGAGCTGATCCGCCGGCAGCGGGGCGGTGCCGCGATCGTGATGGGGGCGCTGTCGCCCCGCACCCGTAACGCACAGGTGGAGCTCTTCCAGTCCGGCGACGTCGACTTCCTGATCGCCACCGACGCGATCGGCATGGGTCTCAACCTCGACGTCGACCATGTCGCCTTCGCCTCCAACCGCAAGTTCGACGGCTACCAGTTCCGCGCGCTGAACCCGGCGGAACTCGGCCAGATCGCCGGGCGCGCCGGGCGCCACACGCGCGACGGCACCTTTGGCGTGACCGGTCGCGTCGCCCCGTTCGACAACAGCCTGGTCGAGGCGCTGGAGACACACGCCTTCCAGCAATCGAAGGTGTTTCAGTGGCGCAATCCGGCGCTCGACTTCTCGTCCGTGGCCGCGCTCCGGGCCTCGCTGGACGAGCCGGCGCAGGAGGAAGGCCTCACCAAAGCCCCTCCGGCGGACGACCAGAAGGCGCTGGAGCATGCCGCCAAGGCGCCCGAAATCATGGACCTTGCCGACACTGCGGACCGCGTCGCGCGCCTATGGGAGGTGTGCCAGGTCCCCGACTACCGCAAAATCGCTCCGGCGAACCATGCGGACCTCCTGCTGACGTTGTACAATTTCCTCATCAGCGAGGGGACGATCCCCGACGACTGGATCGCGCGCCAAGTTCGCTACGCAGATAAGACAGACGGTGATATCGACACACTGTCCAATCGGATCGCGCACATTCGAACTTGGACGTTCGTCGCCAATCGCAATGATTGGCTTGCCGATCCGGCGGAGTGGCGCGAAACGACACGGAATGTAGAGGATCGCTTGTCGGACGCGCTTCATGAGCGTTTGATGCAGCGGTTCGTCGATCGGCGCACCAGCGTCCTTATGAAGCGGTTACGAGAGAATGCGATGCTGGAATCCGAAGTGAACGACGCCGGCGACGTCATGGTCGAGGGCCAGCACGTCGGCTCGCTGCACGGGTTCCGTTTCCAGGCCGACGCCTCGGCGGACGATCCCCGGGACGCGAAAGCGCTCAGGGCCGCCGCCAGCAAAGCGCTAGCCAAGGAGATGGAGCGCCGGGCCGACAAGATGGCGGCAGCCCCCGACACGGCGCTGACCCTGGGGTCGGACGCGGCGATCCGGTGGCAGGGCGCGGTGGTGGCGAAGGTCGTCGCGAGCGACGACACGCTGAAGCCGAGCGCGGTGCTGCTGGCCGACGACAACCTGCCCGCCGCATCGCGCGAGAAGGTGCAGGCGCGGCTGACGCTGTGGCTGTCGGCCCACGTCACCGGCCTGTTGAAACCGTTGTTCGACCTGCGCGACGCACAGGCGCTGGACGGCGGCGCGCGCGGTCTCGCCTACCGTATGTCCGAGCAGCTCGGCAGCGTGGAGCGGGCGAGCGTGGCCGAGGAGGCCAAGGCGCTCGACCAGACGGCGCGCGCCGGTCTGCGTGCGCTGGGGGTGCGCTTCGGCGCCTACCACATCTTCGTGCCGGCGCTGCTGAAGCCGGCGCCCAGCCAGCTGATGGCGCTGCTGTGGGCGCTGAAGAACGCCGATCTCGACGTGCCGGGCCTTACCGAGGTGCCGCAGCTGTCCGCCTCGGGCCGCACCTCGATCGCGCTCGATCCGGAGGTGCCCAAGCCGCTCTACCAGGTCGTCGGCTTCCGTCCGTGCGGCCCGCGCGCGGTCCGGATCGACATTCTCGAGCGTCTGGCGGACCAGATCCGCCCGTTGGTCGCCTGGCGGCCGGGGCCGGATGCGGGCGACCCGCCTCCCGGTGCGGTGCCGCAAGGCGGCGGCTTCCTGGTGACGGTGGCGATGACGTCGCTGCTGGGCTGCTCGGGCGAGGACTTCGCCGCGATCCTCACCTCGCTGGGCTACCGCGTCGACCGGCACGAGGCGACACCCGCCGAGTGCGACGCGCTGAAGGCGGCCAACGAGATCCGCGCCAAGGGGGCGCGTCAGCCCGAGCGCGGCGCCCGACCCGTTCCGGTGCCCGCGCGCGCCGCCCCGGCGCCGGCCACGGCCGACCTGACGACGACCGCGACCGGCGAGCCGGAGGTCGCCGACGCATCGGCCGAAGCGGCCGAACAACCGTCGACCGGGGTCCCCGAGGGCGGGGCCGGCGAGACGGCGTCCGACGGCGGCGGCACCGGCGACAGCTTCGAGCCCGCAGCAGTCCAGGCTTCCACGCCCGAAGAGACTGCAACCGACGAGACCGCGCCCGAAGCGGCCCCAACCGAAGGGAGCGCGCCCTGGGCGGCCCCGGCGGACGACACGCCTGCCCCAGAGGCCGCCGATACGGCGCCCGATGAGCCGGCGGCCGAGGTGCAGGCCGTCATGGAGCCCGCGCCGGACGAGGCGGCCGACGCGGCGCCCGAGGCGGACGACGCGCCCGCCGACACGCTCGACCCGGCGCTCGCAGAAGCCGAGGACGAAGCCGGGCAAGAGGGCGACGCCATCGACACCGCCGACACTGCGGCCGGCACCGCCGCAGCCGGCACCGAGGACGGGGCGACGGGTGAGACCACCGGCGAGGCTGCCGATGGGGCCGAGGCGGAGGTCGTGATGGTGGAGGTGTGGCGCGTTCCGCGGCATCACCGTGGCGACCAGCCGCGCCGCCGCCGCAAGCCGGGACAGCAGGAGAACCGCGGCCGCGGCTCGCAAAGCGGCGAGCGTCGTCGCGGCGGCGAGGGACGCGGGCCCGCCCCCGGCGGCGATCGCGCGCCGCAGGACGGGCCGGCGCTCGCCGCGGCACCGGCAGGGGGCGCTCCGGCACCCGCGGCCGGTGGCGCGCCGCGGCACGACGGACCGGGCGGCCGCTCGCGCGACGACCGTCAGGGCAAGGGCAAGAAGCGGGGCAAGCCGCAGCAGCAGCCGCGCCCCGAGGCGAACAAGCCGCCCAAGCGCGAGCGCGAGGCCGACCCCGATTCGCCCTTCGCCAAGCTCGCCGCACTGAAGGAGCAGATGGAGAAACGCGATCGTTGAAGCGCCCGATTCCCAGCGCCTCGACAAGTGGCTGTGCTACGCGCGGTTCGCCAAGACCCGCACCGTCGCACAGGCCCTCGTCGAGGGTGGGAAGGTGCGGCTCAATCGAGAGACCATCAAGTCGTCGAGCCGAATGATCCGCGCCGACGACGTGCTCACGATCCGCCTGTCACGCGATGTGATGGTGGTGCGGGTCATCGGTTTCGCGCAGCGGCGTGTATCGCCGCCGGAGACCGCCTATCTCTATGAGGTCGTGACGGGTTGAGGCGCAGCTGTCGGCGCACGGCAAGGCACGGTTGCGCACACGCGCTTGTGTGCAGTGCGCGAAGGCCTTAATCCAACCCGCGCAAAAGGAGTTCGTGAAGTGACTTACATTGTCGGCGACGCGTGCATCAAGTGCAAGTACACCGACTGCGTGGAAGTGTGCCCGGTGGACTGCTTCTACGAGGGTGAGAACATGTTGGTGATTCACCCCGACGAATGCATCGACTGCGGCGTTTGCGAGCCGGAGTGCCCGATCGACGCGATCAAGCCGGACACGGAGCCGGGAACCGAGAGCTGGGTCGAGCTCAACGGCAAGTATGCTAAGGAGTGGCCCAACATCACGGTGAAGAAGGATCCGTATCCGGACCACGAGAAGTGGGGCGAAGTCGAGAACAAGCTGGAAGAGCACTTCAACCCGGAAGCCGGGAAGGGCGACGAGGATTAAAGTCTCGCCGCAACGGCGAGCTTGCCAGTCAAGCCGGTACGGCCTAACAAACGGTTTCAAACTGTCCAGGAATCCTGACTTTCCGGACGCCCCCTTCATTTTCACCGTGGCGTGTGCTATATTGACATAATGCCGCGCACGTCCTGATGCGCCGAAATCGCGCGAAGGTGGGCTAGGTTGCAGCAACAACAGGAGCGGGAAGCCCGGCCTCTGTCGACCATCAGCTGTCGTCGGGGCCAGCATGTTGAGTTGTAAGCCGCATTCAGTGCCGTTGGCAGCATGGCCCGGCACGATCCACAAGAACTAGGCACGCTGGTCCACTGGGCCCGTGTTTCTCGAGGAGTACTCAGACCATATGGCAACGGTTAAGAAGAGCGCCGCTCCCAAGTCGGCGTTCAAGCCGAACGAGCACGTCGTGTATCCGGCGCATGGCGTCGGCCAGGTACAGGCCATCGAGAAAACCGAGTTCGCGGGTCATCCGCTCGAACTCATCGTCGTGACCTTTCCGAAGGACAAGATGACGCTGCGTGTTCCGATCGGTAAAGCCAAGACGGTCGGCATGCGCAAGCTCGCCGATGCCGACACGATGAAGAAGGCGCTCGAAACCGTTGCCGGGCGCGCCCGTGTGAAGCGCACCATGTGGAGCCGCCGCGCCCAGGAGTATGAGGCGAAAATCAACTCCGGCGACCTCATCGCCATCTCCGAAGTCGTGCGTGACCTCTACCGGGCCGACAGCCAGCCCGAGCAGTCCTACTCCGAGCGTCAGCTCTACGAGGCCGCGCTCGACCGGATGGCGCGCGAGATCGCGGCGATCAACAAGTCCGACGAAGACGCCGCGATCAAGCTGATCGAGGCCCAGCTCGCCAAGAGCCCGAAGCGTGTCGCCAAGACCGACGGCGAGGTCGACGCCGAAGAGGCGGACGACGAGCTGCACGAGAAGGCGGCCTAACCTTCGCCATGCCGCGGCGGGCCCGACCGGCCCGCTGCGCCTCCCGCGCGACCCACCCGAGAGACCCATGGTCAACCTTCCCGAGTTCCAACCCGCCGCGTACATCATCGCGGGCCTGGTCGTGCTGATTTTTCCGCGGATCCTCAACTACATCGTTGCCGCGTACTTGATCTTCCTCGGCGCCTCGGAACTCTGGCCGAACTTGCTGTCCTGAGCCTGCGCACCGTCGCAGTCGACCGCCGCCCCGCTCCCGACGATTCCATCACGTACGCCCGATCGGCCCGCCACGCGCGGCTTGCGCCGCCCGTTGCCTGATCGGCACAGCCGTGCCGGCGCGTCCGGCGCCCCCGATCTCGCGCAGAGCCCCTCCCGCGCCTCTCCAGTCATGCGTCTGGCGCGGGTCAGCTCTGCGCGAGGTAGAGTGGTGCGAGGTCCGGGCGCACCGCGACCAGGTCGCACTGCACGAAACCGAGGCGCTGGTTGGCATCGTCGAACCAGCGAACATAATCCTGGTCCGGCCGCGCGCGGGGCCAGCCCTTGTAGCGCAGCTCGCCCTTGGACGATTCGCGCCGCTCGACGATGTCCCATTCGGCCGGATCCGGCTCGCGGTCCCCGCGCACATGCACGACGTATTGGCTGTCGTAGAGGTCGAAGTGCTCCGCGAGCAGGTTCAGCACCTCCACCTCGCCCCCGAACTCCACGAACATCACCCCGATCCGCCGCTCCGCGAGGGCGCGGGCGAGGCCCCGCAGCACCATCGTCTCCGCGCCCTGCACGTCCACCTTGGCGAAGGTCACGGCACGATCGCCGAGCAGCTCGTCGAGGACGACCGTCTCCACCTCGTAGGTCGTGCCGCGGGTGGGGGGCGGTCCGGCCGAGTCCAGCCGGCCGACCGAGGAATAGCCGACGAGATCGGCCCAGCGCCCGCCCCGCCCCGGCTCGACCACCGAGCCCACGTGGAAGCGCTCGCGGCCGGCACGGTCACTCGCCGCCGCCTTGAAGAGGCGCACGCGCGGATCGTCGCCGATAACGCCCTGGAAATGCGGCCAGTTGCCGGGGAACGGCTCGAACGCCCACACCTCGCCCGTGGGACAGGCGCGCAGCATCAGCTTGGCGCGCCGCCCCACCGCGGCCCCGACGTCGAGCATCAGCCCCGGCCCCAGCCGGGCGATGCGGTTGTAGACGTCCATGTCGGTCGGGAAGGCGGCACGGCCCGAGTTGACGATCATGTTGCGCCCCGACGCTGTCGATCGGCCAGCCCTAGCACAGACCCCGCCGCGACGGCATGCGCCGCCGCCTCAGGTCGCGTCGCGGCGGCTCAGACCGACACCGCCGCGAGCAGCTCCGCCTCGGACAGCTCCGCCTTGCACCCGCTGAGGGCCACCGCCCCCCGCTCCATGACCACGAACGAGTCCGCCAGGCGGTAGGCGAACTGGAAGTATTGTTCCACCAGGACGATCGCCATCGTGCGCTGCTCGCGCAAATATTCGATCACGTCGCCGATCTGGTCGATGATGTTGGGCTGGATGCCTTCGGTCGGTTCATCGAGCAGGAGCAGCTTGGGCTTGGTGATCAGCGCGCGGGCGATGGCGAGCTGTTGCTGCTGGCCGCCGGACAGGTCGCCGCCCCGCCGGCCGATCATCTGTTTGAGCACCGGGAACAGCTCGAAGATCTCGTCCGGCACCTTGTGCTCCGACGACGGCAGGCAGGCGTACCCGGTCTCCAAGTTCTCCTTGACCGTCAGCAGCGGGAAGATGTCCCGCCCCTGCGGCACCACGCCGACACCGCGTTTGGCGAGCGCGTGGGGCGGCGGCTTGGCGATCTCCTCGCCGTTCAGCCGGTAGACGCCGCCGGAGCGGTGATGGACCCCGGCGATCGATTTGAGCAGGCTCGTCTTGCCGACGCCGTTGGTTCCCATCACGCACGTCACTTCGCCGACGACCGCGTCCATCGAGACGCCGTAGAGGATCTGCGACTGCCCATAGTGCAGCGTCAGGTCGCGCAGCTCCAGCATTTAGCGCTCCCCCGAGCGGCCGAGATAGACCTCGATCACGCGCTCGTCGTTGGTCACATAATCCAGCGAGCCCTCGGCCAGAACCGAGCCCTCGTGCAGCACCGTCACGCGGCAATCGAGCTGACGGACGAACTCCATGTCGTGCTCGACGACGATCACCGAGCGGGTCCGCGCAACGTCCCGCAGCAGGCGCGTGGTATGTTCGCGCTCACCCACGGTCATGCCCGCTGCCGGCTCGTCCACCAGCAGGAGCTGCGGGTCCTGGGCCAGCAGCATGCCGATCTCCAGCCACTGCTTCTGCCCGTGGGACAATTCGCCCGCGCGCCGCCCCAGCTCGCTGGTCAGGCCGATCTCGCGGGCCAGTTCGTGGACGCGGTCGATGTCCGGCTCGGTCCGGAGGTAGAACAGCGTCGGCCACGGCCCCCGCGGGTTCTTCAACGCCATCACGAGGTTCTCGAACACGCTCTGGTCCTCGAACACCGTCGGGCGCTGGAACTTGCGGCCGATACCCAGCCGCGCGATCTCCGCCTCGCTCTTGCGCAGCAGCGAGACGTTGTTGTCGCCCCAGGTGACGCGGCCTTTGTCGGGCCTGGTCTTGCCGGTGACGATGTCCATGAACGTCGTCTTGCCGGCGCCGTTGGGTCCGATGATGGCCCGGAGCGAGGCGGGCTCGATCTCGAACGAGAGGTCGTTGATGGCCTTGAATCCGTCGAACGAGACGGAGACGCCGGCGACTTCCAGAAGCGCGCTCACTTCACCTCCTTCGGCTCGCCCTTATAGGGACGCACCGCCTTGGGGAGCCGCAGATAATCGAACAGGCCCGCGAGCCCCTTCGGCGCCAGCAGCGTCACCAGCACGAACGAGACGCCCAGCAGCACCTGCCACCAGTCGACCCAGAGGATCCGCATGAAGCCGAGATCGATGTCCGGCACGCGGCCGCCGGTGAACCAGGTGGAGAGGAGCGAGACCGTAGCCGCGCCGAGGATGGCGCCGTAGAGCCGCCCGCGCCCGCCGATGGCCACCCACACCGCGAGGTAGATCGAGGCGATGGGTGCGATTTCGGCCGGGTTGATGATGCCGGCCTGCGGATAATAGAGCGCCCCGGCGATGGAGCAGATCACCGCCGTCAGCACGAAGACGAAGAGCTTGAACTGCGTGACCTGGTAGCCGAGGAAGCGCACGCGGTTCTCGTCGTCCCGGATGCCGCGGATGACCAAGCCGAACTTGCCCGAGACGACCCAGGCGCACAGGACGTAGCCGAGGCCCAGCGCCACGGCCGAGGCCACGAAGAACCAGATCGAGATGACGCTCTGCGGCGTGTTCGAGAAGCCCGGGATGTTCTGCAGGCCGGAGAGACCGTTGTTGCCGCGCAGACCGCTGTCGTTCTGGAAGAGGTAGAGCGCCAGCGCCAGCGTCATCGCCTGGGTGAGGATCGACAGGTAGACGCCCGTCACCCGCGAGCGGAAGGCGAGCCAGCCGAACACCAGCGCCAGGAGCCCCGGCGCCAGCACGATGAGGGCGAGCTGGATCCACAGCGAGTGGGCGCCGAACCACAGCGCCGGGATCTCCGACCCGCCGACCACGCCGAAGATCTGCGTGCCGATGGCGTCGCGGATCTCGCTCGCGGTGGGGGGCAGTGCGGCCGAGGCCTGCGCGACTTCGACGATGGCCTCCGTCCGCGCGTACATGATCCACATGCCGATGCAGTAGCCGCCGATGCCGAAAAAGGCGAAGTGGCCGAGCGACAGGATGCCGGTGTAGCCCCACACGAGGTCCATCGCGACCGCCGCCAGGCACAGGCACAAGGTCATGCCGAGCACCTTGAGGAAGCTGGTCGAGATGTCGCCGTTGCCGCCCATGACGACCACGGTGACGGTGAACACCACCAGGAGCAGCAGCACGACGATGGTCGAGGGTTGGCTGAAGACACCGCGCATCGCTTAACCCTCCGCGGCCCGGCCCTTGAGGGCGAAGATACCCCGCGGCCGGAACTGGATGAAGATGATGATGAAGATGATCATGTAGGTCTGTGCCGCCAGCGTGTTGGACGGGTTGAACCACTCGATCCCCTTCTGCAGGAAGCCGATCAGCGTCGCGCCGGTGAGGGTGCCCCACACGTTGCCGACACCGCCGACCACCACCGTCATGAACGACTGGACGATGTACTGCTGGCCGATCTCGGAGGTGACCTGCGCGTAAAGGCCGATGGCGACGCCCGCGATGCCGGCGATGCCGGAGCCCAGGCCGAAGGTCAGCATGTTGATGCGCTCGGGGTTGATGCCCATGGAAGAGGCCATGCGCCGGTTCTGCGTCACCGAGCGAACCTCGAGGCCGAGGCGGGTGCGGTTCAGCACCAGCAGCAGTGCCGCGAAGAAGATCAGCGCCAGCACGAAGATCGCGATGCGGATGTAGGAGATGCCGGCGATCGCGTTGATCTCCCAGGAGCCGGCCAGCCAGTCGGGTGAAGTGAGCGGGCGGGCCTGCGTGCCGAAGATGTTCTTGGCGAGCTGCTGCAGCGCGATGGAGACGCCGAAGGTGGCGAGCAGCGTCTCCAACGGCCGGTGGTAGAGCCAGCGGATGACGAGCCGCTCCAGGATGACGCCGGCGGCGAACCCCACCGCGAAGGCGAGCGGCAGCGCCACGATGATCGACAGCGTCTTGTCCGGCACGAACTGCTGGACGACGTAGCCGGTGTAGGCGCCCATCATGATGAACTCGCCGTGCGCCATGTTGATGACGCCCATCACGCCGAAGGTGATGGCGAGGCCGATGGCGGCGAGGAAGTAGATCGAGGCCAGCGACATCGCGTCGAGCGCCAGGTCGAGGAACTGGTAGAGGCCGACCTTGGTGCGGATCGTCGTCAGCGTGCCCAGCGCCGCGTCGGTGATCTCCTGCGGCTGGACATAGACCTCGTAGAAATTGTGCGCGTCGACCAGCTCTTCGCGCTGCTCCTCTGTGAGCGTCGGCTCGACGGTGCCGGCGGCGGCGAGCGCGGCATAGGCGTCGTCGCGCGCCTCGCGGGTGCCCAGCTCGGCGACCGGGACGCCGGCGACCTTGCCGTCGACGATGTTGCCGACGAGGGCGGCGTCGCGCTGGGCGACGCCGATCACCTTCGGCGCCAGACCCTTGCCGACGAGGAGATCGTAGGCGCCCTCGAACGGCAGCGCATCGGATCCGGGGGTCAGGTGGCGCGCGACGTTGACGTCCTCGCCCGGTGCGTCGTCGGTGATCCGCATTTCCGTGGCGAGCAGCGGATTGAGCGCCGCGCGCGCCGTGACCGACATGTCGCCGGCAAAGCTCTCGATCGCGGCGACGCGGGCGGCGACGTCGTCCGCGAATTGCAACGCCAGCAGCCGTTCGGCGAGGCGCATCTCGCGGATGACGGTCGGTGTCTCCTCGGTCTCCAGCGCCTCGCGGATCAGCGGGAGCTGCTCCTCGGATGGGTCGCGCATGATGGCAGCGACGGCGGTCTTGCGCACGTCGGGATCGGGGTTGGTGAGTTGGAAGCGCACCAGAGCGGTGCCCATGAGGCCCTGCACGCCGCGGTTGGGGCGGATCTGGTCCACCTCCCGCCGGCCGACGCGGCCCAGCTCGTCGCCGGTGACGACGTGGCGCAGGACGTAGTCGTCCCCGTCTCGATCGGCGAGGAAGAAGCGGCCGTCGGCCTCGCGCACGTAAAGCTCGCGGTCCATCCAGCGCTGCAGCACGAGGTCGGCACCCTCGAGACCGCTCTGGGCGAGGGCGTCGATCGCCGGGCCGATGGTCTGGCGCGAACTCTCCTGGATGAGGTCGGTATTGTCGAGCAGGAGCTGCTCGATCGGGGTCGGGGCGGGCTGGGCCCGACCGACGCCGACGAGGGCCATCAGGGCGACGAGCCCCGCCGCGAGTGCCGTCGCGATGCGGCAGGCGAGCCTAGCGGATGCCGGGGATCGCCCCCGGGCGGCAGCGGCAGTGATCAACAACAGAGAGCCCTCGGCCGGAGATGGAGCGGCCCGCCGCCCGGACGCGGGCGGCGAGCCTTCGAGACGCGGCGGTCCGGGGCGGACCGCTCAGCCGAACCTCAGTAGTTCGACTTGATCTGCACGCAGGTCTTCGTCTCGGTATTGTACATCCCGCACTTGAGGTCCTTCCAATCGGACGTCAGCACCGCGGATTCCGGCAGGAAGTCCGTCCACGCGTCGCCGTCGACCTCGTCGGTCTTGGAGATGATGTCGAACTGGCCGTCCGCGGTGATTTCGCCGATCAGGACCGGCTTGGCGAGGTGGTGGTTCGGCAGCATGATCGCGGTGCCGCCCGTGAGGTTCGGGAACTCCTGGCCGATCATCGCCTGCTCGACGGCGTCGACGTCGGTCGTGCCGGCAGCCTCGACGGCGTTCACCCACATGTTGAAGCCGATGTAGTGGGCCTCCATCGGGTCGTTGGTGACGCGCTCGTCACCCATGCGGGCCTTCCACTTGGCGATGAACTCCTCGTTCGCCGGCGTATCGGCGGACTGGAAGTAGTTCCACGCGGCGAGGTGGCCGACGAGGTTGGAGGTGTCGAGGCCGGACAGCTCCTCCTCGCCGACCGAGAAGGCGACGACCGGGATGTCGTCGGCCGACACGCCCTGCGCGGCGAGCTCCTTGTAGAAGCCGACGTTGGCGTCGCCGTTGATGGTGGAGATGACGCCGACCGAGGAACCGTCGGACGCGAGGTCGACGACCTGGGAGACGATGGTCGACCAGTCGGAATGGCCAAAGGGCGTGTAGTTCACGAAGATGTCCTCTTCGGCGATCCCCTTGTCCTTCAGGTACGCCTCGAGGATGTTGTTGGTCGTGCGCGGGTAGACGTAGTCGGTGCCCAGCAGCGCGAACTTCTCGACGCCCAGCTCATCCAGGAAGTAGTCGACCGCGGGGATCGCCTGCTGGTTCGGCGCGGCGCCGGTGTAGAAGACGTTCTTGGACGACTCTTCGCCCTCGTACTGCACCGGGTAGAACAGCAGGCCGTTCAGCTCCTCGATGACCGGCAGCACCGACTTGCGCGACACGGACGTCCAGTTGCCGAAAATAACGTCAACATTGTCGACGGTGAGCAATTGGCGTGCGAGCTCGGCGAAGCGGGGCCAGTCGGACGCGGGGTCGACGACGACGGCCTCGAGCTGGCAGCCGAGCAGGCCACCCTTCTCGTTCTGCTCGTCGACCAGCATCAGGATCGTATCCTTCAGCGTGGTCTCGGAGATCGCCATGGTACCGGACAGGGAGTGCAGCACCCCGACCTTGATGGGGCATTCGGCATCCTGCGCGGCGGCCGGCAGCGCGCCGGCGGCCACGAGGGCGGCCGCGACGATTGTTCTTTTCATCTCTTGCTCCTTCGACTGCGACATGTGCGCGAGGAAGGCCAAGCAAGACCGTTGCCACAATTATAAACGCGACAAGCCGAGCTTGCGCGCAATCGGGAAACGGAGAGACGGAAATCCGCCCGGAATGCGGGCAGCGGCGGCGCGCGAGGGCTTAGGCCGTGCCCCACTGGGCCGAGGGGGGGAGCTGGGCGGCCGAGAACCAGAATTTTTCCAGCGAATGGACGACGTCCCGGTAGGCCTCCAACTCGAGCGGCTTTTGCATATAAGAGTTGGCGCCGAGCTCGTACGTCTCGACCACGTCGGACTGCGAGCGGGAGCTGGAGAAGATCACCACCGGGATCGTGCGGGTGTCGACGCCGGACTTCACGGTGGCCAGCACGTCCTTGCCGCTCATGTCCGGCAGGTTGAGATCGAGCACGATGAGGTCGGGACGCGGGGCATCCTGGTAGGGGCGGCGGCCGCAGACGTAGTCGCACGCCTCGTTTCCGCCTTCGACGACCACGAGGTCGATGCCACGGCCGGACATCGCCTCCTCCATGAGGATCGCGTCGGCGGGATTGTCCTCGACAAGGAGAAGCACGGCCGAACGCTTGCGCCCGCGCGCCCGTTGCGATCCGTTCCGGTCGCCGTTGCCTGAGGATCCGCTGTATTTTTGCAATGCGTGTCCAGTGCAGGGAGAAACTACACACCCTGGTTGCATTGTGAGCCGGTCTCTCATCATAGCGCGTTTGCAGCCTAATGGCTCCAGGCATTACAAAATACTCGAACTTAGGGTGTCCGTTTCTCGAATCGGATGCCGTTTCGTCGTTAAACCCCTCAATTCAATACGAAACCACGCGGCAATGCGGTGGGGGGACTGGTGGCAAGTTCGATTCAAATGTAAAATCCCCGGGTGAGCGGGGTGAGGGGTGTACAAGTGGGCGTTGAGAATGGGTACGCGGGGACGGTCGTCGCGGACAGCGCCTTGGTGCTGGTCGTCGAGGACGAGCCTGCCGTGCAAGACCTCGTCGCGCAGATCCTGACCCGCGAGAAGTTCCGCGTGGCGACGGCCGACAGCGTCCGTGCCGCCGAAAAGGTCCTGGAATCCGAGGATGTCGTGCTCGCGCTGGTCGATCTGACCTTGCGTGACGGCAACGGCCTGGACCTCGTGCGGCGCCTGTCGCTGGATCCGACCGTCGGCACCATCATCCTCTCCGGCGCCGCGGACGACATGGATCGCATCATTGGCCTCGAAGTCGGCGCCGACGATTACGTGACCAAACCGTTCAACAATCGGGAGTTGGCGGCCCGCCTGCGTCGCCATGCCGCGCGCATCCAGTTCATCCGCGAGCAGGCCAACCACCCCCCCGTCGCCAACGCGAACGGCCACGCCCCGAAGAGCGAGGGGCCGAGTCTCGGGCCCTGGGCGATCGACGAGGCCCGCCGCGCCGTCTACCATGAGAGCGGCGCCCGGGCCGCGCTGTCGGACGCCGAGTTTCGCACCCTCATATGCCTATTTCGTAATCAGGGCACCGTCCTCAGCCGCGACGGCCTCTATCACGAGGTGGTCGGCCCCGGCAGCCGCGACCCGCTCGACCGCCGGATCGACGTCTATGTCTCCGGCCTGCGCAAGAAGCTGAACCTGACCGACCCGCACCGGATCCGCACCGTCCACGGCGTCGGCTACATCCTGGACTGAGCCGGCGCGCCGGCCGGAGCCCGGCGCGGACAGGCAAGCTTCGGTCCATCCACGCGCGATACAAAAACCTGTGCCGTCCATAAGAGTAACACAGGTCTGTGAAGCGCGATGCCAGGTCCATCCGACGATGACGCGAAGAAACGCGACGGTGAACTCGAGGATCTGGCCCGCGAGGAGGTCTCGCTGCTGTCTACCCTGCTCGCCCCCAGCACTCACGGCGAGGCCCTGCGTCAAAGCCTGATGGTGGCGCTCGGTCTCGACGAGCCACCCTCCAATCCACAGGCCTCCGCACCCCCTTCCCCTGCCCCGGAACCCACTGACGCCATGCGCCAGCTCGCCGCCGAAGCCCAATGCACCGCCGAAGCCGCCGCGACCGCTCACACCGCACCGGTCGACCGCCCGTCCACTTGGCCGATGGCCCGCCTGGGCGTCGGCGCCGCGGTCAACAAGCCGGTCGCCCTCGTGGTCGACGATACCGCACTGGTGCGTGAGCACACCGTGCGGCTGCTGGAGCGGCTCGGCTACAGCGTCACCGCGGCCGAGAACGGCCCCATGGCCCTGCGTCTCCTCAAGGGGATCCCACGGCTCGACCTCCTGGTGACCGACGTCGTCATGCCGTTGGCGATGAACGGCCGCGAGCTGGCCGAGAAGGTGATCGAACAGTTTCCCGAGGTCGCGGTGGTCTTCGTGTCCGGGTTTGCCGACCTCGGCGTCGACGAGCGCGTCGGCCTGCCGTCCTCGGTGAACCTGCTCGCCAAGCCCTTCACGCGGGACGAGTTCAACGACGCCATCCAGGAAGCGGTGTGCCAGGCCCGCTCCACCCCGCCCGCCGTCCACTGACCCGGCCGAACGCCGCCGGCACTCAGGCCGGGCGGTCCTCAGGCACGTGCGGGCCCACCGGCTGGTCGCGGCGGCCGATCAGCAGCGCCAGCAGCCGGCCGATGTCGTACCCCGTGCCCAGCAGGCAGGGCACCAGGACCAGCACCAGCACCGTCGCCGAGGCGAGACCGAACACCATCGTCACGGCCATCGGCTTGAGGAACTCGGCCGACATCGACCCCTCGAAGAGCAGCGGGATCAGCCCGCCGATCGTCGTCAGCGAGGTCAGCAACACCGCGCGCAGACGGTCCGCGCTCGCCCCGACCGCGGCAGACGCGAACGTCTCCCCTTCCCCCAGCCGCTCGTCGAACCGCTTCACCAGGATGATGGAATCGTTGACGAGGATGCCGGCGAGGCCGAGCAGACCGACGAACGAGACGATGGTGAGGTTCATCCCGAACGCCACATGCCCCAGGATCGCCCCCACGGCGCCGAACGGGATGATCAGCATGATCACCACCGGCCGCCAGTAGGAGCCGAACACCAGCGCCAAGGTCAGATAGATCACGAACAGCGCCAAGTAGGCCCCGTTGGTGAGATCCTCGAACGAGCGGCGCCGTTCGCGGTCGCGCCCGCCGAACTCGCCGCGCACGCCGTAGCGTGCCTCGATGGTCGGCAGGACCTCCTCGGCCACCCGCTCGGTGATCGCCGACGGCGAGGTGACCGCCGGGTCGACGTCGGCCGTCACGGCGATCGTCACCACCCCGTTGCGGCGCAGGATGACCGAGAAGGTGTTGCGCTCCTCGATCTCGACCACCTCCGAGGCGGGCACGAACTCCCCGGTCGACGAGCGCAGGAAGATGTCGTCGATCGAAAGGGCGCGTCCGTCGGTGCGCTGACGCACACGCACCGGCACCTCCTCGGCGTCGGGCCCCAGCGTCAAACGGCGGGCGATTTCGCCCTCGAAGGCGCCGCGAACCTGGGTGCCGACGCGGTCCAGCGTGAACCCCAGCGCCTTGCCACGCTCGGTGAGGTGCAGCGCAATCTCCGGTTTGCCGTAGGGCAGGTCGTCCGCCACGCCCGACACGCCGTCCCATGTCTCGACCACCGCCATCACGTCCGTCGCCGCCAGCTTCAGCGCCGAGGGTGACGCGCCGACGAGGCGCAGGTCGAGGTCGCGCCCCGGCGGCCCGCCGCGCCGCTCGGCGATGGAGGCGGACTTGACGCCCGCGAGGTCCGGCAATGCCTCGCGCCAGGCGCGCACGAGGTCGGGCGTGCGGACGGCGCGCAGTTCGGACGGGGTGAGTTGCACCTGCAGGGTGGCGAGGTTGTCGCCCCGGTCGCGCCCCGCCCGGCCGATCAGCGCGTAGGCGTCGGCGACGAGGTCTCCCTCCTGGGCGAGGTCCCGCTCGGTGTCGCGCAGCGCCGCCTCGATCGCCTGGATGCCGGCGATGGCCCGCTCGCGCGGAGTGCCGGGGTGGAACTCCACCCGCGCGGTCACGAACTCGGACTCGGGCGAGGGGAAGAAGACGAACCGCACGTGCCCGCCGCCCAGATAGAGCCCATAGACGACGACCATCACGCTCGCCACCGCCAGCGCCAACGTGGTGTAGCGGAAGGCGTATGCGAGCCGGACGAAGCGGGTGAAGGCCCCGTCGCGAAAGGCGTTGAACACGCGGTCGAACCCGGCGCGGAAACGGGCCAGCGGGTCACGCGGCAGCCGGGCCGCCCGCCGCGCCAGCCGCCGCTCGACCCAGCCCGCGAGGGCGAGCCCGGACAGGATCGCGACCACCGCCAGGAACGTCGGCGGCAGGTCGATCACCGGGCGCAGGACCGCGAGCGCCTGCGCCGCGTCCGTCCCATGGGCCAGCAGCCACGACGAGGCGTGGACGACGCCGCCGATGAACGCCGCGCCCAGCCCCGCGATCACGGTGAGGCGCAGGAAGCGGCCGATGCGCAGCGACCCGCCGCCCTGGTGCGCCAGATGGCCCGGCAGCACCAGGAAACACTCGATCAGCGAGGCGACGATGATCGCGATGCCGACCAGCGGCAGCGCCGACATCATCTGCCCCATCACGTCGCGCATCAGAAAGATCGGCGCGAAGGAGGCGATGGTGGTGACCGAGGAGGCCAGCACCGGCACCAGCATCTCGGTCGCGCCGCGGGTCGCGGCCTCGGACGGCGTCAGGCCGCGGGCGGCGAGCGTGTCGGCATGCTCGCCCACGACGATCGCGTCGTCGACGATGACGCCCAGCATCATGATGAGCGCGAACAGCGACACCATGTTGAGCGACTGCCCCGTCGCCAGCATCACCGCCAGCGTGCCGGCGAAGGCCACCGGGATGCCCAGCGCCACCCAGAAGGCGATGCGCGCGTTGAGGAACACGAAGAGCACCGCCAGCACCACCGCGAGCCCCTGCCAGCCGTTGGTGACGAGGATCGAGATGCGGTCCCACAGCATCTCGGTGCGCACGTCGTAGAGCTTGAGGTCGAGGCTCGGCGGCAGCGTCGGCCGCACCTCGGCCATGTAGGCGCGCACGGCGCGGTCGGCGGTGAGGGCGTCGGCCGTCGGGGCGCGCTCGATGGTCAGCTCGATCGCCGGGTTGCCGCCGCGCAGGCCCGACACGGAGCCGCGCTCGAACCCGTCGTAGACGCGGGCGACGTCGCGGATGGTGATGACCTCGCCGCTCGGCAGCGCCTTGACCGGGAAGCCGGCGATCGCCTCGGGCGTCTCGCCGCCGCCGATCACGCGCACCTGCCGCTCGATGACGCCCTCCACCACGCCGGACGGCCGGTCCAGCGTGTTGGCGCGCACCGCCTCGGCGAGGTCCTCCACCGTCAGGCCGAGGCGCAGAAGGTCGTGCTCGCGCGCGTCGACGACGATCTCGCGGTCGCGTGCGCCGCCGATGGTCACCTTCTCGAGATCGCGGGCCAGCAGGTCGTCGCGGATGCGCCGCGCGAAGGTCTGAAGCGCCGCCTCCGAGAAGGGGCCGGAGACGGAGATCTTGGCGACCGGGTCGCGCAGCGTGTCGAACGCCACCTTGGGGCGCTCGGCGCCATCGGGCAGCGTGTCGATCGCGTCGATGGCCTGCTCGACGTCGGAGTAGGCCTTCTGCATGTCGGTGCCGGCCTCGAACTCGATCGAGGTGAAGGCCGAGCCCTCGCGGGCGATGGAGCGCAGGCTGTCGACCCCGACGAGGTAGCGCACCGCCGGCTCGACGGCCGTGAGGATGTTCTGCGAGACGTCCTCCGCACTGGCGCCGGGCCAGGCGATGGAGACTTCCACCTCGTTGAGGTTCGCCGGCGGCCAGAACCGCGTGGTCAGGCCGGCGAGGGCGTAGATCCCGAGCCCCAGCATCAGCGCCATCAACAGGTTGGCCGCGTTGGGATGCCGCGCAAAGCCGTTGATGAGACCGTTCATCACGACGGCTCGCGTTCGGCCGGCACGGGGTCGGCGAGGTCCACCCGGCGCACCTTCAGGCCGCTGCCCGCCTCCGCGAGGCGCGTCGTCACCACCTCGTCCCCCTGGCGCAGCGTGCCGCGGACGATGGCCTCGTCGCCGTCACGGGCGAGCACGGTCACCGGCCGGCGCACCAGCCTCTCGTCCTCGCCGATGACGAAGACGTGGTCACCGTAAAGCGCCGTGGCCGGGATGCGGGCCGACTGCGGATGCGGCCGGTCCGGCACCGCGACCTCGACGAAGGCGCCCGGTCGCGGCACCGCCGAGGACGGCAGCTCCAGCCGTGCGTAGACGTCGACGCCGCCGGTGTCACTGGCGACTTCGGCGCCGATGCGGTCGATGGTGGCGGTGTAGACCAGCGGCTCGTCGCCGATGGACCAGGCGACGGAGATGGTGGCGCCCAGCAGCGCATCGCCGGCGACGAGGCGGCCGTAGCGTTGATCTGACAGGACGAAGCGCACTTCCAGCCCATCGGCGCGGACCAGCGCGACGGCGACGTCGTTGGCGGCGAAGATGCGGCCGAGCGCGGCGGATTCGGAGAGGACGATGCCGCGGAAGGGGGCGGTGAGGACGGTGTCCTCCAGCGCCCGCTGCGCCTCCTCGACGGTCCATTCCAGACGGTCGATCTGGGCGCGCTGCTGCTCCAGGCGGGCCTCCTCGCCCTCCAGGCTGTAGCGCGCCTGGTCGACGGACTGCTGCCGCTGGCTGACGATGAGCCGCCGCTCGTCGACCGCGCGGTCGGTGATGGTGCCGGAGCGCAGGGTGGTGGCGCGCGAAAGGTCCCGCTCGGCGAGCTCGCGCTGCTCTTCGGCGCGTTCCAGGTCGCTGGCGCCCATGGCGATGCGGCTTTCGGCCTCGCGCGCCGCCGCCTCGGCCTCCTTCAGCTGCGCCCGCGCCTCGCGCAGCGCGCCGAGGTAGGCGAACGGGTCGATCCGCACCAGCGTCTCGCCCTCCTCGACGACGACGCCGGCGGCGAGATCCTCGCGCACCTCGACGACGCGGCCGGGCGAGGCGATGCGCAGCTCGGCACTCTCCAGCGCCACCACCTCGCCGAACGCGCGCAAGGTGGCACGGTTGGTGCCGATCTCGACGTCCCGCGCGGTGACGGCGTAGACGGTTTCGACCGCCTCGCGCCGCTCGGGCGGGCCGCCGGCCCCGCCGTTGACCAGTCCCTCGGTCCAGGACCAGGCGACGATCAGCACCACCGCCGGCAGGATCGCCTGCGCCAGCAGGCGCGCGATGCGGCCGAGCGCCCTCATCGCGGCCCCCCGCGCCGGCGGACCGCGCCGGTCCGCGTCAGTGCGCCGTGCCACGCTCCTGTAGCGTGTCCGGGTCGAGGACGTACTCTGTGTTGCAGAACTCGCATGTCACCTTGATCGCGCCGTCTTCCACCATGGAAGCTCGATCGTCCGCGCTGAACTGACCGAGCATCGTTTGGATCTTGTCAGTTGAGCAGTGACAGTCTGCACTCAGGCTGAACGGATCGAAAACCCTCACGTCCCGCTCGTTGAACAGGCGCAGCAAGAGGCGCTCGGCGGAAATCTCCGGGTCGACCAGCTCGTGGTCCTGCGCGCTCTGGGTGCGGGCGGCGGCCTCCACCCAGGCGTCGTCCTGATCGCGCTGGTCCTGCGCGGCGTCCTCCGGCGCGTCGCCGGGGTCGATGTCGCGCACGACGATGCGCTCGGACGCGTCGGGCAGGAACTGCACGGTGACACCGCCGCCTCGCCAGATGCGCCGCGGCTCCTCGCCGGGGCGGCGCTCCATCGTCTCGGCGACGGCGAGGCGCACCATGGTCGGGATCTGCTCGGACTGGGAGAAGTAGCGGTGCGCCACCTCCTCCAGGCTGTCGCCCGTCATCTCGACGATGCCCTGATAGCGGCGCACGGTGTCCTTCGGGTCGATGGTGAGCGCCATCGTGCCTTCGCCGACGATGTCGCGCAGGGCCGGGCTGTCACCCAGCTCGGCCACCGCCTCGGCATCGAAGCGGGCATATCCGCGGAGGCCTTCGGGGGTCGTGAAGTCGGTCACCAGGAGCGACACCGGTCCGTCCGACTGGATCTGCAGGACGACGCGGCCCTCCATCTTCAGCGCGGTGGCGAAGAGCACGTTGAGGATCACCGCCTCGCCCAGCAGGCGCGAGACGGCGGGCGGATAATCGTGGCGTCGCAGGATCTGGTCGAGCGAGGACCCGAGCCGTGCGACGCGGCCGCGAACGTCGAGCGCCTCGACGGAGAACGGAAGGACACAATCGTCGGCAGTGGCGGTCACGAGCGGAACCTTATTCTTGAGCGCGAGTAGGCTGACGCCGGGCCCCATGGGGCGCGGCGCGCGAACAACGTCTGCGTCAGGGCAGGCCCCCTATATAGGCACCCGCACGTCGCTCGCCACTCGAGCGCCGTGGAGCCGGAGCCGGAGCCGGAGCCGGAGCCGGGCGGCGCGGATCCTATTCGGCGGGTTCCTCGATCGCCTTCTTGCCGGAGATGCCGAGCCTGCATTCCAGTCTGGCGAGGCCGATCAATACGGCCAGCCCGACGAGCGCCCCCAGCAGCGCCAGCATCCACTGGCCGATCCCGACCGCCAGGCCCACCGCGCCCGAGAGCCATACGGTGGCCCCGGTGGTGAGCCCGCGCACCTGCCCGCGCGACAGGACGATGAGGCCGGCCGCCAGGAAGGCGACGCCGGACGTCACCGCCTCGATCAGGCGGATCGGGTCGATGCGGATGGTGTCACCCTCGAGCTGGTCGATCAAACTGAGGCCGATGACGGCGAACACCGCCGAGGCGACGCCCACCAGCATGTTCGTGCGCAGCCCCGCGGCATGGTCGCTCAGCTCGCGTTCCAGCCCGATGAGCCCGCACAGCAACGCCGCGCCCAGAACGCGCAGCAGGACGACGACGCCGCCCGGCCCGGGAAGCCGGCCGAACTCTGTCGCGAGGGTATGATAGAGCCCGTCCATTCCCCGGAAACGCACGGCGGCGTGCCCGGTTCACGACAATGCGCATCGCCGCCCGAGACCGGCGGAGGGAGGGCGCACAGGCGCCCTCCGCGCCCCGTCAGCCGAGGCGGTCGAACACGTAGGCGAGGATCGCCTTCTGCGCGTGGACGCGGTTCTCGGCCTCGTCGAACACCACCGACTGCGGGCCGTCCATCACCGCGTTGGTGACCTCCTCGCCGCGGTGGGCGGGCAGGCAGTGCATGAAGATCGCGGACGGACCGGCCTCCTCCATCAGCGCCTCGTTCACCTGGTAGGGGCGGAAGACGTGGCGCCGCTCCTCCTCGTCCTCGTCGCCCATGGAGGCCCACGAGTCGGTCACCACCACGTCCGCGCCGCGGACGGCGACGTGCGGGTCCGTGCCGACCTCGATCGTGGCGCCCAGGCGGCGTGCGGTGTCCACCAGCGGTTGGCGCGGGGCGAACTCCGGCGGCGTCGCGACCTTGATGACGAAGCCGAGCTTGGGCGCGGCCTCCATCAGCGTCGCCAGAACGTTGTTGCCATCACCGACCCAGGCCAGCACGCGCCCGTCGAGCGCGCCGATGCGCTCCTCCATGGTGATGAGGTCGGCGATGATCTGGCACGGGTGCGAGCGGCGCGTCAGGCCGTTGATCACCGGCACCTGCGCCGACTCGGCAAACGTCGTCAGCCCGCCGTGGTCCAGCATGCGGATCATCACCGCCGAGACGTAGCGCGACAGCACGGTCGCCGTGTCGGCCAGCGACTCGCCGCGGCCGAGCTGCATCTCGCTGCCGGAGGCGACGATGGTGTCGCCGCCCAGCTCGCGCATCGCGAGGTCGAACGAGAAGCGCGTCCGGGTGGACGGCCGCTCGAACAGCATCGCGAGCGTCTTCCCGCGCAGGCGGTCGGTGCGGATGCGGCCCTCGGCCTTGACCCGGTGGCCTTCGTCCAAAATCGCCCGCAGCGCCTCGGGAGACTGAGACGCGATATCCAGAAAATGCTTGGGCGTCATACGACCGCGGTATCCTTCTTCGCCTTCTCGACGGCCTCGCCCGCGGCGTCGAGCCGCCGGGCCGCCTCGCGCAGGTCCTCTTCCGTGGCCACGAGGCCGGGGAGGAAGCGCACCACATTGTCACCGGCCGGCACCACCAGGAGCCCGGCATCGCGCGCGGCGAGCGCCACGTCGCCCGCCGGCGCGCGGCATTTGACGCCGACCATCAGTCCCTCGCCGCGGACGGTCTCGAACACGCTCGGGTGGGAATCGACGACGCCCGCCAGCGACTGCATCAGGAACGCGCCCTTGCGCTTGACCTCGTCGAGGAAGCCGTCGGCGAGCACCACGTCCAGCACCGCGTTGGAGACGGCGCAGGCGAGCGGCGTGCCGCCGAAGGTGGTGCCGTGCGTGCCGGGCGTCATCGCGTCACCGACCGCCGCGGTGGCGAGGCAGGCGCCGATCGGGAACCCGCCGCCCAGGCCCTTGGCCGCCGACAGGATGTCGGGCGTCACGCCGAGCGCCTCGTAGGCGAAGAGCGTGCCGAAGCGGCCGACGCCGGTCTGGATCTCGTCGAAGATCAGCACCAGGCCGTGGTCGTCGCACAGTTTGCGCAGCGCGCGCAGGAACTCGCGGTCGACGAGCTGCACGCCGCCCTCGCCCTGCACCGGCTCGACCATGATCGCCGCCGTCTCGGGACCGATCACGGCCTTCACCGCATCGAGGTCGCCCAGCGGCACCTTGTCGAAGCCGGGGGCGGGCTCGCCGAAGCCTTCCATATATTTGGCGACGCCGGTCGCGGCGAGCGCACCGAGCGTGCGGCCGTGGAAGGCGCCCTGGAAGGTGACGATGCGCACCCGCTCGGGGTGGCCGCTCACATATTGATAGCGCCGCGCGGTCTTGATGGCGGCCTCGTTGGCCTCCGCGCCGGAGTTGCAGAAGAACACGCGCTCGGCGAACGTCGCCGCGGTCAGCCGGTCGGCCAGCCGCTCCTGCTCGGGGATCCGGTAGAGGTTGGACGTGTGCCAGACCTTCGTGGCCGCCTCTTGCAGGACGGCGACGAGATGCGGGTGGGCATGGCCGACGCTGGTCACGGCGATGCCGGACCCCATGTCGAGATATCGTCGCCCGTCCGTGCCCACGAGCCAGACGCCCTCGCCCTTCTCGAAGGCGATGTCGGCGCGGTTGTAGGTCGGGAACAGGCTGTTCGTCGTCATGGGTAAAACTCGCGGTTTTGCGAAGGTTGTCCCCAGCTCCTTGCAAGGTACTGCGGACAGGCCGGCTTTCTTTCCGATGGTTGGGGAAAAAGCAAGGTTTGAGTCGCGGCGGACTCGCCGACTCTAGACCGCGAATCGCCAAATCTCTTACGATTCGGGGCGTAAAGACAGGACATCGCCCGGCTCCCTTCTATCCACCGACCGTCCTGGTCGGCTGTGGACGGCATGTGGATCGGCGGTGAGCAAAGGGAATGGCGATGAGCTGGACCGACGAGCGAATCGAGGTTTTGCGAAAGCTGTGGGCCGAGGGGATGTCCGCGTCACAGATCGCCAGCTCCCTGGGCGGGGTGACCCGCAACGCCGTCATCGGCAAGATCCATCGCCTGGGCCTCTCGGGCCGGGTGAAGGCACCGCAGACGCGGGCGACGCGGGCCCGGAGTGCTCCCATCGTCGCCCCCAAGCCCGCCGCCGCGCCGCGGGTGATGGCCGCCGGCGCCGTCGCGGTGAAGGTCGTCGAGGAGCCGGAGATCGAAGAGATCCCGCAGACCGCCGAGATCGTGCCGTTGACCGAAGGCATGACCTTGATGGACCTCTCCGCCTCGACCTGCCGCTGGCCGGTGGGCGATCCGTCCGACCCCGCCTTCCGCTTCTGCGGCGCGCGCACCACGCAGGGCGACACCTACTGCCGCGCCCACGCCGAGCAGGCCTTCCCCTCCCGCCGCTCGAAGTCGAGCTGACGCGCCGCGCCGGAAGGCGCGCGGGGCCGCCGCCGCGGCCCCTCAGCGGATGTGGAACTGGTCGTTGAAGGCGTAGCCCGCGCCGCGCACGGTGCGGATCGGATCCTTGGCCTTGCCGCGATTGATCGCCTTGCGCAGCCGGCCGATGTGCACGTCCACCGTCCGCTCGTCGACGTAGACGTCCCGCCCCCACACCCCGTCGAGGAGCTGCTCGCGCGAGAACACGCGGCCGGGCGACTGCATCAGGAACTCCAGCAGGCGGAACTCGGTCGGGCCGAGGTGGACCTCGCGTGTCGAGCGGCGGACGCGGTGGGTCGTGCGGTCGAGCTCGATGTCGCCGGCGCGCAGCAGGGACGAGACCATGGCCGGCTTGGTGCGGCGCAGGATGGCGCGGATGCGGGCCATCAGCTCCGGCGTCGAGAACGGCTTGACCACATAGTCGTCGGCGCCGGTGGCGAGGCCGCGGATCCGCTCGGTCTCCTCGCCGCGCGCCGTCAGCATGATGATCGGAAGGTTCTCCGACTGCGGGCGCGAGCGCAGGCGCCGGCACAGCTCGATGCCGGAGAGCCCCGGCAGCATCCAGTCGAGGATGAGAAGGTCCGGCAGCCCCTCCAGGAGGCGCAGCTCGGCCTCGTCGCCGCGGCTCGCGCAGTCGACGTCATAGCCCTCGGCTTCCAGGTTGTAGCGCAGGACGAGGGTCAGCGGCTCCTCGTCCTCGACGATCATCACCTGCGGCAAATCTAGCGACCTCCGCTACCGTTCTTGGGCTCGGCCCAGTCGGCGGAGAGGTAGGACGAGGAATCGCCCTTCGCCCGCGCTTCGACCGGCTGCTCGCCCGTCACCAGGAAGTGGATGTTTTCGGCGATGTTGGTGGCGTGGTCGCCGATCCGCTCGATGTTCTTGGCACAGAACAACAGGTGCGTGCAGAACGTGATGTTGCGCGGATCTTCCATCATGTAGGTCAGCAGCTCGCGGAAGATCGAGGTGTAGATGGCGTCGATCTCGTCGTCCCGGCTGCGCACGTCGAGAGCGGCGGACAGGTCCTGCGAGGTGAACGCGTCGAGCACCGCCTTCAGTTGCTCGAGCGCGATGTCGGACATGTGCTCGACCCCCAGCGCGACGCGCGGCGGGTAGGCCCGCCCCTCGATCGCCATCACCCGTTTGGCGTTGTTCTTGGCGAGGTCGCCGACGCGCTCGAGGTCGGAGGAGATGCGCATCGCCGCGACCAGCTCGCGCAGCGGCTTGCCGGCCGGGCGGTGCGCCGCGATCAGGTCCACCGCATGGTTCTCGACGCTGCGCTGCATGGCGTCGAGACGCTGATCGGCCTCGATCACCGAACGCGCGCGCTGACTGTCGATGCGCGTCAACGCGGTGACGCTGTCCATCACCAACTGCTCCGCGAGACCGCCCATTTCGGCGACCTCGGCCGCGAGACTGACAAGCTCGCGGTCCCGATCACGTGTCAGCACCAACGCGCTGCCCCCCACTCAAGACTCGTCCCGCGTATCCTAACCGAACACGCCCGAAATATAATCGCGCGTCCGCGGCTCCTGCGGGTTCTCGAAGATTTCCTTGGTCGGCCCCTCCTCGACGAGATCGCCGAGGTGGAAGTAGGCCGTCCGGTCCGAGACGCGTTGCGCCTGGCTCATCGAGTGCGTCACGATGATGATCGTGTAGTTCTGCCGCAGCTCCTTGATGAGCCCCTCGACCGTCTGCGTCGCGATCGGGTCGAGCGCCGAGCACGGCTCGTCCATCAGGATCACTTCCGGCTCGACCGCGACGGCACGGGCGATGCACAGGCGCTGCTGCTGTCCGCCCGAGAGGCCGGTGCCCGGCTCCTGGAGGCGGTCCTTCACCTCGTTCCAGAGGCCGGCACGGGTCAGCGAGCGCTCGACGATGACGTCGAGGTCGGCCTTCTTGTGGGCCAGGCCGTGGATGCGCGGGCCGTAGGCGATGTTCTCGAAGATCGACTTCGGGAACGGGTTCGGCTTCTGGAACACCATGCCGACGCGGGCGCGCAGCAGGACCACGTCGAGCGTGTGGTCGTTGAGGTCCTCGCCGTCCATGTTGAGCTGGCCGAGGACGCGGCAGCCCGGAATGGTGTCGTTCATGCGGTTGAAGCAGCGCAGGAACGTCGACTTGCCGCAGCCCGACGGGCCGATGAACGCCGTCACCGCCTGGGCCGGAATGTCGATCGAGATCCCGTGCACGGCTTCCTTGGTGCCGTAGATCACCGAGACGTCCTTCGCCTCGATCTTGGTCGGGCGCGGTTCGGGATCGGGGATCCGGACGGTCTGGAACCGGTTGTGCGTCTCCGGATGCTTCAGGTCCGGCTTTTTCACGTCCACTTCGGCGACGGCCATCGGCTCGTTTCCTTTTTCAATCACGGTCGTTACCAGCGCCGCTCGAAGCGGTGGCGCATGAGGATGGCGAGGGCGTTCAGGGTCACCATGACGGCCAGCAGTACAAGGATGGCCGCCGAGGTCCGCGCTTCGAAGAAATTGCGGTTCTCGTTCCCCTGCCAGAGATAGATCTGAACGGGCAGAGCGGAAGACTGGTCGAGCGGGGTCGACGGCACCGAGGCGACGAAGGCGTTCATCCCGATCAGCAGTAGCGGTGCGGTCTCGCCCAGGGCCTGTGCGACGCCGATGATGGCACCGGTGAGCATACCCGGCACCGCCAGGGGCAGGGTGTGGTGGAACATCGCCTGCGTCGGCGAGGCGCCGATGCCGAGCGCGGCCTGGCGGATCGACGGCGGCACCGCGCGCAGGGCGGCGCGCGAGGCGATGATCACCGTCGGCAGCGTCATCAGCGAGAGGACGAGACCGCCCACCAGCGGCGCCGACAGCGGCAACCCCAGGAAGTTGATGAACACCGCCGCGCCGAGCAGGCCGAACACGATGGAGGGCACCGCGGCGAGGTTGTTGATGTTCACCTCGATGAGGTCGGTCACGCGGTTCTTGGGCGCGAACTCCTCCAGGTAGATCGCCGCCATCACGCCGACCGGGACGGCGACCGCCATGACGATGACCATCATCATCACGGAGCCGACGATGGCGCCGAGGAGACCCGCCGTCGCACCGGAGGAGCGCGAATCGACGTTGGTGAACATCGACGAGGCGAAGTTCATCTCGATCACGCCGTCTTCGTAGAGCTCGTCCGCCCACTGCTGCTGCTCGGCGGCGAGCTGCTGGAAGCGCTGGGGCAGGTCGCGGTCGATGTTGCCCTTCAGCCAGACGTCGACGTTCTCGGAGGCCACCAGCGCCACCGGCACCGTCTGGCCGATGATGTCGGGGTTCGCCTCGACCATCTCCCAAAGCTTCACGCGCTCATTGGAGGCGACGAGGCCGAAGGCGGCACGGCGCATGTCTTCGGCGCCGGCGGCGGGGATGAACTTGGCGATCGCATTCTGGATCAGGTTGTCCCAATCCGCGCGGCGCAGGGCGCGCTGCCAGGCGATCAGCTCCTTGTGGAAGTCCGCCGCCGACTGGCCGGGCTGCTGCGTCGGCCGCGGGTCGATGTCGATGACCTCGGGATCGAACGTCAGCTCCAGGTGCAGCGTCGCCTGCCAGAAGGCGGGCACGCCCTTGTAGAGGATCGACCCGAAGAGGATGCCGACCAGCGAGATGCCGATCAGTATCGCGCCCAGGCCCACGGCCTTGAACGTCGCCTCCGCGCGGTGACGCTGGCCCAGCTTGGCCGCCACCAGGTCGCGATTGGACTTGCCCTGCGCGATACCGCCGGGCGTGGTTGCAGTCGTGGCCATGGGTCTACTCGTATTGCTCGCGATATTTCCGGACGATGTAGATGGCCACCACGTTGAGACACAGCGTGATGACGAACAGCGTGAGGCCCAGCGCGAAGGCCACCAGCGACTGCGGCGAGGCGAAGTCGGTATCGCCGGTGAGCTGGTTGACGATGGTGACCGTCACGGTCGACACCGCCTCGAAGGGGTTGGCGGTCAGCACCGGCGAGTTGCCCGCCGCCAGCACGACGATCATCGTCTCGCCGATCGCGCGCGACACCGCCAGCAGGAAGGCGCCGACGATGCCCGGCAGCGCCGCCGGCAGGATTACCCGGCGGATCGTCTCGGAGTGCGTCGCGCCGAGGCCGTAGGAGCCGTCGCGCATCGCCTGCGGCACCTGGCTGATGATGTCGTCCGACAGCGAGGACACGAACGGGATGATCATGATCCCCATCACCACGCCGGCGGTGAAGGCCGAAGTCGCGTTGATGCTGAGGCCGATCATGCCGCCGACCTCGGCGAGGAAGGGGCCCACCGTGAAGGCGGCGAAGATGCCGTAGACGATGGTCGGAATGCCGGCGAGGATTTCCAGCAGCGGCTTGGCGACGAAGCGGAACTTCGGGCCGGCATATTCGGAGAGGTAGACCGCCGCCATCAGGCCGATCGGCACCGCGACGCACATCGCGATGATGGTGATCATGATCGTGCCCCACAGCAGCGGGAGCAGACCGAAGTCGCCCTGACCGCCGGAGCCGGTCGTCGAGAAGCGCGGGTTCCAGCTGGTGCCGAAGAAGAAGTCCAGCGGGTTGACGTAGGTGAAGAAGCGCACGGCCTCGCCCAGAACCGACAGGACGATGCCCACCGTCGTCAGGATGGCGATGCCCGAGCAGACGATGAGCAGCATCTCGATCGCCGTCTCGACCCGATTGCGGGCGCGGAAATAAGGGGAGATCCTGCGACGCGCGACCAGCGTGCCGGCGAAGGCCGCGACCGCGATCAGCGCGACCAGCGACAGGTGGCCGATCCACTTGAAGGTGCGTACCGCGGCGACGGCCTGCGCCTGGTAGGGCGCCGGCTCGCCGAACATGCCGAAGCCGCCGACGATGCTCTCGACCTGGTGGGTCTGCGTGACCAGCGCCTGCTCGTCCTGCAGCACCTCCTGCGGGAAGTAGGAGTGGATCACGGCCGTCTGAATCTGCGGCGCCAGAAGGGTGTAGACGATGAAGATGATCACCGCCGGGATGGCGCACCACAGGACGAGGTAGAGGCCGTAATAAGGTGGACGCGAGTGCAATCGCTGACCGGTCTGCGCGGCGATCCGGCGGCTGGCGCCGGCTCCCCACGTGTAGACGAAGCTGAGCACGACCAGAACGATCGCGATGATGATGAATGTGTTCACGTCAGGGCCAAACCTTCGCTCGGCGTTGCGACTCGGCGCGGGCCCGGCAGGGACCGCAGGCGGCGTCTTGGCTCATTGTGCGTTGGGGTACCGGCGAGCGGCGCCATGCAAAAGCCGACCGCTGGGTGCGGCCGGCGCTCTTGAAACCGCGGGGCGACGCGCGCCCCGCGAACGTCACCGATCAGAGGGAGACGTTGGTCTGGCTCTCGATCTTGTCGATCTGCGCCTCGCGCTCGTCGGCCGACAGCGGGATCAGACCCATGTCGGACAGCGGCGAACCCTCGCCCGAGACGTCCTCGGAGACGAAGAACAGGGCGTAGTCCTGCAGGCCCGGAATGGCGCCGATGTGCGCGGCCTTGATGTAGAAGAAGAGCGGACGGGAGACGGGGTACTCGCCGGTCGCGATGGTCTCCATGGAGGGCTCGACACCGTCGATGGTGGCGACCTGGAGACGGTCACGGTTCTGGTCGTAGAAGGACAGACCGAAGACGCCGACGGCGTTCGGCTGGGCGTCGAGGCGGCCGAGGGTCTCGGTGTAGTCACCGGCGACCTCGATCACGCGGCCGTCCTGGCGCAGGCCCAGGCACTTCTCCTCGGCGGCCTCGCCGAGCGCCTCGATCACTTCGAAGGTCTCGCAGCCCGGCAGGACCACCTTCTCTTCGAACACTTCGCGCGTGCCGTGGTTGGTGCCCGGGATCACGAGGGTGATCTCCTGGTCCGGCAGCGAGGCGTCGATCTGGTTCCAGTTGGTGTAGGGGTTGGCGGCGAGCTCACCGTCGACCGGGACCTCGGCGGCGAGCGCCTGGTAGAGCTGCGCCGGGGTCAGCTCGAAGTGGCCGGTGCTGATGTCGGACGCGAAGACGATGCCGTCGTAGCCGACCTTGACTTCGACGATCTTCTCGACGCCGGCCTCGGCGCACGCGTCGATCTCCTTCTGGCGGATCTGGCGCGAAGCGTTGGCGATGTCGATGGTGTTCTCACCGACGCCGGCGCAGAACTGGCGCAGGCCGCCCGAGGAACCGCCCGAGCCGACGACCGGCGTGTTGAACTCCGGATAAGCGTTGCCGAACTCTTCGGCGACGACCGACGCGAACGGCAGAACCGTCGACGAACCGGCGATCTGGATGGTGTCACGGGTCTGAGCGGCGGCACCGGTGGCGACGAGCGCGCCGGCAGCCACGAGAGCGGCGAGGCTGGTGAATTTCACAGGGAGGCTCCCTCGAGTTGAACTCGTTTTCAATGGGGCACGAGGGCACGCACGGTTCGTCCGCCGCGCCCTGTGTCTGCCCCCCGAGGTAGAGAGCCCGCGAAACAGTGCCGTGTCAGTTCGATGAATATTGCATGACGCGGCAAATATCTGACGACGTTCATCAAATTCGAGTTTGACGGCGCGGGTCGCCCCCGCACCGCCGTTTTGTGACACAGTCGGAATGATGCAATGCAGCAAAGGCGCACATCGTGCGCCACGCTCATTCGACGATCACGGCATGCCTGCTTTGCGCGCGCGAGCCGGGTCGCGTCACGCCAGCGGCAGCTCCGTCTCGGCGAGGGGGATGCGCACCGTGAACGTCGACCCGGCGCCGAGTTGGCTGCGCACCGTCAGCCGCCCGCGGTGGCGGTTGATGATGTGCTTGACGATCGCGAGGCCGAGGCCGGTGCCCCGGCGGGCGCGCGATTCCTCGATATCCACCCGGTAGAAGCGCTCGGTGAGACGCGGGACGTGCTCGGGCGGGATCCCTTTGCCGAAGTCCTGCACCGCCATCGCCGCCACCGGACCGGACACGGTGTCTTCGCGCGTGGCCGAGACCAGCACGCGGCCGCCCTCGTTGCCGTACTTGATGGCATTCTCGATGAGGTTGTTCATCACCTGGACGATCTCGTCGGAATCGCCACGGATCGGCAGCACGTCCTCGGCGATGGCGAGTTCCATCGTCACCTCCGCATCGTCGGCGATGGCGCGCGTCATCTCCACGGCGTAGCGGGTGATCTCGGCGCAGTCGATGATGTCGGTCGGGCGCACGTGGGAGCGCATCTCGATGCGCGACAGTGACAGGAGCGAGTCCGTCAGCCGCTTCATCCGGTCCGCCTGCTCGCGCATCAGGGCGAGGAACTGCTCGCGCGTCTTGGCGTCGTCGCGGGCGGGGCCCTGCAAGGTCTCGATCATGCCGGTCAGCGACGCGAGCGGCGTGCGCAGCTCGTGGCTGGCGTTGGCGACGAAGTCCTCCCGCATGCGCTCCAGGCGCTGCTGCTCGGAGAGGTCGTGCACGTAGACGGTCATCACCCGTTCCCGCTCGTCCCCCTCGCCGCCCAGCATCAGCGGGGCGATGAACGCTTCGTAGTAGCGCCGCGTCGGCACCTTCTCGGCCCACCGCGCGCGTTCCGACAGGCCCGAGCGCCGCGCACGCTCCACCGCGCGCACCAGCTCCGGCACCCTGAGCGCGAAGGAGATCGGGCTGCCGATGGACACGATGCCCATCTGCTCGCGCGCGGCGCGGTTGACCCACAGGATGGTCGCGTCGTCGGAAATGACGATGCAGGCATCGGGAGAGGTGTCGAGCAGTGCCTTGGCGTCGACGGTCAGCGGCGAGCCTGCCGTTTCCTCCACCGGCGCCATCAGCGCGGCACGCGCGGCACGCGGTCGCAGAACCTGGACGAAAGCGACCAGGACGAGGGCGAGAGCCGCAGCGTGGAAGACCATGATACTCACGTAAATGACACCTGCGGCAATAAGTATGGCGGAGATCTAGGCTCTTCGAAGTGCCACGCTCGTACCATTCCCAGGTCACCCCTCACGGAAGCTTCATTTGAGGAGCGACCACTCGCCCCTAGTTTGAGCCCACTTTGCGAAGACAGTGTGAAAGGCCGTGACATGCCGACGTTCACCAAACCCAGATGGGTCCTATCCGAGCGTGAGGCGACGCCCGAGTCCATCTTTTATGCACGCCGCACGCTGATCAAGTCCGCCGGACTCGGCATGATCGGCGCCGCGGTCGCCGCCCCCGCCCACGCCGGACTGCTCGACAACATCTTCGGCGCCGACACGCCCACCGCGGATTCGGAGGTCGACCCCACCGCCGATCTCTACCCCGTCCCCCGCAACGAGGCCTACACGCACACCCGCCCCATCACCGACGAGGGCCTCGCCACCACCTACAACAACTTCTACGAGTTCGGCTCGCACAAGCGGATCTACAACGCCGCCCAGAAGCTGGCGATCCGCCCCTGGTCGGTCATCCTCGACGGCATGGTCGAGCAGGAGCAGACGATCGACATCGACACGTTGATCCGCCAGATGCCGCTGGAAGAGCGCGTCTATCGCCACCGATGTGTCGAGGCGTGGTCGATGGTGGTGCCGTGGACGGGTTTCGCGATGGCCGACTTCGTCAAGCTCGCACGGCCGACGGCCGGCGCCAAATACGTGCGGATGGAAACCTTCGAGAACCCCGAGGTCGCCAGTGGCCAGCGCCAGAGCTGGTACCCGTGGCCCTATGTCGAGGGCGTCACCCTCGAAGAGGCGACCAACCCGCTCGCCTTCCTCGTCACCGGCGTCTACGGCAAGCCGGTGCCGGAGCAGAACGGCGCCCCGCTGCGCCTGGCGCTGCCGTGGAAGTACGGCTTCAAGTCCATCAAGTCGCTCGTCCGCTTCACCTTCACGGACCAGAAGCCGGTCTCGTTCTGGGAGGAACTGGCGCCGACCGAGTACGGCTTCTGGGCCAACGTCAACCCGGAGGTGGCGCACCCGCGCTGGAGCCAGGCCGAGGAGAAGCCGCTGGGCGCCGACGAGGAGATCCCGACGCAGCTCTACAACGGCTACGCCGAGGAGGTCGCAGGCCTCTACAAGGGCATGGAGGGCGAGCGCATCTACTTCTGACGCGCCGCGCCCCGCCGCGCTCAGCTTTTGCCCGAGCCGCCGAAGCCGCCGGTGGCGAGGTAGGCGCGCTCGGCCTCGGTGGTCTCCCGGCCCAGCGCCGTGTTGCGGTGCGGGAAGCGGCCGAACCGGCGGATGACGTCGGCATGAACCAGGGCGTAGAAGTAGGCGTCCTGCGTGGCGCCCTGGCGGTAGATGTCGAGCCCTTCGTCCTGGGCCGCCATGTCCTCGGCGTGCTGGAAGGGCAGGTAGAAGAAGTTGCGCAGCGGCCAGGGCTGCGTCTTGTCGAAGCCCATCGCCACCGCGTGACGCGCCAGCTCCAGCGCCTTGGCGTCGGCCGCGAACTGGCGGCCATCGTCGCGGAAGACGTTGCGCGGGATCTGGTCCAGCAGGATGATCAGGGCCAGACACCCGGCGGCCGTGGCGGCCCACCGGTCGAACGCTCCGTCGGCCGCGCGCTCCCACGAGGCGGCATACTCGCCGCAGGCGGTGTCGAACCCGTCCGAGCGGGCGAACCACTTCTCCGGTCCTGCCTCGATCCAGAACGCCAACAGCCCGAGAGCCGCCGGATCCTCCGCATTCGTCGCAACTTCGGCCATCCGACCCTCCACGTTCCGAACAGAAAACTACTTTCACTCCCGTGAAAAGCATGGAACGCTGCGACCCGCCAAAAGCGCACCGAACGAACACTCGGCGACCGCGGCTGGAGAGACAAAGGGAAGCGGCTGATGACGACCCACAGCACCTCAACGCATGCCCCCGGGGCAGCCACGTCGGGTGACGAACTCGTCGCCTCGGTCGACACCGGGGCGCGCAACCCCGTCGGCTGGCAGGCCTGGTTGATCCCCGGCATCGCGTTCATCTGGTCGCTGTTCCAGCTCTACGTGATCTCGCCGCTGCCGTTCATGCTGCAGAAGACCCTCCCCTTCCAGGTCATCTTCAACAATACCGAGATCCGCGCCATCCATCTCGCCTTCGCGCTGGTGCTGGTGGCGATGGCCTTTCCGCTCTTCTCCAAGGCCAAGCTCGACCGGGTCCCCTGGTACGACTTCCTGCTCGCCGCGCTCGGCGCCTTCGTCTGCCTCTACCTCGTCGTCGACGCCGATCAGATCGCCCGCCGCTCGGGCCTGCCCACCACGATGGATCTCTTCGTCTCCACCGCGGGGCTCGCCGTGGTCGGCATCGCGGTCTACCGCGCGCTGGGGCTGCCGCTCCTCATCGTGGTGTCGGTGTTCCTCGCCTACGTCTTCTTCGGCTCGTCCGACATCTTCCCCGACGTGATGCGCTGGGCCGGCGCCTCCTACGGCAAGGCGATGTGGCACTTCTGGATGCAGACCGAGGGCGTCTTCGGCGTCGCGCTCGGCGTCTCGGCGACGCTGATCTTCCTGTTCGTGCTGTTCGGCGCGATCCTGGAGCGGGCCGGCGCGGGCAACTTCTTCATTCAGATCGCGTTCGGCATGCTGGGCCACCTGCGCGGCGGACCGGCCAAGGCCGCCGTCGTCGCCTCGGGCCTCTCGGGCATCTACTCCGGCTCGTCGATCGCCAACGTGGTGACCACCGGCACCTTCACGATCCCGCTCATGAAGAAGACCGGCTTCCCGGCCGAGAAGGCGGGCGCGGTCGAGGTCGCCTCGTCCACCAACGGGCAGCTGACGCCGCCGGTGATGGGGGCCGCGGCCTTCCTGATCGCCGAGTTCACCGGCACGCCCTACACCGACCTCATCGTCTACGCCTTCCTGCCGGCGATCGTGTCCTACATCGCCCTCCTCTACATCGTGCACCTCGAGGCGCTGAAGCTGGGCCTCAAGGGCCTGCCCGCGCATGCCGACACCAAGGCCAGGTCCACCGCACGCAAGTTCGGCGGCTTCCTCGTCGGCTTCATCGGCATCACCGTGCTCGGCTTCGCGGTCCACTACGGACTCGGCTTCCTGCGCTCGATGTTCCCCGGCGCAGGACTGGCGACGGCCTCGCTGGTGTTCCTCGCCTTTTACCTTCTGTGCCTCATCATCGCCGCCGGCCGGCCCGACCTGAAGGTCGACGATCCCGACGCGCCGCTGCACGAGATGCCGCGCGCCGGCGAGGTGGCGCTGACGGGCCTGCACTTCATCCTGCCGATCGTGGTGCTTCTCTACCTCGTTATGGTGGAGCGGCTGTCGCCGGGGCTCTCGGCCTTCTGGGCGACCACCGCGATGATCTTCATCGCGCTGACGCAGCACCCGATCAAAGCGGTCCTGCGCGGCGGCAAGGGCATCGGCGGCGCGCTCTACCAGGGGTGGGACGAGTTCTTCCACGGCATGGTCGGCGGCGCGCGCAACATGATCCCGATCGCGGTGGCGACGGGTGCGGCGGGCATCATCGTCGGCACCATCTCGCTCACCGGCGCGCACCAGGTGGTCGGCGCGCTGATCGAGCAGATGGCTGGCGGGTCGCTGATGCTGATGCTGATCCTCGTCGCGGTGATGAGCCTGATCCTGGGCATGGGCCTGCCGACGACGGCGAACTACATCGTCGTGTCGTCGCTGATGGCGCCGGTGATCATCTCGCTGGCGGCGTCCGAGGGGCTCATCATCCCGGCCGTCGCGGCGCACCTCTTCGTCTTCTACTTCGGCATCCTCGCCGACGATACGCCGCCGGTGGGCCTCGCCGCCTACGCCGCCGCCGGCATCTCCGGCGGCGACCCGATCAAGACCGGCTTCCAAGGCTTCGGTTACGACATCCGCACCGCGCTGCTGCCGTTCCTCTTCATCTTCAACACCGAGCTGCTGCTCATGCATGTAGTGTTCGTCGACGGGAAGCCGGTGGCCGAGTTCGTGGACGTCTTCACCGGGATCAAAGCGTTCATCATCGCGACGGTGGCGATGCTCGTCTTCGCCGCGGCGACGCAGCGCTACTTCTTCGCCAAGAACAACATCTTCGAGACGCTGCTGCTCCTGGTCGCCGCGGGCCTCCTGTTCCGCCCCGGCCTCGCGCTCGACATGGTGCAGCCGCCTTATGACGTGCACCCGGGCTCGGCCATCTATCAGATCGCCGAGGAGGTCGAACCCGGCTCGACCCTGCGGATCGAGCTGGTCGGCACCGACTTCAACAATCCGGACTCCCGCCCGTCGATCTACCTCGTCGTGCGGACCGGTGAAGGGGCGAGCGGGCAGGATCGCCTCGCCGACATCGGCCTCGACTTCCTGGAGGACGGCGATCAGGTGACGGTGGAGGAGCCCTTCCCCGCGACGCCTTACGCCTACCTGTCCCAGGACTTCGACTTCTATGCCGACGAGCCGGTGGTGTTGCAGTCGGTCCAGACCCCGACCGAGCGGATGCCGAAGGAGCTGTTCTACATCCCGGCCTTCCTCATCATCGCTCTGGTGATCGCGATGCAGCGGCGCCGGCAGACCGTCCCGGCGTTCTGACCCGCCGGCGATCCCGATCGACGCCCCCGCCACCCCCGCCGCTCGGTCCGGCAGGGGGCGTCGCACCGCCAAAAAGAGACTGACGGACACGTCCCGCCTCTTGGCCACACGCAGGGGATGACAAGGGACCTTCCCCACCCTCCATACGCTGAACTAATATTCCACCCATACGGACGGCGCCCCGTCGTCCGAACCAATACGACCGCCAAGGTCGAACTCGTGTGGGAGGAATGACGATGCCGTTCAATCGGATGATCGCGTGCGCCACGATGGCAAGCGCACTCGTCTTGGCCGCCGCGTCGGCCGAGGCGCGCCCCAAGACCGTCGACGGGCCGGGCTACCTGCCCGAGTGCTTCGCCGCCTGGGACGAGAATACCCAGCATTTCCAATGGCCGGGCAAGGAAGGCCCCTTCAAGGTCGCCGTCGTCAACGGCTTCGTCGGCAACATCTGGCGTATCCAGATGATCAAGACCGCCAAGGCCTTCGTCGAGCAGGAGGAGATCGCGCCGCTGGTCGAGGATCTGAAGGTCGTCTCCGTCGGCACCGACGCGGCGGCGCAGATGGGCGCCATCGAGGACTTCATCAACCAGGGCTACGACGCGATCATCACGATCGCCAACTCGCCGACGGGGTTCGAGCGCGTCATCCGCCTCGCCAACCGCAACGACGTCGTGCTCGTCCCGTTCGATGGCCTCCTCGATTCCAAGGACGTCATGCAGGTCAACGAGGACCAGTACGAGATGGGCGTGATGTCGGCCGAATGGCTGCTCAAGCACGTCGGCAACTCGGGCAAGATCCTGGAAGTGCGCGGCGTTCCGGGCAACTCGGTCGACCGCGACCGGCATGAAGGCTTCCGCTCCATCATGGAAGCGGACGGCAACAACTTCGAGATCGTCGAGGTCGTCGGCAACTGGGCGCCGGGCGACAGCCAGCGCGTCACCGCCGACGCGATCGCGGTTCACGGCCAGTTCGACGGCGTGTTCTCCCAGGGCGGCACCAACGGTACGGTGCAGGCGATGATGGCCGCCGACCACCCGTTCGTGCCGATCGCCGGCGAGGCCGAGAACGGCTTCCGCAAGCAGATCGCCGAGCATTCGGACGAGGGCCTCGTCGGCCTCTCCTACGGGCAGTCGCCCGGTCTCGTCGCCATCTCCATCAAGGCCGCGCTCGAGGCGCTGCAGGGCAAGGTCATGCCGCAGCTCATCTCGGTGCCGATCCCGGCGGTGGACTACGAGACGGTCGAGGACGGGGTGAACTACTGGTCCGACCTGCCGGACGACTTCTTCACGCCGAACGAGTTCCCGCCGTGCGACGTGAACATCACCGCGCCGGAGATCATGGCCGAGTCCGAGAAGGACTCCTGATCCCCGTGACGATGCGCGAGCCCGCGGCCGCGTCGCCGGAGACGCCGTTCCTGGAGATGCGCGGCATCTCCAAGTCCTACGGCGGCGTCCATGCCCTCTCGGACGTGGACTTCGTCGCCCGGCGCGGCGAGATCCACGCCGTTCTGGGCGAGAACGGCGCCGGAAAATCCACCCTGATCAAGATCGCCTCGGGGGTGGTGACGCCGGACACGGGCACGCTCGTCGTCGATGGAGCCACGCGCGCCTTCGCCACCCCGCAGGAGGCGGTGGCGGCGGGGGTCGTGTGCATGTTCCAGGAGCTGTCGCTGGTCCCGGACCTGACGGTGGCCGACAACATCTACCTCACCGCGCCGCCACGCACCCGGCTCGGCCTGATCGACCGCCGCGCCCAGCGCCGGCGCGCCGAGGAACTGCTCGCCCGCGTCGGCTGCGAGGACATCGACCCCGCGACCCGCATCCGCGACCTCGCCCTGTCGCGCCGGCAGATGGTGGAGATCGCCAAGGCGCTGGGGCGCGACCCGACGCTCCTCATCCTCGACGAGGCGACCTCGGCGCTGACGGCCGCGGACGTCGAGAAGGTGTACGAGATCCTGCACAAGCTGCGGGCGGACGGGCTCGCCCTCCTCTACATCTCCCACCGCATGCACGAGATCGAAGAGCTGGCCGATACGCTCTCGGTCTTCCGCAACGGCCGGCGGGTCGACACCTTCGCCAAGGGCGCCCACTCGGACGATGCGATCGTGCAGATGATGATCGGGCGCGAGTGGGCGAACGTCTTCCCCGCCAAGCCGGTCCGCAGCGCCCCGCCCGAGCCGGTCCTCGAGGCCGAGAACCTCACCTTCGCGCCGACCCTCCACGGCGTCTCGCTGACGGTGGGCAAGGGCGAGATCGTCGGCATCGGCGGGCTCGACGGGCAGGGCCAGCGCGAGCTTCTGCTGGCGCTCTTCGGCGTCCTCGCCTCCGTCGGCGGCACGGTGAAGGTCGACGGCAAGGCGCGGCGCATCAACTCGCCCGCCGACGCCAAGCGGCCCGAGGTCGGCATGGCGCTCATCCCGGAGGACCGCAAGACCGAGGGGCTGATGCTGCCGATGAGCGTCGGCGAGAACATCACCGCCGCCTCCCTCGGCGCCGTCACCAAGGGCGTCGTCATCGACCGGGCCGCGGAGGCGGACAACATCGCCCGCATGGTCAAGGAGATGCAGATCAAGGTGGGCGACCTCGCCGCGCCGGTCGCGACGCTCTCGGGCGGCAACCAGCAGAAGGTCGTCATCGCCAAGTGGCTGCTGACGCACCCGCGCATCATCCTCCTCAACGACCCGACCCGCGGCATCGACGTCGGCACCAAGGAGGAGATCTACGCCCTCTTGCGCCGGCTCGCCGACGAGGGTGCCGCGGTCGTCCTCTACACCACCGACTATGCCGAGCTGATCGGCTGCTGCGACCGCGTGCTCGTCATGTACGAGGGCCGCGTCGTCAGCGAGCTGGCGGGCGATGCGATCACCGAGACCAACATCGTCTCCGCCGCCCTCAACCTGAAGGCCGACGCCGCATGAGCGCACTCAATCGGTTCGTGCGTTACAATGCCGGGATCCTTCTGGCGATCGCGCTGTTCGCGGTGATCTACGGCACCTATGCGGTGATGCACCCCAACTGGGGCGTCAACGTCGTCCTGCAGAACGCCAACGAGACGATGGCGCTGATCTTCGTCGGAATGGCGCAGACGATGGCGGTGCTGGTCGGCGGGCTCGACCTGTCGGTCGGTCCGCTGATGACGTTCACCAACTGCTTCGGCTCGGTGGTGATGGCGGGGAGCGGCGGGTCGGTGCTGGCCGGCGTCGTCGGCGCGCTGGCGCTCGGCGCGGCGGCCGGGTTCATGAACGGCTGCGTGATCGTCTACGGTCGCATCCAGCCGATCATCGCGACCTTGGCGACCGGCGCCATCTACCTCGGCGCGGCGCTGATCCTACGGCCGACGCCGGGCGGCGCCGTCAACGCGGACATCGCCTGGGCCTTCACCAACGACATCAACGAGCTGGGCTTCACGTTCGGCTGGTGGGAGGACCTGGGGCCGCTGGGACTCCTCCCCATGCAGGCGATCTTCCTCACCGCGATCATCGTCCTCGTCTGGCTGCCGTTCCGCGCCACGGTGCTGGGGCGCGGCTGCTACGCGGTCGGCTCCAACGAGCAGGCGGCCTACATGTCCGGCTTGAACGTCGACCGCTCGAAGATCGCCGCGTTCACGCTGGGCGGCTTCTTCGCCGGCTGCGCGGGCGTCTACCTCACCCTGCAGATGGGCTCGGGCAACGCCGACGCGCCGCAGGCGGCCGAGTACACGCTGCGCTCCATCGCGGCGGTCGTCATCGGCGGCACTTCGCTCTACGGCGGGACCGGGGGCGTGATCGGCACCATCTTCGGTGCGCTGGTGTTGCGCTCCATCACGTTCATCTTCCGCGTGATCCCGGAGGGGGCGGCGGTCGGCTTCGTCGCCGACCCGCTGCTGCAGCCGCTGTTCGAGGGGCTGATCCTGCTGCTGGCCGTGAGTCTCGGGGCGGCGCGCGTGCTGCGCGTGAAGAACCGCCTGTCGCTGTTTACCTGAGGACCGCACCATGACCTCTCCGTCCGTGCCGTCCCGGCGCCCCGCCTTCCGGCTCGACCTGCCGATCGTCATCGGCCTCACGTTCATCGTGCTGATCCTGGCGGTCGGCACCGCCTACACGCTGCACACGCAAGGGACGGCGACCTTCCTGTCGCCCAACTACTTGGTCCTGCAGCTCCATTCCGGCGCCTTCCTCGGCATCACGGCGGCGGGCATGATGATGGTCATCCTCCTCGGCCACATCGACCTCTCGGTCCCCTGGACGATGACCTCCGGCGCGATGATCGCCACCGCCATCGGCGGCGTGACGGGCGACCTCGCCGGCTTGGCGCTGGGGGTTGCGGTGGGGCTCGTCAACGGCTTCGGAGTCGCTTTCCTGCGCGTGCCGTCGATGATCTTCACGCTCGGCATGAACACCGTCCTCCTCGGCCTGATGGTGATGCTGACCGGCGGGCACGCGCCGCAGAGCGCGGCGACGGACGTGATGGTCTTCCTCGGCGCCGACCGCACCTTCGGGGTGCCGCATTCGGTGGTGTTGTGGCTTCTGGTGTCGCTGGCGCTGGTGTTCGTGCTGACGCGCACGGCGCTCGGCCGCTACATGTACGCGATCGGCAATCAGGAGGCGGCGGCCTACCTCTCGGGGGTGAAAACGCGCCTCGTCATCATGGCGGCGTTCCTGATGTGCTCGCTGTGCGCGGTGATCGGCGGTATGTCGCTCGCCGGCTACTCGGCACGCGCCTTCCAGGCCATGGGCGACCAGTATCTGCTGCCCTCGATCGCCGCCGTCGTGCTGGGTGGGACGACGATCCTAGGCGGCCAGGGCCGATATTCCGGCACGGTGATCGGCGTCGTTCTGATCGTTCTGCTACAGAGCGTGCTCAACGTGATGCAGATGGACGAGGCCTATCGCCAGATCATCTACGGCACTGTGATCATCGCGATGCTGCTGATCTACGGACGACAGAAAATTACGTCGCGTTAGATCATCGAACCTCTCACGCGGCCGATTATACCAGCCGCGTGAAATGAGGCACGGGCGCCATGCGGCGGCGTCACCGAGCGCCTTTTTTGACAGCCTGCCTTATTGAACATCGCGCTTCCACAATTGATACGCGATTCGGAATCGCGCAATCGCGTGCGCTCGCCGATGGGGCGAACGTTCCATTCGCTGCCTAAAAGCTGCCCCTGTGGACATTTTCGGCAATCCGGAAGACTGGTGCACGATCCCGTGTTCGCGGCCAAATAGCACAGCAGTGCCAAGGACATAATTTTTTTAACCACTCCCGCGTTTAAGGGGGGACGGGTTGTGGAGCGGCGGTCGCACTCGTGTGATTTGAAACACAGTTCCCTAAAAACACCGCCCCCATATTCGGCAAAGCTTTCCTACGTGGCGGCGCTGTCGCATTCTGGGCGTCATAAGGGCAGCCTTAAGGCGTCGGAGACGATCGGCCCAGCATCATCGCCTAGGCTAAGGCTGGGTCACACCGCGCGGCCCGACGAGTGCGCAGTTGAAACAGGGCTGGATGGCGATGAAGGTTCGTCCGTCTATCTGGGCTAGGAACCGGAGTAGTAGGCAAAGTGTCCTGGTGGCGATCCTCGCCGCCGGCACGCTCGCGCTGACACTCGACCTCTTGCTGCTCGACGCGACCGGCCTGCTGGCCGAGACGCTCGCGCTCCTGTCGCGCTGGGCCGGCCCCGCGTTCACGCTGACCTGGGGCGTGGGCCTCGCCGCCCTGCCGGTGGTCTACACCCTCGGCCGCACCCACCCGCGGCTGCACGCGCCGCTCCGCCGCCGGGGCGCGACGCCGGTGTCGGGCATGCGCGGCTTCTGGGGCCTGCTCTCCGCCTACTGGACCTCCGAGCGTTGGGTCGAGGCGTGGTCGCTCACCTTCGCGGTGTTCGCCATCACGACGCTCATCTCCAAGTCCTCGGTGTGGGCGGCGACCTCCAGCGCGGACTTTCTCAACTCCATCGTCTCGTTCCACGCGCCGAGCGAGGGGGTCGACCCCGTCGCGATCCTGATGGCGTCGGTCGCCGCGTTCGCGGGCATCTACCTCGCCCGTTACGGCGCGATCGGGTTCCGCCACTTCGTCTCCGCCACGCTGCACCGCAAGGCGCGCGGGTGGACGCAAGGCCAGTTCTCCGCCGCGATGCTGGGCCAGAACCACATCGCGATGAGCCTGATGTCGAACCGCGACGCCGGGCCCAATGCCGTCGGCCGCATGCCCGACAACGTCGACCAGCGCGTCGACGAGTGCACCAACAACATGTTCGGCGGCATCATCGGCCTCGCCATGGGCATCTGGGGGTCGGTGACGTCGATCTACTTCGTGTCGTCGGCGATCATCGCCCGCTCGGTCGAAGTCCCGTTTCTGGAGCGCTGGTTCGCCGCCGCCGGCGCCGCCGCGACGGACGCCTTCGGTCCCGCGGTCGGCGCCGCTCTCACATTCTCGCCCGGCGCCTACGGCTCGGCGCTGCTGGTCGCGATCGTCATCGCCCTCTACGTCCCCTTCGGCACCTTCTGCGCCTGGCTGCTGGGCCGCGTGCTGGAGCGGCAGACGCTGGAGCGTCAGTCGCGCGACGGCACCTGGCGCGGCGAGCTGAACGAGATGCTCAGCCGGTCGAACCAGCTCGCCATCTCCGGCGGACAGCGCGTGCAGCAGCAGACCAACGGCAAGCTCTACGCCGGGATCGACGAGGTGTGGCACCGGATGAACATCACCCAAGCCGGGTTCATGATGTTCACCAACAGCTACAACTTCCTGTCCAAGCGGCTGGTTTCCTACCTGCCGGCGCTGCCGGGCTACCTCTCCGGGGCCCTCACCTTCCGCGCCTACTCGGCGACGTCGGAGCTGGCGGCCGAGCTGATCGAGGACTGCTCCTGGTTCATCCAGGTGATGCCCGCGATCGCCACGCTGAAGGCCAACGCCGTGCGACTGACCGAAGTCGCCAACGCCATCGAGGCCGCCAGCGATCGGCAGGCCTTCTACAGCCAGACCGGCGTCAACGCGTTCCGCCACCCGGTGCAGAACCCCCGCTTCGGCTTGACGCTGAAGAACGTCGAGCTGCGCCACCGCGGCAAGGACGCCGAGCCGTTCCTGACCGTGCCGCACATCAACATCCGCCCGGGCCAGTGGGCGTATGTGCGCGGGCAGAACGGCAGCGGCAAGTCGAGCCTGATGAAGGCGATCGCCGGCCTGTGGCCCTACGGCTCGGGCGACATCGTCCACCCCGAGGGCGCGCGGATGTTCTTCGCCGGACAGGATCCGGACCTGCCGACGCGCCTCACCCTGCGCGAGCTGATCTGCTACCCCGATTTCGGCGGCCGCTTCACGGATCTTCAGATCGCCGCGGCGCTGTCGGAGGTCGGGCTCGGCAAGTTCATCGCCGACGTCGACGACGACCTGCACCACGGCAAGCCCTGGAACAACGTGTTCTCCGGCGGTCAGCGTCAGCGTCTGGTGCTGGCACGCATCATCCTGCAGCAGCCGGACGTGCTGCTGCTCGACGAGGCGTGCGCCGCGCTCGACCCGCTCGCCACCCTGGAGTTCCACCGCCTGATCGCGGACCATTGCCCCAAGGCGATCGTCATATCGATCATGCACACGCCGGAGCCCCCCGTCGCGCCCGGCGGCAAGACCTTCTACGACAACATTCTCTACATCGAGGATGGCATCGCGGACATCCACGCACTAGGTCAGCCGGCGAAGGTGGTCGATCAGATCGCCGCCGAATAGGGCCACGCGAAAGATCCCATGTCCGACAACGACTTCGTCGCTGCCCTGCTGCAGCGGATGACGCTGGCCGAGAAGATCGGCCAGCTCAATCTCCTCAGCGCCGGCGAGGGACCGGAGACCGGCAGTCCCGCCGTCCGCAACATCGAGGACCGTCTGAAGAGCGGCCGGCTCGGCGGTCTCTTCGGCACCAAGTCGGTCCGCTCGGTGCGGGCGTGGCAGGAGATCGCGGTCGCGGGCTCGCGTCACGGCATCCCGCTCTTCTTCGCCGAGGACGTGATCCACGGCCACCGCACGATCTTCCCCCTGCCCGTCGCGCTCGGCTGCGCCTTCAACCCGCAGCTCTGGCACGACGTCGCCCGCGTCGCCGCGACCGAGGCGGCGGCCGAGGGGATCAACCACGTCTACGCCCCGATGATCGACATCGCGCGGGACCCGCGCTGGGGCCGCATCGCCGAGAGCCCGGGCGAGGACCCCTTCCTCGCCGCCCGCTACGCCGAGGCGATGGTCAAGGGCTTCGAGGGGGACGACCCCACCGCGCCCGACACGGTGGTGTCGTGCCTGAAGCATTTCCTCGCCTACGGCGCCGCGGTCGGCGGACGCGATTACGACAACGCCAACCTCTCGCCGGAGGAGGCGATCGGCGTCTATGCCGAGCCCTTCCGCGCCGGTGTCGCAGCGGGGGCGGGGTCGATCATGGGCGCCTTCAATGCGCTCAACAAGCGGCCGATGCACGCCCACCGCGACCTCATCCGCGGCTGGCTGCGCGGCACGGCCGGCTTCGACGGGCTGATGGTCGCCGACTATACCGGCATCATGGAGCTGGCCGCCCACGGCCTGGGCGACCGCGAGACGGTGGCGGGCCTGGCGCTGATCGCCGGGATCGACATGGACATGATCGGCGAGGACTACCTCGACCACCTCCCCAGGCTCGCCGAGGAGGGCCTCAGCCGCCCCGAAAGCGGCATCGCCATCCCGGCAGACGACATCCGCGCCGCGATCGACGAGGCGTGCGGGCGCGTGCTGGCGCTGAAGCACCGCATCGGCCTGTTCGACGACCCGTTCCGCTACTGCGACGAGGAGCGGGCGGCCCGTTTCCCCCTCGCCCCGGCACACCGCCGCGTCGCCCGCGGGGCCATCGCCGAGAGCTCGGTGCTCTTGAAGAATGACGGCATCCTGCCGCTGGCGCCGGGCAAGCGCATCGCGATGGTCGGCGCCATCGCCGACGACCAGACCAACCTCCTCGGCACCTGGGCCGTCTCCGGCGACCATCGCCAGGCGGTGACGCTGCTGGAGGGCCTGCACGCGAGCTACGACGGTCCCATCACCTGCGTGAAGGGTGCCGACATCGTCGACGACGAGATTCTCGCCGCGCGGCTCAACGTGCACGGCCAGACCGTGTTCCTCGACCCCCGCAGCGCCGAGGCCATGCTGACCGAGGCCGTCCACGCCGCCGAGGCGGCCGACGTCACCGTCGCCGTGGTGGGGGAAGCGAAGGAGGCGTCCGGCGAGTGTTCCTCGGTGACCGACCTTGCGCTGCCCGAACCGCAACGGGTGTTGATCCGCGCGCTCGCCGCGACGGGAACGCCGCTGGTGCTGGTGGTGAAGGCCGGTCGCCCGCTTGCGCTGGAAGAGGAGATCGGCCTCGCGGACGCGGTGCTCTACGTATGGTTCGCCGGCACCGAGGCCGGCCACGGCATCGCCGACTTGCTGACCGGCAAGGCCGACCCGTCCGGCCGGTTGGCGAGCGCCTTTCCGGCGCGCACCGGGCAGGTTCCGGTGTTCAGCCAGGCGGAACCGACCGGCCGCCCCTATCCGGGCCGGTTCGAGAAGTTCAAGACCGGCTACCTCGACCTGCCGGACTCGATCCATCCGGCGACCGGCCTCTTCCCCTTCGGCTTCGGCCTCTCCTACACGTCGTTCGGCTACGGCGCGCCGCGAGTCGACGCCGCCCGGCTGTCGGGCCCCGACGCCGAGGCGGTCGTGCGCGTCACCGTGACCAACACCGGACCCCGGCCGGGCACCGAGGTGGTGCAGCTCTACGTCTCGGACCCGGTGGCGCGGATCACACGGCCGATCCGCGAGCTGAAGGGCTTCGAGAAGATCACCCTGGCGCCGGGCGAGGCACGCGACGTCGCCTTCCGCCTCACCCGCCGCGACCTCGCCTACGCCATGGGCGAGACGATGACCTCGGTCGCGTGGGTCTGGGACCCGGGGACGTTCGTCCTCGGCGTCGGCCCCAACTCTCGCGACCTGCAAAGCATCGAGATCGTCTGGAGCGCCTGACCCTCCGCCTTGGGGACGCGTCCCGAGCCCCTGATTTCCGGTGAAGCCGAGCACTTCCTCGCCGCCCCCTCGTCAAAGCGGAACCCGTAGATGGACCTCAACCCCGGCCGCCCCGCCAAGGGCCTCTCCGACGATGCGTTGCGGGACGCGACGGCGCGCGCCGCCCTCGCCTACTTCTGGGATTTCGCCCATCCCGACAGCGGCATGGCGCGGGAACGCAGCGCCGGCGCATTCGGCTACGACACCAACCGGATCGTGACGTCGGGGGGCAGTGGGTTCGGCGTCATGGCCCTCGTCGTCGGCGCCGCCCGCGGGTGGTTGGAGCGGGACGCGGTCGCCGGCCGCATCGCCCGGATCGCCGCCTTCCTGGAGCAGGCCGAGACACACCACGGCATCTTCCCCCATTTCCTCGACGGCAGCACCGGCGCCACGGTCCCCTTCTCGCCCACCGACGACGGCGGCGACCTCGTCGAGACGTCGTTCCTGATGGCCGGCCTCCTCACCGCGCGGCAGGCCTTCGCCGATCGGGCGGATATCACCGGCCCGGTCACGCGGCTGTGGGAGGCGGCGGATTGGACCGCCCATGTCCGCGAGCTGGAGCACCCCGGCGACCACGGGCTGATGTGGCACCGCAGCGACCGCCACCCGTGGACCGACAAGAGCCTGCCGATCCGCGGCTGGAACGAGAGCCTGATCACCTTCGTCCTGGCGGCCGGCTCGCCGACGCATCCGATCGACCCGGCGATCTACCACCGGTCCTGGGCGAAGGCGGAGGAGTTTCGCAACGGCCGCGACTACCACGGTATCCGCCTGCCGCTGGGGCCGGAGCTGGGCGGCCCCCTCTTCCTCGCCCACTACTCCTTCCTGGGGCTCGACCCGCGCGGCCTCGCCGACGACTATGCCGACTACGGCGAGCAGGTGCGCGCGCATGCGCTGGTGAACCGCGCTCACTGCATCGCCAATCCGGGCGGCTTCGCAGGGTACGGGCCGGCCTGCTGGGGCCTCACCGCCTCCGACAGCACGGTCGGCTACGCGGCCCATTCGCCCACCAACGACATCGGCGTCGTCACGCCGACGGGGGCGGTCGCCTCGATGCCGTTCGTGCCGGTAGAGGCGATGGCGGCGCTGCGCCACTTCGTCGACGACCGGGGCGAGACGCTTTGGGGCCCCTACGGCCTCGCCGACGCGTTCGAGCCGGGCGGCGATTGGGTCGCGCCCGGATCGTTGGCGATCGACCAGGGTCCTATCGTGATCATGCTCGAGAACCACCGAAGCGGGCTGATCTGGGACCTTTTCATGGCGGTGCCGGAGGTGCGGACCGGCCTCGCCCGGCTCGGCTTCCGCAGCCCGCGGCTGCCTGTCGCGTAAGGGCGCCGCAGCGTCACCGCGGCCCGAATGTCGCACCGCGGGGGCGGCCGCCGGCATGGATGGAACACGGCGCCAACAATAACTTGCGCGCCGCGATAAGGTATTCTGTTGTAACCGAACGCTGACGCACTGCGGCGCGTGTCGACCGGACCGGCCGAACGCCGTTCGGTGGTGCGGGCAATGGCGCGTCCTGTCCGGGCCGAGGGATACGATGAGCCACCGCCACCGACGCCGCTCCTCCTGCAGCGCCGCCAGAGGGCTGACACCACCCGCCGGGCCAGACCGCCGACGCGCCCGTTCCACAGCGTTGCCGGTCCTGATCGTCGCCGGCCTCGCAGCGGGGCTCCTCGCCGGTCCCGCGGTCGCAGGAGAGAGTTTCCTCGTGCCGCTGGGCGAGATCGCCGCCCGCCAGCGCAACCACTTCTATATCGCGACCCTCATCATCCTGCTGCCGATCCTGCCGGTGCTTCTGCTGACGCCGTTCGTCATGTGGTTCTACCGCCGCCGCGAGGGATCGGTCCGCGCCTACACGCCGAACTGGGAGTTCAACCGCTGGCTCGAGGTGGCGATGTGGGGCGTGCCGATCCTCGTCGTCGTCGCGCTCGCCACCGCGCTGATCGTCGCCACGCAGCGGCTGAACCCGTACGACCGGCTCGGCCCCGACCCGCTACAGGTCGACGTCATCGGCCTCGACTGGAAGTGGCTCTTCATCTACCCCGAGCAGCAGGTCGCCAGCGTGGGTGAGTTCGTGGTGCCGGCGGGGCGGCCGGTGACCCTGCGCATCACCACCGACACGGTGATGCAGAGCTTCTGGATCCCCGCGCTCGCCGGGCAGATCTACGCCATGCCCGGCATGCGCACCGAGTTGAACATGCGCGCCACCGAGCCGGGCGAGACGCGCGGCCAGAACTCGCAGTACAGCGGCGACGGCTTCCCGCACCAGCGCTTCACCGTACGCGCCCTGCCCGAAGGCGGGTTCGATGCATGGGTCGACGCCGCGCGCACGCTGGGGACACCGCTCGAGGCTGCGACCTACACCACGCTCTCCAAGCCCAGCATCCTGAGCGACATGCGCGGCGACCTCGGACTGGAGGGCGAGGGCCCGGTGAACTTCCGGCTACGGACCAGCGGTCTGTTCGACTGCGTGATGGCGCGCTACCACTCTGGCGAGGCGGTGACGCCGCAGCTCCAGCCCGGCAGCCCCACCTTCGACGCCGCGGCAGCGGGAGCCGGCGCGCCCGACGCGGCCACCTGCACCCCCCACCGTGCCGGCGCGCACGCCATGCACTCGGACACGCACGATGGATAGCTTCCTGTTCGGCCGCCTGACCTTCGACGACATCGCGATCTTCAACGTCTTCCGCGACTTCAGCATGAACGAGCTGGTGGCGTCCGGCGCGGGGTGGCTGGAGGTGCTCGCCGCGGTCGGTGTGGTCGGCCTCCTCACCTACTACCGCGTCTGGGGCGTCTTCTGGCGCGAGTGGCTGTGCAGCCAGGACCACAAGAAGATCGGCATCATGTACATGGTGATCGGCTTCGTGATGATGGCGCGGGGCGTGGCCGAAGGCGTCGTCATGCGCGCCCACCTCGCCACCGCGCTCGACGGCGGCATCCTCGCCCCGCAGCACTTCGCCGAGCTGTTCTCCACGCACGGCACGATCATGATCTTCTTCGTCGCGATGCCGTTCATCGCCGGGTTCATGAACTTCCTGATCCCGTTGCAGATCGGCGCGCGGGACATGGCCTTCCCGCTGATGAACCTCATCAGCCTCGGCCTGACGGCGGCGGGCGCGATGATGCTCCTCGTGTCGCTGGTGGTGGGCCAGTTCGAGACCGGCGGCTGGGCGGCCTACCCGCCCTTCACCGGCAAGGCCTTCCAGCCGGGGGTCGGCCCGGACTACTGGATCTGGGCGATCGTCGTCTCCGGGTTCGGCTCCATGCTGTCGGGGATCAACTTCGCGGTGACGATCTACAAGATGCGGGCGCCGGGAATGACCTACATGCGCATGCCGGTCTTCTGCTGGACCGCGCTGTGCACCGCCATCCTCCTGACTTTCGCCATGCCGCCGCTGACCGTCGCCGCGCTGATGCAGGCGCTCGACCGTTACCTGGACTTTCATTTCTTCACGAATGACCGGGGCGGCAACATGATGAACTATGCCAACCTGTTCTGGATGTTCGGGCATCCGGAGGTCTACATCCTCATCCTGCCGGCCTACGGCATCTTCTCCGAGCTGACGGCCACCTATTCGGCCAAGACGCTCTACGGCTACGCCTCGCTGGTGCTGGCGACCATGTGCATCGCGGTGATGAGCTTCACCGTGTGGGTCCACCACTTCTTCACGATGGGCAACAGCGCGACCGTCAACGTCGCCTTCGGTATCGCCACGATGCTGATCGCGATCCCGACCGGGGTGAAGATGTACGTCTGGCTCGCCACGCTCTGGCGCGGGCGGGTGCGGCTGACGGTGCCGATGATCTACCTCGGCGGCTTCATGGTGCTGTTCGTGCTGGGCGGGCTCTCCGGCATCATCCTCGCCAACCCGACCATCAACTACCAGGTCCACAACTCGCAGTTCATCGTCGCCCACTTCCACAACGTGATCCTGCCGGGCGTCGTCTTCGCGGTGCTGGCGGGGGTCCACATGTGGTTCCCCAAGGCGTTCGGCTTCCGCCTGGAGGAGCGCCCGGCGAAGATCTCGGCCGTTTTGTGGATCGTCGGCTTCTCGGTGACCTTCCTGCCGCTCTACTTCGTCGGTCTGCTGGGCTACCCGCGCCGCTCGGCGAGCTATTCGGACGCGACCTTCGAGCCCTACATGATCGTCACCGCGCTCGGGTCGCTGATCATCCTGGCGGCGTTCGTCACCTTCGCCTCGGTGTTCTGGTTCTCGTGGAGGAATCGCGCCGCGCTGGCGGTGCCGCTCGGCGACCCGTGGGACGGGCGCACGCTGGAGTGGGCCACGCCCGCGCCGGTCCCGGAGTACAACTTTCCGGTCATCCCCGAGGTCGCCTCGCGCGAGGCCTTCGCCGTCGAGAAGGCGGCCGGACGGCCCTACGTGGCGCCGGACGAATACGAGGACATCCACCTGCCGGCGCCGAGCGCGGTCGGCTTCATGATCTGCGTCGCCGCCGGCGTCTTCTCGTTCGCCATGGTGTGGTGGATGTGGTGGCTCGCGGCGCTGGCCCTCCTCGCGATCCCGACGATCCTGGTGGTGCGCAGCTTCTCGCCCGATCGCCACATCATCATCCCCGCGGCACAAGTTAAGGCCGAAACGCAGGCATGGATGCGCGCCATCGACGAGGCGCGCGGCGTCACGCGGGACGAGGAGCTGACGAACGCCAACCGGGGCTACGCCCGCACCGACCTTCAGGAGGCCGCATGAGCGAGGCCGATACCAAGCTCCATCCGGGGCTGAACCTCGGCCCCTCGCACGGCGAGGCGCACGAGGAGGCGGAGGTCGTGCTCTTCGGCTTCTGGGTCTTCCTGATGAGCGATCTCATCACCTTCGGCCTCGTGTTCGCGACCTTCGCGACCATGCTGAGCCCGATGTCGATCGCCGGCGGCCCCGGCCCGGCCGAGGTCATCGACCTCACCTCGATCGCCATGCAGACGACGCTGCTGCTGCTCTCGACGATGACCTTCGGCTTCGCCAGCATCGCGATGAAGTACGAGGACGGCCGGGGACGCATTGCGCTGTGGCTGGCGGTGACGGCGCTGCTGGGCGCCGGCTTCGTGGCGCTGGAGGTGAAGGACTTCATCCACATGGCCTCGATCGGTGCGGCGCCCTCCCGCTCCGGCTACCTCAGCGCGCTGTGGTCGCTGGTGGGGCTGCACGGGCTGCACGTCACCGTCGGCATCGTCTTCGTCGGAGTGATGATCGCCCAGATCTTCGCCCTCGGCCTCACCAATCAGGTCAAGTCGCGCCTGTTACGCCTCGCGCTCTACTGGCACTTCCTCGATATCGTGTGGGTCGGGATCATGTCCGGCGTGTTTCTCGCGGGGGCTTTGTCAGCATGAACGCGACCAAGAACGACCGCGACGACCTGGCCCGCCAGCGCGCGCACGACACGCGGCTCTACATCGTCGGCTTCGTGCTCGCCGTGGCGCTGACCGTGCCGCCGTTCATCCTCGCATTCACCGGCATCCTGCCGCGCGGGGCCAGCCTCGTGCTCGTCGGCATCGCCGCGCTGGTACAGATCGTCGTCCACATGCGCTTCTTCCTGCACGTCGACCTGTCGCGCCAGAAGCGGGAGGACCTGCAACTCATCCTGTTCACGGTGCTGCTGCTGGCGTTGATGGGCGGCGGCACGATCTGGATCCTGACGGACCTCGCAGCGCGCATGCACTGAGGGGCGCCCCGACCCGGCCCGGCCCGGCGTCGCGGACCGTTGTGCAGCGCGGCCGCTTTTGGGTACTGAGGTGAGGGCGGCCGCGGTCGCCCCCCATGGAGACGAGCGACCCGATGGCCGAATCCCCCGCCGCACGCATTCCCGTGACGATCCTCACCGGCTTCCTCGGCGCCGGCAAGACGACGTTGTTGCGCCGCATCCTGAGCGACGCCAAGGGAGTGCGCTACGCCGTCCTGATCAACGACTTCGGCGCCCTCAACATCGACGCCGAGCTCGTCGTCGAGCGCACGGCCGACCGGGTCCAGCTCGAGAACGGTTGCGTGTGCTGCTCGATCCGGGACGACATGGTCGGCGCCGTGGGCGAGCTGCTGGGCGGCGAGAGCCGGCCCGACCGGCTCATCATCGAGGCGAGCGGCGTCTCTCGTCCCCTCGCCATCGCCGACGCGCTGGAGCAGGACGCCCTGGCCGACCGTGTGGCGCTCGACGGCACCTTCTGCCTCGTCGATGCCGATACCTTCCCCGACCTCGACTTCGCCTCCACCGAGCTGGCGATCGACCAGGTGACCGGCTCCGACATCGTCATCCTCAACAAGGTCGACCTCGTCGCGCCGGCCGCCCTCGCCTCGGTCGAGGAGACGCTGCGCGGGGCGATGCCGCGTCTGCGCGTGCTGCACGCGCGCCACGCCGACGTCCCGGTCGAGGTGCTCTTCGGCCCGCGCGAGGCGACCCCGGTCGACGCACCCCGCCAGCATGCGGACCACGCGCACGGCGCCCGCGAGCACGCCACCCACGACCACGACCACGACCACGACCATCATGACCATGGCGACGAGTTCGCCACCTGGCAGTGGCAGACCGACCGGCCGGTCGACCTCAAGAAGTTCCGTCGCGCGCTCAACGCGCTGCCCACCGGCCTCCTGCGCGCCAAGGGCGTCCTGCGGACCGATGGCGACGGCCGGCGTCTCGTCTTCCACCTCGTCGGCAAGCGGCGCGAGATGGGGTTCGAGGAGCATCCTGCGCCCGCGGTCAGCACCCTCGTCGCGATCGGCCGGCACGAGGCGATCGACGCGGCGGCGCTCGGCGCGATCTTCGAGGATTGCCTCGCCAGCGAAGCCGCCGCCTGAGCCGAGAATCGCAGACCCGGACGGGATCCGTCGGGCCTGCGACACAAACTTGCAGTGCGTCGGTAATTCCCGAACGCAAAATTCGACCTACTTGGACGAACGGATGCGAGACATCGAGCACGAAGAAGGTCACGGTATGCCGACACGTCGGGCAGTGGTTGCAGGATCGATCGCCCTGATGGGCGCCTTCCCGCTCAGGGTTTCGGCTCAGAGCAGCGATGCGCTGAAGCTGGGCGAGCCCCGGACGTTTCGTTTCGACGATCTGATCGAGCGGGCGCGCGAGATGGCCGGCTCCGCCTACGAGCCGCCGCACATCATCGCGCCCGACGTCCTCGAGCGGATCGACTACGACGCGCACTGGAAGATCCGCTATCGCGACGACGCCACCTTCAACCCGCCCGGCACCAACGCCGAGGTGCAGCTCTTCCACCAGGGCCGCTATTTCCGCGAACCGGTGCACGTCGCCGTGGTCGACGGGGTCGAAGCGCGGGAGATCCTCTACTCCAAGTCCTACTTCGACATGCCGGACGACAGCCCCGCCCAGGAGCTGCCGCACAACATCGGCTTTGCCGGCTTCCGTGTGATGCGGCCGGGGCTGAAGCCGGATTGGGTGTCCTTCCTCGGCGCGTCCTACTTCCGCACGGACGGACCGTTCGCCCAATATGGCATCTCTGCCCGCGGCCTCGCGATCGACACCGGCCTCTCGCGGCCCGAGGAGTTCCCACGGTTCTCCCACTTCTACCTCGCCGCGCCCGAGGCGGAGGGGGACGACCTCACGGTGTATGCGCTGCTGGAGAGCCGCTCGGTCACCGGCGCGTACAAGTTCGGCCTGCGCCGCGACGCCCCGGACGGCGGGCACTGGACGACCGTATCGGCGCACCTCTTCTTCCGCCGGCAGGTGGAGCGGCTCGGCATCGCGCCGCTCACCAGCATGTACTGGTATTCAGAGCGCGACGAGCGCTTCGGCACCGACTGGCGGCCCGAGATCCACGACAGCGACGGCCTTGCGCTGGCGACGGGGGGCGGCGAGCGGCTGTGGCGCCCGCTGAACAACCCGACGATCCCGCGCACGTCCTCGTTCACTGACACCAATCCCAAGGGGTTCGGCCTGATCCAGCGCGACCGCGAGTTCCTGCACTACCAGGACGACGGCGTCTTCTACGACCGCCGCTCCAGCGTGTGGGTGGAGCCGATCGGCGACTGGGGCCAGGGCGCGGTGCAGCTCGTCGAGCTGCCGACCGACGACGAGACGAAGGACAACATCGTCGCCTATTGGGCCCCGGCCAACCGCGGCGGCGAGGGGACGGAGCTGACCTTCGACTACCGACTGCACTGGATCGACCGCGACCCGGTACCGGTGGTCGCCACCGTGGTCTCGACGCGGCAGGGACTCGCCGGCGCGCCCGGCCAGGACGCCATCCCCAACGCCGACAAGATGGTGATCGACTTCGAGGGCGAGGTGCTGGACGGCCTGAAACGCGGCGACGTGCAGGCGGTGGTCACCCTGGCGCGCGGCAAGGTCGTCACCGAGGCGGCGGCCTGGCCGATCGTCGGCACCCCCTACTGGCGCCTCGCCTTCGACTTCGAGCCGGAGGGCGACGAACCGGTCGAGGTGCGGGCGTATCTGCAGAAGGACGGCGAGGCGCTCAGCGAAACCTGGATCGGCCAGATGTTGCCGGACCGCATGATCACGCGGTCGCGCTCGTGATGGGGCGGGCGGCGGGCATGCCGGTCGCCCGCCGGACCGCCGGCGCCATGCGAGGCTGAGGTGCAGACCGGTGCCGCACCGCCCGACGATCTGCGGCCGGCCGAGGAGGTCACGCTTGCCGGCAGCGCCGGGCCGATGCGCGTGCACCTGCACCGCCCCGGCGGGACGCCGCGAGGGACGGCGATCATCGCGCACGGCCGCAACGGCGCCGCGGACGCGCCGCACATGGTGCCGCTGATCGCCGCGGCGGTGGCGCGCGGCCTCACGGTGATCGCGCCGGACCTTTGCCACTCGGCCCACAACCTCAGTGCCGGCACCGCCGAGACGTTCACCATGGCCGACCACTACGCCGATCTCGCCACCGTCGCCGACTATGCGGTCGACGCGGCGCCCGGCGGTGCGGCCCGCATCCTGGTCGGCCACTCGATGGGCGGCTATGCGGTGGTGCGGCTGGCGGCGGACGGGCATCGGTGGGGACCGACGGGGGTCGTCGCGGTCTCGCCGGTGATCTCCGGCGCGGCGCTCATCGCCGCACGCGAGGCGCAGGGGCCGGAGGCGGTGGCCATGCTGCGCCGTGAGCTCCCCCGCGCGCTCGACGAGTGGCCGGCCCACGATGCGCTGGCCGTCGCGGGCGCGGTCCGCGTCCCCTCGGCCGTCATCGTCGGCGTCGACGACACGGTGACGCCGCCGGCCCACGCCGCGGCCCTCGCCGCCGCACTCGGCCGCTGCGTGTGGCACGACGTGGTCATGGGCGAGCATCACTGCCCCCTCGGCCCCGGATATGCGGCGAGCACCGGCACCGCGTTCGATCGCATCCTCGAAGCCGGCTGATGTCCCCGCTCGACGACTGGCTCGCCGCGCAGGCGGCCGCATCGGCCGACGCGATCGCCGCGGCGATATCGGCCACGCACCTGACCCACCGGCGGCCCGGCTTCGGCCATGTGGTGGTGCCGGCGGCCGGCTCCATCCTCGCCTCGCCGGAAGACGCGCATTGGGATCCGGAGCCGGACTACTTCTACCACTGGCCGCGCGACGCCGGCGTCGTCATGCTGGCGGCGGCACTGCTGCACCCGCAGGATCCGGCCGCCTGGGACCGCCGCTTCGCCGACTATGTCACCTTCAGCCTCGCGATCGCGACGCGCGCCGGGCCGCCCGCCAACCCGCAGCGTGCGACGACCGACGCCGCCCATGCGCGCTTCCTGCGCCCCGACGCCGAGCTCACCGCGCTGGCGGGTGACGCCGTGCCGGCCGAGCCGCGCGTCAACGCCGACGGCACCGCCGACTTCGAGGAGTGGGGCAGGCCGCAGTACGACGGGCCGGCGCTGCGGGCGCTCTCCTGCCTCGCCTGGCCCGGCGCCGCGACGGCCGAAACGGAACGGCTCCTCGCGATCGACCTCGCCCATGTGCTGGCGCACGCCGCCGCGCCCTGCATCGGCCCATGGGAGGACCCGCCGCCCGCACGCCACGCCTTCACGATGCTCGCCCAGCGCGCCGCGCTGTGCGCCGCCGGCCCGCGGCTGGCGGCGGCCGGCGTGGCGGAGGCGGTGGCGCGGATCGACACCGCGATGGGGGACCTGCGCACGGCCGGCCGCTTCGCCGCGTCGAGTGCGACCGACGGCAGCGACGCCGATATCATCCTCGGCGCGCTCCTCGACCCCGCCGGACGATTCGGCGTCACCGAGCCGGCCATGGCGGCGACCGCCGAGGACGTCGAGCGCTGGTCCCGCGCGCGGTTCGCGCTGGCGACGGACGCGGCCCCCCTCGTCGGCCGCTGGGAGGGCGACGTCTATTTCGACGGTCAGCCCTGGTTGCCGACGAGCCTCGGGTTCGCCGAGTTCTACTACCGCCGTGCCGCCGGCGTGAACCTCGACGCCGCCGAGCGCCGCCGCTGCCGCGCGCGCGGCGAGGCCATCCTGGAGGCGGTCCGCGCCGCCCGCCCCACCGCCGGCGCCTTGCCCGAGCAGATCGACGGAGCCACCGGTGCCCCGCGGTCCTGCCGCAACCTCACCTGGAGCCACGCCGCGCTGATCGCCGCCGCCCACGCTCGCCGCCTCGCCGGCTGATCGCACACACGAAAACGGCCCGGCTCATGGAGCGCGGGCCGTCGCCGACGGGGGCCGCCGTGGTCGGGCGGCGGTCGGGCTGCTGGCCGGTCAGCCCAGCACGTTCGTCACGGCCTTCGCCATGCGGTCGGCGATCATGCCGGCCTCATCCTCGGTCAGGCACAGCGGCGGCGCGAAGCCGATGACGTCGGCCTCCGGCATCGCGCGGGCGATGACACCGTCGCTGAGGAGCGCTGCGGCCACCTGCGGGCCGATCTTGCGGGCCGGGTCGTAGTAGGTGCGGTTCTCCTTGTCGTCGATGAACTCCACCGCGCAGAGCAGCCCCTCGCCGCGGACTTCGCCGACATGCGGATGCTGGCCGATCCGGTCCGTCAGCATCTGCTTGAAGGTGGCGCCGACCGCGCCGGCATTCTGCACCAGGTTCATCTCGTCGATCAGCGTCAGGTTGGCGACGCCGGCCGCGGCGCAGATCGGGTGCGCCGAGTAGGTCCAGCCGTGACCGATCGGGCCGAACTGGTCGGTCCCCTCCTCCAGCACCTTCCACACCTTGTCCGACACGATCGAGCCCGACAGCGGCGCATAGGCCGAGGTGAGCCCCTTGGCGATCGTGATGATGTCCGGCTTGATGCCGTAGTGGTCGGAGCCGAACATCGACCCGAGCCGGCCGAATCCGGTGACGACCTCGTCGGCGATCAGCAGGATGTCGTGCTTCGCCAGCACCTCCTGGATCGCCGCCCAGTAGCCGGCCGGCGGCGGGACGAGGCCGCCGGTGCCGAGCGCCGGCTCGCCGATGAAGGCGCCGATGGTCTCCGGCCCCTCGCGCTCGATGAGCGCCTCAAGCTCGGCCGCGCAATGGGCGACGAACTCGGCCTCCGACATGGAGAGGTCCTGGCGGCGGTAGTAGTAGGGCGCCTCGGTGTGGATCACCTCCGGCAGCGGCAGGCCGAACTTGTTGTGGAACGTCTTCAGGCCGGTCAGCGAGCCGGTGATGAGGCCCGAGCCGTGGTAGCCCCGCCAGCGCGAGATGATCTTGCGCTTCTGCGGCATGCCGCGCACGTTGTTGTAGTACCAGACGAGCTTGACGTTGGTCTCGTTCGCGTCCGACCCGGACAGGCCGAAGTAGACCTTCGACATGTGCTGCGGCGCCCGCTCCAGGATCATGTGGGCGAGCGTGATCGACGCCTCGGTGCCGTGGCCGACATAGGCGTGATAGTAGGCGAGCTTGCCGGCCTGCTCGGCGATCGCGTCGGCGATCACCTTGCGGCCATAGCCGACGTTGACGCAGTAGAGGCCGGCGAACGCGTCGATCAGCCGGGTGCCGTCCCGATCCTCGACGTAGATGCCCTCGCCGCCGGTCATGATCCGGCTCACCGTCTCGCCGCGGGCGTGCTGGGCGAGGTGGGTCGAGGGGTGGAAGAAGGCCTCGCGGTCCCAGGCGGCGAGTTGGTCGTTGGTCAGCATCTCATTTCCTTTCTGGCGCCGAAGCGCATTCGGGCGAAGGGGGCGCGGTTCGCCGCTCGGAATGCGCGGCAGCGGATGTCAGGCCCAGTCGCGGCAGACGTATTTGATGTCGGTGAAGGCTTCGAGGCCGTAGCGGGCGCCCTCGCGGCCGATCCCGGATTGCTTCATGCCCCCGAAAGGGATCGGCGCGCCGGTCACCTTCGTGCGGTTGACCGCCACCATGCCGAACGAGAGCGCCCGGCTGACGCGGTAGATCCGGCGCGGGTCGCCGCTGTGGACGTAGGCGACGAGGCCGTACTCGGTGTTGTTGGCGATCCGCACCGCCTCGTCCTCGGTGTCGAACGGGGCGATGGCGGCGACGGGGCCGAACGTCTCCTCGTGGAAGATCGCGGCCTCCAGCGGGACGTCGGCCAGCACGGTCGCCTCGTAGAACAGGGGCCCGAGCGGGGAGACCTTGCCGCCGGTCGTCAGCCTGGCGCCGCGCTTCACCGCGTCGGCGACGTGGGCCTCCTGCTTGGCGACGGCCTTGGCATTCATCAGCGGGCCGAGGTCCGGGTCGTCCATGCCGTGGCCGAGCGTGAGGGCCTTCGTGGCGGCGGTGAACTTGGCGACGAACGCGTCGTAGACCGGCCGCTCGATCAGGAAGCGGTTGGCGCCGAGGCAGTCCTGCCCGGTGGTCGCGAACTTCGCCTTGATCGCCTCCTCGACGGCCTGGTCGAGGTCGGCGTCGGCGAAGACGACGAACGGCGCGTGACCGCCGAGCTCCAGGACGAGCCGCTTGATGGTGTCGGCCGAGCGGCGATAGAGCAGCCGGCCGATCTCGGTGGAGCCGGTGAACGACAGGGCGCGCACGCGGGTGTCGGCGAGCCAGGGCTCGACGATCTCCGGCGCGTCGCCGGTGACGACGTTGACGACGCCGGCAGGGAAGCCGACCCGGTCCGCCAGTTCCGCCAGCGCCAGCGCCGACAGCGGCGTCTCGGCCGACGGGTGGATGACGACGGTGCAGCCGGCGGCGAGCGCGGCCGCGGCCTTGCGGGTGATCATCGCGCTCGGGAAGTTCCAGGGCGTGACGAGCGCGGCGACACCGACCGGCTCGCGCCACAGCTCGACCTCGGCATCGGGAAGGTGCGAGGTGACGCCCTCGATGTTCGGCCGCTTGGCCTCCTCGGCGTAGAACTCCACGAACGCGGCACCGTAGGCGATCTCGCCGCACGCCTCGGAGAGCGGCTTGCCCTGCTCGGCGGTCATGATGAGGGCGAGGTCTTCGGCATTGGCGGTGATCGCCTCGAACCAGCGGCGCAGGATGGCGGCCCGCTCCTGCGGCAAGAGCGCGGCCCAGGCGGGGAAGGCTTTGTGCGCGGCGTCGACCGCGGCCGCGCTCTCGGCGGCCGACAGCTTGGCGACGGCGGCGACGTCGCTGGCGTCGGCCGGGTTCTCGACGGCGAAGACGTCGCCGGTGGCGGCGGCGGTCCAGCGCCCGTCGACATAGGCGAACGAGCGCAGGAGCCGGCGGTCGGCGAGCGGGAGGGAGGGAGCCTCGCTTTTGAGGGCGGCGGCGGTCGTCATCATGATCGCCTCATCGGTTCGGGTGACGAGGCGAATCTAGGGGCGGACCGGGCGACGGTTCTTCGCGATTGGGCGGCGCGGGAAGACGATCCTTCTGTCTTGCGCCGCGCTTGCCATCAGATCGTCGGCCGGCCGTTCAGCAGCGCCTGAAGCGGCGGCGCACCGGCCTTCACCTCCTTGGTGACGATGTAGGTGAAGTACCGCTTGAGGCCGATGTGCGCCTCCAGCAGGCCGTCGATCAGCCGCTGGTAGCTGTCGATCGACGGGGTGACGACGCTCATCAGATAGTCGAACCCGCCGCCAAGCGCCCAGCAGCCGACGACCTCCTCCTCGCGCGCCACCGCCCGCTCGAACACCTGGAAGCTCTCGGCGCGGTGGTGCTCCAGCTCGACCATGACGAAGACGGTGACGGACGGCGCGACCTTGGCGAGCGCGATCTCCGCCCGATATCGACGGATGACGCCGGCGGCTTCCAGCCGGTTGAGCCGCTCCCAGCAGGGCGCGGCCGAGAGGTTCACGCGGCGCGCCAGCTCCGCCTTCGCGATCCGCCCCTCGGTGGAGAGGATGGCGAGGATCTTGATGTCGCGATCGTCGAGCGGGACGGCGCTGGGGGACGCGGAGGTAGGGCTCTGCGGCGGCATGGAAGAGGGTTGGACCGGGCGCCGACTGTTGTCAAATGGATCATAACGATCCAAGAGTAAATCATGCCAATCTGGCCGCCCGCTCCGGGATCTCTGAAGCGTCCCGCCTACCGCGCCTTGGCGCAAACGGTCATCGATGCGGTCGCCGCCGGGGAACTGACGTCCGGCACCCGGCTGCCGCCGCACCGCACGCTGGCCTACGAGCTGGGCGTCAGCGTGCAGACCGTCAGCCGCGCCTACGAGGAACTGGCGCGGCTCGGCGTCGTCTCCGGCGAGGTCGGCCGTGGCAGCTTCGTGCGTTCGCTCAGCGGGGATCCGCGCACCCCGTGGCACCGGATCGACGGTTCGGAGGAGGTCATCGACCTGTCGATGCTCACGCCGGCGCTCAGCAAGACCCATGCCAGACGCTTCGCCGCGACGCTGACCGAGATCGCCGGCGACCTCCCCGCCCCGGTCGCCTTCTCCTTCCGCCCCACCGCCACGCTACAGAGCCATATCGACCATGCGGTGCGCTGGCTGGGGCGCTGCGGGGTGGAGGCGGAGCGCGAGCAGGTGCTGCCGACGAACGGCAACACCGCGGCGATGGCCGTCGCGATGCTGACCGCCGCCGCTCCCGGCGACACGATCGCCACCGAGGAGATGGGCCACCACACGCTGAAGGCGCTCACCGGATCGCTGGGGCTCCGGCTCCAGGGATTGCCGATCGACGCGGAGGGAGTGCTGCCCGACGCGCTGGACCGCGCCTGCCGCGCCAGCCCGATCCGCGCCGTATTCCTGATGCCGGAGGGCCTCGGGCCGCTGGCGCTGCGCATGGGCGAGACACGCCGGAGCGAGGTCGCCGCGGTGTGCCGCCGGCACGACGTCGCCATCATCGAGAACGACGCCTGGGGTCCGCTGGGGGCCGAACGGGGCACGCCGTTCGCCGCGCTGGCACCCGAGCGTACGTTCTATTTCACCGGGCTCACGAAATGCTGCCTGCCGGGCTTGCGCATCGCCTGGCTGGTCTCGCCGCCGCGGCAGGCGACCGCCGCCCGCACCCGCCACCTGGTGACCAACTGGATGGCCACCGCGCTGATGGCCGAGATCGCCACCCGCTGGCTCGCAGACGGGACCGCCAGCGAGCTGGTGCGCTGGCAACGCGCCGCGCTGGGCGCCCGCAACGAGGTCGCGCAGCAGATCCTCGGCCCCCACGGCATCCGCGCGACGCCGCACGGGCTGCACGTGTGGCTGCCGCTGCGGCCGCCGTGGGAGGAGGGCGCGTTCGTGGCACTGGCGCGGCACAACGGGGTCGCCGTCGCGGGCGGGATGGCGTTCGCGATCAGCGAGGCGACGCAGCACCGCGGCGTGCGCATCTGCCTGGGCGCGCCCGACGGCCGCGCCTTCGAGCGTGGGCTGCACACCCTGGCCCGCCTCGCCATCAGCGAGCCGGAACTCGCCCACCTCGCGTTCTGAAGGATTTCAAGGCACTCGCGATTGTCATGGTTCAATAAAGCATTTGACATGAATTGGACTGTGTTAAACGCTCGCGGAAATTCGATGTGACGGAATTGTCACATCTTCAGGCCGGTCGGCCCCGCTGCCGACTGCGCCGCCGCGTGTGCGTAACCGCGAAGATCATAGAAGGATGACGACGATGACCAAGCTTCTCAGCCGCGCCATCGGCGGGGCCAGCGTGCTCGCCATCGCCCTGGCCGCGACCTCCGCCAGCGCCGCCACCTGGCGCTATGCGTTCGAGGAGGCCCTCGAAGAGGTGCAGGGCAAATTCGCCCAGAAGTTCAAGGAAGAGATCGAGGCCAACACCGACCACCAGGTGCAGCTCTTCCCGTTCGGCACACTGGGCGAGTCGGACGACATCATGGAGCAGGCGCAGTCCGGCATCCTGCAGTTCGTCGACCAGTCGCCCGGCTTCACCGGCGCGCTGATCCCGGAGGCGCAGGTCTTCTTCGTGCCCTACCTGCTGCCGCAGGACACCGAAACGCTGAACGAGTTCTTCCGCTCCTCGGTCGCCATCAACGAGATGTTCCCCAAGCTCTACGCCGAGCAGGGCCTCGAACTCCTGACGATGTTCCCGGAAGGCGAGGTCTGCATGACCACGCAGGAGCCCGTCACCTCGCCGGACGACCTCAATGAGGTAAAGTTCCGCGTGATGACCAACCCGCTGCTGGTGGAGAGCTACAAGGCCTTCGGCGCGACGCCGACGCCGCTCCCGTGGGGTGAGGTCTACGGCGCGCTGCAGACCGGCATCATCCAGGGCCAGGAGAACCCCGGCTTCTTCCTGGAGTCGACCAAGATGTACGAGGTGACGGACGTCATCACCTGCATCGGCCACAACAACTTCACCACCGCGGTGATGGCCAACAAGGACTTCTACGACGGCCTGGGCGAAGAGGACCAGAAGGCGATCGACGCCGCCATCGAGGCCTCGTTCGAGTACATCCTCGAGTACCAGCAGGGCTTGCAGGAGACCTCGCTGAAGAAGATCCAGGAGGCGAAGCCCGAGATGGAGATCAACATCCTCTCCGACGAACAGCGCAAGCCATTCATGGAGACGGCCGGCACGGTCGAGGACGCCTTCATCGAGATGACGGGCGACGGGGGCGAAGAGATCCTGAACCAGATGAAGAAGGACCTCGAGGCCGCCGAGTCGGCCAAGCAGTAAGCCGGGCGCCGGGCCCCTGCCCGGCCCCACCCGCACCGGCGGCGCGCCGCGGCGTGTCGCCGGACCGCCGATGGCGCCGCCGCTCCCCGTGCGGGCGGCCGCCGCGCCAGCCTTGCCCGCCTTCCCGCGCGAAGGCCGCTGCATGCCGCGCCACGCCGCACGACAGACCGACCCACAGGAACGCCAAGCCGCCACGGAGCGATGCCTATGAGCCAGACGCCGGTTTCAACGGACGATACGCCCGCGCCGAAGACCAAGGACCTGGGCGACGACGTCTCAGCGCTGCCCGGCGTCCTCGGCTACATCGACCTCGCCATCGCCAAGGTGGAGGCCGTCTTCCTGGCGCTCGGCGTGCTCCTGATGGCGCTGAACACGGTCTCCAACGTGGTCAGCCGCTACATCCTGGGCCAGAGCCTCTATTTCTCCGAGGAGCTGAACCAGATCCTCATCATCCTCATCACCTTCGCCGGCATTTCCTACGCCGCGCGCCATGGCCGCCACATCCGCATGTCGGCGATCTACGACCAGCTGCCGGTGCCGGCGCGCAAGTGGCTGATGGTGCTGATCGCGCTCGTCACGGCGACCTTCATGTTCGGCCTGTGCTGGTTCGCCTTCAGCTACATGCAGCAGCAGATGAGCCGCGGCCGCGTGCTGCCGGCGTTGCAGATCCCGGTCTGGTGGACCGTCGTCTGGCTGCCGCTCGGCTTCTTCATGACCGGCGTGCAGTACGTCCTGACCGCAGTGAAGAACATCATCGAACCTGACGTCTACCTCTCCACCTCGGTGCTCGAGGGGTATGGCTCCGACGAGGTGGAGATCTGAGCATGGCCCTTACGATCTTTTCCGTGATGATCGTTCTGCTGCTCATCGGCTTTCCGATGATGATCCCGCTGATCTGCGGCGCGACGCTCGGCTTCGTCCTCATCTTCGGCGGCCTGGGGCAGATGGAGACGATGGTCCAGCAGATGCTGGCCGGCATCCGCCCCGCCTCACTCATCGCCGTGCCGATGTTCATCTTCGCGGCCGACATCATGACGCGGGGCCGCTCCGCCAACCGCCTGATCGACATGGTGATGGCGTTCGTCGGCCACATCCGGGGCGGCCTCGCCGTCTCCACCGCGGCAGCGTGTACGATGTTCGGCGCCGTCTCCGGCTCGACGCAGGCGACCGTCGTCGCCGTCGGCTCGCCGCTGCGGCCGCGCATGCTGGAGGCCGGCTACAAGGACTCGTTCGTGCTGGCGCTGATCGTCAACGCGTCGGACATCGCCTTCCTGATCCCGCCGTCGATCGGCATGATCATCTACGGCGTCGTCTCCAACACCTCGATCGCGGAGCTGTTCATCGCCGGCGTCGGACCGGGGCTCCTGATCCTGCTGCTCTTCTCCGCCTATTCGGTGATCTACGCCAAGCTGCAGGACGTGCCCAAGGAACGGCCGGCGACCTGGGGCGAGCGGGCGACGGCGGTGCGCGCCGCCCTGTGGCCGCTCGGCTTCCCCGTCATCATCATCGGCGGCATCTACGGCGGCATCTTCTCGCCCACGGAGGCGGCGGCGGCGTGCGTGCTCTACGCGCTGATCCTCGAAGTCCTGATCTTCCGCTCCATCAACCTCGCCGAGGTGTGGGAGACCGCCAAGTCTACTGGGCTGATCACGGCGGTGGTGTTCATCCTCGTGGGCGCCGGGGCGGCCTTCTCCTACGTGATCTCGTTCGCGCAGATCCCGCAGGCCATCCTTGGCTCGATCGGCATCGACGAGATGAGCGGCATCGGCGTGCTCTTCGTGATCTCGATCGCCTTCTTCGTCGGCTGCATGTTCGTCGACCCGATCGTCGTGATCCTGATCCTGGTGCCGATCTTCACCCCGGTGGTGCAGTCGGTCGGGCTCGATCCGGTGCTGGTGGGGACGATCATCACGCTACAGGTGGCGATCGGCTCGGCCACACCCCCGTTCGGGTGCGATATCTTCACCGCCATCGCCGTCTTCAAGCGGCCTTATGTCGAGGTCGTGAAGGGGACGCCGCCGTTCATCCTGATCCTCCTCGGCGTCTCGGTGGCGCTGATCTTCTTCCCGCAGATCGCCCTCTTCCTGCGCGACCTCGCGTTTGCGAAGTGACCTGACAAGACCAAGAAACAGGAGGTCCCGTGTTCAAACGCATACTCGTCCCGTGTGACGGCTCGGCCCATGCGAGCGAGGCCCTCACCAAGGCGGTGGAGCTGCAGAAGCTGACTGGTGCCGAGCTGCTCTTGCTCACCGTCTATCGCCACTATAGCCACCTCGAGGCCACCTTCTCGATGGTCCGGCGCGAGGCGCCGAAGGCCATGGACGACGCCATGCGCGAATATGCCGAGGATATCGCCCGCCAGACCAAGGAGCGTGCCGTGGGGCTGGGCGCGGCCAACCCGCGCGCGTTCGTCAAGAACGGTCCGGTCGCGCGCAGCATCATCGGCTTCGCCGAGGAGCACGCCTGCGATCTGCTCGTGATCGGCAAGCGCGGCATCGGCTCCATGGAGGAATATCTGCTGGGCAGCGTGTCGCACAAGGTCACCGGGCTCGCCAAATGCCCGGTCCTCGTGGTCTGACCGGCGATGGCGACCGTTCACGCCTCGCCCGTCGCGGTCCGCCTCGACCCGCGGCCGGTGCACCGCATCGGCATGATCGCGCTGGCGACCGACCTGACCAGCGAGCGTGACGCGGCGCGGCTGCTGCCGCCCGAGGTCGCCATGCATACGACGCGGGTGCCGTTCGAGAATCCGACCACGCCGGACACGCTGCGCCGCCTCGCCGGCGGCCTGACCGGCGCGGCCGACCTCTTGGTGCCGGGGCTCGATCTGGCGGCGATCATCTTCTCCTGCACCGCCGCCTCGGCCACCATCGGCGACGCGGCGGTCCGCGCCGCGATCCAAACCGCGCGCCCCGGCGTCCCCGTCGTCACGCCGCCCGATGCCGCGACGCAGGCGTTCGCCGCGCTCGGGGTGCGTCGCATCGCACTCCTGACACCCTATCTCCCCGAAACGACGGCACCGATGGTGCGCTACTTCCAAGCGCGCGGCCTGACGATCGTCGCCGCGCAGTGTCTCGGCCTGGCGGACGACCGCGAGATGGCCCGCGTCGCACCGCAGACCATCCTCGCCGCGGCCGAGGCCGTCGACACCGCGGACGCCGAGGCGGTCTTCCTGTCCTGCACCGCTCTCCCCGCGCTCGGCCTGATCGACGCGCTGGAAGCCACGCTCGGCAAACCCGTCGTCAGCTCGAACCAGGCGAGCCTGTGGCAGGCGCTCGGCCATGCCGCCGTCGCCATCGAGGGGCCCGGCCGCCTCTTCGCCGTGCCCGCGTCGGTCCCGGCATGATCGCCCTCGAGGACGTCCTCGCCGCCAGGGCGCGCATCGCCGGCACCATCCGGCCGACGCCGGTGGAGCCCTCGCCCAGCCTCGGCGAGCGCGCGGGCCGGCCGGTGAACCTCAAGCTGGAGCACCACCAGCGCTCCGGATCGTTCAAGCTGCGCGGCGCCGCCAACGCGATCCTGAAGCTCTCGGACGCCGAGAAGGCGCGCGGCGTGGTCGCCGTCTCCACCGGCAACCACGGCCGCGGGGTGGCCCGCGCGGCGCGCGAGAACGGGGTGCGGGCCGTCGTGTGCATGTCGACGCTGGTGCCGGGAAACAAGGTAGACGCGATCCGCGCCGAGGGGGCCGAGGTCGTCATCACCGGCCGCAGCCAGGACGAGGCACAGGTCGAGGCGGACCGCCTCGCCGCGGCGGGCATGGTGACCATCCCGCCCTTCGACCACGCCGACATCATCGCCGGCCAGGCGACGCTCGGCCTCGAGATCGTCGAGGCGATGCCGGAGGTCGAGACCGTGCTGGTGCAGCTCTCCGGCGGCGGCCTGATCGCCGGGGTCGCGCTGGCGGTGAAGGCGCGGCGGCCGCAGTGCCGCATCGTCGGCATCTCGATGGAGCGGGGCGCGGCGATGCACGCCAGCCTCGCCGCCGGCCGTCCGGTCGAGATCGAGGAGCTGCCGACGCTGGCCGACAGCCTCGGCGGCGGCATCGGCCTGAAGAACCGCTACACCTTCCAGATGGTGCGCGACCTCGTCGACGACGTCGTCCTCCTCACCGAGGACGAGATCGCCGCCGGCATCCGCCACGCCTATTTCGCCGAGCGGCAGATCGTCGAGGGGTCGGGCGCGGTCGGCATCGGCGCGCTGCTGGCCGGCAAGGTGACGCTCGGCGGGCCGGCGATGGTGGTCCTCTCCGGCGGCAACATCGACATGGGCGTCCACCACCGCGTCGTCTCGGGCGAGACGGTCGACGTTTCGGCGGAGGCGGCCTGATGCCCACCGTCACCCTCCTCGGCCGGACGGAGCTGCGCCGCCTCGTCCCGCTCGACCTCGCGGCGGTGGACTGCGTGGAGAACGCCTTCGCGACGCTCGCACGCGGCGGGGTGGAGATGCCGCCGATCCTCTCGATGGCGATCGCCGAGCACAACGGCGAGATCGACGTGAAGACCGCCTACGTGCCGGGCCTGCCGACCTTCGCGGTGAAGATGTCCCCCGGCTTCTTCGACAATCCGGCCAAGGGCCTGCCCTCCACCTCCGGCCTGATGGTCGTCTTCTCGAGCGAGACCGGGATGGTCCGCGCGATGCTCATCGACAACGGCTACCTGACGGACGTGCGAACCGCCGCCGCCGGTGCCGTCGCCGCCCGCCACCTCGCCCGCGCGGACGCGGCGACCGTTGCGATCCTCGGCACCGGGCTCCAGGCCGAGTTGCAGCTGAAGGCGCTCACTCTGGTGCGGCCGATCACCCGGGTGCGCATCTGGGGCCGCTCGCGCGACAAGGCGGAGACGCTGGCGGAGGCGGCCGGCTCCCTCGGCCTCATACGCACCGAGGCGGTTCCGTCGCCGCAGGACGCCGTGCGCGGGGCCGACATCGTCGTCACCACCACCCCGGCGACCGAGCCGCTGCTGATGGCCGATTGGCTGGAGCCCGGCCAGCACGTCACCGCCATGGGCTCGGACCAGCACCACAAGTGCGAGATCGACCCGCGCGTCCTCGCCCGCGTCACCTACGTGCCGGACCGCCTGGCGCAGACCCGCCTCCTCGGCGAGTTGCGCAGCGCCATCGCCGCCGGCATCGTCGACGCGCACGCCACCTTCGCGGAGCTGGGCGACGTCGTCGTCGGCAACGCGCCCGGCCGCCGCTCGGACGACGAGATCACCCTCGCCGACCTGACCGGGACCGGTGTACAGGACACCGCCATCGCCACGCTCGCGCTGGAGCGCGCCACGGCCGCGAGCGCCGGCACCCCCTTTGTCACCTGAAGTCGATGCCATGACCCCCAAGGATCCCTCCGCCATCGTCCCCCGGCTCCAGTTCGAGCCCGCCGAGTTCGCCGCGCGCATCGCCAAGACGCGCGCCGCCATGGAGAAGGCGGGGATCGACGCGATCATCGTCTCGGACCCGTCCAACATGGCCTGGCTCACCGGCTATGACGGATGGTCGTTCTACGTCCACCAGTGCGTCGTCCTGGGACTGACGGGCGACCCGTTCTGGTTCGGCCGCGAGCAGGACGCGCAAGGCGCCTACCGCACCGTCTTCATGGGCGCCGACAACGTCATCGGCTACGCGGACCACTACGTTCAGTCGGAGGTGCGTCACCCGATGGAGGTGCTGGCGGCCGACCTCGCCACGCGCGGTCTCTCCAGCGGCACCATCGGCGTGGAGATGGACAACTACTGGTTCTCCGCCCGCGCCTTCGCCACGCTGACGAAGGGCCTCCCGAACGCCAACTTCCAGGACACGACCGGCCTGGTAAACTGGCAGCGCGCCGTGAAGAGCCCGCAGGAGCTTGCCTACATGCGCACCGCGGCGCGCATCGTCGAGCGCATGCACAAGCGGATCGTCGAGGTGGTGGAGCCGGGGTTGCGCAAATGCGACCTCGTCGCCGACATCTACGACGCGTCGCTTCGCTACGACGACACGATCGGCGCCGGCGGCGGCTATCCGGCGATCGTCCCGCTGCTGCCGTCGGGCTCGGACGCCGCGGCGCCGCACCTCACGTGGGACGACCGGCCGATGGTCGCCGGCGAAGCGACCTTCTTCGAGATCGCCGGCGTGTTCAACCGGTACCACTGCCCGCTGTCGCGCACCGTCTCGCTGGGGACGCCGAGCGACGAGTTGAAGCGGACCGAAGAGGCCGTCCTGGAGGGCATGGAGCACGGCCTCGCCGCCGCCAAGACGGGCAACCTGACCGAGGACGTCGCCAACGCCTTCTTCCGCGTGCTGCGCAAGTACGGCATCGAGAAGAACAACCGCACCGGCTACCCGATCGGGATCTCCTACCCGCCCGACTGGGGCGAGCGGACGATGAGCCTGCGGCCCGGCGACAAGACCGTGCTGGAGACCGGGATGACCTTCCACTTCATGACCGGCATCTGGGCCGGCGACTTCGGCCTCGAGATCACCGAGAGCATCGTCATCGGTGAGGACGGGCCGGAATGCCTCGCCGATGTCCCCCGGCAGCTGGTCGTCAAATGAGCCTGCCCGACAGCCCCATCGTCCCGACGATCCCGCTCTATGCGGAGGGCAAGAACCACGGCTACCTGCGCCTGCCCTACAGCCGCAACGACTCGGCCTGGGGCTCCGTGATGATCCCGATCACGGTGATCCGGAACGGCTCCGGCCCGACCGCGCTGCTGACCGGCGGCAACCATGGCGACGAGTACGAGGGGCCGATCGCCCTCCAGGCGCTCACGCACGACCTGGAGCCGGCCGAGGTGACCGGGCGCATCATCATCGTCCCGTTCATGAATCACCCGGCCTTTCTGGCCGGGACACGGGTCTCGCCGCTCGACGGCGGCAACCTCAACCGCCTCTTCCCCGGCAGGCCGGACGGGACGGTGACCCAGAAGATCGCCGACTACTTCATCCGCACCCTGGTGCCGATGGCCGACATCGTGCTCGACTTCCATTCCGGCGGAAAGACGCTGGAATTCGTGCCCTTCGCCGCCGCCCACGTCCTGGACGACGCGGAGCATCAGGGCCGGTGCATCGCCGCGATGGAGGCCTTCAACGCCCCCTACTCGATGACCCTGCGCGAGATCGATCCGGTCGGTATGTTCGACACTTCGGTCGAAGCGCTCGGCAAGACGTTCGTGTCGACGGAAATCTACGGCGGCGGCACCGCGTCGGCGCGCTCGGCACGCATCGCCCGCAAGGGCACCGTCAATGTGCTGAAGCACGCCGGCATCCTGGCCGGAGAGCCGGACTGCGCGCCGTCGACGGCGATCGATACCACCCCGGCCGGCTGCTACCACTTCGCCGAGATGACGGGGATGATGGAGCCGCTGGTCGACCTCGGCGAGACGGTGGCCGAGGGCGACGCGCTGATGCGCATCTGGCTCACCACCAACACCGGAGACCCGCCGCTGACGGTGCGCTCCAAACGCGACGGCATCCTCGCCGGTCGCCACTTTCCAGGCCTGGTCAAGCTGGGCGACTGTCTGGCCGTCGTCGCGAGCCCGATCGAGGACTGACCGGCCCGGGACCGACCGGCCAACCGCCGCATCACCCCCGCCTCGACGGGGTGGGGGCGACCCCTCGTCCACAGGGCGGCCTAAAACTCCCCGACAACTCGCAGGTGCGACACGCCTGCGCGCCATGTCCCTCTACTTTTTGCCTAAAATCGCGTAGAGAACTGGTCCTGCTGCGAGGCTTGGTCCGGTCGATGCCGTATGAACAATTTTAAAGTTGAAATATCGACACAACCAGACATGATGCACTCGGAAGGCCGCTCGGACGTTCCGAAGATTGCGCGGTCGGGTCTCATAGCTCGAGGAATGCGCAAATGCGCATTGCTTTTCTGCCGATGCGACGATGGATGTTTCAAGGCAGCACGATGGCGTTGAAGGCAATCTCACAATTTCCGGTAGCGTTCGGTGTCTGCTTGGCGGTCGCCGCGGTGGGGGCGGCCCATGCCGCGCCGGCCGACCTTCCGGAGCTCCTGCGCAGCATCCCGCTCAACCTCGAGGGACGACACGTCGACGGTGAGCGGCAGGTCGAAGTCTGGGGCACGCTGTACGACGGCACCCGCTTCGAAGCCCACTACACCCCGCGCGGTGTCGACGATATCGAAGTGCGCGGCCACCATGCCACGCTCCCGCTCGCGCTGGTGGACCGCTTCGTGCCCGGCGCGGCGCGAACCTATCCGCAGCTCTCCCACATCACGAGGCTCACGCAGATCGACCGGAGCGAGACCGGCCAGGTCGAGGTCGAGGGATGGACGATCGACGGTCGCGCGGTGAAGGCCGAGTTCGACCGTGCCGGTCGGCTCATCGGCTTCGAGAACGACTGAGTGGGCCGCGCCATGAGCGTCTCGGCGTTTCACGCCGTGCTCGAAACCTATCACGAAGAGTTCGCCCGCGCCCGCTGCGCCCGTACGGACCCCGACCAACGTCCGCCCGACATGCGCATGCGCTCCGACGGGCCGACCACCGGGCGCTTCCTCAACCTCCTCGTGCGCGGCTACCAACGCCCCGTGATCCTGGAGCTGGGCACCTCCTACGGCTACTGCGGCCTATGGCTGGCGGAGGCGGCCGCGGCGGTCGACGGGCGCCTCATCACCATGGACCTCGACCCGGAGAAGACCGAGTTCGCCCGCGTTCGCGCCGAGCAGGCCGGGCTCGACGACGTGATCGACTATTGGACCGGCGACGCGCTAGCCATGATCACCGATCTCGAGGACAAGCTGGATCTGGTTTTCATCAGCCTGCGGCCGGATCTCCTCGTCGAGGCGCTGGAGGCGCTCCTGCCACGCCTGAAGGCCGGCGCTCTGGTGGTCGCGGACCACAAGCTGGACCCGCTCGGTACCAGCGGCCAGCGCTATGCCGCCGCGCTGCGGGCGACGCCCGGCTTCACCAGCGTGATGCTGCCGTTGGGCGCGGGGGTCGAGCTGAGCCGGTACGACCCCGGTATCTCCGGCGAGAAGCCGCACCCCACCGACCACGGCGCGCCACGGCCAACCGAGCGCCGGCCCCGGCCGTAGCTCCGGCCCATCCGCCGCGCCTCGGGTTCCTGGCGCCTCGGGCTCGTGCCGCCAAGCGCTTGATCGGGCATGCGAACGGCACCACATGAAGGGGGTCGGCGGCGCATTGCGCCGCGGCCGTAAGCGTTAACGTGAACCAACGCACGGAACCGACAGCCCCGGCTGGCCGGCCCCGTGCGTCTGCTTCGCTGCGTTCGGGCCGGTCAACCGAAACCCACGGATGACCTCACATGGAAGACCCTCGGGCTTCGAACGATCCCACCATCCGCCGCGTCCGCCACGAGATGATGCGCCGCGAGCTGACCGTGAGCGCCGTCGAGCGGATCACGCCGGCGATGGTGCGCGTCACCCTCTCCGGCGCCTCGCTCGCCAGCTTCGCCAGCGCATCGCCGGACGACCACCTCAAGGTCTTCGTCCCCGGCGCTGACGGCGAGCCGGTCGGCCGCGACTATACCCCGCGCCACTTCGACACCGAGGCCGGTGCCCTCGTGATCGACTTCGTCGATCATGACGCCGGCCCGGCCGCCGCCTGGGCGCGGACCGCTCGCGCCGGTGACACTGTGCTGGTCGGCGGGCCGCGCGGCTCGGCCGTCATCGAAGGCGATGCGATCGCGCGGTGGCTGCTGATCGGCGACGAGACGGCGCTGCCGGCCATCGGCCGGCGTATCGAGGAGTTCGGCCCCGGAACGCCCGTCACCAGCCTCGTCGCCGTCGCCGGTCCCGCCGAAGAGCAGACCTTCGCCACGGCCGCCCGGCTCACCGCCCGGTGGCTGCACCGCGACCCCGGCGCGGCCGCCGATCCCGCCCCCTACCTCGCCGCGTTGGAGACGATGGAGATCGCGCACGACACCTTCGTGTGGGTCGCCGCGGAGGCGGAGGTCGCCCGTGCCATCCGCCGCCACATCCTGGAGCGCGGCCACCGCAAGACCTGGATGAAGGCGTCCGGATACTGGGCGGCGGGCCGCGCGGACGGCGCGGTGAAGAACCTCGAGGACGCCGCCTGAGGTCCCGGCCGCGGCGCCGGGCGCCGCGGCCGGGACCGCGTCAGTCGCGGAAGCGCTGACGCGTGGCGGTGCTGGCGACGATGGTGAGCACCAGCGTCGTCCCCATCAGGACGAAGGCGACGGCCGCCGCCGAGGGCCAGTTGTTCAGCTGGAACTGGCTGTAGACCACCGGCGCCATCATCCGGAACTCGGGACCGCCCAAGAGCACCGGCGTCGCATAGGCGTTCATCGCCAGGATGAACGTCAGGATCGAGCCTGCGGCGATGCCGGGCAGCGCCATCGGCCACAGCACGCGCCGGAACATCGTCAGCGGCGCGGCACCGAGGCTGAACGCGGCCTCTTCCAGATTGCGGTTGATGCCCTCCAGCACGCTCTGCAACGTGAGCACCATGTAGGGCAGGTTCACCGCGATGATGCCGATGATCACCGCCCCTTCGGTGAACATGATCTCCGTCGGCTCGGTGGTGATGCCGAGGTCCATCAGCGTCACGCTCAGGAAGCCGCGGCTGCCGAAGAGCGTCATCCACCCGGCCGCCCGCACCGCGTTGCCGACGAACAGGGGGATCACCACCGCGATCAGCAAGAGGTTCTTGAACCGCGTCTGCGTGCGGGCGAGCACGTAGGCGAGCGGGAAGCCGAGAAGGAGGCAGATCGCCGTCGTCATCAGCGCGACCCGCAGGGTCACGAAGAAGACGCCGAGAAAGTAGCTGTCGGTGAAGAACTCGACGTAGTTCTTCGGCGTCAACGCGTCGATCATCAGCATGCGCGGATCGAAGTCGTTGAGGCTGTAGCGGAACAGGATCAGCAGCGGGCCGATGACGCCCAGCGCCACGATGACCGTCGCCGGGCCGATCAGCGAGCTCGCGCTGAGGACGAGACGTCCCCCGCGCGGCCCCGTATCGGAGAAGGTGGCGGCCATTCAGGCCGCCCCCCGCAGTTTGGCCGTGGCCAGGATCAAGCCTTGAACTCCCGATCCCACCAGTTCTTCAACTCGACGTCGGCGTCGAGCATGGCGCCGAAGTCCATCGAGTTCAGCTGCTCGATCTCCTCCGGCTTGAAGCCGATGCGCTCGTTGAGGTCGGGTGCGACCTCGGCGTTGGTCACGGTCGGGTTGTAGCCCATGTCGATCGCGAAGTTCTCCTGCGCGGCCGGCTCCAGCATGGCGTTGAGGTAGGCCCAGGCGCCCTCCGGGTGCGGCGCGTTCTTCGGCACCACGAAGCCGGAGACGTAGGACAGCGCACCCTCGGACGGCCAGGCCGCCTTCACCGGGATGCCGGCGTTCTGCCACTGCACCACGCGCGCCTTCCACATGATGCCGATGCCGATCTCCTCGGCCTTCATGCCCTGGGCGAACGCCTCGTTGGTCGGGTAGATCCGCGCGCCCGCCTCGCGGACCTTCATCAGCAGCTCTTTGCCGGCCTCGAAGTCCGTGACGCCGCCCCCGGCGGCCAGCGCCGCCGCGACGATCGTGTACTGGTACTGGATGTCGATGATGCCGAGCTTGTCGCCCCACTTCGGATTGAAGACGTCGGCGTAGCTGGTCGGCGCCTCGTCCTCGGGGATGATGTCCGGATTGTAGACCGGGACCATCGCCGAATAGATGTGGCCGACACCGTACTTGTACTTCATCGACGGGATGAGGTTCTCGGCGTTCGGGATCTTCGAGTAGTCGATCTCCTGGGTGAGGCCGAGCTCGAAGACCTGGTACATGTTGGGGCCGTTGAGGCCCTGCACGTCGGTCGTGCCGGTGGGCAGGCGGCGCTCGGCCATCATCTTGGCGCGGCGCTCCGGGTCGCCGGCCTGGTCCTGGAGGACCTCCCAGCCCTTGTCGATCAGGAAAGGCTGCTCGATGTTCTTGTTGAGCAGGCGCGCATAGTCGCCGCCCCAGGTGCCGACCACCGCCGTGCCGGCCGACTGCGCGCGCACGATGGAGGGCATCCCCAACGTCGACAGGCCCGCCGTCGCCGCCATTCCCTTCAGCACGCCGCGGCGGCCGATCCCCTTGTCAAACTTGGTCACTGCTCACTCTCTCCTCTTTTGTGGTTGAGCCCGGCCAACCGCTGGGCGCTCACTCGCGAAGTTCCGCATCGGCGGGGAACACCGCCGATGTCGCGGCCCAGCCGACGTGCACGGTCTCGCCCACCTCGGGCAGCGACGTGTCGTGATTGGGCACCTGGGCGATGACGCGGTCCTCGGGCGACAGGCGCACGTGGATGTCGATCATGCCGCCGAGGTACGAGACGAATTCGACCTCGCCCTTGAAGGCGTTGTCTTGCCCGCTGATGGCCTCGGAGCCGACGAAGACCCGCTCCGGCCGCACCGCGACCACCGCCGGCCCGGACACCGACTTGGCGCAGCGGATCGTCAGCCCCCCGTCGGTACGCAGCTCGTCGCCGGACATGGTGCCGGAAAGGAAGCTAGACCGGCCGACGAAGTCGGCGACGAAATGGTCGGCCGGGCGCTCGTAGAGGTCGCGCTGGGTGCCGATCTGGCGGATCGCGCCGGAACGCATCACCACCAGGCGGTCGGCCATGGTGAGCGCCTCCTCCTGGTCGTGCGTCACCATCACCGTGGTGATGCCGAGGCGCTGCTGCAGGTTGCGGATCTCCACGCGCACGTCGTTGCGCAGCTTGGCGTCGAGGTTGGAGAGCGGCTCGTCCAGGAGCAGGACGTCCGGGCGGAAGGCGAGCGCGCGCGCCAGGGCGACGCGCTGCTGCTGGCCGCCGGAGAGCTGGCGCGGCAGCCGGTCCTCCAGGTGGCCGAGCTGCACGAGGCGCAGCGCCTCTTTGACCTTGCCGCCGATCTCGCCCGCCGGCACCTTGCGCATCTCCAGCCCGAAGGCGACGTTCTGGCCGACCGTGAGGTGCGGAAAGAGCGCGTAATTCTGGAAGACGAGGCCGGTGTTGCGCTTCCACGGCGGCAACAAGGTGACGTCCCTGCCGCCGATGCGCACCGACCCCGAGGTCGGTTCGACGAAGCCGGCGATCATCCGCAGCGTCGTCGTCTTGCCGCAGCCCGACGGGCCGAGGAGGACGACGAACTCGCCCTCCGCCACATCCAGCGACACGTCGCGCGCCGCATGGAATTCGCCGTAGCGCTTGGTGAGCTTCTCGAGTTCAAGGCGCGCCATCAGACCACTCGCGACAGTTTGACGAAGCGGTCGGTGATCAGCATGGCGACCGCGATGATGAGGATCTGCAGGACGGAGATCGCCGCGATGGTCGGATCGATCTTCCACTGCAGGTACTGGAGGATGGCGATCGGCAAGGTGGTGCGTCCGGGACCGACCAGAAACAGCGAGAGTTCCAGGTTGCCGAACGACGACACGAAGCCGAACATCGCCCCCGCCACCACGCCCGGCAGGATGCCGGGGACGGTCACCCGCCGGAAGGTCGTGAAGCGGTTGGCGCCGAGGTTCTGCGCCGCCTCTTCGAGCGTGCGGTCGAACCCGGCGAGGCTCGCCATGATGAGCCGCACCATCCACGGAATCACCAGGAGGACGTGACCGAAGACGAGGCCGCCGAACGAGTTCAGCACCGGCCATTGCAGCCAGATCGCGATCTCCACGTACATGACGTAGATCGCGAAGCCGAGGACGATGCCCGGCACGATCAGCGGCATGAGGAGGAGGTTGTTGACCCCGGCGCGGCCGAAGAACTTCAGCCGCGACAGCCCGATGGACGCCGGCAGCGCCACCATCAGGCCGATCAGCGTGGCCACGACGCCGACCTCGGCGCTGATGATGAACGCGTCGATGAAGCGGTCGTTCTGGATCGCCTGACCGTACCACCGCAGCGAATAGCCTTCGGGCGGATAGGACGGAATTTCCTGAGCGTAGAACGACAGCCAGGTGATGAAGATGAGCGGAGTCAGGATATAGACGAAGGCGACGAGCGCCGCGCCCTTCAGAGCCCAGCGCCCCGGCCGCAGCCGGAGCCACGGCCGGCGCGCGGCGCGCGTCGCGGTTGGCGCACCAGCGCTCAAGCCGGCGCCCCGAGGCGGTTCTTGTAGAACGCCCCGCCCTTGACGATGGCCGACAGGTGCGCCCCCTGCCCTTCGAGCAGGCTGATGTCCCGGGTCGGGTCCCCGTCGACGACGATGAGGTCGGCCCAGGCCTCGGGCGCCACGGTGCCGAGCCGGCCCGGACGGCGCACCACCTCGGCGGCGATCGTCGTCGCGGCGCGGATCACCGTGATCGGCTTCTGCACCTCGGTGCGGATCGAGAACTCGCGGCTCTGCTCCTCGGCGAGTGCGCCCAGAAGGTCGGACCCGTAGGCGACCTTCACGCCCGCCGCTTCGCAGATCTCCAGCGACTTGTAGCCGCCTTCGAGGACCATGTCGTTCTTCTCGAGCATGTCGGCCGGCATGCCGAAGCTCGCCGCCCGCTCCTTCATCGCCACATAGGCGACGAGGTTGGCGACCACGTAGGCGCCCTTCTCGGCCATCAGCTTGGCGGCGTCCGCGTCGATCAGGTTGCCGTGCTCGATGGTGCGCACGCCGTGGGAGACGGCGCGAGTGATCGCCTCGGCCGAGTAGGCGTGGGCACACACGTAGCGGCCGAAGGCCTCCGCCTCCTCCACCGCCGCCTCGATCTCCTCGATCGAGAATTGCAGCGAATCGAGCGGGTCGTTCGGCGAGGCGACGCCGCCGGAGGCCATGATCTTCACCTGGTCGCAGCCCTGGCGCATCTGCTCGCGCACCACCTTGCGGACCTCTTCCTCGCCGTCGCAGACGATCCTGAGGTAAGCGGCGGTGTTGCAGCAGGGGCAGGAGAAGCCCGGATTGGTGCGGCCACGACCGTCCGAATGCCCGCCCGTCGGGCCGATGGAGCGGCCGGCGATGAAGAGGCGCGGGCCGGGAATGAGGCCCTTCTCGACCGCCGCCTTCATGCCCCAGTCGGTGCCGCCGGTGTCGCGCACGGTGGTGAAGCCGCGGTCCAGCATCGCCTTCATGCGCTTGGCGCCGCGCGCGGCGGCGAGCGTCAGCGGCACGTCCTCCATCCGCCGCATGTAGACTTCGTCGTGCATGCAGTGGACGTGGCAGTCGATCAGGCCCGGCATCAGCACCTTGCCGCCGCAGTCGACCACGGTGGCGGTGTCGGACGAGATCGGTCCGTCGGAGACTTCGCGGATCTTCTCGCCCTCGACGAGGACTTCGTAGCCGCCGCGCGGCTCGTCGAACGCCGGGTCGAGCAGCCGCAGGTTCTTGAAGAGGAACATCTCGCTCACGACCGTGCCTCCATGGAGTGGTTCACGTCAGCGCGGGTCAATGCAGTGTCCTCTTGTGGAAGGCGCCGTCCTTCATGATGACGCTCATGTGCTGGCCCTGCCCGCCGAACAGGGAGAGGTCCTTCAGCGGGTCGCCGTCGATCACCAGGAGATCGGCGAAGGCGCCGGGCGCGAGGCAGCCGAGCTTGCCGTCCTGGCGCAGCACCTTGGCGGCGATGGTGGTGGCCGAACGCACGATGTCGAGCGCGGGGACGACATTGGAGCGCAGCTCGAACTCGCGGCTCTGGTCGACCTGGAGCTGTCCAAGGAGGTCCGACCCGTAGGCGACCGGCACGCCGGCCTTCTTGCAGATCTCGAGCGACTTCAGCCCGCCCTCGATGACGAGGTCGTTCTTCTCCAGCATCTCGCCCGACATGCCGTATTCGGACGCCTTCTCCTTCATCGCGTAGTAGGCGACGAGGTTGGCGACGAGGAACATGTCCTTCTCGGCCATCAGCTTGGCGGAGGCGTCGTCGATCAGGTTGCCGTGCTCGATCGTGCGCACGCCGGCGTGGGCGGCGCGGGTGATCGCCTCGGGCGAGTAGGCGTGGGCGCAGGTGTAGCGGCCGAAGGCATTCGCCTCCTCGACGGCCGCGGCGACCTCGCCGACCGAGAACTGCATCGAGTCCAGCGGGTCGAACGGCGAGGCGACACCACCCGACATCATGATCTTCACGTGGTCGCAGCCCTGGCGCATCTCCTCGCGCACGGCCTTGCGGACCTCGGTCTTGCCATCGGCGACGCCCATGACGAAGGCGAGCGCGTTGCAGCAGGGGCAGAGCGCGCCCGGATCGGTGCGGCGGCGCATGTCCGAGTGGCCGCCGGTGGGCCCGAGAGCGCGACCGGCGATGAAGAGGCGCGGCCCGGCGCAGTAGCCCTGGTCGACCGCCGCCTTGATGCCCCAATCGGCTCCGCCCGTGTCGCGCACGGTGGTGAAGCCGCGGTCCAGCATGCCGCGCAGCGCCGCCATGGCGTTGGCGGTCATGAGCGTCAGCGGCATCGTCTCCAGCCGGCTGATGAACACCTCGGCCAGCATGACGTGGACGTGACAGTCGATCAGGCCCGGCATCAACGTGCCGCCTGCGCAGTCGACGACGGTGGCGTTCGGGGCCGTGATCGGCTTGTCCGACACCTCGCGGATGAGTTTATCCTCGACCAGAAGCTCGTGGCCGGGAAGGATGTCGTCCTTCGTCGGGTCGAGCATGGCGAAGTTTTTAAAGAGGATCTGCCCCAACGAGCGGTCTCCAATCAGAAGTAAGCGCCGGTCTGGTGTGCCGCGGCGCGATCATGTGGCAGCAATAGTACATGATCAAGGCTTTGGCATGCCATTCTTTTGTGCGCGTTTATGCCTCGTAACCGAACGGATCGTCGACGGTGTGGCAGGGGCCGGAGAACCACCTTGGGCCTTCTTCCGTCATCGTCACACAATCCTCCAATCGGATGCCGAATTCGCCGTAGATGCAGATCGTCGGCTCGATCGAGAAGCAGTTGCCGACCTCGAGCGGCGCGGTGTTGCCGCGAACCAGGTAGCGCTCCTCGTGGACTTCGAGGCCGATCCCGTGGCCCGTCCGGTGCGGCAGTCCCGGCAAGGCATAATCCTTGCCAAAGCCCGCCGCCTCGATCGTTCCGCGAGCGGCATCGTCGATCGCATGGTGCGGCGCGCCGAGCTGGGCTGCGGCGAACCCGGCCGCCTGCGCCTTCTTCTCCAGCTCCCAGATCTCGCGCTGGCGCGGGCTCGGCTCACCGAACACGTAGCTCCGGGTGATGTCGGAACGGTAGCCGCCGACCCAGCCGCCGATGTCCATCAGCACCATATCGCCGTCCTCGAGCGTCTGCGGGTAGTCGACGCCGTGCGGGTAGGCCGTCGCCTCGCCGAAGAGGATCAGCGGCGGATACGGCGTCGGCACGCCGCCGAGGCGCCGGTGCGCCTCCTGCACGAAGGCGCCGACCGCGGTGGTGGTGATCCCGACGTGGAGGATGCGCGCGGCCGCCTTCTGCACCTCCTCGGAGACTTTGTTGGCCGCCGCGAGCAACGCCACCTCGGCCGGCGTCTTCGCGGCGCGCAGCGCGGCGGTGACGGCGTTGCCGTTGAGGAACTCGTAGCGGTTGCCGGCCCGGCGCAGGCCGTCGAACGTGAAAAAGGGCGTCGCCGGGTCCACCGCGACCACGCCGCTCTCGTAGCCGAGCGAGGCGATGGTGTCGGCGACCAGCGCGGTCGGGTCTTCGTGCTCCTGCCAGCCGCGGATATCGTCGCCGAACTTCAGCATGGAGCGCGTCTTGGGCTCCTCGAAGGCGGGGCTGAGGTAGGTCACCGGCCCCTCGACCGGGATGATCGCCCCGTGCAGCCGCTCCGTCGGCGAGAGCTTGATGCCGGTGAAGTAGAAAAGGTTGGGCGAGGTATCGAGGTAGAGGGCGGAGATGCCCTCCGTCTTCATCAGCGCCTGCGCCCGCTTCACCCGGTCGAGGTGCTCGTCGATCCCGATCGGCGCGATGCCGGTGGTGATCGACGTCATCGCGTCGAGTTCGGCCGCCGCGGAGGAGCCTCCCACACCCAGCGTCATCGGGGGCCCGTCCGCGCGGTCTCAGCCGTTCTCATCGTTCGCTCCGTTGTGATGGAAAGAGTGGACGCGCACGCGTCCGCGGCCGAATAGATATCCGGTCCGGCCCACTCCGACCGGACGGCGCGATGCCACCCAAGCCGAGAGGATGCTTCATGAATTTCGACGCCTTCACCCGTGCGGTCGCCATGCCCGGCCAGCCCGAAGTCGCCTTCCAGGCGCTGAGCGACATGGTCTCCGAGGAGATCGGCGTGAAGCTCTTCACCGCACTGACGATCGACGAGAGCGCCGGCCTCCTGCGCCGCAGCTTCTCCACCATGCCGGACGCCTACCCGGTGAAGGGCACCAAGAAGATGTCCGACACGATCATCACCGCGCGCATGATGGGCGAGCGCGAGCCGATCCTCAGCGACGGGCCCGCCGCAGTGGAGGCCGGCTTCTACGACTACGAGCTGATCTTCTCGCTCGGCTGCGAGAGCTGCCTCAACGTGCCGATCGTCGTCGCGGGCGAGGTGATCGGCTCGATCAATCTGCTGCACGAGGCCGGGCACTACACGCCCGAGCGCATCGAGACGGCGAGGGCGATGCGGCTGCCGGCCGCGCTTGCCTTCCTCGTCGAGCGGCAATGGGGCGAAGCGCTGGCCGCGTAGATCCATCAGCCGGCCACCGTGGCCGATGAGTCGGGGGCGGGCCCGCGCTCGCCCCACGAGCCGGCCAGCTCCGGCGTCGCCGGCAGGACCGAGACGCTCGCCCCCTCCACATTGCCCAGCACGCTGCGGCGCACCGCGGCGCAATGCGCCACGATCGCGCCCCACTCGCGATCCGGCTGGAACCCCAGCGTGATCTCGATGATCGGTACGCCGCCCGACCGCCGCGTGCGGATCGCCAGGATGGTGTCGAACGCGTCGAAGCTGTCGGCGAGGCTGCGCAGGATGAGGAGCTGCACCTCCTCCTCCAGCGCCCGGTCCGCCAGCTCCCAGAACGCGGCCCGGAAGGTCTGGTAGGCGGTATAGAACATCGCCGCCGCGACGATACAGCCGGCCAGCGGATCGCCGATCGCCAGCCCCGGCACCACCGCGGCGAGCGACACCAGCATCATCGTCGTGCCGAGCCCCAGCGCGTCGATCAGCTGGGCGCGGCGCCACGCTTTGACCGCGCCCGACGGCTCCTTGGCCAACGGAATGGACGCGACGTAGAGTCCGGCCGATTGCGCCATCAGCACGCCGGTGATGAGGAGTGGCGCGAAGACGCCTTCCGGCTGCGGCGGATCCGCGAGCCGGTAGAGGCTCGCCGATCCGATGGCGAGCCCGAACAGCGTGAACGACACCGCGAGGATGGAGCTGGCGATCGCCTCCATCTTGCCCGCGCCGTAGGGGAAGATGAGCGCGCAGGAGTGGCGCGCCGCCCGCGTCGTCAGAAAGACCAGCAGCGAGAACAGGATGTAAATGAAGGTGAAGACCGCGTCGCCGATCAGCCCGATGGACGTCGACCCCAGCGCCGCCACCAGCTGCGGCCCGGCGATCACCGAGGACAGCACGATGGACACGAGCTGCAGCTCCTGAAAGCTGGGCCATCGTAGCGCGCGCCGCATTACCCACCGCCCGCACCGGACCGGGCGGCCGCGGCCGGGGCGGCGACGTCGCCCGGCGGCTTGGGCGGACGCTCGGCGAGGAGGCCGGTCGGGCGGATCCGCATGATGAGGATGAGGAGGCTGCCAATCACCATTTCGCGCAGCGCCGCGCCTTGCGCGCCGGACAGGTGCGGGATCATCCCCTCCAGGAAGCGGCTCCCCTCCAGGATCCCCATCACGATGACGGCGCCGACGACCGCGCCGGTCGCGTTGCCGGTGCCACCGGCCGTCAGCGACAGGAAGATGTAGATCGTCAACAGCGGGCGGAACACGTCCGGCGCGATGTAGCTGGTGAAGTGCGCGTAGAGGACACCGCCGAGGCCCAAGAGCGCCGCGCCGAACGCGAACGCCTCAACCTTCATGCGCCGCACCGGCTTGCCGGCGACCGCGGCCGCCGTCTCGTCTTCCCTGAGCGCCCGCAGCGCACGGCCGTAGGGGCTGACGCGCAGCCGGCGCGACAGGAACCAGGCGACGGCGACCAGCACCACGGTGATCGCCGCGAAGAGGGCGTTGAACTCGAACGGCGTCAGCTCGCTGCGGAACGGGCCGGGGATGCCGGAGATCCCGTCCGAACCGTTGGTGAGCCAGATCTCGTTGGCCGCGAAGAGCCGCACCACCTCGCCGAAGCCGAGCGTGACGATGGCGAGGTAGTCGCCCCGCAGCTTCAACGTCAGCCGCGAGAGGAGGCCGCCGACGAGGGCCGCCGCCGCCATCGCGCAGAGCGCCGCCAGCGGGATCGGCACCCCGGCGATGCTCACCAGCGCCGACACGTAGGCGCCGACGGCGAAGAACCCGGCGAGGCCGAGGTTGATCATCCCCGTCATGCCCCAGATCACGTTCAGCCCCAGCGCCAGCATCGCGTAGATGCCGGCGAAGGTGAGCGTGGCGAGGAGGTAGCTCAGCATGGGCGAGCCTCCGGGGTACGGGCGGACACGGGCCGGGCCATCAGTATGCACGCTCCCCGAGGAGCCCGCGCGGACGGAAGGTGAGCACGATGACGATGGCGAAGAAGCCCACCGCGCTGCGGTAGGAGGGTGACAGGACGATCAGCGACAGCTCTTCGCCCAGCCCCACCACCATCGCGCCCAGGACCGCACCGGGGATCGAACCGAGGCCCCCGACGACCGCCGCCGCGAAGATCGGCAGGATGAAGCGGAAGCCCGTCAGCGGGTCGATCGACGTGCCGAGGCCGAGCAGCATGCCGCCCGCGCCGACGAGCCCCATGCCGAAGAACGCCGTCAGCCGGCCGACCATCACCGGGTCGATCCCCTTCAGCTCGGCGAGCGCCGGATTGTCGGCGACGGCGCGCATCGACTTGCCGATCCGCGTGTAGCGCAGCGCCAGGAAGACGGCGACCATCAGCGCCAGCGCCAGCAGCAGGTTCTCCACCTGCTGCGGGCCGATGCGCACGCCCCAGATGCGCCAGTCGCGCACCAGCGGCAGATCGTAGCCGCGCAAGTCGTTGCCGAAGAAGAAGCGGACGGCGTTCTCCAGCACGATGGTGAGCGCGATCGAGGCGATCGCCGTCGTCAACGCGCCGTGCGGCCGCAGGGGCCGCAGGGCGACTTCGTCCGACAGAACGCCGACCGCCGCCGCCACCACGAAGGCGGCGACGAGCGACAGCTCCACCGGCAGCCCCAGCCACACATTCGCGGCGAACCCCGCGAACGCGCCGATGGTCGCGTGGGAGGCGACCGAGAAGTTCGGGAAGCGCAGCACAGCGAAGATCGCCGTGAAGCCGATGGCGGGGATCGCCAGAAGCGTCCCCATCACGATCCCGTTGACGATGAGCTGGGGGAGAAGGTCGAGCATCAGGTGCGGGCGAAGTCGACGGCCTTGCCGTCCTCGATGCGCTTGAACAGGAACTGCGTTCCGGTGATGTCGCCGACCTCGTTGAAGTCGCACGGGCCGCTGGCGCCGGAGTAGTTCACCGCGCCGCCGTCCGCGAGGATCTTGAGGCCGTCGACGGCGCTGTACACCGCCTCGCCGTCACCCTGGCTGATGGTGCGCAGCGAGGACTTGATCGTCTCGCCCGTTGCGTCGCCACCCGCGGCCATGGCGAGGATGGCGAGGTTGGCGTGGTCGTAGCACTGCGCCGAATAGGGGTCGACGCTCTCGACCCCGAGGATCTCCTGCACCGCCGCATAGGCGGGGCTGTCGATCGCGGGGGCCGGCTCCCAGGTGAAGATGCCCTCCAGGACGTCCGCCGGCAGCGCGTCGAGCACGGTCTGGTTGACCGCGTAGGCGGGGCCGATGAGTTTGCCCTCGTAGCCCGCCTGCCAGAGGTCGCGCAGGAGCACCGTCGTGTCGGCCGTGTAGCCGCCCAGCAGGATGAAGTCCGGACCGGCGCGCATGATGCTGTCGACCTCGGAGCGGTAGGTGGACTTGTCGGCCTCGTAGATGAGGCTGTCCATCTCCATGCCGTTCTCGCCGGCGATGCGGGTCTGATTGTCGATGTTGCCCTGCGCGAACGGGGTCTGCGGGCCGATCCAGCCGAGATGCGTCGCGCCGTTGTCGATCATGAACTGCGTGGCGACGTCGTTCTGGAGCTGCGAGTTGGGCTGCGTGCGGGCGATGTAGCCCTGGTGCGGCAGCAGCGTGATCGAGTCGGCGCCCGACACGCAGAAGAGCATGGTCTGGTTCTCCCAGCACAGTGGCGCCACGGCCGTCGTCACCGAGGAGGCCCAGGTCCCCATCACCGCGGCGACACCGTCGACGTCGATCAGCTTGCGCGCGGCGCGCACGGCCGCTTCGGGCGAGGTCTGCGTGTCTTCGGAGGTGAGGACGATCTGGCGGCCGAGGACGCCGCCGGCGGCGTTGACCGTCTCGATCACGCCGGCGATCGCCTCGCGCATGGACGGGCCGTAGTTGCCGCCCACGCCGGTCAGCGGGGTGAGCGAGCCGAGCTTGATCGGCCCGGCCTGGGCGCGGAGCACCGCGGGGGCGGCGAGGGTGGCGCCCATCGCCCCCATGCCGGCGAGGACGCGACGACGAGTCAGACGGAACGTGGCCATATTTCGGCTCCCTTAGTGCATTCCGAGGAAGGTGCGGCGGATGTCGGGGTCGGCGGAGAGGTCGGCGCCGGTCCCTTCGGCGTGGTTGAGACCGGCGGCGAGGATGTAGGCGCGGTCGGCGATGTCGAGCGCTTCGAGGGCGTTCTGCTCCACCAGGACGACGGCGACGCCCGACGCCGCGATCTCGCGGATGACGGCGAACATCTCCTGTGCGGCTTTGGGCGAGAGGCCGGCGGACGGCTCGTCGAGCAGCATCAGCTGCGGCTCGACCATCATGCCGATCGCCATCGCGAGGAGCTGGCGCTGGCCGCCCGACAGCGTGCGCGCCGCGTCGTGCCGCTTCTGCGCCAGGACGGGGAAGCGGGCGAACAGACCGTCGATCCGCGCGCGGACGTGTGCGCGGTCGACCGTGCCGCCGATCTCCAGGTTCTCGCGCACGCTCATGGTGGCGAAGACGTTCGCCTCCTGCGGCACGTAGGCGACGCCGCTCGCCACGACCTCGCGCGGCTTCAGTCCGGTGAGATCTCTGCCGCCGACCAAAACGCGCCCCTCGCGCACCGTGATCTGCCCGGTGACGGCTTTGAGCATGGTCGACTTGCCGGCGCCGTTGGGGCCGAGCACGGCGACGATCTCGCCGGCGTCCGCCGTCATCGACACGCCCTTGAGGATCATGTCGGCCTTGGTGTAGCCGGCGACGACGTTGTCGATCGTGAGCGTCGTCATGTGCGCTTTCCGAGGTAGGCGTCCTGGACCCGCGCGTCGGATGTGACCTCCTCGAAGGTGCCTTCGACGAGCGTCGTCCCCTCGGCCATCACCACCACCGTGTCGCAAAGCTCGCCGACGAGGGCCATGTCGTGCTCGACGATGAGGAAGGTCAGCCCCTCGGCCGCCAGCTCGCGGATGCGCTCGGCGATCTCGCGGCCGAGCGACGGGTTCACGCCCGCCACCGGCTCGTCGAGCAGGATGAGCTTCGGCTCGCCCATCAGCGCGCGGCCGATCTCGAGCAGCTTCTTCTGCCCGCCCGAGAGGTCGGACGACATGTTGGCCAGCACGTGGTCGAGCTTCAGCCGGCGAGCGATGCCGCGGGCGCGCTCGGCGAGCTCCCGCTCGCGCGCCTTCCAGCGGCCGGGGCGGAACAGCGCGGTGCCGAGCCGCTCGCCCGGCTGGTGTGCGCCGTGCAGCAGCAGCGTCTCGAACACCGAGAGCTTGGGGAACCCGCGGGCGATCTGGAACGTGCGCACCAGTCCGCGCAGACTGATCTGGTCGGGGCGCCAGCCGGTGATGTCCTCGCCGTCGAAGGTGACGCGGCCGGCCTCGGGCGGGATCACGCCGGAGATGCAGTTGAACGCGGTCGTCTTGCCGGCACCGTTGGGGCCGATCAAGCCGGTGATGCTGCCTGGCGCTACGGTGAAAGCCGCGCTCCGCAGAGCATGGACGCCGTAGAAACTGCGCGTCAGACCCTCGACCGAGAGCAGGTCTGCCATTCTAACACCTTCGCGCCGCCACCGGATCCCGGTCGCGGTTATCCGTGACGTTGCGGTACAAGCAACTGGGATGCCACCGGAGCGACCCCGGCTGCATCCCTGCCATGCCTATGCCGCACGTGATATTTCTGACTAACTTTTAGGCGCCGTCAATCACCAAAAGCTTCATCCCTCAGTTCCGAAACGGCGTTGGCGTGAGCGTCGAAGCCTTCGTAGCGGGCGAATTTGTAGGCATCGGGCGCCAGTCGGGCGTACCCCGCCTTCGTCACATGGCCGATCGAGGTCAGCTTCAGATAGTCGTGGACACCGAGCGGGGAGCGGGTCAGCGCCGCCGTGTTGGTCGGCAGCACCGCGTTGGGGCCGAGCATGAAGTTGCCGATGGCGATGGGCGTATGCTCGCCCAGCAGGATCTCGCCGGCGTTCTTCAAGGCGCCGAGATAGTCGAACGGCGCCTTGGCGTGCACTTGCAGGTGCTCGGGCGCGTAGTCGTTCACGAAGGCGATCGCCTCGTCCATCGTCTCGGTGACGACGATCCCGCCGCGCGGCCCGCACAGCACCGCCTGGCTGAAGCCGACGCGCTCGGCCCCCATCGCGGCCCAGTAACGGGGGATGGCAGCGGCGGCCTCCTCGGCGACCCGGCGCGAGCACGTCACCAGATAGGCCGAGGAATCGGGGCCGTGCTCGGCCTCGTTGAGGAGGTCCAGCGCGGCGACGCGGCCGTTCGCGGTATCGTCGGCGACGACGATCGCCTCGGACGGGCCGGCGGGCGGGCCGGGGTCGATCTTGTCCGCGAGCAGGCGCTTGGCGGCGACCACCCAGGGACTGCCGGGGCCGACCACCTTCACGCACTTCGGCACCGTGGCGGTCCCATAGGCGACCGCCGCGATCCCTTGCGCGCCGCCCGCCTTGTAGACCGCCTCGACACCGGCGAGCCGGGCCGCGACCAGCGTCGCGGCGTCGACCCCACCGTCGGGACCGGGCGGGGTGATGATGATCGGCCGCGGCACCCCGGCGACCACCGCCGGCACCGCCGTCATCATGACGACCGACGGGAACGCCCCCTTGCCGCGCGGCACATAGCAGGCGACCGAGGGGATCGGGGTCGACCGCTCGCCGGCGAAGATGCCGGGCGACATCTCCTTGAACCACATCTCCTCGGGCATCTGCGCCTCGTGGAAGCGGCGCACGTTGTCGATCGCCCGCTCCAGCACGCCAATCATCACCGGATCGACGGCCGCGAAAGCGGCGTCGAAGTCGGCCTCGGTGGCGGCGATGGCATCCGCTCGCACGGCCGCCTTGTCGAAGTCGCGGCCGAAACGGGCGAGGGCCTCGTCGCCTTCGGTCCGGACGGCCTCGATGATCGGCCCAACCTTGGCGAGGAAGGGGCCGAGATCGCTCTCGGCACGCTGAAGCAGGGCGGCGCGTGCGCCCGCGGTGAGGTCGGCGAGCGTGTGGACGCTGATTTCAGGCATCACGTCATTTCGATTTGAGGAAGATGTCGAGCCCGACGAGCCAGTCGAGCAGCGCCACCGCCACCAGCGCGATGGCGATGTAGACGACCGATACCGCGGCGAGATCGGGCGTGATCACGCTGCGGATCGAGTTGTAGATCTCCACCGGCAGCGTGACGGTGCGCGAATCGGTGAGGAAGAGGCTCACCAGGAACTCGTTGAAGGCGAGGATGAACATCAAGAGCGCCCCGGTGATGACGCCGGGCGTCACCGCCGGCAGCGTCACGGTGAAGAAGGCGGAGACCGGCGGCGCGCCGCAACTGGCGGCCGCGTTCTCCAGCTCCGGGTCCATCGCGTTCACCGACGAGGCGACGGACCAGATCATGAAGGGCAGGTTGATGATGCACAGCGCCAGCCCCACCGGCCACAGGCTGCCCAGGATGCGCACCTCGCCGAACATCATCATCATCGACAGGCCGGAGACGACGAGCGGGATCGTGAACGGCAGCAACAACAGGACCTGGAGGGCGGTGCGGGCGCGCAGCCGATAGCGCGACAGGGCGATCGCGGCGAGCGTGCCGACCGGGATCGCGATCACGGTACAGATCAGCGACACGTACAGCGAGCGCCCCAATGCCGCCTTGAACGAGGCGAGCTGCCACAGCTCGGAATACCAGCGCAGCGAGAACCCTTGCGGCGGGAAGGCGATGATTTCCCCCGCCGTGAACGAGGCGCCCACGACGATGACCGTCGGCAGGCTCAGCATCAGGACGCAGAACACCGTCACGCCCCAGAGGAAGAGGCCCTTCGAGCCGCCGAGCCTCACTTCGCCCCCCGAAAGCCGAGCGTGCCGGTCCCCGCCACCATGAACACCGCCGCGACAATGACGCTGCCGATGAGGGTGAGCAGGATCGAGAGCGCCGCGCCGAGGCCGGCGTTGGAGATCTGGAAGAACGAATCGTAGATGGCGCTGGCGAAGAAGTCCTGCGTGCCGCCGCCCAGGATCTCCGGCATCGCGAAGTCCGTCAGCGTCAACGTGAAGACCACCACCGAGGCGCCGATGAGGCCGGGCGCCGCCATCGGCAACACCACGTGGCGGAAGGTCGACGGCCAGCGTGCCCCCAGCGACTCGGAGGCCAGTTCCACCTCCTCGCCGATCGCCGTCAACGCCGGGATGACGAGAAGCACCGCGAACGGCAGCATGTATTGCACCAGGCCGAAGAGCACCGTCGGATAGGCGAAGAGGAAGTCCTGCGCCGGCAAACCGGCGGCGCGCAGGAGGTCGTTCATCAGCCCCTCGCGCCCGAGGATGATGAGCCAGCCGTAGGCGCGCACCACCTGGCCGATGAAGAAGGGCAGGAACAGCGCGACCAGCAGGATCTTGCGCGTCCACGCCGAGGGGGTGCGCACCAAGAGGTAGGCGTAGGGAAACGCCAGAAGCAGCGTCACCAGGGTGACGATCCCCGCTCCGCCCAACGTGCGCGCCAGCACCCGCCACGTCACCGGCCGCTCCAGCGCGGTGACGTAGTTGGCGGCCGTGTACGCCTCGCCGAGGCGGTAGGTGGCGAGATTCAGCTCGTGCAGGCTCGTCTCCAGCATCTGGCCGAGGCCGATGACGAGGATGCCGACGAGGACGAGCGCCGGGGCGAGCAGCGCCCACCCCAGCGCGCCGCGCAGCGGGGCCGGCCAGATGACGCGGGCGACCCACTCGACGATGTCGACGAGCGCCCAGCGCACCTTATGGACGGCCCCCGCCACGTCGCGTCAGCCCTGGAAGATCTCGTTGAACTTGGCGAACCAGATCGGCTGGTTCTCCACCAGCACCGGCGACGGCACGGAGACGAGCTTCTCGAAGTCGGCCGGCGTCGTCGGATAGGACGGGTCGCCCGCGAGGTCGGCCGGCGGCTCGATGCCGGGCCGCACCGGCGGCAGGCCGAGCGCGCCGCACCACGCCTTCTGCGCCGGCTCCGAAAGGGCGTAGTCGACGAACTCCTTCGCCGCGGCCTCCTCGTCCGCCGGCAAGCCCTTCGGGATCCACAGCCCGTCGGTGTCGACCTTGCAGCCCTCCTCGGGGACCGTCCACTCCACCGCTATGCCCGACTGCTTGGCGGCGCGGGCGTTCACGGAGATGGTGCAGGCGAGGTCGATCTCGCCGTTCTGGAACCAGGAGGTGAAGTCCGGGTCCTCGCCGAGCAGCGGCTCGTTGGCTTTCAGCTTGCGGTAGAACTCGTAGCCCGGCTCCATGTTGTCCGGGATATCGGCGAACGTGCCGCCGCCGGCGATGACGGAGATCGGGTTGAAGCCGATGCCGTCGTCATAGAGCGCGACGCGGCCCTTGAACTTGGGGTCCAGCATGACCTTCCACGAGGTCGGCGGCCCGTCCGGGAACGCCTCCGGCCGATAGGCGCAGACATAGACGTAGGCGTAGGTGTTGACGAGCGGCCACCCCTCGAGACCGACCGGCTTGGCCGACGGGAGCAGTCCCTCGAGGTTGGAAAGGTCCGACAGGTCGACCGTCACGCCGCGCAGCGCCGAGATCGTGGCGTTGGTGGTGGTGTCCCAGTTGACGTGGATCGGCGGGACGCGGCCCTGGTCCACGGCGGCCCAGATCTTCGGCTTGATCTCGTTGTCCTCGGTGAAGTCGAGGCGGACGGGGATCCCGGTCTTGGCGGTGAACGGGTCGGCGACGCCGGACTTCAGCGCGTCGCCCCAGGCGCCGCCCCAGGCCCGCACGATCAGCTCGGACGGCGTCTGCGCGGAGAGGATCGACGGGGCGGCGAGGGTGCCGACGAGCGCGGCCCCTCCCTTGAGGGCGGTGCGACGGGAGAAGGTCATGGCTGAAGCTCCTTGGCTGGGGGTCTGGTCGTGTCAATCAGGGATGAGGGGGCGGCTGGAAAGGTGAAGAGGTCGCGGGCGGCGAATCCCAGGGTGACGGCAGCCCCCTCGGGGATCGCGCGGTGGGCGGCCGGGTCGTGGTCGAAGACGTAGACCGTGGCGCCGCCGGCCTCGGGCGCCAGCGCCGGGACGGTGACGGCGTAGACCATGCGGTCTCCCTCGAAGATCTGCTGCGCGACCGTGCCGGCAAGCGTGTTCTCGTGGTCCAGCGGGCCGTCCGAGATCGCGACCTGCTCGGCACGCAGCGTGCACTCGACCGCCTCGCCCGGCGTCAGCGTGCCGTTGCCGCGCGCCGCGAGCCGAACCGACCCGGCTTCCACCGTCACGCCCGCCCCGTCCGCCGCGACGACGCGGGCGGGAAAGATCGACGTGACACCCACGAAGGTGGCGACGAAGCGATTCTGCGGCACGCGATAGAGCGCCTGCGGCTCGTCCGCCTGCTGCACCACGCCGCCGTCCATCACGACGATGCGGTCGCTCATCACCAACGCCTCGCGCTGGTCGTGGGTGACGTTGATGGTGGTGACACCGAGGTCCTGCTGAATGCGGCGGAATTCGAGCTGCATCTCCTCACGCAGCTTGCGGTCGAGCGCCGAGAGCGGCTCGTCGAGCAGCAAGAGGTCCGGATCGAACACCAGCGCACGGGCGATGGCGACGCGCTGCTGCTGCCCGCCGGACAGCTCGTGCGGGCGACGGTCGCCCAACCCGTCGAGCCGCACCAGCTTCAGGAAGCGCTCGACGCGACTGGGGATCTCGGCCGGCTCGAACCGGCGCATCTTCAACGGGTAGGCGACGTTCTGCGCGGCGGTCATGTGCGGAAACAGCGCCAGACGCTGGAACACCATGCCGATGGCGCGCCGATAGGCCGGCAGCCGCTTCACGTCGGCACCGTTGATCCGGATCGTCCCGGCGCTGGGCGTATCGAACCCGGCGATCATCCGCAGCAGCGTGGTCTTGCCGCAGCCGGAGGGGCCGACGATCGTGAGAAAGGCCCCGCGCTCGACCGTGAACGATGCGTCGGCGACGGCGCGCGTCTCGCCGAACGCCCTGGAGACCCGGTCGATCTCGACCATCGGTGAAGCGGTGTTCGTCATGAGCTACAGCGATGCAAGGGTGCCGCCATCAACGTAGACGATCTGCCCGGTCAGGTAGGCCGAGGCCTCGCCGGCCAGGAAGGTCGACACGCCGACGAGGTCGTCGAGCTCGCCGAAGCGGCGCATGGGGATCTTGCCGAGCATCGCCTGCCGCCAGTCCTCGTTGCGATAGAAGCCGTCGGTCATCGCGGTGCGGAAGTAGCCGGGGCCGATGGCGTTGACGCGGATCCGCGGCGCCCATTCGGCGGCGAGCGCGCGCGTCATGCCCAGGATGCCGGACTTGGAGGCGGTATATGGCGTCGCCGTGGGGATGCCGACCGCCGAGGTCAGCGAGCCGAGGTTGATGATCGACCCTGCTCGCTCGGCCGCCAGCAGCGGCCGCGCGAAAGCCTGTGCGACGAAGAAAGCCGCCTTCAGGTTGGTGCCGACGATCTTGTCCCACACCGCGTCCGTCACGTCGGCGGAGGGGGTCACCTCCTCGACGCCGGCGTTGTTGACGAGGATCGTGGGGCCGACCCCCTCCCCCGCGAGCGCCTCCAGCCGGATGGCGAGGGCCCCGTGGTCGGTGACGTCGAGCGGGACGGCGTGGCACCGACGGCCGACCGCCTCGACGCGCCGGCGCGTGTCATCGAGTCCCGCTTCGGTGCGGGCGCAGGCGACGACGTCCGCCCCCGCTTCGGCGAGGCCGACCGCGATGGCCTGGCCGATGCCGCGGCTGGCCCCGGTGACGAGCGCGGTGCGCCCGGCGAGACTGAATCGCTCGATGCCCTTCATGGAGCGTCGTTGTGGCATGCCACCCGGCGAAACGGAAGGGCGCCGCGCACCGCGATCGCCCCGATCGCCCCGGCGTTCTGCGCCGCCGCGCCCGCCCCCGTCGCCACCGCCAGCGGCGCCACGCCGAGGATGAAGGTCAGCGCCGTCATCATGATCGGACGCAGACGCAGGCGCGAGGCCGTCACCGCCGCGTCCACCAGCTCGGCGCCCTCCGCGTGGAGGCTCTCCGCGAACTCCACGATGAGGATGGCGTTGCGTGCCGCGAGGCCGATCGCGAGCACCAAGGCGAACATCGTCAGCGTGTTGATGGAGTATCCGGCGACCACCAGCACCACCGCCTCGATCAGCGTCTGGTAGACTTGGTCGATCGACCGCTCGACGAACGGCGAGGTGTCGTACGCCACCCGGAACTCGACGCCCGTCGGCAGGCCCGCTTCCAAACGCTCCATCGTGTCGCGCACGCGGGCGGCGGTGTCGGTCGCGTTAGCGCCGGTCGCGAGGTTCACTCCGGAGCCCGCTGCCGGCATCCCGTTGAACCGGGAGGACCCGCCGTAGCTCTCCTGGCCGATCTCGATCCGGGCGACGTCCGCCAGGTAGACCGCGCCGCCGCCGTCGGTCGGCGTCAACTGGTAGCGCGCCAGGGCGAGCGGCTTCAGCCACACCATCATCGCATAGCCCGAGCCGAAGACGTTGAGGCCGCCCACGCCCTCGGTGCGCAGGATCTTGTTCTCCAACGTGGTCTCGACGATGTTGCCGAGCGCGGCGGTCGTATAGTCCCCCTCGGTGGCCACCAACGCGCCGACCATGAGGATCGACGAGGTGGAGCGCGAGACACGCACGCCCTCGGTCTGCACCGCGTCGGGGAGCTGCGACTCGGCCTGGCGCACCAGCGTCTGCACGTCGCTCTCCGCCTCGGACCCGGCGACGCTGTCGTCGAAGGTCAACGTAATCCTCGACGACCCTTCGCGCGAGTTGGAGACCATGTAGAGGAGCCCGTCGAGCCCGGTGAGCCGGTCCTCGATCTCACGCGTGACGGAGTTCTCCACCGCCGCGGCCGTGGCGCCCGGATAGGTGGCCGAAATGCGAACCGTGGTCGGCGCGATCTCGGGAAATTGGGACACCGGCAGCGTGGTGAGCGCGAACGCCCCGGCCAGCATCGTGACGATGGCGATGACCCAGGCGAAGACGGGCCGGTCGACGAAGAACGTCCCCATGGCGGCTCAGTCCCGGGCGCTCGCGGGCGCACCCGCGGTGGCGCCGGGGGCTGAACCGGGGCCGGGGCCGGTGAGCCGCTCGGCCGCCGCGCCGCCTTCGGCCGGCAGCGCCTCGGTGACGATCCAGGCGTTCTGGTAGGAGCCGCTCGCCGTCAGCGTGACGCGGGCGGCCTTGCCCTCGCGCGCCACGAACGCGGTGAGCAGGCCCGCGGCGGTGCGCGAGGTCGCCCCCTGCGGCACCAGGATCGCCTCCGTGGTGCCGAGGATCCCACCGGCGACGTTGCGTCACCTAGGAGCAAATGCTTTGCGCGCAAGACAACGGCGGTGGGCGGCCGCTATTCCGGCGCGGGAGCCTCGGTCCGCCGGCCGCGCCGGGCCTCCGCTGCGCCCAACAGCCGCGCCAGTGTCTGGCCGAACCGCTCGGCGTCGTCCGCGCGATCGATCGGATCGACGAAGACCGGCGCGTCCACCGCCTGGACCGCCCGCATCGCTTGCTCGACGGCCCCGCGGCCGGCCACCGTCAGCTCGATCGGGCGCAACCGCCCGTCACCCTCGGCCACCGGCCGCTCGATCAGGGCGCGGGCCTCCAACCCCTTGAGCACCTTCGTCAGCCCGCCCGAGGAGATCAGCACCGCGTCGTAGAGCTGGGACGGCATCACCCGGTGCGGGCGCGGGTGCGAGCGCAGCGCCGCCAGCACCTCGAACTCGGTCACCGAGAGGCCGAACGGGGCCAGGGTGTCCCGCGTCATGTCCTGGGCCAGACGGGCCAGCCGCTGCACCATGACCGCGAGCGCCAGCTGCGGCGTCATCATGTCGGGCCAGTTGTCACCGACCCGGCGGAACACCACGGCCAACGGGTCGTCGGGATCGCTCCAAAAGTCGCGCAAATATCGCTGCCTCGAAAAATATCCGAAGATATATTATCTCACGATACTAAATTTGCCATCTGCGGAATGCCATTTCTCAGCGGAAGACGGCCCGATGCGCCCGGCTCCAGCGAATTTCCAGTCGTTCCGGGTCAATTTTTCCACCGCCGAGGCGGCAAGCGGCCCCGCGACCGCGATGGGCCGCCTCGTCGGGGGCCGATCGCGTCGATTCACGCGAACGAGCCCCTATCGAAAGCCGGCAAACCTTCATATTTTTGTGCTATGCGACCTCAGCGGGACCGGTCGGTCGCGCCGCGCTGACCGCCGGCGCGCCGTGCACGATCTGTGGGCATGTGCGATTTATTGGCGTAGACGGGTCGTGCCACCGTGGCGGTACGGCGTCGACAGTGTGGCGTCGGCGTGGCCGTGACGGGGCCGGACCCTATGTTTCACGAATGGAGTCGAGGGTAGGGATATTGGTCAAAACGCTGCTGAAGTTCGCTCGCGACGAGGTGTTCCTGCCGCTGATGAAGCGCCCGCGCCGCCTCCAGGTGGCTGCGCTGTGCATGCGCAAGAGCGCGCGCGGACCGGAAGTCCTCCTCATCACCAGCCGCGGCACGAAGCGCTGGATCCTCCCCAAAGGGTGGCCCGAGAAGGGGCACGACGCCTCCGGATCCGCCCTGCGCGAAGCCTGGGAGGAGGCCGGCGTGAAGCGGGCGACGGCCTCCAGCGAGCCCGTCGGCCACTACACATCCGTCAAGCGCAGTGACAGCGGGCTCGTCGAGCCGTGCGACATGCTCGTCTTCCGCGTCGACGTCCACGAGATGACGACGGACTTCCCCGAGCGCGGTCAACGCCAGCTGAGCTGGGTCTCGCCCGAGACCGCGGCACAGATGGTCGACGAACAGGGCCTGAAGGACATATTCCTCGGCCTGTCGAAAGCCTGAGGCGGCCGCGCGCCGCCACACTGGCCCCCTCCCCGCGAGGGGCCGCCCCGTCTCCCTGACCCGCCCCCTGACCTGATCGACCGCAAAAGGATCCGCCGTGGCCCTCGAGGAAAGCCGTACGCGCTGGAAGTATCTCGACAAGGACCTGGAGCGGATCGGGTCCGTCGAGTACGCGGCGCAGTCGGTCGGGCGCCCGCTGGTCTCGCCGGCGGTGGCGCTCGCCTTCATCGTCCTGGCCGCGGCGGTCGCCGGCCTTTTCGTCGACCTCGACCAGACGCCGGTGCTGATCGTCGCGGCGGCCGCGCTCGGCGCCTATATGGCGCTCAACATCGGCGCCAACGACGTCGCCAACAATATGGGCCCCGCCGTCGGCGCGCGCGTGCTGACGATGGGCGGCGCCCTCCTCGTCGCGGCGGTGTTCGAGAGCGCGGGGGCGCTGATCGCCGGCGGCGACGTCGTCGGCACCATCTCCAAGGGGATCATCGACCCCGCCGGCGTCGCCTCGCCGGAGGTGTTCGTCTGGGCGATGATGGGCGCGCTCCTCTCCTCGGCGCTGTGGGTGAACCTCGCCACCGTCATCGGCGCCCCGGTCTCCACCACGCACGCCGTCGTCGGCGGTGTCCTCGGGGCGGGGATCGCTGCGGCGGGGCTCGGCGCGGTCGACTGGCCGACCATGGGCGCGATCGCCGCCAGCTGGGTGATCTCGCCGTTCCTGGGCGGCAGCATCGCCGCGCTCTTCCTGGCGTTCATCGAGTGGCGCATCGTCAAGCGACCGGACCTCATCGCGGCGGCGCGGGTGTGGGTGCCGGTGCTGGTGGGGCTGATGGCCGGGGTCTTCGCCGCCTACATCGCCCTCAAGGGGCTGAAGCACCTCGCCGAGGTGGATCTCGGCCTCGCCTGCCTCATCGGCATCGGCGTCGGCGCCCTGGCATACGGGATCAGCGTCCCGATCATCCGCCACCGCGCCGCGGGGCTGGAGAACCGCAAACGTTCGCTGAAGCCGCTGTTCGCGCTGCCGCTGGTGGTCTCGGCGGGCCTCCTGTCGTTCGCGCACGGCGCCAACGACGTCGCCAACGCGGTCGGTCCGCTGGCGGCGATCGTCCACGTCTCCCTGGCCGGCGACGTGGCGGCCGAGGTCGCCATCCCGACGTGGGTCATGGTGATCGGCGCGTTCGGCATCTCGCTCGGCCTCTTCCTGTTCGGCCCCAAGCTCATCCGCATGGTGGGCGACCAGATCACCAAGCTGAACCCGATGCGGGCCTACTGCGTCGCCCTCTCCGCGGCGATCACGGTGATCGTCGCCTCGTGGCTGGGGCTTCCGGTCAGCTCGACGCACATCGCGGTGGGCGGCGTGTTCGGCGTCGGCTTCTTTCGCGAGTGGGACGAGAGCCGCCGCACCCGCCGGCAGGACAAGCACAAGAAGGCCAAGGGCCACGCCCCCGAGGAGCGTCGCCGCCGCAAGCTGGTGCGCCGCTCCCACTTCATGACCATCGTCGCCGCCTGGGTGGTCACCGTGCCGGCGACCGCGCTCCTGTCGGCGATCCTCTTCCTGGTCATCGGCGCGATCGCCGGCTGAAGGCCGCCGGCACCGGTCGCGGTCAGGGGACGTCCTGCACCTGCGTCAGGCGCCATTCGCGCAGGAAACGCTCCTTCTTCAGCTTGTCGAGGAAGGTCAGCAGGCCCGGGCTCATGCGCACCGGCGCCTGCGACACGCCCGCCTCCATCGCCTCCGCCCAGCCCGGCCCCGCCAGCGGCAGCAGCTGCGATCCGCCGGCGATCGTCGCCTGCCCCGCGGCCGAGACGAGATAGGCGACGAAGCGCGTCGCCGCATGCGGTGCGCGGGTCCAGTGCGGCACGAAGGCCGAGCGGGCAAACACCAGCGTATAGTCGCTGAGGAAGTGCACGGCGACGCGCGGATCCTCGGCCGCGGCGGCCAGCGAATAGGAGCCGATCACGTTGTAGGCCAGCATGAGATCGCCCGTCGCCACCCCGTCGATCATCATGCCGGTGCAGCAGAAGGTGCGCACGCCGGCGCGGCCGAGCGTCTCCACCAGCCTCGTCGACTGATAGCCCCGCACGGCGTCCTGAGTGGCGAACATGTAGCCGACGCCCGAGCGCGTGATGTCGTAGGTGGCGACGCGGCCGTTGAAGACGTCCGGCTCGTCGCGGATCATGCCCGCCAGCTCGGACCGGCTGGTCGGCAGCGTGCGGTCCCGGAACGCGGCGACGTTGTAGATCATCGCCACCGGCTCGATGGTGAAGCCGTAGAGTTCGCCGCGCCAGTTCGCCCAGTCGGGGCCGCGGCTCTCGATACCGAGCGGGATCGCCATGCCGCGATTGACGAGATCCACCTGCAAATCCATCGCCGAGGAAATGACGACGTCGGGCCGCTCGACGTCGGGGCCGGCGGTCTCGAGCGCGAGCACGGCGGCGTGCAGCTCGCTGGTGTTGTACTCGGTGTAGCGGACGGTGAGGTCGGGGTTCCGGGCGGCGAACTGGGCCAGCACGCCGTCCATCGCCTCCGCGTCGGTGGCGCTCCAGACGAGGATGTCGCGCGGCTCGCTCTGGCAGGCGGCGAGCCCCACCACGACGAGGAACGCAAGCAGACGGGCGAGGCGCACGGCTCAGCCCCGCGCCGCGGCCGGCGGAGGCGCCGTCGCCCGGTCGGACCGCGGCACCACCAGGGCGGCCTCCAGCCCTCCGCCGGGTGCGTCGCGCAGGTCCAGTCGGCCGTGGTGGCTGCGCGCCACCGCCGCGACGATGGCGAGGCCCAGCCCCGAGCCGCCGCGGTCGTCCCGCGTGACGAACCGCTCCTTCACGGCGGCACGGTCGGCCGCGGCGATGCCCGGGCCCTGGTCGGCGACGATCAGCGCCAGCGCCGGACGGCCGTCGATCGTCTCGGGCGCCAGGCGCAAGACGATCGCGTTGTCGGCCGCCCCGTGGCGGATCGCGTTGTCGACGAGGTTGCGCAACGCCTCACCCAACGCCACCGCATCGCCCATCAGCCGGGCCCCCTCGCTGCCGGGTTCGGCCTCCACCGCGAGGCCGATGGTGTCGGCCACCCCGTCCCGCAGGGTGTCCTCCAGCGTGCGGCGGACGAGCGCGGCGGGGTCCACCTCGGCGGGCGGCGAATTGTCGGCCCGGTGGATCACCATGGCGTGGGACAGGAGCTGGTTGGTGAGGTGGATCGTGCGCCGCACGCGCTCGCGCCCACGCGCCACCTGTTCCTCCGGCGCGGCGCTGGCCTGCGGCGCCAGCGCCCCCTCGACGCCGAACAGTGCGGTGCGCAGCTGGTGCGCCACGTCGGCGATGAAGCTCTGCGCGTTGTCGCGACTGGCGCCCAGCCGGCGCATGAAGTCGTTGATGGCGCCGACCAGCGCGTCGCTCTCGCGCGGCGGGGCGATGGTGAGGGGTGAGAGATCCGTCGGCGCCCGGGCGCGGATGTCGCGCTCGATGTCCACCAGCGGCCGGATCGCCAGCGCCACCCCGGTCCGCAGGGCGACGAGCCCCGCCGCTGCCACCGCCGCCAGCGGGATGAGACCCTTGAGGAAGAGGTCCGCGCGCATCGCCCGGCGGGCCAGCGTCGTCTGCCCCACCGCGACGCCGATGCGCACCGGCGCGCCGGCGCCCGGCAGCTCGAGCCAGCTCGTCGCCAGCCGCACCGGCTCCCCGTCGAACCGCGCGTCGGAGAGGGCGATGGCGTCGTCCTCCTCCACGGGGGGCGGATCGTCCAGGCCGGGTAGCGCGGCATCGCCGGTCAACGTCGTGCCGTCGTCGCCGACGATCTTGTAGAAGACGCGGTCGTTGGGGGCGAGGGCCAGGATGTCGAACGCGGAGGTCGGCAAGTCGATCTCCAGGCCATCCGGCGTCAGCGCGAGGCGCTCCAGGATGGAGATCGCCGCACCCGACAGGAGCAGGTCGTAGGTGCGCGAGGCGGCGCTGTGCGAGTAGTGCCACAGCCCCATCGACAGCACCGCGATCATGAGCGCGAAGAGGCTCGACGCCCCGACCGAGAGCCGCCGCTTGAGCGAATAGGGTCGCGGCGCGGCCGCCTCAGCCATCGGTGACGCTCGCGATGTAGCCCAGGCCGCGAATGGTGCGGATCGTCAACGGTGTGCCGGTGAGCTTGCGCCGCAGCCGCGTCAGCGTCTGCTCCACGGCGTTGAGGCTGGGCGCCTCGTCGAAGGTGTAGATGCGGTCGGCCACCTCCTCCTTGGTCATCACCCGGTCGAGATTGGCGAGGAACAGCTCCAGCGCCTGCACCTCGCGCGGGCGCAGCTCCAGGTCGCGGTCCGCGACGCTGGCGCGGCGTGCCGACCGGTCGAACACGAAGTTCCCGGCCGAAAAGCGATTCGACGCCGCCCCCGAACGCCGCCGCACGATCGCGCGGCAGCGGGCCGCGAGCTCGCGAAAGTCCACCGGCTTGACCATGTAGTCGTCCGCGCCGACGTCGAGCCCGGTGACGCGATCGTCGATCTGGGAGCGGGCGGTGAGGATCAGCACCGGGGTGGTGTCGCCGCGGTTGCGCATGCGCGAGAGCACCTCGAACCCGGAGAGGCCCGGCAGGTGCACGTCGAGGATGACGAGGTCGAACACGGCGTGCGCGAGCAGCGCGTCCGCGCCCGCCCCGTCGCCCTCCACGTCGACGGCGTGGCCCTCGGCGGCGAGGCGGTCGCGGATGCTCTCGGCGAGCTCGCGGGTGTCCTCGACCAGAAGGATGCGCATCAGCCGCCTTTCCCCGATGGGCGCGGCCGGCCGCCTGTCAGTCTCACGTCAGGTCCCGGTCAACGTCGTGTCAGCCCTGTGATATACGAATACCAGCGATGCAGCGACAGCGACCCTAGGCATTGCGCCCGCGGTTCGCCTGCTCGCCTCATAAGAAACGCGCCGGTTCGCTGGAACCGTAGGAAGGGAACCTTACCATGCGCTTCAAGACACTGGCATCCGCAGCCGCTCTTTCCATGCTGTTCGCCGGCGCCGCCACCGCCCAGGAGATCGAAAAGCCCGAGTGCATCGCCCCGGCCAAGCCCGGCGGCGGCTTCGACCTGACGTGCCGTATCGCCCAAGGCGGCCTCAAGGGCGAGATGGCGAACCCGATCCAGGTGACGTTCATGCCCGGCGGCATCGGCGCCGTCGCCATCAACCAGTTCAACACCAACCGGACGGACGATCCCAACGCCATCGTCGCCTTCTCCTCCGGCTCGCTCCTCAACATGGCCATCGGCAAATATGGCCAGTGGGACGAGGACGACGTGCGCTTCACGGCCACGGCGGGCCAGGACTACGGCGCGATCATCGTCAAGTCGGACTCCAAGTTCGAGACGCTGGACGACGTTCTCGCCGCACTGAAGGAGAACCCGACGAGCGTCGTGCTGGGCGCCGGCGGCTCGGTTGGCTCGCAGGACTGGATGAAGGCCGCGCTGCTCGTGCGCTCCGAGGGGATCGACCCCCGCAAGATGCGCTACGTCGCGTTCGACGGCGGCGGCGACGCGATGGCCGGCCTGCTCGGCGGCTCGATCGAGGTCTACACCGGTGACGTCGGCGAGATCGTCTCGATGCTGGACGCCGGCAATATCCGCGTGCTCGCCGTCATGAACGAGGAGCGCCTGCCCGACCCGTTCGCCGACATCCCGACCACCGTCGAGCTCGGCTACGCCGACGCCGTGTGGCCGATCATCCGCGGCTACTACATGGGCAAGAACGTGTCCGACGAGGCGTACGACACCTGGGTCTCGGCCTTCGAGGCCGCCTACGGCACGGACGGCTGGAAGAAGACCGTGACCGACCAGGGCCTGCAGCCCGTCGCCCTCGCCGGCGAGGAGATGCAGGCCGAGATGCTCAAGCGCGTCGAGCGGATGCGCAGCATCGCCAAGGAAGCCGGCCTCATCAACTGAGCCGCCCGGCCCGCCCATAGCGGCGCCCGGAGCGCCGGCGGTCCCACCGCCGGCGCTTGGCGCGTCGCCGGGGCACCGCACGGGGCGCAGCGCGCGCCCCGCCCCCTCACTCCGCGCCCCCTCTCCCCGCGAAGGCATCACCGCTATGGTCGACAGGCTGTTCGCCGGCGTCCTCCTCCTGGTCGCGATCGGCTACACCTTCATCGCATTCACCGCCATCAAGGCCCCGTTCCAGTATGACCCGCTGGGCCCCGAATCCTGGCCGCGCCTGCTCGGCGTCGCCGCGATCCTGTGCACCGGCGTCCTGGTCGCCAAGCCCGACGTGGCGCGGTTCGGCCTGCCGCTACCGACCTGGGCGCGGCTGGCGATCCTGGTGGTCCTGCTGTTCGGCTATGCGGAGTTCTTCCGCCCGGCCGGCTTCATCGTCTCCACCTTCGCCTTCTGCGCGTTGCTATCGCTGATGCTGGGGGCGCGGGTGCTGCAGGCGATCGCCTTCGGTTTGGCGACCGGCGTCGTCGGCTACTTCGTCTGCACCGGCCTGCTCGACCTCAATCTCCCCGCCGGCATCTTCGCCGACTACCTCTAAGAGGCCACCATGGACGCGATCGTCACCGGCCTCGGCCAAGGCTTCGCCACCGCTCTCGACCCGCTCAACCTGTTCCTGGTGCTGGCCGGCTGCTTCGCCGGCACGCTGATCGGCGCGCTGCCGGGCATCGGCCCGATCAACGGCGTCGCCATCCTGCTGCCCATCGCCTACGGGTTCGGCCTGCCGCCGGAATCGGCCATCATCCTGCTCGCCGGCATCTACTACGGCGCCGAATATGGCGGGCGCATCTCCTCCATCCTGCTCAACGTTCCGGGCGACGCCGGCGCCGTCATGACGACGCTCGACGGCAACCCGATGGCCAAGAACGGCGAGGCCGGGCGCGCGCTGTCGCTCTCGGCGATCGCCTCGTTCGTCGGCGGCACGTTCGCGGTCGTGCTGATGTCGCTCTTCGGCCCCGCGTTGGCGTCCTATGCGGTGACCTTCTCGCCGTCGGACTATGTGGCGCTGATGGTGTTCGCGTTCGCCTCGCTGGCCTCGCTGGTGGGCGCCAACCCGGTGAAGACGCTGCTGGGTGCGGTGATCGGCCTGATGCTGGCCTCCATCGGCATCGACGCCAACACCGGCGTCGAGCGCTACACGTTCGGCATCCCGGACATCCTCGCCGGGATCGACTTCCTGGTCGTCGTCATCGGCCTCTTCGGCATGGCCGAGCTGATTACCCTGGTGGAGCATCAGGCATCCGGCACGCTGAAGGCGCTGAAGATCGACAAGAGCTTCGTCTCCTGGGCCGACATGGCGCGGGTGAAATGGACCATCCTGCGCTCGGCCTTCATCGGCTTCTTCATCGGCATCCTGCCGGGCACCGGTGCGTCGGTCGCGTCCGCGGTGGCCTACGGGACCGAGAAGCGCATCGCCAAGGATAGCGAGGGCTTCGGCAAGGGTGACATCCGCGGCCTGGCGGCACCGGAAGCGGCCAACAACGCGGCCGCCGGCGGGGCGATGGTGCCGATGCTGACGCTCGGCATCCCGGGGTCGGGCACGACGGCGATCCTTCTGGGCGCGCTCCTGCTGTTCAACGTCACGCCGGGGCCGTTGATGTTCACGCAGCGGCCGGAGATCGCCTGGGGCCTCATCGCCTCCATGTACATCGGCAACATCGCGCTGATCATCATCAACCTGCCGCTGGTCGGGCTGTTCGCGCGGATGCTGACGATCCCGCAGCAATACCTCACACCGCTGATCGGCGTGCTGGCCTTCATCGGCGTCTACTCGGTGGTGTCCAACCCGCACGACCTCTTCATGATCACCGGGCTCGGCGTCGTCGGCTGGGTCATGCGCAAGCTGGACTATTCGCTGGCGCCGGTGATCCTCGGTTTCGTGCTGGGCTCGCTGTTCGAGGACAACCTGCGCCGCGCACTCTCCATCTCTGGCGGAGACTGGATGATCCTGGTGCAGTCCAACAACGCGGTGGTGCTCTACGGGCTGGCCGCGCTGGTCGTGATCGTGCCGATCTGGGCTTCGCGCCGCCGCCGCGCGGCCCGTGCCACGGCCGACACCGCGCCGACGCAGCCCTGAATGCTGCGCGGCCTCATCGTCGCGCTGGTCCCCGCGCTGGCGGGGGCGGGCGCCTGCGTCGCCCTCGGCGTCCCGGCGGGGGCGCTGATCGGCTCGACCCTGGCGGTGACGGCCGTCGCGCTCGCCCGGCTCGGCCCGCGCGTGCCGCAGACCCTGCGCGACACCGCCTTCGCCACCATCGGCGTCACCCTCGGCTCCGGCGTCACGCCGCACCTATTGTCCGACCTGGCGCGCTTCCCGCTCAGCCTCGCGGCGCTGACGGTGACGATCGTCGTCGTCATGGCACTGTCGGGCATGGTGCTGCGGCGCGGCTTCGGCCTCGACCGGGCGACCTCAATCCTCGCGACGTCACCCGGTGCGATGTCCTACGCGCTGTCGCTCGCCGTCGGCGGTGGCCGCGCCAAGCCCGACACGCAGACGGTGATGACGTTGCAGAGCCTGCGGCTCCTCCTCATCACCGTGCTGCTGCCGCCGCTGATCGCGCAGATCGATGCGACCACCGGCACCCCTCACCCGGCCGTCGCGGCCTTGCCGATCCTGTCGCTGGTGCCGAGCGTCGTCCTCATCGCGGCGGCGTTCGTCGTCGGCATCGGCTTCGGACGGCTCCACGTGCCGGCGGCCTTCCTGCTCGCGGGCGTCGTCACCAGCGGTCTCGCGCATGGCGCCGGGCTGCTGGAGGGGCGCCCGTCCAACATCCTCACCTTCGTCGGCTTCTCGCTGGCGGGCGCAGTGATCGGCGAGCGGTTCGACCGGCTGGATCGCACGGCGCTGAAACACCTCATCGTCGCCGGCCTGGTGACGACGGGGATCGCGGTCGGCGTGTCCGGCCTCGCCAGCGCCGGCGTCGCGCACCTTCTGGCGTTGCCGTTCGGGCAGGTGTGGGTGTCGTTCGCGCCGGGCGGCGTCGAGGGCATGGGGGCGATGGCGCTGGCACTGGGCTACGATCCGGTCTACGTCGCCACGCACCACATCTATCGCCTGCTCCTCCTGATCGCGCTGCTGCCGATCCTCCTGCGGCGGATCTAGCCCCGCCGCCCGCCCGCGCCCGCGGCCGTTCCGCCCGTTCCGCCGCGCGAGATCTAAGACGAAACGGTCGATTGCTCCCCGAATTGTCGCATTTTATTGTTTCTCTGTGCGCGCAGCCGCAGGCACGGCGGGCACAACAACAATAAACCCCGCCAAATTCGAGCGGGACGGGAGGAACCATTGCACATGCTCCGATCCCTACTCACGACCGTCGCGGCCTCATGCCTCGCGACCACCGCGTTCGCCCAGGCCCCTGTTCCTGACAACTTGGAAAAACTGTCCAATTTTCAGAGCACTGGCATCACCGACTTCACGGTGATCGAGCAGGGCGGCAAGAAGGCGGACAACCTCAACGCCATCCTGGAGAACATCACCCTCCCGGACGGCTTCAAGATCGAGCTGTACGCCATCGTGCCCGATGCGCGGCACATGGCCGTCGGCCCGCAGGGGATCGTCACCTTCGTCGGCACCCGCAAGACCAAGGTCTGGGCCGTGACCGACCGGGACAAGGACCGCGTCGCCGACGAAGTGAAGGACTTCGCCCCGTCACTGGCCTTCACCATCCCCAACGGCCCGTGTTTTTCGCCCGACGGCTTCCTCTATATCGCCGAGCAGAACCGCGTTCTCGTCTTCCCGGCGGCCGAGTTCTTCTACGAGAGCCCGGATGTCGCCGCGTTCAACGTGGTGAAGCAGGGCGACCTCATTCCGGTCGACGATGAAAGCTTTAACCACACCGCGCGGGTGTGCAAGATCGGGCCCGACGGCAAGCTCTACATCACGCTCGGCCAACCCTTCAACGTCCCCGCCGCGGACAAGCTGGCCGGCTACGACAAGGCCGGGATCGGCGGCATCATCCGCATCGGCACCGACGGAACCGGGCGCGAGGTCTACACCACCGGCGTGCGCAACTCGGTCGGCCTCGACTTCGACCCCGAGACCGGCGACCTGTGGTTCACCGACAATCAGGTCGACGGCATGGGCGACGACATCCCGCCGGGCGAGTTGAACCACCAGACCGCGGCCGGCCAGAACTTCGGCTTCCCCTGGTTCGGCGGCGGCAACATCCGCACCAACGAATACAAGGGCGAGGAGCCGCCGGCCGACGTCGTCTTCCCGGCGGTGGAGATGACCGCCCACGCCGCCGACCTCGGCATGGAGTTCTACGACGGCGACATGTTCCCCGCCGAGTTCAAGAACACCATCTTCTCCGCCCAGCACGGCTCGTGGAACCGCACCCAGCCGGTCGGCGCCCGCATCATGGTCACCACCATCGACGAGGAGGGTGCGGCCGTCTCCAAACCCTTCGCCGAAGGGTGGCTGACCGAGAGCGGCGAATATCTCGGCCGACCGGTCGACATCGCCGAGCTGCGCGACGGGTCGATCCTGGTGTCGGACGACCTCGCCGGCGCGATCTACCGCATCTCCTACGGCGAATAAGCCAGCGTCATCGACGGCCGCGTCCGGTCCGGGCGCGGCCGCTCACAACAGGCGGACGATATGATGAGAGTTGCGATCGCCGTGGCGCTGGCCGCGGGGATGACCGGGGGCGCGAGCGCGGACCCGGCCGCGGGTCACGAAAAGGCTGCGATGTGCGCCACCTGCCACGGGATGGACGGCATCGGCACCAACCCCGAGGTGCCGCACATCGCCGGCGAGAGCGAGATCTATCTGATGGCGCAGCTGCGTGCCTTCCGCTCCGGCGAACGGCAGCACCAGCAGATGTCGATCATCGCCCAGTCGCTCGACGATCAGGACATCCGCGACCTGGCCGACTACTACGCTTCGATCCGGTTCGAGGTCACGGTGCCGGACTACTGACCCCCCGCGCGGCACGTGCCGGCAGGCGGTGCCGGCGCCGTGGCGCTCTACTCCTTCACCGCCCCCGTCATCGACGCGACGTAGTGCTCCACGAAGAAGGAGTAGAGGATCGCGACCGGCAAGGATCCCATCAGCGCGCCCGCCATCAGCGAGCCCCAGTGGTAGACGTCACCCTCCACCAGCTCGGTGATGACGCCCACCGGCACGGTCTTGTTTTCGGACGATGAGATGAAGGTGAGCGCGTAGATGAACTCGTTCCACGAGAGCGTGAAGGCGAAGATGCCGGCCGAGATGAGCCCGGGCACCGCCAGCGGCAGCAGGATCTTCACCAGGATCTGAAGGCGCGAGGCGCCGTCGATCAGGGCGCACTCCTCCAATTCGTAGGGGATGGAGCGGAAGTAGCCCATCAAGAGCCAGGTGCAGAACGGGATGAGGAAGGTCGGATAGGTGAGGATGAGGGCGAGCGGCGTGTCGAACAGGCCGTAGCTGAAGACGATGACCGCCAGCGGGATGAAGAGGATCGACGGCGGCACCAGGTAGGCCAGGAAGATCCCCATGCCGACGATCCGCGAGCCCTTGAAGCGCAACCGCTCGATGGCGTAGGCGGCGCACACCGCGCAGAACAGCGAGATGAACGTGGCGACGACCGACACCAGCATCGTGTTCCACAGCCACACCGGATAGCTCGTCTCGAAGAACAGCTTGTAGACGTTGGCGAGCGTCGGATTGCTGACCCAGAACGGGCTGTATTTGTCGTAGTCGTACAGCTCCTCGTTCGACTTGAAGGCGGTGATCGCCATCCAGTAGAACGGGAAGAGCAGCACGATCAGGAAGCACACGATCGGGATGTAGACCGTCACCACGCGCCGCGGCAGTGAAATGAGGTAGTCGGTCGACGCTCCCTCCGGCTCGTCCTTCGGGTTCTGCCGGCCCCAGCGCCAGAAGCGGGCGGAGGTCTCGGCGATCTGTTCCTCTTCGCGAATGGCCATGATCGCCCCCTTAATCCCCGCCGCCCTGCTGCCAGCGGCGCCGCTGGAGTCCGAAGTAGCTGAAGAGAATCGCGCCCAGCAGGAACGGGATCATCGACACCGCGATCGCCGCGCCCTCGCCCAGGTAGCCGCCCGGAATGGCGCGCTGGAAGGACAGCGTCGCCATCAGGTGGGTGGCGTTGAGCGGGCCGCCTCGAGTCAGCACGTAGATCAGCTGGAAGTCGGTGAAGGTGAAGAGCACCGAGAAGGTCATCACCACGGCGATGATCGGGGTGAGCATCGGGAACGTCACGTAGCGGAAGCGCTGCCAGGGCGAGGCGCCGTCGATCAACGCCGCCTCATAGAGCGACTGCGGGATCGTCTGCAGGCCGGCCAGCAGCGTGATGGCGACGAACGGGATGCCGCGCCAGATGTTGGCGGCGATCACCGAGGCGCGCGCGGTGTTCGGATCGCCCAGGAAATTGATGTAGCTGTCGATCAGGCCGAGCTTCACCAGCGACCAGGAGATGATCGAGAACTGCGCGTCGTAGATCCACCAGAAGGCGATGGCCGACAGCACGGTCGGCACGATCCACGGCAGCAGCACGATGGCGCGCAGGATCGCCTTGAACGGCAGGTGATGATTGAGGAGCAGCGCGAGCCACAGGCCGAGCGCGAATTTGATGATCGACGCGACGACCGTGTACAGGAACGTGTTGTAGACCGAGAGCCAGAAGACCGGATCGTCGAACAGCCACCAGTAGTTCTCGAGGCCGATCCATTGGCCCTCGCTGCCGATGCGCGCATCGGTGAAGCCGAGCCAGACGCCCAGCAGCAGCGGATAGGCGAGGAAGAGCAGCAGCAGCGCCGCCGCCGGCAGCATGAACCAGAAGCTGAGGAAGCCCTTGCTCTGCCCCAGTCGCGCGGCGGCGCTCGGCGCCCTCGCCGAGGCCCGCGCGCCGGGCTGTTGAACGTCTACGGCCATCGAGGCGCCCTTCGGTCGGATCAGGGACGGCGCACCGCCCCGCTCAAGCACACAGCGCGGGCGGCCCGATGGACCGTCCGCGTCGTCGGGCGGGCGACCCGTGGGCCGCCCGCGTCGCCGTTACCGGTAGGACCGCTCGGCGCGGCGGGTGGCGTAGGCGGCCGCGTCCTTCGGCGAGCGCTCGCCCGAGGCGGCCTGCGCGAACATGTCGACGATGATGTAGTCGGCCATCGTCGCCGCGGACGCCGGGCCGAGCTCGCCCGAGTAGCCGTTCCACAGCATGTTCTTGACGCAGTCCCGATAGGGCTCGGCCTTGGGAATATCGGTCCAGACCTTGTTCTCCGCGTAGGCGGCGAGCGGGTGCGAGATGTAGCCGAAGGCGGCCGACTGCCAGGGCTCGTACTGCTCCTTCTCCCACATGAAGCGCAGGTATTCCTTCGCCGCATTGGGATACTTCGTGTAGGCGAACACCATCGCCTGGGTGAAGAGGTGCAACTCGGTCGGCTTGCCCACCGGGCCGACCGGCATCTGCGCGTGGTAGATGTCCTTGGCCATCTCCTGCAGCGCCGGATCCTCGGAGTTCGTGGCCGCGTACCAGACCGAGATGCCGTTGATGGTGGCGCCCAGGTCGCCGGCCAGGAAGACCTTGTTGTTGTTGGGGTCGAGCCAGGACAGCGTGCCGGGGATGAAGTGCTCGTACAGCTCCTTCACGTATTCCAGCGCGCCGATCGTCTCGGGGCTGTTGAGGACGACCACGTTCTCCTCGTCGACCATCTTGCCGCCGAAGCCCCACAGGATGGTGTGCAGCCAGCCGTTGGCGTCACCCACGCCGTGGCCGAGCGCCATGCCCATCGGGTGACCGTTGGCCTTCAGCTTCTTGGCGACGTCGAGGAAGCCCTGCGTGTCGGTCGGGAACTCGTCGAACCCGGCCTCGTTCAGCCACTGCTGGCGGTAGACCACGCGCGCGCCGGACGCGCCCAGCGGCAGGCCGATCCACTCGTCGCCCTTCATGCCGTAGCGCTTGGCCGCGTCGTACCAGCCGCCATACTTGCCACCGAGATACTCGGCGAGGTCGGTCAGGGGGACCAACTTGTCGGGATACTGGTGCGGGTCGTCGAACCAGCCGAGGATGATGTCGGGCCCGGAGCCGACGTTGGCGGCGACGGCGGCCTTGGGACGCACGTCCTCCCAGGATTCATTGTCGACCCGGACGGGAACGCCGGTCGCCTCGGTGAACTTCTTGGTGTTCTCCATCCACAGCGTCTCGTCGCCCTGGACGAACTTGGACCAGCGCAGGAGGCGCAGCTCGGCGCCTTCTTCGGGCTGGAAGCTCATCGTGTCCTGGGCGAAGGGCTGGCGAATGCCGAGCAGCTGGCTGCCGGCGGCACCGGCTGCCACCGCGGAGGACGTCTGTAGGAAACGGCGTCTGGTAAAGCTCATGATTTCCTCCCGATAAATGGGCCGGTCGTCGCCGGCTCTCTCGTTGTCTCCTCCCCGCGGACGGGGCGGGATTCTTCGCTAGAGGCGGTTGCCGCTCTCGGCGTCGAAGACGTGGACGAGGTCGGAGCGCGGGGCGAGGTCGATGCGCTGCCCCGGCTGAAAGGCGTGGCGCTCGTCGAACATCGCGCAGACCTCGGTGCCGGCCATGTGGGCGAAGGCGAGGGTATAGGCGCCGGTCGGCTCGATCACGTCGATCTGCGCCGGCACGCCGCCGCCGGACCCGTTGTCCAGCGTGATGTGCTCCGGCCGCACGCCGTAGATCACCTTGTGCCCGTCGAGCGCCTTGAGGTCGGGCGGAGTGGGCAGGCGGATATCGCCCGCGGCGACGATCGCCGGCACCCCGTCCTGACGCGACACGCGGCCCTCGATGAAGTTCATCGCCGGCGAGCCGATGAAGCCGGCGACGAAGGTGTTGGCCGGGTTGTCGTATAGCTCCAGCGGCGAGCCGATCTGCTCGACGATGCCGTCATGCATGACGACGATGCGGTCGGCCATCGTCATCGCCTCGATCTGGTCGTGCGTGACGTAGATCGAGGTGGTCTTCAGGCGCTGGTGCAACGCCTTGATCTCGGTGCGCATGGCGACGCGCAGCTTGGCATCGAGGTTGGAGAGCGGCTCGTCGAACAGGAAGACCTGCGGGTCACGCACGATGGCGCGGCCCATGGCGACGCGCTGGCGCTGCCCGCCGGAGAGCTGACGCGGATACCGCTCGAGGAGATTGCCGAGGCCGAGCACGTCCGCGGCGATGCCGACGCGCTTGTCGATCTCCTCCTTGGGCGCCTTCTTCAGCTTCAGCGAGAAGGCCATGTTGTCGTAGACCTTCATATGCGGATAGAGCGCATAATTCTGGAACACCATGGCGACGTCCCGCTCCTTGGGAGGCACCATGTTGACCACACGGTCGCCGATCGCGACCTCGCCGCCGGTGATCTGCTCCAGCCCGGCGATCATCCGCAAGAGGGTGGATTTTCCGCAACCCGATGGCCCCACGAGGACCACGAACTCGCCATCGGCGATGGAGATGTCCACGCCGTGGATCACCTCGGTCGAACCGAACGCCTTGCGGACGTCCCGTACGTCGACGGACGCCATGCGCGCCCTCCCTGTCTCGTTTTCGCCCGGATCTGTCGTCCGTGGTCGCTGCACTCAGGAAAATGAATGCAGTATCCTGAATGCACCGGCAGCATGGCGCCGGCGATAAGGAAACGTCAAGCGCATAAATAAGTTAGAGCTTATCTCGTTGATTTCGCGAGACCTTTGCCCGCCGACTTGCACCATTGTGCCGCAGGTCGCGCATAGCGTCCAGAATTGCGGTTCGCGACGATGATCGGGCTCGCGCCGTCAACGCACCGCGAGGTGAGCCGGGTCGAGCGCGGGGAGCCGGGCCGGGTCGAAGGCGGCGAGGTCGACCTTGCCGGTGGCGCCGGTGGCGATCAGCTCCGCCATCGCCTCGCCGGACGCCGGCGCGTTGAGGATGCCCCACACGCCGTGCCCGGTGGCGACGTAGGCGCCCGGCACGCCGGGCACCGCGCCCATCACCGGCCACCCGTCGGCCGTGACGGGGCGGTAGCAGGCACCACGCGCGACGATGGGGCTGGCCGCGAGCACCGGCGACAGGCGGCCGCACATCGCCTCCAACCGCGAAAAGGCGCCCGCGTCGGGGCCCACGGCGGCAGGGTCGAGCGGCAGTGGCGACTGGCTGGACAGAGCGCACACGTACGTCGTGCCGTCGTTCCGCGGGAACACCTCCGGCGTGGCGCTGCCGGCGTCGTCACGGCATTCCAGGAACAGCGCCTCGGCGGGTAGACGATCGCCGGTCTGGTAGACGAGGCTGTGCCCCTTGATGCCGTAGACCGCCGGCAGCGGCAGCCATCGCGCCGCCAGGATCGACCACGGCCCCATCGCCACGACGACGGCGTCCGCCGCCTGCATCGCGCCGTCCACCCGCACGCCGGTCACCGCGCCGTCCGCGGCCTGCTCCAGCCCCTCGACCGTGCCGACCCGCAAGGCCGCACCGCGGGCGAGGGCGGCGTCCACCAGCGCCTGCGTGAAACGGGCGGGGTGGACCTGTGCGGTGGTGCGCGGGCCGCCGAGCGTCTGCGTGATCGCCACCGGGCCGACCCAGTCCACCGGGCCCGCGGGACCACGCTTCGCCTCGGTGCCGGCGTAGGTGGTCATCCGGCGGTAGCCCCAGTCGGCGTCCAGCGTTCCGGCGAGGTGCTCGTGCAGGGCGAAACTGCGACGGGCGAGCGCTTCCACCGGCTGGCCGTCGCACCAGTCGAGCGCCAGGAAGCCGCCGGACTTGCCGGACGCCGCCGCCGCCACGCCGGCCCGCTCGACGAGCGTCACGTCCGCGCCCCGCTCGGTCAGGAACCAGGCGGTCGCCGCGCCGATCGCCCCTGCGCCACATACCGTCACCCGCATCGCATCCTCCTCCGGTCCTCGCCGGGGGCATATCGGGCGCCCGGCGGCCACCACCACCGGCCACCCTCACCTTATCGCGCGAGGCTCTGCGTCAGCTCCTCGCGCACGAAGGCGACGTGCGTGCGAAGACGGTAGACGTCGTCGCGGAAGGCGAGCGGCACGCGGATCTCGCTCACCTGCTTCTCCACCTCCGCCAGATCGGCCAGCACGCGGGCGACCTCCGCCTCGCTGGTCGCGGCGCCGGCGGCCGCCTCCAGGTCCCTCAGGTCGCGATACCAGCGGTAGATGCGCCGGCGGATGCTCCACTGCAGCGTCGACGGGCCGAAGCGCAGGACCGGGATGAGCAGCGTCGCCAGCGGGATCACCAGCACCCAGAACCGCTCCACCAGGTTGGCGGCCCAGAACGGCAGATAGCGGCGCGCCGGGGTCGGCCCGTAGCGGAAATAACGCTCCGCTTCGGTGTCGAGCGGATATTCGACCAGCTCGGCGCTGGGGAATTCGCCGCGCGTGCCGAGCACCGCGTCGCCCCGCGCCACCGATGTCGACACCTGGAGGAGAAGTTGCTTGACGGCCGGGTGCAGCCCGCCCTTCACCATAAGCACCGTCGCGACGCCCATGATCGTGGTGTCGGTCTGCGGGATGCGGCCCGGATAGTCGATCACGCGCGCCGGCAGCTCGACAGGCGTGGCGAACGGCAGCCGCCGCGTCAACGCGCCCACATGGTCGAATTCGACGAGGCGCACGGCGGGATCGGCGAGCAGGTCGCGCACCCAAGGCGTCTTCGGGCTGGTGACGTAGGCGACGAGGTCGACCGTGCCGGACCGGAGCGCGTCGGCGGCGGCGGCGCCGTCGAGGTCCAGCGTCTCGACCCGGCCGTCGAGCCCGGTGATCGCGAGCAGGCGAAACATGAACTGGCGTGTCCCGCTGCCCTCGGCGCCGATGGCGAAGCGCACCGCTTCGCGCGTCTCCACCTGCGACAGCCGGTCGATATCGCGCGAGAACACCCACAGCGGCTCGATGGCGAGGGCGGCGAGGGAGCGCAGCGGCGTCTCCGGCGGCGGGGGCGAGCCGACGCCGCCCTGGACGAAGGCCGCGTCGATCGCCGCGTCGCCCGTCAGCAGGTCGAGATTCTCGCGCGAGCCCGCCGTCTCGATCAATTCCACCTCGACCCCCTCGCGGCGCATGAGGAAGGCGAAGCGGCGGCCGAGCCGGTCGTAGAAGCCGTCCTCGATGCCGGTGGCGATGCGCATGCGCTGCGGCGGCGCAGGGTCCACCAGCAGCCAGGCCACCGTCACCACCGCCAGCACGGAGAGGACGATCGACGACCAGAACGCCACCCGCAGCGACGTGACCGCCGACGGCACCAATGGGCGCGAGGGGGACGGCGGGCGCAAAGAGGACGAGGGACCGTCTGCGGCGGGCGGCGCAGCGGGGGGCGGCGGGTCGAGGCTCACGGTCGCATTCCGGACGGCTCCTGGAGAGCTGTGTCTGAGGATACAGCGTAAAATTAGAGCATAAGCGCCCTAGCACGGCCTAAATTATTCGGCATGATATGGACAAAGCGGGGCTTACGCAGCGTTCGATTTCCCCAATGCTTAAATAATCAATAAGGCAATACGCACCCACCGCGGGGAACTCCGATGCGCATTCTGTCCATTCCGCTCGCCCTCTGCCTCCTCATCCTGCCGGTCGCCGCGCAGGACGCAGCGCCGACCGCGCCGCCCCCAGCCGCGGCCACCGCCCCGGCGGAACGCGCCGCACCGCCCGAGGAGGCGGGAGCGGAGGCGGAGCCGTCCGGCCCCGCCCTCCCCGCCGCGGTGACCGACCCCACGACGTCGACCAAGGAGCTGAAGCTGCGGCTCCTGCCGCTAACCAAGCCCGAGCTCGCCGAGGCGGCCGCCGCTTGGCTCGGCATCGTCAAGGCGAAGACGCAGGAGGTGTCGGACGCGATGGTCGCCGTGTCGGAGAGCAGCGGCGAGGCGACCGACACGCAGCGCGAGCGGGTGGCGACGCTCACCGCCGAACGCAAGGCCCTGTTCGACAACTATAGCGAGGTCATCCGCGCCTGGGAGCTGAAGGGCGGGGACCCCGCCGCCGTCGCCGACTACAAGGCCTATCAGAGCGCGATCTTCATCGACGAGGTGCGCACCTCGGACCTCGCCACCCTGTTCGACCGCGCCGTCGACTGGCTGACCTCCGCCGACGGCGGCGGCGAGCTGCTGGTCGACATCATCGTCATCATGCTGGCGATCGGGGCGCTGATCGTCGCCGCGGGCATGGTGCGACGGATGGCAGGTCGCGGGATCTCGCGGGTCCCGAACCTGTCCAAACTGCTCCAGGCGTTCCTGCTGGTGGCGATCTACTGGGCCACGATCGCGGTGGGATTGATGGTCGTCCTCTCCGCCCTCGGGGTGGACATCACGCCCCTCTTCGCCATCGTCGGCGGCGCATCCTTCATCCTCGCCTTCGCGTTGCAGGATACGCTCAGCAACCTCGCCGCCGGGCTGATGATCATGATCAACCGCCCGTTCGACGAAGGCGACTATGTCGACATCGGCGGCACGGCCGGCACCGTGCAGAAGATGAACATCGTCTCCACCACCGTCACCACGCCGGACAACCAGATAATCCTCGTCCCCAACGGCAAGGTGTGGGGCAACATCATCACCAACGTCACCGGCAGCGCGCTGCGGCGCGTCGATCTGGTCTTCGGCATCGGCTATTCCGACAGCGTCGCCAAGGCGCAGGCGTTGCTGGAGACCATCGTCGCCGAGCACCCGCTGACGCTCGCCGACCCGGCCGCGACCATCCGCGTCCATGCGCTGGGCGAGTCCTCGGTCGACTTCATCGTGCGGCCGTGGGTGAAGAGCGCGGACTACTGGGCCGTCTACTGGGACCTCACCCGCGCCGTGAAGGAGCGGTTCGACGAAGCCGGCATCTCCATCCCCTTCCCGCAGCGGGACGTGCACGTGCACCCGGCGGGTGCGGCCACGAGCCTCGCCGCCGAGTAGGACCCTGCCCCGCGTCAGGCGCTGGGAATTTGGCATGCATTTGGTATGACCCCTCTCATCGAAGAACGAGCGGGAGAGACCAGTGGACGCGACGACGACGAGAGGGCGGCTGGACCCCATTTCCCGCGCGGTGATTCAGCACCGACTGTCCGCCATCGTCGAGGAGATGGGCGAGGCGATGCTGCGCACCGCCTTCTCGCAGATCCTCAACGCCAGCCGCGACTTCTCGATGGGCATCGTCGACCGTGACTGCCGCCTCGTCGCGCAGGCGGACCACATCCCGGTGCACGTCGGCGCTCTCCCCTTCGCGGTGAAGGCGCTGGAGGCCCGCTTCGGCGACGACGTCGACCCCGGCGACGTCTTCATTCTCAACGATCCCTATGCCGGCGGCTCGCACCTGCCGGACGTCACCATCTTCGCGCCCGTGTTCGCCGAGGGCGAGCGGCGGCTGTGGGCGGTGGCGCGGGCGCACATGGGCGAGATCGGCGGCGCGACGCACGGCGGCTACAACCCCGGTGCGCGCGAGATCTGGCAGGAGGGCCTGCGCATCCCGCCGATGAAGCTCGCCGAAAAGGGCAAGCTGCGCGCCGACGTGTTCGAGATGCTGCTCATGAACGTGCGCCTGCCGCGCGAGGTCCGCGGCGACATCGACGCGATGATCGGCGCCGCGCACCTCGGCGAGCGGTCGCTCAACGCGCTCTACGGCGAGTTCGGCCGCACGACGGTGGACGCCGCGGTCGACGAGATCCTCGACGGGGCCGAGACGCGCGCCCGCGCCATCGTCGCCGAATGGCCGGACGGCACCTATGAGGGCACCGCCTATCTCGACGACGACGGGCGCGAGCGGACCGACCTCGCGATCCGCGCCAAGGTGACGGTGAAGGGCAGCGACCTCACGGTCGACCTCACCGGGACGGACGACCAGACCGACAGCTTCGTCAACTCCGCGTTCGCCAACACGCAGGCGGCCGTGGCGATGGCGCTCGCCTACCTGATCGACGCCGACATTCCCAAGAACGACGGCGTCTTCCGCCTGCTCGACGTGAAGCTGCGGCACGGCTCGCTGGTGCACCCGACCGACGACGCGCCGGTGACGCTCTCCACCTCGCACCCCTCCAACGAGGTGGTGGAGGCGATCGTCCGGGCGCTGCAGCACGCCTGCCCCGAGCGGTGCACCGGCGGCTGGTCGCGGCGCTTCCGCATGTCGATCACCGGCGAGAACCCGCGCAACGGGCGCAAGTTCATCTGGCACCTGTTCCACGCGCGGCCGGGCGGCGGCGCCTCGCCGAAGGGCGACGGGTGGCCGGGGGCGGGCGAGTGGCACTCGGTCGGCGGCATCAAGTTCGGCTCGATCGAGGTGTCCGAGGCGCGCTTCCCGCTGGTGTTCGAGCGGCACGAGTTCCGCCCCGGCTCGGGCGGCGACGGCGAGTACCGCGGCGGCGTCGGCTGCGAGCTGGATCTGCGGGTCGAGGTGCCGGGCTACGCGCACACCGCCGGCGAGGGCGTGCGGCACGGCTCGGCGGGCATCGCCGGCGGCCGGGACGGCGCGCCGCACGACTACCGCCTGGTGACGGGCGAGCGCGAGGAGAGCCTGCGCACCAAGCAGTTCGGCGTCGAGATCGCGCCCGGCAGCCTGGTGCGCGTGCGCTCGGCCGGTGGCGGCGGCTGGGGCGACCCGGAGAAGCGCACCGACGCGGCCCGCACGCGCGACGCCCGCGAAGGTTTCACCGAAGCCTGACGTCGCCCGACCCGATTCCCCGGCGCTCCACGCGAGCCGTCGGCACACGAGACCTTCCATGACCCAGAGCTACAACATCGGCATCGACGTCGGCGGCACCTTCACCGACCTCGTCGCCATCGACACCACCGGCGCGACCGTCGCCTGCAAGACCCCCTCCACGCCGCAGGATCAGTCCATCGGCGTCCTCACCGGGCTGGGCGATCTGGCGGCCCGCCTCGGCCTCTCGCTGGCGGATCTCCTCGCCGCGACGGGGCGTATCGTCCACGGCACGACGGTCGCGACCAACGCGCTGCTGGAGCGCAAGGGCGCCAAGGTGGGCATGCTGACGACCGGCGGCCACCGCGACATCCTCGAGATGCGCGAGGGGCTGAAGCCGGAACGCTACAACCTGATGATGCCGCCGCCCGAGCCGCTGGTCGCGCGCCACCTGCGCCGCGGCGTGCCCGAGCGCATCGCCCACGACGGCACCGTCGTGACCCCGCTCGACGAGGCGGCGCTGCGGGACGAGATCGCGGCGCTGAAGGACGAAGGCTGCACCTCGGTCGCGATCTGCTACCTGCACGCCTACCGCAACCCGGCGCACGAGGAGCGCACCGCCGCCATCGTCGCCGAGATGATGCCGGAGGCGTACGTCTCGGTCTCGTCCGCGGTGCTGCCGCAGATCAAGGAGTACGAGCGGCTGTCGACCACGGTGGTCAACGCCTATATCGGCCCCGTCGTGCGGCGCTACATGGAACGGCTGACCGGGCGGCTGACCGAGGCGGGCTACACCGGGCCGCTCTTCATCATCCTTTCGCACGGCGGCATCACCCTGGTGGAGGACGCCGTCCGGCTCGCCGCCGGCACCTGCCTCTCGGGCCCCGCGGGCGGCATCGCCGGCGCCGAAGCGTGCGCCGGGCTCCTGCATGCGGACAACGTCATCCCGTTCGACATGGGCGGCACGTCGACCGAAATTTCGCTGATCGCCGGCGGGCGCGTGGCACTGACCTCCGAGCGAGGGCTCGCCGGGGAACGGATCGCGCTGCGCAGCTACGACATCCTGTCGATCGGCGCCGGCGGCGGCTCGCTCGCCGCGCCCGACGCGACGGGGAGCTTCACGGTCGGCCCGCAATCGGCCGGCGCGGTACCGGGGCCGGCCTGCTACGGTCAGGGCGGGACGCAAGCGACGGTGACGGACGCCAACCTGGTGCTGGGCCTCCTCGACGAGGACGCGCTCGCCGGCCGCGCAGGCCGGCTCGACCGCACCGCCGCGGAGGCCGCCGTCGACGCGCTCACCGCCGAGATCGGCCTCGACCGGATGACGACGGCGGCCGGCATCCACCGCCTCATCAACGTGAAGATGGCCGACGGCATCCGCCTGATGACGCTGCGCCGCGGCGTCGACCCGCGCAACTTCACGCTGCTGTCGTTCGGGGGCGCCGCGGGGCTGCACGCGGCCGAGGTCGCGCGCGAGATGGGCATCGGCCGCGTCGTGGTGCCGACCGTCGCCTCCGTGCTGTCGGCCTGGGGAATGCTGGCGAGCGATCTGCGCTACGAGGTCGCCCGCTCGCAGGTGGGCGACACCGCCGTCCTCACCGACGAACCGCTGCGCCGGCTCTACGAGGCGCTGGAGGCCGAAGCGCACCAGCGCCTGCCGGGCGACGTCGCCGAGCGGCGGCGCATCGAGCGTTCCGCCGAGATGCGCTACGGCGAGCAGATCTTCGAGGTGAACGTACCGCTGGACGGGATCGACTTCGCCGCCCCCGGCCTCGCCGAGGCGGTGATCGACCGCTTCCACCGCCGCCACGAGGAGCTCTACACCTATTCCTCGCCCGGCCAGGACGTCGACCTCGTCAACGCCCGCGTCGCCGTGATCGGCGAGGTGGAGCGCGGCGAGGCGGCGCAGGTGCTGCCCCCCGCGGACGGCGCGCTGGAGCCGATCGGCACCCGGCCGATCTACACCGGCGCCGCGTTCGTCGAAGTGCCGGTCTACCCGCAGGCCGTGCTCGCCCGCGGGCACGAGATCGCCGGGCCGGCGCTGGTCATGGGCGAGACGACCACCGTCGCACTCTACGAGGGCGATCGCGGTACGGTCACGCCGCAGGGCTGGCTCGACATCGCCGTCGCCCCCAAGCGCGGTCGTGCCGAGGCCTGAGCGGCCGGCACGGCGCTACTTTGCGGCCCACGCGGCGTAGGCGTCCAGGGTATTGAGGGCGCTGGCGACCGTCGGCGAGGAGACCCTGGCCGAGTCCAGCATCAGGAGCCGACCCTCCCGCGCGGGCGCGAGGAAGCGCTCCCAGCCGGGGACGATGGCGCCGAGGCTGGCGCGGATGGCCTCGGGGCTGCGGTCGCGGAGGGCGTAGCTGTTCATCACCACGAGGAGATCGGGGTCCAGCGCGGCGAAGACCTCCGGGCTGAGCGGCATGGCAAACATCGAACCGTAGCCCGCGCCGGCCTTGGCGCCGGGGAGGGGAGCGCGCGTGTAGCCCAGATCCTCGAGCGCCTGCACCGCGCCGGAGAGGGCACCGACGACGTTCACCTCGTCGTGGACGATCACGGCGAGGTAGGTCTTTCCCGCCGGGTCGGTGTCGAGGACGGACCGGACGGCGTCGATCCGGGCGGCATACTCCGCCCGGCGCGCGGCGAAGGCCTCCTCACGGCCCAGAACGGCGGCGAGGTCGGCTTCGATGCCGAAGCCGTGCGCGCCGGCGATCGCCTGCAGGTAGACCGGGGCGACCTTGGCCAGCTGCTCGGCCTTGTCGCGGTCGCGCTCGGTGCCGATGACGAGGTCCGGCCGCAGCGCCCGCAGCGCCTCCAGGTCGATGGCACCGATCGCGCCGATCCCGCGCGGCTTGGGCGCGTCGGTCCCGCCCAGGACCGCGTCGATCATGTCGACCGCGAGGAGGGTCTCGCCGTCGCTGCCGCGGCCGTAGCTGCCGACGACGGAAAGGCCGAGGTCCATGACCGGAAGGCCGATCAGCGATTCGTGCATGACGACGATCCGCTGCGGGGCGGCGGGAACGGCGACGGAGCGCCCGGTCGCGTCGGTCATGTCCTCGGCCGCCGCAGGCACGGCCGGAGCTGCTGCGGCCACGGCGAGGCCGGCGACGAAGAAGGCGGCGCGGAGAAAAGACGGTCGCATGGGGTCTCCCGGTGTCAGGCGAGGGTGCGGAGCGCGCGAAGGCGCATGGCGACGACGAAGAGCGGCACGCCGACGAGCGTGAGGCTGAGACCGATGGGGAGCGCGATGCCTCCCCCCAGCGCATCGCCGCCGGCGGCGCGGGCCAGGGTGTCGGCCGCGATGACGAGCGCGCCGCCGGTGAACGCCGATAGGACGAGCCGCGGGCGTCCGCTCGCCGGTGCCAGCAGCCCGGCGAGCTGCGGCGCCATCACGCCGAGGAAGGAGAGCGGGCCGACCGCACTGACCGCCGCGGCATTGAGGAGCACCGATATGAACACCAGCGCCGGGCGCGAGCGCGTCACGCTCTCGCCGAGCGCCATCGCCATCTCCTCGCCCATTTCGTAGGCCTCCAGCGCGCGGCCGATCAGCGCCACCGCCACCGCGCCGGCGAGCGCGAACGGAACGAGGGCGGCGATCGTGCTCCAGCTCGCGGTGAAGAGCGTGCCGGCGAGCCAGTCCCCCAGCGCGTAGGACGCCTCGGGCGGCGAGTAGAGGATGAGAATGGAGCCGACGGCGGAGAGCATCGTCTCCGCCGCGATGCCCATCAGAAGGATGGCGAGGCCCGCGGTGTGGGCCCGCCCCGCCAGCAGCACCAGCCCGCCCGCCACCAGGAGCCCGCCCGCGACGGCCGCCACCGGAACCAGGGCGGGCGGCGCGTCCGGAACGAGGACGACGAGGGCCATGATCATCACCATGGACCCCTGGCTGAGGCCGAGGAGGCCGGGGTCCGCCAGCGGGTTGCGCGCCACGGCCTGCAGCATCGCCCCGGCGACGGCGACGCAAGCCCCCGCCAGGAAGCCCAGCACGATGCGCGGCCCCCGCACGGTGAGGAGGGCGAAGGTGTCCGCCTCGGGTGCGTCGCCGAGGACGGCGGCCAGCAGATCGAGCGGGCCGGTGCGCGTGGCGCCGACTCCGAGGCCGACGAGCGCGAGGCCGAGCGCCAGCACGGCGAGGAAGGCCGCCGCCCCCACATGCCGCGCGCGCACCTGCAACCCGCCCCCCAACCGCACGACGCGCTCGCCCGCGAGGGTGCGCGCCCGCCTCACGCCCGCGCCCCGGCGAGGCGCCGCCGGTAGGCGCGCCTGACGATGACGACGAACGCCGCGCCGCCGAGGAGGTCCATGACGACCCCGGTATGCACGACGAACGGCAGGAAGGCCTGGTGGGCGACGATGTCGGCGAGGAGGGCGGCGGCGGCGCCGGCGAGCGCGGCGGCCGGCAAGAGCGCGCCGAACGCACTGCCGACGAAGGGCCGGACCATGTGCGGCACGACGAGGCCGAGGAAGCCGATCGGCCCTGCGACGGCCACCGCCGACCCGGCCGCCAGCGCCGCCAGCGCCAGCCCGGCACGCCCGGTCCACGCCACCGCCACGCCCGCCGACGCGGCCTTGTCCGCCCCCAGGGTGATGAGGGTGAGCGGGCGGTGCAGCACCATCAGCGCGGCGAGGGCGCCGGCACCGATCCACCAGAAGCGGGCGAGCCGGTCGACATAGGCGTGGTTGATGTTGCCGACGATGAAGGCCAGCAGGTCCATCCGCCGCGCGGGATCGGCGAGCAGCATCGCGTTGGCGAGCGCCACCATCAGCATCGAGACCAGCGCCCCGGCGACGACCAGCAGCATCCCGCGCCGCTCCACCCCCGCCCCTGCGATCCGCGCGACGCCGAGGCAGGCGGCGAACCCGGCGAGAGCGCCGAGGAGGGCCGCCATTCCCTGCGCCGCGAGGCCGAGGTCGAACAGGACGATCCCCGCCACCAGGAAGAGCGCCGCACCGGCGTTGACGCCGAGCGTCGCCGGAGCGGCCAGCGGGTTGCGCGTCAGTCCCTGCATCAACGCCCCTGCGACCGCCATCGCCGCGCCGACGTAGACCGCGATCAACGCCCGCGGCAGGCGTTGCAGCACGACCAGCGCGTCGGCGTAGCGCTCCGGATCGTAGGCGACGAGGGCGCGGGCGGCCTCCGCGGGACCGGCCGGCCCGGCGCCGAGCGAGAGGCTGGCCGCGAAGCTCGCGGCGCAGATCGCGGCGAGGCCCAGCGTGGGCGCGAGCGGGCGGCCGGTCATGCCGGCGGCTCGGACGGCGGCGGCGCCTCGGCCTCCGGCAGGCGCGGCAGGCACACCAGGCGGCCGGCGCGAGTGAAGATGTCCGCCTCGAGGTCGAACACAGCGGCGACGGAGGCGACGTCGATCGTCGCCGCGAGCGGGCCGGCGGCGACGACGCGGCCGCCGCGCATCATCGCCACGTCGTCGGCAAATCCGGTGACGAGGTTGAGGTCGTGCAGCACGGCGAGGACGGTCTTGCCGCCGTGCCGCGTGAGCCGGCGCACGAGAGCGAGGATCGCGACCTGGTAGGTGGCGTCGAGGTGGTTGACCGGCTCGTCCATGACGATGAGATCGGCGTCCTGCGCCAGCACCATCGCCAGGAATGCGCGTTGGCGCTGCCCGCCGGACAGGGTCGTCACGTAGCGCCCGGCGAGGTCGGCGAGGCCGACAGTGTCGAGCGCGCGGGCGAACAAGGCGCGGTCTTGGGCGGTGGGCCCGCCGAAGAGGCCGTAGCGCGCGTAGCCGGCGAGTTCGACCATGTCGCCCAGGCGCATGTGTTCGGGGGCGTGTCCGTCCTGCGGCAGGTAGGCGATCCGCCGGGCGATCGCGCGCCGGCCCATCGCCGCCAGCGGCGCCCCGTCCAGCGTGATCGAGCCCGATTGCACCGGCACGAACCCCATGATCGCCTTGAGCAGCGTGGACTTGCCGCAGCCGTTGGGACCGACGAGCGCGGTGAGCCGCCGCGGTGCGACGGCGAGCGAACACTCCGCCACGACGCGCTCCGCACCGTAGGCCACGCTGACCGCCTTCGCCTCGAGCACCGCCCCTCCCCTCGGCCCGGCGGCAGATGGTGCGCCGGACGTCTTCGCCATCTCCGAAGGCATCGCTTAAAGTAAACCCGAATCGACAACAAATCGCCGGAGCCCGCCCGCGGCGCCGGCCTCGGAAGGCTCCCCATGACCGGCACCACGACGCGCGAGTCGCTGCACATCGGCCTGTCGCTCGCGCCCACCTGGCTCAACGGCGCGGCCTGGCGGCGGGAGGACAGCAACGTCGAGGCGCTGTTCGATCCCGCTTTCGCCATCGATGTCGCCCAGCGCGCGGAGGCGGCCAAGCTCGACTTCGTATTTCGTCCGGACGCCCTCTTCGTGAACACGGCGGCACTCCCCAGCGGGCCGGCTTTCGCGAGCCTGGATCCGACACTGCTGATGGCGGCCGTCGCCGGCGCCACCCGGGCGATCGGCCTGCTGACGACCCTGTCGACGACCTTCTGGCCCCCGTACGTCGCGGCGCGGCAGTTGATGTCGCTCGACTGGATCAGCGGCGGGCGCGCCGGCTGGAACATCGTCACAGCGCTGGACGGGAACGCCAACTTCGGGCTCGATGCCATGCCCGCGGCCGAGGAACGCTACGCCCGCGCCGCCGAGTTCACCGACGTCGTGCGCCGGCTGTGGGCGAGCTTCCCCGGCGACGCGGTGCTCGCCGATCGGGAGACCGGCCGCTTCGCCGACGCCGCGCGCGTCACGCCGATCGACCATGCGGGCGCGCACTACCGGGTCGCCGGGCCGCTCAACGTGCCGCGGTTCGGCGCCGGGCGTATTCCGCTGGTTCAGGCCGGCGCCTCGCAGGCGGGGCGGGACTTCGCCGCCGGTGTGGCCGACGCGGTCTTCGCCTCGAGCCCCGACATCGCTGCGGCGGCGGAGCTGCGCACCGACCTCAGGCGCCGCGCCGAGGCGCAGGGCCGCCGGCCCGACGACGTGCGCGTCATGCCGGGACTGAGCCTGACCCTCGCCGCGACGCGGGCCGAGGCGCGCGACCTCTTCGCCGAGACGCAGCGCGGCGCGGATACCCGGCGGGCGATCGACGCGATCAAGGCGATGGTCGGCCTCGACGTGACCGACTGGCCGGCCGGCCGGGCCGTGCGGTCGGCGGACCTGCCGGACGCCCCGGCCACGGTGCGCAGCCGCACCCACGCCGACCTCCTGCGCCGTCTGATCGAGCGGGATGCGCCGACCGTCGCCGAGCTTCTGGTGCGGCCGGAGGTGGTGGGGTCGGCCCACTGGCGCATCGTCGGCACTCCGCAGGATGCGGCCGCCGAGATCGCGCAATGGGCCGAGGCCGGCGCGATCGACGGTTTCGTCGCGCTTCCCGGCGGGTCCACGGGGTCGATGCACATGGTACTGGAGGAGATGGTGCCGTGTCTGGCCGATCGCGGCCTCTTCCGCACCGCCTACGGCGGCACGACCTTCGCCGACCATCTCCTCGGCTGAGGCCGGGACACCGCGCGGGTGCCCCGGTCGGCGGTGGCCGACGGGCGTCAGAACGTCGCCGACAGCTCGCCCCAGATCGCCCGTGGCTGGCCGTAGAAGTTGAACGTGCCGGTGGTGCCGATGCGCTCATAGTAGGTTTCGTCGAAGATATTGGTGACGGTCAGCGTCGCCGAGAACCGCTCCTTGAAGGTGTAGCCGACCTGCGCGTCGAAGGTGACGTAACCGTCTTCCTCGATGCGGAGGTCGTTGTAGATGTTGTGGAAGGCGCCGACCGCGTTCATCCCGCCGGCGACGTGCACGCCTTCCAGAACCCCCTGCTGGAAGGTGTACTTGGTCCACAGGTTGAACTGATGCTGCGGCAGGTAGTAGCGGTAGGAGAGGTCCGCCGACCCGTCCTCGTAGGACATGTCCATGTAGGTGTAGGCGGCGTAGACGTCCCATCCCGGCAGCGGCGTGCCGTTCACCTGCGCCTCGATCCCGTTCACCTCGATCGACCCGCTGTCGAAGTAGGTGCCGGGGTTGTTGGGATCGCCGATGGCGCGGTTGTTGTCCTCCAGATGGTAGGCGGCGACGGAAGCACCCAGGCGGTCGTTCAGCCACTGCGTCTTGATGCCGGCCTCGTACTGCTGCGCGGTGCGCGGCTGCAGCACGTTGCCGGCCGCGTTCAACTCGGTCTGCGGCTGGAAGGTCGTCGTGTAGCTGGCATAGAGCGACACGTTGTCGGTCACGTCCACCACGGCGCCGAAGTAGGGCGTGATGTCGGACGCGCTGATGTGCTGGGTGGTGTCGGTGACGAGGTTGGTGACGTCGGCCTGGTAGCCGCTGGCACGGGCGCCGGCGATGAGCGTCAGCGGCTCCCACGGCTTCACCCGCACCTGCCCGTAGGCGCCGACCTCGTGGCTCTTGCTCTGCGTCTGCGAGGCGTAGGTGAAGGCGGGCTCGGCGAAGTGGGGGTTGGGATCGTAGATGTTGTTGGTCGGCAAGCCGCCGGCCCCTCCACGCAGGAAGGTCTCGTCGAGGTACTTCACGTCCGCGCCGATGAGCACGTTCTGCTCCAGCCCCATGACGTCGAACGCCTTGGAGATGTGGGCATCGACGTGCAGCGCCTTGTCGTTGACGTCGATCGCGCTGGTGCGCATCGCGACGTCGCCGGTGACGGGATCGGCCGCGCCGCCGGTGAAGGCGTAGTGGCCGTCGCCCTGCTGGTCGGTGTAGCGGGCGGCGAGGCGCATGTGGCCGCTGTCGTCTTCGAAGCGGTGCTCCAGTTCGCCGATCACGCTGGTCTGCTGGCTGTTGTACTCGTTCCAGTCGGCACCGAGGAAGGTCGAGCGAGGAACGTCGAGCAGCGTGCCGTCGGGGTAGGTCGGCAGGGCGTTGTTGGGCGTCCAGGTGCGGCGCTGGTGGAAGGCGGCGACGGAGAGGGTGGTATTGTCGGTCAGGTCGACGTCGACCGCACCGTAGCCGACACCGCCGGTCCAGTCGTTGCTGTCGACGAAGCCGTCGGACCCTTCGCCGGCGACCACGGCGCGGGCGCGCACGGTCTTGGCCGCGTTGAGTGGGCCGCCGGCGTCCACCATCCCGCGCCAGTGGTTCCAGGACCCGTAGCCGGCGCGTGCCTGGACCTCGTACTCGTCGCCGCCGCGCTTGCGCACCAGGTTGACGATGCCGCCGGCATTGCCGGAGCCGGCATAGAGCGCGGACGGTCCCTTGAGGAACTCGACGGCGGAGAACGGCGCGAGGTCCGGGTTGGAGCCGGCGATGCTGGAGACCGGCGCCCACAGCCCGTCGACGAAGTAGCTGTCGAACTCGAAGCCGCGGGAGAACAGCGAGGAGCGGCCCGGATCGTTGCGGAAGACCCGCAGGCCCGGCGCAATCGTGACCGCGTCGTCGAGGACGGTGATGTTGCGGTCGGCCAGCTCCTCTTCGGTGAGGACGGTCACAGACTGCGGGACTTCGCGGGCGGGGACGCCGATAAGGCCGCCGAAGGTCGCCTCCTGCGGGTCGTAACCGGTGCCTGCGGTTCCCTTCGGCCCGGCTCCGGTGCCCTCTCCGCCGGTTCCGGCCGCGACGCCTTCGACGGTGATCGGGTCGAGCGCGATCGGACCGTTCTGCGCCGCCGCCGGGGTGAGCGCGGTTCCGGCCAGTAAGGCGAGGGCCAGCGCGCCTCTCATCGGCCACGCGCCATTACGGGTTCCACCAAGGTTGATCGACATGCGCCCACTCCATCGCCACGAACATTCACTCATGCACGAAGGTCGTAGGGGCGGACGTGTTTTTGCGTCAAGATGACGCCACAACTAGACTTGCAATCTAACGCTTCATTCTTAGGATTTCGTACAACGCTTCCAGATCGATTGCGATTTTGATGAATTGGAAATCACGAATACACGGATCGTGAACCGGCCACATTAGCTCACGCGTCCGTAAATGGGGAGTCGTCCCTCTTTCTGTGGCAGTCGACCGCCTTTGCCGGACGGGCAAACTCCGGGAAACCGATCAAAGGAGCGGCGCGGACGGCATTCTTTTTAGTTATTGTAAGGTAGATCAACGCACGCCGAGCGCAAGATTTTAGAGCCGGTCCAGCAGTGTTGCTATCGCGCACCAAGTCACCGGAAAGCGACGACGGCGGTCGGTGCCGGCGCCGCCGTCGGGCCGCGTCAGCCTTCGAGGCGCGGCAGCGCGTCGCGGAAGTAGCCGATCGTGCGGTCGAGGCCCTCGCTCAACTCCACCGTCGGCTGCCAGCCGAGCACCGCTTTGGCCTGGGTGATGTCCGGCTGGCGCTGCTTGGGATCGTCCTTGGGCAGCGGCTCGTTGATCAGCGCGCTGGAGCCGCCGACCTTGGCGAGAGTCTGCTCGGCGAGGTCGCGGATCGTGAACTCGTTCGGATTGCCGATGTTGACCGGCCCGGTCACCTCCGGCCCCGTCTCCATCAGCCGCAGGAATCCCTCGATCAGATCGTCCACGAAGCAGAACGAGCGGGTCTGCCGACCGTCGCCGTAGATGGTGATCGGCTCGCCCTTCAGCGCCTGGACGATGAAGTTGGAGACGACGCGCCCGTCCGCATGGTGCATGCGCGGCCCGTAGGTATTGAAGATGCGCACGACCTTGATCTCGACACCGTGCTGCCGCTGGTAGTCGAAGAACAGCGTCTCGGCGCAGCGCTTGCCTTCGTCGTAGCACGAGCGGGGGCCGATCGGGTTGACGTTGCCCCAGTAGCTCTCCGCCTGCGGGTGGATGCTCGGATCGCCGTACACCTCCGAGGTGGAGGCCTGCATGATCTTCGCCTTCAGGCGCTTGGCGAGGCCGAGCATGTTGATGGCGCCGAGGACCGACGTCTTCGTCGTCTGCACCGGGTCGTGCTGGTAGTGCACGGGCGAGGCCGGGCAGGCGAGGTTGTAGATCTCGTCGACCTCCACGTAGAGCGGGAAGGTCACGTCGTGGCGCATGAACTCGAAGCGCGGGTGCGTGTGCAGGTGGTCGATATTGCGCTTCGTGCCGGTGAACAGATTGTCGACGCACAGAACCTCGTGACCCTGATCGATGAGCCTGTCGATCAAGTGGGAGCCGAGAAACCCGGCTCCACCGGTGACGAGGATGCGTTTGCGGCTTTCGTAGAGGCGGGCCATAGGGTTCCAGCAGTATCCTGGTTCAAAGAGTGTGAATGGCTCTATCGCTGGTTGCGCGGAGGCGTCCAGTACGAACCTTTGGGCGGAGACGACTGTAGATCGAATGTGCCGGCGGTGGCACCGGCACCGGATGCCTTTGGGCAATGGCCGCGCGCCCGGCGATGGGCGCGCGGCCAGCGGGCGCCGGAGCGCCCGGACCGTCAGTTTTTGTGTGTGCTGTGGCTCGCGCCGCCGTGGTTCGCGCCACTGTGATTTGCGGCGGGGGTCGGCGCGGCGGCGCCCATCGGCGCGACGGTCATCATCACCTCGATGGTGCCGGCCTTCTCGAAGGTCAGTGTGAGCGGGACCGCGACGCCCTTGTTCGGCGCGTCGCCGAGGCCCATCAGCATGATGTGGTAACCACCCGGCGTCAGCGCGACGGTGCTCCCGGCGGGGATCTCCAGCCCCCCGTCGACCTCGGCCATCGTCATCACACCGTCCGCCATCTTCATCTCGTGCACCTCGAAGCGGTCGGCGAAGGGGACCGTTCCGCCCATCAGGCGATCCGCGCTGTCGCCCGCGTTGGTGACGGTCACGTAGGCGCCGGCGACGTTGGCGCCCGGCGGGGGCTGGCGCATCCAGGCGGTGGCCACGGTGAGATCGCCCACCGTCGCCTCGGCCGGCACGGCGCCGGGGGCTTCGTGCCCGGCATGGCCGGCGTGGTCGGCCTTGGCGCCGGCGGCGACCGTCAGCACCGGGGCGGGATGCGCGAGGTCGTGAGGGTCGGCGCCGGGCGCTGCGACCTCGGTCCAGGCAACCTCGCCGTCGGCGCAGGTCTGCACCGCCTTGAACGGCAGCTGCGTGCCGGGCGCGAAGCCGGTGACACGGCCGCGCACGACGAACTCGTCGTAGTGGCCATCGTCCAGGCTGCCGTCGCTCCAGCGGACCTCGGTGACGCCCTCGGAGACCTGGTCGCCCCACAGCGTGTAGGTCTTGGCGAAGGGGGCCTTCACGGTCTCCAAGGTCCAGCCGGCCTTCGGCATGGGCTTGGCGTCGATGAAGCCCTCGGGCAGGACGACGGTGAAGGTTCGGGTCGCCTGCCCGTCGCAGCCGTGCGGCACGCGAAAGATGGCCTTGTAAGTCGAGTTGGCGGGCGCCTCCCCCACCTCGAGGCTGACGTGGGCGAACGCCGCGAGCGGCATAGACAAGAGCGCGGCCGCCGCCGTCGCCCCACCGAGAAGACGGGTCATCATGGTCATGTTATCTGTCCTGAATTGAGCGTGCGAGGATGCGATGCGCGGGCGGAACCGCCGCGCATGCATCGTTGCGGGTCGTCATTCAGGCCAGGGGCGGGGCGCGGATGCGCTTGTGGCTGGGCGCGCTCGCGGCGACAAGCGGAGCGGAGAGGCCCGGCAGGCTGCTGCGGGGACACGGCGCGCCGCGCGTCGGCGCGACGACGGCCGCGGGCACGAGGCCCATCGCGGCGGTGAAGCAGCAACTCTGGAAGTGCGTGCGGTCGCCGGCGCCGCCGCCGTCGTCGCTGCTGCCGGTGGGCGCCGCGCCGTGGCACAGGGCGGTCGACGGATGGTCCGCACCGAAGCTCGCCACCGGGGCGAGGTGGTTGGCGAGCAGCAGCAACGCGCAGAGCGCGACGAGAGGCGACCGCAGCGCCCGCAGCGCTTGCGGCACCGATGCCCGCCAGGGGCCGCCGGATGCCATCGACTTCGCCATCGCGCTCTCCATAGAGGCTGCCGACGGCGTTGTCGCGGGCGAAAACGTCGCCAGAGGGTCAGGCCCGGAAGGTCGCCTCCGCCTGCATGGCGAGCAGGCCGCCCGGCCCGCGTGCCCAGAGCGCGAGTTCACTGTCATTGTCCCGCGCTTCCAGATGGAACGGCGCATCGCAGAAGAGCGGCGCCATACCGCGGAAGGAGAAGGTCGCGAGGCGCTCGTGCGGACGGCAGCGGGCGGCGAGTCCCTGCAGCAGTGTCGCCGTCAGCGGTCCGTGAACGACGAGGCCGGGATACCCCTCCTCCCCCATCGCGTAGGGCCGGTCGTAGTGGATGCGGTGCCCGTTGGCGGTCAACGCCGAATAGCGGAACAGGAGCACGGGGTCGGGCGCGACCTCCTCGGACCACGTCGCGTCGTCCGGCGCGGGCTTGCCCTGCGGCGCGGCGGTGCCGGGCGCGGCGGGGGGCTGGGCCTCGCGGTAGACGATGTCCTGCTCCTCCTCGATGCACAGCGTCCCCTCGTGGTGGACGCGGTGCGCGACGGTGACGAACACGAGCCGCCCGCTGCGGCCGTCCTTGGTCGCCACGTCGCGGATGGTGCTCTCACGCGTCGCCTGAACGCCGATGGGGAGCGGCGCGTGGTAGGTGAGCCGCCCGCCGGCCCACATGCGCCGCGGCAAGCCGGCGTCGGGCAGGAAGCCGCCGCGCCTGGGGTGACCGTCGCGGCCCAGCGCACCGCGGCGGACGAACGGGTTGAAGTACAGCCAGTGCCAGCCGGGCGGCAACTCGCGCGCCGGCGGATCGACGTCGAGCGTGGCGGCGAGCGCAGCGACGCGGTCGGCCGCGATCAGGTCGTGGCCGGTCTCGGTGCGGCCGATGGCGGCGACCGGATCCTCGCTCGGCGCAAAGGTCGTGTCAGGCATGGTGGGATCCGTCGGTCAGTGGATGATCTCGCGGTCGACGAGGGCCGTGATCGCCGCTTCGCTGAGACCGAGCAGGTCGCCGAAGACGTAGGCCTCGTGCTCGCCGAGCTTGGGGGTGCCGCGGTCTAAGGCGGGCGCGTCGCAGCCGGTCACGCGGGCCGGTCGGCCGACGGCGGCCCGCACCGCCCCACCGTCCTCGGTGACGTCGACGATCGTCCCGCGGTGGCGCATGTGGGCGTCCTGCGCGACGTCGCGCGCGGTGAACGACAGGTGCGCGGGGACGCCGGCCCGCTGCAGGCGCGCAACGGCGTCGTCGGGATCCTGGCCGGCGCACCAGGCGGCGACGATCCGGCTCAGGGCGTCGCGGTTGGCGTGCCGGTCCGCCTGGGTGGCGAGGTGCGGGGCGGCGAGGTCCGTCCGGCCCATCACGCCCAGCAGCGCCTGCCACTGCACATCGCACCCCACCGAGAGGCTCAGCCAGCGGTCGGGCGTGGCGGTCGCGAAAAGGCCGTGCGGGGCGCGGCGGTGGTCGTCGTTGCCGATGCGCTCCGGGGCGATGCCGGCGGCGGCGGCCAGCAGCGTCTCGCCGATCACCGCCGAGGCGACCTCTCGCGCGGCGACGTCGACATGCGCGCCGCGTCCGGTGCGGCGACGCTGGTGCAATGCGGCGACGGTAGCGGCGGCCGCGTTCATGCCGACCGAATGGTCCATCACGTGGCGCATCTCGACGGGCGGGCCGTCGGGATAGCCCGTCATGGTGCCGAGCCCGCCCCAGGCGCCGAACAGCGGAGCGTAGCCGGCGAAGTGCGAGTCCGGGCCGCTCTGGCCGGAGGAGGAGATCGACACCATGACGATGTCGGGCTTCACTGCCGCCAGCGCCTCGTAGCCGAGGCCGAGTCGGTGCATCACCCCGGCGCGGAAGCTCTCGGCCGCGACGTCCGACACCGCGACGAGCCGCTTGGCGAGGTCGACGCCCTCGGCCTTCTTCAGGTTCAGCCGGATGGAGAGCTTGTTGGCGGAGACCTGGTCGAACGTCGCCGCGCCGGCCCGGCCATAGACCGTGTGCGGCTTGCGGAAGATGTCCGGCCGCAGCGCGGTCTCGATCTTGATGCACTCCGCCCCCATCAGCGACAGCATGTGCGTCGAGAAGGGGCCCGCCGCATGCACCGTGAAGTCGGCGATGCGGATGCCTTCGAGCGGTCTCATGCGCTGATCCTCCGGGCGCTTTGCGGCCTCGCCCGATCCACCAGGGCCTGGTCCGCGCCGAGCTGCGGCGGACCGCTAGACAGGGCGAGCGGCTCGGGACCGAAGCGGAACGGCGCGGTCTGCATCGGGAGCGTGCCGACGCCGTCGATCGCGACGTCGCCGAAGAGCCGGCGCGCCTCCTCGTGCGGGTCGGCGAGAACGTCGCCGGGGGTGTTGTAGGGGGCCATCGGCACGCCCAGCCGCTGGGCGCGCGCCACCAGCGCGCCGACCGGGTGGGCACGGGCCCAGGCGCGGATGCGCTCGTTGATGTCGGCGCCGCGGGCGCTGCGGTGGGCCGGGTCGTCCATCCCCGGGGCGGTGGCCCAGGCGGGGCGGTCCATCAACTCCACCAGCGCGGACCATTGCCGCTCCTCCAGCGTCAACAGCTCGACGAAGCCGTCGGCGCACTCCACCACGCCGCCGTAGCGGAAATTGCGCTCGTGACGATGCTCCAGCGACCCGTCGCCGAGGCGCTGGACGGCGAAGCAGCCGATGGCCACGTTGGCGTCCTGCACCGAGACGTCGACGCCGCGCCCGCCGCCGGCCCACAGCGCCGCGAGGCCGGTGAAGACGGCGGTCACGCCGCCCTGCATCTGCGCGAAATACCCGGCGACCTTGAGCGGCGGCCGATCCGGGAAGAGGTCGACCGAAAGGCCGTTGGGGAGGAGGAAACCCTCCCCGCCCGCGTGCACGAGGTTGATCTCCTCGCCAGCCCAGCCCGCCTTCGGCCCGCTGGCGCCGAAGGGGAGCACCGAGAGGTGGACGAGGCCCGGATGGTGGGCGGCGACGGCGGGTTCGTCGAGACCCAGCGCGGGACGCTCGGCGAGCGGGGTGTCGTCGATGAAGATGTCGGCCGCGGCGAGCAGCGTGGCGAGATCGCCCCGCCCGGCCGGGGTCGCGAGGTCGAGGACGACGCTGCGCTTGCCGACCGCGTGGTAGGCGAAAAGGGCGCTGACGCCCTCCTCGTGGTCGAGGAAGGGGGGCTCGCGCCGCAGCGCGGAACCCTCGGGCGGCTCGACCATGACGACCTCGGCGCCCATCGCGGCGAGAAGCCGGCCTGCGTACGCGGCGGCGACACTGCGCGCGTGCTCGACCACGGTGATGCCGGTGAGGGGCTTGTCGGTCGACATGGCTCCGCCGTCCCTCAGCGCACGACGGGCAGTTCGAGATCGAGGTCCGCCCCGTCGAAGTGCACCGGAATGTTGGGGTCGCGCGACGGCAGGACGACGGTCGCGAGGCCAGGCGTGGTGATCTCGCCCCGCTGGTTCTCGCCCCAGATCTCGAGGTCGACCAGCGCGTGGCCGTCCTTGACGTACTTCTTCGTCACCTTGCCCTTGCACCAGGTGCAATCGCCCATGGTGTTGAACCGGCGCATCTCGGTGCGCACGCGCTTCAGGAAGGCGGCGTCGCCCATCCAGTTGGTGACGAGCGAGGCCATCCACGAGGAGCGCTGCGGGCCATAGTCGTAGACGCCCGGCACGCCGACCTCCTTGGCGGTCGACTCGCGGTGATGGCCGATCCCGGTGTACTCGATGCCGCCGCCGGCCTCCGGATTGCGGAAGAAGTGGCCGGGATGCTTCATCGCCGCCTTGAAGACGACACCGTGGGTGTGGCCGCGGCCGCAGCCGACGAGGAAGCCCATCGTATCCATCAGCGAGAGCGGGCCGCGCACGATCGGGTCCAGCTCCTCGCCTTCGCGCACGTCCTCGAAGTAGCGCACGTTGGCGCCGCGCATGCGCTCGTCCTCGCGCATGATCGCCTCGTCGATCTTCTCGTACTCGTCCGGCGTGTATTCGTGGGTCTTGATGTCCTTGTACTTGCCGGCGTCGCGGGCGGCCTTGCGCTCGTGGCGGGTGCAGGTGCCGAGGCCGCGGGCGACCAGCTCGCCGCGCTGATTGGTGTAGCTCGCCTCGACGTATTGCAGGACGAGCCGGCCGGAGAACTTCGATTCCTTCTCCTCCACGCCGACCACGCGCTCGATGGCGCTGATGCGGTCGCCGGGGCGGATGTGGCGGAACAGCTCCCAGTCGTTGCCGGCGTAGAAGCCGTGGACGCCGGGGAGGCCCCAGCGGGTGCGGCCGATCCAGCCGAACGCCATCGGGAACATCGGGTGGGCGAGCTGGGTGCCGTAGCGCGACTGCCGCCCGTACTCGAGGTCGCGATAGAGCGGGTTGAGATCGCCGATGCCGTTGCACCAGTTGCGCAGCGTGTCGGTGGTGGCGTCCTGCAGATAAGGGCCTTCGGGGCGCAGTTGCAGGCCGATCATGTCACGCGCCTTGGCGATGGCCTCGTCGGTGATCTTGCCTTCGGCGGGGGCGGCGCCGACGTCGTGCTTGGGCTTCTCTACGGTGTCGAGGGTGGTCAAGGCGGGTCACTCCGGTGAGCGTTGGCGTGTCATGGGGTCGTCCGGTGTCGCGCGAGGCGCGTCCGCCGGTTCGGCGGGCGAGCGCGGGAGGCTCGTGCGGCGCCGCAGATGTCTTGATATAGAATGCATTCTTTATAAGAGGCGTCAATGCCGCCGTGACGCTATATTCCCCACATCATTCTCTCATTTCAGCGGACTTTCTGCGAACTTCCCGGTCGCAGGGCCATGGGTGCGCTCGGCAGCGCGCCCATACGATGCATCATTTTGGGGGCCGTCAGATATCGAAGCCGGCGGCGGTGCTGACGGTCGCGTAGCGCTTCAGGCCGGACATGGCGTGCTCGTGCTCCTCCGCCGTCGCGCCGGCGCAGCAGTCCTCCAGGAGCACGCAGGCATAGTCGCGGTCATGCCCCTCGCGCACGGCCGCCGAGACGACGCCGTTGGTGGAAACACCCGCCAGCACCAGCCGGTCGATCGCGTTGGCGCGCAGAAGGGGTTCCAGCTTGGTCGCGTAGAACGGGCTGACACGGTGCTTGACGATATCGGGATCCCCCTCCTGCGGCGCGAAGTCGGCGAAGACCTCGGTGCCCCAGGTGCCGAGCTTGAAGAGCCCGTTGTCCCGCGCCTTGGAGAAGACCGGCGACTCGGGCGGGCACTCGCGGTAGTCCGGCGAGAAGCCGACGCGAACGTAGCCGACCAGCATGCCCGCGGCGCGTGCCCGCGCGATGGCGGTCTTGGTCGCCTCGTAGACGCCGCGCTCCTGCATCAGCACGGCATAGGTCTTCGCCCCGGCGCCCTCCGGGTGGACGAGGTCGTTCATCATGTCCATGACGAGCAGGATCGAGTTCGTCGTCATTCACGGCTCCAATCGTGTGAAAGTGGCGCGGGGGCGCGTGGAGGAGCCGTCAGCCCGCCCTAACGGGCGTAGCTCGACTTGAATTCCTCCCAGCCCGCGCGGATGTGCGTGCGCAGCGCGGCGATCATCGCCGCTTCGTCGCGCGCGATGATCGCGCGCAGCATCTCGCGGTGCTCGTCCGAGGCCCGGCCGATGCGCGATTCCACCTTGTTGATGAGGTCGAACGGGTAGCGCGCCCAGAGCGTCCGCACGAAACGCAGGGTCATCGGCAGCTCGGCGGCGAGGTAGATGATCTCGTGAAAGCGGTAGTTGATGCCGCGCACCGCGTCCTTGTCGCCGCGCTCCGATGCCGCCTCGATCTCGGACTGGAGGCCGGTCAGCTCCGTCAGTGCCTGCTGGTCGAGCCGGTCCAGCGCCCGCAGCGCCAGCTTGCACTCCAGCGTCACGCGCAGGTCGACGATCTCCTCGGTCGCATTGATGTCGAACTCGGCGACGATCGCGCCCTTGTGTGAGGAGGCGTGGACGAAGCCCTCCGCCTCCAGGAGCTTGATCGCCTCGCGAACGGGTGTGATGCTGGTGCCGATCGCCGCCGCGATCTCGGCCTGCTTCAGCTTCGAGCCGCGCGGAAGGCGCCCGGAGATGATCCCCTCGCGCAGATAGTCCGCAACCCGCTCCTCCTTGGTTTGATGCATCATGCGTTCGTGTTCCTCTTGCCGAACGCCTGTCATAGCCTGAACCGGCGGCTTTCGTGCAATCCGTCATCTGGCGCCGCCCCCAGTCGTGCATTTCGGGGCGAGGTCCACCCGCACGGCCGTCCCGTCGAGATCGGGCCGCGAGGCGGGGTAGCGCGTCACCACGAGCGGATCGTGCGCCGGCACCACATGGTCGTCACTGTCGGCGAGGGCGCGGATGGTCTCGTGACCGGCGATCATGTCGGCCGAGCTGACCACCACCGCGAACGGCACACCGCGCTCGTACTCCTCGTAATAATGCAGCGCGTCGGAGGCGAGGACGACGAAGCCGCGCGCGGTGCGCACCCGCACCACCTCCTGCCCCTGCGCATGCCCGCCGACCCAGTGGACCGTGACGCCGTCGGCGATCTCGGCCTCGCGCCCGTGCAACGCCAGGCGGCCGGCGTGCAGAAGCTCGACGAGGCGGGTGATCTCGTCCACCTCGTAGGCCCGGCGGAACCAGGGGCGGCCCATGAAGGGGCCGGTGACGAAGGCCATCTCCTCGGCCTGCATATGGAAGTGCGCGGCCGGGAAGGCATCGAGGTGGCCGAGGTGGTCGTAATGGGCGTGGGTCAGGATCACCGTTTCCACCCGCTCCGGATCGACGCCGAGCGCGCGCAACGCGTCGACCGGGCTCGTCAGCATCGTGTGGCCGTGGCGGCGGGCTTTGTCGGGGTTCATCCCGGTGTCGACGACGATCGCGCTGTCCTCGCCGATCAGCACCCAAGAGTAGAAGTCGAGCGTCAGCGGCTCGTCGGGGCGCGCCTCCAGGATGAAGTTCTGCCCGCGTGTGCGGGTCTCGTTCACCGCGTAGCGGATGGCGTGGATCTCGTAGGTCATCGCGCTGTCGTCCGTCATTCCGCCGCCGCGGCGCCGAGGTAGGTGTCGACCGCCTGCTGGCGCGCCGCCTCGTCCTCGAGGTCGGCGGCGCGCTTGTGGCCGATCAGCCGGCCGCCGCGCAGGAAGTGGATCTCGCTCGCGAGGCGCATCGTCATGGCGAGGTTCTGCTCCACCAGGAGGATGGCGAGGTCGCCCTCGTCGCGGATGGCGGCCAGCCGATCGAACACGCGCCGCACCAGCAGCGGGGCGAGGCCGAGGGACGGCTCGTCGAGCAGGAGCAGCCGCGGCCCGGCCATGAGGCCCCGGCCGATCGCCAGCATCTGCTGCTCGCCGCCCGACAGCCGCCAGGCGCCGCCGTTGGCCTTGTCCGCGATCTCGGGGAAGAGGCCGAGCACCATGTCGAGCCGCCGCCGACGCTCCTGGCCGGCGAGCGCGTAGCCGCCCAGCACGAGGTTCTCGCGAACCGTCAGCTCGCCGACGATCTGCCGCCCCTCCGGCACGTAGACGATACCGCGCGCGACCCGGTGGCGCGCGGCGAGTGTCTCGATCCGCTCGCCGTCGAACCTCATCGCGCCGCGGCCGCGGATGAGGCCGGCGACCGCCTTCATGATCGACGATTTGCCCGCGCCGTTGGCCCCCAAGAGGGCCACGACCGTGCCCGGCGCGACCGAGAACGAGACGTCCTCGACCGCCTGCGCGTTGGCGCCGTAGAAGACCGAGAGATTCTCGACGGCCAGAAGCTCACTCATCGTCGGTCCCCAGGTAGATGCGTTGCACGTCCGGGTCCTTTTGGATCGCCGCCGGCGGCCCGCAGGCGACGAAGGAACCGAAGTTGAGGACGTAGATCCGGTCGCAGATCGACATCACGAGGTCCATGTCGTGCTCGACGACGACCATCACGAGGTCCGGCGCGGCGAGGCGGCGCAGCGCCCGCGTGAGGTCCCGCGTCTCGGAGGTGTTGAGCCCGGCGGCGGGCTCGTCGAGGAGCAGCACGGACGGCTTGCCGACGATGGCGCGGGCGATCTCGACCAGGCGCTGCGTGCCGGGGGGCAGCGCGCCGGGCATCTGGTCCGCGACCCCGTCGAGGCCCAGCTCCGCCAGCGCGGCGAGGGACTTCTGCTGCATCTCGCGCCGCTCGGCCCGGCCGCGGGCGAGCGGCAGGAAGGCCGACAGCCAGCCGGCGTGATAGTTGCGTGCCAGACCCATCATGACGTTCTCGACCACCGAGAGGTCGGGACAGAGCGCCACGGTCTGGAAGCTGCGCACCACGCCCTTCTGCGCCCGCTCGGCCGGGGCGAGCCCGTCGAGCGGATCGCCGGCGTAGCGGATGGTGCCGGAATTGGGCCGGTAGGCGCCGGTGAGGCAGTTGAAGAGGCTCGTCTTGCCCGCACCGTTGGGGCCGATGAGGCCGGTGATCTCGCCGGCGCGGAACTCGACGTCGAGCCCCTGCAACACCTTGATGCCACCGAAGGCGAGCGCGACCTTCTCGCCGACGAGCGAACGGGGGGCGGCGGTCATGACGCCCCTCCCGAGCGGCGCATCAGGGCACCGAGGCGGGGGGCGAAGTGGCCGGCGAGGATCACCGCCAGCAGCGCCACGCCGTACATCACCGGGATCCACGCCCCGTTGGCCGACAGGAACTGCGGGATCAGCGTCAGGAAGGCACCGCCGATCAGCGCGCGCGGCAAGGTGAGGCCGTAGACGCTCACCACCGAGCCGACGAGGAGGAAGATCGACGTCCACAGGGTGAAGCCGCTCGGCGACACGGTGGAGCTGGCGAAGGCGAGGACCGCCCCGGCGAAGGCGGCGACGCCGCAGCTGATCCCCATCACCGCGACACGCGCCCAGACCCGGCGGGTGCCGAAGGCGTCGGCCGCGTCGGGATGGGTGCGGGCGAGCAGCATCGCCATGCCCTGGCGCGAGCGGCGCAGCTGCGTCAACGCCGCGGCCACCGCGACGAGCGCGATCAGCGGCACATAATAGCGCTGGAGCGACATCGGCACGGCCGGCACCACGGGCTCGGCGACATAGAGCCCCTGGTATCCGCCGGTCCAGGTGGCGGTGTTGTTGATCAGCTCCGGCAAAGCGAGCGCCAGCGCCATCGTCGACACCGCGAGGTAGATGCCGGAGATGTTACGCGAGGGCCAGGCGAAGGCGATCCCGCTGACGACGCCGAGCGCGACGCCGACCGGCAGCGAGACGAGGAGCGACACCCCGAGCCGCTGCTCCATGATGGCGACCGTGTAGGCGCCGACCGCGGCGAAGAAGCCGTGCCCGATCGAGACTTCGCCGCCGTAGCGCACCAGCACCGAGACCGAGAGCACCGCCAGCGCGTTGGCGAAGGTGATGCCGAGCGCATAGGTCCACGACCCCTGCAGCACGAGCGGCAGCGCCGCCAGCACGAGGACCACGAGCACCGTCCCCGCCCGTGACAGCAGCGCCCCGAGAGGCATCGCGACCGGGCCGCGGGCGGGCGCGGGCGCGGGGGCGAGCGCGTCAGACACGCGTGCCTCGCACCGGCGCCAGGATCCCGTTGGGGAAGGCGTTCAGCGCCACGAGGATGACGACGAGCAGGAAGGTGCTCGAGTACTCGGGCGAGACGTAGAAGGTGAAGAGGTTCATGAGGATCCCGATCAGGATACCGCCGATGAGGCTGCCGGGGAGGCTCGCGAAGCCGCCGACCACCGCCGCGGCGAACGCTTGCAGCATGAAGGCGGCGACGGTGGTCGCGCTGAGGAAGGTCGTCGGCACGATGAGGAGCGCCCCCACCACGCCGAGCGCCGCCGCCACGACCCAGGCGAACACGTGGACCCGCGCGAGGTTCAACCCGCACACCTCGGCCGCGAAGGGGTTGGCCGAGATCGCCCGGAAGGCGATGCCGAGCTTGGTGAAGTCGATGACGATGAAGAGCGCGCCGATCGTCACCACCGCGACCGAGAGCACGGTGAGATCGTAGCCGGTGATGCGCAGGCCCAGCACCGAGGTCGCGAACCGCGGGACCGGCAGGTCGAGGCTGACGATATCGGCCCCGAAGAGGAGCAGCGTCGCGCCCTGGACGATGAGGCCGACGCCGAGCGTGGCGATGGTGGCGGTGAGATCCGACCCCTGGATGAGCGGGGAGATGACGGCGTAGGTGAGGAAGGCGATCACCACCACGCAGACCGCCGCGAACAGCACCGCCGCCCCCCACGAGAGCGACAGGAGCGCGCCGGACGAGAAGCCGTAGACGAGGAAGGCGGCGAACCCGGCGACGTTGCCGTGGCTGAAGTTCACCACCCGCGAGCACTTGAAGATCATCACCAGCCCCAGCGCGCCGAGCGCATAGAGGCAGCCGGTGACGATGCCCGACCAGACCAGCGGAAAGAGGTCGTAGGCGAGGCTGTCGAAGAAGGCGGTCATGTCGCCGGCTCCGTCGTCGGCGCGTCGGCGAAGGTGCCGTCCTCGACGAGGCGGATGACGCCGGGGAAATAGCGCCCGCCGAGCCCCGCCGCGACCGCCGCCTCGTAGTACTTGCGCACCGTCTCGGCCGCGCGGATCGGCACGCCGGTCTCCTGTGCCAGCTCGAAGACGTAGCCGATGTCCTTCAGTACGTATTCGGGCGGGAACGACTTCTCCGGAAAGTCGCGCGGGAGCATCGCCTTGCGGGCGTGATTGCGCAGCGCGAAGCTGTCGCCGGAGCCCTTGGAGACGGCCTCCAGCACCACCTCGCCGGAGACGCCGGCGCGCTCGGCGAGCACCATCATCTCGGCGATCGCGACGACGTTCTCGAACAGGAGCATGTTGTTGACGAGCTTGAGCACCTGCCCGGCTCCGACGTCGCCGCCGTGGGTGATGTCGGTCGCCATGTAGGCGAGCACCGGCTCGATCCGGGCGAAGACGTCCGGTGCGGCGCCGACCATGATGGAGAGCGCGCCCTTCTGCGCCGCCTCGCGAGTGCGGGCGACCGGCGCGTCGGCGAAGGCGATGCCGGCCGCGGCCAGCCCCTCCCCTACCGTGCGCGCGGCCGCGACCGGGGTCGTCGAAAGGTCGACCACCGTGCTGCCCGGCTTGGCGTTCGCCTTGACGGGGCCGAGCGCGACTGCCTCCACCTGCGGCCCGCCCGGGAGCGACAGCAGGACGATGTCCGCCCGGGCGGCGAGGGCCTCGACGGAGGGCATCGCCTCGGTCTCGGTGTCGGCGAGGGCGGCGACGGCGTCGGCCGACAGGTCGAAGGCGAGGACGTCGCCGGGGTGCTTGGTCGCGACGTTGCGGCACATGGGGCCGCCCATGACGCCGAGGCCGACGAATCCGATGGTGGGGTGCGCGCTCATAATGATCAATCCATCAACATGCCGCCGTTCACATCCAGAACGGTGCCGGTGATCCAATTCGATTGCGGCGAACAGAGGAAGAGGATCGCCTGGGCGATGTCTTCCGGCTGGCCGTAGCGGCCGAGCGGCACGTTGCCGTTGGCGGAGGGGGCGGCGCGCTGCGTCACCGTCTGCCACATCGGCGTCTCCACCGGCCCCGGCGCGATCACCGAGGCGTAGACGCCCTTGGCCGCGCCCGCCTTGGCGACCCACTTCATCAGCCCGTGCACCGCCGACTTGGCGGCGACGTAGGCCGGCCCCGAGGCCACACCGCCGATCTTGGCGGCGATCGAGCCGAGCGCGACGATCTTGCCGTAGCCGGCCTCGCTCATCAGCGGGAAGATCGCCCGCACCGGGTGGACGACGCCCATGAGGTTGACGTCGAGCATCGCCTGCCACTCCTCGTCGGAGCTTTCGGCGAGCGGGCGGTGCGAGATGGTGCCGGCACACAGGATCAGGATGTCGATCCTGCCGTGATCGGCCTGGACGGCGGCGACGAGGGCGTCCGTCTGCGGGATGGAGGTGACGTCGTAGCGCCGGTAGTCGATGCCGGGCCGGTCGAAGGCGACGGCGTCGGCGATGTCGGTCGCGATCACGGTGGCACCCGCCTCTGCGAGGAGGAGGGCGGTCGCCTTGCCGATGCCACCGGCCGCGCCCGTCACGAGCGCGACCTGTCCTTCGAGCCGGGGCGGCCCGCTGAGGGGTTGGAGCGTCATTGTGCTCTCCGAATAGAAAAGTGTGGCGCCTCGCGGGGTGCGAGGCGCCGGATCGCGGGATCAGTTCGCGGGGGCGTCGAAGACCACGGCCGGGTAGGGCCGGAAGTCCTTCACGAGGACGAACTCGCCGTCCTGCGCCTGGATCACGCCTTCCTGGCGCGTGCCGCGGTGGTCGCCGGGCTCGAACGAGATGCCCTGCGCACCGCCGACGGTGGCCCCGTCCAGCGTCTCGAGCGCGGCGATGAGGTTCTCACGCGTCAGCTCCTCGCCGCTGGCGAGCAGCGCCCGGAAGCCTTCGGCGAAGAGGGCCGCGTTGCTCCAGCCGTTGAGGCCGAAGACACCCACCGGATCGTCCGGATAGTACTCGCCGATCGCCTCGCGGTAGGCGGCGATGTTGTCGTCCTCGGACGACAGCGGCAGCAGCCAGGACGAGAAGTAGACGCCGTCGAGGAGGTCGCCGGCGAGCTTGAAGGTGGACGGGTCGGCGGCGAAGAAGGGGGCGAACCACTTCACGTCGAGGCCCTGCAGGTCCGCCGCCTTGAGCGCCGCGGCGAGGTTGGCGTTGGAGCCGAAGAGGACGACCGCCTCGGCGCCGGAGTTGGCGATGCGGCGGATCTGCGGTGAGAAATTGGTGGTCTTCACGTCGAACGAGACCGACTCGGCGGGCTCGATGCCGGCATCGGCCATGTAGGCGTCGAACCCGCGCTTGGCGGAGCGGCCGAGTTCGTCGTTCTCCCACAGGAGGGCGACCTTCTGAAGGCCGAGGTCCTTGACCGCGAAGTCGGCGTTGGAGGCGGCGGACCAGCCGTAATCCGGCAGCAGCGGGAAGATGTTGGCCTCAGTGAAGAACGCGCTGGCGCCGCCGATCGGGCTCACCATCGGCAGGCCGACCTCCTTGGCGTAGGGGATCACGGCGACGTTGGTGGCGGTGCCGACCGCGGCGGAGAGAGCGAAGATCCCCTCGTCCTCCACCATCTGCCGCGTCGCGGCGACGGAGCGGGCCGGCTCGTAGCCGTCGTCCTTGGTGACGTATTTCACGGTCCAGCCGTCGATGCCGCCGTTCTCGTTGAGGTTGCGGTAGAATGCATCAGCGGCGTGGGTCAGGATGGCGTAGAACGGCACCGGCCCGGTGATCGGGGTGAAGGCACCCACGGTCACGGTCTTGTTTTCGGTGTCGATTCCGGGATCCTGGGCAAAGGCCGGACCGACACCGGCACTGCAGAGCAGCGCGACTGCGGCGGCGGGCAGCCAGGATGTGCGCATTGTACGGTGTAGCACCGGTCACCTCCCATTTATGTTTTATTTCCCTGACGGTATGAGCAGGACGCGGCTCCCGTCAACAAGATTGTGCATCCTATTTTTGTTTTGGGACTCTCGGTCACGTCGCCGCGGCGATGGCCGCGCACCACGCGCCACACCCTAGCATCGCAAAACACGGCCATAAATCAGCATATTGCCGTGATATTTGGCATCGCACCCCAAGGCCTGCGCCGTGATGCGGTGCGAGTCTCGCATTGCGCGAGACAATGGATTGTGCATTTTATTCGGGAAATCGATCGACCAAAGGATGACGAGATGGTGCCTGGGATCCTCGCCGGCAAAACCGTGCTCGAACTCGGCAGCATGATCGCCGCCCCCTTCGCCGCGCATATCCTCAGCCAGCTCGGCGCCACCGTCATCAAGATCGAGCCGCCGGCCGGGGACACCACGCGCAAGCTCGTCCGCGGCGGCCCCAGCGGCACCTACATCGCCTACAGCCGCGGCAAGAAGAGCATCTGCCTGGACCTGCGCGGCGACGACGGGCAGGCGATCCTCGACCGCCTCATCGCCGGGGCCGACATCGTCCTGCACAATCTCTCGCCGGGCGCGGCGCGGCGCCTCGATGTCACCTACCAGCGGTGCGCGGCCCTCAACTCAGCCCTCGTCTACTGCCATATCAAGGGCTACGGTGAGGGGCCGCTGGCGGACGAGCCGGCCTCCAATCCCATCGCCGAGGCCGCCACCGGCGTCATGTACGCCAACCGGGTGGACGGCCGCCCCTCGCGTCTCGGCCCCTCCTATCACGACCAGTTCGCCGGCTCGTACGCGGTGATCGCCATCCTGGGCGCGCTGCTGGCCGGCGACGACCAGCCCGAACGCCGCAACCTCGATCTCGGCCTCTACGAGACCGGACTGCATGTCGCCGCGCGCGATCTCGTCGCCGTGCAGCTGAAGTCGCAGCTCCTCGGCCGGCCCGAGCAGGAACCGTCGGCGGAATTCGCCATGCCCGGCTACGGCGCCTACCGGACCGCCGACCAGCGCTGGATCTATCTCGTGATGCTGACCGACGAGCACTGGCGCCGCTTTTGCCGCGCCGCCGGCCTCGCCGAGGATCCCGACCTGGCGACGCTGCGCCAGCGCCGCCGCCAGCGCGACACGGTCGAGGCGACGGTGCGCGCGGCGGTGGAAGCCCTCCCCTTCGACGCGCTCGCCGCCCGTCTCGCCGACGCGGGCGCCGGCTACACCGAGGTCCTGTCGGCCGACCGCGTGCTGACCGTCCCCCAGGCGCGCGAGCCCAGGAAGTACGCCGAGTTCGACTTCGCCGGCTATGCCTTCGCCTCGCCCGACCTGCCGCTGCCGGCCGCAACCGGCGAAGCCGAGCCGAACCTGCCGCCGCCGCTGCTGGGCGAACACACCCGCCCCCTCCTCGCCGGTCTCGGCTACGCGGCGGCGGAGATCGACGCCTTCATCGCCGGCGGCGCCGCCCATGTGCACGACCCCGACGCCGAAGTCTGGGCCAAGCCGGCGCGCGCGGCGGAGTAGGCCCGGCACCATTTGCCTCTTGCATGGCGCGGTGCTTGCCTCCATCCGGTCTCCAGACCACGATGGAATGCCAAGTGCCCGAGACTTCCGACGCCCCTCCCTCGCCCGATCCCGCGATCGACGCGGCCCCGCTCCTCGCCGGGCTGACGATCACGCCCCGACAGCGCGCGGGCGTCGCGATGCACCTTGCGACGAGCCTCGCCGTGGCCGAGCGCATCGGCCCCGTGGGCAACGAAGCCGCGCCGACCTTCCGGCCATGACGCACGCCCCCGAACTCGCCACCGCGGCCGGGATCGCCGCCGCCGTCGCCGGCGCCCGCGTCTCGGCGCGCGAGGTCGCCGAGGCGGCGCTCGCCCGTATCGCCGCCGGCAACGACGCGCTCGGCGCCTTCACCCACGTCACCGCCGAACGCCTCCTCGCCGAGGCGGATGCGGTCGACGCCAAGGTGCGCGCCGGGGTCCCGGTGGGCCGCCTCGCCGGCGTCCCCTTCGCGGTCAAGAACCTCTACGACCTCAACGGCGTGGTGACGCTGGCGGGATCCCGGATCCAACGCGACGCGGCGCCCGCGACGGCGGACGCGGTGGTGGTGAGCCGCCTCGCCGCGGCCGGCGCGCTGACCGCCGGCGCCCTCAACATGGGCGAATACGCCTACGACTTCACCGGCGAGAACGCGCACGACGGCCCCTCGCGCAACCCGCACGACACCACGCGGATGACGGGCGGCTCCTCCGGAGGCTCCGGCGCGGCGGTGGCCGGCGGGCTGGTGCCGCTGGCGTTGGGGTCGGACACCAACGGGTCGATCCGCGTTCCCTCCGCCTTCTGCGGCATCTTCGGAATGAAGCCGACCTATGGCCGCCTGCCGCGCACCGGCACCTTCCCGTTCGTCGACAGCCTCGACCATCTCGGCCCCATGGCGCGGTGCGTGACCGATCTCGCCCTCGCCTTCGACGCGATGCAAGGCTACGACGCCGGCGACCCGGCCTGCACGCGCGACGCGCCGGCCGTCAGCGGCATGGTCGGCGTCAACGGCGCGCGGCGGGCGCTGCGCGTGGCACGCCTCGGCGGCTGGTTCCGCGGCCAGGGCGACCCGGCGACCGACGCCGCCGCCGACCGCGTCGCCCAGGCGCTCGGCGCCGGCGAGGAACTGACCGCCCAGGGCATCGAGGCCGCCCGCTCGGCCGCCTACATCATTTCCAACGTCGAGGGGGCGGCGCTGCACCTCGGCAACCTGCGCACGCGGCCGGACGACTTCGACCCGGCGACCCGCGACCGCCTGCTCGCCGGCACGCTGATTCCGGGCATCCACTACGTCCGCGCCCAGCGCGCGCGCCTCGCCTTCCGCGCCACCATGCGCGCCCTCTTCGCCGAGGTGGACGTGCTCGTCGCGCCGACGACACCGATGCGCGCCCCGGCCCTGGGCGCCACCACCACCATGATCGGCGGCGAGGAGGTGCTGTTGCGGCCCAATATCGGCATCTACACCCAGCCGATCTCGTTCGTGGGACTGCCGGTGGTGAATGTCCCGGTGCAGGTGCCGGGCGAACTGCCGGCCGGGGTGCAACTCATCGCCCCCGCCTGGCGCGAGGACCTGGCTCTCGCCGCCGCCAAGCGGCTGGAGGACGAGGGCGTGTGCGCCGCGCCCGCGGCACGAGCCGCCTGATGGAGACGACCATGGAAATCAACCGACCCGACGTCCTCGCCGAAGTCACGGCCGCGTTCGCGCGCTACGAGGAGGCGCTCGTCACCAACGACGTCGACAGCCTCGACGCCCTCTTCCGCGGGGCCGACTATACGATCCGCTACGGCGGCGGCGAAAACCTCTACGGCTTCGACGAGATCAAGGCGTTCCGCGCCGGGCGTTCGCCGGCCGGCCTCGACCGCACGCTGTCGCGCACCGTCATCACCACCTTCGGCGCCGACTTCGCGACCGCCATGACGCTGTTCCACCGCACTCCCGGCCGCATCGGACGCCAGAGCCAGACCTGGGTGCGCTTCCCCGAGGGCTGGCAGGTGGTCGCCGCCCACGTTAGCCAGATCGACGCGCCGGCCGCGTAGGCCGGCGCGCCTGCCCTACGCGTTGGCCAGGAGCCGCGGCGCCGATCGCCCCTCGATCGGCCCGCCCGCACCGTAGATGCGGCACACCACGGGCCGGAAGGCGATCGACCGTCCCACCTCGGCGGGGTGATGCGCCGGCACGTCGATCTCGACGCGCCGCACCGCGCCGTCGACCTCCAGCTCCAGCCGCCGCAGCCCCGCGATCCGCCGGCTGCCGCGCACGACGCCGGTAATCGCCTCGCGGGCGTCCCGCAACAGGTCTACCGCGTGGGGGCGGAAGTAGAGTTCCGCGGCGCCGTCGCCCGGTGCGGTCAGGCCTATCGGCCGATCGGCGAAGAACACCTCGCCGCGGCACAGCGCCACCGGCAGCGCCGACGCCTCGCCGATGAAGCCGTGCACGAAGGCGGTGGCCGGGCGGTCGTAGATCTCGTCCGGCGTGCCCACCTGCTCGATCCGGCCGCGGCTCATCACCACCACGCGGTCGGCCAGCTCCAGCGCCTCCTCCTGGTCGTGGGTGACGAAGACGGTGGTGTGGCCGGTCTGCTCGTGGATTTCGCGCAGCCAGCGGCGCAGCTCCTTGCGCACCTTGGCGTCGAGCGCGCCGAACGGCTCGTCGAGCAGCAGCACCTTGGGCTCGATCGCCATGGCCCGGGCCAGCGCCACGCGCTGCCGCTGCCCGCCGGAGAGCTGCGCCGGATAGCGCCCGCCGAGCCCGGTGAGCTGGACGAGGTCGAGGAGATCCTCGGCGCGGCGCCGCTGCTCGGCCTCGCTGGGTCGATTGCCGCGCGGGCGCACCTTCAGGCCGAAGCGCACGTTGTCGATCACGCTCATGTGGCGGAAGAGGGCATAGTGCTGGAACACGAAGCCCACCTTGCGGTCGCGCACGGAGCGCATCGCCGCATCCTCCCCGTCGAACAGGATCTCGCCGGTGGTGGGAAACTCGAGCCCCGCGATGAGACGCAGCAGCGTCGTCTTGCCCGAGCCCGACGGGCCGACGAGGGCGACGAGCTCGCCGCCGGCGATCTCCAGCGAGGCGTCATGCAGGGCAGGATAGCGGTCGAACGCTTTCGACACGGCACGGATGCTCAGGCTCATCGGGCGATCTCTCCCCTGGCCGGTCGCACGCGGCGCACCGGATGGACATGGAAGACACACGCGCTCTCGGCGCGACCTCGTCTCTCGCGCGCGCTCATGGGGCGGGCTGCGGGGAATGGGTGGCGCGCGGCTCGAGCACGGTCTTGAGAACCAGCGTCACGAGCGCCAGCAACGCCAGCAGCGAGGCCACCGCGAAGGCGGCGACGAAGTTGTACTCGTTGTAGAGGATTTCGACGTGCAGCGGCATCGTGTTGGTGAGGCCGCGGATGTGACCGGATACGACCGACACCGCCCCGAACTCGCCCATCGCCCGCGCATTGCACAGGAGCACGCCGTAGAGCAGGCCCCATTTGGCGTTGGGGAGCGTGACGTAGCGAAACGTCTGCCAGCCCGAGGCGCCGAGCGAGAGGGCCGCCTCCTCGTCGCCGGTGCCCTGGTCCTGCATCAGCGGGATCAGCTCGCGCGCGACGAACGGGAAGGTGACGAAGAGCGTCGCCAGCACGATGCCGGGCACCGCGAACAGCACCTCGACGCCGTGGCTCTTCAGGACCGGGCCCAGCACGCTGCCGGAGCCGAAGAGGAGCACGAAGACCAACCCCGCGATCACCGGCGAGACGGAGAACGGCAGGTCGATCAGCGTGATCAGGAAGGCCTTGCCGCGGAACTCGAACTTGGCGATCGCCCAGGCCGCCGCGACGCCGAAGACGCAATTGAGCGGCACGGCGATGGCGGCGACGGTGAGCGTCAAACGGATGGCGGAGATCGCGTCCGGCTCGACGAGTGCCGCGAGGTAGGCGCCGATGCCCTGGCGCAGTGCCTCGGTGAACACCGCGACGAGCGGCAGGAACAGGAAGAGGCCGAGGAAGGCGAGCGCCACGGCGATGAAGACGCCGCGCGTGGCCGCCCCCTCCGTCACCGCCGAGGGGGCGGCGAGAGGGCGCGGGCGCCCGAGGGCGAGCGTGTCACTGGCCATAGCGCGCACGGCTCCAGGCTTGAATGAGGTTGATGGCGAAGAGCATCGCGAAGGCGATCGCGAGCATCATCGTCGCCAGAGCCGTCGCCGCCGGGACGTTGAACTCCTCCAGGCGGATGACGATCAGGAGCGGTGCGATCTCCGACACGTAAGGCAGGTTGCCGGCGATGAAGATCACCGAGCCGTACTCGCCGACGCCACGCGCCAGCGCCAGCGCGAAGCCGGTGAGGATCGCCGGTGTCAGCGCCGGCAGGACGACGCGCCGCACCGTGTCGCGCCGGCCGGCGCCGAGCGAGGCGGCCGCCTCCTCCACTTCGCGGTCGATCTCGGCGATCATCGGCTGCACCGTGCGCACCACGAACGGCAGGCCGACGAAGACGAGCGCGACCACGATGCCCAGCGGCGTATAGGCGACCTTGAGCCCCAGCGCGGCGAGCGGCGCGCCGACCCAACCGGTGGGCGCGTAGATCGCCGTCAGCGCGATGCCGGCGACGGCGGTCGGGAGCGCGAAGGGAAGGTCCACCATCGCGTCGACGACGCGCCGGCCGGGGAAGCGGTAGCGCACCAGCACCCAGGCGACGAGGACGCCGAAGACGACGTTGATCAGCGCCGCGACCATTGCGGTGCCGAAGGAGAGACGCAGCGCGTCGAGCGTGCGCCGGTCCATGGCGAGGGCGGCGAACTCCGTCCACCCCAGCCCGGCCGCGTGGACGACGAGAGCCGACAGCGGGATGAGGACGACGAGGCCGAGATAGGCCAACGTGTAGCCGAACGTGAGGCCGAAGCCCGGGATCACGCTCGGCCTGCGGAACCGCCACCGCAAAGGCGCGGCGGCGGATGCGGTGGCGGCGAGTTCCATGGGTCAGCTGCCCGGCTTGTAGATCTGGTCGAACAGGCCGCCGTTGGCGAAGTGGCGCTCCTGCGCCACGTCCCACGAGCCGAACACGTCCTCGACGCGCACGCGCCGCACCTCGGGGAAGAAGGCGAGCGCCGCAGGGTCGACCGCATCGGGATTGGCGGGGCGGTAGAAGTGCTTGGCCGCCAGCGTCTGGCCCTCGGGCGAGTAGAGATACGCGAGATAGGCCTCGGCGACCTCGCGCGTGCCGTTGGCGTCGACGTTGCCGTCGACCAGCGTCACCGGCGGCTCGGCGAGGATGGAGACCGAGGGGACGACGATGTCGAAGTTGTCCTCACCCAGGTCCTGCAGGGTGAGGTAGGCCTCGTTCTCCCAGGCGAGCAGCACGTCGCCGATGCCGCGCTGGCTGAACGTCGTAGTGGCGCCACGTGCGCCGGTGTCCAGCACCGGGACGTTGCGGTAGAGGGCGGTAATGTAATCCTTCACCCTCGCCTCGTCGCCGCCATACGCCTCCAGCGCCCATATCCAGGCCGCGAGGTAGTTCCAGCGGGCACCGCCGGAGGTCTTCGGGTTCGGCGTGATGACCTCGACGCCCTTGGCGACGAGATCGTCCCAGTCGGTCAGCCCCTTCGGATTGCCCTCGCGCACCAGGAAGACGATGGTCGAGGTGTAGGGCGAGCTGGCGTTCGGCAGGCGGGCCTGCCAGTCGGCCGGGATCTTGCCGGTCACGTCGGCGATCTCGTCGATGTCGATCGAGATCGCGAGGGTGACGATGTCGGCCTCCAGCCCGTCGATGACGGAGCGCGCCTGCTTCCCGGAGCCGCCGTGCGACATGCGCACGTTCACGCGCTCTCCGGTCGCCTCCCTGTAGTGCTCGGCGAAGGCGGCGTTGAAATCTTTGTAGAGTTCGCGGGTCGGATCGTACGACACGTTGAGCAGCGTCGTGTCGGCCAGGGCCGGGACGATGGCGCCGCTGAGCGCGGACATGCCGAACGCCGTCGACAGGAGAAGAGCAGTTCGCAGACGGGGCATCAGAGCCTCCTCGATGGAATGCCCCTAAAGCCTATTTAATCGGTAGGGATTGTCAAGTTAGGCCGCGCGCGGGATCATGAACCTCGCCAACTCCTCGTCGTCGGTGCCGATCGCGTCGGCCACGGTGGCCCGGTCCAGCACCGCCCGCGTCGCGCTGGTGACGAGCTCGAACACGCGCCGGACCTCGCAGGTCGTCTCGTCGATGCAGCCCTCGCACTGGCGATAGGCGACCTTGGAGAGGCACGGCAGCGGCGCCAACGGACCGTCGACGATCCGCAGCACCTCGCCGAAGGTGATCGCGTCCGCCTTCTTCAAGAGCATGTAGCCGCCGTCCCGCCCGCGACGGCTGGCGACGATGCCGTGCCGCTTCAGCTCCAGGAGGATCTGTTCGAGGAACTTGCGCGGAATCTTGCGCTGCTCGGCGATCTGGGCGGTCGTCAGCGCGTCGTTCTCGCCGAGCTTGGCGAGGATCACGAGCGCTTTGAGGGCGTATTGGGCTTTTTGTGAGATCATCGGTCTTCGGCGCGGCTGGGGACGGCGGGGGCCATCCCCCTATATCCCAATCTGGTTGCTCGGGTTTGAACTGCCAGCTTTTCCGCCGCGCGTGGCTGGATCGCGCCCGGCGACGAGGCCGCGGGGCATCCCTCAATAGGACTTCGGCAGCCCCAGCACCCGCTCGGCGATGAAGCACAGCGCGAGTTGCGGCGAGACCGGCGCGATACGCGGGATGAGGCTTTCACGCAGGTAGCGCTCGACGTGATATTCCTTCGCGTAGCCGAAGCCGCCGTGCGTCATCACCGCCTGTTGGCAGGCGTTGAACCCGGCCTCCCCGGCGAGATACTTCGCCATGTTGGCCGAAGCGCCGCACGGCAGGCCGTTGTCGTACTCCCACGCCGCCTTGAGGGTGACGAGCCAGGCCGCCTCGAGTTCGCTGTGGCAGACCGCCAGCGGATGCTGGATCGCCTGGTTCTGGCCGATCGGCCGGTTGAAGACGTTGCGCTCCTTGGCGTACGCCGTCGCCTTCGCGAGCGCGGCGAAGCCGAGGCCGATCGCCTCCGCCGCGATCAGGATCCGCTCCGGGTTCATCCCATGCAGGATATACTCGAATCCGCGCCCTTCCTCGCCGATCCGGTCGCCCTCCGGGATCTCGAAGTCGGCGAAGAAAAGCTCGTTGGAGTCGACCGCCTTGCGGCCCATCTTCTCGATCTCGCGCACGCTGATACGGTCGCGGTCGAACGGAGTGTAGAAGAGGCTGAGGCCGTGGGTCGGCTTGGCGACCTCTTCCAGCGGAGTTGTGCGGGCGAGGAGCAGGATATTGTCCGCCACCTGCGCGGTCGAGATCCACACCTTCTGCCCGTTCACCACATAGCGGTCGCCGCGCTTCTCGGCGCGCAGCTTCAGCTGCGTGGTGTTGAGGCCGGTATCGGGCTCGGTGACGCCGAAGCAGGCCTTCTCCCGGCCCTCCGCCATCGGCCGGATCATGCGCGCCTTCTGCGCCTCGGTGCCGTAGACGTCCACCGGCTTCAGCCCGAAGATGTTGATATGGACCGCCGACGCGCCGGAAAGACCCGCCCCGCTCTCGGCGATCTGGCGCATCATGATCGCCGCCTCGCTGACGCCGAGGCCGGCCCCGCCGTGCGCCTCGGCCGTGCAGATGCCGAGCCATCCCTCGCCGGCGAGGGCGTCGTAGAAGTCGGTCGGAAAGCCGCCGCCGCGGTCCTTCTCCAGCCAATAGTCGTCGCCGAAGCGGGCGCAGATCCGCTCGATCGCGTCGCGGATCGCCGCCTGGTCGTCGGTGAGTGCAAAGTCCATCGTCAGCCGTCCCCGTCGATCCGCACCATGCCGGCATCGGCCAGCGCGCGGATCTCGTCTCTGGAATACCCCGCCTCGGTCAGCACCTCCACGCCGTGCTCGCCGAGGGTCGGCGCCAGCCGCTCCGGCGCACCAGGTCGCCGGCGAGAGCCTCGACCTTCGTCACCTCGGCGCCGAAGTCACCCAGGATCTGCGTCGCGAATGGCCCCATCAGCACCGATGTCAGATCGAGGATGCGCAGTCCCTGGAGCGGCCCCATCTCACCCCCTCGCCGGAGCGGCCGCCGCGGGTATCCGCGCTGGGGCCTGGGCCTGGGCTTGGACCTGGACCTGCACCGGGGCGGATCTGCGGTGGGCTTCGGTGGGTCGCATGGCGATGGCCTCGGCTCGAGTGCGGGCGGCGGCCCGCGCCCCGGCTCGGCGCCGGATGCCGGATGCCGGACGCCGTGCATCGCACGCGCCGCGCCTCGGCACAACGTCACGGCACCGCGCCGGCCGCCGCCGGTGCCGCCCACCCGCTCCGAGCGGGCGCCGACGCCCATCGCGGCTCGTCACGGTCGGCCGGTCAGCCACTCGCGCGCGCCACCAGGGCGAGATGCGCCTCGAGGAGCGCCGCGTCGAGCGGCTTGGCCAGGAAGGCGACCGCGCCGGCGTCCATCGCGCGGCGGCGGACCGCCTCGCCGGGATAGGCCGTCATCGCCAGCACCGGCAGCGACGGGTATCGCGCGGTCAGTGTCGCCGTCAGCGCGACACCGTCGATGCCGGGCATCTGAAGGTCGACGAGCACGCACAGCAGCGCCCCCGGATCGCGGTGAGCCAGAAGCTGGGCCGTCCCCTCGAACGTCGCCACCCGATAACCGATCGACCGCAGCAGCCGCTCCAGCGCGGCCCGCATGTGCGGGTCGTCGTCGACGACCGCGACGATGGGACGGGCCACGGGCGGGCCGCCACCGGTCATCGCGGGCGGGCGGCGCCGCTCATCGCGGCCAACCGGTGCCGGCGCTCGACACGTCCGCCCGAACGGGGCGGCCGGCTGTGTGGATGGAACGGACACCAGGCCATAGGGTGAAACCTTGCCGCATGCGCGCGCCCTCGGGGCGACCCTCGGCGTAGCCCCGCGCCGGGTCCGGCGTCTGCTATACGCCTGTATAATTTCATGCCGTGCGGCGTTGATTGCACATTACGGGCCATGGACCTCCACCGTCACGGCGCGCGAATTCCCCCTCCTGCCGGCCTGTCCGCGCCCTCCCATGGACGCGGCAAGGGCGGCGTCGCCGTCGAGGGGGACGCCCACTCCGCGGACGATCTCCCCGCCGGCGCGCCGGATGTCGCGTGCTTGGCCCGCGTCCTGCCGGCGGAGGGGACGATCGCCCTTGGAGCGGCGATCCACCGTGCCGGCGTCCGGGCCCGGGCCGCGTTCGGCGTCGTCTACCGGGCCGGCACCGATCGCCGCACGCACGCTCGGCAATAAGGCCGCCCGATGACGCGTCTGCGCACCCCCCGCGAAGGGCGCCGGGCGCGTCACCGCCAACGTTCGCCATCATCGATTTCGCAGCTTTGGAGTTGCTCATGATGCCACCACAGCGACAGACCCTCACCGCCGACCTCTCCTCCGGGCAGGGCCCGGTGGACGCCGGCCACCGCACGGCGCCCCCGGCGGTGGCGTGGTCACACCCGCCGGCCACCGCACGTGTCGGGGGCGACAGTGCCGCCCCCGTGTTTTCCGCGTGGGCGCCATGAGCCGTTTCCCGCTCACCCGGCGCACCACGCTCCTGGGCGGGGCCACGATGGTGGCCGCCGCCGCCCTGCCTTTCCCACTCATCGCACAGCAGAGCCAACAAGGACCGACAGACATGTCTTTCGTCACCACCAGCGACGGCACGGAGATCTTCTACAAGGACTGGGGTCCGAAGGACGCGACGCCCATCGTCTTTCATCACGGCTGGCCGCTGACCGCGGACGACTGGGACAACCAGATGATGTACTTCCTGCTCGCGGGATATCGCGTCATCGCCCACGACCGGCGCGGCCACGGTCGCTCGACGCAGACCGACACCGGCAACGAGATGGACACCTACGCCGCCGACGTCGCCGCACTGACCGACGCGCTCGATCTCGAGGGTGCGATCCACATCGGCCACTCCACCGGCGGCGGCGAGGCGACGCGCTACGTGGCGCGCGCCAAGCCGGGGCGGGTGGCAAAGGCGGTGCTCATCGGCGCCGTACCGCCGATCATGGTCCAGACCGAGGCCAACCCCGGCGGCTTGCCGATCGAGGTGTTCGACGGCCTGCGCACCGCCCTCGCCGCCAATCGGGCGCAGTTCTACATGGATCTCCCCTCCGGCCCCTTCTACGGCTACAACCGCGACGGGGCGAAGGTCGACCAGGGCGTCATCACCCACTGGTGGCGGCAGGGGATGATGGGCGGCATCAAGGCCCACTACGACTGCATCAAGGCCTTCTCCGAGACCGACTTCACCGAGGACCTGAAGGCGATCGACGTGCCGGTGCTGGTGATGCACGGCGACGACGACCAGATCGTCCCCTACGCCGACTCCGCGCCGCTCTCGGCCAAACTGCTGGCGAAGGGCGAGCTGAAGACCTACGCCGGCCTGCCGCACGGCATGTGCACCACGCACCCCGAGGTGGTGAACCCGGACCTCCTCGCCTTCGTGAAGAGCTGAGACGCGACCCTCCGGCCGCGGCGGGCGCCGCCGCGGCTAGAGCGTGAGGCCGGCGGCGAGCGCTTCGGGCTCTCCGTCGACCATCCACACCACCCCGTCGGGCGTCTCCATCTGCCAGGCGCCGCGCACGAAGCGGCCCCAATCGTCGTAGAACATCACCCGGTCGCCCGGCTCGTAGTCGACGATCACGTCGACCTCGCCGTCGACGGTAAGGTGGAACTTGTCGAAGCCCGGCCCGCCGGCCATCGTGTCGAAGCCGGGGCCGTCGAAGATGCGGTCGCCGCCACGGCCGCCGGCGATCCAGTCGTCGCCCCACCCGCCACGCAGGACGTCCGCGCCGAGGCCGCCGGAGATGTCGTCGTCGCCGTGGCCGCCGTCGATCGCGTCGGCGCGGGCCGAGCCCATGATGAGATCGTCGCCGCCGAGCCCGAACAGCGCGTCGTACTGCTGGCTGCCGACGATGAAGTTGGCCTTCGCGTCGCCGATCGCCGGCCCGCCGTCGGACCCGGCGAAGCGCATCCGCAGCAGCAGGTCGTCGTTGGGATCCTCGCGCAGGCCCGGCATGATGAGCGTCGAGGCGGTGCCGAGCAGCACTTTGCTCGGGTCGCTCTCCAGGACGTCCAGCTCGCGAATGCCCCAGTTGTTCTTGGTGCCGAACGCATCGCTGGTGAGGCGTTCCCAGGAGTCCCCGTCGGTCGAGGTCAGCATCTCGAAGCTGTTGTCCTGGTCGAACGTGCCGATATACATCACCGTCTCGTCGCCGGACGTGTCGACGTCGGCGGACCAGATGTAGGTGTTGGCCTCGTTGCCGAAGCCGTCGGCCGTCACCAGCACCCACTTCTCGGGATCGACCGGGTTGCCCTCGACGTCGTCCAGCTCGATGTAGGCGAGCCCGGCGGCGCCGACATAGTCGGACGTGCCGTAGAAGAGCTTGCCGTCGGCGTAGAACATCGTCAGCGCGCCGCCGTCGTCGAACGGGTTCTCGAGGACGTCCAGCGGGTTGCCCAGGCTGTCCTCGCCCTGGTTGCCGTCGACGCGGGTGATCCGCTCGCCGGCCTGGGTGGTGAACGCGTTGGGGGTGATGTTCTCGCCGGACCATTCGCCCGTGCCCGGATCCTCGACGAAGCGGTGGATCTGCAACGGCGGCCCGCCGATGTAGCCCGACGCCGTGCCGACATAGAGCGCGATCTGCCCGCTCGGCTCCTCGACGACCTCGACCTCGGTGGCGATGACGACGTCCTCGATGACGGCGATCTCCACCCACTCGCCCGTCAGCGGGTCGTAGGACCACACCGCGCCGCCGTTGACGTCCTGCGTGGTGACGATCAGCTCGTCGCCGTACTGCGCGAGACTGCGGTAGGAGGTGTTGCCGGAGCCGGGTGCCGACGGGCCGGTCTCGATCTCGCTCCAGGTGTCGCCGTTGTCCTCGCTGACCCAGAGGGAGGCGACCTCCTCGTTGTCCTGACCGGGGAAGGGCTCGGTGATGGTGCCGGCGAACAGGAAGGTGCGCTCGGTTCCGCCGTCGTCGACCACCACCTTGCGCAGCTCGCGCACGCCGAAGCCGCCGAACTCGGGATACTCCTGCGGCCCCAGCACCTGCTCCCACGCACCATCGCGGTAGCGGTAGATGCCGTAGTCGGACGTGTCGCCGATCGGTGAACTCTCCCCGACGAACTCCAGGAAATCGACCGTGTCGCCCAGCGCCTCGGTCGAGATCAGCCCGCTCTGAATCCGGAAGAGCAGCTTGGAGTAGGACAGGAGGTCCGGATTGACGAGGCTGGAGCCGACGAAGATATCGTCCCCGACCTGCTCCATCGCCCAGGCATAGCGCAGCGAAGAGTTGCCGAAGCCCCGGCCGATATCGGCCGTCAGGTCTTCCACTTCGCCGGTTTCGGTATCGTAGACGAGGACCTGAAGCCCGATACTGTCGGAGATCCGCAGGTTGTCGAGCGGGTCCGGCCTGTCGTCCGCATCCCGCGAAAAGCGCTCCCGTACATTGGAGCGGAACGAAAAATCTCGATCGAACACGTCGGGCTCCCCCAGGAAATACCGGCCACGGGCGACTGCCGCCCCCAGGCCGTCGGGACCCTCGCCGGCCCCGACCATGCCAATATTTGCTTATAATACTTTTCGCGAAATCATCAGCGCGTCAAGCGATCTGGTCCCGAAACGGTCGCTCGACGCACGGAACAACTAAAGGATTATTCCGTGTTTCTAGGGCCTTGGGGGAAAAGGGCGCTGGTTGACACGGGATCACGTTACCCCAACGCCACGATAAGAAAAACCTTGCCATGGCGCGACGGCGGTCAGGCGGCGTCCAGCATGTGCAGGCCCGCGCCGATGTGGGCGCCACCGTCGATCTGGATGAGCTGGCCCGTCATCAGCCGGGCGGCGGGGCTCGCCAGGAAGGCCGTCAGCTCCGCCACCTCCTCGACGCTGGTGTCCTGGTGCATCGGCGTCGCCGCCACGAGCCCGTCGAGGAGTGCCTTGGCCGCCTCGTCCGACAGGCCGGACGTCACCACCGTGCCGGGGCCCATGCAGTTGAGACGGATCCCGTCCGCCGCCCACTCCAGCGCCAGCGAGCGCGTCATGCCCAGCACGCCGGCGCGCGCGGCGATCGAATGGGCGAGACCCATCGAGCCGCGGTCGACGCCCGAGAGGCTCATGTTGACCACCGCGCCGCGCGCCGATTTCAGATAGGGGTAGGCGGCCTTGGTGGCGGTGAAGACGGCGGAGAGGTTGAGGTCGATCACCGCGTCCCAGCCGCGCCGGCTGATCTTGGTGGCGGGGGCGAAGAACTGCCCGCCGGCGTTGTTCACCAGAAGGTCGATGCCGTGCGCTTCGCCCGCTTCGGCGATCACGCCCTCCAGCGTCTCCGTCTCCCGCACGTTGACGCTTTTCCAGCGGAACGAGCCGGGCATGTCGGAGGTCGCCGCTTCCACCTCCTTCAGCTTCTCCTCGCGCCGGCCGAGGCCGGTGACGCTCATTCCGAGCGCGGTGAGGCGCATCACGATGGCGCGCCCGATCCCGGTGCCCGCGCCCGACACGACCGCGCCCTTGCCGGCAAACAGGTCCTCTCTCAGGACCTCGAACTCTGTAGTCATCTCGCGTTTCCTTCGGTCGCGTTGTCGTTGATGGCGCCGAGCGCCGGTGCCGGGCGGCGGGGGATGCGCGCCCCGTCGAAGAGCGCGGGGAAGCTCGGCACCGCCTCCCCGCCCGGCTGCCGCATGACGCCGCCGCCGGGCCGCAGATTCTCGATGATCGAAAGGGCCTCCGCCGGCTGGCGCACCTTCCCGGCCGGGATGCGCAGCCGCTTCAGCGCCTCGAGCACCGCCTCGACCGTGCGTCCGCCCGTCCATCGCTCGACCATCGCGTCGAACGCGTCGGCGCGGGCCAGGCGCTCGGCGAAGGGAGCGTCCTCGCCGTCGATCTCGGGACGGAGCGCGGCCCAGTAGGGGTCGAGGCCGGCGTAGATGTAGACGTGCCCGTCGGCGCAGGCGTAGACGCCCGACGGCGCCGAGGCCCGGTCGCGGTTGCCGGACGGAGCGCCGAGCGCCGCCCCTTCCGCCAGCAACACGGCGGCAGGAGCCAGCAGCATCGCCGAGGCGACCTCCATCATCGTCAGGTCGATCACCATGCCGCCGTCGCGCTTGGCATCGCACAGCGCCATCGCGGTGGAGAGCGCGGCGTAGAGCCCGCTGTAGAAGTCGACCGGCCAGGACGTGGAGATGCGCGGATCGCCGCCCAGGTTGCCGTTCATCCACGCGAAGCCGCTTTCGCACTGGGCGATGGTGTCCATGCAGGTGCGGTCGTCGTCCTGGCCGAAGCCGGAGACGTAGGTGGCGACGAGGTGCGGGAAGCGGGTGCGCACGTCGTCCGGCCCGAGCGCCAGTTTGCGCAACCCCGCCGGGGCGAGGTTGCAGACCAACGCGTCCGCACCCGCCAGCATCTCGCCGAGCCGCGCCGCCCCTTCGGGCGCACGCATGTCGACGACGACGCTCTCCTTGTTGGTGTTGAAGCAGCGGAAGTAGGCCGGGCCGTGGCGGGTGCCGGCGAGCGCGCGCGACCCGTCGCCCTGCGCCGGCTCCACCTTCAGGACGGTGGCGCCGAAGTCGGCCAGGAGCTGCGCCGCGGTCGGCCCGGCGATGAACTGCGAGAACTCGACCACGGTCTTGCCGGCGAGGGGAGTGGGGGGCATCGGCCTCACTCCCTCAGGAGGCGCTTGGCCTTGTGGACGGTGCGCGGCAGCGTGCCGGGGTCCAGCACCTCGATGTCGAACGATACGTTCAGCTTGTCGCGCAGGCACTGCTTGAGGCTCGCCCCCAGCGCCTCGTCGTCGATGTCCGCCCGCTCGACCCGCAGCATGACGCGCTTCAGGAAGCCAGTCTCCGGGTCCTTCATCGTGTCGTCGACGACGATGGCGTACTCGTTGGTCGTGCCGGCATGGGCGCGCACCACGTCCTCCACCGCCGAGGGGAAGAGGTTGACGCCGCGCACGATGAGCATGTCGTCCGCCCGCCCGCGCACCCCGCCTTCGAGCCGCGCATGGGTGCGCCCGTCCGGAGCCGGGGCGGCGTTGCGCACGACAATATCGCCGGTCCACCAGCGCACCAGCGGGCAGGCTTCCTTGTCGAGGTGGGTGAGCACCAGGACGCCGGGCGCGCCGTCCGGGACCGGTGCGTCGGTGTCGGGGTCGAGGATCTCGACGTAGATGAAGTCCTCGGCGAGCGTCGGGCCGTTCTGCAGCGCGGTGTCCCAGCCGATCGGCTGGCATTCCAGCGCGCCGTAGCAGTCGAACATCTTGGCGCCCCACTGCCGCTCGATCCGCTCGCGCGTACCGGGGATCGACGCGCCCGGCTCGCCGCCGACGCACACCATCTCCACCGACGACGCCGCGAGGTCGATCCCGCGCCGCGCTGCCGCCTCGGCGATGTGGGCCATGAAGGACGGCGTGCCGATGACGCAGCGCGGCTCGTATTCGAGGATGGTGTCGATCTGCCGCTCGGTGTCGACCGAGCCGCCGGGGATCACCAGCGCCCCCAGGTGCTGCGCGGCCAGCGATGCGCCGAGCCCGCCGACGAACCACGAATAGCCGAACATGCAGTGGAAGACGTCGTCGCGCCGCAGGCCCTGGGCGTAGAGGAATCGGGCGTAGAGGTCCGACCATCGCTCGATGTCGTCGTGGCTCCAAAGGACCGGGGCGGGCTTCGAGGTCGTCCCGGACGAGAAGTGGACGCGTGCCGCATCCGCCATCGGGATCGCGCGGAACGAGCCGAAGGGCGGGTCGGCGGCGAGGCCCTTCACGTAGTCGCCCTTCTTGGTGAGGGGCAGCCTGGCGAGATCCTCGACGCCCTTGAAGTCGCGCGGGTCGAACCCCGCCTCGGCGAAGACGCGGCCGTAGTGTGCGCTGGTCGCGCCGACGCGGGCGAGCTGGCGGCCGAGCGCCTCGTGCTGGAAGGCGGCGATCCGGTCGCGCGACCAGGTCTCCCGCTCGTCCCAGATCGTATCGGAGTACGGAACCTTAAGCGTTGTCCCCATTGTTATCTTTCTCCCTGCGGAGTCCTTTGATGGCGAACTCCACCAGGGTCTCGCATACGGTTTCGACGTCTTCATCGGACTGGAGGCGGCGCGGGCGGTACCAAACGGTCACCCAGTTGAGCGCGCCGAAGAAGGGTTTGGTGAGAAGCCGCGGCGTCAGGTCCAGGAAGTCGCCCTCGCGGGCACCCTGGTCGATCACCTCGGCAAACATCTGCTCGTACTGGTCGCGCAGACGGTTGATCTCGGCGAGGCTCTTGGCGTGCCGGAAGCCCTCCGCCTCGAAGAGGTACCGCTCGAGGCCCTGCACGGCGACCTTCTGGACCGGCATCTCCTCCAGCAGCATCATCAGGTGCACGCGGGCCATGGCGCGCAGCCGGTCGGCGGCGCGGCCGGGTGCCCGCGCATGCGGTTCCACCTCCTCGAAGAGCTGCGCCATCGCGGTGCGCTGAATCTCGAAGTAGAGATGCGACTTGCTCTTGAAGTGGTGGTAGACGAGCCCTTTCGTGGCGCCCAGCTTGGCGGCGATGGCGTCGATCGACGTCGCGGCGTAGCCGAAGTTCATGAAGAGCTCGGCCGCAACTCGGATGATGTCTTCCGCAGGATCCCGCGCGCCCGCGGGATCGGTGTCGTGCGCCGTCATCGCCAGTCCCTGTTCATGGATCGTCAGGCGGCAGCGCGGTCCGCAGCCGTCTCGACGTCTTTCCTGATGGCGCGCGCCAGGACAAGCCGCTGAATTTCGGACGTGCCCTCGTAGATTTCGAGGATCCGCTGGTCGCGGAAGAGCCGCTCGGCCACCGTCGGCTTCACGTAGCCGAAGCCGCCCCAGATCTGCACCGCCGCATCGGCGGCCTTGTGCGCCACCTCGGAGGTGTAGAGCTTGGCCATCGCGCCGAGGTTGGCGACGTCCTCGCCCGCGTCGTAGGCCCGCGCCGCCTCGTAGAGCATCATGCGCGCGGCCGACAGCTCGGTCGCCACGTCCGCCAGGCGGAAGCCGATGCCTTGATTGTCGATGATCGGCTTGCCGAAGGTGTGCCGCTCGACCGCCCGTGCGGCCCCTTCGCGGTAGGCCGCCAGCGCCAGCCCGGTGGACTGGGCGGAGACCATGATGCGCCCGACGTTGAGCGTCTGGAGCGCGAGGCGCAGCGCGCGGCCCTCCTCGCCGACCATCGCGTCTGCCGGCACCCAGGTGTCGAGCTGAAGATTGGACGTCTGCGTGCCGCGGATGCCCATCTTGTCGTTCAGCTCGTCGATCGCGACGCCGTCGGCCTCCTTGTCGACCATGAAGGCGGAGATGCCGCGGCCGCCGGCGGCGGGGTCCGTCTTGGCGAAGACCACGTAGTAGCGCGAGGCGCCGCCGTTGCCGATCCAGTACTTCTCACCCTGGATGCGCCAGCCGTCGCCCTCGCGCACAGCGGTCGCGGTGATCGCCGCGGCGTCCGACCCGGTGGAGCGCTCCGACAGGGCGAAGGAGGTGGCGGTGCCCGCGGCCATCTCGCCGAGGTACTTCTTCTTCTGCGCCTCGGTGCCGCCGAGCAGCACCGGGAAGGCGCCGAGCTGGCAGGCGCACAGGATCGCCGCGGTCGACGCGCAACCTTCGCCGACGCGCTCCACGACGCGGACCGTCGTCGTCAGCGGCGCGCCCTGGCCGCCGTATTCCTTGGGGATGAAGATGCCGGCGAGGCCGCTGTCGACGAGCGTCTTGATGCTCTCCCAGGGGTAGCGCTGATCGCGATCGAGCTCGGCGGCCAGGGGGGCGAACTCGGTGTCGGTGAGGCGCGCCGCGGTCTCGACCCACGGGCGGGCGGCCGCATCCAGCGGCGGGTCCCAGATGACGGACATCAGCGGTCAACCTTTCTCATGTTCGGGGGTCGTTCCGACGCGCGCCGCGCCGCCGCGATCGAGGAGGCGGCTGGCGTCGATCACCAGGCCCGCAAGCCCGCGCGGAAGGAACGAAAGGACGATGACGAGGACGCCGCCGAGAATGATCCGGTCGACATAGGCGCCCCAGGAGAAGAAGCGTTCCTGAAGGATGATGATGGCCACGCCCGCGAGCGGCGCCAGCAACATGCGCCGACCGACGAGCACCACCGCCGTCAGCATCAGGATGAGGAAGTAGATCGAGAGGACGTCGGCGCTGACGTAGGCGCGCTGGTAGGCGTAGAGCCAGCCGGCCGCCGCCGTGATCGGCGCCGAGAACAGGAACACCTGCATCCGCACCCGCGCCGGCGAGATGCCCGACATCGTCGCCAGCGCCGGGTTGAGGTGCACCGTCATCGCCGCGTGGCCGAGGCGCGAGCGGCGGAAGGCCGCCACCAGCCAGATCGCCACGAGTAGCATCGCCCAGGCGATCGGCCACAGTTCGGCGTCGGTGCCGGCCGTGTAGCCGAAGAGGGAGAAGACCGGGATGCCGCTGATCCCGTCCGATCCGCCGATGAAGGACCAGTTGGCCGCCACCGTCATCGCCACCACCGTCACCGCGTAGGTGACGAGGGAGAAGACGAACTCGCGCAGGTGCAGCGTCACCAGCGCGATGCCGGCGGCGACCAGCAGCGCGAAGGCGATGGTGGCGGCGAGGCTGACCAGCGGCCCGACGCCGAGCTGCGAGGACGTCATCGCCGTCACATAGGCGCCGATGGCGAAGAACACCGGGTGCGCGAGCGAGACTTCGCCGAGATCGCCGACGATGACGTCGAGCCCGTAGCTCATCACCGCGAAGATCGCGATGACGACGCAGGCCGAGTAGACGACCCCCGAGCCGCCGAAGATCGCCGGCACGAAGAAGGCGAGAACCGCGAACGCCGGCCACAGGACGAGTTGAAGCGCTGCGTTCATCTCAGCGCCCTCCCGCCGGTGCCGCGAGGCCGCCCGGTCGCAGCACGAGCACCGCGATCAGCACCACGAACATCGCCGCCGTGGCGTAGGCGCTCGACACGTACGCGCCGAAGAAGGCGTAGAAGAGCCCGAGCCCCAGCCCGGCGACGTACGACCCGGTGACCGAGCCGATCCCGCCCATGACGACGACGACGAACGTGATGATGACCTCCTCGAAGCCCATCGAGGTGAGAATGGGTGTGCGGGGCGCGATCATCGCCGCCGCCAGCGCGACCGCCGCCCCCTCGAACGCGAAGACGCCGAGGTAGACCTTCTTCACGTCGATCCCGGCGAGCAGCGCCAGCTTGGGGTCCTCGGCCACCATGCGCACCAGACGGCCGACGTGCGTGTGCTCGACGACGATCTTCAGCGCGATGAAGACGACGATGGTGACGATGACGATCGCGACGTCCTGCCAGGTGAACCACAGGTCGCCGATGTAGATGTCCTTCAGCGACAGCGGAGTGTCGAGGATCTGGCCGGTGGAGCCGAAGGTCAGCGCCGCCGAACCCTCCAGCATGTAGCCGAAGCCGAGCGTGACGATCATGACCGAGACGAGATCCTGGCGCAGGGTCAGCTGCAGCATGGTGCGCTGCATGACGTAGCCGATCGCGACGCCGACGATCATCGCGGTGGGAATGGCGACAAGGTAGGGCATGCCGAGCGTCGTCATGGCGAACCAGGTGACGAAGGCGCCGACCATGTACATCTGCCCGTGGCCGAAGTTGACGAGCCGGGCGACGCCGAGGAGCACCGTCCAGCCGATGGCGATCAGCGCGTAGGCATGGCCGAGGACGATGCCGTTGATGACCTGCTGGGCGAAGTTCATGCCGCCGCCCCTCCGAGATAGGCCTCGGCGATGCGGTGGTCGGTGCGCATCGCCGCCGCCGTCCCCTCCGCGACGACGCGGCCCCGCTCCAGGAGGGCGACGCGGTCGACGACCTCGATGGCGGCCATCACGTTCTGCTCGATGAGGAGCACGGTGAGGCCGTCGTCGGCGAGAGCGCGGATCGTTGCGAGCACCGTGTGCACCAGTTTGGGCGCCAGCCCGATGGACGGCTCGTCGAGGAGCAGCACCCGCGGGGCGAGGCGCAGCGCGCGGGCGATCCCCAGCATCTGCCGCTCGCCGCCCGAAAGCTGACTGCCGAGGTGGCCGCGCCGCTTGGCGAGGTTGGGGAAGAGGTCGTAGATCTCGTCCAGCGAATAGATCCGCCGTCCGCCGGCGTCGTTGGTGCTCGCCGCGTGGGCGAGATTGTCGGCCACCGTCATGGTGCCGAAGATCAGCCGGCTTTCGGGGATCAAGAGCAGCCCGCGGCGCACGCGCTTCGGCGTGCCGAGCCCGGCGATCTCCTCCCCGTCCAACGTCACCGAGCCGGCATAGCGCGGCGCCCCGCGCGACCAGCCGAGGATCGCCCCGACGAGGGTCGACTTGCCCGCCCCGTTGGCGCCGACGACACCCAGAAGCTCGCCCTCGCTCAGCGCCAGCCGGGCGACGGTGAGCGCGCGGTTGCCGGCATAGTCGGCGGTGAGACCCTCGACGGCGAGGACCGGCGCGGCCGCCACGCTCATTGCGGACGCCCCAGGTAGGCTTCCAGCACCGCGGGCGAAGTGCGGATCTCGGCAGGCGTGCCGGATGCGATCATCCGCCCCTGGTCGAGCACGACGATCCGGTCGGTGACGCTCATGATGAGGTCCATGTGATGTTCGATGACGACGAGGGCGACGCCTTCGGCCTTGAGCGCGAGCATGAGGGCGACGAGGGCCTTCATGTCCTCGCCGCCCAGTCCCGCGGCCGGCTCGTCGAGAAGCAGGATGTCGGCGCCCGTCGCATTGGCGAGCGCGATGGAGAGGGCACGCTGCGTGCCGTACGGGATCTCGGTCGGCCGCGCGGCGTGGTAGTGCGGTTCGATCCCCATGCGCACCAGCGCCGCCGCGGCGACCTTGCGCGCCTCCTTGGCGCAGGCACGGGCCGCGTGCGGCAGGAACACCGTGCGCGCCAGGCCCGAACCGTGCGCGTGCTGGATCACGGCGATCATGTTCTCCAGCACGGTGAGGTCTGCGAAGAAGGCGTTCTGCTGGAACGCCCGCCGCAAGCCGAGACCGGCGAGCCGATGGGGCGGCACGTCGGTCACGTCGGAACCGGCGATGAAGACCTTGCCGTCGCGCTTCACCATGTTGGTGGTGGCGTTGTAGCAGGTGCTCTTGCCGGCGCCGTTGGGGCCGATGATCCCGAGGATCTCGCCCCGCGACACGTCGAACGAGACCCCGTCGAGCGCACGCAGCGCCCCGAAGGAGACGCCGAGGTCCACGACCTTCAGCGCCGGGTCGGTCTGGGGAGTGGCCATGACGGGGTCTCGCCCGAGCCTCAGCTGTTCTGCTCGCGGACGACGATCTTCCCGTCGACCACGTCGAACAAATAATGGTTCGACTTCAGCTGCCCGTTGTCCTCGAAGGTGATGTCGCCCAGGATCGTGCCGGTGAAGGTGCCGCCGCGGATCGTTTTGGCGACCGCCTCCTTGTCGAAGCTTTCGGCCTCTTCCACCGCCTTCGCCCAGACCTGTAGCGCCGCCGCGCCGAGTGCCATGAACTTGTCCGGCGTGTAGTCGTGCAGCTCTTCGGTCTTGGCGATGAAGCGCTGATTCATCTCGTTGGAGGCGAACGGCTCGACATTGGGGAAGTAGATGTCCGCGCCGATCAGGCCGTTGGCGGCCTCGCCCGCGACGTCGATCACGCTCGGCGCCACCGTGCCGACGGCGGCGACCAACTCGCCCGGCAGGCGCGAGCGCTTCGCCTGGCGGATGAGCGCCGGCATGCCGAGGCCCTCGTTGGCGTTGATCGCCACCGTCACATCGGGATTGGCGCCCTTCACGCTGGACAGGGGCACGCGGAAGTCGGCCTGCTCGAACGGGAACTTCTCGACCGCGACGGCCTCGTACTCGTGGCCCAGCGCCTGAAGCGCGCCCTCGATGGCGGCCTGTGCGCCGTTGCCGTAGGCGTCGTTCTCGGTGAGGAAGGCGACGCGGGTGAACCCGTTGTCGGCGATGTACTTGGCGATCACCTCACCGTCCTGCGCGTTGGACGAGTTGAAGCGCACCGGCAGCGGATTGCCCTCGCCCGACAGGATCGGGTCCGCCTTGGAGATGGCGGTGATGTCGAGGATGCCGGCACGGCTGATGACCGGCTGCATGGCCAGCGTCACCGGGCTGTTCCACCCTTCGATGATGACCTCGACGCCCTCGGAAATCAGCTCGTTGGCGCGTGAGACGCCGACGGCGGGGGTCGATTCGTCGTCGCGGCTGACCAGCTCGATCTGCCGGCCCATGACGCCGCCGTCCTCGTTGATCATCGCGGCCATCGCCTCGATGGCCCAGTTGACGTGGTTGCCCTGCGGACCGGCGCCGCCCGATAGCGGGAAAATGACACCGACCTTCACCGGCCCGTCGCCCTGAGCCGCCGCGGGGGCGGCACCGAGCGCGAGAGCGGCCGCGCCGAGCGCGAGACCTTTCAATAGCGTGTTCACAATCGTCCTCCCTGGGATGTTGTTCGGACCGGCTCTTGCGGCCGGCCTTCGGCATGGAGCCCAAGCGCTGGGCGGGCGGCGCCACGCGGGGCGCATCACGCCGGACACCCGAAGGCGCCGCGGCGGCGGATCAGTCGCGGCCGGTGGTGATCGGCGACGATGCGATCACGGCACGGACGGGGCGGGAGGCCGGCGCCGGGGCTGCTCCGCAGCGTGGCGGCGCGTGCCGCCGGACAGGCTCCGAGCGGACGGAAACGACCTCCGCGAAACGCGAGGCGGCGTGACCGGATGCGGCGACGGACGTTGTTGTTTTCATCGTGTCGTCCTCCCTGGGCTGGACCGTACCGACGAGTATGCCTCACCGTCAAGCCCTGCCCGCCTCGCATATTTCAAGCAGTCCTACGTATTATTCTCGCAGATTGCGGAATTTGAAATTCGATATTGCGTACATACCGATCAGTATGAGAGGTTCCGTCGCAGGGAGGAGCCCATGCCGGAAGAGCAACAGGGCCCAGTCGTGCACCAGGCGCGCCGCGGACCAGTCATCCTCATCACCATCGACCGCCCGAAGGCGCGAAACGCCCTCAACCTCAGGGTCTTGACCGATATCGCCGCGGCCCTCGCCGCCGCCGAGGCCGACCCCGACATCCGCGCCGCCGTCCTCACCGGCGGGGCCGAGGTGTTCTCCGCCGGCGCCGACGTCGACATGCTGTCGGGGCAGACGGCGGCCACCTACGCCGCCTCGCCGAACGCCGCCGCCTTCGCCGCCATCCGCGACACGGGGCTCCCCGTCGTCGCCGCCGTCTCCGGCTACTGCCTCGGCGGCGGCTGCGAGATCGCGCTCGGATGCGACCTGGTGGTGGCGAGCGACACCGCGGTACTCGGCCAGCCGGAAATCGCGCTCGGCATCATCCCCGGCGCGGGCGGCACGCAGCTGTGGGGCCGCCGCGCCGGCCGCGGCCCGCAGGCGCTCGCCGCCCTCACCGGCGCCTCGGTCGACGCCTTCGCCGCCCGCCGCATGGGGCTCGTCGACCGCGTCGTCCCGGCCGCCGCACTCGTCGAGACCGCGGTGGAGATCGCCGCCGGCATCGCCGCGCGCGCACCGCTCGCCGTGCGCGCCGCCAAGACCGCGATGCGCGCCGGGGCCGACATGCCCCTCACCGCCGCGCTCGACCATGAGATCGCGCTGCTGGCGCCGCTGCTGGCCAGCGAGGACGCCGCCGAGGGCATCGCCGCCTTCCAGGACAAGCGCCCCGCCACCTTCAAAGGACGCTGAGCCGTGACCACCATCACGCTGGAAGGCCAGGACGACGCCGCCCTCGCCAAAACCCTCGCGCGGGCGCTGCGCGGCGCTCCGGCCATCACCCTCGAAGGCCCCGCGCCCGACGCCCTGACCGCCGCCGCCTCCGCCTGGGCCAAGGCGCTCGACGCCGCCCGCGTGCCCGTGACGGTGCGGCTGACCGGTCCGGTCGGCCCCCGCGGCCTCGCGCTCCTGCTACTGGCCGATGCGCCGACCGCGGACGGCCCCGCCGCGCCCGCCGCGCACCCGCTTCTCGCGGTGCTGGCGCAGCGCCGGCTCGGCCCCGCCCTCGCGCGCCGTCTTCTGGCGGCGGCCGACCCGCTCGCCGTCCTCGCCGCCGCCGGCCACCTCGGCGCCGACGCCGTCGCCGCATCCCACCGTGCCGCGCTCCTGGCCGCCGCCGAGCTGCCGTTCGCCGAGGCGGTCGACTATGCGGCCCTCCTGCCCACCGGCGACGCCTCCGGAGATCCCCGATGACCACCGACCCCCGCTTCGACGGCCCCGGCCCCGAGGCCGTCTGGCGCGAGCGCCTCGCCACCGGCACCTTCGCCATCCAGCGCTGCACCTGCGGCCACCACCAGTTCCCGCCGCAGGCGCTGTGCACGGCGTGCGGCGCCGCCGCCCCGGCGTTCGTCGCCGCGAGCGGCGCCGGCACGGTCTACGCCGCGACCACCGTCCGTCGCCGCGACGGGGCGCACAACGTCTCCATCGTCACCCTCGCCGAGGGGCCGCGGATGATGAGCCGCGTCGAGGGAGACCCGGATGCGGTCGCCATCGGCATGCCCGTCACCGCGCGCATCGCCGGCACCGGCGAGGAGGCGATGGTCGTCTTCGACCCCGCGGAGGCCGGGCGATGAGCGCCGCCGTCAGCGCCGGTGCGAGCCCCCTGCGCGGTGCGGTCTCCATCGCCGGCATCGGCAACACCAACCGCTGGAACGCCCCCGGTCGCACCGGCTTCGACCAGCTCGCCGAGGCCGCCTTCCTGGCGCTCGAGGACTGCGGGCTGACGATGGCCGACGTCGACGGCCTCTACTGCGCGATGTCGACCTCGGGCCTCCCGGTCCTCAACGTCGCCGAACGGCTCGGCCTCGCGCCGCACCTCAGGCACGCCGACGGCACCATGGTCGGCGGCGCGTCGTTCCTGTTCCACCTGCGCTCGGCGGTGGCGGCGCTCGCGGCAGGTCAGTGCGACGTCGCCCTCGTCTGCTACGGCTCCAACCAGCGCAGCGCCGGCGGCAAGCTCGCCGCGATGCCCGACCCGCAGCCGTTCGAGGCCCCCTACGGCGCGCTCTACCCGATCTCGTCCTACGCCCTCGCCGCCGCACGCCACATGCACGACTACGGTACCACCCGCGCCGACCTCGCCGCGGTCGCCGTCGCCGCGCGCCGCTGGGCCGCGCTGAACCCCGCCGCGATGGAGCGCGGGCCGCTCAGCGTCGACGACGTCCTCGCCTCGCGTCTCGTCAGCGATCCGCTCTCCAAGGCCGACTGCTGCCTCGTCACCGACGGGGGCGCCGCGCTGGTCCTCACCCGGACCGACCGCGCGCGCGACCTCGCCAAGCCCGCCGTTCCGGTGCTGGGCACCGGCGTCGCCGTCAGCCACCGGCAGATCGCCGCGATGCCCGACCTCACGACCACCGCCGCCACCCGCTCCGGCGCCGCGGCGATGGCCGAGGCCGGCGTAGCCCCGGCCCACGTCGACCACGTGATGCTCTACGACGCCTTCACGATTCTGACGCTGATGTTCCTGGAAGACCTCGGGTTCTGCGCCAAGGGCGAGGGCGGCGCGTTCGTCGCCTCCGGCGCGATCGCCCCCGGCGGCGCCCTCCCCGTCAACACAAACGGTGGCGGGCTGAGCTGCAACCACCCCGGCATGTACGGGCTCTTCACGCTCGTCGAGGCCGTCATCCAACTGCGCGGCGAGGCCGGCGCGCGGCAGGTGGAGGGCGCCGAGATCGCCCTCGCCCACGGCAACGGCGGCGTCCTGTCGAGCCAGGCGACCGCCGTCCTCGGCACCGCCGCCACGCTCTGACCGCGCCCCCAAGGAGAAACGATGAGCAAAATACTCGAAGGCAAGACCGCGATCGTCACCGGCGCCGGGCAGGGCGTCGGCCGCGCGATCGCCGAAGGGCTCGCCGCCGACGGCGCGCGGGTCGTCGTCAACGACATCGGCGTGACGCTGACCGGCGAGGCCGACAATGCCGGCGCCGCCGAAGAGGTCGCCGGCGCCATCCGCGCCGCCGGCGGCGAGGCGGTCGCGAGCGCCGAGAGCGTCACCGAGTGGGACGCCGTGCAGCGCATCGTCGCCACCGCGATGGACCATTTCGGCGGCGTCGACCTGGTGGTGAACAACGCCGGAATCCTGCGCGACGCCATCTTCCACAAGATGGACCCCGACCAGTTCCGCGCCGTGCTGGAAGTCCACCTCTTCGGCTCGTTCAACGTCTCGCGCGCCGTCGCCGGCCATTTCCGCGAGAAGCAGAGCGGCGCCTACGTCCACATGACGTCGACCGCCGGGCTCATCGGCAACTTCGGCCAGGCCAACTACATGGCGGCCAAGCTCGGCATCGTCGGCCTGTCACGCGCGATCGCGATGGACATGGCCCGCGTCAACGTGCGCTCCAACTGCATCGCCCCGTTCGCCTGGTCGCGCATGGTCTCCTCGATCCCGACCGAGACGGAGGCCGACAAGGACCGCGTCGCCAAGCTGAAGCGGATGACGCCGGAGAAGATCGCGCCGCTGGTCGCCTTCCTCGGCTCGGACGCGGCGGCCGGCATCTCGGGCCAGATCTTCTCGGCCCGCAACAACGAGATCTACCTCTTCAACCAGCCGCGCCCCGTCCGCTCGATCCACCGCAGCGAGGGCTGGACGGCCGAGACGCTCGCCGAAACCCTTCCCGGCGCGTTCAAGCCACACCTGACCCCGCTGGAGCGCTCGGCCGACGTCATCTCGTGGGATCCGGTCTGATGCCGCTCGACCCCGCCTACCTCGGCGCGCTGGACCTCGCCGAGGTGACGCAGACCTGGTCCTGGCGCGACGCGGCGATCTACGCCCTCGGCCTCGGCTACGGCGACGATCCGACCGACAAGGGCCAGCTCGTGTTCCTCGACGCCGGTCAGGGCATCCAGGCGATGCCCGCGATGGTCAACGTGCTGTGCTACGACGGCGCCTGGCTGCGCGACCCGGCGACCGGGATCGACTACCTGAAGGTGGTCCACGGCGAGCAGGAGATGGAACTTTTCGCTCCCCTTCCGCCCGAGGGGACGCTGACCGGCCGCACGGTGATCGAAGAGATCGTCGACAAGGGCGCCGGCAAGGGCGCGCTCCTGGTGACGGCGCGCGAGCTTTACGATGGCGCGACCCACGTCGCCACCGTGCGCCACACCGTCTTCTGCCGCGGCGCCGGCGGTTTCGGCGGCGCACCGGACGCCAAGCGCGCGGCCGCCGAGGTGCCGGACCGTGCGCCGGACGGCGTGGTCAAGATCGAGACGCCGCGGCAGCTCGCCCTCGTCTACCGCCTCTCCGGCGACCTCAACCCGCTGCACTCCGACCCCGACGTCGCCCGCCGCGCCGGGTTCGAGCGGCCGATCCTGCACGGCCTCTCGACCTTCGGCATCGCCTGCCGCGCGCTGATGGCCGAGCTCGCCGGCAACGAACCGGCCCGCGTCAAGCGCCTCGGCGCGCGGTTCTCGGCCCCCGTCTTCCCCGGCGATACCATCGCCTTCCATTTTTGGCGCACCGGCGAGGGAACGGCGGCGTTCGTCGCCCGCGTCGAGGCGCGCGGCGCCGACGTCCTCAAGAACGGCGTCTTCACCTACGAGGCCCGCCCGTGAACTTCATCCTCTCCGACGAGCGGCGCGCCCTCCAGGACACCGCCCGCCGCTTCGCGCAGACCGAACTCGCCCCCCTCGCGATCGAGATCGACGAGACCGCGGAGCCCGTCTCCCACGCCTGGCTCGCCAAGTATGCCGCGCTCGGCTTCCTCGGCGTCAACACGCGCGAGGCGTTCGGCGGCCTCGGCCTGCCGCACCTCGACGCCTTCCTCGTCATGGAAGAGTTCGCCAAGGTCTCCGTGGGCGTCGGCTTCCCGGTGTTCGAGTGCTGTGCCGGCCCGGTGCGCATCGTCGAGGCGCTCGGCCATCCCGAGCTTGCCGCCCGCGTCGTCCCCAAGGCGGCGGCCGGAGAAATGCTCGTCGCGATCTCGATGTCCGAGCCTGACGCCGGCACCGCACTGACCGACCTCACCACGAAGGCCCGCTTCGAGGGAGACGACATCGTCATCGACGGCGCCAAGCGGTGGTGCTCCGGCGCGGGGCACAGCGAGGGTTACGTCGTCTTCTGCCGGTTCGACGGCACGAAGGGCGCCAAGGGCATCGGCGCCGTCTTCGTCGACAAGGACACGCCCGGCCTGTCGTTCGGGGCGCAGGAGAAGCTGATGGGCTTTCGCGGCGTCCCGTCCGCGGACATGGCGTTCGACGGCGTGCGCGTGCCGCGCGAGCACCTCCTCGTCGAAGCGGGCGGCTTCTCCAAGCTGATGGGCCTCTTCAACATCGAGCGGCTGGGCAACGCCACCATGGCGCTCGGCGTCGCCGCCGGGGCGCTGGAGGTGGTGACAAGCTACGTCCAGGAGCGGCGCCAGTTCGGCAAGCCGATCGCCGACTTCCAGGCCGTGCAGCTGCGCCTCGCCGAAATGGCGATGAAGGTCGAGGCGGCGCGGCTGATGATCCATCGCGCCGCCGCCAACGCCGGCACCGGCCTCCCCGAACGGCAGGAGGCGGCGATGGCCAAGTGCTTCGCCAACGAGATCACCCGCGAGGTGACGGCGGCGGCGATGCAGCTCATGGGCGGCTACGGCTACGCGCGCGAGTACGGCATGGAGCGCCGCGTGCGCGACAGCTTCGGCTGGGGCATCGCCGGCGGCGCGATCGACATTCAGAAGGTCAACATCGCCGCCGGGCTGGTCGGTCGCCAGTTCAACCAGCGGGCGGCCTGACGCGGTGCCCGGCCACGTCCTCATCGCCGGCGCGTCGGGCGTCATCGGTCGCGCGGCGGTGGAGCGCTTCGCCGCCGCCGGCTGGCGCGTCACGGCGCTGTCGCGGCGCGATCCGGCGCTGGCGTGCGCCTACGACCACCGCGCCGTCGACCTCACCGACGCGGCCGCCTGCGCCGCCGCGGTCGCCGCGCTCGATGCGCCGACGCACCTCGTCTACGCGGCCGTCTTCGAAGAGGCGGACCTCGTCACCGGCTGGCGCTCGGAGCGGCAGATGGCGACCAACCTCGCCATGCTGCGCAACCTCCTGGAGCCGCTGGCGGCGACGGGCACGCTGCGCCACGTCTCGCAGTTCCAGGGCACCAAGGCCTACGGGGTGCACATCCGCCCCTTCCCGGTGCCGGCGCGCGAGAGCTGGCCGCGCCACGACCACGCCAACTTCTACTGGCTGCAGGAGGACTTCGCCCGCGACCTCGGCGCCCGTACCGGCTTCGACCTCACGGTCTGGCGCCCGCAGGTGGTGTTCGGCGACGCGGTGGGCGCGGTGATGAACATCCTCCCGGTGATCGGCGCGTTCGCGGTACTGGAGGCGGCCGAGGGTCGCCCGCTCGCCTTCCCCGGCGGCCCGGACTACGTGCTGGAGGCGGTCGACGCGCGCCTCGTCGCGGGCGCGCTCCTCTGGGCCGCCGACGCCGAGGGCGCGCGCGGCGAAACCTTCAACATCACCAACGGCGACGTGTTCGTGTGGCGCAACGTGTGGCCGGCGATCGCCGAGGCGCTGGGTGCCGCCACCGGCCCAGACGCGCCGCGCTCGCTCGCCGATACGCTGCCGCCGCGGTCGGAGGAATGGCGCGCCCTCGCCACCCGCCTGGGGCTCGCCGAGCCGGACCTCGGCGCCCTCATGGGCCGCTCGCATCACTATGCCGACTTCGTCTTCGCCACCGGCGCCAAGCGCCCGCCGGCGCCGGTGATCGTCTCGACGATCAAGCTGCGACAGGCCGGCTTCCACGCCTGCACCGACACCGAGACCATGTTCCGCGAACTCGTCGCGGCGCTTCAGGCGCGCCGCATCCTGCCGAGCCGCGAAGAACTGGCGCATCTGGGGAGAGACCGATGAACAAGCGCTGGACGCACCGGCCGGAGGGATCCAACTGGGGCGACTTCGGTCCCGACGATCAGGTCGGGCGGATGAACCTCGTCACGCCCGAGGCGCGCCTGCGCGGTGCGAAGGAGATCCGCGAGGGCCTCGCCTTCTGCCTCTCCCTGCCGCTCGACTATCCGGGCGGCAACGTCCTGATGCCGCTGCGGCGCGAGCCGGTCTTCCGCCACGAGCGCCGCGGCGAGGGCCACAACTACAACTACGAAATGAGCGGCGTCTCACCCTGCTACTGCGACATCGTCAGCGACGACGCGGTGACGCTCTACACCCAGTATTCGACGCAGTGGGACGCGCTCGCCCACGTCGGCCAGATGTTCGACGTCGACGGCGACGGCACCGCGGAGAAGGTCTACTACAACGGCTACCAGGGCGGGCGGGACATCACCGGGCCCGACGACGGCGAGGCCCGCGGCGCCGAAGCGCTCGGCATCGAGAACCTCGCCGCGACGGGCGTCCAGGGTCGCGGCGTGCTGGTCGACCTCGAGCGCCTGCACGGCCGAGAGCGCGTCGCCGTCGGCTACGACGGGCTGATGCGGGCGATGGAGGGAATGGACGTCACCATCGAGCCGGGCGACTTCCTGTGCCTCTACACCGGCTTCGCCGACCTGATCCTGTCGATGAACAAAAAGCCCGATCCGGACGTCCTCGCCACATCCTGCGCCGCGCTCGACGGGCGGGACGACAAGCTGTTGAATTTCATCACCGACAGCGGCATCGCGGCGATCTGCGCCGACAATTTCGCGGTGGAGGCCTACCCGGCGCGCACGCCCGACAGCGAGCGTTACCCGGCGCTGCCGCTCCACAACCACTGCCTCTTCAAGCTCGGCATCCACCTGGGCGAACTGTGGTACTACGCGCAGCTCGCGGCGTGGCTGCGCGAGGCGAAGCGGTCGGCCTTCTTCCTGACCGCCCCGCCGCTGCGCCTCCCCGGCTCGGTCGGCTCTCCGCTCACCCCGATCGCCACCGTCTGACTGGCGCCCCCGGAAGGGATGCGGCGCGGTCGAGGCCGCGCCCGGCCCTGTCCGGCACCGCCCCTCCCACGGTTCATCCACCCGATTGGTATCCCGCCCATAGGGGAATGGTCGGCGACACGGGTCCACTCGGCGCCTTAGAGAGAGGTAGGTTCGGGACCGGGGGTGATCCGTGGAAGCCGCTCAGATCGATCATTGCGACGTCGTCGTGGTGGGCGCCGGGTCGGCCGGCTGCGTCGTCGCCGCACGGCTTTCCGAGCGGGCCGACCTCGCGGTCACCGTCGTCGAGGCCGGCGGATCGGACCGCAGCATCTGGGTGCGGATGCCGATCGGCTACGGCGGCGCCTTCTACCATCCGACGCTCAACTGGCGCTACTACACCGAGCCGGACGAGGGCCTGGGGGGCCGCAAAGCCTACTGGCCGCGCGGCAAGGTCGTCGGCGGCTCGTCGTCGATCAACGCGATGGTCTACGTCCGGGGCCAGGCGGCGGATTATGACGGGTGGGCCGCGGCCGGAAATCCCGGCTGGTCCTACCGCGACCTGCTTCCATATTTCCGCCGGCTGGAGAGCAACGTCACCGGCGCCAGCGAGTGGCGCGGCGGCGACGGCCCCATCAGCGTGCGTGACGTCGCCGCCGCGGCGCACCCGCTCTCCCACGCCTTCGTCGAGGCGGCGGTGCAGGCCGGCTTCACCCGCAACACCGATTTCAACGGGGCCGACCAGGAGGGCGTCGGCTTCTTCCAGGTCACCACGCGCGACGGCCTGCGCTGCTCGGCGGCGACCGGCTACCTCCACCCGGCGCTGAAACGGCGCAACCTGACCCTCCTCACCGACGCGGCGGTCACCCGGATCCTCTTCGACGGCACGCGCGCAATCGGCGTCGAGGTGGTGAAGGGCGGCGCGACGCGGCGCATCATGGCACGGCGCGAGGTGGTCTTGTCGGCCGGCGCCATCGGCTCGCCGCAGATCCTCCAGCTCTCCGGTGTCGGCGATCCGGCCAAGCTCGCCGGCCTCGGCATCACGCCGGTGCTGGACGCGCCGACGGTGGGCCGCAATCTGATGGACCACGTCGGCTTCGACCTCCTCTACGAGGCCACGGTGCCGACGCTGAACCAGACGCTCGGCCCCCTGTTCGCGCGGGGCCTCGCCGGCATCCGCTACCTCGCCACGCGCGACGGCCCGCTGTCGCTCAGCGTCAACCAGGCCGGCGGGTTCGTGCGCGGCGGTCCGGAGCGGGCGCGACCGAACCTGCAACTCTACTTCTCGCCGCTCTCCTACACCCGCGCGGTGCCGGGCAAACGCCGGCTGACGCAGCCGGACCGGTTCCCCGGCTTCATGATCGGCATCTCCAACACCCACCCCAAGAGCCGCGGCTGGTTGCACATCCGGTCGGCCGACCCCGCCGCGGCGCCGGAGATACACCCGCATTATTATTCCGAGCCCGAAGATCTCGAAGAGCTGATCGACTCGGTCGCGCTGATGCGCGGCATCGCCGAGCAGGCGCCGTTGAAGCGCGTCATCAAGCGGGAGCTGACGCCGGGCCCCGAGGTGACCGACCGCGGAGCCCTGGTGGCCTACATCCGTGCCACCACGACCTCCGTCTTCCACCCCTGCGGCACCTGCGCGATGGGACCGGATGCAGCCGCCGGCGCGGTGGTCGACCCGGCGCTGAAGGTCCACGGCCTCACCGGCCTGCGGGTCGCCGACGCGTCGATCATGCCCGCGATCACCGCCGGCAACCTCAACGCGCCGTCGTTGATGGTCGGCGAGAAGGCGGCCGACCTCATCCGCGCCGACCTGTAACGGGCCGCGTGCCGCGGTTATGCTCCGCCCCGGTCCCCGCAACGCAGGACGGCGCATGACCTCCCACGACACCTCCAGCCCCGAGAACGACGCGATCTATCGCACCATCCGCGGCGAGCTGCAGTTCGAACTCTCGCTGCTCAATGCACGGGTGAACTGGCTCGTCGCGTCGCAGGCGTTCCTCTTCACCCCGCTCACCATGGGCATCCGCGGCCCCTCGATGCGTGACAGCCTGTTCTTTCCGCTGATCCCGTTGTTGGGCGTCGTGCTGTGTGTACTGGTGCTCCTGTCGATCCTGGCGGCGGCATGGCGCAGCGTCGAGTGGCGCCGCAAGTCGCGCCGGGGCGCATATGACGGGATCGGTGCCGCGGGGCGGTTCGATATCGTCGTGCCGCATACGCCGGCGATCCCGCTGATGGGGCTCGTCGGCAGCGTCGGCGTGCCGGTGGTGATCGGGGCGACCTGGCTCTACCTGCTGATCGCGCCGCCGAGCCTACCGCTGTAGCACTGCCGCCAACCGCTCGACCCCCTTCTCGATTTCGTGCGGAGAGATCGCGCTGAAGCCGAGCGTCAGTCCCTTGACCGAGAGGGGCGACAGGGCGAAGCGCGACAGCGGCGCCGTGGCGAGCCCCGCCGCCATCGCCGCATCCGTCACGCGCCGCTCGTCGACGGCCCGCGGCAGAAGGCCGACGGTGTGGAAGCCGGTGTCCGTCGCCAGCAGCTGGAGGCGGCCGGCGAGGTGACGTGCGCCCGCCGCCATCAGCGCGTCGCGGCGCTCGCGGTAGAGGTCGCGCATGCGCCGCAGGTGCGCCGAGAAGTGCCCCTCGGCGAGGAATTCGGCGACGATCGACTGCATGGCGTGCGACACCCCGTGCGCGGCGGCCCCGAGCGTGCGCTCGAAGATATCGACCAGCGCGGACGGGACCACCGCGTAGCCGAGCCGGATCGCCGGAAACAGCGCCTTCGAGAACGTGCCGATGTAGACCACCCGCCCCGACCCATCGAGCGCCTTGAGCGGTGGCAGCGGCGAGCGGCCATAGTGGAACTCGCCGACATAATCGTCCTCGACGATCCAGGCGCCGCAGTCCTCGGCGGCGGCCAGCAGCTCGAACCGGCGATCGCGGCTCATCGTGTAGCCCATCGGGTGCTGATGGGCGGGGGTGACGAAGGCCATGCGCATGTCGGGGCACGCGCGGCGGCCGGCGGCGACGTCGATCCCCTCGGCGTCGACGGGGACCGGGACCAGCTCGGCGCCGCGGGACAGGAAGGCGTTGCGGGCGCCGATCGCGCCGGGGTTCTCCATCCACACCCGGTCGCCGGGGTCGAGCAGGATCTGTGCGATCTGCACGAAGGCGTCCTGCGCGCCGGCGAAGACGAAGACCTCCTCCGGCCGACACACGAGGCCCCGGTTGGCGCGCAGATGGCGGCAGATCTCGGCGCGAAGGGCGGGAAGCCCGGTGGCGTCGGGATAGGACATGATCGCCGCACGCTGCCCGCGCCAATATTTCGCCGAGAGGCGGGACCACTGCGCCATCGGGAAGGCGTCGAACGCCGGCATCCCGGTCACGAAGGCGCGCGGCGCGGAGGGATGGGCGAGCCGCGGGAAGAACTGCTCGGAGATCTCGCGGCTGAAGTGGGCGAGGCGCGGCAGCCGCGCCGTCGTCTCGAACGGCACCGCATGGGCGGGCGGCGTGCGCACTTCGTCGCTGATGTAGGTGCCGGCACCGACCCGGCTGACCAGGAGCCCCTCGGAGGTGAGCTGCTCGTAGGCCGCGACCGCCGTGGTGCGCGACACGCCCTGCTCACCGGCCAGCACGCGGCTCGCCGGCAGCCGGGTGCCCGGCGGCAGATCGCCCGACAGGATCAGCTCGCGCAGGTGCGTCGCCAGCTGCATCGACAGGTTGGCCGCGTCGTTCCGCTCGACCTTCAGCGTCGGGATCAACGCCCCGCCGGCATACTTCGTCACCGCGCCCGCCTCTCGATTGGTCCGCGAGGTTTCGCGAAGTGGACCTTATCGACAGACCGATTTGCAAGCGAGATTAAACGAGAGGCAACAAGCGGGAATGTCATGCGGCTGACACGCATCGAAACCTTCACGACCCCCGACATCGGGTTCGTGCGCGTGACGGACGCGACCGGCGCCACCGGCTGGGGCCAGGTGTCCACCTACCACTCCGACATCACCTGCCGGGTGCTGCACCGTCAGATCGCGCCGCACGTCCTGGGCGTCGACTTCGAGGAGACGCTCGTCGGGCAGAACGACCTCTTCGACCGTGCGGCCGAGAAGGAGCACAAGTTCCCCGGCTCCTACATCTGCCGCGCCATCGGCGGCGTGGAGACGGCGGTGTGGGACCTGCGCGGCAAGGCGGCCGGCGTCCCGGTCGCCACGTTGCTGGGCGGTGCGCCGGGCCCGTTGCGCGCCTACGCTTCGTCCATGAAGCGGGACATCACCCCCGAGGACGAGGTCGAGCGGTTCAAGCGACTGCGTGGCGCCTACGGCTTCGACGCCTTCAAGTTCCGCGTCGGCGCCGAGTGCGGCCGCGGGCGCGACGAATGGGAGGGCCGGACCGAGGCGATCATCCCCGCGATCGCGGGCGCCTTCCGGGGCGAGGACGTGGCGCTGCTCGCCGACGCCAACTCCTGCTACGCGCCCCCTGCCGCGATCCACTACGGCCGGATGCTGGCCGACAACGGCATCTCCCACTTCGAGGAGCCGTGTCCCTACTGGGAGATGGAGCAGACCGCCGAGGTCGCCGCCGCGCTCGACATCGACGTCACCGGCGGCGAGCAGGACTGCTGGCTCCCGACCTGGAAGCGCATGTTCGAGCTGAAGGCGGTCGACGTCGCGCAGCCGGACATCCTCTACGCCGGCGGCATCGGTCGCACGATGCGCATCGCCGCGATGGCCGCCGCGCACGACCTGCCGGTGACGCCGCACTGCGCCAACCTGGGGCTCGTCACGCTGTTCACGATGCACCTGCTGCGGGCGCTGCCGAACGCGGGCAAGTACCTGGAATTCTCCATCGAAGAGGCCGACTACTATCCCTGGCAGTACGGCCTCTACGTCGACGACCCGTACACGATCGACGGCGGTCAGGCGCGTGTGACCGAGGCGCCCGGATGGGGCGTCGAGATCGCGCCCGAGTGGCTCGCCAAATCGCAGTATCAAACGAGTGAGGCCGAGGCATGAACACCGACGCCGCGATCCGCGACTACTTCGCCGCCGGCACGCTGCCCGCGCTGCCGTCCGACCACTTCATCGCCGGCCGCTGGGCCGCCCCCGTCGCCGGTGCGCGGATGGAGACGTTCGACCCCGGCCTCGGCCGCGCCTACCATGCGTTCGCCGCCGGAACGGAAGAGGACGTCGAACGCGCGGTGACGGCCGCGCACGCCGCGCAGGGCGCCTGGGGCCGCACCAAGGCCTCGGAGCGTGGCGCGATCCTGACGCGCGCCGCCGCGCTGCTGCGCGCCGAGGCCGCCCGCTTCGCGTTCGTGGAAAGTCTCGACAGCGGCAAGCCGCTGCAGGAGGCGGAGGGCGATGTCGGTGGGGCCGCCCGCGCGTTCGAGTATTATGCCGGCGCGGCCGACAAGATCGAGGGTGAGACCTATCCGATCGGCGACGCCTATCTGGGCTACTCGCGGATCGAGCCGGTGGGCGTCACCGCGCACATCATCCCCTGGAACTTCCCGCTGTCGACCGCGGCGCGCGGCATCGCCCCGGCGCTCGCGGCCGGGTGCACCGTCGTCGCCAAGCCGGCCGAGACGACGCCGCTGACGATGCTGATGCTCGCCGAGCTGCTCACCCGCGCCGGCCTGCCGGACGGGGTGCTCAACGTCGTCACCGGCACGGGGGCGGAGGCGGGCGCGCCCCTCGTCGCCCACCCGCGGGTGCGGCACGTCACCTTCACCGGCTCGGTCCCCACCGGGCAGGGGGTGATGCAGGCGGCGGCCCGCAACGTGGCGAGCGTCGTCCTGGAGCTGGGCGGCAAGTCGCCCTTGGTGGTCCTGAAGGACGCCGACCTCGACGACGCGGCGGACGGCGTCATCGGTGCCATCTACGAGAACGCCGGTCAGGTGTGCTCGGCCGGCTCGCGCCTCATCGTCGAGCGCGCGGTGCACGGCGCCGTGGTGGAGCGCGTCGTGGAGCGGGTGAAGGCGCTGAGAATGGGCCACGGCCTGCGCCGCACCACGCTGGGGCCGCTGAACTCGGCACCGCACGCCGCGCGGGTCGCCGCCAAGGTGGACGCCGCCAAGGCGCGCGGCCTCGCCCCCCTCGTCGGCGGCGCCGCGGCGACGGATCCCGAGACCGACGCCGGCTGGTTCTTCGAGGCGACGATCTTCGACGACGTGGCAGAGAGCGACCCGGTGGTGCAGGACGAGATCTTCGGCCCCGTCCTCGCCGTGCAGGTCGCCGAGGACGTCGACCACGCCACAGCGCTCGCCAACGGCACCGACTATGCCCTCGTCGCCGGCATCTACACCCGCGATTTCGCCGCCGCGCACCGCATGGCGCGCGACATCGACGCCGGGCAGGTCTTCATCAACGAATATTTCGCCGGGGGCATCGAGGTGCCCTTCGGCGGCAACCGGCACTCCGGCTTCGGCCGCGAAAAAGGGCTCGCTGCCGTGCACAATTACTTGCGAGTGAAGAGCGTCGCGGCAAAAATCGGCTGATGGCCCTGGAGCTCGCCCCGTGCAGATGACCCGAGCGGACCACCGAACGCCCCCCAAGACGACGCCCTACTGGTGGGACTATGCCCCGCCCGCCGGCATCGCCCCCCAGCCGCTCCCCGCGACGGCCGACGCGGTCGTCATCGGCTCCGGATACACCGGGCTCCACGCCGCGTTGCAGATCGCCCGCGGCGGGCGCAGCGTCGTCGTGCTGGAGAAGGGCGTCGTCGGCGAAGGCTGCTCCACCCGCAACGGCGGCCAGGTCTCCACCTCGGTGAAGCCCAAGCTCGCCACCCTGACGCAGCGCCACGGCGCGCAGACCGCGCGCGCCATCCTCGCCGAGGGGGTCGCCTCCCGCGCCTTCGTGGAGGACTTCATCCGCGACGAGGGGATCGCCTGCGACTTCCGCGCCTGCGGCCGCTTCCACGCCGCCGCCAGCCCCCGCGCCTTCGCCGCTCTCGCCGAGATCGCGGATGGCGAGACGATCACCCTCGTCCCGCGCGAGCGCCAGCGCGAGGAGCTGGGCACCGACGCCTACCACGGCGGCGCCGTCTTCCACCGCCATGCCGCGCTCGACCCCGGCCTCTACCACGCCGGCCTCCTCGCCAAGGTGCTGGACGCCGGCGCGATTGTACTGCCGCACACCCCCGCGACCGCCATCGACGAGACGGCCGACGCCGTCACCATCGCCACCCCGCGCGGCACGATCACCGCGCGCGACGTGGTCGTCGCGACCAACGGCTACACCGGCGACGCGCTTCCGTGGCACCGCCGCCGGGTGATCCCGATCGGCAGCTACATCATCGCCACCGAACCGCTCGACCCCACGCTGGTGCGGCAACTCTTTCCGACCGGCCGCATCGCCTCGGATTCGCGCCGCGTGGTCTACTACTATCGCGTCTCGCCGGACGGCCGGCGCATCCTCTTCGGCGGCCGCACCAGCGCCGGCGAGACCGGCGCCCGGCAAGGCGGCATGCGCCTGCGCCGGGAGATGTGCGCCCTCTTCCCGGAGCTGGAGAGCGCCGCGATCAGCCACGCCTGGATGGGCTTCGTCGGCTACACGTTCGACGAGCTGGCCCACACCGGGCGCCGCGGCCGCCTCGAATATGCGATGGGCTATTGCGGCTCCGGCGTCGGTATGGCGTCCTACCTCGGCATGAAGGCCGGCCGGCGCGTGCTGGGTGATCCCGCAGGCGCTACCGCCCTGATGCAACCCGACTTTTCCACGCGCCCCCTCTACTCGGGCGACCCGTGGTTCCTCCCTGCCGCGGTCACGGCCTACCGTGTCCTCGACAGGCTCGGACTGTGACCGATCGGAATGCAAAACCGCGCGGAATGGACCTTTCACACCGTCCAAACCTAAGGTCCATTTTCATCGGTGACGGTGATGCCAAAAATTGTCGTCCAATACGGGAGAAGACTATGACGTCGATACTTCGCGCCCTCCTGGGCGGTGCGGCGGTTGCGCTCATGGCCGGGAGCGCCAATGCCGAGACACTGCGCCTTTTGACCTGGGGAAGCTACGCTCCGGACGAGCTGGTCCAGAAGTTCGAGAAGGAATACCCCGACATCGACGTCGAGGTGACGTTCTCCAACAACGAGGAAATGATCGCCAAGCTGCGCGCCACCGGCGGCACCGGCTTCGACCTCGCCCAGCCGAGCCATGACCGCGTCTATGCCGCGCAGCTCGAGTACAACATCTACAAGCCGCTCGATCTGTCGAAGATCGACACCGACGCGATGACGCCGAAGCTCCTCGAAGGCGTGAAGGCCAACACCACGATCGACGGTGAGGTCTACTCCGTGCCGCACCAGTGGGGCACGTCCGGCATCATGGCCAACAAGAAGGAAGCCCCCGACGCGTCGGGCTGGGGCGACCTGTGCGACGACACGTACAAGGGCCGCACCTCGATGCGCCTGCGCCGCACCATCCTCCTCGGCATGGGCTACGCGATGGGCTACGACCCGTTCGCCCTCTACGCCGACAAGGACGCCTACCAGAAGATGCTCGACGAGGTGACCACCAAGCTCATCGAGTGCAAGGACATCATCAAGACCTACTGGACAGGCGGCGACGATCTCTCCTCGCTGATGCTGTCGGGTGAGGTCATCCTGTCCGAGACCTGGGATTCCACCGCGTTCAAGATCTACTCGGAGAATCCGGACATCGTCTTCGTGCCGCCCGAGACCGGTGCGCTCGCCTGGATCGACACCTTCACGATCCCGCGCGGCGGCCAGGCCGACGACGCCGCCTACAAGTGGATCAACTTCGTCCTGCGACCTGAGAACGTGAAGATCATGTCCGCGTCGACCGGGTCTCTCGCCGCGGTGCCGAACGGGATCGAGCTGTTGCCGGACGACAAGCGCGCCGCCGTGGCCGCCGCGTTCGACGATGCGGCGATCAACAATCTGAAGTTCTTCGCCAACATCCCGCCGGGCCTGGAAGACATGGAAGGCATCGCGCTGGAGCGCATCAAGGCCGCCACCAACTGATCCGACGACGACACCGGGACGGAGGCGCCCCGTGCGCCTCCGCCCTCCAACCGCTTCCGAAGGGCCCGCGATGTATGATCTGAGTTGTTCCCGCGTCACGAAGAACTTCGGACCGTTCACCGCCGTCTCGGACGTCTCGCTCGACATCCCGTCGGGCTCGTTCTTCTCGATCCTGGGTCCGTCCGGCTGCGGCAAGACCACCTTGATGCGCATGATCGCCGGGTTCGAAACCCCGACCGAGGGCGACATCAAGATCAAGGGCGAGAGCGTCGTCGCGACACCGCCCAACAAGCGCAACGTCAAGATGGTGTTCCAGCACCTGGCGCTGTTCCCGATGATGAGCGTCGGCGAAAACATCGCCTACGGGCTGCGTTGCCGCGGCGACAAACGCGGCGAGATCGGCGGCAAGGTCGCCGGTATCCTGGAGCGCGTCGGCCTGCCGGGCACGGAAGACAAGCGCATCGACCAGCTCTCGGGCGGCCAGAAGCAGCGCATCGCCATCGCCCGCTGCATGGTGCTGGAGCCGGACGTCCTGCTCCTCGACGAGCCGCTCGGCGCGCTGGACCTCAAGCTGCGCGAGCACATGAAGATCGAGCTGAAGCTCCTCCAGCACCAGTTCGAGACGACCTTCCTCTACATCACCCACGACCAGTCCGAAGCGCTCGTCATGTCCGACCAGGTGGCGGTCATGAACGCCGGCCGCTTCGAGCAGATCGGCAGCCCCAAGGAGCTGTACGACGCGCCCGTCTCCGGTTTCGTCGCCGGCTTCGTGGGCGACGCCAACTGCCTCCCCGGCACCATCGCCGAGGTGCGCGGCGCGGACGTCTCCGTCGCCCTCGAAGCCGGCGGCAGCGTGATCGGCCGCCGCGCCGACGGCAGCGGCGTCGGAGACGAGGTGGAGGTCTTCCTGCGGCCCGAGGCGCTGAGCATCGGCGAGGCGGAGGGCGGCACCAACCTCACCGGCACGGTCGACAGCCTGCTCTTCAACGGCGCCAACTCGCGCATTCTGGTGAAGACGGCCACCGGGCAGATGGTCGAGGTCGCCGACCCCGCCCAGTCCGGCACCCTCGCCGAGGGCGACGCGGTCACTCTCTCCTGGCTCCCCGAACGGGCGCGGGTCTTCGCGCGAAGGGGCGGATGATGGGGCGCGACGCCGGACGCCTCTCGCTCTTCCTCCTCTTCGTCCCGTTCTTTCTCTGGATCGGGCTGCTGATCATCCTGCCGCAGCTCGGCATCGGTTACGTCTCGCTGCGTGAGAAGGTCGGCATCAACGAGTACGAGATCGGCTTCAAGAACTACGCCGACTTCTTCGGCGAGCCGATCTACCGCAACACGCTGCTGCGCACCGCCTGGATCTCCATCCTCGTCACCGCGCTGGCGCTCGTGATCGGCTTCCCGGTCGCCTACTACATCGCCAAGGTCGCCAAGGAGAGGAGCCGTGCCGCGCTCTTCCTGATGTGCCTCATCCCGCTATGGGTGTCGGACCTGGTGCGCGCCTACGGGTGGATCGTGCTGCTGCGCGAGACGGGCGTGATCTCCACCACGCTCCTCAAGCTCGGCATCATCTCCGCACCGATCGAGATGCTCTACAACGACGTCACCGTGATCATCGGCCTCGTCTATACGGTGATCCTCTTCATGATCGTGCCGCTGGTCTCCACGCTCCAGGGCATGGACGACGCGCTGCTGGAAGCCGGCTACAACCTCGGCGGCTCGCGCTTCACCGTGTTCCGGCGGATCATCGTGCCCTACGCGATGCCGGGCATCGTCGCGGGCTGCATCATCACCTTCATGCTCACAGCCGGCAGCTATCTGACGCCCGTTCTCCTGGGCGGCAAGAACTCGAGCTGGTTCACCGAGCAGATCTACAATCAGTTCATCACGCGCTACAATTGGGAGGCCGGCGCCACGTTCGGCGTGCTGCTCCTGCTGTTCACGTCGCTCGTCGTCTGGCTCGGCCTCCGGCTGACAGGGCAGAGCCTCGCGACCACCGTGGCGAAGGAGTAGGCCATGCCGTCGGCGCCGCACCTCCGCTGGATCTACCGCGCTTACGTGGCGATCTTCTTCCTGTACCTGATCGCGCCGCTGATCGCGGCCGGCGCGTTCGCGTTCAACGACTCGGTCTTCCCCTCGCTCCCCTGGCGCGGGTTCACGCTCGACTGGTTCTTCTCGCCGACCGAGCCCAAGCTCGGCCTCATCCACGACGACCGCCTGCTGCGGGGCATGGGCAATTCGCTATATATCGGGCTGCTCGTCTCGGCGCTGGCGGTCGCGGCGGGGACGTCTAACGCCTTCCTGTTCGAGCGCAAGTCCTTCCCGTTCAAGCAGGCGCTCTACATCTTCATGATCGTGCCGCTGGTGATCCCCGGAGTGATCCTCGGCATCTCGATCCTGGTCTTCGCGTCGATGATCGCCAACTTCGCCGACCGGCAGTTCGGCCTCTTCATCACCTGGCTGCGGCCCGGCATTCCGCTGATCGTGCTCGGTCAGGCGGCGTTCCTGACGACGATCACCTCGCTCGTCATCTCCGCCCGGCTGAAGAAGTTCGACATCGCGCTCGAGGAAGCGGCCCTCAACCTCGGCGCCTCGCGGCTGCGCGTCCTGGCGACGGTGACGCTGCCGTTCCTCTTCCCGGCGCTGTTCTCGGCCTTCATCGTGGCGTTCCTGGTCTCGTTCGAGAACTTCAACACGACGCTGATGCTGGTGGGCTCCGACGCCCCGCTGACGATCACCATGTACGATCGCATGGTGAAGGTCGGCTCGACGCCGGTGCTCAACGCGGTCTCGGTGGTCCTGATGCTGGGCTCGGGTCTGCTGGCGCTGGCTTCGGTGCTGATCCAGCGCCCCCGCAAGGCCTGACCCCGACGCGCCGGGGTCGGCGGCCGCGCCGTCGCGGCGACGCTCACCCGATTCGGGCGAGGGCCTCGGGCATCCAGTGCACTTCGCGGCGGCTCGCCCGGAAGTAGCAGGTGCCGTAGTGGGCGAGCTTGTCGGGGTCGATCTCGACACCGAGGCCCGGCTTCCGAGGCATGGCGAACCAGCCCCGGTCGTGCAGCATCGGCTCGGTGAAGAGGCCGTCGCGCCCTTCCGGGACCCAGCCCGGAGGCGCCAGCGGGTACTCGTAGAGTTCCTCGCCCGCAAACCCGCTCGCCGCGAAGACGTGCGCGTTGACGATGAAGCCGTAACAGGTCGACCAGCAATGCGGGGTGAACCGCACCCCCTCCGCGCGACAGAGCTTCGCGACGTCGAGGCACTGCTTCACCCCGCCGGCCCACATCGCGTCGGGCTGGTAGATGGCATAGCTGCGCAGCTTCACCATCCGCTCCAGCTCGGCATAGCCGGCCAGATGCAGCTCGCCGCCGGCGATCGGCACGCGGGCATAGGCGGTCAACTCGGCCATCGCCTCGTGCCATTCGCCCCACAGCGGCTCCTCAACCCAGGCGAGGCCGGCGTCGGCGGCCGCGTCGGCGAAGCGCTTGGCGCGATCGAGCGACCACAGCGGCGCCCCGCCGTTCTGGGTGAGGCGGAAGGCCTGGTTGCAGTCCACCGAGATCTTCATCCGCCCGTCCATATGGCGAGCGACGTCCGTGATCGCCTCGATGTCGACCGCCTCGTCGAAGTCGTGGACGCGGACCTTCATCGTCTCGAAGCCCTCGGCGAAGCGGGCCTCGGCCTCCTCGCGGCGGGCCATCGGGTCCTTCAGCTCGCCGCCCGAGGCATAGAGCTTCAGCCGGTCGGCGCCGCCGCCGAGGAACTCGTAGAGCGGCAGGCCGGCGGTCTTGGCGTTGATGTCCCAGATCGCCGGCTCCAGCCACCAGTTGAAGCTGCCGCCGACGGCCATGATGTGGATGCGCTCGGAGACGAGGTCCAGGTCGGTCGGATCCAGTCCGAGGAAGAGGCTCGCCAGCGGATCGCCGAGTCCGGCGCGCTCGCGGCCCGCGGCGGGAAAGGCGCTCCACCCGTCGACGCCGTCGTCCGTGGTGAAGCGGACCAGCGTGAAGGTGGTCTTCTCGCGGATCGTGCCGGGGATCCAGGACGGGGCGAAGGGCGCCGGCAGCGGCACCGCCACATGGTAGAGTTCGACGCGATCGAGCACCTGCATAGTCGGTCCCTTCTGGTCCGGGTGGGTCGAGGATCGCCCGGCTCCGTCAGGGTGTCGCGCCGGATCGGTCGTCCGACCCTAGCCACGCAATGGACGGCTGATGATATCCAATGCGTTGGATCGGTCAGACCAATATCTCACGCCGCGGCGGTGCCGGCCGTCGCTGTGCGCAGGCTCGCCTCGAGGCGCGGGGCGGCGAAGTCGATGAAGGCGCGCAGCTTCTGCGGCACCATCCCGCCCGGGTAGACGAGGTGCACCGGCCAAGGTTCGGGCTCGTCCTGCGCCATGAGGACGACGAGGCGCCCCCCGGCGACCGCGGCCGCCGCCTGATAGGAGAGGACGCGGGTGATACCGAGGCCGGCCTCCGCCGCCTCGATCGCGGCCTCCGCGGTGTTGACGACGAGGCGCGAGCGGATCGGCACCTGCCGCTCGGCCCGCCCCTCGCCGAAGCGCCACCGGTCGGCCGCCATCAGGTTGGCGAACGTGATGCAGGCGTGCGTGGCGAGATCCTCCGGCCGCTGCGGCGTCCCGCGGGAAGCGAGGTAGTCCGGCGCCGCGCACACCACGCGGCGCACGGCCCCCACACGGCGGGCGCGCAATCCGCTGTCGGGCAGGCGGCCGATGCGGATCGCGGCGTCGATCCGCTCCTCGTGCAGGCTGACGACCCGGTCGGTCTGCTCCAGCCGCACCTCGACGTCCGCGAATGCCTTCAGGAACGCCACCGTCACCGGCAGAACGTGCATCCGGCCGAAGACGATCGGCGCGGTCAGCGTCAGCACCCCGCGCGGCGTGGTGAACTCGCCGGACGCGGTGCGCTCCGCCTCGGCGACCTCTTCCAGGATGCGCCGGCACGCCGCGAGGTAGGTGGCCCCGGCGTCCGTCAGCGCGAGCCCGCGGGCCGAGCGCAGCATCAGCTGCGTGCCGAGCGCCGTCTCCAGCTCGGCGACGCGCCGGCTGACGGTCGCCAGCGGCAGCCCCCGCGCCCGCGCCGCGCCCGACAGGCTCCCCGCGTCGACGGCGGCGACGAAGAGGGACATGGCGTCGAGTCGGTCGGTCATGCTTGCAGATACTGGAAGGACAGTTCCCGGTTTCGCGCACTGCTATCACGCCCAGCAAGGGGTTAGCTAGGTCTCACCGCACCAGACGATAGGAAACGCGACCATGTCCCGCATCGAATACCCCGCCACGATCGACGCCGCCCCCGAGGCCTCCCGCCCGCTCCTCGCCGCGGTGGAAAGCAGCTCGGCAGCGTGCCGAACCTCTTCCGCCTGGTCTCGGTCAGCCCGGTCGCGCTGGAGGGCTATCTCGGCCTCTTCGGCGCGCTTGGCAAAGGCCGGCTGCCGGCGCAGACCCGCGAGCGCATCGCCCTCGCCATCGCCGCGCTGAACGGCTGCGACTACTGCCTCGCCGCGCACACCTACCTCGGCACCCACCTCGCCAAGCTGCCGGCCGAGGAGATCGCCGCCAACCGCGCCGGCCGCTCCACCGACGACAAGGCCGACGCGGCCGTCCGCTTCGCCGTCGCGGTCGCCGAGGCGCGCGGGCATGTCGGCGACGAGGAGCTCGCCGCGGTGCGCGCCGCCGGCTACGACGATGGGCAGATCATCGAGATCGTGCAGCACGTCGCGCTCAACATCTGGACCAACTCGATCAATTCCGTCGCCCGCACAGAGGTCGACTTCCCCGCGGTCGACCCGGCTCTCGCCGCCTGATCGCCGCCCCGCCGGCAGCCTCGTGCCGCCGGCCCGACCCTGTCTCGCGCAACGCCAGGAGCCCCCATGAGCCGCCCCCCGCTGCCCCCCTTCACGGCCGAGACCGCCGCGCAGAAGGTCCGCCTCGCCGAGGACGCCTGGAACGGGCGCGACCCGGAAGCGGTCTCGCGCGCCTACACGCCGGACAGCCGCTGGCGCAATCGCGCCACATTCCTCACCGGCCGGGCCGAGATCGTCGCGTTTCTCAGCCGGAAATGGGAGCGGGAGCTTCAGTACCGGCTCATCAAGGAGCTGTGGGCCTTCACCGCCGACCGCATCGCCGTGCGTTTCGCCTACGAGTGGCAGGACGCGGCCGGCGCCTGGTTTCGCTCCTACGGCAACGAGAACTGGCGCTTCGACGCCGATGGCCTGATGGCCGAGCGGCACGCCAGCATCAACGACCTCTCCATCACCGAGGCGGAGCGGCTGTTCCGCTGGCCCCAGGGCCGGCGCCCGGACGGTCACGCCTCGCTCACCGAGTTGGGACTCTGACCATGACCCGAGTGCCGAGCGACGTCGCCTTCACCGCGGCCGTAAAGGCGCAACAGTCCGCGCGCGGCTCGCGCGATATGTTCGAACGTATGGAGGACACACGCCCCTGGCCCGACCGGATCACCCCGGATCTGGCCGAGTTCGTCGCCGCCCAGCGCAGCGTCTACCTCGGCACCGCGAGCGCCGCGGGGCAGCCCTACATCCAGCACCGTGGCGGCCCGCCGGGCTTCCTGCGCGTCGTCGACGATACGCACCTCGGCTTCGCGGACCTGCGCGGCAACCGGCAGTACATCACGCTGGGCAACCTCGCCGAGAACCCGCACGCCTTCCTCTTCCTGATCGACTACACGAATGCGCGGCGCGTCAAACTCTGGGGCACCGCCAAGGTGGTGGAGGACGACCCGGCGCTCCTCGAAAGCCTCGTTCCCGCCGACGGCAAAGGCCGGCCGGAGCGCGCGATCCTCTTTCAGATCGCGGCGTGGGACGTGAACTGCCCGCAGCACATCCCGCAGCGATTCGAGGCCGAAGACGTCGCCGCCGCGCTCGCCCGCCGCGACACCCGCATCGCCGAGCTGGAGGCCGAAATCGCCCGCCTGAAGGCCTAGAGGCGGCCCGCAGGCGGCCTACATTCGTCACCCTCGCAGATCGCAGCCTAGCGGCGCGCGTCCTGGCCCGCTTCGCCGCGCGAAGTCGCCGACTCGCGCCGGTGAATGAAGTGCAGCTTCATATCTCTTGTGGACTAGTTAAAAGTCATCCTCTCGTCGCCGTGTTAGCACCCCGGTTAAGAACAAGAACCGGGAGGAATGGATGCGGTCGGACCAGCGCCTCGGCGCGATCCCGAACATGTCGCTCGAACGGCGCGCCTGGAACATCCGGCGCAAGGCGCTGCTGATGGGCGAGGTGCAGGGTCAGGGCTATATCGGCCAGGCACTCGGCATCGCCGACGTGCTCGCCGCCAGCTATTTCCACGCCCTCGAGTACCGCGCCGAAGATCCCGAGTGGGAAGGCCGCGACCGCTTCCTCCTGTCGATCGGGCACTACGCCATCGCCCTCTACGCCGTCCTGATGGAGGCCGGCATCCTGCCCGAGGACGAGCTCGCCACCTACGGGATGGACGACAGCCGCATGCCGATGTCCGGCATGGCGTCCTACACCCCCGGCATGGAGATCACCGGCGGCTCGCTCGGCCATGGGCTCGGCATCGCGGTGGGCATGGCGATGGGGCTGAAGCGCAAGAAGAGCGAGGCGTTCGTCTACAACCTCATGTCCGACGGGGAGCTGGGCGAGGGCTCCACCTGGGAGGCCGCGGCGTCGGCCGTACAGCACGGCCTCGACAATCTCGTCTGCCTCGTCGACTTCAACGATCAGCAGGCCGACGGCAAGTCCACGCAGATGCTGGCGCGCGTCCCCGAAGAGCGCAAATGGGAGGCCTTCGGCTGGCACGCCCAGCGCGTCGACGGCAACGACATGGCGGCCGTCGTCGCCGCGTTCGACGCCGCCCGCGCCGTCACCGCCGCCGGCCCGCGCGTCATCATCTTCGACACCACGATGTGCAAGGGCGTCGACTTCCTGGAGGCGCGCGAGATCACCCATTTCGTGCGCGTCGAGGCGGACGAGTGGGAGAAGGCGCTGGCCGTCCTCGAGGAAGGAAAGCCGCAATGACGCTCGCCTCGATGAAGCGCAAGTACGAGCCGCGCACGGTGCCTCGGCCGAAGGACGGCGAGACGCTCACCACCTCGGCGATGATCGCCTCCCTGGCGGCCGAGGGTTACGACACCGTCGCCGCCCCCTTCGGCCACGCTCTGGTGGAGCTGGCGCGGCGCGACGAGCGGGTCGTCGGCCTGTCGGCGGACCTGTCCAAGTACACCGACCTCCACATCTTCGCCCAGGCGATGCCGGACCGGTTCTACCAGATGGGGATGGCCGAGCAGGTGCTGGTGTCGGCCGCCGCGGGTTTGGCGCGCGAGGGCTTCCTTCCGTTCGCGACCACCTACGCCGTCTTCGCCTCGCGCCGCGCCTACGACTTCATCGCGATGGCGATCGCCGAAGAGAACCTGCCGGTGAAGATCGTCTGCGCGCTGCCGGGGCTCACCACCGGCTACGGGCCGAGCCATCAGGCGACCGAAGACCTCGCGATCTTCCGCGGCCTGCCCAACATGACGATCGTCGACCCCTGTTGCGCGGACGACATCGCCGGCATGGTCCCCGCCGTCGCCGCGCACGACGGGCCGGTCTACGCGCGGCTCCTGCGCGGCAAGGTGCCGAAGGTGCTGACGCGTCACAAGCCGGACTACAAGTTCCAGCTCGGCAAGGCGCAGACGATCCGCGAGGGCGGCGACGTCCTCGTGATCTCGACCGGCTTCATGACGATGCGCGCGCTCGACGCCGCCGAGACGCTCGCCGCCGACGGTGTGGACGTCGCGGTGCTGCACGTTCCGACCGTCAAGCCGCTCGACACCGCGGCCATCGTCGCCGAGGCCGGCAAGGGTGGGCGCCTGGTGGTCACGGCGGAGAACCATACCGTCGTCGGCGGCCTCGGCGAGGCGGTGGCGGCCACACTCCTCACTTCGGGCGTCGCGCCCACGTTCCGCATGATCGGCCTGCCGGACGCGTTCCTGGAGGCCGGCGCGCTGCCGACCCTCCACGACATGTACGGCCTGTCGGTCGCCAAGATCGCCGAGCGGATCCGCGGCTGGCTCTGACGCCGGCCGCCATCGCGAGGCATCGCAATTTCACAGGGAGTAGAAGGGCCATGGGCCTTCTGGAAGGGAAAACGGCCGTCGTCACCGGCGCGGCCTCGCCGCGAGGGCTGGGCAAGGCCACCGCGAAGCTGTTCGCCGAGCAGGGCGCCACGGTCGCGATCCTCGACCTCGACGCCGAGGCCGCGAAGGCCGCCGCGGCCGAAATCGGTCCAGGTCACCTCGGCCTCGCCTGCAACGTGATCGACAAGGTCGCCTGCGAGACCGCCGTCGCCGAGGTGGAGAGCGCCTGGGGCCGGATCGACATCCTGGTCAACAATGCCGGCATCACGCAGCCGCTCAAGATCATGGAGATCGAGCCGGAGAACTACGAGGCGGTGCTCGACGTGAACCTGCGCGGCACACTCTACATGGCGCAGGCCGTCATCCCCGGCATGCGGGCGCACAAGGCCGGCGCGATCGTCAATCTCAGCTCGGTCTCGGCGCAGCGGGGCGGCGGCATCTTCGGCGGGCCGCACTACTCTGCCGCGAAGGCCGGCATCCTCGGCCTCACCAAGGCGATGGCGCGCGAGCTGGCCCCGGACGGCATCCGCGTCAACGCCATCTGCCCCGGCTTCATCGCGACCGACATCACCGCCGGCAAGTTGACGTCCGAGATGAAGGACCAAATCGTCGCCGGCATCCCGATGGGCCGTGCCGGGGAAGCGTCGGACGTCGCCGGATGCGCGCTGTTCCTCGCATCGATCCTGTCCTCGTACTGCACCGGGACGGAAGTCGACGTGAACGGCGGCTCGCTCATCCACTGAGCCGCGGGCGAGTCCGGCCGCTGCGGCGGCCCAGCACACAAAGCAACAGGGAGGACGACATGAAAACAATGATGAAAATCGCGCTCGTCGCAACGACGGCGCTGGTCGCGGGCGCCGCCCAGGCCGACGAGGTGATCTTCGCGCACGGCTCCAACCCCGGCAACCCGCGCTATGTCGCGGCCGAGAAGTGGGCCGAGGTCTACGCCGCCTGCACCGACGGGGCCGACACCGTCAACGTCGCCCCGTCCGCGACGATGGGCGACGACGTCGAGATGCTGACCTCGGCGACGGCGGGCGTCATCCAGGTCACCGCCAACAGCCAGGGCGCGATGAGCCAGATCGTGCCGGAGATCGGCCTCCTGGGTCTGCCTTTCCTGTTCCAGGACCTGCCGGCCGCCTGGGCGGTGCTCGACGGCGACGTCGGCGCCATGCTGGACGAGCGGGCGCAGAATTCGGGCCTCAAGATCCTCGGCTTCTGGGACAACGGCATCCGCAACGTCACCCACGTCGAGAAGACGGTGGCCGAGCCGGCGGACCTGAAGGGAATGAAGATCCGCACCCCGCCCGACCAGATGACGATCGACATCTTCGAGGCGCTCGGCGCGTCCCCGGCCCCGCTCGCCTGGTCGGAGCTTCCCTCGGCGCTGCAGTCGGGCGTGTTCGACGGACAGGAGAACCCGCTCACCAACATCTACACCGCCAAGCTGCACACCATCACGCCGTACGTCACTCTGACCGGCCATAAGTACGAATCGACGCCGGTCGTGGCGGGCCTCGCCTGGTGGTCGGGCCTCGACGAGGCGCACCGGCAGTGCCTCCTCGACGCGACGGCCGAGGCGGGCAAGCTCCAGCGCCGCCTCTCGCAGGAGGGCGACGAGACGCTGCGCCCGAAGATGGAGGCGGAAGGCGCGACCTTCGCCGAGGCCGATCATGCCGCCTACGTCGAGGCGACGAAGGCGGTCTACGACAAGTATGCCGAGCAGTATCCGCAGCTGGTCGACGCGCTGCGCAGCGCCACCGCGGCCGGCAACTGATGGCGCGCGGCCGCTCCGAGGCCGCGACCGGGCGGGGGCCGCTGGGCCCCCTCCCGATGCTCGCCGGGTGGGTGACGGCCGCGCTCGACGCCGTCAGCCGCGTCATCGTCGTCACCACGCTGTCGACGTTGTTCCTGGCGCTTCTCGTCAATGTGGTGCTGCGCTACGCGTTCGGCTCCGGCATCGCCTGGGCCTACGAAATCCATGCCGTCCTGCTGCCGTGGCTGGTCGCGGCCGGCATCGTCATCGCCAGCGCGCGCTCGCGGCAAATCACCGTCTCGCTGCTGCCGGACGCGCTGTCGCCGGGGGCGGTGCGCGGTCTCCTGGTCGTCACCTCGGTCATCGTGCTGGCGATCTCGGTCAGCGTCGTGTGGACCAGCCAGCCGATCCTCAAAGCCTCGCAGTTCCAGCGCCTGTCGACCCTCGGGATCACACAGGTTTGGGGCTATTCGAGCCTCGTCTACGCCTTCGCGGGCGTCGCGGTCATCATGGTGATGGACATCATCCGCCTCCTCGGCGCGGGCGCGGCGACGCCGCTCGCCCCCGAGGCGCAGAGCCTGAGCTGAACCTCAATGACGCCGATCCTCACGGTTCTTTTCTTCGCCCTCCTCGCCCTCTCCGTCCCGGTCGCGTTCGCGATGCTGGGGGGCGTCGCCGGGGCGCTGTGGATCGAGGGCAAGCCGATGGCCGTGATGGCCCAGCGGCTCTACACCTCGACGCAGAGCTTCCCGATGCTGGCGATCCCGTTCTTCATCCTCGCCGGCAACGTCATGATGTCCGGCCGGTTCGGGGAATATCTCGTCAACATCGCGCGCCTCCTGGTGGGGCACATGAAGGGCGGGCTGGGGCACGTCTCCGTCATCGGCTCGGTGATGTTCGGGGGCGTCTCGGGCTCGGCGGTGGCGGATGCGCTGGCGCTCGGCAACGCGCTGATCCCGGTGCAGAAGCGCGAGGGCTATCCCGGCGGCTTCGCGGCGGCGATCAACGCCTCCTCGGCGACGATCTCGGTGCTGATCCCACCGTCGATCCCGCTGATCCTCTACGGGCTGATCGCCAACGTCTCGATCGTCGACCTCTTCGTCGCCGGCGTGCTTCCGGGCGTTCTCCTGGGCGGCGGCATGCTCTGCATGGTCGGCGTGGTGGCGCACTGGCGCAACCTGCCGCGAGCGCCGCTGCCGGGCGGTTTCCGCGCCTTCCGCCGCCAAATCCTGACCGCGATCCCGGCGATCCTGATGCCCGTCTTCGTCATCGGCACGCTGCGCTTCGGCATCGCGACGCCCACCGAGGTGAGCGTAATGGCGGTCGCCTACGCGCTGATCGTCTCCGGCCTCGTCTACCGCGACCTCAGCCTCCGCGCGCTGTGGCGCGCGATGGTCGACACCGGGCTGATGACCGGGGCGGTGATGCTCATCATCATGGCCTCGTCCACGGTGCAGTGGATCCTGACCGCCGAGCGAGTGCCGATGGAGCTCGCCGCCTGGGTGACGAGTGCGTTTTCCGAGCCGTGGATGGTGATCCTGGCGATCAACGCCGTGCTGCTGTTGGTCGGCGCCTTCCTCGACATGCCGGCCGCGGTGCTGCTCCTGTCGCCGATCCTGGTCTCGGTCGGCAACGCCATCGGGCTCGACCCGGTGCAGCTCGGCCTCATCATCGTCGTCAACCTGTCGATCGGGCTCTACACGCCGCCGGTCGGCACGACGCTGTTCATATCGGCCGCCATCGCGGGGGTCGGCATCGGGCAGACGGTCAAGGCGCTGCTGCCGTTCTACGCCGTCGCGCTCCTCGTCCTGATGCTGATCTCGTACGTGCCGATGCTGACGATCTACTGACCGCGGCTCAGGCCGCGTCCAGGAAGTCCGGGCCGACCGCCTGCGCGAACGTACAGCCCTTGGCGGCGAGCAGCGTGCGCACCGCCGCCTCGTGGCTGCCGCAGGCGGCGTCGATCCAATCGGTGAAGCGCTTGACGATGCGGCGGGTGTGGTGCCGCGGCGGGCAGACGAGGAAGTAGGCCGGGAAGTGGATCACCCGGAACGCGGGGCTGAACGGCACCAGTTCGCCCCGCTCCAGCTCGGAGAGGCACAGATTGGCGCTGTCGAGCGCGATGCCGCCGTTCTGCTTGGCGAGTTCGATCGACATCGACGACCGGTCGAAGCGGAACGGGTAGCTGAGGTCGGCGAGCGCGATGCGCTTCATCGCCAGCCACACGTCCCACCGGTAGAGCATCTTGACGCTGTCGATCAGGCGGGCGTGGCGCAGCTGCTCCAGCGGGTCGTCCGAGATCGCCTGGAGGGTCGCCAGGTATTCCGGGCTGCACATCGGCAGCACCATGTCGCTCATGATGCGCGTGACCGAGAGGCCGGCCCAGTCGCCGAAGCCGTAGCGCAGGTCGAAGTCGATCGCCTCGGTGTCGAAGTCGGTGAAATCGGGCGTGGCGTCGATGCGGATGTTCCACTCCGGGTTGGCCGAGGAGAAGGCCGCGATGCGCGGGCCGAGCCACCGCACGCCGAAGCTGGGGCTGACGCGGATGGTGAGGCTGCGCACCTGCTTCTGCCGCGAGATGGCGTTGCGCGCGTTGCGCAGGGCGCCGAACGCCTGCGTGGTGGTCTGGAACAGGCGGTCGCCGTCGAGGGTGAGGGAGAGGCGGCGCTTCTCGCGGCGGAAGAGGCGCACGCCGAACTGCGTCTCGAGCGTACGCACCTGCTGACTGACGGCGGACGGCGAGACGCCCAGTTCCTCCGCCGCCAGGGTCACCGAGCCGAGCCGCGCGACCGCCTCGAAGCAGTGCATGGCCCTCAGGTTGATGTCGCGCATGGCCTCGCCATCCTGTAGCCGGGCTACAAGACTACGTTAGCCCCACGAAAATCGCGAGCGTCGGGCGCGGCGCTACTGCGGCGCGGCGACCATCGGCGCGGCGACCATGTTGATCGGCGCGTTGCGGGCGTAGGCCTCCAGCACCTCGACGAGCTGGTCGGCGAGCACCTGCTGCGCCTCGTCCGAGGCCCAGGCGACGTGGGGCGTGACGATGACGTTGGGCCGCTCAGCGAGGCGCATCAGAATATCGTCCGCCGGCGGCGGCTCGACACTGGCGACGTCGATCCCCGCGCCGCCGACCCGGCCGCTGTCGAGCGCCGACTCCAACGCCTCGAGGTCGACGAGGGCGCCGCGGGCGGTGTTGATGACGATGGGGCTGCGCTTCATCGCGGCGAACGCCTCGGCGCCGAGGAGGTGGCGCGTGTCCGGCCGCAACGGGCAGTGCAGCGAGATGACGTCGGCGCGGGCGAGGAATTCCTCGAAGCCGACGCGGTTGCCGGCGGGCGTCTGGTCGCGCCGGGCCGAGTAGAGGACGTTCATGCCGAACGCCGCCGCCAGCTCGCCGACGCGGGTGCCGATGCCGCCGGCGCCGATGACGCCCATGGTGGCGCCGCGCAGATCCCGGATCGGCTGGGCGAAGAAGCAGAACTGCCCCGCCCGCTGCCAGGCCCCGTCCCGCACCTCGCGTGCGTAGAGGGTGAGGCCGCGGCGCAGACCCAGCAGCAGGGTGAAGACGTGCTCGGGCACCGTCGCGGTCGAGTAGCCGCGGATGTTGCACACGGGGATTCCCCGCGCGGTGCAGGCGGCGGTGTCGACGCAGTCGGTCCCCGTCGCGGCGACGACGACGCAGGCGAGGTCGGGCGCCGCATCGAGGACCGCCGTGTCGATCCGCACCTTGTTGGTGATGGCGATGGTCGCGCCGGCGAGGCGCGCGGCGGTCTCCTCGGGCCCGGTGCCGTCGTACTCGATCCAGGTGTGCGGGAAGGCCGGGCGGCCGAGGCGGATCTGCGGGGCGATGGTCGCCCGGTCGAGGAAGACGATGCGTGTCATTGGCCCACCAGCGCGCGTGCGGTCTCGGCGATGCGTGCAGGAGTGATGCCGAAGTGCTCGTAGAGCACCTCGGACCGGGCCGAGGCGCCGAAGCCGGACATGCCGACGAACCGGTCGCCCGGCCGCAGCCAGCGTTGCCAGCCGAACTCCACCGCCGCCTCGACGCCGACGCGCGGCGCCTCGCCGAGGACGGCGGCGCGATAGGCCTCGTCCTGCGCCTCGAACAGCTCCCAGCAGGGCATGGAGACGACGGCCGCGCCGATCCCCTCTGCCGCCAGAAGCCCCGCCGCCTCGACCGCGATGCCGACCTCGGTGCCGCTGGCGAGGAGGGTGACGGCGCGCGTTCCGGCCGGTTCGCGCACCACGTAGGCGCCACGGCCGGTGGGACGGTCGTCGGCGGCGCGGCGCACCGGCAGGGCAGGTTGCCGCGACAGGGCGAGGAGGCTGGGGCCGGCGGTTTGCTCGAGGGCGAGCTGCCAGGCCTCGGCGGTCTCTACCGCGTCGGCCGGGCGGAAGACGCGCATGTTGGGCATCGCCCGGAAGCTCGCCAGGATCTCCACCGGCTGGTGCGTCGGCCCGTTGCTGCCGACGCCGATGGAATCGTGGCTGAAGACGTACGTCACCGGCAGGCCCATCAGCGCCGCCATGCGCATCGCCGCCCGCTCGTAATCGGCGAAGGCGAAGTAGGTGACGTTGATCGGCCTGAGACCGCCGTGTGCGGCGATGCCGTTGGCCATCGCGCCCATCAGGTGCTCGCGCACGCCGCAGTGGACGTAGGCGCCGGCACGGTCGCTCGCGGTGAAGGCGGCGCGGCGGCGCTTGTGGTTGGTCGGCGCCTCGAGGTCGGCGCACAGGACCAGCGTCTCGGGCAGCGGGTCCGCCAGCGCATCGCACACCGCGCCGGAGGCGGCGATCGTCGGCGTCGGCCCGTCGAGGTCGAGGGCCGAAGTTACCAGCGCCTCGCCGATCGCCGGCCAGGCCGCCGGCAGCGTTCCGCCCGTCCAGCGGCGGAACTCCGCCGCCTCCTGCGGGCGGGCGGCGCGGTGGGCGTCGCGCCGTGCCTCCCAGGCGGCTCGCGCACCGCGCCCGCGGGCCATGGCGGCGTGCCAGTCGGCCCGAACGCACGGCGGCACGGCGAAGGGCGGATGCGGCCAGGCGAGGCGGGCGCGCGCCTCCTCCGAGTCGCGTGCCGTCAGCGGCGCGCTGTGGCCGCCGCGCTGCCCCTCCAGCCGCGGGATGCCGCGGGCGATCACCGTGCGGCAGGCGATCAGCGAGGGGCGCGGGTCGGCCGTCGCCGCGTCCAGCGCGGCGGAGACCGCCTCGATGTCGTGCCCGTCGACCTCGACCACATGCCAGCGGGCGGCGCGGAAGCGGGCCGGCACGTCCTCGCTGATCGCGAGCGCGGTGTCGCCGTCGTCGGTGATATGGTTGTCGTCCCACAGGAAGGTGAGCTTGCCGAGCCGGAGGTGCCCGGCGAGCGAGATCGCCTCCTGCCCGATACCCTCCTGCAGGCACCCGTCGCCGACGAAGGCCCAGGTGCGATGGTCCACCAGCTCCGTGCCGAAGCGGGCCGCCAGCCGCGCCTCGGCCACCGCCATGCCGACCGCCGAGGCGATCCCCTGGCCGAGGAGCCCGGTCGTCGTCTCGATGCCGGCCGGCTGGTCGATCTCGGGGTGACCCGCGCACACCGCGTGGAGCTTGCGGAAGTCGCGGATCGCCTCGGTCGGGACGTGCGCGTAGCCGGCGAGGTGCAGGAGCGCGTAGAGCAGCATCGAGCCGTGGCCGTTGGAGAGGACGACGCGGTCGCGGTCGGGCCACGACGGATCGGCGGGGTCGACCTCGATGTGGCGCGCATAGAGCGTGGCGGCGATTTCAGCCATGCCGAGCGGCACGCCCTGGTGCCCCTCGCCCGCGTTCAGGATCGCGTCGATCGCGAGAAAGCGGATCGCGTTTGCCATCTGGCCGATGTCTGCCACCGGTCTCCCCCCACTGTGCTTTGCGCGGAAAGGTAGCGGTGCGGCGGATGAGGCACAAAAGGCGATCTCTCATTGATCGATGAGCTGAGCTCATGCTTCATGGCGTCATGAAGGGTGGGATCACGCTGTCCATGCTGCGCAGCTTCGAGGCGGCGGCACGGCATTCGAGCTTCAAGAGCGCGGCGGACGAGCTGGGCCTGTCGGCGAGCGCGATCAGCCACTCGGTGCGTGAGCTGGAGGGTCTCCTCGGCGTGCGGCTCTTTCGTCGCTCGGGTCGGGGGGTGCACGCGACGATGGAGGGCATCGCCCTCTTCAACCGCCTCGCCCATGCGTTCGACGAGATCCGCCGCGGGATCGAGGACGTCGGCCAGCTGGAGCCGACGGTGCTGCGCCTGCACGCGGCCCCGAGTTTCGCGCTCCTGTGGCTGATGCCGCGGCTCTCCGCCTTCCTGGAGGCCAACCCGAAGGTCGACGTGCGCCTCAGCGCCGACACCGACTATGCCCGCTTCGCCCCGGACGACTTCGACCTCGACATCGTCTACGGCCCCGTCCGTGCCGAGGGGGTGCGGGCCGTCCCGCTGGGGGAGGAGACGGTGACGCCGGTGTGCGCGCCAGACCTCGCCGCCCGGATCGCCGCGCCCGCGGACCTCCTGGCGTTTCCGCTGATCCAGAGCGAGCAGAAGCAGGTGCGCTGGGACGACTGGCTGCGGGCCAACGGCCTGACCCAGTCCGGCAGCCGGCACCTGCGCTTCGACCGCAGCTTCATCGCCCTGTCGGCGGCCGAGCGCGGCATGGGCGTCGCGCTGGAATCGACCCGCCTCGCCGAGGAGGCGATCGGCACCGGCCGCCTGGTGGCGCCTTTGGCGGGCAACGGGCGTGACATTCGCTACGTCGGCCACTCGCTGGTGGTGCCGCGGGCAGTGCCGATGGGGCGCGCGACGCGGACTTTCGCCACCTGGCTCCTCGGCGCGCTCGGGGTGGTGGCGGGCGACGTCACGCGTGGCGACGCGCCGGAATTCGGTGCGGCCGGCGAAGCGGCTCAGTCGCTCGGCAGCGGGCGCATGTAGTTCATGGTGCGCAGCACCTCGCGCACACTCTCGAGCACGGCGCCGACGGCGGGGTTGGGCTGACCCTCGGCGTACTTGGCGCACACCGGCACGTCCTGGATCGGCGGGTCGGTCGCCAGGATGCGCACGCGTCCCGCCTCCGCCGCGCTCTCGGCCATCTTGACGGGGTAGATGCCGGCGGCGGCGCCGGTGTCGATGATGTGGGCCTGCATGGCGACGCTGGAGCAGATGACGAGGCGTGAGGGCGTCAGCTCGGCCGCGCCGAACCAGGCGATGGTCTGCCGGTAGCTCGCCGTGTTGGGCGGGTTGGCGATGACCGGGCGGTCGGCGAGGTCGGCCGGGCGCACGATCTGTGGGAGGTCCCAGCCGGAGCCGGCGATCCACCCCGTCGCCTGCGCGCCGAAGGGGACCAGCGTGAAGCCGGGCGCGGCGGTGGGGCTGACGAGGATGCCGAGGTCGAGGTTGGTCTTGTGCAGCTCCGTCTCCAGCGTCATCGACGTGGCGACGATCAGCTCGGGCTGGAGGCGCGGATAGTTGGTCTGCAACCGCTCCAGGATCTGCGACAGGCACACCATCGCGAACCCCTCCGCGACGCCGATACGGATGGGACCGGCGACGTCGCCGACCTCGCCGTGCTGGGCGATCCGCTCGATGCTGAGGAGGACGCCGTGCGCCTCGGGCATCAGCTCGCGCCCCACGGGGGTCAGGCGCACGCTGCGGCCGGAACGGTCGAACAGCGGCTTGCCGATCGCCTCTTCGAGGCCCTTGAGACGCAGCGAGACGGTCGGCTGGGCGAGGTTCAGCCGCTTGGCCGCGCGCTCCACCGTGCCGAGTGTCGCCGTCCAGTGGAAGGCTTCGAGCTGGGCGATGGTGATGCGACTCATTGTAGTTTCTCATGGGTTAGCCGCAGATATTCTCATTAGATCCAAAAAACACAATGAAATAAATCTGCCCCGAGAAACGATAGGGGGCGACGTGGGAGAGGCCGAACGGATCGTGCGGATCGAGGGGTTCGCACTGGCCTGCGCTATGCCGCAGGAGGCCGGCAACGCATTGCGGACGTTTCGGGAGCGCCAGAGCCTCCTCGTGCGCATCACGACGGCCGGCGGGCTGACCGGCTGGGGCGAGACCTGGGCGTTTCCGGACGCGGCGGGCGCGTTCATCCGCTCGGTGCTGGCGCCGGTGGTGCTCGGCGCCTCGGCGACCCGCCCGCGCACGGTGCAGGCGGCGATGCTGCGGCGCGTCGTGCCGGACCGCCGCGGCCAGGCGCACATGGCCCTCAGCGCCATCGACATCGCTCTCTGGGACGCGTTCGGCCGGGCCGCGGGGCTCCCGATCGCGGCGCTCCTCGGCGGGGCGCTGCGCGACCGGCTCGCCGCCTACGCCAGCGGCCCGCTGATGCCCGCCGGGGCCGACCGGTTCGCCGGCCTCGAGGCCGCGGTGACGGGGTTCGCGCGGGACGGCTTCCGCGCCGTGAAGCTGCGCGTCGGCGCCGGGCTCGACGCCGACGAGGCGGCCATCCGCACCGCGCGGCGCGTCCTCGGCCCGGACGCCGACCTGATGTTCGACCTCAACGAGGGCTCCACCGTCCACGACACGCTGGCGCTCGCCGAGCGGGTCGCCGACGTCGGCATCCGCTGGATCGAGGAGCCGGTGCCGCACGACGACCTCCCCGCCTACCGCGAGATCGCCGCGCGGCTGCCGGTGCCGCTGGCGGGCGGCGAATCCTTCTGCGGCGTCGGCGCCTTCCGCGAGGCGGTGGCGACGCGCGCGCTCGCCATCCTGCAACCCGATATCGCGCTCACCGGCGGCATCACCGAGACGATGCGCGTCGCCGGCCTCGGCGAGGCCTTCGGCGCGACCGTCATTCCCCACGTGTGGGGCGCGGGGGTGAACTTCCTCGCCGGTCTGCAGGTCGCGGCGGTCCTCGCCCCGGCGCCGGGTGCGCGCGGGCTGCCGCTCTTCGAATTCGACACCAGCCACAACCCGCTGCGTGCCGCCGTCATCGACCCCAGGCCGGACGCCGACGGGACCATCCCGGTCCCGGACGGTCCCGGCCTCGGGGTCGACATCACGCCCGACCAGATCGCTCCGTACGTGACGGGGCATTGGGTCGTCGAACAATAATTAGGGAAGGAGACTCGAGATGATCGTACGCACGCTCTTCACCGCCGCCCTCGCCGTGGCGCTCCCCGCGTCCGCCGCGCTGGCGCAGGACATGACACTCAACCTCGGCTTCGTCGGCGGCCCGCAGGCGCCCGAGGCCATCGCCATGGGCCAGCTCGCCGACGAGGTGAAGGAGAAGACCGACGGACGCATCGAGATCCGCCTGCAGGGCGGCGGCGCGCTGGGCGGCGACCGCGAGGTCATCGAGGGTCTGCAGCTCGGCACCGTGGACATGACCGTCTCGTCGACGTCCATCGTCGCCAACTTCGTGCCCGAGCTGAAGATCTTCGACATCCCCTTCCTGTTCCGCGACTTCGACCACGCCGAGGCGGTGCTGGAGGGGCCGACCGGCGAGGCGATCCTCGAGGAGATGCCCGGCAAGGGTCTCGTCGGCCTCGCGTTCGGCGGCATGGGCTTCCGCGAGCTGACCAACTCGGTCAAGCCGGTGAAGACGGTCGAGGACGTGAAGGGCCTCAAGATCCGCACGCAGCAGAACGAGATGCACATCAAGGTGTGGGACGCGCTGGGCGTGCTGCCGACGCCGATGGCGATCCCGGAGGTCTACACCGCGTTGCAGCAGGGCGTGGTCGACGGACAGGAGAACCCGATCGGCGCCATCGTCAACAACCGCTTCGGCGAGGTGCAGAAGTATGTCAGCCTCACCGACCACGCCTTCACCCCGCTGGTGGTGCTGATCTCGCCGATGGTGTGGGACCAGCTCTCGGGCGAGGACAAGGCGATCGTCGAGGAGGCGGCCGTGCACGCGATGGAGCGCAACCGCGCCGAGGTGGAGAAGGCGATCGCCAGCGGCCTCGACACGCTGCGTGAGCAGGGGATGACGGTGATCGCCGACGTCGACAAGGACTCCTTCCAGGAGAGCCTCGGCCCGGTGTTCGACGCGTTCGCCGAGGAGTTCGGCGCCGACCGCATCGCCGAGATCCGCAGCGCCGAATGAGCAGCGCCCTGGCGCATATCCGTCGCGGCGCGCTCACCATCGAGCGCGCCGTGACGTGGACGGCGGTGGCGCTCGGCGCGGTGTGCCTCGTCGCCGCGGTCGGCGTCGGCTTCTACCAGGTGCTGGCGCGGTTCGTGCTGTTCCGCCCGGCCTCCTGGTCGGAGCCGTTCGTGCAGAGCGCGCTGATCTGGATGACCTACCTGGCGCTGTGCGGCGCGATGCGCACCGGCACCCTCATCTCGGTCGACGTCTTGAAGAAGGCGACGCAGGGGGCGGCGCACACGACGCTTCGCCTCGCCGGGGCGGGGGCGATCCTGGTGCTCTTGTGGGTGATCCTGTGGCAGGGCATCGCCATCGTCTGGCGCGTCCGGTTCCAGACCATCGCGGGGCTCGGCGTGCCGGCCTCCTATGTCTACGCGGCGCTCCCCACCGGGGCGGCGCTCTCGATCCTGGCCCTGATCGGCCATGTGATCGACCCGCCGCCGGACCCGTCGGCGCCGGACGCATCGAGCTGAAGGGCCCGTCATGCTCGCGACAATGATCATCGCCATGGTCGGCCTGATGCTGCTCGCGGTGCCGGTGGCGGTCGCCATCGGGCTCGCCGGCGTCATCGGCACGGCCTTCTTCACCAACCTGCCGCTCATCGTGGTGCCGCAGCAGGCGTTCATCGCGCTGGACAAGTTCCCGCTGGCGGCGATTCCGTTCTTCATCCTCGCCGGCAACATCATGGCCGCCGGCGGCATCTCCTCGCGCCTGGTCGACCTCGTCGACAGCCTGCTGCGGGACGTGCGCGGCGGGCTGCCGATCTCGTGCATCATGGTGTGCATGATCTTCGCGGCCGTCTCCGGCTCCTCGGTGGCGACGACGTTCGCGATCGGCGCGATCCTGATCCCGGCGATGACGCGGCAGAACTACCCGATCGGCTTCGCCGCGTCGTTGCAGGCGACCTCGGCTGAGCTCGGCGTCCTCATCCCGCCGTCGATCCCGATGATCCTCTACGGCGTCTCGGCGCAGGCGCCGGTGGGCGACCTCTTCGTGGCGGGTCTCGGCCCCGGCGCGCTCATCGCGGTGGCGCTGACGGCCTACGTCCTGGTGTGGACGCGCATCACCGGGCACGGCAAGGCGGAGGACGTTCCGGCGAAGCCGTTCGGGCGGAGCCTGCGCCGCGCGCTGCTGGCGCTCCTGATGCCCGTCGTCATCCTGGGCGGCATCTACGGCGGCATCTTCACGCCGACCGAAGCGTCGGTGGTGGCGGTGGTCTACGCGCTCGTCGTCTCGATGCTGGTGTACCGCGAGCTGTCGGTCCTCGGCCTGCTCCAGGTCATCCGCGGGTCGACGCTGTCGTCGGCGATCGTGATGTTCATCATCTCGATGGCGGGGCTGTTCTCGTTCGTGATCACCCGCGCGGGGATCCCGGCGATGATCGGCACCTTCATCGCGGAGACGTTCGACGGGCCGATCACATTCCTGCTGGCCGTCAACGCCTTCCTGTTCCTGGTGGGGATGTTCGTGGAGACGGCGGCGTCCATCGTCGTCATCGCGCCGATCCTGGCGCCGGTGGCGGTGGCCTTCGGGATCGACCCGGTGCACTTCGGTCTCATCATGATCACCAACCTGGCGCTCGGCATGATCACGCCGCCGTTCGGGGTGAACCTCTTCGCCGCCTGCGCGGTGGCCAACATCGGCTTGGAGCGGATGATCCGCCACCTGCTGCCGCTGGTGGCGGTGATCCTCGCTTGCCTGATGCTGGTGACCTACGTGCCGTGGATCACCTCGGCACCGCTGGCGCTGATCGGGCGCTGACACGCGAGCCGACAGGGTCGGGCGGTCCCCGTGGCCGCCCGCCCTCTTGAAGAACAGGCTCCTATCGCCGGGTGTTTATTTCAGACTTCGCCCCGAAGAACACGAACCTATACTGATTTGACATCCGCGATCCCTAAGATAATCGAACAAAAACGGCAGGCTTCCTATTGTTTGTGTAACGCCATCGTCGGCACACCGCATCAACGAGGAGAGCCTGCATGATCGGAGCCACGCAAGACCTACTGTCCCTCAACGCCGCGCTTGCCATCACCCGGCAAGGCAACGTCTTGGCTCGCAGCGACACCAGCTCGCTCCTGAGCCTCTCCGCGACGCGCCAGACGGCGACGGTTCCCTCGACCGCCGGCAGCGCCGAGGTGGCCACCGCCTTCGGCAGCGGCTTCGATCTCTACGCCGACGTCTCCGCGCTGGGCGCCGTCGACGCGGCGGTGGGGGTCAACGTCACCGGCGACGGGGTGGCGGTGGAGGCGAGCGCCGACGTGGACCTGTCGTAGGTCGATGCCACCGCGGCGACCGAGGCGACCGTGATCGCCGACGTCGCCGACACGGTCGACGCGACCGCGACCACCGAAGTCGCGCCCGAGAGTTCGCCGATCGACGACCTGATGTCGCTGTTCTTCGGCTTCTTCGGTTGATCGCGGCTGGCGGCCGGTCCGTTCGTCACCGGCCGGCCGCGTCGCGCCTCCGGGCCTCAGGCGGCGTCGGAGGTGCGGTCGGCGGCGGTCAGCTTTTCGATCGCCTGCAGGGTCAGGTCGAAGATGCGGTCCATGTGGACGCGCAACTTGTTGAGGTCCTGGAGGTTGGCGGCATCGCCGGAGCGCGCCCGCGCCTCGAAGCTCTCCGCCAGCGTCCCGAGGCCCGTCGCGCCGACGATGCGGCTCGAACTCTTGATGGTGTGGGCCGGCATCACCGCGTCCTCGATGTTGCCCATCGCCAGCGCCTCGCGGATCGTCTTGAGGTACTCGGCGGTGTCGGTTCGATAGAACTCGAGCAACGTGTCGAATTTTTTCATCGACTGGCGGGTGGCCTTGAAGGCGGCGACGTCCACCAGCGGGACCTTGCCCTTCGCGGCGGGGGCCGGCGCGGGGGCCGGTTGCGGCGCGGGCGGGCTCTCCGGCGTGGCTGCGCGTTGCGGCTGGAGGGCGGCGGTCTTCGCCTGGGCGGCCGCGGCGTTCGCCTGGGCGGCCGCCTTGGCTTGTGCGGCGGCCTTGGCTTGCGCCATCGCCTTCGCCTGGGCGGCTTCCTGCGCCTTTGCGGCGGCGGCCGCCTGCTCGGCCGCCTTGGCCACGGCAGCGGCCTCCGCCTGCGCCTTGGCCTCAGCTTGCGCCTCGGCTTGGGCGGCGGCCTTGGCCTGCGCGGCGGCCTTGGCCTCCGCGTGCGCCCGGTTTGCCGGATGGGCCTGCCTGGCGGGCGGCGCGGCGCTCGGTGCAGGCTGCGCGGCGGCGACCGGCTGCGGCGCGGCCGCGCGTTGCGGTGCGGCGGCGGGCGCCCCTTGGGCCACCGCCTGGATCGCCGCTTGGGCGACGGGCGCGGCCTGGGCGACGGGCGCGGCCTGGGCGACGGGGGCGGCTTGGGCGACGGGGGCGGCTTGGGCGACCGTCCGCGCCTGCACCACCGGCTGGGCCGCAGCGGGCTGCACCTCGGCCACGACCGGGCGCGTCTGGGGCGCGACGGCCGGCGCCGGTTGGGGTGCGGTGTCGCGTCTCGTCGGATCACTCATGGGGGCGGCCTTCCTCTGGGGCGCGGGGGCGGCTTCGGGGGAGTGTTGTGCCGCCGCCTTCGCCGGCCGGCGACGCAGCGACAGGCCGGACAGCGTCGCCTTCAGCTCGGCGACCTTCAGCGGCTTCGTCAGGAAGAGGTCCATTCCGGCGTCGAGGCACCTCTCCCGGTCCCCTTTGAGCGCGTTGGCGGTGACGGCGACGATCGGCACGCGCCGGATCCCGCCTTCCTCCATCAACGCGCGGATCTTCCCGGTCGCCGTGTAGCCGTCCATCACCGGCATCTGGCAGTCCATGAAGATGATGTCGAAGTCGCCCTTCTTGGCGACGTCGATCGCGCGCAGGCCGTTGTTGGCCTCCGAGACCTCGAAGCCCAGATCCTCCAGGACCTCCGACCCGAACATCAGGTTCACGGTGTTGTCGTCCACCAGGAGCGCCTGGAGGCCCTTGTAGCGCGGTCCGTTGGCCAACGCGCTGTCGACCATGGCTTCGCTGGTGACGACCGCCTCCTCCGCACTCTCGCCTCCGGCCAGACGGTGGATCATCGCCAGCAGGACGCGGCAGTCGAACGGCTTGACCAGCACCCCGTCGAACACCGGGTAGGACGCGCACGCCTCCTGCGCCGCCAGGATGACCAGCGGAATCTCGGTCAGCCGCGGGTTGGTCCGCAGCCGCGCCCGCAGCGCCATCGTGTGCTCGATGCTGCGGCCCTCGTCGAACAGGATGACGTCGACCGGCGCCTGCGCGTGCTCCTTGGCGAGCTGATCGAGCGCCGAGCGCCGCGCATCGTAGGCCAGGCACTCCGTCCCGTAGGTCTCGAGGCCGACTTCGACGATGCGCATCAGCGTCTCCGACGAGGACAGAATCGCCACGCGCAGGCCGCTGCCGTCCGGGATACGCGGGCCCTCGAGGGCCGTCAGCGGCAGCGCGAAGGTAAACACCGAGCCTTTGCCGAGCTCGCTGGTGACACCGATCGAGCCGCCCATCAGCTCGCAGATCTGCTTGGAGATGCTGAGGCCGAGACCGGTGCCGCCGTAAAGCCGCGTGGTGCTGTCCTCGGCCTGCGTGAACCGAGAGAACAGCTTGGCGATCGACTCCTCGGCGATGCCGATGCCGGTGTCGGAGACCGCGAACTCGATCACGCAGCGGTTCGCCTCGGGGTCGAGCTTGCCGAGCGTCACTGACACGACGACCTCGCCGGACTTGGTGAACTTCAGCGCGTTGGAGATGAGGTTGCCGAGAATTTGCCGGATACGGATCGGGTCCGCCTCGACGAACTCCGGCAGGCGCGGGTCGAGGTCCATCAGGAGCGGCAGGCCCTTGTGCTGCGCCGAGCCGTTGTAGAAGCGCACGATGTCGGTGACGAGTTCGGGGAGGCCGGTGCGGATCGGGTCGACGGCGAGCTGCCCGCTCTCCAGCTTGGACAGGTCCAGCACGTCGTTCAGCAGCGCCAGCAGCGTATTGCCGGAGGCGACGATCTGCTCGGCATAGCGGCGCTGGTCCCGCGTCATGTCGGTGCGCATCAACAGCTCGGCCATGCCGAGCACGCCGTTCAGAGGGGTGCGGATCTCGTGGCTCATGTTGGCGAGGAAGACCGACTTCGCCTCGTTGGCCGTCTCCGCCTTCGTCAGCGCCGCCGTCAGCTCCCGCGAGTCGCGACGCTGCATGCCGTTGAAGGCGGCGACCATCACGCCCCCCGCGACGAACACCGCCGTCAACCCGCCGAGCATGAAGAGCAGCGACGTCAAGTCGTCGAAGTGCTCGCGCAGGATGATCTGCGCGTCGAGGTTGCGCGTCACCTTGACGTGGGTGACCGCCTCTTCGGCCCCCATCAGCTTGAACAGGAACGACGGCTCGGGATCGAACTCGAGCGTGACGGCGGCGTCGTCGGGCTCCAGGTGGACGCTGACGAGGTCGAGATGGCTGAGGCCCGTCGCCGCCTCGCGCGCCATGCGGGCGATGTCGAGGGCGACGAAGACCACCAGATGCCCACCGTCCTTGATCGGCATCGCCTGCATCAGGACGATCTGGTTCTCCGGCAGCGTCGGCATCACGTCGCGCCATTGCGTCGGGCTGACCGACACGGCGAGACCCATGTGCTGCATCAGCCGGTTCTCGAGGAGCGTCAGCGACTCGCCCCCCTCGCGTAGGTCGACGAAGAGATCGCCGTCGCCGATGAAGGAGCGCACGATGTGGTCGTCGACCGTGAAGTAGCCGAGGTGCGTCAGGCTGGAGGATTGGCGGCTGGCGCGGCGCAGCTTGTCGTGGACCTGGTCGGCCCGTCCCGCGAGGACGAACGCGGCGGCATCCTTGAGGCGAACCATCCCGGTGTCGATCTGCTGGCGCATGGCGCGCTCGTAGCCGCGGGTCTGACCGCGGAACCGCTCGTGAGTCGTCTCGACCAGATCGAGCGTATATTTTCCGAGGATTGCCGCCAGCAAAACGGACATCGAAATAAGCGTAATGACCGGCAGCGATTTCCGGAAGCCTAGTTTCCTGATATTCATCCCATGAACCTCTACCATTGCACACGCGGCGCGCTGGCCACGAAAGCGACAGCCTGGTTTCCTGATTTGTCGTAGTAGAGCTTGTCGAATGCGAAGTTGGCGGCGCGGGCGATACCGCGGCCGCAGGCCGCGCCGGAGCGGCTGGGGTCGGTCGCGAGGTAGGGCCGCCAGTTGAACCCCGGCCCGTTGTCCTTGACGTTGAGGTAGACGCCGTCGTCCCGGCGCATGGCCGTCGCCAGGGCCCAGCCGCCGGCGTAGGCGGGGTCACGGGCCCGCTCGGCGACCGCCTCCGGCCACCGCCCTTCGGCCAGGAGCCGCGACTTGGCCTCCAAGCCGAAGCGCAGCACGCCGTGCTCGATGGCGTTCTGCAGCAGCTCGTAGATGCCCTGGATGGTGCGGTCGGGCGCGTCCTGCATGCTGGCGAGCATGCTCACCACCGAGTCCACCTCCGCCGGCCCGGTGAGGCGGAAGCGCACTACCTCCATGTTGCGAAAGGCGGACTGATGGCCCCGCAGGTCCGCGCGCAGCTTCTTCTGCCGCCGCACCTCCTCCATCGCCGAGCCGATGACCGAGGCGATCAGCTCGGCCGACGAGGGCTTGGTGAGGTAGTAGAACGCCCCCGCCTCGATGCCGGCGCTGACGTCTGCCGGGTCGCGCGCGCCGGTGAGGATGACGATGGGAATGTGCTTGGTCGCCTGCTCGCGCTTGAGGCGGCGGGTGAGGCCGAGGCCGTCGAGCACGGGCATCATCCGGTCGGTGACCACGATGTCGGCGACCGCGGGGTTCTCGCGCAGCAGGGCGAAGGCTTCGCCGCCGTTGCTCGCGGTGACCACCTGGTAGCCCAGATTCTCGAGCTGTCCCTCCATCATCAGGAGGGCGCTGCGGTCGTCGTCGACGAGGAGCACCGTGGCGCGGTCGCTGGCGCGGGCGGCGCGTGACGGGGACGCGTGCGTCACTGCGGTCATCTCACCTCTCCGCGAAGGCGGTTTTCATGGCCCGCGAGATCGGGCTGAGGATGTAGGCCAGGACGGTCTTGTCGCCGGTGATGATGTCGGCATCGACCTGCATGCCGGGGGCGATGCGCGCCGTCGGCACCTGCGGCAGATGGTTGGTGTCGAGCGCGATGCGGACCTTGTAGTAGGGCTCCTGCCCGTCCTGGACGAAGGAGGAGGGCGAGATGTCGGACACCCGCCCCTCGATCCAGCCGAAGCGGGTGAAATCGAATGCCGAGACCTTCACGTGGGCGGAGAGGCCGATCGCCACGTAGCCGATCTCGCTGACGGGGATGCGCGTTTCGGCGGTCAGCTCCTCGCCGACCGGGACGATCGTCGCCAGCGGCTGCCCGCTCTTGACCACGCCGCCGATGGTCGTGACCTCGAGAGACTTCACCAGGCCGTGCACCGGCGAACTGACGGTGAGGCGGTCGCGCCGGCGCTTCTGCTTGCTGAGGTCGCCGCTCATGCGTGACAGCGTCGTCTGCAACTCCTGGATCCGCGTGGCGCGGTCGGCGCGGGTGCGGGCGAGGAAGGCGGCGAGGTTGCCGGTCGCCTCGTTCAGCTTCTCGCGCGCGGCCTGCTTCTTCTCGACGGCGACGGCGGTGGCGTTCTCCACGTCGCTGATCGCCTTGCGCCGCTCGGCGAGGAGAGCGCGCGTGGAGAAGCCCTTCTTCACCAGCGCATCGATGCGGGCGAAATTCTCCTCGGCGAACCGGCGGTCGTCCTCGTAACCGTCGAGCTGGGCCTCGACGCTCTTCAGCATCGAGCGGGCCTGCTCGATGCGGCTGGCGATCAGCGTGTGCTCCTTGTCCAACGCGTCGCGCTGCGACGTGTGGGCGACGCGCATGCTGGCGGCGACGCGCGAGTCGAAGCGGCTGAAGTCCGGCTCGCGGTCCTCGGCGAGGGCCATCAGGCTCTCGATCTCGGCGGCAATGGAGTCCCTCTGGCGGGAGGCGACGGCGAGATCCTCCGCGGTGGCCGCATCGTCGAGCACGAACAGCGGCTGGCCCTGGTAGACCGACTGACCGGCCTCGACCAGGATCTCGGCGACGATCCCGCCTTCGTAGTGCTGGATGATGCGCTCGAAACCGGCCGGCACCACCATGCCTTGCGCACGGGACACCTCGTGGACCGTCGCCAGCGCCGACCAGACGATGAGCGCGATGAAGGCGGCGGCGATCGTCAGCGCCGTGCGCCGCAGGAAGGCCCCGCTGGTCGCCTCCTCGACGAGCACGGGCATCGTCAACCGGCGCAGCGGGTCGATCCGCCGTGGCGGCTCGGGTTCGCGCCGCTCGGGGGCGCCTCCGATGATGGGGACGAGCTTCATTCGAACCTCGCGAGCAGGGTGGCCGGCGTCGAGACCACGGGAACCTTGCCGTAGCGCAGCGCGACGACACGCTCGGCCAGCGCCAGGTAGTCGGTCCGGTGCGACACGAAGATCACGGTCGTACGCTTGCCGCTCTCGCCGACGAGCCGCTTCAGGATGCGGCCGACGGCCCCGTCGAGCAGGGCGTTGGGGATCTCGTCGATCAGCAGCAGGCTCGGCTCGGTCAGGACCGCCTGCGCCAGCGCGAACTTGAACACGAACTCGGGCGTCAGCCCGGCGATGTCCTCGGGGCCGATGGCTTGGTCGAGTCCGCCGGGAAGCTGCGCGATCGCCTCCAGCAGCCCCGTCTGGCGCAGCGCCCGTTTCATCTTCTCGGCCGTCGCCATCGGCCGCGCGAACTGGAGGTTCTCGCGCAGGGTCCCCGGAAAGAGGCGCGGTTGCTGCGGCACGTAGGCGATGCGCCGGCGCAGCTCGTCGAGCGCGAGCTGGCGCATGTCGATCCCGTCGATGCGGATCGCGCCGATCGAGAGGTCGCCGAGACCCATCACCAGCTTCAGCACGGTGGACTTGCCCGACCCGTTGGCTCCGGTGATCGCCACGATGTCGCCCGGCTCGATCTCGATGTCGAGGCCGACGAAGACGGGCCGCGTGTCACTTGCCCGGAAGCCGGCGTTGAGGAAGCTCACCGCGCCGCGCAGCGACTTCAGCTCCACATAATCGCGGTCGGGGTCGCGCTCGGGCACCATGTCCATCAGCTGGTTGATCTGCTGGACGGAGTTGCGCAGCTGCTCGAACCGCCCGATCGACAGGCACAGCGTGTGGAAGGGCGTCAGCGCGCGCAGGCCGAGGATGGTGATCGCCAGGAGCCCGCCCGGTCCGATGGCCCCGGCCCAGACCGCGTGCGCCCCGGCGACGAGAACCATGATCCCGCCGGTCATCAGCACGAAGGTGGAGAGCGCCTCGGCCGCCGTACCGGTCATCCGGAGGCGCACCTGGGCGCGCTGCTGGCGGCGCACCGAATCGACCATGCGCTCGGACCAAAGGTGTTGCAGCCCGGCCTCGCGGATGGCGTCCCGCTTCTCGAACGTCTCGATGGTGATGCGCTGCATCTCGGTCGACTCGTCGGCGGCGATGCTGGTCATGACCCGCGCGCGCCGACGCATCTGGATGAAGACGACGAGGTGCGCCGCGATCGCCAACACCGGCACCACCGCGACCCAGCCGGCGAGCAATCCCATGACCGCGACCGAGGCCAGCGCCGTCGGCGCCTCCAGTATCGACACGAAACCCGGTCCGGTGACGAAGTCGCGCACGTTCTCCACCGTGCGCAGCCGCGCCGCCTGGTCGGTCACTGCGGCGCGCTCGGCGATCGAGGCGCGGATCTTGAGGATGCGCTCGAACGAGAGCGTGCCGATCAGATACTCGATGCGATTGGCGAGGAAGGCGAGGATGCGCTTGCGGCGGGTGAGCAGCATGGCCTCCACCCCCACCACAAGCAACATGCCGACGACGAAGGCCGGCAGCGGCTCGGCCGAGCCGAGGCTGATGACCTGGGCGTAGGTCTGGATGGTGAAGAGCGGCAGCAGGATCGCGGCGCCCGCGGCGGCGAACGAGCACATCAAGAGCGCGATGCCGGCCCGCGGGAACAGCGCCAGCATGGCGCGAAACCAGGTGTCGCCGGTGTGCGTGCGCTGCACCTTGTCGAGCTGGTGCTCCTCGTTGCGGGCGAACGACCAGCTTTCGCCGCGGGCCAGACGCCCGACCGGCACGCTCGGCCCCTCGTCCCCCAGGATCCGCGGGGCACCGGTGTCCGGGCAGGCGAACAGCACCATGGGTGCGCCGCGCCGCGGGATGAAGAGGACCGGCAGCCGCGCCGCCCGCAGATGCGCGCCGCGCCCGCGGGCCCGCGTCGCATGGAACCCGAGGTTCGCCATCGCAGTGACGACGTCGCCGGCGTCCAATGCGCGCGCTTCGGCCGGGAGCGCGGCCGCGAGATGGCGGACATGGAAGTCCGTCTCGGTCAGGAGGCACATGGCACACAGGAGGCGCAACGGTCCCGAGCGCCGCGCCTCGCCACGGCTGGCGCCGAGCATGGCGACGAGACGGTCCAGCGCCAGCTCGAAGCGTTGCAGGTCGGACAGCGGAGTGGCGCTCGCCACGTCGTCCGGCGCCGGGGACGGGGGCGGCGGCGCGGCAGCGGGCGGCGCGATCGCCGGCGGCCGCCCGGCGACGGCCTCGACCCCGACGGCCAGCGCGCTCACAGCTTGAAGTCCCGGTAGGCGACGCGCTCGGTCTGCTCGAATCCCATCGTCGGGCGCAGGCCCTCGCCTTCCAGTGTGAAGCGCTTGTTGGCGTAGCTGAGCAGGTTGGCGTCGTCCGATACGATGATGAACGACGCCTGCCCGTGCACCGCGCCCACGAAGCGGTGGAGCTTGGCGTAGCCCGCCTGGTCGAGCCCACGGTCGACATTGTCGAGCAGGATGAGGCGCGGGCGCGTCGCCAGGGCACGCAGCAGCGTCAGCTGCTGGACGAGGCCGGGCGGGATCGTCTCCGTCGCGCCGCCGAGCACTTCGGTGTCGAGCCCCTGCGGCAACTCTTTGATGAGGTGGTCGATTTCCATGATCGCCGCGACCGCCATGACGGCGTCGTCGTCGACCTCGCCGAACCGGGTGAGGTTGTCGCGGATGGTGCCGCGGAACATCGTCCCGTACGAGGGCACGTAGCCGACCGCGCGGTTGAGGCGCCATTGGGGATAGCGCGTCGGCGGCACGCCGTTGAGCCGCACCTCGCCCTCGCTCGGCACCTCGATGCCGGCGACGAGCTTCAACAACGCGGTGCTGGCGGCGGCCGAGCGCCCCGACAGCGCGACCACCTCGCCCGGCACGATGGAGAGCGACGCGCCGGCGAAGAGGGGCTTCCCTTCACGCTCGAAGGCGACATCGTCGAGCGTGAGCCGCCCCTCGTTCTTGATGTCGATCGTCTCGTCGGGCGCGGCGATCAGCGGCCGGGCGAGCACGCCCTCGATCTTCTTGCGCGCGGCGCCGATGTTCTTCATCTGCACGAAGACGAAGACCGCCCGCTGCACCGGCACCATGATGCGGCTGGCGATGATGACGAGAGCGGAGACGCTGCCCATCGTCATGGTGCCCCGGCTGACCCCCAGCGCCCCGAAGGCGAGGACCCCCGCCACCATCATCTGGCTGGCGACCGAGCCGCTGTTGAGCAGGCGCCCGGTCACCAGCGCCAGCCTGTAGTTGCCGCGTGCGAGGGTCCCGTGCAGTGCCTCGTAACGGCGCAGGATGATGTCCTCGATGCCGAGCGACTTGATCGCCTGCATCGCGCCCAGCATGTTGAACAGGAAGTTGTAGCGGACCTCGCTCTCGGTCTTGATGCGGTCGCCGATGCCGCGCATGCGCACCGCGTCCTGCCAGGTGCGCAGCGCGAAGACGACGAGCGCCAGCGTCACCAGGACACCGGCCGTGGTGGAGATCCAGAAGATCACCGCCACCATCATCGGCAGGAACAGGAGCTCGACGAGGCTGACGAGCACCTGTCCATTGTACTTTTCTTTAAGTTGCCCGATCGCGGACAGGTATTCGAGGCTCTGCGAGGGCGAGGTGCCGGCCGCGCCGGGCCGCGCCAGGAGCACCTGGGCGAGCACCCTGTGCGTCATCGCGCCGGCGAAGTTGGCCCCCGCGCGCGCCAGGATCGCCGCCCGGGCGTAGCGCAGCAGCGCGTCCATGGCACCGATCGCGACGATGCCGACCGCGATCAGCGACAGGGTCGACGTGCCCGGATTGGGGATGATCCGGTCGAAGATCTGCGCCACGGCGATCGGCAGGGCGAGGCCCATGAGGTTGAGCGCCATCGTCAGGACGGCGAGCTGGATGGCCGGCTCGATCCTGCTGATGGCGCTCGAATTCGGGGTCGCAAAGGTCGACATGCATACCTTTTAGAACCCGAGCCCCCCCCAAGGCTTGTCACCCAGCAGGTCCAGGCCAGCGTCCTCGCTCACCGCCGTGTCCAGATCGAGGCTGGCCTCGAGCAAGGCACCGCCATCGAGCGGCGTACCGTCGACGTCGCCGGCGCCGAGCGGGTCGGAGAGCAGGTCGTTGAGCGAGGTCTCGGCGCTACCGGGGTCGGCATGGTCACCGGCGCCCAGGGGATCGAGGGGGTCGTCGACCGGCCCATCCGGGAAGATCGCGGCGACGAGCTCGGCGTCGAGACCGTCGAGCAGGGCCAGCGCGGCGTCCCCCTCGACGGCGGCGCCCGCTTCCGAGAGGTCCAGCTCGACCGCGACGTCGACGTCCCCGACGACGGCCTCGACCGGGTCGAGCGTCACGTCCACCCCGGCCTGGACCTCGTCGACCACAGGCACCTCCACCCCGAGATCGATCACGAGGTCATGGTCCTCCGCCGCCTCGTCGGCCGCCGCCCCGTCGGATCCATCGCCCGCCGGGAGCACGTCAGCCGGATCGCCGTCCGGGAGCGCGTGAGCCGGGTCACCCTCCGGCAGCGCGATGGCCGGATCCTCATCGGCCGCTGCATCCACCTCGGCGACGCCCTCATCGAACTGAAGGCCGAGATCCGCATCGACGTCCAGATCGATGTCCCCCACCAGCGCCTCGACCGGGTCCAGCGGCACCTCGGCATCCACCGTCACCGCCTCGACCAACGGCAGGTCGGCGTCGACGTCCAGCACCACGTCTGTGTCGCCTTCCGGCGAGTCCTCCGCGCCGAGCGGCGGGGAGGCAATCGCCGGGTCGACCGGCACCTCGGGATCGAGCGCGCTCACGGCTTCCACAGGGTCGACCGCGAGGTCAGCGCCGATCTCAACGTCGATGTCGCCCACCAGCGCCTCGACCGGGTCCAGCGGCACTTCGGCATCGACCGTCGCCGCATCGTCCAACGGCAGGTCGGCGTCGACGTCCAGCACCACGTCGGTGTCACCTTCCGACGCGTCCTCCGCGCCGAGTTGCGGAAGGGCGATCGCCGGATCGCCCACCTCGGGATCGAGCGCGCCCACGGCGTCCGTCGGGTCGACCGAGAGGTCGGCGCCGATCTCCACGTCGATGTCGCCCACAAGCGCCTCGACCGGGTCCAGCGGCACCTCGGCATCCACCGCAACCGCCTCGACCAACGGGAGGTCGGCGTCGACGTCCAGCACCACGTCGGTGTCGCCTTCCGACGGGTCCTCCGCGCCGAGTTGCGGGAGGGCCATTGCCGGATTGCCCGGCACCTCGGGATCGAGTGCGCTCACGGCTTCCGTCGGCTCGACCGCGAGGCCGGCGCCGATTTCCACGTCGATGCCGCCTACCAGCGCCTCGACCGGGTCCAGCGGCACTTCGGCATCCACTGCAACCGCATCGACCAACGGGAGGTCGGCGTCGACGTCCAGCACCACGTCGATGTCGCCTTCCGACGAGTCCTCCGCGCCGAGCGGCGGGAGGGCGATCGCCGGTTCGCCAGGCGCCTCGGGATCGATCGCGCCCACGGCTTCCGCCGGGTCGACCCCGAGGTCGGCGCCGATCTCCACGTCGATGTCGCCTACCAGCGCCTCGACCGGGTCCAGCGGCACTTCGGCATCCACTGCAACCGCCTCGACCAACGGCAGGTCGGCGTCGACGTCGAGTGCGACGTCTGTGTCGCCTTCCGACGTGTCCTCCGCGCCGAGCGGCGGGAGGGCGATCGCCGGGTCGACCGGCACCTCGGGATCGATCGCGCCCACGGCGTCCGTCGGGTCGACCGAGAGGTCGGCGCCGATCTCCACGTCGATGTCGCCTACCAGCGCCTCGACCGGGTCCAGCGGCACCTCGGCATCCACCGTCGCCGCATCGACCAACGGCAGGTCGGCGTCGACGTCCAGCACCACGTCTGTGTCGCCTTCCGACGCGTCCTCCGCGCCGAGCGGCGGGGGGGCGATCGCCGGGTCACCCGGCACCTCGGGACCGAGCGCGCCCACGGCTTCCGCCGGGTCGACCGAGAGGTCGGCGCCGATCTCCACGTCGATGTCCCCTACCAGCGCCTCGACCGGGTCCAGCGGCACCTCGGCATCCACCGTCGCCGCCTCGACCAACGGCAGGTCGGCGTCGACGTCCAGCACCACGTCGGTGTCGCCTTCCGACGAGTCCTCCGCGCCGAGCGGCGGGAGCGCGATCGCCGGATCGCCAGGCGCCTCGGGATCGATCACGCCCACGGCTTCCGCCGGGTCGACCGAGAGGTCGGCGCCGATCTCCACGTCGATGTCGCCCACCAGCGCCTCGACCGGGTCCAGCGGCATTTCCGCATCCACCGCAATCGCATCGACCAACGGCAGGTCGGCGTCGACGTCGAGTGCGACGTCTGTGTCGCCTTCCGCCGAACTCTCACCGCCGAGTGGCAAAGGAGCAGCAACCGGATCGCCCGGCACCTCGGGATCGATCGCGCTCGCGGCTTCCGTCGGATCGCCCCCGAGGTCAGCGCCGATATCCACGTCGATGTCGCCTACCAGCGCCTCGACCGGGTCCAGCGGGACCTCGGCATCCACCGCGACCGCATCGACCAACGGCAGGTCGGCGTCGACGTCGAGCGTCATGTCGGTGTCGCCTTCCTCCGGGTCTTCTGTGCCGAGTGGCGGGAGGGCGGCTAAGGAGGGGGCTGGGTCGTCGAGGGTTTCGGTGACCAGGCCGAGGAGGATTTCGGCGGCATCGAGGGACGCGCCGGCTTCGAGCGGGACCTCCTGGGGCTTGATCGGGTCGGGGGTCGGCGTCTGGACCTCGGTGACCGGGTCGACGGTGGGGAGCTCGATGTCCGGGATACCGGCATCGAGTTCGACCTCGAGCTCTATGGTGGGCACATCAACGATCGGGACGTCGACTGCCGGGACGTCGCCTGCCGGGACGTCGAGCGTCGGGACTTCGAGCGTCGGGACTTCGGCCGCCGGAACATCGACGTCCAGGGTGTCGAGATTGGGGACCTCGAGAATGGGGACGTCGATGGTCGGGGTGCCGTTGACGGAGACGTCGACGGAAGGGGTGTCGATCGAGGGGAGGGCGATTTCCGGCGTGGTGAGGGTGTCGGTCGGGATGTCGACCTCGGTGAGCGGGTCTTGGGGGGTGAGCGGGTCTTGGGGGGTGAGCAGGTCATCGAGCGTCGGGAGCCCGACGTCGGTGGTGTCGGGCGTGGGGGTGTCGGGCTCGTCGGCGAGATCGTCGGCGGGCTCCTCGGGGGTGGGGTCGGTGTCCGTGCTGCCGGGGACGTCGCCGGGCGTCACGTCGACAGCCGTCACATCGGCGGGCGTCGTGTCGACGGGCGTCATGTCGGCGGACGGGGTGTCGGCAGGCTCGGCGGCGGGGTCGGATGCGCCGGTGACCGAAGGCGCGCCGGGCGTTCCCTGCGGCGTGGCGGCACCGGGGAACGCGGCGCCGGGCGTCGGCGTGACTGTGGCGAGCGTGTCGGCAGGGACGCCGAGCGGGGCGATCTCGGGTGTCTCGAGCGCGCCGGGCTCGTCGGTGCGGACCGACTCGCCGGCCGGCTCGGTGCCGTCCGGTTCGGCGAGCGGATCGCCGGGAGCTCCGACGTCGGACGCGTCGAGCGGGGTGGACGAGGTGGCGTCGGGCGCGTCGGGATCGGCGGCGACGTCCACCACCACGGTCTGCGGCGCCGCTGCCGCACCGGCGGCACCACCGGCCCGCCCGGCGACCGCCCCCGCGCCGGCGGCAACGGCCGGGCTGTCGATCGCGGCGAAGTCGGCAGGGTCGACGGATACGGTGTCGAGGTCGGCGATGCGCTCGGACCCGGCGGCGGCCGCCGGGCGTTGCTCGCCGGTCCGGGTCCGCTCCAGATCGACGGACGGATCGGCCACCGTCTCGGCCGCGTCCGAGGCGACGCCGGTGACCGTTGTCGACGAAAACTCCTGTCGGATCGCCTGGCCGGCTTCGGCGGGGTTCGCGGTCTCGGTCAGGTCGGGGTCGGCGAAGACGTTGTTGGTCTCGCCGGCGACGGCGTTTGCGGGATCGAACGCGTCGATCGTCTCATAGAGCTTCGACTCCAGCGGTGACCCCGATTGATCGTTCGACTGCGCCATGTCCCATCCCTCACACAAGCCCACGGATACGAGCGTGAAGAATTACGAAGACCGCGGACAGTCTGTAGCGGCTCGCGCTCAATAACTGGTACGCTTGAGCGCCCAGGACATCGCTGGCCAACAACAATCGGCGGAATCGGCCGAGATTATCTGCAACATCCGACGGACGTCGCAGATTCTATACTTTCGCCGGGCTTGCCACTCGATCCGGCACCGGTGTCCCCTTCCAACGGATGCGACCTGTCCTGCCGCAGGAGGAACGCGATCCGTCGGGATCGTGCCGCCGCGCGCGGGGGCCGGAAAACAAAAGAGGCGCCCGGACGGCCGGGCGCCTCTCATTTGGTGGACCTCCGCGGCGGAGGAGTGGGCCGTCAGGCGGCCGGGTTCGGCTCCGGGGTCGGCTCGGCCGGGGCCTCGTGCCGCCGGGCGCCGGTCAGGCGGCGCAAGGCGACGTAGAAGACCGGGGTGAAGAAGAGGCCGAAGACCGTCACCCCCAGCATGCCGGAAAACACCGCGGTGCCGAGCGAGATGCGCATCTCCGCCCCCGGCCCCTCCGCCAGCACCAGCGGCACCACGCCGAGGATGAAGGCGAAGGCCGTCATCAGGATGGGCCGCAGGCGCAGGCGGCAGGCGTCGACCGTCGCCGCGACCAGAGACTTGCCCGCCTCCTCCCCCTGCCGCGCGAACTCGACGATCAGGATCGCGTTCTTCGCCGCCAGGCCGACCAGCACCACCAGCCCCACCTGGGTGAGGATGTTGTTGTCGAGCCCGCGCAGGTTCACCCCGACGAGGGCCGCCAGGATCGACAGCGGCACGATCAGGATGATGGCGATCGGCAGCACCCAGCTCTCGTAGAGCGCGGCCATCGCCAGGAACGCGAAGAGCACCGCGAGGCCGAAGATAAAGACCGCCGAGTCGCCCGTCGCCCGCTCCTGGAAGGCGAGCTCGGTCCACTCAAACGAGACGCCGGCCGGCGCGACCGCGCTCACCGCCCGCTCCATGGCCTCGAGCGCGGTGCCGGTCGCGGTGCCCGGCGCGGCGTTCCCCTGCAGCGGGACGGAGACGTACATGTTGTAGCGCTGGACCAGCGCCGGACCCGCCGCGTCCTGCACCGACATCACCGTGCCGAGCGGCACCAGCGCGCCCGTCGCCGAGCGGACCTTCAGGCGTAGCAGGTCCTTCACGGTGGCCCGGAAGGGTGCGTCGGCCTGGGCGCGCACCTGGAAGACGCGGCCGAAGGCGTTGAAGTCGTTCACGTAGGCCGTGCCGAAGTTGTTGCTCAGCGCGTCGAAGATGTTGGGGATCGGCACGTTGAGCATGCGCGCCTTGTCGCGCTCGATGTCGAGGTAGACCTGCGGGCTGGAGGCGGAGAAGGTGGTGAACACGCCGGCGAGCCCCGGCGTCTCAGCCGCGATGCCCATCGCCTCGTAAGCGGCCGCCAGCACGCGGTCGACGTCGGCGCCGTCCCGGTCCTGCAGCTGGATCTTGAAGCCGCCCTGCTGGCCGATACCGCGCACCGAGGGCGGCGGCACGGCGATGATGAACGCCTCCTCGATCGACTGTAGCCGCCCGTAGAGCGCGCCGATGATCTCGTCCGCGCTATGCCCCTCCTCCAATCGTTCCTCGAAGGACTTGAAGCTGGCGAAGATCGCCGCGGAGTCCGACTGGTTGGTGAACGTCGCCGCCGAGAAGCCGGCGAACGCCACCGCGTCCTTGACCCCCGGCGTCTCGCGGATGATGTCCGACGCCTCGCGGGTCACCGCGTCGGTGCGCGACAGCGACGCGCCGTCCGGCAGCTTCACCACGATGATGGCGTAGCCCTGGTCCTGGCTGGGGATGAAGCCCTGCGGCGTGGTCGACAGCATCCACCACGTCGCGAACAGCAGACCCGCGAAGGCGGCGACCATCACGGTCAGCATCGCCGCGGTGGACACCAGGAAGCGCACCACCGCCGCATAGCCGCGCGCCAGAAGGTCGAACCCGCGGTTGAAGCCGCCGGCGAGCGCGGCACCGACGCGGCCGATCCCGCGCGGCTCGCGGTGCTCGTGCCGCGCCTTGAGGAAGAGCGCGGCGAGCGCGGGCGACAGGGTCAGCGAGTTGAGGCCCGACAGCGCCGTCGCCGCCGCGATGGTGACCGCGAACTGCTGGTAGAACTGCCCCGAGATGCCGGGGATGAACGCCGTCGGCACGAACACCGCGATCAGGACGAGCGTGATCGCGATGACCGCCGAGCCGACCTCGTTCATCGTACGGTGCGAGGCGGCGCGGGGCCCCAGCCCCTCGTCGATGTTGCGCTCCACGTTCTCGACCACGACGATCGCGTCGTCGACGACGATGCCGATGGCGAGGACGAGGCCGAACAGGGTGAGGAGGTTCAACGAGTAGCCGAACGCCAGCATGATCGCGAACGCGCCGATCAGGGAGACCGGAATCGCGATGATCGGGATGATCGCCGTGCGCCACGACTGGAGGAAGACGATCACGACGAGGATGACGAGCAGCATCGCCTCGATGATCGTCTTGTAGACCTCGTTCACCGACTCGGCGATGTACTCGGTCGGGTTGTAGACGATCCGGTACTCGAGCCCCGGCGGGAAATCGGCCGCGAGCTCGGTCATCGTCCCCTGGATCTCCTCGGCGGCGTCGAGCGCGTTGGTGCCGGGCCGCTGGAAGATGGCGAGCGCCACCGCCGGCTGATTGTTGAGGTAGGAGTTGGTGACGTAGTCCTGCGCGCCGAGCTCGATCCGGGCGATGTCCTGGAGCTGGATCAGCCGCCCGTCCTCGGTGTTCTTGACGATCACGTAGCGGAAATCGCGCGCGTCGTCGAAGCGGCCTTGGGTGGTCACGGCGAGCTGGAAGTCGTTGCCGTCCGGCTCCGGCGGCGCGCCGATGGTGCCGCCCGAGACCTGCACGTTCTGCTGGCGCAGCGCCTCGACGACGTCCGACGCCGTCATCCCGTAGGCCGACAGCCGCTCCGGGTTGAGCCAGATGCGCATCGCGTAGCGCCGCTCGCCGAAGATGATGAGATCGCCCACCCCGTCCAGCCGGGTGAGGATGTCGCGCACGCGGCTGCGGGCGTAGTTGGAGATGTAGAGCTGGTCGTAGGTGTCGTCCGGCGAGAGCATGTGGACGACCATCATGAGGTCGGGCGAGGACTTCAGCGTCGTGATGCCGAGGCGGCGCACCTCCTCCGGCAGCCGCGGTTCGGCGATGGCGACGCGGTTCTGCACCAGCACCTGCGCCTGATCGAGGTCGGTGCCGAGACGGAATGTGATGGTCAGCGCCATCGACCCGTCGGCCGTGGAGTAGGACGACATGTAGAGCATGTCCTCCACGCCGTTCACCTCCTCCTCGATGGGGGTGGCGACGGTGCGGGCGACCGTATCGGCGTCGGCGCCCGGGTAAGACGCGCGCACCACGATGGTCGGCGGCGCGATCTCGGGATACTGCGCCACGGGGAGCTGCGTGTAGGCGAGCCCGCCGAGGATGACGATGAGCACCGACACGACCGTCGCGAAGATCGGCCGGTCGATGAAGAAGTGCGAGAACGACATGGCCTACCCCTCGGTCGGAAGGTTGGTGGGCGGCAGCTCGGTCGGCTTCGGGGTCACCGTCACGCCCGGCCGCACGCGCATCAGCCCGTCGATGACCACCGTCTCGCTGCCGTCGAGGCCGGAGCGGATGACACGGTAACCGTCGATCCGCGGGCCGGGCCGCACGGGCTTGGCGGACACGGTGTTGTCGCCGTCGACGACGTAGACGATGCGTTGGTTCTGGTTGGAGGAAACGGCGACGTCGGGCAGCAGCACGCCGTCGTGCGGCAGCGACGCCGGGACGTTGACGCGCCCGAACATGCCCGGCTGCATGATGAAGTCCGGATTGGTCAGCCGCGCGCGCAGGCGGATCGTGCCGGAAGCGTCGTCGATCCTGTTCTCGGCGAAGTCGAGATTGCCGGTGAAGGGACCATCGGTCTCGTCGGCGAGGCGCACCTTCACCTCGAGGCCGCCGCCCTGTTGCAGGTCGGCGCCGCGGGCCCGCGCATCGCGCGCGTAGCCGAGCAGCGAGCGCTCGTCGATGTCGAAGTAGATGTCGATCGGGTCGAGCGAGACGATGCGGGTCAGCAGCGTCTGGTCCGGCTGCACCAGGTTGCCGACGGAGACGAACCGCCGGTCGATGCGGCCCGAGATGGGGGCGTGGATCTCGGTATAGTCGTAGTTGAGGCTGGCGGTGCGGGTGGCGGCCTTCGCGGCCTCGGCGTTCGCCTGCGCGGCGAGGTGGGCCTGCATCCGCTCGTCGTACTGCGACTGTGGGATGGTGCCGCGTTTGACGAGGTCGGCGCCACGGTCGAACTGCTGCTTGGCGTAGTCGAGCTGGGCGGCGGTGACGCGCTCCTGCGCTTCGGCCCGCTCCTTCTCGGCGGCGTAGGGACGTTGGTCGATGGTGAAGAGCAGGTCGCCCTCCCTAACCATCTGACCGTCGGTGAAGTGGATCTGAGCGAGGTAGCCGGCGACGCGCGCCCGCACCTCCACCTCGTTCACCGCCGCGAAACGGCCGACGAACTCGTCGTCCTCGACGATCTGGCGGGTGACGGGCTTGGCGACGGTGACTTCGGGCGGGGGCGGAGCGGCGGCGCTCTGCGCCTCGGGTTCGCAGGCCGCGAGGCCGAGGGCGGCGACGCCGAGGATGACGATGGCGATGCGGGACAAGGGCGCCTCCTGTTGGGCAAGCCAAGGCGACGCCGAATATGGACACCGTGTAATCTCGCACAATGGGTGGCAATGCACATATCTTTGTATGATCGACCTATGCCTGGAGCCAATACCCTCGGCCGCCGACGTTCCGCCCGGCGAGCCGCGAACCGGACAGTGCGTTGATCACACTGGGACAAACGCCGGCGAGGTCAGGAGGCGTCGGCCGGGGTCCTGCGGTCGTGCATAGCGCCATGCGTCGGACGCGGGGCTCGTGAGGACCCTCGTCTCGTATCCCGCGGGCTCCCCGCTCGCCGCTCCCCGGCTCCCCGTCCCCGCGCGCGGTTGCCGGCGGTCGCCTTCGAGACCGGCGTCTCGCTTCAGTCCTCCGGCCCTTCGGATGCGATCAGCAGGACGCGCGCGTCCGCCGGGAGGTCCAGCGCCTTCAGTGCCGCGAGCCCCGCCGCACCGCTCGGCGTCGTGCGGATGCCGTGGCGGGCGAAATCCGCGGCAGCCTCGGCGGCGGCCGCGTCGCCGACGGTCACGAACGCGTCGGCGTCCCGCCGCAACGCCTCGAAGGCGATCAGCGAGGCGTCCTTGCAATCGAGCCGCCCCATGTCGGAGTGCGGGCCGCTCACCGGCGTCAGGCGACCGGCCGCGACGCTCGCCCGCAAGCACGGCGCGGCCTCCGGTTCGACGACGGTGATCGCGGGCGCCCCCTGCCAATTCAGCCGCGCATGCGTCGCGACCGCGGCCGCGAGCCCGCCGACGCCGGCCTGCAGGACGATGTGACTCGGCCACACTTCAATCGCGGCGAAGGCGGCGCGGCACTCTTCGGCCAGCACGGTATAGCCCTCCATCACCAGCGCCGGGCGATCGACATATCCCTGCCACGACCCGTCGGCGAGGAGGAGCCAGCCGCGCCGTTCGGCCTCTCGCCGCGCCACCGCGACGCTCGCCTCATAGTCCCCGTCGACGCGCAGGATCCCGGCACCCTTGGCGCGGATGCGGGCGGCGAAGCTCTCCGGCACCGTCGCCGCCAGGACGATCACCGACCGCGCCCCGAAGCGTCCCGCCCCTGCCGCCACAGAGAGGCCGTGATTGCCGGCGCTCGCGGTGATGAAGGTCATCCCGGATGCCACGGCGCGCGCGCGCGGGCCGGCGAGATCCTCGGTGCCGGCCGCGTCGCAGATCATCCGCGCCACGGCGAACGCACCGCCCAGCGCCTTGAAGCTGCCGAGCCCCATCCGCGTGCTCTCGTCCTTGACGAAGAGCACGCCGGCGCCGGCCTCCGCGCCCAGCCCATCCATGCGCCGCAGCGGCGTCGGCGCATAGGCCGGACATTGGCCGAGCAGCGCGAGCGGCCGGTCCGCGGACGGAACGAACAGCGTGCGGCCGGTGGGCCGCGTGGGATCATCGGTCGGCATGTCCCTCAATATCGCGAGATCGCGCGACATGCACACGGCACCGTGTCCGGCACCGGCGACTGCCGTTGTCGTCCCGCCCCACCGCGTCGCCCCTTCGCCGCGGCTTCACGCCGTGCGCCGACTTGCGCGGGCCCGGCCTCCGGACGGGGCGTCAATAGAGGGTCTGCTTGATGCGCTCCTGCAGCCACGGATCGTACTCGGAGGCCAGCATCTCCGCGTTCGTCGCCTCTTCGAGGAGTTGGCCGGCGGTGGGCAGGCTGTCCCGCGGGACTTGCGTCGCCGGGTCCCAGATCTTGGAGCGGATGATCGCCTTCGAGCACTGGAAGTAGACCGTGTCGATATGGACGATCAGCACCGTGATCGGCTGCTTGCCCTTGATCTCGAACAGGGCGAGGTGCTCCGGGTCGGTCGAGATCTCGGCACGGCCGTTGATGCGCAGCGTCTCGCCGAGGCCGGGGATGAGGAAGAGCAGCGCCACTCGCGGGTCGACGAGGATGTTGCGCATCGTGTCGACGCGGCGGTTGCCCGGCCGGTCTGGCAGCATGATCGTCCGCTCGTCGGCGACGTGGACGAACCCCGCCGGGTCGCCGCGCGGCGAACAGTCGAGCCCGCCGTCCGGGGCGGAGCTGGCGATCGCGACGAACGGCGACGCCTCGATCATCGCGCGGTAGCCCGGCATCAGAGCGGGCAATTCCTTCTGGATCGCCGCCGTGGCCGGCGGGCCGTAGCGCTCGTCCAGCTCGTCGAGCGTCGTAATGCGATGGGTCGTCATCGTCACGTTTCCTTCCGGACGCAAGTTGTTGTCTTAGCGAGAGGAACCCGGCGCGCGCCGGATCGCGGCTCAAGCCTTGTCGATGGGTTTCACCCCGCACCAATGGGCGATGAACAGCGCCATGGCGGTGGTGATCCGTTGGACCGAGGAGAGGCTGACGCACTCGTCGAAGCCGTGGATGTTGCGCGAGATCGGCCCGTAGCACAGCGCCGGGATCCGGTCGTAGAGCGCGTAGACCCGGGTATCGAGATAGCCGGGCGTGGTGAAGCTTTGCAGCGGCGTGCCGATCGCCTCCTCGTGGGCCCGGCCGAGCACCGCCTCGGCCTCCGATCCCGCCTCCAGCACGTAACCCTCGGCATGGAAGCCGTCGAAGGTGACGACGGGGGGGTTGTTGGAGAGGTAGGGGTCGGCGCGCGAGAACTGGGCGAGGCAGTCCCGGATCTCGGACGCCGCGGCGCCGGCGTCGGTCCCCGGATAGATGGCGATGCGGCAGTCGATCGCGCACCAGCACGGAACCGACGAGGCCCAGTCGCCCCCCTCGATCCGGCCGACATTGAGGTTGATCGGGTGATCGAGGTCGGCGAAGTGCGGATGGTCCGCCTTCTTCGCGTTCCAGCGCGCCTCCAGCTCACGCAGCGCGCCGACGAGGCGATAGGCGGCGTCGATCGCATTGGTCCCGCTGCCCATTTCGCGCACATGGACCGGCAGGCCCGAGACCTCGACCCGGAACCACAGGACGCCGGTGTTGGCCCGCACCAGCATCTCGTCCTCCGGTTCCGGAATCAGCACCGCGTCGGCCTGATAGCCGCGCAGGTGCGTCATCAGCGCGCCGTTGCCGGTCGACTCTTCCTCGACCACCGACTGGATGTAGACGGTGGACGCCGGCTCCAGGCCGATCCGCCGCAGCGCGTCGAGGGCGAAGATGTTGGCCGCCGCGCCGGCCTTCATGTCCGCCGCGCCGCGGCCGAACATCCAGTCTCCCTCGATCCGCGCCACGTAGGGGTCGCTGGCCCACATCGCGCGGGGCCCGGCGGGCACCACGTCGAGGTGCGATTGCAGGATCAGCGAGCGGCCGGCCTCCGCGCGCGGGCGGTGGATGCCGACGACGATCGGCGCCTCCGAGTGGGTATCGGACCAGGGCGCGCCGCCCGGATGCCGCGCGATCGCCTCGGGATCCATCGCGAAGCGGTCGCGCGCATACCCGCGGTCGCCGAGGGCGCGATAGATGAAGTCCTGGATGGTGTGCTCTTCGCCGCGATTGCTCCGGAATCCGACCAGTGCCCCGGTGAACTCCACCTGCGCGGCGAACCCGTCCTCGACCGAGCGGACGATGTCATCGCGCATCTGGGCAGTCAGGGTCATGGTTCGATCTCTCTCGTTTTCGGGCGGCTCGGCCGGGGATCCGCGGGGAGCCTCGCGGGTGGACCGAGCATGCCACCGATGCGCGCAAGGCTCATGCACAAATGTCACGCGGCCGGTGACGTCAATTCGAGCGGTTCAGTCGGTTGATTATCATAAATAGGCCACATAGCCTCCGTCCACCGCAATCTGGGAAGGCGTGATGGCCCATCCTCTCCTCAGCATCGACCAGGTGAGCGTCCGCTTCGGCGGACTCGTCGCCCTGCAGAAGGTCGATCTCGTCGTCGAGACCGGTCGCACCACGGCGATCCTCGGCCCCAACGGGGCGGGCAAGACGACCTTGTTCAATGCCGTGGCCGGCGTCGTGCGGCCCAGCGCCGGAAGCATCTCGTTCGATGCGCGGGACATCACCGCGGCGCTGCCGAGCTGGCGTTGCCGCCAAGGCATCGCCCGCACCTTCCAGATCACGCAGCCCTTCGCCGACCTGACGGTGCGCGAGAACGTGATGGTCGCCGTCACGTCGCGCGGCGTGTCGATGCGCGCAGCCCGCGCGGAGGCCGAGGAATACGTCGACTTCGTGGGCCTCGGCGGGAAGATCGACGAACCGTCCCGCACTCTCTCCACCGGTCAGCGCAAACGGCTGGAGCTGGCCCGCGCCCTCGCCACGAAGCCGCGCCTCCTGCTGCTGGACGAGGTGACCGGCGGCGTCGACCGGCCGAGCATCCCCGACATCCTCGACGTGATCCGGCGCCTGCGCGAGGAGCGCGGCATCACCATCCTCGTCGTCGAGCACAACATGGAAGTGCTGTTCGGCCTGGCGGACGACGCGATCTTCCTTAACCGCGGCGAGGTCGTCGTCGCCGGCCCGATGGCCGAGGTGGCCGAGCACGAGGCCGTGCGGCGCATCTACCTGGGGGGCGACGACGATGCTTAAGCTCGAGAACGTCAACGTCCACTACGGCGCGACGCAGGTCCTGTGGGACGTTTCGATGGAAGTCGGGGCCGGCGAGATGGTCGCCGTGATGGGACCGAACGGCTCCGGCAAAAGCACCGTGCTGAAGGCGGCGATGGGGTTGAAGAAGGCCTCCTCAGGCGCCGTCCTGTTCGACGGCGAGGACCTGCGGGCCAAACCGGCGACGGTGCGCCCGCGCCGGGGCATGAGCATCGTCCTGGAGCGCCGCCGCCTGTTCCCGCGCATGAGCGTGCGGGAGAACATCATGCTCGGCGGCTATGCCCGGCCGGCCGGCGAGGCGCGGGGGTCGTTCGCCTGGGTGCTCGGCCTGTTCCCGGAGATCGAGCCGCATCTGGACGCGACGGCCGGGAAACTCAGCGGCGGGCAGCAGCAGATGGTGGCGATCGCCCGCGGGCTGATGGCGCGGCCGCGTGTCCTCCTCATGGACGAGCCCTTCCTCGGCCTGTCGCCGGCGATGGTGAAGAATGTCTACGGCATCATGAAAACGATCAATTCCGAAGGCGTGGCGGTGCTGTTCAACGAGCAAAACGCCAAGCTCTCCTTCGCCATGAGCCACCGCGGCTACCTGCTGGAGAGCGGCCGCGTGGTCCTCAGCGGGTCCGGCGAGGAGATGCTGGAGCATCCCGAGGTCAGGCGCGTCTACCTCGGCGTCCGGGAGAGCGCGGCGTGACGCTCTCCTATCTCCTCGAACTCGTCATCAACGGGCTCATCACCGGGTCGATCTACGCTCTGGTGGGCTCCGGTATCGCGCTCGTCTACGGCACGACGCGGGTGCTCAACTTCGCCCACGGCGAGCTGTTGATGATCGCCGGCTACCTCGTCCTCTTCTTCGCGGTGACGCTGGGCTGGAACGTCCTCCTCGCCTCGGTGCTGACGCTCGTGCTGGTCGCGGCGATCGGCGCACTGATCCAGCGGGTGACGGTCGCGCCGCTCCTGGCGCGGGGAGACTGGGCCTTCCGCGTGATCGCGGCGACGATCGGCCTGTCGATCTTCCTGCAGAGCGCCGCGCAGCTCGTCTGGGGCGAGCAGTTCCGCACCCTGCCCTACTTCTTCCACGGGGTAGTCGTCATCGGCGAGCTGCGCATGCCCTGGCAGCGCATCGCCATCCTGCTGATCGCGCTCGCCATCATGGGGCTGTGCGCGCTCGTCCTCTACCGCACGCAGCTCGGGCGCATCGTCCGGGCGACGGCGCAGGACGCGGAAGCGGCACAGGCCGTCGGCATCCCCGCCGGCCTCGTCCACACCGCGGTGTTCGCGATGTCGGCGGCCCTCGCCGGCGCGGGGGCGATCCTTCTGTCGCCGCTGGTCACGGTCAATCCGTGGATGGGGGTGTCCTACCTGCTGAAGGGCTTCGCGGTCGTCATCCTCGGCGGGCTCGGCTCGTTCGGCGGCGCGGTGGCGGCGGGCTTCCTGCTCGGCATGATCGAGTCGTTCAGCGTGTTCTTCGCGCCGACCGAATGGCGCGACGTCATCGCCTTCACCTTCCTGATCGCCGTCATCTGTGTGCGCCCCAGCGGGCTCTTTGCCGGGCGGGAGGCCTGATCCGATGAACGAGGTCTTCGGCCGCCGGCCCTTCCTCATGCTGCTGGTGTTCACCGCCCTCCTGGCGGCGGTGCCGTTCCTGCCGGTGAACGACTACATCTTCCACGTCCTGACCCTGTCGCTGATCTTCGCCGTCTTCGCGACGGGGTGGAACATCACGCTCGGAATCCTCGGCCTGAAGACGCTGGGTCACAACGCCTTCTTCGCCATCGGCGCCTACATCTCGGCGATCGTCGCCTACTACGGCGGCGTCAGCCCTTGGTTGACGATCTGGGTGGGCGCGGCGGCGGCGGCCGCGGCGGGCGTGCTGATCGGCTTCCCGATCCTGCGGATCCGCTCCATGCCGCACGTGGCGATCGTCACGCTCGCGTTCGCCGAGATCGTCCGGCTGATCTTCTCCAATCTCAAGAGCATCACCCGTGGCGAGCTCGGCTTCTGGGGGATCCCGCCGTTCGACCCGATCGCCATCGGCGACACGACGATTCGCTTCGGCATCGGCAACGCGCTGGGCTCGTACGGGCTCGCGGCCGTCTTCTTCGTCGCCGTGCAGCTGGCCCTCCTGCTGTTCCTGACCTCACGGCCGGGGCTCACCTTCCTCGCCATCAAGGACTCCGAGGCGGCCGCGGAAAGCCTCGGCATCCGCCTGGCGTGGTGGAAGCTCCTGGCGTTCGGCGTCAGTGCGGCGGTGGTCGGCCTCAGCGGCGCGATCTACGCCCACTACGTGATGATCCTCACGCCGACCTCCGTCGCCGGGCCGGAGATGCTCATCACGCTCCTCGCGATCATTATCGTCGGCGGCGTCGGCCGGTTCTACGGCCCGCTCTATGGCGCCTTCCTGCTGACCATCGTGTCGGAGCTGCTGCGCGAATTCGGCGACTTCCGCATGCTGCTCTACGGCGCGCTGATCATCGCCTTCGTCTTCGTCGCGCCGCGCGGCATCGCCGGCCTGACGATGCGCCTGCCCCGCCGGCGGACCGCGCCGGTCCCCGATGCCGCCGAGGCGACATGACCCTTCGAACGCGGCCCGCGCGAGCGGCGGACCGGCGAGCGAGACACCGAAACACCAGTGAGAGGTGCAACGACATGACGACACGTAAGACCCACGGCCTCCTCGCAGGGGGCCTCATGATGGCGGGCCTCATGGTGAGCGCGTCCCCGCTTCACGCCCAGGACACGGTGAAGCTGGGCGTCATCGCCCCGCTCACCGGCCCCGCCGCCAATACCGGCGCGGCCCACCGCGAGGGCATCGAGCTCGCCGTCAAGGACTGGAACGACGGCAAGGAGCACGCCACCGACGACGCCCCGACCGCCACCGTGGTGTTCGAGGACTCCAACTCCAAACCCGAGGTCGCGATCAGCGCCGCGCAACGCCTGATGACGCGCGAAAGCGTCGACCTCATCATCGGCGACACCTTGCACAGCCACGTGACGCTGGCGTTGATGGAGATGGCCCCGCAGTACGGCGTGCCGATCCTGTCCGCCGAGCCGGTCTCCTCCGCGATCGCCGACAAGGTCCTGTCCGATCCGGAGCGCTACAAGCTCTACTACAAGGGCAACTACAACTCCGACGGGTACGGCCAGGCCGTGCACGGCTTCTACCGCTGGGCCTTCGAGAACGACGTCGTGCCCGAGGGCGACAAGAAGATCGCCTTCGTGGTCGAGGACACCGACTACGGCATCGCCAATGCCGAGAAGATCGGCGCGCTGTTCGAGGCGGACGGCTGGGAGGTCGTCGCCACCGAGACCACGCCGACCGGCACCACCGACTTCTACCCGCAACTGTCGAAGCTGCGCGGCCTGGACCCGGACGTTCTGGTGTCCGTCTTCACGCTCGCCAACTCGGGCACGTCGTTCGTCCGCCAGCTCGACGAGCAGGCGCTCGAGGCCTCGCATCTGGCGATCTTCTACCCGACGCGGCCCGAGTTCCAGGCCGAGGCGCCCGAGATCGCCGACGGCCTCTTCTGGGCGGCCCTGCAGTTCAGCCCCGAGATCACCCCGGCGCACAAGGCGTTCGCCGACAGGATCGAGGCCGAGTACGGCCACCCCGGCAACTACAGCCACGCCCACGCCTACTGCACCGCGATGGTGGCGCTGCGCGCGATCGACGAGGCCGGCGGGACCGACGCGGACGCCGTCGCCGAGAAGATCGGCGCGACGTCCTACGATTGCCTTGTGGGCACAATGGAATTCGGCGACGATCACACGGTCAAATCGGGCGCCGAGTTTATTCCGATCCCGGTCGCGCAGCAGCAAGGCGATATGAACCAGATCGTCTGGCCGGAAAACGTTGCCACGGCCGAGCCGAAGTAACACGGCGAATACGGGCCGGGGACGTGGCGTTCCCGGCCGACCCCGCCAAGGGAGGCATCGCTTCGTGAGCGCGTCGGACGGCCGCAGGCCCAGAACGGTTCCGGATGGGCAGGAGCGGCGCGGGAAGGCGCAGTTGAGCAGCCTTCTGGCCCGCTCGCCGAAGCTTTCGTCCGTGGTGGCCGGCGAGATCCGCGCCTCGATCATCGCCGACGGCCTGCAACCGGGCGACAACCTGCCGATCGAGAAGGAGATGATCGAGAGCTTCGGCGTCAGCCGGGCGACGATCCGCGAGGCGCTGAAGGAGCTGGAGGTCCAGGGCCTCATCCGCATGAAGACCGGGCCCACCGGCGGCCCCATCGTCGCCGGCAGCGGCTCGCAGGAGGCGCTCCAGGCGATCCAGAACTTCTGCTACTTCGAAAAGGTGACGATCGACGACGTCTACGAGTTGCGGACCCTGCTCGAGGTGCGCCTGGTCCGCTCCGTCGTCGGCCACATCGACGAGGAGTCGTTCGCCAGGCTCCAGGAGCTGGCCGACCTTTCCGCCGTCCCCGCCCGCAACGAGGACGCCCGACGGCGCCAGCGCGAGGCCGAGTTCGAGTTCCACACCGCCATCGCCGGCTGCTCGCCCAACCGCCTGCTGACGATGATGATCGAGGTGCTCGCCGCGATCCTGGTCCACGCGACGGCGCGCGAGAGTTCCCGCCACCGCATGCACAGCGAGTGGTCGTGCGAGAACGCCCGCTACCATTCCGACATTCTCGATGCGCTGCGGCGTGAGGACGAGGAGGCCGCCGCCGCGCTCATGGAGGAGCACATGGCCCAGGCCCACGGCCACCTTCAGCTCATGTACGGCCAGGTCTCCCTGGAAGACATCGCCCTCGGGACCAATCGCGGAGCCTAGGCGCGCCGGTTCCAGGACCGAATCCAGGTGACAAGATCATTTGTCTTCGCTTTGATCACCGCTGATGAATTGCCACGCATTCCGGCGTGCACCGATGAGACCTTTCCATGATGCGCCGCGTGCCGGACCTGAGCGACAAAGTATCCCCGCAGCCCGACGTCTTCCCGCTGACGTCGCCGGCCGATCTCAACCGCGCCTACCAACAGCTCGCCGCGATCGTCCAAGGGTCCGACGACGCCATCCTCACCAAGGACCTGAACGGCGTCATCACGAGCTGGAACCGCGGCGCCGAGCGGATCTTCGGCTATACCGCCGACGAGGTGGTCGGCCAGTCGGTCACGCTGCTCATCCCGCCGGAGCGACACGACGAGGAACCCGAGATCCTCGATCGAATCCGCCGCGGCGACCGGATCGACCACTACGAGACCATCCGGCGCCGCAAGGACGGCGAAGAGATCCACATCTCGCTCACCGTCTCCCCGCTGCGCAACGAGGACGGGGTGATCGTCGGCGCGTCGAAGATCGCGCGTGACATCACCGAACGGCACCGCGCGCACGAGCAGCAGCAGCTCCTGCTGGCGGAGATGCAGCACCGGATCAAGAACGTCTTCGCGCTGGCCGAGAGCATGGTGCGGCTCTGCGCCCAGGAAGCGCAGACGCCGGAGGAGCTGGCGAGCGCCGTGCAGAGCCGGCTGCACGCCCTCGCCAGCGCCCACGCGCTGACCGTCTCCAAGCTGGGCGCCGGAGCCCAAGCCTCTCCGGCCACGACGGACCTCCACTCGCTCATCGCCGCATTGGTCGCCCCCAGCATCGGCGAGCAGTCGCACCGGCTCCAGATCGGCGGTGACAATCCGCAGCTTCTGGCTGCCGCCATCACCCCGATGGCGCTCGTGCTCAACGAGCTGGTGACCAACGCCACCAAGTACGGCGCACTCGGCGACCCGTCCGGGCGGCTCTCGATCCGATGCGACCGGAACGGGGAGCGGTTCATCCTCGCGTGGACCGAGCATGCGCCGGGCGCGCCGGCGCCACGGCAGACCGCAGCCAGCGGATTCGGCGCGCGCATGCTCGACATGTCCGTGCGCCTGCAATTGGACGGCACCATCACCCAGGTCGCCGGCGACGAGACGCTGGAGATCACCCTCGATCTCAACCCCGCCCGCTTCGAGGAGCCCAGCGCGACGTGACGCGGGCCGATGCGCCCCGGCTGCCGGTGCCGGCCGCCCGCCGGTGCGCCCTCATTGCCGCACCTTGAAACCATAGCGTGGGGCTGCGGATTTGTGTCGTGAACCACCCAGGAGGGAAGCTTCATGACGATATTCCGCAACACCCTGATCGCCGCAGCGATCGTCGCGAGCCCGGTCGCGCTGGCGCAGACGGCGACGACGATGCCGGACGGCCGGATCGGCGTCGCAGCCGCGCTCGACGCCGCCAAGGCGCAGGTGAACGGCGGCATCCTCGAGGCCGAGCTGGAGACCGAAGGCGGCGAGCTGGTCTGGGAGATCGACATCGTCGTCGGCGAGACGATCCAGGAAGTGAAGGTCAACGCGATGAGCGGCGAGGTGATCTCCGCCGACGAGAAGACCATCGAGGGCACCTGGCGCGGCTGGTTCGACGAAGACCGCCTCGCGGCCGCCCAGCAGCTCAGCGGCGACCTCGGCGGCATGATCACCAAGGCCGAGACCGAGGCCGGTGGACAGATCGTCGAGCTTTCGCTCGAAGAGGAAGACGGGCGCCTGCTGTACGAGGTCGAGTTCGACATGCCCTCCGGCGACCGCGAGATGCTGCTCGACCCGCAGACCGGCGCGCTGATGCCCGACGACTGATCCGCGCTCCGACGCCGCCGCGGCGGCGGACGGGCGGGCACGGTGTCCGGCCAAGCCCCCCTCGGGCGGCCGTCACACCGCAATCATGATCGACATGCCGAAGCCGGCGAGCCTCCCGCTCGCCGGCTTTTTTCACGTCTGCCGGGCCGCGCGGCCGAGCCGCCGCCGGTCACCGGCACAGCGACGTCGTCAGCACCGGCATCAGCGTCCACGCCGCCGCGACGAGGCCGACCCAGCCGGTCGCCACGCTGATGCACCGGATGACGTGCGACGACGATGCGAGCCCCGGCCGGTGGAGGGCGACGAGGATCGCCACCTGCAGGGCCAGCGCGACGCCGTATGCGCCGACGAGGAGGGCGCGCGGCAGCGACAGCGGGTCGGCCGCCGGCTCCGCCAGCCCGTGTCCGCACAGGAGGCCGTGCAGCCCGTAGACCGCGCTGAAACTGGCAAGCCACACCAGCGGGGCGACGAGGATGCGCACGACATCGCTCATGCGAGGAACCCCGGCAGATGGCCTGCTGCCAGGACGAGCGCCGTCGTCAGGGCGAGGTACCACGTCCAAAGGTCGACGATGGGGAAGTCGGCCCGGCGCGCCGGGGAAGTGAAGCCGGCGCCGACGCGGGCCATCAGGAAGGCGATCATCAGCCCCACCAACACCGCGTGGAAGAGGGCATAGCCGGCGAGGACGAAGAGCGTCGCATCATAGGCGTGGCCCGTCGGCGCGGGGATGCGCAGCATCATCGCCGCACACACGGCGGCGACGGCGAGCACGCCGGCGAACCCGGCGGCGAGCGCCGGCAACGGCCCACGACCGGCCCGGTTGGCGCGGCCCGCGACGCCCGTCGCGACGACCGCGACCGCCACGCCGAAGAGGCCGACCGCCACCTCCGGCACCGACGCTTCGAACCATGCGGGCGGCGGCCAGCCGGGCGCCACGGTCCACAGGAAGGCGAAGCCGAACAGCAGCGAGCCGAAGAAGGTCGCGTTCGCCACCAGCAGGAAGGACGACCCCCACCATCCGGGCGACCGATCCGTCGCACCCGCGTGCGGCAGCGTGATGCCATGGCCGATCGCCTCGGCCGGCGCGTCGGTCCGCGCGCCCAGTTGCCAGACCCACCGCCATGCCAGCGCCGCCACACCGGCTAGCGCGAACGGCACGAGCCAGTAGAGCTTGAGGAGCAGCGCGAGGAAGAACAGCCCCGTCACCGCGGCCATCGCGATCGGCAGGCGCGTGTTCGCCGGGTAGACGACGAGCGCGTCCGGGGCGCCGCTCGCAACGTCCACCATCAACGTCTCCCGCCGGTTCCCGCGCGGCTCGCCGAGGTAGCCCTCACCCCGCGCCAGGCGCACCGCCAGGGCGGGATCGTCGGCCAGCGGCTCGCGCGAGACGACCTGCGGCAGGCTGGCGAAGTTGTAGGCGGGAGGCGGCAGCATCATCGCCCACTCCAGCGTGCCGGCGTGCCACGGGTCGCGTCGCCCCCGTGAGGCGGTCAGAACATGGACGATCACGTCGAGGATCACGATGGCGATCCCCATCGCCATGATGAAGCCGCCGACCGAGGAGACGAGATTGATCGCCGTCCACCCGTCCTCCGGCAGATAGGTGGAGATGCGGCGGCGCTGGCCGAGCAGCCCCACCCAGTGCATCGCCAGAAACGTGACGTGGAAGCCGACGAAGATGAGCGCGAAGGCGACCTCGCCGAGGCGGAAGAAGCGCTTGCGCCCGGTCGCCTGCGGCAGCCAGTAATAGAGCCCGGCGAGCATCGGGAAGACGAACCCGCCGAAGAGGACATAATGGAGGTGCGCCGTCACGAAGGCCGTGTCGTGAACCTGCCAATCGAACGGCACGACGGCGACCATCACCCCCGTCAGCCCGCCGATGACGAACGTCGCGAAGAAGCCCAGGATGTGCAGCATCGGCAGGCGCAGCTCCGGCCGCCCCTTCCACATGGTGCCGATCCACGCGAAGATCTGCACCCCGGTCGGCACCGCCACCAGCGTCGACGCGGCGGAGAAGAAGGCGAGCGACATGTGCGGGATGCCGGTCGTGAACATGTGGTGGACCCAAAGCCCGAAGGACAGGAAGGCGAGCGCCACCGCGGCGGCGACGATCCATCCGTAGCCGAGCAGCGTCGTGCGGCACATGACCGGGAGCACCGTCGAGATCACGCCCGCCGCCGGCAGGAAGATGATGTAGACCTCCGGGTGCCCGAACAGCCAGAAGAGGTGCTGCCACAGCAGGCTGTCGCCACCGAGATCGGCCTGGAAGAAGGGCAGACCGAAGGCGCGCTCCAGCTCCAGCAGCACCGACCCCAGGATCAGCGGCGGGAACCCGGTCAGGATCATCAGCGCGGTGACGAGCGCGTACCAGGCGAAGATCGGCATCTTGTCCAACGACATGCCGGGCGCACGGTACTTGAGGATCGACACGCACAATTCGACGGCCGCCGCCATCGCCGAGATCTCGACGAAGGTGATGCCGATGAGCCAGAAATCGGTGTTGATGCCGGGCGAGTAGATCGGGCCGGTCAGCGGCGGGTACATGAACCAGCCGCCGTCGGGCGCGATGCCCAGCACCATCGACACCAGCAGCATCGTGCCGCCGAAGACGTAGCACCAGTAACCGTAGGCGGTGAGCCGCGGGTAGGCGAGGTCGCGCGTGCCGAGCAGCTTGGGCAGCAGGTAGATCGCGAGCCCTTCGAACGTCGGGATCGCGAACAGGAACATCATGATGGTCCCGTGCATCGTGAAGATCTGGTTGTAGATCTCCGGCCCGGCGAAGGCCGAGCCCGGCGTGGCGAGCTGCGCGCGGATCAGCATCGCCAGGATGCCGCCGATCAGGAAGAAGACGAACGCGGTGACGAGGAAAAGCTTGCCGACGTCGGAGTGGTTCACGGTGGAGAACCAGCCCCGGAGCCCCGGCTCGGACGACCAGATCGCGGTCAGCTTGCGGTGGCGCTCGAGTGCTCTCATTCGGTCTCGCTCGTCATGAAGGCGTCCCATCCGGCGGCGTCGTGTGCCACCACTTCGAACGTGAGGCGGTCGTAGCCGGGGCCGGAGAATTCCGCGCTGAGCCCGGCGTAGGTGCCCGGTCGGTCCGCCGCGATACGCAGGACGTTGGTGTGGCCGGGCACCGCGTCGAGCTTTCCGGCGAGCCGCGGCACCCAGAAGCTATGGAGCACGTCGGCTGTGGTGATCGCGACGTCCACCGGACGGCCGGCCGGGATGTGCAGCACGTTCCGGCTCGTGCGGGCCGGAGGGTCGCCGTACGAGAAGACCCAGGCCGACCGCCCGCCTTCGGCGGCGACGCGCACGACGTCCGGCGCATCGCGCGGCAACAACCGCTCGCCGACGACGAGACCGTAGGCCAGGAGCGCCAGCAGGACCGCCACCGGGAAGGCGATGCCGAGCTTGACGACGAACAGCCGCACGCGCGCGGCGTCGCCGTCCGTGCCGCTCCCGGCGTCACCGTCTTCGGGGCGACGAAAGGCGGCGGCGACGAGGGCCATCACCAGGGCGAAAATGAGCACCGCGCCGACCAGCATGACCCACCACAGCGTCGCGATATCGCGCGCCGCCGGGCCGGCCGGGTCGAGGGTCGACAGCGGCCCTTCGCAACCGGCCAGCGCGAGGGGCGTTGTCGTCAGGAACAGGATGCGGGGTGAGAGATGACGTCCGAAACGATTCTGAACGACGGCGAGGAGTTGACGGACCCGATCGCCGAGATCCCCGGCTTCCGGGAGACCGAGTCGCGGATCGCCGTCATGGGCCATCCGATCCACGCGATGAGCGTCGCCTTCCCGGTCGCGCTCACCTTCTGCACCTTCGGCGCCGATGCGCTCTACTGGTGGACGGGTGACGTCTTCTGGGCGCGCGCCGCGCTCTGGGCCGCCGGCACCGGGTTCCTGTTCGGGATGCTCGCCGGCTTCTCGGGCACGGCCGAGCTGCTGCTCGTCTCGGGCATCCGGGCGCGCGCACCGGCCTGGACGCACTTCATCATCGCGGTGACGCTGCTGGCGCTCTTGGGCGCCAACTGGGGCCACCGGCTCTACGGGTTCGAGGCGGCGGTGCTGCCTTATGGCATCCTCCTGTCGGCGCTGTGCGTCGGCGTCGTGGCATTTACCGGCTGGCATGGCGGCAAGCTCGTGTTCGACTATCGGCTGGGGACATCGAAGAGCAGCTGACGGCCGCGCGGGACGGTGAGCCAGTCCGGGAACTCGATGAAGGCCAGCGCCGGCTTGCCGAGGACGAGGACCAGGATCGCCACCACCGGAATCGCCACGGCCGCGATCGGCAGCCACGGGCTCGGCGGGGTGTGCTCGCCGGGTTCCTCGGCCACCTTCGCCAGGATGTGGCCGACCCACGCGTGCGCCACCACCAGAAGCGCGACGAACGCCAGCTTGGCGTAGAGCCATGGCGTGAACACCTCGCGCAGGAAGATGAGCCACGTTCCGGCGATCACGGCGATCACCGCCGCCGGCGTGACGCATAGCGTGTAGGTGACGTGCGTGGCGCGGCGGATGATGTCGTAATCCGCCGCCGACACGGCGGGGTCGTGCCGCGCGAGCATGAGCGGCAGCGCCACCAGCCCGCCGGCCCAGACCAGCAGCGCCGCGATGTGCACGGACTTGAAGAGCGGCACCGCGGCGGTCAGCGCCGAAAGGACGGGCCCGTCTAGCACGAGGCGGCGCCGCGGTGGGCGATCATCGCCCAGCCCCGCCGGGCGACGATGACCGCGGCGACGGCGTAAGGGATTCCCGCCGGCACCCACATGATCAGCCCGCCGAGCGCCTGGTCGTCCACCGGAGAGATGCCGAAGGCGAACGGCGCGGCGAGGTGGGCGGCGAACAGCGGCTGCGGCGCGAACGTCAGCACCGCGCCGAGCATGCCCATCTGCGCGAAGCCGGCGACGACGAAGGCGAGACTGTCGATCGGCGAGGCTTCCTGCGCGAACACGCAGCGCCAGAACCAGACGGCGCTGGCGAGAAGGCTCAGCTGCATCAGCCAGTAGACGGCGACGTTGGCCAGCGCGAGGTCGTAGGCCGCCGGCACGTGCCAGGCCCACAGGACGACCGTCGAGACCGCGAAGGGCAGCGCGATGCGTGGCGCGCGAAGCGAAGGCACCGCGCACGCGAGAAGCGGCGCCGCGACCGCCACCAGCAGGACGTGATGCACCCCCCGCGCCGAGAAGAGCGCCGCGGAGAGCGGGCACAGCGGAGAGACGAAGGCGACCGCCAGAACGCCCACCGCCGCGAGACCCGCCGGGTGGCGGCGCAGGACGAGGGTGAGGGCGAGCAGCGCCACGAGCAGAGCGGGATCGAAGTTCCAGGACGCCCAGACCGCGTCGGGAAGGGGCGGCGGTCCGCAGTACGTGGCGTTCATGCGGGAGGCGACCTCCATGGGGCTCGATGCGTTGGACCGCGAAACGATCGCGGGCGAGTGCCCGGATAAGGTCCCGCGCAAGACTAAACCGATGCGTGCGGACGATCGTTCCCCGCCCGCCTGCGACCAGACGCCTCTGCCGGCGGACGGCGAAAGCACGCGGACGACCCTCGTCGTCCGCGTGCCGGGATCGTTGCCGCGATAGATCCGCGACCCGCCGGGCGGCGGATCGCGCCGGGTTACTGCGTCTGCGACTCCGGCAACGTCGCCGGGGCGATGTCGGTCTGCGGCGGGGTGGTGCTCTCCTCGGTCGCGGCATCGTCCGTCGCCGGATCTGCGGCGGCCGGGTCCGCCGGAGCCTCTCCGGCCGTGTCCGGCGCGGGGGTCGCGGCGGCAGGATCGGCCGGGGCCGGAGCCTCGCTTTCGGTCTCCGCCGCGGTGGTGGCTTGGTCGGCCGCCTCCGTCGCCGGCGCGGAGTCGCCCGCCTCGCCCGCCTCGGTGGGGGCGGTGGCGAGGGTCACGCGGTCGGTGCCGATCGGCTCGGGCGTCACCGTCCCGTCGGCCGCCGCCACGCGCCACACGGTGTTGCCCGCATCGTCGGCGATGAGCAGCGCGCCCGTACCGTCGATGCCGACGCCGACCGGGCGGCCACGGGTGTCCTCACCGTCCAGGAACCCGGTGACGACGTCCTGCGCCATCCCCGCCGGCTCACCATTCTCGAACGGCACGTAGACGACCTTGTAGCCGTTGAAGGCGTTGCGGTTCCAACTGCCGTGCTCACCGATGAACGCGCCGTCGGCATAGGCCTCGGGCAGCGCCGAACCCATCGAGAAGGTCATCCCCAGCGCGGCGACATGGCTCGACAGCGCATAATCCGGCGCGATCGCCTGCTCCACCATGTCGGGCCGCGGCGGGTGCACGCGCACGTCCACGTGGTCGCCATAATAACTCCAGGGCCAGCCGTAGAACCCGCCGTCCCGGACCGAGGTCATGTAATCCGGCACCAAGTTCGGCCCCAGCTCGTCCCGCTCGTTGACGACGGTGTAGAGGGTGCCGGTCTGCGGATGGAACGTCAGCCCATTGGGGTTGCGCAGGCCCGATGCGTAGACGCGCGCCGCACCGGTCTCACGATCGACCTCCCAGATGGCCGCGCGCCCCTTCTCGGCCTCCAGCCCACGCTCGGCGGCGTTGGAGTTCGAGCCGACGGAGACGTAGAGCCGCTCCCCGTCGGGAGAGAGGGCGAGGTCCTTGGTCCAGTGGTGATTGATCGGCCCGCCGGGGAGCGGGGTCAGAACGGTCGGCTCGGCGGTGATCTCGGTCTGGCCCAGCTCGTACGGGTACGCCAGGATCGCCTCGGTGGACGCGACGTAGAGCGTATCGTCGATCCAGGCGACGCCGAACGGCGAGGCGAGGCCGGTCAGCAGCTCGCTCCGCGCGTCGACCACGCCGTCGCGGTCGGTATCCTGCAGCAGCGTGATGCGATTGCTTTCCGGCTGCGGCTCTCCGCCGCCGCCGTGCGCGATCTGCATGATGAAGCCGCGGATGAGGTCCTTCGGCCGCGCGACGGGCTTTCCGGAGGGGCCGCGTCCCTGCACCACCAGCACGTCGCCGTTGGGCAGGGTATGGACCGTGCGCGGGTTGGCGAGGTCGCGGGCATAGGCGCTGACGGTGAGACCGTCGGCCACCGTCGGCGCCTGGCCGTCGGCCCAGCCCACGACGGACGCGACCTTGAGGTCCGGGAGGAGCGCCCCGCCGGGCTCCGGCAGGACCGGATCCGGGCCGATCTGGGACGAGACGTCGAAGTCGGAGCCGCCCTCGTTGCAGCCGGCGAGCACCAGCAGGGCGAGGCACCCGCCGACGAGCGCCGTCGAGCGGCGAAGGGTGGAGGCGTTACGCATGGAGGGCTCCCAACTCGCGACGGTAGATCGGAGCGCGCCGCGTCATCGCGCTGAGGACGAGGAGCACGGCCGTCGCCGCCGACAGGCCAAGGCCCAGGAAGACGACGCCGGTCCACCCGTCGCGGGCGTGTACGAAGTTGTTGACGATGCCGACCGCGTAGGCCGCGACGAAGAAGATCGTCGCGCCCCACCCCGGCAGAAGAGGGCGAATGGAGCGCCGGAACAGCACCTCCAGGAGGCCGATCGCGAGCGCGATGCCGCCCATGACGGACGCCGCGAGCAAGAGCCACTCGGACGCGTGCTGCCAGAAGAGGTTGGCGGTTCGCCAATAGACGAAGTCGCTGACGAGGACGAGGATGAACGGGACCGACGCGAACGGGACCAGCGCCGCATAAAGCGGTGGCCCACCGATCACGACCGGCGAGGAATGTGGCGAAGCCATATGGACGAACTCGGCTCAGTGGGACGTTGCTGAAGAAGCGCGTTCAGCGCGGACGGAGTTCCCCCGCGGTGCGAGTTTAAGCGACGCGCCGCCGGCCCCGCGGCTCCGTCTCTCGCCCCTTGTCTGGCGGAACCCCGCACGGAGCCCGGCGATATAATGCGTTCCCGGCGGCCGGCGCTTCACAGCGAGCTACATCGTCGCGGGAACGGTGAGGCCGCTCGGCTCTTTCAAAAAGAGGTCCCGGGGAAGGTGAGCCGCGGTTCGACGTCCGCCCCGCCGCCGCGGCGGCGCGGTCGCCCGCCCGCAGCCTCGGCGACGCCACCGGCCCGCGACGGTGCGAGCGGACCGTACCGCCTCCCGTCCGGATCCGGCGGCTGGCCCACGACACGACGGAGGTTTGATCATGCAGCAGCACGTTTCGACGAAGACGGCATCCCTCTATCGCATGGTGATGCCCGATCACATCTGCCCGTACGGGCTGAAGTCGAAGGATCTGCTGGAGCGCCGAGGCTACACGGTGGACGACCACCACCTGGAGACGCGGCAGGAAACGGACGCCTTCATGGACGAGCACGGCGTGAAGACAACGCCGCAGACCTTCATCGACGGTGAGCGCGTCGGCGGCTATGATGAGCTGCGCGTCCACTTCGGCATCGACCCGCCGAAGGAGGAGCAGAGCGACACCACCTACCAGCCGGTGATCGCGATCTTCTCCGTCGCCGCCCTTCTGGCGCTCGGCCTCTCTTGGCACCAATACGGCACGCCGCTGACGCTGCGGGCGGCGGAATGGTTCGTCTCGCTGTCGATGACGATCCTCGCCATTCAGAAGTTGCAGGACGTCGAGAGCTTCTCGACGATGTTCCTCAACTACGACCTGCTCGCCCGGCGCTGGGTTCCCTACGCCAAGATCTACCCGTTCGCCGAGGCGCTGGCCGGCGCGTTGATGACCGCCGGTGCGCTCGTCGTCCTCTCGGCGCCGGTGGCGCTGTTCATCGGCACGATCGGCGTCGTGAGCATCGTCAAGGCGGTCTACATCGACCGGCGGGAGCTCAAGTGCGCGTGCGTCGGCGGCGCCTCGTCGGTGCCGCTCGGGTTCGTTTCGCTGACCGAGAGCCTCATGATGATGCTCATGGGCCTGTGGATGCCGCTCAAGGCGTTCGTTTTGTCGTGACCCGCGCGGTCGCGGCGCGCCGGGGGACCGGCGCGCCGAGCGCCCTCAGCGCTTGCCCAAGAAGGTGAACGGCTCGGCGGGCTGGAAGCGGCCGGTCGCATCGCCGGCATAGGTGGTCGACTGATCGGGACCGAGGTCGAGCTTCAGCGTTCGGCCGCTCTCGGCGGACAGGTCGAGCGACGTGAGGTCGACCCAGAAGGTGTTCGGGGTCAGCGCGGACTCGAAGAAGTAGAGCTTGCGGGCCTGGTCGGAGACCGTGCGCCAGCGCGTCGAGGAGATGTTCGGCTGGTCCGGCGTCGCGATCCCTAGCGGCACCGAGACGTTGCGGATCACCGAGAATGCCCCGGCGATGGCCCGATTCGCGTCCGTGAACTTGGGAATGGCGTTGGTATAGAACGACGCGCGAGCGAAGCGGTCGGCGGCTCGGTTGGTGCCGGGGAGGAAGACCGTGCCGCCGATCTCGGACCAGTAGGCGTCGAGGGCGAGCTGCTTCTCGAACGCGGGCGAGTTGGTCATCACCTGGTAGTCGCGGCTGTGGTGGATGACCTGCCGGCCGTCGATATATTCGACGATGGCGCTGTCCCCCTCGGCGTCCGACAGCGACAGATGCAACGTCGCGAGGCGGCTCTCGCCCGGCACCTGGTCGGTCACGACGACGAACGGCTCGGCCGACAGCGCGTCGACCGCCTCGGCGACGGTGGCGAAGTTGTCGAGCACGTATTGCGCCCAGGCGGCGATGGTGAGGCCGGGCTTGTCGCCCGTCTCGGCCGGATACTCCGATTCCACCAGCCACAGGACGTTGGCGACCAGGCCGGCCTCGTTCATGCCGTCGGTGGTGGCGATGTCGTAGGCGGAGGCGATCACGCTGCCGTACTTCGACGTCCAGGTCACGGAGTTCTCGCCCGCGCTGCCGTTGCGCGCCATGCCGCGGGGAAAGACCCACAGGTTGGTGCCGACGTCGGTCTTCCAGTCCATCGAGCGGGCGGTGATCACGGTGTCGCCGGCGCCCAGGTACACGAAGCGGGTGCAGGCGTGCGCGCCGACGACGGGGGCGACGGCACCGGCGAAGGCGACGGTGCCGGCGAGACCGAAGCGGGCGGCACGGCGGAGGAGTTGGCGCATGGCGTCTCTCGTTGCGAGGAGCGGTCGGCTCTCGTGGCGGCGAGCGGTCAGCTCGGGGAACCGGCGGGGAGGTCGAGGCCTTCCAGCGGCGGATGCTGGGCGGCGCTCAGGTCCCTGGCGAGGTAGGTCGTCTGCGACGGGCGGGCGAAGGCGGTGTCGTTGTCGTCGACCACGTCCATCACCTTGAGCAACAGCGCCTGCTTGATCTTGAGGAATTCGGTGTAGTCGGCGCTGTTGATGTAGGCCCAGATCTCCACCTCGAACGCCGACTCGGCGATGTCGAGCAGCACCACGCGCACGGTGTCGCCCTTCACGCGGAGATCGGCTTTCAGCTTCTGCGTGATGCCCTCGATCACGGCGGTCAGCTGCTCGGACGTGGTCTCGTGGCGCAGGCGAACCACCGTCTGCATCAGGTTGGCGTCGCGGCGCGAGAAGTTGGTGATCGACATCTGCGAGAACTCGGAGTTCTGCACGGTGACGAGGGTGCGGTTGAGGCTGCGCACCTTGGTCGAGCGCAGGCCGATCTCCTCCACCGTGCCCAGCATGGAACCGAACTGACAGAAGTCCCCCACCTTCACCGGCCGGTCGGCATAGAGGATGATCCCGCCGATGAAGTTCTCCAAGGTCGGCCGCACCGCCAGCGCGATCGCCAGACCGCCGACCCCGAGGCCGGCGACGATGCCGTAGACCGGCAGGCCGATGCGTGTCGCGCCCATGAAGAGGATGAAGCCGGCCGCGAGGAAGCCGATCACCCGCATCACTAGGCGGATCAGGCTGGCGTCGAGGCTCTCCTGGCGGATCCGCGGCGAGGAGATGATCAGCGCGGCGACGAGATTGAAGGCGAACAGCACCAGCGCGGCGAGCGCGATGGTCTGCAAGGTCTCCACCGTCAGCTCGACGTAGGTGAGAACGTCCCCCGTGAGGTTGACGACATCGTCGCACAGCCAGCGATAGACGCCGAGGAAGGCGATCACCAGGATCGGCATCAGCAAGCGGTGGATCGCGCCGCCGACGCCCTGGGACGAGGTGCGGCGCGCCTCGCCGTGCAGGACCAGATAGGCCAGCACACCGAAAACGGCGGTGATGAGGACGAGTGCGATCCACTGCCACATCGCCTGCTCGAAGTGGATCGTCAGCGCCCAGGGCGGCAGGTCGAGCACGTAACGGTAGAGCTGGATCGGCATCGACAGGCCGGGCGCCGAGACGAAGTGCCGGTAGAAATCGACCTGGCCCTCGGTCATGCGCGGCATGGTCCGCACCAACTCGTAGAAGTTCGGCAATTGACGGACGGTCTCGGGCGAGAACAGGAAACGCGCGTCGCCCGAGAGCGTCTCGGAGCGGATCATCTGGATCTGCGTGCCGGGGATGGTCCACCCATGGAGCGCGGCGCCGTCGTCGACCGCCGCCGCGTCGGGGACCGCGCCGGGCTCGGGCAGCGGGATGCGATCGAGGATCTCCTCCAGCAGCAGCACCGAGTTGATGCCGACCGTGCGCCGGTTCGTCGGTGCGATGGCGGAGAGGTCCATGGTCGACATCGCGCGCGTCAGGTTGTTGATCGCCGAGCGCTTGTAGGCGGCGGTCTCCTCGCTGTCGAACAGGAGGCTCCCCTCGTGGTCGCCGGATTCGTAAAAGGCGGCGACGAGGTCGGCGGCGGCGGCGTTGGAGAGGACGCGGAAGCTTTCCAGCGTCTGGCGCGGCGATCCCGTGGGCGCGGGCGACAGGGGCGAGTCGGTCGCGGCGAGGGACACGGACAGGGGCGAGGCCGCCGCGGCCGGGATCGCGTCGGAGGCGGAGGCATCCTGCGCGCCGGCGTCCTGCGCGCGCGCCGCCCCGGCGAGGATGACGGCGAAGCTCGCCACGACGATGGCCGCCAGCGCCGCCCGGTACGCTCGGGCGATGGCGGGCTGCAGGATCCGGGACGTCGTCATGATGCACTCCAGCCCAAGTCTTCGAACGCTCCACCGCGCACGCACGCCCCCCGGAGCGCGCGACCGGCCCTTGCAGGGCCCAAGTCTCCCCGCTCGGCCCCGTCGATTGCTAGCGTACCGGATAGATGAAGGTCGACCCCTGGCGGCCACCGAAAAGAATTATGGTCGGTCGTTCAGGACTGAAGCGAACGCCGGGTGAGCGCGCCCCTCGGCCGGCAGCAGTCCGCAGGCCATCGGCGCGGCGCGCGGCCGGGCGGCGCTCTCTGCTGCCACCATAAGTGTTGGTTGCGTCCAAATGCGAACCGCGGCGCGAGATTGGAAATGTTCACGTTCGAACGACAAGGTGTCGCGAGACGATCTCAGCCCCCCTCCTCGCGCAGACCTGCCATGATTCACCGCGGCAGCTTGCCCAAAACGCCGGCATTCGCTGACCGATACGATATGTTCGGCGGCTGTTTCGCGCGCAAACCGGCAAGGCAACCTGACGATAGAAGGTATCTATCGGAATTAGCTGACTTATCTATTTCCTATATTGCAGCGCAGCACATATGTTGCGGCGCAAAGGCAAGCGCCTGTCATTGCAGCGAAGGTTCCCCATGTCCGTCATCAATACCCCCGTCCAGCCGTTTGCCGCCAAGGCCTTCCACAACGGCAAGTTCATCGACGTGTCCAACGCCGATATTCGCGGCAAGTGGGCCATCTTTTTCTTCTACCCGGCGGACTTCACCTTCGTCTGCCCGACCGAACTGGGCGATCTCGCCGACCATTACGACGAGTTGCAGGCGCTGGGCGTCGAAGTGTTCTCGGTATCGACCGACACGCACTTCACGCACAAGGCCTGGCACGAGACGTCCGACACGATCGGCAAGATCCAGTACGCCATGATCGGCGACCCGACCGGCACGATCACCCGCAACTTCCAGATCATGCGCGAGAACGAGGGCCTGGCCGACCGCGGCACGTTCGTCGTCGACCCGGACGGCGTCATCCAGGCGATCGAGATCACCGCCGAGGGCATCGGCCGCAACGCCTCCGACCTGGTCCGCAAGGTCAAGGCCGCCCGCTACGTGCGCGAGCACCCGAACGAGGTGTGCCCGGCGAAGTGGGAAGAGGGCGAGGCGACTCTGGCCCCCTCGCTGGAACTCGTCGGCAAGATCTGACCGGCCGCGAGGCCCCTCCCCGTCCGGCGCGGCCTTCGTCGCCGGACGGGCCACCGCCCCATGACCGGCCGCACGGCGGCCGCCCGTATCGACCACGGCCGCGCCCGCTCGCGCGTGCCAGGAGATCCCGCGATGCTCGATGACGCGATGAAGGCCCAGCTGCGGCAGCACTTCACCAGGATGGTCCGCCCGGTGGAGATCCTCGCCAGCCTCGACGACGGCGCCAAGTCCGCCGAACTGGCGACCCTGCTCGCCGAGCTTGCGACCCTCTCCGACCACATCACCGTCACCGAGCGCAGAGGCGGCGCGGCCCGCACCCCGGCGTTCGCGCTGACGAGCCCGGGCGAGGACATCCACCTCGCCTTCGCCGGCATCCCGATGGGCCACGAGTTCACCTCGCTGGTCCTCGCCCTCCTGCAGACCGGCGGCTACCCGCCCAAGGTCTCGGACGAGACGATCGCGGCGATCCGCGCCATCGACGGCGACTTCCGCTTCGAGACCTACTATTCGCTCTCCTGCCAGAACTGCCCGGACGTGGTGCAGGCGCTGAACCTGATGGCGGTGCTCAACCCCAACATCCGCCACGTCGCCATCGACGGCGCCCTCTTCCAGGGCGAGGTCGAGGCGCGGCAGGTGATGTCGGTCCCGTCGGTCTATCTCAACGGCGAGCCGTTCGCGCAGGGCCGCATGGAAGTCGACGAGATCGTCGCCAAGCTCGACACCGGCGCCGAGGCGCGCGCGGCCGAGAAGATCGCGGCGCAGGACCCCTTCGACGTGCTGATCGTCGGCGGCGGGCCGGCCGGTGCCGCGGCCGCCGTCTACGCCGCGCGCAAAGGCATCCGCACCGGCATCCTCGCCGGGCGGTTCGGCGGCCAGGTGCTCGACACCATGGCGATCGAGAACTTCGTCTCCGTGCGGCACACCGAGGGGCCGCAGTTCGCCGGCGCGCTCGAGGCGCACGTGAAGGACTACGACGTCGAGCTGATGACGCTGCAGACCGCCACCGCGCTGCGCCGGCACGGCGACCTCTTCGAAGTGGAGCTGGCGAACGGCGCCTCGGCCAAAGGCCGCACCGTCATCCTCTCCACCGGCGCGCGCTGGCGGCAGATGGGCGTGCCCGGCGAGGAAGAGTACCGCAACAAGGGCGTCGCCTACTGCCCGCACTGCGACGGTCCGCTCTTCAAGGGCAAGCCGGTCGCGGTCGTCGGCGGCGGCAACTCGGGCGTCGAAGCCGCGATCGACCTCGCCGGCATCACCAGCCATGTGACGCTCCTGGAGTTCGGCGCCGAGCTGCGGGCCGACGAGGTGCTGCAGAAGAAGCTCGTCAGCCTTCCCAACGTCACCGTCCTGACCTCGGCCAGGACGACCGAGGTGCGCGGCGACGGCGCCAAGGTCGTCGGCCTGACCTACGAGGATCTCATCACCGGCGAGATGCTCCCGGTCGACGTCGACGGCATCTTCGTGCAGATCGGCCTCCTGCCCAACACCGAGTGGCTGCGCGGCACGGTGGCGCTGACCGACCGCGGCGAGGTCGAGGTCGCCGCCAACGGCGAAACGTCGCTGAAGGGCGTCTTCGCCGCCGGCGACTGCACCACGGTGCCCTACAAGCAGATCGTCATCGCCGTCGGCGAAGGGGCCAAGGCGTCGCTGGGCGCGTTCGACCACCTGATACGCGCCTCGGTCACCAACGACGCGCGCAGCAAGGCGGCCTGACGCCGTCCGGCACCGCGGGCCGCGCGATGACCCTGCGAGAGCTGGAATATCTCGTCGCGCTGGCACGCTTTCGCCACTTCGGGCGGGCGGCCGAAGCGTGCTGCGTCAGCCAGCCGACGCTTTCCACGCAACTCAAGAAGCTGGAGGGCGAGCTCGGCATGCAGCTCGTCGAGCGGGGCACCGGCGGCGTGCTCCTGACCCCGTTCGGCAAGGCGACGGCCGAGCGGGCGCGCAAGATCCTCGCCGAGGTGCAGCACATCAAGGACGCCGCACAGGAGGCGCGCGACCCGGAGAGCGGCGCCGTCCGGCTCGGCATCTTCCCGACGCTGGGGCCCTATTTGCTGCCCGCCATCATGCTGCGGTTCGCCGAGCGCTTCCCCAGCCTCAAGCTCTCCCTCATCGAGGAGAAGAGCCTGGACCTCCTCGCCCGCCTCGAAGGCGGCGAGATCGACGCCGCGCTCCTCGCGCTGCCCGTGGAGGGGGACGCCATCGCCTCGCGATTCCTGTTCGAGGAGCCGTTCCTGTTCGCCGTGCCGGCGGCGCATCCGCTCGCCGGGCGCGGGCGGATCGGGGTGGAGGAAATCGAGGGCGAGGCCCTCCTGCTGCTGGAGGACGGCCACTGCCTGCGTGATCAGGCGCTCGACATCTGCGGCCTGACCGGCGCGGCGCCGCAGCCCGCCTTCCGCGCCGCGAGCCTCGAGACCTTGCGCCACATGGTCGGCGCCGGTCTCGGCGTGACGCTCCTGCCGCAACTGGCGACGACGGGCGGCACCGCGGCGCCCGGCGTGCGCCTGGTGCGCTTCAGCACCCCGGCGCCGAGCCGGCGCATCGCCCTCGTATGGCGCCGCTCGTCGGCCCGCGCCGCGCTGTTCGGGGCGATGGCGGACCTCTTCGGCACCGTCGCCGGGGCGCTTCTGTCCGCAGATCCCGTCCCCCTCGCCCCGGCGGCGAGCCGTCCCGCGGCCTGACGCGGCCCGGCATGTTCAGCGCAGGCGCAGGTTCACCTCCGCCGCCTTATCCCAGGTCCACGTATCGCCCTCGCGGTACATTTCGACGAAATGGCCCGGAATCAGCCGATCGCCGAGGGTGAGGAGATGGCGGATCGTCTCCGTCGCCCGCTCGGGCGTATCGAACGCGTCGTTGACCCGCTGGGTGAAGACCTCCTTCGGGAACTTGATCGCGTCCTGCGCGACGACCGTGCGCCCGCCCGCGGTGTCGAGCACGAGCGCGGTACAGCCGGGGGTATGGCCGGGGGCGGGCAGATAGCGGACCCCAGGCGCCAGCTCCCCCGCCCCCTCCAGGAAACGGGTGCGGTACCGGGCGACCTGCTCGCGCACCATGAACGGCACGAACGGGTCCTTCGGATGCGGGTTCGCCGCATACTCGTACTCGGTCCGGCTGACGAAGACCTCGGTCGAGGTCGGAAACATGTGCAGGTTCAGGACGTGGTCGCCATGAAGGTGCGACAGAAAGATCCGCCCGACGTCCGCCGGACGCATGCCCCGCTCGGCCAGCGCGCGCTCCAACCCCTGCCGGTTCACCATATGCCCGACGTCGACGAGGATCGGCCCCGTGTCGGTGTGGACGAGGGTGATGTTGGTGAGCCCGATGTAGCCGATGTCGAGCGCGGCGGCCGACCCCTCGAGGAGGATCTCGTAGCTCACGGTCATGACTGATCTCCGGTGCGCGCGATGCTGCCGGCCGGTCGCGGCAGGTCGAAACGGACGGCCCCGCCCTCGACCACGACGCGCCGGCTCGGCGAACTTGACCCCGGCATCCATAACACCAGCATGACCTTTTCCCATGCCCGCGGACATTCGGGCGGACGACGACAACAAGGAGGCCCGATGGCCGACATCTGTCTGGAGGTGGCGCTCAACGGCGGGCTCGGCCGCACATGGCAGCCGGGAATGCCGACCAGCGTCGACGCGATCGTCGCCGACGCGCTGGCCTGCCTCGACGCCGGGGCGTCGGTCATCCACTATCACGCCTACGACGAGGCGACCGGAGCGCACGACGAGCGGGCGATCGACGTGCACCGTGCGGTGCTGGAGCGGCTGCGTGAGCGGACCGACGCGATCGTCTACGGCACGACCTTCACGCGGCGCGGCGACGCGCCGGCGCCATCGCTCCAGGAGCGGTTCCGCATCGAGCGGACCTTGCGGGACGAGGGGCTCGTCGACGTGTTCGTGCTCGACCCGGGCTCGTGCAGCTTCGCGCGGGAGAGCAACCTCGCGGGCGGGTTCGCCTACGTCAACGAGCCGCGCGAGACACTCGCCGGGGTGGAACTCGCCAGGGACAGCGCGATGGTTCCGGCGCTGGCGATCTACGAGCTGGGCTTCGCGCGGGCGGCATGCGCGGCGGCGAGGGCGGCGGGGCTCGACCCCCGGCGGATGGCCTTTCGGCTGATGTTCACGGACGGCTTCGTCTGGGGGTTGCCGCCGAGCCCCGAGACGCTGCGCCTGACACACGCGGCGATGGCTCACCTCGGCGTGGACCGCTGGATGCTCGCCGGCATCGACTTCGATGTCTTCGCGCTGATCGACGAGGCGCTGGCGCTCGGGTGCGACATCCGCGTCGGCCTCGAGGACGCCCCGCGCGGCACCGAGCAGACGAACGCCGCGATGGTGGCGCGTGCGGCCCAGCGCATCGCGGCGGCGGGGCACGGCGTCCTCACGCCCGCGGCGGCGCGCGCACGCATCGTCGGTTGAGGCGACGCTCGGGACCGCCCGGCCGGGACACGGGCACGCGCTCGTCGCGGCCTGCGGGCGGGAACCCGGTGACGACGAGGCCCGAACCGGCCGCTCGTCATGATCCGCATAAACTCTGCGGTTAACTGCGGAGCGTGATCGGGTAGGGTGCGCGCAACAGATTCGAGGTGGGGCCCAATGGACTTCATGGCACGGGTGACGTCGATCGTCGGCGGCACCATGGTTCTCCTACGGCGCAGGTCCGCGCCGAAGACGCATGCGATCGGCGCCACGCCGCAGATCCCCGACGCGAAGACGCAAGGGATCATGACGTTGAAGATGCCGAGCGCGCACGGCTGGGCGCCCGGCCATCTGCCGACCGTCGCGCCCGGCCTGAAGGTCAACGCCTTCGCCGAGAAGCTCGACCACCCGCGCTGGATCGAGGTGCTGCCCAACGGCGACGTGCTGGTCGCCGAGTCCAAGCAGCGCCCCCGCCCGGCGCGCGGCCTCATGGACCACGCCGCCCAGGCGACCATGGCCCGCGCCCGCGCCATCGGCGACAGCGCCGACCGCGTCACCCTGTGGCGTGACGAAGACGGCGACGGCGTGGCCGAGACGCGCACCGTCTTCGTCGAGGGTCAGAACCAGCCCTTCGGCATGGCGCTGCACGCGGGGACCTTCTACCTCGGCAACACCGACGGCATCGTCGCCTTCGACTACGAGGACGGCGCCACGTCGGTGGCGGGACCCGGCCGCAGGCTCGTCGAATTCAAGCCGGGCGGGCATTGGACGCGCAGTCTGATCGTCTCGCCCGACCGCACGAAGATCTATGCCGGCGTCGGCTCGCTCACCAACATCGCCGACAACGGCATGGAGGAGGAGGAAGGGCGCGCCGCGATCTGGGAGCTGGACATCGCGACGGGCGCGGCGCGGATCTTCGCCTCGGGCCTGCGCAATGCCGTCGGTATGGCGTTCGAGCCGACGACGGGCGCGCTGTGGACCGTCGTCAACGAGCGCGACGGCCTCGGCGACGAGACCCCGCCCGACTATCTGACGTCGGTGAGCGACGGCGGCTTTTATGGCTGGCCCTTCTGCTACTGGGGCCAGGTCGTGGACGACCGGGTGCCACAGGACGCGGCGATGGTCGCCCGCGCCGTCAAGCCGGACTACGCGCTCGGCGGGCACACCGCCTCGCTCGGCCTGTGCTGGATGCCGGCCGGCACGCTGGACGGGTTCGGCGACGGCATGGTCATCGGCCAGCACGGCTCGTGGAACCGCTCGACGCTCTCGGGCTACAAGATGATCTTCGTCCCCTTCGCCGACGGCCGCCCGGCCGGCCCGCCCCGCGACATCCTCTCCGGCTTCCTCTCCGAGGACGAGAAGCTCGCCTACGGCCGCCCGGTGGGCGTCGCCGTCGGTCCGGACGGCAAGTCGCTGCTGATGGCGGACGACGTCGGCGACGTCATCTGGCGCGTGACGAGCGCGTAGACGCCGCCCAAGGGTCCGCGGTCGCGCCAGCCGTCCCGGTGGCGGCGCTCGCCTCCCGTCCCGGCAAGACAGTGAGAATGGGCGCGGGCACGACCGCTCGCGCCGACTTCAGCGCAAGGCAGTCCTCATGACTTCAGACCAACCGACCCCCGACGACCGGGACGCCAGCACGCCGGGCCACGTCGCGGTTCAGCCACGGTGGGTGATTCTCGTACCGCCGGTCGCGGCCTTGTTCGTGGTGCTGGAGCACCTCGGCATCGTCAGCCTGCACGACGTCGTGGCGCAGCTCGTCGCCGTGCCGGTGCTGATGGCGACCATCTTCTGCGCGGTGCATCACGCCGAAGTGATCGCGCACAAGGTCGGCGAGCCGATGGGGTCGTTGGTCCTGGCCATCGCCGTCACCGTGATCGAGGTAGCGCTCATCATCTCCATCATGCTCGCCTCGCCCGAGAGCGGCTCGGAGATCGCCCGCAACACCGTGTTCGCGGCGATGATGATCGTGCTCACGGGGATCATCGGCGCATGCCTGCTGGTGGGCGGCATCCGCTTCTATGAGCAGGGATTTCAGGCGCGCGGTGCCATCGGCGCGATCAGCGTGCTGGCCACGCTCGCCACGCTGACGCTCATTCTACCGAACTACACCCTCGCGGTGCCGGGCCCGTTCTACTCCAACGGGCAGCTCATCGGCGTCGGGATGGCCTCGCTGGCGCTCTACTTCCTGTTCCTGTTCGTCCAGTCGATCCGCCACCGCGCCCACTTCCTCGACTCCGACGGCGATTCGGAGGCGGCCGAGGGGCACGGGCTCGTCGTCACCCGCCGCATGGTCACCGTCAGCCTGGGGCTTCTCGTCGTGTCGCTGGTGGCGGTGGTGATGATCGCGGAAGGCCTGTCGCCGGCGGTGGAGGGTGCGATCACCGCGGCCGGGCTGCCGCTCTCATTCGTCGGCGTGGTCATCGCGGCGCTGATCCTGCTGCCGGAGTCGATCGCGGCCTTGCGGGCGGCGCGGCAGAACCGCATCCAGCAGAGCCTCAATCTGGCGGTCGGTTCGGCGCTCGCCAGCATCGGGCTGACGATCCCCACCATCGCCTTCGCGTCCGTCATCCTGGGCATTCCGCTCAGCCTGGGCCTCGAGGACGAGCATACCACGCTGCTGATCCTGGCGGTGTTCATCTCGACGGTGACCGCCTCCACCGGGCGCAGCACCATCTTGCAGGGCGGGGTCCATCTCGTGATCTTCGCCGCCTTCCTCATCATCTCGGCGGTGCCATGAGGGTCCCGAACGCGCGCGGCGTGGCGCCCGGCCGTTACTTTAATTTCATATGATCGATATGATATGTCCGGACGGATGCCGCGACCGTCATAGAGGTTCCACTGCTCAGACCATGTCCTGGCCAGACGCAGACCCGACGCGGACCCGGCCGCGCTCCATCCCCGACCCGCGCCCCGCCGGATGGCGCGCGGCGCCGTTCCGCCGTCCCCCGGCGCGCTTCGAGGGCGACGCCTGATGTGCACGTCGCTGATCTACCGCGATGCGGCGGGGCGCCCCTACTTCGGCCGAACGCTGGAGCTGACCGTCGAGCTGCCCTACCAGGTCGCGTACGTCCCGCCCGGCACGCCCTTCTCCTCCGCAAGCGCAGGGCATCCGGCGCTCGGCTACAGAGCCTGCCATGCCTTCGTCGCGGTCACCGTCCCGGACCGGGTGCCGGCGGCCGACGCGCCCGTCGCCTTCGCCGACCTCAAGGTGCTGGAGGGTCTCAACGATCAGGGGCTGACCTTCAGCCTCCTCTCCTACCCGGCGGCGAGCGGCAAGCAGAAGGCCGTCGACCTGACGCGGGCGGTGCTGTCCGCGTCCGACCTCGGAAGCTGGGCGCTGGGGCAGTTCGCCACCGTCGCCGAGGTGAAGACCGCCCTCGCCGAACAGCCGGTGATGCTGGAGGCGCTGGCGATGCTGGGCGGTGTGGAATCCCCGTTCCACTACGTCGTGCACGACGCGACAGGCGCCGCGCTGGTGATCGAGTTCGACCACGGCGCGATGACGCTCCACGACAACCCCGTCGGCGTGATGACCAACGGCCCGGCCTTCGGCTGGCACCTCACCAACCTCGACAATTACACCTTCCTGTCGAACGTCGACCGCAGCCGCGCGACGTTCGGTACCTACACCGCGACGCAGCCCGATTCGGGGATCGCGACCGCGGGGCTGCCGGCGTCCAACACCTCCGTCGGCCGGTTCGTGCGGGCCGCCTACTACGCGCAATTCACCGAGGCGGCGGCGACGCCCGACCTCGCGGTGACGACCCTCGCCCACATCATGAACACCTTCGACCGGCCGCGCGGCGTCACGATCGACACCCCCGACGCCGGCGGCGGGCACATGGAGGTGGCCGGTCTCGCCGCGGACACCGCGACCCCGTACGCGACCGAATTCACCTCGTGGACGAACCTCTCGGATCTGGCGCGCCGGCAGTTCTTCCTGCGCAGCTACCAGAGCCTCGCCTACACCGCCTTCGACCTTGCCGCACTCGCCGGGCTGACGACGCCTCGGGTGGTGGCGCTCGCCCACCTCGATGGCGCGAACGGCACCGCGCTGCTGACGAACGCCCCCCACTGAACGCCGCCCCCAGAGGGCAACAGAGCGACGACGAGGAGACGCTGCCATGGCCGAGGACACCCCCCGCGACCGCGAGGACGGGATCAACGACGAGCTCTACGGCGCCGGCTCGGTGGGCGCCGCGCTGCCCAAGTCGACCTTCCCCGATGCCGAGCGCGACCCACGGAGGATCTACGCCGCCGTGCGCGACGAGCTGATGCTCGACGGCAATGCCCGGCAGAATCTGGCGACCTTCTGCCAGACCTGGGAGGAGCCGGAAATCCATCGCCTGATGGACGACTGCATCGACAAGAACATGGTCGACAAGGACGAGTACCCGCAGACCGCCGAGATCGAGGCGCGCTGCGTGCGCATGCTCGCCGACCTGTGGAACGCCCCGTCCGCCCGCGGCGAAGGCGAGGCGGTCGGCTGCTCGACCACCGGGTCGAGCGAGGCGGCGATGCTGGGCGGCCTCGCCATGAAGCGCCGCTGGGAGGCCCGCCAGCGCGCCGCCGGCAAGCCCACGGCGAAGCCCAACCTCATCACCGGGCCGGTGCAGATCTGCTGGCACAAATTCACCCGCTACTGGGACATCGAGCACCGCGAGATCCCGATGGAGGACGGCCGCCTCCTGATGACGCCGGAGGAGGTGCTCGCCCGCTGCGACGAGAACACCATCGGCGTGGTGCCGACGCTCGGCGTCACGTTCACGGGCGAGTACGAGCCGGTGAAGGCCGTCGGCGAAGCGCTCGACCGCTACCAGGCCGAGACGGGGCTCGACATTCCGATCCATGTCGACGGTGCCTCGGGCGGCTTCCTCGCCCCCTTCTGCGCGCCGGATCTCGAGTGGGACTTCCGCCTGCCGCGCGTGAAGTCGATCAACGCATCCGGCCACAAGTTCGGCCTGGCGCCGCTCGGCTGCGGCTGGGTGGCGTGGCGCGACGAGGCCGACCTGCCGGAGGAGATGGTCTTCTGGGTCAACTATCTCGGCGGCAACATGCGCGACATCGCGCTGAACTTCTCGCGGCCGGGCGGGCAGATCGTCTGCCAGTACTACAACTTCCTGCGCCTCGGCCGCGAGGGCTACCGCAAGATCCACGACGCCTGCTACGCCAGCGCCGGTTACGTGGCGCGGGAGCTGGCTGAGATGGGCCCGTTCGAGATCGTCTACGACGGCGATCCGGCGTGCGGCATCCCCGCCGTCTCGTGGGCGCTGAAAGACGGCGACCACGGCTTCTCGCTGTTCGACCTCGCCGACCGGCTGCGCGTGCGCGGCTGGCAGGTGCCGGCCTACACCCTCCCGGCCAACTGCCAGAACCGCGCGATCCAGCGCATCCTGGTGCGCAACGGCGTCAGCTACGACCTCTGCTCGATGCTGCTGGACGATATCCGCGCCGCCCTCGCCCACTTCGCGGCGCACCCGATCACCGCCCCGCTCACCAGCGAGGAGGCGTCCGGCTTCCACCATTGAGGGAGCCGGTCGCGGGGGCCTCCGCGTCGCGCGATCGCCGGAGGCCGTGCTCGGCGGCGTGGCCCCTCTCCAACCGAGGCGGCGCCGGCGGTAGGCTCCGACGCGGCCGGCCATACCGGGCCGCCGGAGGGTACACAATGCCGGGACATTGGACGATACGCACACTGTGCGCGGCGCTCGCGTTGAGCTGCGGCATCGCCGGCCCACCGGGTGCCGCGGCCGGGGCGGACGCGGACGCGACATTCCTCGCCATCAGCGACGTCCATCTGGATCCGTTCACCGGCACGGCCGCCGACGGTCGCCTTCTCGCGGCCGATATCTCCGAGTGGCCGCGGATCTTCGCGGACGTGTCCGTGCCGGTCGCGACCTACGGCGACGACGCCAACGTGCCGCTCCTCGACGCGGTTCTCGCCGATGCGGCCCGGCGGACCCCGTCGCCGGACTTCGTCATCTTCTCCGGCGACGCGGTGGTCCACCGCCTCGCATATCGCGTCCGCGCGGTGGAGCCGGGCGCCGGCCAGGAGCAGGTCACCGACATGGCGATAAAGATCACCACCTACCTCGCGCACCGGCTGGCCGACGCGTTCCCGCAGGCGCCGGTGCTGCTCGCGCTCGGCAACACGGACGCCGGTTGCGGGGACTACCAGGTCGAGCCGGGCGGGCGCTACCTCGCCGCCACGGTGCCGGCGCTGCGCAGGCTCGTCGGTTCCGACCGGCTGGCGCCGGACGCCGAGGCGACCTGGCGTGCCGGCGGCTACTACGCGGCGCGCCACCCCACGGTGGACGATATGACGGTCATCGTCCTCAACACCGTCCTGTGGTCGCCCAAATACGAGAACCGTTGCGGCCCGGCCGGAAGCGACAGCCGAGCCGCCGGGGATGCGATGTCGGCGTGGCTGGAGGCACGGCTCTCCGCCGCGGCGTCCGCCGGGGAGCGAGTGTGGCTGGTCTACCACATCCCCGCCGGGGTCGACGCCTACTCGACCGCGCAGGCGAAACCAGCCGATGCGGCGTGTGCCGCGCACACGGTGCCGTTCTGGCGCGAGCCCTACGCGGCGGCGTTCGCGAGCCTCATGCAGCGCCACCGCGCGATCGTCTCGGCCGGCTTCTCCGGCCATATCCACCGCGACAGTTGGCGCCTGTTCCCCGCGAGCGGCGACGGGGCGGCGGGGTTCGAGGCCATCGTCCCGGCGGTGAGCCCCGTCTACCGCGACGCGCCCGCCTTCCAGATGTTCACCTACGACCGCTCCGACGGCGCGTTGCAGGAGAAGACGACGTTCGCGGTGACGAACCTGCCGCAGGCCGCGGCGGGCGCACCCGTCGTCGTCGACAGGCTCTATGCGTTTACCGAGGCGTATGCGCGCACGCCGTTCGGCGCGACGGCCCTCGCCGAAGTGACGGCGGCGCTCCAGCGAGACGCCGCGTCGCCCGACCGCACGCTGTACGACCGGTTCTACGGGTCCGGTTACGGCCACGACCCGGAGACGGACTGGCCCGTCTACGCCTGCGCCCCGGCGGCGGCGACCGCCGGCGCCTTCGACGCCTGCCGCTGCGGGCCGCGTTAGTCCGGCGCGGTGTAGCGGCAGGCCGTCCATCCACCGTCGACGGTGATGACCTGACCCGAGACATAGGACGCCGCCGGGGACGCGAGGAAGGCCACGACGGCGGCCACCTCCTCCGGCCGTCCGGCGCGGCCGGCCGGGATCTGCCCCACCGTGAGGCGCTGGAATTGCGCGTTCTGCGCCATGCGCTCCGCCGTCGCGGGCGTCGCGATGAGGCCGGGCGCAACGGCGTTGACGCGCACGCCCCGCGGACCATAGTCGGCCACCATCTGCCGCGTCAGTGCGATCACGCCGCCTTTGGCGGTGGCATAGGCGGCGACGCCGGGGAAGCCGACCTCGCCGAACACCGACGACACGTTGACGATCGCCCGCGCTCTGCCGTCCGCTTCCCCCGGTGCCGTCACGAACGCGCGGGACAGTCGCACCACGGAACGCAGGTTGACGTCGAGGTAGCGGTCGAGCATGGCGTCGTCGGTCTCATGCAGCGGCTTGGCGTTGCCCAGGCCCGCATTGTTGACGAGGACATCCACTTCGCCGAATGCGTCCCGCGCGGCGGCGAAGATCGCCTCCGGGGCGTCGGCGGCGGTGACGTCGGCGACGAAGGTCGCGACGTTCGGGCGCTGCGCATAGGGGGCGAGCCCGTCGGGTTTGAGGTCGACCGCGAGGACTTGCGCGCCGTCGGCGGCGAGGCGCTCGGCGATGGCGGCGCCGATCCCGGATCCGGCGCCGGTGACGATGGCGCGGCTCATGTATTCCCCTCCCCTGCGGCGCCGTCCGAGGTGGCTGGAGCCTCGCCCGCCGCGGCGGTGTCGTCGGACGCGTCCTCGGCGGCGAACCGCAGCGGCTCCGGCGCGGCCGCAGAACTCAGGTAGCGCCGCACCACCTGGCCCATGAAGCTGACATGCTCGCGCATCAGCGCCTCGGCGCGCGCCGGATCGCGCGTGGCGATGGCGTCGCGGACGCGGTGGTGATCGTCGTGCGAACGGTCGATCAGCTTGTAGTCGTGCCACAGGATGATGCGGTCGGACAGGAACGGGATCTGCCCGATCTGGCGCACGAGGTCGGCCGTGCCGGCGCTGCCGCTCGCGGTGGTGATGGTTCGGTGGAACTGGTTGTTCATCTGCCGGTAGGCCGGCAGATCGTCCGGGTCGAGGCGCCCTCCGGCGAGGATCCGGTCGCCGTCGGCAAGCGCGGCGTCCAGCGTGGCGAGGTCCGCCTCCGAAATCCCGCATCGGGCGCACTGCCCGGCCGCCGCCCCCTCCAGCACCGAGCGCACGAAATACTTGTCGGCGATCTCCTCGCGGCTGAACACCCGCACGGCGAAGCCGCGTTTGGGGACATAGTCGAGCAGCCCTTCCCGCTCCAGCGCGGCGAGGGCGGCGCGCACGGGCGTCCGGGAGACGCCCATCGCCTCGGCCACCGGCACCTCCTGGAGGTGCGAGCCGGGCATGTAGTCGCCCTCGAGGATCATGGCCCGGAGGCGGTCGGCCACCGACGTGGATCGAGTCTGCATCCCTAATCGCGCCTCATATGTATACCTGTCACGCTTATTTTGCGATTTTTCTGTTGTCACGGCAACCGTTTTCGATCTCATGTATACATACAGAGACCAGGAGACGCTATGCTGACGATGCCCGACGAGACTGCCGACATGGCGGAGCGGACCGTCGACCCCATCGCACGGGAGATCATCAAAGGCGCGCTCGGCGCGATGCAGTCGGAGATGGAGGTGCTGCTCGAGCGGACGGCCATGTCGCCCTTCATCCGCGAGAAGAAGGACTACTTCATCGGCATCTTCGATGCGGATGGCGGGCTCGTCATGGGCACGAACATCCCCGTTTTCGGCGATCTCGTCCGCCCGATCTTCGAGCACTTCCCGAAGGAGACGATGCGGCCGGGCGACGTCTACTGGTATTCCGACTGCTACGGCACCAAGGGGGCGGTCTCCCACACGCCCGACCAGGTCTACGTCGCGCCGGTGTTCGAGGACGGCACGCTCGTCGCGTTCGTGCAGTCGTGGGCGCACTTTCAGGACGTCGGCGGGATGAGGCCCGGCTCCCTCTCACCCGATGCGACGGACATCTTCCAGGAAGGCATCGTCATTCCGCCGGTGCGGCTCTACCGCGAGGGGGTCCTGAACGAGGACGCCTTCCGCATCTTCCAGCGCAACTCGCGCTTCCCCGAGATGATCCAGGGCGACACGCGCGCCGCGGTGGCCGCGGTCCGGCTCGGCGTGAACCGGCTCGGCGCGATCATGACCAAGTTCGGCGCTCCGCAAGTGGCCGCGACGTTCGCTTCGCTGATCGACGAGACGCGCCGGATCGTGCGCGCCCGCCTCGCCGAGGCCTTCCCCGAGGGACGGACCGAGGTCACCGAATGGGTGGACGATGACGGCCACGGCAACGGCCCCTTCGCCATCCGTTTCGCACTGGTGCGGGAGGGCGACCGCTTCATCCTCGACACCACGGCGAGCGACGACCAGGCCCCCGGCCCGATCAACTACCTGACGCATCCCAACGTCCTCAACATGATCTTCGGCCTCTATTTCCTGGCCGAGCATCCGGACGTCCTCCTCAACGAGGGCGCGTGCCGGCTGCTGGACGAGGTGCGCCTGCGGCCGGGCAGCATCCTGCTGCCGCTGTCGCCGGCCCCACTCGGTCAACGCGGATTGACGCTGGTGCGCATGATCGCCGCCTGCTGCGCCCTCGTCGGCACGTCCACAGGGGGCCGGTCGGTCGCCGCCTCCAACGTCTACGCGCTCTACTACCTGCGCGGCAGCGACGACGGGCGGGGTGCGCCCTTCCTCATCACGGACGGCGTCGGCGTCGGCTGCGGCGCGCGGCCCTACGCCGACGGCACCGACGCGGTCTACCTCGTCGCGCAGGAGAACTATCCCGCCGAGTTCATGGACCTCACCTTCCCGGTCCGGCTGCTGGCCTACAGCCTCAACCCGGACTCCGGCGGCCCCGGCCGCTGGCGCGGCGGCTGCGGCGTGATCCGCGAGGTGGAACTCCTCGCCCCCGTCGCGATGCTCTCCAACCGCGCCGGCGGCGGAGGCTACCCCCCCTGGGGCATCGCCGGCGGACTGAACGGCGGCAACACGCGCTGGATCGTCAATCCCGGCCGGCCCGACGAACGGGAGCTGGCGCCGATGGCGGACGGCACGATCCTGCGCCAGGGCGATGTCCTGCAGATGCGCACCGGCGGCGGCGGCGGATGGGGCCACCCGTTCGACCGCGAGGCGGAGCGCGTGCGCGAGGACGTCCTGGGCGGCCAGGTGAGCCGCGAGAGCGCGGAACGGGACTATGGCGTCGTCCTCACCGGTCCCGCCGCGCAGATCGACGAGGCGGCCACCGCCGCCCGCCGCGACGCCCGCCCCGAGCCGGCGCTCTTCCACCGCAACGCCTATCAGCAGGTGCTGGCATGAATACGATGATGCGTGGCGGCGACCTTCTCCTCGGTATCGACATCGGCGGCACGTTCACCGACATCGTCGCCCTCGACACCACGACCGGCCAGCGCTGGTCGACGAAGACGCCGACGAGCCCGCAGGACCAGTCGCAGGGCTTCATCGCCGCGGTCGACAAGGTGCTCGAGACGATCGGCGGCGAGCGGCGCAACATCGCGCAGATCCTGCACGGCACCACGGTCGCGACGAACGCGATCCTGGAAGGCAAGGGCGGCACGGCGGGGCTGATCACCAGCGCCGGCTTCCGCCACGTGCTGGAGATCGGCCGGCATGACATCCCCCGCAAGGCGAACATGTTCTCCTGGGTCAAGCCGGCGCGCCCGGTGCCGCCCAAACGCATCGTCGAGGTCGCGGGGCGGATCGACGTCGACGGTACCGAGCATGTCCCACTCGACGAGGCGGCCGCGCGCGCGGCCGCGGAGGCGTTCCGGGCCGAGGGGCTTCAGACCATCGCCGTCTGCCTCATCCACGCCTACGCCAATCCGGCGCACGAACGGCGCATCGCCGAAATCGTGCGCGAGGTGATCCCGGACGCGCTCATCTCGCTGTCCAGCGACGTCCTGCCGGTGTTCCGCGAGTACGAGCGGTCGATGGTGACGATCCTCAATGCCTACGTCATGCCGCCGGTGTCGCATTATGTCGCCCGGCTCGGCGAGCGGATCGAGGAGCGGGCGTTGACGCGCTCGCTCCTCCTCATGAACTCCGGCGGCGGGGTCATGAGCGCGGCGACGGCGCGGGCCGAACCGGTGCAGACCGCACTCTCCGGTCCGGCGGCGGGCGCGCTCGGCGCCGCCGCCACGGGTGTGGCGGCCGGCCAGCCGGACGTCATCTCGATCGACATCGGCGGCACGTCGGCCGACGTCACCCTGATCCGCGACGGGCGGCCGACGATCACCAAGCGCGGCACCATCGGCGAGTGGCCGGTCCACACGCCGATGGTCGACATGGTGACGATCGGGGCCGGTGGCGGTTCCATTGCCCGCGTGACGGAGGGCGGCAGCCTCACCGTGGGACCGCAGAGCGCCGGGGCGGTGCCGGGCCCGGCCTGCTACGGGCGCGGCGGCACGCTGCCGACGGTGAGCGATGCGCACCTCGTCCTCGGCCGGCTCTGCCCCAACCTGCTCGACGACCAGATGGCGCTCGACGAGGAGGCCGCCCGCCGCGCCGTCCACGACCACGTCGCGGCCCCGCTGGGCCTCTCGGTGGAGCGCGCGGCGGAAGGCATCCTCGACGTCATCAACAACGCGATGGTCGGCGCGATCCGCCTCGTCTCGGTGGAGCGGGGCCTCGATCCGCGCGACTTCGCCCTCCTCGCCTTCGGCGGGGCGGGGCCGCTGCACGGACCGGCCCTCGCCCGGCTCCTGGGCATGTCGTCGGTCATCGTGCCGCCGTCGCCGGGGGTCCTGTCGGCGGTCGGGCTCACCGTGGCGGACCTGCGCAACGAGTTCTCGCTGACCTGCGTGGAGCGCGGGCCGGACCACGATCTCACCCGCCTCGCCACGACCTTCGCCTCGCTCGACGACAAGGCGCGCGCGTGGCTGGCCGCCGAGGGCATCGCCGAGGGCGCCAGCCGCACCGAGTGGGAGGCGAGCCTGCGCTACCGCAACCAGGGCTTCGAGCTTGCGATCCCCTGGCCGGACCACGCCGTCACGCCCGAGGCGCTCGGCCGGGTGTTCGAGGCATTCCACACCACCCACGAGCGGCTCTACACCTTCGCCCAGCGCGATACGCCGGTGGAGATCGTGACCCTGTCGGTCGCCGCTCACGGCCGCCTGGACCGGCCCGAGGTGACAGCCCATCAGCCGCCGGTCGCGGCGGATCCCATCGTCGCCCGTCAGCGCCTCTGGAGCGGCGACGGCTTCGTCGATTGTCCGGTCTATGAGCGTGCGAGGCTCGGTGCGGGCGCGCGCATCGAAGGACCGGCCATCCTGCGCCAGCTCGACACCACGACCGTGATCGAGCCCGGCCAGCGCGCCGAAATCCACCCGTCCGGCAGTGCGATCGTGACGGTCTAAATCATAACAATCGGGAGGAACTTCATGACGACACGCATCCTCGGCCTCGCGGCCCTGGCGCTCGCCCTCGCCGCGGCGCCCGCGACCGCACAAGATCAGGTCAAGCTCGGCATCCTCAACGACCAGTCTTCGCTCTACTCCGACCTCACCGGATCGGGGTCGGTCACCGCCGCCCGGTTCGCGGTGGAGGACTTCGGCGGCGAGGTGCTCGGCAAGCCGATCGAGATCGTCACCGCCGACCACCAGAACAAGCCCGACATCGGCTCGACGATCTCGCGCCGATGGATCGACGAAGACGGCGTGACGGCGATCGTCGACGTGCCGGCATCGTCCGTCGCGTTCGCGGTGCAGGAGGTCACGCGCGACACCGGCATTCCCTTCCTGATCTCGGGCGCCGCGTCCTCCGGCCTCACCGGCGAGGCCTGCTCGCCGACCACCGTCCACTGGACCTACGACACCTACGCGCTGGCCGCCGGCGCGGCGCGCGGCGTGGTGCAGGACGGGGGCAAGAAGTGGTTCTTCATCACCCAGGACAACCAGTTCGGTCACGCGCTGGAGGCCGACATCAGCCGCTTCGTCGAGGACGCGGGCGGTGAGGTCGTCGGCAGCATCCGCCATCCGTTGCAGACGAACGACTTCTCGGCCTTCCTCCTCCAGGCGCAGGCGGCCGGCCCCGACGTGGTCGCGCTCGCCAATGCGGGCAGCGACTTCACCAATGCGCTGAAGCAGGCGGCCGAGTTCCAGCTCGCCCAGTCCGGCATCCGCATGGTCGGCACCAGCGTGACCATCAACGACATCCACGCGCTCGGGCCCAAGACGGCCCAGGGGCTCCAGTTCGCCGCCCCCTTCTACTGGGACATGACGGACGAGACCCGCGCCTTCTCCGAGCGCTTCCAGGAGGTGGAGGGCAAGATGCCGAACCACATCCATGCCGGCGTCTACGGTGCCGTGAAGCACTACCTGGAGGCCGTCCAGAAGGCCGGAACGACCGACGGGCCGACGGTCGTCGCGCAGATGAAGGCCATGCCCATCGAGGATTTTTTCACCAAGGACGGATCGATCCGCGCCGATGGGCGGGTGCTGCGCGAGTTCTACCTCATGAGCGTCAAGACGCCGGAGGAATCGACGAGCGATTGGGACCTCGTGAACATCCTCTCGACCATCGCGCCGGAGGACGCCGCGCTGCCGCTGTCGCAGAGCAAGTGCCCCCTCGTCAGCGAGAAGAGCTGAGCGGCGCGCGATGACACGTCTCGCCCTCGTGACCGGTGCCGCCCGAGGGATCGGGCGGGCCATCGCCGAGCGGCTGGCGGCGGACGGCATGTCCGTCGTCGCCGCCGACCGGGACCTGCCGGCGACGGGCGACGGGCTGACGCCGCTGGCCCTCGACGTGACCGACCGCGCCGCGGTCGGCGCCGCGCTCGCCGGTATCGGCCGGCCGGTGGACGTCCTCGTCAACAACGCGGGCGTCTACTCCGACCGACCGTTCATGGACCTCACCGAGGCGGACTTCGAGGCTATGCTCTCGGTCAATCTGCTGGGCGTGTTCATCGTCTCGCAGGAGGTGCTGCGGACGATGCCGGACGGCGGGCGCATCGTCACCGTTGCCTCGCGGGCCTACCTGGGCGCGCGCAACATGGGGCATTACGGGGCCTCAAAGGCCGCGGTGGTGGCGCTCACACGCACCATGGCGATCGAGTTCGCCTCGCGCGACATCGCCGTCAACGCGATCGCCCCCGGCCTGGTCGACACTCCGATCCTCGACGGCCTCAGCGCCGAACGCAGGGCCGATCTCGCCCGGCTCCAGCCGACAGGCCGCCTCGGCCGGCCGCAGGACATCGCCGCGGCGGCCGCCTACCTCGCCGCGCCCGACACCGGGTTCGTCACGGGCCAGGTGATGATCGTCGACGGCGGCAAGTCGCTCGGCGGCGTCTGGATGTAGCCCGGTCGCGGCCGCCGCTGCGGGCGGCGCCCGCCTGCGCTGTCACCCGCGCGGTGTCCGCGTCGCCGCCACGGTGAAGGACTGCTGCGACAGTCCAGCTCAGCGTGGCGGGTGCTGGGGCGTCCGTTCGGGGGGAAAGGTATCGGTCGCCTCGGCGGCGGCCGCGGCGCTGTCGGTCTCGCGGGCGCTCTCGCGCACGGCGCGAAACCGTTCGTCGGACAGGACGGCCATGGCGCGGCGGCGGTCGGCCGCCTCGTGCTCCTCCCGGTCGCGCTTGTGGGCGCGGTAGAGGCCGGGAAGCGCGGCGACGATCTTGGCATAGCGCGGGCCGAGGCGGGCGGGCTCGGTCAGTGCGCGCCACAGCCACTCGGTTCCCGTGCGGCGCATGATGTCCGGCGCGCGCTTGATGTCGCCGGAGATGAAATCGAGCCCGCCGCCGATCGACACGAACACGCCGTGCCGCACCGCGTCCGCCATCCCGTTCGCCCAGATCTCCTGCTTCGGCGCACCGAGGGCGACGAGGATGATGTCGGGCCGCGCGGTGCGGATCATCGACAGCAGTTCGGCGTGCAGCTCGGGGTCGCGCTCGAAGCCGAAAGGCGGCGCATAGGCACCGCGGAATTCGAGCCGCGGGTGCCGTGCCTTGAGGATCTTCGCCGCCCCGTGCAGGCGCTCCATCGTCGATCCGAACAGGAACACCGAGCGTCCCTCGCGCGCGGCCGCCGCCATCAGCGGCTCGATCAGGTCCGAGCCCGTCACGCGGTCCTTCAGCGGCACGCCCTCGTGCTTGGCCAGCCAGACGAAAGGCATGCCGTCGGCGGTGACCATGTCCGCCTCGTCGTAGCAGCGGCGGAAGACGGGGTCCTTCTTCAGCTTCATGACGTGGTCGAGATTGGTGGTGACGACGGTGCGGGCCGGCACGGTCTTCGACCAGGCGATGATGCGCGCGATCGCCTCGTCGTAGGAGATCACGCACACATCGATGCCGAAGAGGCGCGTCTTGGCCATGGGGGGCAGCGGCGCAGCCTCGGCCTTGCGGGGCGGCGCGGCGGCGGTGGGCGGGGGCGTCCGCGGCATGGCGGGGGCCGTGTCGATCGCGCGGGGGGTTCGGGTCACGTTGGAGAGACCGCGGGCGATGAGGTAGCCGGCATAGGCACGTCTCAGGAACGGATTTCCCATTTCGGCGATCCCTATCTCTTCGTCGTCTGCCGCGAGTGTGCCGCTTCGCAGGACTTTGACATAGGGCGGTTACGAAAAAAGGCCCGGGATTGCCCCGGGCCTTAATCGCGGACCGCTGTTTGGAACCGAGCGCGCCAGGGGCCACACCCAGGCTTGCTCGGCATCCTCGAGGCCGGTTTGCGGACGGTGCCGCACGTGGCCCCGGTGAGGTGCGGACCGGGCGAGGCCCGGGCCGCCCTCGATGGTTAGGCGCGGCCCGACCCGAACTCGGGATAGGCGAGCACGCCGACTTCGCTGGAGTCGAGGCCGACGGCTTCTTCCTCCGGCGTTGCGCGCAGACCGATGACCGCGGCCAGGACCAGCCAGACGATCAGGCTCGAGAAGAACGCCAGCGCGCCGATCGACACCACGCCGATGAACTGGACGTAGTAGGTCGGATCACCCTCGGCACCGGCGTAGGAGAACGGCACGATCATGGTGCCCCAGATACCGGCGACCAGGTGGACCGGGATGGCGCCGACCACGTCGTCGATGCGCATCTTGTCGAGCAGCGGCACGAAGATCACCACGATCAGGCCACCGATACCGCCGATGAGGGCGGCCGAGGCCATCGACGGAGCGAGCGGCTCCGCGGTGATCGAGACCAGACCGGCGAGAGCGCCGTTCATGGCCATCGTGACGTCCACCTTGCGGTAGAAGATCTGCGTCAGGAAGATCGTCACGATCACGCCTGCGGCGGCCGCCGTGTTGGTGTTCACGAAGATCTTGGCCACGGAGGAGGCGTCGACCTGCGTGCCCAGCGCGAGCTGCGAGCCGCCGTTGAAGCCGAACCAGCCCAGCCACAGGATGAAGGTACCCAGTGTGGCGAGCGGGATCGACGAGCCCGGCATCGGGTGGATCACGCCGTTGGCGCCGAACTTACCGGCACGCGCACCGACGACGAGAGCGCCGGCGAGAGCGGCCCAGCCGCCGACCGAGTGCACCAGCGTGGAGCCGGCGAAGTCGGAGAAGCCCATCTGGTCGAGCCAGCCCGTGCCCCACTCCCAGGACCCGGTGATCGGGTAGAGGATGCCGGTCAGGAAGACGCAGAAGATCAGGAACGGCCAGAGACGCATGCGCTCGGCGACGGTGCCCGACACGATCGAGCAGGTCGTGGCGCAGAACACCATCTGGAAGAACCAGTCGGAATAGGCGGAGTAGTCACCCGTGTCGGCATCCGGCGCCGGGAACGTCTTCACGGAGAACGTGCCCATGTAGTTGGCGAGCGCCTGGATGTTGTTGGCGGTGTCGACCCCCTCGTACATGAGGTTGTAGCCGATGAGCCAGAACATGATGCCGGCGATGGCGTAGAGCGCGAGGTTCTTCAGGCACTGCATCGCCGCGTTCTTGGAACGGACGAGGCCGGCCTCGAGCATGGCGAAGCCCGCGGCCATGAACATGACCAGGAAACCGGCCATGAGGAACAGGAGGGTGTTGAAGATATAGGGCACGTCGGACGACTCGGCCGGCGCGGCGGCAGCCGGAGCGGCGTCCTGGCTGGCGGCGGTCGGCTCTTTCGGGCTGCCCTCCTCACCGTCCGTCGGGATGGCCTGGGCCACCGCGTCGACGGCCTTCTCGGCCTCGTCGGCAACGGTCTCGGCGGCCTGACCGACCGCCTCGCCGACCGATTCGGTCGTCGATTCGGTGGTGGTTTCGGCCGGCGTCGTGGTCGTGGTCGTGCTGTCGGCTTGCGCCAGCAGAATCGGCGCAGGCTCCGCGAGGGGCTGCATCGTCGTGTCGGCCTTCGCCCACACGGTCGTCGCCGAGAGCGCGAGCGCGAGGCCCGCTCCGGCGATCTTCAGGAGCATTGAATTCTTCATGTGGCTGTGCTGTCCGCGATGAATGGGTTCTTAGAGGGCTTCGGAGTCCACTTCGCCCGTGCGCACGCGAACCGCGTTGTCGAGCGTGTAGACGAAGATCTTGCCGTCGCCGATCTGGCCGGTCTTGGCGCTTGTCTGGATGGCTTCGATGACGCGCGGCGTCATCTCCTCCGGGACGGCGACTTCGATCTTGAGCTTCGGCAGGAAGCTCACGGCATACTCGGTACCACGGTAGACTTCGGTATGACCCTTCTGCCTCCCGTAGCCCTTCACTTCAGTCACCGTCAGCCCGGCGACGCCGATGGATGACAGTGCATCACGCACCTCATCCAACTTGAACGGCTTGATGATCGCCATCACAATTTTCATTGGCATTCCCTATATCTCCCCCGTGAGCTGATGGGTGCCCAACGGCGGTCAACACCGGTGCCCTTCAAAAGCCGTGCCAACCGCTAGGCCCCCTTCTGCCCGCATGGTGTACAACGGGCGTGCCTAAAGAAAAAGCAGTTGCATTGTATAGTGGCCGCCTTATCCGCAGGGCCGAAACGAGAGGACCGTGATGCGCTATTGGCTGTTCAAGTCCGAGCCGGGGACATGGAGTTGGGACGACCAGGTCGCCGCGGGGCAGACCGGCACGGAGTGGGACGGCGTGCGCAACTACATGGCGCGCAACCAGATGCGTGAGATGAAGAAGGGCGACAAAGGCTTCTTCTACCACTCGGTGAACGCCAAGGAGATCGTCGGCACGGTCAAGGTGGTGAAGACCGCCCACCCCGATTCGACCGACGCGAGCGGTACCTGGGAATGCGTCGACATCGCCGCCGACAACCCGCTCCAACGGCCGGTAACGCTGGCCGAAGTGAAAGAGGAGCCGGCGCTGGCGGAGATGGCGCTGATCAAGAACTCCCGCCTCTCGGTGCAGCCCGTCACCGAGGAAGAGTGGGCGGCGATCCTGGAGATGGCCGGGCGCTGACCGGCGCCGCTCTCCCCCCGATCCCGGACGACGAGACGGCGGCGCTCGCGCGGGCGCCGCCCGGCGGAGGTTCGCAATGGACGCGCGCGCTGCGGAGTGTCGAACATCGATGGATCGGATTGCTTTCATTCGCGCCAACACGGCGGTGAGTGCGGCCACGCACGTGCCCGAGGTGCGCCTGCACCTCGCCGACGAGGCGCTGCCGTTGTGGCACAAGACCGAGGAGAAGCTCGGCGAGGAGGGCTTGCCGCCGCCCTTCTGGGCCTTCGCCTGGGCCGGCGGGCAGGCGCTGGCGCGCTACCTGATCGACAATCCGGCCCTGGTCGCCGGCCGGCGCGTGCTCGACATCGGCGCGGGCGGGGGGTTGGTGGCGATCGCCGCGGCGCGATCCGGAGCGCACAGCGTCCGCGCCAACGAGATCGACGCCTTCGCGCTGGACGCGATCGGCCTCAACGCGGCGCTGAACGAGGTTGCGGTCGAGATCGTCGCGGGTGACCTCCTGGGCGGCACGGCCGAGGCCGACGTGGTCCTGGCGGGCGACATCTTCTACGAGCGCCCGCTCGCCGAACGCGCCCTCGCCTTCCTGCACCGCGCCAAGGCGGACGGCGCGGACGTCCTCATCGGCGATCCGAAGCGGACCTACCTGCCGGTCGACGCGTTGCGGATCGCGGCGACCTACGAGGTCGCCGTTCCCCGGGCGCTGGAGGATTCGGACGTCAAGCTGACCCGCGTCTGGCGCCTGGCCTGAGGCTCAGAAGGTCTCGACCCAGGGACGCAGCTCGATCTCCCAGCTCCACGCGCTCCGCGGCTGATCGAGCGCGGCGAGGGCGGCGTCGGCGATCGCGTCGGGGTCGAGGTGCGCGTCCTGCGACGGCGGCGCGCGGCCCGGCTTCTCGATCGCGCCGTCGATCACGACGTGCAGGGTGTGGATGCCCTTGGGCTGCATCTCGCGCGCCATCGCCTGGGCGAGGCCGCGCATGGCGAACTTGCCCATCGCGAAGGACGCCGAGGTGGGCATTCCCTTCACGCTGGCGGTGGCGCCGGTGAGGAGGATCCGGCCGCCGCCGCGCGGGACCATGCGCTGCGCCGCCTCCCGCGCCACCAGGAAGGGGCCGAGGGCCATCACCTTGAGCGCGGCCTCCACCGCGGCGGGGTCGAGTTCGGTGAGGAGCCCGCGGACCCGCGCCGAGGCGTTGTACATGACGAAATCCGGCACACCGAGATCGCTCTCGACGGCGGCGAAGAGCGCGGCCGTGGTCGCCGCGTCGCCCGCGTCGAGGGAGTAGGCGCGGCCGCCGATCTCCTCGGCCAGCGCGGTCTGCGGCGTGCGCGAGGCGAGCGCGACGGCAGTCCCCCGCGCCGCCAGCTTGCGGGCGACCGACGCCGAGAACCCCGGCCCCGCGCCGACGATGAGGGCGACGCTGCGCCCGGTTTCCGCCTCGTGGTGATCCGTCATGGCCGTCTCCCTGCTCCCACGCCTTTCTTTGGCAATGGTGCCTGGCGCCGCGCGCGGCAAGGGTGGGCCTGCGACAATGGCGGGGGCCTGCCGCGCAGACGCCGGGCGTGCTAGGAAAGGCGATGGGAGGATCGCCCCTTGCGTCACCGGTCTCTCGCGGCTCTGCTGCCGCTTCTGCTCGGCCTTTTCGCGCTGCTCGCACTGGAGCCTCGGCCCGCGCTGGCCTGCGGGCCGGACAGCGCCTGCACCGTCGGCGCGCGCACCTATCGCATCGCACTGCCCGAGGGGGACGGCCCCTTCGGCGCGATCGTCTACAGCCACGGTTACGGCGCGACGGCCGAGGGGGTGATGAACTTCGCCGCGCTGCGTGAGGTGGCGGACCGGCTGGGCGTCGCGCTGATCGCGCTCGACAGCGCGTCGAAGGGATGGCTGATCCGCAACGCTCCCCGCCGCGGGCTCGACGACGACGCGATCGAGCTCGCCGCCTTCGACGCCGTCCTGGACGACGCGGCGGAGCGCTTCGCCATCGACTCCGACCGGCTGCTCGCCGCGGGCTTCTCCGGCGGCGGCATGATGACGTGGACCCTCGCCTGCCGCCGCGGCGACCGCTTCTTCGCCTTCGTGCCGGTCGCCGGGACCTTCTGGGCGCCGCTCCCGCGGGACTGCCCGAACCCGCCGGTCGACCTCCTCCATATCCACGGGACGGCCGACACCGTGGTCCCCCTCGATGGCCGCGCCATCGCCGACACCCGTCAGGGCGTGGTGGACGAGGCGTTGGTGATGTTCCGCGCCGCGGCGCACCATGGCGCGCCCATGCCGATCGCGGTCGCCGCGGGGCTGACGTGCGAACAAACCACCGGCGACGACGAGACGCGCATCGTCGAATGCCTGCACGAGGGCGGCCACATGGTCGACGCCGGGTGGATCGAGGCGGGCTGGCGCATGTTCGCGGGCGAATAGTCGTGAGGCGCGCCGGCGGACGTCTGATCGCAGCGCTGCTGACGACGCTGCTCGCCACCGGCGCCGCCGCCCGCGACGGTAGAGGCGAGAATACGCCGCGCCTCACCGCCGAGACCGCTGCCGCGGGCGCCGTCCTCGCCGACGCGCGGCGCCGGAAGCGGGCCGGGACCCGGGCCAAGGTCCCGCCCGGCAAGCCCCGGCGCAAGGCGCGTGAGGCCGCGGCGCCGGCCGGGTCGGCGCCGGCGAAAGCCCGCTTCGGCGCAGTGCATGGGCCGACGGCGCCGCCGACCCGCGCCATCGGCGGCTACAGCCGCGGCTGCCTCGCCGGCGCCGCACAGCTCGCCGCCGACGGGCCGCATCACAGTGCGATGCGCCTGTCGCGCAACCGCCGCTGGGGTCATCCGGAGACCATCGCCTTCGTCGAGGACCTCGCCGCGGCGGCTGCCGGGGGCGGGCTCAACGGCATCCTGGTGGGCGACATGAGCCAGCCGCGCGGCGGGCCGATGCCGTTCGGCCACGCCAGCCATCAGGTGGGCCTCGACGTCGACATCTGGTTCGCCGCGCGGCCCGAGGCGCCGCTCTCGCCGGAGGCCCGCGAGACGATGGACTTCGTCACCATGCTGAACGCCGCCGGGACGGCCGCGGACCCCGAGCGGTTCACGCCGCACATCGCCGCGCTGGTGCGCGAGGCGGCGTCGGACCCGCGGGTGGAGCGGGTCTTCGTCCACCCGCACATCAAGAAGGCGATGTGCGACATGAGCTGGCCGCGGCGGGGCTTCCTGCGCCACATCCGCCCCTGGTACGGGCACGATTCGCATTTCCACGTGCGCCTGAAATGCCCCGCCGGCTCGCCCGCGTGCGAACCGCAGAGCCCGCCGCCGAAGGGCACCGGCTGCGGCACCCAGCTCGACTATTGGTACACGCCCGCACCCTGGACGCCGGACCCGAAGGCCAAGCCCAAGTCGCCCCTCACGGTGGAGCGGATGCCGCCCGCCTGCCGCGAGCTTCTGGCCGCGCCGTCCCACGTCTCCGTGCCGACCCCGGCGCCGCCCGGCACCACCGCGCCTCCGGCACCGGAGCCCATGAGCGCCGCCCCGCCGGGGCCCGCCACGGATGGCGCCGCCCTCGCGAACCGGACGCCCTCCGCGACGGACGGTGCCGCCGCCGCGCCCGATCAGGCCGCGGCGCCCGTCCCGACCGGACAGCCGACGCCCGTGCCGCCGAGCCCGCAATAGCCGTTCGGCACCTTGTGCAGGTACTGCTGGTGCTCGGTCTCGGCGTAGTAGAACGGCACCGCACCGCCGATCTCGGTGGTGATCGGGCCGTAGCCCTTGGCCTTCAGCGTCGCGGCGTAGGCCGCCTTGATCGCCTCGGCGCTGGCGCGCTCCTGCGCACTCTCGGTGAAGATCGCCGAGCGGTACTGCGTGCCGACGTCGTTGCCTTGGCGCATGCCCTGGGTCGGATCATGGCTCTCGAAGAAGAGCTTGACCAAGGTCTCGAACGAGACGACGGCCGGGTCGTAGACCACGAGCACGCCCTCGGTATGCCCGGTGCGCCCGGTGCAGACCTCGCGGTAGGTCGGGTTCGGGGTATGCCCGCCGACATAACCGACGGCGGTGACCTTCACCCCCGCCGTACGCCAGAAGATCCGCTCCGCACCCCAGAAGCACCCGAGTGCGAAGACGACGGTCCCGAGGCCGGTCCAGTCGCCCTTCAGCGGCTCGCCGTTCACGGCGTGGCGATCGGCGGTGACGATCGGGTCGGGCCGGCCGGGGAGCGCGTCCGCGGCGGACGGGATGTCGAGGGACTTGCCGAATAGCTGCATGATATTCATCGCGCCTCTCCCTTGTTATCGGACCCTATAGATGAGTTGTGCGATCAAGAGGCACAATGCGGCGAGGAGGATCAGCGCGAACCAGCTCGGCAGCAGCAGGAAGGTGAGCACGCCCGGATCCCAGATCGCGGGGTGGAGATAGCGTTGAACCGCCGGCTGGGCGAGCTGCAACGTCTCGGGTGAGAGGCGGAACCACAGTTCGCCCAGCTGCATGCCCGGCGCCGCCTCGTCCTTGACCATGTTCCAGATACTAATGAAGCCCGTGACGAATGCGCCGAGAAAACAGGCGTATCCCAGGACCTGGAACGGCAGGGAGAGGAGCCGGCGAAGCGATCGGATCATGAAGGGGCCTTTGCATGGGAGGTGTCGACGGCGTCGCCGCTCTCGGAACCGGGTCCGCCGAGCGTCCACGGATGAGCTGCCACATGGCTCTAGCTGTGACGTCTCACAAGGTTGTGCGGCGCGTCGGCGGGAGGACGGCTGTGAAGGGCGGCGTGCGGTCGATGTTCAATGTACCACGTGAGCCACCTCGGCAGATCGCGCGTTCGACTGTCTGAAGAGCGGTATGGGATCGCGTAGGCCCCCTCGCGAAGGAGGGGCTGGATAGAGCGCTCGGCCTTGCCGTTGGTCTTCGGCGTAAAAATTGATCCTGCCCCGAAAAAGTGGACGGGGTTATGCCGGCATTCGCTCGGCCTCGGCTGGTGATCGATAGCCGAGAGCGGAGTGAAGGCGGCGGGGATTGTAGAAGCCTTCGATGTACCCGAACAGATCACGGCGTGCGGCGTCACGTGTCGGGTAGATCTGGTGATGGACGCGCTCGACTTTGAGGGGGTGGAAGAGGCTCTCCATCGGCGCGTTGTCGAGGCCGTTGCCCCTGCGGCTCATGGACGGGGTTATACCCGCTGCGGCAAGGACCTGGCGGTAGGCCTCGGCAGCGTATTGGACCCCGCGGTCGCTGTGATGAATGAGGCCGGCCGGCGTGCGTTGCCGTTCGATCGCCATCCTGAGCGCGTCGATGGCGATGTCCGCGTGCAGTGTCTGGCGCATTGCCCAACCGACCACCTTGCGGGTCGCCATGTCGATGATGGCGGCGAGGAAGAGCCAGCCTTCGCCGGTCGGGACGTAGGTCAGATCTGCGAGCCACACCTCATTCGGCCGAGCCGCCACGAAGCGTTGACCAGCCGGTTCGGTGCGATGGGGAACGCATGCCGGCTGTCCGTCGTGCGCACCCGGCGGGGCAAGGCAGCCCTTCCCCTGAGCCCAGCCCGCCGCATGAGCCTTGCGACGCGATGGCGCCCGAAACCGTGCCCGTCCGCACGCGGCACCGCGTGAACGCGAGGCGCGCCATAGACGCCGGCGCTGTCCTTGTGGATCACCCGGATGCGTTGGAGCAAGGCCCTGTTCTCACTGACGTTGCCCCCGAAGTGTCCCCGCTCATAGCTGTGCTCTGTTCGTGTTGTGGTCCTGTCGGGACCGGGTTGCAAACTCGTTGGGGGTGAGGCCGCCGAGGCTGGTGTGCGGCCGGTCGTGATTGTAGTCGATGCGCCATTCCTCGATGAGGCGGCGCGGGTTTGGCAGGCTACGGAAGAGGTGCTCGTTCAGGCACTCGTCGCGGAACCGGCCGTTCAGGCTCCCCACAAAGCCGTTCTGCATCGGCTTGCCGGGCGCAATGTAGTGCCACTCGACGCGGCGGTCCTTCTGCCATTCCAGGATCGCGCGGGAGGTCAGTTCCGTGCCGTTGTCGCTGACGGCCATCAGCGGCTTGCCACGCTGGGCGATTAGCCTGTCGAGCTCGCGCGCGACCCGAGCGCCCGACAACGACGTGTCGACGACCAGCGCCAGACACTCGCGGGTGAAGTCGTCGACCACGACCAGCACCCGGAAGCGCCGCCCGTCGCTCAGCTGATCGGCGACGAAGTCGAGGCTCCAGCGCTGGTGCGTAAGCATCCGGCGAGGGCCGCGGGCACGGCGGATCGTATGCCGTGGCAGGCGGCGGCCGTGGCTCAGGCGATGGCGGCTGAGGGCGCTGGCCCCGTCCAGTTCCACGGCAGCAGCTCGGGAAGCCGTCCCTGCGGCGTGGCGGCGATCCGCGCCAGCACGTCGGCGAGCCAGGCCTGAGGGTCGATGTCGTTCAGCTTGGCCGTCCCGATCAGCGTCGCCATGGTCGCGGCCCGGTCGGCCCCGCGCTCGGATCCGGCGAAGAGCCACGCCTTGCGGCCGAGGGCAAAGCCCCGGAGCGCGCACTCGGCCGCATTGTTGGTGAGGCAGATCCGGCCGTCCTCGAGGAACCCGGCGAAGCGGTCCCAGCGCTTCAGCATATAGTCGATGGGCTTGGCGACCGATGCCGATCGCGACAGGAGAGCGCGTTCCTCGCGCAGCCAGGCTTCGAGGTTGCTCACCAGCGGTGCACTTGCCTCCTGCCGGACGCGCAAACGCTCGGCCGCATCAAAGCCATTGATGGTGCGCTCGATGTCGAACAGCGCATCGATGCGGCGGACGGCCTGAAGCGCAACAGGCGAGATCGCCGCCGCCTGTCGGCCCCGCCGCGCGTTGGCCGCAATGTCGGCGAGCTCGAAGAACTTCCGCCTGGCGTGCGCCCAGCACAGCGCCGGCGTGACCGCGCCCTCGGCGCGCGACGGGTCGGTGAGCGAGTTGTAGCCGCTGTAGGCGTCGGCCTGCAGGATGCCGGCGAAGCCTCCAAGATGGCGCTCGGGATGCTCCTGCCGCCGATCGCGCGAGGCGTAGTAGAGCGCGGCCGGCGGCGCGGGGCCGGCGAACGGGCGGTCGTCGCGAACGTAGGTCCAGATGTGGCCCGTGATCGTCTTGCCTTTGGCGAGGATCGGTACCGTGGTGTCGTCGCCGTGAAGGCGCTCGGCGGCTTTGACATGCGCCTCGATCAGGGTGTGGAGCGGAGCCAGGGCGGCCGTCGCGGCGCCGACTTGGTCGGCGAGCGTCGAGACCGACAGGTCGATGCCCTCGCGGGCATAGCGCTCGCTCTGCCGGTTCAGCGGCAAATGCTGGCCGAACTTGTCGAACAGGATGGTCGCCAGAAGGTGCGGTCCGGCAAAGCCGCGCGGCGTCACGTGGAACGGCGCCGGCGGCTGCGTCACCCGTTCGCACTGACGGCAGGCGAACCGCTCGCGCACCGTCTGGACGACCTTCCACCGGCGGGGGATCACCTCCAGCGTCTCGGTGATGTCCTCGCCGAGCTTCGACAGCCGGGTCGAGCCGCAGCACGGGCAGCTCTCGGGCGCTTCGACGATGACGCGCTCGCGCGGCAGATGGGCCGGGAAGGGTTTGCGCGCGGGCCGCTTGCGGGTGAACGCGGCGTCCGCCCCGGCCCGTGTCGCCGCGTCCTCGGCGGCGCGCTCGTCCTCGCTCGCCGTCGTCTCGAGGTCCTCCAGCTGCAGCTCCATCTGCTCGAGCAGGCGCGCCTTGCGCTCGGAGCGGCTGCCGTAGAGCTCGCGCCTCAGCTTCTCGATCTGGAGCTTCAGATGGGCGACCAGGGCGGTCACGTCCGACTGCGCCGCCTCGGCAGCGAGACGGCGTGCCCGCTCCGCGCGGATCATCGCGTGGGCGCTGGCAAGGTCGTCGGGAAGCGAATCGGCGGCGCTGTTCACGCCTTCAGCGAATCACGATCGCCGGCCCCGGCCAAGGTAAAACGTCACCCGACCGAGGTCGGTCGCCACGTCTCCTGCGGGTGGCGCCAGTCGATCCCTTCGAGCAGATAGCCGAGCTGCCCCGGGCTGATCGTCACCGCACCATCGGCGGGCGAGGGCCACAGGAAGCGACCGCGCTCCAGCCGCTTGGTGAACAGACACGCGCCCTGGCCGTCGTGCCAGATCACCTTCAGAAGATCGCCCCGGCGCCCGCGGAAGCAGAACAGATGGCCGCTCAACGGGTCGCGCCGCAGCACCTCCTGGACCAGCAGCGACAGGCCAGGGAATCCCTTGCGCATGTCCGTGTGCCCGGTCGCCAGCCACACCCTGACGCCGCTCGGAACCGGGATCATCGACGCTCCAGAACCGCGACCACGCGCGCGAGCGCCTTGCCGTCCACGTCGGCGCTGACGACGATCCGCCGGCCGCAAGTGAGAATGATCTCCATCCGCGAGATCGTCGCCGGGGCTTCAGTCCGCGGCTCTGTCGGCTGCCGCTCAGGCTCCGGCGGGGCCGGCTCGATGATGGCGGGCACGAAGGTCGGCGTCTTCTCAGATCGGGGCGGCTCCACCCGGAACGCGCGCCGCCACGTCACCAGCAGGGAGCGCGAGATCCCGTGCCGCCGGGCCGTCGCCGAGACCAGCCGCGGACCCGCCAGGCTCTCCAGCACGATCTTCAGCTTATCGTCATCGCTCCAGCGACGCCGGCGGCCCGTCTCGACCAACTCGATCCGCTCGAACGCCCTGTGCGTATGCCTGTCCATACGCACAGTTCTCCGCCGCCCCGCTGCCCGCCAACAAGGCGGCCTTTACCGGAGGCTTACGCTGGTTCGGCCCCTGCGGCAGCGTCATCGGCGCGCGCATTCCGATCGCACGTTTGCGGCCGCCACGGCGTCGCACCGTCAGCCGTTCCTCACGGTACAGGCGGAACAGCTTCTTGTGGTTTACCTCCAGGCCTTCACGACGCAGCAGGATGTGCAGTCGTCGGGAGCCGAACCGGCGCCGCTCGTTCGCCAGCGCCTTCCGCCGTTCGCGCATGGCCGCATCGTCCGGCCGCTGCGACCGATATCGGTAGGTTCTCGGATGCATCCCGATCAGGGCACAGGCGCGCCGCTGGGAATACCCCTTCTTTTCAATCGCCCAGCTCACGAAGCCTCTCCGCGCGCCGGGCGTCAGAAGTTTGTTCCCACAGCATCCCGCAATGTCGCCACGTCGAGCATCTGTTCGGCGAGGAGCTTCTTGAGGCGGGCGTTCTCGTCCTCCAGCGCCTTCAGCCGCTTGGCGTCCGAGACCTCCATGCCGCCAAAGCGCTTGCGCCACGTGTAGAACGTCGCGTCGCTGATCCCATGCTTACGGCACAGCTCCGCCACCCCGATTGAACTGCACCGGGAATTCCGGAGGCCAGTTTGTCTTAGCTACGCGGCCATGGGCGTTAGTTCCAGCGCTGCGTGGTAGTGAGCTTCGGCCTCGGCAGGCGAGATGTTTCCGATCGGCTCGAGAAGGCGGCGGTTGTTGTACCAATCGACCCATTCGAGGGTCGCGTACTCGACGGCCTCGAAGCTGCGCCATGGGCCGCGCCGGTGGATGACCTCTGCCTTGAAGAGGCCGTTGATGGTCTCCGCCAGCGCGTTGTCGTAGCTGTCGCCGACGCTACCGACCGAGGGCTCGATGCCTGCCTCGGCCAGGCGCTCGGTGTAGCGGATCGCCAGGTACTGCGACCCCCTGTCGGAATGATGCACCAGGCCTTTTCCCCTTACCGGCCGACGCTGGTGAACGGCCTGCTCCAGGGCATCGAGGACGAAGCCGGTATGGGCGGTCCGACTGACCCGCCAGCCGACGATGCGGCGGGCGTATGCGTCGATGACGAAGGCGACGTGGACGAAGCCCTGCCACGTCGCCACGTAGGTGAAGTCGCTCACCCAGAGCATGTTCGGAGCCGGCACCCGGAACTGGCGATTGACGCGGTCGAGCGGGCATGGCGCGGCCTTGTCGGGAATCGACGTTCGCACCCGTTTACCCCGAACAATGCCTTCGATCCCCATCTCCTTCATCAGCCTGGCGACGGTGCAGCGCGCGACTTGGAAGCCTTCTCGACGCATCTGCCGCCAGACCTTGCGCACCCCGTAGACCTGAAAGTTGGCGTCGAACACGCGCCGGATCTCGGGCCGCAGTTCGGCATCGCGGCGCGCCCGCGGTGAGCGGCGCGTCGGATCGGCCCGCTTCATCACATGATCATGGTAGGTGGACGGGGCGATCGGCAGAGCCTTGCAGATCGGCTCGACCCCGTGCTCGGCCCGGTGATCGTCGATGAACGCGATCATGTCTTCGACCGGCGGTCGAGCTCCGCCTGCGCGAAATACGCCGATGCTTTGCGCAGGATCTCGTTGGCCTGGCGCAACTCGCGGTTCTCCCGCTCCAGCGCCTTCATCCTCTCGGCCATGTCGCTCGGCACACCCGCGCGCCTGCCGTTGTCAACCTCGACCTTTTTCACCCACTCGTTCAACGTCTGTGCAGCGCAGCCGACCTTCGAGGAGATCGACAGGATCGCCGCCCAGCGGGACACGTGCTGGTGTTCATTGTCCAACACCATCCGAACCGCGCGCTCGCGTACTTCCGGTGAATATTTGTTCGTCGTCCTGCTCATCGGGCTCCATCCTACTCAGGAGTTGGAGCCTCCGGCAGACCCGGCGCGGGTCAGTCCGGCGCGCTCCGCAAGAAGTGCCAGTCGTTGATCGAGAGCGTCGAGGACGGGCTCGGCGGGCTCGCCACTGGCTCCGTCATGCTGCGCGCCGAGTGCGGCTCCTCGTTCTTCGCCGACCTCGTCGCGCACAAGGAGGTTCGCGAGACCTACCTCAACACTGCCGCAGCCGCGGATCTCCGCTCGAGGGTCGCCGACGAGGTCAGCTTCGGCGGGATCACCTTCCGGCGCTACCGCGGCAACGCCGCCTTCGGCGTCCCGGCCGACAAGGCGTACTTCTATCCCGAGGGCGTCGAGGGGCTGTTCGAGATCTACTACGCGCCGGCCGACAAGTTCGAGACCGTCAACACGCTCGGCCTGCCGCTCTACGCCCGCGCCATCCCCGACCGGGATCGCGACGAGTGGGTGCGGCTCGAAATCGAGAGCAACCCGCTTCCGATCTGCACCCGGCCGCAGGCGCTGCGAACCGGCAAGCGCACCTGATGAACGCACTCGTCGCCGCGCTCGACGCGCTGTTCGCTGACCCGAACGTCGGGCGCGATGCGGTCTACACGCCGGCGGGCGGCGGGCCCGTCGATGTGCGCATTGTCCCACGTCGCGGCGACGCGATCAGCGAGTTCGGTGACGCACGGGTCTGGTCGGAGACGATCCGTCTCGACGTCCGCGTCAGCGAGGTCGCGGAGCCGCGTCCCGGCGATGGCTTCGAGATCGATGGCGAGGCGTGTGTCATCCAGGGCGAGCCGGTCCGCGATCGCGAGCGGTTGGTCTGGACGATTGAGCTGCGGCCGGCATGAAGCTCGATCTGAAGGTCGTCCCCGATCTCGCGACCCTCATGGCGGAGGAGATCGAAGCTGCCGAGCGCGCGGTCACCACCGGCGTCGGCGAGGTCGGCGTTCGGCTGAAGGGCAACTGGCGGGCGCAGGTGGTGGGAGCTGGGCTTGGCCCGCGTCTCGGCAACACGATCCGCAGCGAGCGGTATCCGAAGCAGGGCAGCAGCATCCGCGCCGCTGCGCTCGTCTGGTCGAAGGCGCCGGCGATCGTCGGCGCCCACGACCGGGGGCAAGACGATCCGGCCGAAGTCGGGCCTTTGGCTCGCCATACCGTTGCCGGTCGCGCGGGAGCGCATCCGGCGCGGTCCGCTGACGCCGGCGATCTGGGAGCGCAAGACGGGCACCAGCCTGCGAATGATCCGGCGGCGCTATGGCCCGAGCCTGCTCGTTGCGGACAACGTGCGGATCACTAAGTCGGGCCGCATCCGGCCGAATGTCACCCGTCGGAAGGACGGCACGACCTACAGCCGGCTCGCCGGCCGTTCGTCCGCGCCGATCTTCCTGTTGGTGCCGCAGGTCCGCTTGCCGAAGCGGCTGGATCTGGGCCGCGCTGCCCGAGCGGCCGAGGCGGCGCTGCCGGGAGCGATCGTGTCCAACTGGGTCGAGGGGCGGTTTTCAAGCCACGCGGAGGGCCTCGTCGGTCCTCCGCGTCGTTCTTATCCGCGGGGCGGGAACGGGTCGTTTCCGTAGCTGTTGCGCTCGCGGATCCGGCCGTTACGTCCGTGGATGAGAACTTCGCTATGCTGGTTGCGCGCGATCTCCGTGGCCCGATCGACTGCCTCAGCCTGAGTGCCGTACCGCGCCGTGTCGCGGCTGTTCCCGGCGCCGAGGACGGCCCATCCGTCCTCGCGCCGAACAACGTGCTGGTTTTTGCCTGCCATGCCCATCACCTCCTTTAAGTGGCATGGCCAGGATGTGGTACACTGCTATCGAACATTCAAGTCAAAACTTGACGCCAAGGTTCGCTCGGCCTATCTTGTGCCAAAGTGGGGCCGGGAGAAGCTCGACACGCGCACCTGAGGAACCCGTCATGAACCGCACCGAAATGTCTCGTCGGCTGAGGGAGGCACGAGAACTCGCATCAATCAATCAGGGGGAAGCGGCTGAAGCGCTCGGCCTTCCCCGTACGGCCGTCACGCAGATCGAAGGAGGGAACCGCGCAGTGTCCACCATGGAACTTGCACGGCTTGCGGACCTCTATCGTCGCCCGGTCAGTTGGTTCCTTGCGGACGCGCCTGACGCCGAAGAGGACATCGTCGTGGCGCTGCATCGAATTGCGCCGGGCCTCGACTCGGCTCCGGAGATCCGGATCGAGGTGGACCGCTGCGTGCAAATCTGCCGCGAAGGTGTCAGCCTGGAGGGGTTACTGGGACGCGAGGAGCGTGATGGACCGCCGGCGTATCCTGAGCCGGTACCGAGATCGACCGGGGATGCCGTCGCCCAAGGCGAGCGGGTTGCTGAACAGGAACGGAGACGCCTCGAGCTCGGGAGTTCTCCGATTGCCGACATGACGGAACTGCTTGGCGATCAGGGCATCTGGGCATCTGTCGTCGATCTTCCGAACACCATGTCCGGCTTATTTCTGCATCATCCGAGCATTGGCATGGCCGTGCTCGTGAACGCTGGACATGTGCGCGCCCGACAGCGGTTCTCGCTGGCGCATGAATATGCGCATGCTCTTATGGATCGGAACCGGGTCGTCGGCGTCAGCAGTGCAGACAACAGCCGTGAACGGATTGAGCAGCGGGCAAATGCTTTCGCTGCGGCTTTCCTGCTTCCCGAAGCGGGGCTCGAAGAGGAACTGCGCCAGCTTGGAAAGGGTCAGCCGGCGCGCACGGATCAGATCGTCTTCGACGTGGCGACTGGCGGCAGCATACAAGGCCAGTTACGTCCGGCGCCGCGCTCCCAGACGATCGGCTTTCAGGACGTCGCGTTCATCGCGCACAGGTTCGGCGTGAGCTATCAGGCGGCGGTCTATCGGCTGAAGAGCCTTCGCTACATCAATCAACCGGAAAGCCTCCTGCTTCTGTCGCCGGAACAGGAGAATGCTGGAAAGGACTACTTGCGGGCACTGGACCTATTCGAAGATCTTGAGGAGCCAGTCCGTGGCCCCAGAGGAACCCGAGAGCTTCGCAGCCGCGTGGCCCACCTGGCGCTCGAGGCGTATCGGCTCGGCGAAATCTCCCGAGGACGACTTCTCGATGTAGGCAAGACCGTCGGCGTTGACGGGCGCAAGCTGCTCGAACTTGCGGAAGCAGCACGAGCCGAGTGACGTCCAAGATGCCTGCGCCGCCGCCAATTGTCCTCGTCACAGACACGTCCGTACTGGTGAACTTCCTCCGGATCGATCGGATGGGTCTGATCCGGGACCTGTCGCCGCAGTTTCTGGTCACCGACCATGCCGCTGGCGAGATCACCGATGTGTACGGGGATCAGTTGGCCCGGTTTGAAGCCGCGGTTGCCGCCGGATGCTGCGAAGTCTGCCGCGTTGAGGACGACGCTGCCCTCGAGATGTTCGGACAGCTGACCGACACGCAGCGCCTCGGCATCGGCGAAAGCGCCACGATCGCGCACGCCATTTCGATCGGTGCCGGTCTCGCTCTGGACGACAAGCGCGCGGCGAACGAGGCTCGTCGCATCAACGACGGTCTGGTGGTTCTCGGGACAGCCGACCTGACCGTACAGATGATCGTGGAAGGACTCCTGAGCGTCGAGGAGGCCGACGCCATGAAGGACGACTGGGCGGCGAACCACCGGTTCAGACTGAAGATCGCGAGCTTCGGCGACCTTCTCTGACCCATTTCGCCGCTTCCACACGAAGACGGAAACATGCCCACCCCTCGCGAAACCGTCCTCGCCGCGCTGCACGCGCGACTTTCAGTGTTGTCCGCAACCGTGCTGCGGGGCGAAGCCCTTCCCGAGCGGGTTCCGCCGGACGGCCTAATCATCCTCCGCGACGGTGATCCGGGCGCCCCCGAGGTGACGCTCTCGCCGCGGCGCTACCACTATGAGCACCAGGCGGAGATCGAGGCGATTGTCGCGCCGCGCCAATCCGCCGACCGCGACGAAGCGCTCGACGACCTCCTCGCGGCCATCGGCACCGCGATCGCCGCGGACCGTACCCTCGGCGGCCTGTGTGACTGGATCGAGGCGAGCGCACCGCAGCCGGTCGATCTCCCGGTCGAAGGCGCGGCGACGATGAAGGCCGCGATCGTTCCGATTACGCTGGGAGGGTGTCGGTGATGCCGATGGCGAGCCGGTCGATCCGACGTTCGACGGCATCGACGCGCTGCTCGACCTCTATCCCGTCTTCGAGGCCTTCCAGCTGAAGTACGTGAACAAGGGGCTGCTGCTCGACGCGGAAAAAAACGGCTCGCCGCCCTCGCCGAATGGCACTTCGGCGGCGGGCAAGGATACTGCGACGCCTGCCCGTCGCCGTGCCAAGAGTGCCCCGGCCGCCTGAACCTGCCGCAGACTCTTGAAGGCTGGCAGGTGTGGGACCTCGCACAGCGCATGGGCGGCCAGGTTCGGGTCGTGCCGGGCGGCGTCGTGGGATGGGACATGACAGCCGCGCTCGCGATGGCGGATGCGCTCGGCGTCAGCGCGCTTGCCGCCGCCGAGATGCTGCCTGCGCTGGAAGCCGCAGCGGTGACAGCCATTAACAAGCAGATCGGATCCGAGCATGGCTGAAAAGCGCGTGAGCGTCCGCCTCGCTGCCGTCGGCGGACGCCAGGTGAAGGCCGAACTGTAGGGCTTCGGAGAGACCGGCGGTAAGGCGTTCGGCAGGCTCTCGCGCGAGATGGAGGCGGCGAATGCGCGGATGGCGTCCTTCGCGCGAGCAGCCAAGGTCGGGCTGACGGCAGCAGCCGCTACCGCGACGGCCTCGCTCGGGCTCATCGTCCGCTCCGCGGCCGAAAGCGGCGCGCAGCTCCGGCAGTTCGTGCAGGTCGCCAACGCCACACCCGAAGGCTTCCAGCGCTGGTCGGGCGCCGCGCGCACCGTCGGCATCGAGCAGGAGAAGCTCGCCGACATCCTGAAGGACGTGAACGATCGCGTCGGCGACTTCCTCCAGACCGGCGGCGGGCCGATGGCCGGCTCCTTCGAAAAGGTGGCGCCGAAGGTGGGCGTCACCGCCGATCAGTTCGCTCGGCTCTCGGGTCCCGAGGCGCTGCAGCTCTACGTCGACACGCTTCAGCGCGCCGGGCTGTCGCAGCAGGAGATGACGTTCCACCTCGAGGCGATGGCCTCGGACGCCACGCGCCTCCTGCTGCTCCTTCGCGATGGCGGTGCGGAGATGCAGCGGCTCGGCGATCGCGCCGCGGACATTGGCGCCGTGCTCGACGACGACGCTCTGAAGGCGCTGCAGCGGACCGAGGTCGCGCTCGACACGATGTCGCTCGTGATGGAGGGGCTACGCAATCGAATCGCGGTGGCCGCGGCCCCGGCAGTTGAAGCGCTCGCTTCGGCCTTCGTCACGCTCGCGTCGGCCGGCGGCATCGTCCGCACCGCCATCGATGCCCTGATCGGCAACCTCGGCCGGCTTGCGACGTACGCGGCGACGGCCGCCGCGTTCTTCGCCGGACGCTGGGTCGCTGGAATGGTGGCGGCTGCGGTCTCGGTTCGCGGCCTCGCAACCGCGCTCGTCGTCCTGCGAGGCGCGCTGATCCGGACCGGCATCGGCGCGCTCATCGTCGGCGCGGGCGAGCTGATCTATCAGTTCGGCCGCCTCGTCAGCAGCACGGGTGGGTTCGGCAACGCGCTGTCGCTGCTCGCCGACGTCGCGACCGAGGTCTGGGAGCGGATCAAATCCGGCGGCCGTGCGCTGGCGCTGGCGCTTCAATCGGTCTGGGCCCGGATCGAGGCTGGCTGGCTCGCCGTCATGGCGCGGATCCAGAGGAGTTGGGGCGAGCTTCTCCATCGGCTCGCGCGCGGTCTCGACCAGCTGCCCGGCTTCGACGAGACGACGCTGCGGGTCCACGGCGCCGCGGTCATGGCGACGTCGGGCTTCTACGAGCTCGAACTCGCCGTCGGCGAGGCCGACAAGCGCGCGAAGGACCTCGCCGCGTCCGCGTCGGAAGCCGCAAAGGCTGCCACCGTCCCGCTAAAGTCCCTGGCAGCGCTCGGGCAGGCCGCCGAGGAGGCTGGCGAGGCCGGCGAAGCGTCGCTGCAGCGCGCAGCAAAGGCGGCCGGAGATCTGAAGGACGGCGTGGCACAGACCGCCGAGGCGGCGAAGGCCGCGAAGCCGGAGGTCGCCGAAACTGCCGAAGCCGCGAAGACCGGGTGGAGCCAAGCGCGGGACGCACTAACCGATTACGCCAAACAGGCGATGGCGCTCGGCAGACAAGTCGGCGACACGCTGGTCAGCGCGTTCCGCAGCGCCGAGGAGGCCTTTGCCGAGTTCGTGCGAACGGGCAAGATCGACTTCCGCAGCCTGGTCAGCTCGATGCTCGTCGACATGGCCAAGGTCGCGGCGCAGCGCTTCATCTTCGGACCGCTTTCGAACGCTCTGTCGGCCGGCATCGGACGCCTCGGGTCAGTGTTCGCCGGCGTCTTTCATGACGGTGGAGTGGTGGGGCAGCGGGCGCCGATGCGTCTCGCGCCGGCCGCGGCGTTCGCTGGAGCGCACCGGTATCATGCCGGCGGCGTGGCGGGGCTGCGGCCCGACGAGGTGCCCGCGATCCTGCAGCGCGGCGAACGCGTCCTGTCCCGCCGCGAGACCTCTGCGCTCGATCGGGAGCGTGGAGCGGGCGGCGTGAGCGTGACCATTGTCGCCAGAGACGCGGAGAGCTTCCGGCAGTCGCGCACACAGGTCGCCGCAGACGTCGCTCGCGCGGTGTCGCTCGGACGACGGGGGCTTTGATGGCGTTCCACGAGGTCCGCTTCCCCGAGAACATCAGCCGCGGCGCGCGTGGAGGCCCGCAGCGGCGAACGCAGATCGTCGAGCTGGCATCCGGGGCCGAGGAGCGCAACGCCAGCTGGGCCAACTCGCGCCGGCGCTATGATGTCGCCTATGGCATCCGCCGTGTCGACGATCTTGCCGCTGCCGTCGCATTCTTCGAGGCGCGCAACGGACGGCTCTATGGCTTCCGGTTCAAGGATTGGGCCGACCACAAGTCGTGCGCGCCGTCCGGGTCGCCATTGTCCGCCGATCAGCTAATCGGCACCGGCGACGGCGAGCAGACCGAGTTCCAGCTGACAAAGGCGTACGCGTCGGGGGGTGACGCCTGGGTCCGCACGATCACCAAGCCCGTCGCGGGAACTGTGCGCATCGCGGTCGACGGCGACGAACAGATGTCCGGGTGGTCCGTGGACGCCATGACCGGGATCGTCACTTTCGAGACCGCCCCAGCCGACGGCGTCGCCATCCGCGCCGGTTTCGAGTTCGACGTGCCGGTCCGCTTCGACACCGACACCCTCGACGTGACCCTCGACATCGAGCGGCTCGGATCGATCACCTCAGTCCCGCTCGTGGAGCTCCGCCGATGAAGGCGCTCTCATCTGAACTGCAGGCCCATCTCGACGAGGGCACGACGACGCTCGCCTGGTGCTGGCGCATCGCCCGATCCGACGGCAAAACGTTCGGTTTCACCGACCACGATCGCACACTGACTTTTGGCGGCACGGACTTCGAGCCGGAAAGCGGCCTGACTGCGTCCGAGATCCGCAGCGGTTCCGACCTCGCCGTCGATGCGCAGGACGCAGAGGGCGTGCTGATATCGGACTGGATCACCGAGACGGACATCCTCGACGGGCGCTGGGACAATGCGGCGGTCGAGGTTTGGCGGGCGAACTGGGCGGACGTCAGCCAGCGCGTCATGATGCGTCGCGGCTCGATCGGTCAGATCCGGCGCGGCCGTCTCGCGTTCGTGGCCGAGGTGCGTTCGCTCGCCCACGTCCTCGGCCAGACTGTCGGCCGGACCTATCAAGCCACGTGTGACGTTGTGCTCGGCGACGCTCGTTGCATGGTCGATCCCGACGCGGACGCCTACCGCGGATCGGGTGCTGTGGTCGATCGCCTGCGCGACCGAGCCTTCACCGCATCCGGGATCGGCGCGTTCGAGGCGGGCTGGTTCGTCCAAGGCACTCTCGAATGGACCAGCGGTGCGAACGATGGACGTCACGCGGAGATCCTCGCCCACGATGTGACCGAGGGGCTCGTGACGATCACGCTGCTCGAGGCGCCGGTGCGCGGCATCGCCGAAGGCGATGTGTTCGTGATCCGTGCCGGTTGCGACAAGCACGTTGCGACCTGCGTGGCGAAGTTCGCCAATGTCGCGAACTTCCGCGGCTTCCCGCACATCCCAGGCCAGGACACCGTGATCCGCTACGCGACGAGCGACGGCGGCCACGAGGGCGACGTTCTGTGACAGCACCGAGCCGAATTGTCTGGGAGGCGCTTCTGGCGCTTGCCGCGACGGCCCTCGACGTCCCCGTCGCCGACGTGGGTGGTTCAACGCGGGGTCCGGCGCGAGCCGCGCTCGCTCGGCAGCTCGCCTTCTACCTCGCGGTCACGACACTCGGGTGGACCGCGTCAGTTGCCGCACGTATCGGCGAGCGCGACCGTGCCTCCGTGAGGCATGCGCTGGCGCTCGTCGAGGATCGACGGGACTGCCCGCAGTTCGATGCCATGGTCGAGCGTCTCGAAGAGGCCGCGCTCGTTGCGGCAGGCCTTGCCGGCGCCGCAAACGCCGTTCCGGGACTCCCCACCGCGACAGCGCGGCGAACGCTAGCGCGACCGGAGTGGTCTGTCGATGACCCAGACCGCTGATCCCGCGCGCGTCGTAGTCGCGGCGCGGTCGTGGCTCGGTACGCCGTACCACGATCAGGCGAGCTTGAAGGGCATCGGTTGCGATTGCCTCGGCCTCGCCCGCGGTGTCTGGCGCGAGGTGGTGGGGCCGGAGCCATTCCCGATCTCGCCGTACAGCCGAGACTGGGGCGAGAGCGGTCCGGTCGAGGTCCTGGCGGAGGGTGCTCGCCTGATGATGCCCGAGATCGATCCGGCAGACGCCGAACCGGGGGCGCTGCTGCTGTTCCGCATGCGCCCGCGGGCGATCGCAAAGCATGTCGGGATCCTCACCACCCCCGATCGCTTCGTGCACGGCTACGAGCGGCTCGGTGTCATCGAGCAACTCCTCACGCCTGTCTGGCGACGCCGGATCGCGTTCGCCTTCCTCTTCCCGGCTCCGGATCTTGGCTGATGGCAACCCTCGTTCTCGGCGCTGTCGGCACCGCCATCGGCGGCGCGGTCGGCGGGACCGTCCTCGGCCTCTCCGGCGCGGCCATCGGCGGCATCGTTGGCTCGACAGTCGGCTCCGTCATCGACAGCTGGCTCGTCTCGCAGCTCGCACCGACCCAGCGCATCGAAGGCGCGCGGCTGGACAGCCTGCGCATCACCTCGTCCACCGAAGGCGCCGTCATCCCCCGGCTCTACGGCCGCATGCGCATCGGAGGTAACATTATTTGGGCGACCGACTTCCGCGAGGAGGTCCAGACGTCCACCCAGGGCGGCGGCAAGGGCGGCGGCCCGAAGGTCAAGACGACCGAGTACCTGTACTATGCCTCGTTCGCGGTCGCGCTGTGCGAGGGACCGATTACCGGCATCGGTCGCATCTGGGCCGACGGGAAGCTGATGGACCTCGCCGACGTCACCTGGCGCTGGTACCCCGGCGATGAAGCCCAGGACGCGGATCCGTTCATTGCCAACACGATGGGCGCGGTGCCGACACCGGCTTATCGCGGCACGGCCTACGTGGTGTTCGAGGAGCTTGCGCTGAAGCGCTACGGCAACCGCCTGCCGCAGCTCTCGTTCGCGGTGTTCAGGCCCCTCGCCGATCCTGACACCGCTGAGGGCTGCGTCGAGGCGGTCACGCTGATTCCGGCGTCCGGCGAGTTCACCTATTCGACCCAGCCGATCCGAAAGGGCGGCGATGGCGAGACCGTCGCCGAGAACCTGAACGCGCTCACCGATACAACCGACATCGTCGTCGCGCTCGACCGACTGCAGGCGATGGTCCCGGCGGTGAAGAGCGTTTCGCTCGTTGTCGCATGGTTCGGCAACGATCTGCGCGCTGGCGAGTGTCAGGTGCGGCCCGGTGTTGAAGTGCCGGCGAAGGAAACGACGCCGGTCGCTTGGTCCGTGAACGGCTTGGCGCGGGCCGGGGCACACCTCGTCAGCCGGGACGACCAGGATCGGCCAGTCTACGGCGGTACGCCGGCCGACTTCGCCGTGGTCGAAGCGATCCGAGAAATGAAGGCCCGCGGCCTCCGGGTGATGTTCTACCCGTTCATCCTCATGGATGTCCCGCCGGACAACGGACTGCCGAACCCGTACAGCGACAACGCCGCTGAGATCGGACAGCCGACGTTCCCCTGGCGGGGGCGGATCACCTGCTCGCCCGCGGCCGGACATGTCGGCAGCGTCGATAAGACCGCGGCGGCGGGCGCCCAGGTGGCCGTCATCTTCGGCAGCGCGGCCATCTCCGATTTCGCGGTCGCTGGCGACACGGTCAGCTGGACCGGCAGCTCCGGCGATTGGGGGCTTCGTCGCATGGTGCTGCACTACGCCCACCTCTGCACGGTCGCCGGCGGTGTCGACGCCTTCCTGATCGGCTCGGAGATGCGCGGGCTCACCACGATCCGCGACGGGGTCGCGAGCTTCCCCGCAGTCGACGCCTACAGACAGCTGGCGGCGGACGTCCGCTCGATCGTCGGTGCGGACAGCCAAGTGAGCTACGAAGCCGACTGGTCAGAGTATTTTGGGCATCAATCAGACCACGGCTCGGGCGACGTCTTCTTCCACCTCGATCCGCTCTGGGCGGATCCGAACGTCGACTTTGTCGGGATCGACAACTAGAGCACTTCGCGCTCAGTCCGGGTCATAGCCGGCGGCTCGGAAGTAGGCTCGGGCTTCGTCTGGCGTGACGAGGTCGAGGACCGCGCCGATGCGGTCCCACAGGTCATCGACGGTTCGCTCCGCCGCCTTTCGAAGGAGCGCCTTGATCTTGGCGAAGGCCATCTCGATCGGGTTGAAGTCGGGGCTGTAGGGCGGGAGGAACACGAGCCTCGCCCCGGCGCTCTCGATCAGGTCGCGAACGCGCCAACCCTTGTGACTGCCGAGGTTGTCCATCACGACGACGTCGCCCGGCGACAGGCATGGTGCGAGAACCTGCTCCACGTAGGTCTCGAACCATACGCCGTTGATCGCCCGGTCGAGCACCATAGGCGCGACGATCCCGGACAGCGAGAGCCCGGCGACCAGCGTGGTCGTCTTCCAATGGCCGAACGGCAGCGGCATGCGCAGCCTTGTCCCCCGGGCGCAGCGGCCGTGGGTGCGGGCCATCTTCGTGTTGGCCCAGGTCTCGTCGATGAAGATCAGGCGCTCGGCGTCGAGCTCGTCCTGCCCGTCGAACCAGGCGTGCCGCCGGGCAAGGACATCCGCGCGGTCCTGCTCGGCCGCGTGGCCGGTCTTTTTTTGCGCGTGATCCCGTGGCGACGGAAGAAGCGCGACAGCGCCGAGATGGAGACCGTGCCGCCGCTCTCACCGAGCCTTGCCTTCAGCTCGACCAGGGTGATGTCGCCGGTGCCGTCCAGGATCGCGAGGATGCGCTCGGCGTGGGCTTCGGTGACGTGGGACCAGCGGTCGCCGCCCTGGCGCTTGGCGCGGCATGAGCCGGTGCGTTGCCAAGCCTCGTACCATCGGATCGCCGTGGACGGGGCGACCTCGAACCGCGCCGCGGCCTGCCGGCGGGACATTCCATCGTCGATGGCGCGAACCACGCGAAGGCGAAGATCCTCAGAGAGCAGCTTGGGCATCATGACTGGCCCCCCCATCGCCAGCCATGATGCTGAATCAGACTTCCGCTGATTCGGGAATCCCACAGCGGTTCATTCCGAGCGCGAACTGCTCTAGATGGGAATCCCTCACCATGAGTTCAGGACCTAGGCGACAGCGCGAAGTGAAGCGTGCGGTGGACAGCCCCAAAGAACTGTAGCAAGAGATGAACCGAACCCGACGTTTGGAGCGACGACACCTTCGTGGCCCCTTCTCTCGCTGATCCGCGGCCTGATGGCGTGACGCTCGCCGTGTGCACACACAACGGCGCCACGCGACTCGGACCGACCCTCGCCCGCATTGCCGCTCAGGCCGATCTTGAGAAAGGCAACCCGCCGGGGACTGGTATTCACTTCGAACTCCTTGTCGTCGACAACGCATCCACCGACGGCACCGCCGAAACGGTAAAAGCTTTGTGGCCGGCCGCCCTTGCCGATCGGCTGACCATCATCCGGGAGGGCGCCCCCGGGGTCGCTCATGCTCGCCTGCGCGCACTGAGGGAGGCGCGTTTCCGGTTCATCTCCTTCATCGACGACGACAACTGGATCTCGCCTAACTGGGTGCGCGAGGTCCATGCCATTTTTGCCGATAATCCTAAGGTGGCTCTTCTCCACTGCCCCTCGACAGCCCACCTTCCCGGCCCCGAGCCGGCCGACTTTCCCACCTATTCCAGCTGGCTTGCCATCGGCAGTCTCGTCCAGGAGGAAGGCATCGTCACCCGCCGTCCAGTCTCCTTCTGGACAGCAGGCCTTTCGGTCCGCCTCGCCGCCCTCGCCTTTCTGGACGATCCTCGATTTGCCTTCGCTCTCAGCGGCCGCACCGGTGCCCGCACCCTGGGCGGAGAGGATCACGAGCTGTGCCTTTGCACCCTCCTGGGCGGGTGGGAGGCTGTGTTCACCCACAAGATCCAATTCGTGCACGACATCCCTATGCGCCGGCTGGAGCCCGACTATCTCGCCGATCTTGTAGAGAATGGCGGCCGCTCACGCCGCGTCCTCAGTGAATATCGCGCCGCCTTCGCACCGGACCGGTTTCCTACCGGGCTGCGCCTGCTTGCGATCTGCGTTCGCGATTTCGCGTATCGAGGCGCAGCCTATTGGCTGAAACGCGCCGTCGGGCGCCTGCCGTCTGCCGCCGCGCCCTCTGCGCTCTCCTACCGCCACGCCCGCGGTAGGCTGGTCGGTTATTTCGAGACGGCCGCGCGTGTGCCCGTGGCCCGCCGCAACATTGCGATCGCAAGGCGCTTTCATGCGCCGGACGCTGGCTGAGCCGGAGATGGTGTCTGCCTCGCTGCCCGCCCGTGCCGTTCGCCGCGCCCGCCACCATGTCTTGACTCACCTGCAGCACGCCTTCACGCGGGTCAACGAGCGTCCGGTCATCGTGCTCGGCAACCAGAAGAGCGGAACGAGCGCGCTGGTCTCCTTGCTCGCCGCCGCCGCCGGAAAGCGGGCCACCAACGACATCTTCACCTGGTATGGCGACATGGAAGGGGAGCTGCTCGCCGGCCGGATGTCCTTCCCCGAGTTCGTGGAGCGGGCGCGCTATCATTTCTCGAGTGCGTTTGTGAAGGATCCGAGCTTCACCTTCATGCTGCCGGCGGTGAAGACGCGCTTCCCCGAGGCGCGCTTTGTCTTCGTGGTGCGGGACCCAAGGCTCAACATCCGCGGTATTCTCAACCGTGTAGAGGTGCCCGGCACCCTCGCCGATCTCGATGCGGCAGCTTTCGCGCAGGTGAGGGCACAACGTCCTGGCTGGCTTCCCGTGCTCGATGGGCGCGGCGTGGTGACTGAGGGCACCCATGTCGCCCGCCTCGCTCATCGTTGCCGCATCGCCATGGAGATCGCCGCCGCGCACCGCACGCAGTGGCCCGTGGTTCGCTACGAGGATTTCCTGGCTGATAAGCCAGGCACCATCGCCGCAACCCTTGAGGCTGTGGGCGAGCAGGCGCGCCACGACATCGCCCCCCTCGCAGACAATCCCTTCCAGCCACCGAGCCGCAACCGCAGTACCCCAGCCGACTTCTTCAGCCCCACCAACCTTACGCTCATCGAGGAGATCTGCGGCCAGGCGATGACGGAGTTCGGCTACAGGTGATGATCCTCTCCTGCGCTTCTCGTCGCTGCCGGGTCTCCCTGCCCGGCGCCTGGGCCTGATCGTGCGGGTTCTCGCATTCGTGCCGGCGCTGGGGGTGGTGTCGGAGACGTTCATCGCCGATGCGCTGGAAGGGCTTGCGCAGACCACCGAGCTCGTCGTCGCCACCGGCCAGGCGGGCGATGCGGCACGAGTGCCCTCGGGCGCCGGTTTCGTGGCCGCCCCCTTTCTCCACCTGTCGCGGAAAGGCGAGCGGTTCGCTGCGCGCCTTTCTCGTGCTCCCCTCTGGTCGACCAAGCGCGATACCCCGCTCGACCACAACGCTGCTCGTGTTGTCGGAGATCTCATCACCCGCATCGACCCGAGCGTCGCCTATCTGGAATACGGCACCACCCTTGCACGGCTCGCCAAGCCGCTTGCCCGCGCCGGCGTGCCCGCCATCGTCCATCTGCACGGGCACGACGTCACCGCCGCGCTTGCCGATCCCGCCTATCGTGCCGCACTCGCTGCGGGGTTGGGCGAGGTGGCGGGGGTGGCCGTCGCCTCTCACCACATGCGCCGCCTTGCCATTCTCGCCGGTGCGGCGCCGGAGCTGGTACATGTCGTGCCGCTCGGCATCTGCCCGCAGGGCCTGGAGCCCATGCCATGGGCAGAGCGCGCCGCCGCCCCGCCGCGCATCGTCTTCCTTGGTCGGCTCGTTGCCAAGAAGCACCCCGTCGCGCTCATCGAGGCATTTGCTATCATCGCCGCGGCCCGGCCCGATGCGACGCTGGATATCATCGGTGATGGCCCCGAACGCGCCGCCGCCGAGGCCCGCGCGGCCGCGCGAGGGGTGGCCGGCAAGGTAAGCTTCCACGGCGCCCTTCCACGGGGCGAGGCGCTCGCCATCGTGCGGCGGTGCCGGATCTATGCACAGCACTCCGTTACCGCCTTCACCGGCGACCAGGAAGGGTTCGGCATCTCCATCGCCGAGGCGGCCGCGTTGGAACTCGCCGTCGTCGCGACGCACCATAACGGCATCCCTGAACAGGTGAGCGACGGCCAGACCGGTCTTCTCGTTCCCGAATACGACTTCGAAGCAATGGCGGCGGCGATTCTCTCCCTCATCAAAGATCCCGACCGTTGTGCCGCGCTCGGCCGTGAAGGCCGCGCCCGAGTTTTCTCCACGTACCCACCGGCCGCCCGGATAGAAAGACTTACCATCCTTCTGAGCGCTGCAGCGGGGCAGCCGCAGCGTCGGTGAGTGCAGGCAAGGCTCGCTCCGGGCGCACACACCCGCTAGAACAGGCCTGGCCGAGGTGGGTAGAACCGTGATCGTCAGACCGGGCCCCCTCGGGTAATCCTGGCCCTATCGCCGGGAAGGCCGAGCAGACCGGGACCGCCATGCTTTTTACGACGCTCGAATACTGGATCTTCTTTTTCGTCGTCTTCGTCCTCTATCATCTTCTTGCCCACCGGGCGCAGAACCTCATGCTGCTCGTCGCGAGCTATGTGTTCTATGCAGCTTGGGACTGGCGCTATGCGGGGCTGATGGCGCTGTCGACGGCAATCGCCTATGGGGCCGGCCTTGCCGTAGAGGACCATCGTGCGGGGCACCGGCGCCGCGCGGCGCTGACGTCCGCGGTCGTCGCCAATCTTGCCGTACTGGCCGCCTTCAAGTATTGGGGGTTTATCGTTGACGTAATAGGCGATCTTTTAAACCCGGGGGCTGATTTCTACGACAATATCTCTCTCAGTGTACTGCTTCCGGTCGGGATCAGCTTCTATACCTTCCAGTCCATCAGCTACGTGGTCGATGTCGCCCGTGGCGAGATCCGGGCGGCGCGCAACCCTCTCGACCTTGCCCTTTACGTGTCCCTCTTTCCTCAGCTCGTCGCAGGTCCCATCGAGCGCGGCGCCCAGCTGATGCCGCAGGTGATTAACCGTCGCCCGGTCAATCTTCCTGCCATGCGATCAGCCCTCTGGTTGATCGCGTGGGGTCTTTACAAGAAAATCTGCATCGCCGACACGCTGGCCCATCCGGTCAATGCCGTGTTCGCGACATCTGACCCGACGGGACCGGAAGTGTATGTCGCGGCAGTGTGCTTTGCGCTACAAATCTACTGCGACTTCTCTGGCTATACGGATATCGCTCGCGGATGCGCTCGGCTCATCGGGTTCGAACTGATGCTGAACTTCAATCTACCCTATATTGCTCGCAATCCGTCTGATTTCTGGCGACGTTGGCACATCAGTCTGTCCACTTGGTTGCGCGATTACCTTTATATTCCGCTGGGCGGAAGCCGGCGTGGGCCGGGGCGCACCACATTCAACCTGATGGCGACGATGGTGCTGGGCGGGCTGTGGCACGGGGCGCGCTACAATTTCATCTTGTGGGGAGCCTACCACGGCGCCATCTTGGTTGCTCATCGCGTCATCTCCGGTCGCCTGACGGGAAGAGGCTCACGGCTCGGCATCGTCCTGTCGGTTCTCGTCATGTTCCAGTTCACCTTGTTCGGCTGGCTGCTGTTTCGGGTGGAAACGATCGAGCAGCTCTCCCGCATGATGGGAGCGCTCGCCACCGGCTGGTCCTCCGCCGGGGTGGCAGGCGATATCCTCCTTTACGCTTTGCCGACCACGGTGCCTCTTCTTTTCATCGAGGCCTGGCAGGTACGTGCCAGCCGGCTCGACGTGGTGGAGCGCTCTCCCTGGCCGGTCCATGTTGCCCTCGTCTCTCTCGCTCTGGCGGCGGCAGTGATTCTCGACCGCTCGGGGGCAGCTCCATTCATCTATTTCCAATTCTGAGGCGGCGATGGCGATATTCTCCACTTCCACGCTCTGGCCGGCGCTGCGGCGCCTCTCACCCCTGCGTCTGGCGGCCGGCCTTCTGATCGCCATCCTGTGCACCGAGGCGGTCGCCCGCGTGGCGCCCCTCGTCGTGCCGAAGACGGTGCGTCAGCCCTTCACCGTCCTCACCATGGCTGGCGAAGAGACCGGCCGCGGAGAACCCGGGAGCCAGGTGGAGTGGCGCACAAACGAGGTGGGCGCGCGCGGCAGTTTCCAGCGGCCGGGCCTTGCCATTGCCGCCTTCGGCACGAGTACGACGGCCGGGGCCGGGATCACGCAGGCGGACACCTTTCCCGAAGTGCTCGGCGCGCGGCTGTGCGGTGCCTCAGTCGACAACTTCGCCCGGGATGCCGCAGGCTGGTCAGAGGCGCTCGTCATCATGGAGGATCTCGCCAGGCGCGGGCGGCACTATGATGCCGCCATCATCATGGCCCATATCGGTGGACGGTCGGCGGGTCACATAAAACCGTTTCATGCCTGGTCGGACTTTTCGGCAGGCGGGGGGCCCCTCGCCGCGCCGGTCCTCTTCAAGCAGGCCCTGCGCCGCGAGTTTCACGAGACAGGAAAGCGTGCGCCCCTCATTGCCACCCTTCTTGCCGAAGTGCGCAAGATCCGTAACCCGCCTCTCCAAGGCTTCCATCATCCCTCCCCCCTAGACGAGAACAATCGCGCCCTCAGAGCCTCCAGCGCCGTCCAGTTCGCTGACAGCGAGGCGCATCTCGACGAGGCTCAGCGCGCCGTCATCGTGCGGCGGACGCAAAGCCTCGTCGAGGATGCCCGCCAGATCGCCTCTCATGTCATCGTCCTTACCCAGCCCGTCGCCTATGACGAAGACGCCCTTCCGGGCGTTGCAGCCCGCTGGCTCTCGCTCTATCCGCTGGCGAAGGATCGCCCTCTTTACATCTCGAACCGTTCCGTTGCCGAAGGGATACGCCTTGGCCAGAGCGTAGTGGCGGAGGCCGCCGCAGCAGCTGGCGCAACCGTGGTCCCGCTCGATGCGGCGATGCGTCCGATGCTTGCCGAAACCGACCGCCTGTTCTTCGACAAGTGGCATTTCACAGCCGAGGGACATAGAACTGCCGCTAAAATTATCGCTCCCTACCTGTGCGCGGCGCTGGTCGGGGAAGGTGGTTGCAGCTGCTCCGGCGCGACGTGAGCACCTCCTGGTGGCGACGCGAAACGACGATGGAGGAGGTGCCGGGGTGCTGAGCGCGACGGCGTCATGAGGTCGGCAAACTCCCCGTGGCGGCCAATGCGTTCAACAGATTGTTCTTGCCTTATCGATACGAACGGGCGACACCTTGCATCTCTCGCAGCCGCATCGTTGCATGCTCCCGCAGTCGCATCCATGTGGCCGACGTCTATACGCATTCGTGGACAAGCTGTGCGTCTCATCATCCAGATACCCTGTTACAATGAAGGACAGACGCTCCTAGAAACTCTGCGCGATCTGCCGACGACGATCGATGGTGTCGACTCTGTCGAGATCCTCATCATCGACGATGGATCGGCGGATGCAACCATTGCAGTCGCGCGGGAGCACGGGGTCGATCACATCATCCGGCATAAAAAGAATCGTGGCCTAGCCCGGTCGTTCAGAACTGGCATCGATGCAGCGCTTCGTCTTGGCGCCGATATCATAGTCAATACAGACGGCGACAATCAGTATAGCGGCGCCAGTATTCCCGACCTCGTCAAGCCGATCGTAGATGGACGTTTTGACGTTATCGTGGGCGATCGGCAGACTGGCTTGATCGCCCATTTTTCGCCGATGAAGAGAGTTCTTCAACGCTTTGGATCGAGCGTTGTGCGGCGACTATCCGATGTCGACGTTCCTGATGCCGTAAGTGGCTTCAGGGCGTTCAACCGAAACGCTGCTCTGCAATTCAATATTGTGTCGGGGTTCAGTTATACGATTGAGATGCTGATTCAGGCGGGGAAAAAACATATGGCGGTTGGATCCGTCCCAGTCAAAACCAATCCTAAGACGCGTGAATCTCGTCTATTCAAAAGCATTCCAAAGTTTATCGAGCGATCATTGACGACGATGGTGCGCATGTATGCCATGTACCAGCCATTGCGGTTTTTCGTATTCACGGGCGCCTTGATCTCCTTCATCGGGCTCCTGCCGATCCTGCGCTTCCTGATGTTGTACGCCCTCGGCGAAGGTGACGGGCACATTCAATCCTTGACCGTCGGCGGCGCGCTCCTCGTGATCGGAACCCTCGTCCTCGTTATGGGCGTCATCGGGGACCTTGTGAACTTCAACCGGCAGCTTGCCGAAATCATACTCGAGAAGGCGCGCAGGGCAGAAGCGCATCAGGGTGACCTGATCATCCCGAACGCCGACTGGGTCCGCATCAATGGTCAGGATTGCAACAGCGGATGCGCGGCCAGCGTCGGCCATGCCGTCTAGGTATTGCGCATGAGCGCGGCGACGTCGCACGGGCGGAGCAGCTGGCGCTCTATGCGCCGCCTCTTCGGCATCGTTGCGGTCGCAATTGCCGTCCTGTTCCTCGCCGCCTCTCTCCGCGACAGCTGGGGGATGGTCAGTGCCATGGTGGGGGCGGGGTCGTTCTGGGCGATGGCCACCCTGGCCGGCCTCGCCTACGGGGCCAATCTCCTTCTCCTTGCGGCGGCCTTCCGCAGCCTTCTTCAGGATCCCCGGGAGACTGGCGCCAGGCCAGGGTTGCGTGCAGTCGCCAAGGTCTATGCGCGAGCCAACGTCCTCAAGTACGTTCCAGGAAACATCATGCACTACGTCGCGCGCCAGGTTCTGGCGCGGGATCTTGGAGCCTCTCAAGCCGCCATGGCGAAGACTTCGTTCTACGAGATGGGCCTTTTGGTTCTCGTCGCAGCTGCATTGGGGAGCGTCGTGCTTGTCCGAAGCGCAACGGCGCTAGAAGCGGCCCTGTCGTCGATAGGTCAGCTCGTCGCCGGTATCGCCGTGGTTGCGGTGGCGCTCGTCGGCGCGTTGTTGCTGTCGCAGGCCCGCCACATGCGGGGCTTGCTGCCGGCGTGTGGCCCGGGCGGCATTGTTTTCGCTATTCTTGCCTATGCCGTCTTCTTCATCGCGACGGGGCTCCTCCTCTTCGTGGTGATCCTCCTTGGCCTTCCCGGCGAGGCCACATCCCGGCCGCTTCAGGCCATCCCGGCGTTCACGGTCGCATGGTTGATCGGCTCGGTAACGCCCGGGGCATCGGCTGGGATCGGTATACGCGAGGCTGTCCTGTCATTGCTTCTTGCGCCGATGATTGGAGAGGATGAGGCCCTTGCGGCGGCTTTCGCAATGCGAATTGCAACGACGCTTGGTGATCTCCTCTTTTTCCTGTCCACCATCATGCTCGGCCGCTTTGTTGGCCCGCCTGCCTCCAGCACCATGTCTTCCTGAGGTTAAGTCAATGATTGTCGAGCAACCCGCGGGCAACTTCGAGGACAAGTACAACTCGAAGAATCCGATCTCGGCGCGCTTGGTCGCCAACTTCCTGCGTACTTTTGAAACCATGGCCGAACGGTCGGGAGTGCGGGAGGTGTACGAAGTCGGGTGCGGTGAGGGTGAACTCATTGCCCGCCTCGCGCAGACCGGCTTCACCGTCCGCGGAAGCGACGTGGCGCGCGAGGCGATCGCGGAGGCCCTCGTGCGGCATCCCGAACTCGAAGGTCGCATCGAGGTGGCGCCGCTCCAGCAGCTGTCCGCGGCGCGGGACAGTGCGCCTCTCGTCGTTTGCTGCGAGGTTCTCGAGCATATCGACGACCCGGAAGAGGCGCTTGATGTCCTTGTGGAACTTGCGAAGCCTTATCTTCTCGCGAGCGTGCCACGTGAGCCGTTGTGGCGCGCGCTGAACATGAGCCGGCTGAAATACGTGGAAAATTTCGGTAATACGCCTGGCCATGTCAACCACTGGTCGTCGCGGAGCTTCGTCGCCTTTCTCGAGCGGCGCTTCGAGGTCATCGCCGTGTCAAGGCCGTTGCCGTGGACAATGGTGCTCGCCAAATCGCGCAGCGCGCCACAGGCCTCAGAGTGACTTTTATGAAAAGTGCGTCAGCGCGCGAGCGAATTGCAAGCATTGTGAGTGTTTTTTTTGGGTCTACTGCCTCCGTTTTCCTGCTTTATAGGCTGACCAGAGGCAGTTTCGACTTTTTTGCGTTTGGAGATATATTTTCTCTAGCGTACAATTACTATTACGAATCGATAAAATCGGGAAGTCTTACTGTCCCTCTTCGGGCAATTGGCTATGAAGGGATGTACCGACCCGACGGAACGGCAATGATGTACTACGGCATACTCCCTGCGATCTTGCGGTCCGTGTTTGAACCTTTTGTGGATCTCACGGTCGTGCCGGTGGCTAGGGCGGTCGTCTGGGTGACGATCACGCTGATCGGTACGGTTGCGGCCGTTGTGCTTTATTGCAGTGCACGTCCGTTCGTGACCTCCGGTCGGGGCCGATCCGCGCTTGCGGCCTTTTCGCTTGTCGCAGGTTTCCTTTGCTCGCCCGCCATCATGCTCTCGACCGCCGCACCGCTTTATTATGAGCCGATCGCGATTGGTGTCCTTGCGACACTGCTCTTCATCCTCATCGCGTTGCCTGCGTTGTTCGGACACCCGCTCGGAGGGACAGCCATCGTGTTCCTCGGTCTTCTCGCAGCGTTGGCGTTCCTTGTGCGACCGCACATGGCAGTTGGTCTGTGCCTTTCCATCTTCCTTCTTTGGCTGGCGCTCGGCCGGCGCTCCGGGGGCACGCTGCGGGTATTCTTCCGTCCGGGCCAGTTCATGCCGATCGTGGCCGCCGGCCTCCTCGTCGCTGCTGCGCTAGTCGTTTATCTAGAGCTATCGACGCAGCGCAACGGGAGCGCCTTCGTTCTGCGGTCGCTGGCAAACGATGTGGCCACTAAAGGCAACGTGTTCCTCGGATACGAAGATGTCGGTTCGGCCCGCATGCGTGCATTCGAGGAAAACGGCACGTTCAATTTGAAGCGCATCGCCTCCAACAGTGCCTTCTACCTTGTCGGTGCAAACCCGCTGACGCCACGCTTGGAACGCGCATTGCAGCTTGGTTACATCCGCAAGGAAACGCAGCCGGTTCTGATCGATCAGTGGGCGCTATGGTTCGCCATGTCGGCTGTGTTCGTCGGGGCGGCGGTCGCATGTGTCAGACGCCCGTCGCGCCTTGACGACATGGGTGTTTCCCCCCTCGCCTGTATTGCCGTTCTCGTCGGCACTCTTGTGTCGGCCGTCATGATCCTCAGTTATGGGACAGTGGCCTATCGTTATGCGTGTGAGTTCTGGCCTGCCCTGTTCGTCGCCTCCGCCCTTGGGCTGCGGGCGCTCGCGTTCTGGCTTTGTCGCGCGACCGGGCCGCAAAGACTGACCGCGATCGTCTTCCTCATGCTGCTCACCGGTGGGTCGAGCGTACAATCGCTCGACAGATCCGCCCGCAACGCGTCGCTCGGCTCGAACCTCGAGAACAAGGATTTCATGTTGCGGGAGGAGTGCCTCGAGAGGATCGCAATGGCGCGAACCACGCGAGCCCTTCCCACTTCGCTGTGCGATTTGCCGGGAGTGGGCGATGGTGGCTGATCTGTTGCCGCTGGCATGCAGCAAAGGTTCGCTCACGCTTTCGCTGTGTCGGTCCTGACGGGTCCGCCTGATGGGATTTCACATCTCACCGGTCTGGTCGACTCTTGTAAAGCTTAAGCTTCATCGCTGTGTCCTGGGCGCGATTATCTCCATTCTGTGTATTGAGGCGGTGGCAAGGGTCGCGCCGCACATCGTCGCGAAGACCGTGCATCAACCCTTCGCAACGACCACGACGCGCGGTCTTGAAGGGGTGATGGTGGAGTGGCGTGTCAGTGAGGTTGGAGCCCGTGGCTCGCTGCGTCGCCCCGGTCTCTTGATCGCCACGTTCGGAACTAGCACGACAGCGGCTCCGCGAATAACACAGGCGCAGAGCTGGCCGGAGCTTCTGAAAGCGCAGTTGTGTGGTGCAGTCCATGTGGACAATTTTGCGCGCGATGGAGCCGGCCCCAATGATATCGCCGGCCTTCTGAAGGACCTTGCCGCCCGGGGGCGACACTACGATGTCCTCACCATCATGAGCTGGATGTTTCCCGGTGAGCGGATGCCGCCCGGCAATCCGTTTCACCATTGGTCGGCCTACGATTTTGGCAAAGCGCCGTTTGCTGCCCCGGTGCTTTTTGTCCGCGCGATACGACGCGAACTGCACGAGGCGGAGGAGCGTTTAACTTTCCTCCACCGCCTCCTGGAGCTTACTCGGAACCTGCGCCGACCATCGCCGCCGGGCTTCCGGCATCCGCCGTCCGAAACCCCTGAAAACCGAGAGCTGCGGGCCTCCGGCATCATCGATTTCGTAGATAGGCCAAATGCCCTGACGCCTGAGGAAGGGAAGCGTGTGAGAGCGCGCACCGAGGCAATCGTGCGGACCGCTCTGACGGTCTCTCCCCACGTCTTCTTCCTCGTGCAGCCGGTGGCCTTCGACGAGAACGAGCTTCCGGGGGTGGCTGCACGCTGGTTTTCGCTGTTTCCGGCACGCGAAGACCAGCCCGTCTATCTGTCCAACCGCTCGGTCGCCGAACGTATTCGCAGTGTGCAAACATACATGCGGGAAGGGGCCGAGGCTGCCGGGGCAACCATCGTGCCGCTCGATGAGATCATGCGCCCGATGCTCTCACAGACGGATACGCTCTTCTTCGACCGATGGCATTTCGCACCTGACGGGCATGCGCTGGCCGCGCAGACCATTGCGCCGTACGTCCGCACGGCCCTCCCGGCGCTCGCGGATATGGCTTGCTGTGACCCCGCAGGCCATTGCGGATGAAGGAAAAACACCCGTGACCGCGACTCTCCACGGGTGTGGCAGGCTCATGCGGGTGTAAGAGGCGCAGCGTGAAAGAGCCGCACCACAGGCTGTCAGGACCCGCGAGAAACTGAGGCCCATCCAGCAGAGCAGTCCCACTTCGGCAGGAGGTTGTCAACGCCGATCCAAATCTGACCCACTTTCGGCGGTCGCGCCGATCGTAATCTGACCCACCCTCGTGTTCAGGCGGCCTCCCTCTTCGGGGCCGTGGCGGCGATGAGGCCGGCCTTGCGTTTGTCCTTCAGGCGGTAGCTCTCACCCTGGATCGAGACGACCGTGGCGTGGTGCAGGATGCGATCGAGCATTGCCGCAGTGAGGACCGTCTCGCCGGCGAAGGCCTGGTCCCAGGCGCCGAAGGTGAGGTTCGAGGTCAGGATCATCGAGCCGCGCTCGTAGCGCTTGGCGACCACCTGGAAGAACAGGTTGGCCTGCTCGCGCCCCAGCGGCAGGTAACCGATCTCGTCGATGATCAGAAGCTTGTAGACGTTGACCGCGCGGTGCATCGCCTCCTTCAGCTTGCCCTGGCGCTGGGCCGCCTCGAGCATCAGGACGAGGTCGGCCGCCGTGGTGAAGCGCACCTTCATGGCTCGCTGCGTCGCGAGGTGGCCCAGCGCGATCGCGAGGTGCGTCTTGCCGACGCCGGAGGGGCCGAGGAGCACCACGTTCTCGGCCCGCTCGATGAAGGCGAGGCTGGCGAGCTCGAGGAGCTGTTTTCGCGGGGCGCCTGTGGCGAACGCGAAGTCGTAGCCCTCCAGCGTCTTGATCGCGGGGAAGCCGGCGACGCGTGCCGCCATCTCCCGAGCCCGCACACGTCGCCCTTCGGCTTCACTGCGCAGAACATCCTCGAGGAAGTCCCCGAACGATCCCTCCTTCGCGGCCTGCGCCTGTGCGGCTGCGGTCCACGCCGTGTCGATCATCTTCAGCCGAAGCTCCGCGCAAAGGTCGGCGATGCGCTCGTGCTGGAGAGCGTTCATCGGCCCACTCCCGGCAGCATCAGCCCGTCGTAGATCGACAGCGGGTGTTGGAGGCCGACGATCGGGACCGGTGCCGGACGCGGATCATCTCGCACGATCTCCCCGCCATAGGGCGCCGGGATCGGCTGCAGCATCGCGCGTTCGACGGCCAGGCGTTCGGCCGGGACCGCCTTGGTCGTGGCGTGAACCCTGGCGTTGGCGACCTCACGCAGCCAGCGCCGCACAGCGGAGTTTGCTGCCGCGGCGTCCACGGTGACCCCGTCCTGCGACAGGCGGCTCGCGAACGGCACGTAGAAGCTCGACCGCACGTAGCGGATGAAGCGCTCCACCTTGCCCTTCGTCTGCGCGCGATAGGGACGGCACAGGCGCGGGCGGAAGCCGCAGTGTCCGGCGAAGTCGAGGAAGCCGGCGTGGAAGCGGTGCCGGCCCGGTCCATAGGCGTCCCGGTCGATCACCACGGTCTTCACGTTGTCATAGAGCACCTCGCGTGGCACGCCGCCGAACGCCAGGAAGGCCCGTTCGTGGCAGGCGATCAGCGTCTCCACGCGCTCGTCCGTGACGAACTCGACGTAGGCCGCCCGGCTCCAGCCGAGCATCGCGACGAAGACCGACAGCCGGTTCCGTCCCCTGCGGATCGTCGCCCAGTCGACCTGCATCTGCTGGCCTGGCGTCGTCTCGAAGCGCACCACCGGGTCCGGCTTCGGCGCCGGTTTGAGCGTCGCCACGAACACCTTCACCATGGTGTAGCCGCGCCGTAGCCGCGCTTGGCGATCTCGTCGAACAGCACCTTCGCCGGGATCGGGTCCGGCGCCGCGGCCGCCAGGCGCTCGCGGATATAGTCCTTGAACGGATCGATCTTCGCCGGACGCGCCGGCCGCTCCTTGTAGCGTGACGCCTCTTCGTCTCGCAGATAGCGCCGCACGGTGTTGCGCGAGACGCCCACCTCCCGCGCGATCTCTCGCACCCCTTTGCCATGCTTGGCCAACACTCGGATCTCCATCGACAGCTCCACTCCGATCATCAAGGCCCTCCGTATCGCGCCGGGCCCGAGGCTATCGGGTGGGTCAGCTTTCAGTCGGCGACCGGGTCAGTTTTCCAGCGGCGGTAACAACGTCACCACTGGGGTCGGCCAGCATCCATCGTCGCGGTGGGCCTCGAGGCCACTTGGCCTTAATGAGGCGAGCGAGAAGCACCAGTTGCCGTCAGGCCCCGCCCAGGCGGACGCGGGCGGCGCTGATGCGCTCGGCGGCGAGGGGGCCGAGAAAGCGCACGAGTGTGCGATAGGCGAGTGGGCCTGGAGCGGGAGCGTGCGGGCACAGGAGACGCGCTTCGTGGAAGAAGCGGCGGGCGGTTTCGGGTGCACCGCGCTGCAGCGTCTCACGCCCCTGGCGCCACAGGCGATGGGCGAAGGCTTCACTGAGCGCCGGTGTCATCAGTCCCGCCGCCCGCGCCTCGGCCACATGACGCAGCGATGCGGCAAGGACACTGTCCCCCACGACACCCGATGCGGAGCTGATGCGCCCCGTGCCGCCGTGCTGGCGGTAGTAATAGGAAGGCCCTGGCCGATAGTGAAAGACGACGCCTGACAGCGCCAGACGTACGTGCAGATCGTGCTCCTGGCCACGGCGCACGAGCGGATCGAACCCGCCGACCTCACGAACGTCTGTGGTGCGGTGGAGTGGGGCGCTGGTCAGCGGAGGGCCGGCAACGATGGCCGGCAGGTCGAACACCATCGAGGCAGGCGCCATAGGGGCAAGACCGGCGAGCGGGGTGCCGTCCTCAGCCGCCCAGATCGCATCCCCGAAGACGCATGCCTTTGCCGCGCCGAGCGCCTGCGCCTCCCGGAGCTGACGGGCGATGGCTCCTTCGGCAAGCCAGTCGTCGGCGTCGAGGAATTTGACATAAGGGGCGCGTGCGATGGCGAGCCCCGCATTGCGCGCCGCACAGGCCCCCTTGTTGTCCTGGAAGACGGGACGGATCGCATCTCTATAGCGGGCGATGACGGCGCGGGAGGTATCGTGCGAGCCGTCATCGACGACGATGATCTCGACGAGAGGTCCGGCGGCAAGGGCGCTGTCGATCGCTTCCGGCAGGTAGTGGGCATAGTTGTGATTTGCGATGACGAGGGAGACGAAGGGAGCGTCCATCCTCAATGCTCCCGCCCGGCGGCGGCCCGCACCGTCGCCTCCAGCGCGGCGGCGTAGTGAGCCGCGACGCTGTCCCAGGAGAAGTTCTCGGCGACGAGGCGGCGGCCGCGTGCCCCCATGGCGGCGAGCGTCTCGGGCGGCAGCGCGGTTGCCTCTTCCAGCGCCGCGGCAAGGGCCTCCCGCTCGCGCGGTACCCACCAACCCGCCCCACATTGGGAAAGGCTCTGCCAGGGCGTTCCGGTGGTGGTCAGGACGGGAGTGCCGGCGGCCAGAGCCTCGGCGATGACGAGGCCGAAATTCTCGTTGTGGGTGGGCAGGACGAAGAGATCGGCCTCGGCAAGGGCGCGGGCCTTCGCCTCGCCTTCCAACAGGCCTGGAAAGGTGATGGCAAGGCCGAGCTGCGAGGCGCGCGCGGCGACCTCTGCAGCATGGCCGTTCTCGTCGGGACCGGCGATGACGAGGCGCCATTCTTTCCGCGCTGCTGCAAGCGGAGCGAAGGCGTCGAGGAGAAGGAAAAGGCCCTTTTTGGGATGGATACGGCTCATGAAGAGGAGCGTACGAAGTCCATGCACCGATTTTGGCGGGAGGGGTAACGGGGGAAGGTGGACCCCGTTTGGGACGATGTGGATCGGCTGGGTCAGGCCGAGGGCTCGGATTTCCTTCGCCTCGGCTTCGCAGGTGGCGTGGAAAGCCGTGGTGCGGCGGAGGATGTGGCGCCCCCCGAGGGCGAGGAGGAGGCGCTTGCGCCTGCCACGCATGGCGAAGGAGTAGGAAGAGAACATGCCATGCGGGCTGAGGAGAAGAGGCCGACGCGCGGCAAGAGCGGCGGCGGAGGCGGCGACGAGGGAGGGGGCCCAGAAACCGTGCACGGCGACGACCCGAACACCGTGGCTGCCATAGACTGCGCGGGCGAAAGCGGGGATGGAGCGCACCGTCGCAACCTCGACGCCCGCAAGCGTGGGCACAGCATCCCGCTCGCGCGTGAGAATGGACACAGGGGCCCCGCCTCCAACGAGGGCGGTTGAGAGCTCGCGCACCACGGTGGCCACTCCCGACCGGGGCGAGCCGATGCCGTCGGCGACGAAGAGGGTCATGGGCGCGGCCGTGGTGCGAGCGGGCGCGGCGGCGGGTATAGCCGCTTCCTCTGCGCCGTTCCAGGAAGCGGCTGCGCCCCTGGCCGGCGCGCACTGCATTTGGTGCGTGCGTTTATGTCGAGCCGCCTGACGCCGATGATGCCGACGAGGAGAAGGAGCATCGTGGCGGCAGACATGGCCGAGAGAAGGAAGGCCTCAAAGATGCTGCCTATGATAAGGGAGACGACGACGCCCCCCGCGAAATCCCCCTGCAGTTGGGCGCGGCGGGTGGGCGCCGATCCAAGCAGCAGCTGGGTCGCGATCTTGAGCAGCATGGCCCCGCTGGCAAGGAGCGGGAGCAAGCCGAGGAGCCCCGTGGTCGCCGCCATGGCAAGCCAACTGCTCTCGCCAAAGCCGAGCCTGTCGCCAGTCAAGCTCATCCCGGTCAGGGGATTGTTTTGAAAGGATTGCCACAATGCGGCCCAGACACCGCCCCGGGTGTTCTCGGTCGAGACGAGGCGATCGAGCGCAAAATCGCCTGGTGGCGTGGTGAGAATGACATAAAGGCCCGCGATAGTGGCGAGAGCCCCGGTGCCGATCGCGACCGCGCCGGAGCGACGCAGGAGCAGCATCGTTGCCGCGGCGCCGATCAGAAGGCCTGTGCGCGAACCCGTCCACATCAGGAAATAGGCGGCGACGGCGGCGGTGCCGAGCGCCGCCAGCTTCCAAATGAAGCCGCGCGTGAGCGCCACATAGACGAGCGCCGGAATGCCCGCCCCGAGGAAGGCCGCTGCGTGCTGTGGGTTGCCGGTGGTGCCGTTGAAACGGCCGTTCGCTACAGCGAGCGCCTGCGGTCCCAGTACATACTGCACCGCGTTCAGTGCTGTGAAGGCGGTGATCGCGGCAGCAACGGCGACGATCGCCCGGTCGATATCGCCGTCTTGCCCGATCCAGCGCGGTCCGACCTGAGAGAAGATGAAGAAAATGAGCCCCGTTGTCACCGCCGACAGGAGCGCAAAGCTTATCGAGCCGCCGGAAAATGTCTTGAGGGCGATGACGAGGTGGGCGGTGAGAAGGGCGAAGGCAAAGGGGGGAAGACCAGCCGGTGCGCGCAAATAGCGCACAGGCATCAGCACCATGATTGCGAGGAGGATGATCGTCAGCGGTCGCCCGTTGCCAACCAGCATGTCGATCGGGCCAAAGAAGGAAGGTGGGTTTGGGTACCACTCATTGACAAAGCGGCTAAGCGAGGCAGCGAAGACGAGACTCCCAAGAGCAAGCCACGGCAAGAGAGGATTGGCGCGAGCCTGCATGAGCACGAGGCCACCGAGCCCCGCAAAGGCGATGCCGAGCGGACTGATGGCGAAACTGATGAGGCTCGAAAGTTGTTCCAAGGGCTGTTCTCACGATGCGGCGAGGAGCGCGGTGCGCACGCGCTCTGCCACGCACTCCCAGGTGTGCTGGCGGGCGACCCGATATCCGCGAGCAACGAGATCCGCGCGCCAGGTTTCGTCATAGCGCAATCGGTGGAGGGCCGCGACCGCCTGTTCGGCGGCGTTCTTCGAATCGGGATCTATGAGGATGGCGGCGCCTTCCACAATCTGGGGCAGTGAGGCGCGGTCAGCGGCGATCACCGGGATGCCGAGCGCCATTGCCTCGATGGGGGGCATTCCGAACCCTTCGTAGCGGGAGGGGAAGAGAAGGGCTACTGCTCCCGCCATCGCCTCCACTAGGTCGGAATCGGACAGGAAGCCGGCGCGCGTCAGGTTGGGGAGGCCGGCGGCGCGGGCCGCAAGCTCCGGGTCGTCGGGGCCGCCGATCGACACGATATGGGTTGCAGCCCCATCGGCGAGGAGGCGCTCTGCAACGGCGAGCGTCACGTCTCCACCCTTCAGCCGCCGCAACCCGCCGAGGACGATCACCGTGTCGGCTTGCCTGGCGGCAGGGGCGGCGGCACGGGCAATGACATGGGGCTCGAGCCCGTTACCGACGGCCACCACCTTGTCGGGATCGAGCCCCATCAGCGCGACGAGGCGGGCCTTGGAGAAATCCGAGACGGTGAAGATGATGCGGGCCTTGTCCGCGGCCCGGCGCATCCAGGAACGCATGAAGGCGTCGCGAGCGTGCGCCTTGGCGCCTCGCGCGGAAAGGTCAGGCTCGAACAAGCGTGCATCATGAAAGGTGATCGCCACGGGCGCCTTGCGCGAAGCAATGAGAATGTCATGGGGGGAGTAGATCCAATCGGTCCCGGCGGGGAGCGCATGGTCGAGGAGAGGAAGTCCGCTCACCTTGGCCCATTGCTCCGTCCGCCGCGCCGAGCGCATCGCACAGACGGCAGGCAGCGCCCTCAACGGAGCGTTCTGAGGAAGGCGGCCATCCGACTCCGTCTGGTCTGCCCCCGTCAGGAGGGTCAGATGGTCTTTGCCCAGTGCGGCAAGGGCAAGGAGAACGCCATTGGTGTGCCGCCCTACCCCGGTGCAGGGCAGGAGCGTGCGCCGGGTATCGACGAATGCGGCGAGCCTCATCGGTGAGCGGGCTCGGCCTCGGCAATAGCGCGGGCTACGGCTTCGATCGCTGACTGACGCGCCCCCTCGAGGGCTTGGGCTGAGATCTCCACGGTTCCGGTACCTGGCTGTCCGGCAGTGAGGACGTCGCGGTCGACGACCAGTTCCGATGGGATGCCGAATTCGGAAAGAAGTGCTTGCGCCTTTCCTGCGTAAGCGAGGGGGATGAAAGGCGTTCGGGTACGCATTCCTGCGATGAGAGCATGGAAGCGCGTCGGCAGCAGGAAGGTCGAGCCTGCTATGATCTTCTCGTGGGAGGAAAGGTCCGTGGTAAATGAGCGGAACCGAACGCCCTTGGGCAGGATCGCGCGGGCGAATAAATCGTCTTCAGGTGCAAACGGCAGGTGCATCACCTGCCTCCCTTGCTTCAGCATCGAGTGCGAGAGCTCCGCTACGAAGCCGACATAGGCATTCGCCACGGCGACGATCCTGTCTACAAGAGGTGAGCCTTGTCTACGATAGAGTGCCTCAAGCGGGCTGCCAGGACGGAAGCTGCGTCCCTCCAGGATATGAAAGACCGGCAGAACGTTGATCGCCACACACTGCGCATCGCGCGGCCTTGTCTCCCGAAGGGACAGCGCGAAGGCGATGTCGGAATGGACATAGGTGTTTTTATTGCCGGTCCACTCAAGAACGCGGTCGTGCTGACCGGCGTGGCGCAGACCGATCGAGGTGGCGGCGCGGCACATCTCGCGGATCATCGGATCGAACTCGTGGAGATTGGACGCGAAATCCGTACCGACGAAGGTCACATTAAAGCGGTGCTTCGACCATGCCTCGGCGACGGGGAGAAGCGCATCGGCGGTTGCGACGGCGCCACCGCCGATGATGATGGAGCGTGTCGATTCGGCAAGGCGCGGGGCGTCGCGCATGGCAAGCCGCCGCGCCGGGAGGCCGCTTCGCCGAGCTTGTGCCATCAAGGCCTCGCCCATGGCCCAGTCGCCGCTGTTTTCGCCATGATAGCCGCCCAATAGGATGATGTCGGCCCCATGCGGTTGGCGGCTGCGCACGAGGTGAAGGCTGCGGGCAAAAAAGCTCGAGGCGGCATAGCGGGCATAGGCCGGTCGCGAGGCCGTCCTCAGGCTTCTCATTCCGGTCGTCCTGCCAGGCGGCGCATCGTGCGGTTCGTAGCAAGGCAGTTGCGTGCGAGGCGGCTCCAGCGCACGGGCAGGCGGCCGCCGAAATGTCTGAGCAGCCGGCCGTTTGGCAGAAGGTCGCCTGCCTGGTAGCCGGCCCAGTGCATTAGGAGAAGACGCTTCCTGTGGTCGTTGCCGCCGTGGTCCCACAGTCGCCACACTCCCTCTTCGTCGCGGTAGGGGCGCCCTTTTTGGCGGGCCCAGCCTGAGGAGACCGTGTCGCCCAGGAGGTCAGAGATCTTCACCATTCTTACCCCGTGGGCGTCGCAGGCATGGTTGATGAACGCCTGGTCCGTATTGCGCGGATTGAGTTCGGATCGCACGGTCATCTGTGCCTCCACCAGAGTCTCGAAGTCATCGACCGTGAAAAGGCCCCGGCGCGAGGCCCAGCGGCCGGAATTGAAGCCCCGTGCGCCGCCCTCGCGCAGGAAACGGGTGCGCATTGGCCCGGGCGCGTAGACCTGGTCGAGTTCGGTGTCGTAATAGGCAAGATCGATGCCGAAGGTAGCGGTCGCTTCCACGAAGGCGGTCAGATCGCCAAGTATCACTTGGCGCGCGTCTAGATAGGCGAACCGCTCGAACGGCCCCCAGAAGGCGGCGTAGCGGCGAAACCAGTGCGGGCCATAGGAGGAATGACCAAGTTCCAGGCGCGCGCCGATCGCCTCGAGGCGTCCGAAGCTCTCGTCCTCGAAGACAGTAAACCCGAATCGTCCGGCAAGGTCCAAGACGCCCTCGCAATCGGCGTCGAACGGAATGAGGGCAAGGGGAATATCGGGATTGTGGGCCCTGAGGCTCGTCAGAAAAGGTAGCGTCCAGGAGAGTACCGCGTCGTTGGCGGAAAAGACGATTCCAGCGCTCATCCATGCCCCGGTCCCGGCCGGCTCCAAGTCCCCTTGATCCTCCCTCTCACGGTCCCGTCCTGAAGGCAACGGGGGAGGTCCCGGCGGGCGTCCCGGCCACGATACCCATCTTCGTTCTCGCCCGCCGGTCCCGGAGCCGGTGCTGGTAGCGCTTGTCGCCGCGGGGTGCAGGCAATAGGAGTAGCTTCGGGCGAAGCGAAGGAAAGGCCATCAATGACTGAGCGGGAGAAGAGCGGCACTGCTGCCGAGCCGCTCCGTGTCGTGTTTTGCTGGAGCGACATCTCCGGATACATGGCCGCATGCTGGCGCGCCCTGTCGGCGCGATCCGATGTGGCGGTGAAGGTCCTCGCTTACGGCTCATCGAATGCGACCAGCTTTGCCCACGAGACGATGGCAGGCATCGACTGGCACGCTCTTGAGCCGGGCGAGCACGAGAATATCGGGCAGATCGCCACCCTCGTAGCGGCTCACCGGCCAAATGTGATTGTGGTGCCGGGTTGGATGAACCCGACCTACAAGGCGCTCGCCGAGCGGGCCGAATTCGCCAGGATGCGCTTCATCATGACGATGGACACGCCCTGGCGCGGCGACTTGCGACAGCGTCTCGCCCGGTTCGCGCTGCAGCGTTATCTGAGGCGAATGGACCGGGTGGTGGTCACCGGCGAGCGATCTTTCCAGTATGCCGTGCGGCTCGGGGTGCCGGAGGCGCGGATCGCGCGTGGTCTCTACGGGGTGGACTGCGAAGAACTGGGGAGAGTGGCCGAACGGCGCAGCGAAGGTCCCTGGCCGCGCCGTTTCCTGTTTGCTGGGCGCTACGCCGAGGAGAAGGCCCTCGACGTTCTGGTCGAGGCTTATCGGCTCTACCGTGCCGGTGCGGCCGAGCCGTTCGAACTCGTCACCTGCGGACAGGGCGAGCTCGTCCAATTGCTCGAAGGGGTGGAAGGCATCTCAGATCACGGCTTCCGCCAGCCTTCGGAGATGCGTGATGAACTCGCTGCGGCGGGATGCTTCGTGATGGCGAGCCGCTTCGACCCGTGGCCACTGGCGCTGGTTGAGGCATGCGCGGCGGGACTTCCTGTGGTGGCAGCCTCGGCCTGCGGAAGTGCGGTGGAGAATGTGCGCGACCACGTCAATGGCTTCATCGTGGCAACGGGGGATGCCGAGGCCCTGGCCCGCGCCTTGCTCGCAATCGACGCGACTTACGCGCGGCTGCCCGAGTTCGGCGTTGCATCGCGGAACTTCGCCGCCGCTTACTCGGCTGAGGTGTGGGTGCGGCGCTGGGTGGAGATTCTCGGAACCAATCCGAAGTGGGAATGCGAGGCGTGACTTTTCAAAAAGATGAAACTCCGTCCCTGAAGCTTGGGATAGGGTTAGACAACCGTCCGAAAATAAATGATATTGCGTCTTTTCTTTCGAGGAAGAACATAAGGGATGTGATCCGTCAGCGTAGCATTCCCCTCGGAGGGGGGCCCCACTTCTGGTTCGAGATTGGAGGGGTGCGATATTTGTATACATACATCAGGAAAAATGGGTGCTCATCATTTAAGCATATGATTGCCCAGACATCAGAGCATAAATCTCGGTTAGAGGCTGGTAAGGAGATAGATTTTTTGAGGGAATACCACTTGCTGAAAAATTTTAATGACACAAAAACTGTAAGCTGTTCAATTTTTGTTTACAGAAATCCTGTTGAAAGGGTGATCTCCCTTTTTAAGAATAAGTTTATTATAAGAGAATGGAATTCTGATATATGGGAATCAGTTCATAAATCAATAGGCAATAACCCCGAGAAATTATCATTTAATGATTTTGTGTTTAGTTATATACAAGGTTATGCTGCGTTTAACAAGTGGAGAGGGAAATACATAGATCCTCATGTGAAGCCCCAGGTCAGACATCTTGCTCCGATTTTTTACAATACGGCAGTGGATTTGGCTGACCTTACTGAGGCGTCTTATCGATTATTTCCCGCAGAAGTTGCCGAGAAATTCTTTAGAGAAAAGATAAATTCTACATCTGCGCAAGAGTTTGTCGAAGACGGTGCGGAGCTGATGCCCTCTGAAATCCTCCGCCGACGCTGGAAGGAAAGCAGATCTGTTCCGTCCCGTGAATCGTTGATGAATGCGGAAATCCTAAAGGCTATAGAGCAAGTTTATTCGGAGGATTACGCAATGATTGCTGCAGCCAATAGAACTGACTGCATGTAGAGTGAATTTAAAGTGCGGCTGTCGACGTCCGCGACCCGGCAGCCGTCGCGGACGTCCCCCGCCCATGGAAATTGAAGGCCCTCGACCAGTAGGCGGCTCAGTCTATCTTCGTCTCTGCCGGCTGACGGTTTCGTGATGGTACGGTTTCCTGTGTTCAAGTAGCCTTCAGGTTGCAGGCCACCGGAATGCCCGGCGCATGGCCGCAATGCGCGTCCCCGGGACTGTGAACCGATAAGCTCTGCGCGGAGGATCCGCGGGGGCATGGCTGCTTGTCCTGATGGATGACGTGCGTTGGTGGTCTAATGCATGCAAGCCTTTTATAAGCTCCTGCCGGGCCATTAGGGGTTGGGATGAGATGCGCGTATTGGTGACTGGGGGAGCGGGCTTCGTTGGCTCACACACGGCCAAGGCTCTCGCTTCGGCAGGGCACGAGCCGATCGTCTATGACAATCTGCGCACCGGCCACCGATGGGCCGTGAAGTGGGGCCCCTTCTACCACGGTGACCTGTTCCATACCGAGCGTCTCGTGGAGGTCATGCGTGCCGAACGCATCGAGGCCGTGCTGCACTTTGCAGCGCTCGCCTATGTCGGGGAATCGGTCGATCGCCCCGACCTTTACTACCGCACAAACGTCGCCGGCTCTCTGGCGCTCCTGGAAGCGATGCGCATGGTCGGGGTGGAGAAGATCGTCTTTTCCTCCACCTGCGCAACCTACGGGATAGCCCAGGAAATTCCGATCCGCGAGACAACGCCCCAAAACCCCATCAATCCTTACGGTCGCACCAAGCTGATGGTGGAGGACATGCTTGCCGATCATACCGCCGCCTTTGGAATAGGGGCGGCGGTGCTGCGCTATTTCAACGCCGCAGGATCGGACCCGGAGGGGGAGATCGGCGAGGAGCATGATCCCGAGACCCACCTTCTGCCGCTGGTCCTGCAGGCGGCGGCTGGACAGATCCCTCATCTCTCGGTTCTCGGCGACGACTGGGATACCCCCGACGGCACTTGTGTGCGCGATTATGTGCATGTTTGCGATCTTGCCCGCGCCCATGAGAAGGCGCTGAAGGCGATCGAACCAGGGCGGGTGCGCACCTGGAACCTTGCGAGCGGGCAGGGCACTTCGGTGCGCGAGATGGTGGAGGCGGCCGAGCGCATCACCGGACGCACCGTGCCCTGCAGAGTGATAGTGCGCCGACCCGGCGATCCGCCAACCCTGACCGCTTCAGGCGATCTCGCCGCAGCCGAACTCGACTGGAAGCCGCGGGAGAGCCTTGACCGCATGATCGAAACGGCATGGGCCTGGATGGTGGAGAACCGCACCGACATGCGTCTTTCCTCGGTGCTGGATCCCGGCAACCGTCCGCTGCGAATCTGAGGCGAGCGTGACGCGAACAAACGGTGCTCCGCCATCGCTGGACATCACTGCCAACCGCCGCGCCTCGAAGTGGACACGGTCGGAACTTGCCGGTCGTATTCTGTGGGCCCTTGCCCAGCCGCTCTTCCGCCTGACGCCACGGCCGTTATGGGCAGTACGCACGGCGCTCCTGCAGGCGTTCGGCGCGCGGGTTGGACACAACGTGCAAATTCATCCGACAGTGAAAATCGCGATTCCCTGGAACTTGTCGATCGGCGATCGGGCAGGTATCGGTGATCGTGCCATCCTGTACGCGCTGGGACCAATCACCATCGGCGCCGATGCGACGATCTCTCAAGGGGCGCACCTTTGTGCCGGGACACATGATTTCCGCGATGCGGCGATGCCGCTTCTGAAGCCGCCGATCATCATCGGAGCCGGGGCATGGGTCTGCGCCGATGCCTTCGTGGGCCCGAACGTCAGTGTCGGCGAGCTGGCCGTATTGGGCGCGCGCTCGGTCGCGATGCGCGATGTGCCGGCGGGGGCCATCGCCGCTGGTAACCCGGCGCGCGTTGTGGGGCGGCGGGTGATGCGGGCGGTCGAACCATGAACGCTGTCCTTCCAGTCAGCGTCGTCATCCCCACCAGAAACGAGGCGCGCAACCTGCCAGGTTGCCTTCGATGTCTGTCGCGCTTTGCCGAAGTTGTCGTTGTGGATTCAGGCTCCACCGACGAGACAGCGGCGATTGCGAAGCACATGGGCGCACGCCTCATCCCTTTCGCCTGGAACGGGCGCTATCCGAAGAAGCGCAATCACATTCTCATCAACGAGAGGCTCGCGGCACCTTGGGTGCTGTTCCTCGATGCCGACGAGCAGATCCCTGAGACCTTTTGCGACGAACTTGCCCGCACCCTTCCTGGCAGTGACAGGGCTGGTTACTGGATAAATTACACAAACCATTTCATGGGGCGGGAACTGAAGCATGGCGTTCCCCAGCGTAAGCTCGCGCTCATCCGCGTCGGACGCGGCCTTTTCGAGCGCATCGAGGAGGATGGCTGGAGCACACTCGACATGGAGATCCACGAGCACCCGGTCCTGGACGGCCCTACCGGGGAGATTGCGGCGCGGATCGATCATCGCGATTTTCGAGGCCTCGACCGATTTTTTACGCGCCACATCGACTATGCCCGGTGGGAAGCACGGCGCCACGAAGTGCTGCACAACCAGGGGCTTGGCTCTGCGGCACACCTAACGAAGCGTCAGCGGTTCAAGTATGCCAATCTTGATCGGTGGTGGTATCCGTTCTTCTATTTCGCCGTCGCCTACTTTCTCAAGCGAGGCCTTCTGGATGGCCGCGCCGGGTTTGATTACGCGCTCTATAAGTTATGGTATTTCAACGCGATACGCGGCCTGATCGACGAGCAGAGGCGCGCACCCCACGAAGGGTGAGGAAAGTTCGACGACCCTTTGTGGTAATCTGACCTGATAAGTCTTGTCCGCGTTTCCTTACCTTCTGAATGCCCGGTGTGAGCCATCCCCGGCCCACATTTGCGGCATGACACTGCTCCATACATCGAAGCCGCCGGGTCACCGACATAGCGAGATCGCCTCACACGTGCTGAAGACCGTTGCAGACCTCCTTTCCGTTCTCTCGCCACGCCGGCGACGCACCTTCTGGGTGCTCATCGGGCTTTATGTGGTCGTGGGCCTAGCTCAGGCCGCCGGCGTGGCGGCCATCGGGCCGTTTGTCGCGGTGGCCCTGGGCCCCGAGCAGGCGGTGAGTGGCGGCCGACTGGCAAAGGTCTACAGCTCGCTCGGGTTCTCGTCGCCACGAGATTTTCTGGTGGTTCTCGGCGTGGTGGCGGCCGGCCTCATCATCGTCGGGCAAACGTCATTCCTCCTGGTGGAACGCATGCGTCTCAAGTGGATGCACGGAACGCAAGCCGAGCTGTCGCGGAACATGCTGCGCACCATACTTTCCCGCCCCTACGCATTCTTTGCCACTCGCCACTCGGGAGCTTTAGGCAATCTTGTTCTGGGGGAAACAAATCAAGCTGCTCAGCGCTTCATATTTCCGATGATCGAGGCGTTCTCGCGTCTCACCATCATTGTGTTTCTTATCGCAATGATGCTTTTCGTCGATGCCGTGGTGGCGCTCGGTACGGCCTTTCTCCTGGGTCTTATCGCGACAGCCATGTATTTCATTACCGTCCGGCGGTTGAAGCGTGCCGGTCAGCGGATGCGGGAAATCAACGAGCAACGGTTTACGCGGGTGATCGAGATCTTTGCCGGGCACAAGGAGATGAAGCTTCGCGGCAGTGAGGAGAGCGCTGTCCGGCAGTACCAGTCCTTGGTTTTCCACTATGCCAACATCGCAGCCCGTGCGGAGTTTCTGCGCGTGGCGCCGCGGCCCATTGTCGAGGTGTTCGTCTTTGCCGGCATCATCGTTGTAGTCATCATCATGGCACTGACGTCTCCCCTGGCGCTCACCGCCATGATGCCCAAGGCCGCTGTCTTTCTGCTGGCCGGCTACCGTATCCTGCCGGGAGTGCAGCTCGCGCTGCAGACGTTGCAAGGCATGCGCACTGGTGAGGCCGTGGTGCGCAACGTGCTCAAGGAAGTCCGGACCCCCGCGCCTTCCTCGCCGCAGGGTTATGTCCCGCAAGCGCTTGTTCAGGCTGTGGCGGGCTTTCGCACGTTCACCCTCACCGACGTCACCTATTCCTACCCCGACGCTGAGCGCTCGGCCCTTCAGGGGGTCAATCTTGTCGTGCCGCGCAACAGCTGCATCGGTATCGTCGGAGCGAGTGGAGCTGGGAAATCCACCCTCATGGACGTGATGCTCGGCCTGCTCCAGCCCTCCTCCGGCGCTCTAGATGTCGACGGCAAGGCGCTCGATGCACAAGCCCTCGCGGCGTGGCGGACGTCGGTCGGCTATGTCGCCCAATCGGTGTTTATCAGCGACGATACGATCGCCGCCAATGTCGCCTTCGGGCATGACAAGCCAGACATGGACCGCGTGCGCGAGGCCATCCGCCTCGCCGCGCTCGAGCCCTACGTTGCGGCGGATCCGAACGGACTTCAGGCGCATGTCGGCGAACGGGGCGGGCGCATGTCGGGCGGCCAGCGTCAACGTCTTGCGATCGCCCGCGCGCTTTACAACGACCCGGCAGTGCTCTTCCTTGACGAAGCGACGAGCGCGCTGGACGTTGATACCGAGACCCAGATCATGAACGAATTACGCGGGCTGGTGGGGACGCGCACCCTAATCATCATCACGCATCGTCTATCGACGCTAACGATCTGCGACACGATCTTGGAAATGGCCGACGGGCGAGTAAAGCGTATAATGAAAGCGGCGGACTTCTTCTCGTCCTCCAGTTGACCGAGAGGCTCATCCCCTAGAGCGGTTCGCGCTCGGAATGAATCGCTGTGGGATTCCCGAATCGGCGGAAGTCTGATTCAGCATCATGGCTGGCGATGGGGGGGGCCAGTCATGATGCCCAAGCTGCTCTCTGACGATCTTCGCCTTCGCGTGGTTCGCGCCATCGACGATGGAATGTCCCGCCGGCAGGCCGCGACGCGGTTCGAGGTCGCCCCGTCCACGGCGATCGTAACCGTCCGGAGAGGCCGGTCAGGCGGTTTCAGCGATGTTCCAGGGCAGGAGTTCGGTGATCCGGTTGATCGGGTGTTCTGCGATGCGGGTGAGAACGTCGCGCAGGTAGCGCTCCGGGTCGAGGCCGTTGAGACGGGCAGTCTCGATGAGCGACAGGATGCCGGCGGCGCGCTCGCCGCCCCTGTCGGAACCTGCGAACAGCCAGTTCTTGCGGCCGAGCGCGATCGGGCGGATGGCTCGCTCGGCGGCGTTGTTGTCGATCTCGATGCGTCCGTCGCCGAGGTATCGCTCGAGCGCCTGCCACCGCGCCAGGGCATAGCGGATCGCCTTCGCGGTCTCACTCTTGGCCGGGAGGCGGGCGAGCTGGCGCTCCAGCCATGTCTTCAGCGCGGCGACCTTGGGCGCCGCCTCGGCTTGCCGGATCCGCTCGCGCTCGGGAGCCGGTGAACCTCGGACCCGCTTCTCGATCTCGTAGAGTTCGCCGATCCGCTCCAGCGCGGCCTCGGCCAGCGGCGCCTTGCCGCCGGCGGCGAGGTCGAAGAACTTGCGCCTGACATGGGCCCAGCAGGCCGCCTCTAGAGCGGTTCGCGCTCGGAATGAATCGCTGTGGGATTCCCGAATCAGCGGAAGTCTGATTCAGCATCATGGCTGGCGATGGGGGGCCAGTCATGATGCCCAAGCTGCTCTCTGAGGATCTTCGCCTTCGCGTGGTTCGCGCCATCGACGATGGAATGTCCCGCCGGCAGGCCGCGGCGCGGTTCGAGGTCGCCCCGTCCACGGCGATCCGATGGTACGAGGCTTGGCAACGCACCGGCTCATGCCGCGCCAAGCGCCAGGGCGGCGACCGCTGGTCCCACGTCACCGAAGCCCACGCCGAGCGCATCCTCGCGATCCTGGACGGCACCGGCGACATCACCCTGGTCGAGCTGAAGGCAAGGCTCGGTGAGAGCGGCGGCACGGTCTCCATCTCGGCGCTGTCGCGCTTCTTCCGTCGCCACGGGATCACGCGCAAAAAAAGACCGGCCACGCGGCCGAGCAGGACCGCGCGGATGTCCTTGCCCGGCGGCACGCCTGGTTCGACGGGCAGGACGAGCTCGACGCCGAGCGCCTGATCTTCATCGACGAGACCTGGGCCAACACGAAGATGGCCCGCACCCACGGCCGCTGCGCCCGGGGGACAAGGCTGCGCATGCCGCTGCCGTTCGGCCATTGGAAGACGACCACGCTGGTCGCCGGGCTCTCGCTGTCCGGGATCGTCGCGCCTATGGTGCTCGACCGGGCGATCAACGGCGTATGGTTCGAGACCTACGTGGAGCAGGTTCTCGCACCATGCCTGTCGCCGGGCGACGTCGTCGTGATGGACAACCTCGGCAGTCACAAGGGTTGGCGCGTTCGCGACCTGATCGAGAGCGCCGGGGCGAGGCTCGTGTTCCTCCCGCCCTACAGCCCCGACTTCAACCCGATCGAGATGGCCTTCGCCAAGATCAAGGCGCTCCTTCGAAAGGCGGCGGAGCGAACCGTCGATGACCTGTGGGACCGCATCGGCGCGGTCCTCGACCTCGTCACGCCAGACGAAGCCCGAGCCTACTTCCGAGCCGCCGGCTATGACCCGGACTGAGCGCGAAGTGCTCTAGGACGCGCGGTTCGTCCGTGCCGCTGGCCTTGTAGATGTCCTTGAAGCCCGCGTAGCCGTCGGCGTGCAGCACGCCGCGGAACGGCTCGAGGTGGCGCTGCGGATGGATGCCCTTGCGGTCCGGGGTGAAGCGATAGCAGGCGGCCGGCGGCGTCTGCGCATCGCCGGCGGGGCGGCCGTCGCGCACATAGACCCACAGCCGACCCTGCCGCGTCTTGCCGTTGCCAGGGGCGAGCACCGGCACGGGCGTGTCGTCGCCATGCAGGCGATCGCCCGAGAAGACGTGCGCGGCGAGAGCCTCGGTGAGGGGCTCCATCAGCGCGGCCGCCCGGCCGACCCAGTCGGCCATCGTGGAGCGGGAGAGGTCGACGCCTTCGCGGGCGTAGATCTCGGCCTGGCGGTAGAGCGGAAGGTGGTCGCAGTACTTCGCCGCGAGAACGTGGGCGACGAGGCCGGGGCCCGGCTTGCCACGCTCGATCGGCAGGCGTGGCGGCGGCGCCTGCATCGCCCGGTCGCAGGATCGGCACACCACCCGCGGGCGCACGCGCCGGATCACTCGGAAGGACGCGGGCACGTATTCCAGCACCTCCGTGACGTCCTCGCCGCGCTTCAGGACGTCGACGCCGCCGCAGTCCGGACACGTCGCAGGGGGCGCGTGAACGACCGCCTCGCGCGGCAGGTGGGGCGGCAAGGGCTGGCGCGCGGGTCGATCGGCCTTTGCGCGCGCAATGGCCGGCATGGCGCGCTCTTCTTCGGCCGCGGCCTCGTCCGCCTCGCACTCGCCGAGCGCCAGTTCGAGCTGGTCGATGATCCGGGCGAGCTTCTCCGAGGAGGTGCCGAACCGGATCCGCTTCAGGACCGCGAGTTCGGCCTTGAGCTGTTCGATCACGCTGCCCTTGGCCGCGAGCTCGCTCGCCTGCGCGCGGATGATCGCCTTCAGTGCATCGGGATCGGAGGGCAGCGAATCAGTCCGCATGCCCTTGATTTTACGAAGAATGCGATGGACCGGAAGCGCTTTCCGCCCTCGCCGACAGCCGATCCGTCAGGCGACGCGTTGCGGCGGCGCACTCCAGGACGGGCGGCGCCAGTCGATGCCCTCCCACAGCATCGCCAGCTGTGCCGCGGTCAGCCGCGCCGTGCCGTCCGCCCGCGACGGCCAGGGAAAGCGCCCGCGCTCCAGAACCTTGTAATAGAGGCAGAAGCCCTGGCCGTCCCAGGTGAGGAGCTTCAGCCGATCGCCCTGCCTGCCGCGGAAGGCGAACACCGCGCCTGAGCACGGGTCCTGCCGCAGCACCTCCTGCGCCGCGGCGGCGAGCCCGGCGATCCCCTTGCGCATGTCGGTCGGGCCGCAGGCGAGATAGACGCGCACGCCGGTGCCGGGGCCGATCATGCGCTCTCCAACGTCTGGATGAGCCGGGCCAGCGTCTCCGGCGCGATCTCCGGATCAACACGCAGACGCCGCCCGTTGCGCAGCGTCACCTCCACCGCCTTCGTGCGGCGGCGTCGCTCCGGTGCGGGCTCTGGCGCCGACGGCTCGGTGATCTCGACCGACAGGAATGCCGGCACCGGCACGGCCGGCGACGACACCTTCCGCATCATGCTGCGCCAGGCGTACAGCTGCTGGGGGTGGACGTCGTGCCGCCGCGCCACCTCGGCGAGCGCGATGCCCTCGTCCTCGGCTTCCGCCAGCATCAGGAGCTTCTCGTCCTCGCTCCACCGCCGCCGACGCTCTCGCCCCGTCAGGATCTCGATCCGCCCCATCCGACCCGCTCGTTTCGAAACAACTTGCCAAGTTACTTTCGAAAGCTGGACCAGATCGCGAACGTCACAAACGCCCGCTCACCGGACGCTTACCGGCGATCCGATGGTACGAGGCTTGGCAACGCACCGGCTCTTGCCGCGCCAAGCGCCAGGGCGGCGACCGCTGGTCCCACGTCACCGAAGCCCACGCCGAGCGCATCCTCGCGATCCTGGACGGCACCGGCGACATCACCCTGGTCGAGCTGAAGGCAAGGCTCGGTGAGAGCGGCGGCACGGTCTCCATCTCGGCGCTGTCGCGCTTCTTCCGTCGCCACGGGATCACGCGCAAAAAAAGACCGGCCACGCGGCCGAGCAGGACCGCGCGGATGTCCTTGCCCGGCGGCACGCCTGGTTCGACGGGCAGGACGAGCTCGACGCCGAGCGCCTGATCTTCATCGACGAGACCTGGGCCAACACGAAGATGGCCCGCACCCACGGCCGCTGCGCCCGGGGGACAAGGCTGCGCATGCCGCTGCCGTTCGGCCATTGGAAGACGACCACGCTGGTCGCCGGGCTCTCGCTGTCCGGGATCGTCGCGCCTATGGTGCTCGACCGGGCGATCAACGGCGTATGGTTCGAGGCCTACGTGGAGCAGGTTCTCGCACCATGCCTGTCGCCGGGCGACGTCGTCGTGATGGACAACCTCGGCAGTCACAAGGGTTGGCGCGTTCGCGACCTGATCGAGAGCGCCGGGGCGAGGCTCATGTTCCCCCGCCCTACAGCCCCGACTTCAACCCGATCGAGATGGCCTTCGCCAAGATCAAGGCGCTCCTTCGAAAGGCGGCGGAGCGAACCGTCGATGACCTGTGGGACCGCATCGGCGCGGTCCTCGACCTCGTCACGCCAGACGAAGCCCGAGCCTACTTCCGAGCCGCCGGCTATGACCCGGACTGAGCGCGAAGTGCTCTAAGCGACCGGTAAAGGAGATACGGCGGCGGCCAGGTGCGGGTGGGGCATTGCTCGCTGGCCGGTAGGTTTGGCTCAGTACCGTCGCCTACCGAGCGGAAAAGCGAAATGAGGTGATGCGACGGACAATGAGCTCTGGCGGTGAGCGGCGATCAGAGCTGTTGACCCAAACCGCGCGGTCAACAGCTTGTGAGAACGGAGCCGTCGAGAGAACGAAATATCCGCATCCGGGCCAGCCGGCAGTCAACAGCTCTTACTGCTGGACCGCACGTAGGTTGGCAGTTCTAGCGATCGCCCAGCAAACGGAGATCGGTTCGAACTCAATTGATGGCGGAGGGAGTGGGTCTGGGAGCGAACGTTCTCCGCCGTTTAAGTCATTGTGACATTCAATCCGACAATCCGACTGATGGTTTGAACGGTTATTCGGTTCTGTCGCGACTGGCAGAAAAACGGACAAGCTGCGGCCGGGACAGCTTCTTGCGGAACACCACCGACGCGTCCGCCGCGGCAGCGTGCTCCTAGGCTCAGGACTCACAACCAGTAGCAAATGAGTGCGGCGAGGAAGTTCGTCGCCGGGCGGTCGTAGCGTGTGGCGATGCGACGGAAGTCCTTCAGGCGCCCGAACATGCGCTCGATGGCGTTCCGGTCCCGGTAGAGGAAGGACGAGAAGCAGCTCTTCAAGCGCCGGTTGGATTTCGGCGGGATGTTCGGCAGGGCATCCCGGGCTTCAATCGCACGGCGGATGGCGTTGGTATCGTAGGCCTTGTCGGCGTGGACAACCCGGCAGTCAGGCATCTCCTCGAGGAGTTCCTCGGCGGCTCGGCAATCCGCCGCCTGGCCGCCGGTGAGGTGGAAGGCGACCGGTCTGCCGAAGCCGTCGGTCAGGGCGTGGATCTTGGTCGTGCGCCCGCCGCGCGAGCGACCGATCGCCTGCGCCCGCTCCCCCCTTTGCCGCCTGCCGCGCAGCGATGCGCCTTCACTGCGGACGAGTCGATCAGGATCGCCGCGGGTGGTCCACCGGCCGCGGCGAGGGCATGGAATACGTCGATCCACACGCCTTTCGCAGCCCACCGAACGAAGTGGTTGTACAGCGTCTTGTGCGGCCCGTAGGCCTCGGGCGCATCTTTCCACCGGCAGCCGGACTTCAAGACGTGGATGATGCCGCTGATCACCCGGCGATCATCGACCCGTGGCTTGCCTCTCGTATCGGTTGGGAGGTGTGGCACGAGGCGATCGAACTGCGTCTCGCTCAGCCAGAAGTGCGCGTTGCTCATGGCGATCTCCCTTCGGAGACCGTGGAATCAGATCCGTATTAACGGATCGTGTTTATGGGTCCTGGGCCTAATTTACTATAACGTCGTTCGAGATTGTCAGCCGATTATTTCGACTAGCTCCCGTTTAAGTTTCTCGGGAACCGAAAGTTGCGGAAGGTGGTCGCTGGCTAGCTGACTAACGCTCACATTCGGCCAGACGGCGCTCATCTCCTCCTGGAGACTTCGCGGCAGTATGCCATCTGCCGTGCAGAGTATGTAGTGTTTCTCCAGATCTTCGAAGTTGGCGCCAGGTGCGAAAGCAGCTGTCAACGGCGCGTTTGGTTGGCGCGACAAACCCTTCAGCGCGGTCGGTCCATGTCCAAGGAACTCCATGACTATGTCGTCGGGACCGGTTCCGGAGCGCCCCATTATATCCCAAGGAGTCTCGCCGTTGCCGGGTAACATCGCGGCAACATAAACCAGCCGCTCAACTCGGCCAGGATGAACCGCAGCGACCTGAGAGATTGTAAATCCACCCATTGAATGGCCAACTAGGACGGCTTTGCCAGTATCAGGCAGGTTTTCCGCTACCCTTTCGACATAGTCTCCATGGTAGTTGAGTTACGTTCAGGCGTTTCCAGTATTTCAGAGTGACCCGGAAGTGTCGGCCAGCGTACCTCGTGTCCCTCCGCGCTCAACCCCGCTGGCACTTCAAACCAGCTTAACCGATTTGCCGCTGCTCCGTGAACAAGAATGACATGCGCCAAGGCCATCTCCTATAAATCGTGCTAAGTTTCGCCGGCCACAATCAGTCGATCTTCCATAGTTCTAGCGCGAAGCCATCCGCGACATCGTCTAGTGTACCTGCGCCAACAAAACTTGAGCCTGTCCAGAGATCGAAGTGGCCCGAAGCGTCAGCCCAATCCGCATGGTAGACGATGATGCCGGAAGCTTTCGGTAAGTCATCCTTGCCTATCTCATCACCCGGGTTCTTACTCATACCCCAATAGGATGTGCCGAAGGTGTCGCTCACGAACTTCCCCATCGTCTTGACCTTGATGATTAGGGGCGAACCGTCCCCTTCGATGGCTTCCTTATACGCGTCACCAATCTTCACGTTGCTTGACTTAAACGCCACGGATAAGCGTATTGCGCATGTGTTCTGGTAGTTTGGGTCGTCGATCAGTCCTGGCCATTCTCCGCCAAGATCATCATATAGTTTTTTGCGATCTTTTAGCGGATAGTTATTCTTCAGATCTGAGAAATTCACCGGCAATGTCTTATCTCCTTCAATTGGTGGCGCTTAGTCCTGTCCCGCCTTTGTAGAGCGCATTGTTCCATTCGTGATCTCAGGCAATTGACCACTTGAACGTTACATCCCTTTGTCGACCGGTGGCTAGCCTCCCTTCATTCCGCGAGCAAACCTAACGTTTCTGTCGTCAAGCAACCGAAGTACGTTTCAGAATTATGAAACGATGTTCTAATCATTGACGAGGACGGCGTGGACACGATCTGATCCACGGAGCGCGACATGCTAACGTCTACATGCGGTCCGCCCGGCGCGCTTCCCGTCGTACCTCGGACGTCCGCGACTGCCGCCCGCATGAGGGGGTCGCCGGACAGCAATGGCGTCCGGCTACGATCGTAGGCTCCCCGGCATCAGAACTCCGCTGGCTCGACCTCGTAGTAGGGAAGCCCGCGTTTCGTTCGCTTTCGCAGATCTCGCTTCTCTGCCGGGTCACCAAAATGGACCAGCCGGCGCAAATCGGCAACCGCCTCCGCGCGGGTCAGTGCATTGTAGTGGTCGCAGATGTTCCAGCGCGCGCGAAGGAACCCCCACATGCAGCTGAAGAAGCCGCGGTCGAGTGTACTCGTGTCGATCGTATCGAGCCGACCCGCGACGAAGAGTTGCGCACCCGCTCGCCCGGCGCGCTCGTCCTTGTGCTTCCACTCGGATACGGTGAGCGCATAGTCCGATTTGGAAGCATAGAGCGTCGCCTCAGCGTGGGACGGCAGACCGTAGCGCTGGGCAAAGCTCAGTGTCGGGACGTCCGGCGCAACGTAGATCGCAAGCTTCAATGGGGCGAGCGTGGCCGTCTCCTGAATGAGGCTGGCAAGACGCCCGCCCATGCTGTGGCTGACTAAGTCGATCCGACTGATTTCCGGCATTGCGGCGAGAGCCTCCAGGAACGCTTCGAGATGAGGTCGGCTGAAGCCGATCTTCGCCTCATCGCTGCTGTAGCTGCGGCCACCGGTGATCCCGAGTGAAGGCCACGACCAGATGAGTACTGGTGCGGGTGCGTCGACGTCTCGTGCGAAGGAGAGGCCTCGCTTCATCGCGGTCTCGAACGTGTTCGCAAACCCGGGGATCATCACGATGAGCCGGCCGCCGGTCTCAAAAACGAGATCGCGAATGCGCTGAACACATGTTTCGTCCGTGTCAACGGCCGTCCCGGCATAAAGCTCGACCGGTCTCGTGTAGACCCCCGCGTCGTCGCCCGGCGAGAAATCGGTCGCCAGACGGCCGCAGGAGATCGGCGAGGACACCCCTGCGGCGGGGAAGCGGTCGATGAGGACGCTCCCCCGATCGTCGCGACGGTCCGTTGCGAAGAGTACCATGGGTCCCGCCGCGTCATCGCCGGACTCGACCGGTGACGCGTCGGAGCGGCGGTCGAGCGGTCCCGTTCCGCGTCTCGCGCCTTCGATCATTTCCAGCAAATGGAGGGCATCGGCGCGTCCCAAGCCGTCCTCACGCAGGTACAGTTCGCGAGCCTTCTCGCCGATATCCTCACGCGTTCCGTCAGGCGCCTGCGCATCGAGTTGGCGGAACGTCGTGTAGTTGACGCGAGCCGTGCTCGCGATGGCGGCGAGGGCCTCCTCGTGCTCCTGAAGCTCGGCGACGTTTCCCGCCTGTGCCTCACGGATCGCCTCGCCCAAAACGCGCTGCTGCTTTGCAGTGAGCGTCAGATACCATTCCAGTCCCGCGAACACGACGCCGGGATTGAACCGCGTCCGGATGATGCTCCCGCCCTGCACGGCGCCAACGAGATCGTTCAGGCTCGGCCCGCTAGAACGCTGCGCGAGCGGAACCTCCGCCGCGTCGATGGCCCCGTTTCTGAGGGCGGGATAGACCTCGGAGAACGCCCACTCCACCGTTGATGCGCCGTAGTCGTCCCGAAGCATCGCCCCGAGCGCCGAATTGCTCGGCGTCCTGACCTTCAGTCCTTGGAGGTCTGTCGCGGCGACGATCGGCACGCTCGATACGATCCCGCTGGGCGCATCGTTCCAGAACCCGAGAGGCAGGAGCCCTTCGCTCTCGACGTCCGACATGACGGCGCTTCCGAGCAGCGATCCCTGTAGCCCGATCTGTTCGTCGAGGGTATCGGCGAGTTGCGGTTGGAGCAGAAGCTGTGCGTACGCGTCTTCACCTCCGGCAACGGCGGCGAGGGGCACCAGCGCCGCGTCGACGACACCGCTCGCCATCGCGTCGAGCACGACATTCGGCGGCATGATCCTGGTCTCGACCGAAAAGCCGGCCTCCGCGACATCGGGAACCTGCTCGAACGCCGCAACGAACTGCTCGGCACTCGACGAGTCCGGGATCGCGATCAACATCCGCGCCGACTGCGCCGAGGCGGGCCCTGCGCCGCTGCATAGCGACGCGCCACCCACGGCAAAAAACATCGCCGCCATGAGCAGCCGGTTCGATATATTTCGTCTTGCATTCATAGCAATACCTCATGGTTTCCAACGCGAGTGTGTCGATGCGCAGGCTCCCCGGCGATGATGGAGCCGACCGCTCTCCCTCCTGTCGACGCCCCGCTCATCCGCCCGCGTTCTCGATGCGGATCGGCTTTGACAGTCCGCGGATCGTCGCCTGCGCTTCAAGTGCGCGGGAGAGACGTTCCGGACGCAGCGCCCGTTGCGGATCGGTCTCGTCGGAATCGATCGGGCCGAAGATCCAGCTGAAATCGAACTGGTCTGGACTGGTCTGCGGGCGCGACGAATGCAGCAGCGAAGCGTCGATCCAAACCGGATCGTTGGACGACAGTCTGAACGAGAGGTCGCACGCGCTCGGAGTTTCGAAGACCGCGCCGCGCGTCGCCAGATCGTTCAAGCTGAAGATCGTGGTGCGGACGCGCGCGTGATTGGCAGCCGCCCAGAGGAGCTCAACGGTGAGGCGGTCACCGTCGACCTCCCGCAGGATCAGGTCGAATGCGGTGATCTGCGCTAGACCGTCGAAATGCGGTTCAAGCTCAAGGTCAAGCGTGCCGTTCGCGGGGGCCGCGTCGGCCCCTGTGTCCCCGTTCGCCTGCTGCGTAAACGTCAGGTCCACGGACAGCCCGCCGGTCGGGATCGCACCGTTCCCCCCGCGGACGTGGAACCGCAGCATCGTCATCCGGTCAGGCCCGCGCGTCGCGACGAGGTCGAAATGTGCCGCCTTCCATTTTCCATCGTAGCCGACGTTGCTATTGATTGCCGGCGCGGCGCGCTGCTCGATCTCGACCAGTTGCATCGCCTCCGCACCGTCCACAGAGGCAAACTCGGCCGCGCCGGTCGCGTCGCAGAGCGCAACGGCGGGGTCGTCCGCTCCTGCGCCGTTGTCGGCTCCGGCGGGCCGGCGCGGAAGGTCAATCTCGTGTCCGACCTGCGGGGTCGGCCAGAGCAGGATCTGGGCAAGCCGCCTGTGGACGAAGCGGGTATCCGTCCGTGCAGCGACCGGCGCCTGAATCACCGTCGGCTGGTAGCCGCCCGTCGGGCCATTGTCGGCAGTCGCCAGATGAACGAGCGCCGGGGTGTTCGGGTTACGCAGTCCGACCAGCGACTCGATAGAGGTGTCGCCGCCTGCGCCGGCGTACGAGGTCATGTCCCGACCGGTCCGCACCCAGCGCAGGACGGTCTCAGACGAGCTGCGCGTAGGTATAACTTCGGCTGGACCCTGCAGCAGCAGGCGCTCCGGACCATCGAAGCTGATGGACGCGACGAGCCTGCGGCGCGCGACCGTTCGCTGACGATCGAATATCGCGAGCCGATAGCGGCCGTCGCCGTCGCCGGAGAGGTGCGCCGCCTCCCACGGTTTTTCCCAGAGCGATTCGAACAGTTCTTCCTCCGGCGTTTCGAGCCGCTCCGCGTCGACGTCGGGAAACAGGGCAGCGCGCCGTATACGAACCGCGCTAGGCCTCAGCTCGACGAGGTGGTCGTCCCGGTCCACGGACAGGTGCAGGACGAAGGGGTCGGACTTCGGAACAATCCAGTGGTGCGTCGTGTCGCCAAGGGGACGCGAGCCGTTCGGTTCCTCATGCTCCGCCACCGTAGCCGTGGCTCCCGTCGAGGACCGCACGCACCAAGCCGGGTCGGCAAATCGCGTCAGCGTCACCGCGAGAAAGGCTTCTTCGAGTTCGGACCCGACGGCTTCGCCTGTGTCCTCGTCTGCCGGCTCATCGATCTCAAGTGCCATCCATAGCAGGCTGTTCGAGAACGCCGGCGCGGTCGTCTCGGCCGAATCGAAGTGGAGACCCATGATGCCGATCCGATCGAGCGCGGCCCCGCGGGAGCGCCCTGCGGATACGTTTCGTGGCGATAGCAGCGGGTCGGGCCCGACCTCCTTGCGCAGGCCGGTGAGTACAAGCTTGCCCCCCGGCAGATCGTAGAGGTGCGTCGTGCGGATCTCAGGCTCGATCGTCTCCGCAAGGCCGAGCTGCGAGTAAGGCGGCTCAGAGAGAATGCAGACGAGCGGAGTCGCTGCCGCTCTGGCCGTTTCACCGAGGATCTGCCCCGTCGTCTGGGACGATGAGCGGCGCAGCAAAGGTATGTAGGAGCGGACCTGCGGGCGGGTCAGCGGCGCGCGCAACGGATCGGCGAGGATGGCGATCCGCTGCGCCCATTTTGATCCGAGATCGACGGTGACCGGCCTGCGAACGTGGATCGCGGCATAGCGCGACGTCAGCTCCAGCATGTGGCGAATATAGGTTGCAGAACGTTCGGGCCATTCGACCCGCCGGACCGGCGTTGGGGTCGTGGTCCCGTTCAGCCGGACACGGCGGCGCGTGGCGTCGGACGGATCTCGGCCGAAGAACGCCTGCTCCTCGAACTTGGCGAGCTTGGTGAGGGCCTCGGGCTCGTCATCCGGGTCGACGACGACGACGGGACGGTCGTGGGGGGTACCCGGCCGCACGGGTTCAAACGTATGCTCCAGCGGTGTTCCGGTCGGCCGCCAGCGCTGCGAGGTGACGACGCACGTGGAGAAAATGCGCCATTCGCTGGTGTCGTCCGGGAAGCCGACCGTGAGTTCGTAGGCACGGTGCGTGCCGTCCGCGCGAACGCGCAGCGCGTCCGTCAGCATCGCTGTGTCCGCAACGATGTCGATGGCGCGCGCGACCTCAATCGAGAGCTTCGCCCCGTCGAACACTGCGAGACCGTCCTGCCCACGGCTCAGAGCGAGCCTGCCGATGTGAAGCGAAATGGGGCGCTCGGCAGGGTCGTCGTCCGCGGGTGCTGCCGCATCATCGGCCGTCGCCGGACCATCCGGGTCGGGAACGATGAGGTCGTCCGCGACGGCGGGCGTGATCCACAGCCGCGTCACGGCCCCTTCAGGGCAGGTCAGCCTTGCCGACATTTGGCCGGTTCGAACCTCGACGACGTCGCCGGCGTGAACATCCAACTCGACGCGGCCTGCATCAGCAATTTTGTTGAGCAGGTATTCCGCCGCACGCAGCGGCGGCAAAGCGGTATCCGGAAGGTCTAGCCCGGCGTATGGCCGGGTTTCGATGCGGCCGAACCCGTGCGCATCGTTCGGTAGCTCTTGGTGGGTATGCCGGGTGATCCCAACGCCCAGCAGCAATGCTTCGATCGCAGGGTCGGGCAGCCTGTCGATTTCGCCGACGCGGGCATGGCCGGTCGCCGCGAGCACGGCCCGCGCCCGCCGGATCGCCGTCGCAACGGATTGGGCCCGCGCGATCTCCGCCTCGGTGGGCGGTTCGCTCCCGCTACCTCGACGCATGGATCGCGCGAACAGTGCCGTGTTCCGCGTCCATCGGTCGAAGTCGGTGAACGAGACGCGCGGTAAGTCGATTGTCAGGTTCGTCTGCGAGGCAACCGTCCATCCCGCCCCCGCCCCCGCCGACGGCGCGAGGACCAGCACCGGCGCGGGCGCCGGGGTGGCGGTCTCCCCCTCGCCAATCGCAGGATCGGAGAGGCTCACGGGGCCAGACCTCGACGAAAGGCGCAGCCATACGGATGAAGGGACGTCGTGCGGTTCGATGCCGGCCATGTAAGGGAGCGACAGGTTGCCGTCGGCGATGTCTGCCGGCGTAAAGTTCAGCGTTGCGTGTACCGTACCGAAGCCCGAGAGAACTTCGACGGCGAGCACTTCTTCGTCGTCCGGGAACACGACATCCTGCAGCATCACGGTTGCCGGGACCGGGAGGGGATCATCGCGGTGGAGGTCTGCCGACCCGTTCGCCGGGACCTCGATCAACTGGCTCTCGTCGGCGGGGTCGCTGAAGGCTGCCGCGCCGTTCGCCATGGTGACTCGCAGCCACACCTTACCCGGCCGCTCGTTCATCGCGTGCAGCGCCCCTGCGTAAAAAATGGTGAGACGCCCATCCATGACGTGGCTCGCGTCGAGGTTGAACGAAGCGAGGCTCTCGTCGGCGTCACTCATCACGTCGAGCCGTAGTGTAGCCCCGTCACCGATCACGGCGTTCTGCAGGACGAGCACGGGGACCGGAAGCACACCGGTACCGTCCTTGCGCCGGAACAGAATGCGCCGCTGCACACCGGGAAGAACCAGAACCCGCGGGTCGTCGACCGCAAGGCTGTGGACCCCCTCCGGCACGATACCCGGCGTTGGTCGGGGCCGCTCGTCGTCCGCGACTTTGGCGAGGGTGATCGTTACCTCCGAGATGGGAGTCCGGCGTCTGTAGGGGATCAACCCGTCGTTCAGCGCTGGGACGTCTTCGTCGCTCACGATGGGCTTAGGCGTGAACGGATCGAGCGCGCGGTCCATCCGCAAGCTGACGGGGAGCACGCCGGACGGCGGGATCCAGAATGGTTGGAAACCGTAGCGCTTCCCATAGGCCAGCGTCGGCACCGGCGGATAACCGGAGGCGGCGGGGTCGACATCGTCGAGCACGAAAGGACGAAGCCGGTTGATGTCGAGACCGCCGTCCTGCGCTGCAACCCCAGGCGTATCGCGGTTCGGGCTGGACAGCGGATCACCGACGTAGGGGAGGACAGGGCGGCTCAACGCACCGCCGCCAGCCGGCATAACCGGATCGATGGTCGCGATTTCGAGGGCCGCTGCTGCGATCGCGCCTGGCACGGGTTCGGGCATCGAGAGAGAGAGCGACACGAGGCTGGCGTGCACCCAGTGCGGGTCGTCGCCGCTGCGCACGAGGTAGGCGACACCCGAGGTGTTGACGGTCGCGGCGTCGAGTTCCGCGGCCGTGGTCACGGACACGAACGGGAAGTAGAGCGGCTGCGGTGCGCGGTCGGGCACGAAGCGGTCCGGGTTCTCCTCCGGCGTCGAGACGATCCGTGCGACCCGATCCGGCCAGATGCTCGACTGAAGGTACGTCGCCACTTGGTCCGGCACCTCCTCCGCGGATCCGATAACCGTCAGCAACTTAAACAAGCCATCGAGCGGCTTCGAGGGAAGGGCGGCGGTCGCGCGGCGAAGGAGTGCATCAGAGGCCAGGAGATCGTCGCGGACGTTCTCCGGCCCCCTCGCGAGTAGAATGCTCGCGACCGCCACGCCGATGTCCGCACGTGCCACGCTCGCGGCGTCGTACCGATCCGGCACGGCGATATCGGTCGCGAAGTCCTCGAACCCGAGAATGAGCTTTTGCCAGACCTCATCGAAGCCGGCGTCCGTACCTAGGACGGACGTAGCCATGTCGCGTCTTGTTTGCTCCTGAACATCGTCGATCAGGCGTTTTCTGAGATACCGGACGACCACGTCCTCGAACGTTGTCTCTTCTTCCATCCGGTATGCGAGGTCATTGAGTTCGGCGAGAAAAGGAGCGACGGGCCCGACACTTTCCGCGTTCAGCGCCTTGATTATTAGTGGGAAGCGCAGCGGTTGGTCCCGCTCTTCCCACGCCTGCAGCCATTCGGCGATATCTTTCGGACTGGGTGCTTCAAGTGCGTCGTCGATGGCGTTGTGCAGCTTCTCGTCGTCGACCCGCACGGTGGCACCCAGCGCTTCGGCGCGTGCCGTCATGAAAGCGGTGAGGTAGGCGAGGATCGCGGGCCGTCGGCGCCAAACCTTGGCCGGATGATCCTTCCCATGGAGAACCGACAGCATCGGTAGGTCGAACAGGGTGATGACGGCGGCGCGGGCGATCCATGAAGAAGGCGTGCTGTCGCTGGCCTCCATGCCGATCAGGCGCGGATCGGCGATGATGTCCTGCAGTACCGGTGCGAGCTCGATCGCCGAGGCGCCATTCTCTTCGATGCGCGCCATTAGTGCGGCGAGCGCCTGTGCGTCCTGCGGCAGATCGATCCAGCCGTTGGTTTTGAACCCCGCCGGAAGCTGGTCCTGATCGAACGGCCCGGCAATCTCGCAGCGCGCCTGGATGGTTTGACCATCCAGCCAGGGGATGTCCAGCACGACCTCATCCGTTGGTTCGGCGGTGCAGACGATGCTGGCGGGATCCGCTCCCTCGGGAAGGTAAACGAATGCAGAGCGCCCGGGCTCGATCGAACCGGTGTGGGCGACAGCCAGCAGGCCGGCATTCTGCGCGGCCGGGGCCGGCCATCTCGCGGCCGACCGCAGCAGCTCGGTCGCCGTCATGTTGCGGCTTTCGGTGATGCGGTCGGGGTCCGTGCTGCTGATGAAGAACGGCGGCGCGATCTCGTGTTGCCTTGCGATTTCGTCCCTCGCGGCGTTCAGCCAGCCGGTGAGATCTGGCGCGGGATCACCGGGCTCGAGATCCCCGGCGTGGACTGCGGTGACCGCGAGCTCCGGTGCTTCGCCGATATCGACGCGATAGAAAGCGCCCGACCGGATCGCACCGAAGAACGAAAGAAAACGCGCTCTAGCGGCCGCTTCGGGGTCACCTTCGCCCGCATCGACTTCGGACACCTCGAATGCGAGGGAGACGGCGAAGTGGCGACCTTCTCCGAAATGGAATTCATTCGGTTCGCCGCAGGAATCAACGAAGAGTGTCACAAGTGTCGGCATGCGCGGGTCCGTCCAGAATATGCATTACGGCCGCCCACGTCAGAGCGACCTGCGCGCCTGATCCAATTTTTCGAATTTATCGAGAGCTTTCTTTACTTTCGGGTCGGTTATTTCGGCTTCGGTCTCGCTGGTCACTTTTGTTTCCGAGCGACCGTCGCGAAGCTTGTAGGTCGCCTGACCCTTGAATTTGAGTTTGAAGAACCGCGAGATCCTGAGCTCGACACACACGGAGCCGCGTCCATCCATCCGCCCGCTCTCGTGATAGGAAATGCACAGTTGTAGGCCGAGCAGGATTGTCGCGAGGCCGAAAATTGAGACGCAGCCTGCGATGCCGAGGGCGAGCGAGGTCGTCAGGCCGCTGTTGAGATCCGCCCCCTGGTAACCCATTCGCCTCGCGTAGCGGATCGTGACCACCAGGGTGATGAAGACGCCCCCCGCAATCGGCCCCAACGCGAACGCGAGAGCCGCCGAACCGCCCACGCCGAACTCGACTGTGACCAGCATCCGATCGCCGACCGGCCTGTATTCGGCGTCGATCTGAATGTAGCCCGTGCCGCCTATGATGAAGATTGAGAAGATGAACGGGACGTCGATCGTCGAAAGATTGAACCGGTTCGCGATCACGAAGTCCGGCAGCGCACGGAGCGAGAAGGCGTTCGAGATCGCAATGTTCTGCACGCCGGACGTGGCATAATTGAGCGATAAGGGTGGCATCGCGAAGCGGTGTTCGACGCCCACCGGGAGCCCGCCGTCCTTCAGCACCGTCAGTCCGCCCAGCGAATCGCCGAAAATTTTTCCGAACGTATCCTGGATGAACTGCATGTTCCGGTGGATCCGGATCCGCTTCGGATCGAACTCGACGTTGAGTTTCTCGCGGGACGAATACGTCATTCGGACCGCTTCGAGTGTCACCATTGTCTGGCCGCCGACAACCGCCTCGATGGTCGTCAGGAACTCCGCATAGTCAGTGACTTCGGTCTCCGCCTCGTCCTTGTTCGCCTCCGCCCGGAGCCACGCCTTCAGTGTGCTGTTCCGGACGTACATGACGAACGGGCCGAGCGCGAACAACGCCTTGCGGCCGGGGACCGGCGCGTCGAGAGTGGCGAGGATCCATGCACGCCCCGCCTTGACGTCGAGGTCGTGCGTCACCTTCAGCCAGTCCGGAACGTCGCCGTCGAGGCCGACATCGCCGAGCAGCCCGGAGAGATCCATCCCGCAGAAGTCGGGAACGAGATCGCGAAGGAGCGCCTTCCCGTCGGTCTTGATGGCGTCGATGCCGATCGCGTCCGCAAAGGTGCTCGTGTCGAACTTGAGGCCGAGCGCCTTCGCCGCGTCGCCCAACAGATCGAGACCCATGCGGACCGGCTTCGACTCCAGAACGTCTTTCGCGTCGTCGACCAGCATGCGCATCTGGTCCGCCTTCGCCTTGAGCGCAGCGACTTCGGGCGCGGTCGAGGCGAACGACACCAGCTTGAGGCCGAGCCCAGGCAACGCACCGGGACTCGCCTCCTTGAATTCGCTGATCAGCTCGACGCCGCGATCGATCACCGAACGGACAAGTTCGCCAGATTCGTGGATCGTGTCGATCCCCTTATCGACGATCCTGACCATGCTTCCGACACCGTCGACGAGATCAGGCAGCCCAGTCTGATCGAACTCTTTCAGAAGCGCAGTCGCCTCGTCCTTTAACTCGCTGGCGATCTCGCGGAGCGCCTCCTCGGCGCTCGCGAGCAGGAGATCCTTGTAGCCTGCCAAGGTCTTACAAAGCTTTTGCGCCTCCGCAACCGCGTCGCCGGCCAGATCCTGCGCTTGATCGAGCCGTGCGGCGAAATCGCTTTCGAGCGCATCAAGTTTTGACTGGATCTCACTCTTCAACGCCACACCGTCCGACGCGGCGAGCGACCAGTCGATCGAACCGACAAGCGCGGCAATAACCGGCTCCACGACGGCGCTGTTGAACCTTTCCGTCACGATTTTCGGCAGGCGTTCTTCGATGACGGCGAGCTCGCGCTCGATCCGCCCGAGCCATATGTCGGCCGCCGCATGGGCCTCCTTCTCCGCAAGGCTCAGACGGAGGGCGCGCGCGGCGATCCAGTCGCGGATCTGCCGCACGGCGTTGTCCAAGACGGCGTGATGCGGGCGGAGGTCGCGCAGCACGTCGTTTGCGAGGACGACGACGTCGCCTACCACCTGGCGCGTTGCGCCGCTCACCTTTTCGAGCCCTTTCCTCAGCTCGTCGTCGAGCGCGTCCGCAGCGCCCTCGATCGCAGCCGTAAGCTCATCCGCCAACGCTTGGACCTTCGCCAGCTTCTGTTTTGCCTCGGCGGCGATTTGACGTGCCATCGCGTTCGCGTCGGCAAGGACGACTTGCGCACTGCGGCTGATGCCGTCGATCTGCGCCGCGGCGTCGCGCCCGATATGGTCAATTCCGGTTTCCCGGTCCGCGGCCGCTGCCACGAGATCGTACAAGGGCTGCGCAGCCGGTGGCACATCGTCAGGCTTAGGCCATTCCGTGTCCATCCGCGCCTTGTACTGGCGCAAGTCGGCCGACGTTGGCAGCCCGTCGATCACGCCCCGGGCGCCCGCACCTATCCGCACAACCGACTTGTCGAGACCGGCGAACGTGAACTGCGCGGTCTCCTTCGCCTTGATGACCTGCGCCGTGGCGGTGACGAGACGGCTTCCGAGTACGCTCGCCTGTGCGGACAAGTCCGTGGCGAACCGATGACGCGCCTCGTCCAGCACCTGGAGCGCCTCGTCTTCAAGGCCCTCTACCGCGTCGGACAACTGCTGAAGAGCGCGCCGAAGCCGTTCGTCGGACACCGGCTGAAGGTCTCCGAAACGAACTGCGAGGTCGTCGACGCGCGCCAGCGCCCGGTCCAGCGAGGACTGCGCGTCACGATGCCAGTCGGCGAGGATTGCGCGGGCGGTTCCGACCTCGCCGCGAAGGTCCCCGATCCCGGCCTGCGCGGTGTCGAGCGCGGTGTCCAGGGCGCCTTTGAAGTGATTGGTGAGCTTGTTCCGCAGATCGTCCTCGTTCGGGACGTAGCCGATGCCCTCGACCCAGTCGCCGACGGTGACGCGCGCCTCGCCCGCGATGCGGGTCAGGAGCAGTCGGCGACGCTTCAGCGAGGCGGTCAGCTCGTCCGCGAGCCGCGTACACGCGCGCTCGTCGAACTTCAGGACGTCGCCAACAATGGGCTTTGCTTTCAGTTTCTTGAACTCTCTGAGCGCTTGGTCGGCTTTGGACATGACGTCTTCGCCGACGGCGCTCTTTATCTCAGCAAGCAGCACATCGTCCGTCGCGGTGGAGAGGTCTTTGAGCGCTGAGCGTAGCTCCTCTTTCGCGCCCTCGATGTCGCCTCCTTTGTCGATCTCCCGCTTCAGACGCCTGCGCGCATCGTGGACCTTTCCGTAAAGCGCCAACGGCTTGGCGAGCGCGCTGTTGTTAAACGGGTAGGGCCTCAACGGATCGGGCACCGGCAGGTCACCGGCCTCGACTTTGCGCTCCTCGATCACCTCCTTCAGATCCGCTTGGTCCTCGTGCGGCGGCGCACGCATGAAGGTCACGCTCTCGAGCCCGGCGAAAATCGGTTTTGCGCCGCGACCGGCGTTCACCCGGCTGCGGGACGCGCTCGGCGCGAGGCGCCATGTGAACGCACGCAGCCCAGGCACGATGCGCGACGCCGGCGCCTGCCGCTTGCCCATTTCGTTTTCGTTTACGCTCCCGATGTCTGTCAGCTTCCGAAGATTCACGACGCTGCCGAGCGGGGTGTAGTCGATCGACCGGCGCGGCGGCCAGGCGTCGGTATCGGAAGAGAGCGATCGCGCCGCTTCGGGGTCGGTGTAGAAGTAGAGGTTGTCCGGATCGAGGCAGTCCTGGACTGCCACCGGATCGGGTCCGTCGCCCTCGCCGGCGGTGACGAACGAAATGTCGGGGAACGGGTAGACCTGCGGCCGCCGCTTTGCCGCCGCGCGGTTCCACAGCGGCACCTTCCAGCCGACCCTGCCGATGTCGCGGCCCCACGCGCTGTCCACCGCGATCCGGGTTGCGTTGAAGCGGATCTGACGGAGCGGCCCCGCGGTCTTCTCCTCCGCCGCCGCGCTGTCGGGGTAACTGCGGACGGGCTCCAGGATCTCGACGAATTCGGCGACCTTGCGCAGGATCGGCCTCTGGCTGCGCCCCGGCTGGTTGGCCGGGGCAAACTGCGCAGACGCCGCCGTCGTACGCTCGTAGATGACCACGTGCTTAGCCCGGTGCCAGCACACACCGATGCGCCCCCTTACCTCGACCCGATGGCGCGAAAGCCGCCCCTCGTGCGTTTCGGTGATGATCGATACATAATCGCCAAGGAATTGGGCCGACTGGTCGCCGCTGTCGCCGAGCGGCGACAGTGAAACGCTCTCGAGCGTCCCACCGCTCGCGCCGACTGTCTCGGCGAGGATCCGCACGACATTTGCCTGCTCGATCGGCCACAACGCGCCACCCGGCAGCCCGTACTGCGCGTCGAAACGTAACGGGTCGAACCCTACTTCAGTGTCCGCGCCTGAAGGCTCCACAAGCGGCGAGGACACCGGATGCGCAAAATGGGCGGTGGAGCGCAATGCGAAGCTCAGACCATCGCTGAACCTCGCGGGGCGGAAGGGATCGCTCCGGTCGGGATCGAGCGTCCAGACTTCGAGTTGCTCGGGACGGTCCGTCAGATCTGACCTGAAGTCGGGCCAGTTCAGACCGGGTTCGTCGACTCTCGCCGTGAGAAGTCTACCGGATAGCGCCTCGATTTCAGCGACGCGCGCCGGCAGGCCGTCGACCGCGCGGCGCTCCACGCGTAGGCCGGTTGACAGCCCGTAAACGAGTTCGGTTCGCAGGGCCGCCAGTTCCATGCCGAGGCCGAAGTCGCCACGCTGCCGAAACAGCGCCCGCCCCGCGTATTCCGGAAGATAGAAATTGCGCGCGAGGTCACTCGGCCGCGTCCACAACACCGTGGGCGGCGAATGGCGCATGGGCACCGCGTACGTCTGCTCCGGGTGGTCCGGGTCCGGAGGCATGGGCACCGGGCCATCGCCCGCATCGTCGAGGATCTCGTAACGACCGGGCTTGTCGGCGCCTTCGCCGATCCCGCTCGCCTGCCGCACGAAACGGTAGAGGGCGCTCGGCTTCGACTTGAGCCTCCAGGTGCGCTGGTCGCTGTCGTACTCGGCGATCTCGTTCCCGTCTTCGTCGCCGACGTCCGCGAACGCGGGTCGCGTGAACCTGTATGCCGAGAAAGGGAATCGGCTCAGGACAACGTAACTCGCACTTTCCCGCGACTGCGCCTGTTCCAAGGCCTTGCCCGGATCGTCGTCGTTCGAACTATCGCCCCCCAGAGCGTCGCCGCCCGACCCGTCTCCACTCGAACCTTCGTCACTACTGGTCGTGCGGTTGGATAGCGTGGCGGTGAGGTGCCTGTCCTGATCGTCGCTCAGGCGCTCCTCGAGTCGGAGCTCGAACGCCGCGTCCGCATGGGCGGTGCCAACCGATTCTCTGATGAGGAGATCGTCGCTCCGGATGTCGCGGTCACCGTGCGCGACGTCGATCGTCACAGGCTCGACGTGGGCGATCGGGAGCCGCAGTTCGAAGATCACATGCAGCGTCGGCGCCCGGTCGGACGTCGGCCCCAGCGCTCTGCGGTCTCGGCGCTGGATGGTGAGCGACGACGGCGTATCCTTCGACAAGAGCCGATCGCCGGTCCGAAACGCCAGCGACCCGAGCCGGAACGTCACGGGCCGGAACTCCTGATCGAAATGAATATCGATGCCGACTAGCCCGAACCTCGGCGCGGGCGTCCCCAGCGGGGTACCGCTCGGATCGAACTCGGCGACTTCCTTAGATGCGTCTTTGAGGAGCTTGGGCCTGCGTAAGAGCGTCACCGTGGCCGACCAGCCCGCGAGCGCAGGATCGAGCAGGCCGGGCAGCTTCAGCTTCGTAGTCTGCGGAGCTGACTGCGGCAGGGTCCTCCAGCCGTCGAACATTTCGTCTCCGGTGACGGTGTCGAGCGTGATGCGGACGGACGGCAGCGGTCGGAGGCTCGCGTAGGGCGCCGGCGGCCGGCTCAGCGACGCAGCGTCCACACGGTAGACCCCACCGACGTAGGCCACGAAGCCCGCATCGATCCTTCCTGCGAACTCTGGCAGCGCCGACTGCGGTTGACGGGCGACGCTCGGCAGCGCGTCGCGCGTCAGCTCTGCGATGCGAAGCGCCTCGGGCAGTCCGCCGGCGCTGAAGTCGAGAACGGCCGGTGGGGGGAATTGGTCCGCGAGATCGATCGAGGTGGTCCAACGCAGCAGGACGCGGAACTCGGTCCGCCCCACCGGCGCATCTCTGTTCTCTTTAAGCGCCTCGCGCAGGAGCACGTCGCTGATTGTCGTCTCCCGCAGGAGGCTGACCTCGAAATTGCTCGGTTCGAGCACGCCGCCGAGATGCTCGGCGAGGTCCAGCGGCCCTTTGATTGCGCACGTTTCGACCGTGCGGAAGTTCGACACGTCGTTCTCAATACCGATGCGCTCCGCCCGAATCTCGAAGTGCCGGCGAACCGGCTCGCGCTTCGCGGACGAAACGAGCTTGTGCAGGGTCTTAAGGGGTAGGTCCCGCCCTGACACCTCGATGACGCTGGAGACCGGATGAGTCGAGAACGCGATCTCGTCGAGGAATGGACGGGCGTGTTTCAGGTCGTCCAGCTCTTTGCCTGCCAGTGCCAAAAATGTCGGTCGCTGGATCCACCCGATCCATCTCGCGAGCCGCTCCTGATCCGACTCACTACGCCTCCTGCGAACCTCGCTGCCCGGGACGTGCGAATTGTAGATGATCCGAGCCGGTGGCGGCGGGCCGGCATCGGGCAGCTGAGAGTGTGGCAAGGTCAGATCGAGCGCCCAGGAGGCGTCCGTGCCGTTGCCGAACGTCAGACTGCTGCCGGGACCCGGCTGGAACAACGGCATCCGGCTGAAGAACGTTTCGCCGTCCCCCACACCGGGCTCGAAGCGATCGACGATCCACAGTCGATGAAGGCTGAGAACCGGCTTGCCGGGTTTGCCGTTCCGACGGCCGCACCAGAACGTTGCCGATCCATCGGCCGTGAGCGTCTCGATGGCGGCGTCGAGGCCCGCGTCATCGAAGATGTCGAGCTTCGGGTCCGGGATTGCCACTAGTTCCGACGGATCGCGCTCCGCGATCCCGTGCGACAGCCGGGCGAACACTGCCGGGGTGACCTTTCCGTCGACCTCCCGGTTCGCGAGGAACAGCTCCACCTGCCGGACGGGCTTCTCCAGCGGGATGACATCCCAGCCCTTGCAGGTCCGCGTTTCCATCGGGCCGAGAAAACGAAACAGCCGATAAGGTAAATCCGGCATCGGAAGCCCCTCTCGTGTCGACGCCTGCATCGCCGAGCCAAAGGTCGAATGGCGTTCGAACCGAACTCGGGGTTCCCAGCGACTGCGAACGCGTCAAAAACAAGTAAAAGCAAGTAACATCGACCAACTTCCGGCTTGAGAATTCGACCGGACTAACATTACTACGGCGCCACTCAGTCTGACGCTTCTCCCTCCTTGCTGGCTTGACGGTCGGACTCTCCCTTTCCGAACTCGAACTTCCCCACGATGTACGCGGAATGGGACAGCGCCAGCAGCGCCGCGAAGGTCGCCCCGGGGTCGGGAAAGTCGAGCCAGCCGTCGCCTCCGGTCGCCCGAAGAAAACTCACGATCGTGGTCTCGCGCATCACTGCAATCAGGGCGCCCATGTAGCTCACGACCAGAATGATCGTGAACAGGACTTGCTGGACCCTGCTGAGGTCCGGGCGCTGCTCGGACCCCGCCTCCTCGCTCAAGAAGAGGTCCGCGATGGATGCATCGCCCGGGTCCGGACGCTCCGCTGCGCGCGGGCCGAGGTCGATCCGCCCCGGCCCCGCCCTCACGTTGACCGAACGCGTACCCGCCCCCGGCCTCGCCTCCTTCACGAGGCCGGTGACGAGCGCCGAGCCGACCGAAATGCTCAGCGCGGCCCAGATCCAGCCGTGCAGTACCGGGAACAGATTGATGTTGCCGTCCGTCACCGCCACGCTGAGCGCGCCAATTTTAAAGCTGGCGAGCATCGCATAGGCGCCGACGATCACCGTGGTCCAGAGCGCCACCTGCGTCTTGCCCAGCGACATGCGGTTGTTGTCGCCGAGGAGGATGCCGCGCGTCACGCCGAGAATGCCGTACCCGACCGCCACCCCGAGCAGGATGATCCCGACGGTCGCCAGCGCGAACATGGGCACGAGCGACGGCTGCACGCGCGCGCCGAAACTTTCTGGCGACGGTGCCGCGAAGGTCACCACGTTGCCAATGATGCCGACGACCCAGAGGAGGGCGGGCTTGAAGCCCCACTCAAACGTGACTGGCTCGGTGGTCGCCGCGAGCTCCAGGGCGTGCCGCCAAACCGCGAGACAGCCGGGCGGGAGCTCGGCTACGTTTTCGTTCGGCGCACACTCTTTCCGCGGCAGCGTGACCTTCGACGCGTCGCACCCGGCGGCCCCGGCACTCCCGTTTTCGCACGACTTCTCGTTCGTCCTGGCCGGCTCCGGCTCCGCCTCGATGTGGCCGGAGATCAGCATGTGGGCGCCGGCGTAGACAAGCCCCGTCGACAGCGCACTTGCGATCGAGACTACGAAGACGAAAACCCCGATGGTACCGAGCAGGATCGCCACCCTGGTCTGGCTCATCCAACCGCTTCCGCTGGAGTGCGCCGGACTCGAGGCGCGAGACGCCCGCGTACGCGTCATGGCAGCTGCTGCGCCGTCGACCCGCAGATGGTCTGGCTAGCGTCGTTCTCGTAGGCGACCGACCAGCCGTACGTGGCTACCGCATCCTTTTTCCCGGTGACCGTTCCGGCCTCGTCGAGCACCAGCAATTCCAGGTGCAGATGGTCCTCGATCGAGGTCTTTCCGTTGCACGTAGCGTCCCGCCAGCATGCCCCGTTGTTGCCCGCGTTCCCCGTGCATCCGACCTTCCCAATCACGTCGCCCCCCGCAACGCTCTTGGGTGCCGGGAACGCGCCCGACGGATCGAGGTGCGCGTGGACAGCGATATGCCGCACCCCGGCAATCCTGTGGTAAAGGTAGATGTGGTTGCCCCAGTCTGGATGCACCGGACGCCACTCGATCGTTCCCCCGGTCAGCGCCAGCACGTTCGTGCCGCTCTCACCAAACAGGTCGGATCCGCCGTGCGGTCCTGACGGACGCGGCCCCTGATACTTCGACCATTTCGGCGCCCAAAGCGCTCTCCCGGCGTCGGCGCCGCTCGTTATCCGGTACCAGCCGCGGTATTGCGCGTCGGCATCGACCGGAAACCTATACGACCCGACCGCGCGGGCGATGCCCGGCCCCTCTTCGTCTGCGAACAGCGTGAGATCCAGGTTCGCTCCGGCTTCGGCCAGGCTCACTTCGTTTGGAAAATTCATAATATCAAATTCTTTTGCCCGCGCGACGCGCCAGCTTTACGGTAAGTGCCTCCAGGCGACCGACTAGCAGGCGATTTGCGGCCGATCGGCTCCTGCTGGAGGACCGTATCGATCTTTTTGTGTCTCCCGCCGAACCGGACGGAGGCAGTCGCGTCGGTCGAGAAAATTCGGTTGTCCGCACAGAAGCACTGGGCGAGCAACCGTGCATCTGCAAGGATGGTCTTTCCCGATTTACCCGGGACCGGAAGCGTGTGTTCGGTCAGAGACCGGTGCTTCGCTGGAATGAAGGCGCTGATGCTGACAGTTATTCTTTTCGCCGATACTGCCCCCGCCAGCCGAAGCAGCGACGCAGCGCCCAATGAGATTCTTTCGATCATAAAGGTGCCCAGCATGATAAATTTACTCGGAAAACACTGCTCCAATGTAGCCCGCACAACACGGTCGCGAAATATCGCTTCGCCGCGAACAAATTCCCGGTAAAGCTCTTGGTTACATCATCATCGCCGGCAAGGGTTCTGGCGTCAATATTATGTTTGACAATTTGTGGAATGGGCCGGACGAGACGGATTTGTGTCCGGCTATGGGTGGTGGGCATAAAGGTTGAACGTTCACACGTTCCTGCCGACGGTCCATGCCATACACCCTCCTCGTCGTTGACGCTGATCGCGATCGTCGGCGAGAGGGGGACCTCACCCCTCACGGTACTTATTCCTACGCCGGCATCCTGCGGGAACCGGCCGCCTTCGACGCGTCAGGCCGCTTCGTCGCCGTCGTCACCGAAGGTCAACTTAAAGACGCAACGCCTGGCGGCAGCATCGACTTGTGGCGTCTCGTCGAGGAACCCACGCGTATAGGTTCGCCTACACAGAACCTCATCGCGGTCCGCGATCCATGGTCCTCGTTGATTGAGTTCTTCGAAATCAAAGAGGATGGCGCTTGTCTGAGCCAGCCCCATTCAGCCGAATTTAGTGGTACCGGCGCGCCTGCTCCCGTACTACTTAGTAGTTCTTAAGTAAGCGCACGATCGCCGCTCCCTCCGGCAGCTCCTCGACCTCGTCAGTCGCACGACCGAGAAGCTCCTGGCTGTACATCGGCACCGGTACGCACGCGACCCGAGCCTACTCAGACCTAGCCGTCGCGCATGCGCCGAGCGAGATCGTCACCACGCAAGGACAATCGCGCGACGCATCCAGCATCCGCCGCCTTTAGAGATCAATACTGGAACGGTTCTTCCGGCGGCCCGGATGCGGCACCAAATAGGCTGCCAAAACAGGATCCCGTCGATGCCAACCTCCGGCATCTTCTCACCGAAGAGCTGGGAGTTCATTCATCGGGCACATGCGCGCGCCTGCGCCCGCATCACCGCATAGTCCTCCAGCAAGCCCACAACGGCCGCGCCCTCCGGCAGGCCGCTCGACCTCATCCGCCGCGCGGTCGAGAAGCTCTTGCCGGTACTCCGGCACCGGCACACACGCGACGCCTTGCTCAGAACTCGCCGTCGCGCATGCGCCGAGCGAGCTCATCAGGCCCGCGAGGACGATCGCGTGATGCATCCAGCATCCGCTGACGCGCATCGGACACCTCCCGTTCCTGTTCGAGTTGCTCTTGGAGACGCCCGCTGCGCTCGCCGGACCGGTGAAGCGCGGCCAGCGCCACGAGAAAAGCGCCGGCAGCGGCGGCGTACATTCCGAGCCGCCGCACCCACGGCAGCGCGAGAAGCCATCCAATCACGTGACCTCCTCGCCGAGCTGCCGAGCGGCATTCACTCGTCGCCACAGCGCATATCCACCCCCGGCAACGATCAGCAACCCGACCGCGACGCCGAAGATTGTCCCGGCCTGGATGTGGTGATCGGCCCGTTCGAGTTCGGTGACCAACGCGGGAAGGTTCTCGGCGACGATCGCGCCGCCACTGGCAACGGCGATGCTCGTTCCCTGGACGACGCCGGACTTTGCCAGCGGCTCGATGTCGGGCGGCAGCGCAACCTCGGCCGGCCAGCGATAGCCGAGCAGCTGGTTCGCCGAGTATGGGCGGATGCTGACCGCGTCGCCCTGGTTTCCGCCGAGGACCAGGATGTCGCCGTTTTTCGCGCGGCCGGCGTAGAAGCCGACATGGCCCTGCCAGCCGTCGCGCTTGCCGCGCCAGAACACGACGACGCAGCCGACGGTCGGTTTGTCGAGCTTGCGGCCCCAGCTCAGCCAGGACCGCGCTGCGGCGGCGCGAGGGACGTCATAGCAAATGCCAGACTCGCGGAGACACCACGCGACGAACGCGCCACACCAGGCGGTTTCGTCGTCGGTGGCGCGCAGGCCCGTCGCTTGCTGGTAGCTGACGATCCGCGGGTTGTGTTTCGCGCCACGGATCTCCTGCTGGCCCAGCTCGGCGGTGGCGAGCTGATACCACTTGGGCGTCATGGGGGACCTCCAAAACGAAAACAGCCCGCACAAGGCGGGCTCGGTTGCCCAGCGCGGCAGGTGGACCGTGCCTGGCGCGAACGCCGCGCCGACCTCGACCTCCTCCAGAGCCGGACGGTCCAAGCGGAGGAAGCGGTAGGTCTCCGCCTTGAACTTCGAAGCCGCCACGGTCCAGAGCCGTGCCCCTCGGCGCAGCCGCTTCCCGGCGACGGTTGCGTCCACGAACGTCGGTCCGGTCACGGGGCTCGCCCGGTTGAACCCCTCGACGCCCTTCACTGGCGCCACCTGCGCGAACCCGACCTGGCGCGCCCAGGCGTACACCGCCGGAGTCTCGTAGCCGGTGTCGATGGCGAGCCGTGTGATCGTTAGCGACGATCCGTTCTCGTGCGGCCAGGTCCGGCCGAGAAGCTCGGTGAGCCCCTGCCAGCATGTCTCCGACCCGGGCCCGCCGTCGATCACCACGTGTTCGACGAGCCAGCTCTCGAGCCCGCGGCCCCACGCCCAGACGTCGACCTCAATGCGGTCCTTCTGAACGTCGGCGCCGGCCGTCAGGAACAGGCCACCCGCCGGGACGATACCCGGTGTCCAGTCCTCCCGCCGATCGGCGAGCCGCTGCCAATCCGGCGCGTCGCCTGTCTCGACCCACGTCTCGCCGAGCACGGTGTTGCGGAACACGCGCTCCGCCTCGTCCGACCCGGCGACCATCTCCTTGTCCCGCGCGATGTCAGCCCACGACTTCCAGCCGGGCGGCGAATAGAGCGCCGAGAGATGGAAGCCGATCGTGCGCGGGTCTTGGCTCGTGCCTGTCGCCCGCCATTCGCCGGCGCCAAGCATCGCCGCCTTGTAATGCTCGCCGAACGGCTGCTCGCATTCCTCGCAGTGGTACTCCGCCGTCTCCGGCTGCCCCTTCTCCCAGCGCAGCCGCTCGAACCGCAGCCACTGCATGTGGCCGCACAGCGGGCACGGCACGAAGTAGCGTCGCTGGTCGCTCGCCTCATACTCGCGCTCGATCCGGCTGACGCCGCGGATCGTCGGCGTCGAGACCAGGAACACCTTGCGCCGATGCGCGAAGGTCAGCGATCGCGCTTCGGCGAGCGCGACCGGATCGCCTTCCTCGTCGGCCGACGCTGGATAGGCGTCGACCTCGTCGAGGAAGACGTACCGCGCCGGCATCGAGCGCAGACCGACCGCGGAGTTCGCACCCGTCATCACGAGCACGCCGCCCGGAAAGTCCTTGGAGAGCTGCGTGTTGCCGGCGTCGCGCGATCGCGCCGGCTGCACGCGCTCTCGCAGCGCTGGACTCTCCTCGATCAGCGGATCGATGCGCTGCCGCGAGTTGCGCTTGGCCAGTTCCACCGTCGGCTGGACGGCTAGCATCGGCCCGGGCGCATGGTGCATCACGAAACCGATGAAGCAGTTGCCCGCTTCGGTCGCGCCGACCTGCGCCGCCTTCATGAACACGACCCGTTGCGCCGGGTGGCTCGGGCTGAGCGCGTCCATGATGGCGCGCATGTACGGCGTCCGGTCCGTCCGGTACCTCCCGGGCTCTGCCGAGGCGCGCGACGAGAGCCAGCGATGCCGATCCGCCCATTCGGAGACCGTGAACGCCGGGTCGGGCGTCAGCCCTTGGCGCCACGCCTTCGTGAGATCTTCTGCGCCATCGAAGGTCTCGGTCTCAACGGAAGCCGACGCGGAGCTCCGCGAGCTCCTCGAGGTGGGCGCGGACATGGCTCTCCAGAACCCTCTGCGTGGCGCCGACATCGGTGCCGAACTCGGCCGCCATCAGCGCCGCCACGCGTGCCGGCCACGTCACCCAGGCATCGCGCTCCTCCCGCGCCAGCTTGAACACCATCGCCTTCGCCCGGTCCCGGTGCAGATCTTCGTCTCGGGCCGCAGCCTGATCTCCTCAGGCCAGACGGCGGTTACGCTCTATCAGACCCAGCCCGTCTCGGAGAAGATGCGGCCTCGGGAACTTCTGGCGGGTATATACGCGACCGATGGCACACTGATCTCGGACGAATACACGCTGCTGTTCGATTTCCGATCCGAAAACGCCCGCGAGAGGGAAATGCCGCGCAAGTTCCTTCTCTCGCGTGAAGCCGACCGGTTCAACAATCAGGACGTCATCCTGAAACTGCGTGAACGAATCGGAAAGACCAGTCATTACCAAGACTATGCCACCCATCGTTTCCAGTTGCGGCGTGGCATCACCACCGACTTTGATTTCTGAGGAGCCCGCGGATGAGTGATCTCGACGCTAAGATCAATGAGTATTTCGCCGGCTTCGTGGTCCGAAAGGATCTGGTGAAGGCGGTCAAGGGCAACGCAATCGTGCCGACCTACGTGCTTGAGTACCTGCTCGGCCAGTACTGCGCGACGGACGATGAGGCATCGATCCAGACCGGCATCGCGACGGTTCGCGAGATCCTGCACAAGCACTACGTTCACCGTAGCGAGGCCGGGTTGATCCAGTCGACTGTTCGGGAAAAGGGCCGTCACAAGGTCATCGACCAGGTCAGCGTCTCACTGAACGACAAGACCGACAGCTACGAGGCCGCCTTCGAGAATCTCTCCATCAAGAAGGTCGCAGTCGACAGCGGCACCGTGAAGGCCAACCCGCGGCTACTCGTCACCCCGGTCTGGTGTATCGCGGATGTCCAATACGAGTTCACCGATGACAAGCGCACCTCCCCCTGGATACTTGAGAGCATCAAGCCCATCCAGATCTCCCGGGTTGACTTCGACGCCTATCTTGCTGCACGAGCGGCCTTCAGCACCGAGGACTGGATCGATCTTCTGATGCAGAGCATCGGCTTCGCGCCCGAGGCTTTTGGCCGGCGCAGCAAGCTCCTGCAGTTGATGCGCCTCATTCCTTATGTCGAGCGCAACTACAATCTGATCGAACTCGGCCCCAAGGGTACTGGAAAATCACATATTTACTCCGAGTTCTCGCCCCACGGGCAGCTGATCTCGGGTGGCGAGGTCACAGTGCCGAAGCTCTTCGTGAACAACTCCAGTGGCCGGATCGGCCTCGTAGGCTACTGGGACGTCGTCGCCTTCGACGAATTTGCCGGCCGGGAAAAGTCGGCTAACAAGGCACTCGTCGACATCATGAAGAACTATATGGCCAATAAGACCTTCTCGCGCGGGGTTGGCTCCATGAGCGCCGAGGCGAGCTTCGTCTTCGTTGGCAACACCGACCACAATGTCCCGTTCATGCTGAAGAACAGCGATCTCTTCGAGGCCTTGCCGAAGCAGTTCCACGACTCGGCTTTCATCGACCGCCTCCACGCGTACCTGCCGGGGTGGGAGGTCGACGTCATCCGCGGCGATATGTTCACCGTAGGTTACGGCTTCATCGTCGACTACCTCGCCGAGATCCTGCGCCATTTGCGCGCCGACGACTTCTCCAATCGGTTCGAGGCGCATTTCAGGCTCGGGCCGCAGATCTCCACGCGGGACCGCGACGCGATCTACAAGACGATGTCGGGGTTGATGAAGCTCCTGTTCCCGGCCGGTGGCGAGAACTCCGACGAGGTCGAGGAAATTCTCGGGCTCGCGGTCGAGAGCCGCAAGCGGGTAAAGGACCAGCTTGCCCGAATCGACAGCACGTACCCCGACGTCGATTTCCATTTTGCCGGATCAGACGGCCGCAAGCGCCCGGTCACCACGGTGGAAGAGGAGGAGTTCCCGCAGTTCTATCGTCTCAAGCCGGCGCTCGAATCTAGGGAGCAGGCCCCGCTGCCAACTCCGGCGTCGGCTACCGCGATGTGCGATGACTCTCCGTCGCCGCAGCCGGCTCCCCGCGTTGCACCAGCGCCAGTTGTGGATCGCATCGCAGCCCGGGAGGGTCACCACGTATTCCCAGAGAATCGCAAGGGCGTCAGCTTCGAGAAGCTCTTCGTACCCTACCTCTCGGGCGCCAGCGAGATCACGATCACCGACCCCTACATCCGACTCTTCTATCAGGTCCGCAACGTCATGGAGCTGGTGGAAATTGTGTTGCGCCACAAGGCACCCGAGGATCAGGTCAAGATCCACCTCGTCACCTGCCCTGACGAGGGCAACGTCGGTCGCCAACGCGAGTACCTCGACGCCATTGTCACAGCCTGTACCGGCACCGGTATCGACTTCACTTGGGCCTTCGACGGTACCGGGACCCTCCATGCGCGGCACATCGTCACCGATACAGGCTGGAAAATCTCCCTTGATCGAGGGCTCGATATTTTCCAGCAATATTCCATGAATGACGCCTTCAGTCTTGCCAACCGGATGCAGGAGCAGCGGGCTGTGAAGCAGTTTGAAGTGACTTACCTGCGTACGTCGAATGTCCGCCCGTGACGACAGCAGCGCGGCAATGCCGTGCTTGCCGAGTCCAGCCATTGCGTTTTGGCTGAAGCAAGAGAACTAAACGATCGGGCCTTCCCGACGGTTTGTTTTCTGTTCCACTTTCGCGCTCGGTGCCGTGGTCGAAGTGAATAGGTCTGGTCGCTCAAAATCGTCGAAGTTTCAATGCTTTCCGCCCCCTGCACCAAACCGGCGCAGTCATGAGGTCCGGAGAATATCGGCCCTGAGAGACCGCGTCCGAGCCTCCAGGCCCCGGGGCCAGTGCTCAGCCCTTCCCGCATAACCCTCGAAAACAACGGGAACTTCCGCTCGCAGCCGGATCGGGAGAACGCTTTCGCAACGGCAAGTGGCGGAGGGAGAGGCGCTGGGATCCAACATTCTCTTGTGGATGCCGCCCCCGTTTGCAAGGAATTCCTGAGCCTTGGACGTGTGATCGAGTGCGTACTCTTGTCAGGCCTTTGGGTGCGGACTGATGAGTGCCGCTGGCCGAGATGGTGATGCGCGGACCGGGACCAAATCTCCGACAGCGAGCTCGAGGCTCGGAGAATGTTTCTGGTTGCCCCATCCGGATCATGTCGATCATTTGCCCATTCAGCTCATGCCTTCCTCACAACTTCATCGCCCCGATGACACCGGCACCAGTTCAGGTGCCGATCATCTTCGGGCCGCGATAGTCTTCGCCTCGCGTCCGCATCGCCCAGATGCCCCGCGACATCTTGTTCGCCAGCGCGACCGCCGCCACCATCGGCGGCTTTCGCTCCAGCAGCCGCGACAGTTAGGATCCGCTCGGCGAACCTCGGCGTGATGCCCATCGTATCACCGCCATCGCGCCGGTAATCAGCAAGCGCCGGATATCGCGCTGGCCCATCTTCGAGGTCTTCCCCAGCTGCTGTTTGCCGCCGGTCGAGTGCTGCCGTGGTACCAGGCCGAGCCACGCGGCGAAGTCGCGCCCGCGCCGGAACTCTTCCATCGGCGGCGCAAAGGTCTCGACCGCGAGTGCGGTGATCGGCCCGACGCCCGGCATCGTCTGGAGGCGGCGCGGTGTCTCTGCTGTGTTCGACATCTCGGCGACCTTCGCCTTCAGCGCGTTGATCTGCCCCGTCAGGTGCGCGATCTGCTCCAGGAGCATACGGCAGATCGATCGCCCCAGATCTGGGATGCGAGCGCTGGGATCTTCGATCACCTCGGCCAGCCGCGAGATGTGGCCGATCCCCTCAGGCGCAACATAGCCGAACTCGTAGAGGTGCGATCGAAGCGCGGTTACGGCCTCGGTCCGCTGCTTCACCAGCTGCTCACGGGTTCGGAACGCAATGGCCCGCGCCTGCTGCTCTGCCGTCTTCTGCGCGACGAAGCGCATCGTCGGACGCTGCGCGGCCTCGACGATCGCCTCCGCGTCGGCCGCGTCATTCTTCTGCCGCTTGATGAAGGGCTTCACGTAGTGCGGCGCGATCAGCCGGACCCGATGACCATGTCCCGCCAGTTCCCGCGCCCAATGATACGCGCCAGCGCAAGCCTCCATCGCCACGGTGCACGGCCGATGCCCCGCCATGAACCGTGCGAACTGCATGCGCGACAGCTTCTTGCGGAACACGACCGATCCGTCAGCCGCAGCGCCATGCAGCTGGAACACGTTCTTCGCCAGATCGACGCCGATAATGGCCGCTTCATTCATGGATGCCGTCTCCCCTGAGCCCGTGCTTCGACACCGCATGCTTCGCAATTGCGATGCCGACGGAGGGTGAGAGCGGCATCCACCCCATCTCCGCTACCGCAAACAAGCGCCCCGCGCAGACCTTGGGAGTTACAGGCCCGCTTCGTCATCTGCATTTACGTCCTCAGTAACCGGAAATAATTGCCCGCGCACTCTCAAGGCGCTGCCAACCGGGGACCTCCAATCGGGGATCTACCTCGCCCCATTTCCTGTGGAAAGCGCTGTCGCGCTGTAGACGAGGCAGCGCTGCGACAAGACTCTCTACGAATACTTTTACCCGATCGTGCCGACTGCTAGTCGGCTTCCAATTGTAGGCAGCCATGACTGCACCAACTGCAATGGTTTCGATCGGAGCGTCAAGCAGGCCGCGATAATCCTGTGGCGTCAGCGATGCGCTAATGTAGCCCAGTGCTTCGAGGTTCCGATCGATCTCAAGTGGAAGGAATGTCACCTTACTGCTGGGTGGAATGTCACTGAAGTAATTCGCTGGCCTGCCCACGACGAAAAGGGCGCCGGCCAACTCGCCGCTTACCACTCCGGCAACAGCCTCCGTGTTAGGCAAATTGACAGTTTGGACATCGATATCCAAGCTATTAAAAAGGTTAACTGAAGTCATGTGAGTGCCGCTGCCGCTTGGGCCGAAGGCGACTGGCCTCCCATCATTCTCCAAGTCGCGGAGCGTATTGATTCCTTCAGCTGCGAGAAGATGGACTTCCTCGTTGTATAGTTTCATAACATAGCGAATTTTGTCACCTAGATTGACGTCACCCTGCTGTTGGCTCGCTATTGCCAGCACGTCTGATTGGACAATTGCGACATCCACGCCCTTCAGGTAAAGCAAGTCCAACAGATTCTGCTGCGAACCCCGACCCAAGATGGCAACGATTCTCAGTATGCCGTCCTCGTCGAGAGCGTCGGCCATATCCTGAGCGAAGCGAGCGTATGTGCCACCTACGCTTCCGGAGATCACCCCGACCGTCGGCTTGTTCGCCTCAATCCAGAGCCTGTTCTGGGCGACGGATTCGGGTGATGTTAATGCAATCCCAAAAAGCGCGAATACGACTGCGTAGACGGACCGAAAGCTCATCTTCACAATACTCTCCCCTCCAGGTTTTATAGCCGAATTACCACAAAATTAGTTGGCGCCTAACCACTGCGGCATTTTGTATCGACCTTCACTAGCCGCACTGCCGGTAGCCCGATCCCCAACGACGCGTTCTTTAGAGGGCAATTCCGGCGCGGGTCGGGAGGGATCACGCTGCGGATTAGAAGCAGGGGACGCCGAAGTTGAGGGCTCGTGGATCGTGGTCCGCCGCAATACATTGGGATCGCCGGCTGTCGCAGCATGCGGCGCGGCTGACGGAGCGGAGGTCTCCCCCGTTTTGGTTTGGGCGGCCCGCTCTGACAGGGCATCGTTCCACCAAGCATCAGGGTCGCCAAAGGGATTATTCAAGTCCAACTGGGCAATCATAGTCATGCCGTCCAGGAACCTTTTATGGATTTCCTCGTCCTTCTCCGGTGAGTTGATGACGTAGGTGAGATAGGCCTGACGGGCATCGTCCAGCCGGCCTGCCACAAGAAGGAGGTTCCCTTTGATGAACGCTGCCATGGCAGTGAGACCCAGGCGACCTCCTACATAATCTTGAATTTCCGAAACCGTTTCAAAATGATCTCTTTTGATATGCTGAAGCGAAAGGTCGATCATTATTGAAGAGAGGAAGCGATCTACCGTCGATTCATCGTAGCCGACTACCACCAAGTCTCTTCTAGCTGTATCAGCAGCCTTTAAAAGGCCAGGCACACCACCAGTCGCGTCGTATGCCTCGATATACGCCTTCACAAAAGACGCAAAATCCTCCCGCCTCGCCTGGCTTTCTTTTACTGCAGTATTGGCAACATTATAGAAATATTCTATCTCGCGGATGAGACCCTGACCTCTCGCAACGTCAAGCGTCGCGAGTTTTGTTCTTGATGATATTAGTTCGTTAAAGTATTGGCCGACCGTGTTAAAGTGCCGGGGCTCAACACCCCCCAAGAACTCGATCTCATCTTCAATTACATCGATCGCTCGCGAAGGAGCTTCAAGCATCAGCGCTATTTCTGCAATAGCTCCGTAAGCGGTCGCAATCGCGCAGGCGCAACCAATATTTTCTGGGTCAATTTCTAGAACGTTCTTCCGTATTGTTATTGATTTCCAGTATAATCTAGTAGCTTGCTCTAGATCTCCGGCCTTCATGAGATTAAATGCAGATATTTGGAGGTTATCTGCGAGGCGTAGTTTGGTTCGGGTTGCTTCACTGCCGCTTCGTTCACCGACTGCTTCGTACAGATCTACCGCGTTCTCAGCGTTGGAGATCAAAAGGAGCTTCGCATCATCGCGGCCAATCAGCGGTTGCCATTGCGCAAATGCGCGAGCTCTCCGGTCCGCGATCTCTTCCATCAGCGTCATCCGCTCGGCTGGGGCGAGGCCAAGCCCCTCGACCCGCCCCTCTGCGCTTGACAAGACCTCCACAACTTCGGCGAACGATTCAAGCCGTGTGTCAGTTGTCGTCTTTTGGTTGAACAGCAGGCTGTCCGCGTTCGAGATCGCCTCCCAAATGCTCGCTCGGTGCTCAGCGGCACGGAGTAGCTTTTCTGCCTTCATCCGCGAAAGCTGTTCTTGTGAACGCGCGGCGCGACTGTCAAAATACATGAGGCTTGTAATGGAGAGCAGCAGCGTAACGGCCACAAAGCCGGTTGCCACCATTCGCCGTCGCACCCTCCGCTGTCGATCCCTTTGGAGATGTTCCGCATCTCGCGCTAGCCGTGACTCGTCAATCAGCCGCCTTGCGCCCGGCGACAGGGTGAAGTCGACATCGTCTTGCATATCGAGTGCGTCGTCCAGCATACTACCCCGCAGGTAGTGTGCATTTTCACCGTCCTGCTCTGACATTTTGGCTCGTACATCCGCGTGACTAGCGGCGCGCAGCTCGATTTCACCTTGCAGGCTCAACATCCGCTCGTTTTCGAGTATAACCTCCTTAAGGGTAGGCCAGGTTTCTGTGAGCTTTTCGTGGGCTAGGCGCACCTTCGCCGTGCCGGACTGCTTGTCGGAGCCGACCAGGAGCCGTTGCTCGGAGAGGGTCTCGATGAGGCGGATCTGGATGGGGTCATTGTCGAACACTGCCCGGTCGACCCAGACGGCGGATGCTACCGTGCTGTTTGGCAGCTTGATGACGAGCCTGCGCAGCAGAGGGGAGAGAGCCTGGCGCAACTCGGTTGGCAGGTTGCGGGTCACGTCCGCGGCATGGCGCGCGAGTGCCCCTTCAAGCCCTCCGAAGCCGCGATAGGCGCTGATAAGCAGGAGCCCTTCGTCGCTGCGCTCACGGTAAAGGAGGTCAAGCGCAAACTGAAGGTGTGGCAACCCGTACTTGTCTCGGCTTGCCTCTTCCTCGACCTCATCCGCCAGACTGCGCTGCGTGTCGGGATCTCGCTCAAATACAAGCCCGGCGAGCTCAGCCGGCATGCGTATCATGCGAGCAATCTCCCGACGGCTGGGTGGATCAAGCGAGAACGTTTGCTCGCGGAATAGCTCCTTCAGCTCGCCGATCTCGTCGAGTAGATGCCAAAGGTCGGAACGCATCGTTGCGATGACAAATGCCCGGTCCGAGCGCGCCAATGCGCGGATCGCGGCGATGTAGGCATCGCGCCCAGTGCAATCGTGGGTGATGATTTCCTCAAGCTGGTCGACGAGCAGCGCTACTCGCACTGACTCCGATATGTTCTCCCGCAACATCTCGACGACGTCAGCGCCCGAGCCGCCCCGCAGCACGTCCTCCAAGTGCGGCGAGGCCGGGCCTGCCAAGGTAACCTCCGGGAGTGCTCTCGCGGCATTCAATGAGGCGGCAAGCGCGCGAACTAGGTCGCCGCTGGCGTCGCTTGGTCGCATCGTTGCAATACGAACATCGTGGATCTTGGGGAACCGACCAGACTGCTGCAGGCTTGCGAGGAGCCCAGCGCGCGCAAACGAACTCTTTCCTACTCCGCTCGCGCCTACAATGAGGAGCGCAGCCGCGCCGCGTTCCGCGCCCGCCGTCAGGCGCCGCTGTGCATCCTCCAAAGCGTTCCGTCGTCCAAAGAAGAGGTCGGCGTCAGAAACGTCAAACGATTCGAGGCCCCGAAATGGGGAACCGCGCGTCCAGGGGGCACGCACTTTGACAGCGTCCGCCGTTCCCGTCAGCGCACTTACGCGCTCCAACACTGCCCGCTCAATGTGCTCGGCAAAGAGCTGCTCGAATCTTGCGGCATCCTCGAAGCGCGTCAGCGCTCCGCCTAACCGCGGCGTGTCGCCATCGAACCACCGCTGCCAGAACTCCGCGAGGCTGGTCTTTTGTTGAATGAACTGCTGCAGCGCGACTAGTTCGACCGTGTTGGGCGGCTGGTCGGCGGTCTTCCGGTAGGTCAAGATCAGTGGCCGGTCTTCTCCGTCGGAGCGGCTGCGCGCCTGGTGCGCCCGGACAAACTCGTACTCCGTACCCGTCAGCGTGCGACCGTCTCCATCGCGAAAGCGGTCGTCGTCGGGGAGCGGCGTCCCGAGTCGTTGCCACAAGACGCACACAAAAATGTCGAACTCACCGGCATCCCTAATCTGCTCCTGGTAGCCGAGTGCCCCGTCCATTGGCTCGGCTTCCCAGAAATACGGCTCGATCCTGCAGCTCAGGCGGAGGCGATCGGCCATCCGCTTGATCACTGTCCGGGCGATCTGTCGTTCAAAGGCAGCATCGCTAGGAGATGAGACAAATATCGTCAGCGTCGGCAACTTTTCCATTGGCTGAAGCGCCTCCAGTGTCATCGACAGCGATCTCTTTCACGCGCCTATGCGACGCGTCGGGCCGATATATTCGGATCCTACGCGCCTTATCGCGCTGGTCGAGGAGAATCTAAAAATCTTGGACCGCCCGGCAGCTGTGATCTCGCCCGGTTCGAACGATGGCGCTCGCTCGACCACCGCATCGACGCGTTGAACGCCGAGTTCGTCGAACAGGCGCGGGCAGACGAGGCGGCCAGCCGCCTCATGTCGATCCCCGGCATCGGTGTGCTGAACGCGACGGCGCTCGTCGCCGCGGTGGGCAACGCGGACGGCTTCCGGCGGTCACGCGACCTCGGCGCCTGGCTCGGCCTCGTGCCGAAGCAGATGACGACCGGAGGCCAACCGAAGCTGCTCGGCATCACGAAGCGCGGCAACACCTACTTGCGGATGCTCTTCATCCACGGTGCGCGGGCGGCGATGCCCGGGCTCGCGAAGCAGGCCACACCGCTCGGGGCGTGGCTGCGCGGCCTCCTTGCGCGCACGCACCGCAACGTCGCGATCGTGGCGCTCGCCAACAAGCTGGCGCGCATAGCCTGGGCGACGCTGAGGCGCGGCGTCCGGTTCGAGCCTGGAAGGGCTCTCGCCGCGGCCTGAGGCATAACGAGATCGACGCAGCCTTACGGTCGCGTCGCCAGGGGTTTGCGAAGAGGGGGAAGATGGCCGAAGGGTCAAGCCCGCGCTTCGGACGCCTGGTTCAAAAAACGGCGCATCGACGCCCGGTCTTTTATGAGGACCGGGGCGCTCGGATCACCATCTTGGCGACGGCATCACGCCGCTATGCCGGATACATTTGCGCACGACCCACTCGCGCCAGCGACCAACTCCTTGCAAACGGGGCGGGCCATACGTTTTTGAAGGTCACGCCGCGCTTGTCGAAGAAGTACCAGACCAGTGCGCGGCTCACCTGGACGCCGCGGTCGGCCCGTAGCCGCTCGGCAATCTCGGTGAGGGTGATGTCCTTCCCGGCCTCCACGAGCGCCATGATGAAGGCCTCGTGCGCGTCGAGCTTGGAGCGAACGGGATGCCCTTGCCGGCCGGGCTCGACGCTGCCGGTCCGACGCCACAGGACCGCATAGTAGTCCGACCTTGAATACGAACAGAAAACACGAGTCTCTCTCAGAAATTTATGAAACACCTCTAGCTGCTGCTCCCAAGGATCACGAAGGTTGATCGTCGCCACTCGCTTGACCGAGAGGCTGGCAACAAATTTTTTTTCCTCTTGCACCCATAGCGGTTTGTCGCGCGTGGTCACGGTCACAGACCAGAAAGAAATTGCGCGAGTCGATTTCGCGTCGCAACAAGTGCCGAAGCTCTTCGTCTTGTTCGATCGCCGTCAGAAAAACAGAAGAGGCTGAGCGCCGCGTACCTCAAGAACATCTTTTATCCTTCTAACCGGGTTTCAAATCTCACGTCGAGTGCGATACGAATATCCACGCGGCGCTCCGTTGGGTGTAGCCACGTGCGTCTGTCATTGATGCTCGTCGTTTCCTGAATCAACTAGCTGGCAATTATGCATAGCGCGAAACCACACCTCAGCTGAACGCCTCGAAAAACCCGTTCGAATCGGATTCAGTTGAGGTGGGTATTCGGGGGTAGCGGCGATGCGCGGACAGCCGGGTTTCTTTGACGTCGAGGATCGTCTGCAGCGGCTGAGCGACCTCGGCGACCAGTTGGACGCGTTCGCGAGGGTCGTCGACTTCGAGATGTTCCGCCCCGAGCTCGAGGCGGCGCTGGACTACAGCGACCGGGCGAAGGGTGGCAGACCACCGTTTGATCCCGTGCTGATGTTCAAGATCCTGGTGATCCAGGCCAGCAACACCCTCTCCGACGATCGGGCCGAGTTCTTGATCAACGACCGCCTGTCGTTCATGCGCTTTCTCGGGCTCGGCCTTGCCGACAAGGCACCGGACGCCAAGACGATCTGATTCTTCCGGGAGCGGCTGACCAAGGCCGGCGCCATCGAAGGTCTGTTCACCCGCTTCGACGCCGCGGTGCGGGAGGCCGGTTACATCCCGATGTCCGGTCAGATCGTCGACGCCAGCCTCATCGCCGCGCCGAAGCAGCGCAACACCGACGGCGAGAAGGCCGACATCAAGGCCGGCCGCGTTCCTGAGGCGTGGCAGAGCCATCCCGCGAAACTGCGCCAGAAGGACCGCGACGCCCGCTGGACGCTGGTCTTCGGCAAGGCGCGCGAGCGCGATGACGGCACCCGCCACGCCGACATTGCGATCCCGGTGTTCGGCTATGAAAACCACATCTCGATCGACCGGCGGCACGGCTTTATCCGCCGCTGGGACGTCACCGACGCGGCCGGCCACGACGGCGCCGGCTCCTCGACCGCAGCACTACCGCCTCGACCGTGTGGGCCGACAGCGCTTACCGATCGAAGGCGAACGAGGCGTTCATGAACGCCCATGGCTTCAAGAGCGAGGTTCACCGCCGCAAGCCGAAGGGGCGGCCGATGGCCCCGAACATCCGCCGCGGCAATGCCACCCGCTCGGCCGTCCGTGCGGCTGTCGAGCCGGTCTTCTCTCATCAGAAGGGAGCGATGGCGCTGACGGTCCGAACCGTCGGGATCGCCCGTGCCAAGGCCAAGATCGGCCTCGCCAACCTCACCTACAACATCAGACGCCTCGTCTTCCACGAGCGCCGCGCCGGCCTCGCCTAACCGGCGGCCCGAAGAGCGGGCGGGCACCCGCCGCAGCCGCAACACCGAGACCACGCCCGGTTGCCGAAACAAGGCGGCAGACGCCTCGTCGCTCACCAACATCGCCCTCAGAGCCTGTTCTTCGAGGTGTTCAGCTCCGATGAGCCACGTACGGTGGCTTGAGTTCGGTTCGCGGCATCTCATCTCACGCTGATCTCGCCCGCGCCACGAGGTCGTCGCGGATGGGGACGGCGAAGGCGAGCGCGTCCGGGTCGGGTGCGTTGTCGAGGATTATGGTGAGGTTGTTGGCGGTCGTGCCGGGCTGGAAATCTTCCTTAATCAGCGGGACGGCCTTGATGTGTTGGCGCTGCGCCGCCTTGGCGTCGCGCGCGAGCACGGCGAGTTCCAGCAACGTCGCGTGTCCCCAGTAGTCCGCCGACGTGCCGATGTGGCGCGTTGCGGCGTAGCGCACCACGGGCACCGTCGCGTCGAGTTCGGCCTTGCCGTCCTCTCCGGTCGCGGCAAGCAAGGTGCATAGGTTGACGCCCGGGTAGTAATCCCGCGGATCGAGTTCGAAGCCTTGGCGGTAGGCGGCGATGGCCTCCTCCAGGTGAGCGGGCTCGGTGATGTCGCCGCTCTTTCGCGCGGCCTCCCAGCGGCGCTTGTGGATCCGGCCGATGAGGCCGCAGGTCTCCGCGTCGGCGCCGAAACGTTCCTTGACGTCCTCCAGCACCTTGAGCGCCTCGGCGACCAGCGCGGCATCCTTGGTCGTCTCACCCTGGCGGTTGAGCGCGAAGGCGTGCTGCTCGCGTGTGACGCGCTGGGCGCGCAGAACCTCGGGCATGCGTTCGTGCAGCGCCAGCATTTGCGGCCATGCGCTCACCGCGCGGTAGGTGATGAAGAGCTGGCTGAGGTTGACGAGGTTGGGCCACTGCGACGCGAGGAGGCGGTCGGCGAGGGCGTCGAGTTGTTCGACCGCGTCGTCTTTGGAAAGCTGTCCGGCGATGAATCGCTCGCGGATGGCGTCCATCTCCCGCTCCACCGCACTCTGACTGTTGGCCATGGCGATGAACGCGTCGGAGCGCAGGTGCGGCAGCTCGGGGATCTTGACGTTGTAGCCTTGCATAAGGCGGAAGAGCGGGCTGTCGGTCTCGCGCCACGGCTCAGGATCGAAGCGGCTGTCTCCCAGGTGCGCGCGTTGCTTCAACGCGGTGGCGAGCGCTTCGATGAAGGCCTCCAGCGGCTCTCCGCGCACGAGGTTGCCCATGGCATCGAGGGGGTAGGCCACGGCTTGCAGATAGCTCACGTCGAACGGGATGGCCTTGTCGTTGCCGGTGATGCCCACCGTGGTGCGCGGCTTGACGGCGTGACGGACGCCGAACTCGTAAAACACGTTGGCGTTGGCCGTCGTAAGGTCCGCGACGGCAAATGGCGACATGACGATCTGCTGCAAGAACTGATCGTGGATGATCCCAATGGGGAGCTGCTCGCCGCCCCGCATGGGGTTCATCCCGGCCCGCTCCACCCCGGGCCGGATGGCATCGCGGTAGACGACGTCGAAGTCGATGCTGCGGCCGGTGGCGGGCTCGGTCTTCACCTGGAACGGCATGATGACGAAGCACGCGGGGCGGTCGTCGTGGGTTTCGCTCATCGGGTCCTCCTCATGCGCCGCGAAGCCCCACCAGCGCCTTTGCGCCGTTGGTGTTCATTTCATCCATCAGCTCTTGCGCCGGTCGCGCCTCTTCCTGGCGTTCTGACGTTCCTCTACGCACATCACATCGCCAAGCCACGGAAGCAAGGTGAAGTGGGAGGAGTATCCGCGCGGACCCCTCAGCCAAGCTGCTGCGCCACTTCTTCGAACCGTCGTATGGGATCACCCGCACACTCGCTGCGCGCGATCCGGACAACACCGGATGGCCGCGTGATGTCTCCGCGAGCCTCGAGCGGTCCGCGATGTCCGGATGCGGGCGGGCAATGCGCCCGGTGCGCTTGCCGCCTGAGTTGGTCGGTGATGATGGTGATGTCGAGGTAGACTTGGTCTATGAAGAGGGCTTTCATAGATTTTTATTCTCACCGGAATTTACGTCACGGTCGTTCGCCCGCGCGTATTGGCCAATCAGTTGACGCAGTTCCGTATAGACGCCCCAAGCGATGTCCTCATACATTCCTGAATAGCCATAGAGTGAACCTCGCAAGTGTGCAAATGTACTCAGTGGGCGAATATGTGCACTCATTGCCTCCAGGCATAGGTGCATTATGCCAGCGTCCGATTTGGCATCCCGGCGCTGCAGAACCCTTCGCGATATATTTCCAACCACAGCAATGGCTTCCGCGGCATGTGCAGCGTGAGGAGCGGAAATTCTAGCTCCCTCCATTTCTGAATCATCATTGGCGCATAAGTCTGGTTGCGCTGATGCATCTCGAATACCAAAAACACCGCTGTCTCTCCAATTCAAATGCGCGACTCGACCCAAGAATCTGAGGATCGAACGCAAAGCTGTAATGTCATTATTATCGATACAATAATTAATGTAGGGATCGAGATTTGGAAGAGTTTGCGCGGTGTCTGGCCAGTGATGCATGCGCGTCACTTCACGTATCTGCTCGAACGACCAGTCTGCCAATGCATCCGCGAGACGTAAGGACACCCCTTGACGCGCGGTCGCAGCGTGACGCCACGAGTAAAGGGTCAGGTAAAACTTGGATTCCGTCGAAAGTTGAGCGCCGTCGTCGGACCAATCGCGCACGAACTCGGCCAATAAAACGGCTCCTTCCTTGCCATCGACTGAGTATGGATGTTCATCCGCCGAAAGCCACTCATGTAAAGTGCTGTGAAAAAACGAAAGAGTATTTCCTCTTATGACATAAGGCGCTATCGGATCTAGCGTTGATCGGAGCAATGCAATATTCTCGAATTCTAAAACTTGTGATGCTAGCTCGAGGGGAAGTTCGGCCTGCGCTGCAAGCATCACGCTTAAGGTCCGTCGGATCGGGAGGAAGAACGCAGATTGGGGGAAAAGCCGCCGAAAAGTCAGGGCGTATACACGCCCAACGCTCGTGGGGCTCGCTCCTAAATCGCATACCCCCTTGCGCTCGATCTGATCCGCAATCAGACGAGCAACCATAAAATTGCCCTCTGCCATACGCGCGATGTCAGGCAGCAAATTTGGAATGTTGCTGACGTGTGATAAACGAGTATCTATATAGCTCCGAACATCTTCGCGATTTTCGACGCCGTGCGCATCGATTACCACGGTCGCCTCGCCAAGAAATAGCGCCATCACCGATGGATCCCGCCGCGTCGTGCAGACCAACCGCACGCCCGCCGGCATCAGCGCCAACGCATCCGCTAAGGTCACCGCCATGGTGCGTCCGGTGCCCCACTCACCCTCGTCCAGCGAATCGATCGCCAGAACCAGCGTCACCCCATCGGCCGCTTCCTCGACCAACGGCCACAGTCCATCCTCAATTGCGCGCTGGGGGTTTGCCTCCGCCTCGCCGCGGGCGAGGGGGCCGCGGGAGCCCGAGAGGCGGTCGAACGTGGTTCGCGCCGCTGGCGTTCGGCGGGCGAGCATCAACGCCATGGAGCGGATCGCGCGGCCGACCTCCAGCGTGTCGGGGCGAACGGCGCGGCAGATGTGGTAGGCGCCGATGAGGGGGTCCTTGGCGATGCGGTCGGCAAGGAACGTCGATTTGCCGATGCCAGGGTCACCGGTGATCAAGAGCAGCGGCGCGGGGCCGGCGAGCCAGGCGTCCACCTTCTCGTGGAGCCAGCGGCGGCCGACGACCTTGCCGCGGGGGATGAGGGTGTCGAGGTCGAACATGTCGGCCTCTTCATCCAGCATCTGCGCCGCGCCGGTGCGCACGACGCTGTCGATGACGTCGGTGAGCTCGGAGAGCCGCGCGCCAAACGTCTCGTCAGTCTGCGCGGTCAGGAAGTCGATATATTGCTGGCGGATGAGGAGCAGCGGCGGCGTAGTCTCCACCGCCATGACGGGGACGATGGGCACCGGCTTGGGCCCGAAGCGGGCGTAGGCGATCTCGTCGAGGCAAACCGAGTCCACCATCGAGCCTGACCCATCGCCGGTGCGGCGTGTGGCGTGGGGGGAGAGGACGGCCACCATGGCGTCGCTGTCGCCGATTGCAATCTCGATCTGGCTGTCCCAACCCCGGGTGCCCTGGAGCCGCTCGCGGTCGCGCCATACAGTATGGCCGCGAGCTGTTAGGCTTTCGGCGAGCCGCGCGGCAAAATCGGCAGCGTCCGCCGTGCCGTAGCTCAGGAACAAGTTGGCCATCTCATCACCGCTCCAAGACAAGCTTTTTATGGCCCGCGCGGCGACGGTGTCGCCCACCCCCGGTCAATGTGTTTGAGGTGTTTGCACGCCGCAGCGATGCGATGCGCCGAGGATGCGGCGACGCCAACCGTAACCGGGTCACGCCGGGAGTGCGAGCGGGCGAGCCCGCGACAGGGCAAGCCAGCCGGACAGATCGGTCTGCATGACGTCCACCGCCCGCTCGATCCGGTCTGACAGCAGCGCGAGGTTCGGCTCGTCCTTCTCCGCGTCCATAGCGGCCTTGACCAGCGCGAGTGCCTCCATCGTGCGCTGCGACTGCGCTTGAAGGGCCGCGAACTCCGCCTGCGCTCGAACCGCGGACAAGGTTGCGCCGAGCGCTGGCAGCCCCGCCATGAAGAACGTCGTCAGCGCCTTGACCCAATAGCCGATCGTGCCCGGGTCCTTCATCTCCGTCGCCCAACCGTCGCCAAGCGCGGCGTACCCGACGAAGGCGGCGAGATACACAAGACCGACGTAGAAGGTCAGCTTGAACGATACGTCGCCCCAATGGTGGAGCTTTCTGTCCATTATGCCGAGCCGTCCCACCGTTCGTTGGTGGTAGTCGATCTGATCCTCGATCTCCGACACCGGCCGCCGTTCGGTCCGGCAATCCGAGGCGGCACGACGAACAGCGTCGAGGTAGGCGGAATCGGCCACCGCGTTCGGCACGGGGATCATCCGGCGGATCGCGCGCGCGTACCAGAGGATGAAGCCCTCGTCCGGGTCCCGGCCGCGCGGCCGGCCGACCGGACCGAGCGCCCCGACGAGGGCCAGGATGCGCATCGGCCGCAACAGTTCCGCGAGGCGGCGATAGGCGAGCCAGCGCTCGTGCCACCCACCGGCGCTGCCCTGGACGATGATCCAGAGGATGTATCCGATGATGAAAAGCTCGGCGAGGACCAGGACTGCCTTCACCACCGGGATGTTGAAGCACAAAGGGATGACAGCGAGCAGCGCCAGGAGCACAGCGAGGAAGGCAAGGAAGTAGCCGGCGACGAACGCGCCGCGATAGCGCAGCGAATAGTAGACGCCGAGCCGGTCGGCGAAGGCAAAGGCGCGCAGGAGTTCGCTCTCGATGGCGCCGCGGCAGGCGTCGGCGGGCGGACAGGTGCTGCAGAACGCCTTCCACTCGTCCCGCGTGGTCTTCTCGTAGGGCTCGATCTGGCGGTCGCCTTCGCCGAAGTCGCGGGCGCCGTACCAGGCAAGAAGGTGTGGGTAGCGACGTTCAAGCCAGTCGAACTGAAGTCGCTCTCGCTCACCAAGGTATTCCGACAGCGCGACGTCCGGGTCGCCGGCACCGTGATGCGCGTGCTCACCCGGGGTGAAGAGCGACTTCACGAAGCGTCGGAGCTTTCCCGCCAGGTCCATGTGCCGCCGGTGCCTCTCCGGCTCGGGCGGCGGCGCCAGAAGTGCCTCGACGACCTCGCCGAGGAGGTCGAGCGGCTGTGGCTCGAGATGTTCGACGCGTGCCGCTTGTGGGGGAAGCGTGGAGAAGCCCGTCCAGAGGAGGGACGGCTCATTCGGCGTTTGCGGCGGAATGAGCACGACCGGCATGCCGTCTGCGATCGCGCGAGCGACGATTTGTGCGGTTCCGCCGGTCCCCGCCGCCTCCTCGCCGTCCCAGATGGCGATGAGGATGTCGGCGTTTGCGAGCATGACGATGCCTGCCGCTTCGTAGGCGCGCTTCGCCATGGCCTTCTCCTCGCCGTCACCGGCCGTGCGCCGTCCGTCGAGGTAGAAGCGCGCCCGGGCCCGGTCCAGGAGCGCGTGGAGCGCGGCGCGATCTTCGGGATCGGGGAAGTCGCGGTCGTTCTCCTCCGGCGGGAACGGGAGCACAGCGTCGAGCGCCCAGCCCCGATCGAGCCCGAGGCGAGCCACGATCTGATCCGCCCCTTGCGCGAGCGAGGAGATGATGACGCCCTCCGCCGGCAAGGGTTCGGCTCTCGAAGTGGCGCGCTCCGCCAGCCTGGCGTGCGGCGCCGTCGCGAAGGCGTAAGCGTGCGCTCGCTGGACCGCCTCGGCCGCCGACATCACCGCGTCCAGCACTCGCACGGACGTCTCCTCGACGGTCGGCACCGCACTGGCAGGCAGCTTGGGTGGCACGCGATGGCCGGTCACGCCGATGCGGATCACGGCCCGCGGCTTCGGCGGCCTGGTCGTCTCGTCCGTCATTCCTGGTCGTCTCCCGCTGCGTCCGCCCGGCCCGCTCCCGCCTTATCGAGGTTGGCCTTCAGCTCACCCATCCATGCACGGTGCACTTCCGCAAACTTCTGACACATCAACAGGATGACTCCTTCGACCACCGCAGCGCAATGTAGCAATTGAGGCCTCGCGTGAGATCGCTCCTGGTGACAAGGCACCATGTCAAGTCAGGCTCGACGGCGTCGGAGCGCAACTTCCCAGGGTCATACCAATGGCGACGGCCTACAAGTCCATGCAAGCCGCCGCCGGCTCTTCGAATATACGACGGTGCGCCTTCCGCCGGCTGGTCAGCGCTGCCACCGGGAAAGAGGTGGCAGCTTTGCGGCACGAGAATGGTCCCCTACCCTCCGGACGGAGCGCTTGGGGAGGGGTGGGCGTTGCCGCAGATATTAATCAGCCATTCGAGCCTCGATAATGCGGCGGCCATCGCGTTACGCGACTGGCTGGTCGCCGAAGGGCGGGACAAGCTCTTTCTCGACCTCGACCCCGATCGGCGCATTGCCGCCGGGGAGCGATGGGAGCGCGCCCTGCAGGAAGCCGCGCGCCGCTCCGAGGCTGTGATCTTTCTGGTCAGCCACAACTGGCTCGGCTCGGACTGGTGCAGCAACGAGCTCACGCGCGCCCGACGGCTGAACAAGCGGCTCTTCGGTGTCCTCATCGAGGAGGACCTTCCGATCGAGCGGCTGCCGCGGGACGTCACCAGCACGTGGCAGCTGGTCCACCTCGCTGCCGGTCGCGACCATCGGCAAACTCGGGTTACGCTTCCCGTGGACTGGTGAGGAGGTTCACCTCACCAGTCCACGGGAAGAATTGTCGCGCCTCAAGATCGGGGTTCAGCGCGCGGGACTGCACGCCAGCTACTTCGCTTGGCCTCCGGAGACTGACCCGAAGCGCGCGCCCTATCGCGGACTAAACCCTTTGGAGGCCGAGGACGCGGGTATCGTCTTCGGCCGGGAAGCACCGCTCGCCCAAGCCATCGACGATCTCCGCGGCCTGAGATACGCGGCGCCATTGGTGGCATGCTTCAGCGCCGCATGACACACTGAGGCCATTCTCAAACTGCCTTTTAGAGCCCGACTCAAAAGGTCATCCGAGGCGTGCGAGGCGCTTGAGCGCGAGGCGAATGGAGGCGATGGCGACGAACGCCGCGAGGGTGTCGGCGAGGTTCTCGTAGTCTTTGGCGAGACGACGGTTGCGGCCGAACCAGGAGAAGCAGCGCTCGACCACCCAGCGCCGCGGCTGGACGACGAAGCCCCTGGTGTCGTCGCTGCGGCGGACGATCTCCATCGAGAGGAACGCGCGGGGGCTCGCCTCCCGCCCGAGGCGCTCGCGCAGCGCCAAGTGGAGCTCTGCCCAGATCGCCTCCCAGGTGCCCTCGCGCTGAAACTTGCGGAAGATGTTGTACACGGTCGACAGAGGTGGAAAGCCATCGCGGGGCAGGTAGCGCCACGGGCAGCCCGTGCGCAGCAGATAGAGTATGGCGTTCATCGCCGCCCGCATGTCGGTCTTGCGCGGCCGTCCGCCCGGCGATGCCGCAGGGACGAGCGGCGCCAACCTCTCCCGTTCCGCATCCGTCAGATCGCTCGGAAAGCCGTTCCCGCACTGCCGATGCCGCTCGCGATGCTCCTGCGTCCACATCCTCGATCCCCTCCGAATCAGCCGAGAGGATCATCCCAAGCTCGCCTTAACCGGCCTTTTGGGTCAGGTTCTTAGACTGCGTGTAGATCCGCCAGGCTACGGCTGTTTCCGCCTCGCAAGACACCAAGTCAAAGCACTCTCCGCATCCCTTGCTGCCGCGGCGGCGGCGTCGAGGTGAGCTGCGGGGATCCTTTCGCATATCGCCGCGATGGTTTCCTGCATTGATTGCGGCAACTCGTAGTAAACTGCGAAATTGTCGGCTGTCGTTACCAGGATAGTGCCGCTTCGATCTGCGTCGGCGCCAGTAGAGCGGCTTTCGGGGCTATCGGAATCGTTTGCGTAGAGGACCACACCGGTTGCTAAATCGAAGACGCGGATCTTGTCGCTGCCGAGGGCGATGACACGCTCGCCGCCTTCGCTGACCTCAAGCCGACTCGCTTGAAACCCGAAGAGCGGAATGGTTTTGGCAACCTCACCCGTCTCCACGTTCACGATAAACATCCTGTAGTCCGACGTTGCCGCGATGAGCGTCTGACTGTCGTTCGAGAATGCCAGAGCAGTGACCATGCTCCCCGGACCGGGCAACGCGATTTCGCGTGGCGTCTCTTCGACCGAGGTGGATTCGAGGGAGTGGAGGATCACTGCGGGGTTTGGGGTGGCGCGCTCGAGGTCCACCCGCGAGGGCAACGCAATCAGTCCCGACGGAGCCACCGCGAAGAACATCTCATCGGGGGCGACGACTCGATCGATGGAACGCCGCAAAGTCGGAATCCCGTTTTCATAGCGCGTAAGGCTCTCTTCGTCGCGGTCGGCAACCAGAAAGCTGCGCGGCCCGCGGAGGGCCCGCACCGCGACCGAGCGGCGGCGCGTTTCGGGGTCCACAGCGGTCGTGCCTTTCGCAGCCGTCGTCGACGTGACGGTCTCGGTCGCGCCCGTCCCGGCATCAATGAAGACGAGCGTACCGTCTTCAGCGATGGCGACTGCGGTCTCTCCCTCGAGCCGCCTCAACGCAAGGATCGGCTGGCCAGCGTCGTGAAGCGTGTCGCGCTCGATTGTGATCCGCACCTGCTCCCTGCGGATGGCGACGCGGTCAATCGTCCCCGACACCGTGGCCGCCAGACCGACGTCGTCACCGGTCCACTGCCAGTGCACGATCTGCTCCGGATCGGTGAGCTGGACCCCGATCTGCCCGATCCACTCGCCTTCTTCCGCGACCGTGCGGGGAGCGATGATGACCGTTCGCTCCGCGCCGTCTCGCAGCAGCGTGAACGTGGTGGACTCCCCGGGGCGCCCGCGCACCGTGCGGACAACGTCGATCGCATTGTACGTATCGACGTCCTCGACCTTCACCAAGACGTCACCCGCCTTCAGGATGCCTTCGGCGACGCTGCCGGGAAGCACCGACTCGATGCGCACGCCCAATTCACCCACCTGCATCGTCATGAAGCTGACCGACAACGAGAGCACCAACATGTTTTGGCCGCGTCCGGTGGCGACGAAGCCGGCGCTCGCATCGTCGTTGACGTCGATCCGCGCGATCCAGTCGTCGTTGCCGACTCCGACGACAATGGAGCTCACCTGTCGTGATTCGTTATTTTCGAGATAGTCGAGCGCCAGCCCACCGGTGACGTCGGCAGATGCGATCCAACGGTCGGTCGAGTCGAGCGCAATGATCGTCACCGGGGCGAGGTGGCTGTGAATCGAGACCGGCTGGTCAAGGCTCCCACCAACGTTGAGATAGACGATGTTCCGCGGCGCGACTCGAGCACCGAGCGCCGCCTCATCCGCGGGAACGATGTCGCCGATCGCGCTGACCGCGATCGGATCGCCTGTCGCCGTACGCATCATGTTCGCGCGATTCTCGACAAGCGGGGGAAAGCGAGCCAATTCTCCAGAGGAGGCGTTCCACAACGCCAGGATGGTCGAACGCCCCTTACCCTCGATGCGCCCGAACAACCCCAATCCATCCCCGGTGAAGCCGAGATCGACGACGGCCTGGTTCGCCGGAACGGTGCTGCCGGTCGGCATCTGCATGTCGCCCCGCCATTGCAGGTCGTGGTCGAAAACGGCGACGCGTCCGGCCATGCCAAGCATCATGATGCCCAACCTGTTCGAATACTCGAAGCTTGCGAAAGAGAGGATCGGTTCTTCGCCCGCGGTGTACTCCCCGATCTGCTGGCCGTCTTTCGACCAGCGCACCAGACGGCCGTCCTCGCCAGCCGTAACGATTTCGCCGGTCTTCGCAAATCGGGCAATACCGGTGACACCGAGGCCGAGATTGTGGTCCTGTATCGAGCGCCACGGAGCGGCGAACGCCGAATGGGCGGCCCCGTCCGCTCCGGACCGGCGGATGCCCTCCGCTGTCGGGAGTGGCACCGCGTCCAGGTGCTTCAGCAGCGGGGTCGTTGGCCCCTCCGCACCGTGCAACTGAGCCGTGCCATCGGTCGCAGTCGATCCCAGGATCGTGTACCCTTGCTGAGACTTGTCGAGATGAACGAGACTGGAGACGGCCCCCGCGTGCTCGCGAACGGTCCTGATGAGCCGCAGGTCCGGCATGCTGAAGGTCTGTACCGCTCCGGTGTCCGTACCGACGACGAGGTGGGTGTCGTTGCGCAGGATCGCCAGCGCCGTGGCGGTGCCTTCGACGCCCTCGAGCATGCGTGGCGCAGGGTCGACCGGCTCCAGCGTATGGACCGCTACGCCGGCCGCGCTTGCACTGGCGAGGTAGCCCTGGTGCGGCGCGAGGGCGAGCGCGGTGACCGGCCCGTCGTGTGGTGACGTTATTTGCGGGCCGAGATGGCTCTTGGCGAGCGTGCTGGTCAACTGAGCGGTCAGTTCGGGCGCAGTGAAATCGGTGCCGCGGGCATCCGGACTCGGGATCGCGGCAAGCGCCTCCGCCATCAGCTGCACCGGATCGTCGTTCGGGCCGGGAACCCGGAGACGCTGCGCCATCTCGTAGGAATGCGCGACCCGACGCAGCTGCGCTTCCTGCGTGGCCTGGGTGCGCAGCAGGAGAATGAATGCCATTGCAGCGAGAACGACGACAAGCGCCACGGAAGCCACCGATGCGAAGAGGCGGCGGCGCCGCCGCAGTCCCTGCCTGGAGAAGCGCAAGTACTCGAGCACCTGTGACGAGGGCGCAGGGGTGTGCGGCGGCTGGCGGTCGCGCCACGCCTCGGCATCGCGGACGTCGAGCCCCTTCAGTAGCCTATCATCGCGGCGACCGCCGTCGTCCCAGTTGCGAGCCCGACCGAGATAAAAGGTCCCGAGCGTCAACCAGTCCACGTCCTTGAGAAGCGTCGCGACGAGCAAATCGCGGTCGCGCGCCAGGTCGAACACTCCGACGCTGGGGAAGGCCTGCCGCTCACCGAGCTCCAGCGGAAGCAAGGCGAGGTCCAGCGGCTCCATGACGACCGGGATCACCTTCTTGCGCTGGGCGGTGAGATGATCGAGCTCCCAGCGGCAGTAGACGGAGCGTATGGACCGCTCGGTCAGGAGCCACAGGGCGACGTCGGCCGACAGAATCAGCGACACGATCTGTTCGCGCCACTTCTCGCCGTGGTCGAGGCTTTCACGGTCGACTAGCCACTCGAACGGCTCGTCAGCAAGTGCAGCGGTGATCGCATCAACCATCGCCATGTCGCTCCGTGAATAGGAGACGAACACGCGCATCGCTAGCAGCCCCAGCCGCTCGGGGAAGGCCGTTGAAGGCGATCAAGGTTCCGGGGCGCCGGCTCACCGGCCGTCACCAGCCTCACCGCGGGCGCGCCTCCCCGGGGTCGAACAGACGCGGGCGCGCCGGGGGCGCCCTACCCTTAGCGGCCGGCACGTCGATGAGCCGCCCGGCCTGGCGCACGAGCTTGCCATGCTCCTCGCGCGCCAGCCGCGTCAGCCTGTTGTCGGGACCGAGTGCTCGATTGAAGGCCTCGACTGAGCGGGCGAGAATATCGATCGCCTCGTCAAGGCGACCAGCCGACGCGAGCGACCCCGCCTCGTTGTAGAGATCGACCGCATCGGCCGCCAGAAGGCCGTCGGCGTGGTTCTGCCAGCGCTGTACGTACTCGGTCTCCGGACCCTGAATGGTCAACGCCAGCGCGACCACCTTTTGGGCCGCCTCGAGTTCCAGCGTGCGGTTCCCGATCTGTTGAGCTGCGAACGCCACCATCCCCATGGCCTTGGCGGCGATGTCGTTCTCCCCTTCGGCTGCGGCGTGATCGGCGAGGTTCTGCGCCATATCGATCGCGGCTTCGAAGTCGCCGGCCATATAAATGTCGGAAGCCAGCGGTCCTTGCGCATCGAGCGTGGACCGGTGCAATGGGCCTAGCCGGGCATCGAAAACCTCGTATGCCCTCTGCTGAAATCTTCGCGCTGCGACGAGATCACCAGCGCTGCGCGCCCCCATCGCAAGCCACAGGTACGTGTTGGCGGTCTCCGGATGCGAAGGACCATAGGTCAGCGTCTCGATCGCCAGCGCCTCGCGCGCAAGCGGGGTGATGTCCTCGCGGGCGGCGCCGGCGAGCCGATCGGCGACGTCCGCCAACGCACGTGCCTCGTCGGCGGACGGCATCCGGATATCGGGAGGAATCGCCGGGAAGGCCCGCACCGGCTCGGTTGGGCCGGGATCCTGTGCCTCGGCCAAGCCCGGCGCGAGCGTGAGCAAGAGGCCAATGGCCATACTGACAAAAAACGTTCTCATCGAAACCGGCCGCAGTGAAAAAGTCCCCAGCTAACCATCGCGCGCTACTTCCCTTAGAGTCAAAGGGATCACCTTACGGAGTCTGGAGAATGGCTGAGTAAGTAGAACGCATCGTACTGACCGCCGCAACAGCGCTTTGGCGTCAGCCGCCAGGGCATCAGCGATCCTGAAACGGTCGGGTTCGGGATACGCGTTGCCAGCGCTTCGATGTCGGTCGACATTGTCGGCGCAGCCTTGGATGCCGTTCTGGCCAAGCGTGGGGCCGCCTTCTTGCGGTCTGACGTTGCCCTCGGTGTCGCCACTCGTAGCTGAACTCTATTCGTGTTGTGGAGTGCTCCCCGAACGTGCCCCGCGGGAGGGTAGAGTTTTCCGGCTCTCCTCGGCAGACCGGAGCTGGATGAGCCAGCCCTCTCATCCTATTTTGGTGCCCCAGAAGGTGGTGTGTTCGGCGGCGAAGTAGCCGTCGGCTCCGCGGAAGTAGCCCTGCAGCTCGACGGTATCGCCGGCGGACAGCGGCACCATCGTCTGCAGCCAGATCGCGGTGGCGTTCGAGACATGGGTCCCGGAGATCTCGCCCAGCGAGCCCCGGATTTCAGTCGCTCCGTTGAGGACGAGACGCCCGCGCATCCGCGACGAGAGACTGCCGTTGACTTTGTACAGCAGCGAGGCGCCGAGGAGATAAGTGCCGTCCGCGGGCGCGGTGAAGAGGTTGGCGCCGGCATCGAAGACGTTCTGGTCGTTCGCCTCGATGGCGTTGATGGCGATCGCCCGGCGCGATGGTCGCGAACGCGTGCCGGCCACGCATGAGGAAGCGAACGACGCCCTCGCTCTCGACCGCATCGAAGCCGAAATGCCGGGCGAGCATCGCGATCGACGCGCGCGGGCTCTCCAGGGCGGTGATCGTGTAGCCTTCGAGCGAGCCCCAGAGGCCGGACACGTCGATGCTGTCCTCCGGCATGCCGGCGCGCAGGCATAGGTGCCGCGCCAGCGCCGCCAGCGAGACGGAGCCGAGGCGTCCCGTCAGCCAGTGCCCAAGCCGCCAGTTGGCGCCGTCGGTCCAGACGTCCGTCAGCTCCGGGAAGAACGGGTACGGCCGCGCATCCCATGTCCACGCGGCGCACTCCGGAAGGTCCACCATGGGTTCGGCATAGACTGGCGACAGCGGATTGTTGGCGGGATCGCGCCAGTAGAGGACGGTCGCTTCGAGGTAGGCCCGCTGGATCGCGTCGTCTCGCCAGCCGCGTGAGAAGTACGGCAAGAAGCTCTCGGACGATTTCGGATCGAAGAAGACGTTCGGCTGATTGGTCCCGCGGTCGATCGCCGGGCAACCGAACTCGGTGAAGCGGATCGGCTTCGATCGCGGGATCCACGCTGTTGGAGAAGCGGCTTCGGTCCCGCCCGGGCGTTCGAAGTGCTCGTTGGACCACCACGCCTCGAGGTCCTTGGTGCGGAAGACCCACGGCTTGCCGGCACCGTCGGTAATCGGCGTGCGGATCTGCGCCGCCCGGTCCGCCGCACCCGCATAGTACCAGTCGAAGCCCTCTCCACCCGCGATGTTCGACTGGAGGTACGAGCGGTCGTAGATCGCCGGTGCGACCCCAGCGTCCGCATGCTCGAAGCCGTCGCGCCAATCGGAGAGCGGGACGTAGTTGTCGATCCCGACAAAGTCGATGTTGGCGTCCGCCCAGAGCGGATCGAGGTGGAAGAGGACGTCCCCGGAACCGTCGACCGGCTGGTGGCCAAAATACTCGGACCAGTCGGCCGCGTAGCTCACCTTCGTGCCGGAGCCGACGATTGAGCGGACGTCCGCCGCCAGCTGCCGGTAAGCATCGACCGCCGGGAAGCTCGAGACCGCGTCCCGGATGGTCGTGAGCCCACGCATCTCCGAGCCAATCAGGAACGCGTCGACACCGCCCGACACCGTGCAGAGATGCGCGTAGTGCAGCACCATGCGGCGCAGGCCCCAGTCGCTCGCGCTCCCGGTCCAGCTGACGGTGTCGCCCGAGACCGCGAAGTCGCCGACCGCCGCGGTGCCGAACATCGACGCCACCTGGTCGCCGGCCGCGGCAGTTTGATCAACGCTGCCGATATGCCCTGCTGCAGGCGAACAGGTGATCCGCCCGCGCCAGGGAAAGGTTGGCTGTCCGATCTCGGCGGCGTTGTCGCTGTACGGGTTCGGCAGTCCGTTGCCGGGCGGGACATCCATCAGGATGAACGGATAGAACGTCACCCGTAGCCCGCGGGCCTTCATCTCGCGGATCGCTTCGACGACGGCGAAGTCGGCTGGCGTGCCACCGTAGACCGGCCGGTCCTGAACGTCTCGGCTTACGATATGTGCGTCCGCCCGCGCCAAACCGTTCACTGACCATTCGACTGGCGTCGTCTGCTTCGCCGGCACCTCGACGCCCGGGCGCACCTGGCACTCGCTCGCCCGCAGGTCGTTGCCGAACCACGCGACGACGAGCGAGACGCTTTTCACCGCCGGGACCATCGCCTGCAGCCGGTCGAGCGCAACGACGATGTCGGTGGTGTCCGTCAGCGCATTCAGGTTCTCGGCGACGGTCTCGCCGTCGCCACCCTTGCGGATCGGCTGCGTGGCATAGGTGAACTCGCCCGAGGCCGGGATGAGAGTGACCGCCTCGACGCAGCCCTCGGCTGTATCGGGATCGGCGATGGGCCGGAACACCTCGAACGAGAGCTGCGGCAGGCGGTTGCCATAGCGGGCCAGTGCCAGCTCCTCGAACACGACATAGGCCGTGCCGCGGTAGGCCGGTGTCGGCTCGGTGCCCATCGTGTTGGCGATGAACGGATCCGCGTCCTGCGCCTCATCGCCGGGGTACCAGCGCAAAGTGACACCGGCGAGGTCTAACAGCTTGCCGTCGATCCAGATGCGGCCGACGCCGGTGATGGGTCCCTCGCACAAGGCGACCGCGAACGAGGCGTAGTACAGGTACTCGGTCGTCTTGACCTTCGGCCCTCCACCCTTGCCGCCGCCCTGGGAGGACGTCTCGACCTCCTCGCGGAAGTCGGTGGCCCAGATGATGTTGCCGCCGATCCGCATTCGCCCGTAGAGCCGTGGAAGGACCGCGCCTTCGGTGGAGGACGTGATCCGGAGGCTGTCGAGCCGCGCGCCTTCGATGCGCTGCGTCGGTGCGAGCTGCGAGACGAGCCAGCTGTCGATGACCGAGCCGACCGTCGAGCCAACGATGCCGCCGATGGCGGCGCCGGAGAGGCCAAGGGCGGTCCCGCCGACGGCGCCGCCGATCGCGGTGCCGACCGCGCCGAGAACGAGGGTTGCCATCAGTCGGGATCCCCAGCGGGGAAGAGGAATGCGAACGCGATGCGGCGTCGCCAGACAGGGGTCAGTGCCTGCTCAATCACGCCGAGGCGCTCATAGCCGTGCACGAAGCGATCGGGGGTGGTGTGGATCCCGACATGCTTTGCGATCGCCCGCGGGCGCATGCGGAACAGCAGCAGCGCGCCCGGTTCGGCGTATACCGGATCGATCTCGGGCATCACCCGGCGAGCCCCCTCCGCCAAGACCTCGACAGGACCGGTCTCGCCCCAATCGCGGCTGTAGGGCGGGATCGGGAAGGGCTCCGGCCCCACCACCTCGCGCCAGACACCGCGCGCCAGGCCGAGGCAGTCGCACCCGACACCCTTGCGGCTGGCCTGATCATGGTACGGCGTGCCGAGCCAGGACCGTGCCGCATCGACGATGCGGGTGGGATCGACGGTGTGGGTCATCGGCCGGCCGGTCCCGTCAGGAGAACGGGTGTTCGCGACGCCCTCCGCGCCACGACCGGGAGACCCGGAACGCTATCAGCAACGCCGGCCAACCCAGCCGCCGCCAGCGCGGCTCCCTCAAGGCGTTCGACCATGGCGTCGAACTGCGGGCAGTCCCGCCGATCTTCGATCAAGCCGAGCGCATGGCTCACCGAAGTTCTGTCGCGACCGCAGATCCGCGCCGCATCGCTCGCCGTCCAGCCCAACGTCGTGACCGCGAGATAGTAGGCGAGCTGCCGGGCGAGTGCCGCGCGTGCCGGACCGCGGGTTGGTCCGCCCACCTCGGCGGTGGGAACGTCCAGCGCGGTGGCCGCCAGAGCGACGAGCGCGTCCCAGACCGTGCGGCTCGGCGGGATCGTCACAGAACGCCGCCCTCGTGGCCGCCGTCGCTCGTCGCGTAGCGAATCACCGTGTCCTGGCCTGGGATGTGCGGGAAGCCGCGAAAATTCGCGATATTGGCGAACTTCGCCGCGCAGGTCGCAACGTGCTTGTCGCAACCGGCGCGGATCACGAACGCATCGCCCTCGGCGATGCCCCGCACCGGGGCTTCGAGCAGCGTGATCGTCACGAGCCCTCCGGTCACGTCATGCGCAATGACCTCGGCTCGGCGGCTGGTGTTGGGCCCGCTCGTCCAATGGACGGTACCGTGGAGGAACCAGCCCGCCTCGAACGCGCCGATCCCGGATGCGGTGAAGGCTCGGTCGCGCAGGCGATCGACCACAGCACCCGATCCGCGGTAGGCGGCCGCGTCGAGATCGACCATGCAACGAGCGTCGCCGAGCACAGCGTCGCACGTGGCTTGGTACGTCCGACCGACGGTCTGGCCCAGCACGTGCGCGAGCGAACGCACCTCGGCGACGAACGCGAGCCGGCCGCGCCGGATCTGGCCGATCGAGCCGCGCCGCATCAGGACGCGCTGGCTGACCTCCGTCCAGTTGACGCGCCAGACCTCAACGGCGGCGTTGTCCCAGCGTCCGTCGAGGATGTCCGTCTCGGTGATCCGGTCCGATGTCAGCACGCCCTCGGCGTCTTGCGCATCGACGGAAAGGTCGGAGCCGGAGCGGATCTCCGACGCGGTTAGGCCGCTCTCCGGCTCGAAATCCGTGCCGTCGAAGGTCAGCGTGCGATCGTGGTCGGTGAAGCCGAACGACTCACCGTCGGATCGGACGATCCGCCAGCACCAGGCGAGCGTCGTCGTGCCCTCGTCGAGATGGGCCTGCAATTCAGGTGAGAGCGCCTTCATCGGCGGAGCTCCACGAGCGGGATGGAAGTGATCGAGCCGAGCCGCTCGATGTCGAGGGTGACGTCGAGGGCGTCGGTGTCGAAGCGGACGGGTACGTCAAACTCGAAGCCCGCGCGGACGGCAACGCCATCGGCAGGCGCGGTGGCGAACGTGACGATCCCGGTGGTGGCATCGATGGCCCAACCGGACATCTGCTCGGTGCCGTCGACAGCGACGCGAACCGTCCCGGTGACCGGCTTGGTGATCGCGCGGATCCAGTTGTGGCCGCCCGACGCGTACGCCTTCGTCAGCTGGAACTCGGTCTGATCGCCGTCGCCGGTGCCGATTAGCTGATCGGCGGACGTTGGCGCCCCGGACGGCGTGCACGACTTGTAGTCGGCCCAGTCCTTGAACCGGAAGCCGTAGAGCCGTCCGTTCCGCGCCTCGAAGAAGGCGACGACCGCCGCGAGGTCGTCGACGCGTCGTATACCGTAGGCGACATCGTAGCGGCGGCGCGAGTTGGCCCAGCTGGCGTTGCGTTCCTCGACACCGGATGCCAGCTCGACGATCTGCGTGCGCCGCTGCGGTCCGCCACGCGCGCCGCGGCTGATGTTCTCGGGGAAGCGCACCTCGTGGAAAGCCACCATCAGAGCCCCCGCCGTCCGAGCGACACCGCGCGAGCGACATCTGCCGCGACCTGCGTGCGCGACTGGCGGAAGCTCTCCGCGTCTTTGGCGACGATGGTGACGCTTACACCGCCCGTTGCGCGATCCCGGTCGAGCACCGCCGTCTCACGACGGGACAGAACGCGTTTTTTGCGCTGCAGGATCGCCGGCACCTCGTCGGGCCGCAGTCCCGCCACGCCGCCCGCATGATACCGATGCGCTCCAGCGAACGCCGCGGCCGGCGCGAGACGCATCGGCGCCCGCTGCCCCACGACACCGCCGTCGTGGAAGACGCTGGCGAACACCGAACCGAGGCGACCGATACCGGCCGACAGCGCGTTTGAGAGCGGCCCGAAGATGAACCGCTGCGCCGCCACCTTGGCCATATCGACGAGCATCGAGCTGACCAGGCTGCGGAAGTCGATCTTGCCCGTCCGCACGAACTCGGCGAACGCCTCCTCGGCGCTGCGGAACGCGCTGACCAGCGTGTCGCCGATGTTCTTGCCGAGCGCCATCGCCTGCTTGGCGTAGTCGGTCACCGGATTTGATCCGCTCCCAGACCTCGGTCGCCACATCGGCGAGCAATGACAGCGCCTTGCCGAAACCGCCGGTGCTGCTGACGAGGCGGCCGAACTGGTAGATCAGCTCACCCGCGCCGACGATGAGCGCGCCGATGCCGGTCCGGATGAGCGCGCCACGGAGCACGACGAGGGCGGTGCCCAGGCCGCGGACCGAGACCGCAGCCGCCACCATTCCAGCGACCCAGCGTCCGACGAAGAACGCCGCAGCCGTCGCCGCATACGTCGCGACACGGCCGAGGTTGCCGATCACCATATCGATAGCCGTGCGGACGATGCCGCCGGCGGACGCGAGCGTGACGAAGGCCGAAGCGAGTGCTTCGACGGCCGGCGCCGCCGCGACCGCAATCCGATTGCGTAGCTCCTCCATCACGAGCGACATCGTGTCGAGCGCAACCTCGGTCCGCTGCAGCGCCTTGAGCGCGTCGGCATCGAGCACGGCGCCAAGGTCCGCCGCGCGATCGCCAAGGCGCTGCATCTCCGCGCCCCCGCCGCGCAGAAGCGGCAGGAGGCGCGTCGCGTCGGAGGCCATCGCCTCGAGGTGGAACGTCATCTCCTGCTGCGACAGCCCGGCACGCTGCAAGGTGTCGACGTAGAGCTGCAGCGCCTCGGGACCGGAGAGGCGAGCGAACTGATCGGCGGTGACGCCCACCCGCGGCGCGACCTTCTCGAAGAAGTCCGCCATGGGGCCGCCGCCGGTCTGGAGGAAGTCGCCGACGCGATCGTTCACGTCCTTCAGGATGTCGGCGAGCTTCTCCTGCTCGATACCTACCGTCCGGGCGGCGCCCGACCAGCGCTGGAAGCCCTCGGGCGTGGCGTTGGCGACCTGCACGAACTGCCGGAGCTGCGCGCCGCTCTCCGCCGCGGAGCGGACGATGAGGCCAAGCGATGCCGTCGCGCCGGCCGCGGCTGCGGTGAGCCCGGCGCGTGCCGCTCGGGCGAACGATGCCATTCGCGCATTCGCCGCTTCCATTTCGCGCGAGAGTCGGGCGAACGCTTTACCGCCGGTGTCGCCGACGCCCTGCAGCTCGGCTTTGACCTGACGTCCGCCGACCGCGGCAAGGCGGACGCTGACGCGTTTCTCAGACATGCTCCGATCCGATCTGCTTGTTTATGGCGGTTACCGCCGCCGCTTCGAGCGCAGGGAGCATCTCGGCGGCGGCGAGCGTGCTGACGCTCAGCGCGTCAGCCATGGCGAGCGCCGCGGTCATGTCCCAGCCGACGATGCCGCCAGGCACGACACGGACTTGTCCGCCCATGCGCTGGGCGAGGTCCCACACCTGCCAGCCCTCGACGGTCTGCGGCAGGTTCAGGCGGCCCGGGCACTCCGGGCACGGCGACGGGCAGGCGTCACAGTATCCTTGGCCCCCGCCGAAGTGCCATTCGGCGAGGTCGCCGAGCCGTTTTTTTCCGCGTCGAGCAGCAGCCCCTTGTTCACGTACTTCAGCTGGAAGGCCTCGAAGACGGGATAGAGGTCGAGCAGCGCGTCGATGCCGTCGAAGGTCGGGTCGACAGGCTCGCCATCGGCATCGCCGACGCCTTCCCACCCGAGCAGCGCACGGCGGGCGATGGCCTTGGCGTACGCCAGCGCGCGATCCTCGTCGGGCGCGTCGTCCGGCATCTCGTGGACCACCGGATCGTTGCGCGCCGAGACCATCAGCGCGGTTGTAAGCGGGGCGAGGCAAACGCGCACGCCGGCGGCGAGATCGAGCCAGACCGGCTCGCGATGAAGATCGAGTCGAAGCATCAGTATTCCTCGATGTCGTTGACGAGGGTTGCGGTGCACATGCGGCCGACGACGGGGTCGCGCGCCGCCTGCCAGTCGAAGCTCGCCTGCACGCCCTGCGGCCCAGAGATCTCCAGCCGCGGGCGTGGCAGGTAGACGGCGTGGGCGACAAGCTCGAAGCTTTCACCGGATGGCAGCGTGTAGGCGAAGGTCAGCTCGGCGGAGGTGCCGTTGATCGCCTGGTTGAGCAGGGTCTGGTCGGCGAACCGGACGTCGATCCGGCCCGTGAGGGCGGCGATGGACGGGTCGGCGCCGTCGATGCGGCCGTCGGCGCGGATGGTCTCGATGCGGTCGAGGTTGTTGGCGTACGTCACCTCGGCGGAGACGACGTTGCCGAGTGCTGAACCGTCGCGGCTGATCGAGCCGGCGAAGTGGCCGAACCGCTTCAGCGACCAATCCGACGGTGTGCCGGCGGCGGTGCTCGAAGCGACTGTCTCGCCCTGCGCGATCAGGCCAACGGTGGCGGTGAGCAAGCCGGACCGCTGCATCTGCCACGTCAGCCGATCGACGACGCAGCCGGTGGCCATCGCGAAGTGCGGGACGTCCGGCATCGCCGTCTCGATCGCCATCGAGGGCAGCGTCCATGATCCCGAGTGGAACTCGTGAGTGTACGGGCCGGTGCCCGTCGTGGTCGGGCTGAGATGCCTGGTCACTACAGTCTCCTTCCCGGTCTGTGCGGGAGGGAGACTGCAAATCATGGCTGGGGGATTTCCACCCACACTGGAGGGGGATGAGATCCCCCTGTGAATACTCGCAGCATGTCTGCGGTTTCGAACACGGTGGGGGATAGCATCCCCCACCCATCCCCCGGAGCGGGATCAGCTCCGATCAATCGGAGACGATCCGGTACTTACCTCGACCATCTGACAGGATCAGTTCGCGCCACCCGGGCTTGGACTTGAAGACGTCCGACATGCGCAGACTCCTCGAACCGGCGCCCTTCAACAGTTCCTTGCCATCCCGCCAAGGATGACCCGACTGGGCTGCAGCGCGAAGGTGGCGGACCACCCTCGCCTGAATTTTGCCCAACCGCAGTTCGATGCCGCCAATCCGCACCTCGGTGCAGTTATCGGAAACGATGGTCGCTGGCTTCGCCGACGATGGCGCGGCATTCTCCAGCATGGCCGCAGCGACACATGTCCGGCATCGTGATGTGTCCATTTGAGCGCCGCTCAGCCCCAGCTCCGCTTCAGCCCGGTCGCGTTCCGAGCGGCGCACGACAACACCGGAGATCTTCACCATCACGGGCGGCGCCGACGGGATCAGCCGGATGAACTCGTCCTGGTGGTAGAAACTATTGACCGCCACCCAGCCTTCCTGGAACAGCGTGACGACGTCCCGTTCGAGGAGGTCCATTAGGCCGCTGTACCGGGTCTTTTCGTAGGGCACGTCGAACCAGCCTCCGTCAGGCGACTGTTCGAGGTAGGCCCGTTCGATCGCGATCCCGAACAGGCGAACACTGAGACGAAGCTGGCTGTTCTCGGCGAGGTAGGCGAGATCTCGACGCGGCATAGACCAGCGCTCTTCGATCTCGCCAAGCGTAAAATATTCCTTTTCGATGAGAGACATCGTCTGCATTTTCCTGATGCGGAGGATACGAAGGCGGGCAGGGATATCCGCTCATCACCGCCATTCAAGATTGATTCATGCAACAATCCACACGCTCAAGTGGGACCGAAAGGACGTTTCGCGGAGGCGCCGAAAGGTGGATCGGAACTGTCGCGAAAGGAGCGTTCGCGTGCGAATCGCGTCGCGCGCTATTGAGCGGAGAGGGAACGGGCCACGCCGCTCTCGTCCGGTGCGGGGGAGGACAAAGCCGAGGCGCGTCCACATTCGCCGGCCTTCGCACCTTTTCCTTCTTCGCCGCAGCGCTGCGATAGCCGGCCAATTTTGCTTACTCTTCCAGCATCGGCATGGTCCGTTCGGCCAATCGAATCAGATTGGTCCTCGGCCCGGATGCAAATGCCCAATCCCATTCACCCGCAACATCTCAGCCCGCGCGAGCGGCGGCGCCAAGTCTGCGCGATCCTGGCGCACGGCGTCATCCACACCGCGCTGCACCAGCTGAACCCGACTTGGGATGAGCTATTCCCGGCGGAGAAGGCGCGCATCGTGGCGCTGCTGGTCGAGCGGATCGACATTGGCACCGATGGGCTGAACGTTCAGCTTCGGGTCGATGGCTTGGTCGGACTCGCGCGCGAAACGCTGGCGGACAATTTGGACCGCGCCGCATGACCCGCGCTACGCCGATTCCCGACACCGTGACGGTTCATGTCCCATTTCGGACCGTAAAGCGTGGCGGGCGAAAGGAAATCCGGCTGCCGGACGGCGCACCATCGCGGCCGGAGCTGGACAACGCGTTGGTAAAAGCGCTGGCGCGCGCATTCCGGTGGGAGCGCATGTTGCGGTCAGGAGAGATCGCGACGATCGCGGAGCTGGCTGAGCGGGAAAAGATCGCGCCGTCATACATGACACGCATCCTGCGTCTGACGCTGCTGGCACCGGACCTCGTCGAGGCGATCCTGGACGGCAGGCAGAGGCCGGAAGTGACGCTGGCGAGGGTGCTGGAGCCGTTTCCGGTGGAGTGGATGGCGCAAGAGTTTCGAGATAAAGCGCTTTCTTAGCAGGACATTACGCCTGCTCCTGCGGCCGTCGGACACCTCGGGACGAAAGCGGCGCACAAGCGAGATAGGGAGGAGAACGTTGCAAGAACAAGGGTCCTCACTTAGCATATCGCCATCTCATAGGATCCGAACCTGGACGACTCCTCCAGGTGGGTTGAGTTTGATGCTGACATGGTGAAAGGTGGTCACCGACCAAGAGGCAGAAAGGACACTGTCCGCTTCACGGTGAGTTTGACCCTCAGCTCCACTCGACGCTGCTGCGCATCGCCAAGAGCAACGATCTGTCGCTCTCATGGGCCGTGCGTCGCGCGGTGGCAGAGTTCGTTGAACGCCAACATGCAAGCCAACAGCCCGAGCTGCCCTTCTCGCAGCCGGCATCCGAGGAATGAGATGAGCCGATCCGCGCCGATATACCTGGATTACCAAGCGACCACTCCGCTTGATCCGGATGTGCGTGCGGCCATGCTGCCGTTCCTTGAAGACCGGTTCGGCAATCCGCATTCGGAGCATGCACTTGGCTGGGATGCGGCTGAGGCCGTGGAGGATGCGCGCCGAGCGGTTGCTGAGCTGATTGGTGCGGCGCCCGGCGAGATTATCGTGACCGGCGGCGCAACCGAGGCCAACAATCTGAGCCTGCTCGGGGCGGCAAAGCGCACGAAGCGGCGTCATATTTTGGTCTCTGCCATCGAGCACAAGAGCGTGCTTGCGCCGGCACAAGCGCTCGCCGAGCTCGGCCTTAAAGTCGAGACCATCCCCGTGCAGGCCGACGGCATCGTCGATCTGGAGCGACTACCGCAGTTAATAGGGCCTGATACGGCTTTGGTCTCGGTGATGGCGGCAAATAACGAGATCGGCACGCTGCAGCCGCTGCAGGAAATTGGCGCCCTATGTGCTGAGGCCGGGGCACTATTCCATACGGATGCCGCGCAGCTTGTCGGCAAGCTTCCGATCGATGTTGCCGCCACCGGCATTGATCTGCTCAGCCTGTCAGCGCACAAATTCTACGGTCCGAAGGGGATTGGAGCGCTTTACCTCGCCGCTGACGTGCGACCTCAGATTGCACCCATTATCCATGGTGGCGGTCAGCAGCACGGGATGCGCGCCGGGACACTCGCCCCGATGCTCTGTGCCGGAATTGCTGCAGCTGCGGGGAAGGCACTCGTACAGCAAGCCAAGGATGCGGCGCACACGGAATTTCTCAAATCTCGCCTGTTGAGCCGGCTGAAAGAGGGGCTGCCTGCGCTCAAGGTCAATGGCTCAGAGACTCGCAGCCTCAGCGGCTGCTTAAATATCTGCATTCCGGGCATTGATGCACATGCCCTGCTGATGACGCTGCAGACGGAGCTTGCGGCCTCGGTGGGTTCTGCCTGCAATGCCGGCCTGATCGAGCCCTCTTATGTGCTCGGCTCGATCGGCCTCACGCCTGCCGAGGCAAGCGCTTCCCTGCGCCTCGGCTTTGGGCGTTTTACCACCATTGACGACATCGATAAGGCGACAACGCTGATCTGTGAGAAGGCGGATCGCCTGTCCCACATCCGCGCTGCGGCCTGAGGACAGTCATGCGGCAACCAACGCGAGGATATATCTCTCTGCCACAGAGACTGGATGCTCCATCCAGGAGGACCGTTTCATGATTAGAGGCCCCCTCGCCGACCCGACATTCCGCGCGCAATTCTCAGGTCACGAGACCTTCCCGCTGCGCCATCTCTGGCTCAAGAAGGCATATGATCAGGTGGCCGCGGGAAAGGACGGCGCGGCGCCAAGGTCAATCTTTACAGATCCGGAGGCGATCGTCACCTTCGGGGTGGGCAAGAATATGGTTGCCGCCATTCGCCATTGGGCACTGACGTGCGGCGTGCTCACAGAAGACGGTGATTTCTTCCGCACTACACCGATCGGCGATTATCTGTTTGGCGATGAGCGCGGCGTCGATCCATTCTTGGAAGCACCGGCGACGCTTTGGCTGCTGCATTGGATGATGGCCGGTGCGCCGGAGCGCAGCACCACATGGTTCTATGCCTTCAATCATCTCACGGTGCAGACCTTCGATCATGAAGCGATCGCAGCGCCGCTGCGCGATTATCGCGACCAGCAGAATGCGGTGCTCAAGAACCGCATTCGCGCGTCGGACGCGACTATCAAGCGGGATGTAGAGTGCTTCATACGAAGCTATGTCCCCACACGGCACGGAAAGTTCAGTGACGACCTATTCGAGCCGGCCTTGGTACCGCTTGGACTGATTCGGGCTGTTAGTAGCAAGGCCTTCCAGTTTCGCAGGGGCGCCAAGCCCACTTTGCCTGACGGCATCTTTCTCTTTGCCCTGAATGATTTCTGGTCGCGCTATGCGCCTGAACAGAAGACTCTCTCGGTCGAAGCGCTGACATTCGAGCCCGGCTCACCAGGCCGCGTCTTCAAGCTCGATGAAGATGCTTTGGTGGAGCGATTGGCGCGCATCGAAGAGAGCTCAACTCGGGCCTTTATCTGGTCCGACACGGCCGGCGTGCGCAACGTCGCTCGCCGCAGCGAAAACCCCGACCGCATAGGATTTTTGGCTTCTGCCTATGAGTCCGCAGCGCAGAGGAGTGCCGCATGAGCATGCTGTCCGATATCGTCGCCGTCTCCCGCCGGTTTCAGCGTTCCGTACGGCTCGACACGGATCACGCTACCAATGGTGCCCTGCAGGGCTATGTCTGCCATGGCTCTGGCCGCCAGGCCATCGAGACCATGGCGCGCCTCTACCAGGAGACGGGCCAGCGCGCCTTCACTTGGACCGGCCCCTATGGGGGCGGCAAGTCGAGCCTTGCGCTTCTGCTTTGCCAAACCATTGGCGGCAGCGCAAAACAAAAGCAGGCTGGGCTGCAGCTGCTTGGCGACGTGCCCGGTTTCCGCGATGCCTTCCCGCAAGAGGCAGAACCATGGCTGGTTGTGCCGCTTGTTGGGCGCCGCGCCGACCCCGTCTCAGATCTGCGCGAGGCCGTGGCGGATGCAGTCGCCCGCGAGGCGAAGCCAGCGCGCACCAAGCGCCGTCAGATTGATCCTGCCGGCCGTGACGTAATCGATCGCCTCTTGAGGGAGGCTTCTGCGCGACCAGAGGCCGGCGTGCTGCTTGTCATAGATGAGCTCGGGAAATACCTGGAGGCCGCTGCTGATGGCAGTGCCGATATCCACTTCTTTCAGGAACTCGCCGAGGCCGCCGCCCGCTGTGAAGGCCGGCTGCTGATCGTTGGTGTTCTGCATCAATCCTTCGATCAGTATGCGCGGCGTTTCGGCGCCGACATGCAGGACGATTGGGCCAAGATTCAGGGCCGTTTTGTCGATATCCCAATCGTCACGGCGATCGATGAAGTTCTCGATCTCATTGGCCGAGCTCTCACGCGTGCTAACCAGGCGCTCATCCCTACCGAGATAATCGGAACGGCTGCCGACGCCATCCGCCGGCGTCGACCTGGCAGCCCACATGACCTGGCAGAGCGCCTTGCGGCCTGTTGGCCGCTTCATCCGGTCAGCGCAGCCCTGATTGGTCCCCTGTCGCGCCGGCGTTTCGGCCAGAATGAGCGCAGCGTCTTCGGGTTCCTCAATTCTGCCGAGCCCGGTGGGTTTCAGGAATATCTCAAGACGCATGAGGCGGGCTCAGCCCCCTATGATCCTGCCCAGCTGTGGGACTATCTGCGAGCCAATCTGGAACCCGCCATCCTTGCGTCTCCCGACTCTCATCGCTGGTCCGAAGCGGTGGATGCCGTGCAGCGCTGCGAGCGCAATGGCGAAGCGCTGCACCTGAAGCTTGCCAAGAGCATCGCCGTAATTGAGCTGTTCCATGGCGGAAGCGGGGTACTGCCCGAGCGCAGCATCTTGGCTACCTGCGTGCCTGATGCAGCACCGGAGGCAGTCGACCACGCCTTGCAGCAGCTGCAGGATTGGTCAGTGACGGTCTACAGAGGGCATCTTAATGCCTTCGCCCTTTTCGCCGGCAGCGATTTCGATATTGAAGCCGCGCTTGTCGAAGTGAAAACCCAGCTCGGTGAGCTGGACCTAAATCGCCTGTCCACCTTCGCCGATCTGCAGCCCGTCTTGGCAAAGAAGCACTATTTCACCACGGGAACGCTGCGCTGGTTCACAGCGGGATTGGCGTCACCGCAGGGGTTGGCCAAAACTGTCGAGCGCTACAGCCCTACCAATGGAGCCGCAGGACAGTTCCTGCTGGTTATCCCGGATGATGACTGGCCGGCCTCGAAGCCGGCGGCTCGCTGCCGCGAGGTGTCAACCAAGACCGGTGCGTATCCCGTCGCGCTAGGGGTGCCGCCCAATGCGCAGCATATCCGCAAGTCCGGCTCAGCGCTGCTCGCGTTGGAGCGCATTCGCCAGGGGCACCCGGCCCTCGAAGGCGATGCTGTTGCCCGCCGGGAGCTTGAGGCGCGATTGGCCGTGGTTAGGGCCGAACTTGAAGAGGCGCTGCGCCAAGGCTTTGTTCTGGCGACCTGGTATGTCCATGGCACCGCGCATAAGGCGGGGAGTAGCCAGGCCATAGCGCAGATTGCCTCAACCCTAGCTGATGCGACCTTCCCCGAGACGCCGCATATTCGCAGCGAGCTGGTCAACCGTGAGCAGCCCTCCAGCAACAGCCAGGCGGCGGTGCGCGCCCTGCTGCATGCCATGGTCAATAGCCCTGATCTGGATGATCTGGGAATGGAAGGCTTCCCTGCGGAGATGGGGCTCTATCGCACCGTGCTCAAAGCCACTGGCCTACATCGGAGTTCCAAGGGCGGATTTGGCTTTCAGCTGCCCACGACCAAGGCCGGCACAAGCCTGCGCCCCATGTGGCAGCAGGCCGAGCAGCTCGCATTTGAGAAGGCTGGAGAGTTTCCCCTTCTGGATATTTATGGGCTGTGGCAGCAGCCGCCCTTCGGTGTGCGCTCCGGATTGCTGCCGCTATTGGCTGCTTCCTTTATCCTCGCGCACCGCTCCACCATGGCCGTCTATGTCGACGGCGTCTTCCAGCCTGAGATCAATGACTATGTGGTCGATCGCCTGCTCCAAGACCCGCGGGATCTGTCCCTGCGCCACGTTGATCCGAAAACTGAGGGCGAAGCCCTTCTCAAGGCGCTGAGCGTCGAGATCGACACCGTTATGGCGCGCGCGCCTGAGCTCAAGCCTCTGCATGTCGCCCAAGCTCTGGTTGAATTCGTGATGCGCCTTCCGGAATGGACGCGCCGCACATCCTCCGTTTCAAAGGAAGCTCAGGAGCTTTGCCGGATCATGCGGGCAGCCAGTGATCCGCACCGAACAATCTTTGTCGATTTGGTACAGCTTAGCGGAAGCGAGGCTCCCGCGTCAGTCGCTCCCCATATTGGTGGCCTTCTACGCGAGCTGAATGAAGCCTACGACACCATGCTTGGCCGATTGCGGGACAAGATGCTTGATGCTCTCGGCCATAAGGAAGGCCCGCTAGCGGCGCTGCAGCGCCGTGCAGAGACCATCAAGGGCATTTCCGGCGATTTGCGGCTTGATGCCTTTGCGGCGCGTCTGCAGAACTTTTCGGGAAGCCTTGTTGATATGGAATCCCTAGCCGGTCTGCTAGCCAACAAGCCCCCGCGCAATTGGAGCGATCTCGAGCCTAACCGCGCTGCCTTGGAGGCGGGCAAGCTTGCTCTTGGGTTTCGCCAGGCCGAGATGCTGGCGCAGGTGCAAGGGCGCGCCCCAAGCCGCCATGCGCTTGGCGTAGTTGTCGGCACGGGTGCGCGGGGCGCCACTGCCCATCAGGCCGTGGAGCTGTCACCGGCAGAGCAGGAGGCCGCCAAGGCGCTAGCCGCAAGCCTTCAAGGTATTCTCGCCAAAGCTGGAGTCAGCGATGCCGTGGCATTGGCCGCCCTCGCCGAGGCGGGCATGCAGCGCATGGGCGCGCATGATGATGCGATGAGGAGCCTGACAGGATGAGTACGCGCCACGTTCTCGGCCTGTCCGGAGGGCGCGACAGCGCTGCCTTGGCTGTGTTCATGCGCCAGACCTACCCAGACCTGCCGATCGAGTATTTTTTCACCGACACGGGCAAGGAGCTACCCGAGGTTTATGAATTCCTGGGCCGCTTGGAAGGCTTTCTAGGGCGCCCTATCGCCTATCTCAATCCCGACCGCGACTTCGATTTCTGGCTCAAGGAGTATGGCAATTTTCTGCCCTCCCCACGTACCCGATGGTGCACGCGCCAGCTCAAGTTACGCCCGTTCGAGAAATGGGTGAAGAGTGATCTGGAGAGTGGCAGCGAGATTATCAGCTACGTCGCGATTCGCGCCGATGAGCCGGCTCGCACAGGCATGCAGGCGACCCATCCCAATCTGAAGATCACCTTCCCGTTGCGCAAGCATGGTCTCGATAAGTCCGCTGTGGTCGAACTTCTGGAATCCTCCGGACTTGGCCTGCCTACCTACTATGATTGGCGTTCACGCAGCGGCTGCACATTCTGCTTCTACCAACAGAAGATCGAGTGGGTGCGCCTCAAACGAACCCACCCGGAAGCCTTCGAAGAGGCCAAGGCGTACGAGAAGTCGGCCCTTGAGCACGGCTCGCCGTTCACCTGGAGTGACCGAGAGTCGCTCACTGAGTTGGAGCGACCAGAGCGCATCAAGCAGATAGAGGATGATTATCAGCAGCGCTTTGAGCGGGCCAAAGCGCGCCGGCCTAAAAACCCGCTGCGTGCTAATCTGACTGACATCGAAATCGACGACGCATACGGCACGGCTGAAGTCGCGGCCTCCTGCGTCATCTGCCACAAATGAGGGCCAGCAGCGCAATGCCAGAGATGCCAAAAGCCACCCACATCGGCCCAACAGAATGACACCAGGCTAACCGGGGAGATGCAGTATGACGGTCAGGCCAAGGGCGGTCTCAACTGACGGCGCGCGAGAGGTCGCAGCCGATGATGGTGCGTGGCATGGTGGAGGTCCTGTCCATGTCGTGCGGGATCGGCAGTCCCAAGCAACTGTTCAGGGTTCAAGAGCGATGCGGAAGGGACCCATGCTCCCTAACGGGCTCCGGGGCCCTTGGGTGGGACGGGCTCCCTTCCCCAACTCCTAAGCTACCACCTCGGCAACAGACACGGGGCGAGAAGACTTTTGAGGTAGAGCGGCTGCCCGGTTACTCCGTGAACTAGTCTGGTTCGACAGATTCCCACGTCTCATCAGCTGGTGGCGCTTCAGTCGCGTCCTCAGCCTTTGGCGGTTTCAGCAGCGCCGCCTTGGCCGGGACATCTTGATATCGCCAGCCCACGTTCTTCAAAAAGTTGCGGAATGATTCGTAGGCGCTATCGGCGATCTCTGCACGATCCTGTGGAGTCAGGTTTTCCTCGCGCATCAATTTTCTCTCCAGAAAATCCTTCCGATACTCGTCGAGAAGTGAGTTGAAAATTTGGTTTCTGCACTTAACGCGTTCCTGACGCAGCGAATCGGCCAGCTCACTTCCCTCGGCACGCCAAATTTCCAGCAGAAGATACTTGTATTTCGGCCATTGGTCGGGCTGCATCTCGCCACGATAGACGACCCGTCGGAACGTAGAGGCGGACGGCCCAACCTTCCAATCTCTGATCTCGCCCTCAGGCGTGCCGACGAACACCTCGATCAGACGGCGAACGTCGCTGGCTTTCGAGGGCGAGAAGAACGCGTTGAGCTCCGAGATGTAGCGATCAAATTCCGCTGTTACGTCGAGCGGAGCGGCATTGTCTTTCGTCCGGCTGAGATTGCACCTCTCGATCTCGCCGAAGAAGCCCGCGACGAGCGCGGACTGAAACGCAACGGTCGTCAAGACGTTATCATATAAATCGTTGATGAATTCGAGCACCTTGGGTTGGTAGGACCCATCCTCTAGTCGCAGCGCTCGCTTATCAGCGACGCTGGCCAGGACGCGCTCGGCGCGCTGATGCCGGAGCTTCTGAATGAAGTCCTGCACGAGCTTCTGGGTCGCTTTCAGCCGGTCGGCTACCTCCTGGATCTTGGTTGCTTCTGACCCAAACTCCCCGGCCCCCAACTTCTCTGCGAGGTTCTCCTGATGTGCGGCGAACGTTCGTCCAATTCCCTGGCCCTCGAAGAGGATCGGACGGAGCTTGGTGTTCGACTGGCTCAGCAGTTGCTGCTCGAGCCAAAGGACAGCTCCGGCATGGGCTTCAAACGGAAGAAAACGCTCAAACGCGGCAACGATGTGTCTGCCGAAGCGCTCATGGAACTGCGCGGTCAGCTTCCCGCCAGCGTCAGGCGTGTAGAAGTTGCGGCTTGTGGCGTCTGCCACATCAGCGCCGAGGACGTTGCGGCCATCAAGGCGTTCGAGTGCACCGGCGCTCTGCAGCTCGGTGCGCTTGTAGAACTTGCCCGAGCGTGGTTTAGCACCATTCACGTCCTCATCCCGCTTATTTAGGAGGATGTGCTCTATAAAGTAATAAATATGATTTACGCTCGTCATAGCTATTGGGCTGTCGATCTTGACCCGGTCATGCGCCTGATCAAGTTCGACATTGCTAATTCGAAGCGACGCGCTGGACCGCGCGTCCTTTCTCTTAATCGTCGAAAGTGTATCGCGTAGGAAGAGCGCGATCAGATCGTTATCGTCGAGCAACCGGTTGCGCGACGCCGAAACCTGGCGCGCGGTCTTATTGAGCGTCAGGAAGATCGATCGTGCGGCCATCTTCACGTTGTACCCACCGCCGTAGGTCTCATCGAGCGCTGGAAAGGTGCAGAACATCACGGGTAGGCTGATATTCTTGAGGGAGAATTGCTGGATGTAGCTGGGGGTCCACTCCTCATAGTAGTCTTTGTAGGGCGCACGCATTGCATCGGACCAATCCTGCTTGAGATTGCGATAGATTGCGAGCAGGGCCATGGCACGGTGTTGACCATCAACAATCACGAGCTTTGATTTATTTGTGTTGAGCCGCAACTTAACGAGGTCGTGTTCGAATAAGACATTTCCCTGCCGGGGCTGTTGGAACTCAAAGAGTTCCTGGCCGATCGGACCCGATCGCAGAATTTCTAGGTCGTGGTCCGACATTTGGCGCGTCTCTGTCTCCACCTTTGGGTAGTAGTCGGCTGGCCGGTTATCGAGCTCCTTTACCGGCATCACCACCACAATGATCGGTGGAAAAAGCTTCACCAGATCCTTGGACCGATGGTCGAGCAAGTAGGGCACAAGTTCAGAAGACACGCGCGCATCGTCAATATCGCGCTGCATGATTTCATCAAACTCAAGCTCAGTCGTTGGGAAAATCTCTCGGACGGGCGCGAGGTGCTTAAGCACTTCCTCGTTCGCGCTACTTGCAAAATTCAGGCCGACATGAGTAAGGAAGTATTTCACGTCGACGGTCTTCTGATCGGCTTTCCCGGTTCCAACGCTGAACGTGCCGATCGAGCCTGACAGAGTGAGGTTGAGGGCCGACGATATGCTTAGACCGAGACTCATGTTAGTTTCTTCCCAAGATCGGATAGCAGATGCGGTTAAGGATATTCTCGATGTCGACAGCCGCTCCATCGTCACTCGAGATTAAGCATGTAAAAACCAGGAGGCGTTCGGGCGGTATCTTACGCTTCGCGACCTGCCATGCAAACCCCGCGTCCGAACTTTGGCTTGTATGTCCGTCACGTGGTACGATAGACCTGAAGCGTTCGATGAGTTCCTTGTGGCGCGCAAGGCGGGATCGCAGTACCGAGGCCATTCCAATATAGAGTGGGCTGGAGAACATCGGCGCGGAAAGCGTTAAGGCGTCACGGATGGTCCGCAGCCGCTCTGGTTCCGACGCCAAGCGACTAACTAGGCTAGCGGATGCCGCTGTCTCATGCGCGAGAGAGCCGACGTAAGCGGGCTTCAGTGGTCCGCTGATCGCCGCGGTATACGGTTCCTCCTCAAAGTAGTGGAAGAGCCGCCCGTCTAGCACGGCCCTGATCACCCGTTCGGCCTCAGAGCGTTCGGTCGCGGACTGCACCGCCTCGATCGTGCGCTCGAGATCGAAGTCGGTAATCTCCGGACTGTAATACCACGCGTAGATGCCCGATGCCGCAGGAGCGTTGCCAAGGTCGGCCCAAAGATGCTTTTGTATCGCGTTGGTCATTCTACTCCGAGCGTCACCTGCTTGGTTTCTCGAGCCGTTCTGGTATCATCCTTAGCGGTTCGCCCTCGGTGGGCCAAGGCAGGTCCTTACCGCACCTCCGGCGGGGCGTCTCACGCGCGCGTGAAGGCTCCATTAGCGCCCGGTCCTCCAGCTCAGGCACGACCGACAAGCTGCGAGAAGGAGCTTCCATGACTTGGCAGCCCATCGCGTCTGCGGTCTGCCAGAGGCGTTCGAAAGCTCCGTCCGTCGTCTGATTTCTGTTCCAATTGGTCGAGCGCCACTGACGTCGAAGTGATTAGCGTCGCTGGAAGAGAAACCCTTGGTTTTTAATGCCCTGGAGGCCATTCACCAAATTGGTGCAGTCATGAGGTCCGGAGAATATCGGCTCGAAGAGACCGCTTGCAGACCTCCTACGGCCGGGCAGGTGAACAGCTTCTCTCGCATAACCCTCTAAAACAACGGGAATTTCCGGCCGCAGCCGCATCGGGAGAACGCTTTCTCTGAGGCGACTGGCGGAGGGAGAGGGTCTAGGACCCAACATTCTCCGCTCCGCCTCTCGCTGAGAACGCCAGCGTTTCAGCGCTTTCCGTCGGCGCGGCTCACCTCGATAGCGGCGCTGATGGCGGCGCCGAGTTCCTCGTCGGAGACGGTTTCGGGAAGCTGGACGCCTCCGGAAACCACCCCGCAGTACGAGGGCCGGCATAATCGGCCGACGCAAGGGTTGATTCGTCGGGGTGCGAGATGTCGGCAGGTCAGCGCGGTTTCTGGGACGTCGAGGATCGGCTGAAGGCTCTGTCCGAGCAGGGTGACCCGCTGGAGAGGCTCGGCGCGACGGTGGACTTTGAGATGTTCCGGGCGGACCTCGACCTGGCGCTGGGCCGACCCGACCGGTCGAAGGGTGGCCGCCCGCCGTTCGACCCTGTGCTGAAGTTCCGCATGCTGGTGCTACAAGCAATGCACGGGCTGTCGCTGGCGCAGACGCAGTACCTCGTGGCCGACCGGCTGAGCTGGATGCGGTTCTGCCGGCTCGGCCCCGGCGATGCGGTCCCCGATGCCAACACGCTGTGGGATTTCCGCGAGGCGCTGATCGCCGCCAGTGCGCTCGAGGCGCTGTTCGCGCGGCTCGACCGCGCGATCACCGAGCCGGCTATCTGCCGATGTCGGGGCAGATCGTCGACGCCACGCTGGTGGCGGCGCCGCGCCAGCGCCTCACCGGCGGCGAGAAGGCGGCGATCAAGGAAGGCCGAACGGCGCACGAGATCTGGCCGGAGACGCCGGCCAAGGCGCGCCAGAAGGACACCGACGCCCGCTGGACGATGAAGTTCGCCGAGGCGAAGCCCGCCGCGGACGGCTCAGCGCAGATCGACATCGCGGTGCCGACGTACGGCTCCAAGAGCCACATCTCGGTCGACCGGCGACACGGGATCATCCGCCGGCAGACGGTCATCGACGCGGCGGCCCATGACGGCGCACAGCTGCGCGAAGGATTGATCGATCCGATGAACACGGCCGCGGACGTGTGGGCCGACACGGCCTACCGCTCGACGGCGAACGAGCGCTACCTCGAGGACGTCGGTCGGGTCAGACGGATCCACCGCCGCAAGCCGCGCGGCAAGATGATGCCGAAGCACCACGCCAGGGCCAACGCGAAAGTCGGCCGTGCGAGCCCGCGTCGAGCACTGCTTCGGCCACCAGAAGAGCGTGATGGGGCTCGCGGTGCGCACCATCGGCCGCGTCCGCGCCGAGACCGGCATCACGCTCGCCAACATGGCCTACAACATGAAGCGCTGGTGCTGGCTCGACGGGCGAGGTGCGCCCGGGTCCCTCAAGACCCTGCCGCCGCTCGAAAAAGACAGCCATCGACCTTCCGCAGCGCTCGAACGGCCGAACGGCCTCGCTCCTCGATCTGATGCGGCATCCGACCCCGTTACCGGCGGTGTCCACCTGTTGATTGGGGTCTAGGTCGTGAACTCATGGTCCGGGATTCTCAAATGGTCGCGCCCATGATTCAATCTCCTGTCAGTCAGGAGTTGGGGCGTGGCACGTTACTGACCTGCCCCGGTAATTTCGGACCAACAATTCCTTGAGAGGCTGCCCTCCGGCATGGAGGGAAGGATGCGCAAGTCGAGATTCACGAACGAGCAGATGGTGTCGATCGTGCGGGAGGCGGATCGCGATACGACGCCGACGGTGGCGAAGCGGCACGGTGTCAGCGAGCAGACCATCTATACTTGGCGCAAGCGTTTCGGCGCGTTCGAGGCCGACGACGTGCGGCGGCTGAAGCAGCTGGAGGCGGAGAACACGAGGCTGAAGAAATTGGTGGTCGAGCGGGACCTCGAGATCGAGGTGATGAAGGAGATCGCTGCAAAAAAATGGTGAGCGTGCCGGAGCGTCGCGCGGCCGTGGCCTATGCGGTGAGCCGGGGCCTGTCGCAGCGGCGCGCCTGCACGCTGATCGGAGTAGCACGGTCGGCGCTCACCTATCGCTCGCGGCAGGCGCAGAAGGACGCGCCGGTGCTGAGGCGCATGGTCGAGCTCTCGGCCCAGTATCCGCGCTACGGGTACCGTCGGATCGCGGTCTTCCTCGGTCGCGACGGTCACGCCATGAGCTTCGAGCGGGCGTACCGTCTGTGGCGGCGAGCCGGGCTGCTGGTGCCGCGCAAACGGCCGCGCAAGCGCATCGCCGCCGGCCGGCCGCGTCCGATGGCACCGACCGGAGCGAACCAGGTTTGGAGCTACGATTTCGTGTTCGACTGGTGCGCCAACGGCCAGAAGCTGAAGTGCCTGACGATCACCGACGAGTGGACCAGGGAGGGCCTGGCGATCGAGGTCGATGGCCGCATCCGCTCCTCGCGAGTCATCGAGGTGCTGTCGCGCCTTGTGTCCGAGCGCGGCGCGCCGCTCTACCTGCGGTCCGACAACGGGCCGGAGTTCGTCTCCCGCGCGCTGCTGGCGTGGATCGTCGATCAGGGCGCCGACACGGCGTTGATCGATCCGGGCAAACCCTGGCAAAATGGCACCGGAGAGAGCTTCAACGGCAAGTTCCGCGACGAGTGCCTGAGCCTGGAATGGTTTCGCTCGCGCGCCGAGGCCAAGATGACGATCGAAGCCTGGCGCCGGCACTACAACGAGGTGCGACCTCACTCGAGCCTCGGCTATCTGACGCCGGCCGCCTTCGCGGCGAAGACCAGCACCGAACACCCAGCGGCCACGACGGGGCGGACCGCTGCGGTATGTGGGGCCTCCACGGCCCGCCCCGTCGTCAAACCGCCCCACACGGGGCTCAACGAGGCAGACACAGGGGCAGCGTTCTCAAGCTAAGCGTGGTCCGAAGAATCCAGGCAGGTCATTACGATCTGAGCGAAGTGGAATGGTCGATCATCGAGCCGCTGTTGCCGCCGGCGCCGCCCGGAAAGCAGCGTGTGGACGACCGGCGTGTCCTCAACGGCATCTTCTGGGTGTTGCGGACCGGGTCACCGTGGCGCGACTTGCCGGCGCGCTATGGCCCATCGACGACGGTCTACAATCGCTTCAACAGATGGGCCAAGCGCGGCGTATGGCTGGCGGTGTTCGAGGCACTTGCTCAAGAAGAGCCGGCCGCGCTCCAGCTCATCGACAGCTCCATCGTGAAGGCTCACCAGCACGCAGCCGGCGGAAAAAAGGGGGCCCGGATCACGCCATTGGCCGTTCTCGTGGAGGACTGACGACCAAACTCCACGCCGTCGTCAACGAGCGGGGCCTGCCGATCCGCTTCGTAATCACGGCTGGTCAGGCCTCCGACAAGACAACAGCGCCGATCCTCCTCGACGGGCTCCCACTCGCACCGGACATCGTGGCCGACCGCGGCTACAGCGCCAAGGCGCTGATCGAATGGTGTGCGGCCAGAGGCGCCACCGCCCACATCCCGAGTCAGCGCAACGTTCGTGTTATGCGCACCGTTGCGCCACCGCTCTATCGGCTGCGCAACCTCGTCGAGCGGTACTTCAACAAGCTGAAGCACTTCCGCCGCATTGCCACCCGATTCGACAAACTCGCCCGAAACTTCATGGCCGCCGTCGCCTTGGCATCGACCCGCCTATGGCTACGACACCATGAGTCCACGACCTAGAGCCCGCCTCTCAAAAACCTTGGGGGAATGCATGTTTTCGACCCAATCAAAACGGCAACAAGACGCTGAAGAGATGTTTCAGTTTCTAAAAATCATTGGAGCGAACTGCTCGCAGTTGGCCATCACTTCAACCGAGGGCGGGGAAAGTCCTTCCAATGTTGTTGACACAGAAGCGTCCATCACGCCACCGTCGGGCCGAATGTAACCGCAAGCAACCTGCGGCGCAGCCCCAGTTATGTCGCGCCATTTCCAAATTCTTAGTAAACCAGCCGACCCAGGTCGGGCAGGGCCGTTTACAGATTTGAATTGACCAACGATAGCAAACCGCGAGCCATCTGCAGAGACCGCTACATCATCTACTGTATCTACCGTTTTCATCGATAACAATTCAGCGCCGGTCTGCAAATCCCAGATCCGAGCGGTGCCATCCGCGGAACCGGACAAAATACGTTCACCGCCTGGATGAAAAACAGCGCGTCGTACTTCCGATGTGTGCCCATTTAGGACCATTAGTTGCTCTCTTGAGTCAACACTCCATACTCGAACCGAGTTATCGCTAGACGTCGAAACCACATATTTTCCATCTGGGCTAAATGAAACGCTGAGTACCCGCTTTTCGTGCCCTTCCAGTACCGCAAGCTCAGTACCGGTAGATGAGTCCCAAATCCTCACAGTATTGTCCCCGGAAGCTGAAGCGACTTTGGTTCCATCAAAGCTAAATGCGACGCCGTAGACAAAGCTTTCGTGACCTGCGAGCTGTAGAATTTCGGCTCCGGTGCGTGAGTTTAGAAGCCGCACGAGCCTATCGTCCGAACCGATTGCAACTCTACTCCCATCCGGATCAACTGCAACTTGACGAACAATTGTTCTTTCATTCTCCCATAACACTCCCTGCGGGTCACCTGTCGAGCTCCAAACCCGTACCTGGCCGCCGCTTGCGGTGAATATTCGACGCCCGTCAGGGCTAAATACGACGCTGTGGATAAGGGGGCCGCCAATACCACCAGGGGTAACAGTGTCAATTCGCCCCATGATTTGACCATTCTCAATATCAATTATTTCCGGACTGTGGTACTTGCTCGGAACTATCAAACGTCCATCCGGGCTAAAAGTTACACTGTCGGACCAGCCCACATCACGTACCTCGGAAGCAGGATATGATCCTTGTACATTCCAAATCCGAATGGTTCGATCGAATGAACTGGATAAAATTTCGTTTCCATCAGGGGTAAATTTTACCGTCCGGACTTCTCCATCGTGACCTAGGAGTTTTCGGATTTCGCTACCTGTTCTCACATCCCAAATTCGAATAGTCCCGTCGCTAGATGCTGAAGCCAGAGCGAGACCATTTGGGCTGAAAGCAACGGAATTTACTCCATCATCATGGCCCTTCAAGATGGTACCGGTTTCGCCACTACTGGCATCCCAAATGCGAACTGTGTGGTCTCCAGAGGCTGTAGCGATCAGCGTTCCATCCGGACTGAACTCTGCTGAACGGACCTCTCCTTCATGTCCCAGGAGAATGAATTTAGGGCTTTCAGAACTGAGATCCCAGACGATTGCAGAATCGTCACCGGAGCCGGAGACAAGATGCTGACTGTCCGGGCTGAATCCTACGCTACGAACGTATTCCGAGTGTCCACGCAAAACCGCTCTAATTTCACCTGTATCGGTATTCCAAATGCGGACTGTTCGATCTTGGCCGGCAGTAGCAAGCATCGAACCCGTTGGGTTTATTTCCACCTGCCACACGCGATCTTCGTTGCCTGGAAATTCGGCAATCTTCTCTCCGGTTGAAGCAACCCAAGCAAACACTGAGCCGTCATCTGCGCCGGTATAGACGTGCCGGCCATCATACGAAAATGCGCGCGCAAGCGAGTAATCAGTATGTTCAGAAAACTTTAGAACCTCGCTTTTCGTGGCTACGCCCCACAGCGTCACATTTCCGTCAAAGTCACTAGAAAGGACCATCGATCTATCTGGGCTAAGATCATCAACTGATGACAATCCCCAAGGACCAGAAATCACATTTTGAGGAAGCGTCCCTTTTAGAGCTATCGAAATCGCTTGCAAGGCCAAAGCTTGGAACTCTTTTGTCGGCTGTTCGCTAACCGGCCAGTTGACAACGGCCAATCTAAGCGAGGATTGGGGGTCGTCCTCGGCAAGTAACTGGGCCAGCAGAGCCATTGCTCTTCGCCGAGACTCGTCCGCAAGGCCTTGCGACAATTCGGCCCGATCACGCTCTGTTTCCGCTTGAATTTGAGCCTTTTCAGCCCGCATGCTGTCTTGGTAGCTCCTGTACGCGAGTGATACCGCCGTTACGGTGAGAGCAGCCAAAACAACCGCGGCAACTTGAGTAAGGCGTTGTCGGCGACGGGCGCGACGGCCCGAGTTCTGCACATAATCACGCAGGCGAGGGGCTTGCCGGTCCAGTTCTGGGCCAAAGTCGCGGAAAGCTTCTTCGGCTTCGGCAAGACGGATTCCTGATGGTAACAACAGGTCAGGCTTTCGGCCCGCTTGCCGCCAACGAGCCTCGGCCCGGATAAGGTCGGCCCGGACACGGAGGAAGCCGGCCGCCGCCTGCACCGCAACCCTAGCCCGATCCCAGGCCGTCAGTACGCGCTCGTGGCTGAAGCGCAGAGTTGTCACTGCGCCTCCGGAATCGCCATCGCGATCGCTGCCCTGAACGATAATCCGCGCGGCGATTAGAGCTTCAGCCAATTCCCGGGTTTCGGGGTCGGGCGCCGCCTGAGCGGCCGGTACTCGGGCCAACACGAACGCACCCGACCCGGCTTCGGTCAATGATCGCACCAGTGGAGCGAGCCGGCTTTGGACGGCGTCGGGAAGCTCCTTCAGCGCTGTCTCGGCCTGGTGACCGATCGCGCCTGAGAGCCCGCCAAGCGCATGATAATCCCCATGCGTCAACGTCAAGACCGGCGAGCTTTCCGGGATGTCGCCCAGTCTGGCACCGCCATTGACCACCCGCCTGGCCGCGCTCTCGTACAGTTTTTCCAGCGCGAATTGCAGGAGCGGCAGCGCGTCAGGGTCCTTTTCCACCTCGCGAAGCAGAACTTCGTCGAGCCCCACACCTTCGCCGTTGCGTTCGAAGTCTAGTGCCGCCGCCTCGGCGGGGCCGCGGATGATCTCGGCTACAGCGTCCGGACCCGGGGGCTCAAGGCTTAGCCCCATCTGGCCGTTTACTAGCTGACCGAGTGCAGGAAGGAGAAGTGCAGCCTCACGGGCGTTGGCGCGAAGCGTCGCGACTAGCCGGATACAGCCCGAGGCGACGAACTCGGCGAGTAAGTTGGCGTATACGGTGCGCATCTCGGTCGGCACACGATTGGTGAAGAGCGCCTCCAACTGGTCGACCACCACGACGAGTCGCAAATCGGTAGGGCTGTCGCGCCGTTCCGCTTGGATGAGCGCCTTGGCTGCCCGGTCAAGCGCGCGAAGCACCGGGGACGCGTCGCCTCCGCCGGCGAAATGCCGCGCCAGCGCGACAGAATCGGGGTAGTCGCTTCGCGCCAGTTCGGGCAAGGCGTCTTTGTCGAAGAGCGCTTGGGCCAGCGCGGTAAGCGGATCTGCGGTCTCGGGAACAGTAATGGCGACACGCAAGTCGGGGTTGAGATCGCGGAGCCGCGGCAGAAGTCCTGCGCGAACCAGCGAGGACTTGCCGGTGCCGCTCGCCCCGTCGATCATTAGGAAGCCATTGCCGGCCTCGAGCCGTTCGCGCGCTCGCTCAATGTCAGCGCGACGGCCAAAGAACACATCGCGATGCTTCGGACCGAATGCATTCAGGCCGACGAATGGACAACCTCGTTCTGGATCCTCTATCCGCCAGCGCCGCTGCCGACCTAGACCGCCGGCATCGCGCAGCCAGGCGATCAGGTCAGCCTCGAAACGGGATTCAAATCGGTCGAGATCCTCAAACGTCTGGAAGGCTCCCTTGAAGCCTTCGGTTTCGTTGGCGAAGAAGTCTCGAAAAAACCCGTTCACGGCCCGCCGTTGAGCCAGGAGCTCTTCCTGAGCCATGTCGTCATCCGCCTTGGCCGATGGAGTGGGCGCAAGCTTGCGGTAGACGAGGATCTCCGGTGGTGGAGCGTCCCGCTCGTTCCGCAGGCGGATAGCCTCCAGAATCTCGAACGCAGTGCCGGAGGGATAGGGCTGTCCTTCACGGGGCGGAGGCATTCCGGGCCCAAAGCCAGGTGGGAGCGGCGTGCCGAGACGAGACCACAGAATGCCGACGACGAGGTGAAAGCGCCCGATCTCCTCAATCTGCTCCTGAAAACCGGTGTGGGCGGAGTAGTAGCGACCGCTCTCCCACCGAGTCACCTTGATCTCAAGGCCCTCGAATTGCGCCGCGACACGAGTTGCCACTCGCTCCACGGCGATCCGCTCTGCTGGAACGTCTGACGGCGAGGAAACAAAGATGCGGACATCTGAAGTCATGCCAGCTCCACCAAAGACACGTCGTCTTGCTTGCTCACTCTCTTTCCGCTCTCAGCCTCTAAGCGGATGATACTTGTTCATCTTACAATCCTCTGAAGGGCGCAGTTCCAAGCACAAAGATCAACCTCCAGTGGCGTCAACGCACGTTGTTGCGCGAGGCCGATCTTGAACTCGCGAGCGCACCTCCGGCCGCCTGTCGGCGCAGCGCTTCGACCGATAGAACTCGCCGCACGACTGGATCGTCATGGCGCTATCCGGCTTTGTCAAATAGCCTGCGAAAATTCGGACCGACGATTGGCGTGCTGAAATGCCATCAGAAGGAGTCGTTGCGTGGAGCCGCCCCTCTGCTTCATCCTCATGCCGTTTGGCCGAAAGCCGGACCCGGCGGCGAACCGTACGATCGACTTTGACGACGTCTTCGAGCGCGCCATTCGGAAGGGCATTGAGGCAGCCGGAATGTCCCCGCTACGCGGCGACCTCGAAGCTCGGGGCGGCCTGATCCACAAGCAGTTCTTCGAGCGATTGATCCTCTGCGACTTCGCCGTGGCCGACCTCACGACCAACAATGCCAACGTCTACTACGAGTTCGGTGCCCGCCACGCCATCCGGCCCCGGACCACCGTTGCGATAACGGCCCATCCCGAGCGCATGCCCTTCGACGTCGCGCCGCTACGCGCCATCCCGTACGCGCTTGATTCAGAGGGACGGCTCGACGAAAGCCAGCTACCGCGCTTCATCGAAGCACTCACCACCACTCTGAAGGCCGCGCACGAGCGCGAACGCCGTTATCGCCATGATCGGCGTCACGAGAGCGACAGCCCCCTTTTCGACCTGATCAACGGCTTCACCCCGCCAGAAATTGAGCACCTCCGGGCTGATCTCTTTCCCGACCGCATCCGCAGCGAGCAGGAGATCAGCGCTAGGATCGCCGACGTTCGCGCTGGAGTGGACTTCAAGAGCAAGGAGAGCGTCGCAGCGGCAGTTGCGTCGCTTGACGGGATACGAGAGGAGCTCGGTGCGATCGAGGAAGCGGAGGCGACGCCAGTCCTTGAACTGCTCCTCGCATATCGCGCCGTCTCCGCGTGGGATCGCATCGTGGCCGTTTACGACGCGATGCCGGAACTATTGAAGCGCCAGGCCCTGCCACGCGAGCAACTCGGCATGGCGTTGAACCGGCTCACCGAGAAGACCGGATCGCCGACGTATGCGGAGCGAGCTCTCACCGTTCTTGAGAAACTCGAGGAGGAGCGCGGCGCCAATCCGGAGACCTCCTCCCTGATCGGCCGGGTTCACAAAGCCCGGTGGAAGGCCGCCCGGGATAGCGGCGATCTCCTCGCAGCTGGGCATCTTCGGAAAGCGATCGCAGCTTACCGCCGAGGCTTCGAGGCCAATTGGTGTGACTTCTATCCTGGCGTGAATCTAGCGACTCTGCTCTTCATCAAAGGCGATGCTGACGCCAAGGCGGAGCTCGCGAAGGTCCTGCCGGTGGTGCGCTACAGCGCGGAGCACATCCGCATCGACGACTATTGGAAGCACGCGACGCTGCTCGAGATCGCCGTGCTGGCCGGCAACGCCGAGGCAGCGGAGGAGCATCTCTCCGACGCTGTGACGCGGATCAAAGAGGGGTTCCAGCCGACGACCACGGCGGACAATCTCGACATGATCCTCTCGGCGACCGCCGAGCAGGACGCGCTTCAGTTCGTCGCCCAGATTGTCCAAACCCTACGCGCTAGAAGTATGAGCGCTTAGCCCATCTCGGCGGCGAATCCCAACGCGGCCACAGGCGCCGTCAAGTTTTGTTCCTCACAATGGCAACATGGCAACTGGATCAGTCGTGTGTTCACCCCCTCGACGCGACGGATAGCAAAGGCTCGAGATGGCGTGGCTCGACGAATTTCTCGGCGGCGCGTCCGGCGATCTCGTAAGCGAGCGGGATCATCGAGGCGTTGTCGATCTGGCGAAGGCCTTCGATTTCGCGATGCGTGAGCCGCATGCCGAGCTCGTCCTCGAGCCACGGCGCCTCGAGGCGAACGTCGTACCGCGTGAATGAGAAGAGCGGATCCGGACGGGGCGCATCGGTGAGGTCGCCGATCTCGGAGTTGATCGGCCACACGGTCTCGGCGCGTCCCAGCCACTGCAGCAGCGTCAGCGTCGCCACCTCCGCGTCGGTGATCAGGCCTGCGAGCGCTTTCACCGCCAGGCCGGCCGAGGACATGCGTGCCGCCTTCGCCGGGTCGAGCGTGGCGCGATAAGCCCCCGTGCCGACCGAGAAGATCGTCAGTCGGTCGGCGCCCCAGGGCCAGCCGAAGCCGTAGGCCGGTATCGTCGCGACCATCGCGAGAAGGAGCGACGGATTGTTGTACGGCGTCACGCCGCCATCGACGAAGAGACCGGGCGGCTGGTTGGACAGGATCGGGATCGGTTCCGGCGCGAAATAGTGCGGCGCTGCGGTGGACGCGCGGATCAGCGCCTTCAGCATGTAACGCCGATTGCCGACGTAACTGCCGTCGGCGGGATCGTCCCAGTACGGAGCGCGCGGATTGTTGGTCACTACCCAGGCCGAGCCGGTGTCTATCCGCTTCATGACGATCGCGAGGTGCGTGCGGAGGTCAGGGCTCTCCAGGGTCCGGTCGCCGACGACGGCGGCAATTTCGCGGGTTAGCGGCGCCGGGTCGAACACTGACTGCAGCCCAGGCAATCGGCGCCACGAGCGCCGGAACACCTGCGGCGCGAGCTTAAGATAGAAGTCGCGGATGTCGGTGGCGCTGTACCCGAGCGTCAACGCGCCGGCGATGATCGCACCGGTCGAAGTGCCGCCGATAAGATCGAAATGATCGGCAAGCCGGCCGCCGCCCCGCTCGGCGAGCAACGCCTCGATCCGCTCGAGAAAAGCGATCGAGATCGCTCCGCGAACTCCACCGCCGTCCAGCGCGAGGATGTTGCGCCGAACTGCAGCGCTGCTCATTTTGGCGTCGTTCATCGCGAATGCGTCGAGCCCCGGTCAGTTGCGGTGGCGGTTTACCGGCGAGCGTGCCACGATTGGACGTTGCCACAGACCAGTCCAATTCCGAATGAACCAGCTTGCCACCTCTTCGTCCGAAGGCCTTGCCGCGCGTACACCGGCAACGCCGCCAAAGCCCGGAGCTGTGTTGCGTATAGGCGTGACCGGGCATCGCGTCGCGCCGAAACTCCCTGAGGCGGCTCTCGCTCGTGTCGCGGAGGTTGTCGGCAATGTGCTGGACAAGATCGAGGCCGCCGCTTGCCCGGTCGCTGCCGAGAACCAGAGCGTGTTTGCCCTGCGTCCGGATGGTGCCGCAGCTTGCGAGACCGTCGTGGTTTCATCGCTCGCTGAAGGAGCTGACCAGATCGTCGCGGAGGAAGCCGTCCGTCGCGGGTTCACGCTCGATGCGGTTCTGCCGTTTGAGGCAGATGAGTACGCGAAGGATTTTGATGGAGCTGCCGCTGAGCGGTTCGAGCGACTTCAGGCCAAAGCACGGGCCGTCTTCGCCCTCGACGGCAGACGTGAGAAGGTTCACCGCGCGTATCAAGCGGCCGGCCTGTTGATGCTCGCGAACGCGGACATCCTGATCGCGGTATGGAACGAGCGGGCGGGTGAAGAGGGCGGCACGGCAGACATCGTCAGCCGCGCTGTGGCCGAAGGGATCCCGATCGTCCTCATCAATCCAGCGGACGATGTGATCTCTCCAACGGTGGTTTGGGCTGGGCTTGAGGACATGCCGCCGGCGGCTGCACGGATCGAAGACCTAACCCATTGCGACCTGAGCGCGCTGGACGAGGTGGTCAGCGCGGTTCTTTCGCCGCCAGCAGAGGGCGAGACGGGCGGCACACCGATACGGATCGAGGAGTATCTGCGGGAGCGCGAGCGGATCGGATGGCGCATGCTCCCTTACGCGCTCTTCCGCTGGGTGTACCCGACATTCGTCTCCCTCGTGCGACTACGCCTGCCGGGTCGCGCTGCATTCCTCGCGGATCCCTTCGTCGCCAAGACTGAGCAGGACTGGACGTCGTGCCGCGCGTCTGGACCGCAGACCGTCGGGCCGCTGAAAGAGGCCATCGACACCGACCTATTGGTCGCGCATGCCTTCGCTGATCGTCTCGCTGTTCGGTACGCGTTGCGCTACCGCGGCGCGTTCGTTTCGGCATATTTGCTTGCGGCGGCCGCCTCCGCGCTTGCGCTGGTTGGCGTCTTCGGGATTTCACCTGTCACGAAGGCTTGGCTCGTCGGCATCGAGCTCGTTCTGATCATCGCCATCCTGCTCCTCGTCCGAACCGGGAAGTCGAGCAAGTGGCACGAGAAGTGGCTCGCCTATCGCCGGCTTGCCGAGCTCGTCCGGCCTATTAGGGTTCTCGCCTATCTCGGAGCATCAGGTCCGCTCGGGCGCCCCGGCATCGGCGACCGACCAGCGGGGTTCGTACTGTGGTACGCTCGCGCCGTCCGCCGGATGCTACCGTTCCCATCAGCAGTGGTCGATGCATCCTATCTCCGGAAGGTTTGCGCGGCTACGATCGACTGCGAACTCGCGGAGCAACTTGGCTACAACGAGGGAACGGCGACAACCATGCACAAGGTAGCCCACCGCTTGCACACGGTCGGCTGGGTCCTATTCATCTCGACCGGGATCGTAGGCACGTTCTATCTCGCAGTCTTTGGGTGGCATTCGCACGCGGATAGTCTGGACCTTTTCAAGGAGCATGGGCTCGCGTACTGGACAAAGTACCTGTCTACGTTTCTGATGGCGCTTCTGCCGACGGTGGGCGCTGCGCTCGCAGCGATCAACGCGCACGCCGAATTTGAGGCGATAGGGGAGCGCTCGCATGAGACCGCTGAGGCTTTGGGCCGGATCCGCGAGCGTATTGAAGGGGAGGCCGAGGCGATGGCGTCGCTCGCCCTGCTCTCTGACCGCGTCGAACGAGCGGTGGATGCGATGCAAAGTGATCTCACTGAATGGCACGCACTATCGCGGACAAGGCCGCTCGCCCTCCCCGCGTAAAACTGTCAACTCGCTGTTCGAAAGGACACCGCAATGCAGGCCATGCTTTTTTTATGGCTTTGCTTCGCATTACTTTTAGTAAACGAAGCGAACGCCGAGAATTCATTTGGAACCGACCGAATATTTAATCAATTGGAACGCTCGATACTCGACCTTGACCCTCCATTTGAGTTGGACGTCGCGTCAGGCGCACAGGGGAGAGCGAGAGACGTATTTCGCAGTGGCCAGGACGCAAATCGCGTCATAGGTCGGAGTGGTGTATGCTTCAACTGCGGAGGCGGAACCGAGTCGCTTTATTGTGAATTCGAAACAAACGCTGATTTCAATAAAATCTATGCTGCTGCCGAGTTAATCTACAGTGGGGATCTTTGTGAAAGATCGATCAGCCTCGTGTACGACAACGGAGTCATAGTGAGATCATGTGCATCGAAGGCTTTTCCGAGCAGTAGAGACGGCGTCGTTGTTTTTTCGAGCGCCCATATTGCCCGATACGCAGAAGGCGGGACTACCTACGGATCGCAACTTTGGGTTACTTCAACAATAGCCCGAATATTGGATGGCGCGTTAGTTGAAAGCAATTCTGCAGAGGCCGGTTGGGCGCAGTATGACGCCGGCTTTGAAATCAGCGGCATTGTAAACCGCGCAATTGAGGAACGAGCAAATTCAATAATGCGCCAAATTTACCCTGGTGTGGATTGTTATTGCGATTCGTGTCCCCTCAAGGAGTAGCTGAAAATTTAATTAAAGGTAAGTCGAAGCAAGTCGATTCGAATATTTTATAAACTGATTTGCGATTCTGCTGAGAGAATGTTGCTACCGCGTTACCAATAGCCGCAACTCTTTCGTTGCAACTACCGCCTTTCGGAGGAGCTCTATCTAAAACTTCACGAATAAGTAATAGATAATCAATATTCCAGTCTGCATGATAGACAACCGGCTCTGATGCGCTGAGGGCTCTTTGAATAAGGGAATCTTTAGTTTGATCATTTTCGGCAGCCGTTACAGCATCCAGTGCCAGAGAGACCAAGAACGCTGCAGTCTCCGGGAGTTGGCGCTGCTTTTCAGGTAGATCACCCCATGATTCAATTAATCTTTCGTAAGAAACTTGCTCACTTTCGGATACACTTACACTCGGGCTTAGACGACTGTAAACTGCTTGAAGGCGCAGCAGCGCGATTCGGACTTCTGCATTCTTAGGGTCGTGGCCGCGTGCTTCAGAAAGCAATCTGATTGCTCTATACAATGAATGCCATTCGGGAAGGGGAACACCTTCGCCATCGTATCCATCCAGTCGGTACAGGCTTTCAAGAGCAAATGATAAATCTAAGAGGGGCGTAATACGGCCATCAGCGCTCAGAATTTGTCTCTCTGCCAATTCAACTGCATTCACCAAGCCAGAAAGAGCTTCGTTCTGCTGGCCTTTCAGCGCAGAGGTATTTGCCAATCGTACCAACGCCCTAATTTTTACACTGATCAGCCGTTGATCAGATTGTAATGCGTTCGTCTCCAATGACGCTATTGCGCCGCTGAAAAGCGACTCAGCAACCACGAGTTCGCGGCGTGCGTAGTAGTAGTCTCCCAATCGATTTTGTATACGAGCCTGCGCTATTTCGCCGTCGAACGTGCCGCTGGCGTGTGCCAATTTGAGCCCATCCTTGAGGGTATCGACCCCCACAGAAATGCGATGATTTGCAAACAACAAATCGGCATACAGAAGAGCAACTTCGCTGCCGATGGCACATACCGACGAATCATTAAATTCGTGGCAGGATGTTACTGCGAGTTGAAGTGCATCAGAGAGGGCGGTATCAGCAGTCTCGATGTCTCCGATTTCAATGAATGCCAGGGCAAGACTTTTTCCGGAATTGAGCCGGGCCCTCACTGAAGCGGCGTTTCTGCGAGAATAATTAGCTGCCTGCTCGGCCAAAGCGGACGCGCTGCGAAGCAGGCCGATCAACTGACCTCTCGGCATTCCAATTAAATCGGAGTGGCTGTCGGCGAGATTTGAAACGACGCCCTGCACGAAGCCGAAAGTCACATCATGCGCATTTCTGGCCTCCAGCCATTTGCTCGCGGCAATACCAGCCGCCACCGTGGTAAGTACAAGCGCCCCCGCCGCAACGTAGCTCAGCCGAAGCGCCCGTTTTTTTCCACGTCGCTCAGCTGCGGCTCGTTGGTTGGCCTCTTCGGCTTTCTCATGCTCCGCTTTTGCGTGCGCGCTTTCGGCGGCTGCGCGTAACTCGGCTTCTTCCTTGAGCTGTCGCGTAATCGACAGCTCACGATCGCGCTGGGCGTTGTACGCAATTCGGCACGCGGCCAGATAATTGCGTTCCGATGAACCAAGCTTCTTGCCAATCTCTCCTCGTCGACCGCCACCGTCAGCCATGGCACCATCAGCAAGATCTGGTCGGATTAGTAGACGCTCGGCATCGTCCAGGCGTCCTGCCGAATGGATCAACCATTCGGAACGTCCTTCGTTGGCCTCCCACTCACGTGTGGCTTGGAGAACCCCTTCCAACGTAGAAAGGAGATCAGCGTCATCGTTCAGCCACCCCCTCATCGTCGACCACCGCCGAAGGAGTGCTTCGTGTGCAGGCTCGAGGGTGGCTTCATCGGCACCGGGTGTGCGATCGGATGTGATAAGCCGCGCACTTACAAGGTGGCCGATCAATGGACGCGCATTTTCCGGGATTTCCGATAGCCGAGCGACTCTCCTTCGCGGCTCTTTCGTCACTGGATCGATGCCAGCAAGCCATGGAATAAGCCCAAGACGCATGTTCTCCAGCCGCGCAACCGGATCTTTCGGCACACGCGGATCCAAATCGGCCGCTTCAAAGGCTTGAGTAACCGCGGCTTCGATGGCACCCGGAAGCCGCCCAAGCGTCTGGTAGTTCGCCAAGGAGAGCGAAGTCGTGCCACTGAGGTTCTGAAATTGGCGAAACAGGCGCTCAAGTGTGAACGCAAGGAGTGGTAGCGTGTCCCGGCCGCCGCCATTCTCCACATCGGCGAGAAGCGCTTCAGTCAGTGTAGGCTCGATTATCAGCGGCTTTCTGGTCTCAGCGGTGCGGCGGCGCGCGGGCCCCTCGATCACCGTTTCGAACGCACCTTTCGGCATCGGGCCGAGGCTGAATACGGTCTGCTTCAGACCGTCCAGTGCGGTCGCCGTTTGAAGTGCGCTGTACGCCTCGGTGCGGATAGTGAACAGCGCTAGAACCCGCAGAGGAACTCGTTCGCCACCCACGTTATGCACGGTGTCCGACTCCGTGAGCTCGCGGATCAGCGTGAGAAAGCGGGCTGCTTCGCCAGCGCCCTCAGACTGAGAGAGCTCTTCGGCCTGATCTACGGGAATGATGATTACCGGAGCGCGTATCGGTGCCTCGCCGGGCATCGGTGGAACACGGGCCCTAAACGCCAGTTCCGCGAGACGTTGCCCGAGGCTGATTGGGTCTGCGAATAGAGGCTCCACGTCGGCACGCGACGAAGCCATCCCAGCTCGTCCGAAGCTCGCCTGAAGCGAAGCAACAAAGCTACCCTTTTCGCCAGTCAGGACTGCTCGGAACGGGCGGATCGGAAGGAGCGGTCGAAAGACGCGGTCGTCGCGGGCCAGCCGTGGCAAAAGGCCGGCACGCAGGAACGACGACTTACCGGCTCCGGACGCACCCTGAACGACGAAAAGCCTGGGCGCGCCGCGGCCGGCAAGATCCCGGAGCGCGTCAATGGCGACAACAAGGGGGGCTTCCCTGCCGTAGAATATCCCAGCGTCCGCGGCTTCGAGCGGCAAAAGACCGCGATAAGGCGCTCTATCGGGGTCATCGGCCGGCGGCCAGGCGAAGAAGCGCGCATCGAGCCCGGCGCGCATGAGTCCCTGCCGCAATCGGATCAAGCCCTTCTTCGAGAACGTGACGTGGAGCTCGATGTCTGACGGCGGGACGAGGGCGCGAAATAGCTCGTGATCTTCCCCGGACTGCAGATCAGTGAATTGCCAAGTCGCCGTGAAGCGCGGGGGGATCTCCGGAATCGTCAGATCGTCGATAAGTACGCCAAAGAGACGCTTGGACAGTTTCTGCGCAAGATCGTATTCACGCCCACACCAATCGGACGCGATCCAGTTGCGACTGACGAGAAAAATGACGGCTTCACATCGGTCCGCCGCATCATGGAGAGCTCGCTCCCAGCGCTCCCCCGCCGCAATGCCTCGCTCCGGATCGAGATCGAGGAAAAGGTCGTTCCATCCGTTGCGCGTGAGCCAATCGGCAAGCGCGACGGCACCGGCATTGTCTTTGCTCGAATGGCTTATGAATATGCGAGACATGGGATGACCTTCGCGCAGGCTCAGTCGGACGGAGCGAACACGGACCCGCATTAGCCTCCGCACAGCCGAAGGATGGAAGGCCAGATGTGACGACGCAAGATTCGCTTGTTTCAGGGACGGACTGTTAGATTGCCTCGTGTCTCGGCGCAAACCCGCCCCTGCGCCCGCATCACCGCGTAGTCCTCAAGCATATCCAGGACCGGCGAGCCGTCGGGCAGCCGATCAACCTCACCCGCGGCCTGGTCGAGCAACTCTTGCCGGTACTCCGGCACCGGCACGCACGCGACGCCGTGCTCAGAACTCGCCGTCGCGCATGCGCCGAGCGAGATCATCACGCCCGCGAGGACGATCGCGCGACGCATCGAGCATCCGCTGACGCGCATCGGACACCTCCCGTTCCTGTTCGAGTTGCTCTTGGAGACGCCCGCTGCGCTCGCCCGATTGACGGATCGCGGCCAGCGCCGCAAGGAAGGCGCCGGCAGCGGCGGCGTACATCCCAAGCCGCCGCACCCACGGCAGAGCGAGGAGCCAGCTCATCACGCAGCCTCCTCGCCGAGCTGCCGAGCAGCCTTGATCCGCCGCCAAAGCGCATATCCGCCTCCGGCAACGATCAGCACGCCGATGACAATGCCGAAGATCGTCCCCGCCTGGATGTGCCGATCGGCGCGCTCGAGTTCAGTGACCAGCGCGGGTAGGCTCTCGGCGACGATCGCTCCGCCGCTAGCGACGGCGATGCTTGTGCCCTGCACGACGCCGGACTTTGCCAGCGGCTCAATATCGGGCGGCAGTGCTACATCGCTCGGCCAGCGGTAACGGGTTCGGCAACCCTCGGGGGGGACGGGCTTCCTTCCGCAACTCTGATGCTACCACCTTGGCAACAGACAGGGGGGGGGCACTCACAACCATAGATCGCGGTTCACGATCTTGAAGGCGCCAGGAGCAGCCGCTTGCCTTGACCGAAGTGGGGCGCATGCAACCCCCGGCTTCGCTTGCCAGAGCGCTAGAATCTGACCGTCGTTTCAGTCACCTAGTCACGTTAATTCTGAACCCCGTTGATGGCCAGTTGCCGGGCCCCAGCATCCTTTTCAGGGTTTGAGCACTGGCCAAAGGTCGGTCCACCTGCGGAACAATCGCCTAGGGGAGAGTCGCAACTTGTCCGTCCCTGATGCCTTGTTCCGCATCGGCGGAACGTCTGATAGGCATGCTCCGCCTGGGCCGTCGAGCTGCAACAGGGACACGAATGAGCAATGGAACTGGTGGACGTCGAGAATGCGATCTCTGCTCGTAAACTAAAATGGCTTGCCGGAGACACACCAATTTCAGCCACCGTCGCCACGCCGGGCCGGTTCGGCCTGCGCCCTTCCAACCTCGATGCGCCGGCGCTCCAGGTCGCTACCATGGTCCCGGAAGCGTTCAGGGGATCACGACCGACCAAGGTCGACTGGCGCGACGCAAGCCGCGTCACGGCAGCGCGATATCAAGATATCTGTGGGTCCTGTGTCGCCTTCGCGACCTGCGCCGCCATGGAGAGCGCGCTGGCAATCCTGGAAGACGAGGAGGCCGACCTTGATCTCGCGGAAGCCGATCTTTTCTATTGCGGCTGCGGTCCCTGCTGCGATGACGGTTGGGACTTCATTCCCGCGCTGGTGCGGGCTAGCCAGGGTGTCGGCCTCGAAGCCGACTTCCCGTATGTCGTCCACGCCAAGTGCAAGCGGATCCCGCCCGTCCTCAGGGTCGTCTCCTGGCAGACTGCGCACAGTGCCGAAGACCGCCGCTGGGCTGTGGTTCGCGGTCCGGTGATCGCGGGGATGCGCGTGTTTGACGATTTCCGCTTCTATAAAGGCGGGGTTTACGAACATGCCGCGGGAGACGAAGTCGGTCTCCATGCGGTCTGCATAGTCGGCTATGATGACGGGGCTTCCTGCTGGATCGTAAAGAACAGCTGGTCTCGGGGGTGGGGGGAGGACGGCTTTTGCCGTATCGCCTATGGCCAGTGCGGGTTGGACGAGGAACTACCGTTCATCGGAATCGAGGTCGAGCGGGTTTGACATGACACGCTGATGGAAGAGGTCTCCGAAGGCTCCAGCGTGATCGATGCCCACGTCGGCCAAGCGGTCAAGCTCGCCTTGCCGGGGGCTGGTACTACGGGGTTCCGGTGGGAAGCCGGCAACTGCGAGGGGCTGACCGTCGAACGGCTGCCGGCTCTGCCCGCCACCACCTTTGGCGGGCGCGGGCGCGACGTCTTCCTCGTGACGCCCCGGCGCAGCGGTGACATAAGATTGGAGTTGTTTCTCCGCGCGCCGTGGCGCCACGAGCCGGCTGGAGTGCGGGAAATCCGATTCAGGGTTCGCTGAGAGGCGGCGATCCAGTCGTCAGGTGGCAGCTGTTGGAAGTAGTAAAACCAGCTTGTAACATGATCCGCTTCGGCGCAAATTCGTTGAAGAGTGACGCCGTGTCACGCGGCGATCACTCGCTGTCGCGTCGAGGGAAATAGTGGCCAGCGCTGCCCAAATCATTTCGCTCGTGCGGAGCCACACCAAGGGCGATCGCAGCCGGTTCGAACAAGTTGCTCTGCAGCTCGCTGCGGACGCTGCTAAGCGTGGGCATTCCCGAGTCGCGGATGAGCTGCGCGACCTGATCGAGGAAGCCCGCGGTCAGGCGACCACGATCGAGCATACGCGCGACCCGATCCCGGTGGTGCGCCCGAAAGGCGAACTCGCCGGCCTGCTTAGTGCCAGCTTTCCCTCGATCAGGCTGTCGTCGCTGGTGCTGCCCGGTCGATTGTCGGAAGCCCTCAAGCGGGTCGTGAAGGAGCAGCGCGAGCGCGACAAGCTTGACGAATATGGGCTGAGCCCTCGCCGCAAGCTCTTGCTGAGCGGCCCCCCCGGTACGGGCAAAACAAGCACTGCCGCAGCACTGTCGGGCGAGCTGTCCTTACCCCTTTTTACGATCGAGCTCGACGGTGTCATAACCAAATACATGGGCGAAAGCGCCGCCAAGCTTCGCTTGGTGTTCGAGTCGATCGCCAACAATCGGGGCGTCTATTTTTTCGACGAGCTGGACGCTCTGGGCGCCGAGCGGTCGATACCCAACGATGTGGGTGAGGCGCGCCGTATTGCGACGGCCTTTCTAAAGTTTCTAGAGGAAGATCGCAGTACCAGCTTGATCCTGGCCGCGACCAATCATGCCAAACTGCTCGACAAGGCGTTGTTCCGTCGCTTCGATGCGATCTTCAGCTATGAGCTGCCGGACGAAACCCAGGCGCGCGCCGTCCTGGAGAATAGCCTCACCACCTTCGATCTGAGCCAGCTCGATTGGGACACGCTGATGCCCGAGGCTAAGGGCATGTCTCACTGCGATATTGCTCGCGCCGCCATCGACGCTGCCCGCGTGGCCGTGCTCGAGCATAATGGCCAGCTGGACTCAGACCTTCTAACTGCCGCCCTTAAAGACCGGCGAACCGGACACGCCATTTAAGGTCGAGATCGATTTAGGCATGGCCAAGCTTCCGCACCTTTTTGTCCGCCGCAAAGGCCGAGCGCTCCGATTCCAGGGTATCCCCCCATTCGTCCGCGAAGAGCGGGTACCCCGGACCAATCGCCGCCAGCACGTCGAGGCGCTTGTCGCTGCGGTCGACGCGGCGGCTGCTCGGAGTGCCGCGCGGGTCGCTGAGCAGGTGCTGCTCCCTGAGACGGATCGCGGCTTCTACATGAGCTTCGAGGCGCCGAGCGAAACGCCTATGCCGCTCACCTTCTTTGAATCGTCGCGCAGGGGCATCGATCTACTCTCCGTTAAGGTCGATCATGGACGTCAAACCGCGAACGTTTTCATGCGCGCGGCCAAGGTCGACCGCTTCAAGAGCGCGACGGAGGCTTATGCCGAGAGTGAGCCGGGGGTCGGGCAGCGGCCCGACAATGAGCAATTCTTCGACCGGGTCGACAGGATCCGGCCAGGGCGCTTAGAGGATCTTTGGACCGATCCGGGTAATATACCGGAGCGCGACGAACCTTTCGCTTGGGAGCTGTGGCTCCGGCCGCGTACCGAGGACTGGATCCGCGACACGGCGCCCGAAGTCGATATTCGCATAGAGAGAGGCAATCTCCAATTTCCGGAAGCGGTCGTTGTGCGTGCGCACGGCACACGCCGGCAGATAAGGCGGCTGGTCCGGCGCGTACCCGTGGTCGCCGAGCTGCGCGCGGCTTCCTCCTTCATGGCTCACCTGCTTGAACTCGCGCCAAGCCGGCAGGCGGCCACCGCCAGTGCCCTTCTACAGCGCATTGTCGCACCGGGAGGGGACGCGCCACGAGTCTGTGTGCTCGACAGTGGCGTCCGGCGTGCCCACCCCTTGCTCGCGCCGTTTATCGAGGCCGAACGGTGCCTGACCGTTAACCCGGCCTGGAACGCAAACGACCATCATGGCCATGGCACGGGCATGGCAGGTGTCGCGCTCTACGAGAACCTCGCGCCACTGCTCGCCAGCACCGATCCCGTGGTTCTGACTTACCGGCTGGAGTCGGTCACCGTCCTGCCACCGGCCGTGCCGGGGGTCGCGCAGCCGCTCCCTGGCACCTCTGTACGCGAAGCCGTCCGACTGATTGAGCGCACGGCGCGCGCCAATCGTGTGTATTCCCTTTCAATGAGCGCGCCGCGCGAGCGATCGGACGGCCGACCGTCAAGCCTGTCGACGGTCATAGACCAACTCGCCTTTGGCCGTCCGGGCAAGCAGCGTCTTTTCGTCGTTCCGGCCGGCAATATCGACGAGCAGCCTTACCAAGTTGACGACCATATCGCGCTCAACGATGCTTCGCCTATGCGATCGCCCTCACAGGCGCTAAATGCGGTTACGGTCGGGGCTTGCACGCACTTGGTGCATGGAGAGTGGCCGGCGGAGCATGTCGCTCCCGAAGGTGACTTGTCGCCGACGTCGCGGACGGGCATCGCTTGGCACCGTCCGGCACTCTGCAACAAGCCTGATATCGTCATGGAGGGTGGCAACCGAGTCGCCGACGTGGACGGTATCCAAACGCTGCACGCTCCCCATCTCAGCATCGTCACGACAGCCCGCGATTTCGGCGCCCACCGCTTCAGCTGCACTGGCGAGACGAGCGCTGCCACCGCGGCGGCAAGCGGGCTCGCGGCCTCCATCATGGCAGCCTATCCAGCCGCGACGCCCCAAACCGTTCGTGCGTTGATGGTTCACTCCGCGCGCTGGACGCCGGCAATGCGGCAGCGACTTCCCGCGCGACCGTCCCGTGGCGACTATGCGCTCCTCCTGCAGCGCTACGGTTTCGGCAAACCCGCCCGCGATCGCGCGCTCAACAGCCTCGACAACGCGATGACCATGATCATTCAAGACGACATCCAGGTTTATCGCCGCGGTTCGAGCAACAGCGTAGCCCTCGGCGAGATGAAGTGGCACGAGCTGCCTTGGCCCCGCGAGGTGTTGGAGGAACTCGGTGCGGATGAGGTCCGCTTGCGGGTGACCCTCTCCTACTTCGTCGAGCCTAATCCGTCGCGATCGACGCGGCAGCAGGCGAACCGCTATGCATCGGCGAAGCTGCGGTTCGTCGTCAAAGGAATCGATGACGAGGTGGACGATGCGATCGCCCGCGTCAACCGGCTCGCGCGCGATGGCGGTTATGAGCCTGAAGATCTCGATGAGGACGACCGTTTCGAGATCGGCCCCGCCAACGCTCGCCGCGGCTCGCTCCATCATGATGTCTGGCGAGGCCCAGCTTCCGACCTTCTACACAAAGGCGGAATCGGCGTGCTCCCGATCAAGGGCTGGTGGGGCGACCGTAAACGCGGCGATCGATGGCTACGCAAGCTGCCCTATTCCCTCGTTATTTCGATCGAGACCGTAGATGCGGAAACCGCCGCTCATATCTATCAGGAGGTCGAGTCACTCATCGCAGCAGACATCTTGACCGAGATCGAGACCCCGACCGCCTAACCAACGGACGGTGCCTCCGGCTCGGAAGGCTCTTGCAGCCAAGGTCTATCGATGAGTGTCAGCCCCGGCGCTGGTTTAGTCCGGCGGATATGGCCCTCGTCAGTGCGGATCTGACGCATCGTGTGAGGCTACTGAGTCATGAGGCGTCGTCGGCCCTCTGACTACTTGTCAGTTTAGTTCCCGTGTTCCAAGGCCAGTTGAGCGTTGCAACCTAGCTGACAAGGGTGGTCGAGAAACGCAGGCCATCCGCGCCGATCAGAGCTGTTGACCAAACGGCGTAGTCAACAGGTTGAGAGAACGGCGCGGCGTAGAGACCGGATCTCTCCCCATCTGGTGATCCCGCGGTCAACAGCTTCGGCGCAACATCGCCCGGCCCGTGGCGTCTTTGTGGCTGGCTAAAAAGCAGAGAACGCTTTCGCAAGGGCCGATGGCGGAGCGAGAGGGTCCGGGAGCGAACATTCTCCGTCCCATAAATTGTTGTTTTGATTGACTTATTTCATGCATGGCAACTAGGGCAGGATCCCGCGCCGTCTGAACTCGTCGAGCTGGGTCAGGAGACTTCGCGGCGATGATACACGCTCGGTGAAGCCGTATTCATGCAGCTTGCCGACGTCCGAGATCACGTCGGATTCGGTACGGAAGACGAAATCGCCGAAGGACCAGCCGACCAGCCGGCCCAGACAGGCTTCCGTAAGTCCTTCCCGCTTGGCAATGCCTCGCCACAGCGGGCCCTTGTCGGCCATGTGACGCGCGAGCGTCAGCGGCACTGGTGAGGCGATGTCCATCCCGTAGTGCCTCGCTACGTCCTCCCACATTCGCTCCCAGCGGAAGACGTCGCCGTTCGTGACGTTGAAGGCCTCGCCGCCCGCCTTGTCTGTGACCGCGGCCCAGGCGCTGGCTCGCGCGAGAAGTCCGGCGTCGGTGAACTGCGCGAGTTGTCGGTAGGCCGTTTCGGTGCCGGGGAAGCGGAGTGGCAGGCCGAGTTCATGAGAGATTGCGGCGAACGCGCCGATTACCATGGCGATATTCATCGGATTGCCGAACGTGGAGCCCACCACCACGTCGGGGCGCAAGGCAACGTAGTCCCAGGTGCTGCCCGCGGAGCGGCTGCGCAGCGCGTCCTCCTGGGCGATGTAGATGTTGGGCGGCATGTGCGGCGGGTCGCTCTCGCGCGCCGGCGTGCGGACCTTCGCGCCGAAGTGGATGCCGTAGATCTTGAAGCCCTGATAGATCACCACGCGCCTTAATGGGGCGCGAACCGCCTCCAGCCCGTCGATGAGGCCCGCGAGCATGGCCGCGTTTCGTTCCGCCTCGACGGCAAGATCTGGATCTGGACTCAGCGCGGCGTAGAACAGGTGGGTGGTATCCGCGGCGGCCGCCAGTGCGGCCTCCGTCGCGGCGTGATCCGACAGATCGGCCCGCACGGTCTCGATCCCGTCGACCGGCCGCCGGCCGAGGGCGCGAACGCTCCATCCGTCCGCGACGAGATGGGCGGCGACGGCGTTGCCGATGATGCCGCCGGCGCCTGCCATAAGGGCCACGTTGGTCATTGTCGTCTCTCCTCGAAGACCGGGTTGCTCGGGACCCTTCGAAGGGTCCCGCATGTCTTCACGCAGCAAGGACCCGCGGGGCGACAATTCCGCTGCGGCGTGGTTCGCCCGTCGCCTTGACCGCAAAGAGGACCGCGAGGTCCACGAGCGGTTCCAGCGCGACGACGGCGACGTACGCCGTGCCGAACGAAGCGATGCCGGTCATCGTATCGGCGGTGAAGCCGTGACCGTAGAGAGCCCAAAACGCCACCCACGCGACGACACCGCCCTGGTAGACGAGCGCGAGCGCGAGGACGTCGCGGTACTCCAGCTGCGCGTAGGGAGTGTTCGCCGGGATGATCCGATCCGCGACCGCGGCCATTGCGAACAGCGGCAACAGGAGTGTGGTCACGTTCATGCCGTACTGCGGCAGGTCGAACGGGGCGAAGACGAGGCCCTGGACGAGAAGTCCGGCGGCCAGCCCGATCGCTGCCGGCGCGCGGCCGAGGATCAGGAACAGCGTGGAGCCGAGGATGAGGTGCACCTCGGACACGCCGACCGGCCAATGTGGCAACACCTCGAAGAACGCGAACACCGCGATTGTCGCCACCACGCTGCGCGCGAGGAGCAACGCGGCGCCCTCGTGACGGATCTGGCGCAGGGTCGCCGCGGCGAGGGCGCCGCCGGCGACGGCCGCGGTGGCGCAGGACAGGATGAGCTTGGCGCCAGTCACGACGCCGGGTTCGATGTGCATGGATGCGTTTCCTGAAGAGGTTCGGGGATATCGGCGGGACCCGCGAGCGGGTCAGATCAGGGCGGGAACCGTGGCGTCGACGCCCACCTCGAGGACGAACAGTCCCGGTCGGCCTATGGCGGTCGCCAGCGCGTCGTCGAGGTCGGCCGGTTTCGTCACGCGGGCGGCCGCGCAGCCGTAACCGGTGGCGAGAGAGACGAAGTCGAGGTCCGGCAGGTCCAGGCCGGGGACGCCGGGCGTCTCGAGCAGGTTCGCGAACGCCTTCAAGATGTTGTAGGCGCCGTTCCGGACGATGACGTAGAGGATGTCGAGCTTCTGCTGCCGCGCCGTCCACAGGGCCTGGATGACGTAGTTCGCGGCACCGTCGCCGATGATCGCGATCACCTTGCGGTGGGTGCCGTTGTCACGCTCTGCGAGCGCCGCGCCAACCGCGGCGGGTAGGCCGTAGCCGAGCACGCCGCTCGACATCGAGTAGAACGACCCCGGCGTTTCGATGGGAATGCGCCGGCGCAGCGCCTTCAGGCTCGACATCGATTCCTGCACGATCACCGAGTCCCTCGGCCGCGCCTTCTGGATGCGGTCGTAGAGTGCGTCTGGCGTCATCGCGCCGTGGCAGTACTCCGGCGCGGGCGCGGCAGGACGCGGCGCGGGGAGCGGGCGGGTCGTCGGCGCGAGGTCCGCGGCGAGGACCGCGCAGGCCCGCGCCGGGTCGGCGAGGATGGCGGTGCCCACCGGCGCACGGGCCGTCTCGGCCGGGTCGTCGCTGATGTGAAAGAGGCGCGTCCCCGCAGGTAGGAACGCGCCGGGGACGTAGGGATAGTACCGGAACACCGGCGCTCCGATGACGACGACCACGTCGTAGGGCGCGAGCTGCTCGGCGAGCGGGCCGATGGCGCCGATGGCGGGGCCCATGAACAGCGGGTGCGTCTCGGGAAAGCCGGGGCGGCCCTCGTAAGGCGCGGCGAGGACCGGGGCGTGTGCCGCCTCGGCGAGGCGGACGGCGTCGTCCCAGCCGCCGCCCTGGTCCACCGCGCCGCCGATGATGAGCACCGGGTTCCTCGCCGTCGCCAGCGCCTCGGCGACGGGCGCGAGGAGATCGCTGTCCGCCCCCAGCCGCCGGCTCACCGTGCGGATTTCGGGCGGGCGCTCGCAGTCGGCCTCGAAGTCGTCCATCGGGATCGACAGGAACACCGGGCCGGCCGGCGGCTGGATCGCGGCGGCGAAGGCGCGCATCAGCGCGGCCGGCACGTCGGCCGCGCGCGCCGGCTCATAGGCCCACTTCACGAACGGCGCCGCGATCTGGTGCGGCGCGGTGTTGGTGAGATACGGCTCCAAGAGCAGCATCTCGCGGGTCTGCTGGCCGGCGGTGATGACGAGCGGCACCTTATTGAGGAACGCGGACTCGATGTTGCCCAGCGCGTTCCCCATGCCGGCGGCGGTATGCAGGTTGACGAGCGCCGGGCGGCGGGTCGCCTGCGCGTAGGCGTCGGCCATCGCGACCGCAGGCGCCTCCTGCAGCGCCAGCACGTAGCGGAAGTCGGCCGGGAAGTCGGCCAGCATCGTCTCTTCGGTCGAACCGGGGTTGCCGAAGATCGTGGTCATGCCGAGCTCGCGGCAGACGGTATAGAAGGCCTCGCGAACGGTGGTCATCGCCGCGCCCTCAACCGGCCTGCGCCACGCCGGGGGGCGGCGCGCCCACCGGGGAGACGGCGATCAGCTTGGCGTTGACGAACTCGCCGAAGCCGAGTTCCGACAGCTCGCGGCCGTAGCCGGAGTTCTTGGTGCCGCCGAAGGGCAGCTCGGGCGCCGTCCAGGTCGGGTTGTTGACGAAGGCCATGCCGCTCTCGATGGCGAGCGCCACCTGTTCGCCCCGCTCCAGATCCGCGGTGAAGACCGAGCCGCCGAGGCCGAACGGGACGGCGTTGGCGATCTTCAGCGCCTCGGCCTCGTCCGATGCGGCGTAGAACGCGATGACCGGGCCGAACAGCTCCTCGCGATACATCGGGTTCGCGTCGTCGATGTCGGTCAGCACCGTCGCTTCAACGTAGAAGCCCGGCCGGTTGAGCCGGTGGCCGCCGAGATGGACGACCGCGCCGGCCGCCTCCGCGCGGCGGATCTGGTCGAGGATGTGCTCCACCGCGTCCTCGGACGACAGGGGGCCAAGCGTCGTCGCGGCGTCCATCGGGTCGCCGGGGACGAGTGCGGCCATCCGCTCAATAATTGCGTCGAGGAAGGCGGCCGCCCGCTCCGCGCCCACCACGATGATGCGCTTGGAGGCGACGCAGCTCTGGCCGGTGTTGTTCATCCGGCCCCATATGATGTTGTCGAGCGTCGCCTCGAACGGCGCGTCCGGCAGGACGATCAGGGGATCGGATCCGCCCAGCTCCATGACGGACTTCTTGAGGTTCTTTCCGGCCTGCGCGGCAACGGCAGCCCCGGCGCGCTCCGATCCGGTGACGGTCACGCCCGCGATGCGCGGATCCTCGATCAGCCGGGCGACCTGGTCGGTGGAGGCGTAGATGTTGGTGTAGACGCCGTCCGGCGCTCCGGCCCGGCGCATCACGTCCTCGAACGCGGCGGCGCACTGTGGCACCGACCCGGCGTGCTTCACCATCAGCACGTTGCCGACCATGAGCTGCGGGCCGGCGACACGGGCGAGCTGGTAGTACGGAAAATTCCACGGCTCGACGCCAAGGATGACGCCGATCGGCAGGCGGTGGACGCTCGCGCCCTCGCGCTCGGCGATCCGCTCGGGCTTCAGGTAGTGCGCGGCATGATCGGCGTAGTAGTCGAGGATCGAGGCCGACAGCGCGACCTCCCCTTCCGCTTGCGCCAAAAGCTTGCCCATCTCGCGCACCACCAGCGCGGCGAGGCGGGGCGCCTCCTCTCGCATCAGCGCGGCGGCGCGGCGCACGATCGTCGCGCGTTCGTCGATGGAGCGGTGGCGCCAGTCGTCCGCGAACGTCGCGCGGGCGGTGGCGACGGCGTCCTCGAGGGCGGAATTTGAGATCGTGTCGAAGCGCATCTCCACTGCCCCGGTGGCGGGGTTGATGGTCTGGTAGGCCATGGCGAAATCCTTGGATGTGCGGTCAGACGCGAACCGCGAAGCGAGTGATCGCGGCCTCGTCCCAGACAAGGCCGATGCCGGGGCGGTCCGGCGCGGTGAGGTGGCCGTCCACGGGCAGCGCCGGGTCGGCGAGGATGGGGAGCGCCCAGTCGACCCACTCGAGCCAGTGGGCCGAAGGGGTGACGCGCAGGAGGTGCGCGGCGATTTCGGGATAGAGGTGGTTGGAGAACTGCACGCCGGCCGCACCTGCAACGACGGCGGTACGCAGCCAGCCGGTCACGCCGCCGATGCGCATGAGGTCGCCCATCGCGTAGGCGATGCCGCCGCCGGCGACGACGGTCGCGAGGTCACGCGGGCCGTAGAAGTTTTCGCCAAGCTGGAGCGGTGTACGGAGCTTGCCAGCAAGCAGCGCGTATCCGGCGAGGTTGTCGTAGGCGATGGGCTCCTCGAACCAGTAGAGCCCGAGATCGTCGAGGGCGTGGCAGCGGCGGATAGCATCGCCGAGGCCGAGCGCCTGGTTGAAGTCGACCATCAAGTCGATGTCGCCGACCTCGTTGCGCACGGCGTCGATGGCGGCGAGGTCGTCTGCGAGGCGCGCGTTGCCAAGGCGCAGCTTGAGCGTATCGAAGCCGCCCTCCGCCAGGAGATCCCGCGCTTCAGCACCCAAAGTTGCCGCTTCGTGCCGCCACAGGCCGTTGGAGTTGTAGGCGCGGACCGGGCCGACCGAGCCGCCGAGAAGGACTGCCAGCGGCACCCCGGCCGCCTTGGCCCGCGCGTCCCACAGCGCCATGTCGAGTGCGGCGATAGCATCCATGGTGACGCCCGCCGTACCTGCGACGTTCAGCGTCTTCGCGGCCCCGGCGGCGAAGTTGACCGGGGCGAGCGGGGCGCCGGTCACGTCCTCGCCAAGATCGCGGATGGTCGCGACCAGGGCGGGAACGGACCGGCTGCGGTAGGGGGAGACGTAAGCGTTGCCGACGGCATCGTCGGTCTCGACGTCGACGAGGACGAGCGGCCACTCGTCGAACCGGCCGATCTCCGCAATCACCGGTCGGCGGAGCGGGACGGAGACGGCGCGGACGGTGACCGATCGGACGGTCGTGTCGTGAGCGGGCGGAGTGGATCGAGAGGTCTGAAGCATGTCTCTTCTCGCTTTCGGCGCGACGAAGATTGCAGCGTATGGCAAAATTGGAAATCTATACTTTGATTTTACTTTGCTCCATCGAAGCGAACCGACCGCCCGCATCCGCCATGACGGCTTCGATCACCGTTGTCATCCGCGCCAACGCCGGGTCGAGCGCCGCGGGCGTGCCGTGCCGGGCCGCAGCCGCGGCAGGATCCTCCGCGACGAGCGTCGTCGTCCCATCGTCCCGCTCGAGAACAAGGATGCGCAGCGGAAGCTCCAGCGCGAGGGTCGGTGCCGCTTGCATCAGCGGCGTCCCTGCGCGCGGGTCGCCGAACACCACGACCTCCGTCGGGCGCAGGGAGAGGCCCGCCGTGCGGGCCGCAGCCGCGTGGTCGAACCGGGCGAACACCGTCATTCCTCGCGCCGCCACAGCCGCAAGGAGGCGCCGGACGGTCTCCTGCTGCCCGAACGCGCTCGTCGACGACAGGAGCGTCATGGCTGCACCATTGCGGGCCGCACGCCCAGCGACGCGATAACGCCCAGCGCGGCGAGGGCGCCGAGCGCCTCTGCCGCGACCGCGGCAAGGGCAGCGCCCGACGTCAGCGCCAGAGGGCCGGACGCCGCCATGGCCGCGATGGCGACGGCCGGGTTGGCGAGCGATCCGGACGGGAAGGCCAGGATCGCCGCGAAAAGCCAGGCCCCGACGGCGAACGGACCGGTCGAACGGGGCGCTCCGCGCGCAACCGCGAACACGACCAGCATCAGTGCGAACGCCGCCAGCGCCTCACTGGCGCCGAACGGCAGGGACCCTGCGGTCGCCGACCTCGTCGCGGCCGGCGCCAGCTCCCCGGCGAGCACGGCGCCGACGAGCGCACCGACCACCTGCGCCGCAACGTAGGCTGCCGCGCAGCGCCCGGTCCGCTCGCCCGCCAGCCACTGCAGCGCCGAGATGAGCGGGTTGAAGTGCCCGCCCGACACCGGCCCCAATGCCACGATGAGCCCGACCAGCGCGCCCGAGATGGACGCCGCGATCATCAGCGCCGCGATGGCGGGTGCGGCCCCGCTTCGCTCGGCGGCGAGGCCTCCGCCGACGGCCGCCGCCAGCAGGAGAGCGGTGCCGAGGCCCTCCGCCCCCGCGCGCCGCCAGAGGGCGCGGCTAGGGTCGTTCTCGAAGAAGCAGGCCGGTGTCACGCCCCGCCCGCGCGAGCATGCCGCGCCTCCACCTCGTCCATCTTGCGGGCGAGCTCCTCGGGGGTGATGATGCCCTTCTGGAACAGGATGTTGCCGAAGGCGACGATCCACCGCTCGTAGTAGGAGAGGTTGCCGATCACCGTCGCGCCGAGGGCCTCGACGCCGCGGCGCTTCTCCTCGGTGTTGATGATTTTCTTGAAGTCGAGCACGTCGGCGAGCGCGTGGCAGCGCTTCTCCCATGGCAGCAGCGTGTGCTCCGCCATGACGATCGGCCCGGCCTCGGCGCCGCCGATGTCGTTGGGGAGCTTGGCGATAAGATGGGCGCTATCGGTCATTGCACAGTCTCCGGGAGGGTGGCGGGAACGACGCCGATCATCGCGTCACGGGTGACGAGAGCGGCGAGCGCCTCTTCGCTCCACCCCTCGGTGCCGTCCGGCCGGCGGGGCAGGACGAGGTAGCGGACCATGGCGGTGGAATCCGACACGCGGATCTCCACGTCGTCCGGGATGGTGGTGCCGAACTCGGCGAGCACGGCGCGTGGCTCGATCACGGCTCGGGCGCGGTAGGGCTTTTCCTTGTACCAGTCCGGCGGCAGGCCCAGCACCGGGCGCGGGTAGCAGGAGCACAGCGTGCAGACGATGAGGTTGTGAACCTCTTGCGTGTTCTCCAGCACGATGAGCTGCGTGTCGTCATAGAAGGAGATGCCGAGCTCCTCGCAACCGGCACGTCCGTCGGCGAGGAGCCGCGCGCGGAAGCCGGAGTCGACCCAGGCGCGCGCCACCACTTTGGCGCCGAGAGCGGGGGTACGGGAGTCCAGCACCTCGATCTGCCGGCGGATCTCGGCCGGGCCGATCAGCCCCTTCTCGGCCAGGAGCTCGCGCACGGCGGTTTCCATGATCTCGTAGTATCCGGCCGGCTCGGCGGTGATCTCGGCGTGCGGGTGATCGTGCTCGTGTTCGTGCTCGTGGGCGGACATCCTCAGATCCTTTCCAGCCATGTCTCGAAGACTTCGATCCGGAGCCCGTCGCGCGGCGAGCCGACATAGTCGGGCCAGATCTCGGTAAGCGGGATGGCGATGCGGTAGTAGTGGCGCTTGGATCCGGCGTTGCGGCCGAACCCCTCCTGCTCGTTGTCGAGCCCGGCCGGCTCGATCACCGATTCGACAGTGCCGGACTTGCCGCGCAGGTACGTCGGCACGCGGTAGTGGCCGATGGGCGTGCGCGTCAGGATGCGCACCGCCTCGCCTGGCGCGAACGCCGGGGCTTCATTCAGCGCCCAGACGACGCCCTCGAACGTCCCGGCGGCTGAAGTGACGGACATGGCGGGTTCCTCCATGGCTCAGACGCCCTCGAAGACAAGGCGCGTGAAGAAGTCGGGGGTGATGACGAACTGGCCCCACTTCGCGTCGAAGGGGGCGGTCGGCCGCGCCGCGATGGTCTCGGCGAGAGAGCGGCCCTCGGCCTTCAGCGCCGCGACAGCCTCGCGGGTGGCGACCAGCATCTCGCGGAAGACGGCGAGCTCGGCGCGGTTCGACACCGGGTTGCCGTGGCCGGGGATGACGATGGTCGCCTCGCTCGTGGTGGCGAGGTTGGCATCGGCGGCGGCGATCATTCCGTCGATGCTGCCGCCGGTGGAATAGTCGATGAACGGGTAGATGCCGTTCCAGTAGGTGTCGCCGGTGTGGAGGATGTCCGGCTCCACGAAGCGCACGGCGATGTCGCTGTCGGTGTGCGCCGGGGCGTAGGACGTCAGCGCCAGGATGGTGCCGTTCAGGGCGCGGGAGGTGTCGCCGGTGAAGGTTTCCGAAGGGATCGCGGCCGGCGGGGCGGGCGGGAAGTCGAAGTTCCAGTCCTCCACCCGCTGGGCCGAGGCGAGGTGTTTCGCCGTGTTGGCGTGGGCGAGGATCGCCGCGCCCTCTCCGGCGAGCCACTCGTTGCCGTCGGCATGATCGAAGTGCCAATGGGTGTTGACGAGGTGGGTGATGGGCTCCGGCCCGAGCCCGTCCGCCGCCGCCTGAATGCGCGGCCGCGTGGCGGTAATGCCCGCGTCGACAAAGACCTTGCCGTCCGCCCCGGTAAGCACCGCGATGTTCCCGCCGGAGCCTTCCAGCACCGCCACGTTGCCGCGGAGGCGATGGACGGTGATCTCGGCGTCCGCGGCGGCGGCGCGCATCCTATCGACGATGCTCGCCGCTTCGGCCCACGCCTCAGCCGGGGAAAGCCAGCCGCGGCCGGCGACGGCGGCGGCCGTGCAGCACAGGCAGAAGCCGCGCCGCGTGAGATGGTGGTGCATGACGGGTTCTCCTGTCACTGCGCCGCGCCGCCGTCGGCGGCGAACGTCGCGAGGTAGGCGATGAGGTTGTCGACGTCGGCCGGCTTCAGCGGCGGGGCCGGCGGCATCCGCGTGCCCTTCGCGACGGCCTGTGGTTTCGCCACGAACGCTGCGATCGTGTCATGGTCCCATGTGATCGCCGCATCCTTGAGGGCCGGCGAATAGGCATAACCGGCGACCGTCCCGCTGGTGCGGCCGATGACGCCGTTCAGCTCCGGGCCGACGAGGTTGCGGGCCTTCTCGCCGACCTGGTGGCAGCTCTGGCAGCGAGCGAAGACGCGCTTGCCCGCGGCAGGATCGCCGTCGGCATGTGCCGCCCCGGCCGAGAGGACCGTCGCCAAGACCGGAGCCAGACACACGGCCGCACGCCATCCTTCGCGCGACCGCCGCCGCGCGCCGTTCCGTTCATTCGTCATGAGTCTGTTCCCTTATGCGCCCGAAAGCTGCGTGTTGGCGAGCGGCAGGCTGCGCGCCCGGACGCCGGTCAGCGCCGCGACGGCGTTGACCACCGCGCCCGGTACGCCGGGCAGCCCAGGCTCGCCGACGCCGCCCATCGGCGCGCCGCTCTCGACGATGGAGACGGTGACCTGCGGCATCATCTCGCGCCGCAGCACCTGATACGTGTCGTAGTTGGCGTCGCGCCGGAGGCCGTTCTCGTAGACCGCCTGCTCGACGAGCGTCTCCGAGAGGCCCAGCGCGACGGCCGATTCGACCTGCGCCTTGACGATGGCGGGGTTCACCACGCTCCCCGGATCGAACGCGACCCAGACGTGGTGGACCTTCACGCTGCCGTCCTCGAGCGACACCTCGGCGATGGTCGCGGTCTCCGAGCCGAACGGCGAGGCCATGGCGAGACCGCGCGCGCGCCGGTTGCCGTCCACCTCGTAGGGCCCGCGCTTCCAGCCGCCGGAGATGTTCGCGACCTCGTCCAGCAACGTCAGGTGACGGGGGGAGTGCGCCAGCAACGCCTTGCGCAATTCGAACGGGTCTCTGCCGCCCGCCTCGGCGATTTCGTCGAGAAAGCCCTCGTAGAAGAAGTCGTTCATGGAGTGGCCGACGGAGCGCCAGAAGGCGATGTTCACCGGATGCGGAAGCTTCACGTATTCCATCGAACGGTTCGGGACGGCGTAGGGCTTCTCGGTAATGCCCTCCACCGCCGACGAGTCGGGGGTAAGACCGAAGTAGCGCCCCAGCGGTCCTTCGCCGACCGTGCGGGTGGTGATCGCCGTGGGCATGCCGTCCGCGCCGATCGCGGCCTTCAGCCGAGTGAAGGAGAGCGGGCGCATGGCGTCCATCCTGAACTCCTCCTCCCGCGACCAGACGAGTTTGACCGGCCGGCCCGTCGCCTTCGCGAGCGCGATCGCCTGCGGGAAGGGGTTACCGGACCCGTAGGTGAAATGCCGGCCGAAGAAGCCGCCGAGGATGGGCGAGTGGATGCGCACCTTGTCCGGCCCGACATCACCCGCATCCGCGCACAGCTTCTGGAACGCCTCGGGCATCTGGTTGGGTAGCCAAACCTCCAGCGTGCCGTCGTCGTTGAAGCGGGCGATGGCGGAGGGCGGCTCGAGCTGGGCGTGGTTGAGGTACGGTGCGTGGTACTCGGCTTCGACCGTGTTTGCCGCAGCGGCGAAGGCGGCGTCGGTGTTGCCCTCCGCCTCGACGGAGACGCCGGCCTCGGTGGAGCCTTTGAGCGCGGCGAGCATGCCGTCCGAAGAGAAGTCCGCCGCGACGGTGGCGATGCCGGTCGGCTCAGGATCGGTCCAGGTGACGTCAAGCGCCTCGACCGCCTTGCGGGCACGCCACCACGAATCCGCCGTCACCGCCACCGCGCCGGGCAGCGTATGGACCGAGTGGACGCCGGGCATCGCCTTCACGTCGACCTCATTGGCGAGGGACTTCGGCTCTGTCGCATAGTGCGGGGCGTGAACGACTGCGGCGAACAGCATCCCGTCCACGGCGAGGTCGATCGTGTACTTCGCAAGGCCCCGCGACTTGTCGGCGACGTCGATCCGGCCGATCGGCTTGCCGATCCAGCGGAAGGTCGCCGGATCACGCAGGGCCACGTCCTCGCGCGGCGTCAGCGCCAGCGCCTCCTCGGCGAGGGCGCCGTAGGTCAGCGTGCGGCCCGACGGGGCGTGGACGACCGTACCGTCGTGTGTGGTGAGGCTGCCCGCGTCGACCTCGAGCCGGGCTGCGGCGGCGCGCAGCAGCATGTCGCGCGCGGTCGCGCCGAGGCGACGCATGACGGGGAAGGACGAGCGAGTGGAGAAGCTGCCGCCGGTGAGGCGCATGCCGTTCACCACCATGTAGTCGGGCCCAGGCGGGGCGCACTCCACGGCGATGCGGGCGGGGTCGACGTCGAGCTCTTCGCCCACGGTCTGAGCCATGCCGGTGGCGATCCCCTGCCCGCCCTCCACGAACGGCGACAGGAAGCGCACCGAATTGTCAGCGCCGATCTCGATGAAGGCGGCAACGCGGGTGCCGGGCGCGGGAGCGATGGCGGCGGCGCCCTCGCCGGCGCCGGCAACCTCGGCGAGGACGCGGGTGGGAAGCGCGGCGCCGAGCACGAAGGCGCCGGAACGGAGAATGAAGGCGCGGCGGGAGAGGCCGCCAGCAGCAAGTTCGAGGGCGGACGCGGGGGCGAGGATCATGGCAGACCTCACGCCTTGGCGGCCTGCCGCACGGCGGCGGCGATGGCGTTGTAGGTGCCGCAGCGGCAGATGTTGGACATGCCGTAGAGAATGTCGTCGTCGCTCGGCTCGGGCGTCTCTTTCAGCAGCGCGGTCGCGGCCATCACCTGGCCCGACTGGCAGTAGCCGCACTGCGGCACCTGCCCCTCGATCCACGCTGCCACCACACGTTTGCCGACCGCGTCGGTTTCCACCGCCTCGATCGTCGTGATCTCCGAAGTGCCGACGGACTCCACCGGGAGCTGGCACGAGCGCATCGCCGAGCCGTCCATCAGCACGGTGCAGGCGCCGCACTGGGCGATGCCGCACCCGTACTTGGTGCCGGTCATCCCCAGCGTATCGCGCAGGACGAACAGAAGCGGCGTGCCCTCGTCGACGTCGACGTCGCGGGCCTCGCCGTTGATGGTCAGGGTGAACATGGCGGGTTGCCTCCAGGGGTTGGGCAAAGAGGGGGGTTGGGCAAAAGGGTTCTGTCGGCGCGCGCGGCGCCGGTCCGGAAAGTCCGTCGATGACGTGGGGAAGGGTTAGGCGGCGGCGAGCTCGCGCGACGTCCGCCTGAGATCCTGTGGCGGCCGTCCGTGGACGCGCAGGAAAGCCCGGCGCATCCGCTCGCGGTCAGCGAAGCCGGTCTCTGCGGCGATGGTGTCGAGCGAGTGGCGCGAGGCAATGATCATCGCGTGCGCCGCCTCCACCCGCAGCCGCTCGATCACCTTGGCGGGGGACTGGCCGGTGGCGGCGTTGAAGGCCCGGCTGAACTGGCGCGGCGACAGACGCGCCACCTCGGCGAGCTGCCCGACCGTCAGCGGCGCCTTGAGGTTCTTCTTCGCGAAGGCGAGGACGGTTTCGATCCGGTCCGTCTTCGGCTGCAGCGTCAAAAGGTCGGAGACCTGCATCCCGCCGCCGGGCCGCCGCCGCTCCATGACCATGCGTTCCGCGACCGCCCGCGCCGTCCCCTCGCCGAGGTCGGCCTCGACGAGAGCGAGCATCATATCGATGCCGGCAGTCATGCCCGCGGCCGTCCAGAACTTGCCATCGCTGACGTAGAGCCGGTCGCGCAACAGCCGGACCCTGGGGTACGCGCGCTCCAACATCGGAAGATGGCGCCAGTGCGTCGTGGCGCGGCGCCCATCGAGGAGCCCCGCCGCTGCCAGCACGAACGCGCCGGTGCAGAAGGATCCCACGCGCCGCGCATCACGAGCCAAGTTGCCGACCGTCGCGGCAAGAGACGCCGGGACCGCCTTTCCGGCAAACGCACCGACCAGGAGGGTGTCGAATTGGGCGTCACCGAGTGGCCGAGTGTCTACCCCGAAGCCGGCCGAGGTTTCGACAAGCCCACCCGCCTCGGACAAAATCTCGACGCGATAGGTCGGCCGGTCGGCGAGTGAGTTTGCCGTCTGCAGGACGGTGATGGCTGCAAGCGACATCAGCTGCATCGGCGGGACGGCGATGAGACCCACGGTGATCATGGCAACCTCGATCCGTTGGCGACGCCACGAACAAAGCCGAAAACCTCAGCCCAGGCTGCTTATCTGCTTGTATAGACCATCTCTACGTTGCGGACAGGTGATGTCCTGAAACGCGGTGCAAATGACCTTCGGGCCGTCGATGCCGCGAGGTTAAGATCGCCGCGACACCATCCGGACAGCAATATGACAACGCGACATCGCAGGGTGGCGCTGGGCGCCGCGCAGGCCGCGCCGCAATCAGGCGACCTCGTCTGCCATCCGGGAGCGCTCGCCTCCGCTCAGCGTCACGCCGGAGTGCTCCTTGCCCCATGCCCTCAGCGCCAGAAGGACCGGCTCCAGCGAGCGGCCGCGCTCGGTGAGGCTGTACTCCACCTTCGGCGGCACCTCGGCATAGACGGTGCGTTCGATAAGCTCGTCCGCCTCCAGCTCGCGCAGCTGGTTGGTGAGCATGCGCTGGGTCACGCTGGGGATCGCCCGGCGGATCTCGTTGAAGCGCATCGTCCCGTCGAGGAGGTGGTAAAGGATCACCCCCTTCCACTTCCCGTCGATGAATTGCAGCGCCGCCTCGACGGCGCATCCGGGCGAGCAGTCGAACCGCTCGTGCCGAGCCTTGGCCATAACAGTATCCTTTTCGACACTATGAGCGTGAAATGTGCGTTCTTGCTGACTCGATAAGTAGTCTTCATTTCGGCTGGCAGCAAACCGCAATGGAGACCATCATGCGCGCTGTCGGCTATCAGACCTCCCTGCCGATCGAGGACGACCGCTCCCTCCAGGACATCACGCTGCCCCAGCCGACGCCGGAGGGCCGCGACCTCCTCGTCGCCGTGCAGGCTGTGTCGGTGAACCCTGTGGACACGAAGGTTCGCGTCCGCGCCACGCCCGCCGCCGGCGAGTGGAAGGTGCTCGGCTGGGACGCGGTCGGCGTGGTCGAGGCCGTGGGACCCGAGGCGACCTTGTTCGCACCCGGTGACGCGGTCTTCTACGCCGGCGCCATCGGCCGTCAGGGCACCAACGCCGAGTACCACCTCGTCGACGAGCGCATCGTCGGCGCGAAGCCGGCGAGCCTTTCGGCTCCCGAGGCGGCCGCCCTGCCGCTCACGACGATCACGGCCTGGGAGGCACTGTTCGACCGGCTCGACGTGCGTCGTCCGGTGCCCGGCGCGGCGAACGCGATCCTGATCGTCGGCGGTGCGGGCGGCGTCGGCTCGATGGCGACGCAGCTCGCCGCCAAGCTGACCGACCTCACCGTCATCACCACTGCCTCGCGCGGCGAGACGACGGCATGGTCGAAGGACCTCGGGGCCACGCACGTCATCGACCACACGCAGCCGCTGGCCGCGCAGATCGAGGCGCTCGGCATCGGCGCGCCCGCTTTCGTGTTCTCCACGACCCACACCGACGAGCACCTCCCCGAGATCGCGAAGCTGATCGCACCGCAGGGCCGGTTCGCGTTGATCGACGATCCCGAGACGCTCGACATCTCGCCCTTCAAGCAGAAGAGCGTGTCGACGCACTGGGAGTTCATGTTCACCCGCTCGATGTTCGGCACCGCCGACATCGAGAAGCAGGGCGACCTCCTGAACGAGGTCTCGCGCCTGATCGACGACGGCACACTGAAGACGACGCTCGGCGAGAGCTACGGCGCGATCAACGCGGCCAACCTGAAGCGCGCCCACGCTCTGCTGGAGAGCCACCGTGCGAAGGGCAAGATCGTCCTGGAGGGCTGGGAGTGAGGCGCGCCGTAGCCGCGGCCACGCTGGCGGCTGCCGTCGGCGCAGCCCCCAGTGGGGCGATGGCGGACGGAGCGACGACGCGCGGGCTCGAGGTCGCACTGACCCTGCCGGATGTGGCATCCACCGGCATCGCCACCACGCCGGGAGGGCGCCTGTTCGTGCTGATTGCGCGGATCGACGGCAGCCCCGGACCGCGTGTGGTGGAGTGGCGGGACGACGGCCCCGCTCCCTACCCTGACGCCACCATCAACGACTGGCACGTGGGGGCCGACCCGCGGACGATGCTGGTGCGCGTCAATTCCATGCGCATCGGCCCGGACGGAGACCTGTGGCTGGTCGACACAGGATCGCCCGCGATCGGCGAACCAGTCTTACCGGGCGGCGCGAAACTGGTCGTGGTCGATCTCGCGGACAACCGGGTGCGCCGCACCATCCCGCTCGATGGTGTCATCGGCCCCAACGGCTTCGTGGACGACATCCGCTTCAACGGCGGCACGGCGTATCTTACGGACGCCGGCAATCCGGGCCTCATCGTCCTCGACATCGCTTCCGGGGCGGGGCGTCGGGTGCTGGACGGCGATCCTTCCGTAACGGCGGATCGGCCGATCTCCGCCGAAGGGCGTATCGTACACGGCGCGGACGGTGCACCGGTCTATGTTCACGCCGACCAGATCGAGGTCTCGCCGGACGGCGCGTGGCTTTACTTCCAGCCGGTCACGGGACCGCTCCGGCGCGTGCCGACGGCACTGCTCGACGACCCGGATGCGGCTGCGAGCCTCGCCGACCACGTTGAGACCGTCGCGGACTTGCCGCCCACCGGCGGCACCGCCATCGCCGCGGACGGCGCCATCTACGCCAGCGACGTGCAGTCCCGGCGCATCATGCGCGTGGCTCCGGACGGGACCGTTTCGACGCTGATCGAGGATCCGCGCCTTCTGTGGGTCGATGCCATGTGGATCGACTCGGCCGGGTACCTGTGGATGCCCGCGGCGCAGCTCGACCGTGCGGCGATTTTCCAGGGTGGTACGTCCGCGGTGCGCTTCCCGACCGAGGTGTTCCGCCTTCCGATCGGCACCGGTCCCGCCCCCAACGACCACGACTGACCCCCGCCGGCCCGGCGGCCGGCGCGTCTCACTCCCATTCCGGCCACGCCTCTGCGTGGCTCCCGAACATCGGCCGCGCAAACGCGTCGCCGAAGGAGTACGCCATGCGCAGCTCCCCGCTTCCCATGCGCCTGTGGGTCGCGTCGGGCGTCGTCGCGCACACGCTCTGGACGAGCGCGGCGCCAGCGATGACCTATCCCCTCTACATCCGCGAATGGGGCCTCTCGACGACCCATACGACGCTCGTCTTCGCCGTCTACCCGGCTGTGGTCGTCCTCGTCATGCTCTTCGCGGGCGACCTCGCGGACCATGTCGGCCGGCGCAAGGCCATGCTCTGGGGCCTTGCCGCTTCGGGGGCCGGGGTCGCTCTGTTTGCCGTTGCGACCGGCCTCGACACGTTGATCGCGGGGCGTGTCCTCATGGGCGTAGGCGTCGGCCTTTCGGCAGGCCCCTCCGCCGCGGCCGTCGCCGAGAGCGCGCCCGACCGGCGCACTGGCGCGGCGATCACCGTCGCGGCCCAGGCCGCCGGCCTCATTGCGGCTCTGGCTATCGATGGCGTCATGGTCGAGTACGCACCGTTCCCGCTGCATCTCCCGTTCGTCGTGCTCTTGACGGTCATCGCCCTCCTGTTCGCCCTGACGCTGCGGCTCGAGACGACGAGGGCGCGGCCCGGTCGCTGGCGACCTCACCTGCCGGACCTTTCCGGCATCGGCGGCGCCGGTCTTGGCGTCGCCACCATCGCCCTCGTCACCGCCTATGCTCACGGCGTGATGGTGGCGGCCCTGGGGGCGCAGATCGCCGGATCGCTGGTGGGTTCGACGAGCTCGACGGTCAACGGATTGGCGCTCGCGCTGTTTCCGCTCGCCTTCGGCCTCGTCGGCCTATGGCTCCGGGTCCGCGATCCGCGGCGCGGCATATTCGGCGGAGCCCTCTCGACCGCGACGGCGATGGCACTTCTCACGGCGTCGATCCTCACACGCGAGCTGGTGTTTTTCGTCGCCGCGACGTTTGTTTCGGGCGTCGGCTACGCACTTCTGGTGGCGGCCGGGTTTCAGATCATCGACGCCGGTTCCACCGCCACGAACCGTGCCGGGCGCATCTCGTTCGCCCTCCTGTTCGCCTATCTGGTCTCCGGCGCGCTCGCCCTCGCGCTCGGGTGGTTCGCCACGCTGACCGGGCTGTCCATTTCCGTCTTCATCGGCGCCGGCCTCATGGCCGCCCTGGCCGCCGCCTCGGTCGCAGGTGCGTGGCGACAGCGGCCCGCCTGAGCGCGGCGCAAGGAGCCTTCATGTCCGCTACCATCCACGCTCTCACCTTCGGCCGCCTGACCATGGACTCCAGCGGCCTCGTCCTGTTCCGCCGCCCCGGCACTCGGGAGACGATCCCGTTCGTCGGCTACCTCATCCTGGGCGCCGGCGAGCCGATCCTCGTCGACACCGGCGCCAGCGACGTCGTCGACTGGGCCGGCTGGGGCATGGAGTTCGAAAAGACACCCGACATGACGGTCGAGGCGCAGCTCGCCCGCTTCGGCGTTCGTCCGGACGAGGTGCGCACGGTCGTTCACACTCACGCCCACCTCGACCATGTCGGTCAGGACGACCTTTTCCCAATGACCACCACGGTCGCCATGGCGCGCGCCGAGCTCGAGTTCATGGTGTCAGGCGTCATGGGACCGGGCATGTACACCGCGCACGATACGCATCATCTCGTCGACCGGCTGCACACCCCCGGCGCGCTGCGCTTTTTCGACGTCGACGGGACGTTCGAGGAGGAGATCGCGCCCGGTGTGGCGGTGCGCCTGTCGGGCGGCCACACGCCGGGGTCGATCTCGGTGCTGGTGGAGACGGACGAGGGGATCGCCAACATCGCCGGCGACATCGTCTACCACATCGACGACCAGATCGCCGCGCCGCTCAACGACGTTGTCGCGCACGAGCCGACCATTTCCGGCAACCGCGCGATGCGCTCGCTGGAAGAGAAGCGGGCGGTGAAGAAGGCGCTGGCGACGAGCCGTTTCCTCCTCGTCGGCCACGATCTGCCCGCGCTGGTCGAAGGCGGGCGGGTCGTCGGCCGCCACCGCACCGCGTTCGACATTGCTGCCGCCAGCCTCACCAGTGCCGCCGAGTACGACCGCCCCTAACCGGACCAAACCGAGCGGACCGGAATGCAATGGTCCGGCGGACGCAGACTGGAACGCAAACAGCCGCCCGGAGCGATCCGAGCGGCTGTTTCGTGCGTGAGCGTCGCGTCAGGCGATCCGGCGCAGGGGCGTGAGGCCGAGCGGCTCGGCGAGGAGCTCGTCGAACCGCGCGGCGAGCGACGAGAGCGCGGGTGCCTTGGCGTGGGTGTCGAGCGCGCCCTGGTCGGCCCACACCTCGTACATCACGATGGTGCCCGGCTCCTCCCGGCTGACGTGCGCGGTGTAGCCGAGGCATCCCGGCTCCGCCCGCACAAGCGGGACGATGGCGGTCACGGCCTCAGCGAGTGCCGCCTCCTTGCCGGGCTTGGCCTTCAGGCGGGCGACGAGGCAGATTTCATCATCGGGCATGGGTTGTCCTTTCAGTCGAGATGAACCGGGCCGGCGCCGATCGGCACCCGCAGCACGCGATAGGGTTGTTCGCGCCTGTCGATGCCACCGTGGAACGGGGCCTGACGTTCAAGCTGGTTGGCGGTGACGTAGAGGTAGCCGTCGGGGCCGACCGAGAGCGTGTCCGGCCAGTCTAGCAGCGGATCCTGCGCGATCGTCGTCCACCGCCGGCCGTCCCAGCGGCGGAGCGCGTCGTTCTCGTAGTCGCCGGCGTAGATGCGGCCGAGATCGTCCTCGGCCAGACCGTCGGACGCGCCCTTCTCGCCCAGATCGCGGACGGCGGCGGCGATCTGCGCGTCCGAAGCGTCGGGGTCGCGCAGGAGCGCGGTGGGCACCGCGTGGAGGCGGCGGCTCGACAGGGCGCAGTAGTACAGCGTCTCGCCGTCGGGGGAGATGGCGATGCCGTCGCTCGCGACGCGCCACGGGCTCGCCGGTCCCTCCGGGGGGCGGACCATCAGCGGCTCGCCGTCGATGACCGGGACGAAGTCCGGGTCGGGCATGGTCGAAGCGTGCCCCGAGAGGCGGCGCCTGGCCTCGCCCGTGGCAAGGTCCACGACGATGATCGCGCCGGGGCCGGAGAGCGAGGAGTCGGTGATGTAGGCGACGCCGGCCTCGCCGACCGTGAAATCGAGCCGCACGTCGTTCAAGTAGGTGCTCGGCAGCACGACGTCCGGCCTGAACGTGATGGTGCGAACCACATCGCCGGTGCCGAGGTCGACGGCGACGAGCTTGGCGCCTCCGGGGACGGGTGGTGCGAAGCCCGGCGCCCCGGTGTCGAGGATCCACAGCCGGTCGGCCCCGTCGGCGACGACGCTCTGGACGCTGAGAAGGTGCGTCACCGGATCGTCGCCACCGGAGCGATTGAACGGCGTGTCCGGGAACGGGACGAGGCGCCCACCGATCAGTTCGGCGACCGCGAACGGGCTCCCGTCTCCCCACTGAGGGAAGTTGAGGAAGACGCGGCCGCCTGGCGTGACGGTGATCCCGGTCGGCATGGCGCCACGGATCTCGGCGACGACCTCGACGGGTTCCGCGATGGCCGGAAGGGGGACGAGCGCGCTCAGCCCGAGCGCGAAGAGGGCAATGCGTGTCATGGCGCGCTCCCGGTCAGTCGATGGCGCCGATCTGGCGCAGGAAGGTGAGGTTGTCCTCGAGGTGCCAGTTGTCGGTGATCCGGCCGTCCTCGATGCGCAGGATGTCGGTCGCGATGAAGTCGACCGGTTGACCCTCGCCCTGCCGGCCCGCGAACGTACCGGTGAAATGCCCCGTGAACCTCAGGTGCGACACGACACGGTCGCCGACGACGAGCCGCTGCACGACCGTGACGGTGAGGTCCGGCACGGCGGCAAGGAAGGCCGCGGAGGCGGCCGCCGGTCCCTGCGGCCCCTGCGGGCGGCCGGGCGGGAGCGTCCGGTCGGTGAACGTCGGTGCGATGGCGGCCTCGAGGAGAGCCGGGCTGCCGTTGGTCCAGAAGCCGTAGAAAGCGTCGGCGGCAGCGGTCATCGCGGCGCGCTCATCGGCAGGGACGGCGGGCGACACGATCTCCTCCTGCGGTCCGACCATGCGCACGGCTTCGGCGTCGTCGACCGTCGCGGCCATCGCCGGCCCGGGCAGCAGCGCGAGAACAAGAAGGGCGAGTTTTTTCATTTGAGCCTCCAGCGACGCTGCGATGTCTGTCCGGGACGGGACATCGCCGAGCGTCAGCGGTCGAAGGGAGAGTTCGGGGGATTGCAGGGCGGCGAGGCGCCTGTGTGTGCGGCGCCGCGTCATGGCGGCGTCCGACGAAGCGCGTCGTCGAGCGCGCTGACCCTGGCGTTGCCGAGGGTCAAGCCGGAGAGGCGGGCAAGGGCCGGCTCGCCGATCAGCGCTTCGGCATCCCTGCGCACGACGAGCGTGGCTTCATCGCGCCCGCCGAGGAGGCCGCGCGGCTCCTCCAGCTCGCGGATCCGGTAGCGGTGGTTCAGCCACTGGGGATGCCACAGCGGGACCACCACCCAGCGACGTTCGGCGACCGCCCGCTCGTAGCGGCCGAAGCAGTCCGCCTCCGTGCCAGTTTCGAAGTGGTAGCCCACGGCGTCCAGCTCGTAAGCGGCTACGATCGCCTTGGAGAACCGGCTGATGCCGGCACCGGGGTTGATCCCCTGGATGAGCCGCTCCATGCGCCGGAGCGCCATCGGGCCGAGGAGATCGGCCACGCTCGTGATCGCGTCCGGCACGTAGTGTGGGACGCCCCAGAAGCAGTAGGGCTCGTAGAGGATGCCGAGCTTGCGCACATCGGCCTCGAACGGGGCGAGGTAGGCGCCATGACTGGCGGGCAGCCAGGCCGAGACGAGGACATCCACCTCGCCGCGCCCGAGCCGGGCGAACATCTCCTCGTGCGGCGCGCTCGAGCGTTCGACCGTGTGACCATCCCCCACCAGGATGGCCTCGACCTCGCGGGCCGAGGCGTCGTGGAAGGAAAGGTCGATGTGGCCGACGCGGATCGGCCGGGCGCTCATGCCTCGATCGTGTTATAGGCGGCGACGGCGTCCATCACCCGCGTCGAGTAGACGAGCGAGGCGCCGGCACCGAGCGCGACCGCGACCCCGAGCGCCTCGGCGATCTCGTCTTCGCTCGCGCCGTGTTTCAGCGCCTGCTCGGTGTGGATCGTAATGCAGCCGTCACAGCGCTGGGCGACGGCGACCGCCAGAGCGATCAGCTCGCGCGTCTTGGCGCCGAGGACGTCCTTCTTCGCACCGGCAGAGGACAGCCCGACATAGCTGCGCACCGTTTCGGGGCTCAGCCGCCCGAACGCGCCGACGCCGGCCTTGAGTTCGTCGCGGTAAGTATTCCAATTCAGCATCATGATGGGATCTCCTTCAGCTCCAGAGGTAACCGAAGATCCCGAACGTGATTATCCATCCATAGATATAGTAATCGGCGCCCGATACGGGATGTACGCTCCGGCCATGGTTTTCCCGGATGATCCGGGCTTCAAGGAGTCAGCATGAACACGAACTATGGCACCGCGCTCGTGACGGGCGCCTCGTCCGGCATCGGCAAGGCCTTCGCGCAGGAACTCGCGCGTCGCGGGAACGACCTCATCATCGTCGCGCGCGACGCGGACCGGCTCGACGCTGTGGCGGCGCGACTGCGGGACGAACACGGCGTCGCCGTCGAGGTCTGCCGCGCGGATCTCGCCGATGCCGGTGACGTCGCGCGGGTCGCGGAGCGGATCGACTCGGACCCGCGGATCGACCGCGTCGTGAATTGTGCCGGCCTCTGGGTCGCCGGGCCGGCACTCGGCGGCGAAGCCAAGCGTTACGCGCCGCTGATGGCGGTCAACGTCGTCGCACTGCAGGAGCTGACTCTGGCGGCGGCCGCGGCCTTCGCGGCACGCGGTCGGGGCGGCATCACCAACATCTCGTCGGCGGTGGTGATGGCACCAGACCAGTTTCACGCGGTCTACGTGGCCGGCAAGGCCTATGTTCTGGCTCTGACCGAAGCGCTGCAGACCGAGGTGGCCGGGACCGGAGTGCGCCTGCAAGCCGTCTTGCCCGGGTTCACGAAGACCGAGCTGTTCGACCGCGCCAAGGCCGACGTCTCGGCCGTCCCCGACGCGATGAAGATGGATCCCGGCCTCCTCGTCGAGGCCGCACTCGCCGGCTTCGACGCGGGCGAGACGGTGACCATCCCTTCGCTGCCCAACCTTGCCGACTGGGACGCCTTTCTCGCCGCCCGAGCGGCGCTGGGGCCGAACCTGTCCCACGACCATCCGGCATCTCGCTACCGCTTGGCGGAAGCGGCATAGCCGACCGAAAGGACGAGGCCGGTGAGGCCGAACGCGGCGAAGACGACCATGCCGATCCCGACGGCGAGGAACGTCCCGCCCAGCTGGACCGCGAGTGCGCCGCCCGTCGCTGCGACGGTGGTGCGCGCAAAGGCACCGGCGACCGGGAGCATCATGCGCCCGGTTCCCTGCGCCGCGCAGTAGAGGACGAAGGCCGCGCCGAAGAATCCATAGAACGGACCGACGGTGGTCAGGTACTCCGTGCCGACGGCGAGGGCCTCGGGATCCTCCGTGAAGAGGCCGAGCCAGACGCCGGGCAGCAGCGCGGCGGCGAGACCGACGACCTCGGCCACCACGAATCCCGCAGTGGTGGCCACCCAGGCGGCGACCTTCGCGCGTGCGATTTGTCCGGCACCGAGATTCGTGCCGACAATGACGCCGGCCGGAATCCCGATGCCCGCCGACAAGGGCACGAGCAGAATCTCGAGGCGTGCGCTGGCACCGTAGCCCGCCAGCGCCTCAACACCCGCCGTGCCTACCAAATTGGTGACAATCGCGATCGTCAGGTTAGTGGAGGCTGCGACGAGCGCCGACATGAGCCCGACGCGCAGGATTTCCGCAACAAGCGGCAGGGATAGGCGCGGCGGCCACGGCGGGCGAACGAGGCTTCGCCCGCCGAAGATCACGCCCGCGAAGACGATGGCTCCAGAAACATAGTAGACTAGGAGCGCGATCGCCCCGCCCGCGATGCCGAAGCCGGGAATCGGACCCGCTCCGAAGATGATGAGCGGCGACAGCGGCACCATAAGGACTGCACCGCAGCAGACCACCGTCGTGGCGAGTCGGATGCTGCCTTGTCCCCGGACAAGCGCGAGCAGAGCGTTGAAGACCCAGATCACCGGCGCGCCCGCGAACAGCACCGACGAGTAGCGGACCGCCATCGCGAGGCCGTCGCCCTCGCCACCCATCACCGCGTAGATCCGAGGTCCGAAGGTCAGCATCACCGCCGTCGTGAGGATGCCGAAGCCGATCGCCACGAGGACGGCGCACCACCCGATGAGCCCGGCATCTCTGAGCCGCCCCCGCCCGAGCGCGCGGGCGAGCGCGACCGCGATGCCGCCGCCGATCGCCCCCTGGGACACCGCAACGGTCAGCGCTAGAAACGGAAAGACCAGCGAGGCCCCCGCGAGGGCGCCAAGCCCGAGGCGGGCGAGGAAGACGATCTCGAGGATTCCGACCGCGGCCTGAACGAGTTGCAGCACCGCGTTGGCCGCACCTAGGCCGAGGACCAAAGGCACAATCGGTGCTTCGAGCAGCGCGCGTGTCCGCACGCTCTGACCAGGAGCGGGCGTTGGCTTCGGCACCAGCGGCCCGTTCACGAAAGAACTTCCGACGGCACGGAGCCTCCCGCGGGCTGGCACCCGCGATCTCCGCAGGCCGATGGAGCATGCATGGACATTCGACAATTTCTCCACGGCCAGCATGACCGCGAGACCGAATTAGATCCGCTGGTGCAGTTTCACGACTGGACCAGGCGCGTTTGTCCCGAATTGTCGGCAAAAAGTCCGGCCCCCAACGACCGCGGGCTGCAAGGTATAGATTGGTCTATACTTTGAAATAATCGAGAATACGCGTGAGGCCTGCCAAGTTTGCTGAGGCCAAGGGCGAAAGCGGGCAGCGTTCGCGCTCGGCTCGCAGCCGCTACCCGCAAGATCGACCTAGCACGGAGTCTCCGATGCCCTTCCGCGATGCATTGCTCCTGACCCGCCGCGACACCCTCAAGGCCGCCGGCGCGGGCGCTGCCGTCCTGGCGCTGTCTGCACCGGCCGGCGCGGCCGGCGGGGCGCTCCTTCCCAATCCTCTCAGCGACGAAAGACGCACCATGTCCACCTTCACCACCAAGGACGGCACCGAGATCTTCTACAACGACTGGGGCACCGGGCAGCCAGTCGTCTTCAGCCACGGCTGGCCGCTGTCGGCCGATGCGTTCGAGGACCAGATGTTCTTCCTGGCGCAGAACGGCTTCCGCGCGATCGCGCATGACCGTCGCGGCCATGGGCGCTCCAGCCAGCCCTGGACCGGCAACGACATGGACACCTACGCGTCCGACCTCGCCGAGCTGATGACCCACCTCGACATCCGCGATGCAGTCCACGTCGGCCATTCCACTGGCGGCGGCGAGGCGGCGCGCTACGTGGCGAAACACGGCAAAGGCCGCGTGGCGGGGCTCGTGCTGATCGCCGCTGTCCCGCCGATCATGGTGAAGACCGAGGCCAATCCGGGCGGCACGCCTATGGCCGTGTTCGACCAGATCCGCGCCGGGGTGCTCGCCGACCGGTCGCAGTTCTTCAAGGACCTGACGATGCCGTTCTACGGCTACAACCGTCCCGGCGCGGCCGTCTCGGAAGGGGTGCGCGAAGCCTTCTGGCGGCAGGGGATGCAGGCGGGCCTGCCGGCCGCCTACTTCTGCGTGAAGGCGTTCTCGGAGACCGACCAGACCGCGGACCTCAAGGCCATCGACGTGCCGACGCTGATCCTCCAGGGCGACGACGACCAGATCGTGCCCTACCAGGACGCGAGCAAGATGCAGCACGAGCTGATCGCCGGCTCCACCATCAAGATCTACGAAGGTGCCGCGCACGGCATGTGCACGACCGAGAAGAACCGAGTGAACCAGGACCTCCTCGCGTTCCTTCACGGCTGAAGGCGGCGGCAGGGCCACGCCATCTCGCAGTAATCCGTGCGTGCCGAACAAAAAGGCGCCGGTCATCCGACCGGCGCCGTTTTGCGCGTCGCGCCGCGCTCAGCGCTTGCCGAGCGCGGTGTCCAGCGCGCCGATGATCGCGCTCTCCTGCACCGGCTTTTCAAGGACGGCGACCGCGCCGTTGCGCGTGGCGCGTCGGCGCACCGTATCGTCGCCGTAGGAGGTCACGAAGACGATCGGCGGCGCACCATTCGTCTCCACCAGGTGAGACTGAAGGTCGAGGCCGTTCATCCCCGGCATCTGGACGTCGAGGATCATGCATCGCACGCCCTCGCGCTCCGGCGAGGCGAGGTAGTCGTCGGCCGACCCGAACGTGAGGGCGCGATAGCCGAGCGACCCGACGAGATCCTCGAGCGCTTCACGCATGGAAGGATCGTCGTCTACGATTGCAACGAGAGGGGGTACTGACACCAGTTCAAAGCTTTCGATCGTGGAGAGACGTGGGATGTGGCAGGCCGCCCATCCGAAAACCATTGATATGTCCGTATAGGCTAAGACCCAGAGGCGACCCCGTCCTTCGCCTTCACCACCTCGACCTTGCGCACGAGCTCGGCCACGGACGAGACCCCCATTTTCTGCATGACGTTGCGGCGGTGGATCTTCACCGTAATTTCGGCGATCCCCAGCTCATAGGCGATCTGCTTGTTCATCAGCCCACGCCATACGCAGTCCATCACCTCCCGCTCGCGCGGCGTGAGCGAGGCGGCGAGACGCAGCACTTCGTCGCTCGCGCCATGGCTGAGGCGCATCTCAGCATCCTTGCGGAGCGCTTCGTTCACGGCGTCGATGAATTCCTGGTTGCGGAACGGCTTGGTGAGGAAATCCACCGCACCGCCCTTCATCGCCCTGACGCCCATGGGGATATCGCCGAAGCCGGTCACAAAGACGATCGGCACGACGATTCCCATGCGATGCAGCCGGTCCTGAAGCTCAAGGCCGCTCTGGCCGGGGAGCCGCACGTCGAGCACAAGGCAGTTGGCGCCATCGAGACCGGCCTCGAAGAGCGCGTCGACGCTCGAATGAGTCGCCACCTCCATGCCGATGGAACGCACGAGGTCGGCGATGGCCTCGCGCATCCCCGGATCGTCGTCCACCACGACGACCAGCGGCGCGGCCCCGGTCATCGCGCGTCACCCTCATGCGCCGGCAGGGTGAAGCTGAAGGTCGCCCCCGCCGTCTCGTTGTTGCGCACCTCGAGCGTACCGCCGAACGACTCGATCGTCGCGCGGCAGATCTGGAGGCCCATGCCCATCCCTCCCGGCTTGGTGGTGAAGAACGCGTCGAACAGCCGGCCGATATGCTCCGGGTCGATTCCCGAACCCCGGTCCTGGATCTCGACGGTGACGCCTCTCTCGCCGCCCGCGACATCGACGGTGACGACGCGCTCCCCGACGGGCGTGTCACGCATCGCCTGAACGGCATTGACCACGAGGTTGAGGATGACCTGTTGCAGCTCAATCCGGTCCGCCTCCACCGACGGAAGGCCGGGCGCGACCCGCACCTCGGCCCGTGTGCGCCCCCCCTTCAGCTCCCGGTCCACGAGGGCCACGGCGGAACGGACGACCTCGCCGAGATCGAGCGGGGCCACGGCGCGGCGCCCCTTCACGAGCTGTTCGCGGGTGCGGCGCAGGATGCCGCTCGCCCGCTCGGCGTTGCCGGCCACCCTCGCCAGCGCACGCTTGGCCGAGCCGAGATCGGGCGGGTCCCGCTCGAGCCAGCGCGCCGCGGTCTGCGCGTCCATCATGACCGCGCCGATCGGCTGGTTCAGCTCGTGCGCGATTGAGGCGGACAGGGCGCCCAGCGTCGCCGCGCGGTTCGCACGCGCAAGCTCCTCCTGCGCGGCGAGAAGAAGCTCCTGCGCCCGGTCCCGCGCGGTGACGTCGACCATGCCGACGAGGACGTGGCAGCGCCCGTCCGGCGCCGCGATCTGCGAGACGCCGAAGAGCACCTTGACGACGCGGCCGTCCATGACCGGCAGCTCCGCCTCGGCCTCTATCGTCTCCCGCCGCTCCACGAGCGCATAGTAGCGGTCGATGTCCTCAGGGGTACGGCTGCGCATAAGCCGGCCCTCGCGCGCCAGCAGTGCTTGGCGGTCCTTTGCGCCGAAGAGCTGGACCGCTGCGCGGTTCGCGTCGAGCATCCGAAGCGCACCGACACAGCGGTCGAACTCCTCCGGATGTGTCATGAGATAGCCCGTCCCGTCCCCGTTGCCGGCCACCCTCGCATCGGCCAGCGCCTCGGCGACCCCAGTGATGTCGAGCTCGAGCATCGCGACGTGGGACTGCTCGAACGCGGAGCGGTAGCGCCGCTCGCTGCGGGCGAGCTCGGCGGTGCGCTCTGCGACACGGGCCTCGAGCGTCTGGTTCGTCGCGCGGACTGCGAGTTGCGCCCGCATCTCCTCGTCGATGTCTGTCGCGACGCCGGCCCACTTCACGATCTCGCCCGTCTCGGCGCGCAGGGGCGAGGCGCTCAGTTGCAGCCAGCGGTAGCTCCCGTCGGCGACCCGGAGCCGGCGGTAGAACTCGAACGGCTCGCCTTCGCGAATGAGCTCCGTCCATTGTTCGACACCGGTCGACCGCTCCTCGGGGTGGAACCAGTCGAGGAAGGCGAGACCGTCGGCCGCCAGACCGTCGGCGATCGGCGCCCCGGTCATCTGCGTCCATCGCCGGCTCAGATAGACGATGCGCCCGTCGGGCAACGCCTGCCACAGGATCTGCGGCACGGTGTCGGCCATGATCCTGAGGTTCTGCTCGCTATCAGCGAGCGCCGAGCGCGTCTGGTGCAGGCTGAGCCGGCTGAGAAGCAGCGCTGCCGTCAACGCGATCGCGACCAGTGCGACGAGGAGACGACCGGTGTTGCCGGCATCGATCGCGCCGACGTGCGTGGCGAGAAACGACACGATGGCGAGGCTGCCGCAGACGATCGCCGCCGCCAGAACGAACAGCCGGCCGCCGGCAACAGCGCCAAGAACGAGGACCAGCGCGTAGAGGACTGCGATCGCGCTCTCATACCCACTGAAGGTGTCGAACGCGAACACCGCTGCGGCGAGCGCGAAAGCGGCGCCCGCCGAGATGAAACGCGCGAAGCGGCCGCGCGACACTGCCGTCGGCCCTTCAGCTCGTGGCACCGGATCCGCCTGCTTCAACACCGGCCGCCTATCCCCTTTTTGGCTTCGCAGTCGACACGCATCTCAGTTATCTGATCGGAGTCGGCAAATGCCCACATCGTCATCGGTCCATCCGCCGCCACGGGCGACCCGCAGGACGTCGAGGCCGCGCCCCCAAGCCACAAGGCGCATCAACATCGTGACCATCCAACCTATACATAGGTTCGACTTGAAGGAGGCCGAGCAATGCCGCCGGCTGGGAAGGCCGCGCCAATTCCTTTAAGCCGTGCCAGATCAGCGGCAAGCATCCGCCTGCGCCCGCATCAATGCGTAGTCCCCAAGCATTTGGACGACTGTCGAGCCCTCATCCAGGCGCTCGACCTCACCTGCAGCGCGATCCAAGAAATCCTGCTGGTAAGCCGGCACCGGCACGCATGCGATTCCAGCCCGCTTAGAATTCGCCGTCACGCATGCGCCGAGCGAGATGATCACGCCTGCGAGGACGATCGCGCGACGCATCGAGCATCCGCTTACGCGCATCGGACACCTCCCGTTCCTGTTCGAGTTCTTCCTTGAGACGTCCGCTGCGCTCGCCGGAGCGACGGAGCGCGGCAAGCGCCGCGAGGAATGCGCCGGCAGCGGCGGCGTACATCCCGAGCCGCCGCAACCACGGCATTGCGAGAAGCCATCCCATCACGTGACCTCCTCGCCGAGCTGCCGAGCCGCCTTCACCCTCCGCCACAGGGCATACCCGCCACCGGCGACGATCAGCGCACCGATGGCGATGCCGAAGATGGTCACCGCCTGGATGTGGCGATCCGCCCGCTCGAGTTCGGTGACCAGCGCGGGAAGGTTCTCGGCGACGATCGCCCCGCCGCTGGCGACGGCGATGCTCGTGCCCTGCACGACCCCGGACTTTGCCAGCGGCTCGATGTCGGGCGGCAGTGCGACGTCGCTCGGCCAGCGGTAGCCGAGAAGCTGGCTCGCCGAGTATGGACGGATGCTGACCGCGTCGCCCTGGTTGCCGCCGAGGACGAGAATGTCGCCGTTCTTCGCGCGCCCGGCGTAGAAGCCGACATGGCCCTGCCAGCCGTCGCGTTTGCCGCGCCAGAAGACGACGACGCACCCGATGGTCGGCTTGTCCAGCTTGCGCCCCCAGCTCAACCAGGAGCGCGCCGCGGCGGCACGGGCAACGTCGTAGCGAACACCGGCTTCGCGGAGACACCACGCGACGAACGACCCGCACCAGGCGGTCTCGTCGTCGGTCGCGCGCAGTCCCGTCGCCTGCTGGTAGCTGACGATCCGCGGGTTGTGCTTCGCGCCACGAATCTCCTGTTGGCCCAGCTCCGCGGTGGCGAGCTGATACCACTTGGGCGTCATGGGAACCTCCAAAACGAAAAGAGCCCGCACAAGGCGGGCTCGGTTGAACGGTGGTTTTCTGCGGATGGCCGAAGCGAATGGCATCTACGCAATAATATTATCTGAGGAAGCGTAAGCCATTATCGCCGATAACCTCGCGCGAACGATGTAATCACAATGTATTCGAGTTGACTTCCGGCGAGCGCCTCTCCAACGTCACGTCCGAACAGCGGACTGCCGCAAGCGCCGCCAAGCGAAACAAGGAGAACGATTGCGTGTCGACGGCGGATGCCTTCGGAGACGAGACTGTTGCTTCAGCCAGCCCGCAGCGGCGGGCCGCCCAGTATGTCCGCATGTCGACCGAACACCAGCGATACTCCACAGAGAACCAGGCCGAGGCCATAGGCGCCTACGCCGAGACGCATGGCATGAGGATCGTCCGCACCTACGAGGACGCCGGGAAGAGCGGTCTCAGGATCGAGGGTCGCGATGGCCTTGGCCGTCTGATCCGAGACGTCGAGGCCGGGACCGCCGACTTCGAGGTCATCCTCGTCTACGATGTCAGCCGTTGGGGCCGGTTCCAGGACGCGGACGAGTCGGCCTACTACGAATACATCTGCCGCCGGGCAAACATCGAAGTCCAATACTGCGCCGAGCAGTTCGCGAACGACGGGAGCCCCGTCGCCACCATCGTCAAGGGCGTGAAGCGCGCCATGGCGGGCGAGTACAGCCGCGAACTCTCGGCGAAGGTGTTCGCCGGACAGTGCCGGCTGATCGAGAAGGGTTTTCGTCAAGGTGGCACGGCCGGCTATGGCCTGCGCCGGCTGCTTCTCGCGGAGGATGGCACCCTCAAGGGAACGCTCAGCCTCGGCGAGCACAAGAGCCTTCAGACGGACCGAGTGGTCCTTGCTCCAGGCCCTGACGACGAGGTCGCCACCGTCCGCGAGATCTATCGCCGTTTCGTGGAGGACGGCGAGAGCGAGAGCCGGATCGCGGCTTGGCTCAACACGAAGGGCCTTCTCACCGACCTCGGCCGCCCCTTCACGCGCGGTGTCGTCCACGGCATCCTCACGAACGAGAAGTACATCGGCAACAACGTCTACAACCGCGTCTCCTTCAAACTGAAGAAGACGCGGGTGGTAAACGCGTCCGACATGTGGATCCGCGCCGATGGTGCCTTCGATCCCGTCGTCGATGCCAGAACCTTCTTCACGGCGCAGGGGATCATCGCCGAGCGCAACCGCCGCTTCTCGGACGCCGAAATGATCGACCGCCTGCGCCAGCTCTTTGCGCGTCACGGCTATCTCTCCGGCGTCGTCATCGACGAGAGCGAAGGGATGCCCTCGGCCGGGGCCTACCGCCATCGCTTCGGGAGCCTTTTGCGGGCCTACGGTCTCGTCGGCTTCACGCCGGACCGCGACTTCCGCTACGTGGAGATCAACCGCGCGCTCCGCGTCTTCCATCACGACGCGGTGGCGGGAACCATCGCCGGCATCGAAGCCCTCGGCGGACACGTCGCCCGCGACCCGGCGACAGATCTCCTCACCATCAACGGCGAGTTCAAGGCGTCGGTGGTGGTGGCGCGGTGTACCACCACGAACGCCGGACGCCGCCGCTGGAAGTTGCGCTTCGACACCGGTCTCGCCCCCGACATCACCGTCGCCGTTCGCATGACCGCCGGCAACGACGCCGCCCTCGACTACTATCTCCTCCCGCTTCCCGAGCTGAACCACACGTCCCTCAAGCTCGCCGAACACAACGGCCTTGCGCTCGACGCCTATCGGTTCGACACGCTCGACACGTTCTTCGCCATGGCGGAGCGGGCCAAGCTCGCCGAGGTCGCACCGTGGTGACGACCGACGGCGAGGGCGAGACGGTCCGGATCGAGCGTATTCCCATTGCCGCCATCGCCGTCGAAAACCCGCGCGAGCGCTCGAAGGCGAGCTTCGAGCAACTCGTCGACTCCATCGCGAAAGTCGGCCTCAAGCGTCCAGTCACCGTCACCCGAGCCGCGGGTCGCTCGGACGGCAAGGCCTATGAACTCGTCTGCGGCCAGGGCCGGATTGAGGCCTTTCTGGCGCTCGGCGAGCGCGACATCCCCGCTCTCATCGAAGATGTCGGCGAGGAGGATCGGATGCTTCGCTCGGTGGTCGAGAACATCGCGCGGCGCCAGCACCGCCCGCTGGAACTGCTGCGCGAGATCGGCGCCCTGCGCGAGCGCGGCTACGCCGACGGCGAGATCGCCTCGAAGACCGGACTCTCGCCCACGTACGTCCAGATGATCGGCACTTTGCTGACGGCCGGCGAGGACCGGCTGATCGTCGCGGTCGAGACCGGGCAGATCCCGCTCAACGTCGCCGTCACCATCGCCGGCGTCAATCACGAGGGGGCGCAGGCCGCGCTCGCACAGGCCTACGAGACGGGCACGCTGCGCGGCCGCAAGCTGCTCGCGGCAAAGCGCCTCCTCGAACGCCGGCAGCGCCACGGCAAAGCCTACCGCAACTTCGACCCCGAGCCGACACGCCGACGGGTGACGCCCGACGCCCTCGTGCGCGCCTACGAGGCGGAGGCCGACCGGCAGCGCCTCATCGTCAAGCGCGCCGAGGTCACCCGCAACCGCCTCCTGTTCCTCGTGACGGCGCTGAGGACGCTTTATGTGGACGCTCACTTCGTCACGCTGCTGAGGGCCGAGTCGCTCGACACACTGCCGCGCCCCCTGGCGGCACTCGTCTCCGGCGAAGAGACGTGAGCGCGCAGACGCCCGGTGTCAGGACCGCCTTCGAAGGCGAGGTCCAGTCGATTGAGCTCGCCCGGATCCTCCCGACGAAGCAGATCTCGCCGACCACCCGCGCCAGCCGCAAGTTCCGCCAGATCGCCGTCTCCATCCGCGAGATTGGGCTTATCGAGCCGTTGGTCGTCTCCCGGCAGGGTGCGAATGGGTTCCTGCTCCTCGACGGACACGTGCGGCGGGAAGCCCTTCTCGCGAGCGGATTGCCCGAAGCCCCTTGCCTGATCGCGACCGACGACGAAGCCTTTACCTACAACAAGAGGATCAGCCGGCTCGCCACCGTGCAGGAGCACCGGATGATCCTGAAGGCCATCGAGCGCGGCGTGCCTGAGGAACGCATCGCCCGGGCACTCGACGTCGACATCAGCCGCATCCGCGAGCGGCGCAAGCTTCTCGACGGCATCGCGCCGGAGGTCACCGATCTTCTGAAGGACCGGCAATGCCCGCTCGCGACGTTCCGGATCCTGAAGAAGATGAAGCCGCTGCGCCAGATCGAGGTCGCCGAACTTATGGTGGCGATGAACACCTTTTCGTCGGCCTACGCGAAGGCGCTGCTGGCGGCGACGCCGAAGGCCCAGCTCATCGACGCGTCGAAGCCCGTGACCAAGGCCCTCAGCCCGGAGCAGACCGCACGCATGGAGGCAGAGCTCGAGCGCCTGCAGCGGGAGATCCGATCGGTGGAAGCCTCCTACGGCCCCGACCACCTCAACCTCGTGATCGCCCGCGGGTACATCGCCGCTCTCCTGCGCAACGGCGCGGTTCAGCGCCATCTCGAGCGTCACCATCCCGAAATCCTCGCCGAGTTCCGCCGCATCGCGAAGGACGCCTCCATCGCGAACGCCGCAGACGACGACGCATAGGGCGCCTTCTCATGATCCGTCGCCGAACAGCTTCAGCTTGATGGCAGCGCCGAGGACCATGAGGAGAAGGATCGCGGTGACGATCAAATGCACCGCAGTCTGAAGGGCGGTGCTGCGGACGACCTTGATCGCGTCGAGGAGCGAGCGGAGATCTCGAACGTCCGCCGCGGCTGTCTCGCCTTCGAGACCAACATCAGCGAGCGCTTTTCGTGCGCCCTTCTCCGCGGCGGTTTCGAGAAGCTGCTCGAACTCAGGTTTCGGCAGCGTGACGTGGTCGGGTGTGCGTGTCGTCGGCATGGTCGTGAGCCTGCCCTCTCATCCGATCTTGGTGCCCCAGAAGGTGGTGTGGTCGGCGGCGACGTAGCCGTCGGCGCCGCGGAAGTAGGCCTGCAGCTCGGCGGTATCGCCGGCGGACAGCAGCGCCATCGTCTGCAGCCAGATCGCGGTCGCGTTCGAGACGTGCGTCCCCGAGATCTCGCCCAGCGAGCCGCGGATTTCGGTCGCTCCGTTAAGGACGAGACGCCCGCGCATCCGCGACGAGAGGCTGCCATTGACCTTGTAGAGCAACGAAGCGCCGAGGAGATAAGTGCCGTCCGTGGGTACGGTGAACACGTTGGTGCCTGCATCGAAGACGTTCTGGTCGTTCGCCTCGGTGGTGTTGATCGCAATCTTCGTCCACGTCGTGAGCGGGACGTAGTTGTCGTAGTTCGTGTACGCCTTGAACCGCGGGCGGTTCGGCTCGCTGACGCTCCCCGAGGTTCGGTCGACGGCAAGCGCCTCGTGCCAGCTGCTGCCGTCCGCGCTGACCTTGAGTGTGAGGTCGTCGGAACCGACGAGACCGAGTTCGGCGCGGCCGGAGAAGCCGGACTGCAGGAGCAGCGCGAGACTGTCGGCTGCGCTCTCCTTGTTGAGCGTGATCCGAAGGGTCCCGTCGCCACCCTCGGCGTCCGTCAGTGCCGCCCAGAGCGCCGCGTTCAGCTTCGCCGAGAAGGGGTTCGTCGCGTCCGCGGTGGTGCCAAGGCCGAGCCGTGTGAGCGCCTGTAGTTCAGTCGGCGCGGAGGAGATCCAGACGGATCCGTCGAACACCAGCAGCACGCCCTCGTCCTCGACCCACGCGCGCCAGCCCGCACGCGGCACGAGCCGCATCCACGCTCCGTCGACGTAGTACGCCACGTTGGCGTCCCACCCGCTCCATGCACCGGCGCCGCCACTCGCGACGATGTAACGGTCACCATCACTTGGGCTGCCGGGAGGATCGGCAAGATCCCGATCGAGAACGGAGAGCTGCACGAGTCCGTCGAGCAGCCGCAGCGCCTCATTGTGGGTGACGTGTTTCTGCGCCTGCGACGCCAGAAGGTAGGGCAGCAGGAGGTGGGTCGAGCTATCGGACATGGGCCTTCAGAGGAACAGCGTGACGGACTGGGGCGCGCCGCGGCCGACCACGGCCGACAGCTGGAAAATGCGGACGTGGAGGCTGTCGCCGGGACCGAGCAGAGCACCCCAGTCGGCGGTCTGCTGCGCAGCCGAGTAAAGGATGCTGGTCGAGCCAGTCGTCAGCGTCCGCTTCATCTCGGTGCCGTCGAGGATCTCGACCTCGTATCGTTCGGTCTCCTCGGCGAGCGGAACATCGACGCCGTTCCAGCTGTCGGCGGCGAGCGCCCGCGATCGGGGCGTCCATCGGATCGTCAGGTCGCCGGGCGTCCGCGCCGTCCGCCATGGCTGCTCGACGTGGCAAACGGAGAACGGTCGTAGCCCAGCGCCGGAGGGCGCGAACGAGCGGGCGACGTAGGTGTCGTCGCTGGGCGGGCGGCTCGCCGGGCCGACGCGCCAGTTCCAAGGGAGGCCGATGTCGGCCTCGCCGAGCGGCAGCGGGGCCAGATTGGCGTCGAGCACTACGACGCGTGACCCGGCCAGCGCAGGCGATCCCATCGCTGCCTCGGTGCCACGCTGGCCGCGCAACAGCCGGGTCAACCGGTAGCGTCTGGGTGCGATCAGCTCAGCGTCCGCCGCCTGGACGATCTCCCAGACACCAGGCGACGCCTCGACGGCGAGCGCGTTGGCACCGCCGAACAGCGCGACGTTGGTCACGCCCTCGAGCGAGCCGAGGCGGAGATCGACCACGAGCGCGTTGCCGAGGTCGAACCGCGAGGTCGGACCCGGATAGAGGTCGTCGACAAGGACGCCCAGGCGCGCACGCCGTCCGAACATCGTGACGAGTTCGAACCCGTCCGAGGCCGGACTGCGCCAGACGGCCATCTGGCCTGGCCAGGGTTTCGCGTACGCCGCGACGAGCGGATGGTGCGCGACGTGGTCATCGGTGAGTTGCGGAAGATCCAGGAACACGATGTCAGGCGCACCGAACTTGGGAAGCTGGCTCGGCGCCGCAGGTCGGGGTTCACCCGGTGGGAGATCGTAGTTCGTGCGGTCCTGCACAACAGCTTCGACGCCACGCGCCTCGGCATCGGCAATGGACGCGATCCGGAAGTCCATGCGCCGGCCGTCGTGTTCGAGCGCGATGACGTCCGCCGGATCGAGCGCCAGACGCGACGGCGGCAGCCGCAGCACGATGCCTTCGCGCCCGGTCCATGCCTCCATCAGCGCGCGCCGGCAACGCCGCTCAGCCTCCTCAGGCGGCACCGCCATCGGGAACGCTTCAGACGCGATGCGCGCGGACTCGACAGTGACGCGTCGCGCCTCGACGAGCGCGCCATCATAGTCCTCGTCCGCCCGTGCGACCTGCCACTTCAGCGCCTGCGGCAGCTCGGTCTCCTGGCCGCGCGTCAGCTCGAACACGTCCGACGCCTCCGCGGGCGCGACGAGATCATCGGGCGCGACGGTCGCGGACGCCTGCCGGCCGCGCATGAGGAAGCGGACGACGCCCTCACTCTCGTTCGCGTCGAAGCCGAAGTGCCGAGCGAGCATGCCAATCGACGCCCGCGGGCTCTCCAGCGCCGTGATCGTGTAGCCTTCGAGCGAACCCCAGAGGCCGGACACGTCGATGCGCTCCTCCGGCATGCCGGCGCGCAGGCAAAGGTGCCGCACCAGCGCAGCGAGCGAAACGGAGCCGAGACGTCCGGTCAGCCAGTGCCCGAGCCGCCAGTTGGCGCCGTCGGTCCAGACGTCCGCGAGTTCCGGGAAGAAGGGGTACGGCCGGGCATCCCACGTCCATGCGGCGCTCTCCGGCACGTCGACCATCGGGCCGGCGTAGACCGGCGACGACGGATTGTTGGCCGGATCCAGCCAGTAGAGGACGGTCGCTTCGAGGTAGGCGCGCTGGATCGCATCGTCCCGCCAACCACGCGAGAAGTACGGCAGGAAGCTCTCCGACGACTTCGGGTCGAAGAAGACGTTCGGCTGGTTGGTTCCGCGGTCGATCGCCGGGCAGCCGAACTCGGTGAAGCGGATCGGCTTCGATCGCGGGATCCAATCCGTCGGGGAAGCGGCTTCGGTCCCGTCCGGGCGATCGAAGTGCTCGTTGGACCACCACGCCTCGAGATCCTTGGTGCGGAAGACCCACGGCTTGCCTGCGCCGTCGGTGATCGGCGTGCGGATCTGCGCCGCGCGGTCGGCAGCGTTGGCGTAGTACCAATCGAAGCCCTCGCCGCCGGCGATGTTGGCCTGCAGGTACGCGCGATCGTAGATCGCCGGGGCGGAGTTGGCGTCGGCGTGCTCGAAGCCATCGCGCCAGTCCGAAAGCGGGACGTAGTTGTCGATCCCAACGAAGTCGATGTTGCCGTCCGCCCAAAGTCGATCGAGGTGGAAGAAGACGTCCCCGGATCCGTCGGGGGGCTGATGGCCGAAGTACTCGGACCAGTCGGCGGCGTAGCTCACCTTTGTGCCCGCGCCGACGATCGATCGCACATCAGATGCTAGCTGTCGGTAGGCATCGACGGAGGGGAAGCTCGCTGCCCCATCCCGGATGGTGGTGAGCCCGCGCATCTCCGAGCCGATCAGGAAGGTGTCGACACCGCCGGCGACCGCGCAGAGGTGCGCGTAGTGCAGCACCATGCGACGAAGCCCCCAATCGCCCGCGCTTCCGGTCCAGCTGACCGTGTCGCCCGAAATCGCAAAGTCGCTGACTGCCGCGCTGCCGAACATCGCCGCCACCTGAGCGCCCGCTGCCGCGGTCTGATCGACGCTGCCGACATGTCCGGTCGCGGGCGAGCAGGTGATCCGCCCGCGCCAGGGGAACGCCGGCTGCCCCACCTCGCTGGCGTTGTCGCTGTAGGGGTTCGGCAGTGTGTTGCCCCGCAGGACGTCCATCAGGATGAACGGGTAGAACGTCACCCGAAGGCCGCGGGCCTTCATCTCTCGTATCGCTTCGACGACGGCGAAGTCGGCCGGCGTGCCGCCGTAAACCGGCCGATCCTGATCGTCCCGGCTGACGAGGTGCGCCTCGGGGCGCGAGATGCCATTCACCGACCAAGCGAGCGGCGTCGTTTCCTTCGCCGGGACTTCAACACCGGGCCGCACCTGACACTCGCCCGCCCGCAGGTCGTTGCCGAACCACGCGACGACGAGCGACACGCTCTTCACCGCCGGGACCATTGCCTGCAGCCGATCCAGCGCGACGACGATGTCGGTCGTGTCGGTGAGCGCGTTCAGGTTCTCGGCGACGGTCTCTCCGTTGCCGCCCTTGCGGATCGGCTCGGTCGCGTAGGTGAACTCACCGGACGCCGGGATGAGCGTGACGGCCTCGACGCAGCCCTCTGCGGTGTCGGGATCGGCGATGGGCCTGAACACCTCGAACGAGAGCTGCGGCAGGCGGTTGCCATATCGGTCCAGCGCCAGCTCCTCGAAGACCACGTAGGCGGTGCCGCGGTAGGCCGGCGTCGGCTCGGCGCCCATCGTGGTGGCGATGAACGGATCCGCCTCCTGCGTCTCGTCGCCCGGGTACCAGCGCCAGGTGACGTCAGCGAGATCCATCAGCTTGCCGTCGGCCCATACCCGGCCGATGCCGGTGATCGGTCCCTCGCACAGCGCCACGGCGAACGATGCGTAGTACAGGTACTCGGTTGTCTTGACCTTCGGCCCTCCACCCTTGCCGCCGCCCTGGATGGACGTCTCCGTGTCCTCGCGGAAGTCGGTTGCCCAGATGATGTTGCCACCGATCCGCATGCGGCCGTAGAGTCGCGGGATGACGGCGCCTTCGGTGGACGAGGTGATGCGCAGGCTGTCGAGCCGCGCCCCTTCGATGCGCTGCGTCGGTGCCAGCTGCGAGACGAGCCAGCTGTCGATGACAGAGCCGACCGTCGACCCAACGATGCCGCCGATGGCCGCGCCGGAAAGGCCGAGGACGGTCCCGCCGACGGCGCCGCCGATGGCGGTGCCGACAGCGCCGAGAACGAGTGTCGCCATCAGCCAGAATCCCGAGCCGGGAAGTGGAATGCGAACGCGATGCGGCGCCGCCAGACAGGGGTCAGCGCCTGCTCGATCACACCGAGCCGCTCATAGCCGTGCACGAAGCGGTCGGGCGCCGTCATGATGCCGACGTGCTTCGCGATCGCGCACGAGCGCATGCGGAACAGAAGCAGCGCACCCGGTTCGGCGAATGCCGGATCGATCTCGGGCATCATCCGGCGGGCGCCCTCCGCCAGGACCTCGACCGGGCCGGTCTCGCCCCAGTCTCGGCTGTACGGCGGGATTGGGAACGGCTCCGACCCCACGACTTCCCGCCAGACGCCGCGCGCGAGGCCGAGGCAGTCACACCCGACGCCCTTCAGGCTGGCCTGATCGTGATATGGCGTGCCGAGCCACGACCGCGCCGCTGCTACGACGCACATGGAGTCTGTGGCGGCCGTCATCGGCTGACCGTGCCCGTAGGGATAGCGGACGCTCGCGAGGTCCTCGCGCCGATGACCGGCAGACCTGGCACGCTGTCAGCAACCCCAGCCAAGCCTCCGACCGCGAGCGCCGCCTCTTCGAGGCGTTCGACCATGGCATCGAACCGCGGGCAGTCGCGCCGATCCTCCACGAGCGCCAGCGCATGCCTCACGGAGGCACGGTCGCGCTCGCCGACACGTGCGGCAACTGACGCGGTCCACCCGAGTGTCGTGACGGCGAGGTAGAATGCGAGCTGCCGGGCGAGCGCAGCGCGCGCCGGACCCCGCGTTGGTCCACCCACCTCAGCGACCGGAACGTCAAGCGCTGTCGCTGCGAGAGCGACGAGCGCATCCCAGATCGTCCGGCTCGGTGCTGTCACAGAACGCCGCCCTCGTGGCCGCCGTCGGTGGTGGCGTAGCGGACCACGGTGTCCTGCCCAGGGATGTAGGGGAAGCCGCGGAAGTTCGCGACGTTGGCGAACTTCGCCGCGCAGGTGGCGATGTGCTTGTCGCAGCCGGCGCGGATCTCGAACGCGTCGCCTTCGGCGATGCCGCGCACCGGCGCCTCGAGCATCGTGATCGTCACGAGCCCTTCGGTCACATCGTGGGCGATGATCTCCGCTAGGCGCCCTGCGTTCGCACCGCTGGTCCATCGGACCGTGCCGTGGACGAACCAGCCCACCTCGAACGCGCCGATTCCCGAGGCCGTGAAGGCTCGGTCGCGCAGGCGATCAACCACGGCCCCCGATCCGCGGTAGGCGGCCTCGTCGAGATCCACGCGGCACCGCGCGTCGCCGAGCGCAGCGTCGCAGGTAGCCTGGTACGTCCGGCCGACGGTCTGGCCAAGGACGTGGGCGAGCGAGCGCACCTCGGCGACGAACGCGAGACGGCCGCGCCGGATCTGGCCGACGGAGCCGCGACGCATCAGGACGCGCTGGCTGACATCCGCCCAGTTCACCCGCCAGACCTCGACGGCCGCGTTGTCCCAGTGTCCGTCCAGAATGTCGGTCTCGGTGATCCGGTCGGACGTCAGCACACCCTCGGCGTCCTGCGCATCGACCGACAGGTCGGAGCCGGATCGGATCTCAGATGCGGTCAGACCGCTCTCTGGCTCGAAGGCCGTGCCGTCGAAGGTCAGTGTGCGATCGTGGTCGGTGAAGCCGAACGTCTCGCCGTCGGACCGGACGATGCACCAGCACCAAGCGAGCGTCGTCGTGCCCTCGTCGAGATGGGCCTGCAGTTCAGGTGAGATCGCCTTCATCGGCGGAGCTCCACGAGCGGGATGGAGGTGATCGAGCCGAGCCGCTCGATGTCGAGGGTCACGTCGAAAGTGTCAGTGTCGAAACGGACGGGTACGTCGAACTCGAAGCCGGCGCGGATGGCGACGCCGTCGGCTGGCGCGGGGGCGAATGTGACGATCCCGGTGCCGGCATCCACGGACCAGCCGTTCATCTGCTCGGCGCCATTGAGGGCAATGCGGACCGTCCCGGACACTGGCTTGGTGATCGCACGGACCCAGCTGTGGCCGCCGGACGCGTACGCCTTCGTCAGCTGCAACTCGGTCTGCTCGCCGTCGCCGATGCCGATCAGCTGATCGGTGGGCCCGGGTGTCCCAGACGGCGTGCAGGACTTGTGGTCCGCCCAGTCCTTGAACCGGAAGCCATAGAGCCGTCCGTTGCGTGCCTCGAAGAACGCGACGACAGCAGCGAGGTCGTCGACGCGGCGGATGCCGTAGGCGACGTCATAGCGCCTCCGCGAGTTGGCCCAGCTGGCATTGCGCTCCTCGGCGCCAGAAGCCAGCTCGACGATCTGCGTGCGCCGCTGCGGTCCGCCGCGCGCGCCGCGGCTGATGTCCTCGGGGAAGCGGACCTCGTGGAACGCCATCAAAGCCCCCGCCGTCCAAGCGCCACCGCGCGAGCGACGTCCGCGGCGACCTGCGTGCGCGACTGGCGGAAGCTCTCCGCGTCTTTGGCGACAATGGTGACGTTCACGCCGCCCGCTCCACGCTCCCGATCGAGCGCCGCCGTCTCGCGACGCGAAAGCACTCGCTCTCCGCGCTGCAAGATCGCCGGCATCTCGTCGGGCCGCAGCCCGGCGACACCGCCGGCGTGATACCGATGCGCTCCAGCGAACGCAGCGGACGGCGCGAGTCGCATCGGTCCCGGACGTCCAACGATACCACCGTCGTGGAAAACGCCGGCGAACACCGAACCGAGGCGACCGATACCGGCCGAGAGCGCATTCGAGAGCGGCCCGAAGATGAACCGCTGCGCCGCCACCTTCGCCATGTCGACGAGCATCGAGCTGACGAGGCTGCGGAAGTCGATCTTGCCCGTCCGAACGAACTCGGCGAACGCCTCCTCGGCGCTACGGAACGCGCTGACCAGCGTATCGCCGACTTGTCTGCCTAGCGCCATGGCCTGCTTGGCGTAGTCGGTCAGCGCGTCCCGCGCTTGGCTCCAGCCGGTCTTCGCCACCTCGGCGGTTTCGGCGACCTCGCGCTTTGCGGTCTTCGCCGCTTTGGCGGTCTGTGCCACGCCATCCTTCAGGTTCTCCGCTGCCTTCGCCGCGCGCTCCAGCGACGCCTCGCTGTCGGCGCCGGCCGCCTCGGCGGTCTGTCCGAGTGCTGCCAGGGACGTCAGCGGCGCGGTGGCGGCCTTGGCGGCTTCCGACGCGGATGCTGCCAAGTCCTTTGCGCGCTTGTCTGCCTCGCCGACGGCGAGCTCGAGCTCGTAGAAGCCCGACGTCGCCATGACTGCGGCGCCATGGACCCGCAGCGTCGTCTCGTCGAACCCGGGGAGCCCGTCGAGCCCGCGGGCCAGGCGGTGCAGCAGCTCGGCCCAGCTCTTCTGGATCCGCTCCATGACGGAGAGCCAGCCCGCCTCGATCCACGCCCAGACCGACTGAAGCGCGAGCGCCAGCGCGCGGCCACCCGCCTTGATGCGCTCCCACACCTCGGTCGCCACATCGCCGAGCAGCGATAGCGCGTTGCCGAAGCCGCCCGTGCTGCTGACGAGGCGCCCGAAATGGTAGATCAGCTCGCCAGCCCCGACGATCAGCGCGCCGATGCCGGTCCGGATCAGCGCGCCACTGAGGACGACCAGTGCCGTAGCCAAGCCGCGCACTGATACCGCAGCCGCCACCATTCCCGCGACCCAGCGTCCGGCGAAGAACGCTGCAGCCGTGGCGGCGTACGTCGCGAGCCGGCCGAGGTTGCCGATGATGGTCTCGATGGCGGTGCGAACGATGCCGCCAGCCGACGCCAGCGAGACGAAGGCCGAAGCGAGCGCTTCGACCGCCGGGGCCGCCACGACGGCGATCCGGTTGCGCAGCCCCTCCATCACCAGCGACATCGTGTCGAGTACGACCTCGGTCCGCTGCAATGCCTTGAGCGCGTCGGCATCGAGCACGGCTCCCAGATCGGTTGCGCGATCGCCGAGCCGCTGCATCTCCGCACCGCCGTCGCGCAGCAGCGGCAGAAGGCGCGTCGCGTCCGAGGCCATCGCCTCGAGGTGGAACGTCATCTCCTGCTGCGACAGGCCGGCACGCTTCAAGGTGTCGACGTAGAGCTGCAGCGCCTCGGGACCGGACAGGCGCGCGAACTGATCGGCGGTGACGCCCACCTTCGGCGCGACCTTCTCGAAGAAGTCGGCCATCGGCCCACCGCCAGTCTGGAGGAAGTCGCCGACGCGGTCGTTCACGTCCTTCAGGATGTCGGCGAGCTTCTCCTGCTCGATGCCGACCGTCCGTGCGGCACCCGACCAACGCTGGAAGCCCTCGGGCGTGGTGTTAGCGACCTGCACGAACTGGCGAAGCTGCGCGCCGCTTTCAGCGGCGGACCGCACGATGAGCCCGAGCGAGGCCGTCGCCCCTGCCGCGGCTGCGGTGAGACCGACTTTGGCCGCCCGGGCGAACGACGCCATTCGCGCATTCGCCGCCTCCATCTCGCGCGAGAGCCGGCCGAATGCCTTGCCGCCAGTGTCGCCGATGCCCTGCAGCTCGGCCTTCACCTGGCGTCCGCCGACGGCAGCGAGGCGGACGCTGACGCGCTTTTCAGCCATTCTCCGATCCGATCTGCTTGGTGATGGCGGTCACCGCTGCGGCCTCCAGCGCCGGCAGCATCTCAGCGGCGGCAAGCGCGCTGACGCCGAGCGCTTCAGCCATGGCGAGCGCCGCGGTCATGTCCCAGCCGACGACGCCGCGGGGTACGACACGAACCTGCCCGCCCATGCGCTGGGCCAGATCCCACACCTGCCAGCCCTCGATCGTCTGCGGCAGGTTCAGGCGGCCCGGGCACTCTTGGCACGGCGACGGGCAGGCGTCGCAGTATTCTTGCCCGCCGCCGAAGTGCCATTCGGCGAGGGCTGCGAGCCGTTTTTTTCCGCGTCGAGCAGGAGCCCCTTGTTGACGTACTTCAGCTGGAAGGCCTCGAAGACGGGATAGAGATCGAGCAGCGCATCGATGCCGTCGAAGGTCGGGTCGACCGGCTCGCCATCGGCATCGCCGACGCCCTCCCAGCCGAGAAGCGCGCGGCGCGCGATGGCCTTGGCGTAAGCCAGCGCGCGGTCCTCGTCGGGCGCGTCGTCCGGCATCTCGTGGACGGCCGGGTCGTTGCGCGCAGAGACCATCAGCGCGGTGGTGAGCGGTGCGAGGCAGACACGGACGCCGGCGGCGAGGTCGAGCCAGAACGGCTCGCGATGAAGATCGAGACGAAGCATCAGTATTCCTCAATGTCGTTGACGAGGGTTGCGGTGCACATGCGGCCGGCGACGGGGTCGCGCGCGGCCTGCCAGTCGAAGCTCGCCTGGATGCCCTGCGGCCCGGAGATCTCCAGCCGCGGGCGCGGCAGGTAGACGGCGTGGGCGACGAGCTCGAAGCTCTCTCCGGATGGGAGCGTGTAGGCGAAGGTCAGCTCGGCGGCGGTGCCGTTGATCGCCTGGTTGAGCAGGGTCTGGTCGGCGAAACGGACATCGAGCCGGCCCGTGAGCGCGGCGATGGACGGGTCGGCTCCGTCGATGCGACCGTCCGCGCGGATGGTCTCGATGCGGTCGATGTTGTTGGCGTATGTGACCTCCGCCGAGACGACGTTGCCGAGGGCAGAACCGTCACGGCTGATCGAGCCGGCGAAGTGGCCAAAGCGCTTCAGCGACCAATCCGACGGCGCGCCTGCGCCGGTGCTCGATGCGACCGCCTCGCCCTGCGCAATCAGGCCTACGGTGGCGGTGAGCAGGCCGGAGCGCTGCATCTGCCACGTGAGGCGATCGACGACACAGCCGGTCGCCATGGCGAAATGCGGCACGTCCGGCATCGCCGTCTCGATCGCCATCGAGGGCAGCGTCCAGGAGCCGGACCGGAACTCATGCGTGTAGGGGCCGGTGCCGGTTGTGGTTGGGCTGCCGAACGCGCCTTTCAGCCAGACGCCCCAGGCTTCGGCATCGATCGGGACGACGACATCGCCGTCAGCCGTGACCGCGTCTTTCACCGGCGGGAGTGGATCGCGGCCGTAGCCGAGAAGCTCGGAGTTGAGCAGCGGCTGCTCCGACCCGATCGTCGAGCTCGCGAACGGCATGCGGTGGAAGCCGCTCGCGGGCGCGGTGCCGTAGACGCTCTCGAACGCGAGCGCCATCTGCGCCCGCGCTCCAATCGCGCGTGCCATAGGGTTTGTCCTTGTGCGAAAGGGTTCAGCCGAGCGGGTCGGCCGTGGAGTAGGTCAGCGTGATCGGGACGATCGCCGCCTTCATCGTCGGCGCGCCTTCGACCGGGAGATCGACCGGCCGCGGCGCGCTCGCCTCGATCCAGTCGCAGAGGCCGCCGAGGGTACGGTCCGCCGCGATCGCGGTGCCGAGGGCGGTGAGAAGATCGTCGAGCGCTTCGTCCCGGTCGGTCGGCTGGCGCGGCGCGACGATAGCCTCGACCTCCGCCCGGTGCTCGTAGTGGTAGGTCCGCGGCGAAAGCGTCACGTCGGGGTCGCCCGGATCGCCATCTCGGAGGATCAGCAGCCCGTCGTCCGGCGGCACCCGCTCTGGCAGGACTTCGCCGCGGAGCGCGGCGGCGGACGAGATCGTTTGCAGGGCGCCGAGCAGCGCCTGCAGGATGTGTTCACGGGCCGACACGAGGTTCCTTGAAGGGATCAGCGCTCGCTGGAGCGAGTGTTCAAGCGCTCCAGCCTCGCGGGAAGGTCACTGCGGGCGTGGAGGAAATCGAGGATGATCACCTGCTCGGGGTCCTCGACGAAGACGATGAAGTGTTGGCCGGCGCGTGCGAAGCGCAGGTCTTCGGGCAGGTTAAGATCGATCAGCGCCCTGCAGCTCTGTGACACCGCCAAGCCGTTCGCGATCGCGGTGCAGCGGTCGATGAGATCGGCCTCGTACGCGTCGGCCTGGCGGGTTCCGAAGGTGTCGATCGTCCACCGAGCAATGTCGGTCAGCGAGGCCTCCGCCTGCCGCGTCAGCCGCCACGGCTTCGTGGTCACGCCTCGGAGCGGGCGCGGGCGAACGCTCTGCGGACCGCATCTTCGCCAGAGCCTTCGGCGAGATCGCCGCGGCGCGCCTCGTCGAGACCGCGCTCGACTCGGGCTCGCAACTCACCCATTTCGGCTTCCTCGCGCTCGAGGAGACGCAAACCTGCCCGCATCGCCTCGCTCGCGTTCTGGTACCGCCCCTCATCAATCAACCTGTCGAGAAGGGCGGACTGCGTTTCGGTCAGCACGACGTTGCGGGTCACCATGGGAAGCCTCCAACTTGGATGGCAATATATGCCAACGAGACTGAGGTGGCCATAGTGATCGTCAGCTGAGCCGCCCCTCGACCCAGTTGGAGACAATCGCGCCCGGCAGCGCCGCCTCGGCCGCTCGCGCGTCGCGATCAAGATCCAACCGCTTTCGCAGGCGAACCTGCGGCACCAACAGGAAGATCGGGGCGGACGATCGGCCGGCGAGCCGGCTGTAGGTCGTGCCGTCCTTCCGCCGGGTGACGTTCGACCGGATCCGTCCCGACTTCGTCACCCGGACATTATCCGCGACGAGCAAGCTCGGCCCATATCGACGCCGCACAATGCGCAGGCTGGTCCCCGTCTTGCGTTCCCAGATGGACGGTGTCAGAGGCCCACGCCGAATGCGCTCCCGCGCGACGGGCAACGGTATGGCGAGCCAAAGGCCCGACCTCGGCCGGATCGTCGCGCCCCGGTCGTGGGCACCGACGATGACAGGCGCCTTCGACCAGACGAGCGCGGCGGCTCGGATGCTCGTGCCCTGCTTCGGATACCGCTCGCTGCGGATCGTGTTGCCAAGCCGCGGGCCGAGACCCGCCCCGACGACTTGCGCCCGCCAGTTGCCCTTCAGCCGAACGCCGACCTCTCTCTCCCACACCGGTGGTGACCGCGCGTTCGGCCGCTTCGATCTCCTCCGCCATCAGCGTCGCGAGATCGGGGACGACCTTGAGATCGAGTTTCATGCCGGCCGCAGCTCAATTGTCCAGACCAACCGCTCGCGATCGCGGACCGGCTCGCCCTGGACGACGAAGGCCTCGCCATCGATCTCGAAGCCGTCGCCAGGACGCGGCTCGGCGACTGCGCTGACGCGGACGTCGAGGCGGACCGTCTCCGACCACACCCGCGCCTCGCCGAACTCGCTGATCGTGTCGGCTCGGCGGGGCACGATCCGCACCGGGACAGGCTCGCTGCCCGCGGGCGTGTAGACAGCGTCCCGCCCAACGTTGGGGTCGGCGAACATCGCGTCGAACGCGGCGGCGAGCGCGCTCATCAGGTCCGCTTGCCGGTCCGGAGCGCCTGCGGCCGGGTGCAGATCGGGAGCGGGTTGCTCTCGATCTCGAGCCGCACCCACTCGTCGCGGTCTCGATCGGGGATGGCTCGGGCGTAGAGCGGCAGGCCGAGCGTGTTGACGGTCTCGAACGTGTCGGCTGGGGCGTAGTAGATCTCGAACAGGCCCTCGACGCCCTCGGGATAGAAGAACGCCTTGTCCGCCGGCACGCCGAAAGCAGCGTTGCCCCGGTAGCGCCGGAAGGTGATCCCGCCGAAGCTGACCTCGTCCGCAACACGGCTCCGCAGATCGGCAGCCGCCGCCGTGTTGAGGTAGGTCTCGCGCACCTCCTTGTGCGCCACGAGATCCGCAAAGAAGGACGAGCCGCACTCGGCGCGCAGCATGACGGAGCCGGTGGCGAGCCCGCCGAGACCCTCCTCGACGCTCTCGATCAGCGACTGGCACTTTTTGCGGAGCGCACCGGAGGCAGGCGTCGCGTTGTCGAGATCGAAGTCGACCTCGGCCGACGGCGTGATCGCGAACTCGGTGAAGTAGTTGACGACCGTCGACGCGTCCTTCGGATCCTTCACCAGACCCTGGATGCCGTTCAGGAGGTGGTACTCGAAAGTCGCTTCGGCGTCGGACCGGAGGCGGCGAAGGCGGCGTGCGACCTCGCCCTGGACCTGCTGGGTCTCGCTGTCGGAGCCAAAGGCGCGGATGCCCTGGATCTCCGACGCCCAAATGACGTCCTGCTTCTTGAACTGCCGGCAGACGAAGGCGCGCACGTCACGGCGCTCGGGGACCTGCTGCTCGTAGGCCGATCCGCGCTCGGAGAACGGGATCAGCGAGAGCGTGCCATCGCGGCTTTCGATGACGACTGTGCGGGAGCGCACGCCGCGGTCCGCGAAAAGCCCCGATCCGGACAGCGTCGCCGGCTTGAATGGAATGTTGTCGAGCGCGCGGGTGAGCTCGATGATGGAGAAGGCATCGCCTTCGAAGATGTCCATGGCGGCCATCAGGGGCTCCTTCAGCGCACGATGATGCCGGCCGCGGCGAGCGCGGTGTAAGCGGCGGCGATCTCGCCGGCCGACGGCGTGCCGGCGAAGACGAGATCGTGCTGGTTGACGATGGCGGGGCCACGGACGAGCGCCACGGCGAGCGTGTCGCCGCCGCTGGCGTCGGCATGGCCCCAGAGGACGGCAACGGCAGTTTCGGTGCCGTCGGAGGCGTCGGGATCATGGGCGGCGTATTTGCCCGACGCGGTGATCTTGCCGAGCACGGTGCCGGGCTCGAGCGTGCCGGAGGCCACCGTCACCACCTCGTGGCAGTAGTCGCGGAACGCCTCCCAGACGAGAAAGCCGCCGGGATGGCGGCCTTCGGTCAGTACGGTCATCGGTTCATCCTTTGGGCTTGAAGGTGGAGGCGATCACCTCGCCCCAGGGTCGTGCGCCGACCGTGCGGCCGGGCTGGGTGTGGTGCGCATCGATCTCCACTCCAGCGTCGGCGCGGGCGGCAAGCAACGCGGCGCGAACCTCGTCGATGGGCACGCCGTCGGCAAGAAAGCGGCTCGCCATCTGCGGCAGACCGGCGAGCGTGCAGAGGTCAACGACGGCACGGGCTTGCGCCATCGCCTCCGAACGGATGGCCGCAGCGGATGGATGTGGGGACGGCATCGGCGGATCGGGCTCGGTCGGCGCCGCTGCGGACTCCGGCTCGGTCTCGGCCTTCGCACGGGCGGTATCGCCGTCTTCCTCATCTGACGCCGCCGCGCCATCATCGTCGGACGCTTCGATGGCCTCCACTTGCCCCACCTCCTCAACCAGCTCGGGCGGCGCATTGCGGAAGCGGCCAACGTCGAACCGCGCCGCGATTCGAACCGGCTCGGCCACACGGTCCACGAACCCCAGCGCGACCGCCTCCTCGGCGTCGAACCAAGTCTCCCTGCGCATGAGCTCGGCAATGTCCGCGTCGGTCCCGCCAGACTTTGCGGCGTAGCCCGCCACCAGGCTCGTCTTGATCTTGTCCAGCGCCTCGGCCATCGCGCGCATGTCGCCGGCGGTGCCGAGCACCATGCCACTCGGATCGTGGATCATCAGGAACGCGTTCGCCGGCATGACGACCTCGTCGCCGGCCATGGCGATGTACGACGCGGCCGAAGCGGCGATGCCGTCGATCCAGACGGTCACGCCGGCCGGGTGCCGCTTCAGCGCGTTGTGGATCGCGACCGCGTCGAAGACCGAGCCGCCGGGGCTGTTGATGCGCAGCGTGATGCGCTGCTCATCGGGCAGTCCGCCGAGCTCGTCCAGGAATGCCTTCGCCGAGACGCCGAAGGCGCCGATCTCGTCATAGATCGCGACCTCCGCGCTCTCGGCGAGGGCGCGGATCGTGTACCAAGACCGCATGCGGTCACTCCTCGTTGGGGTCCGGGGTCTGCTGGGGCGTCGCCCGCGCCCCCTGCGTCTCGCCGGGGCTGGTGCGGTAGGCGAGGCCGAGATCCGCGGCGCGAGTGGCGTCGGCCGCGTTCTCCCGGTCGATCTCTTCGATGTCGTAGCCGGTCGCCTCGACCGCCTTGCGGCGCGACAGCAGGCCGGACTCGATGGCGAGCACCTGCGCCTGGATGTCCTTCAGCGGATCGACCCAGTCCCACCTTGGCGGGATCCACTGCACCGGGCGAAGCTCGGCCGGCGTCTCGGTCGACCTCAACGCGCCGGCGAGCACCGCGGTGTCGAGCCATCGCTGCCAGACGGGGCGACACAGCTGGAAGGCGATGACGCCGTGCTGCAGCTGCTCGACTCGCCGACGGAACTCGACCAGCTCCGCGCGCAGACTTGAGTAGTTTGCCTGCCGGACGTCGCCGGTGACCAGGTGGTACGGCAGACCGAGCGAGGCCGAGACCGCCAGCAGTGTCCGGTACTGGAACGCCTCGAAACCGCCGCCGACGTCTGCGGGCGACGAGAACTTCACGTCCTCGCCGGGGAGCAGCACTTGCAGCGTGCCCGGCTCCAGGCTGACCGTACCAGTGCCGTCCTCCGCGACCTCGACACCGCCGAGCAGTGCCTCTTCCGGCGCGGTCTTCGTGATGAAGCCGGCGAACATCGCCGCCGTCTTTTTCCGGTCGAGCTCGGCGTCGTCGTACTGGTCGAGCAGGAACAGCCGCACCATCGCAGGCGCAACGTGCGGAAGGCCGCGCAACTGGCCCGCGTCGATCGGCCGGTAGATGTGCAGCACATCGGACGCCGGCACCCGCACCGTCTCGAACGTGCCGACACGGTGATCGGTGCTGTCGCCGGGGTGGCTCCGGCGGAAGTGGTAGGCCGTTCTCCGTCCGATGGCATCGAACTCGATCCCGCAGCGAATGCGCCGCCCGCCCTCCAGCGCCTCAGTCATCTCGAACGGCAGCATCTCCGATTGAAGTAGCTGCAGTTGCAGCGGGACCGACAGTTCGTCCTCGAGCCGGCGCGGCCGGATCCGGACGAAGCACTCACCGGCCACGAACATCTCGCGAGCGACCATCGCCTGCAGGCCGTAGAAGTCGGTCAGGCCGTCGACGTCCGCCTCGTCGGTCCAAGCGAGCCACAGCCGCTGGACCTCGTCGCGAAGCGCCGGATCGGTGATCAGCGATGATGGTTTGATGCCGTCGCCGACGAGGTTGGAGGCGAATGCCTCACACGCGTTGGCCGCGTAGCCGTTCGTCACAACCAGCTCGCGGGCTCGCGCGAGCAAACGCGGACCGCCCGACGCGACCAGCGAGTTGATGTTCTCCAGCGGCGGCTGCCATCCGCGGAGCCGTCGCTGCGCCATGGCACCTTCAAGGCGTGACCGCGCAGTCGTCGGCCCGCCGAGCCGGCGCCGAAGCCCATCCAGCAGCGGCAAGCTCAGAGCCCCTTGTCGCTCACGACGCGGAGGTGGCGCAGGATCCTCCGCCCCTCGGCCGCCGCGATCTCGCGATCCAGCGCCTCGATGGCGCGGTCGATCTCGGCGAGGCTGCGATAGTCTACGGTCTTGCCGTCGTAGCTGACGCGCGCGACGCCGCTCGCACGCGAGGCCAACAGAGCCTCGCGGCGCGTCCTCAATTCTTCAAGAGTGGCCATGGTGGTCCATTCGTCCGGAGCCTGTGCAGCGAGGTCAGCCCGTGCGACGGTCAGCTGGATTAAGACCTCAAGCTGACGGAGTCGGGATTGGAAGAGTTCTTTCAGGCGCTGGGAACGATCGGGCTGATCTTCCTCGTTGTGGTCGGCGTGCTCGCGGGGTTCCTCGCATCGGCAGTCCAAGGCGGCCGCAACAAGGTCCGCAACATCGTGGTCGGCGTGGTCGGCGCGCTGCTGCTCCCCTTGATCGTGGCGGTGCTAGCGACCGGCGTGCTCGCCGCGGGCGGGCTGGTCCTGATCCTGCTCGTTGCTCTCGTCGGAGCCGTGGCGGTGCTTGCCATCGTCCGCCTGATCTTTCGCTGAGCCTCACCGCATGTAGCTCGATTGGACCGTTCGCCGCCGCGCCATGGGACGCGGGATCGTGTTCGCGGGCGCCGCCTGCTCATCGCCTTCGGGTGCCGCGACGTGCCGCTCCAGCTCACGCCAATGCGCGTCCGACCATCGATCCGCGCCCGCGATCCATGCGGCGGCGCGGGCGTAGACACGGCAGTCCAGCGCCTCGTTGCGCTCGCGCAGCTTTTGCCATTCGAGCCGGGCGAAACCGCGCTTGTTCCTCACCGTGACGAGCTGCTCGGCGACGAGCTGCTTCAGCCACTCGCTGTCCGCCCAGCGCGGGAGGTGGACGGTGCCCGGCGCGAACGATGCACTGCCCTCGACGTCATCGGCCGCGGGGCGATCGAGCCGCAGGAAGCGGTAGGTCTCCGCCTTGAAGGTCGAAGAGGCGACGGTCCAGAGACGTGCGCCTCTGCGCAGCCGCTTGCCACCGACGGTCGCATCGACGAACGTCGGTCCCGTGACGGGGCTCGCCCTGTTGAACCCCTCGACGCCCTTCACCGGCGCCACCTGTGCGAAGCCAACCTGCCGCGCCCACGCGTACACCGCCGGCGTCTCGTAGCCCGTGTCGATGGCGAGCCGGACGATCGTCAGCGACGATCCGTTCTCGTGCGGCCAGGCCCGGCCGAGCAGCTCGTTCAGACCGTGCCAACACGCTTCCGAGCCGGGGCCGCCCTCGATCACAACGTGCTCGACGAGCCAGCTCTCTAGCCCGCGCCCCCACGCCCAGACGTCGACCTCGATGCGGTCCTTCTGGACGTCCGCGCCGGCCGTCAGGAACAGGCCGCCGGCGGGCACGATCCCCGCAGTCCCGTGCTCCCGCCGGTCGGCGAGCCGCTGCCAATCGGGCGCGTCCCCGGTCTCGACCCACGTCTCGCCGAGCACGGTGTTGCGGAACACGCGCTCTGCCTCGTCCGACCCGGCGACCATCTCTTTGTCCCGCGCGATGTCCGCCCAGGACTTCCATCCCGGCGGCGAATAAAGCGCCGACAGGTGGAAGCCGATCGTCCGCGGATCCTGGCTCGTGCCCGTTGCCCGCCATTCGCCAGCGCCGAGCATCGCCGCCTTGTGATGCTCGGCGAACGCCTGCTCGCAGTCCTCGCAGTGGTACGCCGCCGTCTCCGGCCGACCCTTCTCCCACCGCAGACGCTCGAAGCGCAGCCACTGCATGTGGCCGCACAGCGGGCACGGCATAAAGAACCGCCGCTGGTCGCTCGCCTCGTACTCCCGCTCGATCCGGCTGACGCCGCGAATGGTCGGCGTCGACACCAGGAACACCTTGCGCCGGTGCGCGAAGGTCAGCGAACGGGCCTCGGCAAGGGCCACGGGATCGCCTTCCTCATCGGCGGACGCCGGGTAGGCGTCGACCTCGTCGAGGACGACGTACCGCGCCGGCATCGAGCGCAGGCCGACCGCCGAGTTCGCGCCGGTCATCACAAGCACGCCGCCCGGAAAGTCCTTCGAAAGCTGCGTGTTGCCAGCGTCCCGCGATCGCGCCGGCTGCACCCGCTCGCGCAGCGCCGGGCTCTCCTCGATTAGCGCGTCGATCCGCTGCCGCGAATTGCGCTTCGCCAGCTCAACCGTCGGCTGCACCGCCAGCATCGGGCCGGGCGCGTGATGCATCACGAACCCGATGAAGCAGTTGCCGGCCTCCGTCGCGCCGACTTGCGCCGCCTTCATGAACACGACCCGCTGCGCCGGGTGGCTCGGGCTCAGCGCGTCCATGATGGCGCGCATGTATGGCGTCCGGTCGGTCCGATAGCGACCCGGCTCCGCCGATGCTCGCGACGAGAGCCAACGATGCCGGTCCGCCCATTCGGAGACCGTGAATGCCGGATCCGGTGTGAGACCCTGGCGCCAGGCCTTCGCGAGATCTTCCGCGCCATCAAAGGTCTCGATCTCAACGGAAAGCGACGCGGAGCTCCGCAAGCTCCTCGAGGTGGGCGCGGACATGGCTCTCCAGAACCCTCTGCGTGGCGCCGACGTCGGTTCCCAGCTCGGCCGCCATCAGCGCCGCCACGCGTGCCGGCCACGTCACCCAGGCATCGCGCTCCTCCCGCGCCAGCTTGAACACCATCGCCTTCGCCCGGTCCCGGTCAACCAGGTCGCCCTTGAGCTTCGACAGCCGGATCCGGCGCTCCTGGGCCTTCAGCACCTCGTGCGCCGTCTTCGCCTGCAGGAACGTCGTGCCGCCCGTGGACGGTGGCGCCGCCAGCCCGTTCTCCTTCAGCGTCTCGCTCACGCCCGACAGCGCGGCCTCCGGGACCGCTCGCATGCCGGCCGGGCGCTTCATCGTCGACCGCTCCGCCGGCCGGCTCTTCGACACGTCCGTGGTGTCAGCGCGGAGCGCGTCCGACCGATCCGGGTCAATCGAGCCATCGTCGTGCAGGACGAGCCGGCCGGCCGACTTCGCCTTCTGCACGGCTCCGCGCGAGAGCCCGATCCGGGCTGCGTACTGACGCTCGCTCAATCCCTTCATCGGATCAGAAAGAGCAATGATCTGATCGGGTTATCCGCTTGGCTTCGACGGCAATCAGAGCGTGTATAGCGCTCACGAGCCGCGCTGGAGCCGACGCCGATGACCATCGAAACGACCCTTTCGACCAACAACGAAGCGTGGGGCTTCTGGGGCACGATCGAACGCTGTGAGCACGCGACCGACACCGCCGCCGCATGGACGATCGCCTCCGAGACGATCGCCAGGGCCACCACGTGCTCGCCCGAGGGCGTGCGGGACTTCCTCGACTCCCGCCACGGCCGGCACTTCGCCGATGACGTCGTCAGCGAGCTGGTCCGCGGGCTTCCGCTCGGCGAAGCGATCAACGCTGCGACCCAGCGCTGGATGGGTTGGCGCATCGGCCGCCGTATGAGCCGCGAGACCGGGATCCCGCATGGGTTGCCGTATTTGACGGGCCTCGTGGCCGACTACGCCATCATGGCCGAGCTTCCCTACTGACCGCGGCGCCTCGCGCCGCCGGCTGCGCTCCCACCCGGGACGCGCGGCTCGCGGTCGTAGGAGCGCCCGATCGTCCGGGCGCGGAAGGAGACCCGACCATGACCGAACTCACCAATACCCAGCGCGCCGTCCTCACCGCCGCCGCTGAGCGGCCCGGCCTTCAGATCCTGCCCCTGCCGGAGCACATCAAGGGCGGTGCCGCGAAGAAGGTCACGACCGCGCTCCTCGCGCGAGGCCTCGTCCGCGAGGACGGCGAAACACTCGTCGCGACGGACGCGGGGCTCCGCGCGATCGGCATCGCCCCGACGCCGAAAGAGCCGAGCGCCAGCATCGCCGGCCCGGAGGAACCGGGCGCGCCCAAGAACACCACTCCGAAGACCCGGCCCGGCACCAAGCAGGCCGCGCTGATCGCTATGCTCGAAGCGCGGGAGGGTGCCACCATTCCCGAGATCGCCGAGGCGACCGGCTGGCAGCATCACACCGTTCGAGGCGCCATCGCTGGCGCGCTCAAGAAGCGGCTTGGGCTCGACGTCACGTCCGAGAAGGACGAGCGCCGGGGTCGGGTCTACCGCCTGGCTCGCTGAAAGACGTCCACCATCACTCAACGCCGCTGGGGTCAGCCTCCGGCGGCGTTGCTCGTTCGCCGGATACGGATCGCCTCGAACAGGCGGCGCAGCGCGAAGCTGCGCGCGAGGCTCACGAGGGTGAAGATCGCTCCGATCCCGAGAGCGTCGGCGACGCGCGCGGGCAACCCGAACCAAGGGAAGACGGCGAGCTGCGCGGCCACCGCGACGCCGTAGCCGACCACGACATTCGTGATCGCCTCGACCAGCGACATCAGGCGAGACTGCTTCAAGCCGCCTTCCTTCGCCGGCGCCCGATGCGCGGCTCCTCACCGGCGTCGTCGACAGGCGCATCGGCCGCTTCGCCGAGTCGTTCCTTCCGCACTTCCGCGAACGTCCGGCCGTCGTCATCGAGAACGGCGTCCCGGCCGGTCTCGGCCTGCCAGCGCTCCACAGCAACGTCGACATAGGCCGGGCTTATCTCCATCGCGAAGACGCGCCGGCCGTTGGCCTCGCCCGCCATGATCTGCGAGCCGGACCCTGAGAACGGCTCGTAGCAGAGACCGCCGCGGGCGACATGCTGGCGCATCGGGATCCCGAACGCGTCGAGCGGCTTCGGGGTCGGATGATCCGGCCGCTCGTCCTTCGCAAAGCTCGGCATCACCCACGTCGACGGCAGCGTCTCCTCCGCCACTTTCGGCGGGCGGTTCGGACGACGCCAGCCCATGAAGCACGGCTCGTGCTTCCAGAGGTAGTGCGATCGCGTGAGGACCCCGCGATCCTTCACCCAGATGATCTGCTGGTGGACGAAAGCGCCCACTTTCTCCCAGCACGCCTCGAGCATCGCCTGACGGCGGGAGGCGTGCCAGCAATACCAGGCGGCGTCCTCCGTGATCGCCTCTGCGACGGCGGCGCTGATGAAGCCGTCGTAGAGCTCGGCTCCCTGCGAGCTGTCGTCCCAGGTCGTGCCGTAGGAGGCGGACCAATCCTTGTTGCGCGTCGGGTGGTTCGAGCCGTCATAGTCGACCAGATACGGCGGATCGGTCGCAAAGAGCACCGCCCGCTCGCCGTTCATGAGCCGGCGCACGTCGGCGGCGCTGGTGCTGTCGCCGCACAGCAGCCGGTGGTCGCCGAGGATCCAGAGATCGCCGGTGCGCGACGCCGGATTGCGCGGCGGCTCCGGGACCGTGACCGGCGGCGTGGAGCCTTCGCCACTCCCACCCGCTGCGCCGTCCTCGTCCGGGACCGCGGCCAGCAGCTTGTCGAGCTCGCCGTCGGAGAAGCCGATGAGCGAGAGGTCGAACTCGTCCGCGAGCAGATCCTTCAGCTCGGCGGAGAGGAGCGCATCATCCCAGGCTCCGAGTTCAGTTAGCCTATTGTCCGCAATCCGGTAGGCGCGCCGCTGCTCGTCCGTGAGATGGCCCAGCACGATCACCGGCGCTTCGCTCAGCCCGAGCTTCTGCGCCGCGAGAATGCGGCCATGCCCGGCGATCACTTCGCCGTCCTCGCCGACGAGCACCGGCACCGTCCAGCCGAACTCGGCGATGCTCGCGGCGATCTTCGCAACTTGGTCCTCGCCGTGCAGCTTGGCGTTCTTCGCGTACGGCTGCAGCCGCTCGAGCGGCCACAGCTCGATCGTCTCCGGCGCGAAGCCGAGGGTCATGCGGTTCGTCCTGTTGTCGGATGATGGCGGCGCGCGGTCCGCGCTACCAGAGCGCGATGATGTTTGTCGCTGTCGTGTCCGTCGCCCGGACCCGTAGCGGCGACACCGGGAGGATCTGGCCGCCGACGACGGACCAGACGGCGATCGATCCAGTGCGGTCTTCCAGAGCGACGTTGCCGGTGCCGCCGACGAACAGCGCACGCGGCATCGGGTCGAACGTCTCCACGTCGTCGGGCGTCACCGCGCTCCAGCGGATCGCTGGCGCGGTCGCTTCGGCGAAGACGGACATGGCTTCCTCGCTTGCGAGCGGCGCGGATGGTGCGTGGTGGATGCGGAGTCGGGTGGACTCCGCCGAGATGGTTCGAGCTGGACCCCGCGAGGGTGGATCCCTACCGGATCCAGGTGGACTACAGATCCACCGTCGGATCCACCTGCCGGGGGTCAGACCGCCCGGAAACTCTGGCGTTTCGGCTCGTCAGGTGGATCCCGGCTTCCGGGTGGCTTCCCAAAAAATCGCGGCTGTCGCTAGCGGACCGTCGCGCCACGCCCTCCCGTATACGTTTGCGGGCAGAAGGGACCCGTACAACTGCGGGCGAGCACAGTATCGCTCAAGGATCGTCGGCGGGGATAACTTTCTCCGTTGCCGCTGTTTCTGCCCGCTTTTCGGCGAAGAGCGCTTCGGGCTAAGCCATTACGCTCACGTCTCGCGAGCATGCTCGGAACATAGCCGCCAGCCCGGCCAATGTCACCACGTTGCGGCGTCTCACCGAAAAGTGTCTCACGATGGAAAGAATACTTGACAGCGGGGCCGGAAGTTTTCCCGCCGGCCCCATGCCTGCTACTCCGCCTGGGCCCCGTCGATCACGTACTGCTTCGACCGCTTCGTCGGCACGCGCCGCCCGTTGAGTCGCCACACGATCACGCTGAGCGCGTAGAGGTGCCGTCGCACCGCCGTCGCCCGGCTGATCCCGTGCTGCCAGCAGATGGGCTTCCAAGCCGTCCGCTCGGCCCGCGCCCAGACGATCCGCGCATCGTCGACGTCAAGCCAGCGCAGCCACAGCATCGCCTCCTCAGCCTCGCTGATCGCCCGCGGAGACGGCGTGGGCCTTCGCGTTTCGGGCTTCTGACCGACCTTGTCGGCGAAGTCGTGGAAGTACGCCGGCCACGCGTTGAACGTGCCCCTGGGGCCATCGGACGGCTGCGACCGCATCACCCGTGCGGCGCTTTCCAGACGCGCCTCGACATCGGCCCTGGTCCACTCAGCCATGGCGCGCCTCCACCGTCCGCTTGCCGTAGAGCTTCTCGCCGAGCTGGCGGACGAGCTCTCGCTCGGGCCACGTGAGCCGCTCGTCGTCGGCCGCAACGGCGAGGATGCCCTGCTCGCGCCAGCCGTCCCGCTTGACCGCGTCAGGGCTGCGACGACGCCCGCCAAACCCTCTCGGCGTGAACCGCATGCCGCTCATGCGACGCCTCCCGCGGTCTCAAGTGCCCAGTGCAGGATCGCGATGGCGTCAGCCTCATTGTCGTCGGCGGGCTCGAACCCGCGGGCGCGGGCCGCTGCGATCATCGCGTCCTTGCTGGCGTTGCCCTTCCCGGTGGCGTGCCGTTTGATCGTGCCGACGGGGACGCCCTGATACGGCACCCCCGCGGTCTCCGCCCAAGCGGTCAGCGTGGCGAGGAGCCCGCCGAAGACGTGGGCGGCGTCCGTGCCGACATGCCGGCGCACTTCCTCGAAGTGGATGGCGCCGATCGGACCGGCGTCGGCCGCCAGCCGCTCCAGCCAGGCGCGGAAGCGGACGTAGCGCATGCCGCCGCCGTCGTAGCGGCTCGGGCGGAACGACACCGTCCCGCTCGTGATGAGCCCGTCCGTATTCCGCAGCGCCCAGCCCGTCGTGGTGCCGAGGTCGAGTGCGAGGACCACATAGGCTTCGCCGCGGATCGGATCGGCCGATGCGGAGGTGTGCGGTTCACGCGCACGATTGATCACGGGCATGGAATGCTCCCGATGGACATGGTGGGTGAGTGGCGACCCAGTCCCGAGGGGGAGCGCGGCGCCCCATGGGCGCGCTCCCCCTTTAGGGGGGATCTGTCTAGCAACTGGCAACTGGACTAAGCGATTGAAAACAGGGCGCTTTTGCAGATGCCAAAATTTCAGCAACTGAGTTGTCATTGGCAACTGGAAAACTGTGCCTAAGGCTATGTTCCGACGGGCGTTTTGCAGATGCCAATCCAGTTGCCAGCCGGCAGTTGCCAATGACAACTGGCCAGTTGCCAACGCGATTTGGCAACTGGAATGGTGGGCGTTGGGCGCTCCGATCACGCGGCGTCCTCCTCGCGGTGAACCCAAACGGACGGGTTCTCGACCGGTAGCGCGGCGCCGGTCTGTGCGCATTTATGGTGGCTCGGGAGGACCGGGCGGCCACCCCGAAAGACTTCGCCGGTTTCCTCATCGACGGCGTCCTCCAGGGGACCCAAGACCATCCCTTCGGCGCACAGGAAGCCGAACTTCAGTCGCGCGCTGTCGAGACCGAGCGCTCGCGCAGCCTCGTCTTTCACGAACTTCACGTAGCCCTTCGTGGCGAGCACGCTGAGGCGCTCGCGGATCGTCGAGAGGCCACCGAGCCCGGCCTTGTTCTCGAAGGTCTCCGCGAACTGATAGGCGCTGTACATGCGCCCCTCGGCGGCCTCGCTGAGCAGCAGCTCCAGGATGGCGTCGCGCTTCCGGAGACGTTCGGCATCGAGTTGCGCTCCATACTCGGCGCGAACCAGACGCTCTCCCTGCTGGCGGATCTCCACCCATCGCCCGCCGCGCTTGTCGACGAGCATGGCCGGCATTGCTGGACCGTTGCGCAGCTCAATCTCAAGCCGCCGCTCGGTTCGCTCCTCGTCCGGCCGATGCATGATGATGCCGGACGTGTAGAAGCCCCGCAGGGAGCTCGCGCCGGAGAGCGCCAGGAAGGGATCCTCCTTGACCTGTTGCTTGGCGAGCTTCTTCGTGTGGTGGGCGAGGATTACGCCGCAGTCGGGGTTCACCGCCTCGCGGAGGAGCTCGACCCGCTCCCGCAGGAAGAACATCATGGCATCGTTGTCGTTCTCGCCGCCGCCATCCGTGCCGCCGTCGAAGACGTTGCGGATGGGGTCGATGCAGAGGACGTCGACCGGTTCGTCCGGGAAGGCGTGGCGGATCGCTTCCGCGACGCCTGTCTGACCGTCCGAGTCGAGGAGGAGCCGCAGCTTCGGTGTCGCCACGAATGTCCCTCGCGCCCTCGCGATGACATCCGGATCGAGCGCAATCGACTGCAGCCGCTCACGAAGATAGTCGTATTGGATCTCCGCCTGCAGGTAGAACACGCGCAGAGGGCGCGGCGGTGCGAAGCCCAGGAATGGCTCCCCCGCGGCCATGTGGACCAGCCAGCTGATCAGGAAGTCGGACTTGCCGACCTTCGGCGCACCGCCGAGCACGAGCAGCCCGCCCGGAGTGAGCACTCGCGGCGCGATCAGATCCTCCGGCATGGGGCTGCGGTCGTCGAGTAGCGCTCCAAGCGAGAACGCGTCCACTTGGATCGGCCCGGGAGCGCGCAACGAGACGCTGAGCGCCGGCGGGCCGTTCTTCTCGACGTGCAGCGCCCAGATGCGCTCGGACTCGCGCTGAAGCCGCTCCACGGACCACGAGGGGCGCAGCATGGCGGCGTTGTACTGGCAGATGCCCTCCCAGCCCTCGTCCTTCGTCATGCGGCCCTCGTGGACCATGCGGATGAAGTGGCCGATGGCGGCGGAGGCGCCCTCGAAGCGCGACCAGCCGTCCTGCGCGCCCTCGCGGACGGGTCTGGTGAGAACGTCCTCGACGAGCGGCTTGTCGTCCTGCGCGAAGCTAGGCTCGAACGTGATGCCCGGCGCGGGCGGCATGTCCAGCACCGCCTCCTCGAGCTCGGTCAGGTCGTGGTCGAGGTACGGGTCGACTTCGACGATGCGCACGAGCGTCTTGAAGTTGTTTTTGTAGTAGACGCTGCCGGCGACGCGGATCGGCTGATGCGCCGAGCGGAAGTGCTTGTCGCCGCCGACCTTCACGGCAATCTCGCCGCGCAGACGGCAGACACGGGCGATTTCCTCGCCCTCGGCCGGCTCGCTGAGCTTCCACCAGACATGGCACTTCTGCTGGCCGTCGCCGGTCACGCCACCGCTTTCGACGATCATCGTCGGCTGACCGAGATGGCGCGCCAGGTGGGCGAGCTTGGCGTCGATGTCGCCGCAGTCGAGATCGACGACGACCGTCTGCATGCCGACGATGTCCGTGGCCTTCGCCTGGCCCTGCTCAGCCACCACGCCGGGGATGACGTAGACGGCCGCCCCCTCGCGCCACGCCCAGCGGGCGAAGGTCGTCATCTTCTCGGGCGCAGCCTCGTTGGCGTCGACCCAGATGTTGTGGGGCCGGCCGTCGAACCCCTGGCCCTTGTCGATGAAGCTGCGGACCGGGATCAGCCCCTCGCTGTAGCCGAAGACCACGCCCATGAACGTCGCGATCTGCTCGGCATCGGGCTCATCGCCGAATACGTCGATCCGGCGCGGCGCATCGCTGAAGTCGCGCCATGGGTTGAAGTGGACGAGGTTGTCGTCCGCCTGCTCGACTCGCTTCTCGACCGGCTCCTGCGTGTCCTTGTCGGCGGGGGCGTCGTGCGTCTCGGGATCGCGGTCGTCGGTCATGGGGCAAGCTCCCAGCAGCGCTCCGCCCAGGGGCAGAACCGGCACTCGAAGTGGTCGCGGGTGGTGGCCATCCGGGGCAGCAGCTCGCCGGCGTCGGTGGCCTGCAGGATCCGCACGGCTCGGTCGCTCATGCGCTGGGCGAGCGCGCCGTCGAACGGGACGAGCTCGTGGTGAAGCTCGGCCGTGTCCTTGTTGACGGCGGTGAAGAGCGCCGGTGCCTCGGAGATACCGGGGACGCTCGGCTCCATGTACGCCTGGTAGAGCGCGATCTGAGCGGCGTAGACCGGTTTGGCGATCACGACGCCCTTGGCGACCGTATCCCGCCAGTTCTTCGCGCTCATGGTCTTGCACTCCCAGAGGGCGGGGACAGCAAGACCGAGTGGCTCGGGCGCACCGGCGACGATGCCGTCCACGTGGCCCTGGATGCGCCCGTTGGCGACGGAGAAGCCGAACTGTCCGCCGTCCGGCCGGTCGCCCTTGCGCGTGTAAAGATCGACACCGGCGTCGCGCAGCCACCGGACCGCGAGATCCTCCAGCGCGTGTCCGATGGCGAAGATGCGCAGGGTGCGGCCGTCGAAGCCGGCGCCGTCGTCGACCGGCGCACGCGCGAACTCGAACTGGAGCGCGCGCTCGCACGAGACCCCGAGCCGCGAGGCGCCGAGGTAGTCCCGTGGCAGCGTAGCGGACCGCTCGGCTTCGAGCGCGTCGTCGACCAGCCCATTCAGCCGGTCGGCGAAGGATGGGTTGAAGGTGAGCATCAGAATGGGACCTCCGGCATCTCCGCAGCGGTCTCGGCCATTGCCTCGCGGAAGCCCTCGACGGACTCGGCGATGAGGGCGCGGACCTCGGCCTCGGAGAGGTCGGCGAAGCGGGTGTCCCAGCCGATCTCCCCCATCAGCGCTCCAAGGCGGCGTATGGTGACGCCGATGGCGGCGTGCTCCTGCTCGGTCAGATCAACCATGCCGAACTCCCTGAGACGCTCGCTCCAGAAGCGCTGGCACGCGTGCGAGCAGAACCAGCGAGGCGGTCGCGGGACGCGCGACGGCCAGGGGTCGGTCCAGCCGAACCCGCGGGCCGGCCGGGCGCAGACGGCGCACAGCCGCCAGCGTGGGTGCCAGAGGCGAATGCGGTCGGTGACGGTGCTGTTGGGCATGGAGCATCACGCTGCCTCCGCGATCGACGCCGGCGTCGCCTCGGACGCGGCCCTCACGAGGTCCTGGATGCCGCGCCGATTGAACCGGAACGTGAGCAGTGCGGAGGCGCGGTAGCGGGTCAGCCCGAAGTCGAGCCGATGCTCGGCGGGCAGGTATGCGAGCTGCTTTTGTGTCGCCGGCTCGTCGAGCCAGCGCCTTGTCTTGTGCGCGCTCTCGTCCGTCTCGTGCTCGTTAAGCCAGTCGTCGGCCGCCGCGACGCAGACCGCGCGCTCGCCGACGGCGAGGAGCTTCGGGCGACGCTGCGACCGTCCGCCCACGCCGTACCAGCGGCCCTCGAGGAAGAAGGCGCCGCCCCAGGCGGAGAAGCCGTTGGCTACCAGCGCGCCGTCGTCGCCGAAGAGGTCGACCCAGGCAAAGCTGGAGCGCTTCAGGAGGTCGACCTCTGACATGATGAAGTCGGAGAGCGTGCCGTCGGCGTGCTCCTCCGTCTTCCCTTCGTCCGCCCCGACCAGCACCTCGCCGCAGAGCGGGCAGTCGAGAGCGAAGAGCGGGACCGTCCCGCTGCAGCTCGGACACGTCTTCGTCGGCGCCTCGCCCTCGTCCTCGCGCTCGCGGTGCTCGAGCGTCACGTCCTGCTCCAGCGAACCGTGGATGCGCGTGGACGTGCCGAAGTCGAGGACGATGCAGTCCGTCTTCACGACGCGGGGGTGCTCCTCCGGTGAGACCGTCCGGAGCCCGCGGCCGACCATCTGGATCAGCGTCGACTTGTAGGAGCTGGGCCGCAGCAGGACGACGCAGCTCGTCGGCGGGTGGTCCCAGCCTTCCGTCAGCACAGCGACGTTGACAACGACACGTAGGCGGCCGGCTCCGTAGGCGGTCAGTACCGCTTCACGATCGGCGGTCGGCATATCGCCTTCGACGACACCCGCGGCGACGCCCTCCGCGCGAAACGCCTCAGCGACGTTCCTGCTGTGCGCGACCGTCGAGGCGAAGACGACGGTCTGACGATCGCCGGCCTTCTCCTTCCAGTGCCGAATGATCGCCTCGGTGACGGGAGCCTTGTTCATGATCGCGTCGACCGCGCTCATGTCGAAGTCCTCAGCCGTGCGGCGGACCTTGCCGAGGTCGTCCTGCACGCCGACGTCGATGACGAACGTCCGCGGCGGGACGAGATGGCCGGACGCGATCAGCTCGCGGATGCGGATTTGGTCCGCGACGTTCGAGAAGACGTCGCGGAGTCCTTTCCGGTCGCCCCGGCTCGGGGTCGCCGTGACGCCGTAGACCCGACACATCGGATTGCGGCGCAGCGCGTGGTCGATGATGCGGCGGTAGCTGGAGGCGACGGCGTGATGCGCCTCGTCGATGACGAGGAGGTCGAGCGCCGGCATTGCGTCGAGGTTCGCAGGCCGCGCGAGCGTCGGCACCATCGCGAATGTCGCCTGTCCGTCCCAGGACTTATCGGCGGCATCGACGACCGACGTTGTGATGTTCGGATTGACCCGCGCGAACTTCGACCGGTTCTGGTCCGTGAGCTCGTCGCGATGGGCGAGCACGCACGCCTTCGCGTCCGTGGCGCCGATCATGCTGCCGGCGACGGCCGACAGCATGACGGTTTTTCCGGCCCCGGTCGGGGCCACCCCGAGGGTGTTTCCGTGCTCGCCGAGCGCGCTCACGCTGCGCTCGACGAACACCTTCTGTCGCGGACGAAGCAGCATCGGGTAGCTCCGTCACTGCGCCCACTGCGGGCGACCCGTGGCCGGACGGCTCGACGAGGCCCCGGTCTGACCGCCAGCCCCGGGACGCGGCGCGGGCACGCGCCCCATCAGCTCCGCGTAGTCGCGGTGGTCCGGCGTGATGGGCGTACGGATCTCGTTCTTGTCCTGGCCCTCGGTGTCGGTGCCGACTTCGATGCGCGCGATGAACTCGAGCCCATCGAGATCGTGGAAGCCGGCGATGTGCAGCGCCTTGTTCGCGGCCGGCGTCTTGTCCTTCGCGGACACGCCGCGGGCCGAGCACAGCATGTTGCGCACGAAGCTGCGGCCCATTTCCGACCACGTGGGGCCCTTCTCGCTGTGGAGCCCGATCAGCGACCAGATCTTCCGGCCGGCGTACTCGCCTTCGAGCACGGTGTACTCGGCGTTGAGGTAGACAGACCCCGTCGAGCCCATCGTGGCATAGCCGCCGGTCCAGCCCTTCTCGGCATTGTCGTGGCCGCCGGGACGGATGGTGAGGCGTACCTTCGCCAGCGTGCCCTTCGGGATGATGTTCACGTTGGACGGGGCGTCGGAAAAATCGAACCAGGACCCGGTCATCGGGGAGCTCCTTCGTTGGCGTCGGTGATGGGGCGGTCGTAGGAGAGGCGTTCGGGCGCGGGCGGTGCCGGCGCGCGGATCTTGTCCATGAGCCGGCCGAGGTGCGGTTCCTCGCTGACGTCGAGGCGGCCGGAGCGATCCTTCGCAGGGAAGCCCCATGGGTTGAGCGTGTGGCAGACGAAGGCGCGGGTCGGCCGGTCCTCGGCATCCTTCAGCTCGGCCATCGTGATGACCTCGTCGACGATGCCGGGGAGCTCGAGCCCGGTCTTCGAGCCGTCGATCTGCGGCTGGAAGACCTTGCGGTTGAAGTCGTCGAGCCGCTCGTCGAGGATCCCGACGAACCAGACATTCTTCGCCCGCGTGTGCTGGAGGTGCGTGAGCCAGCCGATCATCTCGCGGCCGTGAAGGCCGTAGGCACCGCGCACGTCCGGCTTGCCGGTCCGCTCGGAGACCGCGTCCGGCTGGCCCTTGCACCACTGGAAGCAGAGCCGGCCGGCAACGGTGATCGAGTCGACGAACACCGTCGTGTAGCGGTCGAGCGCGGCGGGATCGCCGAACTCCTCGCAGACAGCATCGTAGTGCGCCGGGCCGTAGACCTGGTCGTCTCGCAGCGCCGGGTTCGGGCCGCCGATGAAGACGGCGAAGTCCCGGCACTCAGTCCAGGTGCGCGGCCGGATGGTGTCGCCCGGCCAGCCCTCGATGGCGAGATCGCCCGCTTCGAGGTCCATGAACAGCGTCTCGGCGGGGTCGAGCGTCCACAAGAGGCTCGTCTTGCCGATGCCGGACTTGCCGAAGATGCAGCCCTTGATGCCGCGCGGCTCCGCGAGGCGCTGGTCGGCGGTGATGATCGGGAGACTCATCAGCGGTCACCCGTCACGATGTCGGCCGGGCGGTCCGTGCCAATCGCACCGGCCTCGCGGGCGAGCCGCAGCAGCCGGCGCAGCGCGTAGAGGCGATCGCTGGCGGCGTTCAGCTCGTCCTCGGCGACGGTCAGGCTGAAGGCGAGCTCGTCGACCGTGGCATCGACCAGTGGCTTGGCGGCCGGCTCGGCGCGCGCCGGCGGCTGCACCGGCACACGGATGGTCTCGGGCAGCGACTGGAGCGCGTAGTTCGACGCGCGCAGCTTGGCGAGATCGGTCATCGGGACACCTCGGTGTTCAGGAAAAGGCGGAAGGTTTGCTTGCCCGTGCGCACGGTGCGGGCAGGCTCGAAGGTCTCGGCGATCGCGGGCGGCCACGCGCCGTAGCGGCGCTCGGGGACTTTCAAGGTTGTTTCGACGTAGTCGGCGGGCTCATCGCCGGCCTCGCGGATCCGCTCCACGATCCCGGCGAGCGCGTCCTGGTCCCAATCGATGCGCTTCGGGAGATCGGCGACGACCGTCACCTGACCCTCCTCGAAGCGGACGGTGCCGGTGTCCTTGCCGTCGGAGAGGCGGGCGACGTTGGCCCGCTCGGCGAAGCGCATCGCGATGGCGCTCTCGAGCCACTCCTTCGTGCGCTTCGCGGCCTCGAAGGCGGTCGTCGCCTCGTCCTGCAGGAGCGCGAGGTCCTCGGCGGGCAGCGCGGCGATGTCGCCGATCTGCATCCGGTCGAGACCCTCGAGCCGGACATGGTTGGCGTGCGCGTCCGCACGGACGGACGCTGTGCTTGCAGCGGTCATCAGGCAGCCTCTTGGGTGATGAGTTGGGATAGGGACACGCGCTCCTGTCGGAGCTTCGGGCGCGCGATCGCGAGGTAGGAGAAGCAGTCCGGCTCGAGCCGGCGCTGCACGAGGTGGACGAGGCCCTGCTCGGACGCCCACATGGCGCGGCGGGACATGCGCAGCAGCTCTTCGCGCTGGTCGTTCGGCAGCCGCGCAGCGGCCGCAACCGTGTCCAGCGCGAGGAAGCCGCGATGGTACTCGAGCGCCGCGCCGGGCGCCGCCTGGCCGATCCAGCCGCACAGCTCGATCTCGCTAAGCGGCGCCGCCGGCCGGGTGAAGTGGAGGATGTTTGAGAGGGGCATGACTAGCCTCTACTCACGCGGCTCGGAAAACGTCCCACCCCGGCCGCAGGCCATGGGCGGCGAACGTCATCCGGAGCTCACGGACCCGGCGGTAGAGGGACGTGCGGGCGCCGAAGCCGGCGTTCGCCAGGCGATCGACGGACCGGTCCGCGAGCGCCGCGCAGAGCGGACGGTCGCGCATGGCAATGCCGGCGATGGCGCGTTCGACGTCGAGTCGCCCGTCGACCTGATCGAAGTGGTCGATCCGCTGGCCGTGCCAGGCGGCGAGCCCATCCGCCTCCGAGAGCTCATCGCCGAGGGAAGCGCGATCAGCGTCGACCGCCGGAGCGTCGAGGGACATCGGCCCACCGGCGGCGAGGCGCCGCTGGCGAGCGACCATCTCCGCGATCCGCACCGACCGGTTGCGCATCACCAAGCCGGCGAACGCGCCGAGGCTGCCGCGCTCAGGGTCAAACCCCGGCATCCGGGCGATCAGGTCGGTGAGGAGGTCCTGCCGGAGGTCATCGAGATCGGCTGCCGGAAGTCGCAGCTTGCGGTGCAGCCGACGCGCGGCTGCGTCCGCTTCGCGGATCAGGGTATGTAGGTCGTCGGGGGAAACCGGGTACTGCATGTCGTTCGGTCCTGGTCGTTTCCGTCACGACCCGACCTTCCAACATGCTGAAATTGTTTACCTCTCGGACTGCTCCTGAAAACCTCCTGAAAACCTCCCGGCGCTGCGTTTCAGGCTACGCGATGAACGAGATCTCCGAAGAATCGAGGTCGAGGCGAGCGCCAACCTTGGACTTTCGCTCGATGAACCCGTTTCTGGGGACGCCTTTCAGCCGCGTGTCTTTACGGAAGGAATCGCGCAGCCGGTTTATGCAACGGTCGGCCTGTTCAGGATTGCCCACCCGTCTCGTGCTGGCCTGCAGCGTGGCCGATAGGCCTTCCCTCGGCACCCAGCCTCCGGCAGCTACGGCTTCCTCGGCAAGCAGGACGAGCGAGTCGAAGTCTCGCGGCTCGACGTCGAGTTCGACACCGTCGAAGAGCGCACGGCGACCGATGCGGTCGATTTGGAGGCGGGAAGTTTTAGATTGCGGTGCCGTGGGCACACGGATGCGATCAAGATCAAGCGCAAAAGGACGATCCGGGCAGTCACCCAAGAGATCTTCGGCGCGGGCCACTGCAATGCGAAGAACCTCGAGTTGGCGGGTGACCGCCGTCGGCATGTTGGAGCTCCCGAGGCCGATCAGAGCGATCGGGACTTCACCATCGATGGCCCCGCGCAGGTGATCCACAATTTCCTGCGCGGTGTCCTCACGCAGCCGCCTGACCAAGCAGATCTCCGCACTGCGTCCATGGCGGTCGTGTCGGCCGAGCCGCCAGACCCTCGAGGACATCAGCGTCGGGCCAGGTCCGACCAACTCAGACTGCTCACGGATCGCGCGGCACAGCGCAGCGATGTCGATATCGAAGGTCCTGACGTCGAGCGTATCCTCGTGGCGTTCGCACTCGCCTGTCTCCGCATCGACGGTAACCAGTGCATCGCCGACGAGGTGAAAGATGTTCAAGCCGTCGTCACGCAGATCCTCCCGCTCGATGAGGATCCCCAGGTTGCGGAAGGAACGGACGATGGTTGGGTCGTAGGACCCCAGCTCGGTAGCGCCGATGGCACGGATCGGGTGACGATCACTCTGCCGCAGCAGCAACCTGACCAAGTCTGCGGCGGATGCGAATGCCATTGTCTTCCAGCATCTCGAGAATGAGCCGTTCGTGCGAGTGGTCGCGCATACTGACGGTGCGCGGGGGACGGATGGTCACCGGTACCACGATGTCGCTGCCCTCCACTTCGATGGTCACGTCGATCTTAGCGTGCACAATCCGGAGGTCGGCTATATCGAGGTCGGCGGCAACGTCCTTGAGGCGTTTCAGGGCGTTCTGCGAATCCCCGAGCGTCAGGAACCACGGCGAGCGACGTAGACGGCCCGTCGTCGTGATTTGTGCTTCGTCGACGCGAACCTCGCGCAAAGCGACATGGGAGATGTCCTCCTCGGCATCGAAGTGGAACTTGAAAGCGGCGCCTTGCCTTTGCAGCGGCGAGAGCGTGTAGAGCTGCTCTTTCGCCGACGCTTCAAATATATCTCCGTCACCGAGAACGTAGTCTCCGAACAGCTTGACCAGCTTCTTGGCGTCTGCTGGCGATCTCGAGCCGACTGAGACGGAACCTCGCCGCGGGTCGTACTCTATGGTGGATTGGATGATCTCCCGGAACTTGAGGGTGTCCTCGGCGCCCTCCTGATCGACGTTCTTCGTCTCCGGCTTGGAGCCGTGCAAGATAAGGACCCGGATCAGATCCTCTTCTTCGAACCATCGCACGTCGCAGTAGTGCCCGTTGTAGCGACTGGCGAAGTGTCGTCTAACCGCCTCAGCGAAAGCTTCTTGCACACCGGCTTCGTGATGCCGCGGATCGACATCTTCACGGTCCGCATCGCGCTCGAGCTTGGTGGAATGGGCGAGAAAAGCGGCAGCGCTGAGCGCGCGCTCGAAAATGGCACGATGGTCCAGCCACGCAACCAGAGCCATGAAGCGCGGGGTGAAGCGCAGATCGGCGTCGCTGCCATCGGCGCGATGACGGGCCAAGATGTCGACGCCAGCCTCTGTGGCGATCTCCTGAATAATCCGGGCACCGGCGTCGGTGGACAGAGTGGAGATGTTGAATAGGGCAAATTGTAGTTTGGCCGGAAACCGCATGTCCGCCTTCGCAAAGAGATCGAAGATCGCTTCGCGCCGCTTGCCTTCATCACCGGGAAGATCTTCCCAATCGAAATCTATCTGCTCAAGATACGGTCTCAGCAGACGCTGGAGCAATTCGAGGTCCACGGTCCTCGAGAAGGCGCGATCGACGAAATTCTTGATTCTATTCGGCACACGAACTCCTTTCGGTCCGGAGGCTCATTCGGTCGGATAGAATCCGAACCGCGCCGGCGATCCGCTTCAGCTCGCGCGAAATCTTGCGCTGCAGAACGTGGCCGGCCACAAACCGGCTCTCTCGGACACATTCGATTGTTCCGATTGTGTTCTACCGAAGACGGCAACCAAGAGTCGAGTCCGCGTCTGGCCGCAATCCACACCCTCCACGGGAGTGGGACGTTTTCCTGCACGGATGCGTAGAGGCAGTGGGCACCCCGAATTCGAGGCCGCCTGATGTACCGAGCCCCAAATCCTCTCCCTCCGGATCGCTTGACTGCCGCCGAGCGCCGCCGCGAGGTGTGCGCCATCCTCGCACGCGGCGTCATCCGCCTCCGCCAGCGCGACGCCCAAGCACATGCAGATGAAGGAGAAATTGGCCTTCACTTCTCGCCCGTCGAGAGCGTGCATGCGAACCGTCCTGACCGGAGCACCGCATGAACCAGACCGACAGCATCCCGGCCCGCCTTGCCGCGCTGAAGACGACGCCGACACCCGAGTTGAAGAAACAGTGGCGTGAACTTTTTGAGAGCGAGCCGCCGGCCTTCAATCGCCGCTACCTCGAGAGCCGGCTGGCGTACCGCATCCAGGAGTTGGCCTATGGCGGCCTGAAGCCGGAGACGGTCAAGCGCTTAGAGCGACTTGGCGAGGAGCTCGATGGAGGGGACCGCGCGAAGAGCCGCAAGCGGGCCGACCACAGCGACAAGCCGATCACCGGGACGCGCCTGCTGCGGGAGTGGAAGGGCGTGGAGCATGTCGTGACCGTACTCGTCGACGGCTACGAGTGGCAGGGGCGGCCGTACAAATCGCTGTCGGCGATTGCCCGGGCGATCACCGGCACGCGGTGGAATGGCCGCGTCTTCTTCGGCCTTAAGAACCAACGGCGGTCGGCATGAAGGACGCGACGAAGCCGAAGCGCCGCTGTGCGGTCTATACGCGCAAGTCCTCCGAGGAAGGCCTCCAGCAGGAGTTCAACTCACTCCACGCCCAGCGGGAGGCGTGCGAAGCGTATGCCGCGAGCCAGAAGTCCGAGGGCTGGGTGCTGCTCCGCGGCCAGTACGACGACGGCGGGTTCTCCGGTGGGACGCTGGAGCGGCCGGGCCTTCAGGCGTTGATCGCCGACATCGAGGACGGGCTTGTCGACGTCGTGGTCGTCTACAAGATCGACCGCCTGTCCCGCTCTCTCGCCGACTTCGCCAAGTTGGTGGAGGTGTTCGATCGTAACGGGGTGACGTTCGTGTCCATCACCCAGTCGTTCAACACCACGACGTCGATGGGCCGGCTGACGCTTAACATCCTGCTGTCGTTTGCACAGTTCGAGCGGGAGGTCACCGCCGAGCGGATTCGGGACAAGTTCGCTGCCTCTCGGGCCAAGGGGATGTGGATGGGCGGTTGGGCGCCGCTCGGCTACGATGTGAAGGACCGCAAGCTCGTCGTGAACCTTTCCGAGGCGAAGGCGGTGCGCATGATCTTTGAGCGGTTCGTCGGGATCGGTTCGGCGACGGTGCTGGCGAAGGCGCTGCGAACGGAGGGCATCACGACGAAGCGCGGTAGCCCGATCGACAAGAAGTATCTTTACCGGATGCTGAACAACTCAGCCTACATCGGCGAGACGGTCCACAAAGGCGTGAGCCACCCGGGCGAGCACGAGCCGATCGTGGATCAAGAGCTTTGGGGGAAGGTTCGGACGATCCTTCAGGAGAGCCCGCGCAAGCGCGCTGCACGAACGCGCGCAGAAACTCCAGCACTGCTGAAGGGGCTGCTCTTCGGACCGGACGGCGCCGCCTTCTCGCCGACCCATACCCGCAGGGGCGATCGGCTCTACCGATACTACGTGAGCCAGACGGTGCTGCGGCATGGCGCGGGGTCGTGCCCCGTCGGCCGCGTGCCTGCGGGCGACATTGAAGCTGCCGTCATCGACCAGCTGCGGGCCGTGTTCCGCCAGCCCGAGATCGTGGCGGACACGTGGAAGGTGGCGCGCCTTGAGGACCACGAGATCACCGAGTCAGATGTCCATGCCGCTCTGCACCAGCTGGACCCGACTTGGGATGAGCTGTTTCCCGCCGAGCAGGTGCGCATCGTGGCGCTTCTTGTCGAGCGGATCGACATCGGCACCGAAGGTCTGAACGTCCAGCTGCGCGTCGATGGCTTGGTCGGGCTCGCGCGCGAGATGCTAGCGGGCGACATGGACCGCGCCGCATGACGCGCGCGACGACGATCCCCGACACCGTTATGGTGCACGTCCCGTTTCGGGTGAAGAAGCGCGGCGGGCGTAAGGAGATTCGGCTGCCGGAGGGTGCACCATCGCGGCCGGAGCTGGACAACGCGCTGGTCAAAGCGCTGGCGCGCGCCTTCCGATGGGAGCGCATGATGCGGGCGGGAGAAGTCGCAACGATCGCCGAACTGGCCGAGCGTGAAAAGATCGCGCCGTCCTACATGACGCGGGTCCTGCGCCTGACGCTGCTCTCGCCGGACATCGTGGAGGCGATCATGGACGGGCGGCAGGGGCCGGACGTGACGTTGGCGCGGGTGCTGGAGCCGCTTCCATTCGCGTGGGCAGAGCATGCTGCTCGCTTTGACTAACTGGTTGAGGGGCGGTTTGGTAAAGCTGCTGTTACGCAGCAGTGGCGGTCAACGAATGAGGCTGGACGCAAACAAGTCACCACCTTTACATCCCTTTCTTATCACTGGGGATTTCAGAGGGAGCGTCCAGGAGTAATGAAGATGCCTACTGCCCCCCAGCAAAACGAAAAAATGTCGCGTAAAGGCGCTCGGGTCCACCGACATTCCCTCTTGGAGGCCGGGCGGCTTCCGGTCGAACAGCTCGTCACATTCGCCATTCGCGAGGGGCGTCGGCCTCGCCCCATCTACACCGCACATAAATGGTTCGCACGGAGACTTGGGTCGGTCTTTCGTAGCCTCCTTATCGGCGTTACGTCCGGGCCGGATGCCGATTTCAGCGAGCTATACTACGGAAGTGCGGACCTCACCGGCCTGAAGGTACTGGATCCGTTTGTCGGCGGTGGCACGTCGGTGTTCGAGGCGTCCCGACTCGGTGCCACGGCATATGGCTGCGATGTGGATCCCGTAGCCTGTGCCGTAAGCCGCTTGGAGTTGGGGGCCGCCGACCTCCCAGATCTCGGTCCGGCCCTCGCCGAGCTGAAGGCGAAGGTCGGGAGCCGCCTGGCCGAGTTTCACCGCCGAGACGACGACTTGGTGCTGCACCATTTCTGGGTGCAAGTCGTGGAATGCGCCGGCTGCGGGAGCCATTTTGACGCGCAACCCAATCATGTGCTAGCCGACCATGGCACCACGCGCCACGCCTTCTGCTCCGCCTGCGGCACGATTCACGAGCTACCGGCGCGCACTGCGTCTTTCGAATGTGTCAACTGCGGACACCATACCGACTGCGATCGCGGTTCCGCCCTGCGGGGTCGGGCTACATGCCCGCAATGCAAGCATTGCGACCAGCTGATCAAGTATGGGCGTAGAGGCGGAGCCCCGCGCTGGCGGCTGTTCGCGGTGGAGACAGTCGCGCGTGGAGTTGGTACGCGCATGGTTCCTATGTCAGAGCGAATGTTCCGGAAGGCTACTGACGAGGACGTAAGCCAGTACGAGCGTGCTGAGGCAGCGCTGGTGGATGCAGAACTAGCTGGAGATGTACTGATCCCGGACGACCGGATCGACACATCCGGCTGGTCTGACGAGCGGCTGAGCGCCTATGGCTATGGCCGCTGGCGTGACCTCTTTAATGCGAGGCAATTGCTGCACCTCGGTCTGCTTGCCAAGGAAATCGCGCTTCTCGACCAGCCCCTGCGCGGCGCCGTAGCGATGGCGTTCAGCGACCATCTGACCACGAACTGCATGATGGCGTCCTACGCCGCGGGCTGGCGGCGTCTTACGCCACTGTTCTCGCTCCGGGCGTTCCGGCACATCCAGCGCCCGGTTGAACTTAATCCTTGGATCGAGCGCGCGGGTCGCGGCACGTTTCCGAATGCGGTCCGCAAGCTCACCGCTGCGGCCGCCTACGCGCGTAGCCCCAAGGAGCCGATGGGAGCGAAGTCCTTCGTCGACGTGCCAACCCGGTCCCGTCGGCGAAAGAACCAGATACACATGGGAACGGCAGGCAATCTTGCCTTTCTTGCGAGCGGATCAATCGACGTTGTCATGACGGATCCTCCCTACTTCGACAACATCGCCTATTCCGAACTCGCGAGCTTCTTCGGCCCTTGGCTGAGATGTCTAGAAGTGCTCGATGCGCGCGAGCAGCACGATATTCTGGCCAACAGCCTCGTCGCTAACAGATCCCGTGTCGGGAGCGTACAACGCTACACCGAGGGTCTTGGTCAGGCTTTCGAGGAGATCTCCCGGGTGCTCAAGCGCAACGGGATCGTGGCGTTCTCCTACCGGCATACCGACGCTTCTGCCTGGCAAGCGCTTGCGGAAGCTATAGCCCGCACGGATTTGCGGATCACAAGCGTCCTTCCAATGCCCGGTGAGGCAGGCGCTGGCCTTCATGCGCAAGGCGAGCGCGGGCTGTGGGACGCGCTGTTCGTCCTTCGTCACGGAGCTGGGCCTACGCCCGTCTTGCAGGTTGGCGAGCTAGAGGTCGCCGATGTCGAAGCGGAGGTCGAGGGGTGGCTCGGGCGGTATGGTGAACTGACGCTACCGTTCAACGCGATCGACGCAGCCGCGCTGCGTAGAGCCGCGCTTGTGGGCAAGGCTCTGGCCCCGCGGCGAAAACTGGGGAGGTCAAAACGGATCGCCCTTGAGGAAGCACTGCGCTGAACTTAGATCGCATTGACGTTTTTTGGGGGGAAGTCGTTGCCGTATCTAAGCAAGCGTGTCATCAGCAATTACTTTCGGACAGACTGTCCTCGTCAACTTCGTCTCCTCCTCTCTCCAGAAAACCAGCAGTACCAGCCGGAGCGCGATGCGCAGGGCATGCCGCCGAAGACCGTCGCACGCGCCGGAATGGCGGCGTTAACTCAGGAGGGCAGCCGCTGGGAACAGGAGAAGCTTAAGGACCTTCAGAGCACCTTCGGTGGTACGTCGGTCATCGGCACCATGACTGGAACGGAGTTTCAGGATCAGAAGCTTCAGAACGTGATGTCCAGTGCGCAGCCTGGCGCTTTCTTGGTGAGGCCCGAGTTCGATGTCGGCGCAAGCTTCCGGACGGCGATCGGCATCGATGCGCTGGTGGCCACGCACTCGCTGGGCTTTGCCAAGCTAGTCCCCGATCTGATCCAAGTGCTTTCCCCCGCAGACGTGGGTCGGATCGTGGAGGCGAACGGTTCCGTCCACGACGCGGACGGCCGAATCGGCCTGCGGGTGATCGACATTAAGATGACTGCGGAGCCGAGCGCGTCTTACTTCGCCGAGATCACATATTATTCGCTCGCACTGGCAGGATGGCTTCACGACAACGGTTACGCTGACCGGTTTGCCGTCGTCGCCGAGGCAGCTATCTGGCCGGGATCGCACGACGCTGCAGCGATCGTCCGGCTCAAGGCAGAGCGAAGCAAAGCAGGGTTTACGCCGACAGCCGACGAGTTGGCCGCCGCCTTGACAGATGACATTGAGACGCTCGAAATCGACGTTTTCTCGCCGCGCCTCAGGCACTTCTTCAACGTGGAACTTGCCGAGGCACTGGCCAGCCCTTGGAGGGATCTCGACTGGCACGTGGGCACTGGCTGCAGCGGGTGCGAGTACCTAGGCTATGCGTGGAGCGCGAGCACCCCTGAGCATCCGGATCATTGCATGCCAATGGCGAAGGCGCAGGGGCATCTCAGCTCTATCGCCTTCCTGCCTCGCGGCGCTCGGCGCGCGCTTGGCGACCGCAAGATCAATACTACCGCCTCGCTGGCACCATTGAAGTCCGACGACTTGGCCTTTGACTGCCATCCTAAGCTGCGCGCCACACGGACGGTAGTTGCGGGACGTGCGCAGTCGCTGGCGACCGGCAGCAGCGACATTCCCGCGGGTTCGGGCACGTCGGCCGTCATCCCGAACTGGGCTGACCTCAACCTCTATCTTTCGGCCGACTTCGACATCGGGAGCGGCCTGACGCTCGCCTTTGGCGTCGGCGGCTACTCGAATGCGAGTGGACAGCGGGAGAAGATCGACGCGCAGGTCTTTGTAAATGACAACCGCAGCGTCCAGAGCGAGAGCCGAGAACTCCTGAGCTTCCTTGCCTATGTTGAGAAGGCGCTCTCCGACGCGACCAAAGACAAGGCGGACGCAACGGTACAAATCTACATTTGGGACAGCGTCACCTACGACCACATTCTGCGCGTAATTGGTCGCAACCTCCATCACATTCTTGCCGACGGCAGCCTGAAGAAGCTTGCATGGCTGTTTCCGCCCGAAGAGATTATCGAAAATGCCAAGCTGCGCTCGGTTAGCGCGCCGATCACCATTGTCCGCAACGCGGTCCAGGCGCTCGTAGCGGCGCCCATCCCCCATTATTACTCGCTGCTTGGACTGGCACGGGCCTATGCACCTCCACCAAAGCAGGGCGCGACACCGTTTGAGTTCCGTGTGCCGGTGATCTTCGAGGATCCGCTATCTGATCAGGTACCCTCGGAGCGGGCGCACGAGATCTGGACCCGTATGGGTCAGCCTCGTCCATGGAGTCAGCAGGTCACCCAACTGCGTTCGACGGTAACGATGAAGCTGCACGCGCTTCATTCCATCTTGTGGCGACTTCGCCTCGACCTTAAGGGCCAACTACGCAGCCGCGCTCCCAAGATCACGGACATCAAACCGCCGGCGATGCTGCGCAGCGTGAGTGCTGACGGGCAGATCTGGTACGCCTTCGCTCGGCTCAACGCGCAAGTCGTGGGCTTAGAGCACGGCATATCTTTGGCCATGCCCGTCCACGAGCGAGAGGCGAAATACCTCGCCGCGCGGCTTGAGGCGGAGCTCACGGGAGTTGACTTGGCGAGTGCCGCGCGGACGCTTGGAGTCACGCTGCGTCCTGGGTTACGGATTTACACGCTTGCGGAAGGATCACGCGAAGCCAAGTTCGAGGAAGGGGACTTCCTCTGCGCACTTTCCCCGGATTCAGTGCCAGACTTCTATTCTCGGCGGCTCAGCGACTTCACTGGCGGCGTGCCGCTTGCTCCGGATCTACCAAGCTGGATCAACGAATTCCGATCCCCAGGAACACTGACGGCGACGCAGCTGCTCGCCATCGACCGCGACGCCAGGCTTGTCGCAGTATATTTCAGGCCCGAGGTCGATGCCTATCTGCGACGGATCGAATTCACGCTTGACCTGAGCCGCGACGTCGTCCTCGACCGCCAGGTGCAAGACTTCCTGACGGGAAGGCTCGAGATCGCGCTTAAGGCCATCGGCAACCCGCCCCTGGCGATTAGCGCCGGCACCCCGACAGCCAACGTCATCGGGAAGTCGGCTCCCAAGACCGCTACCGCCCATGTGCCCGTGGCGGACGTGCTCTGGGATACACAAAAGACGGCGCTTGCTCTCACTGGCAGGAATGCCGCCGCGACTCGGACGACGCTAGAGGCGCTCGGCACCGAGCTCAACGACAGCCAGTGGGACGCATGGCGGGAAGCGATGGAGAAGCGCCTCGCCCTCATCTGGGGTCCGCCTGGGACAGGTAAGTCGCAGACGCTACGGGCCATTCTGCTCGGGCTGCTGCTGGAAGCTCACGCCGCCGGAAAGGCGATCCGGATCCTGGTGACGAGCAATACCTACGACGCGGCCGACAACATTGTGCTGCGCACCTTCCGACAGATCGCTTCGCTCGGAGAGGCGACGACCGGCAAAGTGCGGTTGGCCCGTCTGCGTTCCGGCTCGAAGGAGGATGCTCCGGGCATGCCGGCGGGCGTCAACCTCCTCAACGATAAGGATGCGCCTGGCATCCGCGACCTGCACGATCTGTTGACCGCCGGGACGACGTCCGCGATCGTATCGGCGCCGCCGCAGCAGGTAACCAAATTCGCCGGCCTAAAGGGCAACTTCGCGCCTCCTCTCTTCGACGTGGTCCTGATCGACGAGGCGTCCCAGATGGACATGGCCAACGCCGTACTTGCCCTGGCGCCGCTCGCCGAAGGCGGCTCAACGATCGTCGTCGGGGATCCCAAGCAGTTGCCGCCCATTCACGCGGTGCAGGCGCCGCTCGGCCTCGAGAAGCTCGTTGGATCCGTCTATGACTTTGTCGCGGACCATCGGGGAGTGACCTCGAAGGATCTGCTGGAAAACTACCGTTCGAACAGCACGATCGTCGGCCTCGGGCGCTTCGCTGGCTATCCGGCTGGTCTTACCGCCCACTTCCCGGATCTGCGCATGCGGCTGGAGACACCTCTCCCTGCGGCGGTACCGGCGAACTGGCCTCGGAATCTCGCGTTCGGCACCGAGTATGCCCGGCTGCTGGAGCCTAGCCAGCCCATTTCTGCCTTCATCTATCCGGAAGGACGCAGCAGTCAGTGGAACGACTTTGAGGCCCAAGCTGTGGCGGCGCTGCTCTGGATGCTTCGGGGCCACCTAGGCACCGGTCTCCATGGAGACCCGCAGGCGAGCAGTGCGGGGCTACATAATCTGAGCAGCTTTTGGACGGACGCCGTTGGCGTGGTGACGCCGCACCGCGCACACAAGGCGCTGATAGTGTCCAAGCTGCAAGCCCTATTTGAACCGCTCGGCGACGATGGCAGGCTCATCCGCGACGCGGTGAACACCGTGGAACGCTTCCAAGGACAGCAGCGTGACGTGATCATCGCCAGCTACGCTCTGGGCGATCCCGATGCGATCGCCGACGAGGATGAGTTCCTCCTGTCGCTCAATCGGTTCAATGTCATGGCCTCACGGCCACGCGCCAAGCTCGTAGTTTTGGCAAGCCAAGAGGTAATAAATCATCTACCCGGCGATTTAGAGGTAATGCGAGATTCGCGACTTCTGAAGTACTTCGCCGAGACATTTCTCGACGATCGCACCGACTGCGATATCCCGTTCATGGAGGGACATAGTGTTGTCCGGAAAAGCGGCTCGTTCAGGGTTCGCAACTAGATGGTAGGCCGACAACAACTTAAAATCCCACTTTGACTCTCTGCGACAAGGGACTATGAACATAAAGGTTCTCCATCAGGAGAAAGCGCGGCCGCAACTTTCCGCCGCTCCGCCCCGTCAGGGTCGACTGGGATCACTTACCGTGACGTTCGGTAGCGTGGTCGCTCCCGGCGAACGCGGCGAACGACACCTTCGGGCTTGAACCGTTTTGATCTGAGGCCGGTCTCATTTCTTTGCAAATGTTCGATTTCTGGTCCATTGGATCGGCTGCCACTGACGTCGAAGCGTTCAGCCTACCGGCGTCGAAATACCCTAAGTTTGAATGACTTGCGAACAATTCACCAATCGGCGCAGTCATCAGGTCTGGAGAATGTCGGCCCTGAGAGACCGTCTTCGGTCCGCCTGGCGTCCGGGCCGGTGCTCAGCCCCAACCGCATAACCCTCGAAAACAACGAGAAAATCCGGCCGCAGCCGGATCGGGAGAACACTTTCGCGAGGGCTGATGGCGGAGGGAGAGGGATTCGAACCCTCGAGACGGTTTCCCGCCTACACACTTTCCAGGCGTGCGCCTTCGACCACTCGGCCACCCCTCCGGGAGAGCACCCGACTAGCAGAAGAGATCCGCCGCGTTAAGAGGGTTCCGACATCAATGTTCCAGACGGCATGTTCGGCGCCAGATCCGTCATCTGTTGCGACCGTGGTCCGGTTCAATCTGACCCGCGCCGGGTCTGCCGGAGGCTCCAACTCCTGAGTAGGATGGAGCCCGATGAGCAGGACGACGAACAAATATTCACCGGAAGTACGCGAGCGCGCGGTTCGGATGGTGTTGGACAATGAACACCAGCACGTGTCCCGCTGGGCGGCGATCCTGTCGATCTCCTCGAAGGTCGGCTGCGCTGCACAGACGTTGAACGAGTGGGTGAAAAAGGTCGAGGTTGACAACGGCAGGCGCGCGGGTGTGCCGAGCGACATGGCCGAGAGGATGAAGGCGCTGGAGCGGGAGAACCGCGAGTTGCGCCAGGCCAACGAGATCCTGCGCAAAGCATCGGCGTATTTCGCGCAGGCGGAGCTCGACCGCCGGTCGAAGACATGATCGCGTTCATCGACGATCACCGGGCCGAGCACGGGGTCGAGCCGATCTGCAAGGCTCTGCCGATCGCCCCGTCCACCTACCATGATCATGTGATGAAGCGGGCCGATCCGACGCGCCGCTCACCGCGGGCGCGCCGCGATGCCGAACTGCGGCCCGAGATCCGGCGCGTGTTCGACGCCAACTTTCAGGTCTACGGGGTGCGCAAGGTCTGGCGGCAGATGCGTCGAGAAGGCTTCCAAGTCGCGCGCTGCACCGTCGCCAGGCTGATGAAGGAGATGGGGATCGAAGGCATTGTTCGGGGTAAACGGGTGCGAACGTCGATTCCCGACAAGGCCGCGCCATGCCCGCTCGACCGCGTCAATCGCCAGTTCCGGGTGCCGGCTCCGAACATGCTCTGGGTGAGCGACTTCACCTACGTGGCGACGTGGCAGGGCTTCGTCCACGTCGCCTTCGTCATCGACGCATACGCCCGCCGCATCGTCGGCTGGCGGGTCAGTCGGACCGCCCATACCGGCTTCGTCCTCGATGCCCTGGAGCAGGCCGTTCACCAGCGTCGGCCGGTAAGGGGAAAAGGCCTGGTGCATCATTCCGACAGGGGGTCGCAGTACCTGGCGATCCGCTACACCGAGCGCCTGGCCGAGGCAGGCATCGAGCCCTCGGTCGGTAGCGTCGGCGACAGCTACGACAACGCGCTGGCGGAGACCATCAACGGCCTCTTCAAGGCAGAGGTCATCCACCGGCGCGGCCCATGGCGCAGCTTCGAGGCCGTCGAGTACGCGACCCTCGAATGGGTCGATTGGTACAACAACCGCCGCCTTCTCGAGCCGATCGGAAACATCTCGCCTGCCGAGGCCGAAGCTCACTACCACGCAGCGCTGGAACTAACGCCCATGGCCGCGTAGCTAAGACAAACTGGCCTCCGGAATTCCCGGTGCAGTTCAGGGTCCCGGCGCGGTTGAACCCGTAGAACGGGCCGCTCGCGAACTCGAGATAGAACCGGGCACGGTTGGCGGCGAGCGCAGTGCGGGATGCGTCGAACACCTCGATCGGCGTGCCACCCGGATTTGCCTCGGTCTTCACCATGAGGGGCGGTACGGCAGCGATGAGGACGAGTTTCGCCGCACGGCCGGACAGCTGTCCGTACCGGGCGACATAACGTGTCGCTTCGCCCCCGCCGGTCGAATGGCCAATGTGGACCGCGTTCCGAAGGTCGAGGTGTTCGACCACGGCGGCAGCGTCCGCTGCGTAGCGGTCCATGTCGTGGCCACCTGCGACTTGCGTCGAGCGGCCATGGCCACGCCGGTCGTGCGCGACGACGCGAAAGCCCTTGCTGAGGAAGAAGAGCATCTGGTTGTCCCACTCGTCGGCGCTGAGCGGCCAGCCGTGGTGGAAGACGATGGGGGGCGCGTCGCGCGGCCCCCATCCTTGTAGAAGATCTGCACGCCGTCGCGCGTGGTTACGAAGCTCATGTCGCTGTTCCTGGCGAAATTGGATGTGGTGCTGTCTTGCGGCTGTCCCGCCGCGGAGGCGGGAAGCACCGCGAGCAAGCCGGCCGAGGTGGCTGCCGTCAGCGCATCCCTCCGGGTCAATGCGAGCGTCCGCTCCGACGTGGACGGCGCAGCGCGCGCGTCGTCGTCTTTGTTCGTCACGTTGGTCTCCTTGTCGAGGAATGGTGGTGTCAGGAGAGGCTCAGGCCGCCGTCCACCGAGACGACCTGCCCGGTGACCCAGTCGGCGGCCGGATGGGCGAGGTGGACGATCCAACGCGCGACATCGTTCGGCTGGCCGCGCCGCTTGAGCGGTATGACTTCGCGCTCGTCCGCCTCGATCGCGGCGGCCTGGTCCTCGGAGAGGCCCATCATCCCCGTCAGAGCGCCGGAGTCCGTCGGACCGGCGGCGACGGCGTTGACTCGGACCTTGAGCGGGGCCAGCTCCAAGGCCCAGCAGCGGGTCAGGTGCTCCAGCGCCGCCTTGCTGGCGGCGTAGTGCGAGAGCGCCGCCGCCGCCTTGTGGCCGAAGGTGCTGGAGACGTTGACGACAGATCCACCGACGGCCGAAAGATGCGGCAGTGCTGCTCGTACCATGAGGCTCGGCCCGACGACGTTGACGGAGAGGATGTCCGCGATCCGGTCCGTGGTGGCTTCGGAGAGCGGCAGGATTGCACCCGCACCGGCGTTGTTGACGAGAACGTCCACGCGCCCCCACCGGGAGACCGCCGACTGGACGGTCTTCTCAACATCGGCAGGCCGGGCGACGTCGGCGGCGCAGACGGCGATTTCGGGATGCTCGGCGCGGACGCGCTCGAGCGGCTCGGGCCGACGCCCGGTGACGAGAACCCGCGCCCCGAGGGCGGCGAGTTGAAGAGCAGTGGCCCGGCCGATCCCCGAGCTGCCGCCGGTAACAATGGCAACCTTATTCTTGAACTCCACGGATACTGCTCCTTCCATTACAGAATCTCTAGTGTTTCTCACCAATTTTTAAGCAAAATTTGGTACGAATCTGCCCTTGCGTCTGAGCTGATTGGCACTGACGGAATCAATACAAGATCAGCGGGATGCTTCTGCTGTATTATTCGTTCTGCGGCGCAATATTTCGGCGGGATATCCCGTCCCATCAACCTGTCCCGAGGTATTGGATCCGCCAAGCGAAACGACACGTCGGATGAGACGCAGCCATGGCCTTCGCCATTCCGGCGGTCCGGCGGGACCCGAAGACCGTGATCGATAAACCCGCACCCCAACCGCGCAGTGGGCGGTCCAAATCGCGTCGACCTCGGAGGACGCTGCGGCCGATGCATGGATTTCCATGAGGTGCGGCCGCGTATGGTCGCCGCTAGAGTGTCGGCGAGGCCGCAAGCCCCGCTTCGGGCCCGCCCGCGAGCGAATCGGCGCCCGTATCAAATCGGTTTCCGGCAGGAGCAGCCGCGCATGAGAGCTGTGATCCCCCATCGGCGCGAGACACTGGCGCTGCTATCCATCCTCGTCGCAATTGCCGCATGGCAGGCGACCGGAACGATGCTGGGCCTGCTCGCACCGTTCTCGGCCGCCTTCCTCTACATGCGCGAGGTGACGGCCAGTCTCGTCAACGGCGCCCTTGCGGTTGTGGCGGTCCTGCTGGCGGCGATGGCCGGACTTGCGCTCGGCGGCAATCGTGAACCCGCGCTCGACTGGGCCGCGCTCTGCGCGGTTGCGTTCTCCATCGGCGCGACGGCCATCGCGCTCGCCGCGCGGACTCCCGACATGCGTGCGGTGCTCGCCCGCAGGATCATCGAGGCGATGCCCGCCTATGCATGGTCGGCCGATCCGACCGGCCGCTTCACCTACGTCAGTCCGAATACGCTCGACTATGTCGGTTTTTCGGCCGAGGCGTTGGCACAGCCGCCGGACGTGGACGGGTTCAGCTGGCGCGCTGTGGTGCACCCCGAAGACTACACCCGAATCGCCGACGCCTGGCGCCACTGTCTCGCGACCGGCTCGCCCTATGACACGGAGCACCGCATCCGGCGCCACGACGGCGTCTACCGCTGGTTCCGCAATGCCGGGCTGGCGCAGCGCGACGACGAGGGTCGCATCGTCGCCTGGCACGGCACCACGATGGACATCGACGACGAGAAGCGCGCCGAGGCCACGCTCATCGAGCGCGAGCGGGAGCTGTCGCAGCTCGTCGACATGGTGCCGAGCCATCTGTGGCGGCTCACCCCGGACGGCGAGACGATCTTCTTCAACCGGCGCATGGCCGACTTCCTTGGCTTCGATGTCGACGGCATGGCGTCAACCGGGGTCAGTCGGCTCGAAGCTTTGGCGGACCGGGTGCATCCGGACGACCGGGCGAGATTCCGCAGCGCGCTCGGGATGTCACTTGCCATCGGCGAGAGCTTTTCCCTCAACTACCGCCTCCGCCGCGCCGATGGCGTATACCGCTGGATGTCGAGCCGCGCGGAACCGCTTCGGCGCGACGACGGCGCGATTTCCGGCTGGTACGGCCTCTGCGTCGACGTCGACGACCAGATGCGCGCGGACGAGGCGCTCCGGAGCCACCAGCGGCAGCTGCAGCAGCTCATCGACACCGTGCCGGTGCAGATCTGGTGCACCACGCCGGCCGGCGAGCCCGACTACGTCAACCGGGCGATGGTCGATTTCCTCGGCCTCGCGCTCGGCGACTTCGACGAAGGGCTGCCGAAGGCGATCGCCACCATCGTCCACCCGGACGACCGCGAACGGCTGCACGCTGCGCTCACCCGGTCTTTTACCACCGGCGAACCATTCGAGCTCCACTTCCGCAACCTGCGTCACGACGGGACGTGGCGCTGGATGGAAGGGCGCGCCAATCCACTGCGCGACGAAAGCGGGCGGATCATCCGCTGGTACGGGGCCAACGTCGACATCGACGACCTCGTACGGGCGCAGGAGGAGGTGCGCGCACGCGAGGCGAGGATCCGGCGGCTTGTCGATTCGGACGTCATCGGCATCGTGATTTGGGACCTCGACGGAACGCTGATCGACGCCAATGACGCATTTCTGCGCATGGTCCAGTACGACCGGGCGGAGGTGGAGGCGGGACTCGACTGGTTCGCCATGACGCCTCCCGACTGGCAGGACGTCCATGCCCGCCAGGAAGCCGAGGAGCTCCTCACCACCGGCAGGATGCAGCCGCGCGAGAAGGAGTACTTCAGGAAGGACGGCAGCCGGGTGCCCGTGCTGATCGGCGCCGCCTGCTTCGAAGGCCAGTCCCGGCAAGGCGTCGCCTACATCCTCGACCTGACCGAGATCAAGCGCGTGGAAGCGTCGTTGCGGGACCGGGAACGCGAGCTGTCGCAGCTCGTCGACATGGTGCCGAGCTACCTGTGGCGCATCACGCCGGAGGGCGTGCCGGTATTCTTCAACCGGCGGCTCGTCGATTTCCTGAACCTCGATGTTTCCGGCGCCGATCAGCCCGGGCGGACCCGGCTCGCCGCCATCATCGCCTCCATCATCCATCCCGACGACGCCGCCAGCGTGGCGCGTGCGTTCGAGCACTCGCTGGCCACGGGCGAGGGCCTCGTCATGAAGTGGCGCATGCGTCGCGCCGATGGCGTTTATCGCTGGATGTCGGCGAGCGCCGAAGCGCTTCGCGACGAGAACGGCTGCATCGTGCAGTGGTACGGCCTGTGCCACGACATCGACGATCAGGTTCTCACCGAGGCGGCGCTGCGGCGCAGCAAGCAGCAGCTCGAGCTGATGATCGACGCGATCCCCGTAAACGTTCTGAGCTTCGATCCGGCGCAGCGGCTGACCTACGCGAGCCAGCGATATCTCGACACCGTGGGCGCACCGCCGGAGGACATCGTGGACTTCGCCGCGCTGGCGCGCGAGGTCGCGCACCCGGACGATTTCCCGATCATGTTCGCCCGCGCGTGCGCGGGGTTCGCGGCCGGCGAGGCGTTCGTGAACCGCTTCCGCCGGCTGTGCAGCGATGGCGTCTATCGCTGGATCGAGGCCCGCGCGCAGGCGCTGCGCGATGCCGAGGGGGCGATCGTGCAATGGTACATCGCCTCGATCGATATCGAGGAGGAGATGCAGGCGCAGGAGGCGCTGCGCGAGCGTGAGCGCTTCCTCTGGCAGCTCGTCGAGACGCTACCGGCCATGATTGTCTGCGCCGACCCTGCGGGCGAGCCGGTCTACCGCAGCGAGCAGCTGCGGGCCTATCTCGGCTTCGGCGTCGACGCGCTCGACGGATCCGGCAAGACCCGACTCGACGGCACGCTCGATGCGGCGATCCATCCGGACGACCTGCCCGCGGTCAGGGCGGATTACGCCCATTCGCTCGGCACCGGCGAGCCTTACCTGCGCAAGCACCGCCTGCGCCGGGCCGACGGCGAATATCGCTGGGTCGAAACCCGCGCCGCGCCGATGCGCGACAAGGCGGGTGCCATCGTCCAGTGGAACCTGATCTGCCTCGACATCGAGGGGGAAGTGCAGGCACAGCAGGCGCTGCGGCTCGCGCAGGAGCGGCTCGCGCGGGCGAGCCAGGCGGCGAGCCTCGCGGAGCTGTCCGCCTCCATCGCGCACGAGGTGAATCAGCCGCTCGCCGCGGTGGTGGCGAACAGCCAAGCCTGTCACCGCTGGCTGTCGGCGACGCCGCCGAACCTCGACCGCGCCAAGATCACCGCCGAGCGCATCACCCGCGACGCCAACGCGGCGGCGGACGTCGTCGGCCGCATCCGCGCCCTCTTCCGCCAATCCATCGAGACCCGGACGAGCACCAATCTCGCCGACGTCATCGCCGAAGCCCGTGATCTGATGGCGGAGGAGGCGATGCGGCGGCGTATCCGCTTGCGTGTCGAGGCCGAAGCCATTCCGCCGACCATGGTGGACCGCGTCCAGATCCAGCAGGTGCTCGTCAATCTCATCCGCAACGGAATGGACGCGCTGGAAACTGTCCCGCACCAGCGCGAGGTCCGGATCACCGCGCGCCCGTGCGAGGACGCGGTCCGGGTCGAGGTCGCCGACGGCGGTCCGGGCATCGAGGCGCCCGAGAAGATCTTCGAGCCCTTCTTCACCACGAAGGCGAAGGGCATGGGGATGGGCCTCGCCATCTGCCGCTCGATCGTCGAGGCGCACGGCGGCCGGTTGTGGGCTGAGGCGAACGATGCCCGCGGCGCGACCTTCGTCTTCACGCTGCCGGCGGTGACGAAAGTCGCGGCATGACCGAGCATGTCGTCTACGTCGTCGACGACGACTCCCGCATCCGCGAGGCACTCGACGAGCTGTTCGCCTCGCACGGGATGCGGGCGATCGCTTTCGCCTCGGCAGGCGCCTATGTCGCCGCAGAAAAGCCCGACCTGCCGGCCTGCCTAATCCTCGACGTGGAGCTTCCCGACATCAACGGCCTCGAGCTACAGCGGCGGATCGCAGCCGGCGAACATCCGCCGGTGGTCTTCATAACCGGCCACGGCGACATCCCGTCCTCTGTGAGGGCGATCAAGGATGGCGCTGTCGACTTCCTGACCAAGCCGTTCAGGGACGCCGACCTCATCACCGCCGTCGAGACCGCCGTCGCGCTCGACCGAACGCGCCGCGCCGCCCGCGCCGAGCGCGACACGCTGCGCCTGCGCTACGAGGCGCTGACCCCTCGCGAGCGCGAAGTGCTCCCGCTCGTGGTCAGCGGCCTCCTCAACAAGCAGGCGGCCGCCGAGCTCGGCATCAGCGAGGTCACGCTTCAGATCCATAGAAGGAACGTCATGAGTAAGTTGGCGGCCGCGTCCCTGGCCGATCTCGTCCGCATTGCGGAGCGGCTCAACATTCCGGTCACCCATTCACGCCGGCACGGAGGGACGTCGTGAACGCGCTACGGCCCGTAGTGGCGATCGTCGACGACGACCCACGCCTGCGAGAATCGGTCGAGGAGCTGCTGGAGTCGGCCGGATATGCCGCCCGGAGCTACACGTCGGCGGCCGCGCTGCTAGACGGCGGGCTCGCCAACCTCGACCTCCTCATCACGGACATCGGTATGCCGAACATGGACGGTTTCGATCTTCGCGACCACGTGCGAGCGGCGCGCCCGGACCTGCCCGTCTTCCTCATCACCGGCCGCCACGAGATCGCCGACCAGAGCCGGGCCCACGGGACGGCCGGCTTCTTCCGCAAGCCATTCGACGGCGACGAACTGCTTGCCGCGATCGACAATGCCTTGCGACGAGAGACAAACGGAGGGTGACGATGGAGCGCGAACGAACGATCCATGACCGGCGGCCCGCCTCACTGGCACGGTCCAGCGAGGCGCCTTGCGTCTTCATCGTCGACGACGATCCGGCTGTCCGCGAGGGCATCACCGAACTGATCCTGTCGGCGGGCTTTCAGACCATCGCGTTCGGCTCGACCCAGGAGCTCTTCGACGCCGGGGTTCGCGATGTTCCGGGCTGTCTGATCCTCGACGTTCGGATGCCGGGCACCAGCGGGCTCGACCTGCAGAACCGGCTCGCGGAGAGCGGCGACCGCAAGCCCGTCATCTTCCTGACCGGGCACGGCGATATCCCGATGACGGTGCAGGCGATGAAGTGCGGCGCCGTCGACTTTCTCACGAAGCCGGTGCGCGATCAGGCGTTGCTCGACGCCGTGCTGGCCGCGATCGCCATCGACACGGCACGCCGCGCGGAGGCAGCGGTGGTACAATGCCATGTCAGCCGCATCGAAACCCTGACGCGGCGCGAGCGCCAGGTTCTGCGAGAGGTCGCACGTGGGCGCCTGAACAAGCAGATCGCGTTCGATCTCGGCATCAGCGAGGTCACGGTCAAGCTGCATCGTGGCAACGCGATGCGGAAGATGGAGGTCCCGTCCCTCGCCGCTTTGATCCGCCTGTGGGAGACGCTCCCGCCCGACCTGCGTGACTTAGAGCCGCGCTAAACCCGGCAGCCCGCCCCGCGCCCCAACAGCCCGCAGCAGCGCTCGGCATAACGCCTCTGTCCTGCCGGCGCGGCATGCGACGCGCGTGCCGAGGTCGGCCGAGCAACACAGCGACCCTGTACTTTCGGCGAGGTCCGGCACGCCGTCCGTCCGATGGTTCGCCCCCCGGAACCACAGCATTCTCGAACGCAGCCGAACGCCTCGATCGGGGCGTCAGCCGGACCACTCCGGCGGCTGAATGCTCGCAAAAAACCGAGGGACAATTCCATGAAGATCGTCGTCATCGGCGGCACGGGCCTCATCGGGTCCAGGACCGTGGAGCGCCTGCGCCGCAAGGGGCACGAGGTGCTCGTCGCCTCGCCCGACAGGGGAGTCGATACCGTCACCGGCGAAGGCCTCGCCGACGCGCTCGAGGGCGCGTCCGTGGTGATCGACCTCGCCAACTCGCCCTCCTTCGAAGACCGGGCCGTGATGGACTTCTTCCGGACGGCCGGGCGTAACCTCCTCGCCGCCGAAGCCGCCGCCGGCGTCACCCATCACATCGCGCTCTCCGTCGTGGGGACCGAGCGACTGCAGGGGAGCGGCTACTTCCGCGGCAAGCTCGCGCAGGAGGAGCTGATCCGCGCCTCGCCCATCCCCTACACGATCGTCCACTCGACGCAGTTCTTCGAGTTCATGGGCGCGATTGCCAAGGCCGGCAACGTTGACGGGACCTTCCGCGTCTCGCCCGCCGCCGTTCAGCCGATCGCGGCCGACGACGTCGCCGACGCGGTGGCGGATTTCGCGCTCGCGGCACCTCTGGGCGGCATCGTCGAGATCGCCGGGCCGGACCGTCTTTCGCTCAGCGAAGCCGTCGCTGCGTATCTCGCCGCGATCGAAGATCCGCGCCGTGTCGTGGCCGACGCCGACGCCCCGTATTTCGGCGTGGTGCTGAACGACGGTTCGCTCGTGCCGGGGCCGGACGCGCGCATCGGCGTCACGAACTTCGCCGACTGGCTGGCCGGACTGGCGAAGACGTCCCGGCCGCAAATCACGCGGCGCACCGCCGCGCAGCAGCCGGCCTGACCGCCAACCGGGAGACCAGCCATGATCAAGACCTTCATCGTCGGCGCCGGCGTCCTGCTTTTCCCGCTGCCCGCGGCGGCGCACGATCCCGAAAGCGCCGCCGTCACGCTCGTCTACGATCAGCCGCTCCCCAACGTGCCGGGGATGAGCATCAGAGGCGTCCTCGTCGACTACGCGCCGGGCGGAACCTCGCCCGCCCACACGCATCCGAATTCCGCCTTCATCTACGCCACCGTGCTCGAGGGCGCGATCCGCAGCGCGGTCAACGGTGGGCCGGTCAGGGTCTACGGGGCCGGCGAGAGCTGGTCGGAGTTCCCAGGTGACCATCACTCCGTCAGCGAGAATGCGAGCGCGACGGAGCCGGCCCGCCTTCTCGCGGTCTTCGTCCTCGACACGGACGAAACCGAACTCGCCACCTACGAAGACTGATCCCCCAAGCAAAGGCAATCCTATGGACACGCACGCGAATACCAAAGTGGACGAGACCGCACCGACCGGCCCCGCCCAACGCCTCGACTACGCCGCCCTGGCGCCGCAGCTTCTGAAGAAGCTGACGGAGCTCAACGTCGCGGTCGCCGACAGCGCGATCGAACAGCCGATCCGCGACCTCGTCGAGATCCGCGCCTCGCAGATGAACGGCTGCACCTTCTGCATCGACATGCATGTGAAGATGGCGAAAATCCACGGCGAGCGGGAGCTGCGCCTGCACCACGTCGCCGGGTGGCGCGAATCGCACCTCTTCACCCCACGCGAGCGCGCTTGCCTCGCCTGGACGGAGGTGCTCACCCGGATCTCCGATGGCGGCGTCCCGGACGCGGTCTACGAGCGCGTCCGGAGCCAGTTATCGGAGAAGGAGATCGCCGATCTCACCTTCGTCATCGTCGCCATCAACGCGTGGAACCGTCTCAATGTCGGTTTCCGACCGGTGCCCGGCGCCCTGGACAAGACGTACGGCCTGACGAGGGCCGGCCTCAACTGAGCGCATCGGCCGATGCGGCGCTGCTCCGGCAGCGTCGCTCGGCCACAGCGCAGCACCACACCAATCCTTCCGGAGAACGACATGCGCGTTTCGCAACTCGAATCGAAGACGCTCGCCCGACTCGTCACGATGGATGTCGGTGCTCCTGCGCATGTCGCGGCGCGTGCCCTCATGCGCCCCGGTGCCGGGCTCGCCGTGATTTGCCGCACCACCGGCCATGCGGCCGGCGTTCTCTCGAAGTCGGACCTCGTGCGCCATCTGGCCGACGGCAGACCACACGACACCACCGTCGCAGCGCTCATGACCCAGCCGTTCGTCTCATGTTCGGCGCATGACGATATCGCTGCCGCCTTGCAGACGATGGTGCTGCGCGGAGTCCAGAACGTTCCCGTCCTGGACGAAGCTCTGCGACCGATCGGCATCCTCGACGCACGAGACGCCATGCAGGCCCTGATCGACGAGGACGCGATCCAGGAACGTCTGCTGACCGATTATATTGCCGGCGTCGGCTATCGCTGACCCGCCGCTCGCCTCCGACGCACAAGCTCGGCGATGGGTCCCACGGACATTCCATTCGAGGGCGGTGCGACACCGCTCGTCCTCTCCGCCCTCATCGGGATGGCCGGTATCGTCGTATGGCACGCCATACCGAGTCGCCGTGCAAACTCGTCCGGCGTCGCATGGATAACCGGTGCGGATCGCCACACGCGCCGAGAGGCCCGGCACGAGGCGGGCGGGTGGCCGGACGTGCGTCAACCGGATCGTGACCGGCACGCGCTGGACGACACGCACGAAATTGCCTGTCGCGTTATCTGCGGGGATCAAGCTGAACGCCGCGCCGCTCCCCGGCGCGAGGCTGTCGACGACACCACGAATCTCGTCGTGCCCGAACCCGTCGACGGGGACACGCACCGGGGCGCCTTCACCATCGTGTATTCGAGATCGATCTGGGCGAGGTCACGGGCAGCCTCGGCTTGCGAAAGCACTGCCTGCGCCGCCTGACGTCGTGCGGCCAGAACGTCCAGCTTCCGGCGCTGAGCGCGCAGCGCGGCCGCGGCGGCATCGGCCTGGGCGCCGGCGGCTCCGGCCTCCTCGAGCTGAGCCTGGTTTATCGTGCTCTTGCCGACCAGCGAGCGGCAGCGTCCGAGACTTCCGTGCGCAAAGGTCCGGGCGGCCTCCGTCGATCTCGGTTACGCCTCGCTCTGGGCGATCACCGCGCGCTGAAGCTCTGTTTCGGCATCGAGGTTCACGAGCGCCGCTTCGGCCGAAGCCACGGCGGCATCGGCCGAAGCCAGGCGAGCGCGTTAGTCCCGATCATCGATCCGGAACAGCACGTCTCCGACCTCTATCGTCGCGTTGTCCGTAACGTTCGTCGAGACGATGTAGCCGTTGACCCGCGGCGCGATGGAGGTCACGTCAGCGCGCACATAGGCATTGTCGGTGGCGACTTCGAAGCGGCCGTGGCCGAGCCCCGGCACCACTCGAGCCCCGACGATCGTGCGACCAGGCCAGCGAGTGCGACAAGGAGAAAGCGTTTCAGATGTCGTCGCATCTCAGATCTCAATGAGTGGTACTGATCGTTACCGAGATTTGGCACGTGTGGTAACGCATCGTACCGCGCAAGAGGGTGCCTGGAGAAGGCGGCCGCCAGGATATTCCTCGACGGAATTCGAGTGGACGCCCCGCCCTGACCTGACCGATCAGTAGTCCCAGAACGCAGGGACCCAGCGGAACGCGTCGCCGGCGACCGCCACCCGTCCGACGGACGGGAACGGCAGATGTGTCGCCACCAGCTGCTCGCCGCTCGCCGCCAGCTCCATGAGCAGACGGCGCCGGACGCGGACCGCCTCCTCCGGGTCGTGCTCGAAGCCGTTGTGCCAGTCGGGATGCTCGAACCCGACCGCGAACACGGCGTCGCCGGCAAACGTCAGCCCGTCGCCCCCGGACGCCATGCGAACCACGCTATGGCCCGGAGTGTGACCGCCGGTGCGGCGGACGACCACACCCGGCGCCACCACATGCTCGTCGTCGAACAGGTTCAGCTGATTGCGGTATTCGCCGGCGAATCGCTTCGCGGTCGCACGAAGCGCGTCCGGGAACCCAGGCGGCATCGAGACCCGGGTGAAGTCGGGCGCCTCCCAGAACTTCACCTCGGCGGCCGCCACGTGTATTTTGAGATCCGGACGCAGTCGCTGCTTGACCCCGTCGACCAGCAGCCCGCCGACATGGTCCATGTGCATGTGGGTCAGCACCACGTCCGTCACCGAACCGAGATCGATCCCGGCGGACTCCAGCCGCCTGATCGTCTGCCCGGCGCGCGGCAGGTTGAGATCGGGGTCCAGCCCCAGCCCGGCGTCGACCAGGATGGTCTGCCCGCCGCTGCGCACCATGACGACGTTCAGCGACCAGTCGAAGGCGTCCGGCGGCAGGAACATATCGTCGAGCCAAGCGCCGCGGACGGCAGGATCCGCGTTGTGGGCCAGCATCTTCGTCGGGAGCGGCAGCACACCGTCGCTGACGACCAGCACGTCGATGTCGCCGATCCGCAGCGCGTAGCGGGACGGCACCAGCTCCTCCGGCTCGCCCCGGACGTTTCGTATCGTATCCAGGCTCATGTTTCGTCTCCAGATCATCGCCGCTTCGTGCGCGACGTCGGGGACGCTACCGAAAGCTCTATAGATCCTCGATTGGGTTGCGGAATAGGTCGTACTGTGCGTGGGAATAGGTTTAGGCCATGATGATCCTACCCCGTTCGAGTGGACACCGATGATAGGCTTTCGAGCCAAAGACGGAGTGTCCAAGGATGAGCGAGAGGCGACGGCGGGTCTTTCCGGAGGCGTTCAAGCGAGAGGTGGCCCTTCGTGTCGCGACGAGCGGCCAGCCGATCGTGCGCGTGGCCGAGGAGCTCGGGCTGCACGAGACGGTGCTTCGGCGTTGGATATCCAAGTACGGCGCGGAAGGGACGGCGCCGCAGCGGCGCCGCCCAACGCAGGCGGCGGCGCCGTCCCTGGCCGATCTCGCATCGGAGAATGCCCGGTTGAAACGGGAGCTTCAGAAGGCCCGGATGGAGCGCGACATCCTAAAAGAAGCCGCGCGCATCTTCGGAACTCCCGGTGACGTTCGGGTTCGTGGATGAGCATCGCGGCGTGTGGCCGGTTCGGATGATGTGCCGCGTGCTGGGGCTCTCATCGAGTGGGTACTATGCCTGGAGGGGTCGGCCGGAGAGCCGGCGCGCCGGTGAGAACAGGGTCTTGCTGCAGCGCATCCGGGTTGTCCACGAGGCAAGCGCCGGCATTTATGGCGCGCCGCGCGTTCACGCCGTGCTCCGCTCTAGAGCACTTCGCGCTCAGTCCGGGTCATAGCCGGCGGCTCGGAAGTAGGCTCGGGCTTCGTCTGGCGTGACGAGGTCGAGGACCGCGCCGATGCGGTCCCACAGGTCATCGACGGTTCGCTCCGCCGCCTTTCGAAGGAGCGCCTTGATCTTGGCGAAGGCCATCTCGATCGGGTTGAAGTCGGGGCTGTAGGGCGGGAGGAACACGAGCCTCGCCCCGGCGCTCTCGATCAGGTCGCGAACGCGCCAACCCTTGTGACTGCCGAGGTTGTCCATCACGACGACGTCGCCCGGCGACAGGCATGGTGCGAGAACCTGCTCCACGTAGGTCTCGAACCATACGCCGTTGATCGCCCGGTCGAGCACCATAGGCGCGACGATCCCGGACAGCGAGAGCCCGGCGACCAGCGTGGTCGTCTTCCAATGGCCGAACGGCAGCGGCATGCGCAGCCTTGTCCCCCGGGCGCAGCGGCCGTGGGTGCGGGCCATCTTCGTGTTGGCCCAGGTCTCGTCGATGAAGATCAGGCGCTCGGCGTCGAGCTCGTCCTGCCCGTCGAACCAGGCGTGCCGCCGGGCAAGGACATCCGCGCGGTCCTGCTCGGCCGCGTGGCCGGTCTTTTTTTGCGCGTGATCCCGTGGCGACGGAAGAAGCGCGACAGCGCCGAGATGGAGACCGTGCCGCCGCTCTCACCGAGCCTTGCCTTCAGCTCGACCAGGGTGATGTCGCCGGTGCCGTCCAGGATCGCGAGGATGCGCTCGGCGTGGGCTTCGGTGACGTGGGACCAGCGGTCGCCGCCCTGGCGCTTGGCGCGGCATGAGCCGGTGCGTTGCCAAGCCTCGTACCATCGGATCGCCGTGGACGGGGCGACCTCGAACCGCGCCGCGGCCTGCCGGCGGGACATTCCATCGTCGATGGCGCGAACCACGCGAAGGCGAAGATCCTCAGAGAGCAGCTTGGGCATCATGACTGGCCCCCCATCGCCAGCCATGATGCTGAATCAGACTTCCGCTGATTCGGGAATCCCACAGCGATTCATTCCGAGCGCGAACCGCTCTAGGGGACGCGGGGTCGGGCGCCATCGCGTCGCACGGCTCATGCGGCGGGCCGGGCTCAGAGGAAGGGCTGCCTCGCCCCGCCGGGTGCACACCACGGACAGCCGACATGCCTTCCCAATCGCACCGAGCCGGGTCGGACGGCGCTTCGTGGCGGCTCGGCCGAACCAGGTGTGGCTCGCCGATCTGACCTATGTCCCGACGGGCGAAGGCTGGCTCTTCCTCGCCGCCATCATCGACATGGCGACCCGCAAGGTGGTCGGCTGGGCAATGCGCCAGACACTGCACGCGGACATCGCCATCGACGCGCTCAGGATGGCGATCGAACGGCAACGCCCGCCGGCCGGCCTCATTCATCACAGCGACCGCGGTGTCCAATACGCTGCCGAGGCCTACCGCCAGGTCCTTGCCGCAGCGGGTATAGCCCCGTCCATTAGCCGCAGGGGCAACGGCCTCGACCACGCGCCGATGGAGAGCTTCTTCCACACGCTCAAAGTCGAGCGCGTCCACCACCAGATCTACCCGACACGTGATGCTGCTCGTCGTGATCTGTCCGGGTACATCGAAGGCTTCTATAATACCCACCGCCTTCACTCCGCGCTCGGCTATCGATCACCAGCCGAGGCCGAGCGAATGGCGGCATAACCCCGTCCACTTTTCGGGGCAGGATCGACGACGACCAGGGGCGATTCGTCGAACCGTCCAATGTCGGCGATCACCGACCGCCGCAGCGGGACGGAAACGGCGCGGGCAGTGACGCAACGGATCGTCGTCGCGTGATCGGCCTGCGGGGACCCGGAATGCGGAAGCGTGTCCATTCTCGCAATCATCTCGAAAAGCTTTGTGATCGCGACCCAAGAACAAAATCTCGATTTTACTTTTGATCGCCACCGAGGGCTGCGCCGGCAGCCGCGTCCGCCATGACGGCCTCGAGCACCGCGTGCATCCGCACCGTCATGGGGGCGACGGTCGCCGGCGCGTCGTACCGGGCCGCAGCGAGGGCAGGCTCCTCGGCAACGAGCGCCGTCGTCCCGTCGTCCCGCTCGACAACGAGAACGCGCAGCGGAAGCTCCAGGGCCAGGGTTGGTGACGCCTGCATCAGCGGCGTTCCGGCGCGTGGATCGCCGAACACCACCACCTCGGTCGGGCGAAGGGACAGCCCCACAGCGCGAGCCGCTGCCGCATGGTCGAAGCGGGCGAACACGGTCATCCCGCGCGCCTCGATCGCCGCGAGAAGTCGCAGAAGGGTCTCCTGCGGGCCAAACGCGCTCGCGCGCACCATGAGCGTCATGGCCGCATTTCCGCGTCGCGAATGCCCACGAACGCCAGGATGCCGAGCGCGACGCATCCGCCGAGCGCTTCGACGCCGGAGATGGACGCCGCGAAGAGCAGCGCCCCCAGCGTCGGGTCCGCCCTGCTCCGCTCGGCGGCGAGGCCGCCCCGGACGGCCGCCGCCGGCGGGCGCGCCGTGCCGATAGCCTCGCCCTCCGCGCGGCGCCAGAGAGTGCGAGGCGGGGGTCATCCTCGAAGAAGCAGGCCGGTGTCACGCCCCGCCCGCGCGAGCGTGCCGCGCCTCCACCTCGTCCATCTTGCGGGCGAGTTCCTCCGGCGTAAGGATGCCCTTCTGGAACAGGATGTTGCCGAAGGCGACGATCCAGCGCTCGTAGTAGGAGAGGTTGCCGATCACCGTCGCGCCGAGGGCCTCGACGCCGCGGCGTTTCTCCTCGGTGTTGATGATCTTCTTGAAGTCGAGCACGTCGGCGAGCGCGTGGCAGCGCTTCTCCCATGGCAGCAGCGTGTGCTCCGCCATGACGATCGGCCCGGCCTCGGCGCCGCCGATGTCGTTGGGGAGCTTGGCGATAAGATGAGCGCTATCGGTCATTGCACAGTCTCCGGGAGGGTGGCGGGAACGACGCCGATCATCGCGTCACGGGTGACGAGAGCGGCGAGCGCCTCTTCGCTCCACCCCTCGGTGCCGTCCGGCCGGCGGGGCAGGACGAGGTAGCGGACCATGGCGGTGGAATCCGACACGCGGATCTCCACATCGTCCGGTATGGTGGTGCCGAACTCGGCGAGCACGGCGCGTGGCTCGATCACGGCACGGGCGCGGTAGGGCTTTTCCTTGTACCAGTCCGGCGGCAGGCCCAGCACCGGGCGCGGATAGCAGGAACACAGGGTGCAGACGATGAGGTTGTGGACCTCTTGCGTGTTCTCCAGCACGATGAGCTGCGTGTCGTCGTAGAAGGAGATGCCGAGCTCCTCGCACCCGGCCCGACCGTCGGCGATGAGCCGCGCGCGGAAGCCGGGATCGACCCAGGCCCGCGCCACCACCTTGGCGCCGAGCGCGGGGGTGCGGGAATCCAGCACCTCGATCTGCCGGCGGATCTCGGCCGGGCCGATCAGCCCCTTCTCGGCCAGGAGCTCGCGCACGGCGGTTTCCATGATCTCGTAGTATCCGGCCGCCTCGGCGGTAATCTCGGCGTGCGGATGATCGTGTTCGTGCTCGTGGGTATGTTCGTGGGCGGACATCCTCAGATCCTTTCCAACCATGTCTCGAAGATTTCGATCCGGAGCCCGTCGCGCGGCGAGCCGACATAGTCGGGCCAGATCTCGGTAAGCGGGATGGCGATGCGGTAGTAGTGGCGCTTGGATCCGGCGTTGCGGCCGAACCCCTCCTGCTCGTTGTCGAGCCCGGCCGGCTCGATCACCGATTCGACAGTGCCGGACTTGCCGCGCAGGTACGTCGGCACGCGGTAGTGGCCGATGGGCGTGCGCGTCAGGATGCGCACCGCCTCGCCTGGCGCGAACGCCGGGGCTTCATTCAGCGCCCAGACGACGCCCTCGAACGTCCCGGCGGCTGAAGTGACGGACATGGCGGGTTCCTCCATGGCTCAGACGCCCTCGAAGACAAGGCGCGTGAAGAAGTCGGGGGTGATGACGAACTGGCCCCACTTCGCGTCGAAGGGGGCGGTCGGCCGCGCCGCGATGGTCTCGGCGAGAGAGCGGCCCTCGGCCTTCAGCGCCGCGACAGCCTCGCGGGTGGCGACCAGCATCTCGCGGAAGACGGCGAGCTCGGCGCGGTTCGACACCGGGTTGCCGTGGCCGGGGATGACGATGGTCGCCTCGCTCGTGGTGGCGAGGTTGGCATCGGCGGCGGCGATCATTCCGTCGATGCTGCCGCCGGTGGAATAGTCGATGAACGGGTAGATGCCGTTCCAGTAGGTGTCGCCGGTGTGGAGGATGTCCGGCTCCACGAAGCGCACGGCGATGTCGCTGTCGGTGTGCGCCGGGGCGTAGGACGTCAGCGCCAGGATGGTGCCGTTCAGGGCGCGGGAGGTGTCGCCGGTGAAGGTTTCCGAAGGGATCGCGGCCGGCGGGGCGGGCGGGAAGTCGAAGTTCCAGTCCTCCACCCGCTGGGCCGAGGCGAGGTGTTTCGCCGTGTTGGCGTGGGCGAGGATCGCCGCGCCCTCTCCGGCGAGCCACTCGTTGCCGTCGGCATGATCGAAGTGCCAATGGGTGTTGACGAGGTGGGTGATGGGCTCCGGCCCGAGCCCGTCCGCCGCCGCCTGAATGCGCGGCCGCGTGGCGGTAATGCCCGCGTCGACAAAGACCTTGCCGTCCGCCCCGGTAAGCACCGCGATGTTCCCGCCGGAGCCTTCCAGCACCGCCACGTTGCCGCGGAGGCGATGGACGGTGATCTCGGCGTCCGCGGCGGCGGCGCGCATCCTATCGACGATGCTCGCCGCTTCGGCCCACGCCTCAGCCGGGGAAAGCCAGCCGCGGCCGGCGACGGCGGCGGCCGTGCAGCACAGGCAGAAGCCGCGCCGCGTGAGATGGTGGTGCATGACGGGTTCTCCTGTCACTGCGCCGCGCCGCCGTCGGCGGCGAACGTCGCGAGGTAGGCGATGAGGTTGTCGACGTCGGCCGGCTTCAGCGGCGGGGCCGGCGGCATCCGCGTGCCCTTCGCGACGGCCTGTGGTTTCGCCACGAACGCTGCGATCGTGTCATGGTCCCATGTGATCGCCGCATCCTTGAGGGCCGGCGAATAGGCATAACCGGCGACCGTCCCGCTGGTGCGGCCGATGACGCCGTTCAGCTCCGGGCCGACGAGGTTGCGGGCCTTCTCGCCGACCTGGTGGCAGCTCTGGCAGCGAGCGAAGACGCGCTTGCCCGCGGCAGGATCGCCGTCGGCATGTGCCGCCCCGGCCGAGAGGACCGTCGCCAAGACCGGAGCCAGACACACGGCCGCACGCCATCCTTCGCGCGACCGCCGCCGCGCGCCGTTCCGTTCATTCGTCATGAGTCTGTTCCCTTATGCGCCCGAAAGCTGCGTGTTGGCGAGCGGCAGGCTGCGCGCCCGGACGCCGGTCAGCGCCGCGACGGCGTTGACCACCGCGCCCGGTACGCCGGGCAGCCCAGGCTCGCCGACGCCGCCCATCGGCGCGCCGCTCTCGACGATGGAGACGGTGACCTGCGGCATCATCTCGCGCCGCAGCACCTGATACGTGTCGTAGTTGGCGTCGCGCCGGAGGCCGTTCTCGTAGACCGCCTGCTCGACGAGCGTCTCCGAGAGGCCCAGCGCGACGGCCGATTCGACCTGCGCCTTGACGATGGCGGGGTTCACCACGCTCCCCGGATCGAACGCGACCCAGACGTGGTGGACCTTCACGCTGCCGTCCTCGAGCGACACCTCGGCGATGGTCGCGGTCTCCGAGCCGAACGGCGAGGCCATGGCGAGACCGCGCGCGCGCCGGTTGCCGTCCACCTCGTAGGGCCCGCGCTTCCAGCCGCCGGAGATGTTCGCGACCTCGTCCAGCAACGTCAGGTGACGGGGGGAGTGCGCCAGCAACGCCTTGCGCAATTCGAACGGGTCTCTGCCGCCCGCCTCGGCGATTTCGTCGAGAAAGCCCTCGTAGAAGAAGTCGTTCATGGAGTGGCCGACGGAGCGCCAGAAGGCGATGTTCACCGGATGCGGAAGCTTCACGTATTCCATCGAACGGTTCGGGACGGCGTAGGACTTCTCGGTAATGCCCTCCACCGCCGACGAGTCGGGGGTAAGACCGAAGTAGCGCCCCAGCGGTCCTTCGCCGACCGTGCGGGTGGTGATCGCCGTGGGCATGCCGTCCGCGCCGATCGCGGCCTTCAGCCGAGTGAAGGAGAGCGGGCGCATGGCGTCCATCCTGAACTCCTCCTCCCGCGACCAGACGAGTTTGACCGGCCGGCCCGTCGCCTTCGCGAGCGCGATCGCCTGCGGGAATGGATTGCCGGTCCCGTAGGTGAAATGCCGGCCGAAGAAGCCGCCGAGGATGGGCGAGTGAATGCGCACCTTGTCCGGCTCGACCCCGCCCGCGTCCGCACACAGCTTCTGGAACGCCTCGGGCATCTGGTTGGGAAGCCACACCTCCAGCGTGCCGTCCTCGTTGAAACGGGCGATGGCGGACGGCGGCTCGAGCTGAGCGTGGTTGAGGTACGGCGCGTGGTACTCGGCTTCGATGGTCGTCGCCGCGGCGGCAAAGGCGGCGTCGGTGTCGCCCTCCGCCTCCACGGAGACGCCTTCCTCGGTGGATCCCCGCAACGCGGCGAGCATTCCGTCCGAGGAAAAGTCCGCCGCGACGGTGGCGATGCCGGTCGGCTCGGGAGCGGTCCAGGTGACGTCGAGCGCCTCGACCGCCTTGCGGGCACGCCACCACGAGTCCGCCGTCACCGCCACCGCGCCGGGCAGCGTATGGACCGAGTGGACGCCGGGCATCGCCTTCACGTCCGCCTCTTTGGCGAGGGATTTCGGCTCTGTCCGATAGTGCGGGGCGTGAACGACGGCGGCGAACAGCATGCCGTCCACGGCGAGGTCGATCGTGTACTTCGCCAGGCCGCGCGACTTGTCGGCGACGTCGATCCGGCCGACCGGCTTGCCGATCCAGCGGAAGGTCGCCGGATCGCGCAGGGCCACGTCCTCGCGCGGGGTCAACGCCAATGCCTCTTCGGCGAGGACGCCGTAGCTGAGCGTGCGGCCGGACGGGGCGTGGACGACCGTACCGTCGTGCGTGGTGAGGCTGCCCGCGTCGACCTCGAGCCGGGCGGCGGCGGCGCGCACCAGCATGTCGCGCGCGGTGGCCCCGAGGCGGCGCACGATCGGGAACGACGAACGGGTGGAGAAGCTGCCGCCGGTGAGGCGCATGCCGTTCACCACCATGTAGTCGGGCCCGGGCGGGGCGCACTCCACGGCGATGCGGGCGGGGTCGACGTCGAGCTCCTCGCCCACCGTCTGGGCCATGCCGGTGGCGATGCCCTGCCCGCCCTCCACGAACGGAGACAGGAAGCGCACCGAATTGTCGGCGCCGATTTCGATGAAGGCGGCGACGCGGGTGCCGGGCGCCGGGGCGATGGCGGCCGCGCCCTCACCTGCGCCTGCCACGTCGGCGAGGACACGGGTGGGGAGCGCTGCGCCGAGCACGAAGGCGCCGGAGCGGAGAATGAAGGCGCGGCGGGAGAGGCCGCCAGTCGCAAGTTCGAGGGCGGACGCGGGGGCGAGGATCATGGCGCCCCTCACGCCTTGGCGGCCTGCCGCACGGCGGCGGCGATGGCGTTGTAGGTCCCGCAGCGGCAGATGTTGGACATGCCGTAGAGGATGTCGTCGTCGCCGGGCTCGGGCGTCTCTTTCAGCAACGCGGTCGCGGCCATCACCTGCCCGGACTGGCAGTAGCCGCACTGGGGCACCTGCCCCTCGATCCACGCCGCGACGACGCGCTTGCCGACGTCGTCCGCCTCGACGGCCTCGATCGTCGTGACCTCCGACGTGCCGACACTCTCCACCGGGAGCTGGCAAGAGCGCATCGCCGACCCGTCCAGGAGCACCGTGCAGGCGCCGCACTGGGCGATGCCGCAGCCATACTTGGTTCCGGTCATCCCGAGCGTGTCGCGCAGGACGAAGAGGAGCGGCGTGCCCTCGTCGGCGTCGACGTCGCGCGCCTCGCCGTTGATGGTCAGGGTGAACATGGCGGATTGCCTCCAATGGTTGGGCAGAGGGCTCCCCTCGGCGCGCGCGGCGCCGGTCCGGGGGCCGGTCGATGTCGTGGGGTGGGGGTCAGGCGGCTGCGAGTTCGCGTGCGGTGCGCCTGAGATCCTGTGGGGGTCGGCCGTGGACGCGCAGGAACGCCCGGCGCATGCGCTCGCGATCGGCAAAGCCGGTCTCGGCGGCGATGGTGTCGAGCGAGTGACGCGAGGCGACGATCATCGCATGCGCCGCCTCCACCCGCAGCCGCTCGACCACCTTGGCGGGGGACTGGCCGGTCGCTGCGTGAAAGGACCGGCTGAACTGGCGGGGCGACAGATGCGCGACGTCGGCAAGCTGCGACACGGTCAGCCGCGTTTTGAGGTTCTTCTTGGCGAAGGTCAGAACGGCTTCGATCCGATCCGTCTTGGGGTTGAGCGTCAGGAGGCTGGACACCTGCATTCCGCCGCCCGGCCGCCGCCGCTCCATGATCATGCGCTCGGCGATCGCCCGCGCCGCCTCCTCGCCGAGATCGGCCTCGACGAAGGCGAGCATCATGTCGATCCCGGCGGTCATCCCGGCGGCGGTCCAAAACTTCCCGTCGTTGACGTAGAGCCGATCTCGCAACAGGCGGACACGGGGAAAGGCCCGCTCCAGCCTGGAGAGTTGGCGCCAGTGCGTCGTCGCGCGACGCCCGTCGAGGAGCCCCGCTTCGGCGAGTACGAACGCTCCGGTGCAGAAGGACCCCACCCGCCGCGCATCGGCGGCCAGCCGCCCGACGGACGCGGCCAGAGAGGGCGAGGGGGCCTGCGTGCCGGCGAACGCGCTGACCAGTACGGTGTCGAAGCGAGCGTCTCCGATGGGCCTCGTGTCGACCCCGAAGCCGACCGAGGTCACGACGAGCCCGCCGGCCTCGGACACCAGCTCGATGCGATAGGCCGGGTCGTCGGCCAGGGAGTTGGCCGTTTGCAGGACGGTCATCGCGGCGAGCGACATGAGCTGCATCGGGGGGACGGCGATGAGACCCACGGTAATCATGGCAACCTCGTCCGTTGGCGATGTCGCGAGTAAAGCCGATTTTCCCGGCTTCGACTTCTTATCTCCAAGTATAAATCAGATCGATATTGCGGACAGCCGATGTCCGGAAACGCGGTGCAAACGACCTTCGGCCCGCAGGCAGGGGTCGACTAAGCTTCCCGTATCCGCAGCCCGGACATACCGATGATCACGCACACCGACCCCGCCCGCGTGCCTTGCGTCCGCGCGGCTCCGCTTACGCGGTCACGCGACCTTCGCGGTGCTCGCACCGGTCTCGTCCGTGCTCAGGGCTACGCCGGAATGATCGACACCCCAGGCTCTCAGCGCCGACAGGACCGGCTCGAGCGTCCGGCCGCGTTCGGTGAGGCCGTACTCCACCTTCGGCGGGACCTCGGCATAGACGGTGCGGGTGATCAGCTCGTCCGCTTCCAGCTCGCGAAGCTGGTTCGTCAGCATGCGCTGAGTGACGCTGGGGATCGCCCTGCGGATCTCGTTGAACCGCATCGTCCCGGCGAGGAGGTGGTAGAGGATCACCCCCTTCCACTTCCCGTCGATGAATTGCAGCGCCGCCTCGACGGCGCATCCAGGCGAGCAATCGAACCGCTCGTGCCGAGCCTTCGCCATCCCGGTATCCTTTTCGACACTATGGGTTAGAAATGTGCGTTCTTGGTGAATTGAGAAGTAATCGTCACTTCGGCTGGCAGCAATCCGCAATGGAGACCCTTATGCGCGCTGTCGGCTATCAGACGTCCCTGCCGATCGAGGACGACCGCTCCCTCCAGGACATCACGCTCCCCCGGCCGACGCCGGTGGGCCGCGACCTGCTCGTCGCCGTGCAGGCCGTTTCGGTGAACCCGGTGGACACGAAGGTTCGCATGCAGGCCGCGCCCGCTGCGGGCGATTGGAGGGTGCTCGGCTGGGATGCGGTCGGCGTGGTCGAGGCCGTCGGCCGCGAGGCGACCCTCTACGCCCCCGGAGACCTGGTGTTCTACGCCGGGGCGATCGGCCGCCCGGGCACGAACGCCGAGTATCATCTCGTCGACGAACGCATCGTCGGCACGAAGCCGGCGAGCCTTTCGGCCCCCGAAGCGGCCGCCCTGCCGCTCACGACCATCACCGCCTGGGAGGCGCTGTTCGACCGGCTCGACGTGCGCCGGCCGGTGCCCGGCGCGGCGCGCGCGATCCTGATCATCGGCGGGGCGGGCGGTGTCGGCTCCATGGCGACGCAGCTCGCCGCGAAGCTGACCGATCTCACCGTCGTCACCACCGCCTCGCGCGGCGAGACGACGGCATGGGCGAAGGGCCTCGGCGCCACCCACGTCATCGACCATACGCAGCCGCTGGCCGCGCAGGTCGAGGCGCTCGGCATCGGCGCGCCCGCCTTCGTGTTCTCCACGACCCACACCGACGAGCACCTCCCCGAGGTGGCCAAGCTGATCGCCCCGCAGGGCCGGTTCGCGCTGATCGACGACCCGGAGACGCTCGACGTCTCGCCCTTCAAGCGGAAGAGCGTGTCGACGCACTGGGAGTTCATGTTCACCCGCTCGATGTTCGGCACCGCCGACATCGAGAAGCAGGGCGAGCTCCTGAACGAGGTCTCCCGCCTGATCGACGACGGCACGCTGAAGACGACGCTCGGCGAGAGCTACGGCGCGATCAACGCGGCCAACCTGAAGCGCGCCCACGCTCTGCTGGAGAGCCACCGCGCGAAGGGCAAGATCGTACTGGAGGGGTGGGACTGAGGCGCACCCCCGCGCCGGCGACGCCTGCGGCCTCGCTCGGTGCGGCCCCGAGCGAGGCGCCTGTGGGCCCGGCGCCGCGTCATGAGGGTCGCGCTCGTCGGAGCGCGTCGTCGAGCGCGCTGACGTGTCCGTTGCCGAGGGTCAGGTGGGACAGGCGGGAAAGGGTCGCCTCTCCGATCAGCGCCTCGGCGTCCTTGCGAACGATGAGCGTTGCCGCATCGTTGCCGCCGAGGAGGCCGCGCGGCTCCTCGAGTTCGCGGATCCGGTAGCGGTGGTTCAGCCACTGTGGGTGCCACAAGGGGACCACCACCCAGCGACGCTCGGCGACCGCCCGCTCGTAGCGGCCGAAGCAGTCCGCCTCGGTGCCTGTTTCGAAGTGGTAACCGACCGCATCGAGTTCGTAGGCGGATAGGATCGCCTTCGAAAAACGACTGATGCCGGCGCCGGGATTGATCCCCTGGATGAGCCGCTCCATCCGCCGGAGCGCCATAGGACCGACGAGGTCGGCGACGCTCGATCGCGTCCGGCACGTAGTGCGGCGCGCCCCAGAAGCAGTAGGGCTCGTAGAGAATGCCGAGCTTGCGCACGTCCGCCTCGAAAGGGGCGAGATAGGCGCCGTGACTCGCCGGCAGCCAGGCCGAGACGAGAACGTCCACCTCGCCGCGTCCGAGCCGGGCGAACATCTCCTCGTGCGGCGCGGCGGAGCGTTCGACCGCATGACCCACCTCCACAAGGATGGCCTCGACCGCGCGGGACGACGCGTCGTGGAAGGAAAGGTCGATGTGGCCGACGCGGATCGGCCGGCCGCTCATGCCTCGATCGTGTGGTAGGCGGCGACGGCGTCCATCACGCGCGTCGAGTAGACGAGCGAGGCGCCGGCACCGAGCGCGACCGCGACCCCGAGCGCCTCGGCGATCTCGTCCTCGCTCGCGCCGTTTTTCAGCGCCTGCTCGGTGTGGATCGTAATGCAACCGTCACAGCGCTGGGCGACGGCGACCGCCAGAGCGATCAGCTCGCGCGTCTTGGCGCCGAGGACGTCCTTCTTCGCGCCGGCGGAGGATAGGCCGACATAGCCCCGAACGGTCTCCGGGCTCAGCCGACCCAAGGCACCAACGCCGGCCTTGAGTTCGTCACGGTAAGTATTCCAATCAAGCATCATGACGGGATCTCCTTCTGCCCGATGGATAGACGAAGATCCGCGGCGTGATGATCCATCCATAGATATAGTAATCGCAGCCTCCCAGGCCGTGTAGCGTCCGGTCATGGTTTTCCCGGACGGTCCGGGCCTCAAGGAGCGACCATGACCACGAACACAGGCACCGCGCTCGTGACGGGCGCATCATCCGGCATCGGCAAGGCGTTCGCCCAGGAACTCGCGCGACGGGGGCACGACCTCGTCATCGTTTCGCGCGACGCCGAGCGGCTCGACGCCCTGGCAGCCGGACTGCGGGACGACCACGCCGTCGCCGTCGAGGTCTGCCGCGCGGACCTCACCGATGCCGGCGATGTCGCCCGTGTCGCGGGGCGGATCAGCTCGGACCCGCGGCTCGACCGTGTGGTCAACTGCGCCGGCCTGTGGGTCGCCGGGCCCGTACTCGGGGGCGAGACGCGCAGGTACGCGCCGCTGATGGCGGTCAACGTCGTCGCCCTGCAGGAGCTGACGCTGGCCGCGGCCGCGGCCTTCGCCGCGCGCGGGCGGGGCGGCATCACGAACATCTCTTCGGCGGTGGTGATGGCGCCGCAGCGGTTCCACGCGGTCTACGTCGCCGGTAAGGCGTACGTGCTGGCGCTGACCGAGGCGCTGCAGGGCGAAGTGGCGGGGAGCGGGGTCCGCCTGCAGGCCGTCCTGCCGGGCTTCACGAAGACCGAGCTGTTCGACCGCGCCGGGGCCGACGTGTCCGCCGTTCCCGACGTGATGAAGATGGCCCCCGGCCTCCTCGTCGAGGCCGCGCTCGCCGGCTTCGAGGCGGGCGAGACGGTGACGATCCCCTCCCTCCCCGATCTTGCAGACTGGAACGCCTTTCTCGCGGCCCGGGCTGCGCTGGAGCCGAACCTGTCGCACGACCGTCCGGCGCCTCGCTATCGGCTGGCCGAGGCGGTGTAGTCGACAGGCGGATCCAGGCCGGTGAGGCCAGCCAAGGCGCCCCGGCCGCAACCGCAGGAGCAGCGCCGCGCCACGCCAGCCGCGCTCAGCGAGCGCGGTCGAGCCAGTCCTTGTAGTCGATGACGCCGTCGCGGATATCGGCGAATTTCGGCGTGAAGCCGAGCGTCTCGCGGGCGCGCGAAATGTCAAGCGGCGCGCCGCGGTCGAGGAACTTGCCCGGCCCCATCGTGACGCGGGTGTCGCGGCCGACGACGTCCTGCACCGCCGCGACGATGTCACGATGCGTCACTGCGTTGCCGTTGGAGATGTTGAAGGACTGACCCGCGATGCCGGGGGTGTCGAGGACACGGACGATCCCGGCCGCGGTGTCGCGCACATGGGTCCAGTCCATCATCTGGTCGCCGCCGGCCGGCGTCGACACGCCGTCGATCCCCTCGAGCGGCCCGAACAGCGCCTGGTAGAGGACGTGCATGCGCGACGGCAGCTTGCCGGGCCCGTAGACGGCAAAAAGGCGCGCGTTGCGCACGTCGATCCCGTAGGTCGCGCCGTATTGGAGCGCCAGCACTTCGTTGGCGATCTTCGTGGCGCAGTAGAGATCGGTCGCCATGTACGGCGTCTCTTCGGTCTGGCCGCCCGGATGATTGCCGTAGACTGCGCCCGAGGAGAGGTTGATGAACTTCGGCACGCCGAGGATGCGGCATGCCTCGATGACGTTGAGCATCCCCATCGTATTGATCTCGATGTGGCGGAACGGCCGGCGCGCGAAGTTCGGCCCGGCGATCACCGCGACGCCGAAGATCACGGCGTCGATCCGGCCGTCATAGGCGCGCATGCGCTCGAACAGGGTGTGGGTGTCGAGGACGTCGACCTCCTCGAGGGCGAAGCGGTCGCGGTAGGGCTCGAGATAGTCGATCCCGAGACTGTCGAACCGGCCGGCGCCGGCGTCGAAGATCGCGACGTCGTCGCCGCGCGCCACGAGGTCGTGGGCCACCCACGATCCGACATGACCGAGGGCACCGAAGACGAGCGTAGTCATGGTTTGATCCGTTTCTGGATGGTCAAAGCAGAAGTCCCGGCAGGCCGAGGACCAGCCACGGCACGAAGGTCACGAGGAGGAGGACGACGAAGAGCGGGATGTAGAATGGCGCCACCTCTTTGACGAGCACGCCGAACGGGATGTCGGCGACCTTCTGCACCGTGAAAAGCACCGTGCCGACCGGCGGCGTGATCAGGCCGATCATCAGGTTGATGATCATCACCACGCCGAAATGGACGGGGTCGATGCCGAACTTGGCGATGAGCGGCACAAGCAGCGGCGTCAGCATGAACAGCGCGGGCACCGCGTCGATGAAGCAGCCGACGACGAGCAGGAACACGTTGAGGAGGATGAGCAGCAGATACTTGTTGCCGATGTTGTTCGACAGGAAGTCGACGATCTGCGTGTTCACCTGATAGCGGGCCAACACCCAGGCGTAGAGCGCCGATCCGGCGATGATGAGGAGGAGTGTCGCGGTATCCTTCGCCGTCTCGAGGCAGATCACCCAGAACTGCCGCAGCGTGATCGTCCGGTAGACGAGGAAGGCCACCGCCATGCAGTAAACGAGCGCCACCGCCGACGCCTCGGTCGGCGTGAACAGGCCCGACAGGATGCCGGCGATGATGATCACCGGTGTCAGGATCGGCAGGATCCCGCGGCCGATCGCGGTGGCGAAGGTGCGCAGATCGACCCGCGGCCCGACCGGATATTTGCGCCGGTGCGAGATGATCGCGACGAGCACCATCAGGCTGACCCCCATCAGGATCCCCGGCAGGATCGAACCGATGAACACCGCCGCGATCGAGACGTTGGCGATGGCGCCGTAGATCACCGCGGCGATGCTCGGCGGGATGATCGGGCCGATGGTCGACGAGCTGACCGTGACGGCGGCGGCGAAGCCGCGGACGTAACCGTCCTTCTCCATCGCCTTCATCTGCACGGGACCGAGACCGCCCGCGTCGGCCACCGCCGATCCCGACATCCCGGCGAAGAGCATGCTGGAGAGCACGTTGACGTGGCCGAGGCCGCCGCGCACCGGACCGACGATGGCCCGCGCGATGTTGAAGACGCGATCGGCGATCCCCGAGTCGTTCATCAGCCGGCCGATGAGGAGGAAGGCCGGGATCGCGAGAAGGGTGAAGCTGTTGACGCCGTAGAGCGTGCGCTGGGCGAGCATCTCGAACGGGATCTCGCCGAGCCCGCGGGCGTAGGCGAGGACCGCGAGCGACGCGCCGATCAGCGAGAGGCCGACCGAGACGCCGAGAAACAGGAGGACGAGCAGCGTCCCGAACAGGGCGGCGAAGATGATCATTCGGCGTGGCGTCCCCGGTTGGGCCCGATGCCGGTCCACAGGCTGCGCAGCAGGAGAAGGAGCATCAGCGAGAGGCTGAGGCCCTGGATGGCGTAGAGCCAGGAAAACGAGATCGGCAGCGTCGCCAGCATCTGGTTGCGGCCATTGAGCACCTGGTCGAGCGCGCCGTAGGCGAGCGCCGCGGCGATGATCGCGGACAAGACGTTCGCGGCGAATTCGCATGCGCGCCGCGCCGACGGCGAGAGGTGATCGAGCAGCACCGTGATGCGGGTGTGCTCGGACCGGCGCTGGCACAACGCCGCGCCGATGAAGATCGAGGCGATGAACAGGCAGCGCGACGTCTCGTCCGTCCACGGTACGGCGGTGCCGATCGCATAACGCGCCGCGACCTGCAGGAACATCACGAAGAGAGCGCCGAGAAACGTCGCGACGGTGAGGATTTCGATGGTTTTCCAGAAGGCTTGCATATGACCCCGATGCGGCGAGCCCGCCCGCGGTGGCGGGTCGCGAGGTGACGGCGAAAGGGGCCGGCCGAGGCCGGCCCCGATGTTCGCGCTGGCCCGGATCAGTTCAGCTTGGAGAGGACGTAGTCGCGGACCTCCGGGGCGAAATTCGCCGCTGCGTTCTCCACCGCCGGCTTGGCGAGCGCGCGAAAGGCGGCGAGATCGGGCTCAGTCACCTCCATCCCTGCCTCCTCCAGCTTCGCGTAGAGCTCGTCAGCGCTCTGCGTGACCTGGACGTCGCCCCAGGCGATCGCTTCTTCGGCGGCGGCGTCGACGATGGCACGGTCGTCGTCCGACAGGCCCTGGTACCACTCGTTGTTGGCCAGCCAGTGGAAGAACGAATAGACGTGGTTCGTCTTCGCGACGTGGCTCTGCACCTCGAACAGCTTTGCCGAATAGATGATCTCGACCGGATTCTCCTCCATGTCGATGACGCCGGTCTGCAGCGAGGTGTAGACCTCGGGCCAGGCGATCGGGCTCGGCAGCGCGCCGATCCCCGACCACACGTCGATCCAGGTCTTCACCTCCGGCACGCGCATCCGCACGCCCTTCACGTCCTCCGGCCCGTTGACCGCGGAATTCGACGTCAGGACGCGTGGGTTGCGCAGCGACAGGCCGAGGAGATGCAGGTTGGCGTTCTCCTCGAACGCCTTCTGCACGGCAGCGCCCATGTCGCCTTCATAGACCTGGCGCGCCTCGTCCGAGGAAGACCAGACGAACGGCATGTCGGACGCGGCATATTTCGGTGCGTAGAGCGACATCGGCACCGAGCCGCCGAGAACGATCTGGTACTCGCCGCTCGAGCCGGCCTCGAGCTGGTCGCGTTCGCCTCCCACCTCGGCGCCGAGCACCGCCGTGGACATCGCGCCGCCCGACTTCTCCTCAATACCGGCGGCCATCTTCTCAGCCAGCTTGTACATCACGTTCGAAGGGTCGACGTGGACCGCGATCGCGACGTCCTGGGCGTGCGCCGCGGTGGACATGAGGCCGGCGGCGAGTGCCGCCAAGATCAGGTGTTTCATTTCGTCCGTCCTCCCTGAGGTGTTTTCTGGTTGCGCGCCGGCGAGCGCCCGGCGGTTCGTCGTGGGGTGGGCCTAGGCACCACCCCGCATGCGCCCGAAGTAGTCTGGGCTGCCCATCTGACCGCCCTTCAGGGCGACCTCGAGGCCGTCCGCTTCAGGCGCGTCGGCGTGGGCGCGGAACAGTGCGGCGCCTGGCGTATCGGTCGGCGCCAGCGCGGTCAGCGCGTAGACGCCGAGCTCCGTGGTGGCGTGGCTCGAGGTGTCGCCGCCGGCGATGATGCCGCGCCGCGCCCCGGTGCGGGCGAGCACGTCGGCGAGCAGACGGCCGAGTCCCTGGCCGATCAACGCGTTCACCGCACCGGTGTCGGCGCCGGCGACCGCGATCGCCGCGTTCAGGGCGGCGACCGCGCCATCGTCCGGGCCGCGCGCGGTGAACACTAGCGGGTCGGCGCCCTCGGACGCCGCCGCGGCCGCGCTGTCGGCCGCCGCCGCGAGCGCGGCCTGCCACGGCCGGCCCCCGACCGCCGCGGGCGCGACGTCGAGCCGGATGGCACGGAACCCGTTCGTCTCGGCCCAGGCGATCTGATCGGCCGTCACCGGTGAGCAGGAGCCGGAGACGCACGCGATCCGCGCGGCGCGCGGCATCACCGGCGGCGCGGCCGGCTCGGCGAGCAGCCCGGCAGCGTACCAGTGGGCGAGGAGCGCATAGTTCAGCCCCTGCGAGGCGATCGCGAACAGCCGTTGGCCACGGGTCTCCCAAACCAGGCGCCCGGCTTCGGCCAATGTCTCCGGATCGATTACGTCGAGCGAGACAATCCTGGCGCCGCGCTCCAGCTCCCTTGCCAGCGCCTCGCCGGCCGTGCCGCGCCGCATCGCGACGATGTCGACGAGACCGATCTCGGCGTCCGTCTGGCGCGCGAGGTGGCGACCGAGGTCGGCCTCGGTCATCGGCGTCACCGGGTGGCGGCTCATCGTCGGGTGGCGGTCGATGCGATAGCCGGTCGCGCCGACCGAAGCGAACAGGTTGCCGAACACCTGGAAGCGGCTGTTGCCGGGCGCGGCGACGAGCATCGGCGTCCAGCGCCCAGCCAGGATCGGGGCGGCGAGGTCGTAGGCGTGCCCGATCGAGCCCACGGTCGGCGAGGAATCGAACGTCGAGCACACTTTGTATTGGGTGATCGCCGCGCCGAGCCCCTCCAGGAAGCGGAACACCGGCGGCAGCTCGCGATCCATCCAAGCCGGGCTCTGGGAGCGGGCGATGCCGGCGATACCGACCGCGCCATAGCCGGCGAAGCGGGCGAGCTGGTCGGCTGTGGGGAGCCCCAGGAACAGCACCGCGCCGACGCCGCCGAAGGTCATCGCCTCGAGCACGCCGGAAGCGCCGGTGAAATCGTCGCCGTACCAGGCGAGCAACGGCCGATCGGTGGGCAGAGGACTCATGCGTACGTCTTCATCGCTTCCGCCAGCGGCCCGTGGTCTCTGGCGTATACGTCCAGAGGGATGCCGGCCATGGCGGCCTCCCACCCCTGCCGCAGGCTGGCGAGACCGTCGGCCGGACCGCCGGGATGAGCCATGATTCCGCCGCCGGCGAGATACATGAGGTCGTCGGTTCCGATCGCCGCGAAGGTGTCCGGTGCCTGCAAGGCCGTCTGCCCCGACGAGAACACCGGCATCACGGTGCACGGCTTGGCCTCGAACATCGGCGTGAGGCACTCCTTCGCGGAAGCGATGACGCTTTCGTCCGGCTCCGAGAACTTGTTGCGCAGGCCGTTGACGTGCATGTGGTCGGCTCCCGCGAGGCGCCAGAACTTCTGCCAGGCGAGGTACGACCAGCCGAGCAGCGGATGGCGCGAGAGGTAGCCCCAGCCGTTGCGATGGGCGTGGATCGGCAAAGCCGCGTGCCGGCGCAGCTCGACGAAGCCGACGAGTCCGACAGAGTTGAGGCTCGCCATCACGCAGGTTCCGCCGAGCCGCATGACGAGGTCGTGGCGGCGGCGCATCTGGTCGAGCTCGCCTGTCAGGTTGAACGCGTACATCAACTTCTTGCCGGTGCGGTCGGCGACCTCGTCGATCACCGCCATCACCGCCTCGACACGCGCCTCGAACGGGCAGGACGGTCCGTCGGATTGCAGCTCGTCGTCCTTGATGAAGTCGATGCCGGCCTCGGCGAGCGTCTTCACCAGCGCCGCGGTCTCGGCAGGGCTGAAGCCGACGCTGGGTTTGACGATCGTGCCGATCAACGGCCCCTCGGCGACCCCGGCGAGCCGCCGCGTTCCCGCGACGCCGAACTGCGGTCCCTGGTAGGCCTCCGCGAAGACGTCCGGAAGGCGGATGTCGAGCACACGCAGGCCCGACACCTGCTTCAACTCGGAGAGATTGCCGGAGACGGTCGCCATCAGGTTCGGCAGCGACGGGCCGAGATTGTCGATCGGCCAGGACAGCGTGACCTGCGCCCGCGTCACCTTCGCGTCGGCGGCGACGCCGGCGGTCGGAAGCGACGGCGCCTCTGCGGTACCGACGATCTCGAGCCGCTCGACCCGGGCCGCGGCGCGCGCCTTCAGCTCCTCCGTCTCGCCCGGCACCGGGCGGAACGTGCCGCTCGACTGCTCGCCGGCCATGGTCTCTGCCGCGACCTGAGGCTCGTAGGCGGTCTCGATGAGGTAGTCGGCTTCGATCCGTTCGACGCTCATGCTGTTCTCTTCGATGCTTCTCGGGCTGAGGGCTCGCGCATTCGTTCGGCGGGCGCACCTTGTCGCGCCGCCCCTCGGCGGTATGCTCGCGAGGGCGCACGGCGGGAGGGCATGTCTTGGAAGTCGACGGGCTGCGCTACTTCGTCCGCACCGTAGAGCTCGCGAGCATCTCGCGCGCCGCCCAATCGCTCGGTCTCTCGCAACCGGCAGTGAGCCGGCAGATCCGCCGGCTCGAGGACGAGCTGGGGCAACCTCTGCTCGTGCGGACGGGGCGCGGCGTGCGGCCGACGACGTCTGGACACCGCCTCGCCCTCGAAGCCGCGCTCATCCTCGCCGACCTCGACGCCATCGGCGAGGCGCTGCGGGACGAGGCGGCGCCGAGCGGAACGGTCAGTCTCGCGCTCCCCGTGAGCGTCGGCGATTCCCTGCTGCCGCGCATCCTGTCGATCGTCGACGCCCGTTTCCCGGAGTTGAAGCTGCGGGTGATTGAGGCGCTGAGCCCGGTTTCCGCCGATCTCGTGCGGAGCCGCTCCGCCGACTACGCGATCATCTACGCGGGCGCCGACGTGAGCGGGCTCGCATCCGAGCCGCTGGTCGAGGAGCCCCTTTGCTTCGTCAGCGCGCGCGACGCACCGGTCGCCGACGGCGCCGACCTTGCGGCGGTTCAGCGGATCAAGCTGATCCTGCCCGGCCCCAGCAGCGGTCTGCGCCGCATCCTCGATGCGCAGACCGCCCGGCTGGGGCTGAAGCTCGCGGTGGCGGTCGAACTCGACAGCGTGTCGGCGATCAAGAAGCTGGTCGCGGCGGGGCTCGGGCACTCGATCCTGCCGGCCTTCTCCGTCGCGCCCGAGGTCGCGGCCGGGCTGCTCGTCGTCCAGCCGATCCTGCGCCCGCGGCTCACCCGCACCCTGGCGCTCGCCCACCTCGCCGTGCGACCGCCGAGCCGCGAGATGATGGCGGTTCGCGCCGCCACCCTGGAGGCGATCGCTCAGTCCGTGTGACAGGGCGACGACGGCGACGCTCGCGCGGCGCAATCTCATCCGTACGCTCATTGCTTCCCCCGGAGCTGGCGAAGCGTTCTGCCGACCCGTCCTCCGGCTGCCGGAGATAAGGTCGATCCTCCACCTGGCTCGATCATCGGACCCTAAGTCAGAGAGGTGCTGCCCGGAACGCGCGGTGGGGTACTAGCAGATTTCAGAATTTGTAATGTCTGTTATGCTGGCTTGATGCCGACCTTCCGTCATCTGCGCAGCGTCATCGTCATCGCCGAAACCGGCAGCGCGACCAAGGCCGCCCGGCTTCTTGGCACGGTACCCTCCGCTCTCACCGCCGACGTCGCCGCGCTCGAGGCCGAGTACGGGTGCCGCCTCTTCGAGCGCGACGGCCGCGGAATGCATCCGACCGAAAAGGGACGCGAACTGTCGCGTCGGGCCGAGCAGGTGCTCGCCTCGCTGCGTGCGCTCGAGCGTGGGATCAAAGTGCCGACTTCCGCGATCCGTGGCCGGGTGCGGCTGGGGCTTCTCGCGAGCCTGGCACCCTCGATCGCGCCTCCGACCGTCGCCGAGGTGGCGGCCCGGTTTCCCGATGTCGGCCTCACGCTGGTCGGTGCGCAAAGCGGCGATCTGGCAGATGGCCTCGCGTCGGGAACGCTCGATCTCGCATCGCTCTACCGCGACGAGATTCTGCCGATCCACGCCGCGGGGCCGTTCTGGCGCGATGACCTCGTCCTCGTCGGCTCGCAGACGTTGGTGGCGGATCACGCGGTGACGATCGAGGCCGCGCTCGCCCTGCCGCTCGCCCTCCCGAGCCCGCGGCATGGTCTTCGCCGTCTGGTCGAGCGGGCCGCCGCCGCGCGCAGTCTTTCCGTGGCGCCGAGGGTGGAGGTCGATGCGCCGACCGCGCTGCCCGCGCTGCTCGCCACGGGCGAGGTCGCGGCCATCGTCGCTGCGAGCCGGCGCCAGGCGCTCGACGCACACCTCGTTCAGGCGCCGATCGCCGGCCTTGCGCGCGAGGTCACCATTGCGAGGCTGCGCGGAACTCGGCTCCCTGCGGTGCTCGCGGTCGAGGAGATCGTGCGCCGTGTCGCGGACGAGCTGTTCGCGGGCGGCGCAGCACATGCCGTCGCGCAGCGTCCGGGACCGTAACCGACTCTCCCCTCTAACGGGGTCCCTCGTTCCACGCGAGTCTACACATCCGGACTGACGATCTGAGAGCCACCGACCGCCTGCGTCGTCGGGAAAATGTCAATCCGAGACAGGTCGACGTGCGCCGGCATGGTCAGCGCCGCGACCAGTGTTGCGGCCACGTCGTCCGGGAGAAGCGGCTCGTAGGCCTCGTAGAAGGTTCGGCGCGCCGCCTCCATGTCCATCGCGTCGCGATAGAGGCGGGTCGCGACGCGCCCCGGCGCGATCTCAGTGACACGCACGTTCGTGCCGAGTAGATCGCATCGCAGCGCCTGGGCGAAGAGCGACACGCCGGCTTTCGTAGCCCCATACACTGCGAGTTGGCCGTGCGGGACAAAGCCCGCGCTGGAGCCGATGAAGGCGATGTGTCCACGCCGGCGTTCCAGCATACCCGCGAGGCAATGCTGCGTCAGGAGCACCGCCGCGCGGAAATTGACGTCGATCATTGCGTCGATGTCCGGGACGGGCTGATCCTGAACCTTGCTGTGGGACGGGATCACACCCGCGTTGTTGACGAGGACGTCGACCGCATAGGGCGCCAGTTCGGCGGCCATTCGCTCCCGGTCCCTGATGTCACAGGCGATGGGAATCATCCCACATTCGCCGCCGAGGGCATCGAGCGCTGCGCCGTCGCGACCGACCCCGACGACCGTTAGCCCGATCCCCGCGAGTGCCCGGACTATGGCCGCGCCGATCCCGCTGGACGCGCCGGTCACGAGCGCCGTCGCGCCGGTCCAGTCCTGTGGTTTCATGAACTTGGTCCTCATAGGGCCATGAAGGCCTGGCGGGGGAAGCGGGACAGTTGCCGTGGCCGCTCGGCTTCCATGACGAAGGTATCGGCGACGTAACCGAGCGGTCCGGCAAGCTTCGAATGAATCATCGGGTGAAGCGCGACGACCATCCCCGGCTCGAAGGTTTGCTCACCCGGATCGCCCCGGACGATCATCGGCTGCTCGATCACGTCCTGGCCGATGGCGTGGCCGGACGCAGGGCACACCTCGAAGGCGGGATCGACCCCCTCCTCCAGTGCGCGCTGCACCTCGCGCCCGACCGTGCCGGGGCAGAGCGCCCTGAGGCCCGCTGTCGTGCTCGCCTCGCAAAGCTCGGCCATCTCGCCGGCCGAAGCGCCGGAAAAGCCGACGATGCGGCAGAACTCGACCCAATGTCCCGATGGGCCGGTCAACTCCAGAGAGAAGCAGAAGGGCGCGTCCGGTGCGATCTCACGCGCGGCCGGCGCTGTGATCCGCGGCACGGCGCCACCCGGCCCCTTCTCCGAGTACATCGTCAGGAAAAGCGTCTCGACGGCGCCCAGCGCGGTCGCCGTCCGCAACATTTCGGCGTGAACGTCGAGATGGGTTCGCCCCGGACGCGCGATGTCGAGAAGTCGCGCAAAGCAGGCGTCGGCGATGGTGGCAGCCTCCGCAACGCCGACGAGTTCGGCGGGGCTCTTGAAGCGGCGCACCCGCTCGAACATCGCGTCCGCGGAGACGAACCGGGTCATCGGCAGCGCTTCGACCAACGCGGCATGGTCGCTGACGCGCATGGCCTGATCCATCGCAACGAGGCCGACCCGGTGATGACGCGGAAATGCGGCGATGACCTGAGCCAGCGTCGACCCCGGGGTCGGAGAGAACCGCTTGTCGCTCACCCAGTCGCTCAGCGTGTCGTAGGCGAGGACGGGGTGCAGGACGGCGACGGGGTCCCCCTCCACAGGCAGCACCGCATAACCGAAGCGGTGGAAAGGCTGCATGTCGGTGACGTAGCGCAGGCCACCCTTCTGCCCGCGGAAGTCCGATCCGGCCACGACGAGAGCGTCGAGCCCATCCTCCCGCATCGCGACCCGAAGCGCGGCCCAGCGGCGGTCGCGCTCGGCGTGGCTGGCATAATCCATCATCGCGGATTCCTTTAAAGGCCGAACATTCGCGGCAACCAGAGCGATAGGCCGGGGACCAGCGTCACGAGTGCGAGCGTGACGAGCTGCGCGACGAAGATCACCGGCATTTGCCGCGAGATTTGCGCCAGCGACACCCTGCCGACCGCGCACGCGACGAAGAGGTTCACACCGACCGGCGGCGTCGTCTGGCCGATCGCGATGTTCACGAGCAGGATCACGCCGAAATGTGTCGGGTCGACCCCGAGGCGTATCGCGATCGGCAGCATGATCGGCGCGAAGATGTAGGTAATGGAGATCCCGTCGATCACGCAGCCGGCGACAAGGACGATGACGTTCACCGCCAGAAGGAAGAGGAGCGGATTGTCCGACAGCGTCGACAGCATGCCGCCGAAGGCCGCCGCGATGCCTTGCGTGTTGAGGAGGAAGGAGAACACCGAGGCGGAGGCGACGATGATCATGATCACGCCCGTGGTGCGGGCCGACCGAATTATGATCCGTGCGACGTCCCGAACCGACAGGTCGCGGTACACGACGACAGCGACGAACAGCGCATAGATGACGACGGCGGTCGCCACTTCACCCGGCGTGAAAACCCCACCATAGAGGCCGCCGAGTATGATCACCGGTGCGAGCAATCCCCAGAAGGCGCGGCCGAAGGCGCGGGCGACGTTGCGAACATAGCCGCATGCAAGTTCGTTCGGCGCGGTTGCAACCGAATCCCCGCCATCGACGCCGGCCGCCGGCGCGTCGCCTTGATCCCACCCGTTGCGGCGCGCCTTGACGTAGGCGACGACCGCGAGCGCCAACGCCAGGAGGATCCCCGGCAGGACGCCCGCCACGAACAGCTTGCTGACCGAAACACGCGCGACGACGCCGTAGATGATAAAACCGAGCGATGGCGGGAAGACGAGGCCGAGTGCCCCCGTCGCCGCAACGAGAGCGCTGGCGAAGGCCCGACTGTAGCCGCGTTTCTCCATCGCCGGAATCAGCGGTGCCCCCAACGCCGCCGTATCCGCCGGGCCGGAGCCGGAGATGCCCGCGAAGAAGAGGCCGACGCCGACGGTGACGAAGGCAAGACCGGCGCGAAGCCGCCCCACGATCGCGAGGGCGAGTTCGATGAGCCGGCTGCCGATCTGCGAGTCCGCAAGGATGTTGCCGGCCAGCACGAAGACTGGGATCGCGATGAGACTGAACGAGTTGATGCTCGATGAAACCGTGCTCGCGACCACGCGCAGCGGTTCGAGGTCGAGCAGGATGATCGCGGCGATCGACGTGGCACCGAGGGCCAGGTAGATCGGGAGCCCCAGGACCAGGGTCACGAAGAACCCGCCCAGGAGAGCAACGGCGACGACGCTCATGATGCTTTGAGGAGCTTACGCATGACGCCGAGGAAGCGTGCCAGAGCGATCGCCGAAGCCACCGGCAGCGCCGCCGTGACGATCCACGCCGGGTAACCGAATGCCGACATCGTGCCGCGACGCATCTGTGCAGCGGTCAGTTCCCACCCGGTCCAGAGCACAACGCCGAAGAAGAGGATGCCGGCGAGGACGTAGAACCAGTCGAGCAGTCGCTTGAAGACGGGCGGAGCACAATCGTGCAAGAGCGTCAGGCCGAGGTGCGCGCCGTGGCGTACGCCGGCGGCCGCTGCAACGAGGGCGAGCCACACGAAGAGATCCGGCAAGAGGATGTCGAGGTAGGCGATGTTGACACCCGGCAGGGCGTAGCGCGCCACGACAGAAGCGGCAGACAGCCCCACGATTCCGGACAGCAGCGCGAAGAGCAGCCAATCCTCCGGAGCAAATCCGCCGTCATCCACGCGGCCGCCCTCGTCGATCGTGGACGGGAGCGGCGGCGTACCGCTCCCGTTTGAAGGGCCGACCGAGGACTTATTCGGCTGCAACGGCGGCCTCGAGCTTCTCGAGGTTCTCCTCCCCGACGATCGGCGCCCACTCCTTGCGGATCGTCGGATAGACGATCTCCCTGAATGCTTCGAAGTCCACCTCTTCGAACGGCGTCACGGTCATGCCTCGCTCGGTCCGCAGAAGCTCCGGCATCGTCTTGTCGGCCTCGACGGCGATGGCGCGCTGGGTGTCGCGTGCGACGACGGCCGCATCGCGCAGGATCTGCTGATCGCCCTCACACATGCCGGCGAAAGTGGCTTCGTTCATCAACAGGATCAGCGGATCATAGACGTAGTTCCAGATCGCGACATAGTCCTGAACGTTGTAGAAGCTTGACGTTTCGATTTCAGACAGCGGATTTTCTTGACCCTCGACAACGCCTTGTTGCAGGGCCGGATAGAGTTCGCTGAAGCTCATCGTGATCGGATCTGCGCCGAGGAGGCCGACCGCCCGGATGAAAAGCTTCGATCCCGCAACGCGGATCTTCATGCCTTTCATATCGGCCGGCGTCTTCACCTTTTTGGACTTGTTCGTCAGCTGGCGGAAGCCGTTGACGCCCCAACCGATCGGCTCCAGCCCCTTCTCGCGCGCCCAGCCTTCCATGATCGTGCCGATCTCTCCGTCGACGACGCGTGCGGCCACCTCGTGGCTCGGCACCAGGAACGGCATGTTGATGAGATCGAACCGGTTGTCGAGGAACAGCGCGACGAGAAGCGTCGACGTCAACGTCGCATCGGCGATACCGTCGAGCACACCGTCGATCTCGGCCTTCGGGCTGCCAGAAAAGAGCTGCCGGTCCGAGTAGGCACGGATGCTGATCCGGCCTTCGCTCTTGTCCTCGACTTCGGCCTTGAAGGCCTCGACCCACTTGGTCCAGTCGGAGGCGATCGGTGAGCCGTAGCTCAGCCGGATCTGGGTGTCGGCGCACTCCTGCGCGACGGCGGTCCCGGCAAGGGAAGCGATTGCCGCGGCGGCGGCGAGGCGGGTCCAGAAGGGTGTCATAGAGTCCTCAAGGCTGGCGGACAGGGGAAGGAATTTGCGCAGCACCGGCAGTCGGTGCGGCGGGAGGGACGGCGAGTGCGACCGGCGTTCGCGGCAGACGGGAGAGCGGCGTGGTCCCCTCTTCACCGATGACGAAGGTGTCGCAGAGGCAGGCGCCTACGCCGCCGTCGGCCGTGACGATGTGCGGGTGGAGGGCGACGACCATACCGGCGGCGAGCGGCGTCGGGTCATCCCCGCCGATGACCGGGAGATCATGGTCGATGCCGACGCCGTGACCGGCCCAGAGGCCGGAGGTGACGCCGTGGCGACGCAGTACCGCCGCAATGTCGGCGAAGGCCTCGGAGGCCGCGCGGCCAGGGCGCAGAGCGGCGCCGGCCACTTCGATCGCTTCGACAGCCGCCGCGGCGACGGCGATCTGGTCGGGTCCGAGCGTTCCGACCGTCACCAGTCGGGCAAGTTCGACCCAGTATCCGTCCGGATCGGAAAACTCGACGAACACCGTGAGAAGATCACCATCCCGCGGCGGCACTCCGTCGGGCCGATGCAGGAAATGCGGCCCCGGGCTGGCATAGACGAGAATTTCGTGTGCGCCCGAGGCGCGCAGCGCCGCCTCGGCATCTCCGGCCGCGGCGGCGAGCGTCTTGCCGTCTCGGAGCGATGCCGTGAAGACCTCGAAGGCCTCGTCCGCAGTCCGTCCCGCGTGTTGCATCGCGACGATGTCGTCGGCGCTCTTCACCATCTTGATCGGCATCAGCACATCGGCTCCGTCGACGAAGGTGGCAGCCGGAGCGGCGGCCACCCAGCGCGCGAACTCTGCCGCGGGGACGACATCTTCCAGCCCGACCACACCGACGGTCCCCTCCCCGGCCATGGCCGCGATCAATGCGGCGAGGCTGTTGGGTGCCGATCCGAAGGCTGCGACCCGGACGTCGCGCAGTGGGGTCCGACCCGCACTGAGGGCGATGTCGGACGGCGTGGTCACGGCCAGGATCGGCTCGCCCGACAGAGCGACGATGGTGGCCGCGTTACGCAGTACCGGGGTGTAGCCGGAGAGGTAATGCTGGGCGCCGAACTCGGCGATGTTGCCGCGGCCGACGACGACGAGACAGTCGATCTCGGCGTCGGCCATACGCTCGCGGATCGCGGCAAGGCGGCGCTCGAGTGTCGGGCGATCGAGGGCGGGGCGGCGCGTGGGAAGGCTCATTGGCCCATGCTCCTGGGCAGGAAGGTCACGAGATCCGGAAAGGCGAACAGGATCGCAACGGTGGCGAGTTCGAACGGGATGAACCAGGCGAGACCGCGAAATGCCTCTTCGACACGCACGCCGGTCGCTCGCCCGGAGATGACAAACGCGTTGATCCCGACGGGGGGCGTGATGAGGCCGATCTCGATCATCTTCACGAGCATCACGCCGAACCAGACGCCGTCGTAACCGAGATTTGTGACGAGTGGATAGACCAGCGGCGTGGTGATCAATAGGATCGAGATCCCGTCCAGGAACATGCCGAGCGGCAGGTAGATCGCGAGGATCGCGACCATCACCAGCCACGCCGGAGCATCGAGGGCGAGCACGAACTCGGACAGAACTCGCGGCACGCCCGCCAGTGAGAGAAAGGCGGTGAAGATCGAGGCCCCGACGACGATGAAGAAGGTCATCGAGGTCAGCGAGGCCGTCTCCTTGAACGCCTCCACGATCCCGGCGAGACCCGGCCCCCAGGCCTTCCGCGCCTCCGCCAGAGCGAAGACGAAGGCGACGACGGCGCCGAGGGCCGCGGCTTCGGACGGGGTGGCGATGCCGGCATAGATGCTGCCGACCGCCACCAGGAAAAGGACGCCCGTCTTCCCCACCCCGCTGACCGCCGTCGCGAGGGTGCCGCTCTCGACATCGGCCGCTGCCCGGCGGGGCGCGACGGCGGGATCGATGACCACGCGCAACATCGCGGCCGTCATCATCATCACGAGCGAGAGGAGGCCCGGCACGATGCCTGCGATCAGCAGTGCGCCAATCGATTCGCCGGCGACGATCCCGTAGAGCACGAGCACGATGGACGGTGGGATCAGGATCCCGAGCGTCCCGGCGGTGCCGACGATCCCCGCGCAGAAGTCGTTGGCATAACCGTAGCGGCGCATCTCGGCGATCGCGAACCGTCCGATGCTCGCGGCGGTCGCCACGCTCGACCCTGTGACGGCCGCGAAGAAGCCGCAGGCGACAATCGTAGCGAGGCCCAGCCCGGCGGGGAGCCGACTGAGCCAGCGCGCCGCCGCCGCGTAGAGACCGGTCGCGATCCCGGCCTTCACCGCAAGCATCCCCATCGCGATGAAGAGCGGGACCGCGACCAGGTCGATGCTGCTGGTGGCCGTGAAAGCGGTGGCAGACAGCGTCTTGGTGGCTACCGTCTCGTTGCGAATGGCCCAGAGGCCCACGCCGCCGACCGCGGCCAGCGCGATCGCGACCGGCACACGCACGACAAGAAGGAGGACGAGACCGGCGAGGGCGACACCGCCGACACCGAGCGGACCGAGAGCCTGGATCATGCCACGCCCTCGGTGAAGTCGCTGGAGGGAAGCGGCGCACCGTTGAGAATGCGCTTCAGGTCCACCAGGAGTTCCAGGATGAGGACCGTGAGCCCGATCGCAATCGCAAACCGTGCTGGCCAGATCGGCACTGCGACGAGGCCGAACCGGTACTCCCCACGCGCAAAGGCCGTGAGGGCGGCGTCCCAGGCCGCGCAGGCGAACCACAGCGTGACGCCGAGGCAGACGAGGATCGCGATGAAGTGGGCACCGCGCTGCCAGCGGCCGCCCAGCCTGTCGACCACCATCGACAGGCTGACATGTTCCTGACGGCGCTGCGCCATCGCCAGACCGAGGTAGACGATGGCCACGAGCGTCACCTCCGTGACCTCGAGGACGCCGGGCACGGAGGCACCGGCGAGATTGCGCGCCGCCACATCGAGTACGACAAGTCCGACGACGGCGACGACGCACAGCGTCGACAGGATCGTGAGCGCGGCGGACAGGAGGCGTACCGGCGTGACGTCACGCTCACGCGTGGGGCCAGTGGGTGAAGCGGGAAGCTGGGTCACGTTGGATCTGGTGCCCTAAATCGTCGGGATCAGGACGGGCTGCGCTCTGCGCACTGAACGACACCCGACGTGTAGTCGGTTTCGGCCTCATACTCGGCGACGAGTTCGGCCCATTGGTCGGCGACCGCCTGAGCCGGGAGGCCGCGCGCCTCACGTTCGGCGATCCAGTTCGACAGGATGTCGTCGCCGAGCATCTCCTTCCAGCGCTCCACCTCGGCGGCGGGCAGCAGAGTGGCCGTGCCGCCGGCCGCGAGAATGGTGTCGCACACGGCGGTCTCGGCCTCGGTCATCACGGCCGCGGAGCGCAGGCTCGCTTCCTTGCTGACCTCGCCGATGATCGCCTTCAGGTCGTCCGGCAGGCCGTCGTAAATGTCCTTGTTCATCAGGAAGACGCCCTGGGAAAAGGCCCCCATGCCGACACCCGTGAGGTGCGGTCCGACCTCGTAGAGCTTCAGATCGCCGAGCACCTCGAAGATCACGCCGGAATAGGCATCGAGCACGCCGCGCTTGACCGCTTCGTAGATCTCGGCGCCGGACATCCCAGTGGGGCTCGCTCCCGCTGCGGCGAGCGCCTGGGAGAGGTAGCCGAAGGCGCGGATCTTCATGCCTTCGAGATCTTCCAGCTTGGTGATCGGCATCTTGGCACCGATCGACGCGCCACCGACCGGCGGCGCAAACAAAAGCTGCACACCGCGCTGGTCGAACTCCGCCTTCACGTCGGCATTCGTGGCGTAGAGCTCCTCGAGCGCCCGGCCCCAGGCGACCACGTTCTCCGTCATGAACGGGATCTCGGTGATCGTTGCGAGCGGCATGTCGGAAGGGTTGTAGGACGGCGTGGTCCAGACGATCGTCGCACGCCCGTCGCCGGCGGCGGCCAATTGGTCCGGCGCCTTCACGAGCGACTGGGAATAGAAGAAGTTCACCACCTCGATGCGGCCTTCCGAGCGCGACTTCACTTCGTCGGCCCACCATTTGAAGACCTGCATCTGCGGCCCGCTCGGACCGAGGTGGGACGCGAAATCGATCGCGACCTCCTGCGCCGCAACCGGCATGGAGAAGGGCAGTGCCGCGAGCGCGCAGAACACCGTCGCGCGGAGAACGTTTGCGAGAGCTTTCGGGGTCGTCATGGGCGAGGTCCTTGGGTCAGCCGGCGAACACGCCGTCGAGGATGAGCTTGAGCGAGACGAGGAACAGGGCCGCATCGAGGATGCGGTAGAAGACCGCCTCCGGGACGGTGCGGGTCAGCCAGATGCCGGCGAATGCCGCTGCGAGAGCGACGGGGATCAGCGCCAGCGAGAGGCGCAACGTCTGGGTCTGAAATCCGCCGAGAGCCACGTAGGGGGCGACTTTCACGGCGTTCACGATTGAGAAGATCACCACCGTCGTCCCGGCGAAGGTCGGCGGGTCGAGGCGCTGCGGCGACATGTAGATCTGCCATGGTGCGCCACCGGCGTGGGACACGAAGCTGGTGAAGCCGGACAGCGCCCCCCAGAACACCCCGGCGAGCGACGACGGGCGGCGGGCCCCGGTCGATTGCACGGCGAACCAGCGGGCGAGGCAGTAGACGACGCCGGTTAGGCCGATGACCACCATGACGGCGCCGGTCGAAACCATCGCCGCCGTCGCCCAGCCGAGCGCGACACCACCCAGCGCCGCCGGCAGCAGCAGGATCACGAGGCGCCGCTCGACGGTACGCCGGTAGGACAGAAGCCCGACGACGTCGCTCGCCATCAGCACCGGCAGCAACGTCGCCGCGGCGGTGATCGGCGGCATCACCAGCGACAGCGTCGGCACCGCGAACATCGACGCGATATGCAATCCGCCTTTGGCCAGGCCGATGAAACTCGCGGCGATGAATGCGGCGGCGACCAGGGTGGGATCGAAGGTCATCGACCGGCTGTCCGGACGAGTGGGACGCAATAGTCGCGGTCGAAATAGAGGAGCGGCATGGCCCCGCTGGTCTCCACGTCGGTCACTTCCCCCACGAAGAGCCGGTGCGATCCGAGGGCGATCGCGTCGAGCCTGAGACAGTCCACCACGATCGCCGCGTCTTCCAGGCTCGGCTCGCGGCCGTCGCCGCGGTCGATCCAGCTTGCGCAGTCGAAATCGTACGGCGTTCCCTCCGGTGGCCTGCCGGCGAACGTGTCGGCAACGTGGGCGTGGTCCTCTCCGAGGACGTGGACCGTGAAGTGCGTATGGTCCTCGAGGGCCGCGCACATCGGACTCGTCGCGCGGATACACACGGAAACGAGGGGAGGATCGGCCGACACGGAGGCGAAAGAGCCGACCGTGAGCGCGCGGCGGGCGTGCGGTGCCCCCGTCGAGACCACGCTCACGAGTGAGGCCGCCCGGCGCATTGCCGCGAGGAAGGCGTCGCGCTGCGGGGGGCTCGTCTCATCGGCCATGTGGAGGTAAGCCGCCCCCATCACAGCGCCGGATTGTCGATCGGCAGGCCGAGCTTCATGCGCCCGAAGGTGCCGAGGTTGGCATCCCAGTTCTGGGTGATGTGGCGCGCCGCGGCACTGATGTCGCGGTAGTAGCGTGACAGCGGATTTCGGTCGTAGATCGCACCGCCGCCGCCCGCGTCCCAAACCACGGCCATGGCACGGGCCGAGAGCTGTCCGGCGAGCGCGGCCTCGGCACGGAACTGGGCACGCTCCTCCAGTGTCGGCAGGCGGCCGCTCTCCAGGATCGCGGTGGCGAGGTCGCAGGTTCCGTAGATCAGCTGACGCGCCGCCTTCAGGCAGGTCACCGCTTCAGCCACCTTCACATGGTGGGTGTTGTAGTCGGCGACCTTCTTGGTGGACATGCGTGCCACCCGGCCGACCGCCTGATCCAGGTAGGTCGCGACGCCGCCTTCGGCGATGCCGAGCTGCGCCGAGCCGATCATGCTTCCGAACATGGCGTAGTTCGGCGCCTGAAAGACGACCGGCTCTCCATCGTATCGCGGCGCCCGCCCACGCAGGAATTCGCCGTCGAGGGTCATGTGCCGCGGCACGAAAACGTCGTCGATGCTCACGTCGTTGCTGGCCGAGCCCTTGAGCCCGATGGCGTGCCAGGTGTCGATGATCTCGAACTGCTCGCGCGGCAGGATGAGATGCAGGTCGATCAGGCGATCGCCATCTGGAACAAAGGCGGTGAAGAGTGCGAAATCGCAGACATCTACGCCGCTGACGAAGGGCCAGCGCCCGGAGAGCCGGTAGCCGCCATCGACGACCGTCGCCTTACCGATTCCGGGAATCAGGATCCCGGATAGAAGCGCCGTCGGGTCTGCCCAAACGGTCTCCTGCGCTTCCTGGGGCCACTGCGAGACCATCATGTTGTGGGTGATGTTCTGAGCGAGCACCCATGCGGTCGAACCGCAGCCGCGCCCGATCGCCGACAAGACCTCGACCCCCGTCCGAAACGGCGCCTCGGCGCCACCGAAACGGGCGGGCTGAAAAATGCGATGGATCCCGGCCCGACGGATGGCGGCGCAGTTGGCGTCGGCGGGACGACGAAGCCGTTCGGTCTCGTCGGCATGGGCCCCTACGACCTCGGTGAGGGCGTTGGCACGGGCGATGATGATCTCGGCGTCGGTCGCGTCCTCGGACGCGATGGATCGACCAGCGTCCGTGTCGGCGGGCAGGACATTATTCAAGAGTCGGCTCCGGAAGAGGGCATCGAGATGCCTTTATGGAATGCGTGTTCTAGAACACGTGACCCATAACCGGGGCAACTTGATCTTTTGTGCAGCATGGGTGATTTTTTGTGCAGCGCCACATGGCGGCGAACACGGAACGAAGGTCCCACCCATGCCAAAGCTCGGAATGGAGATCATCCGCCGCCGTCAGGTGATCGACGCGGTGGTCGTGATCTTGAGCGCTCAGGGCTGGCGAGACCTCACGATCCGCGAGATCAGCGACGTTTCGGGCGTTTCCGCCGGCGTCATCACGCACTACTTCGGCGCGAAGCAGTCGATCATCGCGGACACGATCAATGACGTGAACCAGAAGGTCATCGGCTATCTGAGCGCGATCGAGGAGACGTCCGCCGCCACAGCGCGGCTGGAAGGCTTTGTAGACCTCTGCGTCAACCATCAGGCGTATGGGCTTCCCCCGCCACGCTACTGGATGGCCGTGTACGGCCGCTCTCCGTTCGACGCAGGAATATTGTCGGAGATGCAGCGACTGCACGGTGCAATCACGGGCTTCGTCCAACGCGCGATCGAGGCCGGCGTGCGCGGCGGTGGGTTGAGGCCCGTTGGCCCGGTCGAGGATGTCGCCTTCGAGGCATCGGCGCTGATCTACGGCCAACTGATCGGCTCGGTTCTCGCCGCGTCCGAAATGCCGGTCGAGCGCAGTCGGGAGGCCCTGACCTCGGCCCTGAGTGGGCTGGTCGGCGCCACGCTCGAGCCGCGGCCGGTGCGCGTCCTCGGGACCGATGCCCTGTGATCGGAGCCGCCCTGCAGGTCGCTGGCGTACTTATTGCGTGGAGGCTCTTGCCGACCGAAAATTGAATGAAGGGCCGTTATCGATGTCTGTGATCCACAAATGGCCGGGGCAGCCTGCTGCGGGTCTGGACGAAGATTTGCTGATCGCGCGGGCCGTGGATCTTCTTCCGCAGTTGCGCACCCAGCGCGCGGCGACCTACGCCAATCGGGCGATCATCCCGGAGACGATGGACGTGATCCGCCGCTCTGGCTTGCAGCGCCTTTTTCAACCCGGTCGCTTCGGCGGAGCCCAGGCGCCTATCGGTGCCTGTATCGACGTGCTGATCCCGACGGCCGGCGGTTGCCCGTCGACGGCTTGGTGCCTGGCCCAATATATCATGCACAATTACATGCTCGCGCGCTGGCCGGCAGCGGCACAAGAGGCCATCTGGGGCCAGGATCCGACCGCCCTGATCGCCGGCATCATCATTCCGAAGCTGGGCCGCGCCGAGAAGGTGGACGGCGGCTACCGCGTCACCGGTCGTTGGCCCTTCGTGAGCGGGGTGATCGGGTCCGACTGGTGCCTCGTGGCGACGACGGTCAAGCGCGACACTGGCCGAGAGGACGAGCGCTATTTCATGATCCCGACCGCCGAGGTCGATGTCGAGGACACATGGCACGCGATCGGACTTCAGGGCTCGGGGAGTCATGACATCTCGCTGCACGACCACTTCGTGCCCGACGCGATGAGCCTGTCGATCGACGCGTTGAAGACAGGCCCCTCGCCAGGAGCGGCTTTGAACACGGCAGCGATCTACCGGCTGCCCGTCCATATGACGTTCGGCATTCTTCTGGCCTCACCATTGATCGGCATGGCGGAGGCCATGTTCGAGACGTTCCTCGAGGATTCCCGCGAGCGCCGCTCCCTGATGACCAATCTCGAAACGGCGACATACGGGACGGAGCAGATGCTGGTCGGCGAGGTATCCGCTGCGCTGCAGGCGGCCGAGGCGTTGCTGAGAGCCGACGCGGCGGAAATCGCGGCATTCGCCGCGAGCGGCCGGGAGCTTACGCCGCTGGAGCGCTCGAACTATCGAAGCAACGGCAGCTACGCCGGCAAACTGGTCCGCGAAGCCGCCCAGGCGGTCTGGGATCTCGCCGGCGCTCGTGGGGCTTACGACGACAACCCGATTGCGACCTACTATCAGGACATCGCTGTTGCGAGCCGCCACACCACGATGAATTTGCGAGTGAATGCGACCGAGCACGGGCGAGCGCGACTGCGTCTGCCTCTCACCAGCAACAGTTTGTAAGACGCGGCTCGTGGAGTGGGCGGAGCAGTGAGATCCGATCCAGCTCAGAGCGAGGAGACGAGGTGGCCGCCGTCGACGGCGACGACGGAGCCGGTCATGTAGCTCCCGGCCGCCGAGCACAGGAGCAGCAGCGGGCCGTCCAGTTCCTCAATCTGCCCGAGGCGGCGCTGCGGGATGCGCCGGACGAGCGCGGAGCCCGCCTCGCTGTCGAAGAAGTCGCGGTTGAGATCGGTCGACATGTAGCCGGGGCACAGCGCGTTGACCCGGACGCCGTAGCGCGCCCACTCCAGCGCCATCGCCTTGGTGAGTTGCACGAGGCCGGCCTTGGAGGTGGCGTAGCTCGCGACCTGGCCGGCGACGCGCAGCCCGAGGATCGAGGCCACGTTGACGATCGCGCCGCCGCCGTCCTCGCGCATCGCCTCGGCCACCGCCCGGCCGACGAGGAACGGTCCGCGCAAATTGGTATCGAGGACCCGGTCCCAGTCCGCGGCATCGTGATCGAGCAGCGATTTGGTGACGGTGACGCCGGCGTTGTTGATGGCGGCGTGGATGCGCCCGTGCCGTTCGCGGACCAGTGCGACGGCTTGGGAGACCGACGCCGCGTCGGTCACGTCGAGCGCGATCGCGTCCGCGCGGCCGCCGGCGCGGCGGATCTCCTCGCAGGCGAGGGCGAGTGCGTCGACCCGGCGCGCGGCGAGGACGACGGACGCGCCGTGCCCGGCGAGCATGCGGGCGAAGTGGGCGCCGAGCCCGCTCGACGCGCCGGTCACGAGCACGGTGGTGCCGTCAAGTTCGAACATGGCGGGCTCGTTCGGTCAGGGGTGCAGGCGTTCGGGTGGCCGAGGCGCGGGTCGAGGCGTGCGCCGTCATGCGGTCGGCTCGCGGATGCGCTCCAGGAACGGGGCCCCGGTCTTGGCGCGGACTTCGTCGAGCGTGACCGCAGGGGCGAGCTCGACCAGCGACAGCGGGCCGCCGCGCTGGGCGAACACGAACACGCCGAGGTCGGTGATGACCTGATCGACCACCTGCGCGCCCGTCAGGGGCAGCGAGCAGCGCTCGACGATCTTGGGCGCGCCGCTCCGCTCGACGTGTTCCATCAGCACCGTGACCCGGCGTGCGCCGGCGACGAGATCCATCGCCCCACCCATGCCCTTCACCATCTTGCCCGGCACCATCCAGTTGGCGAGATCGCCGGTCGCGGAAACCTGCATCGCCCCGAGGATCGACAGGTCCATATGCCCGCCACGCACCATGGCGAAGCTGTCGGCGCTCGACATGTAGGCCGTCGTCGGCGTCTCGGTGACGGTCTGCTTGCCGGCGTTGATGATGTCGGCGTCGGCCTCGCCTTCGAGCGGGAAGGGGCCGATTCCGAGCATTCCGTTCTCGCTCTGGAACGTCACCGTGAGGTCCGGCGCGAGGTGGTTCGCGACCAGCGTCGGAATGCCGATGCCGAGGTTGACGTAGAAGCCGTCACGAATTTCGCGGGCGGCTCGCCGGGCGATATCGTCGCGCGTCCAGGCCATCATTCGGCTCCGACGCCGTCGGGGATGCGCTGCCGCGTCGTCATGCGCTCGATCCTCTTTTCGTATCCGGGGCCCTCGATCAGGCGGTCGACGTAGATGCCCGGCGTGTGGACGTGGTCGGGGTCGAGCGTGGCGGCGGGGACGACGGCTTCGACTTCGGCGACGGTGGTCCGCGCGGCGGTCGCCATCATCGGGTTGAAGTTCTGCGCCGTCTTTCGGTAGACGAGGTTCCCCTCGGCGTCCGCCCGCCACGCCTTGACGATGGCAAGGTCCGCCGTCAGCGCCGTCTCCATGATGTGAGGGACGCCATCGAAGACTTCGACCTTCTTCCCCTCGGCGACCATCGTGCCGTAGCCGGTGCGCGTGAAGAATGCCGGGATCCCCGCGCCGCCCGCCCGGATCCGTTCGGCGAGCGTGCCTTGCGGATTGAATTCCAGCTCGAGCGCCCCGGCCAGGTACATTCGCTCGAACATCTTGTTTTCGCCGACGTAGGAGCTGACCATCTTCCGGATCTGGCCCGCCGCCAGAAGGATGCCGAGGCCGAAGTCGTCGACGCCGCAGTTGTTCGAGATCACCGTCAGGTCTTTGACGCCGGCGCGGCCGATCGCGGCGATCAGATGTTCCGGGATGCCGCACAGGCCGAAGCCCCCGGCCATCACCGTCATCCCGTCGCGCAGCAGGCCGTCGAGGGCGCAGTCCGCGTCGCTGTGCAGTTTCTGTCTCAAGTCGCGGATCCTTCGTCTCGATGATCGCGAGGGCGTGGAGGTCTCGTCCGAGCGGAGCCGGCGCCGCCTGTCGGTCGCGCCGGTCGGTCCGCGGCGCTCATCCCGGCAGCGCGGCGGTGTGCGCCTGCGTCTCGGCGTGCGAGCCGAACGCCAATTCCGGGTAACCGCCGGCTGAACTGTTCTCGCACCAGGTCCGGAAGTTCGCCGCGCCGCCGCGGTACATCACGACGTTGCGCGCTTGCTTGCCCTCGACGTTGGTGTTCACGCCCGTCATCCAAGAGTCGATCTTGCTGCTGAGGGGGATCTGCGCCACCTCGCGGGCGTGGTCCGTCCACGCCGCCTCGGCCTCCGGGCGTGCATCCACGACGTTGAACCCGTGCTTGCGCATGTGGACGATGACGTCGGTGATCCAGTTCACGTGGTACTCGAGGGCGCGCGGGATGTTGCCGAGCGCCGAGAGCGGACCGCCCGGCGTGAAGAAGTTGGGAAAGCCGGAGATCTGCAGGCCCAGGTAGGCGCGGGGCCCCTCGGCCCAGGTGTCCTTCAAGGTCCGGCCGTCGAGGCCGCGGATGTCGATCCGATCGAAGCTGCCGGTAATGGCGTCGAACCCCGTGGCGTAGACGAGCATGTCGAGTTCGACCAAACCCTCGGTCGTCTGAACGCCGGTCGGGGTGATCCTCACGATCGGTGTCGCCTTGAGATCGACGAGGTCGACGTTCGGCTGGTTGAACACCTCGTAGTATCCCGTCTCCAGAGGGACGCGGCGGTTGCCGAAGCCATGATCCTTCGGGATCAGCTTCTCGGCGGTCACGGGATCCTCGACCCGCTCGCGGATCTTGGCGTGGATGAACTCGGTGATCGTGCGGTTGGCGGCGGCGTCCGTCATCGTGTCACGGAAGTTGCCCTGCCAGATTCCGAGACCGGGCTCGCCGTACAGCTTCTCGAAGAAGGCGAGCCGTTCCTCGTCGCTCACCGACAGGGCGCCGCGCGGATCGGTGTCGTGGATGAACCAGTTGCCGCTGGTGGCGCAGCGCGTGAACACCTCGTCGTAGGTGGCCTTGAGCGCGGGCTGCTCGGCCTCGGTGATCGGCCGGTTGTTCAGCGGCGCACAGTAGTTCGCGGTGCGCTGGAAGACGGTGAGGTGGCGCGCCGTCTTCGCGGCCTCCTGGATCGTCTGCACACCGGTGGCGCCGGTGCCGATGACGCCGACGCGCTTGCCCGCGAAGGTGACGGGCTCCCGCGGCCAGCGCGCGGTATGGTATGCCTCGCCGGCGAAGCTTTCGACGCCGTCGATGCGCGGCAGCGTCGGCACCGTGAGTGGGCCGACCGCGGCGACGACAAACTGTGCCGTGGCGCTGCTCCCGTCATCCAGGGTCAGCCGCCAGCGATTGGCGTGTTCGTCATACTGCGCGCTGACGACGAGACTGTTGAAGGTGATCGAGGGCCGGAGGTCGAGCCGGTCGACGACGAAGTCGTAGTAGCGCAGCACTTCCGGCTGCGAGGCGAAGTGCTCCGACCAGTTCCACTCGTCGAGGATCTCCTTCGAGAACGAGTAGGCGTAGGAGTAACTTTCCGAATCGAACCGGGCGCCGGGATAGCGGTTCCAATACCACGCCCCGCCAGGGCCGGAGCCGGCCTCGAAGGCATGAACCCTCATGCCGAGCTCACGCAGGCGATAGAGCTGGTAGATCCCGGCGACGCCGGCGCCGATGACGACGGCGTCGTACTCGCGAGAAGGCTCTCTCACCTTCGGACGATGGCTGTCACCTGACGGAGTGATGGTCGCCGATTGAAGGCGCATGGCACCGTGCTCCCCACTGATTGTTCCGCCCCACGGGTCGCGCCCAAGAAGACAGAGGCGCGACGACGCCGTTGGCCGACGTTCTGAGTTACGCTATTATGTTGGTACTTATATGTTGATCGAGACACTCCGGCAAGCGGCTTTCTGGCGGGGCGGATCGGCAAAGCGACCGACCGCCTGACGAGGCTGGGAGCCCAACAGGAAAGAAACGACGAATGGCAACGCTATTTAGGGAGATCGCCTCGGGTCTACGCTTCCCGGAGGGGCCGGTCTGGTGCGCCGACGGCACGCTCCTGGTCGTCGAGCTGGAGGCCGGCGCGTTGACGCGGATCGGGCTGGACGGCTCGGCCGAGCGTGTCGCGATCCTCGGCGGCAGCCCGAACGGGGCGGCGATCGGACCGGACGGCGCCTGCTACGTCTGCAACAGCGGCGGCTTCGCCTGGCACGAAGACGCCGAAGGCCTGCGGATGACCGGACAGGGCACCGCCTACTCCGGCGGCCGGATCGAACGCGTCGATCTTGCGACCGGCGCCGTGACCCGGCTCTACGACCGCACTGAGCACGGCGAGCTGCGCGGGCCGAACGACCTGGTGTTCGACCGGCACGGCGGCTTCTGGTTCACCGATTCGGGAAAGACGCGCCCGCGCGACATGGATCGCGGCGGCGTGTACTACGCGCACCCTGACGGATCCTCGATACGCCAGGTGATCTTCCCGCTGATGACCCCCAACGGCGTCGGCCTCTCGCGCGAGGAGGACAAGCTGTACGTGGCCGAGACGCCGACCGGCCGTCTCTGGGAGTTCGACGTCGTGGCGCCCGGCGAGGTGGCGCCGCTGCCCTGGCCCTCGCCCAACGGCGGGCGGCTGCTCGCCGGCCTGCCGGACTATCAACTGCTCGACTCGCTGGCTGTCGACAGCGAAGGCTCGGTCTGCGTCGCGACGCTCATGAACGGCGGCATCACAGTCGTTTCGCGGGACGGGGTGCGCCATCTGCCGCTGCCGGACCGCTACACGACGAACCTGTGCTGGGGCGGGCCGGATTTGCGCACCGCCTACGTCACGTTCGGCCAGAGCGGCCGCCTCGTCGCGCTGGACTGGCACTGCGCCGGCCTGGCGCTGAATTTTTCCCGGTGAACGCGCGGACGGGGGGATCGGCGACAATGGATGTGAACGGAAAAGTCTGTGTGGTCTCGGGCGGTGCGTCCGGCCTGGGGCGCGGCGCGGTGCAGGCGCTGGCGGAGCGCGGCGCCCATGTCGCGGTGCTGGATCTCGCCGGGCCGGGCGCGTTACCGGCGGGCGGCGAGGGCAACATCGCCCACTACGCCTGCGACATTACCGACGACGCGGCCGTCGCTCGCGCAGTGGACGATGCCGTCGCGCGGTGGGGACGTATCGACGTGTGCGTCAACTGCGCTGGAATCGTGGCGAGCGGGTCCCTGCTCGGGCCCCAGGCGCAGGATCGCTTCGAGGCCTTCCGGCGCACGGTCGAGGTGAACCTCACCGGCACCTTCATCGTCATGGCGCGCACCGCCGAGCGGATGGCGCAAAATGCGCCGGGGCCGGACGGGGAGCGCGGCGTCATCGTCAACACCTCGTCCATCGCCGCGCTCGACGCCAGCAGCAGCGCCGCCTACGCGGCGAGCAAGGGGGGCGTCGCGTCTCTCTCGCTGACCGTTGCGCGGGAGCTGGGCGCGCACGGTATCCGCGTCAACGCGATCGCACCGGGCTTCATGGACACCGCCATGTTCAATGCCCTGCCCGACGATTGGACAGCCTCGCTGGTCGCCAGGACGGTGTTTCCCAACCGGCTCGGCGACCCCGCCGAGTTCGGGGCATTGGTGCTGCACCTGGTGGAGAACCGGTTCTTCAACGCGGCGCTGATCCGCTTCGACGCCGGTGCGCGGGTCTGATCCCGACGCGTATTGTTCGGCTGGTCCGCGCCGGCATATGCGGGCCCGCAGCGGCTCAGGCCGGCGCCCGCGTCGCCTCGCCCATCGGCTCGAAGAAGTAGGCGTACCGGTCGTCGGCCATCGCGTCGCTCAGCGGCATCAAGTCGGTGCCCGCCCGCTCGCGGAGCGCCGCGACGGTGGCGGCGAGGTCGTCGGTCTCCACCTCGTAGATCGCGAGGTAGCGATAGGGCGACGGCGTGGCGGCGCGTTGCAGCGGCGCGAGGTGAAACCGCTGCGCCGACACCACGCCCGGCAGCGCGACCACATCGGCGAGGTGCTGACCGGAGTACCATTCGTTGAACTCTTCCTCGCGCCCCGCGACCGCGTTCGTCAAAACGACCAGCGAATATTTTGGCATCGGTTCCTCCTATGACCTATGGGCGGCGTCGATGGCAGCCCGCATCGGGATCTCGCGGCGCTCCAACTCCCCGACCTCGTAGCGCCGCGGCCCGTCCGGCGTGCCCGCGTATTCGTGAATGACGCCGCGCGGATCGCCGACCGCCGCGAGCGAGAGCACGGCCTCTGCCATCTCGTCCGGCGAAAAGACGTAGCTGCCGGTGGACGTCGCGGCGCGTAGATTCGGCCCGCCCTGCGCCATCTGCGTATCGACGAGGCTGGGGATGAGCGCGTTGACGCGGATCCCGTGCGGCCAGAGTTGCTCGGCAAGGCCCCGTGTGAACGCCAGGATGCCCGCCTTGCTCGCCGAGTACGAAAGGATGTGCGGTTGACCGCGCGAGCCGCCGCGCGAGGACATGTTGACGATGACGCCGCCGCCGGCCGCCTTCATCACCGGGACCACGGCCTGCGCGGCCAGGAACATGCCGACGAGATTGACTTCGACGACGGCTTTGAACGAGGCCGGCGGCACGTCCTCGATCCGCTCGTGCCGGTGCATGATGCCGGCGTTGTTGTGGAGGAGGTCGACCCCGCCGAACGCCGAGACCGCCGTGTCGACGGCTTGGGCGACGGCCTGCACCGAGGTGACGTCGGTGCGCACAAACACGGCCCGCTCGCCGCCACCGAGTTCCTCGACGATGCGGCCCCCGGCCGCCGGGTCGAGGTCGGCAATGACGACCTGGCCGCCGGCCTTCGCGAAGCGACGCGCGACCGCGGCACCAATTCCGGTCGCGCCGCCCGTGACCAACGCGACCTTACCCGTCCATTCGCTCATGCACGCCGCCTCTCCAGCACGGGCCCTCTGAAGGCCCTGTCAATATGTTGGAACATATTGACGTGCGACGCTTCGATCAACGGCCCGTTGCGGCGACTTATTCCAGGCTGAAGGCCAGCTCGAACGCGTAGCGCTCGACGGGATAGACGCTGACGACGATCTCGCGGCAGTTTCCATCCTCGTTGATCATGCCGTGCATCACCTTGAGAGCGAGGCTGTTGTGCGGGACTTCGAGGGTCCGGGCGAGCGCCGCGTTGACTTTGATCGGAAGCAGCATGGTTTTCGTGCGCGTCATCTGCTCGCCGCGATGCTCCTCGATCAGACGGAACTGCTGTCCGGAGCGCCCGCCGACAAGCCGGGAAAGCTCGCCGAGATCCGGCGCGAGGTAGATCTGCGTCCACGACAGGGGCTGCTCGTCCTCGGAGACGCGGAGGCAGTCGACGCGATGCCACGCTTCGTCGCCGGCGTCGGACCAGACGGCGTCGAGTTCGGACGTCAGCGGACCCTCGACCCGGCGCTGCACCACGAGCTTGGTGCGCTGGCTGAGCCGCAGCAGCGAGGCCTGCGGGTCGAGGTCCAGCCGCACCTTCGACTTCGAGTGCTTCATCATCACTCGCGTCCCGGCCCGCCGCCGACGGTCGAGCATACCGGCGTCGGCGAGGTGACGGAACGCTTCGCGCACGGTGTTGCGGCTCACCGCCAGTTCGCTGGCGAGGTCGACTTCGCGTGGCAGGACGCTGCCGACCTCGTACTCGCCGCGCTCGATCCGTTCCTTGATCGTCGTCGCGACCTGGTTCCACAGCGGAGTTGGCATCTTGTCCTCAAAATCTTCACCGCGGCAGCTATCACGTTAGCACCACCGCCGGAAATCGTAGCTTCTCATTCTGCGCGCGAAAAATATGTTGGTACTTAAAGGCGCGCATGTTAGCGTGACTCTCAACGCAGAAAGAGAAACGACTTTAGGGATGGCAGGCAGCCGCAACGGCCGCCGTTCTCGGAATTCGCACCGGATTCTTCAAATCTCTTGATAGTCGCGCGGCGTCGGCCGGCGCTCGTCCGCCGTTCGGCCGGCCGCAGCTCGGTGCAGGATCATCAACGATACGAAGGAGGTGAGTTATGAAATACAGTCGCTCCGAAGCTAAGCAGTGGGTGAAAGACAATCTCCGAGGCTACTCGGTAACCACCACCACCGCGCTGAAGCCGGATCTCGAACTGGACATCGAGGGGATCCGGTCCAACGTCGACCGTTACCTCGCCCTGCCGGGTGTCAACGGGCTCTATATCGGCTCGCTCTACCAGGAATTCTGGACGCAGACGCTCGAGGAGCGCAAACGCGTCACCGAGACGATGCTGACGGAGGCCAACGGTCGCGTTCCGACCATCGTCAACGTCTCCCACACCTCCTACAAGGACACGATCGACCTCGCCAAGCATGCACAGTCCTGCGGCGCCGATCTCGTCATGGTGTGGCCGCCGTATTACGGCCCGCGCAACGACGACGGCATCCTCGGATACTATAAGAAAGTCGCCGACAGCCTCGACATCGGCCTGTGCGCCTACTCCGCGACCTTCGCCGAGCTCGGCTTCTACATCACTCCCGAGCTGATGGCGAAGATCGCCGAGATCGAGACCGTCGTCGCCGTCAAAGAGGCGTCGTTCTCGCTCGACCGCTTCTCGGCGATGATGCAGACGGCCGGCCACCTCGTCGAGGTCAGCGCGCCGCTCGAGGAATACTACTTCTTCGGCAAGACGGCCTTCCCGGAGGTGACGCCGAAATTCATCATCGGCTCGTCCCGGCCGATCTACATGCAGACGGCCGAGAAGCCGAACTGCGCCGAGTTCTGGGCAGCGATCGAGAGCGACGACATGGACGCCGCACGCAAGTCGCTGGACAAGATCCTGCGCGTCGCGAACGAGCTTCACAGCAAGTATCTCGCCAAGGGCACGCATCACGCGACGCTGATGAAGTACATCACCTCGCTCTACGGCTTCGCCGCCGGTCCCGTCCGCCCGCCGCTGACCATGCCGACCGAGGCGGAAAAGGAGAACGCACGCAACGTGCTGGCGGCCAATGGCCTGCTGCCGAGCGAACAGATCCTGCACGCCGCGCAGTAGTCTCGGAGGGCTGCGCGGGTCAGGGCACGCAGCCTCCCGCGCAACCATAAAAAGCCAAAACATAAAGGGGAAACGCATGTCTAAAACGCCTATCCGTACGCTCCTGTTCGGCGCGGCGCTCGCACTGGCCGTCGCGCCGTGGCCGGCCCAGGCCGAGCCCGGCGTCACCGACGACGAGATCGTGATCGGGATGTTCTCCGCACTGTCCGGTCCGCTCATGGTCAACGGTGCCGACCCGCTCAACGCCGCCCGTGCCTACTACGAGGACGTCAACGCGCGCGGCGGCATCCACGGCCGCAAGATCCGCACGGTCATCGAGGACGACAAGTGCGTCCCGGCCGAGTCGAACGCCGTCGCCCGCAAGCTGATCGCGGTCGACAACGTCTTCCTCCTCAACGGCGGGGCGTGTTCCGGTGCGGTCGTCGCATTGCAGGACCTCGTCAACCGCGAGAAGGTGCCGCACGTCTTCATCAACGCCTCGGGCGACACGGCCGTCTTCCCGCCGACGCGCTATCAGTTCGGCTCGATCCCCGGCACCCAGCGATCGACGATGGCCGCGGTGGTGAGCTTCTCCACCGAGCAACTGAAGGGCAAGCGCCTTGCGCTCATCGGCCCGGACGACGACATGGGCCGCGCCGCCTACCGGTTCGTCAAGGCAGTCGTCGAGAAGGGTGGAGCCGAGCTCGTCGCCTACGAGGTGGTGCCGAACAACGCCACCGACGTCACCGTGCCGATCGTCAACGTCCGCGCGGCCAAGCCGGACGTGCTCATGCTCGCGACCTACCCGGCGCCGACCATCCTCGTCGTGCAGAAGGCGTATGAATACGGCCTCGACCTTCCGATCGTCTCGGCGATCCAGGGCGTCTCTTCCGCGCCGGAGGTGTTCGCCAAGAGTGTCGGCGACAACGGTGCGCTGGAGAACTTCTACTACACCGTCCCCCTCGCCGGCCCGCTCGGCGGCCCCGAGTTGAAGCCGTTCTACGACCTCTTCGCCAAGTACAATCCGGACCGAGACACGCCGACCCTGACGATGCCCTACGGCTTCCCGTCCGCGATGGCTGTCGTCAAGGCACTGGAACTGGCCGGCCGCGACCTGACACGCGAAAAGTTCGTCGACGCGCTGGAGCAGGTGGACTTCGACTCCGGCATCATGGTCTCCCACATCAAATTCGGCCCGGATCGGCGTGACGCCATGCGCGGCCAGGTCGTTCTCAAGTACGACGGCGAGACCCTGACTCGGATGCCCGACGTCTACGAGTGGGACCAGATCGTCCCGCCGGACAGCCCTGCCCTGAACTGAACTCGATGAATCGGCCGGCGGCGAAACCGTCGGCCGTCCCCTTCGATCGGCCGCGTCGGCCGAACACAAGCAGGACACACCAGGGATGTGGCAGGGATTACTACAGGCCGCCGTCAGCGGCGTGGTGACAGGATGCGTCTATGCTCTCGTCGCCGTATCGATCGTGTTCGTCTACAAGTCTTCGGAAGCCGTGAACTTCGCCGCCGGTGATCTCGTGATGGCGGGCGCCTATCTCGGCCTGTTTCTGCTGACGTCGGCGGATGCCAACTATGCCGTCGCCTTCCTCGTCGTCGGGATTGCGATGTTCGCGGTCGGCGTCGCATTCGAGCGGACGGCGATCATCACCATCGTGCGGCGCAACGCCGGCCGCACGCGCGATGCCGCGCTCATTCCGATCGTCATCGCGACCTTCGGCCTCTCCTACATCATCAAGGGCCTCATTCGCGTCAGCCCCTATTCTGACGACGTCTACCGGCTCCCCACCGTGTGGCGCGGGCCGCCGATCTTCATCGGCCAGCTGGTCATCCCGCGGCAGGACATCGTCGTCGTCGGTGTGACGATCGCGATCATCGCCGGCTTCTGGTTCTTCTTCAGCCGCACGCTGATCGGCAAAGCCTTGCAGGCGACCAGCCAGAACGCGCGGGCGGCCGTCCTCGTCGGCATTCCGATCGGCCGGATGCGCGCCATCGTCTGGGCGGTCGGCGCCTGCATCGCCGGCCTCGCCGGGGTCCTCCTGGGCTCCAAGCTGCTGATCACGCCGGAAATGGGCAACATCATGATGTTCGCGATCGCCGCCGCCGTCATCGGCGGGTTCTCCAACCTCCCTGGGGCCATCGTCGGCGGGATCACCGTCGGCGTGCTGCAGAACATCATCGGGTTTACGCTCGGCTCGAACGTCCTCGCCGTCGCCCCCTTCCTCGTCATCATGATCGTGCTCGTCACACGCCCGCAGGGCTTGTTCGGCGGGTCGTCAAGCTCGGTCAAAAAAGTCTAGGTATGTTCGGACCGCTCCCTCGCGCGCACCTCATCGGGCCCGCGCTGCTCATCGTCGCGGGATGCCTCCTCCCGCTCGTCGCCAACCAGTACCAACTCTACATCCTCAATACGCTCGCCATGTACGCCGTGCTGGCGATCGGGCTCGACATCCTGGTCGGCCGGGCGGGACAATTCGCCTTCAGCCACATCGCGTTCTTCGGCATCGGCGCCTACACGACCGCGGCGCTGAAGCTGAACTTCGGCGTGACGACGCTGCTGGGCGTCGCGGCGGGCATGTTGATTTGCGCGGCCGTCGGCGCGTTGATCGCCTTCCCCGCGACCCGCCTCAAAAGCATCTACCTCGCCCTTGCGACCTTCGGGTTCGCGCAGGCCGCCCACTGGATCTTCCAGAATTGGATCACAGTGACGGGCGGGCCGGACGGGCTCCGCCCCGGCGGAGCGGACATCTTCGGCCTCCCGATCGAATCCGATCGCATGGCCTTCCGCACCCTCGCGATCATCCTGACCCTCACCATCGTCGCGACGCTTTACCTCATGCGCTCGCGGCTCGGCCGCTCGTTGACCGCGATCCGCGACAGCGAGCACGTCGCGGCGGTTTCGGGCATCAGCGTGCGCCGTACCAAGATCGCCGCGTTCACCATCTCCAGCGCCTACGCCGGACTGGCCGGCGGGATGCTGACGATGTTCAACTCCTTCATCCATCCGGACAACTTCGGCTTCGCCCCCGTGGTCCTGCTGCTCTCGATGCTCGTGGTCGGCGGCATGGGCTCCCTGCCGGGCACCCTCCTCGGCGTCGTCGTCATCGGGCTTCTGCCGGAGCTTCTGCGCACCACGATGAGCGATGTCGTCGTCTGGCAGGAGGTCGTCTACGGCGTCATCCTGGTCGGATCGATCATGTTCATGCCCAACGGGGTGTGGCACCTCGTCAAGCAGCTCGCCGGGGGAGGTCGGCCATGACCGATGCGCTCCTTTCGCTCCGGGACGTCACCGTTCGCTTCGGCGGTCTCACCGCCCTCGACAGGTTTTCGATGGATGTAGAGCGCGGCTCCATCACCGCACTGATCGGCCCGAACGGCGCCGGCAAGTCGACCGCCTTCAACGCGATCTCGCGCGTCTACGCCACCGCCGCCGGCGAAATCATGTTCGACGGCCGCCCGATTACCCGCCGCCCGCCCGAGGCGCTGGCAAGGCTCGGCGTCGCCCGCACGTTTCAGAACATCGAGGCGTGCGGCCAGCTCACCGTGATCGAGAACGTCCTCGTCGGGATGAGCAGCCGCATCCCCTCCTACAACCCGTTCCTGCCCGGCCGGCGTCGTGCGACGGCCGAGAAGGAGGCGATCGACGCGGCCGATGCGCTGCTCGAGCGCACCGACCTCTCGCGCTACCGCGACACACGGGCCGACGAACTCGACTTCGGCCACCAGAAGATGCTCGACATCGCCCGTGCGCTCGCCTCGAAGCCCAAGCTGCTCCTCCTCGACGAGCCTGCAGCGGGACTGCGCAACCGCGAGATCGCCGCGCTCGACGATCTCCTCACGCAGCTTTGTCGCGAGGAGGGGATCACGATCCTCCTCGTCGAGCACGTGATGCAGCTCGTGATGGCGATCGCCGATCGCATCACGGTCCTCAATTTTGGTCGGAAGATTGCCGAGGGAGCCCCCGCCGAGGTGCGCGCCAATCCCGAAGTCGTCGAAGCTTATCTCGGGAGCGGTTATGCTGCGGGTTGAGGGCATCGTCGCCAACTACGGCGCGATCCAGGCGCTGGACCGGGTGTCGCTCGACGTCGAGCGCGGCACGTTCGTCGCCCTCCTCGGGGCGAACGGGGCCGGCAAGTCGACCACGCTCAACTGCATCTCCGGCATCGTTCCGGTGCGCGACGGGCAGATCACCTTCGAGGGCGAGCGGATCGATACGCTGACGCCGGAGCGGATCGTCGAGCGCGGCGTCGTGCAGGTGCCGGAAGGCCGCGAGATCTTCCAGGAGCTGAGCGTCCGCGACAACCTGATCCTCGGAGCGTGGCTGCGCCGCCGCGACCCGGCGGTGCGGCAGGACCTCGAGCGCGTGTTTCACATCTTCCCCCGGCTCGAGGAGCGCAGCAAGCAACACGCCGGCACGCTGTCGGGCGGCGAGCAGCAGATGCTGATGATCGGTCGCGCGTTGATGGCACGGCCGAAGCTCCTCCTCCTCGACGAGCCGAGCCTCGGCCTCTCGCCGGTTCTCGTCGAGAGCGTGTTCAAGGTGCTGGCGGACCTCCACCGGGACGGGCTGACGCTGCTAGTGGTGGAGCAGAACGCACAGCTCGCGCTGGCGATGAGTTCCTACAGCTACATCCTCGAAAATGGCGAGTTGGCCGTCCGCGGCCCCTCCGACGAGCTGCGCCGCGACCCGCGCGTGCGGGAAGCCTACCTTGGAACCTGAACGCGCGGTCGCCGCGGCGGGCGGCGGAGTGCCGCCGCGGGACACGGCGATCTGGCGGAGGACGACATGAGAACGATCATAACCGGAGCCGCCAGCGGCATCGGCCTGGCCACGGCGCGGCTGTTCGCGGCCTCGCCCGCGGCGGGCGTCCTGCTCGTCGACCGTGACGGCGAGCGCCTCGATGCGGCCGCGCGGGAGCTGGGCGGCGCCGGACGGGTCTCGACCCACGTCGCCGACCTCGCCGACCCCGCCGCACCGGCCGGCGTGATCGCCGCGGCGCGTGCCGCCTTCGGCGGTCTCGACGCGCTCGTCAGCAACGCCGGCGCGATCCACAGCTTCGCACTCGCCGAGTTGAGCGGCGCCGAATTCGACCGCCTGTTCGCCGTGAACGCGCGCGCGACGTTCCTACTCGCGCAGGCGGCCTATCCGCTCCTCAAGGAGAGCCGCGGCGCAATCGTGGCGACGGTGTCCACGGCGGCCGAGCATCCCGCCGTGCCGCTCGGTGCCTACAGCGCGAGCAAGGCGGCGCTGCTGATGCTGGTGCGCCAGATCGCCTCCGAATGGGGGCCGGACGGTATCCGCTGCAACGGCGTCTCGCCGGGGCCGACCCACACGGCGATGACGAGCGCCTCCTACGACGATCCGGCCAAGCGCGACCAGCGCGGCCGCGACATCCCGCTGGGAAGGGTCGGCCGGCCCGAGGACATCGCCCGCGCCATCCATTTCCTGGCGGGACCCGAGGCGGCCTATATCAGCGGCGTCAATCTTCTCGTGGACGGCGGCTTGTCCGCCAACCTCGGCCGCTCCGGCAACAGTGCGGCCAACGCGATGACCTCGCGCTGAGCCGCGCCGTCGGCGCGGTGCTCCGTCGCCGCGTCAGCTCTCGAACTCCATGATCAAGGCGTCGAGGGCCAGGCTCTCGCCGACCTTCACGGGGATGCGCTTGACCTGCGCCGCCTTCTGCGCGCGCAACACGTTCTGCATCTTCATCGCCTCGACCACGGCGAGCGCCTGACCCTCCTGAACCGCATCGCCTTCCGCCACCGCGAGGGAGACGACGACGCCCGGCATCGGGCACAGCAGCAGGTTCGAGGTGTCGGCCGGGATCTTCTCCGGCATCATCGCGGCGAGCTCCGCGACGTGCGGCGAGTGGACCCGCGCCACGAGGTCGAGACCCCGCAGGCGCAGTCGCCAGCCCCCCGCCACCGTGTCCACGCGCACGACGCTCCCCGCCTCCCCGAACCGCGCGAACGCGTGCAGCGCGCCGCGGGTGTAGGCGAAGTCGACGCGGCCGAGGTCCTCCCCGTCCACCGTCACCCGGGTTCCGTCCCGATCGCTCGCCAGTACGACCGCGTGCGTGCCCGTCCCCAGCACCACGACGCGCTCGCCCTCCGCCCCCGCGAGGTTGAGGAGACCGCCGACGGTCGCAGCGCCGACGGGCCGCCGGATGGAGGCGCGCTCGACGAGGGCCGCGACGGCGGCGAGCCGGCGCAGCGTCGCCGCGTCCGCGGACGCTCCGCTGAAGCCGTCCGGATATTCCTCGGCGATGAACCTGGTCGAGATGTCGCCGGAGCGCCACCGCGGGTGCTGGTAGATTGCGGCAAGCAGCGGAATGTTGTGGCCGATCCCTTCCAGCACGAAGGCATCGAGCGCGTCGGCCATGGCGTCGGTGGCGTGCTCGCGGGTCGGCGCCCAGGCGCAGAGCTTGGAGATCATCGGGTCGTAGAACATCGAGATCTCGGCGCCCTCGGCGACGCCGGTGTCGTTGCGGATCGTGGCGCCGCTCGCGGTCGGTCCCTCGGCTGGCGCCACGTATCGCACCAACCGCCCCGTGGACGGCATGAAATTGCGGTACGGATCCTCCGCATAGATGCGGCTCTCGATCGCCCAGCCGTGAATGCCGATGTCGGACTGCGAGAGGCGCAGCCGCTCCCCGGCGGCGATGCGGATCATCTCCTCCACCAGATCGACGCCGGTGATGAGCTCGGTCACCGGGTGCTCGACCTGGAGGCGCGTGTTCATCTCGAGGAAATAGAAGTTGCGATCCCGGTCGACGATGAATTCGACGGTACCCGCGCTCTGGTAGTCCACAGCGCGAGCGAGGGCGACCGACTGGGCACCCATCGCCTGGCGGGTCGCCGCGTCGAGGAAGGCGGACGGCGCCTCCTCGATGACCTTCTGATTGCGCCGCTGGATCGAGCATTCGCGCTCGTTGAGGTAGATCGCATTCCCGTGCGCGTCCGCCAGCACCTGGATCTCGATGTGCCGCGGCTCCTCGACGAACTTCTCGATGAAGATGCGGTCGTCGCCGAACGCCGAGGCGGCTTCGTTCTTCGACAGATCGAACCCTTCGCGCGCCTCGGCGTCCGAGTAGGCGACGCGCATGCCTTTGCCGCCGCCGCCGGCGGAGGCCTTGATCATCACCGGGTAGCCGATCTCTCTCGCGATCTTCACCGCATGATCGGCGCCGTCGATCAGGCCCATGAAGCCCGGCACCGTGCTCACCCCCGCCTCGGCGGCGATCTTCTTGGACGTGATCTTGTCGCCCATCGCTTCGATGGCGCGGGGCTTCGGGCCGATGAAGACGACGCCGGACGCCTCCAGTCTCGCGCAGAAGGAGGCGCGTTCGGACAGGAAGCCGTAGCCGGGGTGGACGGCCTCGGCGCCGGTCGCCTCGCAGGCGGCGATGATTTCGTCCTCCAAAAGGTAGGATCGGTTCGCCGGGGGTGGACCGATCCGCACCGCCTCGTCGGCCATGCGGACGTGCATCGCCTCGCGGTCGGCGTCGGAGTAGACCGCGACGGTCGCGATGCCCATCCGGCGGGCGGTGGCCATCACGCGGCAGGCGATCTCGCCGCGGTTGGCGATCAGGATCTTCTCGAACATGGCGGCCATCAGAGTGGGATGTTGTCGTGCTTGCGGTCAGGCTCACCGACCCGCTTTGTCTTGAGAATCTCGAACGCGCGGATCACCCGGCGGCGGGTTGAATGCGGCATGATCACCTCGTCCAGGAAGCCGCGCTGCGCCGCGATGAACGGGTTGGCGAAGCGGTCCTCGTATTCCTTCGTGCGCGCGGCGATCCGGTCCGCGTCGCTCAACTCCGAGCGGTAGAGGATTTCGACGGCCCCCTTGGCGCCCATCACCGCGATCTGCGCCGTCGGCCACGCGTAGTTCACGTCGGCGCGGATGTGCTTCGACGCCATCACGTCGTAGGCGCCGCCGTAGGCCTTGCGGGTGATGACGGTGACCAGCGGCACGGTCGCCTGGGCGTAGGCGAACAGCAGCTTGGCGCCGTGCTTGATGATGCCGCCGAATTCCTGGGTCGTCCCCGGCAAGAAGCCCGGCACGTCGACCAGCGTCAGGATCGGCACGTTGAAGCAGTTGCACAAGCGCACGAAACGCGCCGCCTTGCGGGCCGAGTCGATGTCGAGCACGCCGGCCAGCACCATCGGCTGGTTGGCGACCACCCCCACCGTCTGCCCGTTGAGGCGGATGAAGGCGGTGATGATGTTCCCGGCGAAGGCCTTCTGCACCTCGAAGACGTCGCGCTCGTCGGCGATCTTCTCGATCAGCTCGGCCATATCGTACGGCACGTTCGGATTGTCCGGAACGAGGGTGTCTAGGCTCGGCTCGATGCGCTGCGGGTCGTCCGCCGTCTCGAACCGCGGCGGCGCCTCCCGCCGCGACAGCGGCAGAAACTCGAACAGGCGGCGGACCTCGACGAGTGCCTCCACGTCGTTCTCGAAGGCGCCGTCGGCGACGGAGCTCTTCCGGGAGTGGGTGGCCGCGCCGCCGAGGTCCTCGGCGGTCACGATCTCGCCGGTCACGGTCTTCACGACGTCCGGGCCGGTGACGAACATGTAGGACGTGTCCTCCACCATGAAGATGAAGTCCGTCATGGCGGGAGAGTAGACCGCGCCGCCGGCGCACGGTCCCATGATGACCGAGATCTGCGGAATGACACCGGATGCTTGTGCATTGCGCCAGAACACTTCGGCATATCCGCCGAGCGATGCGACGCCCTCTTGGATGCGCGCGCCACCCGAATCGTTGAGGCCGATGACCGGCACGCCGTTCTGAACCGCGAGATCCATGATCTTGCAGATCTTCTCCGCGTGCGTCTCGGACAACGAGCCGCCGAAGACGGTGAAATCCTGACTGAAGACGTAGGTCGGGCGACCGCCGATGGTGCCCCAGCCGGTGACGACGCCGTCGCCGGGGACGATCTGCTCGGCCATGCCGAAGTCGGTCGCACGATGGGTCTTGAAGGTGTCGTACTCCTCGAACGAGCCGGGATCGAGCAACACGTCCAGACGCTCGCGCGCGGTGAGTTTGCCCCGCGCGTGCTGCGCCTCGATGCGCCGCGCGCCACCCCCCGCACGCGCCTCCTGCCGGCGGCGTTCGAGCTGTTCGATCACGTCGTGCATACAGCGGTCCTCCCCGCGCAGCCTTACGGCATGGCGAGGGCCGACTCACGATTGAAGCTGTGGCACCGCGATGGTAGCAAATTTGCGGAATGCCAATAGCGAAGTTGCAAATGCGCGAGCGAAAACACTTCATCGGCGTGAAGCTGCGGCAGATCCGGCTGGAGCGCGGCTTGACGCAAGCCGCGCTCGCGGAGGCGCTGGGCGTGTCCGTGAGCTATCTCAATCAAATGGAGAACAACCAGCGGCATGTGAGCGTCCCGGTGCTGCTCGGGCTGGCACAGAAATTCTCCGTCGACATCGCCGAGCTGTCGCACGACGACGATGCGCGTCTGCTCGCCGACGTCGCCGAGGCGCTCGCCGATCCCCTGGTGCGCGGAGAGGCGCCGCCGGCCGCGGAGCTGCGCGCCGTGGTCCGCAGCGCTCCCGGTGTCGCGCGGGCGCTGATCTCGGTGCATCAGGCGCTGCGCCGCTCCAACGAGCAGCTCGCCGAGATCGACGATACGCTGGCGCGCGCCGGCGCCGAGACCACGCCGACGCCCTACGACGAGGTGCGCGATTTCTTCCACTATCGTGACAACTACATTCCCGCGCTCGACGAGGCGGCGGAAGCGCTGGCGGCCTCGCTCGGCGAGGGGGCCACTCACGGCGAACGTGTCGCGCTCTTCTCCGCCCACTTCGAGCGCGTCCACAAGGGGCGCGTCGTGGCCGACCTGCCGCCGGGATTGATGCGGGTTTTCGATCGCGCCAGCGGAACGCTGCACCTCGATCCGCGGGCCCCTCGATCCGCCCAGACATTCCAGATCGCGCACCAGATCGCCCTGATGGAGCATCGCGACACCATCGACGGTATCGTCGACGCGGCCTCTCTGTCGACGGCGGATGCCGAGGCGGTCTGCCGCATCGGCCTCGCCAACTACTTCGCCGGCGCGGCGCTGCTGCCGTACAATGTCTTCGCAACGACCGCGCGCGAACTACGGCACGACCTCGCGCTCTTGTCAGACGGGTTCGGGGCGAGCCTGGAGCAGGTCTGCCACCGCCTCTCGACCCTCCAGCGGCCGGGCGCGCGCGGCCTGCCGTTCTTCTTCGCCAAGCTCGACCAGGCGGGCAACATCACCAAGCGCCATTCGGCGACGAAGCTGCATTTCGCGCGGCTCGGCTCGGCTTGCCCGCTTTGGAACGCGCATTCGGCGTTCACGATGCCGGGCCGCATCATCCGACAGCTCGGCGAGACGCCCGACGGCCGGCGCTACCTCTGCCTGGCAGTGGCCGTCGCCAAACGCTCCGGCGGGTTCCGCGACCCCGTGCGGACCTATGCGCTGGCGCTCGGATGCGAGACCAGCCATGCCGCGGACATCGTCTATGCGGACGACCTCGCCACCGATCACGCGCCGGCCTACGAGAAGATCGGCGTCTCGTGCCGGATCTGCGAGCGATCGGACTGCCACCAGCGCGCGGTCCCGCCACTGAAACGCCGCTTGTCGATCGATCCGCAGCGCCGCGAGGTGGTCCCGTACAGGTTTTGACGCCCGGACGCCGTACGACCCGCGATCGCGGCGGCGGCGGCGGCGGTCACGTTCAGCGCCGGGAGCGGCGCATCGCAACGGCCGGCTCGGGAGCCGGCGGCGCCGTTTCGACCCGTGCCACGACCGACATGCCAGGCGCCAGGAGGTCATACGCCGGCTGCGTGCGCTCGATCGCAATGCGGATCGGCAGACGTTGCGTGATCTTGATGAAGTTGCCGGTCGCGTTGCTGGACGGGAGCAGGCTGAATTCCGAGCCCATCGCCGGTGAGAACCGCTCGATCGTCCCATTGATCTGCATGTCGTTCAGCGCATCGACCGTGATCGTCACCCTCTGGCCGACGACGAGGTCCGCCACCTCGGTCTCCTTGAAGTTCGCCACGACCCATACGTCTTTGGCCACCAGGGAGACGAGCCTCGTCCCCGGGGTGACGTACTGTCCCACACGTGCACCGACTTCACCGAGACGACCGTCTGTCGGCGCCTTGATCTGCGTATCGGCGAGATTGATGCGGGCGATCTCGACGGCGGACTCGGCGTTGGCAACGGCCGCCTCGAGCGACTGGCGCGTCGCCGCGAGCGCCGCGAGCGATTGGCGCGCCGATTCCGCATCGGCCGCCGCCTGTTCGAGCGCCGCGCTCGCCTGATCGCGGGCGAGGCGGGCCTCCTGCGCGGCACGGGCGGTGGTGACGCCGCGGCTCTGGAGCTGCTGCGCGCGATCGAGATTGTCCTGCGCGACCTCGAGCTGGGCTTTTGCCGAATGGACCCCCGCCTCGGCGGACGAGATCCGCGCCTGCGCGACGAGTTTGTCCTGTGCGATCCCGGCGAGGGCGGCCTTCTGCATCGCGACGGCCGCTTCGGCCTGGGCAAGCTTCTCGCGGTAGCTGGCATCCTCGATTTTCACGAGGACATCGCCGGCCGAGACCGGCTGGAAGTCCACCACCCTGACCTCGGCGACCCGGCCTGCGATTTCGGGGGCGAGAGTCGTCACCGTGCCGCGCACGGTGGCGTCCTCCGTCAGCTTCACGGTGGAGGTGAACGGCGGCAGATGCCAAGCGTAGAGCACGGCGAGGACGCCCGCCAACCCCAGAGCGGCGGCGAACACGGTAGCGACGAGGCGGGTCAGACGCGAGAGCATAGGTGAACGTCATGCGGTTGGCTGCGCCGCCGGCGGCGCGCGATGCGCACGCAGCCAGTCGATCGCGATGTGGGCGAGGAGCGCGAGAAGTGCGGTCGCGCTGATGGCGGCGACGACGAGGAAGGCGTCGTTGTAGGCGAGCACGGTGGCCTCCAGATTCGCTTGGCCGCTGAGGACGCGCACCGCGTTGGCCTCGAGCATGGCGGAATCGGCGATCGCGGGCCGGTATGCGCCGCCCAGGAGTGCGAGCCGCTCGACCACCGCGGGGTCCGTCAGCCTCATCGCCTCGCCGAGCCGCTCGAAGTGAAGCGCTTGGCGGACCTTGACGAAGGATGAAAAGATGGCGCTGCCGAGCGTGCCGCCGAGCTTCTGCGTGACCAGGAAGACGATGACGAAGGAGAGGATGTAGTCCCGCCCCTTCGCCAACGCCGACATGAGTCCGGACAGAAGCGCGGGGGGCATGAAGAGCGCCGAGGCGAAGCCGAGAAGCGCCTGACTGAGGAAGAGCTGTCGCGGCGCCGTCTGACTGGTGGCGTTCGCGTCCATGAGCGCGCCGATGATGATGAGAAGCAACGCGATCACGTGGAAGATGCGCTCGCGCCCCTGCTTCATCCAAATGGCGCAGGCGATGCCCCCGGCGACCGTCGCCGCCAGGATGATCGCGTTCAGATCTCGCGTCTGCTCGTTCGCCAGCCCGAACGCCCGGAACAGGCCCGGCGCGCCCGACGTCTGCTCCGACAATACGATCCGAAAGAGAAGCAGCGCCGCGGTGAAGTGCAGGACCGAAGGGCTCGCGAGCCACCGTACGTCGATGAGCGGATGATCCCGGTTGAGCTCGATCACGACCGCGATCGCGAGGGCGGCCACGGCGACCACCAGGAGGCACCCGATCCAGGGCGCATCCAGCCACCAGTAGACCGGCCCCAGGATGAGCGCGACCGTCGCGCAGCCGAACCCGATCGCGATCAGGAAGAAGCTGACGATGTCGGCCGCGTGGATGACGTTCTCGCGCGGCGGCGAGGCGAGCGGGAAAAGGTAGATGCAGCCGAGCCCCACCATGGCCAACGCGACTTCGAGCGCCGTGAGGCCGTGCCAGAGCCCGACGTCGAGGAGGTGGGGCGAGACCAGCCGCGTCAGCGGCGAGCCCATGAAGATGAGCGTCAGGGCGAGCGAGAGACCGACCGTCATCTTGCGTTGCGCGTGCAGCGGCTCCAGCATGTAGAGGAAGGCGAGGGTCGTCATGGGCGCGGCGGCACACCCACTGACGAACCGCACCACGAGGTTGGACGACAGGTCGGCGGCGGCGTAATTGAGCACCGCCGCGCCGAGAAACGCCAGGATCGCGAGCTCGGCGAAGTTTCGCAGCCCGTACTGTGTGCGGATCTTGATGAGCGCCAGACTGAGCGAGGCATTCGGCGCGAGGTAGGCCGCGGTCAGCCAGGTCGTCTCGGCCTGGGTCGCACCGAACGAGCCCTGGAGCTGCTGCAGGTTCGCCGAAACGACGCTCTGCCCGAACCCCTGCGCGAGCGCCAGAACCAGCGCCGTGAAGACGTAGCCAGCGGCGCGCGGGACGGGAACGAGCAGGAACCCGGGCGTCGGCGGCGCGACGGCGGCCTCGCTGGGCGGCGGCGAGCCGTCGTCGTTCGCGTCGATCGATGGCGGCGGGGGAGCCGGGGCGGCACTTGCGGCGTGCGGCCCTCGCTCATGCGTCTCCTCGGCGAGAGCGATCTCGCCTCGATGTCGACCATCGAGCAAGGCGGGTGCATGGTCATTCATCGCAGGCTATCGCGGCGAGGTTCGAGAGGATCTTCGCGACGACGCGCTGCGCGGCCTGCAGGTCGGCCGGGTCGATCCCGTCCAGAGCGTCCTCGCGCAAGCGATCCGCCAGTTCGACGAGGTTCGTCGCCTGCGTGCGCCCGGCGTCGGTCAACGTGACGACACGGGCGCGGCGATCATGCTCTGCCGGCGCGCGCACGACGACGCCGACCTTTTCCAGCCCGTCGATCAGGCGTGCGATGGTCGGGCGTTCGACCTCGATGGCTTCCGCAAGCTCTGCCTGGTTCGCGCCAGACTTGCGCTCCAGATGGAGAATGAGGCGAGCCCGCGCGAACGTCATCCCGCTCTCGCGCGCCCGCGAGTCGAACAGGTTCCGCAGCTTGCGCGCCGCGGTGGCCAGATCCTGCAGAAAACTCGTCGTATTCGTCTCGATCAAGCTCACAATCACGACCCAGCGGAGCCACGGAGAGGCATATATAAAGGTGCATAGCTATCAGATGCAAAGCTACCTATCAGGGTGAACGACCCCGGGCAAGTGTGGTCCTGCGTCGTTTGCGTGACCCCTCTATGCGCGCGCCGCAGCGCTCGGCGAGCCGGCTGGCGCAGCCGTGACGGCCATCCCCGCCACCGCGCGCAATCGCGCGATGGCGAAATCCGTGAAGGCCCGGACGACGGGGCGCATGAAGCGGACCGACGGATAGGCGAAGAAGGCGTCGGAGGCGTGCAGCTCGTACTCCGGCAGGATCCGCACGAGCCGACCGTCCGCGAGTTCGTCGGGGACAAGGAGCGGTTGGACCGGGCCGACCGCGCGCCCCGCGATCAGCGTCTGCACGACCACATCGGGATTGTTGGTGCGCAGGATGGGGTTGATGCGCGCCTCGCATGCCGTGCCGCCTCGGTACAGCGTCAGCGTGTCGAGTGGCGGCGCCATCGACAGCATGCTCACCACGGGCACTTCGGCGAGCTGTTCGATCGTGTCGATCGGCCCGATCCGGGCCAGAAGCTCCGGAGTGGCGACGAGGATGCGCCGGACGATGCCGATCTGGCGAACGATGAGGCCCTGGCTCTCCGGCCGCCCGAGGCGGAGTGCGAGGTCGAAGTTCTCATAGACGAGATCGACCGTGCGGTTCTCCAGCGCGAGGTCGACGGCGACGGCCGGATAGCGCTCCTGGAAGTCGAGCACGAGCGGGTAGAGATGCTTGGCGCCGATGCAGGTCGGCGCGTGCACGCGCAGCAGTCCTTCCACGGCGCCCATGTCGCGGCGCACGCCTTCCAGCGCGGCGTCGATGGTCGCGAGACCTTGCCGGCTCGCCTCGTAGAGGGTCTGGCCGAGCGGGGTCGGCCGCACGATCCGATTGGAGCGCTCCAGGAGGCGCGCGCCGACATGCTCCTCGAGATTGCGAATGTGCTTGCTGACCCCCGGCTGCGACACCGACAGATCCCGAGCGGCGGCGCTGATGGAGCCACGTTCGACGGTCCGGACGAAGGCCCGCAGGGCGAGGGACAGGTCCATTCATAACTCCTGGCTATAGACCGTAGAAACATATAGCCGATGGACATCCCACTGTCTCTCCACGCATGTGCCCGGCACAAGTGGAGGCACTCATGATCTTCAGCCGACGGGCCTTCGTGCTCACCACCCCGTTCGCTCTCGCTGCGTGCGTCACCCGCGAGGAGGACCTCGCCGCGCAGCGGACGCACCTCACGCGGGTCCGCTACGCCGAGATGTACGCCGCCATCGACACGGAGCCGTTTGCGATCCCCGCGGTCGATATCGGCCATGTCGACCCTCGCTTCCTCCGCCAGGAGGTCGAAAATCCGACCGGCCAGCCGGCCGGCACGATCGTCGTCGATCTCGGGGCACGCCATGCGTACCTTGTGCTCGCGGGCGGCCGGGCGCTGCGGTACGGGATCGGCGTCGGCAAGCAGGAGGCGTTCAATTTCGCGGGCGAGGCGACGATCGACCGCAAGGCCGAATGGCCCCGGTGGACGCCCACCCCCGCCATGATCGCCCGTGAGCCGGAGCGCTATGCGCAATATGCCGACGGGCTTGCCGGCGGTCTGGGCAATCCGCTCGGACCCAGGGCGCTCTATCTCTACCGCGACGGCCGCGACACGCTGTACCGTCTGCACGGAACGACGGAACCTCGATCGATCGGGGCCATGGTCTCCTCGGGCTGCGTCCGCTTCTTCAATCAGGACATCATCGACCTCTACGCCCGCGTCCCCCTCGGCACGCGCGTCGTCGTGCTGCCGAATCTCTCGCACGCCGTGAGCTGAGACCGGGCACCATAAAAGCCGAATGCACGACCGATGTTGCATGCCGGGGCCGCCACGAAGTCGACGGCGTCCTCTCCCACATCCGCATGGATCGCGTGCAAAGCGCGGCCGATCCGGCTGCGCGCCAGGGTCTCGGCGATAGCCAGGCCGTCGCGATACCGCCCGACGCGATCGCCCGTGCGATCCAGTTCGCCATGGAGCAGCCGCGGGACGTGGACGTCGGCAGCATCGTCGTGCGGCCCACCGCCCAGGCCCGACCCGGCGACCCGGCGTCCCGGCTTCCGCCGACCGCGCCGCGCCCGCTGGTGGGATGCAGCGGGCGGCCGGCACCTCAAGGGACGCGAAGTACCGCCACCTCCACTTCCATCGACGTCTGTGATCCGCCGCCGATGGTGCGGAAGGTGCCGCTGACGGGGATCGCCTGCGCCGGTGTCCGGGTGGTTGCCACGCGGACGAGGTTGCGACTGGCGACGATCCGGTTGGTCGGGTCGAACTCGACCCAGCCGGCACCCGGCAGGAAGACGTCCGCCCAGGCGTGGGTGGCGCCGCCGCCCGTCATGCGCTCGGCATCCGCGGCGTCGGCGGCCGGGTCGTACAGGTAGCCGGTGACGAAGCGCGCGGCATACCCCAGCGAGCGGGCCGCCTCCATGAAGAGAAAGGCGAAGTCGCGGCACGTGCCGCTGCCGGTCGTGATGGTCTGGGCCGGAGATTGCACGCCCTTCTCCTCCCGGCGCCGGTAGACGAAGCTTTCGTTGACCGCCATCGACAGAGCGCCCAGCGTTTCGGCGCTTCCCTCCGGCCGTTCCGGCAGGGCCGCCGAGATCCAGGCCTCGACGACGTCGGCGTCCCGCGGCCGGTCGATCGCGAGCAGCGGAGCGAGGTCGAACGCCTCGTCCGGAGCGTACTGCGGCGGGTGCGCCCCCGCACGGCGACCGATGCGCACGAGCGGATCGTCGAATGCGTATCGCCGCAGCCGGAGCTGGCTGGCGATCACCAGTTCCTGAGCCGGTTCGTGGAACGTCAGCTGCGCCACGGAGTTACCGAATGTGTCATAGGCCCACCCGACGTCCGCGGGGGGCGAGACGGTCAAGCTCGACTCCAAAATCCGCATGTCATGGCCATCACGGGGCCGGAGCATCAGGTCATGCGGCCCAAATTCGACCGGGCGATCATACGAATACCGCGTCTTGTGAGAGATCGACAGGGTGCTCACAATCGTATTTCCATGCCACTTGCCTTTTTCTGCAGTTGAACTCCTATATCTGGCGCAATGCAAAAAGAACAATGCTTGGAATTTCAGATTGAGGAAAGACTATGCATCGGGCATGGAAAGGTAACGAATGTATATCCGCTTCGGGTTTGAGATCGCACTGACCTGCAAAACACCCACGACGTTGATTCTCGGCTTGTCACCGCACTCGGCCTACACCGGGCGCATCATCGGATCGGACCGCCTGAAGATCGAGCCGGACCTTCCGGTCGACGATATCCTCGATCCGTTCGGCAATCGGCTCGTCCGGCTGCACGCCCCCGCCGGTCCTCTCAGACTGTCGACCGATTGCATAGCCGACGCCGACGGCGCACCCGATCCGTACGACTGGAACGCGGCACAGCACGAGGTGGCCGATCTGCCGCCCGAGACGCTGCCGTACCTGATGGCGAGCCGCTACTGCGAGTCGGACGTCCTCAGCGACGAAGCGTGGCGCCTGTTCGCAGGCACGCCGATGGGTTGGGGCCGCGTGCAGGCGATCAGCAACTTCGTGCACAACCACCTGACGTTCGGCTACGGCTTCGGCCGTCCGACGAAGACGGCGGCGGAGGCCTACAAGGAGCGCACCGGCGTGTGCCGCGACTTCGCGCATCTGATGATCGCGCTGTGCCGGGCCATGAGTATCCCGGCCCGATACGCCAGCGGCTACCTCGGCGATATCGGCGTTCCCCCGTCGGGCCCCGGCGACTTCAGCGCGTGGACCGAAATCTACCTCGGAGATCGGTGGCACACCTTCGACGCGCGCCACAACATTCCCCGCATCGGGCGCATTCTGATGGTTCGCGGCCGGGATGCGGCGGACGGGGCCATGATGACCACGTTCGGCGCCTACGACCTGAAGCTCTTCAAGGTGTGGACCGAGGAGGTCGCGGGCGGAACCGACAGCGAACTCGAGGCGATGCTCGGCCGCCACCCGGATGTCGAAGCATTGACGCTCGCGCCGGCGAATCCGGCGTTCCCGGCACAGAACGGGATCGGCGCCGGATAGCGACGTCGGGCCCGGCCCCGTCCCGACGCGCCGGCCCTCGAACGGGGCGCCGCCGCGGCCCACGGCGCGTGAAACGGGCCGGGCGGGCCGCGATCGCGTCGGGCGGGCCGATGCATCCAAATTCGATGTCGTGAGGGGATCGGCGGGCCACTCCCCGGCGTTTCCTCCCTCGATGGATCCCGCGCAGTAAATGCGCACAAGGCAACGAGGCGCGGCGTGCCGATGCAACCTCAACAGATCTCGATCGTGCGGCATCAGCCGAGCTGGGCCATGGTCGGCGTCTTCATCATCCTGCTCTTCGCGGCGATCACGCTGGCCCGTGGCCTGCTCATGCCGCTGACCCTTTCGATCCTGCTATTCTTCGTCTTCACGCCGGTCTGCCGCGCGATGGCGCGCGTGGGGATCCCGCAGGCCGTCGCCGCCATGCTGGTGACCCTCGGTCTGCTCGTCGGCGTCGTGGTCGCCATGGTCGTGCTTGCCGTGCCGTTGTCGACCGCGGTGGACAACGCGCCGACGATCCTTGCCGCCCTTCAGTCCAAGTTCGCCGCCCTGCAAGGCCCCCTCACGGACGTTCAGGACGCGTTTTCCCGACTGAGCTCGCTGTCGATCGGCGGCCCGAAGCCGGACGCGACCGTCGCGACCACCCAAGGTGACGGCTCGGGAATGCTGACCAGCATCGCGATCACGACACCGGCGGTCTTCGGCCAGCTGATTTTCGCGATCGTCCTGCTATTTTTCGCACTCGCCTCGCGGGAGCTGCTCTATCGCCGCATCGTGCAGAGCTTTGCCGCGACGGAACAGCGCAAAGAAGCCCTGTCGGCGATGCATGCGATCGAGACGAGCCTCGGACACTATCTCGGCGCCATCACGCTCATCAACGCCGGGCTCGGCGTCGCCGTGGGAGGCGCGATGTGGGCGTGGGGGATGCCGGCGCCGATCCTCTTCGGGGTCGGTGCGTTCGTCCTGAACTACATCCCCTATGTCGGCGCGGTCGTGGGCGTGCTCGTCGCAACCCTCGTGGCGCTCGTCTCGATGGACGGCTTCGTCGTTCCGATCCTGGTCGGCGCGACCTACCTCGCCCTCACGTCGGCCGAGGGACAAGTCGTGACGCCCTACCTCGTCTCGCAGCGGCTTCAGTTGAATACGGTGATCGTCTTCATCGCCGTCGCCTTGTTCGCCTGGCTGTGGTCCATCGTCGGGATGATCGTCGCCGTCCCACTGCTCGTCGTCCTCAACGTCATCTGCCAGTTCGTCCCGAGCCTCGCGGGTCTGGGGTCGTTCCTGTCCGGCGGCGAACCCGACGAGATCGACGCCGCTGCGCCCCGGCCCATCGGAGCGCGCGGGGAGCCCGACGACCGAGCGACGTGACCTCCGCGACAAGCGGAGATCCGTCGTTTCCGGACGACTAGGGTCGTCCGTCCTGGGCGAGGAAGAAGCGTACCATCGCGGCGGACGCGTCGGGGCCGGCCGGATCCGTGTAGGAACCGGCCTCCGAGCCGCCCGACCAGGCATGGCCCATCCCGTCCACCATCCGCATTTCGGCGACGATCGAGCCGCCCTGCTCCAGCCGGTGGACAACCTCCGGTCGCCCGTGCGGCGGACCCGCGACGCGCTCGACGTTGCGCTCCACGGCGGGCAGGAGGTCCTCCATCGCATTGAAGATGGTCGCGGCGTTGCTCGGGGCCACGGTGGTGTCGGCCGTGCCGTGGACGATGATCAGCCGCGGGCGCACATCGGCGGCCTCCGCCGCGCGCAGCGGGCCACCGCCGCCATTCATGGCCGAGAACGCCGACATCACGTCCGACGCCGCGCCGTAGCCGAGCCCGGAGTGGATCCCCGCCGCCGCGAAGAGCTCCGGGTACGTCGCCACCAACACGGCCGCCATCGCGCCGCCGGCCGAGAGTCCGGCGACGAAGACCCGGTCGGACGGAATGCCGAACTCGTCCCGCAATTCCGTCGTCAGGCCCGCGAGCATCGCCGGCTCCCCGGTCCCGCGGCGCTGATGGCTCGGGTCGAACCAGTTCCAGCACCCCGCCATGTTCGCCCGCCTCGGCTGACCCGGATAGGCGACGAGGAGGCCGTGCATCGCCGCGAGGCGGTTCATGTTCGTGCCGGCCGCGAAGTCGTCCGGGGTCTGATGGCAGCCGTGCAGCATGACGATGAGCCCGTTCGCCTTGCCGAGCGCCGGATCGGGATTGAAGAGCCGGTAGCCGCGGTGCCCGTCCGGCCCGTCGTACCCGCGCGAGGTGAACTCCGCGTCGTCGGGCGTCGGCGGCACGGCGGGGTCGGCCGGGGCGAGGGTCCGGCCGCGCTGCGACATCAGCGTCTCCACCACCTTGCCGAGCGGATGGGTCGGCCGCTCGGGACCACGGCCCCGCCGGCTCCGTCGGCCGCCGCCCGCGGGCGAGGCTTGAGGATCGGCCTCGCGCATATCGGCCTCGCCACTGCCGAGCGCGGAGCGGATGATGGCCGTCGCCTCGCCCGGTTGGCCGTCGCGCACCGCGGCGGTGGCCTGGCGCAGGGCCGCGGCAAATTGATCGTTCATGGGTGTCCTTCGCCGGCGTGGGCCGACTGTGCGAGGTGCCTGTCAGGCGATGCGATCCGCGAGCGCGGCCTTCACGTCCCGGCTCGCCTGAAGCATGCCGAGGACGGTGATGGAGCCGATCGTGGCGGCGGCGAGGGCCGGCGTGACGTCAGGCGCGATGCGCGCCAGTCCGACGACCTTGATGTGGAGCCGTTCACCGGCCACCTGCGCGGCTTCCAACTCACGAGCGGTGACGTCACGCAGGCCGAGATCGAGGCTGTGTCGATCGATCGCCCGCGAGACCTCCGCGGCATGACCCGCGAGCTGGTTGCGAATGGCGGTGCGGATGAAGTCCGTGCGGTTCTGGTAGAAGCTTTCCTGGACGAGGAGGTCGATCCGGCCGAGGTCGACCGGACCGAGATTGATCGTGATCTTCTCGGTCTCGGGTCGACTGTCCGCCATGACCACCTCCACCATCCCTATGGATGGTATATGGATGGTGACGTTGCATTTATCAAGGCATAGCTGGCATCCCGCCGCCCCCACGCCCGCACGACCGACGAAGCTGCGCCACTCCGACGGCCGTTCAGGAGCCGGTACGCCCGGGCGCCCGGCTCAGCCGGTCGATCCGGTAGAACGGGGCGCGTGCGACGGTGGTCGCCGTCAATCCATCTGACGATGCGGCGGCGGCGAACCGTTCCGCCGCAGCCTCGCCGGTCAGCGGCGTGTCCGTGGGCCCGAGCCAGTTGACGAGCACCGCCTCCCCGTCCGGCGCGAGGGTTCGCGCGGTGAGCGCCGCGCAGGCGGCGACCTCCTCCGGGTCGAGGAAGTAGAGCACCTCCGACAGGACGATGAGGTCGAAGGTGCCCTCCGGCCAACCGCCCGGCACTTCCGCCTGGAGGAAGGTGACGGGCAGCCCCGCACATCGCGTCGTCGCCGCCGCGAGCGCGACCGCCGACACGTCGAGCGCGACGACACGTCCGCTGACGGCGCCCAGCGCACGGGTCATCACACCGATCGAGCAGCCGATCTCGAGCGTCGCCGCGTAGGCCGGGCGGCTCAGCGCGGCGAGCGTCGCGGCATACTTGCCCCGCTCGTACGGGCTCGTCAGCACGGACCAGGGGTCCGGATTGCCGACGTAGAGCGCGTCGAAGATCGAGGCGCGGCCGCTCATCGCGGCGCCAGGAAGATTTCCGGAGCGGTGGCGAAATGTTCCGTGAGCGCGGGCGGCATGACGAAGCCAGCCGGATCGTCGTCGATCATCGGGGTGAGCTGGGAGCGGTAGCAGTCCATGGCGGCACGCTTGGCGGGCGCCCACCGGCCCGGACCGAAGGGGCGGACGCCGGATCGGTCGAGCCCGGCGCCGGCGTCGCCGAACCGGCCCCAGACCGCATATTCGAACAACGTCGCCCGTCCGCGCGCCGCCACCTCGCCGGCGATCGCCGCGGCGGCGGCGTGGTCGCAGTGCGGATCGTGGCGAAAGGTGCACCAGATCGTGCCGACCCCCTCGATCGCCGAGAGCGACGTGACCGCGCGCGCGATGCCCGCGGCGACGTTCGTGTCGGCGAGATCTAGCTCCAGAACCGCCGGTACCGCCCCTCCGGCCGCGGCCGAGAGGGCGGCGAGCGCGGCGGTGAACTCCGCCCGCCGCAGCGCCCGCAAAGCCTCCGGCGGGTAGCGGCGGGAAGCCGGATGCGACCCTTCGCCCGCCGTGAGGAGAGCGACGGTGACGGGGACGCCGCGCGCCAACGCCGCGGCGAGCGCGGCGCCGCAGCCGAGCGTCTCGTCGTCCGGATGCGGCGCGATGACGAGGAGGCCGCCGGGGTCGAGGAGCGCGTCGATCGCGACCGGCGGGCAGCTCGCCGCGATGTCGATGAGGGCACCCGCGGGACGGGTCGGAACGCTCACGAGCGCCCGCCCGCCGCCGCTCGCGGGAAGTCCGGCACGCATGGCACCCGTTCGCCGTCCGCCTCGCACCCGGCCGTCTCGCACCATCCCGTGGCGACGAGCGTTCGCGCCGCGCGCGCCCGCTTCGCGTCGGGTGCGGCCTGGCGCAGGAACAGCGACAGGTCGCGGCGGATCCGATCCACGTCGCCCTCCTCGAACGCGGCGGTGCCGAGCGCCCGCTCCGTCCGGTCCATCACCGTCAGGCAGGCGGTCTCGGTCGCCTCGCGCGCCATCAGCGCATAGGCCGCGGCAGCCTCGGGCTCGACCGGTGCCGCACCCTGCCCCTCGACCTTGGCGGCCGCGCTTTCGATCCACAGCCGCGCCGTCTCACACGCGCTCGCCGCCTCGAACACGCGCCGTGCTTGATGCGGGTCGTCCGCCCGGCCGGTTTCGACGAGGCGGCGGACCATCGCCCGGTAGAGCGCCTGCGCTCCGCCCAGATGCGCCGCGCAGTAGCGCCAGACGCCACCCTCGAAGTACGGCTCGCGCAGGAGATCGCCGGGGCGACCGACCAGCATATCGGGCTCGATGCGCAGTCCGTCGAGCACGTATATGCCGGACCGCGTCGCCCGCATGCCGGACTGCCGCCACACGGAGGCGTCGGCGCGGGCCGCATCGTCGGCCGGCACGAGAATGAGCTGCGGCCCGTCACCGCTCGGGGACGCCGCAGTAACGAGGGCCGCAGCGACGTTGCCGAGGCCCGACGCGAAACGCTTGGCCCCCGCCAGGACCAACCCGCCACAATCGCTCCGGAGCGCGACGGGCGTGGCGGCGTCGGCGCCCCAGACGCCGAGCAGCCCGCCGGAACGTACGATCGCGAACGCCCGGGTCCGCGTCGCCGGCGTGCCGTAGAGCACGACGAGCTTCACGGCGTTGACGTGCCCCTCCATGAGCCGCGCCAGCGAGAGATTCGCCGCGCCGATGCGCACGAGGAGATCGACGCAGGCGGCCGTACCGCCCGGCTCGGTGCCGAGACCGATGCCGTCCTCCCCCGCGGGCAGCGGCGCCATGAGGACGCCGAGTTCCGTGAGCGCGGCAAGATCCTCGGCGAGGTCGCAGGTGGCCTCGGCCTCTCCGGCGCGGCTCGCGATCCGGGCGAGCACGCCGGGCGGCAGAAGGTCATCCATGCGCCGGTCCGCCCGCCGCGAGGGTCGCCCGAGCGATGTCGATAGGCAGGCCGGCATGCGCGGTCTCCAGGTGTGCCAGGTAGGTGCGCGCCGCGGTGAGCGCGCTTGAGGCTTCGCTCAAGCGGAGGGGTCGGTCCGCGCCGCGCAGCAACGTGCCCGTTCCCGCGGCATGGGCGAGCGCCCGCTCGAGGAAGAGCGCGAACGGGACCAGCAACCCGTCGACAGGCGGGTCGGGGTCCCGGCATCGCCGAGCGATCGCGTCGGCCATGCCGTGCGGGGCCCTCGCCTCGGTACGCAGGGACGTGACGACGGCGATCGACCGATCCACCCGGACCGGGAGCCCGGCCGCCAGGATCGCCTCGGTCAGCGCGCGGTCCTCGTTGCGCTGGTTCGTCGGAAGGCATCCGACGGCGCGGTAGGCGCGCGCACCGACGGCCATGTTCGCGCCGCCCGCTGCGATCAGCAGCGCGCACGGCTCAGGCGCGACCAGGCGTTCCCAAATCGCCTGATATGCCTGCGCCAGCTCGCTCTCCACGCGCCCGGCCCGGCGAACGGCGGGCGGCAGCGCGGACGCCTCCTCTTCGTCGACCGTGATGCCGGCGGACACCAGCGCGGCACCTCCACGGATCAACGCCGCCATCCGGACGATCCAGTCGGCGGGGACCTGCGTGTCGGCGTCGGTCGACAGGAGGACCGCATCGCGCGACGCGCTGGCTTCGGCGAGATCGAGCGCGAGGCGGCGGGCGATCGCCACCGTGTCGGCCGGTGGCGAGAGGCGAACCTCGCAGCACACCACCGGCGCCCCCGCCGTCGCGGCCCACCGGCGCACGATCTCGGCCGATGCGTCGCAGGAGTTGTTGACGACGATGACGGCGCCCGCGTCGGCCGCCCGTAGCGCGGTGCCGAGCGCCTCGAGACACGACGGCAGCAGCACTTCCTCGTTGCATGCCGGCACGCAGACGATCGCCCCGAGGCCCAGACGAAAGGCGAAGAGGTCGCAACTCACGACCTCCACCCGCCCCAGGTAGGGCGCGGCCGACAGCATCTCGCGCAGGCGTGGTAGCGCCAGTAGCCGCGACGCATCCGGGGCGGCGCGAGCGTTCGGCGAAATCGACCCGTCCGGTACAGCAAGCTCGAGAAACATGAACGTCAGAACCCATCTCGTGGACGGCAGACGTGAATTTCTGCCAGCGTTCATGAACGCGTGTCGGGCGATTTTCGATCTTTAAAGTATTTCAAAGAAGTCAATCGGTCGCATGTGCCCGAGTTCGTGGCCGAGTTTTTTCGAAGCCGACGCGAGGACAGTCTTCCGGACCGTGTCGCGGGGACGGGCCCCGCATCGATGCGAGCAGCCCAAAGGTGTTCGCCGCGTCACTCCGGGATGACGGCCCCCAAGTCCGTGGGGGCCGCGTCTCGTCGACCCGGCGTCCGCGGCATCGTCGTTCACGTCGTGGGGATGGTGCCGCCGTCGATCACGTACTCGCTTCCGGTGATCGACGCCGCCCGGTCGGAGGCGAGGAAGGCGCACAGGTTCGCCACCTCTTCCGGCTTGGACGGGCGGCCGAGCGGGATGCCGCCGAGCGCGTCCATGATGAGCCGCTTGCCGCCTTCGAGGTCGGTGCCGGCTTCCTGGGCAAGGCGCGCGGCGAGGCGCACGGCGCTTTCGGTCTCGATCCAGCCGGGCGAGACGCGCACGACGCGAACGCCCTTCGGCGAAACCTCCTTCGAGAGGCTCTTGCTGTAGGTCGCCAGCGCGGCCTTCGCGGCGGCATACGCCGTGGTCGATTCCGGCAGCGGAAGCCGGAGCTGGATCGAGGTGACGTGGATCACCACGCCGCGCCCCCCGGCCACCATCGCCGGCACGAGCGTCCTGTCGAGCCGGACCGCCGCCATCAGGTTGATGGCGAGCTCGACCTCCCACTGGCTGTCCGCCAGCGCAGCGAAGCCGCCGGCCGGGGCGGAGGAGCCGCCGAGCATGTGGACCAGGATGTCGACACCGCCCAGCCGCTCCTGCGCCGCCTTCGCGAGAGTGGCGCATCCCTCGGGGGTCGTCAGGTCGGCGGCGACGAACATCTCGTCCGGCAGCGCCGACGGGCGCGACCGGGCGGCCGTCAGCACCTGCGCGCCCAGATCGCGGAACAGGGCGACGGTCGCCGCCCCGGCCCCGCGCGTGCCGGAGGTGACAAGGGCGCGTCGCCCCGCGAGGCTGACAAACTCGGTCATGCGCCGATCCTCAGGTCGACGATGCGCCCGTCATCGACGCGAAACACGAACGTCAACTCGGCGGGACTTCCCGGGAAGTCGCCGGACACCGTCGCGCGGACCTCGGTGACGTCGCCCCGTTCGGTGACCGCGGTCGGCACCGCCGTATGTCGGGTCTCGGCCTTGGCGCTCCGCCACCAGGTCTCGATCGCCTTGGAGCCGCTGTGGGTGCGCCCTTCGTCGTGGACGGCCGCGTCCCTCGCGAACGCGCTCATGGGGGCCGCCCCGTCGGGCGTCCCGTCGGCATCGAAGTAGGTGCGGATGGGCGGTGGCAAGGTCATGGCTCGGTCCTTTCCATGGAGGTGGGACCGAGAGCTAGGGCTGGACAATCGTCCATATAAGCGGGACAAATGTGGATGTCTTATTGCTTAAGGCGGGATAATGTATCGCCCGGGACTGAACGACCTCGACGCCGTCGTCGCCATCGCGCGCAGGGGCTCGTTCCGGGCGGCCGCGCTCGATCTCGGCATGTCGACGACCGCGCTCAGCAACGTGATCGCCAAGCTCGAGGCCGCCCTAGGCGTCCGCCTCTTCAATCGGACCACACGCAGCGTCTCGCTCACCGGCGCCGGCCGGGCGTTCGTCGATGAGGTCGCCGGCCCGCTTCAGGAAATCCACGGCGCGATGGACTCCGTACGGGCCCAGCAGTCGACCCCGTCCGGCATCCTGCGCATCAACACCTTCGCGACCGCCGCGCGCGAGATCCTCTCTCCCCTCGTGCTGGCGTTCATCCGGCGGCATCCCGCGGTCCATATCGACCTCGTCACCGAGGGAAGGCTGGTCGATATCGTCGCCGAAGGGTTCGACCTCGGCGTGCGCGCGGGCGGCCTCGTCCCGAGCGACATGATCGCCGTGCCGCTCGGACGGCGGCAACGGTCCGCCGTCGTCGGCGCGCCGCGTTATTTCGAGGAGCACGACCGGCCTCGCATCCCGGGCGATCTCGCCGCCCACCGCTGCATCCGCGTCCGCCTGCCGAACGGCGCGCTCTACCGATGGCATTTCGAGAAGGACGGGCGGGCGGCACAAGTCGACGTCGCCGCGCCGATCACCCTGGACGAAGCGTCGCTGGCGCGGATCGCGGTGATGGAGGGGGTCGGGCTCGGCTATCTCATGGAGGCCGACGTTCGGGACGACATCGAGGCGGGCCGGCTGATCCGCGTCCTCGAGGATTGGACCCCGCCGCAGTCCGACCTCTGCCTCTACTATCCAGGCCGCCGGAACGCCTCCGCCGCGATGAAGGCGTTCGTCGCACTGGCGCGGGACCTCGGCCGGGGCGAGGAACGGTGACCCGGCGCGGGTCGGACGCAGGGCGACCGGCCGCCGCCCATCAAGTCGAACCTATGTATAGGTTGGTTGTTCGCAATTTCGATGTGCCTTGTTGGGAGCGCGGACGCCTGCTCGCCGGCAGTCGTTCGTGGCGACGGATGGAACGGATCTGGATGCGCGCACCCGCACAATCTGATCGGACGACAGAGACACGTCCCGAGCGCGATGCGGCGCCCGCGGGCGAGGTCCCGTGTTGAAGCGGGCGGATCCGCCGCCACGAGCCGCGGGACCGGCGGCGGCGCAGCGCGGGCGCCTCGCGCGTCTGGTTCCGGCGGGCGTCGCCCTGGCGCTGGCCGCCGCGGTGTTCGCGTTCGACACCGTCAGCGGCTACGAGAGCGCGATCGCGGTCCTCTATGCGCTCGTCCTCGTTCTCGGGGCGGTCGCCGGCGGGCGGCCTGTCGTCGTGGTGGCGGCGATCGTCTGCGGGACGCTCGCCGTCGTGTCGTTCCTGGCGACGCACGTCGGCTCCATGGACGCCGGCAATATCGGACGCCTCCTCGTCGCTCTGGTCGCCATCGCCTTGACCGCGGCGCTCCTCCTCAGCCGGCTCAGCCTGCATCAGACGCGCACCGCGCTCGCCGAGAGCGAGCAGAACCTCCGGATCATGGCCGACACCGTGCCGCAGATCCTGTGGCAGGCTCTGCCCGACGGGCGCATCGTCTATCTCAGCCGGCGGTGGACGGAGATGACCGGGGCGCCGATCGCCGACGGGCTCGCGGCGGACGGTCTCGCTTTCCTCGACTGGTTCCATCCCGAGGAGCGGCCGACCGCAGTGGACCAGTGGACGGAGTCGATTCGCGAAGGCGAGCCGTTCGAGTTCTACCGCCGGCTGCGGATCACCGATGGAAGCTATCGCTGGCTCCAACTCAGCGCGTCACCTCTGCGCGCGGAGACCGGGCAAATCGTCAAATGGGCCGGCGTCGCGACCGATATCGACGAAGAAATGCGGGCGCAGCTGGCCGTGCGGGCGACGAACCAGACGCTCGAGGCGCGGGTCGCGGAGCGCACGGCGGAGCTCGCCCGCAGCGAGCGGCGCTACCGATCGGCCTTCGAGCAGACCCACGTCGCCATGCTCGAGCTGGACATCACCGGCGTGGCCGCGGCCCTCGCCGAGGCACGTATCGCCGGCAACGGGGACGGCACCGGTTACCTCATGGCCAACCCGCAAGCCTTCGACCGCTGCGTCGGGGCGCTGCGGATCCTCGATGCGAACCGCGCCGCGGTCCAGCTCTTCGGCGCGAAGGACCGCGAGGCGCTTCTGGCGCGCGAGGGGCGGCTGATGCGCAGCCGCACCCCGGAGGACATCGACCGCTACTATGCGCTCGTGGAGTGCCGCGAGACGATCGAGGCCGAGGCGGAATTGCCGGTCCTCGACGGTCGCACCGTCAACGTGCTCTTCGGCGTCTCGCAGATCGCGGCGCCGGACGGGCGCTGCCACGTCCTCGTCGGCATGATCGACGTGACGGCACGTGACCGCGCGCAGGAGCTTCTGCTCGCCGCGCAGGAGGAGCTGGCGCGCGCCAACCGCGCCGCGACGCTCGGCGCCCTCTCCGCCTCGATCGCGCACGAACTGAACCAGCCGATCGGCGCAGTGATGATGGATGCGCAGACCGCGGCGCGCTGGCTGGAACGCGACCCGCCGGACCTCGGCTCCGCCAAGCGTGCCCTCGCGCGGGTGGCGGGCAACGCCGAGCGGGCGAGCGGGATTCTGCGCCGCACGCGCGAGCAGCTCGTCAAGGGGCGCCGCGTCGTCACGCCGGTCGACCTCGACGAGGCCGTGCACTCCGCCGTCGCCCTCGTCGAGCGGGAGCTGAAGGTGAACCGGACGCGGGCGGAGGTGCGGGTCGCGCCCGGCCTGCCGCCCGTGGAAGCGGACCGGATCGAGCTGCAACAGGTCGTCGTCAACCTGGTGGTCAACGCGGTGCAGGCGATGCGCGATACACCGCCCGCAGAGCGCGTCGTGACGGTGGACGTCACAGGCGACGACAAGGGCCTCACCGTCGAGATCGAGGACCGTGGGTCCGGCATCGACCCGGAGCACATCGGCCGCCTGTTCGACGCGTTCTTCACCACCAAGCCTGGGGGAATGGGTATGGGACTCCAGATCTGCCGTGCCACGATCGAGTCCTTCGGCGGCACGCTCGTCGTGCGCAACAACGAGACGGCGGGGGCGACCTTCAGCTTCACCCTGCCGGCGCATGGCGGTGACGCGTGATGCCCGGGGCCCGGCCGCTGGTCGTCGTCGTGGACGATGATCCGGGAATGCGAGAGGCGATCGCCGATCTCGTGCGCTCGGTCGGCATGGAGGTGCAAACCCATGCAAGCGTCGACGCCCTCTTCGAGGCCGGGCTCGACGGCGCGAATTGCCTGGTCCTCGACGTGCGCCTGCCCGGCCAGAGCGGCCTCGAGCTTCAGGACCGGCTGCACCACATGGGAAGCGCCGTGCCGATCGTCTTCATCACCGGGTTCGGCGACATCCCGATGGGCATCAGAGCGATGAAAGGCGGTGCGGTCGATTTCCTCACCAAGCCGTTCCGCAATCAGGAGTTCATCGACGCCGTCAACGAAGCCCTCCGCAAGGATGCCGAGGCGCGCCTCAGCCATGGCGCGGCCGACGAGGTCTTGCGGCTCGCCGCCTCGCTCACGCGGCGGGAGCGGGAGGTGATGGACTGCGTCTGGCGCGGGCTCATGAACAAGCAGATCGCCTACGAGCTGGGGATCGCCGAGATCACCGTGAAGATCCATCGCCGCAACGTCATGCAAAAGATGGGAGCAGCGTCCGTCGCAGAACTCGTCCGCAAGGTCGAAGTCGTCAAAACGTGGGACGGCGCCGCGCCGGGACCATAGAATATACGAACATATCAATGGTTCATGGATGGGGCTCCCGCCACATCCCGATACACTCCACGATCGAAAGCTTTGAATTGGTGTCAGTTCCCCCTCTCGTTGCCATCGTCGACGACGATCCTTCCATGCGTGACGCCCTGGAAGATCTCGTCGGATCGCTCGGCTATCGCGCCTTGAAGTTCGGGTCCGCCGACGACTATCTCGCCTCACCCGATCGGTCCGGCGTGCGATGCATGATCCTCGATGTCCAGATGCCGGGAATGAACGGCCTCGACCTGCAGACGCATCTGGTCGAGGCGAGGACGGCGCCGCCGATCATCTTCGTCACCTCCTACGGCGACGACACCGTGCGACGGCGGGCCATCCGCGGCGGCGCCCTGTGCGTCCTGGAGAAGCCCGTGCAGGAAACCGCGATCATCGGTTGCCTCGAGGCCGCGCTCGGCGAACGTTGACCGCGGCGAGGACAATCGCGGGGAGGAGGACGCCGCGCCGCCGATCGCCTCGGCGGGAGACTGAACGGAGCGCCCGGCGCGCGCTCGCCGTCGTCGAGACGGTGGCGGCCGGGACACGACGGCTTCATCGCGCCATGGGTCTATAGGCCGTCACCGAAGAACGCCGCGACCGCCTCGACGATGCGCGCATGATCGGCGCGGCGCTCCTCGCCCCCCTCGATACAGATGAACGCGTCGGCCGGTTCCTCCGCGCGCAGGAGCGCCGAGCCGGTCGGGGTGCATTCGCCCAGAAAATCGAAGTGGGCGAGCGTGGCGGGCTCCATGTAGGTCACACGCTCGCTCGGCAATCCGGCAACGAGCGCCCGAGACTCGACGTCGAGGTCGAGCCCGGTCCCTTCGATGTCGCGCGGCGCACCGACGACGAGCATCGGCCGATCCACGTCGGCGAGGCTCTCGGGCGAAAAACTCTGCGTCCCACCGAGGTCGAACACCGCGAACGCCGAGATGCGCGGGTCGGAGAGGTCGCGTTCTATGGCGGCGCGATCCTCTGCCGTTTCGGCCACATGCCAGCCTCGCATGATGCGGCAGATGAGATCCTGCGGATCGGTGTCGCACAGCGCGTCGACGCGTCCGGCATCGTAGCGCGCTCCCGCCAGGAGGAGCGCGGTGAACCCGCCCAGCGAATGCCCGGCCATATAGATGCGCCCCGGATCGATCGCGAGGTCGGGCTGGGCGAGCAGATGGTCGATGACGCGGGAGATGTCGCGCTGGCGTTCCCAAAGCGCACGCGCCGCGTCCGGATCGCGGTTGAAGCTCGAGGTGCCCGGATGGTCGATCGCGGCGACCACGAAGCCTCGTCTGGCGAGCGCCGCCGCCAGCCACGCCTGATTGCGCATGTTGCCGTACATCCCGTGCGACAGGATGAGAAGCGGAAACGGCCCTCCGCTCGGCGCAGCGCCTTCGATCACCCGAACGCCCACGAAGACCGCGTTGCCGAGGGCCTCGCGCGGCGCATCGGGGGCAGCCGTGGGATACAGCAGGACTCCTTCCAGCGGCCTCGCCCCGGCCGCGCCCGGAATCGTGAGCGGGGCGAGACCGGCCTCTGTCGCTCCGGCGGCGGCGGAGGCGGTGAGCAGGAAGATGGCAGTGAGAAGCACACGCGTCATGACCGTCTCTTGGGTAGGATCCTCGGCTGCGCTATCAGAGCGGCGCGAGGTTGGGGACCGGCCGGTCCGGTCGTTCCTGTCCTCGATCGCGTTTCAGGACAGATCCGGCCCGGAGCATGACGGCGAATTCCCTCATCGCGCTGCCTCTGCCGCTGATCTCGGCGGCGCTCTGCGCGGTGCTCGCCGGTCTGCTGGCACGTCTGGATCTCGGCGTCGCGGCGACCTCGCGCTTGCTGGCGGCGCTCTTCGGCGTCTTCGCGCTCGAGGCCTCGCTGGTGGCGCTGCGGTTCGGCTATGGCGTCGACGCCTTCATTCCGCTGCAACGCGTTTTGCCGCTGTTCGCCGGCCCGCTTCTCTACCTCGCCTGTCTCTCTCTCGCGGTCACGCCGGCCCGGCTTCGGCGCCAGACGGCCCTCCACCTCGGCGCGGCGGTCGCCATCGCGGTCGGGGTGGAGCTGGTGCCCCGGGTCATCGCCGCGCTCGACGCGGGGATCTTGGCGAGCTACCTCGGCTATGCCGTGGCTCTGCTCGCAATATGGCGCGGCGGCCCCGATCGCCTCGTGCGCGCGCGGCTCGATCTCTCCCGTCGCATTTCTCGCTGGATCCTCTGGGCCGCGCTTCTCCTCGTCGCGCTATCGGTGCTGGACACGGCGATCGCGCTCGGCTTCCTGCAAGGTCAGCCGCAGCGTTCGATCCAGCTCATCTCGTACGGCTCGCTCGCGCTCATCGCCGTGCTCGTGGCGCTCCTTGCCGGCCTGCCGCGTCTACCGCCGCGGCCGTCGCCGGCGTCACGACCGGTGACGGCGGTCGATGGCGCCCAGATCGAGGCCGCCGCGCACGCGCTTCTGACGCAGACTGAACTCTATCTGGAGCCTGACCTGTCGCTCGAACGGCTCGCAAAGCGGCTCCGGCTTCCCGCCAGAACCCTCTCCGCCGCCATCAACGAGCGTCGGCAGATGAACGTGTCGCAATATGTGAACGGCTTCCGGTTGGCACATGCCGCCCGGCTTCTCACCGAGAGCGAGGCGAGCGTGGAGACGGTGCTGGCCGCATCGGGGTTTCTCACCCGCTCGAACTTCTACCGGGAGTTCCAGCGCGTCTACGGTGTCACGCCCGGAGCCTTCCGCAAGGGCGAACCGCCGAAGTGATCCCGCCCATCCGGCGACGCATCGCCCCTTCGGCGGGGCGGGCGCCGAGCCGGATCGTCGACAGCCGGGGCGCGAGCCGGCGCCGCTATTGCGCGCGGCGGCGCTGTGTCTCCCAGAACGTCACCGCCTCGTCGACCCAGCCCCCCGCGGGCGTTCCGGTCCCCGCGCCGAAGCCGTGCCCCATGCCGGCGATGCGACGGTAGTCGACCTCGGTGCCCAGCGCCTCGAGGTCCGCGATGCGGCGCTCCATCGACGCGGGCGGGGCGATCCCGTCCCGGTCGCCGACGATCACGAAGGTGGGGGGCTCCTCGGAGCCGATGTCGGAGTGGGCGGTATAGGCCATCACCACGGCCGCGGGCTTGGGATGCTCGCCTCCGCCGAAGGCCTGCGTTCCGTGCGAGCCGATATAGGCCGCCATCCGGGCCCCGGCGGAACTCCCCCACACGGAGTATCCCTGGGGGCCGACGCCGAGGGTGCCGGCCTCTGTCAGGACGAGATCGATCGCGCGGGCCATATCCTCGGTGGCGACCCGCCGTCCCTGACCGGTGCGATAGGTGACGACGAAGGCGTTGTGGCCGCGCGCGTTGACCTCCAGCGCGAGCGGAAAGCCTTCATGCACCGAGCCGACATAGGCGAACCCGCCTCCCGGCGCGATGACGGCGAACGGCGCGCCCGGCTCGCCGGGGAAGAAGAAGAGGCCGGCCGCCGCCAGCGCCGGGTCCACCCGCTGCTCGGCCGGCGAGTAGATCGGGCGGAACACGGGAACGCCCCGCTCGGCGTTTTCGATCAGCCGGTTGAGGCCGGCCACCACCGCGTCCGGGTCGACGGCGCTGTGGTAGGGCAGCAGCGAGCCGATCCGGTCGAGGGCAAGATCGCGATCATAGTCCCGCCCGTACCAGGGCAGGGTATATTGCGCGAATCCTTCGAGCGACGGGTGGTCCAGCAGGACGCCGATCGTGTCGTCCGTCGCGAGCGGGGCCGCCACGTCCCGTCGTTGGGTTGCTTCGGCAGGCACCGGGGCGGTCTGCGCCGCGGCGGTCGCCGTCGTCATCGCAATGGCGGCGCACGCTGCGATCCAGCGTGGCCGACGGGATCGGGCATCGCTGCCGGGAAGGGGCTCATCCATACCGTGACCTTGCAAGTCGGGCGGGCCGAGGCGCGGCGCCGAACGGCTGGCCGGCGCTCAGCCCAAGTCACTGCACCAGGTATTCGGAATCGTCGCTCCGACAACCTGCGGATTGATAACTAGCGCCGATAGGCCCTTGCGACCAGGCGGCCCTCGTCCGCGCTCGCCGCGCTCCTAAAGCGTCGTCAGCCGATCCGCGACGAGCCGCAGGACCGCCGGGACGTCGACCGTCTCGACCACGTCGACGCGTGGCGCCGCGGCGTCCGCCGCCGGGTCGATCAGCGTGGCACCCTCGGTGGGGCCCGGCCGGTAGTCGACCGCGATGCGCATCGGGCGCGCGGTGAAGAGATGCGGGGCAAGCAGGTAGGCGATCGTGCAAGCGTCGTGGATCGCCGGGTCGCGCGCGGCATAGGCGGCGAGCATCGACGCGACGGCGCGGCAGCACGGCGTCCCCGCACGCTCGATCTCGGTCCAGAAGGCGGCATCGACCCGCACTTGTCGCGTCAGGTTGAGGCCGAAGAGGTCGACCCCCGCGCCGCTCGACAGGACGATGTGCGCCGCCACCGGGTCGTGCATGACGTTGAATTCGGCCATCGGCGTGATGTTACCGGGGACGCCCACTGCCCCGCCCATCACCACCAGCCGTTTCAGCCGTGCCGGCAGCTCCGGTGCCTTGGCGAAGGCGAGCGCCACGTTGGTCAGCGGCCCGATCGCAGCCAGTACGACGCTCTGCGGCGGTGCGGCCATGATGCGCTCGACCAGAGCGTCCGCCGCATGCCCCGCGGCCGGAGCCGGACGGGCGGCCGGCAGCGGCACACCGCCGAGCCCGTCGTCGCCGTGCGCGTAGGACCAGCGCACCTCGCGCGGCAACAGGCCGCGCCGGCAGCCGGCATGGACCGGCACGTCGGCCCGCCCCGCCAAAGCCATCAACCCGCAGGCGTTGGCGGTGACGATGTCGAGCGGGCGATTGCCGGCGATGGTGGTGACGGCGGCGAGGTCCAGCTCCGGCGAGGCCAGCGCCAGGACCAGCGCGATGGCGTCGTCCACACCGGGGTCGCAGTCGATGATGAGGGTGGTGGCGGTCATCGCATTTCGGCATCACGGGGCGCCCGCGCGGCGGTGCGGCGCACAAGAAAAAACGGGCGGAGACACGGTTGCCGTGCCCCGCCCGCGATGAATGAGGTGCGTTGCCGGCGCCCGGCGTCGCGGTCTACTTCTTGTAATAGACCTCGACCGGCGGCGGGCTCTTCAGCCGCATGTAGCCGATACCGCCGGCGATGTTGGCGCCCGCCTGCCCCTGCACCGAGAGCGGCTGCAGGTTGATCGACCGGTCGAACCCGCCGATCAGGATGTTCGCCCCCAGGCCCAGCGCCCAGGTCGCTTCCGCGGAGACACCATAATAGCGGCCTTCGAGCGCGCCGGGCGAGAGCTGCGTCGTCGGCGCGAACACCGCCCAGGCGATCTTGGAACCGGTGGTGATGCCGGCGTCCAGGCCGATCTTGGTGATCGCCCCCTCGTAGGCCTCGTCCGCCGAACCGAGCGCATTGAAATAGCACGCCAGCGGTTTGCGCGAGCCGACGATCAGACCGGCGCCACCGGCGACATCGCACGTCAGGATGCCGACGCGCACGCCGAAGTCCGCCTTCGCCGCTGGCGCGGATGTCGCCACACCGAGGACAGCGAGGACGGCAACAAGGTATTTCCGCATGGTGTAGTTCTCCGTTCAGACGACCGAGAAACGCGGGGCAGCCTCAGCTGAGATTGCCGCAGAACCTTTGGATACGACGGCAGGCTTCCTCCAGCGCGTCCGTCGCAGTGGCATAGGAAATGCGAAAATGCGGCGCGAGGCCGAACGCGGATCCCTGAACAACCGCAACGCCTTCACTCGTTAGGAGTTCCGTTACGAATGTTTCGTCATCGTTGATGACGGTGCCCGACGGCGCCTTGCGGCCGATCAAACCCGCGCACGACGGGTAGACGTAGAACGCCCCCTCCGGCGTCGCGCACTTGATGCCGTTCGCCTGGTTCAGCATCGACACGACGAGGTCGCGGCGGTCCTTGAAGATCACGTTGTTGTCGGCGATGTGCTGCTGCGTGCCGTTCAGCGCCTCGACCGCGGCCCACTGCGAGATCGACGACGGGTTCGACGTCGACTGCGACTGGATCTTCGCCATCGCCTTGATGAGCTGCGTGGGGCCGCCGGCGTAGCCGATGCGCCAGCCCGTCATCGCGTACGCCTTGGACACGCCGTTGACGGTGAGCGTGCGCTCCTTCAGCCCCGGCTCGACCTCGGCGACCGAGTGGAAGGTGAAGTCGTCGTAGACGAGGTGCTCGTACATGTCGTCCGTCATCACCCACACGTGCGGGTGCTTCATCAGGACGTCGGTGAGCGCCTTCAGCTCCTCGCGCGTGTAGGCCGCGCCGGAGGGATTGGACGGCGAGTTGAGGATCAGCCACTTGGTCTTGGGCGTGATCTTCGCCTCCAGCTCGGCCGGCTGCAGCTTGAAGTTCGTCGCCGCGGACGCCTCGGCAGCGACGGGGACACCGCCTCCGAGCAGCACCATGTCCGGGTAGCTCACCCAGTAGGGCGCCGGGATGACGACCTCGTCGCCCGGGTTCAGCGTTGCCATCAGCGCGTTGTAGAGCACCTGCTTGCCGCCGGTGCCGACCGAGATCTCCGCCGGCGTGTAGGCGAGGTTGTTCTCGCGCGCGAACTTGTCGACGATCGCGTCCTTCAGCTCGGGAATGCCGTCGACGGCGGTATACTTCGTCTTCCCCTCGCGGATCGCCTTGATCGCCGCTTCCTTCACGTTCTCCGGGGTATCGAAGTCGGGCTCGCCGGCACCGAGGCCGATCACGTCCTGGCCGGCGCGTTTCAGCTCGGCGGCCTTCTGGGTCACCGCGATCGTGGGGGAAGGTTTGACGCGCGCCAGCGTGTCGGACAGGAAGGCCATGATCTATTCCGTCGGTCGATTTATGCGGCCGTTATCGGCGCATATGTGTGCACCCGCAAGGGCCGATGGAACACGTTCCGTTTCACCTAGATTGCAGGTCTGCCATTTTGGGTGGCACGGGAGGGTGCCACACATGGCGCGCCGGTGCTAAGCCGGACGCGACTCGAGGAGAGAAAGGGGCGGATGAACGTCCTCCTGACCGGACAGAAGGCGTTCGGCGCCGCTGTGTTCGCCATGCTGCAGCGGCTGGGCTGCACCGTTTGCGCGGTGTCGGCGCCCGCACTGCGCGAGGACGGCGTGCGCGAAGACCGCTTGCGCGCCGCAGCCGATCGCGCCGGCGTGCCATGGATCCTCCCCGGCACCCTGCGCGCCGAGACCGTCCCCCACGGCACCGACCTGATCCTGGCCGCGCACAGCCACGATTTCGTGGGCCGGCGCACGCGCATGGCGACGACGTTCGGCGCCATCGGCTACCACCCGTCGCTGCTGCCGCGCCACCGCGGCCGCGACGCGGTGCGCTGGACGATCCACATGAAGGACCCGATCGCCGGCGGCACGGTCTACTGGCTGTCGGAGCGGATGGACGGGGGCGACGTCGCCGCGCAGGACTACGTCTTCGTCGCGCCGGGCGAGACGGTCGAGAGCCTCTGGCGCGAAAAGCTGTTTCCGCTGGGCGTGACCCTGCTGGAGCGGGCGGTGAAGGACATCGCCGCCGGCGTCATCCGCCGCGAGCCGCAGAACGAGCTTTATGCGACGTGGGAGCCGTCGTGGGAGCGTCCGCCGGCGAACCGTCCGGAACTCGACCTCATCGGCACGTTGCCCAACGGTACCCGCGTCACGCGCAAGGCGGCGCGCGGGTAGGCGCGGGCGCGAGGCATGGCGAGAATTCCGCTGCTCGGCGGGACGGCGCAAGAGCGCCGGCACCGCGAGGCGCCAGCGCATCGTGCGTCGTCACGATGGGGACCTTCGGGCGTGGGTGCTTAGAACGCCCAGCCGTCGGACAGGGTGGCGTGCCAGCCGTCGAGGATCGGGAGCGTGGACTGCGAGTAGTTCTGCTCGTTCTCGATCTTCTGATACGACGGGACCTTGACGCCGCCGTCGGCAAACCTGGGCGTGACGGGGACCGCCCGGCCGCGGAACATCGCCACACCCGGCAGATTGCGATAGGGGCCGTCGTAGGCGCCGGTGCCACCGGCACCGTCCCCATAAGGACGGACCGTGATCGACGTCTGGGCCGATGCCGTGCCCACGGCTCCCAAGAGCAGAATCGCTGCCAGAATGGTTCTCATCGTTCCGTCCTCCGGCGGCTCATCCGCCTGCTTTCCGTTCATGGCCGCCCACCGGCGCATACCTAGCGCGATGCCCCGCCGGGCCTCCGACGCCATACTGACACGCAATACCCATAACCCAGATGGCGCAACATTGCGAATAAACTCGCAAGCCTGCCCATGGGTTGCTCGTCATTTGATTAATCGCGAAACCACCTGGGCGGTATAGTCGACCGCGGGGATGATCTTGGCGTAGTTCAACCGCGTTGGCCCAATGATTCCAAGGACTCCGATGGTGCGGTGCTGCGGGTCCCGGTAGGGCGACATGATCAGCGACGAGCCCGAGAGCGAAAACAGCTTGTTCTCGGAACCGATGAAAATGCGCACCCCCTCGCCCCCTTCGGTCAGCGAGAGGAGCTGCATCAGCTCCCGTTTGGTCTCCAGATCGTCGAGCAGCTGGCGCACACGGTCGATGTCCTCGCGCACGCCGAGGTTCTGCAGGAGGTTGGCCCGGCCGTGGACGATCAACGACCCAGTGTCCTTGGCGCTGGCGTCCGACCAGGAGGCGATGCCCTGCTCGATCAGCTTCTCGGTCAGCGCGTCGAGCTGGGCGCGTTCCTCCTCGGCCCGGCGTGAGATGATGGCGCGCGCCTCGCTCACCGTCGCGCCGCGGATGTGGGCGTTGAGATAGTTCGACGCCTCCTGCAACGCAGACGGCGGCAGCCCCGCCGGCAGATCGACGATCCGATTCTCGACCGAGCCGTCGTCCGATACCAGGACGACGAGAGCCTTGCCCGGGTCGAGCGCCACGAACTCAATGTGCTTGAGGCGCAGATCGTGCGTCGCCGTCAGCACGACGCCCGCCCCGCTCGACATGCCGGACAACACCTGCGAGGCGCGGGTCAGCGCGGAGTCGACCGCGTCGGTCCCGTCCGCCACCGCCTCGATCCCGGTGCGCTCCTCGTCCGACAACTCGCCCACCGACAAGAGCGCGTCGACGAAGAAGCGCAGGCCCCGGTCGGTCGGCAGGCGGCCGGCCGAGGTGTGCGGCGCGAAGATGAGGCCGAGGTGCTCCAGGTCGCTCATCACGTTGCGCACCGATGCCGGCGACAGCTTGTTGGGCAAGGTCCGCGAGATCGAGCGCGAGCCGATCGGCTCGCCGGTGCTGAGATAGGCCTCGACGATCTGACGGAAGATGTCGCGCGAGCGCTCGTCGAGCTCGAGGGCGTCTCCAGTCACATCCATCAGGTTCATCGCGCGTGTGCTCCTTCCACGGGACTATCGCGGTGCGTCTGAATATGCCAACCCTCGCCGCCGGATGAGACGAGGGAATTGATATGCGACACGATGGCCGCCGGAGCGACGAGATGCGCGCCATTTCCATGGAACGCGCCGTCTCGCGGCATGCCGAGGGCTCGTGCCTCGTGAAGTTCGGCGACACTCACGTCCTGTGTACCGCATCGCTGGAAGAGCGTGTCCCGCCGTGGCTTCGGGGCGGCGGCGAGGGTTGGGTCACTGCCGAATATGGGATGCTCCCCCGCGCCACCAAGGAGAGGATGCGGCGTGAGGCGTCCGCTGGCAAGCAGTCGGGCCGCACGCAGGAGATCCAGCGCCTGATCGGCCGCTCGCTGCGCGCGGTGGTCGACCGGGCGGCGCTCGGCGAACGGCAGATCTCGGTCGACTGCGACGTCATCCAGGCCGACGGCGGCACCCGGACCGCCGCGATCACCGGCGCCTGGGTCGCCCTGTCGGACTGCGTGACGTACATGATGTCGGCCGGGATGATCACCGCCAACCCGCTGACGGACCACGTCGCGGCGATCTCCTGCGGCATCGTCGAAGGCACCCCGGTGCTCGATCTCGACTATCCCGAGGACTCCACCGCCCACACCGACGCCAACTTCGTCATGACCGGCTCGGGCGGTATCGTCGAGGTGCAGGGGACGGCCGAAGGCGCTCCCTTCTCGCGCGAGGAGCTGACGGCGCTGATGGACCTCGCCCAGGGCGGCATCGCCCGGCTGGTCGACCTGCAGAAGCTGACCATCTCGTGAGCGCGGCGGCATGAGCGGGGGCGCGGACCTGCGCGCCGCGATCGGCGACAAGCTGGTGCTGGCGACGCACAACAAGGGCAAGATCGCCGAGTTCGACACGCTGCTCGCGCCGCTCGGCATCACGGTGGTCTCGGCCGGCGCGCTGGGGCTGCCGGAGCCCGAGGAGACCGGCACCACCTTCGCCGCCAACGCCGCGCTGAAGGCCGAGGCGGCCACCGCGGCGACGGGCCTCCCGGCGCTCGCCGACGATTCCGGGCTGACGGTCGACGCGCTGGGCGGCGATCCGGGCATCTACTCGGCGCGCTGGGCGGGCCCGGACAAGGACTTCGCCCATGCCATGCAGCGGGTTCTGGACGGCCTCGCCGCCGCCGGAGCCACCGCGCCCGACCAGCGGCGCGGCGCGTTCGTCGCCTGCCTCGCCCTCTCTCTCCCCAGCCGTGCGACGACCCTCATCGAGGGGCGCTGCGAGGGCGTGATAGCCGGCGCACCGCGCGGCACGGGCGGCTTCGGCTACGACCCGCTCTTCGTGCCAGACGATGGCGACGGCCGCACCTTCGGCGAGATGGACAGCGCCGAAAAGCATGGCGGCCCCACGCCCCTCTCGCATCGCGCCCGCGCCGTCGCCATGTTCAAGGATCGGCTCGGAGTGGCGAACGCCACCTGACGCGGCCGGGCGCGACGTCCGGTCCCGGCGGGGGCGATCCCCTGAGGCCCTGCGGTTTGTGGTACGATCCCGCCGTACGGCAAAGGCCGTGCCGCAGCCCCGAGGGGAGGCGGTCCGGCCACTGCGAGACGACCGAGGGGAAGAAGAGCGGCGTTCCAGTCACACTGGCCCACAACCGAAGCCCGAGGGGGCCTCGGTACAGCGCAGCGTGCTTCTTTTCGAGCCACGACTCGCCGTAGGAGGGACCATGTCCACTTTGAGCGTCGCACAAGTCGAGTATCCGGTGCGCGATGATGGCGGGTTCGCGGTCTACGTGCATTGGCCGTTCTGCCAGGCGAAGTGCCCCTATTGCGACTTCAACAGCCACGTCCGGCACGCGCCCGTGGACCAACGCCGCTATGCCGCCGCCATGGCCCGCGAGCTGGCGACGCTCGCCGCGTGGACCGACGCGCGCCGTCCCCTCTCGGTGTTCTTCGGCGGGGGCACCCCGTCGCTGATGGAGCCGGCCACCGTCGACGCCATCCTCACTGCTATCGACGCCACGCTCGGCCTCCCGGCGGATGCCGAGATCACGCTGGAGGCCAACCCCACCTCCGTCGAGCAGGCGCGGTTCGAGGGGTACCGCGCGGCCGGCGTCAACCGCGTGTCGCTGGGGGTACAGTCGCTCGCCGACGCCGAGCTCGCCAAGCTGGGCCGCCTGCACGACGCGGCCACCGCGCGCACCGCGCTGGCTCTGGCGCGGCGGATCTTCCCGCACGTCTCGGCCGACCTCATCTACGCCCGCCCCGGCCAGACAACCGCCGACTGGGCCGCCGAGCTGTCGCAGATGCTCGACCTCGCGGGCGACCACCTCTCGCTCTACCAGCTCACCATCGAGCCCGGCACGCGCTTCTTCGACCTCGCCGAGACGGGCAAGCTCGTCGTTCCGGAGGACGACGCCGCCGCCGACCTCTACGAGCTGACGGCCGAGCTGACCGGCGCCGCCGGCTTCGCCCGCTACGAGGTGTCCAACCACGCCCGCCCCGGCGGCGAGGCGAAGCACAACCTCGTCTACTGGCGGGGCGGCACGTACGTCGGCATCGGCCCGGGCGCGCACGGCCGGATCGACGCGGCGGGCGTGCGCACCGCGACCTCCACCCACAAGCTGCCCGAGACGTGGCTCGCCGCCGTCGAGGCGGACGGGCACGGGCTGGAGGCTCGCGAGCCGCTGGACGCCGCCGCGCAGGGCGACGAATACCTCCTGATGGCGCTGCGGCTCTCCGAGGGGCTCGACCTCGACGCCTACGCCCGCCGCGCCGGCGCCCCGCTGGACGAGGACCGCGTCGCCACGCTCGCCGCCAGCGGCTTCCTCGCCCGCGACGGGCGCCGCATCCGCGTGCCGGACACCGCGCGGCTCCTCACCAACGCCGTGGTGCGGGAGCTCGCCGCATGATCGCCGCCGCCACTCCGACGCCGGAGGCCCTCGCCGCCGAGCTGGAAGCCCTCTTCCTCGCCCACGACGAGAGCTACACCAAGGCGCGTCCGGCGCTGCTCGCCCGCCTGAAGGAGGCGCGCGCCACCGCGCTGAAGGCCTGCTCCGACGCGCTGGAGACCACCAAGTCCGGCACCAAAGCGGCCAAGGTGCTGGCCGGCGGGCAGGACGCGATCATCCAGGCGTTCTACATCTTCGCCGCCGAGCACCTCTATCCGACCGCCAACCCCTCGGTCGCGGAAAAGCTCGCCGTCATCGCCACCGGCGGCTACGGCCGCGGCCTGCTGGCGCCGGGCTCGGACATCGACCTCCTCTTCCTCTATCCCTACCGGCCGACGCCGTGGACCGAGTCCATGGTCGAGACGATCCTCTACATGATGTGGGATCTGGGCCTGAAGGTCGGCCACGCCGCCCGCTCGATCGACGAGTGCGTCAAGCTCGCCCGGACCGACGTCACGATCCGCACCGCACTGCTGGAGTGCCGCCTCATCATCGGCGACGAGCAGCTCGCCGAGCAGCTCTACCAGCGCTTCGACCAGGCGGTCGTGCGCGGCACCGGCAAGAAGTTCATCGCCGCCAAGCTCGACGAGCGGGACGAGCGCCACCGCCGCCAGGGCCAGACGCGCTATCTCGTCGAGCCCAACGTCAAGGAAGGCAAGGGCGGCCTCAGGGACCTGCAAACCCTGTTCTGGATCGCCAAGTACTTCTACCGCGTGCGCTCGGAGGCGGAGCTGGTCGGCAAGGGCGTGTTCTCGGCCAAGGACTACCGCCTGTTCCGCAAGTGCGACGACTTCCTGTGGTCGGTGCGGTGCCACCTGCACCTCCTCACCGGCCGCGCCGAGGAGCGACTGACGTTCGACCTGCAACGCGAGATCGCCCAGCGCCTCGGCTACTCGCCGCGGCCGGGCCTGTCGGACGTCGAGCGGTTCATGAAGCACTACTTCCTGGTCGCCAAGGACGTCGGCGACCTGACGCGCATCCTCTGCGCCGGGCTCGAAGCGCAGCACGCCGTGCAGCCGATCGGCCTGTCGCGGATGATGCGCACCCTCACCGGCACGACGACACGTGTCCTGGACGAGAACTTCGCCGCCGAGCATGACCGGGTGATCCTCGCCAACCCCAACGCCTTCGCCGAGGATCCGGTGAACATGCTGCGGGTGTTCGCGGTGGCCGACGCCAACAACCTGCGCCTCCACCCCAACCTCCTCTTCCAGATGCGCCGCTCGCTGAAGCTCATCAACGCGGACGTGCGCACCGACGAGGACGCCAACCGCATCTTCGTGCACCTCCTGTGCGACGCGCACGACCCCGAGACGCTGCTCCGGCTGATGAACGAGACGGGCGTGCTGGGCGCCTTCGTCCCCGACTTCGGCAAGATCGTCGCGATGATGCAGTTCAACATGTACCATTCGTACACGGTGGACGAGCACCTCATCCGGTCGGTCGGGCTGCTGTCACGGATCGAGCGCGGCCGCGTCGAGCAGGACCACCCGCTCGCCTCGCACCTCATCTCCACCGTGCACAACCGCCGTGCGCTCTACGTCGCGGTCTTCCTGCACGACATCGCCAAGGGCCGGCCGAAGGACCACTCCATCGAAGGCGGGCGCATCGCTCGGCGGCTGTGCCCGCGGCTGGGGCTGACGCCGGCCGAGACCGACCTCGTCGCGTGGCTCATCGAAGAGCATCTCACGATGTCGATCACCGGGCAGTCGCGCGACCTGTCGGATCCGAAGACGATCGAGGATTTCGCCGTCAAGGTGCAGAGCTTCGAACGGCTCAAGCTGCTGGAAATCCTCACCGAGGCGGACATCGCGGCCGTGGGTCCCAACGTGTGGAACGGCTGGAAGTCGACCCTCCTGCACACCCTGTTCGACGAGACCGAGGCGGTCATCGCCGCGCGCCACACGCGGCGCCCGCGCCAGGCCCGCATCGCCGCCTCCAAGGACGCCTTCGCCCAGCGCGCGACCGGGGTCCTCACCCCGGCGCAGCGCGACGAGTGGCTGAAGATGCACGCCGGTCCCTACTGGATCCGCGTCGGCGCCGACGATGCGCTCTACCACGCGAGCCTGTGGGCCAAGGGCACCAAGGGCGATGTCTGCATCGGCTGCCGGGTGATCGACACGACGACCACCGAGGTGACCCTCATCGCCCCGGACGAGGACAAGCTTCTCACCGTCGTCGCGGCGGCGTGCGCGGCCGTTCAGGCTTCCGTCAGGTCGGCGGAAATATTCACGACCAACGACGCGATGGCGCTGGACGTGTTCCACATCCGGCCCCTGTCGGACGACCTGATGGACGAGGAAGCGCGGGTGCAGCGGATCGGTCAGATGGTGCGGGACGCCCTGTCCGGCCGGGCCCCTGTGCCGCGTCCGCCCGAACGGCAGTTGCGCCCGGTGCGGCAGAAGGCGTTCAACCACCCGACCGACGTGATCGTCGCCAACGACTGGTCCAAGGGCTACACCGCGATCGAGGTCTCCGGCCTCGACCGGCCGGCCCTCTTCCGCGATCTCGCCGACGCTCTCCTCGCGCTCGACCTCAACGTGCGCTCGGCCCAGCTCGCGACGTTCGGCGAGCGGGTGGTCGACGTCTTCTACGTGACCGGTCCCGAGGGCGGTCAGATCACCAATCCGGAGCTGCGCGCCCAGATCGTCGAGCAGCTTCGCCAGGCCTACGACAACTCGCCCTCCGCTTCGGCGCTGACGGCGGCTTAGGAGAGGATCCCCCCATGAGCCTCCTCAGAAATTTCGCGACCGTGGGCGGCTACACCGCCGCGTCGCGCATTCTGGGGTTCGGCCGCGACATCCTCATCGCCGCGGCCCTCGGCGCCGGTCCTATCGCCGACGCATTCTTCGTCGCCTTCAAGCTGCCCAACCTCTTCCGCCGGCTGTTCGCGGAAGGGGCGTTCAACTCGGCCTTCGTGCCGATCCTGTCGCGGGCGCGGGCCGAGGATGGGCCGGAGGGGGGCGACCGGTTCGCATCCTCGGTGCTGTCGTGGCTGCTCCTCTTCCTGCTCGCCTTCACGGCGCTGGCCGAGATCGCGACGCCGTTGCTGGTGTGGATGCTGGCGCCCGGCTTCGCCGAAGAGGACACTCTCGCCCTCACCGTGTTCTACACGCGCATCTGCATGCCCTATCTGGCGGCGATGTCGCTGGTGGCGTTCTTCTCGGGCATCCTCAACACGCACAACAAGTTCGCCATGGCGGCGTTCGCGCCGGTGCTCCTCAACGTCGTCCTCATCGCCGCCCTCTCGCTGGCGCTGTGGATGGAGATCTCGCCCTCCCAGGCCGCCCTGACCCTCACCGTCGGCGTCTTCATCGCCGGTGTGGTACAGGCGCTGGCGTTGTGGTTCACGGTGCGGCGCCTGGGCGTGCGCCTGTCGATCGGCCGGCCGCGTCCCTCGCCGCGTCTCAAACGGCTGCTGCTCCTCGGGGTGCCCGGCGTCGCCGCGGGCGGCATCACGCAGATCAACATCGTCGCCGGCACCATCGTCGCCTCGTTCTGGTCCGGCGCCGTCTCCCACCTCTATTATGCCGACCGCCTCTACCAGCTGCCGCTCGGCATCGTCGGCATCGCGATCGGCGTGGCGCTGCTGCCGGACCTGTCGCGCCGGCTCGCCAAGGGCGACGTCGGCGGCGCGCTGTGGACGCAGAACCGCGCGCTCGAGTTCGCCCTCATGCTGACCCTGCCGGCGGCCGCCGCGCTCATCGTCGTGCCGCTGGAGATCGTCGTCACCCTGTTTGAGCGCGGCGCCTACGGCCGTGACGACGCGGCGCTGACCGCGGCGGCGCTCTCGGCCTACGGGTTCGGGCTGCCGGCGTTCGTCCTCATCAAGGTCTTCTCGCCGAGCTATTTCGCCCGTGAGGACACGCTGACGCCGATGATCTTCGCCGGCATCTCGATGGTGGTGAACGTCGCCGGGTCGATCGGCTTCGCCATGCTGCTCGCGCCCAAGGGGTTGCCGCACGTCGGCATCGCCGCGGCGACGAGCCTCGCGGGGTGGATCAACGCCATCTGCCTGTTCGTGGGGCTGGTCCGGCGGGGCGACTTCCGCGCCGACGCCACGCTCGCCTGGCGCGCCCTCGGCTTCCTCGCGGCCGCCCTGGCGCTGATGATCGTCGCGACCCTCATCGCCCAGGGCCTCGACGCCTGGTTCTTCGCCTCCGACACGATGACCGCCGCGCTCGCCCTCCTGATCCTGGTGGGCGGCTCGGCGGCGATCTTCGCGGTGGTGTGCGAGGCGTCGGGCGCGATGGGGGTGCGCGAGCTGCTGCGCGCCTTCCGCCGCGGCTGAGGGCGCACCGGAGCGCGCCCTCGCGGCATCCTCACTCGGGAATGCGGGCCTCGTAGTCGGCCCGCAGCGCCTGCCAGGTCGGCCAGAAGGGTGTCGGTGCGGTACCCTCGAGCGCGGCCGCCAGCACGCCCAGGTGCGCGTGCCACCCGGCGCTGACCGAGGTGAGGTTCGCCCGGTCCGACACCCGCGAGTGAACCAGCGTCAGGAGCACCCTGTCCCCCACCGGCGCCAGCGTGAACGACACCTCTCCCTGCTTCCAGGCGAAGACGAGGCGGCGCGGCGGCTCCACCGCGATGATGCGGCTGTCCATGCTGTGCTCCTCCGACATCCCCTCGGGTCGGGGGCCGGACCCCAGCAGTTCCTCGTTGCGCCAGGTCAAGGTGAACGGCGCGTCCTCCTCCAGGGTCATGTCGCCCGATGCCAGCCATTGGCGGCGCAGGTCGCTGTTCGTCAGGTAGTCCCACACCCGCTCGATCGGGCCGGGCAGCAGGCGCTCGATCTTGAAGGTGGCCGGCGCGATCACCGCGCCGTAGGCGTCGATCGTCATTGCATCGCTCATGGGTCGTCTCCTTCGGGAGGGTTGCGGTCGGTCTTCTCGGCGTCCTCCTGGTCGAGGAGGCGCTCCAGGGCGTCGAGGCGTCCGGTCCAGAACCGCTCGTAGACGGCGAGCCATTCGTGCGCGCTGGCGAGCGGTCCGGGATCCAGATGGCAGAGATGCGTGCGCCCGCGGACCTCGCGCCGGATCAAACCGGCGCGCTCCAGCGTCTTGATGTGCTTCGAGGCCGCCGCCAGCGAGATGGAGAACGGCTCGGCCAGCTCGCCGACGGTGCGGGAGCCGACCACGAGGTCGGCCAGCATCCGCCGCCGCGTGGCGTCGCCGAGGGCATGAAAGACGGCGTCGAGGTTCGGGGCGCTACATTCAACCATGCGGTTGAAGGTACCCCCTCCCCATCCATTGTCAACCATTAGGTTGAATGATTTCGTAGCCGCGTCCGAACCGCCGTCGACCGGCGGCCCGGGCCCCGAACCTCGGTGCGGGCGAGCTACAGAGCGCCGAGGGCTTCGACGATGGCGTCGCGGTAGCGCGAGGCGGCCTCGCGCGGGTCGGGCGCGGCGTTGATCGGCCGGCCCACGACGATGGCGTCGGCGCCGGCGAGGATCGCCTGCTGCGGGGTCGCGACGCGCTTCTGGTCGCCGCTCGGGTCTTCGGCGAGGCGCACGCCGGGGGTGATGACGGCGAGCCCGGAGCGCTTGGCCTCGGTCGCTTCGAACGGGGCGCAGACGATCGCGTCGGCGCCCGAGGCGGCGGCCGCGGCGATCCGCTCGGAGACCAGCGCGTCCACCTTGGTGTGATAGCCGGCCTCGGTGAGGTCGGTGTCGGCCAGCGAGGTCAGCACCGTGACGGCGACCACCGCCAACCCCTCCGGCCGCGCCGAGGCGGCGGCGCGAACGGCCTGCGGGTAGGCATGCACGGTGAGGTACTTCACCCCCAGGGCGCCCGCGGTGCGCGTCGCCCCGGCGACCGTATTGGGGATGTCGAGCAGCTTCATGTCGAGGAAGACCGCGCGACCGGAGCGCGCCAGTTCTCCCGCGAAGTCGATCCCGCCGGCCATCGCGAACTCCAGGCCGACCTTGTAGACGCCGACGATCCCGTCCGTCGCCTCGACCAGTCGCTCGGCCGCTGCCCGGTCCGCGACGTCGAGCGCCAAGATCAGCCGGTCTTCCGCAGCTGCAAACTTCATTTGCGTCGTCTCTCTGTTTTGCTAGAGCCGTCTTGAACGGGCCGCCGGGGTCCGGAAAACGTCTCGTCTATTCATGGACGAGCATCGAGGCCGCGGCCGACTGTGTACACCGAACACGGCCTTGCTCTAGAAGACAGTCCAATGACACAGCCGCTCCCTCCGCGAAACGCCCGCATCGTGCGAACCACGAATGAAACGGCGATCACCGTCTCCGTCGACCTCGACGGCGGGGGCGCGCGCACGATCGCCACCGGGATCGGCTTCTTCGACCACATGCTCGACCAGCTCGCCCGCCACTCCGGCATCTCGATGGAGATCGAGGCGAAGGGCGACCTCCACATCGACGATCACCACACGGTCGAGGACGTCGGCATCGCCCTCGGCCAGGCGCTGCTGGAGGCGCTCGGCAGCAAGGCCGGCATCACCCGCTACGCCGATTGCCTGTTGCCGATGGACGGCACGCTGACCCGCGTCGCGCTCGATGTTTCGGGTCGCCCCTTCCTCGTTTTCCGCACCGAATTCGCGACGCCGAAGATCGGCACGTTCGACACCCAGCTCGTGCGCGAGTTTTTTACGGCGCTGGCAATGAACGGCAGGCTGACCCTGCACGTTGAGACCTTGTATGGCGACAACGATCACCATATCGCCGAGTCGTGCTTCAAGGGCGTGGCGCGGGCGCTGGGGGCCGCCGTCGCGGTGACGGCGCCCGGTGGTGCGATCCCCTCCACCAAAGGCGCGCTGTAGCGAGGGCCCCATGGCTGTCTGGACCGTTTGGGAACACGCAAGGTTCGACGACCCGGCCGTGAAGGCGCGCTTCGTGCGCGACGCCTTCTCGTGGTGGGCGGCGCTGCTCGGCCCGCTGTGGGCGCTGTTGCAGGGAATGCCGCTGGTCTTCCTCGTCATGGGCGCGGTGCAGATGGCGCTGATGGTCGCCGCCTACCTGACCCTGGGCGAGCCGATGGGCGCCTGGGCCTACGTCCTCTTCTCGCTCTGGTTCGGGTTCGAGGCGCGGGCGATGCGGCGCTGGGCGCTGAAACGGCGGGGCTGGACGCTGACGGCCGTCGTCACCGCCAAACGCTATCCCGACGCCGAACGCCGCTACTTCGCCGGCCGCGACGACATCCCGCCGGACATCCTGCCCGGCCCCGCGGCCCCCTTTACCCCGCCGCCCGCACCGGGTGGCCACACGCCCGGTCCCGAGACGGGACCATGGGGCGCCCCCGTGATCGGCGTGATGCCGGAAGGTGTACGATGAGTGTCGTCATAGTCGACTACGGCTCGGGCAACCTGCGCTCGGCGCAGAAGGCGGTCGCGCGGGCGGCCGCGGATGCCGGGCTGTCCGACGCGATCGTGGTGTCGTCCGACCCGGCACGCGTCGCCAAGGCGGAGCGGATCTTTCTCCCCGGCGTCGGCGCGTTCGCCGACTGCATGATGGGCCTGTCCTCGACCCACGGCATGGTCGAGGCGATCCTCGACGCGGTGAACGATCGCGGCGTGCCGATGCTGGGCGTGTGCGTCGGCATGCAGCTGATGGCGACGCGCGGGCTGGAGTACACCGTCACCGGCGGCCTCGACCTGATCCCCGGCGACGTCGCGCTGATCGAGCCCGCCGACCCGGCGCTGAAGGTGCCGCACATGGGCTGGAACACGATGGAGCTGAAGCGCCAGCATCCAGTGCTCGAGGGCATCCCCTTCGGCGAGACGGGCCAGCACGCCTACTTCGTCCACTCCTACGCGATCGCCCCGAGCGATCCCGACCACCTGATCGCCACGACCGACCACGGCGGCGCGTTCGCAGCCATCGTCGGGCGCGACAACATCGTCGGCACGCAGTTCCACCCCGAGAAGAGCCAGGAACTCGGCCTCGCCCTGATCGCCAACTTCCTGAAATGGCGCCCCTGATCATGATCCTCTACCCCGCCATCGACCTGAAGGACGGCCAGTGCGTGCGCCTCGAGCAGGGCGAGATGGACCGCGCCACCGTGTTCTCCGACGATCCGGGCGACATGGCCGCCAAGTTCATGCGCCTCGGCTTCCAGCGCCTGCACGTGGTGGACCTCAACGGCGCCTTCGCCGGCCAGAGCCGCAACGGCGAGGCGGTCGACGCCATCCTCGCCGCGACCGACGTGCCGGTGCAGCTCGGCGGTGGCATCCGCTCCATGGCGTCCATTGCGGTGTGGCTGGAGCGGGGCGTGTCGCGCGTGATACTCGGCACCGCCGCCGCCAAGGAGCCCGACCTGGTGCGCGAGGCGTGCCGCATGTTCCCCGGCCGCATCGTCGTCGGCATCGACGCGCGTAACGGCATGGTCGCGGTCGACGGTTGGGCCGACGCGACCGAGCTGCGCGCATCGGAGCTCGCCATGGCGTTCGAAGACGCGGGCGTCGCCGCCATCGTCCACACCGACATCGGCCGCGACGGCATGCTGACCGGCCTCAACCTCGCCGAGACGATCGAGATCGCGAGCGCCGTGACGACGCCGGTGATCGCCTCGGGCGGCTTCTCCGGCATGGACGACATCGCCCGGCTCGCCGCGCCGGAAGCGGCGAAGCTGGACGGCGCCATCATCGGCCGCGCGCTCTACGACGGGCGGCTCGACCCCGCAGCGGCCCTCGCCGCGCTGCCGCAGGCGGCCTGACCCATGCTGAAGAAACGCATCATCCCCTGCCTCGACGTTCACGGCGGCCGCGTCGTGAAGGGCGTGAAGTTCCAGGAGCTGCGCGACGCCGGCGACCCGGTGGAGGCCGCCAAGGCCTACGACGCCGCCGGCGCCGACGAGTTGACCTTCCTCGACATCACCGCCTCCTCCGACGAGCGCTCCATCCTGTTCGACGTCGTGCGCCGCACCGCCGAGCAGTGCTTCATGCCGCTCACCGTCGGCGGCGGCGTGCGCACCATTTCCGACATCCGCTCGCTGCTGCTGGCCGGCGCCGACAAGGTGTCGATCAACACCGCCGCGGTGCGCGACCCGGCCTTCGTCGGTCGCGCGGCCGAGAAGTTCGGCGCCCAGTGCATCGTCGTGGCGATCGACGCCAAGCGCGTGGACGACCGTTGGGAGATCTTCACCCACGGCGGGCGCCGCGCGACCGGCGTCGACGCGGTGGAGTTCGCGCAGAAGATGGCGTCCCTGGGCGCAGGCGAGATCCTGCTCACCTCGATGGACGCCGACGGCACCAAGGCCGGGTTCGACAACGCGCTGAACCGCGCCGTCGCCGATGCGCTGCCGATCCCGGTGATCGCCTCGGGCGGCGCCGGCACGCTCGACCACATGGTCGAAGCGGTGACCGAGGGGCACGCCGAGGCGGTGCTCGCCGCCTCGATCTTCCACTTCGGCACCTACACCATCGGCGAAGCCAAGGCGCACATGGCCGCCGCCGGCATCCCGGTGCGTCTCAATCCCGCCCACGACCACGCCCTCGGTGACGCCGGTGTCTGACTTCACCGTCGCGGACCTCGAAGCCATCGTGAAGGCGCGCCTCGCCGACGGCGACGCCAAGTCCTACACCAGGACGCTGGCCGACAAGGGCATCGACAAGTGCGCGGAGAAATTCGGCGAGGAGGCGGTCGAGGCCGTCATCGCCGCCGTCCGCCGCGCACCGGACGAGCTGATCTCGGAGGCGGCCGACGTCGTCTTCCATCTCACCGTGTTGCTGGCCGTCCAGGGCGTGTCGTGGTCCGACGTCACCGCCGAACTGGAGCGCCGCACCGGACAATCCGGGCTCGAGGAAAAGGCGAGCCGAAAGGTGGCACAATGATTCCCGCTTGCTACAGCGAAATGTAAATGGCTTGTTTTCCGGGGCCCGGGTCTGCAACAGTGCAGCCCATGGATGCTATACCCGACCTGGTCGAGACCTCGGGGCGGCGCCCGCGTGACGAGTTCGCCCCATTCCACGTGTTCAGCGAGCACGATTGGGCGAAACTCCGTGCCGGCATGCCGATGACCTTGTCGGCGGAGGAAATCGTCCAGCTTCAAGGCTTCAACGACCGTGTGGAGCCGGGCCAGGTGGAGACGATCTACCTGCCGCTGTCGCGCCTCCTCTCGCTCTACGTCGAGGCGACCGACGGGCTCTACCGCGCCACGCAGGCCTTCCTCGGCCGCGAGGGCGACCGTACGCCGTACATCATCGGCATCGCCGGCTCCGTCGCCGTCGGCAAGACGACGACGGCGCAACTGCTGCAGACCCTGATCTCGCGCTGGCCGGGTCGACCGACGGTCGATCTCGTCACCACCGACGGCTTCCTCTACCCCAATGCGCACCTCCTCGAGAACGGGCTGATGGAGCGCAAGGGCTTTCCGGAGAGCTACGACGTCGGCATGCTGATCGCGTTCCTGACGGACGTGAAAGCAGGCGTGCGCAACGTTCAGGCGCCGGTCTATTCCCACCTCACCTACGACCGCGTGCCCGGCGAGACGATCGAGGTCGACAGGCCGGACATCCTCATCGTCGAGGGGCTGAACGTGTTGCAGACGCAGCGCCTGTCGGTCGACCGGCCGCGGGTGCCCTTCGTCTCCGACTTCTTCGACTTCTCGATCTACCTCGACGCGGAGGAGGCGCTCCTCGAAGCGTGGTACCTCACCCGCTTCAACAGGCTGAAGGAGACGCGCTTCACCGACCCGCGTTCCTATTTCCATCGCTACGCCAAGGCCTCGCAGGCCGAGACCGACGCATTCGCCAAGAGCCTGTGGGAGAAGATCAACCTCAAGAACCTGCGCGAGAACGTGGGCCCGACGAAGCTTCGGGCCGACCTCATCCTGCGCAAGGGCGCCGGGCACCGCATCACCGAGGTCGCGCTGCGCAAGGTCTGAGCGCGGCGCCGCCCGTTGCCGTGGCGCGCGTACCGGGCCACACTGCAGGCGGCCACCCCACCGATCCGCGCGTCCCAGCGGCGCGCCCTGGAGCTTCCGATGCGTCTCGCCCTCGCCACATCGATGATCGGTGCCCTGGTTCTCGGCGCCGTCCCGCACGCGGTGGCGGACGACGCGAACGCCGATCGCATCACCATCGTCGCGCTAGGCGATAGCCTGACCGCCGGCTACCGGCTTGCACCCGGCAAGGGCTTCGTGCCGCAGCTCGAGGCCGCGCTGCGCGACAAGGGGCACGACGTCGCCGTGACCGACGCCGGCGTCTCCGGCGACACCACCTCCGGCGGACTGGCGCGGCTCGACTGGTCGGTGGGCCCGGACACAGACGCCGTCATCCTCGAACTCGGCGCCAACGACGCGCTGCGCGGCCTCGACCCCGAGGTCGTCCGCCAGAACCTCACCGCCATCCTCGACCGGCTGGACGAGCGCGGCGTGCCGGTGTTGCTGGCCGGCATGCTGGCGCCGCCCAACCTCGGCGAGGACTACGGCGCCGCCTTCACCTCGGTCTTCGAGGACCTCGCCCGGCGCGACGTGATCTACTACCCCTTCTTCCTCGACGGGGTGGCCGCCGATCCCTCCCTCAACCTCGACGACGGGCTGCATCCCACCGCCGAGGGCGTCGCCGTCATCGTCGAGCGCATCCTGCCGGACGTCGAGGCGTTGATCGCCCGTGTCGAGGCCGGCCACTGAGATGGCCGCGCGCGCCATCGCCGCCGCAGCCGCGCTGATCTCCCTCGCGGGGCTGGTCCTGCGCACGGTGCTCAACGTCGGCGCCAACCTGGAGAAGGGCGAGAGCGCCGGCGCCGCGCTGTGGCACCTCGCCGGGCTCTTCACGATCTGGGGCAATGTCGCCGTGGTGGTGGTCGCCGGGGCGATCGCACTGGCACCGCGCAGCGCGATCGGGGGGCCGCGGGTGCGCACCGCCGTGGCGGCGGCGATCATCATCATCGGCGTCGTCTTCGCGCTGCTGCTGCGCTATCTCCTCGCCGGTGAGCCGCTGATGCCGCGGATCGCCAGCTATCTCATGCACGATTATGCGCCGGTCGCATTCGCGCTGGCCTGGCTCCTCGCCGGGCACGGCCGCCTGGCGTGGCGCGACGCGCTCTGGGCGCTGCTGCTGCCGGGGGTCTACCTCGCCGTCGTGCTCGTGCGCGGCCTCGCCGAGGGCTTCGCGCCCTACTGGTTCCTCGACATTCAGACGCTGGGCCTCGCGCTCTATGCCCGCAACGCGGCCGGACTGGCGGTCGGTTTCGCGGCGATCGGCCTCGCGCTGGTCGCGATCGACAAGACCCTGGCACGCTTGGCAGGACGGGCGGCCTCGGAGTAGACCGGGCGCGTTCGCCTTTCCCGCCGCCCGCGTTCGGAACCTTCATGGATTATCGCAAGCTCGGCCGCACGGATCTCTCCGTGTCGGCCCTCTCCCTCGGCACGATGACGTTCGGCCGGCAGAATACGCCCGAAGAAGCCTTCGCGATCATGGATCGCGCCGTCGACGCCGGCATCAACCTGTTCGACAATGCCGAGATGTACCCGATCCCGCCAGCGGAGGAGACCCGCTTCCGCTGCGAGGAAATCATGGGCGACTGGTTCGCCGCCCGCCCCGGCGCGCGCGACAAGGTCCTGATCGCCACCAAGGTCGCCGGCCGCTCCGAGATGGGCTGGCTGCGACAGGACGGCCACAAGCCGAAGCTGATCGCGCGGGACATCAACGAGGCGGTCGACGGATCGCTCCGCCGCCTGAAGACCGACGTGATCGACCTCTATCAGGTCCACTGGCCGGACCGTAAGATGCCGCAGTTCGGCGGCAATCCCACCGTGTTCGACCTCCCCGTCCCGGCCGAGGACGAGACGCCCATCGAGGAAACGCTCGCGGTGCTCGGCAAGCTCGTCGACGCCGGCAAGGTGCGCCACATCGGCGTCTCCAACGAGTCCACCTGGGGTGTGATGCAGTACCTGCGCGCCGCCGAGCTGAAGGGGCTGCCGCGGATCGCCTCGATCCAGAACGCCTACAGCCTGGTGAACCGCACCTTCGAGGTGAACCTCGCCGAGGCGTGCCTGCGGGAAGACGTCGGCCTGCTGTGCTACTCGGCGCTCGCGCAGGGCTACCTCACCGGCAAATACCGCAACGGCCGCCTGCCGGAGGGGGCGCGCAAGACCCTCTTCGACCGCCTCCAGCGCTACGAGGGGCCGGGCGCCGAAGAGGTCAACGACCTCTACCTCGATCTCGCCGCCGAGGCCGGCCTCGACCCCGCGCAGATGGCGATCGCGTTCGCGGTCTCGCGCCCGTTCATGACGAGCGTCATCATCGGCGCCACCGGCATCGCGCAGCTCGAGACCGTGCTGGGCGGCGCCGACGTCGTCCTCGGCCCCGAAGTGATGGAGGCCATCGACGCGCTCCACCGCGCGCGCGGCAACGTCAGCCCGTGAGCGCGCTGCTGCCGGACGCCGTGGCGCCGCTGGGCGCCGTCTTCCTGATCGTGCTCAGCTTCTTCACCAGCGCGCTGACGGCGGCGGTGGGGATCGGCGGTGGCGTGGTGCTGCTGGCGGCGATGACGTTCGTCGTCCCGGCGGTGGCGCTGGTGCCGCTCCACGGCGTCGTGCAGCTCGGTTCCAACACCGGCCGCGCCATCGTCATGGCGCGCAACGTGGCGCTGCGGCTGATCGTGCCGTTCGGGCTGGGGGCGGTGCTGGGGGCCGTCCTCGGCGGCATGCTGGTGGTGGAGCTGCCGGCGCAGGTGATCCTGCTCGCCATCGGCGTCACCATCCTCCTCACCACCTGGATGAAGCTGCCACCGCTGGGCAAGGGCGAGCGCGGCATCCTCGCGGCGGGTGGCCTGCTGGCGACGTGCCTCACCATGTTCGTCGGCGCCACGGGGCCGTTCGTGATGATGATCCTGCGCCAATCGGGCCTCCCACATGCGCGCCTCGTCGCCACGCACGCGATGGCGATGGTCATTCAACACGGCTTCAAGGTCGTCGCCTTCACGGCGCTGGGGTTCGCATTCGCCGACTGGGCGCCGATGATGGCGCTGATGATCGCCGCCGGCTTCTGTGGCACGCTGGTCGGCGCGCGGCTTCTCAACAAGCTCCCGGAGGCGACGTTGAAGCGCGCCCTCAACATCGTGCTGACGCTCATCGCGCTCCAGCTCATCGTCCGCTCGCTCGTCGAGCTCGCCTGACCCCGGCCCAGCAGGAGGCGCCGCCATGGACAGCCCCGTCGACCGCGCCGCCATCGAGGCCGCCGCAGCCCGGATCGCCCCGCACGTGCGCCGCACGCCGCTGATGCGGCTGGAAGCGCCGGTCCCCTGCGAATTGAAGCTGGAGCAGTTGCAGGCGACCGGCTCCTTCAAGGTCCGCGGCGCCTTCAACACCCTGCTTTCGGTCGACGTGCCGGCCGGAGGTGTCGCGGCGGCGTCCGGCGGCAACCACGGCGCGGCGGTCGCCTACGCGGCCAGCGTGCTCGGCCACAAGGCGACGATCTTCGTGCCGACCATCGCGAGCCCGGCCAAGCTCCAGGTGATCCGCGAGGCGGGGGCCGACATCACCATCCTCGGCGAACGCTACGCCGAGGCGCTGGAGGCGAGCGAAGCCTTCCAGGCGGCGTCCGGCGCCATCGGGGTCCACGCCTACGACGCGCCGCTCACCGTCGCCGGTCAGGGCACCGTCGGCGCCGAGTGGGAGGCCGACAGCGCCGGGCTGGACACCGTGCTCGTCGCGGTCGGCGGCGGCGGGCTCATCTCCGGCATCGCCGCGTGGTTCCAGAACCGCGTCAAGGTCGTCGGCGTCGAGCCGGAGGGGTCGTGCGCCATGGCCGCGGCGCTGAAGGCGGGCCGCCCGGTCGCCGTCGAGGTGAACTCCGTGGCGGCGGACTCGCTCGGCTCGCGCAGCGTCGGCGTACTCAACTACGAGCTGGCGCGCCGTTTCGTCGAGCGGGTCGTGCTGGTCGAGGACGAGGCCATCGTCGAGGCGCAGCGGACGCTGTGGCGCCAGGCGCGGATCGTCACCGAACCGGGCGGCGCCACCGCCTACGCCGCGCTCCAGTCCGGCGCCTACCAGCCCGCGCCGGGCGAGCGCGTGGGCGTCCTCGTCTGCGGCGCCAACACCGACCCAGTTAGCTTTAGTAACGCTATCGCCAAGGAAGCGTGATAGGGTCGCGGCTCGATCGATGAGGAGCCGACGATGAGTTTCGCGCCGTATATTCACTTCCAGGGCAACTGCCGCGAGGCGATGACCTTTTACGCCGAGGTCTTCGGCGGCACGCTCGAGATCATGACCTTCGCGGACGCACCGGCCGGCTCCGGGATGCCGGCGTCGAACCGGGTGATGCACGCCACGCTCACCACCCCGCAGGGCCCGCTGATGGCATCCGACTTCCCCGAGAGCATGGAGGGCGAACCGCAGAAGGCGGTCAGCATCTCGCGCTTCGAGCCCGACGTCGAGACGGGGCGCAAGACGTTCGACCGTCTCGCCGAGGGCGGCGTGATGATCATGCCTTATGGCGAGACCTTCTTTTCGCCCGGCTTCGGCATGGTGCAGGACCGGTTCGGCACGCATTGGATGGTGATGTCCCAGCCGCCCCGATGAGGCGGCGACGCGCGGACGGGCGCTCGGTTCTTTCGCCCCGCCCCGAAAGGGTCTAGCAAGGCGAAAAATTCGAAAGGACGCCCATGCCCTCTTTGCTTCTTCTCGCCGGCGACGGCATCGGTCCCGAGATCATGGCCGCCACCAAGCGGGTGATCGAGTTCTTCAATGCGAAGGGGGCCGGGTTCGACACGGTCGAGGGTCTCGTCGGCGGCTGCGCCTACGACGCCGAGGGAACCCCGTTCCCAAAATCCACCGTCGAGAAGGCCGAAGCGGCGGACGCCATGCTGCTGGCCTGCGTCGGCGGCCCGAAGTGGGACGATATCAAGGAATACGACATGCGACCGGAGGCCGGACTGCTCGGCCTTCGCAAGCATTTCGAGCTGTTCGCCAACATCCGCCCGGCGATCTCCTATCCCGCGCTGGCCGACTCGTCGTCCCTCAAGCGCGAGGTGGTCGAGGGGCTGGACATCATCATCCTGCGTGAGCTGACCGGCGGCGTCTACTTTGGCGAGCCGAAGACGATCGAGGACATCGGCAACGGTCAGAAGCGCGCCATCGACACCCAGGTGTACGACACCTACGAGATCGAGCGGATCGCCCGAGCCGCCTTCGATCTCGCGCGCGCCCGCCGTGGCAAGGTCACGTCGATGGAGAAGCGCAACGTGATGAAATCGGGCATCCTGTGGCGCGAAGTGGTCGAGGCCACGCATCGCCAGGGCTACGAGGATGTCACGCTCGATCACATGCTGGCCGATGCCGGCGCGATGCAGCTCGTGCGCGACCCCAAGCAGTTCGACGTGGTCGTCACCGACAACCTCTTCGGCGACATGCTGTCCGACATCGCCGCCCAGCTCACCGGCTCGCTCGGCATGCTGCCCTCCGCCTCGCTGGGCGCGGTGGACGAGAAGACCGGCCGCCGCCGCGCGCTCTACGAGCCGGTGCACGGCTCCGCGCCGGACATCGCCGGCCAGGGGATCGCCAACCCCATCGCCATGATCACCTCCTTCGGCATGGCGCTGAAGTACTCGTTCGGGATGATCGCGGAGGCGGACGCGCTGGATGCGGCGATCGCGGACGCGCTGGCCGACGGCATTCGCACCGCCGATATCGCGATGGGCGGGCCCTCCGTCGACACGATGGGGATGACCGACGCGATCCTCGCCAAGCTCGAGGCGCGCCTCTAGTCGGGCGACCCGGCGCGGCGGGGGCCGGGCCGCTGCGCCCGCCCGCCGCCGCGCCCCATAAGCAGCGCCGACGCAACACCGCGCGGCCAGGGAGGGCAAGGCCCGAGCCCCGCGAGTGGCGACACGCCGTGGCGTGGCCCACGCGCAGGGGGTGCCGGGCGGAGCCTCAAGGACCAGAGGCTCGAATGCCCCTCAACGACAATATGCGCGGCGCGCTCCTGATGACCGCCGCCACGGCGGGATTTGCGTGCAACGACGCCTTGATGAAGCTGGCGTTCGAGACCGTCCCCGTCGCCCAGGGCATCTTCTGCCGCGGCCTCGTCGCCATCGTGCTGATCGGGCTGCTGGCCTGGCGCACCGGCGCGCTGCTCTGCCGGCCGAGCCGGCGCGAGTGGCGCGTCCTGGCGCTGCGCACCGGAGCCGAGCTCGGCGCGACCGTCACCTTCCTGCAGGCCATCAGCACGATGCCACTGGCCGCCGCCACCAGCGTCCTGCAGTTCGTGCCGCTCGCCGTGACGATGGTGGCGGCCCTCCTCCTGAGCGAGCCGGTCGGCTGGCGGCGCTGGTCGGCGATCGCGGTGGGCTTCCTCGGCGTCCTCGTGATGATGCGCCCCGGCACCGCGGGGTTCGAGGCCACGCTGCTCTATCCGATGGCGACCGTGGTCTTCATCACCGCGCGCGACGTGCTCACCCGTTACATGGAGCCGGCCACACCCTCGGTCTTCGTCAGCTTTCTGACGATCCTCACCGTCACCTTCTTCGCCGGCGTGGCGATGCCGATCCAGGGCGCGGTGGCGATCGACCTCACCACCGCCGCCCTGTTCGTGATCGCGGCGAGCTTCATCATGGTCGGCTACATCATGAGCGTCACCGGCATGCGGGTGGGCGACATCTCCGCCGTCTCCCCGTTCCGCTACACGGTGCTCGTCTGGGCGATGCTGCTCGGCTTCCTGCTGTTCGAGGAGGTGCCCGACACGCCGACCTTGATCGGCGCCGGGATGGTCGTCGCCGCCGGCCTCTATACGCTGTGGCGCGAGACCCGGCGCGGCCCGACCCGTACCGCCGCCGAGGCCTCCACGCGGCCCTTCTCGCCCACCGGCCGCGGGCCCTGACGTTTCACGTGAAGCAAAGTCTCAGGCCGCCTCGCGCTCGCCGAGCAGGGCGACGTCGACGGCGGCGAGCGCATCGTCGAACCGGCCGTCCGCCCACGCCGCCTCGCCCAGCACATGGCGCATCCGCCCCGCTTCGGCGGCGAGCGTCTCCGCGACGAGGGACGCGGTGACCGAGCGGCCGTCGTCCAACGTCACGCCGTGGCGCAGCCACTGACGGACATGCCGGTGCGCCCATTCGCCGGTGGCCGTGTCGCAGATCGTATCGCCGATCTCGGCCGCGCCGTAGCCCCGCCGGCCGGCCGCCGCGAGGCCCAGCGCGATGTGCAGGAGCCGCCGGAGCCCGGCCTCGGTGCGGCGGCCGGTATACGGCTCCAGCAGCGCCGCGGGCACAACGGGTGCGCCTTTGTGCGGCAGCTGGTTGGGTTGCGGCATCATCCAGCCGAACACCTCCAGCGCCGGCGCGACTAGGATCGGGTGCGCGACCTGCGTGCCGTCGTGCCCGTCCGCCGCCGCACGCTCGATATCGGCGCGGATCTTCTCCAGAGCGTCGGCCGCGACCGCCGCATCCGCCGAGGTCGGCAGCCGCACCACCGGGGCGGCGAGGGCGAGGATCCCGCGCCGGTGCGCCAGCCGGACCACATGCTGGGACAGCCGGCGCAACATCGCCCGACCACCGACCAGGGCGTCCGGGTCCGGCAGGACGAAGCCGGGGTCCGCCGCGCACTCCGCGATCGCCGAGGCGAGGTAGTTCGAGCGGCCGCATGCCAGCGCGACGATACGCTCGCGCAGCGCATGGACGATCTCGTCCGCCGCGTACGCAGCCGGGACCGTCTCGATCTGCGCCGTCACCTTGATCGATCCCTGCGGCAGGGCCAGCGCCTCCTCCGCCAGCGCCAGAAGCGCGTCGAACACCGCCGCCTCGTCCGCGCTCTCCAGCTCCGGCAGGGTCACGCAGAGGCCGCGGCCGGCCGCCGCGAGGTGCGGCGCGTTGTGGTAGAGGGCGAGGCCGAGGTCGAGCACCGCCGCGGCGATCGCTTCGCCGTCGACGAGGACGTGCGCCTCGGTGCGATCGAGCGCGCGCGGGCGGATCATCAGCGCCGGGAAACGCACCGGCGTCGGACCGAGGATCTCGTCGGTGGGGGCGGCGGGCGCGTCGTCGGCGAGCATCTGGCCCACGGTGTCGACCAGGGCGAGATGACCCGCGACGATGTTGGCCCATGTCGGCAGGATGGCGTCCTCGAAGTCGACCACCACCGACGCGGCGCGCGAGGCGACGGCGGCCGCCAACGTGCGCCGGTGCGGCGGCACCACCAACTCGACGCGGCGGTCCGCGAGCGTTTCGGGGATCGGCGCGGCGGTCCAGTCGCCGTCACGCAGGCCGGGGATCTGGCCGCGACGTCGCTTGCGGGCCGCCAGCGCCACGGCGCGAGGCTGCTGCGTGGCCCGGTGCAGCCGCGACAGGAACTCGAGCGACCCGGGGGTGAAGAGGTGTTCCACGCCCGTCACCGTCTCGCCGACGAGCACCACCCGTTCCATCCTGTCGACCACGCACGCCCTCCCTCGCGGCCGCGGGGCACGGCCGTTCGGAAGCATCTGGATCACCCGGCGGGGCAATCAATGCACATCGGCCCGCTCGGGACGCTCAACGGCCGTGCCGTGGTGCCCTATATCGCACCCATGCCGGAACCGCTCCTCGCCCTGACGCCCGACGGCCTCTACTGCCCGCCGGGCGGTTTCCACATCGACCCCGTGCGCAAGGTGGCGCGCGCGGCGATCACCCACGGCCACGCCGACCATGCCCGCCCGGGTCACGACACCGTGCTCGCCACGGCCGAGACGCTGGCCATCATGGCCGTGCGCTACGGGCCCGGATTCGCCGGCTCGCGCCAGGCGATCGGCTACGGTGAGGCGGTGCGGATCGGCGGGGTGACGGTGCGCTACCATCCCGCGGGGCATATTCTGGGCTCGGCGCAGATCTCGCTGGAGGCGGGCGGCCGGCGCGCCGTGGTGTCCGGTGACTACAAGCGCCAGGCCGATCCCACCTGCACCGGGTTCGAGTTGGTCCCCTGCGACCTCTTCGTCACCGAGGCGACGTTCGCGCTCCCGGTCTTCCGCCATCCGGACGCGGCGGACGAGGTGGCGACGCTACTGCAGTCGGTGGCGCTCTTCCCGGAGCGGCCGCACATCGTCGGCGCCTATGCCCTGGGGAAGGCGCAGCGGGTGCTCGCCCACATCCGCGCCGCCGGCTACGATCGGCCGATCTACCTGCACGGCGCGATGGAAGCCCTGACGGCGCACTACCAGGCGAGCGGGCAGGACTTCGGCATCCTGCTGCCGGTGAAGGGCGTCGATCGCAAGACGCTGGCGGGGGAGATCGTCATGTGCCCGCCCGGCTCGCTGGCCGATCGGTGGGCGCAGCGGTTCGGCGACAGCGTGACGGCGTTCGCCTCGGGCTGGATGCGGGTGCGGGCGCGGGCGCGGCAGCGCGGGGTGGAGCTGCCACTGGTGATCTCCGACCATGCCGACTGGGAGGACCTGTGCACCACGATCGTGGAGACGGGGGCCGAACAGGTGTGGGTGACGCATGGCCAGGAGGACGCGCTGTGCCACTGGGCCCGCACGAAGGGCATCGACGCTCGCCCGCTGCACCTGCTGGGCTACGGAGACGGGGACGACGGGCCGGAGGAGATCGTCGCCGACGACGCGGACTGACGCGCGCGCCGGACGTGGTGGTGGAGCGTGGCGGGGGAGCCTATTGCGTCGCGTAGACGATGCGGGCGATCCACTCGATCTCGGACTTGCCGAGCGAGACGTCGTCATGGTCCGGATTGACGGCGTGGAACTTGTAGCCGTCGGAACCGATCTCTTTCAGCACCTTGACCGCGACCTCGTTGTTCGTGCGCTTCACCACCACGCGGTCGCCGGCGTTCGCCTCGGCGTTGGGGGAGATGAAGAGGACGTCGCCATCGCGGTAGAGCGGCTGCATCGAGTCGCCCACGACCGACAGCGCATAGAGCGGCTCGTGGCGCCGATCGGGGAAGGAAATGATGCGTGGGGGGCTAGGAACGGCGATCGTATCGGTGCCGACCGGGCTCGCGCTTTCGAAGCCCGCATGCGCTTCGCCGATGAGGGGGATCGAGACTTGCGGCGCGTTGCGGATGTTTTCGACGAAGCCGAACAGGTCCGACACCGAGGTGTTCGTGGCTTTTAGGATCTTTGCGATGGACTCGGTCGACGGCCAGCGGGGACGCCCGTCGGACGCAAATCGCTTGCTTTTGTTAAAAGTCGTCGGATCGAGACCGCTGCGACGGGCAAGGCCGGACGGAGACATGCCATGCTTCGCCGCAAGCTCGTCGATCGCGTTCCACACGTCGTTATGAGCGAGCATAGGCCCTACTCCTGCTCACAGGCGAAGATCGAATGGAGGTACCTCGTTCGGCTCCTCAACGTGAAAGCGCCCGTCCACAATTCAGTTTGTTCTGGATTGATGTAGCATATGTAAGGCGTTCGCGGAACCTGGGTTTCTGCAGATCCGCCGCATTCTGTGCCTCAATCAGACTCCTGGATGGCCCGTGGAAGACAAGGATACGATTTACAAGCTGCTGCGATCTGCCGAACTTGCGACATTCGTCACAAAAGGCTTCTTTGAAGGATCAGCCGACGACCTTCGCGACGGCTTCGTTCACCTGTCCACCGATGCGCAGCTGAATGGGACGCTCGAGAAACATTTTTCTGGAGAGTTCAACATTTTTGCGCTGGATTGCAGGCCTTTAATGAACTCAGCCGAATTGGTCTGGGAGACTTCGCGCGGCGGGGCGCTTTTCCCGCACCTCTACCGCGCGATACAACTCAGCGACGTGGCGGCGATATATCCGCTGCCGCAAAGCAAATGGCCTCCATCGCACAAAGGATAGAAATCCTGCGCCAGAATGCGACTGAATGTCGCATTCTGGCGGTCGGTCACGCCGCCTCGGCGCGGGCCGACAGCAACTTGCGGTTCACCAGCAGCTCCGCGATCTGCACCGTGTTGAGCGCGGCGCCCTTGCGCAGGTTGTCGCTCACCACCCACATCGCGAGCCCGTTCTCCACCGTCGGATCCTCGCGGATGCGGCTGATGTAGGTCGCGTCCTCGCCAGCGGCCTCGTACGGCGTGATGTAGCCGCCCGGCTCATGCTTATCGATCACCAGGCAGCCCGGCGATTCCCGCAACAGGTCGCGCGCTTCTTCGGCCGACAGCGGCTCCTCCAGCTCCAGGTTCACCGCCTCGGAATGGGAGATGAAGACCGGAACGCGCACGCAGGTGGCGTGCAGCTTGATCTTGGGGTCGAGGATCTTCTTCGTCTCGACCATCATCTTCCACTCTTCCTTGGTCGAGCCGTCTTCCATGAAGACGTCGATCTGCGGGATGAGGTTGAAGGCCATCCGCTTCGGGAACGCCTTGGACTGCACCTCGTCCGACACGAAGACGGCGCGGGTCTGGGCGAACAGGTCGTCCATCGCCGCCTTGCCGGCGCCCGAAACGGACTGATACGTCGCGACCACCACGCGCTTGATCCGGGCGCGGTCGTGGATCGGCTTCAGTGCCACGACGAGCTGCGCGGTCGAGCAGTTGGGATTGGCGATGATGTTCTTCTTGGCGAACCCCTCGACCGCGTCGGCATTCACTTCGGGCACGATGAGCGGCACGTCCGGATCGGTCCGGAAGGCGGACGAATTGTCGATCACCACCGCGCCGGCCGCGGCGATCTTGGGGGCCCACTCGCGCGCCACGTCGCCGCCGGCCGACATCATGCAGATGTCGACGTTGGAAAAGTCGGTCGTCTCCAGCGCCTCGCATTTCAGGGTCTTGTCGCCGTAGGAGACCTCGGTCCCCTGACTGCGGCGCGACGCGACCGCGATCACCTTGTCGGCCGGGAAGCCGCGCTCGGCCATGATATCGAGAATTTCGCGGCCGACGTTCCCCGTCGCGCCGACGACTGCTACCGTGTAGCCCATCTGCCTAAACTCCTAGAGACTGGGGCGTGTAATGGCGGAGATGACGGCATGTGTCCATCCGCCGGGCGCACAATCGCGGCCCTCGCCCGCCGGCTCGGTCCAGCGCAACGCCAGCGCTCGGCCGCACTGCGGCAGTCGACGGCTCGCCGCGGCGGACTGCCCCCGTGTAGTCGCCGCGGGCGTTGTTACTTGCGGCGCGCCGCAACCTATTCCCGTTGCGCGCGTTTGAGTGGCAGACGGGCGCCCCATTTGTCCCTAGAGCGGATATCCAACGTATGAAGCGGTTTTCGTGCAGAAACTGCGGCAACGAAGTCTATTTCGACTCGACGCGGTGTGTGAACTGCGGCAACGCGCTGGGATTCAACGCGTCGCGCGGGGTGATGCTGTCGACCCCGCAAGGCCGCCCCTGGAGTGTCGACCGCACCACCTACCACCTCTGTGCCAACGCCGAGCCGGTCGCCTGCAACTGGCTGGTGCGGGAGGGGAGCGGCGACGCGCTGTGCCGCGCCTGCGCCCACAACCGCACCATCCCTGACCTGTCCGACCCCGAGGCGATTTCGCTGTGGCGCGAGCTGGAGCTGGCCAAGCGCTACCTCTTCTATTCCATCATCCGCTGGAACCTGCCGCAGCCGACCATGGCCGAGGATCCCGACCACGGCCTCGCGTTCGACTTCCTCGCCGACCAGCAGAACGCCGACGGCACCGTGACACCCGTTCTGACCGGCCACGCGGACGGCCTCATCACCATCAACATCGCGGAAGGCGACGATGCCGAGCGCGAGCGGCGCCGGACCGACATGGGCGAACCCTATCGCACGCTGGTCGGCCACATGCGCCACGAGGTGGGTCACTATTACTGGGACCGCCTGGTGCGCGACGCGGGCAAGCTGGACGCCTACCGTGCCGTCTTCGGCGACGAGCGGGAGGACTACAACGAAGCGCTCAAACGCCACTACGAGCAGGGGCCGCCGGCCGATTGGGCCAACAGCTTCATCTCCACCTATGCGACGGCGCACCCGTGGGAGGACTGGGCCGAGACCTTCGCCCACTACATCCATATCGTCGACGCGCTGGAGACGGCCGCGGCGTTCGGCATCCGCACCACCGACCTCGGCCAGGAGAAGCAGACCACCCACGCCGTCGACTTCGACCCCTATACGCAGGGGACGATCGGCCACCTCCTGAAGGCGTGGGTGCCGGTGACGGTCGCCATGAACGCGATCAACCGCTCGATGGGCCAGCCGGATCTCTACCCCTTCGTGCTGTCGACGCCGGTCGAGCAGAAGCTGGGCTTCGTCCATCGGCTGATCCGCGCCCACGCGCAGGAGGCGACGCCGGCGCACAAACGCCGCTGGTGGCGCCTCGGCCGCTGACCGCGCCGGGTGACGCGGCTCGGTGGCGGCGCCGCCGGGAGGTGTCGCAGCCCGGCACGGCGCTTATGTTAGCCCGGTGCTCACCATACCCGACATCGCCCGCGCCGCGCGCGCCCTGCCTGAGCCGTTCGAAGGCTGGTTCGCCGGCCAGGGCTGGACGCCGCGCCCGCACCAGCTGGCGCTGATCGAGAAGGCGGGCGAGGGCAAGTCCACGCTCCTCATCGCCCCGACCGGCGCGGGAAAGACGCTCGCCGGCTTCCTGCCGAGCCTCATCGAGATCGCGGACGAGTTCCGCCGGCGCAACGCCGCCGTGCGCGAGGGGCCGCACACGCTCTACATCTCCCCGCTCAAGGCGCTGGCGGTGGACATCGCCCGCAATCTCGAGCGGCCGATCGCCGAGATGGGCCTCCCCGTCACCACCGAGACCCGCACCGGCGACACGCCGCAGAACCGGCGGCGGCGGCAGAAGGAGAACCCGCCGGACATCCTGCTGACGACGGCAGAGCAGATCGCCCTCCTGATCAGCCAGCCCGACGCCGCCCGCTTCTTCTCCGAGCTGAAGGTCGTCATCGTCGACGAGTTGCATTCGCTCGTCACCTCCAAGCGCGGCGACCTTCTCGCGCTCGGGCTGGCGCGACTGCGCCGGCATGCGCCGGATCTGCGCACCATCGGCCTCTCCGCGACCGTCGCGGAGCCGGACGACCTGCGCGGCTGGCTCGTCCCCTTCACCTCGCCCGACCCGACACCGCGCGCGGACGACGGCCGTGGCGTTCCCGAACGGCGCCCTGTCGGCCCGGCGTCCGGCCTCGCCGATCTCGTCGTCGTCGAAGGCGGGGCGAAGCCGGACCTCTCGATCCTGGCGACCGAGCAACGCGTCCCCTGGTCCGGGCACATGACACGCTGGGCGGTGGGCGACGTCTACCAGCTCATCAAGGCGCACCGGACGACGCTCGTCTTCGTCAACACCCGCTCGCAGGCCGAGACGCTATTCTACGAGCTGTGGCGCATCAACGAGGACACGCTCCCGATCGCCCTGCACCACGGCTCGCTGGAGCGCGAGCAGCGGCGCAAGGTGGAGGCAGCGATGGCCCGCAACGCGCTGCGCGCCGTCGTCTGCACCTCCACGCTCGACCTCGGGATCGACTGGGGCGACGTCGACCTCGTCGTCCACGTCGGCGCGCCGAAGGGCGCCTCGCGGCTCGCTCAGCGCATCGGCCGCGCCAACCACCGGATGGACGAGCCGTCCAAGGCGATCCTCGTCCCGTCGAACCGGTTCGAGGTGATGGAGTGCCAGGCGGCGCTGGACGCGTCGTATCTCGGCCATCAGGACACGCCACCCATCAAGGAGGGCGCGCTCGACGTCCTGGCGCAGCACGTCGTCGGCGTGGCGGTCGCCGACGCGTTTGACGCGATCGACCTCTACGAGGAGATCCGCTCCGCCTACCCCTACCGCACCCTCGACTGGGAGACGTTCGAGCGCGTCGTCGACTTCGCGGCGACCGGCGGCTACGCGCTGCGGGCCTACGAGCGCTACGCCAAGATCCGCCGGCGCAAGGACGGGCTGTGGCGCATCACCCACCCCGACGTCGCCAAGCAGTACCGGCTCAACGTCGGCACCATCGTGGAACTGGCGATGCTGCCGGTGCGGCTCGTCTCCTGGCGGCGCGGCATCTTGAGCAAGCGCGGCCCGATCCTGGGCCAGCTCGAAGAATATTTCCTCTCTTCGCTGGCACCGGGCGACACGTTCCTCTTCTCCGGTCAGGTCCTCAAGCTGGAGGCCGTGCGCGAGAACGAGGTCCTCGTCACCAAGGCGCAGACCAACGAGCCGAAGATCCCCTACTACGGCGGCTCCAAGTTTCCGCTGACGACCTATCTCGCCTCCGTCGTGCGGCAGATGCTGGCCGACCCCGCCAACCGCACCGCCCTCCCCGAGCAGGTGCGCGACTGGCTGGACCTGCAGGCGGCCCGCTCGCGCCTGCCCAAGGCGGACGAGCTACTGGTCGAGACCTTCCCGCGCGGCAACCGCCACTACCTCGTCGCCTACCCGTTCGAAGGGCGGCTGGCGCATCAGACGTTGGGGATGCTGCTGACCCGGCGGCTGGAGCGCGCGGGACTGAAGCCGATGGGCTTCGTCGCCTCCGACTACGCGCTCGCCATCTGGGCGCTGGAGGACCTCTCCGCCCACTTCGACGCGGCGGGCGCGGCGATGGCCGACCTCTTCGCCGAGGACATGCTGGGCGACGATCTCGACGAGTGGCTCGCCGATTCCATGCTGATGAAGCGCACCTTCCGCGCCGTGGCGCAGATCGCCCACCTGGTGGAGCGGCGCCATCCGGGCCAGGAGAAGACCGGCCGGCAGATCACCCTCTCCACCGACCTCGTCTACGACGTGCTGCGCTCGCACGAGCCGGACCACATCCTCCTGCGCGCCACCTGGGCGGACGCGGCGACCGGCCTCCTCGACATTCGTCGCCTCGGCCAGATGCTGGCGCGCGTGCGGCACGACATCGTCCACGTGCGGCTGGAGCGGATCTCGCCGCTCGCGGTGCCGATCATGCTGGAGATCGGCCGCGAGCCGGTGCAGGGCGAGGCCCGCGACGCCCTGCTGGTGGACGCCGCCGACGAGCTGGTGCGCGAGGCGATGGGCTGACCTTGCGGCCGTTTCTCTCGTGAGACGGGCTCTAACGCCCGATCCAGGCGCGGAAGTCGGCGAGGCCGTCGTAGGCGACGGGGTTGTCCGGGCACAGGCCCGTGCCGCATTCGGCGAGTGTCGACACGCCGTTGCCGACCGTGAGCAGCAGGAAGAGCGCCACCGACAGCGTGCCGAGCGCGCCCGGCCGCCCGGCGATGCCGAACTCGCGCTGTAGGAACAGCATCAGCCCCGCACCCAGGATGACCAGCGCGAACACCACGAACGCCCAGGTGTAGAAATGCAGGCCCAGGAAGGGCGGGCCGTACTCGCCCGTCCCCGGTACGATGTGGAGCGCCACCTGGCGCAGCGCGATGGCGGCCCCCGCCACCGCCGCGACGATCATGATGCCGTAGCCCTGCGGCGAGGGTCCGCGCAGCACGTTGAGGACGAGCCCCACCCCCACCGCGACGAAGCCGGCCCGCTGCAGGATGCACAAGGGGCACGGCAGCGAGCCGCCGACGAACTGGTCGTAGAAGGCGAAGCCGAGGACCACCGACAGGGCGTAGAGCCCGAGGATATTGAGCTGTTGGGCGAGCCGTTGAGACATGGTGGCCCCTCAGAGCGCGATGTTGATGGAGCTGGTCGCGTGGGTCGCGAACAGTGCCAACGTGACGACGACGGTGAGGAGGCCGACCCACGCCGCCGCGGCGCGCAGGCCGCACCAGCCCATGACCATGGCGACTGTGGCGGTAAAGAACGGGAGGCTCATCATGACGGGACGCTTTGCGATACGGTCGACACGATCCGGCGCGAAGCCCGTGGCGCGCCCGTGGCGACCGAGGAAGGCTGGTTCGCACGAACCTTACCCACCGCCGCCGACCGTGGCGAGCCCGCGCGCCCCGCTCTCCCCACCCACGCACTGCGCCGCTGCGGCCGGCGCGGGAAAGGGCGGTGGAAAACGGGGGCGAGCGACGGCAGCCCCACCCACGCGACACAGCGTCCGGTGGACAGCGCCTTAACCCCTCGTCAACCAGTTTGCCGCATGGGGCACACGGTTGCGGAGGGGAACGAAATGGATACACCATTCGGCATGCACGCCATGTCCGCCTTCTCCTTTCCCGGCCCCCGGCTTCCGCGTGCGGAGCGCGCGACGCCGGTCGCCCCGGTGCGCGCCCACCTCGCCGGAATGGACGCCCTGCTCGATCCGACGGGCGCACTCTACTGGCCGGCCGAGAACCTCCTCGTCGTCTCCGACCTGCACCTCGAGACCGGGTCGTCCTACGCCCGCACCGGGCAGATGCTTCCGCCATACGACAGCGCGATCACCCTCGGCGCACTCGCGGCCGCGTTCGCGCGGCACCGCCCCGGCCGCGTCCTGTCCCTCGGCGACACCTTCCACGACCCGTTCGGCGCCGAGCGCCTCGGCGATGCCGACCGCGCGACGCTCGCCGCGCTCACCGCCGCGGCCGACTTCATCTGGGTGACCGGCAACCACGAGCGCGACGGTGCGGCCGCGCTCGGCGGCACCGTGTGCGACGCGATCACCATCGCCGGCACGACCTTCCGGCACATTCCCTCGGCCGCGCCATCGTCGGGCCGCGAGGTTGCGGGGCATCTCCACCCCGCGGCGCGCGTCGCGCTACAGGGGCGGCCGGTCAAGCGGCGCTGCTTCATCGGCTGCGGCGAACGGCTCGTCATGCCGGCGATGGGCTGTCTCACCGGCGGCCTCTCGGTGACCGACCCGGCGATCGCCGGCCTGTGGCCCGCCGCCCGGCCGCAGCTCCACCTTCTGGGGCGCAACCGGGTGCTCTCGCTCGCCGCCTGACTTGCGGGCCGATCTTTTACGGCCCGTTAAGATATGATGTTACAAAGGCCACACAACTACCGTAGTCTGACGCGATTATTATGTTCTGGCCGCAGGGCACCTATATGATACGTTACACCGGCTAGGATTCACAGATCGTCAAATGCTCGACAGACCGGACCTCAGCGACGACGATCCCTTCGAGGAGCTGGCCTCTTCCGCCTGCAATCTCCTCGCTGACAGCCTGGGCGTGCGCTATTGCGGGATCATCAACGCCGATGAGGCGACGCTGCGCGCATCGTCGAGCGAGTTTTATTACCTCCCCGACGATGTAAAACGAAGAATAGTCGACAATCTCTCCGACGCGGTGTTGACCGCGGAGTACGATTCCGACGTCACGCTCTCCAGCCAACTGATCACGCTGGACGAGCCGGGTCTCGGCGGCACCCTCGGCGCCCTGTTCTTTCCCGAGACCGAGGTCACCGTCTTCTCCGTCGCTCCCGCCGGCCGCACGATCGACCCGACGCGCTTTCGCCGCGCCGCGGTCTCGGCACTGCCGATCCTCTACCGCCTGGAGGACCTGAGGACCGAGCGGCACGATCTCATCAAGTCCGCCAACCTCCTCCATCATGTCGAGGAGCTGGCGAAGGTCGGCGGCTGGGAGCAGACGCTCGCCTCCGGCCGCATGCTGTGGTCCGACGAGATCTACCGCATGCACGGCCTCGAGAAGGACGGCAACCTCACGCTCGACCGGGTGCTGGCGCTCTACCCCTCGCCGGCGCGCGAGCGGCTGACGCTGGAGCTGGAGCGCGCCGCCGCCGAACGCTCCGGCTTCGACGTGACGATGCCGATCCGCACCGCTTCGGGCGACCAGCGCATCGTGCGCACCGTCGGCCGGGCCGAGATCGGGCCGGAGGGGCCGATCATCTACGGCATCACCCAGGACGTGACGTCGCAGATGTCGGCCGAGCGGCGCCAGTGGTGGGCCGCCAACCACGACACGGTGACCAAGCTCCCCAACCGCCTCCTGTTCGAGGATCGGCTGGAGACCGCGGTCTTGCGCGCGCGCCGGGATGGGCGGCGGTTCGCCGTCATCATCATCGAGCTCGCCAACCGCAACCACCGCACCACGATGTCCGGCTACACCCTGCCGGACAAGCTCATGCTCGACATCTCGGCCCGCCTCGCCGGCGTCACCCGCGGATCGGACACGATCGCCCGGCTGTCGCTGAACGAATTCGCCATCATCCTGTCCGACGTGAAGGACCGCGAGACGCTGAAGCCGGCCCTGTCGCGTCTGCAGGCGCAGATCGCGGCGATGCGGCGCGAGGACCCGGGGACCGACATCGTCGCCAATCTCGGCATCGCCTTCTATCCCGAGCATGCGACCGGCGGCGAGGAGCTGACGCGCGCGGCCGAAATGGCACTCGCCCAGTCGCGCCGCACGCCCAACGACCCGGTGCGCATCTTCGACAACCAGATCGCCAACGACGTTGCCAAGCGGCGGCAGACGATCCTCGCTCGCGCGCGCGACAGCCTGACCAAGAGCGAGTTCGTCCCCTACTACCAGCCGCAGATCGACATCGAGACCAACCAGGTCGTCGGTGCCGAGGCGCTGGTGCGCTGGCAGACCGCCGACGTCCTGCTCGACGCCAAGGACTTCGCCTACGTGCTCGACGACCACGAGGTGGGCAGCGCCGTCGGCCGCTCCGTGCTCGACAGCGTGATCGCCGACATCTCCAAGCTGCGCACGATGACGCAGCGCCCGTTCCGGATCTCGGTCAACGCCTCGCGCACCGAGGTGCTGCGCAACGACTTCCTCGACACCTTCCTGGAAAAGACCCGCAACGAGAACCTGCAACCCAACGACTTCATCATCGAGATCACCGAGGACGTCATCATCGGCGTCGACGACCAGACGCTGCACGACAAGATCTCCTATCTCGCCTCCTCCGGGGTCGACTTCTCGCTGGACGACTTCGGCACCGGCTACGCCTCGCTGATCCACATCACCAGCTTCCCGGTCAAAGAGATCAAGATCGACAAGCAGTTCGTTTGGGGGATCGAGAACGACCGGCGCAAGCGGGCGATCGTCAAAGGCATCATCCAGATCGCCCGGTCGATGGGCCTGCACGTGATCGCCGAGGGGGTCGAGACGGTCGAGCAGCAGGAGGCGCTGCGCGAGATCGGTTGCCGCTACGTGCAGGGCTACCTCTACGCCTTCCCGCTGCCGTTCGCCGAATTCGCCGCCATGCTGGAAGCCGGCTGACCCACCCGGCGGCGGATGCGCTCCCCGCGCACGAGACTTGCGCCCGGCGGCGGGCGGCTGGCCCCTAAAATGCCTCTCTGTTCCGACGCGCGGCGGACAAACCGCCCCCGCGTACCCCATCGGCGACTGCCGGAGCACGGGACCGATTCAATCGCGGATCGGAATGCGGTAGGCCTGGGACCGGACTTTGAGGAGTGCCTACAATGCTTGCCCTGACCGGCTATATCGACCGTCTCTCCGCACGACCGGGCGAGGAGATCGCCTTCAAGCTCTCCAGCACGGGGACGGCGCCGGTCGACGTGCGGCTCGTCCGCGTCGTGAGCGCCGACCCCAATCCGGGCGGACCCGGCATCATCGAACACGACCTGGCGGACGTCTTCACCACGTCCGTCCCCTCGCGGGTGCAGACGCATACGGTCGGCTCCTCGGGCTACGCGCCGCTCCCGCCGATGCCAGAGGGCGCGATCACCCTCACCGCGGTCATCTGGCCGACGTCGCCGCGCAAGGGCGAGCAGGGGATCCTCGCCGCCCTCGCGGGCCAGGGTCTCGCGCTGACGGTGGGCGAGGACGGCTGCGTCAACGCCGTGCTGCGCGGCGACGGCGACCTCGGAGTCTCCTCCGGCGCGCCGCTGTCGGCCCACAACTGGTACCGCGTGTGGGCGAGCTGGGATCCCGCGGCGGGCACGCTCACCGTCGGCCAGCATGCGCTGATCCCGCCGTTCGGGCCCGAGCCGCCGGTCGTCGCCTCGGTGTCGGGCGAGGTGGGCGCCGTCGTCTGGCCCGAGGTGGTCACCTTCGCCGCGCTCGCCGGCGCCCCCGCTAGCGCGCACTACAACGGCAAGATCGAGGCGCCCGCCATCCTCGCCGGGGCCTACGACGCACCGCCCGAGGACGTGGCCGCGATCGCCGCGTGGGACTTCTCGCGGCAGATCTCGTCCACCACGCTGGAGGATACCGGGCCGCACGGATGCCACGGCACGCTGGTGAACTTGCCGGCGCGGGCGATGACGGGCTCCAATTGGGTGCCGGAGGAAATGCACTGGGTCGTCGCGCCGGAGCGCTACGGGGCGATCCACTTCCACGACACCGACCTCGCCGACTGCGGCTGGGACACCGACTTCACCTTCACGGTGCCGCAGGACCTGCGCAGCGGCGTCTACGCGATGCGGATGCGGTGCGGCGCGGAGGAGGACACCATCCCCTTCTACGTCGTCCCGCCGCGGGGGACGCGCACGGCCAACCTGTGCGTGCTGGTGCCGACCTTCACCTATGTCGTCTACCAGAACTTCGCGCGGCCGGACTTCGGGCCGGCCTTCCGCGAGCGCGCCGCCGCGCTCGGTGGGCCGACCTACTTTCCCGGCGATCACCCCGAGTACGCCCACTCCACCTACAACCTGCATTCCGACGGGGCGGGGGTGTGCCACTCCAGCCACCTGCGCCCGTTCCTGACGATGCGGCCCGGCCACCTCTCCTATCTCGACTATCGCGGCTCGGGCCTGCGCCACTATTCGGCCGACAGCCACCTGTTCTATTTCCTGGAGAGCGAGGGGATCGCCTACGACGTCGTCACCGACCATGAGCTGGACGCCGAGGGCCACGACGTCATCGCCGGCTACGAGTGCGTGACGACGACGAGCCACCCCGAGTACCACACCGAGGCGACGCTCGACGCGCTGCTGGCGTACCGCAACGAGGGCGGCCGGTTCTGCTATCTCGGCGGCAACGGCTTCTACTGGCGTGTGGCGCGGCACCCGGAGGTGCCGGAGGCGATCGAGATCCGCCGCGGCGAGGGCGGCATCCGCGCCTGGGCTGCGGAGCCGGGCGAATATTACAACGCGTTCGATGGGGCGTATGGCGGTCTCTGGCGCCGCTCGGGCCGTCCGCCGCAGGCACTGGCCGGCGTCGGCTTCTCGTCTCAGGGCCCGCTGGACGGCGCACCTTACCGGATCCTCCCGGCTGCGCGGGACCCGCGCGCGGCATGGATCTTCGAGGGTGTCGACCAGGAGCTGATCGGCGATGCCGGCCTCTCCGGCGGCGGCGCGGCGGGCTTCGAGCTGGACCGGGCGGACGTGCGCCTCGGCACCCCGGAGCACACGCTGATCCTGGCCCGCTCCGAGGGCCACTCGGAAAAGTTCATCGTCGTCCACGAGGAGATGCTCACCCACCTCACGACGGTGCCGCAGGAGCCGGCGCCGGCGCTGGTCCGGGCCGAGATCGTCTTCTTCGAGACACCGAAGGGCGGGGCGGTGTTCTCGACCGGGTCGATCACCTTCTGCGGCAGCCTGCCGGACAAGGGCGGTGAGCCGGGCACGGCGCGGATGCTCGCCAACGTCTTCCGCCGCTTCAGCGACCCAGCCCCGTTCCAGATGCCGTGACGGGGAGCCCCCCCCTGAGGCGCGTCTGCGCGCCGGGGGGATCCGGGCGGGTCGACCGCCCGCCCGCAGGTGCGACCGGCCGGCTACGCCGTAACGGTCGGCCGATGGCTCTCGTGAAAGCGGAGCGTCCGCTCCAGCGCGCGCGCCGCACGCAGCAGCTTGCGCTCGGCGAAGGGCCGGGCCACGAGCTGGATGGCCACCGGGACGCCGTTCCCGTCCAGACCGACGGGCAGCACGAGCGCGGGAAGGCCGAGGAAGTTGAAGGGCCGCGAGCAGTGCCCGCTGTCCGACACTTTTCCCGCGAAGCCCGGCGTGTTGTACGGCACGATCTGCGGCACCTCCATCGGCCAGGCCGGGGTGGCGACGATGTCGACCTCGGCGAACGGTCCGGCGAGCGCCGCCGCGAGGAGCGTGCGGCGATGCATCACCGCCGCGAGGTAGGCCTGGGCCGGCACGAAGGCACCGCCGACGAGGCGGGTCAGCGTCTCGGCGCCATAGTCGGCCGCGCGGGTCGCCAGCCACTCACGGTGCTGCGCCGAAGCCTCCACCGCGATCATCGTCAGGGTCAGCCGGTTGGCGACCTCGATCCCCGGCAGGGCGACGTCGCGAATGGCGGCGCCTTCGGACGCCATCGCCGCGATCGCCGCCTCGAGGCGGGCGCCGACCGTGGTCGTGACGGGATCGAAGAAGTAGCTCCGGGCGACGCCGAAGCGCAGGCCCTCGTAGCCGTCCTCGATGCCGGCCAGCGGATCGCCGAACGGCGCGTCCACGGACTGCGGGTCGGCGGGGTCGGGGCCGGCGAGCGCGCAGAGCATCAGCGCGGTATCGCGCACGGTGCGGCAGAGCGGACCGGCGGTGTCGAGGCTGCCGGAGAGCGGGAAGATGCCGGAGCGGCCGACGCGCCCGGCGGTCGGCTTGAGGCCGACGAGCCCGCAGGCTGCCGCCGGCAGGCGGATGGAGCCGCCGGTATCGGAGCCCATCGCGGCGGGGATCGCCCCCGACGCCACCGCCGCGCCCGACCCGCTGGACGAGCCGCCGGTCGAATGCGCCGTGTTCCACGGGTTGCGGGGCGGGCCGGTGTGGATGTTGCGCCCCTCGGTGCCGAGCGCGAACTCGACGGTGTTGAGGCGGCCGAGGTCGAGCGCGTCGGCGGCGTCGAGGCGGGTCACCGCGTGAGCGGTCGTCTCGGCGACGCGGCCGGCAAGGATCCGCGACCCGGCCTCGGACAGCCGGCCGGCGCGGTCGTAGAGGTCCTTGTGGGCGAGTGGCGCGCCGGCCAGTGGGCCGACCGGCTCGCCGGCGGCAAGGCGCCGGTCCAGCGCCTGCGCTCCGGCGCGCGCGGCCTCTGGCTCCAGCCGGGCGACGGCGTTGAGCGGACCGGAGATGCGCTCCAGCGCCGCGAGGTGGGTCTCGGCGAGGTCCGCCGCGCTGACCGTTCGGGTGGCCACCGCGGCCAGGATCGCCTCCAGCGAGGCGCCGAGTGTCTCGTTCACGTGTCCTCCCGCCCGGCGATGAGCAGGGGCATGATGTCGAGTGGCGCCGCGGCCTCGCTCGGTGCGTGTGGCAAGGCGGCGGCGACCGTCGCCAGGGCGGCGGCGGTCTCCTCGGCCTGATCCACGACGGCGGGATCGATGCCCTGCGCCGTCAGGATCGCGCGCCAGTCGGGCCCGCTCACGCGGGCGCCGTGGCCGCAGCCGGCCCCTCGGTCGAGGTCGACCACTCCCGACCCGGGATCGAGGCGAACAGCTCGCGCGTGTAGGCGTGGGACGGCGCGGCGAAGACGCCGGCGGTGGCGCCGGCCTCCACCACCTCGCCCCGCTGCATGACGATGATCTTGTCGCACACCTGGGCGGCGACCCGCAGGTCGTGCGTGATGAAGACCATCGACAGGCCGAGCCGCTCGCGGATCTCCTCCATGAGCTTCAGGACCTGCGCCTGGACCGACACGTCGAGCGCGGAGACCGGCTCGTCGGCGACCAGCACCTCCGGCTCCAGCGCGAGCGCGCGGGCGAGGCCGATACGCTGGCGCTGCCCGCCGGAGAACTCGTGCGGGTAGCGTTCCGCGACGCGCGGGTCGAGGCCGACGAGGTCGAGCAGCTCGCGCGCCCGTTCGTGCGCCTTGCGGGCGGGCTTGCCGAGGTTGATCGGCCCCTCGACCAGGATGTCCGCCACCTTCCGCCGCGGGTTGAGCGAGGCGTAGGGATCCTGGAAGACCATCTGCACGCGGTTGCGGTGCGGTTTCAGCGCGCGCCGGTCCATCGCCGCGATGTCGACCCCGTCGAGGTCGATTTTTCCGGTATCGGGTTGCAGGAGCCGCACCAGGCAGCGCGCCACGGTGGTCTTGCCGGAGCCCGATTCACCGACGATCCCGAGCGTCTCGCCGCGGTCGAGCGTGAAGCTCACGTCCTTGGCGGCATGGAAGGACGAGCCCTTGCCGAACAGCCCACCGCCGGAGCGGTAGATCTTGTTCAGCCCTTCGACGGTGAGCATCCGCCGGCCGAAGCCGGACCGGGCGGCGCGCGGCGTCAGGCTCGGCACGGCGCCGATCAAGGCCTTGGTGTAGTCCTCGCGCGGGGCGTTGAGGATCTGCTCCGCCGAGCCGACCTCCACCAGCTTGCCGTACTGCATCACGGCGATCTGGTCGGCGATCTCCGCCACCACGCCGAAGTCGTGCGTGATGAACATGACGCCGGTGCCGTGCCGCTCCTGCAGCTCGCGGATCAGGCGCAGGATCTGTGCCTGGGTGGTGACGTCGAGCGCGGTGGTGGGCTCGTCCGCGACCAGGATCTTCGGGTCGAGGATGAGCGCCATCGCGATCATCGCGCGCTGCCGCTGGCCGCCGGAGAGCTGGTGCGGGTAGGCGGCCATGATCCGCGGCGGGTTCGGCAGTTGCACCTCGGCGAAGAGGTCGAGGATCTTTTGCCGTCGCTCCCGCCCGCTGAACTTGGTGTGGACCGTCAGCACCTCGTCGATCTGCTTGCCCACGGTCATCAGCGGGTTCAGGGCCGTCATCGGCTCCTGGAAGATCATCGAGAGCTTTTCGGCCCGCATCAGCCGGCGCTCGTTGGGCGTCAGCTTCAGGAGGTCGCGCCCCTCGAACATGATCTCGCCGGCGGTGGTCTCCACCTTCGGCGGCAGGAGGCCCATCGCGGCGCGCGCGGTAAGCGACTTACCCGACCCGGACTCGCCCACCACGCAGGTGATCTCGCCCGGATTGACGGTGATATTGAGGTCTTCCACGGCGTAGGTGCGGTCGGCGCCTTTCGGCAGCGCGATCGACAGGCCGCGGATATCGAGCAGCGGCGCGGTCATGACGAACGCTCCCTCAGCCGCGGGTTCAGGGCATCGTTGAGACCCTCGCCGACGAGGTTGATGGCGAGAACCGTCAACAGGATGGCGATGCCGGGGAAGGTGCAGATCCACCACGCGCGGCGCAGCACGGTACGGCCGGCGCCGACCTCGAAGCCCCAGCTCATCACGTTGGGATCGCCGAGGCCGAGGAAGGCGAGCGCGCTCTCGATCAGGATCGCGGTGGCGACCAGGAGCGAGCCGGCGACGATGATCGGCGAGATCGCGTTGGGCAGGATCTGCACGACGATGATCTTCCAGTCGGGCATGCCCATCAGCACGTTGGCCTGCACGAACTCGCGGTTGCGCAGCGAGATGAACTCGCCCCGCACCAGGCGGGCCAACGGCGGCCAGGAGACCACCGCGATGGCGATCACCACGTTCTCGATCGACGGGGTCAGGATCGCGACGAGCAGGATCGCGAAGATGAACGACGGGATGGTCTGAAAGACCTCCGTGATGCGCATCAGGATATCGTCGATCCAGCCGCCGTAGTAGCCGGCGAGGCCCCCCATCAGGGTGCCGAGCGCGACCGCCACCAGCGTCGCGATGACGCCGATCATCAGCGACGTGCGCGCACCGTGGGCGATGGCGGCGGCGATGTCGCGGCCGAGCGTGTCGGTGCCGAGCGGGAAGCCCTCGGACAGCGGCGGCAGCATCGGCCGGCCGGCCAGCGAGAACGGGTCCGCAGGGTAGAGAATCGGCGCCAGCGCCGCCATCAGCAGGACGAGGATCAGGAACACGAGGCCGACGACGGCCGACTTGTTCCGGGCGAAGCGCCGCCAGAACGCGAAGCGTTGCGGGGGCGCGGTGAGGGTTGCGGTTGCCGCGTCCGTCACGACAGCTCAATCCGCGGATCGAGGAACGTGTAGAGGATGTCGACCAAAAGGTTCACCACCAGGACGATCACGGCAGAGAGCAGGAAGATGCCGAGAAGAAGGTTGAGGTCGCGCGCGAAGAGGGACTCGTAGGCGAGCTGGCCGAGACCGGGCCACCCGAACACCGTCTCCACGATCACCGAGCCGCCGATGATGGCCGAGACCTGCACGCCCGCCATGGTGACGACCGGCAGGAGCGCGTTGCGCAGAACGTGGCGGAAGGTGATGCGGCTTTCCTTGACGCCTTTGGCGCGGGCGGTGGTGACGTAGTCCATCCCCGACTGCTCGAGCATCGAGGCGCGCATGAGGCGCGTGTAGAGCGCCAGGTAGAAGAGCGAGAGCGTGACGGCCGGCAGCACCAGGTGGTGCGCGATGTCCCACACGCGGTCCCAGCCCTCATTGAACTCAGCGAAGTTTTCCATCCCGGAGGTCGGGAACCAGCCGAGGTTGATGGAAAAGACGACGATCAGCATCAAGCCGACCCAGAAGAGCGGCGTCGCGTAGCTGACGAGCGCCAGCACGGAGATGAGGCTGTCGCGCCAGGTGTTGAGATTGACCGCGGCGAGCAGGCCGAGGATGGCGCCGACACCGACCGACAGGACGATCGTCGTCACCATGAGGATCATGGTGGGGCCGAGCCGCTGGAGGATGAGCTCCCAAACGGGCATCTCGTGCCGGAAGGAATAGCCGAGGTCGCCGACGGCCACGCGGCCGATATAGTTGGCGAGCTGGATGGGCAGTGGCTGGTCGAGGCCGAATTTGGCGCGAAGCTGCTCCATGTATTCGGGCGTCGCGGACCCGGCCTCACCGGCCAGAACGTCGACCGCATCGCCGGGGGCGAGCTTCAGCAGACAGAAATTGAGAATGATGATCGCCAGGAGAATCGGGATCGCCTGGACGATCCGGCGCGCGACGTAGCGCAGTCGTGCGTTGGGCATCAGCCCTCCGATTTTTTGTAGGGCGCGAAGTGCGCCGGACACGATTGGCCGCCGGTGCAAGCCGGCGGCCAATCCAACGCTGTTACTGCTCCAGCCAGAAGTCGACGAAGCTGGTGTAGACGCCGAGCGGGCCGGTTTCGCCCGGGCCGTGCAGCTTGCTGTTGTAGACCGTGACGAACTCCATCTCGTGCATGAAGGCGATCGGCGAAGCCTCGACGATCAGCTTCTGGAACTCGGCGTAGAGCTCGGCGCGCTTGGCGGGGTCGGACTCGACGGACGCCTTGTCCATCAGCTCGTCGGTCTCCGGGGTCGACCAGCCCATGGCGTTCACGAACACCGTACCCTGGCGGATCTGGTTGGAGTGGAACTGGCGATGCACGCCGAGAACCGGGTCCGGCAGACCGTACAGGAAGTTGGACGAGAACTCGTAGTCGTAGTCGGTGTAGAGGCGCTTCAGCCAGGTGGGCACGTCCTCGACCCGCAGGTCGACCTCGATGTCGAGCTCGCCGAGTGCCTGCTTCACGTACTCGCCGAGACGGTTCCACTCCTCGCCATAGGGGATGGAGTCGAAGGTCACGGAGAAGCGCGGGCCGCCGTCGGCCGGGTAGCCAGCCTCGTCGAGCAACGCGGCCGCCTTTTCCATGCGGTCGTCGACCGTGAAGTCGATGACGTCGTCGGTGTAGAGGCCGGTGGGCTCGAAGAGAGAGGAGATCGGGCCGGTGGCGGGCTTACCGAAGCCGAACCAGATGTTGTCGATGATGAACTGACGGTCCAGCGCGTACGAGATCGCCTGCCGCACCTTCGGATCGTCGAAGGGCTTCGCGGCGGTGTTGAACTGGATCTGCATCAGCGGCGCGATGTAGCCGTAGCCGTTCGTCGTCACGCTGATGTAGGGCAGCGCCTCCATCCGCTCGACGTCGAAGTAGGGCACGGCGCCGAACGCGGCGTACTGGATCTCTTCGCTCTCCATCGCGGCGGTGCGGGTGGCCGCGTCACCGATGAAGCGCACCACGAGGCGGTCGAGGTAGGGCTTGCCCTCCTGCCAGTAGTCCTCGTTCTTGTCGAGGCGGACGTACTGGCCCTTGCGCCACTCGGTGAACTTGAACGGGCCGGTGCCGATCGGCTTGTTGGCCGTCTCGTTCTCGCGCGGGTCGCCACCCTCGAAGATGTGCTTGGCGACGATCGGGCTCTCGTAGCCGTTCAGCGAGACCAGAAGGTAGGGCGCCGGCTCGGAGAGGTGGAAGACCGCGGTCATCTCGTCCGGCGTGTCGACCGACTCGACGACGTTCAGCGTCGAACCGCCGCGCGGGTGGATCTCGCGCAGGACGTCCATGATGCCGAACTGCACGTCGGCCGAGGTGAACGGCTCACCGTCGTGCCAGGTGACGCCTTCCTGGAGATGGAAGGTGATGGTGAGGCCGTCTTCGCTGACCTCCCAGGACTTGGCGAGGCCGGGCTCGATCTCGAAATCGTCCCCGACCGTGATCAGGCCCTCATAGACCTTCGCCGCGACCTGGCCGATCGGGCCGGAGGTCGACAGGTAGGGGGCGAGGTTGGGCGGCTCCGGCTGGACGACCATCACCATGGTTCCGCCGCTCTCCTGAGCGACGACAGGTGTCGCCACCAGGCCGACGGCAACGCCGACAGCGGCCAGCATAGTCTTGAAAGACGACATAGGCTCCCCGTTCGATTGAAGTCGATTCCAAGCGGCTGCCTCAGCGCCGTGAGACATCAGCGCTCGTTCACGCGATTCTTATCCGCTTTCGTTTTGATCACGAATGGTCAGGAGGGGGGCAGGGTGCACAAATTTTAACAGAATCGCTAGGCAACGCGTCTAAACATTAAACACCCGCCGACTCTCGCGCTTTCGTCGGCCCATCAACCCTTATGGCGCGAGTGTGACCCCGTCTGCCGCAAAGAGGTGCACCTTCGCATCGTCTGCACGCAAACAGATCACCTCTCCTTCGCGCCGCACGGGGTCGCCGGCGACGCGCACCACCGTGACCGCGCCGCCCGCCTCGCGCACGTGGACGAGGTGGCTTTCGCCGAGCGCCTCGATCAGTTCCACGGTGCCCTGGAACGGTCCCTCGCCGGGGGCGACGACGGCGATGTCTTCCGGCCGGATTCCGACGGTCAGCATCTCGCCGGCGGCGGCATCGACGCGCCGCGGCAGCGTGAGGGTGACGCCCTCACCCGTGAGGCGGACGCTGCCCGGCGCGGCCTCGACCACCGCCATCGCGCGCAGGTTCATCGTCGGGGCGCCGAGGAAGGTGGCGACGAAGAGATTGGCCGGACGGCGGTAGAGATCGAGCGGGGCGCCGGCCTGTTCGACCCGCCCACGGTTGAGGACGACGATGCGATCGGCCAGGGTCATCGCCTCCACCTGATCGTGGGTGACATAGATCATCGTCGCGTCGAGACGCCGGTGCAGCCGCTGGATCTCCAGCCGGGTCTGGGCCCGCAGTCCGGCGTCGAGGTTGGAGAGCGGCTCGTCGAGCAGGAAGAGCTCGGGGTCGCGCACGATCGCCCGGCCGATGGCGACGCGCTGGCGCTGCCCGCCGGAGAGTTCACGCGGCAGGCGCCCCAAGAGCGGTGTCAGCTCCAGCGCCTCGGCCGCCTCCTCGACCCGCCGCCGCACGCCCGCGCGACCCAGCCCCGACCGGCGCAGACCGAACGCCATGTTCTTGAACACCGTCATGTGCGGGTAGAGTGCGTAGGTCTGGAACACCATCGCGACACCGCGCTGCACCGGCGGCAAGGCGTTCACCCGTGCACCGTCGATCAGGATGTCGCCGTCGGTCGCATCGTCGAGCCCGGCGATCAGGCGCAGGAGGGTGGACTTGCCGCAGCCCGAGGGGCCGACGAAGACTACGAACTCGCCGTCCGCGATGTCGAGGTCGATGTCGTGCAGCACCTCGACGTCGCGGTACGCCTTGCAGATGCCGCGCAGCGCCAGCGTCACCATCGCGCGTCCTCCAAGCGGCTCATCCCTTCACCGCCCCGGCGGCCAACCCGCCGACGATCTTGCGCTGGAACACCAGGACGAGGGCGATCAGCGGCACCGTGACGATCACCGACGCGGCCATGATGCTCCCCCACGGCAACTCGTAGGCGCTGCTGCCGCTCAGCAGCGCGATGGCGACGGGCACCGTTCGCACGTCGTTGGAGAGGGTGAAGGTGAGCGCGAACAGGAACTCGTTCCACGCGACGATGAAGGAGAGGAGCCCCGTCGTCACCATCGCCGGCCACAGGAGCGGCAGGAAGATCCGCACGATGACCTCCAGCGGCGTCGCCCCGTCGACGTAGGCGGCCTCCTCCAGCTCGGTCGGAAGCTGGCGCATGAAGGTCGTCAGGACCCACACGGTGAAGGGTAGCGTGAGGATGAGGTTGGCGAGAACGAGGCTGCCGAGCGCGTTGTAGAGCCCCAGCCAGCGCACCAGCTCGAACATGCCCGATAGCACCGCCACCTGCGGAAACATCGACACGGCGAGGATGGTCATGAGCAGCAGCCCGCGCCCCCGGAACCGGATGCGCGCCAGGGCGAACGCCGCCGTCACGCCGAGCGCCAGCGAGATGGCGACTACCGCCCCCGCCACCACGACCGAGTTGAGGATGTTGCGGCCGAACGGTTGGTCGCGGAACACGGCGCGGTAGTTTTCGAGCGTCGCCTGCGGCAGCACGTGCACCGCGAAGAGCTGCGACGGCGGCGTGAAGCTCGACACCACGGCGTAGTAGAAGGGAAAGAGCGACACCGCCACGATGAGCCCGACCAGCGCCGCGAAGGCGACCTTGCCGGACAGACGCCACCCCTTCACGCCCGCTCTCCCGAAAGGTCGACGCGGCCCACGACGATGTAGGCGATGGTGAGCAGCGCGATGATGAAGAAGAGCAGCGTCGCCGCCGCGGACCCGTAGCCGACGTCCTGGAAGTCGACCAGTTGCTGGCGCGCATAGACCGACATCGACATCGTGCCCTCGGCGTTGGAGGTGAGGACGTAGATGAGGTCGAACACCCGCATCGCGTCGAGCCCGCGGAAGATCACGGCCACGGCGATCGCCGGGTAGATCAGCGGCAGCGTGACGCGAAAGAAGACCGTCACCGGGGAGATGCCGTCGACCCGCGCCGCCTCGTAGCAGTCGCGCGGCAGCATCTGCAGCGCGGCGAGGATGAGGAGCGCCATGAACGGCGTCGCCTTCCACACGTCCACCATGACGACGGCGAGCATCGCGGTGTCGGGATCGGCGGTCCAGGCGACGGGCGCGGCGATCAGACCGAGGCCCATCAGCATCGCGTTGATGACGCCGAACTGATCGTTCAGCATCCAGGCCCACATCTGCGCCGAGACGATCGTCGGGATCGCCCACGGGATGAGCACGATGGCCCGCACCGCGCCCCGGCCGGGAAAAGGCACGTCGAGCGTCAGCGCGACGACGAGGCCGAACACCAGCTCCAGACTGACCGAGATCAGCGTGAAGCGCACCGTGTTGCCCACGGCGTTCCACCATGTCGGATCCGTGAGCAGACCGCCCCAGCTGGGGTTGTAGAAGTTCTCCAGGCCGATGAAGGCCGCCTCGTCCATCGACGAGAGCGTCGCGTCGGTGAAGGCAAAGGCCATTGTTCGCAGCAACGGCCAAAGCGCGACGCCGGCGAGCACCACCAGCATCGGCGCCAGGAGCAGCGCGGCGGAGCGCACCTTGGCGCGGGTCAGCTCGCCGCGGCGGGCCGGGCGGCGAGGGGCTTGGCCGATGGCCGGGCGCGGCAGCATCCAGGCGCCGGGCCTACCAGCCGCGGCGCTTGATCCGGTTCAACTCGCCGTCCAGCTCCGACAGCGCCTCAGCCGGCGCCATCTCGCCCGACAGCACCGTGTGGACGGCGTTGAACACGGCGTTGGAGACCCGATTGTACTTGTCTTTCGTCTGCGACGAGGGCCGGGCGACGGCGGCGGAAAAGGTCTCGTATATCGCGTCCAGATAGGGCAGGCGCGCGCGCACCTGCTCGTCCTCGTAGAGTGCCGGGATCGTCGGGATGAAGCCGCCCTCGGTGGCGCGCCGCTGCTGCACCACGCGCGAGGTGAGGTAGCGCACCAGGTTGATCGCGATGTCCGGGTTCCGGGAATAGCGCGACACGGCCAGAAGCTGCCCGCCGAGGGTGCCGGTGTGGCTGCCGTCCGCCCCGCCCCGCGGCAGCGCCGTCACGTCGACCCGGCCGTTCACCATGCTGGCGGGTGAGTTGGCCAGTGCGTAGGCATAGGGCCAGTTGCGCATGAAAACGGCGTTGCCGCTCTGGAACAGGCTGCGGGACTCTTCCTCGGAGTAGTTCAGCACCCCGGTCGGCGTGATGGTGCCGATCCAGCCCGCGGCCGTCTCCAGCGCCGCCACCGCCTGCGGGTTGTCGGCCGTGACCTCGCCGTTCCCATCGACGAAGGTGCCGCCGCCGAAGCTGTCGACCCATTCCAGAGCGTTGCAGGTGAGCCCCTCGTAGGCGCGGCCTTGGAAGACGTAGCCCCACATCTCGTCCTGCCCGGCGGCGCGCTCGCCATCCATCACGGTGGTGGCGACCTCGGTCAGCTCGGCCCAGGTGGCGGGGGGCGCGGCGCCGTATTTCTCCAGCAGGTCGGCGCGATAGTAGAGGAGCCCCGCATCGGCGAACCAGGGTATCGCCTTCAACTCGCCGTCGACAACGCTGCTCTCGATCAGCGCCGGGAAGTGCGCCTTTTCCGAGCCCAGCAGCTTGGGCCGCAGGTCGACGAAGTGCTCGCCCAGCAACCCCGGCCAGATCACGTCGATCTGATAGACGTCGATGTCGTCGCCGCCGGCGGAGAGGATCTGCTGGTAGAGCGCCAGTCGTTCGGTCGCCGAGTTCGGGGTGGAGACGATCTCGACGGTGTGGCCGGTTTCCCGGGCCCACTGGTTCGCCGTCTCGGTGCACAGGCGCAGCTCGATGCCGAGGGCGCTGCATGCGAGGGAGAGGGTCGCCGCTTCGGCATGCGGTGGCGTCGCGACCCCCGCGAGGCCGGCCCAGGCGATACCGAGCGCAACAGCTGACGTCCGTCGCATAGTGCCAATCCCCCTCGATATCGCGGCATCATCGGCCTTGTCCTGGAGTCGATGAGTTGTCGCATGACGTCAACCACTGGGTTGCAGTTTCTGCCCGTAGCGTTGGCATGCAATTCGTGCATCCGCCGCGCGCCCGCCGCAGAAGAGCCGCGAATCTCGACGGTTTCTCTGGACGGATGCTGATCGCCGCGGTCAATCTCCGCAGAGGTGAATTCGGCGCGACGCCGGGCCACGACCAAAGTGGCATGCCAAATGCACGAGTGCCGAGTGATCCCGCCCCCGGGCGACGCTAAACCGAATGAGGAGAGCACGATGAAACTGAGCGGAACGCGCAAAATCGCAGCCGCGCTGGGCCTCGCTGCCCTGACGGCCGCCGGACCGGCCAGCGCCGCGACCACCTGGCTGATGGCCTCGGGGTATCCGGAGGACAACTTCCACACCAAGAACATCCGCATGTTCATCGAGGAAGTGGAGGAGAAGAGCGGCGGCGAGCTGACCATCGACCTGCAGCCGAACGACTCGCTCATCAAGCTCGATTCCATCAAGCGCGCGATCCAGTCCGGCCAGATCCCCATCGGCGAACTGCGCCTGGGCGTCTATGGCAACGAGGATCCGATGTACATCCTCGCCGGCCTGCCCTTCGTCGCCCCGACCTACGCGACGGCGTGGGACCTGAAGGACGCGCAGAAGCCCTACTTCGACAAGCTGTTCGGCGATGCGGGCATGAAGGTGCTCTACTATACGCCGTGGCCGGGCCAGGGCTTCTATACGAAGTTCCCGATCGAGGAGGCGAGCGACCTCGAGGGCGTGAAGCTGCGCATCTACTCGACGTCGACGCAGGAGATGGGTGAACTCCTCGGCTTCCAGGCAACGATCCTGCCGTTCGCCGAGATCCCGCAGGCCTTCTCCACCGGCCTGATCGAGGCGCTGTTCACCAGCCCGCAGACCGGCATCGACATCCAGGCCTGGGACAACACCGACCACTTCACCGACGCCGGCGCGATCTACACCAAGAACGCCGTCGTCGTCTCCAGCGCCGCGTTCGACGCCCTCGACGAGGCCACGCAGAAGGTCGTCCTCGACGCCGCCGTCGCCGCCGAGAAGCGGGGCTGGGAGATGTCCGAAGCGACCAACAAGGAGCAGCAGGGCATCCTGGCCGACAACGGCATGACCGTGAGCCAGGCACCCGACTGGCTGATCGAGAAGATGAAGACGATCGGCGGCAAGATGCTCGTCACCTGGAAGGAGAGCGCAAGCCCCGAGGCGATCGAGGCCGTCACCCCCTACTTCCAGGCGCAGGGCCTGGAGTAGTCCATGGCTGACAGCGGCCGAAGCGGACCCCTGCGCCAATCGCTGGACGGGGTCTATCTCGTGAGCGGCGTTCTCGCCGGTCTGTTTCTCATGGGGATCGCGCTCAGTATCATCGCGCAGATCATCGGCCGCTTTGCCGGCGTGACCATCGACGGGACGGAGTTGGCCGGCTTCTGCATGGCCGCCTCCACCTTCCTGGGCCTCGCCTATACGCTCAAAGCCGGCACCCACGTGCGCGTCACCCTGGCGACGCGCGCGCTGCCGGCGGTCCTGAAGCGGGGGGTCGAGGTGGTGTGCTGCCTCATCGGCCTCGCCGCCTCGGCCTACTTCACGTACTTCGCCATCAAGCTGGTGCTTCAGTCGTACCAATTCGGCGACGTCTCTCCCGGGCTGATCGCGGCGCCGTTCTGGATCCCGCAGCTCGGCATGGCGACCGGCGGCACCTTGCTGGCGATCGCCTTCGTGGACGAGCTGATCATCGTGCTCCAGGGCGGAACGCCCGGGTACCAGACCGAAGAGGGCGTGCTCGCGGGTGAACCCGTCGAGAGTGTCGTCCCCGATGCCGGCGTGCCGGCCAACGCGGAGCGTTCCATCTGATGGCTGCCGGCGTCGTTTCCATCGTCCTCCTGGCCGTCATGCTGATCCTGCTGGCGGGCGGCGTCTGGATCGCCGTCTCGCTCGGCATCGTCGGCTGGGTGGCGCTGGAGTTCTTCACCCCGGCCCCGGCCGGTTCGCTCCTCGCCTCCACCGTCTGGGATTCGTCCTGGAACTGGGCGCTCACCGCGCTGCCGCTGTTCGTGTGGATGGGCGAGATCCTGTTCCGCACCCGCCTCAGCCAGGACATGTTCATGGGCCTTTCGGCCTGGCTCTCCTGGCTGCCGGGGCGGCTGGTCCACGTCAACATCGTCGGCTGCGGCATCATGGCGGCGGTGGCCGGCTCTTCCGCCGTCACCTGCGCCACCGTCGGCCGTATCTCGCTGCCGGAGCTGAAATCCCGCGGCTACGACGAGCGGATGATCCTCGGCACCCTCGCCGGATCGGGCACCCTGGGGCTCCTGATCCCGCCGTCGATCATGCTGATCGTCTACGGCGTCATCTCGCAGCAATCGATCTCGCGCCTCTTCATGGCGGGCGTGCTGCCGGGCCTCCTCCTGATCGGCCTCTTCATGGCCTACGTCATGATCTGGTCGTGGATCCGCCCCGAGCTGACCCCCGCCGACACCGATAAGCTTCCCTTGCGCGAAAAGCTGTGGCGCTCGCGCTTCCTCATTCCGGTGATGCTCCTCATCTTCGCCGTGCTCGGCTCGATCTACGGCGGCTACGCCACACCGACGGAGGCTGCCACCGTCGGCGTCATCGGCGCGCTGATCCTCGCCGCATTTTCCCGCAGCCTCACTCCGGCGACGTTCATGGACACGCTGCTCGGCGCGGTGCGCACCTCCTGCATGATCACTTTCATCCTGGTGACGGCGGCGTTCCTTTCGATGGCGATGGGCTTTACGGGGATCCCGCGCCAGCTTGCCGGGTGGGTGGATTCGCTGCAGCTTTCGCCCTACGCGCTGCTCTTCGTGCTGGGCGTCTTCTACATCATCCTCGGCTGCTTCCTGGACGGGGTGTCGATGCTGGTGCTGACCGCCACCGTGGTGCTGCCGATGGTCAAGGCCGCCGGGATCGACCTCCTGTGGTTCGGCATCTTCTGCGTGATCGTCGTCGAAGCGGCGCAGATCACCCCGCCGGTGGGCTTCAACCTCTTCGTGCTGCAAGGCATGAGCGGGCGGGACATATGGCACATCACCAAGGCTGCGGCCCCGTTCTTCTTCCTGATGATGCTGGGGCTCGTCATCATCACCCTGGTGCCGGGCATCGTCACGATCCTGCCGCAGACGATGATGCGCTGAGGGACCCGTGCGGCTGCTCTTCCTCAACCCGAACACCTCGGTCAGCCTCACCGAGCGCATGACCGAGGCGGTCCGCCCCTACCTCGCGCCGACGACGGAGCTGGTGCCCGTTACCGCGGCGCGGGGCTTCCCCTACATCTCGTCGCGCGCCGAGGCGGACGTTTCGGCCTCCATCGTCCTGGAGATGATCGCCGAGCACGAGGGCGCGGTCGACGCGGTGGTCGTCGCCGCGTTCGGCGACCCCGGCCTCCTCGCGGCGCGCGAGCTGTTCGATATGCCGGTCGTCGGCGTCGCGGAGGCCGCGATCCTGACCGCATGCGCCGTGGGCGACCGGTTCGGCATCGTCACGTTCTCGCAGGTGATGTCGACCTGGTACGTCGATGCGGTGACGCGGGCGCGGCTGGAGGCCCGGTTCACCGGGGTGCGCGTCGCCTCGCAAGGCATCCCCGCGGGCGTCGACACCGTGCAGGATACACTCGGCGACCGCCTGGTCGAGCTGGTCGACGAGGCCGCGACGATCGACAAGGCGGACGCCGTCATCATCGGCGGCGCGCCGCTCTCCGGTTTCGCGGTGACGGTCGAGGATCGCGTGGCGGTACCGGTGATCGACCCCGCCGTCGCCGGTGTGCTCCAGGCGGAGATGCTGGTGCGCCTGAGTCTGCCGGCACCCACCAAGGGTTCTTACGCGCGCCCGCCGGGAAAGCCGTCGATCGGCCTCGCTCCTGCGCTCGCACGCCGCATGGGCGGCCCGGTCGACCGCCCCGCCTGAGACGTCGCCCGCGAGGCGGCCGCTCTCTACGACGCCTTGCGGCTGGCGCCGTCGTCGTTGGCGTGACGCAGGCTGCGCAGGAAGCCGGCCACTGCGCCGGCGACGCCCGTGCTGCGCCCCCGCAGCGACGACGACGCCGACCACAGCCCGTCGACCGCCTCGCTCGTCTCCTCGGAGCTGTGCTTCAGCCGGCTCATGTTGTCGCCGATGAGCTTGGAGGACGACGAGGCGTTGGAGATGCTCTTGGCGATCTCCTGAATGGCCTCCACCTGCTGGTCCAGCGCACTCGCCATCGCGTCGGTGTTCTCCGACACGTGGCTGATGATCTCGACGATGCCCTTGATCGCGCCGACGCTCTGATCGGTCTCCGTCTGGATGGCGCGAATCTGCGTCTCGATGTCGGCGGTCGCCTGGGCCGTCTGCTCGGCGAGGCCCTTCACCTCCTGCGCGACGATGGTGAAGCCCTTGCCCGCCTCGCCGGCACGCGCCGCCTCAATGGTCGCGTTGAGGGCCAGAAGGTTCGTCTGTTCGGCGATAGAGTTGATGAGCTGCGTCACCTCGCCGATGCTGCGGCTCTTCTCCACCAGCGCGTTGACCGAGGTGGTCGCCCCCTCCGCGGCGGTGACGGCCTCGCGCGTGGTGTTGGCCGCCCCGTCGACCTGGCGGCTGATCTCCTGCGCGCTGGAGCTCAGCTCCTCGGCCGCGGTCGCCACCGTCTCGACGCTGGTCTGCCCCTCCTCGCACGCTTCGTAGGTCTCGTTCGCCATCGTGCGCATGCGCTCGGCGAGGTCGCGCAATAGGTTGATGCGCTCAACCATGGAGCCGACCTCCGTGTCCATGCCGCCCACCTCGCTGGACACCTTGGCGTCCAGCGCGTCGGCCATCTGGCGCATCTCGTCGGCCCGCTCGCCCTGCCGGACCTGCTCGTCGCGATCGCGCGCGTCCTGCATCTCGCGCCGTTCGATCACGCCCTGGCGCAGCGCACCGACGGCGCGGGCGATCTTGCCGATGGCGTCGGCGCGGTTCTGGTAATCCGGCTCGTCGACGATCTCGTTGTTGGCGAGGCGCTCCACCGTGTCGGCGATGCGGGACGCGGGGCGGGACAATTCGCGCGCCATCAGCCAGCAGGCGAAGGCGACCACCAGCATGGCGACGACGGTGATCCCCCCCGCCAGCCACTTGAGCTGCGCGAACTGCGCGTCGACACGAACCTTGTAGATGCCGGTGCCGACGAAGTAGCCCCACGGCTCGATCGGGAAGGCATAGGAGAGCTTGTACTCGGGCGTGTCGGATCCGGCGGGCTCCCACCAGTAGTCCGCCCGGCCGCCGCCGTCGCGCGCGGCGGCGGCGAGGCGCTGCACCACCTTGTTGCCGTGCGGATCGGTGAGATCCCACAGGTTCTTGCCGTCCAGCTCGGGCTTGGCGGGGTGGACGATCGTGCGACCGTCCATGTCGAAGACGAAGAGATATTCCTTGTCGTTGTCATACCACATCGCCCGGATGGCGTTGCGGAACTGCTCCTTGGCGGCGTCCTCCGTCATACGGCCGGCCTCCGCCTCGGCGGCGAGCTGGACGCCCAAGTTGCGGGCGACTTCGGCCACCGCCCGCGCCTTGTTCGCCTCCAGCTCGACGGCGTAGCGGTGCGCCTGCGGAATGATCGCCAGCGCCAGTCCGGCGAGGGCCAACACGCTGATCGCGGTGAGCAGCCAGAGCTTGGCGGCGATCGAAAGCCGATTGAGAAGCATCCCAAAATCCCAGTCTTGTTAATCACACTCGGGTGCTATCAGAGGGTCGGACACATTCGTCGCGCGGACCTTGCATCCCCGGCCGTGCAAGCCGCACAGCGCGACGTCGCCGCCCAAGGGCCGTGCGGCCGGCAGAAACGTTGAGGAGACGCAACGACCATGGATGAAAGCGGGCTTCACCAGCGGGACGCGAACTTCCGCGCACTCACGCCGCTCAACTTCCTCGCCCGGACCGCCGCCGTGTACCCGGAGCGGACCGCGATCGTGCATGGCGACCTGACGCAGACCTGGGGCGAGACCGACGTGCGGGTCCGGCGCCTCGCGGCGGGCCTGCGTGAACGCGGCATCGGCAAGGGCGACGTGGTGGCGATCCTGGCGCCCAACACGCCGGCCTTCGTGGAGGCGAGCTTTGCCGTGCCGATCGCCGGCGCCGTCATCCTGACGCTCAACACCCGGCTCGACGCCGGCACCCTGCGCTACTGCCTCGAACACTCCGAGGCGAAGATGATCCTGGTCGACGCCGAGCTTGCCGCCCGCCTCGCCGAGGCGGTGGAGGAGATGGCCGCGCCGCCGGTCATCGTGCGCATCGAGGACGTCCTCGCCAACCCGACCGACGGTCCCTACGAGTACACCTACGAGGAGATCTTCGCCGACACGCCGATGACCTACGTGCCGCCGAAGGACGAGTGGGCGTCCTTCACTCTCTCCTACACTTCCGGCACCACCGGCCGGCCCAAGGGCGTCGTCTACTCCCACCGGGGCGTGGCGATGACCGCCATCTCCAACGCGCTCGACTGGGCGATGCCGCACTTCCCCGTCTACCTGTGGACCCTGCCGATGTTCCACTGCCACGGCTGGTGCTTCCCCTTCACCATCGCGATGAAGGCCGGCGTCAACGTGTGCTGCCGGCAGGTCTCGGCCGACGCGATCCTCGACGCCTTCCAGAACCACGGCGTGACCCACTTCTGCGGCGCACCGATCGTGATGCAGATGGCGATCGACGGCGCCCACAAGCGCGGCTTCAAGGCCGACCACCCGATCCGCATGATGACCGCCGCGGCGCCGCCCCCCGCGGTGGTGATCCAGCGCATGGAGGAAGTCGGCATCGACGTCACCCACGTCTACGGCCTCACCGAGGTCTACGGCCCGTGCGTGGTCTCCGCCTGGAAGCCTGAGTGGGACGAGAAGCCGGTCGAGGAGCGGGCGCGCATCAAGGCGCGGCAGGGCGTGAACTACACGCTGCAGGAGGGACTTTCAGTCCGCCATCCGGAAACGATGGAGGAGGTCGCCTCCGACGGCGAGGCGGTCGGCGAGATCATGATGTACGGCAACATCGTCATGAAGGGGTATTTGAAGGACGAGGCGGCGACCGAGAAGGCCTTCGCCGGCGGCATGTTCCACTCCGGCGACCTCGCCGTGCGCCACCCCGACGGGTACGTCGAGATCAAGGACCGCGCCAAGGACATCATCATTTCAGGCGGCGAGAACATCTCCTCGATCGAGGTGGAGGATGCGCTCTACACCCATCCGGCCGTCGCCTCGGCGGCGGTGGTGGCGATGCCGAGCGAGAAGTGGGGCGAGACGCCATGCGCCTTCGTCGAGTTGGTCGAGGGGGCGGAGGCGACCGAGGCGGAGCTGATCGCCTGGGTGCGCGAGCGCATCGCCCACTTCAAAGCCCCCAAGAAGGTCGTGTTCGAGCCGATGCCGAAGACCTCGACCGGCAAGGTCCAGAAGTTCGCCCTGCGCCAGCGGGCCAAGGAGATCGGCCAATAGGCCGATCCGGCGCCGGCCGGCACCCGCGGGCGCCGGCCGCTGTCCCATCCGATCAGAGCTTCTCGAGCTTCTCGACCAGGATGACCTCTTTGACGTCGAGGCAGAAGTTGGCCGACGGGTCGATGTTGCCGCTGACGCGCACGCGCTGGCCGACGTCGGTCGCGTCGATGTCACCCTCGATCCCGTAGGTCTTGCCGTCCGTCGTGCGGATGACCGCGCACTCCTCGCCGGAGCCGAGGGTGCCCTCCACCGTGAGCGCCGGACCGAGCTTGTTGATGTCGATCTCCGAGCTTGCGTCGCCCCCGGTCGGGTCGGTGACCTTGCCGTCGCCGGGGTCGGACTGCGCCTGGGCCACGGTGACGGCCAGGAGCGCCGCGAGGCCGGCGCCAATCAGTGTCTTCATCATCGAGGGCATCCCTTATTCGTCACGGCCCACGCCGTATCCTTGGCCGGACGATAGTTCATCGAAAGGGCCGATGGCGAGAGGTGCAACGCTCTTGCGACGCCTCGGTGGGAACTTGGAGCCTGCCGAATGGTTATTTGAACACCATCACAACTTTGCCCCAACCTACGGTGTCACATGGACCTTCTCACTTGGGCGATCATCTTTGCCGTGATCGCGGTCATTGCCGGCTTCTTCGGCTTCTCCGGCGTCGCCGCCGGCGCAGCGTCGATCGCGCGGATCCTCTTCTTCATCTTCGTGGTCATCGCGGTGATCTTCCTGGTGCTGCTGCTCGTGGGCGGCGCGGCCGTGGCGGGGGTCGCGACGGTCGGCGCCGCCGCGCTGATCTAGCCGGGACGCGGAGCGGGCCGCACCGTCCGCTCCGCCCGACCGCCCGCCCAACCGCGGCGCGATGTGCCTTTGCCATCGTGCCGCGGAGCCCCTACCTTCGCGAGGCGAACCAACGAGTAGCCGCCTTGCTCCCCGTCGTCCACAATCCACACTACCAGGCCGTCATCCCACCGGGGCACCGTTTCCCGATGGGCAAGTTCGGCGCCGTCGCCCGCGTCCTCGCGGACCTCGGCTTCGGCCCCTTCCACGTCCCCGCGCCGGCGCCCGCGTCGTGGATCGCCCTCGCCCACGACCGCAGCTACGTCGACCAGGTGTTCTCCGCCGACGTCCCGGCCAAGGTCGCCCGCGAGATCGGCTTCCCGATGACCGACAGCGTCGCGCTCCGCGCCCGCGCGGCCTGCGCCGGCACGACGCTCACCGCCCGCCTGGCCCTGGAGCACGGCATCGCCTGCAACACCGCCGGCGGCAGCCACCATGCCCGCCGCGAGCAGGGCGCCGGCTTCTGCGTCTTCAACGACGTCGCCATCGCCATCCGCGTGCTGCAGGCGGACGGCGCCATCGCGCGCGCCTTGGTGATCGACTGCGACGTCCACCAGGGCGACGGCACGGCACACATCTTCGCGGATGATCCGAGCGTCGCCACCGTCTCGATGCACGGCGCCAACAACTACCCGGTGCGCAAGGCGGCTTCGACGCTCGACGTCCCGCTCGCCGACGGAACCGAAGACGACGCCTACCTCGCCGCGCTGGACGCGACGCTGGAGGCGACACAGGCGCTCCCGGCCGACATCGTCTTCTACAACGCCGGCGTCGACCCGCATCGCGACGACCGCCTCGGCCGCCTTGCGCTGAGCGACCGCGGCCTGGCCGAGCGCGACCGGCACGTGATCGCGGCGGCGCGGCGCCGCGGCCTGCCGCTGGTCGGCGTGCTGGGCGGCGGCTACATGCACGACGTCGAGACCCTGGCGCGGCGCCACGCCATCCTCCACCTCACCGCCCGCGAGGCGATCGGCGCGGCTCGAGCGTCCGTCTGCCATACGCCGATCGATCGGCCCTAGCGTGTGCTTCACGGACGGGATAATAGAGCGGTGATCTAGCTAGGGGCCGCCATGGACGCCTTCACCATCGCCGAGCCGCCCAAGAAACCACTGCAGCATATCCTGACATCCAGTCAGTTCGATCGGCAGTTTCTGGATTATCTCTGCCAACTCACCAATACCATTCGCCGCTTCGACAAGAGCCGCGAAGGTCTTGCGTATCTGGGATCTCTGCTCTCCCACAAGCGCGCGATGCTGTACTTCACGCAGCCCTCCACGCGTACCTTCCTCTCCTTTCACTCCGCGTGCCACATCCTCGGCGTCACCGCTTCGGAGATCCGCGATGCGGCGACGTCTTCGGAGCGCAAAGGCGAAAGTGTCGAGGACTCGCTACGCACGTTCTCGTCCTACGTGGACCTCATCATCATGCGCTCGCCCATTCCCGGCCTGTGCGATCGTACCGCCCAGCTCCTCGACGCGACACCGCGTCCGGTGCCGATCATCAATGCCGGCTCCGGTCCCGACGAGCACCCCACGCAGGCCCTCCTCGACATCTACACCCTCACCCGCTCGCTCAGGACACGCGGCGGGATCGACGGCAAAACCATCTGCATGGTCGGCGATCTGAAGCGTGGGCGCACGGTGCGCTCGCTGGCGCGGCTGCTCGCGAACTACGACGACGTCCGCATCATCTTCTCCTCTCCGCCCGCCTTCCGCATCGCCGACGACCTGCGGGCCGATCTCGCCGCCGCCGGCGTCGCATTCGAGGAGACCGCAGAATTCCTGCCCGCGATCGCCGAGGCGGACGCCGTCTACATGACGCGGATTCAGGACGAATACGACGTCGGCTCCGAGTCCGCCGCGGAGGACTACTCGCGCTACCACCTCAAGGCCGAGCACCTGTCGACGCTGCGCGACGACTGCGTGATCATGCATCCGCTGCCTCGCCGCGACGAGCTGGACCCCGCCATCGACCAGGATCCCCGCGCGAAATATTGGCGGCAGGAGCGCAACGGCATGTGGGTCCGCGCCGCGGTACTGACGATGCTCTTCCGCATCGACGATCGCATCCAGCTCCCTGAACTCTGACGGCCCCATGCGCAGGACGCACGCGGCTTTCATCGGGTTCGCGTGCCTCGCCTCGGTGCCGGCGCGCGCGCACGAGGCCACCACGGGGATCGCCGGCCTCGTCGACGGTGCGACGCAGATCGTCCTCTATCCCAACCTCGCCTTCGCCCTTGTGGTCGCTGCGGTCGCCACCAGCGCCATGCGGCGCGGCGTGGCGCTCAGCGCCGCCGTGGCGCTGGTTCTCGGCTGCGTCGCCGGCACGCTCACACCGCCGCTTCCCGCCCTGTTGTGGTTGATGCCGGCGCTGCTCGGCACCGCCGGCGCCGTTGCGGTCATCCTGATCGGCACAGCCCGCATGCCCCGGCCGCTGGCCGAGGGGCTGGCGCTCGTCCTGGGATGGGCCACGGGGCTCGCCACCGTGCCGACGCACGGAGGCCCGGCGGCGATGGTCGCCTCGGTCACGGGCACGATCGGCGCCGCCGTCCTGGCGATCGGACTCCTGGCGGGGTTGCTCGCGGTGCTGCGCCGCCTCCTGGCACCGCGCGTCGGCGATCTGGCACTCCGCGTGATCGGTGCGTGGATCCTCGCGATCACCATCATGATGCTAGCGCTCACCTTCGCGCCGCCGGCGACCACTCTCGTGCCGGATGCGCCGGTGACGGGCGACCCGGCTTAGGCTCAACTCTCGCCGAGCATCCGGCAGACGGCGTCGAGCTGGTCGAGCGACGTGTACTTGATCGTCAACGTGCCGCTCTCGTCGTCCTTGTGGTTGAGGTTCACCGCCAGCCCGAGCCGCGTCGAGAGGCGATTCACCAGCGCGCGAGTGTCGGCGTCGTCCTTCGGCTTGCGCGCCGGCATCGGCGCTTCGGCAGCCTTGGCGAGACGCGCCACCAGTTGCTCCGTCGCCCGCACCGAGAGGCCGTTGCGGATCACCTCGTCGGCCACCGCATCGGGATTCGCCGTGCCGATGAGCGCCCGTGCATGACCGGCGGTGAGCGCGCCCTCCGCCACGCTGGCGCGGATCGAGGCCGGCAGGTTCAGCAGGCGGAGCGTGTTCGCGACGTGGCTGCGGCTCTTGCCAATGATCTTCGCGAGATCCTCCTGCCGGTGCCGAAACTCCTCCATCAGCCGGTGGTAGCCCATCGCCTCTTCGATCGGATTGAGGTCCGAGCGCTGCACGTTCTCGATGATCGCCAGCTCCAGCGCCTCACCCTCGGTCGCCTCGCGCACGACGACCGGCACCTCGTGCAGCCCCGCCTTCTGCGCCGCCCGCCAGCGCCGCTCGCCGGCGATGATCATGTAGCGGCCGTCCTCGGTCGGCCGCACCAGCAGCGGCTGCATGACACCATGCTGCTTGATGGATTCGGCCAGCTCCTCCAGCGCCTCGTCGCCGAAGGTGAAGCGCGGATTCTTGTCGCTCCGGGCCAACCGGTCGATCGGGACGCGGGTCGGCGCGCGCTCCAGCGTCCCGGCGGTGCCGGCGGCGGAGGGAAGGTTCGTGTCGCCCAGCAGCGCACTGAGGCCGCGGCCGAGGCGCTTCTTGGTATCCTGCTCCATCAGGCCGCTCCCATCATGCGTTGCTCACGATCCATCAGCTCCGACACCAGCCGCAGGTACGCCTGGCTGCCGGCACACTTGATGTCATAAAGAAGCGCCGGCTTGCCGTAGGACGGGGCCTCCGACAGCCGCACGTTGCGCGGGATCGTCGTCGCGTAGACGAGATCGCCCATCGTCGAGCGGACGTCCGCCTCGACCTGGTTGGAGAGGTTGTTGCGCCCGTCGACCATGGTCAGCACGATGCCATGGATCGCCAGCTCCGGATTCACGCTCTCGCGTACTTCCGAGATCGTCCGCAGCAGCTGCGACAGCCCCTCCATGGCGAAGAACTCGCATTGCAGCGGCGCTAGTACGGCGTGTGCCGCCGTCAACGCATTGACGGTCAGCATCGTCAGCGACGGCGGGCAGTCGATCACGATGTAGCTGGGGCACACGTCGGAGCGCGACAGGGCGGCGATCGCGTCCGACAGTCGGCGCGCGCGATCGGATTGGGTCGACAGCTCGATGTCGATCGAGAGCAGATCCATCGTCGCCGGTGCCAGGGTGAGGCCGGGGATGCCGGTCTCGTGGATGGCGTCTTGCAGCGTCTTGGCCCGCGTCAACACGTCATAGGTGGTGACGTCGCGCTTGTCGGGATCGATGCCGAGGCCGGTCGAGGCGTTGCCCTGCGGGTCGAGGTCGACGAGCATCGCTGTCTGCCCGGTGGCGGCGAGTGCGGTGGCGAGGTTGATGGCGGTGGTCGTCTTGCCGACGCCGCCCTTCTGATTGGCGACCGCGATGACGCGCGGTCGTGCGGGGAGCGTCATGTCACTGTCCTCAGGCCGGTAACCCTAACAATCGCTGAATTTTCCGTGAGGCTCGGAAGGAGGCTCGCGGAAAAGTCGTGGCGGGCGTGCGCCGCGCCGGTCTCCGCGGTGGCGTCCTTGCCCTTGGGGAAGAGCCCGACCGTCGCCGCACCGAAGAAGGGCCGCGCCATGTCGATCAGCGTTTCCAACGGAGCCAGCGCCCGAGCGGAGACGATATCGGCCACGAACGGCGTCACCGCTTCGATGCGTTGGGGCAGCACGCGCACCTTCACGCCCGCCTCGGCCGCAGCTTGCAGCAGGAACGCGGACTTCTTCTTGTTCGCTTCGACCAGCGTCATGTCCGTCCCTTCGCGTGCGATGGCGACGACGATCCCGGGAAATCCTCCACCCGAACCGAGGTCGACCCAAGTGGGACCGGCCCCTTGCGCCAACGGGACGAGCTGCAGACTGTCTAGAACGTGACGTTCCCACAGCCGGTCCCGATCCGCCGCACTGACGAGGTTCGAGACGCGCCCCCAGCGCGAGCAAGCGCCCACAAACCTTTCAATTGCGTCAAAGGCGGCCGGCGTCACGCGAGAACGTACCGCCTCGCGCGCGTTTTCCTCAGTTACGTCAAGCAAGGGCGGCCCGCCGGGCGTGGGCGGCGATGAGCGCGAGCCCCGCCGGCGTCATACCGGAGATGCGCCTCGCCTCTCCGATTGTCGCCGGCCGTCGCGCCAGGAGTTTCTGCCGAAGCTCGTTCGACAGACCCGGAATCGCCACCTCCGCGAGGTCCGGCGGGATGGGGAGCCGGTCGGCCACCCGCGTCTCCTCCGCGATGCTCCGCTGGCGGTCGGTGAAGGTGCGGTAGAGCGCATCGGCCTCCAGACTGTCCCGCACGTCGCGCGGTAGCATGGCGAGTTGCGGGGCGAGGCGGTCGACGATGCCCCAACCTCCACCGGGGTGCGCCAGCAGTGCAAACCCGTCCCGCCGCCGCCCGTCACGATTGACGGCGACACCGAACGCGGCGGCCTCCGTCGGCGAGACGGCGAGCCCGCGCAGCGCCTCGGCGGCATGCGCCTTCGCCTCCACCATCGCCGCATGGTGTGCCCGCCGCGCCGGGCCGACGAGGCCGAGCGCATCGCCCCACGGGGTCAGCCGTTCGGTGGCGTTGTCGGCCCGCAGCATGAGCCGGTTCTCGGCGCGGGAGGTGAACATACGATACGGTTCATCGGCCCCGTTGCTGACGAGGTCATCCACCATCACTCCGATATACGACGTGTCCCGGTCCATCGTAACGCAGTCGCTGCCGCCGGCCAGCCGCCCGGCGTTGAGGCCCGCCAGCAGGCCCTGCCCCGCGGCCTCTTCGTAACCCGTGGTGCCGTTGATCTGCCCGGCGAGGAACAACCCCGGCAGGGCGCGCAACTCCAGGCTCGGAGCCAGCGCGCGCGCATCGATGGCGTCGTATTCGATCGCATAGCCGGGCTGGACGATTTCGGCTTTCCCGCAGCCCGCCATCGTCCGCACGAAGGCGATCTGCACATCCTGCGGGAGCGAGGTGGAGATGCCGTTGGGATAAACGAGATGGCTGGTGAGCCCCTCCGGCTCGAGGAACACCTGATGCGACGCCCGGTCCGCGAACCGCACGACCTTGTCCTCGATCGAAGGGCAATAGCGCGGGCCGACGCCGGTGATCCCGCCGCCATACATGGCCGACCGTTCCAGGTTGGCGCGAATGATGGCGTGGGTTTCGGCGTTCGTCGCGCTGACGTGGCAGGGGCGCTGCTCCAGCGCCGGACGGACACTCATGGCGCTGAGCATCACCGGCTCCGCGTCCCCTGGCTGCTCGACGAGCGCATCCCAGTCGATCGACGCGGCGGCGAGGCGCGGCGGCGTGCCGGTCTTGAGGCGCTTGAGGGGAAGCCCCAGCGCCCTGAGGCGAGTGGCGAGCGCCGTCGCCGCCGCCTCCCCCATCCGGCCGGCCGGCCAGGTCCGATCCCCGAGGTGGATGACACCGCCGAGAAATGTCCCGGTCGTCAGCACCACGGCGGCCGCCTGGATCGACCGCCCATCGGCGAGGGTCACACCGGCCACACGCCCGTCGCTCACGACGAGATCCGCCACCTCGCCCTCGATGATGCTCAGCGCGGTGATACCCGCCAGCTCCCGCTGCATGGACGCTGCGTAGGCGGCGCGGTCGATCTGCGCGCGGGGCCCCCGCACAGCCGGCCCGCGGCTGCGGTTGAGGAGCCGGTACTGGATACCGGCAAGGTCTGACACACGCCCTATGACCCCATCCAGCGCATCGACTTCGCGCACCAGATGACCCTTGCCGATGCCGCCCATCGCCGGATTGCAGGACAAGCGGCCGACGGCCTCTGCCGCAAGGGTTACCAGGGCGGTCGATGCGCCGAGCCGCGCGGATGCGGCAGCGGCCTCGCAGCCGGCATGCCCCGCACCGACGACGATCACATCATGTTTCACGTGAAACATGGACAAGCTCCAGAACAGGCGTGGGTGATACGGCGTCGCCGGGCCGGATGCTAGCCCCAATATGTTTTACCCCGGCGACGCACTGTGAGCGGCGAATGTTTCACGTGAAACACGGGGTGTTACTTGCCTATGCAGAAGCGACCGAACACATCGTCGAGCACATCCTCGATCCCGATTTCCCCGGTCATCCGCGCCATATCGTGACAGGCGAGACGAAGCGCTTCCGCTTGAAGCTCCAGCGCCGTCTCCGTCGATGCGTCCCTGAGATGACCGGTGAACGCCGTCAGCGCCGCACGTTGACGGGCCCGCGTGATCAACGCCGCCTCCGAGGGCTGCATCGCCGTGGTCACGATGCTGGCCAGCTCCGATTTGAGATGCGCGATCGACGACGGGTCATGCACCGAGGTCGCGAGAGCGGACTCCGCAGGGGGTGCGCCCGCCGCCATGTCCGCCTTGTGTGAGACGGTGAGGTCGGCCGGGATGTCCAAAGGTTGCGTGTCGGGGCTCACCACGGCGACGACGAGGTCAGCTGCCGCGATGCGGCTCCGCGTGCGCTCGATCCCGATCGCCTCGACGCCGCTCGCCCCCTCACGCAGACCCGCGGTATCCTGCAAGGTGACCCGGTAGCCGGCCAACTCGATCGTGACCGAAAGGACGTCGCGCGTGGTGCCCGCCTCGGGGGTGACGATCGCCGCGTCGCTGGAGGTCAACGCATTGAGCAGGCTCGATTTGCCGGCGTTCGGGGGACCGACGAGCACGACGTGAAACCCGTCCGTCAGCTTCTCGGCGTCAGTGCTGGCGGTGAGGACCGCGTCCACCCGGTCGCCCAGAGCGGCGCAGCGCACTGCGAGGTCGGTGAGATCGTCCGACACGTCTCCCTCGTCGGCAAAGTCCAGCCGGGCTTCGGCATCCGCCAGCAGCGCGATCACTTCGGACCGCCATTCGGCGATCAGTCGCGACAAGGCACCCTCCGCAAGACGCACCGCGCGGCGCCTCTCCGATTCGGTGCGAGCCTCGATCACATCGGCCAACGCCTCCGCGTCGGCGATCCCCATCCGCCCGTTCAACACCGCCCGCAGCGTGAACTCGCCGGGCTCGGCCATCCGCACGCCCGGCACGCGCACCGCGTCGGCCAGCACGCGCTCGACCACCGCCGGCCCGCCATGGCAATGGAATTCGACGATCTCCTCCCCCGTTGCCGTGTCCGGCGCCGGGAAGGCCAAGCACAACGCCCGGTCGACGATGGCGCCGTCCACCGGTGAGCGCAGTGTCCGCAGCACTGCGCGCCGGGGCGGCAAGGCGCCCGTGCCGAATGCTGCGGCCAGCGCCGGTGCATCGGGGCCACTGGCGCGAACAATCGCGATCGCACTGGGTGGTCGGCCGGAGGACAGCGCCACAATTGTTCCACTCAGATGCATGGAGAGTCTCGATGGCCAATCGACTGGCGCACGAAGCCAGCCCATACCTGCTGCAACACGCCGACAACCCCGTCGACTGGTGGCCCTGGTCTCCCGAAGCGCTCGCCGAGGCGGAACGCAGCGGCAAACCGATCCTCTTGTCCGTCGGTTACGCCGCGTGCCACTGGTGCCACGTCATGGCGCACGAGAGCTTCGAGGATGAAGCCACCGCCGAGGTCATGAACGCCCGCTACGTCAATATCAAGGTCGATCGCGAGGAGCGGCCGGACATCGATCAGATCTATATGTCCGCGCTTCACGCCACCGGCGAGCAAGGCGGCTGGCCGTTGACGATGTTCCTCACCTCCGCCGGCGAGCCCTTCTTCGGCGGCACATACTTCCCCAAGGACGCACGCTTCGGCCGCGCCGCCTTCATCGACGTGCTGACGGCCGTCGCCGATGCCTATTCGAGCCGCAGCGAGGTGGTACAGACCAACGTCACGGCCTTGCGGGAGCGCATCTCTGCGCCGACCGAGCCGGGCGAACTCCCCGCAGACACTGCCGACAAGGCCGCGCAGCAACTCCTTTCCATCATGGACCCGGAGAATGGCGGGACGCGCGGCGCGCCCAAATTCCCCAACGCCGGATTGATCGAACTGCTGTGGCGGGCCTACGCGCGCACCGGCGACGATGCCTATCGCACGGCCGTGACGACAGCGACGAATCGCATCGCCATGGGTGGGATCACCGACCACGTCGGCGGAGGCCTCGCCCGCTACTCCGTCGACGGCCGCTGGCATGTGCCGCATTTCGAGAAGATGCTCTACGACAATGCGCAGATGCTCGGCCTCTATGCCGAGGTCGCTGCCGCGACCGGCTCCCGCCTTCTCGCGACGCGGTGCCAGGAGATCGTCACCTGGCTCACCCGCGAGATGGAGGTGGACGGCCTATTCGCCGCCAGTCTCGACGCCGACTCGGAGGGAGAGGAAGGCCGCTTCTACCTCTGGTCGCTGGCCGCACTGAGGGACGTGCTGGGTGCCGACACGGAGCGCTTCGCCGCTCACTATGGGGCCACCGCCGAAGGCAATTGGGAGGGCACCAATGTCCTCCACCGGCTGGACGCCGCCGACCTCGCCGACGACGAGACCGAGACCTTCCTGACGGCCTGCCGCGACAAGCTGCTCGTGGCGCGCGAGCGTCGACCACGCCCCGCCCGTGACGACAAGGCGCTCGCGGATTGGAACGGCCTGATGATCGCCGGCCTCGCCCGCGCCGGCGGCGCGCTGCAGCGGCCGGATTGGCTCGACCTCGCCGAGCGCACCTACGCCACCGCCCGCGATACCTTCGAGGCGGAGGGCCGGCTGATCCACGCCGTGCGTGGCCCGGTGCGTCTCGGCCAGGGCTTCGCGCTCGATTATGCGGCGATGATCCACGCGGCGTTGACACTCGTCGCCGCCGGCCGGCCCGGTACCGCGCTGGCCGACGCCGAGCGTTGGTGCCGGACGTTGCGGACCCACTATGCGGCTCCCGGCGGCGGCTACTACTGGACGGCCGACGATGCGGACGCCTTGATCCTGCGTCCGGAGAGCCCGCTCGACGAGGCGGTACCCAATGCCAACGGCCTTATGGTTAAGAATCTCGCAACACTGTGGGCGCTGACCGGGGAAGAGGCCTACGAGGCCGAGGCCCGCGCTGTTCTTCGTGCCCATGCTCGCGCGCTGGCGGCCAACGTCTTCGGATGCGCCAGCCTGGTGAATGGCCTGGATCAGCTCTCCGCGGTCACCGTCACCACCTCCGCCGCACCGGAGCTGCGCGCAGCGGTGCTGGCGGCGGGCCACCCGGCGGCCATCGTGGTCGACGTGCCGCCCGAGGGTCATCCACTCGGCGCCTCGGCGCCGCCGGATGGCAGCGCGGTGGTGTGCCGGCACATGGCGTGCGGGCTCCCCATCGTTACGCCCGACGCGCTGACAGCGGCCCTGTGGGGCCGCTGAGGCGGATCAGGTGTTCATGGAGTCGAAGAACTCGGCGTTGTTCTTCGTCTGCCGCAGCTTGTCGATGAGGAACTCGATCGCATCCACGGAGCCCATCGGGTTGAGGATGCGGCGCAGAACGTAGACCTTCTTGAGGTCTTCCTTCTTGACCAGCAACTCCTCCTTGCGGGTACCAGAGCGCTGAATGTCTATCGCCGGCCAGACGCGGCGGTCGGAGACCTTGCGGTCGAGGATGATTTCGGAGTTACCCGTCCCCTTGAACTCCTCGAAGATGACCTCGTCCATGCGGCTGCCGGTGTCGATCAGGGCGGTCGCGATGATCGTCAGCGAGCCGCCCTCCTCGATGTTGCGCGCCGCACCGAAGAAGCGCTTCGGGCGCTGGAGGGCGTTGGCGTCGACACCGCCGGTCAGCACCTTGCCCGAGGACGGCACGGTGGTGTTGTAGGCCCGGCCGAGGCGCGTGATCGAGTCGAGCAGGATGACGACGTCACGACCATGTTCGACGAGGCGCTTGGCCTTCTCGATGACCATCTCCGCCACCGCGACGTGCCGTTGGGCCGGTTCGTCGAAGGTCGACGACACGACCTCGCCGCGCACGGAGCGCTGCATGTCCGTCACTTCTTCGGGCCGCTCGTCGATCAGGAGGACGATGAGGTAGCAGTCCGGGTGGTTGGCGGTGATGGACTTGGCGATATTCTGCAGCAGCACCGTCTTACCGGTGCGCGGCGGCGCGACGATCAGGCCGCGCTGGCCCTTGCCGAGCGGGACCACCAGGTCGATGACGCGGCCCGAGAAGTCCTTCGACGGGGGGCCTTCCACTTCCATGTTGAAGCGGTCGTCCGGGTAGAGCGGCGTGAGATTGTCGAAGTGGATCTTGTGACGAGCCGCTTCCGGTTCCTCGAAGTTGATCGTGTTGACCTTGAGGAGCGCGAAGTAGCGCTCACCTTCTTTCGGGCTGCGAATCTGGCCTTCGACCGTATCGCCCGTCCGCAGCGAGAAGCGGCGGATCTGGGACGGGGAGACATAGATATCGTCAGGTCCCGGCAGGTAATTCGCGTCGGGAGAGCGCAAGAAGCCGAAGCCGTCCTGCAGGACCTCGACGACGCCTTCTCCGATGATCTCAACGTCTTTGTTCGCGAGCTGCTTAAGAATGCCGAACATCAATTCCTGCTTGCGCAGGGTCGACGCATTCTCGACTTCGTGCTCTTCGGCGAACGCGATCAGATCGCCGGGGCTCTTGGCCTTGAGCTCGTGAAGTTTCATTTGCATTTGGTTGTCCTGGATGACGGACATCGGCCGCTCAAGAGGGGCAGAAAGGAAGGAAGGGATCCGGGGTCGTTCATGAGCGTCGGGAGACGCGCGAAAAACCAACGACCTCTGGATGCCCTAACTTACGCGCGCCGTCGCGCCTCCGCAAGTGTCCCCGAGCCGAATTCCGCCACATGCGCTCAGAAGGGCTTCACGATCACGAAAATCACGATGCCGATCATCAACAGCGCCGGCACTTCGTTCATGATTCGGAAGTATCGCGCCGACTTGGTGTTCCGATCCTTCTGGAAGGCCTTCATCCAGCGCACCATCATGTGGTGGATCACCGTCAGCACGACGACGAACAACACCTTCGCGTGGAACCAGCCGAAGTGCCATGCCTCCAGCACGTAGGCGAGCATGAGGCCGAACACCCAAGTCGCGATCATCGCCGGGTTGGCGATCGCCCGCAACAAGCGCCGCTCCATGATCTTGAAGGTTTCCGACTGCGGTGACCCGACTTCGGCAGCAACGTGGTACACCATCAGGCGCGGAAGATAGAGCAGCGCCGCCATCCACGCGATGACGGAGATGACATGCGCCGCTTTGATCCAGGTGTAATACTCGGTCATGACGCGGTCTTTGCCTTCACTCGCTCGATCACTCGGGTCACATGCGCCGGCGGCGTCTCCAACGAGATGCCGTGGCCGAGGTTGAACACGAACGGCCCCGCCCCCAGCGCCGCGCAGATCCGGTCCACCGCCGCATCGAGTTGCGCCCCGCCCGCCACGAGCCGCGCCGGGTCCAGGTTGCCCTGGACGCAGACCCGTGTCTGCAACGTCTTGGCGAGGTCCATCGGCACCGACCAGTCCAGCGACACGGCGTCCACCCGCGTCTCCTCCACGAAGGGGCAGTATCCCGCTCCCGCCCCGCGAGGGAAGCCGATGATGGGCACATCTGTCGCCGCGCGCACCTTGTTCACGATTTCCCCGATCGGCCGGATCGACCAGCGGGAAAACCCGTCCTCGTCGAGCGCGCTCGCCCATGAATCGAAGATCTGGAGCGCGTCGGCGCCGGCGCGGACCTGCGCCACGAGGTGCCGCGCGCACGCCTCGACCAGGAGATCGATCAGCGCCTGGAACGCCACGGGATCGGCCGCGGCGGCCTTGCGGGCCGCGAACTGGTCGCCGCCGCCCTTGCCCGCGATCATGTACGTCGCCAGCGTCCACGGCGCGCCGCAGAAGCCCAACAACGCCTTCTCGGCCGGCAACTCCGCTCGCAACCGCGCGATCGTCTCGTAGACCGGGCTGAGATGTGCGTCGAACCCCGCCAGCGACAGGGAGCCGACGTCCGTCAGCGGCTCCAGTCGCGGCCCTTCGCCTTGCACGAACCAAGTCTTCTGCCCCAGCGCGTCGGGCACGACCAGGATGTCGGAAAAGACGATCGACGCGTCGAAGGCGTAGCGGCGCATCGGCTGTAGCGTCGCCTCGACGGCGAGGTCGGGCGTGTAGCAAAAGTCCAGGAAAGACGCGGCCTTTGTCCGCAGTTCCCGGTACTCCGGCAGGTAGCGGCCCGCTTGGCGCATGAACCAGATCGGTGCCGGCGACACCGTCTCACCACGCAGACTTCGCACAAGCATCGGTATGCCGTCGAATTCACTCTCCATCAATCAAACAATCTTTTTTTAAGGAATCTGATGATTCTGATGGCGGTCGGATGTCGGGGATCATGGAACGATTCACCGCGTCGTGCGTTGAGGGGTCCCCGGCGCGGTGGCCGATGCGCCACTGTTCACATGTCCGGAGGCAATCGCGCAACTGTCGCTTGGTGCCGCAGGAACTCTCGCGATTCGACGCGGCCGGTCGTTCGGTGCGCCTGTGGACGCATTTCGCAAAGCTGTGATCTTCGTCACCGCTGCGGCCGCACGGTCCCGTGACTGTCCACCGGCGGCCGTCGGGGGATCCGTCAGTGGATGAGCGGGCGATGAATCCACAGGGTTGCGCCCGGGCCTCTCTGCCGTCACGACGTTCTCCACAGTGATCCTCAAGTTGCGAAGGCGTCCGTGAACCGAAAACGTACTTTTGTCCACGTACACTTGGTGTCGGACTCGACGGGCGAGACGCTGATGACCGCCTCACGTGCCGCCGTCGCCCGTTACGAGGACGTCGAGGCGATCGAGCACGTCTACCCGTTGGTGCGCTCGGACCGGCAGCTCGACCGCGTCCTCGCCGAGATCGAGGACGCGCCGGGGATCGTGATGTTCACCCTGGTGGATCCGGACATCCTGACCCGCCTGCAGGCCACCTGCAACGAACTGGGCCTGCCCTGCATCGACGTGCTGGATCCGCTCGTCGCCGTCTTCCAGTCCTATCTCAACGTGCAGAAGGCCTCGCGCATCGGCGCGCAGCATGAACTCGACGCCAGCTACTTCCGGCGGATCGAGGCGCTGAACTTCGCCATGCGCCATGACGACGGCGCCCTGCCGGACAATGTCGACGAGGCCGACGTCGTCCTCATCGGCGTGTCGCGCACGTCCAAGACGCCGACGTCGATCTACCTCGCCCACCGCGGCGTGCGCGCGACCAACCTGCCCATCGTCACCGACCTGCCGCTGCCGCCGAACCTCTTCGAGGCGCGGCGGGCGCTGATCGTCGGCCTGACCGCCAGTCCCGAGCGCATCGTCGCGCTGCGTGAGAATCGGCTCATTTCGATGAACGCCGAGCGCAAGGGATCCACCTACGTCAACCGCCAGGCCGTCGCCAAAGAGGTGACCTACGCGCGCAAGCTGTGCGCCGAGAACGGCTGGCCGCTGATCGACGTGACGCGCCGCTCCATCGAGGAGACCGCCGCCGCCATCGTCGCGCTGCTTTCCGACCGCCGCTACGGCTCCGGCGGACTTGCTGAGGACTTCTAACGATGACACGCCGCGTGGGGCTGCTCGGCTGGCCCGTCGCCCACTCCCGCTCGCCCACCATCTTCGCCCATTGGTTCGAACGCTACGGCATCGACGCCCGCTACGAGCTGCTGCCGGTCCAGCCCGAGGCGCTGAAGGCCTTCTTTCGCCAGTTCGACGAGATGGGCTTCGACGGGCTCAACGTCACCGTGCCGCACAAGATCTCGGCCGCGGCGTTCGTGGACCTCGACCCGGTCGGCCGGCGGCTCGGCTCGATCAACACCGTCTGGCGCGAGGACGGCCGGCTCCGCGCCACCTCCAGCGACGGTGCCGGGTTCATCGCCAGCCTCGACGAGCAGGCGCCCGCCTGGCGCAGCGCCGAGAACGCCTTGGTGCTCGGCGCGGGCGGCGCCTCGATCGCCGTGTGCGACGCGCTGATCACCGCTGGGCTGGACGTCGCGGTGGCCAACCGCCGGGCGCAGCGGGCGGAGCTGCTCGTCGGGCGCGTCGGCGGCCACGCCGTCCCTTGGGAGAGCGTACCGGGGCTGCTGCCGCGGGCGGATCTCCTGGTCAACACCACCTCCCTCGGCATGGAGGGCAACCAGCCGCTCGACATCGACCTCGCGCCGCTGCCGGCCCACGCCGTCGTCGCCGACATCGTCTACAACCCGCTCCACACCCCGCTTCTCCAAGAGGCCGCGGCACGGGGGCTGGCGACCGTGGACGGCCTCGGCATGCTGATCCATCAGGCGACGGTCGGCTTCGAGAAGTGGTTCGGTCACAGGCCGGAGGTCGACGCGGCATTGCGCGAAAAAGTGCTGGCGACGCTGTGAAGACGGTCGGTCTCACCGGCTCCATCGGGATGGGCAAGTCCACCACGGCCGCGCTCTTCGCCGCCGCGGGCGACCCGGTCTACGACTCCGACGCCGCCGTTCACCGCCTCTATGCCGCAGGTGGCGCAGCGGTGGCGCCGGTCGGGGCCGCCTTCCCCGGCACCGTGGTGGACGGGGCCGTGGATCGGACGCGGCTGCGCGAGGCGGTGCTGGGCAATGCCGCGGCGATGGCCCGTCTGGAGGCCATCGTCCACCCCCTCGTCCACGCCGAACAGAGCGCCTTCCTCGACCGCGCCCGCGAGGCTCGCGCCCGCCTCGCGATCCTCGATATCCCGCTCCTGTTCGAGAGCGGTCGCGACCGCCACGTCGACGCCGTGGTCGTCGTCAGCGCGCCGGCCGAGGTCCAGCGCGCCCGCGTGCTTGCGCGCCCCGGCATGACGGAGGCGGCGTTCGAGGCGATCCTCGCCAAGCAGACCCCCGACCGGACGAAGCGCGCCGGCGCCCACTACGTCATCGACACCGCGACCGGCGTCGATGACGCCGCACGTCAGGTCGCCGCGGTCCGCAAGGCGCTGATGGCGCTCGGTTAGGCGGTTGAAATCCGGCGCGGGGCGGTGAAATCGGGCGCGGCCTGTGGCACTGTCGGCGTCTTCGCTCTTGGAGGCAGACGTTGCGCGAGATCGTTCTCGACACCGAAACAACCGGCCTCGATCCGGCCACGGGCGACCGCGTGGTGGAGATCGGCGCCGTCGAGGTGCTGAACGCGATCCCGACCGGCAACGTCTTTCACGTCTACATCAATCCCGAGCGGGACATGCCCGAAGAGGCGTTCCGCGTGCACGGCATCTCGGCCGACTTCCTGGCCGACAAGCCGGTCTTCGCCGCCATCGCCGAGGAGTTCTCGGCCTTCCTGGGGGACGCCAACCTCGTCGCCCACAACGCCTCGTTCGACGTCAATTTCCTCAATCACGAGCTGCAGCGCTGCGGCAAGCCGATCATCGGTGCGCACCAGGTGGTGGACACGCTGTCGATCGCGCGTCGCAAGCACGGCGGTGCCAATTCGCTGGACGCCCTGTGCTCGCGCTACGGGATCGACGCGTCTCGCCGCACCAAGCACGGCGCTCTGCTCGACGCCGAACTGCTGGCCGAGGTCTACCTCGAGCTGACCGGCGGCCGGCAGGCGACGCTGGTGCTGGGCGGCACCGGTGACGGCAGCGCGCGGGCCGCCGGACCTGTGCGCCACGCACCCCGTCCGGTGCCGCTGGCCCCGCGCCTCACCGAGGGCGAGCGCGCCGCGCACGCCGCCTTCATGGCGACGTTCGCCGAGTCGATCTGGGCCAAGGTCACGGCCCAGACCGAGGACGGGCCGCGCATCGCCGCCGAGTAGGCGTCAGTTGGTGACGGGGGTCGCGTTCTGCTGCTGCTGCGCCCGCTCCAGGTTGCGGCGGTAGAGCGCGACGAAATCGATCGGGTCGATCATCAGCGGCGGGAAGCCGCCGTTGCGCACCGCCTCGGCGACGATCTGCCGGGCGAACGGGAAGAGCAGGCGGGGCCCCTCGATCAGCAGGAAAGGCTGCACGTGCTCGGGCTTCATCCCGGCGACGCGGATCACGCCGGCGTACTGAAGCTCGGTCTGGAAGGCGAGATTTTCGTCGTCCCCGGCCTTCGCCTCGAGGGTCAAAGTCACCTCGTAGTCGGTCTCGGCGAGGGACTTCGCGGCGACGTTGACGGAGATGTTGATCTGCGGGTTGGCTTCGCGGTTCTGCAGCGAGGCGGGCGCGCGCGGATTCTCGAAGGAGAGATCTTTGACGTATTGGGCGAGCACGCGGACGGAGGGCTGAGCCTGTCCTTCTGGCGCGCCGGCGGTGGCGTCGGTCATGGTGAGTCCGTTCGTTGAACGATGGTCAGTTCGCCGCGGGCTACCACTTTGCCCGCGACAATCCTAGACCTTTGCCGTCGATCCGCCGCCTTCGCCCGATCTTAGCCACCCATGGGAGACTTCAGGGCGTAGTCGCTCTACGCGTCGTTGCGCCACGGGGTGGACGGGTCGGGCTTCACCTCGGTCGCCTCGAGGTCGATCACCTGGGGCTTGCCGGGGCGGTAGGGGTGCCCCGCCGGGCCGCCGGCATCCGCACCGGGGCCGCCCGTCCCGGCGCCATGGATCCGCACCGACCCGGCGATCTGCTTCCAAAGCCAGCTGCGCACTGCCGGGATGAAGAGCAGGAAGCCCACCGTGTCGGTGATGAAGCCGGGCGTCAGCAGCAGGATGCCGGCGATCGCGACGGTGATCGCCTGGCCGATGGCGGCGGCGGGGACACGCCCGGCGCTGGCGTCGGCCTGGAGGCGGGCGAAGGCCGAGAGTCCCTGCCGCTTCAACAGGATCGCGCCGAGGACTGCCGTCAGGATGATGATGGCGATGGTCGGAAGCACGCCGATCACGCTGCCGACCGTCAGAAAGACGACGATCTCGGCGATCGGGATGATCAGCAGAAAAGCGAACAGGATGGATCGGATCACAAGCATTTCCCTTTGGCTCCGGCCGAATATGGGAACGTAGGGTGGTGTTTTCGAGCGCTGGGCGTAGACCGAGGTGCCTCAGTCCGATACGGTCCGCCGCATGCTGTGCCGCAAACTGGACCTGTACGACGCCGTATGGCGTCTTATGTGTATGGTGGAACGGTCGAGCGGCGAGGGGCCGTGGCAGAGCTCCAGATATGGGCTGACAGGTTTTAGTGGATGAGTGAATTCTTCGACATCTACAACTTGATGATCCTGGCGCTGGCCGTCGCGATCTTCCTGCGCCTGCGCAGCGTGCTGGGTCGCCGGACGGGGAACGAGCGTCCGCCGTACGACCCCTACGCGGCCCGCAGCGGCAACGAGTCGCGCGGGAACGACAATGTCGTCTCCCTGCCGCGCCAGCCGGGCAACGCCCCGGCGTCCGCGCCAGAGCCGAGCGTCGTCGAGGAGCGCCTGAAGCCCGTCGCGGCCAAGGACACGCCGCTCTACGACGCGCTGCGCGACATCGTCGTCGCCGACCCGACGTTCGATCCCAAGCAGTTCCTCAACGGCGCGCAGATGGCCTACGAGATGATCGTCACGGCCTTCGCCGGCGGCGACCGGGACACGCTGCGCCCGCTCCTGTCGGACGAGGTGATGGAGGGCTTCGCCGCCGCCATCGCCGACCGTGAGGCCAACGGCCAGTCCATGTCGACCACCCTCATCGGGATCGACAAGATGGCCATTACCGACGCCTCGCTGAAGGGCAAGATCGCCCGCGTGACCACGCGGATCGACAGTCAGATGATCTCCGCCACCTACGATCGTGACGGCAACCTCATCGAAGGCGACCCCAACAAGGTCGCCGACGTGGTGGACGTGTGGACCTTCGAGCGTCGGGTCGATGCCGACCACCCGAACTGGCTGCTGGTCGCCACCGAATCCGCGTAAAGACCGCGCCCCGCGCATGGACGGCCCGGCGTTCCCGATCCCCATCGCCGGGCTCCCCGGCTGGTCCGAGGCTGAAGCCGAGGCGCTGCTGGCCGGCCTCGCGCGCCACCTCGACCCTGGCGTCCTAACGCGGCCGGCGCAGGCTGCATGGCTGGGCGCCCTGGCACCTGCCCTCGCCCGCCGCGGCCGGTCCGCCCGCCGGACGGTCGAAGAGGCCTTCCTGGCCTGGCGGCTGCCCGAACCCGGCTTTCTCACGGCCTATTACGAGCCCGTCGTCGGCGCCTCGCGCCGCCGCGCCGGCCCGTTCCAGACCCCGCTGCACCGCCGCCCGCCGGACTTGATCCGCGTCTCTGCGCGGCCCGACCTTCCCGGTGACGGAACCTGGGCCCGCCGCCGGTCCGACGGCACGCTGGCGCCCTACCCCGACCGCGCGGCGATCCGCGCCGGAGCGCTGGACGGGCTCGGCCTGGACCTCGCCTTCGTCGCCGATCCGGTGGACGCCTTCTTCGCCCAGGTGCAGGGCTCGGCCCGCCTGCGTTTCGTCGATGGCGACGAGATGCGCGTCGGCTACCACGGCAAGACCGGGCATCCCTACACGGCCATTGGACGCGTCCTGATCGATCGGGGGTGGCTCCCCGAGGGCGGCGCCACCATGCAGTCGATCCGCGCGGTCCTCGCCGCGCATCCGCAGATCGTCGCGGAGACGCTGGAGGCCAACCGCTCCTATGTCTTCTTCCGGGAACGGCCGCTGGGCGACCCGGCGCTGGGGCCGGTCGCGGCGGGGGGCGTGCCGCTGGTCCCATACCGCAGCCTCGCGGTGGACCGCGTGCATCACGGCCTCGGCACTCCGATCCACATCGCGACGACGCTGCCCGGCGAGGGCGACTTCGCCGCTGTGATGATCGCCGAGGACGCCGGCTCGGCGATCGTCGGCCGGGGACGGGGCGACATCTTCATCGGCACTGGCGATGCCGCCGGGGCGGTCGCCGGGGCGATGAAAGCACCGGCGACGTGGACGGTGTTTCTCCCGCACGGCGTCGCCCCGCACCCGGTGGGGTCCGCCGCCGTTGGCGTGGTCACCCCATGACGCGCCGGCGCATTCTCTCCAGTTCGGAAAAGGCGCTGTGGGACAAGATCGCCCGCACCGTCGTCCCGCTGCGCCCCGAGCCGCCGCCGCCGTCCGTGACGCTGCCCGTGCCGCCGAAGGCCTCGCCGCCCGCCGAGGCGCCCAAGCTGGCGCAGCCGCCCGCCGAGCCGCCACCTGCGGCCCCGGCGCCCCCGCCCGCCATCAAGGCGCGCCCCGCCAGCGACCTCGACCGCAAGACCCGTCGCAAGCTCGCTCGCGGCGCCCTCGGCATCGACGCCCGGATCGACCTCCACGGCATGACGCAGGAGGAGGCGCACGGGGCGCTGTCGCGTTTCATCGTGGCCTCTGTCGGTCAGCGGCGGCGCGTCGTGCTGGTGATCACCGGCAAGGGCCTCGGCGAGGGCGAGGGGCGGGGCGTGCTTCGCCGAAGCGTGCCCCACTGGCTGGCCGGCCGCGACCTCGCGCGGCACATCGTCACCTTCGGGCCGGCAAACCCCACGCACGGGGGCGACGGTGCCCTCTACGTGCGCCTGCGCTCGCCGAAGCGGTAGTCCCGCAGCGGTGGCGGGTGGGTCCACCGCCCGGCGTCCGACCAGACGAGCCGCCCGATCGACTTGAATTGCGACACGTTGAGCGCGCGACGGGGCCGGCGGGAGGCAGCCGGATCGAGCGCGTCGAGCACGGCGAGGCGCTCGGCCCGCCAGATCTCGATGGCGTCGTAGCGCTCGTCCAGCAGCACCAGCAGTACGGCGTCCCAGCCGATCCTGCGCCGCACCGCGGGGACGCGCTGGTTGCGCTCGCGCCGCTCGGGCGTCACGCGGCGGCTGCGGATCAGGAGGCGTGAGCTGTGGAGGTCCAAGGCGTCGCAGTAGGGCTCGTGTGCGGGCGCGAGCGACAGGCCGAGCCTGGCAGCGGCCTCGCACTCGCCGATCTCGTCGGTCAGGCCCAGCGGGCGGCCGGTCACGTCCTCGTACTGGGCGGCGATGCTCTTGGCATCGGTCAGGATGGCCTGAAGAGGGCGCACGGCAATCTCCCGCGATCGATGACGGGAGGGTAGCGCGATCGCGCGGCAATGCAACCAAAGATTGTCGACTTAGAGGCCGAGGCCGCCTTCGCTGCGGTCGAGGATCAGTGGCACCACGATGTCCTCCTCGTCCTCCAGGTGGCGCAGGAGGCCGTTGGAGGCGCGCGTCAGCCGCTCGGCGAGGTCGGCAGACGGACGGGCGACGTCACCATGACCGCGCAGACCCTCTGAGAGGGCGTTGCCGGTGGCGGCCAGCTCGTGGATCAGCGCATCCAGGGTGTGGTGGTCGGCGTCGAGGATGTCGAACCCGCGCCCCAGCCGCGCATCGGCGGCCCGGAAGACGGGGAAATAATGCTCGTCCTCGACATGATGGTGCGTGTGCAGCTCGTTGAGGAAGAGCGACAGGCGCGGCCCCAGCCAGCCCATGAAGGGCTTGGCCTCGACCCGCCCCTCGGCGAACTCTACCGCGCCGGTCTTGAGCATGTCGCCCAGTTCGCGGAACATGCCGTGCCGGTCGAGCCAGAACCGCGCGGTCTGGCCGAGGTTGCGGTGCGCCGGCCACACCTCCCGCGGGAAACGCGCACGCAGGACGGCGATGTCGTCGCCGAAGGGTGCGCGCGTGAAGAGGCCGTCCGCCTCGGCCGCGCTCACGTCAGGAAGCCGACCACGCGCTTCACGTCCCGCAGGATGGGCTCTGCGATGGCATTGGCGCGCGCCGCACCGTCGGCCAGCACCGCGTCGAGATGGCCGCGGTCCGCGAGGAGCCGCCGCATCTCCGCGTTCATCGGCGCCAGCACCTCGACCGCCAGCTCCGCCAGCGCCGGCTTGAAGGCCGAGAAGCCCTGCCCGCCATATTGCGCCAGCACCGCCTCCTTGGTGGTGCTGGCGAGCGCGGCGTAGATGCCGACGAGGTTGTCCGCCTCGGCCCGGCTCTCCAGCCCCTTCGGCTCGGAGGGCAGCGGTTCCGGGTCGGTCTTCGCCTTGCGGATCTTCTGCGCGATCGTGTCTGCATCGTCGGTCAGGTTGATGCGCGAGGCATCCGACGCTTCCGACTTCGACATCTTCTTCGACCCGTCGCGCAGGCTCATCACCCGCGTCGCCGGCCCGGCGATGATCGGCTCGGTCATCGGGAAGAGGCCGTCCTCGTCATAGCCCAGCGAGGCGAGCCGCTCGGCATAGTCGTGGTTGAACTTCTGCGCGATGTCGCGGGTCAGCTCCAAATGCTGCTTCTGGTCGTCGCCCACCGGCACGTGCGTCGCCTGGTAGACCAGGATATCGGCCGCCATGAGGTTGGGGTAGACGAAGAGGCCCGCCGACGCGTTCTCCTTGTCCTTGCCGGCCTTCTCCTTGAATTGCGTCATGCGGTTCAGCCACCCCATGCGGGCGACGCAGTTGAAGATCCAGGCGAGCTCGGCATGCGCGGTGACGCGGCTCTGGTTGAAGACGATCGAGCGGGCTGGGTCGATCCCCGCGGCGAGATAGGCCGCGGTGACGCTGTAGGTGGCGTCGGCCAGCTCCACCGGGTCCTGCCACTGGGTGATCGCGTGCAGGTCCACCACGCAGTAGATGCACGGATACTCGTCCTGCATGGCGACGAAGCGGCGCACCGCGCCGAGGTAGTTGCCGAGGTGCAGATTGCCGGTGGGCTGAACGCCCGAGAAGACGCGGGGAGTGAAGGGCATGGGATCAATGCTGTCAGATGATGCCCGCGTTTATCGCTCGGTTGCCGCAGGGGCAACCCGCGTGCGACCGCGAACGACCGCCCCGCGCCCCGAAATGCGGAAAGCCGCCCACGAGGAGCGACTTTCCGGCGTCCGATCGCGCGAACTTTACTTCGGCAGCTTGTAGGCGATCACCGCGTCGCCGACCGGGGTCTCCATGAAGTGGTGCCCGCCCGGACCGATGAGGACGTACTGCTCGCCGTTCACCTCGTAGCTGATCGGGTTGGCCTGCGGCCCCTGATCGAGCACGTCGGACCATAGGGTCTCGCCCGTCTCGACGTCGATCGCGCGGAAGAGATTGTCCGTCGCCGCGCCGATGAAGACGAGGCCGCCGGCCGTCACCACCGAGCCGCCGTTGTTGGGCAGGCCGATGGTGAAGGGGATGCGCGAGGCGATACCGAACGGGCCGTTGCGCCGCGCCGTGCCGAGCGGCCGGTCCCACACGGTCTCGCCCGTCTCGATGTCGATCGCCTGGATCCCACCGTAGGGCGGCGCGGTGCAGGGAACGCCGGTATAGTCGTTGCGCCAGCCGGCGTTGACGTCGATCGCGTACGGCGCGCCCACCTGCGGGTCTCCGGCGCCCTCGGGCGACGAGGTACCGGCGTTGTCGGTCTCGTAGATCGGCTTCCACCCCTTCGCGTCCGCCTCCGCCCGCGGGACGAGCTGGTTGTGGTTCGGCACGTCGTTGTAGTTGGCGATGATGAGGCCCTTCTCCGGGTCGAAGGCGATCGAGCCCCAGTCGTTGCCGCCATTGTAGCCGGGGTACTGAATCCACGGCTTGTCGGCCGAGGGCGGGGTGTAGAAGCCCTCGTAGTTCGACAGGCGGAACTGGATCCGGCACCAGAGCTGGTCGATCGGCGAGAAGCCCCACATGTCCTTCTCTTCCAGCGGGTCCTTGCGCAGCGTGTGCCACTCGGATGTCGGCTGCGTCTGGGACAGAGTGTCCGGCTCCAGCTCGCCGGTGGACGGCACGGCGATCTCGCCGACCGGGGTCAGCGGCTCGCCCGTCTCGCGGTTCAGGATATAGATGTCGCCCTGCTTGGAGGGCAGGATCACCGCCGGCACCGTGTCACCACCTTCGCCGGGGTAGTCGATCAGCGTCACCTGGCTGCCGAGGTCGTAGTCCCACACGTCCTTGTGCACGGTCTGGAAGGACCACGCCGGCTCGCCGGTGGTCACGTCGATCGCGACGAGCGAGGTGGACCACTTGTTCTCCGCTTCGGAGCGGTTGGAGGCCCAGTAGTCGACCGCCGAGTTACCGAGCGGCAGATATACGAGCCCGAGCGCTTCGTCCGCCGTCGCGGTGGTCCACATGTTGGGCGTGCCGCGGGTGTAGGTCTCGCCCTCGGGCGGGCCGTCCTTCATCTCCTCGGGCGCGGCGAGGTCCCAGGCCCAGGCGAGTTCGCCCGTCACCGCATCGTAGCCGCGGATGACGCCGGACGGGGCGTCCTCGGCCTGCCCGTCCTTCACCTGCGCGCCGGTGACGGCGATGCCGCGCACGATGGCCGGCGGGGCGGTCACGGCGTACCAGCCGGGCACCTTGTCGCCAATGCCGTCCCACAGGTCGACCTGGCCGTTCTCTCCGAAATCGGCGCACAGCTCGCCGGTCGCGCTGTCGACGGCGATCAGGCGGGCGTCGAGCGTGCCTTCGACGACGCGCGTCTTGCAGGGCGCATCCTCCGGCAGCTCCGGCGCGGTGTAGACGGCGACGCCGCGGCAGCTGGCACCATAGGGGATCGCCTCGTTCGCCACCTCGGGGTCGTAGCGCCAGTTCTCTTCGCCGGTGGCGGCGTCGATCGAGATGAGGATGTTCTTCGCCGAGCACATCAAGAGGGCGTCGCCGACCTTCACCGGCGTGTTCTCGGGCGAATATTTGTCGGACGCCGAGCCCTCCGGCAGGTCGCCGGTGTGGAACACCCAGGCGCGCTCCAGATCGCCGACGTTCTCCGGCGTGATCTGTCCGAGCGGCGAGTAGCGCTGCGCATTCGGCCCGCCGCCCCAGAACGGCCAGTCGGCGCCGGCTTCGGGCTGCGGCTGCGGCTCGCGCGCGGTGGTTTGGGTGGCGACCGGCGCGGCCTCGGTCGGGGCGGCAGCGGCATCGTCGGGCGCGGCATCGCGGGGCGCCGCCTCGGTCTGAGCCGGGGTGGACTGCGGCGTCGACGGCTGCACGGTCGCGGCGGGCTCGGTGGTGTCCTGCGCGAGGGCAGGGGCGGTGAGGGCGCTCGTCACCAACAGCGTTGCGGCGAGCCGGGCGGACATGGAAATGTGCATCACAGAGCACCTTCGCGCGTGCGGCGGCCGAGGAGCGGCAGGAAGAGAAGCAGGATGACGAGGAGCACCGTCGGTGCGACCAGGCGCGGCACCTGCGCCCACCAGTCGGTCCCCACCTCCCAGAAGGCCCAGGCGACGGTGCCGGCCCAGACGAGCAGGTAGAGCCAGATGGCGGCCATGCTGCGCTGCGCCAGGAGGATGGCGACGATGATCAGGCCGAGCCCGGCGATGCCGTAATACCAGCTGCCGCCCAGCGTGATGAGCCAGGCGCCGAGGCCGGCGAGCGGCAGGCCGAGCAAGGCGACGAAGACGGCGAGGATACTCGTCGCCCAGTGGCCGCGGTGCGGCGGAGAATGCGGTTGGGATGCGTGCGCCACGGAGAACCCCTTCGTGCGTGGATCGGGATGGCGGTCGGTGCTGGGGGGTCGGGGTAGGTCCTGGCCCCGCGGCCGAGACGCCGTGGGTCTAACGGGCCAACGCGGTCGGCGCGCAATCGTTCACTCGTAGATGAATTACAAGGACGAAATTCCGGGGCACGGCCCGCGCTGCGCCCCGGTCCGCCGTCGTCGTCACGGACCATGCGGCGCCTGGGCCGTCGCCACGGAAAGGCCGGGCCTGTCCCGTCGGGGCGCGTTGCGCAAATTTGCGGCAAGTCAAGTTTTCGGTTGCGCGAGATCTTGCGAAATTCGCCGAAATGGCCTACCTCAGCAGTATTCAGACGGCACCGGGAGAAGAGGGGGTCCGCCCCCTCGCCGAAGGAGCAACCGCCCCGGAAACTCTCAGGTCCCAGGACCGGTGTCGTCTCAACACTCCGGAAAGCGGCCCGCACACCGGGTCCACCGTAGGAGAAAGCCCGCCACCGGTGGGCGAAGCTCTCAGGTTCCAAGCACGGAGGGGGCAACGCGGCAGACGCCGCCCGTGCGTGGAGCTATCTCGATGACCCATGTCGCCATCATCGGCGCCGGTGTGACCGGCTTGACCACCGCCTATGCCCTCCTCGACCGCGGGTTCGAGGTCACCGTCTTCGACCGCAACCGCTACGCCGCGATGGAGACGAGCTTCGCCAACGGCGGCCAGCTCTCCGCCTCCAACGCCGAGACGTGGACCCAGTGGGGCACGGTCCTCAAGGGCCTGAAGTGGATGCTGCAGGCCGATGCGCCGCTGCTGGTCAACCCGCGCCCTACCCTCCACAAGATGCAGTGGATGGCCAAGTTCCTCGCCAACATCCCGAACTATCGTGCCAACACGGTCGAGACCGTGCGCCTCGCCATCGCCGCCCGCGCCGTCCTCTACGAGATGGCCGAGCGCGAAGGCATCGACTTCGACCTCGAGCATCGCGGCATCCTGCACTTCTACTCCACCATGAAGGACATGCAGCACGCCCGTGAGGTGAACGGCCTCCTCGCCGAGGGCGGCCTCGAGCGGCGCGAGCTGTCGCCGGCCGAGGTCCGCGCCGTCGAGCCGGCCCTGCGCGGCGATTTCGCCGGCGGCTTCTTCACCGAGAGCGATGCGTCGGGCGACATCCACAAGTTCACCATGGGCCTCGCCCGCGCCTGCGTGCGCCGCGGCGCGACCCTGCGCATGGGCACCACGGTCGACACCGTCGCCGCCGTCGAGGGCGGCGTGCGCATCGCCGCCGACGGGATCGAGGAACGCTTCGACGGCGTGGTCGTCGCCGCCGGCGTCAAGAGCCGCGACGTCGCCCGTCAGCTCGGCGACACGGTCGATATCTACCCGGTGAAGGGTTACTCGATCACGGTGGAGCTGAAGGACGAGCTGTCCCGCGCCGCCGCGCCCTGGGTGAGCCTGCTGGACGACCGCGCCAAGATCGTGTCGAGCCGCCTGGGCGAGGATCGCCTGCGCATCGCCGGCACCGCCGAGTTCAACGGCGCCAACCTCGACATTCGCGCCGACCGCATCCGTCCGCTGGTCGCGTGGGCGGAGAAGTACTTCCCCGCGCTCTCCACCGAGCATGCGGTGCCGTGGGCGGGCCTGCGGCCGATGATGCCCTCGATGCTGCCCCGTGTCGGCCGTGGCAAGCACGCCGGCGTCTTCTACAACACCGGCCACGGCCACCTGGGCTGGACCCTGTCCGCCGCCACGGCCGAGCTGGTCGCCGACCGTGTGGAGGACGAACTGGCGCCGCAGCGCCCGGTGGTGCGGCCCGCCTTCGCGCTCGCCGCCTGATCCCGCGCCGCTTCGTTCTGCGAGACGTGCCCGGCCGGCCTACATCGCCGCGCCGGGCGCTGGACCGAGGCTGCCGAACAGAGCGACCTCGCCGTCCAGCCGCACACAGGTGAGGTTGTTGGTGTAGAAGGCGCCGGTGTCGATGCACAGGCGCCCCTCGCTCTCGATCGGTTTCACGTCCGCGTAGTGGCCGTGGACCACCAGCTTGTCGGCCCGCCATGTCGCGCCCGGATGCTCGGGATCGCCCCACAACATCACCGCCTCGTCCTGCAATTCCAGGTCCACCCCGGGCTCCAGATCGGCGTGGACGAAGACGACGTCGCCGGAGGTGTGGTAGTTGACGAGCTTGTCGCGCAGGAGCGCGACGTGCGGCCCCATCGCCTCCGCGAGGTCGGCCGCCAGCGCGGTCAGCTCCTCCGGTCCCGGCCTTCGCGGTGCGGCCAGCCCGTAGGACGCGAGCGTCTGAATCCCGCCGAACTGCAGCCAGTTGGCGCCCTTCACCGGATCGTTGACGAAGCCGAGCATGGCGGCCTCGTGGTTGCCGCGCAGCGCGATGGCGCCGCCGTCGACCAGCGCGGCGACACGGTCCAGCACCGTGCGACTGTCGGCCCCACGGTCGACATAATCGCCCAGGAGAACGAGCTGCGCCCGGCGACCGTCCTCATGGTGCCTCCAGTCCGCGTCGATCCGATCTAACAGTATATCGAGGCAATGCGCTTGCCCGTGAATGTCCCCCACCGCGTAAATTCGGTCCGTCGACGCAACTCTCGGTTGGTATGCGGGTTGGTGGACTTGTTGGTCTTTCCGGCGCAAAAAGCGCAGCAAGCATGCCTCCATGGTGGACTTTGGTCCACGCTGGACCAAGTGACAGTGAATTCCGAGTTGGGGCGATCCTCCGGCTAAGGCAAGTGCGGTCGAGATGAGTATGCAGCGAACCAGTCCATCGAAAACAAAAAAACGTTCTCGCTCTTTAGGTAAGACATTTGTTCGCGTGAGTTGTTTTGCCGTCTTGGCAATCGGCATGGCGGCATTTGTCGGAATCGCGAAGAATGCGCCGAGCCTCGCGGCTGATACTCGCATCGCCGTCGGCCTCGACAGCTGGCATCCCACCGGGCAGGCCGCGCTGTACGATCGCGCGCGCTACCTGCTCGACCGAGCCGAACTTGCATCTTTGCGTTGGCAGAACGAGCGCCTGTCGCTCCAGCTCGCGATCCAGGGGATCGAGGCTGCGCCGGGCGACGCCTATGCGTGGAACACGGCCGCCATCGCCGCCGCCGCGTCCGGCTACGACGATTTCGCCCGCACCGCCGCCGCGCGCTCGCGGGAGCTGGCGCCCAACTCGTCCCGCGCCGCACTTCAGCGCCTCGTCATCGCCGACATCGAGCTGAACGAGGCCAGTGACGAGACCCGCGACGGCGTCCGCCACGATCTCGAGCTCGCCAACGCCGACGAGGGGAACAGCCTGAAGGCGATCCTGCAAAACTCGCCGCCGACCGCCGACGCCCTGCGCACGCTCGGGATCTACGAGCCCTTCGCCAACCTGGGAGGCTGAGGGCCGGCCGCGGCGTGCGGAGCCGGCCAGGGAGGCGAGGGCGACCCGCATCGTCCGGCCCCGCCGCCGCTCAGTGCGAGGGTGTCGAGCGCAGGTAGGCGTCGTGCCGAACACCGTCCGGCTCCTCGCTGGTCTGGTCGTCCGCCAACGTCTGGGGCAGGAAGAGGTTGAGGACGATGGCGATCGTCGCCGCCGGCAGCAGGCCGGAGGTCAGGAGCACCTTCACCGTCGCGTCCGCGTGCTGCAGCGCGTCGGGCTCGAGCTGCAGCCCCAGGCCGACCGACAGCGCCACGCCGAAGATCACCATGTTGCGCCGGTCCCACTCGACCTCCGCCAGCATGCTGACGCCGGCCGAGGCGATCATCCCGAACATCACGATCACGCCGCCGCCCAGCACCTCGATCGGGATGGTGGCGATCACCGCGCCGATCTTCGGCACGAAGCCGCAGACGATGAGGAACAGCGCGCCGATGGTGACGACGTGCCGGCTCATCACGCCGGTGATCGCGATCAGCCCGACATTCTGCGAGAACGAGGTGTTGGGGAGCGCGCCGAAGACGCCGGCGATCGCGGAGCCCAGACCGTCCGCGAAGGTCGCGCCGCGGATCTCGTGGTCGGTCGCCTCGCGCCCGGCGCCGCCCTTGGTGATGCCGGAGACGTCGCCCACCGTCTCGATCGCCGAAATCACGCCCATCAGACAAAAGCCGATCACCGCCGCGAACGAGAAACTGACGCCGAAGTGGAACGGGTCGGGCACCAGGAGCCACGACGCGCGGGCGACGTTGCCGAACGAGACCATGCCGAGCACCAGCGCCACCACGTAGCCGGCGATCAGTCCCAGGAGGATCGCCGAGATCGACCACAGCCCGCGGGTGAAGAACTTCAGCCCCAGCGTCACGACGATCACGACCAGCGCGACGAACCAGTTGAGCGCCGAGCCGTACTCGGGCGTGCCGATCGCCGGGACGCCGCCGGCGGCGTACTGGATGCCGACCTTCACCAGCGCCAGGCCGATGAGGAGCACCACCAGCCCCGTCACCAGCGGCGGCAGCGCGAAGCGGATCCTGCCGACGAACGGCGCCAGACAGGCGTGGAAGAGGCCGCCGCAGATGACGCCGCCGGTGATGGTCGCCATCGCCTCCACCCCCTGGCCGGCCACCAGCGGGATCATGATCGGGATGAACGCGAAGCTGGTGCCCTGGACGATCGGAAGCCGTGCGCCGATCGGTCCGAGGCCGATGGTCTGGAACAGCGTCGCGATCCCCGCGAAGGTCATCGACACCTGGATCATGTAGACGAGGTTGCCGACGCCGGGCGTGCCGAAGCCGAAGCCCGCCGCGCCCGCGACGATGATCGCCGGCGTGACGTTTGAGATGAACATCGCCAGGATGTGCTGGATGCCGAGCGGTACCGCCTTGGCGAGCGGCGGCGTGTAGTTCGGGTCGCGCAACTGCTCGGGTGTGCCGAGCCCCTTCATCACCATGATCGCTGTCCCACCTTGCGTGCCTACGGGCCGCCCGGTCCCTGCACGTCGGGTGCCAGTCCAGGGCGCAGCGCCGGAGCGTGGGACGGGCGCCGCCGCAGGGGAGGCGCGCGCTTGCCGTGGGGTCCGGCTGGCGGCATCGTTCTCGCATGGTGGGGCCGGCGGCGCCCCCGCCGAGCGCAGATGGGAGAGTGGGATGGGCCTCGAATACCTGTGGGAATGGTCGATGTTCGCCCTCAGGTGGCTCCACATCGTGACCGCGATCGCCTGGATCGGCTCGTCGTTCTACTTCATCGCCCTCGATCTCGGACTGAAGACGGCGAAGTCCGCCCCCGCCGGGGTGCTGGGCGAGGAGTGGCAGGTTCACGGCGGCGGCTTCTACCATATTCAGAAATACGGCGTCGCGCCGGACCACATGCCGGACGATCTCGTCTGGTTCAAATGGGAGGCCTACACCACCTGGCTCTCCGGCTTCGCGCTGCTGTCGTTGATGTACTACGCCGGCGCGCACCTCTACCTCATCGACCCGGCGGTGATGCCGCTGTCGGTCGGTCAGGCGATCACGATCTCGCTGCTGGTGCTGGCGGCGGGGTGGATCGTCTACGACCAGCTGTGCAAACGGCTGATCGAGGCGGGCGATACCACCGTCTTCATCATCCTGTTTCTCTTCATGTGCGGGGTGGGGTTCGTCCTCACCCACGTCTTCTCGGGTCGCGGCGCCTTCATTCACGTCGGTGCGATGACGGCGACCATCATGGCCGCCAACGTCGCGATGGTGATCATCCCGAACCAGCGCATCGTGGTGGCGGACCTGATCGCCGGCCGCAAGCCGGACGCCAAGTACGGCAAGATCGCCAAGCAGCGCTCACTGCACAACAATTACCTGACGCTGCCCGTCATCTTCTTCTTCCTCGCCAATCACTACCCCCTCGCGACGTCGACCCGCTTCTCCTGGCTCATCATCGCGGTGGTGCTCGTCCTCGGCGCGGTGATCCGCCACTACTTCAACACCAAGCACGCGACCGGCCGGCACCTGGTGTGGACCTGGGTCGTCACCGTCGCGCTCTTCCTGGTGATCGTCGGCCTGTCCACCTACCCGCTGGTGCGCACGATGCCGACGCAGGAGGCGGCCGGTGTCCGCTTCGACCCGATGGACTCGCAGATGCGCGCGCTGGTGCGATCCGACGCGTTCCCGGCGGCGCAGAACATCATCCTGTCGCGCTGCTCGATGTGCCACGCGGCGCAGCCGATGTGGGAGGGGATGGTGCATCCCCCGCTCGGCGTCACGCTGGAGAGCGAGTACGACATCGCCCGCGAGGCCTCGCGCATCGCCCGCCAGGCGGTGCTGTCGCACGCCATGCCCCCCGGCAACGTCACCGGCATGACCGACGAGGAGCGCGAGCAGGTGCGCCGCTGGCTGGCCGACGGTTAGATCACCCGCGCCAGCTGCGCGCCGTAGTCGGCCGACTTGGCCGCGTCGTTGATCTCGTTGCGCCGCACCGACCGGTAGGCGCGCCAGAACGTCTCGCCGAACCACGCGGCGGCCAGCGGTTCCGCGGCGTCCAGCACCTGCGCCAGAGAGGACGGCACTCGCCGGATGCCCCGCGCTGCGCGCTCCTCGTCGCTCAGCGTCGCCGGGTCCTGGTCGACACCGACCGGCGTGGCGAGCTGATCGCCGATCCCGGCAAGGCCGGCGCGGATCAGGGCGGCGAGGGTGAGGTAGGGGTTGGCCGAACCGTCGGTCAGGCGATATTCCATCGAGGCGGCCGGGTTGTTGCCGTCCTTGTCGGCCGCGCGCGGCACGAAGCGGATCGCCGCCTCGCGGTTCTTCACCCCCATGCAATTGAACGCGCCGACCCAGGAGGAGGGGGCGATGCGGTCGTAGGAATTCGGCGTCGGCGCGGTATAGGCCATCACCGCCTCGATCTGGCGCAGGATACCCGCCGCGAACGCGCCGGCGACCGGCGTCGGCGCATCGTGCGCACCGGTCACCGGGGCGCCGTGCGTGTCCCACAGGCTCATGTGGATGTGCACGCCGCTGCCGGCCTGCGAGAGGTCCGGCTTGGGGGCGAACGTCGCCCGCAGGCCCCGCGCCAGCGCCGCGTCGCGGATCACCTCACGGGTGAACACGGCCTCGTCCGCCCCCTTCAGCGCACCGCGCACCGGGCTCGACACCTCGAACTGATGCTGCCCGAACTCGGACATGAACTGGTCGAGGCCGGCGCCCGCGGTGGCGAGCGTGTCCAGCACCTCGCTGGCCAGCTCGGCGACGGCGCGGCTGCCGGGCAGCGAGTAGGCCGGCGCCGAGATCTCGGTCAGGCCGTTGATGTAGAGTTCGTGCTCGAAGCCGACCTTCAGCTTGTAGCCGGCCGCCTCCAGGTCCTTGAGCGCGCGCTTCAGCTGGCTGCGCCCGCACGCCTCCCAGAACGACCCGTCGGGCTCGGTAATGTCGGCGAGGTAGACGTCCATCGCCGGCCGTCCTTCACGCTTGGGCAGGGTGATCCGCCGCTTGGGGTCCGGCATCAGCCGCGTCTCGCCCATCGGGCCGAACGGGTTGTCCGGCGGGATCGTGTTCGAGGCGGAGAGGCACACGTTGGTCGGCACCCAGGGCATGCCCGACTTGATCGCGCCATCCGCCAGCTCGATCGGCACCGAGCGCCCCCGGAAGATGGCCGATAGCTCGTGGTTGCCGAAGAAGGCGAAGCGGGGGGAGCTCATGTCGTGATCCGGTCGAGGGCGAGAGGGATGATATCGGCGAGGAGGGCGGCCGCGGCGGCGACCCCGGCGTCGTCGGCGAGGGTATCCTGACGCATCTCGACGAGGGTCGAGGGCAGGCCCCGCCGCTCGGCGTGCACGGGGATCGTATAGTCGCCGCGGTCGTCGACCACGTAGGGAACGTTGAGCCCGGCCATCACCCCGCGCGCCTGCGAGATGTGCGCGAGCGTCTCGGAAAGGGCGGGGAGGCGGTTGTAGAGGAAGGTGACCGGCCAGGGCCGTGCGCCCGGATAGTCGCGGTGCAGCGGCGTGAAGGAGTGCACGGCGACGAGCACGGTCCGCTCGCCGCGCGCCGCCCGCCGGTCGAGGCTGGCGCCGATCGCGGCGTGATAGGGCATGAAGACCTCCGCCACCCGCGCCGCCGCGTCCGCCGGCGTGACCGCGGCGTTGCCGGGCACCGCGGTCCCGTCGACGCGCGGTGGCATGGCGTCCGGCTCGTGCGGCGGCCGGTTGCAGTCGATCACGAGGCGGCTGTAGCGCTGGGCGATCAACTCGGCGTCCAGGGCGTCGCTCAGCCGCTCGGCCACGGCGGACGCGCCGAGGTCCCACGCGATGTGACGGCAAAGATCTTGCTCGGCGACGCCAAGGTGGCACCGCGACGGGACCCGGCGACCGGCATGATCACACACGAGGAGGATCGGCGAGGCACTGTCCGCCCGCCGCTGCAGCACCGGAGCGGGGTCGCCCGGCGCCAGGAGGCCACCCTCCCAGCGCGGGCCCGCGGCGTCCATCGGGGTTGGTCGCGTCTCGGCCAGCGTCATCCGTTACCGGTCGCACACTGGATGGACGGTGGCAAATGCCGCCATTCCGAAAGATTGTTTCGTTTGACATCGAACGAAGGGGTCGCTTTCCTTCGAGCGGAAATGACGATGGAATACCATGCCGACGACCGCTCTCGCTGAACTGCCGCGGCTCCGACTGGCGCGGGAGATCGGGCAGACGGCGCTCGCCGTCGTGTTCATCGCCGTCGTCGCGCTGGGGCTATGGTACGTGCTGGGCCGCACCGGCGAGCGCATCGCCATTCAGATGTGCGTGTTCGTGACCGCGGTGGTGGCGCTCGGCGTCTTCACCGGCAACTCCGGCATCGTCTCCTTCGGCCACTCCGCGTTCATGGCGCTGGGGGCGTACACGGCGGGCATCCTGGCGATGCCGGCGCTGATGCAGCGTACTGCGCTGCCGCAATTGCCGGCCTTCCTCGCCGGGTGGGAGCTGTCGCCCTGGGTGGCGCTCGTGCCGGCGGCGCTCGTCGGCCTGCTGGCGGCCGGGGCGAGCGGCCTCGCCATCGCGCGGTTGCGCGGCGCCTCGGCCACCATCGCCACTCTGGGGCTCCTCATCATCGTCCATTCGGTGCTGATCGGCGCGCGCGAGATCACCCGCGGCAGTCAGACCTTCTTCGGCGTCCCGCGGGTGACGACCTTCTGGGTCGCGCTCGCGGCGGCGATCGCATTCATCGTCGCGGCCCGCCTCTATCGCGAGAGCCGCTGGGGCCTGATGCTGCGCGCCGTGCGCGACGACGAGGCCGCGGCCACCGCACTGGGGATCGACGCGCGGCGCATGACGTTCATCGCCTGGGCCGGGTCGGGGGCGATGGCCGCCGTCGCCGGCGCGCTCTACGGGTTCATGCTCGGCGCCTTCTCGCCGACGTCGTTCTACTTCGGCCTCATATTCGCGCTCGTCGCGATGCTCATCATCGGCGGCATGGCGACCGTGTCGGGCGCGGTCACCGGCGTCGTCCTGGTGACACTGCTGCAGGACGGTGTCCGCCAGCTGGAGGGCGGCGTGACGGTGGCGGGCGTGGAACTTCCGGCCGTCTTCGGGCTTACCACGGTGGCGCTCTCCGTCGCGATCCTCCTCGTCATCTGGCTCCGCCCGGAGGGATTGATCGGCACGCGCGAGGCGTCGGTCTCGGGGCTCGGCCGTCTTATCGCCGCCTTCCTGCCTCGCAGAGACATCGCAAGGGGCGCGCCGATCCATGCCGCCAAAGGATTGACCGTAAGCCGGCTTACAAAAAGGTTTGCCGGCTTAACTGCAGTCGATCAGGCGGATTTTGCGGTGCCGCCGGGATCGGTGACGGGTCTGATCGGGCCAAACGGAGCCGGCAAATCAACGGTGGTGAACCTCCTCACCGCCCAGTTCTTAGCCGACGAAGGGTCGATGCGGTTCGGCGAAACCGAGCTGACGGGTCTGCCGGCACACCGCATCGCGCCGCTCGGTCTCGCACGGACCTTTCAGAACATCCGGCTCTTCGGAACGCTCACCGTCTACGAGAACGTGCTCGTCGCGGCGATCGCGGCCGGACATGCGCCGCCGGCCGCCAGTAGCCTGGCGCTGCGCGAAATCGCGGCGCTCGAACTCGGCGATGTCGCCGATACGCTCGCCGCTTCGCTGCCCTACGGAGCCCGCAAGCGGCTCGAGATCGCCCGCTGCCTCGCCCAGGAGCCCAGCCTCATCCTGCTCGACGAGCCGGCCGCCGGCATGAACCCGGACGAGACCACCGACCTCGCCGACCGTCTCACCGCCCTCACGGCCGAGCGCGGCATCGGCCTCCTCCTCATCGACCACGACCTCGAGTTCGTGAACCGCCTCTCCTCGTCCATCGTCGTGATGAATCGCGGCAAGGTCATTGCATCGGGCACGCCCGACACGATCCGCCAGGATCCGGCCGTCATCGAGGCCTACATCGGCCGCGGCCGGGCCCACACGAAAGACACCCAGGAAGGAGCACAGCCATGAGAACTGCCGCCTCGGCACTGACCCTCGCGCTTGCCGCCGGTCTCGCCATCCCTGCCACGGCCCAGGCCGAAGACTACAAGATCGGCGTGATGAGCGCCCAGTCCGGCTACCTCACCCCCTACGACCAGCCCAGCTACGCCGGCTTCAAGTACTGCGTCGACAAGATGAACGAGGCCGGCGGCATGGCCGGCCGATACAATGTCGTCCTCGACGTGCGCGACACCCGCTCCGACATGGCCGAGACCGTGAAGGTCGCGCAGGAGATGGTCGACGCGGGCGCCCGGTTCATCGTCTCCTCGGCTGACGCCGACCCGACGATCGCCGCCGGCCAGATCACCCAGCCCGAGGGCATCCCCACGATGACCTTCGCCGGCACCGCCCCGGTGCTGACCCAGGTGGGCGACTTCATCTTCGGTTCCTACCCCGCCGACAACCAGCAGGGCACCGTGCTGGCCGATTTCGCCACCGAGCAGGGATTCGAGAAGGTCTACATCGTCAAGTCGCCCGACAGCGCCTACACCATGGGCGGCCCGGAGTATTTCGCCGACGTCTTCCAGAAGAATGGCGGCGAGGTGGTCGGCGAGTCGCTCTACTCGCTCAACCAACCGGACTTTTCGGCCATCGTCACCAACATCAAGGCGACCGAGCCGGCGCCCGACCTCATCGTCACCTGGGCCTGGGAGCCCGACTTTCCGGCCTTCATCAAAGCGCTGCGCGGCGCCGGTCTGGACACGCAGGTCATGGGCGGCGACGTGCTCGATACGCCGACCATCCGCGGCCTCGGCGACGTCGTCGACGGCACCTATCACACCTCCGGCGGCTTCCCCGAGGAGGGTTCGCCCTATGGCGACTGGGTGAAGGAGTATACCGAGGCGACCGGCACCGAGCCCGACAACAACTACTACGTCAACGGCTGCGACATCGCCCACATGATCGAGCAGGCGGTCGAGGCGGCCGGGTCCACCGACCCGCAGGCGGTGCGCGACGCGCTGGCCGCGATCGAAGACGGCGAGGGGATCATGTCCAACTTCACCTTCGCCGGAACGGATCGGATGCCGCTGCGCCCGGTGGTGATCGCCAAGATCAACGCCGACGGCTCGAAAGACTTCGTCTCCCGCGGCACCGCCGACCCCGAGAAGCTGCCGCAGCCGTGATGCTGACCGTTCGCGACCTCGACGTTCACTACGGCTCGGTCCACGCCCTCGCGGGCGTCGACCTCGAGGTCGCGCGCGGCTCGGTCACGGCGCTGCTGGGGGCCAACGGCGCCGGCAAGACGACCACGTTGATGGCCGTCGCCGGCGCCCGCCGCATCTCCGCCGGCACGGTCGATTTCGAAGGCCGCTCGCTGGTCGGCCAGCGGGCCGAGGCGATCATCCGGTCCGGGATCGCGGTGGTGCCCGAAGGACGGCGCGTCTTCGCCTCCCTCACCGTGGAGGAGAATCTGCGCGTCGCGGGCAGCCTGGAGCCGGACGCCGCGAAGGCGGCGCGGCGTCGGGCGGCGATGATGGAACGCTTCCCGATCCTCGCCGAACGGCGGGCCCAGCGGGCGGGCCTGTTGTCGGGCGGCGAGCAGCAGATGCTGGCGATCGCGCGGGCGCTGATGTCCGCGCCGCGGCTGCTGCTGCTCGACGAGCCCTCCCTCGGCCTCGCCCCGCAGATGGTCGACCGCGTCTTCGACCTCATCGCCGAGCTGAAGGCGGAGGGATTGGCGATGCTGCTCGTCGAGCAGAACGTGCCCCTCTCGCTGGAGATCGCGGACCGTGTGGTCGTGCTCGCCAACGGCCGTGTCTCGGTGGCCGGCACGGCGGCGGAGCTGGCCGGCAGCGATCTCATCCGCGGCGCGTACCTGGCAGCGTAGGGCGATATGGACTTCGTCATCCAGCAATCGGTGAACGCGCTCTCGCTGGGCGGCATCTACGCGATGCTGGCGCTGGGGCTCGCCATCGTCTTCTCCATCGTCCGCCTCATCAACTTCGCGCACGGTGAGATCATGACGGTCGGCGGCTACGGCGTCTTCGCAGCGACCGCGTTCGGCCTGCCGATCCCCTTCGCCGTGGCGACCGGGATCTTTGCGGCCGTGTTCGCCGCCGTGGCGATGGAACGGGTGGCCTTCCGCGCCATGCGCGGCGCCTCGGTGGTGTCCCTGCTGATCACCAGCTTCGCCATCTCCGAGATCCTCAAGGTGCTGTTCCAGAACGGCATCTCGGCCCGGCCCAAGCCGATCGCGCTGCCGGCCTCGCTGTCCGGGACCTACCAGCTCGGCGACATCACGGTCGGCGTCGTCCCGACGATATCCATTGTCACCACGCTGCTGGCGCTGCTGGGCCTCACGCTCTTCCTGCGCCGCACCGAGACCGGGATGGCGATGCGCGCCGCCGCCGAAGACTTCGAGATGTTGCGGCTCCTGGGCGTGCGGGCCGATCGCGTGGTCGCCGCCGCCTTCGCGCTGTCGGGGCTGCTGGCGGGCATGGCCGCCGTGGTCTGGACGGCGCAGCGCGGCTCGGTCGACCCGTTGATGGGGTTCTACCCGGTCCTCAAGGCCTTCATCGCGACGGTGCTCGGCGGTCTGGGCAGCCTTTCCGGCGCGATCCTCGGCGGCTTCTTCGTCGGCGCGGTGGAGGTGTTCAGCCAGGCCTTTTTGCCCGATAGCCTGTCGCCCTATCGGGACGCCATCGTGCTCACCACCGTCATCGCGGTTCTGCTCGTGCGGCCGGACGGGCTCGTCCCCGCCGCCAAAGTCGACCGTTCCTAGGAAGGACCCAAGTGCCCAAGCTGACCGTTGCCACCGCCGAGAAGGCCGACCGCGATCGCCCCGTCGAAAAGGGCAAGACCGCGCTCTTGTCCGTCGACATGCAGAATATGGAGTGGACCGCCGAGCGGGCCGCCCGCGCCCGGCGCGGGGAGGAGGGCGACGCCCATTTCCTCACGCGTCTGAGCGATACCGTGATCCCCAACCAGCAGCGCCTGCAAGCCGCGGCGCGCGAGGCGGGGGTCGAGGTGATCTTCACCGTGATCGAAGCGCTCACCCAGGACGGGCGAGACATCAGCCTCGATCATATGATCTCCGGCCTGTTCATCCCGAAGGGCGCCTGGGAGGCGGGGGTGATCCCCGAAGTCGGCCCGGTGGGGGACGAGATCATCATCCCCAAGACCGCGTCGGGCATCTTCAATTGCACCAATATCGAGTACGTGCTGCGCAACCTCGGGATCGAGTATCTGGTGGTCTACGGCGTATGCACCGACCAGTGCGTGGAGACGACGGTCCGCGACGCCTGCGACCGCGGCTTCCTGGTGACGCTGCTGGCCGATTGTTGCGCCACCCACGAGGAGCGCCGGCACGACAATTCCATCGACATGATGGACGGCCACTATGCCCGCGTGCGCACGACCGACGAGATGCTCGCCGAATTCGCGTCGCTCTGAGATGCGCCGAGGGCCCGCGCCCGGTGGCAGGGCTCGCGCCGTCTTGACGGTCGGCGCCGAGGTGACGATGTCCGGGGTGCGGTCGGTTGCGCGCTGCGGGCGCTGGGCGGGGCGGAATACAACCGCAAGGTGGTTCCCGCCCGCGCAGGGCGCGCGGGGCGGTGGGGCCGCGCGAACTGCTATATTACCTTGCATAACACAAATCGATTGCGCTATAAATTCGTGTAATGATCGGAGCACTAATATCGAAGCGCTCAAGCAATTATAAATTGCAAGTAAGTGATCGTGATGTTGAAACGCTGGCGGCCGGGCCTGGAGCCTTCCCCTCGACCGGAGGACCGTCGCCCCGCCAGGTATTATGACCGCGGATGCGCCCACTGTTTGGCTCCGCGGAAGGGTCAAGTCTAAGTGATACGCGAATTTCGCCAGAGGGATGCCATTTTCGACGAACCTTCCAAGGCCCAGGTACCGCCGCACGGACGGAAGGCACCGTCGCAGGAGCGGGGCAGTGTATGCACGGAAAACGTGAATCGGCTGGGCAACCGCGGCTGGTCTGGAGCCGCCGCGCCATGAGTCATTCGTTTTACACGGTGACGCAACTCGCCGAAGAGCTCGGCCTCACGCCGCGCGCGGTACGGTTTTATGAATCCAAGGGTCTGATCAGCCCCAAGCGGGCCGGCACGACGCGGGTCTATACCGAGCACGAGCGGGACCGTCTGATCCTGGTGCAGCGGGGCAAGCGGCTCGGCTTCTCGCTGCAGGACATCAAGGACTACCTCGACCTCTACGAGACCGACCAGGCGGGGCAGGAACAGCTCAACGCGCTGCTGAGGGGCGTGCGCTCCCGGATCGAGAAGTTGGAGGAGCAGAGCGCGGCGCTCACTCAGACCCTCGCCGAACTGCGCGATATCGAGCGGAACGCGACCAACTCGCTCGCCGAACTCGGCCGCAGCAAGGCCTGCTGACGACGGTCGGCGAAGCAACCTCGGACCGCGTTCCGCCAGCCGCGTTCCGAATGCGAAACTGCGCCCGCAAAAGCGGGCGCACCCAAGTCGCGGGTGACTCGCAGTCCGCTGGAGGGCTGCTCCTCGAGAGACTCAGTTTCCGGAGACGACCGGCGGCGGTGAGAACACCGTGTTCTGCTGGAAGCGGATGCGTCGCAGCACGGCACGGATGCGCGTGCGGTTCGCTCCGTTGTTCTTCAAGATCAGAGCGAGACGCTGGCGGACCGCGGCGTTCTCCTGTCGCGTGTCCACACCGGCGCCGAGGCCGAAGAGGTTGCTCGACAGCAGGTTGTTCTGCGCGGTGGGCAGCGTCCGCAGGAAGGTGAATATGTTGACGTTGGGATTCACGAAAATGTCGCGCGGCGGGTTGAAGGAGCGCGTGATCACCGTGAGGTAGGAACTGAACGAGGAGAGGCTCAGGCGGGTCATGCGACGGCCGATGCCCTCGATGATCGCGAATGGCATCTGAGGCTGTTGGCCCAGCTCCTCGAGGTCGAATTTGAGGCCGGAGACGGCGGCGCGGATGCGCGTGTCGTTCACGGCATGGGCCGGGGACCAGAGACCGGCGACGAAGACGATTAAGATCAAGTACTTCAGCGGAGACACGAGCACCCCCAACAAATGATGGCTAGAATTCTCACAATTCCGTAACGCGCGCAAGTAGCCTCAAGGCAGCGGGCGGTCGACGACAGTGTTTTTTCTTAGGCGCACTGTCCGGCAGGCGGGCCGGGCTCAGCGCTGCGAGACCTGCGAGGCGATCCGGAAGAGGAGATCGCGGGTCGTCGCCGCGGCGAGGTGGGGCATGATGCGGGTTCGGAACGTCGCCTCGGCGATGGCCTCGGAGGCGGCGCGCAGCTTGCCGGGCGCCCATTGGTCCAGCGCGCGCGGCGCCATCGCCCGCTGCGAACCGAAGAGGGGCGGGCGCAGCTCCTCCACCGCCCGCGTCGGCGACGCGCCCTGCGCCACGGCGGCGGAGGCCAGCTCCAATGCGTGGCAGACCCGTTGTGCCATCATCAGGATCTGCACCGCGGCGCTGTCCTGCCGCAGCACGCGGCCGAGCGCGGCGTCGAGCGCGCGGCGGTTGCCGAGGAAGGCCGCGTCCACCGCCTCGCCGATCTGGCTGGCGGCAACGTCGCCGACCACGGCGTCGATGTCGGCGGTCGTCAGCGCCTCGCCGTCGGCGGCATGCAGGCAAGCCTTCAGCACCTCTCCGCGCGAGGCGGCGCGGTCGGCGCCAAGGCGCTCGCGCAGCATGGCGCGGGCGTCGGCGTCGACGGCGAGGCCGAACTTGGCCGCCTCCTCGTCGATCATCCGGTCGAGGTCTCGCTCGGTGTCGGCGGGGCAGTAGATCGCGACGGCGCGCGCGTGGTTCTCGACGTCCTTGCGCAGCCCCGTGCCGCGCTTCAGGTCGCCCGCCTCGACGACGACGACCGCCTCGGTCGGCGGACGGTCGAGCAGCGGCACGACCGCGGGCGACATGTTGCGGCCGGCGGCGTCGCGAACCAGGATCAGCCGCTTGCCGCCGAACATCGAGATGGTGCCCGCTTCGTCGATCAGCCGGGCGGGGTCCGCCGTCACCGTCGCGGCGTCGAGCTTGACGATGGCGAAGGGGTCGTCGCTGTCGTCGAAGAGGGCGAGGATCGCGTCCGACACCTCGGTCACGAGGCCGCGGTCGGGCCCGAACACCAGGACGACGGGGGGCAGCTTGTCGCGATGCGGGAAGCGGCGGCCGACCTCGTTGGCCTTCGCCGCGGTCACGTGTCGGAGCGCTTGGCCGCGAAGTAGGCGGCGATGCGGGTCGCGATGTTCTCCGCCATCGACCGCGCGGCCCGCTCCCGCGCGTCCTTCTCGGCCCGCACGTTGGCGAAGCGCTGGGAGGAGAAGTCGTAGGACGCGGTGGCGGTCGACGCGCCGGTCAGCAGCGTGCGCTCGGTCGCGATCTCGGACAGGATGAAGGTCGCGTTCAGCGTCACCAGGATGGCGGCGGGCAGGTCCTGCTCCAGCTCCACGGCGAGGCGGTCGTCGCTGACGTCGACCACGAAGCGCAGGCGGTAGCGCGGGTCGACGACGTTGCTGCCGTCGCCGCGGAACAGGAACTTCAACTCGTTGGTGAGGACCTGCTCGGTGCGGTCGCGCGGCGGGTCGACGGCGATCGCCATGAGGTCCGGCGTCGGCGACAACGGCCCGCCCGTCGCCGCGTCGAGATAGAGCGGGCGAACCTGGCACCCGGCGACCGCGAGGGCCGCCGCCAGTGCGATGATGGCGCTACGCCACGACATTGACGATCCGTTGGGGCACGACGATCACCTTGCGCGGGGGACCATTGAGGAAGCGTTTCACGTCCTCCAGCTCCAGCACCGCGGCCTCGATATCGCCCGCGGCGGCATCCTTGGCGACCGTGATCTCGGCGCGCTTCTTGCCGTTGACCTGGACGGGGAGGGTGACGGCGTCCTCCACCAGGAGGCTCTCGTCGACCTCGGGCCATGCGGCGGCGGTGACGAAGCCGTCCTTGCCGATCACGCGCCAGCACTCCTCGGCGAGGTGGGGCATCATCGGCGCGAAGCAGCGCACCATCGCCTCGATGCTCTCGGCGAAGACAGAGCCGGGGGTCGCATCGTCGCCGAGCGCCTTCTGCAGCGCGTTCGACCACTCGTAGAGGCGGGCGACGGCGCGGTTGAAGCCGAGGCCCTCGATGTCGTCCTCGATCGCCTTGATGGCGGCGTGGGTCGCCTTGCGCAGCGCCAGCCCGTCGCCGGTGCCGGGCGCGTCGGTCTTCGCGGCGGCCTCGTTCACCAGGCGCCAGATGCGCTGCACGAAGCGGTGCGCGGCGTCGAACCCCGCGTCCGTCCACTCGATGTCGCGCTCGGGCGGGGTGTCGGACAGCATGAACCAGCGCGCGGTGTCGGCGCCGTAGGTGGTGAGCACGGTGTCCGGATCGACCACGTTGCGCTTCGACTTCGACATCTTCTCGATGCCATAGGCAAACGCCGGGGCGAGGCCGGGCGCGGTGAGATCGACCAGCCACGCCGCGGGGTCCTGCGCGCGGAACGGGTGCGACTTGGAGAACCAGACGCGCTTCGCGAACAGCGGCGCCACCCCGGCCTCGGCGAAGATCGCGTCGTAGGCGGCGGCGGCCTCCGGCTCGCTGGAGGGGTCGAGGGTCTGCAACATGAGCGTCCCGTCGATCCCGCGGGTGCGGTCGAGTTTCTCGGACGCCTCGGCGTGGATGCGGTAGCGCGCGGCGAGGTCGGCCGCCTCTTCGGCGGTGGCGGGGCGCGTCTCCTCGGGGGCGAGCCAGCGGCGCAGCGGGTCGCCGAACGTCTCGTGCGTGACCATGCCCTGGGTGAAGAGGCCGCGGAACGGCTCAGGCCGGTCGCCGTAGCCGCACTTGGCCACCGCCCGCATGAAGAAGCGCGAGTAGAGGAGGTGCAGGATCGCGTGCTCGACACCGCCGATATACTGATCGACCGGGAGCCACGCCTCCATGACGTCCTTGTCGATCGGGGTGGCGGCGTCCGGTGCGGTGAAGCGCGCGAAGTACCACGAACTGTCGACGAAGGTGTCCATCGTGTCCGTCTCGCGCCGCGCCGGGGCGCCGCAGGACGGGCAGTCGACGTGCTTCCAGGTCGGGTGCCGGTCGAGCGGGTTGCCGGGCACGTCGAACGTGACGTCGTCGGGGAGCTTCACCGGGAGCTGGTCGTCCGGGACGGGGACGATGCCGCACGCCTCGCAATGGATCACCGGGATCGGGCAGCCCCAGTAGCGCTGGCGCGAGATACCCCAGTCGCGCAGGCGGAAGTTCACCTTGCGCGTCGCCTGCGGGGCGCCGTCCATCGTCACCATCTCAAGCCGGCTCGCGACCTCGTTCTTGGCGTCGGCGATCGACATCCCGTCGAGGAAGCGGGAGTTGAAGATGACGCCGTCGTCGGTGAACGCGTCGGCGCCGACGTGGAAGGTGTCGTCCGCATCGCGCGGGCGGACCACCGGGTGCACCGGCAGCGAGTACTTGCGGGCGAAGTCGAGGTCGCGCTGGTCGTGCGCGGGACAGCCGAAGATGGCGCCCGTACCGTAGTCCATCAGGATGAAGTTGGCGACGTAGACCGGCAGCGTGATCTCCGGATCGAACGGGTGGGCGACGCGCAGGTTGGTGAAGACGCCGCGCTTCTCCGCCTTCTCGATCTCGACCGCGCTCGTCCCCATCCGCTGCGTCTCGGCGATGAAGGCCGCGACATCCGGATTGTGCTCGGCGACCGCCCTGGCGAGCGGGTGCCCCGGCGCCAGCGCCACGAACGAGGCGCCGAAGATCGTGTCCGGCCGGGTGGTGAATACTTCGATCTCGGTGATGCCGGACGGCTCGTGCACCGTCAGCGGGAAGCGCATCATCAGGCCTTCGGAGCGGCCGATCCAGTTGCGCTGCATGAGGCGCACCTTGTCGGGCCAGCGGTCCAGCCCGTCGAGCGCGTCCAAGAGATCCTGCGCGTAGTCGGTGATCTTGAAGCACCACTCCGGCATGTCGCGCTGCTCGACCGGGGCGCCGGAGCGCCAACCCTTTCCGTCGATCACCTGCTCGTTGGCGAGCACGGTCCGGTCGACCGGGTCCCAGTTGACCTTGCGGTTCTGGCGCGAGACCAGCCCCTCGCGCAGGAAGCCCAGGAACAGGCGCTGCTGCTGCGCGTAATAGGCGGGGTCGCAGGTCGCGAACTCGCGGCTCCAGTCGAGCGAGAGGCCCATCGACTTGAGCTGCTTCTTCATCGCGTCGATGTTGGCGTAGGTCCACTCGGCGGGATGCGTGTTGTTCTGCATCGCCGCGTTTTCGGCCGGCATGCCGAACGCGTCCCACCCCATCGGGTGCAGGACGTTGAAGCCCTTCGCCCGGCGGTACCGCGCCACCACGTCGCCCATCGTGTAGTTGCGCACGTGGCCCATGTGGATGCGGCCGGACGGGTAGGGGAACATCTCCAAGACGTAGTATTTGGGACGCGGGTCGTCGTTGGCGGTCTTGTAGATGTCCGCCTCGTCCCAGGCGGCACGCCACTTGGCTTCGGTGGCGGGCGCGTTGTAACGCTCGTGGGTACTCATTCGTGTTCGGAACCGGCGTGGGAGATGTCGGCGGACCATGGGTGAGGGAAGCCGAAGGGTCAACCGCCATGACGGGTGAAGTGAGCGAAGCCGGGGTCGCGCAGGCGTTGAGTGTGGTCCAAAGGTCGATCGCGGACGCGATGAAGGCCGCCGGCCGGACGGATATGGTGGACCTCGTCGCCGTCACCAAGACCTTCGAGGCCGCGCACGTCCGCCCCGCGCTGGAGGCCGGCCAGCGCATCGTCGGCGAGAACCGCGTGCAGGAGGCGAAGGGAAAGTGGCCCGCACTGCGCGAGGCGTTTCCCGACATCGAGCTGCACCTCCTCGGCCCGCTCCAGTCCAACAAGGCCAAGGACGCCGTGGCCCTGTTCGACGTGATCGAGAGCGTCGACCGTGAGAAGATCGCCGAGGCGATCGCCAAGGCCGCCGACGCGGTCGGCCGCATGCCGCGCTGCCTGATCCAGGTGAACATCGGCCGCGAGCCGCAGAAGGCCGGCGCCGCGCCGGAGGACGCCGCCGCCCTGGTGGAGCGCGCCCGGGCTCTGGGGCTCCCGGTGATCGGCCTGATGGCGATCCCCCCGGCCGACGAGCCGCCCGGCCCGCACTTCGCGGCGCTGAAGACGATCGCGGACGGCCTCGGCCTCCCCACCTCGATGGGCATGTCCGGCGACTACCGCGAGGCGATCGCCCACGGCGCCCGCTGGGTCCGCGTCGGCTCCGCCATCTTCGGCGCCCGCCCGCCGATCGCCGCGGGGTGAGTGCGGCGCCCATCACCGGCCGCTGCTACTGCGGGGCGACCACGATCCACGCCGCGCAAGCGCCGCAAACGGTCGCCTACTGCCACTGCGACGACTGTCGGCGCGTGACCGGCGCCCCTGTCGCCGCCTTCGCGGCCTTCGCCGAAGGGGACGTCACCGTTGCCCCGGCGGGCGCCACGGTCCGCGCCAACCCCGGCGTGGCGCGGACGTTCTGTCCGGCGTGCGGCTCCCCGCTGACGGGACGTTACGACTATCTGCCAGGCCAGGTCTTCGTCTCGCTCGGGCTTCTCGATCAGGCCGCCGACCTCGCGCCGCAGCTCCACGCCCACGCCGGCACAGCCCTGCCGTGGCTGCACATCACCGACGATCTGCCGCGCGTGGAGGCGAGCTCGCGCGATACGCTCGGCGAGGCGGCCGATACCGGCGAGTAGAAGCCGTCCCGGCGGACTGCGGCGAACGGTGGGGTCGAACTCCCCCGCTCGGGTGATATGTAGATCCGAGCTGGAGGAGTTCTGAACCATGGACATGATCGAGACCAAGGTCGAGCCGTTCGCCGGGCGTCCCGGGCAGCTCCCGGCCGATCATCCGCCCGTGAAGTTCGGCCGCGTCGGGGTGCTGCTCGTCAACCTCGGCACGCCCGAGGGGACCAGCTACTGGCCCATGCGCCGCTACCTCAAGGAGTTCCTCTCCGATCGCCGCGTGATCGAGGTGCCGCGCGCCATCTGGTGGCCGCTCCTCAACCTCGTCATCCTGTCCAAGCGGCCGCAGGCGTCCGGCAAGGCCTACGACGAGGTGTGGAACCGCGAGCTGGACGAGTCGCCGCTCAAGACCGTCACCCGCAGCCAGGCCGAGAAGCTCGCCGCGACGCTGTCGACCGACCCGCGCATCGAGGTCGAATGGGCGATGCGCTACGGCCTGCCGCCCATCAAGGAGAAGCTGGAGGCGCTCCAGGCGAAGGGGTGCGAGCGCATCCTGCTCTTCCCGCTCTATCCGCAGTATGCCGCGGCGACGACCGCCACCGTCAACGACAAGGCGTTCGATGCGCTGAAAGCGATGCGCTGGCAGCCGGCGCTGCGCACCGTGCCGCAATATTGCGACGACCCGATCTATATCGACGCGCTGGCCCGCTCGCTGACCGACCATCTCGCCACACTCGACTTCGAGCCCGACATGGTGCTGACCTCTTATCACGGCATCCCGCAGGACTACCTCGACAAGGGCGACCCCTACCACTGCCATTGCCACAAGACGACGCGGCTGCTGCAAGAGCGGCTCGGCTGGCCGGACGGCAGGCTGATGGTCACCTTCCAGTCGCGCTTCGGCAAGGCGGAGTGGATCAAGCCCTATACCGACGCGACGGTGAAGAGCCTGCCCGGCAAAGGCGTGAAGAAGATCGCCGTCATGATGCCCGGCTTCGTGACCGACTGCCTGGAGACGCTGGAGGAAATCGCCGGCGAGAACGCCGAATATTTCCACGAGGCGGGCGGCGAGAAGTTCTCCGCCGTCCCCTGCCTCAACGACAGCGACCACGGCATGGCGGTGATCGAGCACGTCGTGCGGCGCGAGCTGATGGGCTGGATCTGACCCCTCGGGCCGAAAGCCCCCGTCCGCCGCGAATACTGCCTTGATTATGCGGCCGACAACAAGCAGGCTGCGGCGATCCGAAGCGGTCCGAAGACGGCCGCTCGATGGGGAGGAAAAACATGTTCTTTCGACTGACGGCGTCCGTCGCCGCGCTCGCTCTGGTCCCGACCATGGCCTTCGCCGTGGACCTCAAGCTCAGCCACCAGTGGTCCACCAGCGACGTTCGCCACAAGGTGGCGCAGATGGTGGCCGACGAAGTCGCCGACGACGGCATCAACATCCAGATCTACCCGTCGGCCTCGCTGTTCAAGGCCAACGAGCAGTACAACCCGCTGTCGCGCGGCCGGCTCGACATGACGGTCCTGCCGCTCTCCTATGCCGGCGGCCAGCGTCCCGCCTACAACCTCACCCTGATGCCGGGCCTCGTGAAGAGCCACGATCACGCCGCCCGCCTGGTCGACTCGCCGTTCATGGACGAGCTCGAGAAGATCATGGCCGAAGACGACGTGATGGTCCTCGTCCACGGCTACCTCGCCGGCGGCTTCGCGGGTGCGGAGGAGTGCGTGACCGGGCCGGACACCGTGAAGGGCAAGCAGATGCGCGCCGCCGGCAAGGCGTTCGAGCAGATGCTGGCGCAGGCCGGGGCGTCGATCACCTCGCTGCCGTCGTCCGAGCTCTACTCGGCGATGCAGTCGGGCGTGGTGGACGCGGCCAACACCTCCTCGTCGAGCTTCGTCTCCTACCGCCTGTACGAGCAGGTGAAGTGCTTCACGCCAGTGTCCGATTATTCGCTCTGGTTCATGTATCAGCCCCTGCTCATGAACAAGTCGACCTTCGAGAGCCTCACCGAGGACCAGCAGAAGGCCCTTCTGGAGGCGGGTGCCAAGGCGCAGGCCTACTACCTGGAGGAGGCCAAGCTGGAGGACGAGGCGGCCACGCAGAAGTTCCGCGAAGCCGGGGTCGAGATCGCCGAGATGAGCGAGGAGGAGTTCAACGCCTGGCGCGACGTCGCCAAGGAGTCCTCCTACAAGGAGTTCGTCGCCGAGACGCCGGACGGGCAGAAGCTCCTCGACGCCGCACTCGCGGTCGAATGATCCACCCCGCCTGGTCGACCCTATGACCTCTATCGAGACCAGCCGGCCCCCCAGGGGGCCGGCAACCGCGTTCGGGCGTGCGGTGCGCACCGTCTCGCGCATCTGCGGCGCCCTGTCCGCGGCGATGATCGTCGCGTCGGTGGTCATCACCTGCCAGCTCATCTTCGTGCGCTTCGTGTTGAACCAATCCACCATCTGGCAGACCGAGGCCGTCACCTACCTGATGATCGGCGCGACGCTCATCGGCCTCCCCTACGTCCAGCTCCTGCGCGGGCACGTGAACGTGGAGCTGGTCCCGTTGCTGCTGCCGCCGCGGGCGCGGCGGATCCTGGTCGGTGCGACGACGCTGCTGACGCTGGCGATCGCCCTCCTGATGCTCTTCTACGGCTACGAGCTGTTCAGCTTCGCTCTGGAGCGCAACTGGCGCTCGGACACCGTCTGGGGCGTCAAGCTGTGGATCCCCTACGTCGCCCTGCCGATCGGCTTCGCGCTCTATTCGCTGCAGCTCATCGCCGACATCATCGCCCCCGCGCCGCCGCCGCTGGCCGAGCCGACCCTCGGCGCCGCCATCCCCTCCGCGCCCGAGCGGCCGGATGCGGGCGAGAAGGCCGCGCTCTCCCAACCTTCGGAGTGAGCCGATGGACCCGTTGACTCTCGGTGCCCTCATCGGGCTCGCCACGGTGGTCGTCCTGTTCTCGGGCATCTCCGTCGCCGTCGGCCTCTTGGTGGTGTCGACCCTTTTCCTCCTGGTGTTCGACGGCCCGGCCTCGCTGGAGCTGCTGCCGGAGATCTTCTTCGCCAACCTCGACGACTTCGCGCTCCTGTCGCTGCCGATGTTCATCATCATGGGCGCGTCGATCGCCTCCACGCGCGCCGGGGCCGACCTCTACGAGGCGCTCGACCGCTGGCTGACACGTGTCCCCGGCGGCCTCGTCGTGTCCAACCTGGGCGCCTGCGCGCTGTTCGCGGCGATGTCCGGCTCCTCGCCCGCCACGTGCGCGGCGATCGGCAAGATGGGCATCCCCGAGATGAGGAAGCGCGGCTACCCGTCCTCGGTGGCGGCCGGCTCCATCGCCGCGGGCGGTACGCTCGGCATCCTCATTCCGCCCTCCGTCACCATGATCGTCTACGGCATCTCGACCGAGACCTCGATCGGCCGGCTCTTCCTCGCCGGCGTCGTGCCGGGCCTCGTCCTGGTGGTGCTCTTCATGGCCTGGTCGATCTTCTCGACCTGGCGGCAGGGGGCGGCGCACGTCGCGCTGTCGGCCACGCGCTACACGTGGGCGGAGCGGGCCGAGATGCTGCCGCGGGTGCTGCCCTTCCTTGCCATCATCGTCGGCGTCCTCTACGCCCTCTATGGCGGCGTCGCGACCCCGTCGGAGACGGCCGCGGTCGGCGCGCTCCTGTGCATCGTCGTCGCCGTCGTCATCTACCGGCTGTTCCACCCGAAGGCGCTTTGGGTCGTCCTGCGCGACTCCACCCGCGAGAGCGTGATGATCCTCTTCATCATCGGCGCGGCGGGCGTGTTCGCGTTCATGATGTCGAACCTTTTCGTCACCCAGTCGATCGCCGAGTGGATCAAGGATCTCGAGGTCAACCGCTGGGTCCTGATGACGGTGATCAACGTCTTCCTGCTGGTCGCCGGGTTCTTCCTGCCACCGGTCGCGGTCATCCTGATGACGGCGCCGATCCTCCTGCCGATCGTCACCTCCGCCGGCTTCGACCCCTATTGGTTCGCGGTGATTTTGACGATCAACATGGAAATCGGGCTGATCTCTCCGCCCGTCGGCCTCAACCTCTATGTCATCAACGGCATCGCGCCGGACATTCCGCTGAAAACGATCCTTCTCGGATCGCTCCCCTATGTCCTATGCATGATCGTCGCGATCGTGATCCTGTCGATCTTCCCCTGGCTCGCGACCGGACTGCCCAATCTTCTCATGGGACCTGCCCTATGAACCACCTCATCGACGCCCTTCTCGCCGGGAAGGACGACGCCGCCCCCTTTGCCGAGATCCCCGGCAACCCGACGCGTCACTACACCTACGGCGACGTGCGCCGCGTGTCCGGCCGGTTCGCCGCCCGCCTGATCGAGCTGGGCGTGACGCCGGGCGATCGCGTCGCCGTCCAGGTGCCGAAATCCATCGAAGCGTTGATGCTGTACCTCGCCGTGGTGCGGGCCGGCGGTGTCTTCCTGCCGCTCAACACCGCCTACACCGCCGCCGAGGTCGCCTATTTCGTCGGCGATGCCGAGCCGGCGCTGGTGGTGTGCGACCCGAAGGACGAGGCCGCCATCCGCCCCATCGCCGAAAAGGTCGGCGCCAAGCTGGAGACGCTCGGCGTGTGGACCGCGCCGGACGTTCCCGCCGGCTCCTTCCTGGCGGGTGTCTCCGAGGGCCTCGGCATCGAGAACGACGTGCCGCGCGGGCCGGACGACCTCGCCGCGATCCTCTACACCTCCGGCACGACGGGCCGCTCCAAGGGGGCGATGCTCTCCCACGCCAACCTGGCGTCCAACTCCGAGACGCTGGTCGGGCACTGGCGCTTCACCAAGGACGACGTCCTCATCCACGCGCTGCCGATCTACCACACGCACGGCCTGTTCGTGGCGACCAACGTCGTCATGATCGCCGGCGCGTCGATGATCTTCCTGCCGAAGTTCGACGCCAAGGAGGCGGTCGCGCTGATGCCGCGGGCGAGCGCGATCATGGGCGTGCCGACCTTCTACGTCCGCCTCGTCGCCGAGCCGGCGCTGGCCGAGGCGTCGAAGAACATGCGCCTCTTCGTCTCCGGCTCCGCGCCGCTGCTGGCCGAGACGCACGACCAGTTCGCCAAGATCACCGGCAAGGCGATCCTCGAGCGCTACGGCATGACCGAGACGAACATGAACACCTCCAACCCCTACGACGGCGACCGCCGCGCGGGGACAGTCGGCTTCCCGCTGCCGGGCGTGGAGCTGCGCGTCGTCGAGCCGGAGACGAAAGAGGTCAAGGTCCTGCCGCAGGGCGAGATCGGCATGATCCAGGTGAAGGGGCCGAACGTCTTCCAGGGCTACTGGCGGATGCCGGAGAAGACCGCCGAGGAGCTGGCCGCGGACGGCTGGTTCACCACCGGCGATCTCGGCAAGGTGGACGAGCGCGGCTATGTCCACATCGTCGGCCGCGGCAAGGATCTCATCATCTCGGGCGGCTTCAACGTCTACCCGAAGGAGGTCGAGAGCGTCATCGACGAGCTGCCGGGGGTCGACGAGTCGGCCGTCATCGGCGTGCCGCATCCGGACTTCGGGGAGGGCGTGGTGGCCGTGGTGGTTCCGCGCGCCGGCGAGACGCTGGACGCCGCCACCATCGAGGCCGCGCTGGCCGACAAGCTCGCCCGCTTCAAGCAGCCCAAGCTGATCGACTTCGTCGACGCCCTGCCGCGCAATACGATGGGCAAGGTGCAGAAGAACGTCCTGCGCGAGAAGCACGCCGGGGCCTTCAAGGCCTGACGCTCCGCGCCGCGCATCGACGATCGGCCGGCCGTCCCCGGCCGGTCAGCCATGCCGCGGCGCCTGCTACCGGGTGCGGGACGATCGGCCTATGGTCCGCAGCGGACCGGCGCGTCGCGGTCCAGCCCCGCGTCCCGCCACCCTCCACCGAAGCGACCCGCCCGTGAGATCCCCGCCCGACGGCCCGCCCCGCCTCGACCTCCGCCGCAAGGCGTCTGCGTGATCGCGGCGCTTTCGTGGCTGGGGCGGCAGGGACCGCGGGCTCTGGTCGTGCTCTTCATCGTCGCGATGGCCGTCCCGATGCTGGGCGACCTGCTGCGGCCTTATGTCGGCGAGGGCGTCTTCGCGCTCCTCGTCCTCGCCTTCCTGCGCATCGATCCGGAGCGCCTGCGCGCCACCGTGCGCCAGCCGCGCGTGGCGATCCTCAGCCTCGTCTGGTGCATGATCGCGGTGCCGCTCGGCGCCTTGGCGCTGCTGCGGCTCTTCGGGGTCGACACGGCCGCCCCCCAGCTCTTCCTGGCGCTGATGATGCAGGTCGTCACCATGCCGATGATGGCGACCCCGTCGATCGCCACCATGATCGGCCTCGACGGGACCGTCGCGCTCGTGGCCGTCGTCCTCGCCGGGCTGTCCATGCCTATCCTCGCCCCGGCGATCGTCGCGCTGGCGGACGTCCCGGTGGATCTGCCGCCGCTGCGCCTGGCGCTGCTGCTGGGCGGCATGCTGGCCGGCTCGGCGGCGGTGGGGCTGGCGATCCGCGCGGCGCTCGGGGCCGGGCGCATCATCCGCTACCGCGAGGCGCTCGACGGCATCAACGTCATCGTGATGTTCATCTTCGCGGCCGCCGTGATGGGTGACGTGGTGCCGACGGCGCTGCAGGATCCTTGGGGCATGGCCGTCCTCGGCGTGATCGCCATCGGCGCCAATGTCGGCCTGCTGACGGTGTCCTTCCTGGTGCTGCGACCCGCCGGCTCGCGCACCGCGCTGGCGCTCGCCATCACCTCGTCGCAGCGCAACATGGGCCTCATCCTCGCCGTCGCCGGCGCCGCGCTGCCGGAGACCGTTTGGCTCTACGTCGCGATGGGCCAGTTCCCGATCTACTTCGCCGCGATGGTTCTGAAGCGCGTCGCCGGACTGCTGAAGGAATCCGACTGAAACGCCACGGGTTCGACATGAAGCCGCCCGACCTTACCGCAATTACGGAGCTTGTGGCGGTGAGCAATTAAACATAAAGTTGCTCACGTAGAGTTTGTGTACCGGCGATAGAGAACCTCGAAGGAGGCGGTGGCGTGCGATCTCTTCGGTCCATGACGGCGTTGGCCGCGTGCTTCCTTGCTGCGACGGCGCACGCCGTCCCCGGCGTCACCACGTCGAGCGTCAACTTCCGCACCGGTCCGGGCACCAACTACGATTCGCTCGGCGTCCTTCCCAGCGGCACCACGGTCGACATCGTCGACTGCAACGACGGCGGGACATGGTGTTCCGTGACCGCGGGCGACGCGCAGGGCTTCGTCAGCGGCAACTACCTGACCGAGACCGCGCTTCCCGTCGCCGAACCGACCGGGACCGACCTCGTCGAGCCGACGGGCGACGTCGCCGGCGCCGACGGCGCGCTCCTGGGCGACGACGAGCTCGACACCCTCGTCGCCCGCATCGCCCTCTATCCCGACAACCTGGTCGCGCAGCTCCTCGTCGCCGCCACCTACCCGCTGGAGGTCGTCAAGGCCGGCCGCTGGGTGGAAGCGAACAAGGACCTCCCCGCCGACCAGCGCGAGGCCGCGGCCAATGCCGAGGGCTGGGACGAGAGCGTCGCCATGCTCGCCGCCGGCTTCCCCACCGTGATCGAGATGCTGAACCAGGACCTCGACTGGACCGAGGCGCTGGGCGACGCGATGCTGGCTCAGAGCGACGGCGTGCTCGACGCCGTCCAGCGTCAGCGCGCGCGGGCCCAGTCGGTCGGCAACCTGGAGAGCAACGAGGCGCAAGTCGTCGACACGGTGAACAACACCATCGTCATCGAGCCCGCCCAGCCCGACAAGGTCTACGTCCCGGCCTACGACCCGGTGACGACCTACACCACCCCCGCCCCCGCCCAGCCGGTCTATGTCGAGACGACCGACAGCGGCTGGAACACCGGCGCGGTGCTTGCGACCGGTGCGATCGCCTTCGGCACCGGCCTCGCGATCAGCTCGATCTACAACGACAATTATCGTGATTATTGGTACGGCCCGCCGCGGGTGCACTGGGACAACCACTACGTCTATCCGCGTCCGGGCTATCGTCCGCCGCCGCGTCCGGGCTGGGGTCCGCGTCCGGGCCGGCCGGGTTATCCGCCCTACTACCGGCCCGACCGGCCGGGTGGTCCCGATCGGCCGGGGCGTCCGGGGGCTGGCTGGCCCGATGGTCCCGGCGGGCGCCCGGATCGGCCCGGCCGTCCCGACGTCGGCCGGCCGGGGCACCGCCCCGGTGGCGACAATCCGGGCGCCTGGAAGCCGGACGATCGCAAGCGCCACCAGGCGCGCCAGAGCATCGAGAACCGCCACAACGGCCAGGCCGGTCGGCCGGGCACCAACCGTCCGGCCGCCAATCGGCCCGCGGGGAACCGCCCCGCCGGCAACCGGCCCGCGGGCAACCGGCCGAACGCCGGACGGCCCGGCGGGCGTCCCAACCAGAGCTCGGTCGAGCAGCGCCTGAAGGCGGGTTCGGGGAGCGGCAACGTCGCCAAGCGGCCGGCCGGGCAGGGGGGCGCTCGCGCGACTGCACCGCGCAAGGGCGGCTCGTCCGGCAAGGCGCTCTCCAAGCCGCGCAACCCCTCGGCGGGCAAGACGCGCCAGGCCGCCTCCCGCGGCAAGGCCAGCAGCGCCAAGCGCGCCGCCGCGCCGCGTCGCCCGGCGGCCAGCAAGAACGTCTCGCGGCCCAAGGCGGCCCGCGCGCCGCAGCGGCACGCCGCGCCAAAGCGCACCGCCATGCACAAGAGTTCGCACGGCGGCCGCGCCCGCGCCGCGGGAGCACGCGGCAAGCGTGGTGGCGGCGGACGGCGCCGGCGGTAAGGACGATCAACCATGGGGCAACACATGAACCGGGCACTCGCCATCCTCGCGGTCAGCGTCCTGCCACTGGGCGGCGCACACGCCACGCCGGCCACCTACGACAGTCCCGAGGCGGCGGTCGAAGCCGTCGTCGCCGCGCTCGAAGCGCAGAGCCGCGACGATCTCCTCGCCGCCTTCGGTTCCGAGAGCGAGGACGTCATCTTCTCCGACGACCCCGCCCGCGACCGCCAGGACTGGGGCGACTTCCTCGCCAGCTACAAAGCGATGAACCGGATCGTGGTGGAGGGGGACACCGCCATCCTCAACATCGGCGAGGATCAGTGGCCGGTGCCGATCCCGATCGTCCACGCGCCGGACGGCACCTGGTCGTTCGATGCCGAGGCCGGCCGGGAGGAGCTGACCGCCCGCCGCATCGGCGAGAACGAGCTCGACGTGATCGAGCTCTTGCGCGCCTATGTCCGCGTCCAGGCCGCCTTCCGCCAGATCGACTATGACGGCGACGGCGTGATGGAATTCGCCGGCGCCATCCTGAGCGATCCGGGCGAGCGCAACGGCCTCTACTGGCCGCAGGAGGACGGCGCGCCCGAAAGCCCGATCGGCGACTTCATCGCCCGCGCGTCCTCGCAAGGGTACAGCATCGGCGGCGAAGAGGTCGAGCCCGACCCCTATTTCGGCTATTATTACCGTATCCTGGAGGGGCAGGGCGACGCGGCCCCCGGCGGCGCGTTCGACTATATGATCAACGGCAACATGGTCGCCGGCCACGCGATCCTCGCCTTTCCCTCCGCCTATGGCGAGAGCGGGATCATGTCGATCATGGTGGGCGAGAACGGCGTCGTCTACGAGGCGGACCTTGGCGAGGACACGCTGGAGCGCGCCGGCGCGATCGAGACCTTCGACCCGACCGACGAATGGTCCGTCCTCGAGTAGCGCGCTACTCCGGCCGCCCGGTCAGCGGGTTGGCCGGATCCCAGTCGTAGCCGATCGCGTCGAAGCGCATGTCGCGTGCGTCGAACAGCAGGAGCCGGCCGCGCAACGGCTCGCCCACGCCCAGGATCAGCTTCAGCACTTCCGCCGCCTGGATGGTGCCGACGATCCCCGTCACCACCCCCAGGATGCCGGTCGCCGAGCAGGTGTCGATCAGCGCGTCGGGCGGCGGGTCGGGGAAGAGGCAGCGGTAGGTCGGCCAGGGCGTGCCGTCGGGCCGGCTTTCGTGCGGCGTCAGCGTGGTGATCGACCCGTCGTAGCCGTTGACCGCGGCCGTCACCAGCGGGACCCCCGCGCGGCAGGCGGCGTCGGAGACGGCGTAGCGCGTGGCCGCGTTGTCCGACCCGTCGACGATGACGTCGCACCCCTCCAGCAGCGCGGCGCTGCCGGGGGTGAACCGGTGGGCGTGCGCCTCGAAGGCGGTTTCGGGATTGAGGCGGGCGACGGCCTCGGCGGCGCTGTCGACCTTGGCGCGGCCGACGTCGGGCGTGCCGTGCAGGATCTGCCGCTGCAGGTTGGAGAGGGCGACGGTGTCGTCGTCGATCACCCGCAGCGTGCCGACCCCGGCGGCGGCGAGGTAGGCGATCACCGGCGAGCCCAGCCCGCCCGCGCCGATCACCGCGACCCGCGCCTCCTTCAGCTTCTGTTGCCCCGGCCCGCCGACGTCCGGCAGCACCAGGTGCCGCGCGTAGCGCTCGATCTCGGCCGGGGAGAAGCTCATCGCCCGGTGGACCCGAATCCGCCGGCCCCGCGCGCGGTCACGTCTAGCGAGGCGACCGGCGTCAGCGTCACGGTGGCGACCGGCGCGATCACGAGCTGGGCGATCCGCTCGCCACGTTGGATGACGAACGGCTCGTCCGACAGGTTGACGAGAATCACCTTCACCTCGCCGCGATAGTCCGCGTCCACCGTGCCCGGCGCGTTGAGCACGGTGACGCCGTGGCGCGCGGCGAGGCCGGAACGGGGGCGCACCTGACCCTCGGTGCCGGGCGGCAGGGCGAGGGCGATCCCCGTCGGCACCATCGCGCGGCCCCAGGGGGGAAGCGTGACGGGTTCGCCCTCGGGGACGGCGGCGGGCAGGTCGATCCCGGCGGCGGCGGCGCTGGCATAGCCGAGCGTCAGACCCTCGCCGTGGGGGAGCAGCGTGTAGGAAACGTCGATCATGGCGCACCTCTAGCACCGTTGCGGCGCGGTGGCAGCGGGTCAGTCGCCTCTCGCGCCGATCGTCTCGGCGATCCGGGCGACGAGGCGCGTGCCGACCTCCTCCTTGGAGAGCCGCGGCCAATCCTCCACCCGGTCCTCGCTGACGAGATGGACGGTGTTCTCGGTCCCGCCGAAGACGTCGGCCGAGACGTCGTTGGCGACGATCCAGTCACAGCCTTTGCGGGCGAGCTTGTCGCGCGCGTAGGCGACGACGTTTTGTGTCTCCGCCGCGAAGCCCACCACGAGCCGCGGCCGCGCGGACGAGGCGCTGACGGTGGCGAGAATGTCCGGGTTCTCGGTCAGCGTCAGGACCGGCGGGCCGTCGGTCTTCTTCATCTTGTGCGGCGCCGCGTCGACGCGGAAGTCGGCGACGGCGGCGGCCATCACCGCGATATCGGCCGGCAGCGCGGCCTCGACTGCCGCCAGCATGTCGCGCGCCGATTCCACCGCGACGAGGTCCACCCCCGCCGGCGCCGGGATCGTCACGGGGCCGGAGACGAGGGTCACCCGCGCGCCGGCGGCGGCGAGCGCGGCGGCGATGGCGTGCCCCTGGCGGCCGGAGGAGCGGTTGGCGATGTAGCGCACCGGGTCGATCGGCTCGTGCGTCGGCCCCGACGTGACGACGGCGTGGCGCCCCGCCAGCGGTCCCGGCGCGGCGGGCGCGAGCGCGGCGTCGATTGCGGCGAGGATCGCGGCGGGCTCGGCGAGGCGGCCGACGCCGGCCTCCCCGCGCTCGGCCATCTCGCCCGCTTCGGGCCCGATGAAGCGCACCCCGTCGGCGGCGAGGCGGGCGACGTTGCGCGCGGTCGCCGGGTGCGCCCACATGTGCGGGTTCATGGCCGGCGCGGCGAGGACGGGGGCACCGGTGGCGAGCAGCGTCGCGGTGGCGAGGTCGTCCGCCTGTCCGGCGGCCATGCGCGAGAGGAGGTCCGCGCTCGCCGGGGCGACCAGCACGAGGTCGGCCGAGCGGGCGAGGCGGATGTGGCCGATCTCGCGCTCGCGGTCGAGGTCGAAGAGGTCGGTCAGCACGGGAGCGTTGGAGAGCGCGCCGACCGACAGCGGGGTGACGAAGCGCGTCGCCGCGTCGGTCATCACCACCGGTGTCTCGTGTCCGCGCTCGCGCAGCCGGCGGATCACCTCCAGCATCTTGTAGGCGGCGATCCCGCCGGAGATCACCAGGAGGATGCGTGCCATCAGCCGCGGCTCGCGCATCGGCGGATCGTCCGAAGCACCGCGCGGGCGCGGGTCATGTCAGGAGCGGCCGAACTTGGTCGGCGCGGGCGAGATCACCTTCGACTCGCCCCCCGGCGCCACCTCGTAGACCGCGAGGCCCCGCTCCGACAGTCCGTCGCGCGTCAGCCGGAAGATGCCGTCGACACCCAGGAACCCGTCGCTCGCCTGGAGCGAGGCGGGGCGGAACGCGCTCGCGCCGCGGGCGCCGACGAGCCCGTTGGCCAGCAGCGTCGCGTCGTAGACGAGAGAGGCCGTCCGCGGCGGGGTGGACCCGAAGGCGGCGGAATACTTCTGCGAGAAGCTCTCGAACCCGCCCGGCGCCGGCCCCGGATACCACGCGCCGGCCAGCGAGGTCGCCGCGAGCACCGCGCGGTTGGCCCATTGCCCGCTGCCCAGGAGCTTGGGGTCGAGGCCGGCGGCCGTGAATGCCTTGGCGGCGATCGACGGGTCGTCCCCGCCGTTGGGGATGAACACCGCCTGCACCGCGCCGCGCCCGGTCAGCGCCTGTGCCGCGGCTTCGATGTTGCCTTGGTCGTAGCGCTCGACCGTGGTGACGCGGCCGCCAGCGGCCGACACCGCCTCGCGGAAGGCGGCCTCCATGACGAGGCCGTAGTTGTTGTTCGGCACCAGGCCCGCGAACGTGCGCATGCCCTGGCTGGCCGCATACGACACGATGCGCGAGGCGTCCTGCTTCGGCAGGAAGGACAGGAGATAGACGCCGCGCCCCGCGACGCCCGCGTCGGTCGAGAAGGCGATGACCGGGATGCCGGCGTTGCGCGCGGGCTCGGCCGCGCCGCGCACCGCTTCGGCGAACACGGGGCCGAGGATGAGCTGCGCCCCGTTCACCACCGACTGGTCGGCGGCGATGCGCGCGTTGTCGGTCTCGCCGCCGGTGTCGCGCACTTCGATGCGGATGTTGTCGGTCGGGACGTCTCTCAGGGCGAGGTCGGCCGCGTTCTCGAACGACTGGGCGAGGCCGGAGGCGCTGCCGCCGGCGCTGAGCGGCAGGAGCATCGCCACGGTCACGGACCCGTCGCCGATGGTCTTGACGGTCGGTTGCGTGGGCATGTCCTGGCGTGTGACGAAGGCGTCGGGCGTCGGCTCGTCGCCCCCGCCGAAGCCGAAGCAGCCGCCGAGGAAGAGCAGGGCCGCGAGGAGGCCGGCTCGCGCGGCAGGTTTTATCGTCGTCTTGCGCACGGCGCTAACCTCTACCATTGATCGTCGACCTTTCAAGCAGGGATTACCGTGGCACGCAGAACCTTCGTGGTCGACGGCGTTTCCTTCTCCGTCGACGCCGCCTCCCCCGGTCTCCACATCGTTGCGACCCCCATCGGCAATCTGGGCGACATCACCGTGCGCGCGCTCAAGACGCTCGCCGGGGTCGACATGGTCGCCGCCGAGGACACGCGTCACACCGGCCGCCTGCTGCAACACTTCGGCATCGAGGCCCACCTGGTGCGCTACGACGAGCATGGCGCCGCCGCGCAACGCCCGCGCCTCCTCGCCGATCTCGCCGAGGGCCGGTCGGTCGCGCTGGTGAGCGACGCCGGCACGCCCCTCATCTCCGACCCCGGCTACCGCCTGGTGCGCGAGGCGCGCGAGGCGGGCGCCGCCGTCCATGCCGTCCCCGGCCCGGCCGCGCCGATGGCCGCGGCGTCCGTGGCGGGCCTGCCGACCGATTCGCTCCTCTTCGCCGGATTTCTGCCGGCCCGGCAGACCGGCCGCATCGAGCGGATCCGCGAGCTGATGACGGTGCCGGCGACGCTCGTCTTCTTCGAGGCGCCGCACCGCCTCGCCGAGGCGCTGGCCGATCTCGCCGCGGTGCTCGGCCCGCGCGAGGCCGCCGTCGCCCGCGAGCTGACGAAGCGTTTCGAGACGGTGGAGCGCGCCCCGCTGCCGGACCTCGCCGCCCGCTACGCCGCCGAGCCGGCCAAGGGCGAGATCGTCATCCTGGTGACGCCGCCCGCCGCGACCGGGCCGCTGGACGAGGCCGAGGTCGACGCGCTGCTGGCGGCCGCGATCGAGAAGCTGCCCGTCAGCGCGGCGGCGGCCGACGTCGCCAAGGCGACCGGGCTCAACCGGCGGGACCTCTACAAACGTGCCCTGGCACTCAAGTCGTAACGGCCATGAAATGATGAAGGATTGCGTTTCGGCCGATTGAGCCGCATGTGAAGCGTCCGACAAGGAGACGCCCATGGTCAAGGTCGCGGTCCAGATGGACCCCATCGCAGGCATCAACATAGCCGGCGATTCCACCTTCGCACTCCTGTTGGAGGCGGCCCGCCGCGGGTTCGAGCTGTTCCACACCACGCCCGACCGCCTCACCTTCCGCGGCGGTGCCGTGCGTGCCGCGCTGGAGCCGCTCACCGTGCGCGACGAGAAGGGCGACCACTACACCCTCGGCACGCCGGTCACGACGCCGATCGACGAGATGGACGTGGTGCTCCTGCGCCAGGATCCGCCGTTCGACCTCGCCTACATCACCTCCACCCACCTCCTGGAGATGACCAAGGCGCTGGTGGTGAACGACCCGGCCGGCGTGCGCAACGCGCCCGAAAAGGTCTTCGTGCTCGAGTTCACCGACCTCATGCCCGACACGCTGATCACCCGCTCGCGCGACGAGATCGCCGCATTCCATGCCGAGTTTGGCGACATCGTCGTCAAGCCGCTCTACGGCCACGGCGGCGGGGCGGTGTTCAAGCTGGGGCCGAGCGACCCCAACCGCGGCTCCCTGCTCGACATGTTCGAGGCGACCTACCGCGAGCCATACGTCATCCAGCGCTTCCTGCCGCGGGTGAGCGAGGGCGACAAGCGCGTCATCCTCATCGACGGCGAGTTCGCCGGGGCGGTGAACCGCGTGCCGCAGAAGGGCGAGATCCGCTCCAACATGGTGCGCGGCGGCGCGGCGGCGGCGACCGAGCTGTCGGACAAGGAGCGCGAGATCATCGCCCGCGTCGGCCCGCGCCTGCGCGAGACGGGGATCCTGTTCGCCGGCCTCGACGTGATCGACGGGATGCTGACCGAGATCAACGTGACCTCGCCCACCGGCATCCGCGCGGTGGAGAAGCTCGGCGGTCCCGACGTCGCGGCGATGTACTGGGACGCGGTCGAGGCCAAGCTCTAGCCGTGGCGGCGGCGCGGGGGCTGGCCGCCTTCGCGCGGGGCTGGCGCGGCGTCGCCCGCAGCGTGCGCATCTACCATCTCGATCGCGCGCACCTCGCCTCCCTCGCGGCGCTGAAGCGCCCGTTCGTCCCACCCGGCGGCCTCGCGTTCGATATCGGCGCCCACGTGGGCGACCATGCGCGCGTGTTCGCCGGGCTCGGCGCCCGCGTCGTCGCCGTGGAGCCGCAGCCTCGGCTCGCCACATTCCTCCGCCTCGCCTTCGCCGCCAACCGCCGCGTGACGGTCGTGGCCGCCGCCGTCGGCGCGCAGGAGGGGACGCTTCGCCTCCTCATCAACCCGCGCAATCCGACCGTGTCGACCGGGTCCGGCGCCCTCGTCTCCGCCGCGGTGGAGGCCGAGGCGTGGGCCGGGGAGCGATGGGACGAGAGCGCCACCGTGCCCCTCACCACGCTCGACGCGCTGATCGCCCGCTACGGCGTCCCCGATACGATCAAGATCGACGTCGAGGGGCTGGAGGATCAGGTGCTGGCGGGTCTCTCGCACCGGGTCGCGACGCTCTCCTTCGAATTCACCACGGTGCAGCGCGGCGTCGGCCTCGCCGCGCTAGAGCGGGCCGAGGCGTTGGGCTATCGCCGCTTCAACCTCTCGCTCGGCGCCACGCACGCGTTCCATTTCGCGCAGCCGGTGGACGCGGCCACGGTGGCCGGCACGATCGCCGACCTGCCCGACGCGGCCAACGCCGGGGATGTCTACTGCTTCACCGGCTGACGGCGGCCCGACTCTGCGGCGAATGCCGCGGATTTGTCGGAATTCCATGACCTTGCGTTCACCATACCGGGCGCTGCCGGGTCACAGGTGGGGGCGGCGAAGCTCGTACAGCCCGATCGCGGTGGCGATGGCGAGATTGAAGCTGTCGGCCTTGCCCGCCATCGGGATGCGCACCAGGCTGTCGCACCGCTGCGCCAGCGCGGCGGTGAGGCCGGACTGCTCGGTCCCCATCAGCAGAATGTGCGACGGTCCGGCGTCGATGGTGCGGATGTCGACGCTGCCGGCGAGGTGGGTGCCGATCATCGGCCCCGGCCGCGCGGCGGCGAAGCGGGCGAAGGCGTCAGCGTCCATCCGGGCGAGCGGCATGTGGAAGATCGAGCCCATCGTGGCGCGCACGGCCTCCACGCCGAACGGGTCGGCGCTGGAGCCGATGAGGATCACGCCCGCCGCGCCGATCGCGTCCGCGGTGCGGATGATCGTGCCGACGTTGCCCGGATCCCGCGGCTCCTCGAGGGCGACGATGGTGCCGGCGGGCATCGTCTTCGGATCGGCGAGGTGCTGCTCGAAGACGCCGATCACGGTCTGCGGGTTCTCCCGTCGCGCGACCTTCTCCATCACGGCGGCGTTGGCGAAGACCACGTCCGCCCCCAGCGCCCGCACCCGCGCGCCGAGGTCGGAGACGGCGTCGGTCGCCGGCTCCATGGCGACGATCATCGTCGGCGTCCACCCGGCGGCGAGCGCGTCGAGGACGAGCTTGTGCCCCTCGGCGAGGAAGAGCCCGCTCTCCGCCCGCGCCTTGCGCTGGTGCAGCGCCCGCACGGCCTTGATGAGCGGGTTGGCGGTCGACGTGACGTGCTTGACGCTCCCCGTCCGCGCGCTCACGAGCGGGTCTCCGGCGCGTCGCCCGGCCGCCAGATGGCGAACATCGAGGTGGGCAGCAGGCGGCCGGAGCGCTCCCGCAGCGCCAGCTCGCCGGTCTCGACGTGGCCGCCACGGCCGGCCATCGTCTCCTCCATCAGCCGGCCGATCGCCAGCGCCGAGGCGCGGATCGCGTAGGCGGTGAGGATCACGAAGCGCGCGTCCGGCGCGGTGATGGCGGCAACGTCGGCCATGAGCGGCGGCAGATCATCGAACAGGTTCCAGACTTCGTTCTTGGGTCCGCGGCCGAACTTGGGCGGATCCAGCAGGATACCCTGGTAGGTCCGCCCGCGCCGCACCTCGCGCGCCACGAACTTCGACGCATCCTCGCAGATCCAGCGCACCTGCGCATCCTGCAGCCCGGAGGCCTCCTGGTTCTCGCGCGCCCAGGCGATCGCCTTCTTCGACGCGTCGATGTGCGTCACCTTGGCGCCGGCGGCCGCCAGCAGCAGCGAGGCCGCGCCGGTATAGCCGAAGAGGTTGAGCACCTCGGCCCCCTCCAAGCCCTTCAGCGCGGCGATGGCGTTGTCCCAATGCGGCTTCTGCTCGGGGAAAAGGCCCGGATGGTGGTTGTTGCCGAGGCGGCAGACCATGCGCGCCGGGCCGATCGGAACGGTGAAGTCGCCGACCGGATCGCTCCAGCGGCCGGGGCCGTCCTCGTCGTCGGTGCCCTCGAAGCGGGTGTCGGCGCTCTGCCACAGGGCGGGGTCGGCGGGTTGCCACATCGCCTGCGGCTCGGGCCGGACGAGGCGCACGTCGCCGTACTGCTCCAGCTTGCGGCCACCGCCGGAGTCGAGCAGGGCGTAGCCGTCCCAGGGGTCGGCGATGAGGACGGAGAGCGTCATGTAGGCACCATATCGCCGGAAGTGTTGAGGGGCCGGCGTGAACCGGGCAATGTCTGGACCAACGGCCGCGCGTGTTCAACGCCGTCCCAGCGGCCCGAGCGGCGTTCCAGCGCCGCCCTCAACGGAGACCTTTCTATGGAAATGACCGGCGAACACCGCATCCCGGCCCCGCGCAAGGTGGTGTGGGAGGCGCTGCACGACCCCGAAATCCTGAAGGACTGCATCAAAGGCTGTCAGACTCTCGAGAAGAAGAGCGACCATGAGATGGTCGCCCGCGTTCAGGCCAAGGTCGGCCCCGTCAAGGCGACGTTCGACGCCGACGTCGAGATCGTCAACGAGAACGCACCGGCCAGCTACACGCTGCAGGGCGAGGGCAAGGGCGGCGTCGCGGGCTTCGCCAAGGGCAAGGCCGACGTGCAGCTCGCCGAGGACGGCGAGAACGCGACGATCCTCACCTATCAGGTCGACGCCAAGGTCGGCGGCAAGCTCGCCCAGCTCGGCTCGCGCCTGGTCGACACCACGGCCAAGAAGTACGCCGCCGATTTCTTCGAGGAGTTCTGCGCCAAGCTGAGCGCCCCGCCGCCGCGCACCATGTCCCACGCCGATACGGTGGTCGACGCGCCGGTGGACCCGGCCGTGATCGCCGGCACCGCGGGGCGGATCGAACCGCAGCGCGGCAGCCGCGCCGAACTCGCCAGGAACGAGTTCGAGGACGCCGGCCAGGCCGGAATCAGCGCGCTGCATCCGGAAGATAGCATCGAAACGCAACTGGAGGTCGCGTCGGCCAAGCGCATCTGGGGCGGTGCGTGGTTTTGGGGCGTTCTAGCGTTTGCGGCTGTGCTCTTGATTCTGGTAGCACTGGGCTAAGTTGGAATAACGCTAAAGGGCGCCGGGCGCCCGAGAGCGAGGGGAGCGATGAGCGAAGTCAAACTGACGGTGAATGGCCGTGCGGTCTCGCGCGATGTGGAGGACCGGACGCTACTGGTCGAGTTCATTCGCGAGCACCTCGGCCTCACGGGCACCCATGTAGGCTGCGACACGTCCCAGTGCGGCGCCTGCACCGTCCATATCGACGGCAAGGCGGTGAAGTCCTGCACCGTGTTCGCGGCGCAGGTCGACGGGGCGGCGATCACCACCATCGAGGGCCTGGCGGACGGCGAGACGCTGCATCCGATGCAGTCCGCCTTCCGCACCCACCACGGCCTGCAGTGCGGGTTCTGCACGCCGGGCATGATCATGATGGCGGTCGACATCGTGAAGCGTCACCCCGAGGGGCTGGACGAAGAGACGATCCGCAAGGAGCTGGAAGGCAACATCTGCCGCTGCACCGGCTACCACAACATCGTCAAGGCGATCGACGCGGCGGCTTCGGAGATGAAGGCCACCCCGATGGCGGCGGAGTAAGCGATGTACGCCACGAAATACACCAAGGCGACCTCGCTGCACGACGCCGTCGCCAAGCTCGCCGCGGCCGAGGACGGCAAGTTCCTCGGCGGCGGGCAGACGCTGATCGCCACGATGAAGCAGCGCCTCGCCGCTCCGTCCGACGTGATCGACCTCACCAAGATCCCGGAGCTGAAGGGCATCACCGTCGAGGGCGACACGGTCGTCGTCGGCGCGGCGTCGACCCACTCCGAGATCGCCCAATCGGCCGACATCCAGCGCGTGCTGCCGTCGCTGGCGGGCCTCGCCGCCACCATCGGCGACCCGGCGGTGCGCAACATGGGGACGATGGGCGGCTCGGTCGCCAACAACGACCCGGCGGCGGACTACCCGGCCGCGCTGCTCGGCCTCGGCGCCACGGTGACGACCTCCAAGGGGTCCTACACCGCGGACGAGTTCTTCCAGGGCATCTTCGAGACCGCGCTCGACGAGGACGAGATCATCGTAAAGATCTCCTTCCCGGTGCCGCGGAAGGCCGCCTACGAGAAGTTCCGCAACCCGGCCTCGCGCTACGCCCTGTGCGCGGTGTTCGTGGCGATGACGGCGGACGGTCCGCGCGTCGCGGTCACCGGCTCGGGCAACGAGGGTGTCTTCCGCGTCACCGCCATGGAAGAGGCGCTCGCCGCCCACTGGTCGGCCGACGCGGTCGCCGGCATCGCCATCGACCCCGAGACGATGCTCGCCGACATTCACGGCTCGGCCGAGTACCGCGCGCATCTCGTCTCGGTGCTGGCGGCCCGCGCGGTCGCCAAGGCCGGTTGAGCGAAGGGGCGAGCCCCGACGCGGCACCGCGAGGCTTCGACCGTCTGGCCGAAGCCTTCGCCGCGCTCGGCATCGACCCGCCGACGGTGGAGCACGAGGCGGCCTTCACCGTCGATTCGGCGGTGGAGCTGCGCGGCACCATCCCGGGCCTGCACACCAAGAACCTCTTCCTGAAGGACAAGAAGGGGGCCTACTTCCTGGTGACGGCGCCGGAGGATGCGGCGATCGACCTCAAGCGCATCCACACCGTAATCGGCGCCAAGGGCCGCGTCTCGTTCGGCTCGGCGGAGGCGATGGTGGCGATGCTGGGGGTCACGCCCGGCTCGGTCACGCCGCTGGCGCTCATCAACGACGACGCCGGCACCGTGCGCTGCATCTTCCACCAGGCGCTGGGCGAGGCGGACCTCATCAACGTCCACCCCTTGCGTAATACGGCCACGGTGACGCTCGCGCGTGCGGAGCTGTTCGAGATCCTGCGCCGCGCCGGACACGAGCCGGACGTCATGACGCTTCCCGCGCCGGACGCGGACGCGTAAGAGTTTCGCCTCGGACCGATTGTCTTGGGCGGTCGCGAGCCCATGTTTCCACGAACGACAAGGCGAATGGGACAACGTATGAGCACCCTGTTGGGTCCCGGCGGACAGCAGCTTTCCTCCACTCCGAGCACGCCGTCCGCGGCGGCGCCCGGCGACGTGGTCGAGACCACGACGCAGACCTTCATGGCCGACGTGGTGGAGGCCTCGCGCGACGTGCCGGTGCTGGTCGACTTCTGGGCGCCGTGGTGCGGGCCGTGCAAGCAGCTCGCGCCGATCCTGGAGAAGGCCGTCGCCGCCACCAAGGGCGCGGTCAAGCTCGTCAAGATGAACATCGACGAGCATCCCGAGATCGCCGGCCAGCTCGGCATCCGCTCGATCCCGGCGGTCATCGCCTTCCGCCAGGGCCAGCCGATGGACGGCTTCGTCGGCGCGCAGACCGAGGGACAGATCAAGCAGTTCCTCGAACGCATCGCCGGCCCGGCCGACGACGGCGTCGCCGAGATGATGGAGCAGGCCGCCACCGCCCACCAGGCCGGCGAGTACGAGCAGGCGCTGATGCTCTACAGCCAGGTCCTCCAGATCGACCCGGAGAATACCGAGGCGATCGCCGGGCTCGGCATGGTCAGCCTTTCGTCCGGCAACATCGAGCAGGCCAAGGACATCTTCAGCCAGATTCCCGACGCCATGCGCGCCGACCCCGCCGTCGAGGCGCTGGGCAAGGCCATCGGCCTCGCCGATCAGGCCGCCGCGCTCGGCGGTGCCGCCGACCTCAAGGCCAAGGTGGACGCCGACCCGAACGATCATCAGGCGCGCTTCGAGTACGCCGTCGCCCTCGCCGGAGAAGGCGACAAGCTGGGCGCCGTCGCCGAGCTGATCGAGATTCTGCGGCGGGACCGCGAGTGGAACGAGGGAGCCGCACGCCAGGAGCTGATGAACTTCTTCGATGCCTGGGGCCCCAAGGACCCCGCGACCGCGGCCGGACGCCGCAAGATGGCGTCGATCCTGTTCGCCTGACACCACGCGAACGCGAGGAGGACGATCATGCGCATCGGTAATGCGCTCTACGAGACCGTCGACGAGATTCCGTCCATCGTGCCGGTGTTTCCGTTATCCGGCGCCCTGCTCCTCCCACGCGCCCACTTGCCGCTCAACATCTTCGAGCCGCGCTACGTCAAGATGATCGACGACGTGATGGCGGGCGACCGCGTCATCGGCATGGTGCAGCCGCGCTTCGGCGCCGACGCCGATGACGAGAGCGTCGAGGAGCCGGCGCTGTGTCAGGTCGGGGCGCTCGGCCGCATCGTCTCCTACCAGGAGTCCGGGGACGGGCGGTATCTGATCCAGCTCGGCGGCGTGTGCCGGTTCACGGTCCTGGAGGAGCTGCCGACCCCGCTCCCATACCGCAAGTGCCGCATTTCCGCCGAGCGCTTCAAGTCCGATCTCCTGACCGACGCCTGCGAGGCGGACGTCGATCGCGACGCGTTGATTCGCGCCTTCCAGTCCTATCTCGACGCCAACGACCTCGAGGCCGACTGGAAGTCCGTGCGTTCGGCCTCCAACGAGGCGCTGGTCAACACGCTGGCGATGATGAGCCCCTACGGCCCGGCCGAGAAGCAGGCGTTGCTGGAGGCGCCCGATCTCGCCGCCCGCGCCGCGACGCTGGTCGCCATCACAGAGATGGAAGTGGCCCGCCAATCCGGCGACGAACCCGTACTGAACTGACGGACGCCCGAACCGAACGCGCGTCCGGTCCGCACGTTGAAGAGGCGCGGTGCGCCTCGCTTTGAGGAACACGATGGTTGAGGAACACAAGATCGACCCGAAGCTCCTGGAGCTGCTGGTCTGCCCGGTCACGAAGTCGACGCTGCGCTACGACGCGGCGGCGAACGAGCTGATCTCCGACAAGGCCAAGCTCGCCTACCCGATCCGCGACGGCATCCCCATCATGATTCCGGACGAAGCCCGCAGCACCGAATAGCCCGCGGACGCGGGGACGCCGCCGCGCCATTCGGCGGCGCGCGAACGGCACGGGATGCCCGCCGGCGGGCATCCGGGCGAGGGTCGACCCCCGCCCTCCGCGTCGCTCAGTAGGCGAGGGTGCCGAAGTTGTTGACGATGATGAGCTGCAGGAAATAGAGGCCCAGCAGGAGGACGATCGGCGACAGGTCGATCCCTCCGAGGTCCGGCAGGATGCGGCGGATGGGGCGCAGCGCGGGCTCGGTCAGGCGGTAGAGCGTGCGACCGATGGTCTCGACGATCTGGTTGCGCGGGTTGACCACGTTGAAGGCGTACAGCCACGAGAAGATCGCGGACGCGATCACGATCCACTGATAGATCTGAATGACTTTGAGGATGAGGGTGAGAAGGGAGGCCATGGTCCGCCTTTGTCTGTGTCCGCCGCGGAACAGGTAAAGGTCGCAGCCGTCCGCCGCAAGCGAGGCGCGCCCGCGCACACCGTGTGCCCCAATGTTCGGGTCAGGCTGGGAGCCGGCGGGGCCGGCCCCCCGTCGCTCAGGCGCGCAGGGTCGCGCCCGTCGCCTTCGTCACCGCGGCGATGATGTCGGCCGAGACCTTGTCGATGTCGTCGTCCGTCAGCGTGCGGTCCTTCGGTTGCAGCACCGCCTCGACCGCGACCGACTTCTGCCCGTCCGGCACGCCCACCCCACGGTAGACGTCGAACACCGCGACGTCGGACACGAGGTCCTTGCGGGCGCTGCGCGCGGCGCGGGTGATCGCCCGCGCGTCGATGTCCTCCGGGACCACGAACGCGAAGTCGCGCCGGACCGGCATCAGCTGCGAGGCCGAGTAGTTCGGCTTCTTCGTCGCCTTGCGGCGCGGTTCGGGCACCTTCTCCATCGTCAGCTCGAAGGCGACCAGGCGCTCGGGGGCGTCCATCGCCGCCAGCACCGCCGGGTGCAGCTCACCAAAGTGGCCCAGGATGTTGGAGCCCAGGCGCAGGGTCCCGGAGCGTCCTGGATGATAGTGCGGCGGCGCGTCGCGGGTGATCTCGGCCCGATCGGCCGGCCCGCCGATCGCGGTCAGGGCGGCCATGATGTCGGACTTGGCGTCGAACACGTCGGCCGTCTCGTCGCCGTCCCAGTGGCGGCCGAGCGTCGCCGGCGTGTTGCGGCCCTGGCGCACGCCCGCGGCCTGCGTCGTCTGGTCGGCGGGCTCGTCGCCGGCGAACACCTGACCCACCTCGAAGAGGGCGAGGTCCGGATGGCCGCGATTGACGTTGCGCGTGACCGCCCGCACCAGCCCGGCCAGCAGGCTCGGCCGCATGTCCGACAGCGCCTCGGCGATCGGGTTGGCGAGTTGCAGCGAGGATTGCCCGCCGCCGAACGCCAACGCGTCCTCGTGGCTGACGAAGGACCATGTGACGGCCTCCGTCATCCCCTGCGAGGCGAGCGCGCGACGCACGGTCGCGATCCGCTGCTGCAGCGTGGTCAGCACCTTCGGCGCCACCGGGTCGACGCGCACCAGCGGCATCGGCGCTACATCGTCGATGCCGACGATGCGGACGATCTCCTCGACGAGGTCCGCCTTGCCCTCGACGTCGGCCCGCCAGCTCGGCGTCCTGACCGTCCATGTCCCTTCGGCGCGTGTGACCGCGAAGCCCAGACGCTCGAGTACCTCGGCCTGCTTCTCCTCGTCGACGTCGAGGCCGGAGAGGCGCGCGACCTCGGTCGCCGGAAACGCGATCGTCCGCGCCGTGTCGGGCACCGCACCGGCGAGCTGCACCGGCCCGGCGGTCCCGCCGCACAGGTCGAGGATCAGCCGCGTCGCATAGTCGAGGCCGGGGAGGGTGAACTCCGCGTCGACGCCGCGCTCGAAGCGGTGCCGCGCATCGGAGTGGATGCCCAGCGTCCGGCCCGTGCGGGCGATGTTGATCGGATCCCACAGGGCCGATTCCACCAGCACGCGCGTCGTCGTCTCGGAGGAGCCGGAGGCCTCGCCGCCCATGATGCCGCCCAGCGATTCGACGCCGTTGTCGTCCGCGATCACCACCATCTCGGGCGACAGGGTGTAGGTCCGCGTGTCGAGCGCCTCGAACCGCTCGCCGTCCTGGGCGCGGCGCACGACGAGATCGCCGGCCACCTTATCCGCGTCGAAGACGTGCAGCGGGCGGCCGACGTCGTAGGTGAGGTAGTTGGTGACGTCGACCAGCGCGTTGATCGGGCGCAGACCGATCGACACCAGCCGCCGCTGCATCCAGTCGGGCGAGGGACCGTTGCTGACACCCTCGATCAGCCGCAGGGCGAACGCGGGGCAGAGGTCGTCGGCCGCGATTGTCACGGTCGGCGCAGGGCTGCCGTCGGCGGCGAAGGGGGCCACCTCCAGCGACTTCAGCGTGCCGAGGCCGGCAGCGGCGAGATCGCGCGCGATCCCCCGGATGCCGAGACAGTCCGCGCGGTTCGGCGTCACGCCGATCTCGATCACCGGGTCGCCGACGTCGGCCCACTCCACGTAGGGCGTGCCGACGGGGGCGTCCTGCGGCAGGTCGACGATGCCGTCGTGGTCCTCCGACAGGCCCATCTCGCGCTCGGACAGCATCATGCCGCGGCTCTCGACCCCGCGGATGGAGCCGATGGACAGGTCCACGCCGGTGCCGGGGATGTGGGTCCCCGGCGCGGCGAAGACGCCCACCAGCCCGGCGCGCGCGTTCGGCGCGCCGCACACCACCTGCACGGCGGACCCGTCGCCCGGGTCCACGGTGAGGACGCGCAGGCGGTCCGCGTTGGGATGCTGCTTGGCGTCGACCACACGGGCGATGCGGAACGGAGCGAGGGCGGCGGCGCGGTCTTCCACGCCCTCGACCTCGAGGCCGATCGCCGTCAGTTGATCAACGATGGTGTCGATGGACGCATCCGTCTCCAGATGGTCCTTCAACCAGGACAATGTAAACTTCATGGATCGCGGGTCTCGCGAGCTTTCTGAGCGAGGGACTTAGCTGCCGGCAGTGTACCCGTACCGACGCAGGTAGCGCTGGAAGCGGGGAGCGTCCGTTCTATCGAACTCTTCCTGCTCCGCAACGTGTGAGGCTGCGATTGGCCTTATAGTGGCTGCCATTTGTGCATCCAATGCCTCACAAGTAGGCGCGGAGGCATTTTTATAAGCAGTCTCTAAAATGCGCGCATATTTCTGACTGATCTTTATGTGCCCGGCTTCGTGGATCACCGCGTATTGCGAGATCACATCCCACTTGGCTCTGAGGTCGGGCGACGCCCGGTCTCGCTGGCGCCACTCCGGGAGGATGACGTCGGAGCGGATGCCGACGCGGCCGTTGCGGCTATAGCGGCAACGCCCGCCCGCCTCAACCGGCTCGAAGTTGTGCAGGAACGTCGTCTCCACCGCGGCGAAGGCGCGCCCCTGGGTTCCCGGAACCGTCGGCCCGTGGACGCTCAGCGAGCGCTCCAGCGAGGACAGCGAGTTGCCGGACACCTTGTAGGTCGAAATCCGGACATCCGTCGGCGGTGTCGAGCAACCGACGAGCGTTACGGCCGATGCGATGGCGACAGCGGCCGCAAGTCGTTTCACCTAGAGAGGCCTCCGGCGAGAGATGGACGGTCGAGCGGCTGGAACCCGTAATGGGTGAGCCACCGCGCGTCGCCCTCAAATAGGTCGCGAAGGTCGGGCATGCCATACTTCAACATGGCGATACGATCGATGCCCATGCCCCAAGCAAAGCCCTGGTAAACGTCCGGATCGAGCCCGCAATTGGCCAGAACGTTGGGGTGGACCATGCCGGACCCCAAAATCTCCAGCCAGTCGTCGCCGACGCCGAGCTCGATGCCGTCGGCCGACCGGCGGCAACGAATATCGACTTCGTATGACGGCTCGGTGAACGGGAAGTAGGACGGACGGAAGCGCATCGCCGCGTCCTCGACCTCGAAGAAGGCGCGGCAGAACTCCGTCAGCACCCATTTCAGGTGACCGACGTGGCTCTCCTTGTCGACCACGAGGCCCTCGACCTGGTGGAACATCGGCGTGTGCGTCTGGTCCGAATCGCAGCGGTAGGTGCGGCCGGGGGCGATGATCCGGATCGGCGGCTTCTGCTTCAGCATGGTGCGGATCTGCACCGGGCTCGTATGCGTGCGCAGCAGGCGCCGCGTCCCGTCCGGCCGCTGCGGCAGGAAGAAGGTGTCGTGCATGTCCCGCGCGGGGTGACCCTCGGGGAAATTCAGCTTGGTGAAGTTGAGATCGTCGGTCTCGATGTCCGGCCCCTCGGCGACGCGGAAGCCGAGGTCGGCGAAGATCGCCGAAAGCTCCTCCCACACCTGGCTGATGGGGTGGATGCGGCCGCGGGCCAGCCCGGTCGGCCGCGGGTCGAGCGTGACGTCCAGCCGCTCCTCGACCAGCTGGCGCTCCAGCGCGGCGGTCTTCAAAGCCTCGCGGCGGGCGCCGATCGCCTCGGTGATCGCCTGCTTCAGGCCGTTGAGGGCCGGGCCCATCACCTTGCGCTCGTCCGGGCTCATCGCGCCCAGCGTCTTCATCCGCTCCGAGACGCTGCCCTTCTTGCCGAGCGCGGCGACCCGGACCTCGTCCAATGACGCCTCGTCCCTCGCCGCGGCAATCTCGGCCTCGATCGAGGCCTGCATCTCACTCAGATTGTCAGGGCTGATGACGGCATTCATCGGTCAGGCGATCCTTGGGTTGCAGTCAGACTAGCAAACGACGGCGAATGTTGAACTGTCGAGGATGGCGGACGGCAGCATTGTCTTGTAAACGTTGCCGTACTGCATCACGATTTTCACAAAGCTCCGCGTAGGGCAACCCTGACCGTCGTCGTACGACTGTTGCGCCGGAGGCGTATCGCAGGCAAAAGACGACTGTTCGGATCCAATTTGGGGATCGCCATGACCGACGCCACGCAGACCCAAGCCGCATCGGACAGTGCGCCGAAGCCGATCGTCGGCCAGATGTCACCCGTCGCGATGATCCGCGCCGAGGGGCTGACCGCCGTCTTTTGCGGCGTGATGGGCCTCACCATCCTCTACCTCGGCACCGCGCTTGCCTTGGGCATCGACCCGCTGATCATGGTCGGGCTGTTCGCCGTCGGCGTCTTCTATTGGACGTTCCTCGAATATCTGCTTCATCGCTTCGTGCTGCACTGGGAGCCGGAGCGGCCGGTGCTCAAGGCGATCCGCAAGATCTTCCCGGGCCACAGGGCCCACCATAACAAGCCGTCGCGTTTCCGCGAGGACGGCATCCACATGCTCAAGTTCTTCACCTGGCCGTCGCTCTTCGGGGTGGTCTTCTTCTGGCCGGTGTTCGGCTCGCTGCCGCTGAGCCTGACGTTCACGGCCGGCATCCAGATCGGCTACCTGCTCTACGAATTCACCCATTCGGCCTGCCATTTCATGCCGATGAAGTGGTTCTATGCGGCGCATTTGAAGCGGCACCACGCGATCCACCACCACCGCGACGAAACGGTGAACTACGGCGTGACGACCTCCATCTGGGACACCCTATTCCGCACCACGTGGAAGGGCCGCCGCGCCGCCGCGGCCTGATCGCCTGCCGGGCGACGGGAACGACCGCGCACTGATCGTCGGCGCCAGCGGCGGCATCGGCGCCGCCCTCGCGGCCGCCTTCGCCGCGCGGGGCGCCGCCGTCCACGGCCTCTCCCGCTCCGGCGACGGCCTCGACGTCGCCGACGAGGCGAGCGTCGCGCGCCATCTCGGCACGCTGCACGGCCCCTTCGCGCACATCCTGATCGCCACCGGCGCGCTCGTCATCGACGGGTCCGAGCCGGAAAAGACCATCCGCGCGCTGACGCCGGACGCGATGCGCCGGCAGTTCGAGGTCAACGCCATCGGGCCGGCGATGGTGCTGAAGCACGCGCTGCGGCTGGTCCCGCGTGACGGGCGGGCGGTGGTCGGCGTGCTGTCGGCCCGCGTCGGCTCCATCGGCGACAACGCGCTCGGCGGCTGGTACAGCTACCGCACCGCCAAGGCCGCGGTGAACCAGGTCGTGCGCACGGCGGCGATCGAACTGCGGCGCACGCGCCCCGAGGCGATCCTGGTCGCGTTGCACCCCGGCACCGTCGCCACCGGTTTCACCGCCGCCTATGCCGACCGCTACCCGACCGCCGCGCCCGCTCAGGCCGCCGCCGATCTATTGTCGGTGCTGGACGGTCTGTCCCCCGCCGACACCGGGTCCTTCTTCGACTGGCGGGGCGAGCGGGTGCCGTGGTGATCCGGTCCCGAAACGCAAAAAGCCGGCCCGAAGGACCGGCTTCCGTCGCGTCTCGCGCCCGGAGGCGCGGTATCGGCCTTACGCCGCGGCGGGCGTGCCCTGCTGCTCGGCCGGGAGCGCGGCGCGGGCCTGCTCGACGATGGCGTTGAACGCCGCCGGCTCGTTCATCGCGAGGTCGGCGAGGACCTTGCGGTCGATGTCGATGCCGGCCTTGTTCAGCCCGTCGATCAGGCGGGCGTAGGTGAGGCCCTGCGGACGGACCGCCGCGTTGATGCGCTGGATCCAGAGCGCGCGGAAATTGCGCTTCTTCTGCTTGCGGTCGCGATAGGCGTACTGGTTCGCCTTCTCGACCGCCTGCTTGGCGACGCGGATCGTGTTCTTACGACGACCGTAGTAGCCCTTGGCCTGCTTCAGGACCTTCTTGTGCTTGGCGTGCGCGGTGACGCCGCGTTTGACGTGTGCCATCGACTCAGCCCCTCGCGTACGGCAGGAAGGATTTCTTGACGACCTTGGTGTCGGCCTTCGACAGCGTGGTCGTGCCACGAGCCTGACGAATGAACTTGGTCGACCGCTTGATCATCCCGTGCCGCTTGCCGGTCTGGGCGACGAGAACCTTGCCCGTTCCGGTGATCTTGAAGCGCTTTTTGGCGCCCGACTTGGTTTTCATCTTGGGCATTTTCAACTCCGTGTAGCGGCCGCCGCGGCATGCCCCCAAACGCTCAAAGCGAACGTCAGCTCGGCAATCTTTGCCGAGCGTGGCCGGGCGACCTTTTCGGTAGAGCGCGCGATATAGACGCTCGCGGGCGAATACGCAACCGTCCGCGCGCGGTATCGTGCCGATGGCGGTGATGCGGCCGTCAGCGCCAGCGGCGCTCCTCGAACCAGGGCAGTTCCAGCCACTGGCCGGCCGTGCGCCCGGCGATGGCCCAGTAGGCGAGACCGCCGAGCGCACCGCAGGCGATGGAGAGTTGCGCGGCGGCTGTGTCCATCGGCGGGGCCTCGCCCGCCATCGTCGCGCCCAGCGGGACGGCGCGGATGAGGCCGACCGCCGCGCCCGCCAGCATCGAGGCGAGCACGCTGCGCAGCTTGAACCCCTCCATCATGGTCGCGGCGATGATCGCCGGCCAGAAGGACGAGACGATCGCCCCCAGCGTCATCGACAGGACGACGACGCCCAGGTGGATGATCTGCGGCCATGTCGATCCGGACAGCGTCGCCGGGTCGATGCCGAAGAGCACGAGTGTCGCGACCGTCGACGCCGCGAGGCATGCGGTCGGGATCGCCAGCGATATCATGATGATCTGTGCGGTGAGGCCCCAGATCGCGAACATCTAGACCGCCTCGGCCCGTCGCTCGCGCGCCGACATCTTCTGCGACTGGGACTTCAGCTGCCCGCACGCGGCGAAGATGTCCTGCCCGCGCGGCGTCCGCACCGGTGAGGCGTAGCCCGCGCGGTTGACGATGTCGGCGAACGCCTCGATCTGGTCCCAGTCGGAGCACTCGTAGGGTGCGCCGGGCCAGGAGTTGAACGGGATGAGGTTGATCTTGGCCGGAATGCCGCGGATCAGCTCCACCAGCGCCCGCGCGTCGACGAGACTGTCGTTCACGCCCTTCAGCATCACGTACTCGAAGGTGATGCGCCGGGCGTTGGAGAGGCCCGGATAGTTGCGGCACGCGTCCATCAGCTGGGCGATCGGGTACTTGCGGTTGATCGGCACCAGCACGTCGCGGACCTCGTCGCGCACCGCGTGCAGCGAGATCGCCAGCAGGACGTTCATCTCGGCGCCGACGCGCTCGATCGTCGGCACCACGCCGGAGGTCGACAAGGTGATGCGCCGGCGCGAGAGCGACAGCCCATCCCCGTCCGACACCACCGCCATGGCGGCCTTCACGTTGTCGAAGTTGTAGAGCGGCTCGCCCATGCCCATGAGCACGACGTTCGACACCATCCGCCCCTCTGACGGCCCGTTGGCGGCACGTTCGGCCCCCACGAGGTCGCCCAGGCGGCGCCGCGCGAACACCACCTGCTCGACGATCTCGCCGGCGGTGAGGTTGCGCACCATGCGCTGCGTGCCGGTATGGCAGAAAGTGCAGTTCAGCGTGCAGCCCACTTGGCTGGAGACGCACAAGGTGCCGCGGCTCTCCTCGGGGATGTAGACCGTTTCCACCTCGACCGGGCGGCCCGCGCCCTTGGCCGGGAAGCGCAGCAGCCACTTGCGGGTACCGTCGACGGAGATCTGCTCGTCGACCATCTCGGCGCTGCCGACCGGCAGGCGCTCGGCCAGGGCCTGGCGCACCGGCGCGGCCACGTTGGTCATGTCGGCGAGATCCTCGACCCCGCGGACGTAGAGCCAGTGCCACAGCTGCGCCGTGCGCATCGCGATCTGGTGCGGCGGCACGCCGATGGCGGCGAGATGCGTCGCCAGCTCGTCTCGCGAGGCGCCGATCAGCTGCGGCTCGCCCTCCACCTCGAGCGTGCGCACGTCGGGCGTGATCGCCTGCGGTGCGGTGCGCCGTTTGAGGAGAGCGAGATTGGCCATTCAGCTATTGCAACCCGTGGAAATGCGGTTCGAGCCGGCGGTCACGCCGGACAGCGAGAAGGTGTAGGTGGTCTCGGTTCCGCGAGCGGACTGGCCCTTGACCGTCATCCGGGTGCCGGCGCGCATCGCCGCCACCAGCTGGGCTTCGTCGGCCGGAGATTCAACCCAGGCGCCGTCGTCCTTGGTGAAAAGCGAGAACGCCTGCCCGTCGATGTCGACCGTGACGGTCGAGTCGGGGGCGAAGGGGTAGCCGACGAGGACGCTCGCCTCGTTGGTGACGTCGTCCGCGGGACGGCTCGTCAGGAAGAAGAAGACGTCGCCGTGGTTGCGGTTGCTCGGCGCCAGGGTCTTCGGCTTCGACAGCAGGTAGCAGGTCACCTTACCGTTGGCCTCGTAGCGGTAGGCCTCCCAGTCACTGTACTGCTGCAAGAGCTGCGGTACCTGCGCACTGGCGGATAAGGGGAAAAGGATGAGGATGAGGGCTGCGATCGACCGCATTCGGGAAAGTCCTTGTCCTTGGTCCGTCGAGGCACGCTTCACCCATTTCAGGTGTCGCGCGCCGGGGTCAAGTCCCGCATCATGACCGGTTTGTCATGATCCCACGATCTTGACCGTGGAGCGGGGGTCACACTCAAGCACTCTAACCGGCACCATTGAAGAGAGCCTGAACGAGGCGCTCGTCTCGGCATGCGTCGGTGTCGTGCCTTTGAGGTACGGCGGGCGGCTTGCACGGAGCTGGTGCGAGGCTTCCCTCGCGCCGCGCCCGCGCTGTCGTCGACCCGCACGAACCCCTTGTGACTGCGGGCCTTACTCCGCGGCGGCCGGTACGTCCAGCGGCGCCGATGCCGCCCACATGTTGCGGATGACCTCCGCGAGCTTGTGGGCCAGTCCCGCATTCGGCCCATCCGACACGTACATGGCGATGTAAGTGGTCGGCAACGGGGGCAGCTGGCCGCCATGGTCGATCTGCGCCAGCTGCGGCGGGAGGGTGTCCTCGATCCCGGCGTGGACCGCGAAGTCGGCCGCGACCGTCGCCTCCACCGTGCGGATCGACAGCGATTCCACCGCCATCACCCACGGGATGTGCGCCGCGTCCAGCGCACGCTGCACCCAGGGGCGGAAGATGCAGCCGTTCTCGAACGCCAGCGGCAGCGGACGCTGGCGGTAGGCCTGCCCGCCCGGCGCGCCGATCCACACCAGCGGCCCGGCCTGAAGCACCTCCGACCCCTGGTCCGGCGCCAGCTCGGTGGTGAGGATGACGTCGACCTCGCCGCGCGCGAACTGGTCCTTCAGGACGCTGGTGTAGGACGACTGGAGCTGCACGCGCACGCGCGGATAGGTGCGCGCGAATAGCCGCAGCACCTGCGGAATGTGCGGGTAGACGACGTCGTGCGGAGCGCCGAGCGTCAAGTCGCCCTGGTAGGACGGCTCGGTCAGGCGGGCGAGCGCCTCGTCGTTCAGCTCAAGCATACGCCGGGCGTAGGAGGCGAGCTGCTCGCCCGCCGCGGTCGGCGTCATGCCCTTGCGCGCGCGGTCGAGCAGGATGTGGCCGAGCCCGTCCTCCAGGCGCTTCAACTGCATCGAGACGGCGGACTGCGTCAGATTCAGTCGCTTGGCCGCCCGCGTCACCCCACCGTGCTCGACGATTGCGAGGAAACTTCGCAGTGCCGCCAAATCCAAGGTCCGCATCATAACATCAAATCCCGTGATCGAAACGATCAGGACGTTTCGTTTTACTTATAGTCCGAAGCATCGCAAATCAACGGCGCAACGGCTGGTACAAGGAGGACGGCCAGTGGAACACGTTCTGTCGCATCTCACCCTTCCGACGACAGGTTGGATCAAGCGCACCCGTATCGTCGGTCTCTGGCTCGACGTCTGGACCGAGCGCCGCCACCTCGAGCGTCTCGACGCGCGCATGCTCGCCGACATCGGACTGACGGACGTGGAGGCTCGTACCGAGAGCAAACGCCGAGCGTGGGACGTACCGCCGCAACGCATGGGCTGGTAGTCCGCCAGCGCGCGGCAGCCCAGCCTGACGAGGCGGCCTTGCCCCGGCCTCGCCCCGCGGCGCCGTACCGCAGCCGGCGTCGACGGCGCCCGGCCGATCAAACTTCCGCGAGCCGGCCGCCCGGCTCGCCTTCCTAGTCTTCCAGCGCCTTCTTCGCGCGTTCGCGGTGCCGGTCGGTGATGTGGCTGGCGACCATCGCGATCGCGCCCATCAGCACCGTCACGTCGTCGCTGAAGCCGACACCCAGCAGCATGTCCGGGATCGCGTCGATCGGGCTGACGAAGTAGGCGAGGGCGCCCAGCAGCGTCGCCCGCACCCGGAACGGCACGTCCGGGTCCATGGCGCAATAGTACGCGGCCACCAGGTCGCGGGTGAACGGCACCTGCCGCGCCGCCTTGCGCAAGGTCGGCCAGAACCTGCGGCGGACCTTGGCCTCGTCCTTCTCGAACGCCTGCCCAGTGTTCGCCCCGCGGGCGTCGGGGCCCAGGATCTCGCCGATGCGCACGTCCTCGCTCATGCCGCTCCTCCCGCCGCGCGGTCGATCGCCCGCGCCAGCTTCGCGTCACGTTCGGTGAGGCCACCCGCGTCGTGGCTCGTCAGGCGGATGTCGACCCGGTTGTAGACGTTCGACCATTCCGGATGGTGGTCCATCTTCTCGGCCGACAACGCGACCCGCGCCATGAAGCCGAACGCTTCGTTGAAGTTGCGGAACTTCACCGTGCGCAGGATCGCCTTGCCGCCGTCCTCGAGCCGCCACTCCGGCAGGCCGGAAAGATCGACCGTCCCTCTATCCAACGCCATGACCGCTCCCCTCGGATCGGCGCACCGGAGCGCGCGCCACCTGATAGAAATAGGTCAGCGCCGGCGAAGGTTCACGGGGGGGGGGCGCCGTCGCGGCGCTCAGCTCTCGGCGTAGCGCTTGGCGACGTAGTCCTCGACGATCGCCTTGAACTCGGCGGCGATGTCGGCGCCGCGCAGGGTCATCGCCTTCTCGCCGTCGATGAAGACGGGGGCGGAGGGGGTCTCGCCCGTGCCCGGCAGCGAGATGCCGATATCGGCGTGCTTGGACTCGCCCGGCCCGTTGACGATGCAGCCCATCACCGCGACTTTCAGCCGCTCGACGCCGGGATAGGCCTGCTTCCACACCGGCATCTGCGTGCCGATGTAGCCCTGAATGTCCTTGGCCAGCTCCTGGAACACGGTGGAGGTCGTGCGGCCGCAGCCGGGGCAGGCCGAGACGACCGGCAGGAAGGCGCGGAAGCCCATCGTCTGCAGGAGTTCCTGCGCGACCTTCACCTCCAGCGTACGGTCGCCGCCGGGCTCGGGTGTGAGCGAGATGCGGATCGTGTCGCCGATCCCCTCCTGGAGGAGGATGCCGAGCGCCGCCGACGACGCGACGATGCCTTTCGAGCCCATGCCCGCCTCGGTCAGCCCCAGATGCAGCGCATATTCGCAGCGCGCGGCGAGGTCGCGGTAGACCGCGATCAGTTCCTGCACGTCCGACACTTTGGCGGAGATGAGGATCTTGTCCGCCCCGAGGCCCAGCTCGACCGCACGGTCGGCCGAGGAGATGCCGGACCGCACCATCGCCTCGCGCAGAACCGCCGCGGCGGAGACGGGCGTGGCGGAGGCCTTGTTGACGTCCATCAACTGGGTCAGGAGGTCCTGGTCGAGCGAGCCCCAGTTCACGCCGATCCGCACCGGCTTGTCGTAGCGGCAGGCCATCTCGACGATCGAGGCGAACTGCGTGTCGCGCTTGGCCTTGAAGCCGACGTTGCCGGGGTTGATGCGATATTTCGCCAGCGCTTCGGCGCAGCCAGGATGGTCGGCCAGGAGCTTGTGGCCGATATAGTGGAAGTCGCCCACCAGCGGCACGGTCACGCCGCGCGCGGCCAGCAGGTCGCGGATCTTCGGCACCGCCGCGGCCGACTCGTCGCGGTCGACGGTGATGCGCACCAGCTCCGAGCCCGCAGCCGCCAGCGCGGCCACCTGGTCGACGGTGGCGGCGATGTCGGCCGTGTCTGTGTTGGTCATGGACTGGACGACGATGGGCGCGTCCCCGCCCACGGTGACGCCGCCGACGTCCACCGGGATGGATCGCCGCCGCTCCCGCGGTCCCGAAGCGACGATGGGGCTGACGATGTTCATGAAGGCCTCTCCGTCCACTGGGCGGGATATACGGCGTCGCACCGGGCGGGGCAAACGGGGGCCGGCCGCCCCGCGGCATCCCGCCCCCCGAAGATGACGTCCGCGTCACCCTCCGCCGATTACGTCACAAGTTTATGAAGCCTTATGCATGAAGAGGATCCGGTCGCTTTTTGACTTGTGCAGTGCAGCGCAGACGCTAATTCTGATGGGAACCCGCAGGCGACCGCAGCGCACCCGTCGGGCGCACCCGCCGACGCCGCCTCGATCCAGAACGCGCCCCGACCGGGCGAAGGAGTCCTCCATGCTCAAGGGTAAGTCCGCCGTCATCACCGGTTCGACGTCGGGGATCGGCCTCGCCTACGCCAAGGCGCTCGCCGACGAAGGCGTCAACGTGATGATCAACGGCTTCGGCGACGCGGCCGAGATCGAGACCGAGCGCAAGGGTCTCGAGGCCAAGGGCGTCAAGGCGCTCTACAGCGCCGCCGACATGACGAAGCCCGCCGAGATCGCCGACATGATTGCCACCGCCAAGGCGGAGCTCGGCTCGGTCGACATCCTGATCAACAACGCCGGCATCCAGCACGTCGCCGGCATCGCCGAATTCCCGGACGCGAAGTGGGACGCGATCATCGCGATCAACCTCTCCAGCGCCTTTCACACCTGCAAGCACGCCGTGCCGCTGATGCGCGAGGCCGGCTGGGGCCGCATCGTCAACACCGCCTCGGCGCACGCCCTCGTCGCCTCGCCGGGCAAGGTGGCCTACGTCTCGGCCAAGCACGGCATCGCCGGACTGACCAAGACCGTCGCCCTCGAGGTGGCCGAGGAGAACATCACCGTCAACGCCATCTGCCCCGGCTACGTGTGGACCCCGCTGGTCGAGAAGCAGATCCCCGACACGGCCAAGACCCGCGGCATCACCGAAGAGCAGGTCAAGCACGACGTGCTGCTCGCCGCCCAGCCGACCAAGAAGTTCGTCACGGTCGAGCAGGTCGCCTCGCTCGCCGTCTACCTCTGCGGCGACGGCGCGGCCTCGATCACCGGCACGCTGCTGTCGATGGACGGCGGGTGGACGGCCTGACCCCATCGACCGACATTCGATGACGGTCCTCGCGACTCTCTGGCGATGGGGCTGGAGCCTCATCGTCCTTGTCGGCGGTCTGGCGATCATCCTCGGCTACTTCGGATCGCAGCACCCCGCGCTCGACAGCCTGGCCCACTTCCGTGCCCATCTCGTGGTGCTGGTGGGGGTGGCGGCACTGGTGCGGCTCGTCTCGGGGCGGGGCGCCGGCCGGTGGCTGGCGCTCGTGGTGCTGGGGCTGTGCATCTATTCGGGTGCCGGCGCCGCCCACTACATGCTGCCGGACACGTCGATCCGCCTCACCGCCGGCAAGACCTATACGCTGCTGCAATTCAACGCGGCGCAGAACTGGCAGCGCGCCAGCACCCTCCTGACCGACCTCAAGCCTGACTTCGCCGCCCTGCAGGAGACCCCGATGCCGCAGGGGCGCCGGCTCGTCGAGCTGATGGAGGTCTATCCCCACGTCGCCACCTGTAGCGGCCGGAGCCGCTGGGCCGATACGGTGCTCCTCTCCAAGTACCCGTTCAGCGGCGAGCCCATCTGCGGCAACTCGTCCGCCTTCGTGCGCGCCACGGTGATCCTCGAGAACAAGGCGCTGACGCTCGCCTCGCATCACCTCAGCTGGCCGTGGCCCTACGGCCAGAGTGAGGATATCTCGCTGAACGTCGGCTCGCTGCGGGCGATCACGGGCTCGCGCATCATCGCGGGGGACTTCAACGCCGCGCCGTGGAGCCTCGCCGTCCGCCGCACCGCCTCGCTGACGCAGACCGTGCCGACCACGGGCATCGGTCCGACATGGCTGCTGCGCGGTGTCGAACTTGCATACCGACCCTACGTGGGGTTGCCGATAGACAACATTCTGACCGCGGGCGTCGCCATCGCACAGGTCCAGCGGCTCGACGATGCGGGCTCGGACCACCTTCCCGTGCTGATGCGCTTCGCCTTCGAGGATTACTAGGACGCCCGGACCCTCGCGGCCGGCGTGCCTCGGGGACCATTCGATGGGACGTAAGAAGATCAATCTGGCTCTGCAGGGCGGAGGCGCGCACGGCGCCTTCACGTGGGGTGTCCTGCGCACCCTGCTCGAGAGCGACAAGGTGGACATCCACGGCGTCACCGGCACCTCCGCCGGGGCGATGAACGCCGCGGTGATGGTCTCGGGCTACGTCAAGGGCGGCGAGACCGCGGCGGTTGCCGCGCTGGATAGCTTCTGGCGGGACGTGTCCGACGCGGCGCGCTTCTCGCCCTTCCAGCGCACGCTGATGGATCGCGTGTTCGGCAACTGGAGCCTCGACTCCTCGCCCACCTACCTCGCCTTCGACCTCGCCTCGCGGTTCATCTCGCCGGCGCTCGCCAACCCGCTCGACATCAACCCGCTGCGGCCGATCATCGAGGCCTATGTCGACCTCGACGCGGTCGCTGCCTGCCACGACATCCGCCTCTTCGTCGCCGCGACCAACGTGCGCACCGGCAAGGCGCGCATATTCGGGCCGCAGGAGGTCACGGTGGACGCGCTGCTCGCCTCGGCGTGCGTGCCGGAACTCTTCACCCCGGTCTTCATCGACGGGACGCCCTACTGGGACGGCGGCTTCATGGGCAATCCGCCGCTCTACCCCCTGTTCTACAACACCGACGTCGCCGACACCGTCATCGTCCAGATCAATCCGATCGAGCGCAGCGACACACCCGTCACGGCGCGGGACATCGTCAACCGCGTCAACGAGATCACCTTCAACTCCTCGCTGCTCAAGGAGCTGCGCGCGGTCCACTTCGTCCAGCGGCTGATCTCCGAGGGCAAGCTCGACGAGGAGGAGTACATGCGCGTGCGCATCCACCGCATCGCCAGCGCGGAGCTCATCCCGCTGTCGTCCTCGTCCAAGCTCAACGGGGAGTGGTCGTTCCTGCGCCACCTCAACGACATCGGCCAGCGGGCGGCCAGCGCGTTCCTCGACGCCCACTATGCCGACATCGGCGTGCGCGACACGATCGACGTCGCGCAGGAGATCGCCTCCTGATCGCGGCCTGCGCGCCCTGATCGCAAGGCACGACAACTTCAGATAAGCTACCCGCGCTCGACGCGCCGCCACCCGCCGCGCCGCCTGCGACCCGACCACCGATCCATCCCCCTGAGCGCCGCGGTCCCGCCCGCGGACGCCCGATACGACGAGGGTGACAGATGAACGGCGACCACACGCCGGCCTACCTGACCGTGCTCATCTTCCTGGGTGCCGCGGTCCTCTTCGTGCCGATCGCCAAGCGCCTCGGGCTCGGATCCGTGCTGGGCTACCTGTTCGCCGGCGTGCTGCTCGGCCCGTCGGTGATCGGCGTCACGCGTCAGCCGGAGCAGATCGTCGAGTTCGCGGAACTGGGCGTCGTCTTCCTGCTCTTCTTGATCGGGCTGGAGCTGAACCCGCACCGGTTGTGGGCGATGCGGCGGGACATCTTCGGCCTCGGCCTGTTGCAAGTGGTGCTGTGCGCGGGACTGATCATGACCTACCCGCTGTTGATCGGCATATCGTGGCGCACCGCGCTCGTCGCCGGCCTCGGCCTCGCCATGTCCTCCACCGCTCTCGTCATGCAGCTGATCGACGAGCGCGGCGCGATCCGTCTGCCCTACGGCCAGAAGTCGTTCGCCATCCTCCTCATGCAGGACCTCGCGATCGTGCCGCTGCTGATCGTGGTGGCGCTGCTGGCACCGGGACCGTCGATGGAGGGGGAGCAGGTCGCCTTCTCGATCGTCACGGCGCTCTCCGCGGTCGCGGTGATCATCCTCATCGGCCACTATCTGCTGTCGCCGATGTTCCGCATCCTGGCGCGGCTCGGCGGCACCGAGATCATGACCGCGGCGGCGCTCCTCGTCGTTCTCGCCTCGGCGACGGCGATGATGTCGGTCGGCCTCTCGATGGCGATGGGCGCCTTCCTCGCCGGCGTGCTCCTCGCCGAGAGCAACTACCGTCACGAGCTGCAGGCCGACATCGAGCCCTTCCGCGGCCTGCTGCTGGGCCTCTTCTTCCTCGCCGTCGGCATGACGATCGACCTCGACCTGGTGCTGGAGCGCTGGCAGACGATCCTCGGCGGGCTGGTCAGCATGATCGTCTTCAAGGCGGGGATGATCTACGTCCTGGTGCGCGTCTTCGGCGGCGATCATCCGACGGCGACGAAGACCGGGCTGCTGCTGTCGCAAGGCGGCGAGTTCGGCTTCGTGCTCTACACGGCGGCGGAGCGGCGCGGGTTGATCTCGGCCGAGGACGCCAGCCTCTTGATCGCCGTGGTGACGATCTCGATGGTGACGACGCCGTTCCTCATCCGCTTCCTGTCGCCGCTCCTCATCCGCAAGAAGCCGGCCGCGACGATGAACGAGACCTTCGACGATGCGGAGGGGGACGTCCTCATCATCGGCTTCGGCCGCTTCGGGCAGCTGGTGTCGCAGATGTTCCTCGCCGGCGGCTATCGCCCCATCATCCTCGATCATGACGCCGACCGCGTGACGGAGGCGCGCCGCTTCGGCAGCCGCGTGTTCTACGGCGAGGGCTCGCGGCTCGACGTCCTGCGATCGGTGGGGGCGGACCGGTGCCGGCTCATCGCGGTGTGCACGTCGCCGCCCGACCGGACCAATGCGATCGTGGCGCTGCTGCGGTCGCAGTATCCCGAGGCGAAGATCTATGTGCGGGCCTTCGACCGCCGCCATGCCCTGACGCTGTTCGACGCGGGCGTGGACTACCAGCGCCGCGAAACCATCGACGCGGCGATCCGGTTCGGCCGCGACGCGTTGGTGGGGCTGGGGATGGAGCCGAACCTCGCCAGCGAGACCGAGGCGCAGGTGCGCCGCCAGGACGAGGAGCGGCTGGAGTTCCAGCGCCTGGAGGGCCTCGTCGAGGGGCACCGCAAGTGGGCGGAGGTGACGCCGGAGCCCTACACCCGCCTCGCGCCCGGCGACGAGGGCGAGGCCCCGCTGCGCGCCGCCCCGGACGCCGACGCCAAAAGCAAGGAAGCGGCCGAGTAGGCACCCGGCCGCTTCCTTCGATCGTCAGGCGCCAGCGAGGCCCGGAGGGGGCCGCCGGTCAGCTCTCGCGCCAGGCGCGGCGGATCTGCTGCGTCAGCGGCTTGGTCAGATATTCGACCACGGTCTGCCCGCCGGTGGAGATGTAGATCTCGGCCGGCATGCCGGGCATCAGCACCAGGTCCTCCGGCAGCCGGTCCAGCTCGCCCTCCTGCAGGGAGATGCGCACGGCGTAGAACGTCGTGTTCAGCACTTCGTCGAAGCTCGCCTCGGCGGCCACGAACGATACCTCGCCTTTCAGCTGCGGGGTGGTCTTGTAGTCGAACGCGGAGAGAATGACCGTCGCCTCCTGGCCGATGGCGACCTTGTCGACATCGGTCGTGGCGATGCGCGATTCGATCACCAGCTTGTCGGCCTGCGGGACGATCTGCATGATCGTCTGCGCCGGCTGCACCACGCCGCCGACCGTATGCACCTCCAGCTCGAACACCGTGCCGTCGGCCGGCGAGCGGATGTCCATCCGCTTGAGCTGGAAGTCGGCGGCGATGCGCCGCTCCTTCAGGTTGGCGAGCTCCGGTTCCAGCTCGGTGATCTCGGAGAAGGTCTTCTCGCGCCGGTCGGTGGTGAGCTGCAGCACTTCGAGCTCGGTCTCGTTGATCTTGCCCTCGGCGATGGCGATCTGGCTCACCAGCTCGCCGCGCTCGCCCTCCAGCCGCGTCCGGTTGCGCCGCAGATTGACGATCTTGTCACGCGTCGTGCGGCCGCGATCGTAGAGCCCGCCCAGAACTTCGAGTTCCTCGTCGATCAGGGTGATCTCGTCTTCCTTCGCCTTCTGCTGCGCTCGCAGGCCCTCGATCTGCTGCTCGAGCTGCTTGGTGCGCTCGTTCAGCCGGTCGGTCTGCCCGGCGATCGTGTCCTTGCGGGCCTGGAAGACCTTGTGCTCGGAGGCCATCGCGCGCTTCACCAGCGGCTCGTTCATGCGCTGGGCCAGCTCTTCGGGCGCGGGGATGGTCTCGGAGTCGTCACGCTCGGCCTGAAGACGGGCGAGGCGCGCCTCCATGGCGACGATCTGCCCGTCGACCAGAGCGCGGTTGGCGGCGACCAGCGTCTCGTCGAGCCGCAGCAGCAGCTGGCCGGCCTCCACACGGTCGCCGTCGGCCACGTTGATCTCGCCGACGATGCCGCCGTCCGGGTGCTGCACCTGCTTGACGTTGCTGGCGACGACCACGGTGCCGCCGGCGATGACGGCGGAGGCGAGTTTGGCCGTCGCCGCCCAGCCACCGAAGCCGAACAGCAGCGCGAAACAGGCCACGGTGCCACCGATCACATACGAGCGGATCGAGGAGGAGAACTTGGGCTTCGCCGTGGAAGCCGTCGTCCCTTTTTTGACGGGAAGCGCCATCGGACTGGATCCCTTCGCGGGTTACGCTTTGTTGCTCGTGGAGGCCTGGCGCGGCGGGGTGTCGGCCCCGGCGTCGTCCTGCTGTGCGGGTTGCGCGGAGTGGTGCGTCTGCGCGGTCTGCCGCGCGGTCGCCGTGCCCTGGAGCTGCGGCGTCGGCCGCACGTTGTCGACCTTCTCGCGGCGCATCACCTTCTTCAGCACCTCGTCGCGGTCGCCGAAGTCGGCCATGCGGCCGTTCTCGATCAGGCACAGCTTGTCGGTCGCCGAGAGGGCGGACGGGCGGTGCGCGACCACGATGATGATCGCGCCGCGCTGCTTGGAAATCGTGATCGCCCGGTTGAGCGCCGAGTCGCCGTAACCGTCGAGGTTGGAGTTCGGCTCGTCGAGGACGATCAGGAACGGGTCGTTGTAGAGCGCGCGGGCGAGGGCGATCCGCTGGCGCTGGCCGGCCGAGAGCGTCGCGCCCTGGTCGCCGATGGCGGTGGAGTAGCCGTCCTTGAAGGAGAGCACCAGGTCGTGGCAGCCGGCGATCTTGGCCGCGGCGATGACCTTCTCGTCCTCGGCGTCGGGGTCGAAGCGGGCGATGTTCTGGGCGATCGTGCCCTCGAACAGCTCGACGTCCTGCGGCAGGTAGCCGAGGTGCCGGCCCAGCGAATCGGGCTTCCACTGCGGCAGCGGCGCGCCGTCGAGGGCGACGTTGCCGCGGACCGCCGGCCACACGCCCACCAGCGCCCGCGCCAGGGTCGACTTGCCGGAGCCGGACTGGCCGATGATGCCGAGCGCGGTGCCCGCCTTCACCTGGAAGCGGATGTCCACCAGGGTCGGCGTGCGCGAGCCGGGGGGCAGCACGGTGACGCCGTCGAGCGTCAGGTCGCGGCGCGGAGCGGGAAGGTCGATCGGCTCGATCTCGTCCGGCCGCTCGAACAGGGCCTTGAGGCGGCGGTAGGCCTGCTGCGCGGCCAGCATGCCGCGCCAGTTCTGCACCGCCATCTCGACCGGTTGCAGGCCGCGGGCCATGATGATGGAGGAGGCGATCATGGCGCCGGGCGAGATGATCTGCTGGATCGCGAGGAAGGCGCCGAGCGCCAGCACCGCGGATTGCAGGAACAGGCGGAACACTTTCGAGGCCACGGTCGACATGCCGATCACGTCGGCGGCGCGGGCGTTGGCGGCCAGGAACCGGTCGTTCACGTTGTCCCACACGGTGCCGACGGCCGACAGCATGCCCATGCCGTGCAGCACCTCGGCGTTGCGCCGGCCGGAGCTGACGACCGAATTGCGCTGCGCCGAGAACTCGCCGCTCTGCTTGATGAGCGGGCGGGCGGCGCGGTCGGTCACGAGGGCGATGGCGAAGAGGACGAAGGCGCCGAGGAGCGCCAGCATGCCCAGCAGCGGGTGGATCGCGAAGACGATGGCGATGTAGATCGGCATCCACGGCATGTCGAACAGGGCCGTCACGCCGGGCGAGGAGAAGAACTGGCGCAGCTGGTCGACGTCGCGCACCGGCTCGGACTTGGCGGCCAGCGGACCGGACTTCACCGGCGCGGACACCTGCGACAGGAAGGCCGAGCGGCCGACCGCGTCATCGAACCGATGGCCGACGCGGGTCAGGATCCGGTAGCGCACCAGATCGATGATGCCCATGAAACAGTAGAGGAAGACCACGAGGCCGGTCAGCGCGATCAGGGTCGGGACCGACCGGCTCGTCAGGACGCGATCGTAGATCTGCAGCATGAAGAGCGGGCCGGTCAGCATCAGCAGGTTGACCACGCAACTGAATGCGGCAACCGTGATGAAAGTCCGCCGGGTCGCCGCTATGGCGTTGGCAAGAATGTTCGACGACATTGGGCGACAGGCCCCTCGCAATTCCGTGCTGGTGATGTGGGAACGATCCGCGCGACCCTAGCGCGCGACGTGCCCAGGCGCTAGGCCGCCTGGCGTTTACATACGATGCAACCTTGGCGTTGCATCTCTTCGTCGTTCATGGCTGACCTATTTTCGTGCCGTGATTAAACCACGGCGATGTTACAAATGTGAACATAGTCGCCGCCGATGGCGCGCGTTGTGCTTTTGAGCACAGACGGGGGCATTCGCATGCTCCGTCGGCGGGAAATCGACCGTTCGGCCCGTGTGAAAGGCACACCGTGAAATCTCTGGAGCAGAAGCGACGCCTGATCCGCCTGGCGCGCTGGGCAGGGGGCCTCGACGATGTGGTCCTGGTGTGGCCGCAGTGCGGCAGCCGCATCGCCTCCGGCACCTTCGAGGGCCGCGACCTGGACGCCGCGACCGACAGCCTCGTGACACGCTGCATCGCCGCCGTTCGTGATCTGCCGCCCGGCGCGATCGCCCCGATCGGCATCGACGCACCGTGGACCGCCCTGTGCGACCGCCGCGCCGAAGACGACCCGATCCTCCTGATGCGCGGCGCGGGCGACGCCGCGAACGCCCCGGCCGCCCAGGCGAGCGCCGAAACCGTGTTCGACGTCCTGCGCGAGTCGAAGGCGCTCAACGCCGCCGTCAATGCGCTCGAGATCCGCAATACCGTGCTCTCCGGGGTGGAAACGTCGGTCGGCATCGGCTTTTGGCAGCTCAATCTCGATGACAACAAGGTGAGCTTCTCGGACGAGACCTACCGCATCCACGGCCTGCCGCCGGGCTCCGAGGCTCCGACGATCGACGAGGCGGTGCGCTACTTCGAGCCGGACGTGCGCGACGTGGTGATGAGCAACGTCGCCCGCGCGGTGTCGGAGCGGTCCGGTTACAGCTTCGCGCTTCCCTTCCGCTGCGCCGACGGGACGCCCCGTATCGTCCGCTCCATCGGCTACTTCACCACCGACGCGGACGGGAACGACATCATCTTCGGCTTCTACCAGGACATCACCGAGGAGCGGGAGACCCAGATGCGGCTCTGGACGGCCGCCAACATCGACGCGCTGACGGGCGTGTCCAACCGCTTCCACTGGCAGCAGCGCCTCGACCGGGACATCGCCAGCGCCATCCGCACCGGCCATGCCGTCGGCCTCCTGCTCGTGGACCTCGACGACTTCAAGTCCATCAACGACTGCCACGGCCACGAGGCGGGCGACGAGGCGCTGAAGGCCGTGGCGGCGACGCTGGCGTCCAACCTGCGCGGCGGCGACCTGCTGGCGCGGCTGGGCGGGGACGAATTCGCCATCGTCGTGCCGGAACTCGACAATCCGGACGATATCGGCCGCCTGGTCGAGCGCCTCGCCAACGTGCGCAAGGTGAGTTTCGACTACCGCGGCGGGGCGATGGCGGTGGAGTTCTCGATCGGCGCGGCCGCCTTTCCGACGGACGCGGAGAATTCCGCCGCGCTCTACCGCGCCGCCGATCTCGCTCTCTTCCACACCAAGGCGGACCATACCGTCGGCGCGACGCGCTACCAGGCCGAACTGCTGGTCGAGCACGAGGGGCGCGCCACCCGCCGCAAGAAGATCCGCCGGGCGATCGAGGCGGGGGAGGTGCTGAACCTCTACCAGCCCATCGTCGATCTGATGAGCGGCGAGGTCGTCGCGGTGGACGTCACGGCGCGCTGGTACGACGAGGGGCGCCTCGCCGAGCTGGGCACGCTCCCCGGCGAGGTGCCGGGCGACACCGACCGGGCGATCGTCCCGCAGATGGCGGCTGCGATGCTGGAGCTGCTGGAACACGACCTGGGGCTGCTGTGGGGGGACGGGCGGGGCCGGCTGCCGGCCTGCCTGGTGCCGCTGACGCGCGCGCAGCTGCGCAGCCACGAGGTGTTGGACCGCTTGCGGCGGATGGCCGGCCGGGTGAGTTCGCGCGCCGGCATCCTGCGGCTCCAGCTCGACGGCGACCCGCGCCGCGACCTCAACTGGCCGCTCCGCTCGAAGTTCCTGGAGGTGCTGGGGAGCGGCGTCGGCACGGTGCAGCGGGCGGCCGAGGCGGCGGGGACGCTGCTCGCCCCCGGAACACTGCCGCTCAGCCACGTGAAGGTGCCGCTGGAGGCGATCCGGTTCGCCCAGGGCGGCGCCGGCGACACGGTGCTGCGGGCGCTGATCGAAGCCGCCCGGCAGCAGCGGACGGACGTCTCGGCCGTCGCGGTCGCCTCGGCCGAGGACGTGGAGGCGGCGCTCGCCTACTCCATCCACTTCGGTCAGGGCAGCCATATCGACGATGCCATGCCCATCGAAGGGATCCTCGAGCGCATCGGGCGCCATCCGTCCAACCCGCAGCGCCGCCTCGCCGTCTGACGGGCGCGGCCTGCGTGGATGGCCGATCGCACCGGGTGGCGGGTCAGTCGCGTGTCGGGGGCGGGCCGCCGAGCCGGTCGCGCAACGCGTTGACCTCCTCGATCATCGACAGGGTCTTGCGGGCGAGCTGGGCGCGCAGGATCTCGGCCGTCTCCGGAAACTCGTCCAGGATCCGATGCATCTGGTCGCGCGGCAGGGCGAGCACCTCGCAGCTGGTCTGCGCGACCGCGCTCATCGAGCGGCGCGCCGGGACGACGAGCGCCAGGCCGTCCAGCAGGTAGCCGACGCCGACCACCTGCGGCCCCTCGCTCTGGGCCGGGGACACCAGCCTCACCTGGCCCCCGAGGATCAGGACGGCGCCATCGGCATCGTCTCCGACCTCGAAGAGGGCCTGCCTCGGTTTATAGGACCGCGGCAAGCTGCCGAACGCGAGGAGCTTGAGCGCCTCGTCTCCGAGGGGCTTCAGCATCGGCGCGTTCCGCATCACCGCCATATGACGGGCGAGACTCACGTTAGGCGGTCACCGCCCGCGGCATGAGCTTGTAACCACCGGCCTCGGTCACCAGAAGCTCGGCGGAGGCGGGGTTCTTCTCGATTTTCTGACGAAGGCGGTAGATATGCGTCTCCAGCGTGTGGGTGGTCACCCCTGAGTTGTATCCCCAGACCTCGTGCAGGAGAACATCCCGAGTGACAGGTTTTTCGCCCGCCCGATAGAGATACTTGAGGATCGCGGTTTCCTTCTCGGTCAACCGGATCCGCCGCCCATCGGGCTCGAGCAGGATTTTGGCCGACGGCTTAAAGGAGTAGGGCCCGATTGCGAAGGTGGCATCCTCGCTCTGGTCGAACTGCCGCAGGTGCGCCCGGATCCGCGCCAGCAGCACCGCAAAACGGAACGGCTTGGTGACGTAGTCGTTCGCACCCGCCTCCAGGCCGACAATCGTGTCGGCGTCGGTAGTGTGGCCGGTGAGCATGACCACCGGCGCCTTGAAGCCGGCATTGCGCATCAGCCGGACCGCCTCGCGTCCGTCGAGATCCGGCAGGCCGACATCGACGATGGCGAGCGCGATGTCCTCGCTCTTCACGGCCGCGACGCCGCGCTGGGCGGTGTCGGCGGTGATGACGGCGAACTCGTCGTAGAAGCCGATCTGTTCGCTCAGACCTTCGCGAAGGTCCTCGTCGTCATCGATAATCAGGATGGTCCTCTTGTTCACCTGGCCCTCCCATTGTGGTGTCCTGATCCCTTAGATAAGTGAAGAGTCGGGAAACATTTGTGCCGTCGATCACGAATTTTGCCCCACTCCGCCTCGGCTCGCCATCCATGGCCGAATGTGAAGAGATGTGATCTTGACCCCGTCATCCCTCTTGCCCGGTGTCCGGCCCGTGCGGCGGGAGCCGGCGCGACGGCGCCGTCCGGTGCTGGTGCGGCCGCGCCCGGGGCACCCGACCGAGGTGATCGTCAGCCATGAGGGGCGCGTTCTGCGCGCCGCGATGGGGCGCAGCGGGATCGCCGCGCTCAAGCGCGAGGGCGACGGGGCGACCCCGCGCGGGCGGGTCACTCCGCTGGCGGCGCTGACGCGGCGGCCCGTGCCGCTGCCGCTGCCGCAGCGCCCGGCGCGGGCGCAGGACGGCTGGTGCGACGCCCCGGCGAGCGGCCGCTACAACGCTTACGTAAAGCGCCCCTTCGCGGCCTCGCACGAGGCGTTGCGGCGCGCGGACGGGCTCTACGACGTCGTCGTCGTGACGGATCACAACCAGCGCCCGCGCGTCGCCGGAGGCGGCTCGGCGATCTTCTTCCATGTCTCGCGCCCCGGCGCGCGCGGCGCGGACCTGCGGCCGACGGAGGGGTGCCTTGCATTTCCGCAGGCGGCATGGCAACGGGCAGTCGTACCGCTCAGCACCTATCTCATCGGAATCGATCCGAGGCCATGCCGATGATTCCATTTCGCAAGATGAACGGCCTCGGCAACGATTTCGTCGTGGTCGACGCCCGCTCGCACCCCTACACCCCGTCGACCGAGGGCGTGAGGGCGCTGGGCGATCGTGCCGCCGGCATCGGGTTCGACCAGTTCATCATCATCGCCCCGCCGCCCGCGGGTGAGACGGCACTGATGCGCATCATCAACTCGGACGGCGGCGAGGTGGAGTCGTGCGGCAACGCGGCCCGCTGCGTCGCGGCCATCCTGCTGGACGAGCAGTCCGCACCGGAGGTGACGATCGCCTCCGCCGGCGGTCCGATGCGGGCCTGGCGCGCGCCCGGCGGCATCTCGGTCGACATGGGAACGCCCCGGTTCGCCGCGGCCGACATCCCGCTCGCCGCCGGCGCCGGCGACCCGCAGGCGCTGACGTTCGACGAGCCGCTCCTCGCCGATCTCGGCCCGGCGGCCTGCGCCAACGTCGGCAACCCGCACGCGGTCTTCTTCGTCCCGTCGCTCGACGCGGTGCCGCTCGGCGTCGTCGGGCCGATGCTGGAGCATCACCCGGTATTCCCCGCGCGCGCCAACATCTCCTTCGTCGAAGTGGAGGGCCCGGCGCGGGTGCGGGCGGTCGTGCACGAGCGCGGCGTCGGACCGACGCGGGCATGCGGCACGGCGGCCTGCGCCATCGCCGCCGTGGGCCACCACATCGGGCGGCTGGCCGAGGAGGTCGTCGTCGAGCTTCCGGGCGGACCGCTGACGATCGGCCTCGCGGGCGGGCGCATCGTGATGACCGGCCCCTACGAGATCGACTGGACGGGGATGCTCGGCGAGGGCGTCTTCACCCGCGATCCGGAGCCCATCAAAGGCTGACGGCCTAGCGCCCGTCGGCCTGGTAGAGGCCGCGCCCGGCGTCCACCGCCGCCTTGTTCAGCTCGGCATAGATCTTCGGCGCGTCCGCGGTGGGTCGGGCCCACCCCTGCTCAACCATCCATTGCGACAGGTTCGTATTGGCGACCTCGCAGTCGGCCGCGCGCACCGGCGCCTCGGACGTGCGGTCGAGCTGGAGGCAGTCGATCGCCCGGCGGCGCACCAGACGGCGCAGCGCGGTGCGCGCCCGCGCGCCGCAGGGCCAGGTGGAGCCGTTGGGGCGGGTGCAGGTCGCCTCGGCGTCCGGTGCGTCGATATAGGCCAGCGAAATCCGGTGCGAGCGCACGTTGACGGTGCCCGCATTCTCGATGACGACGAGTTTGAACCGTTCCGGGTCTGGGCCGCGCGCGGGGGCGGCGGGGAGGATCGTCGGCTGTTCCTCGCGCACCAGCGGTCCGGAGGGGCGGGGCGCAGCGATGCCGGACCCCTCCACGTAGCGCACCGGCCGGCCGTTCTCGTCGACCGCGCCGGCCGCGTCCCCTGCCTCGGTGGTGGCGGGCCGGCGTGAGGCGGCGGGGTCGGCGGTACTGGGGAAGCCGAGGATGATCGGCGCCGCGACCGGCGTCGGATCGCCGACGGCGGCGCGCGCATTCGCCTCCTGCATGGTGCCGCGGGCCGGCAGGTCCTCCAGCTGACCCATCGCGAACAGCCAAAAGCCGCCGCACAGGAGTACGGCGGCGACGAATACGCCTAACGGGAGAATGAACCCGCCGGATGAGCGGCGGGCACGGCGATATCGTGGGCTGGTCCGGTAGCGCGGGGCCGGGGGCGGAGGGAAATCCCGTCGCACCGCAGGCTCGGCTTACGCGGTGGCGGCGCGTTTCTCTTTGCGCTCGGCGATGCGGGCGGCCTTACCCGTGCGCCCACGCAGATAGTAGAGCTTGGCGCGACGGACCTTGCCGCGGCGCACCACGTCGACCGACTCCAGCATCGGCGAGAAGACCGGGAAGACGCGCTCGACGCCCTCGCCATAGGAGAGCTTGCGCACGGTGAAGCTCTCGTTGAGGCCCGCGCCGGACCGCGCGATGCATACGCCTTCATAGGCCTGCACGCGGGTGCGGGTGCCCTCAGTCACGCGCACGTTGACGCGGACGGTGTCGCCGGCCTGGAACGCGGGAAGCTTACGCTTCTCCTCGATCGCGGCCATCTGCTCACGATTGAGCTCGTCGATGATGTTCATGTCGTCGTGTCCCGTCGCGCCGCGCCGGCGGCGCGCTGAAATTCATATCGCCCGAAGGATTGCCAGAGGGCGTGAATAGTGACTCCGAACCGCTTTGTCGAGAGAGGATCGCCATCAAACGTCATGCAAAAATGACGGGCAGGCGACCTCGGCCGGATCCGCGGCTGGTTCGGAGCAGGGGTATGCCACCGCGTTATCGCGCCGCGCAAGCCTCCCACCTTCTTGCGTGTGCACCAATAAGGGCCAAATATCCATCCCGAAGGGGCGCCGACAGGGCTCCTTCACCGGTCGCTTGTCGCAAGGACTGTTGGATGACTCGTATGACACCGTTGTCGAGCCCGCTCTTGCTCGGGTTTGAAGATATAGAGCGCGTTCTGGATCGCGTGACGAAAAGCGGGAGCGATGGCTACCCGCCGTACAACATCGAGCGGATCAAAGGCCCCAAGGGCGATCTGCTGCGAATTACGCTGGCTGTAGCCGGGTTCTCGCGAGACCAGCTTTCGGTGACGGTCGAAGACAACCAGCTCGTCATCCGAGGCTCGCAATCGCCGGAAGCCGACAGGGATCGCCATTTCCTGCACCGCGGCATCGCCGCCCGCCAGTTCCAGCGGGCGTTCGTGCTGGCGGAGGGGATCGAGATCCTCAGCGCCGCCCTGGCCGACGGGCTCCTCGCCATCGACCTCGTGCGGCCGGAACCGGCGCGGACCGTTCGGACCATCGAGATCAGTGCGAGTGAGCAGGCGCTTGAACCCAGGAGTTGAGTACGATGCGTGAGACCAGAGAAACCGTACCGGCGCGCAACATCAGCCCGCAGACGCTGGCGTCACTCGGCACCGGCCACGTGGCCTACGTGCGCACCTTCCTTTCGGAGGAAGTGAACGAGATTTTCCCTCAAGCCCCGTCCATGGAGCCGGGACAGCAGCTGTGGGCGCTGCTGTCGGCGGACGGCACCCCGATTGTGCTCGCCGATTCCGCCCATGCGGTGATGGCGAACGCGGCCGAGAACAACCTGACCACGGTGAGCGTCCACTAGCTGGGACCCCGTGACGTCGAACCGAACGAAGGCCGGTTGCCCGCGCAGCCGGCCTTTTTCCATGTCGGGCTTCCATGTCACGCTTGTTTGCCGGGTGCGGCGCCTCAGTAGTCCAGCGGCGGTTGCTGCGCGCCGCCCAGCGGGCTCGGGGTCGCCGAGCGGTGGGCCCAGTTGAACACCGCCATCACCACCGCGACGATCGCCACCGCGACGCCGGCATAGGTGTCCACCGCCACCACGTCGCGCGGGTCGAAGAGGCTGGCGTTCAGCACCAGCTCGCCGACCGCCACCGCCAGCAGGAGCACCGCGGCGACCAGCTTGCGCAGGACGCTGCCGTCCCACGACACGAAGCCGACCACCGAAGTCGCGACGAAAAGTCCCGCGAGGCCGACGCCGCCCCCCGCCCCCGCGCCGAGGATCGGGCCGGGGAAGATCGCCACGAACGGGGCGAGCAGGGCGAAGCGGATCGCCATCATCACCAGCAGCAGCGCGGGCAGCCCCACCTCGACCAGGCGGTTGAAGGTGAGGGGCCGCCGCCGGCGCCACAGCGCGATCGCCGCGATGCCCACCGCGAACGGCAGGCCGACGAGCGCATCCACACGGGCGAGGGCGATGAGGGGGTCGAAGAGGTTCACGTGCGGGGCAGCCACATTTGAATGTCTAAGCGAAAGCGTCGCAACATGGTTGCGAGCGGGGCCGAGCATGGACAATGTGCGTCAGCCATCGCACTACACAAGCCAGCGCGTCAAAGTCAGTAAGTTCATGCTCTTCAGGCCATCCAAACTGCCGGACTGTGTCCGCATCCGTCCGCCGCTCTTCGACCCGTCGTTCCCCTACATCATCTTCTGGAGCCAAAAGTCCGGCTGCACCACCGTCGTCAAGTGGTTCTTCGCGCAGCTCGGCCTCCTGGACGAGGCGCTCGCCTACTCCAACTGGATCCACGACTATGAGGGCCAGGTGTTCAAGAAGCGCAAGTTCTACCGCCGCGAAGTGGCGGAGGCGCTGAACGCCGGCACCCACACCGCGATCAAGGTCGTGCGCGACCCGATGGCCCGCGCGCCCAGCTCGTTCCTGGTGCTGGCCGAGCGCGGCGCCGTCCTGGAGCGGCGGCACCATTGGTCGCAGGACCACTGGGGCCTCGTGAACCAGTGGCTCACCGAACGCGGCAAGCCGACCGAGCCGGGCCTCACCTTCCTCGACCATCTGGAGATGGTGAAGGAGTACGAGGCGCGCGAGCCGCACACGATCAACCAGCATCTGTCGCCGCAGTTCGTCGCCGGCGAGGAGCAATATCTCAAAGACGTGATCCCGATCGAGACGTTCGCCGAGTGGGTCGAAGGGCTGGCCGGCACCGACGGCATCAAGCCGATCGACATGGCCTCGATCAGCGAGTCGCGCCATCATCACCAGGTGACCGAGCGGCGCACCAAGCAGTTCGCCGAGGGGGCCGAGACGATCCCGGTCGCGCGCGGCGCCTTCGCCAACGGCAAGTTCCCATCCTCGAAGGTGTTCATCAACGATCGTACGCGCCCCCTCATCCGCGAGGCTTACAAGGCCGATTTCGACGCCTACGGCCACCTCTACGGGCACTGAACGCCGGCGCCGGTTCGGACGCGCGGTCGCGCCCCGCGGGCGGACGGGGACTTTACGCCCACCCGTCCCGCGTTAGGTTCAGCTCGAGCACGTCCAAACCGAGCGAACCGACCCATGCCCTTCCGCGTCATTTCATCCTCCGCCGGCCTTCTGGCGGCGCTGGCCGTCCTCGCCGGCCCCGCCGCGGCCGAGGAGGCCAGCTGCGACATCGACCGTCCCGTCGTCTTCGGCGGCCTCGATTACGGCTCGGCCGCCTTCCACACCGCGCTCGCCCGCACCGTGCTCGAAAAGGGCTACGGCTGCGAGACCGAGGTGGTGCCCGGCACCACGCTGGTTCTCAACACCGGCATGGGGCGCGGCGACGTCGACGTTCTGATGGAGGTGTGGACCGCCAACACCGCCCAGGCCTTCCTGGACGCGGAGGCCGCCGGCGACGTCGAGCGGCTGGGCGCCACCTTCCCCGACGCGAGCGAGGGCTGGTTCGTGCCGCGTTACGTCGTGGAAGGCGAGGGCGCGCCGGCGCCGGACCTCGTGTCCGTGTCCGACCTGAAGGACCACGCCGACCTCTTCCCCGACGACGAGGAGCCCGGCAAGGGCCGCTTCCTCAACTGCGTCATCGGCTGGCAGTGCGAGGTGGTGAACAGCAAGAAGCTCGCCGCCTACGGGCTGGACGAGCTCTATTCCAACGTGCGTCCGGGCGCGGGGGCGGCGCTCGAGGCGGCGGTCGAGGCCGCGGTCCTGCGTGAGAAGCCGGTTCTCTTCTACCACTGGGCGCCGACGTGGCTGCTCGGCAAGTACGACTTCGTAAAGCTCGAGGAGCCGGCGTTCGACCAGGCGACCTGGGACGAGATGATGGCGAGCGAGGATCCGGCCGCGGCGACCGCCTACCCGCTGACCAAAGTCGTCATCGGCGCCAACACCGAGTTCACGGCGCAAGCGCCCGCTCTGCGCGAGTTTTTCATGAATTACGGCACCACGGCGGAGGCGACGAGCCAGGCCCTCGCCTACATGCGCGACACTGACGCCTCCCCCGAGCAGACCGCGCAGAAGTTCCTCGCCGAGCACCCCGACGTCTGGCAGGCCTGGGTCCCGGAGACCGTGGCGACTCAGTTGAATGAAGCGATAAGTAAGTAGATATGAAGTACTCGGCGCGGTCACCGCGGCGTCGAGCCGATCCGCGAGGGCTATTGCGCGCGCATGTTTGCGGCGAGGCGAACGTTGCTTGCGCGCGGATCCGCGCGGTGCCATGCGGCAATAGCCTGCGAAGGGGCCGAGGATCGGCCGGCGCCGGTTTGTGTCGGCATTGCGACTTTACATAAGTCGTCGGCCCTCTATAGTTCTGCTCCACTGAAGCTTGCAGCGATCCCCTGTCGTCACCGTCAGGGGCTTTGATGCTGCACGAGTCGGTCCGTCTGTCCGGAGTGTCTGCGCGCCGGGTCATGCCCGGTGTTTGGTTCCCGTATCGGTTCGAGCCATCCGGACGGCGGACACCAAAACGAGGGAGACAACGGTTTGAAGAAGATTTTGCTCGCGGCCAGCCTCATGGTTGCGCCTGCCGCGCTGGCGACGTCGGGCGCCGCCCTGGCGCAGGACGACTGCGACGGACTCGGCCGGCCGGTCGTGCTGGCGGGTCTCGACTGGGACTCCAACTCGTTCAACAACGGCATCGCCGCCTATATCCTGGAGCACGGCTACGGCTGTGACACCGAGTCGATCCCCGGCTCCACCATCCCGCTCCTCAACGGCATGATCCGCGGCGACATCGACGTCACGATGGAGATGTGGATTCCCAACGTGAAGGACGCCTGGGACAAGGCCGTGGAAGACGGCGCGGTCGCCGAGGTCGGCGTCAGCTACCCGGACGCCACGCAGGCCTGGTACGTGCCCAAGTACCTCGTCGAGGGTGACGACGCCGCGGCGGCGGGCCTCAAGGCGGTGTCCGACCTGCCCAAGTTCAAGGACGTGTTCGAGGACCCGGAAGAGCCGGGCAAGGGCCGCTTCTACAACTGCATCCTCGGCTGGGGTTGCGAGGTGTTCAACACCAAGAAGCTCCGCGCCTACGGCCTGACCGAGGACTTCACCAACTTCCGTCCCGGCACCGGCGGCGCGCTCGCAAGCGCCATCGAGTCGGCGATCCTGCGCGAAGAGCCGATCGTCTTCTACTACTGGGGCCCCACCTGGGTGCTCGGTAAGGTCGGCGATCAGGTCGTCGCACTCGAAGAGCCGGCCTACGACGAAGCGGCCTGGGCCAAACTGGGCGACATGGCCGTCGAGGACGTGACCGCCGAGACCGAGGCGACCGCCTATCCGACGATCAAGGTCTCGATCGCCGTCAACTCCGACTTCCAGGAAGAGGCGCCCACCCTCGTCGAGTTCCTGGGCAAGTACGCGCTCGACGCGCAGACCATCTCGACCGGCCTCGCCTACATGCAGGACGAGTCCGCGTCCGCCGACGAAGCGGCCGAGTGGTGGATGAAGAACAACGTCGACACCTGGAAGGCATGGGTCCCCGACGACGTCGCCACCAAGGTCGAGTCGGCGCTGAGCTCGTAATCCAAGACCGGCCGGGCGGGGGTCTCCTCCGCCCGGCTTTTTTCGCGGCCCAGCCCTGTGGCGCGCACCGCCGCCACGCCGGTCCGCTCTTTCACTTTTGCTGCAACAACGTCATGGACCCGCATGTCTGACCTCTGGCTGGGCTGGCCGACCGAAATTCTCATCGTCATCCTCGCGGTGATCGTGGCGGTCTTCGTCGACCGCGCCACATCCAACCGCGTCGCCGCCGTCGTCAGCGGCGCCGGCCTCCTCGTCGTCATCCAGCTCGTGGGCATCATCCCCCTCGACACCCTCTTCATCGACGGTGACGTCGGGCGCGCCATCCGCGGCAGCACCAACGATTTCATCCGCTGGCTGGTAATCAACTACGGCGACTTCTTCGACGCCATCTCCGACCCCATCCTCAAGTCGCTCGTCTGGCTGGAGCACGCGCTGCGCGACGCGCCAGTGCCGGTCATCCTGACGCTCGTGGCGGTCCTCGCCTACCTCGCCTCGCGCCGCGTCGCCCTGTCGGTCGGCATGGTGGTGGCGCTGTGGTTCATCGGCATGCTGGGCCTGTGGGAGCAGGCGATGCAGACGGTCGCCATCATGCTGGTGTCGGTCGCGATCGCGGTCATCATCGGCATTCCCACCGGCGTCCTCAACGCGCGCTCCGACACCGCGCGGTCGATCATCAACCCGATCCTCGACCTGATGCAGACGATACCGAGCTTCGTCTACCTGATCCCGGCCCTGATGCTGTTCGGGCTGGGCAACGTCTCCGCCGTCCTCGCCACCGTCATCTACGCCACCCCGCCGCTGATCCGCCTCACCGACCTCGGCATCCGCTACGTCGACCGCGAGGTCGTCGAGGCGAGCCGCGCGTTCGGCGCCACGCGCTGGCAGATGCTGACCGGGGTGCAGATCCCGCTCGCCATGCCCTCGATCATGCAGGGCATCAACCAGACGGTCATGATGGCGCTGGCGATGGTGGTGATCGGCTCGATGATCGGCGCGCGCGGCGTGGGGCAGACGGTGCTCGTCGGCCTGCAGCGCAACGACGCCGGGCAAGGCCTCATCGGCGGCATGGCGATCGTGATGCTCGCCATCGTGTTCGACCGCATCAGCCAGGCGGCCGGCGCGCGGGCGCAGAAGCACCGCTCGGTGGCGCATTGATCGTCCGCCGGTTGCCGCTGTCGCCCGTTTTTCCCGCCGCGGTCCGGACCCCTCGGGGTCGCACCGTCGAGCCGCTGAGGACCCTTTGATGTCCCTGATCGAAGTCAAGAACGTTACCAAGATCTTCGGCCCGCACCCCAAACAGGCGCTGGAGCGCTACCGGGCCGGCCTGTCCAAGGAGGAGCTGCTGGCCGAGACCGGCCACACCCTCGGCCTCGCCGACGTGTCGCTCTCCATCGGCAAGGGTGAGATCTTCGTCATCATGGGCCTGTCGGGGTCCGGCAAGTCGACGATGATCCGTCACTTCAACCGCCTGATCGACCCGACCGACGGTCACATCCTGGTCGACGGCGACGACGTCGTCACGATGTCGGGGCGTGAGCTGGAGCAGTTCCGGCGCACCAAGATGTCGATGGTGTTTCAGCGCTTCGGCCTGATGCCGCACCGCACGGTGGTGCAGAACGTCGCCTACGGGCTCCGGGTGCGCGGCGTGTCGCGGGCCGACCGGGAGAAGAAGGCGCGCGAGTGGATCGAGCGCGTCGGCCTCGCGGGCTACGAGGACCAATATCCGACGCAGCTGTCGGGCGGCATGCAGCAGCGCGTCGGCCTCGCCCGCGCGCTGGCGACGGACGCCGAGATCCTCCTCATGGACGAAGCCTTCTCGGCGCTCGACCCGCTGATCCGCAGCCAGATGCAGGACCAGCTCATCGAGCTGCAGTCGGAGCTGGGCAAGACCATCGTCTTCATCACCCACGACCTCGACGAGGCGCTGCGGATCGGCGACCACATCGCCATCCTCAAGGACGGCCGCCTCAGCCAGGTCGGCACGCCGCCGGAGATCCTGCTGCAACCGGCGGACGACTACGTCACCTCGTTCGTGCGCGACGTGAACCGGGCCCGCGTCCTGACCGTGGAGACGGTGATGAAGCCGCCCAAGGCGCGCCTCACCGGCGAGAACATCGACCATGCGCTGGAGGAGATGCGCCGCGCGGGGGTGAAATACGGCTACGTGGTGGAGGACGACCGGTTCCGCGGCGTCGCCACGGCGGAGAGCCTGGAGGTGGCCCTCTCCACCCAGGACAACCGCAATCTCTACGAGATCGCCACCGAGGGGCCGACGCTGTCGGCCGAGGACGCGCTGGAACAGGCGCTGCCGGCCGCGCTCGAGACCGACTATCCGCTCCCGGTGGTCGACGACGAGGGCAAGCTGATGGGCATCGTCACCACGAGCGAGATGTCCTCCGCGCTGACCCCGCCGAAGACCGCCGCGGCGCCGACGGCCCCGAAGGCGTCCCGCGCCCCGGCGGCCGACGCGGACGGCGCCGCCCCGGTCCCCGAGCCGGCCGGCAGCCGGCAGAAAGAGCTGGAGGGCTGACGCCCGCCGGCCCCCGTCTCGATCGAATCGGGAGCGTGCCGGGCCGTTAGCGCACTTCGCGCTCAGTCCGGGTCATAGCCGGCGGCTCGGAAGTAGGCTCGGGCTTCGTCTGGCGTGACGAGGTCGAGGACCGCGCCGATGCGGTCCCACAGGTCATCGACGGTTCGCTCCGCCGCCTTTCGAAGGAGCGCCTTGATCTTGGCGAAGGCCATCTCGATCGGGTTGAAGTCGGGGCTGTAGGGCGGGAGGAACACGAGCCTCGCCCCGGCGCTCTCGATCAGGTCGCGAACGCGCCAACCCTTGTGACTGCCGAGGTTGTCCATCACGACGACGTCGCCCGGCGACAGGCATGGTGCGAGAACCTGCTCCACGTAGGCCTCGAACCATACGCCGTTGATCGCCCGGTCGAGCACCATAGGCGCGACGATCCCGGACAGCGAGAGCCCGGCGACCAGCGTGGTCGTCTTCCAATGGCCGAACGGCAGCGGCATGCGCAGCCTTGTCCCCCGGGCGCAGCGGCCGTGGGTGCGGGCCATCTTCGTGTTGGCCCAGGTCTCGTCGATGAAGATCAGGCGCTCGGCGTCGAGCTCGTCCTGCCCGTCGAACCAGGCGTGCCGCCGGGCAAGGACATCCGCGCGGTCCTGCTCGGCCGCGTGGCCGGTCTTTTTTTGGCTATTATGCATCTTGCAAACCCGCCCAGAATGAGCCATATTGGGGCTAAGGAGAAAGCCTCATGTCCGTCCATTCCAAGCCCTACTTCCACGACGAAGAAGCCGCCTTCGCGTTTCTCGAAGAGGTGATCTGGGGCGGGCAGCCGGTGTGCGCTCACTGCGGCGGTTTCGAGCGTATCTCGAAGATCAAGGCGAACCCTGAGAAGCGCGTCCGCTACGGCCTGCACAAGTGCGGTCAGTGCAAGAAGCAGTTCACCGTGAAGGTGGGCACCGTGTTCGAGCACATGCGCATCCCGCTGCATAAGGCGCTCCAGGCGGTCTACCTGATGACGTCCAGCAAGAAGGGCATCAGCGCGCACCAGCTCCACCGCGTGCTTGAGGTCCAGTACCGCACCGCGTGGTTCCTCGCCCACCGCATTCGCGAGGCGATGCGCTCTGGCGATCTCGCCCCGTTCGGCTCTGACGGTGGCGTTGTCGAAGTTGACGAGACGTTCATCGGCAACGACCGCACCATCAAGCCGAAGGGCGAGAAGAAGGGCCGCGGCTACCACCACAAGCACAAGGTCATGGCGCTGGTGGAGCGCAACACCGGCATGACGCGCATGATGATCGTGGACGACCTCAAGGCGACGACGGTGGGCGATATCGTCCGCACGAACCTCGCCAAGGAAGCCACGCTGATGACCGATGAGGCCGCCTACTACACGAAGGTTGGCCGCGAGTTCGCCGCGCATGAAATCGTCCGCCACAATGCGGGCGAGTATGGCCGTGGCGAGTTCCACACGAACACGATTGAGGGCTCTTTCTCGATCTTCAAACGCGGCATGAAGGGCGTCTACCAGCACTGCGCTAAGAAGCACTTGCACCGCTACGTCGCCGAGTTTGAGTTCCGCTACAACAACCGTATCGCGAACGGTTGCGACGATGCTGGGCGCAATGTGCGAGCGTTGGCTGGGATCGTCGGGAAGCGGTTGACGTATCGAACAGCGCCTTGACGAGGTAGGTGATTCACGCTATGTTCCACACAGCGGCCCGCGTCACGAATCCGCCGGCATTGCTGGCCTTGTCCGCCTAGCGTGGACTAGGGCGCGGGTCGCGTGGGGTTTTCGATTGACGGAAGTTCCAAACAGTGAACTTCCGTTCGGTCCAGGCAGTATTCGTCAACCATGTGCGCCGGCCTGACCTCTTGAGCACGTACTCCGCCAGCTCTGCCTTGTGCCCTCCGACGCGGGCGTTGCACTTTGCAGCTATGGCCCCTGTGACAATATCGACTGCTTGAAGAACGTTGTGGTGGTGCGAATGCTGCGGTGCGATCTCGCGAACGCAGTTGGGGCGCGCCCTATACTTATTGTAAGCCGCTGCGCATAGTTCATTGCGGAGTAGAGGGATATCACTACTGTCATTCCCGACATCGGGGAACACGGCTATCGAACATTTCTTTCCGTAAAATCGGCAAACCCGATGCTGAAGAAACTGGAAGTACATTCTATTAACGCTAGTATCTTCGCTATCGCCTGGGTCAAGTCTATGAGTGAATTCGTCGAATTTCGCGATAAGACAGTGGTATGCTGCATGGTGGCTATCGGTCCACGCGAATAGCAATTCAACCATCGCCTCGTATGGCGCGCGTTTAGCTCCACCCTTGTATTCCGACCACTTCATTTCCCGGGTTATACCGTGAACGCGCTTGATATCCTGTGCGGCGGATTCAAACTCCGCATATCGAGCGCGACGAAGCGCTAGGCCACCAGCCACCATGTACGTATGGTTTCGATGACTGCTCGTGTCAGCAAAGAAAGCGAGCGGGATCAATGAGGGTGGCAATGTTTAAATCGCTGTTTTTGGCAACAGTGCCCCGCGAGAGAAGTACGCGACGCCTGCGGACGACAATGGAGCGAATTTTGAATGAAACGAAGTCCCAAGCGGACAAATTCCGGGAAGCCGCCCGCGAATCGGGCGCCGACGAATCAGAAGATCACTTCAAGGCCCGCCTGCGCAAGATCGCCAAGGCGAAGGTGAGCGACGACCCGCCGCCGGAGCCGCCGAAGGACGACCCTGCCAAGCCCGAATGAATAGACTGGCGCGGATCCTATAGGGATGCTGGGGGTTCTGCGAACAGATCATCCTCACCAACGCTCGCGTCTGGGAACCTACGCGCGAACAGGCGCCTGAACTCAGACATGTCTGTTGAGACGGCAAGCAGTGTCTGCACGTCGCGCACTTGGGCCTTTAACTTCTCAAGGCCATAGCCCTCTGTGAGATGCTGGTGGAATCTCGTTCTCCGGTCGCCCCTGGCATTCACCTTCGGGTTCAGGCGGTCCAGTTCCTCAAGCACGGCACCATTCTCTAACGGATGGTAGACGTACTTTCGGGTGAATTTGGCAAAGTGCTGCGGTCTATTCTGAATGACGGCGCCTGACGTCGTGGTGGTGAGGCGGCGACTTCCGTAAATTCTGTTTAGCTCATCATAATACGCGTCTGGAAACTGTTTCTCCCACTGGCGAATCTCTTCTTCAATATATTGCTGAACGAGGATCCGCAGCGCTTTGGGATCGCGGATCTGCTGGTAGCCGGTTGCCTCGTCGATCAGCGCGACAACGCCGACCCCGGCAAACGCGTTCTGAAGGATCCGCGCTTGGTCGGCCAATCCGCGCTGGGATGGGGTGAGCAACCCAATGCGCTCTGCCTCTAGGATCGCCTTAGCCACATCGGCCAGCACTTCGGCCGGATAACCATGCCCCAGATCCTGGGTCAAAGGCTTGAAATTTATAGGCTTATTGATCTTTTCACGAAGAGACTCGGGGAGCGCGGATCCGATGCTTTGCCGGCCCATCGCCTTCATGAACGCATTGCCGCCAGCGGACTTCATGCCGAGGGCGCGTGCCATGCCGCGCTTGTGAAACACTCGCCGCCCATCCTCTAGGACGTAGCAATCGAGCACCACGTCTCCGATAGCCATCTGGCCTTGATGCGTGGCCTTCGGCATCTCAATTTCGCCGTCGCCGCTCATCCGCTGAAATCCCCTGCCTGAAACAGTGCAGGCAGGCTACCGGTTTACCGACGGTTTGCAAAGTGCATAATCGCCCTTTTTTTGCGCGTGATCCCGTGGCGACGGAAGAAGCGCGACAGCGCCGAGATGGAGACCGTGCCGCCGCTCTCACCGAGCCTTGCCTTCAGCTCGACCAGGGTGATGTCGCCGGTGCCGTCTAGGATCGCGAGGATGCGCTCGGCGTGGGCTTCGGTGACGTGGGACCAGCGGTCGCCGCCCTGGCGCTTGGCGCGGCATGAGCCGGTGCGTTGCCAAGCCTCGTACCATCGGATCGCCGTGGACGGGGCGACCTCGAACCGCGCCGCGGCCTGCCGGCGGGACATTCCATCGTCGATGGCGCGAACCACGCGAAGGCGAAGATCGTCAGAGAGCAGCTTGGGCATCATGACTGGCCCCCCCATCGCCAGCCATGATGCTGAATCAGACTTCCGCTGATTCGGGAATCCCACAGCGGTTCATTCCGAGCGCGAACTGCTCTAGCGCACGGCACGCCGTCGACCCGGCGCCTCGGCGGACCGGACGCGGTGTGCCTGTCGCCCCGCAGCCAATGCGTGCATCGCGGATTTCGACCCGAGGAGTGCCGGCGCGGGCGCCGCCGACGATCGCGGCGGCCGTAGCAGCGCCGACGGCGCACGCGTGCCGGTCGGGCGAGCGGCGGCGGCTCAGTTTCGCGGCTTGCGCGTGGTGCGGCGGCGGGGGCGTGGCTTGTCGGCCGGCGGTGTCGGCTCGGCGGTGCCGTCCGCGGCTTGCGGTGCGTCGGAGACGGTGCTGTCGCTCACCGACGAGGCCTTGCGCGTCGTCCAGCGCTTCGTCCGGGTCTTCGGAGCCGGCGCGTCTTCCTTCGACTTAGCCGCCTTGGCGCCGGCCTCCTTCCGAGCGGCCCCGCCGTGAGCCGTGCCGATTGCCTCAACGGCCGCACCGGCGGCCGTGGCCTCGGTCTCGGCGGCGGGGTCATCCGCCATGCCCGGTTCCGCGGCGGTAACCTGCGGCACGGGCGGCTCTGCCGCCACCTCCGTGTCCGCGCCCGCCGGCTCACCCTCGTCGGCCTGCGCGGTCTCGGCGGCGACGGAGACGGTTTCCGGCTCGCCGGCGGGGACCTCGGCGGCCGGCTCCTGCGCGGTCACCTCATCCGGCGCCGGCGGTTCTGTCGCCACCGCGGTGTCCGTGAGGGCCGGTTCGAGCTGCGCGGCACCGGTTACGGGTTCGGCCTCGTTCGGGGAGACCTCCGCCGTCAGCTCCTGCGCACCGGTCTCCTCGGCCTCGGCGGCTTCGGGGAGTGTCGGCGTTGCGACGTCAGGCGCCTCGGTGGCGGCGACGATCTCGGCGAGGTTGGCGACGCCGGCGATATCCTCGGCGGTGACGCGGGTCAACTCCATCGCCGAGGCGGCCAGCGCCTCGGAGTTGCGCGCCAGGGCGCCGGCCAGCGTCTCGGCCATTTCCTGCCCCGTGTCGGCGGCGGTCTCGGTCGCGTCGACGGCGGATTCGAACGCCGCGCTGGTGCTGGAGATCGCCGCCTCGACCGCTGCGGTCATCGCCTCGGCGGTCTCGGCCGCGAAGCCGGCCGACCAGTCGAACGGGCGGTTCATCATCCGTGCCGCGCTCTTCATCGTCTCGGGCAGCTTGGTGAAGTCGGGCTGGACCTCCATGCTGTCGGACGCCGCGCCGAAGCTGTAGGCGACCGCCTCGGCACCGATGTGCGCCACGGGCAGCACCATCTTGCGCCGGCTCGTCCGCGGCGGCATGTCGTGCGCCGCCTCGGCGACCATGCCCTCGACGATCTCCGGCGTGATCCCGCCGTTGTGCGCCGGGTAGGCGCCGTCATCGTCCCAGCGGTACACGAACTCGACGATGCGCGGCGCGATTTCCTTGCGGAAGCGCGAGCCGTTGAACACGCCGTAGTGGCCGACGCTGGGCTGCTCGTAGTGCTGGTGGCGGGCGGCCGGGAGGTTCGGCGTCATCCGATGCGCCGCGCGCGTCTGGCCGATGCCGGAAATGTCGTCCTTTTCACCCTCGACCGTGAAGATCGGGGTCCGCGTGATCGCGCCGGGGTCCACCTTCCGGCCGCGATGCGTCATCAGTCCCTTCGGCAGCAGCTGGCGTAGGAACACGTAGTCCACCGTTTCGAGGTAGAACTCGGCCGTCAGATCCATCACCGAGAGATATTCGTCGTAGAACTCGCGGTGCTTCTCCGCGCTGTCGCCGTCACCGTCGACGAGGTGGTCGAAATAGTCGTAGTGGGCGGCGAGGTGACGGTCGAGGTTCATGGTCATGAACCCGGTCAGCTGCAGGAATCCCGGATAGACCGGGCGCATGAAGCCCGGATGCGGTAGCGGCACGGTCATGACGACGTTGCGGCGGAACCAGTCGAGGTCGTGCTTGGCGGCGTATGTGTTGACCTCGGTGGGGCTTTCGCGGGTGTCCAGCGGACCGCCCATCATGGTGACGGACTTCGGCGCCACCTCGCCGCCCTGCTCCAGGATCGACATGGCGACGAAGACCGGCACCGTGGGCTGGCACACCGCGACGAGGTGCACGTCGCCGCCGAAATGGCGCGTGATATCGGCGACATAGTCCACATAGTCGCCGAAATCGAACGTCCCGGCGGACATCGGCACCATGCGCGCGTCGGCCCAGTCGGTGATGTGCACCTCGAAGTGCGGCAGCAGCGTCTCGACCGTGCCGCGCAGCAGCGTCGCATAATGGCCCGACATCGGCGCCACGATGACGAGCTTCGGCTGCTCGGGCATCCCCTCCGGCAGGTCGCGCTTGAAGTGGATGAGCTTGCAGAACGACCGCTGCCAGACGATCTCTTCCGTGACGCCGACGCGCAGGCCATTGACGTCGGTATGGGTGAGCCCGAACTCCGGCTTGGCGTAGCGCCGGGTGATGCGCTCGAACACGTCGGTCGCGGCGGCGACTTGCCGTCCGAACTGGGTGTAGGTGAGGGGGTTCAGCGGATTCTTGTAGTACAAGCGGACAGCGTCGTTCAGTGCACGCGCCGGGCTGAGGAAAGCGTGGTTCAGCTCGTAGAGTTGATAATACATGGAACCTCGACCGTGTTGTGGCGCCGAACTCGGGGCGCCGCGCATGCTGCACCGCAACATATCGCGCTCATGATGTGTTTTGGCAAGTTTGCCCGCCGTATGCGGCCGCGATCCGGGAGGTGTGGGGAAGAGTGATCGAAGGTACCGCCGTCCTCACCGCACGAGACCGGGTGGTCCGCGTCCGGACACTGCTCCTGCTGCGATGGCTCGCCATCCTCGGGCAGTTGACGGCGATCCTGTTCGTCGGCGTGTTCCTCGACTTCGACATGCCGCTCGCCGCCTGCCTGGGTCTCGTGGCCTTGTCGGCATGGTCGAACGTCTTCCTCCGCGTGAAATTCGCCGACAACCGCCGGATGACGGAAGGTTGGACCGCCGGCGTGATGGCGTTCGACATCGCCCAGCTCGCCTTTCAGCTAGGGCTGACCGGCGGATTGACCAATCCGTTCGCGTTGTTGCTGATCGCGCCGGTGATGGTTTCGGCGACGACATTGTCGGCCAGCCGGACATTTACGCTGGGGGCGCTCGTGCTTCTCTCGGCGACCATGCTGGTCGTCGCCCACGAGCCGCTGCCCTGGTACAGCGGCGAGCATTATAGCCCGCCGTTCCTGTTCATCGGCGGCATCTGGCTGTCGCTGGTGTGCAGCCTGATCTTCATGGGCAGCTACGCCTTCCGCGTCTCGGAGGAGAACCGCCAACTCGCCGACGCGCTGGGCGCGACCGAGATCATCCTGCAACGCGAGCAGAACCTGCACGCGCTGGACGGGCTCGCCGCGGCCGCCGCGCACGAGCTGGGAACGCCGCTCGCCACCATTCTGCTCGTCGCCAAGGAGATGGAGCGCGAGCTCGACCCCGAGAGCCCGCTCGCCGAGGACGTCGCGCTGCTGCGTTCGCAGACCGAGCGGTGCCGCCAGATTCTGGGCCAGCTGAAGAACCTCGGCGAGGACTCCGACAGCCCGCTGGTGCGCCTCAACGTGCGCACGCTGATCGAGGAGGTCGCCGAGCCGCACCGCGGTGTCGGCGTCGAGATCGACGTGGTCCTGCAAGGCGACATGGGGGACCAGCCGGTGGTGGCGCGCAACCCGGCGATCCACTATGGCCTCGGCAACCTGATCGAGAACGCGGTCGACTTCGCGGAGACGCTGGTTCGCATCACCGCGACCTGGAGCGAGGAGCGCCTCACCATCGTCATCTCCGACGACGGTCCCGGTTTCGCCGACGACGTGCTCGACCGGATCGGCGACCCGTACGTGTCGCGCCGGGGCGAGGATCAGCGGGGCGGGGGGATGGGCCTCGGCATCTTCATCGCCAAGACGCTGCTGGAGCGGACCGGGGCGACGGTGACGTTCGAGGCGCGCGGCGGGGCGACCGTCACCGTCACGTGGTTGCGGCGCACGCTGCGGGCGATGCTACCGGAGCGTCATTAAATTTTGCCCATCTTTCTGATGCCGGCCCATCCGGCGCCCTATTTAAGTCGGTGAAAGAGATAAACCGAGGGGATGAGCATGGATGCCATGCCGCAGGTCGCACCGACGAAGGCCGTGGACGGAACACGGCTGCTGATCGTCGACGACGATGCCGCATTCGGCCAGCGCCTGGCGCGGGCGATGGAGAAGCGGGGCTTCGTGACCGACGTGGCCGAGAGCGCACAGGACGCCGGCCAGCTGGCGGACCGCAACCCGCCGGACTATGCGGTGGTCGACATGCGCCTGGGCGACGGCAACGGGCTCGAGGTCGTGGAGCGGATCCGTCGCCGCAAGCCGGATGCGCGGGCCGTGATCCTGACCGGCTACGGCAACATCGCCACGGCGGTGACCGCCGTGAAGCTCGGCGCGGTCGACTATCTCGCCAAGCCGGCGGACGCGGACGAGGTGTTCTCGGCGCTGACGCGCGAGGGCGCCGAACGGCCGGAGCCGCCGGAGAACCCGATGTCGGCCGACCGGGTGCGCTGGGAGCACATCCAGCGCGTCTACGAGATGTGCGACCGCAACGTCTCCGAGACGGCGCGGCGCCTCAACATGCACCGCCGCACCCTGCAGCGCATCCTCGCCAAGCGCGCCCCGCGCTGATCCTGCAGCGGCGCGCGGGCGCCGCGCATCGTCCCCGGCGCCGCCGTGCTACGGCGCCGTAGTCCGCGGCCGTCTCGCACGATGACGCCGCCCGCTCGCCGACGAGCGGCGGCCGACGCGCCGCGCCCGCTTCCTTCCTCAGTCGCTCCGATCCGTCATCGCCCTGTTATCTTCTGCCGCGATGCGGGAGGGGGGAGGACGCCGATGACTGAGGACGACCGGGCCATCGACCCGCGGCAGGGCCGCGCCGTGGAAGTTTTCGCGGCGTTTCTGCCACTCGGCTTCACCGCGTTCGGTGGGCCTGTCGCGCACCTCGGCTTCTTCCGAACGGCGTTCGTGGAACGGCGCGGCTGGCTGGGCGACGCCGCCTACGCCGACCTCGTGGCCCTGTGCCAGTTCCTGCCGGGGCCCGCCTCCAGCCAGGTCGGTATGGCGATCGGCCTGCAACGGGCCGGCTATCTCGGCCTCCTCGCGGCATGGACCGCCTTCACCCTCCCCTCGGCCGTCGTGCTCGCCGCGTTCGGCATGCTGATCGCCGTCGTCGACGTGGGTGCGGCGGCGGGCTGGCTCGTCGGCCTCAAGGCGGCGGCGGCGGCAGTCGTCGCCCACGCGCTCTTGGGCATGGCCGCCAGCCTCGCCGCGACGCGCGAACGGGCGGTGATCGCGGGGGCCGCTACGGTCGCGATGCTGGTCGCGCCGGCGCCGCAGCTGATGCAACTCGGCGTGATCCTCGCCGGCGCGCTGGCGGGACTGGCGTTGCCGGTGCCCGAGGCGGCCACCGAGGACCACACGCCACGCGCGCCGGTCGGTCGGCGCCTCGGCGCCCTGGCGCTGGCGGGGTTCTTCCTGCTCCTCGTTCTCTTGCCGGCCCTCGCCGCCTGGGGGCCGGCGCTCGACCTGCTGGACCGCACCTACCGTGCCGGCGCGCTGGTGTTCGGCGGCGGCCACGTCGTGCTGCCGTTGCTGCAGGGGGAGATGGAAGGGCTCGTTTCGCCGGACGCCTTCCTCGCCGGCTACGGTGCCGCGCAGGCCGTACCGGGGCCCCTGTTCACCTTCGCCGCCTTTCTCGGTGCCGTCGCCGAACCGTTCGGCGGGCCGGCCGGGGCTGCGGTGGCGCTGATCGGCATCTTCCTGCCGTCGGTGCTGCTGGTGGTGGGCATCATGCCCTACTGGGACGCCCTGCGGCGGGCGACCTGGGCACGGCGGGCGCTGGCGGGGGTCAACGCGGCCGTCGTCGGCCTCCTGGCGGCGGCGTTCTGGGATCCCGTGATCGTGCAGGGCGTCCGCACCGACGGCGCGTTGGCGCTGGCGGTGGCGGCGTTCGTCGCTCTGCGCCATCTCGCGGTGCCGCCATGGGCGGTCGTGGCGGCGGCCGGCGCCCTCGGCGGCGCACTGCTCTAGGGGTTGCGCGGGGGGCCGCGGTGGGGCTTCATGCACCGTGCTGCAGCCGGGTTTGTCGTATGCCGCTCCTCTCCGTGTTCGATGTCGCGCCGATGGTCGACGGGCGGCAGTCGCCATCCGCCATCAAGGTTCGCCGCGGCGCCGCGCGTCTGCTGCGCGACCTCGGCTTCGCGGTCGTGCCGGAGCTGATCCTCTCCGACGGACGGCGTGCCGACCTCGTCGGCATCGGCGTCGACGGTGAGATCGTCATCGTCGAGATCAAGTCTTCGGTGGCCGACTACCGTGCCGACGACAAGTGGCCCAGCTACAAGCGCGCCTGCGACCGCTTCTTCTTCGCCTCGCTGCCCGAGGTGGGGGACATCTTCCCCGCCACCGAGGGCCTCATCATGACCGATGGCTACGATGCCGCCCTGGTGCGCGAGGCGGTGCCGCACCGGCTGACGGCGGCCACCCGGCGGGCGCTGCACCTGCGCGTGGCGCAGACCGCGGCGCGGCGCCTGCACGAGCTGGAGGACCCGCAGCCGAAGGTGTCGCTCGCGGTATAGAGACTTGCAGAACCGGTCCGCCGCCGCGCAACATACCGCAGCGGGGAGACGAGGCGGGGCCGATGACCATCCTGAGCGACAGCGCCGTCTACCTCGGCACCGCAGATGCGCCGCAATACCTGGCGCTCGAGATGGCCAACCGGCACGGCCTCGTCACCGGCGCCACCGGGACCGGCAAGACGGTGACGCTGCAGATCCTGGCCGAGGGCTTCTCGCGCGCCGGGGTGCCGTGCTTCTGCGCCGACGTCAAGGGCGACCTCGCCGGCCTCGCGATGCCCGGCGAGCCGAAGGACTTCCTGCTGAAGCGGGCCGAGGCCATCGGGCTCGCCGCGGAGTATGCCTTCGAGGCGACGCCCGCCGTCATGTGGGATCTCCTCGGCCAGCAGGGGCACCCGATCCGCACCACCGTCACCGAAATGGGGCCGTTGATGCTGGCCCGGCTGCTGGAGCTGACGGAGGTGCAGGAGGGCGTCCTGGCGGTCGCCTTCAAGCTGGCCGACGACCAGGGCCTGCCGATCCTCGACCTCAAGGACCTGCGGGCCTTGATGGTTCATGTCGCCGACCATGCCGACACGCTCTCGCGCGACTACGGGCTGGTGTCGGAGCGGTCCATCGGCGCCATCCAGCGCGCGCTGCTGACGCTGGAGCAGCAGGGCGGCAACCGCTTCTTCGGTGAGCCGGCGCTCCGGATCGCCGATCTGATGCGGGTGGAGGGCGGGCGCGGCGTGGTCAACGTGCTGGCGGCGGACCAGCTGATGCGGAGTCCGCGCCTCTACGCGACCTTCCTCCTGTGGCTTTTGTCCGAATTATTCGAGACGCTGCCGGAGGTTGGCGATCCGGACAAGCCCAAGCTGGTCTTCTTCTTCGACGAGGCGCACCTGCTGTTCGACGGTGCCCCGCGCGCACTGATCGACACGATCGAGACCGTGGCACGGCTGATCCGCTCCAAGGGCGTCGGCATCGTCTTCGTCACGCAGAACCCGCTCGACGTGCCGGAGGTGGTGCTGGGGCAACTCGGCAACCGCGTGCAGCACGCGCTGCGGGCCTACACGCCCCGCGACCAGAAGGCGGTGCGCGCGGCGGCGACGACATTCCGGCCGAACCCGGCGCTCGACACCGAGCGCGTCATCACCGAACTCGGCGTCGGTGAGGCGCTGGTGTCGACCTTGGGGCCGAAGGGCGTCCCGTCCATGGTGGAGCGTACGTTGATCCGCCCGCCATCGGGACGGATGGGACCGATCACGCCCGAGGAGCGGGCGGGGTTGATGGCGCGCTCGCCGGTGGCGGGCGTCTACGACGAGGCGGTGGACCGTGAGAGCGCCTATGAGATCCTCGCCGCGCGGACGGCGGCGGCGGCGGACGCGGCCCAATCACCCGACGTTGAGGCACCCGACGGAGAGGCACCCGACCGACCGGCGCCCCGGGCCCCTCCGCCCGTGGAGGAGCACGAGCCCGGCGCGCTGCGCAAGGTGTGGTGGTTCCTGTTCGGCGGGCCGAAGCGGCGGCGGCTGACCTCGGCGCAGAAGGCGGCGCGAGGGGCGGCGCGATCCGCCGCGGCTGAGGCCGGCGAGCAGATCGGCCGCGCGCTGGGCGGCACGACGGGGGCGAAGATCGGCAAGTCGATCGCCCGCGGCGCTCTGGGAAATCTGCTGCGGTAGGCGGCCGGCCGGGTCGCGACCGGGGGCGCCGCCGCAGCGGGTCCGTCAGCGCATGCGGCGGGTCATGAAGGCCTGGTGGGCGGCCGTCGCGTCGGCATAGGGTTCCTGATCGTCCACGCTCCAGTAGCGCAGCTCGGCGAGCGGGATCGGCCGGCCGGTCACCGCGCAGCGCACGAAGGCGCCGGGAGAAAGAACCTGGAAGTCACCGTCCAGGTATCTCAGTGTCGCTTCGGCGCCAGGACGCCCCGCCATCATTTCGTGCCTGTTCATTCCCTCACGCCGCACCAGAGGGCGGGTGCATCCGCTTCAGAACGCGGAAATGCTCGTCCGCCTGTACCTGCATCACCTGTCGCATCTGCCGCGCAGTATGCTCCACCATGTCGTTCGGCATCAACTTCAGCTCAAGCCCGGTCGACATCGCCAGCACCTGCTGACGCGCCGCCCGCTCCAGATAATAGAGATCGTCGAACGCTTCCGCCACGGATGCACCGCAAACCGTCACCCCGTGGTGGGCCAGAAAGAAGATGTCGGCCCCACTATCATGGCGCGCTGACCCGGCGATGGCCTCGCCCTCGTCCTCGTCGAGCGCCAGACCGCCGAACTCGGTGACGTAGACGATGCGGCCGGAGAAGCGGCAGGCGGTCTGGTGTGCCATCTCCAGCTTGCCGCCCTCCACCATCGTCAGCGCGGTGCAGTGGGGCATGTGGGTGTGCAGCACGGCGGCGTGGCGCGGATTGGCGCGGTGCGCGGCGACGTGGATGTATCGCGCGGTCGCCTCGACCTCGCCGTCGCCCTCCAGCACCCGGCCGTCCCCGTCGATCAGCAGGAGGTCGCCGGGCTGCATTTCGGACCAGTGGATTCCGTAGGGATTGATGAGATAGCGCTCCTCGCTCCCCGGCACGGTGACCGAGAAATGGTTGCAGATCCCCTCGTTCAAATCCATGGCCGCGGCGACGCGGAAGGCTGTGGCGAGATCCTCGCGCAACGCGTCGATCATGGGGCGCCCCTTTCGTTTCTTGTTGGCCGCCGGCTCGCGGCCGGCGGCCAATATTTCCATGGGGCCATGGCGCCTTGCAATGGCGCCGCGCGTCAGTCGGCCGGGTTCACCGCGAAGACGAGGAGCTGATTGTCGCGCTCGCCGTCGTTGTCGTTCAGCATGATGAGGCTGCGGCGGCCGTCGGCGAGATCCGGGCCGAAGATCAGCGCTTCGTAGGAGAGGACGCCGTCGACGCCGTTGTCGGCCGCGACCAGCGTGTCGAGGTCCAGCACCAGGCGCTTGGTGACGGGGGTGAACTCGGCCTCGGCGAGGGAGGCGACGTCGCGCACGTCGGTGGCGTCCGCAAGGCCGATCTCGAAGATCTTGATGTTGCGGCTCGGCGGGGTGGTGCCCGGCGTGTCCGGCCACTCGCGTTCCAGCGCCAGCAGGGTGGTGTCGTCGATCGCCAGCAGGTCGACCAGCGAGTTGGCGCCGTCGCCGGAGGTCGTGTCCTCGCGCGGGGAGACCTCGTAGACGTACTCGGCCGCGGCGGCGAAGGTATCGCCGTGCGGGACGTAGCGGATGATGCGGGCATGACCGGTGGCGCCGTCGCCGGACTTGGAGGACGGGCCGTCCTGCACCAGCGTATCCTCGGGCGCGGCGAAGAGGGCGGAGCCGTCCGGCGCGAAGGTCAGCGACTCGAAGCCGGCCGAGCCGAAGATGCCCTGCGTCAGCGCGCCGGCCGCGGTCTGGCCGCGGGTGTGGTCGTACTTGTCGTTGATCGCCACCTCGCCGATCGGCGTTCCGTCGGTCTTCGCCTTCAGCATGAAGACCGGGGTGTTGGTCCCGCCGCGGCTCTCGGACACCCAGTAGACGACGTCCGCCTCGGGATCGTAGGCGATCGCCTCGGGATCGAGGCTGCCGTCGGCCCAGGTCCCGTCCGCCGTGTGCGGGTTCCGGAACTGCCGGCGCTCCCGCCAGGCGAGGGTCGGCGCCGTGCCGTCCTCGCCGATGTCGATGGTGAGCACGTAGAAGGGCGCGGCGTCGGTCACGTCGGAGATGCCGAGGTAGGTGTCGCCCGCGAGGTGGGTGAGGCCGGAGATGCCGACCACCGGGCCGCCGTCGAACGGCTGCGAGAACGGGACGACCGCCTGGCCGACCAGCTCCAGCGAGCCGACGGTCTGGGCCCCGGCGGGGGCGGCGGTGAGGAACGAGGCCGCGAGGAGGGCGGCGGGAGCGAGAGGAGAGCGAGCCATCACGGGGTCCTTGGAGCGTGGTTGCCGTTGGCCCTGGTTCCTACGGTCCTTCTATGACACCCGTTTTGCCTCCCGCCTCAGTCCAGGTCGCGGCGCATCGTGGCCATGCCGGCACGGCGCGACAGCTCCTCGTAGCCGGCGTCCTGGTAGACCTTGAGCGCCGGGGCGTTCTCGGTCTCGACCTTCAGGCTGAGCGAGAGGGCGCCCAGCTCGCGCGCCATGTCCTCGGCCATTCCGGCGAGGGCGTGGCCGGCGCCGCCGCGCACCTCCGGCGCGACGTAGACGTAGGCGAGGTGGCGCACCTCCGGCCCGACGCCGATGCGCAGCGCGAAGAAGCCGACCTCGCGGCCGGCGTCGTCGAGCAGGTAGTAGGACGCGTCGTCGGGCTCGGCGAGCCACTTCTCCTGCCACTCCAGCGGGTCGAACGGATGCTTGGCGCTGGGATTGACGCGGGCGAGGTCGTCCGCGTCGGTCAGGAGGCGTGTCAGCGGGGTGAGGTCGAACGGGGCGTTCGGCCGGATGGACAGCGTCACGTCGGGGCCTCGTGCGGTTGAGCTGTTGGCTTTGGCGTGTCTCGTGGGCGCCTCGCACAACAGGCCGGGTCGACGCAACCGCCGCGGCGCGGTGGCCCCCCGCGCCCGTCCGCCTTCGGCCCCGTCACCGCCGAGAGCGGCGTGGGCGGGATCAGGCGCCGGGGCGGGGCGGGGCGCCTGAGACCAGCTCGCGCTCGGCGTCGAGGGCGTTTCGCAGGCCGCGGCCGACGAGCCAGTAGGCGGTGGGCAATGCGAGGGCGGCGGCGACGATCCAGCCGAGGATCGCCGAGTGGACGGCACTGCCGGCAAGCCACGCGGCCGCCGCCTCCATGGGGAGGACCATCACGGCGATGAAGGAGAGGCCGGCGAGGGCGTTGAGCCAGACGACGAAGGGCCGGGGGGAGACTGCCGGCAGGACGGACGACGAATCGACCATATGGTGTAGACCGCTGTGCAGAGGGGGCGCCGCCCGCGGCACAGACGCATGGCGGCTGCGGATAATTCGGTGCGAACCGCGCGCGGCGCAAGCGGCGCCGTCACCCCGACGATGTGCCACGGCGCCGCGGGTCGATGGCCGGCGGCGGGCCGCGGCGGCCGGGGGCCCGCCCCCCTGCGCGCGGGGGTTGGTCAGACGTGGTCAGGCGTGGGGTCAGGCGTGGTCAGGCCTCCGTGCCGCCCACGGTCATCGCGTTGATGCGGATGGACGGCTGGCCGACGCCGACCGGAACCCATTGGCCGGACTTGCCGCAGGTGCCGATCCCGTCGTCGAGCGCCATGTCGTTGCCGATCGCGGCGATCCGGGTCAGCGCGTCCGGGCCGTTGCCGATCAGCATCGCGCCCTTCACCGGCTCGCAGATCTTGCCGTCCCTCAAGCGGTAGCCCTCGGTACAGGAGAAGACGAACTTGCCGGAGGTGATGTCCACCTGGCCGCCGCCGAACGAGACCATGTAGAGCCCGTCCTTGACGCCGGCGCGGATCTCCTCGGGGTCGGTGTCGCCGCCCTTCATGATGGTGTTGGTCATGCGCGGCATGATGGTGTGCGCGTACGACTGGCGGCGGCCGTTACCGGTCGGCACCATGCCCATCAGCCGTGCATTCTGCCGGTCCTGCATGTAGCCGACGAGGCGCCCGTCCTCGATCAGCACCGTCTCGGACGACGGCGTGCCCTCGTCGTCGACGGTGATCGACCCGCGGCGGTCGGGGTGGGTGCCGTCGTCGACCACGGTGACGCCGGATGCGGCGACCTTCTCGCCCATCAGCCCGGCGAAGGCGGACGTCTTGCGGCGGTTGAAGTCGCCCTCCAGGCCGTGGCCGACCGCCTCGTGCAGGAGGATGCCGGGCCAGCCGGGCCCGAGGACGACGTCGAACGTGCCGGCCGGAGCGGGTACCGCGTCGAGGTTGACGAGCGCGCGGCGCAGCGCCTCGTCGACGGCGCGCCGCCACGAGGCCTCGGCGATGAAGCGGGCGTAGGGCTCGCGTCCGCCGGTGCCGTAGTTGCCGGTCTCCAGGCGGTCGCCGTCGCCGACCATGACGCTCACCGAGAAGCGCACCAGGGGGCGAACGTCGGCGATGGTCAGCCCGTCGGGCCGCAGGATGTTGACCACCTGGCGCTCGGCCGCGAGCGAGATCGAGACCTGCCGCACGCGCGGATCGCGGCCGCGGGCGTAGGCGTCGATGGTGGTGAGGAGGGCGGCCTTCTCGGCGAAATCGGGCGCGGCGATGGGGTCGAGGTCGGCGTAGAGGCGGCGGTTGGTGCCCGCGGGGGCGACGTCGAGCGTGCCGGCGTGGTTGCGCCCGACCGAGCCCACCGTGGCGGCGGCGCGCACCAGCGCGGCCTCCGAAACGTCGGACGAATGCGCCACGGCGACGGCCTCGCCGGCGACACCGCGCAGGCCGAAGCCGTCCGACACGTCGAACGCGGCCGATTTCATGCGGCCGTCGTCGAAGACGAGGCTCTCGGCGGTGCGGTGCTCGAGGAACAGCTCGCCGTCGTCCGCGCCGGCCAGCGCGTCGGCCACGATCCGCTCCGTCCGGGCTGGGTCCAGGCCGTGGCGCTCGAACAAATTGTCGGTCATCGTGCGTCCTCGCGGGTTGGGTTGTGATAAAGGTGGCCGCTCGCACGGACCGCGGCAAGCGGCTGAATCGAATGGGATCGCGGTTTGCTTTGACCCTAGAACCATTCGAGGCTAGTCAAGTCGCGGAATGCCAGGGGGAGCTTCATGGCGAGCGCAGACACCGAGGTGAGCCGTCGGCCACGGCCACTTTCGCCGCACCTTTCGATCTATCGGCCCATCGTGACGATGGTGATGTCGATCATGCACCGCGTGACCGGCATGATGAACGTCGCGGGCCTCGTTCTGGTCGTGATCTATCTGCTGGCGCTCGCCGGCGGGCCGGAGTCCTACGAGTGGGCCAACGGCATCTACTCCTCCTGGCTCGGCCGCATCGTCCTGGTGGCCTTCACCTGGTCGCTGATCCATCACATGCTGGGCGGCATCCGCCACTTCGTCTGGGACACCGGCCACGGCTTCGGCGACGTCCGCTACGACCTCGCCCGGCTGACGATCTTCGGGTCGATCATCCTCACCACCGCGCTGTGGTCGCTGATCGTCGTGCTGGAGGTGATCTGATGCGCAGCCCCCTCCACAAGTCCGGCGAGGAGTTCGGCGCCGACCGTACGCCGCTGAAGACCATCCGCCACCTCGGTTCCGCCAAGTCCGGGACCGAGCATTTCATCCAGCAGCGCCTCACCGCGCTCGCCAACATGGTGCTGGTGATCGTCCTCGCCGTGGTGGCGATCATGCTGTCGGGGCGTGACTATGCCTCCGCCGTGGCGCTGGTCGGCTCGCCCTGGGTCGCGGTGCCGCTGGGTCTCGCGATCATCTCGGTCGCGGTCCATATGAAACTCGGGATCCAGGTGGTGATCGAGGATTATGTCCACGGCGGGATGGGCATCGTGCTGATGCTCCTCAACACCTTCTTCGCGGTGGCGATCGCCGCGACGGCTATTTTCGCGATCGTGAAGATCATGCTCGCCGTTCTGACCGGCGGCAGCGTCGAGACGGGGGCTTGAGTATGGCGACCAACGGCAACGGGGCCACCGGCCCGGCCTACAAGGTCATCGATCACGAGTACGACGTCGTCGTCGTCGGTGCGGGTGGGGCGGGTCTTCGCGCCGTGGTCGGCTGCGCCGAGGCGGGCCTCAGGACCGCCTGCATCACCAAGGTGTTTCCGACCCGCTCGCACACCGTCGCGGCGCAGGGCGGCATCTCCGCCGCGCTCGGCAACATGGGCCAGGACGACTGGCGCTGGCACATGTACGACACCGTGAAGGGGTCGGACTGGCTGGGCGACCAGGACGCGATCGAGTACCTGTGCCGCAACGCGCCGCAGGCCGTGTACGAGCTGGAACACTGGGGCGTGCCGTTCTCGCGCACCGAAGAGGGCAAGATCTACCAGCGCCCCTTCGGCGGCATGACGACGAACTACGGCAAGGGCACCGCGCAGCGCACCTGCGCCGCCGCGGACCGCACCGGCCACGCCATCCTGCACACGCTCTACGGCCAGTCGCTGCGCCACTCGGCCGAGTTCTACATCGAGTATTTCGCGCTCGACCTCATCATGGACGAGGGCCAATGCCTCGGCGTGATGGCGATGTGCCAGGAAGACGGCACCATCCACCGTTTCCGCGCGCAAAAGACCATCCTCGCCACCGGCGGCTACGGCCGCGCCTACTTCTCCTGCACCTCGGCGCACACCTGCACCGGCGACGGCAACGCCATGGTGCTGCGCGCCGGCCTGCCGCTGCAGGACATGGAGTTCGTGCAGTTCCATCCGACCGGCATCTACGGCTCGGGCTGCCTCATCACCGAAGGCTCGCGCGGCGAAGGTGGCTATCTCACCAATTCCGACGGTGAGCGTTTCATGGAGCGCTACGCCCCCTCGGCGAAGGACCTCGCCTCGCGCGACGTCGTCTCACGTTCGATGACGGTGGAGATCCGCGAGGGACGCGGCGTCGGCAAGAACGGCGACCACATCCACTTGCACCTGGAGCACCTCGACCCGGCGATCCTCGCCGAGCGGCTGCCGGGCATCTCCGAAAGCGCCAAGATCTTCGCCGGCGTCGACGTGACCAAGGAGCCGATCCCGGTGCTGCCGACGGTGCACTACAACATGGGCGGCATCCCGACGAACTTCCACGGCGAGGTGCTGACCAAGGTGAACGGCGATCCCGACACCGTGGTCCCCGGCCTGATGGCGATCGGCGAGGCGGCGTGCGTCTCGGTCCACGGCGCCAACCGCCTCGGCTCCAACTCGCTGATCGACCTCGTGGTCTTCGGCCGTGCCACGGCGCTGCGCTGCGCCGAGACGGTGACCGCCGGCGAGTCGCTCCCTCCCTGCCCGGATCGCGCGACCGAGCCGGCCCTGTCCCGCCTCGACCATTTCCGCCACGCGAACGGCAGCACGCCGACCGCCGAGCTGCGCGACCAGATGCAGCGGACGATGCAGAACAACTGCGCCGTGTTCCGCACCGGCGAGGTGCTGGAAGAGGGTCACGAGCTGATCCACAAGGTGGCCGGCGGCGTGACCGACATCCAGGTCAAGGACAAGACGCTGATCTGGAACACCGATCTCCTGGAGACGCTGGAGTTCGACAACCTGATCGGCCAGGCCGTGGTGACGATGGACTCCGCGCTGAACCGCCAGGAGAGCCGCGGCGCCCACGCCCGCGAGGACTTCCCCGAGCGCGACGACGCCGAGTGGATGAAGCACACGCTGGCCTTCCTGTCGGACGACTACAAGGTGCAGCTGGAGGACCGGCCGGTTCACGCCTACACCCTGTCCAATGCGATCGAGTACATCGCACCGGCCAAGCGCGTGTACTAGATAGGGATCGGGCGCCGGCTCGTCGGCGCCCGTTTCCGGCGGGCCCGCCCGCCACGATCGGGAGGCCACCATCCATGCGCACGCTCACCGTGACCGTCGCCGCAGCCTTCCTGGCCGCAGCCCTCAGCCCCGCCGCGGCCGACCCCGACGACGCGGACCCCAAGATCAAGTCCTGGGTCGGCGGCCGTCCGGTGTGGCAGCAATATTCAGGCTATCCCGCCCCCGACCCCGCCCTGAGCACCGACGCCTACCATATCGACCAGTACGGTAACAAAATACCGAACGACGCGGGCTTCTCGCTGTTTGGGCCGCTGGGGGCGAACCTCTTCGGCAACACCGCGGGGCCGGTGATCCGCAGCCTCATCCCCTCGCAACGGTACGACGGGCCGGCGGGCCCCCGCGTCAATTCGGCGCCCCGCTAGGCCGCCGTTTCTCGGGGCGTTCGGCCGGTCCGGCGCGCGGTGCGCCGGTACCCTGCGAACCGGCGATGCAACCATCGTGATCTCGGCCGCGTTGTCTGTGCCTAACTCAATATCGATCAGCCGATGGCGTGTTCAGCTGGCGTTCAGCTTCTGAATTCGTGTTCGACGGTCGAGGTATAGTGAGGTATCGAGATGCGTAAGTTCATGGCAGGTGCTGCCGCAGCGGCACTGATGATGTCCGGCGTCGCCACCGTGACCACGGCGTCGGCGGATCCGGGTCCCCGTGTCTACCACAATGGTGGCGGTAAGGGTCACCATGGGGGCAAGCACTACCGCGGCCACCGGTACGACGGCCATCGCGGCGCCCGCTACTACGACCGCGGCTGGGACAACGACGACAATTGGGGCGCGGCGGTCGGCGCCGGCGTGATCGGTGCCGCGGCCGGGGTGATCGCCGGCAGCGCGCTCGCCAACAGCTCGCAGCCCCGCGTGGTGCAGACGGTGCCGTCCGGCAGCACCCACGCCCAGCGGTGCGCCGCGCAGTACCGGTCCTACGACCCCCGGACCGACACTTACGTCACCTACGGCGGTGATGTCCGGCGCTGCCCGCTCTAAGGCGGTCGGCGCATGAGAGACCGCGAAGGCGTCGGCTTCGGCCGGCGCCTTTTCGCGTCTCAGCCCTTGTAGGCGACGAGAATCGCGCCGGCGCCGATCAACGCCACGCCGGCCCAGTTGGGCGCACTGAGATGCTCGCCCAGGAAGACCACGCCGAACACCGCGACGAGCACGACGCTCAACTTGTCGATCGGCGCGACGCGCGCCGCGTCGCCGATGGCGAGGGCGCGGAAGTAGCACAGCCACGACGCGCCCGTCGCCATTCCCGACAGCACCAGAAAGACGTAGCTGCGCCCGGAGATTCGCGCCAGACCGCCCAACTGACCGCTGACCGTGACCATCGCCGCCACGATGGCGAGGATGACCACGGTGCGCACCAGGGTGGCGAGATCGGAGTGGATCCCTGCGACGCCGACCTTGGCGAAGATCGCCGTCAGCGCCGCGAACACGGCCGCCAGTACGGCCCAGAGCTGCCAGGATTGCGTCATCGAAGGCTCCCGCGGTGTTTCGCCGAAAGCGGATGCACGGTGGGTGCCGGCCGGCGTTCGCCTCAGCGGCACTGCGCCGCGCGGCGCGCGTCACGCTGGTGGATCCACTGCGGCTTTTCATTGAAGGTGGACGTCAGGTTGGCGGAGGCGGTCCAACCGTCGAACGTGCCGTCGTCGTCGTAGTCGACCTCGGTCGCGTCTCCACGGGTGCGGCCGATGCGGGCGGCATTGGCGTAGTCCACCGTGTCGGAATGGCTGACGGTGCGTCCGCCGCGGCAACGCCGCTCGCTGGAAATCAGGTCGCGCGCGCCCGAATTGGCCTCCTTGCGGATGCGCGCGTCCCCGTTGCAGGCGAAGCGCCGGGCGACGTAGATCGAGCGCGTGCGCTCCGGCGGCAGCTGAAACAATCCACGGTGTGTCCAGAAGCCGAGCGACTGCTCGGCGAAGCGCGCGTTCTTGACGTTGACGTCCAACGGCAGGCCGGGCTTGCAGGCGCCGGGCGTTCCACCGAACCACTCGAGGTTCACGCCGCTCTGGAAGAGGTGCCAGCGGCCCGTGTTGTGAAACGCGGTGGTGCCGGGGTAGGCGCGCGAGGCCGACAGCCAAGCGACGCGGATGAGCCGCTTGTCCTGCAGGACCTCCAGCGCGTCGCCGTTGCCGTAGGCGCCCAGGATGTAGCCCGCCCGGTCGAGGTGGGACTTGATCTCCTCGAAGTAGCGGATCATCGCGCGTTGGGTGGCGATGTCGGTCTTGGAGAAGGCGATGTCGACACCGAAGAAGATCGTCGTGCCGGTGGGCTGGCCGACGGCTTTCGCCTGCGCGATGGCGGCCTTGGCATCGAGTGCGCCTTCGTCGTCGGGCGTGCGTTCGCGGGTGGTGGGGCGGCAATCGGCGTCGGGCAGCGGCTTGCCGTTGCGGTCCTTGCCGACGAACTTGTTCTTCGAGTCGTTGTTGAACTGGTAGATCGAGAGGATCGCCATGCCGGCGCCGGTGATCCGGTTGACCTCGCTGTCGGGGTCGCGGCGGTCGCCCTGGTCGATCAGGCGCTTGGAGGGGATGTGGCGCTCGGGCTGCGGGCAGCGGGCGTAGTAGCGGCCGATCACCAGGACGCCGTTCTCGCGCAGCTGCGGGATGTAGTCGCGGGTGTCCCAGGCGGCGTCGATGATGGCGGCACGGGGGTCCGCGGCGTGGCTCGCCGTGGTGAGCCCGAGGGCGAGCATGACCGCGGCCACGCGAAGGGCGCACCGCCGAACTGTTGCCGAGCGTATCTGCATGGCCGGGACGATGCCGAGCAGCGCGTCACCCGTCAAGGATGCGGCCGCGCCTCACGCAGGTTTGTCCCGCGGGCGGCGGCACGTGCTGTGGCACCCATACTTGATCGCACGCGCCAGACGGATCAACCTCGGCCGACGGCTGCGCGACGCAGCTCGGACAACTGACACGCGCCGGCCGGTCCGGCGCATAGGGAAGCGCCATGGCCATCCGATTCTTCTTCGATTTCTCCTCCTCCTACTCGTACCTGACCGCCATGCGGATGGAGGCGCTCGCCGACGCGGAGGGCATCGAGGTGGTCTGGACCCCCTTCCTCCTCGGCCCGATTTTCGCCGAAGCCGGCCTCGGCGGCACGCCGAACCTCTCCTCGGAGGCGAAGGGGGCGTTCATGTGGGAGGACCTGGCCCGGCGCGCGGCGCATCGCGGCCTGCCGTTCGTCAAGCCGGACGTGTTCCCGCAGAAGAGCGTCGCGGCGGGCCGCGCCGCGCTGGCGTTGGAGGGGGCCGAGCGTGCCGCCTTCACCCGCGCCGTCTTCCACTGCGAGTGGGGCAAGGGCATGGACATCGGCCAGCCCGAGACGCTCGCGGAGGCTGCGCGTGCGGCCGGGCTCGATCCCGAGCGCGTCGCCGCGGGGGCGACCAGCGACGCGGCGAAGGCGGGGCTGTTCGCCAACGTGGCGGCGGCGAAGGCGGCGGGCGTGTTCGGCGCGCCGACGTTCGTCACCGAGGACGGCAGCCGCTTCTGGGGTGACGCGCAGCTGCGCGACGCGTTCGGCTGGGAGCGCGCCGGCACCCTCGCCGACCTCGCCTGAGGCCGAAACGCGACAGGCCGCCCCGAGGGACGGCCTGCCGTATTCAGCCGCGGGCGCGCAGGATCACTCGATGATGCCGCGGGCCTTGAGAAGGTCGACGATCCGCTCGGCATGCGCCTCGGGGTCGCCGGTCGTGGTGTCGATCGAGATCTCGGCGTGCTCGGGCGCCTCGTAGGGCGAGTCGATGCCGGTGAAGTTCTTCAGCTGGCCCGAGTCGGCCTTCTTGTAGAGGCCCTTCGGATCGCGGCGGCGGCACTCCTCGATCGGCGTGTCGATGTACACCTCGAGGAACTCGCCCTCGCCGACCAGCTCGCGCGCCATACGCCGTTCGGAGCGGAACGGCGAGATGAAGGTGACGCACACCAGGAGACCCGCGTCGACGAAGAGCTTCGCGGTCTCGGCGACGCGGCGGATATTCTCGACGCGGTCCGCGTCGGTGAAGCCGAGGTCGCGGTTGAGGCCGTGCCGGACGTTGTCACCGTCGAGGATGTAGGTGTGACGCCCCATGGCCGAGAGGCGCTTCTCGACCAGGTTGCCGATCGTCGACTTGCCGGAGCCGGAGAGACCGGTGAACCACAGGATGGCAGGCTTCTGGCCCTTCATGGCCGCCCGCGTCTCCTTGTTCACGTCCGTCGCCTGCCAGTGGATGTTGGTGGCGCGGCGCAGCGCGAACCAGACCATGCCGGCGCCGACCGTCGCGTTGGTCAGGCGGTCCACCAGGATGAAGGCACCGGTGTCGCGGTTGGCCTCGTAGGGGTCGAAGGCGATGTCGGCCGACAGCGAGACGTTGCAGAACCCGACCTCGTTGAGGCCCAGGTCCTTGGCGGCGAGGTGGTCGAACGTGTTGACGTCGATCCGGTGCTTGATCTCGGTGACGGAGGCCGAGACGGTCTTGTTGCCGATCTTCAGGATGTAGGGCCGGCCCGGATAGAGCTTCTCCTCGGCCATCCAGACGATGTGCGCGGCGAACTGGTCGGCGACCTCCGGGCGGTGCGACGGCGGCACCAGGATGTCCCCGCGCGAGACGTCGATCTCACGGTCGAGCACGACGGTGACGGCCTCGGAGGCGCCGGCCTCGGCGAGGTCGCCGTCCATGGTGACGATGCGCTTGACGATGGCGTCCTTGCCGGAGTTGGCCACCACCACCGGGTCGCCTGGCCGCAGCTTGCCGGACGCGATGGTGCCGGAGAAGCCGCGGAAGTTGAGGTTCGGGCGGTTCACCCACTGGACCGACATGCGGAACGGGCGCTCTTCCAGGTCCGACTGGACCTCGACGGACTCGAGGTAGTCCAGCAGCGTCGGCCCCTGGTACCAGCCCATCTTCTCGGAGCGGGCGATGACGTTGTCGCCATAGCGGGCCGAGATGGGGATCGCCTGCATGGTGTCGAAGTCGAAACCGTGGGCGAACTTCTCGAACTCGGCGCGGATCTCGTTGTAGCGATCCTCCGAGAAGTCGACGAGGTCGATCTTGTTGACGGCCAGGACGACGTGACGGATGCCCAGCAGCGAGACGAGGAAGGCGTGCCGCTTGGTCTGGATCTGGATGCCGTTGCGCGCGTCGACCAGCAGCACGGCGAGGTCGGCGGTCGAGGCGCCGGTCGCCATGTTGCGCGTATACTGCTCGTGGCCGGGCGTGTCGGCGACGATGAACTTGCGCTTGTCGGTGGTGAAGAAGCGGTAGGCGACGTCGATCGTGATGCCCTGCTGCCGCTCGGCCTCCAGGCCGTCGACGAGGAGGGCGAGGTCGATGTCTTCGCCGGTGGTGCCGTGGCGGCGGCTGTCACGCTCGACGGCGGCGAGCTGGTCCTCGAAGATCAGCTTCGACTCGAAGAGCAGGCGCCCGATGAGCGTCGACTTGCCGTCGTCCACCGACCCGCAGGTGATGAAGCGCAGGAACGACTTCTTCTCCTGGCTCGCCAGGTACTCGGAGAAGGCTTCCGGGCTGAGGTTCTCGGCAACGGACATCAGAAGTACCCCTCGCGCTTCTTCTTCTCCATGGACGCGGCCTCGTCATGGTCGATCAGGCGGCCGGACCGCTCGGAGGTGCGGGCGATCAGCATCTCGGCGACGATTTCTTCCAGCGTCGCGGCCGGGCTCTCGACCGCGCCGGTCAGCGGGTAGCAGCCGAGGGTGCGGAAGCGGACCATCCGCATTTCGGGCGTGCGGCCCTCCAGCGGGAAGCGCTCGTCGTCGACCATCAGGAGCTGGCCGTCCTGCTCCAGCACCGGGCGCTCCTTGGCGTAGTAGAGCGGCACGATCTCGATGTTCTCCAGCATGATGTACTGCCAGATGTCGAGTTCGGTCCAGTTGCTCAGCGGGAAGACGCGGATCGATTCGCCCTTGGCGACGCGGCAGTTGTAGAGGTGCCAGAGCTCGGGGCGCTGGTTCTTCGGGTCCCAGCCGTGGTTGGCGGTGCGGAAGGAGAAGACGCGCTCCTTGGCGCGGGACTTCTCCTCGTCGCGCCGGGCGCCGCCGAAGGCTGCGTCGAAGCCGTACTTGGTCAGCGCCTGCTTCAGCGCGTCGGTCTTCATCACCTGGGTGTGGTACGACGAGCCGTGCGTGAAGGGGCCGACGCCCTGCTGCACGCCCTCTTCGTTGGTGTGCACCAGGAGTTCGAGGCCCAGCTCCTTCACCTTGCGGTCGCGAAACTCGATCATCTCGCGGAACTTCCACGTCGTGTCGACGTGCATCAGCGGGAAGGGGGGCTTCGACGGGTAAAAGGCTTTCATCGCAAGGTGCAGCATCACTGCCGAATCCTTGCCGATAGAATACAGCATCACCGGATTGCGGAACTCGGCCGCCACCTCGCGGATGATATGGATCGACTCGTCTTCGAGTCGCTTCAAGTGCGAGCCGCGATCAACGGCCATAACGCTACTCCATCTTCATTCAGCACGAGGGGCGACGCGTCCCCTCCATTTCACAGCAAGCAAATTATGGGATGCAGGAGCCTATATTACGACGCTTTTGCGAGTGCAAAAGGGTCGAAGGCGGCGGCAGCCACGAAATGCGGGTTGGCGTAGGCCCCGGTCGGGGTCTCGGTCTTGCCGTAGGCGAGCGGCGCGCCGTCGAGGGTGTAGACCTCGCCGCCGGCCGCCTTCAACACGGCGTGACCGGCCGCCGTGTCCCATTCCATCGTGCGGCCCATGCGCGGGTAGAGGTGGGCCGTGCCGTCCGCCACGCGGCAGAACTTCAGCGAGGAGCCGAAGGAGAGGAAGCTGTCGACCTCGAAGCGGTCGATGAATTCTTTGGTCTCGTCCGTCAGGTGCGACTTGGAGGCGACGACCTTGAGCGCCGCCCCCGGCGTGGCGACGGAGATCCGCCGCGCGCCGGCCACGGCGCCGCCCTCGATGCGGGCATGGTGGGCGCCGGTCTCGTCGGCCCAGTAGACCTCGTCCAGCGCCGGGCACAGGACGACGCCGGCCACGGGGCGGCCGCCGACGATGCGGGCGATGTTGACCGTGAACTCGCCGCTGCCGGAGATGAAATCCTTGGTGCCGTCCAGCGGGTCGACGAGCCAGAACTCCTCGCCGACCTCCGGGATGTGGCCGGCGGCCACCGATTCCTCGGCGATGACGGCGGTGACGCCATGCTCGGCGAGGCGCTTCAGGATGATCGCTTCCGCGGCTTCGTCGGCGGCCGTCACCGGCGAGCCGTCGCCCTTGGTGCGGGCGTCCTGCCCGTTCGGATCGTAGAACGGCAGAATAGCGGCGCCCGCTTCGATGGCGATTGAGACGAGCGTAGATCCTGAAAGGGGTGACGTCATGGGGGCTCCCAATTTCACCTGACGCCTATACGACCGGATTGTGCGGTGCAATCCAACCAGAGCATTCCCGCCATACGCAAAAGTTGATCGTCCGCGAGATCTTCAACCGGCGGACGGGTCATCCGCCGAGGCCGCGGCGCACCAGGTTGAGGCCGGCGATGACCAGCACGGCGAGCGTCGCCTGGCGGAAACGGGACTGATCCATCTTGTCCGACACGCGGCGCCCGACGAGCATGCCGACGAGCGCCGGGACGACGAGCAACGCCGAGAACGGCGCGGTCTGGGCGTTCAGGACGCCGGAGCCGATGTGCGCCGTGGTGAGCACGACGGCGCCGATGCCGTAGACGATCCCCTGCACGCGGAGCTGCTCGACCTTCGGCGTGTCCATCGAGGTGAGGTAGATGACCGTCGGCGGGCCCCAGACCCCCGAAACGCCGCCGATGAGCCCGGCGACCGTGCCGAGCGCGAAGCTGACCGCCCCCTGATGGCGCGAATGGAAGGCGATGCGCCGGCCGGTGAGCTGGATGAGCGCGAAGATCGTCACCGGCACGCCGATGGCGAGATAGAGCACCTGCGCCGGCAACAGGTTCACCATTTGCGCCGACAGCATGATGAAGACCGAGACGATCGCCACATAGCGCCAGTGCGTGCGCGCGGCATCGAGCGCGGCGGCGACGCCGTCACGGAAGGCCTGGGCGAGGTTGGCGATGAGGGTCGGCAGGATGAGCGCCGCGAGGGCCAGCTCCGGCGCCAGGAAGGAACCGAGGCCGGAGACCATGACCATCGGCATCGCGAACCCGACGGCGCCTTTGACGAAGCCGGCGAGGAGGGTGACGCCGAGGACGGCGAGCCAGATGGAGGTCGGAAAGTCGAATTGGGAGAGCATCGGCGCAACATCGCATGCGGGGCGGAGGGCGTCACCGCGGCCGGGCGCGGAGGCTCGTCGCCCAGAGTTTCGGCAAATCCGGCAGTGATGTGCGCAATTCTAGGCAGTCACGGGCGTCAACGGGCTGGCGCGGCGGTACCCAGGCGAGTTGTCACGGCGCGGGAGCGATCGAAGGTGGGCGCCAAGGCGCGGTTTGGTGCAGGGGAATGTTCAGAAATTGAACCGGAGCATTGGACCAATGCTCAAAAAGGCGCGACCGGCTGGAGGGCCGATCGCGCCAAACGTGTTGCTCTTTTTTATCACGTCGGCGCGCCTTTGGCTGCACCGACGTGTCCGTTTGAACGGGGCTTCCTCCCTAGACGGTTCTGACGACCGTTGATTTGCTGTGTGGCATATCTGCCAAGCTATGCGCAAGAGGCAGATGAGCGTCCTGGGATACGAATAGCATGACTGACTGTCGGTTCACGCATCGCTGAAGCGCATATTGGAAAAATCCAACGACGAGGCCGGCGGCGGAGGCGCCCACAACCGCACTATAGAGGGGCATTCGAACGCCACGACGCGACGGCGCCCCTCACGATGCATAATCCCAAAATAGGGTGCGACATTCCGTCGCAACACTCGCGTCGGCGAGGCCGCGCGCGCCACGTGAGTCGCGTGTCGGGCCGTGCAAAGGTCGACGGACGCCCGGAATTCGACCACGGCCGGAGGCACATGGGACACGACCACCACCACCATGCGCATGGTGCGAGTGACGCCGGCGATGCCCGAATCACCGGGGCCATCGCCGTCAACGTACTCTTAACCGTTGCTCAAATTGCGGGCGGTCTCGTCTCGGGCAGCCTCGCCCTGATCGCCGACGGACTGCACAATCTTTCCGACGCCGCGTCGCTGATCATCGCCTTCGTCGCTCGCCGGATCGGGCGCCGCGGATCCGACGCGACGATGACCTTCGGATATCGCCGCATCGAGATCGTCGCCGCCCTCGTCAACTACACCACCTTGATCGTCCTCGGCCTCTACCTCGCCGGCCAGGCGGTCGAGCGGTTCTTCGACCCCCAGCCGATCGACGGGTGGATGGTCGTGTGGATCGCCGGCTTCGCGCTCGTCGTCGACGTCGTCACCGCGTTGCTGACGTTCGCGCTGGCCAAGGAGAGCATGAACATCCGCGCCGCCTTCCTGCACAATGTCGCCGACGCGCTGGGCTCGGTCGGCGTCATCGTCGCCGGAACGCTGGTGATCCTGTTCGGCTGGTGGGTGATCGACCCGATCGTCACTCTCGCCATCTCCGGCTATATCCTGTGGATGTCCTTCGCCGAGATCGGCGGCGTCATCCGCATCCTGATGCTCGGCAGCCCGCCGGGCATCGCCACCGAGGATGTGCTCGCCGCCGTCCGCACGGTCGACGGCGTCGACAACGTCCACCGCGCCCGCTTCTGGCAGGTTCACGAGGAGGCCTATGCGTTCGACGCCCACATCGTCGTCCTCGGCGGGGCGTGGGGCGAGGCGGACGCGATCAAGACCCGGGTGAAGACCCTCCTGGCCGACCGGTTCGAGATCCACCAGTCGACCCTGGAGCTGGAATGCGCCGCCCACGCCTGCGACCCGGCCCCCACCATCGGCACCTAGCCTTTCGGGTCGCCGCGGCCCACCCGATCGGCGGGGTAGCGCCCCCGGATGGGGCGGCGCCATCGCCCCATGGTCGCGACCCGGACTGTAGAGCCTGATTTATCGTCCAAAGCGTGAAGACAGCCCGCTCTTCCGAAATGGATCGAGGCATACATGCTGGCATTGGCGCGAACGGGGTGCTTTGTAGCCTCCGAACACATGAGTGCACACGTGACAGCCCAGACAGACGTGGCCGCCGCCGGCCGGCGCAAGGCGCTCGAACAGTACGAGATCCTCGACACGCCGCGCGAGAGCGAGTTCGACGAGATCGCCGAGCTGGCCGCGGCGATCTGCGAGGCGCCGGTCGCGCTGGTGAGCTTCGTCGACACCGACAGGCAGTGGTTCAAGGCCGAGGTCGGCTTCGGCTGCCGGCAGACCCCGCTCGACCAGTCGATCTGCCGCTATGCCCTCGGCGAGGCCGATATCCTCGAGATTCCCGACACGCGGCTCGACCCGCGCTCCATGCACAACGCGCTCGTGGTGGACGGCCCCAAGGTCCGCTTCTACGCCGGCGCGGTGCTGCGCTCGTCGGACGGCGTCGCGCTGGGCACCCTGTGCGTGCTCGACGTGCGGCCGCGGACCTTGACCGACCTGCAACGCAAGACGCTGCGGACCCTGGCGCGCCAGGTGGTGCGCGAGATGGAGCTGCGCCTGTCCCTGCGCCTGCAGGACGTCCTGCGGCGCGAGATCGACCACCGCGTGAAGAACCAGCTCCAGTCCGTCGCCTCGTTCGTGCGACTGAAGGCCGGGCGCGCGCCGAACGAGGCCACCCGGCGCGCGTTGCAGGAGGTCTCGCACCGCATCTCGGCCGCCGCGCTGCTGCACGAGGAGCTCTATTCGCTGGACAGCGGCGACGAGGTCGCGCTCGACCGCTACATGGACAAGCTCGGCCGCTTCGTCGCCGCGTCGGCGCCCGAGGGCGTCGCGCTGGTCGTCGAGGTCGATCCGGTGCGGGTCACTCCGGCGCAGGCCGCGTCGGTGGCCGCCATCGTCAACGAGTTCGTCACCAACGCCTTCAAGCACGCTTTTCCCACGGGTCGCGCCGGCCGCATCCTGGTCGTGGGCCGCGTGGGGCAGGGGGAACTGGTGGTGCGCATGTCGGATGACGGGGTCGGGTGCGACGGACCGCTCGCCAGCGGCGGCATCGGCATGCGGATCATGTCCGCCGCCGCCGAGAAGGTGGCCGGCACCCTGGCGTTCGACACCGCGGGCCCCGGCGTCGCGCTGACGCTGGCGATGCCGCTGGTGCGGCCCGCCATACCCGCGCGCCTGGGTCGCTCGGGGGGCTGACGCCGGCCCCAGCCGCCCCTGCGGCGATCTTCGGCCTGGGGATCGCGCCGCGGCGTTCCTAACTGGTGCGGCATGACGCTCCACACCCCCCCGCCCACCGGCCCGGTGCTGATCCTCGACGACGTCCGCGACGGGCGGATCCACCTCGCCGCCCTCTTCATCGCGCCGGAGGGCGCGCCGCCGGCGCCGATCGAGACGGCCGACGGCGCCGTCGCGCCCACGCCGCTCGCCCGCTACGACGCGGCGACCGTCTGGCGCGCGCGGTTCGCGATTCCCGCCGACCGCACCTCCACTTACACATGGCGCGGCGAAACCCACGAAGTGGCCGGCGACCTGCGCGCGGACCTGCGCATCGCCTACGTGTCCTGCAACGGCGAGGAGATCGGCGACCTGGAGCGCGAAGGATCGGAGCGCAACGCCATGTGGGCGCGCCTGCGGGACGAGCATCGCCGCGCCCCCTTCGCCCTGCTGCTCCACGGCGGCGACCAGGTCTACGCCGACGAAATCACCGACGGGCACCCGCTGAGCGACCGCTGGCCGGACGACATCCCCACCGACCCCTCGCCCGACGCGCTGGCGGCGTTGCGTCACCATCTGCGCGAGCGGCTGCTGGAGCGCTATGCCTCGCTCTACCGCTCGCCGGAGTTCGCCTGGGTCGCGGCGCGCGTGCCGTCGCTGATGCAGTGGGACGACCACGACATCTGCGACGGATGGGGCTCGCTGCCGACGGCCGCGACGCGCTCGCAGGTCGGCCGGACGCTGTTCGCGGCGGCGCGCGAGAGCTTCCTCACCTTCCAGCACGCGGCCGCCGACGGTGATCTGCCGCGCCGGTTCGCCGATCGCGCCGGTGCGCATCTCGGCTTCACGGTCGATTTCCCAGGGCTGCGCATCCTGGCGCCCGACCTGCGATCGGAGCGCACGCGCACGGCCGTCATGGGGGCCGGGGGCTGGGCGATGATGGACGCCGAGGCCGCCCGCGACGCGCCGGGCCACACCTTCCTGATGTCGAGCGTTCCGTTGCTGGGGCCGCGCATGTCGCTCCTGGAGGCGCTGATGGTGGCGATCCCGAAGATGCAGAAGTACGAGGACGACCTGCGCGACCAGTGGCAGAGCCGCAACCATCGTGAGGAATGGCGCCGAATGCTGCGCCTGGTGAGAGCTGTCGCCCGGTCGGACGGGCACGACGTCGTCTCGCTGTCGGGTGAGATCCACCTCGCCACCCGCGCCGTGATGGACCTCGGCGCGGGGCAGGAACTGCACCAGCTCGTCGCCTCCGGGATCGCCCATCGGCCGCCGCCGCAGGCGTGGGCGCGCACGCTGGGCGCCCTCGCCGTCCTCGGCGAGGACCCGTTGCCGGAGTGCCCCATCCGCGTCGCCCGCCTGCCGGGCCAGCCCACGCGCTACGTCGCCGAGCGCAACTACCTGACGCTGGAGCGAACCGGCGACGCGTGGGCGGCGCGCTGGGAGCTGGAGCGCAGCGGCACGACCTCGCCGCTCGCGCTATGACCCGGCCTTCGCCGCGTCAGATGCAGCGTCCGCCGTCGATCTCGAGGTTCACGCCGGTCACGAGGTCGGCATCGTCCGAGGCGAGGTAGACCGCGGCGCCGGCGATGTCGGACGGTTTGGAAAGGCGGCCGAGCGGGATCGTGGCGATGAACTTCTTGCGGTTTTCCGGGGTGTCCGGCATCCCCATGAAGGTCTCCAGCAGCCCGGTCTCGCCCATCACCGGGGCGATGCCGCAGACGCGGATCCGGTCGCCCGCCAGCTCGATCGCCAGCGACTTGGTGATATTGTTCACCGTCGCCTTCGTCGCGTTGTACCAGACGAGGCCGGGGCGTGGGCGCAGGCCCGCCGTGGACCCGACGTTGATCATCACGCCGCGCCCGATCGCGCGCCAGTGCGGGACGATCGCCCGCGTGAAATGGAAGATCGACTTCACGTTCACCGCGAACAGCTTGTCGAACGTGGCCTCGTCCACGTTCATCACCGGCGTGTTGGGGTTCGACCAGCCGGCGTTGTTGACCAGGATGTCGAGTTCGCCGAAGGCCGAGGTCGCGGCGTCCACCGCAGCGGAGACGGCGGCGCCGTCGGTGATGTCGCAGGCGACGGCGGTGGCGGCGTCGCCGAGCGAGCCGGCGACCTCCTTCGCTCCGCCCTCGTTGATGTCGAGCACCACGACGCGCGCCCCTTCGGCGACGTACCGCTCGGCGATGCCGCGGCCGAAGCCCGAGGCGGCGCCGGTGATGAGCGCGGTCTTGCCCTTCAGGCGCTGGCTGTCCGTCATACTCAACCTCCCATGCAGATTGTTGTTTTGACGCGACCGTAGACGCAGCGCTCGCGACGGGGAAGAGTTTGCGATCAACTGCCGAGACGACGCCGAGGGGCGGGCGGGCCATGTGGTGACCGAAGAGACGCCTCGCCGTGTCGGGACCGGGCCGAAAGCCCGCCCGGCCGGCGACAGAGCCGGGCGCCGTGACGCGCCCCGGCATGGAGCCGAATCGATGAGCATCCAGGAAGAGATGAGCCACAGTGCCCGCCCCCTGCCCGAGGATTCCCGCTGGACCGCCGTCTGCGCCCGCGACGCGGAGCAGGACGGGGCGTTCGTCTATGCGGTGGCGACCACCGGGGTCTATTGCCGCCCGAGCTGCCCCTCGCGTCGCCCCAACCGGGAGAACGTGACGTTCTATCCGCTCCCGCGCGAGGCGGAGGCGGCGGGCTACCGCGCCTGCCGCCGTTGCACGCCAACGCAGATGTCCCCCGCGCAGCGCAACGCGCTGATGGTCGAGGCGGCGTGCCGAGCGCTGGAGCGGGGGCCGGTGCCGCTGGCGACCCTGGCCGAGGCGGCCGGCGTGAGCGCGCACCACTTCCACCGTACCTTCAAGGCGCACACCGGGACGACGCCGGCGCAGTACGCCCGCGCCGGCAGGGCGCGACGCGCGGCGGAGGCGCTGGCGGCGGGCGATCGTCCCGCGGGCGCGGCGTTCGCGGCCGGGTTCGCCAGCCTCTCGCGCTTCTACGACGAGGCGGCGGCGCGGTTCACGATCGCCCCCGCCACGCTCGCCGACGGTGGTCGCGGCGAGGTGATGGTCCTGGCGAGCGGGCAGGCCGACCTCGGCGTCGTCACCGTGGTCTTCTCGCGCCAGGGCATCGCCGCCGTTCGCCTGAGCGACACCCTCGAGGCGGGCCGGCTGGAGGCCGCCGCCCTCTTCCGCGATGCCCTGCTGATCGACGGGGGGGCACCGTTCGACGCGCTGGTGGCGGACGTCGTCGCCGCGGTACGCGAGCCGGCGCGCGCCATGGAACTGCCGGTCGACATCCGCGGCACCGCGTTCGAGGAGCGCGTGTGGGCGGCTCTGCGGGCGATCCCGATCGGGTCCACCGCCAGCTACGCCGAGGTTGCCGCGGCGATCGGCGCGCCCACGTCCCACCGTGCCGTCGCGCGCGCCTGCGGGGCCAACAGGATCGCCGTTCTGGTGCCGTGCCACCGGGTGGTGCGGGCGGACGGCTCGCTGGCGGGATACCGCTGGGGCGTGGAACGCAAGGCCGCGCTCCTTGACCGGGAGCGCGACCACCGGAGGGAGACCGCTCATGGCCACTGAGGGAAAGCCGGCAGCGGACGTGAAGGCGACCGTAGACGCGCTGGACTGGGCGGCGATCGGCGCCGAGATCGATGCGTACGGCGTCGCCCGCACCGGGCCGCTGCTGAACCCGGCGACCTGCGCCGCGCTCGCCGCGCTCTACGCGCAGGAGCGCTTCCGTAGCCGCGTGATCATGAAGCGGCACGGCTTCGGCTCGGGCGAATACAAGTACTTCGCCGACCCGCTGCCGGAGACGGTCGCGACGCTGCGCGAGGCGGTCTACCCGCACGCCGCGCGGATCGCCAACGGCTGGGCCGATCGTTTGGCGATGGACCGCTACCCCGCGACGCTCGGCGAGATGCTGGCGCGGTGCCACGCCGAGGGGCAGGAGAAGCCGACGCCGCTGATTCTGAAATATGGCCCCGGTGACTACAACTGCCTGCACCAGGACCTCTACGGGGCGGTTGCCTTCCCGCTACAGCTCGTCGTGCTCTTGTCGGATCCGGCGGGGTTCGAGGGGGGCGAATTGGTGCTCACCGAGCAGCGGCCCCGCATGCAGTCGCGCGCCGAGGTGGTGACGCTGGCGCAGGGCGAGGGGGCGCTGTTCACCACCTCCGTCCGCCCGCGCCGCGGCACCAAGGGGGACCACCGGGTGATGCTGCGGCACGGCGTCAGCCGGCTGCGCTCGGGCGAGCGCTATACCCTCGGCGTCATCTTCCACGACGCGGCCTGATCCGCGTCGGCGACGCGCCCGTCACCCGGAGCCGACGAGCGCCCGCACCTCGTCCAGGATCCGCGCTTCGACCATGATCGGCCCGCCCTTGCGGCGGTTGCGGTGGCGCCGCTCGCCGGGCACCCGCACCCCCGGCACGCGGCGCAGCCGGTCGACGAACGCGCCCGCCTCGGCAAGCGCGTCCGGTCCGCCGAGCGCTGCCGGCGACAGCGCCAGGACGAACACCGCGCCGACAGGGACGCCGGCGCCGGAGGCGTCCACGGCGACGTCGCTGTAGGGCCCGCCGCAGAGGCCCGCCAACAGCTCCACCATCAGCGCAACGGCCGAGCCCTTGTGGCCGCCGAAGGGGAGCTGCGCGCCTTTCAGGATCGCGGCGGGGTCGGACGTGGGGATGCCGTCGGCGTCGACGCCGACGCCGTCCGCCACCGGCCGCCCCTCCCGTGCGGCGAGCATCACGTCGCCGCGGGCCATGGTGGAGGCGGCCATGTCGATCGCGACGGGCGGGTCGCCCGGCAGCGCGAACGCCAGCGGATTGGTGCCGAACACCGGCCGCGTGCCGCCGGCGGGGGCGAGGTAGGGGAAGTTCGCCGTGCAGGCGAAGGCGACGAGGCCGCGCTCGGCGAGCCACTCGGTCTCCGGCCACATCGCCTGGAAGTGTGCCACGTTGGCGAGCGCCAGGACCCCGACTCCGAGCCGCTCGGCGACCTCGGCCAGCTCCGGCAGCGTCACCGCGTAGGCGAACGGAGCGGCGGAGCGTCCGGCATCGTAGCGCAGGACCGCCCCCTCGCGGGCGAGGAGGCGCGGCACGGCATGACCGTCCAGCGCGCCGGCCTTCAGCGCCTTCACATATCCCGGTACGCGGAAGACGCCGTGCGAGTGCGCGCCGTCCCCCTCGGCGGTCACCACCATCTCGGCGATCGCCGTCGCCGCCGCCGCGCTCGCCCCGTTGCGGGCCAACGCGGTGCCGACGAGGCGCAGCAGGTCGTCGCGCTCCACCGGTACACGCTCGACCTCGGACGCAGTGCCAATTGCGGCGATCCGCAGCGCGGCGATGCGGTGGACCTGGTCGAGCGCGGTGCGGAACTCGGCCTCCGGGTCGCCCTCCACGCGGCGGCGGAACGCGGCGAGGATGGCGGCGCGGTCCAGCCCGCGCACGGCGATGATGAAGGGAAAGCCGAACCGCTCGACATAGCGTGCGTTGAGGGCGGTGAACTCGGCGAATTCGGCCTCGGAACACTGGTCCAGACCGGCGCCGGCCTGTTCGGCGGCGGAGTCGGCCGTGAGCGCGCCGACGCCGAGCCGGCCCGCCAGGTCCGGGTGGGCGCGCAACAGCGCGAGCTGCGCGGCGTGCCCTGCCCGCTCGACGACCCGGCGCAAGGCCGGCACGACGTCGCCCGCCTCGGGCGCGCCGCCGTCCCACGCCCGCTCCGCCACCCAGGGGCTGTGCTCGTAGACACCGCCGTAGCGCGCGACGAAGGCGTCCCGATCAGTCGCCATGAGGTGCCCTCCCGTGGCGCGTCACCCCTTCGGCCTCGGCGGCGACTTCCATCATGTCGAACGTGGTCCCACCGCCCACGTCGCTGCCGAGCTGCACCGCGACGCCCGCCTTCAGGAGGCGGGCGACATCGCAGCGGCCGGAGCCGAGGAAGCGGTTGGCGGTGGGACAATGGGCGACGACGGCGCCGCTCTCGGCGAGGAGGCCCACCTCGCGATCGGACAGGTGGATGGCGTGGGCAAAGATCGCGCCCGGCCCCACGAGCCCGAAATTCTCGTACACGCCGAGATAGTCCGGTGCGTCGGGGAAGAGGCGGCGCACCCACTCCACCTCGTCGGTGCTCTCCGACAGGTGCGTCTGCATCGTGCAGCTCGGGAACTCCTGCCACAGCGCGGCCGCGGCCTCCAGCAGCGCGGGCGTCGACGTCGGCGCGAAGCGGGGGGTGATCGCGTAGGTCAGGCGTCCGTCCTCGGCGCCGTGCCAGCGCTCGATCAGCTCGCGTGCCTGGTCGTAAGCGTCCTGGGCGGGGGTCAGCAGCGCGGAGGGGGCGTTGCGGTCCATCATCACGAGGCCGGCGCAGATCCGCAGCTGCCGCCCGCGCGCCTCATCGAACAGCGCATCCACCGACACCGGGTGGGACGTGCAGTAGACCGTCGCCGAGGTGGTGCCGACGGCCTCCAGCGCGTCGCAGAACTCGCGCGCGACCATGGCGGCGTAGGACGGATCGTCGAACCGCGCCTCCTCGGGGAAGGTCACGCTCTCCAGCCACTCCAGCAGCCCGCCGGCGAAGGTGCCGATGATGCGGCTCTGGCTGTAGTGGATGTGCGCGTCGTAGAGGCCGGGCGTCAAAAGGCTGGCACTGTCGACCACGGGGGCCTCGGGGTAGGCGTCGATCATCGCGGCGGCGGTGCCGTGGTCGATCACTTCGCCGTCGTCCAGCACCAGCGCGCCGTCGACGATGACGGCGAACGGGTCGGCACCGGTGATCGTGCCGTCGAACGGGCGCAGGCGGCCGCGCTTGATCAGCATGTCCGGTCCACGGCGAGGAGCTGGGCGGCGACGGAAGCGGCGATCACGGCGGGCTCCTTTCCCGGAATGTCCAGCCCGATGGGGCAGGTGAGGCGCGAGGTGTCAAGATACCGCTCGTGCAGGCGATGCAAGAAGGCGGCCCGCTTCGATTGCGACCCGATCAGCCCCAGAAAGCCGAAGGGGCGTGCCAGCACCGCGGCGACGATCTCGAGGTCCACCGCGTGGCTGTGCGTCATGACGAGGTGGAAGGCGTCGTCCGGTGCCTCGGCGGCGACCGTCTCTGGCAGCGCGATGCGGCGGCACGGCACGTCGCTCAGCACCGGGAAGGCGTCCTCGTGGCGGGCGTCGACCCAGGTGAGGTTGAACGGCAGCGGCTCCAGCGCCCGGATCAGCGCCTGGCCGACGTGGCCCGCGCCGTAGACGAGGACCGTGCGGCGGAACGGGTCGCTCAGCAGCGGCCCGCCTTCGGTGAGCGCGAAGGGGCCGGCCGGCGGCGCGGTGATGCGCTTCAGCGCGACGACGAGGTGACCGCCGCAGCACTGGTCGAGCGCGGGGCCGAGTGGCATGTCGAGTTCCATCTCGTCGATCCCGCTGACGAGCATGCCGCGCGCCGCCTCGACCGTACGCCGTTCCGCCTCGCCGCCGCCGATGGTGCCGGAGAACCGGTCCGCCGCGACGATCAGCCAGGCGCCGCGGTCGCGCGGCGTGGAGCCGGCCTTCTTGGTGATGGTGGCGACCACGGTCGGCCCGTGCGCCACCATCGCGCGAAGCTCTGCCAGCGATGCTTCGCCTAGTCCTGCCATGACCCGTTCGACCCTCCGCCACACCGGTGACGTTCGGACCGGAGGGCCGGTCCCGTCAACGGGTCAGCGGTAGATCAGCGTCGGCAGCCACATCGTGATCGCCGGGACGAACGTGATCAGGACGAGCACGATGCCGAGCGGGATGAGGAAGGGAGCGGTGGCCGACACGCACCGCTCGAACGGCACCTTGGACACGCGCGACAGCACGTAGAGGACCATGCCGATGGGCGGCGTCAGCAGCCCGATCATCAGGTTCAGCACCATGATGACGCCGAAGTGCACCGGATCGACGCCCACCTTCACGGCGATCGGCAGCAGCACCGGCACCAGAATGGTGATCGCCGCGACCGTCTCCAGGAAGCACCCGACCACCAGCAGGATCAGGTTGATGAGGATGAGGATGACGACCGGATTCTCGGACGCCGAGAGCAGCAGCGCGGCGAAGTGCTCCGGCACGCGATTGGAGGTCAGCACCCAGGCGAAGATCGACGCGGCGGCGACGATGAAGAGGACGACGGCAGTCGTCTCGATCGTGTCGTACGAGACGCGCAGGAAGCGGCGCCAGGTGAGCGTGCGGTAGACGATGAGCCCCAGGAACAGCGCCCACACGCAGGCGGCGATGGCGGCCTCGGTCGGCGTGAAGGCGCCGGTGAGGATGCCGCCGACGATGATGATCGGCGTCAGCAGCGAGAGGAAGGCTCGCCGGTACGAGGAACCCAACCGGCGGATAGAGAAGCGCGCATCGCGCGGATAGTTCCGGATGCGGGCGTAGAAGAACACCATCACCATCAGCGACACGGCCATCACCAGGCCCGGAATGAACCCCGCGGCGAAGAGCTGGCCGATGGAGGCGCCGGCGACCACGCCGTAGATCACCATCGGCAGCGACGGCGGGATGATCGGCCCGATCGTCGACGACGCCGCCGTGACGCCGACGGAGAAACCGGGATCATAACCCGCGTCGCGCATCGCCTTGATCTCGATGGCGCCGAGGCCGCCCGCGTCGGCCACCGCCGCACCCGACATGCCGGCGAAGATCACCGAGGCGCCGATGTTCACATGGCCGAGGCCGCCGCGCATCCAGCCGACGAGGGCCTTGGCGAAGTCGAAGATGCGCTCGGTGATGCCGGCGGTGTTCATGAGGTTGCCGGCGAGGATGAAGAACGGCACCGCCAGCAGCGGGAACGAGTCCACGCCGTTGATCATGCGGTGGGCGACGACCATCTCGGGCACCTGCCCGGTGACCATGATGAAGATCGCCGACGACCCCGCCAGCGCGATGGCGACGGGAAATCCGAGCGCGATGGCGCCGAAGAGGACGCCGAACAGAAGGACGAGATCCACGCGTGTCCTTTCTTACGCTGCGGCCGCCGGGCAGGGCGCCGCGCGCAAATGGGCCTGGTGTCCGTGCCCCTCGCGAGTGGTGGTGACGAGGGGCGGTGTGAGTGTCGCGAGGCGGGGCGCCTGCGCCGGTTCGGAGCCTTTCGGAGGGCCGCACCGGGCGCCTGCGGAGGGCATCGGTGCCGCCGGGGTCATTCCATCGACGGGGTGGCCTCGTGCAGGTGCGGGTCGATCAGCCGGCTGGTGCCGGTCCGGACGTGGCGCACCGCGACGATGACCGCGTACATCGTCATCAGCGCGAAGCAGACCATGATGCCGTAGTAGAGCCACGACTTGGGCACGTCGATCGACACCATCATCTGGAAGGTGCGGCCGGCGAGCTGGTAGGTGAGCCAGGTCAGCGCGCCGTAGAAGAGGACGGCGGTCACGTCGACCAAAGTCTGAAGCACGCGGCGCAGCGGGCGCGGAAACCAGCGGTAGAGGATCTCCACCGCGATGTGGCTCCCTTTGCGCACCGCCATGATCGCCCCGATGAAGGTGACGGCGATCAGGAGGAAGCGCGCGATCTCCTCGGTCCAGCCGAGCGAATTGTTCAGCACGTAGCGCGTAAAGAACTGCAGGAAGACGACGAACGCCAGCCCCCAGAAGACGACCAGCACGGGCGCATCGTCCCACTGGATGTCGGAGAGGTCGATCGGCTCGTCGTCGGCCGGGAAGGGGGCGGAGGGCGCCGTGTTGTCGTCGCTCATGCGGGTACTTCGCGAAACGCTCGGGTCAATGCGTCGGGGTCGTCGGGCTGCTCGGGGTGGGCGTAGGCCGCCGGTGGGATGACGACGCCGGGCAGTGCCCGCGACGTCCAGATGTGGGCGCTGGGCTCGACGAAGGAGGGGTCGTCCAGCGTGCCGGCGCGCAGGTTCACCACGTCACGGTCGGTGCGGGTGTTGACGATGCGCGTGCCGCACTCGGCGCAGAAGTGGCACAGCATGCGCCCGCCCGAATCGCCGACCCGCTCGATCGCCGTCAGCGAGTCCCAGTCGACCGAGAAGGCGGCGACGGGGACGCGCAGCACCAGCACGTAGGCCGAGCCGGTGCTGCGCTGGCAGTCCCGGCAGTGGCACGCGTAGATCGCGACCGGCGGACCGGTCACGAGATAGCGCACCGCGTGGCAGGCGCAGCCGCCGAGCCAGGGCAGGGGAGGCTGCGCCGGAGCCATCGAGCCTACTTGATCGCCTGAAGGCGGTCGTAGGTCTCCTGATCCCAGGTGGCCATGTCGCCGTTATGCATGGCCTTCGTCGCCTCGATGAACGGGCCGCGGTCGACCTCGTTCACGGTCACGCCCTGCTCCTTGAACCAGGCCGCCAGCTCGTTCTCCTTGTCGATGATCTGCTGGGTGGCGCAGTCGGCCGTCTCCTCCAGCACGGTGGAGAGCGCCGCTTTGTCCTCGTCGGACAGCTGGTTCCACGTCGGCCCGCCGACGATGGTCAGGAGCGCGTCGGTGATGTGGCCGGTGAGGTTGATGTCGTCCTGCACCTCGTAGAACTTCTTGGCCTGGATGGTCGGCAGCGGGTTCTCCTGCGCGTCCACCGTGCCCTGCTGCAGCGCCAGGTAGACCTCGGCGAAGGCGATCGGCGTCGGATTGGCGCCGGTCGCGCGGGGGAACATCATGTAGAGCGGCGCGTTCGGCACGCGGATCTTGAGGCCCTTCATGTCTTCGGGCTTGAGGATCGGCTTGTTCGAGGTGACGTGGCGGGCGCCGTAATAGGTCAGCGACACGATGTGGTTGCCGGTCGCGTCCTCGTAGCCCTGGCTCAGCTCCTTGAAGAGGTCCGAGTTTCGGAAGTGATCCCAATGCTCGTAGTCGCGGAACATGAACGGGGCGCCGCCGATGGCGATCGGCCCATACGCGCGACCGGCGAAGAGCTGGCCGGTATAGATGATGTCGACCGTGCCGAGGCCGAGGCCCTCGTTGATGTCGACTTCCTTGCCCAGCGAGGACGCGGGGAAGACCTCGATGCCGTAGCGATCGTCGGTCGCGGCGAGGAGCTTGTCGGACGCCGCCACGGCGCACGTGTGGTACGGCTCGCTCGATTCGTAGACGTGCGCGAATTTCAGCATCGTCTGGGCCGACGCGGTCATCGGCGCGAACGCGATCGCAGCGGCGGACGCCGCAAGAATAGTGCGGATAATCATTATTTCCGTTCCTCCCTGGGATGGACGGCTTCGGCCGTTCTTTGACGCGGACCCTATGACGTCCGCGCCTATATCTCAACAGGATTTCGTTATGCCTCACGCCGCAGGGTAGAAGAATCAGGGGGATGGCCTCTCGCCGCGACGAATGCCGCCATGCCGGGCCTTCGTCCGCCCCGCGGTCGCGGGCTCCGGCGGCATTGCGCGCCGTCCGAACACGGGCGAACCCCAAACGGCGCGTCAGCGAAACGTCAAAAACCCTTCATCGCCTCGTCTTGTCGCCGGCGTAGGTGCCTGACCAGTCAACGATCACGAGGTTGTTATGCTCCGCCTGTCCGTTGCGCTCGTCGCGCTTCTCACCGCGCCCGTTCTCGCGCAGGCCGACGACGTCGTCGGCAAGACCTTCCCCGCGACCCTCGCCGGTCATGCGGTGCTGGAGGCCAACACCATCATCCCCGCGCCCGCCGACGCCCCGGCCGACGCGCAGGTCTCCGGCAAATTCGCCGCCGGCAGCGCCCGCGTCGACGCGCCTGGCACGGTCGAGGGCGATACCGGCGGCCTGCACGGCAAGCGCGGCACCGGCCTCTCCTTCCCGTTCGAGGGGCAGCCGGTGCAGGGCTTCTCCGGCTTCGCGATGGAGCGCGCGGAGGACGGCTCGATCATCGCGCTGACGGACAACGGCTTCGGCTCGAAGCTCAACTCGCCCGACGCGCTGCTCTTCTTCCACAAGATCAACCCCGACTGGGAGACCGGCGACGTCGCCCGCGAGACGATCTTCCTGAAGGACCCAGACAAGGTCGTGCCGTTCCGCATCGCCTATGAGGGCACCGCCGAGCGCTACCTCACCGGCGCCGACTTCGACCTCGAGTCGATCCAGCTCGTCGACGGGACGCTGTGGATCGGCGAGGAGTTCGGCCCCTACCTCATCGAGGCCGGCCTCGACGGTGTGGTGAAGGGCGTCTACCCGACCATGCTGAACGGCGAGGAGATCCGGAGCCCGGACCATCCGGCGCTGCGGATCCCGGCCGAAGAGGGCAAGGACTACCAGTCGGCCCGCTCCGGCGGTTACGAGGGCATGGCGTTGCAGCCGGGCACCGGCCTCCTGTGGGCGATGCTGGAGAAGCCGCTGCTGGGCTCGGGCGAGAACGCGCTCACGGTGATGGCGTTCGATCCGAAGACCAGAGAGTGGACCGGCGACGTGGTGAAGTTCCCGCTCGCCGAAGGGGCCACCGCGATCGGCGATTTCAACTTCATCGACGAGACCCGCGCCCTGGTGATCGAGCGTGACAACGGCGAGGGTGACCCGTCGCTGAAGTGCGAGGGCGAGCCGACCGCCGACTGCTTCCCCGCCCCGGCGATGGTCAAGCGCGTCGTCCTGGTCGACATGTCCGACGTCCACGAGGACGGCACGGTCCGCCGCATCGGCCACATCGATCTGATGGACATCGCCGATCCGGACGGCATCGCCCGCCTCGAGACCGCCGCCGCGCGTGACCTCACCGGCAAGTACACGATGCCGTTCTTCACGATCGAGGACGTCATGAAGGTCGACGACACGCACATCATCGTCGCCAACGACAACAACCTGCCGTTCTCGTCGGGCCGCCGGCTCGACGCGCCGGCCGCCAACGAGTTCCTGCTCCTCGCGGTGCCGGAGCTGCTCGCGGCCGAATAAGGCCGCGGTCGCCGGGCCGGCACGCCACCGGCGCGCCTCAGCGGGCGCGTCGGCCGGCCCGGATATCTCGTCTGCGCACCGCCCGGGCCGTGCGCATGCCGCCGGATCGGTCCGACCCCGATCCGGCGTTTTTCGTCGCCGGACGGTTCCGCCCGCGCCGGCGTTCTCTCAGCGCGCGAGCGCCATCAGCACGCACTCCGGCGTCGCCGGAGCGTCGAGCGGGCGCCAGCCGCCGGCGGCCGCGGCGACAGCGGCGGCGACGGCCTGGTGCGCGGAGATCGCCAGCATGAACGGCGGCTCGCCGACCGCCTTGGAGCGGCGGACGGTCAGCTCGCGGTTCTCCCCCGGCGCCCAGATCTCGGCCCGGAGGTCGATCGGCCGGTCGGAGGCGCAGGGGATCTTGTAGGTCGATGGGGCGTGCGTCAGCAGGCGCCCGTCCGCCGACCAGACCAGCTCCTCAGTCAGAAGCCAGCCGCAGCCCTGGACATAGCCGCCTTCGATCTGGCCGAGGTCCACCGCCGGGTTCAGCGAACGGCCGCAGTCGTGCAGAATGTCGGCCCGCAGGAGGCGCGTCTCGCCGGTCAGCGTGTCGATCGCGGCTTCGGTGACGGCGGCGCCGTAGGCGAAGTAGTAGAAGGGGCGGCCGGTCGCCTTCTCGCGGTCCCAGTGGATCTTCGGCGTCGCGTAGTGCCCGCTCGCCGAGAGCGAGACCCGCGCCATGTAGGCGTCGCGCACCAGCTCGCCGAACGCCAGCCGCTCCCCGGCGACCGCCACCGTCCCGCCCTCGAACCGCGCGGGGCCCGGCTCCGCCCCCGCGCGCTCGGCCGCGAACGCTACCAGCCGCGCCTTGATCCGCTCGCAGGCGTCGAGCGCGGCCATCGCGTTCATGTCCGCGCCGGAGGAGGCGGCGGTGGCGGAGGTGTTGGGCACCTTGTCGGTCCGGGTGGCGGTGATCTTCACGTCCGACAGCGGCACGCCGAACGCGTCCGCCGCCACCTGCGCGACCTTGATGTACACCCCCTGACCCATCTCGATGCCGCCGTGATTGATCATCACGGAGCCGTCCTTGTAGACATGCACCAGCGCGCCGGCCTGGTTGAGGAAGGTCGTCGTGAACGAGATGCCGAACTTCACCGGCGTCAGCGCGATACCCCGTTTCAGCACCGGCGACGCTTCGTTCCAGGCCGCGATCTCCGCCCGCCGCCGCTCGTATTGCGAGCGCGCGACGAGGTCGTCGATGATCGGCGCGGCGACGGCGTCCTCCACCTCCATGCCGTAGTGGGTCGTGCGCTCGGCCGCGGGCGCTGAGGCGCGGTAGAGGTTGGCCCGGCGCACCGCCAGCGGGTCCATGTCGAGCTCTGCGGCGACATGCTCGATCACGCGCTCGATGCCGACCATTCCCTGGGGCCCGCCGAACCCGCGATAGGCCGTGTTGGAGACGGTGTTGGTGCGCCAGCGGTGGGACACGACGTCGAGCGCGGGGATCCAATAGGCGTTGTCGGCGTGGAACATCGCCCGGTCGCAGATCGCGCGGCTGAGGTCGAGCGACCAGCCGCATCGCGCGTGCTGCACGAACGCGACGCCCAGCAGCTTGCCCGCCTCGTCGAAGCCGACCTCGTATTCGATGATGAAGTCGTGCCGCTTGCCGGTCATGACGAAGTCGTCGTCCCGGTCGAGCCGCACCTTGGCGGGGCGCCCGGTGTGGCGGGCCGCGAGCGCCGCCACCGCGGCGCACAGGTTCCCCTGCGTTTCCTTGCCGCCGAACCCGCCGCCCAGGCGCCGCACCTCCACCGTCACCGCGTTGTTGGGAGTGCCCAGCACGCGCGCGACCACCTCCTGGCACTCCGAGGGATGCTGGTTGGAGGAGACGACGTGCATGTCGTCGTCCTCGCCCGGCGTCGCGACCGCGATCTGACTCTCCAGCGCGAAGTGCTCCTGCCCGCCGATGACCATGCGTCCGGCAGCCCGGCGCGGCGCGGATGCGATCGCCGCCGCCGCGTCGCCACGGGCCATGCGGTAGCTGTCGTCCACCTTGTCGGCTCCGGCGGCGACGGCATCCTCGATCGTGACGATCGCCGGCCGCGGCGCCGCGTCGATCACCGCGAGCCTCGCCGCCGCCCGTGCGGCACGGCGCGAGGTGGCGACCACGGCGAACAGCGCCTGCCCCTCGACCATCACCTCCGCCCGCCCGCCGACGAGCGCCAACATGATCTCGTCGTGCTTCACCGGGCCGACGTTGTTCTCGCCCGGCACGTCCTCCCCCGTCAGTACGGCGACGACGCCGGGCGCTGTGCGCACCGGGGCGATGTCGGCCATCAGCGAGCCGCAGGCGAAGGTGGCGTAGGCGATGTGGACATGCAGGAGGGCGGCCGGCTCGGGAATGTCGTCGGCATAGATGGCGCGGCCGGTGACGTGCTTCTCGCCCGAGTCGTGGCGGATGGAGCGGTGGACGACGCCGGGCGTCTCGGCGAGGTGGACGGGCGCGTCGGGCATCAGCCGACCCTCGGCGGAACGCGGCAGCGCATCTTCGCTCATCGGACCCTCCAGTGACCCGCTCACCTTACATCTTTCGGGCCAACCTTGGCACGCGCCGCTGCCCGTCGGAGCCCGCCGGAGCACGGCGGCTTGCCATCCGCGTCGCGCTGCTCCTGGAGCGCTTCGCCCACGTCACCCTCACCGACCTCGCGGCCGACTTCGCCCGTCGCCACGCCGAGCTGCGGCATGCCCAGCTCCACGCCGCGTCCGAGCCGGGCCGATGAGGACCACCCCATGACCTACGACGTTCTCGTCATCGGCGGCAGCTATGCCGGCCTGTCCGCCGCCTTGCAGCTCGTGCGCGCCCGGCGCAGCGTGCTCGTCGTCGACGCCGGGCGGCGGCGCAACCGCTTCGCCAGCCACGCCCACGGCTTCCTCGGCCAGGACGGCGTCGACCCCGCCGAGTTCGCGCGCCGGGCCCGCGCCGAGCTGGAGGCCTACCCGACGCTCGCCTTCCACGAGGGGGAGGTGACCGCCGCCAGCGGGGCGAAGGACGCCTTTGTCGCCACCACCGCCGACGGGAGCCGGCACGCGGCGCGGCGCATCCTCCTCGCCACCGGGGTGAGCGATAGGCTGCCGCCCGTCGAGGGGATCGCGGAGCGCTGGGGGCGCGGCGTCTACCATTGCCCCTACTGTCACGGCTATGAGCTGGACGAGGGCGCCATCGGCGTCGTCGGCGCGGGCGCGATGTCGCTCCACCAGGCCGAAATGGCCAGCGAGTGGGGCAGGGTCACGCTCCTGGCCAACGGCGCCGTGCCGCTCGACGCCGAAGCCCGCGCCAGCCTCGACCGGTATGGCGTCGCGGTGGAGGAGACACCCGTCGCCCGCATCTGCGGCACCGCCGACGTGCTGTTGCAGGACGGCCGAATGCTCGCCTTCGCGGGCCTCTTCACGATCCCCGTCAGCGCCCCGTCGTCGCCGGTCGCGTCCGAGCTGGGCTGCGAGATCGAGGAGACGCCCTTCGGCACCCAGATCCGCACCGACGCCACGAAGGAGACGACGGTGCCCGGCGCGTTCGCCTGCGGTGACGTCGCCCGCGTGCCGCACTCGCTGGCGCTGGCGGTGGGGGACGGCGCCTTCGCCGGCGCGGCGGTCCACCGTTCGTTGGTGTTCTGACGTTAGCCGATGGCCGCGGGCGCGATCGTCGCCACCAGAGGCACGTGGTCGGATGCCTTCTCCCATCCGCGCGCTTCGGTCAGCACCGTGGTGGTCACCCGGTCCGCGATCTGCGGCGAGGCCCAGACATGGTCGAGCCGCCGGCCGCGATTGTTCCCCGGCCATACCGGATTGCGGTAGCTCCACCAGGTGTAGATCTTCTCCGGTTCCGGGCGATCGCGGCGCACGACGTCCACCCAGCCCTGCTCGGCGCGCACCCGCTCCAGCGCATCGGTCTCCACCGGCGTATGGCTCACCACCTTCAGGAGCTGCTTGTGGGACCACACGTCGTCCGGATAGGGCGCGACGTTGAAGTCCCCGGTCAGCAGCGCCGGCTCGGCGACGGCCCGGTGGCCCCAGCTTCGCATCTCCTCCAGGAAGGCGAGCTTGTGGGCGAACTTGGGGTTGATCGCGGTGTCCGGCTCGTCCCCACCGGCCGGGATATAGAGGGAATGGAGACGGATCGGGCCGCCGAAGTCTACCACCGCCGAGACGTGACGCGGGTGGTCGATGCCGCCCAATGTGTCGGCGGTCACGTCCAGGATCGGCACCTTGGAGAGGATGGCGACGCCGTGATGGCCGCCGACGCCGTTGAGCGCGGTGTACTTGAATCCCCGACTGCGCATCGGCTTCATCGGAAACTGCCCGTCGGCGCAGCGGGTCTCCTGTAAGAGCACCACGTCCGGCTTCACCTTGCGCACCATCTTGGCGAAGAGCTCGACCCGCGCGCGGATGGAGTTGACGTTCCAGGTGACCACCGTCAGCGGCGGGCGCGCGTCGAGCGCGGGCACGGCGTCCGTCGTGCCGCTCTCCGGCGTGCGGGGGCTGTCGCTCGCGGCGGCGGCGTCGGCGGCGTCCCAGGCCGGGCTGTCGCCGCTCACGGAGCGTCGGACCCGGCGACGGCCTCGGCGAGGGCGAGGACCCGCCGCGCGGCGTCCGCGTGCAGGCGCTCCACCATGCGCCCGTTCAGCGTGGCGACCGAGCGGCCCGCCGCGTCGGCCTCCTCCATGGCGGCGACCACGGCGCGGGCGTGCGCGACCTCCCCCTCGGAGGGGGCGAACGCGGCGTTCACCGGGCCGATCTGCGCCGGGTGGATCACCGTCTTGCCGGTCATGCCGAGCGCGCGGCCGGCCTTCGCCTCGGCCACCAGACCCGCCTCGTCGCGAAAGTCGTTCATCACCCCGTCGATCACATCGGCCCCCGCCGCGCGCCCGGCCAGGACGATCGCCTGCAGCGCGAAGGCGAGGTTGGCACGGTCCACGCCCGGATCGGCGCCCAGCTCCAGCGCCAGATCGTTGGTGCCGACGATAAGCGCGGTCGCCGCCGCCCCGCCGCCCGATGCGACGGCCGCCCGCGCGATCGCCAGCGCGTTCCAGACCCCTTCGGCGGTCTCCAGCATCGGCCACACCGTGCCGGCGGCGGCGGCGAGCCGGGCGACGTCGTCCGCCGTCTTCACCTTCGGCAGCACCACCGGGACGGCGAGGCCGGCCGCGAGGGCAACGTCCTGGGCGTGCCACTCGGTGTCGGCGCCGTTGACGCGCAGCGCCACCTCCTTCAGGGGCGTCAGCGTCTCCACCGCCTGCCGTGCGGCGTCGCGGGCGGCGGCCTTGCGGTCCGGCGCCACGGCATCCTCGAGGTCGACGATGACCGCATCGGCCGGCAGCTCCGCCGCCTTGGCGAGCGCGCGGGCATTGTCGGCCGGAATGTAGAGGACGGTTCGGCGCAGCTTCGGCATTTTCGTCTCCGACCGCGAAAGGTGCGGTCGTCCCTGCTATCGTCCCGTCGACGGGTTGAGCAAGAGGACGACAATGCAGGGCAAGACGGTGGTGGCCATCTCATCCACGGTGATGCGTGGGGCGGTGGGTCTCCGCCCGATCACGTTCGCGCTGGAGCACCGGGGCTGCACCGCCTGGCCGGTGCCGACGGTGCTCCTCCCATGGCACCCCGGTCTCGGCCCGTCCACCCGCACGCCGAATCCGGACCTCGCCGCGCACCTTGCCGACCTCGGCACCCACGCCGACCGGGTCGACGCGGTGCTGACGGGCTACTTTGCGAACGCCGGGCAGATCGACGCGGCGGCGAGCTTCATCGACCGCGTGCGCGCGGCACGGCCCGATGCGCTGGTGCTGGTCGACCCGGTGATGGGCGACGAGCGCGGCCGCTACGTGCCCGACGCCATCGCCGAGGCGATCGCCACGCGGCTGGTGTCGCGGGCCGACATCATCACACCGAACGTCCACGAGCTGGCCGACCTCGGCGGCACGAACGACCTCGCCGCCGCCGCCGCCGCGATCGGGACGCGCCAGGTGGTGGTGACCTCGGCGATCCGTCGGGCGGGTCGGCTGGGGACGCTCGTCCTGGGTCCGGATACGGCGGCGGTGGCGCTGCACGAGGAGCGCGCCCACGCCCCGCGCGGCACCGGCGATCTCTTCAGCGCCGTCTACCTCTCGGCCGCGCTCGCCGGGGCGCCGGCCGAGGCCGTGCGCGACGCCGCCGCCGCGACCTTTGCCGCCGTCCGCGCCTCCGCGACCGATATGCTGGACTATGCCGCCGCGGCCGACGCCATCGCCCGACCCGACCGCGGGAGCGTCACCCTGGAGCCGTTCGCGGGCGTCCCGGCGCGATCGTGAGGAGACCAGGCGGATGGACGACGCCATAGCCCGGGTTCACGGCGCGGACGGCTGTCGAAGCGGTTGGGCCGTCTGCTCCATCATGGCCATAGGAGAGACGCGAGCGCGCCTCTCGTTCCATCGGGACCTGAGAGAGATGATCGCCGGCGGCGAAGTGCTCGCCGTCGACATGCCGATGGGGCTCCCTGAACGCATCGTCGGTCCCGGTCGGCGGGCGGAGCAGGCCATCCGCCGGTTGCTCGGGCCGCGCCAGTCGTCGGTGTTTTCCATGCCGTCGCGGGCCGCGGTCTATTCCCTCGACTATCGGACGGCATGTGACGTCGCGCTCGCGACCTCACAGCCCCCGAGGAAAATCAGCCGCCAGGGGTTCGCCTTGTTCCCGGCGATCCGCGCACTGGACGCGATCCTGACACAGGAGAACCAGCACACCGTCTTCGAGACCCATGCCGAGGTCGCGTTCTGGCGGCTCAACGGCGATACGCCGATGCCGACGGCCAAGCGTGTGAAGGGTGTGCCCGCAAAGGAAGGCCTTGCCGAGCGGATCGCGCTGTTGGAGCGCCACGGCATCCCGTCCGCGCTATTCGACGCGCGTCCGGCGGGGATGCCGCTCGTCGATGCGGTCGACGCCGCCGCCATCGCGCTCATCGCCCGCCGTTGCGCCCGCGGTGAGGCGCAACCCTTCCCCGACCCGCCGGACGTCGACGCGCGGGGGCTTCGTGTGGCGATCTGGGCCTGAGCGTCAGCCGTGCGCGCCGACGACGGTGCAGAGTTCGTCGACCAGCGTGTGGATCAGCGCCGCATCGTCGCCCTCGGCCATGATGCGGATCAGCGGCTCGGTGCCGGAGGGGCGGATGACGATGCGCCCGCCGCCGCCGAGCCGCGCCTTGGCGGCGTCGATCGCGTCGATCACCGGCTCGGCCTCCAGCGGCTTGCCGCCGTTGAAGCGCACGTTCTTGAGGATCTGCGGCACCCGCTCGAAGCGGTGGCATACTTCCGACACGCGCCGGCCGCTCTCCACCACCACCGCCATCAGCTCCAGCGCCGCGAGGATGCCGTCTCCGGTGGTCGTATAGTCGGACAGGATGATGTGGCCGGACTGCTCGCCGCCGATGTTGAAGCCGCCTTCGCGCATCCGCTCCGCGACGTAGCGGTCGCCGACCTTGGTCCGCTCCATGGTGATGCCGCAACCGTCGAAATAACGCTGCAGGCCGAGGTTCGACATGATCGTCGTCACCACGGTGTTCTGCTCCAGCCGGTCCGACTGCTGCCACGAGCGGGCGATCACCGCCAGCAGCTGGTCGCCGTCGACCACGTCGCCCTTCTCGTCGATGATGATGACCCGGTCGGCGTCACCGTCGAGCGCGACGCCGACGTCGGCGCGGACCTCGCGCACCTTGGCGCGTATGGTGTCGAGCGAGGTGGACCCACAGTCGCGGTTGATGTTCGTGCCGTTGGGCGTGACGCCGATGGAGATCACCTCCGCGCCCAGCTCCCAGAAGACGTCCGGCGCGACGCGGTAGGCCGCTCCGTTGGCACAGTCGACGACGACCCGAAGGCCGTCCAGCGAGCGGGCGCGCGGGAAGGTGCGCTTGGCGAACTCGACGTAGCGGTCGCGCACGCCGTCCAGCCGGGTGGCGCGGCCGATGTCGCCGTTGCGCGAGAGCTGGGGGCTCATGTCGCTGTCCATCAGCGCTTCGATCTCGGCCTCGACGCTGTCGGACAGCTTGAAACCGTCGGAGCCGAAGATCTTGATGCCGTTGTCGGCATAACCGTTGTGCGAGGCCGAGATGACGACGCCGATGTCGGCCCGCAGCGAGCGCGTCAGCATGGCGACGGCGGGCGTGGGAATCGGACCGAGCATGAACACGTCGGCGCCGACGGCGGTGAAGCCGGCGCACAGAGCCGTCTCCAGCATGTAGCCCGACAGTCGGGTGTCCTTGCCGATGACGATGCGCTGGCTGCCTTCGCGGGTGGCGAGGACGATGCCGGTGGCCATGCCCACACGCATGGCGATTTCGGGGGTCATGTTGGCACCGTTGGCGGGCCCCCGGATGCCGTCGGTTCCGAAATACTTTCGTGACATGTACTCGACCTTCAATACGTGCCGGCGACTAAGCGATCCTGCCGGATGGGAGTCAACCATTCGTAAGGGAACGCAGAATTGCTGCATCCTCGTGACCGCGCCCCGTATTTCGGCGGATATGGCGGGTGAGCCCGGCGCGGGCGGCACTGCTAGCGGCGGGAGCCGTGCGTCGTGCGTGTGGCCTGGACCGCGTCGGCGAGCGACTGCCACACCGCCGTGTCCCAATAGCGGCGCGCCTGGCCCGAGGGCGAGGGCAGCACGAAGAGGCGCGTCGCGCCGATCCTCTCGGGCTGGGCGCCGAGGGGGACGGCACCGGTGGGGCGCTGGAGGACGGCGGCCGCGGCGGTCTTGGAGGTGAAGGCGAGGATCCGCGGTGCGTGCCGCTCGATCTTGGCGCGCAGGGCGTGTGTATCGAACGCGCCGGCGGGGAGTTCGGCGTCGTTGCCGAAGTGGGCCTTGCACACGTCGGTGAGGCCGATGCCCCATTCGACGAGGCGTGGCCAGTCGGCCGGCGCGAGGCGGATGGGCGTCAGCCCCGTGGCGTGCAGGGTGCGCCAGAAGAGATTGCCGGGGTGGGCATAATAGGCCCGCTTCTGCGCCGAAACGCGGCCGAGCGCGGTCCCGCAGAACACCACGCGAAGGTCAGGTCCGAGAAGGTCCGGCACATGGTCCGGCGGCAGTGGGCCGAAGCGAGGGGCAGGCGCAGGTGCAGGCATCCCGCCACGCTACCAGATGGGCCGCCGGCCCAGAAGCAGGCCGTGGCGAGCTCGCGGCGCCGGGCTGCGCTCCGGTTCGAGGTCGCCGGGGCATCTGCACGAAAACGGCCGCCTGGGGAGGCGGCCGTGATGTCGTCGTCGCGATGCCGTCAGGACGGCTGCGGTTCCCAGCCACCCTCGTTGGCGGGCGGACGGGGCTTGGGCGCGCCCGTGGGCGGGACGGTGGACGCCCGCGGCGGGGTGTCGTCGTCGGCGCTCTCGCGGACCGGGGGCTTGCCCTTGATGAGGTCGCGGATCTCTTCGCCGGTCAGCGTCTCGTACTCGAGCAGGCCCTTGGCGACGGTGTGCAGATCGTCGAGATTGGTCTTGATGACGGCCATCGCGGTCTCGTAGCCGTCATTCACGAAGCGCTTCACCTCCGAGTCGACCAGCTCCTGCGTCTTCTCCGACACGCTCTGGCTGCGGGCGACGGAGTGGCCGAGGAACACCTCGTCCTCGTTCTCCGAGTAGAGGAGCGGCCCCAGCTCGTCCGACATGCCGAACTGCGTCGCCATCGCGCGGGAGAGCTTGGTCGCCATCTTGATGTCGGCCGAGGCGCCGGAGGTCACCTTCTCGTGGCCGAAGATCAGCTCTTCGGCGACGCGGCCGCCCATGGCGACGGCGAGGTCCGCCTTGCACTTGGCGCGGGTCAGCGAGATCTGGTCCCGCTCCGGCAGGCGCATCACCATGCCGAGCGCACGGCCGCGGGGGATGATGGTCGCCTTGTGGATCGGATCGGACGCCGGCATGTGCAGCGCGACGAGGGCGTGGCCCGCCTCGTGGTAGGCGGTCAGCTTCTTCTCGTCCTCGGTCATGACGAGGGTGCGGCGCTCGGCACCCATCATCACCTTGTCTTTGGCGTCCTCGAACTCCTGGTGGGTGACGAGGCGCTTGTTGCGGCGCGCGGCCAGCAGCGCCGCCTCGTTGACGAGGTTGGCGAGGTCCGCACCGGCGAAGCCCGGCGTGCCGCGGGCGAGGGTCTTGAGGTTCACGTCCGGCGCCAGCGGCACCTTGCGCACGTGGACCTTCAGGATCTTCTCGCGGCCGACGAGGTCCGGATTGGGGACGACGATCTGGCGGTCGAACCGGCCCGGACGCAGCAGCGCGGGGTCGAGCACGTCCGGACGGTTGGTGGCGGCGATGAGGATGATGCCCTCGTTCGCCTCGAAGCCGTCCATCTCGACGAGGAGCTGGTTGAGGGTCTGCTCGCGCTCGTCGTTGCCGCCGCCCAGGCCCGCACCACGATGGCGGCCGACGGCGTCGATCTCGTCGATGAAGATGATGCAGGGGGCGTTCTTCTTCGCCTGCTCGAACATGTCGCGCACGCGGCTGGCGCCGACGCCGACGAACATCTCGACGAAGTCGGAGCCCGAGATGGAGAAGAAGGGCACGTTCGCCTCGCCGGCGATGGCGCGGGCGAGCAACGTCTTACCGGTGCCCGGAGGGCCGACCAGCAGGACGCCGCGGGGGATCTTGCCGCCGAGCTTCTGGAAGCGGGACGGGTCCTTCAGGAAGTCGACGATTTCCTGCAGGTCTTCCTTCGCCTCGTCGACGCCGGCGACGTCCTCGAACAGGACGCGGCCGTGCGCCTCGTTGAGGAGCTTGGCCTTGGACTTGCCGAAGCCCATCGCCTTGCCTGCGCCGCCGCCCTGCATCTGCCGCATCAGGAACAGCCAGATGCCCAGGATGAGGAGCATGGGGAACCACGTCGCCAGGATGCCCCAGATGGAGATCCCGTCGTTCGGCGGCTCGGCCCGGATGGTGACGCCCTGGGCGTCCAGCGTGTCGATATAATTGTTGGCGCCTTCGGGGGCGTAGGTCGAGAAGCGGCCGCCCGAATTGTACGTTCCTGTAATATCGCGCTGTTGGATCGTGACGGCGCGCACGTTGCCCTGCCGGGTCTCGGTCAAGAATTGCGAGAACGAGATATCCGACGTGTTGGTCCGCTGGCCCGGATTCTGGAACAGCTGGAACAACGCGATCAGCAGCAGCGCGATCACCACCCACAGGGCGAAATTGCGGAAATGGTTGCTCATGACATACCTTGATTGGCACCAACACTGGCGCGCGAGCGGCTCGGCGACCCCTCGGAGACTGCCAACAACATAGGAACTTCGGGGTCTGGTGCCAACTACTTGGCGGTTATGGAAGCCAGTGGACCAAAGAGCGCACCTCAACGCAAGGGCCGCACGATCGCCGCGTTTGCGGGCCAGTCGCGCCGACGCACGCCCAGCGTCGGCAACGCGACCAGGGCGCCGGCCACGAAAACCGCCGGCATCGTCTCGGCCGCGGCGCCGACCTCGTCCCGTGCGGCCCACGCGCGGCCCGCGGGCCCGGCCGCCGCGACGCGCACTTCGGGCGCGCTCGCCCGCAGCGCGACGGCGTAGCGTCCGTCGAACACGCCGCGGCCTCCGGGAGCTACCGCGATCGCCTCGATCCCCCGTGCCTCGCGCCACAGCGCCAGCGACGCACCGTGCGGAACGGCGCGGCAGCGGCCCAGCGTCGTCGCCTCCCCGCGACGCAGCGCCGCATCCGCCGCGGCCAGCGTGGCGAAGCGCGGCGGGTGCGTGAGGCCGCCGGTGCTGCGAAGCGCCTCGGCGAACGCGCGCAGCCGTACCTCCTCGTGCGCTGCGAACCACGGCGCCGGCGCGATGACCGTGGCGCCCGTGCGGCGGCGCCGCGCGGCCCGGGCGAGGAGCTCGGCGGCGAGGGTGTCGACCAGGTCGCTGGCGCGGGCGAGGTGCGTCGCCGTGGCGGCGAGACGCGTGGTCGAGAGCCCGGCGCGCTCCAGCTCCGGGGCGAGGGCACGCATGGCGATCCGGTCGAAGCGCGTGTCGTCGTTGGAGGGATCCTCGCGCCACGCGATGCCGCGCTCGCGCAGGAAGACGCGCAGCGTCTCGCGCCGTGTGCCGAGGAGGGGGCGCAGGATGCGCAGGCCGTGATGGGTGGTATCCGGCCGCATCGCCGCCAGGCCTTTGAGGCCGCTGCCGCGGGCGAGGCGCAGGAGCATGGTCTCGGCCTGGTCGTCCGCCGTATGGGCGGTCGCGACGGCGGCGAGGCCGAGCGTGGCGGCAGCCTCGGCCAGGGCCGTGTAACGGGCCTCACGCGCCCAGGCCTGGAGCGAGCCGACGGGCGGCCCGTCCGCCGTCAGCACCTCGACCCGGCGGCCGAGGGTGGCGCCGAGGGCGGCGACGAAGCGGCATTCGTCCGCCGCCTCGGGCCGCAGGCCGTGGTTCACGGTGAGGAGGGTGATGTCGCGCTGCGGCCGCGCTCGGCACAGGAGCACGGCGAGAGCGACGGAATCGCCGCCGCCGGAGACGGCGACGCCGAGCGCACCGCCGACGGCGTCGACGTGCGAAAGGTCGAGCTCGGGAGCGGTCGCGGCCGCGATCAAGCGCAGTTTGCGGTGCGTCGCTCGGCCTCGGCCTGGGCGCGCAGGCTGCCGCTCACGTTCGGATAGGCGCCGAACAGCTCTTCCAGCGAGGAGCACGCCGCCTCGCTCTCGCCCAACCCGTTGAGCGAGGTCGACAGCTTCAGGAGACTTTCGGCCGCCCGCGCCCCGTTGGGGTCCGTCGTGTAGGTCTCGAGAAACTGGTTGGCGGCGGCGCGAAAGTCGCGCTGCGCCAAGAGGGCCTCGCCCAGCATGAACCGGGCTTCGCCGGCCACGGGGCCGCTCGGATTGTCGGTCAGCACCGTGCGCGCGGCGTCCGCGGCCATCGCGAAGCGCCCCGAGTGCTGCAGGTCGCGCACCTTGTCGAGTTCGGGATTGCTCGGCGCGGCCCGGGTGGAGGGCGTGGGCGAAGCCGGCGGCGGCGTCGCCGAAAGGTCGCCGTTGAGCGCCGACAGGTCCACCGGGCCGGTGCCCGACTGGCCGAAGGTGTTGGACGGCGCGGCCTGCCCGACGGTCGACGACGGGGCGGGCTGCGCCGGAACCTGGCCGAGGGAGCGCGGAGGCGCGCCGGCGCCGGGCTGCACGGCGCCGCGCTGGTCGGTGCCGATGGCGCCGCTGGTCTGACCGGCGCCGCCGGCCTCGATCAGCTGTTGCAGGCGGCGCACGGTGAAGGTGAGCTGCTCGACCTGGCCGGTGAGCATCCGCACCTGGGTCTCCAGCTGCTGGATGCGCAGCTCGGAGTTCGCCTCGCCGCCCTCCTGCTGTTCTCCGCCGTCACCGAAGAAGCGCGGCAGAAAACGGTTCTGCACCGCCGTCACCGTGGTGTCGGCGTCCGCGGTCCAGCGCGGCAGAGAGAGCGCCGGGGTGGTCAACGCGACCATCATCAGCGTCAGAACGATGCGCATGGGACTCTCCATCACGACGTCAGCCCCGCAAATAGGGCGCCGACGCCGTGGGGAACATAATTAACCGCCCAGAACAGTGACCGCGCGGCGGTTCTGGTTCCAGCAGGACTCGTTGTCGCACACCGCGACCGGGCGTTCCTTGCCGAAGGACAGGGTCCGCATGCGGCCGGCATTGATGCCGCGGCCGGCGAGGTAGCGGCGAGCGGCCTCGGCCCGGCGGGCGGACAGCGCGATGTTGTACTCGCGCGTGCCGCGCTCGTCGGCGTGGCCTTCGATGGTGATCTGGTATTGCGAGTACTTCTGCAACCAGGTCGCCTGGCGGTCCAGCACGCCGGCCGCCGTCGGGTTGATCTCCGACGAGTCGACGGTGAAGAACACGCGGTCGCCCACGTTGACCGCAAAGTCTTGCGGCGAGCCGGGCGTGGCGGCACCCGCGCCGCCGGTGTTCGTCGGCTTTTGGGCGCACCCGGCCAACGCCACTGCCACGAGGGCGGCGGTCATACCCCGCGTCACCCAACGCCTCGTTCGGAACTCAGTCATTCACGCGACTCCGACGCATAAATTTCGATTGTGGATTAGCAAGCCACGGTTAACGCACCATTGGCAAAACAGCTTGCTTTCGTTTGGCCGGGTACGTTGGCGACGCTCTTCACACGGCCGCGCGCGCTCTTCAAGGGCCAATCTGCGTGATTGTGCACGACCGGCCCGCGGACGCCGCGCCGGCCTCACCGCTCCTTGAGATACGGCACGCCGAGCGCACGCGGCGGGATCGCCCGGCCGAAGAATCCGGCCAGCAGAACGACGGTCAGCACATAAGGCGCGATGAGGATGACCTCGATCGGAATTTGCCCGACCAGCGGGACGGACACCCCCGACAGCCGCGCCGCGGAGCTTTCCAGCACGCCGAACAGCAGGCACGCCAGCAGGGTCGGCAGCGGGCGCCATTTGCCGAATATGAGGGCCGCCAGGGCGATGTAGCCTTTGCCCGCGCTCATCTCGCGCACGAACCCGCCGCCGTGCGCGGTCGACAGGTACGCCCCGGCGATGCCGCACAGGACGCCGGTGATGATGATCGCCCGGTAGCGCAGCCAGGCGACCGAGTAGCCCGCGCTATCGACCGCCTCGGGCGCCTCGCCGACGGCCCGCAGGCGCAGGCCGAAGCTCGTCGAGAACAGGACCAGCGAGGCCAACGGGACCGCCAGCAGCGCGGCGTAGACCAGGAGATTGTGGCCCGACAGCAGTTCCGAATAGAACGGGCCGAACCATGGGACATCCGCCACACCGGCCTCGAACGGCAGGGTGATGGGGCCGAAGCGCTCGTCACGCGACAGCGGCGGCGTCTGTCCGCCCTGGGTGAAGAGCGCGATGCCGATCACCACCGTCAGCCCCGAGGCGAGGATGTTGATGGCGACACCGGAGACGATGTGGTCGCCCCGGTGGGTGATGCAGGCGAAGCCGTGTACCAGCGCCAGCGCGACCGCGGCGGCGATGGCCGCGCCGAGCCCGGCCCACGGGGTCCCGGTGAGGCTCGTCACGGCGGCGGCCGCGAAGGCCCCCATCAGGAGCTTGCCCTCGAGGCCGATGTCGACGATGCCGGCACGCTCGGAGAACATGCCGGCCATCGCGCACAGGATCAGCGGCGTGGCGAGCCGCAAGGTGCTCGCCAGGATCTGCATGGCGTCGAGCCACATTTCAGCCGCCATGCCGGGCCCTCCATGCGGGCGGGGCCGGCGACGCGGCCGGCCCGGTCAGAACTCGAAGCTGACCCGCCCGTCCGCGGCGATCTTCACCATGGGCTGCCAGGCGATCTCCCAGGCGTGTCCGTCCGGGTCCGCCACGTAGCCGCGAAGGCCGCCGTGCGGCGGCGCATCGGCTGCGCGCAAGAGGGTGCCGCCCGCCGCCAGCAGCGCGTCCATCACCGGCTGCACCCCGTCCGCCGAGGTCACGTTGTGCGCCAGCGCGAAGGCACCCGGCCTCTGGAAGGGCGCCGGCTGGTTCATGTCGGCCGCCAGCGACGCGGCGAGGAAGGTGCCCAGGATGACGCCGTTCATCTGGTAGAAGACGATCTCCTCGTTCTGGAAGACCGGCTCCCAGCCGAAACCGTCCTGGTAGAAGCGGCTGGCGGTGGCGAGGTCGTCCACGCCGAGGGTGATCACGGAGATCTGGTGTTGCATCGAGACGTCCTTTCCCGTTCCCCGGCGCACCATGCGGCGGGGTCGGGTCAAGGGGCTCATGCCGCGGCAAGGCCTGGACCCGCGCTGCGCGGGGGGCGCGCCAACCAAGCCACGCCCTCACCATTTCTGACGGCGCGACGGTGCACCCGCGGGCGCGGCGGTGCAAGGCCCGCCTCATGACGGCGCCAGCCGTGTGCGCGGCGCGAAGAGGCGCGACAGCGGCCCGTCCAGCATGTGCGCCAGCGCGCCGGAGAAGAGGATGATGAAGCCCTGCAGCACCAGCACGACATTGCGGTCCAGGGTCTGGTAGGTGAACGAGAGCTCCGTGCCGCCCTGGTAGAGCGCCCCGAAGAGGAGGCTCGCCATGACGATGCCGACCGGATGCGCGCGCCCCATCAGCGCCACGGCGATGCCGGTGAAGCCGAACCCGGCGGTATAGTTGTTGACGAGCTTCTCCTGTGCCCCCAGCACCGCGTTGGTCGCCATCAGCCCGGCCAGGGCGCCGGAGACGACCATCGTCACGATCACCATCCGCGGCACCGAGACGCCGGAATAGCGCGCCGCCGGCTCCGATTCGCCGAGCGTGCGCAGGCGGAAGCCGAACGGCGTGCGCCAGATCAGCACCCACACGCCCGCCGCCGCCGCCAGGGCCAGGAGGATCGACAGATTGAGCGGCGAGGAGGACGCCTCGAAGCCCAGCGCGCGCGCCAGTTCGTGGAACTGCGGGATGGTGGCGTCGGGCGCGATGTTGCGCGTCTGCGGGGTCGACTGGCCGGGGCGGATCAGCGGGCCGGTGAGGAGCCACACCAGGATGCCGGCGGCGATGAAGTTGAACATGATCGTGGTGATGACGACGTGGCTGCCGCGGGTCGCCTGCAGCAACCCCGGCAGGAACGCCCACGCCCCGCCGAACAAGGCCGCGCCCAGGATCGCCGCCGGGATCACCATCACGCCCGGCAGGTAGGGGTCGAGCGCCAGGCACACGAGGACCGCGCCGAGCCCGCCCATCGCCGCCTGCCCCTCGCCGCCGATGTTGAACAGCCTGGCATGGAAGGCGACCGCCACCGCCAGCCCGGTGAAGACGAAGTTGGTGGCGTAGTAGAGCGTGTAGCCCAGGCTGCCGGGATAGACGAAGGCGCCCTGGATCATGACGTCCAGCGCCTCGACCGGATTCTCGCCGATCAGCGCCACCACCAGCCCCGCCACGACGAAGGCGAGCGCCACGTTGAGCAGCGGGATGACGAAGACGTCCGCCCAGGCGGGGAGCGGGCCTCTCACGCGCTGGCCTCCAGCGCGCCCGCCGAGCCGGCGATGCCCGCCATCATCAGACCGACGTTGCGCCGGTCGGCATCGGCCGCCGCCACGGTGCCGACGATGCGCCCGCCGTTCATGCCGATGACCCGGTCGGAGAGCGCCAGAATCTCGTCGAGCTCGACCGAGACGAGGAGGATCGCGCAGCCCGCGTCCCTGAGCGCCAGCAGCTCGCGGTGGATGAACTCGATGGCGCCGATGTCGACCCCCCGCGTCGGCTGGCCGACCAGCAGCACGCGAGGTGCGGCACCGTGTTCGCGGGCGATGACGAGCTTCTGCTGGTTGCCGCCGGAGAAGCCGGCGGCGGCGAGGCGCGGGTCGGCGGGACGCACGTCGAAGCGGTCCATCAGCGCCTGACAGCGGGCGCGCATCCGGCGCGTCTCGAGAAGCCAGCGTCGGCGGGCGCGTGCCTCGTCGAGGTATCCCAATACCGAATTCTCGCTCATGTCGAACGGCAGCACCAGGCCTTCGCGGCGTCGGTCCTCCGGCACGTGGGCGACGCCGAGGGCGCGGATCTCGCTCGGATCCGCCGGCGAGCCGGGACCGACCGACCGCCCGCCGACGGTGAAGGTGCCGCCCGCCGGCTCGACCAACCCCGCCAGCACGCCCAGCAGCTCCGACTGTCCGTTGCCGGCGACCCCCGCGACGCCGACGATCTCGCCCGCATGCAACGCGAAGGAGACGCCGTCGAGGCGCGTCACGCCGGCCTCGTCGCGAACCGTCAGCCCCTGCGCGATCAGCACCGGGGCGCCGGCCGGGCGCGTGCCCTGGTTGCGGACCGTCGCCACCGCGCGGCCGACCATCAACTCGGCCAGCTCCTCGCGATTCGTGTCCTCGGTGCGCCGCTCGGCCACCATCCGGCCGCGCCGCATGACCGAGACATCGTCCGTCGCAGCCATGATCTCGCGCAGCTTGTGGGTGATGAGGAGGATGGTGACGCCCTTGGCCTTGAGCGTCGCCAGGCTGTCGAACAGGCGGTCGGTCTCGTCCGGGGTCAGCACGCCGGTCGGCTCGTCGAGGATGAGGATGCGCCCGCCCGCCAGCAACGCCTTGATGATCTCGACACGCTGCTGCAACCCCACAGGCAGCCGCTCGACCACCGCGTCGGGATCGACCGACAGGCCGTAGGTCGCTTCGATCTCCTTCAGCCGCTCCCGCACCTCCGCCCGGCTCGCCTTGAGAAAGGGCGCCTTCGCGGTCTGGAGCATCAGGTTTTCGAGGACCGTGAAGTTCGGCACCAGCATGAAGTGCTGATGCACCATGCCGATGCCCTGCGCGATCGCGTCGGCGCTGGAGGCGAGCTTCACCTCCTCGCCGAAGAGCCGGATCGTGCCCGAATCGGCGTGGTAGTGGCCCGAGAGGATCGACACCAGGGTGGATTTGCCCGCCCCGTTCTCGCCGATGATCCCATGGATGGAGCCGGCGCGGACGGTCAGCGAGACGTCGTCGTTCGCCTGGACCGCGCCGAAGCGCTTCGAAATGCCGGCCAGCGCGATGGCCGGCGCTTCGCCGGTGGTCATGAGTGCGCGGGTCTCAGACCGGGCACCCCTGATCGTCCTCGTAGTTGTGCACCTCGATCTCGCCCGAGATGATGCCGGCCTTCGCCGCCTCGACCGCCTCGCGGATCTCCGGCGTCAGGAGCGCGGCGTTCTTCTCGTTCTCGACGAGGCCGACGCCCTCCTCCTGCAGACCCAGCGAGACGATGCCGGGGGTGAACTCGTCGTTCATGGCGTCCATCAGCGTGTCGTATGCGGCATTGTCGACGCGCTTGAGCATCGAGGTCAGCACCTGGCCGGGCGCCACGTCCTCCTGATTGGAGTCGACGCCGATGGCGAGCTTGCCCGCGTCCGCCGTGGCGCGGATCACGCCGAGGCCGGTGCCGCCGGCGGCGTGGTAGACGACGTCGGCCCCACGGTCGATCTGGCTCTGCGCCAGCTCGGCACCCTTGGACGGGTCGTTCCAGGCCGAGGGGGTGGTGCCGGTCATGTTCTGCAGCACCGTCGCTTCGGGCTTGGTGTCCATCACGCCCTGCACGTATCCGCAGGCGAACTTGCGGATCAGCGGCACGTCCATCCCGCCGACGAAGCCGACCGTGCCGCTTTCGGAGGCCATCGCCGCGGCGACGCCGGCGAGGTAGGACCCCTCGTGCTCCTCGAAGCGGTATTGGCGCAGGTTCGGCTGGTCGAGCCAGTAGACGTCGATGATCGCGAACTCGGTGTCGGGATATTCCTGGGCGACCTTGTCGATCGCGTCGGCCTGCGCGAAGCCGACGCCGAGCACCAGGTCCGCGCCGCGCTGGGCCATGCGGGTGATCGCCTGCTCGCGCTGCGTCTCGTTGGTGACCTCGAACTCCATCACCTCGACGCCGGTCTCGTCCATGAAGCGCTTGACGCCGTTCCAGACGCCTTCGTTGAACGACTTGTCGAACTTGCCGCCCATGTCGAACACCACGGCGGGCTTGAAGTCCTGCGCGTGCCCGGTCGCGGGGACGGAGACGGCGAAGACGGCACCGGCGACGCCGGCCAGAACGGCCTTGAGCATTGAACCCTCCAGTTGCTTGTTCTCGACACTAGTGCCGGATCCGGCCGCTTGGCTAGCAAGTCGCCGGCCAGGGCCACGATACGAGTTCGTCCCGCCGCCCGGCCGGGCTCAGGCGAGGCCGATCTCCTTCAGGCGCTCCATCAGGTAGGCGCCGGCGGTCTTCTCCGGGCTCAAAGGCACCTCGGAGCGGGGGTGGATGAACATCGGCATCGAGAACCGCGCGCCGCCTGCGCCCCCCTCCGGATTGATCACACGGTGCGTGGTGGACGGATAGTAGCCGCCCGAGGCGAGTTGCAGCATGTCGCCGATGTTGACTGCGATCATGCCGGAATCGCACGGCACCTCGTGCCACTCGCCGGTGCGGTCCTGTGCCTGCAGGCCGGGCGCGGAGCCGGCGAGCAGCAGGGTGATGAGGTTGATGTCCTCGTGGGCGGCGGCACGGGTGGCGCCGGGCTCGGGCGGCTCACCGGCCTGCGCCGGATAGTGCAGGATGCGGAACATCGAGTTGTCCGACCCGCGCAGCATGTCGGGCAACGGCTCGGCGAAGGTCGCGCGCACGTCCGCCGGGGTGTTGGTCTCGATCCACTCCAGCAGCGTGACGCCGAGGCCGAAGAGGTCGTCGTAGAGGGCACGGGTCACGGGCTCGACCGAGCCCGGCAGCGGGGTCTTGGGATAGACCTGGAAGAACTCCTTGAGGTCCTTCGCCTTGGATCCCTTGGCGTTCTCCGACCGGAAGGGGAAATATCCCTCCGGCGACGGCGGCTGCACCTTGAAGCCGAACTTCGTCTCCTCGGCGAAGAACTCGCCCCACTGGGCGTAGGCGCGGTCGATCCGGTCGGGGGTGATCGGGTGATCCTTCAGGACGGCGAAACCGGTCTCGTGCAGCGAGCGGGCGAACTGCGCCGGCGCCTCGGGGTCGGTGTAGCTGACGGCTTTGATGGCGAACATGGCATCCCTCGACAGGCCGGCGAAGTGGGGACAGTATCGCGCCGCCTCGCGCGGTTTCAATGCGGGCCGCGGGCGCACCCCCCGCCGCGTGCGGGCGCACCCCCCGCGTCTGCGGGCGGGTCGCGCCGGAGGCCGGACAGCCGAGGTTCCCATGAGCGATCATCTCCACCTGCCCCTCATCCTGCTGGCGGCGCTCCTCGCGATGGCGAGCCCCGGCCCGGCGACGCTCGCCATCGCCGGGACCGCGATGGCGCGCGGCCGCCGGGCGGGGCTGACGCTGGCGGCCGGGATCTCGACCGGATCACTGATCTGGTCGCTGGCGGCGGCCTTCGGCCTCGCCGCGCTGATGGCCGCGCACGGCTGGGTGTTCGAGATCGTGCGCTATGCCGGCGCGGCCTATCTCGCCGTCCTGGCCGTCAAGTCGGCCCGCGCCGCGCTGTCGGCCGGGGCGCTGCACCCGCGCGCGATGAGCGGCGGGCCGGGCGCCGTCTACCGCAAGGGACTGGCCTTGCACCTCACCAACCCCAAGGCGATCTTCTTCATCGGCTCGATCTACTCGATGGGTGTGCCGCGGGACGCCACGCCCGGCGAGTTCGCGGTGGTGATCGCCGCGCTGACCGTGCAGAGCGTCCTCGTCAACACCACGTACGCGACGCTCTTCTCGGTGCCGGCGATGACGCGGGCCTATGTTCGCGCCCGCCGCGGGTTCGAGGGGGTGTTCGCCGCCGGCTTCGGCCTCGCCAGCCTCAAGGTGCTGACCGCACGCCTCTCCTGACAGCCGGGCGACGAAAAGCCGCCCCGCGGGTGGCCCGCGAGGCGGCTGGTCGGATCGCGCGGTGGACCGTGGCGGACCGTCCCACCGCGCGCACCTCAGGCCGTCGCGAGGACGGCACCGGGGATCCGGTCACGAACCGGGAGGGAGCCTCCCGGCCGCTTGAGCCGCTTTCGCCGGCTCGAACAAGTCGCGCGGTGGACCGTGGCGGACCGTCCCACCGCGCGTGCCTCAGGCCGCCGCTTTCACGGCACCTGGGACGTAGTTGAGGATCGGCGCGAGCCACCGTTCGCAGGTGTCGATGTCCCAACCCTTGCGTCTCGCGTAGTCCTCGATCTGATCCTTCTCGATCTTGCCGACACCGAAATAGAAGCTGTCCGGATGCGAGAAGTAGATGCCGCTGACCGACGAGGCCGGCCACATGGCGAAGCTCTCCGTCAGCGTCACGCCGGTGCGCGCCTCGGCTTCGAGGAGACGGAACAGCGTCTCCTTCTCGGTGTGGTCGGGCTGGGCGGGGTAGCCCGGCGCAGGGCGGATGCCGCGGTAGGCCTCGGCGATCATTTCCTGCGGTGTCAGCGTCTCGTCGGCCGCGTAACCCCAGATCGTGCGGCGCATGCGCATGTGGGCGTACTCGGCGAAGGCCTCGGCGAGCCGGTCGGCGAGCGACTGGAAGAGGATTTTGCCGTAGTCGTCGCCCTTCTGGACGAAGCGGGCGACGATGTCGTCCTCGCCGACGCCCGCGGTCACCGTGAACCCGCCGAGATAGTCGGCCGGTCCGCCCACCGGTGCGATGAAGTCCGACAGGGCGACGTTGGCGCGCCCGTCCGACTTCGGCATCTGCTGGCGCAGGGTATGGAAGCGGCCGACCTCGCGCCCGCCGTCGGAGATGACGATGTCGTCCCCGTCCGCCTGCGCGCCCCAGACGCCGACGACGCCCTTCGCCTTCAGCCATTTGTTCGAGACGATGTCGGCGAGCATCTTCTGCGCGTCGTCGAACAGCTTGGTCGCCTGCTCGCCGAAGCGCTCGTCGTTCAGGATCGCCGGGTAGATGCCCTTCATCTCCCAGGCCGAGAAGAACGGCGTCCAGTCGATGTAGGACACCAGCGTCTGGATCGGCACTTCGATGTTCTTGAGCCCGGTCTCGACCGGCACCGGCGGCGTGTAGGCCGACCAGTCGATCCGGAAGGCGTTGCGGCGCGCCTCGGCGATCGGCGTGCGCTTCTTCTCGCCCTGACCCTTGAGGTAGCGCTCGGCGGTCTTTTCGTAGTCGGTGCGGATCTCGGTCGCGTAGGTCGCCCGGTCTCCCATCAGCCGCGAGCATACGCCCACCGCCCGCGACGCGTCGGTGACGTAGACGGTCTGGCCGGCGGAGTAGTTCGGGTTGATCTTCACCGCGGTGTGGATCTTCGAGGTGGTGGCCCCGCCGATCAGGAGCGGCACGTCGAACCCGCTGCGCTGCATCTCGCCGGCGACCGACACCATCTCGTCGAGCGACGGGGTGATGAGGCCCGACAGGCCGATGATGTCGACGTTCTCTTGCTTGGCGGTCTCCAGGATCTTGGCGGAGGGGACCATCACGCCGAGGTCGATCACGTCGAAGTTGTTGCACTGCAACACGACGCCGACGATGTTCTTGCCGATGTCGTGCACGTCGCCCTTCACGGTGGCGAGCAGGATCTTGCCGGCGGTCTGGCGCTGGCCCGCCTTCTCGGCCTCCATGTACGGCATCAGGTAGGCGACGGCCTGCTTCATCACGCGGGCGGACTTCACCACCTGCGGCAGGAACATCTTGCCCGAGCCGAAGAGGTCGCCGACGACGTTCATGCCGGCCATCAGCGGGCCTTCGATGACGTGCAGCGGCTTCTCGGCCTTCTGCCGGGCCTCCTCGGTGTCGGCCTCGATCCACTCGGTGATGCCGTGCACCAGCGCGTGGCTGAGCCGTTCCTCGACCGGGGCCTCGCGCCAGGTGAGGTCCTTCACGCGGGCCGCTCCGGCGCCGCCCTTCCAGCGTTCGGCCGCCTCCAGCATGCGCTCGGTGGCGTCGTCGCGCCGGTTCAGCACCACGTCCTCGCACAGCTCGCGCAGCTCGGTGTCGAGGTCGTCGTACACCGCGAGCTGGCCGGCGTTCACGATGCCCATGTCCATGCCGACCTTGATGGCGTGGTACAGGAACACCGAGTGCATCGCCTCGCGCACCTGCTCGTTGCCGCGGAACGAGAACGAGAGGTTGGAGACGCCGCCCGAGATGTGGGCGTGCGGCAGATTCTCGGAGATCCAACGCGTCGCGTTGATGAAGTCGTTGCCGTAGTTGTTGTGCTCCTCGATGCCCGTCGCCACCGCGAAGATGTTCGGGTCGAAGATGATGTCTTCCGGCGGAAAGCCGTGTTTGGTCAGGAGCTTGTAGGCGCGCTCGCAGATCTCGATCTTGCGCTGGTAGGTGTCGGCCTGGCCGGTCTCGTCGAACGCCATGACGACCGCGGCGGCACCGTAGCGGCGGACCAGCTCGGCCTGCTCCAGGAACTGCGCTTCGCCTTCCTTGAGCGAGATCGAGTTGACGATCGCCTTGCCCTGGACGTTGCGCAGCCCCTCCTCGATGACCTCCCACTTGGACGAATCCACCATCACCGGCACGCGCGCGATGTCCGGTTCGGAGGCGATCAGGCGCATGAAGACCGCCATCGCCTCTTTCGAGTCGAGCAGCCCCTCGTCCATGTTGACGTCGATGATCTGGGCGCCGTTCTCGACCTGGTCGCGGGCGACGTCGAGCGCGGTGGCGTAGTCGCCTTCCTTGATCAGCTTGCGGAAGCGGGCCGAGCCGGTGACGTTGGTCCGCTCGCCGACGTTGACGAACGGGATCTCCGGCGTCAGCACGAAGGGCTCCAGGCCGGAGAGGCTCATCAGCGGCCGGCGCTCGGGCACTTCGCGCGGGGCGTAGCGCGCCACGGTGTCGGCGATGGCGGCGATGTGGTCGGGCGTGGTACCGCAGCAGCCGCCGACGATGTTGAGCAGCCCCTCGTCCGCGAAGTCCTTGAGCTGGCGGGCCATGTAGGCCGGGCTCTCGTCGTACTCGCCCATCTCGTTGGGGAGGCCGGCGTTCGGGTAGACGCAGGTCAGCGCGTCGGCGACCTTGGCGATCTCGGCGATGTGCGGGCGCATCTCGTTGGCGCCGAGCGCGCAGTTGAGGCCGATCGACAGCGGCTTCGCGTGCATCACCGAATGCCAGAAAGCCTGCGGCGTCTGGCCGGACAGGGTGCGGCCGGAGCGGTCGGTGATCGTTCCGGAGATCATCACCGGGACGCGGCGCCCGCCGTTCGCGAACAGCGTCTCGATCGCGAAGATCGCCGCCTTGGCGTTCAGGGTGTCGAAGATGGTCTCGACGAGGAGGAAGTCGACGCCGCCGTCGAGCAGGCCGCGCGCGGCCTCCTCGTAGCTCGCCACCACGTCCTGGAAGGTGACGGCGCGGTAGCCGGGATCGTTGACGTCGGGCGAGATCGACAGCGTGCGGTTGGTCGGCCCCATCGCGCCGGCGACCCAGCGCGGGCGGTCGGGGTTGGCCGCCGTCACCGCTTCCGCCGCCCGCTTGGCGACCTGCGCCGAGCCGACGTTGAGGTCGTAGACGCGGTCCTCCAGCCCGTAGTCGCCCTGGGCGATGCGGGTCGACGAGAACGTGTTCGTCGCGACGATGTCGGCCCCCGCCTCCAGGTACTGGCGGTGGATCTTCTCGATCGTGTCCGGCTGGGTCAGCGACAGGAGGTCGTTGTTGCCGGATTGCGCATGGTCCGAATGGATGTGGCAGCCACATCCGCCGTGGGCGCCGACGAAGGCGTCCTCGTCGAACTTCTCCTTCTGGATCATCGTGCCCATGGCACCGTCGATGATCAGAATGCGTTTTTTCGCGGCCTCGAGAATGGGGTGGCTCATAGAAACTCCGGTCAAGCCGCGGCGGCCGGCTGCGTCGCCGGGTTGATCCCGATGAGGCGGCACAGCGCGTAGACGAGCTCGGCGCGGTTCATCGTATAAAAATGGAAGGTGTCGACACCGCGGGCCTGCAGGTCGAGCACCTGCTCGGCGGCGATGGCGGCGGACACCAGCATGCGCTGCTCGGCGTCGTCCTCGAGGCCCTCGAAGCGCGAGGCGAGGCGGTCCGGCACCGAGGCGCCGCACATGTCGGCGAAGCGCTTCACCTGCTTGAAGGAGTGCACCGCCATGATCCCCGGCACGAGGTTCACCTCGATGCCGCGTTTGGCGATGCGCTCGCGGTAGGCATCGAACAGCGCGTTGTCGAAGAAGAACTGGGTGATCGCGCGGTCGGCGCCGGCGTCGACCTTCTGCTCCAGCATGTCGATGTCGGCCTCCCAGTCGGCCGAGTCGGGGTGGCACTCGGGGTAGCAGCCGACGGACACCTCGAACGGGGCGATCGCCTTGATGCCGGCGGTCAGCTCGGCACCGTTGGCGTAGCCGTCGGCGTGCGCCTGATAGGGGGTGCCGGGCCCCTCGGGCATGTCGCCGCGCAGGGCCACGATGTGGCGCACGCCCGCGTCCCAATAGTCGTGGATGACGGCGTTCACCTCCTCCTTGGAAGCGGCGACGCAGGTGAGGTGGGCGGCGGCCTTGAGGTTCGTCTCGTCGGCGATGCGCTTCACCGTGCGGTGGGTGCGCTCACGCGTCGAGCCGCCCGCGCCGTAGGTGACCGAGACGAAATCCGGCTCCAGCGGCTCCAGCTTCTTGATGGTGGCCCAAAGCGTCTCTTCCATGGCGTCGGATTTGGGGGGGAAGAACTCGAACGAAACCCGGGTCATGCGTAGGCGCCTTCCTCTTGGCGAATGTCGTCGGAAATGATGCGGGGGTCCTTGGCGAGCCACAGGGTGACGGTGAGCGTGTCGCTGGCGTCCGCGCCGGTGAGGCGCTGGGTGGCGACGCTGACGAGACCGGCGCTCTGGAGCCAGTCGGCCATCTCGCTGTCGGCGATGCCGAGGCGGCGGTGCTGGTCCTTGAGACGCAGCTCCTCCAAGGTATGGGGGGCGAAGTCGACCACCAGCAGGCGCCCGCCGGGGGCGAGGGCGCGCGCCGCTTCGGCGAGCGCGCGGCCGGGATCGTCGAGATAATGCAGCACCTGGTGGATGAGGACGACGTCGAACCGGTCGGCGCCCGCGGAGAGGGCGTAGATGTCGTCCTGGGCGAGGCGCGCGTTGGCGACGCCGGCCTTGGCGAGATTGGCGCGCGCCACCGAGAGCATCGCCGCGCTGGCGTCGACACCCAGGGTGCGCTGGGCGTGCGGGGCCATCAGCTCCAGCATCCGGCCGGTGCCGGTTCCGACGTCGAGCAGGTTGCGGATCGGCTTCTCGCCGAGGATGGCGCGGATCGCGGCTTCGACCTCGGCCTCCGGTACATGGAGGGAGCGGATGCGGTCCCACACCTCGGCGTTGGTGGCGAAGTAGTCCGCCGCGGCGGCGGCCTTGGCGGCACGGATGCCGCTGCGCCGCTCGCGGTCGCGCTGGTGGATCGGATCGTCGGGGTCGAGCTGGGCGAGGAGCGCCTCGGCGAGGCGGGTGCCGGCGCCGGTGTCGGCCAGGCGATAGAAGGCGAACGCGCCCTCCGCCGAACGGGCGACGAGGCCGGCGTCCGCCAACAGCTTGAGGTGGCGGGAGATACGGGGCTGGCTTTGGCCGAGGATGAGCGTGAGGTCCTTTACCGTCAGATCGGAGTCGCTGAGGAGGGAGAGGATGCGCAGGCGTGTCGTCTCGCCCGCGGCCCGCAGAGCCGCGACGAGCGTTTCGTGTCCACTACCGGAGGAGCCGGCATCCATCGTGCGCACTTCCACATAAAGAAATCTTTATAAGATTATGCGGACGCCCTGCCCCCCTGTCAACCGCCGCTCTCGCTCCCGGCCGCCCCAATGCCGCGGGAAGTTGCGGGAAAAGCGCGTTATTACAGCGGACTAACAAATACCTCGCGACCCGTCGCCGAGGAGGCTGCGACGGTCACCTGCCGGGGCGCATCGGCGTCCGGCGACCGAGCCTGCCCCGGAGTTGCCGCTCCCGCAGCCCGGCGGCGAGGCGCGGCGCGCGGCAGAGGCGCGCCGCCGGCTGGTGGAATGTGGGGTTGCAGGTCTTGCCTCGGGACGCGCAGGGCGCGATGAGCGGGCGAACGAGGACAAATCATGATCACCGTCAGTCGAACGCCTCGGCCCTTCGCAGTGACCGTGCGCACGGTCGCCGGGATCGCCGTGCCGATGACGCTCGCCTACCTGTCCACGCCGCTGATCGGCATCGTCGACGTCGCGGTGATCGGCCAGCTGGGCGACGCGGCCCTCCTCGGCGCCGTCGCGCTCGGTGCGCTGCTGTTCGACTTCCTGGGCGTCAGCCTCAACTTCCTGCGCTCGGGCACCACCGGCCTCGTCGCCCAGGCGATGGGCGCCGAGGACCGCGAGGCGGAGGCGATGGTGCTGTGGCGGGCGCTGCTCTTCGCGGCGGTCGCGGGCGTCCTGATCGTCCTCCTGCGCCGGCCGATGCTCGACCTCTTCCTTCTCGCCATGGGACCGTCCGAGGCGGTGGCCTCGGCCACGCGCGACTATTTCACCGTCCGCGTCTTCGCCATGCCGCTGATGCTGGGCAACTACGCGATTCTCGGCTGGCTGCTGGGATTGGGGCGCTCGCGCGTCGGCCTGATGCTGCAGGTGGTGACGGCGCTCGTCAACATCACCGCTTCGGTGTGGATGGTCATGGGGCTGGGCTACGGCGTCGCCGGGGCGGCGGCGGCCTCGGTCCTCGCCGAGGCGGTGACGCTGGCGCTGGGCGCCGTGGTCGTGGGGCGCGCGCTCGGCCGCCGGCCGCGCCCGGCGCTCGCCGCGGTGCTGGAGCGCGCCGGCTTCTTCCGGATGATGGCGGTCAACCGCGACATCTTCATCCGCTCGATGCTGCTCATCGGCACCTTTTCGTTCTTCTCCGCGGTCGGGGCGCGCTTCGGCGACGTCACGCTCGCGGCCAATGCCATCCTCCTCAACGTCTTCCTTCTCGGCGGCTACTTCCTCGACGGGCTGGCCACCGCGTCCGAGCAACTCGCCGGCCGCTCGGTCGGCGCCAACTATCGGCCCGCGTTCGACCGCACGGTGCGCCTGTCGGTGGTGATCGGCATCGCGATGGCGGCGACCCTCTCGGCCGCGGCGCTCGTCTTCGGCGAAGCGTTCGTCTACGCGCTGACGACCTCGCCGGAGGTGCGGGCGATGAGCCTCGTCTATCTCGGCTGGGCGGCGGCGACGCCGATCGTCGGGGCGCTGGCCTTCATCATGGACGGCATCTACATCGGCGCGACGTGGTCGGTGATGATGCGCAACATGATGGTCGTGTCGGCGCTGGCGTTCTTCGCGGTGTGGGCGGTGGCGGTGCCGCTCCTGGGCAATCACGGCCTGTGGCTGGCGTTGCTGGTCTTCCTCGGCGCCCGCGGGTTCACGTTGCTGCTGGCGGTTCCCGCCCGCGCCCGCGCCACATTCGGCCCCGCGGCCCTGGCGTAGCGGCGCGCCCGATCCTGGTGCGTCGGCCGTCGGCCGTCGGTCGGCCGCGGGCCGGCCGTCCCCGCGCGGGGCCCTGGTGATCCGGCGTGATCGGAGCGAGTGGTGCGAGAGGGGGGACTCGAACCCCCAAGCCTTGCGGCGGACGATTTTGAGTCGTCTGCGTCTACCGATTCCGCCACTCTCGCGATGCAAGATGCGCCCATTCGAAGCCGAGCTGGGGGATGGCCCGGCCGGGCGCACGGGCCTGACCGGCCCGTCTCGCAGGCGGGGCACCATACAATGTCGCCCGCCCCGCACAAGGGGGTGAACCACCCGCCGCCAAACTGCTTCCGGAGGTTGCAAAAGCGCCACTGTCATTCAACATCGGGTTGCTGTATGGGTAAATCATAGATTGTATTCATCCACAGGTGAGCGGGAGCGCGCCATGCGGATTGCCCTTGCTGCCCTGATCGCCGGTTGCGCCACCACCTCCGCGCTGGCCGGCGCCTGGACGCTCGAGCAGGGCGAGACGAACACCTACATCACCTCCAGTTTCACCTACGGGGACCACGGGTTCGACGGCAGCGGCAACCTCGTCGCCGTGCCGGAATACCAGAAGCTCACCCTGTCGGCGGCGTTGGAATACGGCCTGCGCCCGTGGCTGACCGCGGTGGTGCGCGGCGAGATGACGGACGAGCAGATCGAGCGGGAGATCACCCCCACGCTGATCGCCCCCGAGCCGCAGACCTTCGCCTCCGTCGCGGGCGGGGCGCGGATTCGCCTCTTCCAAGGTCCGTTGTGGGTCGCGTCGACGGAGATCACCGCCTTCTCCGGCGGCTACTCCACCGCGGGGGACGAGAAGCCCAACGACGGCCCGGCGTTGGAGGTGCGCGCGCTGGCCGGCTACGGCACGACGATCATGGACAAGCCCGTCTTCGCCGACGCGCAGGTCGCCTATCGTGCCCGGTTCGAGGCGGAGGCGCCGGATGAGCTGAAGGTCGACCTCACCCTCGGCGCCCAGGTGCTGCCGAACTGGATGATCCTGGCGCAGACCTTCTCCACGTTCGAGATCGGCGGCGACGTCAGCTATCACAAGGTGTCTGGCAGCGTGGTGCGGCAGGTGACGGACAACCTGCGCGTGGCCGTCGGCGCCGGGGCCACGGTGGCGGGCCGCAACGCGATCGCCGAGGTCGGCGGGCACATCGGCTTCTGGTACGAGCTGCCGAAGGAGAAGCCGATCTCCGAGCGCGAGGCGCGCCTCGAGGCGCAGTTCCGCGAGCTGCAAGGCTATCGGTCGATCTTCAAATAGGCCTCGCATGGGGGCGGCGCGGCGCGCCGGGAGGGGGGCACGGCATGCCTGGGCTGCCCGCGCGTCCTTGACGCTCGCCGCGCCGGACGGCAACGACGGCTCCGATCAACGTGCGGAGACCTCCGTTGCAGCAGCCCCTCCAAAGCCTCCTCCTCTCGCGCCGGTGGGAGATCTTCATCGTCAGCCTGATCGTGGTGAACGCGATCATCCTCGGCCTGATGACGTCCTCGCGGGCGATGGCCACCGTCGGCCCGCTGCTGGAGGTCGTCGACGGCATCATCCTCGCGGTGTTCACGGTGGAGATCCTCCTGCGGATCTACGCCTTCCGCCTGCGCTTCTTCACCGACCCCTGGAGCCTGTTCGACTTCTTCGTCGTGGCGATCGCGCTGCTGCCGACCTCGCGCGGCTTCTCGGTGCTGCGGGCGCTGCGGATCCTGCGGGTGCTGCGCCTCATCTCGGTGGTGCCGACCCTGCGCCGCGTGGTCGGCGGGCTGGTGGCGGCGCTGCCGGGCATGGCGTCCATCATCCTGCTGATGGTCATCATCTTCTACGTGTTCTCGGTGATGGCGACCTCGCTTTACGGGGCGACCTTTCCGGAGTGGTTCGGCTCGATCGGCACCTCGGCCTACTCGCTGTTCCAGATCATGACGCTGGAGTCCTGGTCGATGGGCATCGTGCGGCCGGTCATGGAGGTGCACCCCTATGCGTGGGCCTTCTTCGTGCCGTTCATCATGGTGACGACGTTCGCGGTGCTGAACCTCTTCATCGGTATCATCGTCTCGGGCATGCAGCAGGACGTGGAGCAGGAGGCGGCCGCCAGCCGCAGTGCCATGATGGAGGAGCAGACCCACGTGGCGCACGACGTGAAGGCGCTGCGCGAGGAGGTGCGGGCACTGACCGCGGCGGTCCAGCGGCTCGACGCCGGGGCGCCGCGGCGATGACCGCCGGCACCGGCCCCGGCACCGAGCGGGCGCCGCAGGTCGTCTTCCTCCACGCCGTCACCCGCGACCGCTTCGACTTCGACGAGCTCGCCGCCGCGCTCGACGTGCCGACCCTGGCGCTCGATCTCCCCGGCCACGGCGACGGGCCGCGCACCGCGCCCTATCGGATCATGCGCATGGCCGAAGCGATCCGGCTGCCGCCGGGGCCGCCGCCGATCCTCTACGGCCACTCGCTGGGCGGGTGCGTCGCGCTGGCGTTGGCGGCGCAGCGGCCCGGGGCGATCCGCGCGCTGGTGCTGGAGGATCCGCCGCTCTTCGCCTTCGATCCGGCACGGACCGAGCGGCGCGCCTTCTACCGTGGCTTCATCCGCCTCAAGGAGCAGATGGAGGGGCCGTTCGCCGGCTACTCGGCCGAGGCGTGGGCGGCCGAGGTCGCGGGCTGGGGCTCCGGCCACGGCCGCGTCAGCCTCGCCGAACGGTTCGGCCCCGAGGCGGTGCGGCGCCGGGGCCGTCAGCTCGCCACGTTCGACAGCCGCGTCCTCGACGGCCTGATCGACCTGTCGATCGGCGCCGGGTTCGACCCGGTCGCCTGCCTCGCCGCGCTCGACGTCCCGGTCACGCTGATCGCCGGGGATCCGGAGCAGTCGAGCGTGCTGGCGGCGGCGGATGTCCGGCGGCTTGATGCCGAACTCGGCGTGACGGTGGTACAGGTCGCCGGCGAAGGGCACTTTATCCACGAAGTCCTCCCCGAGACGTGTCTCGCCCCGGTGCGCGAGCGGCTCTGATACGGCCAGAAGGAAGCTGCGATGGCGACGGCGACGCGCATGGACGGTCTCGCGTGGGCGATGCTCGTCGGCCTCGCGCTGGTGTGGGGGCTCTCCTTCCCCTTCGCCGAGATCGCGCTGACCGAACTGCCGGTGCTGACCGTCGTCGCGCTGCGCGTCGCGCTGGCCACCGTGTGCCTGTGGGGCGTCGTCGCGGTGATGCGGATCGCGCTGCCGACGTCGCGGGCGGCGTGGCTGTCGCTGGGGGCGATGGGGATCGTCAACAACGTGATCCCGTTCGCGCTCATCGTCTGGGGGCAGACCGCGATCACCTCGGGGATGGCCGCGGTGCTGATCGGCACGACGCCGCTCTTCACCGGTTTCATTGCCGGCGCCCTCCTGCCCGACGAACGGCTGACCGCGCCGCGCGTGATCGGCATCGTCCTGGGCATCGCCGGGGTCGTGGTGATCGTCGGGCCCAGCGTGCTCGACGACCTGGGCGGCGCCGTCTGGGCGAAGGTGGCGGTCCTGGGGGCGGCGCTCTCCTATGCCTTCGCCTCGGTGTTCGCGCGGGGGCTGGGGCGGTTCGCGCTGCACCCGGTGCTCCTCAGCGCGGGACAGACCCTGTCGGCCTCGCTGATCCTGGTGCCGGCGGCGCTGATCGTCGACGCTCCGTTCACGCTGCCCGTGCCGAGCGGGACGGTGTGGGCCGCGGTGGTGGCCTTCGCGGTGCTGGGTACCGCGCTCGCCTACATCCTCTATTTCGCGATCATCGCACGCGCCGGAGCCATGAACGCGATGCTGGTGACGGTGCTGATCCCGGTCGTGGCGCTGATGAGCGGCGTCCTCCTCCTGGACGAGACGGTCACGGTCTTCCAGCTCGCCGGCCTCGGCCTCATCATCCTCGGCCTGTCGGTGATCGACGGCCGCCTGTGGCGCCGTCGCGCGCCGCCCGCCCGCCGCGCCGGCGGCCCGGCGGTGAAGGTCGAGGCCCCGCCGCGCGGCTGAGCGGCGCGCGGGCAAGCCCGGCCCCAGGCTGTCCGAACGGGCAGGCAACGCCCGAGTGCGCTCCGGAGTCTAGTTTGTGACTCTCCCGCCGCGGGGCCCATCGGCCCGCACGATGCGCCGGGGCGAGCTCACGCCGCGCCGGTACGCGGCCGGGCGTGCACCGTCGTCGCGGGTCCGTCTTCGGTCGTTCGAGGGTGATCGTCCGCGCGTCGCGGGGTTCGGCCCAAGTCCATTCAGTTTCGCAAAGCTGAATACACGCCTCTCGGAAGCCCCGAGAAAGGTGCGCGCACTACTTTTACGCTTGGCGTTCGGTCTTGGCGTGTGCGGAACCTGCCAGAGCCACTGAACAGCACCAGTTAAAAGGAGGGCGCCTTGCGTCAAACAACACTCGCTTGCGCGACCGCACTGTCGATCTTGGCGAGCACATGGCTCGCGACGGGATCGACGGCTGGGGCGGTCGAGGTGGAGAAGGGGCTCACGGCGTCGCTCATCACCGAGCAGGTCATCGCCGATGCGCGCCAGTTCCTGGCCAATCCGCTGGTCGCGATGTCGGTCAAGATGCAGAACGAGAAGCGGCGTGGCTTCACCCAGCAGGAGATCGAAGCGCTCGACGAGGTGTGGCGGGCGGAGCGCAAGACGGCGCGCAAGCCCCTCATCGCGGCGACGATGTCCAGCCCGCTGTCGACCTATCTGACGCGCGTACAGGCGCGCTCGATCGGTCTCTACAGCGAGATCTTCGTCATGGATGCCTACGGCCTCAACGTCGGCCAGTCGAGCATCACCTCCGACTATTGGCAGGGTGACGAGGGCAAGTGGCAGAAGACCTTCCTCATCGGCCCGGAGGCGATCTTCGTCGACGAGGCGGAGTGGCACGAGGACACCCGCACCTGGCGGGCACAGCTCAACATGACCGTGAACGATCCGGATACCGGCAAGCCGATCGGCGCGGTCACGATCGAACTCAATCTCACGGAACTTCAGCGGCGGGCGTTCAAGCGATGATGGCCAATCTCTCGATTTCGAAAAAGCTCTGGGTCGCGTTCGCCGGCATCATCGCGGTGACGATGCTGTCGGCCGGATTCATCCTGTACGAGTCGCTGAAAGTGGTGAACGGGCTCGAAGAGAGCGGCCGCCGGTCCGAACAGCTGGAGCTGGTCGACGCCTGGCACCGCGCCGCGTCCGACACGCACGCGGCGCTGCTGGCGTACATCAACAGCGGCGACGTCACCAACGCCGAGCGGGTGGAAGGCGGCTTCGCCCGGTCCGACGCGGCGCAGCGGGACCTGTCGCGCGTGGTCGACCCCGGCGCGGACCTGTCCGGCGACGTCAGCACGCTGGCGCGGCTGCTGGAACAGTGGCGCAGCGAGGTCGCCGAGACCCAGCTCGACGAGATGACCGATCCGCTGACCTTCGACATGGCGCGCCTGCGCGAGTTGTCGGTCCTCAATCAGCGCCTGTGGAGCGACATCGACCGCGGCTTCGCCAAGATCAGCAGCGAGTCCGGCCGCGCCCTGACGATGCAGCGCGAGTACCAGCTGCGCGACCTGAAGTTCCTGATGTACGGCTCGCTCGGGTCGGCGGTCGTCATCCTGGTCGTCTCGATGGTGATGGCCATCGTCATGCGGCTCGGCGTCGCACTGCCGGTGAAGCGCCTGGCGGAGACCACCGGGCGCCTCAAGGACCACGACTGGTCGGTCGAGATCGAGGGCACGACGCGGGGCGACGAGATCGGCGAGATGGCCCGCGCGCTGGAGGTGTTCCGCGAGCAGGGCGAGCACAACGAGGAGGTCGAGGCCGAGCACAAGCGCGAGGCCGAGGAGAAGGCGCGCCGCGCCGAGGAGATCACCGAGGCGGTGCGCGGCTTCCGCGGCCAGTCGAGCCAGCTTCTGGCGCAGCTGTCCGAGGCGGGCATCAAGCTCGACGGCGCGGCCACCTCGCTCGACGACGTGGTGGGCGCGAGCTACAGCTACACCCGCACCGTGAACGACGCGGCGATGGCGACCGGGCTCAGCGTGAAGGGCGTGGCCGCCGCGGTCGAGGAGATGACCGCCTCGATCCACGACATCTCCGGCCAGCTCCAGAACGTCTCCAACCTGACGCAGACGACCACCGACGCCACCGAGACGGCGACGGCGAAGGTCAACGGCCTCAAGGAACGCTCGGACGAGATCCACCAGGTGGTGGACCTGATCAACGGCATCGCCGGGCAGATCAACCTTCTCGCCCTCAACGCCACGATCGAGGCGGCGCGGGCCGGCGATGCCGGCAAGGGCTTCGCGGTCGTCGCCCACGAGGTGAAGCAGCTCGCCGACCAGACGGCCAAGGCGACCGAGGACATCGGCCGCGTCATCGGCCACGTCTCCAGCGAGGTGGACGAGGTGGTCCAGGCGATCGGCCTGATCTCCAGCTCGATCGCGGAGGTGAACGGCAACTCCGCGGCGGTCGCGGCGGCGGTCGAGGAGCAGTCGGCGGCGCTGGGCGAGATCTCGCGCAACGTCAACGAGGTGTCGGCGCAGACCACGGGCGTCGCGGACAACGTTCAGGGCGTCGAGAACAAGGTGGGCGAGACGCGCCAGGTGGCGACGAGCGTCAACCAGCTCTCGAAGGCGCTACAGGCGTCGAGCAACGACCTGTCGGGCAGTATCGACGCGTTCATCGGCACGGTGGCCAACGACGACGTCAGCGCCCGCTCGGCGGTCTGACGGGCGGCACCGCCGCCGATCCGAGCCGCGGCATTGCGCGCGACGGCCTTCGCCCGGTCGACCTTCGTGTCGGCCGGGCGTTTTGCCGTCGCGGGCGGCGTTCGGGGCGGTTCTGGTCGGGGAGGGCGGGCGCCGGTCACCTTTGCGGAACAAAAACCTCGCCCCCGGCGGCCGGTTCGATGGCTTTACGCGGCCCGCCGACGTTGCGCCCCAAATACGCGTATGCTAAGCGCGCCGCTGTCCCCCCACGGGCAAGACGAACACCAGAAAGAGCGCCTTGGCTACATCCGAATCATCAGGCGTCGCTGAACGCTATGCATCCGCGTTGTTCGACCTCGCGCGCGATCAAAACGCGCTCGATGACGTCGAGTCCCATGTGACCACACTTCGCCAGATGATCAGCGAAAGCGATGATCTGCGGCGACTTCTGGAGAGCCCCGTCTTCAAGGCGGAGGATCAGATCCGCGCCCTGGACGCGGTGATGCAGTCGCACGGCGTGTCCGGCCTCGTGGCGAATTTCGCCAAGTTGACGGCCCGGAACCGCCGCCTCTTCGCCTTGCCGGACATGTTGAAGGCGTACGGCGACCTGATGGCCAAGCACCGCGGCGAGACGCTCGCGGTCGTCACCAGCGCCGAACCCTTGAACGACGAGCAGCTCGAGACGCTGCGCCGGGTGCTGTCGGAGAAGACCGGCGGCACCATGAAACTCGAGACGATCGTCGACCCGTCGCTCATCGGCGGCTTGATCGTTCGCCTCGGCAGTCAGATGATCGATACTTCCGTGCGCACCCGCCTCCAGGGGATGCGCCAGGCCATGAAGGAAGCCGCATAAGATGGACGTTCGCGCCGCCGAAATTTCGGCCATCCTGAAAGACCAAATCGCCAACTTCGGCAATGACGTCGAAGTTTCCGAGGTCGGCCAGGTGCTGTCCATCGGTGACGGCATCGCCCGTGTCTACGGCCTCGACAAGGTGCAGGCCGGCGAACTCGTCGAGTTCCAGGACGGCACCCGCGGCATGGCGCTGAACCTCGAGGTCGACAACGTCGGTATCGTGGTGTTCGGCGACGACCGCAGCATCACCGAAGGGCAGACCGTCAAGCGCACCGGCGCCATCGTCGACGCGCCGGTCGGCATGGGCCTCCTCGGCCGCGTGGTCGATGCGCTCGGCAACCCGATCGACGGCAAGGGCCCGATCCAGTACGAAGAGCGCCGCCGTGTGGACGTGAAGGCGCCGGGCATCATCCCGCGCAAGTCCGTGCACGAGCCGATGTCGACCGGCCTCAAGGCGGTGGACGCGCTGATCCCGATCGGCCGCGGCCAGCGCGAGCTGATCATCGGCGACCGTCAAACCGGCAAGTCGGCGATCATCCTGGACACCTTCCTCAACCAGAAGCCGATCCACGACGCAAACGACGAAGCCAACAAGCTCTACTGCATCTACGTCGCCGTCGGTCAGAAGCGCTCGACCGTCGCGCAGTTCGTGAAGGTGCTCGAAGAGTCCGGCGCGCTGCCCTACTCGATCGTCATCGCCGCGACCGCCTCGGACCCGGCGCCGATGCAGTTCCTGGCCCCGTTCACCGGCACCGCCATGGGCGAATTCTTCCGCGACAGCGGCAAGCACGCCGTGATCGGCTACGACGACCTTTCCAAGCAGGCCGTCGCCTACCGCCAGATGTCGCTGCTGCTGCGCCGCCCGCCGGGCCGTGAAGCCTACCCGGGCGACGTCTTCTACCTGCACTCCCGCCTGCTCGAGCGCGCCGCCAAGATGGGCGACGAGGCCGGCAACGGTTCGCTGACCGCCCTCCCGGTCATCGAGACGCAGGGCAACGACGTGTCGGCCTTCATCCCGACCAACGTGATCTCGATCACCGACGGCCAGATCTTCCTCGAGACGGACCTCTTTTACCAGGGCATCCGTCCGGCGGTGAACGTCGGCCTCTCGGTGTCGCGCGTGGGCTCCTCGGCCCAGATCAAGGCGATGAAGCAGGTCGCGGGCAAGATCAAAGGCGAGCTCGCCCAGTACCGCGAGATGGCCGCCTTCGCCCAGTTCGGCTCCGACCTCGACGCCGCGACGCAGCGCCTGCTCGCCCGCGGTGCCCGCCTGACCGAGCTCCTGAAGCAGCCGCAGTTCTCGCCGCTGACCACGCAGGAGCAAGTCGCGGTGATCTACGCCGGCGTGAACGGCTACCTCGACGAAGTGCCGGTCAACAAGGTCGGTGCCTACGAGGAGGGCCTGCTCTCCCTGATGCGCGGCCAGCACAAGGACGTGCTGGAAGGCATCTGGGACAAGAAGCAGCTGACCGACGAGCTGACCGAGAAGCTGAAGTCCATCGTCGAGGGCTACACCAAGCAGTTCAAGAGCCAAGAGGCGCCGGCGAAGGCTGCGTAAGCCCGCCGCCGACACCGGGAATTCATAATGGCGTCTCTGAAGGACCTCAAAGTCCGCATCGCCTCCGTCAAGGCGACGCAGAAGATCACCAAGGCGATGCAGCTCGTCGCCGCCGCCAAACTGCGCAAGGCGCAGGAGGCGGCGGAGTCCGCGCGCCCCTATGCCGAGCGCATGGCGGCGGTGCTGGCCAACCTCGCGCAGCTCACCGAAGGCGATCCGGACGCACCGATCTTGATGACCGGCACCGGGTCCGACCAGCGCCACCTCCTGGTGGTCTGCACGGCGGACCGCGGTCTCGCGGGCGGCTTCAACTCGTCCATCGTCAAGAAGGCGCTGGCCGACGCGCAGAACCTCATGCTGGCCGGCAAGGACGTCCAGTTCCTCTGCGTCGGCCGCAAGGGTTTCGACATCCTCAAGCGCGGCTACCGTGACAGGATCGTCGAGCTGGTCGACTTCAAGTCGATCCGCAAGATCTCGTTCGCCGAGGCGCACCTGGTGGCCGACAAGGTCGTCAGCCGCTTCGAAGCCGGCGAGTTCGACGTCGCGACCGTCTACTATTCGGCGTTCCAGAACGTCATCAGCCAGGTGCCGACCGGGCAGCAGCTGATCCCCGCCGCGCCGATCATCGGCGAGGACGAGGACACCGAGCTGCAAGCCGAGGGCGGCGGCGTCTACGAGTACGAGCCCAGCGCGGCCGAGATCCTCCAGGCGCTGGTCCCGCGCAACATCCGCGTGCAGATCTTCCGCGCGCTCCTGGAGAACGACGCCTCCGAGCAGGGCGCCCGCATGACCGCGATGGACAATGCGACGCGCAACGCCGGCGACATGATCGACCGCCTGACCCTCGAGTTCAACCGGACCCGCCAGGCGCAGATCACGACGGAGCTGATCGAAATCATCTCCGGCGCCGAGTCGCTCTGAGGCACACCGCCCCCGATCCGTCGGGGGCGTGGCCGCGCCGGCCAACGGTGCGGCGTTCGCCTGCGCGCCGCCGATTTCGACACGACCCGGCCCCCGAGACCCCGCGACCGCGCCGCGAACCGCGCGACGAGAGCGTTGGATGCACACGGACGACGACTTCGAGATCATGAAAAACGAGTACGGCGCCTACGCCGTGCCGAAGTCGTACCACATGCGCGTGCTGCCGAAGGTGCTCGCCCGCGGCAAGGTCTACGAGCCGCAAACCATCAAGTACATCTGCGACCATGCCGCCGATGGCGACGTGGTCACCGGCGGCGCCTTCATCGGCGACTTCCTGCCGGCGATCTCCAAGGCGCTGGCGCCGGGCAAGCTGGTCCACACGTTCGAGCCGAACCCGCTGTGTCATGAGGCATGTCGCCGCACCATCGAGCTGAACAAGCTGGCGAATGTGCGCCTCCACCAGGTCGCGGTCGGCAACAAGCCCAACAAGCTCCCCTTACGCGTGCACGACTTCGACAAGGACGAGCCCGCCGCCGCGCAGAGTGCGCTCAACGCCCGTGCGAGCGCGGAGGACGAGGGCTACATCGAGGTCGACGTGGTGCGGGTCGACGAGCTGGTCGAGCGCGGCCGCAAGGTCTCCGTCATCCACCTCGACATCGAGGGATTCGAGCGCCAGGCGCTGCGCGGTGCCGGCCGGCTGGTCCGCCGCTTCCATCCCAAGCTCGTCATCGAGGGGCGGCGCACCACCGCCGAGTGGCTGGCCCAGTCGTTCCCCAAGGCGGGCTACCAGGAGGTCGGCGCCTGGGAGAAGAACCGCATCTTCGAGGCGACCAATGCTCCCGTGGTGCGGGCGCGCCCGGCCGGCGCCCGGCGCCCGTCATGAGCGCGCAAGCCGAGAAGGTGGGCCGCAAGACCACCGGCGACACTGCGGCCTACTCGGTCGCCTACCGCCCGGCCAAGGTCGGCGCCGAGACGCACTTCGTCCCGGCCTACGCCGCCGGCCGCCCGGCCTCGAAATGCGTGCTCGACGGGCGACATTTCGAGCCGATGACGCACGCGCTCGTCGCCAAGCTCTTCGCCGACCGGCCCGGCGACATGGTGCACGCCGGGACGTTCTTCGGCGATATGCTGCCGTCCTTCTCCAAGGCCTGCCCCGGCCGCGTCTACGCGTTCGAGCCGGTGCTGGAAAATTACGTGCTCGCCAAGCAGTGCGTGGAGGCCAACGGCCTCGCCAACGTGCTCCTCACCAATGCCGGCCTGGGCGAGCGGATCGACGTCGCCTACATCGACACCGGCGAAAAAGGTCACCGCGGCGGCGCGTCGACGATCTCCGAGCGCGGGCAGCCGACGATGCTGACCACCATCGACGCCTACGCAATCGCCGACCTCTCGGTGCTTCAGCTCGACGTCGAGGGCCACGAGATGGCCGCCCTCGCCGGCGCACGTGCGACGATCGAGCGCTGCAAGCCGGTCATCCTCGTCGAAGACAAGAAGCGTCAGTGCGACGAATTCCTCGAGGCGCTCGGTTATCGCCGTGCAGGACGGCTGCCGGGCATCTTCGCCTGGGCGCTGCCGCAGGACAAAAAACGCGTGAGGCCTTTCATTCGCGAGATGCGACAGGCAGAAGTCTCATGATCGGCGCGATTGTCGCCCCCCACCCCGTTTTCTTCTCAGGACGTCACCCTTAAGGTCGCCGTTGTACTGGACAATAGCGCACCACCGGTTAAGAAGCGCGCGACGAACGCGCGAAGGCAGAGGATATGGCTGAAGCTACCGGACAAGTTACCCAAGTCATGGGCGCCGTCGTGGACGTGAAGTTCACGGAGCATCTGCCCTCCATTTTGAACGCGCTCCACACGGACAACAACGGGCAGATGCTCGTGCTCGAGGTTGCCCAGCACCTCGGCGAGAACACCGTGCGCTGCATCGCCATGGACGCGACCGAGGGCCTGTCCCGCGGCACGCCCGTGTCCGATACCGGCATGCCGATCGAGATGCCCGTCGGTCCCGGCACGCTCGGCCGGATCATGAACGTGATCGGCGAGCCGATCGATGAGGCCGGCGAGATCCCGCACACCGAGACGCGGCCGATCCACGCCCCCGCCCCGGCCTACACCGAGCAGTCGACCGACGCCGAGATCCTGGTCACGGGCATCAAGGTCGTCGACCTGCTCGCCCCGTACGCCCGTGGTGGCAAGATCGGCCTGTTCGGCGGTGCCGGCGTCGGCAAGACCGTGCTGATCCAGGAGCTCATCAACAACGTCGCCAAGGCGCACGGCGGTTATTCCGTGTTCGCCGGCGTCGGTGAGCGGACCCGCGAGGGCAACGACCTCTACCACGAGATGATCGAGTCCGGCGTGAACAAGCCGGGCGGCGGCGAGGGCTCCAAGTGCGCCCTGGTCTACGGTCAGATGAACGAGCCCCCCGGCGCCCGCGCCCGCGTCGCGCTGTCGGGCCTGACGATCGCCGAGAACTTCCGCGATCAGGGCCAGGACGTGCTCTTCTTCGTCGACAACATCTTCCGCTTCACGCAGGCGGGTTCCGAGGTGTCGGCGCTTCTGGGCCGTATCCCTTCGGCGGTGGGCTATCAGCCGACGCTGGCGACCGACATGGGCGCCCTGCAGGAGCGCATCACCACCACCACCAAGGGCTCGATCACGTCCGTGCAGGCGATCTACGTGCCGGCCGACGACCTGACCGACCCGGCGCCGGCCACCTCGTTCGCCCACCTGGACGCGACGACCACGCTGAACCGGTCGATCGCCGAAAAGGGCATCTACCCGGCCGTGGATCCGCTCGACTCCACGTCGCGCATGCTCTCCGCGCAGATCATCGGCGAGGAGCACTACAACACCGCGCGTGAGGTGCAGCAGATCCTCCAGCGCTACAAGTCGCTGCAGGACATCATCGCGATCCTGGGCATGGACGAGCTGTCGGAAGAGGACAAGCTCACCGTCGCCCGCGCCCGCAAGATCGAGCGGTTCTTCTCGCAGCCCTTCCACGTCGCCGAAGTGTTCACCGGCAAGCCGGGCGTTTTCGTCGAGCTGGCCGACACCATCAAGGCCTTCAAGGGCCTGGTGAACGGCGACTACGACGATCTGCCCGAGCAGGCCTTCTACATGGTCGGCACGATCGACGAGGCGATCGAGAAGGCGCAGGAACTCGCCGAAGCCGCGTAAGTGGCCGCGGCGGACACACCGTGCTGCGCATCCCTCGCCGAGGTCCTCGCGGGCCCCGGCGAGGGGGCCGAGCCGGCGCTGTTCGTCGACGATGACGGGGTGCTGACGATGGTCGTGGCGACCCTCCCCACCCCCGGCGGCCTCGGTTTTTTCGACCGGCCCGTGCTGTATTGCCCGTTCTGCGGAACGGGCCTTCAGACCCCAGAACAGATCAACGCTAAGGCTGAGTCCTGATGGCCACCTTCCCCTTCGAGATCGTCTCCCCCGAGCGGCTCCTCTTCTCCGGCGAAGTCGAGGCGGTGAAGCTCCCCGGTGCAGAGGGCGAGTTCCAGGTCATGGCCGGCCACGCGCCCCTGCTGGCCCTCCTCGATCCCGGCATCTTGGAAGTGACCGGCGGTGGCGCCGCCGGCGAAAAGCTCTTCATCGACGGCGGCTTCTGCGACATGAACGGCGTCACCTGCACGGTGCTGGCCGAGTCTGCGACCCCGATCAGCGAGCTGTCGGCCGGTTCGATGACGGCGATGATCGAGGCGGCGCAGAAGGAAGCGGCCGAGATGGAGCCCGCCGACCACGACGAGGCGATGCGCCGCATCTCCGTGCTGCACATGGTGCACTCGCAGCTCTGACGATCGTGACGACCCGCGGAACCGTTCCTTCACGAGCGCGTTAGCAATGCGACGTATCGTGAGGAACGCAATGATCCGCTTGATCGCCGCCGTCGTGGGTGCCGCCGGGCTCGCCGTGGCCGCCGCCGGTGCGCAGACCGTCCCGGACGACGAGCCCGCGACCATCGCCGAGCTCGCTGCCTCTCGGCTCGGCGACGACATCCCGCAGCCGTCCGCCGACCTCGCGCAGGTCCAGGCCGAGCCCGCGGCCGGCGAAGAAGCCGCGCCCCCCACCGCGCCCGACACGCCCGCCGCGCAGCCGAAAGAACCGGTCGCCGCCGAGGCCGTCACGCCCAGCGAAGAGGCCGAGGCCGAGGCGACCGCCGACGCGGTCGAGGCCGCGACCGCCGAGCCGAACCCGGACGAAGCGATCCCCGCCCCCGCCTCGCAGACCGACGAGCCGATCTCCGTGCAGGAGCTGCAAGCGAGCTACAACGCCCGCTTCGCCGACTACGACGCCCGTTTCCTCGACTACGACCTGCGCCTGGAAAGCCTCCAGCGGCGCATCGCCGACCTCGAGATCGCGGCCGAGCCGGACACCGGGGACACCGTCGCCGAAGCGCCCACCGCGCCCGACGGCGAGACGCCCGAGGTTCCGTCCTCGCAATGACGGGCCGTGCCCGCCGCCTCTTCACGGCGGGCTGCATTATGCGCTACACGCAGGGCAGCATTGCGCCGACCGCGCGGTTTTAGCCATTCGACGGCCATGGTACAGCGAGACCGTGCGGGGCCGCCGCTGGCGACACGCGGCCCGCCCAATGCCGCAGTCAACCTGACGAGCCCGGCGGCCACGGCGCAACGGTGTCGGTCCTTCGCCGCGAGCTTCGCAGGGGGGCGTGCGCACCGCGATCCGGGGGCCTCATGGACATCATCGCACGCAACCTCCGCTTCGGCATCTCCGGCGATCCGCAGCGCCGATGGTTCGACGACGACCTCGTCAAATCCGCGGCCGTCGACGCCTTCTCGATCTTCCTGCCGGAGGGGGAGCGGTTCTTCATCCGCTCACTGCGCCACTATGCGCCGCAACTCGACGATCCCGAGCTGAAGGCGGAGATCAAGGGTTACTCCGTCCAGGAGGCGTACCACACCCGCGAGCACGAGGATTACAACGTCGCCCTGCGCTCGCTCGGCTACGACATCGACGGGATGGAGGAGACCGTGCGCAAGGTGCTCGGCCGGGTGAAGCGCCCGATCGACCGCCTCCTCGTCACCTGCGCCATCGAGCAGATCACCTACGGCACCTCCAAGATGATGCTGAAGACGCCGGACCTGTTCGACCAGTCGGCCGACCACTACGGGTGCCTCTGGATCTGGCATGCGGTCGAGGAGCTGGAGCACTCGGCCGTCGCCCCGCACGTCCTGACCGCCGCCACCCCGCAGATGTCCGGCATCCAGCGCTACGTCATGCGCACCGCGGCGATGGCCGGCGTGCTGGCGCTCTTCTACCGGCTGTGGATCCGCCACACGGTCGCGATCGCCGTCGCCAACGGGCGCAAGCGTGGGCCCAAGCTCTACGGGCGCATCGTCTGGCTGCTGTTCGTGCGGCCGGGCCTGCTGCGCCGCACTTCCTCCGGCCTGCTGCGCTACTTCCTGCCGTTCTACAATCCCATCGCGCCGGAAGACGCGAGGCTGCTCCAGGCCGGCCGCGCGCGGCTCGACAAGATGCTGGAGACCGCGCACCTGCCCCAGCCCGTGTCCGCCGCGTGAGCCGCGCCTTCAACCGCGTCCTGCGGGCGGCCGAGCGGGGCGAATATCCCAAGACGCTCAAGTTCATCTGGAAGCGCTGGTACCAGGCGATCTCGCTGATCTCCTCCGAGCGCGCCTTCGCCTTCATGAACTACGGCTACCTGCCGCCGGATCCGGTGCCGCTGGCGGCGGAGGACGAGCCCAACCGCGCCTTCATCGGCCTCTATCATCAGGCGGTCGAGGGGTTGCCGCTCGCCGGCGCCCGCGTGCTGGAGGTGGGCAGCGGCCGTGGCGGCGGGGCGGCCTACATCGCCCGCACCTTCGCCCCCGCCGCCGTCGTCGGCGCCGACTTCTCGTCCACCGCCGTCAAGCGCGCCCGCCGCTTCCATGCCGACGTGCCGAACCTCACCTACGAGGTCGGCGACGCGGAGGCGCTGCCGTTCGCCGACGCGAGCTTCGACGTCGTCGTCAACATCGAGTCCTCGCACTGCTACGCCGACGTGCCGGCCTTCGCGCGGGAGGTGGCGCGCGTCCTGAAGCCCGGCGGCACATTCACCTGGGCCGACATGCGCAACCCCGCGATGCTCCCCGCGCTGGACACCGCGTTCGCCGTGCCGCGCCTCGAAAAGGTCGCCGAGACGGACCTCACCGCCGGCGTCGTCGCCGCGCTCGACGCGACCGACGGCGACAAGCGCGCCCGCCTCGCCCGCTACCGCTGGGCGGGCCGCGTGTTGCAGGAGTTCGCCGGGGTCAAAGGCTCGGTCCTGCACAAGGGATTGCGCAAGCGCGACGTCCTCTACCTGGCGCGCCGCTACCGCAAATCCTGAGCCATGCTGGAATAACGATATCTTTATATCCTTGATCCGAAGCGCCGGGCGCCATATAGACCCGTCAACGGAAGGACAAGGAATCCACATGGCCCTCGCAGACACCGCTCCCGCGACCGACTACATCGTCAAGGATATCGGCCTCGCCGACTACGGTCGCACCGAGATCGAGATCGCCGAAGTCGAGATGCCCGGCCTCATGGCCGTGCGCGAGGAGAACCGCGCTGCGCAGCCGCTGAAGGGCGCGCGCATTGCGGGCTCCCTCCACATGACCATTCAGACCGCCGTCCTCATCGAGACGCTGGTCGCGCTGGGCGCCGACGTGCGCTGGGCGTCCTGCAACATCTACTCCACGCAGGACCACGCCGCGGCCGCCATCGCCGCCTCCGGCACCCCCGTCTTCGCCGTCAAGGGCGAGACGCTGGAGGAGTATTGGGAATACGCCGACCAGATCCTCGATTGGGGCAACGGCGAGACCTGCAACATGATCCTCGACGACGGTGGCGATGCCACCATGCTCGTCATGCTCGGCTCCAAGGCCGAGACCGATCCCTCCGTGCTCGCCAAGCCGGGGAACGAGGAGGAGGAGTACCTCTTCGCCACCATCAAGAAGCGCATCGCCAAGGACCCGACGTTCTATTCGCGCTGCAAGAAGGCCATCAAGGGTGTCTCCGAGGAGACGACCACGGGCGTTCTGCGTCTCTACCAGATGGAGAAGCGCGGCGAGCTGGCGTTCCCGGCGATCAACGTCAACGACTCGGTCACGAAGTCGAAGTTCGACAACAAGTACGGCTGCCGCGAGTCGCTGGTGGACGCCATCCGCCGCGGCACGGACGTCATGATGGCCGGCAAGGTCGCCATCGTCGCCGGCTACGGTGACGTCGGCAAGGGCTCGGCCGCCTCGCTCGCCGGTGCCGGCGCCCGCGTTCTGGTGACCGAGATCGACCCGATCTGCGCCCTCCAGGCAGCCATGGACGGCTTCGAGGTCGTCACCCTCGAGGACGCTGCCCCGCGTGCCGACATCGTCGTCACCGCGACGGGCAACAAGGACGTCCTCACGGTCGACCACATGCGCGCGCTGAAGGACATGGCGATCGTCTGCAACATCGGCCACTTCGACAACGAGATTCAGGTCGCCGGCCTGAAGAACATGAAGTGGAAGAACGTGAAGCCGCAGGTGGACCTCATCGAGTTCCCGGACGGCAAGCGGATGATCCTCCTCTCCGAGGGCCGCCTCGTGAACCTCGGCAACGCGACGGGTCACCCCTCGTTCGTGATGTCGGCCTCGTTCTCGAACCAGACGCTGGCCCAGATCGAGCTCTGGAACAACGGCGGCGCCTACGAGAACAAGGTCTACGTGCTGCCCAAGCACCTCGACGAGAAGGTCGCCGAGCTGCACCTCGCCAAGCTGGGTGCCAAGCTGACCAAGCTCTCCGCCGAGCAGGCCGACTACATCGGCGTCGGCGCCGAGGGTCCGTTCAAGACCGACCAGTACCGCTACTGACGGGTCGCCGCGGGCCGTCGCTCCGGCGGTGGCCCGCGGCGGCTGACGGCCTCTTCGGGCCGATCCTTCGGGCATGTGCGGCCGGTTCCGACCGGCCTCTGTCGGCGGTCCCCTGGTGGGCCGCCTTTTTCGCATCTCGGCCGTCGCGCGCTCGGCGGCCTCGCCAACTCCGGCCCAACCCGCATTCGAGGCCCCCGATGCTTCCCTTGACACCCCTTGCGGCAGCGCTGCCCTCCACCGTCCCCTTCGTCGGACCCGAAGCGCAGGAGCGTGCCCGCGGCGCCGCCTTCCGTGCGCGCATCGGCGCCAACGAGAACGCCTTCGGGGCCTCGCCGCAGGTCGCCGAGGCGATCGCCGCCGCCGGGCCCGACGCCTGGCAGTACGGCGACCCGGAGAATTTCGAGCTGAAGCAGGCGCTCGGCGCGCACTACGGCATTTCCCCCGCGCGCATCGGCGTCGGCGAGGGGATCGACGGCATCCTGCAGGTGATCGCCCGCCTCTTCGTGACCGACGGGACCGCCGTCGTCACCTCCGCCGGCGCCTATCCCACCTTCAACTACCACGTGAACGGCTTCGGCGGCCGGCTCGTCACCGTGCCCTATGCCGGCGACCACGAGGACCCCGACGCCCTCGTCGAGGCCGCCCACCGTGAGAGGGCCGCGCTCGTCTATCTCGCCAATCCCGACAACCCCATGGGCACCTGGCACGACGCCGACCGGCTCGCCGCGATGATCGACCGGCTCCCCGACCATGCCGTCCTGGTGCTCGACGAGGCCTACGTCGAGTTCGCGCCCGCCGCGGCGCAGATGCCGATGATGCTGGAGCACCCGCGCCTCATCCGCCTGCGCACATTCTCCAAGGCCTACGGGCTGGCGGGCCTGCGCGTCGGCTACGCGGTCACCACGCCGGAGATGGCCACCGCGTTCGACAAGGTGCGCAACCACTTCGGCGTCAACCGCATCGCCCAGGTCGCCGCGCTCGCCGCGCTGCACGACCAGGCGTGGTTGCGCCACATGCTGGCCGAGGTCGACGCCGCGAAGGTGCGCATCGGCGCCATCGCCGCCGCGCACGGGCTCACCGCGCTCCCCAGCGCCACCAACTTCGTCGCCCTCGACACCGGGCGTGACGGCACCGTCGCCCGCGCGCTCGTCGCCGCGCTCTCGGCCCGCGGCGTCTTCGTGCGCATGCCGTTCGTGGCGCCGCAGAACCGCTGCATCCGCGTCACCGCCGCGCCCGACGCCGCGCTCGACGTGCTGGACGCCGAACTCGCCGGCGCGATGGCCGAGGCGACGGAGGTCGTCGAGGCCGCCGAATAGGGAAGGGCGCCGTCTAGGAAACGGGGGCCTCAGCGCCCCCGGAGCCGCCCGTCCGGGCCGATGAGGTCGGGCGACGGGTCGCGCCGCGTGCGCTCCAGCGTGCCGTAGGTCACGCCGTATGTGCCGCGCGCCACCGGTTCGTACTGGTCGCCGCCGTCGTAGGACGCGTTCGGTCCGCGCCCCGGCACCAGATCGTCGTCGTAGACGATCCCGTCGCGATAGCTGAGTTGCGTGTCGCCGAAGCCGTCGGCCGCGGCCATTCCGCCGAGCGCCACAAAGGCGGCGGCGCCGATCACGATGCGGTTCATCACACACGTCTCCCACTCGACAAAGAGGGCCCCGCGCGCCACCCGCGCGACCGGCCCGTCCGTGCCCCAGCCTACAACTTAATTCCTGACGAAGTCGTTAGACCCCGGCTCGCACGCTGCGGCCCGATCACGTCGGCCGTCCCCGCATCACATTCACGAGAGAGTTGATGCCGAGCGTATTTTAATCTTGCGCGAAAACTGGAACATGCGGGCCGGAACTTCTCGATTTTCGCGCACCGATTTCATATTCGGTCGTTGGAGTCGCGGCTTACCCGCGGCACCGCGCCGCCGATCTTTGACCGATTCATCCCGAGAGGAGGCGCGCTTGGCCATCAAGTTCGGCTTCGACTTTTTCGATTCGCTCGTCGGCACCACCGATGCCGACGTCCTCATCGCCCGTGGTGGCGACGACATCGTCATCGGCGACCATGGCCGCGACTGGCTGGACGGCGGCCCCGGCGGCGACCTCCTCGTCGGCGGCCGGGTCGTTCCCAGCTCGCTCAACGAGGCCGAGTTCTTCGACCACGACGACGACGTCCTCATCGGCGGGCTGGGCGACGACACGCTCGTCTCCGTCGGTGGCCGCGACATCATCGACGGGGGCGAGGGCGAGGAGGTCGACCAAGGCGACTTCGTCGTCGTCAGCCGGCCGGATCATCCCACCGCGCTCAAGGTCTTCGGCCGCGACGCCCCGCGCCTGCCGGCCGCGATCGAGCTGCTCGACGGTCAGGCGATCGTCGTCAGCGACGGGACCATCGTCGTCAACGTCGAGAACCTGACCTTCCGCGGCACCGTGGGCTCCGACAGGGTCCTCCTCGCCAACGTCACCTCGTTGGACACCGCCGTCATCCGCGGCAACGCCGGCGGCGACGTCATCATCACCGATCGCAGCGTCGACAGCCTCTTCGGCGACGCCGGCGACGACTATCTCGCCGCCGGGGCCGAGGACGACAGCCTGGAGGGCGGCCCCGGCGACGACACCGCGCGCGGCGGCGCCGGCGACGACGTGATCCTCGGCGGACGCGGCGACGACCTCCTGAACGGCGGCCGCGGCGACGACGAGGTCTACGGCGACGGCGGCGACGACACGCTCGTCGGCGGTGCGGGGAACGATACCCTAGGCGGCGCGGGCCCCTTCGCGCCGCAGAACGTCTTCGATACCGACGTGATGACCGGCAACGGCGGCGCCGACCATTTCCTGCTGATCTTCGGCGCGATGAACGAGGACGTCATCACCGACTTCACCCGTGCCCAGGGCGATACGATCGAGATCCAGTTCGGGATCGGCGTCGACCGGCAGGACGTCGAGATCGCGGTGGCGGACCGTCGCGCCGGCCTCTTCGAGGTCACGGTCGACGGCGAGGGCACGCATACCTTCACCGCCGAGGGCGCCACGCTCTTCGACCTCGACCTGTCCTTCTTCTGACGCCGGCCGCGTCGGTCGGGGGAGCCGGTCAGGCCAGCTCCAGGCGCTTGCGCGTCAGTTGGGCCGCGGCCGCGGCGTACCCGCCGCCCGCCCCGTCGACGAAGTGGAAGTGCCCGTCGTCCTGGTAGGAGGGGACGATGCAGGTCATCAGCGCCGCGTCCTGGCGGTGGATGCCGGCAACCAGCGCGCCGTCGCTCTCGGCAGCGTCGATCACGGCCATCAGCTCGGCCTCCAGCGCGGGGTCGCAGTCGATCGTCAGGTGCAGCGCGTCGCCGAACTTGCGATAGTCGGCGTTGTCGGCCACCGCGTCGCGGTAGCTGGCGGGGTTGAAGGCGCCGAGTTGCAGCCCGGTGCGGAAGAGCACCCAGCCGAGCACGTTGTGCGCCGCCACCGCCAGCGCCTCGGTGAGGCGCGCCCAGCCGCCGCGCCGCGCCAGCGCCTCCAGCCATATCCCGCGCGACAGCAGCGCCGGCTGCAACGCGGCCGCGTCGACCGGCTGGAACCGCTCCGCCTCGCCCAGCACGGCGATGATCCTGCCCACCGCCTGGCGGAACGCCACCCCGCCGCGTGGCCCCGGCACCACGATCACCGAGACCATCGCCCCGTGCCGCGGCGCGATCGGCCGCCAGCGGCACGAGAGGCCCGTCAGGTCCGGACGGGAGCCGGGGGCGGCCGGTGCCACCCGGTGCTGGCCGGCCTTCATCCACCGCTCCGCCTCGGCGACGCCGCCGCCGTCGAACATCGCGTAGGCCACCGGCGGTGCGGGACGGAAGAGCGCGACCCGCACGTCCTTGGCCGCCGCCCGCAGCGCCGCCACAGGCACGATCGCCGCGCGCTGCTCGAGGCCGAGATCGTCCCGCACCCAGGCCGCCGTCTCGGCGAGGGCGCGCTCGGCGGCCTCGCGGTCGCGCGCCGGCAGTGCGAACGCGCACCCGTCGCCGCCGAACGCGAAGGGAAAGTGCGGCGTGCCGAGCCGGTTCATCACCGCCGAGATCGCCGCCGACCCGGCGACGTTGACCGCCTTGTAGCGCCCCGCGAGGATCGCCTGCGTGGAATCGACGACGTCCGTCAGGCCGACGAACCAACCGTCGGGCAGCGCCGCATAGAGGGTGGGGTCGGTGACGCGGCCGAAATCGGCGAAGGATGGATAATCGTCGAGCCGGCTGTGATCGGCCATCGCGGGCGCCCTCGGGACGTTGCTGTCCCTTCATACGTAGGCGCCGCCGTGCCGGAGGGCAGCCCGGCAACACGAGGGCGTGACCGCTCCGCTGGCCCGTCCGAGCGGCGCAACGACGTCCCGCATGCGTGCTGGCGGCGCCCATGGGGGTGGCCCTGCTCCATCAGTCGACCCGAACCGAGGGAGAAGGGCGCTAGGCCCGCCGCTCCAGGCTCGCGAGCGCCGCCATCGGCTCGACCGAGGGCTCCGGCCGCAGCACGATCACCGCCGCGAACAGCACGAACGCGACGACGACGAGCTTCCAGGCGTCCGCCCGCCGCCGCAGGCCCGGAAGCCCCAGCGGGCGGATCAGGTGGGCGATGATCGCCAGCGCGATGATGACGGAGATGATTCGGGTCATGCCGCAAGCGTAGCGCATCGCCGCCCCCCGGCCTACGCAAGCCGTCCGAGCTGAGCGAGCGGCCGGCGAGTGCGGGGCGCGACGGGCAGCGCGGGAGGGGAGCGGTGCCGCCTACCGCACCAGCGACAGGTTGGGGCTCGGCCGCTCCAGTTCGCCGCGGGTGACATAGCGCAGGATCGCGCTCACCTGCTCGGGCGTCTCGCACACGGCCAGTGCCTGGGCGTCCACCTCCTTCAGCGGATGGGTGTGCTCCTTGGCGTGCATCACGATGTAGGGCGTGCCGAGGGCGGCGGCGTAGCCGGCGTCGAACGCGGCGTTCCACTGCTTGTACTTGTCGCCGAAGCGGATCACCACGAGATCGGCCTCACCGATCAGCGTGCGCGTGCGCATCGCGTTCAGCTTGGCGCCCTTGTGGTCCTTCCAGAACGGGTTCTCCTCCGGCCCGAGGATGGTCACGCCGCAATCGTCCGATGCGTCGTGATCCGTCACCGGCCCGGTGAGGTTGACGGGGAGGTCCATCTCCTCGCAGGCGATGGCGATCTGATCCCGCCAGTCGGTGTGGATCTCGCCTGAGAGGTAGACGGTGAGTTCGACGTCCATGTTCGGTCCTGTCGCGTTCCTTGCTAGGCACGGATCATAGGGGATCCGCGCCGATTTGCGACCCACGCCGCCCTGCCGACGCGACGGTGGCCTCGCCCGCGGCGCCGGGGGTTGCCGTGCGCCGCCGCTGCCGCACCTCGTCCATTGTCGCAGTCGCAGAGCGAGGGACGCATGGCACAGCACGATGAACGCGAGATGTTCGAGCCGCACTCCGACCTGTCGCCGCGCGAGAGGCGCATCTATGCGGCCTACGAGCTGGCCTACACGCTGGTCGATTTCGGGGCCGCGGCGGCCTTCCTCGTCGGCTCGGTGCTCTTCTTCCGGGATGCCACGAAGACGGCGGGCGTGTGGTGCTTCGTGGTGGGCTCGCTCCTCTTCGCGGCCAAACCGTCGATCCGCCTCGCCCGCGAGCTGCGCCACCTCGGACGGGGCGACGTGCAGTCCCTCGCCCGCAAGGCCGCCGGCGACTGACCGTCCCCGCGGCCGACGAAAAAAAGGGCCCCCGGAGGGGCCTTTTCGTCTCATGTCGGAGCGAGAAGGGCTCGAAGATCAGCCGCGGTAGACGCAGAAGTGGCGGCGGCCGTCGTAGCCCAGGAACGTGCCCGTGTTGGGGTCGAAGCTGCGGTAGCGGGCGTCGCACCAAGCGAACCACTCGTCGGTCCACGGCTCGAACGACTGCGTCACGACGACGGTGGTGGTGTTGGACCAGGTCGGGATCGTCGCCGCGATCACGCCGATCGCCGGGGCCCAGATCCAGGCGCTGTTGGCCCAGTAGTACCAGCCGTCGTAGGCCGGGCGCCAATAATAGCCGTTGTGGTAGCGCCGGTCGCCACGCCACCGCGGGTCGCCATTGTACCAGCGGCCACGGCGGTAGTAGCGCGAGCCGTGGTGGCCGGCGTGACGGCGGGCGTCGGGCCGGCGGTGGCCGTTGTGGGGCGGTCTGCCGGCGTGCGGGCGGCCGCCGCTGGGGCGCCCGCCGGAGGGCCGCCGGCCGGCGTCGCGCATGTCACGGCGCCACCGCTCGTAGCCGCCCGGCCGGTTGTACGGGCCGGGGGCCTGACCGCGCACCGTCTGCCGCGCTGCCGGGCTCGTCCCCATCCGCGCCGAACGCGGCACGCCGCCCCGGATCGCGTTGCGTGACGGCGCACGGCGCGCGGTGCCGCCGCGCGGAAGGCGCCGGGGCGAGGCGCCGGCGCGCGGTGCCCGCCCGCCGCCGCCGCGATAGGCCGAGCGCCCACCGCCGCCGCGGGCCTGCCCGCCACGGTTCTGCACCGCCACAATGCCGTCCGGCCCGGCGCCGAGTGCGCTCTCCAGCCCGCCCGAAGGGAGGCCCATCGGGCCGGCGGCGCGCACCTCGAACGGCTGTGCCAGGCACAAGACCGCCGCCGCGGCCGCTGCCAGGATCACTCGCATGGTAAGCCTCTCCCTCGTGTCTCGTGCGATCGACGACGGTGCGCGTCGCATTCCGCGCATTCAACGCCCTCCCGATGAGGCATATTTACAATTTGGCGCTGAACCGGGACTGAATGACCTCAGCCTTCGATCTCCATGTCCAGGAGCACGCCGGACAGGCATTTGCCGTGCGCGTCCTGCGCCAGCGAGCGCGTCACCCCGCCGCGCAGCGCGCCGCGCAGCACGAAGTTCAGCGCCCCCAGCTGCGGCAGCGCGTAACGCACCACCTCGCCGGTCGCCAGCGCGCCGAAATGCGCCTTCACCCGCGCCGCCGTCACCTCCCGCTCCAGCCGCGCGAAGTCCCCCGGATCGTAGGCGATCAGCGAGATGTTGGAGGTGTTCCCCTTGTCTCCCGCGCGCGCGTGCGCCACCTCGCGAAGCCGCATCACCTCACCTCCCGCATCAATTGACCACCGTCACGCGCGGCACGACGTCCCCTTCGGCCACGTAGGTCGAGGCGATCGCCAGCACCTCGCGCACGCTCTTGGTGGCGCCGCCGCCCCCCGCCGGCCCGCAAAGATACAACGACTCCACTTCTTGCCCGATCGCCGCCGCCGCCGCCCGGTCCGCCGTTCGCGCCGCGACGCGCAGTCGCACCTCGCCCGGCTCGCCCCGCGCCGCCGCCCCCTCGAACACGCTGTCGACGCCGATCAGCTCCGCCCGCAGCTCGCGCACCGGCACCCCGGTCAGCGCCAGCCGCGCCTCGACGATCTCGAGCGCCAGCCGCCCCCGCGCCAGCGCCCCGCCGCCGGCATAAGAGATCTGCCCCTCGCCGATGAACCCGTCGAGGTACCCGACCGACACCTTGTACGATCCCGTCCGCGCGCGCCCGTCCGCACCCTCCACGCGCACCCGGTCCGGCCCCACCTCACGCACCGTCACGGCGGAGAAGTCCGCCGCCACGTCCGGCTGCAGGTAGGTCGCCGGGTCGTGCACCTCGTAGAGCAGCTGCTCGATCACCGTCGCCCGGTCGATGCGCCCGCCGGAGCCGGCCACCTTGGTGAGCGTCAGTCCCCCGTCCGCGTCCACCTCGCCGATCGGGAAGCCCAGCCGCGCCAGATCCGCGACGTCCTTCACCCCCGGATCGGCGAAGTAGCCGCCGGTGACCTGCCCGGCGCACTCCAGCAGGTGCCCCGCCAGCGTGCCGCGTCCCAGCCGCGTCCAGTCGTCCATCGCCCAGCCGAAGGCGTGCACCAGCGGGCCCAGGAACAAGGCCGGGTCCGCCGCCCGCCCGGTGACGACGATCTCCGCCCCGTCGTCCAGGGCCGCCGCGATCGGCCCCGCCCCCAGGTAGGCGTTGGCCGAGATCACCGCATCGCCCAGCGACGAGAGCCGCGCCCCGGTCTCCTCCAGCACCGGGTCGGCCGCGGCCAGCCCCTCCAGGACGTCGTCGCCGGTGACGGCCGCGACCACCGGGTTCAGCCCCAGCTCGCGCGCGATCGCCCGCACCCGCGAGGCGGCGGCGACCGGGTTGGCCGCCCCCATGTTGGTGACGATCCGCACCCCGTTCGCCGCGCACGCCGGCAGCACCGCCCGCATGCGCGCCTCGAGGAGTGGGTCGAACCCCGCCTCCGGGTCGGCGCGGCGCACGCCCTGGGCGAGGGCGATGGTCCGCTCGGCCAGGCACTCGAACACCAGGAAGTCGAGCGCGCCCTTTTCCGCCAGCTCGACCGCCGGCTCGATCCGGTCGCCCGAGAAACCGGCCCCCGCGCCGATCCGCACCGTCCGCGCCACGCGGTCAGACCGTCGCGATCGGATTGGCAGGGCTTCCCACGGCGCCCGGCAGCCGCAGCGGGGGCGCCGTCAGCAGGAAGCGCGACCGGCCCCGCGCGCGCAGCCATTCGGCCAGCGGCGTCAGGTGCCACAGCTCGCCGAGGTGGATGCCGTTTTTGAACAGGCAGTGCTCGTGCAGCGGCATGCGCGCGCACGGCAGCACGCCCTCCTCGGCCGGCAGCCCCTCGACGGCGTAGTTGTCGGCGATAAGCACCGCGAGCCCGCTGTCGGTGATCCACTGCAGCAGCCGCGTGTCGCGTCCGTTCAGCGCGCAGCACATGCCGTGCAGCAGGTCCGGGTCCGGCTGGCGCTTCATCTCCAGCACCCGCTGCGCGAACCCGGTGTGCAGGCACACCATGTCCCCGGTCTCGACGACGACGCCGTCGGCCTCGATCACCCGCATCATGTCGTCGTAGTCGACCAGGCGGCGCGCGTCGCCGAAGTGGGCACGCAGGTCGATCATCACGGCGCGGCCCTGCACCCCGTGCGCGGCCATCCCCTCGATGCCCAGCTTGCCGGCACCCGAGGTGCTCTCGCGGCGCATCCCGTCGGTGATCCCGCCGTCGGCCGCGTCGTCCGGTCCGACGATATGCTCGTCGGCGCGAAAGCCGTTGTAGTAGACGCGCTCGGCCACCCCGTCGCCATCGGCGTCGAACTGCGAGCCGACGTGGCACAGCGCGTCCCACTGCGTCGAATATTGCAGGTGCATGATGACGAGGTCGTCGCACACCACGTCGGTGGTGCCGACGTCGGCGGCGTTGAACATCGGCAGGCCGTCGCGCATCGTCGGGCGCAGAACGGGCGGGTGCCGGCGCGGATTGAGCCCGTTGCCGCCGGGATAGTCGAGCGGCAGCGAGAGCGAGAAGGTCAGCCCCTCCTGCACCTCGGCGACCCCCTGGCGCACCTTCTCGGCGGTGATGAGGTTGAGCCGCCCGAGCTGGTCGTCGGGGCTGAAGTCGCCCCAGTTCGCTCCGTCCGGCCGCTGCGTCCAGCGCGGATTGTCCATATGCGTTTCCTTCCCTGCCGTGTGCCCCGGCCTCGAGGACGTCTAGCACCATATCGCCGCAAGGCCAGCGGCCCCGTCCGCCGGCGCCGGCTCAGGGCTGATGCGCGAAATAATGCGCGAGGTCGGCCATCTCGGCGTCGCTCAGCTCGGCGGCGACCTCGACCATGGCGGCCCGCTCGCCGATGCGCCGCTCGGCCCGGTAGTCCTGCAACGCCTTGACGATGTAGTCCGCCCGCTGGTTCCGCAGGGCCGGGATCTGCTGTCCGCCGCGGTATTCGGCGCCGTGGCAGCGGGCGCAGCCGTGCTGGGCGGAGAGGGCGGAGCCGGCCTTCATTTGCGCCGGGTCGCCGGGGCCGGGGGCGGGCGCCGGCGGCAGGCTGCCGACGAAGGCGGCCGCGGCCTTCAGGTCGTCGTTGGTCATGCCGTCCACGGTGGCCGCCATCTCGGGCGAATCGCGGTTGCCTTCGCGGAACTCCACCAGCTGGAGGAGGGCATAATAGTCCGGCTGCCCCGCCAGCGAGGGGACCTCCGGGATCTCGGAGACGCCGTTCTCGCCGTGGCAGGCGACGCAGGTCTCCTGGCGTTCGGGGAAAAATTTCAGGTCCGCCGCCGCGGGGCTCGCGAGCCCCAGCGCCAGCGCGATCGTCGTCAAGGTCCGCATCGTCGGTCCGTCGTTCGAGAGGGGAGGCCGGCCGTCGGCGCAGGCGGGGGCGGCGGACCGCCCCCGCCCGGCCGCTCAGTCGCCGGTGTAGGACACGCGGTAGACCGCGCCGTTCCAGTCGTCGGTGACGAGCAGCGAGCCGTCCGCCATCTGCTCGACGTCGACCGGGCGGCCGATATACTCGTTGTTCTCGATCAGGCCGGAGAGGAAGGGCTCCATCCCGGTGACGTCGCCGTTCTCGTCGAGGAAGACGGCGAGGATGTCGGCACCGATCTTCTTGGTGCGGTTCCACGGGCCGTGGCGGGCGACGAAGATCGCGCCCTGGTACTTCTGCGGGAACGACGAGCCGGTATAGAAGCGCATCCCCAGCGGGGCGACGTGCGGGCCCAGCTTGGCGACCGGCGGCTCGAAGTCGGCACAATCATAGCCCCAGCCGAATTCCGGGTCGGCGAGGTCGCCCTGGTGGCAGAAGGGGAAGCCGAAGTGCTGCTTGCCCGGCTCGGTCATCCGGTTCAGCTCGCCGTTGGGCAGGTCCTCCGACAGCCAGTCGCGGTTGTTGTCGGTGAAATAGAGATGCCCGTTGCCGGGATGGAAGTCGAAGCCGACGGTGTTGCGCATGCCCCGCAGAACCGGCTCCGCGCCCGACCCGTCGAGGTTGATCTTGCGGATCTCGCCGAAGCCCTCGTCCAACATGCAGATGTTGCAGGGGGCGCTGTTGGAAACATACAGCTTGTCGTCGGGGCCGACGTCGAGGAAGCGCCAGCCGTGCGGCCGCGGGTCGCCGAGGTCGTCGTAGATCGTCTCCAGCGGCGGCGGATCCTTGAGGTGGCTCTCGATGGCGTCGACCTTGGAGATGGTCTTGTGCTCGGCGACGTAGAGCGTGCCGTCGTGCAGCGCGATTCCGTTGGGCCAGTCGAGCCCGTCGTAGAGCACCTCGGCGGTGCGCTCACCGTTCTCCTCGGTGATCACCCAGATCTTGTTGCCCTGCCAGTTGGACACGAACACCGCGTTCTCGCCGACGCGAACGGTGCGGGCGTCCTTGATCCCCGCGGCATAGACCTCGACCTCGAACCCGTCCGGCACGACGATCTTGGCGAGCGGCAGGTCCGCCTCCTCGGTGGCGAAGGGCGGGGAGGAGAGGGGGGCGAGGCGCTGGGCGCCCGGCGTCTCCGGCCGGCCGGCGAGGGGGCCGTCGGCAGGGGGCGGATTGTCGATCGCGGCGGGGGCCGGCGGGTCCTGCTGCGCCAAAGCGGGCGCGGCCGACAGCATGAAGAGCGCCGCACCCGCCATCAGGGCGGTACGGCCGACATCGGTCATCATAGGCATCACAGTTTCCTCCTGTGTGCCACGGCCTCGTTGATTGGCGCCCGGCCGGATCGGCGGGCTGTTGGTGACTCCGGCGCACGCCAGGACATGAGACGCCGGGCCGGTTTCGGCCATGGCTTCGCCAGCTCATCATACAATCTTGACGAAATAAACGCGCAACCTGCAGCCTGTGGTGCGAGAATTAGACTCTCGGCTATGGAAGCCGCCCGCCGCCGCCCCGCACCCGCGCCCCATGCATGCCACCTGGAGGCGAAGCGTCGCTTTTCGGGGGCGTGGCGCGCTGCTAAATAGGCCCCATGGATGACATCGCCCCCGTCGACACCAATGCCCCCGCGAGCGCCGCATCAGCCGGTGCGTCCGAGACCATCGCCAATGTGCGCAACTTCTCCATCGTCGCGCACATCGACCATGGCAAGTCGACGCTGGCCGACCGCCTGATCCAGGCCACCGGCTCCGTCACCCAGCGCGAGATGAAAGAGCAGATGCTCGACTCGATGGACATCGAGCGCGAGCGCGGCATCACCATCAAGGCGCAGACCGTCCGCCTCATCTACAAGGCGTCCGACGGCAAGGAGTACAAGCTCAACCTGATCGACACGCCCGGCCACGTCGACTTCGCCTACGAGGTCAACCGCTCGCTCGCCGCCTGCGAAGGCTCCCTCCTGGTGGTCGACGCGTCCCAGGGCGTCGAGGCGCAGACCCTCGCCAACGTCTACCAGGCGATCGACAACGACCACGAGATCGTCCCCGTCCTCAACAAGGTCGACCTCCCCGCCGCCGAGCCGGAGCGCATCCGCGAGCAGATCGAGGAGGTCATCGGCATCGACGCGTCCGAGGCGATCCCGATCTCCGCCAAGACCGGCCTCGGCATCCCCGAGGTGCTGGAGGCGATCGTCAAGCGCCTGCCCGCCCCCAAGGGCAACCCCGGCGCCCCCCTCAAGGCGATGCTGATCGATTCCTGGTTCGACCAGTATCTCGGCGTCGTCACCCTCGTGCGCATGATCGATGGGCACCTCAAGAAGGGTCAGACCATCCGCATGATGCGCACCGGCGCCAAGTACGGGGTCGACAAGGTGGGCGTCTTCACCCCCAAGCTCCTCGAGGTGGACGAGCTGGGGCCGGGCGAGATCGGCTTCCTCATCGCCGGCATCAAGGAGGTGGCCGACACCCGCGTCGGCGACACCATCACCGAGGACAAGCGCCCCGCCGCCGAGCCGCTGCCCGGCTTCCGCCCCGCCATCCCGGTAGTCTTCTGCGGCCTCTTCCCGGTCGACGCCAACGACTTCGAGGGCCTGCGCGCCGCCATGGGCAAGCTGCGCCTCAACGACGCCAGCTTCTCCTACGAGATGGAGACCTCCGCCGCGCTCGGTTTCGGCTTCCGCTGCGGCTTCCTGGGCCTGTTGCACCTGGAAATCATCCAGGAGCGGCTGGAGCGCGAGTTCAACCTCGACCTCATCGCCACCGCGCCGTCGGTGGTCTACCAGCTCCACCTCTCCACCGGCGAGATGAAGGAGCTGCACAACCCGGTCGACATGCCCGACCCGACCGAGATCGACGCCATCGCCGAGCCGTGGATCAAGGCGACCATCCTGACGCCGGACGAGTATCTCGGCGGCATCCTCAAGCTCTGCCAGGAGCGCCGCGGCATCCAGAAGGAGCTCAGCTACGTCGGCAGCCGCGCGATGGCGACGTACGAGCTGCCGCTCAACGAGGTGGTGTTCGACTTCTACGACCGTCTGAAGAGCGTCTCGAAGGGCTACGCCTCGTTCGACTATCAGCTCGACGCGTACCGCGAGGGCGACCTCGTGCGGATGAACATCCTCGTCAACGCCGAGCCGGTCGACGCGCTGGCGATGCTGGTGCACCGCAGCCAGGCGGAGCGCCGCGGCCGCGCCATGTGCGAAAAGCTGAAAGAGCTGATCCCGCAGCACATGTTCGTCATCCCGATCCAGGCCGCGATCGGCGGCCGCATCATCGCCCGCGAGACCATCCGCGCCCTACGCAAGGACGTGACCGCCAAGTGCTACGGCGGCGACGCCACCCGCAAACGCAAGCTCCTCGAAAAGCAAAAGGCGGGCAAGAAGAAGATGCGCCAATTCGGCAAGGTCGAGATCCCGCAGGAGGCGTTTATTGCGGCGTTGAAGGTGGATAGCTGAGGTATAGCTTCACCAAACATGCCCGCGACGAGCTCGCGCGCCGCGGTATTCAGCTCGACTGGATCGAATCCGCCGTCGAACGCCCCATATACGTCGAGCCGGACCCGGAAGACGCCACGCTCGAACGCCGTTATGCGCGGATCGCGGCCCACGGCAACCGCGTTCTGAGAGTCGTCTGCCGGCCGCAGGCTGACGTGGTAGAGATAATTACGGTATTCTTCGACCGTAATGCCAGGAGGCGCTTATGAAGCCGACGATCACCTACGACCCCGAGGCCGATGCCGCCTACATCACCCTGTCCAGCGCCCGCGTGCTGGAGAGCGAAGAGGTCCGCCCGGGCGTGGTCTTCGACTACGACGATACCGACCGGATCGTGGGGATCGAAGTGCTGGGGGCGCGGGGGAAGCTGGGAGCGGATACTCTCGCTGGCGTTGCAATTTATGAGGCGGCGCTCAACGTCTGAGTGGCCGCGCAGGTCAATTTGAGCAATCGATCCATTCGGCCAATTTCGTGCGGAAAATGAAAGTAACAGGTTTTAATAGAGATACTCTCCGCGAAGGCGATCGTGGGAGCGTTGATTTCTTTAATTCCCGCACAATCATCAACGACGACATCGTGCTCGACGTGCGCCTCGAGCTCGAGGCCGCCTAAACCTTATCCCCGCCCCCACCGCCGCACCGTACCATCCCCCCGCACTCGACACCGGGGAGGCCTGTCCGGACCGGCCGACAGGGATCGGGTGCTTCGGTCGCCGGAGGGGCGAGGGCGTAACGAGCCCGGATCCTTCCGGCGGGACGACGGGTCGGACGGCGCCGAGCCCCCTACCTCGCGTGTAAGTGCAGGGTTCGATCCCCGGGCACCGCTCCGCCGAGGACGGGCGACGTGTCGCCGAGCGCGCGCGGCACACCGCCGCCGCAGGGCCGAAAGCCCCCGCCGGACCAGCAGCCGAACGGCGGGCGCGCGGCGAGCGGCTCTCCAAAACTCCATTGCGCCGTTCTCCGCGCGCCCGGCCCCTCCCCAACCCTTCCGAGGGATCGCACCCGCACGCCCAATCGCCGCCTCACGCCCGCCCGCCGCACGCCTGCCGCCTCACGCCCGCCCGCGTCTCGGCGCCGCCCGCCCGGCCCGGCCGCAGGAGCCATCCGCGCCGCCCCGGCACCCGCGCGGCACGGCGATGGTAAACATTTGTTTGCCAATTTCCGTCACCATTGGTCCGTGCCCAGGAGCCCGAGGTGGCGCCGTGACGAGCCGCCCGGGCCGGGCGACCACATGTCAGGGAACGACGCAATGATCGATGGTATCGACACCGCGCGCATCGCCCAGCGCGCCTACGCGATCTGGGAGGAGACCGGCCGCCCCGCCGGTCGCGACGCCGACCACTGGCTCCGCGCCGAGAGCGAGCTGCGCGCCGAGCGCCTCATGACCCTCGGCGAGGCCGCCGTCGCCAGGGCGACCCGGCCGCGCCCCGCCGCCCCGCTTGCCGAAGCCGCCGCCGCGAGGCCCGAGCCGGCGCCCGCCGAGCCCCCCCGCCGCGCCGAGCCGCCTCGCCGCACCAAGCCCAAGTCAGGCTCGCCCAAGTCAGGCTCGCCCAAGTCCGCCGCACCCAAGTCCGCCGCGGCCAATCCCGCCGCGCCCGAGGCAACGAGGCCCGAGGCCGCGCCTAAATCCGCGCACAAATCCGCCGCCGCACGCGCCGGACGCGCCGGCAAGCGCGCCGCGTCCCGCCGCCGCGGTGCCGAGCCCGCTCCCGAGGGTGCCCCCGCGCTCTGACCGCCGCCCGACCTCGAGGGCCCGGCCGCCACGGCCCGGCCCGCCCCTCCCCTCAGGCGCCGCCCGCCGCCCCCCGCCGCGCCCGGAAGAACGCCGCCAGCAGCGCCCCCGCCTCCGTCGCCGCGAATCCGCCGTACACTTCGGGCTTGTGGTGCACGGTCGGTTGGGTGTAGAGGCAAGGCCCGCTCTCCACCGCTCCGCCTTTCGGATCGAGCGCGCCAAAATACAGTCTTCGGATCCTTGCGAAACTGATCGCTGCGGCACACATGGCGCAGGGCTCCAATGTCACGTAAAGATCGCACCCAGGGAGTCGCTCGGATCCGAGGATCCGCGCGGCCGCTCTGAGTGCGACGATTTCGGCATGTGCGGTGGGGTCGAGGTCGGCAAGGGTGCGATTGCCGGCCGAGGACAGGACCGCACCGTCCTTGACCACCACCGCCCCCACCGGCACCTCGCCGCGCGCCGCCGCCATCCGGGCTTCGGCGAGCGCATGCTCCATGAACGTCACGAAGGTTCGACGATGTCCGACACGTCCCCCCCAGAGGCCAGCGATCCCGACGCCGGTATGCCCAAAGGCGACCGTGTCGCCAAGGTGATGGCTCGCGCCGGGGTCGCCTCGCGCCGCGATGCCGAGGCCATGATCGCCGAGGGACGCGTCTCCGTAAACGGCACCACGCTCGATACCCCCGCCGTCACCGTCACCCCCGAGGACGAGATCCGTGTCGACGGCGAGCTGATCCCGCAGCGCCTGCGCACCCGCTGTTTCATGTTCCACAAGCCCCGCGGCCTCGTCACCACCAACCGTGACCCGGACGGCCGCACCACCGTGTTCGACGCGCTGCCGCAGACGCTCCCCCGCGTCGTCACCGTCGGCCGGCTCGACATCAACACCGAGGGCCTGCTCCTCCTCACCAACGACGGCGGTCTCGCCCGCGTGCTCGAGCTTCCCGCCACCGGCTGGACCCGCAAATACCGGGCCCGCGTCCACGGCGACCTCGACAAGGAGAAGCTCGCCCAGCTCTCCGAGGGAACCGCGGTCGACGGCATCCTCTACGGCCCGATCCACGTGACCATCGACCGTGAAACCGGCGACAACGCATGGCTCACCGTGGCGCTGTCGGAAGGCAAGAACCGCGAAGTGAAGATCGTGCTGGGCTCGCTCGGCCTGCAGGTGTCGCGCCTCATTCGGGTCTCGTACGGGCCGTTCCAGCTCGGCGAGCTGGCGCGCGGGGAGGTGATGGAGATCCCGACCCGCCGGTTGAAGGATCAGCTCGGCCCGCGCCTCGCGGCCGACGCCGAAGCGGACTTCGACGCTCCGGTGGCCGCCGCGGTGATCAAGACCAAGCCCGCCCGCCCCGGCCCCAAGGCTCGCCAGGACGGTGGCGCGCGCCGCGAGGGTGGCGACCGCCGCCCGGGTCGCGACGAGGCGCCCGCGCGTGGCGCCGGTGCGCGTGACGGCCGCCGCGCCCCCGCCGGGAAGAGCCGCTTCGGCGACGATCGTCCCCCCCGCGAGGCGCGCGTCCTCGACGAAAGCGGGACCCGCGCCTACTCCGACTACCGCCAGAGCCGGGAGACCGACGACGCCGACACCGGCCGCGACCGGAACCGTTCCGACGGCCGTGGCGGCGGTGACCGCCAGCAAAGGGGCGACCGACCGGGCCGCTTCGACAGTCGCGACGGCGGCGACCGCAACTCGCGCAGCGACCGCCCGGACCGCGGCGACCGTCCGCAAGGCGGCAACCGCTACGCCCGTCCCGAAGGCCGCGACGGCGGCGACCGCAACTCGCGCGGCGACCGTCCGGACCGTGGCGACCGCCCGCAAGGCGGCAACCGCTACGCCCGTCCCGAAGGCCGCGACGGCGGCGACCGCAACCCGCGTGGCGACCGTCCGGATCGCGGCGACCGCCCGCAAGGCGGCAACCGCTACGCCCGTCCCGAAGGCCGCGACGGCGGCGACCGCAACCCGCGTGGCGACCGTCCGGATCGCGGCGACCGCCCGCAAGGCGGCAACCGCTACTCCCGTCCCGAAGGCCGTGACGGCGGCGACCGCCCCAACCGTGGGGACAGGCCCGACCGCGGCGCCCGCTTCGGCGGTCCGCGCGGAGGCCGGGACGGCGACAGCGCCGGGCGCGACCGTGGCGGATGGACGCCACGCCACGACGGGGCTCCGCGTGGCGGGTCGGACCGTGGCGAGCGCCAGGGCGACCGCCCCGCGCGCTTCGATTCCGAGCGCCCCCGGCGCCGCGACAACGACGACCGCCCCGGCGGATTCCATCGCGATGGCGGCCGGCGCCCGGGCGGAGACGACAGCCGCGGCCGGAGTGATGGCCCCCGTGGCCGTGCCTCGGCCGAGGGTCCGCGTGGGCGCTCCGGCGGTGCGCCCGGCGGCCGTGGCCCGCGTGACGGCGCCTTCCGCAAACCCGGCGCCGGCGGTCCGCAGCGCGACGCCCGCCCCCGCGGCGGTCCCGGCGCGCGTTCCGACGGCGGTGGCGAGGGGCGCGGCGAGTTCCGCAGCAAGCCGAAGAGCTTCGCCCCCCGTGGCGATCGCCGGCCGGAAGGCCGCTCGGCGGACGCCGGCGGGCCGCGTGGCCCGCGTTCCGGTCCTCCTCGGTCCGGTCCGAAGTTCGACGCCGGGCCCGGTGCGAGGTCGGGTCCGAAGCCCGGTCCGAAGTCCGGTCCGAAGCCGGGCCCCAGGTCGGGTCCGAGATCCGGACCGAAGCCGGGCGGGGCACGTCCCGGCGGCTCGTCCTATCGGCCCGCCGGGTCGCGGTCCAAGCCGCCACGGTAGGCCGGCCACATGAGCGCCACCGACCGTCGCGACTGGCCCGCTCCGGCGGGCCGCCACCACCGCGTCCGGGCCGCACGCCTCGCCGCGGCGTCCGGTGAGGCGGCGCCGCATCGGTCCGGCCCGTGGCCCGGCCCATGGTGCGGCCCGGCCCGGCGCAGCGCCGCACGCCGCGCGTCCTCCATCGTCGACCCCCGCCGCGCTATCGCCCCCTGCACCATCGACCTTCGCATCGTCGCCCCCCGCACCGCAGGAGGCCCGGCGCCGCAGGAAGGCCGGCCATGCGCGTCGTAGGTGGACGTCATCGCGGCACCGCGCTGACCGCCCCCAAGGGCGATGCCACCAGGCCGACCACCGACCGGCTGCGCGAGACCATCTTCAACATCCTCGCCCACCGCTTCGGCGACCCGCTGGACGGGGCCCGCGTGCTCGACCTCTTCGCCGGCAGCGGCGCGCTGGGCATCGAGGCGCTCTCCCGCGGCGCCACCTTCGCCCTCTTCGTCGAGACCGGCGCCGAGGCCCGCGCCGCCATCCGCCGCAACGTCGAGGCGGTCGGCTCGCTCGGCCTGACCCGCGTCTGGCGCCGTGACGCGACCAAGCCCGGCCCGTGCCCCGTCCCCCCGTTCGACGTCGTCTTCGCCGATCCGCCTTACGGTCGCGGTCTCGGCGAGGCGGCCGTCCTGGCGGCGCTGGCCGCGCAATGGCTGGCCCCCGATGCGCTCGTCGTGCTCGAGGAGCGGGCTGACGCCATGCCCGCGACGCTGGACGGTTTCGACCCGCCCTTCGTCCGTGAAGCCGGCGAGAGCGCCGTCGCCTTCTTCACCCGCACCCCGAGCTGACGTCCCGCCCGGTGCCCGCCGGCACGCCGATGCGGGCGAAGTTGTCCCCGCCGGGGCTCGGCGGGGGCATTGTGTGCCGGGTCGGGCGGCGGGGTCAGCGGTCGGGGAGGGCGATGGGCGTTCCGTGCGGGGTCGAGGCGGCGGCGTCGCGCCAGCGTTGCTGCTCGGCGACGAGGTCGGCCTCGGGCGCGACGGCGGCGATCGCCCGCTCCAGGGCGCGCACGAAGGCCACATAGTCGGCGGTGCCGTCCTCCGGCTGGGCGTGGCCGCGGCGAAGTTCCTCGCCATAGAGCTCGGCGAAGCGCGCGGGGTCGACGAGGCCGCGGTCGAGGAGGTGGGCCCGCAGGGCGAAGGCGGTCGCCTCCCACGGCGCGGCGAAGGCGGGGCCGTCGTCCCGGGCGAGCTCGCCGAGGGTCGGCGCCGCGGCGGCTTCGGCGCTCATTGCACCCGCTCCAGGTACGGCTCGAAGAGGTCGGCGCACACCTCGTCGGCGGTGGTGTCCGGTCCCCACAGCGCCTCGGCGGTGAAGAGGACGGTGTAGAGCGGCACCGGGTTCTCGCCTTCGCCGTGGGCGTTGCTGTCGGGGAAGACGTGGCTGCCGCGGACACTCTCGATGGTGCCGACGCGGCCGCGCACATAGGCCGGGGCGCGGGTGTGTGTCGCCGGGCGCATCGGGTGGACGCGCACCCTGTCGCCCACCGAGAAGGCCGGGGCGGGGCCGGGGCGGTCGTAGGGGCTGCCGCGGGCCATCGCCGGGCGCACGTCCTCGCGCCGCAGGACGCGCGGGGGCGCGGTGTCGAGGTCGGCCTCGGCGATCAGCCGCTCCAGCGCCGCGAACCAGATCTGGTAGTAGGTGGAGCTGTAGTAGGTGACGTGGGGCAACGTCTCGCGCATGTAGCGCGCGCGGTCGAGCGGCCACAGGCCCGAGGCGCCCATCGCCAGCACCAGCCCCATCACCTCGCGCTCCCACTGGGCGTGGAATTTCGGCTCGTTCTTCTCCGGGATCACCGGGCCGAAGCCGTGCTTGCCGCCGAGGTCCGCCGGCCCGTTCACGCGGCGCCCCCGGCGAGCCCGGTGCCGATCATCGAGTCGCGGGTCACGAGCGCGGCGAGTGCCGCCTCGTCGAGCGCCTCGGTCCCGGCCGGGCGCAGCGGCACGACGAGGTAGCGCATCTCGGCCGTGGAGTCCCACACCCGGATCTTCGTCGCCTGCGGGAGGGTGACGCCGAAGTCGCTCAGCACGCCGCGCGGGTCGGCCACCGCCTTGGCACGGTAGGCGGCGGACTTGTACCAGACCGGCGGGACGCCCAGCACCGTCCACGGGTAGCAGGAGCACAGCGTGCACACGACCATGTTGTGCACCTGTGGCGTGTTGGCGACGGCGACGAGGTGTTCCCCCTGCCGGCCGGAGAAGCCCAGCTCCGCGACTGCCGCCGTGGCGTCGGCGAAGAGCCGGTCGGCGAAAGCGGGGTCGGTCCAGGCGCGGGCCACCACCTTGGCGCCGTTCTGCGGCCCCACCTCGTGCTCGTAGAGGGTGACGATCTCGTCGATGGCCGCCGGGTCGACGAAGCCCTTCGCCTCGAGGAGAGACTGTAGCGCCCGCACCCGCACCTCCATCTCGGAGAGGTGGCTGTGGTCGTCGTGGTCATGGTCGTGGTGATGGTGGTCGTCGTGCGCGGCCATGATCAGGCGGCTTCCTTGGTGCGGGCGGTCTGGGCGGTACGGCAGGCGGCGGCGAACGCGTCGAAGATGGCGCGCGAGGGTCCGTCGCTGCGCACCCAATGTTCGGGGTGCCACTGGACGCCGAGCGCGAACGCCCTCGCATGGTCCACGCTGACGGCCTCGATCGTGCCGTCGGCGGCGAGGGCCTCGACCGTGAGACCGTCGCCCAGTCGGTCGATGCCTTGGCGGTGCACCGAGTTGACCCGCACCGGGCCGGCCCCCAGCACCGCGGCGAGGCAGCCGTTCGGCGTCAGGCTGACGTCGTGGCGGAGCGCGAAGCGGGCGTCGAGGTCCGGCTGCGGCGGCGAGCGGTGGTCGTCCCGGCCGGGGATCTCGTGCAGTTCGGCGTGCAGCGTGCCGCCGAGCGCGACGTTCAGCTCCTGCACGCCGCGGCAGATGCACAGCAGCGGCAATCCGCGACGCAGTGTCTCGCGGATCAGCGGCAGGGTCGTGCGATCGCGCGCCTGGTCGTAAGGTCCGGCCGCCTCCGTCGCCACGCCGCCATAAAGCGGCGGGTGCACGTTGGAGCGCGAACCGGTGACGAGAACGCCGGCCGCGACGTCGAGAAGCGGGGCGGGGTCAAGCGGTTGGTCGAGCACCGGGAGTTGGACCGGGAGACACCCCGCGACGTCGAGCGCGGCGAGGTAGGTCGTCGGTCCGCCGGACCACGAAGCGTCGTTATGCGTGATGGCATCGGAGGTTACGACGACCAGAGGCGGGGCCATGGAAGATCTCCTAGGAACGGCGAAACGCGGGCCAAACCGGTAACTTAGCAACTCGGCGGGTGGAATGGGGTCTTGTCTCGCGCCGCGGAGTCAGACTACACGTCGCGCTCAAAATCCGCACCAGACTTCAACGGTAGCGCGTTTAGAGGGAGGATTCGATGGATCGTCGTTCGTTTTTGATGGGCACCGGCGCCGTCGCCGCCGGTACGACTCTCGCCGCCCCTGCCATTTCGCAGGGCCGTAAAGAGTGGAAGATGGTGACCACCTGGCCCAAGAACTTCCCGGGCCTCGGGACCGGCGCGCAGCGCGCCGCCGACCGCATCACCAAGCTGACCGACGGCCGTGTGACCGTGAAGCTCTTCGCCGCGGGCGAGCTGGTGCCGGCGTTCGAGGCGTTCGACGCCGTCTCCAACGGCACCGCCGAGCTGTACCACGCGCCGGACTACTACTTTCAGGGCAAGCACCCGGCCTTCCCGTTCTTCGCCTGCGTGCCGATGGGCCTCATCTACTCCGAGCAGAACGCCTGGCTGATGCACGGCGGCGGCATGGAGCTGTGGAACGAGCTGTCCAACCAGTTCAACGTGAAGCCCTTCCCCTGTGGCAACACCGGCGTCCAGATGGGCGGCTGGTTCCGCAACGAGATCAACTCGGTCGACGACCTGCAGGGCCTCAAGTTCCGTATGCCGGGCCTCGGCGGCGAGGCGCTACGCCAGCTCGGCGTCAACGTCATCGCGCTGCCGGGCGGTGAGATCTTCCAGGCGCTGCAGACCGGCGCGATCGACGGCACCGAGTGGGTCGGTCCGTGGAACGATCTGGCCTTCGGCTTCTATCGCATCGCCAAGAACTACTACTATCCGGGCTTCCACGAGCCGGCGCCGACCATCGCCTGCGGCGTGAACCTCGATGCCTTCAACGAGCTGTCGGACACCGACAAGGCCGCCGTAGAGAACGCCTGCCTCGCCGAGGACAGCTACATGTACGCCGAGTTCGTGGCCAAGAACGGCCAGGCGCTCAACACGCTGGTCAACCAGCACGGCGTGCAGCTGAAGGAGTTCCCGGAAGAGGTGTTCGACGCCTTCGCCGGCGCCTGCGACGAGGTGATCGAGAAGGTGGGCGACTACGACGCGCTCTCCAAGAAGATCCTCGACAGCTACCGCAAGGCGCGCGCCGACTACGGCGCCTGGACCGAGATCTCGATCCAGGCCTACACCAACGCGCGCCAGCGGACGGGCGGCTGATGCGACTTCGCCGCGGCGATCGGCCCGCGGCATGACGAAACCATGCGGCGCAGCGGCCCCAGCCCTGCGCCGCAACTCTTTGGGCAGGTGATCGGGATGGAACTCCTCGCGACTGCGATCGACAACACCAACAGAGCGATCGGCAAGGTCGTCTGTTGGCTGGTGCTGCTGATGGTCCTCGTCCAGTTCGGCGTGGTCCTGGCGCGGTACGTCTTCGGCATCGGCGACCTGTGGGCACAGGAATCCATCATCTACATGCACGGCTTCCTGTTCACGCTGGCGGCCGCCTACACCCTGTCCGAAGACGGCCACGTGCGGGTCGACATCTTCTACCGCGACGCCTCGCTGCGCTACCGCGCGCTGGTCGACATGCTGGGCTCCCTCTGCCTCCTGATCCCGGTCTCCCTCATCATCGTGACGTCGAGCTGGAACTATGTCGCCGGGTCGTGGCGGGTGCTGGAAAGCTCGCAGGAGGCGTCGGGCATCCCGGCGGTGTTCCTGCTCAAGACGGCGATCCCGGTGATGGGCATGCTGCTGACGGCCCAGGGCGTGACGATCATCATCCGCTCCGCGCTGGTGCTGTCGGGCCGCGCGGTGACGCGCCCCGCGCCGACCGTCGAGCCGATCAAGGGCGCTTAATCATGGATTTCGGCAACTATCTCGACATCGCCATGTTCGGCGTGGCGATCGTCCTGCTTCTGACGGGCTTCCCGGTCGCCTTCACCCTCGCCGGCACGGGCCTCATCTTCGCCTTCCTGGGCGTCGCCAACGGCGTCTTCGACTTCGCCTTCGTCAACGCGCTGCCGCAGCGCATCTACGGCACGATGACGAACGAGGTGCTGATCGCGGTGCCGCTGTTCGTCTTCATGGGCGTCACGTTGGAGCGGAGCCGCGTGGCGGAGGAGCTGCTCGAGACGATGGGCCAGCTCTTCGGCCCGATGCGCGGCGGCGTGGGCATCGCGGTCTGCATCGTCGGCGCGCTCCTGGCGGCGTCGACCGGCATCGTCGGCGCCACGGTGGTCACCATGGGCCTCCTGTCGCTGCCGACCATGCTGCGCTACGGCTATTCGCCGGCGCTCGCCTCCGGCACGATCGCCGCCTCGGGCACGCTGGGGCAGATCATTCCGCCGTCGATCGTGCTCGTCATCCTGGGCGACCAGATCTCCAACGCCTACCAGGAGAGCCAGCGCGTCCTGCAGGAGCAGGCGTGGGCCAACAACGACTTCTCGTTCGTGCCGGGGCCGCCGGTCTCGGTGGGCGACCTCTTCGCGGGGGCGCTGCTGCCGGGCATCATCCTGGTGCTGCTGTACATCCTCTACATGATCTTCATCGCCTTCGTGTCGCCCAAGTCGGCCCCGCCGGTGCCGCGCGATCCGGAGAACCCGATCACGCTGAAGCGCGTCTTCCACGCCCTGGTGCCGCCGATCGTGCTGATCGTCGCGGTGCTGGGCTCCATCCTCGCCGGCGTCGCGACGCCGACGGAGGCGGCCGCGGTGGGCGGCATCGGCGCCTTGCTGCTGGCCGGCTACCGCCTCGAGGAGGACAGGCCGTTCTTCATCTACGCCGCGGCGCTGGCGCTGTTCGTGCTCCTGGTGATGGTCGGGACGATGGACCTGCGCGTGTCGCGCTCGGTGATCTCCGAGGCGGACCAGATCGGCATCTACGTCGCCGCGGTGCTGGTGGCGATCGTCTCGATCGGCATCCTGGTGTCGCTGGCGCGGGTGGCACGCTCGGGCGTGCTGACGTCGATCGTGCGCTCCACCGGCGAGATCACCTCGATGGTGTTCGTCATCCTGATCGGCGCCGCGCTCTTCAGCCTCGTGTTCCGCGGTCTGGGCGGGGACGACATGGTCGAGGAGGCGCTGTCGGGCATGCCGGGCGGCGCGCTGGGGGCGATGATCGCGGTGATGCTGATCATGTTCGTGCTCGGCTTCTTCCTCGACTTCCTGGAGATCGTCTTCGTCGTGGTGCCGCTGGTGGCGCCGGTGCTCCTGATGCTGGAGATGCCCGACGGGTCGACGATGAGCCCGGTCTGGCTCGGCATCATGATGGCGGTGAACCTGCAGACGTCGTTCCTGACGCCGCCCTTCGGCTTCGCGCTCTTCTACCTGCGGGGCGTCGCGCCGCCGGAGGTTCGCACCACCGCGATCTACCGCGGCATCATCCCGTTCGTGATCATCCAGATCGGCATGCTGGTCGCGCTCTGGTACATCCCGTCGATGGCGACGTGGCTGCCGACGGTGTTCTACGGGAACTGATAGCTGCCGCCGGTAGACTCCGGCGGCCCTCAGACGATGATGCCGTCCTCGACGAGCTTCAGCACCGCGCGGGGCGTCTTGCTCGGCCGCGTGGGCGGGGCGGGGCGGACGACCTCCGCCGCGAGCGGAACCGCGACCACTTCGGGCCGCACGCTCGGCACGGTGGCACGGGGGACAGGCTCGAAGTCCGCGTCGACGACGATGCGCGCTGGCGGGCGGCTGCGGGCCGGTGCGTTCCAGAAGTCGCCGCGTTGGGGCGAGATGATGTCAGGCATTCGTTCCGTCCCCTCTTCGGTTCGGCAGGGCCGTTTCGGGTCGTGCGGCCGCGAACGCACGCTGGCGGCAGGCCCGGCCGGACGAAACCTTCGGAATCCCTGCTGTTGCTGGCCGGTGCCGGCCCGTTTTGCTGAGCCGGTGTCGATTAAGGTGCGCGACAATGAGGCCCGATGCAATGGGCCGGCGCGCCGATCGGCGATGATCCCGTATCCGTCCGGCACGGGAAACTAACCGAAAGGGTATAAAACGCCGCTGACTCTGCGGGGTCTGGTCCGCGGTCCGTCAGGACGGTGGTTCCCGCGATGACAGTTATGCCCCCCTTGCCGGAATGCACGGCCGCCGAGCTGATGCCGGCCGCCGCCTATCTTTCGGCGAGGCGGCGCCTCGATGGAGACGACGCTGTCGGCCCGTGCCGCCGCGCCCACGAGGCACACGGTCGCCGCGGCGCAAGCGAGCCGGCGGGCGGTGCGCGCCCAAACCCGTGGCAGGTCGGCCTGCCGGCGCGGTCGCGCAAGGGCCGGGTGGAACATGGGTGCGTTGCTGTCGCGAAAGGGCATGGAAAGAACGCCTACCGGAAAGATTCGGTCGGCCTGCTATCCTGTTGTTGTGGCAGCCCGGCTGCGAACGAGAGGGGTGCCGCGCGGCCGCGGTCGCCGCTCGTCCGGGGCCACGATGGCGGCGTTTCAGTTGTTGGTGAACAAGATCCGGGGGTTGTCCGGCACTATATTGGCCGCAACGCCGCCCCCGTCGCGGGGCCGCCGCCGGTCTCGGGCCGGTCGCGGCGCCGGGTGGGGCGGATCATTGCCGGCCGGGCAGGCGCGATGCCACCCCGGCCGCGCCGTACGGCACGGAGGACCGAGCCAATGACTGGGATCGTGGGACTGCATCATGTTACGGCGATCTGCGGATCGCCGCAGGAGAACGTCGACTTCTACGTCAAGACGATGGGTCAGCGCCTCGTCAAGCGCACCGTCAACTTCGACGCGCCGGGCACCTACCACCTCTATTATGGGGACGCCGCCGGCTCGCCGGGCACCATCTTGACCTTCTTCCCCTTCGTCGACGCCGGTCCGGGCCGCGCCGGGCCGGGGATGGCCGAGGCCGTCGCCTACAAGGTCGCGCCGGCGGGCTTCGACGCGGCGATGGAGCGCCTGGCGCTGGGCGCGGTCGATTTCGAGGGGCCGGCCGAGCGGTTCGGCGCGCGCATCCTCACCCTGCGCGATCCCGACGGGATGCCGGTCGAGATCGTCGAGGCCGATGGCGCACCCGAGGCGGCGCACGCCTTCCACTCGGTGACGCTGCAACTGAGCGACGTCGAGCCCACCGCGCGGCTCTTGAGCGACATCTTCGGCTACCGGAACGTGGGCGAGGAGGCGGACGGGGCGACCACCCGGCTGCGCCTGGAGGCCGGCGGCGAGGGGGGCAGCTTCGTCGACCTGAAGCGGGCGACCGCGGGTGCGTCCGGCCGGCAGGGAGCGGGGACGATCCATCACGTCGCCTTCCGCGCCCGCACCAACGAGGAGCAGCTCGCGTGGCAGGAGAAGGTGCGCGCGGCCGGGTTCGAGGTGACGCCGGTGATCGACCGGCAGTACTTCAACGCGATCTACTTCCGCGAGCCCGGCGGCGTGTTGTTCGAGATCGCGACCGATCCCCCCGGCTTCGCGGTGGACGAGGCGCCCGAGACGCTGGGCGAGGCGCTCAAGCTGCCGCCGCAGTACGAGCAGCATCGCCAGCGGATCGAGGACATCCTGCCGCCGATCAAGGTGCCGGCGTGACGGCGGATATCCATGCGCAGGGGCGTCTGGCGCGCTTCGGCCCCACGGACGGCGGGGCGCGCCGGGCGGCGATCGGGTTGCACGGTCGCGGGGCCGGGGCGGAGGACATGGGCGGCCTGGTGGCCGATCTCGGCTTTCCCGACGTCGCCGTCTTCGCCCCCGAGGCCGCCGGACGCACCTGGTGGCCGACGAGCTTCCTGGCGCCCTCGGCCCAGATGGAGCCGTTCGTCACCTCCGCGCTGGCGGCGGTCGACCGGGCCGTCGCCGCGGCCGAGGCGGAGGGCTACCGCGCCGCCGACACGGTCCTCCTGGGCTTCAGCCAGGGGGGATGCCTGGCGCTGGAATATGCGGCGCGTCGCGGCGTCCCGTTCGCGGCGGTGTTCGGCCTGTCGGGCGGCCTGATCGGCACCGCGGACGACGACGGGCCGGCGACGGACGCGCTCTACGGCCACCACCCCAAGCGGTTCGACTACGACGCCGCGCTCGCCGGGCTGCCGGTGCGCATCAGCGTGCATGCGCAGGACCCGCACATCCCGGCCCAGCGGGCACGCGAGAGCGCGGCGGTGCTGGCGGCGATGGGCGCGCAAGTCGATCTCGACGTGGCGCCGGGGGCGATGCATGGCCTCGTCGAGGCCGACGTCGTGCGGCTGCGGGCGGCGTTCAACGCGTAGGCGGCGAGCCCGGCGTTCAGGCGGACGCCGGGTCGAGCGCGGCGAAGAAGCCGGTGACGGTGGCCTCGGTGGCGGCCCCCGCCTCGACGAAGCGGGCGTGCAGGATCTGCGCGAGGCGCGAGCGGTGCCGCCGCCGCGGCGTCATCAGCGCGATGTCGAAGGTGTTGGCGACGTTGAGCGGGCGCGCCACCAGCCCGTCTCCGGTCGAGTACATGGCGCTCAGGCCGTCGACGATGGCGAGGCCGATCCCGGCGCGGGCGAACTCGCACGCGAAGACGGAGGAAAATGATTCGAGCCGCCGCCGCCCGCCGATCGTATCTCCTCTGAGGTCCGGCGGCAGGCCGAGCGGGTTGGCGCCGAGGTTGGTGAGGGTGATGCAGTCATGCCCGCGCAGCTCGCGCGGCTCGATGCGTCGGAGCGCGGCGAGGGGATGGTCCGGCACCATCACGCAGGCGACGGGGAGGCGCATCAGCCGGGTCAGCTGCAGCGTCGGTTCCGCCGAGTTCTGCAACCCCACGCCCATCTCCACCCGTCCGGCCGCCACCGCCTTGACGATCCAGCTGGTGCTGCGGACCGGGATCGACATCGAGACGTTGGGATATTCCGTCGCGAAGGCGCCGAGCAAGGCCGGCATCCAGCGGTGGGTCAGCATCGGCAGGGTGGCGACGGAGATGCCGCCGTGGTTGTTGTGCCGCAGCGCCGCGGCGAACCGGTCCAGCTCGTCGAGGCCGGAGTAGACCGCCTCGATCTGCTCGGCGAGCGCCTCGGCCTCGTAGGTCGGCACGATGCGGTTCTTGGATCGCTCGAACAGAGGAAAGCCGAGGCTTTCCTCGAGCAAACGCAGCTGTTTGCTCGCGGCCGGCTGGCTGAGGTGAAGTTGGCGGGCACCATCCGTCACCGACCCCGCGCGCATGATGGCGCGAAAGACTTCTACTTGCCGGGGGGTCATAGCCATAGTTTGCTCTAGTCCACGAAAAAGCAATTTGAAGCTATAGTTCGGATATGAAAGAAACTGCAACTCCCGTTGCAGAGGGTCACGCGCGATCGTGTCTATGGAAGGATCATTTGCAGACGAGCGCGAGCCCTGGCGAGATGAAATATCATTTCACCATGGGTTGCTGCAGAAACGCCTGACACTGATACAGCGTGAGATTGCAGGCCGCGGCCTGGCTGGGATTCTTGTCTTCGATCGCGAAAATATTTTCTGACTGAGCGGGTTTCACGCCTGCGGTCAGGGGACGATGCAGGCGCTGTTCGTGCCGCTGAGCGGATGGCCCACGATCCTCACCTGCACGGCGGACGCGCGCATGTCGCGCGGCTATCCCGGCATCGGCGAGGTCGTCGTCATCAGCGAATGCCAGTTGGCGGTGACGGTGCTGGCGGGGTTGCTGCCGGCCGGTCGCCGGGTCGGCCTGGAGACCACGTCGCACTATCTGAGCGTGCATGATCACCGGCAGCTGGTGCAGATGGCCGGCGTACAGTTCGAGGACTTCGACGGGGTGATCGAGGGCCGGCGGCGGGTCAAGGGGCCGGTCGAGCTGGAGCGCATGCGTCGGGCGGCGGCGACCGCCGAGGCGGGGATGACCGAGGCGCTGTCGGCGATCCGGCCCGGCGCCACCGAGAACGACATTGCGGCCGCGTTCTACGCCGGCTCCATCGCCGCGGGGAGCGACTATGTGGGCCATCCGCCGGTCGTGGTGGCCGGGCGGCGCTCGGCGCAATCGTTCGCGCGCTGGCGGCGCAAGGCGATCGGCCACGGTGACGTGGTGATGGTCGAGGGGGCGGGCTGCGTCGACCGGCACCACGCGGTGATGGCCCGCAGCGCGATCGTCGGCACCCCCACCGAAGAGCACAAGGCGTGTGCCGAGGCCCTGGTGACGCTGCTGGAGGCGGCCACCGAAGTGATCCGCCCGGGCCGCACCGCCGGTGACATCGACCGCCATTGCCGGGCCACCATGGAGCGCTACGGGCTCGACAATCACGTCAGCTCGCGCACGGGGTACAGCATCGGCCTCGGCTTCCCCTCCGGTCCGGAGGGCTGCTCGCGTGCAGTGCGGCCGGAGGACGGCACGGTCCTGCGCGAGAACATGACCTTCCATCTGGTGCCGACGCTGGCGCGTGAGGACTTCGTCATGGCGATCAGCGACACCGTGCGCGTCGACGCCGGCGGGTGCGAGATGCTGACGCGTTTCCCCCGCGAACTGGTGGTGGTCGACTGAGGCGCGGGCTCCGGAGGGCTGGCGGGCCGCGCCGTCAGTTGGGCGTCGCGGCGAGGCCGGCGCGAGAGCCGTCGCGGGTGCCTTTCGCGGCGGGGGCGCCGTCGGCCGCGCTGTGGCGCTGGCGGTAGCTCGCCGGGGTGCTGCCGGTCCACTGCTTGAAGGCGCGGTGGAAGTTGGGCGCCGACGCGAAGCCGAGGTCCTGGCTGATCGCCTCCAGGCTCTTGCTGCCGTGCGTCAGCTCGCGGATCGCGATGTCGCGCCGCAATCCATCCTTGATCCCCTGAAACGAGGTCGCGTCCGCCGCGAGGCGCCGGATCAGGGTGCGCGACGTCATGTTCAGCGCGCTGGCGGCGTCCTCGAGCTGACAGCTCATGCGGCGGGAGCGGTGCAGCAGCTCGCGGACCCTGAGAGGCAGCGCATGTTCCTTGTAGTCGGTGAAGATCCAGTCGCGCGGGGCGCGCATCAGAAACGCCTGCATCTCCGCCGCCGAGCGCGTCACCGGCAACCCGCCGAGCGCCCGGTCGAAGCTGATCGAGGAATGCGCCTCGTCGAAGCCGATCGTCGCGGGGAAGAGGATCGGGTAGTCCTCGGCGAAATCCGGCCGGGCGAAGGCGAAGCCCACCTCCCGCAGCGGCAGTTCGCGCCCGGCGAGCCACGAGATCATCCCGTGCGTCAGCTTCAGCAGCAGCATGTGGCCGAAGCGGTGCGGGGCGAGGCCCTCGTCGCGCGGCACCAGGCTGACACGGATCGCCTCGCTGTCGCGCTCCAGCTCCAGGCGATAATCGTCGAGCAGCATGTTCCAGAAGCTGGTGAAGCGATGCATGCTGGTGAGGATCGACGACGCCTCCAAGACCACCGTGCACAGGTGCTTCAGCGCGCCGGAGCGGATCGGCCGGCTCCACAGGCCCATCATCTCGTCGCCGGTCTCGCGGACCACCTGTTGGTAGAGGCCGACGATCTGGTCGTGCGTGACGCGGGCCAGCTCCGGGTCCGCTTCGGGCGGCGTCAGGCCGGCGTGGTCGAGGAGGACGGCGAGTTCCTCCGGTCCGCATTGCGCGCGCAGCGTGCCGAGCCAATCCTCCACGAAGGCGTAGGACACGGTCGACAGATGAACGGTGCGACGGGCGGACAGGGATGCCATGGTCCGATCGAGCGTGATGCAGTTTGGCACTTTTTGCAAATTGCGCGTCCGAAACAGCGATAGTCTCGGCCCGGCCTGCATCACTATGTTCGGCCTCTGATCGCAATGGCGGGGAGGCGGCCCATGATTTTCGCGGCGCCCGTAAAAGACATGGTGTTCGCCATCGAGCACCTTTCCGGCTGGGCCGAACTGACCCAGCTCCCCGAGTTCGCCGACGTCGAGCTCGAGACCTCGGGCGCGATCGTCGAGGAATGCGCCCGATTCGCCTCCGAAGTGCTGGCCCCCCTCAATGCCAGCGGCGACCGCGCCAGCTCCCGTTTCGACGGTGAGCGCGTGCACCTGCCGGAGGGGTTCGCCGCGGCCTACGCCCAGTTCGTCGACACCGGCTGGCAGAGCCTGCAGCACCCGGTGGAGTACGGCGGGCAGGGTCTGCCGCGCGCCGTGGGCGCCGCCTGCGGCGAGATCTTCAACGCCGCCAACATGAGCTTCGCCCTCTGCCCGCTTTTGACGGATGGGGCTATTGACGCGCTCCTGACCGCCGGGACCGACGCGCAGAAGGACACCTACCTGCCGAACCTCGTCTCCGGCCGCTGGTCCGGCACGATGAACCTGACCGAGCCGCAGGCCGGCAGCGATCTGGCGCTCCTGCGCACTCGCGCCGAGCCGCGCGGCGACGGCACCTACGCCGTCACCGGCACCAAGATCTTCATCACCTACGGCGACCACGAGCAGTCCGAGAACATCGTCCACCTGGTGCTCGCTCGCATTCCGGGTGCGCCGGCGGGCGTGAAGGGGATCAGCCTCTTCGTGGTGCCGAAGATCCTCGTCGACGAGGACGGCACGCTCGGCGCCCGCAACGCGGTGCGCACCGTCTCGATCGAGCACAAGCTCGGCATCCGGGCGAGCCCCACGGCCGTCCTCGAATACGAGGGCGCCACCGGGTACCTGCTGGGCGAGGAGAACCGCGGGCTCGACATCATGTTCGTCATGATGAACTCTGCCCGGTTCGCCGTCGGCATCCAGGGCATCGCCGTCTCCGAGCGGGCCTACCAGCAGGCGCTCGCCTATGCGCGGGATCGGGTGCAGAGCCGCCCGGTCGACGGGTCGTCCAACGAGAGCGTCGCCATCATCCGCCATCCGGACGTGCGCCGGCTCCTGATGCGCATGCGGGCCGTCACCGAAGGGTGCCGCGCGCTCGCCGCCGCCGCCGCCGGTTGGCAGGACCTGGCGCGCCACGCCGAGGATCCGGACCGCCGGGCCGAGGCGAAGGCCGTCGCCGAGTTCCTGGTGCCGCTCGTCAAGGGCTACTCCACCGAGATGAGCGTCGACGTCGCGTCCTGCGGCATCCAGGTGCACGGCGGTATGGGCTTCATCGAGGAGACCGGCGCCGCGCAGCACTACCGCGACGCGCGCATCCTGCCGATCTACGAGGGCACCACAGCGATCCAGGCCAACGACCTCGTCGGCCGCAAGACGCTGCGCGACGGCGGCCGCACCGCCTACCGCATCGCCGAGATGATCGCCGAGACCGAAGAGGCGCTGAACGCGTCCGACGGGCTCGCCGCCCGCGCCGTCGCCCGGCGCCTCGCCAGGGCGCGCGAGGCGTTCCTGGCGGTGGTCGACTTCGTCGTCCTGGAGACGCCGCGCGACCCGCAGAACGTCTTCGCCGGCTCGGTCCCCTACCTGATGCTCGCCGGCAACCTCATGGTCGGCTGGCAGCTCGGCCGGGCGCTGCTGGCGGCCGAAGCCGAACTCGCCGCCGGCAACGACCCGCAGTTCATGACCGCCAAGATCGCCACCGCCCGCTTCTACGCCGACCACATCCTCAACGATGCCGAGGCGATGCGCGACCGCATCGTCGAGGGCGGCGAGAGCATGCTGGAGGCCGCCGCGGTCGCACTCTGACCGCCGGCACCCCGCCCGGCCGCGACGCCGGGCGACCGAACCCCGACGCGCGGACCGCACCCTTTGCCGTGCGGCCGCCTCCATTCGCCGGCCCGCAGCGCTTCGTCCGCCGCCGGGGCCGGCAACGACTCCTCGAAGGAACACCCGATGTCGTCCGTCCTGAACTTTCTGCGCTTCACCAACCTCGACCTCGACACCCGCGAGGACGGCGTCTGGGTGGTGACGCTGAACCGGCCGGCCAAGCGCAACGCGCTCGACGCGGCCACCATCGAAGAACTGGTCGAGCTCTTCTCCACCGCCCCGCGCCGCGGCGCCCGCGCTATGGTGCTGACCGCCGCGGGCGATCACTTCTGTGCCGGCCTCGACCTCATCGAGCATCACGACGCCGACCGCAGCCCGGCCGACTTCATGCACCTTTGCATGCGCTGGCACGAGGCCTTCAACAAGATGGAGTACGGCGGCGTGCCGGTGATCGCGGCGCTGAAGGGCGCGGTCGTCGGTGGCGGGCTGGAGCTTGCGAGCGCGGCCCACGTGCGTGTCGCCGACGCGACGACCTACTTCGCCCTCCCCGAGGGTCAGCGAGGCCTGTTCACCGGTGGCGGTGCCACGATCCGCGTCGCCGATCTCATCGGCAAGGCGCGCATGATCGACATGATGCTGACCGGCCGCGTCTACCACGGCCAGGAGGCGATCGACGTCGGCCTCGCGCAATACCGCGTCGAGGGGTCCAGCTTCGACAAGGCGTTGGAACTCGCGACCCGCGCGGCCGCCAACCTGCCGCTGACCAACTTCGCCATCTGCTCGGCGATCAGCCACATGCAGAACATGTCCTCGTTCGATGCCGCTTATGCCGAGGCGGTCGTCGCGGGCGTCGTCAACACACAGCCCGCCGCCCGCGAGCGCCTCGCCGCCTTCGCCGACAAGACCGCCGCCCGCGTCCGCCCCAACGCCGGCTGATCCGCCCCGGAGGCGAACCGTCCCGGCGCCGGCGCCGCCTCGTGCCTCGGCGGTGCGGGCGCGTGCTGGAACGTGCATAACGGGGGCGGGGGCGTCCGCCCTCATTTCGAACGGCGCCGGTGGGGCGCGGGGAGCCCTCCTTGGCCGATCTCGACGCGAAGCCCCTCGGATGGGCCTTTCTCTCCGTGACCGCGCTCGGCTGGGGCCTCGGCTGGCCGATGATCAAGATCGCCATGGAGGACTGGCCGCCGCTCTTCGCGCGTGGTGCCGCCGGTCTGGTCGCCGCCTTCGGGCTCCTGGCCGTCGGCGCGGTCCGGCGCGACGTCCTCTTGCCGCCGCGCTCGGCGTGCGGGCCCATCCTCGTCGCGGCCTTCACCAACGTCTTCGCCTGGATGGGGCTCACCGCGCTGGCGCTCCTGTGGCTCAACGTGTCCGAGGCGGCGCTCGTCACCTTCACGATGCCAATCTGGGCGACGCTGTTCGCCTGGCCGCTGCTCGGCCAGCGGCCGCGGCTCGCCGACTGGGCGGCCATCGCGCTGGGTTTCGGCGGGCTCGTCGTCCTCTTCGGGACCCGGCCGGACGGCGCGGCGGACGACCTTCCCGGCATCGGCCTCGCCCTCACCGCGGCGATCTGCTTCGCCCTCGGCTCGGTGCTGCTGCCCCGCCCCGTGCCGCTGACGCCGACCGTGCGCACCGGGTGGCTGATCGGCATCGGCTCGGCGATGATGATCGCCGCCAGCGTGGTGATCGACTGGCCGGAGCTGGGGGCGCTGACGGGCCGGGGTGCCGCCGCCCTCGGCTACATGGCGCTGTTTCCGATGGCGCTGTGCTATCTCGCCTGGTTCGCGGCGGCGAGCCGGCTGCCGGTCGCGACCGCCTCGACCGGCCTTCTGATGATCCCGATCATCGGCGCCGTGTCGACCGCCCTCATGCTCGGCGAACCGCTGGGGCCGCGCGCGGCGGTCGCCTTCGCGCTCACCCTGGGCGGGGTCGCCATCGCGATGCGCTCGTCGCCGGCCGCGCTCTAGGTCGTGGACTCATGGTGTCGTAGCCATAGGCGGGTCGATGCCAAGGCGACGGCGGCCATGAAGTTTCGGGCGAGTTTGTCGAATCGGGTGGCAATGCGGCGGAAGTGCTTCAGCTTGTTGAAGTACCGCTCGACGAGGTTGCGCAGCCGATAGAGCGGTGGCGCAACGGTGCGCATAACACGAACGTTGCGCTGGCTCGGGATGTGGGCGGTGGCGCCTCTGGCCGCACACCATTCGATCAGCGCCTTGGCGCTGTAGCCGCGGTCGGCCACGATGTCCGGTGCGAGTGGGAGCCCGTCGAGGAGGATCGGCGCTGTTGTCTTGTCGGAGGCCTGACCAGCCGTGATTACGAAGCGGATCGGCAGGCCCCGCTCGTTGACGACGGCGTGGAGTTTGGTCGTCAGTCCTCCACGAGAACGGCCAATGGCGTGATCCGGGCCCCCTTTTTTCCGCCGGCTGCGTGCTGGTGAGCCTTCACGATGGAGCTGTCGATGAGCTGGAGCGCGGCCGGCTCTTCTCGAGCAAGTGCCTCGAACACCGCCAGCCATACGCCGCGCTTGGCCCATCTGTTGAAGCGATTGTAGACCGTCGTCGATGGGCCATAGCGCGCCGGCAAGTCGCGCCACGGTGACCCGGTCCGCAACACCCAGAAGATGCCGTTGAGGACACGCCGGTCGTCCACACGCTGCTTTCCGGCCGGCGCCGGCGGCAACAGCGGCTCGATGATCGACCATTCCACTTCGCTCAGATCGTAACGTGCCACACCGCGACTCCTGACTGACAGGAGATTGAATCATGGGCGCGACCATTTGAGAATCCCGGACCATGAGTTCACGACCTAGGCGGCCGCCAGCGCCGGTGGGGTTCGCCGCGCGAGCAGGCGGCGCGTTTCGGCGTGGCGCTCCGGTGCGTCGAGGTCCGTCGGCGCGCAGCGGTCGACGATGGCGCCCTCGAACATCACGACGATCTCGTCGGCGATCCAGCGTACCACGTCGACGTCGTGGCCGATGAAGGCCATCGCGAAGCCGCGCTCGCGTTGCAGACGGGCCAGTAGGGCGAGGATCTCGGCCTGCACCGTCATGTCCAGCGCGGAGACGACCTCGTCGCAGATCAGCACCTGCGGCTCGCAGATCAGCGCCCGAGCGATGCACACACGTTGCCGCTGGCCGCCCGAGAGCTGGTGCGGATAGCGGGCCGCCATCGCCGGGTCGAGGCCGACTTCGCCGAGGGCCGCCGCGATCCGATCCGCGAGGCCGGCCTGCCGGCCTGCCAGGCGCAGCGGCTCGGCGAGCGCGCGGCCGACCGTCAGACGCGGGTTGAGCGCCCCTTGCGGGTTCTGGAAGACGTATTGTACCGCGCGGCGGTCCGCACGCGGCAGCCGCGGTCCGTCCGCGGTGATCGTCGCGGTGAGGAGTTGCACGCGGCCGGTGCTGGGGCGCTGCATCGCCGCCAGCGTCTGCGCCAAGGTGCTCTTGCCCGAGCCGGAGCGGCCGAGGATGCCCAGCGTGCGTCCGGCGCGCAGCGTCGCGTCGGCGCTCCGCACCGCCCGCACCGGGCGGGCGAAGAGGCCGGCGCCGCGATAGTCGACGCCGAGGCGCTCGGCAGCGGCCCGGATGGGTGCGTCGGCGGGGGCGGCGGGCGCGCGCGTGTCGCTCAGCATGCGCCGGGCGTCGACCAGGCGGCGCGTGTAGGGCTCGCGCGGGGCGTTGAGCACCGAGGCGGCCGCGCCGGCCTCGACGATGCGGCCCTCGCGCATGACGATCACGTCGTCGGCGTCGGCCGCCAGGGAGAGGTCGTGGCTGACGAGGAGGAGTGCCATGCCGTGATCCCGCTGCAGGCGCTCCAGCAGGGCGATGATCTCGGCGGTGGTGTTGGGGTCGAGCGCGCTCGTCGGCTCGTCGGCGACCAGGAGGTCGGGCGCGCCCGCCAGCGCCATCGCGATCATCACGCGCTGCTGTTGGCCGCCGGAGAGTTCGTGCGGGTAGCGCGTCGCCAGCGCCGGCGACAGCTCCACCTCGGTCAGCAGCGCCTCGGTCCGCCGCCGCGCCTCCGCCCCGGCGACGCCGGCCCGGCCAAGCGCTTCGCCGATCTGACGACCGGCCCGCATGAACGGGTTCAGCGAGGCCATCGGGTCCTGGAAGATCATGCCGATCCGCCGGCCGCGCAGCGCCCGCATCGCCTTGACGTCGTTCAGGGGCAGCGGCGCACCGTCGAAGCGGATCGCGCCTGCCGCGGCGTGCAGGCCGCGCGGCAGCAGGCCCGTGACCGCGAGGGCCAACGTGGACTTGCCGGAACCGGATTCGCCGACGATCGCCAGCGTGCCGCCGCGGGCGAGCCGCAGCGACGCGTCCACCACGATCGGGCGCGAGCCGGCGCGGACCGTCAGTCCGTCGACGGCGAGGAGGGGGGTGTCGGTCATCGCGTCAGCCTCGGGTCGACAGTGCGGTGGATGATGTCGATGACCGCGTTGATGACCACCAGCGCCACGGCGACGACGGTGATCGCGGCCTGCACCACGGGATAGTCGCGCCCGTGGATCGCGTTGAGCATCAGGCTGCCGATACCGGGCAGGCTGAAGAGGATCTCCATGGTGAGCGTCCCCGCCACCAGCCCCGCCAGCACCAGGCCCGAGAGGGCGAGCGCCACGGGGAGCGCGGTGGGGAGGAGGTGGAAGAGGGCGACGCGCGGCCGGCCGAGCCCCTTGGCGTGTGCGGTGCGCACATGGGCCGAGGTCGCCGCCTCGCGCAGCTCCTCGAAGAGGGGTTTGCCGATCTGCCCGGCATTGTCGATCGCGATGATGACGATCGGCATCGCCAGCGCGCCGACCACCGGCAGCCAGCCGAGCCAGACGGAGAAGACGAGGATCGCCACCACGCCGACGCAGAAAGTCGGCAGCGCGATGGACCATATGTTGACGAGGTTGACGAACCCCACCAGCACGCGGCTTCCGGTGACGGCGGCCGACACCGCGAGCCCCATCGCGATGATCAGCCCCAGCGCGAAGGAGCCGGCGGCAAGGGCGAGCGTGGTGGGGAGCGCGGTCGCCAGCATGTCGGCGACCGGGCGGCCGTAGCGCAGCGAGAGGCCGAAGTCGCCGGTGATCGCGTGGCCGGCCCAGCTGGCGAGGTCGACGAGGAGGGGTTTGTCGAGGCCCATCTCGCTGCGCAACTCGGCTTCTTCGCTGGCGGTCAGCCCGCCCTCGAGGGCCATGCGGTCGACCGCGTCGCCCGGCGCCACGCGGCACAAGAGGAAGACGACGAGGACGATGCCCGCCGCCTGCACCGCCATGCGCAGGAGGGCGAGGGCGACGGCGCCGAGGCGCGTCATCGGACCGCTCCCGGCGGGAGGGCGCCGGCGCGCAGCGGGTCGAGCCGCTCGCGCAGTGCGTCGCCCAGCACCAGGAGGCTGACCGTCAGCGCGACGAGGGCGGCGATGGGTGCCAGGATCGCGTGCGGCGAGACTTCCAGGTAGCGGCTGGCGTCGGAGATCATGCGGCCCCAGGTCGGCGCGTCGGGCGAGGAGCCGAGGCCGAGGAACGACAGCACCGACTCGGTCACGATGCAGCGCGGCAGGATGATCGCCGCCTGCGTGACGAGGCTGCCGCAGAGGTTGGGCAGGATGTGCAGCCGCAGGACATGCAGCCGCCCGCCGCCGAAGAGCCCGGCGACGCGTACATAGTCCTGCGCCGCCTCGCGCTTGAACGTCGCCCGCGCGACGTAGGCGAAGAACGGCGCGAACGAGACGCCGAGCGCCAAGGTCACCGGCCCCGTCCCCTCGCCGACGGCGACGATGATGAGGAGCGCCAGCAGGATGCCGGGGACGGCGCGCACGAGGTCGATCACGGCGAAGACCACCCGTTCGCCCCAGCGGCCGAGCGCCATGCCGAGGAGCCCCAGCGCGCCGCCCAGCAGGAAGGCGATCGCCGCGCCTCCGGCACCGACGATCAGCGTCAGCCGCGCCCCCATGACGAGGCGGGAGTAGACGTCGCGGCCGATATGGTCGGTGCCGAGGGGGTGCTCGCCCCCCGGCGCCGTGTTGAGGTGAAAAAGGTCCTGCGCGAACGGGTCGTGCGTGACGAGCCACGGCGCGAACACCGCTGCGAGGATGATGGCGAAGACGACCGCCCCCGCGATGCCGACGAGGACGCGGCCGCCCCCCGCCCGGCGGGCCGCTGCGGCGGGGAGGGCCCCGTCCGCCTTGATCGCGAGGGCCACCGGCCTCAGTCCTCGATCAGGAAGGTCTGGGCGATGCCGCCGCTCACCCAGTTGGGCGACCAGGTGAAGCCCGGCTCGTAGCCCTTCACCGCCTCGCGCATGGCGATCGCGTTCGGCGCATGACCCAGCACCATGAAGTATTTGTTGTCGATCACGCGCTGGAAGGCCTCGGTATAGAGCGCCTTTCGGGCGTCCTCGTCGGTCTCGGCGACGGCGGCCTTGATGAGGCCGTCGAGCTCGGCGTCCTGGATGCCGCCCCACAGGACCGGGTTCGGCCCGTCGCTCATCAGCCGCACGTAGCGCAGGAAGATGTCGGCACGCGGGCCGGAGGCCATCACCGCCATGTCCCAGTCGTACTGGCCGAGGCGGTTCTGCGCGCCGAGGTCGTCGAGCGCGGAGTGCTCCACCTTGAAGCCGAGCTGGCGCAGCATCTGGACGACGACCTGCGGGTAGCTCTCCTGCCAGGAGACGAGGTCGATGGTGATGGTGGAGGGGTCGACGCCGGCCTCGGCCAGCAGCGCCTTCGCTTTGTCGAGGTCGGCACCCTTGTGCGCGTCCGCCTCGCCGATCGCCGCGTCGTAGTAGACGTGGCCGGGCATGACCATCTGGTTGGAGACTACGCCCGTTTCGGGGGCGATGAATTGCATGAAGGCACGCTTGTCGATCGCGTACATCAGCGCTTCGCGGACCTTCGGGTCGTCGAACGGGGCGCGGGGGCTGCGGTTGTTGAACGCGGCGAAGTACCAGGTGGAGTCCTTCAGCGTCGACGTGCGGATCGCCGGGTCCTGGGCGAGGCGGCGGGCGACGTCACGGTCGACGTTGACGATGTCGAGGTCGCCGGCGCGCAGAGCGTTGCCCTTGTCGATGTCCTCGCGAAGGTTCACCTCGACCGCGGCGAGGTAGGGCATGTCGTCGCCGCGCCAGTAGGCTTCGTAGGCCGGGGCGGTCAGCGACACCTGCGGGCGCCACTCGCCGAAGGTGAACGGGCCGGTGCCGATCGGGGTCTTGATGGTCTCGTCCCAGCCCTCGGAGGCGGGGGAGACGATCCACAGCTCGGACATGAGGTTCACGAGCGGGGCGTAGGGCTCGCTCATGGTGATGACGACGGCGTCGTCGCCCTCGGTCTTGACGCTCTCGACGAGCTTCATCGCGGAGGCGAGCCAGCCGCCGGTGACGTTCTCCTTCACGCGGCGGATGTTGGCGGCGACCGCCTCGGCATCCATCGGGTCGCCGTTGTGGAAGGTGACGCCGTCGCGCAGCGTGAAGGTGTAGGTCTTGCCGTCCTCGGAGATGTCCCACCCCTTCGCGAGGAAGGGCTCGACGCGGCCGTCGGGACCGATCGAGGTCAGCGCCTCGACATAGAGCTGCTGCACGGCGATGGAGCCGGTGTGGCGGTGGGGGTCGGAGGTGTCGAGGCCGAGCGTCGCGTAGCGCAGGGTGCCGCCTTTGACGGGGTCCTGGGCGCGCGCCTCGGGGGCGAGGGCCAGCGGTGCCGACGCGAACAGCGCTGCGGCGGCGGTGCCGAGCATGAGCCGGCGGCGGTCGATCCGGGCGAAGGGCTTGGTCGTCATGGCCGTTGATCTCCGATGGGTTCCAGAGTGGCGTGGAGGTCCCGCCCATCGAGCCCCCGGTGGGGGACGCCGAGATGGGTGAGGATGGTGGGCGCGAGGTCGACCGCGGAGGTCGGCTCGCCGAGCGCGGCACCGGGGCGGAAGCCCGCGCCACGCATCATGAGGAAGGGAGACTGCTCGCCGGCGCCGAGACCGCCGTGCTGGCCGCAGCCGAGCCGGTCGGCCTTGCTGCCGCAGGGCCGCACGACGGCGCTGGTGCCGCGGATGCCGTAGGCGTTGGGCGCGTCGCTGGCCGCCATGGAAACGGCGACGGCGAGCCCGCCGACCGGCGCGTGGCCGACACGGGCGAGCTCTTCGCCGGCGTAGACCGCGCCGGTCCAGGGCACCGCCTCCAGCGCGCGGACGATGGCGGGTATGCGGTCGGCGCCGTCCGGGTGGACGTAGACGAGGGCGCCGGTCCCGTTGGGCGCGACGAGGACGTCGTCCGCGCCCTTCGCCTTCAGCCCCTCGGCGACGAGGAAGGCGTCGATGTCGATCACGCTGCCGACCGTCTGGTGGCCGTGGTCGGAGAGGATGGCGACGAGCGGCGCGTCGGGGCCGGCCGGATGCGCGGCGTCGATCGCGGCGAGGACGCGGCCGGCGACGGCGTCCGCCCGCCGGAGCACCGCGAGGGCGTCCGGCGAGCCGAGCGGGGCGGCGTGCTGCGTGGTGTCGGGCTCGGAGAGCCACAGGACGGCGAGCGCGGTGCGCCCGTGCGGGCCGGCGGGGTCGACCGCCTCGGCGACGAAACGCTCGGCCATCGCCTCGTCCCCGTCGATGCCGAGCGTGACGGCGAGCGGGCGGGCGACCGGGCCGAGGCCCGGCCCGTGCGAGCCGGCGCGGTGGTAGACGGTGCCGTGCCCGTCCGGGTCGTGCGCGTAGGCCGCCCCCGGCGAGACGTTGTTGAAGACGACGACGCCGCCGCGATCCGAAAGCCGCTCGGCCATGGTGGGCTGGTCGAGCGTGCTGCCGGTCGCCGCCCGCTTGGTGGCGAAGAACTCCGGCTTGCCGACGTCGTGAAGCGCCAGCCGCCCGTTGGCCATCAGCGCCACGGTGTTGCCCTGCAACCCGTTGCGGGCCGGATGGCAGCCGGTGGCGAACGCGGCCGAAACCACGCGTGTCGCCGACGGGAAGACCGAGCGGTGGGCGGTGAAGCGCGTCGCGGTGTCGGCGAAGCGCATCAGGTGCGGCGTCGTTTCGGGCGTGACGAGGTCGCGGCGCAACCCGTCGAGGACGATGGCGAAGGCGCGGGTCATCCGCGCACCCCGTTCAGCGCGAAGTCGAAGATGTCGAAGTTGCGCAGCGGGCCGGCGGCCTTGGCGCGGTAGGCGTCGGTGAGCGGATGGGACAGGACGAACGGCACCCGCTGCTCGGCGAGCCCGCCGTGGGAGCGCAGCCGCGTGCCGGCCAGGGCCGAGAGGTCGTGGTCCGCCGCATGGGCCCCGAGCGCGACGTTGGGGGCGCCGATCGCCACGACGTCGCCCTCGCGCTCGGGCGGCAGCTCGAACCGGGCGGCGGCCTCGGCCCCGGAGAGGGCCTCGCCGACGCCGTCCATCGCCGCCACCGCGGCCAGCACCTCGGCGGCGGCGAGCGCCGGGTCGGTGACGTGGACCCGCACGAAACCGCCCAGCGCGCCGTGATGGCGCACGAACGGGTCGGTGATGGGACAGACGACGCGGGTGCGGCCTTCGCCGAACGCGGCGTCCAGGCGATCGGCGAGGTAGGTGACCCGCGCCGCTCCGCCGTCCTCGGCCATGTCGTTCATGCCGTGGTCGGCGACGATGCCGACCACCGCCCCCGCCGCCAGCAGCGCGCCGACGCGCTGGTCGACTGCCGCCATGAAGGCGTTGGCCTCGGGCGTGCCGGGAGCGTGCGAGTGCTGCACGAGGTCCGACAGCGAGAGGTAGGCGACGTCGGCCATCCCCTCGCCGATGAGCCGCACGCCGGCGTCGAGCACGAAGAGCGAGAGATCGGGGACGTACGGCTCCGGCGCCGGGCGGCCGACGAGGCGGGTGGCGTCCTCGATGCCGTTGGCGGCGAGGGTCGCCTCGTCGGCACGCTCGGCGGAGAAGGCGATACCGGCGAGGTCCTTCGCGAGGGCCTTGAGGAGCTTGTCCTTGGCCGTCACCGCCGCGACGCGCACGCCTGCCGCGGCGAGCGCGGCCAGCACCGTGCCGCCGCGCATCCCCTCCGCGTCGAGCATCATGATTTCACGGCCGGTCGCGGCGTCGTAATAGTAGTTGCCGGAGATGCCGTGGACGGCCGGCGGCGCGCCGGTGACGATGGAGACGTTGTTGGGGTTGGTGAAGGTCGGCATCGCGGCGAGCGCGGTGGCGGCGAAGCCCTCGTCCATCATGCGGGCGAGGTGCGGGACGATGCCGGCCTCGCGCGCGGCGGCGACGTAGGCCGGGTCGCACCCGTCGTAGCAGATCACGGCGACCGGGCGGTGCGGCAGCGCATAGCGGCGCCCGTTGACTTCGACCTCGGCGGCGGGGGTTCCTGTGGCGGTGTCCATTGCGAGAGCCATTGATCCTCCAGCGCTCACGACCGCCCGTAATCAAACCGCCATGTGTTTGATGTATAAGGAGGTTCGTCAAGAATACAGAACGCATTCGCGTTGGGGAACGAGGTAGCGCCAACGACGACTCGCAAGCAATGGAAATAAATTCGCGCAATGTGAGATGAATTCACATGACAAAACGACGAATACTGCCGATAAAATCTCTCATTGCACTGGAGAGTGTCGTGCGAACGGGCAGTGTGTCGGCCGCGGCCGATGATTTATCCGTGACGCACGGAGCGGTGAGTAAGCAACTCGCACATCTGGAGCAGTGGCTGGGGCGGCCGTTGTTCAGCGGTCGGCGGGGCGGCATGGTCGCCAACGCGGCCGGCGAGCGTCTCGCGGCGGCCGTCGGCGGCGCGCTGGAGGAAATCGAGACCGCACTCGACGATGTGCTCGCCAGCGACCGGCAGGAGGTGCTGACGGTCGTCGCTCCCGCCACCTTCGCCATGCGCTGGCTCATCCCGCGCCTGCCACGGCTCGATATCGCCGGCAGCGACACGGGGATCCGCGTCCGCCCGACCCACACCACCGAGGACTGGGACGCACTGCAGTTCGATCTGGTGGTGCGGCGGGGGGAGGCACTGGCGCCGCGCTTCGCGCCGCGGCCGCTCTTCGTCGAGCAGCTCGGCCTCCTGGTGCCGCCCAACCTTCTCGACGTGACCGACCCGGCGCGCCTCCCCTTCGTCGACGCGGCGACGCGCACCGGCGAGCTCGCCCGCTGGTGCCAGCACGCGTTCCGCGGGCGGCCGGCGCGCCCGGCGAAGGTCTACCCGCATTATTATGTCGCGCTGGAGGCGGCGCTCGCCGGGCTCGGCGCCATCGTGGCGCCGCTGGAGCTGCTCGGCCCACAGCTCTCCCAGGGCCTCCTGGTGGAGCCTTGGCCGGACTTGCGCGTCGCCGGGGCGGTCTACTCCATCGGCGTTTCGCCCGACGGCCCCAACCGCTGCGCCGCCGAGACGCTGGCCCGCACGATGGTGCGCCAGTGGGAGGCCGCCCCCGCCGCACCGCCGGCGATCCCGGCGGGCGCGTGAGGCGATCGTCGCCTCAGACGGTGAAGAGCTCCGGCCGGTCGAGCTTCAGGCCCATGAGGCACATGACCGCCTTGCCGTCGCGCAGACGGCCGTCCTTCCAGGCGCGCCACAGGTCGTCGAGGCCCCACTCCTCGACCTCGATCACCTCGTCCTCGTCCGCGGCGAAGCCCTCGGTGATCCGGTCGGCGGCGGCGTACTCGGCGACGAAGCAGTGCATCAGCTCCGTCACCATGCCGGGGATCGGGTAGACGGTGCCCACCGGCGCGACGTTTCGCACCAGGTAGCGCAACTCCTCCGCGGCCTCGCGCTGCGCGGCGGCGGCGGGGCTGGCGTCGTCCTTGTCGATCAGCCCGGCGGCCGCCTCCAGGATGAGGCCATTGCCTTCCACCACGTGGACGGGCAACCTCAGCTGGCGGACCAGGAGGCATGTGCGGCGCTCCGGATCGAACGGCAGGACACACGCGCCATGGCCATGGTCGTGCACCTCGCGCACCATCTCGGTGGCGTGGCCGTTCAACTCGATCGTCGCTTCATAAAGGTCGAGGGTCATGAAGCCGGAGTAGGCCGTCTTCACGTGCCGCACGCTATAACTCTGTTCGGGCATTCGCATCCTCATCGGTCCGCCGAGTGCTATACCCTAAGGCAAGTTTGTGCCACGCCGCGCGGGAGCGTACCCATGCGACAGACCAGCGTCATCAACGACCTGCTCTCCACCATCACGGACAATCGCCTCTTCGGCGAGCGCCGCAAGCCACGGCGCACCAGCCGGCGCGATCTCGCCCAGCTGATCGAGAGCCTGCTCAACGGGCGGGGCGAGTCCTCGTCGCTGGAGCGTGCGGCGGAATTCCTGCGCGCCTACCGTGACCTCGACAGCGCCGGGCGCACGTTCGTCTTCCGCACCCTGGCGGCCGACTATGGTCCCGAGCCGGAGCGCCTCGCCGAGGCCGCCGAGGCCTACCTCGACAAGCCGAGTGGCGTCACCGCGAAGGCATTGCAACGCGCGGCCGAGCCGCGCCGCGTCGAGATCTTCCGCCGCCTCAACCAGGTGCAGGGCGGCACGCAGGCGCTGGTGGCGATGCGCTGCGAGCTGATCGACCGGCTGTCCAACCACCCCGACCTCGCAACGGTCGACGACGACCTCAAGCGCCTGTTCGCGGCGTGGTTCAACCGTGGCTTCCTGATGCTGCGGGAGATCAGCTGGCAGACCTCGGCGGCCGTGCTGGAGAAGATCATCCGCTACGAGGCCGTCCACGCGATCACCGACTGGAACGACCTGCGCCGGCGGATCGACGTGCCGGACCGCCGCCTCTTCGGCTTCTTCCACCCGCGCCTGGGCGACGAGCCGCTGATCTTCGTCGAGGTGGCGCTGACGACCGAGATCCCGCGCGCCATCGGCCCCATCCTGTCGGGCGAGCGCGAGCCGATCGACCCGCAGAGCGCGACGACGGCCGTCTTCTACTCGATCTCCAACTGCCAGGACGGGCTGCGGGGGATCTCGTTCGGCTCCTTCCTGATCAAGCAAGTGGCGACGGACCTCGCCAACGAGCTGCCGAACCTGAAGAACTTCGTCACCCTGTCGCCGGTGCCGGGCTTCGCCAAATGGCTCTCCGAGGAGACGGCGCGGCCGACCAGCGCGGTGGACGAGGCGACCCGCACGCTGCTGAGGGCGCTGGAGGACGGCTGGGTCAACAACACCGCCCAGGCTAAGGCCGCGGAGGCCGCCTTCGTGCCGTTGACGGCGCATTACCTGCTGGAGGCGAAGGACCATGGGCGCCCCCGGGACCCGGTGGCGCGCTTCCATCTCGGCAACGGGGCACGGCTGGAGCAGATCAACTTCGCCGGCGACGTGTCGCCCCGCGGTCTCGCCAGCGCCTACGGCATGATGGTCAACTACCGCTACGTCCTGTCCGAGGTGGAGAAGAACCACGAGGCGTTCGTCAACGAGGGCAGGATCGCCGTGGCGCCGGCGGTGTCGAAGCTGGCGCGCTCGGTGAAGGTGGCGGAGCGGGCGCCGGCGGGCGGGCCCGCGCAACTCCCACCGCCGACCCGGACGGACACGCGCGAGGTGGACGAGCCGCCGCGCGACACTGTGACGGAGAGCACGGAGGCGCCCACGGCCTGACCTATATCCGGCTCACTTATTCCAAGCGCGAATGATGAGCAGGACGAGGATGGGACGATGCCTTTTGTCGACTTCGAGCACCAGGAGCTGAGGCGCATAGCGCGGGAGGCGTGGCCGATCGCCCTGCGGACGCCGCGCGCGGCCGTGCGCCCGGCGGTGGCCGTGCCCCGGCGCACCGCTTACCGCGCGGTGCGCGATTTCTGCCGGCGCGGTCTCTCCCGCGCCCCGCGCTGAGCGCGCCGGCACCCCGCCTACGCGGCCTGAACGAGCGCCGTCACCTGATCCACCACCGCCGGCGGCAGGACCGCCTCCACCGTGACCACCAAGGCCGCCTCGGCGAGCCGTCGCCCCGCTGCGCCGGCGGCGGCCAGCCGTACGTGATCCTTCGCCGTCGTCACCGGCCGGGCGCCGAGCGCGGCGGCGCGCGCCGTGATCCGCTCGGCGTCGGCCTCGCTATAATGATGATGGTCGGCGAAGGGGTGGCGCTCGGCGATGTGGCCGCCGAGGGCCTGGACGCTGGCGAAGAACTTCTGCGGCCGGCCGATCCCGGCGAAGGCGAGGACGGGCCGGGCGTCCAGCGGCTCGGGCGCGGCGGCGACGAGGCGGACCTCGTGGACCGCGCGCGCGGGCAGTGTGGCCGGCAGCGCCGCGCGCACGCGATCGTCGCCGGTGACGACGAGCCACGCGTCGGCACCGAGGTGCGCCGCCAGCGGGGCACGCAGCGGCCCGGCCGGCGTGACCGCGCCGTTGCCGAGACCGACCGCCGCGTCGATCACCATCGCCGACCAGCTCTTGGCGAGGCCGGGGTTCTGGAAGCCGTCGTCCATCACCACGACGTCGCCGAGCGTGGCGGCGAGGCGGCCGCCGGCGGCGCGGTCCGGCGAGACGACGGTCGGGGCGACCGCGGCCAGCAGCAGCGGTTCGTCGCCGACCTCGGAGGCGGACTGGCCGGCGACGATCCGCGGCGCGGCGGCCTTCCCGCCATAGCCGCGAGTGAGGAAGACGGGGCGGGCGCCGGCGGCGACGAGCGCGCGCGCCACGGCGATCGAGACGGGCGTCTTGCCCGCGCCGCCGACGGTGGGGTTGCCGATGCACACGACCGGGATCGCGAGCCGCGCGTCCGGCGCACGGCGCATGCGGTGCGCGGCGACGGTGCCGACGACCCAGCCGGCCGGCGCCAGCAGCGAGGCGGCGAGGCCCATCCGCGGCGCCCACCAGAAGTCCGGCGCCCTCACGTCGCCCCCCCGTCGACGTCGGCATTGTCGCCCGTGCCGCCCGTGTCGCCCCGCACGGCCGGGGCGGCCCGCGCGGCGGGCGATCGTGCGGCGAGGCGGCCGGGAAGCCATGCGGCGAGCGCGTCCATGGTCCGGTCGACGGCGCCGCGCTCGGCCTCGAGCACGGTGCGGGAGAGCTCGCCGCGACGTGCTCGCTCGGCCGGGTCGGCCAGGAGTTCGCCGACCGCGTCGGCCAAGGTCGCATCGTCGACGAGGCGGGCGGCGCCGGCGGCGAGGAAGGGTTCGAACATCACGCCGTGGGTCGGCCCGGTCAGGAGGGCGGCGCCGAAGGCGGCCGGCTCGGCCGGGTTGTGCCCGCCATAGGGTCGCAGCGACGCGCCCAGCAGCACCGTGCCGACCACGTCGAACAGGGTGGCGAGTTCGCCCATGGTATCGGCGATGTAGATGGCGCCGGTGGGCCCTGCGCCTGCGCTGCGCCGCGTGACCGGGCCGGCGGCCGACGCCAGCTCCGCCACGCCGGTCCCGCGGTCGATGTGGCGGGGGGCGATGATGGTCAGCACGTTCGGCCAGCGCGCGGCGAGGCTGCGGTGGGCGGCGAGCACCACCTCGTCCTCGCCGGGGTGGGTGCTGGCGGCGAGCCACACCGGCCGATCGCCGATCACGGCGGCGAGGTCCGCGGCGGCCTCGGGGTCGGCCTCGGGCGGGGCGGCATCGAACTTGATGTTCCCGGTCGATGTCGCGCGACGGGCGCCGAGGGCGCCGAACCGGCGGGCCTGCTCGGGAGACTGGGCGAGCGCCAGGTCGATCGCCTCGAAGAGCGGACGGGCGAGTCCGCTCCAGCGCTGCCAGCCGGCGAACGAGCGGTCCGACAGGCGGGCGTTGACGTGGGCCAGGGGGATGCCGCGCCGGGCAAGGGCCCGCAGCGTCGTCGGCCAGATCTCGGACTCGATGAAGATCGCCGCGGCCGGGCGCCAGTGCGCCAGGAAGCGCGCCACGAAGGGCGGCGCGTCCAGCGGAGCATATTGCTGGACGATGCGGTCCGTCAGCGCCGGGGCCAGGCGCGCCGCGGCCGCGGGGGTCGACGTGGTGAGGAGGATGGGCCAGCCGCGCGCGGCGAGCCGCTGCGCCAAGGTCAGCGCCGCGACGCTCTCGCCGATGCTGACGGCGTGGATCCAGAGCGGGGCCTCGCCGAACGCCGGCAGCGAGGCGACGCCGCGTTTCTCGTCGAGGCGCGCGGGGTCTTCCTTACCGCGGAGGACCCGGCGTGCCAGATAGCGCCGTGCGAGCGGCGCGGCGGCCCGGCCGACCGCCCCGTAGAGCGACCAGACGAGGCCCGTCACGCGGGCTGGCCGGTCTCCGGGTCGAGCAGGCGGTGAAGGTGGACGATGAAGTAGCGCATGTGCGCATTGTCCACCGTCTGCTGCGCCTTTTTCTGCCACGCTTTGTGTGCCTCGGCGTAGTTGGGGAAGACGCCGACGATGTCGACATCCTCGAGATCACGGAAAGTCACGCCCGTGGGGTCGGCCAGCTCGCCGCCGATGACGAGATGAAGAAGCTGCTTGTCCGCCATGTCCGTTCCGTTTATGTTAACGTATCGGGAAGTAACGTCGCCAGAAATTACAGTCGATTACATTGCGGGATCGTGGCCGGCCGCCAGGCGCCGCAAGGAGTCCGACAGGTCGGGACTTCCGGCGACGATCGCGCCATGGCTCGTGGTTTCGGCCGCATAGTCCAGCGTCTCGCCTGCCAGGTCAGTCAACGTACCGCCAGCCTCGTGCACGAAGAGGTCGGCCGCCGCAAGGTCCCAATGGTGCGGGCCTTGCTTGGTGATGACCGCGTCGAGCCGTCCGTCGCCCGCCTTGGCCAGCCGCAGCGCCATCGACGAGATGTACTTCGCCCGCTCCACGCCGGCCTCTTGGAACGGTCCGTCGCGGTAGAGCGGCGCCGGCATGGCGACGCGCGCCGCCTGCAGGCCCGCATGGCGCGAGACTTTCGCCGGGCGGCCGTCGCGCATCGCCCCGCCGCCGCGCGCTGCACTATAGAGTGTGCCGACGACCGGCCGGAAAATCGCCCCCGCGACCGGCCGGCCCCCATCGAGCACCGCCGCGACGACCGTCCAGTCGCTGCCGCCGGCGACGTAGGCTCGGGTGCCGTCGATCGGGTCGACGACGAAGCTCCGCCCCGAGCCGGACTTGCCGCCGTTCTCTTCCGACAGCCAGCCGTAGTCCGGCCGGGCGGCGCACAGGACGTCCTGCAACGCGTCGTTGGCGGCGAGGTCCGCCTCCGACACCGGCGAACCGTCGGCCTTGGACCAGCTGCGCGCCGTTCCTCGCCACGCGAGGGCGACCTGCCCCGCCCGGCGCACGGCGCGCACCAGGAGGTCGAGATCGCTCTCAGCGGCCACCGATCGTCATTCCCGCGATGGCGATCGAGGGGGCGTCCACCGAGGCGAGGCCCGGCGCGTCGTCTCCGAAGCGGGCGGCGGCGAACATCTGCGCCAGCGACCCGGCGACGGTGATCTCCGCGACCGGGTAGGCGATCTCGCCGTTCTCGAACCAGAACCCGGCCGCGCCGCGCGAATAATTGCCGTTGACGACGTTCGCGCCCATGCCGATCAGATCCGTCACCAGCACGCCCGACCCCGCCTCCGCCATCAGCGCCGCGAGGTCGCCCGAGCCGCCGGTGACCGTGACGTTGGTCGGCGCCGGGCTCGGTGAGCCGGTGCCGCGGGCGGCGCGCCCGTTGGACGTCTCGCCCAGACGCCGCGCGGTGGACAGGTCCAGGATGTAGGCCTGGAGAGTGCCACCGGAGACGATGTCGACCGCAGCGGCGGCGAGGCCCTCGCCGTCGAACGGGCGGGAGGCGCGGCCGCGCGGCAATGCCGGGTCGTCGCGGATGGTGATCGTGTCGGCCATCACCTCGGTGCCGCGCTTTCCGGCGAGGATGCTGGCCCCCCGCGCCACCGCCGCGCCGTTGACGGCCGACAGGAGGTGCCCGACGAACCCGGACGCCGCGCGCGGCTCGAAGATGATGGTGCCGCGGCGCGTGGTGAGCTGTCGCGCGTCGAGCTTGCGCACGGTGCGCTCGGCGGCGATGCGGCCGATCTCGTCCGCCGCGGCGAGGTCCGCCAGGTGCCGGCGCACGCTCGACCAGCTGTCGCGTTCCATCCGCGTGCCGTCGCCGGCGATCGCCGTCGCGCTCTGGTGATGCATCGTCGCGCCGTAGGCGGCGAGGAAGCCGGTGCTGGTCGCGAGCACCCGCGTCGCCCGCCGTGCCCCCGCCGACACGCCGTTGGAGTTGGTGACGCCGGCGACGGCCAGCATCGCCTCTTCCATCGTGCGCGCGCGGGCGGTCAGCGCGTCGACGTCCGGCTCCACGCCGTCGTCGAGGTCGAGGTCCGGGAAGGGCGGTTTGGCGAGTTGGTCGGCCGGGGCGAGGGCGACGGTGTCGTCCTCCGGGGCCGCCTTGGCCATGGCGACGGCCCGGGCGGCGGCTTCGGCGAGGTCGCGCTGGTCGGCGACCCCCACCAGGGCGCTGCGGGCGCCGACGAAGACGCGAAGGCCGATCTCCGCGCCTTCGGAGCGCTCGACCTCCTCGGTCACGCCGTTGCGCAGGGTCACCGCCGTGGACGTGCCGGCGGCGACCACCGTATCGGCCGCATCCGCACCGGCGGCCTTGGCCGCGTCGAGCGCGGCCTCCGCGAGGCTGGTCAGATCGGCAGTGTTTGAGAACGCAGTGGGGTTTGGCATCGAATAGGGTTTAGGAAGCCTGAATCGCCACGGCAAGGCGTTCACCCAACCTCCAGGCATTCTGCGGGTCCCGCTCGGACAAGGTTACGCCTCTCTCAACAGCGGCCTCCGGATTCACCATTCGCACTTAGCCGAGACGAAAAGCGGCGGGGGTAGTCTCTCTTCATCCGACGAGTTCACGTTTCGAAGAGACGCCCCATGAACGCCACCGCCTGCCAGTCGACCCCCGATGCCGTTCATATCGCGACCGTCCGTGCCCCGCTGTCCGCCTTCCGCTGGGTGCCGGACAACGACATGGAGCCACACCGCATGGGTGTCCGCCGGCCGACCGCGCCGCGCAAGATCGAGGGCCTCATGAGCGGCGATGCCGACACGACGGTTGCGCTGGAGGTTGCCAATCACACCCTGAACGTCACCCAAATGGCGGCGGCCTCGGACGGGATCTCCACCCGGCCGGTCTCCTCCTTCCGGGGGGTGGGCGTCGCGGTGCGCAGCGGTGACGGCGAGCCGGTCTTCAACCTGACCCTGGTGCACGAGAATCCGCGTCTGTCGATCCCGCTGTCCACCTCGACCGAGGCTGCGACCGTGGCGCGGGAGTGGCAGGCCTGGGCCAAGGCGCTGAACCTGCCGCTGCTGGCCGTCAACGAAGACGGCAGCGTGCACGCCGAGCTGACCGCGATGGGCGTGGTGCTGGCCGAGCGGCCTTCGCCGCGCCGCCGGGGCTCCGCGCTGGTCGGCCGCCGCTCCCGCTACGGCCGCAAGCGCCGCGCCGCCGACGTGCACCGCAGCGCCGCACGCTGAGACACCCGCCGGGGCGCCCGCCGAGGCGCGCCGGGCATTCCGACCCTCGCCTCCCCCGCGCCGGCCTCGCCCGACGCTGACCTCCCGCCCGACCGCCTCGCGCCGGGCTTACGACGTATCGCACGCCGCCCGTTCGCCGCGGGTGCTCCGCTGCCGCTCGCTCGGCCGCGATCTGGTGCGATCCGGCGCCATGGTGCGCATGGAAATCGAACCCACCGTCATTTCCCGGTAGCTGACTTTAGCGTGCGATGCCTGTTGCGGCGATGCGCGCAGTGATAGATTCGGCTCGTCGAAAAAGCGCCTAGATTGCGCGGGATCGGCAGCGCTTCCACGGTATAAGAGTACCTGATGGCAGGGACGATCTCGACCGGCGCACCCTCGGCGCGCGACACCGAACCTGCCCCCGGCGGGCAGGCCGCACCCCAGCCGCGCCCGGCCGGCCCCGCCCCGTCCGCCGTCAACCGCGGCGACCCTGGCGACACACCGGCGACCGCGGCCCCCCTGGCCCTGGACACGCCGGTCCTCGGCTCCATCGTCGTGCGCCGCAATCCCGACCACCCGTCGATCGACGAAGACTGGTACGCGTTCGACTTCGTCGCCGGCGAGACGTACGACATCACCCTGAGCGCGGTGCGCATCGCGGGCGTGCGCCTGTCCGATCCCTACCTCACCCTGGTCGACGCGCGCGGCAACGTCGTCGCCGAGAACGACGACGCGGTCGGCCTCGACGCCGCGCTCACCATCGGCTTCGCCGAGGATGCGACCTATTACGTCGTCCCCGGCTCCTATTACGCCAACGATTCCGGTGGCTACCGGCTCAAGGTCACCCAGGCCGACGCCGCAGACCCTCTGGAGGCGATCGACTGGGGCGTGCGCGTCGCGGGGACCACGGTCGCGGTCTACTTCGCGCGGGGCGGCGAGAGCTTCGACGGTAGCCGCAACGATGCCGACTGGACCCCCTACGAGCGCGCCCAGGTGTTCGAGGCGCTCGGCACCTACGAGGACGTCTCCAACCTGAGCTTCGTGGAGGTCGCGAGCGCCGGCACGGCCGACTTCATCCTGACGAAGAATCCCGGCGGCGATGCGCTCGGCTGGTTCAACCCGCCCGACCCCTCGCTCGGCTGGCAGGAGGGCGTCGGCTGGTTCAACGACGGCGCCGACCTCTGGTCCGATGCCGCGGGTGGCCTCCTGGCGGCCGGATCCAACACCTTCCTCACCTTCCTGCACGAGTTCGGGCATGGCCTGGGCCTCGCCCACCCGCACGACGACGGTGGCGGCTCCACCATCATGGCCGGCGCGACCGGCGGCCCCAGCCTCGATCAGGGCGTCTTCACCGTCATGTCCTACAACGACGGTTGGTGGGACGGGCCGTCCGGCCCGTCGCCGGACCAGCGCTACGGATTCAATCTCACGCCCGCCGCGCTCGACATCGCCCTGATCCAGAAGAAATACGGTGCCGACACCACCCACAACGCCGGGAATGACACCTACACCCTGCCCATGACCAACGCCCCCGGCACCGGCTACGCCACCATCTGGGACACCGGCGGGGTCGACACCATCGCCGCCGCCGGCACCCGCGCCACGGTGATCGACCTCACCGCCGCGACCATCACCGGTTCCGCTGCGACCGGCGGGGGCGTCGTGTCCTACGCGGCGGGGATCTACGGTGGCTTCACCATCGCCGGCGGGGTCGCGATCGAGAACGCGTCCGGCGGGTCGGGCGCGGACGCCATCGGCGGCAACGGCCTCGCCAACCTCCTCTCCGGCAATGCCGGGGGCGACACGCTCGCCGGCGGCGCGGGGAACGACACGCTGGACGGAGGGCCGGGCGCCGACACGATGGAAGGTGGCTCCGGCAACGACGTCTACGTCGTCGACCAACGGGGCGATCGCATCGTCGAGGCGGCGGGCGAGGGGGTCGACCTGGTGCGCTCCGCCACCGTCGACATCGACCTCGGCGCCTACCGCAACGTCGAGGTCGCGGCGCTGACGGGCACCGCGGGGCTCGACGTGACCGGTGATGCGCGGGCCAACTTCATCCTCGGCAACGCGGGGCGCAACGCGCTGTCGGGCGGCGAGGGCGACGATCGGATCCGCGGCGGCCGGGGCGCCGACGTCGTCCGCGGCGAAGGCGGCAACGACGTGCTCCTCGGACAGGACGGCAACGACGTCCTGTTCGGCAACGCCGGGCGCGACAATCTGCGGGGCGGAACCGGCACGGATCTGCTGATCGGGGGGCGCGGGGCGGACCGCTTCGTCGTCGGTCCCGACCAAGGGAACGACACGATCCGCGATTTCGAGCCGGGCGTGGACAAGATCCATCTCGCCGCGCTGTCGCTCGGGACCTACGCGGCGCTCACCGGCGCGATGGTGCAGACCGGGCGCGGCGTCCACATCACCTTCGGCCGGGAAGACGGCCTCACGGTGGAGGGCGCCACCCTGGCCGACCTCTCGGCCGACGACTTCATCCTCTGACCGAGGGGCGCGATCCACCGACGGGGGGCGGCACGCGCCCTCCCGCTCAGATCGAGGCGAACACCCCGTCGGCCACCAGGCCGGCGAAGAAGAGCCAGCCGGCCCAGCGATTGGACCGGAACGCGGCGAGGCAGGCGGCCGGATCGTCCGGCGACAGGCGCGTCACCTGCTGCGCCAGGTGTGCCGCGAACGCCGCCAGCCCCGCGAACGCCAGCACACCACCGCCGGCGAGGTAGGTCGCCGCCGCGAACAGCGCCACGGCGATGGCGTAGACCCCGCCCACCGCCGGCTTGCTGTGCCCGCCGAAGAGCCGCGCCGTGGAGCGCACGCCGATGATGGCATCGTCGCGCCGATCCTGGTGCGCGTAGATCGTGTCGTACCCCACCGTCCAGAAGATCGACCCGACATAGATGAGCACCGGCGCTGCGGAGAGGCTGCCGAATGTCGCCGCCCAGCCGACCAGGGCCGCCCACGAGAAGGCGAACCCCAGCACCACCTGCGGGAAGTCCGTGACGCGCTTGGCGAGTGGGTAGAGCGCCACGATCACCAGCGAGCCGAACGACAGGACGATCGTGAAGGCGTTGAATTGCAGCACCACCGCGAGGCCGACGAACGCCAGCCCCAGCATGAACAGCATCGCCGCCTCGACCTTCACCTGGCCGGACGGGATCGGTCGCGATCGGGTGCGTTCGACGCGCGCGTCGATGTCTCGGTCGAGGATGTCGTTGTAGGTGCAGCCGGCACCGCGCATCACCACCGCGCCGACCAGCAGCAGCACCAGATGCCACACGTCGGGCGGCGCGCCGAGGGCGACACCGGCCAGCGCCACGCTCCACCAGCCCGGCCACAGCAGCAGCCACCAGCCGATCGGCCGGTCGAGCCGCGCCAGGCGGGCATAGGGGCGCAGCGCCTGCGGCAGCACCCGGTCGACGAAATTCTGCGCTGGGGCGTCGGCCACACGCCCCTGGTCCACACGCGTTACCACGGTCCATCCTCCGGTGTTCGCCTCCTGACCTCGCATGGTCTATGACGGCTCGCAAATCACACGCACACAGGATCCTTCGCGGCATGTCGTCTCCGTCTGCGGCGCCTTCGGGTGCACGAGTTCTGATCGTCGGCTCGGGCGGGCGGGAGCACGCGCTCGCCGCGGCGGTGAAACGCTCGCCGAAGGTCGCCTACCTCGCCTTCGCCGGCGGCCCCAATGCCGGCCTCGCCACCATCGCCGAGGCGATCGACCCGGCCGAGATCGAGGCCGCGGCCGCGACGATGGACCTCGTCGTCATCGGCCCGGAGGCGCCGCTGGCCGAAGGCCTCGCCGACCGGCTGCGCGCCGCGGGCCGACGGGTGTTCGGCCCCTCCGCCGCCGCCGCGCAGCTCGAGTCCTCCAAGGCCTACACCAAGCGCGTATGCGAGGCGCTCGGCCTGCCGACCGCCAAGGCGGCCATTGCCGAGACGCTGGACGACGCGCTCGCGGCCGTCGCGGCGATGGGCGCGCCGCTGGTGGTGAAGGCCGACGGGCTGGCCGCGGGCAAGGGCGTCGTCATCGCCGAGACGATGGACGAGGCGACCGCGGCGGTTCGCAGCGCCATGGACGGCGCGTTCGGCGAAGCCGGGCACCGCGTCGTCATCGAGGAAAAGCTGGAAGGGCCGGAGGTGAGCCTGTTCGCGCTGTCCGACGGCGCCGTCGTGCGCGAATTCGCCTCCGCGCGCGACTACAAGCGCGCCTATGACGGGGACGCCGGCCCCAATACCGGCGGCATGGGCGCCGTCTCCCCCGCGCCCGGCTTCACCGACGCGCTGTGCGAGGAGGCGATGGCGACCATCGTGCGTCCGACGCTCGACTGGTTGGCAGAGAACGGCACGCCCTATGTCGGCGTCCTCTATGCGGGGCTGATGCTGACGGCCGATGGCCCCAAGCTCATCGAGTACAACGTGCGCTTCGGCGATCCCGAGTGCCAGATCATGTGGGAGCGGGTGACGAGCGACCCGTTCGAGCTGCTCTATGCCACCGCTGCGGGCACCCTGGCGAGCGCGCCGTTGACGGTGTCGGACGAGAGCGCCGTGGGTGTCGTGGTGGCGGCCGAGGGTTATCCCGGACCGGTGGCAAAGGGCGAGCCGATCCGCGGGCTGGACGAGGTGGCGGCGGCCGGCACCGCGGTCTTCCATTCCGGCACGAAGCCCGAGGGGGGCGAGGTCCTCTCCAACGGCGGGCGGGTGCTGACGGTGGTGGCACGGGGCGCCACGCCGGCGGACGCGCGGCGCGACGTCTACGCCGCGCTCGAGCACCTCGACTGGCCGGGCGGCCGCATGCGCCGCGACATCGCATCCTGAACCGGCAGAGCCTCCTGAACCGGCCGAGCCACGGGAGCCGGCCGAGCCACGGGAGCCGGCCGCGCCACGGGAGCCGGCCGCGCCTGCGGTCGCGAAGGCTCAGGATATGGCGCTTCGCGGCCCGTCGCAATCGCATATGCGCATGCGCGGGCCGGCGGCGGGGACGACACTCCCTCCTCACATAGCAGCGCCCGGTCCCGCCCTCGGCTCGTGGCCGACGATGGTCGGGCGGGCGGGAGGAGCGCCATGATCACCCTGACCGTCACCACGCTGGACGACGAAGCGGCCGGGACCACAGTCGCGACGGTCGAGGCCGTCGACGGGAGCGGCCTCAGCCTGCGCGAGGCCGTCACGGTCGGCGCCGCCTACGACGATGCGTCGGTGGAGATCGTGTTCGCGCCGCGGCTCGCCGGCGGCACCATCGAGCTGGAGCAAGGGCCGCTCGCCATCGCGCCGGGCACGGCCTCCGGCTACGACCTCGCCATCCACGGCGACCCGCTCGGCGATGGCGCCGGCGATATCACCATCTTCGGCGGCACCCAGGCCTACTCCGCCGCGCGCATCGTCGACGTGGCGGCCGGGACGAACCTCGCGTTGGACGACCTGCGGATCGAGGGCGCCGGCCCGGCATGGGCGGACGGGATCGACTACCCCGACGTCGGCTACCTCGCCGGGATCGGGATCGCCGCGGGCGCGGTCGTCGAGATCAGCGACGCCGAGATCGTCAACGGCTGGTTCACCCAAGCCTACGGCGAAGGCGGCGGCATCCACAACGCCGGCACGTTGACGCTGCGCGACGTCGATATCACCGGCAACGGTGTCGGCTGGGATCAGGCGGGCGGTGTCGGCGGCGGCATCTACAACGCCGGAACGCTGACGATGGAACGGGTCGAGGTGTCGGGCAACCGCGCCTCGGGCCGGGGCATGCAGCAGGGTGGCGGGATCTACAACGCGGGGTCGCTCTCGGCGACGGCGAGCCTCGTCGCGGAGAATGGCGGGGGCGAGGGCGCCGGTGTCTACAACGTCGGCGACGCGCTCTTCGTCAACAGCACGATCGCGCTGAACTCGATCCGTTCGAGCGTCTATCGGGAGGGCAGCGGGGTCGACAACGGCGGCGCGCTGGCCTTGGTGCATTCCATCGTCGCCGGCCACTACTCGGACCGCACCTCGGTCGAGATCGAGAACTCGGGCACCGCGACCCTCACCAACAGCATCGTTTTCGAGAGCCCGGCGGACGGGCCGGGCGTCGCGGGCGGCACGGTGCACGTCCTGGGCGGAAACATCGTCGGCACCAACGTCTACGACGGGGAGGCGGTGACCGGGGCGGCCAACCCGGCGGACATCTTCCGGCAGGGCGTGGCGTTGACCGACAACGGCGGCCCGACGCGCACCATCAACCTCGATCCTACCTACGCCAACCCCGCGGTGGATGCCGGCGACGCGTCCTTCTCCCTCGGGGCCGACGGCAGCCCCCTCGTGACCGACGCCCGCGGTCTGCCGCGCGACGTCGATATCGCCGGCCTCGGCGGCGGGGCGGGGCGGTCGGTCGATCTCGGTCCGGTGGAGCGGGCCTACATGGCCCACGAGCTGGTGATCGACGGCAAGGGCTACCGGCTGCGCACCTTCGGCGAGGGGGGAGACGAAGGGAGCGCCACCGTCGCGCCGGGAGGCGCCGGCGTCACCCTCGAAGCGGGTGCCCGGAAGGAGGTGTCGACCTTCAAGCTGACGGCCGGGACCGTGCTCTCGTTCGACTTCGCCGCCACCGACGAGGGCGACCTCCACGCCATCGGCTTCGACACCGCAGGGCCGATGGATCCGGACAATGTCTTCCAGCTCCTCGGCACGCAGACGTGGGGCAACCAGTGGGCCGCCGGCGAGGCCTCCGCCGACGGCGCGGTGACGCACTTCGAGATCCCCGTCGGCGCGCTGGTCGATCCGGATCTCGTGGGAGAATTCGTCGACCTCGTGTTCATCACCGACGATGCGGCGATGGGCGGCGCCGACACGACGTTCGCCGACATCTCGCTGCGGCAGGCGAGTGCGGCGGAGGTCGACCTGCTGCTGTGCTGAAACGCGATGCGCCCGGTTGGCGGGTGAGGCCACCGGGCGCATGTCGGAGTGGGCGGCGGGGACGGCGTGCTGGATCGAGCCGCGGTCCCCGTCGCCGATCTAATTCTTCAAAAGGCCCTGAATGTCGCTGAGGTCGGTGCCGGTCACGTGCGCCGCCGGGAGGCCGAGCGGCGCGTCGGTGCGGCCGACGGAGCGGTAGGTGAGGCCCGCTCGCCCGGCCGTTTCGGCCGAATAGATGTTGCGCAAGTCCACCAGCACATCGCCCCGCATCGTCGCTCGCACCCTCTCAAGGTCCAAAGCGCGGAATTCGTTCCATTCGGTGAGGATCACCGTCACGTCCGCGCCCTTCATCGCCTCGTAGGCGCCCTCGGCGAACGGCACGTCGAGCACCTTGGCGGCCTCGGTCATCGCTTCCGGGTCGTAGGCGACGACCGTGGCGCCGGCCTTTTGCAGCGCCGGGACGATCACCAGGCTCGGCGCCTCGCGCATGTCGTCGGTCTGTGGCTTGAAGGCGAGGCCGAGGACGGCGACCCGCCTGTTCGCCAGCGATCCGCCCGCCGCCTCGACGATCACCCGCGCCATCCGCCCCTTGCGCCTGGCGTTGGCCTCGACCACCGCGTCGACCAGGGTCACGGGCGTGGCGTAGTCGTTGGCGGTGGCGGCGAGCGCCAGCGTGTCCTTGGGGAAGCAGGAGCCGCCATAGCCTGGACCGGCGTTGAGGAACTTGGGCCCGATGCGCTTGTCGAGCCCCATCCCCTTGGCGACGTCCTGCACGTCCGCGCCGACCTTCTCGCACAGGTCCGCCATCTCGTTGATGAACGTGATCTTGGCGGCGAGGAAGGCGTTTGCGGCATACTTCGTCAGCTCGGCGGTGCGCCGCGAGGTGAAGAGGATCGGCGTCTCGTTGAGGAAGAGGGGGCGGTAGAGCTCGCGCATGACCGCGACGGCGCGCGAGGATTCGGCGCCGACGATCACCCGGTCGGGCCGCTTGAAGTCGCCGATCGCGGCGCCCTCGCGCAGGAACTCCGGATTGGAGGCGACGTCGACGTCGGCGAACGGCGCCACCGCCGCGACGATCGCCTCGACCTCGTCGCCCGTGCCGACGGGAACGGTCGACTTGGTGCAGATCACCGTGTAGCCGCGCACCAAAGCCGCCACCTCCCGCGCCGCCTCGTAGACGTAGGTGAGGTCGGCATGGCCGCCGCCGCGGCGCGAGGGCGTGCCGACGGCGAGGAAGACCACGTCCGCGCTGCCGACGGCCTCGGCCGGGTCGGTGGTGAAGCTGATGCGGCCGACGGCCTGGTTGGCGGCGATCAGCCGGTCGAGCTCCGGCTCGTAGATCGGCACCTCACCGGCGCGCAGCCGCTCGACCTTGGCGGCGTCCTTGTCGACGCAGGTTACGGTGTGGCCGAAGTCCGCGAAGCAGGCGCCCGAGACGAGGCCGACATAGCCGGTGCCGATGATGGTGACGTTCATGGTTCTGGGTCCGCGTTGGCGTCAGTGCGTGGCGAAGGCGGCGGGGCGCCCGGCGAAGGCGCCGCAGCCGGCGGGAAACGGGGCCGGAATGCGCGAGCGCGGGAACGTATGGTCGACCCGGCGCCGCAGACGCTCCGGTTCCAGGAGCGTGATGGTCCGCCCGGCGCGCTCCAGCGAGCCGTCGCGCCGCAGCTGCATGAGGACGCGGTTGAGGTGCACCACGGACAGGCCGAGCGCCTCGCCCAACGCCTGCTGCGTCAGCGGCAACTCGAAGCTGTTGTCGTCCACCATGCCGGCCAGCGACAGGCGGTAGTGCAGGTCGAGGAGGAGGTGCGCCAGCCGCTCGTAGGCCGACTGGCGCGTGAGCCGCACGATGCAGTTCATGGTGATCGCCTCGTCGACCCCCAGCACCAGCAGGATCGCGCTGGCGAGCGGATCGTCCGGCCCGACGGCGGCGATGTGGTCGCGCAGGTCCGACGCGTCGGCGAGGACGACGTCGGTCACGCACTCGACGTTGGTGAGGGAAGGCACCTGCGGATGCAGCGCGAAGTTCACGAAGTCGCCCGGCAGCAGGTGGCCGAGCACCTGTTGCCGGCCGTCCTGAAGGAGGTGGGTGCGCTGCATCCACCCCTCGACGATCACCTGGGGCCGCGACTGAACCGCCCCGACCTCGCTGTAGAGACTGCCGCGACTGTGCTCGTTGGTGCGGCCGAGGAGGCGCTCCAGGCGATGCAGAATGCTCGAATTGGTGTGGCTGAGAGCCTCGATTCGTCGACTGATGGGCCGAAGCTTGTTGTTCGCAGTCACTCATCGACTCCTTGGCCGTACATCCGCGGATGCAAGGCTGAGAGGGAACACGGGTGGACCCTTCCGAGGGACGGCCACGGAAGTCCGTTGGTGTGGGGACGGCGGCGGAGCGGCCGCGGGGCTAGGCCGTCAGGCTCGTCACCCCGTCCGTCCGGCGCAGATCCTGGTGCCAGCGCCAGGCGTCGCGGATCATCGCCTCGATGTCGCGGGTCGGCCGCCAGCTCAGGAGTTGGAGGGCGCGCCGGGGATTGGCGACCAGGCGCGGCGGGTCGCCCAGCCGGCGCGGCCCGTGGATCGTCGGCACCGCGCGGCCGGTCAGCCGCGACACCGCGCGCACGATCTCGGCGACCGAGTGGCCGGCCCCGGTGCCGACGTTGACCGAGATGCCTTCGCCCCCGTCGAGCAGGTGCGTCAGCGCCGCCACGTGGGCGCTGGCGAGATCCTCGACGTGGATGTAGTCGCGCACCGCGGTGCCGTCCTCGGTGTCGTAGTCGCTGCCGTTGATCTGCAACGCCGGGCGCAGGCCGAGGGCGACGTCGAGCACGATGGGGATGAGGTGGGTCTCCGGCTCGTGCCATTCGCCGACCGCGGCGTCCTCGTCCGCACCGGCGGCGTTGAAGTAACGCAGGCGCACCGAGCGCAGGCCGTACGCCGCCTCGTAGGAGGCGAGGATGCTCTCCACCATCGCCTTGGACGTGCCGTAGGGGGTGATCGGGTTGTTGGAATGCGCCTCGTCGATCGGCCCGCGACCGGCATTGCCGTAGATCGCACAGGTCGACGAGAAGACCAGCCGCTCCACCGCGAAGCGCTTCATCACTTCGAGGAGGTTGAGCGTGCCGGCGACGTTGACGTCGAACGTCTCCTGCGGGTCTGCGGTCGAGCGCGGGACGATGGACTGCGCGGCGAAGTGCATCACCGCGACCGGCCGCATCGCCTCGAAGGTGCGGGCCAGCGTGTCGGCGTCGCGGATGTCGCCGGGAACGAGGGGGCCCCATTTGCAGAAGTGGCGATGCCCGGTGGACAGGTTGTCGTAGACGACGGGCTCGAACCCCGCGGCGGCCAGGGCCTTGCAGCAGTGGCTCCCGATATAGCCGGCGCCGCCGGTGACCAGGACTCTGTTCATGACCTCACTCCGTGAAAGGGCGCCGGCGACCGCGAGGCGTGCGCCGCGCCGCTCAGAGGTTCAGTTGAGGGCATCGGCATCGATCGACGCGTCGGCGTTCGGCAGGGTCGGGGTCGGGTCGAACCCTGCCCCCGCCCCGTCGATGTCCGGCGCACGGACCTCGAGGACGTCGCCGGGCCGCAACACGGTGCCGGCATCGGCGACGAAGGTGCGCTCCGCCTGGCGCCCACTCCGCGTCACGACGAGTGACACCGTGCGGTCGCGCTCCTCGGCGGACAGCTCGGCGATCGTCGAGCCGAAGCGGGCGGCCTCGGCGAAGAGCGACTCGGCGGTCCCGAGCTTCACCTCGATGCGTCCCAGCTCCGTCCGCGCGTTCTGCAACTCGGACACGATGGTGACGCGCCGCTGACCCTTGAGTTCCACCTCGTCGCGCTGGGCTTCGTTGAGTTGCTGCTCGGCGGCGAGGACGGCGGTCTCCAGCTCCAGCAGCCGCGCCTCGGCGTCGGCCAGCTGGCGCTCGGTGGAATTGGCGCGCGAGGTCTGCGCCAGGCCCCGGTCGACGAGGCCGCGCATCGTCTTCATCTCGTCGCGCGTCGCCTCGACGATCTTCTGGCGCATGTCCTTCTCCCGGCCCATCGTGGCGATGCGCGCGGTCACGAGGGATTTCAGCTCGGCGATCGATTCCAGCGCCGCGGCGTGCTCGTCCTGGCGCGCCTTCATCACCTCGCGCTCGACGTCGAGGTAGGCCTCGGCCATGTCGGCGCCGGCCAGCTCGGCGGGCGGGTCGATCTCCGCCTTGCCGTCTCGCTCGGCTTCCAGGCGGGCGATGGTGGCCAGCGTGCGCCGCCGCTCCAGCTCGAGGAGGCGGTGGTCGCCCAGTGCCCGCGCGGCGTCGCGGTCGGTGCGTGAGAAGATGGTCTGCGAGCGCCGCACGCCGCCGGCGACCGCGATCGCCTGGATCGCGGTCATTCCGGGGCGGTACTCGAACGCGCCGGGGCTCTCCACGGCGCCGACCACGAAGAAGGGCGCGTTCTCGGCAATCTTCAGCGAAACGAAGATCTCGTCGACGATGCCGAGGCGCTGCTGCAACGCGTGCGTCATGGTGGTCGAAAGGTCGCTCAGGGAGCGCCCCTCGACGTCCAGCCGGCCGATCACCGGCAGCGACACGGTGCCGTTGGTCTCGACCGCGAACTCGCCGGCCATGAAGGGGAGCGGCGTCAGCGACCGCGTCTCGGTCGACCACGCGGCGACGTCGAGCCGCAGCGTGTCGAGCGGGTGGACGAGGTCGCCGCTCGCCTGGGCGGCCGCCGGCGAGAGCGCGCCGGGAGTCAGCACACCCAGCGCGAGGGTCCCCGCCGTGAGGATGACGACGGCCGAGGCGCGCGAGCGGCGCATCAATAGCTGCCCCGGCTCGCCAGGACCGCGGGGACGGTGAGCACCATGAGGCGGATGTCCTTCATGAAGGACCACGTCTTGACGTAGTGGGTGTCGAGAGCGACGCGGCGCTGGAAGCCGATCGAGGACCGGCCGGAGACCTGCCACGGCCCCGTGACCCCCGGCCGGACCGAGAGGTAGGCCCATTGCTGCCGGCCGTAGCGGGCGAGCTCGGTCTCCGTCACCGGGCGCGGGCCGACGATGCTCATGTCGCCGCGCAGGACGTTGACGAGTTGCGGCAGCTCGTCGATCGAACTCTTGCGCAGGAAGCCGCCCCAGGCGGTCACGCGCGGATCGTCACGCAGCTTCTGCGTCTCGGCCCACTCGGCCGCGGCCGCGGCATTGGTGGCGAGATGCCGGGCGAGGACGGCGTCGCCGTCCACCATCATGCTGCGCAGCTTGAGGCAGCGGAAGCGGCGGCCGTCCTTGCCGATGCGCTCGTGGGCGAAGAAGATCGGCCCCGGATCGTTCAGCTTGGTACCGATCGCCGCCACGGCGAGGATCGGCGCCCCCGCCACGAGTCCCGCCGACGCGGCGAGGATGTCCACCCACCGCTTGGCGGCCTGGCCGAGAGGTTTCGTCGGGTCGCCAGCGGCGCGGCCTAGGGTCGAATGCCTAGGCTTTGTCGACCGGATACGCCACGCTTTTACGTGCTTCCGGTACGCGTCCGCGGCTAGGACGGTCGAATTCACAACACCACCCATTGTTGTTCCCGCGTTGCAGTTTGCGCCGTTCGAATGAGGTTCGAGCGGGCTTCATGTGAGCGAGTAAGGGCAATGGCACCACCCCACTCATTATCATTTGCTAATTTGGGAATGGGCCGCAAAAGGGGCTGCAAGCCATTGAATTTGACGCTTTTACTGCATTTGCAGCGCGAAGCCGCCCAATTGCGGTGAGAGTTTGGCGAATGATCATATTATAAGCCGTCTGCTTGCGGATTCGCCGGCGAATTGATGCCTTCGTGACGCGCCGGCGACGACCCCACCGCGTTTGGACATTCGTGCTATGCGCGAATCGCAACTCTTTTTTGTTGTATTGGAATTGTGTTTCGCAGCGTCGGCCGCGGTGTGTCTCGTCGCCAAAAATAGGCACAATATCCTATTTTCTGGCACTTTCAGCATCGTCGCGGAGTTGCGGTGCCTGTCGCGCAACGAGAAAAAGGCGCCCGCGAGAGGCGCCTTTTCGGGGGACGTGCGGTCGCGCTCGGCGTCGCGGCCGTCATCGCCGCGACGGGCTATCCTTCGACCAGGACGGCGCCGCAGAGCTTCTCGTCCCAATCGGGCTGCGCGGCGAGGGACTGGACCTCGCGGTCGCTCGCCTTGCCGGCGCGGTGCACCAGGATCGCCGTCTGCGCGTACTCGGCGAAGGCGCGCGCGCCGGGACCCTCGCTGGCGGCCGGCAGGTCCAGGACGATATATTGCGCCGGCTGGCTCACCGCGGCGATGACCTCGGCCATGCGGTCGCCACCGGCGAACACGGCCGTCTCGCCGGGGTCGCGCGAGTCGGCCGCGGCGCCGGGCAGATGCGCCAGCGGCAGCTCCGGGCTCACCGTCAGGGCCTCGAACGCGGGCTCCGGGGCACCGTCCATCATCCCCACCAGGCTGTGCCCGTGCGGTGGACGGCGACTGTCCTGGGCGAGGTCCAGGAGCAAGGTCGGGATCCCGTGCCCGGCCAACATGACGGCGAACTCGTAGGCCAGGCCTTCGCGATCCTCGCCCGAGCGGGCGGAGATGAAGGCGACCGTGCGCAGGCCCGAGCGGCGCGTGTGCCCGTCGACCGCGATCTTCATCGACCGCAGCGCGTTGGTGCGGGCGCGGTCGCGCCGGGCGCCGGTGAGCTGGCGGCGCCACCAGGGCCGGCGCTTGCGCATCGTCGCCAGCACCGGAAGCCCCAGCGCGCGGCGGACGTCCTCGCTGGTGCGCAGCGCGGTGCGGGTCATCTCCCGCACCAGCCCGATCAGCGCGCCCAGGAACCCGCCCAGCGCGATGCCGAGCGCGGCGTACTTGGCCTTTTGCGGGCTGCTGGCGCCGGTCGGCGTGTCGGGTGCGGTGAGGACGCGCGCGTCGACGATCGGCAGCGAGAGCTGGTTCACCGTGCGCTCCAGCCGTGTCAGCGCCGACTGGTAGAGCTGCTTGTAGCTCTCCGCCGTCTCCTGAAGCTGCAACAGCTCGTATTGCGCGCCGGTGTCGCCGGAGGCGTTCTCGGTGGCGCTCGACAGGCCCTCGCGCAGGGCGGCGACGCGCCGGGTCTGCACGTCGGCGCGGTTTTCGGCCTGTGTGGCGCGGCGTTCGACCTCCTCGAAGAGGAGCCCCTGCACCGAGGCGAGGCGAGCGTCGATGGCCGTCACCTCGGAATGCCGCGGGCCGAACCGCTCGGCCACCCGGCTGCGCTCGCGGCTCAGCGACAGGTACTCGGCGCGCAGCGTATCGATCGCCTGGTCGCGGCCGGCGCCGTCGGCGCTCAGCGAAGCGAGGTTGGCGAGCGCGGCTTCGGGCCCCGAAGCGACCGCGTCGGCGCCGTGCGCGGCCATCGCCCGTGCCGCGGAGGCCTCCGCCTCGGCGAGGATGAGCTGACTCATCAGCTCGGACACCTCCTGCTCCGACAGGAGCCGCGAGCCGACGCTGACGAGGCCGTTGTCGATCCGGTACTGCTCCAGTGCGCGGCCGGCCTCGGTGGCGGCCTTGCGCAGGTCGTCGGTGCGCTGGCGCAGCCAGGCGACGGCGCTGTCGAGCGCGGCCGCATCGCCCGCCCGGCCGAACTCGAGGTAGGCGTCGACATAGCCCTCGGCCAGCTCCTGGGCGAGCGCCGGGTCGGACGCCTTCATCGACAGGCCGAGCACGTAGCTGCGCCCCACCCGCTGCACCGAGAGCTGCCCGCGCAGCCGGAGCGCGAGCTTCTCCTTCAGCCGCGTCAGGCGCGTGGCCTCGTCGGCCACGGGCGCTGCGACCTCGGGCGTACCGCCGGTCATCCCGCCCACCAGCGCGCCGAGGCCCGCCTTGATCCCCCCGAGCGCCGCCGCGGCGGGCGAGGCGGCGGTGTCGAGGACGCCCGGCCGCGCCGCGAGATCGAGGTCGTCGACCACCCGCAGCGCCAACTCCTGGCTCTTCAGGATCTCCACCTCGCTCTGCACGATGCCGTCGCGCAGCGCCTCGATCTGCTGTTCGGAGATCAGCTCGACCAGCGCGGCCCGGTCCTGGTCGAGCAGGATCGTGGCGTAGGACGTGAACCTCGGTTGCAGCGAGAGGGCGTAGGCGATGGCGAGCGCAGCGAACAGGACCACGCACAGCACCACCACCCACGCCTGACGCCAGCACGCCCGGATGACCTCGCGCAGGTCGATATAGTCCTCCGCCTGGCCGGTGGCGGGCGGCGGCGACGGGTCGATGCCGCGGCGGTCGGTGAAGCGCAGATGCGTCGGCAACTCGTTCATTGCGGTCCTCCGGCGAGGCGGACATCGGCCCGGGGCGCGGCCGGCGCGGGGTCGTGGCGCGGGATGTCGAACAGGGTGGCGGCCCTGGTGTCGGCCGGGATGCCGCGGCGGGCCTGCCGCGCGGCCACCTTGTCGCGCGCGACACCGGCGAGAACCGGAGCCCACAGGCGCGGACGCACCGCGAGCCAGGCCGCCGCCGGGCCGACGCCGTGGGCCGCCTTGTCCGCCAGCACGCGGCGCAGGGCATACCGCCCCTCGACGCTGCGGCGGTGGAGGGCGAGCGCCTCGGCCTCGGCGCGGGTCAAAGGGCGGGCGCGCTCCAGGCCATCGTGGCAGGCGAGGAAGGCCGCGAGGTCCTCCACGCGGTGCATCGCGCTCAGCGAATCCTCGCGCTCGACGGCGAGGTAGCCGGGGGTGGAGCACAGCAGGAAGCGCGCATCGGCGAGCAGCGCGCGGGCGTAGAGGTCGAAGTCCTCGCCCAGCCGCATCGCCTCGTTGTAGCGGATGGCGTGGCGGTCCAGGAAGGCGCGGCGCATGAGGGGATGGATGAAGCCCATCTCCCGCCGCCGCGCCCCCGGCGTGCCGACGTTGCCGCGCGCGAAGGTCGCTAGGTCGAGCACGGTGGTGGCGGTGCGCTGCGGCCAGGCGGCGTACTGCGTGGCGGCCTCGTCCGCGCCGCGGGTGCTGGTGACGAACACCATGTTGTCGGCGATCAGGTCCCAGTGCGGGATGGCGAGCAGGCGGCGGAAGCGCCCGGCGAGGAGGCGATCGTCCGAATCGAGAATGGCGACGATCGGCGCGGTGGAACGCTCCAGCGCGACGTTGCGCGCCCGCGACGGGCCGCCGTTGGCGGCGAGGCGGTGGACGGCGAGGCGGCCGGTGCCGTCGTCCGCATCACGGGCGGCGCCGGGGGTGTCGTCGCGCGAGGCATCGTCGACGACGACGACCTCGGCGACCTCCGGCTCGGCCAGCGCGGAGGCGACGGCGGCGCCGATGGTGCCCGCCGCGTTGTAGGCCGGGATGATCACGGCCACGCCCTCGCGCGTCGTCGATCCGGGCCGGGACTCGTCTGCCACAGCGCCTCCTGCTTGCCCTGGTCGGGGGCCAGAGTGGGGTTGATGCTCGCCCCATTGGCTCCGGCGGAGGCCCTGTTCTCAATAACATATGATGGAGACGCTCGAGGGGATCGGCCGTAGCGCTGGGACGAACCGAACGAGGACACCTGCCTTGCGCATAGGCTATTTTGTTCACGATCTCGGGGATGCGGCCGTCGCTCGCCGCGTGACCATGCTGCAGCGGGGCGGTGCCGAGGTGGCCCTCGCCGGCTTCCACCGCACGGCGACCCCGCCGGCCGACGTCGCCGGCGTCGCCCCGATCCCCCTCGGCCACACCGCCGACGGCAAGCTCGCCGCACGGGCGATGAGCGTCGTCGGGCGCCGGATGTCGGCCGCGCGGATCGCCGCGCGCCTCGGCCCCGTCGATGCGCTGATGGCCCGCAACCTGGAGCAACTCGCCGTCGCCGCGGCGGTGCGCCGCCACCTCGGCCGGGTGCCGCTGACCTACGAGCTACTCGACATCCACCGCCTGCTGCTGGGGCGCAAGGGCGAGTTGCTGCGGCGCGTCGAGGGGGCGCTGGGCGCCGGGGCATCGCAGCTCCTCGTCAGTTCGCCGGACTTCGTCGCGGCCTACGTGGACCCGTTGTCGCGGCTCGACCTGCCGGTGGCGCTGGTGGAGAACAAGCTGCTCGACCCTCCCGCCGCGACGCCGCCGCGCACGGACGGGCCGCCCTGGCGCGTCGGCCTCTTCGGCGCGCTACGCGACCGGCGCTCGGTGGAGGTCCTCGGCGCCGCCGCCGCCGCGTTGGACGGTGCGCTGGACGTCGTGATCCGGGGCAGGCCGTCGCCGGCGATCTTCGCCGACCTCGACGCCACGGTGGCGCCGATGCCGCATGTGGCGTTCGCCGGCCCCTACCGGCCGGACGGGCTCGCCGCGCTCTACGGCGGCGTCCACTTCATCTGGTGCATCGACTATTACGAGGCCGGCGCCAACTCCGAGTGGCTCCTGCCCAATCGGCTGTACGAGGGCGGCGCCCACGGCGCGGTGCCGATCGCCCGCGCCGGCACGGCCACGGCGGCGCGGCTCGCCGACCTTGGCATCGGCCATGTCCTGGACGGCGACCCGCAGCGGGCACTCGCTGCGTTCGTCGCCGCGATGACCCCGGAGCGCTACGCCGCGATGGCCGCCGCGGTGGCGCGGGTCGACCGGACGGCCTTCGTCAGCGATGCGGCCGAGTGCCGCCGGCTCGTCGGCCTCGTGGCGGGCGCCACCATCCCCACAACCCACGCGGAGGCGGCATGACCGGCGCGCTCATCGTCATCCCCTGCCTCGACGAGGCGGAACACCTCCCCGGCCTTCTCGATCTCGTCGCGGCCGACGTCGGCCCGGATGAACTGATCGTCGTCGCCGACGGGGGCAGCCGCGACCGCTCGCGCGCCATCGTCATGGAGCGCGCTGCGAGCGATCCGCGCATCCGGCTGATGAAGAATCCGGAGCGCATCCAGAGCGCCGGCGTCAACGCCGCGGTGCGGCAGTTCGGCGAGGGGCGCGAGGTGTTCGTCCGGATCGATGCGCACTGCCTCTACCCGCCGACCTATTGTTCGCAGCTTCTCGCCGAGATGGCGCGGGTGGGGTCGGACTCGGTGGTCGTCGCGATGCGCACCGAGGGGGTCGCCTGCATGCAGCGCGCGGTGGCGGCGGCGCAGAACTCGCGCCTCGGCTCCGGCAACTCGGCCCACCGCGTGGGCGCCGAGCCGGGTCATGTCGACCATGGCCACCACGCGGCGATGCGTATCGACAGCTTCCTGGCGCTCGGCGGATATGACGAGACCTTCTCCCACAACGAGGACGCCGAGTTCGACTATCGCCTGACCCATGCGGGCGGGCGGATCTGGCTGGCGGGGGTGGAGCCGCCCGTCTACCTGCCGCGCAAGACGCTGGGCCGGCTCTTCAAGCAGTATCTCAGCTACGGGCGGGGCCGCGCCTCCACCGTACGCAAGCACGACATGCGGTTGAAGCTGCGCCAGGTGGCGTCGATCCTCGTCGCACCTTCCGCCGCCGGGCTTCTCGTCGCACCGCTCATCGCGCCGTTTTCCCTGCTCCTGGCGGGACTTGCCGCCGTTCCGGGGCTCCTGTGGACCGCGGCCGCCCTCGGCGGTGGCACCGTGCTTGCAGTTCAGCGGCGGGACACTTGTGTTTTGTGCGCGGGGCTCGCCGCCATGACGATGCACCTCTCCTGGTCGCTGGGCTTCATCGCCCGTTTCGCGACCGCACCGGCGCCGGTCGGTCGGCTGCGCTGGCAGGAGCCGGCCGAGCTCGACACCGCGGTCGACATCTGCGTCTGCACCTTCCGCCGCAGCTCCATCGCCGACACGCTGCGCTCGCTGGCCGCGTTGCGCCTCCCGCACGGCATGACGGTGCGCGTCATCGTCGCCGACAACGACGAGACCGACGCCGCCCGGCAGAGCATCATTGGCCTTGGCGACGAGTTCGGGCTAAACACCCTCTACGTGCACGCCCCAGCCCGAAACATATCGACCGCGCGCAACGCCGCGCTGGACGCCGCCGACGCCCCTTGGATCGCCATCCTCGACGACGACGAGGTGGCGAGTCCGCAGTGGCTGATCTCGCTCCTCGACGTGCAGCGCACCACGCGCGCCGACGTGGTGCTGGGACCGGCCATCGCCCGCTACGCGCCGGACGTGCCGCGCTGGATCCGTGACGGGGACTTCCACTCCGCGCACCCGGTCGTGGCCGGCGGCGCGATCCGGACGGGGTACACCTCCAACGTGCTCTTCGCGCGCACGGCGCCGTCGCTCGACGGGCGGCGGTTCGACGTGGCGCTCGGCCGCTCGGGCGGGGAGGATACCGCCTTCTTCCACGACGCGTTCAACGCCGGGGCGCGGATCGCCTCAGCACCCGCCGCCGCCGTCTTCGAGGACGTGACCGGGCCGCGGGCGACGATCCGCTGGCTCCTGCGTCGCCGGTTCCGCGCCGGGCAGAGCCACGGCCTGCTCCTGGAGACGCGGGGCCTCAGCCGGGCGGGGCGGGCCAAGCAAATTCTGATCGCCGCCGGCAAGGCGGGGATCTGTGTGGGCGGGGCGCTCGCCTCGTTCTGGTCGGCGCAGCGCGTCGCGTTCTGGAGCCTGCGCGCCGCGATGCATGCGGGCGTGGTCTCGCGTCTGTTCGGAATGCGCAAGCTCGCGATCTATGGGGGAGACGAAGCCGTTGCCTGATGTCTCGATAATCATTGCCGCCTACTGCGCCGAGGGTTCGATCGCCACCTCGATCGCCAGCGCGCTGGCGCAGGACGTCGACCTGGAGGTCATCGTCGTCGACGATGCCTCGCCGGACGGGACCGCCGACGCCGCCCGCGCCGTCGACGATCCGCGCGTGCGTGTGCTGCAACTTCCCGACAATGGCGGCCCCGGCGTCGCCCGCAATTCCGGCTTCGCCGCCGCCACCGGCACGTTCATCGCCGTATTGGACGCCGACGATGCCTTCCGCCCCGGCCGCCTCGCCGCCTGCCTGAAGCATGGCGCGGACGCCGACATCATCGTCGACTCGATCACCATCGAGGAGACGGGACACCCGCCTCGCACGCTCGACGTCGCCGAGGCGGCCGGCGGGCCGACGCTGGACCTGTGCGACTACGTGCGTCTCAACAGCCCGATGGCCCAGAAGGACACCCTCGGCTACACCAAGCCCCTCTTCCGCCGCACCTTCCTCGACACCAACGGCCTGCACTACGACCCGATGCTGCGCATCGGCGAGGACTACCTCCTGATGGCCGAGGCGCTGGCCTGCGGCGCGCGGTGCGCGGTGGTCGACAATACCGGCTACGTCTACCGCCGCCGCGCGGGGTCGATCTCGGCGCGGCTCGGGGTCCGGCACATCGAGGCGATGCTCGCCGCCGATGCCGGGTTCGAGGCGCACCACGACCTTCCCGGCGACGTGCAGGAGGCGATGGCGGCGCGGCGCTCGGCGCTGACCGACGCGCTCGCCTTCGCCGTCGCCGTCGAGCAGCTCAAGGCGCGCCGGTTGATGGCGGCGACCGCCGCGGTGCTGCGCCGGCCGCGCGCGGCGATCCACTTCCGCTACCCGATCGGCGCCCGCCTCAACCGCCTCCTCCGCGGCAACGCCGAACCCGCGCCGACCGCCTGAACGGCCGGCCGTTTCCGTCGCCGGTCAGGCGATGACGATATCGGTGTCGGCATTGAAGAGGTCGGAGACGCCCACCACGCGGATGGTGTGCTCGTCCGCCCCGTCGATCGTCACCGTGATGACGACGTCGTCACCGTCGGTCTCGGTGTCCACGGTGTCGAGCGCCTCGTCGATGACGAGTTGGATCCCGTCGAAGCCGATCTCGAAGTCGTAGATGGTGTCGTTGCCGAACGGGCCTTCGAAGATGAACGAGTCGATGTCGAAGTCACCGGCGCCCTCGGCGCCGTTGCCCCAGAGCTGATCGTCGCCGAGGCCACCGACGATGAAGTCCGCGCCGGTGCCGGAGCGAACCTCGTCGTTGCCGCGGTTGCCGAACACCTGGTCCGTGTCGGCGTCGCCCAGCACGGTGTCGTTGCCGTCGTCGCCGAAGACGAAGTCGATGCCGTCGTCGCCGCGCACCAGATCGTCGCCGTCGCCGCCGCGGATGGTGTCGTCGTCGGCATTGCCGCGGATGGTGTCGTCGCCGGCGTTGCCGCGCATGGCGTCGCCTTCGCGGCCACCGTACATCGTGTCGTTACCGGCGCCGCCGACGACGGTGTCGCCGTCGTTGTCGCCGCTCAGCGAATCGTCGCCGTTGCCGCCCAGGATGGTGTCCGAGCCGTTGCCGCCGAGGACGCGGTCGAAGCCGCTCTTGCCCTCCATGAAGTCGTCGCCGTCGTCGCCGAACATGGTGTCGTCGCCGGAGCCGCCGTCGAGGATGTCGGTCTCGGTGCCGCCGTTGACGCGGTCGTCGCCGTGCCCGGCATAGACGGTGTCCTTGCCCTGGCCGCCGCGGATGGCGTCGTCGTCGTTGCCGCCGTAGAAGAGGTCGTCGCCCGGTCCGCCGACCAGCGTGTCGTCGCCGGAATGGCCGTACAGCGTATCCTCGCCGTCGAGGGTCTTGAACTCGTCGTTGCCCTCGAACCCGCGGCCGAGATCGTCGAACGAGCCGAAGATGTAGAAGTCGTCGTATTGCGCGCCGACAAAGTTGTAGACCAACGGGATGACGAGGAGATTCTGGAACGTAACATTGGGGTTGGACGCCAGCTCGTTCTCACGGTCCAGCGAAGAATGGAGCGGGCTGAAGGACCAGCCGTTCTCCGGATTGCCTTCCTCGTAGGCCTCCCAATGCGTCACCGTGCCGGTATAACGGCCGTTGTCGTCGAATCCGAAGCCGTACCCGTGGACTTCCTGAATAATCGTGATGTCGGGATCGTACGCCGCCGTGAACGAAAGCGTCGCCAACTTGTCGTTGACGACCGTGTAGGAGTCCGATTGCAGTGCCAGTCCGGCCACAAAGTTCGGGCCAAAGAAATCATTGCTGATTCGAACGTTAACAGTTGTGAGATTTAGACCTGTCGACACCGGAGCGCTCCTGAATTTGTTGTGGCCCACTGCACGCGGGGCATCGGATTCGCCGCCATTTTGAACAAAAACGTTCCGCAAACGCCATACATCGCATCAAAAACCGCACAAAATTAATCAGATGGAAAGGTAAGCATTTCGGAAATTGCCCCCGAACACGGCATGATGCCAGCGATTTCGGGCCCGGAAGTCGCCGAATTCGGCCGAGCCGTCCTCGGCGCGGAAATCATCGTGCCGCGTAATATTGTTATATCAAAAGCCGGTGATAATGATCCGACACGTGATCGGCGGCCCGGGGGAATTCGAAATGCTATCCAAGTTGAGGCAGGCGGCCGTGTTGGTCGCGGTGGTCGTGTCGGCGCTGATCGCCGGCGCCGCCGGCGCGCAGGAGGCGGCCCTTCTTGCCGAGGCCGAGGCGACCGCCCCCGCGCCGGCCGCCACCGACTCCCCCACGCTGGAACAGCTGGTGAAGGCGGCGCGCGAGGCCGGCGCGACGATCCTGATCGACGGCCAGAGCATCCCCGCCGCCGGCACCACCGCCACCGCACATCCCGCCGCGGCGCTGGAAGGGGCGGTCGCCGTGCGCCTCGCCGTCGCGGAGACGCTGGCGCGAATCCCCTCGATCCCCGGCGCGATGGCCGAGGCCGCACGCAAAGCCCACCACTCGGATTCGGCGAGCTGGCTGTGGTGGTCGCTGGGCCTCACCGCGATCGCACTCGTCGTCGGGCTGGCCGCGTGGTGGTTCGTCTGGCGGTGGGCCAAGCGCGTGCTCGCCCGCATGGAGGCGCGGCAGGACACGATGCCCGCCCCACGCACGACGCACGCCCTCTCGCGCACCGGCTTCGCGATTTTGGCCGATCTGGCGCTCCTCTTCGCAGGTGTGGCCGTGGTGGTCCTGCTGGTGCCGACGGCGGGGCCCGTTCGCGCCAGCGCCATCGTCGTGCTGCTCGCCGTCTCCGCCTATCGCCTCGTCGTCGACATGCTGACGGCCTTCTTCATGCCCGACCGGGACAGCGTGCGCCTGCTGCGGCTCGACGCTGCGACGGCACGGCGGATGCTGCGCCAGCTCAAGGTGATCACCGCCTGCGCCTACGTCATTCTCGGCCTGATGCTGTGGTCGACGATCGTCGGCGTGGACCCGCGCACGGTGGATGCGCTGCAGATCCTCTCCGCCGCCGTGACGGTGGTGCTGCTGATCGTCTTCCTGATGGTGCATCGCAAGACGATCACCGCGCTGGTGCGCGGCACGTCGCAGCGCCCCAACACCTTCCGCAAGTTCATCGGCACGGTGTGGCCCGCGATCGCGGTCGCCTACCTGGTGCTGGGCGCGGCGGTCCACGTGACCGAGGTGGTCTCGGGCGCGGCGCCGCAGGTCGGCCCGATCCTGGCGCCGATCCTCGCGACGATCGCCGGCCTGGCGGTCTACGGCGTGTGCGTCATCATCCTCGCCCGCCGCTTCAACGCGACCGAGGCGACGCTGAAGGCCGCGATGCAGCCCGCGCCGCCGTCCGCCCCCGCGCAGCCACCCGCATCGCCCGCCGAGGAGGCGACGGCCGAGGTCGCCCCGGTCGAGCCCGACACCGAGCCGCTGCTGGTCTGGCAGGCGCGGTGGCACGCCCTGTTCCGGCGGCTGGCGGGGTTGGCCGCGGTGGTCATCGGCTGCGGCATCGTGGTCGTATCGCTGGGCATCCTGGACTTCGGCACCGCCGTCTCGGAATCGCTCGGCCTCGTGGTGGTGCTCTTCGCCACCTGGGGCCTCTACGATGCGATGCGCACCTGGATCGACGGCCGGATCGAGGATGAAGCGCCCGGCCACGGCCATGGCGAAAGCGAGGACGGCATGGGCCCCGGCGCCTCGCGCCTCGCCACCTTGCTGCCGCTGCTGCGCAACCTGTTGATCGTGACCATGTTCACCTTCATGGCCGCGGTCGGCCTCGCGGCGCTGGGGGTCAACGTGGCGCCGCTCTTCGCGGGTGCCGGCGTCGTCGGCCTCGCGGTCGGCTTCGGGGCGCAGACGCTCATCCGCGACATCTTCTCCGGCGCCTTCTTCCTGGCGGACGACGCCTTCCGCAAAGGCGAATATATCGACGTCGGCGGCATCATGGGCGCGGTGGAGAAGATCTCCGTGCGCTCGTTCCAGCTCCGCCACCACAACGGGCCGCTGCACACGATCCCGTTCGGCGAGATCAAGCAGCTGACGAACTTCTCGCGCGACTGGGTGGTGATGAAGCTTCCGCTGCGGATCGCCTACGGGACCAACGTCGAGCGGGTGCGCAAGCTGATCAAGAAGCTCGGCCAGGAGATGCTGGAGGATCCGGAGATCGGGCCGCTGTTCATGGATCCGCTGAAGTCGCAAGGCGTCATCGAGATGGAAGACTCGGCGATGATCCTGCGGGTGAAGTTCATGACCAAGCCGGGCGACCAGTTCGTCGTGCGGCGGCACGTCTACACCCGGATCGGCGAGCTGTTCGAGCGCGAAGGCATCCAGTTCGCCCACCGCTACGTGACGGTGCGGATCGACCCGCGCGACCGCGAGGACCTGACGCCGGAGGAGGAGCAGCAGGCCGCCGCAGCCGCCGCGGGGCAGGTCCTCAATCAGGACAAGTCCAAGAAGTAGGCCGGGTGCGCGGCTCCGGCGACGCGGGGCCGCGCTACCCGTCCGCGTCCCAGCGGGCGCGGATGCGGCGCATGATGGCGTAGACCCCGAGCGCCACGAACGGCGCCAGGACCCCCAGCGCCACGTATTCCGACACCGGCAGCACATGCACCGCCTTGAGCGCGCGGACCGGGTAGGCGAGCAGGCCGAGCAGGTAGTAGCTGATCGCGATGACGGAGAGGCCCTCCACCGCCTCGGACAGCACGAGCTGGCGGTGCTGCCGCTCGTTCATGGTGCGCATGATCTCCTGGTTGGCCTTGTCCATCGACACGTCGACCCGCGTGCGCAGCACGTCGAGCGCGCGGCCGATGGCCTGGCTCAGCTCGTCCTGCCGCCGCTCCGTGGAGGTGATCGTGCGAACCGCGGGGGCGAGGCTGGCGGTGATGAAGCCGGACAGGGTCGCCCGCTCGTCGAGCTTGGCCTCCAGCAGCGTTTCCAACCGCTCCTCCACCAGCTTGGCGTAGGCGCGGCTGGCGGCGAACCGGTAGCTGGTGGCCGAGCGCATCGCCTCGGTGCGGGCCGACAGATGCTGCAGCTTGGTCAGGATCGCCTCGTCGCTCTGCGCGCCCTTGGTCAGCGCCTCGGTGACGTCGGCGAGGTCGCCCTCCAGCTCGTTCAGCACCGGGGCGAAGCGGCGCGCCTCGGGGATCCCGATGAGCGAGACGGTGCGGTAGGTCTCCGCCTCGAGGAGGCGCTGGATGCGTCGGCCGAGCTGCGACGGTCCCATCTCCGGCGCCGCGACCTCGAAGTCGATGAAACCGTCGGGGCCGGGCCGGCACGTCGTCGCCAGCACGAGGTCGCCGCGCAGGATGCCGCCGATGGTCGCGTCCGAGGCCGGGCCGGGCCGGTCCACCAGCCGCAGCCGCAGCGCCACCAGGAGCTCCGCGCTGGCCGGCGTGCGGGCCGCGATGGCGGTGAGGCGCGCCGCGCCCTCCGCCGGTCCCGCACGGCCGATGAGGCTCAGCGTCATGAACTCGGTGTGCGGCTCGAGGCGGACGATGAGGTCGCCGTCCTCGCGGATCGTGTGCGGCGCTTCGCCGGCCGTCTCCAGCCCGAACACCGCCGCGTAGAGGCCGAGGCGCGTCTCGTCGTCGGCGGTGAGGAAGGCGAGGTGGTGGATCGTCGCCGGCGGCCGCAGCGGCAGGTAGGGCCGGTCGTGCGCCTCCTGGATGGCCGTCTGGCGATCGGGATGGTTGCGAAAAGGCAGCGGCGCCGCCCCCGTGATGTGCTCGTTCACCCGGTCCTCCCCGCGTGGCTGGGCGGCAGGGTGGGCGCCGCAACTCGAGATCGCAACCGGGCCATGGGTCTTAGACTCGGGGGGGGCGCAGGCCGGACGGGATGGGCGAGGTGACGCACGGCGATGATTGAAATCGCTCATAAAGGGTTGCTCATGTGAGCGAATGCGCTAATCTCGTGCGCAAGTCGTAACAAAACGGCGGCTGGGGATGAGCGACCTTGAGCGGCAACAGTCGATCGTCGAGCTGTTGTCATCACAGACTTTCGTGTCGGTGCGCGACTTGCAGCAGACGCTCGGCGTCTCCGCGGCCACCGTCCGGCGCGATATCGACAAGCTGAACGAGGCCGGTGTCGCGCGCAAAGTCTATGGCGGTGTCGCCGCGCTGGAGGACAACCTGTGGCGCCGCCCGCCCTCGGCGCTGCCCTTCGTCGAAAATCGCGACCTCGCCGTCGAGCAGAAGCGTGCCATCGCCGCGGCTGCCGAGGGGCTGGTGCGCGACGGCTCGTCGGTCATCGTCCACGCCGGGTCGACCTGCTTCACCTTCGGCTGCCGGCTGGCGCTGCGCAACGTGCGCGTCTTCACCAACTCGATGCCGCTGGCGGCCTATCTCGCCGAGCACGGCACCTGTCATCTCACCGTCGGCGGCGGCGACATCCATCGCGAGCCGGGCATCCTGTTCGATCCCGTCCCCGGACCGACGCACTATGCGGCGCAGTTCTACGTCGGCGCGCTCGGCGTCTCGGGTGAGGGAATCCTCGAGCAGCACCCGCTGCTGGTGCGGTTCGTGAAGGAGATGAGCGAGCGGGCGAACGAGATCATCGTCCTCGTCGACTCGTCGAAATTCGCCCTGCGTCCGCCCGTCGTGGCCCTGCCGATGTCGCGCATCACCACGCTCGTCACCGACGACGGCATCACCCCCGCGCACGAGCGGATGGTGCGTGAAGAGGGCGTCAACCTGATCGTCGCCGAAACCAGCGCGAGGCCCCAATGACGCTTCTGGACATGCGTTCGATCTCCAAGACCTTCGGCCCGGTGAAGGCGCTCTCGAACGTCTCGCTTCAGGTCGCGGCCGGCGAGGTCCACGCGCTGATGGGCGAAAACGGCGCCGGCAAGTCGACCTTGATGAAGATCCTTTCCGGGGCCTACGTGGCCGACCGCGGCGGCGAAGTGCTGATCGGCGGCAAGAAGGTCGAGACCGGGGATCCGAAGGTCGCGAAGGCCAACGGCATCGCCGTCATCTACCAGGAGCTGGCGCTGTCGCCCAACCTCACGGTGGCGGAAAACATCTTCCTCGGCGCGGAGCCGCACCGCGGGCCCTTCATCGACCGGCGCGAGATGAACCGCCGCTCGCGCCAGATCCTGACCGAGCGTCTCGGCCTGGACTTCCATCCCGCGATCACGCTCGGGCGCCTGTCGCTCGGCGAGCGGCAGATGGTGGAGATCGCCCGCGCCCTTTCGACCAACGCCCGCCTCATCGTCATGGACGAGCCGACGACGGCGCTCACAACGCGCGAGACCGAGAAGCTGTTCGACGTCATCGCCCAGCTGAAGGCCGACGGGATCGCCATCATCTACATCTCCCACCGCATGGAGGAGGTGTACACGCTGGCCGACCGTTGCACCGTGCTGCGCGACGGCGAGCTGGTCGGAACGCTGGAAAAGCGTGAGATCACCGCCGAGCGGGTCGTTTCGATGATGGTCGGGCGCGACATCTCCACCTTCTACAAGAAGGACCACGCCACGGCGGTCGAGCCGGGCGCGGTGGTCCTGAAGGTCGAGGGACTGGGCGACGGGCACTTCGTCCACGACTGCTCGTTCGAGGTGCGGCATGGCGAGGTGATCGGCATCGCCGGCCTCGTCGGCTCGGGGCGCACCGAGCTGGCGCGGCTCATCTACGGTGCCGAGAAGCCGGCGGCCGGCCGCGTCGTCCTGGACGGCGCGACGTTGACCATCGCTTCGCCGCGTCACGCGCTGGCGCACGGCATCGCCTATCTCACCGAGGACCGCAAAGGCCTCGGCCTCTTCCTCGACATGTCGATCTCCGAGAACGTCAACATCGGCGTGTTGCAGCGGGACGCCGGCACCGGCGGGCTCCTGGACTCCGGCGCCGCCGGCCGGCGCGCGAGCAAGGCCATGAAGTCCCTCGCGATCCGTGCCCCCAGCGCCAAGCTGAACACCAACGCCCTGTCGGGCGGCAACCAGCAGAAGGTGCTGCTGGCGCGCCTCCTGGAGCTGGGACCCCGCGTCGTCATCCTCGACGAGCCGACCCGCGGCGTCGACGTCGGCGCCAAGTCCGAGATCTACCGCCTGATCGACAGTCTGGCGCGCGACGGGATCGCCGTCATCGTCATCTCGTCGGAGCTGCCGGAGATCATCGGCGTGTCGGACCGCGTGCTCGTGATGCGCGAGGGGACGATCGCCGGCGAGGTGGCCCCGCCACGCGGCGAGCCGATCCTGCAGGAGGAGATCATGGCCTATTCGACGGGCGCCCTCGGCGCCGAGCGCCGCACCCAAGGAGCGACAGCGTGACCGCAGCGACGAAGGACGACACCAAGAGCGGCCTCGACCGGAAGCACCAGCTGCGCGTGATCTTCACCGCGCTCGGCATGCTGCCGGTGCTGATCCTGCTCGGCATCGGCTTCGAGCTGCTGTCGGGCAAGTTCCTGACGGTCAACAACCTGTCGATCGTCATGCAGCAGGCGTCGATCAACATCGTGCTGGCCGCGGGCATGACCTTCGTCATCCTCACCGGCGGCATCGACCTCTCGGTCGGCTCGGTGCTTGCGGCGTCGGCGATGGTGGCGGTGATCGCCTCGCTGTGGCCCGACATCGGCATGATCGGCATCCCGCTGGCGCTCGGGATGGGCCTCGCCTGCGGCCTCGCCAACGGCGCGCTGATCGCCTACCTCAACCTGCCACCGTTCATCGTCACCTTAGGCACACTCACCGCCGTCCGCGGCCTCGCGCGGCTCCTGGGTGGCGACACCACCGTCTTCAACTCCGACCTTCCGTTCGAGGCGATCGGCAACGGCTCGCTGTTCGGCGTCCCGTGGCTCGCCATCATCGCGGTCGGGGTCATCCTGTTGTCGTGGGTGATCCTGCGCCGAACGGTGCTCGGCATGTGGATCTACTCCATCGGCGGCAACCAGGAGGCGGCCCGGCTGACGGGCATCAAGGTCTCCCTGGTGCTGCTGTTCGTCTACGCCATGTCCGGGCTCATGGCGGGCCTCGGCGGCGTGATGTCCGCCGCGCGTCTCTACGCGGCGAACGGCCTGCAACTCGGCCAGGCCTACGAGCTCGACGCCATCGCCGCCGTCATCCTGGGCGGCACGTCCTTCGTCGGCGGCGTCGGGTCCATCTGGGGCACGCTGATCGGCGCGCTCATCATCGCCGTCCTGTCCAACGGTCTCATCCTGACCGGCGTGTCGGACATCTGGCAGTTCATCATCAAGGGCCTCGTCATCATCGTCGCCGTCGCCCTCGATCGCTACCGCCTCAAGGGCACGAGAGCCTGAGGCCAACCACAGGGAGGAACGTTTCATGGGTAAGTTCACCAAGCTGCTCGCCGGCACGGCGCTCGCCGCCATGGTCGCCACCGGCGCCAGCGCGCAGGACAAGAAGCTGGAGTCGATCGGCATCTCCGTCGGCCTCCTCGGCAACCCGTTCTTCGTCGCCACGATCAAGGGCATCGAGGACCGCGCCAAGGAGATCAACCCGGATGTGCAGGTGACCTCGGTCTCGGCCGATTACGACCTCAACAAGCAGGTCAGCCAGATCGACAACTTCATCGCCGCCGGTGTCGACATCATCATGCTGAACGCGGTCGACGCGAAGGCGATCGCCCCGGCGGTGAAGCGCGCGCAGAACGCCGGCATCACCGTCGCCGCGTTCGACGTGTCGGCGCCCGGCGCGGACGTGACCGTGATGACCGACAACGTCGCCGCCGGCCGCAAGGCGTGCCAGTACATCATCGACCAGATCGGCGAAGAGGGGAACGTGATCATCATCAACGGCCCCGCGTCGTCGTCGATCCTCGACCGCGTCGAGGGCTGCAAGGAGGTGTTCTCCGCGCATTCGGGCATCAACGTCCTGTCCGACGACCAGAACGGTCAGGGCTCGCGCGAGGGTGGCCTCGCCGTCATGCAAGGCCTCCTGACGCGCTATGACGACATCGACGCGGTGTTCGCCATCAACGACCCGACCGCGATCGGCGCCCAGCTCGCCGCCAAGCAGCTCAACCGGGACGGCTTCATCATCACCGCGGTGGACGGCGCGCCGGACATCGAGGAGGAGTTGGAGGACGAGAGCGCCCTCATCAAGGCGTCCGCCTCGCAGGACCCGTACGTGATGGCGGGCGAGGCGTTGAAGATGGGCTACGACGCCTTCCAGGGGAACACCCCGGAGGAGGACACCGTGCTCCTCGATCCCGAGCTGATCACGGCGGAGAACCTCGAGTCCTACAAGGGCTGGACGGACCCGCGCTGAGGCGCGCCCGGCGGCCCTTCGACACGCAGCGGCCCGCGCCCCGAGCGCGGGCCGCCCCCAACTCCATCGGACGGACCATGACCCTTGATGCGCTGAAAGAGCGGGTGCGCGCGGCCAACGTCGAGACGGTCGCCCGCGGGCTCGTCATCTCCACCTTCGGCAACGCCAGCGGGATCGACCGCGCGGCGGGGCGCATCGCCATCAAGCCGAGCGGCGTACCCTACGATGCGCTGACGGCCGACTCCATCGTCGTCACCACGCTCGACGGAGTGGCGCAGGACAACCGCTTCAAGCCCTCGTCCGACCTTGCCACCCACGTCGTCCTCTACCGCGCGTTCGAGGGGATCGGCGGCGTGGTGCACACCCATTCGACCTACGCCACCATCTTCGCGCAGGCGGGCCGGCCGATCCCCTGCCTCGGCACCACCCACGCGGACTATTTCCGCGGCCCCGTCCCGGTGACGCGCGCGCTGACGCCGGAGGAGACCGGCAGCCGCTACGTCGAGGCGACGGGCGAGGTGATCGTCGAGACCTTCGCGGGGCGCGACCCGGCCGAGGTGCCGGCAGCGCTCGTCCAGGGCCACGGGCCGTTCGTGTGGGGCGCGACGCCCGAGGCGGCGGTGGAGAACGCCTTCCTCCTCGAGGAGATCGCCCGGATGGCCTACCTGACCTTGACGCTCGCGCCCGGCACCGGCGCCATCACCGACCACCTGCGCGACCGGCACTACCTGCGCAAGCACGGCGCCGCCGCCACCTACGGACAATAGCGATGGCGATCGTCGCGGGCGTCGACTTCGGCACCTTGAGCGTGCGTGTCACCTTGATGGAGACGTCCGGCACGCACCTCGGCACCGCGGTCGCGAGCTATCCCCTCCACACCGACCCGGCCGACCCCTACCGCGCCACCCAGTCCCACGCCGACCATATGGCCGCGCTCGCCGAGGCGACCCGCGCCGCGGTCGCCGACGCGGGGATCGACGGGCGGGACGTCGCCGCCATCGCCTGCGACACGACGGGGTCCAGCGTGATCCCGGTCGACGCGGCGATGCAGCCGGTGGGCGAATACTACCTGTGGTGCGATCACCGCGCCCACCGCGAGGCGGCGGAGATCACGGCGACCTTCCGCGGCGCCGGCCACGAGGCGATCGACTGGTGCGGCGGCGTCTACTCCCACGAGTGGGGCTACGCCAAGCTCCTGCACTTCCTGCGCCACGACCCCGAGGCGGGCCGCATGGCCTCCGCGTTCGAGCATTGCGACATGGTGGCGGCGACGCTGGCGGGGGTGACGCGGCCGGAAGCCGCCAAGCGCTCGGTCTGCGCGATGGGCCACAAGTGGATGTGGAACCCGAGGTGGGGCGGCCTGCCGCCGGCGTCGCTGCTGGCCGAGGTCGATCCGCTGCTCGCCGGCATCAACGACCGTCTGGTCGGCGAGGTCGCGACGTCCGACCGGATCGCCGGCCACCTCTGCCCCGAATGGGCCGAGCGGCTGGGCCTCGCCGCCGGGATCCCGATCCCCGTCGGCGCGTTCGATGCGCACTGGGACGCGATCGGCGCCGGCTGCCGCATGGGCGATATCGTCAACGTCGTCGGCACCTCGACCTGCATCATCGCCGAGGGGCCGGCCGAGATCGGCACGATCCCCGGTCTGTGCGGCCTGGTGCCGGGCAGCGTCCATCCGGCCTACATGGGTGTCGAGGCCGGGCAGTCGGCGACCGGCGACGTGTTCGACGCCATCGCCCGCCGCGCCGGCCGACCCCTGTCCGACCTCGCCGCCGAACTGATCGACTATCGCGCCGGGCAGACCGGGCTGATGCGCATTCCATGGGACAACGGCGACAGGACCGTGCTGGTGCGGCCCGACCTCGGCGGCGTCACGCTGGGGTGGAGCCTCGCGTCGACGGCGGCTGACGAGCTGTTCGCGGCGATCGAGGGAATGGCGCTGCACGTGGGCGTGATCCTCGACCGGATGGGCGAGGGCGGTGTGCCGGCCGATCGCATCATCAACGCCGGTGGCGTGCCGCAACGCGGCGATGTGCTGAACCAGGTCTACGCCGACGCGCTGGGGCGGGAGATCCTGGTGCCGGCCGCCTCGCCGGTCGGCGTCGGCTCGTGCGTCTTCGCCGGACTGGCCGCGGGGGCGTTCGCCACCGTGGAGGAGGGGCAGGCCGCACTCTGCCCGCCGATGCGGACCTATGCGCCCGATCCGGCCGCGCGCGCCGTGTACGACGCGTTGTTCGCCCTCTTCCGCGACGTCTATTTCGCGCTCGGGGAGGGGCGGGCGGTCGACCTCGGCCGCGTCCTGCCCGAGCTGCACCGCCTGCGCGGCTGAGGCCGGGCGCGTCCGCCCGCGACGCGGCCCGGCGGGGGGAGCGGCTTCTCCGCCTCCCGCCGCGTCAGTTGTTGATCTGCGTCCCCGTGACCAGTTCGAAGTTCACCAGCCCGCGCGATGAGACCGACGGCACCGGGTTCTCCGTCGCCGCGATCATCGCCTGCAACACGTCGAAACTCTCGGTCTCGGACACGTCGAACGTGACGACCTGGTGCCGGAAGGTGATCGGCGTGTCCGAGGCGGGACCGTAGAAGACCTGCTCGGCGGTGGTGTCGACCATGCGCACCGGCGCCGGAAACACCGTGACGATCGCGTTGAGGGGCTGCGCCGGCAGGGCGACGTCAGGCATCGACAGCGTCCACGTCCCATTTTCGGCGACCAGCGTCGTCGCCGTGCCGACCGGCGCGCCGTGCTCGCCGATCAGCGTGACGACGATGCTCGCCCCCGCCGGTCCGCGGCCGGAGAAGATCGGCGCCACGGTCAGCATCTCCTCCTCGTCCTCCTCGACCGGCTCTTCGGGATCGTAGAGCAAGCGGCGGATCTCCAGCAGGTCGATCGGGTCAGGGAAGGCGCTGGCGGTGTTGGTGAAGCCGGTGTCGTCCGGATCGAACGTCATGACGACGAAGCTGTTGGCGATCGCGTCGCTGGGCGGCGCGGGCAGCTCCGGCAGCGACACGGTGAGGACGTTGGTGGCCGCGTCGTAGGCGACCGATGTCGGCGTGATCGCCACCGGCGCGCCGCCGACGCGGGCCTGGATCGCCACCGTGCCGTCGATGAAGGTCATGCCATCCGGCAGCGCGTCCTCGATCACGAGGGTCGGCGGCTGGTTCCCCGTCACCTCGACGAGGACGCGGAAGGTGGCGGTCTCGCCCACCGCGAGCGTATCGCCGGTGGTCTCGTCCACGGTGCTGTCGACGAGCGATTTGCCGACGGCGAAGAGCCGCTGGCGCGGCTCGGTGACGACGGCGGCGCTGTCGGAGGCGGCGTAGTTGTCGAGGGTTGTGGCGTCGGGGCCTTCGCCGTCGGCGCCGGTGTGCTCGTCGGGGTTGGCGCCGGGCGTGGAGGTGTAGGTGACGGTGGCGGCGAGACGACCGTCCATAGGTTTATCTCAGAATTGGTATATCACGGCGCTGATTTCTTATTTGAATGGTATAGCGCAAGGGCGCAGGGTTTGCGCGTCCCGTTGCGATCCGAACGCCGGGAAAATGAAAAGAACGCCGGGCGCACATCGCGAATGCGGGGCGCCAGCCGGCATGGGGAGGACCATCGATGCATCTGACCAGACGCGGTCTGGGCGCGACAGCGCTCGCCGTCATTCTCGCCTCGGCCGCTTTCGCCCCCGCCGCGATGGCCGACGACAAGGGCTATGTGGGTATCGCCATGCCCACCAAGTCGTCCGCCCGCTGGATCGACGACGGCAACAACATGGTGAAGCAGTTCGAGGAGGCCGGCTACACCACCGACCTGCAGTACGCCGAAGACGACATCCCCAACCAGCTCGCCCAGATCGAGAACATGATCACCAAGGGCGTCAACGTCCTGGTGATCGCCGCCATCGACGGCACGACGCTGACGAGCGCGCTCGCCAACGCCGCCGCGGCGGACATCGCGGTCGTCGCCTACGACCGGCTGATCCGCGATTCGGAGGACGTCGACTACTACGCCACGTTCGACAACTTCAAGGTCGGCGTGCAGCAGGCCAACACGCTGGTCGACGGGCTGAAAGAGCGCTTCCCCGACGAGGACGTCTGGAACGTCGAGCTGTTCGGCGGCTCGCCGGACGACAACAACGCCTACTTCTTCTACAACGGCGCCATGAGCGTGCTCCAGCCGCTGATCGACGAGGGCAAGATCGCGATCCCCTCCGGCCAGATGGGCATGGACACCGTCGGCACCCTGCGGTGGGACGGCTCGGTGGCGCAGGCGCGCATGGATAACCTCCTCTCGGCCAACTATACCGACAAGAAGGTCCACGGCGTGCTGTCGCCCTACGACGGCCTGTCGATCGGCATCATCTCCTCGCTGACGGGCATCGGCTACGGTTCGGGCGACTACAAGATGCCCATCGTCTCCGGCCAGGACGCCGAGGTGCCGTCCGTCAAGGCGATCCTGCGCGGCGACCAGTATTCGACGATCTTCAAGGACACCCGCGAGCTGGCCCGCGTGACCGTCGGCATGGTGGACGCCCTGCTCGCCGGCTCCGAGCCCGAGATCAACGACACCGAGACCTACGACAACGGCATGAAGGTGGTGCCGTCCTACCTCCTGGAGCCGGTGCCGGTCACCGCCGACAACTGGGAGAAGGTGCTCGTCGACAGCGGCTACTACGAGAAGAGCCAGATCGAATAGGCGAACCTCCCGCGGCCGGCTCGCTCGAGGCCGGTCCACTTCGCCCGCCGGCCACACAGCCCGGCGGGCGTCTTTGGCAAAGGCGAGGATCATGTCCGTCATTCTCGAAATGCGCGGGATCACCAAGGAATTCCCTGGTGTGAAGGCGCTGGACGACGTCTCCCTGTCGGTGGAGGAGGGCGAGATCCACGCCCTCGTCGGCGAGAACGGGGCCGGCAAGTCCACCCTGATGAAGGTGCTCTCCGGCGTCTATCCGCACGGCAGCTACACCGGCGACATCGTCTTCGACGGCAAGGTCCGCGCCTTCCGCCGGATCCGCGACTCGGAAGACCTCGGCATCATCATCATCCACCAGGAGCTGGCTTTGATCCCGCTCCTCTCGGTGGCGGAGAACATCTTCCTCGGCAACGAGCGGGCGCGGCGCGGGATCATCGACTGGCGCGCCACGCACGACCGCGCGGCCGAGCTTCTAAAGCGCCTCGGCCTCCACGAGAACCCCGAGGTGCTGGTCGACGATCTCGGCCTCGGCAAGCAGCAGCTCGTCGAGATCGCCAAGGCGCTGTCGAAGAACGTGCGGCTCCTCATCCTCGACGAGCCGACCTCGTCGCTGAACGAGACGGACAGCGCCAAGCTCCTGGACCTGCTCGTCGATTTCCGCGACCGCGGCATCACGTCGATCCTCATTTCGCACAAGCTGAACGAAGTCTCGAAGGTCGCCGATACGATCACCGTCCTGCGCGACGGCGCGGCGGTGGCGCGGATGGACTGCCGCCCCGCCGGCATCGCCGGCACCGGGAACGGTGTCGACGAGGACGACATCATCCGCAACATGGTCGGCCGCTCGCTGGAGGACCGCTATCCGCCGCGCGGCACCCACACGGTGGGCGACACGGTGCTGGAGGTGAAGAACTGGACCGTCCATCACCCGCTGCACGCCGAGCGGCGCGTGGTCGACGACGTGTCCTTCCACGTTCGGCGGGGCGAGGTCGTCGGCATCGCCGGGCTGATGGGCGCGGGCCGCACGGAGCTCGCGATGAGCCTCTTCGGCCACTCCTACGGGCGCGACATCTCCGGCACGGTCGCGATCAACGGCAAGCCGGAGGACGTCTCGACCGTGCGCCGGGCGATCGCCGCCGGGCTCGCCTACGCCACCGAGGACCGCAAGACCTACGGCCTGGTGCTCGACGCCACGATCCGCCGCAACGTGCCGCTCGCCCGGCTCGACGCCATCGCCCACAACGGCGTCGTCGACCGGCATCGCGAGGCGGACGTCGCTGAGGAGTACCGCGGCCGCCTCGCCATCAAGTCGAGCTCGATCGAGCAGGCGACGGTGAACCTCTCGGGCGGCAATCAGCAGAAGGTGGTCCTCTCGAAGTGGCTCTTCGCCGACCCCGACATCCTCATCCTCGACGAGCCGACCCGCGGCATCGACGTCGGCGCCAAGTTCGAGATCTACACCGTGATCCGTGAGCTGGCGCGGGAGGGGAAGGCGATCGTCGTCATCTCCTCCGAGCTTCCCGAGCTGCTGGGCGTCACCGACCGGCTCTACGTCATGAACGAGGGGCGCTTCGTGGGCGAGATGGCGACCGCCGAGGCCAGCCAGGAGAAGATCATGGCCACCATCATCAGGTCGGGAGAGGCCGCATGACCGAGACCACCGCCGGCGCGAGCCCGGCCGAGCGCGCGCCCCGCAAGTCCGGCTGGCAGTTCCTCAAGGGGCACCTGCGCGAATACGGCATCCTCATCGCGCTCGTCGTCATCATGGCCTTCTTCCAGGTGGCGACCGGCGGCATCCTCCTGAAGCCGGTCAACGTCACCAACCTGATCCTGCAGAACTCCTACATCGTCATCATGGCGGTGGGGATGCTGCTCGTCATCGTCTGCGGCCACATCGACCTGTCGGTCGGCTCGGTGCTGGGCTTCATCGGCGCGCTGGCGGCGGTGATGATCGTGAACTGGGAGGTGCCGTGGCTGCTGGCGGCGATCCTGTGCCTGGGGGCGGGCGCGCTCATCGGCATGGCGCAGGGCTTCTGGGTCGCCTACTTCAAGATCCCCTCGTTCATCGTCACTCTGGCGGGCATGCTCGTCTTCAAAGGGCTGACGTTGTGGCTGCTGGCGGGCCAGTCGGTCGGGCCGTTCCCGCCGCAATTCCGCCTCATCGCGTCGGGCTTCGTGCCGGACATCTTCGGCGGGGCGGACCTCAACCTCTTCTCCCTCGTCGTCGGCACGGCGGTGGCGACGCTGCTGGTGTGGCTGTCGATCCGCGGCCGGCAGCGCCAGATGAAGGCCGGCGCGGAGAGCGAGCCGCTGCCCTTCTTCGTGGTGCGCAACGCGCTCATCTTCTTCGCGCTCGTCTACATGTCGTGGCTGCTGGCGGACTTCCGCGGCCTGCCGAACGTGTTCATCGTGATGGCGCTTCTCATCGCGATCTACTCCTTCGTCACCTCGCGCACGACGTTCGGGCGGCGCATCTACGCCATCGGCGGCAACGAGAAGGCGGCCGAGCTGTCGGGCATCAACTCCAAGCGGCTGACCTTCCTGACGTTCGCCAACATGGGGATGCTGGCGGCGCTCGCCGGCCTCGTCTTCGCCGCGCGGCTCAATACGGCGACCCCCAAGGCCGGCGTCGCGTTCGAGCTGGACGTGATCGCGGCGGTGTTCATCGGCGGGGCGTCGATGTCGGGCGGGGTGGGGACCGTCGTCGGTGCGGTGGTCGGCGCCTTCATCATGGGCGTCATGAACAACGGCATGTCGATCCTCGGCATCGGCATCGACTGGCAGCAGGTGATCAAGGGTCTGGTGCTGCTGGCCGCGGTGATCTTCGACGTCCTCAACAAGCGCAAGGGGTAGGCCGGTGCTCCTCTCCCAGTTCCTGCGTGAGGATGGGGGTGTGCAGATCGTCGCGCGCGACGGGCCGGAGGCCTACCGCGTGCGCACCACGGCGACGCTCTACGAGGTGGCGCAGGCCTGCATCGCCGAGGTGGTGCCGATCCGCGAATACATCGCCTGGCTGGGGCTCGGCACCGCGGTGGACCTCGAGGCGATCTATGCCGCGGGGCGGATGCTGCCGCCCGTCGCGCATCCGGATCCGGCGCACCTCCACCTCACCGGCACCGGGATGACGCACCTCGGCTCGGCGACGCTGCGCGCGGCGATGCACGGCCGCGAGGGCGCCTGCGAGACCGACTCGATGCGCATGTTCCAGCTCGGCCTCGCCGGCGGCAAGCCGACCAACGCCGCGGCCGGGGTGCAGCCGGAGTGGTTCTACAAGGGCAACGGCACATGGCTGGTGGCGCCCGGTGCCCGCCTCGCCGCACCCGACTTCGCCGAGGCGTGCGGCGAGGAGCCGGAAATCGCTGGGGTCTATCTCATCGCGCCGGACGGGATGCCGGTGCGCCTCGGCTTCGCGCTCGCCAACGAGCTGTGCGACCACGCGATGGAGCGGCGCAACTACCTCTACCTCGCGCACTCCAAGCTGCGCCCGGCGGCGATCGGCCCGGAGCTCCTGGTGGGCGACCTGCCGCCGCACATCGAGGGCACCTCGCGCATCCTGCGCGGCGAGCGGGTGGTGTTCGAGGCGCCGTTCCTGTCGGGCGAGGCCAACATGAGCCACAGTCTCGCCAACCTCGAGCACCATCACTTCAAGTACGCGCCGTTTCGCCAGCCGGGCGATCTGCATGTCCATATGTTCGGCAGCGCCGCCCACTCGGTCGCGGACGGGATCGCCGCGCAGGACGGCGACATCTTCGAGATCGCGGCGGCCCCGTTCGGGCTGCCGCTGCGCAACCGCCTCACCTTCACCCCCCGCCGCGCGGCCGAGCCGCGCACCGCGATCAGGATACTCTAGGCTCCCATGACGTTTACCAAAGCCCCCTGGCCCCGCCGACTGAGATCGCAGGAGTGGTATGGCGGCACCACGCGCGACAACATCTACCACCGCGGCTGGCTGAAGAATCAGGGCTACCCGCACGACCTGTTCGACGGGCGACCGGTCATCGGCATCCTCAACACCTGGTCCGAGCTGACCCCCTGCAACGGCCACCTGCGCGAGCTGGCGCAGAAGGTGAAGGCGGGCGTGTGGGAGGCGGGCGGCTTCCCGCTCGAGGTGCCGGTCTTCTCGGCGTCCGAGAACACCTACCGGCCGACGGCGATGATGTACCGCAACCTCGCCGCCATGGCGGTCGAGGAGACGATGCGTGCCCAGCCGATCGACGGTGCGGTGCTCCTGGTAGGCTGCGACAAGACCACCCCCTCGCTGATGATGGGCGCCGCCTCGACCGACATTCCGTCCATCGTCGTCACCGGCGGGCCGATGCTGAACGGCTGGTTCCGGAACGAGCGTGTCGGCTCCGGCACCGCGCTGTGGCAGATGAGCGAGGACATCAAGGCCGGGAAAATGACCCAGGCCGACTTCCTCGAGGCCGAGCAGGCGATGAGCCGCTCGTCGGGCACCTGCAACACGATGGGCACCGCCTCGACCATGGCCTCGATGGCCGAGGCGCTGGGCATGGCGCTCTCCGGCAACGCCGCGATCCCCGGCGTCGACGCGCGGCGGCGGGTGATCGCGCAACTCTCCGGCCGGCGCATCGTCGAGATGGTGAAGGACGACCTGAAGCCGTCCGACATCCTCACCCGCGAGGCGTTCGAGAACGCGATCCGGGTCAACGGCGCCATCGGCGGGTCGACCAACGCGGTGGTGCACCTCCTGGCGCTGGCGGGCCGCACCGCGGTCGACCTGACGCTCGACGATTGGGACCGCCTGGGCCGTGACGTGCCGACGATCGTCAACCTGATGCCGTCGGGCAAGTACCTGATGGAGGAGTTCTTTTATGCCGGCGGGCTGCCGGTGGTGCTGAAGCGGCTCGGCGAGGCGGGGATGCTGCACCGGGACGCGCTCACCGTCTCCGGCGGGCCGGTCTGGGATGAGGTGAAGGACGCCGTGAACTGGAACGAGGACGTCATCCGCCCGGCCGACAAGGCGTTGACGGCGTCGGGCGGCATCGCCGTGCTGCGCGGCAACCTGGCGCCCGGCGGGGCGGTGTTGAAGCCCTCCGCGGCGAGCCCGGAGCTGATGCGCCACCGCGGCCGCGCCGTCGTCTTCGAGGATATCGACGACTACAAGGCGAAGATCGACGACGACGCGCTCGACATCGACGAGACGTCGATCATGGTGCTGAAGAACTGCGGGCCGAAGGGCTACCCCGGCATGTCCGAGGTCGGCAACATGGGCCTGCCGCCCAAGGTCCTGAAGAAGGGCATTACCGACATGGTGCGCATCTCCGACGCGCGCATGTCCGGCACCGCCTACGGCACGGTGGTGCTGCACACCTCGCCCGAGGCGGCGGCCGGCGGTCCGCTGGCGGTGGTCGAAACCGGCGACATGATCGAGCTCGACGTGCCGGGCCGCCGCCTCCACCTCGACGTGCCGGACGAGGAGATCGCCCGCCGGCTCGCCGCGTGGACGGCCCCGGTCGCGCCCGGCACCGAGGGCGGCGGCTACAGCCGGCTCTACGTGGACCACGTCGAGGGGGCGGACACCGGCGCCGACTTCGACTTCCTGAAGGGCTGCCGCGGCCGGGAGGTGCCTCGTGACAGTCATTGACGTCGCCATCGTCGGCGTCGGCAAGATCGCGCGCGACCAGCACATTCCCGCGATCGCCGGCTCCGGCGCCTTCCGCCTCGCCGCCACGGTGAGCCGCACCGGCGTCGCCGGCACGCCGAATTTCGACACCGTCGAGGCGCTGCTGGCGGCGCGGCCGGACATCCCGGCGATCAGCTTCTGCACCCCGCCGCAGGTGCGCTACAGGGGCGCCCGCGCGGCGCTGGAGGCCGGCCGGCACGTCATGCTGGAGAAGCCGCCCGGCGCGAGCCTCTCGGAGGTCCACGCGCTGGAGGCGCTGGCGGCCACGAAGGGCGTCGCCTTGCAGGCGACCTGGCACTCGCGCCACGCCGCATCCGTCGCCGCCGCCAAGGCGTGGCTGGCGGGGCGCGAGGTCCGCGCGGTGCGGATCGACTGGAAGGAGGACGTGCGCGTCTGGCATCCGGGGCAGCGGTGGATCTGGGAGGCGGGCGGCCTCGGCGTCTTCGACCCGGCGATCAACGCCTTCTCGATCCTGACCGAGATCCTTCCGGTCCCCGTCCACGTCACCGCCGCCGAGCTGCACTTTCCGGAGAACTGCGACACGCCGATCGCCGGCGAGGTCCGCATGGCCGGTCCCGCGGGCGAGCGCGTCGTCGCCGACCTCGACTTCCTCTACGAGGGCGACCCGCTGTGGCGCCAGGTGATCGAGACCGACGCCGGCACGCTGACGCTCGACCAGGGCGGCGCGATCATGACCGTGGGCGGGACGCAGCAGGGGGAGGCGTGGCACACGCCCGGCATCACGGGCGAATACCCCGCCCTCTACGCCCGCTTCGCCGAGCTGATCGCGGCCGGCGCGCGCGACGTCGACCTTCGTCCGATGGTCCTCGTCGCCGACGCGTTCACCCTCGGCCGCCGGCTCTCGGCGCCCGCCTTCGTCGACCCGGCGTCGGCGAGGTGAATTTCCGCGCCGCCCGAGGCGGCGCCGTCGACACGGATTCCGGCGCCGTTTCGGGCGGCGCCGGCCGGCAGGACCCCGCACCAACGCGGGGCCCGCCACCCTTTGGGAGGGAACATGATGAAACGACTTTTGACCACGACCGCCGCCGTTCTGGCGCTCACCGCGGGGGCCGCCTCGGCGCAGACCATCGGCTTCTCGCAGATCGGCTCGGAGTCGGGCTGGCGTGCGGCCGAGACGACGCTCACCAAGAGCCAGGCCGAAGAGCGCGGCATCGACCTCAAGTTCTCCGACGCGCAGCAGAAGCAGGAGAACCAGATCGCCGCCATCCGCTCCTTCATCGCCCAGGGCGTCGACGCGATCCTGCTCGCGCCGGTCGTCGCCACCGGCTGGGACAGCGTGCTGGAAGAGGCCAAGGACGCCGACATCCCGGTGGTCCTGCTCGACCGCCAGGTGGACTCGTCCGACGACCTCTATTTGACCGCGGTCGGCTCCGACCTCGTCCACGAGGGGCAAGTGGCCGGTGAATGGCTGGTCGAGACCGTCGCCGGCGAGGACTGCCGCGTCGTCGAACTGCAGGGCACCACCGGGTCCTCGCCCGCCATCGACCGCAAGACCGGCTTCGAGAACGCCATCGAGGGTCACGACAACATCGAGATCGTGCGCAGCCAGACGGGCGACTTCACCCGCGCTCAGGGCAAGGAGGTGATGGAGAGCTTCCTCCAGGCCGAGAACGGCGGCAAGGACATCTGCGCCCTCTACGCCCACAACGACGACATGGCCGTCGGCGCGATCCAGGCGATCAAGGAAGCCGGGCTGAAGCCGGGCGAGGACATCCTCGTCGTCTCGATCGACGCCGTGCCGGACATCTTCGCCGCGATGGCCGCAGGCGAGGCCAACGCCACCGTGGAGCTGACGCCGAACATGGCCGGCCCCGCCTTCGACGCGCTCTCCAAGTTCTGGGACTCGGGCGACGCGCCGGGCAAGTTCATCCAGACCGATTCGAAGCTCTACACGCAGGCGGACGACCCGCAGGGCGAGTACGAGAAGCGCAAGGGCCTCGGCTACTGAGGCGCGCGGGCCGGCGCGGGGATCCACCCGCGCCGGCCCGGCTGGAGGAGGGCCACCATGCTCCTGACCCTGCGTTCGCTGACCAAGACCTTCCCCGGCACCGTCGCGCTGGACGCGGTCGACTTCGACCTCGCGGCCGGCGAGATCCACGCGCTGCTGGGAGAGAACGGGGCCGGCAAGTCGACCCTCATCAAGTGCCTGACCGGCGCGTATCGGCGCGACGACGGCACCATCACGCTGGACGGCGAGGCGATCTCGCCGCGCTCGACCTCCGAGGCGCAGGACCTCGGCATCGGCACCGTCTACCAGGAGGTGAACCTCCTGCCCAATCTGACCGTGGCGCAGAACCTCACCTTCGGGCGCGAGCCGCTGCGGTTCGGCATGGTGAACGGCCGCGCCCAGCGCCGCCTCGCCGAGGCGATGCTGGACGGCTACGGCCTCGACATCGACGTGACACGCGACCTCGCGGCCTACTCGGTGGCGATCCGGCAGATCGTCGCCATCGCCCGCGCGGTGGCGCTGTCGGGCAAGGTGCTGATCCTCGACGAGCCGACCGCCAGCCTGGACGCGCGCGAGGTGGAGATGCTGTTCGCCGTGGTGCGCCGGCTGCGCGACCGCGGGCTCGGCATCATCTTCGTCTCCCACTTCCTCGACCAGGTGTTCGCGCTGACCGACCGCGTCACCGTCCTGCGCAACGGCCGCAAGGTGACGACCGAGGCGACCGCAGACCTCGACCGCGTGCGCCTCATCGAGCACATGCTCGGCCGCGCCCTCGAGGAAGAGCTGACCGACCACGCCAAGGCACACGACGGCACCGCGACACGCCCCGAGCTGTTGCGGTTCGAGAACTACGGCCGGCGCGGGCATATCGAGCCGTTCGACCTCACGGTGGGCCGTGGCGAGGTGCTGGGCCTCGCAGGCCTTCTCGGCTCGGGCCGGACCGAGAGCGCGGAGCTGATGTTCGGCGTCGCGCATGCGCAGTCCGGCACGGCGCGGGACACCGCGGGGCCGCTCGACCTCTCCTCGCCGCGCGCCGCGATCGCCGCCGGGTTCGGCTTCGCGCCGGAGGAGCGCAAGGCCGACGGCATCGTCGCCGATCTTTCGGTGCGCGAGAATATCGCCTTGGCGCTCCAGGCCCGGCGCGGCTGGGCCCGTCCGATCCCGCGCGCGGAGCAGCTGAAGCTCGCGCAGGACTACATCCGCCGGCTCGATATCCGCACTTCCGGCCCGGAGCAGCCGATCGGCGACCTCTCGGGCGGCAATCAGCAGAAGGTGGTGCTCGCCCGCTGGCTCGCCATGAACCCGCGCTTCCTCATCCTCGACGAGCCGACCCGCGGCATCGACGTCGGCGCCCACGCCGAGATCGTCCGCCTGATCGGCGAGGTGACGGCGTCGGGCATGTCGATCCTCGTCATCTCCTCCGAGCTGGACGAGCTGATCGCCGTGTCGGATCGGATCATTGTCGTGCGTGATCGCCGGCACGTCGCCGAGCTGACGGGCGCCGAGATCGCTTCCGACGCCATCGTGCGCGCCATCGCGGCTCCGGACGCCGCCCCTGACGCTACCGAGGACGCCGCATGACGACCTTTCGCCGCGTCCTGCCGCAGCTTCTCACGCTCGCCGTGCTGATGGGGCTGGTGACGCTCGTCTTCCCGGATTTCCTGCGCGTGACGATGTCCGACGGGCGCTTCGTCGGCCCGATCATCGACATCCTGAAGCGCGGCGCCCCCGTGGCGCTCCTGGCGATCGGCATGACGCTGGTCATCGCGACGCGCGGGATCGACCTCTCGGTCGGCACCGTCATGGCCATCACCGGGGCGGTGGCGGCATGGGCGATCACCTCCGGCCTCGGTCTCGCCGGTGCGTTGGGGCTGGCGCTGCTGGCGGGTGCCGCGGCGGGGCTGTGGAACGGTTGCCTCGTCGCCGTCTTCGGTATCCAGCCGATCGTCGCGACGCTGATCCTGATGACCTCCGGCCGCGGCATCGCCCAACTCATCACCGAGGGGCGCATCCTCACCTTCTCGCACGACGGTCTGGCCTTCCTCGGCTCCGGCGCCGTCCTCGGGTTGCCGGTGCCGACATGGCTGTGGCTCGCGACCGGCGTCGGCGTCGCGCTCCTCATGCGCTGCACCGCGCTCGGCCTGCTGATCGAGGCGACCGGGGTGAACCGGGCCGCCAGCAGCCTCGCCGGGGTGAACGCCACCGTGCTGCTGATCGCGGTCTACGTCGCCTCGGGGTTGTGCGCGGCGCTCGCCGGCATCGTCGCCACGGCCGACATCCGCGGCGCGGACGCCAACAACGCCGGCCTCTGGCTGGAGCTGGACGCGATCCTCGCGGTGGTGGTGGGCGGGAACTCGCTGCTGGGCGGGCGCTTCTCCGTCGCCGCCGCGCTCATCGGCGCGCTGATCATCCAGACGGTGGACACCGGGATCCTGCTGGCCGGCTTCCCCTCCGAATACAACCTCGTGATCAAGGCGGGGCTCGTGCTCGCGATCCTCGTGTTGCAGAGCCCCAATCTGGTGCATCACTGGCACTTCATGCGCGGCGCCGCGCGTCGCCGCCGCGAGGCACCGCCCGCCCCGGCCGAGGAGCCGCTGCGATGAACCCGCGTCTCTATCCGCTGGCCGCCACCGTCGCGATCTTCCTCGCCGCGTGGGTGGTCTGCACGATGCAGTTCCCGTTCATGCTGTCGACCCGCGTCGTGGGCAACCTTCTGACGGACAACGCCTATCTCGGCATCGTCGCGGTGGGGATGACCATCGTCATCCTGTCGGGCGGGATCGACCTGTCGGTCGGCTCGGTGATCGCCTTCTCGGGCGTCTTCATCGCCGTGGTCCTGCGGGACACGGGCGCCCATCCGCTGATGGTGTTCGCCATGCTGCTGGTGCTCACCACCGCGTTCGGCGCCTTCATGGGGTGGCTGATCCATGCGTTGGCGATGCCGCCCTTCATCGTCACCTTGGCGGGGATGTTCCTCGCTCGCGGTGCGGCCTACATGCTGACGATCGACTCGGTCCCCATCGAGCACGCCTTCTACGACTGGCTGGACGACGTCTACTGGCTGATGCCCGGCAAGGGGCGGCTGCGCCTCATCGGCGTCGTCATGCTGGTCGTGGTGGCCGTCGGCATGGTGATCGCGCACCGCACGCGCTTCGGCGCCGGCGTCTTCGCGCTCGGCGGCGGCGAGGCGACGGCGCGGCTGATGGGCGTGAAGGTGGGACCGACGACGGTGGGCATCTACGCCTTCTCCGGCTTCATGGCCGGCCTGTCGGGCATCGTCTTCTCGATCTACACCGGCTCGGGCTATCCGCTCGCCACCGTCGGCACGGAGCTGACCGCCATCGCCGCCGTCGTCATCGGCGGTACGCTGCTGACGGGCGGGGCGGGCTTCGTCTTCGGCACGTTGATCGGCGTTCTGACGATGGGCACGATCCAGACCTACATCGTCTTCGACGGCACGCTGTCGAGCTGGTGGACGAAGATCGTCATCGGTCTCCTGCTGCTGGGGTTCATCCTCCTGCAGAAGCTCCTCTTGCGGCTGTCGTCGACCGGGCTGGCGCTGCGGGCGTGAGGTCCGGCGCGGCTTGACCGGGCGGGCGCCGTCCGTATCCTCCCGGGCGGAGCGGCGGCGCGCATCCCCGGCGCCGCGCCCGTCTTCCGCCTGTGGGACGGACCCTGACCTCTTCTCCCTTCCTCCTCCCCGCGCTAGTCGGGCTCGCGGCGCTGGTGCTGGCGGCAGTGCTGCTGGGCCGGCGGCCGCGCTATGTCCGGCGGGCCCTGCTCAGCCCGGCCGAGAAGCGCTTCTACCGGGCGCTGCTGGAGGCTGCGGGACCGCGCGGCGTCGTCGTCACCAAGGTGCGGATCGCCGATCTCTTGGCGGTGCGGGCGCGCAAGCGGGTATATTGGAAGGCGTTTCACAAGATTGCGCAGAAGCACGTGGATTTCGTCGTCCTCGACCCGCAGTCGCTGGAGCCGGTCTGCGCCATCGAGCTGGACGATTCCAGCCACGAGCGGCGCGATCGAAAGGCGCGCGACCGGTTCGTCGACGGTGCGCTCGCGGGGGCGGGTCTGCCGCTCTACCGCTTCCCCGTGCGCCGGCAGTACGACCGGGCCGAGATCGCCCGCGTGATCGGCTCGCGGACGGCGCGGGCGCCGAAGGTCAGCTCTGAAGGTAGCGGATGACCGGCAGCAGCAGCCGGTGCGGGCCGTGCTTGGTGACCACGCTCGACATGCGGTTCTGCCAGCCGGGGATCACCACGCGGCGACCGGCCTTGAAGCCGGCCCAGCCGATGTCGGCCACCTGCGGCGAGGACATGCGCTTCACGCCCTTGAAGAGGCGCGAGTGCTCCATACCCGAGACCGCGCCGAACTCCGACGTCGTCGGCCCCGGACAGAGGGCGGTCACGGTGACGCCGGTGCCCCGGACCTCTTCCGACAACCCCTCCGACAGCGACAGCACGAACGCCTTGCTGGCGTAGTAGACCGAGACGAACGGCCCCGGCACGAACGCGGCCGTGGAAGCGACGTTAAGGATGCCGCCGTGGCCGCGTTCGATCAGCAGCGGCAGCACGCGGTGCGTCAGCTCGACGAGGGCGCGGATGTTGAGGTCGACCATGCCGAGCTCGGGCTCCAGCGGCTGCTTGGCGAAGGCGCCGGCGTGCCCGAAACCGGCGTTGTTGACGAGGATGTCGATGGGGCGGCCGTAGCGCGCGACTTCGGCCATCAACGCCTCGGGCGCACCGCGCTCGGTGAGGTCGAGCGGGACGACGTGCGCCTCGACGGGCAGATCGGCGGCGAGTGCGCGCAGCCGGTCTTCACGCCGCGCGACGAGGATCAGATCGACCCCATCGGCGGCGATGCGTTGCGCGAGGGCTTCTCCGATGCCGGATGATGCGCCGGTCACAAGTGCGAGCTGGGCCATATTCCGACTAACTTGCGCTCGCCGCGCCGCGCGACAAGGGCCACGGCTATTCTATACTGGGAATTGTAATGTTTCAGTAAGGTGCACAAAAATATCGAATTCGGTTCATCTTTGAGCGTTTGGTATCCAGGATCTTTCGTATCGCGCGCGATCGGCGGGTTGGGCGGCCGGGCGGCGCATCATCGGGTCGTGGCGCGGCCACCGGCTCAGGCGGGCGGGTCCTCGCCGGGTGCGACACTTGGCGTGGCGCTGCCGCCGGGGCGCGGGATCGCGGGCAAGGCGAGCCGGTCGCGCAGGGAGAACCACGTCATGGCCAGCACGGCGAGGGGGCCGAGGAAGCGCGTCCCGCCGGGGTAGGGCGGCACCGGCAGGTGGGCGAAGACGTCGAGCCGGCCGGTATCGCCGGCGATCGCCTCGGCGATGACCTTGCCGGCGAAGGTGGCGAGGCCGACGCCCTGGCCCGAATAGCCGACCGCCGCGTAGATGCCGGGCTCCAGCCGCCGGATGAACGGGCAGCGTGTGCGGGTAATGCCGAGCGTGCCGGACCAGGCCGCGGCGATCGGCACGTCTTTCAGCTGCGGGTACACCTCGGCGAGGTAGGGGCGGACGATGGCGGCGACGTCGGCCGCGACCGGGCCGTAGCTCTCACCGCCTCCGAAGATCATGCGGTTTTCGGCATCGACGCGGAAGTAGCGGATCACGGCGCGCGTGTCGGACACTGCCTCGCCGCCGGGGATGGGCGAGACGTCGAGCGGCTCGGTCGCGGCGATGTGGTTCACCAGCGGCAGGACCCGCGTCTCGATCCGCGGCTCCAGGCCGGAGAGGTAGCCGTTGCCGGCGAGGACCACCGCGTCGGCCCGGATGGCCTGGGCGCGGGCGCCGCGGCGCCGCACCGTGACCTCGACGCCGCCGCTCCGGGTCTCGAAGCCTTCGGCGGTGGTCTGTTGGAAGAGGTGGGCGCCGGCCTTCTCGGCCGCCTCGGCCAGCGCGGTGACCAGCGCCAGCGGGTTGAGGTGGCCGCCGGTGGAATCATGCACCCCGCCGACATAGCGGCGCGAGCCGATGGCGGCGGCCAGCTGGTCGCGGTCCATGAACTCCGGGGTGACGCCGTAGCGCTCGAACAGATGGTCGGCGTAGGCGCGGCTGTCGTCGAACGCGGCCTGGGTGTGGGCGGCGTCGATTAGGCCGGGGCGGAAGTCGCAGTCGGCGCCGAGTTCCGCCCGCAGGCTGTGCACCAGCGCGACGGCCTCCTCGCCCAGCTCCCACAACTCGTCCGCGATGCCCTCGCCGAGGCGTTTGGTGAGCCAGACCTGATCGCGCCGCTGGCCCGGATGCAGCTGGCCGCCGTTGCGGCCCGACGCGCCGTCGCCGATCGCGCCCGCCTCCACCAGCGCGACGAAGCGGCCGGCGCGGGCGAGGTGGAGCGCGGTCGACAGCCCGGTGAGGCCGCCGCCGATGACGACGACGTCGGCCCGCTCGGGCAGAGCCTCGGGTGCGGTCTGGGGTGCGGGGACGCTGGCGTCCTCGGCGTAGACGGTGTCGGACATGGCCGCCGCCTCAGACGTTGAGGAGCAGGTACTCGCGCTCCCAAGGACTGATGACGCGCATGTACGTCTCGTACTCGGCCTGTTTGATGGCGCGGAAGGTCGACACGAAGCTCTTGCCGAAGATGTCGCTCAGCGGCTCGCACTCCTCGAACAGGGTGACGGCGTTGAGGAGATCGCGCGGCAGGCCGAAGGGGAGGGAGGAGGCCGACCCGTCGATCGGGTCGTCCGGGTGCTGGCCCTCCTCCAGGCCCAGGAGGCCGCAGGCGAGCGAGGCGGCGACGGCGAGGTAGGGGTTGGCGTCCGACGAGGGGATGCGGTTCTCGAGCCGGCGCGCCGCGGGCGGGCCGTGCGGGACGCGCAGCCCGACGGTGCGGTTGTCGTAGCCCCAGGAGACGTTGGTGGGGCTGGCCGAAAAGCGCTCCAGCCGGCGGTAGGAGTTCACGTAGGGCGCCAGGATGCACATCACCGCCGGCAGGTACTTCTGGTGCCCGGCGATGAAGTAGAAGAACTCCTTCGTCGGGTTGCCCTCGTCGTCGGAGAAGATCGTCTTGCCGCTCTCGTGATCGACGAGCGAGGCATGGATGTGCATCGCCGAGCCGGGCTCGCCGGACATCGGCTTGGCCATGAACGTGGCGTACATCTTGTGGCGCAAGGCCGCCTCGCGCAGCGTGCGCTTGAACAGGAAGACCTGGTCGGCGAGGTCCACCGCGTCGCCGTGGAGGAGGTTGATCTCCATCTGCGCGGCGCCCTCTTCGTGGATGAGGGTGTCGATCTCGAGGCCCTGCGCCTCGGCGTAGTCGTAGATATCGTCGAACAGATCGTCGAATTCGTTGACGGCGGCGATCGAGAAGGACTGTCGGCCGATCTCGGGCCGGCCCGAGCGCCCGATCGGCGGCTCCAGCGGGTAGTCCGGGTCGGTGTTCGGCTTGACGAGGTAGAACTCGATCTCGGGTGCGACGACCGGGCGCAGGCCCTTGCGCTCATAGAGCTCGACCACGCGCTTCAGCACGTTCCGCGGCGCATGGTCGACCGGGCGGCCGTCCTTGTGGCGCGCGTCGTGGATCAGCTGGGCCGCGGGGTCCGAGGCCCACGGGACGATCGCCAACGTGGAATAATCCGGGTCGAAGATGAGATCGCCGTCGGTCGGATCATAGACGAACTCGCCGTCCTCGGGCGGATAGTCGCCCGCGATGGTCTGCGCGAAGATCGACGTCGGCATCGTGATCGACGGGGAGCGGGCGAATTTCTCCGTCGGCATCAGCTTGCCGCGGGCGACGCCGGCCTGGTCGGGAACGATGCACTCCACGTCCTGGATACCGCGGGCCTTCAGCCATTCCACCGCGGCCTTGTGGTCCGCGACGCCGCGGGCGCGGGTTTCGGAGGGTTCGAGGCCGGAGACGGAGGGTGGGGACTTCTGATCCACGATTTGCCACTTGGAGTTTCGCCCCTCGACCGGGGCATCCTCCCCATCAGACCTCCCTGACCGCCCATGTCAACGGGGGCGCGCCGGCGGACGCCAGCCACGGGGGGCCGTGGGGTGCGACCGCCTGGCGCAACAAAAACCAAAAAATCGTCTTGCGTGAATCGGAACGAAGTTGCGGCCCAGCTATTTACTCACCGCGATGCAGCTGACCGTGCCGCTCATGTCAAAGCGAAGCGGATGCGGCCAGTGGGCATAGATGCGGAGAGTATAATCGCTCCGCTATTACTGGACAGACCACGAAGGGCATAGTCATGTCTTCTAAGAAGAACCTTTGGCTCGCGACCGCGTCTGCACTGGTGCTGTTCTCGGCAGCCCCGGTCATGGCGCAGACCAATGATGCGAACGTGACCGTCGTCAAGAGCGACGGCCCGGCCGAGCAGGCTGGTGAGGCCGTGGACAACGCTGCGTCGGCGACCGCCGAGGCTGCCGGCAACGCCGCCGAGAAGACCGCCGAGGCCGCGGACAACGCCGCCGACGCGACCGCCCAGGCCGCGGACAACGCCACCGATGCGACCGCCGAGGCCGCTGACGATGCTGCCGATGCGGCCACTGCCGCGGCGAGCGAGGCTGCCGACGAGGCCGAGCAGGCCGCTGACGCCGCCGACGACGCCATGGACGAGGCGACCGAAACCGAGACCGCAGAGGTCGAGGAGGGGACACCCGTCGAAGGCCAGATCTTCGAACAGTCCGCGGACACCTACCTCGCCTCGACGCTGCTCGATGCGACCGTCTACAACGCGGCTGACGAAGAAGTCGGCGACGTGAACGACATGATCATCACGTCCGACGGCAAGATCGAGGGCGTCGTGATCGGCGTCGGTGGGTTCCTCGGCGTCGGCGAGAAGAACGTCGCCATCGAGCTCTCCCGTCTGGAGATGACCCAGGACGAGGACCGCGACACCTACTTCATGGCCGATCTGACGGCCGAGGAGCTGGAAGCCGCGCCCGAGTTCATGACTGCCGAGGATGTGCAGATGCAGGCCGAGTCCGCTGCGGCGGGTGCCGGCACCGCCACCGGCACCGGGATGGGCACCGCCCCGACCAACTAATCGGTCGACGCGGTACCAATGGGGGAAGGGGTCGCCATCCGGCGGCCCCTTTTCTCGTGGGCGCATCGCGTCCGTGCGGTGACGACGACGCGCCGTGGCGGTCAAGCCGCCGGACGCGCCGCCTTCTGCGACACGATCTGTCGGTGCGGATAGGGGATCGACAGGCCCGACTCCTCGATCAGCTCCTTAGCGCGCTTGGTCAACTCGCGCTTCAGCGGCCAGTAGTCGTCCGCCGCCACCCACACGCGCAGGGTGAGGTCGACCGAGGATTCGCCCATCGCGTCGACGAATGCGGCGGGTGCCGGCTCGGCCATCACCTCGGGGTGCGTTGCGGCCAGCGTCTTCAGCGTCGCCAGCGCGGTGTCGATGGAATCGTCGTAGTCGATCGAGGCGGCGATATCGAGCATGCGCGTCGCATAGACGGAATAGTTGGTCACCGTCGCGCCCCAGACTTCGGAGTTGGGCATCAGTTTCTGGATGTTGTCGTAGGTGGCAAGCTCGGTCAGGAACAACGAGATCGACTTCACCGTCCCCGCCTGGCCGGACACCTCGATGTAGTCGCCGATCTTGAACGGCCGCATGACGATGATCATCACCCCGGCGGCCAGCGACGTGAGCGAGCCTTGCAGCGCCAGCCCCACCGCCAGCGACGCCGCGCCCAGCACAGCGACGAGGCTCGCCGTCTGCACCCCCGCGAGGTTCAGCGCCACGATCAGGAGCACCGCCAGCAGGCCATAGTAGACCAGCGAGGCGAGGAAGCTCTCGACGATCGGGTCGAGATGGTCGGAGCGCTCCATGTAGTGCTCGGCCCAGGCCTTGACGCGCCCGGCCAGCCACCAGCCGACCACGAGGACGACCAGCGCCGTCAGCAAGTTGACGCCTTGGACGGCGAGCCATGTGAGGATGGGGTCGAGGAAGCGTTCGGTCTGGTCCATGCGGGTGCCCTCCGTTGTGCGCCTCCCGCATTAGAGGACGGATGCGCCCGGTTTTTCAAAGCCCGCCGGCCCGTTCGTCGCGCGGTCGCTCCCGGCGGCACACATCTTCGTGCATCGATGTGTAGCGGCGGCGTCCCTCGAGCGGCACTGGCGAGGCGCGCCGCGCCGCCCGCCGGGGGCACGCGGCGGGCCGGGCTCAGCTCTCGTCGTCGCGCGCAGGCGGGGGAATTTTCCCAGTGTTCGCCGGTGTTTCGGGCGTCGCCGGAGCGTCGTCCCGGCGGGTTTTCGCCTGCGATTTCCGGCGTTTCAGGTTGGACCGCAAGGCGGCGGCGAGGCGGGCGTCGCGGTCATTGGAGTCATTCACGATTTCAATGCCTTGGTTCGTCTGCCTTTGTTTCGTCGCGTCGGCGACCTTATCTCTCATGGCGCGACAGCGCACCCCGATAAGAAAGGGACCCAAGGATGAAGAGACTGCTTGCCCTCGCCGCCGTGCTCGCGATGACGACGGCCGCCGCGGCGCAGACGACCGAGATAGTCATCTACACCGGAGGCGCGCCGACGGGCGAAGGCTCCACCTACCACAACGGGATGGGCCAGGCGGTCGAGGAGCAGCTCAAGGAGCTCGCGCGCCCGTTCGGCTACGAGGTCCGCCGCGTGCCGTCCGGCGGCGCGGTCGCCAACGCCAACGCCTGCGCCGCGGAAACGCAAAACATCTGCTTCGGCATCGGCCAGGGCGGGCTCACCTACGACGCGGTCTCCGGCGGCGACACGCAGATCGTCCGCAGCGACCTCCCCGGCGAGTGCGCGATGGCCTTCACCAAGGAGGGGCGCCTGCCGAACTGGAAGTCGGTCATGACGAACGCGCAGCGCGTCACCTTCGTCGTGCCCGAGGGGTCGGGCTCCGAGGCGTTCATCCGCAGGCTCTTCGAGACGGAGCCGTCGCTGGAGGGGGTGACGCCGAACTTCGAATATGCCTCGGGTCAGGAGGCGATCTTCAAGGCGGTGCAGTCCAAGCGCGGCGCGGTCGGCGTCTTCTACGCCTATCCGAACCCGACGGACGGCATGGTCAACGCGGCCTACGACGCGGGCATGAGCGTGATGGGCATCCTGTCCCCGGCGGTCGCCAAGGGGTCGTCGGACTATTACCTCAACCGCAAGGCACCTTACGACCTCTCCTGGTTCGGCCTCGGCGAGACCAAGACCGTCCCGGCGATGTGCTCCAAGGCACTCCTCTTCGCCGGCAATCCGGACAAGCTGGAAGACACCTGGGCGCAGGGCGACTATCGGGAGTTCATCCAGAAGCTGAAGGACATGCCCGCCGAGGCGTTCATCCCGCAAGGCGGCCCGCTCGCCAAGCTGATGCTCGAGGTGGAGCAGCTCTCCGAGGAATACGGGGTCAACGAGATGGTCACGGACCTCGACAAGCAGGTCTCCGAGCGCTTCTGAGCGAGCGATCGGCCGCGTGACGACGAAATCGGGCCGGGGCGCATGTCGCCCCGGCCTTTTTCATGCCGGGTCGGGTTCGAGGCGAGCGGCGCGCGCCGCCGCCTGAGCGCCGGTCAGCGTGTTGCGGGTAAAGGCGCCGAGACGTCCGAGCTGCGCGCGCGCCTCGTCCGAGGCGTCGGGCCACAGGGCCGCCATGTGGAAGAGGCCGGGCGTCAGTTGCAGGGCGACGCGCGCGCCGTCGATCGCCGCTTTCTGGGCGAAGGCGAGGCTGTCGCCCAGCAGGATCTCCGCCCCGCCGACCTCCACGTGCGTGGGCGGCAGCGCGCCAAGATCGGCAAAGACCGGCGACACGTCCGGGTCGTGCCGGTCCTCGGGGCCGAGCGCGATGTCGGCCAGGGCACGGTCCACCGCGTCGTCGCACATCGCGTCGCCGGCGATGGCGGTGCGGGTGGGGCCGGCGCCGGTGCGGTCGGTGTTGGGCGAGAGCAGCGCCAGGCCCTCGGCCAGCCCCGGCTGCCGCCGTGCGAGCGTGATGGCGAGATGACCGCCGGCGCTGACCCCGCCGAGCACGATCGGTCCGCACGCGCGGCGCGCCGCCACGGCGGCCTCGGCCGCATCGTCCAGCATCGCCGGCCAGCGCGCTTCGGGCGCAAGGCGGTAGCGCGGCATGACTACGCGAATGCCGGTCGCGGCGAGCGCCACGGCCATCATCGCATGGGTCTCGGGCGAGCCGAAGACGAGGCCGCCGCCGTGGAACCAGACGAGCGTCGGCCCGTCGCCGACCGCGAGCGCCTCGATCCCTCCGAGGCGAATGGACTCCGGGCGCGGCTGCGGCCCGGCGAGCCGCGCGAACGCCGCGCGTCGCTCCTCCGGCGTGCCGGTGACGGGAATGGCGCCGATCCTGGCGCGCACCGCATCGAGGGTGCTGGGCCGTTCCTGCATGATGTTCCCCTTTTCGCAAGGGCCAACGAGCGGGGTCTCGCCGGTGTTCCGTTCGCCGCATCGGGCGGGGCGATGCCGGGCCCCGGAAATGTCAGACGATTTCGATCAAATTGTGCGTCCGGCGCCGGCGGGTGCTCTTGCAAATCGCCGCGGCGGGGACGAAGAAGACGCATGACCGTTCGTGCGACCACGACCTCCAATCCCGCCATCGGAGTGACGTGGAAAGTCCTCTCCGTCGTGATTTTCTCGGTCATGCTGACCATGGTCAAGCTGGTGGGCGAGCGTGTACCCGTCGGCCAGATGCTGTTCGCGCGCAACTTCTTCGGCCTCATCCCGGTGCTCATCGTCATCGTCTGGACCGGCCATCTGCACGATGCGTTGGAGACAAAGTCGGTCGTCGGCCACGTCAAGCGCGCGGCCGCGGGAATGTTCGCGATGGGGCTGTGGTTCGCCGCGCTGGAGCACCTGTCGCTGCCGGAGGCGACCGCGATCGTCTACGTCGCGCCGCTGATGATGGTGATGCTCGCCGCCTTCCTGCTGGGCGAGACGGTGCGCATCTACCGCTGGTCCGCCGTCGGCATCGGCTTCCTGGGCGTGGTCGTCATCCTCGTCCCGCAGATCCGCGCCGGGTTCGACATCGCCAACGACACGGCGGCCCTGGGCGCGGCGCTGGCGCTGGCCGCGGCGGTCTTCATGGCGCTCGCCTCGGTCTTCGTGCGTCAGCTCGCCCGCACGGAGGCGACGAGCACGATCGTCCTCTATTTCCTCCTCGCCGGCACGGTGATGACGCTCCTGACCATGCCGACCTGGATCATGCCGACCTGGTACGACCTCCTCGGCCTCGTCGTCATCGGCGTGTCGGGCGGGGTGGGGCAGCTGCTGCTCACCCAGGCCTACCAGCACGCCGAGGCGTCGCTGATCGCCCCGTTCGAGTATACGTCGATGATCTGGGTGGTGCTGTTCGGCTACTTCATCTTCGACGAGGTGCCGAGCGTCTACGTGCTCATCGGCGGGACGATCGTCGTGGCCTCGGGCATTTTCGTCATCCTGCGCGAGCGGCGGCTCGGCCTGCAACGCGACGAGCGCAAAGTCGGCGCGCCCCTGCGGCCATGACGGGGGTGGGCGACACCGCGGCCGAGGTCAAGGCGCGCCTGCGCACCGAGGCGATGCGGCGGCGGCGCGAGGCGGCCCGCACGGTCGCCGGGTCGGCCGCGGCCATCGCGGCCCGCGCGGCCGAGTTGCCGGCCGGCCCCGTCGTCTCCGGCTATCTGCCGATCCGCGACGAGATCGATCCGCGGCCTCTGATGGAGGCGTTGGCGCCGCGCGCGCGGATCGCGCTGCCCAAGGTGCGCGCGGACCGTATGTGGTTCCTCGTGATGGGTGCGGGCGACAGCCTGGAGCGCGGCGGCTTCGGCCTCACCGAGCCCAGCGGCGGCGAGGAGGTGGTGCCGGACGTCCTGCTGGTGCCGCTGCTGGCTTTCACGCGGGCGGGCGGGCGGCTCGGCTACGGCAAGGGCCACTACGACCGCTATCTCGCGGCGCATCCCGGCCGGCGCACCGTCGGCATCGCGTTTGCTGCGCAGGAGATGCCCGAGCTGCCGCTTGAGGCGCACGACGCGCGGCTCGACGCCATCCTCACCGAGCGGGAGTTCATCCGGATCGCCTGAGGTGCACCGAATTTGGAGTTGACCTTGCCGGGACCGCGCCGCAGGACGCCTGACATGACACACATCTGCGATTATCCGACGCGGCGAGGCCTTCGATGAGGATCGTCGTGCTGGGGGACGTCGTCGGCCGGGCCGGCCGGCAGGCGGTGACGACCCATCTGCCGCGCCTGGTGGAGCGCTGGTCGCTCGACTTCGTAGTGGTGAACGGCGAGAATGCCGCAGGCGGCTTCGGCATCTCCGAGGAGATCGCCCAGGACCTCTTGGACGCGGGCGCCGACGCGATCACCACCGGCAATCACGTGTGGGACCAGCGCGAGGCGCTGGTCTTCATCGAGCGGCAGCCGCGCATGCTGCGGCCGATCAACTTTCCCCCCGGAACGCCCGGCCACGGCGCGGCGATGTTCACCGCCCGCAACGGCGCGCGCGTCCTCGTCGCCAACGTCATGGGCCGCATCTTCATGGATCCGCTCGACGACCCGATCCGTCCGCTGGAGGCCGCGCTCGAGGTGCATGCGCTGGGCTCGGAGGTGGACGCCGCGATCGTCGACGTGCACGCCGAGGCGACGAGCGAGAAGCAGGTGTTCGGCCACATGCTGGACGGGCGCGTGTCGCTGGTGGTCGGCACCCACACCCACTGCCCGACGGCCGATCACCGCGTCTTGCCCGGCGGCACCGCCTTCATCACCGACCTTGGCATGTGCGGTGCTTATGACGGCGTCATCGGCATGGACAAGGAGGAGCCCGTCCGGCGCATGATCGAGCGGGTGCCGGGCCAGCGCATCACTCCGGCGACCGGCCCCGCGACGATCTGCGGCGTCGCGGTGGAAACCGACGACAAGACGGGCCTGGCCCGCTGGATCGTTCCGATCCGCATCGGCGGCGAGCTAGACGAGGCCGGCCCCACCGCGTGGGGCTGAGACTGCCACAAAACGACTAAGATTTTGCGCAATAGTGCGGCAACGACGCGCGCATAAAGTGGCATTCCACTCGCAGGGGTCGGTCGGGCCGCCATCTATACGTGTGCTTGCATATATTAATTAGCGTTTACCTAAACCGACCCAATCAATAAGCATTTTATCTATCGGCAATACCGCTGATGGAGAATGCTATGTACTTCGCTATCGAGTCGCGTCAATTCGCAGAGTTCGGTCATCTTCTGGATCAAATGTTCAATCTTCGGCATCGTGTGTTCTGCGAGCAGCTGAAGTGGGTGGAAGCAGAGGGGGGGCTCGAGCGGGATCAGTATGACGATCTTAACCCTATTTATCTGTTTCATACCGACCCGGATGCGCAATATGTCTACGCAGCCGCACGATTGATGCCCACATCCGGCCCCACGTTGCTCACAGACGTGTTCTCGGCCACCGTTCCCGATGCGGTTGCATTTCAATCGCCCTTCGTGTGGGAAATCACGCGGCTGTGCGTCGATGACGAGTTGATGAAGAAGCACTATCCCAACCGCCGCGTGCTGGAGGTGCTGCGGATGATGCTGCTCGCCGGCATGGAGTTCGGCGCGCGCAACGGTGTCGAGACCTTCCTCTCCAACTTCGACGACGTTCGCCTGCGGATCTGGCGGCGCGCCGGCGCACGGATCGACATCGTGGGTCGCACCGAAGCCTTCAGCACACCGGTGATGCTCGGGTTGACCGAGTCCGGCCGCGATGCGCTGCAGGCGGTGCGCGACCAGCTCGGCCACCACGAGCGCGTGCTGCAGCGGGCCCCCAAGCTCGCCGCCCGCACGATGCGGGAGGCGGCGTGACGCGAGCCGGCCGCGCGCTGACGTGAAGCGGCCGCGGCGGCGCGGCGGACGGCGCGCGGCGGTCCGGGGTCGGCCACGGCCGGCCCACCCGCGGTCGGCGCCGCCGGCCGCACGCGAGCAGGGGCGGGACGGGGACGGGCGCCGGAGCGGCGCCCCCGAGTCCGTCCCCCCGAGCTCGTCCCTCTCGAGCTCGTCCGTCTCGAGCCCGTCCGCCCCGGAGCTGGTCGGGGCGGGGGCGGTCAGGGGTTTTCGTTGAGGAGGCCCATCCGCTCGGCCTTGACGACCGCCTGGGCCATGGTCGACGCGTCGAGCTTCAGTCGCGCCGACTTCAGGTAGGTGCGCACCGTGTGCTCGGAGAGGCCGGTGATCAGCGCGATGTCGGGCACTTCCTTGCCCAGGCTGATCCAGTGCAGCATCTCCTTCTCGCGCGGGCTGAGCCGCGTCGGCGCCGCCTCGCCGAAGATCTCCCGCGTCGCGCGCACGTGGAGGACGTGGCCCACCTCGAGCAGCGCCGGCAGCTCCTCGTCGGTGAAGTCCTCCCACTCGTCGTCGTCCTCGTCGGTGTTGAGCGAGAGGATGCCGCGCTGGTTGCTCTTGTTGGTGAGCGGGATCAACAGGCCGGTGCGGCCCAGCCCGTGCTTGCGCGCGTCGGCGAAGAAGGCCTGCACCTCGGGGGTGCCGTCATCGAGGTCGTGCCAGTTGAACGGGATGGAGCGGTGGAAGCCCTCGCGCCCGACCGGATCGATCCGCCAATATTGCTTGAAGAGGTAGCGCACCAGCCAGCTTGGCGGATAGGTCGTGCGCACGTAGGGGTCGCGATGCGGCTCGGTGCCGTAGCGCGCGGCGACGTAGGTCACGTGGCGCACGAGCGGGTAGAAGTCCCGGATCGCCCGGACAGCGCGGTTCATGCTTCGTGCAGCGGTGACGACGTCCACGATGCTTCCCTGGGATGAGGGCGGCGACAGGTCGGCGCGGCCGGACGCGGTCCCGTGATCGTTCATCTGATGGCCTCGGCGACCCATGGATCGGCCCCCACCGCTCGCTTCAGCGGTTGTTCATCTCAAACATCGGCTGTGCTGCGCAAGTGGCCAATCGACCTCCGGCGCCGCACCGCCCCCCTCCCCAATTTGGGGATATACCCAATGTTCGCCACAAAATTTAGAAAACTGATAGGTGAAACGACGTCCCAAAGGTGGGCTCCATGCCTTCAGCGTTGCTCGACGACAAGTGCCTCGCGATGGCACGCAATTTTTTCAGTAGCAATCGTGGCTGTGACGATGTGGCCATTTCCGATGCGCGGTACATGATGGAGGCGATCCATGGTGTCAGCGCCGGAATGGTCGCGGTTGCCATAGCATGCGACCGACTGCTCGACGACCGCCTCGACGAGACGCGGTTCTGGATGCGTGTCTATCGCTCCATCGTCGGCGCCGAAATCGCCGACACCGAGTCCATCGCGGTTCATTGACGTTTGGCCCGGCCTTACGTTCGGTCCGCAATGCGGCTAAATACCCCCGTGAGTTGAGGGGACGACGATGGCCGGCCATTCCAAGTTCAAGAACATCATGCATCGCAAGGGCGCGCAGGACGCCAAGCGGTCGAAACTGTTTTCCAAGCTCTCGCGCGAGATCACGGTCGCGGCGAAGATGGGCACGCCGGATCCGGAGATGAATCCGCGTCTGCGCCTCGCGGTCCAGGCCGCGAAGGCGCAGTCCGTGCCGAAGGACGTCATCGAGCGCGCGATCAAGAAGGCCGCCGGCGACGAGGACGCCAACTACGACGAGGTCCGATACGAGGGCTACGGCCCCGGCGGCGTCGCCGTCCTCGTCGAGGCGCTGACCGACAATCGCAACCGCACCGCGGGGGTGATCCGTTCGGCCTTCTCCAAGCACGGCGGGGCGCTGGGCGAGACCGGCTCGGTCGCGTTCATGTTCGACCGCGTGGGCGAGATCGTCTACGGCCCCGAGGCCGGCGACGCCGACGCCATGATGGAGGCCGCCATCGAGGCCGGCGCCGAGGACGTGGTGTCCGACGAGGAGGGCCACGTCGTCACCTGCGCGTTCGAGGATCTGGCCGAGGTCTCCGGCGCGCTGACCGAGCGGCTGGGCGACCCGCAGTCGGTGTCGATCATCTGGCGCCCGCAGAACACCACCCCGGTCGACGAAGACAAGGGTGCGACCCTGATGAAGCTGATCGACGTCCTGGAGGACGACGACGACGTGCAGAAGGTGTTCGCCAACTACGAGATGTCCGACGAGGTGATGGAGAAGCTGGCCGCGGCCTGAGGCGGCCCGGGAGCGGGCGGCCGTGCGCGGCGGACGCGCGATCGAGCGGCTCTTCGCCATGGACGATGCCGCCTGGGCCCGCCACGCCAGTCCCTGGAGCGTATGGACCCGCGTCCCGATCCTCCCGGCGATGGCCCTGGCGGTCTACAGCCGCGTGTGGATCGGCGCCTGGGCGCTGCTGCCGGTCGGCCTGCTGGTCGTGTGGACCTTCCTCAACCCGCGCGCTTTTCCGCCGCCGGCGAGGCTGGACTCCTGGGCCTCGCGCGGCGTGATGGGCGAGCGGGTCTGGCTGGCGCGGGCCGCCGTGCCGATCCCGCCGCACCACCGCCGCGTGCCGCTGCTTCTCTCGGCCGGATCGCTGCTGGGGGTGGCGATCCTCGCCTACGGCCTCGTCGTGCTCGACGTCTGGGCGGCGCTCGCCGGCACGATCCTCGCCGCCGGCGCCAAGCTGTGGTTCGTCGACCGCATGGCCTGGCTCTACGACGAGACCCGCGCGACGCCCCCGACGAACGGATCAGCGGGGGACCGATCGGGCGGATGCGGCCGGGATGGGTGACGGACGGTTCACTTTGAGCTGATATCGTTCCCGCTCCGACGAGCGGCGCGCCGATCTGCGCCCCGCCGGCACGGCGCGCGCCGCGGGCGCTGCCGCTCACGGGCACGCGAGGGGACGGCATGATCACCATTCTCGGCATCGATCCGGGCTTGCAGGCGACCGGGTGGGGCGCCATCCGAGTGAAGGGCTCGCAGCTGATGTTCGTCGCCTCCGGCACCATCACCTCCGACCCCAAGGCCGCATTGTGCGACCGCCTGGCGACGCTCTATGCCGGCCTGCAAACGGTGGTGGCCGAGATCGGCCCCGAAGAGGCCGCGGTGGAATCCACCTTCGTCTCGCGCGATGGAGCGGCGACGCTGAAGCTCGGCCAGGCGCGCGGCATTGCGCTGCTGGCGCCGGCGGTGCGGGGCATCTCGGTGGCCGAATATGCCCCCAATCTCGTCAAGAAGACCGTCGTCGGCGCCGGCCACGCGGACAAGCGGCAGATCCGGCACATGATCGGCATCCTTCTCCCCAAGGCGACCCCGCGCACCGAGCACGCCGCCGATGCCCTCGCCGTCGCCATCTGCCACGCCAGCCATCGCTCGGCACGGACGCGGGTCGCCGCATGATCGGCCGGCTCGTCGGCACCGTCGCCGAGATCGATCGCGACGCGCTGATCGTCGACGTTCACGGCGTCGGCTACGAGGTGTTCGTGCCCGCGCGCGACCTCGCCGCGGTGACACCCGGCACCGCGGTCACGCTGGTCGTCGAAACGGTGGTGCGTGAGGATCTCATCCGCCTCTACGGCTTTCGCGACCATGCCTCGCGTGATTGGTTCCGCCTGTTGCAGAGCGTGCAGGGCGTGGGGGCGAAGGTGGCGTTGGCGGTTCTCTCGGTCCTGCCGGCCGAGCAGCTGGCGGTGGCGATCGCCACCAACGACCGCACCGCGATCGCGCGGGCGCCGGGCGTCGGCAAGCGCGTGGCCGAGCGGATCGCGACCGAGCTGAAAGCCAAGGCCCCGGCACCGGCCTTCACCGTCGGCGGTGTCTCCGGCATGGCCGACGCCGCGCCTGCCGAGGACGACGCCATCGCCGACGCCGTCTCGGCCCTCACCAACCTCGGCTACGACGCGATGTCCGCGCGCGGGGCGGTGCTGACCGCCCGCAAGGCGCGGCCCGAGGCGGGTGCGGCCGAGCTGATCCGCGCCGGGTTGAAGGCGCTGTCCGCATGAGGGCGGCGTCATGAGCGAGAGCCCGCTCTCCCCCGAAGCGCAGGACGGCGACCACGACCGCGCGCTGCGGCCCCAGCGGCTCGGCGATTTCGTCGGCCAGCCGGCGGCACGCGCCAACCTCGAGGTGTTCGTCAAGGCCGCCGCCTCGCGCGCGGAGGCGCTGGACCACGTGCTGCTGGTGGGCCCGCCCGGCCTCGGCAAGACGACGCTGGCGCAGATCGTCGCCAAGGAGCTGGGCGTCGGCTTCCGCTCCACCTCCGGGCCGGTGATCGCCAAGGCGGGCGACCTCGCGGCGCTGCTGACCAACCTCGAAGAGCGGGACGTCCTCTTCATCGACGAGATCCACCGGCTGTCGCCCCATGTCGAGGAGATCCTCTATCCGGCGATGGAGGACTTTCAACTCGACCTCATCATCGGCGAGGGGCCCGCGGCACGCTCGGTCAAGATCGACCTCGCCAAGTTCACGCTGGTCGGCGCCACGACGCGGCTCGGCCTGCTGACGACGCCGCTGCGCGACCGCTTCGGCATCCCGCTGCGGCTGGAATTCTATTCGGTGGAGGATCTGACCACGATCATCCGCCGCGGCGCGCACCTCATGGGCATCGCCACCACCGACGCCGGCGCGACCGAGATCGCCCGCCGTTCGCGCGGGACGCCGCGGATCGCCGGGCGGCTGCTGCGCCGGGTGCGCGACTTCGCGATCGTCGGCGGGGCGGAGGCGATCGACCGGGACATCGCCGACTCGGCCCTCCTGCGGCTCGACGTCGACGCGGCCGGCCTCGATGCGCTGGACCGGCGCTACCTCATGCTGATGGCGCAGAACTACAACGGCGGACCGGTGGGGATCGAGACGATGGCGGCCGCGCTCTCCGAGCCGCGAGACGCGATCGAGGACATCGTCGAGCCCTACCTCCTGCAACAGGGCTACCTGCAGCGCACGCCGCGCGGCCGGCTGCTGACGGCGAAGGCCTTCGCCCACCTCGGCATGGAGCCGCCGCGCGGGCCGGATCAGGGAGGCCTCTTCGGCTGAGCCGTCTTATTCGACGATGACGATGGCGAGCCCGTCGTGGGTGGCGATCGGCGCGTGGGTGATCCCGTCCGAGACGAAGAGCGCGCGCACGGTGCCGGCGATCAGGCGCCGCCCCGGACCGAAGCGGAAGCCGCGGCCGACCATCGTCACCGCGCGACCATCGGGCGTGCTGAAGATGAAGGTGGTGTCGGTCCCAAGGGTGATCTCGGCGGTCTGGAAGGCGCGGATGTCGATCGCGGGAGGCGGGGCGACTTGGGGAAGTGCTGCGGTGGCAGTCATCGGACCAGACCCAGGGAAAAGGTCCCGGCACGAAGGCCGGGATCAGTGTCGAGGAGATCGCACCGGCTCGCAAGCGCCTCGCCGGCCTCCTTCAGATGGTCCCGCGCGGCCGCGTCCGATTTGACGTGCATCACACTTTCGGCGGTGGCCGGTGCGGCAGGATGCGTCCGGTGCGCGGTGCAGCGGCCGGCGGCGCGCGGCCCAAAAAAAGGCCCCCGACGCGAGGTCGGGGGCCAGTTGCGAGGAGGATCGCACCGAACGAACGGGAGCTGCCCGCCCGGTGACCTGAAGATGGGTCATCTTGCGGCATGCCCATTTGATGAACATCACACTTCGATCGTCTGACGCTTCAGGAACTAATATTCTACAATAAGGTAGTTGTTGCTGGGGCGACGCGGGTCGGCTAAAGTTTCTCAAGGCGCCCACGGTGCCCACGAATAACGACGCACAAGCGCGAATTTGTTTTTGGGGGGAATGATGATCCGCACGTTGCTCGCTGGCGCCGCGCTGGCGACCATCTCCGTGGCCGGCGTTTCTGCGCAGGAGGTCACGCTTCGTATACAGACGCATCTGTCGCCGGAGTCCGTTTCCGGCCAGCAGGCCGCGTCGTTCTTCGACGACATCCAGGTGATGTCGGGCGGCCGCATCGCGGTCGAGCCGTTCTTCTCGTCGGCGGTGGTGAAGTCGGTCGAGACGTTCGACGCCGCGGTCAACGGCATCCTCGACGGTGACATGACCGGCGGCGCCTACCAGACCGGCAAGGACGCCGCGTTCCAGTTCGTCGGCGACCCGATGGGCGGCTACGACACGCCCTGGCAGATGTACGCCTTCCTCTATGAAGGCGGCGGCCTGGAGGCGGCCCAGAAGCTCTACAACGAGTTCGGCATGGAGCTGATCGGCTGGTGGATCCCCGGCCAGGAGGCGCTGGCCTCGTCCGAGCCGCTGGACGGACCCGAGGCGCTGAAGGACTGGAAGTTCCGCTCGCCGCCGGGGATGGAGACGAAGATCTTCGCCAATCTCGGCTCTTCACCCATCGTGATGGACTTCACCGAAGTCTTCACCGCGCTGGAATCGGGCATCATCGAGGGGGCGGACGCGTCCAACCTCTCCACCAACCAGTCGCTCGGCCTCTACGATATCGCCAGCCACGCGACCTATCCCGGCTTCCACTCGATGCCGGCCGACCACCTCGCCATCAACAAGAGCGTGTGGGACGCGATGCCGGAGGATCTGCAGCGCATCATCCAGGTGGCGATGCAGAAGCTCGCCTTCCGCACCACGCTCGCCTACGCGGTCGACATCCAGCGCGCCGCCAACGAGTTGTCGGCCAACGGCATCACCCTGCACGACTGGTCGCCCGAGGATCGCCGCATCTTCCGCGAGGCGGCGGTCTCGGCCTGGGACGACTTCGCGACGACCGAGAACGCCAAGGCTCTCGTCGCCCAGCACAAGCAGTTCCTGAACACGATCGGGCTGCTGGGGAACTGACCGGCGCCTCGTCGCGGGACGGCGGGAGAGTGAGCGGGCGGGTCGCGGTGCGGCCCGTCGCACCATCGCCGCCTCGTCGACGCATCGTGCGGTTCCGTGCGCCGTCGCCGCATCGTGCGGCTCGATACCAATTCGCCGCGCGGCTCGCGCGGCGCTGCCGCCTCTGGTGACGCGAAGATCGCCGAGGCTTTGACCCCGAGGGAGGAAGAATGAAGAACGCCATTGCCATCGGCGCCTTGTCGGCGTGCCTGGCGCTGCCGGTCAGCGCGAGCGCTCAGGAATATACCCTGCGCATTCAGAGCCTGTTCGCCGAGGCCTCGCTGCCCGGCCAGAATCTTCTGCAATTCTATAACGACATCGAGACGATGTCGGGTGGGCGCATCAAGGTCGAGCCGTTCTTCTCCTCGGCGGTCGTGAAGTCGCCGGAGACGTTCGACGCGGTCGTCAACGGCATCCTCGACGGCGACACCACGCAGCCCTCCTACCAGGTGGGCAAGGACACCGCCTTCCAGTTCGTCGGCGACCCGATGGGCGGCTACGACACGCCCTGGGAAATGTACGCCTGGCTCTACGAGGCCGGCGGCCTGGAGATGGCCCGCGAGCTCTACGCCCAGTACGACATGTTCCTCGTCGGCTGGTGGGTCCACGGCCCCGAGTCGCTCTCCTCCTCCAAGCCCATCGCCTCGGTCGACGACCTGAAGGGCTGGAAGTTCCGCTCGCCGCCGGGCATGGAGACCGACATCTTCGCCAATCTCGGCGCTTCGCCGGTGGTGATGGACTTCACCGAAATCTTCACCGCGATGGAATCGGGCGTGATCGACGGGGCGGACGCCTCGAACCTCTCGGTCAACAAGTCGCTCGGCATCTACGACGTCGTCGACCATGCGACCTATCCCGGCTTCCACTCGATGCCGGCGGACCACTTCGCGATGCGCCTGGAGCAGTGGGAGTCCTTCCCCGACGACATCAAGCGCATCATCGAGGTGGCGTGGGAGAAGACCGCGTTCCGCGACTCGCTGTCGGGCATGGTCGCGATCGCCGAGACGGCCAATGAGCTGGAGGCCGCCGGCGAGACGCTGCACGAGTGGACGGTCGCCGACCGCAAGGCCTTCCGCGAAGGCGCGGTCAAGGCCTGGGACGCCTATGCCGACTCCGAGCGTGCCAAGGCGATCGTCGCCTCGCAGAAAGAGTTCATGACCAAGATCGGTCTGATCGGCGACGGCAACTGATCGGCGACGGCGGGCCGCTGCGCCCGCCGTCATCGGTCCATCGTGGCGGGCGCCCGCGCCCGCCACCCAGTGTCCGCGAAGGCGAGGCTCGGAGCGCCATGTACGAAGTCAAACCCAAAAGCCCGATCGACTATATCAGCCTGGCGATCTCGCGCGTCGGCTTGGCGCTGGTCGCGGTGATCGTCGCGATCATGTTCTACGAAGTGGTGATGCGCTACTTCTTCGAGCGGCCGACGCTGTGGGTGAACGAGATGAGCCTGTGGATCGGCGGGTTCATCTACCTGCTGTCCGGCCTCTACGTGCTGCAGCAGCGCGGCCACATCCGCATTACGCTGCTGTACGACAGCGTGCCGCGCAACGTGCAGCGCCTGTTCGATGTGATCTCCACCATCTGCATCGTCATCTTCGGCGCCATGGTGATCCACGGCGGCATGAACGAGGCGGTCCAGAAGTACGGCCGCTGGGAGACCTTCGGTACCGCCTGGGATCCGCCCATCCCGGCGACCATGAAGCCGGCGATCATCATCGTCGCCGCGCTCATCATGTGCCAGGCCGTGGCCAACCTGATCGCCGACTGGAACGAGACCCCGGTGCCCGAGGGGGTCGTCGAGGACGACGTGATCCAGGAACTGCGCGGCTCGTACACCGAGACCGTCGCCGACCGGCACGACTGAGCCGCCGCCCCGACCGACGCTGACGCGCCTCGCGCCAACAAACGCAAGACCCAATGCCATTCATTCCCTGGATCATCGCCCTCCTCGTCGCCGTCGCCGCCTTCTTCCTCCTCGCGGCGCGGGGGCGGGACCGTCTGGCGGCGGTGGTCTTCACCGCGGCCGTCGTGCTCCTCGTCTTCGTCCTGCCGCTCGACTTCGAGACCGCGCCCTCCACGCAGGGGCTGCGCGACGCGATCTGGGCCGCCTACGCCACGCTGCCGAAGATCTCCGGCATGCACATCGCGACGATCTCGATCATCCTGCTGATCGGCATGGTCCTGCTCTTGGCGATCGGCATGCCGCTGGGCTTCGCGTCCGGCTTCCTGGGCGTCGTCGTCCTCTATTTGCGCTTCGGTCCGGACGTGCTCTTCCGCCAGTTCGGGACGGGGCCGTTCTCGGTCTTCTCGCAGCGCATCTACGGGCTGATGACCGATTACGTCATCATCTCGGTGCCGCTCTTCATCTTCATGGCCTCGCTGCTGGAGCGCTCGGGGCTGGCGCGCGACATGTACGCCTCGCTGAACGTGTGGCTGTCGCGCACGCGCGGCGGCATCGCGCTGGTGACGGCGATCATGGCGATCATCATGGCCGCGATGTCGGGCATCATCGGCGGCGAGGTGGTGCTGCTGGGGCTGATCGCGCTGCCGCAGATGCTGCGTCTGGGCTACAACCAGAACCTCGCCATCGGCACCATCTGCGCCTCCGGGTCGCTGGGGACGATGATCCCGCCGTCGATCGTGCTGATCATCTACGGCCTGGTGACCGAGACCTCGATTCAGAAGCTCTTCACCGCGGCGTTCATCCCCGGCTTCATCCTCGCCTCGTTCTACCTGATCTACATCGTCATCCGCACGCAGCTGAACCCGTCGCTGGCGCCGCTGCCCGAGCCGAGCGACGACGACCTCGTCGGCTGGCAGAAGCCGGTCCGCTTCCTCGCGTTCATGATGGCGCTGTTCGCCGGCATCGCCGTCGCGGCGGGTCTGCTGCTCGTGGCGCAGGGCACGGTGGGCGGTCGCACCAGCGGCTTCTTCACGGACGATCCGGTGCTCGACGGGGTCGGCCTGTTCGTCGCCGCGGCGCTGATGGTCGCCGTGTGCTTCGTGGTGTTCGGCCGCGCCGTCGTCTCCGAGGGGTGGGCGATGGGCAAGGGCCTCGTCGCGCCGATGGTCGTGGTGTTCGTGGTGCTGGGCTCGATCTACGGCGGCGTCACCGGGATCACCGAGGCGGCCGGCATGGGCGTCGTCGCGGTGATCCTCTTCATCATGCTGCGCGGCGAGTTGACGTGGGAGCTGTTCTACCAGTCGCTCCAGCGCACGTTCAAATCCACCGGCACCATCTTGATGGTGACGTTCGGCGCGACGGTGCTGGCCGGCTCCTACTCGATCGCCGGCGGCCCGGCCTACGTCGCCAACCTCATCACCGGGGCGGATCTGGCGCCGATGGCGGTGATCGGCATCATGATGCTGATCTTCCTCTTCCTGGGCGCGCTGATGGACTGGGTCGGCATTGTGCTGCTGGTGATGCCGGTCTTCCTGCCGATCATCCTCAAGCTCGACCTCGGCATGTCGGCGGCGGACGTCCGGATCTGGTTCGGCATCCTGTTCTGCGTGAACATGCAGGTCTCCTTCCTGTCGCCGCCGTTCGGCCCGGCGGCCTTCTACCTCAAGTCCGTGGCGCCGCCGCACATCTCCCTGCCGGACATCTTCAAGGGGTTCCTGCCGTTCATCGGCCTCCAGCTCCTGGTGTTGCTGCTGATCCTGTTCGTGCCGCAGATCACGCTGCTGCTGGTCTGAGCCACCGCCGAACCGCCGAACCGCCGAATTCCCGAGACCCGACACGCCCCGTTTGCCCCGTAAACGGGGCGTGTCGCCGATGCGGCACGGCATAGAGCGCAGCTTATCGATGGGACGGGAATCGCAGAGACCCGTTATCGCCGCCGCCACATGAGAGCGGCCATCACGACATCGTTCCCTTAAAAGGAGCGATATGTGAAGGCATTGGCGCGGCTTCGCCCGTGTTTGGAGGTTGCGATTCTACGCCGCCAACTTTATAGACATTGACCATAATTAGCGCATGTCGACGGTACCTGTCGCAGGTTCGGCGGAAGATGGCAGTGTCTGCGTGATGGTGGGTGCGTTTTGATGAATTTGGGCAATTCCGTGGCCGCTGAAATCTTGTCGTGTGGCAGCCCATCGCAAATGAGGTCTTGTTATGACCGATGCGAGGCCCTGGCCCTTTGCTTTAACCGGGCTGTATATTTTCATATTGGCGCATAGCCTTGTTCTCCCGGCGGAATCGGGGGCGCCTTTTGATCTGTCCGCGCGCTGAGTTTCCATTGACGAGTGCGACGAGACCGGCGTCCGGGTGTGTGGCGAAGACTGGGTCGACCATCGGCGCAAGTGTGCCCTTATCGACGACGTTCGATGCGGGGCCGCGTGTCCGCGCGGGTGGCTTTGAGGGGCACAGGCGATGAAAGAGAACATAGACCCGCGAACCAAGCTGCTGATCCGGCGGGACGTTCAGCAGGCGATGGAGTTCCTCAAGAAGGGTGACCTCGAGAGCGCCCGCGCGACGTTCGTCGCGATGGTCGAGGGGCACCCGGAGGTCACCCTCGGCTACATCGGCCTCGGCCAGGTGCACATGCAGGAGGGCGACCCCGAGACCGCGCTGAAGTATTTCCAGGACGCGCTGGAGATCGACCCGCACTCGGCCATGGCGCTGACGATGAGCGCCCGCGCCCGGGAGCGAATGGGCGACATCGACGGGGCGCTGGAGGACTACGAGGAGTCCGGCCAGGCCGACCCCTCGCGCGGCACCTCGCAGGTGCGCATGAGCCAGATCTTCGCACGGGAGGGGGACTACGAAGAGGCCTCCAACCGCCTGCGCGAGGCCTTGAAGCGCAATCCGCAGCAGGTCGCGGTACGGTTCATGCTGGCGAGCAACCTGGAGAAGGCCGGCGACACCGACGCCGCCAAGGCCGAGCTGCAGCGGATCCTGGAGTCGCATCCGGAATTCGGCGCCGCCGCCTTCGCGCTGGCCCGGCTCTATGTGCGCGACGAGGACTACGCGGCCGCCGAGCCGCTGCTGATGGACGCGGTCGAGCAGAATCCGACGAAGCCGGCGCCCTATGCCGCGCTCGGCGCGATGCTGCGCGCGATGGGCGAGCACGAGGATGCGCTGGAAGCCTACGAGGCCGCGCTAGAGCTGAAGCCCAACTTCCAGCCCTTCGCGCTCGGTGCGGCGGACTGCCATATCGACCTCGGGCAGCACCAGGAGGCGATCCGAGTGCTGCGCGGCGCACTGCGCGCCAGCCGCCAGCCCGCGCTCATCCACAAGAAATTGGGCGACGCCTACCTGGCGATGGGCCAGGCCGTGCAGGCGCTCGACGAGTTCCGCGCCGCGGTGCTCGGCGTGCCGGAATTTGCCCAGAAGCACCCCGATCTGACGGCGATGCTCGACGAGGCGGGGCGCGAGGACGAGACCGCGCACAAGGTTCAGGCCTACCTGGGCGACCTCATCGAGGCGCAACGGGAGGCGCCGGCGGAGCGCCGCTTCGGCGACGTCCTGCGCAACAGACAAACCAGACCGATCCAGCCGACGGGTGCCTAAGACACATGCCGCGTAATCTTGTTTTCATGGTCCTCGACAGCTGCCGATACGACAGCTTCGTCCGCGCGAAGACCCCGAATTTCGACCGCCTCGGGCAGGCGGAAAAGCGCTTTTCTTACGCCTCTTGGACGGCGCCCTCGCACTACACCTTCACGATGGGTCTCGTGCCGCATCGGAGCCCGCAGGGCGTCTATGCGTCGGAGGTCTACAAAGAAGACTTCGGTGCTTGGGTCGAGCGGTTGGATATTCCCGACCTCGGCTTCAAGAATTTCATTCCCGAGCTGTCGCTGCCGAAGCTGTTGAAGGACCATGGCTATCGCACCGTCGGGCGCGTCTCCATGCCGGTGCTGAACGGGTTCACGCTCATCAACAAGTTCTTCGATGACTACAAGTTGATGTCGAACCACAATGATTTTGCCGGAATGGTGAAGGAAATTGAGTTCTCGTCCGAGGCGCCGACCTACTATTTCCTGAACCTGGGCGAGACGCATTATCCGTACATGCTGTCGGGTGAGAACCTGCCGCACATCTCGGGCGTGCACGGCGCCGTGAAATCGCTCGCCAAAGGGGGCGACGGTGGCGGAAAGGTGGAGGACGAATTCTTCGACGACGCGATGATGAAGTCGCTCCATGACCAGCAGGTTCGCTGTGTGGAATACGTCGACAATCTGTTTGGTCAGCTTTTGGACAAGGCGCCGGAGGACACGTTCTTCGTGGTCGTCGGCGACCACGGCGAAGCCTTCGGCGAGGACGGTTACTTCGGACACGGACCTGTAATGCATGAGATTGCCTTCACAGTGCCATTTCTCGAAGGCAAAAGGCCCTGACGGCAGCGTTGGTGGCACGGGACGCAACGGACGGACAGGGCTGAGGGCCAGACATGAGTGACACGGACGCCGAAAAACGCCGCGAGCGACTTCGCAATCTGAAGGCCAAGCGCGCCGAGGCCGGCGGTGGCGCCGAGGCCGGTTCCGCAGGGGCGAAACCCGGCGCCGGTCAGGGCGGCGCGGCGGGCAATCTGCTCGACATGATGCAGCGCCGGCGTTCGGCCGGCGGCGGCGGCAGTGCGGCCGGCGGCGGCTTCGGCGGGGCCGGCGGTGCCTTCGGCAACGGCGAGCTGCTGCGCCGCATGATGGCGGAAGGCGGCGGCCAGGGCGGGGCCGGCGGCGCCGGGGGCCAGCGCGGCGAGCTGCTGCGCCGGCTCGTGGAGGCGCGGCAACAGAACCAGGGCGGCGGCGATGCCGCGGCCCCCGCCGGGGACGGTCCGCTCGCCGCCCGGGCGCGAGAATTCACCGCCCGCGAAGCCGCGCTGGAAGAGCGTGTGCGACGCCTCGAACTGGAGGTGGAGCGCCTCGGCGCCCTCCTCGGCGGCACGCCGACGCCGCAGATCGCCGCCCCCACGGGCGGGAGCGATCCGACGAACAACGACACATAACGAGCCAGCAGGTAGGCCGGGTGACACGCGAACCTTCACGCCACTTCGGGAGCGCAGATATGACCGCCGGTGAGTTTCGGATCATTGCGCTGACGCCGGCCGGTCTGCCCGATGCCAGGCTGGTGTTCGCCGCCGACCGCGCCGGCCACCTCGGCATCCTCAACGCCGAGACGGGCCCGTTCCCGCACGCGGCGATCGCGGCGCTCGCCGGTCGCACCCGCGCCCCGTTCGGCGTGAAGCTCGGCCCGGTCGACGCGGCCGCACTGGCGGACGTCGCCGCGCACGTCGCCGATGGCCTCGGCTGGCTGGTGCTGGACGCGCCCGCCGTGTTGGCCGACCCGGCGCTGATCGCCACCGCGCGCGACATCGGCGTCGCGGTGATCGTCGAGGCGAACGCGTGGGACGACCGGCTGGCGGATCTCGCCGGCCACGCCGCGCTGATGGTGAAGGGTCACGAGGCCGGCGGCGCCGTCGGCGAGGAGACCGCCTATATCCTGCTGCAGAAGGCGCTGCGGCGGCAATCCGCGCCGGTGCTGGTGCGCGGCGGCATCGGCATGCACTCCGCCGCGGCCGTGCGTGCCGCGGGCGCCGCTGGCGTGGTGCTGGACGACCAGCTCCTGCTGCTGGCCGAGTCGCCGCTGAGCGACAAGGCGCGCGCCGCCCTCAAGGACCTCACGGGGCTGGAGACCGGCCGCGTCGTCATCGGCGCCAAGACGTGGCGTGTCTTCGAGAAGCCGTCCTTCCGGCACCTGCGCACCTTCCGTGAGACCGCCCGCACGCTGGACGACGCCGCCGCCGAGGCGCAGCTCGCCGCGCGGATGGGCTGGGCCGACCCGGCGACGGACATCGTCCCGCTCGGCCAGGCCGTCGCCTTCGCGGCGCCGTTCGCGGAGCGCTACGCCACGTTCGGCCGGCTCGCCGCCGCGATGCTCGCCGAGACGCAGACGCGCCTCGACCTCGCGATCGAGACCGACCCGCTCGGCAAGGGGAAGGGCGTCGCCGCCACGCACGGCACCCCGTACCCCATCGTGCAGGGCCCGATGACCCGCGTCAGCGACGATGCCGCCTTCGCCCAGGCCGTCGGCGAGGGCGGGGGACTGCCGATGCTGGCGCTGGCGCTGATGCGTCCGGCCGCCGTCGAAACGCTCTTGAAGGAGTCCGCCGAGCGGCTCGCCGGCAAGCCCTGGGGCCTCGGCCTGCTGGGCTTCGCGCCGGCCGAGCTGGTCTCGGCGCAGGTCGAGGTCGCGCGGCGCTACAACCCGAAGTTCGCCCTCATCGCCGGCGGCCGGCCCGACCAGGCCAAGGCGTTCGAGGACGACGGGATCGCCACCTACCTGCACGTCCCCTCGCCGCGCCTGCTGACGATGTTCATCGAGCAGGGCGCCAAGAAGTTCGTGCTGGAAGGGCGCGAGTGCGGCGGCCATGTCGGCCCGCTGTCGTCCTTCGTGCTGTGGGATTCGATGGTGACGACGCTGCTGGCCAATGCCGGCACGCCGGCGCAGAACGCCGAGATCCACGTCCTCTTCGCGGGCGGCATCCACGACGCCTACTCCGCCGCGGTGGTGTCGGCGATGACGGCGCCGCTGGCCGAGGCGGGCTTCAAGGTCGGTGTCCTCGTCGGCACCGCCTACCTCTTCACCAAGGAGATCGTCGACGCCGGCGCCATCGTGCCGGAGTTCCAGAAAACGGCGCTCTCCTGCACCGTGACGCACACGCTGGAGACCGGCCCCGGCCACGCCTCGCGCGCCGCCGAATCCCCCTTCACCGACGAGTTCGAGCGGCGCCGGCGGGAGTTGCAGTCCGGCACCGTCTCCGCCGACGACGCGCGCGAGGAGCTGGAGGCGCTGTCCCTCGGCCGCCTGCGTCTCGCCTCCAAGGGCACCGAGCGCGGCGGGCCGAACGGCGACATCCAGCCCGTCCCGCTGGAGCGCCAGCAGAACGAAGGCATGTACATGATCGGCCAGGTCGCGACGATCCGCGACGCCGTGACGACGGTGGCCGAACTGCACGACGAGATTTCCGCCGGCAGCCACGCCCTGCTGCAGGAGGCGAAGGCCCGCCAGGCCGAGACCGCGCTGGAAGCGGCCCGCGTGTCCCGCCGCGGTGAGCCGACGGAGATCGCTATCGTCGGCATGTCCGCCACGCTGCCGGGTGCGGAGACCGTGCAGGCCTATTGGGAAAACATCGTCGACAAGGTCAACGCCATCTCCGAGGTGCCGTCGACCCGGTGGGACTGGCGCATCTACTTCGACGAGGATCGCAACGCACCGGACAAGATCTACTCGCGCTGGGGCGGGTTCTCCAACGACCTCCTGTTCGATCCGCTGCAGTTCGGCATGCCGCCGAAGGCGATCAAGGCCGTCGACCCGCTACAGCTGATGACGCTGGAGCTGGTGCGCCGCTGCCTCGCCGACGCCGGGATCGAGAAGGCGCCCGACAGCCGCGAGAAGATGTCGATCATCCTGGGGGCCTCGGGCGGGGCGGGCGACGTCGGCGCGCAGTACGCCGTGCGTTCGGAGATGCCGCGCTTCCTGGGCGAGCTGGAGCCCTCCGCGGCCGAGCGCCTGCCGACCTGGACCGAGGATTCCTTCGCCGGCATCCTGCTCAACGTGGCCGCCGGCCGCTCGGCCAACCGGCTCGATTTCGGCGGCGTCAACTACACCGTCGACGCCGCCTGCGCGTCCTCGCTGACGGCCGTCTACCAGGGCGTGCTGGAGCTGGAGACCGGCCGGTCCGACTGCGTGATCGCCGGCGGCGTGGACACCGTGCAGGGGCCGTTCGGTTACCTTTGCTTCTCCAAGACGCAGGCGCTGTCGCCCCGCGGCCGCTGCCGCACGTTCGACAGTGAGGCCGACGGCATCGCCATCTCCGAGGGCATCGCCGTCGTCGCCATGAAGCGGCTCGCCGATGCCGAGCGCGACGGCGACCGCATCTACGGCGTCATCAAGGGCGTCGCCGGTTCTTCGGATGGGCGCGCCAAGTCGATGACCGCACCGCATCCGGACGGGCAGATCCGCGCCCTGCGCCGCGCCTACGAGATGGCCGGCTACTCGCCCTCCACCGTGGGCCTGTTCGAGGCGCACGGCACCGGCACCGTCGCCGGCGATACCGCCGAGCTGGAAACCGTCTCCCGTGCGCTCGACGAGGTGGGCGGCACCGAGGTGGCGAACCACGCCATCGGCTCGGTCAAGACCCTCATCGGCCACACCAAGGCCGCGGCCGGCATCTCCGGCCTGATGAAGGCGACGCTCGCCTGCTACCACAAGACGTTGCCGCCGCACGGCTACATCGACAAGCCGAACCCGACGCTGACGGCCGAGGACGCGCCGCTCTACATCGTCGACGAGGCGCTCCCCTGGCTGGTGCGCGATGGCGAAACGCGCCGCGCCGGCATCTCCGCCTTCGGCTTCGGCGGCACCAACTTCCACGTCACCGTCGAGGAATACGACAGCCTCGCCCCGGCCCCCGCACCGCGCGAGACGTGGTCCCACGAACTGCTCGCCTGGCGCGCGCCCGACCGAGCCGCGCTCGCCGCCACCGTGCGGCAGACCGCCGACCGGCTGGCCGGCAAATCGCCGGCCGTGCGAGACCTCGCCGTCACGCTCGCCCGCAAGCTCCCCGCCAAGGGCGTCACCGCGACGCTGGTGGTGGACGGGCGCGCCGACCCGCACGGCGCCGTGGCCAAGCTGGCGGCCGCGCTCGCCGACCCGGCGGCGGCCATGCCGGCGGGCGCCGCCTTCAGTGCCGCCCCTCTGGCGGCGGAGGGCAAGACGGCGTTCGTCTTCCCCGGCCAGGGCTCGCAATATGTCGGCATGTTCCGCGAGCTGGCGCTCCTTTTCGAGGAAGCACGCGAGGGGCTGCAAGCGGCCGACTCCGTTCTCGAAGCCGCCATGGCCGGCAAGGGTCTGGCGGGGGGCCGCCTGTCGCGCGCGATCTTCGCCCGCGCCCTCTACGACGATGCCGCGCGCGCCGCGGCGCAGGACCGGCTCACCCGGACTGACATCGCCCAGCCCGCACTCGGCGCGGTGGAGACCGGTATCCTGGCGCTCCTGCGCGCGATGGGGGTCTCGGCCGACATGGCCGCCGGTCACAGCTACGGCGAGTTCGTCGCTCTCTACGCGGCGGGCGTCCTCACGTTGCCGCAACTCCTCGAGATCTCCGAGGTGCGGGGCCGGCTGATGATCGAGGCGGCCGGCGAGGGCGACCTCGGCACCATGGCCGCCGTGCGTGCCGATCGCCCGCCTGTCGAGGCGGCGTTGAAGGGCATCGAGGGGGTGTGGGTCGCCAACCACAACGCGCCCGACCAGACGGTTCTGTCCGGCACCAAGGCGGGCATCGACGTCGCGCTGCAGGCGATGGCCAAGGCCGGCCTGCAAGCGCAGAAGATCACCGTCGGGGCCGCCTTCCACTCGCCGATCATCGCCGAGGCGGGGGCTCGCCTGGCCGAGCATATCGGCACGATGGACCTCAGCGTGCCGGCCTTCCCGGTCTATTCCAACCAGACCGGCGCGCCGCACGCCGCGACCGGGATCGCCGCCGCGATGGGCGCGCACTTGGCGAGCGCGGTCGAGTTCGTCGCCGAGATCGAGGCGATGTATGCCGCCGGCGCGCGGGTCTTCCTGTCGGTCGGGCCGAAGTCGGCCCACGCCAACATGGTGAAGAAGGTGTTGGGCGACCGCCCGCACCGCGCGGTGACGATGGACGACGGGGCAGGGGGCCTGGAAGGCTTCCTGCGGGCGATCGGCGGGCTGCTCGCCGAAGGCGCGCGCGTCGACCTGGAGCGTCTGTGGCAGGGCCGCGATTGCCGGCCGCTGGCCAACGACCTGACGGCCCATGCCCGGCAGACGGTCCCGGCCAAGCACATGTGGTGGCTGAACGGGAGCGGGGCCCGCCCCGTCGGCGCGCCGCCGCTGCCGGTGCTGACGCTGGAACAGGCGGAGGTGGAACGGGCCGCGCGGGCTCGCCCCGTGGCCGCCGCCGAGCCGGCCCCCGCGGCCGGAACGACGAACGACGGGGCGATGGCCCCCACCAACGGGGCGCAGACCCCGGAGACGACCGGGCCGCACGGCCTGGCGAACGATAGGGACGTGGCGCGGTCGGCATTCGGCCAATCCCAGGAGACTCGCACCGATGTGACCGCCAAGGCGGCCATGCGCGAAGGCCGCAGAGGCACATTTAACAAGGAGAGAGTTCGAATGGTCGATTCGACGCGAACGAATGCGCACGACGCATCGGTCGCCGAGTTCCAGGCGACGATGCAGCGCTTCCTCGATGTTCAGGAAGGCGTGATGCTCGCATATCTCGGCGGGGGCGAGATGCCCGCCGGTGTGAGCCAGCAGGCCGCGCTCCCCGCGCGTCCGCAGCGTGCTCCGATGCGCCTTCCGGCGCGCGGTGATCAGAACGGCGCCCGCCCGGCCGGCGGCCCCGGCCGCCTCGCGGCGCCGGCGCCCGTCGCGACCGCCCCGGCCCCGGCCTATGGAGCGAACGGATCGAACGGGGCCTACACCAACGGCCACGCCCTCAACGGCGGCGCTCACCACGCCAACGGCGCCGTGGCCGAAGCGCCCGCGGCCCTCGCCGCGGCCCCCGCCCCCGTCGCGGCCCCGGCTCCGGCTGCCGCCCCTGCCCCGGCGGCGGCCGCCGCGCCGGCCAGCACCGAGCTGGGCCGCGCGCAGATCTCCGACATCCTCCTCGAGGTCGTCGAAGAGCGCACCGGCTACCCGCGCGACATGCTCGACATGGACCAGAACCTCGAAGCCGACCTCGGGATCGACTCCATCAAGCGGGTCGAGATCGTGGGCGCGCTCCTCAAGGGCCTGCCGTCCGCCGTCCAGCCCAACGTCGCCGACCTCGGCGAGCAGTTGAACGCGCAGAAGTCGCTCAACGGCATCCTCGACACGCTCGCCGAACGGATCGGCTCGGGCGTCCAGGGGGCCACAGCCCCTTTTGATTTGACCGAGGCGGACAACGCTCCCCGGAAGGCGGCCACCACCGCCCGTCCGTCTCGGTATGTCATCCGGGAGCAGGCCCAACCCTCAGGCGCTTCGGCGGCCTACGCGCTGCCGAAGGGCACCTATCTCGTCAGCGAGGATACCGGCGGCGTCGCTCGCACGCTCGCCGGCCTCATCGAAAAAGCGGGCGGCACGCCCAAGCTGATCCAGGCCGACGTGAAGGCCCTCGAAGGCCTCGCCATCGACCCGGACGAGCCGGTCGTCGGCTTCATCCACGCCGCGCCGCTGTCGGCCGCCCGCCTCTCCGAGTCGAGCGACCCGTCGCAGTGGCGCAACGAGCTGCTGCGCAACGAGCTGTTCCCGCATCAGGCCTTGCGCGCGTTCGGGACCTCCCTCGCCGAGGGCGGGCGCATCGTTCTCGTCTCCGGCCTCGGCGGCCGCTTCGGGCGTGACGGCAACGCGCCGACCCTGCGCCTCGAAGGCGGCGGGCCGGGCCTTGCCAAGAGCGTCAAGGAGGAGTGGCCGAACGCCGTCGCCAAGGCGATCGACCTCGACGCGAAGTCGCCCAAGTCGGTCAGCGCCGGGCAGATCTTCGACGAGCTGCGCCTGCCCGGTGGGCGCATCGAGGTCGGCTATCCGAAGGGCGTGCGCACCATCTTCCGTTCCGTGGCGGAGGAGATCGAGGGCCCGGCGCGCGATGCGCTGCCGCAAGGCGCGGTCGTGCTGGCGACCGGCGGCGCGCGCGGCATCACCGCCGAGGCGCTGCATGCGCTGGCGGCGCCCGGCGTCACCTTCGTCATCGTCGGGCGCACCCCGCTGCCGACCGCCGATGCCGACCATTTCCCCCACGCCGTCACCCTCGGCGACCTGCGTGCGGCGATCATCGCCGACGCCCGGGCGCGCAAGGAGCCGGTGAAGCCCGCGCAGGTGGAGCGGATCGTCCGCGGCACGCTGCGCGACCGCGAGATCCTCGCCAATCTCGCCGAGTTCGCGGCGGCCGGCGCCAAGGTCGAGTACCGCATCGCCGACGCGCAGGATCCCAAGGAGATGAGCCGCCTGGTGCGCACCCTGTACGATCAGCTCGGCCGCCTCGACGGAGTGATCCACGGCGCCGGCGTCATCGAGGACCGCCTCCTGGTGGACAAGGACGCCGAGAGCTGGCTGCGCGTGGTCGAGACCAAGATCCTCGGCGCGCTCGCCATCGCCCGCGCGCTGAAGCCGGAGAAGCTGAGCTTCTTCGTCATGTTCGGCTCGGTCGCCGGGCGCTACGGCAACGCCGGCCAGTCCGACTATTCCGCCGCCAACGAGCTTCTCAACCGCATCGCCCTGCAAATGCGCGCCAGGTGGCCGCAGAGCGCCAAGGTCGCCGTCCTCAACTGGGGTCCGTGGGCCGGCACGCGGCACGGCCCCGGCATGGTGTCGGACGAGACGCGCCGCAAGTTCGAGGGCAAGGGCGTCATCCTGGTCGAGCCCGTCGGCGGTGCCGAGGCGTGCCGCGACGAGATCCTGCGCGGCCCTATCGCCGATGTCGAGATCGTGCTGGGCGAGGGCCCCTGGGAGAAGCACGAGACCGACCAGAGCGCGCTCATGGCCATCGCGCCGGCACCGGTGGAGGACGTGACGTCGCCGCTCGCCCTGCTGCCGGGCGCGAGCGACACCGAGGGCGCCCGCGGCGGCCGCATCGTCGCTCACACGCTGAACGTCGGCCGGGACCTCTACCTCGATCAGCACCGCATCGACGGGGTGCCGGTGCTTCCCGTCGCCTGCGCGCTGGAGCTGTCGGCCCAGGCGGCGCAGATGGTGTGGCCCGGCTGGGCGATCACCGAGGTGTCGGACGTGCGCCTCCTGAAGGGCCTGCGGCTGGAAGGCGACGCGCCGGCGCCGATCGAGCTGGTGGTGCAGGGCAGCGAGCACGGCGACGCGGCCGGCTTCTCGGCCTCCGTGCGCATCAAGTCCGCCGGCGAGAAGGGCGCGCCGCACTACAGCGCCGCCCTCCAGCTCGCCGACCGGCTGCCCGAGGCCGAGGTCGCGGCGGACCTCATCGACCCGCGCCCCTCGTCCGTGACCGCCCGCGAGGCGTACCGCGAGATGCTGTTCCACGGCCCCGCCTTCCAGGCGGTCACCGAGCTCGTCGGCATGGACGAGACGGGCATCGTCGCGAACGTCGCCGGGATCGCCCCGCAGGCGGGGTTCGTCGCCGGCGCGGCGGCGGATGCGGCATGGCTCTTCGACCCGTCGCTGATCGACGCCGCGGCGCAACTCGCCTGGGTGTGGTCGATCGTCCACCGCGGCGCGCCGGCGTTGCCCAACCGCATCGGCCCCGTCCGCCGCTTCGCCGGCGCCGGCGCCGCGGCACGAATGGTGCTTCAGGTGCGGCAGGATACGCCCGCCCCGGCGCTCTCCTCGGAGATCCTGGTGCTCGACGCGGCGGGCCGTACGGTGATGGTGATCGACGAGCTGGAGAGCACGTCGAGCGAGGCGCTCAACCGCTTCCGCGGCTGGGCCGGCGAGGTGCGGGTCTGACCCCGCACCCTGCCATTTTGACGGATAGCGGAGAGTTTGATGGCCGACGCGGGCCAGGTTGATCGTTCAAGAGATATTGCCGTCATCGGGATCGGGTGCGTCTTTCCGGGCGCCGACGGTCCCGCCCAGTTCTGGCAGAACATCTGCGCCAAGTCCGTCCAGATCCGCCAGCCGGTGCCGGAGTGGGAGGCGGACCGCTACCTGACGTCCGACAGCACCACCCACATCACCACCGCCGCCGGCGGCTTCCTCGGCGACCTCTGCCGCGTCAACCCGGCCGCGCTCGGCGTGGTGCCGAACTCGGTCGACGGATCGGAGCCGGACCAGTTCCTGGCGCTGAAGGTGGCGCGCGACGCGCTCGCCGACGCCGGCTACCTCACCGGCTACGACCATGAGACGACCGGCATCATCCTCGGCCACTCGACCTACCTGCACCGCGGCAACGCCAACGTGGTGCAGCATGGCGTCGTCCTCGACCAGACGGTGACGCTGCTGCGCGACCTCCTGCCGGACGTGCCCGACGCGGCGCTCGCCAAGATGCGCGAGGTGCTGCTGGAGCACCTGCCGCCGTTCAACGCCGACACCGCGCCCGGCCTCGTCCCCAACGTGATGACCGGCCGCATCGCCAACCGGCTCGACCTCAGAGGCCCCAACTACATCCTCGACGCGGCGTGCTCGTCCTCGCTGCTGGCGGTGCTCTCCGCCGTCGAGGAGCTGCGCGCGGGCCGCAGCGACCTGATGATCGCCGGTGGGGCCAACGGCGCGATCCCGGCCGAGGTGAACATGGTGTTCACCCAGCTCGACGCGCTGTCGAAGACCTCCACCGTGATGCCGTTCTCCGAAGAGGCGGATGGCACGCTCTTGTCGGAAGGCGTCGGCGCGGTGGTGCTGAAGCGCTACGACGACGCGGTGCGCGACGGGGATACGATCTACTCGGTGGTCAAGGGTCTCGGCCAGTCGTCGGACGGCAAGGGCTCCGGGCTCCTGGCGCCGCGGCTGGAGGGTGAGATCGCCGCCATCCGCCGCGCGTACAAGGATGCCGGCGTGTCGCCGGAGACGATCGGTCTGATCGAGGCGCACGGCACCGGCATTCCGCTCGGCGACCAGACCGAAGTGTCGGCGCTGCGCGAGGTGTTCGGCGCGCGGCGCAAAGAGGTCCCGGAGATCGCGCTGGGGGCACTCAAGTCGCTGATCGGCCACTGCATCCCGGCCGCCGGCATCGCCGCGCTGATCAAGACGACGCTGGCGCTGCATCATCGCACCCTGCCGCCGACGGTGTGCAACGAGGTCAACGGCTCCATCGGCCTCGACCAGAGCCGGCTCTACATCAACACCGAGACGCGGCCGTGGATCCACCCGCGCGGCACGCCGCGGCGCGCCGGCGTCAACGCATTCGGCTTCGGCGGTATCAACTCGCACGCGGTGCTGGAAGAGGCGCCGGAAACCGCCACGGCACGCCCCGCCTTCTGGCCTGTGGAGCTGATGGTGCTGGCGGGCGAGACGCGGGACGCGCTGGTCGCCGCAATCGAAGAGCTGGAGACGGCGGTCTCCGGGCCGCTGGCGGACGAGCCGCTCGGCGGCATCGCCAAGGGCCTGGCCGAGCGCTACGGCCACGTCGGCCCGATGCGGGTCGGCATCGTCGCCACCAACATGGCCGAGCTGGCCGACCGCCTCGCCAAGGCGCGGGAGCGGCTGCGGGACGGGCGCACCCGCTTCCAGGTGCGCTCCGGCATCTATGCCGGCGACGGCCAGAGCGCCGGCAAGATCGCCTTCGTCTTCCCCGGCGAAGGCGCGCAATACCAATCGATGCTCGCCGACCTCCTCGGCCCCTTCCCCGAGGCACGCCGCTGGTTCGACTTCTGGGACGGCCTCTACGGCGACGCGCGCGGGTTCCGCCCCTCGGAGTCCGTCTTCCCGCCGCCGACGTTGCTGGGGCAGGACGCCAAGGACGAGCTGGATCGCGCCCTCTTCGGCCTCGAAATGGGCTCCGAGTCGGCCTTCATCGCCAGCCGCGCGCTTTCCGCCGTGGCGGCGACTCTCGGCCTGAAGGCGGACTGCGTCGTCGGCCATTCCTCCGGTGAGCATGCCGCGCTCTACGAGGCGAAGGTGCTCGGCGCCTCCGGCTGGGACGAGCTGGAGACCCGCATCCGCGAGCTGAACACGCTCTACAAGGCGATCGAGCAGTCGACGTCGATCGCCGGTGGCGCGCTCCTCACGATCGGCGGCCTGGCGCGCGAGAAGGTGCACGCGCTGGCCGGCGAGGCGCAGGACGTCCACATCGCGCTCGACAACTGCCCGCAGCAGACGGTGCTCTACGGTCAGCGCGCCGAACTGGACAAGATCGTCGCCGAAGCGGGCAAGGATTCCGCACTCTGCGCCTTCCTGCCGTTCGACCGGCCGTACCACACCTCGCTCTTCGCCCCGGTCGCGGAGATGGTCGAGGGCATCTACCAAAAGCTCGACTTCGCGTCGCCGACGATGCCGATCTACTCGTGCGCCAGCGCCGAGCCGATGCCCAACGTGCCGCAGGAGATCCGTTCCCTCGCCGCGCTGCAATGGCAGTCGAAGGTCCGCTTCACCGAGACGGTGGAGCAGATGTACGAGGACGGTGTGCGCACCTTCGTGGAGCTCGGCCCCTCGGCCAACCTCACCGGATTCATCGAGAACACGCTGTCGGGCAAGGACGTGCTCGCCGTGGCGTTCGGCTCGCGCCGGCGCTCCAGCCTGGTGCAGCTCATGCACAGCCTGGCGCGGCTGTGGGTCAGCGGCGTCCCTGTCGACGTCGCGCAGCTCTTCGCCGGGCGCCGCTTCGGCCAGTCGGACGTCGTCAGCGATCGCGGCAAGCGCCGGCCCGAGAAGGTCATCGCCAACACGCTGCCCATCGTGCGCTTGCCGCAGGACAAGATCGCCGAATTGCGCGCGGCGATGTTCCCCGCCGGCGCGCCCGCGGTCGCCGAGGCACCGCCGCTCGCCCCGGCCGAGCCGGAGGACGCGCCCGTCGCCGACGCGGACACCGTCTCTCTCGCCGGCACCTATCCCTTCCTCCAGCGTGTGGCCGTGAACGACGGGGCGCGTCTCGTCGCCGAGTGCGACCTCGCGCTCGACCGGGACGCCTTCCTGCGCCACCATGTGCTCTACGCGATGGACGTCTCGGACATCGATCGCGACCTGTGTGCGCTGCCGGTGGTGCCGCTCGCCGTCACCATGGAGATGCTGGCCGAGGCGGGCGCCGCGCTCACCGGCGGCCTCGTCCCGGTGCGGCTGGAAAAGGTGCGCGCCTGGAACTGGGTCTCGCTGGACGACGGCGCCCGCTCGCTCGGCATCGAGGCGACCCGTCTGGCCGATCGCGACGGGCGAGCGGTGGTCGCCGTGCGCGTCAACGACATCGCCGGCGCCCCGCTGGTGGAGGGCTCCGTCGTGCTGGATGCCGCGCCCGCAATCCCCCAGGACGTCGCGCTGACGCCGCTGGTCGAGCCGCAGTGGCCGATGTGGGCGGACGAGGACCTCTACCAGACCGGTATGTTCCACGGCCCGCTCTTCCAGGGCATCGCCAGCCTGCACTCGTGGGACGACACGGGGCTCGACGCGATCCTCGCCGACACGCCGCTCACCGGCTTCTTCCGCGAGGGCGAGCGTCCGCCGCTGGTGCTGAACCCGGCACTGCTCGACCAGGTGGGCCATGTCACCGCCTTCTGGATCGCGCAGGGGATGGGGACCGATTTCTCGTCCTTCCCCTCCCGGATCGACACGATCGAGCTGTTCGACGCTGCGCGCGAGGACACCGCCGGGGCGATCATGTCCGGCCGCCTGGGGTTCGAGACGGGCGAGGGCGGCACCAACTACCTGCGCGGCGACTTCGTGTGCCTCGGCGCGGACGGCGCTCCGATCCTGCGCGTCACCGGTTGGCACGACCGCTTCTTCGACGTGCCGCACGCCTTCTACGCAGCCCGCTGGCAGCCGCGCGACGAGTTCTACGGATTCGAGGCGTCCAGCGTCTTCGCCGATCTCCCGGAGCGAACGCTGGTGTGGCAGGTGCCGGCCTTCCCGGCCGGTTTCCTCGACGATGCCGGCGGCATCTGGCGCCGGGTGCTGGCCCACACGGTGCTCTCGGTCGACGAGCGCGAGGAGTGGAAGGCCTATGCCGGCAAGCCGCGCCGGGCGGACGAATGGCTGCTCGGCCGCGTCGCCATGAAGGAGGCCGCGCGCGGCTGGTACATGCGCCACCTCGAGACGGCGGTGCTGCCGGCCGACATCATCATCCGCGCCGACGCCGAGGGGAAGCCGTTCATCGACGCCGACGCGCTTGCGATCCTGGGTGCGGTGCCGGAGGTTTCGGTCGCGCATGTGGACGGAGAGACCGTCGCGGTGGCGGCGCCGCCGGGCATGCCGGTCGGCATCGACCTGGAGCGCGTCGGCCGCGTGCAGACGGGCGACGTGGTCGCGGCCGGCTTCTCCGACTCCGAACGGACCTACATGCGCGAGATCGGCGCGGCGAGCGAACTCGACGTGCTGTTCGCCTGGTGCGCCAAGGAGGCGACGGCGAAATGCCTCGGGACCGGGCTCAACGGCAACCCGGCGGCCTTCGCGCTGCGGATGCTCGACCCCGAATACGGCGCCGCGGCCATCACCGCGCCGGACGGCTCCGAAGTCGGCGTATGCCTGGGGCTCGACGAGCATCTGGTGCTGGCGGTGGCCTACCTCTGAGGCCACCGGACGCGGTGCGGAGAAAAGAATCTCCCGCCTTGGGAACCATGCCTGTGAGTCGTGCATTGGCATGACTGTGGTTCTCGGTCGTCCCCCGTCCGAGCACGACATCCACCTTCGACAGACTGGCCGCCGCATGGCGGCCATTTTTTTGGGGCGGCCCGCGTCAGATCCGCGAGGCGACGACGCCCAGCGCGATGCAACTCGCCGCGATCCATCGCGTGCCGCCGACCGGCTCGCGCATGACGAGTGCGGCGATGGCGATGGCGAACAGGATGCTCGTCTCGCGCAAGGAGGCCACCAGCGCGATCGGCGCCTGCGTGAACGCCCACACCGCGATCCAGTACGACCCCAGCGACATCGCCCCCGCCGCGACACCCGCCGCCCCCGCCGCCGGTAGCCGCCGGAACGCGTCGCGCCCGCGCATCGCCCCGGCGATGACCGCCATCAGCAACGCGTCGAGGACCATCATCCACATGATATAGCCCGTCGCCGTGCCGGCGACGCGGGCGCCGATGCCGTCGACCAAGGTGTAGCTCGCGGTGAAGCAGGCCGTGCCGAGGGCGTAGCAGAGGCCCTTGCGCTCCATGCGCTTGCCGCCCGACCGCTCGAACGAGAGGATCAGCACGCCGCCGGAGATCGCCAGGATGGCGGCCAGCTCGCGCAGGCTCGGCACCGCGCCCAACCACGCCGCGGAGACGATCGTGACGATCAGCGGCGCGGTGCCGCGGGCCATGGGGTAGGCTTGGCTGAGGTCGGCGTGGGTGTAGGCTTGCACGAGGAAGAGCTGGTAGCCGCAGTGCAGCACCGCCGCGACCAGGATCCACGGCACGGCGTCCGGCGCGGGCAGCGTGACGAACGGCAGGAAGGGCAGCGCGATCAACCCCTGCGCCAGCGCCAGCAGCAGCACCGACGAGGCGCGGTCGAGCCCGACCTTGACGACCGAGTTCCAACCCGCGTGCAGCAGCGCGGCGGCGAGGACGGCGATGAAGACGTCGGCGTCCATCAGGCGGTTGCGGGTGCGAGCGGCGGGGCGGGGGCGCGCAGGACCGCGACGGCCGCGCGGGGGCCGTTTGCCCGGACGCCGGGCCATGTGATTTCATGTAGCATGTGAACCTATATGAGCCGCTGATCGACTGCGGGAAAACGATATCTTCTCGCAGCAAATGTGAGTTTTACGAACATGAAGCGCGGTGCACTCCCGCTGACCGCCCTGCGCGCCTTCGAATCCACAGCGCGCCTCGGGCAGATGACGCTGGCGGCCGAGGAGCTGGGCGTCACCCACGGCGCCGTGAGCCGGCAGGTCCGCGCGCTGGAGGCGGTGCTCGGCGTCGCCCTCTTCGAGGGGCCGCGCAACCACCTGAGCCTGACCGGCGCGGGGGCGGCGCTGCGGCCCGACCTCACCCGCGCGTTCGATCTCATCGACGCGGCGGTCTCGCGCGTCACCGCGCCGGAGCGGCAGGCGCTCGACGTGTCGTGCCTCGGCACCTTCTCGATGCGCTGGCTGATCCCGCGTCTGTTCGACTTCCACGACCTGCACCCCGGCATCGAGGTGCGTCTCATCACCGACGACATGCCGGTCGACTTCCGGCGCCAGCGCCTCGACGCGGCGATCCGGGTCGGCCCCGGTCCGTGGCCCGGCGCACTGGTGACGCCGCTCATCGCCGAGCGCGTCGGCCCGGTCGTGAGCCCCAAGATCGCGCCGCCGGGCGCGACGTTCGAGGCACTGCGGACGTTGACGCGCCTGCACACCCGCACCCGGCTCACCGCCTGGCCGGACTGGTGTGCCGCCGTCGGCGCTCCGCCCGACCCCAGCGAGGGGCGCACGTTCGAGCATTTCTACTTCATGCTGGAGGCGGCCACCGCGGGACTGGGCGTCGCCATCGCGCCCGAGGTGCTGGTGGCGGACGACCTCGCCGCCGGCCGCCTCGTGGCGCCGTTCGGCTTCGTCTCCAGCGGCTGGACCTACGTGGCGCTGAGCCCGGAGGTGTCGGACGGCCGCGAGCGGACCTTCCTCGCCTGGCTCGCCGAGGCGGCGCGGGCGTGAGGCTCTAGCTGCGCACGAAGTGGTAGGGCGTGACCGAGCGGCGCGTCACGTCGACCACCAGGCGGCCCGTCAGCGGCGGGAAGGCGCGCCAGTTGCACGTCTCGCGCGGGCAGAGCCGGCAGTTGACGCCGATCGGCGTCGCGACGTTCGCCCGCCCCTTGGCCGAGAGGTCGAGCCCGTCGGCATAGACCAGGCGGCCGGCGTGCGTCACCTCCGCGCCGAGGCCGACGACCAGCTCCTGGCCGGGGTTGTGGGCGCCGGCGCCGGCCCGCTCGGTGGTGCGGGCGATGGTGAGGAAGGCCTGCCCCTCCGGCAGCGCGGCGAGGTCGACCACCGTGCGGCCCGGCGTGCGGAACGCCTCGTAGAGCCGCCAGCGCGGGCAGGTGCCGCCCGAGCGCGCGAACGGGAAGACCCCGCCGCCGAAGCGCTTGGAGATGTTGCCCGCCCGGTCGACGCGGATCATGAAGAACGGCACCCCCTTGGCGCCCGGCCGGCGCAGCGTGGTCAGCCGGTGGGCGACCTGCTCGAACGAGGCGGCGAAGCGGGAGGCCAGCACCTCGACGTCGTAGCGCAGCCGCTCGGCGGCCTCGAGGAAGCGGTCGTAGGGGAACATGATCGCGGCGGCGAGGTAGTTGCCGAGCGTCAGCCGCAGGATGCCGCGCGAGGAGTCGGAGGTGCAGCGCGGGTCGTTCGCCATCGCCCGCACCAGCTCGCCGGCTTCCAGCTGCCCCACCAGATGCGCCACCTGGAAGGTGCGGCTGGACGGGGTCAGCAGCTCGGACAGCATCAGGCGGTTGCGGTGGCGGTCGAACCGGCGCAGCAGGCCGTGCATGACGTCGTAGGGCATGATCACGGTGTCGACGTTGTGCGCGTCCTTCAGGTGGTTGACGAGGCTCGTCGTCAGCGCCTGCGGCAGGTCGAGGCGCACCTTGTTGCGGGTCGCGAAGTCGGCCGCCACCTGCTCCAGCTCGGGGAAGTAGTTGTCGCGCGCCTGGAGCGCCTCGCGGGTCTCCTCCACCGGGCTGGTGCCGAGCCCCGGCAGCGCGCCTTCGGCTGCGGTCTCCGCCAGGGCCTCGGCGTCCTCGCGGGCGGCGCGCAGGCCCTCGTGCAGGCGCACCAGCGCGTCGGCGGCGCGGGGGAACATCTCCGCCATCTCCTGCAGCTCGTGGTGCGAGAGGTCGGCACCGGCGAGCTGCGGATCGGCCGCCACCTCCTGCAGGGCCAGCAACGTGGAGCTGTCGGTCGAGGGGGCGAGGGTGCGCACGTCGATGTCGTAGGCGTCGGCGAGGCGCAGGATGAGCTGTGCGGTGAGCGGGCGCTGGTTGCGCTCGATCAGGGTGAGGTAGCTGGCGGAGATCTCCAGCCCCTCGGCCATCTGCGCCTGAGTGAGCTTCAGCGAGCGGCGCAGCTTGCGGATCTGCGGGCCGAGGAAGAGCTTCCGCCGCGCGTCGATATCCGACATGACAAACCTTACAACATGACAGCTTGTATCAATCGTAACTCATACAACGCAACTCGACCAGAGCCGGAGCGATCTGGACCCGAGTGACAATTCGCGGTTTCTACAATGACACATCGCGCCGAGCGTAGAACCCACTTCGAGTCCAGGAAGACCGCCATGACGACTTTTGCCGATCTCGTCCCCTCCGCCGCCGAAGGCCGTTTCGACGGGATCACCCGCGCCTACTCGCCCGAGGAGGTCCTGCGCCTGCGTGGCTCGGTCCACATCCGGCACACCCTCGCCGAGCGGGGCGCCGACCGCCTCTGGCGCGATCTCCACGAGCTGGACTACGTCAACTCGCTGGGCGCGGTGACCGGCAACCAGGCCGTGCAGCAGGTCCGCGCCGGACTGAAGGCGATCTACCTCTCCGGCTGGCAGGTCGCCGCCGACGGCAACACCGCCGCGCAGACCTACCCGGACCAGTCGCTCTACCCGGCCAACGCGGGCCCGGAACTCGCCAAGCGCATCAACCGCGCGCTGACCCGCGCCGACCAGATCGAGCACGCCGAGGGCGGCGCCCAGATCGACTGGTTCGCCCCCATCGTCGCCGACGCGGAGGCCGGCTTCGGCGGCCCGCTCAACTGCTACGAGATCATGAAGGCCTACATCGAGGCGGGCGTCGCGGGCGTCCACTTCGAGGACCAACTCGCCAGCGAGAAGAAGTGCGGCCACCTCGGCGGCAAGGTGCTGATCCCGACCAAGGCGCACGAGCGCAACCTGATGGCCGCGCGCCTCGCCGCCGACGTCGCGGGCGTGCCGACCTTCATCATGGCGCGCACCGACGCCGAATCGGCCCGCCTCATCACGTCCGACATCGACGAGCGCGACCACGAGTTCATCGACTTCGACGCCGGGCGCACCGCCGAAGGCTTCTACCGCCTGAAGCCCGGAATGGGCCTCGCCCACTGCATCAAGCGCGGTCTGGCGTTCGCCGACAAGTCCGACCTCATCTGGTGGGAGACCTCCAAGCCCGACCTCGACGGTGCGCGAAAGTTCGCCGAGGCCGTGCACAAGGAGCACCCCGGCAAGATGCTGGCCTACAACTGCTCGCCCTCGTTCAACTGGCTCGCCAACATCGACCGGGACACGATCGAGACCTTCCAGCGCGAGATCGCGGCGATGGGCTACAAGTTCCAGTTCGTCACGCTCGCCGGCTTCCACGCCATCAACTACTCGATGTTCGAGTTGGCGCGCGGCTACGCGGCGCGCGGCATGGGCGCCTATTCCGAGCTGCAACAGGCCGAGTTCGCGGCCGAGGCGAACGGCTACACCGCGACGCGCCACCAGCGTGAGGCCGGCACCGGCTACTTCGACCTCGTGTCGATGACGCTGTCGGGCGGGCAGTCGTCGACCACCGCGATGGGCGAGTCGACCGAGACCGACCAGTTCAAATCCACCGAGGGCGCGGCCCTCCGGACCGCCGCCGAATAGGCCGCGCGGGGGAGCGCCACCTCCCCCACAACCCTCAGGAAAGGACGAACGCCATGAACATGATCACCAAGTCGCTCGCCGCCGGCACCCCGGTCGACGCCGTCCGCGCCCTGCCGCGCTCGGTCACCGGCTTCCACGTCGTCATCGAGACGGACATGGAGCTCGAGGACATGCGCGCCTCGCTGGAGGGGCTCGCCGAGCGCTCCGCCTTCGACCTCGCCGCGCTCGACGAATGCGCGCGGGGCACCGCCGAAGAGGGCCGCGAGCTGTGCGCCGAGTTCACCCTCGCCGCCACCAACGGCACCGTCGGCGATCCGCAGATCTTCGCGCTGCTGCGCGACATCGCCGGCCGTCACCGCTGGAACGCGATGCAGAAGCGCCTCACCCACGCGCCGCGCGGCACGCGGATCTGAGACCACGCACAGCACCGACCGACTGGCCGCCGACCGTCATCGGCGGCCCTTTTTTCGTCAGTCCAGCCGGTAGCGTGCCAGGACGTCCGGATCGGGCACCACGCCGTGGCCCGGCCGGTCGGGGATGGCGACGCGGCCCGTTTTCGCCACGCTCTGCAGGACGCCGAGGCCCTCCTGCGGCAGGTCGCTCATGAAGGCATTGTCGGTGGTGTCGTACTCGAGCATCGGCTCGTCGGGGTGGAGGCCGCCGGGGAGCGGCGGCTGCGCGGCGAGGAGCTGGAGGTTGGTGGCGACCGACACCGCCGATCCCCACACGTGGTTGACCACCGGGATCATGTGCGTCTGACACAGCGTCAGCACCTTCATGAACTCGGAGATCCCGCCGAGGCCGCACACCTCCGGCTGCGCGATGGAGACGCAGCGCTTCTCGAGGAGGGCGCGCCAGCCCCAGCGGGTGAACTCCGCCTCGCCGCCGGCGATGTTGACCGCGAGGCCGCGCCGCAGCTCGGCGTAGCCGTCGAGATCCTCCGGCGCGACCGGCTCCTCGAACCAGTAGACGCCGAGGCCTTCCATCGCGCGGCCGACCGCGAAGGCCTGCGTGACGTGGTAGGCGTGGTTGGCGTCCACCATCAGCCGCGTCTCGTCCTTCAGCGCGCCACGCACCGCCTCGATCAGGCGGATGTCCTCGGCGACGCCGCGGCCGATCTTCATCTTCGTGGCGCGGAAGCCCTTCGCCTCGATCGCGGCGGCCTCCTCAGCGAAGCGGGCGGCGAGGTCGGTCGCGTCCGGCCGCAGCATCATGCCGTAGCCGTAGACGGGGACGTCCTCGCGGAAGCGGCCGCCGAGCATCTGCGCGATGGACTGGCCGGTCGCCTTGCCGGCGAGGTCCCACAGCGCGATGTCGACTCCCGACAGCGCCTGCAACGGCATCCCCTTCTGCCCATGGTCGCGCAGGCGGTTGTAGATCTCGTGCCACAGCACCTCGCGGGCCATCGGGTCGCGGCCGACGATCAGCGGGGCGATCACCTTCTCGACGATCGTCTGATTGGCGACGGCGACCGGGCCGGGGCCGAAGCACTCGCCCCAACCGGTGATACCGGCGTCGGTCGTCACCTCGACCAGATGCGCCGTGCGACGGTCGTACATCTGCTGCGAGTAGCCGAGCGTTTCGGGGAGGGTGTAGCCGAGCCGGTGGCTGCGGACGGCGGTGATCTTCATGGCGTCTCCTCGCGGCCCGTTCTGTCGCGGGCCATGAGGGACGGGGGTAGCGGGTGGCCGCCGGCTGTCAAGCGCCGGGCGGCCGCGCGGTCAGACCGGCCGCTCCATCATCCGCACGGTCTTGCCGGCCTCCTCGTTGAAGCGGTCGAGGAGGACGTTGAAGCCGGTCGCGGCGTGGAAGGCCATGGAGCCGGGGTTCGGCGGCTCGACGTTCACCTCGGCGCAGACGCGCGGGCGGCCGAGCGACCTGGCGCGGGCGAAGGTGTCCTCGTAGAGGGCGCGGCCGACGCCGAGCCCCCGCGCCTCGGGCGCGACGACGATGCGGTCGACGTAGAGGAAAGCGTCGAACTCGCCGCTGAACCAGCGGTAGTTCAGGCTGGCGTAGGGCTGCCCCTCGGGGATCGTCAGGACCAGCCCGCCGACCGCGCCCCCCGTGCGCACGATGCGCAGCGCGCCGAGCGCGGCGACGGCGCCCATCTCCTCGGCCGTCAGTGCGTTGACGGCGGGGACCGCGGCGTTGTTGACCGCCGCGATCGCCGCGAGGTCCTCCGGCCGCGCGTCCTCGACCGACAGGGCCATCGTCGTCACAGCGCGGTCTGCGCCTTCTCGGCGGCGATCATGCCCAGGAAGCGGTCGAACAGGTTGTAGCTGTCGTGCGGGCCGGGGGACGCCTCGGGGTGGTACTGCACCGAGAACACCGGCCGGTCGGTCATCGCCAGACCGCAGTTGGACCCGTCGAACAGCGAGCGATGCGTCTCGCGCGCGTTGGACGGCAGCGTCGCGGCGTCGACGGTGAAGCCGTGGTTCATCGACACGATGGAGACCGCGCCGCTGTCGAGGTCGAGCACCGGGTGATTGGCACCGTGGTGGCCCTGGCGCATCTTCTTGGTCTTCGCCCCGATGGCATGGCCGAGGAGCTGATGGCCGAGGCAGATGCCGAAGGTCGGCAGACGCCGGTCGACGAGCGTCTTCAGCGTGTCGCCGATGATCCTGCCCGTCGCGCCCGGATCGCCGGGGCCGTTGGAGAGAAAGAGCCCGTCCGGGTTCAGCGCCAGGATCTCCTCGGCGCTGGCGCTCGCCGGCACCACGGTGACGTTGGCGCCGCGCTCGGCGAGAAGGCGCAGGATGTTGCCCTTGATGCCGTAATCGAGGGCGACGATCCGCGGCCCGCCGCGCTCGCCCTCGATCTCGGCGTAGAAGCCGGGCCAGGTCCAGGCGCCGCCCAGCCACGGGGCCGCTTCGCCGGTGGAGACGGTGGTGGCGAGTTCCGCGCCGTCCATGTCGGGGGCGTTGCGCGCAGCCTCCAGGAGGGCCGCTTCGTCGAACACGCCGTCCGGATTGTGGGCGATCGCGGCGTTGACCATGCCGCCCTCGCGGATGTGGGCGGTCAGCGCGCGAGTGTCGACGCCGGTGATGGCGACGATGCCGCGGGCCTCGAGCCAGGTGTCAAAGCCTTCGCGCGCCCGCCAGCTCTGCGGCCGCGAGATCGGCGCACGCAGGATGCAACCCTGGGCGGCATTACGTGCCTGGGCGGCGACGGTCTCGATATCGTCCTCGTTCGCTCCCACATTACCGACATGGGGAAACGTGAACGTGACGATCTGACCGGCGTAGGACGGATCGGTCAGGATCTCCTGATAACCCGTCATCGCCGTATTGAAGCACACTTCGCCGACCGCCGTGCCAACAGCGCCCGCGCCCATCCCGCGCAGGACAAGCCCGTCAGCCAGCGCGAGGCAGGCCGTGGGCTTCGGCTCGACCCAACCGTCCATCCACAATTTCCCTGTTATCGTTCCACAGGATGTAAACGCGCCGCGTTCGGTTGAACACCCCGTCATCCCAAGCGTTGACCGGATCGCAGGGTGCGGAGCATGAACACCTTGTTAGGTAGGGTTGGCAAATTGGGAAAATTCGCCATTTTAGTCAGCCGCACGACAGGAACACATGGCAGCGATGCACAACCGTCGCAATCCTCGGCGGCGGTGCTAAGCGTAAAGTAAGGAACCGGTTGCGTGCTTGGCGCTGATGTTCAAGGGTGTTAAGCGCCATCGAACGGACAGCGTCTGTGTCAGCAGGGTGTGGTCATGAACGTACGAGAGCAACTGCAAGCCGCCGTAAAGAACGCCGCGCATGATGATGATCGGCGCCGAATGTGTACCCTGCGCCTCATGCAGACGGCCATTCGCGACCGCGATCAGGCGCACTGCGTGGGCAACGGCGAGAAGATCACGCAGGCCGAGATCGCCGCGCTGCTCGCCAAGATGATCAAGCAGCGCGAGGAACAGATCGCCTCCGACCGCAAGGCCGGCGACCTGGAGACGGTGCGCCAGACCAAGGCCGAGATCGAGACCATCCGCGAGTTTATGCCCCCGCTGATGGACGAACCGACCCTGCGGACCGCCTGTGCGCAGGTGGTGAACGACATCGGCGCCGCCGGCCTTCGCGACGTGGGCCGCACGATTACCGCGCTCAAGAAACGCTATCCGGACCAGCTCGACATCGGCCGGGCGAGCAATCTCGTGAAGGGAATGCTGCGCTAGAGCGCTGTTCTACCGGGTCACGCCGCCCGACGTCCGACGACGCGACAGGCTTGATCGGCTACGACCGCGCCCCTCCGGCGACCCTCTTCAGAGGCCGCTGCCGGGACCGACCTCCCCACCTTCGACGGGAACGCCAGCCTCGGTCCAGCCACCGCTCGGTCCGCGACGGGGGCGGTGGGTCTTCGCACATCATCTCGATCGACGGATCGCGGGGCGCGACGCCGGAAGGCGCCGCGCCTTCGCGCATCAGGCCTTGGCGGCGGCGGCGATCATGTCCCGCTTGGCGTCGATCGACGCGCCGAGCGTGTCGACGATCTGGTCGACGTCGTCGCGCGTGATCATCAGCGGCGGCGACATGGCGAGCGAGTCGTTCATCATCGGCCGCACGATGAGCCCGCGCTCCATCGCCTCGGCGGCGACCGCCTTGCCGACGCCGGCCGCGGGGTCGAACGTCTTGCGCGTCGCCGGATCGGCGGAGAGCTCCACCGCGGCGATCATGCCGTCGCCGCGGATCTCGCCGACATGCGGGTCGCTCCCGAAGCGTTTGCGCAGCGCGGCCTGCAGGTAGGCGCCGGTCTCCGCCGCGTTGGCGAACAGCGCCTCACGCTCCATGATGTCGAGGTTGGCGTTGGCGGCGGCGCAGGCGATCGGGTGCGCGGTGTAGGTGTAGCCGTGGCCGAAGAGGTTGAGGTTGAGCGGATCCTCCAGCAGCGTCTGCCACACCTCTTCGCCCACCAGCACCGCCGACAGCGGCTGGTAGCCGGAGGTGATGCCCTTGGCGACGGAGATCATGTCCGGCTCGAACCCGAAATACTGGGCGCCGAACGGCGTGCCGAGGCGGCCGAACCCGCAGATCACCTCGTCGGCGATGAAGAGAATGTCGTTCTCTTTCAGCACCTTCGAGATTTTCTCGAAATAGCCCTTCGGCGGGAAGACGACGCCGCCCGCGCCCATCACCGGCTCGGCGATGAAGGCGGCGATGGTGTCGGCGCCCTCGCGCTCGATGGTCGCCTTCAGCTCGTCGACGAGGCGGTCGCAGAAGGCTTCTTCGGTCTCGCCGGGGTGCTGCTCGTGGTAGTAGTGCGGGCAGGTCAGGCGCACCACTTGCGGCAGCGGCAGGTCGAACGCGGTGTGGACGTAGGCGAGGCCCGTCAGCGACCCGGCGGCGACCGTGACACCGTGGTAGGCGCGGTTGCGGGCGAGGATCTTCTTCTTCTGCGGCCGGCCCTTCAGGTTATTGTAATACCACGCGATCTTGACCTGCGTGTCGTTGGCGTCGGACCCCGAGCAGCCGAACAGCACGCGCGCCATGTTGCCGGGCGCGAGGCGCTTGACCTTGTCGGCGGTGTGGATGCCGGGCTCGGTGCCCATGGCCGAGAACTGGTGGTAGTAGGGCAGCTTCTTGGCCTGCTCGTAGATCGCCTCGGCGATCTCCTGGCGCCCGTAGCCGACGTTGACGCACCACAGGCCGGCCAGACCGTCGAGGTAGACCTTGCCGGTGTGGTCCGTCAGCCGCGCGCCCTTACCCTCCATCATCACCGTCGGGCCGTGCTCCATCAGAGCCGCGGGCGAGGTGAACGGGTGGAGGACGTTCTCGCGGTCGAGGTCCTCCAGCGACTGGTTGTGCGCGGGACTGAGGTCCATTCGTGGTGCTCCCGGGTGGCGCGTCGTGCGACGGGCGATCCGCGGCGAGGCCGGCGGCCGGGCGGGCGCGGCGTTCCTCGGCGCGGAGTGAGTGACATCGACCGCGCCGGACAGGGCGCGATCGGCGCGAATGCTAGCACATCGCGAACGGGCCAGCGATGGTCAGAACGCGTCCCCGCCATTCGCAATTGCGCGGCGCAGCGCCACCGCCGCGCTGATCAGGGCGAGGTGCGAGAGGGCCTGCGGCGTGTTGCCGAGGTGCCGGCCCATGCCGTCCACCTCCTCGGCGAAGAGGCCGGTGGGGGAGGCCATCGCCAGCATCGCCTCGAACAGCCGCTCGGCCTCGTCGACGCGCCCGGAACGGGCGAGCACCTCGATGTACCAGAACGAGCAGGCGACGAACGAGCCCTCGGCCGGCCCGTCGACCCCCTCCTGCGCCTCGCCGACCGGCTCGTAGCGCCGCACCCGCGGCCCGTGGACCAGGCGACGCTCGATGACCGCGAGGGTCGAGCGGAAACGCTCGGACGTCGTCGACGTGTATTTCATCAGCGGCATCAGCAGAGCGGTCGCGTCGACCTTGTCGCCCCCGTAGGTCTGCGTGTAGGCGCCGATCTCGCCGTTCCAGAAGTGCGTCTCGATCGTGTCGACGATCAGCGCGCGGTTCTCCCGCCAGCGCGGATTCTGCGGCATGCCGGTGCGGTCGGCGAGGCGGATCGCCCGGTCGAGCGCCACCCAGGACATGAGGTGCGCGTCGAGAAAGCGGGTGGGCTCGCCGCGCATCTCCCAGAAGCCGGAGCCGGGGTCGTCCCACGTCTCGCATGCCGCCTCGACGAGGCGGCTGACGTCGCGCCACAGCCGCTCGTCCATCGGGGCGATGAACTTCTGCGCGATGTAGAGGGTGTCGATCACCTCTCCGAAGATGTCGAGCTGGGTCTGGGTGTAGGCCGCGTTGCCGATGCGCACGGGCTGCGAGCCACGGTAGCCGGAAAGGTGCGGCAGGAGCGTTTCGTCGAGGTCGGTCGACCCGTCGACGCGGTACATCAGCGCGATCGTTTCGACCTCGCGCTCCTCGATCCGGTCGCGGATCCAGGCGCGATACTTGTCGGCCTCCGCATAGAAGCCGAGGCGCAGCATGGCGTAGATCGTGAATGCCGAATCGCGCACCCAGCAGTAGCGGTAGTCCCAATTGCGCTCGCCCCCGATCGCCTCGGGAAGGCCGAAGGTCGGGGCGGCGACGATGGCCCCGTGCGCGTCCGAAAACATGAGCTTCAGGGCCAGGGCGGAGCGCATCACCATGTCGCGCCAGGGCCCGTCATAGTCGCTCTGCGCGGTCCAGTCCCGCCAGGTGGCGATGGTGTCCGCGAGGGCGAGGTCGACGCCGTCCTCCTTCAGGAGGTGCTGCTCGGCGTCGTCCATCACGAGCACCAGCACCATCCGCTCCCCGGCCGCAAGCTCGGCGGTGGCGCTCGCCTCCAGCCCGTCGAGGTGGAGCGGGTGGGTGGCGGCGAGGCGCATCGGCAGGGTGACGCCGCCGTCCTCGTAAACGACGTGCGCGTCGGCGAGGCGGGCTTTGGTCGGGCCGCGGCCATAGTCGAACGCCGGCGTGCAGCGCGCCTCGATCGTGGCGGTGCCGGCGACCACGGCGGCGATGCGTACCAGTTGGTTGGTGTGCTCCGGCTCGCCGATCGGCATGAAGTCAGTCACTTCGACGATGTTGGGGCCGTCCTCGTAGCGGGTGACGAGGACGTTGGTGTCGCCGACGTAGCGCTGCGTGCCGGTGCGGGCGAAGGTGGGACGAACGCGGAAGCTGCCGGCGGCCCGGTCCAGCGCGGCGGAGAAGATCGCCGGCGAATCGAACGCGGGGTAGCAGAAGAGCTCTACGGCTCCGTTGCTAGCGATCAGCGCCACCGTCTCGAGGTTGCCGACGGCGGCGTAATCCTCGATCGCGGGGAAGGCCTGCGTGTCCGGCGGGGCCGGGCGTGCGTCCATGGTGTGGGTCCTGGCGTCTCGGGGGCGCGCGCGTGCGGCTGGGAGGCACACGCGCCGTGTCCGGCGGGGCGGCCGGTCAGCCGTTGTCGCGGAACTCGGGGTAGAGTTCCATGCCGCCGTCGACCACCATCGTGTGACCGACCATGTAGTCGGCCATGTCGGACGCCATCCAGGCGGCCGCTTCGCCGATGTCCTCCGGCTGGCCGATGCGGCCGTAGGGCATCAGCTTCTTCAGCGCCTCCATCTGCGCCGGATCGGACCAGACGGATTTGTTGATCGCGGTGGCGATGGCACCGGGGGCGATGGCGTTGACGCGGATCTTCTCCTCCGCCAGCTCCTGCGCGGCGCTCTTGACCAGCAGCGAGAGGCCCCCCTTGGAGGCGGCATAGTTCACGTGGCCGGCCCACGGGATGACGTCGTGGACAGAGCTCATGGCGATGATCTTGCCGAGAGCGCGCGAGTGGCGCATCCCCTGACGGCGAAACTGGCGCACCGCCTCCTGCATGCACAGGAACGCGCCGGTGAGGTTCACGCCGATGACCGTGTTCCAGTCCTTCAGCGTCAGGTCGGTGAACCTGGCGTCCTTCTGCAATCCCGCGTTGGCGACCAGGATGTCGACCGTCGCGTAGGTGTCGACCGTCTCGGCGAAGAGCGCCTTTACGCCGTCCTCGTCCGACACGTCGGCCTGGAAGGCGAAGGCGCGGGCGCCGGCCTCCTCGCAGCGCCGCACGGTCTGCGCCGCGCCGTCGGCGTCGTGGTGGTAGTTGACGGCGACGCTGGCGCCGCGCCGGGCGAGCGCGACGGCGCAGGCCTGGCCCAGGCCCGAGCTGGCACCGGTGACGACGGCAACCTGGTCCGCGAGGTAGCGTTCGGATGCCTCGGTCATGGCGCGATCCTTTCCATTGGGGCTCGATCTTGGTGCAACATGGGGCTGGCCCCAGGCGATGCCACCGGCGGCGCACACGCAATCGTGCGTCGCCGGCGCAAAGATTTTTTGATGAACGTCCTCAACGACATCCTAGCTACTGCGCGGTGCAGTGGTTGTGCCAACACACAAACGAAGGTGCATGCGATGTCGACCGTCCGACCACCGGCCGCGTCCGCGGTCTCCCCTTACGATCTCGTCGTGCTGCTGCTCGCCGGGGCACTGGCGACGGCCGCGTTCGACGTGTTCGGCCAATGGCTGACGCCGACGCTGGGATTTTCCCGCCTCGCCCCGGAGCCGCTCGCGGCGCAGACGCTGCAGACCCTGTTCGGTCCGTTCGAAGGGGCCACGACCGGCGGCGCGATCGTCCACTGGGCGACGGGGATCGTGTTCTATCCCGTCGGCTACGTCTTCGTCGCACGGCCCATCGCGCGGGCGGTGATGCCGGGGTTGCCGTGGCTCGTCGTCGCGGTGGCCTACGGTGTCGTGCTGTGGGTGTTCGCGCTCTACGTGATGGCCCATCTCGTCAACGGCAATCCGCCCTTCCTGGCCTGGACCGGAATCACCTGGGTGGCGCTGATCGGCCACGTCGTCTGGGCGGTGGTGTTCGCGGCGGCGTGGCGCATGGCGCGTCGCTGAGGCGACGGGAACGGGGGTGGAGGGTTGCCGCCGCTCGACACTGGCCCATACCTTATGGGGCGCGCAGGGCCGCGCAGCCCCTCGGTGGCGAAGGGCGACGCCGGTCTCGTGAGACGACGCGCGATCATTGGAGCGAGGCTGCCGGCTCGACCTCGACGTGTAGGCCGGCCGCCCGACATCGAGAGCGACATGACCGACACCAGCGTTGCAACCAAGGCCCCCTCGGCTGCACCTCATCTGGCGAGTGATGCCGACCCCGTCCGCCCGGACGACGGCATCGCCGCGATCGCCGTCGACCGCGTCGCGATCGAGGGGGTCGACCCGGAGATCGACGGCGGGCGCTTCCCGGCCAAGACGGTGGCCGGCCAGCCCTTCGTGATCGCGGCCGACGTCTTCGGCGACGGGCACGACAAGGTCGCCTGCGCCGTCCTCTGGCGGCGCCGCGGCGTCGACAATTGGGAGGAGGAGCCGCTGCGCTACGTGGTCAACGACCGCTGGCAGGGCCACTTCACCCCGACCGACAACGCCCCGCACGAGTACACCATCATCGCCTGGCGCGACGAGTGGGCGACCTGGCGCTCCGACACCGCCAAGAAGCACAATGCCGGCGTGCCGATCACGCTGGAGTTGCAGGAGGGGGCGGAACTGATCGCGAGGTCCGTCGGCTGCGGGCGCGGGACGTCGGGCGAGCAGGCCGAGCTGCGCCGCCTCGCCGCCGACATGCGCGACGCGCCCGACTCGGAGCGCTTCGCCACGCTGATGACGGACGACACCGCCGGTCTGATGCAGCGTGCCGGCCACCGGGCGAACTTGTCGCACTACAAGGTCCTGCCGCTGACGGTGGACCGCAAGGCGGCCGCCTTCGCCGCCTGGTACGAGGTGATGCCGCGCTCGATGTCGGGTGACGTGAACCGTCACGGCACGTTCGACGACGTGATCGCCCGGCTTCCCTACGTCCAGGGCCTCGGGTTCGACGTGCTCTATTTCACGCCGATCCACCCCATCGGCGAGACCAACCGCAAGGGCCGCAACAACTCGCTCAAGGCCGAGCCGGGGGATCCCGGATCGCCGTACGCGATCGGCTCGGAGGAGGGCGGGCACGACGCGCTGCACCCCGAGCTCGGCACTTTCGCGGACTTCAAGCGCCTGGTGGACGCGGCCGCCGCGCACGGTCTCGAGATCGCGCTCGACTATGCGGTCCAGTGCTCGCCCGATCACCCCTGGATCAAGACCCACCCGGACTGGTTCGACTGGCGGCCGGACGGGTCGATCAAGTTCGCCGAGAACCCGCCGAAGAAGTACGAGGACATCGTCAACGTCCGCTTCTACGACGGGGACGCGCCGATCCCGGCGCTGTGGCATGCGCAGAAGGACATCTTCCTCTTCTGGATCGGCCACGGGGTGAAGATCTTCCGGGTCGACAACCCGCACACCAAGGCCTTCACCTTCTGGGAATGGCTGATCGCCGAGGTGCAGAAGGACCACCCGGACGTGATCTTCCTCGCCGAGGCGTTCACGCGGCCGAAGGTGATGCACCGCCTCGCCAAGATCGGCTTCACGCAGTCCTACTCCTATTTCACCTGGCGCAATACGAAGGCCGAACTGACGGAGTACATGACGGAGCTGACCACCACAGTGAAGAAAGACACCATGCGGGTGAATTTCTTCGTCAACACGCCCGACATCAACCCCGTCTACCTCCAGACGTCCGGCCGGCCGGGCTACCAGGTGCGGCTGGTGCTGGCGGCCTCGCTCGCCGGCAACTACGGCGTCTACAACGGGTTCGAGCTGTGCGAGGGGACGCCGGTCCCGGGCAAGGAGGAGTACCTCAACTCCGAGAAATACGAGCTGAGGGCCTGGGATTGGGACCGCCCCGGCCACATCCGTCACGACATCTGGCTGATGAACCATCTGCGCAAGACCCAGCCGGCGCTCCAGGAATTCACGAACCTGACGTTCTACAACATGTGGAACGACAACATCCTCTACTACGGCAAGCGCACCAAGGACCGGTCGTCGTTCCTTCTGTTCGCCGTGAACCTGGACCCGCATGCCGGGCACGGCGCCGACTTCGAGGTGCCGCTGTGGGAGTTCGGCCTGCCGGACCACGCGTCGATCCAGGTGACGGATCTCGTGGCGGAATACGACTTCACCTGGACCGGCAAGATCCAGCATGTGTTCATCGATCCGACCCAGCGTCCGTACTTCGTCTGGCGCCTGCACGACCCCGAGAAGGGGCTCTAGCAGCAGGGCTGCCGCGTAAAAACCGCTCTCGACGCGACCAGCGGTTGCGATAGCATCGCCGTGTCGCCGACCGAACCAGCGCGAGCCGCGCCGCGTTGGTGAAGACGACAGAACAATAACTGGAGCATTATTCTCCTATGGACGCCGTCGCCCCCGTTACCGAGTCCGAAACCCCCGAAGACGGCACGCTCAAGGACGGCCTGATCGATCGTTCCATTACCGACTGGTACAAGGACGCGATCATCTATCAGCTGCACATCAAGGCCTTCTACGACGCCGACAACAACGGCTATGGCGACTTTCGCGGCCTGATGGAGAAGCTGGATTACGTCCAGGCGCTGGGCGTCACGGCCATCTGGCTCCTGCCCTTCTACCCCTCGCCGCTGCGCGACGACGGGTACGATATCGCCGACTACGAGACCGTGAACCCGCAGTACGGCGACGTCGAGGCGTTCCAGATCTTCGTGCGCGAGGCGCACGCGCGCGGGTTGCGGGTGATCACCGAGCTGGTCATCAACCACACCAGCGATCAGCACCCGTGGTTCCAGGCGGCGCGCAAGAAGGACGCGACGCCCGAGGAGCGGGACATGTACGTGTGGTCGCACGACGACGACAAGTACAACCTCACCCGCATCATCTTCCTCGACACCGAGAAGTCCAACTGGACGTGGGATCCGGATGCCGAGATGTACTTCTGGCACCGGTTCTACAGCCACCAGCCGGACCTCAACTTCGACAATCCGAAGGTTCTCGACGAGGTTCTGAAGGTGATGAACCAGTGGCTCGACATGGGCGTCGACGGGCTGCGGCTCGACGCGATCCCCTATCTGGTCGAGCGCGAGGGGACCAACAACGAGAATCTGCCCGAGACGCACGACGTCCTGAAGAAGATCCGCGCCGCGCTCGACACCCGCTACACCGACCGTATGCTGCTGGCCGAGGCCAACCAGTGGCCGGAGGACACGCGCCCCTACTTCGGCGAGGGCGACGAGTGCCACATGGGATTCCACTTCCCGCTGATGCCGCGCATGTACATGGCGCTGGCGCAGGAAGACCGGCATCCGATCACCGACATCATCCGCCAGACGCCCGAGATCCCGGACGAGTGCCAGTGGGCGATCTTCCTGCGCAACCACGACGAGCTGACGCTCGAAATGGTCACCGCCGAGGAGCGCGACTACCTGTGGCGCACCTACGCCGCCGACGCGCGCGCCCGCATCAACCTCGGTATTCGCCGCCGGCTGGCCCCGCTCTTGCAGAATGATCGACGCAAGATCGAGCTGATGAATGCCTTTCTTCTGTCGATGCCGGGGACGCCGGTGCTGTACTACGGCGACGAAATCGGGATGGGGGACAACTATTATCTCGGCGACCGCGACGGTGTGCGCACGCCGATGCAGTGGTCGGCCGACCGCAACGGCGGCTTCTCCCGCGCCAATCCGCAGCAGCTCTACCTGCCGCCGATCATGGACCCGGTCTACGGCTACCAGGCGATCAACGTCGAGGCGCAGGAGCACGACCCGTCCTCGCTGCTCAACTGGATGCGCCGCATCATCATGGTGCGCAAGCAGCATCCGGCGTTCGGGCGCGGGACGATCTCCTTCATCTACCCGCGCAACCGCAAGGTCATCGCCTACGTGCGCGAGTACGAGGGCGAGGTGATCCTGGTGGTCGCCAACCTCTCGCGCACCGCCCAGGCCGTGGAGCTAGACCTCTCGGCGCACCGCACGAAAGTGCCCATCGAGCTGACGGGGCGCACCGCGTTCCCGCCCGTCGGCGACCTTCCCTACATGCTGACGCTGCCGGCCTACGGGTTCTTCTGGTTCGCGCTCGCGGGCGCCGAGGAGGCCCCCACCTGGCACGACCCGCTGCCCGAGACGCTGCCGGACTTCATCACCCTGACGACCCGCTCGGGCCGCATCGGCGACGCCATCGAGGGGCGCGAGCGCTCGCAGCTCGAGCGCGAGACGCTGCCCGCCTTCCTGCCGCTGCAACGCTGGTTCGCGGCGAAGGACGAGCGCATCCGCTCCGTCGCGCTGGAGCCGCTGGCGGTGCTGGGCGACACCTTCGCGCTGACCGTGATGGCGGTGGATCTGCCGTCGGGCCCGCAGCGCTACCTGGCGCCGCTGTCGATCCGGTGGGGCGAGGACAACCTGCGCGCCGGCGCGCCGAAGCTCTCTTATACGCTCGCCAAGGTCCGCTCCGGGCCGAAGCTCGGCGCCCTGGTGGACGGCACGCAGGACGAGGCGCTGGCGGCGGAGCTGATCGCCAAACTGCAAGCCCGCGCCATCCTTTCCTACGGCGCTCGCACGGTGACCTTCCGCAGCTCCGACGCGCTGGCCGCGATCGAGGAGGTGGGCGCGCCACGGCCGATCGGGGTCGAGCAGTCGAACGTGTCGATCATCTTCGGCGACCAGCTGATCCTGAAGATCTACCGCCGCCTGCGCGAGGGTGAGCAGCCCGACGTCGAGATCGCCCGCCACCTGACGGACGTCGCGCGCTATCCCAACACCCCCGCGCTCCTGGGCACCATCACGCTGGAGGCGGAGGGCGAGGAGCCGGCGATGCTGGCGGCCGCGTTCGACTTCGTCCCCAACCAGGGCGACGCCTGGACCGCGGTGCTCGACGCGCTGGAGCGCTACCTCGAAGGCGCCGACCTCATCGAGCAGGAGACCTCCGCGGAGACGCAGGAGCCGGTGCTGACCTTCCCGCTCAACATCGGCGATCTCGCCGGCCGCCGTACCGCCGAGCTGCACCTCGCCCTGATGCGCGATGCGTCGAGCCCGGCGTTCCGTCCCGAGCCGATCACCCCGGACGACCTGTCCGCCTGGGCGGACGCGGCGACGCGCGAGGCGGACGAGCTGTTCGCCAGGCTCGCCTCCCACAAGGGAGCGCTGTCGGAGGACGTCGCGGCGGATGCGGACGCGCTGCTGGCCAAGCGTGACGCGATCGCCGCCCGCTTCGCCGCGGTCCGCCAGGCCGCCGCGTCCGGCACCAAGACGCGCATCCACGGCGACTACCACCTCGGTCAGGTGCTGGTCAGCCAGGGCGACCTCACCATCATCGACTTCGAGGGCGAGCCGTCGCGCTCGCTGGAGGAGCGGCGGCAGAAGTCCTCGCCGTTGCGTGACGCGGCCGGGATGCTGCGCTCGTTCGACTATGCGGCCGCGATGGCGTTGCAGCGCTGGCGCGACACGCACGAGGTCAATGCCGCCGAGGCGCAGGTGAAAGCCCAGGCCTGGCGCGACATCACCCGGCGCTACTTCATCGCCGCCTACCTCGAGACCCTGGGCGACAAGGCGCCTGACGGCCCGCTGACCGCCGGCCTCCTCGACCTCTTCACCCTGCAGAAGGCGATTTACGAGGTCGGCTATGAATTGGCGAACCGACCGGCATGGGTCCGCATTCCCCTTAACGGGGTGCTGGACGTCCTCGCCGATGAGCGCGGGGTGACGGCGTGGGCCGATGCCTCGCCCGCCATCCCCGCCGTCGGGATCAACCAAGGGGAGATAGAGAATGAGTGAGACCCGTACGCGTGACGACCTCATGCCCGCGGCAGCGGAGGCGATCGTCACCGGGCGGCACTCCGATCCGTTCTCGATCCTGGGCATGCACCCGTCCGAGGACGGCAGCCGCCTTTATATCCGCACCTTTGCCCCGCAGGCCGAGGAAGTCCGCCTCACCGACGCCAAGGGCAAGGCCGTCGCCACCATGGAGAGGACCCACCCGGACGGGCTCTTCGCGGTGGTGCTGGAGAAGACCGAGCCGTTCGACTACCGCCTCAAGCTGAAGAGCGGCGGGCATGAATGGACGACGGACGATCCCTACCGCTTCGGCACCGTCCTGGGTGAACTCGACGTCTACCTCATGGCCGAGGGGCGGCACCGCAAGCTCTACGAGCGGCTCGGCTCGCACCCGGCGACGGTGGGCGGCGTCGACGGCGTCTACTTCGGCGTCTGGGCGCCGAACGCCAAGCGCGTCTCCGTCGTGGGCGACTTCAACGGCTGGGACGGGCGACGCCACGTCATGCGCCTGCGCGCCGAGGTCGGCGTGTGGGAGATCTTCATTCCCGGCATCTCGCGCGGGCTCTACTACAAATACGAAATCATCGGCGCGCACGGCAACGTGCTGCCACTCAAGATGGATCCGCTCGCCTTCGCGACGGAGGTTCCGCCCGACACATCCTCCGTGGTGCACGGCCTCATCGACCATGACTGGAGCGACGGGGCGTGGATCTCCAGCCGCTCCGGCGTCAACGACCGGTCGGCGCCGATCTCGATCTACGAGGTGCACCTCGGCTCCTGGCGGCGGGGCGACGGCAATACCTATCTCGGCTACGACCAGCTCGCCGACGAGCTGATCCCCTACGTCAAGTCGCTCGGTTTCACACATGTCGAGCTGTTGCCGATCTCGGAGCATCCGTTCTCCGGCTCGTGGGGCTACCAGCCGATCGGCCTTTATGCGCCGACCTCGCGGTTCGGCACGCCGGAGGGCTTCGCGCGCTTCGTCGACCGGGCGCACGCCGAGGGCATCGGCGTCATCATCGACTGGGTGCCGGCCCACTTCCCGACCGACCAGCACGGCCTCGGCCAGTTCGACGGCACCGCGCTCTACGAGCACGCCGACCCGCGCGAAGGCTTCCACAAGGACTGGAACACGCTGATCTACAACCTCGGCCGCAACGAGGTGGCGAACTTCCTGGAGGCGAACGGCCTCTTCTGGATCGACCGCTACCACGTCGACGGGCTGCGGGTGGATGCCGTCGCCTCGATGCTCTACCGCGACTATTCGCGCGGCGAGGACTGGGTGCCGAACAAGTACGGCGGGCGCGAGAACCTCGAATCCATCTCCTTCCTCCAATCGCTCAACGAGCGGGTGCTCGAAACCGGCGAGGGGGCGATGGTGGCGGCCGAGGAGTCGACCGCGTTTCCGCAGGTCTCGCGACCGGTGAAAGACGGCGGACTGGGATTTAATTTCAAGTGGAATATGGGGTGGATGCACGACACCTTGCATTACATCCAGGAGGAGCCGGTCCACCGCCGCTGGCACCACGACAGCATCACGTTCGGTCTGCATTACGCTTTCTCGGAGGACTTTATCCTGCCGCTGAGCCACGACGAGGTCGTGCACGGCAAGGGCTCGATGCTGGGCAAGATGCCGGGCGACCGGTGGCAGAAGTTCGCCAACCTGCGGGCCTACTACGCCTTCATGTGGGCCCATCCGGGCAAGAAGCTCCTCTTCATGGGCGGTGAGTTCGCGCAGGAAAAAGAGTGGAACCACGACCAGTCGCTCGACTGGCACCTCCTGGTGGACCCGATGCACCGCGGCATCCAGGACCTGATCCGCGATCTCAACACCCTCTACAAGACGACGAGCGCGCTGCACGAGAAGGACTGCGACCCGGACGGGTTCGAGTGGATCGACGCGTCCGACAGCCAGTCCTCGGTTTTCGCCTTCGTGCGCTACGCCGCCGATCGTTCCCCGGTGGTGGTGGTGCTGAACTTTACGCCGATCGTGCGTTACAACTATCGTGTCGGCTTCCCGCACGGGGGGCAGTGGCGCGAGGCGATGAACACCGATTCGTCGGTCTACGGCGGGTCCAACGTCGGCAATGCCGGGGCGATCGACGTGCAGGACAAGCCGTTCCACGGCCGGGAGCATTCGGCAGAGTTGACGCTGCCGCCGCTCGGCGCTCTGATTTTCGTTCCTCATTAGGTCGGGCATGAATGCGCATTGAACCAGGGTCCCCCGGGCCGCTCGGGGCGACGTGGGATGGGTCGGGCACCAACTTCGCCCTCTTCTCCGCCAACGCGACCAACGTCGAGTTGTGCCTCTTCGAACGCACCGGACGGCGCGAGACGAACCGTATTCCCGTCCCGGAACACACCCACGACATCTGGCACTGCTACTTGCCCGATGTGCGGCCGGGTCAGCTCTACGGGTACCGCGTACACGGTCCCTACGAGCCCTCGGCCGGCCATCGCTTCAACCCCAACAAGCTGCTGATCGACCCGTACGCCCGTGCCCTCAAGGGGGACCTCAGGTGGCAGGACTCGATGTTCGGCTACCGCGTCGGCTCCACGCGCGAGGACCTCTCCTTCGATCGGCGCGACTCGGGGCCGGCGATGCCCAAGTCCATCGTCGTCGACGAGGCCTTCACCTGGGGCAACCACGTCCCCCCGCAGGTGCCGTGGACCGACACGATCGTCTACGAGGCGCACGTCAAGGGCATGACCGCGATGCATCCGGACGTGCCGGACCACATGCGCGGCACCTTCGCCGGCCTCGCCGACCCGCAGGTGATCGACTATCTCGTCAAGCTCGGCGTGACGACGATCGAGCTGATGCCGATCCACTACTTCCCAGACGACCGGCATTTGCTGGAGAAGGGGCTGCACAACTACTGGGGCTACAACACGCTGAACTTCTTCGCCCCCGCGGCGCGCTACATCTCGCGCGGGTCGGGGCACCACGAGTTCAAGCACATGGTGCGGCGCCTGCACGAGGCCGGCATCGAGGTGATCCTCGACGTCGTCTACAACCACACCGCCGAGGGCAACCAGCTCGGCCCGACGCTGTCGTTCAAGGGGATCGACAACGCGAGCTACTACGTGCTCGCCGAAGACAAGCGCTATTATTCCGACACCACCGGCACCGGCAACACCGTCAACGTCGCCCATCCGCGGGTGATGCAGATGGTGATGGATTCGCTGCGCTACTGGGTCGAGGTGTGCAAGGTCGACGGGTTCCGGTTCGACCTCGCCCCGTCGATGTCGCGGGAGGGGGCGGGGTTCGACAAGTCGTCCGCATGGCTCGACGCGGTGATGCAGGACCCGACCCTGCAAGGCGTGAAGATGATCGCCGAGCCGTGGGACCTCGGCATGGACGGCTACCAGGTGGGCAACTTTCCGCCCGGCTGGGCCGAGTGGAACGGGCGCTACCGCGACGATATCCGCTCCTACTGGCGCGGTGAATCCGGCTACCTGCCGCCGCTGGCCTCCAACGTCCTCGGCTCGGCCGACATCTTCGACCATGCCGGGCGCAAGCCGTGGGCCTCGGTCAACTTCGTCACCGCGCACGACGGCTTCACGCTGGTCGATCTCGTCACCTACAACGAGAAGCACAACGAGGGGAATGGCGAGGACAATCGCGACGGTCACGGCGACAACCGCTCCTTCAACTGGGGCGTGGAGGGCCCGACCGACGACGAGGCGATCAACACCGTGCGCACGCAGATGCGGCGCAACCTCATCGCCACGCTGCTGGTCAGCCAGGGGACGCCGATGATGCTGATGGGCGACGAGATCGGCCGCAGCCAGTTCGGCAACAACAACGGCTACTGCCAGGACACCGAATTCTCGTGGCTGAACTGGGGTGAGGACAGCGAGCAGGAGGTCGGCTTCCGCAAGTTCGTCGCCGACCTCATCCGCGTGCGCCAGGAACTGGGCATCTTCCACCAGGCCAGGTTCCTGCACGGCGACGAGCAGTCCGGCCAGGACGGCGCCAAGGACATCTGCTGGCTGCGCCCCGACGGCGAGGAGATGAACCAGGACGACTGGCACGCCGTCGACCCCAAGGTGCTGGGGATGGTCCTCGCGCAAGGCGACGCGCGCGCCGTGGTCTTCTTCAACTCGCTCGAGGACGAGATGACCTTCAACCTGTGCGAGCCGCTCGCCTCCGTCGAATGGTCGGTGCTGTTCGAGACGGTCGACGGGACGGTCCACAGGCCCGGTCGCGGTCCGGCGGCGGGGGCGCCCTTTACGGTGCCCGGCCGGTCGATGCTCGCAGTCATCGGCAATCGCTCGCACTGACGGCGCCTCGGTGCCGTCTCATCCCGTTTAGACGCTTCGGGGAGGCTCTGTGACGAACGCATGTCCCACCACCTGGGGGGCGACGGTCCTCCGCGACGGTCGCGCCCGCTTCCGCCTCTGGGCGCCCGACGAGCAGACCCTCAAGCTGCGCACCGACGCCGGCGATCTCGCCATGGAGCGCCAGGCGGACGGTTGGTTCGAGATCGTCACCGACGCCGTCCCCGTCGGCGGCGGCTACGCCTTCGTGCTGGATGACGGCTTCGTCGTGCCGGACCCCGCCGCGCGGGCGCAGATGGGCGACGTCCACGGGCCGTCCAAACTGGTCGACCCCGACGCCTACGAGTGGAAGACCGAGTGGGCCGGCCGGCCCTGGCGCGAGTGCGTCATCTACGAGATGCACGTCGGCACCTTCACGCCCGAGGGCACCTTCCGCGCCGCGATCGAGAAGCTGCCGCACCTCGCCGCCATCGGCATCACAGCGGTGGAGGTGCTGCCGCTCGCCCAGTTCGGCGGGCGCCGCGGGTGGGGCTACGACGGCGTGCTGCTCTACGCGCCGCACGAGTGCTACGGTTCGCCCGACGACGTGCGCGCCTTCGTCGACGCGGCCCACGCGCACGGGCTGATGGTGTTCCTCGACGTGGTCTACAACCACTTCGGGCCGGACGGGAACTACCTCGGCAAGTACGCCGGCGCCTTCTTCCACCCGGAGCGGCACACGCCGTGGGGCGCGGCGATCGCGTTCGACAATCCGGCGGTGCGGTCCTACTTCGTCGAGAATCCGCTCTACTGGCTGACGGAGTACCGCTTCGACGGGCTGCGGTTCGACGCCATCGACCACATCAAGGACCCGTCGGCGGAACACATCCTCGAAGCCATGGCGCGGCGGATCCGCGCCACGCTCGACCGCCCGGTGCACCTCCACACCGAGGACGAGCGCAACGTCGTCTTCCTGCACCCCTACGAAGACGGCGAGCCGACCCTCTTCACCGCCGAGTGGAACGACGACTACCACAACGTCATCCATCCGATCGCCACCGGCGACACCGAAGGCTACTACATCGACTTCACCGAGCATCGCTGGGAGAAGCTGGCGCGGGCGTTGACGGAGGGGTTCGTCTTCCAGGGCGAGCCCTCCAAGGGCCACGCCAACGAGCCGCGCGGGGAGGACTCCAAGGGCCAGCCGCTGATCGCGTGCGTGGCGTTCAACCAGAACCACGATCAGGTCGGCAACCGGGCGTTCGGCGAGCGGCTGATCGACCTCTCCGACCGCGAGACGACGGTGCTCTTCACCGCCGTTCTGCTGCTCTCGCCGCAGATCCCGCTCCTGTGGATGGGCGAGGAGTGGGGCGAGACCAACCCGTTCTGCTTCTTCTGCGACTTCGACGGCGAGCTGGCGGCGGCCGTGCGCAAGGGAAGGCGCAACGAGTTCTCCAAGTTCGACGCCTTCATCGACCCCGACGCCCGCGAGGACATCCCCGACCCCAACGCCCTCTCCACCTTCGAGGCGAGCCAGGTCGACTGGTCCAAGCCGGAGACCGAGGCCGGCCGCGCCTGGCTCACCCTCTACACCACGCTGCTCGGCGTGCGGGCGCGCGAGGTCGTCCCGCGCCTCACCGGCGAGGAGCCCAAGACCGGCACCGTGCTGGCCGCCGCCGACGGGGTGGTCGACGTCGCCTGGACGCTCGCCGACGGCGCGGTGATGACGATGCTGATCAACATGACGACCGAGGACGCCGGCCCCATGCCGGCCGCGGAGGTGATCGCCGCCGTGGTGTCGGGCGAGCTGGTGGCGCTGCCCGAGTCGCGCGGGCCGCACTCGGTGATCGTCACGCTGGAGCGCGCATGACCAAGGCGCTCGACGCGGCGGCCGACGCGGTCGGCGTCGTCCTGGAGCGCCCGGGCGAGAACGCCCCGCCGGTCTCCGACGCGACCAAGCGCGCGTTCGTGGACCTGCTCGGCGCACCGCCGCCGCTGCCGCAGCCGGCCTCCACCGCCGCCTATGTCCCGCCGTGGCTGGACGATGCGCGGGCCTTCGGCGTCGCCTTGCAGCTCTACCAGCTCCGCTCGGACCGCAACCTCGGCATCGGCGATCTGGGCGACCTCAAGGCGCTGGTGCCGATGCTGGCGGACGCCGGGGCGGACTTCGTCGGCCTCAACCCGCTGCACGCGCTGTTCACCGCCGAGCCGGAGCGCGCCTCGCCCTTCTCGCCGTCCGACCGGCGGCGCCTCAACCCGTTCATCATCGCGGTGGACGAGGTGCCCGGCTTTCACCCGCACATGGCCGAAATGGTGCCGGTGCCGAGTTCGCGCGATCAGGTGGACTATACCGCCGCCGCGCAGGCGAAGCTGACGGTGCTGGCCAAGATCCATCAGTCCTGGCGCTCCGGCGATCCGTCCGTGCCCGCCGAGGCACGCCACGCGGCCGCCCGCCATGCCTCGCAGGCGGGTGCCGCGATGGCCGACTTCGCCCTCTTCGAGGCGCTGTCGCACCACATGGTCGCGAGCGGCAAGGGTGCCGGCTGGGGCTCCTGGCCGGCCCAGTATGCCGACCGGGCGAGCCCGGAGGTGCGCGCTTTCGCCGAAGCGCACCGGGACGACGTCGCATTCCACGTCTGGCTGCAACATATCGCCGAGACGCAGCTCGGCGCGGCCCACGCGGCGTGCCGCGCGGCGGGCATGCGCATCGGCCTCTACCTCGACCTCGCGGTGGGGGAGGCGCCGGACGGGGCCTCCACCTGGGCCGACCCGTCGCTGGCGCTGCGCGGTCTTCGGATCGGCGCGCCGCCCGACCTCTTCTCGCTCGACGGGCAGGACTGGGGCCTCGCGCCGCTGTCGCCGACGGCGCTGGTGGAGCGCGACTTCGCCCCCTACCGCGCGGTGATGGACGCCGTGATGGCCGACGCCGGGGCGATGCGGATCGACCACGCGATGGGCCTCGAACGGCTGTGGCTGATCCCCGACGGCATGACCTCCGCCGAAGGGGCCTACGTGCGCCAGCCCAACCTCACCGACCAGGTTGTCGCCGCCACCGTCCAGCACAGCGCGATGGCGATCGGCGAGGACCTCGGCGTGGTACCGCCCGGCTTTCGCGAGCGGATGGCGGCGCGGCGGCTCTTCTCGATGCGCATCCTCGCCTTCGAGCACGGGCCGGGCGGCATGACCCCGCCGGCGCAGTACCCGCGCGACGCGCTCGCCTGCCTCTCGACCCATGACATCGCGCCGCTGGAGGCCTGGTGGCAGGGCGACGAGATCGACCTGCGGTTGGCCCTGGGGCGCATCGATCGGCGCGTCGCCGAGGTCGAGCATGCAGCCCGCCTCGCCGACAAGCGGGCGATGCTGGCGATGGCGGGCCTGCCGCCGACTCGCGCCACCGGGCCGCTCGACGACGCGGTCTGCGTCGCGTTTCACCGGCTCGGCGCACGCACCGCCTCGCGGCTCTTCGCGGTGCGGCTGGAGGATGTCGTCGGCGGGCGGCGGCTCGTCAATCTGCCGGGAACGGACCGTGAGCATCCGAATTGGCGTAGGACACTCCCGGTGACGGTCGCCGAGATCGGCCGTTCGGCACGTCTCGCGGCCACCCTGGCCGCCGTGCGCGGGGTGCGAAGAGGGTCTGGATGATCGTCGCCACCTATCGGCTCCAATTCCGCAACGGCTTCACCTTCGAGGACGCGGCCTCGATCCTGCCGCACCTGGCGCAGGCGGGCATCACCCACCTCTATGCCTCGCCGATCTTCGCCGCGACGGCCGGCTCCACCCACGGTTATGACGTCACCGACCACAACGTGCTCGACCCCGCGCTCGGCGGCGAGGCGGGCTTCGCGGTGCTCGCCGAGGCGCTCGAGGCGGCCGGCCTCGGCCTCATCGTCGACATCGTGCCCAACCACATGGCCGCCTCGATGGAGAACCCGTGGTGGCGCGACGTCGCCATGCACGGCGAGGCGTCGGACTATGCCCGCCACTTCGACATCGACTGGAACGCCGGCAAGCTGATCCTGCCGATCCTCGGCAAGCCCTACGGCGAGGCGATCGTGGAGGGCGACATCACCCGCCGCGAGACGCCGGACGGCCCCGTCCTCGCCGTCTATGACAATATCCTGCCGCTGGCGCCCGGCACCGAGCACATCGAGAACCTGCACGACCTGCACGAGGCACAGAACTACCGCCTCACCTACTGGCGCTTCGGGCGCGACGGGTTGACCTACCGCCGCTTCTTCGAGGTGACGGGCCTCGTGGGCGTGCGGGTGGAGGACCCGCTCGTCTTCGAGCATGTCCACCGCACCATCCTGCGCCTCGTCGCCGAGGGGACGGTCACGGGCCTGCGGGTCGATCACGTCGATGGGCTGTCCGACCCGGCGGGATACCTCGCGACGCTCGCCGAGCGGGCCGCGGTGCCGATCTGGGTCGAGAAGATCCTGGAGGCCGACGAGGGGCTGCGGGACTGGCCGGTCGAGGGGACCACCGGCTACGAGTTCATCGCCGCGATGGCCGCCCTGTTCACCGACGGTGACGGGCTCCAGGCCCTGAGCGAGGCCTATGGCGAGATCGCCCAGAACGACCTGCCGGCGATGATGGACGAGGCCAAGACGGTCATCCTGACACGCAATCTGGCGGGTGAGCTGGAGCGGTTGACGGAGCTCGCGCTGACGTTGTTCAGGTCTGACCTATCGGCCCGCGACCACGGCCGCGCCACCGTGCGCGAGGGGCTGGTGGCGCTGATGAAGGGCCTGTCGGTCTACCGCACCTATCTGCCGAGCGACGACGCCGAGGACCGCGCCGTGCTGGCCGCCGCGCGCGACGCCGCCACCGCGGAAAAGCTGGAGGACGAGCGCGTCCTCGACGACCTGATCGAACTGCTCACCGCCGATCCGGCCGCGGCGAACGACCCGGACGTGGCGATCGAGTTCGTCGCACGGTTGCAGCAGACGTCCGGCCCGCTGATGGCCAAGGCGCTGGAGGACACGCTCTTCTATCGCCACCACCGGTTGCTGGCGCTGAACGAAGTCGGCGGCGCGCTCGACCCCGCGCTCGGGGCGGGGCGCTTTCTCGGCGTGGCGGCCGCGGGCGGACTGGCCGCGACGCAGACGCACGACACCAAGCGCGGCGAGGATTCGCGCGCGCGGCTCTACGCGCTGTCGGCCCCGGACGCCGCGGCCCGGTTCGTCGCGCTGTGGCCGACGCTGCCGGGCGACCTTCCGGACAAGCTGAAGTGGGCGCTGGCGCAGATGCTGTTCGCCGCCGACCCGCTCGGCGACGATGCCGACTTCGCCGATCGCTTCCGCGAGGCGGCGCTGAAGTCCGTGCGCGAGGCGATGGAAGATACGAGCTGGACGCGCCGCGACGCGGATTTCGAGCGGCAGGTGGCGGAGGCGGCCGTGGCGATGGCCGGCGCGCGCGAGCGCCTCGCCCCGCTGGCCGACGTCGAGCGGGCAGGCGCCGTCATCGGCCTCGGTCAGGCGCTGCTGAAGACGCTCGGCCGCCCGGTTCCGGACATCTACCAAGGCTGCTTCGACTGGGATTTCGCCATGGTCGATCCCGACAATCGCCGCCCGGTCGACTTCGAGGCGGAAGCGGCGCTGTGCGCGGCGGCGCGAGTTGCCGACCCCGCCTTCCTCGCCCGCGACTGGACCAGCGGCGCGGTCAAGGCGCGCGTTCTGCTGGAAGGGCTGGCCTTGCGGCGCGAACGGGCGGCCCTCTTCGCCCGCTCGTCGTTGACCGCGCTGGCGTTGCAGGGCGGCGCCGCCGGGGACTTCGCCGCCTTCGAGCGCCGTTCCGGCGACGAGCGCCTCGTCGCGCTGATCCCGATTCGCCCGCTGCCCTACCTGGGTGAGGCGGGGCTCGGATTGTCCCGCGGCAGCCTCGCCGACCTCACCGTCGCCGACGCCGCCGGCCTGGTGGATCGACTGACCGGCCGCGCGCTGGGCGAAAAAGGGGCGATCGAAGCGGCGCTCCGGAATTTCCCCATCCTTATTGCGACGAACCGGTAGCCCGGGCGGCGGCCGGGCGGTCGCCGCTGGTGTTGCATTTCGGCCATGCGGGTCACACCCGCAGTCAGGCCCGGTGGACAGGGGCGGCGCGAATCAGCCTCGGCCCAGGCGGTGCGGTAATCTCTTGCGTTGTCGAGGGGAGGGGGGCGTCCCCGGCGCACGGGTCGGTCCAGCAAGCGGGTACCGTGGCCGATCGGGGGTCTTATCCACAGTGTGCGGGGCTTCGGGGCCCAGAAATCCTAATGGATCCTTGCCGTTTGGGGCGAATTTGCCGGGGTTGGGGGCGAAAACGTGTTGTCCGTGCAACATCGCAGATTGAGTGCGGGGTTCAGCGAGTTTCACCCGCACGCTTTCCGTTGCCGTGAGTGGGGCACCTGAGCAATGTGGCTTTGCGACGGGGCGGAAACGACCTCGTCGCGGTTTGGGCGGGCCGCAGCGGCTTGATCAAATCAGTTGGAAGTCCGGCGACTTTCGGCCCTCGGGTCACCGCCGGAACGAAAGTCAAAGGGCCTCTACAAGTGAACATCTTTGGAGATCGAGACATGAACATTAAGCGTCTTGTCCTCGGCACGGCTGCGGGTGCTCTCGCGGTGACCGGGGCGCAGGCGGCGGACCTCCCCGTCGTTGTCGAGCCTGTCGAGTACGTTCGCATCTGCGACGCATACGGCACGGGCTTTTATTACATCCCCGGCACCGAGACCTGCCTGCGCGTCGCTGGCCGTATCCGTGCCGACTACCAGGCTTTCGGTGACCTCGACACCGACAACTTCGAAGTCACCAGCCGTGGTTACGACCGCGATGTGGAGCAGGGCTACCGCTTCCGCGCTCGTGCCTACATCTACATGGACTCCCGCACGGCGACCGAGTACGGCCTGCTCCGTACCTTCACCGAGCTGCAGTTCACGAACGACAACGGTGGCCTCGGCGTCAACCTCGAGAACGCCTTCATCCAGTTCGGTGGTCTGACCTTCGGTCGTACCCGTTCCTTCTGGGACTACACCGACGCGATGGGCGGCTCGCAGTTCTTCTTCGAAGCTCCGACCTCGGACACGAAGATCAACGTCGCCGCGTACACCGCCACCTTCGGCAACGGCTTCTCGGCTTCGCTCTCGATCGAAGATTACGGCGGAGATCGTCAGGCCGGCGTCGAGAACGCCTACCAGCGCTTCGAGTGGGTTCCGGATCTGGTCGCGAACATCCGCGTCGATCAGGGCTGGGGTTCGGCTCAGCTGATGGGCTTCCTCGGCTACCGTGAGGCTGGTCTGCTCGGCAGCGGTGGCTGGTACACCGACTCCGACTCCGACGTCGCCTTCGGTGTTGGCGGTGGTGTGTCCGTGAACGTTCCGTTCGGTACCGGCACGAGCATCGGCATCCAGGCCGCCTACGCTCACGGTGGTCCGGACTACGTCGCGGCTGACGTCTCCAACGGCTTCACCCCGGCGTTCGACGGCTACTACAACCCGGTCACCAACGACCTCGACCTGACCGACGCCTTCTCGATCGCTGGCGCTCTGTCGACGAGCTTCACCCCGGCGATTGCCTACACGCTGGCCGGTGGTTATGCCTTCTTCGACCAGAACGACAACAGCACGTTCGGCGACGTTCAGACCATCACGGTTGACGGCTACCTGACCTACGAGATCGTCCAAAACTTCGTCCTGGGTGCCGGTCTCCAGTACAAGTACGTCGACACCGACAACGCGGGTGAGGGTTCGGCTCTCGCGGGCTTCCTCCGCGCGCAGCGCACCTTCTAATTCCATCCTTTCCCCCGGATGGGAGGGCCCGGCGGCAACGCCGGGCCCTTTTTTTGTGTCAAACGCCCGGACCATACGAAAAAAGGCCCGGCAGCCGAAGCCGCCGAACCTCCTGAGCGCATCTACCCAATGCCATCCATTCCCCCGGATGGTGCGGCTCCGATACCGAGCCGCGGGTCATTCCATATCACAACCGTGCACCGAAGGCGAAGTTCCATTGCGTGTTGCATTTGCGTCACGCTTAACGGAAGGCGAACTCGAAGCGCCATGATTGCCGGCAACACGCCGGCTTCGGGCGACAGCGGCCCCGGCCATAGGTTCGCGCCGCTGGTGCCCGGCCCGGCCCCGCGCTACACCTCTCGGCACCACAAATCGCCGGGACCCGTCATGCTCGCACGCCTCTTCCTCACCCTCGCGCTGACCGTCCTGCCGCTGGCAGCCACGGCCCAGGTCGATCGGCCGCTCGTCGTCGGCATGGCACTGGAGCCGCCGCATCTCGACCCCACCGCCGGCGCGGCCGCCGCGATCGACGAGGTGCTCTACGCCAACGTCTTCGAGGGGTTGACCCGAATCGCGGAAGACGGCCGGGTCCGCCCGCAGCTGTCCACCCGCTGGTCGGTCAGCGGCGACGGTCTCGCCTGGACCTTCACCCTGCGCCAGGACGTCACCTTCCACGACGGCGCCGCGTTCGACGCCTCGGTCGCCAAGTTCGCGCTCGACCGCTTCCGCGCCGAGGGGGCCGAGAACGCGCAGCCCCAGCTCTTCGCCGCGATCGAATCGGTCGAGGCGACGGACGCCGAGACGCTGACGATCAACCTCTCGCGCCCCGATGCCGACCTTCCCTATTCGCTCGCCTGGGGCGACGCGGTGATGGTCCATCCCGACAGCGCCGACGGCAACAAGCAGACGCCGATCGGCACCGGCCCCTTCGAGTTCGACACCTGGCGCCGCGGCGACCGCGTGATCCTGACCCGCTATGCGGACTATTGGGGCGAGCCGGCGGGAGTCGAGCGTGTCGAATTCGCCTTCATCTCCGACCCCGGCACGGCGCTCGCGTCGCTCCTGGCGGGGGACGTCAATGCCTTCCCCAACTTCCCGGCTCCCGAGCAGATCCCGGTGCTGGAGGCCAATCCCGACTTCCACCTCGAGATCGGCACCACGGAAGGCGAGGTGATCCTGGCGATCAACGCGTCCCGTCCGCCGTTCGACCAACTGGCGGTGCGCCAGGCGATCTCCGCCGCGATCGACCGGGACGTGCTGATCGCCGGCGCGATGTACGGCGCCGGCATGGCCATCGGCTCGCACATGCCGCCGCACGACCCGGCCTATGTCGACCTGACGAGCGTCAACGCCTACGACCCGAAGCGGGCCAAGGCGCTGCTGGCCGAGGCCGGACAAGAGAACCTCTCGGTCACGCTGACGCTGCCGCCGCCGGCTTACGCCCGCCGCTCGGGCGAGCTGATCGCCGCGCAGCTCCGGCAGGTGGGCATCGACGCGACGCTGAAGCCGGTGGAGTGGGCCGAGTGGCTGTCCTCCGCCTTCAAGGGCAAGGACTACGACCTCACCATCGTCGCCCACACCGAGCCGAACGACATCGGCATCTACGCCCGCGACGACTACTACTTCCACGTCGACAACCCGCGCCTCGACGAGGTCGTCGCCGAGCTGGAGACGCAGGCCGACCCGGACGCCCGCAAGGGCCTCCTGGAGGAGGCGCAGCGGCTGATCGCGGACGATGCGGTGAACGCCTTCCTCTTCGTGCTGCCGAAGGTGGGGGTGTGGGACGCGCGCCTGACCGGCTTCTGGCCCAACTCGCCGATTCAGGCGAACGACGTCACCGCCGTCCGCTGGGAGAGCTGACGGCGCACCGTGAGGGCCATCGTCCGCCTCGTCCAGCTCGTCGCCACGCTGCTCGTCGCCAGCGCGATCGTCTTCGCGGCGATGAGCGTGTTGCCCGGTGACGCGGCGCTGCTGCGGCTCGGCATGAACGCCGAACCCGAGGCCGTGGCGGCGCTGCGTGCCGAGATGGGCCTCGACCGACCGTTACCCGCGCGCTTCGCCGCATGGCTCGGCGGGGTGGTGTCGGGCGATCTGGGCACCTCGGGCACCTACGACGTGCCGGTGACGGCCCTCATCGCCGAGCGAGCGGCGGTTTCGGCCCCGCTCGCGGCGCTGGCGCTGCTTTTGTCGGTGATGCTGGCACTGCCTGCGGGGCTCCTCGCTGCCATCCGCCGGGACCGGATCAGCGACCGGCTGGTCCAGGCCGCGGCGCAGGTCGGACTCTCGGTGCCGGCGATCTGGCTGGGGCTACTCTTTATATATGTCTTCGCGGCGCACCTGCGCTGGACGGCGTCCGGCGGTTTCCCCGGCTGGGGCGCAGGGTTCGGCGCGGGGCTTGCCGCCCTGGTGCTGCCGACCCTGGCGCTCGGCATCCCGCAGGCGGCGATCCTCACCCGCATCGTGCGCACCGCCGTCACCGAGGCGATGGACGAGGATTATGTCGCCCTCGCCAGGGCCAAGGGGCGGCGCCTCGCCGGAGCGGTGATCGTCCACGCGCTGCCCAATGCCTGGGCGCCGATCATCACCATCATCGGCATGCAGTTCGGCTTCCTGGTCGCGGGGGCGATCGTGGTGGAGACGGTGTTCAACCTTCCCGGCCTGGGGCGGCTGCTCTTCCAGGCGGTGGCGCAGCGCGACGTGGTGCTGGTGCAGGGCGTCACCCTCGTCGTCGTGGCGACGGTCGTCGTCGTCAACGCGCTGTGCGACGTCCTGGCGACGTGGACCAACCCGCGCCAGCGGGCCGCGCCGTGAGGGTCGTCGCCGGGACGATCGTCGCCGTCATCGTCGTCGCCGCGCTCCTCGCCGCGGTGTGGACGCCCTATCCGGTCGACGGGTTCGACATGGCCGACCGGTTCGCCCTGCCGTCGCTCGCCCACCCCCTCGGCACCGACCAATACGGGCGCGACGTCGTCTCCATGCTGATGGCGGGGGCCAGCACCTCGCTCGGCGTCGCGGCGGGGGCGATACTGATCGGCGTGGGGCTCGGCGGTCCGCTGGGGCTCGCGGCGGCGTCGTCCGGCCGCGTCGGCCGTGCGGTGCTGATGCTCGGCGGGGACATCGTCTTCGCCTTTCCGGCGCTGATCGTCGCGGCGATGCTGACGACCTTCCGCGGACCGGGCGCCGTCAACGCCATGGTCGCCATCGGCATCTTCTATATCCCAGTCTTCATGCGCCTCGTCGCGGCCTCCGCCCGCCGCATCCTCTCGCTCGATTTCGTCGACGCGGCGCGGCTCAGCGGCAAGGGGCGCTCCCGCATCGCGTTCGAGCATGTCGCCCCGCTGGTCGCGCCGATCGTCCTGACCCAGGCCGCCACGCAGTTCGCCGTCGCCATCCTGATCGAGGCGGGACTGAGCTACGTGGGTCTCGGCGCGCAGCCGCCGGCGGTTTCCTGGGGCCGCATGCTGGCCGAGGCGCAGACGCTGATCGCCCTGGCGCCGCAGCTGGCGCTGTGGCCCGGCCTCGCCATCGCCGTGACGGTGTTGGCGATCACCACGCTGGGCGAAGCGCTGAACCGCCGGCTCGACCCGCGCTTCGTGCGGCCCGCCTGATGCTGCAACTCGAGCGCCTTTCCGCCACCGCCGGCGGCACGCCCCTCGTCCACGACGTGACGCTGCGCATCCGCCCCGGCGAGCGGGCGGCGATCGTCGGCGCGTCGGGGTCGGGCAAGTCGCTGACCGCGCGGGCGATGCTGGGCTTGCCGCCGGCGGGCGTCACCTTCGGCGGGTCGGTCCGGATCGACGGCGACGAGCTGCTGGGCATGCCGGACCGGGCTCTGGCGCGGCTGCGCGGCCCGGTCATCTCGATGGTGTTCCAGGAGCCGGCGACCGCGCTCAACCCGGTCAAGCGCATCGGCGCGCAGATCGACGAGATCATTCGCCTCCATTCCGACAGTTCCGCCGCCGAGCGCGCCCGCACCGTGATGGGTCTCTTGGACAAGACCGGCCTCACCGATGCCGGCGTCGGCCCGGAACGCTATCCGCATCAGCTCTCCGGCGGGCAGCGCCAGCGCGTCGCCATCGCCATCGCCGTCGCGCTCTCGCCGCGCCTCGTGGTGGCGGACGAGCCGACCAGCGCGCTCGACGCCGTCACCGCGCAGCGCGTGCTCGATCTCCTGGAGGCGCTGACGGCCGAGCGCGGCACCGCCCTCGTCCTCATCACGCACGATCTCGCGGTGGCGCGGCGGGCCGAGCGCATCGTCGTCATGGCGGACGGCACGATCGCCGAGACCGGGACCGAGGTGCTGGCCCGGCCGCAGAGCGACGCCGGCCGCGCCCTCGCCGGCTCACGCCACGTCACGCTGCCGCCGCGGACGATGACGACCCCGCGTGCCCCGGTGCTCGAGGTCGCCGACGTCCGCGTGCGCCGCGGCGGGCGGGAGGTCGTGCGCGGGGCGGGGTTTCAGGTGGCGCCGGGGGAGCGGGTGGCGCTGGTCGGCGGGTCCGGAAGCGGCAAGACGACGCTGGTGCGCGCCGTCCTCGGCCTCCTGCCGATGGAGGGGCGCATCACGCTCAGTGGCACGCCCGTTCCCGCCGGCTCGCCGGTGCTGCGGCGCGACGCGCAGATGGTGTTCCAGGACCCCGCGACCAGCTTCAATCCGCGTCACGCGGTGCTGCGTGTCGTGACCGAGCCGCTCTTCCGCGCCGGCCTCTCGCGGGCGGAGCGGCGAGAGCGGGCGGTCGCGGCGCTAGCGCGCGTCGGCCTCGGCACGGAGGTGCTGGCGCGCAAGCCGCATGCCTTCTCCGGCGGGCAACGCCAGCGCATCGCCATCGCCCGCGCTCTCGTCGCCCGGCCCAAGGTGGTGCTGGCGGACGAGCCGGTGTCTGCGCTCGACGCGGCGCTGCGCGGGCAGATCATCTCCCTGTTCGACCGCCTCTCGCGCGAGGATGGGCTCGGCCTCGTCTTCATCGCGCACGACCTGGCGTTGGTGCGCACCCTGGCGGACCGGATCCTGGTGATGGACGACGGCGCGGTGGTGGAATCCGGAACGCCGGACGATATCTTCGGCCGGCCGCGGCACCCGGCGACGAAAGCCCTGGTGGAGGAGGCCGGCGATGGACCATGAACCCGAGCGGATCGCGCTCGTGGAGGCCTATCGCGCGCTGCTGGCGGAAGGGCTGATCGTCGGCAGTGCCGGCAACGTCTCGCTGCGGATCGCCAGCGGCCTGCTGATCACCCCCAGCGCGGTGCCCGCCGCGCGGATGGGCCCGCAGGACATCGCCACGGTCCCGTTCGATGGGGCGGCGGACGGCAAACCCTCGTCCGAGTGGCGTTTCCACCGCGATCTTCTCGTCGCGCGGCCGGACCTCACGGCCGTCGTCCATACCCACTCGCCCAACGCCACCGCGATCGCCATGCTGCGCCGGCCGATCCCCGCGGCGCACTACATGGTGGCGATCGCCGGCGGCAAGGAGATCCCGCTGGCGCCGTACGCGACGTTCGGCACGGCCGAGCTGTCGGCGGCGATCTGCGCCACGATGGCCCGGCTCGACGCCTGCCTGCTCGCCAACCACGGTGTCGTGGCGGCGGGCGCAACGTTGGCGAAGGCGATGGATCTGGCGCGGGAGGTGGAGCTGCTGGCCAAGGTCTACCGCATGGCGCTCGCCGCCGGCGAGCCGGTGGTGCTGCCGGACGACGAGATGGACCGTGTGCTGGAGCAGTTCCGCGGCTACGGCCGCTGAACCGCCCGCTGCACCGCGATGGCGCCGTTCAGCGCCCGCCGCTGACGTCGAGGTTGCCGCCCATCACGTACGAGGCGGAGTCCGACAACAGGTAGAGGATCGCCGCGGCGACCTCTTCGGCCGCGCCCACGCGCTGCGCCGGGATCACCTTCACGGCACGTCCGGCACGCTCCGGATCGCCGGCCGAGGCGTGGATCTCGGTGTCGATCATGCCCGGCGATACGGCGTTGACGCGGATCCCCTCGGCGGCAACCTCGCGCGCGAGGCCGACGGTCAGCGAGTCCATCGCCCCCTTGCTGGCGGCATACCACACGAAGTCGTTGCCGCTGCCGAGCCGCGCCGCCACCGACGACAGGATGACGATGCTGCCGCCCTTGCCGCCGTGCCTGGTCGACATGCGCTTCACCGCCGCCTGCAGGGTCAGCATCGCGCCGGTGACGTTGAGATCGACCACCTGGCGCAGCATCGCCGGGTCCGCATCGTCGAGCCGGCCGACCCTGCCGGTCATCCCGGCATTGCACACGAAGTGCGTCAGCCGGCCGAAGCGGGCGTCGATCTTCTCGAAGAGGGCGGTGATGTCGGCATCCTTGGAGACATCGGCCTGGAAGGCCTCGGCGTCGACGCCCATCTGGCGCACCTCGGCGACGAGCGCTTCGGCGGCGGCGGCGTCGCGCACGTAGTTGACGGCGATGTCGTAGCCGGCGGCGGCGGCCATGCGGCAGGTCGCGGCGCCGATGCCGCGGCTGCCCCCGGTGACGAGTAGAACGGGTCGGTCAGCCATGGTCTCGCTCCTGTCGGTCGGTCCGTGCACGTTCGGCGGCACGGTGCTTCGGCGCAGCATAGAGTTGCCGGCGCCCTTAACCAATCACTTAGGCGCTGATTTGCGCCCTCACCGCACGCGGATCGGCACCGAGAAGGAGAGCGAGCCTTCGCCGACGTCGGCCGGGAAGTTGGGGAACTCGTTGTAGGCGGCGGCGAGCACCGCCTGGTCGAGCGCCGGGTTGCCGGAGGGTTGGCTCAATTCCGCGTTCAGCACCCGCCCGTCGCGCGAGATGGTGACCGTGACGACCGCCGTCCCCGCACCGACCTGTCCGAGCTGGGCGGCGGTGAAGAATGCCCGCCCGACGATCGCCCGGACCGCGCGCGCGTAGGAGGCCTGGGCGCCTTCGCTCTCGTTGGCCGCGGCGGCCGCCTGCTGCGGCGCGCGGGGCGCTGCGGTCGCCTTGGGCGTCGCCGCGGCGCGTCGGTCCGGCGGGGCGGGGTTGGCCGGCGGTACCGGCACGCGCTCCAGCGCGGCGGCGTCGGCGGCGGAAAAGGTCGGCGCGCGCTCACCCGCGGCGGGGCGGTCGAGCGGGAAGGGGTAGAAGGCGTCGGCCGGGCGCTCGGTCGGGCCGCCCGTCGACGCGGTGCCGGCGACCGCCTCGGGGTCGGCCTCGCGCTCCTCCTGGCTGGCGACGTCGGGAAGCGCGGCGGCGAGGTCGCTGTTGGCGCCACTGACCACCTCGAACGCAGACGAGATATCCGGCAGCGCCAGGGAGGGCTGGGCCGGGGCAGGGGTGCCGGGCGTCTCGGTCGGGCTGCCGCCGGGGTCGGTGCCCTCGGGGCCTGCGGGCGCGGCGGCGTCCGCTGCCGGGGCATCGTCGACGCGGCTCGGCGTGGCGGCCGCCTCGGCGGCGTTGGGCGGCTCGGCCGGCGCTTCGTCCGGCGTGTCGCTGGGCGTGTCGGTCGGTTCGGCGGGGGCGGGGGCTTCGTCCCGGTCGACCGAAGCGGGGTTCGATTCGGTGCCGTCCAGCAGCGAATCGAACACCGCGTCGCGGTCCGGTACGTCGAACTCCTCCGGCGCGGGCGGTGCGTCCTGCTGCTCCGCCTCGAGAGGCGGTGCCGGGGCGGGCTGCTGGTTGGGCAGCGGCGTTCCCGTGGCAGGGTCGCCCTCCTGCGGGTCGGGTGCCTGCGGCGCCTCGCTCTCGGGTGCGCCGTCCTCGCCGGCGGGTTCGGGCTCTGACCGGGTCGCGCCCAGCAGCGCCTCCGCGCTCTGCTGCGAGACGACGATGGGCATGCGCTGCGGCTGCGGTGTCTCGACCGGCTCGGTCTCCTCCTTCAAATCCACCAGGACGGCGAGGTGGACGAGGACCGCGACCAGCAGCGCCGCCCCCCAAGCCAGCCCCGACCGCATCCGGCGCGAGGGACCCGGGCGCAGGCCGCCGGCATCGAGGATCGACAGGGAGGGCGCGCGGCGGCTGCGGTTCATGGGCGCGGACGGTGGGTCCGGTGGCGCGCGGCGGTGGCGGCGGCCGGGCGGGGCGCGGGCAGCGGCGCGCCGGAGAAGACCCCGCTGAGGAGGTTCTCGAGCGCGACCTCTTCGTTGGCGATGCGCGCCTCGAACCAGGCCGTCAGCACCGATGCCGGCATCGCCACGGCGAGGCCCACCGCCGTCGTCAAGAGCGCCACCCAGATGCCGCCGGCGAGGACCGACGGGTCGACCGCCGCGCCGCTGCCCTCAAGCGCGCGGAACGCCTCGATCATGCCCAGCACGGTGCCGAACAGGCCGAGCAGCGGGGCAATCTGGGCGATCACGTCGAGCAGGCCGATGCCGCGCCGCAACCGGTGGAGCTGCAACAACGCGACCTTCTCGGCCGCGTCGCGCGCAGCGCACGGGGTCATCGCACCGGCCGCCTCGATGGCGTAGCCGACGACGATGGCGCTCACCGGCCCGGCCGCGGTGCGCCGGCGCGCGGCACGAAGGTCGCCGGCATGATAGAGCCGCACCGCCTCCCGTGCATGCCGGTGCCGGCCGACGCCCGCCAGCAGGAAGCCGGCCAGCTTGCCCACCGCGATCGTCAGCACCACCACCGACAGCGCCAGCAGGAGCAGGACGACCGGCCCACCCAGCTCCAGGAGGCCGGCGACCGAGTTGAACTCCACCGCGGACAAAGTGTCCGTTATCCGCTCCATGGCCTCCCCAGATCAGCCTCCCGCGGGCGGGACCGCCAACGATGCACGGGGCCTGTGCCGCCCCGCCGCTGGACCCATATGTCACATCGGTGTGAAGTTCGCATTCGATGACGTGCGGCGATGCGTGCAGATGTCACGGGCGGGTCGGCGTCGCTGTAGCGTACGGTTCTGGGCGAAGCGAGGGGCGACCATGCCTGTGAGCGCCAACGACAACGGGGCGCCGGACATCGGCGAGGCCGAGATCGTTCGGTTTCTGGCCAGCCCCGCCGCGCACGCCGGCGCGACGCCGCAGCACGTCGAGACGCATCTGTCGCACCTCTTCCTGGCCGGCGCGCGAGTGCTGAAGCTGAAGAAGCGGGTCGACTGGTCCGTGGTCGACTATTCCACGCTGGAGAAGCGCGAGGGGTTCTGCCGCAAGGAGGTCGAGGTCAATCGCCGGTTCGCCCCGGACCTCTACCGCGGCGTCGTACCGGTGACGCGCACCGCGGGCGGGCTCGCCGTCGGTGGTGCGGGCGCGGTGGTCGAGTGGCTGGTCGACATGCGGCGCTTCGCGGCGGACGAGCAGCTCGACGTGATGGCCGACCACGGCGCGTTGACGCCTGCCGTCGTCGACGCCACGGCCGACGCGGTCGCCGCGCTGCACCGCGCCGCGCCGGTCGTGTGGCAGCCCGGCGCCGATCCGGTCGCCGCACGCACGGCCCAGCTCGAGCGGGACGTCGCCAAGGGCCTGCGCGCGTCGCAGGCCGCCGGGGCGGCGAGCGGCGCGGCCGGGTCCGCGGCGCTGGACGACGTGGCGGCCTGGGCGCGTGCGGCGGAGGCGGCACTCGCCGCGTGCCGCCCCCTCCTCGACCGGCGGGCCCGGCACGGCTTCGTGCGGCGCTGCCACGGCGACCTCCACCTCTCCAACCTCTGCCTCTGGCAGGGCCGGCCGACGGCGTTCGACGCGATCGAGTTCTCCGAGGAGATCGCCCGGATCGACGTGCTGTACGACATGGCCTTCGTGCTGGTCGACCTCGACGCGCGGGGCCTCGCGGACCACTCCTGGCGCTTCCTGTCGCGCTACATGGAGGCGACGCGGGACTATTCGGGGCTGGCGCTGCTGCCGCTCTTCCTGTCGCAGCGGGCGATGGTGCGGGCGCTGACACGGCTGGCCAAAGGACGCGACGCGGCGGCGATGGCCGCGCTCGCCCGCCGCTACCTGGAGGCTCGCCCGGCGCCACGGGTGATCGCGGTCGGCGGTCTGTCGGGGACGGGCAAGTCCACGGTCGCCCGGGCGCTGTCGCCGGGGGCGGCGGCCGTGGTGATCCGGTCCGACTCGGTACGCAAGCGCCTCGCCGGCGTCGCCCCCGAGGTGCCGCTGGGGCGCGAGGCCTATACCGCCACGGCGAACGCGGCCGTCTACCGCCGCATGGCGCTCGACGCGGGTCGCGCGCTGCGGGCCGGGGCCCCGGTCATCCTCGACGCCACCTTCGCCGATCCGGCGATGCGCGCCCGGGCGGCCGCAGTCGCCGCCGCGGCCGGCGTGCCCTTCACCGGGCTGTGGTTGACCGCACCGGCCGATGTCCTGCGGGCGCGGATCGCCGCCCGCGTGGGCGATGCGTCCGACGCCGACGCCGCGGTGCTGGAAGCCCAGCTCGCCCACCCCCTCGGCGCCGTCGACTGGGTCGAGGTCGACGCCGCCGGCGCGCCGGAGACCGTCGCCGCGACTGCCGCTGCGGTGCTGCACGGACGCCCTGCCGATGGCCGGTGAGCGTGTTGACGGGTATCAATGCGGCGGTGTCGCGGGCCGTCTAGGGCTCGGCGCCGAACGGATCGAACCGCCGGCGCGTGCCGGGCCGGCCGCGCCGACGGACCCGTATGATCGGGGCGTTCCACGGGGTTCGCGTCCCGTCGCAAGGAGCTGACGATGACCGTACGCAATCTCGAGTTCTTGCTGGAGCCGCGCAGCGTGGCGTTGGTCGGCGCCAGCAACCGGCGGGGGTCGCTGGGCGGGGTCGTCCTGCGCCGCCTCGCCGGGGCGGGATTCCGCGGCACGATCGGCCTCGTCAACCCGAAGTACAAGGCCATCGGCGACCAGCCCTGCTACCCGAGCGTCGCCGAACTGCCGTTCGCGCCGGACCTCGGCGTCGTCGTCGCGCCGGCGGCGGCGGTGCCGGACGTCGTCCGCCAACTCGGCGAGGCCGGGGCGCGGGCCGCGGTCGTCATCACCGCCGGCGTCACCGGCGACCTGCGCCAGCGGATGCTGGACGCTGCCAAGCCCTTCACGCTGCGCATCCTCGGCCCCAACTGCGTCGGCCTGCAGGTGCCGCACATGGGGCTCGACGCATCCTTCGCCCACCTCACCGCCGGCCGCGGGCAGATCGCGCTGCTGTCGCAGTCCGGTGCCATCATCACCGCGATGCTCGACTGGGCGGAAGCGCGCGGCGTCGGCTTCTCGACCGTGGCGTCGCTGGGCGACATGGCCGACATCGACACCGGCGACATGCTGGACCAGCTCGCCGGCGACCGGCAGACGCGCGCGATCCTGATGTACCTCGAAGGCGTCACCAACGCGAAGAAGTTCATGTCGGCCGCCCGCTCGGCGGCCCGCGCCAAGCCGGTGATCGTCATCAAGGCGGGGCGCTCGGAATCGGCGTCGAAGGCGGCGGCGTCGCACACCGGGGCGCTGGCGGGGAGCGACGACGTCTACGAGGCGGCGTTCGCGCGCGCCGGCGTCCTCAGGGTCGACGATTTGCAGGAGCTGTTCGACGCCGCCGAGGCGCTCGCCCGGCACCGCCCGCTGAAGGGCGACCGGCTGGCGATCGTCACCAACGGCGGCGGCGCGGGCGTATTGGCGGTGGATGCGCTGGCGGGCACCGCCGGACGCATGGCGGATCTCTCGGCCGAGACGATGGCACGCCTCGACCAGGCGCTGCCGGCCACCTGGTCGCGCGGCAACCCGGTCGACATCATCGGCGACGCCGGCCCCGAGCGATGGGAGGCCGCGATGGAGGCGGTGCTCGCCGAACCGGAGGCCGATGCGGTCCTCGTGCTCAACTGCCCGACGGGGCTCGCCTCGTCGTCGGAGGCGGCGGAGGCCGTCGTCGAGACGATCGGCCGGGCCAACCCCAGGGGCAAGCCGGTGCTGGCCACCTGGCTGGGCGGCGCCTCGGCGGCCGCCGCGTCGCAGGTCCTGGAGCGGGCGGGCGTCGCCACCCACGCGACGCCGCGCCAGGCCATCGACGCGTTCGACACCCTGGTGCGGCACCGCAAGTCGCAGATCCAGCTCATGCGTACGCCCGCCAGCCTGCCGCCCGGCCCCGAGCCGGACCGCGAGCTGGCGCGCTTCACGATCGAGGGGGCGATCGCCGAAGGGCGCGAGATCCTCTCCGAGGTCGAGGCGAAGACGGTGCTGGCGGCCTACGGGGTCCCCACCAACGACACCCGCATCGCCCGCACGCCGGACGAGGCGGCGCAGATCGCCGAGCAGTTCGCCGACCATCCGCTGCTGGCCATCAAGATCCTGTCCCGCGACATCACCCACAAGTCCGACGTCGGCGGAGTGCAGCTCAACCTCGCCGGTGCCGACGCGGTGCGCGTGGCGGCCGAGGCGATGCTGGAGCGCGTGCGCCAGCGCCGGCCGGACGCGCACATCGACGGCGTCGTGGTCCAGCCGATGATCAAGAAGCCGCATGCGCACGAGCTGCTGCTGGGCATCTCCGACGACGCCACCTTCGGCCCGGTGATGCTGTTCGGCGCCGGCGGCACGGCGGTCGAGGTGGTCAAGGACAAGGCGCTCGCCCTACCGCCGCTCGACCTATTGCTGGCCGAGGACATGATCGACCGTACCCGCATCGGCAAGCTCCTCAAGGGCTACCGCGACAAGGCGCCGGCCGACCGGACCGCCATCGCGCTGGCACTCGTCCACCTGTCGCAGCTCGTCGCCGACATGCCGCAGATCCGCGAGCTGGACATCAACCCGCTCCTCGCCGACGAGCAGGGCGTGGTCGCGGTGGATGCGCGGATCCGCGTCGCGCCGGCTGCGGCGGTGGCGCCGGGCGGCAATCCGCGCCTCGCGATCCGCCCCTATCCCTCGGCCTGGGACAAGCCGGAGGCGACGCCCTACGGCGACGTGCAGATCCGCCCGATCCGCCCGGAGGACGAAGCGCTCTACCCCGACTTCCTCGCCAAGGTCTCCAAGGAGGATATCCGCCGCCGCTTCTTCCGTCTCTTCTCGCAGCTCTCGCACGAGGAGATCGCGCGGCTGACGCAGATCGACTATGCCCGCGCCATGGCCTTCCTCGCCCTCGACACCGACGGCACGATGCTCGGCGTCTCGCGTTTCGCGGCCGACGCGGACTACCGCACCGCCGAGTTCGCCGTCCTCGTGCGCAGCGATCTGAAGGGGCAGGGCATCGGCCGTGCGTTGATGGTGCGGCTGATCGAGTACGCCGCCTACGAGGGGATCGAGGACATGTACGGCGACGTCCTCGCCTCCAACCGGTCGATGCTCGACTTCGTACGCGAGCTGGGCTTCGTCGACACGGCCGACCCGGAGGACATGACCGTGCGCCGCGCCCGGCTGAAGCCGCTGAAGTGGGCCGCCGCGCAGACGCCTAGATGAGGCCGGCGAGCCCGCGCGCGCCCGCCGCCAGCGCCATGACGCCGAGCACGCCGATGGCGAGTTTGCGGTAGCCGGTCTCGCTGGTGCGGGCGAAGAGGCGTGTGCCCAGGGCGGTTCCCAGGAGGAATACCGGGAAGGCGATCAGGCTGGCGCCGGCGATGGCGAAGTCCACCTCGCCGTTGACCGCGAGCAGCGGCACCGCGATCAGCGAGGTGACGAAGAAGAACACCATCAGCGATGCGCGGGTCACGTGGGCCGGCCTGTCGGTGCCGAGATAGTAGGCGACGGCGGGCGGGCCGGGCATCGCCGCAAGCCCCGCGAACAGCCCGGCGACGAGCCCGGTGGGGATCGCCAGCGCGAGGCGGTCGGCGCTCGCCACCTTGGGCGCCCGCAGCAGGAAGACGAGGCCGACGATGACGAGCGCGGCGATCGCGAGGCGCATCACCGCCGGCTCCAGCACCACCAGCAGCGCCACGCCGAACGGGGTGCCGACCACCGCGCCGAGCGACAGGCGGGCGAGGGACGGGCGGTCGAGGATGGTGTGCAGGGCGACGACGTCGCGCAGGCCGACCATCAGCTGGAGCAGCATGGCCATGGTGACGGCCTGGGCCGGGGCGATCACGAGCGACAACAGCGGCACCGCCGCCAGCGCGAAGCCGAAGCCGGTCAGGCCGCGCAGGAAGGCAGCCAGCAGCACCGCGCCGCACAGGACGAGGAGGACGTGCGGCTCCGGCAGAGCCGCGAAGATTGCACTCAAGACAGCCTCTCGGGCGTGGCACCGCGACGAAGCCCGGCCGACCGCCGGCCGGGGCGTCGCGCGTGCGAAGGCGGGCCGCCGGCAGAAGGCGGGCGGCCCGGCGGCGTCGGTGCGCCGGCGTCAGATGGTGGCGGCGACCTCGCCGATGGCTCCGTCGATCGCGGCGGCGATGGCGGCGATCTCCGCCTCGGTCGCGATTAGCGCCGGGGCGATGCACAGCGTGTTGTTGAGGCCCGGCAGCGAGCGGTTGGTCATGCCGATGATGACGCCGCGCTTGCCGGTCGCCGCGACGACGGCGGCCACCAGCTTCTCGCCCAGCGGTTCCTTGGTGGTGCGGTCGGCCACCAGCTCGACACCCCAGAAGAGACCCTTGCCGCGCACGTCGCCGACGATGGCGTGCCGCGCCTCGAGGGCCTTGAGCGCCTCGCCGAGCTGGGCGCCGCGCACCAGCGTGTTGTCGAGGAGGTTCTCCTCCTCGATGATGGCCATGTTCTCCAGCGCCGCCGCGGGGCCGGCGGTGCAGCCGCCGAAGGTGGAGATGTCGCGGAAATAGCCGAGCGGGTCGGCCGGGTCGTCCTTGAAGAGGTCGAAGACGCGCTCGGTCGTCACCGTGCAGGAGATCGCCGCGTAACCGGAGGCCACGCCCTTGGCCATGGTGACGAGGTCCGGCTTGATGCCGTAATTCTGGTAACCAAACCACTCGCCGGTGCGGCCGAGGCCGCAGACCACTTCGTCGATATGCAGGAGCACGTCGTACTTGGCGCAGATCTCCTGCACGGTCTCCCAGTAGCCCTCCGGCGGGACGATGACGCCGCCGCCCGCCGTGATCGGCTCCAGCACGATGCCGCCGACGGTGTCGGGCCCTTCCTCCAGGATGACGCGCTCGATCTCCTTGGCGGCGCGCACGCCGTAGTCGGCGACCGCGCCCCACTGGCTGCGATATTCCAGGCAGTGCGGCACTTGCACGAAGCCCGGCGGGAAGGGGCCGTAATGCGCCGCGCGCTCCGGTTGCCCGCCCGAGGCGAGGGCGGCGATGGTGGTGCCGTGGTAGTCGCGCTCGCGGAACAGGATCTTGTGCTTCTCGCCGCCGTAGCGCTTGTGGGCGATCTGGCGGATGATCTTGTAGGCCTTCTCGTTCGCCTCCGAGCCGGAGTTCGAGAAGTAGACGCGGCTCATGCCGGGCATTTTCTCGATCAGCTTCTCGGCGAAGAGCGCGGCGGGGACCGACCCGGCCGCCGCGGCGAAGAAGTTCATTTTCATGATCTGGTCGCGCACCGCGTCGGCGATCCGCGCCCGGCCGTAGCCGACGTTGACCGTCCAAACCCCGCCCGACACCGCGTCGATCATCTCGCGACCGGTCGCGTCCCAGACCGAGAGGCCCTTGCCCTCGACGATGATCTTCGGGTCCACCGTCTCGAACGCGGCGTGCTGCGTCAGGTGGTGCCACACGTTGGCCTTGTCGGCCTCGATCACGTGGCTGATGTCGTTGGGGTTGAGCGGGATGTTCATGGCGGGGTCCGTGCGGCTCGGCGGGCGGTGGTCGAAGGGGCGTTGCACGACGAGGGCCAGTCGGCCCCCGCGGCGGATTCGCGTGTCGCGTCGAAGCACGTCGTGGCCGGGCGCCCCGGCGGTGGCGTGCCGGGCGAGGCCGACAGGCAGGGTCGAGGATGCGCCTTGCAGGGCGCGGGCGGCGTCGTTCAGGAGGTCGGCAGCGGGGTCTTCGCGCCACCGTCCGACTTTCCGGACGTGGCGATTTGCTCTTCCATCGCGGCGCAGCGGTGATCGTACTCCGGATGGATCGTGCCGAACACCCGGTCCCAGAAGGAAAAATGGTTGGCGTAGTTATAGTTGAACGTCGAGTGATGCATGTCGTGGAACGTCACCGACGCCAACGGCCAGGGCGTGCGCGACGACGGCCCCGCCGCGAACTCGAACCCCGAGTGGCCGATCATGCCGTTGAAGTGGTCGAAGATGCGGTGGGCGACGAGGATCGGCCAACCGAACGGCACGATCAGCGGCACGATCAGGAAGTAGCCCTGTTGGGTGAACGCGTCGAAGAAGGTGTCGGAGTAGTTCGACCACACGGTCGGCGCCACCGACTGGTGGTGCAGCACATGGTACTTCATGAACGGTCCGGTGTGGCCGAGGCGGTGGACGAGGTAGAACCATCCGTCGAAGAGGATCACCGAGGCGCCGAACATCAGCGGCGCGGACCACCAGGTGAGCGCCCACGGCTCGAACAGCGTCCACCCGTTGAGCATGCAGAAGAGCCCCCCGGCGAAGCAGCCGCAGGTGACGATCAGCGAGCGCGCCGAGGCACGGATCTCCTTGGCGCGGCGCTTCTGCCCGTCGCGCTTGGGTTGGATTTTTCGTTCCGGGTGGCGCTGCGACCAGGCGGTGAACGCCCAACCGAAGGCCAGATAGGACCCGAACACCAGGACGTAGGTCAAAACCCAAAGCCCCAGAAACTCCAGAATGGCAGCGGCCATTGCCATACCTCCGACGCGAGAGAACGTCCTTACATTTCATATCGAAAGCAATAACGCCATCCGTCGGATGCAATACAGTTCAGCAACCGCCTCCGGGGGGACGTTAAGCTCTTCCAGGTCCAGTCTGTCGCACTGTTGCCCATTTGCTGCAGATCTGACCGAAGCCACCCATAGATCCCACCATTGGCTTGTCACGGCGGGCCGTTCCAAGCCTATTAAAACTCCGAGCGAAGGGTGAAATTTGTGCGTTTGTCGATTGGCCAGACTTGCAGAGCGGGGGCGCTTGCGATTGCCCTCGGCCTCATGCCTGGGTCGGCGGACGCCTTCGAGATCTTCGGGATGCGCTTCTTCGAGGGGCCGCCCGAGCCGCCGCCCGAGGGCTCGGTCAGCTATACCGTCGAGTTCGAGGTCCTGGACAACGACGGCGGCCTGAAGTCGGCCATCGAGCGGGCCTCGGTGCTGGAGGAAGAGCGCGACGAGCCGAGCCCCGGCGCCGCGGCGCTGATATCGCGCGCCCAGTCGGACTACCAGCGCATCCTCGCCTCGCTGTACGAAAAGGCCCGCTACGGGCCGACCATCTCCATCCTGGTCGACGGGCGCGAAGCGGCGACCATGCCGATCGACGCCGAGCTGGGCGATACCGCGCAGGTGCACGTCACCGTCGATCCCGGCCCCGAGTTCCACTTCGGCCGCGTCGAGGTCACCAATCCGCCCCCGGACGTGCCCGACGACGACAGCCTGCCCCCGACGCTGGAGACCCTCGGCCTGGTCGCGGGTGGGACGGCCGAGGCCAACAAGATCATCGCCGGCGAGGCGTCCCTGGTCGGCCGCTGGCGCGAGAACAGCTACGCCAAGGCCCGCATCGCCGAGCGCACCGCCTCCGCCTACCACGACAACAGCACGCTCGACGTCGCGATCGACGTGGCGCCCGGCCGCCCGGCCGTGTTCGGCCCGACGACGGTCAGCGGCACGAGCCGGATGGACCCCGCCTTCGTCGCCTACTATGCGGGGCTGAAGGTTGGCGAGAAGTTCGACCCGGACCGGATCGATCGCGCGCGCGACCAGCTGCGCCGGCTCGAAGTATTCAAGGCGGTCCGCATCGTCGAGGGGGACGAGATCAACCCCGACGGTACGCTGGACATGGGGATCGAGGTCGCCGAGCGGCCGCTGCGCGTGTTCGGCGGCGGCGTCAACTATTCCACGCTCGACGGTGCGGGCGCCGAGGCCTACTGGCGCCATCGCAACCTCTTCGGCCGGGCGGAGAAGCTGAATCTGGGCGCCTCGGTCAGCGGCATCGATGCGCAGGACCCGACCGAGTACAACTATCGCGTCGAGGCGACGTTCATCAAACCGGGCGTCTTCACGCCCTACACGGACTTCCGCTCGACGATCTACGCCGACCAGGACTCGCCCGACACCTACCGGGCGCGCACGCTGGGCGGCAACTTCGGCCTGCAACACCGGCCGACGACGCGGATCACGATGTCCGGCTACGCCTCGTTCGAGGCCTCCACGATCGACCAGACCGACTACGGCGACGGCGACTTCCTGTTCGCCTCGCTGCCGCTGTCGATCGAGTATGACGGGTCCAACAACGAATACAATCCGACGCGCGGGTACAAGGTGATCGGCTCGCTGGAGCCGTTCTACGAGATCAACAACCAGAACATCGGCGGCATCGCCCAGCTGGAGGGTCGCGCCTACTACGGCTTCGCGGACGACCGCTTCGTTCTCGCCGGGCGGGCGGCGGTCGGCTCCATCTTCGGTGCGCCGTTGCAGGAAATCCCGGCGAACAAGCTGTTCTTCGCCGGCGGCGGCGGGTCGATTCGCGGCTATCCCTACCGCGGCGTCGGCCCGCGCGATCCGGTGACCGACGAGGTGCACGGCGGCCGCAGCTACTTCGTCGGCTCGGTCGAGGCGCGGGTGAAGGTCACCGAGAGCATCGGCGTGGTGCCCTTCTTCGACTTCGGCAACGCGTTCAACAGCGAGCTGCCGGACTTCGACGAGCCGCTGAAGACGGCGGCGGGCATCGGCCTTCGCTACTACACCAGCCTCGGCCCCCTGCGCTTTGACGTCGCCGTGCCGCTGGACCCGTACGACGGCGACCCGAACGTCGCCTTCTACATCGGCCTCGGCCAGGCATTCTGAGCGGCGGAACGTTCGCCCGGTCGGGCAACCAAATCGGCGCGGCCACGCATGCGGCGCCTCGACGGGAGTGGACGATGAAGAGGTTCCTGATCGCCTTCGTGGTGCTGGTTCTCGCCTCGGCCGGCGTGATCGGGACCCGCTACGCCCTGGCGCAGGACGAGGAATCGGGCCGCTTCGTCCGCTTCGTCGAGCGGCAGATCTCCACCCCCGACCGCCGCATCAAGCTCGGCCCGCTGCGCGGCGCGCTGTCGTCCGACGTGCGCCTCGGCTACATCACCATCGCCGACCGGCAGGGCGTGTGGCTGCGCCTCGACAACGTGCACCTCGTCTGGTCGCGCCTGGCGCTGCTGCGCGGGCGGCTCTCGGTCGATCTCCTCGAAGCCGAGAAGATCACCGTCTCGCGCAAGCCGCTGCCGGTGGAGAACGACACGCCGCTTGAGGAGGGCGCCGACCAGTTCGAGCTGCCGAGCCTGCCGGTCTCCGTCATCCTGCGCGAGCTGAAGGTCCCCGAGGTCGACATCGCCGAGGGCGTCATCGGCCCCGCGGCCAAGCTCTCGGTCGACGGCAACATCTCGCTGGCCGGCGGTGAACTCGACACCGACCTCGCGATCGAGCGGCTCGACCGGCCGGGCGACCTGAACCTCAAGGCGAGCTTCGACAACGTGTCGCGCAACCTGTCGATCGACTTCACGGTCGCCGAGCCGGAAGACGGCGTCATCGCTAACGCGCTCGACATCGAGGGCAAGCCGCCGCTGTCCTTCTCGATCAAGGGTGACGGCCCGCTGGCGGAGTTCAAGGCCGACATCGCGCTCGTGGCGAGCGACGAGACGCTGCTTTCCGGCACCACGACGATCGACAATACCGACGCCGGCTTCCGCTTCATCGCCGACATCTCCGGCGACCTGTCGGTGCTGGTGCCGCCGCTCTACGCCCCCTTCGTCGGCGGCGGCTCGGAGGTGAAGATAGACGCGACGCGCGCGCCGAGCGGGGCGATCACCATCGCCGAGGGCCGGCTGAAGTCGGGCGTGGCGCGGCTGGATTTCACCGCCGACGTCGGCGCCGACGGGGTGCCGACCGCGCTCTCGGTCGACGGCGAGCTGCAACGCGGCGACAACGAGCCGATCGCGCTTCCGGGCGGGGGCGGCGACTCGACGGTCCGCTCGGCCATCATCAAGGCATCGCTGGGCGGCGGCTCGGACGCGTTCTCGGCCGAGATCACGTTGACCGACCTCGACACCGCGCTGATCTCCGCGCCGCAGGCCACCATCAAGGCGTCCGGCACCGCGGCCAACCTCGGCGACGCGGCGAGCCGTGCCGTGACCTTCGAGGTCACCGGCGGCGCCTCCGGCATGGACTCCGACCGCGAGGGCGTCGGCAGCGCGCTGGGGGCCGCGCTGGACCTCGCCGCGTCCGGCGCCTGGAACGCGGGCGAGCCCGTCACTGTGCGCAACCTCTCGCTCGAGACCGAGACGGTGAAGGCCTCCTTCGCCGGCACCATCCTCGACGCGGTTTCCGGCCGCATGCGCCTCGCGACCGACGATATCTCGGCCTTCGCGGCGGTCACCGGCCGCGACCTCTCCGGCTCGATCGACATCGCCGCGGACGGTAACGTCGGCTTCGACGGCACGTTCGACCTTGTGCTCGACGGTAACGCCGCAAACGTCACGGCGGGGATCGAGGCTGTCGACGGGCTGATGGAGGGGCGCACGCGACTCAGCGGCCGCGCCGCCCGCTCCGCGACGGGCATCATCTTCGACACCTTCCGCCTCGAGAATCCGCAGCTCAGCCTCAACGCCGACGGCCGCGCCACCACCCAGGAAGCCAACCTCCGGGTGCAGGCCTCGCTCGCCGACCTCGGCCGGGCCAGCAGCGACCTCGGCGGCGACGTCAGCGCCGACCTCTCGGTCACCGGGAACCCGCAGAAGCCGGCGGTGAAGGGGGCGATCACCAGCACATCGCTCACCCTCTCGGGCCAGACCTTCACCAACCTCGCCGCCAATTTCGACGGCACCTACACCCGTAGCGAGGACGTCCCCTTCGACCTCGACGGTTCGCTCGACGTGACGGGGGCGCTGGACGGCGGCCCGGTGGCGATCCGCACCCGCCTCGAGAGCGGCCCCGACGCGCGCGCTCTGCAGGGCCTCACGGCCCAGATCGCCGGCGCCAGGCTCGAGGGCGACGTGGCGTTGCAGCGCGCCGGCACCGTCACCGGCAACCTCGACGTCTCCATCCCGGATCTCTCCCGCCTCGCCTCGCTGGCGATGCAGACGGCGACCGGCAGCATCGACGCCAACGTCACGCTCTCGGTCAACGACGGCAACCAGGTGGCGGCGATCGACGGAACTGCGCGCGGCGTCGTCGTGCCGGGGGTGACCCTCACCGAGGCGGACCTCGACCTCGTGGTCGACAACGTCTTCGGCATCCCGGCGCTCGACGGGCGGGCGAACCTGCGCGAGCTGAAGGTGGCCGGCTTCGACATCGTCTCCGCCGCCCTCACGGCGCAGCGCCAGGGCGAGACGTCGAACCTGTCGCTCGACGCCGACCTCGGCTCGGGCGACCTGTCGGCCACCGGCGCGCTCAGCCGCACAGAGACCGGCTTCAGCGCCCGGATCGCGACGCTGCGCCTCTCCGAGGGCGACTTCGTCACCGAGCTGCGCGCGCCGACCGAGGTCACGGTCGAGGGCGAAGTCATCACCATCGGCGATACGCGGCTCGCCGTCGGCGACGGCACGGTGGCGGTCGCCGGCCGCCTCGGCGAGGAATTGCAGCTCACGGCCGACATCGAGAACCTCCCGCTCGGCGTCGCCAACCTGATCCGCCCGGATCTCGAGACCGGCGGCACCGTCAGCGGCAAGGTCGACGTCACCGGCACGCGCGACGAGCCGGACGTCACGGCGGACGTCCAGGCGACCGGGGTCACGGCGGCGCTTCTCAAGGAGCGCGGGATAGATCCGCTGACGATCACCGCGCGCGGCACCTACATCGACGGCGTCGCGACATTGCAGACGTTCGAGACCAACGTCGGCGGTGGCGAGATCCGCGCGTCCGGCACGGTGGGCGACACGCTCGACGTCACGGCGACGGTGAGCGAGCTGCCGCTGGCGCTCGCCAACGCGCTGCGGCCGGAGCTGGAAATCTCGGGGACCCTGTCGGGCGAGGTGACGGCGACCGGGACGCTGAAGGACCCCGACGCGCGGTTCGACGTGCGTGTCGTCGACGCCGACGCCAAGCCGCTGCGCGATGCGCGGCTGGAGCCGCTGAACGTCACCGCGGTCGGCACCTTCGCCGACGGCACCGCCCAGTTGCAGACGTTCGAGACCACGGTCGGCGGCGGCCGCATCACCGCCAGCGGCACCATCGGCGAGCAGCTCGACGTCACCGCCGAGATCATCAACCTGCCGCTGGCACTCGCCGAGGCGGTGGCGCCCGACCTCGACGCGTCGGGCACCCTGTCGGGCAACGTCAGCGCGACGGGCACGCTGGACGACCCGTCGGCGCAATTCAGCGTGGAGGTGAAGCGGGCGACCGTGGCGCCGATGCGCAGCGCCGGCATCGAGCCGCTCGACGCCACGGCCCGCGGCTCCTACGCCGGCAAGGTCGCCACGCTCGACCGGTTCGAGACCACGGTGGGCGGCGGAGCGATCACCGCCGCCGGCACCATCGGCGACGCGCTCGACGTGACCATCAACGTCGACCGCCTGCCGCTGGCGCTCGCCAACACCGCGGTGCCCGACCTCGGCCTCGCCGGCACCCTATCGGGTCGCGCCGAGGTGACGGGCGCACCGAGCGACCCGGCGGCCGACTTCAGCATCGAGGTGCGCAACGCCACGGCGCGGCTGCTGGAGGGCGCCGACGCCGGCGCGATCAACGCCACCATTGCCGGCCGCTACGCGGACGGTGCCGCGACCCTGTCGACGGCGCAGGCGCGCCTCGGCGACGGCACGCTCAGCGTGACCGGCAGCGCCGGCCCCGACCGGCTCGACCTGACGGCGACGCTCGAGCGTATTCCGCTGGCGATCGCCAACGGCTTCGCACCGGAGCTGGGCGTCACCGGCGCGCTCTCCGGCCGTGCCACCGCCCAGGGCTCGCCCGGCAACCCGCAGGTGACGTTCCAGATCGACGCCCCGCAGGTCTCCGCGGCGCCGATCCGCGACGCGGGGCTGCCCTCCGGCTCGATCCGCGCCGCCGGCACCTACCGCGGCTCCACGCTGACCCTCGGCGAGGCGGCGGTGAACCTCGGTGGCGGCTCGGTGACCGCGCGGGGTACCGTCGGCCAGCGGCTCGACATCGATGTGACCATGACCCAGCTGCCGCTGGCGATCGCCAACGGCTTCGCCTCGGACCTCGGCCTCACGGGGCGCCTGTCCGGTACGGCGACGGCGACGGGGCCGCTCTCCAATCCGGCGGCGCAGTTCAACGTGTCGGGCACTGGGATATCGGCACTGCCGTTGCAGGACGCCGGCGTCGGCGCACTGACCGTCACCGCCGCCGGCCGCTACGCCAACGGCGGTGTCGACATCAGCTCCGCCCGCGCCGAGGGCAGCGGCCTCTCGGTGACCGCTTCGGGCTTCGTGCCGCTGTCGGGCGGCGGGCTCAACGTCTCGGTCGACGCCACCGCGCCGCTGTCGCTCGCCAACCGCTTCCTCGCCGCGCGCGCTACCACGCTCGAGGGCACCGTCGTCGCCGACATCCGCGCCACCGGCTCGCTGGCCAATCCGTCGGTGACGGGCAGCGTGCGCGCCAGCCCCTTCAGCCTGCGCGACCCGCTCTCCAACCTCACGCTCGCCAACGGCCAGCTCTCGGCCAGCCTCGACGGCAATCGCGTGGTGATCCAGCAGCTCTCCGCCACACTTGGCGACGGCACCATCTCCGTCACCGGCAGCATCGGCCTCGGCGCCGGCTTCCCGGCGGACCTGCGCTTCGTCGCCGATAATGCCCGCTACGCCGACGGCAGGCTGGTCGCCGTGACTTTGAGCGCCAACCTCGGCATCAACGGGCCGCTGGTCGCCGGGCCGACGGTGGTCGGCAACGTCGACATCGACCGTGCCGAGATCACCGTGCCGACGCGCCTGTCGGGCACCGCGGCGCTGATGGAGGTCACGCACTTCTACACCCCGCCGGACGTCCTGGAGACGCTGCGCTTCGCCGAGGCCGGCCCCTACGCCAACAGCAGCGCCGGCGAGGGCGGCACCGGTGCCTCGGGGCTCAATCTCGACGTCACGATCAACGCCCCGCGGCGGATCTTCGTGCGTGGCCGCGGCATCGACGCCGAGCTGGGCGGGCAGGTGCGCGTCACCGGGCCGATCTCCGATATCCAGCCGGTCGGCGAGTTCAACCTCATCCGCGGCCGCATCAACATCCTCACTCAGCGCATCGAGCTGACCGAGGGCCGCGTCACCCTGTTCGGCGACCTCGACCCGGTGATCCACCTCATCGCCGAGACGAGCCGCAACAGCGTGACCGTGCGCGTCGTCGTCGACGGGCCGGCCAACGACCCGCAGGTGCGCTTCGAATCGACGCCCGACCTGCCGCAGGACGAGGTGCTGTCGCAGCTCATCTTCGGTCGCTCGATCGACGATCTGTCGGCCTTCCAGCTGGCCCAGCTCGCCGCCGCGGTGGGCGAGCTGGCCGGCGTCGGCACCGGCCCGTCGATCATCGACCAGGTGCGGGCCTTCTCCGGTCTCGACAACCTCGAGATCGTCACCACCGAGTCCGGCGGCACCGCCGTCGAGGCCGGGCGCTACATCGCCGACAACGTCTACGTCGGCGTGCGGGCGGGGGCGCGGTCGACCGGGATCACCGTCAACGTCGACATCACCCGCGGCTTAAAGGCGCGGGCGGAGACCTTCACGGACGAATCGACGCTCGGCCTCTACTACGAACGCGAGTATTAGTGGGAGGTTAGGCTTTCGAATTGTTCTAATCAGACTAGAGATTTTAGCAATTCTAAGTTTTGATATCTTCCGGCGCGTTGACTGAAAGTTGCGTGCGGCCTACAGGCTCCGTCTCTACTTAGGGAGCCTGGACCGTGCACAAGACAATAACCGTCACTCTCCTCGCGAGCCTCCTCATGGGCGCCTCGGCCATGGCCGAGGAAGTGAATGTCTATTCCTCGCGCCACTACGACACCGACGACGCCTTCTTCGCCGCCTTCACCGACGCCACCGGAATCGCGGTCAACCGGATCGAAGACGACGCCGACGTCCTGATCGAGCGCATCCGCTCCGAGGGCGAGCTGGGCGCTGCCGACGTCTTCATCACGGTCGACGTCGGCCGCATCGCACGCGCCGACGAGGCGGGAATCTTCCAGCCGCTCGAGATCGAGGCCGTCGAGGAAAAGGTCGCCGAGAACCTGCGGACGGACGACTGGACCGCCTTCTCGACCCGCGCGCGCCTCATCTTCATCGACAAGGCCGACGTGAGCGACCCGCCGCAGACTTACGCGGACCTCGCCGACCCGAAGTACAAGGGCATGGTCTGCACGCGCTCGTCGTCCAACGTCTACATGCAGTCGCTGCTGGCCTCGATCATCGTCAACGAGGGCGAGGATGCCGCGCGCGCCTGGGCCGAAGGCGTGATGGCCAATCTTGCCCGCGACCCCGAGGGCGGCGACACCGACCAGCTCCGCGGCATCGTCTCGGGTGAGTGCGACATCGCCCTCGCCAACCATTATTATTTCGCCCGCGGCCTCGCCGGCGAGGTCTCCGGGCTGACCGAGGGGATCGACGGTATCGGCATCGTCTGGCCGAACCAGGAGACCAACGGCACGCACGTCAACATTTCCGCGATCGGCGTCACCAAGAACGCGCCGAACCCCGAGAACGCGCGCAAACTGGTCAAGTTCACGCTGACGCCCGAGGCGCAGCACCTCCTCGCCTCCGGCAACAACGAGTACCCGGTGGTCGAGGGGATCGAGCCGTCCGAGGCGGCCGTGACCATGGGGAGCTTCACCGCCGACACCGTGCCGCTGGGTGACGTCGCCGCCGCCAGCACGGCCGCGCAGAAGATCTACAACGAGGTCGGCTACAAGTAGGACGCCGTCCGGCCGCGGGGCGGATCTTGCGCCCCGCGGACCAGTTATGCCGCGATTGTGCAAGCAATCGTGGCCCCGTGGGATTGTGAACCACGGCGAGAGGGCCTTTAGTGCTCCATGGCGGTGCAGAATGCCGCCGAGCATGTTGGAGCCGCCGTGAACTTGCCACCGCTACAGGAGGAGTTCGTCCTCCACTTTGGCGAGATGGGATCGCGGTGGGGCATCAACCGCACCGTCGGGCAGATCTACGCACTGCTGTTCGTCAACGAACGCCCGCTGAACGCCGAGGAAATCGCCGAGAGCCTCGGCTTTTCACGCTCCAACGTCTCCATGGGGCTGAAGGAGCTGCAAGCCTGGAAGCTCGTCCGGCTGAAGCACTTTCCGGGCGACCGGCGCGAATACTTCACCACCCCCGCCGACCTTTGGGAGATCGTGCGCACCCTCGTCGAGGAGCGCAAGCGCCGCGAGATCGACCCGACGCTCACCAAGTTGCGTGAACTACAGATGTCGCGCGAGCGGCTGGACGGCGACGCCTACGCCAACCACCGCATCGAGGAGCTGACCCAGCTCATCGAACTTCTCTCCGGCTGGTACGACGACATGAACGGCCTGGAGACCGACCGGCTGATTCAACTCCTGTCGCTGGGGGCACGCGTCACCGACCTCATGGCCAAGGCCGGCAACGTTCTGCCGATGCGCCGCCGCAAGGGCGCGGCCGAAACGGACGGCGGCGCCACCTGACGGCCCTGTCGACCTCCGCCCTGTCGACGCCAGCCCTGTCGACCTTCAGGGGGCGCCTGCCCTAAGTTCATGGCCAGCGCCATGAACCGGAGGACACCATGCGGGCACTCATCGTCGACAAGAGCGACAGCGGCGTCTCGGCCAAGGTCGAGACCATCGGCGAGGATCGGCTCCCCGCGGGGGAGGCCGGCGACCAGCTCGTCACCGTCGCCGTCAGCCACTCGACGGTGAACTACAAAGACGGCCTCTGCCTCACCGGGGCCGGTGGCCTGGTGCGGACTTACCCGCATGTGCCGGGGATCGACTTCGCCGGCACCGTCGAGGCCTCCGACGACCCGCGCTACAAGCCCGGCGACGCGGTCGTGCTGACCGGCTGGCGCGTCGGCGAGGTCTGGTGGGGCGGTTATGCCGACAAGGCCCGCGTGAAAGGGGACTGGCTGGTGCCGCTGCCCGCCGGCCTGACCCCGCGTCAGGCGATGGCGGTGGGCACGGCGGGGCTGACGTCCATGCTCTCGGTGCTGGCGCTGGAGGGGCACGGGCTGGTGCCCGGCGGTCGGCCGGTGCTGGTGACCGGTGCCTCGGGCGGCGTGGGCTCCGTCGCCGTCGCGATCCTCGCAAAACTCGGCTACGACGTCGCCGCGGTGACGGGCCGGCCGGAGTGGGAGACCTACCTCAAGGCGCTCGGCGCCGACACGATCGTCGCCCGCGCGGCCCTCGCCGAGCCGCCGAGCCGCCCCCTCGGCCGCGAGAACTACTCCGCCGCCATCGACGCCGTCGGCGGTGCGATGCTCTCCCACGTTCTGACGCTGATCCAGTATGGCGGCTCCGTCGCGGCGGTGGGCCTGGCCGGCGGTCCTGCGATGGAGGGGGGCACGGTGCTCCCCTTCATCCTGCGCGGCGTCAATCTCCTGGGCATCGACTCGGTGATGCAGCCGCGCGAGGCGCGCCTCGCCGCCTGGGAGCGCCTCGCCGCCGACCTCCCGCTCGGGCTCCTCGAAACCATGATCGAGGACGTGGCCCTGGAGGACGTCCCCGGCCTCGGTGCCGAGATCCTCGCCGGCAAGGTCCGCGGCCGCCTCGTCGTCGACATGGCGCGCTGAACGACGAGCTTCGTCGCACCGGCGACGGGTCAGCCGGCCCGCCGCGGGGCCTTCCAGGGGTTGGCGGCGGCGTCGTCGCGGGCGAACGTGGCGATGGCCTCGGCGTAGCTCTGCGTCAGGTCGATGTCGTTCCAGCCGTTGAGGAGCTTGGTGCGCCACACCGGCTCGATCTCGAACCGCACCACCGTCTCGCCCGCCCGGATCGTCTGCGCCTCGAGGTCGACGGTCAGCGGCGTGTCGGCGGCGCGGGCGAGCAGCGTCTCCGCGTCCGCCTCCGACACGCGAGCCGGCAGCAGGCCGTTGTTGACCGCGTTGGAGGCGTGGATGTCGCCGAAGCTCGGCGCGACGACGCAACGGATGCCGTAGTCCACCAGCGCATAGACCGCCGCCTCGCGCGAGGAGCCGCCGCCGAAGCCGCGCCGCGCCACAAGGATCTGCGCCTCGCGGAAGCGGGGGTCGTTCAGGGGGAAGTCGCCGCTCGGGGTCCCGTCAGCGTCGATCCGCAGGTCGTGCAGCAGGAACCGGCCGTAGCCCTCGGATCGTGGGCGCTTCATGAAGCGGGCCGGGATCAGCTGGTCGGTGTCGATGCCCGAGAAGGGGAGGGGGCAGGCCTGCGCCGTCAACGTGGTGAACGGGGTCATGCGGGCTCCTCCACGGGGCGGCCGTCCAGCAGCGGGCGCAGGTCGGTGAGGTGGCCGGTGACGGCGGCGGCGGCCACCATCGCCGGCGACATGATGTGCGTGCGTGCACCGGGCCCCTGCCGGCCGCGGAAGTTGCGGTTGGTTGTGGAGGCGCAGCGCTCGCCCGGCGGCACCAGGTCGCCGTTCATGCCGACGCACATGGAGCAGCCCGATTCGACCCACTCCAGCCCCGCCGCGGTGAAGATCCGGTCGAGACCCTCTTCCTCCGCCTGCCGCTTCACCAGCGAGGAGCCGGGCGACACCAGTCCCGGCACCCGTGCCTTGCGCCCGGCCAGCACCGCCGCCGCGGCCCGCAGGTCCTCGATCCGCGCGTTGGTGCACGAGCCGATGAAGACGCGGTCGACCGAGATCGCGTCGAGCTTCATGCCGGGCGCGAGGCCCATGTAGTCGAGCGCGGTGCGCACGTGGGCGGCGCGGGCCTCGTCGGCGATGCGGGCGGGGTCGGGTACCGTCCCGGTCACCGGCAGGGCGTCCTCCGGGCTGATCCCCCAGGTCACGGTGGGGGCGATCTCGGCACCGTCGAGCACCACCTCGCGGTCGAACGCGGCATCGGGATCGCTGGCGAGGTCGGCCCACACTTCGGCCGCCATGTCGAGCCGTGCGTCCTCGGGGGCCATCGGGCGGCCCTTCAGGTAGGCCAGCGTCGTGGCGTCGGGGGCGATCATGCCGAGCCGGCCGCCGCTCTCGATCGAGAGGTTGCACAGCGTCAGCCGTCCCTCCATCGACAGCGCGCGAACCGCCGACCCCGCGTACTCGATGGCATGTCCGCGCGCACCGTCCGAGCCGACCTTGGCGATGAACGACAGGGCGATGTCCTTGGCGCTGGCGCCGGGCGGCAGCGTGCCCTCCACTCGCACCCGCATCCGCTTCGACTTGCGCTGCCAGATGGTCTGCGTCAGCAGCACGTGCGCCACTTCGGACGCGCCGATGCCGAAGGCCATCGCCCCGAACGCGCCGTGGGTCGAGGTGTGGCTGTCACCGCAGACCAGCGTCAGTCCCGGCAAGGTCAGCCCCTGCTCGGGGCCGACGACGTGGACGATGCCCTGGCGCGGGTCCGTCAGTCCGAAGAGGTGGACGCCGTGGGCGGCGCAGTTGGCGCTCAGCTTGTCCACCATGCCGACGATCGACGGGTCGACACCGTCGAGCGAGGCGCGGGCGCGGGTCGGCACGTAGTGGTCGGCGACGCCGAAGGTGAGGTCCGGGCGGGCGACCGTCGCGCCCCGCTCCTTCAGTGCGTTGAAGGCGTGGTGCGATCCCTCGTGGACGAAGTGGCGGTCGATCCACATCAGACTCTCGCCGTCCTCGCGGGTGACGACGACGTGCGCGTCCCAGACTTTGTCGTAGAGCGTCCTAGGCTCGGGTGCGCGTCCGGACTTGGGGGGATCGGCGGCCGGCATTAGGGTTCCTCCGCAGGGCGCGATCCCACCGGGGCGCGCTCGCTCCTGTATTAAACACCATACAGCATCGAACGTAAGGTGCATGGCGCGGCCGGCCAGTCGGTCCGCGCGGGGCGAAAGGAACCGACTTCATGGCCGACCTCCCACTCGACGGGCGCGTGGCGATCGTGACGGGCGCCAGCGGCGGCATCGGCGCGGCGATCGTGGCGCGCTACACCAAGGCCGGCGCTCGCGTCGCCGCGCTCGACCTGGCGCGCAGCCTGCCCGCCGCACCCGGCGGCGGCATGGTGATGGAATGCGACGTGACCGACGATGCGGCGGTGGCGCGCGCGGTGGCGGCGGTCATGGAGCGGTTCGGGCGGATCGACATCCTCGTCAACAACGCGGCCGGGCCGGTGCTGGTGGGCAAGGTGACCGAGATCACCGCCGCGACCTGGCGCCAGACGCTGGAGATCAACCTCACCGGCGCGTTTCTGATGTGCCAGAGCGCGATCCCGCACATGGCGGCGGGCGGCGGCGGAGTGATCGTCAACGTGGCCTCGCAGCTCGGCACGGTGACGACGAAGGGCCGCGCGCCCTACTCGGCCAGCAAGGCCGGGCTCATCTCGTTCACCCGGACCCTGGCGGTGGACCATGCCGAGGACGGCATCCGCGCCGTCAGCCTCTCGCCCGGTGCGGTGATGACGAGCCGGCTGACCACGGTGATGAACGGGGAGGCGGGCGTCGAGGAGGCCCTGGGGCCCAAGCACGCGCTCGGCCGCGTCGGTCGCCCGGAGGAGATCGCCGAGGCCGCGCTCTTCATCGCCAGCGACGGCGCCAGCTTCATGACCGGCTCCGACATGCTGGTCGATGGCGGCTACTGCGCCACCTGAGCCCCCGCGGGCGCCGCCTCTCGGCGCGGGTTCTCCAGCGCCGCGAAGCCAGTGGCGCCGAAGTCGGCGACCCAGGCGGCGTAGTCGCCCGCCGCCTCGTCCGGGGTCATGAAACGGTAGCCGAAGTCGCGGGCGAGGCGGGCGTTGCTCAGCGCGCTGCGCCGGCGGGACAGGTCGTCGTTGTAGGAGATGTTGGGCGGGCCGATGGACCAGTCGACCGGCAGGCGCATCGAGAGGGCTTCGGCCAGCCGCGCCGGGCTCCACGTCTCACCCAGGCTGATATTGTAGGTGTCGTGCGCCAGCGTGTCGGTCGTCAAGAGCAGCGCGAAGACGCGAGCGACGTCGCGGCTGGAGGTCCAGTCGCGCCAGCCGCGGTCGGCGATCACCACCGGTTCGCTCGCCACCGCCTTGCGGGCGAGCTGGTAGGGCGGGCTCAGCGTCTCGCGCACGCCGGTGTCGTGCTCCCAGGGGCCGAAGGCGGCGGTGATGCGCCCCAGCGCGATCGACAGGCCATGCCGCGCCGCCGCTTCCAGCGCCAGCCGCTCGCAGGCGAGCTTGGTGTAGCCGTAGAGGGCGTTGGGGGTCGGCGCCATGTCCTCGGTGACGAGTGCCGCGGCGAAGGCGTAGCCGGCATAGACGGCGGTCGAGCTGGGGTAGACGAAGCGGGCGATACCGAACTCGCGGGCAAGTTCCAGCAGCACCGCCATCGAGACGACGTTGATGTCGATCACGTCGGTCGGCGGGGCGATGGTCCCGGCCGGGCCGAGGGTGATCGCCGCGCCGTGGAAGATGCGCGTGACGCCGAAATCGGCGATCGCGGCGCGCAGGGCCGCGGCGTCGCGAACGTCGGCGGTGACGGGGTGGAGCTGGCCGGGCAGCACGGAAAAATGGTCGCGCGCGATGCTCGGCAGCGGCCGGTTGCCGAGCGCCACGACGGTATGCCCGTCGGTGAGCAGGCGCTCCACCACGTTGAGGCCGACGAAGCCGCCGGCCCCGGTCACCAATATCGTCATCTATGCGATCTCCCGCGCGGTCATATGGCCGTGGTAGACGGCCTCGAGGGCGGTCCGCGGGGCGACGTTGTCTCCCACCTGCCGTACGTCGATACCACGTCGCTTAAGCGCTTTGTAAAGTGATTGATCGGCGGTGTTGTGCTGCGCGAAGACCAGGGCCGAGTAGGGGCCGTGGCTCTCGCGCTCGCCGGTGGAGACGTCTTCGACCTCGAGTCGGGTGCCGTCCCAGGCGAGCGCCTTGCGCAGCGGCATCAGCTTCACCTTGCGCTCCCGCAGCCGCCTGGAGGTGGCGAGCGTGGAGTAGATCGTCGTGCGCCAGGCGAACGCGCCGATAGGCACGAACACGCTCACGCGCTTGCCGAGGTCGGCCAGATGCTCGACCGCGGCGAGGGCGGCCCACTCGCCGGTGACGTCGGCCACGGCGACGGTATCGCCCAGCGCGGCGGGATCGCCGATGGCCTCCGCGACGGTGACGGTGCGGCCGCCGCCGGGGAGGGGCTGACGCACAGGGTCGGAGCCGGTGGCGAGCACCACGACGTCCGCCGCGAAGGCGGCGATGGCGTCGGCGTCGGCCGTGACGCCGTGGGCGATCGGCACCTGAAGTCGGGCGAGGGCGCCGCGCTCGTAGGCCAGGAACTCGGCGAACTCGGCGCGCTTGGGCATCGCGGCGGCCTGGGCGAGCTGGCCGCCGAGCGTGTCGCCACGCTCCCACATCGTCACCTCGTGGCCTCGCGCGGCGGCGACGCGGGCCGCCTCCAGCCCAGCCGGCCCGCCGCCGACCACCAGCACGCGACGCGGCGTGGCGGCGGGGGCGTCCTCGGGCTCGGGCCAGACGGTCTCCAGCCCCGCGACGGGGTTGGTCAGACAGCGGATGGGCAGGTTCTTTTCCAGCATTCCCGCGCACCCCTGATCGCAGGCGACGCAGGGGCGAATCTCGTCCTCGCGGCCGGCGACGGTCTTCTTCACGATCGCCGGCTCGGCGAGGTGCGCGCGGGCCATGCCGACCGCGTCGGCGCGACCGGCCGCGATCATCGCGTCGGCTTCGGCGAGGCGGGAGAAGCGGCAGACGGCGAACACCGGGATGGCGTGTCCTTCGGCGCGCAAGGCGGCGCGGATGCGTTCGGGCAGCATGCGGAAGGGCGCCGGATCGAGCGCCATGTCGGCCATCTGTGTCGCCAGCGAGTAGCTCGCGTGGTAGGCCGAATGGGAGACGTTGACGAAGTCCACCCGCGTCTCCGCCGCCAGCGCCGGCACCATCCGCTCGACGTCGTCGATGCCGAGGCCGCCGTCCACGTACTCGTCGCCGCTGACGCGGATGCCGAGGCACAGGTCCGGCCCCACCGCGGCGCGCACGGCCGCCAGCACCGCGGCGGGGAAGCGCAGGCGGTTCTCGATCGTCCCGCCGTAGGCATCCTCGCGCTGGTTGGAGAGGGGGGAGAGGAACTGCTGCAACAGGTGGCCATGGCCCATCTGCAACTCGATCCCCTCGAAGCCGGCCTCCACCATGTTCCGCGCCGTCTTCACGTGGCCGTCGATGACCTCGGCCATGTCGTCCTCGTCCATCGGGCGGGGCGGCAGGGCGGTGGTGGACCACGGGATCGGCGAAGCGCCCCAGGAGACCGTGCGCTCGAAGTCCCCTTCGACCTGGCGGCCGAGGTGGATGATCTGCCCTAGGATCCGCGCCCCTTCCGCCTTCACCGCGTCCGTCACCCGCCGGAAGGGGGCGATGCAGGACGGGTCGAACCCCTGCACGGCCTGCGGGCGGCCGAGCGAGTTGGGCGTGACGCGGATCGATTCGAAGATGATCGCTCCGACCCCGCCGCGGGCGCGTGCCTGGTGGTAGGCGCGGTGCCGGTCGCTGGGCAGGTGGTTCTCGCCGTAGTTCGTCGTGTGGGCGGGGACGAAGATGCGGTTGCGAAAGGTCAGGTTGCCGACCCGGAGCGGGTCGAGCACGCGGCCGAGGGGCGGTGCCATGGGATCAGCCAGAATGTTTGCGTCGCGGGGTGTGCGGTGCCCGGCGATTGATCATGCACACAATGGCAGCATATTCGGCTTGACGGCACCTGTCACTCATTTCATACAATGGCTGTATCAAAGTTGATACCGATGAGGTTTCGGGCGTGCGCGAGGCGACGGATCCGTTGAAGACCCAGCGCGTGTACCTGCTCCTGCGGGACCAGATCGCCGGAGGGCAACTCCCCGCCGGCACGCGCCTGCCCGCCGAGCCCGCACTCGCCGACGCCTACAGCGTCTCCCGCGTCACCATCCGCCGTGCGCTCGATCGGCTGGCCGCCGAGGAGCTGATCGACAAGCGACCCGGCTCGGGCACCTTCGTGCGCAAGGACGAGGCGAAGGTGCAGACCATCGTCGCCGACGTCGCCAACGTGTTCTCGCACCTGCGCGAGATGGGCCGCACGACCGACGTGCGCCTGCTGACGTTCGGCTACCAGATGCCGCCCCAGCGCATCCGCGATGCGTTGCGGATGGAGGCCGACGAGCGCGTCCAGGTTTCGGTCCGCGTCCGCCATGTGGACGGCGAGCCCTTCTCCTACCTCACCGCTTCGGTGCCGGAGCGCATCGGCCGCAACTACTCGCGCGACGAGCTGGCGACGGTGCCCCTGCTGCGGCTGATCGAGCGGTCCGGCTTCCGCGCCGAGCACGCCTGCCAGGACATCAGTGCCGCGCTCGCCAGCCCCGACGTGGCGGACGCGCTGGACCTCACCGTCGGCGCGCCGCTGATCTCGCTGACGCGCGTCGTCTACGGCCCCGACGGCGAGGGCCTGGAACACCTGCACGCGCTCTACCGGCCGGACCGGTACAGCCTGCACATGGATCTCGTTCGAACGAGAGGGGACGGCGACAGTCGCTGGAGCCCCGCCACGTCCGTCCCGGCGGCGAGCCTGCCGGCAGAACCGGAGCGATAAGAGAGGGGAGAGCATGACCAAACGATTCAACGACACGACGCGCCGAACCGTGCTGAAGGGCGGCGTCGCCGCGGCGGCCGTGCTGGCGGCGCCGGGCATCCTGCGGGCGCAGAGCCCCGCGCCGGTCAAGGTCGGCCTGTGCCAGCCGATTTCCGGCTTCTTCGCCCTCGACGGCGACCTGGCGCGCATCGGCGCCGAGCAAGCCGTCAAGGAGATCAACGAGGCGGGCGGCATCCAGTCGATGGGCGGCGCGCCGATCGAGCTGATCATCGGCGACTCGCGCTCCAACGCCGAGGCGGGCGCGCAGGCGGTCGAGGACCTCAACGAGGCGGGCGTCGCGGGCGTGCTCGGCGGCTTCGCCTCGGGCATCTCGCTGACCGCCACGCAGGCCGCCTCGCGCTACAACCTGCCCTATATCGTCGACACCGCGGTCTCCGATACGATCACCGAGCGCGGCCTCGCCAACACCTTCCGCTTCGGCCCCAGCTTCACGATGGCGACCGAGGTCGCCCTCGCCAACCTGGAGAAGCTGAACAGCGACGCCGGCAACCCGGCCAAGACCGTCGCCCTCGTCCACGAGGACGGCCTGTTCGGCTCCGGCCTCGCCGGGCTGATGGAGAAGCGCCTGCCGGACCTCGGCTTCGAGATCGTCGCGACGCTCTCGCACCCGACCCCGGCGCGCGACATGTCCAACGTCGTCCTGCGCCTGCGCTCGCTGCAACCCGACCTCATCATCCCGTCGCACTACTACAACGAGTTCGTACTCTTCGCGCGGACGTTGCAGCAGCAGCGCGTGCGGCCGATGGGCGTCTATGCCGTGTTCGGCGGCGCCGCCTCGTCCTACCGCTTCGTCGACGAGTTCCCGGAGGCGGCCGAGGGCGTGATGGACTGCAACCACTGGGGCGATCCGAACCTGCCCAAGACGCAGGAGCTGAAGGAGATCGTCGAGGCGCAGGGCAAGTTCCTCGCCTACAACACGCCGACGAACTACTCCCTGGTGAAGGTCTTCGCCCAGGCGCTGGAGAAGGCCGGGTCGACCGACAAGGACGCCATCATCGAGACCCTGCGCACCCAGGAGTTCGAGAGCGGCGTGATGCCGTACGGCATGACGAAGTTCGACGAGACCGGCCAGAACACCAGCGCGCTGCCGCTGAACACACAGGTCCAGGACGGCGCGATCAACGTGATCTACCCGCAGGAGTATGCTCAGGCGGAGCCGGTCTTCCCGGTCAACCAGTAAGCCCGCGCGCGGGCCGGTGCGCCGGCCCGCCGCCCCGACCCCCGGCCCCGACACCGACCAAGGGCGCGTATGTATTCGCCGCTGATCATTGCCGAAGCGCTGTTGAACGGCCTCATGCTGGGGGCCGTCTATGCGCTCGTCGCCCTCGGCCTGACGTTGATCTACGGCGTCCTGCATATCGTCAACTTCGCCCACGGCGCGCTGCTGACGGTGGCGATGTTCGGCGTGTGGATCGTCAACGAGACGCTGGGGATCGACCCGTACGTGTCGATCCTCCTCATCGCGCCGGTGATGTTCGCGCTGGGCTACGGCCTGCAACGCGCGATCATCGGCCCGGCCTCGCACGGGTCCGACAACAACATCCTCCTCGTGACGCTCGGCCTGTCGATCGTCATCCAGAACGTGCTCCTCGCCGTCTTCCGGTCCGACACGCGCACCATCTCCACCGACTATGCATTCGAGGTGATCGAGGCGGGGCCGCTGCTCCTGTCCTATCCGCGGGTGATCGGCCTGGGCGTCGCCGTCGTGACGGCGGCGCTCCTCTGGGTGGTGCTGAACCAGACCGCCACCGGCCGGGCGATCCGCGCCGTCGCCAAGGAGAAGACCGGCGCCAGCCTCGTCGGCATCGACGTGGCGCGCATCTACGCCATCACCTTCGGGCTCGGGTGCGCCTGTCTGGCGGTGGCGGCGGGGCTCTTGATGCCGACCTTCTACGTCAGCCCCACCACCGGCGCGGCGTTCGTGCTGGTCGCCTTCACCGTGGTGGTGCTGGGCGGCATGGGGTCGATCACCGGGGCGCTGATCGGCGGATTGCTCATCGGCGTCGTGGAGAGCGCGTCGAGCCTTTTCCTGGGCGACAGCCTCGGTCAGATCGGCATCTTCCTCATCTTCATCCTGGTCCTGCTCTTCAAGCCGACCGGCCTCTTCGGAGCGCGCCAGTGACCTCCCGCGACTTCCTCCCCGCCCTCCTGGCGCTGGCGATCCTGGCGGCGCTGCCGTTCGTCGGCCTCTCGGGCAGCCTCCTCAACCTCCTCATCTTCACGCTGATCGTGACGATGACGGCGCAGGGGTGGAACATCCTCGGCGGATTCGGCGGGCAGACCTCGTTCGGACACGCCGCCTTCTTCGGCACCGGCGCCTACACCACGGCGATCCTGCAGATCACGTTCGACATCAACGCCTGGGTGGGGCTCCTCGCGGGCATTCTCGTCGGCGCGGCGGTGGGGGCGTTCATCGGCGCGGTGTCGTTCCGCTCGGGCCTGCGGGGGTCGTACTTCGCGCTGGTGACGCTGGCGTTCGCCGAGGTGCTGCGGATCTGCGCCAACTCGGCTCCCTTCACCGGCGGCGCGGCGGGGCTCTTGGTGCCGATCGACTACGGCGCGGCGAACCTCCAGTTCGAGGACCGGCGCATCTTCGCGCTGATCCTGGTGGGCTTCGTCTTCGTCGCCCTGCTCGTCACGCGCTGGCTGGAGCGCTCGCGCTTCGGCGCCCACCTGGTCGCGGTGCGCGAAAACGAGGAAGCCGCGCAGGCGCTCGGCGTCGACGTCTTCCGCGTGAAACTCGGCGCGATCGTCCTGTCGGCGGCCGTCACCGCGGCGGCGGGCGCCCTCTACACGCAGAATTATCTCTTCATCGACGCCAACGTCGCCTACGGCACCTGGATCTCCATCGAGGCGCTGTTCGCCGCCATCGTCGGCGGGCTCGGCACCATGCTGGGGCCGCTCCTGGGCGCGGTCGTGCTGCACGGCCTGTCGGAGGTCACCAAGGCGTTCTCGGGCGACATTCCGGGGCTCGATCTCGCCGTCTTCGGCGTCATCCTGGTGCTGACCGTGGCGTTCGCGCCGAGCGGCATCTACGGCCTCGGCCGGCGCCTGTTCGCCCGCCGCACCCGCCGGGAGGACAATTGATGCTCGTCGTCGACGGACTGACCAAGCGCTTCGCCGGCCTCGTCGCGGTCGACGACGTGTCGCTTCGGGTGCCGCAGGGGGCCATCGCCGGGCTCATCGGCCCCAACGGCGCCGGCAAGACGACGCTGTTCGCGATGATCGCCGGGTTCCTGCCGCCGACCGAGGGCCGCGTCGCCTACGAGGGCGCGGACATCACCGCCGAGAAGCCGCACGTGCGCGCCCGCCGGGGCCTCGCCCGCACGTTCCAGATCGTGAAGCCCTTCGCCGGGCTCTCGGTGCACGAGAACATCGCCGTCGGCGCCTACCTGCACACGCCGCACCGGCGCGAGGCGATGGCGAAGGCGGCGGCGGTGGCCGAGCGCGTCGGCCTCGCCCGCGACCTCGACCGCGCGGCCTCGGGCCTCACGGTGGCGGGGCGCAAGCGGCTGGAGCTCGCCCGCGCGCTCGCCACCGCGCCACGGCTCCTGCTGCTGGACGAGGTGCTCGCCGGCCTCAACCCGTCCGAGATCCGTGACATCCTCCCGCTGGTGCGCACCATCCGCGACGAGGACGGGGTGACGATCCTGATGATCGAGCACATCATGCAGGCGGTCATGGACCTTTGCGAGCACGTCACCGTCATCAACCAGGGCGCGGTGATCGCCGCCGGCACGCCGCGCGAAATCAGTGCCGACCCGGTCGTCGTCGAGGCCTATCTCGGCCACGGCGCGGCGGAGCGGCTGCGCGGGGAGGCCGGACATGCTTGAGGTCCACGCCATCCGCGCCGGCTACGGCGGCACCGAGGTGCTGCGCGGCCTCGACCTCGCGGTCGGCGCCGGCGAGATCGTCGCGGTGCTGGGCGCCAACGGCGTCGGCAAGACGACGCTCAACATGGTCCTCTCCGGCCTGGTGAAGCGGGACGCGGGCACGGTGACGTTCGACGGCGAGCGGATCGACGGCCTGTCGGCCGCGCAGATCGTCGCGCGCGGTCTCATCCACGTGCCCGAGGGGCGGCGGATCTTCCCCAATCTCTCGGTTCGCGAAAACCTCGAATGCGGCTGCTACCGCCGGGCCAAGTCCGCGCGTCAGGCCAACCTCGAACGCGTCTTCGCAACCTTCCCGCGCCTGAAGGAGCGGCACCGGCAGTCGGCCGGGACGCTGTCGGGCGGCGAACAACAGATGCTGGCGATCGGCCGCGGCATGATGGGCGAGCCGAAGCTCCTCATCCTCGACGAGCCGTCGCTCGGGCTCTCCCCGCTCCTGGTGGAGGAGATGTTCGCGCTCATCGCCGCGCTCAACGAAGGCGGATTGCCCATCATGCTGGTGGAGCAGAACGTCGTGCAATCGCTTCAGCTCGCCTCGCGGGCCTACATCCTGGAGAACGGGCAGGTGGCCCTCTCCGGACCGGCCGCGACACTGCGGGACGACCCGGAACTGAAGCGCGCCTACCTGGGCCTCTGAGCGGCTCCAAACCAAGGACGACAAAATGGGCTTGAGGGAGAGACTTCAAGACGATCGCCCCGTCGTGGCGCCCGGCGTCTACGACGCGCTGACCGCCTCGATCGCCACCGACGCGGGGTTCGAGCTGCTGTACCTGTCGGGCGCCGCGATCGCCTACACGCGGCTCGGCCGGCCGGATATCGGCCTCGTCTCGATGAGCGAGGTCGCCGAGACGATCGCTCTGGTGCGCGACCGGGTGCCCACCCCGTTCCTGGTCGACGCCGACAACGGCTACGGCAACGCGCTCAACGTCGAGCGCACGGTGCGGACCTTCGAGCGGGCGGGGGCCTCGGCGATCCAGCTCGAGGACCAGACCGCGCCCAAACGCTGCGGTCACCTGCGCGACAAGTCGCTGATCTCCGTCGGCGAGATGGTCGGCAAGGTGAAGGCCGCCGTCGACGTGCGCGCGAGCGAGGAGACGCTCATCGTCGCCCGTACCGACGCGGTCGCGGTGGAGGGATTCGAGCGCGCCATCGACCGGGCCCGCGCCTACGCCGAGGCGGGGGCGGACGTCCTCTTCGTCGAGGCGCCGCGCTCGGCCGAGCAGCTCGAGGCCGTGGTCGACGCGCTCGGCACCACGCGGCCGCTGCTGGCGAACATGGTGGAGGGCGGCGACACGCCGATCACCTCCGCCGACGAGCTGGGCGCGCTGGGCTTCTCCATCGTCATCTTCCCCGGCGGCATCGTCCGCGCCCTCGCCCGGCATGCGCAGGACTACTACCGCTCGCTCGCCGCCAACGGTTCCAACCGCCCGTTCGCCGACCGCATGTTCGACTTCACGGCCCTCAACGCCCTCATCGGCACGCCCGAGATGTTGGAGCGCGGCAAGGCCTACGAGACCACCGAGACCAAAGAGGACGCCGCTTGAGCGCGCTGGACCCCGTCACGCTCGCCGTCCTCAAGGGGCGGCTGGAGCAGATCGTCGACGAAATGGACGCGACGCTCTACCGCTCCGCGTTCAACCCCATCATCGCCGAGGCGAAGGACGCCTGCCACGGCTTCTACCACCGCGAGACCGGCGAGACGCTGGTGCAGGGTACCTCGGGCCTGCCCATCTTCGTCGGCGCGATGGCGTTCGCCGTGAAGTCGGTGATCGACAAAGTGGCCAGGGACGGGGGGCTGAGCGAGGGCGACACCTTCATCTTCAACGACCCGTACGACGGCGGCACCCACCTCAACGATTTCCGCCTCGTGCGGCCGATCTTCCGGGACGGCGCGCTGTTCTGCTGGATGGCCTCGGTGGGCCACTGGCTCGACGTCGGCGGCAACGTGCCGGGCGGATACAATCCCAAGGCCACCGAGAGCTTCCAGGAGGGCGCGCGCATCCCGCCGGTGAAGCTGATCCGCGCCGGCGAGATGCAGCAGGACATCCTCGACATCATCGACGCGATGGCCCGGGTGCCGATGTCCAACTGGGGCGACCTCAACGGCCAGCTCAACGCGCTGGACCTCGGCGAGCGACGCCTCGGCGCGCTGCTCGACGAGTACGGCGACGCCACCATCGCCACCGCCTTCGAGGCGTTCTCCGACCGGGCCGAGGCGCTGATGCGCGCCGCCATCGAGGCGCTGCCGGACGGGCGCTACTCGTTCGAGGATGTCCTCGACAACGACGGCATCGTCGACGAGATGCTGACCGTCGCGCTCGACCTCACCATTTCCGGCGACACGATGGCGCTCGATTTCTCGCGCTCGTCGCCCGGGCCGCAGGGGCCGATCAACATCTCGCGCGCGACCACCATCGCCGCCTGCTACGTGGCGCTGAAGCACGTCTTCACCGACGTTCCGGCCAACGCCGGCTGCCTGCGGCCGATCTCGTTCGAGATCACCGACGGCTCGCTGCTCGGCGCCAAGGCCCCCAAGCCGACGGCCGGCTATACCGAGACGATCCTGCGTCTCATCGGCGTCGTCTTCGGCGCCGTCGCCCAGGCGGACCCGGTGAAGGCGATGGCCGCGCCCTTCGGTACCATCAACGCCCTCTCCATCGCCGGCCATCGCGACGACGGCTCGCGCTGGGTGATGTTCTCGTTCTTCGGCGGCGGCCTCGGCGGCAACCCGGAGTCGGACGGGCTGAACCACGCCAACAACCCGATCTCCACCGCGACGATCCCGCCGATCGAGATCCTGGAGGCGGCCTATCCGGTGATGTTCACCCAGTGGGCGCTGCGGCCGAACTCGGCGGGGGCGGGCGCGCACCGCGGCGGCGTCGGCGCCGTCTACGAGATCGAGCCGCTGACCGACGCGGACGTCTCGCTGCTGGGCGAGCGGGGCAAGCGCGCGCCGTTCGGTGTCGCCGGCGGCGGCGATGCGGCGACCAACCGCTTCACCTGGCAGTCGGACGAGGGCGAGAAGAGCCCGCCGATGGTGTCGAAGATCACCGGGGTGCGGGTGCGCGCCGGGCAGCGGGTGCGGCTGGAATCGCCCGGCGGCGGCGGCTGGGGCGACCCGAAGACGCGCGACCGCGAGGCGGTGAAGCGCGACGTGCGGCTCGGCTTCGTCAGCGCCGACGAGGCCCGCGATGTGTACGGATTGAGCGAGGCGGCGGAGTGAGCGCACTTGGAAAGATCGTCGGCGTCGACGTCGGCGGCACGTTTACGGACCTCTTCTTCTACGACGAGGACGCGCGCGCGTTCCGCACCAACAAGGTGCCCTCGAACCGGGGCAACGAAGCGGTCGGCTTCATGGACGGGCTGACGAGCTTCGGCGCCGTCGCCGAACTGACGTCGATCGTCCACGGCACCACGGTCGGCACCAACGCGCTGCTGGAGCGCAAGGGGGCGCGCACCGGGCTCATCACCACCGCCGGTTTCCGCGACGTCCTGGAGATGCGCCGGCGCGACCGGCGCCGCACCTGGGGCCTGTCGGGCGACTTCGTCCCGGTGGTGGACCGCGACATGCGCCTCGAGGTCGCAGAGCGGACGCTGGCGGACGGCACGGTGCGCACCGCGGTCGACCCGGCCGAGGTCGCCGCCGCGGCGCGCGCGCTGACCGCGGCGGGGGCGGAGGCGGTGGCCATCGTCTTCGTCAACGCCTACGCCAACCCGGCCAACGAAGAGGCCGCGCTCGCCGCCGTACGCGAGGTCTGGCCCAACGACCACGTCGCCGCCTCCTCGCAGATCCTGCCCGAGATCCGCGAGTTCGAACGCACCTCGACGACGGTGCTCAACGCCTACCTGCAGCCGGTGGTCGGCTCCTACCTGGACCGTCTGGAGACGGCGCTGACGCGCGACGCCTTCGCCGGCCGCTTCCACATCGTCCAGTCCAACGGCGGCGTGATGTCGACCGAGACGGCTTGCCAGCTGCCGGTGCGAACCGCGCTGTCGGGACCGGCGGCGGGCGTCATCGCGGCGGCGGCGATCGCCGAGGCGGCGGGGTTCCCCAACGTCATCACCGGCGACCTCGGCGGCACCTCGTTCGACGTGTCGCTGGTGGTCGACGGCAAGACCGCGCTGTCGGCGCAGACGACGATCGACTACGGCCTCGTCGTGCGCACGCCGATGATCGAGATCACCACCATCGGCGCCGGCGGCGGCTCCATCGCTCACGTCGACCGCGGCGGCCTCCTGGAAGTCGGCCCGGAGAGCGCCGGCTCGGTGCCCGGTCCGGTCTGCTACGGCGGCGGCAACGACCGGCCGACGCTGACCGACGCCAACGTCGTCCTCGGCCGCATCAACGCGGCCAAGCCGATCGGCGGCAAGCTGGCGCGGCTCGACGTTGCCGCCGCTGAGGCCGCCATCGCCACCCACGTCGCCGAGCCGCTGGGCCTCGACGTGATGGCGGCGGCCGAAGCCATCGTGAAGATCGCCGACTCGAAGATGGCCGGCGCGATCCGGCTGATGTCGATCGAGCGCGGGCACGACCCGGCGCGCTTCGCGGCGATGCCGTTCGGTGGCGGCGGCGCGCTGCACGCCGGCGCGCTGATCAAGGACGTCGGCCTCAAGGCGGCGCTGGTGCCGCGCTATCCGGGCGTCACCTCGGCGCTCGGCTGCGTCATCGCCGACATCCGCCACGACCAGGTGCAGACCGTCAACGTCGCGCTGGAGGGGATCGACATCGCCGCCCTCGACGCGCGCATGGTGGCCGAGGCGCGGGCGACGCGCGAGGTGGTGGAGAACGCACGCCTCGCGGTGGAGCGGATCGAGACGCGCTTCGAGCTCGACATGCACTATATCGGCCAGACGCACACCATCGGCGTGACCGTCCCGGTGGCGCTCGACGGCGAGACGACGGGCGTCACCGTGGCGATGATCCGCGCGGCGTTCGAGGCGGCCTACCAGCGCTCGTTCAGCCGCCTGCTGCCGGGGGTGCCGATGAAGATCGTTAATTTGCGGACCAGCGCCATCGGCATCCGCCCCGGCTTCGACATGGCGGCGCTGGCCCCCACGGCCACCGGCGACGTCGCCGCGGCCCGGACCGGCCGCCGCCCCGTCTGGTTCGGCGGCGCCTGGCACGAGACGGACGTCTACGCCCGGCTCGACCTTCCCGTCGGCGCCGAGATCGACGGCCCGGCGATCCTGGAACAGCCCGACGCCACCACCGTCGTCGACCCGGACCTGAAGGCCCGCGTCGACCGGTTCGGCAACATCATCGTGGAGCGCAAATGAGCGGACACGCCATCCCCGTGGAGCGGACCGCGCTCCTGATCGTCGACCTGCAGAACGATTTCATCCATCCGGACGGCGCCTACGGCCGAGCCGGCCAGTCGGCGCCGGCCATCGCGGCGCTGCCGGAGCGGGTGAAGCCGCTCGCCGACGCGCTGCGGCAGAAGGGGGGCTGGGTGATCTCGACCCAGTTCACGCTGGTTCCGGCCAAGCGCGGCGAGCCGATCGTCTCCCCGCACCTCAAGGCATTGCGCCCCTTCTTGAAGAAGGGCGACTTCGCGCCCGGCCAATGGGGGCACCAGCTCGTCGACACGCTGCAGCCGGCGGACCTGACGGTGGAGAAGATCGCCTACTCGGCGTTCTACATGACCCGCTTCGAGTGGGTTCTGCGCAAGTGCGACATCCATAAGCTGATCGTCGCCGGCATCGTCACCAACGGCGGGGTCGCCTCCACGGTGCGCGACGCCCACGTGCGCGACCTCGAGACCGTGGTGCTGTCGGACGGCACGGCGGCATTCACCGAGCGCGTCCACGAAACGTCCATCGAGGCGCTGCGCCCGGTATGCCGCGTCGCGACCGTGGCGGAGATGACGGACGAGGTGCTCGCCGCGTGACCCTGCCCGCCGCCAGTGCCGGTGCCGGCGCCGGTCCGGCGAGCGGGCGCGTCGAGGTGTCGGCGCGCGCGTTCGCGCTCGGCGTTCCGGTGCTGATCGTCGGCGCCGGCGCGGCGGGGCTGGTCGCGGCGTTGGCCGCGCGCGAGGCGGGGGCCGAGGTGCTGGTCCTGGAGCGGGACGCCCTGCCGCGCGGCTCGACCGCCCTGTCCGCGGGCCTCGTGCCGGCCGCGGGGACCGCCTGGCAGGCCGCCGCCGGGATCGCCGACAGCCCCGCGGCGTTCGCCGCCGACATCATGAAGAAGGCGAAGTGCGAGCCGGACCCGGCGCTGGTGAAGACCGTTACCGAGGCCGTCGGCCCGGCGCTCGACTGGCTGGGGGCGGCGCATGGGCTGCCCTTCTCGGTGGTCGACAACTTCCACTATCCCGGCCACTCCTCGCTGCGCATGCACGGCCTCCCCTCGCGCTCCGGCGAGGAGCTGATCGACCGGCTGCGCCAGGCGGCGGAGGCCGCGGAGGTCGACATCCTGACCGACGCGCACGTCACCACGCTGATCGCCGCACCGGACGGGCGCGTGCGCGGCGTCGTCGCCGTGCGCCCCGACGGCAGCGAGGAGGCGATCGGTTGTGAGGCGCTGATCCTCGCCTGCAACGGCTACGGCGGCAACAAGGCGCTGGTCGCCGAGCACATCCCGCAGATGGCGGACGCGCTCTACTTCGGCCATCCCGGCAACCAGGGCGACGCGATCCTGTGGGGCGCGGCGCTGGGCGCGGCGGTGCGCGATCTCGGCGGCCACCAGGGGCACGGCTCGGTGGCGCACCCGGCGGGGATCCTCGTCACCTGGGCGAGCGTGATGGAGGGCGGCTTCCAGGTGAACACCGCCGGCGCGCGCTTCTCCAACGAGGCGGACGGCTACTCCGAGCAGGCGGCCCGCGTGCTTGCCCAGCCGGGCGGGATCGCCTGGACCATCTTCGACGCGCGCATCGCCGCGATCGCCGCACAGTTCGAGGACTACCGCAACGCCGTCGCCGCCGGCGCCATCGTCGAGGGCGACACGCTGGAGGCGCTCGCCGCCGCCGCGCACCTTCCCGCCGACGCCCTCGCTGCGACCGCCGCCGCCGTCGACGCCGCCAAGCGCGGCACGGCGCCCGACCCGCACGGCCGCGACTTCGCCGGCGTCGCGCCGCTGGCGCCGCCGTTCCGCGCGGTGCGGGTAACGGGGGCGCTGTTCCACACCCAGGGCGGCCTCGCGGTCGACGGCGCGGCGCGGGTGCTGCGGGCGGACGGCACGGCGCTCCCCAATCTCTACGCGGCCGGCGGCGCGGCGTGCGGCGTCTCCGGGCGCTCGGCGGCGGGCTACCTCTCCGGCAACGGCCTCTTGACGGCGGTGGCGCTCGGCCGCCTCGCCGGACGAGCGGCGGCCGGCTGACCCCTTCGCCCGGTCCGCGCGGCCGGGCCACCTGCCGCCCCCGAGGCGGCGCAACACTTCGGAGACGACATGGCGACGATCTATTCCACGCGCGTGGTGGCGAACGGCGGCCGGCGCGGCAAGGTGAAGAGCGACGACGGGATCCTGGCACTGGACCTCGCGATGCCCACCGAGATGGGCGGCCTCGGCGGTGCGACCAACCCCGAGCAGCTCTTCGCCGCGGGCTATGGCGCCTGCTTTCAGAGCGCGCTGATGTTCCTGATGCGCGGCAAGGATATGACGGTCGACAACGACATGATCGAGGTCGGCTGCACCGTCGGCCTGGACCCGAAGGCCGAGGGCGGCTTCACCCTTCGCGCCGCGCTGGACGTGACGCTGAAGGGGATCGACCAGGGCACCGCCGAGGCACTGGTCGCCGAGGCGCACCGCATGTGCCCCTACTCCAACGCCGTGCGCGGCAACATACCGGTCGACATCTCGGTCACCGGCACGGACTGACGGCGGCGGCCGCGGGGCGGCCGCCTGCGGGTTCCGTCAGCTCGCGAGCGCGGTCGGGGCGGCGACGGGAATGTCGGTGCTATAGGCGTAGGTGTTGGTGATCGAGTGCTTGTCCGCCCGGAAGGACTTGTACAGGTAGTACAGGTGCCAGTGCTGCGCGCAGGCGTTCACGAACACCGGGAAGGTCGCATCGGTGCCGAACCTGTACGTCCGCCGTTTGCGGAAGATTTTGGCGTAGCGCGGCAGAATGTTGCCGGCTTCGCCGGCGGCGCGTGCCGCCCGCGCCAGCCGCCACAGCTGGGCCACCGCGCCCACGTAGGCGAGCGCTCGGTGGCTGAGCGGCGGCTTGCCGCGCCGGTCGGCCATCGCCATGCGCTTGTCCCGCAGCGTGGGTGACATGGCCATGGTTCTGAAATATCGGTCGAAATAGGCCTCCGGCTCGAACAGACGCTGGTTGAGGCTCGCCACGCCGGCGGACAGTTCTTCGGCGCTCATCTGCAACGGCTCGAAATTGCAGTTCGGATTGTCGAGCCGCAGCCGTCCCTCCATCTGCATGCGGGTGAAGAGCGGCGTCGTCGGCAGGACGGTCAGCGTCGCGATCCCCGCCCGCGCGAGGGCCACCTCCTGCACGAACTCTTCCTGCATCTGGAAGATGTCCGGCCCATCGCTGTCGAAGCCGACGATCATGCCGCCGGTGACGATGAGGCCGGCATCGCGGACGCGGGCCAGCTTGTCGGCCATGCTGTCGCCGCGGATGTTCTGCACCTTCTTGGTCTCGGCAAGCGAAGCCTCGCTGGGCGACTCGATGCCGATGAAGATGGAGCTCATGCCGGCTTCGTACATCAACTCCAGCAGGTCCGGCTCGTCCGCCAGATTGATCGACACCTCGGTCGCCAGCTTCAGCGGGTAGTTGTTGGCCTTCTGCCAGGCCACCAGCTCGACGAGCAGTCCACGCGCCAGCTTCTTGTTGCCGATCAGATTGTCGTCGACGAGGAAGACCGTGCGCACGCCGCGCCGCCGCAACGTCTCCAGCTCGGCGATCACCTCGCCGGGATCTTTGGCGCGCGGTTTGCGACCGTAGATCGTGATGATATCGCAGAACTCGCACATGAAGGGGCAGCCGCGCGAAAACTGCACCGAGGCGCTGAGATATTTGCGATGGTCGACCAGATCGTAGCGCGGCTGCGGCAGCTTCGACATGTCGGTTTTCGCCGCCTGCTCGATGCGCGGCACGAACGGCCTGCCATGGGCGACGTCGTCGACGAACCGCGGCCAGCTCTCGTCCGCCTCGCCGACGAAGACGACGTCGCAGCGACGGGAGAAGAAGTCCTCGTCGATGCTGGCATAGGGACCGCCGACGGCGAGGATGCCGGGATAATCGGCCAGTTCGTCGAGGATTTCGCGCAGGCGGATGCGCTGCACGATCATCCCCGTCACGCCGACGATGTCGAAGCTTCTGAGGTGCTCGAAGTCGAGCGGATCGGTATTCTCGTCGAACAGCGCGATGTCGTGGCGCCGATCCACCAGGGCGGCGAGGAGCGGAAGGACACCAGGCGCCATGGTCGCCCGGGCACGGGTCGAGGCGATGGGGACGTAGTAGTCGTCACCGTAGAAGGACGGCTCGAAGCGGGGGCAGACGAGGGCGATCCGGAGCGAGTGAACCGAAGGAGTCGTGCGCGGCGTTCTGCGGGTTCGCGGGACGAACGAACCGGAGCCCAACATCGGAGAGACGGCATGGTCACTCATGGCGGCGCTTTCAATATCCGCCGCCAGAAATAACCAAAACTGTCAAGAAATGAAAGCTGAACTTGTTATCCCCATTGACGTGAGCCCAATCGTTCATCCACCCGCGACTGGAATCGTCGTCTGAGATTTGCGCGTCTTGATGTTGCCCCCTGAAGTGTCCTCGGTCTGAACTGGACTCCGTCGGAATGAGACGGAGATGAAGAAGAGCCGCTTTAGTGAGGAGCAGTGACCTGCCCCGGTAATTTCGGACCAACAATTCCTTGAGAGGCTGCCCTCCGGCATGGAGGGAAGGATGCGCAAGTCGAGATTCACGGACGAGCAGATGGTGTCGATCGTGCGGGAGGCGGATCGCGACACGACGCCGACGGTGGCGAAGCGTCACGGTGTCAGCGAGCAGACCATCTACACGTGGCGCAAGCGTTTCGGCGCGTTCGAGGCCGACGACGTGCGGCGGCTGAAGCAGCTGGAGGCGGAGAACACGAGGCTGAAGAAATTGGTGGTCGAGCGGGACCTCGAGATCGAGGTGATGAAGGAGATCGCTGCAAAAAAATGGTGAGCGTGCCGGAGCGTCGCGCGGCCGTGGCCTATGCGGTGAGCCGGGGCCTGTCGCAGCGGCGCGCCTGCACGCTGATCGGAGTAGCACGGTCGGCGCTCACCTATCGCTCGCGGCAGGCGCAGAAGGACGCGCCGGTGCTGAGGCGCATGGTCGAGCTCTCGGCCCAGTATCCGCGCTACGGGTACCGTCGGATCGCGGTCTTCCTCGGTCGCGACGGTCACGCCATGAGCTTCGAGCGGGCGTACCGTCTGTGGCGGCGAGCCGGGCTGCTGGTGCCGCGCAAACGGCCGCGCAAGCGCATCGCCGCCGGCCGGCCGCGTCCGATGGCACCGACCGGAGCGAACCAGGTTTGGAGCTACGATTTCGTGTTCGACTGGTGCGCCAACGGCCAGAAGCTGAAGTGCCTGACGATCACCGACGAGTGGACCAGGGAGGGCCTGGCGATCGAGGTCGATGGCCGCATCCGCTCCTCGCGAGTCATCGAGGTGCTGTCGCGCCTTGTGTCCGAGCGCGGCGCGCCGCTCTACCTGCGGTCCGACAACGGGCCGGAGTTCGTCTCCCGCGCGCTGCTGGCGTGGATCGTCGATCAGGGCGCCGACACGGCGTTGATCGATCCGGGCAAACCCTGGCAAAATGGCACCGGAGAGAGCTTCAACGGCAAGTTCCGCGACGAGTGCCTGAGCCTGGAATGGTTTCGCTCGCGCGCCGAGGCCAAGATGACGATCGAAGCCTGGCGCCGGCACTACAACGAGGTGCGACCTCACTCGAGCCTCGGCTATCTGACGCCGGCCGCCTTCGCGGCGAAGACCAGCACCGAACACCCAGCGGCCACGACGGGGCGGACCGCTGCGGTATGTGGGGCCTCCACGGCCCGCCCCGTCGTCAAACCGCCCCACACGGGGCTCAACGAGGCAGACACAGGGGCAGCGTTCTCAAGCTAAGCGTGGTCCGAAGAATCCAGGCAGGTCAGCGACGCTGATCGGGACGGCCAAGCTGAACGACATCGACCCTCAGGCCTGGCTCGCCGACGTGCTGGCGCGGATCGCCGCCACGCCGCAGGGACGGCTTCCCGAGCTGCTGCCGTGGAACTGGACGGGGCCAGCGCCCTCAGCCGCCATCGCCTGAGCCACGGCCGCCGCCTGCCACGGCATACGATCCGCCGTGCCCGCGGCCCACACCGGATGCTTACCGCCTGGCTGACCCTCACCCTCGAGCGCATCGCGAGCGGCTGGCCCAACTGTCAGATCGACGACCTCATGCCCTGGCATCCGCTTCCCGCCTGAACGGCCTCGGCTGATCGCTTACTGTTGGGTGGCGGAGGAACGGGGATAGCCCGCACGACACGCGGCTTTGGGGCCGAGTGTGGGCGGGTTGGGGGAGGCTTTTGGGCCTCGGGATGTTGGGGTGGTGTAAAGAGAAGGGGGAACGCGTGCTCGGCAGGCCTGGCGGCGACCTACTCTCCCGTGGCTTGAGCCAGAGTACCATCGGCGCTGAGGAGTTTAACGGCCGAGTTCGGAATGGGATCGGGTGGGGGCTCCTCGCAAAGGCCACCAGGCCGGCGAAGCACGCGTTGTTCGTGAAACTGGTGAGCGTAGGCTCATCCGGCGCGATGGCCGGTCTTTCCGTGTATCGAGATCCGCCTATGGCGGATGGGCATTGGGTAATGAGAGCGATCAAGCCAATCGAGCGATTAGTACACGTAAGCTCCACACATTGCTGCGCTTCCACATCGTGCCTATCAACGTCGTCGTCTACAACGGCTCTCAAGGGAGAACTCGTTTCCAGGTGGGTTTCCCGCTTAGATGCTTTCAGCGGTTATCCCGTCCGTACGTAGCTACCCTGCAATGCGGCTGGCGCCACAACAGGTCCACAAGAGGTACGTCCACCCCGGTCCTCTCGTACTAGGGGCAGATCCTGTCAATTCTCCGACACCCACGGCAGATAGGGACCAAACTGTCTCACGACGTTCTGAACCCAGCTCACGTACCGCTTTAATTGGCGAACAGCCAAACCCTTGGGACCTGCTCCAGCCCCAGGATGCGATGAGCCGACATCGAGGTGCCAAACAACTCCGTCGCTATGGACGCTTGGGAGTCATCAGCCTGTTATCCCCGGCGTACCTTTTATCCGTTGAGCGATGGCCCTTCCACGCGGGACCACCGGATCACTATGGCCGACTTTCGTCTCTGCTCGACTTGTCAGTCTCGCAGTCAGGCAGGCTTATGCCATTGCACTCAACGAGCGATTTCCGACCGCTCTGAGCCCACCTTCGCACGCCTCCGTTACTCTTTGGGAGGCGACCGCCCCAGTCAAACTACCCACCATACACTGTCCCGGACGTAGGTCGCGGTTAGACATCCATGAAAACAAGGGTGGTATTTCAAGGGTGGCTCCACGCAGGCTGGCGCCCACGCTTCAAAGCCTACCACCTATCCTACACATGTCGTCACGAATGCCAGTGTAAAGCTATAGTAAAGGTGCACGGGGTCTTTCCGTCTGACCGCAGGAACCTCGCATCTTCACGAGGAATTCAATTTCACTGAGTCGATGCTGGAGACAGCGGGGAAGTCGTTACGCCATTCGTGCAGGTCGGAACTTACCCGACAAGGAATTTCGCTACCTTAGGACCGTTATAGTTACGGCCGCCGTTTACCGGGGCTTCAATTCGGTGCTTGCACACCTCCTTTTAACCTTCCGGCACCGGGCAGGCGTCAGACCCTATACGTCGTCTTGCGACTTCGCAGAGCCCTGTGTTTTTGATAAACAGTCGCTACCCCCTGGTCTGTGCCCCTCCAACCCGGTTGCCCGAATCAGAGGCCTCCTTCTCCCGAAGTTACGGAGGTAATTTGCCGAGTTCCTTCAGCATCGTTCTCTCAAGCGCCTCGGTATTCTCTACCATTCCACCAGAGTCGGTTTCGGGTACGGTCATTTGGGGAGCTATTTCCTGGAACAACCAGGCTGCCCGACCAATCCAATAAGGCCAGACAACTTTCGTCATTCGTCACTCATCCCTGGTCACGGAATATTAACCGTGTTCCCATCGACTACCCCTTTCGGGTTCGCCTTAGGGGCCGACTAACCCTGCGCAGATTAGCTTTACGCAGGAACCCTTGGAATTTCGGCGGGGGTGTCTCTCACACCCCTTACGTTACTCATGTCAGCATTCGCACTTCCGATACCTCCAGGTGCCCTCACGGGTCACCCTTCGCAGGCTTACGGAACGCTCCGCTACCGCTTGTCAAAGACAAGCCCACAGCTTCGGCACGTGGCTTTAGCCCCGCTACATTTTCGGCGCGGAGACCCTTATTTAGACCAGTGAGCTGTTACGCTTTCTTTAAATGATGGCTGCTTCTAAGCCAACATCCTGGTTGTTTTGGGGTCTCTACATCCTTTCACACTTAGCCACGATTTGGGGGCCTTAGCTGGTGATCAGGGTTGTTTCCCTCTCCACGACAGACGTTAGCACCTGCCGTGTGTCTGCCGGATAGTCCTCTCGGGTATTCGGAGTTTGGTTGAAGTCAGTAAGGCGGTAAGCCCCCATTCCTCATCCAGTGCTCTACCCCCCGAGGGATACGTCCGACGCACTACCTAAATAGTTTTCGCGGAGAACCAGCTATCACCGAGTTTGATTGGCCTTTCACCCCTAACCACAAGTCATCCGAGAATTTTGCAACATTCAACGGTTCGGTCCTCCAGTTGGTGTTACCCAACCTTCAACCTGCTCATGGCTAGATCACTCGGTTTCGGGTCTAATCCGACGAACTGAACGCCCTGTTCAGACTCGCTTTCGCTACGCCTACACCTATCGGCTTAAGCTTGCTCGTCAGACTAAGTCGCTGACCCATTATACAAAAGGTACGCAGTCAGGCTTTCGCCCTCCTACTGTTTGTAAGCATCCGGTTTCAGGGACTCTTTCACTCCCCTTGTCGGGGTTCTTTTCACCTTTCCCTCACGGTACTGGTTCACTATCGGTCATCGAGGAGTATTTAGGCTTGGAGGGTGGTCCCCCCATGTTCAGACAGGATTTCACGTGTCCCGCCCTACTCGAACGGCAGATCATCTTACACATACGGGGCTGTCACCCTCTATGGCCCAACGTTCCAGTTGGTTCTGCTTGTGTCACTGCACGGCCTGGTCCGCGTTCGCTCGCCACTACTAACGGAATCTCGGTTGATTTCTTTTCCTCAGGGTACTGAGATGTTTCACTTCCCCTGGTTCGCTCCCTTGCGGGTACCCTTAACGGGTGGGTTTCCCCATTCGGACATTCACGGATCAAAGGTTGTTCGCACCTCCCCGTGACTTTTCGCAGCGTACCACGTCCTTCATCGCCTCTCGATGCCAAGGCATCCACCGAATGCTCTTAAGGCACTTGATCACTCTCATTATCAATGCCCACCCGAACGCCCCTGCGGGAGCGCGCCTCCCGGAGGAGGACGGATGGACTGATAAGGAAAGACCAGTTTCACGAGATCTGTCCGCAGCGCCACGATCGGCCCGGTCAGGAGCCATCCCGCCTTCGTCATCCGACGTCGGCGGCAATCACGGCAGGTGAGGGGGCATCAGCACGTGACCGGATCCCGAAGGACCCGGCGGGTCGTGCTGGATGTCGGAGATAACGTAATCCCTCACCATCGCACCGGTCCGGACATGATGCACGTCTCGCGAGCTCCGCTCGGGATCCGTGCGTCCAGCCCAGTGGGCGAACAAATCTTCTCTTTACGATGTCAGTGATGCGGTGGCCGGAGACGAGGCTCACGGCCGGCCCGAACCTCCGTGGAGGCCGGGAAACGGGTTTCTTTCAATCAGAACGGCGTTCGCTTCGCGCGGCGAAGATGGTGGAGCCTGTCGGGATCGAACCGACGACCCCCTGCTTGCAAAGCAGGTGCTCTCCCAGCTGAGCTAAGGCCCCTCTTTCTCTCGCGCTCCTCGAGCACGCTCGGAGCCGAACGACCCTCGAGCCGGCCGGCACCTCAGATGAACCTTCGTGTCGTCGGTCTGGCTCGACCCTTCGTTTCGCGCGGCGAGCAGGGCGCCCGTTGGAGGCAGCCGCATCGCGCTCGAGTAGGCCGACAGCGCCCCGCGCTTCGCGCGGAAAATATGGTGGGCATGGATGGACTCGAACCATCGACCTTACGCTTATCAGGCGTACGCTCTAACCACCTGAGCTACATGCCCTCGTTTGATGTGCTACCGCGCTTCGCGCTGCTCGAGCACGAGGTGGGTGCGCATCGGGAACGCTGCGGCGAACCGCAAAGCTCAAGACGGCCTGATACGCGGCCGAGGATCGAAACACAACCGGTCCGAAGACCGGTGGATCCAACCACCAAAACCGTTCTGATGAAGAAAGAGAAACGAAGGCGGCGCCATCCCGCCAAATGCCGGCTTTGAATGCCGGCGTGTTTCCAAGAGACAAAGAAAGGCAAGCCTTGATCTTCGTCTTCCTTAGAAAGGAGGTGATCCAGCCGCAGGTTCCCCTACGGCTACCTTGTTACGACTTCACCCCAGTCGCTGACCCTACCGTGGCCGCCTGTCCCCTTACGGTTAACACAGCGTCTTCGGGTAGAACCAACTCCCATGGTGTGACGGGCGGTGTGTACAAGGCCTGGGAACGTATTCACCGTGGCATGCTGTTCCACGATTACTAGCGATTCCAACTTCATGCTCTCGAGTTGCAGAGAACAATCCGAACTGAGACAGCTTTTTGGGATTCACCCATTGTCACTGCCATTGTAGCACGTGTGTAGCCCAGCCCGTAAGGGCCATGAGGACTTGACGTCATCCCCACCTTCCTCTCGGCTTATCACCGGCAGTCCCTCTAGAGTGCCCAACCAAATGCTGGCAACTAGAGGCGAGGGTTGCGCTCGTTGCGGGACTTAACCCAACATCTCACGACACGAGCTGACGACAGCCATGCAGCACCTGTGTCCTTGTCCCCGAAGGGAACCCAACGTCTCCGCTGGTAGCAAGGCATGTCAAGAGCTGGTAAGGTTCTGCGCGTTGCTTCGAATTAAACCACATGCTCCACCGCTTGTGCAGGCCCCCGTCAATTCCTTTGAGTTTTAATCTTGCGACCGTACTCCCCAGGCGGATAGCTTAATGCGTTAACTGCGCCACCGAAATGCATGCACCCCGACGGCTAGCTATCATCGTTTACGGCGTGGACTACCAGGGTATCTAATCCTGTTTGCTCCCCACGCTTTCGCACCTCAGCGTCAGTACCGTGCCAGTGAGCCGCCTTCGCCACTGGTGTTCTTCCGAATATCTACGAATTTCACCTCTACACTCGGAGTTCCACTCACCTCTCACGGACTCAAGACCACCAGTATCAGAGGCAATTCCGAGGTTGAGCCCCGGGATTTCACCCCTGACTTAATGATCCGCCTACGCGCGCTTTACGCCCAGTAATTCCGAACAACGCTAGCCCCCTTCGTATTACCGCGGCTGCTGGCACGAAGTTAGCCGGGGCTTCTTTACTAGGTACTGTCATTATCATCCCTAGCGAAAGAGCTTTACAACCCTAAGGCCGTCATCACTCACGCGGCATGGCTGGATCAGGCTTGCGCCCATTGTCCAATATTCCCCACTGCTGCCTCCCGTAGGAGTCTGGGCCGTGTCTCAGTCCCAGTGTGGCTGATCATCCTCTTAGACCAGCTATGGATCGTCGCCTTGGTGCGCCGTTACCACACCAACTAGCTAATCCAACGCGGGCCCATCAATCGGCGATAAATCTTTCTCCCGAAGGACGTATCCGGTATTAGCGTCCGTTTCCGAACGTTATTCCGAACCGATAGGTAGGTTCCCACGCGTTACTCACCCGTCTGCCACTCACCCCGAAGGGTGCGTTCGACTTGCATGTGTTAAGCCTGCCGCCAGCGTTCGTTCTGAGCCAGGATCAAACTCTCAAGTTGAGACATTTAATCCAGCAAGAATCACATTCTCATGTCCAGCCGCCGAAGCGACCGGACGCTGACGAGGACACACTCTCCGCATCACTGCGGAGCGGTCCGTCATCTAGAGACGTGTCCGCCGTTGTCTTGTTGATCCCCGAAGGGATCCGCAGGGACAACGCCGCCCACGTTTCTCTTTCTTCGCATTCACTTGTCAAAGAACCCGGTGCCCAGCGGCGCCGTGGAGGACAATGTCCTCCGAAAGAAGCGAAAAGCCGCCCCCGTCCCGATCTCTCAGGCCATCCAGGCTTCGCTTTCCGTGGAGCCGACAGGTCAGTCGCGATCGCCTCAGTCGGCGTCGCCCCGTCGGTGATGGGGATATACGGACCCGCCCCCGAGGTGTCAACGACCGATTCGCAAAAACTTCACAAGGCCCGACGCCGGGGTGTGGAGAACCGGATTACATCTCGGAAAGGATTGGCGGAATCTGGTGGCGGCGGGCGCGTCCTCGCAGAGGCGGGGCGGCGAAGGGATCTCTTTAACGCTCCGGAGCCGTTGGCGAAGTCCGGCGCCGCGAAGTGCGCGGGCGCACCGCTGCCCGCCCGCGGCAACCCTGCCGCCAGCCCCCGCGACGATCTTCCATCCTTTCGTCGCCCGCCGCCTTCCCTTATGAAGGTGGCCTTCCGTGTATGCGTTTCATGAGGATCGACCGTGGCATCAGAAAGCCGCAAGCCTAGAGCCGTCGAACTCGGTGACGAACCTCCCATCATGATGGGAGACGCCGACCCGTCGCGGTACTCCCGGCGCGGGGTCAGCCTTCGATGGCTCTTCGGCGCCGTCGTGACCGCCATTACCTCGACCGCCCTGATGGGGGGAGCCCTCGTCGCCGCGCTCGACGGGCGCTACGTCGTGTCCGCGCAGGCCGCGCCGCTCAGCGACGCCACCATCCAGCCGCGCACCGCCCGCAAGAGCCAGAAGGGCGACCGCGTGCGCCCGTCCTTCGAGGCAGTGTCGTCGCGCCGGGTGATCGAGATCGCCACCGTGGTGCGGCAGGGGGAGGAGCGGCTCATCGCCAAGCGCCCCTATGTGATGGTCAACGCGTCGCTGGTGCTCGACTCCAAGGACATCGGCGATGTTCCCGATTTCAACGCGCGCGAGCTGGTCTCGACCGAGACCAAGGCCGGCAAGAGCGTCACCGACGCCATCTCGTCCCAGGCGGTCGACGGCGAGATCACCGTCTCCGTCTCCGACTTCCCGCTCGACGACAGCGTGACCTTCCAGGACGACCTCGAGCTGGAGGACCGCGACGTGGTCCGCCAGTTGCGCGGGGCCGAGCCACCCGCCGCCGAGCCCGGTGCGCCGACCGTGATCGCCTCGGTCGACGGCGCGGCGCTCGCCGACGATGCGGCGTTCGTGGACCCGTCCGAGGAAGTGGCACCCAACCTCGTCGTCATCCCGGAGAACGTCTCCGAGCTCGTCAAGACCACCGTCGCCGACGACGAGGAGCCCAGCGACAACGAACTCGTCGAGCTGGTGCAGCCGGGCGATACGCTCTCCAAGATCCTCGTCGGCAGCGGCGTGGAGGCGCGCGACGTCAAGGCGATCGACAAGGTGCTGACCGACGTCGGTGTCGCCAAGCTGATGCCCGGCCAGACGCTGCGCATCGGCTTCCAGCTCGACGAGGACGGCGCCGAGGCGCAACGTCGCCCCGCCCGCCTGTCGATTTATCAGGACGAGACCCACGTCGCCTCCGTGGCGATGACCGACAGCGGCGAATTCGTGCTGGGCGAGGCACCCGCCGGCCCGGCGCCGGACGTCGCGACGCTGCAGGTCTCCGCACCGCGCAGCCAGACGCCGTCGCTCTACAAGAGCCTCTACCAGACCGCGGTCGACCACGAGCTGCCGGACCGCGTGCGCGACATCCTCGTCGCCTCCTTCGCCAACGAGGTGGACTACAACGCCTCCGTGCGGCCGGGCGATGCGCTCACCGTGCTGCATTCGCAGGTCGAGCCGGGCTCCGAGGAGCCGAGCGAGCTGCTCTTCGCCTCGCTCACCGCGGGCGGGGTCGAGAAGCGGTTCTACCGCTACAAGTCCGACGACGGCACGGTCGACTATTATGACGAGGACGGCCGATCGGGCGATCGCTTCCTCATGCGCAAGCCCATGGAGCGCGGCGTCTACCGCTCGGGCTTCGGCATGCGCCGCCACCCGATCCTGCGTCGCCAGCGCATGCACAAGGGCGTCGACTATGCCGCCCCGCGGGGCACGCCGATCTACGCGGCGGGCGATGGCGTGGTGAAGCAGGCGGGCTGGAAGGCCGGCTACGGCCGCTGGGTCGCGATCCAGCACCTCAACGGCTACATGACCGGCTACGCGCACCAGTCGCGCATCGCCAAGGGGATCAAGCCGGGCTTGCGGGTGAAGCAGGGCCAGGTCATCGGCTACGTCGGGTCGACGGGCTTCTCCACCGGCCCGCACCTCCACTTCGAGGTGCACGTCAACGGCCGCCCGGTGAACCCGCTGAAGATCCGTCTGCGCCGCGGCAAGGAGCTGTCGGGCGAGGCGCTGGTCGCCTTCCGCTCCGAGCGCGATCGGATCGACGCGCTGCTGACCGAGAAGCGCATCGAGGTGGCGCGCCGCTGAAGCGCCCACCGCAGTACGAGGGTACCAGAGCGCGCCGGGCCCCGGCGCGCTCTTTTCGTTGCGGCGGCCGGGTCCGCCGCCCGTCAGCGCGTTCGGTCGTTCAGGCGAAGAGCCGGCGCGGGCGCCGCGAGGGGGCGGCCGGCTCTTCCGGGGCCGGGCGGGGCGGCGGCGCCTGCCCCAGGACCAGCGGCAGCGCCGCCAGCACGGCGCCCGACATGAGCAACGCCACCACCGGGCCGAGGCAGAACGAGGCGCCGATCGCCGCGAGAACGACGAGGGTGCCGAAGGCCCGGCCCGGCCGCCGAAGTGCCGCCAACGCGAACACCGCCACCTGCAATGCGAACAGCGCGCCACACCACGAGAGCATCGCCTGGCCCGGCGTCAGCGGATCGGCGAGGGGTTGAAGCAGGCCGGGGAGGGGCATCGGCGCCGCGGTCGCGCCGAACGCGCCGGCCCCCAGCAGGACCACGATGAATACGCCGTGTCGCTGCATTCTTTGTCTCCCTCGCGGACGTGCCGACTTCCGCCTGTTTACCAATTTAAGCGTGTGACTGCAATTTAAGATATGTCCATGGAAAGCGGCCGCCGGCGCACCCGCGCACGAAAAACGCGCCGGTGAGGTTCACCGGCGCGTTTGGTTCGGATGTAAAAGGCGCGCGTCGCCGGCCGTGATGCGCGGTCAGGCGGCCTCGACCGCCTTGCCCGCCGGCTCGAAGATGAGCCGCTCGGCGGTCGGCACGGCGACCACGGTGTCCCCGTCGGCGACGGTGCCGGACAGGATCGCCTCGGCGAGCGGGTCCTGCACCTCCTTCTGGATCACCCGCTTCAGCGGGCGGGCGCCGTAGACCGGGTCGTAGCCGCGCTCGGCCAGCCACTCGCGCGCATTCTGCGGCACGTCCAGCGTGATCTTCCGTTCGGCCAGCAGCGCGTCGAGCCGCTTGAGCTGGATGTCGACGATCGCCGTCATCTGCGCCCGCTTCAGGCGCGAGAACAGGACGATCTCGTCGAGCCGGTTGAGGAACTCGGGCCGGAACGTCGCCCGGACCATCTCCATCACCTGCGGTCGCACCGCTTCGACGTCGTCGTGCTCACCCTGGTTGGCCAGGAACTCGGCCCCCGTGTTGGACGTCATGACGATGATCGTATTGCGGAAGTCGACCGTCCGTCCCTGGCCGTCCGTCAGGCGCCCGTCGTCGAGCACCTGAAGGAGGACGTTGAAGACGTCCGGATGGGCCTTCTCGATCTCGTCGAACAGGACGACCTGGTAGGGCCGGCGCCGCACGGCTTCGGTCAGTGCGCCACCCTCCTCGTATCCGACATAGCCCGGAGGGGCGCCGATCAGGCGGCTGACGGCGTGCTTCTCCATATATTCGGACATATCGATGCGGACCATCGCGGTATCGTCGTCGAACAGGAAGTGGGCCAGCGCCTTGGTCAGCTCGGTCTTGCCGACGCCCGTCGGGCCGAGGAACATGAAGGAGCCGATCGGCCGGTTGGGATCCTGCAGACCGGCGCGCGAGCGACGCACGGCCGCCGAGACGGCGTGCACGGCCTCGGCCTGGCCGACGACCCGCCGCTCCAGCTCCTCTTCCATGCGCATCAGCTTGTCGCGCTCGCCTTCCAGCATCTTGTCGACCGGGATGCCGGTCCAGCGCGAGACGATCTGGGCGATGTGCGAGGACGTCACCGCCTCTTCGACCATGCCGCCGGACCCCGCGCCCTCGGCCTCGGCGATCTTGCGCTCCAGCTCCGGGATCACGCCGTAGGCGAGCTCGCCGGCCTTGGCGAGGTCGCCGCGCCGCTGCGCGTTGGCCAGCTCGTTGCGCGCCTGGTCCAGCTCGGCCTTGGCGCCCTGCGCCCCGGCGAGCTTCTCCTTCTCGGCGCGCCACTTGGTGGTCAGCTCGTCGGACCGGTCCTCGAGGTCGGCAAGCTCCCGCTCCAGCCGCTCCAGGCGGTCCTGGCTCGCCTTGTCCTCCTCCTTGCGCAGCGCCTCGCGCTCGATCGACAGCTGCATGATGCGCCGGTCGATCTCGTCCAGCTCCTCGGGCTTGGAGTCGACCTGCATGCGCAGCCGCGAGGCCGCCTCGTCGACGAGGTCGATCGCCTTGTCCGGCAGGAAGCGGTCCTGGATATAGCGGTTGGAGAGCTGCGCGGCCGACACGATCGCCGAGTCGGAGATGCGCACGCCGTGGTGCAGCTCGTACTTCTCCTTCAGGCCGCGCAGAATGGAGACGGTGTCCTCCACGGTCGGCTCGTCGACGAACAGCGGCTGGAACCGGCGGGCGAGCGCGGCGTCCTTCTCGACGTACTTGCGGTACTCGTCGAGCGTCGTCGCGCCGACGCAGTGCAGCTCGCCGCGGGCCAGAGCCGGCTTGAGGAGGTTGGACGCATCCATCGCCCCGTCGCCCTTGCCGGCGCCGACCAGGGTGTGCACCTCGTCGATGAAGAGGACCACGTCGCCCACCGACTTGATCTCGCCCAGCACCGACTTCAGCCGCTCCTCGAACTCGCCGCGATACTTCGCGCCGGCGATCAGCGCGCCCATGTCGAGGCTGAGGAGCTTCTTGTCCTTCAGGCTCTCGGGCGTGTCGCCGTTGACGATGCGCAGGGCCAGGCCCTCGGCGATCGCGGTCTTGCCGACGCCGGGCTCGCCGATCAGGATCGGGTTGTTCTTCGTGCGGCGCGACAGCACCTGGATCGTGCGGCGGATCTCCTCGTCGCGGCCGATGACCGGGTCGAGCTTGCCGTCGCGCGCGGCCGCGGTCAGGTCCTGCGTGTACTTTTTCAAGGCGTCGTAGCTGTCTTCGGCGCCGGCGGAATCGGCGGTGCGGCCTTTGCGCAGGTCGGCGATCGCGCTCTCGAGCGCCTGCGGCGTCAGCCCGGCGGCCTTCAGGATCTTGAAGCTCTCGGTCGAAGGCTCGGAGGCGAGCGCCAACAGCAGCCGCTCGACGGTGACGAACGAGTCGCCCGCCTTCTGCGCCAGCGTCTCGGCCTGGTTCAGCACCTTGACGGTGCCGGAGACGAGCCGCAGGTCGCCCGCGCCGGAGCCATCGACCTTCGGCAGTTTGCCCAGCGCCCGCTCGACGGCGGCGTGCGCCTCCTTGGGGCGGGCCCCGGCGGCCGTCATCAGGCCGGCGGCGAGGCCGTCGGGGTCGTCCAGCAAAGCCTTGAGGATGTGTTCGGGCGTGAACTGCTGGTGCCCGGCGCCGATCGCGTTGGTCTGCGCGGACTGGATGAAGCCGCGCGTGCGATCGGACAGTTTCTCGATGTTCATACGTGTCCCCCTGTCTCGGCGCACGTCATGAAGATGCCCGCGCACCGCAACGGAAATTCGCGGTGCGAATGCCACCGCGGGTGCCGCACGAAGCCGGCACCATGACAAAGATAATGCGTCCTTTGCCCAGCAAAAGACGCCGCCGCGCGGCGAGCGGCGGCTTTTGTCGTTGTGGCGGCCAGCAAAAGGACCGCCATTTAAAGTTGGGCCGCGCCCGACGAATTGCCGTGACGGCGGCGCTCGCGTCTCCTATCCTCTCTCGACGGACCCGGTCCGCCACGTGGGGTGATCGCATGCGTCAGTCTCAAGATTTTCGTCTCATCCGCTTCCTCGCCGCGCACGCGCTCGTCGGCGCGGGGATCGCGGCCGTCACGGTGACGCTGCTCATGCTGGGCGACGTCGGCGGCCTGGGCGGTCTCGTCGCCCGTAGCGACGTCGGCGTGCTGGCCTTGGCGGTGATGACGGCGTTCTTCGTCGTCACCTTCGCCAGCGTACAGATGAGCGTCGCGCTCATGCTCCACCGGTCGAGCGGGAACGGGGGCCGCACCCGCGACGGCTGGGCCGGAATGCTGGTCCCGCCGCAGCGGGAGTTGCAGCCGGTGCGTGTCCGCGCCGGCCGCCGCTGACACCGGCGCCGAGCAAGACGAGACGCAGCCCGGACCGGAACACGTCCGCGGCCCATGAACTGAGACGCGATCGGCCCGGCCTCCGCATCGAGGCAGGGCAACCCCGGTGTACATGTCGACGGCATATCTTCACATAGGCATGAACAAAACCGGGACGACGGCGCTGCAGAGCCACATGGCCCGCGTGCGCGACCTCGCCCGTGCCGACGGCCTCGTCTATCCGGAGGTGCTGGGCGACAACCACTCCATGCCGCTGGCCGCGATCTTCCGGCCGGACGACCCGACCTTGGCGCGCCTGCTCGACCGACGCGGCGGATCCGAGCTTCTCGGCCGGGCGGACATGCTGCGCACCGGCCTCGAGGCCACCTGTGCCGCGGCCGCGGCCGCCGGTCACGACCTCTTCCTCTCCGGCGAGGGGGTCGGCCACTTCCCGCAGGACGCCTGCCGTGACCTGCGGGCCTTCCTGCTGCGCTACGTCGATAGGATCGTCGTCCTCGCGATGGTGCGCCCGCCGCGATCCTTCGCCCGCAGCGCCGCCCAGCAGCGCGTGCGCTACAAACTGACGTTCGACGATCTCGCCGCGCGCCCGCCGGTCCCGACCTACGCGGCCCGGTTCGAGCAGCACCGCCGCGTGTTCGGCGCGGACGCCGTGCGCTTCGCCGTCTACCACCGGGGAGGGCTGGTGGACGGATGTATCCTGCGCACCGTGCTGGGCATGATCGAGCGACCGCTGCCCTCGCTCGCCGGCGAGCGGGCGCCGCGTGAGAACAGCGCCGTGTCGATGACGGCGATCAAGCTCCTCTCCGCCCTCAACGGCCGCGACGGTGATCCGCTCGCCGTGCTGCCGCCGTCGATCGCGTCCCTCCTCACCGAGGGGGGCGGCGGGCGCTCGGTCGAGGCTTTGCGGCGCGCGGTCGTCGGCGTTCCGGGCCCGCCCTTCCGCCTGCCGGTCGAGGTCGCCGCGGCGGTGGACGCCGCCCTCGCCGAGGATCGCGCCTACGTCGACGCGGTGCTCGGCGTCCCGATCGACAGCTTCGACGACCGGCGCGACATCGCCGGCGCGCCTCGCCTCGCCGACATGGCGCGCTTCTCGCCGGACGAGGTCGATGCCGTCCGCGACCACCTCGCCCGACGCCGGCCGCGCCGTCGCACCACGCGAGGAATGTTGTCGGCAATATGGCGAAAACGAGGCTGACCGGGCCCCTCGACCGCGCGGCCGAACGGCCGAAGCCGTGCCGCGGATCGTGGCCGCCGGCCTGACGTTGCGAGCCCCCCGATGCGCGCCGAAGGCGAAAAGCAGTCGAAAAAGGATGTTGACGCCCGCCCAATAGGCATGCCGTTATGTGCGGCACCAGCAACCTGACGGGTGACGCCCTGAGCTCACAACGACAGACACCAGGCGCCGCGGTTAAGTTCGATGGCGTGCAAAAGAGCTACGACGGGGAAACTCTCGTCGTGAAAGACTTGAACCTCGACATTCGCGCCGGGGAATTCTTGACGATGCTCGGCCCATCGGGCTCGGGCAAGACCACCTGCTTGATGATGCTCGCCGGCTTCGAACCGCCGACCCACGGCGAGATCTATCTCGACGGCCGGCCGATCGGCCAGCTGCCGCCGCACAAGCGGGGCATCGGCATGGTGTTCCAGAACTACGCGCTCTTCCCGCACATGACCGTTGGCGAGAACCTCGCCTACCCGCTCAAGGTGCGCGGCATGAGCCGGGCCGACGTCAAGGCCAAGGTCGATCGCGCGCTGGCGATGGTGGAGCTGTCCGGCTTCGGCGGTCGCCGCCCGGCGCAGCTCTCCGGCGGCCAGCAGCAGCGCATCGCCGTTGCCAGGGCGCTGGTGTTCGAGCCCAACCTCGTCCTGATGGACGAGCCGCTGGGCGCGCTCGACAAGCAGCTGCGCGAGCAGATGCAGTACGAAATCAAGCACATCCACGAGAATCTCGGCGTCACGGTCGTCTACGTCACCCACGACCAGACCGAGGCGCTGACGATGTCCGACCGGGTCGCCGTCTTCAACGACGGCAAGATCCAACAGCTCTCGCCCCCGGCGGAGCTCTACGAGCACCCCACCAACTCGTTCGTCGCGCAGTTCATCGGCGAGAACAACAAGCTGTCCGGCACGGTCACCAAGATGGTCGACGGCCATTGCGAGGTGACGCTGGACACCGGCGCCACCGTGACCGCCTCGCCCGTCAACGTCGACGGGGAGGGGGGGCGTACCACGCTGTCGCTGCGCCCGGAGCGGGTGACGATCGGCAACGGCGCGGCCGACACGACGCTCGGCGGCCGTGTTGAAGAGCTGATCTATCTGGGCGATACCATTCGGGCACGACTTTCGGTTGAAGGGAACGACGAATTCATCGTCAAGGTCCCCAACGACAAGCGCGTCGTGGCACTGGCCGAAGGAACGGACGTGACCGTCGGCTGGTCCACCGAGGACTGCCACGCGCTCGATCCGATCGTGACCTGAACCGGACGCGGAGCGGACGGCGCCACGCGCCGCGCCCGCCCCGCGGTCGACGTTTCGACGACGACGCCGGACGATCCGGCAAGACAAACCAAGGGAGAGTGAATTTTGCTCAGGCAAATTCTGATCGGCACCACCGCATCGCTGTTGGCCGCGGGGGCCGCCGCCGCGCAGGAGCCGCTCAACATCGTGTCGTGGGGCGGCGCCTACTCGATGAGCCAGCGCAAGGCCTACCACGAGCCGTACACCGAGAAGACCGGCATCCAGATCCTGGAAGAGGACAAGTCCAACCAGGCGCTGGCGGGCATCCGCAGCCAGGTCGAAGCCGGCAACGTGACCTGGGATGTCGTCGACATGCTGCAGGCCGACGCCCAGCGCGCCTGTGACGAGGGCCTCCTGGAGGAGATCCCGTTCGACCAGCTCGCCGAGGCCCCGGACGGCACCTCCGCCGCCGACGACTTCATCGAGGGGACGACCGGCGACTGCTTCGTGCCGCAGATCCTCTACGCCACCATGTTCGCCTACAACACCAACGCCTACCCCGACGGCGGGCCGAAGACGGTGGCGGACGTGTGGGACACCGAGAAGTTCCCCGGCACCCGCTCGTTCGAGAAGATCCCGCAGAAGAACCTCGAGTGGGCGCTGATCGCCGACGGTGTCGACCCCTCCGAGGTCTACGACGTGCTGGCGACGCCCGAGGGCCAGGACCAGGCGTTCGCCAAGCTCGACGAGCTGAAGGACGACATCATCTGGTGGGACGCCGGCGCGCAGCCGCCGCAGATGCTGGCCGACGGTGAGGCCAACATCGTGACCGCCTACAACGGCCGCATCTTCAACGCCCAGGTCAACGAGGGTCAGCCCTTCGAGATCATGTGGGACGGTCAGATGTTCGAGGTCGACGGCTGGGTCGTCCCGGTCGACACCGGGCAGTTCGACGAGATCATGGAGTACCTGAACTTCGCCACCGATACGCAGCGGCTGGCCGATCAGGCGAAGTGGATCTCCTACGCCCCGGCCCGCACCTCCTCGGTCGAGCTCGTCGGCAACCTGTGGAAGGAAGACGGCGGCAAGGATGTCGAGACCGACATCGACATGAAGCCGCACATGCCGACCGCGGAAGAGAACTTCCAGAACGCGATCCAGTTCAACACCGACTTCTGGGCCGACTACGGCGACGCGCTCGAGGAGCGCTTCAACGCCTGGCTCAACTCGTAACCGAGCCTTCGCGGCGCGCTCCCGACGGGCGCGCCGCCCCCACCTCGGGTGAAGGACGAGACGCCCATTGAGTCGCAACGAGCAACGGAACGCGCAATGACCGACGCCGCCGCACCGCGCGCCATGGCCGCAGAGCCGCCACAAGGGCCGCTGACGACGGCGGACGGCAAGCCGCTGAAGCAGGCGCTGCGCAAAGCCAACGCCAAGGCCCGCCGCAACGCGCTGCTCCTCGTTCTGCCGCTCTTCGCCTTCCTGCTCCTCACCTACACCATCCCCATCATCCAGATGATGACGCGCTCGGTCTCCAACCCGGAGGTCGCGAGCTACCTGCCCAACACCGCCGAGGCGATCGCCGACTGGGAGGGCGCCGACCTCCCGTCCGAGGACGTCTTCGCCGCGATGGTGACGGACCTCAACGCCGGTGGCCGCTCGACGATCGGCCGCGTCGCCGCCCGCCTCAACGCCGAGCTGCCGGGCGTGCGTTCCACCATGATGGGGGCGATGCGCGCGTCCGAAGAGTTCAAGGCGCCCTACAAGGACGCGCTGCTCGCCGATGACGACGACTGGGGCGACCCGCGTCTGTGGAAGCTGATCCAACGCGAATCGCGTACGCTGACCCCGGCCTACTACCTCCGCGCCCTCGACTACGAGTACAACCAGGACGGCGACATCGTCCGCCGGCCCGAATATCTCCAGGTCTACACGCAGACCTTCTGGCAGACGGCGTGGATGAGCGGGCTCATCACGGTGCTGACGATCCTGCTGGGCTATCCGGTGGCCCACCTCCTGGCGACCCTGCCGCCCGCGCGGGCCAACCTCTTGATGATCCTCGTCCTCCTGCCGTTCTGGACCTCGCTCCTGGTGCGAACGTCGGCGTGGATCGTGCTCCTGCAGCAGGAGGGGGTGGTGAACGACGTCCTCGTGCTCCTGCATATCGTCGATGAGCAGGGGCGGATCCGGATGATCTACAACCGCATCGGCACCATCGTGGCGATGACGCACATCCTGCTGCCGTTCATGATCCTGCCGCTCTACTCGGTGATGAAGACCATCCCGCCCTCGCTGACGCGCGCCGCCCGGTCCATGGGCGCGACGCCGCTGCGCGCCCACCTCACCGTCTACATGCCGCTGACGGTGCCGGGGCTGGCGGCCGGCGTGCTGCTCGTCTTCATTCTGGCGATCGGGTACTATATTACCCCGGCGCTGGTCGGCGGCGAGTCCGGTATCTTCATCTCCAACCTCATTGCCGACCGGATGACCGGCTCGCTCTCGCAGCTTCGGCTGGCGCTGGCGCTGGCCACCATCCTCCTCGTCGGCGTCCTGGTCCTCTACTGGCTGTTCAACAAGCTGGTGGGTGTCGACCGGCTGAAGTTCGGGTGATCTGATGGCACGTCCCGCATACGAATCCGGCCTCGAGCGCGCCTGGCGGATCACCTACCTGGTGCTCTGCGGCCTGATCTTCTTCTTCCTCGTCGCGCCGATCATCGTCATCATCCCGCTGTCGTTCAACGCGACGCCGTACTTCACCTTCACCAAGGAGATGCTGGCGCTGGATCCCGACGGATATTCGATGCGCTGGTACGACAACCTGTTCAACAGCGGCGAGTGGACACGCTCGATCCAGAACTCGTTCTTCATCGCCACCATCTCGGCGATCATCGCGACCTCGCTCGGCACGCTCGCAGCGCTCGGCCTGTCGCGGCGGGAGATGCCGGCGCGGGCCGCGATCACGGCGTTCCTGATCTCGCCGATGATCGTGCCGCTGATCATCACCGCCGCGGCGCTCTTCGCGTTCTACGCACGGGTGAACCTGTCGCAGACCTACTTCGCCATCATCATGAGCCACGTCGTGTTGGGCGCGCCGTTCGTGGTGATCACGGTGACCGCGGCACTCTCCGGGTTCGACAATCAGCTCATCCGCGCCTCGCAGTCGCTGGGGGCGAACCAGACGACGACCTTCTTCAAGGTGATCCTGCCGCTTTTGACGCCCGGCATCGTCGCCGGCGCGCTCTTCGCCTTCATCACCTCGCTGGACGAGGTGGTGGTGGTGCTCTTCCTCGCCGGGCCGCGTCAGGTGCCGATGACGGTGCAGATGTTCGGCTCGTTGCGCGAGGAGATCAGTCCGACGATCCTGGCCCTCGCCACGATCCTGGTATGCGTCTCCATCCTGCTGCTGACCTTCATGGAGATGATGCGCCGCCGGACCGAGAAGATGCGCGCCGGCGGCTGAGCGCCGAGACCGCGAGGGGAGGGGGCGGCGCATGCCGTCGCGCCCCCGCTGGCAGCTTCGCGCGAAACGCTTATCTTCACAGCGTGGCAAAGAATAGCGATAGAACCCCCGTCAAGCCGGACGCGCGGACGCCGGATGCGTCCAGCCGCGGCGATATCGAGGCTTTCCTGGCGCGGGCCAAAGCGATGGCGCCGACGACCGGCGGCGCGCGGGGCCGGCTGATCTTCGCGCTCGACGCGACCATGAGCCGGCAGCCGACCTGGGACCGCGCCTGCCACATCCAGGCCGACATGTTCGCCGAGGCCGACGCGGTGGGCGGGCTCGACATGCAGCTCGTCTATTTCCGCGGGTTCGGCGAATGCCGTGCCTCCAAGTGGATCTCCGACGGCGGCCGGCTCGGCGAGATGATGACCCGGATCGACTGCCGGGCCGGTCGCACGCAGATCGCCAAGGTGCTCGCCCGCGCGCTCGACGAGACGCGCCGCCAGCCGGTGCAGGCCCTCGTCTACGTCGGCGACGCGATGGAGGAGAACGTCGACCTCCTGGGCGAGCGGGCGGGGCAGCTCGGCCTCCTGAAGGTGCCCGTCTTCATCTTCCAGGAACGGCGCGACCCGGCGGCGACGCGGGCCTTCGCCGAGATCGCCCGCCTGTCGGGCGGCGCGCACCTGACACTCGACGGCGCGGCGGGGGCGGAGCTGGCCAGGCTCCTCAAGGCCGTCGCCGTCTACGCCGCGGGCGGGCGCAAGGCGCTGGCGGACCGCAGCGCCAAGGGGGACGGGGGCGCGCGCCTCCTCCTGGAGAAGCTGTCGTGATCCTCCTCCTCCTGCCGCTGCTGGTGGGGTTGCTGCTGTTCGCGGCCATGGTGGTCGCCGCGCGCTGGTTCGCCGGCGCCAACACCGCCGCGCTGGCGCAGAAGGTGCGCCACGGCGGCAACGCCGGCCTCATCCTTGTGGGCCTCTTCCTGCTGCTGCGCGGGCGTCCGACTCTGGGCATCTCGCTGATCGGCGCGGGGTTGGGGCGCCTGTCGCGGCAGGGGGCGTTCACCGGCGGGCCGTTCGGTGCCAACCCGTTCGGGGGGGCGGGGCCGTTCGCGGGCGGGCAACGCTCCCGCCGGTCGAGCGGCACCGGGTCGACGGTGCGGACCGCCTCGCTCGAGGCGACGCTCGATCACGATTCTGGGGATATGGACGCCACGGTGCTGGCGGGTCGCTTCCAGGGCCGTGCCTTCTCGGGCATGCTCCCGCCCGAGCTCACCGAGTTGTGGCGCGGGTTCGCCGCAGCCGGCGAGGAGGACTCAAAGCTCCTCGTTGAGGCTTATCTCGACCGCCGGCATCCCGGTTGGCGTGACGGCGTGGAGGCTGATGGAGACGCGCGGTCGCAGGGATCGCGCCGAGCGGGCCGCACGAACGGCGGTCCCATGTCCGAGGATGAGGCCTACGAAGTGCTCGGCCTTCTCCCCGGTGCGTCCGAGGGCCAGATCCGCGCAGCGCATCGCCGCCTCATGAAGCAGATGCATCCCGACCATGGGGGCTCTGCTTTTCTGGCCGCCCAACTCAACGAGGCCAGAGACGTCCTTCTCGGACGGAGTTGAAACAACGCTCATCGCTCGACTCACAACTGGCGCACATGGGCGCGCCAGTCATTGGGTGCGCCGGTGCGTTACATGGATACCGCCCAACATGGCCGGTTGTGGTTAGTGAAGCGTTTGCAGGCCGAAACAGCGTCGGCCTCGGACCGGAAACCACCGAAGCGCGCCCGGAAAACGGTGCCGTTCGGGGTGGTCGTCTCCAGGGTTACCCGCGTCTGCTGGGCCATGGCTGGCTCGATTCGCGCCGCATCGTCGAGAATGGACTTGGCGGCAGCTTCGCTGTCGACCGCGCCGAGCTGGATCTGCCAACCGCTCTTCACCGCCGCAGGCGTCGCCGCGGGCGACTGATTCGCCGCCGTCTTGGTCGCGCTGGCGGAGGCTGATTCGCCGAGGGCCGCCGGCTCGTCCGCCAGCAGTGCCATGCGCGCGTCGTTCTTCGCCGAGCCCGGATCACGCGGGGCGCGCTCGCCCACCGTCTGCGGGGCGGAGCCCATGGCGATGATCGTGACGCCGCTCGTCGGCACCGTGCGCATCGCGATGATGGCGCTCAGTCCGTCGCCGCGCGTCTGCGCCGTCGCGCCGAACACGTCGAAGGCGGCGGCGAAGCGGGGGGCGGGCGACTGGGGCGCGGAGGCTGTGCCGGCGGCCGGATCGAGCGAGGCGACCTGGATCTCCGGCGCGGCGTCCGCCGTCTCTCGCGTGCGGGGCGCGGCGCCTGCGGCGGGGATGTTCTCGGCGAGTTCGGTGGTGCCGGCCGGCAGCGGCTCGGTCGCCGGGGCGAGGGTCGCGCCGGTGGAGGCGATGACGGCCTGCAGCGCGTCCGTCGCGGTGCGGGGCGTGCCGACGATCTCGGTCGGGCCGACCGCTTCGCGCGTCTTGGAGGCGAAGGCGAGGATCGTCTGGATCGGATCTTCCGCCGGCGTCTCCTCGCGCGAGGCGAGGCGGGAGGCGAAGCGCACCGCGAGCGTCGGCCGGGCACGCGGCGTCGGCGGCGGGCCGAAGTCGCTCCACGCGGCGTAGACCATCGGGGTGCCCCGCTTCGCCTTGGGCATGTAGCGGTTGATGAGCTCCGTCATGTGCTGATTGCGCGAGGCGCCGGTGCGACCGCCCATGACCACCCCCACTACCTGCCGCCCGTCGCGGCGCACGGAGGTGACGAGGTTGAAGCCGGAGGCGTGGATGTAGCCGGTCTTGATGCCGTCGACGCCCTCGACCCGGCCCAGCAGGCGGTTGTGGTTGCCGTAGCGGCGCGAGCCGTACTCGAAGACCCGCGTCTGAAATACGCCGTAGTACTGCGGAAAGTCGCGCTGGATGGCGAGGCCGAGGGTGGCCTGATCGCGCGCGGTGGTCACGTTGTCGGGGTCGGGCAGGCCCGAGGCGTTGGTGTAGGTCGTCTTCGACATGCCCAGGCGGCGCGCCGTCTTGGTCATGCGCCGCGCGAAGGCGGGCTCGGATCCCTCGATGTTCTCACCGACCATCGTCGCCACGTCGTTGGCGGACTTGGTGACGAGCGCCTTGATCGCGTCCCGCAGGGCCATGGTGCCGCCGGGCTTGATGCCGATCTTGGACGGCGGCCGGGCCGAGGCATAAGCCGACATCGTGAGCTTCGAGTCGAGGGTCAGCCGGCCGGCGGCCAGCTCCTCGAACACGAGGTACAGCGTCATGATCTTGGTGAGGGACGCGGGGTATCGCGCGTCGTCGGCGTCCTGGGCGTAGAGGTCCTCGCCGCTGATCGCGTCGACGACCAGGCCGGCATATTTCGGGTTCGCGACAGCGGGCGTGGCCACCGCGCTGACGATGAGGAGAACGCTGAGGGCTTTGGCCATCCAAAGCACAAAAGCGCTGCGATGACGGGGGCTTGAGGCGTGCATACGGTCCTTCGGCGCTCCGGCAGCGGATATCCGCACATTTGCCGGTCGGGCTTGAGCAAACACGCACCGCATTGCACACGATGAAGGGTTACGTACCGCTCAACCGACAGGGTTAATACGGATATACCGACATCGTCTGGATTGGACCTTGTCGCAGCACAAGCGCCGTTCCGGGGGATGATCGCCCGCCCGCTGGATTTTTAGCAAGCACTGAGGAGTTCGTGCAACATGCAGGCCGCCGACACTCTCGCCGCCGCCCGCGCGGGGACCCGCGCGAACGACACCCCGAGGGCGGGTCGCAGCGCGCCGGACGCGGTCGACCTGGCCGAGCTCGCCGCCGCGCGCGATGCGATCCGCGCCGTCCGCCCGGATCTCGGCGCGGCCGAGGCGGTTGTGCATCCGGCCGGATGGGACTGCCTGGCCGTCGAGATGGGGGGCGCGCTGTTCAAGTTTCCGCGCACGGAGGCGGCGGCGACGCGGCTGCGCGGCGAGCCGGCGCGGCTCGACCTCGCGCGAGCGGGCCTCGCGCGGCGGCATGTCGCAATGCCGTGCGTGCCGCAGATGCGCCTCCACACGGCGCCCCGGCTCTTCTCCGAGCACGCGATGCTGCGCGGGGCGATGGTCGACCCCGCCGCCTATCACGCGATGGGCCCCGCCGCGCGCGAGCGCCTGGCCGACGACGTCGCCGCCGTGTACGTCGCGCTGCACGAGGTCGACACCGCGCAGGCGCAGGCCGCCGGGGTCGGCCGCCTGCCGCCCTGGCCGCCGGCGGCGCAGCTCTTCGACGCGGCCGCCCGCGTGCTCGACCCGCCGTTGCTGGCGCGCGTCGCCGCGACGATGGGGCGGGTCGCGGTCAGCCACCCGGACGCGCTGGTCTTCGGCCACTTCGACACGCACGGCTGGAACATGGCCTACGATGCCGAGGCGGGCCGCTTGACGGGGCTGTTCGACTTCGGCGACGCCGGCCTCGGGGCGCGCCATACCGACCTGTCCTATCCGTCGTTCGTCTCGCCGGAGCTGACGGCGCGGGTCGTGCGGCGATACGAAGCGCGGGGCGGACGCCCCGTGGATCTGCCCCATGTCCTCGATCTCCACACGGTGCTGCGTGTGATCGAGATCGTCGACGCGGGGGATCGCCCGGCGCCGTTCGTCTGGGCGTTGACAGACTGGCTGGCGGCGCTCGATCGGTTACGCGCAAGGGGTGGCCCGTGGGAGGGCTAACGCCTTGGCATTCGGGGGAGCCTTGTCCCCACAAGATTGGATTCCCATGTTTGACGATGTCGGCGTCGGCCTCTTGCCAAGCCCTGCGTTGGGTTTACCATCGATCCCAGACGCCAGAATCTCCCGATCGACCGAGCCGGTATCATCGACAGGTACCGGCTTGCGCGATGTTCTTCGACGTTCCAGGATGGCGAGCATGACGAGGGTTCCGGACCGATCGGCACCGAAGCGGATGACGAGGGCGTTCGCGCGCCTGTCCGCGTCGCCGAGTGGGCCGGGTCCAACGGCCTCGGACAAGGACGAGGGCGATACTGGTGATGAGAACGGTGACGGGAACGACGCCGGCACGTTGGTCATCACACGGCCAAAACCGAAGACGAAGCGCCCGAACATGTACCGGGTGCTTCTGTTAAACGACGACTACACGCCGATGGAGTTCGTCGTTCACGTCTTGGAGCGTTTCTTCCAGAAGAATAGGGAAGAAGCGACCAGAGTTATGTTGCATGTCCACCACCACGGCGTCGGCGAGTGCGGCGTTTACACCTACGAGGTCGCCGAAACAAAGGTGACGCAGGTGATGGACTTTGCGCGAAAGCATCAGCATCCTCTCCAGTGTGTGATGGAGAAGAAGTGAGGAGCGACTGTGCCGTCATTCTCCCGAAGCCTTGAAAAGGCGCTGCACCAAGCGCTCGCCGCCGCCAACGAGCGTCGCCAGGAATACGCGACGCTCGAACACCTCCTCCTCGCACTGGTCGACGACCAGGACGCGGCCTCCGTCATGAAGGCCTGCAACGTCGATCTGGACCGGCTACGCCGCGACCTCAGCGACTACATCGACACGGAGCTCGACAACCTGGTCGTCGATGGCGACGACGATTCCAAACCCACGGCCTCATTCCAGCGCGTCATTCAACGCGCGGTCATCCACGTTCAGTCTTCCGGCCGAGAGGAGGTGACGGGCGCCAATGTCCTCGTCGCCATCTTCGCCGAACGCGAAAGCCACGCGGCATACTTCCTGCAGGAGCAGGAGATGACGCGCTACGACGCTGTCAATTACATCAGCCATGGCATCGCAAAGCGCGCTGGCGCCGGTGCCGAGCGCACCCGCGAGGCCGAAGAAGATATGCCGCAGGATGAAGCTGCGGGCCCGAAGCGGAAGACAGACGCCCTCGAGGCCTACTGCATCAATCTCAACGAGAAAGCCCGCAAGGGGAAGGTCGATCCGCTGATCGGCCGTGATCAGGAAGTCCGCCGCACCATCCAGGTCCTCTGCCGCCGGCAGAAGAACAACCCGCTCTTCGTGGGCGACCCCGGCGTCGGCAAGACCGCGATCGCCGAAGGCCTCGCCAAGCGCATTACCGAGGGCGACGTCCCGGAGGTCCTCAACGATTCCACCATCTTCGCGCTCGACATGGGCGCGCTGCTCGCCGGTACCCGCTACCGCGGCGACTTCGAGGAGCGCCTGAAGCAGGTCGTCAAGGAGATCGAGGAGTACCCCGGCGCCATCATGTTCATCGACGAGATCCACACCGTGATCGGTGCGGGGGCGACGTCGGGCGGCGCGATGGACGCCTCCAACCTCCTCAAGCCGGCGCTGTCGTCCGGCGCGATCAAGTGCATCGGCTCCACGACCTACAAGGAGTACCGCCAGTTCTTCGAGAAGGACCGCGCCCTGGTGCGCCGCTTCCAGAAGATCGACGTGGCGGAACCCAACGTCGAGGACGCGATCGAGATCCTGAAGGGCCTGAAGCCGCGGTACGAGGAGTTCCACGGCCTCAAGTTCACCAACGAGGCGATCAAGTCCGCGGTCGAGCTCAGCCACCGCTACATCAACGACCGCAAGCTGCCGGACAAGGCGATCGACGTGATCGACGAGACCGGCGCGTCGCAGATGCTGCTGGCCGAGAACAAGCGCCGCAAGAAGGTCGACGTGAAGGAGATCGAGGCGACGGTCGCCACGATGGCCCGCATCCCGCCCAAGTCCGTCTCCAAGGACGACGCCGAGGTGCTCCAGACCATCGAGCAGAACCTCAAGCGCGTCGTCTACGGGCAGGAGAGCGCGATCGAGACGCTGTCGTCGGCGATCAAGCTGGCCCGCGCTGGCCTCAGAGAGCCGAACAAGCCGATCGGCTCCTACCTCTTCTCCGGCCCCACCGGCGTCGGCAAGACCGAGGTCGCCAAGCAGCTCGCCGAGCTGATGGGCGTGGAACTGCTGCGGTTCGACATGTCGGAGTACATGGAGCGCCACACGGTGAGCCGCCTCATCGGCGCGCCTCCGGGCTACGTCGGCTTCGACCAGGGCGGCCTCCTGACCGACGGTGTCGACCAGCACCCGCACTGCGTCCTCCTGCTGGACGAGATCGAGAAGGCCCACCCGGACCTCTTCAACATCCTCCTGCAGGTGATGGACCACGGCAAGCTGACCGACCACAACGGCAAGAGGGTCGACTTCCGCAACGTCATCATCATCATGACGACGAACGCGGGCGCGGCGGACATGGCCAAGGCGCCGATCGGCTTCAACCGCTCGCGCCGCGCCGGCGAGGACGAAGAGGCGATCAACCGCCTGTTCACGCCGGAGTTCCGCAACCGGCTGGACGCGATCGTCCCGTTCTCGCCGCTGCCGGCCGAGGTGGTCCACCGCGTGGTCGAGAAGTTCGTCATGCAGCTGGAAGCCCAGCTCGCCGACCGCAACGTCACCTTCGAGCTGTCGGAGGCGGCCATCGCGCTTCTGGCCGCGGAAGGCTACGACGAGAAGATGGGCGCCCGTCCGCTCGGCCGTGTCATCCAGGAGCAGATCAAGCGGCCGCTGGCCGATGCGGTGCTCTTCGGCGAGCTGCGCAAGGGCGGCACCGTGAAGGTCACGGTCGAAGAGGACGAGAGCGGCAAGAGGAAGCTGGCGCTCGAGGCGATCGCCGATCCGAACGCCCCGGCCGACGACATCGAGGACGACGACGACGACGAGACCAACGAGGCGGAGGCGACCACCGGCCCCGGCTCGTCCGGCATCCCGCGCGTCCCGCTGTCGGGCTGACCGCCGCCGGCGGCCGCAGCCCCGACCACATACGACGACGAAAGCGCCCCGGCCTCCGGGGCGCTTTTTTCATGCGGCCCGCGCGGCGCGCCATGCCCGGGCGGCGGGCTCTGGGTCGGGGAAACGACCCGCGAATGCCGCCTCGGGGCCACGCAATACCGGCCAGGGGTATTGTCCTGCGCTCAAATCGACCGAGAACAAACCCCTCCGACGTGCCGATCCGTGACCGGACGCTCCACCCCCCGCAGGGAGCGCCCGTCTCGCGCCGCGCACCTCGAACCTGCCGCCGGGTTCCGTCGCGACGGTCTGGCCATCGTCGAGTTTCGCCGGAGAATTTCGGCTGTGCCGGAGGTTCGGGAGGTGCGCCGGGCTGCGCGTCGCGCTGGTGCGTCGAACCGACAACTGATGGAGGGCCCATGGCCGATGCAATCAAGACAACGCCAACGACCATCGACGATATCGACTACGAAGTCGGTCAAGACAACATAACCAAGAAGGTCGGGCCCATCTGGTTCGACATTCACAATCCGGTCTTCATCATCGCCGCGCTCGGGATCATCGGCTTCGTGGCGGTGACGCTCCTGTTTCCCATCGGCGCGACCGCGCTGTTCGAAGGTCTGCGGGGCTGGCTGACGTCGAACTTCTCGTGGTTCTTCATCCTCGCCGGCAACATCTTCGTGCTGTTCGGGCTGATGCTGGTCGTGACGCCGCTCGGCAACATCCGCCTCGGCGGCCCCGATGCGAAGCCGGACTACGGCTACATGGGCTGGTTCGCGATGCTCTTCGCCGCCGGCATGGGCATCGGCCTGATGTTCTACGGCGTGTCCGAGCCGCTGTCGCACTATAGCGCTGCGGTTGCGGACGGAGCCGGCGGGCCCGACAGCTGGGCGCCCATCGGCGGCGCCGCCGGCAACCCGGAGGAGGCGGCCCGCCTCGGCCTTTCGGCGGCGATCTACCACTGGGCGCTTCATCCGTGGGGCATCTATGCCGTCGTCGCGCTGGCGCTGGCGCTCTTCTCCTACAATCGCGGCATGCCGCTCGCGATCCGCACCGCCTTCTACCCGATCTTCGGCGACCGTGTGTGGGGCTGGACCGGCCACATCATCGACATCATCGCCGTTTTCGCCACCCTGTTCGGCCTTGCCACCTCGCTCGGCATCGGTGCCGAGCAGGCCGTCGCAGGCTTCAACTTCCTGTTCGGCACCGGCAGCGTCGAGGACGGCACGCGCACCGTCTTCGGGTTCGAGTTCGGCGGCGGGTCGGGCGAGGCCGGCAACAAGGGCGTGACGCTGAAGATCCTCTTCATCTGCGCGATCACCGCGATGGCGACCATATCCGTCGTGACCGGGCTCGACCGCGGCGTGAAGCGGCTGTCCGAGGCGAACCTGGTGCTCGCCACGCTGCTCCTGCTCTTCGTGTTCTTCGTCGGTCCGACGGGGGATCTGATCTCGATCCTGTTCGGCTCGCTGGCCGACTACGTCACCAACCTGCCGGCGCTCGCCAACCCCTTCGGCCGCGAGGATACCAACTTCGCGCAGGGCTGGACCGCCTTCTACTGGGCCTGGTGGATCTCCTGGTCGCCGTTCGTGGGCATGTTCATCGCCCGCGTGTCGCGCGGTCGCACGGTGCGTGAGTTCGTCGTGTGCGTCCTCCTCATCCCCTCGCTGGTGTGCGCGACGTGGATGGCGATCTTCGGCGGCACCGCGATCCAGCAGGTGATCGCCGACAACTTCCAGGGCGCGGCCGACGCGGACCTGCCGGTGCAGCTCTTCGAGATGCTCTCCCAGCTCCCGCTGGCGCAGATCACCTCGCTCATCGGCATCGTGCTGGTGGTCGTCTTCTTCGTCACCTCGTCGGACTCAGGCTCGCTGGTGATCGACACCATCACAGCCGGCGGCAAGATGAACGCCCCCGTGCCGCAGCGCGTTTTCTGGTGCGTGTTCGAGGGGGTGGTGGCGATCGTGCTGCTGGCCGGCGGCGGCCTCGCCGCGTTGCAGGCGATGGCGGTGGCGACCGGCTTCCCGTTCGCGATCCTGCTGCTCCTGATGTGCGTGTCGATCTTCATCGCGCTGGTCCAGGAACGACGCGCCCAGCGTTGACATGGAATCACTCCAATGGTGTGATTTGCCCGCGGCGGTTGTTCGCCGCCGCGGGCGTTCGCCAAGCGCGAACCTGCGCCCGGCCCCCGCTCGAGTGTGGAGGGACCGATGGTGTCGCGTGGCTCGTTCGACGATTATTTCGAGGCGCTCGGCCAACGAGAATCGACGGATAATTATCAGCTCGTCAGCCCGCTCGGCTTTCTCGGCAAATACCAGTTCGGCGAACTGGCGCTGAAAGAGATCGGCTACTACGAGGGCGACGGCACCGCCGCGCACGACTACAGCGGCGCCTGGACCGGCCGCGACGGGATCGACAGCACCGCCGAGTTCCTCGCCGCCCCCGCGATCCAGGACAAGGCGGTCCGCGAATATACCGAATGGAACTGGCGCACGCTGACCGAGTACGGGCTCGACGTCTACGCCGGACAGATCCTCGACGGGCAGGAGATGACGATCTCCGGCATTCTCGGCGGGACCTGGCTCGTCGGCTTCGAGGGGATGAGCCGGTTCCTGTGGTCGGGCGGGTTCGACGCGGCGGACGACCCCTACGGCACGCCGATGCAGGAATATATCGACCTCTTCAACGGCTACGACACGCCCTTCGCCACGACCCTGCGGCTGGACAATGCGATCGACGGCGGGGCGGGGGACGACCTCTTCATCGGCCTGGCGGGAAACGACACGATCACCGGCGCCGCGGGCGAAGACGGCGCGCGCTACCGCTTCCCGGCGGCCGAATATACGCTCACCAAGAGCGGCAACACGCTCCAGGTCGCTCACGGCGGCGCGGACGGGAACGACCTGCTCCACGGCATCGAGTACCTCGTCTTCGCCGACAGGACGGTGACGGTGGACGACCTGCCGCAGGGCGTCAGCCTCGGCGCCGCCCCCGGCGACGGGGAGACCCCGCGCGAGACCCCCGGCGGACCGCCGGTGCGGGCCGACGGTGACGGCCTCCTGCGCGGCACCCCCTTCGGCGACCTGCTGTTCGGCACCGCCGGCGACAACGTGATCAACGCCGGCGGCGGGTTCGACACGGTGCGCGCCAAGGGTGGCGACGACCTCGTGCGTGGCGGTGACGGGGGCGACGCGCTGATGGGCGCGGCCGGGGCGGACACCGTCTACGGCGGGCCCGGTGCCGACACCCTCTACGGCGGTGCGGCGGACGATGCGCTCGCCGGAGGGCGCGGCGGCGACCTCCTCAAAGGGCAGGCCGGCGCGGACACGTTGGACGGCGGGCAGGGGCGCGACCGTCTGGTCGGCGGTCCCGGCGCCGACGTTCTCACCGGTGGCGCGGGCGCCGACCGCTTCCTTTTCCATGCGGACGACGGGATCGACACCGTCACCGACTTCGAGCCCGGTCACGACACCCTCGTCATCGGCGGGGCGACGGCGCTGGTGGTCGCGGCGGACGGGCTCGGCAACACCGTGCTGGTGGGCGACGGCGTCGCCGTGACGCTGGAGGACATCACCCCCGGCCAGCTCCTCGAAGGGGACGTCATCGCCTGACCGTCATAGGCTGGCGCGATATGGTGCGCCGCCGGGCGAGGGGCTAGGGAAGCGGCATGTCGTCTCAATCGCTTTCCGCGCCGTCCGCCTCCCGGTGGTTCCTGCGCGGGGTCCTCAACGTCTTCTCGATCCCGGCGCTGGTGCTCTTCTCGGCGCAGATCGGCTTCGCGGCGTTGGCGCGGGAGGCCGGCTTCACCGCGGTCGAGGCGATGCTCATCGCGCTGCTGACCTACGCGTTGCCGGCGCAGGTGGTGTTCGTCGGCTTCGTCGCGGCGGGGACCAGCCTGCCGGCGGTCGCGCTGGCCGTCGCCCTCTCCTCGGTGCGGTTCCTGCCGATGGTGCTCGCCTGGACGCCGATCGTGCGGCCGCAGAACGGCGGACGCCTCGCCATGCTCGCCGTCTCCTGGTTCGTCGCGGTGACGTCCTGGGTGTTCTCGATGGTCACGCTCCCCACCCTGCCGCGCGAGGTACGGCTCCCCTTCTTCGCCGGCTTCGGCATCATGCTGGCGGTGGTCAGCACCATCGTCGTCGGCGTCAGCCACGTCATGATCGACCGACTGCCCGAGATGGTCGGCGGCGCGCTGGTGTTTCTGACGCCGATCTACTTCATCTGCGCGCTGTGGGGCGCGGCGCGGGTGGATGCGGACCGGCTGGCGCTGCTGTTCGGCCTCGCCATGGGGCCGGTCGCGGCCGCGTTGGTGCCGGGGGTCGATCTCCTGGTCTCCGGCCTCGTCGCCGGCACGCTCGCCTACGTCGTCGGGCGGATGTGGAAGCGGTGCGCATGACGGATCCGGTGACGCCCGCCGACGTGATGCCCGCTTTCGCGACCCTCGGCCCCTACCTCTCGATCTTCGTCGCGAGCTGTCTGCCGACGCAGGTCTGGCGCTGGCTGGGCGTCCTCTTCGCGGGCCGGGTGTCGGACACGTCGGAGGTGTTCGTGTGGGTGAAGGCGGTGGCGACGGCGCTGGTCGCGAGCGTCGTCGCCAAGCTGATCCTCAGTCCGGGCGGGGCGCTGGCGGAGCTGCCGCTGGCGCTGCGCATCAGCGCCGTGGCCTTCGGCTTCGCGTTCTACCTGACGACCGGCAAGCGCCTCGCGCTCGGCATCCTGTCGGCCGAGGCGGTGCTGATCGCCGGGTGGTTCATTCTGCGCTGAGGGCGGCGCGGAGCTTCGCGGCGGCGGTGCCGATCTCGTCCGCCGGCGCCATCTCGCCCGAGTGTGGCTTCAGCGGCACCCCCTCGTGGCGCGGCAGCACGTGGAAGTGGGTGTGGAACACCATCTGCCCGCCCGCGCCCTCGGAGAACTGCTGCACGGTGACGCCGTCGGCGGCGAAGGCGGCCTTGGCGGCGCGGGCGACCCGCTGCACCGTGGCGATCGTCGCCGCAAGGGAGGCGGGCTCGATGTCGAGGATGTTGCGCGAGGCCGCCTTCGGCAGCACCAGCGCATGCCCGTCGGCGCGGGGCATGATGTCCATGATCACGCGGGTCGCTTCGTCCTCGTAGACCGTCTCCGACGGGATCTCGTTCCTGAGGATCTTGGCGAAGATGTTGTCGGGGTCGTAGGTGGGCGCGCTCATGGGTCTCTCCGGTCGGGCAGAAGCGGGCGCATCCTAACGGCTGCGCCGCGTGAAGGAAGGTGCCGGCGGCCTACTCGCAGCGGCCGCCGTCCTTGCGGAAGGGAAGCGCCGCCTCGAGGTAGTGCTGGTGCATGTCCACCTCGCGCCGTTCCGCCTCCAGGTAATGCGCGACGGCGCCCCTGAGGCCCGGGTGGTCGATGTAGTGGGCCGAGACGGTCTGCGTCGGCTCGTAGCCGCGGGCGAGCTTGTGGCCGCCCTGCGCCCCCGCCTCCACCCGCTTCAGCTTGTGCGCGATGGCGAAGTCGATCGCCTGATAATAACAGACCTCGAAGTGCAGGAAGGGGTGGTCCTCGGTGCAGCCCCAGTAGCGCCCGAACAGCGTCTCCGAGCCGATGAGGTTGAGCGCGCCGGCGATCGGCCGCCCCTCCCGCTCGGCGAGAATCAGGCAGACCGAATGGCCGAGCCGCTGCCCCAGCAGCGAGAAGAACTCGCGATTGAGGTAGGGCCGGCCCCACTTGCGCGACCCGGTGTCCGTGTAGAACTCGTAGAAGGCGTCCCAATGCGCTTCGGTGATCTCGTCGCCGACGAGCCAGCGGATGGCGATGCCGTCGGCCAGCGCGTCGCGCCGCTCGCGCTTCACCTGCTTGCGCTTGCGCGAGGCGAGGGCCGCGAGGAAGTCGTCCGGCGTCGCATAGCCGTCGTTGGTGAAGTGGAACTGCGTGTCGACGCGCAGGAGGTAGTCCTCCGCCTCCATCGCCGCGACGTCCTCCGGCTGCAGGAAGGTCGCGTGGACGGAGGACGCGTCCACTTCGTCCGCGAGTGCCACCAGCGCGCGGGCGACGAACCGGCGCGACTCGGCCGTCCCGTCACCCACGAGCAGCCGCGGCCCCTGGGCCGGCGTGAACGGCACCGAGACCTGGAGCTTGGGATAATAGCGCCCGCCGGCGCGCTCGAACGCGTCGGCCCAGCCGTAGTCGAAGACGTACTCGCCCTTGGAGTGGGTCTTCAGGTAGGCCGGGGCGGCGCCGACGAGCCCGCCCTCCGCCCCGCGGACGAGGAGATGGCGCGGATACCAGCCGCTGCGCCCGCCGACGCAGCCGGCGTCCTCCAGCGCGCGCAGGAAATCGTAGGCGACGAAGGGGTTGAAGGCGTGCGCGCCGCCGCCGGTGACGCGGCCGCCGTCGCCGACGCGCCAGCCCGGATTGGCGAGTGCGTCCCAGTCCTCCCTGTCGACGGTGTCCAGACTGCCCGTGGCCTCGACGGTCATGGTTGGCATGACGGTCCCCCTACACTGACCACCGCGATACGCGGCCGAACCAACGAATAGGATCCTGTCCCGGCGGTCGAGCCGGTGGAGCGCGGCGATGTGGCCCGCGCGCGTCGTTCCGCGGCCGACCGGCGTCGGTCGGTGCGCCTCGGTCCGCGCGCCCGCTCAGGCGCGAAAATCTTCGAAGATGATCTGGTCGACATGCCGCGAAAGCCGCTGCGCCTCGGCCTGCGAACGCACGGTCCATGCCAGCACCGGCCGCCCGCGCCGCCGCGCGAGGGCGGGGCCGGGGTGGGGCAGCGCGGTGGCATAGTAGCCGACGAAATCGGGCTTGGTGCGGGGCGTGTGCAGCAGCATGTCGCGCCCGAAGCGCGAGACCAGCGAGCCGTGTTCCTCGCCGCCCGCCAGGATGCCGAGGGGCGTGTCCGGCAACGCCGAGCGCAGGAGGGCGAGGAGGTCGGGATCGAAGGTCATCACCGCCGCCGCGCCGCCATACTGGCCGAGCGCGCGCGCGATGACGCCCGCCATCGAAGCCTTCGCCGCCTGTCCCACCGGGGCCTTGGCCTCCAGGAAGAGCGGCGCGCGGCCGGCGGTGAGCGCCAGCAGGTCGGTGAGCGAGGAGAAGGTCTCGCTCGAGCCGGTGATGGTGATGGCGCGCAGCTCGTCCAGCGTGCGCTCGGCGATGCGTCCGCGCTCGGCGGTCATGCGGTCGAGCGTCTCGTCGTGGGTGACGACGAGGCCGCCGTCGACCGTGAGCTGCAGGTCGACCTCGACCGCGTAGCCCGCGTCGATCGCGTCCTCGACCGCGCCCAGCGTGTTCTCGACCTGCGCGGCGCCGTGCAGGCCGCGATGCGCGACCGGACGACGCAGCAACCAGTCGGGAAGGATCCCGGTTATGATGCGACCTCGATGACCGCCTCGACCTCGACCGCCACACCGAACGGCAGGTTGGCGACGCCGACGGCGGCGCGGGCATGCTTGCCCTTGTCGCCGAACAGCTCGAGCATCAGGTCGGACGCGCCGTTGATCACCTTGGGGTGGTCGCCGAACGCGGGCGAGGAGTTCACGAAGCCGTTCAGCTTCACGATCCGCGACACCTTGTCGAGGCTGCCGATGGCGGCCTTGGTGTGCGCCAGGATCGCCAGCGCGCAGCGCTGCGCTGCCGCCTGGCCTTCCTCGACGCCCATGGTCTCGCCGCAGCGGCCCTTGATCATCGTGCCCTCGGCGTCGACCGACACCTGGCCGGAAACGAAGAGCAGGTTGCCGGTGCGCACCGTCGGCACGTACGAGCCCGCCGGGGCGCCGGCCTCGGGAAGGGCGAGATCCATCTCCGCCAGCTTCTGTTCGACTTGGGACATGGGTCTTCCTCGCATTAGCCTGTCGATCCGTCGTCTACGAGCGACGGCAGCTCGGCGCAAGCGCCAGCTTTATGTGCCGTCACTTGACGCCTAAGTGACACCGTGCGCAATGCCGCCTGTTCCCCTCTCGGAGGCGTATATGTCCGTTCTCGTTGGCCGCGCTCGTCCGGCTCCCTCCGCTGGTCGCCTCGCCCGCGCCGGTCTGGTGCGCGGGGCGGGAGGCGTGGCGCTGGCGCTCGTCGTGGCCGGGCCGACCGCCGCCGCGGCGCCGGATGCGGCCCTCGTCCCGCACCGCGCCGTCTACGATCTGACGCTCGCGCGGGTGGAGCCCAGCGTATCGATCCTTTCGGTCAACGGCACTCTGGTCTACGAGCTGGAGGGGTCGGCCTGCGACGGCTACACGGTCACCTCCACCTTCCAGACCAACACGGTGGACCGGGAGGGCGAGATGTCGCGCACGGACCTGCGCACCTCGACCTACGAGACGCTGAGCCCGGCCGAGTTCCACTTCCTCAACCAGACCTTCCTCGCCGGCGACGGGCAGACGGTGATCGACGGGCAGGCCCGCGGCACGCCGTCTGGCACCATCGTCGAGCTGTCCAAGCCGAAGATGGGCCGCTACGATCTGGCTCGGGCGATCTTTCCGACGCAGCACACCCGTCTGGTGCTCACCGCGGCGGCCAACGGCGAGCGTGTCCTCGAGGTGCCGATGTTCGACGGTGGCGGCACGGCCGACACCGTCTACGACACGACGACCGTCATCGGCCCGCCGACGATGGGCCTCCCCGACGCCAGCCAGCGCGAGCGCGCCGCCTTCGCCGCCCTCGGCGACGCGGACGAGCGGGCGACCTACACCACCTCGATCTCCTACTTCGACCAGGCCGGCGAGAATGGCGAGACCGTGCCCGACTACGTCATCTCGTTCCGCATGATGGACAACGGCATCTCCTACAACGCCACGTTCGACTACGGCACCTTCGTGCTGAGCGGCCGGCTGACCGAGCTGGAGCCGATGCCGATGCAGGAGTGCCCGGCCCCCGGCGCGCAATAGTCGCGCCCGGCGCCCGGCGCGCCCGCGTCGTCCTCGTGCGGATGGGCGACGCTCGCGGCGGGCTTGGGCACGGGCGAGAGTGTCGGAACCAGGTCGGCGAGCTTGCGGGAGCGGGCGGGGATGCCGCGGGTCAGCGTCTTGTGCCCCTCGAGGGCGACGAGCCCGGCGAACCGCGGGATGACGCGCTTGCCGATCCGCTCCCACGCCCGAGCCGAGCCGAGCACGAAGCGCGTACTCGTCGGCGGCACGTAGAGGCAGCGGCGCAGGTCCTTCGGCTCCAGCCAGCAGGCGTCCATCACCCGGGCGAGCTGCGCGCGCGAGAACGGGCGGCCGAGGCCCATCGGTGTCCAGTCGGCCCGCGCCCAGGCGCCGGCGCGGTAGGGGACGAAGACCAGCACCCGACCCGCCGGCACCAGCACGCGCCATGCCTCGCGCAGCACCTCGTGCGGATCCTTCGTGGTCTCCAGCAGGTGGATGATGAGGAGCTTGTCGATCGAGTTGTCCGGCAGCGGCAGCCGGTCCTCGTAGGCGAGGGACGTGACGTTGGGGCCCTCCGGCGGCCAGTGCAGCACCCCCTCCGCCGCCGGCATGACCGAGACGACCCGCTCCGCCTCGCCCAGGAAGGGGCGCAGATAGGGCGTCGCGTGGCCGAGACCGACGACGCGCTCGCCGCGCACGTCCGGCCACACCGAACGCACTTCCGCCGACACGATCTGCCGTGCGATCCGCCCCAGCGGCGTCAGGTAGAATGCACTCAACTGCCCGACGTCGAGGTGCATGCGCGCCATCCTTGTTTTGCAGCTTCGCATAGCATGCGGAGCGATCACGTCCCAAATAGGTCCCGAGGTGGACGCGGTGCAGTCGCTGCGCCATGGTTCAGCCAAACGACAAGGGAGTGAACATGGCTGACGTGCGGCTTATTGCGTGCCTGTCGGACAACTACGCGGTGCTCGTCCACAAGGACGGCGAGACGATCCTCGTCGACGCACCCGAGGCCGGCCCGATCAACGCGGCACTCGCCGAAACGGGGTGGACGCTCACCAGCGTCCTCATCACGCACCACCACTCCGACCATGTCCAGGCGCTGGACGAGGTGCGCGGTTCGGCGACCGTCTATGGCCCCGCGGCCGAGGCGGACCGCATCGACGGGCTCGACCGGACCATCGCCGACGGGGAAGAATTCGCCGTCGGTCCCGTCAAGGTCCGCGCGATGTCGACACCCGGCCACACCGCCGGCCACATCAGCTATCACCTGCCCGAGGAGGGGATCGCCTTCACCGCCGATACCTTGTTCGCGATGGGCTGCGGCCGCCTCTTCGAGGGGGACCCGCCGACCATGTGGCGCTCGCTCCAGACCCTGCGCGCCGCCCTGCCGGACGACACCGCCATCTATTGCGGCCACGAATACACGCTGACCAACGCCCGCTACGCCCACGACGCGCTGCCCGCCGACGCCGCGATCGCCGAGCGGCTGGAGGTCGTTCGCGCGGCCCGCGACCGCAAGGAGCCCACGGTGCCGACCACGATGGCCGCCGAGAAGGCGACCAACCCCTTCCTGCGCGCCGACGATCCGGCCGTCGCCGAGGCTCTCGGCATGGCGGGCGCGGACCCGGCCGAGGTGTTCGCACGGCTGCGCAAGGGCCGGGACGGCTTCCAATGAGTGCGGCGAAGGCGATTATCGAGGCGCTGGGGATGCAGCCGCACCCCGAGGGCGGCTACTTCGTCGAGACCTTCCGAGACGCGCCGGACGGCGGCCGCGGCCACTCCACGGCGATCTACTATCTCCTCGAGGCGGGCGACTGCTCGGCCTGGCACCGCGTCACCGACGCGGCGGAGGTGTGGCACTACTATGCCGGCGCGCCACTGGCGCTGACGATTTCGTCCGACGGCCATGATGCCGCATCCATCCGCCTGGGGCCGAACGTCGCCGCCGGCGAGCGGCCGCAGGCGGTGGTTCCGGCCGGCCAGTGGCAGACCGCGGAATCCCTGGGCGAATACAGCTTGGTGGGCTGCACGGTGGCCCCCGGGTTCGCCTTCGAGGCCTTCGAGATGGCACCCGCCGACTGGCGCCCGACGCCGCGCCCGTCGAATGACTGACCGTTGAAGCGGGGCCGCCGGATACCTACACCCCATCGGTCCGATCGGCCCCACCCAAGGTAACCTTCATGACACTTGCCCTCTCGATCGTCGGCGGGCTCTTCGGCCTGTTCGTCGGCGGCGAACTCCTGGTCCGCGGCGCCAGCGGGGTCGCCGTGCGCTTCGGCATGTCGCCCTTGGTGGTCGGCGTCGTGATTGTCGGGTTCGGCACGTCCGCGCCGGAGCTGGTCACCTGCGTGGCGGCCGCGCTGCGCGGCTCGCCGGGGATCGCAGTCGGCAACATCGTCGGCTCCAATATCGCCAATATCCTGCTGATCCTGGGCGCCGCGGCGCTGATGCGGCCGTTCCTCACCAGCCGCACCGCGGTCTTGCGCGACGGCTCGCTGGTCATCGTCACCGCGGTCGCCTTCATGGGCGTCGCGATGACGGGCGAGTTCACCCGTCTCGCCGGCTCGGTCTTCGTCATCGCGCTGATCTGCTACATCGTCTACACCATCCGCTCGGACCGCAAGTCCGCGGCCAAGGCGCAGGAGGTCCCGGCCGAGGCGGGCACGCCGTTCGGCCTGTCGCTCCTCTTCGTGGCGCTGGGGCTCGCCGGCGTCATCATCGGCGCGGAGTACCTGGTGTCCGGCTCGGTGGAACTGGCCGAGCGCTACGGGGTGTCCGAGGAGGTCATCGGCCTGACGATGGTCGCGGTCGGCACCTCGCTGCCCGAACTCGCGACGTCGATCATCGCGGCCTTGCGCAAGCAGTCGGAGATCGCGCTGGGCAACGTGCTGGGCTCGAACGTCTACAACACCATCGGCATCGGCGGTCTGACCGCGGTGGTCCAGCCGGTCCCGGTGTCGCCCGGGATGCAGGCGTTCGATATCCCGCTGATGGTGGCGATCTCGGTGCTGCTGGTGATCGTGGTGGCGACCGGCCAGCGCGTCACCCGGTGGGAGGGCGGGCTGCTGGTGCTGCTCTACGCCGGCTACATCGCCTTCCAGACGACGATGGGCGGCACCACCTGAGCCCCCCGCCGAGGCGGCGACGAGGGGCCGCGCGCGGCCCCTCGGGCGGTCAGGTGATGTACTGGCCGCCGTTGATGGTGAGCGTCGAGCCGGTCATGAACGCGGCGGAGTCGGAGGAGAGGTAGACGCAGAGCGCGCCGATCTCGTCCGCCTTGCCGAGGCGCCCGACCGGGATGCCGGCGACGATCCCCTCCAGCACCTTCTCGGGCACGGCGGCGACCATGTCGGTATCGATATAGCCGGGGGCGATGGCGTTGACGGTGATGCCCTTCCGGGCGTTCTCCTGCGCCAGCGCCTTGGTAAAGCCGATCACGCCGGCCTTGGCGGCAGAATAGTTGGCCTGCCCCATCTGCCCCTTCTGGCCGTTGATCGAGGAGATATTGATGACGCGGCCGAAGCCACGGTCGCGCATGCCGTTGATGAGCGGGCGCGTGACCGCGAACATCGACCCGAGGTTGGTGTCGATCACGGCCTTCCACTGCTCCCACGACATGCGGTGGAAGGTGCCGTCGCGGGTGATCCCGGCGTTGTTCACGACGATGTCGATCGGCCCGACGCTTTCCTGAATGCTGGCGAGCCGGGACTCGCACATCGCCGGGTCGCCGACGTCGAACTTTTCGACGTGGATCCCGGTTTCATCCTTGAAGGCGTTCGCCTTTTCGTCGTTTCCGGCGTAGTTCGCCACGACGGTATGACCAGCGGCTTTCAGAGCTTTCGATATGGCCGCGCCAATTCCGCGCGTTCCACCCGTTACCAATGCAACGCGTGCCATCGTTTCCTCCCCATGAATCGTCCGCTGCGCGGATCTGTTTGTCCTGAATTCATGACGTTTGACAATGAGGTGCGTCAATCGCCCAGGCCCAGGAAAAAGGAAAGTTGGTCAGCGCGATAGCGGTTCCATAAACTTAAGGGTGTTCTTTGCCACAATCTCGGGCGCCGCGAGTTGGGGGAGATGCCCGGCGTTTTCGATGCGTACGAAATCGGCGTGCGGGATCAAGGCTTTCAGCGCCTCGCCGCGAGCGAGCGGAATCCACGGATCGTCCACTCCCCAGAAAATCGCCGTGGGGCAGCGTATCGCCTCGAAGAGGGGCTCGACTTCGGCGGTATACCGCTCGTCCGCCTGGGTGAACTGCTTGTAGAAGGCGATGCGGCCGTGCGCGTCGAGATCCGGGCCGTCACCTCAGCGGACCGCCGCGACGGCGCCTGCGCGCGTCGCGACGGTCTCGTCGAGCGTAAAGGGCAAGCCCGGATCTCAGTTCAGGCTCTCGACGCACAGGGCGACGCCCATGCCGCCGCCGATGCACAGCGTGGCGAGGCCCTTCTTGGCGCCGCGGCGCTTCATCTCGAAGAGCAGCGTCGTCAGCACGCGGTTGCCGGATGCGCCGATCGGGTGGCCGATGGCGATCGCGCCGCCGTTGACGTTCACGATGTCGTCGGCCCAGCCCATGTCCTTGTTGACCGCGCAGGCCTGAGCGGCGAACGCCTCGTTGGCCTCCACGAGGTCGAGGTCGGAGACCGACCAGCCGGCCTTCTGCAGCGCCTTCTTCGAGGCGGGGATCGGCCCGGTGCCCATCACCTTCGGGTCGACGCCCGCGGTCGCCCAGGAGACGATGCGTGCCATCGGCGTGATGCCGCGCTTGGCCGCGTTCGCCTCGCTCATCAGCACCATCGCCGAGGCGCCGTCGTTGATGCCGGAGGCGTTGCCCGCGGTCACGGTGCCGTCCTTGTCGAACGCCGGGCGCAGCTTGCCAACGCTCTCGATCGTGGCGCCGTGGCGGATATACTCGTCCGCGTCGACCACGGTGTCGCCCTTGCGGCCCTTCACCGTGACGGGGACGATCTCGTCCACGAATTTGCCGGCCTTCTGCGCCGCCTCGGCCTTGTTCTGCGACTTCACCGCGAACTCGTCCTGCGCCTCACGGGTGATCTGCCACTCGCGGGCGACGTTCTCGGCGGTGCCGCCCATGTGGTAGCCGTTGAAGGCGTCCCAGAGGCCGTCCTTGATCATCGTGTCGATGAACTTCATGTCGCCCATCTTGTGGCCGGCGCGCAGGTGCGCGGCGTGGGGCGACAGGGTCATGTTCTCCTGGCCGCCGGCGACGATGATGTCGGCATCGCCGGTCAGGATCTGCTGCATGCCGAGACACACCGAGCGCAGGCCCGAGCCGCACACCTGGTTGAGGAGCCAGGCGGTCTTCTCCTTGGGGATGCCCGCGGTCATCGCGGCCTGACGGGCGGGGTTCATGCCGCAGCCGGCGGTCAGCACCTGGCCGAGGATCACCTCGTCTACCTCGTCCGGCGAGACGCCAGCCCGCTCCAACGCACCACCGATGGCGATGGCGCCGAGATCGGCAGCCGCTACGGTGGCGAACGATCCGCTGAACGCGCCCACGGGAGTGCGGGCGGCGCTGGCGATCACGACGCTGTCGTCAGCCATGTCAGGTCTCCTCTTCCTCGGCCGCGCGCGCAGGGGCGGCCGTTCTTTTCAAATTGTGCGGGAACTCAAGAACCCGCATCCGTGTGCTGTCAACCAATGCCTCGGAACGCGGGGCGTTCGCAATCGCAGCAATTTCTCTGGTGCAGCGCGGCGTTTGCCCTTAAGTTGCCGAGGTTCAAGGCATACGCAGGGGTCCGTCACCCATTCCCGCGGGCGTGGGCCGGCTGTGCGCCGACAACATATCCCGTCTTCACGAGGTAGCGATGACACTCGAAAAGACTTCGACGGTCATCAAAAAGTACGCCAATCGGCGCCTGTATCACACCGGAACCAGCGCCTACGTCACGCTGGACGATCTGGCCGAGATGGTGCGCTCCGGCGAGGACTTCGTCGTTCTGGACGCCAAGTCCGGGGAGGATATCACTCGTGGTGTCCTCGGCCAGATCATCTTCGACGCGGAGAGCAAAGGCGGCGGATTGCTGCCGATCGCGTTTCTGCGCCAGCTGATCACGTTCTACGACGGCCGGATGCAGACGATCGTCCCCACCTACCTGGAGCACTCGCTCGCCTCCTTCGCGCGCGAGCAGGAGAGGCTGCGTCAGCAGTGGAGCGAGGCGGTGGGCGAGGGGGCCTTCTCGGTCGTCGAGGATCAGGTGCGGCGCAACATGGACATGTTCCAGCGCTCGATGCGCATGTTCATGCCCTTCACCCCGGAGGCCGCCCCTCAGGCGCAGTCGCCGGAGAACCTCGCCGCCGACGTGAAGGCCCTGCGGGCCGAGCTCGCCAACCTCCAGGCGCGTATGGAATCGCTCTCGCGCGACGAGGCGGAGGACGCGCCCGCCCCGGCCCGCCGGCCCGGCGAGTAGCCGCTTCCGCAACCCCCTCCGCCGGCGGGGCGAGGATCGGAGCAGACGCACAAACGCGAAAGGGCCGGCACGCCTGGCGCCAGCCCTTCGCAGATCCGTGTCGGCTCGTCGCCGGTCAGTCCGGCACAGCCTCGACGTTGCTGTGCGACGACACCAGCGACACCGACACCGTCGCCAAGGTGTCCACCAGCGCCACCATCGTCAGCAGGAAGAAGGTCGACGTGCCGGCGAACTCCACCGTCAGGAACATGACGATGTAGACGCACAGGACGAGCACCATCACCATGTTGCCGAGCACGGTCATGCGGCTCTTGCTGGCCGTCCGCAGGATGCTGAACAGCAGCAGGATCACAGCGAAGCCGATCAGCAGGTCGCTATAGCTGAGCGTCCACTCCTGGCCCGATACCAGCGTCACGTCGACGACGGTGTTGCTCCAGAACGGGATGACGTTCGGATCGCCCGCGTTCGGTGCGACCAGCGGCTGCTGGTACAGGAACAATCCCGCAAAGACATACAGGACGAGCGGAACGAGAGAAAACGGGAAGAGGCCCATTGGAACTGCCTTGCGATCATTTCATACGCTCGTTTGGTCGAGCGTTACCAAAGGATCAAGCACCGCAAGGCGGGATCGGTTCCATCGGCCGACGTCGGAACGGTCGGCCGGCGCTCCCGTGCCGAAACGGCTTAGTCGTCGCTCTTCTGCGTCAGGACTTGGCGGCCCCGATAGCGGCCGGTCTTCAAATCGATGTGATGCGGGCGGCGCAGCTCGCCCGAGTCCTTGTCCTCGACGTACGTCGGTGCCTTCAGCGCGTCCGCAGAACGGCGGAAGCCACGCTTCATGCTGGAGGTCTTGCGCTTCGGCACAGCCATGGTCGAAACTCCAAATACCGCGCAACCCATAGCGCGGGGCTCGTCTCAAGAATGTCGGGAGGCGGATAAAACCGCCAGAAGCGGAGCCAATACAGGCTCGCGCGCGACGACGCAACCGCCCTCACGGGCGAAAGGGCGCCGCCAGACATGTAAACACCCACGGCGCGCGGTCAAGCTCCCTTTCGACATGCGCGATCACGGCACGCTGGCGCTTCGAGGGACGGGCCGCGTTCCGGGCGGCCGGCGCCGGCAGGACGGTCGCCAGCGCCAGCGCCTCGTCACGCGTCAGATCCGCGGCGCTGCGGCCGAACGCCTGCTGTGCCGCGGCCTCGACCCCGTAGGCCGAGCCGGTGAACTGCGCCGTGTTGAGGTAGATCTCCAGGATCCGGTCCTTCGACAGGACGAGGTCCATCCATAGGGCCAACGGCACCTCGATCGCCTTGCGCAGGTAGCTGCGCTCCGGCCAGAGGAAGAGGTTCTTGATCACCTGCATCGTGATCGTGCTCGCCCCGCGCGGTGCCTCGCCGGCGATCGCCTCTTTCACCACCAGCCGCATCTGCCGCAGGTCGATGCCCCAGTGCAGGCAGAAGCGCGCGTCCTCGGCCATGATGACGCCCCGCACCAGCTCCGGTGACATTTCCGTCAGCGGGATCCATGTCTGCACCACCGTGTCGCCGTCGGCCTGGCGGCGCCAGATAGCGAGCGACGGCGGGTCCTTGACGCCGTAGGCCAGCGTGAGGATCAGCGGGATCAGGACCACGGTCACCATGACGGCCCCGAGCGCCTTCAGGATCGGCCGCATTCGATCTCCCTCGCCGGCAGCATACTATCCACCCCCCGGACATATGCGACGGTGGCGACCATGGCGATGGGACGAACATTTGCCTATCATGTCTCGCGTACGACGAGGGAGGATAGGATGGATTTCGCCGCACGGCTGGCCGCGGCTGCCGAGGCGACGAACCGGGTCTTGGACGAAACGCTGCAGCCGACCTCGTCGATCCCGGGACGTCTGCAGGATGCCACCCGCTACGCGACCCTCGCCGGGGGCAAGCGCTTCCGCCCCTTCCTCGTCCTCGAAGCGGCCGCCCTCTTCGGCGCCGATGTCGCCGCGGCCGAGCATGTCGGCGCCGCGTTCGAGTGTCTGCACTCCTATAGTCTCGTCCACGACGACCTGCCGGCGATGGACGACGACGACCTGCGCCGCGGCCAGCCGACGGTCCACAAGGCCTACGACGAGGCGACGGCGATCCTCGTCGGCGACGGCCTGCAGGCGCTCGCGTTCGAGATCATCACCGGTCCGCCGGTGCCGCCGGACCTCGCCGGTCCGCTCGCCCACCTCCTGGCGCGCGCCTCGGGCAACGCCGGGATGGTCGGCGGCCAGTACCGCGACCTCAACGCCCTCGGTCTCGACGCGGACGGGATCCGCGACATGCAGGCGATGAAGACCGGCAGGCTGATCGTCGCCGCCTGCGAGGCGGGGGCGGTGCTGGGTCGCGCCGAGGCCGCCGAACGTCGCGCGCTCGTCCGCTACGGCACGCTTCTGGGCGAGGCGTTCCAGCTCGCCGACGACCTCCTCGACGTGGAGGGCACGGCGGAGGAGACCGGCAAGAAGGTCGGCAAGGACGCGGCGGCGGACAAGGCGACGCTCGTCGGCCTGATCGGCCCGCAGGCGGCGCGTCAGCGGTTGACGGAGATCGTCGCGGCCGCGTCCGAGGCGCTGGCGCCGTTCGGCGGGCGGGCGTCGCCGCTGCGCGAGGCGTGCCGCTTCGTCGCCGAGCGGCGGTCGTGACGGCGGGCGGCGGAACCTGACGTCGGGCTGAACAGTCGGCTCAGCGGCGCTTCAGTCGCGGCCTGCGAAGGTCCTCCCGCACCAACAGGAGGACCGACGATGAAGCTTCTCGGCACCGCACTCGCCACCGCCGTCCTGGCCGCACTGCCGCTCTGCGCCGCTTCCGCGGCGCCCGGCGCGCCTGCAGCCGCCGCCGCGATCACGGCCGGCGCCGGCCTGACCCTCGCCGGCTACGACGGCGACCGCCACGGCGGGTACCGCGGCGGAGACCGCGGGCGACACAAGGGCGGTCACCACGACAAGGGCGGCCACCACGACGGAGGCGGCCACCGCGGCGGTCACCACGCGGGCGGCAAGCACCATGGCCACCGCGGCGGCCCGCACGGCTACAAGCGGCCGCCTTACGCCTACGGCAAGGCGCCCTACCGGCGGCCGCCGGGCCATGCCACGGTGACGCGGTTCGTCAGCCGCGACGGATGCCGTGTGCGGGTCGTCCGGCGCACGCCCTACGGCAAGCAGGTCCGCGTGGTCGACCGTTGCGGCTACCGCTACTGACCCGCCGGCCGGGACGGGACGCCGCCGCGCCGGACGATCAGGCCAGCGCGGCGGCGACGGCCTGGGCGGCGAGGCGCCCGGTCTGCGCGCCGCCGTTCATGTATCCGTAGTAGGCGTCCGAATACTGCTCGCCGGCGAAGGCGAGGCGATCCCGCATGACGGCGTTGTCGACCCCGCCGCTCGCCGTCTCTGTCCAGAAGCATTCGGCGAAGCGGGTCTTCTGGCCCGGCCCCAGATTGGTGTAGCTGCCGCCCAGCCAGGGCGTGCGCAGCCATGCGGTATTGCCGGCGAGGCCGTTGTAGGCCTCCGCCATGCCCGGAAAGCCGCGCGCGAGGCCGGCCAGCGTGTCCGCCACGAACGCCTCGGGGCCGAACCGGTGGATGTCGCGCGTCTCGGCTCCGCCGATCAGGAAGGTCATGCCGCTGTTGGTGTGGCCGGGCTGGCGCACGCCGTCGTCCCACATGACCGAGGCGCCGGCGTCGCTCCACAGGTCCAGCGCGAACCCGTCCGGTCGCTGCCAGGCGCGCCGGTCGAACCCGGCGAAGACCTTCTCGTTGCGCCCCAGCCGCACGGAGGCGGCGAACGCCGGCAGCATCCGCGGCACCGGCACGCGCACCTGCATGCCGCCGATCGCCGGGAAGGGGATCGCCAGCACCGTCGCGTCGACGACGACCTCGCTGCCGTCGGTGAAATTGATGCGGTGGCCGTCGCCCTCCGCGTCGATGAAGGCGGCGCGCTTGCCGCGCTCGATGCGGTCGCCGAGCCGACGCGCCAGCGCGTGGACGATCGCCTCGCTCCCCCCCTCGACCATGTACATCTCGTCGCGTGCGGACATCAGGTCCACCGAGCCGGCGGTCACCGCGGGGAGCGCCGCGATCAGGCCCAACACCGAGGTGCTGCCGGTCTCCACTCCGTATTCGGCCCGGATCAGCGCCGCCACCAGGCCCAGCGCCTCGGCGTTGATCTTGTCCTTGTGCCAGACGAGATATTCGGCGACCGACCGGGCGTCGAGCGTCGGCGCGAGGCCCGCCCAATCGGCGTCGAGGCGCGCGGCGTCGTCCGCGATCTGGCGCGCCAGTGGGGCCAGGGCGTGCGCCACCTCTGCCTCGTCGAGGCGGCGGCCGGCGAAGTGATAGGCCGTCTCGGGTGCGGCGATGCCGGCGGCGTTGGCCGCGACGTCGACCAGGGGGACGCCGAGGGTGCGCGACAGGGCGATCATGTCGGCATGGTCGGAGCTGATATATTGGCCGCCGAACTCGGTGACGATTCCATCCGCCACGAGGCCGACCATGGACCGCACGCGCCCGCCGATCCGGCCCGACGCCTCGTAGACCACCGGCTCATGCCCTGCGGCGAGGGGGTGCCACGCCGCCGAAAGTCCCGCGAGGCCGCCACCGATGACCGCCACGCTCGCCCCGCGGGCGCGCGCCTGGGCGAGCGGGGCGGAGCCGGCGAGGACCGAGGCGGCGGCCATCTGCTGCAGGACCCGCCGCCGCGTCAGCGCTCCGGTGCGGGGGCGCTGCGGGGCACCGGCGAGCGCCTGGCCGAAGAGCTGCTGCGTGCGACGGGAGAAGAGCGAGTGCGCCATGGTCGTGCCCCCTGCGGCGGGCCGCCCGGCGGTCGCGGGCCGCTCTCGCCATGGAGAGCCTAACGCATCCTGGGGTTGCACTCAAACCTGAAGCGCAAAAATTGCGCCTCTTGTGGACGCGCCGGCCGGGATCCGCCGCGCTGCGCGGCAACCCGATTCCCGTTCCCGGAACGATCGTGCCTAAGTTCCGCCGGCGAGCCGCAGGTTCGGCCGAACATGGGCGGAATGTCGCGCGGTAGACTGCACGATCGTCGTCTCGGTGTTCATGACGGCGCCCTCATCGGCGGCGTCGCGGTCGCCCGCCCACGAAAAAGCCGGCCCGACGGTGCGCGTCGGGCCGGCTGATCGCGAAGGCGGGCCGCCGCGGCGGCCGCGCGGTATCAGAACTTGCGCACGTCGACGAAGTGGCCGGCGACGGCGGCGGCCGCGGCCATTGCCGGAGACACCAAATGCGTGCGACCGCGGAAGCCCTGCCGGCCCTCGAAATTGCGGTTCGAGGTCGAGGCGCAGCGCTCGCCGGGGTTGAGCTTGTCGGCATTCATGGCGAGGCACATCGAGCAGCCCGGCTCGCGCCACTCGAAGCCGGCGTCGGTGAGGACCTTGTCGATGCCCTCCGCCTCGGCCTGCGCCTTCACCAGGCCCGAGCCCGGCACGACCATCGCGGAGACGCCCTCGGCCACCTTGTGACCCCGGACGACGGCCGCCACCGCGCGCAGATCCTCGATCCGCCCGTTGGTGCAGGAGCCGATGAACGCCTTGTCGATCGCGATCTGCGACATCGGCGTGCCCGGCGTCAGGCCCATGTATTGCAGCGCCCGCTCCATCGCCTGGCGCTTGTGCGGGTCGGTGATGTCGGCCGGGTTGGGCACCGCGCCGTCGATGCTCATCACCGCCTCGGGCGAGGTGCCCCAGGTGACGATCGGCGGAAGCGCCGCGGCGTCGAGCCGGATCTCGCGGTCGAAGTGGGCGCCGTCGTCGGACGGCAGCGTCTTCCAGTAGGCGACCGCATGGTCGAACGCGGCGCCTTGCGGCGCCTTGGGGCGGCCGGCGATGTACTCGAACGTCGTCTCGTCGGGCGCCACCATGCCGGCGCGCGCCCCGCCCTCGATCGACATGTTGCAGACGGTCATCCGCCCTTCCATCGACAGCGCCCGGATCGCGTCGCCGGCATACTCGATCACGTAGCCGGTGCCGCCGGCCGTGCCGATGGTGCCGATGATCGACAGGACGATGTCCTTCGCCGTCACGTGCGCGGGCACGATACCGTCGACGTCGATCCGGAAGTTCTTCGCCTTGCGGGTCACCAGCGTCTGCGTCGCCAGGACGTGCTCGACCTCGGACGTGCCGATGCCGTGCGCCAACGCGCCGAACGCGCCGTGCGTGGAGGTGTGGCTGTCGCCGCAGACGATGGTCATGCCCGGCAGCGTGAACCCCTGCTCGGGGCCGACGATGTGGACGATGCCCTGCCGCGCGTCGAGCTCGTTGTAGTACTCGATGCCGAAGTCGGCCGCGTTCTGGGCCAGCGTCTCGACCTGGGTGCGGGACTCCGGATCGTCGATCCCGGCGGACCGATCGGTCGTCGGCACGTTGTGATCGACCACGGCGAGGGTGCGCTGCGGGGCGTGGACCTTGCGGCCGGCGAGGCGCAGCCCCTCGAAGGCCTGCGGGCTGGTGACCTCGTGGACGAGGTGGCGGTCGATGTAGAGAAGCGCCGTACCGTCGTCCTGGAGCTCGACGAGGTGGTCGTCCCAGATCTTGTCGTACAGCGTGCGCGCCGCCATGGCTCTCGTCCTCCTTTGTTTTGAACGATACCAGATGCCAACGCGCGAGCGCCTTGGCAAGCGGGCATCATCCCGACCGGAGATAGGGATCGCCTATAACCGGCGCAGCCGTCGTGCCGACGGCGGGTGGCGCCCGTCGGCGGCCCGCCGCGGCGCGGTCAGCTGGCGGCGACGGGGGCGCGGGTCAGCAGCGTGTAGAGCTCGGCCGCGTTCTCGGCATCGCGCAGCTGGTCGGTCATGCCGGGCTGCTTGATCGTGCGGGCGATCTTATTCAGCGCCTTCAGGTGGTCGGCGCCGGCGTCTTCGGGCGCCAGCAGCGCGAAGACGAGGTCGACGGGCTGGTCGTCCAGCGCCTCGAACTCGATCGGCCGGGCGAGCGTGAAGAAGAACGCGGACAGCTTGGGCAGGCCGACGAGCTTGCCGTGCGGGATCGCGATGCCGTGGCCGACACCGGTCGATCCGAGCCGTTCGCGTTGCAGGAGCGTGTCGAACACTTCGCGCTCCGGGAGGCCGGTCCGCCGTGCGGCGAGACTGGCGATTTCCTGGAGCGCCTGCTTCTTCGAGCCGACATCGAGGCCTTGGACGACAGCGTCTGGAGCAAGGAGGTCGGTCAGGTCCACGGGATTAATCCGCAGCGGTGTGAGACGCGCCGGACGAAGCGTTGCCCGAGGCGAGCGACGGATCGATCCAGCCGACATTCCCGTCCGCGCGTCGGTAGACGACGTTGAGCGACCCGTTGGCCGCGTTTCGGAACATGAGCGCTGGGGCATCGATGAGATCTAGCTGCAAGACCGCCATGGAGACGGTCATGGTACGGATTTTGGTCGGTGTCTCGGCGACGACGAGGGGCGCGTAGTTCTCTTCGAGCTCCTCGTCCTCGTCCGGGGCGGCGAGAACGGTATAGTTGGCGACCGCGGCCTCGACTTCCGCCGTGGACGGCCCGGTCTTGTGGGCCTTCAGGCGGCGCTTGTAGCGGCGCAGTCGCTTGTCGATCCGCTCGGCGGCCTGGTCGAACGCCGCTGTGGCGTCGCCGGCGGTGGCGGAGGTCTTCAGAAGGACGCCCGTGTCGAGGTGGATCGTGCAATCGGCCTCGAAGCCGGCGCCGGTCTTCGAAACGGTCACTTGCCCGGAATGGTTCCCGTCGAAGTATTTCCCGACGGACGCTTCGACCCGCTCTTCGATGCGTTGCCGCAGAGCGTTGCCGACGTCCATATTCTTGCCAGCGATGGTGAGGGCCATGACAATCCCGAATCGTTTCTATGTCGTCTTCGATAGACGTGGGGCGGAGGCCAGAGCCGGACGACGGTCCGACATCTCCGCGACACGCGAAACAGGGACTGTCACGGGGACGCGATCGTCGGTGGCGCCGAGCCGTGGCGCGGCCTTCTAGGCGCGCGCGCCAGTGGTGTCAATGTTCCAGATCGAGCGTGTACGATTTGCCCGATCTTGTCGATCACCTGCGCGACCCTACCGAGCCGAACCCGTCATGACGGGCCATGCGCCGTCTTTCCACCGACGAAGGGATGTTCATCGCCTCGCGATATTTCGCCACCGTCCTCCGCGCGATCACGATGCCGCTGTTCTTCAGCGTCTGCACGATCTCGTCGTCGGACCTCACATTGGTGGCGCTCTCGGTGTCCACAATGCGGCGAATTTGTGCACGCACCGCCTCGGCCGACACCGCGCCGTCGCCCGCGTCGATCGCCACCGCGAAGAAGGCGCGGAACGGGAACACCCCGCGCGGCGAGGCGAGCGCCTTGTTGGACACGACGCGGCTGACGGTGGACTCGTGCATGCCGATGTCCTGCGCCACCTCGCGCAGGGTGAGCGGCGAGACATGCTGCGCCTCGCCCTCGAAGAAGGCTCGCTGCCGCGACACTATGGCAGAGGCGACCTTGACGATCGTGCGGGCCCGCTGGTCCAGGCTGCGGGTCAGCCAGTGGGCCGAGCGCATGCACTGGTTGGCGAAGGACGTCGCCGTCTGGTTGCCCATCGCGGTGACTTCGGCGTGGTAGTCGGAATCGACGAGGACGCGCGGCAGGCGCTGCGTGTCGAGCGCGACGATGAACCCGCCCTCGGCACGGCGGCGCACGATGACGTCCGGCTCGATGGCGACGAGGGGCGTATTGTCGAACGCGAGGCCCGGCCGCGGGTCGAGGCCGCGCAGCCGGCTCAGCACCTCGATCACCGCCGCTTCGCTCGCCTGGCACACGTCCGCGAGACGGCGCACGTCCCGCTTGGCCACCAAGGCGAGGTTCTCGATCACCCGCTCGGCGAGCGGGTCGAAGTCGCCACGGGCCTGGAGCTGGAGGGCGAGGCACTCGGCGAGGTCGCGCGCGAAGAGGCCCGCCGGCTCTATCGTCTGCAACTTCGCCAAGGTGCCGGCGACGTCGGCGGGGGAGACGCCCAGCGCGACGATGGTGTCGTCCTGCGTGTCGGGCGGGAGGCGTCCGTCGGGGGCGAGCGAGCCGATCAGAAAGTCGGCGATGGCGCGCTCTTTCGTGGTGAAACGAAGGCCGACGATCTCGCGGCGGCAATGGTCGGCGAGGGTCTCGCGGACGGCCACGGTGGCGAAGGGGTCGAGCGGGACGGCGGAGCTGGAAACGTCACGCTTGGGTGCGACACGCCCGTCGCCCCGCGGCGAAAGCGTGAGAAACGGGTTCTGGTCCACCTCTTCGCGGACAGCAGCCTCCAGCTCCAGATTGGACATTTGCAGCAGCTTGATGGCCTGCATCAGCTGCGGAGTCATGGCCAAAGTCTGTCGCTGGGACTGAACGAGCCGGAGAGATGGTGTCACGATTGTGAAGTCCGTTTGGCGCGATCCTTGCTTCCCAATTGATTAAACATCGGGCGGCCCGAGTCAAAGCCGGAATTGCTCTCCGAGGTACAACCTTCGAACATCTCTGTTTTCGACGATCTCCTGCGGCGTGCCTTCCGTCAGCACGGCGCCGTTGGCGATAATTGTCGCACGGTCGATTAAACCGAGTGTTTCCCGCACGTTATGATCGGTGATCAGAACGCCGATGCCGCGGTTGGTCAGGTGCCGCACCAACGTCTGGATGTCCGAGACGGCGATCGGATCGACGCCGGCGAACGGCTCGTCGAGCAGCATGAAGTCCGGCTTCGAGGCGAGGGCCCGCGCGATTTCGACGCGCCGGCGCTCGCCGCCGGAGAGTGCCGTGGCCGGCGAACCGGCGAGCCGCGACAGGCCGAACTCGTCGAGCAGCTCCTCCAGCGTCGCCTTGCGCTGGCGCTTGTCGGGCTCGGTCAGCTCCAGGATCGCCATCACGTTCTGGGCCACCGTCAGCCCGCGAAAGATCGAGGCTTCCTGCGGCAGATAGCCGATGCCGAGCCGCGCGCGCCGGTACATCGGCAGGTGCGTGATCGGAAAGCCGTTCAGCGTGATGGCGCCGTTGTCGGGCTTGATGAGGCCCGTGATCATGTAGAACACGGTGGTCTTGCCCGCACCGTTCGGACCGAGCAGACCCACCGTCTCGCCCTGCGACAGGCTCAGCGAGACGTCCCGCACCACCGTGCGGCGGCCGTAGGTCTTGGCGAGGCCACGGACGATGAGGCCGCCGACCTCGTCACCCGGTGCGTCATCGGATCCCGATCCCGCCGCCGCGCTTGACTTCGCGGCACGAGCCTTGCGGGATGCGCGCGTCGCGCCGGGTCGGGGAAAGGCTGTCTGATCCATAGCCTGAATTTTACCGCCTTACGTGTTGCACTCAACGCGGTGAACCGCATCTGGCATGTGCGATCGCGCGAAGCCCGCCGCTAGCTGGAGGACATATGGCCACGCACCAGAAAAATAGCGTGCTCAAGCTGATTCTGGAGCTTGGACCACTCATCACCTTCTTTGTCGTTAACGCCCGTGCCGATACCTGGGACCTCACCCGGCTCGGCCCGTTCGCCGACGTCGACCCGGACACCGTGCCCATCATGGCCGCCACCGCCGCGTTCATGTTCGCGACGGTCGCCGCCTTGACGGTTTCGTTGATAGCCTATCGTAAGGTGCCGGTCATGCCGTTGATATCCGGCGCGATCGTGATCGTGTTCGGCGGGCTCACGCTGTACCTGCAGAACGACACCTTCATCAAAATGAAGCCCACCATCGTGAACCTCATCTTCGCGGCGACGCTGCTGGGGGGGCTCTTCCTGTTCCGCCGCCCGCTGCTCGCCCTCGTGTTCGACAGCGTGTTCCAGATCGACGACGAGGGGTGGTGGAAGCTGTCGCTGCGGTGGGGCCTCTTTTTCCTGGTTCTGGCGGCGCTGAACGAGATCGTCTGGCGCAACTTTTCGACCGACACCTGGGTGACCTTCAAGGTGTTCGGCACCATGCCGCTGACGATCCTCTTCACGCTCAGCCAGCTCCCGCTGCTGCAAAAGCACGCCATCGCGCAGGAGACCTGACGCGGCCGCCGGCCCGGCACCGAGGACGGATGCCCCGCCGGCGGGGCGTCGCGCCTAGAACTTGCCGCGCCTAGAACTTGAAGACGCTGGCCGCCGCCTCGCGCGAGCGATCCTTGGCGCCGATCTCCCGGTCGATCCGGGCCAGCTCGGCCTCTAACGCGGCCTTCAGTTCCTCCAGATCCCGCACCGACAGCCGGTCCAGGCTGTCACCCAGCGTGTGGGCCGTCCGCGGCTGACGCGGCTCGTCGTCTCTGTCCATGGCGCACTCCCACGCGTTCCCCGCCTCATCCTGGCGGCGACAGGGGGCGCGAGGCAAGGACCGGTCGGCACGACCCCCTTCGCGAACCCGTGATCGCGGCGCTACGTTGACCCCTGCGGCCTGAGCCGCGGATCACGATATCGGAGACCTCACCATGTCCATCCCCACCACCATGCGCGCCGTCACCGCGCCGACCCCCGGCGGTCCCGACGTCCTGGAGGTCGGCGAGCATCCGGTGCCGAAGGTCGATGCGGGCGAGGTGCTGATTAAAATCGAGGCAGCCGGCGTCAACCGGCCCGACTGCCTGCAGCGTGCCGGCAACTACCCGCCGCCCCCCGGCGCCGGCCCGATCTTCGGCCTCGAGGTCGCCGGCGAAGTCGTCCACGCCGGCAGCGCGGCGCAGCGCTTCGAGGTGGGCGACAAGGTGATGGCCCTCGTCGTGGCCGGCGGCTACGCCGAATACGTCGCCGTGCCCGAGTCCACGGTTCTGCCGATCCCCGACGGCCTCTCGATCGAGGAGGCGGCGGGAATCCCGGAAACCTATTTCACGGTCTGGAGCAACGTGTTCGACCGCGGCCGCCTGGCATCGGGCGAGACCTTTCTCGTCCACGGCGGGACCTCCGGCATCGGCACCACGGCGATCCAGCTCGCCAAGGCGTTCGGCGCGACGGTGATCACCACCGCCGGCTCGGACGACAAGTGCGCCGCCTGCCTGGGGCTGGGCGCCGACCGGGCGATCAACTACCAGAAGGAGGACTGGGTCGCCGCCTGCAAGGACGCCGCCCCCGACGGCGTTCACCTGACGCTCGACATGGTCGGCGGCGACTACGTGGCGAAGAATTGGAAGGTCGCCGCGGTGGAGGGCCGCATCGTCCAGATCGCGACGCTGAACGGCCCGTCGGAGGCGAACTTCTCGCTGCTGATGATGAAGCGCCTCGTGCATACGGGGTCGACGCTGCGGGCGCGCGAGGTGCCGTTCAAGGCCGCCATCGCCCGGTCGCTGGAGGAGAAGGTCTTCCCGCTCTTCGCCGACGGGCGCACCAAGGTGGTGATGGACCAGGTCTTCGCCCTCGACGACGTCGTCGAGGCGCACCGGCGAATGGAGGGCTCCAGCCACATCGGCAAGATCGTGCTGAAGCCCTGACGCTGCACCCGGAGCGTCGCATCGGCGGCGGTGCAATTGCGTCCGCGGCCGATGCGACTTATATCAAGCTCATTCCTCAAAACCCCGGCGTGCGTTCGGGTTCTCGCGCTCCTTCGGCGCGAGAGCGCAAGGAGACTTTATGCAATCCGATCCCGACACTCCCTTGATGCCCAAGGCGACTGCGGTCTGGCTGGTCGACAACACGTCGATGACGTTCGAGCAGATTGCAGCTTTTTGTCGCCTTCATCCGCTGGAGGTCGGCGCCATTGCCGACGGTGACGCCGCGCAAGGGATCAAGGGGGCCGATCCGATCCAGACCGGACAGTTGACGCGGGCGGAGATCGAGCGGGCGGAGACCAATCCGGGCTACCGCCTCAAGCTGTCGAAGCCGAAGACGATCGTGCCGGAGCTCAAGCGCAAGGGCCCGCGTTATACGCCGGTGTCCAAGCGCCAGGACCGCCCGAACGCGATCCTGTGGCTGGTGCGCCATCACCCCGAGCTGAAGGACCAGGCCGTGATCCGCCTGGTGGGGACGACGAAGGCGACCATCGCCGCGATCCGTGACCGCACGCACTGGAACTCGGCCAACCTGACCCCGCTCGACCCCGTGACGCTGGGCCTGTGCAGCCAGGTCGATCTCGACCGCGAAGTGGAGACCGCCGCCCGCGAGTCCGGCATCACGAGCCCGGCGGTGCTGCCGGCCGGCCTCGGCGAGCAGCCCGATGCGCTGATGCCGGTGGAGCAGAGCCTCGACCAGGCCGACGACGACGGCCGCAACGACCGCAGCCGCGTGGACCCGGACGCGGTCTTCTCCGGCCTCCAGGCCTGGAAGAAGGGCGAGCGCCACGAGGACGAAGACGACGAGGATTGAGCCGGCCCGCCGTCCGCGCACCGCGGCCGGCCCCGGCTTCCGGCCCCCGGCTCGCGCGCCTGATCGAGCGTGCCGGTGCCGGCACGCGCCCGGGACGATGCGGTGAACATCAGTGAGCCGAAGCGGCCCTAGCCGCGGACCCCGAAGGTCTCGCGCAGGGCCCGCTCGCCGGCGGGCGTGACGATGATGGAGCGGGTCCCCGTGACCCGCCGCACCCAGTGCCGCTCCACGAAGGAGGCCAGCAACGCCCCGCCCAGCGCGCCGGCGAGATGGTGGCGCCGCTCGCTCCAGTCGAGGCAGGCGCGGCACAGTGGCCGCTTGGCGCCTCGCAGGGCGGCGATGTCGATCCCCAGCGTGCTCAGCCGCCGTGCCCCGTGCGGTGTCAGCGAGACGGCATCGTCCGCGCGGACGAAGACGCCATCCGCGACCAGGCAGTCGAACAAGGAGACGGCCAGCGTGCCGGCGAGGTGGTCGTAGCACACGCGCGCCCGCCGCAGGGCCGGGTCGCGCGGCCCCGGCACCCGCTTGGGGCCCACCGGCCGCGCCGCGAAGACGCCGAGGCTCTCCACCAGCGCCGCCGCCTCGGGCCCCGCGAAGCGAAAATAGACATGCCGCCCCTGCTTCTCGCGGGCGATCAGGTCGCCGTCCTCCAACTGGGCGAGGTGGGCGCTGGCGGTCTGGCGCGTGACGCCGGCCGCTTCGGCCAGCTCGCCCGCCGTCAAGGCCATGCCGCCGAGCAATGCGGTGAGCATGGCCGCGCGCGCCGGATCGCCGACCAGGGCGCCGACGCGGGAGATGTTGGGGCCCTCGCCCATAGCCTCCTCCTTCGGTTGCCCGCATTCTACACCGCCGCGCCGGCCAACGCTTCGGCACGGCGCGAACCGTCTCGCCGCATCGCCGGCCGTATCGGCGGCCGCACCGCCGGCAGTACCGCCGCGCGCGTTCCGCCTGTGGCGGGATATGGCGGTGCCGGCGACGGTTCGGCCTGCGCCGAAGCATCGGGCGGGCGCGGCGGGCTACTCCGGTGGCGTCGCCGCGAGGGCCGGATGGGCCGGATGCGGCCTGCCTGGAGATCGCACGATGGCCGACCGCGTCTCATCCATTCCCCTGAAGCGTCCGCTCGCCGGCGGTCCGGCGTTCTGGCGGCTCGTCGACGGGATCCGCGGGGCGTTGCGGCGGCGTGCCACGGTGCGCGCACTCGCCCGGATGGACGATGCGGCACTGGACGACATCGGCGTCAGCCGCGCCGTGCTCCCGCATGCGACCCTCTACGCCGCGCCGCCGGTGTCGCCGGGAGCGCAGAAGAGGTAGGCTGCGGCGACACGACCATGGACGCCGCGATGACGCTCGAAACCCTGCTCCTCTTCGCCGTGACGGAGTTCCTTCTGTGCCTGTCGCCGGGCCCGGCGGTGCTGGCGGTGGTGATGCTCACCTTGCGCGGCGGCGCGCGGCCCGGCCTCGCCGCCTCGGCCGGCGTCGTGGCGGCCACGGCGGTCTACTTCGCGCTCTCGGCGCTGGGGCTGGGGGCGATCATCGTCGCCAGCGCCACACTCTTCACGCTCGTGAAGTGGCTCGGCGCGGCCTATCTCGTGGTGCTGGGCATCGGCGCGGTGCTGCCGCTGGCGCGCCGGCTGTGGCGCGGGGGCGGGGCGGACGCGGCGGCGAACACGCCGGTGGTGCGACAGCGCATCCGCGCCGGCGACGGGTTCCGCCGCGGCTTCGCGGTGCAGCTCTCCAGCCCCAAGACGATGATGTTCTTCATCGCCCTCTTCCCGCAGTTCATCTCGCCCGAGGCCGCCGTCGCGCCGCAGTTCGTCGCCATGGGGCTCGTCTCGGCGTCGATCGAGATGCCGGTGCTGGCCGCCTACGTGCTGGCCACCACCGCCTCCGCCCGCTTCATGCGCGAGCGGGTGGCGCTGTGGCTCGACGCGGCGGGCGGTGCGGTCCTCGTCGCCCTCGGCGCCGCGCTCGCCACCCAGCGCCGCTGAGCCTCACTCCACCCGGAACGACACGCGCTCGGAGGCCCCGCCCGCCGTCACGACGGTCAGCGTGTGGGCGCCGGCCTGTACCTCGATCTCGGCCGTACGGCGGCCGGGGCGCACATCCAGCGGGCGCCCGTCGAGGAGCCACGCGTCGACCCGCTCGCCCAGGACGCGCGCCATCAGCGGCTGCCGCGCTCCGCCGGGCATGCCGAGCGCCACGGTGGCGCCGGCGGGCGGGAAGGCGATGGCGAGATCGGACGCCTGCGCCGCGCCGCGTCCGCGCGGCAGGAAGCGTTGCAGCGGCGGCGGCAGCTCGGCGGTGGGGGTCTGCGCCGGGCGCGGCGGCCGCGGCGCGATGCCGATGCGGGCGAACGCGTCGAACAGGAGCGGTGCGGCGTCCGTCCAGCCGGTCAGCTCGGCGACCGGGGTGCCGTCCGGCCGGCCGATCCACACCGCGACGACGTGGCGCGCGTCGTAGCCGACCGCCCAGGCGTCGCGGTAGCCGTACGAGGTGCCTGTTTTGTAGGCAATGAGGCCGGCGCGCGCGTTCTGCGGCGGCTTCATCCCGGCCAGGATGGCGTCGACCGCGGCGGCGGCGCGCCGCTCCAGCAGGCGATGGGGCACCGGGGGCGGCGCGCCGTGGGCATAAAGCGGCAGCGGGTGCCCGTCGCGGGCGAGCGCGGTGTAGAGCGAGGCGAGGTCGACGAGCCGGGTGCCGAAGCCGCCGAGGCCGATCGCCAGCGTCGCGGACGCCGACTGCGGCAGCGCCACCGTCGCCCCGGCTTCCTGCAGGCGCACCGCGAGGCGGACCGCCCCCAGCGCGTCGAGCAGCATCACCGCGGGGACGTTGAGCGAGCGCTTCAGCGCCTCGGTGGCGGTGACGAGGCCGTGAAACGTGTCGTCGAAGTTGTCCGGCTCGTAACCGCCGAAGGTGGACGGGGTGTCCTTCAGGAGCGTGTTGGCGGCGATCAGGCCCGCCTCGATCGCCATGCCGTAGATGAACGGCTTCAGCGTCGATCCGGGCGAGCGCACGGCGTGCACCATGTCGACATGGCCGGCGCGGCGCGGGTCCAGGAAGCGTGCGGAGCCGACGCTGGCGCGGATTTCGCCGGTGGCGATCTCGGCGACGAGGATCGCGGCGGAGACGTCCGGACCGACGAGGTCGACCCGCTCGCCCGCCAGCGCCTCCAGCCGCGCCTGCCACTCGGCGTCGAGCGTGGTCTCGATCCTCTTGGCGGTCGGGTCGGCGGCGACGAGGTCGCGGGCGAGGTGCGGGGCGAGGCGCGGCACCGGGCGGCGGCGCGTCGGCACCGGCTCGCGCTTCGCCTCGGCCGCGTCGCGGGCGGAGATGACGCCGCGCGCCTGGAGCCTGTCGAGCACTCGGCCACGGGCGGCCTGCGCCGCCTCGGGGTGGCGGTCGGGCCGGCGCGCCTCGGGCGACTGTGGCAGCGCCACGAGCAGCGCCGCCTGCGCCAGCGTCAGCCGCGCCGGCTCACGGCCGAAGTAGGCGAGGGCGGCGGCGCGCACCCCCTCGATGTTGCCGCCGTAGGGCGCCTGGTTGAGGTAGATGGTGAGGATCTCATCCTTGGAGAGCCGCCGCTCGACCTGCAACGCGGTCACCGCTTCGCTGAGCTTGCGCCATGGCGTGCGGCGGCGCGCGTCGGTCATTAGGCGCACGGTCTGCATCGTCAGCGTCGACGCGCCGGACACGATCGCGCCCGACACCACCGCCTGCCCTGCCGCGCGCACGATCGCCCGCGGGTCGACGCCGTTGTGGTCGTAGAAGCGCTGGTCCTCGTAGGCGACGAGGAGGTCGACGAAACGGGGGTCCACCTCGTCCACCGTCACCGGCAGGCGCCAGCGGCCGCCGTCGTCGGTGAAGGCGCGGAGGAGCGTGCCGTGGCGGTCGACGACGATGGCCGAAGGCGTCGCGCGGGTGATCTGCGGCGCAAAGGCGCGGTCGAGCGCCGGCAGCGCCGCCGCGCCGGCCGCGACGACGAGGGCGACCCCCGCGAAGGCGCCGACCCACAGCCGCGAGGGCGCGACGGGGCGGCGCCGCCGCGGTGCGGCGCCGGGGGGCGAGGCGGTCGGCTCGCTCAGCGGGTCGGCACCACGGAGAGGAAGCCCGCCTCGGTGCGGGCGACGAAGCCCGGCTGATACATCGCGCTGACCTCGCTCGCCGGCAGGGTGAACGTCCCCGGCGTCACCGCTCGGACCATGTACGACACGGTGATCGGCCGGCCGACGCCACCGCGCGACAGGTCCCACGCCGCGGCGAACCGGTCGTCGCGGAACTCGGTATGCTCGGGCGCCTGGCCGCCGGAGGCCATCGGGATCGCGGCGAGGTCGGACGCGCCGACCAGCCGCGGGTTCTCGATCTCGAAGCCCGCCGGGAGGAGGTCGGTCAGCATCACCTGCATCGCGTCCTCGACCGTCTTGGAGAAGGTCACCGTCACCACGAGGCGGGTGTTCTGCGCGACGCTCGCGACGTCGACCGCCTCGCCCTCCAGCGTCTTGAAGGTCCGCTCCACCGTGAGGCCGGCGGACACCGGCGGCTGCGGCGCCAGAGGCGAGCCCGTCACCGTGGTGGCGACGGCGATCGGCTTGTCCTCGTGGTTGGCGAGGGTGAGGCCGGCGTCGAGTTCTTCGCGCGTGACGCCGCGGCTGAACGGCGCTTCGGTGGCGACGCCGCCGACCGACACCTCGCGTCCCGTCTCGGAGAGGGCGTTGGCGCTGAGGAGCAGCCAGGCGGCCTCCTGCGTGGAGTACGACCGGTCGACCCCGCTGCGCAGCGCGTCGAGCTTGCCCTCCAGCGTGTCCAGCACCGGGGTCGCGACGCGCGACTCGGCGGCGAGCGCCACGATGGCGGCCGCGTCGCGCACCGGCGTGCCGTAGTCGGCCCGGTAGACGCGCGGTTCGCTCAGGTTTGCTGCGACGGCGGTGGAGAACAGCCGCTCGGCGAGGCTCCCGTCGCCGCTCAGCGCCAGGCTGGCGGCGAGCTGGGCGCGGGCGAGCGGGGCGGGGAAGTCGTCCAGCCGCTCCTCGGCGAAGTAGCGCACGTCGCCGATGGCGGCGCGGCCGTTGCGGGCCAGCACGTAGGTCGCATAGGCGATGTCGGTGCCGCGCTCGCCCTCGATGTCGCCCACGTAGGAGAGGACCGACTGCAAGCGGTCGAGGCCGGACTGGAAGGCGATGGCCGGCACCTCGTAGCCGGCCTCGCGGGCGCGGGTCAGGAAGTCCATCACGTAGGCGGTCAGCCACAAGTCGTAGCCCGGCCCCCAGAGGCCGAACCCGCCGGCGGACGACTGGTTGGCGAGCACCCGCGTGATCGCGCCGCGGATCCGCTCCGGCAGCTCGGTGTCGGGGTCGATGCCGAGCGCTGCGCCGACCTTGTTCACGTAGAGGAGCGGCAGCGCGCGGCTCACCGTCTGCTCGGCGCAGCCGTAGGGGAAGCGGTCGAGCATCCGAAGGAGGCCGACGGTGTCGAGGTTGGCGTTGCCGACCGCGAGCGTCACCGAGGCGTCGTTGTCGAACGGGCGCAGGATGTCCGATTCCAGGGTGTAGGTGTCGCCGGGATTGAGGACCAGGAGCCGCCGCTCGCGCACCTCGGCGGCCGCGGGACGCACGGTGAGGACGTAGTCCTTGGTGATCGAGAGGCCGTCCGGTCCGTCGAGCCGGGCGATGATCGCCGCCTCGCCGACGCCCGTCGCCGAGACCGGGATCTCCACCGCGGTGCGCTCGTCCTCGTCGAGGGTGAACGTGTCGCGCCCGCCGTCCAGCACCACCGGGCCGCCGGCCATGACGGCGAGGCTGTATTCACCCGCCGCATGGGCGACGTTGTGGAGGTCGAAGCGCATGCGCGTCGCGTCGCCCGGCGCCAGGAAGCGGGGGAGGGTGCCCGCGACCACCACCGGATCACGCACGATCATGTCGGCCGACGCGTTGCCGACCTTGGTGTCGGTCCACACGATCGCCATGAGCTTCAGCGTGCCGTTGAAGGACGGCAGCTCCAGGCTGGCGGTGGCGTTGCCCGAGGCGTCCGCCTCGATCACGCCGGTGAAGAGCGCGACCGGCTCCTCCGAGAGCGGCAGCGCTTCGCCGCCCGAGCCTGGCCCGTCGCCGCCGGAGCGCACGCGCCCGCGCATCGCGCCCGAGGCGTCGATCAGGTCGCCGTAGAGGTCACGCAGCTCCACCGCCAGGCGGCGCTGGCCGAGGAAGTGCCCGGCCGCGTCCGGCGGGGTGTAGCCGGTGATGTTGAGGATGCCGACGTCGACGGCGGCCAGCGTCAGATAGGCGGTCTCGCCGGGGTCGAGGTTGCCGATGGCGATCGGCACGTCGACCGTCTGGCGCGGCGTGGTGGTCGACGGCGCGTCGATGGCGACGTCCAGCCGGTGGGCCGCGGTGCCGACGGCCATGTGGGCGATGCCGACGGCACGCTGCGGCAGCGGCGGCGCGCCGGGCGTCGCCTCCACCGGGCGGAACAGCGTCACGCCGACGTAGGCGCCGGGCGCCCAGCCCTGCGCCACGGTGAGCGGCACCTCGGCCCCCTCGGCCGGGACGGCGACCGTCTGGTGATGGCGCACGCCGCCCGACAGGACGGTGACGAGCGCCTGACCGGCGTAGCGCGGCACGATCTTCAAGGTCGCGGTGTCGCCGACGGCGTAGCTCTCCCTGTCGAGGTGGACCTCCAGGATGTCGGGCGTGTCGGCGGCGGCATTGTCGCTCACCCAGCCGGCGTTGAAGGCGACCGAGCTGGCGATGTGCGGGTCGGCGGCGTCGACGACCTCCAGCCGGTAGCGGCCCCAGTCGACCGGGACGGAGACGGCGGCCGGCGTCTCCGTGCCGATCTCGACCGTGCCGCCGGCGATCTCCTCCAGCCGCTCGGTACTGTCGTAGAACCAGCGGCCGTCGCGGCGGTACCACTGGAAGTTCCGGGTGATGCGGGTCAGCGTCCATTCCGCCGCGCCGCCGATGCGGGCGCGGGCCGGGTCGAGGGCGATCACGTCGAACCCGGCGCGCGTCCCCTCGGCGACCTGACCGTCGTCGAACTTCGGCTTGATGCCGATGAGCGGGCGGTCGGTCGCGACCGGCACGGTCAGCGCGTCCGACACCTGCCGCCCGCCCGGCTCGCGCACGGAGACGACGACGCGCGCTTCGAGCGTCGCCGAGATGTCCTCGAGGTCGGGGATCGGTACGGTGAGGGCGGCGGACCCGTCGGCCCCGGTGCGCGGGACGTCGAAGAGCGGGGTTCGGGTCGGCGTGAACGGCTCCTGCATGAGGCCGAAGCGGTAGCCCTCGAACCCGGCGAGGCTCGCCGCCGGGCGCACGATGAGCGAACCCTCGACGATGAGGTCGGCCGCCGGTGCGCCGTAGAGGAAATCGGCCTGCACGGCGGCGTCGATGGCGCCGCCGGCGACCGCCTCGGTCGCCTCGGTGGTGACGTCGACCTCGATCCGCTGGGGCACGTAGTCCTCGACGAGGAATGTCGTTGTGCCGACGGCGGGGCCCTTGGGGTCGATATGGGCCGAGACGGTCCAGGTGCCGGTGGCGGCGTTGGTGGTGAGCGGCATGTCGAGCGCGAGGCCGCCGGCGTCGTCCGCCCGCGCCGTCAGGGTGCGCGAGACGACGCCGTCGGGCCGCTCCAGCCGCACGGTGACGGGGAGCGCCAGCGCGCGGGCGGTGTCGTCGCGCACCAGCGTCGTGAGGTGCACCGTCTCGCCGCCGCGGTAGACGCCGCGCTCGGTGGCGAGGAAGGCGTCGACCGGGCCGGGGGCGGTGCGGCCGGCGACGCCGCGGTCGGTCAGCTCGAACGCGCCGCCGACGAGGGAGAGGAAGGCGTAGTCGTCGCCCACGCGGGCCGTCACCAGCGCGGGGGCCCGGCTGCCCGAGGTGGACGCCGAGGACACCAGCTTGGCGTGGCCCTCGGCGTCGGTCGTCGCGGTGGCGAGCACCTCGTCGTTGCGGGCGAGCAGCGCCACCTCGACGCCCGCCAGCGCATCGGCGCCATGCAGCGAACGGGTGAAAACGTCGACCGTGCCGCCGGCCGAGAAGGTGGACAGGCCGAGGTCGGAGACCACGAACCACTGCGTCGCGAACCGGTCCGAGCGGTCGGCGAGTTCGGCCGGGATGGCGGTCATGACGTAGACGCCGGGCTCCGTCCGCTCGATCACGTCGGCGAGGGGGATCAGCGTGCGCACGTCCTCGTTGGGCGTCGCCTCGACCGAGACCGTTCCCTCCCAGGCGAGGGCGCCACGCTCCTCGGCGATCTCCTCGACCTCGTAGGGGTAGAGCGCGCGCTTGAATTCGTCGCGCCGCACCACGTCGGCGATGTTGCGGTCGTTCACGCGGTAGAGCTTCAGCTCCAGCTCGTCGGAGTTGACCGAGGTGACGGGGATACCCTCGGCGCCCGCGGGCAGCACGTAGCGGTTGGTCTCGAACCTGGCCATCGGCGAGCGGTCGCGCACGTAGGCGCGGAACTCGGCCGGCGCCTGCAGCGTCTCGCCGACGGTGGAGGGAACGCCCGCGCGCACGCTGACGACATAGCGCTCGCCGTGAGCCAGCCCCTCGACGCACAGCTGCCGGGTCTCGACCGAGAGGGTCGGGTCGGTCACGCCGTCGAGCGTGACGAAGCGTTGCAGGTCCGTCGCGTCGCCCACCAGCGGCTCGGAGAACTGCACGCACAGGCGCGGCGAGGTGGTGTCGCTGTCGACCTCGTAGTCGAGGACGCGGAAGCCGTGCTGCGAGCGCAACGTCGCCAGCCGGTCGCGCTCGGCGGCGTCGAGGTTGAGCGCGACGCTGGCGGCCGACGCCTCGATCGCCGGGCGGAAGAGCCCTTGGGTCTCCATCACGCGCGAAATCAGCGCCAGGGCCCGGCCCTGCTGCGGCGGCGAGATCGCCGCCTCGAGGCCGAGATAGGCCGCGGCGCCGGCGAGCTGGATGGCGTCCTGCTGGTCCGAATAGTCCTCGAACTCGGTGCTGCGCAGGGTCTCGGCGAGGGCGAGATAGTCGTTCGAGCGCTGCCGGTCGGCGGCCTGGGCGAGCGCGGGGGTGATGACGCCGACCGTGCGGTCGAGCCGGCGCACGGCGGAGAGCTGCGCCTCCAGGCGGGTGGCGTCCGCCTCCAGCGCGGCGGGGAGGTAGGCGATGTCGGGCAGTGGCAGGGCGGGGCCGCCGTCCTCGGTGACGCGGATCACGCCCGAGGTCGCGCCCGGATAACCGACGCGCTCGCCGACCGCCGACTTGAGGAAACACCAGCGGGCGCGCTCATTGTACGTGAACGCGGCGCAGGTGGCGTCGCCGAGGCAGGCCTCTTCGCATTGCGCCAGCGGGACCGAGCGGAGCGTGCGGTAGTCCGCCCCCGGGAGGTCGAAGTCGCTGAGACGCTCCAGGGAGCGCTCCGCGCGGGCGGTGCCCGCACCGAGCAGCACGGCGGCGAGCGCGGCCGCGGTGAGCCAGGCGCGCGTGAACCTATTTTGCATCGTTCCCTCCCCCTCGTTGCACCATTTCTAGCCGCTTTCGGGGGCCGGTGGAACGCGAGGCGTGTTCAACGCATAGTGAGAGAAAGGGAGTGATCGTATGGGAGAAGGGCTGGCCACAGGCCTCCCGGAGATGAAGCATTCGCGTTGGGCACGTTTTCTGCAGACGCTTCGCGAACTCTACTTCGGCTTCTCGTCCGCCTCCCGCCGCTTCCGCCTGACGATGCTGACGTTCGACGTGGTGACGATCAGCTATTTCGTCGTCACCACGGTGACCGGCACGGCGGACTGGTTCCCCTATGTCGACGTCGCGATCGGTGTGGTTTTGACCCTCGACCTCGCCGCGCGCACGCTAGCGATGCGCCGCTCGCTGCTGCAGCTGCGCAGCGTGATGTTCTACGTCGACCTCCTGGTGATCATCGCACTGTTCGGCTCGCTGGTGGCGCAGGACCTGGCGCTGGCGCGCGTCCTGCGGCTGCTGCGCGTGCTGCGATCCTACCGTCTGGTGGTCGACCTGCGGCGCGATTCGCAGTGGTTCCGCCGGCATGAAGAGCTCGTCGAAGCCGCGCTCAACCTCACCGTCTTCCTCTTCATCACGACGTCGCTGGTGTTCGTCATCGAGCGTCCGGTCAACGACCAGATCAACACATTCGTCGATGCATTATATTACACGATCGCCACGCTGACGACGACCGGCTTCGGCGACATCACCGTGAGCGACACCTGGGGGCGGGTCCTGACCATCGTCATCATGGTGTTCGGCGTCGGCCTGTTCCTGCGTCTGGTGCAGACGATCTTCCGCCCCAACAAGGTCGCCTACGAATGCCCGACCTGCGGGCTCGCCAAGCACGACCTCGACGCGGTGCACTGCAAGCACTGCGGCGAGGTGGTCAACATCCCGACCGAGGGGGCGGTGTAGCTCAGTAGCGGATGCGGATGCGGGTGTTGCCGGGGCCGTGCTGCTGCACGAGATTGTACAGGGTCTTGGCGTTGCTGGGGTGCAGGCGCACGCAGCCGTGCGAGGCCGGGCGGCCGAGGTTCTTCACGTAGCCGGTGCCATGGATGGCGTAGCCGCCGCGGAAGAAGATCGAGTTCGGCATCGGCGACCCGTCGTACTTGCGCGAGTAATATTTGCGATACATCCGCGTCGGGCGATAGGTGCCCGTCGGCGTCCGGTAGCCCTTGCGGCCGGACGAAATCGCCCAAGTATAGGCGTGGCTCTTGCCGACCGACACGTACATCCGCTGCTGGCTGAGGTCGATCGTCGCCGTGACACGCGCCGCCTGCGCGGTGGAGGCCGTGGCGATCATGCCGCTGAGGACGAGAGCGGCGGCGAACACTCCGGTAAACACCTGACGCATGAGACAGCTCCGCAAATTCAAGAAATTGATATTTGCAAGCGTCCCGGATGTGGTCGGCGTGATCAATCCAAAAGGCGTCGAAGACTTACACATTTTTGGCATCTTGTTGCGAAGATGCACCGTTCGGGAGTGTCGTTAACCAAGCCGGCTGTTATGCTTTGGGAATATTTGACGGAGGCAAGTCAAATACGGGCCGTCCGCGGTCACGAGCCCGTGAGCCGGCGACGGCTCGCCGGGCGGCGCCGCGATGCGGGCGGACGCGGTCAGTGCGCGGCGACCGCGGCGTCGACGAGGGCCTTGGCGTCCGCGCCGTCCCACGGTGCGGCGCCGGCCAGCACGCCAGCGACGCAGGCGTCCGGACCGAGGAGCAGCGTGGTCGGCATCCCCTCGGTCAGCCCGGCGCTGCGCAGCGAGTTGAAGAGCGTCAGCGTCGGCTCGCGATGGTAGGCGAGGGCGGTGGCGCCGGTCTCCTCGAGGAAGGCTTCGGGCCGGTTGGCGTCGCGGTCGTCGATCGAGGTTGCGATCACGGCGAAGTCGTCGCTCCCCTTCGCCTCTTGCAGGGCGGCGAGCGAGGGCATCTCCGCCCGGCATGGCGCGCACCATGTGGCCCACAGGTTCAACAGCGTCACGCGGCCCTTCAACTCGCCGATGGTGCGGGCGTTTTCGCCGCTGCCGTCGAACGGCAGAGTGGACACGTCGGCCGGTGTGACGGGCCGGAAGGCGGCGACCTGGCCGCGGGCATAGGGGGCGACCGCCTCGGCGATGGCGCGGGTGGCCTGGCATTGCGGCCCGCGGACGAGGTCACTAAAGAGGGTCGGACGGGCGGTGATGACCACCGTCGCCACGAAGATCGCCACGGCGCCGAGCGCGGCCCCACCGTAAGAAAGCCATCGATGCCGCGACACGCAGTCGTCCTTTCGCTCAAGCCCCGTTGGAGGCACCCATGAACCGCCCCGTGACCCCCTCCGGCAACGCCCTCTGGGGTGGCCGCTTCGAGGCGGGACCCGGCGCCATCATGGAAGAGATCAACGCCTCGATCGACGTCGACAAGGCTCTGGCGACCCAGGATATCGCCGGTTCTCTGGCACATGTGGCGATGCTGGCGGAAACCGGCATCGTGTCGCACGCGGACGCGGCGGCGATCTCCGCCGGGCTGCACCAGATCGCCGGCGAGATCGCGGGCGGGACGTTCCCCTTCTCCCGCGCCCTCGAAGACATTCACATGAACATCGAGGCGCGGCTGAAGGAGATCGTCGGCGATGCCGCCGGCCGCCTGCACACCGCCCGCTCGCGCAACGACCAGGTCGCGACCGACTTCAAGCTCTGGGTCCGCGACGCGCTCGACGCGCTGGACGCAGAACTCCTCGACCTCGGCCGGGCGTTCGTGGAGCGCGCCGAGGAGCACGCCGAGACGGTGATGCCCGGCTTCACGCACCTGCAGTCCGCCCAGCCGATCACGTTCGGCCACCACATGCTGGCCTACGTCGAGATGATCGCGCGGGACCGCGGCCGGCTCGCCGACGCGCGCCGGCGGATGAACACGTCTCCGCTGGGCGCCGCCGCCCTCGCCGGCACCGCCTTCCCGATCGACCGTGAGATGACCGCCCGCCAGCTCGGTTTCGACGGGCCGACCCGCAACTCGCTGGACAGCGTGTCCGCGCGCGACTTCGCGCTGGAGGCGCTGGCCGCCGCCTCGATCTGCGCGGTCAACCTTTCGCGCTTCGCCGAGGAGGTCGTCTTCTGGTGCTCGGCGCCGTTCTCCTTCATCCGCCTGTCGGACGCCTATACGACCGGCTCGTCGATCATGCCGCAGAAGAAGAATCCGGACGCGGCGGAGCTGGTGCGCGCCAAGGTCGGCCGCATCGTCGGCGCCTTGAACACGTTGCTCATCGTCATGAAGGGCGTGCCGCTGACCTATTCGAAGGACATGCAGGAGGACAAGCCGCCGCTGTTCGACGCGATGCCGGCGCTCTCGCTGTGCGTGCGCGCCACGGCCGGCATGGTCCGTGACCTGACACCGAACGTCGACGCGATGCGCGCGCTCGCCTCAAAGGGGCACACCACCGCGACCGACCTTGCCGACTGGCTGGTGCGCGAGGTCGGGCTCCCCTTCCGCGAGGCGCACCATATCACCGGGGCCGCGGTCCTGGCGGCGGACAAGGCCGGCAAGGAACTCGCCGAGCTGAGCCTTGAGGAGTTGCGGTTCGTCGACCCGCGCATCACCGCCGACGCGCTGGAGGTGCTCTCGGTCGACAAGTCGGTGGCCAGCCGCACCTCGCTCGGCGGCACCGCCCCGTCGCGGGTGCGCGAAGAGGCCGCCCGCTGGCGGGCCGTGTTGTGGCCGGAGGGAGCATGAAGGCAGCGCTCGTCATCGTGATCGCCGGCGCACTGGCGCTCGGCGCCTGCGGGCGCCGCGGGTCGGGAGAAATCCCGGAATCCGCGCAGGGCCTGCCGACCGTCGAGCGCTTCCCGAGCGATCCGAACAGCACGAAAGTGCCGGATCGCAGCTTCATCCTCGATCCGATATTGCAGTAATGCATCATTTCGCCGACCGCGCCGGAACCCTCTACGCCGAAGACGTGTCCCTGGCCGCCATCGCCGAGGCGGTGGGTACGCCCTGCTACGTCTACTCGTCCGCCACGCTGACGCGGCACTACCGCGTCTTCGCGGACGCCCTCAAGGAAGCGGGCGTGCCCACGCTGGTGTGCTACGCCATGAAGGCGAACTCGAACCAGGCGGTGCTGTCGCTCCTCGGCCGCCTCGGCGCAGGGATGGACGTCGTCTCCGGTGGCGAGCTGATGCGCGCACTGGCGGCCGGCATCCCGGGCGAACGGATCGTGTTCTCCGGCGTCGGCAAGACGGACGCGGAGATCGCCGCCGCCCTCGACGCGGGCATCCTTTGCTTCAACGCCGAGTCCGAGAGCGAGCTGCACCGCCTCTCGGCCATCGCGACCGAGAAGGGGGTCCGCGCCCCGGTCTCGCTGCGGATCAACCCGGACGTCGACGCCAAGACCCACGCGAAGATCGCGACGGGCGCCTCGGAGACCAAGTTCGGCATGCCGGCGTCGCGTGCCCGCGCGATCTACGCCGAGGCGGCGGCGTTGCCGGGCCTGCGCGTGTGCGGCGTCGACATGCACATCGGCTCGCAGATCACCGCGCTCGAGCCGTTCGACCGGACCTTCATGGTGATGGGCGACCTCCTGGAAATCCTGCGCGCCGATGGTCACAAGATCGACCATATCGACCTCGGCGGCGGGCTCGGGGTTCCCTATGATCCCGCCTTGCCGGACCCGCCTCTGCCGCTGGACTACGCGGCGCTGGTGGCGCGCCACGCCAACCGGTTCGGCTGCCGCGTCGTCCTGGAGCCGGGCCGCATGATCGCCGCCAACGCCGGGATCCTGCTCACTCGCGTCGTCCACACCAAGGAGGGCGAGGCCAAGGCCTTCGTCGTGGCGGATGCCGCGATGAACGACCTCATACGGCCGACGCTCTATGATGCGCACCATGAGATCCTCCCTGTCCTGCCGCGCGAGGGCGCTCGCCGCCGCGTCGACGTCGTGGGGCCGGTGTGTGAGACGGGAGACTACCTCGCCTTGGGGCGCGAAATGGCGCCGGTGGAGCGGGGCGATCTCCTCGCCGTGATGAGCGCGGGGGCCTACGGTGCCGTGCAGTCCTCCACCTATAATACGCGTACATGGGTGCCGGAGGTGCTGGTCTCCGGCGATCGCTTCGCCGTGGTACGCCGGCCGATGACGCCGGCCGAGCAGATCGCCCGCGACACCGTCCCCGACTGGCTGGCGGACGCCGCGGCGCCGGATTTCGATAGCACGTCCTAGCGTCGCACGCAAAGGTTGCATTCGTCGTCTCGACGCCTTAAGGTTCCTTCAGCCGATCGGTGGGCAGGGTAGATCGGTCGAGCAGTTCGTGGCTCTCGGCAAGGTCGATCCCGGCGTGCGGTGCCGGGCCGGTGGCCGCGCTGTCAGGGCGCAGGTACGCATGGGCACGGTATGCTAGAATTCTCCGACGATGAGGCGGGCGGGACGTTCCGCCACAGCCGGAAACACTGTTTCGTGACGTGAATAACCCCCGCATGGCTTGCCGCCTGCTTTCTCGCGTTTAAGCTCGGCGTCGGCTTGCGCCCACCATGCGTATCAAGGGGACGTGCACTATGGCCTCACCGCTCAACACGCGCCTGTCGCGCCTGATCCTCTCGGCGAGGGCGGCTCTCGCCTGGGAGCGGCTGTGGCCCGCATTGGCGCCCATGGTGGGTGTGGTGGTCCTCTTCCTCGCCTCGGCGTGGATGGGGCTGTGGGTCGGCCTGTCACCGGCCGCCAAGCTGGTGGGACTGGCCGCCTTTTTGGTGCTCTTCGTGCTGGCCGGCTGGCGGTTGATCGCATTGACGATGCCCGGACGGGCCGACGCCATGCGCCGCCTGGAGGCCGACGCCAAACTCGATCACCAGCCCCTCAACACCTACGAGGACAGCCTCGCCCCGGGTGGCGACGCCTTTTCGCAACGCGTCTGGCAGGCGCACCGGGCGCGCGCCGAGAAGCGTCTGGCCGCCCTGCGCGTGCCCCTCCCGCGGGCCGACCTCGTACCCCACGATCCCTACGCGGTCCGCGCCGTGGTCGGCATCGTCGGCTTCATCGGCATCGTCGTCGGCGCCGGCGCACTGGCCGAGCGTCTGATCACCCCGTTCGACTTCACCGAGCCGGCCGAGGTCGCGACAGGTCCGCAGTTCAGGCTCGACGCATGGGTCACGCCGCCATCCTATACCGGCCGCTCGCCGCTCTTCCTGTCGTCCGCCACGCGGGTCGACACGGGTGACGGTATCCGGGTGCCGATCGGGTCGATCCTCACCGTCCGCACCCAGGGCATCGCCGGCGCCACGCTGCACGTCATGGGCCCCAAGAATGCCGGCCCGCGCGAGATGACGATGCTGGACGGGGCCGAGGCCAAGGCCGTCAGCGCCATGGAAGGCAAGGTCGAGATCGACAGCTCGATGTCGGTCGACGTCCGGCAGGACGGGGAACCGGTCGAATCCTGGCGTTTCACCGCCCAGCCCGACGCCGCCCCTCGTGTCCGCTTCACCGAGGCGCCCACGAACGCCCAGCGCGACACCTTCGAGCTGCGCTACCAGCTCGACGACGACTACGGCATCGCGACGGCCGAGGCGACCGCCCGTCCGGTCGAGGCCGACGGCGACCGGCGGCCGCTGGTCGAAGATCCGACCTTCGCGCTCACCCTCCCTGGCGGGGCGGGCATGCGCGGCGCGGCGCGCACCGTCCACGACCTTACCGCCCACCCTTATGCCGGCCGGGAAGTCGAGCTGACGTTGAAGGCGACCGACGGGCTGGGCCAGGTCGGCCTCAGCGACCCGGCGATCTTCCGCCTGCCGTCGCGCCCGTTCACCAACCCGGTCGCCCGCGCGGTGATCGAGCAGCGCGCCGAATTGGCGATGGACGCGAACGCCGCCGCACGGGTGATCGACGCGTTCGACATGATCCTCCTCGACCCCGAGGCGCTGGAGAGCGCCGGGCATTTCCTGGCGGCCCGGGTCGCCTATTCCGAACTCGTGGCCGCGCGAAGCGACGACGAGCTTCGCACCATGCTCGACCACTTGTGGGAGCTGGCCATCCTCCTGGAGGACGATGGACTGTCCGATGCGGAGCGTGCGCTCAAGGCGGCGCAGGAGCGGTTGCGTCGCGCGCTCGAAGACGGCGCCCCCGAGGAGGAGATCGCCCGCCTCACCGACGAGCTGCGTCAGGCGATGAACGAGTATATGCGCGCCCTCGCCGAGAACATGCAGAACATGGAGCAGCAAGGCGAGATCGACCCCAACGCGCAGATGATCACCCAGCGCGACCTCGACGATATGCTCGAGCGCATCGAAGAGCTGGCCAAGCAGGGCCGCCACGCCGAAGCCGAGGCGCTGTTGGCCGAGATGCAGCAGATGATGCAGAATATGCAGATGGCGCGCGGCCAGGGGCAGGGCCAAGGCCAGGGACAGGGCCAGAACGGGCAGATGGGCGAAGAGGGCCAGACGCTCGACGAGCTGGGCAAGATGATCCAGCGTCAGCAGCAGCTGATGGACGAGACCTACGGGATGAACCCGGGCCAGGGCCAGCCCGGACAGGGTCAACAGAACGGGTTCGGTCAGCAGCGCGGCCCGTTCGGCCAGCCCAGCAGTCCCTTCCAGCAGCCGTTCGGCAACGGTCAGCCCGGCCAGGGGCAGAATCCGCTCGGCCAGCCCGGCGGCGAGAACGGCCAGGGCATGAGCCCGCAGGAGCGCACCGAGGCGATGGACCGGCTGCGCCGCGAGCAACAGGCCCTGCGCGAGCAGCTCGGCGAGCTGATGGACCGCCTGGCCGAGCGTGGCTTCGCCCCCGGCGAACGGATGGGCGACGCGCAGCGCTCGATGGGCGACGCCGGCGACGCGCTGGGCCAGAACCAGACCGGCGAGGCGGTGGAACAGCAGTCCGACGCGCTGCAGGCCCTGCGTGAAGGCGCCCAGGATATGGCGCGCCAGCTCGCCGAGGCACAGCAGCAGCAGGGCGGCCAGGAGGGCGAGCAGATGGGCCAGGGGCAACCCGGCCCCGGCCGGGATCCGCTCGGCCGCTCCCGCCGCGAGGGGACCTACGCCGACACCAGCCGCATCGGCGTCCCGGACGAGATCGAGATGCAGGCGGCCCGCCGGATCCTGCAGCAACTCCGCGATCGCCTCGGCGACATGACCCTGCCGCGCCTGGAGCGCGACTACCTGGAGCGGCTCCTGCCGTAGTTCTCCACGCCGCCGACCCGGTTGCGGCGGCGAGACGGCCCTGATGCGTCCGGCCGCTCGCTGTCGGCGGACGGATCGGGGGCCGAGCGCCGTCGCGGGCCGACCCGCCGTCCCGGCCATCGCCGCGGCCATTTGCGAGGATCGGCGGCGCCGGCTCGAGCATTGGCGGATCATCCCTTGCGCAAACCCCTGCCGGGCCGATATCGCGGTTGTGGACGTCACCGGCCGCATGCGCGGGTCGCATGGAACCTGTGGTACCCTCGCAAGACGATGGACGTGGCGTCCGGTCGGCTCGCGCGGGCGGGCCTCGGGCCATCAACAATGCGCGATGGAGTAGCCGGGCCCGGGGAGGCTCATGATCACGCTGGAAAATGTCGGTCTGCGCTACGGGAACGGTCCGGAAATCCTGCGCGACCTGTCGTTTCAGATCCCCCCGCGCTCGTTCCAATTTTTGACCGGCCCGTCAGGCGCCGGCAAGACCACGCTGATGCGCCTCCTCTCGTTGTCGCTCACTCCCTCGCGCGGGTTCATGAGCCTGTTCGACGCCGACGTGTCGACCCTGGCGCGGCGCGAGATCCCGGGGCTACGGCGGCGGATCGGCGTGGTCTTTCAAGACTTTCGCCTGCTCGATCATCTGTCCACATACGACAATGTCGCCCTGCCGCTGCGCATCCAGGGGCGCGACCCGGCGAGCTACCGGGCGGATGTCGGCGAGCTCTTGAAGTGGGTCGGTCTGGCCGAACACAAGCATGCCTTCCCGCCGGTGCTGTCCGGCGGTGAGAAGCAGCGCGTGGCGATCGCGCGGGCATTGGTGACGCAACCGGACGTCCTCCTGGCCGACGAGCCGACCGGCAACGTCGACCCGCCGATGGCCAAGCGCCTGCTGCGGCTCTTTCTGGAGCTCAACCGGCTGGGAACGTCGGTCATCATCGCCACGCACGACATCAACCTGATGGACCAGATCGACGCGCGCCGCCTGATCCTGTTCGACGGCCACCTCGAGACCTCGCCATGAGAATGTCGGCGGGCCGGGGGACGGGACCCGGCGGCGGGCGAGGGCGCGCCTGATGGAGGACGAGTTCGAGCGGCGCCGCCCGGAGGCACGCCGGCCCACGGACGACCGCGGCACGGACCCGCGCGCCGGCGACCCCCGTGCGCAGCGGCCGCGCGTCAGCCGGCCGCGCGACCGCGACTCACGTCACGCAGACCCGCATGACAGAGACCCGCGCGACAGAGACCCCCGTGGCGCCGATACCGGCGGTGCGCCGGCGGGATCGTCGGAGCCCCGCGCCGGGGATCCGCGGGCGGCCGACCCGCGGCAGCGGCGGGAGGCGCCCCAGCGTCGAGCCGAGGCCCCCCGACCGGGTGGCGGGCAGGGCGCGCCGAGCGAGGATCCGCGAGCCTATCGCCCCGGCCGGTCGCGGGCGACACCGTCGGCGCCCAAGCCGGTGCCCGTCGCCGGCCGCCCGGCCGAGCGAGCGGAGGCACCGCGCCCGCGCCGCCTGGGCCCCGGCGCGCAAGGCGATACCCCCCACGGCCACGCCTACGACGACGCCGGATCCGAGGCGGTGCCGCCGCACGACGAGCCGAGCGAGCCGCCGCGTCCCTCGCGCGGGCCGATGCGCGCACGCCGCTCGGCCCTGCCTGGAGGGGAGGCGGACGACGCACTCTACGCGCGCGAGCCGGAGCCGGAGCCGGAGCCGGACGACGACGACGACGCCGCGCCGCCGCCCGTTCGCCCCCCTCGCCGCCCCTCGGCCGAGAGGCCGCCGGAAGCCCCTCGCGCGCCGCGTTCGCCGCAGCGGGAGGGCGAGCCTGCGGCGCCGGAGCCGCGCCGGCCGCCGCGTTTTCCCCGGCAGGAGGCCCGGCCGGAGGCGGCCGAGCCGAGCCGCGCACCGCGGCCGGCCGAACGGGGGCCCGCACGGGATCGGCCCAACGCCCCGGAGGCGCACCGCTCGCCCGAACCGGCGCGCGGGGCGCAAGGACGGGCGGCGTCCGCCGCATCGCGCGAACCCGCCCCGGAGCCGCAGGTGGCCCCGCGACGGGCCGCGCCCGCCGCCCGGGAGGACCGCGAGGGTGAGACGGGGCCACGCCGGGCACCGCCGACCGCGCCACCAGCCGCGGCGCCGGAGCCGGACGCGCGCGAGCCGCGCCGCGCGCCGCGCACTGCACCGCCGGCGGAGGACGAACTCGCCAGCGCCTACGTGCCGGCCGACCGGGGCGCCTCACGCAAGCGCCGCCGCGAGTCTCCGTCGCAGCGCGCCCGGCGCGAAGCCCCGCGGGCCCGCCCGGTCGACGTCGCCGACGAGGACCGTCCAGTGGAGGAGGGGCCGATCGTCTCGCCGCGCTCGATTGCCGGGCGCGGGTTGACGGTGGTCATCGCCATCATGACCTTCCTGTGCGGCCTCCTGGTGGGCGGCGCGGTCCTGATCGACCGGGCGGCCGACGCCTGGAGCGCCAACGTGCTCGACGAAGTCACCGTCACCGTGCTGCCGCTCGACGGCGACCCGGTCGAGGCCCGCCTGGCGCGTGTCGCCGAGATCCTGGCGCAATCCGGCGGGCTCGGCGCCGTCGCCATCGTGCCGGCCTCCGAAACCGAGGCGCTGCTGGAGCCCTGGCTCGGCGATACCATCGACCTGTCGCCGCTGCCGATCCCGCGCATGGTCACCGCCGAGCGGCAGGGCGAGATCGACGCCGGCCGCATCGCGTCGGCGCTGTCGCAGGTGCGCGGCGCCTCGCTCGACGATCACACGGCCTGGAGCGAGCGGCTGTCGAACATGGCCTCGGCGGTGGCGGGCGGGGCGATCGGCGCACTGGCGCTGATGCTGGTGGCGACGGGCATCTCCATCGTCTTCGCGACGCGCTCGGCGATCGCCACCAACGCGGCGACGGTCGAGGTCCTCAACGCGCTCGGCGCCGAGGACCGCTTCATCGTGCGCGCCTTCGGGCGGCGCTTCGTGGGTATCGGCGTGCGCGGCGCGGCGCTCGGGATTGCCGTCTCCCTCGGCCTCTTCGGGATGCTGGACCTCTGGGCGTTGATCAGCAGCGGCGCCCAGTCCATGCAGTCACGCGCGCTGTTCGGCGACCCGAGCGTCGGGCTGGCGGGCTACCTCGCGCTCGTCGCGGTCGCCGCCGGGGTCGTCGTCCTCGTGGCGGTGACGTCGGCGATCTCGGTGCGGCGGCATCTGGAGAAAATGTACCATTGAGCGACACGAACGCCCCCACCTCTGAAACGCCGCCCCTGCCTCGGCGCTCCGGCCTGGAGAGGGCGGTCGCGCTGGTGCGCACGGCGACCTACTCGGTGCTGGCGACCGTCATCTTCATCGTCATGACGATCATCTGCTCGCCGGTCCTGCTCTTCCCGGCACAGCCGACCCGCGGCCTCCTGCGCTTCTGGGCCGCCTCGGACCTTTGGATCCTGCGCGTGGTGGTGGGCCAGCGGGTCGAGATCCGCCATCCGGAAAACATCCCCGAGGGGCCTGCGCTGGTCGCCTCCAAGCATCAGTCGGCGTGGGAGACGCTGGCGCTGGTGCCGATGATGCCGAAGGGGGTCATCATCCTCAAGAAGGAGCTGTTGAAGATCCCGCTCTATGGCTGGTACGCGGCGCACTACGGGATGATCCCCGTGGATCGCACGGCCGGCGCGGCGGCGCTGAAGCAGTTGGCGGTGGACGCGCAGCAGGCGCTCGACGCGGGGATGCAGATCGTCATCTTTCCGGAGGGCACGCGCCAGCGCATCGGCGCCCCGCCCGACTACAAGCCCGGCGCCATCTTCCTTTATGACAGGCTGAAGGTGCCGATGGTGCCGGTCGCTCTCAATTCGGGCGTCTTCTGGCCGCGCGACGGGTACGCCAAGTACCCCGGGACCATCACCGTCTCGTTCCTGCCGCCGATACCGCCGGGTGTGACGAAGGCGGAGGCCAAGGCGCGCCTCGTCACCGCCGTGGAGACCGAGACGGCCGCCCTGGTGCGCGAGGCCATCGCGCGGACGCGCTAGGTCGTGAACTCATGGTCCGGGATTCTCAAATGGTCGCGCCCATGATTCAATCTCCTGTCAGTCAGGAGTTGGGGCGTGGCACGTTACGATCTGAGCGAAGTGGAATGGTCGATCATCGAGCCGCTGTTGCCGCCGGCGCCGCCCGGAAAGCAGCGTGTGGACGACCGGCGTGTCCTCAACGGCATCTTCTGGGTGTTGCGGACCGGGTCACCGTGGCGCGACTTGCCGGCGCGCTATGGCCCATCGACGACGGTCTACAATCGCTTCAACAGATGGGCCAAGCGCGGCGTATGGCTGGCGGTGTTCGAGGCACTTGCTCGAGAAGAGCCGGCCGCGCTCCAGCTCATCGACAGCTCCATCGTGAAGGCTCACCAGCACGCAGCCGGCGGAAAAAAGGGGGCCCGGATCACGCCATTGGCCGTTCTCGTGGAGGACTGACGACCAAACTCCACGCCGTCGTCAACGAGCGGGGCCTGCCGATCCGCTTCGTAATCACGGCTGGTCAGGCCTCCGACAAGACAACAGCGCCGATCCTCCTCGACGGGCTCCCACTCGCACCGGACATCGTGGCCGACCGCGGCTACAGCGCCAAGGCGCTGATCGAATGGTGTGCGGCCAGAGGCGCCACCGCCCACATCCCGAGCCAGCGCAACGTTCGTGTTATGCGCACCGTTGCGCCACCGCTCTATCGGCTGCGCAACCTCGTCGAGCGGTACTTCAACAAGCTGAAGCACTTCCGCCGCATTGCCACCCGATTCGACAAACTCGCCCGAAACTTCATGGCCGCCGTCGCCTTGGCATCGACCCGCCTATGGCTACGACACCATGAGTCCACGGCCTAGGCGGCGTCCCGCTGGCGCAGGCGCTCCGCTAGGGTGTGGAGCCGGGGGTCGGCGATCCCGGCCTCGGTGAGGAGGTCCGCGGTGGACAGGACATATTCCTCGTTCGGGCCGGACTTGCCGACTGCGCCGGAGACCTGCGCGAACGTCTCGTCCAGCGACAGGCGGCCGGCATATTGGGCATGCTTGCGGTCGACCACGTAGGTGAGCGCGTCGAGCTGGCTGCCGTCGTCGAGCCGGGCGGTGACGGTGGTCTCCAGGTAGACCATCGTGACCTGCTCGCGGGCGCGCAGGTAGGCGACGACCTCGTCGCGCTTGGCCTCGGCGACGGTGTACACGATGCCGCGGCACGCGCCGCCCCGGTCGAGCCCCAGGACGAGGCCGGGCCGCGCCTCGGTGCCGCGGTGAACCCAGGAGTAGACGCACAGCCGGCGGTGACGGCCGCGCACGGTGGCGAACGCCTTGTCTTCGAAGTCGAAGCCCGGTCGCCACATCAGCGATCCGTACCCGAAGACATACAGTGACATCAGTTCGCACCCCCCCCGGCCCGCGCGCATACGTCCCGCCCATATCGGGCGCAAGGGTGCTAGTGTCCACAACATCACTTGTCGAACGATGTGCGGTGGCTGTACGGCGTATGGTCAGATAAGGGAGGACTATGGCCGCTCGATCAGGGACCCGTCGTTTCAAGCTGCTCCTGGTGGGAGTGCTCTTGGGAATAGTCGCGTGGTCCGTCCTCTGGTTCGTGGCGGCCACGATCGTCGATCGGCAAATCGCACGAGCCGAGCGAATGGCGATCGACCGCGACGCCATCCTGATCTGCGCCGAACGCCGGGTATCGGGCTACCCCTTCCGTGTGGTGGTCCATTGCGCGGACGGCACCAAGATCGGCGCCAACGGGCGAAAGGTGCGGCTGGGCGGCCTTCGCGTCGCGGCGCAAGTGTACGACCCGGCCCGCATCATCGCCGAGGTGGACGCGCCGGTTGAGCTGCACCTCGGCCGCACGCCCGACATGGAGGCCAGCTTCGACCTCGCCCACGCCAGCGCGCACATCGACCTGTCGAACGGCGCCCTTCGCGAGCTGATCGCCGAGGTGGTGGACATGACGTTCGACCTCGGTGCGGCGCAGCTCGCGGTGGCCGAGTTCGACATGAGCGTGCGTCGCAATCCCGACGAGGCCGCCGATCTCGACTTCGCCATCCGCATGACCGACGCGGTCCCGCGCGAGGGGCTGGAGCCGGCGGACATTGCGGTGCGCGGGCGGATCGGCGGCGGCGCGTCGCTGTTGCAGGGGCGGCCGGAGCTGTTGTTGCGCACGCTCGCCACCGAGGGCCTGCCGCTGGTGATCGACACGGCACTGGTCGAGTGCGGCGACATGCTGATCGACATCTCCGGCACGCTGGAGCTGCGGCCGGACGGACTGGTCGACGGCGAGCTGCTCGTCGCCGTCGCCGGCACGGACGAGGGGCTTCCCTACAAGGCGGTGATGAACCCGAAGGCCGAGCAGATGCTGTCCGGCCTGTTGAAGAATTTCTTCGCCAGCGCGCCGACCCGCAAGATCGGCGACCGCGAGGCGCATACCGTGGCGATCACGCTGGACGAGAGCCGCGTGAAGCCCGGCGGCTGGATCACGGTCGCGACGCTGCCGCCGTTGCCGCTGCGCTTCCGCTGACGCCGGGCGGGCTCAGTAGTCGGATTCGTCGGGGTCGTCGTCGTAGTGGACGTCGTCGACGTGGGGCAGGGTGTCCTGCGGCGGCTCGTGCGGGTGGGCGCCGGGCCTGTCGGCCGCGGTGCGAGGGCGGCCGAAGTCGGGCGCCGCGGTATCCTGCCCGGCCTCGACGATCGACATGCGGATGTTGCGCGTGCGCTGGAACATGTCGAAGAGCTGTTCGCCGTCGCTCCAGCGGATCGCCCGCTGCAGCATCGCGAGGTCTTCCATGAAGCGGCCCAGCGTCTCGATCACGGCGGGCTTGTTGTTGAGGAAGACGTCGCGCCACATCGTCGGATCCGAGGCGGCGAGGCGGGTGAAGTCGCGGAAGCCGCCGGCGGAGAACTTGATGACGTCCGACTCGGTCACCGCCTCCATGTCGTACGCGGTGCGCACGATGTTGTAGGCGATGAGGTGCGGCACATGCGAGGTGATGGCCAGCACCAGGTCGTGGTGCTCGGCCTCCATCAGCTCGACGTAGGCGCCCATCTTGCGCCACATCGCGGCGACGACGTCGATGGCGCCGGCGTCGGTCTCGGGGCCGGGGGTCAGGATGCTCCAGCGGTTGCGGAACAGCGTCGCCCAGCCCGCGCGGGGGCCGGACTGCTCGGACCCGGCGATCGGGTGCCCCGGCACGAAGCGCGTCTTGTTGGGGATGGCCGCGCACACGGCCCGTGCGACCGAGGCTTTGACCGAACCCGTGTCGGTGACGATGGCGTTGGCGCCGAGCGTCGGTGCGATGGCCCGCGCGGTCGCCCCCATCGCGCCGACCGGGACGCACAGGAAGACCACGTCCGCGCCCTGAACCGCCTTGGCGGCGCTGGTGTGGTAGCTGTTGCCGAGGCCCAGCTCGCCCGCCTCGCGCAGCGACTCGCCGTTGCGGTCGGCGATGGAGATCGGCCCCTCGAAGCCGTTGTCGCGCAGGGCCAGCGCGATGGACGAGCCGATCAGGCCGATGCCCAGGATGGCGACACTATTGAAGAAAAAGCCCGATTCTGCGTCGCCCTGTTCGCCGTCAGCCACCCGGCAGCCCCTTCCGGTATTCGCTCAGCGCCGCGATGACGGCCTCGTTGGCCTCCTCGTCGCCGATGGTCATGCGGAGCATCTGCGGCAGGCCGTAGCCCGCGACGCGGCGCAGCACGCAGCCGCGCGCGCCGAGGAAGTCGTCCGCGTTGCCGGCGTCCGCGCCCTCCACCGGCGAAAAGTCGATCAGGATGAAGTTGCCGACCGAATCGGGCACCGCGAACCCCAGCTCGCGGACGCGGCGGGACACCTCGGGCAGCCAGTAGGCGTTGTGGGCGACCGCCTCTTCCATGTGCGCCCGGTCGGCCAGCGCCGCGACGCCGGCCGCGATCGCCGGGGCGTTGACGTTGAAGGGCCCGCGCACCCGGTGCAGCGCGTCGATGACGGCGGCCGGCGCGTAGGCCCAGCCGAGCCGCAGCCCCGCCAGCGCGTGGATCTTGGAGAAGGTGCGCGTCATGATCGTGTCGTCGCGCGTCGCGACCAGCTCGATCCCGCTCTCGTAATCGTTCTTGCGCACGTACTCGGCGTAGGCGGCGTCGATCACCAGGAGCACGCTCGCCGGCAGCCCCTCGCGCAGCCGCTTCACCTCGGCGGCCGGAGTGTAGGACCCGGTCGGATTGTTGGGGTTGGCGAGAAAGACGATCTTCGTGCGCTCGGTGACGGCGGCGAGGATCGCGTCGACGTCGATCTGCATGTCCGGCTCGGCGACGACGACGGGGTCGGCCCCGGCCGCCAGGGTCACGATGCGGTACATCAGGAAGGCGTGCTCGGTGAAGATCGCCTCGTCACCTTCGGCGAGGAAGGCGTGCGCGATCATCGACAGGATCTCGTCCGAGCCGTTGCCGCAGATGATCCGGTCGGCCTTCAGGCCGTAGGTGTCGGCGATGGCGTCGCGCAGCAAGGTCGCGCCGCCGTCGGGGTAGCGCTCCAGCGAGGTGGCGGCGGCGATGAACGCCTCGCGCGCCGCGGGGCTGGGGCCGAGCGGGTTCTCGTTGGAGGAGAGCTTGTACTCCTTGCGCGCCGCACCCGCCGTGGAGCGGCCCGGAATGTAGGGGGCGATGCGCAGGATGGATTCGCGCGCGGCGGGACGCATCGGAAGCGGAGCACTCATTGGGCGACCGGAATGGTATAGGGTGAGGGGGCGTAGCGGCCGAGCACCTCGTCGGCGTCGGTGAGGTCGGCGACCTCGATCTCGTGCAGCATGCCGGCCCGCACGACGAGGGCCTGGGCGCCGCGGCTGGCACCGACACGGGACCCGCCGAGGATGGTGACGCGGGCACCGCTCGACAGCGGGACGCGGGCGAAGACGTGGGCGGTGAAGGGTTTCATCCACCATCGGTCGGCGTCCGGCACGACGGCGACGTCGTCCGGCCGCTCGGCCAGCGCCGCCACCGCTGCGGACGCGGTGGGCCATCGCATCATGTCGACCGGGCCGTAGAGGTAACGGGCGGCCTCGATCGAGCCGGCGGCGTGAACTTGGAACGGACGTTGCACGGCACACGAGCTGCCGATCAGCACGCGCCAGATGTGCACCAGCGTCGCAGGCGGCATGGCGCCTTCGAGCGCGACGAGGCGGTTGGCGATGACCTCGACCTCGCGATCGGGCCGGATGATCGGCTCGTTCGGCCCCTTGGTCTTGCCGATGACTTCGGCAATCGCGAACCGCTCCTGCAAGAGCTTCTGAAGCTCGGTGTCGACGACATCGAGCCGCCCGCGCAGCGCGGACAATTCGTCGGACGTGAGAGGGGGGAGCGGTGACACAGCGTGAGCTTCACAACGTTGACAGAACCGGCTGGATAGACTGACAGAGCGAGCGACGCAAAGAAAACGTTGACCATTGTAGCGCCCGCCGCCTAGCGTCGGGCACCTTACCAATGCGCCGCCTGAAGCGCAGTGAGGACCTTTAGTATGTCTTCCGATTTCGTGGCCGACGACGGCGCGCCCGCCGACGACGCCATCGATATCCGTGAGCAACGCCGTCGCGCCGAAGTCGACGAACCGTCCAGCCCCGTCGCGCGGTTCGACGAGCCGCTGCAACTGGACGCTGGCCCGGCGCTGAGCCCGTGGCAAATTGCATATCAGGTATACGGTGAGCTCAATGCTGACCGCACCAACGCCGTTCTCGTCTGCCACGCGCTGACGGGCGATCAGCATGCCGCGAACCGCCATCCCGTCACCGGCCGACCGGGCTGGTGGGACGCGATGGTCGGCCCCGGCCGGCCGGTGGACACGGACCGCTTCTTCGTCATCTGCGCCAACGTGATCGGGGGCTGTTCGGGCAGCACCGGTCCGGCGTCGATCCTGCCCGGTGCGGCGCGCCCCTACGCACTCCAGATGCCGGTGCTGACGATCCGCGACATGGTGCGCGCCCAGGCGCGTCTGGTGCAGGAGCTGGGGATCGAGACGCTGTTCGCCGTCGTCGGCGGGTCGATGGGCGGGATGCAGGTGCTGGAGTGGGGCGTGAGCTACCCGGACCGCGTCTTCGCGGCGGTGCCGATCGCCACCGGTGTGCGCCACTCGCCGCAGAATATCGGCTTCAACGAGGTGGGGCGGCAGGCGATCATGGCCGACCCCAACTGGCACGGCGGCGACTATATCCAGAACGGGGTGAAGCCCAGCAAGGGGCTCAGCGTGGCCCGCATGGCCGCCCACATCACCTATGTCTCGGAGGCGGCGCTGCACCGCAAGTTCGGCCGCCAGCTGCAGAACCGCGAGATCCTCTCCTACGGGTTCGACGCCGACTTCCAGATCGAATCCTACCTGCGCCACCAGGGCTCGACCTTCGTCGATCGGTTCGACGCCAACTCCTACCTCTATCTCACCCGCGCGATGGACTATTTCGACATCGCCGCCGACCATGACGGCCGCGTCGCCGGCGCCTTCCGCAACTCGCCGTGCCGCTGGTGCGTCGTCTCGTTCACCTCGGACTGGCTGTTCCCGACCTCGGAGAGCCGGCGGATCGTGCATGCGCTGAACGCGGCCGCGGCGCAGGTCTCGTTCGTCGAGGTCGAGACCGACCGCGGGCACGACGCGTTCCTGCTGATGGAGCCGGAGTTCCACCGCGTGGTGCGCGGCTTCCTCACGGGGGCCGCCCGCGCGCGCGGCATCGCCGTTCCGGCGCCGGCGGTCTGAGCGCGATGGTGGAGGTGATCCCGGCTGCCGAGCAGCGCGTCGATTTTCGTGTCATCCGCGAGCTGGTGGAGCCGGGCACGCGCATCCTGGACGTCGGCTGCGGCGACGGCACGCTGATGGCGCTGCTGCGCCGCTCGCACGACGTCACCGCGTCTGGCATCGAGCTGTCGCAGAAGGGGGTGAACGACGCCGTCGCCAAGGGCCTGTCCGTGATCCAGGGCGACGCCGACACCGATCTCGACGGCTACCTCGACAAGTCGTTCGACTACGTCATCCTCAGCCGGTCGCTCCAGGCGATGCGCGATCCCCGCCATGTGCTGGAGAACATGCTGCGGATCGGCGAGCGGGGCATCGTCTCGTTCCCCAACTTCGCCTACTGGAAGATGCGGGTGCAGCTCCTGTCGCAGGGCAAGATGCCCAAGACCGAGCTGCTGCCGGAGCCGTGGTGGCGCACCAACAACATCCACTTCTGCACCATCCGCGACTTCGTGCAGCTTTGCGACGAGATGGGCGTGACGGTGGAGCACTCCATCGCGCTCAACGCGTGGGGCCGGCGCATCCCGTTCAATGCGCCGTGGTGGTTCTGGAACCTCTTTGGCGAGCAGGCGGTGTTCCTGCTGCGCCGCTGAGCCGGCGTCAGTTCTGCTCGTCGGGCAGGTTGGGGAGGGGGAGGATGTCGATCCCCTCCTCGAGCAGGGCGCGCGCCTCCTCGGCGTCCGCCTGGCCGTAGATGCCGCGGGCCTCGGCTTCGCCGTAGTGGATGCGGCGCGCCTCCTCGGGGAAGCTGCGGCCGACGTCGGTTCCCACTTCCTTCACGGCGGCGTGCATCGCCTTGATCAGCGTCCGCAGCTTGTGGGCCCGCTCGTCCATCAGCGCGATGCTGGAGGGGGAGGGCGCGGCCGGCTCGGACCTGGCCGGCTGGGCCGGGGCGTTCGTCCCGCCGCCGCCAGCAACGCCAGCACCACCACCCGTCGGCGCGGACGGCGCGGCGGGGTCGGGCGCGGTCTCGGTGCTGCGGGACGGCTCGCGACCGGCGACGACGGCCGGCGCCATCAGCGCCCGCTGCACCGCGACGGAGCCGCAGTGCGGGCAGGCGAGGAGGCCGCGTTCGTGCTGTGTCTCGAAGGCGGAGGAGGACGCGAACCAGCCATCGAACCGATGGCCGTCGTCGCAGCGAAGCGAATAGTGAATCACGAGCTGCGACCTTTAAGGGGTGTGGTGGACGGCGGCATGCGGCGCGCGCCGGGTCGGCCCGGCGCGGCCGATGGGCGCCGTGGTCACTGAGCGATTTCGCCGGAGATGGCTGCGTCCAGCTTGCCGGACCGTTCCGCGGCGTAGAGGTCGTCGCAGCCGCCGATGTGGATATCGCCGACGAAGATCTGCGGGAACGTCCGCTGACCGCTGCGCTTGACCATCACCTCCCGCAGGCTGGGATCCTTGGTGGCGTTATATTCGGTAAAAGCGATGCCCTTGTCTTCAAGGAGCCGCTTCGCCCGGGTGCAGAACCCGCAGAGGTCGCGGGTGAAAACTTCAACTCTGGTCATGACTCGAACTCCCTTCGGGCTCGAACCGAAGGATATATGTACCTGCGCGGCACTCGCAACCGCATCACGCCGGCTCCCGGTTCGCGTCCGCCACCACACGCGTGAAGACGGCGACCCGCACGCCGCGCGCGCCGGCGGCCCGCAGCGTCACCGCGAGCGCGTCCGCCGTGGCACCGGAGGTGAGCACGTCGTCCACCAGGATGACCGCTCTGCCCGCGATCGCGTGCGGCTCCACCACCTTGAAGGCGCCGTGCAGGTTGTCGGCCCGCTGCTCGCGCGCCAGGCCGACCTGATGGGCGGTATGGCGCACGCGGCGCACCGCGTGCCGCACCACCGGCAGGCCCACCAGCGGTGCCAGCGCATCGGCGATCAGCACCGCCTGGTTGAAGCGGCGCTTCAGAAGGCGGCGGCGGTGCAGCGGGACGGGGAGGAGGAGGTCGGCGTCGGCGACGAGGTCGGCCATCGCCGGGGCCATCAGACGGGCCATCAGCGCCGCCACACCGGGGACGTCGTGATATTTCAGTTGGTGCACGAGGCGCTGGCTCAGCGGTCCGAAGACGGTCGCCACACGCGCCTTGTCGTACAGCGGGTGGTTCCAGCGCAGCTCCGGCGACCGGGCGCCCGGACCCGCGTCGTAGGCGAGCGGCGTCCCCATGATGTCGCAGATCGGCGGGGTGACGATCTCCAGGTCTCGCAGGCAGGAGCCGCACAGTGTGCGCGGGTCCACCAGCGGGCGGCGGCAGGCGAGGCACAACGGCGGCACCGCCAGCGCCACCCCGGCGGCCAGCGCGCCGCGCCCCAGCCGCGCCGCGCCCGCCAAAGGCACCCCGACCATCGGCGCTCCGAGCCGAACGAGCGGGCGACCGAGGCGTGCGACCCTGGCTAGCGGGCCGGAAACGGGGAGGTGAGCGAGCGTCATGGTCACAGCTTAGCCGATCGCAATCTAAAGGTGTAGATCCATTTCGCGCGGCGCGATAAATGAGCGGCATGCTGTTCGATCGCACGCGTATCCGCACCCGCTCCCGCTCCGCCGAGGCCGACGTCGTCCACGTCCGCCTCGCCGAGGAGATCGCCGACCGGGTCGCCCTGGTCAGTCGCCGCTTCGAGCGGGCGCTGATCGTCGGCCCGGCGACCCCGGCGCTGCGCGAGGTGTGGGGCCGCATCGGCGTGCCGGCGGTCCATGCCTCGCCCGCCGCGGCCGAGCGACCGGACGTGGTGGCGGACGTCTCCCAACCCTTCCTGCGGTCGTTCGACCTGGCGATCTCGATCAACGAGCTGAGCGTCGCCAACGACCCCGTCATGGCGCTGGGCGAGATGCGCGGCACGCTGCGGGCGGACGGTCTCTTCCTCGGCGCGGCCGCCTGTAGCGGGACGCTGGCCGAGCTGACCGACTCGCTGCTGCACGCGGACGCGGCGCTGTCGGGCGGAGCGGCGATGCGGGTGGCCCCGTTCGGCGACGTGCGCCAGTGGGGCGACGCCTTGGCCCGCGCCGGCTTCGCCCTCCCGGTGGTCGACGAGGTGCGCGTCGCGGTCACCTACGGGACCCTGGCGTCGCTGCTGGCGGACCTCTCGGCGGTGGGGCTGCGCGGTGTGCTGGCGAGCCGCGTTCCCGCCCCGCGCCGCCTCTTCGCGGCGGCCGAGGCGCACTACCGCGCTCACCATGGCGATGCGCGCGGGAGACTGAAGGCGACGTTCGTGTTCGCCTTCCTCTCCGGCTGGGCGCCCGACCCGGGGCAGCAGAAGCCCGCCCGCCGCGGCTCGGCGACGGTGAAGCTGGAGGATGCGCTGAAGTCGCTGTGAGCGGCGGCCGGCTCAGTCCGGCTTGGCGAGCAGCAGCACCCAGTAGGAGTGGAACTTGCCCTTCTGCGTGAGGGCGAGGCCGATGCCCATGTGGGTCATCTCGCGGTTCAAGAGGTTCTTGTTGTGGCCGGGCGAGGTCTTCCACCCGTCCACCGCCATCACCAGCGTCGGGTACCCGGCGCCGAGGTTCTCCGCCGCGCGCTCGGCCGAGTAGTCGTCCGCCAGGAGGCGCCGGGCGAGGCCGCCGGCGGTGTGCATCCGCGTCTTCAACGTGTCGCGCCGGGCGAGTTCGCGGGCAGTCTCGGCGGCGATGCGGTTGAGCGCCGGGTCCACCTGAAGCGGGCCGGCTCCCTTGGAGACCCGGTAGGCGTTGATCAGCTGGGCCGCGCGCGCCGGGTCGACCGACTGCTCGCGCGCCACGTTGGGCACGGTGAGGCCGGGCTCGTCGCCGCTGCCGAACCGGCCGCAGCCCGCGAGCGCCAGAACCACCGCCAAAGTCACCACGATGCGCATCATGGCGCGGCTCATATCGCGCTTTGCGGTTCCGTGGAACCTCTCCGCGTGGATCACAAATGCGGTCACCGGGTCGCACGACGGGAACAAATTTCTACTTATACAATTACCGGTGGTTGGAGTCGCGGGAGGGGCGAGTATGATCGACAGACGGGTGGACGTTGCCGTGATCGGCGCAGGCACCGCGGGATTGGCCGCCATTCGCGAGGCGCGCCGCGTCAGCGCCAACGTCCTGCTGATCGACAGCGGCCCTCTCGGCACGACCTGCGCGCGAGTGGGGTGCATGCCCTCCAAGCTGCTCATCGCCGCCGCCAACGCCGCCGCCGCCGTGCGCGAGGCCTACACCTTCGGTATCGAGTGCGAGGGCCTCAGCGTCGACGGGGCCGAGGTGATGCGCCGCGTGCGCCTGCTGCGCGACCGGTTCGTCGCCGCGGTCGTGCGCCATGTCGACAGTCTGCCCCCCGACATGCGCCTCACCGGCACCGCCCGTTTCCAGGACGACAGCACGCTTGCCGTCACCGGCCCGCTCGGCGATCTCACCGTGCGGGCGAACCGCGTCGTCATCGCGACCGGCTCGTCGCCCGTGGTCCCGCCGGAGTTCGCCCCCGGCCGGCCGGAGACCAACGAGGACGTCTTCGACTGGACGCGGCTTCCGGCGTCGGTGGCGGTGTTCGGCAACGGGCTGATCGGTCTGGAGCTGGGGCAGGCGCTGTCGCAGCTGGGCGTGCGGGTGCGCGTGTTCGGCAAAGACGGCCTCGTCGGCGGCCTGACGGACGAGACGGTGCGCGACGTCGCCCGAGAGCACCTCGGCTCCACCATGGACTTCGTGCCCCACCACGAGATGACCGCGATCCGCGGCGCCGCCAACGACGTGACGGTGGACTATCGCGCCGACGGCCGGCCCTTCTCGGCGACGTTCGAGCGCGTGCTGGTCGCGGTCGGGCGGCGGGCCAACGTCGGCGGGCTGGGGCTCGAGGCGACGTCGCTGACGCTCGACGAGGACGGGGTGCCGGTGTTCGACCGGGCCACGGGCCGTTGCGGCGAGAGCGACATCTACATCGCCGGGGACGTGATGGACGAGATGCCGCTGCTGCACGAGGCGGAGGCGAGCGGTGAGATCGCCGGCTCCAACGCGGTGCGAGACGAGCCCGTGGCGCAGGACCGTCCGGTGCCGCTGTCGATCGTGTTCTGCGAGCCGCAGATCGCGATGGTGGGCGAGACGCTCGGCGAGCTGACCGCCCGCGACGCGCGCTTCGTGGTCGGCACCTGCGACTGGAGCGACCAGGGGCGAGCGATGGTGATGGACGAGGCCGTCGGCCGGCTCAACGTCTACGTCGAGGAGGAGACATCGGCGGTTCTGGGGGCGGAGATGTTCGGGCCCCGCGCCGAGCACATCGCCCACACGCTGGCCTTGGCGTTGACGACCGGCATGTCGGTGCTGGAGCTGCTGCGCATGCCGGTCTATCACCCGACCTTCGAGGAGGGGCTCAAGACCGCGCTCGTCGACGCTCTGGAGAAGCTCCACCGCGACGAGGACGCCTCGCCCCGCGGCGTGGAGGCGGTGAAGTGAACCGCCCCGCCGGCCCCGCGCGCCGCGTCAGCTGATGAGGTCGTCGAAGTCGCTCTTCAGGCGGAAGTCGTTCACGTCGACCTTGGCGTCGCTGCCGTCGTCCAGCTCGTAGGTGAAGCCGAAGAGCTTCGTCGTCTCGCCCTGCGCCAGTGCCCCGTGCCCGTTGGACGTGCTCCACGGCTCCACCGCGAACCGATCGGAGAAGTAATCCGCGCCCCAGGGGGAGTCGGTGACGGTGATGTCGCCGTCGCTGAACGAGAAGACCATGTTGTCGAGGTCTTGGAGGGTGGTGTTGCCGATGTTGGTGATGAACACCTCGGCGGTGCCGCCCTCGTCGGTCCGGCCCGAGATCTCGACGGTGATCTGGAAGGCGGGCTGGTAGTAGGTGTCCTGACTGCCGGAGAATTCGGGCGAGAAGTCGTTGGCGCTCGACCCGTCGATGCTGATGGGCGTCAGCGGCGAACGGTTGGCGACGGAGAACTGCAGGACGCTCACCTCGCTCTCGCCCGGCAGCGCGCGGCGCCCTCCGGAGGCGAGGTCGAACGTGCCGCCGCTATAGCGTCCGCCGAACACGCTGCCGGCGACGATGTCGAACGTGCCGCCGGCGAGCTTGATGTCCAGCTCGGCCGTGTTGAGGATGGTGCGATCGGTGTTGTTGCGCACCGTGACCTGGTAGGTCTCGATGAAGTCGTCGCCGTCCTGGTAGCCGGCGATGCGCTGCAGGTCGAAGGCGACGATGCCCGCGCCGGTCGGCGGCGTCGGCGTGCCGCCGACGTAGATGCCCTCGCGCGGGATCGAGCGGGCTCCGTCGGGCGAGACGTCCGGCTCGACGTACTGGTTCAGGATGTCCTTGTCGCGCACGCGGGCGCCGTAGACGATAACGCGGTCGTTCGTCAGCTCGTTGACGAGGATGGTGCCGGTGCCGTTGCCGTAGGGGGAGATGTCGCCGGTCTTCTCGACCTTCAGGAGGCCGGTGGTATCGACGATCTGATCGCCCTGGCGCGGGTGGTAGTCGCGGATGATGTCGACCGAGGACGCACCGCTGAAGTCGGAATCCTGGAACATGAAGGTGTCGGCGCCTTGCGCGCCGGAGAGGGTGTCGTTCCCCGCGCCGCCCTGCAGGATGTCGTCGCCACGGCGGCCGCGCAGCAGGTCGTTGCCGGTGTCGCCGAACAGGAAGTCGTCGCCGCCGCCGCCGCCGAGCACGTCGTTGCCGTCGCCGCCGTTGATGAAGTCGGCGCCGGACTGGCCGAGGACGATGTCGTCACCACGGCCGGCGAGGATGAGGTCGTCCTTGGTGGTGCCGCGCAGTCCGCCGCCGCGATTGTCGCCGATGACCCAGACGTCACGGAAGCCGTCGTTCGACGCGATGTACTCGACGGTCGGATAGACGCCGGTCAGGTCGATATGCTTGACGCCGTCGACGACGGGGGGAACGCGCAGCTGGGCGAGGATCTGGTAGAGCTGGCCCGAGTCGACCGGCTGGGGGAGGCCGAGGTCGACGCCGCCGCGGTCCGTCTCGAGTTCGCTGAGGAAGTTGCGGAAAGCGTAGCGATTGACGGCTCCCGTCACCTCGGTGATCGAATAACCGCCGCTCTCATTGAAATACTGGGTATTAAACGAAACGGCGCGCGGCATGCTGTCTCCATGGAACCGGCGAATAGACTGCGGCCGCCTATATCATGCGGGCGTGCCGCGCCTGCGTGAACAATGCGCAACTTTAGCGAAAAAGCGACAAGAATCGAGCGCGATGGTAAACCGCGTCGGCCTGCAATTTCTGGTTCCTGTCGCATGCGTCAAACTGTAGACGCAATTGTCATCCAGCCAACCTTCGTCGCACAAACCTAAGCGTGATTCGGCGATTCGCCGTCTGGCACCCTCCGTGATGGCATGCCATATGCACGCTCACCGCATAGCTCGGTTTGCAATGTGTGTTAAAGGGTTTATAGATTTGAGATCACCGTTTCACTATATGAAACAGTAGTGCCTGGTATGCCGATATCCGGTTCCTGTCATATCGGAAACCCGCAGCTAAATCCTACGTATATGTCGCCGACCGCCCTAGCTGGGGCGTGCTAACAGGAACCGGAGTGCCTCCCCATGAGTCTGACCTCGTCCAAGATCCGCGCGCTCAATGCGGTTGTCGAGGAAGGCGGATTCACCGCGGCAGCGCGACGGCTGGGTGTCTCTCAGCCGGCCGTGACACAACATGTGCGTGAGCTGCAGACGGAATTTAAAGTTGCGCTGTTCGAGAAGCGGCGCGGGTCGATCGTCCCGACCGCGATCTGTCGCGAGCTCTACCGGATCACCTCCGACATCCGCCGCCGCGAGGACGACGCGCTGCGCCTCCTGGCCCGTCACGACGAGATGGACTTCGGCCCCTTGCGCATCGGCATCGGCAACGCGATGCCGGCGATGCGCTACATCAGCGCCTTCCGTGCCCGCCATCCCACCGTCGCGCTCAACATCGAGACCGGCCCCTGGAGCCGCCTCATGGAAGCGGTCCTGACCCAGCATATCGACGTCGCGATCATTCCCGAGGTGCCGGACGAGCCGCGCTTCACCCGCGTGATGTGCTCCAGCCAATCGGTCGTCGCGCTGGTCCACCCGGACCACGCCTTCGCCGACCGCGAGGAGATCGAGATCGCCGAGCTGGTCGAGCAGCCGCTGATCTTCCGCACCAAGCAGTCCTACGTGCAGCGCGTGGTGGACGCCGCGTTCACCGCCGCGATGCTGGAGCCGCACGCCTCCGTGGTGGTCGACACGCGCGACAGCATGCTGGAGGCGGTCGCCAACAATCTCGGCGTCGGCTTCGTGTGGAACAACGGGTCCTCGCGCACCGAGAGCATCCGCCGCGTCAAGGTGCGCGAGATGGACAAGCCGTGGGACGAGTACGCCTTCCACCTCGCCCACTCCGCGCCGACGATCGCCCACCGCTTCCTCGCCGTGGTCAACGAGACCTCGCTGCCGGGCTGAGCCACAGCCTGAACGGGCATTCCTGCAACGCGCGCTGATATTCGCGCGTCCGCCACCGGGCGCGAGCGATGCCGCCCGGCGACAGCGCCCCGGCGACACGCCATAACGACCACGTTTGCGTACCCGGAGGGCGCCATGCGTGGCCTGATCGTTCTACTTTGCGTTGCCATGCTGGCGGGCTGCTCTTCGGGGCGGAACGACCAGGCGCCGCAACTCGCCGGCCCGGCGTCCACCGCACCGCAACCGACCCTCAATGAATACGCCGTCCCGATCGTCGAGCAGCGGGCCTACGCGGCCATCGTGGTGGACGCGCGCACCGGCAAGATCCTGCACGAGGAGAACGCCACCAGCCTGCGCTACCCCGCGTCGCTGACGAAGATGATGACGCTCTACCTCGTCTTCGAGAAGATGAACGCCGGACAGTGGACCGGGACGACGGCGCTGCAGGTGAGCGCGGAGGCCGCCAGTCGGCCGCCCGCCAAGCTGGGCGTGAAGGCCGGCACCTCCATCCCGGTCGACACCGCCGTGCGGGCGCTGGCGGTGCGCTCGGCCAACGACGTGGCGGTGGTGATCGCGGAGAACATCGCCGGCTCGGAGGATGCGTTCGCGCGGCAGATGACCGCCAAGGCGCGCGCCCTCGGCATGAGCCAGACGTCGTTCGTCAACGCTTCGGGCCTTCCGGACGACCGGCAATATACCAGCGCGCGGGACATGGCGATCCTCGGCAAGGCGCTGTCGGACCGGTTCCCGAACGAGTTCCGCTACTTCACCACGCCGAAGATCTCCTACGGCGGGCGCACCTGGACCAACACCAACAAGCTGCTGGGCAAGGTGCCGGGGGTCAACGGCATCAAGACCGGCTACATCCGCGCCTCGGGCTTCAACCTGGTCTCCTCGGTGGAGCGGGGGGGCAAGCACATCATCGTGGTGGTGATCGGCGGGCGGACCGGTGCGTCGCGCGACGCGCAGGTGAAGGCGCTGATCGAGGAGTACCTCCCGCAGGCCTCCGGCGGCGGCCTCTTCGGCCTCTGAGGCGCACGACCGCTGACGCATACGGCCGCGCGATGCGGCCGGGCGCAGCGCCGCGGCGAGCCTCGGCGATCAAATCTTGAACTTGCTCAAAAATTGGGCTGTGGCGGCGGCCGTGCGACGGCGCCGCCCTCTCGCGTGTCGGTTCGATATTGGCGATAATGCCGGTTCTGCTCGCTGGAGAACCCCATGACTGCCTCGTCAACGACCGCCACGCCCACGCTGTCGAACGCCCGCGTCGCGATTCGCGAAGCCACGCTCGCGGACGAGGCCGCCGTGTTGGACCGCCTGGTCGCCGCCGCCCGGCTCGACGAGGCCACCCGCAAGCGGACCGCCGACCGTGCCGCCAGGATCGTGCGCAAGGTCCGCACCGACTCGCGACCGGGCCTGATGGAGACCTTCCTCGCCGAATACGGCCTCTCCACCGAGGAGGGCATCGCCCTCATGTGTCTCGCCGAGGCGCTGCTGCGCGTGCCGGACGCCGACACCATCGACGCCCTGATCGAGGACAAGATCGCCCCCTCCGACTGGGGCAAGCACCTCGGCCACTCGTCGTCGTCGCTGGTCAACGCCTCCACCTGGGCGCTGCTGCTCACCGGCCACGTGCTGGACGAGCGCGGCACGGGCATCACCAAGGCGCTGCGCGGGGCGCTGAAGCGGCTGGGCGAACCCGTCATCCGCCGCGCGGTGGGTGAGGCAATGCGCCGGCTGGGTCGGCAGTTCGTGCTGGGCGAGACGATCGACGGGGCCATGAAGCGCGCTGCCGGCATGGAGGCGAAGGGCTACAACTATTCGTACGACATGCTCGGCGAGGCCGCGCGCACCTACGCGGACGCCGCGCGCTACGCCAAGTCCTACGAAGATGCGATCGCCGCCATCGCCGGGCGTGCCAGGAAGGGAGTCCCGCCGGAGGAGAACCCCGGCATCTCCATCAAGCTGTCCGCCCTGCACCCGCGCTACGACACGCTTCAACGCGCGACATGCGTGCCCGCGCTGGTCGACATCGTGAAGGGGCTCGCCCGCAAGGCAGCGGCCGCCAACATGGGTTTCAACATCGACGCCGAGGAGCAGGATCGGCTCGACCTCTCGCTCGACATCATCGCCGCCGTCGCCGCCGACCCGCAGCTCGACGGCTGGGAGGGCTTCGGCGTCGTCGTGCAGGGCTACGGCCGGCGCGCGCTGCCGGTGATCCGCTGGCTCGACGCGCTGGCCCAGCACACCGGCCGGCGCATCATGGTGCGGCTCGTCAAGGGTGCGTACTGGGACACCGAGATCAAGCGCGCCCAGGTCACGGGCACGCCGACCTTCCCGGTCTTCACCCGCAAGTGCTCCAGCGACGTGTCCTACATCTCCTGCGCCCGCGCGCTGCTGGACCGGGCCGACCGGCTCTACCCGCAGTTCGCCACCCACAACGCGCACACCGTGTGCGCCGTGCTGGCGATGGCGAAGGACGAGGCATTCGAGTTCCAGCGCCTGCACGGGATGGGCGAGGCGCTCTACGAGGCCGTCCGCGCCGAGACCGCGCAGACCGGCAAGGCGGTGCCGGTGCGCATCTACGCCCCCGTCGGCGCGCACGAGGATCTTCTCGCCTACCTGGTGCGCCGGCTCTTGGAGAACGGCGCCAACTCGTCCTTCGCCAACCAGGTGGTGGACGAGCGCGTGCCGCCCGAAGAGGTGGCGAAGGACCCGTTCGCGACGCTCGCCGCCGCACCCGCTGTCAACGCGCGCCTGCGCCAGCCGCCCGCCCTTTACGGCGCCGGCCGGCAGAACTCCGCCGGCTGGGACCTCTACGACCCCGTCGTCCTGGAGGCGTTCGAGGACGCGCGGCGGCCCTTCCACGACGTGACCTGGTCGGCCGCGCCGCTGGCGGTGCCGACCGGGGTGGACGGGGCCGAGCGCGCGGTCGCCAACCCGGCGAAACCCGCCGATCAGGTCGGCTCCGTGACCGACCTCGACCCGGCCGCCGCGGCCGCCGTCGTCGCCGCGGCGCGTGCGGCGGTCGACTGGGGCGACGCCAAGGAGCGGGCCGCCGTGCTGCGCCGGGTCGCCGACCTCTACGAGGCGCATGCGGGCGAGCTCTTCGCGCTGTGTGCCCGCGAGGCCGGCAAGATCGCGCTCGACGCGGTGTCGGAGCTGCGCGAGGCGGTCGACTTCCTGCGCTACTATGCCGACGAGGCCGAGCGGCTCGCGCCGGACGGTGCCGGCGTGGTGGTGGCGATCTCGCCGTGGAATTTCCCGCTGGCGATCTTCACCGGCCAGATCGCGGCCTCGCTCGCCGCCGGCAACGCGGTGATCGCCAAGCCCGCCGAGCAGACCTCGCTGGTCGCCTGCCGCGCCGCCCACTTGATGCACGAGGCGGGCGTTCCCCACGCCGCGCTGCAGCTCACGCCCGGCGGTGGCGAGGTGGGCGCCGCGCTGGTCGCCGTTCCGGGCCTCGCCGGCGTCGCCTTCACCGGCTCCACCGCCACCGCCAAGGCGATCGACCGGCAACTCGCCAAGTCCTCGCCCGACGCCTTCCTGGTCGCCGAGACCGGGGGCCTCAACGCCATGATCGTCGACTCCACCGCGCTCCCCGAGCAGGCCGTGCGGGACATCGTGGCCTCGGCGTTCCAGAGCGCCGGCCAGCGCTGCTCGGCGCTGCGCGTCCTCTACGTGCAGGAGGACGTCGCCCCCAAGCTGATGACGATGCTGCGCGGCGCCGTCGAGGCGCTGATGATCGGCGACCCGTGGAAAGTCTCCACCGACGTCGGCCCGGTGATCGACGCCGAGGCGCGCGCGAAGATCGATGCGCACATCGAGGCGAGCGGGCAGGCGGTGACGGGGGAGGGGCTGTTCGTCCCGCCCACCATCATCGACATTCCCGGCATCGGTGTGCTGGACGAGGAGATCTTCGGGCCCGTCCTCCACGTCGCCACCTTCAAGGCGGACGAGATCGACGCGGTGATCGCCGCGATCAACGCCAAGGGTTACGGCCTGACGTTCGGCCTGCACACCCGGATCGACGACCGCGTCGAGGAGATCGTCAGCCGGATCAAGGTCGGCAACATCTATGTGAACCGCAACCAGATCGGCGCCATCGTCGGCTCGCAGCCGTTCGGCGGGGAGGGGCTTTCGGGCACCGGGCCGAAGGCGGGCGGGCCGCGCACGGTGGCCCGCGTCGCCCGCCGCGCCGCCCGGCGCCTCCCGGCCGACAGCGGCCCGCCCGCCGCCGTGGACGAGGTGCAGCGCCGCCTCTGCGCGCTAAAGCCGGCCGAAACGCCGCTCGCCGTGGACGACATGCCGGGGCCGACCGGCGAATCGAACCGCCTCTCGGTCCTTCCCCGCGGCACCGTGCTGTGCCTGGGCCCGACACTCGCCCTCGCCGAAGCGCAGGCGGCCGCCGCCAGGGCCACCGGCAACGCGGTTCTGATCGTGGCCGCCGGCGCAGGCGACGGCGTCGCCGGCGTCCTCGACCCGGCGGCCCTCGCCACCCTGGCCGGGGTCGACGCGGTGGCCTACGAGGGCGACGACCTCGGCCCGGTGCGCCGGGCGCTGGCGGAGCGGGCCGGGCCGATCGTCCCGGTCGTGTGCGCGGCGGACGAGGTGGTGATCGAGCGGCATCTGTGCATCGACACCGCCGCGGCCGGCGGCAATGCCGAGCTGATGTCCGCCACCGAGGACACCATGGCCGCCTGAGCGCCCGCGAAGCGACGAGCACCCCGCGGGGAGGGCGCTCTCGGCACGCTCGGAAAGGCGGGCGGCGCTACTGGGCGGGCGGGAAGACGCTCGTCCAGTCGTCCTTCATGGAGATGATGTGCCAGCCGCTGGCCTCGGCTTCGTCCATGGTGGCCTGCGGGAAGGTGCCGACGGAGGAGTCCGGCAAGCCGTCGGCGGGGCCGTAGGCGTATTCCCGCTCGGCATCGTCGTGCAGGACGAGCATCATCAGCCGTCTGCCCTCGCCCGCGCCGGTCCATTGCAGCATCTGCGTATCGCCCGCCGAATTGCCGAAGGCGGCAATCGGCCGGCGGCCGATGTGCGAGTTGATGCCGACGGGCTTGCCGTCCTTGTCGTCGATGAAGTCGACCTCGGCGAGGCGCATCAGCACGGGCTTGCCGTCGACCATCTCGAACCTGGTCTTGATGGAGGAGCCGACCACCTGCTCGGGCGGGATGCCGTACACCTCCTCCGTCCAGGGGCGCATGAACTCGATCCCCCCGCCGGAGACGATGAAGGTCTTGAACTCGTTCGCGCGCAGGTAGGCGAGAAGCTCCAGCATCGGCTGGTAGACGAGCGTGGTGTAGGCGCGGTCGAACTTGGGGTGCCTGGCCGTGGCGAGCCAGTCGGTCACGATCGTCTCGAAGTCGGCGGTGGACATGCCGGCATGGGTGGCGCCGATGATCGCGGCGACGCCTTCGTGGCCGGTGGCGACGACGCCCGCCACATCCCCCGCCAAGACGGACTTGAAGGGTTCGGTCGTGGCCCACTCCGGGTGGTCCGGCGCGAGGGCCTTCACGCGGTCGAACGCGAAGACGAGCTGCGTGTAGACCGGCTGCTCCACCCACAACGTGCCGTCGTTGTCGAACGTGGCGATACGCTCGGCCGCCGCCACGTAGTCCGCGCTCCCTTCGGTGGTGACGGCGTCGACGAAGTCGACGATGGCGGACTTGGTGGGGCCGTCGTTCCAGGACGGCAGCGGGTCGTCCTGTGCCAGAGCGGGGAACGCGAGCAACGTGGCGGTGAGAACCGGCAGGAGCCGGCGGGCGATGGCGTGGGGGATCATGGTCCTCTCCTGTCGGCCGTTCTCGATGCGGCCCGCCATGGTAGCATGAAGGCCCCGAGATGGGGCACGGCGGTCGACTTCCGGCTGCGACTCCGTGGCCGGTGCACGCCGATGTCGCCGGCGTCCGCCGCGAGGCGTTCGAACGGGGCGCGGCTGCGGCGCTGCGCCCCCTGTCGTTGGCGCGGCTCGCGCACCGATGTATCGGGGCGTGGCGGGCGCCGTCGGCGGACCCGCTCACCGGCAGAGGAACCGACACGCGATGAGCGACATCTCCGTCCTGGGTGCCGGGGCCTTCGGCACCGCTCTGGCGATCGCGCTGTCGCACCACGGCGCACGCGTCACCTTGTGGGCGCGCGACGCACGGGCGGTGGCCGAGATGACGGCCGGTCGCGTCAACGCGCGCCGCCTGCCCGGCGCTCCCTTCCCCGACGCCCTGAAGGTGACGGGCGACCTCGCCGCCGCGCGGACCGCGGGCACAATGCTCCTGGCGGTGCCGATGCAGTCGCTCTCGGCGTTGCTGGCCGGGGTGGATCCGGCGCCGGGCACGCGCCTCGTCGCCTGCTGCAAGGGCGTGGACCTCGCGACCGGGCTGGGGCCGACCGGGGTGATCGCCGCGGCTGCGCCGGAGGGGGTGCCGGCGGTGCTCACCGGCCCGAGCTTCGCCAAGGACATCGCCCGGATGCTCCCGACCGCGCTGACTCTCGCCTGCCGCGACGCCGAGGCCGGCGTCGCGTTGCAGCACCTGTTGGCGACCCCGGTGCTGCGCCTCTATCTGAGCCGCGACGTCACCGGGGCGGAGCTGGGCGGGGCGCTGAAGAACGTCGTCGCGCTGGCGGCCGGCATCAGCATCGGCGCCGGCTTCGGCGAGAGCGCGCGGGCGGCGATCATCACGCGCGGCTTCGCCGAGATGCAACGCTTCGCCGAAACGACGGAGGCCGATCCCGATACGTTGTGCGGCCTGTCGGGCCTCGGCGACCTGACGCTGACGGCGACTTCCGAGGCGTCACGCAACTACGCCACCGGGTTGGCCCTGGGGCGCGGCGAGGCGAGGGCCGACGGCGTGACGGTGGAGGGGATCGCCACGGCGCAGGCGGTCGAGCGGCTGGCCGCCGCGCGCGGGGTGGCCATGCCGCTGACGGCGATGGTGTCGGCGGTGACACGCGGGGAAGTGTCGGTCCGCGAGGCTGCCGCCGCCCTGCTCGCCCGCCCGCTCAAAGAAGAATAGGCCGCCCCACGCCGGCGCCCTCGGCTCCAACCCTGTCCGGCCCTCTCGGAGCGTTGCCCCACCAGCCGCCCTAGGCCGGCGCCGCTGTTCCCACTCCACCACGAAAGCGACGCGACGGACGAACCCGAGCGTGTACATGGGATGAGAGGGGGGGGGGGGAGGTGGAGCGGGCGATGGGGATCGAACCCACGACATCAAGCTTGGGAAGCTTGCGTTCTACCACTGAACTACACCCGCGTACCGGAAGAACCGTCTCCGCGCGACCAACCTGGAAGGGTCGGAGAGCGCTCGTCGACGGTCAATCGGCCGGTTCCGATTATCGCAGGTTCGCGCTGCAAAGCAAGCGGGCGGGAAGGCGTCGCAGGGGGGTCAACGGCCGAGGTGCCATCCGGAGGCTGGGTTACCAAACGAAGTCGTCGGCGGGGATGAAATCGAATGCGTTGGTCAGATATTCGATCTCGCTGCCCTTCCAGACCAGCGCGATATCGAAACGGATCGAGCATGCCGCGAAGTGCTCGTTGCGCGACAGCCACTCGTCGGCCGCGCGGGAGAGGCGGCGTTGCTTGCGTTCGTCGACGGATATCAAACCGTCCCATCCGCGGCGGCGTGCTTTGACCTCGACGAAGGCGACCTCGTCGTCCCGGCGCGCGATGATGTCCACCTCGCCGGCGCGCATGCGGACCCGGCGGCCGATGATCTCGTATCCGCCGCTGACGAGGAACATCGTCACGTTCCGCTCCGCGGCGAGGCCGAAGTCGTAGGCGGCGGTGCGGTCCCGCGCCGGGCGGGGGCGCGGCGCGGCGCGTGCCGCCGGCGGCGCCACGAAGCGGCGTGCGACGGCATGGTCCAAGGATTGCAGTGCCGCCACGGCACACCTCCATCGACAAGACACGCTATAGTTGCACATCTCCTCCCGCCCGTAAAGCACCCCGCCCTCAGGTGACGTCGGAACCGGGTTCCGCCGCGGGGTCGTCGGCCGCGGGCGCCGGGCGCGTGGGCGGCAGGGGCGGTGGGCCGCCGCCGACGATTTCTCCGGACAGCGGCCGGGGCCGCCCCTCGTCGGCACCGCCGAGCGAGATCGGCAGCGGAGTCAGGGGTGTCCGCGGCTCGAGGTAGCTGAGCGGGCGCTCGATCTCGGGTTGCGGGATGGCGCCCCGCAGTTCGGCGATCTGCAGAGGGTTGGCGAGGGGCCGGGCCGGTGCGGGAACCCAGCCTTCGGGCGCTAGGCCGGCCGTCGGAGCGGCGTTCGCCGTCGCCGGAGCGTCGGTCGCGGCGTCCCGCGTGGGGTTGGAGCGCGGGCTCCAGGTGGGCCCGCTGGGCTCCCAGCCGACCGGTACCAGCGCGTCGTCGGCCAGCTGGCGGCGAGGCGTCGGCGCCGGCGTCGCGGCGGTCGGGTCCGGGCGGGGCGCCGAGAGGACTTCGGCGCGCAGCTGCTCGCGCGCGTTGCGCTTCAGACGGTAGGCGGCGACCCTCGCGCGCTGCGCCTCGACGGCGGCGACCGTGGCCACGGTACCGTCGGAGTAGCGGGTGATCGGCCGGCTCGCGCCGCAGACCTCGTCGCGCCGGTCCACCGCCTCCATGCCGGCGGGGTTCTGCAACGTCTCGACGTTGCCGAGGTCCAGCCGTGTGCCGGAGACCGGCCGCAGGTCGAGCCGACCGTCGGGATCGTCGAAGCCGTCGAGCGCGATCGAGCCGCCGCTCTCGAGGGCGCGAAACCCCTTCTGCAGCAGCTCGGCGGTGCGCTCGTTGCGCTCCTGCGACGTGAGGCCTCCCAGCACCACCGCACCGAGGCGGCGTCCGCCTCGCGTTGCCGCCGCGGCGACGTTGAAACCGGAGGCGCAGATGAAGCCCGTCTTCATCCCGTCCGCCCCCGCGACATGGCGCAGGATCGCGTTGTGGTTGGGGATCACCCGGCTCCCGAGCTTCACCGCGTTCATCGAGAAGAAGTCCGCCCGTTCCGGGAAGTCGCGCGCCAGCGCCATCATCAGCAGCGCGATGTCGCGCGCCGTCGTCACCTGCTTGGTGTTGGGCAGGCCGTGCGGGTTGTCGTAGGCGCTCGCCGTCATGCCGATCTGCGCGGCGGCGGCGTTCATCCGGTCGACGAAGCCGCCCAGCGTCCCGCCCACCGCCTCGGCGAGGGCGAAGGCGATGTCGTTGGCCGACTTCGTCATCAGGATGCGCAGCGCCGTCTCCACCGTCAGCGTGGTGCCGACGGGAAAGCCCATCCGGCTCGGCGGCTGTTGACTGGCCTGCGGCGAGATCTTCACCGGCGAGGTCAGCTTCAGCCGCCCGTCGGCGATCGCCTGGAAGGTGACGTAGGCGGTCATCAGTTTGGTGATCGAGGCCGGATACCACAGCGCCGTCGCCTCGTAGTCGGCGAGGATCGTGCCGTCGGCCATGTCGAACAGGAGGTAGGAGCCGACTTCGGCGCGCGCCGGCACGGGGCGCACGAGATTCACCGCCGCCACCAGGGCGGGGGCCAGGACCACGACGAGGGCCAGTCGGAGCAAGGTCATCGCACTCTCCCGCGAATACTCGGGCACGGCGTGGGTCGTGACACGGCGCGCCAACGATGGCAGCCCTTGAGCTGTCGCGGCTTCGATGCATCCCTGTCAATGGGCGGTCGGCGCCGCACACGGCAACTCGAAGATGGATATAGCATGGCTCAGGTGAGAGAGCGGATGACGCGGACCCTGGCGGAAGAGTTCTCCCCGTCGCATCTGGAGGTGATCGACGAGTCGCACCTGCACGCCGGTCACGCCGGCGCGCGGCCCGAGGGCGAGACCCACTTCCGCGTGCGCATCACCGCCGAGGCCTTTCGCGGCAAGACGCGCCTGGAGCGCCACCGGATGGTGAACGCGGCGGTGGCGCGCGAGCTCGCCGGCCCCGTCCATGCGCTGGCGATCACCGCCGAAGCGCCCGCCTGACGCGGCGCTCTTCGGCGTCCGCCCGAGCCTTCCTGGAAGGTCGCGCCGGAGCCGGCCTGCCGCAGCCTCTTCCCCGCAGCGGCGGCGCCGGCAAGCGATACGGGCACGCGCCGGGCCTGTGACGAACGGTCTCGGGGCGCGGCCACACGCGGCGGCACCGCGGGTGCATGAGGGCGAGGGAGGCCGCGCGCGGGGCGGCTCTGCTTGCGGGGCCATGGCGGCGCGGTGCGCGGCGTCCTATCTCGACGGCGCTGCAACGAGAGAGACCCCATGCGCGAGCGGCTGCGAGCCATCCTCAGCACCAAGGCCTGGGAGAGCGCCATCACCGCGCTCATCATCGCCAACGCCGTCACCCTCGGGCTGGAGACCAGCGGCGCCGTCGTCGCCCGCTTCGGCCCGGCGTTGCTGGCGCTCGACTTCGCCATCCTCGCCGTCTTCACGGTCGAGATCGCGGCGCGCCTCTACGTGCACCGCTGGCGCTTCTTCGGCGACGCGTGGAACGTCTTCGACTTCGTCGTCGTCGCGGTCGCCCTGGTCCCGTCGTCGGGTCCCTTCCAGGTGCTGCGGGCGCTGCGGATCCTGCGCGTCTTGCGGCTCATCTCGGTGGTCCCCTCGCTGCGACGCGTCGTCAGCGGGCTCGTCGCCGCGCTGCCGGGCATGGGCTCCATCGTCTTTTTGCTGGGCATCGTCTTCTACGTCGGTGCGGTGATGGCGACCGAGCTCTTCGGCGAGCGCTTCCCCGAGTGGTTCGGCTCGCTCGGCCTCTCGGCCTACACCCTGTTCCAGATCATGACCCTCGAGTCCTGGTCGATGGGCATCGTCCGCCCGGTCATGGAGACGTTTCCCTACGCCTGGGTCTTCTTCGTGCCCTTCATCCTGATGACGTCGTTCGTGGTGCTCAACCTCTTCATCGGCGTCGTCGTCTCGGCGATGCAGGAGCAGGTGGAGGAGAGCGCCGCGGAGAACCGGGCCGAACTCGCCAGGGAGGGCGAATCGCTCGGCCGCGCCATCAAGGCGATGCGAAAGGACATCGCCGAGCTGCGCGCCGTGGTCGAGAAGCGCCTCTGAGCGCCGGCGGCGACCCGAGGGCCGGCCGAGCGGGACACCCGCCGCGTCCCCCGACTTAACATTTGACGAGGTGAGTACCGAAAGCCGGCGTGTACTTCTTTGATTATCTGGGGCGAGTGGCCGGGATCGCGGCGCCGCCACCTTGGTCTGAGAGGGGCAGCTATGGTTATCGAAGCGCCGCCGTTCGGCGAGCCGTTCGATACTCTCGACACCGACATTTGGTACGTCTCGAGTTATACGAACGAAGGCAGCTACATCGACACGTCCTGGTCACCGCAGAACGCGATCATCCACGACGACGGTGTCCTCGAGCTTCTGCTGGAGAAGGAACCGCGCAACGGCAAGCCGTACACCGGCGCCGAGATCCAGACATACGATTTCTACGGCTATGGCCGCTACGAGGTGACGATGCAGACCTCCGGCGAAGAGGGCGTCAACTCGTCCTTCTTCACCTATACCGGGGAGCATCTGGGCGACGACTGGAACGAGATCGACATCGAGTTCTACGGCGTCGAGCCGACCAGCATGCACGTCGCCTACCACAACGACGGCGAGACCTTCGAGGCGGACATCCCGCTCGGCTTCGACGCGTCGGCGGGCATGCACACGTATGCCTTCGAATGGCGGCCGGACAGCGTGTCCTGGTATGTCGACGGGGAGCTGGTGCTGGAGCAGGTGGCCGACATGGCCCCCGCGCCCGACGTCGAGGGCCGCATCATGGCCAGCATCTGGACCGGCTACAACAGCCGCCTCGGCGAGCCGAGCTTCGCGGACTCCACCAGCGCCTCCTACGACGAGATCACCTACACACCGTTCACCGGCATCGAGCAGCCGCCGGCGCCGCCGCTGGTCGGAGAATTCCTGGTCGAACTCGTCAACACCGACACGCAGGAGGTCGTCGCCATCCTGCAGGACGGGATGGCGGTCGACCGCGACCTCTTCGGCGACGCGGACCTGACCGTCAACGTCGTCGCCTACGACCGCGACCTGCGCACCGGAATGCGGACGCTCGAGATCGACGTCAGCGGCGCGCTGGAACGCACGCAGGTCGAGCAGTACGGCCCCTGGGCGCTGTTCGGCGATCCGGATCGCGAGACGCTCAACGGACGCCAGATGCCCGACGGCGACTATGCGATGACGCTGACGGCCTATTCCGGCTGGAACAGCGGCGGCATCGTGCTGGAGGAGCAGAGCCTCTCGTTCACGATCGAGCCGGCGGACGGCGTCGTCGACGATCCGGCCGATCCTGGCGACGATCCCGGCGTGGGCTTCACCGCGATCCTCTACGACGCGGCGTCGCGCGAGGCGAAGGCGATCCTGGAGGACGGCGCCCTGGTCGATACCGCGGAGGCCGCGGACGGGCGCTCGACGATCCTCGTCCAGTTCGACGATGCGGCGTTGGCCGCCGCGGCCGGCTCGGTCGTCATGACGCTGGACGGGCCGGTCTCGAAGACGTCCGTCCAGGGGGTGGAGCCGTTCGCCCTCTTCGGCGACGCGGGGTTCAACAAGATGACCGGCGGCGACCTGCCGGCGGGCGACTACAGCTTCACCGTCAGCGTGACGGCGGGGCGCGGCGGCGGCGGCGAGGTGCTGGCCGAGCAGACGGTCGACTTCACCGTCGGCGACGACACCGCCGACTCCGCCGGCCTCACCGTCTTCCTGGTCGACGCCGAGACCGACACCTTCCTCCAGGAACTGGCCGACGGGGACGTGATCGACCTCGAGGCCTATGCCGGCCACAGGCTCTCCGTCGCCGTGGCCGCCGACGATCCCGCGACCGAGAGCGTCACCTTCGCGCTGTCCGGCCCGGTGACGCATACCCAGGTCGAGAGCGCCGCGCCCTATGCTCTCTTCGGCGACTCCACGCCAAACTATCACGGGACCGAATTCGTCACCGGCGCGTACGACCTCGAGATCGCCGCACGCGCGCGCGACGGCGGCAACGGCGCCACCCTCGCCGCGCTCGACTGGGATCTCACGTTCGTCTGATCGAGGCCTCGCTCCCGCCTCGCCGGCGTCAGGCGTCGGCCAGTGTGCTCACGCCCGGGGTGCCGGGCGTGCCACCGGCCAGGGACAGCCGCAGCCGCTGGACCAGCGCGACGAGGGTGCGCCGCGCCGACGGCACCAGCAGCACCGCGGCGAGCGCCAGCGCATAGTTGAGGACGCCGGCGACGATCAGCGTGACGAGGTCGCTCCGCGACCCGGCGAGATCGACCAGGAAGGGGAGGGCGAGCGCGCTCGCCAGCGCGGCGGCGCCCGGCACCAGCACCATCGCGCCGAGGTCCATCCCGCGCACCGGTCCGACCCGGTCGAGCACCACCAGGAGCAGCGGCAGGCGTAGGACGTAGGCGCTGACCGCATAGGACGCGGCGACACCTTCCGCCCCCCAGGGCAGGCCGATCGCGAACGCCGCCACCGTCACCAGCGAGGTGCAGACGCCGAGCCGGAACATGACGTCCGTGCGCCCCTGGGAGATGAAGATCCAGCCGTTGTTGTTGGTCACCGGCTGCATGAAGCTCGCCACCGCGAGCCAGGCGAAGATCGGCGCCACGCCGGCCCACTCCGGCCCGAAGAGGACGCCGATGGTCTCCTCGGCGCACATCGCCAGGGTGGCGATGCCCGGCATAATCGCCAGCGCCAGCGCCCAGTTGACCTGGCAGAACACCGCCCGCAGGCGCGCCTTGTCGTCCTGGATGCGGCTCAGCAGCGGGACCATCATGCGCGTCAGCGGGTAGTTGATGTTCTGCACCGGGAAGAGCATCAGCTTGTAGGCCCGGTCGTAGAGGCCCAGCGCGGTGAGGCCGACGTAGCGGCCGATCAGCACGTTGTCCGCGTTGCGGGCGAAGAAGTTGACGAGATTGAAGCCGGTGAGGTTCGCCCCGAATTTCATCAGCGCCCCGTCAACGCGCCGCGGCGGCGCGCCCGGGCGGAAGGGCGCCATCCCCCACACCAGCGCCAGTCCCAGGCCCGCGGCGACGATGGTCGACGTGACCAGCGCGTAGGGGCCGAGGCCGGCGAGCGCGCCGGCGGCCGCCGCGACGAACGCCGTGAGCGCCACGAGGAACTCGTAGAGGGCGAGGACGGCGAACCGGAGCCGCCGCGCCAACAGGGCCATCGGCACCGTGCACAGGCTCCCCAGCAACAGCGACACGCTGACCAACCGCATCAGCCCGGCGATCCGCGCGTCGCCGTAGAAGGCGGCGGCGGTGGGGGCGAGCGCGATCACGATCGCCGTCGCCAGCAATCCCACCGCGCCGCTGACCCAGAAGGCCTGGTTGAGGAGCGCCCGGTCGATCTCCTTGCGCTGCACGATCGCCTGTTGAAGCCCGAGGTTCTGAAACAGACCCATGAAGGCGACGATCGGCGCGATGGCGGCGACGAGGCCGAAGTCCGTCGGCCCCAGCAGTCGCGCCAGGACGACGACCGACCCCATCGTCACGCCGATCTTGCCGACCTGCGCGAGCGCCGTGAACGCGCCGCCGCGAAGCGCCACCCGTGCGAGGGACCCGCTCATCGGCAGCTCGCGCGGTGGAGGGGGCCGCCGCTCATGCCGCCCGCCGCTCCGGCGCGACGGTCGCGCCCGGCCGCTCGGCGCCGGCGCCGGCGCCGGCCCCGGCGCCGAGGCCGGCGAAGTTGTCGCGCGACATCGCCCGCACGTCGGGCAGGTGCCTCTCCAGGATCGCGGCGAGCCGGTCCCGGTCGGCGAGGCGTTGCAGCACCGCCGCGGCGATCCCCTCCGGATCGGCGACCAGGGCGGCCGGCTGGTGCAGCATGCCCTCCTCGGAGAGGCCGAGGAGGTCCATCAGCCCCTCGAATTTTCCCTGGTAGCCGAACGAGAAGGCCGGCACGCCCGCCCCCATCGCCAGGATCGCGGCATGCATCCGGCTGGTGATGGCGAAGTCGCACGCGCCCAAGATCGCCTTCACCCGCTCCGGATGGTCGGGTGGAACGAGGTGGGTGTGGGCGCGCTCGCTCTCGCTCAGCCGGTCGGCGATCCGCGTCAGCAACGCGGCGTCCGAGTCCGACTTGCGCGTGTCGTGCGGGACCAGCGCCACCGAATGGCCGGCCGCGATCAGCGCTTTCACGAGCGGCACGTGGGCCGCCTCGAACCCCTCCACCCGCGCCGCGACGATGAAGTTCGCCGTCAGCGCGATCACCTTGCGGCCCGCCTCCCCCGCCCCGGCGACGAAGGCGAGGCCGTCCCGCGCGCCGGCCGTGTCGGCCGGGCAGAGGAAGGCGAGGTCGGCGACGAGATCGACCGGCCGGCCGAGGTGCGCCACCATGCGCTCGCGCGAGACCGGCTCGCGCGCCTTGACGGCGACGTTCGCCGGCAACCGCCGCAGCGCCTCGACGCACACCGGGTTCGGCGTCTCGTTGAAGCTGGAGCCGAGGATCGTCGCCTCGCACCCGCGCCGCGCCAGCGCGGAGAGGATCTTCAGGCGTCGCAGCACCGAATGCGGGTTGTAGACCCCGTCCAGGATGTCGGCGCCGATCAGCGTCACGGCGCTCACCGCGCGGGTGCGCCACATCAGCTCGACGAAGGTGCGGCGGCCGCCGTGGAACAGATACCGGTCCGCCGGCACGTAGGCGTCGAAGCCGGCGAGGGCGGGCCAGGTGTCGTCCGCCAGCAGACACACGCGCATGCCGCGGGCGCGCAGCTCGTCGCGCGCCACGATCGCCATCGCCGCGTCGCCGAGGCTGCCGTGGCTGGAGGCGGGGATGATCAACGCCCACGGCGCGCCCCTGGCCGAGGCGAGCGCACCCATCCCGCGCGAGAGAGTGGCGAGGGCCTGGTCCTGCATCATGCTGGATGTCCTGAGAGTTCGCTGGCCGGCAGCTCGAGGAGCCCGGCGATGAAGGCGCTGACGTCGCCGCCGACCCGGTCCCACCCGAAGGCCGAGAGATCCGCGGTGCCGAGGTCGCGCCCGGCGATGGCGGCGAGGAAGGTGTCGATCACTTCGGCGCGGATGGGCCCGTCGTAGAGATGCACGAAGTCCGGGCCGACCGCCTCCGCGACCTCCGGCAGGCTCCCCAGCCGCGGCGCGAGGATCGGCCGGTTGCGCGCCAGCGCGTGCAGCGCCACGCCGGAGTTGAGGATTTGCGTGTACGGCATCACCACCGCGTCGTGGGCGTCGATCAGCCGCTCCAGCTCGTCCGCCGGCATCAACGCATCGCGGATGTCGAGCGTCACGCGCGGGTCGCCCCGGGCGGCGGCGACGATCTCGTCCACTAGCCCATCCTCGAACGGGGTGCCGGCGACGGTGAGGGCGAACGGGGCGGTCCTCACCCCGTGGGCCGCTCGCACGAGGCCGGCGGCGTTCTTATAAGCGCGGATGAGGCCGAAGGTGAGGAGCCGGCCGGTGCCCGCGCGGTGCGGCGACGCGGGGACCGCGGTGTCGTCGTAGCGGCCGTGGACCGTCACCAGAGAAGGCTTGCCGGCGAGCACGGGATAGAGCCGCTCGGCCTCCCGGCGCGACTGCTGCGACAGGTAGATCACCCCGTCGAGCTGGCGCAGGAAGAGGTCGCGCGTCGTCGCCGAGGCGCGGCTGCCGCCGTCATGCGGGGCGAGGTTGTGCGCCACCCAGACGAAGCGCGTGCCGCGCAGCCGGTCGAGCGCCATCCGCGCCAGGAACGCCAGCGTCTCCTTGCGCCGCGTCGGACGGAAGAACTCGGTCGGCCAGTGGAAGACGACGGCGTCGTACGCGCGTCGGCCGAGGCCGTCCCACTCGAACGCGACGCGGTCGAACGCGGGGTCGAGGTGACCGGAGAAGGCGCCGGAAAAGGCGTTCCCGTCCGCCGACAGCGGCTTCAGCGCGAGGATGGGGCGGCGGGTGCCGCGGCGCGAGGGGGCGCGCGCCGCGGCCTCAGGCCGCCGCGAGATCGACAGTTGGCCTGCGAGCATCGTCGAGCACGCCGAGGAAGGTTGCGAACTGTTGCGCCGGGTCCATCGCCGGCCGGGCCGCATGGCGCCGCGCGGCGTCCGACAGGGCGGCGTAGGCGGCCGCGTCGTCCCACATGCGGCGCAGGGCCGCGACCCAGTCGGCCAGCGGTGCGTCGTAGTCCAAGGTCAGGCCACCGTCGCCGATCGCCTCGGGCAGGCCGCCGCGGGTGGAGCCCAGCACCGGGATGCCGCTGCAATGCGCCTCGGACGCCACGCGCCCCCAGGCCTCCTCCCACTTGGAGGGCGCCAGCAGGATCGCGGTGCGCCCGTAGACCGACGTCATGTCGTCGGTGCGGCGGCGGAAGGTGACGTTGGAGAGCGGATCGAGCACCGCCTTCACGCGGGCGAGGTGCGCATCGTCGAGCCGCCAGCTCTCGCAGAACTGGAACGGGATGTCCGGGCACGCCCGCGCGATCTCCACCGCCTTCTCGAAGCCCTTCTCGGGGTAGACGTTGACGAAGGTCACCAGCGCGCGGGTCGTCTCGGTCGTGTACTTCGCCGGGTCGATGGTCGGCGGGATCACGGTGGAGGCGATGCCGAACTCGGCCTCGTAGGCGCGGGCGGTGAACGCGGAATTGGCGATGTAGCGGGCGTTCTTCAGCGTCCGCAGGTCGCCGCCCAGCTCGTGGTACTCGACGTTTCGCAGGTAGACCACCACCGGCACGCCGAGCCGGGCGAGCGCCTCGCCCACCAGCGCCGCCTTGTGGCACTGCACCACCGCGACATCGGGCCGCGCCTGACGCACCGCCGCGCCGGCGGCGTCCTGCCAGGGGAACCAGGCGCGCATCACCGGGTAGCCCAGCGTGCGGTCGGTGACGATCGGCGAGGGCGAGAGCTTCAGCTTCAGCCGTTGTCTCAGGCCGAAGGTGGAGCTCCCGAAGAGCGCGGCGAGGACGCTCACATCGTGCCCGGCGGCGGCGCACTGGCGCACCAGGTGGTCCGTGCTGGACTGCACGCCGCCGCTCATCTCGGGCAGGTAGCCGTTACCGCCGGCGAAAAGGATGTTCATGGCGCTCCCGGACGAAACGCGGCCTCCTCGGCCGCACCGCCGAGAGGAGACGCCCACCCATGTCGCAGCGCATTATCAAATGTTGGCTCCCCGTCGCGGCGGCGGTGGCACCTTGGCCGCCGGAACCTCGACGAGGAGTATTGGCGTGCGACGTTCGACATTCGGCGCGGCCCTGACCACGATCTTCACCGCCGCGTTCTTCACCGCCGCGTTCTTCACCGCCGCGTTCTTCACCGCCCCGACCTTCTCTGCCGTGGCCGGCCCAGCCGCCGCCGACGGCTTCTTCGACGATTTCGACAGTTTGGACGGCAAGCGCTGGTTCGTGTCCGACGGGTGGACCAACGGCGCCCACCAGAACTGCATCTGGACCCGCTCCGGGCTCGACGTGGCGGACGGGCGGCTCACCCTGACGCTGAAGCGCGAGGAGACCGCCGCCGGCGACGGCAAGGCGACGCGGCCCTACCGCTGCGCCGAGATCCAGACCCGTGAAGCCTACGGCTACGGCCTCTACGAGGCGCGCATGAAGGCCGCGAAGGGGAGCGGGCTCAACTCGGCCTTCTTCACCTACACCGGCGATCCCGCGCACGACGAGATCGACGTCGAGATCCTCGGCCGCGACACGGCGCGCTTCGACGCCAACTATTATTCCGACGGCAAGGGCGAGAACCAGGAGAAGGTCGCCGTGCCGCGGCCCGCGGACGAGGCGCTGATTGACTACGCGTTCGAATGGACCGAGGGCCGGCTGCGCTGGTACGTCAACGGCGCGCTGATGCGCGAGGTCCGCCGCGCCGACGTCCCGGATGCCGAGCAGAAGGTCTATTTCAGCCTCTGGAACGGGGCGAAGGGCATGTCCGGCTGGCTGGGGCCGAAGGACGACACGATCGAGGAGCGCACCATGGTGGTCGACCGTGTCGGCTTCACGCCGGTGGGCGAGCGCTGCCTCTTCGAAGGCTCGCTGAGCTGCTCCGCCGGCTGGACCGGCTGGTAGCGGGGCGCGCCCGGCGATGCGCCACTTCCCCCGCGAACTCGTCACCCGCCCGCCCGCGAACGGACCTTATGCGGTGTTCGCGCTGACGGTGTCGTGCTTCGTGCTGGCGCATTCGGTGCAGTTCGGGAAGGTGTCGATCCTGGCGCTCTATGCGGTGTGGCTGGTGCCGGTGGTGGTGGAGCCACGCATCCTGCTGCGGCACGTGTGGCCGATGCTGGGCGTCCTGGGCTTCACCGCCTTCGCGTTCGCCTCGACGCTGTGGTCGGACGCGCCGGGGACGACCCTGCGCGCGGCGATCCAGTACGGGACGACGGTGTTCTGTGCCATCGTCGCGGCGCGCATCCTCTCCCCCTACGGCCTCGTCTACGGCATGCTGGTGGGGATCTTCCTCATCCTCCTCTACTCGCTGGGCATCGGCCGGTACGACTTCGACGTCGTCGACCGCACCTACCGCTTCGTCGGCGCGTTCGCGTCCAAGAACCAGCTCGGGTTCTTCTGCTCGCTGGGGATGCTGTTCGCGCTCGTCGGAATGATGATGAAGGGCGTCTCGGTGCTGCACAGGGGTTTCGCGCTTGTGGTGGGCATCCTCGCCGCCGGGGTCCTGGTGCGCACCCAATCGGCAACCTCGCTGGCGACCGTGGTGCCGGTGCTGGCGGGCGCGGCGGGGCTTTTCGTGGCGGGCCGCGTGGCGCCGGGGCCGCGGCTGGTGGTGGTGGGGTTCGCGGCGCTGGCGCTCACCGTGCTGCTGCTCTTCGCGCTGTTGCAGGGGGATGCGGACGAGAGCTTCCTCGCCGCCTTCGGCAAGGACACCACGCTGACGGGGCGCACGCTGTTGTGGGCGGAGGGGCTCGCGGCGGCGGCGGAGCGGCCCTGGTTCGGTAGCGGCTACAACGCCTTCTGGCGGGTCGGGCACGCACCGGCGGAATACCTGTGGGAGATGTTCTACATCACCGGCAAGTCCGGCTTCCACTTCCACAACACCTACATCCAGGCGGCGGTCGGCGTCGGCATCGTCGGGCTCGCCCTCCTGGTCGGGACGGTCCTGGCGGGGCTGGGGCTGGCGGTGCGCGCGGCGCTGCGGCCCCGCGTGACGGCGGATGCGGTGCTCGCCGTCGCGCTCGTCGTCCTCCTCCTGCTGCGCTCGTTCGTCGAGATCGACATCCTGTATCCCTATACCGTCGGCGCCTTCCTTTTCACGGTGGCGCTGCTGCGGCTCGCCTCGCCGCAGGCGTCGGTGGTGCTGGCGCCGGCGCCGCGGCCGATCCGCATCGGCTACGGCGAGCGGCGCATCGTCCTGTCGGCCCGCCGCGCGCGCGCCGCCCTATAAGCGGGGCGCGCGCCGGTCCGTTCGGGCGGCGGCGGGGCGACGCGGGCGGCCCCACGCGGCGTGCGCGGCCCGAGTACCGCGCCCCGGTGGCGCCCGTGCGCGCCCATCGACCCGCGAGAGTGAGGCGAGGCGGCGTGCCGTCGCCGCCGGCTGGGAACTCCCCTCTGTCGAACTCCGGTCGTCGACACCGCCATGCGCGAGGGCCGCCGGAGACGAGCGGTGGCGACGGGCGGTGGCGACGGTCCGGCAGCTGGTGGTTTGAACGGCAGGGAGATTGCATGCCATTGTGCCGTAGCAGACGGAGGACGGCCGGCCGATGACCACCGACGAGACCCACTGGCGTGACGCCGCGGCCCTCGGCACACGCCTGTTCGACGAACTGCGCCGGATGTCCGCCAACCCGCCCGGCGTCACCCGCCCCGCCTTCTCCGACCGCGAGGACGCCGCGCACGCCATCGCCGCCCGCGCCGCGGAGTCCATCGGCATGGAGATCAGCCACGACCGCGCCGGCAACCAGTACATGACCTGGCCCGGCCGCGACCGCGCGGCGCCGCGCGTGATGGTCGGCTCGCATATGGACAGCGTCGACCATGGCGGCAACTTCGACGGGGCGGCCGGCGTGGTGCTCGGCCTCGCGGCGGCGACGGCGCTGCACGCCAGCGGCTTCGTGCCCGCGCGCGATCTCGTCGTCATGGCGATCCGGGCCGAGGAGCTGGTCTGGTTCCCGACGCCCTATTGCGGCAGCCGCATGGCGTTCGGGGTGCTGCCGGCGGCCGAGTACGAGGCGGTGAAGCGGTCCGACACCGGCCGCTCCCTCGCCGACCACATGCGCGAGGGAGGCTGGGATCCCGACGCGCTGATCGCCGGCGCCCGCGAACTCGACCCCGCCACCCTCGCCGCCTACATCGAGCCGCATATCGAGCAGGGCCCGGTGCTCGACCTCGCCGGCGAGGCGGTCGGCGTGGTGACCGGCATCCGCGGCAACCTGCGATATCGCCACGCGTCGATCACCGGGGCGTGGGCGCATGCCGGCGGGGTGCCGCGCGAGCACCGCCACGACGCGGTGCGCGCCGGCGCCGCGCTGGTCGGCGAGTTGGAGGCGATCTGGGACCGTTACGACGCGGCCGGCGAGGATTTCGTCGCCACCTTCGGCGAGTTCTGGACCGACCCCACGATGCACGGCATGACCAAGGTGCCCGGCCTCGTGCGCTTCACGCTCGACATGCGCAGCCTCGACAACGAGCTGCTTTGGCGCACCGACGGGCTGCTGCGCGAGGCCGCCGCCTCCATCGGCCGGCGCTACGAGGTGACGATCGAGTTGGGCGAGGCGACCAACGCCAAGCCGGCGCTGATGAACCCGGAGCTGATGGACCTGCTCGACGCGGAGGCGGCCCGCGCCGGCATCGCCTACCGCCGCATGGCGTCCGGCGGGGGGCACGATTGCGCGACCTTCGCCGACCAGGGCGTGCCGAGCGCCATGCTCTTCCTGCGCAACCAGAACGGAAGCCACAATCCGGATGAGGCGATCCGCATGGAGGACTTCGCCGCCGCGGTGCCGGTACTGGCCGGGACGCTGCGCCGGCTCCTGTCTGCCTGAGATTTTGGCATGCCATTTGCTGGGCAACCACGGGTCGCGACGCGCGGCTCTGCCACCCTGCCAGGCGCCGCCGTCACGAGGCCGCACCTCCACGACAACGACGGTCCGCCGATGCCAGACGCCACGCCCCACTCCCCGGAAGAGACCGCCGACGGTGCGCCGGCCGCGCAGCGGGTGCTCGAGGCATTGCGCGGCCGGATCGTGCGCGGCGAGCTGGGGCCGGGGGCACGCATCGTCGAGCGGGCCATCTGCGCGGAGCTGGGCGTCTCGCGAACGCCGCTGCGCGAGGCGCTGAAGCTCCTCGAGATCGACGGGCTGATCGACCTCAGCCAGAACCGCGGCGGGCGCGTGCGTCCCTTCACCGAGGCCGAGGCCACGCAGCTCTTCGAGGTACTGGCCGGCCTGGAGAGCATCGCGGCGGAGCTGGCCACCGAGCGCATGACCCCCGCCGGCCTCGCGCGGCTGGAGGCGCTGCACCTGGAGATGCGCGAGCGCTTCGCCACCGAGGACCTCGACCGTTATTTCGCGCTCAACAGCCTGATCCACGAGACGATCATCGCGGCCACCGGCAACGACGTGCTGATCTCGGTCCACCGCGGGCTGATGCTGCGCGCCAAGCGCGGACGGTATATGGCCATCCTCGACCGGCACCGCTGGGAGCAGGCGATGGACGAGCACGAAGACCTCATCGACGCGGTGCGCCGCCGCAACGCCGCCGACGCCGGCCGAATCTGGCGCGCGCACCTCATCCACACCGGCCAGACCGTCGCCGCCGTGCTGCGCCGCGACGCCAGCAAGGATCCATCGTGAACGACACCGCCCTACGGATCGGGATGCTGACCCCGTCCTCCAACACCGTGCTGGAACCGCTGACGGCCGCCATGCTGGCCGGCGTCGCGGGCGTCAGTGCGCACTTCGCTCGCTTCCGGGTGCTCGAGATCGCGCTGAGCGACAGCGCCCTCGGCCAGTTCGACATGGAGCCGATGCTGGCCGCGGCGGACCTCCTGGCGGACGCGAAGGTCGACGTCATCGTCTGGAACGGGACGTCCGCCGGCTGGCTGGGGTTCGACCGGGACGCGGCGCTGTGCGAGGAGATCACCCGCCGCACCGGCATCGCCGCCTCCACCGCGGTGCTGGCGCTGAACGAGGCGCTCGGCCTCCTCGGTGCGAAGACCTTCGGCCTCGTATCGCCCTACACCGGGGACGTGCAGGACAGGATCATCGCCAATTACCGCACCGGCGGGGTCGACTGTGTCGCCGACCGCAAGCTCGACATTTCGGAGAACTACGCCTTCGCCACCGTCACGGAGGCAACGGTCGAGGCGATGTGCCGCGACGTGGCGCAGGCGCGGCCCGACGCGATCGGCGTCTACTGCACCAACATGCGCGGCGCACCGGTGGCGGCGGCGGTGGAGGCCGCCACCGGCATTCCCGTGCTCGACACCACCGCCACGGCGCTGTGGGGTGCGCTGCGCCGGGCGGGACGGGACCCGTCGGTGGTGAGCGGCTGGGGCCGCCTCTTCGGACTTTCGGCATGAGCGGGGCGACGATGGGTGAAGACCGGCGCGATCTCTTCGGATACGGCGGCAAGCCGCCGAAGGTGGGGTGGCCGGGCGGGGCCAAGGTGGCGGTCTCGTTCGTCATCAACAACGAGGAAGGCGGCGAGTATGCCGTCGGCGACGGCGATCACCGCAACGAGCTGGTGCACGAGGCGATCGACGACGTCGGCCCGTTGCCGGACCTTTGTACCGAAAGCCACTTCGCCTACGGCACGCGCGCCGCCTGGTGGCGCATCGCCGGTGTGTTCGACCGGTTCGGCGCCAAGCCCACGGTCTCCTCCTGCGGCCGCGCGGTGGAGCGTTCGCCGTGGCTGGCGCAGGACGCCGTCGCCCGCGGCTACGAGGTGAGCTGCCACGGCTGGCGCTGGGAGCGGCACGCGGGGATGGAGGAGGCGGCCGAGCGAGAGGCGATCGCCCGCACCTACGACACCATCGCCGAGGTCTGCGGCGTGCCGCCGGTGGGGTGGCACACGCGCTCGGCGTCGTCGCTCGACACCCGCCGGCTCTTGGTCGAGCACGGCGGCTTCCTCTACGATTCGGACGCCTACGACGACGACTTGCCCTACTTCAAGATGGTCGCCGGCAGGCGCCACCTGGTGCTCCCCTATGCGTTCGACACCAACGACATGCGCTTCCGCCCCGGCAGCGCCTTCGTCAGCGGCGACGACTTTTCGTCCTACGTGCTGGCCGCGTTCGACTGGCTGGCCGGCGAGGCGGACGAGGCGCCGCGGATGATGTCGGTCGGACTGCACCTGCGCACCATCGGCCGGCCGGCGCGCATCGGCGGTCTACAGGCGATCCTGCAAGGGCTCGCCGAGCGGGGCACCGGCTGGATCGCGCGGCGGGACGAGATCGCCCGCCACTGGATCGCCAACGCGCCGGGCGGGTGAGCGCGGGCGGCACTTTCGTCGCATATTGCGGCGGCCGCGGGTGGTGGCATCATGGAACCGTGCCAGGGCACGAGGGAGAGGACATGAAGCACGCGGACCGTGTGTGGGCCGCCGTGACTGCCAGTGACCACCACGCCGCCTACGCCACGTCCTGGCGCCGGTGCGTGACCCTTCACGGCCTCGACCCGGAGGTCGTGCGCCGCCCCCCGCGCCTCGAGCAGGTCGCCCTCGCCCGCGCGATCGACCGGTCCGCCGCGCTCGTGGCCGCCGCGCGCACCGAACTCGACCGCCTGTTCGACGTGTTCGGCCATTGCGGCTGCTGCGTCGTCCTGACCGACGATACCGGCCTGGCGCTGGAACGCCGCGGCCGCCCCGGCGACGACGACGACTTCGAGGCGCTGGGCCTCAGTGCCGGCGCGCTGTGGGACGAGGCGAGCGTCGGCACCAACGGGATCGGCACCGCGCTGGCCGAGACGCGCCCGGTCGGCATCTTTCGCGACCGCCACTTCCTGACCATGAACACCAGCCTCAGCTGTGCCACGGCGCCGATCGCCGACCACCGCGGCCGGATCGTCGGCGCGCTCGACATCTCCTCCGCGCGGGACGACATGTCCGCCCCCTACCTCAACGTCTACCTGAGCGCGGCGCGCGAGGCCGCGATGCAGATCGAAACCACGCTGTTCCGCACCGCCTTCTCCGGTGCCCGGATCCTGCTGGTCCCGGCGACCGGCGCACGGCACGGCCTGCTGGCGGTGGACCGGGACGACGTGGTGCTGGGCGCCAGCAGCGCCGCCCGCCGGTCGCTCGGGATCGACGACCAGTGGATCAAGAGCGGCCGCCTCGCCTCCGACCTTCTCGACGGCGACGACAGCCCGGCCGACTTCGTCGCCGCCGAGCGCCGCGCGTTGCGGGCCGCGCTGACCCGCTCGCACGGCAACGTGTCCGCCGCCGCCCGCCTCCTCGGCACCAGCCGCGCCACGTTGCACCGCAAGATGAAGCGCCTCGGCCTGTCGCGTCACGTCGCCTGAGGCACCGCGCAATCGCCGCCGGCACGACGCCCGCCCGGCGGCGAGGGAGGGGGAGGCAAACCCCCGCCGAGCTTTCCGCCGGTACGCGGCAGGCCGGGGTCCGGCGTCAGCCCGCTTTCGTCACGGCACGTCCGGCGAGCACGGGCACCAGGTGCGCGCGGTACTCGGCCGAGCCGTGCATGTCGGACAGCATCGTGTCCGGGTCGATCTTCACCGAGGTGACGGCGGCCGGCGACCAGTCGGCGGCGAGGGCCGCTTCCATTTCCGGCACGCGGAAGACGCCGTTGTTGCCGGAGCCGGTCACGGCGACGCGCGGACCATCGGCGAGCTGGGCGACGAACACCGAGCAGAGCGAATAGCGCGAGGCCTGGTTGCGGAACTTCTCGTAGGCCGCCTTGCGCGGCACCTGGTAGGAGATCTTGACGAGGATCTCGTCCTCGGCGAGCGCGGTCTCGAAGATGCCGGTGAAGAAGTCGGCCGCCGAATAGGTGCCCTTCGTGGTGGTGAAGATCGCGTCGAGGGCCATGGCCGCCGCGGGATAGTCCGCCGCCGGGTCGTTGTTGGCGAGCGAGCCGCCCATAGTGCCCATATTGCGCACCGCCGGGTCGCCGATGGTCGCGGCGAGGCCGGAGAGCGACGGGATCGCCCCTTTCACCACCGACGACATCGACACTTCGCTGTGCTTCGACGCCGCGCCGATCACCAGGCGGTCGCCCTCCACCGCGATGCCCTTCAGCTCGGGGATCTTGGTGACGTCGATCAGGATGGTGGGGGCGGCGAGCCGCTGCTTCATGGTGGCGATCAGGGTCTGACCGCCGGCGAGGAATTTGGCGTCCTCGTCGCTCTTCAGCTTGGCGACGGCATCGTCGAGGCTCGTCGCGGCATAGTAAGTCGTTGCGTACATGTCTGTCCTTGCCCCGTGGGCGACCCCGCCTGCATGGGCGGCGGTTCGTTTCCTTTAACCCTTCGGCGCGTTCGGCCGCGCCGTCTCGTGTCGCTGTCGTGCCGTCACCGGGGCGACCGCACGCAGCGCCGGCCCCCCGGTGTCGCGGGGCGGGGAGGACCCGCCCCCGGCCCGCTACTCGGCCGCCATCGGCACGCGGGTGGACTGGATCGCCCGCCACACCTTCTCGGGCGTCGCCGGCATCTGCAGGTCGTTGGTGCCGATCGCGTCGGTGATCGCATTGATCACCGCCGGCGGGGCCCCGATCGCGCCCGCTTCGCCGCAACCCTTCACGCCCAGCGGGTTGTTGGGGTTGGGGACCTCCAGATGGTCGAGGCCGAAGGAGGGCAGGTCGTCCGCCCGCGGCACGCAATAGTCCATGTAGGAGGCGGTCAGGAGCTGGCCGTCGTCGTCGTAGACGCAGCCTTCCAGGAGTGCCTGGCCGATGCCCTGGGCGAGGCCGCCGTGCACCTGGCCTTCGACCACCATCGGGTTGATGATGATGCCGAAGTCGTCCACCGCGACGAAATGGACGATGGTGGTGACGCCGGTGCCGGGGTCCACCTCGACTTCGCAGATGAAGGTGCCGGCGGGGAAGGTGAAGTTGGCCGGGTCGTAGAACGAGGTCTCCTTGAGGCCGGGCTCCATCCCCTCGGGCAGGTTGTGAGCGGTGTAGGCGGCGAGGCAGACCTCGTGCCAGGCGAGTTTCTTGTCGGTGCCGGCGACCTTCAGTTCGCCGCCGGACAGCTCGATGTCGCCGGCGTCGGCCTCCAGCAGATGGGCGGCGAGGAGCTTGGCCTTGGCCTCCACCTTGTCGAGCGCCTTGGCGATCGCGCCGCCGCCGACCGGGCCGGAGCGCGAGCCGTAGGTGCCCATCCCGAACTGCACCTTGTCGGTGTCGCCGTGGACGATGGAGACGTTGGACATCGGCACGCCGAAGCGGTGGGCGACGATCTGCGCGTAGGTCGTCTCGTGGGACTGGCCGTGGCTGTGGCAGCCGGTCAGCACCTCGATGGTGCCGACCGGATTGACGCGGATCTCCGCCGACTCCCAGAGCCCGACGCCCGCGCCCAGCGACCCGACCGCCTGGCTGGGGGCGATGCCGCACGCCTCGATGTAGGAGGAGAAGCCGATGCCGCGCATCATGCCGCGCCGCTCCGACTCGGCCTTGCGCGCCGGGTAGCCGTCATAGTCGATCGCCTTCAGCGCCTTGTCCATCAAGGCGTTGAAGTCGGACGGGTCGTAGTTCATCAGCACCGGGGTCTGGTGCGGGAACTCGGTGATGAAGTTCTTGCGCCGCAGCTCCACCGGCGACACGCCGAACTGCCGCGCCGCGGTCTCCATGATCCGCTCCACGACGAACGTCGCCTCCGGCCGGCCGGCGCCGCGGTAGGCGTCGACGGGGGTGGTGTGGGAGTACACCAGCTTCACGTTCGCGTAGATGTTCGAGATGTCGTACTGGCCCGACAGCAGCGTCGCGTAGAGATAGGTCGGCGTCGCGGACGAGAAGAGCGACATGTAGGCGCCGAGGTTGGCGATAGTGTCGACCTTGAAGCCGGTGATCTTGTGGTCGGCGTCGAAGGCCATCTTGGCCTTGGTGACATGGTCGCGGCCGTGAGCGTCGGTCATGAACGCCTCGGTGCGGTCGGCGGTCCACTTCACCGGCCGGCCGACCCGCTTGGAGGCGTAGCAGCAGGCGATCTCTTCCGGGTAGATGTAGATCTTCGAGCCGAAGCCGCCGCCGACGTCGGGCGCGATCACCCGCAGCTTGTGCTCCGGCGCCACGTTGTAGAAGGCCGACATCACGAGGCGGGCGACGTGCGGGTTCTGGCTGGTGGTCCACAGCGTGGTGTGGTCCTCGGCCCGGTTGTAGTGGGCGACGGCCGAGCGCGGCTCCATCGCCGAGGGCACAAGGCGGTTGTTGCGGATGTCGAGCTCGACCACATGGGCGGCGGCGGCGAAAGCGGCGTCGGTCGCCGCCTCGTCGCCCAGCTGCCAGTCGCAGATGAGGTTGTCGTCCGCCGTGCCGGGGTGGACCACCGGGCCGGAAGAGTAGTTGCCGAAATCCGTCAGCGCGGGCTCCTCGGCATACTCGATCTCGACCGCTTCGGCCGCGTCCACCGCCTCGGCGCGCGTATCGGCGATGACGAGGGCGACCGGCTGGCCGACATAGCGCACCACGCCGGGGTCCATCACGTTGTACGGCGCCATCTTCATCGGCGTGCCGTCCTTGGACGAGATCGCCCAGCCGCAGATGAGATTGCCGATGCCCGCGTCGATGATGTCCTGGCCGAGGATGACGTCGACGACGCCGGGCATCTCCTTGGCCGCCGCGGTGTCGACCGAGACGATCCGGGCGTGGGCGTGCGGCGAGCGCACGAACACCGCGGCCGACATCTGCCGGTCGAACACGTCGTCGGTATATTGGCCGGCGCCGGTGATGAACCGGCCGTCTTCCTTGCGCACCACGCGTGCGCCGATCCCTTCAGCTCCCATGGCTCTTCCCTCCGGTTCTTATTCTGCGGCGATGGCGGGCTTGGCGCCCTGCATGTCTTTGGCGGCGGCGTCGATCGCCTTGACGATGTTGTGGTAGCCGGTGCAACGGCAGATGTTGCCCTCCAGCTCCTTGCGGATCGTCGTCTCGTCGAGCCCCTCGGGGTGGCGGTTCACGATGTCGACGCCCATCATGATCATGCCCGGCGTGCAGAAGCCGCACTGCAGGCCGTGATGGGTGCGGAACGCCTCCTGCATCGGATGCAGGGTCGCGCCGTCGGCGAGGCCTTCGATGGTGGTCACGGTCGTGCCGTTCACCTGCGCCGCGAGCACGGTGCACGATTTCACCGCCTGCCCGTCGATATGAACGGTGCAGGCGCCGCACTGCGAGGTGTCGCAGCCCACGTGCGTGCCGGTCAGGCCAAGCTCCTCGCGCAGCAATGTCACGAGGAGGGTGCGGTCCGAGACGGTCTTGGCGATCTTCCGCCCGTTCACCGTCAGCTTAACGTCACTCATTCTTGTCTCTCCCTGTCGCGGACCTTGTCATGGCGTGCATGCGGCCTTGTCGTTGCGCCGGCTCGCGTCGGGGCGGGTCGGCCAATTCTCGTCACCCGAATGTGCGGGGCGTTCGCGCCGGCCGACAAGGCCCGCCCGCGTGCGCCGCGTTCGAATTGGAACAGTGTTGAAACAGGTTGAGCGAAAATAGAAGCCCACCTTATCGCGCAGGGCGTCGACGGTGGCGCGGGGCCGCACCTTCGCGGCCGCCGGCCGCGGCGCGGGACGGCACGGCGAGCCCGCCGTTTCCGCCGAAAACGGCGAAGGGGGAGGGGTAAGGACGCGGCCGCGGGGCTTTGCCGCGGCGGTGGCGGCGTCGGCATAAGAAAGTGTGACGATCTGCGCCGGCAAAGCGGCGCTGCCCTTGCGCGGACCGTGCGATTTTTATTCGTTGCGATGGGGTTTTCGCAACGCGGCCGGGCTAGTCTCGCCGTCATGGCCAAGACCTCGACCCCCGCGGTACCGTCCCCAACCCCCCGCACCGCACCGGCGCGCGGCGGGACGGGCGTGGCGCCGGCTGTGGCGGCGGATGCGCCGCTCGGCCTGCCGGCCGATCCGGCGCTGCTGGCGATCCGCGCCGCGTGGTTGACGGGGCTGACCGCCGAGCGCGGCCTCTCGCCCAACACCGCCAAGGCCTATGAGGCCGACACGCGCGCCTTCCTCACCTTCCTGGCCCAGCATCTCGGCGAGCCGGCGGACCTCGGCGCGCTGTCGGCGCTGAAGCCGGCGGACGTGCGGGCCTTCCTCGCCGAGCGGCGGCGCGCCGGGCTTTCGCCGCGCTCCATGGGCCGCGCCCTCGCCGCCGTGCGCACCATGATGAGCCACCTCGAGCGCCGCCACGGCGTCAACGCGGCGGCCGTGCGGGCCGTCGCCGCGCCCACCAGGCCGCGCGGGCTGCCGCGCCCGGTGCCGGTGGCCGAAGCGCTGGCGATGCTGGAGAGCGGCGAGCACTGGACGAGCGTGCGCGATGCCGCCGTGCTGGGGCTGCTCTACGGCTGCGGCCTGCGCGTCGGCGAGGCGACGGGGCTCGACGTCGCCGACGTCGCCGAGCCGCTCACGCGCCTGCGCATCCGCGGCAAGGGCGGCAAGGAGCGCGACGTGCCGGTGCTGCCGCGTGTCGCGACGCTGGTCGACGCCTACCGCCGGACCGCGCCGTTCGCGCTCTGCGACGGGCCGTTCTTCCGCGGCGAGAAGGGCGGGCGCCTCTCGCCCCGTATCGTGCAGCGCTCCGTGGAGGCATGGCGGCACGCGCTGGGGCTGCCGGACACCGCGACGCCGCACGCGCTGCGGCACGCCTTCGCCACGCACATCCTCGCCCACGGTGGCGACCTGCGGTCGATCCAGGCGCTGCTGGGCCATGCACGGCTCTCCACCACGCAGGTCTACACCGCCGTCGACGACCGCGCCCTCCTGGCCGCCTGGCGCGACGCGCATCCGCGCGCGACCGGCTGAGCGCGGCACATGAGCCTCTCGACCGCGCAAATCCCCCGCTGGGTGCGCCGTTTCCCCGGCCTGAAGACCCCGCTGCGCCGCTTCGCCAAGCGCCACGCGCCGCGCGGGCCGGTGACGCTGGAGGTCGAGGGTCTCGCCTGGCACCTCGCCCCGCGCGACAACAAGGTCGACTTCGACATCTGGTACAAGCGCCGCCTGGAGGAGGCGCAGGAGCGCGCCTTCCTGGCCGGCCACCTCGGCCCGGGCGACCTCTTCGTCGACATCGGCGCCAACATCGGCCTCTACACGGTGGCGCTGCTCCAAGCGGTGCCGGGCCTCGCGGCGGCGACGTTCGAGCCGCTCGACAAGCTGCGCGCGCGTCAGGTCGCCAACCTCGCCGCCAACGGCCTGACGGGGCGTGCCGCAGTGTCGGCCGATGCGGTCGGCCCGGCGGGCGAGATGGTGCTCTACGAGAGCGTCAACGCCGGGCGCTCGTCTCTCATCGCCTTCGACGGGGCGCGCGCGGGGCGCAATGTGCGTGTGCGCCCGCTCGCCGCATTGCTCGACCGCGCGCCGAGCGCCATCAAGATCGACGTGGAGGGCTACGAGGCGGACGCCCTGATGCCCTACTTCGACGCCACCGGGCCGGAAAGCTGGCCCCGGGCTGTCGTCATCGAGACGCTGCACCGTGCGCTCTGGCCCAGAGACTGTCTTTCAGAGTTGTTCCAGAGAGGATATGTGCTAGCTGGAGAGACGGATGAGAACGCGCTGCTCGTCCGCGCCTGATCGCTTCGGTCTCCGTCGACCGAGCGCGGCGCCCGACGAGCGACGAGCGATAAGAGTGAAGACATGGTCCAGCTGACGCTTCCGCAGAATTCCCGCATCAAGACCGGCAAGACGTGGCCCAAGCCCGACGGTGCCACGAACCTGCGCGAGTTCCGGGTCTACCGCTGGCAAGAGGAAGGGGACGAGAACCCCCGCATGGACACCTACTACGTCGACACCGACGATTGTGGGCCCATGATCCTCGATGGTCTCCTCTACATCAAGAACAAGATCGATCCGACTTTGGTCTTCCGTCGGTCCTGCCGCGAGGGCATCTGCGGGTCCTGTTCGATGAACATCAACGGCCGCAACCACCTCGCCTGCACCACCGGCATGGACGAGGACGACGGCCCGGTCACGCTCTATCCGCTGCCGCACATGCCCGTCGTGCGTGACCTCGTGCCCGACCTCACCAACTTCTACGCGCAGCTCCGTGAAATCGAGCCCTGGCTCAAGACCGACACGCCGCAGCCGCAGAAGGAGTGGCGCCAGTCGCACGACGACCGTGAGAAGCTGAACGGCCTCTACGAGTGCATCCTGTGCGCCTGCTGCACCACCTCGTGCCCGTCCTACTGGTGGAACGGCGACCGCTATCTCGGCCCCGCCGCGCTGCTCCAGGCTCACCGCTGGATCGTCGACAGCCGCGACGAGCGCACCGGCGAGCGGCTCGACAAGCTGGAGGACCCGTTCCGCCTCTACCGCTGCCACACGATCATGAACTGCGCCAACGCCTGCCCCAAGGGCCTCAACCCGGCCGAGGCGATCGCCGAGATCAAGGCGCTGATGGTGGAGCGTCGCCTCTAGGACCCTGCATGTCGAGCCGAGCCGCCTTGCCCTCGCATCGGTGCCGCCTGCCGGAAACGGCCGGCTCGGCACCGCTCTAGCCGGCGGTGGCGTTCGGTCTCCTCGCCGCGACGGTCCTCCCGGTCTTCGGGTTCATCGCGATCGGCTACCTGACGATCGTCCTGCGCGTCCTGCGCGAGGAGGTCGCCGACCATCTGTCGAACTTCGTCTTCACGCTCGGCATCCCGCTGCTCCTCATCCGCGCGATCGGTACGATGGAGCTGCCGGACATCTCGCCCTGGCCGTTCTGGGGCGTCTACTTCTCGTCCGTCCTCATCAACATCGCCATCGGCGTCGTCATCACCGAGCGCGCCTTCAAGCGGGATGCGCGCGCCGGGGTGATCGGCGGCATGTCCGCCTCGTTCTCCAACCTCGTCATGGTCGGCCTGCCGCTGATGACGCAGGCGTTCGGCGAGCAGGGCCTGGTGACGGCCTTCTTCCTGATCTCGGTGCACCTGCCGTTCATGATGACCGTCTCCGCCCTCCTCATCGAGGTGGCGGAGTACCGCGACGGGTCCGCCGCGGGCCGGCTCAACCTCTTTGCCGCAGTGGGCCGTGTCGCGCGGCAACTCATCAAGAACCCGCTCGTCATCGGCATCCTGATCGGCGTCGCGGTTCGGGTCACGGGCCTGCCGATCGTCGGCGTCCCGCGCACCTTGGTGGACGGCCTGGCCGACACGGCGATCCCGCTGGCGCTGGTGGCGCTGGGGATGGCGCTGCCCCGCTTCGGGCTTCGCGGCACGGTCGCGCCGGCGATCGTCCTCTCCGTGGTCAAGCTGATGGTGATGCCGGCGGTCGTCTACCTGCTGGCGGTGCACGTCGTGGCGTTGCCGCCGCTGCCGGCCGCGGTTCTCGTCCTGTCGGCGGCGTGCCCGACGGGCGTCAACGCCTATCTCATCGCCAACCGCTTTCAGACCGGGCTGGCGCTGTCGGCCAACACCATCACGCTGACGACCGCCGGCTCCATCGTCTCGTTCATGTTCTGGCTGGCGCTCGTCGTCGAGTAGCGCTCACGGCGATGGCGGCAGCGGCTCGGGCGGCACCGCGCGGGCGACGGCCTCGCGGCGGATCGCATCGGCGGTCCACCCGGCGGCGCGCATCGCCCCCAGGCTCAGCGCCCCGTTCGACTTGGAGAGCTTGCGTCCGTCCGCGCCCAGGATGAGGCCGTGGTGATGGTAGAGCGGTTCGGGAAGGCCGAGCAGCGCCTGCAACACGCGGTGGACGGCGGTGGCGGCGACGAGGTCGGCGCCGCGCACCACGTGGGTGATGCCGTCGTCCGCGTCGTCGACCACCACGGCGAGGTGATAGCTCGTCGGCGTTTCCTTGCGGGCGAGCACCACATCGCCCCAGGCGGCGGGGTCGAACGCGGCGGGTGTGCGTGACGCGCCGTCGGGACCGATCTCGATCCAGCCGGGGCGGCCGACCGCCTGCACCGCGCGCGCCATGTGCAGGCGCCAGGCGGAGGGTGCCCCGCTCTCGCGCCGGCGCTTGGCCTCCGCGCCGCCGATCACCGCCGCGTCGCCGGCGAAACGGGGCGCGCCGTCCGGATCGCGCGCCAGACCGACGTTGCGGGCATGGAAGGCGATCTCGCGCCGGGTGGCGAACGAGCGGTAGACGAGGCCGCGCGCGTCGAGTGCTTGCAGCGCGGCGCGATAGCGGGGAAAGCGGGTGCTCTGCCGGCGAAGCGGCGGCTGCCAATCCACACCCAGCCAGTCGATGTCGGCGAGGATCTCGTCCTCGTACTCGGGCCGGCAGCGGGTGGCGTCGATGTCTTCCATGCGCAGTTGCAGCGGTCGGTTCAGCCGCTCGGCCATGTGCGCATTGGCGAGGACGCTCAGCGCGTGGCCGAGGTGCAGCGGGCCGTTGGGCGTGGGAGCGAAGCGCAGCATCGTGTCTGTTGTGCCTGCTCGCGGCGATGACGGCCAGAGCAATGTGCGCCGGCCGCGCGTGGCGCTTGCGCGAGGCTACCGGGCCTGTAAGTTCGCGCCCATGGACCGCATCCGCACCGAGGCCGACGTCGCGGCCGCGCTCGACCGGCTCGCCGCCGCCGACCCGCGCATCGCCGCCGCGCGCGCCGCGGTCGACCATGTCCCGCTGCGCCTGCTGCCGGGCGACTTCGCGGGGATGTGCCGCATCATCGCCGGCCAGCAGCTCTCCACTCAGTCCGCCGCCGCCTGCTACGCCAAGGTCGCCGCCACGTTCGACCCGCTGACCGCCGAGGCGATCCTCGCGGTGGACGAGCCGGCGCTGCGGGCGGCCGGCCTGTCGCGCCAGAAGGCGGCGACCGTGCGCGCCCTCGCCGAAGCGGTCGACGCCGGCCTCGATCTCGACACGCTGGCCGAGCGCCCCGCCGAGGAGGCGCGCGCTGCGCTGGAGGCGATCCGTGGCATCGGCCGCTGGAGCGCGGACCTCTACCTCATGTTCTGCGCCGGTCATCCGGACATCTTCCCCGTCGGCGACCTCGCGGTGCGCCGCGCCGCGCAGCGTGTCCTGGGTCTGGCGCAGGAGCCGGCCCCGGCCGCGCTCGACACGATGGCCATGGTGTGGGCGCCGCACCGCTCCGTTGCCGCGCGGCTGATGTGGGCCTACTACCGCACCGGGCGGCCCGCGCCGCGCACCAAGACCAGCGTTCCGGAGGGCGCACCGCTTTGACGTTGTCAGGTCCCCGCAGACCGCCATTGTCCGGGAAGGCTCCGGCCGCGATCGTCATGTTCGTCCACGGCTACGGCGCCGACGGGTCGGACCTGATCGGCCTCGCCGACCAGCTCGCGCCGCTGCTGCCGGACGCACTCTTCCTGTCGCCCGACGCACCCGGCCGAATGGCGCACGGCGGCCGCGAGTGGTTCCCGCTGACGATGCGCGATCCTTCCGAGTACAAACGCGGCGTCGAGGCGGCGGCCCCCGCGCTCGACCGCTACATCGACGCCGAGCTGGCCCGCTACGGCCTCGACGACGGCCGCCTCGCGCTCGTCGGCTTCAGCCAGGGGACGATGATGTCGCTGCAAGTGGCCTATCGCCGGTCCTCGCCCATCGCGGCGGTGGTCGGCTTCTCGGGCCTGTGTGCCGGGGCGGACGGGGCGGTGAACCCGGCGCCGACGCTGCTGATCCACGGAACGCACGACGAGGTGCTTCCCGCCGGGATGACGTTGCAGGCCTCGCAGACGCTGGGTGAGGCGGGGATCCCCGTGGAGTGGCACTTCCGCCCCGGTCTCGGCCATGGGATCGACCCGGACGGCCTCGCCATGGCGGGCGACCACCTGGCGACGCACTTGTCCAAGGTGACGCAGCGGTGAGTCGCCACTTGGGTCTTCACATAGGCGTCACGTTGGAGCACGATAACGGCGCCATGAGACACCTGATTCGATCAAGACGGACCTGGTAGGATGAGCACAGCGGTTCATCCCGATGCGCACCCCACCCTGGTGCTCAACGCGGACTACCGACCGCTGAGTTATTATCCACTGTCTCTCTGGTGCTGGCAGGACGCTATCAAGGCCGTCTTCCTCGACCGGGTGAACATCGTCTCCGAATACACCCACGAGGTGCGCAGCCCCTCCTTCCGGATGCGCCTGCCGTCGGTCGTCTCGCTGAAGACCTACATCCGCCCCGCGCGGTTCCCCGCCTTCACCCGCTTCAACGTCTTCCTGCGCGACCGCTTCGAGTGCCAGTATTGCGGCACCCTCGAGGACCTCACGTTCGACCACCTGATCCCCCGCTCCAAAGGCGGGCTCACCACGTGGGACAACGTCATCACCGCGTGCTCGCCGTGCAACCTGCGCAAGGGGAACAAGAGCTGCCGTCAGGCCGAGATGTTCCCGCGGCACGACCCCTTCCGGCCCACCGTGCAGGATCTGCACAACAACGGCCGCCTCTTCCCCCCCAACTACCTCCACGAGAGCTGGCTCGACTTCCTCTATTGGGACACCGAGCTGGAACCCTGATTGGGCTCTCGCCGCCGCTGATTCTTAACTCTTGGTAGGAAGAAAAACGCGGTCTATTGCGTCGTTGCGCAATATTGTACTTGAGACGGAACTCAACCGCCTCCGACGCGGTTTGCCGTCGGTCCACAGGAGGATATCATGAGAAAAGCAGCACTCCGCGCAACGATTCTGAGCGCGACGCTGATCCCGGCCGCCGCCTTCGCCCAGACCGCCGGTTCCGTCACGACGGACCTCAACCTGCGCTCCGGCCCCGGCAGCAACTACTCCGTCATCGAAACTATTCCTGCCGGTGACGAGGTCGTGGTCGAGGGCTGCGTGACCGACACGACGTGGTGTCAGGTCGATTTCGGTGGCAAGTCCGGCTACGTCTACTCGCAGTATCTCACCATCGCGGCGCCCAGCGGCGAGACCGTGGTGGTGTCCGAGAAGCGTGGCCTGCTGCCGGAGATCGCGGCCGAGACCGTCGACGCCATCGGCAACACCGCCGGCGCCGTCACCGGCGCGCTGATCGGCGGCACCGTGGGCGTCGTCTCGGGCGGTGTCGAGGGCCTCGGCAAGGGCATGAAGGAAGGCGCCGTGCGCGGCTCTGAGACCTTCAACATCGCCCAGCCGACCGTGGTCTATGTCGAACAGCACCCGGTCGACCCGATCTACCTCGACGGCGAGGTGATCGTCGGCGTCGGCGTGCCGGACGACGTGGTGCTCTACGAGGTGCCCGAGTCGCCCTACCGCTACGTCAACATCAACGGCACGCCGGTCCTGGTGGACCCCAACTCGCGCCAGGTCGTCTACGTCTTCGGCTGAAACCCGACGCAGCTGTGACGCGATCAGCGGCCGAACCCGTGCGGGTTCGGCCGCTTTTTCATGCCGCAATCGGTTCCCGGCGGGGACGGCATGACAGCTTGTGCCGGCCGGCGCGTTGCCCCCGGCCCTTCCCGCACGATCTTCTCGCTCATCCTGCCGATGTTTCCGCGAGCGCGGGACCGGGGGAGGGCGGCGCCGGGTACACACATTCGAAAGCGCTGCCGGGCCATTCTGCCGCATCTCGCGGACGAAGGGGCCGAGGACAACGAGGGGGCACGGTGTGGGTCAGGAACGCAGTCACCATCTCGCGACGCTGCATCGCGTCGCCGCGGGGGTCCCGGCGGTGCTCACCGTCGCGGGGCTGATCGTCATCGCGGCGCTGCTGGGCGCGTTCGGCAACGGTTCGGCCAGTCTCTCGACGGCGGCGCCGGCAGCCGCGCCGGTGCAACTCGCCCAGGCGACGTTCGTGCGCCAGGACGTGATCCACCAGGACCGCATCGTCACCGCGGCTCCGCGCATCGCCGGGGAACGCTGCGGGCTCTTCTGCGGCGGCGTCTCGGGCGCGCTCGGCGTGAACCCGGCCAAGGAGCGCTATTGGTACCGTGCGCACGAGGTCGGGCCGGTGGAGGTCACCCCCAGCGTGCCCTGCAAGGAGCAGAACTGTATCATTCGCTGACTCCGAGGTATGCCGACGGCGCTCCCGGCGTTGGCTTCACGCGCGATTGAACTACGTTCAGGGGCAACTCTCGAAGGCGGAGACCCCATGCAATACCTTCACACCATGGTCCGGATCACGGACGTCGACGCGTCGCTCGACTTCTACTGCAACAAGCTCGGCCTGCGCGAAGTGCGCCGCACGGAGAGCGAGAAAGGCCGCTACACGCTGATCTTCCTCGCCGCGCCGGACGACTTCGGCCGTGCCCAGAGCGACGAGAAGGCGCCGATGCTGGAGCTGACCTACAACTGGGACCCGGAGGACTATTCCGGCGGCCGCAACTTCGGCCACCTCGCCTTCCGAGTGGACGATATCTACGCCACCTGCCAGCGCCTGCTGGACAACGGCGTCACCATCAACCGCCCGCCGCGCGACGGCCGGATGGCGTTCGTGAAATCGCCCGACGACATTTCCATCGAGCTGCTGCAGAAGGGCGACAGCCTCGCCCCGGCCGAGCCGTGGTCGTCGATGGAGAACACCGGCTCCTGGTGAGCGGCCGGACGGGGGCGACGGCCGCCCCGGTCAGAAGTCGGTGGCGATGCCTTTGACTTCCCAATCCCCGAAGCGCACGGGCTCCGGCCCGGCGCGGCCGCCCTGTTCGCGCGGGGCGGGCGGCGCTTCGTTCGCGGCCTCGCGACGCGCCTGTGCTTCGGCGAGGGCGCGCTTGGCCGCTTCGGTGAGGGGCGGGCGTTCGTCGGTCATGGGCGCAATTCTCCTGCCCCACTCCTGGCGCAACTCGGTGCCGAATTCAACGTGTCACCGCGCCTCGCCGGTGCGCCGCGCCCCGCGGCCGCCGCCGGACTGCGACCTATTGTTAATTGCTATAGCATGCAATTTTCAGTAGCGCTTTTGTTCGAGACGGCCGGTCACGGCCGCCCCATCCGAGGAGATCCAACATGACCACCATGTCGATCAACCGCCGCCACCTCCTGGCCGTCGCCGCGGCGGCCGGCGCGGCGAGCACCCTCCCGCTTCGAGCCGCGCGCGCGCAGGCGTCCGGTTCGGCCACCACCGGCCTCGCCCAGGCGCCCGCCTTCCGCCGCTTCACCGTGGGCGACTGGGTCGTCACCGCGCTCGCCGACGGCGGCATGACCTTCAATTCCGGCGTGCTGCCGGAAATGTCCGAGGCGGACTTCGCAGAAGCGATGGAGAAGGCCTTCCACCCGCCCGCCGCCTACCCGGCGACCATCAATGCCTTCCTGTTGCAGTCCGGCGATCGCACCATCCTGGTCGACACCGGCGGATCCAAGCAGATGGCGCCGACGCTGGGCAACCTGCCCGCCAATCTCGCCGCCGCCGGTGTCGCCCCCGGCGACGTCGACACCATCCTCCTCACCCACATGCACGGCGATCACATCGGCGGCCTCGCCGACGCATCCGGCGCGGCGGCCTATCCCAATGCGGAGCTCGTGATCAGGGCGCGGGAGCTGGCCTTCTGGACCGATCCGGCCGAGGCGTCGAAGATCCCCGAACGGCAGCGCGGCACGGTCGCCGCCGCGACGACCGTCGCGAACGCCTACGAGGGCCGCCTGACCCCGTTCGAGGAGGATGTCACGGTCGTCGACGGTGTCGACGCGGTGGCGCTCTACGGCCATACGCCCGGCCACACCGGCTACCGCATCGCCAGCGGCGACGACACGCTGCTGATCTGGGGCGACATCGCCCATATCGCCCCGGTGCAACTCGCCGACCCCGGCATCTATATCGGCTTCGACGTCACACCCGAGGAGGCCGTCGCCACACGCCGGCGCGTGCTCGACATGGCCGCCAGCGAGCGGATGATGGTCGCCGGGATGCACATGCCGTTCCCAGGATTCGGCCACGTCGCCCGCGATGGCGAGGGCTACGCTTTCGTACCCGCGCCCTGGCAGCACACACTCTGAGGCGACACGACTGACGCCCGGTGTGACCGGATCAGTCGGGCTTCTTGTCGCGGTCGATCTTGGTGGTGCCGCTCTCGGCGACGTCGCCGACCGCGTCACCCGCCGCCTGGGTGCCCTTGGCCACGGCGTTGCCCGTCGCGTCGAGCGCCCCGCCGACGGCCTCGCCGGTCTCCTTCAGGACACCGGCGCCATTGCCGGTTCTCTGGGGCTCGGGGCGCACGCGGTCCCCGTTGGTCTCGTCGGCCCATGCCGCCGTCGAGACCGCACCGACGAGCGCCACAACAGAAATCATCGACTTCCACATTGGGTTTCTCCGTCAGTCTTGTGGAGACCCAATCGACGATCGCGGGGTCCTGTTCCCGGCGGATGGGCGTTATTTGCGCGCGTCCGAGATCGCGGCGCGCGCCTCCTCGGGGCCGACATGGGTGCCGCACGACATGCAGAACGGGAAAAAGACCAGGCGCCGCGTGCCACACTGCGGGCACGGCTCGTAGAGCTTCAGCCCGCAATGGATGCAGAAGTTCACCGGCGCGCCGTCGGTGGTGCGCAGCGTGTTGTCGCACGACGGGCAGGTGCCTTTCTCGGCCTTCACCACCGCCTCGTCGTAGTGGATCGCCTGCCGCCGCTCGGCCTCCGAGCGCTCGACGATCTCGGCCCGTCGCTCGCGGTGGCGGCGCGCGGCCCGCACCAGCCACGCCCCCAGCACCAGTGTCATGACGACGCCGACGCCGTAGTGGATGTAGCCGCCATAACTCGGCAGGTACGGCACCAGCTCGACGAAGAAGGCGAACGCGGCGAAGAGGACGAAGCCGCGCCACAGCGGCCAGCGCGGCGAGTTGCGCCGCTTGGCGACGGCCCACAGCCCCACCACCAGGAGAGGCAGGGTCAACGCCAGCCGCAGGCCGAAGACGCGGGCCTGACGCAGGAACAGGGCGCGCTGGTAGGGCGCCTCGGCGGCCGTCAGCAGGGCGGCGCGGTCGCGCGTCACGTCGCCGGTGCGCTCCTGCGCCTCGCGCAGCGCACCGCGGGCGGCGTCGAGGTCGGCGCGGACCTGGCGCTCGGTGCGGCGCACCTCCTCCAGGCGGCGCGTGCGCACGACGACGTCTTCCTCCGGGACGCCGTCGCCGGTGGCGCGCCGGGCCTGGATCCAGGCGGCGAAAGTCTCGCGTTCGGCCGCCGAATCGGCCTCCGCGGCCTCGAGGTTGAGTTGGCCGGTCTCCGCGGCGGTCGACAGCGCCTCGATGCGCTCGCCCAGCGCGGAAAGCTCCGCGTCGAGCCGCGCGGCGGCCTCCGCGTCGACGAACTCTTCGACGCGCGGTGGGCGCTCGACCTGGGGCAGGTCGGCGATGATGAGGCTGCCGAGCGAGGTGAGGAAGAACGCGAGCGCCAGCGACACGGCCCACTTGCCGAGCGCGAACAGCGTCTCGATGCGGAAGAGACGGCGCATCAAGGGACCTCCGGCCGGCGAACCCGGCGCACTCTACATGGGGCGCCGGGCGGTCTGGCTATAGGGGTGGCGCGGCCGCAGCGCGGCGCAACTCCCCGTGAGCGGCTCAGGCGGCCGGCACCTGGATGTCGTCCTCCAGGAAGTAGCGCACGTTGTCCTCGAACGAATCGTCCGCGGTGAGGCCCAGCGCCAACGCCTTCTGCGGGTCGATGTGCGGGCGCCATCCCATGACGATGTCGAGGATGACCTGGTCCGGCTCCCACTTGATCCGGTTCACCGGCTCGTCGCCCGCCACCTTGCGCATCGCCTCGACCATCTCGCCGATGGTGCCGACGCGGCCCGGCAGCGCGAATGCGCGGTTCTCGCCGAACTTCTCGGCCGGGATCTCGGCGCACTTGATGAGGTTCTCGACCACCTTGCGCGGCGACAGGTACCACAGCGCATAGTCCGGCTGGACCGGGCACACCGCCGTCTGCCCCTGGAGCGGCTCGCGGAAGATCGACGACATGAACGACGAGGCCGCCGCGTTGGGCTTGCCGGGTCGGATGGTGATGGTCGGCAGGCGCGGGGCGCGGCCGTCGATGAAGCCCTTGCGCGAATAGTCGGTGCACAAAAGCTCGCCGATCGCCTTCTGCGCGCCGTACGAGGTCTGCGGGTTGAGGCCGGTCCAATCCTCGATCGTCTCCGGGATCTCGCCGCCGTAGACCGCGCACGAGGACGAGAACACCACCACCGGCTTGGTGCCGAGCGCCCGCGCCGCCTCGAAGACGTTGATCGTCCCGTTGAGATTGACGCGCATGCCGGTGTCGAACTCCGCCTCGGCCTGACCCGAGACGATGGCGGCGAGGTGGAAGACGACGTCCGGCTGGCACTGGAAGAGCGCGTCGCACTTGGCCTTGTCCGACACGTCGACCGCGTGGTGCGACACGCCGAAAGGAGCGTCGACAGTGGGCGGGACGGTGATGTCGGCCAGCTCGAGGTGGGTGATCGCCTCGCCGCGCAGCGTGCCGGACATGGCCAGCGCCTTGGCGATCTTCTGGCCGATGAAGCCGCCGCCGCCGATGATGAGAACGCGCATGGTTCCTCCCCTTCTCGTGTCGATTGGATGCGCCGTCAAAGAAGCGCGTCGGCCAGCAACTTGACGCCGACGAGCAACAGAAGCCAGTGGATGATGACGTAGAACCGCTCCACCTCGATCCGCCGGGCGATCTTGGAGCCGACCCACGTCATGAAGAGGGCCCAGGGGGCGGCCACCAGCGCGATCATCAGATTGTGCTGTGTGAGCTGGCCGAGCGCGATGAAGCCGGGCAGCTTCATCAGGTTGATCGCCCAGAAGAAGATGACCGTGGTGCCGATGAAGACGTCACGCGGTAGCCGCTGCGGCAGCATGTAGATCTGAAACGGCGGGCCGCCCTGGTGCAGGATGGTCGACGTGAAGCCCGACACCGCGCCGAGGAAGACGCCGATCGCCGGATGCGGCACGCGCGCCGGCGCCTTGCCCGCCAGCAGCCCCCGCAGCGCGAACGCGAACGTCACCGCGCCGAGCACGAAGAGGAGCACCCGCTCCGGCATCACCGCGAACGAGACGAGGCCGATGGCGATGCCGACGATGGCGCCGGGGATCAGGATCTTGAGGTTCCACACGTCCCATTTGCCGCGATAGATCCAGATCGTCAGCGCGTCCTGGGTCATCAGGATCGGCAGCATCAGCCCGGCGGCGACGGGCGGCGGCATGACGAGGAGGAGGAGCGGCATCGCCATCATCCCCATTCCGGCAAGACCCCCTTTGGAGAGGCCCAAGAGCGCGACGGCGAAGGCGAAGACGGCGATGGAAGGGAGGTCGAGGGTCAAAGGAAATCCGAGGGGGAGGGGCCGGTCGCGGCGAGACCCCGCGGCGGGCGGACGATAGCGCGAAGCTATGCGCGCTGGAATGCCGTAGCGTCTCGTTTTTGCAGCGGCGGGCGGGGGGCGTCAGGTCTTCGGCGGGTCGCGCTTGACCACGACCGGGCTGCCGGCGAGTGCCGCGGGCAGGCCCGTGTCGGTCTCGATCTTGGCGTAGACGCGGCCGGGGGCGCGCAACTCGTTCCGCGGCAGGCCGATGAAGGCGTCCGGATCGCGCGGCTCACCCACCTCGGCGACGGTGCCGCTCACGTGTTCGCCCGAATAGGGCAGGTCGATCTCGACGCGGTCGCCGGGCCGCGGTGCCTCTTCGGAGGCGAACATCGCCTGCACGTGCCCCTCGACGCCGAGCGCGTAGAGGAGGGCGATGGTGGTGCCGTCCTCCACTCGTTCGCCTTGGCGGGCGATGATGCGGGCCAGCACGCAGTCGCAGGGGCTGACGATGACGCGCGCCTCGGCCTCGTCGGTCTCCTTGGCGAGGGTGACGAGCGCTTCGCCCGCGGCGAAGGGCTGCCCCGGCTCTCCCTCCCACGCCACGAGCAGACCGGACTGATCCGCCACCAGCGCGATCCGCTCGACGGCGACGGCGGCGATCTGTGCCTGGACCGGCGGTGGGGCGTCCTCGGAGCGCTCCAGGAAGGCCGGCTTGGGCCCGTCCATCGCCAGGATCGCGACGCCGGAGACGAGGGCGATCACCGCGGCATTAAAGGGGAGCGACATCACCGCCCCGATGGGGCTGAAGAACGGCCGGCGCGGCTCGCGCGGCGGCCGCGTCCGTGTCTTGGCGCCGGGGGGCGGGGCGCTGGCCTCCTGCGGGCGGGGGGCGGCGAACGGCCGGCCAGTGAGCACGGCGTGCGAGAGGGAACGCAACACCTGGCGCTGGGCCTCGCTGGCGTCGCGGAAGCGCCAGCCGGTGCGCTGCGAGTTGCGGTTCATCACCTCGCCCACGATGTCGAGGTTCACCGCGTAATCGCCGAGGTCGATCTCCAGCTCCAGCGGGGCGACATCGCCGACTTTGTAGAGTTGCTGGTCGGAGCGGACGGAGATGCCGAGGACGGACCAGTCGACGAGGTCGAACAGCTCGCCGGCGATGACGACGCTGCCGCCCCCTTCGATCCGCTGTGCGCGGCGATTGTGCTCGCCGCTGTCGATGGCGGGGGCGGGTGGGGCGATCATCCCGGCGCTGGCGATGCGCGAGCGCCGGCTGGGTCGCGGCGAGGGTCGTCCGCGCCGGCCGGTCCTCGCGCCGTCGTCGGCGTCCTGGGTGTCGACCGGCGGGGGAGGCGGTGGGGGCGCGTAGGACGGAGGCGGCGGCGGCAGGAGGCTCGGCGCCTCGATCGGCGGCAGCCGGTGCTCCGGCGGTGCGGCATCGGCCGGCCCGTCCGCGAGAATGGCATCCGCAGCGCGCGCTCCCCCCGCCGGCGCCTCCGCCACGCCGTCGGCCGGCTCGGAGCCCGGCTGCGGCTCCGTCGTCGGCTGCGGCTCGGTCGTCGCCGAGCCGGCGGCCGCTGGGGCGTCGAGGCCGGGGGGCTCCGCCTGCGCGTCGGATGCGAGGGCCGGCTCTTCGGAGGCCGTCTGCGGCTCCGTCGTCGCCGCGTCGGTGGTGGCTGAGGCGTCGAGGCCGGGGGGCTCAGTCTGCGCGTCGGATGCGGCGCTTGATGCTTGCTCCGCCGGCGCCGTGGTGGATTCGGGGGCCGGGTCTTCGGAGGCCGTCTGCGGCTCCGTCGCCGGCTGCGCCTCCGTCGTCGCCGCGTCGGCGGTGGCTGAGGCGTCGAGGTCGGAGGGCTGCGCCTGCGCGGCGAACTCGGCGCTCGAGGCCTCATCCGTCGTCGCGACGGGGGCGGCCGGCGCGGGGTTCTCGGGGGGCGTCGCCGAAACGGGGTGCGGCACGGCATCCGCCGCGTCGGCGGTGTCGGGGCTGTTGGTGTCGGTGGGCTGCGCCGGCGCCTCGTCTTGGGCGGTTGCGGTTTGCGTCGCCGTCGCATCTGTGGCGGGGGTCGGCACCTCGGATGCCGGCCGCGTCGCCGACGACGTCTGCGCCTCGGTATCGGTCGCCGCGCCGTGGGCGCCGGCCGCGTCGGCGGGCGCCGTGCCGGCCGGGGCCTCGGGGCTTTGCGGGCTCGGCGCGGTGTCGGCGGCGGCTTGCGCGGTGGACGGGGCGTCGTTCGCCGGGGCGGGCGCGCTGTCGGGCGCGGGCACCCACTCGGTGGGCTCGGCGGCGGGGCGCGTGGCGTACCGGGCGGTGATCGGCGCACGGGGCGCTCGCTCGGGGAAGACGTCCGTCGTCACGGGGTCGAACGTGCCGTCGGTCTCGCGCGGCGGCGCGGCGCTGGCCTGCGGCGGCGCATCCTCGTCCGCCGCGACGGTCGCCGCCTGCGGCGTATCGGCGAGGCGCGAGGTCAGCGGCGGGTCGAAGTGGGCGGTCGGCATCGCCGGCTCACCGTCCGAACCGTCGACATGGATCGTCCAGCCGGCATAGCCGAACTCCTCCTTCGCCGCCGGGGCGGGTTGTGCGTCGGGCGGCCGGCGGCGACGCCGGAGACGGCTGGCGATAGAGCGTCTGAGTGGCTCGTCCTCGTCAGCGCTCATGTTGCGCCCTCGCTCGGCCCCCGGCAAACGACCTGCACCTCAAACTTCTACTCACCGTTGCGTCTATTAGCTCAACACCGTTCACGCGTCATCTTTCGCACCTTCGGCCGCGCGGCGGTGTCCGCTCGCAGCCCCGGTCCCGCGCCGCTGTAGAACAACGCTCGAACCCTGTGTACCGGCAAGCCGGTTCTTCGCGAAATCCTGCGCGGCGTGCCCCGCGGCAAAACGGCACCCAAGGTTAACCGCACGATCGATCCGGCGACCGTCTCACGCGGTCCCGGATGTCTCCCGGCCACCGCCATCGGCGGCGACCCTCCTCCGGATATAGCGGCTCCTGCAATATTCGCCAGATTCGTCGGCGACATGCTGGTCGGCAACGATGCGAAAACCATGTTCTTCTGCAAGGCCGCGGCGGCGTCGCCCGCGCTTGTCTTTTCCGTCCGCGCGAAGCACTCATGCTATATGACGCTTCTGCGCACCGACCGGCGACCGATCCGCGAAAGGCTCACCCTTCCGTGACCGAGCAGACCCCCCGACGCCCGCGCGTGACCTACGTGACGATGGCCGCCCCCCGCCCGGCGCGCAACGGTTATTGCGTGCGCATCCAGACGATCGGCCAGGCGATGGCCCAGCACGCCGACGTGCGCTTCCTCGTCCTGTCACGCGACGCGGACCCGGCCGGCGAGGTGGCGACGCGCGAGCGGTTCGCGGCCGATTTCGTCAGCGCGCCGGACCGCTCCAAGTTGCAGAAGGGGGCGGTGCACCTGCGCGCCGCACTCGCCAATCGCAACCGCTGGATGGAGAAATACCAGCGTGGCCCGCTGCTCGACGCCGCGCGCGCCGCGCTCGACGCCCACCGGCCGGACATCGTCGTCCTCGGCAGCCTGTCGCTCTACGTCCTGCGGGCATCGTTCGGCCTCGACGATGCGCAGATCGTGCTCGACCACCACAATGTCGAGACGGTCAACTACGACCGCATGGCCCGCGTCCGCCGCTGGCCCGGCAAACTCTTCCCCCTGGTGGACGCCCGCGCCTTCGCGCGGCTGGAGCGCGAGGCCGCGGCGGTCGACGAGCACTGGGCCGTGTCCGACGACGACCGCGACATCCTGGCGCGCAATATCGGCCGGCCGGTGGTGACGGTGCCCAACGTGGCGCAGGACTGGGCCTTCGCGGTCGACCCCAAGGGGACCCGGCCGGACGCCGCACCGGTGATCGGCTTCATGGCGGACTACGGCTATTATCCCAATGTCGGCGCCGCGTTCGACCTCTTCCGTGTGGTCGCCCACCTCAAGGCGCAGGGCGTCGCCTGCGAGGCGGTGGCGATGGGCCGCCATCCGACCGAGGCGATGGCCGAGGAGGCCGCCCGCGTCGGCGTGGCGCTGCCCGGCTTCGTCGACGATCCGGTGGCGCTGCTGGAGCGCTTCACGGTGCTCGTGGCGCCGATCCGCAGTGGCGGCGGCACCAAGCTGAAGATCATCGAGGCGCTCGCCATGGGCATCCCCGTGGTGACGACGCCGATCGGCAGCGAGGGCATCCCGGTCCTGGCCGAAGACCTGGGCCTCGTGGCCGAGAGCAATGAGGATCTCGCCGCGGCTGTGCGCACCCTCCTCGCCGACCGGGAGCGGCTCGCGGCGATGAGCCGGCGCGCCAAGGCGTGGGCCGAGCGCTCGGTCTCGACGGGCGTGCTGGTGCCGCTGCTGGGCGAGCGGATCGCCGCCTGCATGCGCCGCATCGCGGCCACTTGAGGGGCGCCGCACCGGCGCTTCGGGGACGACGGACGGGCGCGGGCTTGCGTGGGCCGGCGCCGGGGCGGCTATCGTGAGGCGCGCACAGGGGGCAAGACGGGGCAGACCATGAGCTATGCGATCATCTCACCGTGCCGCAACGAGGCCGAGTACATGCGCCGTACGCTGGACACGGTGGTGGCGCAGACCGTGCGACCCGACACGTGGATCATCGTCGACGACGGGTCCACCGACGCGACGCCCGAGATCCTCGCCGAATACACCCGCGAGCACCCGTGGATCAGGGTCGTGCCGAAGCCGGACCGCGGCTTCCGCGCCGTCGGCGGCGGCGTCGTCGAGGCGTTCAATGCCGGTCTCGCCCACCTCGATCTCGACGCCTTCACCTACGTCACCAAGATGGACCTCGATCTGGAGCTGCCGCCCCGCTACTTCGAGGAGCTGATCCGGCGGATGGAGGCCGAGCCACGCCTCGGCAGCTGTAGCGGCAAGCCCTACAACCGCCGCGCGGACGGCACCCTGGTCAGCGAGCGGCGGGGCGACGAGATGTCCGTCGGGATGACGAAGTTCTACCGCACGTCCTGCTTCCGGGAGATCGGCGGCTTCGTGCCGATGGTGATGTGGGACGCGATCGACGCCCACCGCTCGCGTCAGCTCGGCTGGATCTCGCGCAGCTGGGACGACCCGGAGCTGCGCTTCGTCCACCTGCGGCCGATGGGGTCGAGCCAGACCAGCGTGCACGTCGGCCGCCGTCGGCACGGGATGGGGCAATACGTGATGGGCAGCGACCTGCTCTACTTCGCCGCCACCTGCGCCTTCCGGGCGCTGGAGCCGCCTTATGTGATCGGCGGCGTCAACATGTTCCTCGGCTATCTCGACGCGTGGCGCAAAGGCGTGCCGCAGGTGGACGATCCGGAGCTGCGCCGGTTCGTGCGCGCCTACCAGCGGCGGGCGCTCGTCGTCGGCCGGCGGCGCGCGGTGGAGGAGATCGAGGCGCGAACCGGCGAGATCTGGCGCCGCAACCACGCGGCCGCATAGGGCGGCCGCGCCGCGTTACTGGCCGGGGATCACCGTGTACTGGATGTTCTGGTTGAACGGGATCACGCCCTCGATGTACTGCGCGACGAACTGATTGACCTTGGCGATCGGGCTCTTCGGCACGAAGATGATGTCGAACGGCTGGAGCAGCGTGTTCTCGGTCGGCGTCCCGTCGTTGGCGAAGCTCTTCAGGTCGAGGAAGCGCATCATCGGCAGGTCGTTCGGACCGCGCCGGATGAGGACGACGCTCTTCATGTACGCCGTATCCTCGAACCCGCCGGCGGCGAAGACCGCCTCCAGCACCCCCGTCGGCCCGCGCAACGGCAGCGCGCCCGGGTTGCCGACCTCGCCGCCGACGAACACCTCGCGGTTGGACAGGTTGACGGGGATGACGCCGACGTCCGGGAAGCGCAGATATTTCGCGTAGCGACGCTCGAGGTCGCGCGTCAGCTCCGGCGCCGCGCGGCCCGCCGCCGGGACCCCGCCGAGGAGGCCGATGTAGACCTTGCCGTCCGGCGCGACGGTCGTCGTGACGTCCTCGTCGTCGTAGAACGGGAGGGTGATGCGCAGCTCGTCGCCGACGACGAAGCGCATGTCGCCCTCGAACCCCTCCGCCCAAGGCTGGAAACCGCGCGGTACGGGGTAGAAGTCGGCCACCGGCTGGGGCGCCGGGCCGCCGCCGCAGCGCCCGCAGGCCGGCGCCAGCGCGGCTTCCTCCGGCGTTTTGTAGACGGGGCAGGGCGCGGCCGCGGTGCCGGGCGGGCACGGCTCGCCCCGGTCGGCGGCACAGGCCGAGAGCAGCGAGAGAACGGCGAAGGCGGCGACGCGGCGCATGACTAGCCCCAAGGAGACAGGGCCTGACGGTCGCGCTTTATGGTTAGCAACGGGTAAACCGGCGGCGGCGGCGACGCCTCGTCCACCGCTTTGCCGCGCAGCGGGGCGTCCGCCCCGCGTCGTCAGTAGGCGTTCTTGGAGCGGACGATCAGCGCCAGCGGCGTGATCATGAGGATGTAGAGATCGAGCCAGAAGCTCCAGTTCTCGATATACTCGATGTCGTAACGCACGCGGCCGAGGAGTTTCTGGCTGGTGTCCGTCTCACCGCGCCAGCCGTTGATCTGCGCCCAGCCGGTGATCCCCGGCTTGACCCGGTAGCGGACCATGTAATGCTGCACCGCCTCTTCGAAGGGTTTGCCCTCGGTCGTGGTGCCGAGCGCGTGCGGGCGCGGGCCGACGAGGCTCATGTCGCCGTTCAGCACGTTGAGGAGCTGGGGCAGCTCGTCGAGCGAGGTGCGTCGCAGGATTCGCCCGACGCGGGTCACGCGCGGGTCGTTGCGGGTCGCCTGCGTGGCACCGGCGAGGTCCTCGTTGTCGACCTTCATCGTGCGGAACTTGTAGATGGTGAAGAGTGAACCGTTCCAGCCGCGCCGGGGCTGGCGGAACAGGATCGGCTTGCCCGTCTCGACCCAGATCGCCAGCGAGATGACGGCGAACACCGGCAGCAGCATGATGATCAGCACCAGCGCGATCAGCCGGTCCTCGACGAACTTGGCGATCGCGGCCCACCCCTGGATCGGCGAGGCGAGGGCGCGCAGCATCGGCGCGCCGCCGATATGGTCGAACGGCCGGTCGAAGAACTGCCACAACACCGGGTCCGGCGCGAAATGCACCGTCACGGAGGAGCCGGCCAGGCGGTTGAGGATGCCGGTCAGCCGGTCGAGCGGGGAGAGCGGCAGCGCCAGCACGACCTCGTCGATCTCGCCGGCCTCCGCGGCGGCGATCAGCTCGTCCACGCCGCCCAGCCGCGGGATGCCGTCGATCTCGTCCGGCACGCGGTTGGCGCGATCGTCGTAGAAGCCGGTGATCGTGTAGTGCTGGTCCTCGGTCGACAGGAGGTGCGTGATGATGCTCGCGCCCTTCTCCTCGCCGCCGTAGACCGCGATCCGGCGTTGCAACCGCCCGTGCACCATGGCGATGCGCAGCGAGATCGTCACCATCAGGCGGTAGACGAAGATGCACGCCTCGGACGCGGCGAACCACCACAGGATCCACTGGCGCGTATAGCCCGGCACGTCGAGCAGGAAGGCGATCGCGGTCACCACGACGAAGGTGAAGACCAGCGTCTGCAGCAGCTGCATCACCAGGCGGATGCTGAAGACGTGTGCCTGCGTCATGTATACGGCGCGGCGCGCCAAGAGTTGCGCGAAGAGCACCGACGTCGCGAAGCAGATCACCACGTTCTGGATGATCTTCTGCTCGCCCATCAGCACCCACGAGACGAGGATGCCGACCACGAGCGGAATCGCGAAATCGCCGAAGCGCAAAAATCGGTCGACCAGACGCAACGAAATGATTCGCGGCTTCTGCGGCGGGCGACGCGGGATGGAATAGGGCGCGGGAGGCGCGCCGGCCACGGCCGCATCGTCGCCGTCCGACGCGGCGGACACAGGATCAGACGCTCGAGCCGCCGCAGGATCGGCGGGGTTTTCAGCGTGTTGGTCGCTATGTCTTCCGTCAGCCATCATCAACAACTCGTTCGGCTGAGATGAGCACGCCGCCCATTCATAGGTTGTTCAAGCCAGTCGTCCACCAACAACTTCGAAAAGTGGCTTACACCTAATGTGTTAACCGGTGCTAGCCCGCGGGAGCGATTGCGACGGGGCGCGGTGGCGCCGGCGAGGGGGGCGGCGTGCGGCCAGGAGCGACCGGCGGCGGTCGATCGCGAATGATCCACAGGGATTGTCCGCCCCATGACGCGCTCTCCTGTGGGACTTTGGCCCGGCGACCCCCTCGCTCCGAGCGGGCAGCGTGCCAGAATTGGCGTTTTCGTTCTATAGTGAGTCGCCTAGCCTATTCAGCGGGTATATCGCATGCGTGAGCAGCAGACCTGAACGAGCCGTCTCAACACTTCGATCCGGTCGGGAGACACGTGGTCTTCACTCCTGTTCGCCTTGGCCCCTCGCCGCATGAGCGCGAGGCGCGCCGCCGTCGCCCGCTGCGGCACGGTGCGGCGCGCGCGGACGTGCGCGGCGAGGATGCCGCACGGCCATGACCACGATCGACAGCGCCGGCGAGACGTCCGAGCCCGCGCCCCCCAACCCGCTCGAGCCGATCCTGTGGCTGATCGACGTCGCCTGGCAGTACAAGTGGCTGTTGGTGACGATCGTCGTCGCCGGGGTGCTCGCCGCCGCGATCGTCGCCGGGCGGCTGCCCAACACCTATACCGCCGGCGGTCTCGTCGCGTTCGACGCCGGGCGGGAGGAGATCTTCCCCACCCGGCAGGCCGACCGCGGCTACGTCCCGCCCGAGACCGTGACCGAGACCGAGGTTCAGGTCATCCAGTCCTACACCGTGCTGGAGCGGGTGGTGGACGAGCTGGGGCTCGAATTCTCGGCCGTGAACCCCGCCTTGGAGCTGGAAGAGCCGGGCGGCATGGATCGCGGCATGGCGCGGGCGCAGATCGTCTCGGCGCTGCGGCAGAATCTCACCGTCGCGCCGACGGGGCGCTCGTTCGTCGTCTCCGTGCGTTACGAGGCGCGGGACCCGCGGTTCGCCGCCGCGGTGGTCAACGAGGTGATGCGCCAATACCTCGACCTCGACATTTCCGCCCAGCGCGATCTGGCGACCGACGCGATCGCGCAGATCTCCATCCGCTTGCGCGATCTGCGGCGCGACCTCGACGAGCGGGAGAGGGCGCTGCAGGATTTCCGCGCCCAGAGCCGCATCGCGGAAGGGGCGGGGACGACCATCCTCACCGAGCAGCTCGGCCGGATGAACGAGGAGCTGATCCGCGCGCAGGCGGCGCTGGCGCAGGCCGACGCGGCGAACGACCTGCGCGGGGGCGAGGACGGCGCGCTGCCGCAGGTCGTCGCCTCGCCGCTGATCCAGCAGCTGCGCACCCAGGTGGCGACGCAGGAACGCGTGGTGTCGGAGCTCGATGCGCTCTACCAGCCCTCGCACCCCCGCCTCATCCAGGCGCGCGAGGCGCTCGCCGCGCTGCGGCAGACGATCGCCACCGAGACGCAGAAGATCGTCAGCTCGCTGGGTAGCTCCGCCGACGCGGAGGCCGAGCGCGTCGCGGCGCTGCGGCGGCAGGTGGACATCCTGCGCGACCAGCTCGTCGAGCAGCGCGAGGCCGAGATCGAGCTGCGCCGGCTGGAGCGCGAGGTCGAGGCGGCGCGGCGCGTCTACGAGGCGTTGCTCAACCGCTACAACGAGGCGCAAGGCACCGCCGGCCTGGAGCGCGCGGGCGGGCGGATCGTCGCCCCCGCCGTGGCGCCGACGCAGCCCTCGGGGCCCAAGCGGATGCTGGTGGTGGCGGGCGGCGGTATCCTGTCGGGCGGCGCGGCGTTCGCGCTGATCATCGGCCTGGCGCTGTTGGACCAGCGCATCCGGACCCGCGCGGACGTGCGCCGCACGGTGGGGATCGCGCCGGTCGCGCTGGTGCCGCCGGTGCCGCCGGCCCGGCCGACGATCACCTCGCTCGGAAGCTGGCGGCGGCGCAATGCGGCCTTCGCGGAGGCGATCACCCACCTTCGCGCGGCGCTCGTGCTGGGCTCGGGGGGGCGCGACACCACGATCGTCGCCATCACCGGCGCGGACGAGCGTGTCGGCCACGGCGCGCTGGTGACGGCGCTGGCGCAGGCCTGCGCGGTGGCCGGCGAGGAGGCGGTCCTCGTTGACACCGACTTCACCCGGCCGACGATCCACCTCAGGCTCGGCGGGGTGAACGAGTTCGGCGTCTCGGATCTGGTGGCCGAAGGCGGGGAGATCGACGCGGCGTTGCAGATCGACCCGTCGACGCCGCTGAAATACCTCGCCGCCGGCCGCCGTAGCGATCCCGCCCTCTACCGGGCCGCCGGCATGGGCGCGCTGATCGATGCGCTGGTTCGCCGGTTCGACGTGGTGCTGATCAACCTGCCGACCATCGTCGATCACCCCGATGCGCAGGCGCTCGCCGCGGAGGCGGACGTGGTGGCGGTCGCCGTGAAGACGGGCCTCACCTCGAAGACGGCGTTGCTGGAGACGGTGCAGACGATGCGTTTCGTCGGCCCCGGCCTGCCGCTCGCCACGGTGCTGATCCGCGGCTGAGCGGCGCGGGTCGGCTCAGCGGCCCCAGGTGAGGGCGACGGGGTTCAGCTCGCGCGCCAGCTCCAGCAGGCCGGCGCGGGTCGCCGGGTGCAGCTGCGGCATCGGGTGGCGCACCACGTCCGAGCCGATCACCCCGCCTTCCATCATCACGGTCTTGCACGCACGCAGCCCGCACTGGCGGTTCTCGTAATTGATGAGCGGCAGGATCCTGGCGTAACCCGCAGCGGCGCCGGCACGGTCGCCGGCGGCATGCGCGGTGATGACGGGTTTGACGAGGTCCGGCAGCGTCGCCGACGTCATCGAGCCGGTGGCGCCGGCGTCGAGGTCGGCCATCAGCGTGATACCCTCCTCGCCGTCGAACGGGCCGACGATCGCCGCGCCGCCGGCCTCGATGAGCCCGCGCAGCTTGGCGGCAGCCTGCGGCGTCTCGATCTTGAAGTATTGGACCGCGTCGATCTCCTCGGCGAGGCGCACCAGGAAGGGCACCGTCAGCTCCACGCCCGACAGCGGCGCGTCCTGGATCATGATGGGAAGGCCGATCTCGCCGACACGGGCGAACTGCTCGTAGGTCTGCGCCTCGGTCCCCTTGAGAAGGGCGCCGTGATAAGGCGGCATCAGCATCACCATGGCCGCGCCCTGCGCCTTCGCGCTCCTCACGCGGTCGACGACGATGTCCGTCGAGTAGTGCGAGCAGGTGACGATGACCGGTATGCGGCCGTCCATGTGCTCCAGCGAGACGCGCATCACGTCGGCCCGTTCCGCGTCGGTCAGCAGGAACTGCTCGGAGAAGTTGGCGAGGATGCAGACCCCGTCGGCGCCCTGGTCGACGATGCAGTCGATCACGCGGCGCATGCCGTCGAGGTCGAGGGTGCCGTCGGCGTGGAAGGGGGTGGGGGCGACGGGCCAGACGCCGGTAAAGGGCTGAGCCATGGACAAGTCCTCCAGAGTGTCGTCGCGACGTTTATTGGGTCGCGAAACTGGGGCGTCCGGCGGTATGGCGCAACGAGAAAAACCGCCCGGAGGCGGCTTTTCGATCGCGTGGGTCCGAGCGGCGGCTCGAACCGAGAAGGTTCACCCGGGCGGCTTAGAGCGCGCGCAGGTTGACCGCGGAGGACTTGTTGCGGCGGCGGTCGACTTCGATTTCGTACGAAACCTTCTGTCCTTCCGCGAGATCCCGCATACCGGCCCGCTCGACGGCGCTGATGTGGACGAAGACGTCCTGGCCGCCTTCGTCAGGGGCGATGAAGCCGTAGCCTTTGGTGCTGTTGAACCATTTGACCGAACCAGTGGCCATGGTTGTCTCCTAGATCGTCTGTTGCGGCGCTGCGGATGAGCCTGACCGCGAAGTTGAAACTGCCGCCCGGCGGCCGCCGGAGCGGGACCGATCGGCCGGAGCCGATCGGCGGTGTTGCGTGTTCGACGGGGTGTCCGGCTTGCGCCGGCGCGGGCGAGAGCGCTTGGCGGCCGGGGCCGCGGCGGTCTCGGCAGTCGAAGAGGGGGCGTTCTCGGCCGCGAGGCGGCGGCCGATGAGGCGCTCGATATCACGCAGGAGCTTCAGCTCGTCCGGTGCGCAGAGCGACACGGCGATGCCGGAGCGGCCCGCGCGCGCCGTGCGGCCGATGCGGTGGACATAGGCCTCGGGCACGTTCGGCAGCTCGTAGTTCACGACGTGGCTAATGCCGGAAACGTCGATGCCGCGCGCTGCGATATCGGTCGCCACCAGCACCTTGACGCTCCCGTCACGGAAAGCGTCGAGAGCGCGCTGGCGCTGGTTCTGGCTCTTGTTGCCGTGGATCGCGACGGCGTTGCAGCCGGCGATCTCCAGGTTACGGCTCACCTTGTCCGCCCCGCGCTTGGTGCGGGTGAAGACGATGGCGCGCTCGACTTCGGTCGCGGCCATGAGGGTGTTCAGCGCCTCGCGCTTGGCGCCGGTGTCCATGTGGCGCACCGACTGGTCGATCGCCTCGATCGGCCGCGAGACGGGCGCGACCGCGATCTCCTTCGGCGCGTTGAGGAAGTCGGCCGCCAGCTTGCGGATCTCCGACGGCATGGTGGCCGACAGGAGCGCCGTCTGCCGCTCGCGCGGCATCGCCTTGAAGAGGCGGCGGATGGCGGGGATGAAGCCGAGGTCCAGCATCTGGTCGGCCTCGTCGAGCACGGCGACCTGCACGGCGTCGAGCGTGACGACGCGGTTGCGCATGTGGTCTTCGAGGCGGCCGGGGGTGGCGATCAGAATGTCGACACCGCGGGCGAGCTTGCGCTCCTGCGGGCCGGGCTTCACGCCGCCGACGACGACGAGGCTGGACAGCTTGGTGTTGGCGGCGTACGCGCGCACGTTCTCTTCGATCTGCGCGGCCAGCTCACGCGTCGGCGCGAGGATCAGGGCACGGCAGGTGCGCGGCTCGGGGCGGCCCCGACCGTTGAGCCGATGGATGATCGGCAAGGTGAATGCGGCAGTTTTGCCAGTACCGGTCTGTGCGGTACCGAGGACATCGTCACCCGCCAGCATGGCAGGGATGACCTTCGCTTGGATGGGAGTGGGGTTGGTATAGCCTTGCGCCGTCGTGGCGCGAAGGATGGGCTCGGCGAGGCCGAGGTCCGAAAATGTCGTCAAACGTTACTTCCGTGCGCCGGGGCACGTGCCGGGCGCGTTCTTGCGGTAAAACCGGTGTGTCAGGGGCGGCGACCGGCGCGCGGTCGCTGGGGCGCCGGTCCTCGGCGCGTGTCATGCAGTGCAAGTCGGCACTGCGTGGCCGCTCCTTCCCGACCACGGCCCCTTACGTAGCAGTTCTTATGCCGACTCACAAGGGCGTGCCCCAGAGTCTTTTGCATACCCCTATAGCCTCAGCGCATACCAGACGCCTAACGCCGCTCCTCGTTCGGCGCCAGCGCCGCAACCACGTCCGACGCGCTGATCGTGCCCAAAATCCTTCCCCCTTCGACCACCCGGACCGTCTCGTCGGACCCCAGCATCCCCATCACCTCCTGCATCCGCATGTCCGCGGACACGGAGGGGGCACTGTCGCCGGCCACGCCGGTCGACATGATGTCGCCTGCCGTCAGGACGCCGAGCGGGTTCATGTTGGCCACGAAATCAGCCACATAGGCATTTGCCGGGGCGCGCATGATGTCCGCGGGCGTGCCGCATTGGACGATCCGCCCGCCCTCCATGATGGCGATCCGATCGCCGATCTTGAAGGCCTCGTCGAGGTCATGACTGACGAAGATGATGGTGCGCTTGAGGTTGCGCTGCAAATCCAGCAACTCGTCCTGCAAACGGGTGCGGATCAGCGGGTCCAGCGCCGAAAACGGCTCGTCCATCAAAAGGATCGGCGCTTCGGTGGCGAACGCGCGGGCGAGCCCCACGCGCTGCTGCATCCCGCCCGACAGCTCGCCGACGCGCCTCTCCGCCCAGTCGGACAGGCCGACGAGCTCCAGCTGCGCCCGCGCCTTCGCCTCGCGCTCGGCCTTGCCGAGTCCCGACAGCTCCAGCCCGAAGGCCACGTTGTCCGCGACGTCGCGCCACGGCAGCAGTCCGAACTGCTGGAACACCATGGCGATACGCGCGCGCCGCAAATGACGTAAGGTTTTCTTATCGGCGGCCGTCACGTCGGTCATCTCGGCCCCGTCGTGGACCAGCACGCGGCCCCGCGCGATCGGGTTCAGCCGGTTCACCGCCCGCAGCAAGGTCGACTTGCCGGAGCCCGACAGGCCCATCAGGACGAGGATCTCACCCTCCGCCACCTCCAGCGAGCAGGCGTGGACGCCGAGCACCTGACCCGTCTCCGCCTGGATTTCCGCCCGGCTTTTGCCGGCGTCCATCAGCGGCAACGCGCGCTGCGGGTCGTCGCCGAAGACGATGTTCACATCCTCGAAAATGACGGCGGTGCTCATGTACGTGGCCTCGAGATGCGCAGGACCCGGTCGAGAATGATCGCAACGACGACGATGATGAAGCCCGATTCGAAGCCCAGCGACGTGTTCACCTGGTTGAGCGCGCGCACCACCGGCACGCCGAGCCCGTCCGCCCCCACGAGCGCTGCGATCACCACCATCGAAAGCGACAGCATGATCGTCTGGTTCAGTCCGGCCATGATCTGCGGCAGCGCGTAAGGCAGCTCCACCTTGACGAGCTTCTGCCAGGCCGTGGCGCCGAACGCGTCGGCCGCCTCGAGGAGCGGCTTGGGCGTCGCCGCGATGCCGAGCTGGGTCAGCCGGATCGGCGCCGGCAACACGAAGATCACCGTCGCGATCAGCCCCGGCACCATGCCGATGCCGAAGAAGACGATCGCCGGGATCAGGTAGACGAAGGTCGGTAGGGTCTGCATCAGATCGAGGATCGGTTGCAGCACATGGTAGAGCCGCGGCCGGTGCGCCGCGACGATGCCGATCGGCACCCCCACCGCCATGCACACGATGCACGCCGACATGACGAGGGTGAGGCTCTCGGTCATCTCCTCCCAGTAGCCCTGGTTGAGGATGAACAGGAAGCCGAGGACCACGAAGAGCGCGATCTTCCAGTTGCGCTGGATGGCGTAGGCGACGAGGCCGGCCAGTGCGACCAGGACGAGCGCAGGCGGCGATTGCAGGCACCACAGCAGCCAGTCGATCAGCCACTCCAGGCCTTCGGCGAGGCCGTCGAAAAACCAGCCGCCGTGCGACTGCAACCAGTCGAACACCGCCTCGGCCCCGTCGCCGACGGGGATTTTGTAGTCCTCGATGAAATCCAAGAGGCCCTCCGGTTCGAGTCTTTGGGCAACGTCGCGGCGCGCGGGACCACCCGCCGCGGGGCAAGCGCCATGCCGCATCGGCGGCGGAGAGGGGAGCGGCCGGGGCTGCCGGCCGCTCCGCCGTCGTTACTCGTCGAGTGCGGCCTTCACAGCGGCGAGGCCGGGCTCGCCGTCGAGCGTCGTCACCCCGTCGAGCCAGCCGGTCAGCACGTCCTGGTTCTTGGCGAGGTAGGAGCCGGCCGCATCGTCGGCGTCCTCGCCCTCGTCGAGGATCAGCGCCATCACCTCGTTCTCCATCGCCAGCGAGAACTCGAGGTTTTCGAGGAGCTTGGCGACGTTCGGGCACGCGTCCATGAACCCGGCGCGCACGTTGGTGTAGACCGTCGCTCCGCCGAGGTCGGGGCCGAAGAAGTCGTCGCCGCCTTCGAGGTAGGTCAGCTCGAAGTTGGCGTTCATCGGGTGCGGCTCCCACCCCAGGAAGACGATCGGCTCGTCCCGCTTGGAGGCGCGCGCCACCTGCGCCAGCATGCCCTGCTCGGAGGACTCGCGCACCTCGAAATCCTTCAGGCCGAAGGCGTCCTGGTCGATCATGTCGAGGATCAGGCGGTTGCCGTCGTTGCCGGGCTCGATGCCGTAGATCTCGCCGTCGAGTTCATCGGCATGCGCGGCGATGTCGGCGAAGGTCGCGATGCCGAGCGCGGCGCCCGCGGCGTTGGTCGCCAGCGTGTACTTGGCGCCCTCCAGATTGGCGCGCACGGTCTCGACCGTGCCCTTCTCGCGGTAGGGCGCGATGTCGCCCTCCATCGTCGGCATCCAGTTGCCGAGGAAGACGTCGACGTCGCCGTTCTCCAGCGACGCGTAGGTCACCGGGACCGACAGCACCTTCACGTCGACGTCGTAGCCGAGCGCATCCAGCACCGTCTTGGTGAGCGCCGTGGTGGCGGTGATGTCGGTCCAGCCGACGTCGGAGAAGGTGAGCTCCTCGCAGTCGGCGGCGTGGGCGGGAGCGGCCATCGCCGTGCCGGCCAGAAGCGCCAGCGCCGGAAGAAGGGCGGGGAGGGCAGTGCGTCGCATGAGGCATGTCTCCTTTCGCGGGGGATGTTGATTGACCAGTCAAATAAAAACCAGTAGCCCGGAGATGTAAACAGTGACCCTCTCGGAGGCCAAGGCAACCCATGCCGAAAGTCGGAATGGAGCCCGTGCGCCGCGATGCGCTCATCCGCGCCGCCATCGTCGAGGTCGGCGCCATGGGCTCGCTCGATGTCACCGTCAGCCGCATCGCCCGCCGCGCCGGCGTCTCGCCCGCCCTCGCGCACCACTATTTCGGCTCCAAGGAACAGATCCTGCTGGCCGCCATGCGCCGCATCCTGTCCGACTTCGGCGCTTCGGTGCGGGCGCGCACGCGCGCCGCGACGGCACCCCGCGCCCGCCTCGCCGCCATCTTCGAGGCGTGCTTCACGCCGGAGCAGTTCGAGCCGTCGGTGATCGTCGCGTGGCTGAACTTCTACGTCCACGCCCACCGCTCGCCCGACGCCTCGCGTCTGTTGGCGATCTACGCCCGCCGGCTCGATTCCAACATGGTCCACGCGCTGCGCCGGATCGTCGCCGAGGACGAGGCGCGGCGGATCGCCCAAGGCCTCGCCTCGATGATCGACGGGCTCTACATCCGCGCCGCGCTCCAGGACCGCGCCCCCGACCGTGCCGACGCCATCGCCATGGTGTCGGACTATCTCGACCTCTGCCTGAACAGGACCAACCATGAGCGATAAGCCCAACGTCCTGATCTTCATGGCCGATCAGCTGAACGGGACGCTGTTTCCCGACGGCCCGGCCGACTTCCTGAAGACGCCGAACCTCGCCCGGCTCGCCGCCCGCTCGACCCGGTTCGCCAACGCCTACACCGGCTCGCCGCTGTGCGCCCCCGGCCGCGCCGCCTTCATGGCCGGCCAGCTGCCGCACCGCACCCGCGTCTACGACAATGCCGCCGAGTTCGCCTCCGACACGCCCACCTACGCGCACCATCTGCGCCGCGCCGGCTACGCCACGACGCTGGCGGGCAAGATGCACTTCGTCGGCCCCGACCAGCTCCACGGCTTCGAGGAGCGGCTGACGACCGACATCTACCCCGCCGACTTCGGCTGGACGCCGGATTATCGCCGGCCCGGCGAGCGCATCAACTGGTGGTACCACAACCTCGGCTCGGTCACCGGGGCGGGGGTCGGCGAGATCTCCAACCAGCTCGAATACGACGACGAGGTCGCCTACGAGGCGACGCGCAAGGTCTACGATCTCGGCCGCCGTAACGACGACCGGCCCTGGATGCTGACCGTATCCTTCACGCACCCGCACGACCCCTACGTCGCGCGCACCAAGCACTGGGACCTCTACGCGGACTGCGCGCACCTCGCGCCGACGATCCCCGCCCTCGACTACGCCGAGCACGACCGCCACTCGCAGCGCATCTTCGACGCCAACGACTGGCGCAACTACGCCATCACCGCCGACGACATCCGCCGCTCGCGCCGCGCCTACTTCGCCAACGTCTCCTACATCGACGAAAAGATCGGCGAGGTGATGGCCGCGCTGGAGGCGACCGACCAGGCGGACGACACCATCGTCCTCTTCCTCTCCGACCATGGCGACATGCTTGGAGAGCGCGGGCTGTGGTTCAAGATGAGCTTCTTCGAGGGGTCGGCCCGCGTGCCGCTGATGATCGCCGCCCCCGGCATGCCCGCCGGCCGCGTCGCGACGCCCGTCTCCACCATCGACGTCACCGCCACCCTCGCCGACCTCGTCGGCATCGACCTCGCCGAAGTGGCGCCGTGGACCGACGGGGTCAGCCTCGTGCCGGTCGCGAACGGGGCGCCGCGCGGGGCCGTGCCGATGGAGTACGCGGCCGAAGCGTCCGAGGCGCCGCTCGTCGGCCTCGTCGACCGGCGGTTCAAGTACATTCACTGCGAGCTCGACCCGCCGCAGCTCTACGATCTCGCCGAGGATCCGCACGAGCAGGTGAACCTCGCCGACGACCCCGCCTACGCCGAGATCGCCGCCACGATGCGCGCCGAGATCGACGCCCGCTGGAACATGGCCGCGTTCGATGCCGATGTGCGCTTCTCGCAGGCCCGCCGCCTCGTCGTCTACGAGGCGCTGCGCGTCGGCGCCGAGTACCCGTGGGACTTCCAGCCGTTGAAGAAGGCGTCCGAGCGCTACATGCGCAACAAGCACGACCTGAACGACCTCGAAGACCGCCAGCGCTACCCGAGGGGAGAATGATGCGCGCCCAGCCCACCGCCAGCCACTTCGTCGACGGCGCCTACCTCGAGGACGACGCCGGCGCGCCGATCGACGACGTCTATGCCTTCACCGGCGAGGTGATCGCCCGCGTCCACGCCGCCACGCCCGCCGTGATCGAGAAGGCGATGGCCGCCGCGGTCCGCGCGCAGAAGGAATGGGCCGCCACCGCACCGGCCGAGCGGGGCCGCGTCCTGCGCCGCGCCGCCGAGCTGATCCGGGATCGCAACGAGGAACTGTCGGCGCTCGAAACGCTGGACACCGCCAAACCCATCCAGGAGACGCTGGTGGCCGATGCGACGTCCGGCGCCGACGCGCTGGAGTGGTTCGGCACGCTTGCGCCCGGCATCCAGGGCGAGGCGATCCCGCTCGGTGGCGACTTCGCCTACACCGTGCGCGAGCCGCTGGGGGTGTGCGTCGGCATCGGCGCCTGGAACTACCCGACGCAGATCGCCTGCTGGAAGGCCGCCCCTGCGCTCGCCTGCGGCAACGCGATGGTCTTCAAACCGTCCGAGCTGACGCCACTGTGCGCGCTGAAGATCGCCGAGATCCTGATGGAGGCGGGGGCGCCGGCCGGGCTCTTCAACGTGGTGCAGGGGATGGGCGAGGTCGGCGCTGCGCTCTCGACCCATCCGGCGACGGCCAAGGTCTCGCTGACCGGCTCGGTGCCGACCGGCGCCAAGGTCTATGCCGCGGCGGCCGAAGGCGTGCGCCACGTGACGATGGAATTGGGCGGCAAGTCGCCCCTCCTGGTGTTCGACGATGCCGATATCGAGGACGCCGTTGGCGGGGCGATGCTGGGCAACTTCTATTCGGCCGGGCAGATCTGCTCCAACTGCACCCGCGTCTTCGTGCAGGACGGCATCAAAGACCGCTTCCTCCAGCGCCTCGTGGAGCGCACCGGCGCCATCCGCCTCGGTGACCCGGCCGATCCCGAGACCCATATGGGGCCGCTCATCTCCTACGCTCAGCGCGACAAGGTGATGAACTATATCGCCATCGGCCGCCGCGAGGGGGCCCGCATCGCCATCGGCGGCCGCGCGCCCCAGGGCCAAGCGTTCGAGAAGGGCGCCTTCGTCGAGCCGACCGTCTTCGACGGCGTGACCGACGAGATGACCATCGCCCGCGAAGAGATCTTCGGTCCCGTCCTCTCGCTCCTCACGTTCGCCACCGAGGACGAGGCGGTGGCGCGGGCGAATGCGACGCCGTTCGGGCTGGCCGCCGGGGTGTTCACCCGTGATCTCGCGCGCGGGCACCGCGTCGCCGCGGCGCTGCAGGCCGGGATGACCTGGATCAACACCTATAACCTGACGCCGGTCGAGGAGCCGTTCGGCGGTGTGAAGGCGTCCGGCGTCGGGCGGGAGAACGGGCATGCGGCGATCGAATTCTATTCCCAGCGCAAGACCGTGCACGTCGGTCTGGGGCGGGTGGAGAGCCCGTATTGAGGCGCCTCGTGCCGCCGGCGGCCCGCTGCCGCGGTGAGCCTCGGTAGCGAGGGCGTTCCTCCCTCGCGCTCCCCCCATCTCGCCGATGGGCAGGCGTTCAGGTCGGACGGCCGCTGAAGAAGCGGCCCCCCGATCTGAACACCTGGACAAGCCTGCGCCGGGGTCCGGGCGCGTCAAGGGTTCGCTTCGCCGCTTCGCGCCCTTGACCCGCCCGCACCCCGGCACGCCGTGCCAGCCGGCAGCCAGAGTCTCGGAGGTCTTGCATGGAAGCCGATTTCGTCATCGTGGGGTCCGGGTCCGCCGGCGCCGCGCTCGCCTCGCGCCTGTCCGAGGACGGCCGCCACCGCGTCGTCGTCGTCGAGTACGGCGGCACCGATATCGGGCCGTTCATCCAGATGCCGGCCGCGCTGTCCTACCCCATGAACATGGCCCGCTACGACTGGGGGTTCGTCTCCGAGCCGGAGCCGCACCTCGGCGGGCGCCGCCTGGTCACGCCTCGCGGCAAGGTGATCGGCGGGTCGTCGTCGGTGAACGGCATGGTTTACGTCCGCGGCCACGCCAAGGATTACGATCACTGGCAGGATGAGGGCGCCACCGGCTGGGGCTATGCCGACGTGCTGCCGTACTTCAAGCGCATGGAGAATTGGCACGACGGCGGCCATGGCGGCGATCCGGCCTGGCGCGGCACCGACGGGCCGCTCCACGTCACCCGCGGCCCGCGCCGGAACCCGCTGTTCGCGGCGTTCGTCGAGGCCGGCAAGCAGGCCGGCTTCGAGCTCACGCCCGACTATAACGGCGAAAAGCAGGAGGGCTTCGGGCCGATGGAGCAGACGGTCTGGAACGGCCGCCGCTGGTCCACCGCCAATGCCTACCTCAAGCCTGCCCTGAAGCGTGACAACCTGACCCTGGAGCGCGGCCTCGCGCGCCGCGTGGTGTTCGAGGACGGGCGCGCCGTCGGCGTCGAGATCGCCCGCGGGGACTGGGCGGTCGAGGTGATCCGCGCGCGGCGCGAGGTGATCCTCGCCGCCTCGTCGATCAACTCGCCCAAGCTCCTCATGCTCTCCGGCATCGGGCCGGCCGCTCACCTCGCCGAGCACGGCATCGCGGTGCGCGCCGACCGGCCCGGCGTCGGCGCCAACCTTCAGGATCATCTGGAGGTCTATATTCAGCAGGCGGCCACGCAGCCGATCACGCTGTACAAGCACTGGAACCTTCTCGGAAAGGCGCTGGCCGGGGCCGAGTGGCTGTTCTTCAAGACCGGGCTCGGCGCCTCCAACCAGTTCGAGAGCGCGGCCTTCCTGCGCTCGGCGCCCGGCGTCGAGTATCCGGACATCCAGTACCATTTCCTGCCCATCGCCGTGCGCTACGACGGCAAGGCCGCGGCCGAGGGGCACGGCTTCCAGGCCCACGTCGGGCCGATGCGCTCGCCCTCGCGCGGGTCGGTCACCTTGAAGAGCGCCGATCCCGAGGAGGCCCCGCGCATCCTCTTCAACTACATGTCCACCGAGGCGGACTGGCGGGACTTCCGTCACTGCGTGCGCCTCACGCGCGAGATCTTCGCTCAGGCGGCGTTCGATCCCTACCGGGGCAAGGAGATCCAGCCCGGCGCCGCGCTGCGGAGCGACGACGAGATCGACGGGTTCATCCGCGAGCATGCCGAGAGCGCCTACCACCCCTGCGGCACCTGCCGCATGGGCCGCGCCGACGACCCGGCCGCGGTCGTCGACCCCGAGTGCCGGGTGATCGGCGTGGAGGGGCTGCGCGTGGTGGATTCCTCGATCTTCCCGCGCATCACCAACGGCAACCTCAACGGCCCGTCGATCATGGTGGGCGAGAAGGCGGCGGACCTGATTCTCGGCCGCCCGCCGCTCGCGGCCGAGAATGCCGCGCCCTGGATCAACCCGCGCTGGGAGACGTCGGATCGGTGACCGGCGGCGCGGGGCCTGCGAGGGCGTCCGGGTCGTCGTCCAGCACCGACAGGCTGTCCCACACCGCATAGACCCGCGCCCCCGCCGACGCGAAGCACACGAGCGCGAAGAGGAAGGCGATCCACACGAAGAACGAGGGGACGAGCACCATCAGGACGAAGACCGCGATCGTCTCCGCCCCCTCGGCGAGCCCGGCGAAGTAGTAGATGGTCTTCTTGCCCTGATCGTCGGTCGTGAGGTCCAATTCGGCCGCCACCGCGGCGAAGCCGAGGAATGTGGCGCCGTTGGCGTAGAAGCTCGCCAGGAGCACCGCCGCGGCGAGCGCGTTGCGCTCCGGGTCGTACAGCGCGAAGGCCAGCGGGATCGCCCCGTAGAAGAAGAAGTCGAACACGATGTCGAGGAAGCCGCCGAGCTTGGTCGCGCCCTGCTGGCGCGCCAGCGCACCGTCCAGCCCGTCGGCCAGGCGATTGGCCACGATGGCGACCAGCGCCAGGCCGAACCCCCCGAAAAAAATGGCGAGCGCCGCACAGAATCCGAACACCGCGCCGACAACGGTAACTTGGTTCGCTGTCAGCGGAAGCGGACGAAGACGACGCGCCGCCCAGTTCAACGGCGGATCAATGATCGTCCGAAGCTGGGAGTCATACATCGTATCTGTCTTTTCTGGCGTCGAGGACAGTGTCGCGACCGACGATGATGATAGGGATTGTCACGTGCCATGAGCAATACACGGAAAGGTTTCTTTCCATGTGTGGCATGACTCATATTTACCTAACCGCGAAACCGATCGACACCCCTCGTGAGCATTCCGCCGCCTGGCCCGACGCTATCCCTCGAATATGTACAAAGCCACGACGCAATCCATCGAAGTCGAAGTCGAGCCGACGTACCTGTCGGAGCACTCGGCGCCCGAGTTGCGCCGCTACGTTTGGGCCTATTCGGTGACCATCACCAATCTCGGCGGCGAGACCGTGCGGCTGCGGCGTCGCCACTGGACGATCACCGATTCCAACGGGGACGTGCAGGAGGTGGACGGGGCCGGCGTCGTCGGCGAGCAGCCGCAACTGGAGCCGGGCGAGAGCTTTTCCTACACCTCAGGTTGTCCGCTGACGACGCCGTCGGGCTTCATGGTCGGCCGATACGAGATGGAGCGCGCCGACGGGTCGAGTTTTCTGGTGGATGTCCCCGCTTTTTCGCTCGACCTTCCGAACACCCGCTCGTCGGTCAACTGAGCGGCGCGGCGAGGGCCGGCGCGTGGGGTCGGGGCCCGTGAGGCCCCGCCGGGATCAGCTGGCCTGGATGGTGCGGTGGCGGGCGCGGGCGCCCCGCTCGAGCGCGGCGACGATCAGCTTCTCGAGGCCGAGGCGGTCGCGCAGCATGGCGAGGAAACGCAGCTCCTCCTGCTGGATGCGCAGGTCCGCCGCCGCGACCTCGACCGCCAGCGCATAGGCGGTTTCGTGCAGGTACTTGGGCACGCAGGTCGCGATCAGGTCCAGCACCGTGTCCAGGCCGTCGTCCTCCTGCAGGATCTCGCCGCAGGTCTCGGCCAGGTGCACCAGGCGCTCGGAATCGAAGTCGCGGAACACCGGCACCGTCTCGACGATCTCACCGATCCGTTTCAGCTCCGAATCGGTCATCGTACGGTCGACGGCGGACATCGTGACCATGGCGAAGACCAGGGCCTCGTGATGGGAAATCGGCTGATCCATGTTCCGTCCGGTTTATTTCGAGTATTGGTTGCCCCTTAGCATCTTGATGAAGCGCACGCTACATGTGCCGTGTCGTGCCACCGGCCCGTGGCACCGGCCGCGGCCCGGCGGGCCGACACGGGCCGGCACCGTGACGTGCGAGCGGAAAAATTGCGCCGGCGCGACACGGCATTTGCACCGCCGCGGGTTGAGTATTGGCCCAAGTGACGGCAACAGAGAGGGACGCGCCGCGCCCGTCGCCGCGGTCGTCCGGCTCGTCGGCCGGGGACACCGCAGCACTTCCGATGCGCCGGTCGCGATCCTCAATTCTTATCGGACGATGCCATGATCACGCGGACCAACACCCGGAGCCCTGACGAGCCGATCCTCCACGGTTCGAAAAAAGCCGAACGCGTGTCGGTCCGTCCGCTGGCGCCGCGAGCGCCTGTGATCCTGGTTCCCTCGGCGGCGACGTCCGCCCATCACGGAGGCCCGCAATGAGCGCCGCCGCACAGAACGCCCGCGCCTGGCCCTTCGAGGAGGCGAAGAAGGTCGTCCAGCGTCTCGGCGGCGAGGACCGCCCCGCGATCTTCGAGACCGGGTACGGCCCGTCCGGCCTGCCGCACATCGGCACCTTCGGCGAGGTGGCCCGCACCACGATGGTGCGGCGCGCCTACGAAGCGCTGACCGACGGTGCGCCGACGCGCCTGATCGCCTTCTCGGACGACATGGACGGGATGCGCAAGATTCCGCCGACGCTGCCCAACCAGGAGATGCTGCAGCCGTTCCTCGGCCAGCCGCTGACCGACGTACCCGACCCGTTCGGCACGCACCAGAGCTTCGCGCACCACAACAACGCCCGTCTTCGCGCCTTCCTGGACGATTTCGGCTTCGAGTACGAGTTCGTCTCGTCCACCGAGATGTATCGCTCCGGCGCCTTCGACGCGGCGTTGCTGGCGATGCTCGCCGCCTACGACAAGGTGATGGAGATCATGCTCCCGACCCTCGGCCCGGAGCGGCGCGCCACCTACTCGCCCTTCCTGCCGATCCACCCCGAGACCCGCGTCGTCGAGCAGGTGCCGCTGATCGCGCGCGACGTCGACGCCGGGACGATCACCTGGACGGACGCGAACGGCAAGACGTTCGAGACCCCGGTCACGGGCGGCCACGCGAAGTTGCAGTGGAAGGCCGACTGGGCGATGCGGTGGTACGCGCTCGAGGTCGACTACGAGATGGCCGGCAAGGACCTGATCGACTCGGTGACGCAGTCGTCCAAGATCTGCCGCGCGATGGGGGGCACCCCGCCGGCCGGCTTCAACTACGAACTCTTCCTCGACGAGAAGGGCGAGAAGATCTCCAAGACCAAGGGCAACGGCCTCGCGGTGGAGGAGTGGCTGACGTACGCCTCGCCGGAGAGCCTCAGCCTCTTCATGTTCCAGAAGCCGAAGACCGCCAAGCGGCTCTACTTCGACATCATCCCCAAGGCGGTGGACGAGTACTTCACCTTCGCGGCGAAGTATGCGGACGAGGACGAGGCGAAGCGGCTGGAGAATCCGGTCTGGCATATCAAGGGCGCGCCGGAGACCGCGCGCGGCACGCCGATCTCGTTCGCGATGCTGCTCAACCTCGTCTCGGCTTCCAACTCGCAGAGCCGGGACGTGCTTTGGGGTTTCATCTCGCGCTACGCGCCGGGGGCGACGCCGCAGACCGAGCCGGAGCTCGACCAGCTCGTCGGCTACGCGATCCGCTACTTCGCGGACTTCGTGGCGCCGGCGAAGACCTTCCGCGCGCCGACGCCGGTGGAGCGGCAGGCGATGGAGGAGCTGTCGGCGCGTCTGGACGGGATGGAGGGCGCCTCCGCCGAGGACATCCAGAACGAGGTCTACGAGGTCGGCAAGGCCCACTTCGAGCAGCTTCGCGAGTGGTTCGGCGCGCTCTACCAGGTGCTGCTCGGCCAAGAGCAGGGCCCGCGCTTCGGCTCGTTCGTCGCCCTCTACGGCGTGCCGGAGACGCGCGCGATGATCGACACCGCGCTGCGTCGCGACGCCGCCGAGTAGACGGGCGCCGGCCCGCGTGGGCGGCGCCCGGCTCCTTCACGCGGCTACCTGGCGAGCGCGTTGCGGATGCGCTCGTCCTCGCCGGCCGGCGTGTCGGCCATGTCGACCGGGGTGCCGAGGCTGGCGAGGTATTCCGCCAGCGCGTCCTGCTCGGTGCCGACGTTGGTGAACTGCGCCGCACCGTCGGCGATCACGTCCTTCTTCATCAGGTCGACCGGGTCGGCGAACGCGGCGTCCGCCTCGACGAAGGACGGGTAGGGGTAGCCGTCGCCGCCCGCCAGCAGGAAGCTCAGCGTCACGACGCGGATGCCGTCGGCGAACGCCTCGGCGTCGTCGGTGTAGGTACCGTCGGCGTAGATCGTCATGTCGGCCCCGTCGGGACCGGCGCCGGGGAGCGTCACCTCGGTGATGCGGCTCCCCCCGGGGGCGGCCGGGTCGAACGCGAAGGAGACGCCGGCGACCTGCGGGAAGCGGCCCTCGGCGTTGGTGGGCGTGCCGTCCTCGGCGTATGTGCTCGCCGAAATGCCGTACTCCAGGATGGCGACGAGCTGCTCGGGCGTCAGCGTCACCAGCGACAGCGCGTTGTTGAAAGCCAGCACCTGCTGGATCTCCAGCTCCGAGATCTTCTCGTCGTCGAGCGGGATCGAGGCGCGGATGCCACCGCCGTTCTTCAGCGAGACGAGCACCGTTTCGTTCGTCAGCGCCTTGGCGGCGGCGAGGTTGGCGTCGGCCGTCAGATTGCCGAGGTTGGTCTCCTCGGTGCGCACGCCCGGTGCGCGGTCGCCGTTCAGCGGCACCGCGAGGTCGGCGTAGAAGGTCGCGCCCGAGGTGGTCAGCACCGCGTCCGCCAGCGCCGTCACCAACCCCTCGACCGCGCTGCCGGCGGTGGAACCGGCGATCGCGCTGTCGAGGTCGGGTGCGCCGGTCACGGCGAGCACGCCCGCCTCGTCCGTGGCGTAGGCACCGGAGACGGCGGGGTCGATCGTGCCGGGTAGAAGGCGGCCCTCCTCGTCGAAGCCGACCACCAGGCGGCCGACGTAAGAGTATTGCCCGTCGGTCGAGACGATGGCGACGTCGTTACCGGCGGCGTCCTTGGTGAGGATCGGGTAGGGGCCTTGCGCCTCGTGGCGCTCGCGCAGCGTGTCGGTCGCGTCGGCGAGGCGCGTGTCGGAGCCGCCGGCGATGAAGATGTCCACCCCGGTCACCATGCCCGCCAGCTGCTCCTCCAGCGCGATCTGCTGCAGGTGCGAGGTGACGATGATCCGGGTGACGCCCTTCTCGGCCAGCTCGTCGACCACCGGCTGCAGCACGGCGGCGAGCGCCTCCATGTTGTTCCAGGTCGGCTCGGTGGTGACGTCGTCCTCGATCGTGTTGGGGTCGCCGCCGGGGGAGGAGATGGTCGACAGGAGCGGCGTGGTGAGGCCGATGACGCCGTACTGCGCACCGCCCGCCTCCAGGATCGCGTAGGGCGCGATGGTCCCGGCGCCGCTTTCGCCGACCCCGAGGCCGAGGTCCTGGTGCACCGGCGCCAGCGCGCTGTCCCGCCCGACGACCAGGTTGGCCGAAAGGAGGGGGAACAGCGCCCCGGTCCACGTGTCGCGCTCGGCGATGATGTCGACCAGCGGCACCTGGCCGAAATCGAACTCGTGATTGCCGAGCGCCGAGGCGTCGAAGCCGATGACGTTCATGATCGCGACGTCGAACCGGCCGATCGCCGTCTCGAGGCCGGACGCGTCGATCCCGGCGGCGGCCATCGCCTCGTCGAGCGCGGAATCGAGCGCCATCTTCACGCGCGGATTGGGCGCGCCGGCCGCGTTCGAGAAGGGGCTCGGGATGAAGTTGTCGCCGGCCGAGATGACCAGGGTCGCCTCGTTCGCCGAGCGCAGCGCGTCGACGATGGTCGCGAAGTTGGGCGCATTCTCGACCGCCCCGGCGTTACCTTCGAGATCCGAGGCGTGCAGCAGCTGGAGCGTCACCTGCGGCGCGGCCCCCTGGCCGAGCGCGGGACCGAGAGAGCCGAGCGTCGCGCACAACGTCGCCCCGAGTGTCGTGCCGATCGCGGACAGTTTCGCGGACATGGGAGCCTTTCCGTTGCACCTCGACGAGTGTCGCGCTCCGTGCCGCCGCTGTCCACATGAAGACGAAAATTCGCACCCGGCGATTGGACACGAAAAAAGGGGGCCGGAGCCCCCTCTTCGGTGCTGCGCCGTGCGCCTCGCTCAGGCGGCGAGGTCGATGTCCATCGCGCCCGGCACCGCCAGGTTGACGATGCGCGTGTCGAGGTCGGCCGACGTATCGACGATGGCGACGTCGTTGGTGGGGTCGGCATCGACGCCGTGGTTGGCGATGAGGTACTCGGCGAGCGCGTCCTGCTCGGTGCCGACGTTGGTGAACTGCGCCTCGCCGTCGGCGATCACCTGGTCGTCGAAGAGGTCGACCCGGTTCGCGTTCGCGAGGTCGGCGAAGGGGTAGCCGTCGCCGCCGCCGGCGAGGAAGTTCAGCGTCACGGTGCGGATCGAGCCGAGGCTCTCGCCCGCCGCCGTCAGCACGCCGTCGTCGAGGATCTGCACGTCCTCGCCGTTCGCACCCGCTCCCTCGACGATCACGTCGACGATGCGCGCGCCCTCAGGCTGCGCCGGGTCGAACGAGAAGCGCACGCCGGCGACCTGCGGGAAGCGGCCCTGCGCGTTGGTCGGCTCGCCGTTTGCGTCGTACTCGCTGCCTGAGACGCCGTGCTCGAGCGCGGCCACCAGCTCCTCGGGCGTGAGGGAGATGAGCGACAGCGTGTTGTTGAACGCCAGCACCTGCTGCACTTCCAGCTCGGAGATGACGCCGTCGCCGAGCGGGATCGACGCGCGGATGCCGCCGCCGTTCTTGATCGACACCAGCACGTCCTCGCCGGTCATGGCGTCGGCGTAGGCGAGGTTGGCGTCGGCGGTGAGGTTGCCGAGGTTGGTCTCCTCGGTGCGAACGCCCGGCTCGCGCTCGCCGTTGAGGTCGACCGCCTGGTCGGCGAAGAAGTTCTGCCCGGAGGTGACGAGGACCGCGCCGTCGATGGTCTGCGTCAGCGCCTGCACGGCGGAACCCGCCTCGGACGCGGCGATCGCCTCCTCCAGCGTCTCGGCGCCGGTCACGTCGAGCACGCCCTGCGCATCGGTGATGTAGGCGCCGGAGACGGCCGCGTCGATCGACGAGGCGATGAGGTTGCCGCCCGCGTCGAAGTCCACCACCAGGCGGCCCACGTAGGAGTATTGTCCGTCGGTCGACAGGATGGCGACGTCGTTGCCGCCGGCGTCCTTGGCGATGACGGGATAGTCGGCGGCCGCCTCGTCGTCCTCGCCCAGGCGGTCGGTCGCATCGGCGACGATCGTGTCGGACCCGCCGGCGAGGTAGATGTCGACGCCGTCGAGGAGGGTGGCGAGTTCGTTCTCCAGCGCGAACTGCTGCAGATGCGAGGCGAGGATGATCTTGTTGACGCCCTGCGCCTCCAGCGCGTCGACGATCGGCTGGATCACCGCCGCGAGCGCGGCCATGTCGTCCGCCCCCGGCGCGGCGTTGACGTCGTCGTTCGGGTTGTTCGGATCGCCGAAGGTGGACGAGACCTGCTCCAGGAGCTGCGTCGTCGCGCCGATGACGCCGAACGTCTCGCCGTTCTGCTCCAGGATGGCGTACGGCGCGATCACGCCGTCGCCGCTCTCGTCGGCCGCGACGCCGTCCACGTCGAGCAGCGGCGACAGGACGCTCTCGCTCTCGAACTCGAGGTTGGCCGAAAGGTAGGGGAAGAGCGCGCCGGTCCACGTGTCGTCCGCGGTGGTCGCGGTGCCGTTGGTCTCGGCGCCGACGATGCGGGCGAGCTGCGCCTGGCCGAAGTCGAACTCGTGGTTGCCGAGGGCCGAGGCGTCGAAGCCGATCGCGTTCATGATGGCGACGTCGAAGCGGCCCTTGTCGGTCTCGAGCGCGGCATAGGTGTCGCCGGTGGCGCCCGACAGCACGTCGTTCAGGACCGCGTTGAGCTGGGCCTGGACCGCCGGATCCGCCGCGCCGGCCGCGTTGGAGAACGGGCTCGGGATGAAGTTGTCGCCCGAGGAGAGGACGAGCGTGGTCTCGTACTCGCCGCGCAGCGCGTCGACGATGGTGGCGAAGTTCGGCGCCGCGTCGACGGCATCCGCGTTGCCTTCGAGGTCGGAGGCGTGGAGGAGTTGCAGCGTCGTCGTCGCGCCCGCGTCCTCGCCGGAGACGGTGTTGCCGGCCGCGTCCTCGATCGTCTCGACACCTTGGACGAGGTGACGCGCGCTGCCGTCCTTGGCGACGAGGATCGTCAGGCCGTCCCGCGTCGCGAACGAGTAGTCCGAGAGGAGGCCGTCGACGACGAGCTTGTCCTCGCCTGATCCGCCGTTGACGAAGTTGCGCCCGGTGCCGACGGTGACGAGGTCGTCGCCCGCGCCGCCGCGCAGCCGGTCGGTGCCGGCCTCGCCGCTGATCGTGTCGTCACCGTCGCCGCCCAGCACGAGGTCGTTGCCGTTGCCGCCGGAGACGATATCGTCGCCGATGTGACCGCGCACGGTGTCGTTGCCGTTGCCGCCGAGGACCACGTCGTCGCCGGCGCGGCCGTTGACGAGGTCGGCACGAGGGCCGCCGGCGAGCGCGTCGTCGGCCGTGTTGCCGAGGATCGTGTCGGCGCCGTTGCTACCATAGTAGTAGCCGGCCTGGGCGATGGGCGAGTCCGCCACCGGGGCGGCGACGGTGTAGCTGTCGCGCCCGTAGGAGCCGAGCACGAGGTCCGGCAGCTCCATCTGGAGCGCCTCGACGATCTGCAATAGCCGACCAATGTCGGAGTATTGGCTTTCCTGGAACTGTTCCACCGCGCGCTCCCGCAAACAAAGGGTCCGAGGCGCTGGCCGTAGCTGCGGGATTTGACACGGGGACTACGGTTGAATGACAGGTTGATGAATTAGCGGGCACTTCAACCAAAGCTGTGCCGGGCAAAATGGCGACATCTGGTCGGCATGTGAGGATCGTATGGGCAGGTGGATCGACAAGTTAGACCCTGGTGGTCGATAAACCGAATCATGCTGGCCGAAAGGAGCACTGTCTTATGACCGTCCGCAGTCCCGCCATCGTCGTTCTGATCCTCGTTACGATCGTGAGTCTCGGTGCTGGCATCTACTATTGGAGCCAATCCCAGGAGCTTCAGGCGGCTCTGAGCGCCGCCCGCACGAACGCAGGAACCGAACAGACCCGGCTGACCTCCGAACTGGAGGCCCTGCGCTCCGAGAATGGCGCACTGAGCGATGTGAAGTCCGCCATCGAGGCCGCCAACGGCGAGCGCGACACGCTGACGGAGGCCGTCGCTGCCTTGACCGAAGAGCAGTCGACGTTGACCGAAGGCATCGCCGAGGCCGAGGGCACCCTCGAGGCGCGCCGTGCCACGCAGGACGAGCTGTCGGCCGCGATCGACAAGCTCACCGCCGCGCTGGAGCGCGCCGAGGCCGCCACCACCGAAGCCGAGGGCGACCTCGAGACGGTGACCGCCGATGTCGCCACGACGCGCGACAGCCTGACTGCGCTGACGGCCGAGACCGCCGCCGCGACCGACGAGCGCGACGGGCTGCTGGCCGACATCGCGACCGCGAAGGAGACCCTCGCCAAGCTCGAGGCCGACACCGCGACCGCGAGCGACACGCGCGACGAGCTCATGGCCGCGATCGACACCGCGGCCGGCGACCTCGCCGACATCGAGGCCGAGACCAAGGAGGCCGCCGCGACCCGCAAGGCCACCGCGAGCGAATTGGACGAGACGGCGGCCGAGCTGGAGACGGTGAAGGCCGACCTTGCCACCGCGACGCGCGCGCGGGACGAGGCGAGCGCGGCGGTGCAGGCGGCCCAGGCCGAGCTTGCCTCGGTGCAGGCCGAGGCCGACGCGGCGGCGGCCGCGCGCGACGAGGCGGCCGACGCGCTGGCCGCGGCCGAGCGTGACGCCGAGGCGGTGCGCGCCGAGATCGCCACCCTGACCGGTGAGCGCGACACGATGCAGGCCGCGGTGGCGGACGCCGAGGCGGCCCTGACGGCGGCGGAGGAGAAGGTCGCGGCGGCGCAAGAAGAGCTCGGTGTGATCGACAGCCAGGTCGCCGATGCGGAGGACGCACACGAGGCGCTCCAGGGCGAGATCGCCACGCTGACGAGCGCGCGCGAGGAGGCGACCACCGCCCGCGAGGCGGCCGTGGCGGCGCAGGAGACGGCGCAGTCCACGCTCGCCGACCTCGAGGCGTCGCAGACCGAGCTGCAGTCGCAGCTCGACGCCCTGCGCAGCGACGTCGCGACGCTGACGGCCGAGCGCGACGGCGCGTCCGCCGACGCCGAGGCGTTGCAGGCCCGCCTGTCCGACCTAACGTCCGAGGTGGCGGAGCTGTCCACCGAGCGCGCGACGATGGAGAAGGTCGTCGACGAGCTGACCGAGGCGCGCACTTCGCTGGACGACACGGTGTCCTCGCTGAAGACGGACCGCGCGTCGCAACAGGAGAGCCTCGACGCGCTCGGCTCCCAGCGCGAGGAGCTGCAAAGCGCGATCGCCCGGCTGGAAGAGAACCGCACCGCGCTGCAGGAGCAGATCGCTTCCGGCATGGCCGACCTGGAGGCGCTGCGCGCCCAGATCACCGCGCGCCAGAGCGAAGCCGCCGACGCGCCGGCCCAAGCGCCGGCCCAAGCGTCGCCCCCGGCGACGACCGAGCCGGCGACGGCGCAGTAAGACGAGGCGGGTGGGGCCGCCTCAGGCCTCGCCCGCCCGCCGGACCCGAGCCGTCAGCGCTCTGCCTGCGGGCCGACGCCGGCGGCGCTGGCGGCGAAGACGAGTCCCAGTTCGTGCGCACCGAGTGCGATGGCGGCGTCCGCGGCGTAGGCTCGCGGGTCCGCCACCGCGGCCGGCGGGGCCTTCGCGAAGGCGGATGCCAACGCCTGCGAGGGGAGTGGGGCGGCATAGGCCGCCACTTGCGCCACGACCGCCATCAGGCTGATGGCCATGGCGATGATTGCGGCGATGAGGGTCTTCATCTGATGTATCCTCCGGTCGATGACCGGAAGATGCGCCGGGCCTGCCGGGGGCGCTGTGACCGCCGTCACAGCGCCGGCGCCCTCCGCGCGAATCGTGCGCTACGACACGAACCGCCCGGTTGTCAGCACTCTGGCCCGCGCCGTGCCCGCAGCGGTCCGGCGCGCGCCCTCGCCGGAGTCAGAGGGTGAAGCCGCCCCGGTCCAGCGGGCGGATGAAGCTCTCGCGGGTGCGGTCCAGCACCTGTTGCAGATGATTGAAGATGTGATCGATCTCCTCCTCCGTATAGGCATAGGAGTTGGGGTTCGACAGGTTCCGCACGCGGCGCAGGGTCGTCTCGACGTTCCGAACGCGGCGTACGGCAGCGTCGCGAAACTTGTCGTGCCGCTCAATTTTTTCCGTCAGCATCAGACTTCCGCCTTTGTTGAACATGTCGTGCTACCGTAAATTACAAAAATACGCGCCCAACGTCAATCATAGATTGCATTTCGAGGCAGTTTGATTGACCCCCGTCAGATTTCGATGCTGCCCACCGCGCCGCCGTCTACGCGCCAGTTCGCCCCGGTCACGAAGCTCGCCAGCTCCGAACAAAGCAGCGCGATCACCGGGGCGACCTCGTCCGGCTTGCCGCGCCGTTTCAATCCCAGGTAGGGCCGCTGCTCGGCGAGGAAGGCCTCGATCGCCTCCTCCTTGCCGACACCGCGTTTCGCGGCCTCCTTCTCCATCATGCCGTCCGTCATCGGCGTCTCGATGAAGGCGGGGGCGACGCAGTTGGCAAGGAGCCCTTTGCCCGAATGTGCCATGGAGACCGACTTGGCGAAGCTCGCCAGTCCCACCTTGGCGACGTTGTAGACCGTCTCGTCCGGGTAGGGTTGCGCCGCGTTTTCCGAGGTGATGAACACCATTCGCCCCCAGCCGCGCGCGATCATCGCCGGTCCGTAGAGCCGGGCGACGCGTACGCCGGACATGAAGTCGGTCTGATGCGCCTCGTCCCAGTCGGCGTCCGTCATCGCCAGCGGGTCGCCCTTGGACCCGGTGACGCCGGCGGCATGGACCAGGATGTCGACGTCGCCGGTGGCACGGTAGAGCGCCTCGGCGCCGGGGGTGGAGGCAAGGTCCGCCGGCGCGGCGCGTGCGCCCAGCGCCTCGGCGGTCGCGGCGAGCTCGGCTTCGTCGATGTCGCTGAGCCAGACGGTGACACCGGCCTCCACCAGGCGCCGGGCGGCCGCCGCGCCCAGGCCCCCGCTGCCGCCCGTCACCAGCGCCGTCTTTCCGTCGATCCCGAGGTCCATGATCGCACTCCGTGGCCTTGTTTCGCGTTGCGGTGAAATTGCGGATCAGCGGTGATCGTTCCGTGCCGGGCGCATCCGGCGATTGCGGCGCAGGCAGCGGGACGCCAGATTGGGGCCATGAGTGAGCCTGCAGATCCGACCCGCCCGGCCGCCCCGCCCTCCGAGCCGGGCACCGCGCCCCCCAAGGCCTCGATCGACCGTGTGGCCGCCGACGCGCGCCGCCTCGGCCTCGCCATCGAGATCCGCCGCATGGACGCCTCCACCCGCACCGCTGCCGAGGCGGCGACCGCCTGCGGCTGCGACGTCGCGCAGATCGTCAAGTCGCTGGTCTTCGGCAGTGGCGAGGGATTGCTGCTGCTGCTGGTGTCGGGCGCCCACAATGCGGACCTCGCCGCGGTCGCGGCCCGCATCGGGCGGCCGCTGGAGCGCTGCGACGCACGCCGCGTGCGCGAGGTGACGGGCTTCGCCATCGGCGGCGTCGCCCCCATCGGCCACCTGACGCACCTGCCCGTCGTCATGGACGAGGCGCTGCTGGCGCACTCGGTGGTGTGGTGCGCCGCGGGCCGGCCGGACAGCGTCTTCTCCGTCGCGCCCGAGGCTTTGCGCGACGCGCTCGGCGCCGAGGTCGTCTCGGTGGTGGCGGGTTGATGGGCGACGACGCGGACCTCACCTCGGAGGCGTTCGCCGACGCGGTCGTCGCGGTCGACCTTCCGACGCGAGCGCGCGAGACGCACTCCAGCGCCGAGCGCCGCGCCGCCGGCATCGAGGAGGTGCGCTTCCGCCGCACGCGGATCGAGAAGACCGGGTTCGATCTCATCGCCGAGACGGTCAAGCGGCTCCCCAATGCGCCCGGCGTCTATCGCATGCTCGACGATGCCGGCGACGTCCTCTACGTGGGCAAGGCGCGCAGCCTGAAGAAGCGCGTCGTCAGCTATTCGCGGCCGACGGGGCTCTCCTCGCGCCTCATGTCGATGGTCAACCGTACCGTCGCGATGGAGTTCGTCACCACGCAGACCGAGACCGAGGCGCTGCTCCTCGAAGCGAACCTCATCAAGCGCTTCCGGCCGCGCTACAACGTGCTGCTGCGGGACGACAAGTCGTTCCCCTACATCCTGCTGACCGGCGACCACGAGGCGCCGCAGATCATCAAGCACCGCGGCGCCCACTCGCGAAAGGGCGACTATTACGGCCCGTTCGCCTCCGCCGGCGCGGTGGATCGGACGATCAACGCGCTGCAGAAGGCGTTCCTCATCCGCTCCTGCACCGACGCCGTCTACGAGCAGCGCACCCGGCCGTGCCTGCTCTACCAGATCAAACGCTGCTCGGGCCCCTGCACCAAGGAGATCGCCATCGACGACTATGCCGGGCTGGTCGGCGAGGCGAAGGCGTTCCTGACCGGCAAGTCGAAAGCGATCCGCAAGCGCCTCGGCGCCGAGATGGAGGAAGCCGCCGAGGCGCTGGAGTTCGAGCGTGCGGCCCGCATCCGCGACCGCCTCGCCGCGCTCTCCCACGTCGACAGTCACCAGGGGATCAACACCCAGGGGATCGAGGAGGCCGACGTCTTCGCCGTGCACCAGGAGGGCGGGGAGACGTGCGTGCAGGTGTTCTTCTTCCGCACCGGGCAGAACTGGGGCAACCGCGCCTACTACCCGCGCGACGAGGGGCTGGAGGCGGACGCCGTGCTCGAAGCCTTCCTCGCCCAGTTCTACGACGACAAGCCCGTGCCGCGGATGATCCTCCTGTCGCACGAGGTGCCGGACCGCGACCTCCTGGCGCTCGCCTTCTCCGAGAAGGCGGCGCGCAAGGTCGAGGTCGCGGTGCCGCAGCGGGGTGCCAAGAAGGAGCTGGTCGACCACGCGGCCGCCAACGCGCGCGAGGCGCTGGGGCGACGTCTCGCCGAGAAGTCGAGCCAGGGCAAGCTGCTGGCGGGCCTCGGCGAGACGTTCGGTCTGGAGCGCACGCCGCGCCGGATCGAGGTCTACGACAACTCCCACATCATGGGCACCAACGCGGTCGGCGGGATGATCGTCGCCGGGCCGGAGGGGTTCTCCAAGCCGCACTACCGCAAGTTCAACATCAAGTCCGAGGACCTGACCCCGGGCGACGACTTCGGCATGATGAAGGAGGTGCTGACGCGCCGCTTCTCACGCCTCCTCAAGGAAGCGCCGCGCGAGGCGCCGGACGGTGAGGCCGTCACCGACGACGACGGGGCCGACGAAGGGACGCTCGGCCCCTGGCCCGACCTGGTGCTGATCGACGGTGGCGCCGGCCAGCTCACCGCCGCGCACGCAGTGCTCGACGCGCTGGGCATCACCGACGTGCCGCTGGTGGGTGTCGCCAAGGGCGTCGACCGCGACGCGGGGCGCGAGGAGTTCCACCGCCGCGGCCACCAACCGTTCCGCCTGCCGCCGCGCGACCCGGTGCTCTACTTCATCCAGCGCCTGCGCGACGAGGCGCACCGCTTCGCCATCGGCGCCCACCGTGCCAAGCGCAAGAAGGCGCTGACGGCCAACCCGCTGGACGACATCGCCGGCATCGGCGCCGCCCGCAAGCGCGCGCTGCTGAAACATTTCGGCACGGCCAAGGCGGTGGCCAAGGCGGGGATCGACGATCTGGTCGCCGTCGACGGGATTTCCGAAAGCGTCGCCAAGCGGGTCTACGACCACTTCCACGCCGAGCACGCGCCCGCCTCACGTTGAGCTATCGCGGGACCTTCGTCACCGTCGTGACCGGGCCGACGATCTGATCCAGCGCGATGAAGCCGGGTCCCGTTTCCATCACGCGGCTGTCGATCCCGTTGTCGCGATTGTCGGCGAGGCCGAAGACGTGACCCGCGGGGACGGTGCGCTCGGGCATGAAGTCGAGCATGCCGTCGACCAGCACGTCGAGCACCTCGTAGCGCGCACCATTGGGCAGCGTCTCGGCGAGGCGGGGGACGCGGCAGGCGTCGCCTCGCGGCTCGGGGCAGCGCGTCGCCGGCACCGCGTCCGCCGTGTCGAGCGGGGCCAGCCTCTCGGTCGCGATCGGCGTCCCGTCGATCGAGACGCGCCCGCCGTGGAGGCTGATCGTCTGCCCGCCGGTGGCGACGATGCGGGTGAGGTAGATGGTGCCGTCCTGATCGTCCCGGCGGTAGGCGACGACGTCGCCCGGCTTCACCGCCGCGCGTGCCGCCGCGCCGCGGTCCACCACCAGACACGCGCGCGGTGCGATGTTGGGCATCATCGAGGCGCCGGACGAGCGGAACGCCTCGCTGTCGCCCAGGAAGCAGGTGAGGCACATGCAGGGCTGGGCGACGGCCGCCGGTGTGCCGAGGGCCGTCGACGTGGCGAGGGCCGCCAGCGCGGTGAGGTGGCGGGCTCGCCCGAGCCGCCTCACTGGGCGATTTCGGAGGCGAGGCGTGCGATGGTCTGCTTGTAGACGTCGGCCCGGTTCCACTTGCCGATCACGTTGTAGTTCGCGGTCCCCGGCCCCCACGGCTGTCCGCGCTGCCAGCCGTTCCTGGAGAACCAGTTGGCGGTCGAGGCCAGCACGTCAGGCACCGAGCGCATGAGGTCGCGCTTGCCGTTGCCGTCGTAGTCGACCGCGTAGTTCAGGTAGCGCTCGGCGAGGAACTGCGTCTGCCCGATCTCGCCGGCCCAGGCGCCGACCATCTCGTTCGCCCGCATGTCGCCCCGGTCGATGATCTTGAGCGCCGCCATCAGCTCGGCGGTGAAGAACTCGGACCGGCGGCAGTCGTAGGAGAGCGTCGCCAGCGAGCGGATGATGGGGAGGTTGCCGTTGTTGCTGCCGAAGCCGGTCTCCAGCGCCCACACCGCGACCACCAGCGCCGAAGGCACGCCGTAGCGCTGCTCGATGGAACTCATCATCACCCGATTGTCGCGGATGAAGGAGCGCCCCCTCTGGATCATCGCGTTGTTCACGCGGCGGGCCCAGAACTGGTCGAACGAGAGCTTGAACGATTTCTGGTTGCGGTCGTAGCCGATGACGCGCTTCGAGTAGGTGACGCCCGCCAGCGCCTGGTCCACCGTCCGCTGGCGGATCCCCGCCGCGACGGCTTCGCGCTTGAACTGCCCCACCCAGGTGTTGAAGCCGCCCGGTCCGTTGCCACACTGGGCGGCCACGGCACCGCCGGCGACGCCCAGGCCGAGCGCGAGGCCCAGGCCGATGGCCAGGGAAGGAGCGAGGATGGTCCGGATCATCGGGTCTCTCCGCGAAGGTGATGCTAAAGGGATAACGAACTGACGCAGGACATGCGCATGCGACCGTACGACATTCTCGACGTGTTCACCGCGACGCCGCTCGCCGGCAATCCGCTCGCCGTGGTCCATCAGGCGGACGGATTGTCCACCGAACGGATGCAGGCGATCGCGGCCGAATTCAACCTGTCGGAAACGATCTTCCTGAGCGAGCCGGCCGGCGGCGTCGTTCCGGCCCGCATCTTCACCCCTCGCGAGGAGTTCGCCTTCGCCGGACATCCCACGGTCGGCGGGTCGATCGCGCTGGCGCTGCGCAACGGGACGCGCGAGGTCGTGTTGCAGGTGCCCGCGGGCCGCGTCGAAGTGTCCATCACCGGCGACGCCGTACGCCGCGCCACGTTGGCCGCGCCCCTCCCGGCGGCCGAGTTCGTCGACCTCCCGGTCGAGGCTCTCGCCCGCCTCGTCGACCTCGCGCCCGACGATATCGTGACCGAGGTCTACCGCCCCGCGCTGCTGCGCGGCGGACCGGGGTTCGTCGCCGTCCCGCTGCGCAGCCCGAAGGTGTTGGCGGCGGCGCGGTACGTCGAGGCCCACGCCGGCGTGCTGGAGGGGCTGCCCAAGCAGGTCTATCTCGTCGCCAAGGGGCCGGACGGGTTCCGCACGCGCATGTTCGCACCGGCGGCCGGCGTGGCGGAGGACCCCGCGACCGGCGCGGCGGCGGTATGCCTCGCCGCTCTCATCAATCTCGCCGAGGGGCCCGGCGACGGCACCCACGCCGTCGACATCGTCCAAGGCGTCGAGATGGGGCGCCCGTCCCGGATCGGCATCGTGGCGGAGGTGGCCGGCGGCGCGTTGCAGCGCGTGACGCTTTCCGGAGAGGCGGTGTTGGTGGCGCAGGGGTCGCTGCTCGTCTGACCGCGGACCGCCGGCGATGCGCCGACAGAGAGACCACGCCAGGGCGCCGTGAGGGCCGCTACCGTGCACGCGGTGGCGCCTGGCGGCGGGGAGTGAGCGGCGGCGCGAGCGCGGGGGCCGACGCGAAAGAGCCGGGCTCGGGGCCCGGCTCTTCTGGTGGCGTCGTGGCTGGGGGGCGCTCAGTAGCGGATGATGGCGCCGCCGATCGGCCGGTGGTTGCCCTCCGCCAGGGCGATCAAGCCGGCGCGGGTGTCGCGGGTGGAGCCCGCCTTGTCGAGCGCGCGGAAGATCTTCTCGGCCGCCGCGTAGTTGCCCGCGTCGCGGTAGGCGAAGCCCTGGAGCAGCATCAGGTCCTTTTGCAGCGGGGCGATGCGGTTGCGCTGGTCGAGGAAGTAGAGCGCCTCGACGTAGCGGCCGTCCCGGTTGGCGGCCAGGGCGCGCTGCGTCAGGATCGCGGTCTGCAACTCGGTGCGGCGCGGGCGTGACAGGGGCGCCTGCGTCGCCGCGACCGCGGCCTCCTTCGTCATGTTGCTGGCGATATAGGCCAGCGTGGAGCCGTACACGGCGTCCGCCTTGGTGCTGCTGCCGACCCGCGAACTCATCTTGGCGAGTTGGAAGGCCTGGGCCGCCTCCACCGGGCGCTTCAGCTGCAACAGGCAGAAGCCGCGGGCCGAGGCGTCCTGGGCCGACAGGCGGCCGCCGCGGATACCGTCGTCGGTGATCGCGACGCAGCGCCCGTATTGCCGCGCGGTCAGCGCCCGTTGCGCCGCGGTACCGCCGCCGCCGCCACCTCCGCCGCCGGTGGTCCGGACCACCGTGCGCGGGCGATTGACGATGTCGAACACCTTGCTGTCGGTCGCGCGTGTCGCGGTGACGCCGCCGCGCACCCGGCGGGTGACGGTGTCGCCGGTCGAGGTCAGGGCGGTGGAGGGCGTCGCCCGGCGCACCACCGGCTGCGTCGTGCCGGGCGCGACGCCACGCACCACCGGCGCGGGGCGGACAGGGGCGACCGTCACCGGAGCCGTGGTGCCGAGCGGTGGGGCGACGGTCGTCGGCGCCGGCTGCAGCGGCTCGGGCCGGACCTGCTGCTGCGACGGCGTCGGCAGCGGCAACTGCAGCTGCACCTGGCGCAGGATCGACTTGGCGGGCCGGCGGCTCGGGTCGATCACCACGGAGCGCCGCGGGATGTCGGGGCGGGCGCTGCCCTGGGGGCGGGCGGCCATGGGGCGCACCTGCGCCGCGGTGAGGGAGCCGGCCTGCGTGAAGGACACCGGGTCCTGGCTCCGCGTCTGCTGCTCGACGATCAGCTCGCGCAGGCGGCGACGCTCCTCGGGATCGCAGATCAGCGAGTCGACGCCGACCTCGTCGGTGGGATCGTCGGTGGCGCCGCTGACCGGGTCGATCGGCTCGTCGCGGCCGAGGCCGGTCGCCAGATGCTGCACCGATTCGTAGAGCGGGCCCCACTCGTCGACGACTTCCTCGAAGCCGATCTGGTCGCCCAGCCGCAGCCGCGACAGCGCCAGGCCGAACATCGCCGCCTCGGTCGGCACCCAGTTGGCCGACGAGATGAACCACTCCTCGGCGATGATGAACTGGCAGGTGTTGAAGGCGTACCAGCCCAGTGCCTGCGCACCGTTGGCGTCCCGCTGCTCGATCACCACCGGGGCGAACCGGTCCACCGCGGTCTGCTCGACGTCCTCGATCGAGGTCTCGCCGTATTCGTCCGCCGTCAGGATCGTGGCGACGGCGTCGAGGTAGGCTTCCATCAGTTCGGGCGTCTGCTCGCGCCACTGGTAGGCGACCTCGCGAGCGAGGAAGGAATCCTCGCGATCCCCCGTCGCGCGGAGGGCGACGATGTACCCCTCCGCCGCGTCCGAGCCGAGGCCATTATCGAGCGCGAAGCGGAACCACTGCGCCGCGTCGGCGGGGCTCCCCTGGCGATAGAGGTAGTAGCCCACCAGCATCGCGTCATCGAGGTTGGCGCCGGTCCGGGCGAAGTCGGCCAGCGTCTCGATCCATTCGGGGGGGACGAGCAGGCCCTGCGCGTTTTCCTGCCCGGCTTGGGCGACGAGGCCGCGGATGATGTCGAGCTGCGCGTCGGCCATCGGCGACGGCTCGCCGTCCTGCCCCGTCGGCACGTATTCGAAGAGGCGCGAGACGTAAGAGGTGTCCAGTTCCTCGGAGGCCTTTTGCAGCGTGGCGGCGCGGGTGCCGGCGTCGTCGCACGTTTCGATGACGTAGACGTAGGCGTCGTAGGCGCGCTGCGGGCGGCCGGTCTCGGCGAACGCCTCGGCGACGCGCCAGATGGAATCGGGGTCTTCGCAGGTGAGGATCTGCTCGTTGTCCTCGGCGATCTGCAGCACCTGGGCGTAGTTGCTCGCCTCGGACGCGGTGCGCAGGTTCTCGCGCGCCTCGGCCAGCACCAGCAGCGCGGCGAGGCGGGCCGGGGTCTGGAAGGTCGGATCGCGGCGCTGGCGCTCGGCGAGAAGGCGGCGCGCTTCGTCGAAGTTCTGCTCGCCGACGAGGTCGTAGATGCGTTGCAGCTCGGTGTCTTCGCCCTGCGGATCGAGGAGATCGCGCGGCGGCGTCCAACCGGGATAGAGCGCGCGCAGACGGCGCAGCTCGGCCTCCAGCCGCTCGGTGGCGCCTTCGCGGGCGAAGTAGCGCAGCGCCGCCCGGTCGGCCTCGGAGGGCTCGGCGAAGGCGTTCGCCGTCGGCAGCTGCGGGGCTTCCTGCGCGCCGGCGGAGTTGTTCAGCCGCCCGGTGATCGCCTCCCAGGGGCCGACGTCGAAGATGAAGCCGAAGGCGATGGCCGCGGCGGTGCCGACCGCGATCGGCTTGAAGGCGGGGGCCGTCGCCCATGGCGCATCGGCGCTTTTGCGTCGAAACGCAGATCTCAATCTGTTCGTCGTGCCCGAAATCGGTTCGGGCTGCGGCGGACGCAAAGCAAACGGAGGCTCGATGTCCCTGTTGTTCGTCGCGTGCTTAACCATACGCCCTCGCGAAGCTTCCGCCATTCGTCCGACTGCCCGGGCAGGCCCGATTCGATTCGTGCCTGCGTCTTCATTTGCGCGCAAGCCTGAACGAATACGGTTAACGAACGGTTGTGGGACTGGTCGGCATCGGCCCGGATCCCCCGCCGCCGTCCGGCTGGGACGGGTGCAATCCTCGGCCGGATGCAGAGCCTTGAGTCTGCTGGGAGATCTATTTGCCGGGGGTGCAGCCGACGTTGCGGCACCGGCATGCTGCCGCCCCGGAGGCCGGCACGGCCCGCACCCCGGTGCGGACCGCGCAGAAAATTAATTCTTGCGGCCCATCGGGCGGACCAGGATCCAGGTGACGAATCCCAGCAGGAAGGCCGCCACCACCAGCGCGATGGCGTAGACGCCGTTGTTGATCGAGAACCAGTTGGCCGCGATCAGCCGCATGTTGCCGAACGAGGGCGGCAGCGTCGCGATGTAGCTGACCCGCGTCGCGCGCACGGTGTCGACCTCGTTGTTCTCCAGCGTGTAGGCGGCGGCGCGTCCGCTGATCCGGTCCCACACCTCGGGGGTGGAGAGCGCGGCCAGCGAGGTCGACAGGAGGCCCGGCGTCGGCGCCGTGACCAGGGTCCAGGCGGCGGTCGAGTTGTCGGGCGAGTTGTTCTGCACCATCAGCAAAGACGCGCCGGCCGGGATGGAGCCCGGCGTCAACTCGTCCTGCGCGTCGCTGAGGAAGGAGAAGTCCAGGTCGAAGTTGAGGTTGAACGCATTGCGCACCGGACGCAGCAGGTCGCCGATCGCGCCGGCGATGCCGCCGTCGCCGCTGAGATCCTCGAACCAGTTCTGATTGTCGCCGCGGCCGGCCGACGCGGCGGGGGCGGCCGGATCGCTGAGGTTGGCGGCGCGGTTGAGCTGCGCGTCCTCCTGGCGAAGCTGGCGGCGAAGGCGGCGCAGCACCTCGTCGTACTGCTCCAGACCCTGCGGTTCCTCGGCGCCCAGGCCGCCGCCGATCGGCGAATCCCACGCCGACGGGATGACGTTCTCGGCCCCGGTCGCCTCCAGCACCGTGGTCGGAATGTCCGGCAGCGCGCCGATGACGATGAGGCCCTGGTCACGATAGGGGTCGACCTGATCGACGACGTTGAGCGTCAGCGGGGCACCGCGGCCGATGGCGATGCGGCTCATCAGCGTGCCGGCGGCGCCGATGGTGTCGAGCGCGTCGCCGCCGACCAGGACGCGCACCGGCCGGTCGTCGATCTGGTAGGGGAAGCCGTTGGCGGCGAACGAGGCGAGGTTCGGCAACTGGCCGATCCGCGCGAAGTCCGGGAAGTTCAGCCGCGTGGAGGACATGATGGCGAACCGGTCCTGCGAGGGCGCGGTCGCCCCCGGCAGGCAGGCGGTATCGTCGTCGGAGCGCAGCTCGGCGACCATCTCGATCCGGTTCACGCCCGGCTTGAACGCCTGCATGCCCAGCGAGACGGGGTAGTCGCGGAAGACGCGCCGGTCGGCCGAGGCGAAGGTCACCGAGGTCGACGAGACGCCGTTCACGTAGATGACGAGCTGGCTGTTGGGGTCGATCGAGGCCGAGTAGGCCGCGTCGAGCAGCATCTCGGCCTCGCCGTAGGCCGCGGCGTAGAAGTCCGGCGGCAGCGTCACGTTGAAGCCGGCCCGGAAGCGGCGACCGGAGAAGTCGATCGTGTCGAACCCGAGGTCGGCGAGGGTGAGGGAGGTCGACCCGTTGACCAGCGGGCCGTTCAGCTCACGGTCCCAGTTGCGCCCGGAATCGGCGGCGGACACGAACTCGGCGAGCGCGGTGTCGACGTCGCGCGCGGTCGGGCCGGTGATGACGATGGTCGGGCCGATATCGTCGTTGACGAGCTCGACGGTGGGCACCGCGTTGGCCGTCGACGGGAGGTTGCCGACGATGTCGTCGACCACGGCGGCCGGGCCCATGACGATGTTCAGCGTGCCGACGACGGGCTCCAGCTCGGTCCCCGGGGGCACCACCTCCACCAGCGGCTGGCCGAAGCGGCCGCGCAGGGCGACGGCCTGCACCACCTTCAGCATCCGGTCGACCTGCGTCGGGTTCGACGGCTGGTCCATCACCACCCGCAGCCGGGTGGCGCCGTTGGTGCCCACGCCGATGGCCGGAATATCCGGCAGGCCGGAGACGGCGTTGCCGATGCCCTGGGCGGAAAACCCGGTGAGGCGGGTGTCGATCCGCGTCCACAGCTCGTAGGTGGCGTTGACCGAACAGTCGATCCGGTGGCGCATCTCCGATTCGATGCGGAAGTTGTTCTCGCCGGCGCGCAGGAGGCCCGGCGTCACCGGCAGGGTGACGACCTTGGTGCGATCGGGCGAATCGATCGCCGTCTCCATGATCTCGCGGCCGTTGAGGTAGAGGTGCAGGCGCGAGCCTTCCGGCAGCACCAGGACGGAGTTGCTGAAGGCGAGCGACAGGGTACCGCCGCGCGCCGCCTCGGCCGCCGTGAGGTAGACGTTCCAGGAGCGCGAATCGAGTTCGCCTTCCAGGCGCAGCGTGCGTTCCGGCACGATCGGGCGGTCGACCAGCGCCTCGACATAGTCGGCGTCGCTGTCCAGCACGACGCGCAGCTCGCGCACCTCGTTGGTGGATTCGTGCAGCAGCGAGACGAGGTCGTCGCGCTGCTCCTGGCTGATCGCGTCGAGCGGCAATGCGGTGGCGCGCTGGCCGGGTGCGAGCGGCGAGATGGTGGTCGACGGCTGGATCAGCGCGGCGGGCGTGTCGTCGGGCAGGTCCGCGCTGGGTGTGCGGCCGTCGTTGTTGACGTCGAACGGGGAGGGGCGGGTGCGGGTCGCGACCGGACCGCCCCGTGCCGCGCCGGTGTTGGGGTTCTCCGGCGACAGGGTCGCCGCGGCGCCGGCCGCGCGGTTCTGCTGCTGGGTCGGCGAGGTGGTGCTCGGCAGGTCCGAGGCCTGGTTGCCGCGCAGGCTGAAGGCCGGGGCCTGGGCGTCCGCGGTGGCGACGCCCGCGACGAGTGCGACGGCGGTGGCGGTGAGGAGCAGCGAGTGGCGCATCGGCATGGACCTCAACGATCGGGAGTCGGGTTGGCCGACCGGGTGATCGGCGCACCGTGGAGGGCGGCCGTGGCACCGGCGCCGGCGACCACGGCGTTGGGATCCGCGCCGGCGAAGGTGGGCGCCGCGTTCGAATCGCTGTCGCTGGCGGCCTTGCGACGACCGGCGGTCGGCGCGGAGCGCGTCAGGTAGGAGAGGCCGCGCACGGTCTGGAACACGGCGACGCGGATGAACTCGATGACGCCGCGCGTGACGCCGATGTTCTTACGCCGCGAGGCCTGGAAGCGGCTCCATTCGTCGGAGTTCGCGAAGATGAGGTCGGCCACCATCTTGTACTGGCGCACGTCGTCCACCGAGAACTCCGACCCCAGGGCCATGCCGCCCTCGTCGCGCACGACGGAGCGGACGGTGAGCGGCAGCTCGTTGGACGGCAGCGGCGCCAGTGGCTGGAAGCGCATGATGATGCGCTCGCCCGCCTGGATGGAGCGCAACGCGTTGGCCGGCACCATGATGCGCGCGCCGTTGACCGACACGTCGTCGATGCGGGCGGGGATGACGCGGTCGCCGTAGATGATCTCGGCCGGCCGGTCGATCGCGACGCGCTGGGAGGAGCGCAGCTGCCGCCGCTCGGCCACCACGCCCAGCGCGGCGCCCATCAGCAGCATGTTGAAGAGGTTCCAGCCGCCCACCACCAGCGACACGCCCGATTCGGACGGGATCGCGACGATGCGCCAGACCATCGCCACCAGGCCGGCCGCGAGGATGAAGAAAATGATGTAGAACGGGCCGCCCAGCTCGGAAATTCGGCTGAACCGGGTCGTCTCGCCCTTCGACGTCACGCGGAAGCTCGGCGCCGTCGGGTTGATGAGCACGGCGAACAGCGCGCGCCCGAGATAGACCGACTGGATCGTCTCGTAGAGCTCGGAGATGAACGGCCACCGCACCCGGCTCCAGTTGTAGTTTTGGAGGAGGATGTTCACCAGAATGTAGGTGGTGGTGTAGGCGGCGAACTCGGAGCCCGACGCGTCGAAGATCGACAGGCCGAAGAAGAGGTAGGCGAGCGGGGCGAACAGGAAGGTCAGCCGCGCCAGCGGGAACAGCCAATAGAGGATCGAGGACAGGTAGGACAGGCGCTGCGGGATCGTCAGACCCGGCTTGAACAGCGGGTTGTTGAGCAGGAGGATCTGCAGCATCCCCTGACACCAGCGCGAGCGCTGACCGATGAAGTTGGCGAACGTCTCCGGCTGCAACCCGGCGATCATCGGCCGGTCGACATAGGCCGAGTTCCACCCGCGGGCGTGCAGCGCCAGCGCCGTCTCGGCGTCCTCGGTCACGGACATGCCGGAGAAGCCGCCGACCTCTTCCAGCGCCTCGCGGCGCAGGACCGCCGCCGAGCCGCAGAAGAACGAGGCGTTCCACTTGTCGAGACCCTTCTGGATGACGCCGTAGAACATCTCGTTCTCGGACGGCATGCGGTTCCAGGTTTCGAGGTTGTGCTCGAGCGGGTCCGGATTGATGAAGAAGTGCGGCGTCTGCACCAGGAAGAGCCGCGGATCGGTCGCGAAATAGCCGATCGTCTCGTTGAGGAAGTCGCGCGCCGGGGCGTGATCGGCGTCCAGCACCGCCACGAACTCCGAGGTGGAGTGGGCGAGGCCGTTGTTGAGGTTGCCGGCCTTGGCGTTGAGGTTCTGCGCGCGCGTCAGGTAGTTGACGCCGAGGTCGCGGCAGAGCTGCTGCAACGTGCGGCGACGCTCGGCCGCCTCCTGGGCCAGCTGCGGGTCGGCCGATTCAATGCGCTGGTCGGTGCCGCCGTCGTCCAGCAGATAGACGTTGAAGCGGTCCTGCGGATAGTCGATCTGCTTGGCGGCCGAGACGGTGATCGCCAGCAGCTCCGGCGACTCGTTATAGCTGGGGATAAAGATGTCGACCGTGGGGCGGACCGAATCGCGTGCCAGCGTGCGCCGCGGGCGGTTCAGCGGATCGGCGATCGTGAACAGCGACAGGAACAGCATGAACACCGAGTACATCTCGGCGAGATAGAGCGCGAAGCCCGGGATGAAGTTGGCCAGCTCGTCGACCGGGGGGATCGTCGACGTCGTGCGCCAGTAGACGTATCGCAGCACGACCGCGGTGCCGAGGGCGAGGACCACGGCGCGCAGCGTGCCGCGGCGGTCGAACATCTTGAGGATGGCGATGAGGATGATGATCACCATCGCCGTGACGAAGTGGGTCGTCAGGCTGACCGGCTGCGTTGCCAGGAAGACGATGATGGCCACCATCGCCAGCCAGAGCAGTAGTGTGAGAAATCTCATCGTCCGATCCCCTCGTCCCCGCGGCCGACCCACCCGTGACGGCCCGCGACCCGCCGACGCTTTTGCGATGCGCCCGATCGACGCAAGATGATTGCGGCGAGCGTGTCCATCTCTTTACCCCAAGGGTAGATAACGTGCAGTTCAATGGCGGCCGCACTGGCGGTCGGAGCCGAGGTGCGCTGGTCACCCAGGCCTTTGTGCGGCGCCATGTCCCCAGAGTCGCCCACTATTTAGCCGAAATCCGGACTGCGTATACCATAGTCACCGCCCACGTCTCTATAAGTGATTGAGCGCGTTCAGCCACCATGGTTAACCCTGGTGGGCATCGAGCGTGCCCATCGCGAATTAACGTTAACCCGCATCAAGGTTAACACACGCTCAACAACTTTTCTGCAGCCTCACGGTCAGAAGCCGGTTCGACGCGAATCGGTCCCCGCTGCGCCGTGCCCGTCCTCACCGGCGCGCGGGCAACGATAATGAGGCTGGATGCAATGTTCGTGACGTCGCGAAAGATGCATCAGGCGATCGCCGTCCTCGCGGCTGCGCTCGTCGGCGGATGCTCTTACAATCCCACTGGCGGCGTGGTGCGCAGCGCCTCGCTCAATCGTCAGATCGATATCAGCGAGGCGTTTATCACCCCGCCGCCCGGCGGACCCGCCGTGATCGCTGTTTTGGAAAACAGGTATGTCAACGGCCTAGCCCAGGACATCCTCCTAGAGGATGACAGCGGGGTCGCCGGGCAGAACGTCATCATCGTGCGCGCCTACGGTCCGATGGGGGCCGAGGCGGGTCGCGAGACCTTATCCACCGATATCATCGACCTCCATGATATCCGCAAGGAGATGCAGAGCCAGTTCCCGGGCGTGCACATGGAGGTCTCCGGCCTCTATGCGCAGAACCGCTACGGGCCGTTCTCCTACGCCACCGGGCGCGCCCGCACCGGCGCCAACTGCGTCTACGCCTGGCAGCGCATCGCCGCGGAGGCGCGGGTCTTCTCCGCCCAGCGCGGCGCCATCACCTGGCGCATGCGCGTGTGCGACAGGGGAACCGATACCCGCACGCTGCTGCTGCTCGCCTACGGGTTGACCATCAACGGCTACTTCCTGTCGCAGCGGTGGAATCCCTACGGCGATCCGCCGGAGCCCGACCCGCGCATCGGCCGGCCGGGCGAGACCATTCTGCCGCAGGTCGCGGTGGACCCGACGGTCGTCGCGCCGACGTCCTTCGGCCCGCGCCGGGAGACCACCATCGCCCGTCCGCGCAGACGCGCCGTCACGGTGACGGCGGTCGAGCCCGCCATCGCGCAGCCGACGGTGCTGAACCAGCCGATCGAGGGCGCCGCGATCGTCCCCCGGCCGGAGAACACCGACTTGTCCGAGCCGCGTGTCGAGAGTTCGAACCTGCCGGCCACGGGGCTGAGCACGCGCGGCGGATCGGTCGTCGTGCCGTCGGCCGGCGGTCGGGCCGGTCTCTCCAACACGCCGACCTCTCGGGTGCGGGTGATCCGCCCGACGAACTGAGGTTCGCCGCGCCGGCTCCGGCCGGCCGGCAACACCGGCCCTTTCGGGCCGCACCACCGACGGTCGCGGGGCGCCCCGCACGGGACCCCCGCGACCGGCATCCAACTGCCTCAACTTGCCCCGGCACCCTTCGCGGGTGGCGGGGCCTTTCTACGTCGTGGGGCGGGTCAGGCGGCGACGGGCAGTCCCAGCAGCGCTCGTGCCTCGCGCCAGGAGGCGACCGGCCGCTCGTACCGCTCGGCCAGCTCGACCGCCCGCTTCACCAGCGCCGCGTTCGACGGGGCGAGGGTGGCGCGGTCGAGGCGGATGTTGTCCTCCATGCCGGTGCGCGCGTGCCCGCCCGAGGCGATCGCCCACTCGTTGAGGACGATCTGGTTCGCGCCGATGCCGGCCGCGCACCAGGGCGCGTCCTCGCCGAAGAAGCGATGCACGGTGGCGATGTAGAAGTCGAACACCTCGCGGTCGACCGGCATGGCGTTCTTCACCCCCATGACGAACTGGACGTAGGGCGTGCCGGCGAGCTGCCCTTTGTCCTTCATCTCCTTGGCCTTGAAGATGTGGCTGAGATCGAAGGCCTCGATCTCGGGCTTGATGCCGTATTCGAGCATCTCGGCGGCCAGCCAGTCGACGAGGTCGGGCGGGTTCTCGTAGACGCGGGTGGGGAAGTTGTTGGAGCCGACCGAAAGCGAGGCCATGTCCGGTTTCAGCGGCAGCATACCGCCGCGCGTCTTCCCCGCGCCGGACCGGCCCCCGGTGGAAAACTGCACGATCATGCCGGGGCAGTGGGTCTCCAGGCCTTCTTTCAACCGGGCGAAGCGCTCCGGATCGGAGGTCGGGCTCTCGTCGTCGTTGCGCACGTGGGCGTGGACGATGGTGGCGCCGGCCTCGAAGGCCTCGTGGGTCGACTCGATCTGCTCGGCGACGCTGATCGGCACGGCGGGATTGTCGACCTTCTTGGGCAGGCTTCCGGTGATCGCCACGCAGATCATCACGGGCTTGGCCATGGTCTCTCCTCTCGGATTTGTCGTTCTTGCCTCGCTCTTACTTTGCCGGGACCGGGAGCCGAAGGGGGCGGCGGCGAAAAATCCGCCACGCGACCCAAAAGCCCGCGCGGTCCCGGCGACGGCAGCCGCCTTACCTGTGTGACGGGTGCCGTGATCCTGGGCACGCCGGCCGAGGCGGCGCCGGTGCGGCTGCCGCTAAGCGTCAGAAAGTTCACAAGAAAACATGATTCAAAACATTTATATTAAAGTCATACGCTTCCAATACTGGAGTGTAAATTCGGCGCAAGGCTTCGTCTGATTAGGCGTGATATGACGACCGTCCGTCGTCTATTTCCCCTGTCCTCGTGGGCGGGGTTTATTGACAAACGGTAATATGAAGTCTGAAAAATCTTGGCCATGACGGCGAGCAGTAGTTGTCAGCGGTCCATTGCCGCATTACTCTTCAGATGATGACAGACCTTGCGACCGACCAGACAGTGACGTCGAGCGACGGGGCGAGCCTCACACTCGCAGCCCGCGCGAAGGCCGTTCGCAAGGCCAAGGGGCTGACGATTCAACGCGTTGCCGAGCGGTCCGGCCTCGCGATCTCGACGATCTCGAAGATCGAGCGGAACCGCATGACCCCCACCTACGACTGCTTCCGCAAGCTCGCCCGCGGCCTCGAGGTCGACGTGACCGACCTGATCGAGACCAACGAATCGCGCCTGCGGGACGGGGCGGTCGCTGTCAGCCGCCGCGGTGAGGCCGAAATCACGATGCTGTCCGACGCGCTGCACGAAAAACTCTTCGCCCATGTGCCGGACAAGCGGATGACCCCCACCTTCGCCACGCTGAAGCCGCCCCGCAAAGGCGAATATCGCCGGCTGGAGGGCCACGGCGGGGAAGAGTTCGTCCTCGTCCTCAAGGGGACCGTCCGCGTCGACCTCGAGGATGCCGACCCGATCACCCTCGAAACCGGCGACAGCGTCTATCTCGACAGCCGCCGCGCCCACCACTACGAGGCGGCGGCCGGCCGCTCGGCGCGCATCCTGTGCGTCACATCCGGCACCGACGACGGCGACTTCGGCACCGACGCGGAAGGCTGACCCGCCACCCGCTCACCTCCGGCGAGCGGGAACACCGGCACCGCGAACGCGCCATCGCCGGCGACCAGACGGGCGGAAGCGTCCGTCCCGGCCAATGTCGTGCGCCGAGACCGACGACGGCCGCACCGGAACACAACGGCGCAAATCGAAGCCATTCGGCACCCACCGAAGCCATGCGGCGTCCAGCGGGGCCATGCGGCGTCCAGTGAGGCCATGCGGCGTCCAGCGGGGCCATTCGGCGTCCACCGGGGCCGTGCGGCGTCCAGCGAGGCCATGCGGCGCCCGCCGGTGCCAGGCGTCCAGCGAGGCCGGTCGCCCTTCACCGGAGGTCACCGGCGCCGGGTCCCTATGGGCGCGTGGCTGCTTGCAGTGCGGCGGCCAGGGCGGGGCGGGTGCGAGCGAAGACGGCGAGCGGCGTGCCGGACATCGCCGCCTCCCACGCCTCGCGCAGGGCGGCGACGCCGGCTCCCGGCCCGTCCGGGTGCGTCATGATCCCGCCGCCGGCCGCATAGATCAGGTCCGTGTTCTGCAACGACGCCCAGGTCGCCGGCACCTGCCGTGCCGTCTGCCCCGCCGACAGGACCGGCATCACCGCCATCGGCTTCTGCGCGAACAACGGTGCCTGGCAGGCGCGGGCGGACTGCACCACGCTGGCGTCGGGCTCGCACAGCGCGTTGCCGAACCCGTTGAGGTGCATCTGGTCGCAGCCCAGCAGACGCCAGAAGACCTGCCACGCCGGAAAGGCGATGCCGAGCATGGGGTGGCGGTCGTAGAGGCCCCAGCCGGCCCGGTCGCCGTGAATCGGCAGCTGGCTGTGCCGGCGCAACGCCTCCAGTCCGGCGAGGCCGACGGCGTTCAGGCTCACCATCAGGCAAGTCCCGCCGAGCTCCAGCACCAGGTCGTGCCGGGCCCGCATCTCGTCCACCGAGCCGGTGAGGTTGAAGGCGACCATCACGCGCCGACCGGTGCGCTGCGCGTGCTCGTCGACCACGTCCAGCACCGCCCGCACCCGCTCCTCGAACGGGCAGGACGGGCCATCCGCCTGCAGCGCGTCGTCCTTGATGAAGTCGACCCCGGCGCCGCACAAGAGGTGCGTCAGCGTCGCCGTCTGCGCCGGCGTATAGCCGACGGACGGCTTCACGATCGCCCCGATCAGCGGCCGGCCCTCCACCCCCGCCAGGCGCCGCGTTCCGGTGATGCCGAACGCGGGCCCCGGATAGGCGGCGGCGAACGCGCGCGGCAGGCGCAGCGCGGTCAGCTTGAGCCCGGCCGCCTCGGGCCGCTCGAAGAGGTTGCCGGCCACCGTCGTCATCAGGTTCGGCACCGACGCGCCGAGCGTCTCCAGCGGCCACGACAGCGTGAGGGCGGCGCGGCGGTGCGGCTCGCTCCGGCGGCCGGCGTGGGGCAGCGCCGGCGCCGCGACCGGCCCCAGATCCTCCAGCGCCTCGACCCGCGCCGCGGCGCGCGCCTCCCTGGCGGCCGCGTCGCCCAGCCCGGCAGCCGCGGCGAACGCGCCGCACGACTGCTCACGGGCCAGCGCGGCGGCGGCCTCCTGCAGCGGGTAGGCGGTGTCGAGGAGATAGTCCGCTTCGATGCGCGCCGTCATCATCCGTCCCAGATCGCGCGCCGGTCCGCCGGGTCGGCCCGCGCCCAATAGAATAGAGGGTCGTTCGGCTGGCGAACGGCCGGCGGACGCGGCGAACGCTCGCCGCACGTCGAGGCGCCGTAGCGACGCCGGACCGCTCCATCGCCGAAAACCGGCCCGCCGTCGAGTGCCGCGGCGCGATCCCGCCCGCTGTGGCTCGCCGGCGGCGACCCAGGCGGGCGGCGCGGGGTCAGTCCAACTCGGCCATCAGCCCGGCCATCAGGCGGGCGCGGCGGGCGAGGCTCTCCACCTCGATATATTCGTGCAGCGTGTGCACCATCTCGCCGTCGAGCCCGAGCCCGTCCAGCGTCGCCATCCCCAGCGCCCCGGTGAAGTTGGCGTCCGAGCCGCCGCCGGCACTGTCATGCGTCAGCTCGATACCCATCGTCGCCGCGATCCGCTTCGCCCGTTCGAAGAGCGCCAGCGTTCCCGCGCCCGGCTCCCACACCGGACGCACCACGCTGAGCGCGACCTCGAAGCCGCTGCCGTCCTCGTTGCGGTGGCTCATCCCCAGCATCCGCTCGATCCCGCGATCGAGATCGGCCTGGCGCTTGGCCATCGACAGCGCCTCGCCCCGGCACACGGTCGACACGCAGTTCACCCACTGGCCGCCGTGCACCACGCCGACCGAGTAGGTGCAGTCCGCGTCCGTCATCGCCTCGATCTGCGGGATGCGCTCGGCCATCTCCCGGATCGCCGAGCGCCCCTTCGACAGGCGGATCCCCGCGTGGCTCGCCACCCCGTGCGCGGCGAGGTGGTAGCGGGCGATCGCGTAGCGGCCGGTGCAGACCGCGGACGGCCCCATCAGCCCCGGCTCCGGCACCAGGACATATTTGTGCTTCGCCGCCTCCGCCTCGATCAGCGCGCGCGTGCCGGGAGTGCCGATCTCCTCGTCCGACGTCAGCAGCACGTGGATCGGCAGCGGCGTCTCGTGGCCGACCTCGGCGAGGGCGCGCGCCGCCTCGAGCGCGGCATAGGTGCCGCCCTTCATGTCGCACAGGCCCGGTCCGGTCGCGATGTCTCCCTCGCGGCGGAAGGGGAGCCGCTCCAGCGTCCCGTGCGGATGCACCGTGTCGAGGTGGGCCATCACCAGGACGCCGGGCGTGTCCGGCCGCGGGTGGGGGAAGACGGCGCGGGCGCAGTCGCCGAGGCCGGGCGGGCCGGGGATGTGTTCCACCCGCGCGCCCAGCTCGCGCAGCCGATCGCAGGCGATGCCCACCATGCGCGTCACCGCCGCCGGGTCGTAGGTCGGGCTCTCGCACTCGATCCAGGGGCGCAGGCCCTCCAGCATCGCGTCCGAAGAGAGGGGGAGGGTGTTGACGTCCATGGGCCGGTCCGCTCGCAGATCGAGGATCGGCGAAGCTGACACCATCGCGTCCGGCGTGTCGACGACGAAGGGCAAAGATGTCGCGCCGGGTGTGCGGCGGGGTTCCGGCGCGCGGAAGACGATGGGGGTGGACTACGCCGGCCCCCGTTCGCATCGTCACCGAAATAACGTCATGCGATTGGACACAGGTGGCATCATGGTCGACAAATGGAGCAGAATGTACGCGTACCGGTCGATCGCCGACTGGGCGCTCGACGGGTCGCCGGTGCCCCCGCCGCAGACGGTCAAGGTGCTGTGGCTGGATCGGATGCGTCAGGCCGCCGGCTCGACCGCCTTCGTCGAAACCGGGACGCTCGCCGGCACCACATCGGCGATGATGAGTTTTTGCGACGGTCTCGCGGTCCACACGATCGAGATCGACGAGCGCCAGTTCGTCCGCGCCAAGGAGAAGCTGGCGGAGCGGCCCAACGTGACCCAGCATCTCGGCAACTCGGCGGTGATTCTGCCCGAGCTGGTCCCCACTCTGCCGGACCGCACGCTCTTCTGGCTCGACGCGCACTGCTCGGGCGACCACACCGGCCAGGCGGAAACCAAGTCGGTGCTGACGCAGGAGGTGGCGCTGCTGACCACGGACCTCACGCGCGAGTTCGTCCTGGTGCTGGACGATGCGCGCTCCTTCAACGGCCGCGCCGGATACCCGCATTTGGACGACCTGTTGGCGAGCCTGCGCGGCCTGAGCGACACCTACGACGCGCGCACCGGCCACGACGCGGTCACCTATGCGCCGAAATCGGTCTGGGCCGCGTTCGACGCGGCGCAATACTCGGTGAACTCCGCGCCCTTCCTGGCGTGAGCGGGCCGCAGACCTAGCGGTAGGGCTCCACGGTGACGTCCTCGAGGCGGTAGCCGACGTCGGCGAGGATGGTCGCGACGGGGGTGGCACGCAGGGTGCCGGTCACCCACACCGGGTCGCCGACCTCCGGCGCGAGCTGCTGGTAGTCGACGTAGATGACCTGGTTGGGCGGCGGCGGCGGGACGTGCACGCAGGCGCCCAGCTCGGGCACCAGCAGGAACTGCCGCTCGTCCAGCTCGAAGCCGACCGGGCTCGCGTAGCCGGCGAGCCGCACGCGCTTGCCGTCGAGTTCGTCGCGCACGCGGCCGACGCGCGGCTGCATCTCGCGCATGTCGGACATGTCGAGGAAGAAGTTGGCGATGTCTTCGTCCGTCATGCCGTCCTCGAAGGTGTCTTTCGTGGGGGTGCCGAGGCGCGCCTCGGGCGGCACGTCGAGCTTGAAGTCGCCCGGAGCCCACAGGTCCGGGAAGGTGATCGCCTCCACGCCCTCGGCCAGCGGCGGCGTCACGGTCGCCTCCGGCAGGTCGTAACGCACCAGTTCGTGCGGGGCGCTGCCGTCGAAGAAGCCGGGAACCTCGGTAAAGCCGGTGGTGTCCTCGATGACGTTGCCGTCGGCGTCGACCAGCGGGGGCGGCGCTTCGTTCTGATCGTGGACGTAGATGGTGGCGCCGACTACGACGACGGCGATCAGCGCCACGACGAGGCCTCTCACAGCGATTGCGACCATATGCACCTCCGTCCCGTTCAGATGGGGGCGCGACGGGCGCGATGCACCGGCCGGCGACACGACGCGCCGTTCCGGTGCGACGCAGGCCGCTTCAGCCACGCACCAGCCGCACCTGATACCTCATTGTGTGGGTCACGCCAGTAGGTGGCCCGCGAGACGCGAACACGGTGCGCCCGCCCGCGAGGGCATGATGGCGGTGTACCGGTTGGTGTCGGATTGTGTTCCGCGGCTGTCGGCCGCGACTGGTATAGGGCAGCGTATCATGTCCGAAGATGTCCGTCTTCGTTTGCCACTCGGCGTTCCGAGCGGCCGGCGCGACGTGGATGCCTGCCTCCCCGAATGGAGGGCGGGATGACCACGCAGGGCCTGCACTCCTACTTGCGATCGGGCGGCCAGGGATCGGCGGCCGGCGTCGCCAAGCCGAGCGAGAACCGCGAGGCGTCGACTCCGCTCGCCTACGATGCGCCGCGGCCCGCGCCCTCCCTGCGCGGCCGGCCACAACCGGGCGCGTTCGAAATCGGCGCCGAGATCCTCAACAAACTCGACATCGCGGTCATCATGCTGACCGACGACGAGCATATCGCCTATGCCAACGAATGGGCCTGCAAGGCGGTGGGGCGGGACCTCGTCGACCGGCCGTTCGCCGAGCTCTGGGCCGAGGACGCCGACGACGTGCGCCTGACGCTGGCGGCCATCGCCGCGGCCGACGATTGGCGCAGCTTCTCCTTGACCCCGCGGCAGGCCGAGGGGGAAGGCTCCAACCTCGCATTGCGCGCCCGGCCGCTGGTGGTGCATCGCCCGCCGGTGCTGCCGCAGAGACACATCCTCGTCACCAGCGACGCGTTCGCCACCGCGCCGGCGCTGGCGTTGCCCGAGCCGCACCCGGACCTCGCCGCCGGTGACGAGCCGGATGCGCAGCGCGAGCTGATCCACCGGGTGAAGAACAACCTCGCCTTGCTGATGTCCCTGGTGCGAACCGCCCGGCGCAACGTGCAGGACGAGGAGGCGGACCAGGAGATCTCGGCCTTCGAGCGGCGCCTGATGTCGATCGCCGCGATGCACGACGTGCTCGACGCCCACCGCGAGACCACCTCGCTGCGGGCCGACGACCTGCTGTCGCGCGTTTGCGAGGGTCTGGAGGACGCGCTGGCGCCGGACGGGGTCGTGATCACCGCCGAGCTGGAGCCGCTCGAGGTGCCGGTGGCGCTCGGCTCGCCGATCGCGCTGATCGTCAACGAGCTCATTACCAACGCGCTCAAGCACGGCTTCCCGGCGGGGCGGCGGGGCGCGGTGCACGTGGTGCTGCGCCTGGCGTCGGACGAACGGCACGAGATCACCGTGTCGGACGACGGCGTCGGTGCGGCGGCGGCGGCCGGGGAGGAGCGGCGCGGCAGCCACGGGTCGGGCAGCAACATCGTCCGCGCGCTGGTGATGCAGCTGGGCGGCACGCTGCTGCCGCTGGAGCAGGCTGTCGGCACCGGCTGGGCGCTCCGCTTCACCGTGTGACACGCCGGAGCGGACGGCGCGCCCGAGCGGGCGGCATACCAAGCTCGCCGTGCACGGCAGTGGTTCACCTGGGGGCGAACCTTGCTTGCGCGGCGTCTGTCGAGGATGATGGGGCCGGTCGCGCAGCGACGCATCCGCCTCCTCCTCCACCGTCCGGCCCCGGCTTGGAAGTCCCATGCGCTCTTTCTACGCGGCCGAGACCGCGCATCACAGCCCGAAGTCCTTCATCCTGCGCGGCCGCATCGCGCAGAACGAGGAGCGGCCCGAACGGGCGGAACGCCTGCTGGCCGGTCTCTCCCGGCTGAACCTCACGGCCGAGGAGCCGCCCGTCGCCTCGCCGCTGACGCGCGCCGCCGTCCACTCGCCCCGCTACCTCGACTTTCTGGAGGGCGCGCACGCCGCCTGGCAGGCGCTCCCGAACGCCGGCGAAGAGGTGCTCGCCAACGCCCAGCCGCGCCTCGCCCATGCCTCGTATCCGACCGGGATCGTCGGCCGCGCCGGCTGGCATATGGGCGACGGGGCCGTCCCCATCGGCCCCGTCACCTGGGCGGCCGCCTGCCGTGCGGCCGACGGTGCGGTCGCGGCCGCGCAGGAGGTCGCCGCCACCGGCCGGCCCGCCTATGCGCTCGCCCGCCCGCCCGGCCATCACGCCGCGCGCGAGGTCGCCGGCGGGCATTGCTTCCTCAACAACGCCGCGATCGCCGCCGAGGCGCTGATCGCCGAGGGAGGCCGCCCCGCCATCCTCGACATCGACGTCCACCACGGCAACGGCACGCAGGCGATCACCTACGCCCGCGGCGACATCCTCTTCGTGTCGATCCACGCCGACCCGGCCTTCTTCTATCCCTGGTTCTGGGGCTACGCGCACGAGGCGGGCGTCGGCGACGGGGAGGGGGCGAACGTCAACCTGCCTCTCCCCATCGGTGCCGAGGATGCCGCCTGGCTGGACGCGATCGGCGTCGCGCTCGGGCGCATCGCCCGGTTCGGCGCCGACAACCTCGTCCTGTCGCTGGGGCTGGACATTCATGCCAGCGACCCGCTAGGCGGCATGAGCGTCACCACCGAGGGGATCGGCCGCGCGGGCGAGATGCTGGGGGCGGCACGGCTGCCGACCGCCATCATCCAGGAAGGCGGCTACCTTTCGGAGCCGCTGACCGACAACATCGCCGCCTTCCTCTCGGGCTTTCTCGGAGCCTCCGCATGAGCGCCGCGTCGACCGATATCGGCCCCGAAACGCGGGTCGCCCCTGCCGGCGCGCCGGTCTTCGCCGGCGATGCCCCCGTGCGCACCATCGCCGAGGACCGCGCCGTCACGACGATGACGTTCGACGCCCCGGCCGCCTTCGCCGGCGCGCGCGCGGGGCAGTTCCTGCTGGTCAGCTCCAACCGGGAGGGGGCGCCGCTGCTGGCACGGCCGATGAGCATCATCGCCACCGACCCGCTGACGATCTCCTTCGGCTACCAGGGCGAGGGGACGCGCCTGATCGCCGCCGCCGAGCCGGGCGAGGCGCTCCACCTCTTCGGCCCGCTCGGCCACCCGTTCGAGCCGCTCGGGCCGGACGCGCTGATCGTTGTCGAGGGGGCGCACTTCGGCACCATGCTGGCGCTCTGCCACGAGCGCAGAGCCGCCGGGGAGCGCACGCGCGTCGTCTTCGTCACCCGCCCGCCCGACGCGCCCGCCGGCCCCGTCACCGCCGGCGAGCAGGACGCGGCGCTGATCGCCATGTTCGAGCCGGTCGCAGAGGTGACGCGCCTCGCCGGAAGCGAGGTTGTCGCAGCGCTCGCCGCGGCGCGCCCCGCCGCCGTCGCCGCCGGGGCGTTCGACCATGTGATGGGCGAGGTCCAGGCGTGGTGCGAGCGCGAGGGCGTCCCCGGGTTCGCCGCGCTACAGGTGGCGATGCCGTGCGGGATCGGCGCCTGCAAGTCCTGCATCCGCAAGTTCCGCGACGAGCGCTACCACCTCGTCTGCGAAGGGCCGATCTTCCCGATCGCGGAGGTGGCGTTCCGATGAGTGCCTCGATGCCCGACCTCACGGTCCCCATCGGCGCGGTCACCTTGAAGAACCCGGTGATCCCCGCATCCGGCACCTTCGCCGCCTCCTACGGGCGGGTGTTCGACCTCGGCCGTCTCGGCGCGCTCGTCCCCAAGACGCTGATGCCCGGCTACCGCCCCGGCCACCCGCCCAACCGCCTGACCGAGACCGGCGGCGGGCTCCTCAATGCGGTCGGCATCCCGTCCGACGGGGTCGAGGCGTTCCTGACGAAGACGCTGCCGGCCTACCTGGGGTGGGGGACGCCGGTCATCGTCTCGATCTCGGCCGACACGGCGGCGGGCTTCGCCGAGCTGATCGCAGCGCTCGAGGGGACCGGGATCGACGCCATCGAGCTGAACCTTTCCTGCCCCAACCTCGAGGAAGGCGGCCGCTCCTTCGCGCTCGACCCCGCCGCGTCTGCCGAGGTGGTCGCCGCCTGCCGCGCGACGGCGCTCCCCCTGTGGGCCAAGCTCTCGCCCAACGCCGAGGACATCGCCGCGGTCGCCGCCGCCAGCGTCGAGGCCGGGGCCGACGCGCTGATCGTCGCCAACACGCTGACCGGGATCGCCTTCCGGCGTGACGGGCGGCCGGCGCTCGCCAACGTCACCGGTGGGCTCTCGGGCATGCCGGTGAAGCCGGTCAACCTGCGCTGCACCTACCAGGTGGCGCAGAAGCTGCCCGGCGTTCCGATCGTCGGCTGCGGCGGCATCGCCACGTTGCAGGACGCGCTCGACTACATGGCCGCCGGCGCCTCGGCGGTCGCGGTCGGATCGGCGACGTTCTCGCGCCCGCTCGCCATGCCGAACCTCATCGACGCGCTCGCCACCCATTGCACCGCCCGGGGGATCGCCGCGCGCGACCTCCCGCGCCGCGCCTGACCCTGCCGGACCATGACAGACACCCTCACCATCCGCCGCCCCGACGACTTCCACCTGCACCTGCGCGACGGGGCAATCCTCGACGCGGTCGCCACCGGCTCGCTCGACTTCGCCCGCGCGATCATCATGCCCAACCTGGTGCCGCCGGTGGTCAACGCCGCGATGGTGAGTGCCTACCGCGACCGCATCCTGGCCGCCGTCACCGCCGGCGCGCCGGACGCGCTGTTCGAGCCGCTGATGACGCTCTACCTCACCGACGAGACGACGCCCGAGACGATCGACGAGGTCGCCGGCGTCTGCACCGCGGCCAAGCTCTACCCCGCGCACGCCACCACCAACTCCGCGTCCGGCGTCAACGACGTCGCGGCGCTGACGCCGGTGCTGGAGCGGATGGCCGAGCGCGGCCTCGTCCTGTGCATCCACGGCGAGGTGACCGACCACGAGGTGGACATCTTCGACCGCGAGGCGGTGTTCCTGGAGCGCGTCCTCGCCCCGCTGCGCGCCCGCGTGCCGGACTTGAAGATCGTGCTGGAGCACCTGTCGACCCGCGCCGCGATCGACTTCGTGCGCGGCACCGAGGGCATGGCGGGCACCATCACCGCACACCACCTCGTGATCGACCGCAACGACCTGCTGGCCGGCGGGATCCGCCCGCACAACTACTGCCTCCCCATTGTCAAGCGCCGCGAGGACCGCGAGGCGCTTGTCGCCGCGGCCACGGGGGACGATCCGTCGTTCTTCTTCGGCTCGGATTCGGCGCCGCACACGGACCCCAGGAAGCTCGGCCCCTGCGGTGCGGCAGGGTGCTTCACGGCGCCGGTCGCCCTCGCCATCCTGGCGCACCTCTTCGAGGCGGTCGGCGCGCTCGACAAGCTGGAGGCGTTCGTGTCCGACCAGGGCGCAGCCTTCTACGGGCTGGCACCCAACCCCGACACCGTGACACTCACCCGCGGCGCACCGGTTCCGCTCGACCCGATCGTGACCGCCGACGGGCCGGTGACGCTCTTCAACCCCGGATTCGACATCACCTGGCGGGTCGAGGGTTCGCCCGCACTGCCCGGCCGCTGATTCCACCCGCCCGCTGACAACGAGAGAGACCGACAATGACCGCCGCCACCATCCTGCCCCGCGAGGACGTCGCGCGAATTACCGCCCGCGCGCTGCTCGAGGTGCAGGCCGTGCATCTGCGTCCCGAAGAGCCGTTCACCTACACCTCGGGCCTGAAGTCGCCGGTCTATGTCGACTGCCGCAAGCTGATCGCCTACCCGCGTTTGCGCGCCACCTTGATGCAGCTCGCCGTCGGATCGCTGGCGCGCGACGTCGGGCTGGAGCGGTTCGACGCGGTGGCCGGCGGCGAGACGGCCGGCATCCCCTTCGCGGCCTGGATCGCCGACCTGATGGCGCTGCCGATGCAATATGTGCGCAAGGCCCCCAAGGGGTTCGGCCGCAACGCGCAGATCGAGGGAGCCTTCCGGGAGGGCCAGCGCACGCTCCTCGTGGAGGATCTCGCCACGGACGGCGGCAGCAAGGTCCGCTTCGCCGAGGCATTGCGCGGGGCGGGCGCGGAGGTGGCGCACTGCTTCGTCGTCTTCCATCACGACATCTTCCCCGGCTCCAGCGACGCCCTCGGCCGCCACGGCATGACGCTGCACGCACTCGCCCGGTGGAGCGACGTGATGCGCGTCGCCGCCGACGACCGGTCGCTCGACCGCGGCGCCCTTGCCGAGGTGGAGAAGTTCCTGCGCTCCCCGCTCGCCTGGAGCGCGGCGCACGGCGGGGTCGACCGGCTCGACGTCTGACTGCGCCGGGACCGCCGCGGCCGCTCGGGCTCCACGAGGAACCAGGCTGGCCGTGCCCTGGTCGCGGGGCGGGGGAGCCCGTGCCGTGCGGGATGGGGTGGCGTCAGGAGCCCTCTGGGCGGGAGAGGGCGGCGTTGGCGAGGTCGCGCCGGCCGGTGTCGCGGCGCTCCTCGATGATGCTGTGCGCGGCGTCGCGCGGGAAGCCGATCGCCACCAGCGTCTCCTCGCCCATCTGCAACGACGCCTCGAACGCCTCCAGCACCACCTCGTCGGCGCCCAGCGCGTAGAGCTCGGAGGCGTTGGACGTGTCGCGCGCGCGCACGATGACCGGCACCGTCAGCCCGGCCTGGCGCAGGTGGCGCACGGCGTCGGCGTTGGCGGCGGGACTGTCCATGGTGAGGATGATCGCCCGCGCGGTGGAGACGTGCGCGTTCTGCAGCACGTCGAGCCGGCGCACGTCGCCGAAATAGACCGGCAGGTCCTTAGAACGGGCCTGCGTCACCGCGCGCGAGTTCATCTCCAGCGCCAGATAGGGGATGCGGTGTGCGTCGAGCAGGGCGCCGATGGAGCGGCCGATGCGCCCGAACCCGGCGATGATGACGTGGTCGTCCGGCGCGCCGGTGCCCAGGCTCGCCGCGCTCGGCACCGCCTCCCGATTGGTGCTGACGAGTCGCTCGGTGAGGCGGTGGATGAGGCCGGAGGACGCCGTCGTCAGCGCCATCGCCACGCCCGCCGACACCACCAGCAGCTTGGCCACGTCCGACGGGACGACGCCGAGCGTGTAGGCGAGCGACAGCCCCACCAGCGAGAACTCGCCGATCTGCGCCAGCATCAGCCCGCTCTCCACCGCGACGGCCAGCGGCTGGCGGAAGGCCAGTGCCAGGACGGTGATGATGACGGCCTTGATCAGCGAGACCACGGTGATGATCGCCAGTAAGGTCAGCGGCTGCTCGAGGACGACGCCGGGGTCGATCGTCATGCCGACCGACAGGAAGAAGAGGCCCAGCAGCAAGCCCTTGAACGGCGCGATCTCGACCTCGAGCTGGTGCGAGAACTCGGTGTCGGCGAACACCAGGCCGGCGAGGAAAGCCCCCAGCGCCATCGACAGGCCGGCCATCGAGGTCAGCTCCGCCGTCGCCAGGATGACGAGGAGCGCGGCGGCGGTGAACATGTCCCGATCCTGCCGCGCCCCGGTGAAGCGCAGCACCGGGGCGAGGACGCGCCGGCCCGCCAGCAGGATCGCGGTGATCATCGCCGCCGCCAGCGCCAGGCTCTTGGCGAGGTGCATGAGGACGGAGGTGTCGCCCGCCCCGGCCATCGAGCCGATGACGAGGAGCACCGGCACCACGGCGATATCCTGCATCAGAAGGATCGAGAACATCACCTGGCCGGAGGGCGAGGCGAGCCGGCCGGCGCCGATGAGAAGCTGCACCACGATCGCGGTGGAGGACAGCGCCAGCGCCGCGCCGACCGCGACCGCCGGTTCCAGCTGCAACCCCGCGGCGAGGCCCGCTCCCGTCAGCGCCACCGCGGTGACGACGACCTGCAACCCGCCGAGCCCGAACACCAGCCGCCGCATCGCCCACAACCGCGGCGCCGACAGCTCCAGCCCGATCAGGAAGAGCAGGAAGACCACGCCCAGCTCGGCGATTTGCCGCACACCCTCGGTGTCGGTGATGGTGAACAGGGCCAACGGCACGCCGAAGATATCGTCCGTCAGGTGGATGATGCCGTAGGGGCCCACCGCGATGCCGGCGATCAGGTAGCCGAGGATGGTGTTGATGCCGAACCGCTGAAGGATCGGAACGACGATCCCCGCCGAAACCAGGAAGATCGTGGCTTCCTTGATGTACGGCACGGTGTGAGACGCTTCGCCTTCCATCCGCAATCCTGGTCTCGATCCGATGTCATTGGTATCTTTACGTCATCGATGCCGCGTTTGTCCCACTTTGTCGGGCGGATGGCGTGAAACGTTGATGTGACCTCTCGGTCACGGCGGGCGGCCGAATGGGCGCGCGGCGGCCGGCGCCGCTTTATCCGCCCGGTCCCTTGGTCTATCGCGACGAACCCGATCCACCGCGATCCGAAGAGAGGCAGAGGCCGCATGTGGCGCAGCTGAGCGGACGGAACGAACGGCACGAACGGCGATACCACCATATCCCCCGCGGGCTTCTGCACCTGCGCCCCGCTCTCTACATCGCGAGCTACTTCGGCATCGTGCTTTCGCTCGCGATGGTGGTGCCCGCGCTCGTCGACCTCGCCGACGGGGAGGCGAGCTGGAGCGTCTTCGCCGTGTCGGCATGCGGTGTGTTCTGCGTCTCGGTGCTGGGGGTCGTGTCCCTGCGCGAGAACGTGCCGAGCTTCACCCCGCGCTTCGGCTTCCTGCTGACCAGTGTGATCTGGGTGACGTCGACCGTGATCGCGGCGATCCCCTTCTGGCTGTCCTCGCTGCCGATCACCCCGGCGGCCGGCTTCTTCGAGGCGGCGAGCGGGCTGACGACGACCGGCGCGACGGTGCTCTCCGAACTCGACGCGATGCAGCGCTCCTTCCTGCTGTGGCGGGCGATGTTGCAGTGGCTGGGCGGCATCGGCATCGTCGCCATCGGGCTCTTCCTGTTCCCGTTCCTGCGGATCGGCGGCATGCAGGTCTTCCGCACCGAGAACTCCGACCGGTCGGACAAGGCGTTGCCCCGGCTGGTCTCGGTGACGCGTGCACTGTGCTTCATCTACGTGTTCATCTCGGTCGCCTGCGCGATCGTCTATGCCGCGCTCGGCATGAGCGTGTTCGACGCGATCTGCCACGCGATGACGACCATTTCGACGGGCGGCTTCTCCAACCACGACCGCTCTTTCGGCTTCTTCGAGGATTCGCGGCTCCTGTGGGCGGCGGTGTTCTTCATGATCGTCGGCGCGCTGCCCTTCGTGGTCTACGTCGAGGCGCTGGTGCGCGGGCGGCTCAACCTGTGGCACGACTGGCAGGTGCGCACCTTCATTATCGGCGTCTTCGCCGTGACGGTCTGCCTGACGATCTGGCTCGACCAGACCCGCAACATCGACGTCGCCGACGCGTTCACGCAGGCCGCCTTCAACGTCGTCTCCATCGTCACGACCACGGGCTTCGCCTCCGACGACTATGCGGTGTGGGGCCCGTTCGCGTTCGGCGTCTTCTATATTCTGACGTTCATCGGCGGCTGCTCGGGGTCGACGACCGGCGGTATCAAGGTTTACCGCTTCATCATCGTGTTTCAGGCGCTGCGGCGCGCGTTCACGCGGCTGGTCTATCCGCATGCGATGCAGCCGCTACGCTTCGGCGACCGGATCATCGAACAGGATGTGTTCGACTCCGTCGTCATCTACTTCATCGCATTCTTTTTGGTGTACGGACTGACCATCCTCGCCCTCTCCCTCGCGGGCCAGGACTTCATCACGGCGTTGACCGGCGCCCAGACAGCGCTCACAAACGTGGGACCGGGTCTCGGCGAGACGATCGGACCGGCCGGCAATTTCTCGCCGCTGGGCGAGTTCGAGCTGTGGCTCCTGTCGTTCGTCATGCTACTCGGCCGGCTCGAGATCATGACCGTGCTGATTTTGTTTACGCCGGTGTTTTGGAGGGACTGATGTCTGACGAATGGGCTCTGGCCACCCGCCTGGTGCACGAAGGCGGCATGCGCTCCCAGTTCGGCGAGACCTCCGAGGCGATGTTCCTGACCCAGGGGTTCGTCTACGACAGCGCCGAGGAGGCCGCCGCCCGCTTTGCCGGCGAGGCGGAGGGCTACGTCTATTCGCGCTACGGCAACCCGACCGTCACGATGTTCGAGCGCCGCATGGCCGCGCTGGAGGGGGCCGAGGCCTGCCGCGGCACCACGTCCGGGATGGCGGCCGTCACCGCCGCGCTGACGGCCGCGTTGAAGGCGGGCGATCACATCGTCGCCGCCGGCGCGCTGTTCGGCGGCTGTCGCTACATCGTCGAGACCTACCTGCCGCGCTTCGGCGTGGAGTCGACGCTGGTCGACGGGGAGGACCTGTCCGCCTGGGAGGCGGCGGTGAAGCCCAATACCAAGGCCTTCTTCATGGAGAGCCCCACCAACCCGACGCTCGCGCTGGTGGACATCGCCGGGGTCGCCGCGATCCGCGACGCCAAGGCGCCCGAGGCCAAGGTCGTCGTCGACAACGTGTTCGCGACGCCGCTGTGGCAGAGCCCGCTGAAGCTGGGGGCCGACATCGTCGTCTACTCGGCCACCAAGCACATCGACGGGCAGGGACGCTGCCTGGGCGGCGCGATCCTCGGCCGGGACGCGTGGATCAAGGACAACCTCGACATCATCCTGCGCCAGACCGGGCCGTCGCTGAGCCCGTTCAACGCCTGGGTGCTGCTGAAGTCGCTCGAGACGCTGCCGCTGCGGATCCGCACCCAGACCGCGACCGCGGGGGTGCTGGCCGACGCGCTGGCGACCCACAAGATGGTCAAGCGCGTGATCTATCCGGGGCGGGACGACCACCCGCAGGCCGAGCTCGCCAAGCGGCAGATGGCGGCAGGGTCGACCCTGCTCGCCTTCTCGGTCGACGGCGGCCGCGAGGAGGCGTTCCGTGTCGCCAACGCGCTCGAGCTGGTGAAGCTGTCCAACAACCTCGGTGACGCCAAGAGCCTTTTGACCCACCCGGCGACCACCACGCACAAGAACCTCGCGCCCGAAGCGCGGGCGGCGCTGGGGATCGACGACGGCCTGCTGCGCCTGTCGGTGGGGCTGGAAGATCCGGGTGACCTCGTCGCCGACCTCACCCGGGCGCTCGATCAAGCGGCGGGCCGCACGCCGATGCGCCAGGCCGGCGAGTAGAGACGGGCGCGCGGCGCCGGAAGGCGCGGCGGATGGCCTCAGGGGTGCGGCGTCGTCCCTTCGGCGGCGTGCCGCCCTCCCGCGCCGGCCGGCGGCAGGCGGCCGAACGCCGCTTTCGCCCTCGTTTCAAGCCTTTCGCGATGCCTGCGCGGGGCGGTCGGCACGCTGTCGCGGGCCTGGCTCGAAGATGGCGCCGCCTTCACAATGGCGAATCGGAACTCTATCTGAACGAGGTGCCGGCCCCACCGGGGGCGGTTCGACAACGTCCGACGGAGGGACGGAACTCGCCGCCGGCGCGTCGGGCCGGCAAGGAGAGCGCGGTCACGCGCTCGCGTAGGATACCTTGATGACCGCGACTGTGCGCTACTTCGGCTGGCCCCTCGGGCTGACTATCCTCGGGCTCATCCTCGCCTTCGCGGTCGGGTACGCCACCAAGGGGACGTTCGCCGGGGGCCTGTCGTTCCTCGCCGTCGGCATCGTGCTCGCCGCTCTCGAAATCTCCCTCTCCTTCGACAACGCCATCGTCAACGCCAACAAGCTGAAGACGATGGACCCCAAGTGGCAACACCGCTTCCTCACCTGGGGCATCGTCATCGCCGTCTTCGGCATGCGCATCATCTTCCCGCTGGCGGTCGTCGCCATCGCCGCGCACATCGGCCCGATCCAGGCCATCGTCCTCGCCGCATCGCAGCCCGAGGAATATGCCGCGATCATGAACGACGCGCATCTCGCCATCGCGGCCTTCGGCGGCACCTTCCTGATGATGGTGGCGCTCACCTACTTCATCGACGAGGAGAAAGAGGTCGACTGGGTGCATGCGGTCGAGCACCGGCTGCGCCGCTGTGCCTCCGTGCGCGGGCTGGAGATGGCTTTCGTCCTCCTCCTCGCGCTCCTGATCTCCGAAGCGCAGCCCGAAGCCGAAGAGATGACCTTCCTCTTCAGCGCCGTGTGCGGCCTCGTCACCTTCTCCGCGGTCGACATTCTGGGCCGCCTGCTGGACCAGAGCAACGAGGTCGCCGGTGTGGCGGCCAAGGGCGGCTTCGGTGCCTTCCTCTACCTCGAGGTGCTCGACGCCTCCTTCTCGTTCGACGGCGTGGTCGGTGCCTTCGCGCTGACGCAGAACCTCTTCCTCATCGCCATCGGCCTCGGTATCGGCGCGCTCTACGTCCGCTCGATGACGATCATGCTGGTGGAGCGCGGCACCCTCGCCCAGTTCCGCTATCTGGAGCACGGCGCATTCTACTCGATCCTGGTGCTGTCGGTGATCATGTACGCGCAGTCGATGGTGCATGTGCCGGAGCTGGTGACGGGGCTCCTCGGCGCCTCGCTGATCATCCTGGCGCTCTGGTCCTCCGTCCAGTACAACAAGCGCGCCCAGATCCAGGACAGCAGCCACGCTTAACAGCTTCTGCTGACCCCCGCGGCCCGCGGCCCGCGCCGGGCGTCCTCGCCCGGGCGGACGGTGTCCGTGGTCGTGCCCGCCTTCCAGCCGCGCCGGAGCCAACTTCGCACGTGCTCATGACCGACGATCCCTACGCCAAGCACCTCGCTTTCCTGGACTATCAACGCGCTCGCCCCGAGCCCGTGCGCGCGCCGGTCATCGAGATCGTGCCGGACGCGACGGTGACGGGGGTCGGCGACGTTGTGAAGAGCCCGCAGGGTGTGTCGATCCAGGACAGCGGCGTGTACCATGCCGACGATGCCCTGTGCGGCCTCTCCCTGCACCGCGCCAGCAATATCCCGGAAGACAACATCGCCCCCGATCCGCTCCCGTCGGAGCGGCGCGCCCGTGGCGATGTCGTTCCAGGCCGGCATCTGTTCGGCGGCATCATCGGCCCGCACTTCGGCCACTACCTGGTCGAGAGCCTGGGCCGGCTGTGGGCGGTCGACCATCTGAAGGGCGAGTTCGACTCGCTGGTCTTCATCCGCACCCACGGCCCCAAGCGTACCCCGTTCGCCGATTTCGGCCAGGACGTGCTCGCCGCGCTCGGGCTGGACCTGCCGGTGCACACCGTCGTCCGTCCCACCCGGTTCGCCGAGCTGGTGGTGCCGAGCCAGCTCTTCGGGTTTCATCTGCGCGCCGGGCACCCACTCTTCCATGCCTTCGTCCACCGCCGGCTGCGCGCGATCTCCGGTGCCGGGGAGGGGGCGCGCCGCCTCTACGTCTCACGCCGGCAGTATGGCGACACGCCCGGCGAGGAGGCACTCGAAACCCTGCTCGCGGGGCACGGCTACCGCATCATCCAGCCCGAGTCGCTGTCCTTCGCCGAGCAGATCGCCGCCTACAACGCGGCCGATACGGTGCTGCTGGCGGAGGGGTCGGCCGTGCATGTGCTGGCCATGGTGGCACGGGCGGACCAGCGGGTCGGCGTCGTACAGCGGCGGCCGGGTGTGTTCGCCGGCGGGATGGACCACCTGCGCGGCTTCTCCGGGCGCGCCGGCGTGCTGATCGCCAGCCAGCCGGTGGAGAGCGTGGCCGACCGCCTGGCCCAGAACGGGTTCCTCGCCAACTAGCGGCGGGCCGTGGGCCTTGCTGTCGGGCCGTGGCGCGATAGTTTGGCAAGGGCCGCACCGGCAACCGGCGGCCAGCGAGGACCGATGAGCTTTTCCGCGACTGCCTGGGCCCGCAACGAGGTGGCCTACGAGACCATCCGCACGATGCCCTTCAACGCCGAGCTGGCCGAGGGGACGCTGCCACGCTCGACGTTCGAGCATTATATCGTCCAGGACGCGCACTATCTGATCGGCTTCGGCCGCGCGCTGGCGATCGCCGCCGCCAAGGCCCCGCACCCGGACCGCATCGTCCAGTTCACCGACGCCGCCAAGGAGGCGATCGTCGTCGAGCGGGCGCTTCACGGCGCATTTCTCGAGGAGTGGGGCATCGACGCCGCCACCTTCGCCGACATGCACGTCTCCCCCGCGTGCCACCATTACGTCTCGTATCTGATCGCCACCGCTTTCGCCGAGCCGTACGAGATCCTGCTCGCCGCGCTGCTGCCCTGCTTCTGGATCTATGCCGAGGTCGGGCGGGACATCCATGCCCGCGCCGCGCCGGACAATGCCTACCGCAAGTGGATCGACACCTACGCCGACGAGGCGTTCCACCAGGCGGTGATCGGCATGCGCACCGCCGCCGACGAAGCGGCCGAGGGGGCCACCAGCGGCACGCGTGACGCGATGCTGTCGGCCTACAACGCGGCGATGCAGCTCGAGTACATCTTCTGGGACTCGGCCTACCACCGGCGGGACTGGCCGCTGTGACGGCCGGCCGGACCGCGCCATGACGCTGACGACCGGCCGTCTCATCCTCTGCGGCGTGGTGCTGATCGGCGTCGCCTGTGCGGCGGTGCCGGTCTTCACTGGGTGGTGGCCGGGCGGGTTCGCCGGCTATGTCCTCGTCCTGGCGCTGTACTGGGCGCTTTTCTGCATCCCCGTCGGCGTCCTCTCCGGGGCATACCGGCTCGGCATCTCGTGGCGGGTGCGCGGCGCGGTATGGGTGCCGGTCCTCATTCTGGTGCAGGCGCTGAGCTACGCCGTCTACGGGCTGGTCCAGGGGCTCGCCTCGCTGCCGGTCGAGGCGCTGGCGCTGGGGGCGCTGGCGGCCCTCGTCAACGCCCCGCTGGAGGAGTTCGCCTGGCGCGGCGCCTACCTGTCGGTCGCGCGGCGCAATCCGTTGGTCCAGGCCGTCGGTGTCTGGATCTTCACGCTGTGGCACGTGCCGTTGATGTTCGCGAGCGGCGTCGACTTCGGCGAGAACACGCTCGTGGTGCTCATGGGCGTGTTCGCGCTCGGCTCGGTGTGGGCGATCGGCTCGTTCTGGACCGGGGCCCTCGGCTGGGCGATCGTCGGGCACGTCATCGTCAATATGGTAGCCTTCCCCGCCCTCCTCGCCGCCAACATGTAGGCGCCTCGCAGCCCGCGCTGCGCGGGACCATCGCGCGGAGCTACCGAAGCAGCACCGTGACCGGCGGGCCGGGGCCGTGGACGCTGTCGACCGCGTGGACCTCGACGGTCGTCACGTCGGGGGGGATGCCGACGCCCGTCAGCGACCGCGTGAAGGGCTGTTCGTCGACGTGGGGGTGGTGGAGGACCCGCGTGCCGAGCGTCCGTCCGTCCGCCGTCGTCACCACGAAGGCGTCGGCATAGTGGTCCCACCCCGCGTCGGCGTGGCGCACGGTGACGTCGAAGCGCCACGTGTCGCCGGTGCGCACCGCGTTCACGGCCGTGACCGTGGGTGTATCGGCGCGGCTCGGGGCCGAGGCGGTGACGGCCAGTGCCGCGAGGGCGATCAGGAGGCGGCGGCGTCGGTCCATGGCGTCACCCGTCTGAGGGTCAGGTTGATGCGGCCGCCACCCTCGATCAGGCGGGACGAACCGCTGAGCACGCGATCGATTCCATGGTACATCAACCGCGACGGGCCGCCGAACACGACCACGTCACCGGAGGACAGGCGCACCGAGCGCGTCGGCCCGCGGCGCGTCGTCCCACCCATGCGGAAGACCGCCGTGTCGCCCAGCGAGACCGACACCACCGGCGCGTCGAAGGTGGCCTCGTCGCTGTCCTGGTGCATGCCCAGCCTGGCGCCCTCGTCGTAGATGTTGACGAGGCAGGCTTCGGGCGTGGCCGGGGCGCCGAGGCGGGTCCACAGCGCGGTGAGCTGGTCCGGAATCGGCGGCCAGGGCTTGCCCGTCTCCGGGTGGCGCGGCTGGTAGCGGTAGCCGGCCTTGTCGGCCACCCAGCCGAGGGTGCCGCAGTTCGTCATCATCACGGAGAAGGGCTTGCCGGTGCGCGGCATCGTCGGCCGGTAGAGCGGCGAGCGCTTCATGACCATCTGGATCTGCGCCAGCAGGCTGCGCTGCTCGGCCGGCGAGAGCATGCCAGGATGGATCGCGAGACCGGTGGCTTCGATCGTATCGGCCATAGGCGCCCACTTGTTGACCCGAGGGGGTGCAGCTGTCGGGCCGGACCTCTGCATCATCCTGCCGGGGAACGCAAACTTTGTCGGCGGCCGAGCGCCCCGGTGCGGGCGATCGTTACCTCGGTGCGACGCCGGTCACCTTTCAGTGCCCTCTTCATCCTCGCAAATCACCGACTAGGTGAGGCGCGGTCGGACGCGGCCTCCCGCGTCGCGACCCGCCTTGTCCCCCATGACGCATGTTGCGTCAGAGACTTATGGAGACACTTCATGCGCCTTATGCTCGCCGCCGCGACGACGCTCGCCCTCATGCTCCCGGCCTCGGCCGAGTCCCTCGACATTCCGTCGGGCACCTACAAGAACGACCCCACCCACTCCTCGATCGTGTGGAAGGTGTCGCACATCGGCTTCTCCACCTACACCGGCATGTTCGCCCGTGAGGCGATCGACGCGACCATCGAGCTCGACGCCGACGACGTGGCCAACTCCAAGCTGAGCGTGACGCTCGCCGGCCGGGAAGTGCGCACGCTTCACCCCGGCGACACCGACTTCAACGCCGAGATCGCTTCGGCGATGTTCATGAACACCGCCGAGTTTCCCGAGGTGACCTTCACCGCCACCGAGATCGACGTGACCGGCGAGAACACCGCCGACATCACCGGCGAACTGACCATCGCCGGGCAGACGCATCCGCTGACGCTGAAGACCACGCTGAACCAGGCCGCGAACCACCCGATGGCCGGCACCCCCGCGCTCGGCATCACCGCGACCGGCTCGCTGATGCGCTCGCAGTATGGCAACGAGGGGCTGCTCGGTCCGATCTCCGACGAGGTGACGATCGAGATCCAAGCCGAGTTCATGAAGCAGGATTGAGCCCGCGACGGGGGCGGGCCGCCGTGCCGGCCCCCGCAGGCGTCCGGCCGGGGGGACGGACCGTGCCGGCGTTGAGCGTCCTGCAACATTGTGTGCTGCAGGATGGCCGAATGGCGCCGCGGGGATGACCCCCTTAGGCTGGATGCTATATCGAGCCGTTCGCGGCTGATGTCGGAGAGGGAGCCCGTGCCGACCACCACCGAACCCCCGTTTCGCGCCTCGCGCTACACCACCGGCGCCATCGTCCTGCACTGGACCATCGCGATCCTGGTGATCCTGCAGATCGCCGGCGGGTTCACGATGGAGGCGCTCGCCGAGCGGGGCTCGGCGCTGCAATATACCCTCTTCCAGCTGCACAAGAGCATGGGGGCGACGGTCCTCGTTCTCACCGTGGCGCGCATCCTGTGGCGGGCGTTCAACCCGCCGCCGGCCGAGCCGGCCAGCGTCTCGCGCATGGAGCGCGTCGTCGCCGGCATCGTGCACAAGGTCTTCTACTTGCTGCTCCTGGTAATTCCGCTGGCGGGCTGGGTGGTGATCACCGTGTCGCCGATCCAGATCGAGACGGTGCTCTACTTCCAGAGCTGGCTGCCGTGGCCGCATCTGCCGGGCTTCGGCGGCCTCGGCGCCGACGCGCGCGCCAATGTCGAAGACATCGCGGGCGACGTCCACGTGATCCTGGCCTATGCGATGGGCGTGCTCGTTCTGCTGCACATCGCCGGGGCGGTGAAGCACCAGATGGAGAACGGGCGCTACCTTCGCCGGATGACCGGCTTTTCCGGCGGTGACGGCCCGCGCAACGCCTATGGTCAAGCGACAACGGTGGTCGCGACGCTGGTGTTCGGCGGGGCGATCATCGGCTCGGCCGGCATCGCCCGTCACGAGGCGGCCCTGGCGCGCGCTCCCGCCGCCGTCTCTCCCGACGAGGCCGAGGTGCTGGGCTCCGCTGCCGCGCAGCCGCCCGCCCCCGAGCCTGCCCCGGCCGGTCCCACGCCCGAGCCGGAAACCGCGACGACCGAAACCGAAGCCGCCGACACGCTCCAGTCCGCCGCCGCGCCCGAAGAGCCGGCCGGCGCGGTGAGCGGTGCGCCGGTGGACGTCGCGGCGGTGCAGGCTCCGGAGGCCGATGCTCCCGAGGCCGACACACCGGTGGCCGACGCTCCCGAGGCCGCAGCGGAGCACCCCGCCCCGGAGCCCGCGGCGGTGCCGCAGTGGACCGTGCGGCCCGGCGAGAGCGCTCTGACAATCCGCTTCGGCTACCAGTCCGGCGAGGTGGTCGCCCGGTTCGAGTCCTTCGACGCGGACATCGCCTTCGATCCCGCCGATCTCGACGCCTCGTCGATCCGCGTCGCCGTGGACCTCACCAGCGTCACCATCGACAGCGGCGGTGTGCCGATGGCGCAGCTTCGCGGACCGGACGGCCTCGCCGTCGACGCGGCGGCCACGGCGACCTTCACGTCGCGCCGGATCCGCCAATCCGGTGATGGCAGCTATGTCGCCGACGGAGAGCTCGACCTGCGGGGGACCGTGCGGCCCATCGCGCTCGCCTTCGACCTCGCCATCGACGGGGACGTGGCGCGCGCCGACGCCGGAGCCACGCTGGAGCGGCTCGACTATACGATCGGCGCCCGCAGCGATCCGACCGGCGGAACCGTCGCGCTCGAGGTCACCGTGGCTGTGGATGTGGTGGCCGATCGTCGTTGACCGGGGCGTGATCGGCGCGCTCTGCGACTTGTGCGCCACATCACTGGTCTTATATCTGGCAGTTGTAAGGGGGCACTTCGCGCCCCCCGTTGTCTGTCACGCGAACCGGGGACCGGTCTCGTGAGCTTTGGGACGCCATAACGGGTCCCACCGGTCCGCCACGAAGGAGAGAACATGAGCAAAGTCATCGGCATTGACCTCGGGACGACCAATTCGTGCGTCGCCGTCATGGACGGCAAGAACGCCAAGGTCATCGAGAACGCCGAGGGCATGCGCACCACGCCGTCGATGGTCGCCTTCACCGAAGACGGTGAGCGCCTCGTCGGCCAGCCCGCGAAACGTCAGGCCGTCACCAATCCCGAGAACACCCTTTTCGCCGTCAAGCGTCTGATCGGCCGCCGTTTTGCCGATCCGACCGTCGACAAGGACAAGGGTCTCGTCCCGTTCGACATCGTGAAGGCGGACAACGGCGACGCCTGGGTCAAGGCGCGCGACAAGGACTACAGCCCCTCGCAGATTTCCGCCTTCATCCTGCAGAAGATGAAGGAGACCGCCGAGTCCTACCTCGGCGAGACGGTCGACAAGGCGGTCATCACGGTCCCCGCATACTTCAACGACAGCCAGCGTCAGGCCACCAAGGACGCCGGCAAGATCGCCGGTCTCGAGGTGCTGCGCATCATCAACGAGCCGACGGCGGCCGCGCTCGCCTACGGTCTCGACAAGAAGGACGGCAAGACCATCGCCGTCTACGACCTCGGCGGCGGCACGTTCGACGTCTCGATCCTGGAGATCGGCGACGGCGTGTTCGAGGTGAAGTCGACGAACGGTGACACGTTCCTCGGCGGCGAGGACTTCGACATCCGGATCCTCGATTACCTCGCGGACGAGTTCAAGAAGGAGCAGGGCATCGACCTGCGCAAGGACAAGCTCGCCCTCCAGCGCCTGAAAGAGGCGGCGGAGAAGGCCAAGATCGAGCTGTCCTCCTCGACGCAGACCGAGGTGAACCTGCCGTTCATCACGGCCGACCAGTCGGGCCCGAAGCACCTGACCATGAAGCTGTCGCGCTCCAAGCTCGAGAGCCTGGTCGAGGATCTCGTCGAGCGTACGATGGGCCCGTGCCGCGCCGCGCTGAAGGACGCCGAGCTGAACGCCTCGCAGATCGACGAGGTCGTGCTCGTCGGCGGCATGACGCGTATGCCGAAGGTCCAGGAGGCCGTGAAGGGCTTCTTCGGCAAGGAGCCGCACAAGGGCGTGAACCCGGACGAGGTCGTCGCCATCGGCGCCGCGATCCAGGGCGGTGTGCTGCAGGGTGACGTGAAGGACGTCCTGCTCCTCGACGTGACCCCGCTGTCGCTCGGCATCGAGACGCTGGGCGGCGTCTTCACCCGCCTGATCGACCGGAACACCACGATCCCGACCAAGAAGTCCCAGGTCTTCTCGACCGCCGAGGACTCCCAGTCGGCCGTGACGATCCGCGTCTTCCAGGGCGAGCGCGAGATGGCGGCCGACAACAAGATGCTCGGCCAGTTCGATCTCGTCGGCATTCCGCCGGCGCCCCGCGGCGTGCCGCAGATCGAGGTCACGTTCGACATCGACGCCAACGGCATCGTCAACGTGTCGGCCAAGGACAAGGGCACCGGCAAGGAGCAGGTGATCCGCATCCAGGCCTCGGGTGGCCTGTCCGACACCGACATCGAGCAGATGGTCAAGGACGCCGAGAGCCACGCCGAGGACGACAAGAAGCGGCGCGCCCTCGTCGAGGCCAAGAACCAGGGCGAGGCCCTGATCCACTCGACCGAGAAGATGCTGTCGGAGAACGGCGACAAGATCGCCGAGTCCGACAAGTCGACCGTCGAGGCGGCCGTCGCGGACCTGAAGACCGCGCTGGAAGGCGAGGATCCGGCGGCCATCGAGCAGCGCACGCAGGCGCTAGCGCAGGCCTCCATGAAGCTGGGCGAGGCGATGTACGCCGCGCAGCAGGGCGGTGACGACGGCGACGCCGGCGCCGATCCCGACGCCGCGGCCGAGAAGGACGACGTCGTCGACGCCGACTTCGAGGAAGTGTCGGACGACGACCGCAAGCGTTCCGCCTGACGCTGCGGGCGGCGGTGACGCTCTCCAGACACCACTGTAGTGCCGCGGCCCTTCCGGGGGCCGTCGCCACACGGAGCGCGTCCACCGTCGGTGCGGCGCGCTCCGTCACGTCAGACGCCGCGCGATATCTTTCCGCAAACGGTATTAAAGCTCATCGATTGGCCGTGACGCGCCCGCCGGGCTCCGGCTCGACACGGCGCGCCGCAGCGGCGACCTCATGCTCGCTGCGCCTCCTCCGAACGGCGGTTCACCCGATCGATCGGCATCCGTTGATGAAAACGCATGAGTTAATCTAAGAAGAGCGATGGCGACGACTCAAAAGCGCGACTACTACGAGCTTCTCGAGGTTTCTCGGACTGTGGACGAGAAGGGCCTCAAGAGTGCCTATCGCAAACTCGCCATGAAGTATCACCCGGATCGCAACCCGGGCGATACCGATGCCGAGCTGATGTTCAAGGAGGTCTCCGAAGCCTACGAGGTGCTGCGCGACCCACAAAAGCGCGCCGCCTACGACCGCTTCGGCCACGCCGCGTTCGAAGGCGGCATGCGCGGTGGCGCCGGCGGCCCCGGCTTCGGCAACGACTTCGCCTCCGCCATGAGCGACATTTTCGACGAGTTCTTCGGCGGCGCGCGAGGCGGCGGTGGCGGCGGGGCGGGCCGTGGTGGCCGGCACCGTGGCTCGGACCTGCGCTACAACCTCGAGATCGACCTGGAAGACTCGTTCCGCGGCAAGCGGGTGACGATCAACGTACCGTCGAGCAGCACCTGCGACGTGTGCAGCGGCTCCGGCGCGCGCCCCGGTACCGAGCCGGTCAGCTGCCCGACCTGCCACGGCGCGGGCCGCGTGCGGGTGAGCCAGGGCTTCTTCACGCTGGAGCGCACCTGCGTCACCTGTTCGGGCCGTGGCTCGGTGGTGCGCGATCCGTGCACCAACTGCGGCGGCTCGGGGCGCGTGTCGAAGGAGCGCGAGCTGTCGGTCGATATTCCGGCCGGGATCGAGGACGGCACCCGCATTCGCCTGGCCGGCGACGGTGAGGCCGGCGTGATGGGCGGGCCTCCGGGCGATCTCTACATCTTCCTCTCGATCCGCCCGCACGACTTCTTCCAGCGCGAAGGGGCCGACCTTTATTGCCGGGTCCCGATCTCCATGGCGCGGGCCGCGCTCGGCGGCTCCATCGAGGTCCCTTCGATCGACGGCGAGAAGGCCAAGGTGAAGATTCCCGAGGCGACGCAGACCGGCCGGCAGTTCCGGCTCCGCGGCAAGGGCATGCCGGTCCTGCGGTCCAGCCAGACCGGCGATATGTATATTCAGGTGGTCGTCGAGACGCCGCAGAAGTTGACCCGCCGGCAACGAGAGCTATTGACGGAGTTCGAGGAACTGTCGTCGAACGAGAACCATCCTGAGAGTCATGGGTTCTTTTCCCGTGCCCGTGAGTTTTTCGAGAATCTCTCCCAATAACGTCAGTCGCGATTGAGCGTCCCTGCGGAGCCCCGAATGATCGATCAAGCCCGTCAACGCGCGAGAGAGATGCAACTGCGTCTGACGCAGGAAATGCAGACTCTCAAGCAGAAGCGTAGCCGCGGGGTCACCGCCCGCCGCGACATCCGGATCCTGGAAGAATTGCGCATGCTGGCCCGCCGCACCGAGGCGGACCTGCGCCCATCGCAGACCACTAGGGACCGCCTGCGGCGCATCCAGGAGCGTGTCGTCGACGAGGTGCGCTTTCTGCGCCAGTGGGCCGAGAGCCCGCTGAAGACCGGCGCGGTCGCACCCTCTGGGCAGGAGCTGTCGCGGCTGATGGCGGGTTACGTCGAACTCGACCGGCCGGGCGTCATCGTCGAGCTGGGACCGGGCACCGGCGCGGTCACGCAGGCGCTCGTCGACCGCGGCGTGCCGCAGGAACGGCTGCTCCTGATCGAGTATTCGCCCGAGTTCTGCACGCTGCTGCGCGAGCGCTTCCCCGGCGCGACCGTGATGCAGGGGAACGCCTACGCCCTCGGCGAAGTGCTGGCGGAAGTGGGCCAGCCGCCGGTCGCCTCGGTGGTGTCGGGCCTGCCGTTGTTCACGCGGCCGCTGCCGGAACGCCAGGCGCTCCTGTCGGCGGCGATGGCGGCGATGGCGCCGGGTGCGCCGTTCATTCAGTTCTCCTACGCGCTGGTGCCCGCCGTTCAGGGCCTGGTCGGCATCACCTGGTCGACCTCGCGCTGGGTCCTCGCCAACCTGCCGCCGGCGCGCGTGTGGGCCTACCGCTCAGAGGCCGAGCGCGCCGCCATCGCGGCCTAGGTCCCGAGCCGGGACCGGCCGAGGGCCGTCCCGGCTCCGGCATCAGCTGCATTTTCGTGCGGTGACGGCGGTCCCATCCGGCAGGCGGTTGCCGGTGGCGGCGCATTTTCGTGCGGCGTCGCACCGCTGCCGGGCGCCGAGCGTTGTGGGCCGCGCGCTCGCTGCCCATATGCGCAACGCAAGACAATGGTAACCAGTAGCATGACTGAGACTTCCAAGGCCCCTTGGCACGGCACGACCATCGTCACCGTGCGCAAGGGCGACAAGGTCGTCGTCGCCGGCGACGGTCAGGTGACGATGGGCCACACCGTGGTCAAAGGCACCGCACGCAAGGTCCGGCCGATCGGCAAGGGCACGGTGATCGCCGGGTTCGCAGGCGCCACGGCCGACGCCTTCACCCTTCTGGAGCGCCTTGAGGCCAAGCTCGAGCAATACCCCGACCAGCTGATGCGCGCCGCCGTCGAGCTGGCGAAGGATTGGCGCACCGACCGCTACCTGCGTCATCTCGAGGCGATGATGATCGTCGCCGACAAGACCGAGACGCTGGTGATCACGGGCAACGGCGACGTGCTGCAGCCCGAGGAGGGCATCGCCGGCATCGGTTCGGGCGGCACCTACGCGCTCGCGGCCGCCCGCGCGCTCGCCGCGGAGACGGACCTTTCGGCGGAGGAGATCGCCCGCCGCGCCATGAAGATCGCCGCGGACATCTGCGTCTACACCAACGACAGCGTCATCGTCGAAAGTCTCGACGCGGTATGATCTCAGGCTCAGACGCCCGGGTTGCGGGCGGCCTCCATGGCCCGACCGTCGGCCGTCGGCGCGTCGGGCACGACGCTGAGCGCGCCGTTGGTCTCGAGGACGATGGCGTGCACATCGGTGAGATCGGCGCGGCCGGCCGAGCGGACGGCGGCGAGCACGGCGGCTTCGGACAAGCGTGCGTCGCGCATCGCCTTGTGCAGAAGCCGGCCCTCGTGGACGACGAGCGCCGGCTCGGATTTGACCGCGCGGCGAACCGCGTCGGAGCGCGATGCGAGCAGCGCGACGACCCCTTGGCAGATGATCAGGACCGCCAGCGCGGTGAGCCCGTCCACCAGAGCGACGCTGGGCGACAGGATCGTCGTCGCCAGGATCGAGCCGAGTGCGACCGTCACGACGAAGTCGAAAGCGTTGAGATCGGTCAGCGTGCGTTTGCCGCTGACCCGGAGCAGGACCACCAGCGCGGCGTAGGCGACGAGGGCGAGAACCGCCACTTGCACAGCGCGCGGCGCGTCAGAATATAATTCTACCATGTAGTGCGAACGCAGCCGGCTCTTCGAGGTTTCGTCGCACGCATAAGACCGCGCCTTTGGGGCGGTGCCCGGCGGGATCGAGGATCCGCCGGTGGAAAGGAACACCATGACCGACTTCTCACCCCGCGAGATCGTCTCCGAGCTGGACCGCTACATCATCGGCCAGAAGGAGGCCAAACGCGCCGTCGCGATCGCGCTGCGCAACCGTTGGCGCCGCCAGCAGCTCACCGACGAGCTGCGCGAGGAGGTGATGCCCAAGAACATCCTGATGATCGGCCCGACCGGCGTCGGCAAGACGGAGATCTCGCGCCGTCTCGCCAAGCTCGCCAACGCGCCGTTCATCAAGGTCGAGGCGACGAAGTTCACCGAGGTCGGCTATGTCGGCCGCGATGTGGAGCAGATCGTGCGCGACCTGGTGGAGATCGGCCTCGGCCAGGTCCGCGAGCGGCGCCGCAAGGAGGTCCGCGCCACGGCCCATGCCGCCGCTGAAGCGCGCGTCCTGGAGGCGGTGGTCGGCAAGAACGCCTCGCCCGCGACCAAGGACAGCTTCTCCAAGCGCCTTCGCAACGGCGAGCTGGACGACCGCGAGATCGAGGTCGAGATCTCGGCCGCGCCGCAGATGCCGAACTTCGAGCTGCCCGGCATGCCCGGCGCCAACATCGGCGTGATGAACCTCTCCGACATGTTCGGCAAGGCATTCGGCCAGCAGAAGAAGTCCCACCGCACCACCGTGCGCGACTCCTACGAGCTCCTCATCGCCGAGGAGTCCGACAAGCTGCTCGACGACGAGAAGCTCACCAAGGAGGCGTTGCGACAGGTGGAGAACAACGGCATCGTCTTCCTCGACGAGATCGACAAGATCACCGTGCGGTCCGACCGTGTCGGCGGAGACGTCTCGCGCGAGGGCGTGCAGCGCGACCTGCTGCCGCTCGTCGAGGGGACGACGGTCACTACCAAGTACGGCCAGGTGAAGACCGACCACATCCTCTTCATCGCGTCGGGGGCATTCCACGTCTCCAAGCCGTCGGACCTCTTGCCGGAGTTGCAGGGGCGCCTGCCGATCCGCGTCGAGCTGCAACCGCTCACGAAGGAGGACTTCCGGTCGATCCTGACCGAGACGGAAGCCTCGCTCATCAAGCAGTCCTCCGCGCTGATGGCGACGGAGGGCGTGACGCTGGAGTTCACCGACGACGGGATCGACGCGATCGCCGAGGTGGCCGTGGACATCAACGCCACGGTCGAGAACATCGGTGCGCGACGGTTGCAGACGGTGATCGAACGCGTCCTCGACGACATCTCCTTCACCGCCACCGACCGCGCGGGCGACACGTTGACGATCGACGGCGAGTATGTGCGCTCCGGCGTGGCGGAGATCGCCAAGAACGCGGACTTGTCGCGCTTCATCCTGTGACGACGGCGGGCCGGGCGCGCTGCGAGGCGTGCGCGGCCTGTCGGCGGTGCAGTGATCTGGGGACGAGGGCGCGGCGGGGCTGGGCACGGAGTGCCGACCCTTTGCGGCGGCCCGAGTAATCCGCGACGATAGCACCGATCCGGGTGCATCCCGCCGGGGCGGCGGGTCGACCGTCGGCCGCCGGCCCGAGGGGCACGGGCCTGTCCATGGGTGCTGCGAAAGGCTGCATGTGAGCAACGAGGACGATCAGACCCCCGCACGGCGCCGCCGCGAGCGTGGCGAAGGCGGCGGCCGGGGCGGCCAGCGACGCGCCGGGCGCAAGGCCCGCGCGGCCGCGGGCGAGCGCACCGCGGCCACGCCGTCGCCGTCTGGCGAGGTGACGGCGGCCGAGCCGTCCGCCACGCCGGAGCGGGATGCCAAGCGGGCCGCGGCCCGCGCCGCCCGCCAGGAACGCCGGGCGCAGAAGGTGGCCCGCAAGGCCGCCCCGCGCGAGGTGGCCGGCGACGGCGCGCCGCGCCCCAGCGCCAACCCCTATATCCGCTACGCCGCGGCGACCGAGCCGACCTTCGCGGTCTCCGAGGCGCTGTCCGAGCGCCTGCTCGCCGCCGCGATCGACGTGGCGGACGCGCATTTCCGCCAGCACGTCGCCGCCACCGGCAGCGTGACGGACGAGTACCGCGCCGCGATCGCCAAGACCCTCGCCTTCACGCGCGAGAACGCCGCCGGCAAGACCTTCCGCGAGGACGAGTTCGTGGCGATGGCGGTGCTGGTCTCGCTGCTGGAGCCGCAGCTGATCGCCGTCGCCGGCGCCAATGCGGATGCCGTCGCCGCAGCCTACGCCACCTCGAAGGCGAAAGTCGTCGCGGTGGCGAAGAAGGCCGACAAGCTCGCCCGCGCCATCGCCCGCGACACGTTCGTCCACGCCGACTTCGGCGCGCACGACTTCGGCGACCTGCCGGAGGGGGCGCTCGCCCATCTCGGCGATGCCGTGCCCACCGCGCGGCGCCTGCTGGAGGCGGAGGCGAAGGGCTTCGACGCGGCGGTGGTGACCAATTCTCCCGGCATGTCGGGGATCGTGCGCCGGGGTGTCTCGGCGCTGCCGACGCTGCCGATGATCCTGCAGGCGGACCGCTTCCAGGTGGGCGACACGCTGACCTGGTCGAACCGCCGCCGCCGCTTCGAGGCGACGATCACCGCGGAGATGCTGGACGAGATGCGCCGCGCACGGGCCGTGATCGACCGGGTGGTGCCCTTCCCGGTGCTGGAGGACCAGATCGCCCTGCCGTTGAAGGACAAGGCGATGGCGCCGCCGGTGCTGGTCCTCTTCAGCTGACCGGCGCGAGGCCGCGCGGGGCGGCGGCGCCGGCGGCTCGCACTCAGCGCGAGACGGTGATGCCCGACCCGTCGGCCGTGGAGCCGGAGAAGCTCTGCGCCGAGGTGGCGCGCAGCGTCGCCACCGTGGACGAGCCGTCTCCGCCCTTCAGCGTAACCTGACTGCCGTTGAGGTCCCACGCCGCGATGCCGGCGAGCGAGGGGGCCGAGCAGCCGCGCGTGGAGGCGCGATAGCCGCCGGTCCACGTCGTCAACGACATGAAGAGCTGGCAGTTGTCGCCGCCGCTGGCGATGCTCCAGCCGCCGAGCAGATCCGTCCGGCCGACGTTCACGCCCGACGGGGCGGGGGAGGCGGCGGCGACGTCGGTCCCCGGCGCGCCGGGCATCGACCCGTCCGGCAGGGGCTGGCCGGCGATCGGCGCCTCGGGAACTTGGGGCTCCTGCGGCTGCTGGGTGATCGGCGGCGGGGCGAGCGGCGCCTGACTGACGGGCCGCGACGGCGCGGGCTGGACGGAGGCCACGGTCTGCGTGCGCTGCGTCATGCAACCGCCGAGCGCGACCGTCAGGATGCCGACCATGGCAAGGCCCAGGGTGCGCGGCGCGCACGCTCCTGACGTGGAGGTGCGCGACATGGAACGGTACTCGATCATCACTTCTGCCCCTTCAGGCGTTCCTGGCATTCTCTTCGCCGGCACCCCACGCACCGGCCCGGTCCGGTGGGAGGCGACCGCGTCACCGCCGATCCCCATACCCGTGTTTGCCCGGATCCGTCGATATACCGTTAACTCGCCTCCGGGTCGAAGGGGGGGCAGGGTCCCGAAGCCTCGGGCGGGGGACCCTCAGGCCGAGAGAGGGCGGTGCACCGGCGGCTGCGACAGCACCAGGTCCGGCGGGCGATGCCCATCCATGAAGACGCGGATGTTGATGACCACCTTGTCGCCCATGTCGATCCTGCCCTCGCGGGTGGAGGAGCCCATGTGCGGGAGCAGGAGCGCCTTGCCGGCCTTCGCCAACTTGATCAGCCTGGGGTTGATCGCCGGCTCGTTGGTGAACACGTCGAGGCCCGCGCCGGCGAGTTTTCCCTCCTCGATCAGCTTGATGAGGGCGTCTTCGTCGACGATGTCGCCGCGGGCGAGATTGATGACCATGGCCTCCGGCTTCATCAGCGCCAGGCGGCGGCCGGAGAGGAGATGGAAGGTCGCCGGCGTCTGCGGGCAATGGATGGAGACGAAGTCCATGCGAGCGAGCATCTGGTCGAGGCTTGCCCAATAGGTGGCACCGAGCGGCTCGGCGATGGCGGGGGCGGCCGGACGGCGGTTGTGATAGTGGACCGACATGCCGAACGCCTTGGCCCGCTTGGCGACGGCTGCGCCAATACGTCCCATGCCGACGATGCCGATCCGTTTGCCCCAGACGCGGTTGCCCATCATCCACGTCGGCGCCCACCCGCCGAAGCCGCCCTCCTCGATGATCTTGGTACCCTCGACGATGCGGCGGGGCAGGGCGAGGATCATCGCCATCGTCATGTCGGCGGTGTCCTCAGTCAGGACGCCGGGGGTGTTGGTGACGAGGATCTTGCGCGCCGCCGCGGCATCGACGTCGATATTGTCGGTGCCGTTGCCGTAGTTGGCGATGAGGCCGAGGTTGGGGCCCGCCTGCTGCAACACCGCAGCGTCGATCCGGTCGGTGATGGTGGGGACGAGGACGCGGGCGTGGCGCACGGCTTCGACCAGCTCGGCCTGCGTCATCGGCCGGTCGTCGGCGTTGAGCTTCACGTCGAACAGCTGGCGCATGCGCTCTTCGACCTGTTCGGGCAATTTGCGCGTGACGATGACGCTTGTCGACATGACGCTCCTCTTCAAGCCGGCGGGTGTTGATAACCCGAACGCAACCGGATGCATGCCACCTTAGCGTTCCCCGCCAAAGAGGGAACGATGAAGCCGATCCGATTTACGATTGCCTCCCTGGCACTGATCCTGGCCGTTGTCGCCGGTGCCGCGCCGCCGGCCCATGCCGCCGGGCCGACCGAGATGGGGCCGAGCGGCCTGCCGCTGCCACGATTCGTGAGCCTTTCCGCCAACAAGGTGAACGTGCGCGTGGGCCCGTCGCGGTCATATAAGATCAAGTGGACCTTCAACAAACGCGGACTGCCGGTGGAGATCGTGCGCGAGTACGGCAACTGGCGACGCGTGCGCGACGTCGACGGCGAGGACGGGTGGATCCACCGCTCGCTGCTCTCCGGCAAGCGCACCGCGCTCGTCGCGCCGTGGTCCGAGACCGAGACGATCCCGCTGCTGGAGACGGCGAGCGCGGCCTCTTCGCCGGTGGCCTACCTGGAACCCTTCGTGCTGGCGGACGTCGAGCGGTGCGACGGGTCGTGGTGCTCGATCTCGGGTCAGAACTGGCATGGCCTGGTGCCGCAACGCACCCTGTGGGGCGTCTATCCCACCGAGAAGGTCGACTGAGGCGAGACCGAGGCCGCCGCCGGGCGGAGCCGCGGCGTCAGCCGAACGGGCGCCGCTGGTGGATGGCGGCGGCGAGGGTGCCCTCGTCGAGATAGTCCAGCTCGCCGCCGATCGGGACGCCGGAAGCCAGCCGTGAGATCGTCACGTCGAGCGGTTCGAGGCGCTCGGTGATGTAGTGGGCGGTGGTCTGCCCCTCGACGGTGGCGTTGAGGGCGAGCAGCACCTCGCGGACCTCGCCGCCCGCGACGCGCTCTATCAGACGCGCGATGCCGATATCGTCCGGCCCGAACCCGTCGAGCGCCGAGATCGTGCCGCCGAGGACGTGGTAGCGGGCGCGCAGCGCGCTGGCGCGTTCCAGGGCCCACAGGTCGGCGACGTCTTCCACGACGATGAGCGTCGCCGCATCGCGCGAGACGTCGGCGCAGACGGTGCAGGGGTCGGACGTGTCGACGTTGCCGCACTCGCTGCACACGGTGACGCGCTCGCCCACCTCGGCCAGCGCCGCGGCGAGCGGGTGCAGCAGCGCCTCGCGCTTCTTCACCATGTGGAGGGCGGCGCGGCGGGCCGAGCGGGGGCCGAGACCGGGCAGCTTGGCCAGCAGCGCGATCAGCCGCTCGATTTCGGGACCCGCGACCGCCACAGGCGCGTCAGCCGCCGAAGGGCAGCTTCATGCCGGCGGGGAGGCCGAGGTCGCCCATCAGGCTCTGCGTGCGCTCCTGGACGAGGACCTGGACCTTGGCCTGCGCGTCGGCGACGGCGGCCATCACCAGATCCTCGACGATCTCCTTGTCCTCCGGTTTCATCAGTTCGGGGTCGATCGCGAGGGCGGTCAGCACCATGGCGCCGTTCATCGTCGCCTTGACCGAGCCGGCGCCGGACTCGCCGCTCGCCTCGATCTCCTTCAGCTCGTCCTGGAGGTCGCCCATGCGGCTCTGCAGCTCGCGGGCCTTCCCCATCATCTTGAACAAATCCATCGGTCTCTTCCTCTCAACCCTTGCGGTCGCGCGCCTGTTCGGCCGGCCCGTCCGCCTCGTGCGGTGTTTCTCTCACTTCGACGATCTGCGCATCGGCGAACCGCGCCATGATCGCTTTCACCAGCGGGTCTTCCCCGGCTTCCGCCTTCAGGCGGAGCTGCTCGGCGGTCTTCACCTCGTGGATCGTCGGCGTCGTGGCGCCCTCGCTGACGGTGACGATCCAGCGCGAGCCGGTGACCTCGGTCAGCTTCTGCCCCAGCTGGCCGGCGGCGTTCGCATTGGCGCCCTCGGTCAGCGTCACCTCGATGCGGCCGGGCGCGAAGGCCTTCAGGCGCATGTCCTGCTCCACCGCCTGCTTGAGCAGCAGCGAGTGCGAGCCCATCAGCGCGGCGATATCCTCGAAGCTCTGCGGCTGCGGGCGCTCGGCGCGGGCGCTGGCGCGAGCCTGTGCGGGGGCCACGGCGCGGGCGGCCGGGCCGTTGCCGGGGCCGCGCGGCGGGCGGGCCGGGCCACCGCCGCCCGGCGCCTGCGGCGCGTCGGTCATCGGCAGACGGTCGGGGTCGGGCAGGCTCGCCATGTAGGTGAGCCGGATGAGGACCATCTCGGCCGCCATCATCGGCTTGGGCGCGGACTGCACCTCCTGGATCCCGGCGAGCAACGCCTGCCACATGCGCGACAGCGCCGCCATGCCGAGCCCGGCGGCGAAGGCGACGGCGCTCTCGCGCACCTCCTGCGGGTCGCCGGGGTCGGGCGAGCCGTTGGTCACCTTGAGGCGCGTCACCTGATGGGTGAACGAGGCGAGGTCGGTGAGGATGACGGCCGGGTCGGCACCCACCTCGTACTGCGCGCCGAGTTCGGCCAGCGCCCCGGCGGCGTCGCCCTTCATGACGCGCTCGAACAGGTCGACGATGCGGGTGCGGTCGGCGAGGCCGAGCATGTCGCGCAGGCTCTCGGCGGAGATCACGCCGCCGCCGTGGCTGATCGCCTGGTCCATCAGCGACAGCGAGTCGCGCACCGAGCCCTCGGCGGCGCGGGCGATCAGGCGCAGTGCCTCCTCGTCGGCGGTGATGCCTTCGTTGGTGGCGACCTTGGCGAGGTGCGCGCTCAGCTCGTCCGCCTCGATCCGGCGCAGGTCGAACCGCTGGCAGCGGGACAGCACCGTCACCGGGACCTTGCGGATCTCGGTCGTGGCGAAGATGAACTTCACGTGCTCGGGCGGCTCTTCCAGCGTCTTCAGGAGACCGTTGAAGGCCGCCGTCGACAGCATGTGCACCTCGTCGATGATGTACACCTTGTAGAGCGCGGAGACGGGCTTGTAGCGCGCCGCGTCGGTGATCTCGCGGATGTCGTTGATCGAGGTGTGGGACGCGGCGTCCATCTCGATCACGTCGACGTGCCGGCCTTCCATGATGGCTTTGCAGTGGTCGCCGAACTCGGTGAACTCCACCGTGGGGTGGCGGGCGCCGTCCTTCTCGTAGTTGAGGGCGCGAGCGAGGATGCGGGCGGTGGTCGTCTTGCCGACACCGCGCACGCCGGTCAGCATCCACGCCTGCGGGATGCGGTCGTGAGCGAAGGCGTTCTTCAGCGTACGCACCATCGGCGCCTGGCCGATCAGCTCGCCGAAGTGGTGCGGGCGGTATTTGCGGGCCAGGACCGTGTACGGTGTCGCGGACGGTGCTGTGCTGTCGGACAAGGTGGTCTCCGGCCGCGAAATCGTGGTGTGTGCCGCTGGTTGCGCGCGGGCTCAACCATGCACACGATGCCCGGTAGGCGCCAGCCCTGCGGCGCCCGGATTTCGCGCTTGCCCACGTGGTGGGCGCGGCATCGTCGCCGCCGAGGTCGCCGGCTTGGAAGAAGGAGGCCGGCGAATGACCCGGACCGGATTCGTTAGGGCTGCTTCGTTCCCGACCTGACCCGGTTGGCGAGTGGCCCGTCCACCGCCGACCTCCCACCGCCCTATATCAGGATCATCACCCTGCTTGGCAAGACCGGATCTCGATGATCTGGCCCCCCGCCGCCTCCGCGTCCGCCGGGTCGTGGCTGACCATGACGACGGGCAGCCCGTCCTGCCGCGCCAGGTCGAAGACGAACGCCCGCACCTGGGCCCGGAGCGCCGGGTCCAGCGCCGAGAACGGCTCGTCCAGCAGCAGCGTTCGCGGCGCCGAGGCGAGCGTGCGCGCCAGTGCCACACGGCTCGTCTGGCCGCCCGAGAGCGTGTCCGGGTCGCGTGCGGCGGCGTGCCCCATCTCGACACGGGCGAGGTTGGCTTCGGCACGGGCGCGGCGCTCGGCCCGCGTCAGGCGCCGCCCGGCCTCCCGCCGCGGCACCGCGAAGAGGACGTTCTGCACCACCGACATGTGCGGGTAGAGGAGCGCGTCCTGGAACATCAGCCCCATGCGGCGGCGCTCGGGCGGCAGCGGAGTGAGGTCTGTGCCGTCGCGTGTCACGGTGCCGGTGACGGTGAAGGGCGCGTCCAGCAGTCCGGCGACGGCCAGGAGCAGCGAGGTCTTGCCGCCGCCCGACGGGCCGATCACCGAGAGCACGGCTCCCGGCTCGACGGTCGCCTTCAGCGTGGCCATGGTGCGCCCGCGCAGCGCGACGGCGAGGTCGATCTCCAGGCTCATGCGCGGCCCTGCATGGCGCGGCGGTGGCGGAAGGCGAGCGCCGGCCCGCCCCGCGCCAGCGCAAAGGCGACGAAGGGGAGCGCCAGCTGCATGAGGGCGAGCATGGCGACCAGCCGCCGGTCGCCGCCGGTGGCCGCCGCGACCGCTTCGGTGGTGATGGTGGCGACGCGCCCGCCGCCGACGATGCGCGTCGGCACGTAGAGCGCGACGCTGACCGCGACGCCGAGCGCCGCCGCGACCGCCAGCGGCCGCGTCAGCAGCGCCAGCCGGACCATGACGAAGCGGCGCCACCACGGCAGGCCGAAGCTGCGCGCCGCCATCTCGTAGCGCGGGTCGAGTGCGGCCCAGGGGCCGGACAGCGCGATGAGGGCATAAGGCAGCGTGAAGAGGACGTGCGTGAGGGTGACGAGGACCGGCCCGGCCGTCACCCCCATGGCGATGACGAGCGTCGCCAGACCGAACAGGAAAGCGACTTGCGGCACGATCAGCGGCAGGTAGATCAGCCCGCCCACGCGCACGCCGCTCGCCAGCAGCGCCACCGCCAGCGGCAGCGACAGCGCCGTCGCGCCGATGGCGATGCCGAGCGTGGTCGCCAGCGTGTCGAGCACGCCCGGCAGGCGCTCGACCCAGGACGCGGCGCTGACGTTGGCGGGCAGCACCTGCGGAAACGGCCAGTAGCCGGCGACCGACTGCACGCACAGGCCGACCACCGCGAGCGCCATCGTGCCGGTCAATGCCGCGGCGAAGGCCATGGCGGCGATACGGGCCAGCCGGTCGCGCCGGGCGCGCCAGCCGCCGTCGCGCAGCCGGGCCAGCGCCCACCCCGCGGCGCGCTCCAGCGCGAGCCAGGCGAGGACCAGGGCGCCCATCAGCCCCAGCAGCAGCACCGCGCCGGCACTGCCGACGAGCCAGGCGTCGATGTCGGCCGCGTGGAGCTCGGTGAGGAGGCGCACGGCGAGGGGGGGCGGGCGCGTCGGCCCCAGGATCATCGCCACGTCGACCACCGAGACGCAGAAGGCGAGCACGGCCAGCACCGGCAGCTTGATCTGCCGGTAGACCAGCGGCCACACCCCGTGCAGGAACGCCGCCATCCGCCCGTAGCCGAGCGCCCGCGCCATGGCGACGCGGGGCCGCGCTTCGATCTGTCCCAGCGCGGCGAGGGCCATCAGCACCAGAAAGGGCGTCTCCTTCATGACGAGGGCCACGGTGAGGGCGATCCCCCACGGGTCTTGCACCAGCGCGATATCGGGCGGGACCCGCAGCCCGGTGGCCCACGGCGACAGGAGCCGCAGGACCAGGCCGGAGGGCGCGAACAGCAGCACGAACCCGAGCGCCGCGGCCGCATGCGGCACCGACAAGAGCGGCGCCAGCAGCCGATCCGTGACCGCCATCGCCCGCGTGCCGAACGTCGCCGCCAGGATCGACGCCGTGGCCGCCAGCGAGACGAGGGTCGCCGCCAGTGCCGTCCCGACCGACAGCGCCGCCGAATGGGCGAGGCCGGGGCGGGCGGCGAGGGCGGCGAACGCGGCGAGCCCAGGCTGGTCGGCGCCGATGGGCGGCAGGTAGCCGAATGCCGGCAGAAGCACGCCGACGAGCCCGGCGCCCACCGGCACGGCGATGACGAGCTTGACGGCGACGCCCGCCGCGGCCGCCGGCCCCCCGCCGCCGGCCGGCCGGGGGCGCCGCGGCGCCGCGTCCCGCCCGTCATAGTCGCGGCGCCTCATTCCATCCCACCTGGCCATGATCTGCACGCGGCGCACGCCGCGTCGGCGAGCCTAGTTCGGGTGCCGCGGCGGAAAAATCAACCGATCGCGACCGCGCACCGCCGCTGGGCGAGGCTTGCCGGCCGCGCGTCGCGGCGCGACGGGGGCATCGTCGCGCCGGCCGGCGGGCGCTATAGTGGGCGCATGTCCATCGCCGAGGCAGAACCCTTCCACGCGGTCCTCTTCCCGCACCGGTCGCTCACCCGCCGCGGCTATCTCGTTCTGATGGCGGTGGTCGCGGGCGCAATGGGGTTCGCGGCGCTGCGCACCTGGGCGATCGGCGCGTGGCCGGTCTCCCTCTTCGCCGTGGCGGACATCCTCCTCGTCTGGGGCGCCTTCAAGCTCTCCTACCGCTCCGGCCGCCAGTTCGAGGAGATCACCGTCACCCCGAGCGAGGTGCTGATCCGCAAGGTCTCCCCCGCCGGCCGCGTCCGTGAGCACCGCTTCCAGACCGCATGGGCCCGCCTCGCCGTCGTCCGGCGCGACGAGGACGTCGTCAACCTCGAGATCGGCTCGCACGGTCGCGCCGTCGTCATCGGCGCCTTCCTCAATCCGGCGGACCGGGCCAGCTTCGCCAGCGCGCTGTCCGATGCGATCAGCCGCAGCCGCGGCCGAGGCTGAGGCACGCCCGGACCGGCAGGACCGCCCGGCCGGACGGTCCGCGACGCAACCGCCGAAGCGTACACCGCGTTGGGCTTGGACCGAGGCGCGGAACTGTCCTAGAAAAACCTATGAATTTACCAACGCTCCTGACCTGGTTCCGCTGCATCGCCGTCCTGGCGGTCGCGGTGACGCTGGCCTGGCCCTTCGGTCCTCACCGGGGCCTGGCGCTGACGCTCTTCGTCCTCGCCGCGGCGACCGACTGGCTCGACGGCTACCTCGCCCGCACGCTGAATCAGACCACCGCCTTCGGCCGGATGCTCGATTCCATCGCCGACAAGATGCTCGTCAGCGTGACGTTGCTGATGCTCTGCGCGGAGGGATCGATCCACGGCGTCCATGCGCTGGCCGCCGCGTTGATCCTCACGCGCGAGACCGCGATCGCCGGACTGCGCGAGCATCTGGCCAGCAAGGAGGTGGTCGTCCCGGCCTCGATGCTGGCCAAATGGAAGACCACGGTGCAGCTCGTCGCCCTCGCCGTCCTCATCGCCGCGCCGCTGGTTCCCTTTCCGGTTATTGCGAACTGGGCCGGACTCGCCATCTTGTGGGTCGCGACCGTCATGACGGTGGTCAGCGGCGCCCAGTACGTCTGGGGCACGCGCCACAACTGGGGGAGTCATGAAGCTTAAGTACTTCGCATGGGTGCGCGAGCGGATCGGCGTGCCGGAAGAGGACATCGTGGTGCCGCAGGAGGTGGCCACCGCCGGCGACCTGATCCTGTGGCTGAAGAGCCGGGGCGAGGGCTACGCGCACGCGCTCGAGCAGGATCGCTTCATCCGCGTTGCCGTCGACCAGCGGCACGTCACGCACGATACGCCCGTCGCGGGGGCGCGCGAGGTGGCGCTGTTTCCGCCGATGACCGGCGGCTGAGCCGATGCGCGCGCACGTCACCATCCTCGACGATCCGCTCGACCCGAAGGCCTGGTTCGCCGAGCTCGCGCCGTGCGACGATACCGGCGCGATGGCCGCTTTCGTCGGCAAATGCCGCGGCGAGAAGGGCCGGCTCGTGGCGTTGGAGCTGGAACATTATCCCGGCATGGCGGAGGCCGAGATCGGCCGCATCATGGACGAGGCGCACGCGCGCTGGGAGCTGTTCGACCTCCTGGTGGTGCATCGCACCGGCATGGTGAAGGTGGGCGAGCCGATCGTGCTCGTCGCCGCGGGGTCGGTCCATCGTGACGCCGCGTTCGACGCCGTCCGCTTCGTGATGGACTTCCTGAAGACCGACGCGCCGTTCTGGAAGCGCGAGCACCTCCTCGACGGGACGGTCGGCGCATGGATCGAGGCCAAGGAGGCCGACGATGCCGCGCGCGACCGGTGGGCGAGGCCGACGGTCACCGCCTGAGGCCCTGCGCGGCGAGGCGGCCGTAGGTAGACGCTAGCGGAACGCGAGCGCGCACGGAGCCCCTGCTCAGTCCGGATCCTCCAGCCCCAGGCGGGGCGGGGCCGGCGTGTGCGGATCGCTGGCGACGCGGGTCACCCTGAGCCCCGCCTCGCGCAGGAGGGCGACGAGACCGTCCTCCCCCGGCAGGTGCAGCGCGCCGACGGCGACGACCTTGCCGCCTTCACGCAGGCCCGGCAGCATCCGTTGCAGCATCGTGCGGTTGCGCCGCGCCACCATCGCCTCCCAGAAGACGTCGCCGATCCTCTCCGCCTCGTCCTCGCCGACGAGGGCGGCCATCTCCCGCAGACCCATCGTCCAGATCGCACCGATATGCCGGGTACGGTAGAGGGCGATGTTGGTGAACCACATCGCCCTGTCGTCCGCACCCAGCGACAGCGTCATGCGCAGGATCTGGTCCATGACCTCCGGCTGACCCTCCAGCGCGTCGATCTGCTCGGCCACCGTCTCCAGCCCCGAGACCTCGACGTCGGCCTCCACGGCGATGCGCTCCAGTTCCTCGTCGAGCCCGGGCGCGTCGGCCTCGGCGAGGGCGCAGGGCGGGAGGCTGAGCAGGCCGACGAGGATCAGCGGGCGCATCTGCTCGGCGACGACGAGCGGCATCCCGTACCCGGCGAGCACCTCCTCCGCGTGCTCGCGTTCGGCGGGGCTCATGGCGTCGGTGAAACTGCTGTCACCGCTGCGGAAGATGTTCTTGGGGTTGGCACTCCACCGTGCCAGCTCTTCGGTCATGGTGGAGCTTTCGAGCTCCAGGTAGAGGCCCGAGGCGCGGGTCACGAGCGCGGTGAGCGTCTCGCCCGGCTGAGCGATGCCGCCGGCTGCGAGGTGGAAGGTGCCGACCAGGTAGGATGGCGGCTCGGTCTCGACGCGCCACAGCCGGCCCTCCGCGTTGGGCATGCCGGCACGCGCCTCGGCGATGGCCGCGGCGGCGGTCGGCTCGGCGATCAGCATGGCGTCGGGGCCGGGAGACGGACCGCAGTCGGCCGTCGCCCCGGTTGCCGCCGTCCCGAGCGTCGCCACCACGGAGGCGGCGACGAACCAACGCGCTACGATCTTCAACGGCTTGCCTCGTCCGCCCAATCGGACACGGAGACGATCAGAACGTGAAGCCGGCCGTCTTGGCAAGGTCGGCCAGCGTCGTCTGCGGACGGGCGCCGAAATGAGAGATCACCTCCGCCGCGCAAATCGCACCGAGACGGGCGCAGTCCGCCGGGGCAAGGCCGCGGGCATGGCCCAGCATGAAGCCGCCGGCGAAGAGGTCGCCCGCGCCGGTGAGATCAACCACCTTCACCGGGTCGGCCGGCACGTCCGCCGCCTCGCCATCGGTGATGACGCGCGCGCCCTTCTCGCTCATCGTGACGACCGCGGTCGGCACCAGCTTGCCGAGTTCGGCGGCCGCGGCGTCGAGGTCGTCGGTCTGGAACAGGGACTTCACCTCGGCCGCGTTGGCGAAGCAGAGGCCCACGTCGCCGCTCTTCAGCAGCGTCATGAAGTCGTCGCGGTGGCGCTCGACGCAGAACGAGTCCGACAGGGTCAGCGCGGCGATGCGACCGGCGGCGGTGGCCCGGCTGGCGGCCAGGCGGAAGGCGGCCATCGCGGCCGGCGGGTCGAACAGGTAGCCCTCGAGGAAGGTGATCGCCGCGTCCTCGACGAGGCCTTCGGTGATGTCCGCCTCGGTCAGCTCCTGGCTGGCGCCGAGGAAGGTGTTCATCGTGCGCTCGCCGTCCGGCGTCACCAGGATGGTGGACGTCGCCGTCGGCGCGCCGCCGATGAGGGGCGGCGTGGTGAAGGCGACGCCGGCATGGCGCATGTCGTGGACGTACGCTTCGCCGTTGGCGTCGTCGGCCACCTTGCCGATGAACGCCGCACGGCCCCCCAGCGAGGCGACGCCGGCGACGGTGTTGCCGGCCGAGCCGCCGGACACGCGCACCGAGTCGGTCAGCACCGCGTCCACCGCGCGGGCCTCCGCCTCGTCGACGAGGCGCATGGAGCCCTTGGCGACGCCGAGTTTCTCCAGTGCGTCGTCGTGGACGTGGCCGAGGATGTCGAAGATGGCGTTCCCGATGCCGAGAACGTCAAAGCGTGCGTCAGTCATTCATGTCTCCAAAAAGCGGGCCCGGCACACCATGGCGCGCCCGGTCCGGTCAACCTCAATTCAAGTGTGTCAGCGCGGGCGGATGCCCAGGGCGGCGGCCCGTTGGTAGCGCGGCGGGGTCCGGTCCGCCACGTCCGGGGCGTTCACGGTGCCGGCCACGATGCGCGCCGCGATTCCCTCCGCCGCCGCCTGGGTGCCGGCACGCGAGTAGATCGTGCCGCGCACCTGCACGCTGGCGGCGAGCGCCCGGCGGAACGCCTCGAAGAGGTCCGGGTCGGGCGCTTGGGGCGCGGTCCAGAAGGCGTCCAGCGGCTGCTGCGCGGTGAGGCCCGGCACGTCGTAGATCGCGGGGGAGAGGGTGATGGTGGGGATGCCGGCGGCGAGCCCGTCGAGCCCGGCGGAGGAGTTGATGGTGACGAGCCCGGCGGCGTCGTGCGTCCAGGCCGACATCGCGAGCCCGTCCACGAAGTCCACCCGATCCTCGATCCCGGCGGCGGCGGCGAGCTGCGGCACCCGTGCCGCCCAGTCGACGGGGCCGAGGTCGCCGGGGTGCTTCTTCAGGACGAGGCGCATGCCGGCGGGGGCGTGCGCGGCGAACGAGGCGAACACTTCGCCCAGCGCCTCGGTCGTGTCGGAATATTGCGAGTTGGTGCGGATCTGAAAGTCGGTGTCCGTCTGCATCGCGAAGAGGAAGAAGGGCGCCGTCAGTCGGTCGCGCACGGCCTGCGCGGCGGCGGTGCGCCGGCCGACATGCCCCTCGCGCCACAGGAAGCGCGCGTAGGCGACGAACGGGTGGTACAGCCCGTGCTGGCGATAATGCGGGTAGGTGAACCAGCCGAAGACGTTGGAAAGGTTGGTCTTCAGGTCATCGACCGTTTCGAGCCCCGCCTCCCGCGGGTAACGCACCGCGGTGTCGACCGGGGGCGCCTCGGCGGCGAGGGCGCGGATGGTGGCGGGGTCGGTCGGAAACAGGCTGTCGACGGAGTTGCCGTTCTTCTCCAGCGTCATCCAGTCGGGCCGGAGGTATCCCAGCTCGGTGACGATGACGTCGATGCCCCGCTTGCGCGCCTCCGCGGCGGCCTCGTGGTGATAGGGGCGCTGCTCGGAGTGCATCAGGACGGCGGTGACGCCGTGCCGCTCCATGAAGCCGCCGACGAAGGCCGGCCAACCCGCCGGGCGCCCGCGATAGGCCGTCGCAGGGGCGAGACCCCACGCCGCCCGGTCGCCGGGGCACAGATTGATCCGCCGCACGCCCGCACCCGCGGCTTCGAGGTGGCGGGCGATCTGGCGGTAGAGCGGTGAGAGCGGGCCCTGGAGAAGGAGGACCGTGGGTCCTGTCAGGCCGCGTCTCCGGTCGCTTCGGCGCTGTCCTCACCGGCCTCCGGCTTGACCTGGCCGGGCTTGGGACCGCCCTTGGAGACGCCCACCATCGCCGGCCGCAGCACGCGTTCGCCGATCATCGAGCCGAGCTGGACCGTCTGCACCACGGTGCCCGAGGCGATGTCGGGGTTCTCGACCTCGAACATCGCCTGATGCTGGTTGGGGTCGAACTTCTGCCCCGTGGGGTCGATGGTCTTGATGCCGTGGCGCTCGAAGACGGACTTCAGCTCGCGCTCGGTCATCTGGATCCCCTCCACGACGCTCTTCACCTCGGGCGGCAGGGTCTCGAGGTCGGCGTCCTTCAGGGTGTCCATCGCGCGGGCGAAATTGTCGGCCACGTTGAGGAGATCGCGGGCGAAGCTCGTCACGGCATATTGCCGGGCGTCCGACACGTCGCGCTGGGCGCGGCGGCGCACGTTCTCGGCCTCCGCGACGGCGCGCAGCATCTGGTTGCGCAGCTCCTCGGCCTCGGCGCGAGCCTCGGCGAGGGCGGCTTCGTATTCGCCGGCGGTCGACGTCGGCTCGGCGGACTCCGCCGCTTCGCCGGCGCCCATGATCTCGGCGGCGTCGGGCACGAGGGTGTCCCCCTCGTGCTGGTTCTTGTTCGTCTCGTCAGACATTGACGGTCCTTAGATCGAGGACTTGATCCAATCGACGAGCTTACCCTTCGGGGCGGCACCCACCTGGGTGGCCGCGGGCTCGCCGTTCTTGAACATGATGAGCGTGGGGATCGAGCGGATGCCGTACTTCATGACGGTGTCCTGGTTCTCGTCCACGTTCATTTTTGCGATTTTCACCTTGCCGTCCATCTCGGCGGCAATCTCTTCGAGCGCCGGGGAGATCATTTTGCAGGGACCGCACCACTCCGCCCAAAAGTCGACGACGACGGGCTCGTCGCTCTTGATGACGTCGCTGTCGAAGGTCGCGTCCGTGACCGCTGTGGAGGACATCACTCACCTAACTGTCGCTGAAGACTGTCAGCCTACGTATGGACGGGGCGGGTGAGCGTCAAGCAGTGGGCGCCATGCCGACAGCGGGCAGCACCCCGTCCATCTCCATCATTGTGGCGCTGGCGGTCCACACTATGGCGGTCGAAACGGCGCGATCCGGCAGCATCTGCCGCACCAGCGCGGCATAAATGGCGAGCTGGCGGCGGTAGGCGAGCGGTGCGTCGGCGGGCCGGCGGGGGACGATGCGGTCGGTCTTGTAATCCACAATCAACACCGCGCCGGGGGATAATTGCAGGCGATCGATCCGCCCGCTGGCCCGCCGCACCGCCCCGTCGACGGTGACGTCGCCCATCACGTCGACCTCGTGGCGCGCCGGTCCGGACAGGGCGGGGAGGGCGTGGACGGCCTTCGCCTCGCGGGCGATGGCGGCGGCATCTTCGGGCGCCAGCCGCGGGTGCGCCTCGGCGATGCGCGCGAGCATCGCCTCGACCGGCTCGTCGCGCTCCAGCAGGCGGTGCAGGATCGTGCCGAACGAGACCGCGTCGAGCGGCCGCCGCTCGACCGCGATGTCGCCCACGGCGGCGAGGTGCTCGGCGGCCGAGGGCACCAGCGGCTCGGGCGCCGCGTGCGCGATGGTGGCCGGGGCGGTCAGCCACGCGGGCCTCGGCGGTGGCGGGGTCTCGGGGCGCGGCGCCTCCGGCTCGGGCGGGGTGCCGGGGGCGGGGTTGCGCCAGGCGAGACCCTCGCCGCTCGGCATCGTGGCGGTCGCCGCGTCGGCGCCGAGGGCGGCCTGGACCACCTCGTGCCACATCCCCTCGGCGGGCTTCTTCTTGCCGTAGGCCCCGCAGACGACGAGGTGCTGCTCGGCCCGCGTCATCGCGACGTACAGGAGGCGGTAGTGCTCGGCGAGTTCGGCGGCGGATTTTTCCGCCAGCACCGCCCGCACCGCCGCGCTCTGGTACGGCTTGGACGGGGCGTAGACGAGGACGTCCTCGTAGCCCGGTGCCGGGGAGGGGACGGCGACCACCGGGCTGCGGCTGGGGTTGGTCGCCTGCGCGCCGACATCGGCGAGGAAGACGACCTTCGCCTCCAGTCCCTTGGAGCCGTGCGCGGTCATCACCCGCACCGCGTTCTGCGTGCCGTCGGCGACGCGGCGCAGCTCCGCCTTGGTCTTCGACAGGCGCATCAGGAAGGTTTCGAGCGTGGGAACGTCCCGCCCCTCGAAGGCGAGCGCCTCGTCGAGGAAGGCGTCGAGGGCGTCTTCGGCCTCCGAGCCGAGGCGGGCGGCGAAGTCGGCCCGGCGCCCCTCGCCGACGAGCACGGCGGAGAAGAAATCGAACGGGCGCAGCGTGCGCGCCATGCCGCGCCAGCGGGCGAGCGTGGCGTGCGCGGCGCGGGTGGCCGGGTCGGCGGTCTCCGCGAGCGCTGCCATCAGCGACCCGTCCCGGCCGTGGGCGACGGTGAAAAGCGCCTCCTCGGAAAGGCCGAAGAGCGGGCTTTTCAGGACGGTCGCCAGCGAGAGGTCGTCGCGCGAGATCAGCGCGCGGGCGAGCGCGACCATGTCCTGCACTGCGATATGGTCGGTGATGGTCAGCCGGTCGGCGCCGGCGGTGGGGATGTGCCGCAGCTTCAGCTCGCGGTTCATCAGGCCGACGAAGCTGCCGCGCTTTCGCGTCAGGATCATGATGTCGCCCGGCTTCACCGGGGGCGCGCCGCCGGGGCCGGTGCCGCGCGGGTCGGTCCAGTCCTCGATCGCATCGGCGATGGCACGCACCAGCTTGACGACGCCGGCGTTCTCCGGGGCCTGGTCGAACGGGGCGTCCCAAGCCTCGGGCTTCTCGTCCTCCTCGTCGTAGAAGAGGGGCCAGAGGTCGACCCCGCCGGGCCCGTCTTTCACGGCGACGTGGCGCACCGCACCGGCGCCGGCGCCGACCGAGGCGGCGAGAGGCCCGTCCGCGAAGACGCGGTCCACCGCCGAGAGGACCTGCGGGGCGGAGCGCATCGAGTGGGCGAGGTCGACCGCGCGGAAGGTGAGCCCCGCCTCGGTCGCCGCCTCACGGTAGTGGCCGCGCTTCTCGCCGAAGAGTTGCGGTGCGGCGCCCTGGAAGGAGTAGATCGACTGCTTCTCGTCACCCACGACGAAGAGCGTGCGGTGAACGTCCTTGGCGCCCTGGCCGGCGAAGAACTCGCCCGTCAGCGCTTCGACGAGCTGCCACTGCGGCGGGGAGGTGTCCTGCGCCTCGTCGACCATCACGTGGTCGATCCCCTCGTCGAGCTTGTAGCGCACCCAGGCGGCGGCGGTGCCGGAGCGCACCAGGTTCATCGCGGTCTCGATCTGCTCGTCGTAGTCGATCACGCCGCGGCGGCGCTTGGCGGCGGTCAGCTCCTCCTCGACCATGAAGGCGAGCTGCATCAGCGGCACGGTGGCGGCGATGGAGGCGGCGGCGCGTTCGGCATCGGCGACGGCGTCGAGCCGCGCGTGCTCGGCGGCGACGAGGGTCTCCAGCTCCGGCCAGCCGTCCAGCACCTTCTTCGGCACGATGCCGCCCAGCTTGCGCGGCTCGCCGGCGGCGGTGAGGAAAATCTCGGCCCAGCGGGCGTCGCGCTCGTCCGCGGGGCAACCGAGTGCCGCCTCGATCCGCTCCAGCGACGCCTTGCCGACGCCGGCGGTCCGCAGCGCGTCGGCGAGGCGGCGGCAGACGTCGTCGCCCAGCGGCGGGCCCGGCTGGGGCGGGGCGAGGGCGCCGCCGAGGCTCTCCGTCAGCCGCTCGGTCGAGGCGCCCATGCCGAGCCAGCGGATCAGCCGGCGCCGTTCGCCGAGCGCGGCCTTGAGGCTCGCGGCGAGGCCGAAGTCGGAGATGTGCGGCAGGATCGCGTCGACGAGGTCGCCGACCGGGCCGCCGGGGTCGAGCGTCGCGCGGGCGAGGACGGTGGCGATGGCGCGGTCGGTCAGCTCCTCGCGCATCGGGTCGTCGAGCACCTGGAACGAGCCGGAGATGTTGGCCTCCAGCGGGAAGCGCCGTAGGAGTGCCGCCGCGAAGGCGTGGATCGTCTGGACTTTGAGGCCGCCGGGCGTCTCCAACGCCTCGGCGAAGAGGGTGCGCGCCCGCAGCGCCGCCGCGTCGGGATCGGCGTCCGGCGCGAGCTTGGCGACGTGCGCGGCGAGGCGGTCGTCCGGCAGCGCTGCCAGCACCGCCAGCGCATTGTAGACGCGCTGCGCCATCTCGGCCGCCGCGGCGTTGGTGTAGGTGAGGCACAAGATGGTGCGCGGCGCGACGCCCGAGAGGAGCAGGCGTACCACGCGTTGGGACAAGACGTAGGTCTTGCCCGCCCCGGCGTTGGCCGAGACCCAGACGGAGGCGGCAGGGTCGGACGAGCGGCGCTGCGCGTCGTCGGCTTCGGGGGGGACGCGCAGGCTCATTCGTTCTGCCACTCGGCGGCGCGGGCGAGGTGGTCGTAGTCGCCGGAGTCGCTGTCGCGCATCGGGCGGGCGCGCGACAGGTAGCCCTGATCCTCGCTCTGGTAGAGCATGTGGAGCGCGGTGAGGCGGGCGCGCGCCTCGTCGGCAAGGGCGGCGCTCTCCTCGCCCGCCACCTCGGCCCAGCGCACCGGGGCGCGGCCGGCGCCGAGCGCCACATAGGTGAGGCCCGTCAGCGCGATGTCGGTCGGCACGCGCTCGACGGCACCGGCGCGCACGAGTACCGCCTCCAGCGGAAGCTGCGGCTCCAGGAAGCTCTTGACCTGCTTTCCGGTGGGGGGATTTCCGGTTTTGTAGTCGACGATCTCGGCCCCCGCGGCGCCGAGGTCGATGCGGTCGATGCGCCCGTTCAGCGTCGGCCCGCCGGGAAGGTCGGTGACGGCCGCGACCTCGACCAGCGAGGTGTCCGCCCGGTCCATGCGCTTGCGCTCCTCCTCCAGGATGAAGGGGGCGATGTAGCGCAGCCGCGCGCCCCAGAGGGCCTGCGCTTCGGGCGCGAAGTCGAGCTCGCGCAGCGCCGCGTCGAGGATGCGGCGGAAGGCGTCCTCGGCGTCCGCGGCGGTGGCCGCGCGATGGTGCCCGCCGCCGACGAAGCGGGCGAGCACGTCGTGAAAGAGCTCGCCGCGGTTGCCGGCGTCGGGCTCCTGCTCCAGCGGATCGAGCGGCTTCAGGCCCAGGATGCGCCGCGCGTAGATGGCGTACGGATCGCGCACCAGCCGAGCGATCTCGGTGACGGAGAAGGATGCCGGACGGGCGGCGACCGGCGGCTTGGGCTCGGGCCGCGGGGCCGGGCGCACGGCGGGGCGCTCGTCCAGCATGCGGGCCCACGCGGCCAGCGCCGCGCCGCGCTCATAGGCGGGCTTTTTGGCATCCCCGGCGAAGGCGGCGAGGCGCTGCCACCAGCGCGAGGCGACCGTCGGCTCGCCGGCGGCCTTGCGGGCGCGCGTCAGCGTCACGCGCGGCTGATGCGCTGCGGTGAAGAAGTCGTGCGCGGAGAGGCCGATGCGGCGCTCCGGCAGGTCGATCCCGAAGGCGCCCATCATGCCGCGGCTCATCCAGGGGCCGGCGTCGGGCGCGGCGGGCCAGGTGCCCTCGTTGAGCCCGCCCAGCACCGCGTGGTCGAACGACTGGAGCCGCGCTTCCAGCGGCCCCAGGATGCGCACCGCGTCGTCGATCGGTCGCGCGCGGACGACGATGCCGGCGATCAGCGCCTCGAACGTCGCCGGCCAGTCGCCGGCGGGCAGCGTCAGCTCGTGCCGCTCGGCCAGCTCGGTCAGCATGGCGAGGACCGGCTCGCGCGAGCCGAGGGCAGGGTCCGAGAGCGCCTCGAACACGGTCTTCAGCGCGGCGGCGAAGGTGCCGACACTGGCGGTCCGGGACAGCGCGAGGAGCGGTGCGTAGGCGGTGCGCAGGGTCTCGGCGAGCGCGGCGGCCGGCTCCTTGCTGGCCATCGCGTCGAACATGCGGCCGGGGCCGATGCGAGGGCCGCGCAGCAGCCGCTCCACCGCGGCGACGGCGCCCGGCTCGGCCTCGATCGCGAGGCCCGCGTGCTTCAGGAGCGCCAGCCACTCCGCCGCGCCGCCACCGAACGCGGTCGCGGCGACGAGGCGGGCGAGCACCCCGGCCGGCGTCGTCGCCAGCGGCTCGCCGCCCGAGTCGTCGACCCGGATGTCCCACAGGCGGAGCTGATGCGTCACGCGCCGGGCCAGCGCACGGTGCGGGGTGATGAGCGCGACCGTCTCGCCCAGCGCCACGGACTGGCGCATGGCGATCGCGATGGCGGCGGCCTCCTCGCGCTCGTCCGCCGCCTCGACCATCGTCAGCCCGTCGAACGCTTCGGCGACGCCGGCGTTCATGCGGTCCTCGCGCCAGGCGCCGGTGGCGGCGGCCGGGCGCAGCGAGGCGGCGAGGGTCGCGGTGCGGGCGGCGGGCGTCGCGGAGGGCGCCGGCGGTGCGAGCCGGGCGACGCCCTCCGGGGCGATCCCCAGCGTGTCGACGAGCTGCTTCATGCCGTATTGCACATGGCCGGGCGCGTCGTGCGCCTCGGCGAGGGCGCCCCAGTCGGCCGGGTCCGCGGCGCGGTCGAACCCCGGCAGCACGACGACGCCCCAGGGGCTCTCGGCGATCGCAGAGATCAGCCGGCGCGTCGCCGGGATCGACCCGGTGGAGCCGGCGACGACGATGGGGCCGCGCGCTTCCGCGATATGGCGGGCTGCGGCCTCGGCGTCGGCACGGCGGGCGGCGGCCTCGGTGATCTTCTCGGCGGCGGCGAGATGGGCGGGCCACGCCTCGGTGGCGATGGTCAGGAAGTCGGTGGTGATCTTCCAGTGGGCGGCGAGGTCGGTCCGCTCCACCAGCCCCGGCAGATCCCGCCAGTCGGCCTCCTGGGTCTCCACCTGGTCGAGCAGGGCGAGGAGGTCGTCGGCGAGGCGCACCGAGTCCGGGCCGGAGGTCGAGACGAGCGGGCGCATCCCCGGATCGCGCGGCTCGATCGCCCCGGCCCAGGTGCGGATCAGCCGCGCCAGGACGACCCGCGCCTCGAGCTGACCCATGACGCCGGCGCGACCCTCGGGCACCTCCTCGGGGTCGCCGAGCGCTTCGATGCGCGGCAACACGGTGGCCGCGCCCGGGGCGACGTCGAGGAAGGCGGTGGCGAGGGCGCGGGCGGCGCGGCGGGTGGGCAGGTAGACGGTGGCGTCGCCGAGGGCCAGCGGGTCGTCCGGCATGCCGCCCGGCCAGAGCGTCCCATCGGCGAGGCGCGCGGCCAGCGTCGGCAGGAAGGGGTCGCAGGGGTCGACCGAGAGGACCCTCACGCCGCGCTGGCGCGGATGGCTCGCTCCGCGTCGACTATGGCTCGCGGCGTGCCGACATGCAGCCACAACCCGTCGAGCCGCACGCCGAACAGGCGGCCGTTGGCGATCGACCGGTCGAAGATGGCGTTGAGGGAGAACACCTCGCCCGGCGGATCGGCCAGCGCGGCGGGCGAGATCATCGCGCAGCCGGCGTAGACGAACGGCGCCACGGTGTACTGGCGGCGCCGCGTCAGGCGCCCGTCGGTGCCCAGCTCGAAGTCGCCCCGCCCGTCGTAGCCGACGGCGGTCACGGTGGGTGCGAGCACCAGCATCGCGTCCATCCGCTCCGGGTCGAACGCTTCGATCACGCGCTTCAGCGTCGGTGACGCGCCCTCCAGCCAGAAGGTGTCCGAATTGGCGACGATGAAGGGATCCGAGCCGAGCTGCGGCAGTGCCTTGACGAGCCCGCCGCCGGTGTCGAGCAGGCGCTTGCGTTCGTCAGAGATCGTCACCGCGCCCGGCGCGTGGCGTCGCACGTGCACCTCGATCATGTCGGCGAGGTAGTGGACGTTGACGACGTAGCGTTTCACCCCGGCATCGTCGAGCCGGGTGAACACATGGTCGATCATCGCCTTGCCGAACACCTCGATGAGGGGTTTGGGGGTGATCGCCGTCAAGGGCCGCATGCGCGTGCCGCGGCCGGCGGCGAAGATCATCGCAGAGAGACCGCTCATGCGCTCATCACGTCCGAATGGGTGGCGAACCAGGCGGCCAGCGGGGCGAGCGACGGTTCGGCGGTGAGGTTCTTGGCGAGCGCCCGGCGCACGCGCGGGAGATGGGCGAGGTATTGCGGCTTGCCGTCCCGATCGTTGAGGCGGCGGAAGACGCCGAGCACCCGTGTCGCCCGCTGTGCGCCGAGCACGTGGTAGGCGCGGCGGAATTGCGCGGGGTCGACCGACGGGCGCGCGGCGAGGTAGCACGCGACGAGGTCGGCCTCGACGTCGTCGGGCACGTCGACGCGCGCGTCCTGGGCGAGCGAGACCATGTCGTAGGCGCTGGGTGCGATCATAGCGTCCTGATAGTCCAGAAAGCCGATCCGCGAAATTCCTTCTTCGCCCGACAGCCACATCAGGTTGGGGGAGTGGAAATCCCGTAAGGCCAGACGGTCGTCGTCGCGCGGCAGGGCCTCGATGACGGCGCGCCACATGGCGGCGTACTCGGGGTCGAGCGGGGCGCGCTGATACCACTCGGGGAAGAGCGCGACCTCGATCGCCGAGAGGTCCGCGTCGAACATCGGCGGCCGGTAGGGCGGCGGGCCGGCGAGGGGCAGCTCCGGCGGCGCCTCGTGGAAGGCGGCGAGCGCCGCGGCGGCGACGGCGTAGCGCTCGGGGTAGATGCCGTCCGGCCCGGCGATCTTGTCGTCACCGAAATCCTCCATGAGGAGGAAGCCGTCGGTCATGTCGACGGCAATCGCCGTCGGCGCGACGAGGCCGGCGCCGCGCAGGGCCGCACCCATCGCGAGGAAGGCGCCGAGATTGCCGTCGGCCAGCCGGGCGCGGACCGGATAGCTGCCGGGGCCGGGCGTGAAGACGGGCGAATCCATCAGCACGGCGCGCGTGGCGCTGCCGGTGACGCGTGCGTAGCCGCGGGTGGATGCGTCGGTCTTGAGCGGCTGGCGGCGGGCCTCGCCCCACCCGGCGCGGGCGAGGAAGGCGGTTGCCGCGCGCTGGCGGGCGAGGCGGGCGGCCCAGGCGGACGGCGCCGTGATCGTCACGTCGCGGGCGTTCGGATCGGCGGCGAAGGCGATGGCGACGGTGACCGGCAGGGGCTCGCGCGGCCACTCGATCAGCTCCGCGGCGTCGCCCTCGCCGAGGCCCAGCTCGGCGAGGTCCCCTTCGCCGACGCGGTAGAGGTCGACGTGGCGCACGGGAGGCGTCAGCTCGGGGTAGTCCTGGACGATGGTGAAGGTCGGGCTCGGCACCTCGAACGCCGGGTCGCCGGCGAGGCTGCGCAGCGTCGCACGCGCCAACGTCGACTTGCCGGCCCCGAGATCGCCGACGAGGGCGACGCGGTCGCCCCGCCGGAGCGTCGCGGCGATCTCCACGCCGAGGGTCAGCATCGCGTCCTCGGAGGCGATGGGGATCGCGACGGTGACGGGGGTGTCGGGGTCGGGCGGCTCCGCGAGGCGGGTCATGAGGCGAGGCGTTTCACAGGGCGGAGCTTACCGTGGGATGAGTGGCGCGCGCCGCGACCGCGCGGGCCCGGCAGTATAAAGCGAGGCCTCACGCGGCGTCGAGGAGGTGCGTCTCGACGCCCGCCTGCTGCCGTGGGAAGCGCACCACCAACTCGGCCCCCGGTCCGTCGGTCGGCGCGACGGAGACCGTGCCGCCGTGCAACTCGACGAAGCTCTTGACCAGCGACAGGCCGAGCCCGACACCGCGGCGCCGTCCGTGCGCGCCGGAGGTGTTGAACCGCTCGAACACCGCCTCGGCATTGTCCTCGCTGATCCCCGGCCCGCGGTCGCGCACCGAAAGCGCCACGTAGTCCCCGTCCCGGCGCGACGCGACGGTGATCGAAGCGCCGGGCGGGGAGTGGGTGACGGCGTTGGAGACGAGGTTGAAGAGCACCTGGCGCACGCGCATCTCGTCGCCGGGGAAGACACGCGCGTCGTCGGCGACGGCGACTTCCACGTCGAGTCCGGCCTCGACGATGCGGTCCTTCAACCCGTCGCAGACCTGGCGCATGGTGGCGGTGACGTCGACCGGGGCGATGGTCAGCTCCATCACCCCCGCGTCGATCGAGGCGAGGTCGAGGACACCGTCGATGATGACGAGGAGCGCCTCGGACGAGGTGAGCACGAAGTTGGCGTAGTCGCGCTGCTTGGCGGAGAGGTCGCCCGTCTCCGGTCGGGTCAGGAGCTGGGTGAAGCCGATGATGGAGTTGAGCGGCGAGCGCAGCTCGTAGGAGACATGCTCGATGAAGGCGTTCTTCAGCCGGTCGGCCTCCACCAGCGCGTTGTTGCGGTCGACCAGCGCCTTGGCGATGTTCACCGAGTCGGTCACGTCGGAGAAAGTGGCGAGGGTCGACCCGTCGGGCAGCGGCGAGAAGGCGTAGTCGAGCGTGCGGCCGGTAGCGCGCTCCATGCGGCCGCCGGTGGGAGTGCGGTGGTCGGTCAGGCCGGTGACGCGCTCGGTCAGCGCGGCCCAGATGCCGGCCTCCGCGTCGGGCGCCTTGGCCGCGATGGTGTTGACGTGCTCGCCGATGTCGACCGGAGGGACGTCCGTCAGCGTCCAGAAGGCGGGATTGGCGAGGCGCAGCAGGCCGTCCGGACCGAAGCTCGCGATCCCCTCGCCGAGATTGTCGATCGTTTCGGCCTGGACGCGCGACAGGGCATTGTACTGCCGCTCCAGTGCCAGCTGCTGGGTGACGTTTTCGTAGACGTAGGTGACGCCCCCGTCGGCTCCCGGATTGGCGACCACGCGCAGCGTCTGCCCGTCCGGCAGGTGCCACCAGCGCTCGAAGCTCTCGCGCGTCTCGTAACCCTTCAGCTGGTCGCGCTTCCAGGCCTTGAAGTCGGCGGTTTCGGGCAGGCGCCGCTCGGCGCGCAGTCGGTCGAGCACCTGGTCCTCGAACGGGGCGTGTTCGAGGAAGGTGCCGGGAAGCTCGAACAGGCGCTGGAATGCCGCGTTGTGGAACACGAGGCGCCGGTCCGGGCCGTAGATGGCGACGGCGGTGGCGAGCAGGTCGAACGTCGCCGCGTGGCTCTCCAGCGCGCGGGCCTGCACGCTCATCGCGTGGACGGTGTCGGTGACGTCGACGGCGAGGGCGGCGAGGGTGCCCCCTTGCATCTCGGCGCTGACGTCGAGGTGGCGGCGCTCGCCGGCGACGACGGTCTGCACGCGCTGGTGCACCGGCCCTCCCGCCTCGCCGGCGCCGAGCTGGGTGCGGGCGTTGGCGTCGAGCAGCGAGTCGCCGCCGTGCGCCGCGCCGCCGATGGCACGCGAATAGGAGGGATTGGACCATACCGTCGCGCCGCCCTCGCCCTCGACCCACGCGGGGTAGGGCGCGGCGGTGATGAGGGCGCCGAGGCGGCCGGCGGCGTCGTTCGGGGCGCTGGCGCAGACCTCCGGCGCCGGCTCGACGAAGAGCGTGGGGTGCCCGCCTTCCAGCGAGCCGGTGACGAGACGCGGCGGGCCGGCCTCCGCCGCGATGTCGAGCCGGAAGGGCTGGCCGGTGCGGCCCGTCTGCCGTGCGGCGGCGGCGAGCGGACCCTCGGCCCGCGGTGCCTCCAGCGCGGCGACGACGGCGGCGGGAACCTCGCCGCAGGCGATCACGTCGCCGGACGGCATCAGGCGGGCGGCGCCCAGCGCACCGCGGGCGAGTGCCAGCTCGGCGAGGGCGATGCGGGCGTCGTCGATGGAGCGGTCGTGGGCGGTGCCCGCGGCCGCTCGTGTGGCATGACGGGCCCGCGCCACGACGAGGCCGGCCAGCGCGCTCGCCGCCGCCGTCACGGCCCAGGCCGTCAGCATGTCAGCCCCTCGCGCGGCGCGTCGCTCATCCCACCTCCGTGTCGCGAATCGGATCCGAGGGTACCGCCATATGGAGTGGAGTGAAATGCAAACGGGGGGTGACAGGCTGGCGCGCCCACAACCCTCGCCCCGGCCCGGCCGCCCGGCGCCGCTCCCGGCGCGCACCGCGAGGGCGAGCGGCGGGATCAGGCGGGGCCGGCGTGCGGCCGGGGCGGCGGCGGGCCACGCGATCCGCCGAGGCGATTCTGCCGAGCGGAGACGTGCAACCAGGGGCGCGAGGGCCTACATTCGGCCCGTTCGCGCGCGCCCGCAGGAGCCTCCCATGCCGTCTCCCCACGTCTTCCAGCGGGCTTCGGCCGCCGACCTTCCCGTCGCGGTATCGGGCGAGGGCATCACCATCCTCACCGCCGACGGCCGGCGTATCATCGATGCGTGCGGCGGCGCCGCGGTCTCCTGTCTCGGCCACTCCGACCGCACCGTGGCCGACGCCATCAAGACCCAGGTCGACGCGTTGCCCTATGCCCACACCGGCTTCTTCACCTCCGAGCCGGCCGAGCGGCTCGCCGCGATGCTGGTGGAGCGCGCACCGGAGGGGATCGGCCGGGTCTACTTCGTGTCCGGCGGGTCGGAGGCGGCGGAGGCCTCGCTCAAGCTCGCCCGGCAATATTTCCTGGAGAAGGGCGAGGACCGCTTCCGCATCGTCGCCCGCCGGCAGAGCTACCATGGCAACACGTTGGGCGCGCTCGCGGCGGGCGGCAACGCCTGGCGCCGGCGCCAGTTCGCCCCGCTCTTGACCGACGCGACCAGCCACATCGCGCCCTGCCACTACTGGCGGTTCGGCGAACCCGGCGAAAGCGCGGAGGCCTACGGCCTGCGCGCCGCCGACGAGCTCGAGGCCGAGATCCTGCGCCTCGGCCCGGAGACGGTCGCCGCCTTCATTGCCGAGCCTGTGGTCGGCGCGACCATGGGCGCGGTCCCCGCCGTCGCCGGCTACTTCGCCCGCATCCGCCAGATTTGCGACACCTACGGCGTGCTCCTGATCCTCGACGAGGTGATGTGCGGGATGGGCCGCACCGGGCACCTCTTCGCCTGCGAGGCGGACGCGGTCCGGCCCGACATCGTCCTCGTCGCCAAGGGCCTCGGCGCCGGCTACCAGCCGATCGGCGCGATGCTGGTGAACGAGGAGATCCACCGCACCATCGCGTCGGGTTCCGGCGCCTTCCAGCACGGCCACACCTACATGGGCCACCCGGTGGCCTGCGCCGCCGGCATCGCCGTCCTCACCGCGTTCGAGGAGCGGGACCTGATCGCCAACGTGCGCGCGATGGGCGAGCGGCTGCGCTCGCAGCTGGAGGCGAGGCTGGGCCAGCACCCCAATGTGGGCGACATCCGCGGCCGCGGCCTCTTCCTCGGCATCGAGCTGGTGGCCGACCGGGACACCAAGGCGCCGCTTCCGGCCGAGGCGAAGACCCACGCCCGCATCAAGGCCGCCGCCTTCGCGCGGGACATCATGTGCTACCCGATGGGCGGCGTGATCGACGGCGTGAGGGGCGACCACGTCATGCTCGCCCCGCCCTACATCGTCACCGCCGGCGACGTCGACGAGATCGCCGCCCGGATCACCGCCGCCATCGACGACGTGCTCCCCGCGGCGGCTTGAGCCGTCCACGCGGCGGTGGGCGCATGCCAGTCCGAACCGCGCGGCGTCTTCCCGCATGGCGCCGATCCTGCTTCATTGTGCGTGGACGGAGGACGGCATGACGACGATCGACCTGAACGCCGATTGCGGCGAGAGCTATGGCCCCTGGACGATGGGGGACGACGCGGCGATCCTCGAGATCGTGACCACGGCGAACATCGCCTGCGGTTTCCACGCCGGCGACCCGGACACGATGGCCGCCACCCTGGAGATCGCCAAGGCGAACGGCGTCGCCGTCGGCGCCCACCCCGGCTTCGACGACAAGCCCGGCTTCGGCCGCCGCGTCCTTCCGATGGCGCCCGCGGCGCTGACGCGGATGGTCGCCTACCAGGTCGGGGCGTTCGCGGCGATGGCGGCGCTCGTCGGCGTTCCGGTGCGGCATGTGAAGGCACACGGCGCGCTCTCCAACTTCGCCTGCGCCGACCGCGCGGCGGCCGAGGCGATCGTCGCCGCGGTCAAGGCGGTCGACCCGTCGCTCACGCTGCTGGCCGTCGCCGCGACGGAGCTGGAGCGCGCCGGGCTGGAGGCCGGCCTCACCGTGGCGTCCGAGATCTTCGCCGACCGCGCCTACGAGGCGGACGGGCAGCTGATGTCCCGCGCCAAGCCGGGCTCCATCATTCACGAGGCCGATGTCGCCGCCGCGCGCACGGTGGAGATGATGCGGGCGCGGGCCATCATCGCCCACGACGGCACCAAGGTCGCCACCCCGGTGCACTCGATCTGCGTCCATGGCGACAACCCGCACGCGGTGGGTGTCGCCGCGGCGGTGCGCGGGGCGCTGGAAGCGGCCGGCATCCGCGTCGCCGCCTTCGCATGACGCGCTGATGTCCTGGCTAGAGGGTGCCACGATCCGCCCCAGCGGCGAGGCGGCGTTCGTGATCGAATATGGCGAGGCGATCGACCAGGCCGTCGGGCGGCGCGTCGCGGCGCTCTTCGCGGCGCTGGAGGCCGCGGCGCCGGAGGGCTTCGTCGAGGCGGTGCCGACCTTCCGCTCGCTGCTCGTCCTGTTCGATCCGGACGTCACCACGCGGGACGCCATCCTGGAGGCGCTGCCCGAGGAGGGCGCCGGAGCCGGCACCACGAGCGCGGAATGGATCGTCCCGGCCTGCTTCGAGGCCACCTGCGCCGAAGACCTCGACGAGGCGGCGCGCGGGCTCGACATGCCGCCCGACACCGTGCGCGAGCGGCTGGCGGCGAGCCGCTACCAAGTGGGCATGTACGGCTTCGCGCCCGGCTATGCCTACCTCTCCGGCATCGACCAGACGCTGACGCTGCCGCGCCGGCAGAAGCCGCGACCGCCGATCCCGGCCGGCAGCATCATCATCGCCGCCGGGATGGCGGTGCTCGCCTCGGTGTCGATGCCGACGGGGTGGTACGTCGTCGGCCGTACCGCGCTCACCCTGTTCGACAAGGACGCCGATCCGATGGTCCCCTTCGCCGTGGGCGACCGGCTGACGTTCGAGCCCGTCTGCGCCGCCGAGCTGGAGCGGCTGACGCGCGACGGCGGCGGCCTGAAAAGGGCGGACGCGTGAGCGGCGCGCGGATCCGGGTCGTCGACCCCAACCCCTTCATCACCGTGCAGGACGCCGGGCGGCGCGGCGCGATGCGTTACGGCGTCTCCGAATCGGGGCCGATGGACTGGGTGCGCTACCGGCTGGCGCGGCGCCTGGTGGACGCGCCGGCGGCCTTCGAGGTCGGCCTCGGCGGGGCGCGGTTCGTGGCCGAGGGGGGGACGGTGCGCGTCGCGGTGACGGGGCCGGGCTTCGTCGTGCGGATCGGCGAGACGACGCTGACGCCGCCGGCCCGCATCACCCTGGAGGCGGGCGAGACGCTGTCGCTCACCCCCGGCCGCCACGGCATGTGGGCCTACGTGACGGTCGAGGGGATCGACTACGGCGCGCCGGTCCTGGGCTCGTTCGCCACCAATGCCCGCACCGGCTTCGGCAAGCGCGATCTCGCGTCCGGCTTCGCCTGCGCCGCCGTCGACCCTGCCGCGCCGGAGCTGTTCGACGACCCGTACGACGACGCCGGCCCCGTCGCGGTGCTGCCGGGGCCGCAGCAGCACATGTTTTCCGAGGCGATCCGCGCGACCTTCGCGGCCGAGCCCTTCCACCTCTCCGACGCGATCGACCGGATGGGCTACACGCTGGTCGGTCCCAAGGTCGAGGCGGTCAGCCACGACATCGTCTCGGACGGGATCGTCGAGGGGGCGATGCAGGTGCCGGGCAACGGACAGCCGATCGTGCAGCTCGCCGACCGTGCGCCGACGGGGGGGTACCCCAAGATCTGCGTCATCGCGGCAGCCGACCGGCCGCGGCTGGCCCAGCGCCGGCCCCGCGATGAGGTTCGCTTCCGCTGGGTCGACGTGGGCGAGGCGGCCGCGCGCCGCCGCGCCCTGCTCGATGCGATCGCCACGCCGGTGCCGCGCATCCGCCGCGAGTTCGACGCCGAGCTGCTGGCGCGGGTGAACCTCGTCGGCGGGGTGTGGGGGCAGGACGCGGCACCCTGAGGTCGCGCCGGCGTCGCGCAGGCACCCGAGATCACCGAGGGACGGGGGCGGACGGCGCGCCCGTGCGGCGAGGTGAGGGGGCGCGCGGACGCGGGGGGCGCGCAAGGGGATCAATGGGCGGTGATGCGGCGCGGCCGGGCGGCGACGCCGTGTGTGGTCTTGCGCCAGTGGTGGGGCTTGCGCACGATGTCGTGCACTGCGATCAGCACCGCGACGCCCATCAGGACCCAGTAGACCGGGAACCATGCGACGGCCCATGGGCTGATCGCCCCGCTGCGGCGGCGTTGGATGCTGCGCACGCCCAGGATGAAGCTGGTGCCGTAGCCGACGGCGACGGCGAGCGTCTGCAGGCCGCCCAGCCAGATGGACTGGCCGAAGAGCACCGGCTCGCCCAGCAGCACCAGGGCGAGTTGCACCAGGAAGGCGCAATGGGCGAGCGCTGCCGTCAGCGCGCCGAGGATGAAGACGTGGAAGACCAGCGTGTCGGCCGGGCCGGCCTCGCGCAGGAAAGCCAGCGGCTGGCGGTTGTGGACGAGCCAGGTCTGAATGAAGCCCTTGAACCAGCGGGAGCGCTGCTTCAGCCACGCCTCGATCGAGACGGGTGCCTCCTCCCAGGTGTGGGAGTCGATCATCGCGATGCGGTAGCCGCTGCGGCACAGTCGCACGGCGAGGTCGGCATCCTCGGTGACGTTGTAGGGGTCCCACCCGCCCGCCTCGACCAGCGCGTCGGTGCGGAAGTGGTTGGAGGTGCCGCCGAGCAGCAGCAGCCGGCCCTCGGCGGCCACCATCGGCAGGATATGGTCGAAGAGGCACGCATACTCGATCGCGAACATCTTCGTCAGCCAATTGTCGCTCATGTGGTCGATCGTGAGGTGCGCCTGCACGGCGGCGAGCCGGGGCGGGGCGGCGGCGAAGGTCTCGGCCGCGATGCGCAGCTGCTTGGGGTCGGGCCGGTCCTCCGCGTCGAAGATCGTGACGAGGCTGCCGCGCGCCTGGCGCAGCCCGATATTGAGCGCCCGCGGCTTGGTCCGTGGCAGGCCCGCCGGCACGATCGTCATGCGGCAGCGCAGGTCGTGCGCCTCGCGCAGCACCGCGCGCTGGGTGACCGTGTCGTCGACCTCGACCAGGAACTGGATGTCCAGCTTGTCGGGCGGATAGTCGAGCCGGGTGAGCGCGGCGACGAGGTGCTTCAACCCCTCGTCCTCCTTGTAGAGCGGGACGAGGATCGAATATTCGGGAAGCTCCCGCGACTTGAGGCGGCGGCGCGGCGGAGCGCCGCTGGCATGCCCCGCGAGCGCCATCGCACGGCTCGCCGCGTAGCCGATCAGCACCGTCGTCATGGCCGCGATCAGCACCATCAGGCTGGCGATCGGGTGCACCAACAGCGCGAACAGGAGCACCGCTCCGAAGCTGGCGAGGGTGACGGCCTGACCGGGCGTCAGCACGCGGTCGGCCAGGTCGCGGTCGGGCACGCCATGCAGGGGATCGAGCCGTCCGTGCGCGACGACCGGGCCACGGTCGCCCAGCGCCTCGACCACGGCTTGTGGCGGGACGATGGTAATCTCGTCCGCATAGGCCGGCGTCTCGGCGACGAGGGCGCCGAGGTGCGGCAGCCAGCCGAGCGCCGGGACGATGGCGATGTAGGGCTTGCCGTCACGATCGCCGCGCAGGACGACGCCGTCGTCGGAGGTCGTGACGTCGAGCCGCTGGTGCCGGGCGAGGGCGGCGAGGCCGGGCCCACGGTCGAACGCGCAGCCGAGCCAGCGGGCGAGCGCGGCGAAATAGTCCACGTCGCGGAAGGGGGGCGGGTTGGCGCACGGGCGCCGCGCGGCGCGGTTGACCGCCGAGGGCCGCCAACGCTCGGACGCGAACGCGGCATCGAGGCAATCCTGCGGCTCTGCCAGCGCGATGGATCGGGCGACATCGGGCAGGGGGCCGCGACGGCGTGCCGCGCTGGGGCCGCGGTTGGCGGCGCCGAGCGCGAAGCAGGCGTCCCGCGCGGTCAGCCGCGGCCGGCGTGGGGCGACGTGGGCGAAGGTCGCGGAGAAGGGCTCCGGCTCCGGCGCGGGGGGGAAGCGTGCGGCGGGGGCGGCGGGGAAGGGTGCGACCGGGGATGGGGCGGCCGGGCCGGCGCGCTGCGACGGTGCCGCGAAGACGGACCGGCGGCGGAGCCTCGGCGCGTCAGAGGCGGCCGGGGGGCGTGCGGGCCGGGCGCCCGGTCGCCGGGCGAGAAACAGCCGGACAAGAAACAGCCGGGCGGGGGCGAGCCGAACGAGGAAGGCCCGAACCGGGAAGAGCCGCGAGCGAAACACCGGGTGCGATCCCTCGTTGTGGGTCGCGCCAGATAATCACGCTAAGATTGTGTTGGCAACTCGTTGCTCGGTCCGGTTGTCATCGCTCGTCGCGAGAGCGGATAAAGGCCAGTTGCAACGCATTGGTGACGCCGGGGGTATCCAGCGGCACTCCGGCCACCGCGAGCAACCGGTCGCCGGTGCGGCCCTGGCCGGCCTCGACGATGCGTGCCCCCGCGTCGGCGATGAAGTCCTCGAGGTCTTCGCTGGGGGTGGTGGCGATGCTGGTCACGCCCCAGACGATCCCGAGCCGCCGCGCCGTCTCGATGCGGGGGCAGAAGGCGAAGATCTGCGCCGTCGGCCGCTCGCGCGCGACGCGGATCACCGTCGATCCGGAGGAGGTGTAGCAGGCGATGACACCGACGCTCAGCGTCTCTGCGATCTGGCGCGCGGCGGCGGCGAGAGCGTCGGCCCCGGTCGCGTCCGGCTCCATGCGCTGGGCGTTGAGGATGGTGCGGTAGGTCTCGTCGGCTTCGACCGAGCGGGCGACGCGGTCCATCGTGCCGACCGCCTCGACCGGGTATTGGCCCGCGGCGGATTCGGCCGACAGCATGACGGCGTCGACCCCTTCGTAGACGGCGGTGGCGACGTCCGACACCTCGGCGCGGGTGGGGACGGGGGCGGTGATCATGCTCTCGAGCATCTGCGTCGCGACGACGACGGGCTTGCCGGCGCGCCGGGCGGCGCGGGTGATGCGCTTCTGCAGGCTCGGAACGTCCTGCAGCGGCATCTCGACGCCGAGGTCGCCACGGGCGACCATCAGTGCGTCGGACAGCTCGATGATGTCGTCCAGCCGTTCGATCGCCTGGGGCTTCTCGATTTTGGCGAGGATGCCGGCGCGGCCACGGGCGACCTTGCGGGCCTCGGCCAGGTCGTCCGGCCGCTGGATGAAGGAGAGCGCGATCCAGTCGACCTCGGCCTCGAGCGCGGCGTCGAGGTCGGAGCGGTCCTTCGGGGTCAGGGCGCCGACCGCGATCAGCGTGTCGGGACAGCTGACGCCCTTGCGGTCGGACAGCTTACCGCCGACCGTCACCACGCTTACTGCCTTTTGCGGCGAGGCCTCGGTGACCCGGAGGGCGACCTTGCCGTCGTCCAGCAGGAGGCGATGGCCGGGCTCCAGCGCGCGCAGGATCTCCGGGTGCGGCAGGTGCACGCGGGTCTGGTCGCCGGGCGCAGGGTCGGCGTCGAGCGTGAAGGTGTCACCTTCGGCGAGCATTACCGGGCCGTCGGCGAACGTGCCGACGCGCAGCTTCGGTCCCTGGAGGTCGGCGAGGATGGTGATCGGTGAGCCGGCGGCGGCCTCGACCGCGCGAATGCGGGAGACCAGGGTGCGCATCAGGCCGTGATCGGCGTGGCTCATGTTGATCCGGAAGACGTCCGCTCCGGCACGGTGCAGTTCGGCGATCTGATCCTGCTCGGAGGAGGCCGGACCCAGCGTGGCGACGACGCGGACTCGCCGCGCGCGTATCATTGTCCGCCGATACCGGCTTTCGGCCGCTCGGTCAGCTGGACCGTCCACGTGAGGCGGTCGCCGGTGTCGACTTCGACGAAGCCGCGACGCTCGTAACCGCGGGCGACGCAGTTGTTGGTGCCTTGGATGGTGAACTCTTTATCTGACGTGCACATAAAGGCTGTGCCTCCCCAAGCGCCGCCTTCCTCATAGTCGAGGGCGTAGAGGTAGTAATACCTGGACGGGAGAGGTCCGTCGACCACAACCTGACATGACTCGGCGTCGAGGTTCCACCACCCCTCGCTCACCCACTCTTCGTTGTTTCGGTAGCCGATCGCGATGCCGACCTGCACAGGGGTCTTATTGCACAGGCGGAGTTCGGCGGAAGCATCAGTCGTACCGGAGAATACGGCCGCGAAAGTCACAAGAAGGAGGACGAGCGGGCCCGTCAGTACGCGGCGGGGGAGTCGGAACATCTGCAGCGAGCCGTCCTATTTTTCGTTCATCATAAACTGGTTCGCGGCGCGTGACCGCGGTGTTCATGCGAGCTTGCTCGCGCCTTGTCAATCGCGGGGGTCGAGCGCCAACGCTGACAAGGCAAGCGTTTACGCACGCGGGTTAACCACCCCGAATCTCCCTCGCAACTGAATGTTACTCGTAGATAGGGCATGAGGCTTTCGCGGAGCTGTTATTTCCACAGGGTTCTCGCATTATCCTTGACACTTGATTATCGGCCACATCGCAACTCTATGCTCCGACATGACGCGGAAGAATGCGTTCGGCAACCTTCTGTCCTCGAAAATGCCCGAAAAGCGGCGGGAAACATTTGCGAACTACCTCGATTCGATTCGAAGGTGGCCGTGTCGCAAGGACGAAACAGCGCGAGATATTTTTGTCTGTCACACATTTTGTCGCCCGCTGTACCATCTTTGCACCGGTCTGAAACCCTCCCCGAGGGCGATTGTCCGTCTCGACGGCCGACCCAGCCTCAAGGCAGGAATGCAACGCGGCCCTAGCTGAAGGCCTCGGGCCCCGGCACGCGACGCAGCGAGGCCACAGCGGTTAAGGCTTCCGAAACTCTGTGGCGTGGAATTGAGCGGACAACGGGGACGAACGTCTCTGGCCGATTGATCCGGACGGCCAGACGTCGAAACTCGTACGCGTAAATCAGTGGAGATGGACCGATGGTCAACGAAGGTGTGGCTGGCGACCAGCTGCGGGCGATTGTCGAGCGGATCGAGCGTCTCGAAGAGGAGAAGCAGGGCATCGCGGACGACATCAAGGACGTCTACGCGGAGGCGAAGGCGAACGGGTTCGACGCGAAGGTGCTCCGCCAGATCGTGCGGCTGCGCAAGCAGGAGCCGAACGAGCGCACGGAGTTCGAGGCGATCCTCGACCTCTACATGCAGGCCCTCGGCATGCGCTTCACCGAAGAGGGGATCGAGCGGGCCGAGGCGCGCGTCGGACAGCAGGCCGAGGCAGCCTGACCCGCGCGCCGGTGAACCGGGAGGGCCGGTCGCCCCGCGGCGCCCGGCGGTCGGCCGCCATGGCGTCGTAAGCCCGGCGTCCCGTGAGGTGGACATGAAAAACCCCGCGCAGCTTGCACTGCGCGGGGTTTTTTTGTGCCTGGTGAGCGCCTCGGTCAGGAGCGCGGGCTGGCGAACACCGTCACCCGTGTGCCGGTGAAGCGGTCGGTGTCGAGCCACTCGGCGCCGCCTTCGGCGATGGTCGTGGCCGAGCCGAGGAAACCGGGTGCGAGGAGGACGCCGTCGCTCGCGGCTGCGGTGCGGTCGGGCGCCAGCAGCGTCGCGAAGTCGCGGCCGGAGACGCCGGAGACGTTGGCGACCAGCTCGGGCGCGACGTCGTGGACCGGGGTCATCAGCGCGTCGACCGCGTCGACGGTGAGGGCGCTCGGCACCGGGCCGCGCTCGGGCAGGCCGAGCGTGACGGCCTGGCGCGGCATGGCGGCCGGCGTAGCGGCGGCGACGTCGGACGGGCGCGGGATGATCGCGGCGACGGCGGTCTGCGGCGAGTCGGCGTCGAGCCCGGCATCGTCACGCGCATAGGCGAGGGTGGCGGCCGGGGTCGCCGTCGTGGCGGCGACGGCCGGTTGCGCGATGGCGGGCTCGGCGGCCGTGGCGCGCGGGCGCGGCCGCTGCGGCGGCAGCGCGGCGACGACGATCGGCGCGTCGGCGGCGTCTTCGCTCGGCGCGTCGGCCGCAGCGGGCGCGGCGGCGGGGGGCGGCGCGGGCGTCGGGGTCGGCGCCGGGGCCGACTGGCCGCCGTCGGACGCGACCGCGGTCAGCGGCGTGGAGGGGAGGGCGACGGGCTCGACGGCGGGGGCCTCCTGCTCGTCGCTCCGGCGCGAGCGGCCGATCAGCCCGCCGAGCGACACGCTGGGGAGCTGGCGGAAGAAGCCACCACCGGAATCGGAGTCGGAGGTGTCGGCCGCGGCGGTCTGCGTCGGTTCCTCGCGGGGGGGCGGAGCCGGGCGCTGCGCCGGGGCGACCCGCGCCGACTCGACCCGCGTCTCGCGCGACCGCGCCGCGGCGACCTCGGTGGCCTGGGGCCGGCTGCGGCGCGTGGTGACGCGATCGGTCACGACCTCGTCGTCACCCTCCTCATCGTCGTTGCCGCCGCCGAAGAGCGCGGCGAACACGTTGCCGCCACCGCCGCCACCACCGTCACGCAGGCTGGTGAGCTTGCCTTCCTTCTCCAGGCGCTGGGCCTCGGCATAACCGGCAAGCGGCTTGCCGTCGGACGGAAGGTGCAGCGTCTTGCCGTTGGGGAAGACCCGTGCCAGCTCGGAGCGCGACATGCGCGGCCAGGCGCGAACGCTGCCGGTGTCCATGTGGACGAAGGGGCTGCCGGAGGTCGGATAGTAGCCGACGCCGCCGACCTGACGCTTCATGCCCGCGGCGCGCAGTTTCGAGAGGTTGGCGCCCTTGATGTAGAAGTCGATCGCGCGGCCGGCCATGTGCTGCGAGTTCTTCGCCACACCGCGCGAGCGGCTGCGCAGCATCGAGTTGGTCGCCGGCGAGCGGTAGGCGGACACGACGTTGATGGTGCCGCCGAATTCCTGCTGCAACTCCCAGAGCAGATCGAACAGCTCCGGATCCATCTTGGTCGCCTCGTTGCGGCGCCAGTCGCGCAGGAAGCGGTTGAGGTCGCGCAGCGCGGAACCGACATAGCTGCCGTTGCGCTTGTAGACGATCTCGATGCTCTCGCGGGTGTGGGTGAAATAGAGCTTGAGGGTCCGGGACGAGGCTTCCGCCTCACTCACGCCGGAGGCGAAGAGCAGGGACCCGAGGATCGCGGCGAAGCCCAGCGAACGGATGCGGGCCGCACGGCGCAGTGATTTGCCGCAACGTAACATGGCGGAACTCTGGACTCGCAATCGTGTCAAGCGGCCGCCCCCTGTCGGACACATCAGGGTACGCCGGATCATCGACGTAGCAACTTGGAATTAAGACCCAACGCTTGCCGGAGCCTTAACGAATTGCCGTCGAGTCCGGAAGACCCGTTATGTCATGGCCGCTCACTGTGGCGAGAAGAGCACAGTTTTCTGCATTCGGCCGCCATAGCTGCATGGCGGCTCCCTGTTTTCAGAGGCCGAGCTTGCGCTGCGTGCGCGAATCGAAGCCGTACACGTCGTCCAGCCGCACCACGTTGCCCGCAGCCGTCACCTCTCGGGTGAAATAGGCGAGGTGGACGGGGATGTGCTCCTGCGTGTTCAGCCACTTCTCGCCGCCGCCGACCATGCGCTCGATCCCCGGCCCGGAAAGGTTCGGCTCGCGCGACAGCAGCGCGGCGGCGAACTCGAACGGGTTCTCCACCCGCACGCAGCCGTGGCTGTAGGCGCGGCGGTCGCGGCTGAAGAGGTGCTTGGAGGGCGTGTCGTGCAGGTAGACGGCATGCTGGTTGGGGAACAGGAACTTCACCGCCCCCAGCGCATTGCCCCGCCCCGGCCGCTCGCGGATGCGCACGCGCCGCAAGGTCGCCTCGTTCCAGTTCACCGTCGCCGGGTTCACCACGCGGCCGTTGAAGACGACCTCGTAGTTGCGCTTGGCCATGTAGCCGGCCGGATTGGACCGGATCCCGCCCAGCATCTCGTTCTTGGCGATCGAGTAGGGCACGTTCCAGTACGGATTGACGACGATGTGCTCGATCTCGTCGGAGAAGATCGGCGTCGGGTTGGAGGGGGTACCGACGACGACGCGGCCGGTATAGGTCGCCTCGCCCCCGTCGACGACCTCGACCCGGTAGGCGGGCACGTTGACGAAGACGTGATGGTTGCCGAGCCAGCGCGGCATCCACCGCCAGCGCTCCATGTTGGAGATCAGCGCCTCGGCCTGCTCGGCCTCCGACGCACCGTCGAGGACGCGCAGCGTGTTGGGGCCGACGATCCCATCCGCGCCGAGCCCGTTGGCGCGTTGCCAGGTGGCGACGGCGACGGCGAGATCCTGGTCGAACACCTCCGGGTCCGCGCCGCGGCGCACGGTCGCGCCGACGCGGGCGCGTAAAATGGCGACGCGCGGCCCGCTGGAGCCAACCTTCAGCGCCGGCCCGTCGCCGACCGCGGGCGGCTGGGGGACGCTGCTGTCCAGCGTCTTGCGCAGCGCCGCGCGCAGACGCTGGTACTGGGCGTGCTGCGGGTGGACGCTCTCCAGCGTCTTGACCACGTCCTCGGCGCGGCCGAGCCGCACCAGGAAGCGCAGCTCCCTCAGCTTCGGCGGGTCCATCGTCATGATCCGCGACACGTCCGTCGGCGCGATGCGCCCGGAGTGGGCGTGGCGGGCGTAGCGCAGCGCCGCCTCGGTCAGGGCCACGTCCTCGCGGGCGCGCTCGGCGATGCCGTCGCCATAGTCGGCCACGGCGTAGGCCTCGGGGTCGAGCCCGTCGTAGGCGGCCTCGGCGAGGCGGGCCCGCAACGTGGCGGCGCGCGCCTCGGTCCACACCGGGGCGTAGTCGCGCATCGCGTAATATCGGGCGACCGCGAGCCAGACGTCGGTCGACACCTCGGCCTCGATCGCCGCTTCGATGGTCGCCGGGACCGCCATCGCCTCGAAAGTCTCGCCACGGGGGGCGATGCTGGCGGCGGGCACCGCGTCGGCCTTGGGCGAGAGGCGCGGCAACGGCACCTCGGCGGCCGCTGCGACCGGAAGCGCGAGCGCAACGGCTGCGACCGTCGCCAGTCGCCAGGAACGAGCCATGGGAGTCATTGCGGGTGTCGCCCTTTCACACTCATACCGAGGGGCCATCTGATCAGAAATGAGATACCATCCCGCTCCGTCCTTAAGAGCGTCCTCACGATCCCTTGAAGGCTCCCACCGATGCGTTTCCCTGCCAATCACGCTTTTTTGCCACACGAGACCGCCGACCGGACCAGCGGCACCGGCCCCGTCGAGGGTCTGCCCGAATGGAACCTCGGCGACTTCTACGCCGGTCCCGACGACCCGGCGCTGGCAGCGGACATCACCGACCTCACCAAGGACGCCGCGGCGTTCGAGGCCGCCTACAAGGGGACGCTTGCGGCGAGCTTGGCCGAGCCCGACGGTGGCGCGACGCTCGCCGCCGCGCTGAAGGCCTACGAGGCGCTGGAGGACCGTGCCGGCCGCATCGGCTCCTACGCCGGCCTCCTCTACGCGACCGACACGACCAACCCGATCTACGCCAAGACCTACGGCGACGTGTCGGACAAGCTCACCAGCCTGGCCAGTCATCTCCTGTTCTTCGGCCTGGAGCTGAACCGGATCGACGACACGGTGATGGCCGAGGCGCTCGAGGACCCGGCCGCGGCGCACTACGCCCCGTTCATCGAGGACTTGCGCAAGGAACGCCCGCATCAGCTCTCCGACGAAGTCGAGCGCCTCTTCCTCGACAAGTCGACCTCGTCGCGCACCGCCTGGACGCGCCTCTTCGACGACACCATCGCCGCGCTGCGGGTCGACATCGCCGGCTCGGACGCGAAGGCGACTCTGGAGGAGGCGCTCAACAAGCTGCTCGACCCCAAGGAGATCGTGCGCAAGAGCGCGTCGGAGGGGATCGCCAAGGCGCTGAAAAGCGAGGAGCGGACCTTCACGCTCATCACCAACACCCTCGCCAAGGACAAGGAAGTCTCCGACCGCTGGCGCGGATTCGAGGACGTCGCCTCCTCGCGCCACCTCGCCAACCGGGTCGAGCGGGAGGTGGTCGACGCGCTGGTCTCGGCCGTCACCGAGGCCTATCCGCGCCTGTCGCACCGCTACTATGCGATGAAGGCGAAGTGGTTCCGCAAGGACGCGCTGGACACCTGGGACCGCAATGCTCCGCTCCCCGAGGCGGACGACCGCACCATCTCCTGGGCCGACGCGCAGAAGACGGTGATGACCTCGTTCGGCGGCTTCTCGCCCAAGCTCGCCGACCTCGCCGGCCGCTTCTTCGACAATCCGTGGATCGACGCGCCGGTGCGCCCCGGCAAGGCGCCGGGCGCCTTCGCGCACCCGACCGTCCCCTCGGCGCACCCATACGTGCTCGTCAACTACCAGGGCCGCTCGCGCGATGTGATGACGCTCGCCCACGAGCTCGGCCACGGCGTGCACCAGATCCTCGCCGGCCCCAACGGCGCGCTGATGGCGCCGACGCCGCTGACGCTGGCCGAGACCGCCTCGGTGTTCGGCGAGATGCTGACCTTCCGCCAGCTCCTCGCCGAGGCGCCGGACGCCAAGACGCGCCGTGTGATGCTCGCCTCCAAGGTGGAGGACATGATCAACACCGTGGTGCGGCAGATCGCGTTCTACACCTTCGAGCGGCACGTCCACACCGAGCGGCGCGAGGGGGAGCTGACGGCGGAGCGCCTCGGCGAGATCTGGACCGAGGTGTCGGCCCAGTCGCTCGGCCCGGCGGTGCGCCTGCAGGACGGCTACGAGGTGTTCTGGGCCTACATTCCGCACTTCATCAATTCGCCGTTCTACGTCTACGCCTATGCTTTCGGCGACTGCATGGTGAACTCGCTCTATGGCGTCTACGAGCGGGAGCCGGACGGCTTCCAGGACAAGTACTTCGCCCTTCTCGCCGCCGGTGGCACCAAGCACCACTCGGAGCTTCTGGCGCCCTTCGGCCTCGACGCGCGCGACCCGGCCTTCTGGCAGACCGGCCTCTCGGTAATCGAGGGCCTGATCGACGAGTTGGCCTCGGCGGACATCGCAGCCGGCTGATGGCCGACGTCGCGGTCCGCCCGCGTCACACGCCGTGGGCGAGCGGCACCAAGCCGTTCTCGATCGCGATGTCCCCCATCGCGCTCGAGGACTGGATCGAGGTCGACGAGCGGCGTCTCGCCGACCTCGGCGAAAAGGCCGCCATCCTCGCCGCCGACCCGGACGCGGTGCGCATCCGGCCGGACTGCGCGCGTTCCGAGGCCGAGGTTCGCGACCTCGTGGCCGCCGATCTGGCGCGCCGGGGCCTCGACCCGCTGCCCGTCGGCATGCCGTCGCGGCTGGCCGGCGGGCGGCCCGTCTCGCCGCTCGTCGAGGCGGCGATGATGGTGCCGGACGACCTCGTCGTCATGCGCCGCGGCGAGGCGGCGTGGTCGCTGGCGGCGGGCGTCGTCGCCTTCCCCTCCGCCTGGGAGCTGAGGGAAAAGTTCGACCGGCCGATGGACGAGATCCACCGAAGCGTTCCCGGCTGGGCCGGGCCGATGGCGACCCGCGTCGCCCGCATCTTCGACCACCTCGCCGTCGACGCCCCGGTGTGGCGGCTCAACTGGTCGATCCAGTTCGGCGGCGGCCTCGTCCTCGCCGGCTCCAAGCACGAGCGGCCGGCGGCGCGCACCGTCGAGGCCCCGCTGGTGCGCGTCGAACGGCAGACCCTGCGCCGCCTCGCGACGGGGGATCTGCTGTTTACGATCAAGGTGATGGTCGACCCGGTCGACGCCTTGGCGCGGCATCCCGACGGCGCGCACCTCGCCGCGTCGCTGGCCACGCAACTCGCCGGGCTCGACCCCGCGCAGCTCGAATACAAGGGGCTCGTCCATGTGCGCGACGCGCTGGTGGCGCGGCTCGGCGCACTCGCGGCCTGACTACGGGCGGCAGCGCCGGGCGATCGTGGCGCGGACGGTCATCGGCGTGGCGGCGAGGTTGCGCAGCGGCGCGGTCGTCGTGACCTCGGCATCGGGGCACAGGCCGTCAGGCGGCGCCGGTGCCGCGCCGGGGCCCGGCGCCAGCACCACCGCCACGTCGGTCAGCGGGGCGTGCCGGTCGTGCGCCACCCAGGCGTCCCGCCCGGCACGGCGAAAGGCCAGCATCATATTGGCCGCCAGCACCTGGCGCGAGGCCGTCACCGCGATCCGCCCCTGCGGTGCCGCCGCCAGGATCTCCCGCGCCCACACGTCGTAGGGGCGGACGAAGCGATGGTCGCCGAAGGCGGTGACGCCGGCGATGGCGACGGGCACCAGCAGGAACACCGTCGCCCCCGCCTTGAGGAGGGCCCACGGCCGCCGACCGGCGAGATGCAGCGCGGCCACCACGGGCAGCGGCATCAGGATCGGCATCAGCGCGCGCGGTGCCACGACGCTGACGTCGGCCGCCAGCACGCCCGCCGCACTCAGCGTGAGCGCGAGCGCCAGCGTGCGCCACAGGAGCCGCCGCACGGCGTGCCCCTCGGCCGCCAGTGCCGGGCGGGTGCGGGCGAAGGCCAGCACCAGCAACGCCACCAGCCCGCCCGACAGCCCCGCCGCGACCGCCAGCGACAGCACGCCGTCGACGCCCACGCCGGAGACGTCGACCGCCTCGAACCGGCCCTCGGCGTAGAGCCGGCCGATGCGCCCGCCGGACGCCTTCAACGCGTCCGCCAGCGCCCACAAGGCCGGGCCGGCGATGATGCCGACGAGCAGCGGCACGAGGAATGTCCACGCCGAGGCGAGGCGGTCGTACCAGAAGCGATCGGCGATCATCGCGACGCCGAGGGGGACGGCCAGCAGCCAGATCTCCGGCTGCGCCAGCGCACCGGCCGCGAGCGCCACGCCGAGGACGAGGCACGCGCTCCATCGCGGCCCGGTGGCGAGCCGCGCGACGCCGTTGACGAGGCCGGCCGCCGCCACGCTCGCCAGCACCGGGTGGGTGAGCGTGTGCGCCGCCATGAAGGAGAGCTGCGGCATCAATGCGGTGAGCGCCACGGCGACCAGCCCGGCCGTCGCGCCCGCGACGCGCCGCGCCGCATCGAACACGAGGAGATGAAGCGCGGCCAGGAGCCCGGCCTTGACCGCCGCGACGGCGAGGATCCAGCGCCCGTCGGTCAGCTCCAGCGCGCCGCGGACGAGCCATGCGTAGAGCGGCGGGTGCGCGTCGGCGTAGACGAGGCGCAGGTCCACCGCGCCGACGAAGGCCGCCTCGTCGATCTCCAGGAACGGCGAGAGGGCGAGCCTCAGGGCCGTGAGGAGCAGGATGTAGAGGATGATCGCGGCTGCTGCGCCCCAAGCACCGAACGGCGAGGCCGAGCGAGCCGCGGCAGGCTGTTGCATGTCGCGCTCCGGTCGGCTGCTGTCAAAGAGCGCCGGGGCGGCGGCGTCAACCCGCGCCGGATCAGAGCGGGTATGTGGCCGCCGTCCAAGGCCGGGGTGGCGCACCGGGAGAGGGCGGCGTCGCGCGGGTCGGCGGCAGATCTCGCGCCCGCGGTGGACGAAGCGGCGCCGGCGCGGGCTGCACCGGCGCACCGTCTCGACGTAGCAGCGGCGCTGGGGCGATCAGCCGATCGCCTCGATCAGCGCCGCGGTGAGCGGGTTGTCGCCGTAGACGTCGGCGACCTGCATGATGACCACCGACGATGCGCCGATGAGGCGCAGGAAGGCGGCGCACTCCGAACCGCGGCGGCGCGGGACATGCAGCGTCAACGGCACCGGCTCGTGCCCGAAGGGGGCGACCGCGTCGAACCGCTCGGCCGTCTCCGTCGCGGCGCGGGCCGGGTCGGGCAGCACGGCGCGCAGCTCCAGGACGGACCGGGCCCGCATCTCCGCGGCGATCCGGTCGACGATGGTCGCCGCGATGCTGCGCGTCGCGTCCGTCCACGGCGCCACCCGCGAGGCGACGAAGTGCGCCTCGCTGGCGAGGATCACCCCGTCGCTCAGGATCTTGAGCTGGTTGGCGGCCAGGGTGGACCCGGTCGTGGTGATGTCGACCACGAGGTCGGCCGCGCCGGCGGCGGGGGCGCCCTCGGTGGCGCCGAGGCTCTCGACGATGCGGTAGTCCGCCAGGCCGTGCGCGGCGAAGAACCGGCGCGTCATGTGCACGAACTTCGTCGCCACCCGCAGCGTGCGGCCGTGGCGGGCGCGATGCATCTCGGCGGCGTCGGCGAGGTCGGCCATGTTGTCGACGTCGATCCAACGCTCCGGGACCGCGACCACCACGTCCGCCGGACCGAACCCCAGCGGGGTGACGAGGTGCAGCTTCGCGGCCCGGTCGGCCGGGTCGTCGACCGTCTCGTGGACGAGGTCGAGCCCGGTGAGGCCGAGGTGGGCATTGCCGGCCGCCAGCTCGCGGGCGATCTCCGAGGCGGAAAGGAAGGCGACCTCGAGTTCGGGCAGGCCGGCGATGTGGCCGCGATAATCCCGCCCGCCGCGCGCCCGGTCGATCTTCAGGCCGGAGCGGGTCAGAAAGTCGAGCGCCTGCTCCTGGAGGCGGCCCTTGGAGGGGACGGCGAGGATGAGTTCACTCACGGGGCGACCTCCGGCGGCAGGCGGTCGAGCCAGACCGAGAAGCCGATGCCGGGGAGCGACGTGCGCGGATCGAGCAGGGCGATCAGCTTGTCGTACCGCCCGCCAGCGATCGCCTCGTTGACGCCGTCGACGCCGATCACCTCGAACACGAAGCCGGTGTAGTAGCCGATGCGCCGCCCGAACGACGCGTCGAAGTCGAGGGCGCTGGTATCGACGCCGATGGCGGTCAGCGCGTCGGTCCGGCGCTGGAAATCGTCGATGACGGCGCCGAGGTCGAGCCCCTCCGCGGTGGCGAAGGCGGCGAGGTGGTCGGCCGCGCGGTCGAGCGGGGCGTTGAGCGGCAGGAAGCGCTCGATGACCTCGGCGGCGCGGGTCGAGTTGCCGTTGCTCGCCTGTTCGAGAAGGCGCAGGGCGATGTCCTCGTCGGTGCGGCCGCCGGGGGGCGGCGCGCCGGGCAGGCCGATCACCGCCTCGACGATAGCGCGCGCCTGCACGGCGTCGACCTTGGCGAGCGCCGGGGCGAGGCGGGCGGCGAACCCGTCCGACCGGGCGCGGTGGCCGAGGCGGGACAGCGCGCCGGTCATGCGCGCCGCATCACCGAAGGCGGCGCCCAGGCGGGAGCGCCAGCTCGCCGACAGGCCGAGCGCCGCGGTCAGCGCGTCGAACACATGGGCATCGCCGACGCGCACCGTGGGCGCACGCATGCCGGCGGCGGCGGCGCACTCCATCGCGAGGGCGAACACCTCGGCGTCGACCGCCATCTCGTCGCCGTGGCCGATCCACTCGGTGCCCATCTGCGTGAACTCGGGGTCGCCCGACAGGCGGCGCTTGCGGAAGATCTTGCCGGTGTAGGCGTAGGTCTTGGGCGAATCGTGATGCGCGGCGAGGTGCTCGTAGCAGACCGGGATGGTGAAGTCCGGTCGCAGGCACAGCGTGGTGCCGCCGTCGTCGGTGGTGAAGAGGCGCTTGCGGAACTCCTCGCCCGCGAGGTCGACGAAAATGTCGGCCGGTTGCAGCAGCGGCACGGAAACGACCATGTCGCTGGCCGCTTCCAAGACGGCCCAGACGTTCTGGCTCATGCTCGGCTCACGTCAGGATCGCGCGCACCGCGGCGGCGATCGTCTCGATATCGGCGTCGACCTCGACCTGGGCGGGACGGGCGGCGACCCACTCGGCCCGGTCCTCGATTTCCCGCGCGGCCTCCTTGCCGGCGGCGAGGTCCTTGATCTGCACCTTGCCGGCCGCCCGCTCGTCGGCGCCCTGGATGATGACGCACGGGGCGCCGCGCCGGTCGGCGTACTTCATCTGCGCTTTGAAGCCGCTGTCGCCGATGTACATCTCCACCGGCACCACCGCGCCGTCCCGGTTCAGCGCCGCGCGCAACTTGGCGGTCATCTCGTGGTACCGGGCGACGTTGTCGCGGTCCATCACGGTGACGATCACCGGGCCGCGGACGGCCGCGCCGGCGGTCTCGCGGGCCGCGAGCGCCGCGGCCAGACGCGAGACGCCGACCGAGAAGCCCGTCGCCGGCACGTCCTGGCTGATGAAGCGGCCGACGAGCCCGTCGTAGCGCCCGCCGCCGCCGACCGAGCCGAACCGCACCGGCCGGCCCTTCTCGTCCTGCACCTCGAACTTCAGCTCCGCCTCGAAGACGGCGCCGGTGTAGTATTCGAGCCCGCGCACCACCGACGGGTCGATGACGATGCTGTCGTATCCGGCGGCCTTGACGGTCTCGCCGATGGTGATGAGGTCCTCCGAGAGCCGCGGCTCCTGGGTGGGATCGAGCAGCGCCAGCACCGTGGCCGCCTGCCCCTCGTCGAGACCGGCGCCCTTGGTGAAGTCGCCCGACTCGTCCTCGCGGCCGGGGCCGAGGAGCTTGGCGATCTCGGGGAGGGGGAACTTGTCCGCCTTGTCGATCGCGCGCAGCACCGTGAGGCGGCGCGGGTCGGCCTCGGGCAGACCGATTTCCGTCAGCACCCCGTCGAGCACGCGGCGCGAGTTGACGCGGATGGCGTACTCGTTCGGGCCGAACCCCAGCGCCTCCATCGTGTCGGCGGCCATCATGCAGATCTCGGCGTCGGCCAGCGGGGAGGCGGCGCCGACGATGTCGGCATCGAACTGCATGAACTGGCGGAAGCGGCCCGGGCCCGGCTTCTCGTTGCGGAACACCCAGCCGGCCCGGTAGCTCTTGTACGGGCGCGGCACGTTCTGGAAGTTCTCCGCCACCATGCGGGCGAGCGGCGCCGTCAGGTCGTACCGCAGCGACAGCCACTGCTCGTCGTCGTCCTGGAACGCGAAGACGCCCTCGTTCGGCCGGTCCGCGTCGGGCAGGAACTTGCCCAATGCGTCCGCGAACTCGATCAGCGGGGTCTCCACCGGCTCGAAGCCCCAGCGCTCGTAGACCCGGCGGATCGTCTCCATCATGTCCGCCACGCGCCGGATCTCTCCGGGATGGCGATCAGCGAACCCGCGCGGGAGACGCGCCTTGGGTCGGTTCGCCTTGTCCTTCGCCATCTTCAGCCTCCATTTGAGGCCGTCCGTCTACCGCGAGTTCACCGCCGCGACAACCGAAGCCGGCGCGTCGCGAGTCGGGGCGGTCCCCATCGGGCCGATGTTCGGATAGGGTCGCCGGACAATCGACGACGGGAGACATGATGGCCGACAGGCTCGAACTTCTTCGCGGGGTGGTCCACCCCTGGCACCATGACATCTTCGGCCACATGAACGTGCGCCACTATGCGCCGTTCTTCGACGATGCGGTCTTCCATATGTGGACCCGGCTCGGCCTGGCCTATTCGGAGATCATCCCGCAGCACGGCGTCCACACCGTCACCGCGCAGGCCACGACGCAGTTCGTCAAGGAGCTGACTGCCGGCGATCTCATCGTGATCGACGGCGTGGTCTCGCGCGTCGGCTCCAAGAGCGTGACCTTCCACCTGCGCATGCTCCACGCCGACACCGGCGCGCTGCACGCCACCTACGACCAGGTGGACGTCTTCTTCGATCCGCAGACGCGGGCCTCCGCCGCGATGCCCGACGGCGTGCGCGAAAAGCTCAACGCCCACCTCGTCGAACAGGTCTGAGGGCGGCGCCCCTGCGGACCTCCCCGGGCGCCGCAGGGGCACAGAACAAAATCGGCTTTGTCTCGAGTATCTTAGCCGATGCGGCGCGCGATATCTTCACTTTACGTGAATTGCCTTTGTGTTGCCTGGGTCGGGCGCTATGAATACCTCGCCATTTCAGCGTCACGCGAGGCAGTCATGATCCTTTTTCGACAGGCGGACCTCTCCGAATTCGCGCCGTTCTCGGGCCGGCGCGACACCGCGATCGCGATCGACCGCGTCGACGGCCAGATATCGACCGCCGCGGCGGTCGCCATGACCAACGGCAGCCCCCAGGACCTCGGCTCCGGGGCGGACACGGTGCTCGGCGTCTTCCGCGGCCGGGCGCTGGACCTCACGGTCGACGGACCGCTCGCCGTCACCGGGCTGGCGGCGTCCGCAAACCTTGCCACCGGCGCCGGTCGCGACCGCGTCTCGGGGCTGGTCGACGTCACGCAGGCGAGCGCCGAGGCGGCCACCATCGTCGGCCTCGAGGTTGCGGACGGTGCGATGCTGACCACCGGCCTCGGCGACGATATGGTCCGCGGCTCGGCGATCTGGCAGCGCGCGACACCTGCCGTCGGCGAGGGCCAGACCAGCGTCACCGGCGTCTCGGCGGATTATGTGGACCTCGGTGCGGGCCGCAACCAGCTCTCCGGCCACGCACAGGCGGTGCCCAGCGGCATGGACGGGGCGAGCGTCGACGCGGTGGGCCTCTCCGTCGCCACGGTGCTCGGCGGGGCGCAGAGCGAGAATATCGTCGGCACCGCCGCCACCTGGACCGACGCCGCGGTCGAGGCGACGGCGACGGGCGTCAGCGCCAACATCAGCGCCGGGCGCGGCAGCTTGCTCGTTCTCGCCGAGGCGACCGCGGAGTCGGGCGCCAGCGCATCGGCCGTCGGCCTCGGGGCCAGCGAGATCGGCACCGACGCCGGCGCCGGCCGCGCCGTGGTCGAGGCCCACGCGGACGCGCTCGGCCCGGAGGCGCGCGCCGAGGCGATCGCCTCCAGCGCCATCGAGACTGGCGACAGCGACGACACCATCACCGGTCTCGCCTCCGCGGTGGGCGAGGCGGCGAGCGCCGTCGGCATCGTCGCCACGACGATCGTCACCAACGGCGGGCGCGACTTCGTCGACGCGTCCGGCGAGGCGAACCCGGATGCGCTCGGCGGCGCGGAGCCCAGCCATGCGTCCGGCATCGTCGACAGCACGATCGACACCGGCTCGGAGCGGGACGTGGTGCTGGCGGGGGGGATCGTGGACCCGGGCAATCCGGGCTCGACCGGCGTCGCCGTCATTCGATCCGACATCGACCTCGGCTCCGGCAACGACCTCATCGTCGCGCGTGGCACGACCGGCGGCCTGTTCGACGAGCGCACCGGCGAGGGCGGCACCTTCGAGCATGCGCTGGAAGGCGGCTCGGGCAACGACGTGTTCGATATCCAGAACGGGTCCGGCTTCATCGACGGCGGCAGCGAGGCGGGGCTCTTCGGCGGCGACACGCTGATCCTCTACGGCTCGGCCGAGGACTACGGCTACGCGTATGACGCCGAGAGCGGCATCCTCAACATCGTCAACGGCGCCGAGACGGACCTCGACGTGACCGACGTGGAGTGGTTCGAGTTCTCGGACGAGCCGCTGGCGCGCTACAGCCTGGACGACCTGACCGCGATGCTGCCGGGCTGACGGACGGCGTGGCCGGCGGGGTTACTTCGCCGGCTCGCCGGGGGTGCGGCGCTCGAACAGATCGGGCCGGCGGGCGGCGGTGAGACGCAGCCGTGCCGCGCGCCGCCAGGCGGCGATCTTGCCGTGGTCGCCGGACATGAGCACCTCGGGAATCGGCGCGTCCTCCCACTGGGCGGGGCGGGTGTACTGCGGATGCTCGAGGAGCCCGTCGGCGAAGCTCTCCTCGTCGGCCGAGGCGGCGTTGCCCATCACGCCCGGCAGGAGCCGCACGATCGCGTCGAGCACCGCCATCGCACCGATTTCCCCGCCCGACAGGATGTAGTCGCCGATGGACACTTCCGTCAGGCCGCGCCGCTCGATGACGCGCTCGTCCACCCCCTCGAAGCGGCCGCAGACGATGGTGACGCCGGGCCCCGACGCGAGCGTGCGCGCCAGACCTTGGTCGAACGGGCGGCCGCGCGGGCTCATCAGGAGGCGCGGGCCGGTGCCGCCGCAGGTGTCGATCGCGCGGGCGAGGACGTCGGCCCGCATCACCATGCCGGGGCCACCGCCGGCGGGCGTGTCGTCGACGGAGCGGTGCCGGTCGGTGGCGCTGTCGCGGATGTCGACGGGGTCGAGCGTCCACTGTGTCCCCAGCGCGCGGCCGGCCAGTGCCGTGCCGAGCGGGCCGGGAAACATCGCCGGATAGAGCGTCAGGACGGTGGCGGCGAAGGTCACGCCTTCGCCTCGCCCTTCGCCTCTCCCGCCGTCTCTTCGGGCGTGGCGTCCGCGTCGGCCCCGTCCTCTGGCGCCGGATCGTCGAGCAGGCCGGGCACGGCGGCCACGGTCACGACGCCGCCGGCGAGGTCGACGTGGGGCACGACCTCGCGGGTGAACGGGACGAGGAGGGGCTTGTCGCCCAGGATATCGAGGAGGTCGCCGGCGCCGAAGTCGAACACGCCGCGGACGGTGCCGAGGGGCGTGCCGTCCTCCAGCCGCGCCTCGAGGCCGATCAGGTCGACGTGGTAGAACTCGTCCTCGTCCGGCCGCGGCAGGCGGGCGCGGGCGACGTGGAGCGCGGTGCCGCGCAGGGTCTCCGCGGCGTTGCGGTCGTCGATCCCGTCGATGGTGGCGACGATCGCCTTGCCGATGGGTTTCACCGACGTCAGCTTCATGGAGCGGCCGTCGGCGGTGGTGAAGGGGTTGTAGCGGCGCAGGCTCAGCGGGTCCTCGGCGAAGACCGTGAGCTTGACCGCCCCGCGCACCCCGTGGGGCGCGCCGATGGTCGCCATGAGGATGCCCTCCGCCGGATCGCCGGCGGCAGGACCGTCCGCCTTTGGAACGTCGGTCATGACGACCTCCCGGCTGGCTTACGCCTCGGTGGACTCGGCGGTGGCTTCGGCCTTGTCGGCCTCGGCCTGGCGGCGCGCCTCGGCACGCTCCTGCGCCTTCTTGCCCGGCTCGGCCTTCTTCGGGTTCGACCGCTCGGGACGCTTGGCGATGCCGGCCTGGTCGAGGAAGCGCAGCACGCGGTCGGTCGGCTGGGCGCCCTGCTTCAGCCAATGCTCGATGCGTTCCTGGACGAGCGTCACGCGCTCGGGATTGTCCTTGGCGAGCATCGGGTTGTAGCTGCCGACCTTCTCGATGAAGCGGCCGTCGCGCGGGGCGCGGACGTCGGCGACGACGATGCGGTAGTAAGGACGCTTCTTGGAGCCGCCGCGGGCGAGCCGGATCTTGGTGGGCATGGTGTCTCCTGGTTCTCTCTGGTTCCTGTGCGCTCGTGGCGCGGGGTTGGATGCGCTCAAAGCGCGGGTTCGAGCTCGTGAATCCGGGGCCGGCCGGTGGCGGCCTCGGGTTGGTGTCGCCACGCCCCGAAGGTGCGGCCGGCGATCTGGGTCGTGCCGTCGGGGACGGCGCCGACCCGGCGTGCCACCGCCTGCGAGGCGGCGTTGTCCGGGTCGATGAAGCTGACGAGGTCGGCGAGGCCCTGCTCGGCGGCCACCTCGCGAACGGCGGCGACGGCCTCGGCGGCGAAGCCCTGGCCGCGCGCCTCGGGCATCAGCGTGTAGCCGATCTCGGCGCACGGCCAGTTGAGTGGGTGCCACAGGCCGACGCTGCCGACGAAGCGGCCTTCATGCTCGAGCGCATACATGCCGTAGCCGCGCAGGTGCCACATGCCGGCGCGCTGGATGAAACCGCGCGTGGCGTGGAAGAGCGAGTTCGGGCCGCCGAGGTAACGCATGGAATCGGCGTCCGAGACCAGCGCCGCGAACGGGGCGAAGTGATCCGGCCGCCACTGGACGAGGGTGAGCCGCTCGCTGCGGATGCGCAGCGGCATCACGTTGGAGTCGAGCATCACCACCGCGTCGCGATCCGCCGCGGCCGGCGACATGGCGTGGTGCCAGATGTCGGCCGCGTCGCCGTTCAGCGTCACGCGCTCCCCGCGGGTGGCGCCGACGGCGGTCGCGACGCGCTGCGAGCCGACGTTGTCCGGCGCGATGGTGCTGATGAGGGCGCCGATGCCGACCGCCTCGGCGATCGACTTCACGGCGCGCACCGCCTCCAGCGCCCGGCCTTCGCCGCGCGAGCCCGGCAGCAGGCCGTAGGCGATCTCCGGCGCCGGCCAGTCGTGCGGGAACCAGAGGCCGGCGTAGCCGTGCAGGCGGCCACGCTCGTCGGTCAGCGCGTAGCAGCCGATGCCGTAGAGCCGCCACAGGCCGCTGAAGCGGGCCATCCGGTCGAGCGTGCCGGACCGGTCGGCCGGGCCGCCGATGAAGCGGGTCGACGCCGCGTCGCCGAAGAACTCGGCGAAGCCGGAGAGGTGGTGCATCGCGAACGGCTCCAGGATCATCCGCTCGGTGCGGATGGTCTGGGGCATGACGATGCCGTCGAGGGCCGCCTCGGCTTCGGCGCGGCCGGCCGGGATGCCGGAGAGGATCCCGGCGCCGCCGCTCGTCATTTGCGTTTGCCCTTTTGCCGCTTGCCCTTGCCGTGCCCGCCGCCGAGGCCCGGAAGGCCGGGCATGCCGGGGCCGCCGAGACCGGGCAGGCCCCCCGGACCGCCGAGGCCCGGCAGACCGCCGGGCGGCATGCCGCCGCCCATCCCGCCGGGCATACCGCCTTGGGGCATCTGCTTGGCGAGCTTCTCGAGGTCGGCCGGGTTCATGCCTTCCAGGCCCTTCGGCATGTCGGGAACGCCGCCGCCGCCCATGCCGAGCATCTGCCCGAGGCCGCCCATCATGCCGCCCTTCTTCTTGCCCATCATCTTCATCATGTCCGCCATCTGGCGGTGCATCTTCAGGAGCTTGTTGACCTCGGCGACCTCGGTGCCCGAGCCCGCGGCGATGCGCTTCTTGCGGCTCGCCTTCAGGATGTCGGGCTTCTTGCGCTCGATCTTGGTCATCGAGTTGATGATGGCGACCTGCTTCTTGATGATCCCGTCGTCGAGTCCGGCGGCGGCCATCTCCTTCTTCATCTTGCCGATGCCGGGCATCATGCCCATCAGCCCGCCGAGCCCGCCCATCTTCTCCATCTGACCGAGCTGGTCCTTCAGGTCGTTGAGGTCGAACCCGCCCTTGGCCATCTTCTGGGCCATGGCGGCGGCTTTTTCGGCGTCGACGTGCTCGGCCGCCTTCTCCACCAGGGAGACGATGTCGCCCATGCCGAGGATGCGGTCGGCGATGCGGCGCGGGTGGAACTCGTCCAGCGCGTCGGCCTTCTCGCCGACGCCGATGAGCTTGATCGGCTTGCCGGTGGTGGCGCGCATGGAGAGCGCCGCACCGCCGCGCCCGTCACCGTCGACGCGGGTCAGGACGATGCCGGTGACGTTCATCCGCTCGTCGAACGCCTTGGCGGTGGCGACGGCGTCCTGGCCGGTCAGGCTGTCGGCCACCAGCAGGATCTCGTGCGGGTTGGTGGCACGCTTGATGTCCGCGATCTCGGTCATCAAGGCTTCGTCGATCGACAGGCGGCCGGCGGTGTCGAGAATGACGACGTCGTAACCGCCGAGGCGGCCCGCGGTCATCGCCCGCTCGGCGATCTGGCGCGGGTTCTGGCCCGGCACGATCTTCAGGGTCTCGATGCCGTTCTCTTCGCCGAGGACGCGAAGCTGTTCCTGCGCGGCCGGGCGCTGGGTGTCGAGCGAGGCCATCAGCACGCGCTTCTTCTCGCGCTTCTGCAACCGCAGGCCGATCTTGGCCGACGTCGTCGTCTTGCCCGAGCCCTGCAGGCCGACCATCATGATCGGCACCGGGGCCGCGGCGGCGAGCGAGATCGGCTCGGCGGTCTCGCCCAGCATCTTCACCAGCTCGTCGTGGACGATCTTGACGACCATCTGGCCCGGCGTGACCGACTTCACGACCGTGGCGCCGACGGCCTCCTTGCGCACCTCCTCGACGAACTGCCGCACCACCGGGAGGGCGACGTCCGCCTCCAGCAGAGCGCGGCGGATCTCGCGCATCGCGGCGTCGACGTCGGCCTCGGACAGGGCGCCGCGGCCGGTCAGCTTGTCGAAGATGCCGGAGAGGCGATCCGAAAGGCTCTCGAACATGGGCAACCCCCGAGGTGGCGACGCCATGACGGCGACGGGCGACCGGCGAGCCGCAGGCGGCCAGCCAGACAGATGAGCAACGCAAAACGCGCCCGAGGGCGCAACGCGCTGTCGGGCGGTGGTGCGGCGAGGGCCGCGTCGCTGGGAGTTACGTGCTGGGAGGGCTCACGTCAAGTCGCGCGGGGCGCCGGGCGCTGCCGCGGGTGCCTTGCGTGCATTGTGGCCGGCGGGCAACACCGCGGACCATTCGTCTCGCAACGGTCGGATTCGGCTGCTGCGAGGGCCGTGGACGCTCCCGCGAGGGTCGTGCGGGAAGGGGCGCCGCCTTCGTGCACGATGCTCGGGTGGGTTCGCCGGAACCGTCTCTTCACGGCTGGGGACGGGGAACGGCGGCGGTGCCGGCATGCCCGGACCCCAGGGGGCGAAGGGTGGTGGATCGGCCGCGGCGGCCGGTCCGCTTAGAGGCGGCCGTGGAGGTCGAGCTCGCCCAGGGTCGCAGATTCCGCCACGATCGGCATCGGTCGGTCGTGAGAGAAAGGCCCACCGAAGGCCCAAGGCGAACGCGCCGGCTGGTTCGAGCTCGTCTCGGCCGGTTGGGTTTGCGCGGGGGTGGTCGTCTCGGTGGTGGGCGCGGTCACGCTGGCCATCGTCCTGAACTCCTTACTGACTGAAGCGGCCTGTGGAAGGTGAGTTCCATTAGGCCTTCGCAATCTGAACGCCAACCGAACAGCTTCTTTCCAATTGCAGAGGTGCCATGCATTCCAATTCTGATACGCGAAACCTTTGTCCCGTCCCCGCCATTGTTCGCTTTGAAGCGATTGGAGAGATCAATGGAAAAGCCGAACACCAACGGTCCGGACCGCACTCGGGACGCCGAGCGGATCGGCGAGACCGACATCGCCGGCGACGTGATGGGCAACAACCGGCTGCAGGGCGATGATCAGCTCAACGTCCACAACCAGCGCCAGGCCGTGCCGGACGCGAAACTCACCGCGGACGCCGACCCGGTCGAAAGCGCGCGCCTCCAGGACAAGGACGCGCGCGCCGAGGCCGAGCTGAACAAAGGCGGCGGCGTCCACCCGCATGCCGGCGAGGACAGATCATGAGCCTCCGGGAGCGCAGCGGCGCACGCGAACTCAACATCGACGACGACCTCGTGCGTCTGATCGTCGCCAAGTCCCGCGCGGCCCTCTTCGAGGTGCCGGACTCGGAGGCGGACGACGTGGAGATGGAGATCGAGATCGACTCGGCGACCTCGCTGTCGCGCGGAGACGAGAACTCCCTGTCCGACGAACGCATGCCGGACGAGACGCGGGAGGAGGCGTCCGCGATGATCGACTCGCTCAACGTCGACGAGCAGGCCGAACTGCTGGCGCTCACCTACATCGGCCGCGGCGACTACGAGCCGGCCGAGTTGGAGACCGCCGTGCGTGAGGCGAAGGCCGCGGCATCCGGCCCCGCCAGCGCGACCCTCTTCGAGATCGAGGTGTTTCCCACCCATCTGGAGAGCGGGCTCGACTCCTACCTCGCCTGGGTCGACCGTCAGGCGGCCTGACCCGCCTGCGATCGTCCGCCGCGCCGTCGGCGCGGCGGACCGTTCCGCCTCTCGGGCGGCGCCGGCTCATAGCCCGTTCAGCGGCACCTTGAGGTAGCGCTTGCCGTTCTGCTCCTCCTGCGGGAGCTGGCCGGCCTTCATGTTCACTTGCAGCGAGGGGAGGATGAGGCGCGGCATCGCAAGCGTCGCGTCACGTTCGGTGCGGAACCGGACAAACTCCGCCTTCGTGCGCCCACCGCCGACGTGGATGTTGTGCGCCCTTTCGTCGGCCACCGTCGTCTCCCAGCGGATCTCGCGTCCGCCGGGGCCGTAATCGTGGCACATGAAGAGTCGCGTCGCGCCCGGCAGCGCCAGCACCTTTTGGATGGAATCGTAGAGCTTTTCCGCATCGCCGCCCGGGAAGTCGGCCCGCGCCGAGCCGCCGTCTGGCATGAACAGCGTATCGCCCACGAACGCCGCATCGCCCATGACGTGCGTCATGCAGGCCGGGGTGTGGCCGGGAGTGTGCAGCGCCGTGCCCTTCATCGTGCCGACGGTGTAGGTGTCGCCATCGTCGAACAGGCGGTCGAACTGGGAGCCGTCGCGCTGGAACTCCGTCCCCTCGTTGAAGATCTTGCCGAACGTCTCCTGCACCACGGTGATGTTGCGGCCGATGCCGAGCCGGCCGCCCAGCTCCCGCTGGATGTAGGGCGCGGCCGACAGGTGGTCGGCGTGGACGTGCGTCTCGATCAGCCACTCCACAGCCAGGCCGCGCGATCTGACGAAGGCGATGATCCGGTCGGCGTGGTCGGTGGAGATGCGGCCGGCGGCGTAGTCGATGTCCATCACGCTGTCGACGATCGCGCAGGCGTTCGACGCGGGGTCCTTTACAACGTACGAGATCGTATGGGTGTCGGGGTCGAAGAAGCCTTCGACTTCGGGCTTTACCGTTAGATCGACCGGATCCTGCATCACGTCCTCCGTTTGCTGGCCGCGGTGGCGGCCGGGTGGCTCTCGTCGGATGCCGCGCGGGCCGGGACGAGGCGCGTCGCGACGATCCCGGCGGCGAGGGCGGCGACGAAGACGAAGACGTCCGCCACGCCGGTGCCGAGCATCGGCAATGCGCCGCCGGGGCAGAAGCCGGCGATCCCCCAGCCGACGCCGAACAGCGCCGAACCGCCGACGAGCCGCCGGTCGATCGCGGTGTCGGCCGGGAGGGCGAAGCGGGAGGCGAGGAGGGGCCGCGGACGGACGAGCACGAGGCGATATCCGGCGAAGGTGACCGCCAACGCCCCGCCCATGACGAAAGCGAGAGACGGATCCCAGGTGCCGGCGAGGTCGAAGAAATTCAGCACCTTGGCCGGGTTGCCCATGCCCGAGATGGTGATGCCGAGCCCGAAGACGGCACCGGTGAGGATGGCGGCGAGGACGCGCATGGCTCAGGCTCCCAGGATGTGGCGCAGCACGAAGACCGTGGCGAAGGTGGCGAGCATGAAGGTCGACGTGGCGACCATCGAGCGGGGCGACAGGCGGGCGAGGCCGCACACCCCGTGCCCCGAGGTGCAGCCACCGCCGAGAGTGACGCCGACACCGACGAGGAGACCGCCGAGGACCAGCCCCCACGGCCCGGCCGGCACCTCGACCGGCGGCCAGGCGCCGGTCAGCAGCAGCGCGAGCGCCGGCCCCAGTGCCATTCCGGCGATCAGGGCGACGCGCATCGGCCATTCGGCCCGCTCGCCGAAGCCGAGCGCGCCGGCGAGGATGCCGGTGGCGCCGAGGATGCGCCCCAGCAGCGCCATAAGCATGACCGCCGAGAGGCCGATGAGGGCACCGCCGGCGAGCGAGGCGATCGGGGTGAAGTCTGTCGGCAACGCGGCCTCCTGTGACGCTTCGATCTCGCCGCGGCTGTGCCCGGCGGCGCCCTCGGCGGGTTTCTGGGCGTGGACCGGACCCCGCGGGGGCGGCTGTTGGGCTATAGATGATGGAGCGGCGGTGATCCGGGAAATTGATTTATTCGCGCCGTGTGATTGAAATATGCGATGACCACCCTGCGTCAGCTCCGCTTTCTCGTCGCCTTGTCCGACACGCTCAACTTCTCGCGGGCGGCGGAGGCCTGCCACGTCACGCAGCCGACCCTGTCGACCGGGCTCAAGGAGCTCGAGCTGGCGCTGGGCGCGCAGCTGGCCGAGCGCAGCCGCCACTCGGTGGTGCTGACGCCGGTGGGCGCCGAGGTGGCGCGGCGGGCGCGCACGGTGCTGGCGGAAATCGGCGAGCTGGAGCACGTCGCCCGCGCCTCGGCGGTGTTCGGCACCGGGTCGATCCGCTTCGGCGCGATCCCGACGGTCGGTCCCTTCCTGATGCCGCGCGCGCTGCCGCTCATCCGCGCGACCTTTCCGCAGCTGCGGCTCTATCTCCGCGAGGAGCTGACCGCCTCGCTGGTCGACGGGCTCGTCGCCGGGCGGCTGGACCTGGCGCTCATCGCCCTGCCGCACGACCTCCCGGCCGAGATCGACACGCAGGCCCTGTTCGACGACGGCTACCAGCTCACCGTGCCGCGCGGGCATCCTCTGGCGAACCGCGAGGCGGTTGAGGGGCGCGACCTCGAGGGGCGGGAGCTGCTGCTGCTGGAGCGCGGCCACTGCCTCCAGCGCCACGCCTTGTCGAGTTTCCCGGACCTCGCTCTCGCCAAGGACGACACCTTCGCGGCGACGAGCCTGCCGACGCTGGTGGCGATGGTCGAGCAGGGGATCGGGCTGACGCTGCTGCCCAACGTCGCCGTCGCCGCCGGCGTGGCGCGCGGTCACGACGTGGCGCTCACCGACCTCGCCGGGGCGCGGCCGCGCCGTGTGGTGCTGGCCTACCGCGCGTCCTCGGCGCAGAAGGACCTCTTCGCAGCGCTCGGCGCCGAGCTGGTCGAGGCGCGCGGGCTGCTCTTCGCCGAGGCGGACCGGCCGGCGGCGTAGCCGGCGTCAACGCTGGCGCAATTCGCCCACCAGCTGCACCACCAGGTTGCGCAGCCACGCGTGCCCCGCGTCGTTGCCGTGCGACGCGTGCCACAGGAGCGAGACGGCCACGTCGTCGATCTCGACCGGCGGCGGGCTGAGGTCGAGGCCGTATTCGTCGGCGAACAGGCGGGCGACGCGGGCGTGCATCGTCACCAGCACCGGCGCGCGGGCGACCAGCGCGGCAACGCCGAGGAACCGCGGCGTCGTCAGCACGACTGTGCGCGCCAGCCCCAGCGCCTCCAACGCGTCGTCCACCACCCCGCGCACCCCTTCGCCGTGGCGCAGGCTGGTGAGGATGTGCGGCACGCTGGTGTAGTCCTCCAGTGACAGCGGCGCGCGCTTGCCCGTCTGCGCCGCGGAGAACATGCAGACATAGCTCTCCGAGAAGAGCAGGCGCCATTTGTGATGCGCGCGCCCGTGCGGATAATCGCCATAGCCGATCGCCAGCTCGATATGGTCGGCGTCCAGGTCGTCCAGCACCTCGACCGAGTCGATGTTGTGCAGCCGCAGCCGGATGCCGGGCGCGTGCGCGCGCAGGTGCGCCAGCAGAGGTGGCCCGATCAGCATCTCCATGCTGTCGGGCAGGCCGAGGCGGAAGGTGCGCTCGGCGGTGGCGGGGTCGAACGCGTCGTCGCGGGCGAGCAGAGTGCGCACGTCGGCGAGCGTGGCGTCGACCGGGCCCGTCAGCGCCATCGCGCGCGGGGTGAGGCGCAGGCCCTCGGGGCCACGCGTCAGCAGCTCGTCGTCGAACAGCGCGCGCAGGCGGGCGAGGTTGTGACTCATCGCCGACTGACTGAGCCCGACACGCGCCGCCGCCCGTGTCACGTTGCGCTCCGCCAGCAGCGCCTCGAGGTGGACCAGAAGGTTCAGATCGACCCGCGAGAGATCGATGCCATCGATAGTCACAATGCAGCCCATCCGTTTGATCGATGCGGGTGGAGGTCCAATCTGTCTCCCGTCACGACCGGACGGCGTGCCCGCCCGGTCCTCGAACGTCAGGAGACTATCATGACCATCCGTCACACCGCTCTCGCGGCCGTTCTCGCTCTCGCCCCGCTCGCCGGACCGGCGCTCGCCGGCGAGGTCGGCCCCAGCCGCGCCCATCCGATCGACCTCGGCGCCGTCTCCGGCGTCGCCTATTATACCGTGGAGCCGCAGGGCTTCCGCGTCGTCGCGACGCTCGCCGACGGTGCCGAGGGCACGCCGCTTCGCGTCACCAGCATCCTGGCGCCGGGCCAGAGCGTGGTGCTGTCGACGCCGCGGATCGCGGGCGCGGTCCCGGTCGAGCTGGTGATCAGCCGCGAGGCCGACACCCTCCTCGTCCACGACACGTCCATCGTCACCAACTGAGGCGCCGGCCGCCCCGGCGTGGGCGGTCCGGAGGTCGCGCGGCGACGGGGCGTGCCGCGCGCCGGCCTCCGCATGGCTGATGCCCGATCGTGGCCCGAACCGCCCCGTTCTGCGGTCACGGGGTGGCAGCCATACGATGAGATCGCGGCTCTCTCCTGTCCGCCGCCCGCGAGCGGCTCCGCCCCTCCACCGGCGCGAGGCGCCTCAGTCGAGCAGGCGGCGCACGCTGGACAGGAGCCGCTTGGGCGGGAACGGTTTGAGGATGTAGTCGCGCGTGTCGTCGCGGATCTCCTCCAGCCACTCGACGCGATCCGTGTAGCCCGTCATCAGCAGGAGCTTCACGTGCGGCCGGTCGCGGATCAGCCACTCGGCGAGGTCGCGCCCGCCGAGTTTGGGCATCACCACGTCGCTGACCACCAGCCGGATCGACTGGTCGGCTTCGATCAGGCCCTTGCCCTCCAGGCCGTTGTCGCGCCACGTCACCTTGAAGCCGCCGCGCTCCAGCACCTTGCTCACCACGGTGGCGACGTCGCTGTCGTCCTCGATGAGGAGGATGTGCGGGGCCGCATCGTCTTTCCGGACGATCGCCCCGGCGACCTCCGGGACGCCGCCCTCGCCCGGCAGGTAGATGGTGACGACGGTGCCCTTGCCGGGGGTCGAGCGCACGTCGATCGTGCCGCCCGCGCGTCGCACGTACGCCCGGCTCACCGAGAGGCCGAGGCCGCGCCCCGCCCCGACCGGCTTGGTGGTGAAGAACGGGTCGAAGATGCGCGGCATGTCCTCCGGGGCGATCCCGCTGCCCGTGTCGCTCACCGTCAGGGTCGACCAGTCGCCCTCCGGCAGGCCGTTGGGCGCGCCGTGCACCATGCCGGTGGCGATGCGGATCGTCCCGCCGGCGCTGGTCGCGCTCATGGCGTTGACGACGAGGTTCATCACCACCTGGCGCATCTCGTTGGGGTCGACGACGACGAGGTATCGCTCGGTCGGCTCGTCGACCTCCAACTCGATGTCGGCCGGGATGGCGGACCGCAGGATCGGGGTATGCTCGGCGACCAGCGCGCCGAGGTCGGTCCGCCGCGCCTCGGAGGTATGGCTCTGCGACAGGATGCGGATCTGCTCGGAGAGGACGCGCAACCGGTCGACCACCTCGTCGATCTTGTCGAGCAGGTCCGATCCTTCGCCGCCGACATGGGTGCGCAGGAAGTAGAGGTTCGTCATCGCGACGACGAGCATGTTGTTGAACTCGTGCGAGATGCCGCCCGCCATCAGCCGGATCGCATCGGCCTTCTGCGATTGCGCGAGCTGGTCCTGCAGGTCCACCTTGTCGGTCACGTCGCGAACCAGGGCGAGGGTGGCCGGCGCGCCGTTCCAGTCCACCGAGGCCAGGCGGATCTCGCCGATGCGCCGTTGCCCCTCCGCCAGGAATTCGAGCTGGCCGGTGCCGTTGTCGCCGACGGAGAAGGCGAGCGACTGGCCGACCAGCTCTTCTCCCGGCGCCACGAACATGGCCACCGCAGCCGCGTTCGCCCGCAGCACGATGCCGCCGTCGTCGGTCACCACCACCGCGTCGGGGTTGGCGTCGACCAGCTCGCCGAGGTCGCGTGCCTCGCGCTGGGCGGCGTCGAGCTGCGCGCCCCAGCGGGCCAGCAGCGGGGCCGAGCTGACGAGGTGTGCCGCCGACTCCAGGACGATCACCGCCGCGGGCAAGGCATGCGGCCAGTGTGCATCGGCAATGGCGACGACGAGATGCTTGCGCCCACGTTCGACCACCCATGCGGGCAGCGCGCCGTCCACGAGGTCCGCCGGGTTGACCAGCAGGATGTCCCGCTCGCGCAGGGCCGAGCGGGCGGCGGCCAGGTCGTCCACCAGCACGGCGGATATGCGGGTCGGGCCGTCGAGGTCGAAGCCGGCGAGGGGATCGAGTTCGTCCTCGCCGCGCGTGCGAACGATCCGAACCATGCTGACCCCCTCTGGTGACACGTCAGTCCTCGTCGTCGGGTATCAGGGAGCCGAGCCGATGCGACTCGGAGCTGATGGTATACGTGGGCACACCCGACAGGATGCCATGGATCCCGGTGAACGGGCCGAGGATGCGCATGCCGTTGGCGTCGATGACGTATTCGCGGATGGCCTTTTCGTGCCACGTGCCGCGCATCTTCAGCACCATCACGCCCCGCCGCATCTCGCCGTTGATCTCGACGTAGCGCAGCAGGATGATCGAGTCGGTGATCGTCGAGATGTGCGTCTCGGTGACCGACTCGGTGCCCATCAGCAGCGACGTCGTGTTGGTGAAGACGGCGGTGATCTGCATCACCTTGATGTGCGAGGTGAGGCCGATCACGAACTCGCGGAACGACTTGGGCGTCGACACGCGCTCGAAGGCCGAAAGGCTGTCGACGGCGATGCGCTTGGGCTTGAAGTCGGCGATCTGCCGCTTCATGCGCAGGAGGTGATCCTCCAGGCCGACCTCTTCGGGCGAATGGCTGGCGATACGCAGGAGGCCGGACGATTCCGCGCCGTCGAAGTCGACCCCCCAGGCGGCCGCGTTGCGGGTGAGCTGCTCGCGCGCCTCCTCCGCGGCGAAGAGCAGCATGCGTTCGCCGTTGTTGATCGCGGCGCGCACGGTTTCGGCGACCATCAGCGTCTTGCCGGTCCCGGTCGCGCCCGAGACCAGGAGGATCGAGCTCTCGTAGAGGCCCCCGCCGGTCATGCGGTCCAGCACCTCGATACCGGAGGTGATGCGGGTATTGGGCGCGCGCTGGTACAGCGTGGTGGACGACAGCGGCACCACCGTCACCCCGTCCTCGCGGTCGATGGTGAAGGGGAACTCGCCGCGCTGGTGGTCGGTGCCGCGGCACTTCAGGATCTCGATCGTGCGCCGTCGCGTCTCGTTTTCGAGGCGGTTGCGCAGCACGATGACGTTGTCGGCGATGTATTCCTCGACCCCGAAACGGCCGATCTGCCCCTCGTTCTCGGAGCGTTCCACCGTGACGAGCACGGTGGTCCCGAGGTCCATGCAATGGGAGATGATGCGCAACAGCTCGCGGCGGACCATGCCGGGATCGGCGAACTGGGGGAACAGCGAGCCGATCGAATCCAGCACCACGCGCCTGGCCGAGACGGTCTTCACCGCCGCCTCGATGCGCGCCAGCAACGCCGACAGGTTCAGCGTGCCGAGGTCGACCTGCTCCTCCTGCGGCTCGGGCGTGACGTCGACGATCGCGAGCTTCTTGCGGTCGATCAGCGACTGAAGGTCCCAGCCGAAGCCCAGGACGTTGCGCAGCAGGCGTGCCGGCCGTTCCTCGAAGGTGACGAAGACGGCGTTCTCGTCGTGGTCGTTGACGCCGGCGTACAGCACCTGGAGCGAGAAGACGGTCTTGCCGCTGCCGGAGGCGCCGGCGATCAGCGTCGAGCCCCCTTCCGGCAGGCCGCCGTAGGAGATTGCGTCGAAACCGTTGATACCGGAGGCGATCTTGGGAAGCGTGTAGTGCGGATCGATCGACATGTCGGTTAGTTCTGTGCCCCGGGTCCGTAGACTTCGATCTCCAGAGCCTCGATGACGGCCAGGTGATTGGCGAATTCGCCCATGATTTTCTTGCGCGGTCCAGGCTGTTCGCGCACCAGGGTCGGCGTGGCGAGGATCTTGTCACGCTCGGCCCGTGCGGGGTCTTTCAGGACATCCACGAATTCGAGTTCGTAGGCGTTGGGGAGATGGGTCTTGGCGATCGACTCGATGTGCCGGATCGCCGCGTAGGAGCGAGCGCTCTCGCCACTGACGTACAGGCTAAGACGATAGATCATGTGCCGCACGCCCCTCCATCGTCGCTTGTGACGACCTGTAGAATTCGAGCAGGACGCCCATCATTTCCAATGCGAAGAGGCGCCCTTCGACGACGAGCTCGCACTGCCGCTCGATCGGCAGTTCGCCGGAAGCCAGCTCCAGCGCCGCGGCGTGGACCGCGATGAGGTCGCGCGGCGCGCAGTTCAGCCGGCCGAGCCGGTCGGCGATGTCCGACATCCCCTCGCGCGGCTTGCGCATGCGGTTGTTGATGGCGGTCGTGTAGCTGATCAGCGTTTCGTAATAGCGCGTGGCGCAGGCGCGGAACTCGTCGGGCGCGCGGGCCCGCAGCGGGCTCAGCGCCGGCTTGGGCTGGTCGCCGTTGGACATGGTCTGGTACTGCGCGCGGGCGTCGGAAATCGTGCGCAGCTCCGCCTCGCGCCGCCGGATGATGGCGTAGCCGAGGGCGCGCAGCAGGGCGCGGGCGTCGACCTCGTTCTTGCGAAGATAATCCTCGGCGCCGGCCTCCAGGCACCGCATCGCCAGCTCGTCCTCGCCCATCCCGGTCAGCACGATGACCGGCACATGCGACACGTCGCGCACCGCGCCGACGCTCGACGTGCCGCGGGAGTCCGGCAATGTGAGGTCGAGCAGAACCGCGTCGTAATGGGTGCGGCGCAGGTGCTCGAGGGCATCGGTGAGGTTGCTGGCGCGGGTCAGAGTGTACCGGTCGGTCGTGCTTTCTTCCAAATAGGCCTGGAACAACGCCGCGTCTCCGTCCTCGTCTTCGATGAGAAGAACGGGGAAGACCTGTGATCGAGAAAGCTTTCCCCGAGGTGCAGCCATGACCTTTTCCTGGTGGAGGCAGCGCTCTCGCGGCGAGCATCGCTGCAACGACGATTATGATGCGGAGCCGATCGCCCGATGCGGCGGCGTTCTTCCGGCACACTGTTTCACAACCCAGGAATATGCTCAACCCGAACGCGCGCTCCTCGCTCTGCTCGCCGCACGCCGGGGGGCGCCGCCGGCACGCGTCGGCCCTGCGCGCCAAGTCCAGCGCACGCCGGCGGTTTTCCACCTCCGGGCGAGGGCCGCCGCTCCGCGCCGGCCACCCCGGCCGCCGCCGCGACAGCGGGCGAACCCGGCAACATTCCGCAGCTGTGCCGATGCGCGCAAGGAGCCGGATATGACAAGATACCGATCCCGCAAAAGCCCCGTTCGTGCCGAGGTCGGGGCGCAGACTCGCGTGGCGGACCCGCATGGCCGAGAACGGCACGCGGCAGGTCCACGCGCTCGGTCGTCGGAAACCGAGCGTCTACGAGCGTCTATGGGAAATGGCTGGGGCGGCTGGATTCGAACCAGCGCATGGCGGTACCAAAAACCGCTGCCTTACCACTTGGCTACGCCCCAATCGGGGTCACCGTTTAGCGCCTTCCTCCCGCATCGGCAACCGGATCGGGCGGGGTGGCGAGGTCGGCGCGGCGGGGGAGGTCGGCGCCGCGGCGCGTGCAGGTGACGCCGGCCGCCCGCACCGCGAATTGCAGCACGGCGCGGCACGCCGCCTCGTCGAGCGCGGCGATCTGCGGCGCCGTCGTCACCCCGGCGTCCGACAGCGCGGCGAGGACGGCGGCGAGGAAACTGTCGCCCGCGCCCACGGTGTCGACCACGGCGACCGGGGCGGCGGGCACCGTCACCGTTCGGGCGCGGGTGTGGAGCGTCGCGCCGCGCGGCCCGTCGGTGACGATCACGGCGGTGATCCCCTCGGCCAGCCAGCGCGCGACCACCGTTTCGGCCGCCTCCGCGTAGGTCTCGTCGAGGTCCTCGCGGGAGGTCTTCACGAGATCGGCATGGGCGGCGAAATCGGCGATGCGGCGGCGCCAGACGGCAGCGTCGGGCTCGACGGTGCGGCGCACGTTGGGGTCGAGAACCACCAGCGGGGCGGGGCGGGCCGCCTTGGCCCGGCGCGCCAGTTCCAGGAACGAGCAGCTGGTCGGCCGGGTGATGAGCGAGAAACAGCCGAACACCAGCGCGTCGAACCCGGAAGGGTCGGGCAGATGGGCGACCTCGACCTGCCGGTCCGCCGCCCCCTCGCCGTAGAAGGCGTAGGCGGGCGAGCCGTCCGGCCCCGGCGTGACGGTCGCCAGCGTCGTCGGGGCGGGGGTGCGCACGAGGTGCGAGGTGTCGACCCCTTCGCCGGCGAGGAAGGCGGCGAGGCGCTGGCCGAACATATCGTGGGAGACGCCCGTCAGCTGGCTCACCGGGCGGCCGAGCCGCGCCAGCCCCACGGCGACGTTGAGCGCCGAGCCGCCGATCCGCGCATCCAGCGCGAAGCCCTTCTCGGTCGGTCCCTCGACGAAGACGTCGTAGAGCATCTCACCGCACACGAGTACGCTCATTCTTCCTCCTCCGGTGGCATCCCGCAACGCCGGCTTGCCTGTTGCACTCTTTTCTTCAACGGTACCGCATTCCGAGCCCGTATTAACCCCAGGGACGACCATGACGCGCCGACCTCTCGTTTACTCCGCCGTGGCGGTGCTGGCGCTCGCGATCGGCGCGACACTCGCCCTGTGGCAGCTGGAGGGGCGCAGTTCCGATGTCCTGAAGCTCAGCTCGGGCACCAGCGGCGGGACCTACGCCGCCTTCGGCGAGGTGCTGGCCACCACGCTGGAGCGCAAGGGCGTCGCCCGGATCGAGGCGATGCCCTCCGCCGGGTCGAGCCAGAACGCCAAGCGCATCCAGGACGGCGAGGCCGCGTTCGGCCTCATCCAGGGCGACACGCCGGTCGCCAGCAACGTCACGGTGATGGCTCGTCTCTTCCCCGAGGCCTTTCACCTCGTCGCACGCGTCGGCTCGGGGATCGAGTCGGTCAACGATCTGCGCGGCAAGACCATCGGCCTGATGCCGCCGGGTGCGGGTTCCAACGCGCTGTTCGATCGCCTGCTGGCGCACTACGAGGTGCCGGAGTCGTCGCTGACGATCATCCGCGGCAATCTGGCCGACCATGCCGAGGCGATCCGCAAGGGCGAGATCGACGCCTTCTTCATGGTGGTGGCGCTGGGCAACCAGACGATCCAGGAGATCATCAAGTCGACGCCGACGCAGCTGGTGCCGATCGACCAGGCCGAAGCGATGGCGCTGTTCGACCCGGCGCTGGAGGCCAAGGAGGTGCCGGTCGGCGCCTACTCCGGCGAGCGGCCGGTGCCGGATCGGCCGATCCCCGTCGTCTCGGTGCGCAGCCTGCTGGCCGTGGGCCGCAACGTCCCCGATTCCACGGTGGAGGCGGTCACCCGCGCCCTCTTCGAGCAGCGCCAGGCGATGGTGCGCCAGCTTCCGCAAGCCGCCTTCATCACCGCCCCCACCGACGAGGAGCGGCTGGCCTTCGGCGTCCATCCGGGGGCGGACCGCTACTACGAGCAGGACGACCCCATCTTCATCGTCGAGTACGCCGAGCCTCTGGCGCTGGGGGTGACGGCGCTGGCGCTGCTGGCCTCCGGCCTGTGGCAGGCGCGGATCTGGCTCTCCAACGCGCGCAAGAACCGAGCAGACCATTATAATCTCGAAATCGTCGAGATCGTGTCACGCATCGAGGCAGCGGACAGCGACGCGGAGTTCGACCGCATCCGGCTCGATTTGTTCGCCTTATTCGAACGGGTGATCGTCGACCTCGATCTCGACCGCATCGAAGAGAAGTCGCTGCTCTCATTCTCCTTTGCGTGGCAAGCTGCGGCCTCTACGTTGAACCATCGGCAACTTCTGGTGCGATCGGACCGGGCGGCGGGGCTGGCAATTCGGCCGGATGTGGTGCCGACAACGTGACGAAATTGAGATGAAATCATGTCATTCAGCCTATAAATTAGGCATATCAGATGTATGAAGGGCGTTTTTTCTCAAAAATCCGAACAATAGTGCATTCATCGGATTTTTCATGCATTGCTGCTATGCAAATGAGATTTCAGATGAAAATGCAATTGGCCTGCACATGACTCGGTTCGGGACAGCTAGTCGCATCGCGACGCCTGCGCCCCCGGGGGCAACATTGCTCGTCGTCACGGTGGAGGCGATCGCGCGTCGCATCGTCAGCGGCCAGGTCCCCATCGGCGGCATCCTGCCGAACGAGACCGATATCGTCGAGGAGCTGGGCGTCTCGCGCACCGTGGTGCGGGAAGCGGTGCGGACCCTCGTCGCCAAGGGCATGCTGCGGACTCGCCGCCGCCTCGGCACCGAGGTCACGCCGGTCGAAAGCTGGAGCCTGTTCGATCGCAACGTGATCGACTGGCGGATTCGCTACGACCCCGACGACAAGGTGCTCGACGACCTGGTCGACTTCGTCCTGGCGGTGGAGATGATCGCCTGCGGTCGCGCCGCCGAGGACGACAGCTTCGACCGAGCGGCCCTCAAACTCGCCTTCGAGCGGATGGAAGCGGCCAACACGGCCGACCGCGAAGAGCTCGCCAACGTCGAATACCGGTTCCATCACACCTTGATCGATGGAGCCAACAACCAGTTCTGCGGTCACGTCTACGGCGTGATCGAGACGGCGCTGTCCACCTTCATGTCGCCCCTTTTCCTGGACGCGGACAGCCACACCGAGGCGCTGGGCGACCATCGCACTCTCACGGAGGCGATCCTCCGCGGCGACGCGGCGAGCGCGCGCGGGGCGATCGAGCGGCTCGGCCACCTGCGCCGCCGCAACCTGCGCCAGGCCCTGCGCGCCCGCCGGAACGACGCCAAGCCTCGCAACCGTTGAGGCCGACCGGGGGCGAGCCTTCCACCTGCGGGTGAGCGTCGAGCGTTCCGGCGACGCCGGCATTCGGGCCGGACGCGTCTTCTGTGATCGCCGTGTCATATTCGCGGTCTATGCGGCAGCCACATCGCTCGACCCCAAGAGGACGCCATGAAGACACTCGCGTTGGCCACGACGGCGATCGCGCTCGCGATCGGTTCCGCTCAGGCCCAGGACCTGCCGCAGGCTTCCAGCCAATGGTTCACCGATGCCCAGGCAACGCTGAACGAGAAGATCGCCCGCCAGCCGATCACCACCCCGGCCAAGAACGTGATCCTCTTCGTCGCGGACGGCATGGGTGTGGGCACCAACTACGCCATCCGCCTGTTCGCCGGGCAGCAGGAAGGCAAGCTCGGCGAGGAGCACGTCCTCCCGCACGAGGCGTTCCCGTACCTGGCTCTGGTCAAGACCTACAACGTCAACGCCCAGACGCCCGACTCCGCGCCGACCGCCGGCTCGATGAACACCGGCGTCAAGCAGATCTTCAACACCATCAACCTCGCCCCCGAGGGCGGCGTCCATGACGATTGCGCCTCCGAGGAGGGCAACCGCCTGACGACCTTCGCCGAGATGATGAGCGGAGAGGGCAAGTCGGTCGGCGTCATCTCCACCGCGCGCCTCACCCACGCCACCCCCGCCGCGGTCTACGCCAAGACGGCCAACCGCAATTGGGAGGGCGACGTGCCGGAGAGCTGCACCGGCTCCAAGGACATCGCCACCCAGCTCTTCGACCAGATGCAGGCCGGCGTCGTCGACCTAGCCATGGGCGGGGGTCGCCGCTACTTCGTGCCCGCCGGCACGCCGACCGACGAAGGCGGCGACGGTCGCCGCAAGGACGAGGTCAACCTCGTCCAGCAGGCGAAGGACGCGGGCGTGCAGTACGCCTGGAACACCGAGACCTTCGAGGGCCTGACGCTGGACGGCTCGACCCCGGTGCTGGGCCTCTTCGAGGACTCGCACATGGCCTACGAGGCCGACCGCGACCCCGCCGAGGAGCCCTCGCTCGAGGAGATGACCCGCGCCGCCATCCAGTACCTCGCCAACAACGAGGACGGCTACTACCTCGAGATCGAGGCCGGCCGCGTCGACCATGCCAACCACGACGGCAACGCCTACCGCACGCTGACCGACGGCGTGGAGTTCGCCGAGGCGATCGCCGCCGCCGACGCGCTGACGAACGACGAGGACACCCTCATCATCGTCACCGCCGACCATGAGCATGCCATCGCGTTCAACGGCTACTGCGGCCGCGGCTCGCCGATCCTGGGCCTGTGCATGGAGATCGTCGCCGGTCAGGTCGAGCACGGCGAGAAGCCCGAGCTCGCCGACGACGGCAAGCCCTACACCGTGATCGGTTACCTCAACGGTCCGGGCGCGGTCATCAAGAAGCAGGCAGACGACAGCTACGCCGCCCCCGAGGGCCGCGCCGAGCTGACCCAGGAGGAGGCCACCGACATCGACTTCGTCCAGGAGGCGATGATCCCGATGTCCTCCGAGTCGCACTCCGGCGAGGACGTCGCCATCTACGCCAAGGGGCCGTTCGCCCACCTGTTCGACGGCACCGTCGAGCAGAACTACATCTTCCACGTGATGGACTATGCGGTGAAGGGCGGCGCGCAATAATCCTGCCGCCGCGACCCACGGGAGGCCGCTCCGGCGGCCTCTCATCTCTATTTGTCATCGAGTAACGGAATGCGGACGATGGATCGTCGGACCTTCCTCACCGGGGCGTCAGCCCTCTCGCTCGTCACGCTGGCGCGGCCGGCCCCGGCTGCGGACGACGCGGTGAAGCTGCGCGAGCTCTACCTCAAGGGCGGCGACTTTTCCGACTATGCCAAGGCCCGGACCGGCCGGCGGGTCGATGTCGCCGGCTACATGGCCCCGCCGCTGAAGGCGGATGCGCGCTTCTTCGTGCTGACCAAGCGGCCGATGGCGGTCTGCCCCTTCTGCGAGACTTCGGCCGACTGGCCGGAGGACATCCTCGCCGTCTACCTCAAGCGCAACCTCGACGTGGTGGCCTACAATGTCCCCATCGTCGCCCGCGGCACGCTGGAGATCGGCGACTATCGCGACCCCGACACGGGCTTCCTGTCGCGCGTGCGCCTGACCGACGCGAGCTTCGAGCGCGACTGAGCGCGGTTGAACGCGGCCGCTCCCTCCCACGCCGCGGCGCGCCCGCCGGCGCCAACCATCGAGGCATCATGGGCCTTTCTCTCGCCGTCTCGTCGCTGGTGGTGAGCGCTTCCGACCGCCGCCTCGTCGCGGTGGCCGACTTCGCCGCGGCACCGGGCGAGTGCGTCGGTATCCGCGGACCGTCGGGCGCCGGCAAGTCGACCTTCCTTTACGCGATCGCCGGCCTGATCCCCGACGCGCGCGGCCGTGTCGCCTGGGGCGAGCGGGACATTCTCGCCATCCGCTCCGGCGCCCGCGCCCGCTTCCGGCGTGACAATGTCGGCCTCGTCTTCCAGGACTTCCTGCTGTTCGAGGAGCTTGGGGCGGAGGCCAACGCCGCGATCTGCGCCGCCTTCTCCCCCCGCCGCCGGCGGGCCCCGTTGCGCCGCCGGGCGAGCGAGCGTCTCGCCGAACTCGGCGTCCCAGCCGGCCGCCGGGCCGCGCGCACCTTCTCGGGCGGCGAACGCCAGCGCATCGCGCTCGCCCGCGCGCTCACCGCCGACCCCGAAGTCATCCTCGCCGACGAGCCGACCGCCAGCCTCGACGCCGTCGCCCGCGCCCACATCGTCGACGATCTCGTCGGCGCCGCGCGCGGGGGTGGCAAGACGCTGATCGCGGTCAGCCACGACGACGCGTTGCTCGCCGCGATGGACCGCGTCGTCACGATCGAGAACGGCGCCCTCGTCATGGGCGACGCGGAGCCGGCCCATGCTTGACCGCCTGCCGCCCGCGCTGACCGAGACGCTCGCCATGCTCTGCGCGCAGTATGACCGCCTGCGTCTCGGCTGGGAGAGCCTCGCCCCCGGCATGCAGGACGCCCTCTTCACCGTGGGTCTGCTGCTGCCGGCGCTGCTCCTCGGCCTCGCGCTCACCGCCGGCTTCCGTCCCGCCTCCCTGGTGGGGGCGATGCTGTGGCGCTTCCGGCTGACGAACCTGATGTTCGTGGCGCTGATCGCGATCTCGGTCGGCATCGGCGTCGGCCTGATCGCCCAGGAGCGGGGTCTGCGCGCCGGCACGGCCCGCGCGGCCGACAAGTTCGACCTCGTCCTCGCCGCGCCGGGCAGCGAAATGACGATGCTGCTCGCAGCCGTCTATCTGCAACCGGCCGACGTGCCGCTCCTCTCGGGCGAGGTCTACGCGCAAGTCGCGGCCGATCCCCGCGTCGCCGTCGCCGCGCCGATCGCTTTCGGCGACAGCGTCCATGGAGCCCCCGTCGTCGGCACCACGCCGCGCTTCGTCGACCACCTGGGCGGGGCCCTCGCCGAGGGCCGGGTCTTCGCCGACGAGACGGAGGCGGTGGTGGGCGCCCACGTGCCGCTGGCGGTGGGCGACGCGTTCGAGCCCGCGCACGGCCATGGCCCGGCCGCCGACGAGCACGCCCACGAGGGCGCCGACTTCCACGTCGTCGGCCGCATGGCGCCCACCGGGAGCCCCTGGGACCGCGCCGTGCTGGTCCCGGTGGAGGCCGTGTGGCACGTCCACGGGCTCGCCAGCGGCCACGGGGCGGGCTGGGACGGGGCCGTCGGCGAGCCGTTCGACGCGGCGTCCTTCCCCGGCACGCCGGCGATCATCGTGCGGGCGGACGAGATGTGGGCCAACTACGCCCTGCGCTCGGACTTCACGCGCGCGGACGTGATGGCCTTCTTCCCCGGTGCGGTGCTCGCCCAGCTTCACGCCCTGCTGGGCGACGTGCGGCAGGTGATGTCGCTGCTGGCGATTGTCACGCAGGTCCTGGTGGCGGCGGGGGTGCTGACGGGGCTCGTCATCCTCACCCGGCTCTATGCGCAGCGGCTGGCGCTGCTGCGGGCGCTGGGCGCGCCGGTGCGGTTCGTCCTGGCGGTGGTATGGTCCTACGCGGCGGTGCTGATCTCGGTCGGCGCGGTGGCGGGGCTCGGCGTCGGCTACGGGGCGACGCTCATCCTGTCGCGCGTCCTCACCGCGCGGACGGACATCCTCGTCACCGCCGCGCTGGGGTGGCGCGAGGTGCATCTCGTCGCCGCATTCGTCACCGTGGCGGTGGTGTTGGCGCTGCTGCCGGGGCTCGCCGCCTCGCCGCGCAGCGTCGTGCGCGCGCTGCGCGGCTGACCCGCTCAGTCGAGGAGACGGCGCGCGAGATCCGCGATCACCGCCGGGTCCGTCCAGTCGAGCGAGCCGGCGGCCACCTCGGCCGTCCCGTCGGCGGCGACGAACACCGTCGCGGGATAGCCGGTGAGGCCGAAGGCGTCGCCCGCCGTCCCTCGGGCGACGCGCAGGGTGTCGAGCGCCACCCCGACCCGGTCGGCGAGAAAGGCCCGCACCTCGCCGATCGGCCGGGTGTCCACCGACACCAGGAGGACGCGCGCCGCGAGGTCCGGCCGGTCCGCCAGCAGCGCGTCGAGGCGCGGCAGTTCCGCGAGGCACGGCGCGCACCACGTCGCCCAGAAGTGGACCGCCGCCGGTGCCCCGCCGAGGTGCGCCGCCAGAGGGCGCACGATCCCTTGCGCGTCCTCGACGGCGAGCGCGGCCGCCCGCTCCCCCGGCCCCGCGGCGTTCACCGGACCGGCGGCGCAAAGCGCGGCGGCGAGGCGGCCGGCGAGGTGGAGCACGCGGCGGCGCGTGGGGCAGGCGGGGAGGGCGGGTCGGGGCATCGCATCGTCTCGCGGCCGGTCGCGGTCGGGCCGTCCTACCGCCTCGCCGTGACGGGAGGAAGGCGGTCTCCGTCCGCCGTCGACGCGCCGCTTGCGGCTCTCCCGCGGCAGGTGTAGTTCGCTTGCGTGTCACACACGTTCTGGTCATCCGTCCGTCGGGGAGCGGCCTACGGCCTCCCGGTGCAAACCGCCTTGGCGCCGTTGGCGATCCTGTTCGGAGCGCTCGCGATCGGTCAGGGGATGACACCGCTCGAAGCCACGGTGATGAGCGCCACCGTGTTCGCCGGCGCCGCCCAATTCGTCGCCATCGACCTGATGGGCCACGCCGTCCCGATCTGGTCGATCGTGGTGTCGGTGCTGGCGGTGAACTTCCGCCACCTGCTCTATTCGGCGGCCATCACGCCGGTCATCCACGTGCTGCCGTGGCGTGTGAAGGTGCCGATGTTCTTCCTGCTGGTGGACCCCGCCTTCGCCTTCATCCAGGAGAACAAGCACCGGCTCGACCTCGTGGCCTACTTCTCGCTCGGCGTGACGGTCTACGTCGTCTGGGTCGCGGCGACGGTGTTCGGCGCCTGCTTCGGCAAGCTGATCTCCTCGCCCGAGGCCTACGCGCTCGACATGCTGATGCCGATCTATTTCCTGGCGTTGGTGATGAGCTTCCGCCGCCGCCCCAACTGGGGGCTGACGGTGGTGACGACGTTCGCCGTCTCCGCGCTCGTCTACAAGGCGCCGGATTTGGGCGTCACCTTCCTCGGCTCGCCCTGGCACATCTCGCTGGGCGGGATCGCCGGAATGTTGGCCGCCGCGCTCGCCGCCCGCCCCGATCCGCCGGAGGTCTCCCTCGCCGACGAGGCGCAGGCCGCGATGCCGGCCTCGGTGATGGACCCGGCCGAATGACCGACCCCGTCGCCGTCATCATCGCCTGCGCGGCCGTCTCCATCGGCGCGCGCATGGGCGGGTACCTGATCCTGTCGCGCTTCGAGCGGATCCACTTCCGTGTCGCCGCCGCGCTCGACGCGGTGCCGGCCGCGGTCATGACCACGCTGGTCGTGCCGGCGGTGGTCAACGGCGGCTGGCGCGAGCTGGCCGTCCTCGGCGCCACGGTGCTGGTGTCGCTGCGCTTCGGGACGACGGCGACGGTCGTCTCGGCGATGGCCGGCATCGTCGCACTCCGCGCCTTCTGAGGGGGCCTCAGGGCGCGTCGGCGGCCGGCACGGTGCGAAGATAGGCGACCATCGCGGCGAGGTCGTCCGGCGCGATCCCGGCATAGTAGCGGTAGCCCATCGGCGGCGACAACGGCCGCTCGTCGCGCGATACGCCGGTGGTGATGGCGCGGATGATCTCCTCGTCGCTCCATTCGCCGATGCCGGCTTCGGGATGCGAGGTGATGTTGGCCGAAACGGCGACGCCCCACGGCCCCGGCAGCTCCATGCCGCCCGCGCCCATCGTCCCGCGCCCGCCCCCTTCGTTGATCTTGGTGTGGCACTCCATGCAGTGCGCGATGGTGACGAGGTAGAAGCCCTTGCGCAGCGGGTCGGCATCCTGCTCGTCCTCCAGGATCGGCGACTCGGCGCCGGGGAAAGCCGGCGGCGGCGGCCCCTCGTAGCGCGGCACGGGCACGGCATTGTCGACCGGCGGCACGGTGCGCAGGTAGGCGACCACGGCGTCGAGGTCGCGGGGCGTGAGCACGTGGTAGAAGCTGGTCGGCATGATCGGCGCCAATGCGCTGCCGTCGGGCCGGTGGCCGGTGGCGATCGCACGCTTGATCTCGTCGTCGGACCAGGTGCCGAGGCCGGTCTCGTGCGAGGTCAGGTTCGATGCGGTCACGGTGAAGTACGGCGTGTCGAAATGGAGGCCGCCGGAGAGATGCCGGCCGAGGTCCGGCCCGTTCGGCCCCATCGGCGTATGGCAGTTGCCGCATGCCATCACGGTGTCGACGAGGTAAGCCCCGCGCGCGACGAGATCGTCGTCGGCCGTCGCGGGGAAAGATGCGGCCAAGACGAGAGCGATCGCCGCACCGGTTCGCGAAAGAATATTGCGCATAGACGCGTCCAAGAGAGTCGATTCCTCAACTTATCACGGCAGACACACTTGCAATGAAAACAGTTCGTGATGCGCCGAGGCCGGCGGGGTTTGCCGCGGGGACGGATCAGCGCTCGCCGCGGCGGTAGGGCTGCATCAGCGCCTGGGGCACGCGGGCCCGGCGCGCCATCACCACCAGCGCGGCGATCGAGAGGATGTACGGCATCATCAGGAAGAGCTGGTAGGGCACCTCCTTGCCGAGCTGGGCCTGCAGGCGGAGCTGGTAGGCGTCGAACAGTGCGAACAGGAGCGCACCCAAGAGCGCCCGCCACGGCCGCCACATGGCAAAGACGACCAGCGCGATCGACACCCAGCCTCGCCCCTGCACCATCGTCGGGAAGAAGCTGTTGAACGCCGAGAGGGTGAGGAACGCGCCGCCGAGCGCCATCAACGCGCTGCCGGCGACCACGGTGCCGATGCGAGTCGCGATCGGGTCGATCCCCTGCGCCTCGGCGGCGTGCGGGTTCTCGCCAGTCATCCGGATGGCGAGGCCCAGCGGCGTCGCGGCGAGGACGAATGCGAGGAGCGGCACCAGCGCCAGCGCCAGGAAGGTCGGCGGGGTCTGCGCGGCCAGCAGCGGGCCGACGACCGGGATCGCCTCCAGCCATGCCCAGCCCACCGGCTGGAACGCCTCGATGGTGGGCGGCGTCCCCTGTACCGGGACGGCGAGGCGGAAGAGGTAGTAGGCGAGCGAGGACGCCAGCAGCGTGATGCCGAGCCCCGTCACGTGTTGCGACAGGCCGAGCGGCACCGTCATCCCCGCGTGGAGCAGGCCGAAGAGGGCGCCGCACGCCGCCGCCGCCAGCAGCCCGACCCACAGGTTGGCCCCGCCGAAGACGGTCAGCCACGCGATCATCGCACCGAAGGTCATGATGCCCTCGATGCCCAGGTTGAGGACGCCCGCCCGCTCGCACAGGAGCGCGCCCAGCGTGCCGAAGATCAGCGGCGTCGCGATGCGCAGCACCGCCTCCCACAGGCCCGCCGAGGCGAAAACGTCGAGCATCACGCTCATCGGCGGATCCTGTAGGTGGTGAGGAGGAGGGCGACGAGCATCGTCAGCAGCGCCAGCGCGACGGTGACGTCGGCGATGAAGCTCGGCACGCTCATCGCCCGGCCCATGGAGTCGGCGCCGACGAAGATCGCCGCGGAGAAGACCGCCGCGGCCACGACCCCGACGGGGGAGAGGTTGGCGAGCATCGCGACGATGATCCCCGCGTAGCCGAAGCCGGGCGACAGGTCGGTGGTGACGTAGCCTTTGACGCCCATCACCTCGACCGCCCCGGCGAGCCCCGCGAGCCCGCCCGACAGCGCCGCCACCTTGAGGAGCGTGGCACCCACCGAGACCCCGGCGAACCGCGCCGCCGCCGGGTTGTGCCCGGTCGCCCGCGCCTCCAGCCCGAAGACCGTGCGCGACATGACGAACTGGACGACGCACGCCACGACCACGGCGAGGATGAGGCCGGCATGGAGGCGCGAGCGCTCGACGAGGCCGGGCAGCGTCGCCGCGTCGACCACCGGGACGGAAGCGGGCCAGCCGAACGCCAGCGGGTCCTTCATCGGCCCTTCGATCATCATCGAGACGAAGAGCAGCACCACGAAGTTGAGAAGGAGGGTCGTCACCACCTCGTCGACGGCGAAGCGGATCCGCAGCGCGACCGGCACCAGAAGCAGCGCCGCGCCCGCCGCCGCGCCGGCCAGTGCCACCACCGGCACCAGGAGCAGCGGCGGCAGGCCGAGCGGGTTGGTCGCCCCGACCGCCACGGCGGCGACGGCGCCGAGATAGAGCTGCCCCTCCGCGCCGATGTTCCAGACCCGCGCGCGGAACGCGACCGCGACCGCGAGGCCGGTGAAGATCAGCGGCGTGGCGCGCGTCAGCGTCTCGGTGATGGCGAGGCGCGAGCCGAACGCGCCGACGGCGATACGCCGGAACGCCTCCGGGACCGAGGCGCCGGACAGGGCGATCAGCCCGCCCGCCAGCATCAGCGCCACCAGGATCGCCACCAGCGGGGCGGTCAGCATCATCAGGCGCGATTGGGTCTCGCGCCGCTCAAGCCGCATCGGGGAAACCCTCTCGTCGCATCAGGCGGCGTCGCGCCATTCGCCGGCCATCATCAGGCCGAGGCGGCGCGAGTCCAGCGCGTCGGCCCCCTCGGGCGGGGAGAGGCGGCCGCCGACGATCGCCTGCACGCGGTCTGCGAGCCCCAGCACCTCGTCCAGATCCTCCGAGATGAGGAGCACCCCGGCGCCGGCGTCGCGCGCCTCCAGGATGGCGCGGTGCACCTCGGCGATGGCGCCCTCGTCGAGCCCGCGGGTGGGCTGCGCGGCGATGAGCAGCCGCGGCCCGGCGACGAGGTTGCGGCCGAGGATCAGCTTTTGCAGGTTGCCGCCCGACAACAGCGCCGCACGCCGGCCCGCGCCGCCGCCCCGGACGTCGAATTTCGCGACCACCTCCTCCGCGTGCGCCTTGGCGGTGCCGCGGCGGATGATGCCGCGCGCCGCATAGTCGGGGTCGCGCACCCGCTCCAGGATGACGTTCTCCCACACGGTGAGTTCGCCCACCGCTCCCTCGGCGTGCCGGTCCTCCGGGATGCGGCCGACCCCGCGCCCCACCAGCGTGCGCGGGTCGGCGACGGGTTCGCCCAGTACGGCGAGCGTGCCGCGCGCGGGCCGCAGGAGGCCCGAGACCAGCGCCCCCAGCGCCGACTGCCCGTTGCCCGAGACGCCGACGATGGCGAGCGTCTCGCCCGAGCGGACCTCGAACGATAGTTCGCCGAGGCGCTTGCGGCCGCCGTCCACCACGTCGACGCCCGCCGCATGCAGCACCACCTCGCCGACGTGCGCCTCTGTGCGGCGGGGGCGGGCGACGCGGCGGCCGACCATCAGCTCGGCCAGCTCCTCGCGCGTGGTCGCGGCGGGGGTGCGCTCGGCGACGATCTGCCCGCGGCGCAGCACCACGATGCGGTCCGCCGCGCTCATCACCTCGCCCAGCTTGTGGGAGATGAAGATGAGCGACAGGCCCTCCCGCGCCATCGTCCTGAGCGTGGCGAACAGCGTCTCGGCCTCCGGCGCGGTCAGCACCGCGGTCGGCTCGTCGAGGATGAGGATGCGCGCGTCGTTGTAGAGCGCCTTCAGGATCTCGACGCGCTGGCGCTCGCCCACCGAAAGGTCGCCCACCCGCGCATCGGGGTCGACCGCGAGGCCGAAGCGCGCGGCGAGGCTCGCGAGCTTCGCGCGGGCGGCCTTGCGGCGGCGCCAGAGTGAGGTCAGCCGCTCGGTCCCGGCGGTGACATTCTCCAGCACCGTCAGGTTGGCGGCGAGCGCGAAGTGCTGGTGCACCATGCCGACGCCGGCGGCGATCGCCGCGCCCGGCCGGCCCGGCGGCAGCGGCTCGCCGTCGACCAGCACGCGCCCCTCGTCGGCCACGTAGTGACCGAAGAGGATGTTCATCAGCGTCGTCTTGCCGGCCCCGTTCTCGCCCAGGAGCGCGACGATCTCGCCGCGCTTCAGCTCGATGGTGATGCCGTCGTTGGCGAGGAAGGACCCGAAGCGCTTGGTGATCGCTTCGAGCCGCAGCACGGTCGGCACCGGTGTCAGGTCGGCTCGGAGAAGTCGATCGGGACCTCGAAGTCGCCGGCCCGGATGGCCGCACGCCGCTCCTCCATCGGCCCGATGGATTCCGGCTTCACCATCGATTCCACGAACGTCACGTCGTTGCCGCCGTGGATCATCAGCGCGTAGGGCGTGTAGTTGCGGGCGGTCGGGTTGCCGGCCTTCACGTCCTCCATCGCCGCGTCGAGCAGCGGGCGGAAGTACCACATCGCGTTGGCGAAGACGGTGTCGGGATAGCGGTCGGAATAGTCGATCAGCGAGCCGACGGCCTTGATGCCGCGCTCCTTGGCGGCGTCCGCGGTGCCGATGCGCTCGCCGAAGAGGATGTCGGCCCCGGCGTCGATCTGCGCCAGCCCCGCCTCGCGCGCCTTCGGCGGGTCGAAGAAGGTGCCGATGAAGCCGACGAGGTGCTTGGCGTCCGGCCGCACGGCGTTGACGCCCTCGCGGAAGCCGTTGATCAGCATGTTGACCTCCGGGATCGGGATCGCTCCGACCGCGCCGAAGACGCCGGTCTCGCTGAGCGGAGCGGCCAGCATGCCGGCGAGATAGGCCCCCTCGTGGTTCCAGGTGCCGAAGACGCCGAAGTTGTCGCCGGCCTCCTCGCCGGAGGAGCCCATCAGGAAGGCGGTGTCCGGGTAATCCTGCGCGACCTGGCGCGCCTCACGCTCGACCGCGTAGGCCTCGCCGACGATGAGGTCGGCCCCCTGGTCGGCATATTCGCGCATGGCGCGCGGGTAGTCGGTCGCCGAGACGCCTTCGGAGAAGACATATTCGATGACGCCCTCTTCCGCAGCGTCCACCATCGCCTTGTGGAGGCGGGAGTTCCAGGCGTTCTCCACCGGCGAGGCGTGGATGCCGGCGACCTTCAGCACCTCCTGCGCCCGCAGCCGGGCGGGCAGGATCAAACCGGCGCCGACGGCCGCGCTCCCCATCAAGAATTGACGACGCCCGACGGTAAGCTTTGTCATGCCGATCCTCTGTCCGCTCTCGTTGCCTTGCTTTGCGGCAGGATTGCGGCCTGCCTACTTCGCTGTCAACGGCCGAGCCCGACGCACCTGTTCGAAATGCCGATCCGAGGTGATAGAGGCTGCGGACCATGCGCAATTCATTCCTCAGGCTCGCACTTTACGTGCTGGCCGTCCTCCTCAGTGTCGTCAAACCGATCTACGATCTCACGCGCATGACGCTGCCGGCGGCGTGCCAGCCGTTCGACGGCGCGGTCTGGTTGGGGTTCGCGCCGTTGATCGTCGCGGTGCTGCTGATCCCGATCGCCATCATCACCGAGCGATCGAACAACCATCAGTCCGGCCTGATCGTGTCTCTGCTCTCGATCGTGACGATCATTCTCGGCTTCGCCAACGTCTACGCCGGGTCCGGCATCCAACATGACGACACGGTCGCGACGCACTGGATGGAGTACGTCTACTTTTCCGCCACCACCTTCACGACGCTCGGCTATGGCGACTTCGTGCCGTGTCCGGGCGTCCGGCTGTTCACGTCGCTGGAGGCGCTGTTCGGGCTCCTCTACGGGCCGCTTCTGGTGGGCCTGTCGGTCAACAAGTTCCTCAGCTTGCGCGCCCGCCGCTGAGATCAGCTGTCGAGCGGAGGGGCGTAGGCGGCGGGGTCGACCGTCGCGGGGCGGTCCTTCAGCGCGAGGGTCGCCACCCGTGGGGCGGTGCGGGCGATCACCTCGCCGCGGCGCACCACCGCGAGGCGTGTCGCCTTGAGGCGGATCGCCTCCACCGGGTCGCGGGCCTGCAACACGACGAAGTCGGCCTTGGCGCCCGGCGCCAGACCATAGCCGTCGAGGCCCATGGCGCGCGCGGGGTTCACCGTCACAGCGTCGAAGGCCTGACGCATCGCCGCCGGCGAGGTCATCTGCGCGACGTGCACGGCCATGTGCGCGACCTCCAGCATGTCGGCGTTTCCGAGCGAGTACCACGGGTCCATCACGCAGTCTCCGCCGAAGGCGACGTTGAGGCCCGCCGCCATCAGCTCCGGAACCCGCGTCATGCCCCGCCGCTTGGGGTAGCCGTCGTGCCGGCCCTGCAGGGTGATGTTGATGAGCGGATTGGGGATCGCGTGCAGCTCCGCCTCCGCCATCAGCGGAATCAGCTTGGAGACGTAGTAGTCGTCCATTGAATGCATGGAGGCGAGGTGCGAGCCGGCGACGCGCCCGTGCAGGCCGAAGCGCACCGTCTCCGCCGCGAGCGTCTCGACATGGCGCGAGTGCGGGTCGTCGGTCTCGTCGCAGTGCATGTCGACCGGGAGGCCCTTGTCGGCGGCGATCCGGCACAGCGCTTCCACCGAGCGTGCCCCGTCCGCCATCGTCCGCTCGAAGTGCGGGATGCCGCCGACGACGTCGACGCCCATGTCGATCGCGCGGGCCATCGCCGCCTCGCCGCCCGGCGCGCGGAAGTAGCCGTCCTGCGGGAAGGCGACGATCTGGAGGTCGATATAGTCGGCGATCCGCGCCTTCACCTCGAGCAGCGCCTCCACGGTGACTAGGCGCGGCTCGGAGATGTCGGCATGGGTGCGGATGGCGCCGATCCCTTGCGCGACGGCGAGGTCGCAGTAGCGCAGCGCCCGCTCGACGATCGCCTCCACCGTCAGCGTCGGCTTCAGCTCGCCCCACAGCGCGATGCCCTCCAAGAGGGTGCCGGAGCGATTGAGGCGCGGGATGCCGAGCGACAGCGTGGCGTCCATGTGGAAGTGCGGGTCGACGAAGGGCGGGCTGACGAGGCAGCCGGTGGCATCGATCGTCTCCCCGGCCGCGGCGGTGATGCCGGGCTCGACGGCGGCGATCGTCCCGTCCTTCACGGCGATGTCGGCGGTGCGGCCGTCGGGGAGGGTGGCGTTGGTGGCGAGGAGATCGAACATCAGTAGAAGAGGCCCGGCAGGAAGGTGGCGAGCTGCGGCAGGAACCAGACGAGCGCGACGCCCGCCCCCTGCAGCAGGATGAACGGCGCGACGCCGCGATAGATGGCGGCGGTCGAGACTTCCGGCGGCGCGGCGCCGCGGAGGTAGAAGAGCGAGAAGCCGAACGGCGGCGTCAGGAACGAGGTCTGGAGGTTGATCGCGATCAGCACCGCGAGCCACGTCGGATCGTGGCCCATGGTGATGAGCGCGGGGACGACCAGCGGCAGCAGGATGACGCTGATCTCCACGAAATCGAGGAAGAAGCCGAGCACGAAGATCAGCCCCATGGCGAAGAGCAGCGCCCCGGTGGCGCCGCCCGGCATCGATTCCAGAATGTGCTCGACCCGCGTCTCCCCGCCGAGGCCGACGAAGACGAGGCTGAACATCGACGCGGTGATGATGGTGGCGAAGATCATCGCCGTCACCGTCATGGTCGAGCCCGCGACCTCCCGCAGCGTGCCGCGGCGCAGGAGCCGCCACAGGGCGAGGCCGAGCGCGGCGAGGCCGATCGCCAGCAGCACGGTGGCGACGGCGGCGACCGTGAGGTCCATGGCGTCCGTGTCGGAGCGTTGGAGGCGGATCGGGCGCGCGGCGGCGAGCACCGCGAGTGCGCCGAGCGCCACCGCGCCCACGGTGATCACCCGCCCGCCGCCGAGCCGCGCGCCCGCCATCAGCACCGCGCCGACGGCCCCCACCGCCGCCGCTTCCGACGGGGTCGCGACGCCGCCCAGGATCGAGCCCAGCACCGCCAGGATCAGCGCGATCGGCGGGGCGACCACGCGCGCCAGCTCGCCGCGCGAGACGCGACCGCCGTCGGTCAGCGGCGGCACGTCGGCCGGGCGGATCAGCGCGCGCACGAGAAGATAGGCGATGTAGATCGCGACCAGCGCCAGGCCCGGCAGTAGCGCCGCCGCGAACGTCTCGCCGACGGAGATGGTGTCGATGGTGAACTTGCCGGCGTCGAACTGGGCCTGCTGGTAGGCGTTGCTCATCACGTCCGACAGGATGATGAGCAGCGTCGACGGCGGGATGATCTGCCCCAGCGTGCCGGACGTTGCGACGATACCGGCACCCAGCGAGGCGGAGTAGCCGGCCTTCATCATCGCCGGCAGCGCGATGAGCCCCATCGCCACCACGGTCGCGCCGACGATCCCGGTGGAGGCCGCCAACAGCGCGCCGACCAGCACCACCGAGATGCCGAGCCCGCCCGGCATGCGGCCGAACGCGCGGCCCATCGCGGTCAGCAGCTCCTCGGCGATGCGCGACTTCTCCAGCACCACGCCCATGAAGACGAAGAGCGGGATCGCGATCAGCACCGGGTTGACGAGGATGCCGTAGATCCGTTGCCCCAGCGCCCCGAGGAACGACAGGTCGAACTCGCCCGTCGCGGCGCCGACGAGCGCGAACAGCATCGCCGTGCCGGCGATGGCGAAGGCGGCGGGGAAACCGGACAGGATGCCGACCACCAGGCCGGCGAACATCAGGATATCGAGCATCAGGGACCCGCGAGCGGGGGCGGGGCCGGCGCCGGTGCCTCGGCGGGGGCGGAAAGGGCGGCGATGTCCCGCAGGAGGCGGGCCACGCCCTGGATCGCGAGGAGGACGCAGAACGCCGGGATCAGCGACTTGAGCAGGAACGAGGCCGGGATGCCGCCGACCGAGATCGGTCCCTCCAAGATCGCCCACGAGCGGCGCACCGTCGGCCACGTCCAGTAGAGGAGCAGCCCGAGAGCGGGGAAGAGGAAGACCAGCGAGCCGGCGATGTCGACCGCCGCGCGGCCGCGGCGGGGGAGTTTGGCGTAGAAAATGTCGACCCGCACGTGGGCGTCGACGAGGTAGGCGTAGCCCGCGCCCAGCATGAAGAGCGCGGCGTGCAGATAAAGGACGCTCTCGTTGGCGGCGATGTCCGACACGCCGAAGACGTGGCGCGCCACGACGACGGCGAACTGAACCAGCACCATCGCCACCGCCGCCCAGGCGACGACGGCGCCGACGATGCGGTTCACCCGGTCGAGCCGGGCGGCGATGGTGAGGAGGGGGCGCGGTGCGGCGCCCCCGCCGGCCGGGATCATCGGGGCGCCCGCCTCATGTCGCGGCTTCAGCCGGGGAACGTGTAGTCGAGCTCGCGGGCCTGGAACTGGCCGGCGTCGGCGTAGGGCTGGTAGCTCGTCATCAGTGCGCGATAGTCGAGGAAGCTCTGGGTGATCTTGCGCACCAGCTCGTCGTCGTTCTCCAGGAACTCGGCGATCACCTCGCCGGCGGCGTCGCCCATGGCGACGAGCACGTCGTCGGGCAGTTTCTTCACCTGCACGCCCTGCTCGGCGACGAGCTGCTGCAACGCCTTGGAGTGGTTGGTGAGATACTCGGTCCAGACCGGGTTGTAGAGGCTCTCGGCGGCGTAGGCGACGGCCTGCTTCAGGTCGTCGGGGAGCGCTTCGTAGGCCGCGAGGTTGACCGCGCACTCCTCGGCCGAGGAGGGCTCGCCGGCGCCGGGATAGTAGTAGAACTTGGCCACCTGGTAGAAACCGAGCGCCGAGTCGGTCCACGGGCCGATGAATTCGCCCGCGTCCAGCGCACCCGATTGCAGCGCCTGGAACATGTCGCGCCCGCCCATCGCCTGCGCGGCCATGCCGAGCTTGGCCGCCATCTCCGAGGCGACGCCGGTGGTGCGGAAGCGCAGACCCTTCAGGTCGTCCACCGAAGTGATCTCGTTGCGGAACCAGCCGGCCCATTGCGGACCCGAGTTGCCGCACAGGAAGGGCTTGAGACCGAAGCGGGCGTACATCTCGTCGTAGAGGGCCTGGCCGCCGCCGTGGGCGAGCCAGCCGAACTGCTCGTGCGCCTGGAGGCCGAACGGCTGCGAGCCGAAGAGGAGGATGCCCTTGGACTTCGAGCCCCAGTAGGCCGGCACCGCGTGGTAGATCTCGGCCGTCCCCTCCGACACCGCGTCGAACACGCCGTTGCCCGGGACGATCTCGCCCGCGGCGTAGAGGTCGACCTTCAGGCGGCCGCCGGAGAGGGCGGTGATACGGTCGGCCAGCATCTGCGCGGCGACGCCGGGGCCGGGGAGGTTCTTCGGCCACGCCGTAACCATGCGCCAGGTGATGGTGTCCTGCGCGATGGCGGGAGCGGCGAGGGTGGAGGCGGCAGCCGCGCCGGCGACACCTGCGACCAGGGCTGAGCGGCGTGTGAGCATCGTCATCGCGTCCTCAATCTTATCGGCCGGTCGTGGCGCCGGCGGGGGCCATTGTGGCACGACCGCCAGCAAGATCCATACCGCTCCCGTGCGGATTTCGTCGCCGTCGGCTCAGGTCGACGGCTCGTGCCGGCGCGTCTTCTGATTGCGGAAAATGTGCCGGTGCGCCGGGTCGTAGAGCGCCGAATCGGTGAAGTCGCCGGGGTCCAGCACGCGGCCCACCAGGATCAGCGCGGTGCGGGTGATCTTGGCCGCGCGCGTCTTGGCGGCGATCGTCTCCAGCGTGCCGGTGATCACCTCCTCGTCGGGCCAGGTGGCACGCACGACGACGGCGACGGGGCAGTCCGCGCCGTAATGCGGCGTCAGCGTTTCCACGACGTGGCGCATGTTGCGCACGGAGAGGTGGATCGCCAGCGTCGCGCCGGAAGCGCCGAGGGTGGCGAGGTCTTCCGCGTTGGGCATCGCGGAGGACTTCATCGCGGTGCGGGTGAGGATGACGGTCTGCGACACGTCGGGCAGCGTCAGCTCGGTCTTCAGGATCGCGGCGGCGGCGGCGAAGGCGGGGACGCCGGGGACGATGGCGAACGGGATGCCGGCCGCCTCCAGACGGCGGATCTGCTCGCCGATGGCGCCGTAGAGCGACGGGTCGCCCGAGTGGACGCGCGCCACGTCCTCGCCGCGGGCGTGGGCGGCCTCCATCTCGGCCATGATCTCGTCGAGGTTCATGGGCGCGGTGTCGATCACGCGGGCGCCCTCGGGCGCCTCGGCGACCACCGCCTCGGGGACCAGCGAGCCGGCGAAGAGGCAGACCGGGCAGGCGCGGATCAGGTTCAGGCCGCGGACCGTGATGAGGTCCGGGGCGCCGGGGCCGGCGCCGATGAAGTGGATCATGACACCTCGTAGCCGCGGGGGGTGTAGACGAGCGTCTTGCCGTCGCCGCGGGTGAACTGGCGGGTGGTGGACGCGCCGATGATGACGGTCGACAGCATGTCGACGTCCTCCGGGTCAATCTCGGCGAGGGTGGTGACGCGGATCGCCTCGGCGTCGCGCCCCACGCTGGAGGCGAGGATCACCGGCGTCTCCGCCGGGCGCGAGCCGCGGAAGATCTCGAGCGCGCGTTCCAGCTGCATCGTGCGCCGGCGCGAGCGCGGGTTGTAGAGGGCGACGGCGAAGTCCGACGCGGCGGCGGCCATCAGCCGGCGGGCGATGGCCGGCCACGGCGTCAGGAGGTCCGACAGCGAGATGAACGCGAAGTCGTGCCCCAGCGGGGCGCCGGCGCGGGCGGCGGCGGCCTGCGCGACCGACACGCCCGGTACCACCGCGACGTCGACCCGCCTGGCGGCGTCGGAGATCTCGCCGGTGTCGAGGAGCTCCATCGCCAGCGTCGCCATCGCGTAGATGCCGGGATCGCCCGAGGAGATCAGCGCCACGTCGCGCCCCTCGGCGGCGAGTTCCAGCGCGAAACGGGTGCGCTCGGTCTCGTCGCCGAGGGGGAAGTCGTGCCGGGTCTGATGGGCGCGCAGGTCCTCCACCATGTCGAGGTAGAGGCTGTAGCCGACGAAGGCGTCCGCGCGGGCGAGGGCGGCCACGCAGTCGCCGGTGCGCCACAGCCGCGTGCCCGGGCCGATGCCGACGACGGTGAGCCGCCCGCGGGCACGGCCGATGGCGGCGATGGGGCCGATCGGCTGCGGTGCCTCGGCGAGCGCCATGGTGAGCCCGCCGCGCACCACCTTGGGCATGATGAGACGAGAGGCGGGGCCCGCCGCCGCCAGCGCCGCCGCCTCGGCGACGCCGCCGATGCCGACGGCCGCGCGGACCGCGTCGGACGGGTTGGCGAGGCGGGCGTCCTCGGCGGCGAGCACCTCGCGGGTGAAGACCCGGAAGGGCACGCCCAGCGCGTCGGCGACCGAGTGCATCGCCGCCTCGTCGGCCTTGAGGTCCAGGCTTGTGACGCAGGCGACGGCACGCGGGTCGAGCCCCGCCTCGGCCAGCACCTCGATCGCGGTGGCGACGGCGATCTCCGCGTCCGCCCCGCGCTCCGAGCCCATGCCCAGCGCCACGGCACGCGGCACGTAGGTCGGCACCGTGTCGGCATCCTCGGTGAGCAGCGTGGCGGCGCGCACGACGTGGCGGCCGCGCGGCAGGCCGGCGAGGAAGGGGATCTCGGTCGCGACGCCCTCGCCGGCGGCGAGCGCCATGGCGAGGTTCTTGAACGGGGCGGGGTCGGCGATGTCCCAGCCCTCGGGCGGGTCGTCGAGCGCGATGCCGAAGCGCGTGTCGGAGAGGGAGGTGGTGGCGGGGGCGACACCGAACGCGGTGCCGAGGGTCGCGGCGATCCGGGCGCCGCCGTGATGGGCGCCCAGCAGCGGCACCACGGCGCTGCCGTCGTCGGCGAGGGCGAGGACGGCCGGCTCGGCCGCCTTGTCGCCGACGAGGCCGGCCACGCTGCGGATGAGGATCCCGGCCGCGCACACGCCCACCACGGCGATGCCGCTTGCGAAGAGGTGGGCGATATGGTGCTGCACGCCGGCGAAGGCCTCGTCCACCTCGCCGGCGTCGACGCGACTGGCGAGGCCGTGCAGGCGCACGTCGCGCCCATCGGCCTGAAGCGCGTCCTTGGCCTTGCGCGCGGTGTCGAGGCCGGAGCGGCCGAGGACGACGACGGCGACCTCGTCCGACGCGGGACAGGCGCGTTCCGGCACGCCGGCGGGCAGCAGGATGGTCGAGAAGTAGGGCTTGGGACCGGCCTCGACCTCGGCGAGCGGGACGACGCGCTGGTCGGCCGCGGTGGCGCGGATCACTAGCGTCCCGGTGCGGCCGGCGGCGCGGATGAGGGCGGCGACGGAATCGAAGTGCCGGCCGACCTTGTAGAGAACGACGGCGCCCGGCGAGGCGAGGGCGCGGCGCAGCACCTCCGGCGCGGCGGTGGAGGGGAGGATCGTCAGCGGCGCATCGCCCCGCACGAGGCTGACGCCGGCGGCCGCCGCGCAGGCCGTCGCCGCCGCGACGCCGGGGACGATTTCGATCGCCGCGCGGCCGGCGAGACGGGCCGTGATCGACGCGGCGCTGCCGTAGAGCATCGGGTCGCCTTCGCACAGCAGCACGACGTCGCGGCCGGACACGAGGCGGGCCTCGATCGCGTCGGCGGCGGCGTCGTAGGCGGCCTCGGCCGCACCGTCGTTGCTCATCGGGACGACGAACGGCAGGTGCGTGGCGCGCGCGGTATGCGCGGCGGCGATGCGCGCGGCCAGGCTGCCGGTGGTCGTTTCCGGGTAGGCGACGATGTCGGCCGCCTCGATGATGCGGGCCGCCTTGAGGGTGATCAGCTCCGGGTCTCCGGGGCCGACGCCGACGACGTGAAGTGTCCCGCTCATCGTTTGACTGCTCGCCATTGCAGGACCGGCATGGCCGGCTTGAGGGCCATGAGACCTCCGATCGGGGCCGAAAAGGATAATGCGATGCGCGTCAGCGCACCGCCGTGCGCGGCCTGGCGCAGCAGGGTCGCCGCCTCCCCCGCCAGGGTGACCGCGTTGGAGACGAACACCCCGCCCGGCGGCAGTGCTGCCCACAGCGCCGCGAACAGCGCGTCGTCGGCGAGGCCGCCGCCCATGAAGACGTGGCTCGGCCGAGCCGCGCCGGCGAGGGCCGCGTGCGCGTCACCGGGGGCGACGTGCGCGCGAGCGGTCCCGGTGGCGGCGAGGTTGGCACGAATCGCGGCGAGGCGGCCCTCGTGCCGCTCGAAGAGCGTGGCCGTGCCGCCGGTGCGACACCAGTCGATGCCGACCGCGCCGCTACCGGCGCCGACGTCCCAGAGGTGGCCGGTGACGCCGGGGGGCAGGCGGAGCGCGGCCAGCGTCAGCAGGCGCACCTCGTCGCGGGTGACGCAGCCGTCGTGGGCGAGATTGTCGACCTGCACCGCGGAGGCGCCGCCGCGGCACTCGACGGCGACGACGTTGAGCGCGTGGGCCGGCTCGGTCAGCGCGGCGGCGGTGGTGCGGTGGATGGCCGCGTCCGGACCGCCGAGCGCCTCCAGCACGGCGAAGGCGCTGGCGCCGTAGCCCGCGGCGGTGAGGGCGGCGGCGATCATGCGCGGCGCGTCGCCGTCGCGGGTGAGGGCGAGGATGCGGCGGCCGGGGGAGGCGGTGCGAAGGATGTCCTCCGGCGGTGCGGTGTGCAGCGAGATCTGCGCCACGTCCTCCAGCGGCCAGCGCAGCGCCGCGGCGGCGAGCGAGAAGGCGGACGGGGCGGGGTGCACCGTCATCTCCTCGGGCGTGAGGTCGCGCAGGAGGGTGGCGGCGACGCCATGGTGCAGCGGGTCGCCGCTCGCCAGCACGGTGGTCGTGCGGCCGCGGTGGGTGAGGAGCGCCGCGATCCCGGCGGCGAAGGGGCGCGGCCACGGGCGGCGGCGCTCCGGCGCGACGCCGGCCGCATCCAGCAGCCGCGCCGGGCCGAAGACGGCCTCGGCCTCCAGCACCTGCGGCGGCGCGCCCGGCGCGAGGGCGCCGGAGGGCAGGCAGCCGACCACGGTGAGCCACGGCGCCGCCCCGCCCGGCCCCCCGTGAGGCGGGGCCTCGGCGGGTGCCGTCATGCGCCGACGAGCGCCGGCCCGGCGTCGATCCCGGCGTGGGCGGCGGCGTTGACGGCGGCCCCGGCCATCGCAGATCCGCCCCGCCGGCCCTTCACGGTGGCGAAGGGGACGGGCGCCATCGCCGCCAGTGCCGCCTTGGACTCCGCCGCGCCGACGAACCCGACGGGGAAGCCGTAGATCGCGGCCGGCCGCGCGCCGCGGCGGATGAGTTCAAGGAGCTCGAACAGCGCGGTCGGCGCATTGCCGATCACGACGACGGCACCGTCGAGGTCGCCGGCGGCGCGGCGGATCGCGATCGCCGAGCGGGTGGTGCCGGCGGCACGCGCCTCGTCCGGCGTCGCCGCGTCGTTGATGTGGCAGTGGACCTGCGCGGCGGGCACGAACCGCGGCGAGATGGCGTAGCGCGTCATCTCGGTGTCGACGATCACCGGGCGGCCGGCGGCCAGCGCGCGCTGCGTCGCCGCGATCAACGGTCCGGAGACGACGACGTCGCCGAGGACGCCGACGTCGCCCGCCGCGTGGGCGATCCGTTCGGCCACCGGCGCCGCTTCGCCGAAGCGCGAGGTATCGGCCTCGGCGCGGATGATGGCGAAGGATTGGGCGGTGATCGCCTCGGGGTCGCGCTCGTACTGATATTGCCCGCCCGTCACCACGCTGACGGGACCCATCGGGTGGGCCTCATGCGGGTAGGGGTGATGATGGTGCCCGTGACCATGACCGTCGTCGTCGTGAGGGTGGTCGTGGTGGTGATCGCGGGCATGGTGATCGTGGACGTGGTGATCATCGTGATGGTGGTGACGGCCATGACGGAGGTCGCGGGGCGCGTGGGTGTGCGTGTCGCCGTGGTGATGGTCGACGGGGGTCAGCACGCGGCAGGCGCCGGTGCAGAACGTCCCGCACAGCCCGCACGTCTCCACCGACGCCCCCGGCGCCGACGCGCCCATCCCCTCGACGTGGTGGTGGTGGCTCTCTTGCGGCAGGCCGACCTCGGCCTCGAAGCCGAGCACCTGCGTGCGGTACTTGCACATGCCGCAGTTCATCGCCGCCGGACCGTCGAGAAGCTCGGTCACCCGCTCGGCGAACGTGTCGATCACGGCGGGGTGGTTGCCGAGGTAGCCGGCCTTGGCGAAGGCGATGTCCGGATGGCGGGCGGCGACGGCGTCGGTGAAGCCGTAGATCCGGTCGATCAGGACGCCCGAAAACAGGAAGTAGGGGAACACGACGACGCGCTTGAAGCCGAGCCGCGTGACATGCTCGAGCGCCGGCTCGACCAGCGGGAAGGTGACGCCGGAGTAGGCCGTCTCGCACCAGCCGAAGCCGAAGCCTTCCCACAGGAGCCGCGCCACCTTGGCGACGTTGGCGTTGGCGTCCGGATCGGAGGCGCCGCGGCCGACGACCACGAGCAGCGTCTCCGACGCCGGGGCGGGGCCATGCGCGGCGTCCAGCGCCTCGAGCGCGGCGCGCACGCGGTCGCCCGCCGCCCGCAGCATTCGTGCGTCGACGCCGAGCTCGCGCCCATAGTCGACCCGGATGCCGTGCGTGGCGGCGTAGGTGTTGAGGACGCTCGGGATGTCGTTCTTGGCATGCATCGCCGCGAACAGCATGCCGGGGACGGCGAGGATGCGCTCGGCGCCGGCGCGCCGCAACGCGTCGAGCCCATCCCGGATCACCGGATTGGCGAACTCCAGATACCCGTATTCGACCGGCCAGTCGGTGAAACGGTCCCTGAGAGCTTCGGCGACGGTCGCAAATTCGGCCACCGCGCTCTTGGACCGGGAGCCATGGCCGCAGACCATGACCCCGATACGCTCGCTCACCGAAACTTGACCGCCACGGTGACGGCGATGGCGACGATGGCGAGAACGGCGACGACGGCGCCCAGCGGGTCGACGGCGTGGGCGTGACCGTCGACGACGGCGGTGTGGCCCGGGTGCGCGGACGCGGCGGTGGCGAGCATGATGGGTGTCGCGAGCGTGGCGAGGAGGGTCTTCAAGGTGCGCATGTCGTCTCCATATGCGAGTCGCGCACCGGGATTGCGGGCGAGGGCCCACCCTACGGCAGCCGCGGCTCCAGCCCCCGGTTTGGGTCGGCCTCCCCCGCGATCGCTTTCAGTTCCTCCGCGGAACGCTGCGGTCGAGGAGCTATCAGTCCGCCGGCGCCATGACAAGATCTCGCGGTTGCGTGACTCGCCATCCGCCCGAGATTGGCTAAAGTGCGTGCCTGCTTCGTGCCCGGGCCGGCCGGAGCGGCGCACGCTCGAACCCGACAGGAAAGGATACATGATGCTGAAGGCCACTCTGCTCGTCGCCGCATTCGCCGCCGTCGGCGTTTCCGCTGCCGGTGCGCCCCCTGCGGCCGCCGAGGAGGTTCCCTCGCTCGACATCACGGGCAAGTGGCGCGGCAAGGGCTTCGTCCAGAAGGACGAGAAGTCCCGCAAGATGAACGTCACCTGCCAGATCGAAGGCGAGCAGAAGGGCGACGAGATCGGCTTCGACGGCGAGTGCCGGGCGATGATGGTCCTCAAGCGCGCCATCGGGGCGGACATCCTGCGCGAGGGCGAGCGTTACAAGGGCACCTATGTCGGCTCCAACGCCGGCCCGGCCGAGCTCGACGGCGGTCCCGAGAACGACGGCCGCATCGTCCTGACGATGACCTTCCCGCGCAAGGTCAACGGCGACGACATCGCGACGATGACGATCGAGCCGGCGAACGATCGCGAGTTCAAGATCACCACGGTCGACACCATGGACGACGGCGAGACGATGGTGACGACCGCGCAGATCACCTTCGAGCGCGACTGATCCGCGACTGATGCGCGACGGACCGGTCGGAGCGGGCCGGGCGCCCGCCCCGAACCAACGCATGGGGCCGGGCTGATTTGACGCTCCCGCGGCGCCGTGACGGGACGCGGTTCTTCTTGCAGTGGCGTTGTCCAATTGCCATATCTTACGCAACTCGGAGGGTCTGTGGTTCGCACAGCCCGCCGGCTCCGCTGGATAACCATAGGAACCTCAATGGCGACCTGGAATCGGAACACGACTGTACGGCCGACCACTGGAGCCGCGCAGTATGATGCCTCCATTGATCAGGGCCTGCGCAGCTACATGCTGCAGGTCTACAATTATATGGCCATCGGCCTCGCGCTCACGGGCGTGGCGGCGCTGGCCGTGTTCGCGTTGGCGACCGCGCAGGGCCCCGACGGGGCTGCGGCGCAGATCGGCAACGGCATCTATCTGACCCAGTTCGGCGTGACGCTCTACACCACCCCGCTGAAGTGGGTGCTGGCCCTCGCTCCGCTGGGCATCGTCTTCTGGCTCTCGTTCGGCGTCCACAAGATGGAGCCGGGCAAGGCGCGCGCGCTCTTCTTCCTCTACGCCGCACTCGTCGGTGCCTCGCTGTCGACCATCTTCCTGGTCTACACGTCCGAGAGCATCGTGCGCGTCTTCTTTATCACCGCGGTGGCCTTCGGTGGTCTCAGCCTCTTCGGCTACACCACCAAGAAGGACCTGAGCGCGATGGGCTCCTTCCTCATCATGGGCGCCATCGGCATCTTCGTGGCGATGCTGGTGAACCTCTTCCTGCAGTCCTCGGCGCTGCAGTTCGCGATCTCGGTGCTCGGCGTGCTGATCTTCGCGGGCCTGACCGCCTACGACACGCAGAAGATCAAAGAGAGCTACTACGTCGGCGACGACTCGACCGTCGCGGGCCGCAAGGCCGTGATCGGCGCGCTGCAGCTCTACCTGGACTTCGTGCTGATGTTCCAGTTCCTGCTGTCGCTGCTCGGCAACCGCAACTGATCGATGGGCCGACGCCCGAAACCGACCGGAGGGGCGCGGGAAACCGCGCCCCTTTTTTTATGGCGCGCCGGCTGGGCGAGGGGGTGGACCTGCGTTTGAGCGCGCAGTCATAAGGGTGTCACGAACGCTCCCTAGCGAGGCGCCATGACCGACACCTCTTCAAGGCGATCGCTGCTGCGGACACTGGCGCTCGCGCAGCCCGCCGAGCTTGCCGCCGCGCTGGACCGCATCGCGCCCGACCCGCCGCACACCGTGGTGCGCGGGCCCGACACCGGGCTCGTGATGGTGCGCGGGCGCGTCGGCGGCGGCGGCGCACCGTTCAACGCCGGCGAGGCGACCGTGTCGCGCTGCGTGGTGCGGCTGGCCACCGGCGAGGTCGGCTTCGGCCACGTGATGGGGCGCGACGCGGCCCGCGCGCGCCATGTGGCGCTGATCGACGCACTGAGCCAGACCGCCACGCACCGCGGCGCCGTGACAGCCGTCGCCGCCGAACTGGACGCCCTGCGCGCCGCCCGCGAGACCGCGCGGGCGCGCGACGTCGCCGGGACGCGGGTCGACTTCTTCACGATGACGCGCGGGGAGGACTGATGCCGAACCCCGCCCTCGAGCCTGCCGTCCGGGACAATGCCGCAATGGACCATGCCGTAATGGAGGGGGCCTTCGCTGCCCCGGTGTTCGACGCGCAGGCCGCCTTCCGCGCGATCCTGGGCGCTCTCGCCGAGCCCGGCACGGTGCACCGGCTCCCCGCCGCAGCCCCGCCGGCGCCGCTCCCGGCAGCCGCAGGGGCCATCGCCCTCACCTTGTGCGACCCGGAGACGCCGGTGGCGCTCGACCCGGCCTTCGCCGCTGCCGCCCCCTGGCTCACCTTCCACACCGGCGCGCCGGTCACCGCCGACCGCGCCGCCGCCCGTTTCGCCTTCCTCGCCGCGCTGGACGGCCTCCCGGACGGGTTCGGCGCGGGCGACGACCTCTACCCGGACCGCTCCGCCACGCTGGTCGCCCCGGTCCGCCTCGCCGGGCGGGCGCTGACCCTGCGCGGCCCCGGCATCGACGGCACGCGCACCATCGAGGCGGATCTGTCGGACACCTTCCTCGCCGACTGGGCCGCCAACGGCGCGCTCTACCCGCGCGGGCTCGACCTCGTTCTGATCGACGCGGCGAGCGGGTCCATCATGGCGCTTCCCCGCACGACGGAGGTCACGTGTACGTCGCGGTAAAGGGCGGCGCCGCCGCCATCGCCAACGCGCATCGGCTGCTCGCCAAGGACCGGCGCGGCGACCGGTCGGTTCCCGAGCTGACCGCCCGGCAGATCGCCGAGCAGCTGACCCTCGCCGTCGACCGCGTGATGGCCGAGGGTTCGCTGTACGACCCGGAGCTTGCCGCCGTCGCCATTCGCCAGGCGCGCGGCGATCTCATCGAGGCGATCTTCCTGGTGCGTGCCTTCCGCACGACGCTGCCGCGCTTGGGCGCCTCGCGCCCGGTGGACACGGCGACGATGGCGCTGGCGCGGCGCATCTCGGCCACCTTCAAGGACCTTCCGGGCGGCCAGGTGCTGGGGCCGACATTCGACTATACCCACCGCCTCATCGAGGACGACCTCTCCGGCGACGCGCCCACGGCCGCCGCGCCCCTCGGCCCCGCCCCCCGCGTGACGGACGTCCTCGGCGGCGAAGGCCTCGTCGAGCCGGACGGCGCCGGCGATGACGAGCCCGGCGATCTGACGCGCGAGGCGACCGTGCCGCCGCTCGACCGGGCGGTGCGGCTGCAGGCGCTCGCGCGGGGCGACGAAGGATGGCTCCTGGGCCTCGCCTACTCCACCCAGCGCGGCTACGGCCGCAACCACCCGTTCGTCGGCGAGATCCGCACCGGCACGGTGGAGCTGGAGTTCGACGTGCCGGAGCTGGGCTTCGCCGTCACACTCGGCACCATGACGCTGACCGAATGTCAGATGGTGAACCAGTTCCACGGCTCGGCGAGCGAGCCGGCGCAGTTCACCCGCGGTTACGGCTTGGTGTTCGGCCGGGTCGAGCGCAAGGCGATGTCGATGGCGCTGGTCGACCGGGCGCTGCGGGCGGGCGAACTGGGCGAGGACCGGGTCGCCCCGGCGCAGGACGAGGAATTCGTCATCGCCCATTCCGACAACGTGCAGGCGACCGGCTTCGTGGAGCACCTGAAGCTGCCGCATTATGTCGACTTCCAGGCAGAGCTGGAGCTGGTGCGCAAGCTGCGCGCCGAGGCCGAGCGCAAGGCCGACGCGGCCGACGACCGCCAGGAGGCGGCCGAATGAGCCGGGGCCGACCGAGGAGAATGGACATGTCGACGAGCCGAGCCATCATCGTCGCCGGCGCGCTGATCGCGCTGGGGATCGCCGCGCAGCCGGTGGTCCGCTGGGCCGCGGTAACCCCCGCCGAAGCCCAGAGCCAGGCGGACCTCACCGCGTTCGCCGACTATCTCTCAGCCCAGCACGAGCGCACGATGACCGGCCTGGAGCAGATCTACCAGCGCCTCGGCGAGACCAACGACATCCTCGGCGTGATCGCGGAAAACACCGAGAAGGGCGCCGCCGAGCCGGAGGCCAAGCGGCAGGAGCAGCGGCGATGAATGCCGCCGGCAGCGGCGAGCCGGGCCTGACCTACAACTTCGCCTACCTCGACGAGGGGACCAAGCGGATGATCCGCCGCGCCATCCTGAAGGCGGTGGCGATCCCCGGCTACCAGGTGCCGTTCGCCAGCCGCGAGATGCCGATGCCCTACGGCTGGGGCACCGGCGGCGTGCAGGTCACCGCCGCCCTCATCGGCCCCGACGATACGCTGAAGGTGATCGACCAGGGCTCGGACGACACCACCAACGCCGTCTCGATCCGCGCCTTCTTCGCGCGCGTCGCCAACGTCGCCGTCACCACCCACACCGCCGAGGCGACCATCATCCAGACGCGCCACCGAATCCCGGAAGCACCGCTGGGGCCGGGGCAGATCCTCGTCTACCAGGTGCCGATCCCCGAGCCGCTGCGCTTCCTGGAGCCGCGTGAGACGGAGACCCGCGTCATGCACGCGCTCGAGGAATACGGCCTCATGCACGTGAAGCTCTACGAGGACATCGCCCGCCACGGCCATATCGCCACCACCTACGCCTATCCGGTCAAAGTGGAGGGGCGGTACGTCATGGACCCGTCGCCGACGCCGAAGTTCGACAATCCGAAGATGAACAACTCGCCCGCGCTGCAGCTTTTCGGCGCCGGCCGCGAGAAACGCATCTACGCGCTGCCGCCTTATACCGAGGTCATCAGCCTCGACTTCGAGGATCATCCGTTCGCCGTGCAAGCCTTTACGGAACCCTGCGCGCTGTGCGGGGCGACGGGCGTCTACCTCGACGAGATCGTCACCGACGATCGAGGCGGGCGGATGTACGCATGCTCGGACACCGACTACTGCGAGCAGCGCCGCGGCGAGGCACTCGCGGCCGAGTAGGACGGACGAAGTCCTATTTCCGGCAACATCGTGCAGAATCCGCCGGATGAAGTTGCGACGGACGTCAAGTGCCGTCGCGGCGAATTGGTAAACGTACGGTTGACAAATCCCCAGATTTTTATTGAATTTCTACAGTCGCGCGTCGGGTCCGAACGCGATCAGTCATTGGAGCATTTATGAAGCTGATCAGTATTGCCGCACTTTCCATCGCTATTGGCGCGCTCGCTTCCCCGGTGCTGGCCGGGGAGTACACGGACAGCTACGTCGTCGAGCAGGACGATCGTGGCGCGCAGAAGTGCTATGTCGGCACCTACTATCCGGCCCAGTACCGCGTCTATCCGAAGGGGGTGAAGCTGCGCGGCTCGCGCAAGACCATCTCCGTCAGCGGCGACCGCTACGTCGTCGGCCGCGACGCGCCGCTTTATATCGAGACCCGCAAGCGCGTGAAGGAAGACTACGTCAGCCTGCGGCCGACCGGCTGCTGAGCCGGCGCACCGGCCCGGCGGTGCCCTCCGGGCCGGCTCGACTCACTCCAAACTGACCACCATCGTCAGCCGGCAGGTCAGCAGCGCCGTGTTGCCGTCGACGATCTGGGTCCCGACCGAGCAGGCGCTGAGGTCCGTCGCGCCCAGCGAGAAGCCGGGCGTCGCACGGCCCACGGGCAGCGCCGCGGTATCGATGAGGTCGTAGGTCCGCTCGGCGATCTCCGCCTCGCTGAGCGTGCGCGCGCCGGGACTGTTGTCGGTCACGCGAATGTCGCCGCCGTCCTGGCAGACGTCGATCACCCCGTCCGAGCGGCAGGTCTCGTCGTCGAACGCGGCGGTCAGCCCCAGGCCGGACCAATCCCCCGAAATGCAGCCCGACAGCAGAAGTGCCGCGCCGATCAGCAGCGCCACGCCCAGCTTCGACATCTCGGGTCCCCTCTTGCGGTGCGTCTGACCAAGAGGTGAACGGACATGGTTAACGTCGCCTTGCCGGCTCCCCCGCCGCTGTGGGCCGGCCGCGGCCATCCACAGCCCGCGTGACCGGCGGCGGGCGGAGCGTCACAGTGCTGTCACCTCCAGTTGGCATTGGCACCGGGGCCACCCCCGGCCGCTCTCCCCAACCGCGCCGCGGCCGGCTATCGTCCCGCGGCGCCGCTTCGGGAACCGGTGAGGCGGTGGCACACGACGACGGGCGCACCCGCGACGGCCTCGCCGGGCCGCGCGCACGTCGCCATCGATCGGCGCGGCCCCACCGCCGCCACGCAAGGACAACGCGATGCGCTCCCACCCGGCGGCCGACGAGACCGCGCCCCCGACCGCCCCCGCCGGCGACCCGCCGCTCCTCACCGTGCAGCGTCTGACCAAGACCTACGGTGCGCGCATCGGCTGCGCCGACGTCTCGTTTTCGCTGTGGCCGGGAGAGGTTCTGGCGATCGTGGGCGAATCGGGGTCCGGCAAGACCACGCTGTTGAACACCGTCTCCCACCGCGTCCCGCGCACCAGCGGGGCCGTGACCTACCGGATGCGCGACGGCCGCGTGTGCGACCTCGACACGTTGAGCGAGGCCGAGCGGCGCTTCCTGGCCCGCACCGACTGGGGCTTCGTCCACCAGAACCCGGCGGACGGGCTGCGCATGGCGGTCTCGGCCGGCGGCAACGTGGGCGAGCGGCTGATGGCCGTCGGCGGCCGGCACTACGGCGACATCCGCCAGACCGCCGCCGACTGGCTGGAACGAGTCGAGATCCCGGCCGACCGGATCGACGATGCCCCGCGGACCTTTTCCGGCGGCATGCGCCAGCGGTTGCAGATCGCGCGCAACCTCGTCACCCACCCCCGCCTCGTCTTCCTCGACGAGCCGACCGGCGGGCTCGACGTCTCGGTCCAGGCGCGCGTTCTCGACGTGATGCGCCGTCTGGTCGCCGACCTCGGCCTCTCGGCCATCCTGGTGACGCACGACCTCGCCGTCGCCCGGCTGCTGGCCGACCGGATGATGGTGATGAAGGGGGGGCACGTGGTGGAGGAGGGGCTCACCGAGCGGGTGCTGGAAGACCCGCACCACCCCTATACGCAGCTCCTCGTCTCCTCGATCCTGGCCGTCTGACGGCAGCCGTCCGACCCGTGCCTGCGCGCAAGGAACCGCCCCGATGACGACCATCCTCGAGGTCGAAGACCTCGCCAAGACATTCACCATGCACCTGCGCGACGGGGTACGGCTGCCGGTCGTCGAGGGGGTCTCCTTCCAGGTGGCGGCCGGGGAGTGTGTGGTGCTGGGCGGACCGTCGGGCGCGGGAAAGAGCTCGGTTTTGAAGATCGTCGCCGGCACCTACGCGGCCAATGCCGGTGCAGTCCGGGTGCGCCACCGCGGCGTGTTGGTGGATACCACGCGGCTCTCCGCGCGCGACATGGGCGCGGTGCGGCGGGAGACCATCGCCGACGTGACGCAGTTTCTGCGCGCCATTCCGCGGGTGGCGGCGATCGACCTCGTGGCCGCGGCCGGCGGCGGCGGCGAGACGGCGCGCGAGGAAGCCGCCGTGCTGCTGGCGCGCCTCAACCTGCCGGAGCGCCTGTGGGACCTGCCGCCGGCGACGTTCTCCGGCGGCGAGAAGCAGCGGGTCAACATCGCCGCCGGCTTCATCCGCAAGACGCCCCTGCTGCTGGTCGACGAGCCGACCGCCAGCCTCGATCACGCCAACCGCGACGTCGTCGTCCGGCTGATCGGCGATAAGAAGGCCGCGGGCACCGCGGTCCTGGGCATCTTCCACGACCCCGAGGTGCGCGACGCGGTGTGCGAGCGCGTCGTCGATGTGACGCGGTTCGCGCCGCGGGAAGCGGCATGAAGCTCTCACCGGCGCCGACCGTCCACCCCACCGCCAGCGTCATCGACACGCCGCTCGGCCGGTGGACCGAAGTCGGCGCGCACACCTCGCTGAGTGCCTCGTCGCTCGGCGACTACAGCTACATCACCGAGTACGGGCAGGTGCTGTTCACCACCGTGGCGAAGTTCGCCTCCATCGCCGCGCACGTGCCTCTCAACCCGTCGAACCACCCGATCGAGCGGGCGGCCGCGCACCACTTCACCTACCGCGCGGGCGACTACTTCGAGGACGCGGCGCACGACGCGGGGATCTTCGCCTGGCGCCGTGCCGACGCGGTCACCGTCGGCAACGACGCGTGGATCGGCCATGGCGCGACGGTGATGCCGGGCGTGACCATCGGCGACGGCGCGGTGGTCGGCGCCGGGGCGGTGGTGACGCGGGACGTCGCGCCCTACTGGGTGGTGACCGGGGTGCCGGCGCGCCCGCTGCGGCCGCGGTTCGCGCAGCGCGTCGGCGAGCGGCTGATGGCGCTCGCGTGGTGGGACTGGAGCCACGAGCGCCTGCGCGCCGCCCTGCCGGATTTCCAGACGCTCCCCGTCGAGGCCTTCCTCGAGAAGTACGAGACGTGAGGCGGAGCTAGCGCCGCTTGCCGGCGATCTTCGAGGCGTTGGCGATGACGAAGAGGGTGCCGGCGACGAGCGCCACCGGGACCGCGTCGTCGCGCGTCAACTGGCCGAAGGGCGTGGTGGTGACGCCGACGCGCAGGCTGGTCACCAGGCCCGGCTTGCGGCGGCGCAGGGGCAGCTCCGTCGGCGGCGCCGGCTCGCGGGCGCCCATGGCGCGGCTCACCATCGGGCCCGCCGCCTCGAGTGCGCGCTTGGAGCCGGTGCGCCCCCGCACGGCGGCCAGCCGGGCTGCCTCGCCGCCGCGGTAGAAATTCTCGAGCAGCCGCTCCCGCGCCAGGGCGCGCCCCGTGGCGGGCGTCGTGTGGAGCACCGGCGCCGGCCGGGCGGGCCGCAGGAGCGTGGGGTGCAGCGTCGCCTCGTCCTCTTCGTCTTCGACCGGGATCAGCCGCTCGTCCTCCAGCACCACCAGCAGGCCGAAGCCCGCGAACGCGGCGACGTCGACAACGCCGTAGAGTGCCTGCTGCCACGGGTGCCCGATGACGCCCTGGAAGTCGGGGCCGAGGAAGAAGATCACCGGCCACAGGCCCCACAGCGCCATCAGCACCGTGGCGTGGCGCTCGTAGAGGTCGGCCCGGACGGGGTGGCCGGCATGCGCCGCCTCGCGGATCGGCCGCCACAGCAGCGCGTAGAGGAGCCCCATCGCGGCCAGCGAGACCAGGAACCAGATCCACACCGCACCGCCATATTGCACCGCGGCAACGGCGCGTGCGAGCACCATCACGGCGTCGACGAAGAGGACCGTCAGCGCCATCGGCAGCAGCGTATGGCCGACGGGCGCGGCAGTGACCATCAGCGCCGCCAACAGGAGCGGCGTGGCGAGGAGCCAGACGAGGTGATGCGTCTCGATCTCCAGCGGCCCCAGCGCCAGGAAGCGGCCGCCGGTGGCGAGCACGACGTAGAGGATCGCCGCGATGGCGCAGACGAGGGCGTGCAGGCCGGTGCGGGTCGCCTGGCGCCGCGTCTGAAAGCCGCCCAGAGCGAGGATCGCGGCCGCCCCCAGGCCGAGGCATGCGGCGGCGATCCAGTCTATGGTGGTGCTCATCGTGGACCTCGCGTCACAGCTGCAGGGCGGGGTTGCAATGCTGGCACACGAAGTGGTGTCGACGAAGTGTCACATTCTTGTGTGAGATGACCATATGGGTGGTCCATTCCTAGCATCGGTCGCTCCGGCTCATGCCACGCACATCTGACGATAAACGACCGACCCCTGGGTATAGTTCGTCCCCGGAAGCTGAAGGACCGATGCGTTACGCCGTGTACCTGACCCCACCGCGAGGGTCGCCGTTGGCCGAAGCCGCCGCCGCGTGGCTCGGTCGTTCCCCGTTTCGCCCCGGTGAGACCGTCGCCGCCGCGCCCGCCGTGGCCCTGCCCGAGGTGCCGGCGCGCTATGGGTTCCATGCGACCTTGCGCGCCCCCTTCCGCCTGGCGCACGGGACCACCGAGCGGGATCTGCTGAGGCATTTTGCGCAGTTCGCGGCGGCGCGCCCGCCTCTGCGACCGGTGCTCTCCATCGCGCCGCTGTCGCGCTTCCTGGCCTTCCGCTCCGCCGACCGTGCGATCGACAAGGCGGCGCGGGCGACGATGGAGGCGTTCGACCGGATGCGCGCTCCACTGTCGGACGCGGAACGCGCGCGGCGGCAGGTGGACCGGCTCGACGGGCGCGAATTGGAGCTTCTCAACCGCTGGGGCTACCCCTACGTGATGGACCGCTACGTCTTCCACATGACCCTGTCGGGCCCGCTCGACGCGGGCGGCCTGACCGAGGTCACCGCCGCGGCGCGCGCGCATTTCGGCCCGCTCGACGGAGCGCCGCATCCGCTGATCCACGCCGTCTACCGCGAGGACGAGCCTGGGCGACCCTTTACCGTGATCGCGACGCAGGATGCCGTCGACGACGACAAGCCGGACCCAGCCCATTGACGACATTGACGAACGCGACCCTGGTGCTGCCGGACGAGGTGATCCGCGGCCACATCGTGATGGAGGACGGACGCATCGCCGCGATCGGCGAGGGCCATGCGCGCGGCGAGGACTGCGAGGGCGATGTCATCGTCCCCGGCCTGATCGAGCTGCACACCGACCACCTGGAGACCCACATCGCCCCGCGCCCGAAGGTGCGCTGGAACATGACGGCGGCGATCCAGGCGCACGACGCGCAGATCGCCGCGTCCGGCATCACCACCGTACTCGACGCGCTGCGCGTGGGGCTCGACGCGGACGCCAACATCACGTCGCAGGACTCGCGTGAGTTCGCCGACGCGATCGTCGCGGCGGAGGAGGAGGGGCGGTTGCGCGCCGAGCACCATTTCCACCTGCGCTGCGAGGTGTCGGACGAGATGGCGGTCGACGGGTTCGAGTTGTTCGACGACGTCGCCAAGGTGCGGCTGATCTCGTTGATGGACCACACGCCGGGGCAGCGCCAGTTCCGCTCGCTGGAGGCCTACAAGGTCTATTTCCAGGGCAAGAGCGGGATGAACGACGCCGAGTTCGAGGTCTTCCAGGCCGAGCGGCGTGCGCGGGCGGCCATATGGTCGGACCGCAACCGACGGGCGTTGGCGGACCGGGCGAAGTCGCGCGGGGTGATTATCGCCAGCCACGACGACGCGACGCTGGCACACGTCGAGGAGGCGATCCGCGACGGGGTCACGCTGGCGGAGTTCCCGACCACGGTGGAGGCCGCCGCCGCCTCGCGCGAGGCGGACATGCAGATCCTGATGGGTGGTCCGAACATGGTCCGCGGCGGCTCGCATTCGGGCAACGTGTCGGCCGGCGAACTGGCGGACATGGGCATGCTGGACATCCTGTCGTCCGACTATGTGCCGTTCTCGATGCTGCAGGCGGTGTTCGTGCTGTCCGACCGGGAAGGGTGGACGCTGCCGGCGGCGATGGCGACTGTGACCGCCAATCCCGCCCTCGCGCTGGAGATGGCCGACCGCGGCCGCCTCCGGGAGGGTTTGCGGGCCGACATGGTCCGCGTGCGGCGCCGCGCGCCCGGCGAAGTGCCGGTGGTACGCGGGGTGTGGCGCGAGGGGCGACGGGTCGTGTGAACGGGCCGGGGGCGCGCGTCAGGCGGCGCGCACCTCGGTGAGGAACTGCGAGAATACGGTCCGCAGCTGGCTCGTCACGTCGCTCATGCGGGTGGCGGTATGTTGCACGTCGTGCGCGTCGGCGGAAGTCTTCTCCGCGGCGCAGACCACCCCGCGCACCGAGTCCGAGGCGGTGGACGATCCCGTCGACGCCGCCTTCACGCCGGCGCCGATGTCGCGCGTCGCGGCGCTCTGCTGCGCCATCACCGACGAGATCCCCAGCGCGGCCGAGCGCAGCGAGTCGAAGCGCGACAGAATGTCGTCGATGCCCTGGATGGCGGTCTTGGTCTCCTTCTGAATGTCGTCGATCTGCTTGGCGATCTCGTTGGTGGCGGCGGCGGTCTGGTTGGCGAGTGCCTTCACCTCGTGGGCGACGACGGCGAAGCCGCGGCCCGCCGGCCCCGCCCGTTCCGCCTCGATGGTCGCGTTCAGCGCCAAGAGGTTGGTCTGCTCGGCGATGTCGGCGATCATCGTGGCGACGTTGTTGATCGCCTCCGCGGCGCTGGCGAGCCCGGTCACGCGCGAGGACGTGTCGTGGACGACGCTGGCGGCCTCGTCGGTCGCCTTCTGCGAGGCGCCGACCTTGGATGAGATCTCGTCGAACGAGCTGTAGAGCTGTTCGATCGCCGCGGCGACGCCCTGCACGGCGCGGGCGGCCGAGTCGGAGGAGGTCTTCGCCTCGGTGGAATCGCGGGCCGTATGGTCGGCGGTGTTGGCGAGGTTCTCGGCCACCGAGGCCAGCGCGTGGCTCATGTCGTCGAGGTCGGCGAGGGTGCGCTGGGCGCGGCTCTGGAACTCGTTGATGGTCTCCTCCACCCGATGCGCGCGGGCTTCGTCCTCGAGGTGGCGGGCGTGCTCCTTGGCGACCAGGTCTTTACGCTCCACCTCGCTCTGACGCATCAGTTCCAGCGCCCGGCCGATGTCGCCGATCTCGTCGGTCCGGTCGGCCTCCTCGATCGTCAGGTCGGTGATGCCCTCGCTGACCTGACCGATGTGCGACACGATCCGGGCGATCGGCCGCTTCAGGCGGCGCACGTTGATGATCGAGATCAGGATGCAGATGATCGCCATCACCGCGTTGCCGGCGGCGACCAGAATGAACTCGGTGCGCACCGCGGCGGTGTGGGCCATGGCGTGCTGGATCAACGATTCGGCGGCGCGGTTCTCGACCGTCTTCAAGAGGTCGATCCGCTCGGTGGAGGCGGCGAACCATTGGGGGCCGGTGACGCCGTCCAGACTGCCGGTGGTGATGCTGTCGTTGGCGATCTCGCGCAGCGCCTCCACCCGCGCGGAGACCGGGCTGTCGAGTGCTTCGGACAGGATCTGCCCCTGCGCAGCGGTGCCCTGGGTGAGGGCGAAGTTGAAGATGGCGGCCTGCTCGGCGCCGAGCTGGACGAAGCGCCGGTAGATCGGGGCGGGGAAGTATCCCTTGCCGAAGCCCGCGGCGCCCGCCGCACGCTCCAGCCCGGCCTGCTCCTTGGCGCGCATGATCGCGACGTAGAAGTACGCGCTGCGGCTGGTCTCGAGGTCGTCCACCCCGTAGGCGACCATGCTGGCCGTGGTGAGCAACTCGTTGATCGTCGCGGTGTAGGCGGCGGACATGTCGGCGATGGTCGTCGAGAGGGTGGTCACCTGGTCGCGCATGCGGGGGAGGGCGGCGAGGGCGGCGACGGCGGTGTTCGCCTGCTCGGCCATCGCGCCGATGAGAGCGCTGTCGTCGAGAGCGGCGACGAGGGCCGCCTGCGCCGCGTCGGTCTGGCGCCACTGCTCCTTGACGAGTGGGCTGAACTCACCGCCGCCGGCACCGATGAAACCGGCGGAGAGACCGCGTTCCTTCTGCAACTCGTGGGCGAGGACGCTGAAGATCGGCGCACTTTCGAGGCGGATCTCGGCGTCGATCGCACTGCTCCACTTGCGGCTCTGTTCGCTGAGGATCCAGCCGCAGAGCGTTGTCAGCCCGATCAGGGGGACCATCGCAACGAGTGTGATTCGCGTGCCGAGCCGCATAGGATGCACTCACCATTGACTGGATGCCTCCGCCTGGAAGTAGCAACCGTTCCTGGGCCGAAGCCGTGCCGCATGCCGGCACCTCCCGGCGCGGCCGCGTTATTCGCGCGATGCGCGGCGCGGGGAATGAAACCAAACGCGAAGATTACCGTTCTCGCCCTGTACGGCGTGGCGCGGTGCGCCGGCGTCCGGCCGCGCATCCGCCTTGGTTTAGAGCTTTTCTAATCTATGGGCGGCCATTCGACGAATGCCCGGATGCTGGCCGGTGACGCGACGCCGCCGGGGCGTGCCGCGCCGGCCCGCCGTCCGCAGAGGAGACGATGATGAAGAAGATTCCGACCACGATCGACCTCAACGACCAGACCCGCAAGGCGATGGTCGGCCTTCTGCAGGCGAACCTCGCCGATGGGATCGACCTCGTGTACCACCTGAAGCAGGCGCACTGGACCTTGCGTGGCCCCAACTTCATCGGCCTGCACGAGCTGCTCGACACGCTGCACGAGCAGGTCGAGGACAAGGTCGACCTCACCGCCGAGCGCATCGCCGTGCTGGGCGGCCAGGCCGAAGGCACGGTCGACGTTTCGGCGCAGACCTCGCGGCTGCCGAAGTACCCGCTCGATGCCGTGACGATCGAGGACCACGTCGCCGCCGTGACGAAATCGCTGGCCGCCTACGCCGCCAACGTGCGCAAAGCCATCGAGGAAGCCAGCGAGGCGGGGGACGAGGGGACGGCCGATCTGTTCACCGAGATCAGCCGTGCCGCCGACCGCGCGCGCTGGTTCATCGAGGCGCACAAGCCCGTGGGCTGACCGCCCCGCCGCGAGCGAGGGGAACCGCTGCGGCCGGCTCGGCCGCCGGCGAGGATGAACGGGCTCGGCGCAATGCGTCGGGCCCGCTTTACGTTACGGCAACCTCAATGCCCGCACAAAGAAGTCGGATGCATTGTAAGCATCGGCTTGGTTGGAGTGTCCGCGGTTGCGTCTCACCGATCTCCCGCAAGGCAGTGCCCGGGTCGTACCCGGGTCGCGCCCCATCTTCATCCCCGGCCCCGCGCCCCGGCGTCGGCCGGGACGGTTCCTTCTGCGCACCGGCGGCTGGATCGCGCGCACGGCTGCGCTCTCGGCGACGGTGCTGGTGGCGATGGGGGCGACGGTCGGCGATCAGGGTCTGACCGCGCTGCTGACCGAGGGGCGCCCGTCCTGGGCGCCGGCGCTGCAGGCGGCCGACCCGGGCGTCGCGCTCTCGCCGCACGTGGCGTTCGCCGACGGCACGGTGGCCGCGCTTCCCTCCACGCTCGCCGCGGCCGAGGCGCGCAAGGGCGACAGCCTCAACGCGCCCGCGCCCGGCGGTGGGACGCGCGCCGTCGCCCCGGTCGACAGCCTGCTCGCCGCGGCCAGTCCCGAGACCTTCCCGCGCGTCGCATTCGTGCGGCCGCGCAAGGCGGACCCGGTGCCGGCCGCCAAGCAGCGCCCGGCGCGCACCTCCTCGCGCCTCGCCGAGGCGGCCCTCACCTCCATGTACTCGGCCTACATGCCCGAGCGGGTAACGATCGAAACGCCGTTCGCGCTGCTCTTCCAGGACCCCAAGGCGGGGGCGGCGACGGCGGCGGGGCTGACGCCGGGCCTCTCCGGCAACGGCCTCGACCACTGGTGGTCGGACCGGCCGCTGCCCTCGACCATCACCAGCGACAAGTCGCTGAAGTGCCTGGCCGAGGCGGTCTACTTCGAGGCGCGGGGCGAGGGAATGGCGGGGCAGGAGGCGGTGGCCCAGGTGGTGGTCAACCGCGTCAAGAACCCGACCTACCCCGACGACGTGTGCGGTGTCGTCTACCAGAATCGGCGCTGGTACAACCGCTGTCAGTTCACCTTCGCCTGCGACCGCATCAAAGACGTCGTGCGCGACCCGGAAGCGTGGGCGATTGCCGAGGATATCGCCGGCCGCTACGCCCGCGGCGAGACGTGGCACCCCGAGATCGGCGCCGCCACGCACTACCACGCCGACAGTGTCAGCCCCAGCTGGGCCAACCTGATGCGCGCGGTGAAGACGATCGACCACCACACGTTCTACATGACGCGCAACGGCGGCTGGACCTGAGCCGGCCCCGCCCGCGCGCGGGCGATCGTTCTGCGCACCATGGTCGGTGCGGATAATTGCTTGCACTAGCACCTAACGGGGAGTATGCGGTCCGTCGACCACCGGAGGTTCGACGGATGTCTCGTTTTTCGCTCCCCCTTGTCCTGGCCTGCGGGTCGGGGATCGCCATGATCTCGCTGGGCGAGCGGTCCGCCTTCGGTCTCTTCCAGACCGACATTTCCGCCGCACGCGAGTGGGGCCGGGAGACGTTCGCGTTCGCCTTCGCGCTGCAGAACCTCCTGTGGGGCATCGGCCAGCCGATCGCCGGCGCCCTGGCGGATCGCTACGGCACCACCCGCGTCCTCGCGGCGGGGGGCGTGATGTACGCCGCAGCGCTGGCCGGCACCGTCTACATGGAATCGGCGCTCGCCGTGACGATCATGTTCGGCCTGGTGCTGGGGCTGGCGATGTCGGCCTGCTCGTTCACGCTGGTGATCTCGGCGTTCGGGCGGATCGTGTCGCCCGCGCAACGTTCGCTGGCGTTCGGCGTCGGCACCGCGGCCGGCTCGTTCGGCATGTTCCTGTTCGGCCCGCTGGCGGCGGTGTTCCTCAACTTCTTCGGTTGGGAAATCGCCATGCTGGCCTTCGCGGCGATCGCGCTGCTGGTCCTGGTGTTCGCCATCCCGCTCCAGGGCAAGGCTGCGCCCGACCTGACCGGGCCGCAGCAGTCGCTCCGCGCCGCGCTGTCGGAGGCGTTCGCCTATCGCAGCTATATTCTCCTGGTGTTCGGCTTCTTTGTCTGCGGCTTCCATGTGGCGTTCATCATCGCCCACATGCCGTCCTACCTGATCGACCTCGGCCTCGGGTCCAGCATCGGCGGCACCGCGATCGCGCTCATCGGCCTCTTCAACGTAATCGGCTCGCTGGCGGCGGGCGCCATCGGCCAGCGCTACTCGAAGTCCTACTCGCTGGCGATCCTCTATTTCCTGCGCTCGGTGGCGATCTTCGCCTTCGTGATGGTGCCGGTGTCGGGGCTCAGCGTCATCGTCTTCTCCTCGGCGATGGGGCTCCTGTGGCTCTCGACCGTGCCGCTGACGTCCGGCCTCGTGGCGGTGATGTTCGGCCCGCGCTACATGGCGACGCTGTTCGGGGTGGTGTTCCTGTCGCACCAGGTGGGCTCGTTCCTGGGCGTATGGTTGGGCGGGCTGATCTACGCCCAGACCGGCTCGTACGACATGCTGTGGTACATCGGCATCGCGCTCGGCCTGTTCGCGACGGTGGTGCACCTGCCGATCCGCGACGCCCCGTCGCCGCGCCTCGCCGGCGCGGCTGCGTAAGGTCGGCCGCCGGGGGTCAGAGCGTGCTGCCCGGCGGCATGATCATGCAGGTCGACGTGCCGTGCGCGTAGACCTTGCCGGCCTCGTCGGTCAGCGTCGCCTCGGTGACGGCGACGCGCCGGCCGCGGGTGATGCAGCGGCCCGTGGCACTGAGGGCCGGCCCGTCCGGGCGGATCGCCCGCGTGAGGTTGACCTTGAGCTCCAGCGTGGTGAAGAGCTCGCCCGGCGCCAGCGTGACGTGCGTCGCCACCCCGAGCGCCGAATCGAGGATGGCCGCCGCCCAACCGCCGTGGACCACGCCGAGGGGGTTCAGAAAGTCGGCCGTGGGCGTGCCGCGGAAGACGACGCGGTCCGGCTCCACCTCGACTAACGCAAAGTTAAGGGTGCGCGCCATCGAGGGTGCGAGCGCCGGATCGGCCAGAATGGCGCGAATTTGCTCCAACCCGCTCGGTCCGCTGTTCATTTTGCCTTGATCTTGCATCGTGTCTCCTCTTGTCGAGAGCGGCCCGGCGCACGAGTATAGGATTGTGATGACCGAAAAGCCGATCCATATCGCCGTGGAGGCCTCATCCGAGCGGGGAACCAAGTCGCTTCCCTGCACGTGCCTGCGCTTGCGCCGCATCGCCCGCCAGATCACCACGATGTACGATGGCGCGCTGGCGGAGAACGGCGTCTCGATCGTCACCTACGCGGTCCTGTCAGCCCTCAGCCGCGAGGAACCGCTGACGCTGTCCGCCCTCGCCGAGCGCGTCGGCACCGACCGGACGACCCTCTCGCGCACGGTCGAGCGCATGCGCCAGGCCGAGCTGGTCGCCGCCTCGCCCGGAGACGACCGCCGCGAGCGCCGCCTCAGCCTCACCGAGCACGGGCGCGAGACCGCCGCCGCCGCACGCCGCTCCTGGCGTGAAACGGAAGAGATGCTCGTCGCCCGCTATGGGGCGGAGCGTCTCGCGACGCTGCACCAGCTCCTGGCCGACCTCGAGCATGCCGCCGAGTCGGACAGTCCTTGCCGCACCGCCATACCGGAGTGCTGAACGACCCCGGCCGGCGCACGAATGCCGGTCGATCGGGTTGCGTTTGGATCTTTCCTATGGGACGGTCCGCCCGCTGATCGATGGAGCTACCCTTCCCTAATGTTTAAGAAGCTGCTGCTGCTGGCGGTTCTGGCCGCCATCTCGTCCCCCGTGCATGCGCAAAACGATACGCGTATTCGCGCCGCGGTGGCGAGCATTCGTAGCGATCTCGCCAATTTTGATTCCCAGCCGGACCCGAGTCCGTACGCACTGATCGCCGGCATCGGCCGGCGCATGACGCGTCTCGGCGAGAAATCGTTCGACGCTTATCTCAAGGTGATCACCCGGTCCTTCAACACCCCGCGGGACGTCGTGATCCAGCCGGACCTGAACATCTTCTCGTATCTTCGCACGCTGCCGGCGGGTGAGAGCGGATACATCTCCAGCAACCTCTTCGGCCTCGGCGCAGGTGTCGACACGCCGCAGGAAGCGCTGCAGGTGCGCAACCGACTGTCGACCATCCTCGGCCGGATGGGCGCCAACCAGACCCGCCGCCGGGCGATCCTCCGCCGGGTCCGCGCGACGCAGCTGGTGGCCTTCAGGCCGCCGTTGGACGTCTCCCGCAACTGAGGCGAGGTCAGACTTCGGTGCCCGGCCGGTCTCGTGCCGCCGGGCGCCGTTCCTTCGATCGGAGACGCTGGGGCGCCTCGGCTACGCGGCCGCGCCGCAGCGGCTTTCCAACTCGGTGAAGCGACTGAGGTAGGCGTCCTCCGCCGTGCGGGTGGACCAGGCGACGAGGTAGTCGTCCAACGCGTCGGCGGAGATCGCCGGGGCGCCGAAGAAGCGGCGCGCCTCCGCCGGGGCGAAGCCGGCCAGCGCCACCGCCTCGTGGTAGGCGGCGATCAGGTCGGCCGCCTTGATGAGGCGCTTGCAGCGACCGCTGGCGTCGTACGGGATCGCGAAGCGCAGGTGCACCGCGTGCTCGATCCGCGCCTCCACCGACTTGTACGCCTCACCGATGACCGACTTGAACGGCGAGATCATGTCGCCGATGACGTACTCCGGCGCGTCGTGCAGCAACGCGGCGAGCTGGTCGGTCGCACTCGCCTCGCCCGTCAGTTCCACGATGCGGTCCACCAGCAGCGAATGTTGCGCCACGGAGTAGGGATGCTCGCCCAGCGTCTGGCCGTTCCAGCGCGCGACGCGGGCGAGCCCGTGGGCGATGTCGCGGATCTCGATATCGAGCGGGGAGGGATCGAGGAGGTTCAGGCGCCGGCCGGACAGCATGCGCTGCCACACCCGCGGCTGCGGCTTGGCGCGCGCCCGCGCTCCTGCGCTCAAGCGCCGGCCCCTTCGCTCGCCTCCTCGCCGGCCAGCGCGAACGTCGCCCCGGGGGGCGGCGCCAGACGCACCGTGACGTCTCCCGCCTTCACCTCGCCCTTGACCCGGTCGATCCGCACCACGGCGAGGCCCGCCGCGCCCACGGTCGTCCCCAGGCGGCCGATGACGCGGCCGTTCGCGGTCACCGGGGCGCCGGTCTCGGGCAGTGGCGCGTCGGCCGAAACCCGCACCGTACGACGCCGCGCGGTGCCGCGATGGCGCATGCGCGAGACCACCTCCTGGCCGACGAAACAGCCCTTCTGGAAGTCCACCGCGCCGGTGATGTCCATGTTGGCGTCATGCGGGAAGGCGTCGCCCAGCTCGAAGTCGAGCACCGCGTCGGGGATGCCGGCGGCGATCCGCGCGGCATGGTAGGGCGCGGCGTCGCCCGGCGTGCCGACGCCGATGGAGCGGCCGCCGACGTCGAACCCGTCCACGGCACCATCCAAGGCCACGGACACGGTCACGGCGCGCGGGTCCGGCGGCCCTTCGCCGAGGATCACGGCCGCGTCGGTCGTCTCCAGGGTGACGGCGGCGCGCAGCTTGTACATCGTCAGGCGGCGCACGATGTCGGCCGCGGCGCTCGCCGGCAGGTCGAGGAAGAGGTGGTCGTCGCGGGTGTGGACGAAGAGGTCGGTCAGGATCTTGCCCTGAGGGGTCAGCAGCGCGCCGTAGGCGAGCGCGCCGGGGGCCAGCGTCTTGGTGCTGCAGGTCACCAACCCGTCGAGGAAAGTCAGCCGATCCTCACCGCCCACCATCACGACGGTGCGTTCGTTCAATGCGATGGCCACGATTGTCCCTCAGTCCACATCGCCCGCCGTGAAGTAGCGCAGGCGTCCGTCGTTGCCGATCCCGACGCGGAAGAAGGTGTAGCGGCCCATCCGCTCCATCTCCTCCACGTCGAGCGAAGTCAGAATGCGATAGAGGTCGACGTAGTGCGGCGCATCCATCTCTGCGAGGGGCACCTCGGCGAAGTAGGGCCACACATATGTCCCGTCGCCCTCGATGTAGACGTAGCCGGCCTCCAGGATTTCGGTCAGGATGGCGAGAATCTCGCGGCCTTCCGGATCGCCGGACTGGTTGCGCAGGAAATCGACGGGGTCCTTGACCGGTACCATGGACGACACGATCGGCGGCAGGGTCTGCCCCTCGAAGAGCGGCCGCAGGGCCTCCACGTCGCCGGTGCGGGCGGCTTCGATCAACGCCGCGCGCGTCCGGGCGACGGCGGCGGGCAGCGCGGCCGCGTCCCACACCACGTCACCGATGCCTGCACGGGCGGGCGGTGGCATGAGGATTGCTTCGTCGGGGGCCGAATGCGGGTCTTCCTCTACGCCGTCCTCCACCGTGTCTGGCTTGCTCACCGCCGGTTTGAGGCGACTGGGCAGGCTGCCTTTTTCGCCGCTCGTCGGGCGCATCGGGCCGATGTTGGCGTGAAGCTCCATCTGCACCGGCGGATCGGGATCGACGGCTTGGGGCGCATAGCCGTATGCGACCGCCGAACCGAGCACGGAACCGGCGAGAACCGCGACCGCCGTCGCCATCACTCGGCCGAACCCGCCGAATGCGCACTGGGCCATATGCCCTCCGCTCCTTCCATCGCCGGGTCGACCTCGCGCGGTGGCGACCCATTTCAACTCGTCATGAGACAAGGACACACGCTGTGACGGGCCGTTCGGTTTGACCCCACTCGCCTTTATTGCGCTCGGCATCCTCGGGGGCGTGTTCGTGACGGCTCCGGTGGGTCCCGTCAACGTCATGATCATGCAGCGTGCCTTTCGCTACGGCTTCCCGATCGGGCTCGCGGCGGGGGTCGGTGCGTCCCTGGCCGACCTCATCTTCGCCACCGCGGCCGTGTTCGGGGTATCGACTGTGTCGGCGTTCGTCGAGGGGCATTCGCGGATCATCCAGCTGGTCGGCGGCGTCCTCGTGGTGCTGTTCGGTGCGCGTATTCTATGGCGTCAGCCGGGCTTTGGGCAGCCTCTGCCGATGGAGGCGAAGCAAAAGGGCGCCTTCGGGACCGCTGTCACCACCTTTTTTCTCACCCTGTGGAATCCGGCGACGATCTTCGGCTTTCTCGCCTATTTCGGCGCGCTGGGCGAGTGGGGGCCGGACAAGGGCGACATCGTCGGCACCGCGCAGCTCCTGATCGGCGTCGCCATGGGGACGATCGGCTGGTGGTGCGGCCTCGCCGCCGTCGTCACCCGGTTGCGCTTCCATCTCAACGAATCCACCCTCGCCAAGGTCAACGTGGTCGCGGGGGCACTGCTGGTGGGCTTCGGCGCGCTCATCCTGGGCCGCTTGTCGGTGACCTACTTCAACGTCATCTGAGGCCGAGGCGGGTCCCGCGCAGGCCGGCCGCAGGCACGGAGGACCCCGCGCAATGTGTGGGCGCTACAATCTGACGCTCCCGGTGGAGGCGGTGCGACAACTCTTCGCGGTCGTCAACGAGGTCGAGGCCTTCCCGCCCCGCTACAACATCGCGCCGACGCAGCCGGTGCACGTCGTGCGCGCCGGCCCGCACGGCCGCGAGCTGACGCTCATGAAGTGGGGCTTCATGCCGTCCTGGGTGAAGGACCCGGCGAAGTTTCCGCTCCTCATCAACGCCCGCGCCGAGACCGCGCCCGAGAAGCCCGCCTTCCGCAATGCGCTGCGGCGCCGCCGCGTGCTGTTGCCGGCCACCGGCTACTACGAGTGGAAGCGCGAGGACGGGCGCAAGGTGCCCTACCTCTTCGAGGCGGGGCAGCCGATCGCGCTCGCCGGCATCTACGAGACCTGGATGGGACCGAACGGCGAGGAAGTCGACACGGCGGCGATCCTCACCACCGAGGCGACGGGGATCGCGGCCGACTACCACGCGCGCATGCCCCTGACGGTGGCGGCCGAGCACACCGCCGAATGGCTGGACCCGGCCAACGACGACGCCGCGCGAGCCCTGGTCTGGACCGACCGGGGCACTTACACGGCCCGCCCCGTCTCCACCCGCCTCGGCAACGCGCGCAACGAGGGCATCGGGCTTCTGGAGCCCGATCCCGAGCGCCCGCCCGAGCCGGTGCGCGAGACGGAGGGGCCGACCCTCGGCGCCGCCGAGCCGGGTGCCGAGCCGCGCCGCAAGGCCGCCGCCGCGAGCGAGGACGACCAGCCGCGCCTGCTGTGATGCGCCCCGCGCCTAGCTCAGATGCTCCTTGAAGAAGGCGATGGTGCGATCTTCGGCGAGCTTGGCCGCCTCGGCGTCGTACCGGGGCGTGGTGTCGTTGTGGAAGCCGTGGTTGACGCCTTCGTACATTTCCATCGTGTAGTCGGCCCCGGCGGCGTCCAGCGCCTCCTGGTAGGCGGGCCAGCCGGCGTTGATGCGCTCGTCCAGCGCGGCGTACTGGATGAGGAGCGGCGCTTCGATCTCGCTCACCTGCTCGGGCGCGGGTTGGCGGCCGTAGAAGGGGACGCCCGCCGCCAGCTCGGGGTAGGCGACCGCGATGGCGTTCACGACTCCGCCGCCGTAGCAGAAGCCGACCGCGCCGACCTTCGTCGTGTCGTCCCGCCCGTTCAGGTACTCGAACGCGGCGAAGAAGTCGTTCATCAGCTTCTCGGTGTCCATCTCGGCCTGCAACGTGCGGCCGGCGTCGTCGCTGCCGGGATAGCCGCCTTTCGGCGTCAGCCCGTCGGGCGCGAGCGTCAGGAAGCCGGCCTTGGCCATCCGCCGGGCGACGTCCTGGATATAGGGGTTGAGGCCGCGGTTCTCGTGGATCACCAGGACCGCCGGGCCGGGGGCCGCAAAGTCCGCCGGCGTGACGAGGTAGGCCTTGATCTCGCCGTGGCCGTTGGGTGACGGGTAGGTGACCCACTCGGCGGTGATCGACGGGTCGTCCTCGGCGACCCGCTGGGCGAGGGCGTAGTCGGGCGAGAGTTGCCGCAGCAGCATCGCCGCCGTCACGCCGCCGACGGCGTACTTGGCGGCGCGGTCGAGGAACTCGCGCTTCGTCAGCTTGCCGTGGGCATAGTAGTCGTAGAGGTCGAGCAGCTCTTGGGGGAAGTCCTTGGCCGTCTTGCGTGCGGCCGTTTCGGGCGGTGCCTTGGCTTGCATCTGGCGTCCTCCTGCATGTTGCGAGGAGGGTGTCGGAGTGGTCGGCGCGTGACTATCGGGCTGATTGCCGCTTCACGCGGATGTGAACAGCTGCGGCGGCCGCCCGGACCGGACGCGCCGGATCAGACCGCGATGCCGCTGGCGGCGAAGTCGGCCCGCATGCGCTCCGGCGTGGTGAAGAGGTGGGCCCGCCAGCCGGCCGCGGCGGCCGCCGCGATATTGTCGGGCGAATCGTCGAAGAAGATCGTCGCCGCCGGGTCGAGCCCGAAGCGCGCGGCGTGGAGGGCGTAGATCGCCGGGTCCGGCTTGATGAGCCCCACCTCGCCCGAGACCGTGACCCCGCGCGGGCGCCGCAGCACCGGAAACCGTGCCAGCGCCTCCTGGAAGGTGTCGGGCGCGAAGTTGGTCAGCATGGTCACGTCGTGCCCGGCCTCGACGAGGCCCTCCATGATCTGCGGCGTCTGCGCAAGGAGGTGCGGGGTCATCGCGGCCCAGTGCGTGCGGAAGGCGCGGATGAGGGCCTCTTCCTCGGGGTAGTCGGCGATGAGGAGCGCTTCGGCCTCGGCCCACGGGCGGCCGCGGTCCTGCTCCGCGTTCCAGGCCGAGGTGGTGACGGTGTCGAGGAACCAGCGCCGGCGGGCCGCGTCGGGGATCAGCGTGCGATAGGGGCGCTCGGGGTCCCAGGCCAGGAGCACGCGGCCGATGTCGAAGACGATGTGTCGGATCTCGCTCATGGCCCCACCCAGGCTGACGCAAATCAAAGGACGTGCGTCGGTGCCATGCCATGCTCGGCGGCAAATGGGGAGGGGGCCATGGTCACACGATCGCTTCGGGCGGCAATCTGTGCCGCCGCGCTACTGGGTCCCACGGCGGGCGGCGTCGCGCAGGAGCGCGCGGCGATGCCGGCCGAGGCGCCGCGCGTCGCCCACGGCCGGACGCTGGCCGAGACGTGGTGCGCGCGCTGCCACGCCATCGGTGCGGCCGGTCAAGCCGCCGCGCTCGCCGACGCGCCGTCCTTCGCCACACTCGCCGCCTCGCCCGGCCTCGACGCGGCGCATCTGGCACGCGTCCTCGTCGCGCCGCATCCGGTCATGCCGCAGTTCCCGCTGGCCGCCGCGGATCTCGCCGCGCTGGAGGCCTACATGCGCTCTCTCCCGCCTCCTCGGTGAGGGGGGGCGCGCGAGGGGGCGGAGCGGCGGTTTCGTCGATGCGCGTTTGACACGCGGTTCAAGTTCGGCCCAGCCTGCGCCGACCAAGGGCCAACAAACAAGAATCGACATGACCGCCCCCATCCTCGCCATCGACCAGGGCACCACCTCCACGCGCGCGATCGTCTTCTCCGCCGACCGCGAGATCATCGGCGTCGGCCAGCAGGAGTTTAAGCAATATTTCCCCCGGTCCGGCTGGGTCGAGCACGACCTGGAGGAGATCTGGGCGACGACGCTCGCCACCATCGGGGCCGCACTCGCCGAGGCCAAGCTCGAAGCCTCGCAGATCGCCGCCATCGGCATCACCAACCAGCGCGAGACGGTCGCCGTGTGGGAGCGGGCGACCGGCAAGCCGGTGCACCGCGCCATCGTGTGGCAGGACCGCCGCACCGCCGCCCGGTGCGCCGAACTGCGCGAGGAGGGGCTGGAGCCGACAATCGCCGAGAAGACCGGCCTGCTCCTCGACCCCTATTTCTCCGGCACCAAGCTGGCCTGGATCCTGGACAACGTGGACGGCCTGCGCGCACGGGCGGAGGCGGGCGAGGTGGTGTTCGGCACGATCGACACCTTCCTCGTCGCCCGCCTCACCGGTGTCTTCGCGACCGACGTGACCAACGCGTCCCGCACGCTGCTCTACGACATCGGCAAGGGGGAGTGGGACGACGATCTGTGCCGGATCCTGGGCGTGCCGCGCGCGATGCTGGCACAGGTGAAGGACAACGCGGCCGACTACGGCACCACGCACCCGGCCCTCTTCGGCGCGGCCGTCCCGGTCTACGGCGTCGCGGGGGACCAGCAGGCGGCGGTTCTGGGCAACGCCTGCTTCGAGCCGGGCATGGTGAAGAGTACCTACGGCACCGGCTGCTTCGCCCTCATCAACACCGGGACCGACCGCGTCGTCTCCAAGAACCGCCTGCTGACGACGGTGGCCTACCGCCTGGACGGGGTCACCACCTACGCGCTGGAGGGGGCGATCTTCGTCGCGGGGGCGGCGGTGCAGTGGCTGCGTGACGGGCTCGGCATCATCGAGCATGCGGCGCAGTCCGGCGAGCTGGCGCCCAACGCCGATCCGAACCAGGACGTGGTGATGGTGCCGGCCTTCGTCGGCCTCGGCGCGCCGCATTGGGACGCCGACGCGCGCGGGGCGATCTTCGGCATCACCCGCTCCACCGGCCCGGCCGAGCTCGCCAAGGCGGCGCTGGAGAGCGTCGCGTTGCAGACGCACGACCTCATCCACGCCATGCATCGCGACTGGGCCGGCGCACGTGACACGGTGCTGCGGGTCGACGGTGGGATGGTCGCGTCGGATTGGGCGATGCAGCGGCTGGCGGATGTGCTCGGCGCGCCGGTCGACCGGCCGTCGATCAACGAGACGACGGCGCTGGGGGCGGCGTGGCTGGCGGGGATGCACGCCGGCGTGTGGCCCGGCGCCGAGGGCTTCGCCGCCGGCTGGCACCGCGACCGGCGGTTCGAGCCGCAGATGGCCGAGGCGGAGCGCTCGCGCCTCATCGGCCTGTGGAACGACGCGGTGGCGCGCACGCTGACCACGTTGCGCTGAGGCGGCGCCACCGCCCGCCGGCCCGGCGGGCACAGCGTGCCGAAAGGCTGTGATGGTGGGATAGGCCGGTGTCGACACCGACGAGGTCCCACCCGTGCACGCTCCGACCCTCGCTCTCGCCCTCGCGCTCCTCGCGTTTCCGCTCGCCGCGCTGGCCGGGGCGCCGGCACGCCTCGCGGCGCCGTCGGCGGGCGCGGGCATCAGCGCGGTGCAGTTCGGGGCGGAGGAGAAGGCGACCGGGCGTGCCGCTGTCGAGGCGCGCAAGCGGGAGCTCGACCGGCTGCGTCATGCGCGCGGCCGCGAGCAGGAGGAACGGCGCCGCGCACGCCTCGAGGCGCTGCGCAAGGACGGCGGCGGCACCGAGCCATGGCGGGCCGAGGGCGCAATCGACGGGGCGACCGGACCGGCGCCCGGCGGGCTGAGCGCCGGGCCGTTCGGCGGCGCCGGCACGCCACGCGCGGGGCGGGGCTTCGGCGGGCGCCGTCTCGTCGGAGAGGCGACGGTGGACGGGGGCGAGCAGCGCCGGGCGCAACGCCTCGCCGCCAAGCAGCGCCCGGCCAGGACCGCGCTCGCCCAATATCTCGACCGTCTCCCGCCCGCTCCCGGTGCGCAGGCCGCCCGGTTGGCGCGCGAAGAGAACCAGCGGCTGTGGGAGAGCCGCGCCGCCGCCCGCATCACCACGAACGCCCCGGGCCGCGAGGGCGCACTCGGCCCGCTCGGCATGCTGCGCTGGGGCGATCTGGTGGACCAGGACGAGCGTTTCTCGATCTTCGCCGGAACGGACGGGCGCAACACCTTGGTCGCCAACCGGCGCGAGAGCCGGCGCTTCCACTGGAAGGCCGCCGCCGTTCGCGAATTCGCGTACGACAACGGCTGGAGCGAGAGCGTCGTCGCGCGGCGCGACGGCAGCACGGTGCGCACCCTGCGCGACGCCAACGGCGTCCCCATCCGCCGCTCGCGGGTGGACGCGGACGGCGCGGAGACGATGTTCTTCAACAACCTGCCGATCTGGCTGGCGCAGGACGCCTCGGCCGACACCGCCATCGCCGCCGACGCGTTCGACGCGGTCCCCGCCGGGGAGGTCGACGCCGCGGTCTCCTCCCTCGACGCGCTCTACCGCGCCGCGACCGCCGAGCCCAGCGGCAACCTGCGCCGCGCCTTCACGCTGAACCAGATCCTCACCGACCCTGCGCTGCGCGGCATGATGCCGGCGATCGATGTCGATACGATCACCTTCGAGACGAACTCGGCGACCCTGTCGACCGACGAACTGGCGGTGCTGGAGCTGGTGGGCGCGTCGATCGCCGCGGCGGTGGCGGCCGATCCGCGCGAGGTCTTCCTGATCGAGGGGCACACGGACGCGCAGGGCCACCCGATCGAAAACATGAAGCTGAGCGATGAGCGCGCCGAGGCCGTGGCCCGCCTGCTGACCGAGGCGTTCGACATTCCGCCGGAGAACTTCGTCACCCACGGGTACGGCGAGGAGGCGCTGAAGGTGGAGACCGACGAGCCGGACCGCCGCAACCGCCGCGTCACCGTCCGCCGGATCACGCCGCTGCTGACCGAGGGAGCCGCCGTGGCCGCCATCGCCCCGACCGCGTTGCGCTGATCGGGGCGGGGAGGGTGGCGCGGGCGGAGGTCGTCCGCGCCGGTCGTGGCCCGGCTCAGGCCGCCTTGGCCGACGCCTGGCTGATGATGCGCCACAGGACGTCCGGCGTCGCCGGCATGTCCACGTGCGAGACGCCGCAGTTCGTCCACAGCGCGTTGCAGATGGCGTTCATCACCGCCGGGGCGGCGCCGATGGTGCCGGCCTCGCCCGCGCCCTTGATGCCCATCGCATTGTGCTTGGACGGCACGTTGCGCGTCTCGAAGTGGAAGAACGGTACGTCGTCGGCGCGCGGCACGCAATAATCGAGCAGCGAGGCCGACAGGAGCTGGCCGTCCTCGTCGTAGACGGTGCGCTCGTAGAGGGCCTGGCCGATGCCCTGGACGATACCGCCGTGGACCTGACCCTGCAGCAGCATCGGGTTCACCGTGGCACCGAAGTCGTCGACGATGACGTAGCGCAGGATGGCCACCTTGCCGGTCGCCTTGTCGATCTCGAGCTCGCAGATGTGCGAGCCGTTGGGGAAGGTCGGCTCGTCCTGCTGCACGCGGCCCTCGGAGGTGAGGCCGCCGGCCGACTCGGCCAGCTCCGCGAACGTCACCGAGCGGTCGGTACCGACGATGCGGACCGACCCGCCCGAGAACTCGAGGTCGTCGGCGGAGGCCTCCAGCTTGTCGGACGCGAGTTCCTTCAGCTTGGTCGACATCTCCACCGACGCGACGTCCACCGACGGAAGACCCAGCGGGATCGAGCGCGAGCCGCCTGTGCCGCCGCCGGTCTTCACCCGGTCCGTGTCGCCCTGGATGACGGTGATGTTCTCCGGGGCGACGCCCAGGCGGTCGGCGATGATCTGCGTGTAGGAGGTGGCGTGGCCCTGACCGTTGGTCTGGGTGCCGATCATCAGCGTCATCTTGCCGTCGGGCGCCAGCTCGATCTCGGCGCGCTCGGAGCCGGGGAAGGCGCACGCCTCGATGTAGGTCGCCATGCCGATGCCGCGGATCGCGCCGCGCGCCGTGCTCTCGGCCTTGCGCTCGTCGAAGCCGTCCCAGTCGATGACCTCCATCGCGCGGGACATGTGTCCGTCGAACTCGCCGGTGTCGTAGGTGCGGCCGGCGGCGGTCTTGAAGGGCATCTCTTCGGGCTTGATGAAGTTGCGCCGGCGGATCTCCTCCGGCGAAAGGCTCATCACATGCGCCGCCTCTTCGACGAGGCGCTCGATGGTGTAGGCGGCCTCGGGGCGCCCGGCGCCGCGGTAGGCGTCGGTCGGCACGGTGTTGGTGTAGACGCCCTTCACGGCAACGTACATCACCGGGAAGGCGTAGACGCCCGGCGCCATCGACGAGCCGACGAACGGAATGTGCGGCGCGAACTGGGCGAGGTAGCCGCCCATGTTGGCCTTGAGGTCGACCCGCAGCGCCAGGAAGCGGCCGGTGTCGTCCATCGCCACTTCCGCGGTGGTGACGTTGTCGCGGCCCTGGCTGTCGGACATGAAGGCCTCGGAGCGGCCGCAGATCCACTTCACCGGACGGCCGAGCATCTTGGCGGCGTGCATGACGGCCGGGTACTCGGGATAGACGAAGATCTTGGTGCCGAAGCCGCCGCCGACGTCGGGCGTGACGACGCGGATATTGGCCTCGTCGGTCTTCAGGATTTCGGCGAGGACGCCGCGCATGCCGTGGCCACCCTGGGTGCCGGCGGTCAGCGTGTAGCGGCCGGTGGTGGCGTCGTACTGCCCCAGCGCGCCGCGCGTCTCCATGTAGTTGGTGACGAGGCGGTTGTTGTGGAGGTCGAGCTTGGCGAACCTGGTCGCCTTGGCGAACGCCTCCTCGGTGCCTTCCCGGTTGCCGACGCCGTAGCGGAAGGCGAGGTTGGAGCCGTGCGCGGGCCACACCAGCGGGGCGCCGTCTTCCAGCGCGGCCGCCGCGTCGGTCACGCTGTCGGTCTGGTTCCAGTCGATGTCGATCAGCTCGGCGGCGTCGTTGGCGGCGGCGACACTGTCGGCCACGATCATCGCCACGGGGTCGCCGATGTGGCGCACCTCGTCCTTCGCCAGCGAGTAGCGGGGGTAGACCTGCGTCGGCGTGCCGTCTTCCTGCTTGTAGGCGGCCCGGCAGGGAAGCGGGGCAAGCGGTTCGCCGATATCGGCATAGGTCATCACGAGGTGGACGCCGGGCGCGGCCTTGGCGGCTTCGATATCGTTGATCTTGAACGACCCCGCGGCGATCGGCGAGCGCAGCACCACTGCATAGAGCGTGCCCTCGGGCGTCACGTCCGCCGTGTACTGACCATGGCCGGTGATGAGCGCCTGGTCTTCAACGCGTTGAGCCGACGCGCCCATTCCGAACTTAGCCATCGTCATATCGTTCATCGGGGTCCTCCGATTGTTGTGGTGGCACGTTAGTCGAAGCACCGACGCTGCGCCACCGGCTCGGTCATCAAAGTGCGCCGCCCCCGGCGATTTGCCATGACCTTGAAGCGCGTGGCCGAGTCGGACACAAGGCGGTCGATGCATGGATGTTTGTGGGAGGAGGGGCCGTGGCAATCACGCTCGACGAGGTGCTCGCGCTGGGCGAGCGGTGGTGCGATACGCTGCGCCGCGAGGATGGCGGCGGCATCGCCGAACGCAAGGCGATGTTCCTTCACCCGGAGCCGCGCATCTACGTGCAGCACCAGGGCCTGTCGATGACGCTGGATGAGCATGGCGCCTACCACACCCAGTTTCGCCGTCAGGTGCTGCGGCTGGGCGATTTCGTGGTGACGCCGCTCGGCGAGGCGCCGGACCGGGCCCGCGCGATCGGCACCTTCTACTGGGAGGGGCACTTCAAGGACGAAAAGCAGCCGCCGCTGCGCTGCGTCGTCGGCGAGGACTGGCTGGTGCAGCGCGACGCCGACGGGGTCGTGAAGTACGTCCTGTGGCTCAACACGATCCACCACTTCCTCGCCGATTCCTCGGTGCAAAAGATCGAACTCTGAGGCCGCTCACGCGCCCCGCAGGTGGGCGAGGAGCTGCGCGGTCGAGCCGTCGAGGTCGGGGCTGGTCTCGCCCTTGATGGCCGGCAGCAGCACCCCGGCGAGCTCCTTGCCGAGCTCCACGCCCCATTGGTCGAACGAGTTGATGTCCCACAGCGCGCCCTGCACGAACACCTTGTGCTCGTAGAAGGCGAGGAGCCGGCCGAGGGTGAACGGGTCGAGCGCCTGGTAGGCCAGCGTGTTGGACGGGCGGTTGCCGGGGAAGACGCGGTGCGGCGCCAGGCGGTCCGCCTCGGCCGCGTCCATCCCCTTGGCGAGGAGCTGCTCGCGCGCCTCCTCGAGGGTGCGGCCGCGCATCAGCGCCTGCGTTTGCGCCAGCGCGTTGGCGACGAGCTTGGCGTGATGGTCCGACAGCGCCTCGTGCGGTTTGGCGGCGACGAGGATGTCCACCGGGACCGGGTCGGTGCCCTGGTGGAGGAGCTGGTAGAAGGCGTGCTGCCCGTTGGTGCCGGGCTCGCCGAAGATCACCGGCCCGGTCGGCTCGGCGACCGGCGAACCGTCGCGGTGGACCCGCTTGCCGTTCGATTCCATGTCCACCTGCTGGAGGTGGGCCGCGAACTCGACGAGGCGCTGGTCGTAGGGAAGGATGGCGTAGGCGCCGTAGCCGAAGAAGGTGCGGTACCAGTCGCCCAGCAGCCCCATGACGACGGGGATGTTCTCGGCGAGCGGCCGGGTGCGGAAATGCTCGTCCGCCGCCGCGCCGCCGGCGAGGAAGGCGCGAAAGCCGGCGCCGCCGATGGCGATCGCGACCGACAGGCCGATCGCCGACCAGACCGAGTAGCGCCCGCCGACCCAGTCCCAGAACCCGAAGACGCGGTCCTCGGAGATGCCGAACTTGGCCACCTTGTCGAGCGCGGTGGAGATCGCGGCGAAGTGGTCGCCGACCGCCGCCTCGCCCACGCCGTCGACGATCCATTGACGCGCGGTCGCGGCGTTGGTCATCGTCTCCTGTGTGGTGAATGTCTTCGAGGCGATGAGGAAGAGGGTGCGCGCCGGGTCGAGCCGGGCGAGCGTGTCGGCGATGTCGGCTCCGTCGACGTTGGCGACGAAGTGCACGTCGGGCCCGCCGTCGCGGTAGGGCGACAGCGCGCGCACCACCATCCGCGGGCCGAGGTCCGAGCCGCCGATGCCGATGTTGACGACGTCGGTGAACGGCTGGCCGTCGGCGGCGACGATCGCGTTGGAGCGGACCCCGTCGGCGAACGCGGTGACGCGGTCCAGCACCTCCGCGACGTCGGCCGACACGTCGCGCCCGTCGATGGCGAACGGCCCCTCGCCGCGCAGCGCCACGTGGAGGACGGCGCGGCCCTCGGTCAGGTTGATCGGCTCGCCGGCGAACATCGCGTCGCGCTTGGCCTCGAGGCCGGCCGCGCGGGCGCGCTCGACGAGGAGTGCCATCGTCTCGTCGGTGACGATGTTCTTGGAATAGTCGAGGAGGAGGTCGCCCTCGGTCAGCGCGAAGCGGGCGGCGCGGCCGGGATCGGCGGAGAAGGCGTCGCGCAGATGGAACCCGTCGAGGCTCTTCTTGTGGGTGCAAAGAGCGTCGAACGTGGGGCCGGGCATGAGGTTCGCTCCGTTAGTTGGCGGCGATTTCGATGCCGTTCGCCCGTTGCAGGTTCTCCCAGAACTGCTTGACGCTGGATTCCCAGGAGAACTGTTCGGCATACGATCGGCAGCGGTCGCGCGGGATCGACAACGCGTCGAGGCACGCCTGTCTCAAGTCCCAGTCCAGCGCCCCGGTTCCCGAATCGGCGATGACGTCGAGCGGGCCCATCGTCGGGAACGCGGCGACGGGGACGCCGCAGGCGAGCGCCTCCATCTGCACGAGGCCCCACGTGTCGGTCATGCTGGGGAAGACGAAGACGTCGGCGGAGGTGTAGTGCGCCGTCAGCTCCTCGCCAACGCGGTTGCCGGTGAAGACTGCGTCCGGATACTTCGCCTTCAACGTCGGCAGCGCCGGGCCGTCGCCCACCACGAGCTTGGTGCCGGGAAGGTCGAGGTCGAGGAAGGCGCCGATGTTCTTCTCCACCGCGACCCGGCCGACGTAGAGGAAGACGGGCTTCGGAAGGTCCGGCAGCGCGGGCGGCACGTCGGGATTGAACGTCACGGTGTCGACCCCGCGCACCCAGCGCACCAGGCGCTGGAAGCCCCAGGCCGCCAGCTCGCGCTCCAGCGTCGTGTTGGAGACCATGCAGCCGACGCCCGCGTTGTGGAACGAGCGCACGAAGGCGTAGGACCACGACATCGGGATCGGCGCGCGGGCTCGCACATATTCGGGAAAGCGCGTGTGGTAGCTCGTGGTGTAGCCGATGTTGTTCTTGCGGCACCACCGCCGCGCGATCATCCCGAGCGGCCCCTCGGTGGCGATATGCACGTAGTCCGGCCGCACCTCGTCGATCGCGCGCGACACGCGCCACGGCGTCGTCACCGCGAGGCGGATCTCCGGATAGGTCGGCATCGGCACCGTGCGATAGTCCGACGGCGTGATCATGTAGACGTCGATGCCGAGCTTGATCAGCTCCTGGCGCGTCGTATCGAGGGTTCGGACCACACCGTTCACCTGCGGGTGCCAAGCGTCGGTCACGAGGGCGAGGCGCGTCATCGCGGAATCTTCCGTTGCGTCATGCCGCCTGTGAGCGCGACGTCGGCGCCACGGCGCGGGTCGGATGGCGGTCGGCCAGCCGCGTCCAGCGGATCAGCTCGAAGGTTCCGTCCTCGCGCTCGCCCACGGCGGTGCAGCTCTCCACCCAGTCCCCGGTGTTGATGTAATGCGTGCCGTGCATGTCGTGCATGGTCGCATGGTGGATGTGGCCGCACACGACGCCGTCCGCGCCGCGGCGCTTCGCCTCGGACGAGAGCGCCTCTTCGAACTTGCCGATGAAGGACACCGCGTTCTTCACCTTCAACTTCGCCCAGGCCGACAGCGACCAGTAGGTCAGCCCCAGCTTGCGGCGGACGATGTTGATCCAGGTGTTGATCGCCAGCGTCGTGACGTAGGCCCAGTCGCCCAGGAAGGCGAGCCACTTCGCATGACGCACGACGACGTCGAACTGGTCGCCGTGAATGATGAGAAGTTTGCGCCCGTCGGCGGTGTGGTGGATCGCCGAGTCGACCACCTCGACCCCACCGAAATGGGTGCCGACATAGTCGCGCAGGAACTCGTCGTGATTGCCGGGAAGGTAGACGATCTCGGCGCCCTTGCGGCCCTTGCGCAGGATCTTCTGTACCACGTCGTTGTGGGACTGGGGCCAGTACCAGGTCTTCTTCAGGCGCCATCCGTCGATGATGTCGCCCACCAGGTAGATCTTCTCGGCATCATGGTGACGCAGGAAGTCGAGCAGCAGCTCCGCCTGGCATCCTCGGGTGCCGAGGTGGATGTCGGAGAGGAAGAGCGTGCGGTACTTGCGCACGTCAGGTTCGTCCTCGGATCCCATTCCCGACCTCGTGCCGTCACGCTTCATCGATCTGTCGCGCCTGCTACCATACCTATTTGGTGCATGAACAGAGCGCTACCGCCTCGCAACAAGCCTAACAGATCGAATGTGACAAGCGGTGGACAGCGGGCATCAGGCATGTGGACGAGCTTGCCGGCGCCGGGGGGCCGGGCCTAACCCAGTGGAATGACGGTGCATCTTCTCAAGCTATGTGTCGGCGTTTCCAGCATCGACGCGCTGCGGCAATCGGCCGAGCGTCGTGCGGGAAGTGATTCGCGCCAGGCGATGCGAATCACCACGCGCACCGCCCCCAAGCGGGTCGACGAAGTGCTGGCGGACGGCAGCCTCTACTGGGTGATCAAGGGAAGCGTGCAGGCGCGCCAGCGCGTGGTGGGCATCGAGCCGTTCAACGACGCGTCGGGCGTAGCGCGGGTGCACATCCTCCTGGCGCCGGACGTGGTGGCGGTGCGGCCGCGGCCCTGCCGCCCCTTCCAGGGATGGCGCTACCTCAGGGCCGACGAGGCGCCGGTGGACGTCTCGGCCGCCGCGATGGACGAGGCGATGCCCGCCGCGATGCGCCGCGACCTCCTGGAACTCTGCCTGCTCTGACAGCCGAGCGAACCGCCAGGCAAAGGCGGGAGGCCCCCTTCATGAACGCCGAAAGCCGGAACTCCGGGCGTGAGGCCCGCGATCCGGCTCCGGTGCGGTGGGGCGCGCGGGCCGGGGCCCGCGCTGCGGCGTCAGTTGCTCTCGCCGGTCTCGGCCGCGGGCTGCGGCGCGGCGTCGGCGGACGCCTCGGTGCGCCGGGTGCGCGGGGCACGCGTGCGCGGCGTGGTGGTCCGGCGGCGCGGGGTCTTCGGCTTGGCGGCCTTCTTGGCCTTGGCGTCGCCTTCGTCGCCGTCAGCGTCGGACGCGTCGTCCTCGGCCTTGACGTCGGCGGATGCATCCAACTCGGCCGGCGTGGGGGTCACGTCGGGCTGAGGGGCCTGGGCGGGATCGGCCGCGTCGTCGTCATCGTCACGGGCCGCCGCGTGGGAGCCGTTGGCCCCGTTGGAGCCGCCGTTGCGGTGATTGGCGCGAACGGGCGCCTCGTCTTGCTCGTCGTCGCGGCCGTGGGAGCGTGAACCGTTGACGCGGATGGACCCGTCGTCATCGTCGTCGTCCATGCCGTCGAAGCCGTTGATGTTCGGCTGCTCGTTGCCGCGGTGACGGTTGTCGCCGTGGCGGTCGTCGCCGTGACGCTCGCCGCGGGGTTGTTGTTGGCCGCTCTGCTCGTAAGCGGCGGCGACGATCCGATAATAATGTTCGGCGTGTTGGAAATAGTTCTCCGCCATCACACGGTCGCCCGCAGATTGCGCATCACGCGCGAGCTGGGCGTACTTGTCAGCCACCTGCAAAGCCGAACCCCGGATCTTAACGTCGGGGCCGTTCGACTCGTAGGAGCGCGACAGCGGATTGCCGCCGCCTTTGCTCCGGCTGCGACCACGAAGACGCTTGCTCGGGTTGTTAGGTCTCATCAGCTCGCTTCTCGATCCGGAACATACGGTTGAACGCGGATTCGTGCGCTTAAGCAGGGGTATAGTCCGCCTAAGCGTCGCCACGGATCCTGAATATTGGTGGATCCACAGCCTCGTCCGGTTCGGTTCGGAACGCCGCCTCAGCAGCGAACCACACATTGGCCGTCCAAACGACGACGCGGCCCGGCGCCCGCTTGCGGGCCTGGGCTTGTTCGTCGCCAGGATGGCGTCAGTGATAACGACGCCCCACTGAAGGGGCAGGCACACGATGCGGGTCGTTCGCAGTCTAAGGCTGGTGCCCGAGGATGCGGTTACCGCTCGGCCGACGGCGGCACGTTAGCGGCTCACCGTTGCCTTTCCAATACTTAATTATGGGATCGGCCGATGTTTTCTCAACTGTGGCGCTCAAACCATACCGCGCCGCAGGGACACCGCCCTTGCATCACCATTAAGATCGTCCGCAACCGTCTCGACTTCAAGCCCCCTGCGCTCGGCTTCTGCAATCACCGCGTCGCGCGCCGCCGGATCGATCTCGACCACCAGCGTCCCGCCCGGCCGCAGCATGTGCTGCGCGTGGGTGAAGACGACACGGTAGGCGTTGAGCCCGTCCTCGCCTCCGTCGAGCGCCAGCAGCGGGTCGAAGTCGCGCACCGCACGGTCCAGACCGGCGATGTCGTCGGTGGTGATATAGGGCGGGTTGGAGACCACGAGGTCGAACTGCTGCGCCAGCGCCGATCCGAAATTGGCCTGCACGAACATCGCCCTATGGTCGAGGTTGTGGCGCTCGGCGTTGCGCCGCGCCTCGATCAGCGCCTTGAACGAGATGTCGACGCCGACCCCGTGCGCGCCCAGCCGCTCCGACAGGATCGACAACAGGATCGCCCCGGTCCCGACACCGAGGTCGGCCACCAGCGCCGGCGCGTCCGGTGTCGCCAGGGCCGCGAGCGCCAGCTCCACCACCGTCTCGGTCTCGGGGCGCGGCTCCAGCGTATCGTCGGTCACGCGCAGGTCGAGCGACCAGAAGGCGCGACGGCCGAGGATGCGGCCGATGGAGCGACCCGCCAGCCGCTCCTGCGCCCGCCGCTCCAGCTCGGCGACCTGATCGGCGTCGACCGCCATGCGCGGGTTGGCGATGAGCTGCGTCGTCGTGACGTCGAGCGTCTCGGTCACCAGGAGGCGGGCGTCGAGGTCGGGGGTGGAGATCTGCGCCTCGCGGAAGCGGCGCCGCAGCGTGGTGTAGAGGTGGCCGAGGTCCGGCTCGCCGGTGAAGATGACGCCGCGGCTTTCAGGCATCGGCTTCGGCGAGGAGTTTGGCGTTGTGGTCGGTCGCCAGCGCGTCGATCACCTCGCCCAGCGCCGCGCCCGAGAGGATCTCGTCGAGCTTGTAGAGGGTCAAGTTGATGCGGTGGTCGGTCATCCGCCCTTGCGGGAAGTTGTAGGTGCGGATGCGCTCGGAGCGGTCGCCGGAGCCGACCTGCGTCTTGCGGTCGGCGGCGCGCGCGTCGGCGGCTTGCTGGCGCTGCATGTCGTAGAGGCGCGCGCGCAGCACTTCCATCGCCCGCGCCCGGTTCTGGTGCTGCGACTTCTCCGAGGAGGTGACCACGATACCGGTCGGCAGGTGGGTGATTCGCACCGCCGAATCGGTGGTGTTCACATGCTGCCCGCCCGCGCCGGACGCGCGCATCGTATCGATCCGGATGTCGTTGGCGGGGATGTCGATGTCGACGTCCTCGGCTTCGGGGAGGACGGCGACGGTGGCGGCGGAGGTGTGGATGCGCCCGCCCGACTCGGTCGCCGGCACGCGCTGGACGCGGTGCACGCCCGACTCCCACTTCAGCTTGGCGAAGACGCTGTCGCCGCGCACCGCGGCGATGATCTCCTTGTAGCCCCCCGCCTCACCCTCCGACAGGCTCATCACCTCGACCCGCCAGCCCTTCTCCGCGGAAAAGCGCTCGTACATGCGAAAGAGGTCGCCCGCGAAGAGGGCCGCCTCCTGGCCGCCGGTTCCGGCACGCACCTCGAGGATGGCGCTCTTGGTGTCCGCCTCGTCCTTGGGAAGGAGGGCGACGCGGATATCGTCCGACAGGGTCTCGATACGGTCGAGCACGGCGGGGCGCTCGGCCTCGGCGAGCTCGGCGAGCTCGTCGTCGCCGTGCAGCATCTCGTCGATGCCGGCGAGCTCCTTCTCGGCCTCGCGCAGCGCGGCGACGCGTTTCACCAGCGGTTCCAGCTCGGCATACTCGCGCGACAGGCGGACGAATTCCTCCGCCGCCGGGCCGGATGCCATACGTTGTTCCAAGATGTTGAAGCGGTCGACGACCTCGTCGAGCCGCTGTCGAAGCGCCATGTGTTCGTTTGGGTCCTAGACCGGGATGTCGTGTGCGTCCGCAAAGCGTGACAGCAGATGACGAATGTCGTCGCTTCCGCGTCCCGGTTCAAGTCTCGGCCATAGACGTGCGCGCAACCGTCCCAAGTCTGTTGCACGGATGGCCGCTTTGACCGGCCCAATGGCGGCCGGCGGCATGGAGAGTTCGGAGTATCCAATGCCGAGCAGGCACAGCGCCTCGAGCGGGCGGCTGGCGAAGTCGCCGCACACGGTGACCGGCACGTTGGCGATGTGGCAGGCGTCGGCGATCCGCTTCAGCATGCGCACGAACGACTGGGACAGCGTGTCGAACCGGCCGGCGACGCGCACGTTGGAGCGGTCCGCCGCCATCGCGAACTGATAGAGGTCGTTGGTGCCGACGGAGACGAAGTCGACCACCGCGAGCAGCTCCTCCAGCTCGAAGAGGAGCGACGGGGTCTCCAGCATGACGCCGAGCTTCAAGGTGTCGGGCAGCTGGTAGCCGTGCTGATGCAGGAAGCGGCGCTCGCGGTCGACCAGGGCGCGGCTGGCGTTGAACTCGGCCACCGTGGTGATCATCGGGAACATGAGCTTCAGCTCGCGCCCGGCCGAAGCGCGCAGCAGGGCGCGGATCTGCGTGCGCAGCAGGCCCGGCCGGTCGAGGCCGAGGCGGATCGCGCGCCAGCCCATCGCCGGGTTCTCCTCGTCCATCGTCCTGAGGTACGGGAGGACTTTGTCGCCGCCGATGTCGAGCGAGCGGAACGAGACGGGGCGGCCTTCGGCCTCCTCGTAGATCTTGCGGTAGAGCTGTTCCTGTTCGCGCGGTCGCGGCAGCGTCGGCGACAGCATGAAGAGGACTTCGGTGCGGAAGAGGCCGACGCCCGCCGCACCCGATTCGCGAAGATGCGGCATGTCCGCCAGCATCCCGGCGTTCATCGACAGCGTGACCTCCATCCCGTCGCGGGTGACGGCGGGGAGGTGGCGCAGCCGGCGATATTGCGCCTGCCGCCGTGCCCGGAAGCGCACCTTCTCGGCGAACACGTTCTCGACGTCGGCCGAGGGGCGGATGTGGACGTCGCCGCCGTCCGCGTCGACGATGATCGCCTCGCCCGATTCCACCATCGACGTCACGCCCGAGGCCTGGCCGATGGTGGGGATGCCGAGCGCGCGGGCGATCAGCGTCACGTGGCTGGCGGGGGTGCCTTCCTCCATGACGAGGCCGCGGATGCGGGCGCGATCATAGTCGAGGAGTTCTGCCGCCCCCATCGTGCGGGCGACGATGATGGCGTCCCCCGTCACCTGGGCGAGGGAGGTGGGCGAGCGGCCCATCAGCTCGCGCAGGAGACGGTTGGCGATATCGTCGAGGTCGTGCAGCCGCTCGCGCACGAGGCGGTCGGTCGAGCGCATGAGGCGGGCGCGATTGTCGGACTGGACGCGCTCGACCGCGGCTTCGGCGGTGAGGCCGGAGCGTACGACGTCGGCCATCTTGCGGGCCCAGCCGCGATCCTGCGCGATCATCAGGAACGCCTCGAGGACGTCGCGCGGGGCGCTTTCGGCCTGCACCTCGTCGCGCGAGAGGTGGGCGACGAGGTTGCCGCGGATCTTGTCGAGCGCCGTCTCCAGCCGCGACAGCTCGTGCTCGACGTCGTCCGTCAGCAGGCGCGTGACCACGACGCGCGGCTCGTGCAGGACGGCGCGGCCGAGGCCGACCCCCTCGCACATCGCCACGCCCGAGACGAGGAGCTGGCGCTTGATGTCTAGCGCGGCGGTGGGCTGCGGGATCTTCTCGAGGTCGCCGGTGCCGGCGATCTCGGCGATCACCATGGCGGTGGTCTGCAGCGCCTCGACTTCCTCGTTGTCGTAGCGCTTCGGTGCGCGGTTCTGCACCGTCAGGACGCCGATCATCCGCCCGGCCCGCAGGACGGGGACGCCGAGGAAGGTGTTGAAGTCCTCCTCTCCGGTCTCCGGCAGGTAGGCGAACGAGGGATGGGCGCGGGGGTTGGTGATATTGAGCGGCTGCGCGGTCTTGGCGACGCGGCCGACCAGACCCTCGCCCACGCGCAGGCCCGCGCGGTGCACCGCCGCGGCGTTGAGGCCGTGGGTGGCGTAGAGTTCCAGCACGGCGTCGGCACGCAGGACGTAGAGGGACGAGACCTCGGCGACCATGTTGTCGGCGATGATGCGCACGATCCGGTCGAGACGGTCCTGCGCGTCCATCGGCGCAGCCATCACGGCATGCAATTGCTTGATCAGCTGTCTGGGACCGGCGAGCGTGTCGCGCATCGGACCTCCCCTCCCGTGACCCGCGCAACTAAGGCATCGGGCATGGCCGGCTCGTGGTCCGGCTCTGATGTTCCCTCGAATATGGCGCCCTGCGGAGGACCGTCCATCGGCCGCCGCAACGCCTTCTTATCCGGCGTGTGGTCCGCCAGCAATGGTTGCGTTGCCCCCTCTGCCATGTGCCACGCTCAAGCCTCGCCACCTGAGATGGTCGCGTGCGCAACGCTTGCGCGCATTCGAGCGGTAGGCGCGTGCATCGTAGCGCCGAAAGCGGCACGATGCTGGTATACCACCCGGCAGCGTCGTGCCGATCCTAGAAATGGAATTCCATACGGCAGTGAAATGCCCGTTCGAAACGCAATTTGAACCTGGAAACTCTATGAGTTGGGCGCGGCCGATCGGATATTGACGAATTCAATATCACGGCCCGTGCTGTCTCCACTTGGCGACACACGCGGTGGTTCCGGGTCGGAGGCACGGAATTTTCGAACTATATCAGCGTTCGGGAGGGCGAAACGGGGCGCGTCGCAGGGGAATGTGACCCCGTAGACGCCCGAAAAAACAATTTATGAGTGTGCGGGCGCCGGGGCGATCACATTGTGAAACGGACCGGCGTCCGCGTCTTGACCGGCGTCAGGCGACGGCCTTGTCGAGCCCGTAGACCGAGTGCAGCGTGCGCACTGCCAGCTCGGTATAGGCCGAATCGATCAGCACCGAGATCTTGATCTCCGAGGTGGTGATCGCACGGATGTTGATCTGCCGCTCGGACAGCGCCTTGAACGCCGTCGCCGCGACGCCCGCGTGGCTGCGCATGCCGATGCCGATGACCGACACCTTCACCACGTCCCGGTCGCCGATGATCTTGCCGAAGCCGAGCTTGCCGCGCTGGGCCTCCAGCGTGGCGAGGGCGCGATCGTAGTCGGCCTCGGGGATGGTGAAGGTGATGTCGGTCGTCGACCCGTCGTCGGAAATGTTCTGGACGATCATGTCGACGTTGATGCCCGCCTCGGCGAGCGGTCCGAACACCGCGTAGGCGACGCCCGGCGAATCCGGCACGTCGCGCAAAGTGACCTGCGCCTCGTCCTTGGCGTAGGCGATGGATGTGACCGTTTCCTGTTCCATATCCTCGATCTCGGCAGTGATCAGCGTGCCCTCGGGCGGCAAAGCGGGGTCGGCGAAGCTGGAGCATACGAGGACGGGCACCTCGTGCACCATCGCGAGCTCCACCGAGCGGACGTGGAGGACCTTCGCGCCGAGCGAGGCCATCTCCAGCATTTCCTCGTGCGAGACGCGCGGCAGCCGGCGCGCCGCCTTCACGATCCGCGGGTCGGTGGTGTAGACGCCGTCGACGTCGGTGTAGATGTCGCAGCGGTCGGCCCCGAGCGCGGCGGCCATGGCGACGGCGGTGGTGTCCGACCCGCCGCGACCCAGCGTGGTGATCCGGTTCATCGACGAGATGCCCTGGAATCCGGCGATCACCGCCACCTGCCCCTGCGACAGGCGGGCGCCCAGCACGTCGGTGTCGATCGAATCGACCCGGGCCGCGCCGTGCGCGTCGTCGGTGCGGGTCTTGATCTGCCAACCCTGCCAGGAGCGCGCGTCGACCCCCATCGACTGCAGCACGATGGCCAGCAGTCCGGAGGTGACGTTCTCGCCCGAGGAGACGATCGCGTCGTACTCGCGGGCGTCGTGCAGCGGTGAGGCGTCACGGCAGAGGGCGACGAGGCGGTTGGTTTCCCCCGCCATCGCCGAGACGACCACGGCCACCTCGTTGCCCGCTTTGATCTCACGTTCGACGTGACGGGCGACATTGCGGATGCGGTCGAGGTCGGCGACGGAGGTGCCGCCGAATTTCATAACGATGCGGGCCATCGGGATCGATTTTGGATGTTGCGTATCTGGTGGAGGCCGCTAGCTAGCAGGGTCAGCCACGAACAACAACGGTTTCGCCCATGTCCACCATCGACGCCGCCGAAGTCGACAAGTTCGACCGCCTCGCCGCCGAGTGGTGGAATCCCGACGGCAAGATGAAACCGCTGCATAAGTTCAACCCGGTTCGCCTGACCTTCCTGCGCCAGTCGCTGTGCCGCCACTTCGAGCGCGACCCCAAGCTGGAGCTGCCGCTCGAGGGCCTGCGCATCGCCGACATCGGCTGCGGCGGCGGTCTCCTGTCCGAGCCGTTGGCGCGTATGGGGGCGGAGGTCGTCGGCGTCGACGCGGCGGCCACCAACGTCGAGGTCGCCGGGCGTCACGCGGCGCAGTCGGGCGTCTCGGTCGACTATCGCAACACCACCGCCGAGGCGATGGCCGCCGAGGGTGAGACCTTCGACGCCGTGCTGGCGATGGAGATCGTCGAGCACGTCGCCGACGTCGACGCGTTCGTGGCGGCCTGCGGGGCGATGGTGCGGCCGGGCGGGCTGACGGTGTTTGCGACCATCAACCGGACCATGAAGGCCTTCGCCCTCGCCATCGTCGGCGCCGAGTACGTGCTGCGCTGGCTGCCGCGCGGCACCCACCAGTTCCACAAGCTGGTGCGTCCGGTGGAACTGGAGCGCGCATTCGAGGCGAACGGCCTGTCGCCGCGCCCCCCGATCGGCGTCGTCTTCAATCCGGTGCGCGACGAATGGAGCCTCGGCCAGGACACGGACGTGAACTACATGGTGCTCGCCGTGCGGCCGGGCGGCGCGAGCGCCAACCCGGCGGAGGGCGGCGCCGCAGCGCTCTGACGGCGGCGCCGGGTCGCCGCTCAGGCCGCGGCGCGCTTCTCCAGGAAGTCGCCCATGCGTTCCATCGCCTCCAGGATGCGCGGCTTGGCCGCCGCGTAGGAGACGCGCACGTAACCCTCGCCGAGGGTGCCGAAGTCCGGACCGCCGATCAGCGCGACGCCCGTCTCGTTCAGCAGCGCGTCGGCGAGCGGCTTGGCCTTCCAGCCGGTCTCCTTGATGTTGGGGAAGGCGTAGAAGGCGCCCTTCGGCGTCGCGCAGGTGACGCCCGGCAGCGCGTTCAGCGCCGCGACGACGGCCTTGCGGCGATCGTCGAACGCCTGCACCATCGCCGTCACCTCGTCCTGCGGGCCGGTCAGCGCGGCGATGCCGGCGAATTGCGCCGGCGCGTTGACGCACGACCACGCGTTCACCGCCAGCTTGCGGCACTTGTCGTACAGCGCCTTGGGCCACAGCGACCAGCCGAGCCGCCAGCCCGTCATCGCGTAGGTCTTGGAGAAGCCGTCGAGCAGGATCAGCCGGTCGCGCAGCTCCGGGAACGAGCCGAGCGACACGTGCGGCAGCCCGTCATAGGTCATCCGCGAATAGATCTCGTCCGACATGACGGCGACGTTCGGGTGCCGGCCGAGGATCTCGACCAGGCGCTTCACGTCCTCGGGGGGCGTGACGCCGCCGGTCGGATTCGCGGGAGAGTTGACGATGACGAGGCGCGTCCTGTCGGTGATCAGCGCTTCCACGTCGTCCGGCGAGAAGGCGAAGCCGTTCTCCTCCTTGATGGGCAGCGGCACCGGCTTGGCGCCGGTATACTCGATCATCGAGCGATAGATCGGAAAACCGGGATCGGGGTAGATGATCTCCGCTCCCGGCTCACCGAAGAGCAGGATGGCGAGGTACATCGTCACCTTGCCGCCCGGCACCACGAGGATGTCCTCCGGGCTCGTCTCGACGCCGGTGCGCGTCGTCATGTCGGCGGCGATCGCCTCGCGCAACGGCGGGATGCCGTTCGCCGGCGTGTAGCCGTGGTGACCGTCGCGCAGCGCCTTCACGGCGGCCTCGACGATGTGCTCGGGCGTCGGAAAGTCGGGCTGGCCGATGCCGAGGTTGATGATGTCGCGTCCCTGCGCGGCGAGGGCGTTGGCGCGCGCGAGGACCGCGAACGCGTTCTCCTCGCCGATCCGGTCGAAGCCGGGAGTGGTGGTCAGCATGGGTTCTCTCCTCCGGGCGCCTTCTTATTCGGATGTGGCGGCGACGTCATCCGCCGCGCCGGGCGCTCGGGCCTTCAGTGCACCGCCGGGTCGCGCTGGGCAATCACCTGGCCGCGGATCCGCTCGCGGTGCAGGATGTAGATGCCGGCCGCGGCAATGATCCCGGTGCCGACGAAGGTCCAGGTGTCCGGCACCTGGTGGAAGATCGCCCAGCCGAACAGGATCATCCAGACCATCTGCGTATAGATGAACGGGGCCAGCGTGGACGCGCTGGCGTAGCGGTGCGCCACCGTGAGCGCGAAGTGTCCGGAGGCGCCGAAGAGGCCCATCATCAGCGCCAGGACCCACTGCCAGCCGTCGAGTTCGAGGAGCGCCCCCGGTGCCACGGGCGCCAGCACGACGACGCCGACGAGCGCGGACAGCATCAGCAGGCTGATCGAGTTCTCGGTGCGGTGCATGCGCCGCGTGAGCACGACGTAGATCGAGTAGTTGAGCATGCCGCAGATGGACAGCATCGCCGCCCAGTGCATCGCCCCCGTCCCCGGCCGCAGCACGACCAGGACGCCGACGAAGCCGACGCACACCGCCGCCCAGCGCCGCACGCCCACCTTCTCGCCCAGGAACGGCCCGGCGAGCGCCGTCACCACCAGCGGCGCGGAGAACATGATCGCGCTCGTCTCGCCCAGCTGGAGGTACTGCAAGGCCCAGAAGTTGAAGAAGGTGGAGCCCAGCAGCGTCAGTCCGCGCAGCGCCTGCATGAAGGGGTGCTTGGTCTTGAACGGCGTGATGTCGCGCCATACGCGCAGGAAGAGGCACAACAGGAGCACGTGCGCGGCATAGCGCAACCACACAACATGCACCGCGTCCATCGACGCGCCGAGCCACTTGGCGGTGGAATCGAGGCACGCGAACATGGAGACCGCGTAGACCATCAGGATGATGCCGCGCAGGCTCGCGCCGGCTTCCGTCGAGGCAGGAGGGAGGGGCACCTACTCGGCCGCCTCCTCGATGTCGAGGGTGTCGTCGTCGATCTCGTCCGGCGTCTCGACGCCGTGGGCGGAGAGGAGGTTCTTCTCGATCTTCTTGAGAAGCTTGCGGATTCGCTTGCGGTCCTTCTCGTCGAACCCGGCGAGCGCTTCCTTCTCGACCCGCTTCCACATCTTGTCGATGTCGCCGATCAGCGCACGGCCGGTCTCCGTCAGCGACACGCGTGCCAGCCGGCCGTCGACCTCCGACGTCTGCCGCAGGACGAAGCCGTTGGCGGCGAGGCGGGTGACCATCTTGGTGACCGTCGGCGGCTGCACGCCCAGCTCGGCGGCGAGGGCCGACATCGTCTTGCCGTCCCCGTCGGCCAGCGCCTTCAGGACGCTTTCCTGACCCGGATAGAGCTTGATCGCCGACAGGTGCGCGCCGGCCCGCGCCCGATGCGCCTTGGCGGCACGCGCCAGACGATGCGTCGCGGATTTGGAATGATCGAACGGCATGCTCGCCCTCTCGACGCGCGGTCCCTACCAAGGGGCGGCAGCTCGTGCATCTCGTGACGCATACGATCCCTGGTCGGCGACTTCAAGGGACAGTGTCACGACACGTATCCATCCCCTGGCGCGAGGAAGGCGTTTGCCATGGGCTGCGACCGATCGGCCACGGCGGGCCGCGCTGCACGGCCGAAAGCCGTGGCGCGCCAGGGCTCAGTACCGGGCGATCAGTGCTTCGACGCGGGTGACGAAGCGGGCGCACGTGGCGGCGTCGGCGCTGTCGATGCGGTGGAGGGCGACATAGTCGGTGCGGCAGCGCCGGTGGCAGAGCGCCCGCATGCCGCGCAGGATCGTGCGCCGCCCCGGCTCGCCGACGAGCTTGGAGTAGAGCGTCGGCGCCCCCGCGGTCGTCACGATCGACAGGCGGCGGATGTTCTCCAGCGTGCCGCGCATCGGCTCCGTGGCGGTGGGGAGGGCGAAGGTCGCATAGGGGACGAGCACCCGGTCGAGCCAGCCCTTCAGCATGGCCGGAAGGCCGAACCACCAGGTCGGATAATGGAAGAGCACCGCCTCGCACCACCTGAGGTCGGCGAGGTGGCCGGCGATGGGGATCTCGTTGTCGCCGGGCGTGTGATAGCCGAGGCGCTCCTGGCGGCTCATCACCGGGTCGAACCCCTCGGCGTAGAGGTCGGTGTGGCGCACGTCGTGGCCCGCCCGCGCCAGCGCGGCGAGGCTGGTCGCCGCCAGATGCTGCGTGAAGCTCTCCGGGTCGGGATGGCAGACGACGACGAGAACCCGCATCAGGCCGAGAGACTCGGGAACAGGTAGGGGCGGCCGTAGTCGAAGTCCGGCTGATCCCAGGCGATCATCTTGCCGGGGTTGAGGAGGCCCTTGGGGTCGGAGCGCTTCTTGAAGGCGAGCTGGAGCGCGTCCGTCTGCTTCATCCCGCCTTCCTCCAGCGTGTAGCGGTGCGGATTGAAGATCGGGCAGCCGTGGTCCTCGTGCAGCTTGACGATCGCGTCGAGCCGCTCCTCGCTGGTGTAGCGCACCAGAGGGAGGCCGAAGCAGCCGACCGCCCCGTCGAACCGCACGAACTCGAGATGCGTCGGCGCCTCGTCGCCGAGGAGCTGCGCCATCGTCAGGACTTTGCCGGCGATGTCCGGCTGCGGGTAGAGCACCTGGAGGTAGGTGATCGACGGGTCGACCCGCAGCGCACGCAAGGTGGTATGGTTCCACGCCAGCTCGAACGCCGGCGGGAGGCGATGACGCTCGGCCTCGTCGAGACGGTCGGAGCGCATCATGATGCGCCCCCCCGCCCGCGTCGCCAGCGCGACGACGTCGGTCATGGCGAAGGCGGCGGCGATCAGCACCACGAAGGCCTCCCCCTCGGCGAGGTAGCTCTCGTGGCGCTTGAGGAAGGGGGCGATGGCGGCGTCCATCACCGCGACGTTCTTCAGCAGCAGCCCGTCGGCCCCGGCGAGCGTCTCGCCGTGGCGCACCGCCGCCTCGAGGGTGGGGAAGGAGACGATCGCGTCCACCCAGTCCACCGCCGGCGCCAACGGCATCTCCACTTCGGTGATGACCCCGGTGGTGCCGTAGGCGTGGCTGACACGGTGGATGTCGGGGCCGGTCAGGTCGAGCACGGTGGGGATGGAGCCGTCCATCGCCGCCATCCTCACCCGCACCACGTTGCCGGCGTCGCGCAGTCCGCCCCAGCGGATCGAGCCGACGCCGCCGGAGCCGCCGCCGATGAACCCGCCGATCGACGCGGTGTGGTAGGTGGAGGGGAACATGCGCAGCTCCTGCCCCGACGGGCGGACGGCGGCATCGATCTCGGCGAGGATCGCGCCGGGCTCGGCGACCACCGTCCCGGCCTTCACCGCCTTGACGCGGTTCATGCCGGAGAGGTCGAGCACGAGGCCGCCGGCGAGCGGCATGGCCTGACCGTAGTTGCCGGTCCCGGAGCCACGCACGGTGAGCGGCACGTCGTTGCGGAAGCAGGCGCCGATGACGAGGAGCAGCTCCTCCTCGTCTTTCGGGCGCGCGACGATGGCGGCCGTCACGCCCTCCAGCCGGCGCTTGAGCACCGGGGAGTACCAGTAGAAGTCGCGGCTCTTCTGCTGGACGAGCTGCGGGTTCTCCTCGATCGCCACGCCGTCGATGTCGATTTTCAGCGCGGCGAGGTCCATCAGACGTCCAGTTCGCGGTAGTCGGGCCTGGGCGGCTTCACGAGAACACCCCCGCGGATCAAGGTACGATCGATCTGCGGCCGTGCAAGAAGCTCGGTCCACGAACGCGCCTCGAAGACGACGAGGTCGGCCACCGCGCCGGGGGCGATCCGGTCCCTATCCGGCAGGCCCATGACGGCGGCGGGCGTGGCGCTGAAGGCCAGCGGCCAGTCTCCGACCGGATGGTCGAGGTGCAGGATCCGCGTCGCCTCGCGCCACACCTCCACCATGTCGAGGTCGCCGTAGGCGTAGAACGGGTCGCGCGTGTTGTCGGAAGCGATGGCGACGGGGATGCCGCGGGAGGCCATCTCGTGCACCAGCGTGCCGCCGCGGATGCGTGGCGTGCGCCCCGCCTGGCGGTCCTGGAGATAGAGATTGCACATCGGCAGCGAAACGATGGCGAGGCCCGCCTCGGCGACCGCGTCGAGCGTGCGGTCGGCCTCGCTCCGGGGCATCGTCATCAACGTGCAGCAGTGGCCGCAGGTGATGGTGCCGGAGAAGCCGATGCGCCTGGCCTCCGCCGCCACCAGCGCCAGATCGTTGCGCGCAGGGTCCAGCGCCTCGTCGACGTGGAGGTCGACGTCGAGGCCACGCGCCTCGGCCTCCTCCAGGAGGGCGCGCAGCTTCGCCTCGCGGCCGGCGACCGGGTACATCACCGCGCCGACGATGCCGCCGTGCGCCGTGACGTGGTCGAAATGGGCGGAAAGATCGTCGGGAAGCTGGTCGATCGCCGAGAGGCTGGCGCCCTGCAGGGCGATCCGCCCCGCCCAGGCCTCGCGCAGCTCGGCGAAGACGGGCCAGGAGATCCGGTCCTGCGGCGGCGCGCTGTCGATATGGGTGCGGATCGCGGCGGTGCCGTGGGCGTAGGCGGCGCGCAGCGCGAAGTCCATGCGGCGGCGCACGTCCTCGGCGCACCAGTGGGCGGTGCGGTCGCGGCCGGTCGCCTCCAGCGCGGCGGAGAACGTGCCGTCCGGATTGGGCGTGCGCGGCCAGATTTGGCCCTTGTCGAGGTGGGTGTGCATGTCGACGAAGGCGGGCACGACGATGCCGCCGCCGCAGTCGCGCGCACCGATGACGCTGCCCGACGCCGGCTCCACCAGCGCGATGCGCCCCCCGTCGAGCGTGATGTCGACGAGCGCGAGGTCCTCGCCGCCCACCTCCTGAAACGCGGCCGGCAATGCCGCGTTCGCCAGTCTCACCGCCGTCCCTCCATCGCGCTTTCGTGCCACCGCCCCAGGATGAGGTTGGAGACGATGCTCAGGATGACGTAAATCGCGACACCCGTCATCGAGATCAATCCGAGCGCCGCGAACAGGCGCGGGATCTTGAGCTGGTAGCCGGCCTCGATGATCCGCGTCGCGAGGCCGGAGCCGAATCCGGACGTGCCGGCGACGAACTCGGCCACCACCGCCCCCACCAGCGCCAGGCCGCCGGAGATGCGCAGTCCGCCGAGGAAGTAGGGGAGGGCGGCCGGCAGCAGCAGGTGGCGCAGCGTCTGCCAGCGCGAGGCGCCGTAGAGGCGATAGAGGTCCTTCAGATTGCGGTCCGCAGACATCAGTCCGAGCGTGGTATTGGACAGGATCGGGAAGAAGGCGATGATCCAGGCGCAGAGCAGGATCTTGGCGAGGTGATTGTCGATATAGATGTTGATCAGCGGGAACACCGCCACGATCGGTGTCACCTGCACCACCACCGCGATCGGGAAGATCGAATACTCGATGATGCGCGACTGCGTCAGGACGATCGCCAGCAGCACGCCGCCGACGACCGCCAGCGCCAGCGCCGCCACGGTCACGGCGAGCGTGGTGGCGAGGGACGGGGCGAGCAGCGCCCACTCGTCCACCAGCGTGCGCAGGACGAGGCCCGGCGCGGGGAGGATGTAGGGCGGGATCTCGTTCACCCGCACCGTCCAGTCCCAGAGGTAGATCACGCCGCACAGCACCAGGATCGGCAGGATCGTGCGCAGGGCCCGGTCGAGGTGGCGCCGGCGCGGGGCCGCCACGCCGCCGTCGCCGCTCACGTCTCGCCCATCGCGCGGGACAGGGCCTCGGACGTGGCGCGCGCATAGTCGGCATAATGCGCGCTCATGCGGAAGTCCGGCGTTCGCGGCGCAGGTTCGTCGACGGCGATCTCCTCGGCGACGCGGCCGGGGCGGGAGGTCATCACCGCGATCCGGGTGGAGAGGTAGACGGACTCGAAGACCGAATGGGTGACGAAGACGATCGTCCACCCCCGATCCTTCCACAGGCGGAGCAGATCGTCGTTGAGCTTGAAGCGGGTGATCTCGTCGAGCGCGGCGAACGGCTCGTCCATCAGCAGGACCGACGGGTCGGTGGCGAGCGCGCGGGCGATGGAGACGCGCATCTTCATCCCGCCCGACAGCTCGCGCGGGTAGGCGCGGCGGAAGTCGGCGAGGCCGACGCTCTCGAGCGCTTCGACGATCCGCGGCTCGGCGTCCCTGGCGGAGACGCCCTTCAGGCGCAGCGGCAGCCATACGTTCTCGTAGACCCGCGCCCACGGCATCAACGTCGGCTCCTGGAAGACGAAGCCGACGTCGCGCGGGCGGCGCCGGTCGGCCCAGGTGATCGACCCGCCGGAGGGCTTGTCGAGCCCCGCGACGAGGCGCAGCACGGTGGACTTGCCACAGCCGGAGGGGCCGAGCAGGCTCAGAAATTCGCCGCGCCCGACGTCGAGGTCGACGCCGGCCAGGGCACGCGTGCCGCTCTCGAACGTCTTGGTCACGCCCGAGAGGGAGACGATCGGAGCCCCCGCCGTGGCGGTAGGGGCGGCTGGGTCGGCCAGGGCGCTTACTGGGTCAGCTCCTTCTTCAGGTCGACGCCGACCCCCTTGTTGACGAAATCGAGCGTGTAGATGTCCGTCAGCTCGATCCCCTCCGGGGCGACTCCGGCGGCGACCATCTTCTCGTAGAAGCCCTCGATCCGCTCGGCCGTCATGGCGCCGATGCCGACCGTCTCGGACTCACCCGAATCGACGATGCCGTATTCTTTCATCTTCGCGATCGAGAAATCGATCTGATCCTGCGTCATGTCGGCGTTCGCCTCCAGGATCAGGGCGTTGCCGGCCGACGCGTCGCCATAGAGGTAGGTCGTCCAGCCCAGCGCCGACGCGTCCACGAAGCACTGCACCGCCTCCGGGTCCTCCTCGATCAACGACGACATGACCTCGACGGTGGTGGCGTAGGTGTCGAACCCGTAGTCGGCGATGAGGAAGATGTTGGGCACGAACCCGCCGGCCTGCTCGATGGCGTAGGGCTCGGAGGTGACGTAGCCCTGCTGGCCGCTCTTCTTGTCGGCGAGGAAGGGGGCGGGGTTGAACGTGTAGGGTTTGCGCTGCTCGGCCTTGAACCCGTAGGCGTCCATCATCCACTGGTAGTAGGACTGGTAGCCGTTCTCGCCGAGGAACAGCGTCGGAACCTCGGTCAGGCTCTCCCAGGTGTCGAACCCTTCGCCGGGGTGGGTCATGATCACCTGCGGCTCCTTCTGGAAGTGCGCCGCGACGACCTTCAGCGGGATGCCCTCGTTGGCGGCGCTGAACGCCTGCAACAGGTTGCCGCCCATGTGGAACTGGATCTTCCCCGCCAGCAGCAGCGCGCGGTTGTTCACCTGCGGTCCACCCGGCGCGATCGTGACGTCGAGGCCGCATTCCTCGTAGGTGCCGTCGGCGAGGGCCTGATAGTAGCCGCCGTGCTCGGCCTGGGGCAGCCAGTTGGTGCCGAAGGTGACCGGGGTCGGGTCCTGCGCCGCGGCGGGCAGGGCGACCAGCAGGGACGCCAGTGTCAGAACGGTCCGTGTCATCGTCTTTCCCCCTGGAGCCGGCGGCCGGCTCGCTTCGATTGCGGATCGCTTTGCGCGTCGCGTCGCGTCGCGGCCGACCGCGGAAGGGATACCACCCAGGACCGAACGCGCAACGGCCCTTCGCGCGTGCAACGTTCGTGCCGAGGGCGGGAGCGGGGCGCCGCCACCGAAGGCCCGTCGACCCGGCCGGCGTCCGTGCTAACGTGGCCCGATGAAGCGCCACACGCCGTCGACGATCCGCCGTCCGTTCGCCAATTATCCGCATGCCGTGGAGGTGCCGGCGGGGATGCGCCTGCTGCTGCTCTCCGGCCAGCTCGGCGTCGCGCCGGACGACAGCGTGCCCGAGGGCGCCGAGGCGCAGGCGCAGCTGTGCTTCGCCAACATCGCCGCCATCCTCGCCGAGGCGGGGGCCACCCCGGCCGACATCGTCAAGCTCAACGCCTACGTGACCGGGCGCGAGCATCTCCCCGGTTACATGGCCGCGCGCGACCGCTTCGTCGCCGACCCCGCCCCGGCGTCGACGCTGATGATCGTCTCCGGATTCGCGCGCGAGGCGTTCGTCGTCGAGGTCGAGGCGCTGGCGGCCATCCGCTGAGGCCCGCGCGGTTGCCGGCGCGCGGCCCCATGCGCTAGATCCACGCCCGTCGCACCCGGAGACGCCCTCGATGACTTCGCCGCGCCCGCACTGGGTGGAGATGACCACGCACGACATCCCCGACCATCCGGACGACTGGGTGGCGGTGGTGCCGACCGCGGCGATCGAGCAGCACGGGCCGCACCTGCCCATCGGGACCGACTCCCTCATCGCCGAGGGTATGGTGAAGACCGTGCTGGAACGGCTCCCGGCCGACATCCCGGCCACCTTCCTGCCGGTGCAGACGGTCGGCAAGTCCAACGAGCACATCGACTATCGCGGCACCATCACGCTGACCTGGGAAACGGCGATCCGCGCGTGGATCGAGATCGGCGAGTCGATCGCGCGGGCCGGGGTGCGACGGATCGTCTTCGCCAATTCGCACGGCGGCAACATCGCGCTCCTCGATGTCGTCACCCGTGAGCTGCGCGTCCGGTTCGACATGCTCGCCGTCCACGCCAACTGGATGCGCTTCGGCGACGCGGACCTGATCGGCGAGGAGGAGCGGGCGATCGGCATTCACGGCGGCACGCTGGAGACCGCGCTGATCCGCCATTTCCGCCCCGAGCTGGTGCGGGAGGAGGCCGCGCGGGCCTTCCCCAGTGCCCAGTCGCGCTATTCCGCCGAGTTTCGCCAGCTCGTCGCGCACGGGAGACAGCCCTTCGCGTGGAAGGCGCAGGACCTGTCGCCGGACGGGGTCGTGGGTGACGCGCGGGTAGGCAACGCCGCCCTCGGACGACGCCTTGCCGAGCATCAGGCCGACGCCTTTATCGACCTCCTGCGCGACGTGACCCGCGCGGATCTGGCGATTCTTTTGGGAACGCGCCCGCGCTGACAGGCCGCTCGCGCACCAACGGAAACACTTTGGATCTGCATAAGAGAATGGCTGGACGCCTCGCGCGTCCCGTGACTAGTCTCCCTGTCTAAATTCCGCGACGACGGAATGTGAGACAATGAGGAGCTCGCCATGAGACGGTTACTGCTCGGGACGGTGGCTGCTGCCGTGCTGACGAGCGCTGCACTCGCGCAAGACGACAAGACGTTCACGTTCGCGTTCCAGGGCGAATTGAAGTCGCTCGACCAGTATACGCTGAACGAGACCTTTTCGCTGGGCACCCTCGGCAACGTCTACGAGGGCCTGACCCGACGCGACAAGGACCTCAACATCATCCCCGGCCTCGCCGAGAGCTGGGAGATCGTCGACGACACCACCTGGCGCTTCCACCTGCGCGAAGGCGTCACGTTCCACAACGGCAACGATTTCACCGCCGACGACGTGGTCTTCTCGGCCGACCGCGTGCGCTCCGAGGGCTCGGACCTCAAGACCCGCATCCCCGCCGACGCCGAGTTCGTCGCCGTCGACGACCACACCGTGGACGTGAAACTCGCCACCCCCAACCCCATCCTCCACTACGAGTGGGACACCTGGGGCATCATGGACAAGGAGTGGTCCGAGGAGCACGACGCGGTCGCCGTGACGTCCGCCACCTCCGCCGGCGCCGACAGTCAGAACTACGCCGCCCTCAACGCCAACGGCACCGGCCCGTTCAAGATCACCAGCCACGAGGCGGGCGTGAAGACCGTCTTCGAGGCCAACGAGGACTGGTGGAACTGGGGCGACAAGGACTTCAACGTCACCCGCGTCGAGTTCACGCCGATCGGCCAGGACGCGACGCGCGTCAACGCGTTGCTTTCGGGCCAGATCGACATGGCCTACCCGATCCCGGTGCAGGACATCCAGCGCGTCGAGGCCAACGCCGACACCGAGGCGATGACCGGGCCGGAGCTGCGCACGATCTTCCTCGGCTTCGACCAGATGCGGCCCGAACTCGTCTCCTCGTCCGTCAAGGGTGAGAACCCCTTCAAGGACAAGCGCGTCCGCCAGGCCTTCTACCAGGCGATCGACATCGAGGCGATCAAGCAGAAGATCATGCGCGGTCTGTCGACCCCGTCGGCGCTGATGATCTCGCCGCAGCTCTACTCCCGCTCCGAGGAGTTCGAGCGCTACCCCTACGACCCGGACGCCGCCAAGGCGCTGCTCGAGGAGGCCGGCTACGGCGACGGCTTCTCGGTCATGATGGACTGCCCCAACGACCGCTACGTCAACGACGAGCAGATCTGCCAGGCGATCTCGTCGATGCTGGCGAAGATCGGCATCAAGATCGACCCGAACTTCCAGCCCAAGACGCAGTATTTCGCCAAGGTGCTGGCCTCCAACAAGTTCGACACCTCGTTCTACCTGCTCGGCTGGACGCCCGGCTCGTTCGACAGCTGGAACGTCATCCACAACCTCAACGGCTGCCGCAACGAGACCGGCACCGAGGGCGGCCCGTTCAACCTCGGCGGCTACTGCAACGAGGAGCTTGACGCGCTCGCGGACCAGATCCTGGTCGAGAACGACGCGGAGAAGCGCGACGACCTGATCTACGACGCGTTCAAGATCATCCACGACGACGTGGCGCACATCCCGCTGCATCAGCAGGGCCTCGCGTGGGGCAAGTCGACCAACGTCGACCTCCAGCAGCGTGCCGACAACACGCTGATGCTCTATCACGTCAACAAGAACTGACCTGGCGGGGCGGCTCCGGCCGCCCCCCATCGCCCCGGCCGAGTCGTGATTGCTTTCATCATCCGCCGTATCGTCCAGGCCGTCGTCGTCATGGCGGTCGTGGCGCTCATCGCCTTCAGCCTGTTCCGGTTCGTCGGCGACCCCGTGAACCAGATGGTCGGCATCGAGACGACACCTGCCGAGCGCGCCGCGCTGCGTGAGCGCCTGGGCCTCGACGACCCGGTGCCGGTGCAGTTCTGGCGCTTCATCTCCAAAGCCGCGCAGGGTGACTTCGGCTTCTCCTACCAGTTCAAGCAGCCCGTCGCGGATCTCCTGAAGGCGCGCGCGCCGGCGACGCTGGAGCTTTCCATCGTCTCGGCGATCTTCGCCCTCTTCGTGGGGATCCCGATGGGGGTCTACACCGGGCTCAAGCGCCACGCGGCGCTGTCGAAGGTGTTCCTGACCGTCTCGCTGGTCGGTATCTCGCTGCCGCCGTTCCTCATCGGCATCCTGCTGATCTTCATCTTCTCGGTGCACCTCCACTGGCTGCCCTCGTTCGGGCGCGGCCAGGTGGTGGACCTCGGCTTCTGGACCACCGGGCTCCTCACCGCGAGCGGGCTCAAGGCGCTGATCCTGCCGTCGATCACGCTCGGCCTCTTCCAGATGACGCTGATCATGCGCCTCGTCCGCTCGGAGATGCTGGAGGTGATGCGCTCGGACTATATCCGCTTCGCGCGGGCCCGCGGGCTGACGCGCCGGGCGATCAACTTCGGCCACGCGCTGAAGAACACGCTGGTGCCGGTGATCACCATCACCGGGCTCCAGCTCGGCTCGGTGATCGCCTTCGCCATCATCACCGAGACGGTGTTCCAGTGGCCGGGCATGGGGCTCTTGTTCCTGCAGGCGGTGCAGAACGTCGATATCCCGATCATGGCCGCCTACCTGTTGCTGATCGCGGCGCTGTTCGTGACCATCAATCTCGTCGTCGATCTCCTCTACGTGGCGGTCGACCCGCGCATCCGCCTGTCGGGAGGCTCGGCATGAGCGTCGATCCGGACCCCTCCGCGCTGGCGGTCGAGGCGAGGGCCGCCGCACCGCCGGAGCGGCCCGGGGGCGCCGTCGGCCGCGCCTTCGATTCCGACCTGTGGCACTCGTTCGCCAAGTCGCCGGTGACGATCCTGGCCGCGATCGTCACCGTGGCGATCTTCGCCTCGGCGATCGCCGCACCGTGGATCGCGCCGCACGATCCGTTCGACCTCGCCTCCCTGTCGCTGCTCGACAGCCTGACGCCGCCGGTGTGGCTGAACGGCGGCAACCCGGACTATCTCCTCGGCACCGACGATCAGGGCCGCGACATGCTCTCGGCGATCCTCTACGGGACGCGCATCTCGCTGGGAGTGGGCTTCGCCTCGGTGGCGTTCGCGGCGGTGCTCGGCATATCGCTCGGCTTGCTCGCCGGCTATGTCGGCGGCGCGGTCGACACCATCATCATGCGTGTCGCCGACGTGCAGCTGACCTTCCCGGCCATCCTCATCGCGCTGCTGATCGACGGGACCGCGCGCGGCTTGTTCCCCGGCCTCAGCCGCGAGGACTCGGCCTTCTACGTCCTCACCCTGTCCATCGGCCTTTCGTTCTGGGTGCAGTATGCGCGCACCGTTCGCGGCTCCACGCTGGTCGAGGCCAACAAGGAATACGTGATGGCCGCGCGGCTGATCGGCCTGTCGCGCTTCACCATCATGCTGCGCCACGTGCTGCCCAACGTGCTGGGGCCGGTGCTCGTCATCGCGACGATCAACCTGGCGCTGGCCATCATCCTGGAGGCGACGCTGTCCTTCCTGGGCGTGGGCGTGCCGCCGACGGAGCCCTCGCTCGGCACCCTGATCCGGGTCGGCCAGGACTTCCTGTTCTCCGGCGAGTGGTGGATCACGATCTTCCCCGGCGCGATGCTGGCCATCCTGGTGCTCGCTGTAAACCTGCTGGGCGACTGGCTGCGCGACGCGCTGAACCCGCGGCTGCGCTGAGAATGGCAGCGCTGCGACCCGCACGACCCCGAAAGGAGCGCCGATGACGGTACGCCTGCTCGACGGCGGCATGGGCCAGGAGCTGCGCAAACGCGCCGTCGGCCCGGCCGACAGCCTCATCTTCTCGGCCCGTGCGCTGCTCGACGCGCCGGGCGCGGTGCAGTCCGTGCACGAGGACTTCCTGCGGGCGGGGGCGGATATCCTGACCGCCCACACCTACGTCACCAACCGCTGGCGGCTGCGTCAGGAGAAGCTGGACGAGCACTGGTCCGCCATCAACCAGGCCGCCTGCGAGGTCGCCGAGGCGGCGCGCGAGGCGATCAATCCGGGGGCACTGATCGCCGGCTCGGTGCCGCCGCTGCGCCAGGCCTACCAGGCCGATTTCGTCCCCACCGCGACGCTCGACGCCGAATATGCCGAGCACGTCCTGATGCTGGCGCCGCGGGTGGACTTCTTCCTCGTCGAGACGCTGTCCACCTCGGCGGAGGCGATCGCGGCCGCACGCGCCGTCGCCACCACCGACCGTCGCGCCTGGATCTCGTTCACGTTGGAGGAGGAGGGGCCGCCGCGCCTGCGCGGGGGTGAGCCGCTGGCGGCGGCGCTGGCGGCGATCTCGGCCGCGGGACCGCTGCCGATCGACGCGATCCTCGTCAACTGCTCGATGCCCGAGGCGGTGGGATATGCCATGGCCGAGCTCGCCGCGCTCGACCTGCCGATCCCCTTCGGCGGCTACGCCAACGGCTTCGGCCCGATCCCGGACGGCTTCGGCCTCACCGCCGGCGTGGCCGACCTCGCCGAGCGTGCCGACCTCGACCCAGACACCTACGCCCGCCACGTCGCCCGGTGGATCGCCAACGGGGCGACGATCGTCGGCGGCTGCTGCCAGATCGGACCGGCCCATATCGCCCGCCTGAGGGAGCTGATCGACCACCCATGAGCGAACCCGTCCTCTCCGTCCGCCGCCTGAAGGTCGAGTTCCCGACCCGCCGCGGCGTGCTGCGCGCCATCGACGACGTATCGTTCGATATCGCACCCGGCGAGGTGCTCGGCGTCGTCGGCGAATCGGGGGCCGGCAAGTCGCTCACCGGGGCCGCGATCATCGGCCTGCTCGACCCGCCGGGCCGCATCGCCGCCGGGGAGGTGCGCCTCGAAGGCCGGCGGATCGACGATCTGCCGGCCGAGGAGATGCGGCGGATCCGCGGGCGGCGCATCGGCATGGTCTTCCAGGACCCGCTGACGAGCCTCAACCCGCTCTACACCGTCGGCTTCCAGCTCACGCAGACGATCCGCACCCACCTCGGCCTCGGTGCCCGCGCCGCCCGCAAGCGCGCCATCGCCCTGCTCGACGAGGTGGGCATCCCCGCCGCCAAGAGCCGTATCGACGCCTACCCGCACCAGTTCTCCGGCGGCATGCGGCAGCGGGTCGTCATCGCGCTGGCGCTGGCGGCCGACCCGGTAATGGTCATCGCCGACGAGCCGACCACCGCGCTCGACGTCTCGGTGCAGGCGCAGATCATCGGCGTCCTGAAGCGCATGTGCCGCGAGCACGGTGCCTCGGTCATGCTGATCACCCACGACATGGGCGTGATCGCCGAGACGGCGGACCGGGTGTGCGTGCTCTACTCGGGCCGCGTCGCCGAGATCGGCCCGGTGCGCGACGTCGTCTCCGCGCCCAAGCATCCCTACACGGTGGGGCTCATGGGCTCGATCCCCAAGCTCGACCATGCCGACCCGCGGCTGAGGCAGATCCCCGGCTCGATGCCCCGGCTCGACGCGATTCCGCCCGGCTGCGCCTTCAACCCGCGCTGCTCCGAGGCGTTCGCGCGCTGTGTCCTGAAGCGGCCCGACCCCATGGAGGTGGACGCATCGCGCGTCGCCTGCTGGCTGCACTCGCCCTACGCGCACGAGCACGCCACGGAACCGGCATGAGCGAGACCGCCGCCCCCGCGCTCCCCGCCGCGACCCGTGCCGGCGACATCATCGTCAAGGTCGACCACCTGTCGAAGACGTTCGACGTCTCGGCGCCGTGGCTCGACCGGATGCTCAACCTGCAGAAGCGCGCGCTCCTGAAGGCGGTCTCGGACGTCTCGTTCGAGATCCGCCACGGCGAGACTTTCGCGCTCGTCGGCGAGTCCGGGTCGGGCAAGTCGACCATCGCCAAGATCGTCGTCGGGCTCCTCTCGGCGACGGCGGGGGAGGTGGTGGTCGAGGGGGTGCCGGTGGGCCGGGACTCGGCCGCGCTGCGCCAATTGCGGCGGCGCATGCAGATGATCTTCCAGGACCCCTACGCCAGCCTCAACCCGCGCATGCGGGTCGACCGGATCATCGCCGAGCCGATCCGCGCGTTCGGCCGCGCCAAGGGGCGGCCGGTCAAGGAGATGGTCGCCGAGCTGCTGCGCGGCGTCGGCCTCGACCCGCGTGACGGGCAGAAGTTCCCGCACGAGTTCTCCGGCGGCCAGCGCCAGCGCATCTGCATCGCACGGGCGATGGCCTCCAGCCCGACCTTCCTGGTGTGCGACGAGCCGACTTCCGCGCTCGACGTCTCGGTCCAGGCGCAGATCCTCAACCTGATGCGCGACCTGCAGGACGCGCAGGACCTCACCTACCTCTTCATCAGCCACGACCTCGCCGTCGTGCGCCACATGGCGACGCGCATCGGTGTCCTCTACCTCGGCCGGCTCGCCGAGGTGGCGCCGGCGAAGGGCCTGTTCGAGAGCCCGCGCCACCCCTACACGCAGATGCTGCTCGGCGCTGTGCCGGACCTCGACATGTCGGGCCGGGACCGGGTGCCGGTGGTGGGCGAGATCGCCAACCCGATCGACCCGCCGCCGGGGTGCGCCTTCAACCCGCGCTGTCCGCTCGCGAACGAGCGCTGCCGCAGCGAACGGCCGGAGCTGACGGCCGCGGGCCCGGCGATGGTCGCCTGCCACGCCGTCGCCGAGGGGCGTGCCTGAGGCGACGGGACGGCGGCGAGCGGGGCCGGCCGGTTGTCGCCCGTGCGTGCGCGTGCTAGGCGCCGGACATGACCGAGCGCCCCACCGCCGACGGGCCGGCCCACTGCCAGAGCTAGCCGCCATGCCCGGGCGCCCGCCCCCCAACGACCTCACCATCCGCCCCGAGACCCCGCGCGACGACGACGCCGTCGAGGCGTTGTACCGCGTCGCGTTCGGCCCGGGGCGCTTCTCGCGCACCGCCTACCGCCTGCGCGAGGGGGTGCTGCACGACCCGCGCGTCAGCTTCGTGGCCGAGCGTTACGGCCTGGTGATCGGCGCGATCCGGCAGACGGCGGTGACCGTCGGCGGGAGGCCGGCCTACCTTCTTGGGCCGCTGGCGGTGGCCGAGACGGCGGCCAAGCAGGGGATCGGCCGCGCGCTCCTCAATCGCTCGATCGAGGAGGCGGCGGCGACCGAGGCGGACACGATCGTCCTCGTCGGCGATCCGGCCTTCTACGAGCCGTCCGGATTCGTGCAGGTGTGGGACCGGATCGTGATGCCGGGGCCGGTGGAGCGGCACCGGCTGATGCAGCGCGCGCTGCTGCGGCCGCTGGAGGGGCCCCTCGCGGCCGACCCGTGGCCCCCGCAGGAGGCGGGCATCGCGGCGGCCGTGGCGGTGGCGCGTGGATAGCGCCGCGCGGGTCGCGACGCGACGATAGAGGCGCCGATGGGAAGCGGCCGGGTGACCCCGGCCGCCGAGGGTCAGGCCGGCTGGTAGACGCGCGAGGACACCAGCGGGCGGCCCAGCAGGCCGGCGCCGAGCTTGGCGGCCGCCAGCACCGCGAGGTCGGCCAGCGGCTCGATCGCGATCACCAGCAGGTAGGCGCCGCCGAAGCTGGCGACGCTCGCCAGGTTGGCCGCGCCGAAGCCCTGGCCGTAGAACGCCCAGAAGGCGACCCAGGCGACGATGCCGCCCTGGTAGGCGGACGACAGCGCCAGCGCCTGCACGTAGCTCACGTCGACGTAAGGCGTCCTGGGCGCGATGATGCGCTTGGCCAGCAGCGCCACGCCGCCCAGCGGCACGATCAGCGTCGTCACGTTGACGAAGAACATCGGCAGGTCGGTCGGCGCGAAGAAGAGCCCTTGCAGGAGGAGGCCAACGGCGAGCCCGATGGCCGCCGGACCGGCCCCGAAGACGAGGAAGATCGTCGACCCCAGGATGAGGTGCACCTCGGAGATGCCGACGGGGTAGTGCGGGAAGACCTGGAAGAAGACGAAGACCGCCGCGGTCGCCAGGACCGAGCGCGTCATCATCGCGACGGGGCCGTCCTCGCGGATCGTGTCCCACGTCAGCTTGGCGGCGATGCCGGCCGAGGCCGCCGCCGTCGCCACCGCGAGAGCCATCTTGGCGCCGTCGACGACGCCGGGTTCGATATGCATGCGTTCACCTTTCTGCACCCACCGTGCAAAGGGGATTTCAGGACGCGGGGCGAGCCCGCACGACGATGGCAGGTGTCCTGGCTCGCGGGTCGCAGCTCGATCCCACCTTCCCAGCCTCGCCCGAGGGCGCGGCCAGTGGTGTCACGGGATGTCGCTCGCCGCATACAGTTGCGGGGGCAGCCACGGTTTCGGTCCCTGATGGGTACGCCACACCGTGTTCCCTTTTCACCCGCCCCACTCGTCTGCCGGGGCGGGAACCATCGCCGCCAACGTCCCGCAGCCGGGCGGCGGATGCAAGTCCTTCATCGCGCACGGTGGAGAGCCGCCGTGAGAGACCGCGGCCGCGCCTCGAAATCCTTTCCTTTTTGCTGAAGCGGATTGTAACGTTGCGCGACACGTACAACAGACGAGCCTGATATGACGCGTTTTGCGCCTCTCTTCGCCTTGACTGCCGCCGCCGCCTTGCTCGCCGCCCCTGCCAGCGCGCAGGACGATCCGACGAAGGCCTGCTTCATCTACGTCGGCTCGGTCGGTGACTTCGGCTGGACCTATCAGCACGATCAGGGCCGCAAGGCGGTCGAGGCGGAATACGGCGACAAGGTCGAGACGGCCTACCTCGAGAACGTCGCCGAGGGTGCCGACGCCGCGCGCGCGATCGAGCGGATGGCCCGCTCGGGTTGCGACATCGTCTTTACCACCTCGTTCGGCTTCATGGACGCGACCAACCGCGTCGCCGCCCGCTTCCCCGACATCAAGTTCGAGCACGCGACCGGCTACAAGCGCGAGCACCCGAACGTCTCCACCTACAACTCGAAGTTCTACGAGGGGCGCTACGTGATCGGGCAGATCGCGGCGGCGGTGTCGCAGACGGGGACGGCCGGCTACATCGCCTCCTTCCCGATCCCGGAGGTGGTGCGCGGCATCAACGCCTTCCTGCTCGGCGCGCAGTCGGTCGATCCGGACTTCGAGCTGAAGGTCATCTGGGTCAACACCTGGTTCGACCCGCCGCGCGAGGCCGACGCGGCGCGCGCATTGATCGACCAGGGCGTCGACATCATCACCCAGCACACCGACTCCACCGCGCCGATGCAGGTCGCGGCCGAGCGCGGCGTGCACGCCTTCGGCCAGGCTTCCGATCAGATCGCGTTCGGGCCGCAGACGCAGCTCACCGCCATCATCGACGACTGGGCGCCCTACTATATCGAGCGCGTTGGCGCGGTGATGGACGGGACCTGGGAGCAGCAGGACACCTGGCACGGCCTCGACACCGGCAACGTCGCCATGGCCCCCTACACCAACATGCCCGACGACGTGGCCGCCAAGGCCGCCGAGACCGCCAAGGCGATCGCCTCCGGCGAGCTGGAGCCCTTCACCGGCCCGATCAACAAGCAGGACGGCTCGGTCTGGCTGGAAGAGGGCAAGGAGGCGTCGGAAGGCGAGCTCCTCGGCCTCAACTTCTACATCGAGGGCGTCGACGGACAGCTGCCGCAATAATTTCGCGGCTCGATGCCGTGGGCGCCTGTGGCCAATCGACCGCGGGCGCTTGCTGCATCGTTCGGGCACGGCATATTCTCGCTTAGAGTGCAGAGCCGGAGAGGCGGCGCCCCGCATCGTGCGGGAACGCCGCCGTGTCGCCCGGTATTCTCTACGGAGAGGTTGTGCCGGCGGCGCACCGGGACGCGCCGCACCCGAGCGTAGGGGGAGGGAGATCCCGCAACATGCGCCTTGCGCTGAACCGGTCGTGTCGCGGCCGGGACCCTCGGTCGTCCGGTCTGGTCCGGGCCGCTCTCGTCGCCATCGTCCTGGCGGGCGCGCTCCTCGGTGCCCCAGCCCGCGGCACCGCGCAGACCCCCTACGGTGACGCCGAGCTGATCGACGGCTTCATGCTCACGGTTTTCGGCGCGGAAGACGGCAACACGCTGCGCGACCTCGAGGCGGCAAGCGTCGTGAAGAAGTTCACCGGCCCGGTGGGCTACACCATCGTCAACGGCGCCAGCAGCAACTACGCGGCCAGCGTGCGCGCCTTCCTGGCCGACCTATCGGACGCGGTCGAGGGGCTGACGATCGCCCAGGCCCTCTCGCCCGAGACGGCGCAGATGGTCATCTATCTGATCGACCGGCGCGATTATATCCCCACCATCCGCGCCAAGGTCTGGCCGGGGATCGACACCGCCTTCCTCGAGATCAACGCCTGCTCGGCGGTCATCGCGGCGCGGCGGACGGGGATCGAGCAGGCGTTCGTCTTCCTCGTCGCCGACGAGGGGTTCACGCCGCTCGCCCACTGCATGGTGGAGGAGATCTCCCAGAGCCTCGGCCCCGCCAACGACAGCGACGACCTGCCGGATTCGATCTTCAACGACTCGTCCGACGTGAACGTGTTCGGTGTGTTTGACTGGTATATCCTGAACATGCTGTACGACCCGCGCGTGCAAGCGGGCATGCGGATCGACGAGGTCGCGGCAATTTTACCGGCCGTGATCGCCGACGTCCGGCAGCGTCTTCCGGAAATTATGGCGCGGCGTCCGGCCGTTACACATCACGTCGCGTTTACCGATCCGTAACCATAAAATCACATTCGGCACAAAATCTCCGTTCTCTCGCCACTGTGAGTGGCCGAAATCAACCAGCGCGAACATATCATGGTCGCGTATCCCGTTGGACCCGGTCAGCTGAGAAAGGGATTGTGCCGTATGTCTCATCACTTCACGCGTCTTGCGAGCGGCACGTTCGGCGTGGCGCTCGCGATCGGCTTGGCGCTGCCCGCATCCGCCGACGGTGATCGTGCCTGGTGGATCCAGACGCTGCGCGAGCACCAGTCGAAGGCGAGCACCACGGTCGCTCCGGTGACGTCGACGACGCAGCAGCGCGTCGCCGCCACGCAGCCGCGCGTGACCGTGACGGCGCCGGGCGTCTCCACCGTCGCCACCGCCCAGTCCGCGCCGCGCTACCGCATGGTCGCCGGCCGCGTGATGCCGCTGGATCCGACCTCGGCCGCCGAGCAGCGCCAGGTGATCCACCGCGCCGCGACCGTGCCCGCCAGCGCCAACGCGCCGAGCTCGCGCCAGATCGACCCGCAGTTCCTGCCGACCGAGGTGGCGTTCAGCGGCTACGCCCCCGGCACGATCGTCATCGACACCGAGGAGAAGTACCTCTACCTCGCGATGCCGGGCGGCACGGCCAAGCGATATGGCGTCGGCGTCGGTCGTCCGGGCTTCCAGTGGGCGGGGACGCATCGCATCACCTCGAAGCGCGAATGGCCGGGCTGGACCCCGCCGGCGCAGATGCGCAAGCGGCAACCCGAACTGCCGGCCTACATGGAAGGTGGACCGGACAACCCGCTCGGCGCGCGGGCCATGTATCTCGGCTCGACGCTCTACCGCATCCACGGCTCCAACGCCCCCTGGACGATCGGCCACGAGGTGTCCTCCGGCTGCATTCGCATGCGCAACGAGGACGTCATGGACCTCTACGCCCGCGTCGACGTCGGCACCAAGGTGATCGTCAGGCGCTGAGGCGCGCGCCGCGACGCGGCGTCGGCGGGCGCGACGGGTACCCGCCGGCGAAGTCTCCGGCGAACGGTGTCTTGATCAGCCCCGGCGCACCGGCGGGCGATCACGCCGGTGGGCCGGCGCGTTTGCCGACTTCATCAGTCGCGCAACATTCTTCATTGCAAAATCGTGCGAGTCTTTCCTACTGTGGCACGGCCGCGCAGGCGGGAGCGGCCCAACTCGGCGAGGGATGATGCGCGTCAATCCGCAAGTTCTTTCCCAAAGTGTCGCGCTTGACGGATTGCCGGAAGACCTGGCGGAAGAGCTGACGAAAGTCGCGCGCACGCGCCCCGTCAAGTCCGGCCAGTCGGTGTTCGAGGCCGGCGACCCCGGCGACGGGTTCTACGCCTTGCTGGAAGGCTCGCTGCGCGTCGTGCTGCGCGGCGAGGAGAACGAGCAGGTGCTCGCCATCCTCTCCCCCGGCGCGATCTTCGGCGAGATGTCGCTGTTCGACGGGCAGCCGCGCTCGGCGAGCGTCGTCGCCGCCAAGGCCTCCCGCGTCGCCTTCTTCGACAAGTCCGCCGTCTACCGCTTCGCCGACGACAATCCCCTCGTCTATCGGCACATGCTGGCGATCGTCGGCAAGCGGCTGCGCGCGTCCAACGCGTCGCTGGCGGCGCGCTCGCTGCTGCCGCTCGCCGGCCGTGTGGCGCAGACCCTGCTGCACCTGGCCGACCTCTTCGGCAAGGACGTCGGCCAGGGGCGCACTTTGGTGCACCACAAGATCAGCCAGGCGGACCTCGCGGCGATGGTCGGCGCGGCGCGCGAGAACGTCTCGCGCGTCCTCAACGACTGGAAGCGCGAGGGGCACATCAGCCGGATCTCGGGCTACTACTGCATCGAGAACGCATCGGTCCTGCGCGCCCTCGCCACGATCTGATCGCGCGGGGCCGCAGCCCCGCGCCCGTGGTGCGGCCCGCGGATCAGGCTTTGCCGGCGGCCTTGGCGGCTTCGTAGCGGGCCTTGGTCTCGTCGTTCATCGGGTAGAGGCCGGGGAGGGGAACGCCGCGGTCGACCTCGGTCATGATCCAGGCCTCCATGCGCTCCTGCTCGGGCGCCTCGGCGCACACGGCCTCGACCAGGGCGGCCGGGATGATCACCGCGCCGTCGTCGTCCACCACTACGAGATCGTCCGGGAACACGGCGACGCCGCCGCAGCCGATCGGCTCCTGCCAGCCGACGAAGGTCAGCCCGGCCACGGAGGGGGGCGCGGCTGCCCCATCGCACCACACCGGCAGCCCGGTCGCCAGGACGCCCGCTGCGTCGCGCATCACGCCATCGGTCACGAGGCCGGCGACGCCGCGCTTGGCCATCCGCGCGCACAGGATGTCGCCGAAGATGCCGGCGTCGGTGATCCCCATCGCGCCGGCGACGACGATCGCGTCTTCCGGCATCGCCTCGATGGCGGCGCGGGTGGAGATCGGAGAAGCCCAGGAGGCGGGGGTGGCGAGGTCCTCGCGCGCCGGCACGAAGCGCAGCGTGAAGGCCCGGCCGACGAGGCGCTTCTGCCCCTCACGGGTCGGCCGTGCGCCGCGGATCCACACGTTCCGCAGGCCCTTCTTCAGGAGGATGGTGGTAATCGTCGCCGTGGTGACCCCCTCGAGGATCTGGCGGGGGTCGAGTTCGGTGGTCATTCCGGTGGCCCTTTATTGTCGCCTACTTCCTCGGCGACGGACGGGCCTCTGGTCAATCCACCACGGGGCATGCGCAACGCCCCGGGAGTCGGTGTCCGGTCGTGCGCGGGCGGATGCCGCGCGTCGATCAGAACGGAAAGGCGTTGATGCCGGCCGTCAGGCTGCCGGCGACGAGGGCCAGCAGGATCAGGTATTCGGGGAGGGGGGACTGGGCCGTCTCGGAAGAGGGAGTTTCGAGGTGGTCTTTGTCTTGCGGCATCGTTCTTTTCCTATGCGCCACAACAACGGGCACCGTCACCGATTGGTTTCAGGCCACGCTGACTGAATTTCATGCGGAGTGGATGAGACACATGATCCAGCGCGGGTGGGACATTCGCGCGCAAACTCTAAGAGGTTGCGACGCCCCGCGACAGATCTCCCGACCCATATACACGATCGGCCTCGTCCGGTGGTGAATATCACGTAAAGCAAAACAGGCGTAGGCGGCACTGTTTCTTTGGTTAATCGTAAAATGTCCTCATGAGCCGCGCGGGCGGCGGGCCGTCGTGGTCGACGGGCAGGTAGCATCGAGGTCGGGGGCGTGCCAGGGCGGCGGTCATCACAAGCGGTGGATTTCGCTTCACAGGGACGTGCAGTGCGGCGTCCGGGTGACACCGGCGCCGTGGGCGGGGCGTGACGGCCGCGTGACGGCGCGATGGCGCGAGAGGGGGCGGCACCATCTTGCGAAGCGGCAAGGCCTATGGTCAGGCTTCATGCCAAGCGAAAATGCTCGCCTGAGGAGCCAAAGATGAAAACCACCCTCATGGCGCTGGTCAGCGCCGCCGCACTCGTCACCGCCGCGCCCGTCCTCGCCGACGACGCCAAGATCGGCATCCTGCTCGGCTTCACCGGTCCGCTGGAAAGCCTGTCGCCCGCCATGGCGCTGGGCGCCGAGCTCGCCATCGCCGAGGTCAACGACTCCGGTAAGTTCATGGACGGCGGCTCCGTCACCTCCGTGCGCGGCGACGACACCTGCATCGACGCCGGCGCCGCCACCACCGCCGGCGAGCGCCTCGTCACCTCCGACGGCGTCAACGGCATCGTCGGCGCGATGTGCTCGGGCGTGACCGGTGCGGTCCTGCAGAACGTCGCCATCCCCAACGGCATCGTGATGATCTCCCCGTCGGCCACTTCGCCGGCGCTGACCTCGGTCGAGGATGACGGGCTCTTCTTCCGCACGGCGCCGTCCGACGCGCGCCAGGGCGTCATCATCGCCGACATCCTGACCGACAAGGGCGTCTCCTCCGCCGCGCTGACCTTCACCAACAACGACTACGGCAAGGGTCTGGCCGACTCGATCGCCGCGGCCGCCGAGGAGAAGGGCATCGAGATCACGATCAACGCCCCGCACGAGGACGGCAAGGGCGACTACTCGGCCGAAGTCGCCGCGCTCGCCTCCGCAGGCGGCGACATCCTGATCGTCGCCGGCTACCTCGACCAGGGCGGCCGCGGCATCATCCAGGCCTCGCTCGACTCCGGCGCGTTCGACACCTTCTTCCTGCCCGACGGCATGGTCGGCGAGGCGCTCGTCGAGGCCATCGGCGACGATCTCGACGGCTCCTACGGCGTGCTGCCGGGCTCGGACTCGGAAGGCTCGCAGATCTTCGCCAAGCTCTCCGAGGAGGCCGGCAATGCGACCGGCGTCTACGCGCCCGAGGCCTATGACGGCGCCGCGCTGATGATGCTCGCGATGCAGAAGACCGGCTCGACCGACCCCGCCACCTACAAGAGCGCCATCATGGAGCTGGCCAACGCCCCCGGCGAGCAGATCCTGCCGGGCGAACTGGGCAAGGCGCTCGAGATCATCGCCGGCGGCGGCGACATCGACTACGTCGGCGCCTCGTCCGTCGAGCTGATCAACGGTGGCGAGTCCGGCGGCTCGTTCCGCGAGATCGAGGTGAAGGACGGCGCCATCGAGACGGTGCAGTATCGTTGATCACCCCCGCCACGCCGGCCGCTGAGACGGCCGGCTCCACCATTGCGGCCGGCGAGCGAAAGGTCGCCGGCCCGTCGCATCGGGGCGATGCGACGAGCGCGGACGCGATGATCGCCGTCGAGGGCCTCGACAAGTGGTTCGGCGGCATCCACGCCGTGCGCGACGTGTCCCTGTCGATCGGCCGCAACACGATCACCGGATTGATCGGCCCCAACGGCGCCGGCAAGTCGACGCTGTTCAACGTGATCGCGGGGCTCTACCCGCCCACCGCCGGCCGCGTGATGCTGGACGGGCGGGACGTCACCGGCCTCGCCCCGCATGAACTCTTCCGCCGCGGCCTCCTGCGCACCTTCCAGCTCGCCCAGGAATTCCACTCGCTCCCCGTTCGCGAGAACCTGATGATGGTGCCCGCCTTTCAGCCGGGCGAGAACCTCTTCAACGCCTGGTTCCGGCCCGCCCGCGTCACCGCCCACGAGGCCGAGCTGCGCGACAAGGCCGACGAGGTTCTGGAATTCCTCACCCTGTCGCATCTCGCGAACGAGCGCGCCGAAAACCTCTCCGGTGGTCAGAAGAAGCTCCTGGAACTCGGCCGCACGATGATGGTCGATGCCAAGATCGTCTTCCTCGACGAGGTCGGCGCGGGGGTGAACCGCACGCTGCTCGGCACCATCGCCGAGGTGATCCAGCGCCTCCGGCAAGAGCGCGGCTACACCTTCTGCGTCATCGAGCACGACATGGACTTCATCGCCCGGCTCTGCGACCCGGTGATCGTCATGGCCGAAGGCGCGGTGCTCGCCGAAGGAACGTCCGAGGAGATCATGGCCGACGAGGCGGTGATCGAGGCCTATCTCGGGACCGGCTCCAGGCACGCCCGGCCGAAGAGCGTCGACGCCTCCGGCCCCGGCCCCGGCCCCGGCCACCAGGCGCCGGCGTGACGGAGGGGGTGCACCGCCATGTCTCGCCCCATGCGATATGCGATGATCGCGGTGATCTTCCTCCTGATCGCCGCGGCGCTGACGCCGGTGCTCGGCTTTCGCCTCTTCGTGATCGCGCCGCGGCCGGGGATCCCGGACGGGTTCGTCGCCATCGTGCGCGGGGCGAACTTTCTGCGGCCGTTCGATTCGCCCGAATGGGTCTGCCGGCGCTGGGGATCGGCGCCGAGCACCGAGTGCGTGACGCGCGCCATCACCGAGGTGAACCGCACCAGCCGCGTCCTGACGCGACTTCCCTATGTGCCGCCGCTGGCGACCCTGGCCGGGGTGCCGGACGAGGCGCGATGAACGATTTGGAGAGCATGAGCCGATGAGCTTTCTCATCGCCCGCGACATGCGCGGCGGCTACGGCGCGGAGGACATCCTCCAGGGCTGCACGGTGGAGGCCGACCGCGGCGAGATCGCGGTGATCGTCGGCCCCAACGGCGCGGGCAAGTCCACCGCCATGAAGGCGATCTTCGGCATGCTGCGCCTGCGGGCGGGCGCCATCTCCCTCGACGGTGCCGACCTCACCGCCATGAAGCCGACCGACCGCGTCAAGAACGGCATGAGCTTCGTGCCGCAGGTCCGCAACGTCTTCCCGTCCATGACGGTGGAAGAGAACCTCGAGATGGGCGCCTTCATCCGCCGCGACGACTACACGGCGACCATGGACGAAGTGTACGGCCTCTTCCCGGTGCTGGCCGAGAAGCGCCGGCAGCCGGCGGGCGAATTGTCGGGCGGGCAGCGCCAGCAGGTCGCGGTCGGCCGCGCACTGATGACCAAGCCTTCGCTCCTGATGCTGGACGAGCCGACCGCGGGCGTCTCTCCCATCGTGATGGACGAGCTGTTCGACCGCATCATCGACGTCGCCAGGACCGGCATCGCCGTCCTGATGGTCGAGCAGAACGCCAAGCAGGCGCTCGAGATCGCGACGCGCGGCTACGTCCTGCAACATGGCACCAACGCGCACACCGACACCGGAGAGGCCCTGCTCGCCGACCCGGACGTGCGCCGCACCTTCCTCGGAGGCTGACGTGGAAGGGTTCCTCAACGCGGTCGTCCTGATCGCCAACTTCGCCCTCGTGCCCGGCGCGGCCTACGGCTCGCAGCTGGCGCTCGGCGCGCTCGGCGTCACCTTGATCTTCGCGGTCCTCAGGTTCTCCAACTTCGCGCACGGCGAGACGATGTCGATCGGCGCCATGGTGACGATCTTCGTCACCTGGGGGCTGCAGTCCTGGGGCGTGTCGATCGACCCGCTCCCCACCGCGCTGCTGGCGCTCCCGGTCGGCATTCTCTTCACCGTCGGCCTCGTCCTCGTCACCGACAAGGTGGTCTACAGCTATTATCGCGAAAAGCGGTCGGATCAGGTGATCTTCATCATCGCCTCCATCGGCGTGATGTTCGTGACGGCCGGTCTCATCCGCTTCATCATCGGCCCGAACGACCAGATCTTCACCGACGGCGCCCGCTTCGTCTTCAACGTCCGCGACTTCAAGGAGGCGACCGGGCTCGACGAGGGGCTGGCGCTCAAGACCACCCAGGTCGTCACCCTGGTGACGGCGCTGATCTGCGTGGTCGCCCTCTTCCTGTTCCTGCAGAAGACGCGCACCGGCAAGTCCATGCGCGCCTACGCCGACAACGAGGACCTGGCGACCCTCTCCGGCATCGACGCCGGGCGCGTGGTGATGATCGCGTGGATGCTGTCGGGGACGCTCGCCGTCGTCGCCGGCGTCCTCTACGGGCTCGACAAGAGCTACAAGCCGTTCGTCTTTCAGGAGCTGTTGCTGCCGATCTTCGCGGCGGCGATCGTCGGCGGGCTCGGCTCGCCGATCGGCGCCATCGTCGGCGGCTACGTCATCGCCTTCGCCGAGGTGCTGACCACCTACGCCTACAAGCGTTTTCTCGACCACCTCCTGCCCGACGGTTGGATGCCGGACGGCCTCGTCCAGCTCCTGGGCACCGAGTACAAATTCGCGGTTGCGTTCGTGATCCTGGTGATCACGCTGCTCATACGGCCACAAGGCCTCTTCAACAGGAGGCCCGCATGACGAAGAATTCTCCGCTGCGCACGGTGCTGCCGTTCGCGATCTTCTTCGTCCTCGTGGCGGTGACCGGCTTCGTCCAGAGCTGGACGGTCGCGCTGACGATCATGAACATGTGCCTCGTCTCGGCGATCATGGCGCTCGGCGTGAACGTGCAGTGGGGTTACGCCGGGCTCGTCAACTTCGGCGTCATGGGGTTCACGGCGCTGGGCGGCGTCGCGGTGGTGATCGTCGCGGTGCCGACGGTGGACGCGGCGTGGGAGGTCGGCGGGCCCGGCGTCCTCTTCGGTCTCTTCGTGCTGCTGGCGACGGCAGCCGTCACGGTGGCGGCCCGCAGGCTGGTGAGCGGGCGCATCGCCAAAGCGCTGCTGACGGTCGTGCTCGTCGTGGCCGGCCTCTGGGCCGGGATGGAGGTGCTCGGCCCCTCGGTCGAGGCGGTCGAGGGCGTCAACCCGGCGATGGAAGGCTACCTCGGCGGCATGGGGCTGCCGGTGCTCCTGGCCTGGGTCGTTGGCGGTCTGCTGGCGGCGGCCGCGGCCTTCGTCATCGGCAAGATCGCGCTGGGGCTGCGGGCGGACTACCTCGCCATCGCGACGCTCGGCGTCTCGGAGATCATCATCGCCGTCCTGATGAACGAGGACTGGCTGGCGCGCGGAGTGAAGAACGTCGTCGGCCTGCCGCGCCCGGTGCCCTACGAGGTCGACATGCGGACCACCGAGTGGTTCCAGTCCCTCGTCGACACGCTCGGCATGCCGGCGATCCCGCTCTCCTCGATGGTGGTCAAGCTCGGCTATATCGGGCTCTTCGTGGTGGTCCTGGGGCTCATCCTGTGGCTGGCCGAACGGGCGCTCGCCTCGCCCTGGGGGCGCACCATGCGCGCCGTGCGCGACAACGAGACCGCCGCCAACGCCATGGGCAAGGACGTCAAGCGGCTGCACCTCCTGGTGTTCGTCGTCGGTTCCGGGCTGATCGGCGTGGCGGGGGCGATGCTCGTCACGCTCGACGGGCAGTTCGTGCCGACGGCCTACCAGCCGCTGCGCTTCACCTTCCTGATCTGGGTGATGGTGATCGTCGGCGGGGCGGGCAACAACTGGGGCGCCACGGTGGGCGCGTTCATCATCTGGTTCGCGTGGGTGGAGGCCGAGCCGGTCGGCACCTTCCTAATCGACTGGGCGACGCGCGGGCTGGGCGACGGCTCGTCGATCCGCCAGCACCTCCTGCAGAACGCCTCGCACATGCGCTACATCGTGATGGGCGTCCTGCTGCTGGTGGTGCTGCGCTTCGCCCCGCGCGGCATCATCCCGGAAACCGACCGGACCTGACCGGCCGGGCCCGATCCGCCCGCACGTCGGCCGGGGCCCTCGCAGGGCGGCCCGGCTCAGCGCTCGTAGGTGTAGCCGCGGGCCACCTTCTCGGCCAGTTCCTCGGCCGCGCGGGTCGACATGCAGCCGTCCCAAAGGTCCACCGTCGAGGCGATGGTGACGCCCGCGGCCTCGAGGTCGGCCATCTTGCGTGGGTTGCCGGTGACGAGCCGGACCGAGGCGATGTCGAGCGCCCGGATCAGCTTGCCGGCGATGTCGAACGAGCGTTCGTCGATGTCGTGGCCTAGGGCGAGGTTGGCCTCGTCGGAGGTGTGGCGCCGCTGGGTGCGCTTGCCGTCCACGAAGCCGTACTGCAACGCCAGGCAGTCGAGCTTGGCGCGCATGCCGATGCCGCGGCCCTCCTGGCGCAGGTAGATGAAGATCCCCTCGCGCTGCTCGGCCATCGCCTCCATCGCGGTGCGCATCTGGCTGCCGCAGTCGCACATCGAGGAGCCGAACGCGTCGCCGAGCAGGCACTCCGAGTGGATCCGTGTCAGCACCGACTTGGCGCCGGCGAACTCGTCCTCCACCGCCGCACCGAGATCCTGCGCCGCCAGCCAATTGCGCTTGCTGTAGAGGATCGCGAGATGCGGCGCGTCACCCATCGACACGCCGAGCGGCTCGAACGCCACGCACACGGCGACCTGACGGCGGATTTCCACCGGGGTGACGGCGACGAGGTTGAGCGCCGCGAACGACAGGGCTTGCGACAGAGACATTCGTTCCACTCTCCGTTGGCCGACGACACGCTATGCCCGTCGTCGGCCGGCTTAAGTGTGCTCGGCAACACTGCACGCGGCATCGACATCGTGCACTCCGGTTGCCTCGATGTTGTATTAGTTTGGGGCTGACACGTTGGTTCGACCAGTCCGGTGACCAACCGCCGCACGAGCGAGAGGCAGGACGAAGCGATGAGGCAAGGCTCGTATTCGGCGATCGCCAAGGGGTTTCATTGGCTTACCGTCTTGGCGGTGCTGTTCATGCTGGCGACCGGTTTCCTCATGACCTACCGCGGCGGCGACCTCGGCATCTGGGATGCACTGACCAACTGGCTCTATTCCAGCCACAAGCTCGTCGGCTTCACGATCTTGTGGTTCACGACTTTGCGATTGGTCAACCGTCTCCTCGCGGGTGCTCCGGCGATCGATCCGCCGTTGCACCCGCTCCAGCGCGTCGTCGCCGCGGCGACGCACTGGGCGCTCTACGCGCTCCTCGTCGTGTTGCCGCTGCTGGGGTGGACGGCGGTGTCACTGTTCCCGGCCCGCCAGGTGTTCGACTGGTTCTCCCTCCCGGCCCTCACCGCACCCGACAAGGAGACCTACAAGCTCGTCGCCGCCTGGCACGAGACGGCGGCGTTCGTCTTGATCGCCGTGGCCGCGCTGCACATCGCTGGCGCGCTGTTCCATCTCCTCGTCAAGCGCGACGGGGTGTTTCAACGCATGTGGCCCGGCCGGTGACGGCGGGGCGCCGCGGCATGCGCATCCTCGAGGCGCTGCGCGAGGCGGCGGCGGCGGGACGGCCGCTGGTCGTGGCCCAGCTCGGCCAGTCGCTCGACGGGCGCATCGCGACGCCCACCGGCCACTCCCACTACATCAACGGCCCGGAGGCGATCACGTTGCTGCACCGCCTGCGGGCGGAGGTGGACGCGGTGGTGATCGGCGCCGGCACCGCGCGGGCGGACGACCCGCGGCTGACGGTGCGGCACGTCGAGGGACGGGATCCGGCGCGGGTGCTGATCGACCGGCGGCGCTCGGCCGGCGCGGCGCTGAAGCTGCTGCGCGAGGACGGTTGCCGGCGCATCGTCTTCGGCCCGCCGCACGCGCACGATCCGGCCGGGGTGGAGACGATCCCGCCCGGCGCGGCGGCCGAGGGCGAGCCGCTGGCGCCGGCCGCCGTGCTGCATGCGCTCGCCGAGCGGGGCCTGACGCGGGTCCTGGTGGAGGGCGGGGCGACGACCGTCAGCGGCTTTCTCGCCGCCGGTGTCATCGACCGGATCGCCGTGCTGGTCGCGCCGATGATCATCGGCTCCGGCCCGATCGGCATCGCGCTACCGCCGATCGACCGGCTCGATGGCGCGCTGCGGCCGGCCGTCGAGGTGTCGACCTTGGCGGGCGGGGACGTCGTCTTCGACTGCGACCTCGGCGGCCTTCAGAACGTCGCGAAGTGATCGCGGTGGCCGACGAAGATCGTCGACACGGTCTTGCGGTCCCGGCGCCAGGCGGCGACCTCGTCCGCGCGCTCGGGCAGGATCTCGGTCGCGGCGGCCGCGAACCCGTCGAGCGTCGCCTGCATCAGTTCCGGGTCGAGCTGCCACTGTAGGCTCCACGCGCTGTCCGCCTCCTCGACGGTGGCGCCGACCGCGCGGAGCGCCGTGGTCAGCGCGTCGGCGGCGGCCGGTCCCAGCGCCGGCCCGAACGACTTCTCGCCCCGCTGATGGGCGTTGAACGCCTCGATCACCGTCTCGTCGAAGGGGTGCTCGGGCGTGATCGCGAGGCGGCCGTCGTAGGTCAGCATCGACAGGAAGGGGATCTTGTGCGCGGCCAGCGCCTTGGCTAGCCGGTCGACGAATTCCTGGGAGGTGATGTCGAACACGGCGGAGGCGGTGACGACGTCCGGCGGTTCGGTCCACAGCGGCTCGACCCGCAGGTCGGCGACGTGCGTCGCGATGCGCAGCCCGCCGTGCCCGGCGAGCTGCGCCTTGGCGATCGCAAGCAGCTCCGGATCGGCGTCGACCAGGGTCCAGTCCTGCGGGGGGCGGATATGCGGGAAGAGCTCGCGCACGGTCGCGCCGGTGCCGGAGCCTATGTCGATCACCCGCAGCGGGCGGCGCATCGGCTCGGTCAGGCGGGTGAGCCGCGTGGTCAGGGTGGAGCGGGCGCGGCGGTCGGCATCGCTGCGCAGAGCGAGCCAGCTCGAGCTGAAGCTCATGGCGTGGTGACGACCTCGGCAAGGCGGGCCGCGATCACCGCCGCACTGTCCTCCCAGCGGACGGCGGACCGGGCGGCACGGCGGGCGCCGGCGCAGAGGCGCTCGGCGCAGGCGGGATCGCTCAGCACGGTGCGCAGACCGGCGGCGAAGGCGCCCACGTCGTCCACGTCGACGAGGATGCCGGCGTCCGGGGGCACGACCGTCGGCACTGCGCCGCCGCGCGTCGTGACGACCGGGAGGCCGGACGCCATGGCTTCGAGAAACACCATTCCGAACCCCTCGTATCGCGTCGCGAGCGCGAAGACGCTCGCGTCCGCATAGTGTCGGCGAATGTTCGGTTCATCGAGTTCACCCGTCAGCATGATGCGGCCTGCCAGCGGTTCGATCGACGTTTCGAGCGACGAAGCCAGGATCGGGTCCCAGTCTTTGGAGCCGATGATAGCGCAGCGCCACGGCATGTCACTGATCTCGGTCAACGCCGCGATTAGCACGTCGTAACCTTTGCGTGCAATTATCGAGGCGACAGCTACGATGAGGGGCGGGTCCACCGGCCGGCGTTCCTGGTGCCAGGCGGGGTCCAGCCCCGGCACCGCGACGCTGATTCGGCCCGCGGGGACGCCATAGGCCGCGACCAGGCTCTCCCCCGTCGGCGGGCTGGTGACGACGACGCCGGCCGCCTGGCCGAGCGCGGCGGTCTCCATCTCGCGATGATGCGCCGCCGCGGCCGCGGAGAGGCCGGTCTCCAGCGCCAGCGGGTGGTGGATCAGCGCCACCATGGGGGTCTGGACGCCGCCGAGCGCGTCGGCCGGCATGGCGCTGAAGGCGAGACCGTCCACCAGCAGAACGTCGGCGTCGGCCGCCGCCAAGGCGTCCGCCGCGCGGGCGGCCTCGGCGGACGTGGGGACGGGAAAGGCGCCGTCCAGCACCAGGTGGGTGACATCGTGACCCAGCGCCCGCAGCTCGCCCAGCATCCGCCGGTCGTAGCGGTAGCCGCCGGACGGGGCGTCGATGTCACCTGGGATCGCGAAGGCGATGCGCATCCTCAGAGCGCGGCTTCGTACCAGGCCTTTGCGATGTGGGATTCGTTCAAGGTCACGCGGATGCGCGTCACGTTGCGCCCGTCGTCGCCCAGCGTGCCGTCGCGCGCCGCGGCGGCCAGCCGGTCAAACACCCAGCGGCACAGCACCTCGGTGGTCGAGCGCTTGGACTGGAAGTCGGGCAGCACGTCGAGGTTGGCGTAGTTCAGCGGGGCCAGCACCTCCTTCAGCGTCTCGGTGGCGAGGCCGATGTCGATGACGATGTCGTTGGGGCCGAGCACTTCGGAATAGAAGGTCGCGTCCACCACGAAGGTCGCGCCGTGCATGTTCTGCGCCGGGCCGAAGGCGGGACCGGGCAGGCTGTGGGCGATCATGATGTGGTCGCGGACTTCGAGGGCGTACATGGTTCACTCCGGTACGTATTCGAGCGTGATCGCCAGGGGACCGTCGTCGGTGAGGAGGCGGGGCAGGCAGTCGGGTGCATCGCCAAACGCGATATTGTGCGTCAGAAGCACGTCGAGTGCGGGGTCGTCCAGCAGGGCGAGTGCGGTTTGAAGCCGCCGCGTGGTGGTCCAGCGGGCCGCGCGCTCGGCCGGCACGCGTCCCACCTGCGAGGACACCAGCGTCAGCCGCTGCGAATGGAAGGCGCCGCCGAGCGGGACGGCGACCGTCCCGTCTCCCACCCACGACGCCTCGACGATGCGCGCCTCCAGGCCCGCGCCGGCGATCGCATCCGTCAGCGCCGCGCCGCTGCCGCTGGCATTGATGGCGACGTCCACCGGCGCGCCGGGCAGGGCGCCCGCACCGAACGCGGCGCCCATCGCCGAGACGACGCCGCGTTTGGCCTCGTCGCGGTCCATCACGGTGACGGTGGTGCCGGGGATCCGCGCCAGGATGCGCGCGACGAGGAGCCCCACGACGCCGGCGCCGATCACGAGGATATGATCCCCGGGTGCGGCCCTGCTGTCCCATACGACGTTGAGTGCCGTCTCCATATTGGCGGCCAGGGTCGCGCGGCGGGACGGCACGGCCGGCGGCACTGCGACGGCCGCCGCCGCGGGGACGGTGACGAGGGTCTGATGCGGGTGCAGGAGGAAGACGCGTTCGCCGCGGCGTTCGGCCGGTCCGTCGACGATTTCGCCGACCATTGCGTAGCCGTATTTCACCGGGAAGGGGAATTCGCCCTCCTGGTTGGGGCATCGCATCCGGTCGGCCTCGCTGTCCGGCACACGCCCTTCGAGGACGAGCCGCTCGGTCCCGCGGCTGACGGCGGAGTAGCGCGCGGCGATGCGGACGGTGTCGGCGCCGGCGAGCGGTTGCGGGGCGGGGCGCAAGGCATATCGTCCCGCCGCCACGCACCAGAGTGCCGTGGCTTGTCGCACCCCGGTGGTCGTGACGGGACGTTCTTCCATATCGACGTCGTTAAATCCGAAGTGTCGCGCGTGTCGAGTGCCGACGAGCACAGCGCCAGGGCCTGCGTCCTGCGATATCCCGAGAAACGGTAGCTGAAATGACGATGATGATGGCCGGCGCCCCTCCGCGAATGCACCCCGTGAATCTCGAACGGCGCCTGCTGGGGCGGCGGATCGTCTTCACACTGCTCAACGTGGTCACGGTCGCCGGGCTCGCCGGGGCGATGCTGGCGCTGTTGGCGGGCGACGGCATCGGGCTCGGGGAGGGGCTGATGTGGGGCGCCTACGTGGTCACGCTGCCGTGGCTGTCGATCGGGTTCTGGAACGCCGTCATCGGCACGTGGCTGCTGGTGCGCGGTCCGCGCGCGGACGACCCGCTGGCGCTCGACGAGGCGGCGGGCAGCGCCATCACCACCCGCACCGCCATCGTCATGACGCTGCGCAACGAGGCGCCGGCGGAGGCGATCGGCCGGCTGAGGCTGATGTTCGACGAGCTGGACGCCGCCGGCGAGGCCGACCATTTCCACGTCCATGTCCTGTCCGATACCGACGACCCGGCCATCGCCGCCGCGGAGGCGGACGAGATCGCCCATTGGCGCCACGAGAACGCGCGCGCCGGCCGGATCCACTACCGCCGCCGCAGCGACAATCGCGGCTTCAAGGCCGGCAACGTCGAGGATTTCTGCGCCACCCACGCGGCCGAGTACGACTTCTTCCTGACGCTCGACGCCGACAGCTACCTCGCCGCACGCGTCGTCCTGCGCCTGGTGCGCACGATGCAGGCCGCCGCGCACATCGGCATCCTTCAGACACTGGCGATCGGCACGCCCTCCACCTCGATGTTCACGCGCACCTTCCAGTTCGGAATGCGTCACGGGATGCGCGCCTACACCGCCGGCTCGGTCTGGTGGACGGGAGATTGCGGGCCTTACTGGGGTCACAACGCGTTGATCCGGATGGCACCGTTCGCGGCGCATTGCCGGTTGCCCAAGCTCGCCGGCTCCGGGCCGCTGGGCGGGCACATCATGAGCCACGATCAGGTGGAGGCGGTGCTGATGCGCCGCGCCGGCTACCACGTGCGGGTGATCGCGGAAGAGAGCGAGAGCTGGGAGGAGAACCCGCCGACGCTGCCGGACTTCATCCGCCGCGAGCTGCGCTGGTGCCAGGGGAATTTCCAGTATTTTCAGCTTCTGGCCATGCCGGGGCTGAAGGCGATCAGCCGCGTGCAGCTGGCGCTCGCCATCGTCATGTATCTCGGCGCGCCGGCGTGGATGATGTTCATCCTGCTGGGCGCCGTCGCGGTCGCGGTGCACGGCGCCGCGGTGCCGGCCGGGTGGGGGCTGGCGCTCGTCGGGGTGATCCTCTTCATGTGCTTCGCGCCGAAGATCATGGGCCTCGTGGCGGTGGTGGCGAGCCCGGTGCAGTCGCGCCGCTACGGCGGGCGGCTGCGGGCGGCGGCCGGCGGCGCCTTCGAGCTGACGGCCTCGATGCTGATGGCGCCGGCGGTGGCGTTCGCGGTCGCGGTGTTCGCCTTCGCGCTGATCTTCGGCCGGCGGGTCGCCTGGGGGGCGCAGCCGCGCGCCGTCCGCTCGGTCACCTGGGGCGAGGCGGTGCGCACCTTCTTGCCGCAGACGGTCTTCGGCCTCGCCCTCGGCGTGCTGATCGCAGCCCTGGCGCCGGACATCCTCTGGCTCGCCGCGCCGGTGATCGCCGGGCTGGTCCTGGCGATCCCGTTCGCGGTGCTGACGGCGGACCCGTCGCTCGGCCGGCTGATGACGCGGGCCGGCCTCTGCGCCATCCCGGAGGAGGCGGTGATGCCGCCCGCGCTCGCCCGCCTGCGGCAGATCGGCGGGGGGCGTGGCGGCGCCGAGGCCACCCGCGCGGCCGCCTGAGGCGCGGCGAGGGTACGCTCCTCGTCGAAGCGTCGCCGGTGCGCGGCGCGCCAAAGCCCGCTCCACGACGGGAGAGGGCCATGGTGCTTGATGTTCCGATAATGTTCTCTATTGTGGCGGCCGCAGAGGGAGAGAGGGAAGCGCGTGATGGCCCATCGGAGCCGACTGGGAGTGGTCGTGGTGGATTGCAGGACCGAGGACCTTGGCGACGCGCTTGCCTTCTGGTCCGCCGCGCTGGGGCAGCCCGGTGCCGTCGACCCCGACGGCAAGTATGCCGTTATGCAGGGCGCCGGCAACGAGCCGCGGGTGCTGCTCCAGGCGGTCGCGCACGAGAGCCGGGTCCATCTCGACATCGAGACCGACGATATCGCCGCCGAGGTCGCCCGCATGGAGCGGCTCGGCGCGCGGACCGTGGACGCGCGGCCACGCTGGACCGTCATGGAGGCGCCGACCGGCCATCGCTTTTGCGTCGTCGGCCCCCAGCGTGCAGGACTACAGGCCAACGGAACGCTCTGGGACGACGGTTGACGTCTCACCCGGAGGTCACGCACGGGGAAACGATGACTGATCTGCCGAACGGATTGTCCGCCTTCTCGCTCCAGGGCCGCACGGCGCTGGTGACGGGCTCCAGCCAGGGTATCGGCGCCGCGCTGGCCGAGGGGCTCGCCGCCGCCGGCGCCGCGGTCATCCTCAACGGCCGCGACACCGCAAAGTTGGAGGCCGCCGCCGAGCGGCTGCGGTCCACCGGCGCCGACGTGCGCACGCTCCCCTTTGACGCGACGGACCACGCCGCGGTGCGCGCCGCCGTCGACGCGGCGGAGGCGGAGGGCGCCGCGATCGACATCCTCGTCAACAATGCCGGCATGCAGCACCGCGCCCCGCTGGAGGAGTTCCCGGCGGAGGCGTTCGAGCGGCTGATGAAAACGAACGTCACCAGCGTCTTCAACGTCGGCCAGGCGGTGGCGCGGCACATGATCGGCCGCGGGGCGGGCAAGATCATCAACATCGCCTCGGTGCAGACCGCGCTGGCGCGGCCGGGCATCGCGCCCTACACCGCCTCCAAGGGCGCGGTCGCCAACCTCACCAAGGGCATGGCGACCGACTGGGCGCGGCACGGCCTGAACGTCAACGCCATCGCGCCGGGTTACTTCGACACCCCGCTCAACGCCGCGCTGGTGGCGGACGAGACGTTCTCAAAGTGGCTCGCCGGGCGCACGCCGCAGGGCCGTTGGGGGAACCTGCCCGAGCTGGTCGGCGCCTGCGTCTTCCTCTCGTCGGACGCGGCGAGCTTCGTCAACGGTCATACCCTCTTCGTCGACGGCGGCATCACCGCCAGCCTCTGAAGCCTTCTCCCGCGGTTCGGGTCGGCGGGCGGTGAGCCGGCGGACGGCGGCGCAGCGCTCGTGGCGCGGAGGAGGCCCGGCGTCAGGGCGTGGTGGCGGAGGGGTGGTCGATCCGCACGAGCGGGTCCGCCGCCCGCTCCCACTTCACCCCCGTCCACGAGACCGGGTGGACCTCCATCCGGCCCGCCTCGATCTCGATCAGGTTGAAGGCGTTCGCCTCGCCGCGAGTGCGCGAGGAGAGCGCGGTGCCGGCCTGGATCACCGTCACCCGGTGCTGCGGCTCGCCCACCTCGGTGACCACGGCGGCGGTGGCCGGCGGGGTCTGGAACGCGGCGGCGTAGGTGCGGTGCAGGTGGCCGGCGGTGACGAGGTCGACGCGCTCGTCCACGAACGCGGCCAGCGCCCGCTGCGCCCGCTGCACGATCGCCTTCGGCTTGGTGGCGAACTCGCCGTCCTCCTCCTCGAGGAAGGGGTGGTGCGCGACGATGATGCGGAACGCGTGACGCGCCGCGCCTTCGAAGCGCGCGCCGAGCCCGCGGATCTGCGCGCGCGACAGGCTGCCGCGCGACCAGTCCAGTTTGAAGCGCATGCGCCGCGCGGTGTTGAGCCCGACGACCGCCACGTCGTCGGAGAACCACGTCGGTTCCAGATCCTCGCCGACATGGCGGCGCCACCGCTTGTAGGGCTGGAACATCCGCTCGGGGATGTTCCAGGGGGTGATGTCGTGATTGCCGGGAACCGAGAGGGTCGGCGCCTCGAGGCGGTCGATGAAATCTCTCGCGCGCTCGAATTCGTCGTTGCGGGCGGCGAGGGTGAGGTCGCCGGAGAGAATGACGAGGTCGAGCCGGGCGCGGTTCAGCTCGTGGATCAGCGTCTCGGTCGTCGCCGGGTCTTCCGAACCGAAGTGCAGGTCGGAGACCTGGGCTAGTCTGGTCACGGCACCTCCTGAGGGGCGAACACTTGGATCTCTCCGCGCACGATCTCGACCGTGCAGGGGGAGGCGATGAGGGTGCTCTCGCCGTCGAGCATGGCGTGCATGCGCCGCCGCGGCCCGGCGATGGTGGCCCCGGTCGCGACCAGCTTGTCGACGTGCTCGTCGCTGGCGAGCTGGCCGAAGGCGCCGCGCAGCAGCATCCGCGCCACGTCCGCCCCGCTGTGCGGATGGATCGCGAACACGGTCATCTGGCCGCCGGCCACCGTATCGCGTCGCGGACGGGGCAGCATCCGCTCGCCGATGGTGCCGATCAGCACGGCGAAGGACTGCGAGTCGAGCTTTTTCTCGCCGGTCGGCGTGGACGCGGTCAGCAGCATCTTGGGGTCCCGCGGCAGCGTCGTCAGCGCGTGCGCGAAGAGCCAGATCCTGTCGACCAGGCGCATGTGACCGCGCCGCGCCTCGCGGTGGACGCCGATGCGCACCGGGAGCCCGGTGAACAGCGTGTGCAGGAAGACCCGCCCGCCGACGCACCCGTAGTCGACGTCACGCTTGGTGCCCGCGGCGATCACCTCGGCGGCGGCGTCGAGGTCCTCGGGAATGTCGAAGTCGTAGGCGAGGAGGTTCATCGTCCCAGCCGGGAGGATGCCGATGGGCCGCCCCCCGCCGCGATGCGCCTCGATCACGGCGCGGATGGTGCCGTCGCCGCCGCTGACGACGATGATGTCGTCCTCGGACTTCTGGCTGGCTTTGAGCTGCGCGCCGAAGTCGCCGCGCATGGGGTTGACGGTCAGGCCAGCCTGTTCCAGCGCGGCGACGGTGGACGCCAGCGCGTTCGCGGAATTGAGGTGGCGCCCGGAGGAGGCGTTGAAGATCAGGGCAGCCGACGGCATCGGGGTCTCGCGTTCGAACTAGAGCATGAACGCTTGTGCATTCAGATTTGTTGCCATTCGCCGGTTTTTGGTGATCGACGGCGGCGGACGGGTGTTCACGGTGGGCGCTGCCATCTAATGGAGCCAGGACGAGCGAGGGGACGACGTGCACGAGCGGTGGCGGCGGATCGGTGGTGAGGCGTGGACGGCCGCGGAGGCCGTCACCGAGCGTCTGGGCGAGGCCTTCTCGCCGACCTTGCGTCTGGGCGTGACAGGTCTGTCGCGCTCCGGCAAGACCGTATTCCTCGCCGCGCTGGTGCACAATCTGGTGCACGGCGGGCGGCTGCCGTTGTTCGCGCCCTACGCCGAAGGGCGCCTGTCGAGTGCGGGTCTCGCCCCGCAGCCGGACGACGAGGTGCCGCGCTTCCCCTACGAGGATCACGTCCGGGCGCTGGTGGACGAGCGTATCTGGCCCTCCTCCACGCGCAAGATCGCGCAGCTTCGCGTCACCATCGAATACGAGAGCGCCCGGCTCTTCAACCGTCGCTTCGGGGCCGGCCGGTTGCACCTCGACCTGGTGGATTACCCGGGCGAGTGGCTGCTCGACCTGCCGCTGATGAACCTCGACTATGCGCAGTGGTGCCGCGAGGCGATGGACGAGGCCGCCCGCCGCCCCGCCGACGCCGCGCCGTTCACCGCCGCCCTCCAGGGGATCGACCCTGCCGCCCCCGCCAGCGAGGCGACCGCGCAGCACCTCGCCGAGGCGTTCACCCGCTATCTGAGGGACGCGCGGGCCGATCCCGACGCGCTCGCCTCCCTGCCGCCGGGCCGCTTTCTGATGCCGGGCGACATGGAAGGCTCCCCCGCGCTCACCTTCGCGCCGCTGCCGGTGAGCGACGGCGAGCCGCCGGCGGGCTCGCTGGCGGCGATGATGGAGCGGCGCTACGAGAGCTATAAGACGCACGTCGTGCGCCCCTTCTTCAAAGACCACTTCGCCCGGCTCGATCGGCAGATCGTCCTGGTCGACGTGCTGGCCGCGCTCAACGGCGGCCCGCAGGCGCTCGACGAGCTGCGACGGGCGTTGCGGGGCGTGCTCGCCTGCTTCCGTACCGGCCGGCTCTCGTTCCTCGGTGCCCTGGTGGACCGGCGAATCCAGAAGATCCTGTTCGTCGCCACCAAGGCCGACCACATCCACCACGCCGACCATGACCGCCTGGAGCGCATCCTCAAGCACCTCGTCGCCGAAGCGGTGGAGGCGGCCGAGTTCTCCGGCGCCGAGGTGGACGTCGCCGCGATGGCCGCCGTGCGCGCCACCCGCGAAGCCAGCGTCACCCGGGCGGGCGAGACCTTCCTCGCCATCGCCGGAACCCCGATGGAGGGCGAGCGGATCGGCGAGCGGGTGTTCGACGGCCGGCGCGAGGTGGGCCTCTTCCCCGGCGACCTCCCCGACGATCCGCGCGAGGTGTTCGAGACCCCGCGGGACGAGTACGGCGTGACGACGCTCCGCTTCCGCCCGGGCAAGATCGAGACGTCGGGCGACACGACGCTCTCGCTGCCCCATATTCGGCTGGACCGGGTCCTTCAGTACCTCATCGGAGACCGCCTCCAATGACCAGGCGCCGCCCCATCGTATTCGACATCGACGAGGTGGAGTTCGACGAGGAGGACATCTTCGAGCCCGACCCGGTCGCGGACGAGCCGCTCGGCGCCGAGCGGCTCGAGGCAGCGCCCGAGCCCGAGGCCGAGCCCGGGACCGGCGCCGCCCCGCGTGGCCGCCGCGGCGGTCGCCGGCGGCGCGAGGCGGACCCCGTCGCCGATGCGGACGGACGCGGTGACGCGCGCGGCGAGGCCGTCGTCACCCCCGCGCCGCTGAAGAAGAAGCGCCGCTGGAGCTGGCTGAAGGTCTTCACCGTCGGCATCTCCGGCCTCGCGGCGCTGGCGCTCTCCCTTTCGCTCTACGCCTTCGTCGAGGATCTGCTCGCCCGCGTGCCGGCGCTGGGCTGGCTGGCGGCGGTGCTCACCGCGCTCGTCATCGCCGGCCTCGTCGGCATGGTGCTGCGCGAGTGGCTGGCGATCCGTCACCTCAAGCAGATCGAGGACCTGCGCCGCCGCGCCGACGACGCCGTCCTCACCGACGATCCCGCCGACGCGCGCGACGTGCTGGCCGATCTCATCGCCCTTTACGACGACCGTCCCGCCACCGCGCGCGGCCGCAAGGCCCTCAAGAGCCACATGCGCGAGGTGATCGACGGTCGCGACCTCATCGCGCTGGGCGAACGCGAGGTGCTCTCGCCGCTCGATCGCCAGGCGGTGACGCACATCGTCTCGTCTGCCCGGCGGGTGGCGGCCGTCACCGCGCTCTCGCCCCGCGCCCTCGTCGACATCGCCTACGTGGTGTTCGCGGCGTTGTCGCTGGTGCGACAGATCGCGACGATCTACGGCGGCCGTCCCGGCACGCTGGGCTTCCTGCGCGTCCTGCGCCACGCCATCGCCCACCTCGCCGTCACCGGCGGAATGGCGGCGACCGATTCGCTCATCGGCGAGGTGATCGGCAAGGGGATCGCCGCCAAGCTGTCCGCCCGCCTCGGCGAGGGTATCGTCAACGGGCTGATGACGGCGCGACTGGGGTTGGCCGCACTCGACGTGCTGCGCCCGCTGCCGTTCCACGGCACCCGCCGGCCGCGCATCAACGACGTCATGAGCGAGATCGCCAAGATCGCCCCCAAGGACGACAAGTAGCGGCCTCATCGAGGACGGCGGCCGGCCGCCCGCGGCGGGTGCCGGCCGATCGTCGCATCGCGCGGGTCGCGCCGGTCGCGCGTCCCTATATGCTCCGCGCAGGAGCAACGGGAGACGTCCATGGCGAGCGATCGCGAGCGGAACACCTTCGCCGGCCGCGCCGGCCGCTACGCGCGCGTCGGCGGCAACATGTCCGGCGTGGCGGCGAAGATGATGGCCGCCCGCGTCTTCGGCACCGAGCTGGACAACGACAAGACCGCCCAGGAACTCGCCAAGGCGCTGGGCAACCTCAAGGGCCCGCTGATGAAGGTGGCCCAGCTCCTCTCCACCATCCCCGACGCGCTGCCGCCCGAATATGCCGCCGAACTGCAATCGCTCCAGTCCGACGCGCCGCCGATGGGCTACCCCTTCGTCAAGCGCCGCATGGCCGCCGAGCTGGGCCCCGACTGGCTCCGGCGTTTCGCCCGGTTCGACAAGACGCCTGCCGCTGCCGCCTCGCTCGGCCAGGTGCACCGCGCCGCCACCCATGCCGGCGAGGAGGTCGCGGCGAAGCTGCAATATCCCAACATGGATTCGGCCATCGAGGCGGACCTGCGGCAGCTCGGGTTCATCTTCGGCCTGCATCGCCGCATGCGTCCCGGCATCGACACCTCCGAGATCGCGGAGGAGATCGCCGACCGCCTGCGCGAGGAGCTGAACTACACGCGCGAGGCGCGGGCGGCGAAGCTCTACGGCGCCACCTTCGCCGGCGACGACACCATCCGCGTGCCGACGGTGCACGACGACCTCTCCACCCGCCGCCTGCTGACGATGAGCTGGATGGAGGGCAAGCGCCTCCTGACCTACCGCGAGGCTTCCCTCGAGGACCGCAACACCATCGCCCGCGCGCTTTTCCGGGCCTATTGGGCGCCGTTCGCGCGCATCGGCGTCATCCACGGCGATCCACACCTCGGCAACTACGCGGTGTTCGAGGAGGATGGGGCACCGGCCGGCATCAACCTTCTCGACTATGGCTGCATCCGGATCTTCCCCGTCAGTTTCGTCGGCGGTGTGGTCGACCTCTACGAAGGTCTGCGCTCGGGGGACGAGGCGCGCGTCGTCCACGCCTACGAGACATGGGGCTTCAAGGGGCTGCATCGCGAGCTGATCGACATCCTCAACATCTGGGCCCGCTTCATCTACGGCCCCATCCTGGACGATCGTGTGCGGACCCTCGCCGACGGCACCAAGCCCGGCGAATACGGCCGGCGCGAAGCCTTCAAGGTGCACCAGGCGCTCAAGGAGAAGGGGCCGGTGACGGTCCCGCGCGAATTCGTGTTCATGGACCGTGCGGCGGTCGGCCTCGGCGCGGTGCTCCTGCACCTGCAGGCCGAGCTGAACTTCTTCCAGATCTTCCAGCAGCAGCTGGAGACGTTCACGATCGACGATGTCGCCGCGCGCCAGGGGGCCGCCCTCGACGCCGTGGGGCTTCCCCGGCCGGCCGAGACCGCGTCGTCGCGGATGGCGTTGCCGGGCGGAGGGGCACCGATGCCCAGCAATTCGGCATAGGAGCTATGTTGCGCCCATTTTTTGTGACGATTGGGTGTCGCCCCCCCTTTCACTCGGCGCCGTGGCTTGCTAGATGAGGGGCGTCGACGCGATGCGGCTGCGAACGCAGCGCTCGCCGACAATGGCGCGGGGTGGAGCAGCCCGGTAGCTCGTCAGGCTCATAACCTGAAGGTCGCAGGTTCAAATCCTGCCCCCGCAACCATCGCACCCGGTAAGGGGCGATAGGCCGCGCCAGACACGTTCGCCGCACGTCAGTCGGCAACTCTCGAAGTCATGTTTCGTATCGTAGCCTCTCCGCTCGCCTTCGTCGGCGTCGCGAGCCGGCGTCCGTCGGCTGGCTAGAGCACTTCGCGCTCAGTCCGGGTCATAGCCGGCGGCTCGGAAGTAGGCTCGGGCTTCGTCTGGCGTGACGAGGTCGAGGACCGCGCCGATGCGGTCCCACAGGTCATCGACGGTTCGCTCCGCCGCCTTTCGAAGGAGCGCCTTGATCTTGGCGAAGGCCATCTCGATCGGGTTGAAGTCGGGGCTGTAGGGCGGGAGGAACACGAGCCTCGCCCCGGCGCTCTCGATCAGGTCGCGAACGCGCCAACCCTTGTGACTGCCGAGGTTGTCCATCACGACGACGTCGCCCGGCGACAGGCATGGTGCGAGAACCTGCTCCACGTAGGTCTCGAACCATACGCCGTTGATCGCCCGGTCGAGCACCATAGGCGCGACGATCCCGGACAGCGAGAGCCCGGCGACCAGCGTGGTCGTCTTCCAATGGCCGAACGGCAGCGGCATGCGCAGCCTTGTCCCCCGGGCGCAGCGGCCGTGGGTGCGGGCCATCTTCGTGTTGGCCCAGGTCTCGTCGATGAAGATCAGGCGCTCGGCGTCGAGCTCGTCCTGCCCGTCGAACCAGGCGTGCCGCCGGGCAAGGACATCCGCGCGGTCCTGCTCGGCCGCGTGGCCGGTCTTTTTTTGCGCGTGATCCCGTGGCGACGGAAGAAGCGCGACAGCGCCGAGATGGAGACCGTGCCGCCGCTCTCACCGAGCCTTGCCTTCAGCTCGACCAGGGTGATGTCGCCGGTGCCGTCCAGGATCGCGAGGATGCGCTCGGCGTGGGCTTCGGTGACGTGGGACCAGCGGTCGCCGCCCTGGCGCTTGGCGCGGCATGAGCCGGTGCGTTGCCAAGCCTCGTACCATCGGATCGCCGTGGACGGGGCGACCTCGAACCGCGCCGCGGCCTGCCGGCGGGACATTCCATCGTCGATGGCGCGAACCACGCGAAGGCGAAGATCCTCAGAGAGCAGCTTGGGCATCATGACTGGCCCCCCATCGCCAGCCATGATGCTGAATCAGACTTCCGCTGATTCGGGAATCCCACAGCGATTCATTCCGAGCGCGAACCGCTCTAGCGGCGCGCCTTGTCGGGCGGTTTCGGCGGGGGCGCGGCGTCTTCCATTGCGGCGCTCATCTCCGAGGAGGGGATGGGAAAGCGGAAGGTCGTCGCACCGTCGACGCGGCCGGCGCGGCGGAAGCGCTCGATCGCCGCGGCCAGGTGGCAGGCGATCGCCGCGCGCGCCCAGTCCGGGTTGCCCGCCCGCAGCGCCGCGACGATCTCGCTGTGCTGGCGCACGCTCTCGATCATGTCGTCGCGGTCGTAGATGTAGAACCCGCCGATGACCAACGGATACTCCAGCAGCTTGACGCCGAAGGTCCGCAGGTGCGGGCTGCGCGATGCCTCGTAGAGGCCGGTGTGGAAGTCGAGGTTGGCGGTATGGATGACCTGCAGCCGGTCCTCCCGCTCGCTGTCGACCGCGGCGGCGATCTCCTCGTTCAGCGCCTCCAGCCGGTCGACCTCTTCGCGCGTCGCGTTCTTGGCCGCGAGCGATGCCCCATAGCCCTCCAGCATGATGCGCAGGTTGAAGATGTCTTCCACGTCCTGCGCGCCCCAGGGCGTCACCAGCGCGCCGCGCTTGGGCGCCGGCTCCAAGAGCCCCTCGGCGATCAGCCGGTGGATCGCCGCGCGCACCGGCGTTCGGCTGACGGAGAGGTCAGCCGCGACCACCTCTTCCTTCAGCTTGCTGCCGGGCTCGTAATAGCCCGACATCAGCCGCCGTCGCAGCGTGGAATAGACCTTCTCGCCGACGCTCATCCGGCGCTCGTCGCCTCGCCGCCGTCGTCGGGAGCGGCATCGTCACCGGCACCCCGGCGGCTGCGCCAGGCCCGCCACGCCGGTGTCAGCACCGTGAGCACGATCAGTGCGATCAGCACCCACGAGATCGGTCCGGCGACGAAGTAGAGCGGGTCGCCGCGGCCGATCAGCAGCGCACGGCGGAACGATTCCTCCGCCATCGGCCCCAGGATCACCGCCAGCACCGCCGGTGCCGTGGGAATGTCGAGCTTCTCCATGCCGTAACCGACCGCACCGAACGCCAGCATCAGCCACACCTCGAACATCGAGTTGTGGACCGCGTAGACGCCGACGGTGGTGAGCGCGATGATCATCGGGCCCAGGATGCGCGACGGCATCCGCAGGACGTTGATGAACGCCCGCGCGCCGATCTTGCCGATGACGAACATCAGGCCCGCCGTCACCAGCATCGTCAGCATGAAGCCGTAGACGGTGTCGGCGTCGGCGCGGAAGAGCTCCGGGCCGGGGCGAAGGCCGTGCACCAGCAGCGCGCCGAGGATGACCGCGGCGACGGCGTTGCCCGGCACGCCCAAGGTCAGCGCCGGGATCAGCGTGGCGCCGGTGTCGGCGTTGTTGGCGCACTCGGGGGCGGCGAGGCCCTCAGGCATGCCCTTGCCGTAATTGGCCTTGTCCTTGGTGACGCGGCGCTGCTCGTTCCAGGCCAGAAGCGCCGCGATGTTGCCGCCGAGCGCCGGGATGATGCCGACGAAGAGGCCGATCAGAGAGCTGCGGATCCACACCGGGATCAGCGTGCGCCAGCGGAACGGCGTGCGCTTGTTGCCGAGCGAGAGACTGCCCTTGGTGAGCGCCTCGCCGCCAAGCATCAGGTCGATCGCCGGGGGGATGGCGTAGAGGCCGGTGAGGAGGACGATGATGTCGATCCCCGAAAGCAGATCCAGCGTGCCGAAGGTGAAGCGCTCGGCGCCGGTCAGGCTGTCGATGCCGACCATGCCGAGGACGAGGCCGAAGGAGGCCGACAGGAAGCCCTTGGCCGGATTGCCGGCGAGGAGCACCGAGATCGTCGTGAGCCCGAAGAGCGCCAGCCAGAAGTAGTCCGCCGGCGAGAACTTCAGCGCGATGGCCGCCAGCGGCGGCGCCAGGAAGAGGAGCGCGAGCGCCGACACCGCGCTGCCCAGCGAGGACGAGGCCAGCGAGATGTCGAGCGCCAGGCGTGCCTCGCCCTTCTTGGCCATCTCGTGCCCGTCGAACACGGTGGCGATGCCGGCCGGCGTGCCGGGGATGCGGAGCAGGATCGCCGGGATCGACCCGCCGTACATCGCCCCGTTGTAGATGCCGGCGATCATGCCGAGCGCGACGAGCGGCTCCATCGCGAAGGTCAGCGGGATGAGGACAGCGATGCCCATGGTGGCCGACAGGCCGGGCAGCGCGCCCACCGAGATGCCGACGACCACGCCGACGATCATCGCGATGACGACACTGGGCGCGAAGACGGCGGGCGCAGCGTCGAGGATCGGGGAAATCATGTCCATCGGATCACAGGCCCAGGGCTTGGAGGAGCGTCTCGGGCGGCAGCGGGATCGACAGCAGCAGCCGGAAAACGCCGTAGAGGACCACGCAGAAGCCCGCCGACGTGATCAGCGCCACCGGCAGGTTGCGGTAGCCGATGAGGAACGACAGCCCCGGCACCATGATCAGCGTGGCGGTGAAGAAGCCGACATAGGTGACGGCGAGGACATAGCCGATCACGGCCGCGACGATGATGGCGAAACGCAGGAGAAGGCCGCGGTCGAGCGTCACCCGCACCCCCGTGCCGCGTGAGAGCGCGAGGGCCGATTGCGTCGCCCAGACCGCCGAGAGCGCCGCGGCGAAGCCCGTCACCGCCAACGGCATGTAGGAGGAGGCGCCGCGATACCCCGCCGCCTCGATCACCCCCAAAACCGATATCGCGCCGACGCCGAGCGCCGTCGCGAGTTCGATGGCAGCTCTGTTCGCCATCAGCCCCTCCCGGAATATGTCGATAGGTCGTGTCCGAGCCGTTTGCCGGCTTCTTGGTGCTCGTCGCGGCGGCCCGTGTTGGCGGGTCCGCCGCCGAGGACGATGCCGTCGTCGACGTCGCCCGCGGGCATCGTGCCTGTCGGGCTAGGCCGGGCGCGGCGTGTGCCGCCCCCGGCCGCTGCCGCCCCGCGAAGGGGCGGTGTGGGTCAGTCGTTGGCGACCCAGGGCTCTTCCTTCCACAGCGTCTGCAGCGTGGAATCGAGCCGCTCGAGCGAGGTGCGGAAGGACTCGCGGTCCTGGAAGGCGAGGGCGAGGTCCTGCTTGGCCGCCGCGGCGCGGAACTCCGGGTTGGCGACGGCGCGACCGACCGCGTCGGACAGCGTCTGCAACTCCGCGGCGTCGACGCCGGCGGGGGCGGCCATGCCACGGTTGGAGCCCATGATCACGTCGTAGCCCTGCTCCTGGAAGGTCGGCACGTCCGGCGCGCCTTCCCAGCGCTCCTCGGACATCTGGCCCAGCAGCACCAGCGTGCCGTCGTCGACGTCCTGCACCGTCTCGGAGACGTTCATCGAGGCCATCATGACGTGGCCGCCGATGACCGCGGCGCGCACGTCGGCGTTGCCGGAGAAGGGGATGTGCTCGAACTTGACGCCGGCCAGACGCTCGAAGTTGAGCGCGGCGAGGTGATCGTCGGAGCCGATGCCGGTGGTGCCGTAGGTGACCTCGCCCGGATGCTCCTTGGCGAAGGCGACCAGCTCGTCGAGGGTGGAGATGCCCTCGTCGGGACGCAGGCTGAACGCGCCCGGATCGTAGATGATGTTGGCGATCGGGGCGAAGCTGTCGATGTCGTAGCGCGCCTTGCGCTGGATCGGGATCGACAGGAGGTTCGGCGTGTTGATGAAGCCGATGGTGTAGCCGTCGGGCTTGGCCTGGGCGAGGGCGGTGAAGCCGATCTCGCCGCCGGCGCCCGGACGGTTCACGACGGTGATCGACGCGCCGTCGCCGAGCTCCTTCTCGATGAAGGGGACGAGGGTGCGGGCGGCGATGTCGGTGCCGCCGCCGGCGCTGTAGGCGACGATCATGGTGATGGGCCGCTCGGGATATTCCGCGTATGCGGACGTGGCGGCGACCGACGCCGCAAGGGTTGCGGCGAGCGCGATGGATTTCTTCATGGTCCCTCCCAATCGAGACGATCGACCACGGCGTTGATCGCCGCTGGCCCCGCTTTTTGGACACGAACAACGCTATACGAACCCAAATGCACGGGGCAAGAGCTTCGGCACGGAAATGCAATCCGGTGCGCCTATGGGCGCAATAAACGCCAGGAATACCTCCCGGCTTGGCGAAACAAACTGACGCTCGGCACCACCGCAGGGATTGCGCTCCCACTCCGTTTTGTATTTTTTCTGTACGGAAAAGAGAGCCACGGGAGGATCGCGATGGCCGCAGGAAACGCGAGGGACGTGCAGAATTCGCCCGGCCTCGATGCGCCGAAGGAGGGAGCGACACGCGTCCGGCTCGCCCACTACGGCGAGACTGGTCGCCCACCCGCCGCGCACCAACTCGATGCCGGTCCGTCCGCCGCCGTCCTCGCCCGCTTCCGCGTCACCGCCGGCCGTCTCGCCGGCGCCGCGCCGTCCCCCCGTCCCGACACCGCCAGAACAGCCCGCTGGCTCGCAGGAGAGGCCCGATGAGCCGCCCCGTCGTCGCCGTACTCGACCCCATCCATCAGCAGGCGATGGACCGCCTCGCCCGGCACGCCGACGTCCTCGGCCCCGGCGAGGCCGATCATTGGCGCGACGTGGCCGATGCGGTGATCGTGCGCGCCCACCCGATCACCGCCGCCGACGTCGCCGCCGCGCCGCGCCTGCGCGTCGTCGCCAAGCACGGCGCCGGGCTCGACAATATCGACGTCGCGGCGTGCGAGGCGGCCGGCCTCGCGGTGCGCTCCACCCCCGGCGTCAACGCCGATTCGGTGGCGGACCTGGCGCTGACGATGGCGTTGGCGCTGTCGCGCCGCCTCGTCCAGCACACCGACGCACTGCGCGCCGGCGAGGCGCAGCGCGGCCCGCAGCACCGCGGCTACGAAGTCGGCGAGATGGAAGCCGGCATCGTCGGCCTCGGCGCCATCGGCAGCCGCGTCGCGCGCCGGCTGATCGGCGGTTTCGGCGCCCCGGTCGCCGCTTTCGATCCCTACCTGGAGCGGTGGCCGGAGGGCGTGCGCCGCGTCGAAAGCCTCGACGCGCTGCTCGCCGAATCGCGCGTCGTCTTCCTGCATGTCCCGCTCGACGACGAGACGCGCCACCTGATCGACGCGGACCGGATCGCGCGGATGCGGCCGGGGGCCTTCCTCGTCAACTGCGCCCGCGGCGGGATCGTCGACGAGGCGGCCCTCGCCGCCGCGCTCCACGACGGCCGCCTCGCCGGCGCCGCGTCCGACGTCTTCGAGGCGGAGCCGAGCTTCCAGAGCCCGCTCCTCGCCGCCCCCAACTTCGTCGCGACGCCGCACGCGGGCGCGCAGACCCACCGTGCCCTCCTCAACGTCGGCACCGCCGTCGTCGACAAGGTTCTCGCCGCTCTCCAATCCGTCGACGCCTGACGCGCCGGCCGCAACACGATCCGAAGGAGGATCCCCATGACCATCGGTTTCCGCGTGATGAAGCGCAAACGCACCGTCCCCGCGGCCATCGTCGAGCGCTTCGCCGCGCTCCCCGTCGCCAACGTCTCCGACTCGATGTGGCGCATGACCGCCGGCGGCGCGCGCCTGCGCCCCTACCACAAGGAGGGGACCCGCTTCGCCGGCGTCGCCCTCACCGTGAAGACGCGGCCGGGCGACAATCTCATGGTGCACAAGGCGCTGGACATGGCCGGGCCGGGCGACGTCATCGTCGTCGACGCGGGCGGCGATCTCACCAACTCCATCCTCGGCGACATCATGACGACGATCGGCAAGAAGGCCGGCATCGTCGGCTTCGTGATCGACGGGGCGATCCGCGACGTGGACGAGATCCGCGAATCGGGCATCGGTATGTTCGCCGCCGGCGTCACCCACCGCGGGCCCTACAAGGACGGGCCGGGCGAGATCAACGTGCCGGTCGCGATCGACGGCATGATCATCGAGCCGGGCGACCTCGTCATCGGCGACGGCGACGGCATGCTGTGCGTGCCCTACGCCGAGGCCGAGACGGTGCTCGCGGCGTCCGAGGCCAAGAAAGCGGCCGAGGGGCGCGAGTTCGAGGCGATCGCCGCCGGCACGCAGGACCGCGCCTGGGTCGACAAGACGCTGGAAGCGCGGGGCTGCGAGTTCGAGGCGTGAGCGAAGAGGCCGCCACCGCGCGTCCCGACCCGGCGGCGGCCCGCGCCGGGGATGCCCCGGCGCGCTCGGACCCCGCGATCGAGAAGCGGCCGCACGAGGCGTTGCCGCGGGCGCTGCGCCGGGTCTTCAACCTCGACGATTTCGAACGGGTCGCGCGGCGCAAGCTGCCGCGCGGCGTCTACTCCTACGTAGCCGGCGGGTCGGACGACACCGTCGCCATGGCCCGCAACCGCGCCGACTTCGACGCGGTGCGGCTGATGCCGCGGGTGCTGGGCGGTCACGGCACGCGCGACCAGCGCACCACGCTGTTCGGCCGGACCTACGCCCACCCCTTCGGCATCTCGCCGATGGGTCTCTCCGCGCTCGCCGCCTACGACGGTGACGTCGCCCTCGCCAAGGGCGCCGCCGCGGCCGGGATCCCGGCGGTGATGAGCGCCACGTCGCTGACGGCGATGGAGCGGGTCGCCGCCGAAGGGCCGAGCCGCTGGTACCAGGCCTATTTGCCGGGCGACGACGCGCGCGTCGTGCCGATGGTGGAGCGCATCGCCGCCGCCGGCTACGAGGTGCTGGTGATGACCGGGGACGTCCCCGTCGCCGGCAACCGCGAGGATTCCAAGCGCGACAACTTCGGCGCGCCGATGAAGCCGAGCCTCGATCTCTTCCTGCAGGGGGCGACGCGGCCGGGCTGGGTCTTCGGCACCTTCGCCCGCACGCTTCTCACCCACGGCGTTCCCCACTTCGAGAACCAGGACGTCACCCGCGGCCCGCCCATCGTCGCGCGCGACGTGGTGCGCTCCTTCGCCGGCCGTGCGACGCTTTCCTGGCATCACGCCGAGCTGGTGCGCCGGACCTTCCCCGGCAAGCTCGTCATCAAGGGCGTGATCGCGCCGGAGGACGCGGCCCGCGCGCGCGACATCGGCGCCGACGGCATCGTCGTCTCCAACCACGGGGGCCGTCAGCTCGACGGCTCGCTCAGCGCCATCGCCGCGCTTCCGGCGGTGAAGGCCGCCGCGGGCGACATGGCGGTGATGCTCGACAGCGGCGTGCGGCGCGGTTCGGACGTCCTGCGGGCGCTGGCGCTGGGGGCGGACTTCGCCTTCGTCGGCCGGCCCTTCCTGTTCGCGGCCGCCGTCGCCGGTACGCTCGGCGTGCGCCACGCCGCCGCGATCCTCGCCGCCGAGGTCGATCGCGACATGGCGATGCTCGGGCTCGGCTCCCTCGCCGCCCTCGACGCCGGCATCCTCGCCCCCGCCTCCCGCTCGCGACGGGGCTGAGGCGGGGCGCACCTCACGGGGCGGGGACGAAGAAGTCCGGCTGCTGGGCGACGATGGCGGGCATGCGCTCGATGGTGCCGGAGAGGTGGCGGCGCATGGCGTCGGTGGCGCCGTGGCGGTCGCCGGCCTCGATGGCGGCCAGCACCGCGCCGTGCCCCTCCAGCACGGACTGCATCTTGCCGGCGCTGGGGAGGTCCAGCGTGCGCAGCCGCGCCATCTGGCTGGTGCGCTCCAGCACCAGCGCGTGCAGCGCCTCCTGCCCGGCGGCCATGAAGAGCGCGCGGTGAAAATCCTCGTCGAGCCGGCGGAAGAGGTCGATCTGCGAGGAATCGTCGGCGAGCGCCTGACTCATCTTGAGAATCCCCCGCGCCTCCAGGAGGCCCGACGTGTCGCCGAGGCCGGCGAGGCGGTTGACCACCTCGCATTCGATCCCGGTGCGGAAGAACTGCTCGTGACGCACCATCGCCTGGTCGATGTGCGTCACCTCGGTGCGGGACTGGCGGTAGGTGGCGACGAGGCCCAGCGTCTCGAGGCGCTGCAACGCCTCGCGCACCGGCGACTGGCTGACGCCGAACGCCTTGGCGAGATCGGGGCGCGAGAGGCGCATGCCGGGGGCGAGGTCGAGCGCGACGATGCGCGCCCGCAGCTCGTCGAACACGCGGGCGGACGTCGGCAGGTAGGCGCTCGTCCCCGGTGCTTTGGCGAGGATGTCGCTCTCTCCGTCCAGCCGAGGCGAATACATGGCGGCGCCCCCACGTCGTCCCGTCATCACATCAGAAGCCGCGGCAGCGACGTCGAGATGCTTGGAACCAGGATGAGTAGGATGAAGAAGACGAAAAGCGCAAGGAAGAACGGCATCGAAGCGCGGGTATAGGCACCGGTCTTCACATCCAGAATGCCGCATACGGCGAACATGATGACCCCCACCGGCGGGGTGAGACCACCGAGGTTGATGAGGAAGACCATCAGGATACCCATGTGGATCGGGTCGAACCCCGCCGCGGTCACCACCGGCATGATGATCGGCGTCACCAGGAGGATGTTGGCCGCGCCCTCCAGGAACATGCCCGAGACGACGAGGACGCCCATCACCAGCGCCAGGATCACCGCCGGATTCTCCGACAGCGTGGTCACGAACTCGGTGATCTGCTGCGGCGCCCGCTCGATGGTGATCGCGTAGCCGAGGACGCCCGCCATCATGATGAGGAGCATGATCATGCCGAGGTCCGAGACCGAGGCCCGCAGCGCTTCGAGCATGCGGGCCGGCGTCAGCTCGCGGTAGACGAAGACGCCGATGATGCCGGCGTAGACCACCAGGAAGGCGCCGGCCTCGGTGGCGGTGAAGATGCCGAAGCGGAAGCCGACGATCAGGATCACCGGGAACATCAGCGCCCAGACGCTCTCCTTGAAGCTCGCCCACAGCTCGCGCCTCTTCGGCAGCTCGGCGAGGTCGGCCGCGTAGCCCTTGTGGCGGGCGACGAGCCAGGTGGTCGCCATCAGCACCAGCGTCAGCAGCGCGCCCGGCAGGACGCCGGCCAGGAAGAGCCGCCCGATCGACACCTCGTTGATGTAGCCGAACAGAATGAGCCCGATGGAGGGCGGGATCGTCGCCGTGATGATCGACCCGAAGGCGAGGATCGCCGCGGTGACGGGCCGGGAGTACCCCTGCGCGATCATCGACGGGCCGAGCAGGCGGCTCTCCATCGAGGCGTCGGCGACGGCCGAGCCTGAGATGCCGCCCATCATGAACGACAGGACGATGGAGACCTGCGCGAGGCCCCCCGCGAGCCATCCGGTGAGGAGGCGGGAGAAGCGCACCAGCCGCTCGGTGATGCCCGACACGTTCATCAGGTTGCCGGCGAGGATGAAGAAGGGCACCGCGAGGAGCGGGAAGCTCTGCGTGGCGCCGACCATCTTCTGCACCGCCACCGTCGGCGGCATCGTGCCGGAGAAGATGAAGACGGGGATGGCCGCGAGCCCGAGCGCGAACGCGACCGGCTGGCCGACGAGGAGGAAGAGGGCGAAGAGCCCGGCGATGAGTAGCAGCATCAGGATTGACTGTTGGCGGACATCGGCGCGGCGACGGCGCGGCCGCGGGCGATGGCGATGAAGCGGGACAGGACGGTGCGCAGCATCAGCGCGAAGCCGAGCGCCATGGACGCGTGCGTCCACGAGCCCGGCATCTGCGCGGCGCCGAAGAGGCGCGGGTTCATCAGCACGGTGTTCTTCACCGCGTAGCGCAGCAGGAAGGCGAGCAGCACCGCCAGCACCGCGAGATTGACGAGCTCGACCCAGCGATAGCGGGCCGGGCCCAGCCAATCGGCGAGGATGGCGAGGCCGAAGTGGCGGCTTTCCTGCAAGGCGAGGTCCGCCGCCAGCACGCACAGCCACACGAAGAGGAGCTGCGCCACCTCGATCGACCAGATGATCGGCGAGCCGACCGCCCGCGCGATGGACGCGCCGGCGACGAGGACGACGATGGCGACGAGGAGGAGGACCGCGGCGCCCCCCTCCACTTTGCGAAGGACGGTGCCTGCGGTGAGCATCGAGGCGCTCGACATGACGTGATCCGGCACCCGGCCTCAGTCGCCGATCACCGATTTCGCGATCTCGGCCTCTTTCTCGAGGTTCAGCTCGGTGTAGACGCTGGCGACCGCCTCCTTGAAGGGCGCGAGGTCGACCTCGTGCACCTCGACGCCGGACGCGGCGACGTCCGCCAGCGCCTTGTCGCCCAGCTCGATGGTGAGGCCGGAGGCGTAGCGGCCGTTCTCGACCGCGAGATCGCGCACGATCTTCTGGTTCTCGGGCGAGATGTCACCCCAGGTGTCGGCCGAGATGACGAGGGCGGTGACGAGCTGGATGTGGCCGGTCTTGGTGACGTGCTTCACCACCTCGTTCAGCTTGGCGCCGGTGATGGCGGTGGGCTGCGCCTCGGCCGCGTCGATCGTGCCGAGCTGCAACGCGGAATAGACCTCGCCCCAGGCGATCGGCGTCGGCTCGGCGCCCATCGCGCGGATCGTCTCGATCCACACCGGCGCGCCGATGGTGCGCATCCTGACGCCCGACAGCTCGGCCGGCGTGGTGAACGGCTTCTGCGTCAGCGCGTGGCGGGCGCCCTGGTACCAGTTGGAGGCCAGCATCACGAGACCGGCCTTGTCGGCCAGCTCCTCGCCCCAGCCCATGTAGGCGTCGGACAGGGCGAACTTGTCGGCCTGCTCGTAGGTGTCGAACAGGAAGGGGGCCGACATGATGGCGAGCGAGGGCACGAACGAGGAGAGGCGGGCCACGTCCGTCACGGTGCCCACGTTGGCGCCGGCGCGAGCCTGGTCGAGCATCTCGGTCGTGTCGCCGAGCTGGCTGTTGTGAAACACCTCGACGACGACCTCGCCGCCGGTCTGCTCCTCCACCTCCTTGGCGAACTTGTCGAGCCCCTGACCCATCGGGTCGCTGGGGGCGAGGACGGTGCCGATGCGCAGCGTCGTCTCGGCCGCGGCGGGCGCGGCGAGGGCGGCGCCGGCGACGAGAACGGCGAGACACCGACCGATGGCGGTCATGGTCATTGGTATTCCTCCCAAATTGAAATTTTAGTTGTGATGGAAGATTAGAAATGCGATCGAAGCTGTGTCAACATAAAATTGCGGCTCGGCGGCGGGCCGGATAAACGATGCGACGGTTTGGGGGACTTTGCGTTGGACGGCCAGGTGACACGAACGACACGAACGCGGCGCAGTCCGGATCAGCTGCGCTCGGCGCGCTGGTTCGCGCCGGACGACCTCCGCAGCTTCGGCCATCGCTCGCGCATGATGCAGCTCGGCTTTTCGGAGGAGGATTTCCGCGGCCGGCCCATCATCGGCGTGCTCAACACCTGGTCCGAGCTCAACACCTGCCACGCCCACTTTCCCGAGCGCGTCGCCGACGTGAAGCGCGGCATCGCCCAGGCGGGCGGACTCGGCGTCGAGATGCCGGCGCTGTCGGTGGACGAGAGCTTCACCAAGCCGACCTCGATGCTCTACCGCAACATGCTGGCGATGGAGACCGAGGAGATGATCCGCTCCCACCCGCTCGACGGTGTGGTGCTGATGGGCGGCTGCGACAAGACCACCCCCGGCCTGGTGATGGGCGCGATCTCGGCCGGGGTGCCGATGATCTTCCTCCCCGCCGGGCCGATGCTGCGCGGCAACTACGCCGGCAAGACGCTGGGTTCCGGCTCGGACGCGTGGAAGTACTGGGATGAGCGGCGCGCCGGCAACATCTCCGACGCCGAATGGCGCGGCATCCAGGGCGGCATCGCCCGCTCGGCCGGCACCTGCATGACGATGGGAACGGCGGCGACGATGATGTCGATCGCCGAGGCGCTGGGGCTCACGCTGCCGGGCGCGTCGTCGATCCCGGCGGTGGATTCGGGCCACCAGCGCATGTCGGCCGACTGCGGCCGGCGCATCGTCGACATGGTGTGGGACGACCTGACCCCGGACGAGATCGTCACCCCCGCGGCGGTGAAGAACGCGGCGATCGTCGCCATGGCGACCGGCTGCTCGACCAACGCTGTGGTCCACCTCATCGCCATCGCGCGCCGCGCCGGCGTTGACCTGACGCTCGACGACCTCGACGCGCTGGGCCGGGTGACGCCGCTGATCGCCAACGTGCGCCCGTCCGGCAAAGAGTACCTGATGGAGGACTTCTACTATGCCGGCGGCCTGCGCGCGCTGATGCGTCAGCTGGAGGACCGGCTCGACGGCGAAGCGATCACCGTCACCGGCCGCCCCGTGACCGAGGGGATCGCCGGGGCCGAGGTCTACAACGACGACGTCATCCGCTCGCTCGCCAACCCGGTCTACCACGAGGGGTCGCTCGCGGTGCTGCGCGGCAACCTGGCGCCGGACGGGGCGGTGATCAAGCCGGCCGCCTGCGACCCGGCCTTCCACGTCCACGAAGGCCCGGCGCTGGTGTTCGACAGCTACCCGGAGATGAAGGCCGCGGTCGACGACGAGAGCCTCGACGTCACGCCCGACCACGTGATGGTGCTGCGCAACGCCGGACCGCAGGGCGGGCCGGGGTTCCCGGAGTGGGGGATGCTGCCGATCCCCAAGGCGCTCATCAAGAAGGGCCACCGGGACATGCTGCGCATCTCGGACGCGCGCATGTCGGGTACGTCATATGGCGCCTGCATCCTGCACGTCGCGCCGGAGGCCTACATCGGCGGACCGCTGGCGCTCCTGAAGACCGGCGACATCGTGCGGCTCGACCTGCCGGCGCGGCGGCTCGACATGCTGGTCGACGACGCCGAGATCGAGCGGCGCCGCGCCGCCTGGACGCCGCCCGCGCCGCGCTTCGAGCGCGGCTGGGGGTGGATGTTCTCGCAGCACGTCACCCAGGCCGACCAGGGCTGCGACTTCACCTTCCTCCAGGCCGACTTCGGCCGGCCCGCCGGAGAGCCCGACATCTACTGAGCCGGCTAGCTACTCGGCCGGACAGCCACTCGGCCGGCTAGCTATTCGGCCGGCACGGGGGCGGCGCTCGCCGTGCCGCCGCGCAGGCGGCGCGCGTCGAGCACCGTGACGGTGAAGACGAGGATGCCCGCGACGCTGAGGCCGACGCCGACGATGCCCGACGCGTCGGCGAAGCCGTAGCCCATGGTGAGCGCGGTCGCCGCCGCGAACGGGCCGAGCGCGTTGGCCATGTTGAAGGCCGAGTGGTTGAGCGCGGCGGCGAGCTGCTGCGCGTCGCCGGCGACGTCCATCAGGCGGGTCTGCAACACGGTCGACAGGCCGCCGGTGGCGCCGACCACGAAGATCACCATCAGGTAGGTCGGCAGCGAGCCGGAGGCGGCGGGGTAGAGCGCCATCGCCGCCAGCGTGCCGAACATGATGACGAAGGCCGCCAGCGTCTGGTTGCGGTCCGCTGCCCAGCCGGCGGCCAGCGCGCCGACGGTCATGCCCGTGCCGATCACCGCCAGCGCCATCGGCACCAGCGTCTCGGGGAGTGCCATGTCGGTGATCATGGTGGAGGCGAGGTAGGTGTAGACGGCGAACATGCCGCCGAATCCGACCGCGCCGGTCGCGAGCGTCAGGAGCACCTGGCGGTTGACGAGGGCGCCCAGCTCCTGAAGCGGGCTGCTCTCCTTGGACATCCGCCCCGGCGCCACGGTGAGCGCGACCGAGACCGCCGTCGCCGCCGCCAGCAGCGAGACGACGCCGTAGGCCGAGCGCCACCCCACCGTCTGCCCCAGCATGTTGGCGAAGGGGACACCGATGATGGTCGCCACCGTCAGCCCCAGCATGACCCGCGCGACGGCCGACGACCGGCGGTTCGGCGCCACCTGCCGCGCCGCGACCAGCGCCGCGACGCCGAAATAGGCGCCGTGCGGCAACCCCGAGAAAAACCGCGCGGCGACGAGCCACTCGTAGCTCGGAGCCAGTGCGGACATCGCGTTGAAGACCGCGAAGCCGCCCATGAAAGCGATCAGCAGCCGCCGCTTGGGCCAGCGCGCGCCGAGCACCACCAGGAGCGGCGCGCCGACCACCACGCCCAGCGCATAGGCGCTGATCACGTCCGAGGCGTCCGCCTCGGTAACGCCGAACGCGGCGGAGAAGTAGGGGACCAACGCCATGGATGCGAACTCGGACGTACCGATCGCGAAGCCGCCCAGGGCGAGGGCGAGAATGATGAGCCCGGCGCGCGTCTCCGGCCGGTCGGCGGCGAGGCGCGTCGTGGGCGTTGCGGCCAGATCGTTGCTCATAGCGGCGTCTTTCGTGACGAAGGTCGTGGTGGCGCCGGGCGAACCGGGCTGTGCGTCTCGGGTGTTCGGGAGCCCCGCCGCGGGCCCGCCGCGAACCCTCGGCCGCGCCATCCCGCCGCGGCCGGTCCCGCAGCCGTGGCGATGGCGCGCACGAAGGAGCACAGGGGCCGGGTGGGACCGGCGAACCGGTGGCCGTCCGCTGCGCGGGGGAGTGTCCTCGGCGTGTTCGGTGCGCCGACGATAGCGCACCCACAAGCTGGCGCTAGCGAAAGCTGATGCAAGGCGCGGCGGAGCTGCTATGCGCCGGATGCACGCCCTTGGCGGGGCACGGGCCGCCCCCGCCGGCGCTGGCCGCGTGCCGCGTCGCTAGAGCTGGCCCATGCGGTTCCACGCATCGAGCCCGGCGACTTTGTACGCCTCGGCGAGAGTCGGATAGTTGAAGGTGTTCTCGACGAAGAAGTCGACCGTGCCGTGCAGGTTGATCACCGCCTGGCCGATGTGGATCAGCTCCGTCGCCCCCTCGCCGACGATGTGCGCCCCCAGGAGGCGACGCGTCTCGAGCGAGAAGATCAGCTTCAGGAAGCCCGAGTTGACGCCCATGATGTGCCCGCGCGAGGTCTCGCGGAAGCGGGCGATGCCGCACTCGTACGGGATCGCCGCCTCGCGCACGTCCTGCTCGGTCATCCCCACGGTGGAGATCTCCGGCACGGCGTAGATGCCGTAGGGAAAGCTGTCCTGCGCCGGGGGCAAGGGGATGCCGAAGGCGTGGCACGCCGCGACGCGCCCCTGCTCCATCGAGGTCGACGCCAGGCTCGGAAAGCCGATCACGTCACCCGCGGCGTAGATGTTCGGGACGTCGGTCTGGTAGGTCGCCGGGTCCACGGTCAGCCGGCCGCGGGCGTCCGGCTCGATGCCGATGGCGGCGAGGTTCAGCGCCCCGACGTTGCCCGAGCGGCCGGCCGCGAACAGCAGCAGCTCGGAGCGTACCCGGCGCCCGTCCGACAGCGCGACCTCGACGCCGCGCTCGCCCTTGGTGATCCGGTCGACCTCGGTGCCGAGGCGGATCGTCATGCCACGGTCGCGCATCTGGTGGATGAAGTCGTCGACCAGCTCCTTGTCGACGAAGTCGAGGATCGTCCGGCGCGCCTCGACCAGCGTCACCGGGACGTCGAGTGCGGAGAAGATGGTTGCGTATTCCACGCCGATGACGCCGCCGCCGATCACGGTGAGCGAGCGGGGCAGCGCCTCGATCTCCAGGATCTCGTCGCTGTCGAACACGCGCGTCTTGTCGAACGGGACGTGCGGCGGGCGGAAGGGCTTGGTGCCGGTGGCGATGAGCGCCTTGTCGAAGACGACCTTGTGGGTGTCGCCGTCGTCGTCGGTCAGGGTCACCGTGTGGGCGTCGACGAACTTGGCCTCGGCGAAGGCGCTGCGCACCATGTTGCGCATGAACTGGTGCTGCAGCACCTCCACCTCGTGATCGAGCGTCTTGTGCAGGCGCTGCATCAGGTCGAAGGCGGAGATGTCCTTCTTCACCCGGTAGGCCTGGCCGTAGAAGCCGCGCTCGCGCCAGCCGGAGAGGTTGAGCACCGTCTCGCGCAGCGTCTTCGACGGGATCGTGCCGGTATGCACCGATACTCCGCCCAGCCGCCGTCCACGGTCCACCACCAGCACCGACTTGCCGAGCTTGGCCGACTGTACCGCGGCGCGCCGCCCCGCCGGGCCGCTGCCGATGACCAGCATATCGATCTCGTCCAACGGTCCCTCCAGTCGGGTGTGGGGGCGCGCCGCGCCCGCCCGGTCCCGTGCCATCGTCGACGGTGGTGGCAAAGACCATGCCGCATCGACGGCTGTCGAGGCTTGGCCCGGCGGCGCCGGCCGGTGCCGGCCGCCCACCGCGAGGCCCCTTGACCGCATGGGGCCGGCGCGATGAGGTGTGCCATGACCCTCACCCCCACGCAGATGCTGGAACGGCTCGTCGCCTTCCCCACGGTCTCGTCCCGCTCCAACCTCGAGCTGATGGCCTTCGTGAAGGACACGCTCGCCCAATGCGGCGTGACGGCCACGCTGCTGCCGGACCCGTCGGGGGAGAAGGCCAACCTCTACGCCACGGTCGGGCCGATGGTGGAGGGCGGCGTCGTCCTCTCCGGCCATACCGACGTGGTGCCCGCCGAGGAGGACACCTGGAGCGCAGGCCCCTGGGCGCTGACCCGGCGCGACGGGCGCCTCTACGGCCGTGGCGCGTGCGACATGAAGGGGTTCGACGCGCTGGTCCTGGCGGCGGTCCCGGCGATGGTGGCGGCCGGCCTCGCGGTCCCGATCCACATCGCGCTCTCCTATGACGAGGAGGTCGGCTGCCGCGGCGCGCCGCCGCTGATCGCGGCGATGAAGGCCGCGCTCCCGGCGCCGCGCGCGGTGATCGTCGGCGAGCCGACCCGGATGCGGCCGGTCGGTGGCCACAAGGGCTCGTTCTCGTTCCATACGCATGTCACCGGCCATGCCGTCCACTCCAGCCGGATCGACATCGGCGTCAGCGCGGTCATGACGGCCGCCCGGCTGATCACCTGGCTGGAGGACAGGATGGCCGCCAACGCGCGCGCCGCCGACCCGGCGAGCCCCTTCGTGCCGCCCTACACGACGATCCATTGCGGCATGATCCAGGGCGGGACCGCGGCCAACATCGTGTCCGACCGCTGCCGCTTCGTGACCGACATGCGGGTCGTGCCGCCCGAAGATCCGGAGGTGATCCTCGCCGAGTACGAACGCCATATCCGCGAGGTGATCGAGCCGGAGATGAAGCGCAAGCACGCCGGCGCCGGCGTCAGGATCGAGCGGCGCAGCGACGTCGCCCCGCTGATGCCGGACCCGGGCGGCGGGGCCGAAGCCCTCTTCGCAGCGCTCGGGGTCGGCGAGGCGCCCGCGGCGGTCTCCTACGGGACGGAGGCGGGCCTGTTCCAGCGGGCGGGATGGCCGGCGATGGTGTGCGGCCCGGGCGACATCGCCCAGGCCCACCAGGCGGACGAGTACCTGGAGGAGAGCGAGCTGGCGAAGGGCGAGCGGTTCATCGCCCGCCTCATCGCCCACCTGGCCGCCTGACGGGCCGTGCGGCGCGCCGGGCCGGGCGACGCGCCATGGAACGAGCCCGGCCGGGGCCGGCTCAGCGTCCGGCGAAGAGGCGCTTGTCGATGACGCCGTGGACGCCCCAGTTGCCGTCCACCACCTGTGTCACGCCGAAATCCGCCGCGACCGACATCAGCGAGATCGCCTCGTCTTCGGACAGCCCGTAGGCGGTCATCAGGAAGGTGCGCATCTTGCGGAAGGCGTCGCGCATGGCGCCGTCCACCGAGGACTTCGAATAGATGTCGCTCTGCGCGCTCTCGCCGAGGTCGTTGAGGTAGTCGGCGAAGGAGAAGCCGTGGACGACCCACTCGCCGGCGGTCTCCAGCAGCGGGAAGTCCAGCCCCTCGACCGGGGTGCCGGCCAGTTCGTCCGCCTTGACCAGCGTCACCCGCACCAGACCGGTGAGCGACGTCTCGATCGCGGTGCCGGCAAGCTCGGAATCGCCCTGCGCGGCGTGCGGGTCGCCGGCCGACAATAGGCCACCCTCGACCGCGACGGGATAATACATCGTCCCGCCTTTGCCGATGCGCCAGTTGTCGATGTTGCCGCCGAACGAGGACGGCGGGATGGAATCGACGAAATCCGCCTCCGCCGGCGCCAGCCCCATGGTGCCGAAGTGCGGGCGGATCGGTACGCGCACGCCCTCCAGCGCGGCCGTCTCCTCCACGGTGGCATGGTCGACCGGCACGCCCGGATAGTCGATCATCTCGTGTACGACGCCGTCCGGGTCGGTCTGCGGCGTCCAGCGGAAGGCGTAGACCGCCTGCGCCCAATCCTCCTTGCCGGTCGAGTCGAGCTCGTAGATCGTGATCACCTCACGCGGCTTCGGGTCCTCGATGAGGTCGTTGTAGTGGTAACCCCACCAGGCGGCGGCGTTGGAGCCGAAGGTCTTGCCGGCGTGCTCGGGGTTGGCCGAGGGGCGCGGCTTCAGGTCCAGGATCTCCACCTTCAGCACGTCCCCCGGCTCGGCCCCGCAGACGTAGACCGGGCCGGTGAGGATGTGCACGCCGAAGCCCTCGCCCGCCCCGCGCCCGTGGATCGACGCGTCGACCGGGCCGGCGCCACGACGGTTCACCCCCTTGCTGCCGGGCTCCCAGCGGAACACGCTCTCCGCACCCGGATCGCCCGTCACCATGCGCGAGGCGTCGTCGTTGGCGTGATGGGTGAGCGTCTCGAGGGTGACGAGGTCGCCGGAGTGGATGACCGCGGCGGGATCGAGGGTCTTGGAAAAGTAGCCCCAGTGGACGGTGTCGGCACTCGCCGGGATCAGATGGTGCGCGGGGCTCTCGGGGGCGGTGGCACAGGCCTCGGGGGCGTCCTGGGCGGAGGCGGCGCCCGCCGCGGCGAGCACCATCGTGCTCATGGCCGTGGCACCGAGGAGGACCCGCAGGGTGGGGCGGCTCGAAATGTGGGTCATCTGTGTCTCTGCTGTGGTGAAGATCGATCCGACCTGCAAAGACAATGCCATGAGAGCACACGCAGCGCGTGTGGAAGGTGTGCCGGGTGCAATATCGGCGCGTACCCGCGCCATCGATTGCGCACGCGTGTCATCCGGTAACTATCTTAGTAGCAAGACGCTTCATTCAGGCAAAAAGACATGCCATACGGTAATCGGATGCCACTGGTTGCGCTGTGCGGGTCACTCGCGCCGACCATGCCAGTTTTTTTCACCATATAGCGTAATACGTGCATTGTTCCCCTTTTCCAAACCGTGTCATCGACCAGATACTGGCGGACGCGGATGCGCGCTCTTGCCAGTTGTGGAAGGGGCCACATGCAAAAGATGGTTGAAAACAGGCTCGGCCAATTTCTGAAGGACCGCCGCTGCCAGCTGGACCCGGAGATGTTCGGCATCGCGCGGGCGGACCGTCACGACATGGGGCTCCAGTGCGAGGACGTGGCCGAGCGCGCCGGTGTGAGTGTCGCGTGGTATCAATGGCTCGAGGAGGGGTGGGAGGATGCGCCGTCCGCGGACGTACTCGATCGCGTGTCGAGCGCGCTCATGCTGAGCGAGCCGGATCGCGAGCACCTGCATTATATCGCGGCCACCATGTCCGGCCCCCACGGTGCGAGCCGGACCTACATGGTCCCGCCCAAATTGCAGCGCACTTTGGATGCGCTCAGCGTGTGCCCGGCCTACATCAAGTCGCCCTGCTGGGACGTGGTCGCCTGGAACGGTGCGGCGCGGGCGGTGCTGGAGGACTATGCGGCCGTGCCGCCGGATCGCCGCAACGTGCTGCGCATCATCTTCGGCGACACGGCGCTGCGCCGTAAGCTGCAGAACTGGGAGACGGTGGCCCGCCACGCGGTGGAGGATTTCCGCCAGCAGGGCATCCAGATGGGGATGTCGGACCGGGCGAAGGCGCTGGTGGACGACCTGTGCCACGAGAGCGAAGACTTCGCCCGCCTGTGGCGGGACGCCCCTCCCAACGAGGCCGGCGAGCGCACCAAGATCGTCGAGGTGCCGGAGTTCGGTGCCATCCTGCTCGACTATTCGCCCCACCACCTCAACGGCCATCCGGGGTTCCTGATGGTGGTCTACACGCCCGCCACGGTGTGCGACAGCGAGCGGCTGATCGGTTTCCTGAGCTCTCGCACCGGCCGCGTCGCCCGCTCCATCGGCATCGGCCGGCTCTGACGCCGGCGCCCTCCGTCGCAGACCCCATCGTCGGTGCGGATTCCTGCCGGAGCCGGCGGCACCTGGCGGCGTCAGCGCGGATGACGCACGATTCTGCGTCCAAAAAAATTGCAATCTTGCAATATACCTGCCTGCCCCTCCGTGGGGTTTTTGCGTATGCTGGCAGCCGACATTGTTCGATCGAATGGTCCGCAGCATCGGGGCGACTGCCGTGCGTCCCCTCCACGCCGCGGACGACGACCCGTCGGACGCCGGTTCCAGCCCGGCCCAGACCGTCGGCAACGACCCTCCGGACGGAGGGCGAGGCTCCCAGCGAAACGCGATCGTTGGCGTAACGAAGGCACCATACCGGGGGACGACGTGGACAGGATGCAGATCGGATTTCTCGGGGCGGGCCAGATGGGCTCGGGCATGGCGCTGTGCCTGTCGCGCGCCCATCCGGTGGTGACGATGCTCCACCGCAATCGCGGCCAGGAAACGCGTCTCAGAGCCGCCGATATCGAGATCGTCGACCGTGCCGAAGCCGTCGCCGAGCGGTCCGACGTTCTCTTCCTGTGTCTGCCCAACGCCGACACCGTGCGCGACATCGTCGAGCGTGTGCGCGGCGTGCTCCCCGGTGGCGCGATGATCGTCGACACAACCACCTCGCACCCCGCCGTCACCCGCGAGCTGGCCGCCGATCTCGCCGCGGCCGGCTTCGCCTTCATCGACGCGCCGGCCACCGGCGGCCCCGCCGAAGCGGCCGACGGGATGCTGGTCTCCATGGTCGGTGCGACGAAGGCGAATTACCAGCGGGTCGAGCCCTTCCTGGCGCTGACGTCGGAGACCATCGTCCACTTCGGCGGGCCGGGGGCGGGGCACGCGGCGAAGCTGATCAACAATTTCATCACCCAGGGTCAGGCCGCGTTGACGATCGAGGCGATGCGCCGGTGCGAGGCCGTCGGCATCGACATGGCGCACATGGTGGAGGCGATCGCCGCCAGCGGCAGCCGCTCCGGGACCTTCATGCGGATCATGCCGAGCGTCGTCGCCGGAACGTACGACGGCCTGCCGTTCAGCCTGGAGAACGCGGCGAAGGATGTGCGCTATGCGCGCGAGATGTTCGCCGAGGCGGGCGTCCCGTCGACGCTGATCGAGGGGGGCCTCTCCGCCTTCTTCGAGGCCGAGCTGTCCCGCTGGCCGCCGCAGACGTTCATCTCCGGCCTGATGCGCGACAGCGCGCTCGACTGACGGGATGGGGGGGCAGGGCGCAGGCGGCCGCGTCAGGCGGCGGGCCACAGCTCCTCGGTGCAGGCGCTCTGCCAGAAGGTATATTCCAGCTCGGCGCTCGCGACGTAGACGAGCAGCATCTCCTCGCGCACCGTCTCGCTCGCCTCCGCGGCGACGGCGTCGACCGCCTGCAGCATCTCGTGCATGGCGTCGGCGTAGGCGAGGCCGGCGTAGCTGTCGATCCAGGGCTGATAGGGGTTGCCGTCGACCGAGCGGCCCTTCAGATCGCGCCCGACCTCGGCGAACACCCAGAGGCAGGGCAGGAAGGTGGCGAGGAAGATCTCGGCCGGCTCGTTCTGCGCGCTGGCCTGCAGGTAGGAGATATATTGGTAGCAGGTCGGGTCGATGGAGGTTTCGCTGAACGAGTTGGCGCACAGGTCCAGCCTGTGGAACAGGTTCAGCTTGAGCGCATGCTCCTGTTTCATCGCCCGGTCGGCGGCGGTGAAGAACCGCGCGACCGCGGGCCGCTCCGACCCGCGCGCGGCGCTGCTGGCGAGCGCCCGCTCCATCCCGGTGAGGAAATGGACGTCCTGGACGACGAAACCCTTGAACCGCACGGGATCGAGCGTACCGGCGACCAGGCCCTGGGCGAACGGAGTCCTCAGGATCTTGTCGAACGAGGGCTTGGAGCGCGCCCAGGCGGCTTCGGAAAAACGCATCGATCCTCGGGGGTATCGAAATGCCGGGAAAGAACGATTGTACAATATAGCATAGAGATTCCTTATCAAGCGATCGAACATTAAATCGCAAAGACTTGGTCGGCCGCGGCCACGGAGCCGCGGTTGATGTGAATCAATTGCTTATTATTGCGGCAATCGGCCGGAAATCGTCTGCCGCAGGCCGGGTTCAGCCGGGGGTCACCACCGCAGCGCCGCAGTCGTGACCGGCGCGTCCCACAGCGCCGTGCGCTCGGCGTCGAGCCGGGTCAACGTGATCGACGCGCCCGCCATTTCCAGCGACGTGCAATAATTGCCGACGAGCGAGCGGGCGATGGTGAGACCGTGGCCCGCGGCCACCCGCGCCGCCGCATCGTAGAGGCCGTAGAGCTCCAGGAGCGGCGTGCCGCCCATCCCGTTGACGAGAAGCAGCACCTCCTCGCCCCTGGCGAGCTTCACGTCCTCGACGACGGCGCCGACGATCTCGGCGGCGATGTCGCGCGCGCTCATCATCGCGACGCGCCGGCGGCCGGGCTCGCCGTGGATGCCGATGCCCATCTCCATCTCGTCCTCGGCGAGGGTGAAGGTCGGCGTGCCGGCGGCCGGGACGGTGCAGCTCGTCAGCGCGACGCCCATGGTGCCGGAGGCGGCGTTCACCGCGTCGCCGAGCGCCTTCAGGGACGCCAGATCGTCGCCCCGCTCGGCCGCCGCGCCGACGATCTTCTCGACGATGACGGTCGCCGCCACGCCGCGCCGGCCCTGGCTGTGGGTCGACGCCTCGACCGCGACGTCGTCGTTGGTGAGGACGGTCTCCACCGGCCCGGAGGCCATCTCCGCCGCCATCTCGAAGTTCATCACGTCGCCGGCGTAGTTCTTGACGATGAGGAGCGTGCCGGCGCCGCCGTCGACCGCCTCCATCGCGGCGATCATCTGGTCCGGCGTCGGCGAGGTGAAGACCTGGCCGGGGCACGCCGCATCCAGCATGCCGGTGCCGACGAATCCGGCGTGCATCGGCTCGTGCCCCGTGCCGCCGCCCGAGATCAGCGCCACCTTGCCCTGCCGCGGCGCGTCCTTGCGGGCGACGAACATCGGGTCGAGACTCACGGTGACGAGGTCGGCGTGCACGGCGCCGAAGCCGGTGAGGCTCTCGGCGAGCAGCGTGTCGGCCTCGTTCATCAGCTTCTTCATGGGTTCCTCCTCGGCGGGGACTTGGCGTCCCTCGGGTTCGTGTCAGCTCTTGTGGGCGAGCGCGATGACGCGTTCGGCAAAATCGCGGATCAGCTCCTCCACCTCGTGCCGCACCGCGGGGTCGGCGAAATGGGGCACCGGGATGCGCAACACGTCCGCGTCGATGCGGGCCAGCTCCTCGATGGCGCCGGCCTGACCGGGATGGGCGAGGCGGTAGGCCTCCAGGAAGGTGCGTTTCTCCTCCGGCCCGAAGTGACACACGCGAAAGACCGTCGGGATGTGCTGGGCCGGGAGGGGGACACGGTAGGCCGGATTCGTGACCTGGCTGATGAAGCTCTTGTGCGTGCCGATCGCCTCGGCGAGCTTTTGCCGCGTGCCGGACGGGCGCCGCTCCAGCGCCGCCTTGAGGAGGCGCTTGTAGTGGGCGACCGGGTCGGCGTTATCGGCCTCGGCGTCGTCCACCGTCCGTCATTCCCCGCCGGTCGCGGTGGCCGCGCGGATCGCCTGCTTGACCGCGCCAACCTCGGCCGGCGCCACCGAGAAGGCGCGCAGCCCCGCCTCCAGCAGCGCCTGTGCGAGCGCCGGCGAGGACGCCATGTCGCCGCACAGCGAGACCTCGACCCCCCGCTGGGTGCCCGCGGCGACGGTGCGGGCGATCAGCTCCAGCACCGCGGGGTTGGTGGGGTCGGCGAGCGGGGCGACGGCCGGATTGTCGCGCGCCGAGGCGGTCGCGTACTGGACGAGGTCGTTGGAGCCGATGGAGTAGAAGCCGGCGTCGAACGTCTCGGCGGTGAGGGCGGCGGCCGGCACCTCGATCATGGTGCCGAGCACCGGGGCGGCGGCGGGGATGCCGGCCGCGGCGAGGCCGGCCAGCTCCTCGGCGAGGAGATCGCGCACGCGCTCCAGCTCGTCCGGCACCGTCACCATCGGCACCATCACCTTGAGCGGCACCGGCGCGGTGGCAGCGGCGCGGGCGAGGGCGCGCAGCTGGGTGCGTAGGAGGTCCGGCCGGCCGAGCGACAGGCGCACGCCGCGCACGCCCAGAAACGGGTTCGCCTCGCCGTCGAAGGTGACGCCGGGGATCGGCTTGTCACCGCCCGCGTCGAGCGTGCGGATGGTGACCGGCCGCCCGTCCGCCCAGGCGATCAGGCGCGTGTAGAAGGCGAGCTGCGCCGCTTCGTCCGGCGCGCCGTGCTGGAAGAGGAACTCGGTCCGCGTCAGGCCGACGCCGTCGCAGATCGCCGGGTCGAGCATGTCGAGGATCGCCGGATCGTCGATGTTGACCATCACCTTGACCGGGATGCCGTCGGCGGTGACGGCGGGCTCGGCGGCGTGCGCGTCGGCCGCGTCGCGGGCGGCGGCGCCTGTCACGCGGCGCGCCTCAGCCGCCCGCAGAGCATCGGGCGCGGGATGGGTGAGGAGGGTTCCGGCCGCCGCATCGAGGATCGCCGGCGCCCCCTCCCACGATGCGTCGAGCGCCGTGCGAAGGCCGACGACGAGGGCGACGCCGCGCGCCTTGGCGAGGATCGAAACGTGGCTGGTCGGGCTGCCGCCGAGGGTGGCGATGCCGCCGAGCCGCGCCGGGTCCAGCGCCAGGAAGGCGGACGGGGTCAGCTCTGCGGCGAGCACGATCGCGCCGGCCGGGACCGCGCTTTCGGCCGCGCGCTCGCCCGACAGCGCCAGGAGGACGCGGCGCTTCAGGTCGGCGAGGTCGTCGGCGCGGGCGGTCAACACCGGGTCGCCACCGGCGCGATAGTCGGCGATCTCGGCGTCCATCGCGGCGGACCAGGCGGCGTCGGCGGCAGTGCCGGCCGCGATGGTCGCGGCGATGGGGTCGACGAGGTCGGGGTCGTCGAGGAGCGCGGCCTGGAACTCCAGGATGTCGCCGGCGAGCTGATCTTCGGCGGCGAGGGTCTCCTCGAGCGCGGCGGTCGCGGCGGACAGGGCGGCGCGGAAGGCGGCGACCTCCTCCTGCGGCGCGGCGCTGGCGGTGCGGGGGGCGACGGCCGCCTCGCGCAGGATGTGCAGCGGGCCGATGGCGATGCCGCCGCACACCGGCGTGCCGGTCAGCGTCGTCTTGCGGGTCGCGACGGCCGCCGCCTCAGGCATCGAAGTTCGCCTCCACCAGCGCCACCAGCGCGGCGACGGCGGCCTCGGCGTCCTCGCCGGCGGCGCGGATGTGCAGCGCGCTGCCGTGCGCGGCCTTCATCTTCATGACCGAGTTGGGCGACTTGGCGTTGGTCCACCGCTCGTCGGACTCGGCGCGGACCTCGACGGCGGCGGCGAACGTCTTGGCGAGCTTGGTGAGCTTCACCGCCGGGCGCGCGTGGAGGCCCGTGGGGTCGACGATCGTCGCCGCGCCTTCCGTCCATTCGCTCGAGGCGGGCGCCGCTGCGGGACCGGTCATGCTCCAAAATCCTCTGCCGTTTGCCGCACCTCTTCGAGGGAGGAGCCGCCGGATGCTTCCGTCGCGGCCATCACCGCGCCCTCGACCACCGGGGCGTTGAGGATCGCGACACGGGCGCCGCGGTCCTCGGGTAGCATCTCGATCGCCATTTCCGAATTGGTCTCCGCGCCACCCAGGTCTACCAGGACTGCAACGCCCTTCTCGGTCCACACCTCTTCGATCGCGGCCATGATGGCGGCGACGTCGGTGCCGAGGCCGCCGTCCGCGGTGCCGCCGGCGCAGGCGACGCGCACCTCCTCGCCCACCATCTGCCGCACCATGTCCGCCGCACCCTTGGCGACGTCGGCCGAGTGGGAGACGATGACGATCGCGACGTTGTCACTCATGAGCGGGCCATCACGGTGCACACCGCCTCGGTGAGGAGCTGCGTGGAGCGCGCGCCGGGGTCGAGGTGGCCGACCGAGCGTTCGCCCAGGAAGGCGGCGCGCCCCTTGGTGGCGGTCATCGGGCCGGTCGCTTCCAGCGCGGCCGCCGCCACGTCGCGCGCGGTGGCGACGGGGTCGGCCGGGCCGGCACGCAGCGCGTCGGCGAGCGGGACGAGCACGTCGAGCATCGTCTTGGCGCCGACGTCGGCCTTGCCGCGCTTCTTCACCGCGTCGACGGCCGCGTCCAGCAGCTCCACCACCTCGGCGAGCGAGGCGGGGGCGTCGTCGCGCACTTTGCCGGCGGCCATCAGCGCCGAGCCGTAGAGCGGACCCGACGCGCCGCCGACCTTCATGACGAGCGTCGTCCCCGCCTTGGCGAGCGCCTTGCCGAAGGGGAGCGCGGCGAGTTCGCCGGCGATCGCGGTCACGGCCTCGAAGCCGCGGGCCATGTTATGGCCGTGGTCGCCGTCGCCGATGGCGCGGTCGAGCTCGGAAAGCGCGTCGCGGTGGGCGGCGATGGTCTCGCCGGCGGCGGCGATCAGCGCGCCGATCAGCGCGGCGTCGGTCGCGGTGGGCGTGTCGGTGGATGTACTCATGAAAGCCTCGATCCCGCGCTGTCGAAGTAGAGCGCCGCCCCTGGCCGCACGGTGGCGGCCACGGGCGTTCCGTGGGCGAAGTCCGTGCGGGGGCCGACCAGGGCATGCACATGCCGCCCCGAAATTTCGACGAGCGCGATTGTCTCTACACCAAAATGTTCGATCGTCAGGACCTGCCCCGTGACGCCGGTCCCGTTCGCGGCGCCGGCCCGCAGGACGATGTCCTCCGGTCGCACGCCGACGGTGGCGGTCCCTTGCGGCGCGGTGTCGACGCGCAGGGTGTCGGGCGGCAGGAGGTTGATCTGCGGGCTGCCGAGGCGCTGCGCGGCATACACGTCGGCCGGCGTCTCGTAGACCGCGCGCGGGGTGTCCACCTGCACCAGCCGACCTGCAGCGAGGACGCCGATCCGGTCGGCGAGCGTCATCGCCTCCAGCTGGTCGTGGGTGACGTAGACGATGGTGGCGCCGAGGTCCCGCTGGATGCGCTTCAGCTCGACCCGGAGGTCCTCTCGCAGCTTGGCGTCGAGCGAGGAGAGCGGCTCGTCCATCAGGAAGAGGTTGGGCGCGCGCACCAGCGCCCGGCCGATGGAGACGCGCTGCATCTCCCCGCCCGACAGCGCCGTGACGCGGTTCTTCAGCTTGGATTCGATCCGCAGCAGCTCCGCGATCTCCGTGACGCGCCGGGTGATCGCCGCACGGTTCACCTTGCGGCCCGGCGCCTTCAGCGGAAAGGCGAGGTTCTCGTACACGGTGAGGTGCGGATAGAGCGAATATTGCTGGAAGACGAAGGCGACGTCCCGCTCCGCCGGCCCCAGCCGGGTGACGTCCTCGCCGGCTATGGTGACGGTGCCTTCGTCCGGCATTTCGAGCCCGGCGAACAGGCGCAAGGTGGTGGTCTTGCCGGCGCCGGTCGGCCCCAGAAGGACGACGAACTCGCCGTCCTTCACGTCGAGCGTGACGGCATCGACCGCGGTGGTGTCGCCGAAGCGCTTGGTGGCGGCGCGGAGGCTGGCGGTGCTCATGCGGCCTCCCGCGCGCGGGCGCGGTCGAAGAGGGCGCTGGGGACGGCCTTGTCGCTGACCGGGTCGAAGACGATGAGCCGCTCGGGATCGAACGCGAGGCCGACCGTCTCGCCGGCGGCGACGCGCACGGTGTTGGGCGTGCGCACCCGCACGCGTCCCGCTTCGGTGTCGACGGTGACGAGCTGGCGCGCGCCCATGTACTCGGCGGCGAAGACGCGGCCCCGCAGCGGGCCGTCGTCGGCGATGGCGATGTGCTCCGGCCGCGCGCCGACGATCGCCTCGCCGCTCGCGAGCGCGGCCCGCGTCGCCGGCATCGCGAGGCTCGCGCCGCCGACCCGCACGCTCGTGGCGCCCGCCGGCAGCGGCCCCTCGCCGGGAAGGAAGTTCATCGACGGGCTGCCGAGGAAGCCGGCGACGAAGCGCGTCGCGGGCCGGTCGTACACCTCCATCGGCGGGCCGATCTGCAGCACCTCGCCGCGGTTCATGACGCAGATGCGGTCCGCCATCGCCATCGCCTCGATCTGGTCGTGCGTGACGTAGACCGTCGTGGCGCCGATCCGCTCGTGCAGCAGCCGCAGCTCCTCGCACATCGTCTCGCGGAACTCGGCGTCGAGCGCGCCGAGCGGCTCGTCCATCAGGAACGCCTTGGCGCGGCGCACGATGGCGCGGCCGAGCGCCACCCGCTGCCGGTCGCCGGCCGCGAGCCCGGAGACGCGGCGGTCGAGGATATCGTCGATCTGGAGGAGCTTGGCGACCTCCTCGGTGCGCGCCCGCACCTCGCGCCGAGGGACGTGCTGGGTGCGCAGCGGGAAGGAGATGTTCTGGCGCACGTTCATGTGCGGGTAGAGCGCGAAGAGCTGGAAGACGAAGGCGATGTCCCGCTGCGACGCACGGTTGAAGGTCACGTCCTCGCCGTCGAGCAGGATGCGCCCGGAGGTCGGCAGCTCCAGCCCCGCGATCATGCGCAAGGTGGTGGTCTTGCCGCAGCCGGAGGGGCCGAGCATCACGAAGAACTCGCCGTCGCGGATGGTGAAGTCGGACCCCCGGACGGCGGTGAAGTCGCCGAAGGACTTGGTCAGGGTTTCGATGCGGATCTCGGCCATCGCGCTACTCCGGCAGGTGGGTGGCGACGACGAAGCCGACGGTACCCGTGAGGATCACCGCGAACGACCAGCCGTAGAGCACGAACGACACCGGCTGCATCAGCATCACCACCCCGGCGGCGATGAGGACGGTGGCGAGGTTCTCCCACGGCCCGCGCCGCAGGAGGCGCCGCTCCTCCGGCGGAACCGTGTAGCGCACCAGCGGCCGCTCGGCCGCCGCGGCATGCGGCGGCTCGGGCATCATGCGCGCATCGGGCAGAGTGTGCGCGCCGGTGCGCGCCTCGGGGGTGCGGGTGTCGCGTTCGGCTTCGGTCATCGGCGGACGGCTCCGAAGGTGATGCCGCGCAGGAGCTGCTTGCGCAGGAGCACGGTGAAGACCACCACCGGCACCAGGAAGAGCGTCGTCCCGGCCGCGACGGCCGGCCAGTCGAGCCCGCCTTCGCCGATGATGATCGGGATGAACGGCGGCGCGGTCTGCGCCGTGCCGGACGTCAAAAGGAGGGCGAAGGCGTACTCGTTCCACGCGAAGATGAGGCAGAAGATCGCCGTCGCGGCGATGCCGGCGCGCATCTGCGGCAGCACCACTTTCACGAAGGCCTGGAAGCGGGTGTACCCGTCGACCACCGCCGCCTCCTCGTACTCGCGCGGGATCTCGTCGACGAACCCCTTCAGGAGCCACACGGAGAGCGAGAGGTTCACCGCGGTGTAGAGGAGGATCATGCCGAGGTGCGTGTCGTTGAGCCCCAGCTCGCGATACATGAGGTAGATCGGGATCGCGACGGCGACCGGAGGCATCATCCGCGTCGACAGGATGAAGAAGAGGAGGTCGTCCTTCAGCGGGATCTTGAAGCGCGAAAAGGCGTAGGCGGCGAGCGTGCCGAGGAACACCGCCAGGAAGGTCGACCCGAAGCCGATGATGACGGAGTTCATGTAGCGCCCGGCGAAGCGGGACTCGCCGGTGATGACCATGTTCCGCTCGCGCACCAGCGCGTCGTACCAGGTGGTCGGCGGGCCCAGGCTCTCGATGTACTCCGGCGTCTGGCGCGAGCGGGTGGTGAAGAGGTTCACGTAGCCCTCGAGCGTCGGCTCGAAGATCACCTGCGGCGGATAGGAGATCGACGCCGGCGGCGACTTGAAGCTCGTCGCCACGATCCACACCAGCGGGATCATCGTCAACAGCGCGTAGGCGATGACGAGCGTGCCGGCGATCACCTTTCCGCGCGGGGTGGATTCGACGATGGAGACGGCGGCGACACTCATTGCTTCACCCGGTTGAGCGCTTTGACGTAGATGTTGCCGAGACCGAAGACGGTGACGAAGAGGATCACCGCGAACGCGGACGCGTACCCGGTGCGCCACTTCTCGAACGCTTCGCGCTTCAGGTTGATGGAGGCGAGCTCGGTGGTGGATCCGGGGCCGCCGGAGGTCAGCTCGACCACCATGTCGAACATCTTGAAGTTCTCGATCCCGCGGAAGAGCACCGCCAGCATCAGGAACGGCAGGATGCGCGGCAGCGTGATGTACCAGAAGGTCTGGAACGGTCCGGCGCGGTCCACCTCGGCCGCCTCGTAGAGGTAGTCGGGGATCGAGCGCAGGCCCGCCAGGCATAGGAGCATGATGTACGGCGTCCACATCCAGGTATCGACGATGACGATCGCCCAGGGCGCCAGGTTGACCGAGCCGATCATGTCGATCGGTCCGAGCCCGGTGAAGAAGTCGACGATATAGGAGAAGATGCCGGTCTGCGGCTGATAGAGGTAGGTCCAGAAGGTGCCGACGACGGCGGGCGACAGCATCATCGGAATGAGGATGATCGTCGTCCAGACCGGCGCGCCCTTGAAATTCTTGTTGATGAGGAGCGCGAGGCCGAGCCCCAGCGCCACCTGGATCACCATCGTCCACACCACGAAGTGCGCGGTCGCCTGGAGGTAGGACCAGATGTCCTCGCTCCCCAGAAGGCGCGCATAGTTGCGCGTACCCAGCCACTCGACCGGCCGCCCCGGCTGATTGGCGCGGAAGTTGGTGAACGAGAGGTACACCGTCCAGATCAGCGGGAAGATGTTGATCGCCAGCAGCAGGACGATCGACGGCGCCACGAACAGTGTCGAGATCCACCGGTCCGAGAGGCCGCGCACGGTCCGCCGCCGCGGCGGGGCGCTGGGCACGGTCAGGGTAGGGTCAGCGTGATCGGACATCGGCTCGCCGTTCGCCAGAAGAGAAGGGTGGGCCGGCGGGTGGGGCCGGCCGCGGCGCCGTCACAGCCGGCGGGAGGGAGACCGGCTGCGCGCGGCGCGAGGTGGCCGGCGGCCCGTGCGCCGGCGGACGGGGCAGCCGCACCGCGGCCGCCACCGGGGAGGGGCGTCAGAGCTTGCCGTCGTCCTCGAACGAGTAGGTCCAGTCCTCGATCAGCTTGTCGAGCGCTTCCTGCGCGGTCCCCTGGTCGGCGACCACGTAGTCGTGCACGCGCTTCTGCATCGCCTGCAGCAGCTCGGCGTAGATCGGCTCCTGCCAGAAGTCCTTCACGTTGCTCATCGCCTCCAGGAACTGGCCGGCGAAGGGCGTGGACTCGGGGAAGGACGGGTCTTCCACCACCGCGTTGTGCACCGCGTAGCCGCCCAGCGACCACCACTTCTTCTGCACCTCGGGCTGGGCGAACCACTTGATGTACTGGAGCGCCTCGTCCTGGCTGTCCGAGTAGGCGACGACCGAGATGCCCTGGCCGCCGAGCACCGACGCGGCCTCCTTCGCCGACGGGTTGACGAAGAAGCCGGAAACCTCGCCGCCGACGGCCGGATCCTTGGCGATGCCGGGGAAGAAGGCGAAGAAGTTCATCTGCAGCGCCGTCTGGCCGGATTTGTAGGCGTCGAGGTCCTCGGTCATGTAGGCGTCCGAGTGGCCCGGCGGGGTGCAGCACTCGTAGAGCTCCTTGTAGACCTCGAGCCCCTTCACCGCGTCGGCCGAATTGACCGCGCCTTCCATGTCGTAGCTGCCGGCCGTGTTCTCGTACTTGAAGCCGTAGGGGTAGAGCGCGTTGGTGACGCCCATCGTGACGCCCTCCGAGCCGCGCTCGGTGTAGATCGCGGCGCCGTAGCGCGTCTCACCGTCGATCTCGCGGCCCTGGAAGAACTTGGCGACCTCCAGCAGCTCGTCCCACGTGGTCGGCAGGCCGAGTGGGCGTCCATACTCGGCCTGGAACGCCTCGCGGATCTCCGGCTTCTCGAACCAGTCCTTGCGGTAGACCCAGCCGACCGCGTCGCCCATCGCGGGGAGGGCGTAGTAGTTGGTCGACCCCTTCGGCCAGGCGGAATAGGCGTCCACCGCGGCGGGGAGGAAGTCATCCATCGTGATGCCCTCCTTCTCGAAGAAGTCGTTCAGCTGCACGTAGTGGCCGTAGGTGGCGCCGCCGCCGATCCACTGGCTGTCGCCGATCATCAGGTCGCACAGCTGGCCGCCGGAGTTCAGTTCGTTGAGCATCCGGTCGGCGAAATTGGTCCACGGGACGAACTCGAAGTTCATCTCGATGCCGCTCTCGGCGGTGAAGTCCTTGGACAGCTCCACCAGCGCGTTGGCCGGGTCCCAGGCGGCCCAGCACAAGGTCAGTTCCTTGGCCTGCGCCATGGCGGACGGGGCGCCGAGCGCCGTCCCGGCCAGCAGCGCAGCGGCGAGGGCGGCACGATGGATAGACGTCATGAGCGATCCTCCTTGCGAGATCGGGCCGCCGCGTCGCGGATCGGCCGGTGCGTTTCGTCCCCTGTCCGCAGGCCCGCCCCCTGTTGTGCCGGGGGCTCGAACGGCTGCGGATCGTTCGTCTCGTCAGTCGCCGGTTCTGGGCGGCGTACTAAACTTTCGCGTCGATAGGTTTAGTGGAAGTGAACTTTTCGATCTTGTCAAGCGCCCGTGCGGACAGATCGTGTCGCGCCGGCGGTGGCCAGCGGGGCTATGCGGGGGACGGGTGCGGCCGTCAGCGGTGGAAGCACGATCCGCTTTGACGCTCGGCGAGTTCGTCAAAGTGTTGCTGTATCAGCGGGAATTCCTCGACCACCGTCGCCGGATAGTGGGCGATCCCGGAATAGCGGCGCACGAAGAACGCCGCCCGCCAAGCACCCAGCAGGCACCCGTCCGTCGTCCGCAGCTCGATCCGGTGGCCCTGTTGCACGCCGAGTTTGAAGCTGCCGACGTCGTTGTCCATCTCGGCCTGGAAGACGATGCGCCCGTTGTCGTAGAAGCGCCAGCGCACCTGGCCCCAGGTGCAGTCACCGACGGCGGCAGGCGTGGTCCAGCGCCACTCGCGCCAGTGAACCGCGGCCAGCGTGCCGCGCGCCGCGGTGGTGCCGGCGGCGGAGGCGTCGCTGTCGCGCCGCGTCAGCTTCTCCTGGTGGACGAAATGGTCGTCGTCGCGCGACAGGAAGGCGTGGTCCGGATCGAGCCGTGCCTTGAGGAGTTGCAGGGCCTCCTTGCGCCGCCCGCCTTTGTCGCCCGACATCATCGGCCGGAGCAGGAAACCGGAGAGGGTGGCGAAGAAGGCCATGGCCAATGCGTTCCGATTGCGTGACCGCGTGGCGGGGACGAAGGGAGCGGAGCGCGGTGCCGCCCGCCTGATCGTCCCTGAAATGACCGCCTCCCGCAAGCAATCTCACCCCGGCCGCGTCGTCGGGCGGGGGGGCGCCGCGGCAGCGGGGGGCACCTTCTTCGCCGGCTTCGCTTGGCGCGGGAGGGATTAGGCGCCAAAACCCTCCGGCGTCGTGCGGGTGAGGAGCTGATGGAGACACTCTACGTCTATTTCGCGGAGGTCGCCCGTCAGGGGTCCATCCGCAAGGCGGCCGAGCGGTTGAACATCTCCGCCTCGTCCGTCAGCCGCCATATCGGCCGGCTGGAGCATGTTCTCGGGGCGCCATTGGTCGAGCGACGCACCCACGGGGTGAAGCTCACCGCCGCCGGCGCGCTGCTGCTGCGCTTCATCGAGGACCACTCGCGCGAGCTGTCCCGCCTGCGCGCCGCCATCGACGAGCTGAAGGACCTGGAGCGCGGTCACGTCTCGCTCCACACGGTCGAGGGGATGCTGGGCGGTGTGCTGCCGGAGGCCTTGTCGCGTTTCAGCGCCAGCCACCCGCGCCTCACCTACGAGGTCATCATCGCCGGGACCGACAATGTCGTCAGTGCCGTGGCCGACGACCGGTGCGATATCGGCATCGCCTTCGAGCCGCAGCCGCAGACCGGCGTGACCACCGTCGGACGCATGAGCCAGCCGGTGCTCGCGGTGATGACGCCGGACCACCCGCTCGCCGGCCGCACCAGCCTCACCCTCGGCGACCTGGCCGCGACGCCGGTCGGCCTGCCGGACAAGTCGTTCGGCATCCGCCAGATCGTCGACCGTGCGGCCGAGCGGACCACCGGGCTCACCGTGCGCATGCAGACCAACTCGATCGACATGGTCCGCCAGTTCGCGCTCGCCGGCATGGGGGTGAGCTTCCTTCCGTTCTTCGCCTTCCAGCGCGAAGCGGCCGCCGGGACCCTCGTCGGCGTGACGATCGACGACCCCGGCTTCGCCTCGGCGACGGCGCAGGTCTGCATCCACGCCGAGCGCCGGCTCACCTACGCCGCGCGGCAGATGCTGGAGGCACTGCGAGGGCCGCTGGGGCTGTGAGGCTCTGCCCCCGCCGCCGCGCCGTGCCGCGCCGTCGCCGCTTCGTGTTGCAGAACTTGCAACACCCTGCGGGAGAATTAGCCCTTCCGGAAAGCACCAGGGGTGGGTAGCGTAATTTGTGAGCATGCACACGAATGGAGCGGTTTCTATGCGTCGAGCCTCAACGAATTCCCCGTTCTCCCGGCGCGTCGCAGCCCTCGCGCTGCTCGCGGCCACGGCGCTGACGGGCGTCGCCCTCGCCCCGGCGGCGGCCGATGCCGAAACCATCAAGGTCGGCGCGCCGCTGCCCCTCACCGGCGCCCTGTCGCCCGAGGGCCTCAAGCAGCAGCGCGGCTACGACCTGTGGGCCAAGACCGTCAACGAGGCGGGCGGCATCAAGGCGGGCGACACCAGCTACGACGTCGAGATCGTCTACGTCGACTACGAGTCGCAGACCCCGCGCGCCGTCCAGTCGGCCGAGCGGCTGATCACCGAGGACGAGGTGAACTTCCTCTTCTCGCCGTTCGGGTCGGGCGCGGCCAAGGCCGCCTCCAGCGTGTCGGAGCGCTATCAGATCCCCACCATCGCCGCGACCGCCTCGTCCGAAGCGGTGTACGACCAGGGCTACCGGTTCCTCTTCGGCACCTTCACGCCGAACTCGACGCTGACGACGCCGCTGACCGAGATCGTCACCGCCGCCGATCCGGACATCAAGACAGTCGCCGTCTACGCCCGCAACGACCTCTTCCCGCTCGCCATCGCCCATGAGGCCGAGACCTCGGCCAAGGGGGCGGGCCTCGAGGTGCTGTCGTTCGACGAGTACTCGATCGGCACCATGGACCACGCCTCGGCGCTGACCCTGATGCGCCAGCGTCAGCCGGACTGGGTCTTCGTCACCGGCTACATCAACGACCTCATCCTCATCCGCAAGCAGCTCGCCGATCTCGGCGTCGCGCCCAAGGTGCTGACGATGATCGCAGGCCCCGCCTACAAGGAATTCGCCGAGGCGACCGGCCCGCTCGCCGGCAACGTGTCCAGCGCCGCGTGGTGGCACCCGGCCGTCGCCTACGACGGGGCCGACGTCTTCGGCACCACCGCCGACTATGTGACCGCGTTCGAGGCCGAGTACGGTGCGACGCCGGACTATGCCGAGGCCTCCGCCAGCGCCGCCGGCGCCATCCTGGGCCTCGCCATCGAGAAGGCCGGTTCCATCGAGCCGCAGGCCGTGCGCGACGCGCTCGCCGGGCTCGACGTCACCACCTTCTACGGTCCGGTGAAGTTCGGCGAGACCGGGCAGATCACCTCCCTCGAGCCGCCGGTGTTCCAGATCCAGGACGGCACGACGAAGGTCGTCTTCCCCGAGGCGGTGAAGCAGACCGACCTCGCCATCGGCGACATCAAGTAACGCACCGCCGCACGCACGCCCCATGCTCTACGCACAGATCCTCGTAAACGGTCTCGTCCTCGGTGGGCTCTACGCCTGCATCGCCGTCGGCTTCTCGCTGGTGTGGGGCGTGCTCAATGTCATCAACATCCTGCACGGCTCGTTCGTCGTGCTGGGCTCCTACGTCGCCTACTTCGCCTACGTGCATCTCGGACTGCACCCGTTCCTGTCGGTCTTCGTGTCCGGCGCGGTGCTCTTCGTGCTGGGTTATGCGGTGCAGGCGGGGCTGATCAACAAGGTGATCGCCGCCCCGGTGCTGACCACCCTCGTGCTCACCTTCGGCCTGGAGCTGATCCTCAACAACGGCATCCTCCTCGCCTTCTCGGCCGACTATCGCTCCGTGCAGCTCGCCAATCCGATGGGAAGTACCGTCGTCGGCGGAATCGTCCTGCCGCTGGAGCGCGTTACCGCCACCGTGCTGGCCCTGGGGCTGACGGTATTGCTCTACCTGATGCTGGTGAAGTCCCGTGTCGGCCGGGCGATCGTCGCGGTGCGGATGGATGCGGAGGCCGCCGCCCTGATGGGCGTGAAGGTGAAACGCATCTACGCCGTGACCTTCGGCGTCGGCGCGCTGATGGCGGGCGCGGCGGGGGCGCTGCTCTCGGTCGTCTTCCCGATCTCGCCGCTCAACTCCACCGAGTTCCTCGGCATCGCCTTCGTGGTGTGCGTGCTGGGCGGGCTGGGGTCGATCGCCGGCGCCATGGTCGGCGGCCTGGCGCTCGGCGTGATCGAGAGCTTCGGCGCCCTCTTCATCGGGCCGGAGCATGGGCTGACCATCGCCTTCGTCCTCCTGATCGTGCTGTTGATCTTCCGCCCGACGGGGATCATGGGCCGCCGGGGGTACGAGTGATGCACCGCGTCTGGGTCGGGCTGACCATCCTCGCCATCGTGGCGGTCGCCGCGCTGCCGGCGCTCGACGACAACTACCTCCTGCGTCTCGGCACGATGGGGGCGATGTACGCCGTCCTGGCGCTGTCGTGGAACATCATCGGCGGGTTCGCCGGCTATCCCTCGTTCGCCACGGCGGCCTTCTTCGGCCTCGGTGCCTATACCGGGGCGGTGCTGCAGGGGGCGGGGCTGCCGATGCCGCTCGCCTGGGCGGCGGCATGCCTCATGGCGGCGGCGTTCGCGGCGTTGCTGGGCCTCGCCATCCTCCACCTGAAGGGGCACTATTTCGCCATCGCCAGCCTCGTCGTCGGCGAGGTGCTGCTCGAAATCACGACCTCGTGGACCAGCGTCACCGGCGGCGGCATGGGGCTCAACCTTCCCATCATCCGCATCTCGATCGACGCGCAGGCGCGGCTGTTCTTCTGGTCGATGCTCACCTTCGCGGTGCTGGCGCTGGCGATGAACTATCTCGTCTCGCGCCACCGCCTCGGCTTCGGCCTCAAATGCATCCGGCAGAACGAGGATGCGGCGTCCATGGTCGGCATCAACACCACGCTCTACAAGACGATCGCTTTCGCTCTCTCGGCGCTCTTCGTCGGCGGCGCGGGCGCGCTCTACGCTTCGTGGGTCTTCTACATCGAGCCGCCGGACGTCTTCGCGACGTTGACGTCGGTGAAGCCGATCGTCATGGCCATGCTGGGCGGGGCGGGGACGGTGCTCGGCCCGGCGATCGGCGCGGTGCTCTTCCTCGTCATGGAGGAGGCGGTGTGGCGCAACCTCTTGTCGATCCACGCCGCGGCGCTGGGGCTCTTGATCGTGGCCTTGATCTTCTTCCTGCCGGGCGGGCTCCTCGGCCTCGTCACCGGGCAGCGTCGCCGGCCTGGGGCGCGGCGGCCGAAGGGAGGCCCGGCATGAGCGCGATCCTGGAGCTGTCCGGCGTCTCGCAGCGCTTCGGCGGGCTGACCGCGCTCGACAACGTCGACCTCTCGGTCGCGCCGGGCGAGGTGGTGGGCCTCATCGGCCCGAACGGCGCGGGCAAGACCACGCTCGTCAACGTCGTCACCGGCGTCTACCGCGGCACCGGCGCGATCACCTTCGCCGGCGAGCGCATCGAGACGCTGAAGCCCTACCAGATCAGCCGCCTGGGCGTGGCGCGCACCTACCAGGTCGTCCAACCCTTCCCGGAGATGACGGCGCTCGAGAACGTGACCGCTCCGGCCGTCTTCGCCCATCATGGCGTGACGCTCGCCACCGCACGCGACAAGGCGGCCGAGGCGCTGGAGTTCGTCGGCCTCGGCAAGGAGGCGGGCATGCGCGCCTCGTCGCTGACGCTCGCCGGCCGCAAGCGGCTGGAGCTCGCCAAGAGCCTCGCCATGGAGCCCAAGGTGCTCCTGCTGGACGAGGTGAACGCCGGCCTCAATCCGGCCGAGATCGACGTCGCGGTGGACCTTATCCGCCGCATTGCCGCCCGCGGCGTCACCATCATCATCATCGAGCATCTGATGAAGGTCGTGATGAACCTTTGCACGCGCATCGTGGTGCTGCACCACGGGGCCAAGATCGCCGAGGGGACGCCCGGCGAGATCACCGCAGATCCGCGCGTGATCGAGGCCTACCTCGGCAACCGCTACGCCAAGCGGCAGGCGGCCAAGGCGGGGGTCGCGTGATGGCCGAGCCGCTGCTCAAAGTGGCCGGGCTCGAGGCCGGCTACGGCGACATCCAGGTCCTCTGGGGCGTCGACCTCGACGTCGCGGAGGGCGAGATCGTCTGCCTCGTCGGCTCCAACGGCGCCGGCAAGACGACGCTCCTCAAGACGCTCTCCGGCCTCGTCCCGGCGACCGCCGGTTCGGTGACGCTGGCGGGGACCGAGATCGCCGGCGCGGCGCCGGACGCGGTGCTGTCGGCCGGGATCGCCCACGTGCCGGAGGGGCGGCGCCTCTTCCGCACCATGACCGTGCGCGACAACCTCCTGATGGGCGCCTACCTGCGCGACCCGCGCTCGCCCGAGGTCAAGGCCGATCTCGACCGTGTGATGACGATGTTCCCCCGCCTCGCCGAGCGGGCGCGGCAGGACGCGGGCACCATGTCGGGCGGGGAGCAGCAGATGTGCGCCATCGGCCGCGGCATCATGAGCCGGCCCAAGGTCCTGATGATCGACGAGCTGTCGCTCGGCCTCGCCCCGCGCGCGGTGGAGCTGCTGTCGGAGACGCTGGTCGAGGTCAACAAGGCCGGCACCACCATCCTCCTCATCGAGCAGGACGTGATGACCGCGCTCGAAATCTCACACCGCGGCTTCGTGCTCGACCGCGGCCGCGTCGTCATGAGCGGCACCCCGGAGGTCCTCGCCGAGGCGCCCGAGGTCCGCGAGGCCTACATCGGCGCCTGACGCCACCCGACTTCGTGCCGCCCGGCGGCATCCTTCTGGAGACCCTTTCGATGTCCGACACCGTCCCCATGCCCGCAGGCGGCTACGCCTACATGCCGGGTGTTTTCCAGTACTCGTGCGGCGTCGGCGCGCTCCCCGGCTTCGAGATCCGCCGCGTGACGTTCGACACCCCGGTGCCGCTGGAGGCGGGGTTCGCTTGGATCAAGGCCTTCCTGGAGGCGGCCGGGCGCCCGCTGGAGGCCTTCTGCGCCTGCGAGTTGCGCTCGCCGGGCCAGTTCTCCGAGGACGGATTCCGCGCCTTCAACGAACTCTACTGCGGCACGCTGGAGGCCTGGGGCATCTACGAGGACGGCATCAACCCGGTCGCCCGGTCCAACGTTTGTCCCGAGATCGGCGCGCCGGCGACGCCGAGCTTCCACGCCTTTTCCTACACCGTCCCGTCCGATGCCGGGCCGACCTTCGTCATCGCCGGCAGCGGTGAGGTGCCGGAGGGCAAGAACAACTACTTCGACCACGTCGTCGCGCGCGGCGACCAGAGCCCGGAGGGCATGCGCGCCAAGGCCCGGCATGTGCTGGGCGAGATGGAGCGCCGCATGGCCTCCTTCGGCAAGAGCTGGGCCGATGTCACCGCCGCGCAGATCTACACCGTGTTTCCGATCCACTCGTTCCTCGCCGAGGAACTGGTGACGCGCGGCACGGCGCGCCATGGTGCGACATGGTACTTCGCGCGCCCGCCCATCGTCGAACTCGACTACGAGATGGACACCCGCCGCGTGCTGAGCGAGACCGTCGTCAGCGTCTGACCCCGTCGGGGCCGGCGCGATCCGGGACGGACCCGCCGGCCACGGCGGAGGAGAGGTGAGGTTTCCATGCGTACAATCGTTTACGGCGTCGGCGCGATCGGCGGAGTGGTCGCGGCCGCGCTGACGCTAGCCGGGCGCGAGGTGGTGGGCATCGCGCGGGGCAACCGCCTGGCGCTGATCAACGAGAAGGGCCTGCTGCTGCGCACGCCCGAGGCCAGCGAGCGGGTGCCGTTCCCGTGCGTCGGCGATCCGTCCGAGATCGACTTCCGCGCCGACGACGCGATCCTGCTGACGATGAAGACGCAGGACACGCTGGGCGCGCTCGACCGGCTACGCGCCGCGGGCGTGACGACGCAGCCGATCTTCTGCATGCAGAACGGCGTCACCAACGAGCGATTCGCGCTGCGTCGCTTCCCCGAGGTGCACGGCGTCACGGTGCGCATGCCGGGGTTCATAAACGAGCCGGACGATGCGTGCGTCTTCTCCGGCCCCAAGCTCGGCATCTTCGACCTCGGGCGCTACCCGGGCGGGCAGAACGCCCACGACCACGCGCTCGCCGAGGCGCTGGAAGCCGGCAACATCGCCGCCTTCGTCCACGACGACGTGATGCGGCTGAAGTACGGCAAGCTCTTCGTCAATCTGCAGAACATCATCGAGGCCGCGCTCGGCCGCGGCGCCGACTTCGACCGGCTTTACCAGTTGGCCAAGCGCGAGGCCGAAGAGGTGCTGACCGCGGCCGCCGTCGGCTGGGACGTCGTCGACATGTCCGACGAGAAGCGCAAGAAATACATGAAGTTCCTGCCGATCGAGGGCGTGAAGTACGACGGCGGGTCGACGACGCAGAGCCTGATGCGCGGCAGCGGCTCCGTGGAGACCGACTACATGAACGGCGAGGTGACGCTGCTGGCACGCCTCAACGGCATGGAGGCGCCCGTCAACGCCTACCTCGTGGAGTTGTCCGGACGCCTGGTGCGCGACGGGCTGAAGCCCGGTGCGCTGACGATAGCCGACCTCGAGGCGGACCTCGCCCAGCGCGACGTCACCCTCGACAGCTGAGCGAAGAGGCGGGCTGGCCGGGTGGTGCGTCCCCCCGGCCGGCGCGGCGATGGCGCGGAGCGCCGCCTCAGGCTTCGGGCCGCTCCTGTGCGGCGGGGGCGGCGGCCGCATCGGCTGCGATCGCGGCCGCGTTGGCCAGGCGGTGTCCCGGATCGGGGAAGCCCTCGGGGTTGGAACGGCGCGACAGGCGCGTGGCGAGGCGGAGCGCCTCGATGGCGGCGCCGGGGTTGGCGGTGCCGCTGCCGGCGATGTCGTAGGCGGTGCCGTGCGCCGGGGTGGCGATCCAGAACGGGAATCCGCCGATCAGCGTGACGCCGCGGTCGAAGCCGATGAGCTTCATCGCGATCTGGCCCTGGTCGTGGTACATCGTCAGCACCGCGTCGAACTCGCCCTTCAGCGCCCGGACATAGACCGTGTCGGACGGGATCGGGCCGGTGACGCGGAACTGCTTCAGCCGCGCGGCCTCCACGGCGGGGGCGATCACCGCGTCGTCCTCGGTGCCGAAGTTGCCGCCGTCGCCGGCATGCGGGTTGAGGGCGGCGACGCCGATGCGCGGATTGTCGATCCCGGCGCCGCGCATGGTGGAATCGGTGAGCCGGATCGCCCGCTCCAGCCGTTCGGGCGTAATCAATGCCGCCACCTCCGACAGCGGCACGTGCGAGGTCACGCGCGCGTTCCAGACCTCCTCCAGCACGTTGAACTCCGAGCCCGGCGCGTCGGTGCCGATGGAGCGCTGCACGAAGCCGATCTCGTCGACATAAGACGGGTCGGCAAGGCGCATGGCGTGCTTGTTGAAGGGGGTGAAGGTCACCGCGTCGGCCCCGCCGGCGGCGGCGAGTTGCAGCGCGGTGCGGAAGTTGCGCACCGCGACGCTGCCGCCGGCCTCGCTGGATTCACCCAGCGTGATCGCATCGAGATCGGCGTGGGCGAGGTCGAGGAAGGCGGCGTGATCGAACGCGTTCGGGTCGAGATCGGGGAGGTGCAGCGAACGCTCGGCGATGCGCTCGCCCGCGTCCCACAGGCGGCGGTCGCCGATGACGATCCAGTCGGCGGCCTTGAAGGTCTCCTCGTCGGTGAGCGCCTTTACGGCGAGCTCGTTGCCGATGCCCGACGGATCGCCGAGGGCGAGCGCGATCAAGGGACGGTCAGCCATGGTGTCGGTCCTTCCTAGGAGGCCTTGGGGTAGAGGGTGACGACGGCGGAGCCGTCCTGCTCGGCCTTGCCACCCGCGACGAGCAGGCGAAAGAGAGTCAGCGCCTGACCTGCCATCGGCAGCGCCAGGGGCATGTCCTTGGTCGCGGTGTGCAGCATCTCGAGGTCTTTCAGGATCTGCCTTGCGTAGCCGCGTGGGGCGTAGTCCTCGGCGGCGAGCCGGGGCATCAGCGCGTCGAGCAGGTTGGAGCCGGCGTGGCCGGGGGCGAGCGCATGCGGGATCTTGGCCGCGTCGACGCCATAGGCTTCGGCCAGGCGGTAGGCCTCGGCGATGACGCAGTAGTTGGTCAGCACGAGCGTCTGGTTGACGAGCTTGGTCGCCTGCCCGGCGCCGACCTCGCCCATCAGCGTCACCCGCCCCAGTGCCGACAGCACCGGCTCGACCTTGGCGAAATCCTCCGCCGCGCCCCCGGCCATGATGGCGAGCGTTCCGGTCTGCGCCGCGCCGGGCCCGCCGGAGACCGGCGCGTCGACGAAGCCCATCCCCGCCGCCCGCAGCGACTCGGCGAGGGTGCGGGTCAGGGGGATGTCGGTGGTCGAGTGGTCGACCAGGACCTTGCCGCCGAGCCCGTCGGCCGAGAGGACGCCGCGCACCACGGCCTCGACGTCCTTGGGCGTGGTGACGCAGACGAGGACGTGGTCGGCCGCGGCCGCCACCTCCGCGGCGCTCGCGACGGTGCGGGCGCCGAGCGCTTCGGCCGCGGTGCGCGCCTCGGCCTTCACGTCGGTGCCGACGACGCTGTGGCCGCCGGCGACGAGCCGCTCGACGAAGCCGCACCCCATGAGGCCGAGGCCGATGAATCCGATCGTTGCCACAGGCGAGCCTCCCTAGCGGATCATGGACGGGATCCAGAGCGACAGCCCCGGAACGAAGGTGAGTAGGATGAGCGCCAGGACCAGCGCCGGGTAGAAGGGGACCATCGCCATCGCCAGCCGTGTGAACGACAGGCCGGTCATGTTCGAGAGCAGGAAGAGCGACAGCCCGAACGGCGGCGTGACGGTGCCGAACATCAGATTGAAGATGATGACGATGCCCAGGTGCACCGGGTCGATCCCCGCCGCCACGACCGGGGGCGCGATGATCGGCACCAGGAGCAGCGTCGCGGTCGTGCTGTCGACGAACATGCCCGCCACCAGGAAGATGACGTTGACGACGAGCAGCAGCAGCCACGGATTGTCACCGAGCGCGCCGAACCAGCCGGCGACGTCGCGCGGCACGCCCTCGACCGTGAGGATCCAGCCGAACATCGCCGCGGCGGCGACGATGAAGAGGATCGCGGCGGTGGAGCGCACCGTCTCGACCGCCGCCTTGACGACGAAGCGGGGCCCCATCGAGCGGTAGAAGACCGTGCCGATGACGAGGACGTAGACCACCGCGACGGCCGACGTCTCGGTCGGCGTGAAGTGGCCCGACAGCATGCCGCCGATGAGGATGATCGGCGCCATCAGCGCCGGCGCGGCCGGCCAGAAGGCACGCCACAGCCGGCGCGGCGAGGGCCAGTGCAGCGCCCGCGGATAGTCCCGCCGGAGCGACAGGACGGCCACCGTCGCCATCAGCAGCACCACCGCGATCAGCGCCGGCACGATGCCCGCCATCAGGAGCTGCACCGCCGAGACGGAGGTCACCGACGCGTAGATGATGATGGGGATCGACGGCGGGAAGATCGGCCCGATGATGGCCGACGCCGCCGTCACCGACGCCGAGAAGGGGAGGGGGAAGCCCTTGTCCGACATCGCCTTGATCTCGACCCGGCCGAGCCCACCGACGTCGGCGAGCGCCGCGCCCGAGACGCCCGAGAAGATCAGCGAGGCGAAGACGTTGACTTGCGCGAGGCCGCCCCACAGGCGCCCCACCAGCACGTCGGCGAACTTGAAGAGCCGCTCGGTGATCCCGGCCGCGTTCATCAGATTGCCGACGAAGATGAAGACGGGCACCGCGACCAGCGGGAAGGAGTCGAGCGCGTAGAGGACGCGCTGTGCGACCATCGCCATCGGAATGCCGCCGACGGCGATGTAGACGACCGACGGGACGAGGATCGCGAAGGCGACCGGCATTCCCAGGATGAAGAGCCCGAAGAAGCCGGCGATGACGAGGAAGCCTTCGTTCACAGCTCCGGCTCCCGGTCGAGGAAGCCGGCTTCCGGCGGGGCCACGGGCGGCGGCGTACGCCGGAACGCGAAGTAGAGCGCACCCACCGCGCTGACGGCGAGGCCGATCACCATGGGCGCGATGAACAGGCGGAACGGAATGTTGAGCATCGGGGTGCGGTTGTTCGCATTCTTGAGCGCGCTGCCGATGGCTGCGTCGATCAGGACGAAGAGGCAGGCGGCGGCGACGAGCAGCAGCCCGCGCTCCAGCAAGGTGCGCGCCCGGCCGGGAAGCCGGTCGACGATCTCGCTGAAGCGGATCTGCTCGTTGGTGGAGACGAGAAGCGGCAGCGCCAGGTAGACGAGGCCGATGAGCCCCCAGCGCGTCGCCTCCTCGAGGCCCGGGACGGGGGCGTTGAACGCATCGCGCATGACGACCTGGGTGAAGGGCAGCACCACCAGGGCGAACAGGGCGATCACGGCAAGCGTCGCGAACACGCGCTCGATCACGGACCAGATGACTCGCAAGACTTGGGGCTCCGGGAGTTTGGGGGCGGCGGCGCGTCGCGGCGGCCTTCGTCGCAGGGTCGGCGGGGCGGCTGCGGCGAGGGAACCCTCGCCGCCGATGCCCGCCGACCGCGCCGGCGCCGGACGGACCGTGGCGGCATCAAGCCGTCCGCGCCGGGTCCGCCGCGCTGCGCGGATCACCGGGCGGGGCTTTACCCCGCCGGGATCGTCGGCGTGCGGTGTTATTGCACCTCGTCGATGCGCTTCAGGTAGTCGGACCAGTTGGGGTAGTCCTCGTTCACCTTCGCCCGCACCGCCTCGCGGAACTCGTCGAGCTTCAGCCCGGCGGACTCGTCGATCACCGTCACGCCCTGTTCCTTCAGGAAGGCGATCTCGTCCGCCTCGCTGTCGCGGTACCAGGTGAGCGATTCCTGGCCGACCTCCTCGAGCACCTCCTCGACGATCGCACGATCCTCGTCCGGGATGCCTTCCCAGGCGTCCTCGTTGACGAACACCGCCAGCACCGACTCCATGTGGCCGGTCATCATCAGATACTCGTTCGCCTCGTACATCTTGCGGGCGATGATGTTGTTGAGCGGGTTCTCCTGCCCCTCGACCAGACCCGTCATCAGCGCCGGCATGATCTCGGAGATCTCGACCGGGGTCGGGATCGCGCCCATCCCTTCGAGCATCGTCGACCAGAGCTGGATCGGCACGCCGCGGAACTTCTTGCCCGCCATGTCGGCCGGCGAGTAGACCGGATAGCGTGCCGTCAGGTGCCGCGCGCCGCGATAGAAGTTGCCGACGATGCGGATCGACGCGTTCTCGATCAGCTTCTCGTTGATCTCGTCGAGCACCGGGCTCCCCGGCGCGGTCGCTTTCATCGCGTGGTCCATGCCGCGGTAGGCGTAAGGCGCGTTGAAGACGGCGACGTCCTCGTAGAAGCGGTCGAGCGAGGAGAAGTCGTGGTGGGCCATCTGGATGGCGCCGACGCGCACCGCGTCCAGCATCTCCGACAGGTTGCCGAGCTGCGAGTTGCCGAACACCTCGATCTGCACGCGACCGTCGGTGCGCTCCTCGATGCGCTTGGCCAGTTCCTCGGCGAACCGCGTCTGCCCTTCGCCCTCGGCGCCGACGTGGGCGTAGCGCAAGGTGACGTCGGCGCTCGCTGGCAGGGCGACGAGGGCGGCGAAGCCGGTGGCCGCGAGGGCCGTCCACAGGGGTTTCATGATGCTCCTCCCAAGACTTTGTCGTGTTTTTGTGGTGCCGCGGCCGGGGCGACCCGGTAGATCCGCGCGGCATTGTCGTGGAACAGCGCCCGGCGGACGTCGGGCGCCAGGTCGGCGGTGATCGCCGCGAAGCCGGCGAAGATCGTCGTCAACTCGCCGACGACCGAATCGACCGGGAAGTTCGACGCGAACATCGCCCGCTCCGTGCCGAAGATGCGCAGCGTGTCACGCACGACGAAGGCGTTGGCGCGCGCATCCCAGCGCTCGCCCTTCAGGCCGATGCCGGAGATCTTCACCGCGACGTTGGGCTCGGCCGCCAGCGTCTCCATCGCCGCGCGCCAACCGGCGAGGCCCTCGGCCGAGCGGTCGGCCGGCAGGCCGGTGTGGTTGAGGACGATGGTCGTCGCCGGGAAGTCGCGCGCCAGCTCGGCGGCAGCGTCGAAGTGCCACCAGGGCGTCTGCAGGTCGAAGTGGAGGCCGTGGGCGGCGAGCGCCTCGTAGCCCTTGCGCCACTGCGGGTCGTCCATCGACTTCGGTGCCCCGCGGCGTGCGTCGGCGCGGCCGGGTGCGGAGGCGGGCTTGTGGCGGATGCTGCGCACCAGCGGGAACGCGGCCTGCCCGGCGATCACGTCCGCCGCGTCGGGCGCGTCGAGGAAGGCCTGGGCGACGACGGCGCCCGGAAAACCGGCCGCGGCGGCATAGTCGTGCACCCACCGGGTCTCGCCGAAGGGATCCGCGAGATCCCACTCGGCCTCGACATAGACGGTCGAGACGATGTTCATGGGCCCGGCGTCGCGCCGGTAGTCCGCGGCGAGGTAGTCGCGGCGGATCGGCGAATAGTCGCCGTAGCGGAAGGGGATCATCTCCCCGCAAAGCCAGGGATGTTTTCCGAGTGACAGGTCCCAAAGATGCATATGTGCATCGATGATGCGATCCGGCAGAAGGCTCAGACCATTCGCGAGGTTCTCCAGCCCGTCCGGCAGCGGGCGTCTCTCCTCAGCCGTCACGATGCGCGCGCCGCGGCGTTCGGCATCGACGCGCCGTCCATCGTCATTGGCGGGCGGCGCATCGCAAGCGACGCCCCCGTCGTTCCATGAGGCAATTGCGCCTCCCCCCGGTTCGCTGCGATCTCTAACGGATCGCTAGCGTCATTCTTGTTATCTGAATACAGTATGCAGCATTACGGACGGTCCGCAAGAGGGTCGACCACTCAGAGGGCCCCATGCAGGTAAATCAGACCAACCCACCCGAGAGCCCGATCCTGCGGCGCACGCTGCACGAGGAGGTGGTCTCGCGATTGCGGGACATGATCATCGACGGCACGCTGGAGACCGGCTCGCGCATCAACGAGAGCGAGCTGGGTCCGCGGCTCGGCGTCTCGCGGACACCCTTGCGCGAGGCGCTGCGGACCCTCGCCAGCGAAGGCCTGATCGAGTTGGTGCGCTCCAAGGGCGCGGTGGTGCGCCGCTTCGGGATCGAGGACGTGGCCCAGATGCTGGAGTCGCTGAAGGCGATCGAGGGCTATTCGGCGCGTCTGGGCGCGACCCGCGCCAGCGACGCCGAAATCGCCCAGATCCTCGCCTGGCACGAGGAAATGGGGCGCTGCTACGAGGCTCAGGAGCGGCTCGCCTACTACAAGCTCAACCAGGCGATCCACACCGCGATCGTCGGCCTGGCGCACAATGCCAGCCTCGCCGAGCTGCACGAGCTGGTGCAGGGGCGGCTGAAGCGCATCCGCTACATCGGCAACCACGCCGAGACGAAGTGGGCCGGGGCGATGGCCGACCACGAGCGCATGGCCGAGGCACTGCGCCAGCGCGACGGCGAGGCGCTGGCCGAAGCGTTGGAGGACCACATGGACAACACGCTGATGCGCGTCCGCGACGTCCTGTAGCGCGAGAGGGGGAATTCTCCCTCGCCCGTGCGCCGCCGCACGCACCGGCGCCGCGGCACGAGAGCGCTCCCGTCAGACGTGGTGGCAGGCGACGCGGTGTCCCGGCCGGGTGGGCCGCAGGTCCGGCATGGTCTTGCACACGTCGGTGCGCTTGGGACAGCGGTCCTGGAAGGGACACCCCTCGATCTGGCTGAAGCGGCTGGGGGGCTCGCCCCGTTCCATCGCGCCGGTGACGCGCTTCGTCACGTCGATCCGCGGCACCGAGGCGATGAGCACCTGCGTGTAGGGGTGCTGCGCCTCGGCGAAGAGGGACGGCCCGTCGCCGATTTCGACGACGTGGCCCATGTAGAGGACGGCCACGCGGTCGGAGATCTTCGCCACGACGCCGAGGTCGTGGGAGATGAACATCATCGTCAGCCCCAGCCGGGCCTTGAGGTCGCCGAGGAGGTTCAGCACCTGCGCCTGGATCGAGACGTCGAGCGCGGAGACCGGCTCGTCGGCGATGATGAGGTCCGGCACGGGAAGGATCGCGCGGGCGATGCCGACGCGCTGGCGCTGACCGCCCGACAGTTCGTGCGGATAGCGGCCGGCGAAGGAGGGATCGAGGCCGACCTGCGTCAGCGCCTCGTCGACCAGTGCGGCGCGATCCTTGCGGCTCTTGAAGATGCCGTGGATGTCCCCCGTCTCGGCTACCGAGTCGCCCACGGTGCGGCGCGGGTTGAGCGAGGCGTAGGGGTCCTGGAAGACCATGCGCAGCTTGAGCCGCGCCTCGCGCAGCCGGCCCCCGCGCGCGGTCAGCAAGTTGCCGCCGCGGAACATCACTTCGCCGCCGTCGGCGTGGGTGAGGCCCATGATGGTGCGGCCGACGGTGGTCTTGCCGCAGCCCGATTCGCCGACGATCCCCAGAACCTCGCCCCGCTGCACGGTGAGCGAGATGTGGTCGACGGCCTGCACCTTGTAGCGCTTGCCGTCACGCTTGACGTTGAAGGTCTTGGTGAGGCCGCGCACGTCGAGCAGCGCGTCGGCGGCGGGGCCGGGCGCCGCGGAGGCGGCCGTGTCGGTGGACGCCATCATACGGCCTCGGCGATCAGCGGGAAGTGGCAGGCGGCGACGTGGCCGCCGGACGCGACGAGCGGGACCGGACCGGTGCGGCACGGGTCGCCGGCGCGCGGGCAGCGCGGCGCGAAGGGGCAGCCGTCGCCGATCTCGTAGGGCTTGGGCGCTTGGCCGGGGATCGACGTGATCGGCTCCTGGCCGGTCGCCGGGTCCGGCACGCAGGCCATCAGCCCGGCGGTGTAGGGGTGGAGCGGATCGGAGAAGATCCCCTCCACGGTGCCCGTCTCGGCGATCTTGCCGGCGTACATCACCGCCACGCGGTCGGCGAGCTGGGAGACGACGCCGAGGTCGTGGGTGATGAAGAGCACGCCCATGTGCAGTCGGTCGCACAGGTCGCGGATCAGGCCGAGGATCTGGAGCTGCACCGTCACGTCGAGTGCGGTGGTCGGCTCGTCGGCGATCAGCACCTTGGGGCGGCAGGCGAGCGCCACCGCGATCATGACGCGCTGGCGCATGCCGCCGGAGAGTTCGTGCGGGTAGGCGCGCAGCTGCAACGCGGCGTCGGGAATGCGCACCAGGTCGAGGAGCTCGCGCGAGCGCGCGGCGGGATCGGCCTCGGGATCGTGGACGCGCACGGCCTCGGCGATCTGGTCGCCGATGCGCATCACCGGGTTCAGCGAGGTCATCGGCTCCTGGAAGATCATCGCGATGTCGCCGCGGCGCTTCTTCACGCGCTCGTAGGGCGACAGGTGCGTGATGTCGTTGCCGTCGATGGTGATCGACCCGCGGCTGACCCAGGCGGAGGGGCGCGGCAGGAGGCCCATCACGGCCAGCGACGTCATCGACTTGCCGCAGCCCGATTCGCCCACCAGCCCCAGGATTTCGCCGGGCGCGATCTCGAACGAGACGCCGCGGACGATGTCGATCTTCCCGTGTCGGGAGCCGACGGAGACCACCATGTCGTCGACGATGAGCATCGCTACCTCCGCGTCTGACGGTTGCCCATCGCTTCGCGGAAGCGCGGGTCCATGTGGTCGCGCAGCGCGTCCCCGGTGAGGTTCAGCGAAAAGGCGGTGAGGGCGATCATCATGCCGGGAAAGAACAGGAGCCACGGCGCGCGGGTGATGTAGATCCGCGATTCGGCGAGCATGTTGCCCCAGCTGGGGATATCCGGCGGGGTGCCGAGGCCGAGGAAGTCGAGCGACGCCGCGCCGAGCTGGGCGAACGCGAAGACGAAGCTCGCCTGCACCAGCAGCGGCGAGATCATGTTCGGCAGGATGTGCTTGGTGATCATCCAGAGCGTGCCGCCGCCCATCGACCGCGCCGCCTCCACGTAGGTCTCCTCGCGCAGCCGCAGGGTGACGCCGTAGACGATGCGCGCGGTGGTGGTGAGGTAGACGACGCCGATGGCGAGGATCGCGTTGACGATGCCCTGGCCGAGGATGACGATCAGCCCCAGCGCCAGGAGCAGCGAGGGGAAGGCCATCAGCACGTCGACGCAGCGCATCAGCACCCGTCCGGCGGCCGGGTAGAGCGCCGAGACGATGCCGATCGGCACGCCCGTCGCCAGCGCGAAGCCCACCACGCCGAGGCCGATCATCAGCGCCAGCCGCGAGCCGTAGACGACGCGCGAGAAGGTATCGCGGCCGAAATGGTCGGTGCCGAACCAGTGCGCGGCGCCCGGCGGCACGAGCCGTTCGGTCGGGACGATGTCGACCGGGGAGTAGGGCGCGATCAGCGGCGAGGCGAGCGCGCAGACGATCACCGTCAACAGGAAGAGGAGCCCCAGCGAGGTGAGCGGCCGGGCGAAGACGAGGCCGAGAACGCCCGCGAGGACGCTGCGGCGGGGCAGGGCGGGCGCGCTCATTGCAGCTCCACCCGCGGATCGAGCAGACGGTACGAGATATCCACCAGCAGGTTGATGACGAGGTAGAGGCAGACGATCACCAGGATGACACCCTGGATGACCGGATAATCGCGCCGCAGGATCGACTGGACGACCGTGCGGCCGATCCCCGGCAGCGCGAACACCGTCTCGGTGACGACCGCCTCGGAGATCAGCGCGCCGAGGGTGAAGCCGAATGCCGAGACGACGACGAGCAGCGCGTTGCGCAGCGTGTGGCGCAGCACCACGCGGCGGGGGCTGATCCCCTTGGCCCTCGCGGTGCGGATGTAGTCCTCCTTGGAGACGTCGAGCATCGAGGCGCGGGTGAGGCGCAGGATCAGCGCCGCGTTGGGCGCCGCGAGCGCGAAGCTCGGCAGGAGGAGATAGCGCAGGTTGGAAAGGCCCCCATCGTCGAAGATCGACGGGTAGCCGGAGGAGGGCAGCCACCCGAGGGTCGCCGCGAAGACGAGGATCAGGTAGAGGCCGACCCAGAAAGTCGGGATCGAGGCCATCAGCATGGCGAGGCCCGAAAGGCCCTGGTCCAGCGGGCTGCCCCGCCAGACCGCGGCGATGACGCCGATCGGCACGCCGATCAGCACCACCCAGACCATGGTGATGGAGGCGAGCAGGATGCTCGTCTCCGCCCCGTCGGCGATGACGGAGGTCACCGGTTCGTCGAAGAAGATCGAGCGGCCGAGGTCGCCCTGCAGCGCGCTGCCGGCCCAGTAGAAATACTGGACCACCAACGGCTCATCGAGGCCGAGGCGCGTGCGCAGCGCCGCGGCCTGTTCGGGCGTCGCCGAGTCGCCCAGCATGACCAGCACCGGATCGCCCGGAATGAGGTGGATAAAGACGAAGATGATCACGGATGCGGCGACCAGCGTCGCCAGGGCCGCACCCGTCCGCTTCACGATATAACCCCACATCCGCGGCGGTCTCTCCTACTGGTCTTCAGGACGCAATTACTTCGACGCACCCCACCAGTAGTGGAAGCCCGGCGCCTTTTCCCACGCGGGCGTCACGCCCGGCGCGGCGACGTCGAACGAGAACACGTCGCCCACCTTCACGGCCGGGACCTGCTCGTAGGCCAGCGTCTGGAGCTTCTCCCAGGTCGCGGGGCGGCCGTCGGCGTCGGAGGTGTTGATGAACTCGGCCTCGAGGGCCTCCTTCTCGTCGCTCGTCCACCAGCCGGGGTAGTTGTCGTTCATGAAGGTCAGCAGCGCCGGGTCGGCGACGGTGTTGTGGTGGGTCATGAACATGTCCCAGGCACCGGGCTCGGCGCGCTGCTTCAGGAGCGTCGCCCAGTCACGCACGTCGAGTTCGACCTCGATGCCCGCGTCGGCGAGCTGGCGCTTGAAGACGTTCGCCTGGTCGAAATGCTGCTGGTAGTTGGTGGAGACGAGCAGGCGGATCGGCGTGCCGTCGTAGCCGGCTTCCTCGGCGAGCGCCTTGGCCTTTTCCGGGTCGCCGGCGTTGTAGGCGTCGAGCCCGGCGTCGGTGTGCCAGACGGAGCCGTCCTGGAAGAAGGCGCCCTGCGCCTGCCACAGCTCGGGATCGCCCACGGAGACCTGCAGCGCCTCGGTCATGTTGAGGGCGGCGAGGACGGCACGGCGCAGCGCCCAGTTGTCCTTCATGATGCCGTCCTTGGAGTTCATGAACATGAGCCCGAAGATCGGCGAGTCGGAGATGACCGGGGTGACCGACGGGTCGTCCTTCAGGATCCCGTAGAGGTCGCCGGAAATGAACTCGGCGTAGTCGTAGTCACCGGCCTGCACGCCGCTGACGCGGGTGCCGACGTCCGACACCGGGATGAAGCGCAGCGTATCGAGCACGGCCTCGCGCTTGCCGGCGTAACCGTCCGACGGGGTGTCGAGCGCGGCGTAATCGTCGAACTTGACGAGCTCGACGTAGCGGTTGGGGCGCCAGTCGCTGAACTTGTAGGGGCCGGTGCCGATGTAACTTTCCGGCTTAATCGGCTCGCCGCCGGCCTCGGCGACGATCTCGGACGGGTAGATCACCGGCCCGCCGTTGACCTGGGACATGAGGCTCTTCCAGGCACCGTTCGGCTCCTTCAGCGTCACGGTGACCTCGTAGTCGCCGGTCGCCTCGACCTTGTCGAGACCGAGCGTCGAGCCGCGGGCGCCGAACTCGGCCCAGCGCGCAATGGAGGCGGCGACGTCCTCGGCCTTCATCTCCTTGCCGTTGTGGAAGGGGACGCCCTCGCGCAGCGAGATGGTGATGATCTTGCCATCGTCCGAGACGGTCTCGCCGGTCGCCAGCAGCGGTTGCGGGACGGTGGCCGAGTCGAGCGCGTAGAGCGTCTCGAACATGTGCTGGCCGATCATCGTCGCGACGACGGCGGTGCCCATCTGGGTGTCGAGGCTGGGGGGCTCGCCGATGGTGGCGTAGCGCAGCGTCTCGGCATGGGCGGCGGTGACGGGAAGGCCCGCGCCCAGCGTGGCGGTGAGGGCGAACGCCCCCGCCGCGATCGCACGTTTCACTCCAAGTCTGGCCAGCATGGCAGCATTCCTCTCGCTCGTTGCGTTTCGTGAAGGCGGCCCGCTGCCGCCGCGGACTCTAGGCACTCAGAGGCAGGTGAAGCCCCCGTCGATCGTCAGCGCCGCGCCGGTCATGTACCGGGACGCGTCGGACGCGAGGTAGACGGCGAGCGGACCCAGGTCCTCCGGGTCGCCGGCGTGACCCGCCGGGATGCCCGCGACGGCCGCCTCGATGATTTCCGGCCGCTCGCGCGCCCAGCGCTGGTTCGGCGCGGTCATGAACATGCCGGGGCAGATGGCGTTGGCGGTGATCTGATGAGGCGCCCAGTCGACCGCGATGGCGCGCGTGAACTGCACGAGGCCGGCCTTCGCCGTCTCGTAATGGCGCCCGGAGATGCCGCGCCCGGCGACGAAGGCGTTGATGGAGGCCACGTTGATGATGCGTCCGCCCGTGCCGCGCTCGATCATCGCCGCGCCGATCACCTTGGTGCAGGCCACCGCTGCGGTGAGGTTGAGGTCGACGAGAGTGCGCCAGGTGTCGAGCGACGTGTCCTGGAGCGTGATGTTCTCGCGCCGGCCGCCGACGTTGTTGATCAGGATGTCGATCGCGCCGGCCTCGGTGAGCGCCGCTTCGCAGATCGTGGCGGCCGTCTCGGGAACGCCGGCGTCGCCGGGGAGCACGGTGACGGCGCGGCCCTCGGCGCGGATGTCCTCGGCGGTGCTGTCGAGATCGGCGGAGGGGCGGGCGACGAGGACGATGTCGGCACCGGCACTGGCGAGCGCCAGGGCCATTTCACGGCCGAGGCCGCGGCTGGCACCTGTGACGAGCGCGCGCTTGCCGTCGAGGCGGAACCGATCCAGGACGCTCACGCGCTTCGCATCTCCAGGGATCACCTCCAAACGGCCGTCCGACCGGGGCCGCTTGTGACGGTGACCCCGGTTCCAATAGCTCCAGCCTATCGAAGATTTATTTTACGTCCAGTCCGAATGTCTTGTTTCGTCAGGGTAATTCTAAAGCGTGGAAATTGCATGCCGTTTCCGGCGCCTCAGTAGACCTTGCCGCGGGCCGATACCGGCCACACCGTTTCCACCTTGCCGCCGCGCACGCCGACGTACCAGTCGTGCAGGTTGCAGGTGGGGTCGCAGTGGCCCGGAACGAGGCGCAGCTTTTCGTTGACGGCGAGCGCGTCGTCGGGGTCGTCCAGCACGCCGTGCTCGTCGGAGCAGCGCAGATAGGTGACGTCGTCGCGCCCGAAGACGGTGGGCAGGCCGCTGTCCACGGACTGGGACTTCAGGCCCGCGTCGCACACGGCCCGGCCGGGGCGCGGACGGCTCATGATGCCGGTCAGCAGGAAGAGGGCGTGCTCGAAGCCGTCCTCGTCGAGCCGGGCGCCGCTCTCGGCGGCGATGCGGCCGTAGTCGGCATCCATGAAGGCGTAGGAGCCGCATTGCAGTTCGTTGTAGACGCCGGACGCGGTCTCCAGCGCGAAGGTCCCGGTGCCGGCACCCGACACCAGCTCCGGCGGCAGGCCCGCGGCGGTGAGCGCCTCGGCGGCCCGCTTCACCAGGGCGATCGCCTTGTCGAGGGCGGCTTTGCGCTCGGGGTAGGTCGCGAGGTGCTGCGCCGCGCCGTGGTAGGCCTGTATGCCGGCGAAGCCGAGGCCCTCCGCCGCCGCGATGGCGCGGGCGAGGGCGACCACCTCCTCGGGCGTGGAGACGCCGCAGCGGTCCATGCCGCAGTCCAGCTCGACGAGGCAGGCGAGGGAGACGCCATGGCGCACGGCCGCCGCCGACAGCTCGCCCACGTTGGCGAGATCGTCGACGCAGACCGAGGTGGCGGCGCCGAGCTTGGGGAGCTGCGCCAGACGGTCGATCTTCGCCGGGTCGCGCACCTGGTTGGACACCAGGACGTCGGCGATGCCGCCGCGGGCGAATGCCTCGGCCTCGGACACCTTCTGGCAGCACACCCCGACCGCGCCGCCGATCTCCATCTGCAACTTCGCGACGTCGACCGACTTGTGCATCTTGCCGTGCACCCGCAGCCGGATGCCGTGGGCTTTGACGAAGTCGCCCAGCTTGCGGACGTTCCGCTCCAGCGCGTCGAGATCGAGGATCAGGCAGGGTGTCTGGATCTGGGCTTCGTCCATGCCGGGGTGAGCCGGGATGTCGTAGCCGACCTCGAGGGCGGCGAGCGGGTTCGTCAGGTCCATGGTGCGGGGGTCTCCGGGTCGGGGGCGGGTCTCTCGTCGGCGCTCGGCCGGCGCGGGCGGATCTCTCGTCGGCGCACGCTGGGCCGTTGTCAACGTGATGGTCGCGATCCGCCGCGGCCGGGCGGCCCGGCGCAGACCAGCTTGTAGACCTCGATCTGGTCGACCCCCTTGAGGGTCATCGGGCCGATCGGCTCGGCGTGGGGGGAGGCGAGGGCGGCTGCGGCGGGCTCGTCGATATAGATGACGTCGCCGCCGGGCAGTCCGGAGAGGTGGGCCGCGGTGTTGACCGCCTGCCCCCAGATGTCGAACGCCATGCGCGAGCGGCCGGTGATGCCGGAGATCACCGGCCCGAGGGTGAGGCCGCCACGCAGGTTCAGGCCGTGCTCGGCGAGCCACGGCTCGGCCATCAGCTGGCGCGCGCAGGCGACGCAGGCGGCCACCGGCGCCTCGTGCGGCTGCAGCAGGTTGCCGGCGACGACGGCGGCGTCCCCCACCATCTTCAGCTTCTCGATGCCGGCGGCGTGGGCGGCACGTTCCGCCGCGTCGGACATCATCGTGACCAGCTCGACGACCTTCTTCGGGGCAGTGGCGGTGGTGAAGCGGGAGAAGCCGGCAACGTCGAGAAACATCACCGCGACGCCGGTGTGGGCGCGGGGCAGAACGCGGCCGGTGGTGGCGAGCTCGCGGACCGCCTCGGGCGGCAGGATCGCCTCCAGGAGAGCGTCGCCGCGGGCCCGCTGGCGCTCGATCTCGGCGACGTAGGCGCGCTCGCGCTCGCGGGCGCGGCCCCGCTCCAGCCATGCGTTGACGCGCGCGGCGAGGACCGCCGGCTCGATCGGCTTGGTGAGGTGGTCGACCGCGCCGAGCTCGATGCCGCGCACGACCCGGTCGATCTCGTGATGGGCCGAGACGACGATGACGGGGATCTCGCCCGCGTCCGGCCGCTCACGCAGCGCCGAGAGCACGCCGAAGCCGTCGAGCCGGGGCATCATCAGGTCGAGGAGGATGAGATCGGGCGGGGCCTTTGCGACCATGGCCAGCGCCTCCACGCCATCGACAGCGACGACGGTGTCGTGGCCGAGATCTTCCAGCTCCTCGACGAGGAGGTCGCGGTTGTAGGCGGTATCGTCGACGATCAGGATGCGGGCCGGGCGCGTCATGTCGCAAGGCTACACGCAATCGCGCCGCGCGCCACTTCAGCGGCAGCAGCGGGCGACAAGCGCGAACAACGCGGCTTCGTCGACGGGCTTGGTGAGATGCTCGTCGCAGCCGGCCTCCAGGGCGCGCTGGCGGTCCCCGGCCATGGCGTGGGCGGTGAGGGCGACGATCGTCGTCCCGGCGACCTGCGGAGTGGCGCGGATGCGGCGGGCGACGGCCCACCCGTCCAGCACCGGCAGCGAGAGGTCGAGGAGCACGAGGTCGGGCCGCCAGGCGAACACCAGCTCGAGCCCGGCGGCGCCGTCGGCGGCACAGCGCACCTCGGCGCGCTCCTCCAGGAGCTGCTCCAGGAGGTCCCGGTTCATCTCGATGTCCTCGATGACGGCGACGCGGGGGCGGCGGGGGGCCAAGCCGGTCATTTGACCGCCTCGACGTCGCCGTGCACCGACCCGCCGCGCATGTGCAGCGGCACCTCCACCACGAACGTCGAACCGCGGCCGACGACGCTGCGCAGCGTCAGGTCGCCGCCCATCAGCCGGGCGAGCCGCCGGCTGATGGTGAGGCCGAGGCCGGTGCCCCCGGCAGGCCGCCCGTGCGGGCCCTCCACCTGGCCGAACTCCTCGAAGATGACCGTGCGGTAGGAGTCCGGGATGCCGGGTCCGGTGTCGGACACCTCCAGGACGAGGGTTGCGTGACGGGTGCGGACGCTGACGGCGATCCGGCCCGCCTCGGTATGCCGGGCCGCGTTGGACAGGAGGTTCATGAGGATCTGCCGCAGCTTCGACGCGTCGCCCATGGCGACGTCCGGCGCGGCGTCGATGTCGGCGACGAGGGCGACGCCGCGGGTCACCATCGGCTCGATCGTGCGCAGGCACTCGGTGACGATGCCGGACGGGGAATAAGGCGCGACGGCGACCTCCAGCCGCCCGGCCTCGATCTTGGAGAGGTCGAGGATCTCGTTGATGAGGCGCAGGAGGTGCTCGCCGCTGAGCTGGATCTTCTCGAGGTTGTCGGCCTGCCGCTCGGGGATCATCCCCTCGGTCTTGCGGTGGACGATGCGCGCGAAGCCGATGACCGCGTTGAGCGGCGTGCGCAGCTCGTGGCTCATCGCGGCGAGGAATCGCGACTTGGCCGCGTTGGAGCTTTCCGCCTCCGCCAGCGCCCGGTCGAGCGCGCGCTCGCGGCCTTTGCGCTCGGTCACGTCGCGCACGACGCACACGATGCCGCCGTTCTCGGTGACGGAGAGCGACAGCTCCTGCGGGAAGAGGGTGCCGTCGCGGCGGCGGCCGGTCGCCTCGCCGCGCCAGGTGCCGGCACTGCCGAGGGCGGGCATGATGGTGCCCTCGAACCGATGCAGCTCGGCGCGCTCGTAGAGCTCGGTCCAGCTCATGCCGATCATCTCGTCGCGCTCGAAGCCGTAGACGCGGGCGTGCGCCTCGTTGACCCAGAGGTAGCGTCCCTCGGGATCGGCGAGGGCCATGCCGTCCATCGAGGCCTGCATGCCGTGCAGGAAGATGCGCATGTTGGCCGCCGATTCCTTCAGCGCCGTCACGTCGTAGTAGGTGAGGAGCCGGCCGCCGTCGGGCAGCGCGATGCACTGGTATTCGAGGATGCGGCCGCTGGCGAGCACCAGCTCGTGGGTCGGGATGTCGCCGGCCTTCACCTGGCGGATACGCTCGTCGCGCCAGGCCGGCCATTCCTCGTCGCTCTGCGTGTAGAGGTTCAGGCGGCGGCTGAGGTCCATGTCGTCCGCGAGGGTGCGCGGCTCGTCGAAGAACTCCTCCGGCACGTTCCAGAGCCGTCGGTAGGCCGGGTTGCTGGTGCGCACGTTGAGGTCTTCGTCGAGAAAGAGCACCCCGTGGTCGACCGCGTTGAGGAGCGCCTCGAAGTCGCGGCGGCGGGCCAGCTCGGACTCGGCGCGCTCGCGCTCGCGCAGCTCGTGCCGCAGCTCGGCGGCGAGGCGCGTCAGCTCGGCGTTGCCGGCGGAGAGGTCGCTCTCGCGCTTTTCCAGCGCGCGGGCCATGTCGCGGAAGGCGCGGGAGAGCGTGCCGATCTCGTCCTTCCGCTGGGGCGACAGGTGGGCGAGCGCACTCTGCGCGTCCGACAGGCCGAGACGCAGCCGGTCGGCCGCGCGCACCAGCGCCGCCAGCGGGCTGCCGACATGGACCGACAGCGTGTTGGAGAGGATCGACAGCTCCAGCAGCAGCGCCACCAGGCCGACGAGGAGCACCAGCCAGCCGATCCCCTGCGCCTGGCGGTTGATCACCTCCTTGGGGAATATGGTGACGAGGTACCAGCCGGTGCCGTTGAGGACGGAGGCGGAGACGATGTCGTCGTACCCGTCGAGCTGGGCGATGGCGGCGGTGGGCGCCAACGCCTGCGCGGCCTCGAAGATGGCCTTGAGATGGACGTCCTCGGTGCGCTGGACGGGGAGAGAGCCGCCGCTCGCCTGGATGGCGGGCATGAACCGCGGGTGCGCGAGCAGGTTGCCGTCCTGGTCGAACAGGAGGTTGTAGATGCCGTTCTTGTCGGCCCGCACGACCCGCTCGATCAGGTCGTCGAGCAGGAGGTCGTGGCCGACGAGCGCGACGGTGCGCGCGCCGTCGCCGATCGCGCGGGTGACCGAGACGACCCATTCGTTGACGCCATAGTCGAAATAGAGGCGCGACCAGCGCGGTGTCGCCGGCTCGGGGGTGTCGGCGGCGGTGTCACGCTCGCCGCGGATGAGCTCGATCTTGCCGTAGATGCCCCATTCGCTGCCGGCGACGGCCCAGGGTCGTTCCGGCCAGTACATCAGCGCCGCGTTCTGTGGGGTGACGACGTAGGCGTTGGCGAAGCGGGTGCGCCAGGCCGGACCGAAGCGGCTCAGCACCTCGTACCCGGCCAGCAGCGCGCGGCGCGTCTCGGCATCGACCCGCACGCGGCGACCGATGAAACCGCTGGTGGCATCCTCGTCGAACACCGCCGGACGGGTGCGCCAGGCGCCGTTTTCGTCCTGGGCGAAGAGGGCGTCGAACGCGGCTTCGTCGTCGTCCTGCGCCGCGTAGGCGTCGCGGTACTGGCGGGCGAACATCGCGACGCTCGCCTCGCCGTCGAGCAACACCTGGCTCTCGCGGGCGCGCCGCTCGGCGGTGTAGCGCTCCAGCCCGTCGACCGCCTCGGCCTCCAGCCCGTCGGAGACCTTGTAGAAGGTGACGATCGCGCCCAGCAGCACCACCAGCGAGATCCGCAGCGCGACACGCCCGAGCGTCCGGGCGGCCAGCGAGTGGGGTCGTGGAAGAACCCAGAAGAGCCACTGCCAGGACATCCCCGCCCGTCAGTCCACGAGAGTGGCGAGGGGCGGGACGTCGCGGATACCGAGGCGCCGCGCGATGCGCGGATTGAAGAGCAGCTCGCCCTCCGTGTTGTAGGCGATCGGGATGTCGGCCGGGTCCGCACCGGCGGCGATGGCGAGCGCGGTGCGGGCGGCGAAACGCCCCTGCTCCTCCGGCCGCTTGCCCACGCCCAGCAGCGCGTAGGGCATCAGCCAGGCGAAATCGGTCCCGGTGGGGATCGCCGTCTTCGTCACGGCGAGATGGCGGGCGCGGCTGTCGTCCCAGTCGGCCACCGCGCCGACGCCGAGGAGGAGAAGCATGTCCACCGCCTGCTGCGCGGCGAGGAAGCCTTCGGTCCATCCCGCGAAGGAGGAGACGAACCAGGTCTCGGCGTAGTCGATCCCGAACAGGCGGATGTGCTCGGCCATCTCCTTTCGCTTGGTGGGCGTGTCCTCGGTGAGGAGGCCGAGGCGCGCGCCCCGGGCGTGCGGCGCCATGAGGCCGATGATCTGCGGGATCGCCGAGACCTCGACCATGCCGGTGGTGTTGGCGAAGGGGAGCCCGTAGATCGACGCGTCCCAGTTGACGCCGCAGAACACGATCGGAAGCCTGGAATCGCGGAAGTGGGCTTTGATGAGGTATTGCGCGGCGGGGTCGTCGGACGTGGTGACGACGTCGGGCCGCCACTCGTCGACGAGGGCGACGGCCGCCGCGGCCGCCGCGGCGATCGCGGCGTCGGACGGCTTGCGCTTGGCGTCAAGGTGGAAGACGCGCCACTCGCCGCCGGCAGCCTCGACGACGCGGCGCGTCTCGGCGGCGATGCGGTCGTTCCACTCGTTGCCTTCGTGGTAGCTGTCGACGTGGAGGATGCGGGGAGGCTGGGCACGCGCCGGCCGCACGGAGGCCGCCACCGCCGCACCGAGCGCCGAGGCCAGCACCATCCGCCGGGAGATCGGGCGCCGGGAGATGGTGCCAGGATGGGCCGCGGCTCGCCGAACACTCTTCGACGAGAGGCTCATGCTGCAATCCCCAGAGGTTCCGTAGTGATATAGGTGATGATTATACGCAAGCCCGCGGACGCATGCAAATGGTTGCCCCGTCGCGGGGGCGTTGCGGTGCGGCTGGACCCGCACCTCGCAGAGATCTCGTGGGCGATCGTCGAATATGGCGAAGATGTGACGTTGCGAGAGCTGCGTATCGTCACGATCAAATCTTGCGATGGCGTAGCTTTCGCGCTTGCCGGCGCGTCCGCGCTCGGCAATAGTGCCGCTCCCTGTGACGCGGCGAGAGGAGGCTGGCGTGCAGCCTCTGGATATTTTCGCGCTCGTGGTGCTGGCGGTCGTGATCCTCAGCGCGCTGATACTCTTCGTGGTGCTGGCGCGGATGCCGGGCGTGATCGCGCGAAAACGCGGCCATCCGCAGGCGGACGCGATCGGCGTCGGCGGCTGGCTGGGCCTCCTCTTCGGCGGCATCCTGTGGCCGGTGATGTTGATCTGGGCCTTCGCCGGCCCCGCCCCCATGTCCGACGCCGGTGGCGCCGCCGGCCGTCCCCGCCCCGAGGCGGGCTGACATCATGCGGAACTCACGGCGATGATCGTCTTTCTCACCGTCGTCTGGCTCGGCCTCATCGCGCTTCTCGTGGGCATCAAGCTGCTGCCCAACAAGCCGGCGACCTGGCTGTCCACCGTCGTCGTCTTCATCGCGCTCAATGTCGGCCTGATGATCCCGCTGCAATGGAGCGCCCCGCTCGGCAGCGCGACCGTCGTCGTCAACACGGTGCCGATCGTGCCCAACGTCGCCGGGCAGGTGACCGAGGTGGTCGCCGCGCGCAACACCCCGGTCAAAGCCGGTGACGTTCTCTTCCGGATCGACCCCGTTCCGTACCAGGCGCGGGTCGACGCGCTGGATGCGCAGTTGCAATTCGCCACGCTCCGGGTCGAGCAGTTCGAGACGCTGGAAGGGAGCCCCGCCGGCCGCCGCTTCGACCTCGACCAGGCGCAGGCGACCATGCGCCAGCTCCAGGCCCAGCGCGACGAGGCCGCCTACAACCTGGAGCAGACGACCGTCGTCGCCCCGGCGGACGGCTTCGTCACCACCTTGGCGTTGCGGCCGGGCCAGCGCGTCGCGGCCGTCCCGCTCTCCCCGGTGATGACCTTCATCGAGACCGATGGCGTGCACGTCGGCGCCCAGGTGGGGCAGAACCAGATCCGCTACGTCGAGCCGGGTCAGCCGGTGGAGCTGGCGTTCAAGACCCGGCCGGGCGAGATCTTCACCGGCACGGTCGAGGCGGTGATCGACGTCAACTCCCAGGGCCAGCTCACGACCGGCGGGCTCGTCGCGGCGACGCGCGACATCAGCTCGGTCCCCTACTTCGTTCGCATCTCGCTCGACGATGCGGACCCGATCGCAGACATCGGCGGCGGTGCGGCGGGGGCGGCGGCGATCTACACGCCGCGGCTGCAAGTGGCGCACATCATCCGCAAGGTGACCCTGCGGATGCAGACCTACCTCAACTACATCCTGCCCTAGCCACCACCACCACCACCACCATAACCGCCACCGGCCGGCCGCGCGCGGGCGTTTTGCATCCGCCCCCGTCGCGGTTCACTATCGGCCCGGAGCCGGGAGGAGACGCGGGCGCGGATGGAGCGAAACCACGAGGGGGCCACGACCGGGCGCACGCTGCGCGCGCGGGCGGCGAACGCGGTCGGCGAGGTGTCCGGCGCGTTCGGCGACCTCGGCACGCTGCTGCCCTACGTGGTGCCGGTGCTGGTCGCGGGCGTTTTGGCGCCGGGGCCGGTGTTCGCCGGTTTCGCGGCCGGCTACCTCCTCGTCGCGCTCGTCTACCGCGTGCCGGTGGCGGTGCAGCCGATGAAGGCGCTCGGCGCGGTGATCCTCGCCGGGGGGCTGGGGGCGGAGGGCATCGCCGTCTCGGGCGCCGTCCTGGGGGCGCTGCTGCTGGCGCTGGCGGCGACGCCGCTGGTCTCGCGCGCGGCGACCGCGATCCCGCGCTCGGTCGTCACCGGATTGCAACTCGGCCTCGGCCTGGCGCTCGCCGCGCTGGCCTTCCGCGCCGTCATGACGGACGTGGCGGTCGGAGCGGCCGCGCTGGCGCTCCTCGCGCTGGCCTTCCTCGTCCCGCGGGGACCCTGGGTGCTGCTGGTGTTGCCGCTCGGCCTGGCCTTCCCGGCGGGGGAAGTGGCCGCCATCTCGCCGGCGCCGCCGGGATCGCTGGTGGAGGCGGTGCTGTCGGGCGTGGTGCCGCAGCTCCCGCTGACGCTGGTCAACGCGGTGGTCGTGGCGGCGGCGGTGTCGCACGCGCTGTACGGCCCTGCGGCGTCGCGCGTCAGCGAGCGGCGCCTGGCGGCCACCAGCGGCGCGTTGAACCTCGTGCTGGCGCCGCTGGGTGCGCTGCCGATGTGCCACGGCGCCGGCGGTATCGCCGCACATCACCGGTATGGCGCGCGCGGCGTGGCGGCGCCGCTCGTCATGGCGCTGGCCTGCGCGGTGGCGGCGCTACAGGGCGAGGCGATCGTCGGCCTGCTGGGCGCGATCAACCCCGCCGCCGTCGGCGCGCTCTTGTTCTATGCCGGCGCCGAGCTCGCTTTTTCCCGCCGCCTGTTCGAGGCGCGGCCGGATTGCCGGCCGGTGATCGCGGTGACCGCCGGCGCCTCGCTCGTCCTCGGTCCGGCGGTGGCGCTGCTCGCGGGCCTCGCGGCGGAGGCGGCGCGCAGCCATCTCGCCCGCGACCGGCGCCGGACCGGCCCACCCTCCCTTTAGGCACTCTCGCGGTGCGGCGCCCGGCGCGGTCATGGGCCCCGGCTTGCGTCGATCGCCGTCCGCGACGTCGGGGTGGTTGCGCTCGCGGCCAACCGGAGCGACACGTCGGGAGCCGCGATCGGCGACCAGGTGGCGACGGGCCCCGCGCTGACCAACGTCAATGACTTCCGGGCCATCCTCGCCCCGCCGCCTGCCAGAGGATCCGCCCCCCGAGAGGACCCCATGCACCCCACCCGACGGATGAAGATCGTCGCCACGCTCGGCCCCGGTTCCAGCGACCCGGCGACCATCGCCGCCCTGTTCGACGCGGGCGTCAACGTCTTTCGCCTCAACATGAGCCACGGCAGCCACGCCGACACCGCCGCACGCCATGCCGCGATCCGCGCGCTGGAGGCCGAGCGGGGCCGCCCCATCGCCATCCTCGCCGACCTGCAGGGGCCCAAGCTGCGCTGCGGCACCTTCGCCAACGGCCGCGAGATCATCGTCGCCGGCGAGCGCTTCCGCTTCGACCTCGACGAGGCGCCGGGCGACGCAACCCGTGTCGGGCTGCCGCATCCGGAGATCTTCGCCGCGCTTCAGCCCGGATCGATCATCCTCGTCAACGACGGCAACCTGCGCCTGCGCGTGGAAGAAAGGTCGGAGCGCCACGCCGACTGCACGGTCCTCGTCGGCGGGGCGATCTCGGATCGCAAGGGGGTCAACCTGCCGGACGTGGTCTTGCCGCTGGCCGCGCTGACGCCGAAGGATCGGGAGGACCTGGAGTTCGCCTGCACCATGGGGGTCGACTGGGTCGCACTCTCCTTCGTGCAGCGGCCGGAGGACATGGACGAGGCGCGCGCACTCGTCGCCGGCCGCGCGGCGGTGCTCGCCAAGATCGAAAAGCCCTCGGCGGTGGCGGTGTTCGACGAGATCCTCGCCCGGTCCGACGCCATCATGGTGGCCCGCGGGGACCTCGGCGTCGAGCTGCCGGTGGAGGAGGTGCCGCCGATCCAGAAGCGGCTGATCCGGGCGTGCCGGCGGGCGGCCAAGCCGGTGATCGTCGCGACGCAGATGCTGGAGAGCATGGTCTCCAGTCCCGTTCCCACGCGCGCCGAAGTGTCCGACGTCGCCACCGCGATCTACGAGGGGGCGGACGCGGTCATGCTGTCGGCCGAATCGGCGGTGGGACAGTACCCGGTGGAGGCGGTCGGCGTGATGGTGAGCGTCGCGCTCCAGGTCGAGAACGACGCGACCTACCGCCCGGCGATCGACGCGACGCGCGTCGCCGTCACGGGGACGATCGCCGACGGCGTGGTCGCGGCGGCGCGCACCCTGTCGGAGGCGACACCCTCGATCCGGGCGATCTGCTGCTTCACCCACTCGGGGTCGACGGCGAACCTCGTCGCGCGCGAGCGTCCGGCCCGGCCCATCCTGGCGCTGACCCCGTTCGAGGCGACGGCGCGCCGGCTGTGCCTCACGTGGGGCGTGACGAGCGTGCGCACGGTGGAGCCGGTCGAGCGGTTCAAGATGGCGGTGATCAGCGCGGTGCGGGCCGCCTGCAAGATCGGCCTGGCGACGCGCGAGGACGACATCGTCGTCACCGCCGGCATCCCCTTCAACGTGGCGGGAACGACCAACATCCTGCGCGTCGCCCCGTGCGACGAAGCGCGACTGCGCGGCGCGGAGCCGGTGTAGGGGCGCCGCCCGCCGACCTATTTGATGCCGGCGGTGACGAAGGCTTGCATGAACTGACGCTGGAAGATGAGGAAGGCGACGACCAGCGGCGCGATCGTCATCAAGGTCGCGGCGCTGATCATCGAGATGTCGACCCCGCTCTCGGGGGCGCCGAAGAGGGAGAGGCCGATGGTCAGCGGGCGCGTGTCGGTGGAGTTGGTGATGACGAGCGGCCACAGGAAGTTGTTCCAGTGGGTCGCGACCGAGACCAGCGCGTAGGCGAGGTAGACCGGCCGCGCGACCGGCACGTAGACCCGCAGCAGCACGCCCATCCACGATGCGCCCTCCACGCGCGCCGCGTCCTCCAACTCGCGCGGGACGGACTTGAACGCCTGGCGCAGCAGGAAAATGCCGAACGCGCTCGCCATGTAGGGCGCGGCCATGCCGAGCGTGGTGTCGAACAGGCCGAGATCGGAGACGATGGCGTAGTTCTCCACGATCAGCACCTCCGGCAGGATGAAGAGCTGGAGGAGGACGAGGACGAAGACGACGTCCCGCAGCGGGAAGGCGAACCGGGCGAAGGCGAAGGCGGCCAGCGTGCACAACAGGAACTGCCCCGCCAGCACCAGCGTGACGAGCTGCACCGTGTTGAGGAGGTAGGTGAGCCACGGCGCCCGCTCCCACACCGCACGGAAGTTGGCGAGCGTCCACGGCGCCGACAGATCGAACGAGACGGCCGCGCTCGGCGAGTGGAACGCCGCCCAGAGCGCGAACAGGAGCGGCGAGATCCAGGCGAGCGCCAGGACGAGCGCGCCCAGCGTGTCGAGGCTGAGGAGGCCGTGGCGGTCGTTGGTCATCGGTAGTGGGCCTTGCGGTCGATGAGCGCGAACTGCGCCGCGGCGACGACGCCCAGCACCGCGAGGACGAGCACCGTCATCGCCGCGGCGTGCGGCGCGTCGAAGTAGGCGAAGGCCATTTCCCAGATGTAGTAGAGGACGAGTTTCGTCGCGTTGTCCGGCCCGCCCTTCGTCAGGATGAACAGGTGGTCGATCAGCCGGACCGAATTGATCAGCGCGTTGACGAGCACGAACAGCGTCGTCGGCATCAGGAGCGGCAGGACCACCCGGCGCAGGTACGTCGCGCGGCCCGCCCCCTCGACGATGGCCGCCTCCTTGAGGTCGGGCGCGATGGTCTGCAGCGCGGCGAGGTAGAAGATCATGTAAAAGCCCGCCTCCTTCCAGATCGTCACGAAGATCACGGCCCAGAGCGCGGTCTGCGGCTGCCCCAGCCAGTTGACCGAGGCGAACCCGAAGAGGCCGCCGATCTGGTCGAAGACGCCGATGTCGGGCGTATAGAAGAAGAGCCACAGGTTGGCCGCGGCGATCATCGGCAGCATCGTCGGCGTGAAGTAGGCGGTGCGCACGAAGCCTTTGGCGGGGATCTTCGCGTCGGCCCACAGCGCCATGGCGAGCGCGATAGCGATCGAGATCGGGATCGTCGTCGCCGCATAGAGAAGATTGTTGCCGACGACCTGCCAGAACACCGGATCGGCGAAGAGGTCGCGGTAGTTGTCGAGGCCCGCGAAGTGGGACGGCCGGCGGCTGGTGCCGCGCGAGTAGAGGCTCGACCACACGGTCGCGATGCTCGGCCAGAACGCGAACGTCGAGAGGAGCACCAGCGCCGGGAAGAGGAGCATCCCGGCGTAGATCGCGTGTCGTCGTCGCTCGTCGCGCGCCATCCGTGGGCCTTTCGCTGAGAGACGCGGGAGGGCGCGGTGCGCCCTCCGCGCGGGGGTCCTACCGGTAGGGGCGCAGCAGGCGCTCGGCGGTCGCCTGCGCCTCGGCGAGGGCCTCCTCGGCCGACTTGGAGCCGGTCAGCGTGGCCTGGACGGCGTTGTTCAGTGCCTCGCGCACGCGGGCCGTTTCGTAGGTCGAGAACTCGGGGATCGCGACCTCGAGCTGGTCACGCGCGACGAGCGCCTGCGGGAAGTCGGCGGCGTAGGCCTTCAGCGCCTCGGTTTCGTAGGCGGCGGGGCTGATGCCGACATAGCCGGTGGCGATCGACCACTCGGCGGCGCGCTCGGGCGCGGTCATGTACTGGATCAGCGCCAGCGAGGCCTTCTGCTCCTCCTCGGACGAGCCCTTGAAGAGGTAGAAGTTGCCGCCGCCGGTGGGCGATCCGGGCTGCACGTTGGCCGGGAGCATCGCGACGCCGAAGTCGAACGCCGCGCCGTTCTTGACCGCGGTGAGGTTGCCGGTGGTGTGCCACATCATCGCCGTCTTGCCCTCCAGGAAGGCCTGGCGCAGCGTGCCCCACTCGGTCGTGCCCTCGGGCATGACCGCGGCGTCGGTCATCAGCGAGCGCCAGAACTCGAGCGCTTCGACGACGGCCGGGTCGTCGAAGTAGGTCTCGGTCCCGTCGGCGCTCATCAGCTCCTTGCCGTTCTGGATCGCGAAGCACTGGAACATCCAGTACGGGTAGCCGGTCGAGGGGATCTGAATGCCCCACTGGCCCTCTTTGGTGAGCGCCTTGGCGTCCTCGACCAGCTCGTCCCAGGTGGTCGGCGGCGAGTCCGGATCGAGGCCGGCGGCCTCGTACAGGTCCTTGTTGTAGTACATGACGATCGTCGAGCGCTGGAACGGGACGCCCCAGGTCTGACCGTCGATCTGGCCGTTCTTCATCAGCGCCGGGTAGAAGCTTTCGAGCCAGGCCTTGTCGGCATCGCCGGTGGCGACCTCGTCGAACGGGACGATGAGGTCGTTCTCGATGAGGTCGTAGGCGTCGATCGAGAACAGCACCGAGAGCTGCGGCGCGTCGCCCGAGTTGATCGCCGAGAGGGCGCGCACTCGGGTGTCGTCGTAGTTGCCGGCGTAGACGGCCTCGACGGTCACGTCCGGGTTCTCGGCCTCGAAGCCCTCGATCATGCCGTCGATCACGGCGGTCAGCGGGCCGCCGACGGCGATCGGGTAGTACATGGTGAGGTGCGTCTCGGCGGCGGCCGGCAGGGTCAGGCCGGCGAGCGCCGTGGCGGCCACGAGGGCCTTCAGAGCGGGCGTCATGGAAACTCCTTGGCGGGGTCGGATGGGTCGCCGGCGTCGCTCAGACGGCCGGAGATGGGGCGGGGTCGCGACGGGCGCCGTCGGCGGCGAAGTGGTGTGCCGCGTCGGGCGACCAGTCGAGATCGAGGGGCGTGCCGGCGGGGATGACGATTTCGCCGGGGGCACGCACGATGAGGGGATGGGCGCCGGCCTCGACGTAGACGAACGTCTCGGCGCCGAGGAATTCGGTGGCGGTGACGGTCACGGGGAGGCGGCCGGCACCCGGGTCGACGAGCCGCAGCGCCTCGGCACGAATGCCGACGGCGGGGCCGCCGCCTTCGGCCGGCAGCATCTGCATCGGCGGGGCGCCGAGGAAGGTGGCGGCGAAGCGCGTGCCCGGCCGCGCGTAGAGTTCGGCGGGCGGGCCCGCCTGCTCGATGCGCGCCTCGTTCATGAGGACGACGATGTCGGCCATCGACATCGCCTCGGTCTGGTCGTGCGTGACGTAGACCACGGTCATCCCGAGCCGCTGCTGCAGGCGGCGGATATCGTGGCGCACCGCGTGGCGCAGCTTGGCGTCGAGGTTGGAGAGGGGCTCGTCCATCAGGCACAGCGGGTGGCCGGCGACGATGGCGCGGGCGAGGGCGACGCGCTGGCGCTGGCCGCCGGAGAGCGCGGAAGGTTTGCGCCGCTCCAGCCCTTCCAGCCCCGTGAGGGCGAGCGCTTCGGCGAGGCGGGTCCGCCGCTCGGCCCGCGGCACGCTGCGCACCTTCAAGCCGAAGACGATGTTCTCGACCACCGAAAGATGGGGGAAGAGCGCGTAGGACTGGAACACCATCGACAGGCCGCGCGCCGAAGGCGGCAGGGCGGTGACGTCCCGCCCGTCGATGGCGATGCGGCCGCCGTCCGGCGCTTCGAGGCCGGCGATGAGGCGCAAGGTGGTGGACTTGCCGCAGCCCGAGGGGCCGAGCAGGACGACGAAGGCGCCGCGCGGGACAGTGAGCGACAGGCCGCGCACGCCGGCGCCCCCTGAGAACGTGCGCGACAGACCGTCGATCGCGAGGAAGGGCGTCGCGGCGGGCGCGCCGGCCTCCGTCCCGCTCGTCGGTCCCGCGATGTTCATCGGCGCCATGGAGGTTCCCTTGTTCACAAGAGCGCCCTCTAGCCGTCGAGTTTGAACGGTGCATGTCGGCTGGGTGACATTCATATGAACATCCCCGCTGTCCATCTGAACATTGCGAGGCCTGTCCGGGCGGCTGTCAGGAGTTGCTTGGCCGGCAAACGATCAGCCGGACGTTTCCGCGAAGGCGGCTAAATATATCAGCTCGATAAAGCGGTATTGGAAATGATTTCGTTGCCCAACCCAATGTCATGGCGCTGAAACAATGCCGCGCTACAGGCGGCGACATGAACGGCTTCGATTTTCAAATGAACATCGGCGAGAGGGGCCCCGGCCAGCGGCAGGAGCTGATCGCGCAGATGCTGCAGAGCCGGGCCTTCCTCACCGTCGAGGAACTCGCCGCGCAGTTCGACGTGACGACCCAGACGATCCGCCGCGACATCAACGCCATGTGCGAGCAGGGTGCCGCGCGCCGCCGCCACGGAGGGATCGCCCGCATCACGTCCGACGGCAACGCCAGCTTCCGCGACCGCGAAGTGATGAACCGGAGCGCCAAGCTGAAGATCGCCGCCGCTGTCGCCCGGCACATCCCCGACGGCGCTTCGGTCTCCTTCGGGATCGGCACCACGCCGCAACTCGTCGCCGAGAGCCTCACCGCGCACCGTGGGCTGAAGATCGTCACCAACAACCTGCCGATCGCCCTCGCCGCGGCCCAGATCGCCGACTTCGAGGTCGCGGTGGCCGGCGGCCCGGTGCGCAACGGCGACCTCGACGTGTGCGGCTCGGCCGCCGAAGAACTCTTCGCCGCTTACCGCGTGGACTTCGCCGTCTTCGGCGTCGGCGGCGTCGACGAGGAGGGCAACCTCCTCGATTTCTCGCGCGACGAGGTGCGCGTGCGCGAGGCCATGCTGCGCCATTGCCGCAAGGCCCTCCTCGTCCTCGACGCCTCCAAGTTCGCCCGCCCGGCCCACGTGCGGGGCGGACGCATCGAGGAGGCCAACGCCGTGTTCAGCGACTGCGACCCCCCGGCCGCGATCCGCGACCTGCTGGCTCAGGCCGGCACCCTGTTCGTCAACTGCTCACCCCCCTCGCCGAGAAGCCGCTCGCCCGGCTGACCGGCGCGTCCGCCCCCGTCTGGCCCGTCGTCCCCGGCGTTCGTTCTCGGCGCTGGCGGGTCCGTGCGCCCAATTGAGAGACCCCATGAGCTCCCTGACCATCTTCGGCCACCGCGGTACCAATCCCTACCCCGACCACTCCGCCGATGCCCACAGTCACGCCATCGACTGGGGCGCCGAGTTCGCCGAGTTCGACATCCAGATGACCTCCGACGGCGTCCTCGTCGTCGCCCACGACACCGGCACCATCCCGGTCACGACCTACGCCAACCTCCTCGCCCGCGATCCCGACGTTCTGACGCTCGAAGAGGGGCTCGCCCTCGTCGCCGAGAAGTCGGCCGAGACGGGGCGGACGATCAACGTCAGCATCGAGATCAAGAACCCGGCGGCCCACGCGGCCGTCAACCTCGACCCGGCGCAGGCACTCGTCGACCTGTTGAGCGCGCAGGACGACGTCGCCCTCGACGCCATCTCGATCTCGTCGTTCGACGACGCCGTCCTCCAGCGCCTTTCCGACGACCTGATGCCCGACGCCGGCATCGACGTCGCGCTCGACTACCTCGCCACCAACTTCACCAACGCCGACATGGCCTCGATCGCCGCGTGGGCGACGTCGATCTCCGGCAACATCTCCTACGTCAATGCCGAGACGGTGAGCGCCGCGCACGACGCCGGGCTGCTCTATTTCACCTGGACGCACAACGGCACCGGCGAGGAGCTACAGTCGCTCATCGATATGGGTGTCGACGGCGTCTACACCGACAACACCCGCGTTGCGCGCCAGTACATCGACACCGTCGACGGCCTCAACACGGTCTACGGGACGACAGACGGCGACAACGTCAGCGGCACGGCGCGCGCCGACCGCATCTACGCCCTGCAGGGCGACGACACCGTCCTCGGCGGAGACGGGGACGACATCCTCAACGGCGACGGCGGCGACGACGTGCTCTCCGGCGCGGCCGGCGCGGACACGATCCTCGGCGGTGCGGGCGGGGACGTCCTCTTCGGCGGTGCCGGTGCCGATATGCTGGACGGCGGCGTCGGCGACGATGCGATCGCCACCGAGGGAACCGACACGATCCTTTTCCGCGCCGGCAGCGGCGTCGACCTCATCGCCGCCAACACCGACGCCACGGTGCGTCTGACCGACATCGCCTCGACGGCGGTCACGGTCACGATCCTCGGCGGCTCGCTCGTGGTCGAAGCGGGCGAGGACGCGCTCATCCTGCAGGACGCCACCATCGGCAGCCTCGTCTTCGCCGACGACGTGACGCTGACGGCGGCCGAACTGTCGGCGATGGCGACCGGGCCCGCGGCCGGCACCTACACCGATCTCGCCGACGCGCTGGTCGCCCGCATCGCCGGCGCGAGCGACGCCGCCCATATGGCGCCGACGCCCAACCTCGTCGTCAACGGCAGCTTCGAGGACATCGACGGCACCTCGACCCGCTCCTGGGGGCGCTACGATCCGAGCGGCGAGATGCCGGGCTGGGTCAACCTCGGTTCCGGCCGCGTCGAGCAGCATCAGGACACCGTCGACGGCGTCTCGGCCAACGACGGCGCCTATTGGAGCGACCTCGACGGCTGGCAGAACAACGTCGAGCTGGCGCAGACCATCGAGGGGATCGAGAAAGGTGCGACTTACACGCTCACCTTCGACCTCGCCGATACCGACCTCGCCGACGACGAGTCTCTCACCGTCACCTGGGGCGGCCGCACGATCTACGAGGCGACTCCGGACAGCGCCGAGTGGGAAACGGTGACGCTCAGTGTCGTCGGCGGCGCCGGTAACGGCTCCGACACGCTGGTCATCGCCCAGGGCGACGGCTCGCGCGACGGCGCCGGCCTCGCGCTCGACAACGTGACCATGGTCAAGGCCGAGGACGGGTCCAGCCGCGACGGCAACCTGATCGCCAACGCCAGCTTCGAGAACATCAACGGCACGTCCTATATGTCCGGCGGCCGCTACGCCGACGGCGAGATCGCCGAATGGACCGACCTCGAAGGCGGGCGGATCGAACTGCACGGCGACGCCGTCAACGGCATCGAGGCCCGCGACGCCGACTACTGGCTCGACCTCGGCGGCGCCGGCAACAACGTCGCGCTGGCGCAGACCGTCACGGGCGTCACCGCCGGAGAGAGCTACACGCTGACCTTCAAGGTCGCCGCGACCGACACCGCCGGTACGGACGCGGTCCGCGTCACCTGGGGCGGCGCGGTCGTCTACGAGGGGACCCCCGACGCGCGTTGGGAGAAAATCTCGGTCGAGGTGACTGGCGGGGCGGGCGACGGCTCGGATCGGCTCGTCTTCACCAACGTCTCCGAGAGCGCCAACGCCACCGGCATCGCCCTCGACGACGTGACGCTGGAGGAGACCGTCCCGGTCGACGCGACGCAGAACGCCGGCGCCTTCAACTTCGTCTTCATCCCGTACGAGACCGACGAGGTCGAGGCCGGCATGATCGAGGTCACGCAGAACGACACCAGCAACAGCCTCTCGTCGGTCACGCTGGAACTGTCCGGCGGCACCGACGGCTTCCACATCGACGGCGGCCAGAGCAACCGCGGCGACTACCATGTCTACATCGGCGACTCCTGGGACGGTGACGTCGACGAGGGGATCATCATCCCGACGATCGCCCAGAACGGCGTCGATCACGGTCAGGGGCAGGGCGTGCAGTACGGCACGGTCGGCATCGAGGACAACGTCGACGCGGACTACTTCATCGCGCTGGCCGAGGCCGACGGCGGCAGCGAATACAACGCCAGCGTCTCCGCCTCATACTTCCGCTACGACGAATTCACGGCGGGCTGGCTCACCCCGACGGGCATCTACCGCGGCAGCGACGATCTCGTGTGGGGCGACAACGTCGACCTGCTCGACACCGGCACCTATCTGGTCGAACTCGATGGTGTCGACACGCAGAACGACGGCATCCTCCTCGTCGCCGGCGGCAAGAACGAGGACAATTATGCCCTGTCGCGTCCGCTGGACGACGGCTCGGGCTACATTGTCCAGGTCCACGACAACGGCGCCGTCGGCCCCGATCCGGAGAGCGATCCGGCCGCCTTCGTCTACCTCGGCGTCGGCGAGACGGATCTCACCTTCGGCCGCGTCCTCTCCAGCGGCGCGTCCACCGTGTCCAACGGCGACTATGAGATCGAGAAGGTCGGCGTCGGCCAGTATTACCTGACGATCGACGGCTACGACGCCTCGATGGGGACGCTCTCGGTCTCGGCCGAGGGGCTCGACCTCCTCAACGCCGACAACATCGTCAGCTTCGAGGCCTACGAGGACGGCTGGCTGATCGAGACGCGCGACACCAACACCCAGGCGCTGCAGGACGCCGGCGCGCAGACCCTGCGCTCCGACTACTTCGGCGACCCGGTGCCGACGATCGATCCCGCCTACGTCGGCACCGCCGACGACTACGTGGCGATCTGGCAGAACGCCGACATCGACTACGCCTTCGTCATCGGTCACCGCGGCGGCATCTTCCAGAACGCCGCCGAGGCGCTGCCGGAAAACTCGATGACGTCGCTCGACTATGCCGTCGCCAACGGCACCAACATGATCGAGATCGACATCCGCAAGACGTCCGACGGCGCCTATGTGCTGATGCACGACGAGACGATCGACCGCACGACGAACGGCTCGGGCAGCGTCGCGAACATGACGCTGGAGGCGCTGAAGAGCTTCAGCATCACCGACCCGGTCACCGGCGCCCCCCTCGACGAGACGGTGCCGACGCTCGCCGAGTTCCTGGCCGCGTCCGAGGGCCGGATGATGCTCAACCTCGACATGAAGCTCGACCTCGACGACTACGTCGCCGTCCTGCAGCAAGTCGAGGATGCGGGCATGATGGAGTACGTCGTCGTCAAGGAAGAGCTCTACTCGACGGACGACATCGCCACCGTCGCGGAGACGTTCGCCACCCTCGGCTTCGACGTCGGCTTCATGCCGCAGGTCCGCCTCGCCGACATCAACGACATCGAGTTCCTGACCGAAGTGCTGACGACCTTCGGGCCGGAGGGCATCGAGGTCCACATGAACGCGATGGACGAGGACGTCATCCAGAGTGACGGCGACCTGATCTCCGACGAGGCCAAGGCGCTGCTCGACGAGTACGACGTGCGCCTCTGGATCAACACGATCTACGGCGGCTACGAGCACAAGGGCGACCAGAACGGCGCACGGGACGACTTCTACGCGCTGTCCGACGCGGACGCCGTCTGGGGCTACTGGCTGGACGAGGGCATCTCGGAGATCCAGACCGACGAAACGGCCGCAGCGATCGACTACTACAACGGCATCGGTGCGCGCTTCCGTCTCGACATGAACGACGTCTTCGGCCGCGACACCGCCGACCGCCTCACCGGCAGCAGTGCCGACGACCGGATCGACGCGCTGGGCGGCAACGATCTGGTCCGTGCCGGCAACGGGGACGACCTCCTCATCGGCGGAATCGGCAACGACACGTTCGACGGCGGCGCCGGCAGCGACACCGTGGACTATGGCGGCGAGGGTGCCGTCGGCGTGGACCTGCGGCGCGGGGCCGCCTCCGGCGAGGAGATCGGCCGCGACCGGCTCTCCAGGATCGAGAACGTGATCACCGGCGCCGGAGACGACACGGTCGGCGGCGATCGCGGGGCCAACCGGATCGCCACCGGCGGGGGTGACGACGCGATCGATGGCAACCTCGGCAACGACAGTGTCGACGGGGGCGCCGGTGACGACGTCGTCAGCGGCGGTCTCGGCGCGGACTTCCTGTCGGGCGGCGCAGGCGACGACACGATCACCGCCGGCCACGGCAACGACCGCGTGGTGGGCGGAGACGGTGACGACACGATCATGCTGAAGTCGCTCATCTGGCGGGGCGACGCGGATCAGGTGATCGTCGACGCCGACGACGGTGCCGACGACGTCTACGGCTTCAATGTCCGCAACGACGAGGTCGTGCTGTCCGACGGGGGCACCTACTCGCTCGAGAGCGACCGCGGCGACACCGTGCTGACCTACGGCGAGACCGTGATCACCTTCCACGACACGTCGCTGACGGACGGCGACATCATCCTGCTCTGACCCGGCCCGACAGGGGCGGGGGGCGGTTGGCCCCCGCGCCCCGGCGGCCGCGCGACGTGAGGAGGAGGCCGGTGCCGGCGCACCGGCCTTCTCTGCGTCGGGCCCGCGGTTCCGCCGGCGAGGCGAGCCATGCACGCGGCGCGGGAGCTGATTCCCTCTTGTCGCGCATGGTGTTGAGGGGCGCGATGTATCGCCGTTCCGCTGTCGGCCGGGTCGCATTGTTGCAAAATCGACCCACGACCGACACGATCGTCTCGGAATAGGTCAATATTTCGAGACCACAAGGCTGAAGTGTGGAACCTTTGCCGCCGGCTCTCTCGTCATGAGGTGTGTCGCCGCGCGAGTGCCGGCGAGACGTGCGGGTGCCGTGCGGGGCCGTCGTCGGCCACTCCGGCAATGCAACTCACGGTGAATGAGCCTCGATACGATACGTTTCTCCGAGGCCGACCCATGTCCCTTCCGATCCTTTTCCCGCCCTGTACGCAGAATGCTTCCGGGCACATGGGGACGCCGCGGCGACCGCTGCTCGCCTCGACGGCTCTGGTCGGTGCCCTGATCGCTCTCGTCCCGATGGGGATCGCCACTCCCGCCCGGGCGGGCTGCACCACCTCGGGCACGACGGTGACCTGCGAGGGTGACGACATCCCGGTCCAAATGCTGAGTGACCAGAGCGGCGCGCTGCCCAGCGCAATGGTGTACCAGAACGTGACGGCGACCGTGCCTCAGGGCTCCAGTGACACGAAGGCGGTCACCTTCTGGAGTCAATCCGGTTCCGAGGACGATCCGATTTCTTCGGCGACGTTCGACTTCACCTTCGACAAGGGCTACGGCATCTCCTACGCGACGGGGATCGCCGGCATATATGGCCGGGGCGCGACCGGGTCGACGCCCAGCGAATACTCGACCGGCAGCGAGAACAAGACCGGCCGGGACGGCGCGCCCGGCGACGACGGGACCGCGTTCACCTTCACCGTGCACGGCGTGAGCGCCGACGATGCGCCGGCGGCCGCGATGGAGGCGACGGGCGGCAGCAGCAGCTTCGGGATCTTGCTGCAATCGTTCGGCGGGATCGGCGGCGGCGGCGGCGAAGGCCACAACACCGGCTTCCACGACATCACCGGCGGCAAAGGCAGCGCCGGCGGCGCAGGCGGCGCGATCGAACTCGACGTCGAGGCCGGCAACGTGCTGAACCTGCAAACAACGGGGCTGTCGGCGATCGAGGCGCTGTCGATGGGCGGCTCCGGCGGAAAGGGCGGCGAGGGCCACGCCAATACGGGCGTGGGGACCGGCGGCGTCGGCGGCGTCGGTGGTGACGGCGGCAAGATCACCATCAATCTCTTGGGCGGCGGGACGTTGGCCGCGTCGTCCGACGGCACGGGGCAGGTCGCCGCGATCTATGGCGGCAGCGTCGCTGGTGACGGCGGAGAAGGGGGCTACGGCGAAGGCGGTCTCAAGCACGGCGAGGGCGGAACCGGCGGCGACGGCGGCGCGTCCGGCGACGTGTCGCTGACGATCGGCGCCACCGACGGTAGCGTCGCCACGACCATTCGAGGCAAGGGCGACGATGCTTACGGCATCACCCTGCAGAGCCTGGGCGGCGGCGGCGGCGAGGGGGGCGGCGCGAGCAGCCCCTGGACCAAGAGCAACGGCGGTTCGGGCGCGGGAAGCGGCATCGCCGGCTCCGTCACGCTCGACCTTTCCAATGCGACGGTCTCCACCGACGGCGACGACGTGAACGCCGCGCTCGCCCAGAGCATCGGCGGCTTCGGCGGCGCCGGCGGCTCGGCCTCGGGGATCGTCGCCTACGGTGGCGACGGCTATAGCGGCGGCGACGGCGGGGCGGTCTCGGTGACGACCTCGAACGGCACCTCCGTCACCACGACGGGCGACTATGCGGTGGCGCTCGAGGTGCAGTCGATCGGCGGCGGCGGCGGCAAGGCGGGCAGCGGGTCCGGCATCGTCGCGCTGGGCGGCACCGGCGGGCCGGGCGGGGACGGCGGCGCGGTGTCGCTCGACCTCGGCGACAGCACCTTCGGCACCACCGGTGTCGGCGCCAGCGCGGTGCGGGCGGTGTCGATCGGTGGCGGGGGCGGTGCCGGTGGCTCGGCGGGGGGTATCGTCGCGCTGGGCGGCAGCGGTGCGGCGGGCGGCGACGGCGGCCCCTCCGATTCGGACGCCCTGACCCTGACGCTCGACGGCGTGACCGTCACCACGCAGGGCCAGCAGGCGAGCGGCATCGAGGCGATGAGCATCGGCGGCGGCGGCGGCAGCGCCTCGTCCAGCGGCGGGTTGATCGACCTCGGCGGTTCGGGCTCGGGCGGCGGCTCCGGTCGCTCGCTCAGCGTCACCAGCGCGAACGCGGGCATCAACGTCACCACCAAGGGCGACTTCGCCGACGGTGTGAGTCTGCAATCGATCGGCGGCGGCGGCGGCAAGGGCGGCAGCTCGTTCACGCTCGCGGTGACCGCGGCAGAGCTCACCCACGCCCAGGGCGGGAGCGGCGGCGCCGGCGGGTCCAGCGGCGCCGTGGTCTACACCGGCTCGGCCAACGACACGATCTCCACCAGCGGCGACAATGCGGCGGGCTTCCTGGCCCAGTCGATCGGCGGCGGCGGCGGTCGCAGCGGCAACGACACGACGATCCAGATCGGCGCCTCGATGGCCCTCAACCAGGGGGCGACGTCCGAGGCCGCATCGGGCGGCGGCGCCAGCAAGGTGTCGATCAACCTGCAGGGCAAGTCGATCGAAACGAGCGGCCATCTCGCCCCCGGCGTCGTCGTGCAGTCGGTCGGCGGCGGCGGCGGCTCGGCCGGCACCTCCACCTCCGTCACCGTCGGCATCCAGATCGGCAACACGATGGGCGCCTCCGGCGGCGACGGCGGCTCGTCGGGATACGTCTACGTCGACTCCACGTCCGCCATCACCACGCAGGGGGACGGATCGGACGGCATCCTGGCGCAGTCCGTCGGCGGCGGCGGCGGCCATTCGGCCACCACCATCAACGTGACCGACGGCCTGTCTTTGCCGAGCTTCACCAAGTCCCTCGGCTCGACCCCCGGCGGCGGGACCGGCGGCAGCTCCGGGTCGAGCAACGTCCAGAACAACGGCACGATCGTCACCCACGGCGACAATGCGTCCGGCATCGTCAGCCAGAGCATCGCCGGCGGCGGCGGGCGCTCCGGCGATACCATCAGCGGCAGCCTCTCGATCAACATCGGCCAGAGCACGCTCGGCCAGTCCGGCGGGTCCGGCGGCAACGCGCAGTTCAGCCACGTCCTCAACCAGGGCGCCATCACCACCAGCGGGCACAATGCCGGCGCCATCCTCGCGCAGTCGATCGGCGGCGGCGGCGGCGTCGGCGGCGCGGTGATCCACGGCGACATCGGCCTCAACTTCAGCACCACCCACGGTGCCGACGGCGGTGTCGGCGGCACTGCCAATTACGTCCAGGTCTTCAACCATTCCGACCTCACCACCGGCGGCGCGCAGTCCTCGGGAATCGTCGCGCAGTCGCTCGGCGGCGGCGGCGGCGCGGGCGGGCTCACCGTCGACGGGTCGATCTCGCTCGCCAACATGGCGGTGGCGCTCGGCTCCACGGGCGGCAACGGCGGCAAGGCGGACTATTCCCACGTCACCAACCACGCCACCATCGCCACCGCGGGCGACCAGTCCCACGGGATCCTGGCGCAGTCGATCGGCGGCTCCGGCGGTCAGGCCGGCAACGTCATCCAGGGCGACGTGTCGGGCGGTGAGGTGTCGGGCTCGGTCGACGTCGCGGTCGGCGGGGCCGGCGGGGCGGGCGGCAGCGCCGCCCTCGCCCACGTCGAGAACAGCGGCACGGTGACGACCCAGGGCTTCGCCTCGATCGGCATCCTGGCGCAATCGATCGGCGGCGACGGCGGCCACGGCGGTTCGATCTACTCCGGCACGCTCAACGTCTCGCTGGAAGACGGCATCGCCTCCACCACGGCGATCGGCGGCGACGGCGGCGACAGCGGCGCGGCCGGCGACGTGCAGATCGAGAACACCGGCACCGACGTCGACGGCGCCAACGTCACCACGTCGGGCCACTTCGCGCACGCCATCGTCGGCCAGTCGGTCGGCGGCAACGGCGGCGTCGCGGGGGCGAGCTACGCCGGCACCTCCGAGCTCACCACCGGCGACAGCATCTCCACCAGCACCAGCGTCGGCGGCTCGGGCGGGTCCGGCGCGGTGGCCGGCACGGTGACGATCACCAACGCCGCGACGATCGCCACCACCGGCGGCAACGCCTACGGCATCCTCGGTCAGTCGATCGGCGGCAACGGCGGCGCGGCGGGCGCCGGCCACGCCTATTTCGGCGACCTCTCGAAGGAGACCGAGGAGTATTTCAACGTCAACGCCACCATCGGCGTCGGCGGCTCCGGCGGCACCGGATCGAACGCGGCCGCCGTGACGGTGACCAACTCGGGCGCCATCACCACCGGGATCGACAGCACCGGCGCGATCGTCTCCGGCGCGGACACCGGCTACGGCATCCTGGCCCAATCCATCGGCGGTGGCGGAGGCGACGGCGGCGGCGCGGGCGCGACCTCGGGCGGCTACACCAAGCTGCCGAAGGACGCGGACGGCAACAAGGCCGACGGCAGCGGCATCAGCATGAAGGTGTCGATCGGCGGGTCGGGCGGCGCGTCCGGCAACGGCGATACGGTGACCGTCACCAACGACAAAGGCGGCAGCGTGACGACCGGCGGCATCGCCTCGCACGCGATCTTCGCCCAGTCGATCGGCGGCGGCGGCGGCTCGGGCGGTGACGGCAAGCCCAGCGACTCGGGCTGGATCGCCAAGCTCGAGGCCGACTACGACAAGCTGAAGGACGCCAAGGAGAACTACGAGAAGCTCAAGGCCTACTACAAGAAGCTGACCGGATCCGACGAAGAGGCCGAGAAGAAGGCACGCGCCATCAAGGAACACACCATCGAGGTGAACGGCAAGGACGGGGCGGCCGGCACGGGCGGCACCGTCACCATCACCAACGACGGCACCTTGACCACCAAGGGCGAGAGCGCGGCGGGCGTCTTCGCGCAGTCGATCGGCGGCGGCGGCGGGGCGAGCGGTGCCGGCTCACAGGGCCTGGCCGACAGCCTGACCGTCTCCGGTGCGGGCAGCGGCGGCGGCGACGGGGGGTCGGTCACCATCTCCGGCGCCGGCTCCATCAGCACCGCGGGCGACAAGGCGCCGGCGATCTTCGCGCAGTCGGTCGGCGGCGGCGGTGGCGCGGCCGGCGACGTGGCGACCGTGCTGGGCGGTTCGCTGAGCGATCTCGCCAAGGTCATGGGCAGCGGCAAGTTGACCAACGACACCAGCTCCAACAGCGACAGCGACAGCGACGACAGCACCACCATCGTCGGCGGCAAGGGCGGCGACGTCACCGTGACGGTGAGCGACACCGTGACGACCTCCGGCGCCTACGCCCACGGCGTCTTCGCCCAGTCGGTCGGCGGTGCGGGCGGGGCCAAGGGCGAACTGTCGGCCGGCGACGGCACCGGCAGCATCGGCAGTGAGACCGGCGCGGGCGACGGCGGCGTCGTCACGGTCACGGTGGACGGCAGCATCAAGGTCGACGGGGACAACGCCGTCGGCATCGTCGCACAGAGCGCGGCCGGCGACGACGGCGCGAGCTATTCCGGCGGCGTCGACATCACCGTCAACGGCACGGTGACCGCCTCCGGCAGCGGCAGCCGCGCGATCCTCGCCCAGGCCGCCGAGAGCGGCAGCAGCGACACCAACACCGCCGCCGGCCGCGGTATCACGCAGATCACCATCGCCAAGGGCGCGACGGTGTCGGCGACCAGCACCGACGCGGCGGAGGTCATCGGCCTCATCGACGGACGCAGCGTCGTCGCCGGCGACGGCACCTTGAGCGCGTCCAACGTCATCACCAACAACGGCACGCTGACGTCGGCGTCCGACGATGTCTACGTCGTCCACGCGACGAACGGGGCGACCGCGATCGAGAACACCGGCACGCTGGCGGGGGCGATCCTGCTCAGCAATTCGCACGTCAACACGCTGCACAATGCCGCCGGCGCGACGCTTCAGATCGGCACGACGCTGAACCTCGGCAGCCAGCTCGGTGCGTCCTTCACCAACGACGGCATCCTGCAGATCGGCGAAGGCGATTCGACGATCACCTCCGCCTTCTATGCCGGCACAGTGGACATCACCTCCGCCGGCACGATCACCTTCGACGTCGCCAGCAGCGCCGACCAGAGCGGTAAGGTGACGGTCGACTACGACCGGGTGCAGCTCGCCTCGGATACGTCGACGGCGGTGACGCTCGCCGTCGAGGCGCTCGATTTCAACTGGACGAGCGCCGCCGGGCTGACGAACGGAGCCTCGCGGGAACTGGAGATCATCTCGGGCAGCCAGATGGACACCGTCCAGATGACCAAAGGCGGCAGCGATATCCACGGCGACTACTCGCTGACGACCCCGACGGCGACCTGGGACGTGCACTACCAGGGGGGCGATCAGGACCACCTCGACATGACGCTGAACGCCACCTACACGATCGACTATAGCGGCGAGACGAGCGGCGCGGGTCTCGGCGGCACGGCCCGTGACTTCGGCGCCCACTTCGGCACCCAGATGGGCCGCCTCGCCGCGGCCGGCGAGACGGTGCCCAAGAGCGTGCGCGACACGCTGGAGATGGCCGCGCTCGAATTCCTCAACCTCGACTCCGCCGACGCGCTGGAGACGCTGTACGAGGAGCTGTCGCCGGAGGAGACGCTGATCGCGGCCAAGCGGTCGGCACGGGCGGCGCTGTCGCTGCACAACCTCGTCCAGAGCTGCCCGACGATCGACGCCAGTGACGGCGCGGCGCTGCTGCGCCAGCAGGACTGCCTGTGGGCCAAGGGCATCGGCGGCTACAGCCGCAACGCCTCGATGGATCGGGCGCCCTCCTACACCGAGTCCGTCGGCGGCTTCGCCATCGCGGGGCAGAAGGAGATCTTCGACCACACCTTCCTCGAGGTCGGCGCCCAGTACGAGCACCTGTGGATCGACGGCGGCAACTTCGACCACCAGGGCAACGCCTACGGCATCGCCGCCTCGCTCAAGCGCGAGATGGGCATCTTCACGGTGTCCGGCACGATCGCCGGCGGCCTGTCGAATCTCGACTACTCGCGCGCCTATTCGATCGGCGGGCAGCGCTACCGGGCGAATTCGACCATCGACGGGCGGTTCGTCTCGGCCGAGGGGCGGGTCTTCGCCACCTTGCAGAACCAAGGCGGCTTCTACGCCAAGCCGGCGGTGGCGCTCGCGGTGACGCACAACTGGCAGGACGGGTTTACCGAGAAGGGGGCGGGTCCCTACAACTGGCGCCTGAACGACGTCGAGGCGACCCACGTCTACCTGACGCCGTCGCTGGAGGTCGGTCGCGCGTTCGAGATCCGGGAGAACCCGATCCTCGCCTACGTGCGCGCCGGTGTGCAGACAGCGCTGACCGAGCCGGAGCACTCCGTCGTCTCCAACATCGTCGACGGCGGCAGCGCGCTCGCCGGGCTGGACACGGTGATGAGCGACGACCGCTTCGTGGCGGCGCTGTCGGCGGGCGTGAAAATGGACGTCGGCGAGCGCGTGACGCTGTCGCTGGAGGGCGACTCGGCCTTCTCCGAGCACAGCACCAACCTCGGCGGCATGGCGAGGATCGACGTGCGCTTCTGAGCGCACCACACCCGCGGCCGGCTGCGGTGCCGGCCGGGGAAAAGATGGTGTCCCCCGGCAGGAACGCGGGGTACGCTTCCTGGCCTGCGTGGCCCGCTCTATAGCTTCGCCGCCGCTTGATCGACGGCCGCTGCGCGTTCCTCGATCATCGCGGCGGCCACGGCGCGGAAGGCGTCGACCACCTCCGCCGGCGCGGTGTGGGGGGAGCCGGCGGGGAAGGGAGGCTGCGGGTTGTACTCCATGTAGAGCTGGATGCGCTGGGCGGTCGCCGCGTCGGTGAGTTCGGCGGCGAGCGTCAGACCGAAGTCGATGCCGGCCGTCACGCCACCGCCGGTCACGCGGTCGCGGTCGATGCACACGCGCACGTCCGCCGGTGTGGCGCCGAAAGACTCGAGGAAGTCCATCGAGGCCCAGTGCGTGGCGGCGCGGTAGCCCTTCAGCAGGCCGGCGGCGCCCAGCACCAGCGCTCCGGTGCACACGCTCGTCACATATCGCGCGCCCTCGGCCTGGCGCCTCACGAAGTCGAGCACCTCGGGGTCGTTGAGGAGCGGGTTTACGCCTGGGCCGCCGGGAATGCAGATCACATCGAGCTCAGGACAGGAGGCGAGGTCGTGCGTCGGGAGGAGATGCAGCCCGACGTCGCTCACGACCGGATCGAGCGTCTTCCAGACGAGGTTTACGTCGGTGTCGGGCAGGCGCGCGAATACCTCGAACGGGCCGGTGAGGTCGAGCTGCGTGAGCTTGGGGAAGACGAGAAGGCCGATTTGCAGGCGGTCCATGGGCGGAGATCTCCGGAAGGGTTCAGGTGGCGGTGCCGTTGAGGAAGGGCTGGTCGCTCTCAATCAGCTCGGTGACGTACTTCTCCACCTCGATGATCCGCGCGGTGTGGGCGAGGTCCTGGTGCATCGAGAGCCAGAAGTCGCGCTTGGCGGTGGCGGACTTGGGCAGGACCGGCACCAGCCGCTCGTCCCGTGCGGCCACGAACGAAGGCAGCATCACGATGCCGACACCCGACAGCGCGGCATGATACTGGGCGACAAGGCTGGAGGAACGGAACACGATATTGGGCCGCCGCATGATGTCCGACAGCCATCGCACCGCGGATATCTGAATAAGGTCGCCGATATAGTCGATGAAATCGTGCGTCTCGAGGTCTGCCAGGCGCGCGGGCATGCCTCGGTGGGCGATATACTCGTGCGAGGCATAGAGGCGAAGCTGGAACTCGCCGATCTTGTTGCAGTTCAGGCGCTGCCCCTGTGGGCGCGGAAACGAGATCAGAATGTCCGCCTCGCGCTTGGACAGGTTGATCCAGTTGGACGCCGTCACGAGTTCGATGGTGATGCCCGGCTGCCGTCCGTGAAAGGCGGCGAGGCGCTGCGCCAGATAGAGGCTGCCGAGCGCCTCCATGGTGCCGACGCGCACGGTGCCGGACAGGCGCTTGTCGCCGTCGGCGCCGAACGACTGCGACAGCTCGCGTGCGTTGGTCTCCATCGCCTCGGCATGGACGAGGAGGCGATGCCCGGCGTCGGTGAGGGCAAAGCCGGTGCGCGTTCGGGTGAACAGCTTGGCGCCGAGCTGCGCCTCGAGCTCGCGCACGCGGCGTCCGACGGTGGTGGCGTCGGTGCGCAGATGCTTGCTCGCGGCGTTGAGCTGGCGGTGGCGGGCCAGCTCCAGAAAGTAGACGAGATCGTTCCAGTTGAACATCGCACCGGTGGCGGGGCCGGAGCGCCCCCCTCCCTGCAAGCCTACGGTGGCCGGCCCGGCCGTGTCCATCGCCGCTCAGGCGGTCCCGTGCGGGCGCGGCGGGTCGGGCTCCAGTTCTCCGTCGTAGGGGTAGCTGCGCCCCTCGCCGGCGGTGATCGCGATCGGCTCGCGCGGCGCGGCATCGACCTCCAGGCGGAAGATGTCGAAGCGATTGTAGTAGCCGACGACGTCGTGGAACTGTTTGGGCTCCACAGTCAGACCGACATCGATGTCGGCGTAGAGCAGCCCCTCGTCGCCCGTCATGACGTCGCCGACGGGCTCCGCATCCGGCCCCAGCACCATGGACGCGCCCTGCGGGGTATCCTTCAGGATGCGCACCGCATCGGCGCCCAGCCGCTCGATCGCGGCCTCCATCGTGGCGTCGACCACGGCGGAGGAGACGATGTTGAACACCTTCGCCTCGAACGCGTGGGCACCGGCGCGCACGCGGATGGCGGCGGTGAGGTCGTAGCGCCCCGCCTCGCCCGGATCGCGCGTCGGCCATGTGGGCGGGTAGGACGAGATGTGCACCTGCTCGCCCTGCGCCATCAGCGCATAGCGCGCGAGCGGGTTGGTGTTCTCGCCGCAGATCAGCATGCCAATGCGGCCGATCGGCGTGTCCGTCACCGTGAGGCCGGCGGCGTCACCGTTCGCCCAGATGAGCTTTTCGAAGAACGTCGGCACCAGCTTGCGGTGGTGATTGAGGATCGCCCCATCGGCACCGATCAGGAGGTTGGAGTTCCACAGGCACCCGACTGACGCGGTGGTCGCCTCGCTGATCCCGACCGATACCATGATGCCGTGCCGGCGTGCCGCTTCGCACAGGCGCCGCACCTCTGGCCCGGGCACCTCGACGGACTGTGCGGCGAGGGCGCGGAAGAGATCATGGCCGCGGATCGGCGCCTGCAGCGCTGCCCAGATCGGGAAGCCCGGCACGAAGCTTTCGGGAAACGCGATGATCGCCGCGCCCGCCCGCGCCGCCTCGCCGATGAGGCTGACGGCCTTGTCGACGGTGCGCTCGGCGTCGAGGAACACCGCGGACACATGCGCCGCGCAGGCGCGGAATTTCGGATAGGCTCGCATCGCTCGTTCCATGAGGGGGAGGGGCGGTCGGTGCCGCCGGGAGCCGCACGCCCGTCCTGTGGGTGCGCGGTGCCGCCGAAGAGAGCCGCGCGCCCGGAGCGGGCGCGCGGGCCGGGCGCTAAAGCGCTTCCTTGGTGAAGTCGTAGCGAGGCGGCAGGTTTTCCGCGATCTCTTCCTTGGGGATGCGCTTGATCACCTCGAACTTACCGCCCTGCACCTGGCTGATGTAGTTGTCGAGGATGCCGGAGTGGTCCTCGGCGCGCAGCAGCTTCTCACCCTGCGCGTGCTGGAGCGAGTTCTCCATCTTGGCGCCCTCGAGGTACTCGATCACGCCCTGATCGTCGGACTTGTCCTGCCACCCGGACGCCTCGATGGCGGCCTTGAGGAGGAAGAGGTTCTCCCACGGCTGCCAAGCGTGGCTCTTGGCCATCACGCGATCGGAGTCGCGTTCGCGCGCGTCGACGTCGTCGATTTCCATGATCTTGTTGAACGTGGCGTGCGGCTCGTCGTCCTTGGCGGCGAGCGGACGCGGGAAGTTCTCCAGGAAGTAGACGCCCTCGGCCGCACCGTCGATGTCTTCGGGGGAGATCGCCTCGATGGTGCCGGCGACCGAGTACATCTTCATCTTGTCGCCGAGGCCCATCGATTTCGCCTGCGTGTAGAAGGCGACCGACAGCGCGCCGAAGAATACGGAGAACAGCACCTCAGTCTCCTCCGGAATCTTGGCGAGGTACGGGACGAGGTCGCGCGCGTCGAGCGGGACGGCGATGGGGTCGTTCACCGTGCCGCCAAGCCCCTCGATGACGCGCTTGTGCTCCTGGTGATGGCTGTGGCCCCAGGCGTAGTCCGGGAAGATCATCGTCCAGTTCTTGCCCAGATTCTCGTAAGCCCACGGCGCGCCGGAGCCCGACAGCGTGTAGGTGTCGTTGCCGGTGCGGAAGGCATATCGCGAGCCCTTTTCGCCGGTCGCCTCGGTCGCCTCGCCGCACGAGAAGTAGACCGTCTTCATCTCCGTCGCGACCGGGATCGAGGCGAGCATCACTCCCGAATGCACCGAGCCGGTGATGAAGGCGGCCTGGTTGCGCTGGATCAGCGAGCGCAGCTTGCGGGCGCCCGTCGCGGGGTTCGATTCGGTGTCCTCGGTCACGAGGTTCAGCTCACGGCCGGCGATGCCGCCACCCTCGTTGATCATCGCGGCGGCCTTCTGCGCCGCCTTGTCGTGCCAGTAGCCCCAGGAGGAAAAGCCGCCGGTGAGCTCGGCCTGGTGCCCGATGGTGATCGGCCCGGCCGCTCGGGCCATCATGTTGCTGCCGATGGCGAGGTAGGCGGTGCCGAAGGCGCCGCCGGCCAACGCCGTCTGAAGGAAGCTTCGCCGTGTGGTGCCGCGCGTCGTCATCGAACGTCTCCTCGTGTTCGTCCGCCCATCGGCGGACCGTCAACGTCCCTGGAGCGAGAGACCCAGGTAGCGGTGGATGGTGTCTTGGTCGGCTTTGAGATCGTCGGACGTGCCCTCCCAGGCGATCCGGCCTTTCTCCATCAGGTACGTGCGCCGACAGATCCGGAGCGCCGTCTTCACGTTCTGCTCCACGAGCAGGATCGCGACGCCGGAGCGGTTGATCGACTGGATCGTGCGGCGGATCTCGGCGACGAGCTTGGGCATGATGCCCTCGGTCGGCTCGTCCAGTATGAGAAGGCGCGGCCCCATCATCAGGCAGCGCGCGATGGCGAGCATTTGCTGCTCGCCGCCCGACAGCGTGCCGCCGGCCTGCTTGAGCCGCTCCTCCAGGCGCGGGAAGCGGGCGAACGTCTCCTCCAGCCGCACCGGATCGGGTTCGCCGGTCAGGCCGAGGGTGAGGTTCTCCTCCACCGACAGCAGCGGGAATATGCCCCGCCCCTGCGGCACGTAGCCGATGCCGAGCGCGGCGAGTTTATGCGGCGCGAGGCGCGTGATGTCGGTGCCCTGAAACACCACGCGCCCCTTGGAGCGCGGCATCAGGCCGAGCGTGGTGCGCAAGGTCGTGGTCTTGCCGACGCCGTTGCGGCCGAGCAACGCCACCGCCTCGCCGGCGCCGACGGTGAGGTCGACGCCTTGCAGCACGTGGATCTTGCCGAAGTGAGCGTGGAGGTCGTGCGCAGCGATCACCGGCGCGGCGCCGGCGGCGGCTTCGTCGCCGGGGGCGGGTCGCTCAAGCATGGGCGGCCCCCATCGGTGCGGCGGGGGTGTCGTCGTCATCGTCCTCGTCGTGGCCGAGATAGGCTTCGCGCACGTCCTCGTCGTTCGCGATCTCGGCCGGCGTGCCCTGTTTCAGGATGCGGCCGAGACTCATCACGGTGATGTCGTCGGCGATGTCGAAGACGACCTCCATGTCGTGCTCGATCAGGATCACGTTCACCGTCTTGGAGAGGTCGACGATGGTCTCCACCGTGCGCTTGGTCTCCAGCGGGCTCATGCCGCAGATCGGCTCGTCGAGGAGCAGGAGCTCCGGGTCCGCGGCGAGCGCCATGCCCATCTCGAGGAGCGCCACGTCACCGTAGGAGAGTGTCGCGGCCTGGCGGTTGGCGATGGCGTCCAGGCCGAGCTGGTCGATAATGCGGTCGACCTTTTCGGTGACGGCGGTGAAGCGCGAGGCGGGCTTGAACGGATGAAAGCCGGCGTCCTTCGCCTGCGCGGCGATGGCGATGTTCTCGGACACCGTCAGCGCGCCGAACACGGATTTGATCTGCAACGTGCGCGTCATGCCGAGCCGCGCGATGCGGTGCGGCTTCATCCCGGTGATGTCTCTGCCGCGGAAGAATACGGCGCCCTCGGTGGGTTTCAGCCGGCCCGACACGAGGTTGAAGAACGTCGTCTTGCCCGCGCCATTGGGTCCGATGATGGCGTGGAGGCGGCCGGTGGAGGCGAGGTGAAAGTCCACCCCGTCGACGGCGGCGAGCCCGCCGAAGCGCTTCACCAGGCCCCGCGTTTCGAGGACGGCGCTCATTCGGCCGGCCCCCGCGTCTCGTCCTCGGCCTCGCGGCGCGGGCCGGCGATGCGCTCCACCAGGTCGATCACGAGGCCGGCGATGCCCTTGGGCGCAAAGATCACCGTGAGGATCACGATGGCGCCGACCAGAAGAAGGTAGTGGTCCCAGTAGAGCGACAGCTCCTCGCGAATGACGATGAGGAGCCCGGCGCCGATCACGGGGCCCAGCAGCGTGCCCGAGCCGCCGACGATCGCCCACACCACCGCCTCGCCGGAAACGTGGTAGAACATGTACGACGCCGAGGCGTAGCGGCCGAAGAAGGCGAACAGCGCCCCCGCGATGCCGGCGAACATCCCCGCGACCACGAACGAGGCGAGCCGCATCGCGTAGACGTTGATGCCGACGAGCTCGGCCCTGACGTCGTTCTCGCGGATCGCCACCAGCGCACGGCCGAACGGACTGCGTAGGATGATGCGCATCAGGAGGAGGCAGGCGGCCACCGTGATGAAGATGAAGTAGTACTGCACCGTCGGGTCGGTGAGGCCGATCTCCGTCTCGCCGAAGCGGAACATGACCGGGAGCGAGAAGCCGAGCCCGTCGTCGCCGCCGGTGAGCGGCTTCATGGTGAGCGCCAGGAAGTAGAAGATCAGCGAGAAGACGACGGTGATGATGGCGAAATAGTGCCAGGTGAGGCGCACTGCCAGCGCGCCGGAGACCGCCGCCATGGCCACCGACACCAGGATGCCGAAGCCGAACGCCGGCCAGAAGCCGAGGCCGAGCTGCGCCACGCCGATCGCGACGCCATACATGCCGAAGCCGAAGTAGAGTGCCTGGCCGAACGACAGGAGCCCGGTGTAGCCGAAGAGAAGGTTCACGCTGACGGCAAGCAGGGACCAGATGAGGATCTCGGCCGTCACGCTGACCCAGAACGGGTTCGTGAACATCGGCAGCACGTAGGGCACGGCGGCCAGGAAGAGGACGAGGAGAGCGCCGAGGCCGGCGACGATGACGGCGACGCGGCGCTCGGCCGGATCGCGCTGGCGGTGCCGTGGTCCGCTCACGCTGTCGCCCCGGCAAAAATGCCTTTCGGTCGAAGGAGCAGCACCGCGCTCATCAGGCAGAGCGAGGTGATGCGTGCCACCACCGGCTCGGCGAACGCGGTGATGACGCCTTCCAGGAATGCGAGCAACACGGCCGCGACGGCGGTGCCCTGCAGGTTGCCCAGTCCGCCGATGATGACGGCCATGAAGCAGAACGGCAGGATGTCGACGCCGGAGCGGAAGTCCACCGTGGTGATGGGCGCCGCGACGACGCCGCCGAGCGCTGCCATGGCAAAGCCGAGCGCGAAGGTGATGGTGTAGACGCGCTCCACGGGGATGCCGAGCGCGGTGGCAGTCTCCCGGTCGTGCCGGACGGCGCGCATCCACGTGCCGAGCTTGCTTTTGTGCAGGAACACGAAGAAGCCGATGATGCTGGAGAGCGCGATCACCGCGGCGAACACGCGGTAGAGTTCGTACTCGATGCCGAACAGCGGGATGGTGGCTTCGATCGGCGGCAGCAGCCGCTTGGGCGCTGCCCCGAAGGTCGCTCGCACGCCTTCTTGCAGCATGATCGAGAGGCCGAAGGTCGCCACGATGGTGAGTGCTGCGGCGCGCTGGATCGGCACGATGACGACGCGCTGGATCACGGCGCCGAAGACGAGCCCCAGGATCGGCACCAGCACGAGCGCGAGCCAGAAGTTGCCGGTGACGTCGACGACCGACCAGGCGAGCACGGTGCCAACCATGAAGAAGTCGCCGTGGGCGAGATTGATGATGTCCAGCAGCCCGAAGATGATGGAGAGGCCGAGCGCGATCAGCGCAATCACGAGGCCCCAGATGAGGCCGTTGATGGCCAGAGCGATGACGAGATCCATACGCCCCTGCGCGCCTGCCTCACAATTGATCGTGACCAATTAGTACGCAGGCATTCTTGCCTGTCAATTTCAAATTCCGCAGGCAAAAGCTGCGAAATTGCAGGCATGAGTTCGGCAGAACGTCCCCACGCGCGGACGTTGTGCCAGCCGTGGCGGCGGCGTCTCCTCAAACGAAAACTCTGAGGCCTGGTCGCAAGCGAGGGCGCGTCGATGCGATGCGTGCCGACTGAATCCGTCCGGCGGCTCTTCGGGACGCTGCTGCGCTCTCGAGGTCGAGTTCTGCTATCGCGAGCAAAATGGAAAATGGTGTCCCCGGCAGGATTCGAACCTGCGACCCCAGGATTAGGAATCCTGTGCTCTATCCTGCTGAGCTACGAGGACGCTTCGGCTTGATAGCACGCCATCGGCGCTTCGTGCACCTTTCATAGTACCGCGCTCGCCTCGGGTCCGGCGTCCCCTCGCGTGGGGGCGCCGCGCGGGGCGGCGCCCCGGCGGAGCTACCGCCGACCGTCGCCCTCGCCGGCGACCACCAAATGCGGCACGCCGTCCGACGTCTTCGTGAAGGAGACGCCGCCCGGCGAAATCGTGCCGCGGACGCGCGAGCGGTAGAACGAGAAGGTGGGGAAGGTGACGACGTCGATCGGTGCGTCGAGGACGAGTTCGATTTCGAAGGCTTCGCCCGCGCCGATCGTGCGTATCGTGTGGACGGTGCCGGAGAAGGCCTGGCCGAGATAGCGGCCCGCCACGCGCTGGCCGAGCGCGAGCGGCACGTCCGGTGCATTGCTCAGCCGCGCACAGAGCGCGTTCCAGCTGGCGTAGCCCTCCTCGTGGGCGACACGCTCGAGCGCCTTGGCGTGGCTGATCGAGTGGCCGGCGCGGGCCAACTCGGCGCGTAGCGCCCGCGCACGGGCGCGCGCATGGTCGCGTGTGTGGAGTGTGGTCGTCATCGTGATGGATCCCGTCGGTCGCGCAGAACGGGGCTCGCCTTGCCGTCGGACCGTAGGGGCCGTTCACGGGTCGAACCGGGGCAACCGGGAGATCTTCACCATCGGGCCGGGCCCGGCGAGCGGCAGGCGTCTCTCACCTCGACGAGGCGATAGGCCGATGCGCCGCGAACGTCAATCCCGGGCGTCGCGTCGGGGCAGGCGCGTCAGGCGGGCAGGCCGTAGACCTTGTCGGCCCGTTCCTCGAAGGCGGCGGCGAAGCGTCGGAAGGCGTGATCGAACACCTGGCCCATGACGGCCGCCAGCGTCCGGCTCTTGAACTCGTAGCGGATGGAGAAGTGGACGTCCGTGGTCGCCTCGTCCACCGGGGTGAAGGTCCACCGGTTGAAGAGCTCCTTGAACGGTCCGTCGAGGTAGGTCACGTCGATGACCTTGTTCGCCCGGTCCAGCACCACGCGCGAGGTGAACGTCTCGCGGATGAACTTGTAGGCGACCGTCATCTCCGCGACGAGCACCTCGCGTCCGTCGGGCAGCGTGTCGCGCCGGCGCACGCTGAGCGATTTGCACAGCGGCACGAAGCGCGGATACGCGTTCACGTCGGCGACGAGGTCGAACATATTGTCGACCCCGTGTTTGACGCGCCGCGTGGTCTCGAACTGGGGCATCAGGCGCGCTCCCTGTCGACCCGCCCCGTTCCCGCGGCCTGCCGCGCCTCGCGGGCGGCGCGCAGCCGGGCGAAGTCCTCGCCCGCATGGTAGGACGACCGGGTCAGCGGCGAGGCCGAGACCATGAGGAAGCCCTTCGCGGTGGCGATGGTCTGGTACGCCTTGAACGCCTCCGGCGGCACGTACTCCTTCACCGGGTAGTGCTTGCGCGTCGGCTGCAAGTACTGGCCGATGGTGATGAAATCGACGTCCGCGGCGCGCAGGTCGTCCATCAGCTGCAGCACCTCGTTGCGGACCTCGCCGAGGCCCACCATGATGCCGCTCTTGGTGAAGATCGTCGGATCCAGCATCTTCACCTGGTCGAGCAGGCGGATCGAGTGGTAGTAGCGCGCCCCCGGCCGCACCTGCAGGTACAGCGACGGGACCGTCTCCAGGTTGTGGTTGAAGACGTCCGGCCGTGCGTCGACGACGATCTCCAGCGCACCGGGCTTTCTCAGGAAGTCGGGCGTCAGCACCTCGATCGTGGTGCCGGGCGCAGCGTCGCGGATGGCGCGGATGGTGTCGGCCATGTGGTTGGCGCCGCCGTCGGCGAGATCGTCGCGGTCGACCGAGGTGACGACCACGTGCTCCAGCCCCAGCTTGGCGACGGCGTCGGCCACCTTGCGCGGCTCGGCCGTGTCGAGCGGGGCGGGCAGGCCGGTGCGCACGTTGCAGAAGGCGCAGGCGCGCGTGCAGGTGTCACCCATGATCATGAAAGTGGCGTGCTTCTTGGACCAGCACTCGCCGATGTTGGGACAGCCGGCTTCCTCGCACACGGTCACGAGGCCGTTGCTGCGTACGATCTCCTGCGTCTCGCGGTACACCGGCGAGCCTGGAGCCCGAACGCGGATCCACTCCGGCTTGCGCATCAGCGGCGCATCCGGGCGTTTCGCTTTCTCGGGGTGGCGTACGGTGGTGCGATCGACGACGGTCACCATCACGAAATCCCTTGTCTTCCAAATGGCAACATAGTCGCGTCGGCCGCAGGATGCGAGGCCATGCCGGCAATGGAGCCGTGCGCCCGTGCGCGATCGCAACACCTGCGCCAGCCCCGTGCCGCGCCGCACGGCGGACACGAAAACGCACCGCGAAGACTCCCTCGCGGTGCGTCCATGGCGTCGAGCGCGGCGCTGGGCCGCGGTGAGCCTACGCGGCGCGGGCGCTCGGCGTTCCCAGCGTCGCCTGTCGCCAGACGGTGGCGAGCCAGTCGTCGAGGCACAGGTCCTCGTCCTGGCGCAGGCGATATTCGGCCAGCAGCGGCGGCAGCAATCGCGCCTCGCGCGCCCGCAGGTTGACGAGGATCCCCGAGGCCGCCCAGTCCGGTACATTGAGATGCGTCACGGTGGCCGACATCGGGCCCTTCTCGAACGTGCGGCAATATTTGTGCACGCTCGCCTGCGGCAGCCAGTCGACGTCCATCGCGTTCACCAGCGCCTGGGCCGAGCCGCGCGCGTCGAGCGACGCGGCGCGGATCGGTTTCGGCAGCACCCGGCGCAGCGCCATCGACACCATCCAGTCCAACGGGAAGGTCGAGTTGATGAGCTCGTCCTCGACGCGGAAGCCCTCGCGGGTCGAGCGACGGGACACCTCGAGCCGAATCCCGCGGCAGATCTTCAGCGAGTACCCCTCGCCGACGATATAATGCCGGTCCCAGACCGAAGCCTCCGCCGTCATCCGCCAGCTGGACAGAAATGCCGGCGTCCCCGGCACAAGGAACGCAAACTGAAATGAGCCAGCCTCGCGCATCGCCAACCTCCGATTCATGACGACCGAAGTGTTGACGAACAAGGTTAACCCTCTCTTTCGCTTCCGCTCGGGCCCTTGACCACCGGGCGCGCCGGATCCCCGCCCCACTCCGTCCACGACCCGTCGTAGACCGCGGCGGGCGTGCCGATCCGCTCCAGCGCCAGCGCCAGGATCGAGGCCGTCACGCCCGAGCCGCACGTGGTCACGACCGGCTTCGTCAGGTCGACGCCGGCCTCGCCAAACACCGCGCGCAGCGCCGCTTCGTCCTTCAACCGGCCTTCCGGCGTCAGCAGCGAGGCGTAGTGCACGTTGCGCGCACCCGGCATGTGGCCCGCCCGCAGGCCGAGTCGCGGCTCGTCGACGCGTCCCTCGAAGCGCTCCGCCGAGCGTGCGTCGGCGACCGGGCGGCCCTCGGCCAACGCGGCGGCGACATCGTCCGCATCGGCGAACATCTCGGGGTGATAGAACGGCACGAACGTCGCCGGCGCCACGTCCTCCGGCGCGCCATGTGCGACCGGGTAGCCCGCCGCCCGCCACGCCGCGAGGCCTCCGTCCAGCACCGCCGCGTCGTGCCCCATCACGCGCAGCATCCACCGCGCGCGCGGCGCCGCGAACGGCGCGCCCACCTCGTAGACCACCACCGGCGTGTCGTTGGAGACGCCGAGCGCCCCCACCATCCGCGCGAACACCTCCGGCGAGGGGAGGGTGTGCGGCAGCCCGCTCGACGTGTCGGCGATGGCGTCGATGTCGAACCGGCGGGCGCCGGGGATCCGGGCGGCCACGAACTCGGCGTTCCCGTCGCGCCCCGTGTCGGGCATGTGCCACGATGCGTCCAGCACCACGACCTCGCCCAGGCGGGCATTCAGCTCTTCCGGCGTGATCAGCATCAGTCCACCAATTGCAAACGGACGCGGCGGTTCTGCCGGCCCTTCTTTTCGATCTTCGTCACCGCGACGCGGCCGATCTCGCCGGTGGTCGCGACGTGCGTGCCCCCGCAGGGCTGCAGGTCGACGTCGCCGATCCGCACCAGCCGCACTCGGCCGGAGCCGCGCGGCGGCTTCACCTTCATCGTCTTCACCAGGTCGGGGTTGGCGTCGAGCTCGGCGTCGGTGATCCATTCGGTGGTGACCGCATGGTCGCCGTCGATCATCTCCTGCACGGTCGCCGTCAACGCGTCCTTGTCGGGGCTCTCGGGCATGTCGAAGTCGAGCCGGCTGCCGTCGGCGCCGATCTGCCCGCCCGTCACCGGGAACGGTAGCGCCACCGACAGGAGATGCAGCGCGGTGTGCATGCGCATCAACCGCAGCCGCCGCGCGAAGTCGAGGTGCTGAGTGACGACGGTGCCGACGGGGGGCGGCGCCGCCACCATCAGCCGGATCACCTCGCGGTCGTCCCCGTATTGCGCATCGGTGACGGGGAGCTGCGTGCCGTCCGCCAGCATCAGGCTGCCGGTGTCGCCCGGTTGCCCGCCGCCGGCGGCATATAACAGCGCCTGGTCGAGTACGACCCACCCGTCGCCCACCTCCACCACGCGCCCCTCGGCGCGCTCGAGGTAGGGATCGTCGCGGAAGAGGGGGGTCGTCATGGTCGCCTCGTTCGTGGGACGCCGCTCGAGCCGAGGCAACCCCTCGGGGAGCGCGTGAAAAGGGGGGCCGTCGGCCCGTCGTCCACCCGTACGCGCCGCGTCGCCAACCGTCGAGAGCGGCGCCGCCCACCATAGCAACCACCGCCGCGTCGCATCGTCTCCTCCCGGAGAATTCGAGGCGGCGTTCAGCGCGACGTCGCCGCCGCCGCCGCCGCCGGGGCGCGGCCGATCAGGCCGCCACGAACGGGACGTCGATCGCCGGGCGCGTCTCCAGCCACGCCGGCACCGGAAGATCCTTGGACCGCAGGAAGTCCGGGTTGAACATCTTCGACGCGTAGCGGTAGCCGTAGTCGCACAGGATGGTCACGATGGTGTGGCCGGGGCCCATCTCCTTGGCCATCTTGACGGCGCCGGCGATGTTGATCGCCGAGGACCCGCCGAGCACCATGCCCTCCTCGCGGATGAGGTCGTAGACCAGTGGCAGCGCCTCGGCGTCCGTCACCTGGAACGGCATGTCGACCTCGACCCCTTCGAGGTTGGCGGTGATGCGGCCCTGGCCGATCCCCTCGGTGATCGACGAGCCCTCCGACTTCAGCTCGCCGTGGGCGTACCAGTTGTAGAGCGCGGCGCCCATCGGGTCGGCGATGCCGATCTTCACGTCTCCCCGCGCCTTCAGCGCCATGGAGACGCCGCCCAGCGTGCCGCCCGAGCCCGCCGCGCAGATGAACCCGTCGACCTTGCCCTCGGTCTGTGCCCAGATCTCCGGGCCGGTGCCGTGGACGTGAGCGTCGCGATTGGCCGTATTGTCGAACTGGTTGGCCCAGATGGCGCCGTTCGGCTCGGTCTCGGCCATACGCTCGGCGAGGCGGCCGGAGAGCTTCACGTAGTTGTCGGGGTTCTTGTAGGGGACCGCCGGGACCTCGATCAGTTCGGCGCCGGCCTGGCGGATGGCGTCCTTCTTTTCCTGGCTCTGCGTCTCGGGAATGACGATGACCGTGCGGAAGCCCAGCGCGTTGCCCACCAACGCCAGCCCGATCCCCGTGTTGCCCGCCGTCCCTTCGACGATCACGCCGCCCGGTGCCAGCGCCCCACGGGCCACCGCGTCGCGGATGATATAGAGCGCGGCCCGGTCCTTGACCGATTGACCGGGGTTGAGAAACTCGGCCTTGCCGAGGATGGTGCAGCCGGTCTCCTCCGAGGCGCGCTTCAGGCGGACCAGGGGGGTGTTGCCGATCAGGTCGATCATGTTCGTCATTGGGGGGACTCCTTGATCCCGCAATAGGGTCCGGCCCGCGTCGCTTCAAGGATTGGGATCTACCCAAACACCCGCTGCATACCTAAAATGTCGGTCGTGACAGATACGCCCCAACTTTCCGATACACCCTTCCGCGGCGGTCGCGCCGAGCCCACGATGCCGGACGGCAAGGGCCACCGGCTGCGCAGCGCCGGGTCCACCGTCGTCCCCGTGCGTCGCCAGCGCCTGTGGGAGATCATCATGGACGAGCAGCGCCTCGCCGCGGCGATCCCGGGCGCGGAGACGCTGCACCGCGTGGACGATGCCGAGGTGCGCACCTACGCGGCCGACGTCGGCATCGGCGTCGGGATGATCAAGGGCACGTGGCGCGTCACCGCGCGCTTCGCCGAGGCGATCGAGCCGGCGCACATCGTGCTGTTCGGCGGAGCGGACGGGCCGCTCGGCACCTCGTTCGGGGAGGGCTGGATCGACTTCGAGCCGGTCGAGGGTGGCACTCGCGTCAGCTACAGCTATGCGATCCTGATCACCGGCATGGTGGCCAAGGTCAGCGGCCGGCTGATCGACGCGGCGGCCGACAAGCTGATCGACAAGTTCTACGCGCGCCTCGCCCAGGCCGTGCGGGAGGAGCGCCGCGCCGCCGCCGACCCGCAGTCCGCCGGCGAATAGTCGCGCCGCCGCAGCTCAGGGCAGCTCTTCGAGGACGAGGCGGTAGCGCGGCGCCGCGGCCTCGATCTGGCACACGATCGACGCGCGCGAGGGGATGATCGCCCCGTCCCGCGTCGTCACCTCGACGAGGAAGGGCTTGGCGCGGTCCGCGGCCGCGCTGGCGGCCTTCTGGGTGGCGATGTTCACCAGCGTGTCCCAGCCGACGACATATTCCTGGATTGCCTGGGTCTTCAGACTGTCGATCCGCTCGCGCAGCAGGAGGCTCGCCGCGCGGTTGGCTCCGGTGATCAGCCCGTCCTGCGACGTCGTCAGCACGGCCACGTTGGAGCGCTGGCCGATCATCTCGATCTGCGCTCGCTCGGCCGGCGCCGTCATCGTGCGCGCCGCCAGCTCCAGCGACTGGCTGCAGAACCGCGCGATCATCGCGACCGAGCCGATCAGATCCGCCGGCGGCCGCGACCGGGCGACGTAATCCAGCACGATGAGGGTGCCGACGGCGTGATCTTGGACCCGGATCGGCGTGCCGGCGAAGAAGCGCGCGTGCGGGTAGCCGTGAACCATGAGGTCCTCGGTGAAGCGCGGGTCGCTCGAAGCGTCCGGCACCACGAAGACCGGCTCGTCGCAGTCGTGCACCAGGTCGCAAAGGACGGTGCCCTGCGGGTAGGCGTCGCGCGTGGTGTTGTCGACGTCGACGGTGGTGGTGATGAAGGCGGTCGGACAGTCGAGCAGGGCGCGTGCGGTGCGCAGCGCCGTCTCGTGCTGTTCGGAGCCCAGCCAGTTGATCAAGGAGTAGGTCAACGGCCACGGCAGACCGTTGCGCCCCGAGTCCCGCTCGCCCTCACGCACCTTGCGGCGCCCCTCGCGCGCAAGGGCGAGGGGGGTGTTGGAGTTGCTCGAGGTGGGGCTCGTCATGCCGTATATTTCCACGCGCCTTGCACAACGGTCAATTCGACCGCGTATGACGACTTAAGCTACATCGCCCTTGAAACAAGCATCAATCACATCAATCCGCACAACTACCACAACCGAAGGCAGCAACACTATAGGAACTCGATCACCAATGCAACCCGATGATAGGATCTCTATCGGACTGGTTGGCAGTTTGTAGTATAGTTCCAGTAGATCCTGGGGCCGGTCCCCCGCGCGCACGCAGGCTAGGCGGGACATGCTCAATGCAAACGCGCGACCGCGAAGCCGACCACCTCGGACAGTGCCTCGCGCATCGGCGCGTCCGGCACGGTGGCGAGGTCGCCCAGCGCCCGGTCGGCAAAACCTTGCGCTCTCGCCTGCGTGTCGGCCAGCGCCCCGGTCGCCTGCACGAGGTCGCGCGCGTGGAGGACGTCCGCGTCGGCCACCTCGCCCCGCTCGATGCACTTTTCCCAGAAGGCCCGCTCGTCGCCCGCGCCGCGCGCGTAGGCCAGCAGCACCGGCAGCGTCGCCTTGCCCTCGCGCAGGTCGTCGCCCACGTTCTTGCCCAGCGTCTGCGCGTCGCCGGCGAAATCCAGCGCATCGTCGATCAGCTGGAAGGCCAGGCCCAGGTTGCGGCCGTACGATTCCAGCGCCGGCCGATAGCTCGGCGCGTCGGCCAGGATCGGTCCCGCCGCCGTCGCCGCCGCGAACAGCGCCGCCGTCTTGGCGTCGATCACGGCCATATAGTGCTCTTCGCCGACGGCCAGGCTCTTGGCGCCGGCCAGCTGGCGCACCTCGCCCTCCGAGATCGTCGCCGCCGCGCTCGAGAACACGTCGAGCGCCTCCAGCGAGCCGACGTCGACCATCAGCTTGAACGCCTGTCCCAGCAGGAAATCGCCCACCAGCACGCTCGCCTGGTTGCCCCAGATCATCCGCGCCGCCGGCTTGCCGCGCCGCATCGCGCTGTCATCCACCACGTCGTCGTGCAGCAGCGTCGCGGTGTGCATGTACTCCACCGCCGTCGCCAGCTTCACGTCGCCCTCGCCGCGATAGCCGAACAGGCGTGCCGTCGCCAGCGTCAGCATCGGCCGGATGCGCTTGCCGCCAGAGGCGATCAGATGGTCCGCCACCTCCGGGATCATCGTCACGTCGGAGCCGGCGTGTGTCTTGATGAGCGCGTTGACCTCGGCCATTCGATCCGCCACGCTCTCGACCAGACGGTCGATGCCGCTGTGGGTGGGGACCGGCGCCATTGCCGCGGACGTGGTCACGGCTGTTCACTCGCACGGTATTGCATGTCTCGAACCATAGGCTTGCGGGAATGGGACGGCAACCGGCCTCGCCAGGCGACGACACCCTGCCGCGGAAAAGCCGGACGGGACAAGCGAAGGGACCTGCGTGGACGAACTCCTGCGAACCAACGACCTCGTCGTGATCTCGTTCGTTGATGCGCTCTTGAATGACGCAAAGATCCCTCACCTCGTCGTCGACCAGAACATGAGTGTCCTCGAAGGCTCGCTCGGCGTACTCCCCCGGCGCGTCCTCGTCGATAGGGATCGTTTGGATGAAGCTCGCCGAATAATCAACGAGGCGGGCATCGGCATCGAGCTGTCGGAGCGCTGACCCTCAGGCCGCGAACCCGGGCGGCGGGTCGCGGACGACCACCGCGGCGGGCGGCGCCTCGCCGCTGGCTGCGAAGCGCGCCGGGCGAACCCACCACTGCCGCGGCGCCCGTTCCCGCAGCCGCGTGACCGCCCGGTCGCGCGACCCGGCATCGGCGAACAGCCCGAACACCGTCGGCCCCGAGCCGGACATGCGCGCCAGCAGGCAGCCCGCATGGTCCGCCACCGCCGCCAGCACCACGTCGATCTGCGGGCAGGCGGCACGCGCGGGGGCCTCGAGGTCGTTGCGCGTGGTGGCGAGCCAGGCGGCGAGGTCCGCCACGTCCGCCAGCGACGGCATCGTGAAGGGCGCGTTGTCCCGCCGCTCCAGGTTCCGGAACACGTCGGCGGTCGACAGTGGTACGCCGGGGTTCACCAAGAGCCCGTGCAGCGCCGGCAGCGCCACCGGCCGGACCCGCTCGCCGACCCCCTCCATGACCGAAGGCCGCCCGTCGAGGCAGACCGGCACGTCAGCTCCGAGGGCCAGCCCCGCCTCGGCCAGCGTCGCCGGGTCGACACGCCGCACCAGTGCCGCCGCGCGCAGCACCGCCGCGGCGTCCGCCGAGCCGCCGCCGATCCCTGCCGCGACCGGCAACCCCTTGACGAGGCTCACATAGGAGATTTCCGGGCACACTCTCGCTGCGGCGGCGGCGAGGTTGTCCCTCCCGCTCGGCACCGCGCCGGCGAACGGCCCCGTGACCGCGAAGCGCGGCCCCTCCGGCGCCGGCGCGCCGAAACCGACGGTCACGCTGTCGCCGTCGGCGATCTCGGCGAAGGCGACCAGGCTCTGGAGCTCGTGGTAGCCGTCCGCCCGCCGTCCCAGCACATGCAGCGCCAGGTTCACCTTGGCGGGAACCGCCAGCCGCAGCGCCGGCACCGTCGCATCGGCGGTGCCCGCGCGGTCCGTCGCCCGCATCCGTCCGGCCTTACTCTTTCGGGGCGTTCTCGCCGCCGGTGTCCGCCTCGGACGGCTCCGGCGCGATCTCCACCTTGATCGAGGCCTCACCCGTGCCCTCGGCCGGCGCGGCGTGCTTGTTGGAAGCCTCCTGCTGCACCGGGGTCTGCGGTCCCAGGCCCTCGGCCAGCTTCTTGGCGATGCTCGCCGTCAGCTCCGGATCGGGATCGAAGTCGCGTGCGTGGGCCCACTGGAACATCGCCTCGCGCTTGCGCCCGACCTGCCAGTAGGCGTCGCCCAGGTGGTCGTTGATGACCGGGTCGATCGGCTTCAGGTTCACCGCGCGCTCCAGCTCGCGCACCGCGTCCTGGTAGCGGCCGAGGCGGTAGTAGGCCCAACCGAGGCTGTCGACGATGTAGCCGTTACTGGGCTCCGCCGCGACCGCTCGCCGCACCATGCCGATCGCTTCGCTCAATTTTTCACCGCGATCAATCAGCGAATAGCCGAGGTAGTTCAACGTATGGGCGTTGTCCGGCCGGTAGGTGAGGGCGAGGCGGAAGTCCCGCTCGGCGCCGTCCCACTCGTTGGTCCGCTCGCGCGCGATGCCGCGGAAATAATACAGCGTCCAGTAGGCCGGCGGCACGTCGCCCAGCGCGTCGATCGCCTTGCTGTAGGTCTGGCGCGCCTGGTCGTAGTTCTCCATGTCGCGGTAGACGTTGCCCAGGACGACCGTGGTCGGAACGTCGGTCGGGTCCTGCTCCACGGCGGTGCTCAGGAGGCTGATCGCCTCGGCGTTGCGCTCCAGCGCGTTGAGGTTCAACGCCTCCTGCACGCGGGCGGTGCGCGACAGGGCGTGCCCGTCCGGGATCCGACGGTAAATCTCGATCGCGGCCTCGTACTGCTGCAACGATTCCATCACCTGGCCCAGCGCCATCGCCGCGAAGTAGCTTTCCGGGTCGAGGTAGAGGGCGAGCTGGAAGAGCGCCGCGGCCTGGGCGTTGCCGCCGTCGCGCGCGTACGCGGTGCCGAGGCCGTAGAGCGCTTCGGCCGCGCCCTTCATCGGCGTGTCGATCAGCGGGGCGACGTCGCCGGCGGCGATCGCCTCGCGCAGCGACGCGGTGAACTGGTCGTTGCCGCCGAGCCGCTCCTCGAACTCGTCGAGGATCTCGTTGGCGCGGTCGAGATTGCCGGCGCGGGCGAGGGCGCGCACATAGGCCTCGACGACGCGCGGCGAGCCGGCGTCGCGCTTGAACGAGGCCTCGAGCGCCTCGCCGGCGACGTCGTTCCGGCCCGCGAAGTCGGCGATCAGGCCGGTGTGCAGCGTGGTCGACGGTTCGTACTGACGCGGGCCCGACAGCTCCTCGAGGTGCGCCAGCGCCCCGTCGGTGTCGTTCTTGGCGACCGTGATCCATGCCTCGAGCAGGCCGGCGACCAACTCCTGGATCTGCCCGCCCACCTCGTCGAGGTTGCCCAGCGTCTCCATCGCGGCGCCCCGTTCGCCGTTGCGGATCTGGTCCACGGCGAGGGTCGTCAGGGCGATCCAATTGTCCGGCTCGGAGCGCAGGAGCTGCTCGGCGAGCGTCACCGAGCGGGAGATGTTGCCGGAGGCGACGTTGAGGATGAGCGACGTGTCGAGAAGGTCGGTGTTGGCGCGGTCCTTGGCGAGGGCCGAGACATAGAAGCCGGCCGCGGCCGTGAGATCCTGATTGAAGCGGGCGTGCCGGGCGGCGAGGTAGAAGCCGCTCAGCGAGCCGAGGCCCAGCGCCTCCACCGGATCGACGGCCTCGCCGATGTTCCCCAACTCGTTGCCCGGCGCAGCCGCGGCCGCAGAGCCGGAGAGCGCCAGCGCGAACGCCATACCGATCGTAACCTTATTGCGCAGTGGCAAGGTGGACCCCTTCCGTCGAGACGCGCGTGGACGCGCAACTTGAACACGAAAACTGATGTGCGACCTAGGCGACACCGTCCACCAGCGCAACGCTCAGTGCAAGGGTTGGACTGGTGGTCGTTTCCAGATGACCTATGCTTGATTATACGGTGACGTCCGGCAGTAGGGGAACAACCACATGGGCAAATGGGTGTACACGTTCGGCGACGGTGCCGCCGAGGGTGACGCAAGCCAACGCGACCTCCTGGGCGGCAAGGGCGCGAACCTTGCGGAAATGGCGAGCCTCGGGCTCCCGGTGCCGCCCGGCATGACCATCACCACCGAGGTCTGCACCTATTTCTACGAGCACGATCGGAGCTACCCGCCCGAGCTCGAGGCGGAGGTGAACGCGGCCCTCGATCAGATCGCAGCGTCGACGGGCCGCACCTTCGGCGACCCGAAGATGCCGCTGCTGGTCTCGGTGCGCTCCGGTGCGCGCATCTCCATGCCCGGGATGATGGACACCGTCCTCAACCTCGGCCTCAACGACGAGACCGTGGGCGCGCTGGCCGAGAATGCCGGCGACGAGCGCTTCGCCGTCGACAGCTACCGCCGCTTCATTCAGATGTACGGCGACGTCGTCCTGGGCGTCGAGCACCGCAAGTTCGACGAGCACATCGAGGCGCTGAAGGACGAGCGCGGCGTCGAGCTCGACACCGACCTCACCGCCGACGATTGGCGCGGCATCATCGAGATCTACAAGGATCTCGTCCTGAAGGAGACCGGCAAGCCCTTCCCGCAGGACCCCAAGGACCAGCTCTGGGGCGCGATCGGCGCCGTGTTCGGCTCCTGGCGCAACGACCGCGCCATCACCTACCGCCGCCTCCACCAGATCCCCGAGCGCTGGGGCACCGCGGTGACGGTCCAGGCGATGGTGTTCGGCAACATGGGCGAGACCTCCGCCACCGGCGTCGCCTTCACCCGCAACCCGTCGACCGGCGAGAAGCAGCTCTACGGCGAGTTCCTCATCAACGCGCAGGGCGAGGACGTCGTCGCCGGCATCCGCACCCCGCAGGACATCACCGAGCGGGCCCGCATCGAGGCCGGATCCGAAAAGCCCTCCCTCGAGCGCTCGCTCCCCGAGTCCTTCGCCCAGTTCAAGGCCGTCTGCGACAAGCTCGAGGCCCACTACCGCGACGTCCAGGACCTCGAGTTCACCATCGAGCGCGGCAAGCTGTGGATGCTGCAGACCCGTGCCGGCAAGCGCACCGCCAAGGCCGCGCTGAAGATCGCCGTCGACATGGTGGACGAAAAGCTCATCTCCGAGGACGAGGCCATCAAGCGCATCGAGCCGGCCTCGCTCGACCAGCTCCTCCACCCGATGATCGACCCCAAGGCCAAGACCGACCTCTTCGCCAAGGCGCTTCCCGCCTCGCCGGGTGCGGCCGCGGGCGAGATCGTCTTCACCTCCGAGGAGGCCGAGCGTCTCGCCGCCTCGGGCCGCCCCTGCATCCTGTGCCGGATCGAGACGAGCCCGGAGGACATCTCCGGCATGCACGCCGCCGGCGGTATCTTCACCACCCGCGGCGGCATGACCTCCCACGCCGCCGTCGTCGCGCGCGGCATGGGCAAACCCTGCGTTTCCGGCGCCGGCGGGGTCAAGATCGACTATGCCGCCGGCACCATCACCGCCGGCGGCGTCACGCTGAAGAAGGGCGACAAGATCACCATCGACGGCGGCACCGGCGAGGTCCTCGTCGGCGAGGTGCCGATGCTCAAGCCGGAGCTGTCCGGCGACTTCCAGCGCCTCATGAAGTGGGCCGACGCCACGCGCCGCATGAAGGTACGCACCAACGCCGACACGCCGCACGACGCCAAGACCGCGCGCGAGTTCGGTGCCGAGGGCATTGGCCTCTGCCGCACCGAGCATATGTTCTTCGACCCGGCCCGCATCATGGGCATGCGCGAGATGATCCTCGCCGACGACACCGCCGGGCGCCGCGCCGCGCTCGACAAGCTCCTCCCCATGCAGCGCGAGGACTTCACGCAGCTCTTCGAGATCATGGCCGGCCTGCCCGTCACGATCCGCCTGCTCGACCCGCCGCTGCACGAGTTCATCCCGCACACCGACGAGGAGATCGCCGACGTCGCCAGGGCGCTCGGCGCCGACCCGGAGAAGCTGAAGAACCGCGCCCGGATGCTGGCCGAGTTCAACCCGATGCTGGGCCACCGCGGCGTGCGCCTCGCCGTCTCCTACCCGGAGATCGCCGAGATGCAGGCCCGCGCCATCTTCGAGGCCGCCATCGCCGCCGCGCAGAAGACCGGCGCCCCGGTGGTGCCGGAGGTGATGGTGCCGCTGGTCGGCCTCAAGACCGAGCTGGAGTTCGTCAAAAAGCGGATCGACGCCACCGCCAAGGCGGTCAGCGAGGAGACCGGCCAGACCTTCACCTACCAGGTGGGCACGATGGTCGAGCTGCCGCGCGCCGCCCTCAATGCCGACAAGATCGCCGAGGAGGCCGAGTTCTTCTCCTTCGGCACCAACGATCTGACGCAGACGACCTTCGGCATCTCGCGCGACGACGCGGGCGTGTTCCTCGGCTCGTACCTGCGCGAGGCGATCATCGACGTGGACCCGTTCGTGTCGATCGACACCGAGGGCGTGGGCGAATTGATCCGCATCGGCGCCGAGAGGGGCCGGGCCACCCGCCCCGACATCAAGCTCGGCATCTGCGGCGAGCACGGCGGCGACCCCAACTCGATCAAGTTCTGCGAAACGGTCAAGCTCGACTACGTGAGCTGCTCCCCGTTCCGCGTGCCGATCGCACGCCTGGCGGCAGCGCAGGCGGCGTTGGGGTAATTGTCGACTGAGGCGAACCATCCACGTTCCGGGCCTGCCGGAGTGGATGGGTTCGCCCGTCAGATCGCGAAGGGCCGCAGGGCCTCGTAGAACGGCATGGCCTCGGCGAGCACCGGGGCCAGATGCGGCGGCACCTCGGGGAGCGGACCCTCGGCCCCGGCGAAGCCGGTGCTGCGGTGCACCGCCCCATACCAATGCGGCGCCCATACCCCGTCGTCCGGATGCCCGCCGGCCGGCCACGTCAGCATCGCCGCGTCGAACGGCAGGCCGATCGCGTCGCACATGCGCCCCAGAACCCCCGCCGGATCGGCCCGAATGTCGAAGCTGTCGACCACGACAGGGGCCGCGCCGGTCCGCTCCCGCACCCGGTCGAACAGCGCCTTCTGCTGCGCGAATCCGATGTCGGCGAGAACCGGGTTCTCCCGCTTCACGTCATAGCTCGCCAGCACGCGCGCCGGATGGCGGATCAGGAACACGTGCGTCAGCCCGTCCATCCACGAGAGGTCGAACTCCGGCAGCATGTGCTGGGCCATGTGCTTCTGGTAAAAATGCATCTTTCCGCCCGGAGGCGCCCCGGCGCAGCGCGCCGCCACCCGGCCCGGGTCGGTCTCGTCGGCGGCGAGGATCGCGCCGGCCATCGGGTGGTCGAGCCCGGTCTCGGCCAGATAGGCCGCATAGAACGGCTCGTCCCACACCGCGCAATCCCCGCGGGCGCCGAACGCATACATCATGGCCGTCGAAAGGTTTCGCGGCCCGGACCACATCGCAATATTCAAGGTGCACCTCCATCGGCGGCGCACGATGCCGACCCGGACCGGGCGGGGCAAGCCGCCCTCCGTCGCATCTGCCCCGCGGCGAAGGCCGATTCCGCCGCGCGCACCCCGCCGGCACGTCTCCGCCCGCGAGCCTCGGCAGCCCGGCGGCTCGCGGAAGGCCCGCGCTCAGGCCGCGGCGGTCCCCTCGGCCCCCGCCGTGACCCCGCCGGCCAGGCTCTCCGGCGGTTGCGGGCGGGCGAGGTGGAAGCCCTGGAACATCTCGCACCCCAGCGCCTCCAGGCTGTCGTACGCCGCCTCGCTCTCGACGCCTTCGGCGATCACCTCCATCCCCAGGTGGGTCGCCATCTCGATGATCGCCCGCACGATGCGATGGTGCCGGGAGGCCTGCGGGTCGCTCAGCCCGCGCACGAAGGACTGGTCGATCTTGAGGTAGCTCACCGGCAGGTCCGCCAGCATCCTCAGCGAGGTATACCCCGTCCCGAAATCGTCCAGCGCGAAGCGGATTCCGAAGCCGCTGAGGGTCTCCATCGTCGCCGCCAGCCGCTGCACGTCGTCGACGAGGAAGTTCTCCGTCACCTCCAGCACCACCGCCGTCCCCGGCACCCCGGTGCCCAGAAGCGTGGCCTGGACCTCGGCGGCGAAGTCCCCCGCCTCCAACGTCGGCATGGAGACGTTCACCGTGAGCGTTTCGAACGGCGCCCCGTCGAGGCGCATCTGCGCGAACGCCACCATCGCCTGGCGGAACACCGCCAGGTCGATCCGGGCGATGAGGTTCGCCTCCTCGGCGATCGGGATGAACGTCGCCGGCGAGACGCACTCGCCGGTGCGCCGGTTGGTCCACCGGGCGAGCGTCTCGGCCGCCACCGGGCGCGTCCGGTCGTGGCCGAAGATGGGTTGCATGACGATGCCGATGTCGCCGTTCTCCACCGCCTCGGCGAGGTCCAGCTCCATCACGCGGCGGGTGTCCGCGCTCGACAGGACCGCTGGGCTGAAGGCGTGCACCGAACCGCCGCCCCGGTTCTTGCCCTGGTACAGCGCCAGGTCGGCGTAGTGGATCAGCGTTTCGGGATTGTCCGTGTCGCGCGGTAGCGAGCTGACGCCGACGCTGGCGCCGATCAGAATGCGGCACCCTTCGATGGTGAACGGCTCGCACAGCCGTTCCAGGATGACCCGGGCGTAGGCCATCGCGTTGGCCCCGCTCGGCGGCGGGCACAGCACCGCGAACTCGTCGCCGCCCAGCCGGTAGAGGCGGCAGCTCTCGGGAATGGCGGCGCCGATGCGCTCCACCACCCGGCACAGCAGCTCGTCGCCGACCGCGTGCCCGTGCACGTCGTTGACGGGCTTGAAGCGGTCGAGGTCGATCGCGATCAGCGCCGCGGGGCTCTGCAACTCGGCTCCGGCGGAGGCGTGCGCCAGGTCGTCGGCGAAGGCGACGCGGTTGAGCGCCCCGGTGAGCGGGTCGTGCAGCGCCAGGTAGGACACGCGCGCCTCGGCCGCCTTGCGCTTGGTGATGTCGACGAAGATGAGGAGATTCTCGGACGTGCCGTCGAGACGGGGCTGGTGCTCGCCGCCGGCGATCGGCACGAACGCCTTGCGCACGATGAGGTAGCGGGTGGTACCGGGAAGATCGACCCGGACCTCGGTCTCGGCCGCGTTCTGGCGCAGGGCCCCGATGAGGTCCTGGAAGGAGGGGATCGCCGCGCGGTTGAGCCGGAAGGTCTGCCTGCTGTCGAGCAGCGCCCGGCGGTCGACCGCGTCCAGCATCGCCAGCAGCGCGTCGTTCACGAACTGGATGCTGGCGTTCCCGTCCACCAGGCAGATGCCGACCGGGGCCCCGCGGGCGAGCGCGGCGAAGCGTCGTGCCTCGACGTCGAGCTGGTCCTTGAGGGCGTAATACTCCGTCACGTCGACGGCGATGCCGACGTTGAGCCCGCTCGGCAGGCGCGTCTTGGTCACCCGCTCCCACTTGTTGTTGGGATACTGGCGGTCGGCGGGGCGACCGTCGGCGAGGCGGTGCATCGCCAGGCGGTGGGCAAGCTCGGCCTCGATCGCCTCGGGCGGCAGGTGCTTCTGCAACGAGGTGCGGATCAGGTCGGAGTAATGCACGCCGGGCACCATGTCGTCCTTGCTGACGCCCAGCACCTCGCAATAGCGGCGGTTGCCGAAGATCAGCCGGTCGGCCTCGTCGTAGATCACGATGGAGCACTGCGTCGCGTCGATCGCCTCCGAGATGCGTGCCAGGCGGCGACGGCTCGCCACCGCCAGCCAGATCACCGAGACGAACCCGATCGCGGCGATGACGAGGGTCGCGCCGAGCGACACGGTGACGAAATCGAACGCGTAGAAGACGACGAGGAGGGTCGGCGCCAGGAGACCGAGGAGGAGGGCGAGATTGTACCAGAGGTTGCCGTGCCCGACTGAGCTCGATGTGAATTTGGTGACGTCGACCATCGGCGGTTTCTTCTGTCCCACGGCTTGAGGGTGAGTTGCCGCACGGCACCCCGCGGTCGCGCAGTCCGCTTGGGCGCGGCAGGCCCTCGAAGTCGGCCAGGCGGTACGCGGCTGCTTCCGGAAAGTGCGGTCGATGCCGCGGAACTCAAGTCTCGATCCCCATACTAACGCAAAAATTGCGCATGTTGAGCGTGCAGGGCTGGGTCCCGCAGGTTGAGGGGGGCGTCGCGCCGGGACCGTCAGCCTCGGCCCAGCGTCAGACGCGACATTGCAGCCAAACCGAAGCAAGCGAGGCGGCGCGTGCGAACGCGCGGCCCGGCTTCGCCATGAAGGCGAGAGGCTGATGACCACACAATCCGCGATATCGACGCCACCGACCGGGCTTTTCGCCAACGGAATTCGCGACATAGCCTTCGCGATCGGTGTCGTGGGGATGCTGGCAGTCCTGATCCTGCCGATTCCCACCTTCCTGATCGACGTATCGCTGGCGTTGTCGATCGCGCTGGCCGTACTCATCCTCATGGTGGCGCTGTGGATCGAGAAACCGCTCGAATTCTCCTCGTTTCCGACCATCCTGCTGATGGCCACCATGATGCGCCTGGCGATCACGATCGCGACAACCCGGCTCATCCTGTCCGACGGAAACGAGGGCGTGACCGCCGCCGGTCACGTCATCGCCGGCTTCTCGAACTTCCTGATGTCGGGCGATTTCGTGATCGGCATCGTGGTGTTCCTGATCCTGGTGATCGTGAACTTCCTCGTCATCACCAAGGGTGCCACCCGCATCGCCGAAGTCGGCGCCCGGTTCACGCTGGACGCCATCCCCGGCAAGCAGATGGCGATCGACGCCGACCTCTCCTCCGGCCTCATCAACGACGAGGAGGCCCAGCGCCGCCGCCGTGAGCTGGAGGAGGAATCCTCCTTCTTCGGCTCCATGGACGGTGCGTCGAAGTTCGTGCGCGGCGAGGCGGTGGCCTCCCTCATCGTCATCGCCGTCAACATCTTCGGCGGCATCGTCATCGCCACGACGCGCCATGGGATGGAGCTGTCCAAGGCGGCGGACGTGTTCACCCGTCTGTCGGTCGGGGATGGGCTGGTTTCGCAGATCCCGGCGTTGATCATCTCGCTGGCGGCGGGCCTCCTGGTCTCCAAGGGCGGCACCCGCGGGTCGGCCGAGAAGGCGATCCTGGGCCAGCTCGGCGCCTACCCCAAGGCGCTGATCATGGCCGCGGGGCTGATGGCGCTGTTCGCCGTGGTGCCGGGCCTTCCGTCGATCCCGTTCGTGGTGCTGGCGGCGATCCTCGCCTTCGTCGCCTACACCATCCCGCGCCAGCGCCGGGCCGAGGCGGAGGCGATCCGCGTCGCCGCCGAGCGCCGGGCCGAGGAGGAGGCGAAAGTCCACAAGGACTCGGTGAAGGCCGAGCTCGACATCCCCGAGATCGAACTCGTCGTCGGCAAGCAGCTCGCCCGCACCGTGCTGCGTTCGCCGACGGAGCTGGCCCACCGTGTCGCCAAGATCCGCCGCAAGTTCGCGCGCGAATTCGGGTTCGTCATCCCCGAGATCAAGGTCACCGAGAGCCTCACCGTCTCGCCCAAGGGGTACGAGATCCACATTCACGGCACCGCGGTCGCCAGCCACGAGCTGCGGGTCGGCGACTATCTCATCGTCACCGCCGAGGCGCCGCCGCCGCAGATCCCGCACGACGAGACGCGCGACCCGGCCTTCGGCATGAAGGCGGTGTGGATCAACGAGGCCTTCGCCGCCGACGTGAAACGCGACGGCTTCGTGCCGATCGACAACCTCTCGGTGGTGCTGACCCACCTCGTCGAGATCACCCGCAACAACCTCGCCCAGCTGCTGTCCTACAAGGACATGCGCGCCCTGCTCGACCGGCTGGACCCGGAGTACAAGCGCCTGATCGAGGAGATCGTCCCCTCGCAGATCTCCAATTCGGGGCTGCAGGCGGTGCTCAAGCTGCTGCTGGCCGAGCGCGTTTCGATCCGCAACCTGCACCTCATCCTGGAGGCGGTGGCGGAGGTGGCGCCGCATGCGCGCCGGGCGGAGATGGTCGCCGAGCATGTGCGCATCCGCATGGCCCAGCAGATCTGCGGGGATCTCGCCGAGAACGGGTCCCTGCACGTCCTGCGCCTCGGCAACCGCTGGGATCTCGCCTTCCACCAGGGACTGAAACGCGACGCCAAGGGCGACGTGATCGAGCTGGCGATGGACCCGCGCCTCGTCGAGGAGTTCAGCGAGGCGGCCTCCAAGGTCATCAACGAGATGCTGGCCCTGCACGCGCGCTTCGCCATCGTCACGGCGCCGGACGCGCGGCCCTACGTGCGCATGATCATCGAGCGGATGTTCCCGTCGATCCCGGTCCTGTCGCATCTCGAGATCGCCCGCGGGACGACCGTGCAGCCGATCGGCGCCATCTCGTGAACGGCACGGCGCCCGATGCCCTGGTGCTCGCGGTCGCCGTGGTGTTCGCCCGCGTCGGCGGGGTCTTCCTGATCGCACCGGGCCTCTCCTCGATGCGCGCGCCGATCCAGGTGAAGCTCTTCGTGGCGCTCGGCATCGCGCTCGCGGTCTCGCCGCTGGTGCTGGACCGGGCGGTGGCGGCGGTGGGGCAGGCGACCCCTGGAGACCTCGTCGCCGTTCTCCTCACCGAGACGATCATCGGCTTCCTCATCGGCCTCCTGTCGCGCTTCCTGATGATGGCGCTGCAGACGATGTCGGTCGCGATCGCCAACGCGGTCGGGCTCGGCGGCATGCCCGGCCTGTCGCTGGAGGCGGGCGAGCCGGGGCAGGCGGCGGCGATGCTCTTCATGGCGACGGCGACGGTGATCATCTTCGTCGCCGACCTGCACTACGAGATCCTGCGCGCCCTCATCGGCTCCTACCAGGTCCTGCCGCCGGGGGCGGTGCTGGACGTGCGCCAGGCGCTGGTGTCGGTCACCGACCAGATCGCGGCGGCGTTCTTCGTCGCGCTCCGGCTGGCGGCGCCGTTCCTGATCTACTCGGTGGTCGTCAACTTCGCGATCGGCATCACCAACAAGCTGTCGCCGTCGATCCCGGTCTTCTTCGTGTCGCTGCCGTTCGTGACGGCGGGGGGGCTCATCATGATGGCGCTGGCGATCCGCGAGGTGATGCTCGCCTTCTCCGACGCGTTTCGCCAGCTGACGGGTGCGCTGTGAAGCGGCCGGAGCGGATGGCGCGGCTGGCGCGGGCGCAGCGGGCGCTGGCGGAAGTGGCCAAGGCCGAGAGCATCGCCGCCAACGCCCGCTACGAGGACAGCGCCCGGCAAGCCGACGAGATCCTCGACGCGCTCAACGCCACCAACGTGCTGCACGGCTTCGCGGTGAAGGCGATGGCCGACACGCTGCGCCGCAACGGACGCACCACCGAACGGCTCCGCCGCGTCGCCGACGAGCGGGCCAGCCAGTACGTCCGCCAGGAGCGCACCGCGGAAGTGCTGGAGGAGCGGGCGACGCAAGCCTCGAGCGAGGCCCGTCGCAAAGAGGAACGCCAACGCATTGAAATTCTAGTCAGTTCACCCAGGCGGCGGTGAGCGGGGGCGGCGGCAAGCCCGCCGCCAGCCTCACTTCGTACCGTCGCGCCGAGCGCTGAGAGGTCCGAGTCGATCCGATGACGTCGATACCACCCATCAACGCCCTCGTGGCCGCCGATCCGTCGCCCGCGCTCCCCGCGCTCGGCGAGCGGGGAGGCGCCGCCGCCGGGCCCGCCGCGCCGCGGTTCGCCGACGCGATCCGGGCCGCCGCCCCGTCCGCGACCGTCGCCGGCCGTGCCGCTCGCGCGCGCACCGCCGGCGAAGAGTTCGAGGCGGTGACGCTGACCGCCTTCGTGCAGCACATGCTGCCGAACGAGGATTCGATCGTGTGGGGCGGCCAGGCCGGCCGCCTGTGGCGCGGCGTATTCGCGCAGCATCTGGCCGCCGAGGTCGCCGCGACCGGCGGCATCGGCATCGCCGACCTCATCAACACCATGCTCGAAGAGCGAAAAGGAGACGGGTCATGACGACCGGGATCACCAACGCCGTTAGCCGCCTCGAAGGCCTGATCGACACCTCCATCGCGGCGATGAGAGCGAGCGCCAGCATCGACGACAAGGCGTTGGCCGACGCCAAGGGTCGCGCGCTCCTCGAGTTGTCGCGCCTCGGCCACCATCGCCCGCAGGAGGACGAGCGGCTGCTCGAGCAGGTCCGCCGCCTGCGCGAGAAGCTCGCGGTCGAGGAGAAGCTGCTGATGCGCCGTCTCGAAGCGGCGCGCGTCATCTCCGAGATCGTCACCGCCGCGGTCCTCGCCGAGGAGTCCGACGGTACCTACGAGCCGCGGCCGCCGGTCACGACGGGGCTGGAGTCGCTGCAATGAAGGGTGCCCTCCTCGTTGGGATGTGGGCGGTCGTGGTGACGCTGGGCGCGGGCTACGCGGCCGCCTCCTTCAAGCTCAACTCGGTTGAGGAGGAGGCCAAGCCCAAGCTGGAGGGCCTGCGCTACACGTCGCTGCCGACGATGAGTGTCCCCGTCGTCGAGCATGGGCGCGTGGAGGGCTACGTCGTCGTGCGCATGGTCTACACGGCCGACGCGGCGGTGCTGCGCTCGCTGGCCTCCGAGCCCGACCCCTTCCTCACGGACGAGATCTTCCGCTCGCTCTACGCCCGCGCCGAGACCGACTTCGGCAAGCTGGCGCGCCTCGATCTGGGCAATTTCTCCGAGGAGGTGCGCGAGAACGTCAACACGCGGATGGGGGCGGAGGTCGTCCAGGATCTCCTGGTGGACGGCCTGAACTACATCGACCTGTCCGACCCCGACGCGATGCGCAAGGTCGCCGCCGCCGCGCAAAGCGCGGGCGTGCCGCAGAACCCGGCGCTCGACGCGGGCACCAGCCAGCCTGCGGCCAAGGAGCCGGGCGCCGGCGCCGCCCACTGAACCGATCGACCACAGGAACCCCCATGTCTGTCCTTCTGCGCATCCTCACCATCGTCGGCATCATGAGTTTGGCGATCGTCGCGACCGTCGTCATCGCCTCGCGCGGGACGGCGTCGATGAACGCGGCGATCGCCGAGTCGAACCTCGCCGCCGCGCGCATGTTCACGATCCTCGACATCGGGATCGACGTGCGCGGCATCGAGCAGGCGCTGGAGGAGATCGATGCCGGCGACACGGGCGCGGGGATCGACCCGGTGGCCGAGCTGCGCACCGCGCGCGACGGGCTCGTTCGTCACGCCGCCGCCCTCGCCGACTTCGACCGGCGGCGCGGCATGACCGGCGTCGGCCCGCTCGGCACGGTGCTGGGCAAGATGCTGAGCGACCTCGAGACCCTGCTGGCGGACGGGACCGATGCGCAGGCGCGTGCCCGCGTGGACGAGGACGTGGTGGAGGCCAAGGCGATCGTCCAGGACTACCGCACGACGGCGGTCGGCGAACTGGGCGAGTATGCGAGCGCCAGCGAACGATCCGGCACGGCGGCGTTGTGGACCGTGATCCTGTGCGGTGTCGCCGCGGTGGCGGGCGGATTTGCCGTCTCCTACTGGATCGCGACCGCCAAGATCGTGTCCCCGCTGTCCAAGCTGTCCTCGCGCATCCACGACCTGGAGGACGGCCAGCTCGACCATGCGATCGACGGGACGGAGCGCGGCGACGAAATCGGCCAGCTCGCGCGGACCGCCGAGGCGCTGCGCATCCGCCTGCAGGAGATCGAGGCGATGCGTGTGGCGGCGCGGCAGGAGCGCGACGAGCGCGCCCGCACCCAGCGCGAGGCGGTGGAGACCCAGGTCTCGCGCCTGGAGAACGACGTCAACTCGGTGGTGCGCAGCCTCTCGCAAGCGGCCACCCAGCTTTCGACCAGCGCCACCTCCCTGCGCGGCAATGCCGACACCTCCACCACGCAGTCGCAGCGCGTCTCGAACGCGGCGGAGGAGACGTCCAGCAACGTGCAGGCCGTCGCCTCGGCGGCGGAGGAGCTGGCGGCCTCGGCCCAGGAGATCGGCGGCCAGGTCTCGCAGTCGACGCAGATCTCGCTGGAGGCGCTGCGACAGGCCGAGAGCGCGACGGGGGTGGCCGAGGGGCTCTCCAAGTCGGCGCAGAAGATCGGCGAAGTGGTGACCCTGATCGAGGACATCGCCAGCCAGACCAACCTCCTCGCCCTCAACGCCACCATCGAGGCGGCGCGCGCCGGCGATGCGGGCAAGGGGTTCGCGGTGGTGGCGATGGAGGTGAAGTCGCTCGCCGAGCAGACCGGCGGCGCCACCAAGGAGATCTCGGCGCAGATCAACGCCGTGCAAGGCGAGGTCGACCGGGTGGTCGAGGCGATCCAGAGCCTCAAGACCAGCTTCACGCGGGCCAACGAGCTCGCCTCCAGCGTGGCCTCGGCGATCGAGCAGCAAGCGGCCGCGACGGGGGCGATCGCCCAGTCGGTGCAGCAGGCGGCAGTCTCCACGCAAGATGTGTCGTCCATCATCGTGGACGTGTCGAAGGCTGCCAATGACACGGGCGCCGGGGCGAGCGCGATCGTCTCAGCCTCCCAAGATCTGTCGACGCAGGCCGACACTTTGAGGAGCCGGATGGCGACGTTCATCGCTTCCATGCGCTCCGACGCGGCCTGAATCTGACGCCTGAGAGGACTTAAGAACCATGGACGGGATCGACGAACTCCTCGCCGAATTCATCACCGACACGCAAGAGGCGTTGGAGCAGGTGGACGTCAAGCTGGTGGAGCTCGAGACCGAGGCCGAACCGGCCGCGATGCTCAACGAGCTCTTCCGCCTGATGCACACCATCAAGGGGACGTGCGGCTTCCTGGGCCTGCCACGGATGGCCGGCGTGGCGCACAACGCCGAGACCTTGATGGACCGCCTGCGCAACGGCGACCCGGTCACCAACGACGCCGTCGACGCCATGTTGCAGGTGGTCGACCGGCTGAAGTTCCTGCTCGGCGCCATCGAGTCCTCCGGCGGAACGGAGCCCGAGGGCGACGACGAGGCGATCATCAAGGCGTTGCAGCTGGCCGGGTCGGACGGCGCGTCCGAGCTGTCGCCGGAAGAGATCGAGGCGCTGACGAACGGCGACGGTCCGCCGGCCGAGGCCGAAGCCGCGCCGGAGGCGGCACCGGCCGCCGCCGCGCCCGCTCCGGCGCCCGCCGCGGCCGCGCCGCCGCCCAAAGCGGCTCCCAAGCCCGCCGCGAAGCCGGCCGCCAAGGCGGACGAGAAACCCGCCTCCGCAGGCGAAAGCGGCGACGCCGCCTCCAGCTCGATCCGCGTCTCGGTCGAGACGCTGGAACACCTCATGACGGTGGTCTCCGAGCTGGTGCTGACCCGCAACGAGCTGACCGAGATCATGCGCAACGAGGAGCGCACGACCCACAAGCTCGCGCTGCAGCGCCTGTCGACGGTGACCGGTGAGCTGCAGCAGGCGGTGATGTCCACGCGGATGCAGCCGATCGGCAATGCCTGGCGCAAGCTGCCGCGCATCGTGCGCGACGTCGCCGCCAACCTCGGCAAGAACATCGAGCTGGAGATGGAGGGCGCCAACACCGAGCTCGACCGGCAGGTGCTGGAGTCCATCAAGGACCCGCTCATGCACATGGTCCGCAACGCCGCCGACCACGGCCTCGAGATTCCGGCCGAGCGCCTCGCCGCCGGCAAGACCGAGAAGGGCCACATCAAGCTCAACGCCTACCACGAAGGCGGCCAGATCCTGGTCGAGATCGCCGACGACGGCCGCGGCCTCAACGTCGACCGCATCAAGGAAAAGGCGGTCGAGCGCGGCATCGCCACCCAGGAAGACGCCGATCGGATGACGAACGAGCAGATCTTCTCGTTCATCTTCGAGCCCGGCTTCTCGACCGCCGCCAAGGTGACCTCGGTCTCCGGCCGCGGCGTCGGCATGGACGTGGTGCAGTCCAACGTCGAGCGGATCGGCGGATCGATCGACGTGCGATCGGCGGTCAATCAGGGGTCGGTCTTCACGCTGAAGATCCCGCTGACGCTGGCGATCCTGCGCGCGCTCATCGTCGGCGTCGACGGCGAGGATTTCGCCATCCCGCAGACCTCGGTGGACGAGCTTCTCAAGGTCGAGCCGGGCGGGGCGCACTCGATCCAGCTTATCAAGGATTCGCCGGTCCTGCGATCGCGCGACCGGCTGCTGCCGATCGTCGACCTGCGCACCATCCTGCAACTTCCCACGGCGTTCGACGAGAACGGCCAGCCGCGCACCGCCGACGAGAGCACCGAGGGCTTCGTGATGGTGATCCGCGCCCGCGGGCTGAAGTTCGGCATGCTGGTCGATTCGGTGCTGCGGACGGAGGAGATCGTTGTGAAGCCGCTGCCGGCGGCGCTGCGCAACATCGAGCACTTCTCCGGGTCGACCATCCTGGGTGACGGCCGCGTGATCATGATCGTCGACCCCAATGGCGTGCGCTCGGCCGCGGCGACGCCGTCGGAGGCGTCGATGTCGTCCTCCACCACGGAGGAGGAGGAGCTGGACAATATGGAGGACAAGCAGCTTCTCCTCATGTTCCGCGCCGCCTCGCCCAACCGCAAGGCGCTGCCGATCAGCCTCATCACGCGCCTCGAAGACGTGTGCCTCGCCGATGCCGAGCAGTCGGAAGGCCAGTGGCACATCCAGTACAACAACGAGCTGATCCCGCTGGTGTGGTTCGGCGGCCCGCCCGACCCCGACTCCAAGGAGCGCAAGCCGCTTCTCGTCATGTCGGACGACGGCAAGTCGATGGGGCTGCTGGTGGACGAGATCGTCGACATCGTCGAGGACATCGTCGACGTGCAGATCCCGTCCGAGCAGGCCGGCATCCTCGGTAGCGCCATCGTCGGCGGCGCGCATGCCGAGATCATCGATGTCGGCTACTTCCTCGGCCTCGCCTCTTCGCACTGGTTCGACCCGCATCAGCGCCAGAAGGTCGACGAGTCGATGAAGATCCTCCTCGTCGACGACTCGCCCTTCTTCCGCAACCTCGTCGCGCCGGTGGTGCGCGCCGCGGGCTTCGACCCGGTCGTGTGCGAATCGGGCAAGCAGGCGCTCGACAAGATCGCCATGGGCCTGCAGCCCAAGGTCATCGTCACCGACGTCGACATGCCGGACATGGACGGTTTCGAGTTCGCCGCCGAGGTCAAGAAGATCGACCGCCTGAGGCCGGTGCCGCTCTTGGCGCTCACCGGCATGCTGACGGACGACGCCATCAACCGGGCCCGCGAAGGCGGCTTCTCCGATTACATCTCCAAGCTCGACCGCAACGGTCTCATCGACGCGCTGCGTGAGTTCACCAAGCCCGAAACGAAGGAGGTTGCCGCGTGACCAAGAGCCTCTCCCGCAACGCGCTTCTCGACGAAGCGGACGGCTACGTCACGGCGCGCCTCGCCGGGCATTGGTTCGCGCTGCCGATCTCGGCGGTGCACGAGGTGTTCCTGCTGTCGCGCATCACCACGGTGCCGCAGTCGCCGCCGGGCATCATCGGCGTCCTCAACCTGCGCGGCCGGATCGTCACCGCGCTCGACACGCGCCAGATCCTCGGCTTTCCCCGCGCGGAGAAGGCGCCGACGATGGCCATCGGCATCGAGCGGCAGAACGAACTGTTCGGCCTCGCGGTGGACGAGATGGGGGACGTCCTCACCTCCGTCCCGTCCGAGCGTGAGCCGGCGCCGATGAACCTCGATCGCCGCTGGCGCGAGATCGTCACGGGCGTGCAGCGGTCCGACAAACACCTGGTGCTGATCGTGGCCGTGGACCGACTGTTCGACGGCGTGACGTCCCTGGTCAGCGCATGATCCAGGCGGCGCGCATGGCGCCGGACTCGGAGCGCAAGCGGCTGCAGCTCCTCGCCCACTCCGCGGCGCTGCGCACGGCGCTGCGGCGGGCGCTCAACCACTCCAACTATGCGCTGACGCCGGACGCGGTCGCCCCGTCCGACGTCAAGCGCGCCTTCGACGAGGCGCGGCCGGACTGCCTCGTGCTCGACACCGAGTTGCCGGGCCTGCGCGGCCTCGGCCTCCTGCAGCAGATCTCGCGCGCCGACCCGCGGCTGCCGATCGTCATCGTCGCGCCGCAGGCCGAGATGGCGAAGATGCGGGCCGAGGCGGTCGAGAAGGGGGCGATCGGGGTGGTGGGCAAGCCGCCGTCCGACGAGCCGTTCGCGCTGCGCCCCGTCGCCCAGGCGGTGATCGACCTCCTCGACTCGCAGTTCGGCTTCGCAGCGCGCCGCCGCGCCGGTTCCGACGCCGCGTCGATCGTCGCCGCGCCCAGGCCGACAGTGGCTCGCATGCCGCCGGGCACGCCCCCCGCCTCGCCGGCGCGGCCGCCCCGCAGCGGCTCGGCGACCGGCGCCGCGGTCCCGCCGCCGCGCGCCGCGCGCATCCATCGCCCGCCGCCGCAGGTGCTGGTGGTGGCCAGCTCCACCGGTGGCCCGCAGGCCCTCATCACCCTGTTTTCCGACATCTCGCCGGCGGCCGTGACCGTCCCGGTGCTCATCGTGCAGCATATGCCGGCGGCCTTCACGCCGATCCTGGCCGAGCACATCACGCGGGCGACCGCATGGACAGCGCTCGAAGCGAAGGCGGACGAGGCCTTGGTCTCCGGTGAGATCCGCATCGCGCCTGGAGGCCATCACATGATCGTTTGCAACTCGGGCGGAACCAAGCGGCTCAAGCTCACCGACACCGAGCCGGTCAACTTCTGCCGCCCCTCGGCCGACGTCCTCTTCGTGTCCGCGGCTGAGGTCTTCGGCCGCGGCGTGCTGGGCGTCATTCTCACCGGCATGGGCAACGACGGTTGCCAGGGCGCGAAGGTCATCTCCGCGGCCGGCGGCGCGATCTTCGCGCAAGACAAGGAGACGAGCGTCGTTTGGGGCATGCCGGGCGCGGCCGTCGGTGCCGGCGTGGCCGACCGTGTTTTTCCGTTGCCTCAGATCGCCAACGCGGTTCAGGCCGCCATGAAGGGGATCTTCTGATGGTTCGCGACGACGACTTCAGCTTCCTGCGCCGCATCCTGAAGGAGCGCTCGGGCCTCGCCCTCAGCGCCGACAAGCAGTACCTCGTGACGACGCGGCTGAAGCCCATCTGCGAGGCCCACGGCTTCAAGGACCTGACCGAGCTCGTCAACGCGATGCGCGGCGCCAGGGGCCGGGAGATCACCGAGGAGGTGGTCGACGCGATGACCACCAACGAGTCGCTGTTCTTCCGCGATCAGGCACCGTTCGACGCGCTGATCGGCGAGATGCTGCCGCGACTGATCGCAGCGCGCGGCGGCAAGCCGATCCGCATCTGGTCCGCGGCCGCCTCCACCGGCCAGGAGCCCTATTCGATCGCGATCCTGCTGGAGGAGAACCAGAAGAAGTTCGGCCGCCAGCCGGTGGAGATCATCGCGACGGACATCAGCCAGGCCGCGCTCGCCCGGGCGCGGGCGGGTGAATACACCCAGTTCGAGGTCGGCCGCGGGATGCCGCAGCAGTATCTGTCACGCTACTTCACCCGCGGGGAACGGAACCACTACCTGATCGCGCCGACGATCAAGAAGCGCGTGACCTTCCAGCCGCGCAATCTCCTCGAACCGTTCGATCGGCTGGGGCAGTTCGACATCATCTTCTGCCGCAACGTGCTGATCTATTTCGACCGGCCGACCAAGTCGAACGTGCTGGAGCGCATGGCGAGGCTGATGCCGCAGGACGGCTACCTGATCCTGGGCGGCCCGGAGACGACATTGGGGCTGACCCCGCAGTTCGCGCGCCACGGCGACCTGCGCAACGTCTATGTCCGGGCGTCGGCCGAGGCGGCGCAGGCCCGTAATGTGGCCTGACGCGGCCCGTCAGCGCTTGGGGTGGATGACCGAGGCCAAGGCGGCCTGATCGAACGGCTGCGGGACCACGCCGTTGCGCGCGTAGGCGAAGAGGGCGCCGCGGATCACCATCGACACCGTGCTGGCGACGAGCACCGTCAGCCCCAGCGCGACACCGAAGAGCACCACCACGGCGACCGCCGCAGCGGTCGGCAACGTGCTCGCCACGGCCACGAAGAGCACCGCGAACACCACGACGAGCACGGCGACGACGAGGCCGAACACCAGCGTAACGCCGACGTTGGCGAGCGCCGATTCGCCCCAGGTCCGCCGCACCAGCTTGGACGAGCCGGTGATGCTGGCGAACGGCCCGGTCCCGTCGGCCATCACCAGCGGGAAGGCGAAATAGGTGGCGATGGACCAGGCGAGGCCGGCCGCCCCGGCGACGAACTTGCCGAGATTGCCCGCCTTGTCGCGCAGGACGTTGAGCGCCACGCCGATGGTGGCGCTGACGAGTGACCAGGCGAGGATCTGCGGCAGCCGCCCCAATGCGGCGGCGAGGCCCGCGCCGACGCTGGCCGGCCGCCCCTCGATCCGGGCGAGGACGCAGTGAAGCAGGGCGCCGTTGAAGATGTTCATCACCGTGAAGGCGACGAGGTAGAAGACGAAGAGGTAGGCGTAGTCGAGCACCTGGGTGTCGGGCGTCCGACCTTCCAGCGCGGTGCGGAATTCTTCGCTGGCGACGATGGGCGCCAGGAAGGTCGCCGAGATCAGCGCCAGGCAGAGCCCGCTGACCAACGGCAGGATGAGCAGCGAGGTCTGTTCGCGCAGCATGGCCCAGCTCTGCCGGGTGAGGGCGGTGGCGTGCCGGACGCGTTGGGAAAAGCTCATCGGGTCACTCTCGCTCGGGCCGTGCGCAAGGAGTCGCGCAAGTTGCAAGATGTCTTGCCGCGAATACCACAGGTATGGAAGATGGCCGGCAGGCAGGACATGAACTGGCCGCACAGGATGGCATCGAAGTGGCGAGAATATCTTGCGCCATTCTGACGCGCAAGATCCGATGCAAAAAACGACGGCACATATCAATATATTGAACGAAGAGTACCCGGCGCCTGTCCCCCGATCCTTCCCTCCGGGCATCCACGCACGCGAGGATAAATGCGGTGGCGCCCGCCACCCGCCTCGGTCCGATCGGGCGGGCGAGGAGGTATTCCCGGTGCGACGTCTCTCTCGGCGTTCAGCCGTTCCCTCCCGCGATCCGAAGGTTGCGGAAGAGCGTGGCAATTGCGCCGGTGCGGCCAAATCTAAATCTGGAATACCCGAGCAGCCAACGTTTCAATCCTAGAACGTGTCGCCCGGTCTGCCGCTCGAAAGATCGAACCAAGCTGGAAATTGCCAACTTTATGTTGCGCGACAGAACGCATCCAGACTTCGTCAAGCTAGAGAAGCCGCCGATCACCGATCGCATCTGACGGGGACGGCGAGAGGGGCGCGGGGATGCCGTCACCTCAGGTTGGTGTTGCGCACAGAGCACATATCGGGCGCTTTGATGGCGGCCTCTAGGCTTCGGAGTCGCAGTCTTGCGACTTTATGTCATACGTTTGCAGTCGCCGCATTTGAGTTTCAGAGCAGGATATTTCCAATGTTCATGCACTCCTCATCACGCTCCGGGGCGCTGTACACTTGGCTTTCGAGCACCGCGCTCGTCACACCATTTCTCGTCGGATACTTGGCCGGCCCGGCGTTGGCCGACTGCACGACCGGCTCGATCGTCACCTGCACCGGCGCGCTGCCGAGCGGGGGCGCCTACTACCCCAACCAAGGGGTCACGCAGCTCACCATCGAGACTATCGGCGGTGATGCCACCCTGGCGACGGACGACGACACGCGTGCCGTGATCGGCACCTACGAGAGCCCCGACTACGACCCGTCGTTGAACAACGCACCCACGTCGGTCGAAGTCACGGTCGACCTCGGCGACGGCAATACGCTGACCCGCTCGGCCCCGACCGCCGGCACCAGCGACGGTTTCGAGGAGGGCCTCGCCCTCGCTCGCAGCGACGGCGGGCTCGGCAGCGCCGGCAAGTCGGTCAACAACATCATCGAAAACGCCTATGGCGGCGACGGCGGACAGGGCACGGTGGCCGGCGACGCCACGCTGACGCTCGACAGCGGCAACCTCACCTCGGCCCAGGGCGCGGCCCTCTATGCGTTCAGCTTCGGTGGCGGCGGGGGGCTCGGAGGCAACGCCGAGGCGCCCGCCGAGGCCTACTCCGGCGCCGGCGGCATGGGCGGCGATGGCGCCACGGCCAGCGTGACGACCACCTCCAGCCGCTCGGTCGTCACCACCTCGGGTGACAACAACGCCGGTATCCTGGCGGCCAGCTGGGGCGGGTACGGTGGTTCCGCCGGCCAGGCCAATTCGATCGACGCCAACCCTGGTGTCGGCGGCTCCGGCGCGGACGGCAAGCTCGCGCAGGTCGACAACGTCGCGACCATCGTCACCAGCGGCGCCTCCGCCAGCGCGATCGTCGCCAACAGCTTCGGCGGTGGCGGCAATTCCGGCCAGCCCGGCAGCATCTTCGGCGACGGCAGCAGCGGCGGCGGGGCCGGCAATGGCGGCACCGCCAGCATCACCAACAGCGGCGCGCTAACCACGACCGGCGACTACTCGACCGGCATCTCGGCGCAGTCGGTCGGCGGCTATTCGGGCGGGGGCGGGGCCTCGGGCCTCATCTTCTCCAGCGCGGGCAATGCGTTCGCCGGCGGCACCGGCGGCGACGTCACCGTGACCAACAGCGGCGCGATCACGACCAGCGGCAGCCAGGCGCAGGCGATCCTGGCGCAAAGCGTCGGCGGTGGCGGGGGCGCCGGCGGGTTCGCGGCGGGCGCCTATGTGGTGGCGGGCACCGGCGGCTCGGGCGGCACCAGCGGCACGGTCGAGGTCACGCACACCGACGGGATCCTTCAGACCAAGGGCAACGACGCCACCGCGATCTTCGCGCAGAGCGTCGGCGGCGGCGGCGGCGCGGGGGGCGGCTCGGTCAGCGTCAGCGCCGGCGTGAGCTTCGGGGTCGGCGGCACCGGCGGCACCGGCGGCGACAGCGATACGGTGAGCGTCAATTACTCCAACGGCTTCAACGCCGGCAGCACCCCGATCACCGCCCGCACGACGCTGGACACCGAGGGCGATCGCGCCGCGGGCGTCTTCGCCCAGAGCGTCGGCGGCGGCGGCGGCGCGGGCGGGTTCGACGTGTCGGTCGCGGTCGGGTCCGTGTTCGCGGGCAGCGTCTCCATCGGCGGCACGGGCGGGGCCGGCGGCAATGCCGCGGCCGTGCAGGCCGCCCACACCGGGACGATCACCACCAAAGGCAACTCGGCGGGCGGCATCCTCGCCCAGAGCGTCGGCGGCGGCGGCGGCTATGGCGGGTTCTCGCTGCCGGTCTCGGCCTCGGTCGGCACGTCTCTCTCGTTCGGGTTCGGCGGCGCCGGCGGCAGCGGTGGCAACGCCGACGCGGTCACGGTCTGGGCCGACAGCGACATCACCACCTCCGGTCTCAAGGCCGACGCGATCTCCGCGACCTCCCAGGGCGGCGGCGGCGGTCACGGCGGGTTCGACCTCTCGGTGGCGGCGGGCAGCGACCTCTCCCTCACCACCGCCTTCGGCGGCGACGGCGGCAGCGGCGGAACCGGCTCGACGGTCACCGTCACCAGCCGCGGGACGCTGACGACGAGCGGAAACAGCTCCTACGGCATCCTCGCCCAGAGCCTCGGCGGCGGCGGCGGCGACGGCGGATGGGCGATCGGTGCCGGCCTCGGCATCGCCTCCGTCAACCCGACCTTCGGCGGGGCCGGCGGCGCGGGAACGTCGGGCGGGACCGTGACGGTCACCAACGAGGGCGCGATCACCACCGGCGGGGCCCACTCCGTCGGCCTCCTCGCCCAGTCGATCGGCGGCGGCGGCGGCAACGGCGGCTTCGCCATCACCGGCAGCCTCAGCGGCACGACCTCGATCAGCCCCACGGTCGGCGGCAGCGGCGGCGCCGGATCGCAGGGCGGCACCGTGACGGTGGTCAACGACGGGGCGATCACGACCACCAAGTCCAACGCCGACGGAATCCGGGCGCAGTCGATCGGCGGCGGTGGCGGCAACGGCGGCTTCGCGGTCGACGGCGCGGTGACGCTGGTCCCGGTCGCCCTCACGCTCGGCGGCACCGGCGGGGCCGGCAGCGACGGCGACGCCGTCACCGTTACCAACACCGGCGACATCACCGCCGCCGGCAAGAACTCGCGCGGCATCATGGCCCAGTCGGTCGGCGGCGGCGGCGGCAACGGCGGCTTCGCGGCGACGGGGCAGATCGGCTTCGGCGACGGCAAGAGCAGCGCCGCGATCAACGCCACCATCGGCGGCAGCGGCAACAGCGGCGGCAACGGCGGCACGGTGGACGTGACGAACTCCGGCGCGATCGGCACGTCGGGCGGGCTGGGGCACGCGATCCTGGCCCAGTCGGTCGGCGGTGGCGGCGGCAGCGGCGGTTTCGCGGCCGACTTCACCCTGGCGGGGACGTCCGACCCGTCCCAGTCGGTCTCGCTGCGCACCACGTTGGGCGGCAGCGCCGGCGAAGGCAACGTCGCCAAGGACGTCACCGTCCACAACACCGGCGCGCTCACCACCACCGGCGCCCAGGCGTACGGCATTCTGGCGCAGTCGATCGGCGGCGGCGGCGGCGATGGCGGGTTCGCCGTCTCGGGCAGCCTTCAGGCGTCCGGCGTCGGCGTCTCGGTCGGGGCGGACGGCGGCACCGGCAACGGCTCGGGCAAGGTCACCGTCCACTCCGAGGGCGCGATCACCACCAGCGGCTCGAAGGCGCACGGCATCATGGCGCAGTCGGTCGGCGGCGGCGGCGGTAATGGCGGCTTCGCCGTCTCCGGGTCGCTGACGGCCAACCTCGTCGGCGATTCCGGCTCCGGCGGTTCGGACGACGACTCTGCCACCGTCTCGGTCGAGACCACGGTCGGCGGCTCGGGCGGCGACGCCGGCGCGGGCGGCGAGGTCGACGTCACCATCACCGAAGCGATCAGCACGAGCGGCTCCGGCGCGTACGGTGCGTTCGTCCAGAGCGTCGGCGGAACGGGCGGCTCCGGCGGCCTGGCCGGCTCGATGTCGCTCGCGGCAGGCACGCTCAACGCCAACGTCGACGTCTCGGTCGCCGGCGGCGGCGGCTCCGGCATGACCGGCGGCGTGGTCAACGTCACCCTCGCCGACACCGCGACGATCGCCACCACCGGCCAAGGCTCGATCGCGCTGATGGCGCAGTCGGTCGGCGGCGGCGGCGGCGACGGCGGGATGGGGCTCGCGGCCAGCGTCTCGTCCGGTCAGTCGACCTCGGTCAATGTCGGCGTCGGCGGCGACGGCGGCAACGGCAACACCGGCGGCGCGGTCACGGTCGACACTGCCGCCACGGTCACCACCTCCGGGTTCGCCGCCTACGGTGTCTTCACCCAGAGCGTCGGCGGCAGCGGCGGCGTCGGCGGCACGACGGTCGACGGCGGCATCACGACGACGAGCAAGTCCCTGCTCGCCAACGTCGGCGTCGGCGGTACGGGCGGCGAGGGGGGCGATGGCGGCACCGTCACGCTCACCGGCAGTGGCGCCGTGTCGACCCAGGGCGACTACGCCACGGCCGTCGTCGCACAGAGCGTCGGCGGTGGCGGTGGCGCGGGCGGCTCGGCCTACAGCGGCGGCGCCGGCGTCTCCGGTTCGTTCCAGGCCAACGTCGCGATCGGCGGGACCGGTGGCGCGGGGGGCGCCGGCAACACGGTCAAGCTCAAGCAGTCGGGCGGGGCGGTCTCCACGCAGGGCCTGCAAGCCTTCGGCGTCTTCGGCCAGAGCATCGGCGGCGGCGGCGGTCACGGCGGTGCCTCCCGCGTGCTCGACTTCAGCGCCGCGAACTTCGGCAGCAGCTCTGACCAGAACGCGGTGACGATCGCGGCCGGCGCCTCGTTCGGCGGCAGCGGCGGCGGCGGCGGAAATGGCGGCACCGTCCAGGTCACCAACGCCTCCGACGTCACGACCGGCGGCATCAGCGCCTTCGCCGTCTATGCCCAGAGCGTGGGCGGAGGCGGCGGGGCCGGCGGCGGCGCCTTCACCGGGACCTACGGCGTCGCCGACGGCGCCGATACCGACAACCGCTCCAAGATCATCGACATTCAGATGGCGTTCGGCGGCAGCGGCGGTACCGCGGGCGACGGCGGTGCCGTCACGCTCGCCAACTCGGGCGACATCGTCACCACTGGCGCCAGTGCCCGCGGCCTCTTCGCACAGAGCGTGGGCGGCGGCGGCGGCGCGGGCGGCAGCGCCGGCTCGCAGCAGATCATCTTCGGCAAGTCCTGCGGGGTCCCTTCGGCCACCGCGGCGCTGAAGAAGCTGGGGGCCAAGGTCGGCCTGTTCCGCAGCGGCACGGTGGACGGCTCACTCGCCGACGCCTGCGGCACCAACGATACCGGCACGGTGCAGAAGGCGAAGGAAGCCGCCGCCAAGACCACGATCAACTACGCCGTGCAGCACGGCGGCTCGGGCGGCGCGGCCGGCGACGGCAAGAAGGTCACGGTCACGAACGCCGGCTCCGTCACCACCTCGGGCGACGACGCCATCGCCATCTTCGCGCAGAGCGTCGGCGGCGGCGGCGGCGCCGGTGGCGAGGGCGAAATCGGCGTCCCGACCGACGTCGTCAGCAACACCTACGTCTCCGACCTCGACACCGTTCTGAGCGCGGCCCCGATCTCGGTCGACGGCTGGACCTACTCGCTCTCGATGGGTGGCTCGGGCGGCGCCTCCGGCGACGGCGGCATCGTCGAGGTCACGCACAAGAAGGGCGCGATCACGACCAGCGGCCTGCGCGCCTACGGCGTCCTCGCCCAGAGCGTCGGCGGTGGCGGCGGCCTCGGCGGCAACGCCGGAAACTCGGCGACCGGGGGCGTGGGCTTCGGCGGCACGGGCGGCGCCGGCGGTGACGGCGACGACGTGCACGTCACGCTGAACGCGGGCACCATCGTGACCAGCGGCGCCCACGGGCACGGCATCTACGCCCAGAGCGTGGGCGGCGGCGGCGGCATCGCCGGCGACCTGAAGTACCCCATTTCCGGTGCGACCGGAGGTGCCGGCGCGACGAACCTGAAGAACTATATCGCCGGGTTCGGCATCAACTACGCCCTCAAGGTGATCAGCGACGACGGGCCCGGGGCCGGCGGCAACGGCGGCAACGTCACGGTCGAGAACCAAGCTGCGATCACCACCAGCGGCGACGGCGCCATCGGCATCATCGCGCAGAGCGTCGGCGGTGCGGGCGGCTCGACCGGCGGGCACGACGTCGGCACGATCACGCGCCTGGGCAACGACCTCACCAACCAGACCGGCGACATCCTGGGCGACATCAGCTCGTTCTGGGGCACCGCCGGGCTGGCCGGACAGGGTGGCTCCGTCACGGTGCACAGCAAGGCTGCCATCGTGACCTCCGGAGCGGAGGCGCACGGCATCTTCGCCCAGAGCGCCTCCGGCAGCGGCGTCAGCGGCAAGGTCGAGGTCGAGGTCGACGCCGACATCACCTCGAGCGGCTACGGTGTGTTCGCCCAGAGCATCACCTCCGGCCTCAGCGACGACGCGGTGGCCAGCGGCCAGACGGTCTCCACCGGCACCAAGGCGGTCGACAATGGCGCCATCACCGTCACCGTGGCGGAAGGGGCGACCGTCTCCGGCGCCCTCGCCGGCATCGCCCTCGCGGACGGTTTCACCAATGCGGTGCTCAACTACGGCACCATCGAGAACGCCTCCGGCACCGCCGGCATGGCCATCACCTCGGCCGTCAGTGCCGCGATCGTCGACGCCGACGGAACCCTGGTCGACAACGACTTCGGCACCGCCCCGGCCGGCGGCGGCGCCAACGTCGACACGGTGGACAACTTCGGCGTGATCGTCGGCTCGATCGACATGTCGGCCCACCCGACGACCTTCACCAACCGCGCCGGGGCCACGTTCTCGCCCGGCGCCACGGTGGACCTCGGAGGCCCCGGCGCGACCTACGTCAACCACGGCACCATCTCGCCCGGCGGCAGCGGTGCGGTGGCGAACATCCAGACCACGACGCTGAACGCCGGTACGGTGACGTTCGCCAAGGACGGCAGCTACGTGGTCGACGCCGACTTCGCCGGGACGCCGACGTCGGACCTGATCGAGGTCGCGAGCCTCGGCAACGTCTCGGTCGCGGGCGACATCGAGTTCAACATCCTCAACGCCGTCACCCGGTCGGCCGACAGCGGCACCCTGACCATCGTGTCGACCGACGACGGCACTCTGACGGCCGACGCGTCCGAGCTGAAGATCGACACCGGCTCGGCGCTGATCACGGCGACCGGCAGCGTCGCCGCCAGCGGCCGGGCCTACCAGGTCTCCTACACGGTCGACATGACGGCCGACACAGGCGGCGGCCACAACGTCAAAGAGGTGCAGGAGACCGTCGCCGATCACGACGCGTCCCGCCGGCGGCAGTCCCGGGCGCAGTCCCAGGCGGCCGACGACGCGATCGCCTTCCTGTCGACCGACAACGCCCATGCGCGTGCCGCCGACGGCGCCGTGGCGGGTGCGAGCCACGTCCTCGACCCGCTGGTGCAGGCGCTCCTGAACGCCGGCTCCAACGCCGAGCTCAACGCGATCTACCGCCGCCTCAGCCCCGAACCCTATGCGATCAACGACGCGCTCACCTTCCGCTCGAACCAGCGCTTCATGCGCACGCTGGAGAGCTGCGAGGTCAACGGCGGGGTGACGGTCGGCGAGGCACGCGTCGGCTGTGCCTGGGCGCAGTTCGCCACGTCCACCGAGCATCACAGCAACTCGGCCGACAACTTCGGCTACGACAGCACGACCTTGCAGTTCAGCGCAGGCGGGTCGGCGGTCATCGGCGAGGACTGGCGCATCGCCGCCGGCGTCTCCTATGAGGACGCCGACATCCAGGACAATCAGGTCGGCTCCTCCAGCGACGGCCAGCGCTACCAGGCCGGTGCCTATCTGGGCCGGGTGTTCGGCGCCGCCGAGGTGGGGGTCGGCCTCTCGGGCGGCCTCGCGGACTATGACGTGACGCGCCACGACTATGCCGGCGATCGGCTCACGGCGGACCAGCAGGGCGGCTTCATCGGCGGCAGCGCGGTCATCCGCTACGAGATCGCCCTCGGCAATTGGGACGAAGGCGCACTTTCGCTGACCCCGGAACTGGCCGGCCGCGTGACCCACATCTACTCGGACGGGTTCACCGAGGACGGCGCGGTGACGGCGCTGCGGGTGAAGAGCCACGGGGAGACGTTCTACACGATCTCGCCCGCGCTGACGCTCAACGGCGAAATCGGGCTGCGCGAGGACTGGAGCCTGCGCCCCTATGCCCGTGCCGGGCTCGACTACATCATCGGCAACGACGACGTGGACGTCGGCGCCGAGCTGATCAACTCGGCCGGCAACGACGTGATGTCGATCGAGCACGGTCTCGACGCGCTGACGGCCCGGCTCGATCTCGGTGCCCGGCTGAGCGGCCCGAAAGGCCTCTCGTTGCAGGCGAACGTGAACGGCGAGTGGAGTGACAACCGCGACGAGTACGGCGCCGCGCTGCGCCTGAACCTGGAGTTCTGATCCGCGCGGCGATGGCGGGCGGGGTGGGATTCGAACCCACGGTACGCGTGAACGTACGGCGGTTTTCAAGACCGCTGCCTTAAACCACTCGGCCACCCGCCCGGCCGGGTGGTGATGCCACACTCCCCATCCCCGCGCCAGACCTTCGAGCGGGGGCGGCGGGGGCGCGCCGGGCACCTTGCCGTCGCGCGAGATGGGCGATACCTGCCCTGTCCCGGCCGCGGTCCGGGACAGCGCAGGAGGAGGGCCGGACGTGAATTCCAGCGAGGACGTCGCCCAGACACGATCGACCTTGTTCGACCGTCTGGGCGGCGCGGCGGCGATCGATCATCTGGTGGAGACGTTCTACAAGCAGATGGACAGCCTCCCGGACGCGGCCGCGCTGCGCGCCCTGCATGCCCCGGACCTCGGCCCCACGAAGGCCGACCTGAAGCGCTACCTGTCCGAGTGGACCGGCGGCCCGGCGCTGTACTCGCCGCAAAAGGGCCACCCGCGGATGCGTGCGCGGCACATGCACGTGCCGATCGGCGAGGCCGAACGCGACGCGTGGCTGGAGTGCATGCGCACCGCGCTCGCGGTGGCGGTCGCCGACGGTCCCGCGCGGCTCGAACTCTACGCCAACATGGCCAAGCTCGCCGACTGGATGCGCAACCAGCCCGGCAACCCCCACGACGCCCGCCGAGCGACCGGCTGACCCCCGGTCGGACGGAAGCGGCGCCGGGGCCCGCCCGCGCAGCGGCGCGCGGGGAACGTCAGTCCATCCGGGGATCGAGTGCGTCGCGCAGAGCGTCGCCCAGCGTGTTGAATACCAGGATCGTGGCGGCGATCGCGAGGCCGGGGAAAAACGAGGCGTACCACGACATGTAGAGATATTGCTGGCCTTCCGAGATCATCCCGCCCCAGGTCGGCGTCGGCGGCTGCACGCCGATGCCGAGGAAGCTCAGCGTCGCCTCGATCAGGATCATGCGCGAGATCTCGAACGTGGTGAAGACGATCAGCGCGGACAGGATGTTCGGCAGGATGTGCTGGCTCAGGATCCGGCTGTCGCGTGCGCCGATCGCACGGGCCGCCTCGATATAATCGAGCCCCTTCACCTGCAGCACGGACGCGCGCGCGATCCGCGCGAACTGCGGCCAGGAGGCGAACCCCATGATCAGGATCAGCGCGGGGACCGACGATCCGACGATCGTCACCAAAGCGATCACGAGGAGGATGATCGGAAAGGCGAGCAGCATGTCGATGACACGCTGGACGACGCTGTCGATCCAGCCGCCGAAATAGCCGGCGACGATGCCGAGGAAGGTGCCGATCGATCCCGCGATCGCCACCGCGCCGAGGCTGATGAAGAGCGTCATCCGTGCGCCGTAGATCATGCGCGAGAGGATGTCGCGGCCGACCTGGTCGCCGCCGAGGATGTAGCCGCTCTGCCTGTCGCTCATGAAGATCGGTTCGGCGAAGCGCTGCATGAGGCTCTGCTTGTACGGGTCCGCCGGCGCGATCAGGCCCGGCACCGCGGCGCAGACGACGAGCAGCATGAGGCACAGGACGCTGACCGCGACCGCCGGGCGCTTCAACTCACGCAGGAACGCGAGGGGGCGACCGGGCGCGGCACGCGCGGGCGCCGCCGTGGACGGCATCTCGCTCATGACAGCCGTATCCTGGGGTCGAGCAGCGCCGACAGGAGGTCGGCGAGGAGGTTGAGGACGACGAAGACCACCGCGAAGAAGATCACGACGATCTGCACCACCGGGTAGTCGCGCGCATAGATGGCCTGGATGGCGAGGCGGCCGATCCCCGGCCACGAGAACACCGTCTCCGTCACCACCACGCCGCCGATGAGGACACCGCACTGCAACGCGATCACCGTCACCAGCGGGATCACCGCGTTGCGCCCGGCGTGCTTGATCACCACCGCGAACTCCGAGACGCCCTTGGCGCGCGCGGTGCGGATATAATCCTGGCGCAGCACGTCCAGCATGCACGAGCGCATGATGCGCATGATGAGAGCGATGATGGTGGATGCGAGGGTAACCGCCGGAAGGACGAGGTGCGCCAGCGTCCCGCGCCCCCCCGTCGGCAGCCAGCCGAGCCAGACGGAGAAGACGAGGATGCCGAGGATACCCCAGTAGAAGGTCGGCACGGCCTGGGCGAACGCCGCGACGGATTGCAGCCCGGTGTCGGCCGGGGTGCGCTGCCAGTAGGCGGCGACGATGCCGGAAGGGATGCCGACGGCGAGCGCCAGCGCGATCGTCGCCCCCGCCAGCTCGAAGGTCGCGCCGAGCCGCTCGAAGAGAAGCTTCGTCACCGGCTCGGAAAACCGCAGCGAATTGCCGAAGTCGCCGGTGAGCGCGTCACCGACGTAGCGGATGAACTGGGTCACGTAGGGCTGGTCGAGACCGAGCCGCGCGCGCAGCGCCGCCCGCGCCTCGTCCGTGGCGTCGACCGGCAGCAGGAGGCTCGTCGGATCGCCGGTCATGCGCGTCAGCACGAACGAGATCAGGAGGACGCCCGCGAGCGAGACGACCGTCAGGCCGACGCGTCTGGCGAGATAGTTCAGCATGGACCGGCCCTGCGGGAGGCCTCGCCGCCCCTCATGCGCGCCCGCCCGGCGCGAGGTTCATGACGACGCTGCCGAACCGGTCGATCGTGGTGACCGCCGACGGCCCCGCGACGATGGTGCATTCGCGCTCCTCGATGACGGCGGCACCCTCGATCCGGTGGCCGTGGCAAAGCCGGCTGCGCTCGAAGACGGGGGTATCGACCTCGCCGCCGGCCTCCGGAAAATAGACCTTGCGGATCGCCTTCACGGGCGGAGCCGGGGTGTCGGTCACCGCGATATCGGGGACGGGGATCGCCGCCGCGCGGCCGGAGACGGTCACGCGGCAGGTGACGAGTTCGGCCGGGATCATCCTGTGGGCGTGGCCGAAGCGCTCCTCGTGGGCGGTGTAGAAGCGGGGTCCCATGTCCGCCAGCATCGCCCGGTCGATGGCGCCCTCCGGCATCGACACGGCGACCTGGTAGCCCTGACCGGCATGGCGCAGGTCCATCGAGCGCTCGACGACGACATCGTGCGGGGCGACGCCGGCCTGGGCCATCATCTCTGCGCCCTCGGCCGCCATCTGCGCGTACACGGCCGTCAGCTCGTCCGGGTCGGCCTTGTCGAGGCGGACCATGAACGAGCGGGCGAAGTCGAACGAGACCGGCGTCGTCACGAGGCCCATCGCCGACGTCGCGCCGGCGCCCGGCGGGACGATCACGCCCTTCATGTGGAGCGAACGGGCGAGTTCGTAGGCATGCGCCGGCCCGGCGCCGCCGAAGGCGAACAGGTAGAGCCTGCGCGGGTCGGCCCCCCGCTCGGCGATGTGGATCTTGCTCGCCGCCAGCATGTTTTGGTTGACGATGGAGGCGATGCCACGCGCGCAGGTCGCCGGCGCCTCGCCGAGCGTCGCGGCGAGGGAGGCGACCGCCGCCTGGGCCGCCGCTGCGTCGAGTGTCATCTCGCCGCCGAGGAAATAGTCCGGATTGAGGTAGCCGAGCACGACGTTGGCGTCGGTCACCGTGGGCCTGGTGCCGCCGCGGCCGTAGCAGGCGGGGCCTGGCGCGGCCCCCGCGCTCTCAGGGCCGACCTCCAGGAGACCGACCTTGTTCGCCTTGGCGATGGAGCCGCCGCCGGCACCGATCTCGATCAGCTCCACCATCGGGATGCGCACCGGCAGGCCGCTGCCCTTCTGGAAGCGCGACACCCGGCCGACCTCGAAGACGTTCGACTTCTGCGCCTTGTAGTCGGAGATGAGGCCGATCTTGGCGGTGGTGCCGCCCATGTCGAAGGTGACCAGCTCGCCGATCCCCATTGCCCTTCCGTAGTAGATCGCCGCCATGACGCCGGCGGTCGGACCCGATTCCAGCAACCGGATCGGCAGGTCCTTGGCGACTTCCGCGCTGGCGATTCCGCCGGAGGAGGCCATCACGTAAAGCGGGTTGGCGTAACCGGACGTGGCGAGCCCTTCCAGCGCACGGTCGATGTAGCGCGGGGTCAGCGGTTGCACGAAGGCGTTGGCGGCCGTCGTCACCGACCGCTCGTACTCCCGGATCTCCGGCGAGACATGGCTCGACAGGCTGACGAGGATGCCGGGGCAGGCCTCGCGGACGATGGCGGCCGCACGCTCTTCGTGCGCGGCGTTGCGGAAGGAATGCAGGAAGACGATGGCGACCGTCTCCACTCCCTCCGCCTTCAGCGTCGCGGCGATGGCGCGCACGGCGTCCTCGTCGAGCGGCGTGAGGACGTTGCCGTCGCGGTCGAGCCGTTCGGGGACGTCGAAGCGCAGGGAGCGGGGGACGAGGGGCTCCGGCATCGGTAGCGCAATGGCGTAGTTGTCGTAGCGCAGCTCGGTCGCCATCTCGAGCGTGTCGCGGAAGCCCGCGGTTGCGAGCAGCGCCGTCTTGGCGCCTTTCCGCTCGATCAGCGCGTTGGTGATCAGCGTGGTCGCGTGGATCGCGGTGGCGACGTCTGCGCCGGCGATGCCGAGGCGCGCGAACAGCGGCGCGACACCATCGGCGACGCCGCGGCTCGGGTCGTCGGGCGTCGTGAGGCTCTTGCCGAGGTGGGCCTGGCCGGACGCCGCGTCGACGAGGACGATATCGGTGAAGGTGCCACCGATATCGAAGCCGAGGCGCCAGTCGGGACGGCCGCCGGATGTGAAGGGCATGTCGGCCATGGCTCAGAGGCCTCCGTAGATGGTGGTGGCGTCGGCCGGGGAGACGAAGCCCATGTCGACATCGTGCTTCAGGGCGGCCTTGTCGCGCGCGGTGGGGTCGCCGTATCCGCCGCCGCCCGGCAGGTGCAGCGCCAGCTCCTGGCCGGGCTTCAGGATGAACGGGTCGAGCGGGAAGGGCTTGCCGTCGAGTTCCACCTTGCCCGCACCGCCCAGGCCGCCGCCTTCCAGTCCGGTCGGCGGGTAGGTGACCTTGTCGGCCCGCAACGTGACGCGGGCTTGCGCGTCGCCCAGCGTGGTGAGGCGGATCGTCTGGCCGAGGCCCCCGCGCCGGCGCCCCGCGCCGCCGGACCCCTCGCGCAGCGAGCGCTCCTTCACCAGCATCGGCCCGCGGTTCTCGATGATTTCGGCGGGCGTGATCGTGCCCTGGCCGGGGAAGGACATGGTCGGCTGGCCGTCCGCGTAGGAGACCGCGCCGGTGCCGCCGTTGGGCAGGACGTGAATGGCGAAGGGCTCGCCCTCGTCGTCGACCCCGGTGCAGGCCATCACCCAGAACGATCCGGCCGCCGCCTGCACCTGATCGGGAACGATGCCGACCATGGCGCCGAAGATCGCGGTGTGGAGGTGGAAGCTCGTCATCGAGCGAGCCTTCACCGGGGCGGGGAAGCGCGCGTTGAGCACCGAGCCGAGCGGCGCCACCGTGGTGATCGGCGCGTAGAGGCCTTCGTTGTTGGGAAGGTCCGGCAGGAAGGCGCACTTCAACGCGAAGATCGAGTGCGCGTGGGTGACGTTGTAGACGCAGTTGATAGACGCGCCCTCACGCTGCGGGCTCGACCCGGCGAAGTCCATCTCCAGGGTGTCGCCGGCGATCGTCAGCTTCAGCGCGATGTGGACCGGCTCGCCGAACCCGTCCGCGTCGACCTCCTTGCGGTAGACGCCGTCGGGAAGTGCGGCGATCGCCTCGCGCATCGCCGTCTCCGACCGGGAGAGGATCTCGGCACCGACCATGTCGATCGAGGTGGGGCCATAATCGGCGATGAACTCGGCGCAGCGGTCGGCCACGACCTTGCCGGCGCCCACCATCGCGCCGACATCGCCCAGGACCAGGCGCGGATGACGCACGTTGTTCTCGATGATGCGGAAGAGCTGGCGGTTGGGGACGCCCGCCTCGTAGAGCTTGCTGGGGGGAACGCGCAGCCCCTCTTCGAACACGTCGCGTGCGATCAGTTCGTCCAGCCGGCCGCCGATGTCGGACATATGGGCGGCGGCGGCGTAGTAGGCGAAGATCTCGCCGGCGTGAAACATCGGGACGATGACGTAGAAGTCCGGCAGGTGGCCGTGGCAGATCCACGGGTCGTTGGTGATGAGCACGTCGCCGGGCTGGAGCGTCTCGGGCGGATACTCGGCGAGCATGGTGCGCGCGGCGACGGGGAGGGACGTCGTGAACGCCGGCACGCAGACCTGCGCCTGGGCGATGGAGCGTGCCTGGCTGTCGAGCAGGATCACCGCATAGTCGCGCGAATCGCTGACGATCGTCGAGAAGGCCGATTGCAGCATCGCGACGTCCGCCTCGTCCATGATGGAGATGAGGCGGCTCCATTGGATCTGCAGGTCGATCGAGCTGAGCGTTGACGGCGCGTGGGTATCCATGGCGGATCCTTCGGGGTGGTCCCGTCCGGCGCTTCCCGTCGTCACACCGAGACGAGGGGGCGCGACAGGGGCAGGGTATTGAGGGTGATGCGCGACAGCTCGCCCTCCAGCATGCGCATGAAGGAGCGGCATGCGGCGGTGTCGCCATTGGTGGAGGTGACGCAGGACAGGCGGAAGTGCGGCGGCTCCGTCAGCGTCTGGATGGTATATTCTTCCTGGTCCGGGTCGGCGGCGAGCACGAATGCGGGCAGGATCGTGTGCCAGTCGCCCTTGGCGACGAGGCCGAGCGTCCCGAAGACCGAATCGAGCTCCAGCACCTGCTTGGGTCGCACGCCGTGCGTCTCGAGGAAGGCGTCGACCACCGTGCGGTAGGGCTGGCCGCGCTTGGGCATGATGAGGCGGATCGAGGCCAGCTCCGCCGGATCGCGTGGCAACCGCGCGGTGTTCCACGGCATGCCCGGCCCGCGTGAGACGAGGACACCCTCGGCGACCGCGAGCGTCTTGTCCTCCTCGCGCAGGTCCGCCGCGGCGATGACCGCCAGCGAGAGTTCGCCGCGGCTCACCATCTCGCACAGGAGCGTGCTGTTGCCGTCGATCACGTTGACGACGACGTTGGGATGCTCGTCCATGAAGCGGCTGAGGATGTTGGGCACCACATGGCGCGACATCCAGGGCGGGATGCCGACGTTGACGATCCCCTCCACCCCGCGGAACCGCTGCAGGGCGACGTTGGCCTCGTTGTATTTGTCGAGCAGCTGGACGCAGTATTCGTAGTAGACGGTGCCCGCCGGCGTCGGCTCGACGCGCTGGCTGGTGCGATTGAAGAGGCGCACGGCGAGCACCTCCTCCAGCTTCCGGATCCGCTGCGAGACGGCCGACTGTGTCGCGTTCTCGCGCTTGGCGGCGGCGGAAAAGGATCGCTCTTCGTAGACGGCGACGAAAATGCGGAACTCACGCATATAGCACATCGATGCCTCCGTTGAGCGTCTTGATGTTTGAAACGATTGTGCCGGAGTTGAGAACACCGGCGCGTGGGACGCAGCCCATCCCCCGCGCTGGGAGTGCGCCGGCCGCGGACCCGATTCCGGGGCCCCGGCCGGCGCGGGCCGTGTGCGTGCCGTGGGGTCAGGCCAGATCGATGCCGGCCAGCAGGTATCGCTGGTCACCGCGCGGGTCGAAGCCTTCCACCTTGGGCGAGGTGCCGTAGAAATCCGCGCCCTGGTAGAGGTAGAGGACGAAGGCCTGATCGAACATCAGCTGGCTGAGTTCGGCGTAGATCTCGGCCCGCTTCTCCGGGTCGATCTCGCTGGCACCGGCGTCGATCAGGGCGTCGAGCTCCGGGCTCTGCGTATAGGAATAGCGCCAGTCGGAGCGGAACTGGGCGAACATCGCGTCCGGATCGTCGGCCGGGGCGGTGCCCAGCATGGCGAGCGGGCCGAGCTTCTTGGCGTCGAGCTGGGCCAGGAACTCGCCCGCCTCCAACGCCACCATGCTGGTGGTGACGCCGACCTCGGACAGCATGCCGGAGACCGCCTCGGCGACCTCGCGGTCCTGGGCATAGCGGCCGGAGGGAAACTTGAACTGGATCTCGAAGCCGTCCGGATAGCCGGCCTCGGCGAGCAGCGCCTTGGCCTTCTCGACATCGTAGGGATAGTCCGAGAGGCTGTCGTCGTAGCCGACCTGGGCGGGGCGCAGGAGCTGGCCGTTCAACACCTTCGCCTCGCCGCCGAAGAGGGCGTCGACGATCGCCTGCTTGTCGACCGCGTAGTTGAGCGCCTTACGCACGCGCACGTCGTGCAGCGGGCTCTCCTCCTCCGGCAACATGGAGAGGGTCAGCATGTAGATGCGGAAGCTCGGCACCGCGACGATCTCGATGCCGGCGCCCTTCAGCATGCCGACGGCGGCGATCGGCAGGTTGGTGGCGATGTCGAACTCGCCCGCCTGGAGCCCGGCGGCGCGCGACATGTCGTTCGGCACCGGGCGCCAGACGAGTTCGCTCACGCCCTCCGGCTTTTCGCCCCAATAGTCGGCGTTCGGGACCATCACGAGGCGGTTGTCGCGCACCCACTCCTCGAGCTTGTAGGGGCCGGTGCCGATGGGAGCGGTGCGGAACCCGTCGACGCCGACCTCGGCCCAGTATTTCGGCGGGGTGACGTAGACCTGGGCCAGCAGCAGGCCCATGGCGGGATACGGCTCCTTGGTGGTCAGCTCCACGGTCATGTCGTCGACCTTGGTGACACTGTCGATCGACCGGCCGAAGAAACCGTAGGCCGGCGCCTGTTCGACGTCGGCGAAGACGGTCAGCGAATTGACGACGGCGTCGGCGTCGAGCGGCTCGCCGTTGGTGAAGGAGATGCCCGGCCGCACCTTCATGACCACCTTGTTCGGCTCGGGCTGCTCGAAGCTCTCCAGCAGGATCGGTTGGACATCGCCGGTGTCCGGGTCGCCCCAGCACAGCGATTCGGTGATCGCGTTGGCGGCGTTCAGCATCTCCTGGGCGGTGAAGTCGTTCGGCCACAGCGACCGCGGGTCGTAGCCGTGTGCGATCGTCAGCGTGCCGCCGGTCGCGGCGCGGAGCTTGGAGAAGGGCATGGCGGTGAGGGCCACGCCGGCGGCCGTGCCGGCGATGAAGGTGCGTCGGTTCAAATTCATCGGGTCAGTCTCCGGTGAGAGGCGACAGGCGTCGCGGGGCTTCGGACGAGGGACGAAAACGGGTGGTGCGAGCGAGCCTCAGGCGGGGCCGGCCCACGTGCTCCGGGCGGCCGCGGTGGAGACCTTGCGGTCGTCCACGTCCTTGGCGAGGGCGGCGGGATCGCGGCCGCTGACCGGCCCCCAGCCGCCGCCGCCCGGCGTCTGGATCAGGACGACGTCGCCCTTGTCGAGCCGCGTCACGGTCTTGGAGGGCACCGTCTCCTGCCGCCCGTCGGCGCGGGTGATGATGGTGTGGGCGCGCATCGCGTCCCCGCCGCCGGCGATGCCACGCGGGTCAGAAAAATGGTGCTCGGCGCGGTGGGTGAAGGTGATGTCGTCCTGCAGCGCCTCGTATTCGCGCAGCAAGCCGAGGCCGCCGCGGTAGGTGCCGGCACCACCCGAGTCGGGCCGCAGCTCCGAGCGGCGCATCAGGATGGGGAAGTCCATCTCGATCGCTTCCACCGGCAGGTTCATGCCGTTGGTGGTGTCGCTGTCGAACGAGTCGAGCCCGTCGCCGCGGGCGTGGGCGCCGGTCCCGCCGCACACCCCTTCCCCGACGACGAAGGGCTTATCCGCGGCATCGATGCCACCGAACATCAGGATGTGCTGGTTGGCGTTGAAGGCGGTGACGCGGTCGGGTACCGCCTCGGCCAGCGCGTGGATGATGTTGTTGGCGATCATCTTGATGACGGCGCTGCGCGCGTTGACGGGCGCGGGCCGCTTCGGGTTGACGAGGGAGCCGGCCGGCAGGTTCATCGTCACCGGGCGGAAGCAGCCGCCGTTGGTCGGAATGGTGGAGTCGGTGAGGGCCCGCACCGCGTAGTTCACGGCCGCCATCGATCCCGAAGGCACGACGTTGAACGGCCCGCGCACCTGCGCGCTGGTGCCGGTGAAATCGACGTGGAGCGTACCGTCGCCGATGGTCACCGCCACTTCGACCCGCACCCGCTTGTCGAGTTCCACGCCGTCGTTGTCGAGGTAGTCGACCGAATGGTAGGTGCCTGCCGGCAGCGTCTCGAGGGCGGCCCGCGTCAGAGCCTCGGAACGGTTGAGGAGCGTGTCGAAGATCGCCGACAGCTCGTTGGCGCCGACCGTATCGGCCAGCGCGCTCATGCGCTTGGCGCCGACGCGGCAGGCGGCGATCTGCGCGTTGAGGTCGCCGATCAGGGTGTCCGGAATGCGCGAGTTGAGGCGCATCATCTTGATGAGCGTCTCGTTGTATTTGCCCTCGCGCACCAGCGGCAGGGCCGGGATGATGAGACCTTCCTGGTAGAGCTCCGTCGCATCGGTCGGGATCGAACCGGGCGCGGAGCCGCCCATGTCCTGGTGGTGTGTCATGGCCGCCGAGAGGGCGATGGGCCGGCCATTGTGGAACACCGGCATCAGGACCGCGATGTCGGGGATATGGGTGCCGCCGGCATAGGGGTCGTTCATGCAGTAGAGGTCGCCTTCGCGCATGGTGGCGAGGGGAAACTCCTCGAGCATGTTCTCCACGCAGGGGATCAGCATCGTCAGGTGCGCCGGGATGGCCGAGGCCTGGCTCAGCGTCGTTCCGTCGAGGGTGAAGAGGCTGGCGGAGGCATCCATCCCCTCCTTGACGATGGGCGAGAATGAGCTCGTGAGGAGCGTCCACTCCATCTCGTTGGCGATGCCGTCGAGCTTGTTGCGGACCACCTCGAGGGTGATCGGGTCGATCTCGTCCGCGGGTGTGGTGGCGAGGTCCATCGGGTCAGATCCGGGTCAGAATGAGGGTGCCGCCGGCGGCGACCGTGGCGGTCCATCCCGGCTCGACGAGCGTGGTGGTGTCGCTCTGCTCGACGATCGCCGGCCCGTCGATCGTGATCCCCTCGGGGAGCGCGGCGCGGTCGTAGAGCGTCGCCGCGACCGGGGCGTCGACGGTCTCGAACCGGACGGCGCGGGTGCCACGGGAGAGGGGGGCGTCGGTCGGCACGTGCTGCGGGGTCGCGGAGGCGACGGACGACGCCGCGGAGGCGACGATGCGCACGTTGACGACACGGGTCTCGCCGCCTTCGCCGTGGCCGTGGATGGTCTCGTGCAGGGTGCGGAAGCGGGCGGCGATGGGGTCGAGATCGGAGCCGATTTCGCCGCGCGTCAGCGGCACCTCGACGAAGTGCGCCTGACCGACGTAGCACATGTCGAGCGCATAGCGGACCTCGTAGCGCCCGGCGAAACCTTCCGCCTCCATCAGCGCGGCGGACTTGGCCTCCAGCGCGTCGAGTGCGGCGACGATATCGCGGTCGGAGACGGACGACAGGTCGTGGTTGAACGCGGCGAAGAGCTCGTGCTCGACCGGCGCCGCCAAGAGGCCGCACGCGGCCAGGACTCCCGGCAGGCGCGGCACGATGATGCGCGGCATCGCGAGGTCGCGGGCGAGCGGCACGGCGTGGATGCCGCCGCCCCCGCCGAGCGGAACCAGGGCGAAGTCGCGCGGGTCGAGGCCGCGCTGCACCGAGACCAGGCGGATGCCCTCGGCCATCTGCGCATTGAGGACGCGGTGGATGCCGAGCGCGGCTTCCTCGATGCCGAGGCCCAGCGGTTTGGCGACCTTCTCCTCGACCGCGCGGAAGGCGAGGTCGGGGTCGAGCCGCATCGTTCCGCCGGCGAAATAACCCGGATCGAGGTAGCCCAGCACGAGGGAGGCGTCGGTCACGGTGGCGTCGTCGCCGCCGCGGCCATAGGCGGCCGGTCCGGGCTCGGAACCGGCCGAATGCGGGCCGACACGCAAGCCGCCGCCGGCGTCGATCCAGGCGATGGAGCCGCCGCCCGCGCCGATGGCGTTCACGTCCACCATGGGCACGCGCACGGTATAGCCGTCGATCGAGCCGGTGGACTTGACGATGGGCGCGCCGTCCTGGATCAGCGCGATGTCGCACGAGGTGCCGCCGACGTCGAACGAGATGAGGTTCTTGGCGCCGACGATCTCGCCGGCGGCCTTGGCGCCGATGACGCCTCCCGCGGGACCCGACAGAAAGAGGCGCACCGGCCGGCTCGCGGCGACGTTGGCCGCCGTCAACCCGCCGCGCGACTGCATGACCTGGAGGGGCGGGGCGACGCGTGCGCGCGCCAGGTCCGCGCTCATCTCGCCGAGATAGTTGACCAGGAGCGGCTTCACGTAGGCGTCGAACGCGGTGATGGAGGTCCGTTCGTACTCGCGGAACATCGGATCCACCTCGTGGGAGAGGGACACCGGCATGCCGGGCGCCATCTCCTCGATCATCGCCTTGGCGGCGAGCTCGTGGGCGGGGTTGTCGAACGAGAAGATGAACGAGACGGCGATGGCGTTCACGCCGGCGGCAAGCAGCGCCGCGATCGCGGTCTCGAGGGAGGCGCCGTCGAGCGCGGTGACGACGCGGCCGCCGGCGGTGACGCGTTCGCGGACCGTCTGCACGCGGGCGCCGCTCGCCAGGAAGTCCGGTGTCGTGCGCTGAAGGAACATGGCGTACATGTCCGGGCGGTAGGAGCGGCCGATCTCCAGGATGTCGCGGAAGCCCTCCGTCAGCAGAAGGCCGATCGGGCCGCCTTTGCGCTCGAGCACGGCGTTGGTGGCCACCGTGGTGCCATGGGCGAACTTCTCGATCGCGTCGGGCGTGACGCCGGTCTTCGTGAGCTGCTCCAGCGCCTGGGCGACGGCCTTCTGCGGCGCGCTCTTCGTGGTGGGCAGCTTCATGACATCGAACATGCCGTTGCGATCGACGCTGACGACATCGGTGAACGTGCCGCCCACATCGACGCCGACGACCAGGCCGGCCTCATTCATGGTCGTAGCCAAAGGTGATGCGAGCTGTAGCCATGATTTCGAGCGAACTTATCTGTGAAGTTGTTTGAGGCTGAAGGATTGCGACGGAACAGAGTTCCGTCAAATTAAACGTTTTCGCAGGGTCTATTAGAAAATCTACTAGGCGTGCCGACCCGCAATTGGCCTGGATTGCGACAAATATAGACATATGATCGGCCGCGTTCGGCGTGAAAATTGGCGAGTTGCTTCGAAATTGGGCGGGTCCGCGTGGTGAATGAGCTTGACAGCGGGGAGGCCGCGGTCGAGGCTCCGGTTCGTCGGCTGCCCGACCGCGCGACGCCTTCATCTTGACGATGACTTGTCGGCGTCGCGCTGCGTCCGCCGCACGCCTGCTTCCACTGAGCACCTGGCGCGCCCGTCCGACGCCCCCCAACTTTCGGCGCGCAGAGGATCGACACCGTGACGGAGACCACCCTCGCCCGGGAGGATACGCTCCTCTCCATCCGATCCCTGTCCATCGCCTTCCGCGACACGCGCGTCGTCCACGACGTCTCGTTCGACGTGCGCAAGGGTCAGACGCTCGCCATCGTCGGCGAATCGGGGTCCGGCAAGTCCGTCACCTCGCTCGCGACAACCCGGCTGATCGACTATGCGGGCGGCCGCATCACCCGCGGCGAGATCCTGTTTCGCGGCCGCGACGGCACCATCGTCGACTTCGCCACGCTGCCCTCGGAGCGGATGCGCCACATCCGCGGGCGCGACGTGGCGATGATCTTCCAAGAGCCGATGACGTCGCTGAACCCGGTCTTCCCGGTCGGCGCGCAGATCGGCGAGGCGCTGAAGATTCACGAGCGGCTGACCGATCGGCAGGCCAACGTCCGTGCGCTCGAGCTGCTGCGCATGGTCCGCCTGCCGGACGCGGAGGCGCTGGTGAAGCGCTATCCGCATCAGCTCTCCGGTGGGATGCGCCAGCGCGTGATGATCGCCATCGCGCTCGCCTGCTCCCCCCGCCTCATCATCGCCGACGAGCCGACGACCGCGCTCGATGTGACCATCCAGGCGCAAATCCTCGCGATCCTGCAGGATCTGAAGCGAGAGATGGAGACGGCCGTCATCTTCATCACCCACGACATGGGGGTCGTCGCGCAGGTGGCGGACGACGTCGTCGTCATGTGGAAGGGCCGCAAGGTGGAGGAGGGCGACGTGCGCTCCATCTTCGCCGCGCCGCGGCACGCCTACACCAGGGCGCTGCTCTCGGCCGTCCCGCGGCTCGGCAGTCGCAAGGGGGAGCCGCTTCCCGAGCGGGTCCCCGTGATCGTGATGGAGGGCGAAGAGGCGCGCGAGATCGGCGTGCGGCGGGTCCAGGACACGGCGGATTATTCCAAGCCGCTCATCGCGGTGAAAGACCTCGTGACGCGCTTCGCGGTCGGCCGGACACTGTTCGGGCGCGTCACCCACCGTGTGCATGCGGTGGAGGGGGTCTCGTTCGCGATCTACCCCGGCGAGACCCTGGCGCTGGTGGGCGAATCTGGCTCCGGCAAGTCGACCATCGGGCGGACGCTGCAACAGCTCATCAAGCCCGACAGCGGCACCATCACTTACCGCGAAATCGACATTGCGACGATGCCGGACGCGCAGCGGCGCGCCCTTCGCGAGAAGATCCAGTACGTGTTCCAGGATCCGTTCGCCTCGCTCGATCCGCGCCGCACAGTCGGCTATTCGATCGCCGAGCCGATCGTCGTCCACAACCTGCTCAGCCGTTCCGAGGCGGTCGAGCGACGGGTGCACGAGCTGCTCGACCGTGTCGGCCTGTCGCCGGACATGGCCTCGCGCTACCCGCACGAATTCTCCGGTGGCCAGCGACAGCGTGTCTCGATCGCTCGCGCGCTCGCTTCTTCGCCGGATCTCGTGATCGCGGACGAATCGGTGTCGGCCCTCGACGTTTCGATCCAGGCGCAGGTGATCAACCTGCTGATGGACATCCAGTACGAACGGGGCGTGGCCTATCTCTTCATCACCCACGACATGTCGGTCGTGGAGAAGGTCGCCCACCGGGTGGCGGTGATGTATCTCGGCCAGATCGTCGAGATCGGGCCGCGTGACGAGGTGTTCGGCAACCCGCGCCATCCCTATACGCAGAGCCTCCTCGCCGCCGTGCCGGTTGCCGACCCGACCCGCCGGCGCGCGGGAACGATGCTGTCGGGCGACATCCCCAGCCCGGTGCGCAAGGTGGGCGACGAGCCGGTGCGGCACGAGATGATCGCCGCCGGCCCCGGCCACTGGGTCGCCCGTGAGACCGACGCGACCCTCGCGGCCCGCGGCGGCTGACGCCGACCGGCCGGCGGCGGCCCTCCCGTGACGTAACCCCGACCCGCCGGCGATGGCGGCGCGATGCAACCCGCAGCGCGTGCTACCAAAGGGGCCGATGCAACGAGACCGGCGTCGACGCCGGCGGGGCCGTGTGCGCGGCCGAGGGAGGACGAGATGAGCGACCAACCACTGACCCCGGCGATCGACCCGGCGGCGGTCGCGCGGCTGTTCGACGTGCGGGGCCTGCGTGTCTTCGTCCCCGGCGGCTACGGCGCCATCGGCGAGGCGATCGCCGTCGCCTTCGCGGCGCACGGTGCGACCGTCGCCGTCGCCGGGCCGCGGAGGGAGAAGGCCGAGGCGCTGGCGGCGCGAATCGGCGCGAGCGGCGGCACCGCGCACGGCTTCGCCCTCGACGCGCGCGACGTCGGCTCGATCCGTGAGGCCACGGGCGAGGCGGTGGGCACGATGGGCGGCATCGACGTTCTGGTGAACTGCGTCGGCATCCAACGCGAGCAGCCGCTGATGGAGGTCACCGAGGCGGCCTTCGACGAGATGCTGGACACCAACCTGAAGTCGGCGATGTTCCTGGCGCAGGAGACCGCGCGCGACCAGATCGCCCGCGGTGCCGGCGGCCGGCAGATCCATCTCCTCTCGGTGCGTTCCGCGCTGGGCCTGCGGGGCCGCGGCTACTCGGCCTACTGCGCCACGAAAGGCGGCCTCGCGATGCTGGTCAAGCAGCACGCGATGGAGCTGGCGCCGCACGCGATCACCGTCAACGGCGTCGCGCCGACGTTCATCATGTCCGATCGCATCCGCCCGCATCTGGACCGGCCGGCGTTCCGGGACTTCATCCTGGAGCGCAACCCGCTGGGGCGCATCGGCGACCCGCTGGAGGTGGCGGGGCAGGTGATCGCCCTCGCCGCGCCCGCCGGGAGCTACATCACCGGCCAGATCGTCTACATCGACGGCGGCGTCACCGCATCGCAGTAGCGCCGCGGTGGGCCTCGGCGATCAGCTCGCGCATCGCCCGCACCGCGAACGGGTACCCCGCGACGCCGAGGCCGGCGACCACCGCCGTCGCCACCTTGGCGATGTGGGAGTGGTGGCGCAGCGCCTCGCGACGGTGGAGGTTGGTGATGTGCAGCTCGATGATCGGGCCAGGAAAGAGCGCCAGCGCATCGGCGAGCGCGATCGAGGTGAACGTGCAGGCGGCGGGGTTGATGATCATCCCGGCACCATCGTCCAGCGCCTCGTGCACCCAGCCGATGAGGTCGCCCTCGGCGTTGGCCTGGCGGAAGGTGAGGGGGTGGCCTTCGCTGGCCTCCCGGCACATCGCTTCCACCTCGGCGAGGGTGGTGGTGCCGTAAAGGTGCGGCTCACGGGTGCCGAGCCGATTGAGACTGGGCCCGTTGAGGATATGGATCGGTCGCGTCATGCGGTCCACGTGCCCGCGATCCGCGCACCGGGCAAGCCCGCTGCGCGGAACCCGCCGCGCCGACCCCGCAAATCGCCCTAAAGGTTCGTCAGCCCGTTGGACGAGAGGATCTCGGCCAGCATGTTGGCGGCGGTCTCGCGGTGGACGCGGTGGATCTGGCGGGCGCGCTCCGGCTCGCGGGCCTCCAGCGCGTCGACCAGCTCGTGGTGCTCCTGCGTGGACTTCACCGGCTTGGGCCGCAGACGCAGGGTCAACATGCGTACTCGGTGTGCCTGTTCCCAGAATTGCAGGATGACCGCGCGCAGGCGCTGGTTGGCACTGGCGCCGACGAGGCAGCGGTGGAAGCGCTCGTCGGCGACCGCCCAGGCCTTGCGGTCGTCGTCGGTGAGGGCGGCTTCCATGTCGTCCACGGCCTGCCGCAGGGCCGCCAACTCGTCGCCGGTGAGGCCGCGGGTCGCGACCTCGGCGGCGACCTCCGCCTCCAGCGCGGTGAGGATGGTGTAGATCTCGCGCATGTCGGTGGCGGAGATCGGCAGGACGCGCATCCCGTGACGGGGGCGAATCTCGACGAAGCCTTCGTTGGCGAGGCGGACGAGCGCCTCGCGGATGGGTGTCCGGCTCATCTCCAGAAGGTCGGCCAACTCCTGCTCGAGGAAGAAGGAGCCGACCGGGAACTCGTTGTCCAGCACGCGGCGCTTCAGCGCGACGTAGGCCTGCTCGGAGCGCGTCGCCGCGGTCGCACGCGGGTCGGTCTCGCTCACGGCTCCTTCGTCGGCAACGGCCACGTGATCAGCCTCCCTGCAACATGATCCGGCCACCCTCGGCGGACGATCGGTAGACGGCCTCCTCGACGGCGAGGTTCGTCAGGTATGCCCGCCCGGTATTCTCCAGCGGCGTTCCATCGCGCAAGTGTGCCACAACGTGGGACTGCAGTGCGTAAACGCTGTCGCCGGCAAAGCCGCGCTTCTCCCAGGCGAGCGGGTGGGCTCGCTCGTCGTTGCTGCCGAAGTCGCGCAGGAAGAGGTTCCCCTCGCCGTCGAGCCGCAGGGTGCCGGCCGACCCGTCGACCCAGAGCTCGCCCATCGTCAGCCGGCGGTTCTCGGCGATGTGGTCCGACAAGCGGTTGCCGTCGAACAGCGAGCGCACGCCGCCGGCATGGCCCAGCACCATGATGCCGGCGTCCTCGCCCGCGATCACCGGATTGAGCTGGCGCAGGTCCGCATAGACGCTGGCATATTCGCCGAAGAGGAAGCGGAAGGTGTCGATGAAGTGGATGCCGGTCTCGTGCATGAGGAACCGCTCCATCGACTGGAAGTAGGGCTGCCGGTCGAGGTAGGCGCGCGCCCCCTGTCCGTCGCCGGGGCGCAGGCGGAAGCTGGAACCGTAGATGTCGCCCAGGGCCCCCTCGTCGATCAGTCGGCGGATCTCGCGAAACCAGGGCTGGAAGCGGAAATTCTCGTGCACCACCAGCGTGATGCCCGCCGCCTCGGCAAGCGCCACGGTCTCCTTCGCCTCGGCGAGGGAGCGGGTGAAGGCCTTCTGGCAGATGGTGTCGATCTTCTCAGACGCGGCGAGCGCGACGAGGTCCTTGTGCGCGGCCGGCGGCACCGCGATGTCGACGAGATCGGGCGCCTCGCGGGCGATCATCGTCGCGGGGTCGGTGTAGGCGGCCCCGGCGCCGAACTCGGCGCGGTAGGCCTCGGCGCGGTCCGGGTCGGTGTCGCACACCGCGGCGAGGCGCACGCCCGGCATGCGCGACCACGCGTCGTGGTGGAAGCGGGCGAAGTAGCCGGCGCCGATGGTGGCGACCTTGAGATCCGTCATGCTGGCCCCTTCAGCGGATGTTGGCGAGCACGGCGTCGGTCACGGCGCGGGTGTCCGCGGTGCCGCCCAGCTCGCAGGTGACGAGACCGCCGTCGGCGAAGGCGGCGTCCACCGCGCGGCCGATCAGCCGGCCCGCCTCGACGACGTTCACCTCGCCATGCCGCGCGCCCAGCCAGTCGAGCATCATCGCCGCCGACAGGATCGCGGCGACGGGATTGGCTTTGCCGGTGCCGGCGATATCGGGCGCGGAGCCGTGGGCTGGCTGGAACACGGCGCGCTCGTCGCCGATGTCGGCCGAGGGCGCGTAGCCCATGCCGCCGACGAGCCCCGCGGCGAGATCCGACAGAATGTCGCCGAACATGTTCTCGGTGACCGCGACGTCGAGCGCCCAGGGCCGGCTCACCATCGCGAGCGCCGCGGCATCGACGTAGAGGTGGTCGGCGGCGACGTCCGGATGCCGGGCGGCGACCTCGTCGAACACTTTGCGGAAGAAGGCGAAGGCGGTGAAGACGTTGGCCTTGTCGATCAGCGTCAGCCGGCCCTCCTTGCCGGCCGCGCGCCGCCGCTCCGCCTCGCCGAACGAGTAGCCGAAGACACGCTCGGAGACGCGGCGAGTGATGACCATCGTCTCGCGCGCTACCGCGTCGTCCTCGACCACGCCCTTGCCGCGGGAGGCGAACAGCCCCTCGGTCGATTCGCGCACCAGGACGAAGTCGATCTCGGCCGCGCGTGGGTCGGCGAGAGCGGGGCGTACGCCGGGGATCGCGCGGGTCGGCCGCACCCCGGCATAGAGTTCGAACATGAAACGCAGGTCGAGCTGCGGGGCGATCTCGGTGCCGTCGGCGTAGCGCACCGAGGGCAGGCCCATCGCGCCGAGGTAGATGGCGTCGGCGGCCTCGCAGGTGCGCCGGCTCGTTTCCGGGAAAGCTTCGCCGGTGGACTGGTAGTGCGCGGCACCCGCGGGGGCGTCCTCGCGCACCAGGCGAACGCCGCCGGTCCGCGCCAGCGCGGCGTCGGCGATCGCGAGCGCGGCGGGGGTCACCTCCTGGCCGATACCGTCGCCGGCCATCACCGCGATCCTGAACTCGTTGGTCACCGCGTCGTCCTTCTCAAGCTTCTGGTCATGCGGGCATGCCGAGGAGGCCGGCGCGTGCCAGCGGCTCCAGGTCGGCGTGCCAGTGAATCGGCGCCACGCCCGCCGCGGGCATCGCGAGGGTGGCGATCCGGTCGCCCTTGAGGCAGCCGAGATAGCCGGTGCGCAGGTCCGCCCCGCCGAAGGCGAGACTGGAGACGTTCTTCAGCACCGAGCCGTGCAGGATCCCGAGCCGGTCGGAGGTGAGCGCGCCGCGCTCGTACATCTCTTCGGTGATCGCCATCTCCGCCGGGTCGACGTCCTCCAGCATCGTCTCGGCGACGCCGTCCGGGCCGACGCGAATGACGCGGTTGGAGACGATCGACGTGATCCAGAGGTTTCCGTCGACGTCGAGCGCGAGACCGTCGGGGAAGGTGCCGTCGTCGAACACCGTCACCGTCTCGCGGGGGCCCAGCGTCGCGGGGCCGGTGACGGGGTAGCGCGAGAGGCGCTTGCCGAAGGTCTCGTTGACGTAGAGGTGCCGGCCGTCGGCGGAAAGGGTGCACTCGTTGGTGTAGCCCAGCCCGTCGGCGACGATCCGTGCCGGCCCGTCCGGCGGGACGAGCACGATGAACCCGTCCGCCACGTCCGGCCGCGCGGCGTCGTGGCGGGGGAGGCGGCGCGTGCTGACCGTGACCCACAGGCGGCCCGCGGCGTCGAGCAGGGGGAAGTTGGTCGGCGGTAGCGGGGTGCCGTCCAGCTCGATGAGCACCGGCTCGGTCCGCCCGTCCGGGTGGAGGCGCAGGACGCCGCCGGCGTCGTCCCCGAGATGCGCGACGAGGAAGGTGCCGCCGGCCTCCAGCGCGATCCCGTTGGGGCGCAGCGGCGCGGCGACGTCACGGGCGGTGATGCGGCGCACCGTGCCGTCGGGCGCGATCACCGCCACGCCGCCATTGCCGGACCAATCCGCCGCGAAGAGGTGGCCTGAGGCGTGCGCCAGCACGCACTCCGGCCGGACGAGGCCCTCGCCGAGGTAGCCGATGGCGGTGAGCGGGATCATGTTGCGGGTGCCCCCTTTACGTATACGCTAATTCATACAATGATGCGTGCGATAATCAACCGGGCCACCGGTCGAACAACAATCAATCAGGGAGTGACACCACATGAGCTTCACCCGACACCTGTCGTTCGCGGCGGCGGCGATGATCGCGGCGACCCTGCCGGCGGCGGCGCAGGACTATCCGAGCCGGCCCATCACCAACGTCGTCGTATGGTCGGCCGGCGGCGGCACCGACACCGTCAACCGCCTCATCATGGCGGAGATGCAGAAGGCGCTGCCGGGCAGCGCGCGCGTCAACACCGTGAACCGCACCGGTGGCGTCGGCGGCTCGGCGGGGATGAGCTACGTCTTCAGCCAGCCGGACGACGGCTACACGCTGGCCGGCATCTCCGAGTCGGTGGTCACTGCCGGGGTGCAGGGCGGCTGGGAAGAGCGGATCGACGTCTGGTATCCGTTCATCGTCGGTGGCTCGCCCGACCTCGTCTCCGTGACCGCCAGCTCCGACTACAAGACGCTGGACGAACTCATCGAGGCGGCGAAGGCCGACCCCGGCTCGATCCGCGCCGGCGCCAGCGCCGCGGGCTCGATCCACCACCTCAACCTCCTGGCCCTGCAGGACGGAACCGGCGCCGAGTTCAATTATATCCCCTACGACGGGTCGGCCCCGGCGCAGAACGCGGCCGTCGCGGGTGAGGTCGAGGTGGTCGTCACGTCGCTCGCCGAGCAGCAGCAGCTCCTCCAGGCCGGCCGGCTGCGGCCGCTGGCGATGCTGACGGAGGACTCCTTCAAGCTCGGCGAGACCGAGATCCCCTCCGCCTTCACCGACTATCCGGACCTGACGCAGTATCTGCCGATCAGCCAGGCCATCGGCTTCGCGGTTCGGGCCGACGCACCGGACGACGTCAAGCAGACCCTGTCGGCCGCCTTCGACACGGCGATGCAGAGCGACGCGGTGAAGAAGTTCGCCAACGACAACTACTACTCGCTGTCCGGCAAGTCCGGCGATGCGGCGGCCGAGCAGTTCAACAAGCTGGAGTCGCTGTTCGCCTGGACCTTGTGGGATCTCGGCGCCGCGTCCGTGAACCCCGAGACGCTGGGCATTCCCAAGCCGGAGTGATCCGGCTCGAACGAACCCCGAGGCGCGGCCGGACCGGCTCTGCGGTGCGGCCGCGCCTACTTCTCGTGGCAATCAGGATGCGCCCCACTCCATGACCGACCCCCAACCCGCGCCCGGCGTCGCGACGACCGTGGACGCCCGCGCTTTGTCGCGCCTGCGCAAGGCGGACGTGTGGACCGGCATCGTCCTGGCGGCGGTGGCCGTCGCGATGATCGCCCAGGCGCTGACCTTCCCGCTGGAGGGCACCTACGCCGGGGTGAAGAACGCCTGGTACGTCTCCCCGGCGCTGTTCCCGCTGATGATCGGCGCACTGATGCTGGTGCTTTCGATCGGCCTCCTGGTGCGGGCCCTGCGCGACTTCCGCGCGCTGCGGCCGGGCGGGCGGCTCTTTTCGGTCGAGGCGGGGGCGCTCGGCGCGGAGGGGCGCAACGCGCTGCTGATCGCGGCGATCCTCGCGTTCTACATCCTCGGCCTCGTCCCGCGGGTGGACTTCGTCATCGCCACCACGGCGCTGCTGACCGTCTTCGTCGGCGCCTATGTCATCGAGGCGCCCGTGGGGCGCGCGGTGCTGGTCGTGCTTCTCGGCGCGGCCGGAGTCGCCGCCTTCGCGGTGGCCCTGGCCGGCGGCTGGCCGGCCCCCCGCTCGGCCGGGCAGGAGGTCGCCGACGCGATCGTCGCCGCGGTCGCGGTCCTCGCCATGATCGCGCTGTGCGTCTTCGCCCGCGGGGCGGAGCGACGGCGGCTCGGGCCCGTCATCGGCACCGCCATCGGCACGTCGATCGTGCTGTCGGCGATCTTCAAGTACGGACTGCTCGTGCCGCTGCCGCGCGAGGGGCTCGGCGTGGCGGTGATGGATGCCGTCGCCGGCGCCCTCGCCGGGCTCGCGGGCTGAGCCGATGGGTGGTCTTCACGAACTCGCCGCGTTCGGCGGGCAGCTCGTCTCGATCCTCGCGGTGCCGCAGAACTGGTTCGTACTGATCGGCGCCAGCCTCCTCGGCATCGTCTTCGGCGCGCTGCCGGGCCTCACCGCCACGCTCGGCGTCGGCCTCTTGGCGACGCTGACCTACGGCCTCGGCTACCAGACGGCGCTGATCGCGCTGATCGCACTCTATGTCGGCGCGATCTACGGCGGCTCCTACCCGGCGATCCTTCTCAACATCCCCGGCACCGCGGCGTCGGCCGCGTCGGCGATGGACGGGTACCCGATGTCCGCCCGCGGGGAGGGCGGCAAGGCGCTCGGTCTCACCACGACCGCCTCGTTCATCGGTACGCTCCTCGGCATGCTGGCGCTGGCGGTGCTGTCGCCCCTCATCGTCGAGGTGGCGCTCGGCTTCACGTCCTACGAATATTTCCTCCTCGCCCTCTTCGGCATCCTGATCTCCGGCACGTTGCAGAGCCCGGACCTCGTCGTGAAGGGGTGGATCGCCGGCGTCATCGGCATGGCGCTCTCCGTTGTCGGCCGCGACCCGCTGATGTTCTACCCGCGCTACACCTTCGGCCAGCCCGCGCTCGACCAGGGGCTCGAGGTCGTCCCGGTGCTGATCGGCGCCTTCGCCATCCCGCAGATCATCTCGACGCTGGCGAGCCGCACCCCGCTCGCCGTCACGCAGGTGCGCGACCGCGTGGTGCCGGCGCTCGGAACGCTGGTGAAGAACGCGCGGCACATCGTGCGCTCGGCGGCGATCGGCATCGGCATCGGCGCGGTGCCGGGCGTCGGCGAAGATATCGCCGGCTGGGTCTCCTACGGCACCGCCAAGTCGACCTCGCGCCACCCCGAGACGTTCGGCAAGGGCGAGCCGGCGGGGCTGATCTCGGCCGAGACGGCCAACAACGCCTGCATCGGCGGCGCGCTCATCCCGCTCGTCACGCTCGGCATTCCGGGGAGCCCGCCGGCGGTGATGCTCCTCGGCGCACTGATGCTGCACGGGCTGACGCCGGGGCCGATGCTGTCGATCTCCAACCCCACCTTCATCGCCGAGCTGGCGGCCATCATGGTGCTCGCATCGGCGGCGATGTGCCTCAACGGGCTGATCCTCGCCAAGCAGGTGGTGCGGGTCCTGGCGCTGCCGGCGGAGATCTTCCTGCCGGTCGTCGCGGTCCTCTCCGTGCTCGGCTCCTACGCGCTCGGCCTCAACGTCGAGAACCTCTACCTGATGCTGATCGTGGGCCTCGCGGCCTATCTCCTCACCATCATGCAGTACCCGATCGCGCCGCTCGTCATCGGCGTGATCCTCGGGCCGATGGCGGACGAGAACCTGCGCCGTGCGCTGATGGTCGGGCAGGGGAGCCTCGCCGGCTTCTTCGAGCGACCGGTCAGCGTGGTGTTGATTGTCGCAACCCTTCTGCTCATCGTCGCGCAAGTGCCGTACGCGCGGCGCATGGCCGGCCGCCTCGCACGGGGCCGGAGCACGACAACGACAGAAGCTAGGGACCGCCCATGACCGTATCCGCCCTCGTACCCCTCGGCCGCAGCGGCCTGCGGGTTTCGCGCCTGTGCCTCGGCACGATGATGTTCGGCGGACGCACCGACGAAACCGATTCGGCCCGCATCACCGACCGTGCGATCGACGCCGGCATCAACTTCATCGACACCGCCGACGCCTACAACGGCGGCCGCTCCGAGGAGATCCTCGGCCGTATCCTGAAGGGCAAGCGCGACCGGCTGGTGGTGGCGAGCAAGCTCGGCAACCCCATCGGCGACGATCCGAACCATCGCGGCCTGTCGCCTGCGTGGATCCTCGCCGAAGTGCCGAAGATCCTCGACCGCCTCGCGACCGACCGGCTGGACGTCCTCTACCTCCACAAGGAGGACCCGCACACGCCGCTGGAGGAGACCGTGCGGGCGCTCGAGGTGCTGGTGCGCCAGGGCCGCGTGCTGCACATCGGCGTCTCCAACCACAAGGCGTGGCGCGTGGCGCAGCTGACGCGCTACTGCGAGGAGGCCGGCATCGGTCGCCCGGTGGTGTGCCAGCCGCTCTACCATGCGCTCAACCGCTCCATCGAGGTGGAGCTGCTGCCGGCCTGCGCCGACATGCAGATCGCCGTCTACCCCTACAGCCCCATCGCCCGCGGGGTGCTGACCGGCAAATACGCGCCGGGTGCCGAGGCGCCCGAGGGGAGCCGCGCCAGCGCCCGCGACAAGCGCATCATGGAGACCGAGTTCCATCCCGAGACGCTGGCCGCCGCCGCCAAGCTCGCCGAGCACGCCAAGGCCCGCGGCACCGACCTCGGCGGTTTGGCGCTCGCCTTCGTGCTCGCCAACCCGATGATCTCCGGCGCCGTCGTCGGCCCGCGCACCCTGGCGCAGATGGAAAGCTACATCGCCGGCCTCGACGTCACCTGGGGCGCCGAGGACGAGGCGGCGTTCGAGGCGGTGGTGCCGAAGGGCTCCACCGCGGTGCGCCACTTCGTCGACCCGCAATACCCGGTCGAAGGCCGCCCGGCGGAGGTCGCGCGATGATCTTCGGCGCCGTTGCGGACGATCTCACCGGGGCGACCGACCTCGGCCTGATGCTGGCGCGGGCGGGAATGTCCGTGGTCCAGGCGATCGGCGTGCCGCGCGAGGGGGTGCCGCTGCCCGAGGCGGACGCCTGCGTGGTGGCGCTGAAGTCGCGCACCATCCCCGCCGCAGAGGCGGTGGAGATGAGCCTTGCCAGTGCGCGGGCACTGCGGGCGGCCGGCGCGCGGCAGATCCTCTTCAAGTACTGCTCCACCTTCGATTCCACCGACGAGGGCAACATCGGCCCCGTGATGGACGCGCTGATGGCCGAACTCGGCGCGCCCGTCACCGTGGCGTGCCCGGCGTTTCCGGAGAACGGGCGCACGATCTACAAGGGGCACCTGTTCGTCGGCGACCTGCTCCTGTCGGACAGCTCGATGAAGGACCACCCGCTGACGCCGATGACGGACGCCAACCTCGTGCGCGTCCTCGCCCGCCAGTCGCGCCACACGGTCGGCCTCGTCCCGTTCGAGGTGGTGGACGCCGGGGCCGAGGCGATCCGCGACGTGCTGGGCCAGGCGTCGCGGGAGGGGACCGGCGCCCTCGTCCTCGACGCCGTCACCGACGCGCACCTCGTCGCGATCGGCGAGGCGGTGGCCGACATGCCGCTGATCACCGGCGGCTCGGGTATCGCGATGGGCTTGCCGGACGCCTACCGCAGGCTCGGCCTCCTGGGCGAGGCGAGTGCCGCCGACGCCGACCCACACGTCCCCGGCCGTACCGCGATCCTCGCCGGTAGCTGCTCGGCCAAGACGCTCGCCCAGGTCGCCGCGGCGGCCGAGGCCGGCATCGCGCACCGGCGGCTCGACCCCGCCGCCCTCGTCGCCGAGGCGACGCCGGTCGCCGGCCTCGCCGACTGGGCCGCCGACCAGCGCGCCGACAGGCCGGTGATGATCGTCTCCAGCGACACGCCGGAGAAGGTGCGCGCCCTGCAGCGTGAGCACGGCAAGGGCGCCGTGGCCGAAGCGGTCGAGCATACCATGGGCGCGCTCGCCACGGCGCTGGTGGAACGGGGCTTTCGCCGCCTCATCGTCGCCGGCGGGGAGACCTCCGGCGCGGTCATCGGCGCCCTCGGCATCGAGGCGCTGAGGATCGGGCGCGAGATCGATCCCGGCGTGCCGTGGACCTACAGCACCACCGCAGAGCCGCTGGCGCTGGCGCTGAAATCGGGCAACTTCGGCGCCGAGGACTTCTTCCTCAAGGCCGACGGGGTGCTCTCGTGAGCGACGAGGGGGCCTTGCGCGCCCGCATCTGCAAGATGGCCGAACTCCTCTACATGCGCGGCTACGCTCACGGCAGCACCGGCAACATCTCGGTGAAGACGGGCGAGGGGATCATCATCACCCCGACGAACTCGTGCATGGGGCTCTTGGAGCCCCACCGCCTGTCGCTGGTCGACAAGGACGGCAACCACGTCTCCGGCGACAAGCCCTCCAAGGAGGCGTTCCTGCACCTCGCCATGTACGGCGAGCGACCGGAGTCACAGGCGATCGTGCACCTGCACTCGACCCATTCGGTCGCCCTCTCGATCCTGGAGGACACCGATCCGGACGACGCGATGCCGCCCCTGACCGCCTACGCGCGCATGAAGCTCGGCCGCCTCGCCGTGGTCCCTTATTTCCGTCCCGGCGACCGCGCCCTCGCCGAGGCGGTGCGCCTGCGGGCGCGCGAGCACCATGCCGTGCTGCTGGCCAATCACGGCCCGGTGGTGGCGGGCAAGTCGCTCGACGACGCGGTGTTCTCGGCCGAGGAATTGGAGGAGACGGCGAAGCTCGAGCTCCTCACCCGCGATCGCCCGCGGCGGATGCTGACACCCTGCCAACTCGCCGACCTCGACGCCGCCTTCCCGAACTGACCTGATCCCGGCCGGCGCCGATGCGCCGGCCCAACACCAGAACGTGCCATGTACGCCATCCTCGTGACCTTCCGCATCGCCGACGACGCCGTCGCGACCTTCACCGACCTCGTGCGCGCCAACGCCGCCGCGTCGCTCGCCGACGAGCCCGGCTGCCGGCGCTTCGACGTCCTGACCGACCCCGCCGCGCCGAACGACATCGTCCTCTACGAGATCTACGACGACGAAGCGGCCTTCCGGGCGCACATGCAGACCGGCCACTTCAAGGCGTTCGACGCGAAGGTCGGACCGATGGTGGCCGAAAAGACCGTGCGCGCGCTCCATCTCCTCCCCTCGCTCTGATCGGCCAACCGCGCAGCAGCACACCCGAAGGGCCTTCAATGGCAGACTACAACATCGCTGTTTTCGCCGGTGACGGCATCGGCATCGAGGTGATGGCCTCCGCGCTCACCGTGCTGGAGGCGCTGGAGGCGCGGTTCGGCGTCTCCATCGCCAAGCAGTCGTGGGACGGCGGGGCGGCCTACTATCGCGAGACCGGCCGCGACCTTCCCGACGGCGCGTTCAAGGCCGCGCGCGACGCCGACGCGATCCTCTTCGGTGCGATGGGGCTGCCCGACGTGCGCCTGCCGGACGGCACCGAGGTCGCCCCGCACCTCGACATGCGGCGCGAGTTCCGCCTGTTCGCCGGTGTTCGCCCGGCGCGCAAATATCCCAACACGCCGCCGTTGCTGGCCGATCCGCGCGCCGAGGCGGTGGATCTCATCGTGCTGCGCGAATCGACCGAGGGGCTCTTCGCCTCGCGCGGGCGTGGCACGGTGGAGGGCGGGCGCGTCGCCCGGGACACCATGGAGATCACCCGCGAGGCCTCGCAGGATCTCTTCGACTTCGCCTTCAACCTCGCCCGCCGGCGTGCCGACAAGGGGCGCGGCCAGCGTAAGGTGACGTGCGTCGACAAGTCGAACGTGTTCGTCTCGATGGCCTTCTTCCGCTCCATCTTCGACGAGCGTGCCGCCGCCCATGCCGACGTCACCGCCGGCCACGCCTACGTCGACGCAGCCGCGCTCGACCTCGTGCGCAAGCCCTGGACCGCGGACGTCCTGGTGATGGAGAACATGTTCGGCGACATCCTGTCGGACCTGTGCGGCGGTCTCGTGGGCGGGATGGGGATGGCGCCGTGCGCCGAGATCGGCCTCGAGCGCGCCCTCTTCCAACCGGCCCACGGCTCCGCGCCCGACATCGCCGGGAAGGGGATCGCCAACCCCACCGCGATGCTCGTCTCGACCGCGATGATGCTCGACTGGCTGGGCGAGAAGGCCGGCGACCGGCGCATGGTCGAGGCCGGCGACGCGCTCGACCGCGCGGTGTGGGACGCCTATGCCTCCGGGACGATCCTGCCGGTGGAACTCGGCGGTGAGAGCACCAACGCCGACGTCACCCGCGCCGTCCTCGCCGCACTGGGCTGACGCGGCGCCGGCCGGCCGCCCCGTCGCCGACCGGTTCGTCCCAGTTCCGGTCGTCCGAGGTTCTGGTCCGAGGGCCCGGTCGTCCGAGGGCCGGGGGGTATGGCCGCGGCCATGCGCTGGTCGCGGGGCGGCCGGACGGGAGCGGCCGGGCTGCGGCATGGACTTGTGCCGCCGATCGGCCCAAGTTCGGCGGAAGGCTCCCGCGCCGGGGCCGCCGCCGCGGGCCGCGCTCGCGCCGGGGACGCCGGGCGCGACGACCGGTCCCGCCGCCGCCTCGGCGCGGCGGCCCGCTCGGGCCCCGGACCACTGACGAGGACCCCGACACTTGGCGCTTCACCTTTCGCTCCGGCCCGCCGCGCTGGGCCGTCGGCCGCAGCTTGCGATCCTCCTCGTCCTCATCAGCCTCGTGATGGCCGGCAACGGCATCGTCGCCCCGGTCCTGCCGCTCTACGCCATGGAGTTCGGCGTCGGCGGAGCGCTGGTGGGGATGCTGATCACGCTGTTCGGCGTCGGCCGGCTCGTCGCCAATATCCCGGCCGGCATCCTCTCGGAGAAGTTCGGACGGCGCCCTTTCCTCTCCGCCGGCCCGGCTTTGATCGCCGTGGGCGCGGTGGGCGCGGCGATGGCGCACAGCTTCGAGGGGCTGCTCATCTGGCGCTTCGTCCAGGGCATCGGCTCCGGCATCTACATGACGACGTCCGCCGCCGTGCTCGTGCAGCTCTCCACCCCCGGCAAGCGCGGTCACACGATGGCGCTCTACCAGGGCTTCCTGCTCCTGGGGGCGGGCGTCGGCCCGGCGATGGGCGGCAGCCTCGCGGCGCACCTGGGAAGCGCGGCGCCCTTCTGGGGCTACGCCATCCTCGCCAGCGCGGCGCTCGTTCTGGTGCTCGTCGCCTTCCGCGAGCCGACCGACCCGGAGCCGGTCGAGGGGGAGGAGCCCGTCGCCCCCGCCTCGATGCGCACCTTCCTGAAGAACCGTGCCTACGTGCTCCTCTGCACGGTCACGTTCTGGATCTTTTTCACCCGCACCGCGGCGCAATGGCTGGCGATGCCGCTGGTGGGCAACCAGCGGTTCGGCCTGTCGGTCGACCTCATCGGCCTGGCGCTGACGGCGGCGGCCGTCGCCAACGCGGCGATGCTGCCGCTCGTCGGACCGGCGACGCAGCGCTTCGGCGCGATCACCGTGGCGGCACTCTCCACCTCGCTCGTCGCCGGGGCGCTGCTCGCCGTCGCCGTCGCCACCGATCCGGCGGTCTACTGGGCGGCGTTCGTGGTGCTGGGCATCGGCTCCGGCTTCAACGGCCCGTCGGTCGCGGCGGCGATCGCCGACATCACGCCCTCCAACCTCTTCGGCCCGGCGATGGGGACACAGCGCGCCATCGCTGATGGCGGCTTCGTCATCGGACCCATCCTCGTCGGCCTCGTCCACGACCTCACACCGTTCGGCTACACCGGCGCGCTCGCCGGTAACGCGGTGATGCTGGCGCTGGCGGGCATGCTGCTGTGGTTCGGCGCCGGGGCCGGAAGGCTGCGCGCGGCGCGCTAGATTTCGCCGAGCAGCCATCGCCCGCGCGTCCCCGCCGCGCAGCCCCGCGCAAGCCACGCCGCCTACGGTGCCGCGCCTGCGACAGGGTAAGGGGAGGCGGGCGGTGACGGCAGCCCATTCGATCGACCGGACGCTGGCAAAGGCGCGGCGCCTCGCCGACCACGGCGACTATCTCGCCGCCCACGAGATCTACGGCGAGGTGCTGGCGCGCTACCCCACCAACGCCCGCGCGCGCGACGGGCTGACGGCGCTCACCCGGCCCGCCCCGCTCGGCCCCGGCGACAAGCCGGTCGCCCGCACCCTCGCCGAGATCCGCCAGCACCTTGCGGCCGGAGACCCCGCCGCCGCGCTGCGCCTGGCCGAGCCGCTCGCCCGGCGCCACCCCGGTCTGGTGCGCACGCAATATGCGCTCGGCTGCGTGCACCTGGCGCGGGGTGACGCCGCGGCGGCGCTCGGCCCGCTGACCGCCGCGGTGAAAACGCAGCCGACCTGCACCGCCGCCGTCGCCAACCTGGGCACCGCGCTGGCCCAGCTCGGCCACCGGGGCGAGGCGATCGCCTGTCTCACCCGGGTCACCGCGCTGGAGCCGTGCTCGCCGCAGGCCCACACGCGCCTCGGCATCGCCCTCGCCGAGGCGCTGCGGCTCGACGAGGCGCACGCCGCGCTGGACGCCGCCCTCGCCCTCGACCCGTACGACGCAGCGGCCCTCGCCGCCCGCGCTCGGGTGCGCACGCGCCTCGGCCTCTATTCCGCCGCCGTGGCCGACCATGAGGCGGTGGTCGCGGCCGACCCGATCGCCGCGCGCCCGCTGATCGATCTCGGCAACACACTGCGCGAGGCGCGCCGATACGACGCCGCCGTCGCCGCCTACGAGGGCGCCGTCGCCCTCGACCCGCGCGCCGAGGTCGCCTTCAACAACATGGGAATCAGCCTGGGCGACCTGGGCCGGACCGAGGAGGCGGAGGCCGCGTTCCGCACCGCGATCGCCCTCGCGCCCCGTTACACCGAGGCGCATGCCAACCTCGCCACCTGGACGCGCTACCGCGAGGGCCACCCCCATGTCGCCGAGATGGAGGCGCTGCTGGCCGCCGAGACCGACGCGGCGTGCCGCATGCAGCTCGGCTTCGCCCTCGGCAAGGCCTACGACGACATCGGCGACGTCGACCGCGCCTTTGCCCATCTCGCCGCGGCCAATGCCGCCCGCCGCACCGCCGTCGCCTACGACGAAGGCCTCGTTGCGCGCCGGTTCGCCGCCCTGCGCGCCCCGTTCGAGGCCGGCCCGCTCCCCGCCTACGTGGGGCCGACCGACGACGGACCGGTGCCGATCTTCGTCATCGGCCTGCCGCGCTCCGGCTCCAGCCTCACGGAGCAGATCCTGAGCGCGCACAGCCGTGTCGACGGGGCGGGCGAGACCAACGCATTCGACCGCGCGGTGCGCCCGCTCCTCGCCGCGCTCCAGGCCGGCCGCCCGGTGACGCAGGATATCCTCGCCGACGTCCGCGGCCGCTACCGCGCCCTCGTCGCCGAGCTGCCGGTCAGCGCGCCGGTGGTGGTCGACAAGCACCTCGCCAACCAGCGTTGGGCGGGGTTCATCGCCGCGGCCTTCCCGGACGCGAAGATCGTCGCCATGGCGCGCGATCCGGTCGCCACCTGCTGGTCGATCTTCAAGCTCTACTTCGCGGTCGAGGGCAACGACTACGGCTACGACCTCGCCGAACTCGGCCGCTACCACCGGCTCGCCACGTCGCTCCAAGCCTTCTGGGACGGGCTCATGCCGGGCCGCATCCTGACGCTCGACTACGAGACGCTGACCCTCCAGCCCGAGGCGACGACGCGGGCGCTGCTCGCCCACTGCGGCCTCGCCTTCGAGCCCGCCTGCCTCGACTTTCACACATCGGGTCGCGCGGTGGCCACGGCGAGCGCCGGCCAGGTGCGCCGCAGCATCTACACCGGAAGCTCCGAAGCGTGGCGCCGCTACGAGGCACACCTCGGCCCGCTGATCGCCGCGCTCGCCGCGAAGGACTGACCGCCCGCACGCGGCGTCGGCGCGACGCCGATCGCCTTGGCGACGGGTGCCGCGGCTGCTAGCGATGGTGGGTGGCGTGCCGGTTGCATCGCGCGCCCCTGCGTAACGTGCCGGAGGGACCGCCTTGCCCAAGCAGGACCATCAGCCGGGGCGGACCGGTCCGCTCGCCTTCCTCGCCGAATGGCCGACCGTGCTGATCTGGGGCGTCTTCGCACTGCTGACGGCGCTGGGCGGCGCGCTGAAGCCGGATCTGATCGGCGAAGCCGGCTCGCTCGTCGTGCTCGGCCTCATCTTCGTGGTAATGCTGATGGCGGTGTTCCGCGTCGTCCACCACGCCGAGTGTCTGGCGGTCATCTTCGGCGAGCCCCTCGGCACGCTGATCCTCACGCTCTCGGTGATCGGCATCGAGGTGGCGCTGATCACCGCGGTGATGCTGACGGGCGAGAACACGCCCACTCTGGCGCGCGACACGATGTTCTCGGTGTTGATGATCGTACTCAACGGTCTCGTCGGCCTCAGCCTGCTGCTCGGGGGGCTGCGGCATGGGTTGCAGGTGTTCAACCTGTCGGGCGCCAACGCCTATCTCGTGGTGCTGCTGCCGGTGGCGATCACCAGCCTGGTGCTGCCGCGCTTCACGCCGTCGGCGCCGGGCGGGGGGCTGTCCAACCTTCAGACCGTCTTTCAGATCGTCGTCTCGATCGCGCTCTACGGCATCTTCTTGCTGTACCAGACGGTGCAGAATCCCAACGTCTTCCAGCAGCCCGCCCACGACGACGACAATGCGCCCGAGCCGATGCATCACGTCCGGCCCAAGAGCACCGGCGTCCACGTTCTCGGCCTTCTGCTGACGCTGGTGCCGCTGGTGCTGATGTCGAAGAAGCTCGCGGTCTATGTGGACTTCGGCATCGCTCAGATCGGGGCGCCGGTGGCGCTGGGCGGCTTCATCGTCGCCATCATGATCCTGACGCCGGAGGGGCTGGCCGCGCTCGACGCGGCGCGCCACAATCAGCAGCAGCGGGCGGTGAACATCTGCCTGGGCTCGGCGCTCGCCACCATCGGCCTCACGGTGCCGGCGGTGCTGACCGCAGCGTGGATCGTCGACCTTCCGATCGAGCTGGGCCTGTCGTCATCGGGGGTCGTGATCCTGGCGCTGTCGCTGGCGATCAGCATCGTGACCTTCGTCGGCACGCGCACCAATGCGTTGCAGGGCGTCGTCCATCTGGCGGTCTTCCTGGCCTACGTGATCCTGATCTTCGACGGCGACTTCTGACGCGGGCCGCCGGCGCCCCGTCGAGATTGGCCGGGTTGCCGGACTCGTCGGCGTTTCCACGGACGGCGGGGGAGCGGCACCCGGAGCGGGCGCCGCGCCCCTCCTAGCCGACGAAGCGCGGCATCAGCCAGCGGGGCAGAGCCAGGATCGCATCCGGGAACAGGATGATGAAGAGCAACACCGCGATCATCGCCGACAGGATGATCGCGACATCGCGCAGCGCCTGGACCATGCGGATCTCGCCGATGGCGCTGGCGATCAGGAGGCATAGACCGTAGGGCGGTGTCACCAGGCCGAAGGCGAGCGACACGACGCCGATGATCGCGAAATGGATCGGATGCATGCCGACGTCCTGCGCCACCGGGTAGAGGACGGTGCCGAGGATGATGATCGCCGGGATCGCGTCGATGAACATGCCCACGATCAGGAAGGCGAGGGCGATGAGGATGCCGGTCTCGGTCAGCCCCGCGCCCCAGGTGGCCATTTCGTTGACCAGCGCCTGGGGGATCTTGAAGTAGGCGAGGATCCAGCCGAAGGCCGACGCGGTGCCGATGCAGAACAGCGAGATCGCCGCGAAGCGCGCCGAATCGTAGAGCACCACCGGCAACCGGCGCGGCGTGATCGTGCGGTAGACGACCATGCCGAGGATCAGCGAGTAGATCACCGCGATGACCGAGGCCTCGGTGGGCGTGAAGAACCCGCCGACGATGCCGCCGATGATGATTGCCGGCGTCGCCAACGGGAGCAGCGCCCCCAGCAGCGCCTGCAGGAACTCCCGCCCGCTCGCCCGCTTGTAGACCGGGTAGCCGCGCCGCACGGCGTAGATGTAGACGATCCCCATCATGGAAGCGGCGATGAGGAGCCCCGGCAGGATGCCGGCGAGGAACAGCCCGCCGATCGAGACCGACATCAGCCCGCCCCACACCACCATGAGGATCGACGGCGGGATCACCACCCCCATCACCGACGAGCATGCGGTGACGGCGACGGCGAAGCTGGAGTCGTAGCCTTCCTTCTTCATTTGCGGGATCAGCAGGGAGCCGATGCCGGCGGCGTCCGCCGTCGACGAGCCGGAGATGCCCGCGAACAGCATCGACACCAGCACGTTGATGTGGCCGAGGCCGCCCGGCAGGTGCCCCACCGCCACGCGCGACAGGTTGACGAGCCGCTGCGTGATGCCGGCCGAATTCATCAGGTTGGCCGCCAGCAGGAAGAACGGCACCGCCAGCAGGACGAACGAGTTGTAGGACCGGAACATCTGGTCGAACAGCAGGCTCGGCGTCAGCCGGTCGGAGATGAAGAAGACGGGAACGCACGCCAGCCCGAGCGAGAAGGCGACCGGCACGCGCAGGATGACCAGCGCGATGAACGTGCCGAACAGGATAAGGGCGACCTCAGCGGGGGACATCGACATGCTCCACGGCCTCGAGATCGCCCGAGCGCCGGATCGGATCGTAGGGGGGCAGCGGCACGGATCCCAGCCGGACATAGTGGATGTCGCGGGCGATCTTCTCGATCAGGAACACCAGCCATACGGCGCCGGCGAGCGGCCAGGCGACGTAGATCGTCACCATCGGCAGCTCGGCGATCTCCGACGTCTGCATCAAGCCCTGATTGACGAAGGGGCGGCCGTACCAGAGGAACGCCACCGCCAGCCCGGCCATGGCGAGGTGCCGCACGAGCTTGGCGAGGCCCAAGGCGCGCGCCGTCTCGGGGACGGGCAGGAGGTCGACGTCGAAGTGGGTGTCATCGCGGACGGCGATCATGGAGCCGACCATGATCATCCAGACGAAGCAGAACCGAGCAAGCTCCTCGGTCCAGATGAAGCGCGGAACGAGGCCCGTGTAGCGCGACAGGACCTGCATCGTGACCGGCACGATGAGGGCGGCGATCAGGAGCGTGATCGCGACCCTGAGCGCCCAGTAGATGATGTCGAGTATGCGGATCATGGCGAGACCACACGGACGGGCGGCAGCGCGCCTCCCGTCCGATCGAGGTCGCTCGTTATTGGATCGCGTTGATCCGATCGAGGGTGTCGGTCGCGCCGAGTTCCTCGGCGTAGGCCCGCTTCACCGGCTCGGCGAGCTCCAGCAGCTTCTCACGCTCCTCGAACTCGTAGGTGGTGAGGAGGCCCTGGTCCTCCATCGCCTCGAGCTTCTGCGAATCCTGGGTGGACTCGATGTCGCGGCCGTACTTGCCGGCCTCGGCACCGGCCTCGCGGATGCAGGCCTGCAACGCTTCGGGCAGGCGGCGCATGGTCTTCCCGGCGAACCCGATCGGCCGCACGGTGATGGCGTGCTGCGTCTTGGAGATGTGCGGCCCGACCTCGTAGAATTTCATCTGCTCGATGCCGGCGGCCTCGTTCTCGGCCGCGTCGATCACGCCGGTCTGGATCGCGTTGTAGACCTCGTCATAGGCGATGACGGAGGGAGCGGCGTTGACGGCGTCGAAGATGCGCGTCTGGATCGGCGCGCCCATGACGCGCATCGGCAGGCCCTTCAGGTCTTCCATGGTGCGGACCGGGCGGTTGACGATAAGGTTGCGCGTGCCGCCGCCGGCATAGCCGATCAGCTCCACGTCCGCACGCTCCGACACGTCCTGCGCGATGGGGTCGAGGCCGCCTTGTTCGAGTACCTTGTTCCAGTGGTCGGTGTCGCGGAACAGGAAGGGCATGTCCATCAGCGGCGCCTTCTTGGAATAGGTCGACATGTGGCTCGGCGAGACGATCGCGTAGTCGACCGAGACGCCCTGCGACATGAAGTTGAAATAGTCCTTCTCCAGGCCGAGTTCGGAGTTTTTGTGCAGGACGAAGGTGACGTCACCGTCGTAGCAGGCATCCACCAGCTCCTCGAACTTGACGAGCGCCTTGGTGAAGGCGTGCTCGTCCCCGAACTGCGAGGCTCCGTGCAATTCGACCGCGTCCTGGGCTTGCGCGGCGCCGAGCGGCAGCGCGGTGACGGCGAACGCAATAGCTGCGATGACACGTTTCATTTGTATCCCTCCCATGACCCGATCTTTTTGCCGGGCCGTTTTATCCGTTCTTTCAGAACGTGTGCGACCAGTATGCTGGTTGAACGCCCGATGCGAAAGGGGGGAATACCTTCGAAGGACTCGGTGGAAAGCTCATATCGACAAAACGATGGGGCTCGATATCGTGAACGGGCCCGATTTCCCTTGCCGGACCGCCGGTTGATCTCGCAGTCGCCCGGCGGGCCGGCCGCGTGGGGGCGCCGCCATCCAATGCGAATGCGATACGACGGGGTGAGCATGGATTGTCTCCCGACGAAACGGAAGGGCACCATGTAACCGTTCCGGCGGCTCGGCCGAAGTCGTCATCGAGGAGAGTGGATGCAGTCGACCGAGAGGGCGTTGCGGGGCCTGATGATCGACGGGCTGAACGGCGATGCGTCGGCTCACGCGGCCTTGTTGCGCCTGCTCGTTCCGATTTTGCGCAGCTTCTACCGGCACCGCATGCGGGGTGACGAAAACGATATCGAGGATCTCGTGCAGGAAACGCTGATCGCCGTCCATACGCGCCGCGCCACCTGGGACCGCGCGCGCCCCTTCACCGCCTGGATGTTCGCGATCGCGCGCTACAAGATGGCCGATCATTTCCGCCGCACCCGCCGGCTTCAGCCGATCGACGGACTCGAGGAGACGCTGGCCGCGGCCGATACCGAGGCGAGCGTCGTCGCGCAGCTCGACGTCGAGCGCCTCCTCGCCGAGCTTCCGCCCAAACAGGCCCGGATGATCCGCGCCACCCGGATCGAGGGGCTGAGCGTCTCCGAGGCGGCGGAGGCGGGGGGCATCGGCGAGTCCGATGTCAAAGTTTCGGTGCATCGCGGCTTGAAGGCGCTGATGGTGCGGGTTCGGGGCGAACAGTGACGACGACGGAGGACTTGGTCCAATCGCTCGCCCGGGACGTTCCGCGCGTCGGCCGCCGCGCGGTGGAGCGGCGGATCCTGGCCGGCGCGGCGGTGGGGGCGGCCGTTTCTGCCCTCCTGGCGGTCGCGGTGCTGGGCTTGCGCGACGACCTCGGCACGGCCGCCCGCGGCGCGGCGTTGTGGACCAAGGTGGCGTACACCCTGTCGCTGGCGCTCGCCGCCGTCGCGATGTCGATGCGGCTCGCCAGGCCGGGGCGCGCGCCCGGGCGCGTCGCCTGGGTGACGGCGGTGCCGGTGCTGCTCCTCGGCGCCCTCGGCGCCGTCGAGCTGACGCGGACACCTCCCGCCGATCGGATGGCGCTATGGCTGGGCGAGAGCTGGGCGAGCTGTCCGTGGCTCGTGCTCGCCCTCGCCGTGCCGGTCTTCGCCGGTCTGCTCCGGGCCTATCGCCGATTGGCGCCGACGCGGTTGCGGGCGGCCGGCGCCGCGGCCGGGCTCACGGCGGGCGCGCTCGCCGCCACGGTCTACTGCCTGCACTGCCCCGAGGCGTCGGCGCTCTTCGTTCTGACCTGGTACTCGCTCGGTATCGTGCTCGCGGCGCTCGCCGGCGCTCTCCTCGGCCCCCTGCTTCTGCGTTGGTGACCTGCCGGGCCGCTCGTGATCTCGACCGCCCGGCGGCATCCGGCCGCTTACTCGGCGCCCCCGGAAAGGCGGCGCCGGGCTGCGATGACGCGCGCCTCACGACGACGTGACGACGCACCGGCGTAACGCCGGGCCCCGGTCGCAACGAACCCTTGTCAGACCGTTCCCCGTGACACGGCGAAGGAGTTGCACCATGAGACGGACCCATCGCGAAATTTCGGAGCGCCATGGCGGCCGCGCCGCGTCGCCCGGCACGCCGTCCCCCGGCCGCGGTGCCGCGCCGAGCGGTCGCGGCTTCCGCGCGGCAGGCGGCCGCGATGGCGCCATCGCGGGAGGCGCCTGATGCCCGTCGACCGCTACGGCACCGCCCACGCCGCGACGGACCCGAGTGCGCTGCGGGCCTTCGAGGCCGCCACCCACGCCGTCCTCGCCCATCGCCCGAACGCCGGCGCCGCCCTCGAGCAGGCGATCGCGCGCGACCCCGGCCTCGTCGCGGCGCACGCCTTGCGGGGGTTCTCGTGCCTCGTCCTCGCCCGCGACGAGTTGGCGCCCGCCGCACGGCTCGCTTTGCAGGCGGCGCGCGAAGCGAAAGACGCCAAGGGCGATGCGGTGCCGGCCGAGGCGGCGCTCGTCGATGCGCTGGCATTGGCCGTGGACGGCCGGTTCCGCGCCGCCGCCGATCGCCTGGACGCCTACGTCGCGACCGATCCGCATGCGCTGCTCCACGTCAAACTCGCGCAGTCGCTGCGCTTCATGGTGGGCGACATCGCCGGCATGCTGGCGGGAACCGGCCTCGTTCTACCGGCTTGGGAGGCGGAGCGGCCGGGCTTCGGCTATGTCCTCGGATGCCACGCCTTCGGCCTGGAGGAGGCCGGCGAACTCGCCGCCGCGGAATGGGTCGGCCGCCGCGCCGTCGCCTGGGCGCCGGACGACGCATGGGGCCTCCACGCCGTCGGCCATGTCTACGAGATGCGCGGCGCTATCGCCGACGGGATCGGCTGGATCGAGGCGGCCCGACCGGTCTGGACCGGGTGCAACAACTTCGCCTTCCACATGGCCTGGCATCTCGCCCTGTTCCACCTGGAGGCCGGCGACCACGCGCGGGTGCTGGACCTCTACGACACCGAGGTGCGCCCGCTTCCCACCGATGATTTCCGCGATATGGCGAACGCGGTGTCGCTGCTGTGGCGCCTCGAACTGGACGGCATCGCCGTCGGCGATCGCTGGGAGGCGCTGGCGGAGATCGCACGCAAGCGCCGCCGCGACGCGACACTCGCCTTCGCGGCGCTCCATAATCTCATCGCCCTCGTCGCGGCCGGCGACGTCGCCAGTGCCCGCGAACTCGCCGCCGCGATGGCCGCGCAGGCCACGGACGAGACGGACCAGGGCGACGTGATGAACGCGGTGGGGGTCGACCTGGCGGGCGTGATCCTGTCGTTCGGCTTCGGCCCGCGCGGGCCGGCGGCGCTCGGCGTCCTCGCGACCCGGCTGCAGGACCTCGGCGGGAGCCACGCGCAACGCGACGTATTCGTGCGGACCCTCGCCAAGGCCGCGGCCGAGCGCGGTGACCGGGTGGCGCTCGACAGGGTGCTCGCGGCGCGGCGCCGCCTGAAGTGCGACGACCGGTTCGTCACGACACTCGACGCTCGCCTCGATGCTCGCCTCGACGGGCGCCCCGGCCTGCGCATCCACGCATGACGCGCGCCCGTCCGCCCATGCCGGGGCCGGTGTCCCCGTGCGACCCCCGCCGAATGGGGCACTCCGACGGCGGGGCGCGGCCCGCCCCCGTCACCGCCGGGGTTCGTGAGATGATCGGACCCGCGATGGGTAGCGAGGCTCGGGCCCGGCGGTAGCGCGATGGAAATGTATCAGGTCCGCTATTTCCTGGCGGCGGCGGAACAGCTCAACTTCACCCGCGCCGCCGAGCGTCTCCATGTGGCGCAGCCGTCGCTGACGCGCGCGATCCAGAAGCTGGAGGACGAACTCGGCGGACCGCTCTTCCGCCGCGAGCGCGCGAACACGCACCTCACGGAATTGGGGCGCATGATGCTGCCGCACCTCGCCGCCTCGCTGGCGGCGGCGGAGGCGGCGAAGACGCAGGCTCGCAGCTTCTCGCGGCGCGAGGCGGGGCAGTTGACGCTCGGCGCCTCCTCGGCGGTGTGCGCGCAAAGTGTCGCCCCGCTGCTGTGTGCGACCGCGCGCGAGATCGCCGGCCTCGGGTTCGACGTCGTCATCGCCCCTTCGGCCGACCTCGAAGAGCGGCTGATGGGCGGAGAACTCGACGCCGCCTTCCTCACGCCGCTCGCCGGGGACGCGCCCGGTCACGAGCGCTTAGACCGGCACGACGTGATCGACGATCCGCTCGTCGTCGCCTTCGCGCCGGAGCACCGCTTCATGCGGGCGCGCGAGGTGACGCTGGAGGATCTGGACGGCGAGGCACTCGTGGTCCGCCGCGGCTGCGGCCACGAGGACGCCATCGCGGCGGCGATGGAGGCGCGCGCGGTCGTCCGCGCCGTGCGCCACCGCAGCGACGACGAGCGCTGGATGGGCGAGATGGTGCGCGCGGGCCTCGGCGTCGTCCTCTGGCCGGAGGCGGCGGCCGCCGCGTGGGGGCTGCCGTTTCGGCCGCTGGCGGACCTTCCCGTCACCTTTCGCGTCGCGCTGACCACGGTCGCCGGCCGGCGCCGCTCGCCCGCACTCGCTGCGTTGTTGCGCCAAGCCGGCATGACGGCTTCGGGCGACCTCGCCTGGCCGGTGCCGGCCGCATGAACGGTCAAATCCGGGCGACGATCTCCTCCGGATCGAGGCGAACGCAGGTGTCCGGATCGATGTGGGCGAGTGCGATCGTCCCGTCCGGCGCGAGGAGGTAGGTCGCCGGGATCGGCACGAGCCAGGCATCCGTGCCGTAGATGTGGCCGAGGTCGACATCGAGGTCGAGCAGGGCGTGGCGCAGCATGTCGGGCATTCGGAAGACGAGGCCATACTGCAGTGCCACGCCGTTCAGCCGGTCGGTCAGCACCGTCAGCCCGGCAAGGCCGCAGGTCCGCGCCGCGAACGCTGCGCTCGGCGCCTGCGGCGAGATCATCACCAGTCGTGCCCCGCGCGCGGCGATGCGCGATCGTGCGTCGACCAGGGCGTCCATCTCGATCCGGCAGAAGGAGCACCACTCGCCGCGCAAGAACGAGAGGACGACCGGCCCCGCCGCCAGCGCGTCCGACAGGACGAACGGCGCCCCCCGGCCGTGCGGCAAGGCGAAGTCGGGTGCCCGGTCGCCGGTGGTCTTCGCCCCGCCCGCCATGCCGCTGCGGCGAAGGTGGGCGGTGGCGTCCTCCATGCTCGCCCGATAGGCGGCGTCGAGCCGGGCGACGTTGCCTTTCAGCCGCTGCGAAAACGGGGTGAGGGGTGCTCCTCCCGTCATGCGCGGACCGCCCAGGCGAACCCGCCCGCGCTCACCGCCGAACGCTCACATGGCGCGCCTTTCGCGCCAACGCACGACGAAGGCGGTGACGACGCCGAACACGACGTGTCCGCCCAGCGAGGCCCAGGTGAGCGGAATGAAGCCCAGGAAGGCCGGGAGACCCGCCACCAGGTGCGCCATGACGAACAGGGCGAAGATCCAGAGGCCGACGCCGAAACCGGCGCCCGTCAGCCACCAGGGCAGGCTCGGCAGCACGAGACGTTGCAGCGGCCGGGCGATGAACAGATATCCGAGCGGATAGAAGACCACGCCGACGATCCCGTGGATCACCTCGGCGAGCAACGTGCTGGAAAAGCCGAACACGCTGCGGATCAGCGCTGCCGGTTCGAGCGGGCCGCCGACACCCGGAAGGTGAGGCGTGATCAGCCGGGCCCAGACCTCCCAGCTGATATCGGCCGCTGCACCGGCGAGGAGCGCCGTCGTGAGCGTCGCGGTCGTCAACGGTGGCACGAGGCCGGTCATGCGGGCGCCCATCGTGAGCGTCGGGGACGACGTCTTGTCCATCTCGGTCTCCTTGAAGAACCGGGCCCCTCGACCCGGTGGCCTCGATGATGGGGACGGCGCGGTGCGTCCGGAAATATAGATTGGCTCCCGGTTCGATAGGCGCCAGCTATCGAACCGCCTCGGGGCCGCTCGGTCGCCGCCCTATGGCCGCACGTCAGACCATGAAGTCTGCGAGATCGACGTCGCTCGGGGCGGTGTTCTGGAGGACGACGAGCGTGGAGCCGAGGGCGAGGGTCGTGTCCGCGCCGGTCTGGGAGAACACGAGGTCGTCCTCGTCCGCGTCGAAGGCGGTGAGGTCGATCGTGTCGATGCCGGCGTCGTAGTCGCCGATCGTGGTGCGCGGGCTCGTCGGTGCGATGACGAAGGTGTCCGCCGCGTTGGTCTCGGATCTGCCGGCGTCAAAGCCGATGAGGACGTTGACGCCGGCCCCGCCGTCGAGCGTGTCTTCCCCGCGTCCGCCGACGAGCAGGTCGTCGCCGCGGCCGCCGAGCAGAGTGTCGTCGCCGGCCCCGCCGTACAGTTCGTCGTCGCCCTCGCCGCCGCGCAGTTCATCGCGACCAATGCCCCCCCGCAGGAGGTCGCCGCCACCGTTGCCCAGGAGACGGTCGTCACCTTCGCCTCCGTTCAGCGTGTCGCCCACCGCCCGTCCGATGAAGACACCGTCGACGATCTCGTCGAAGCCGTTGAAGCCGTTGATATTGACGATGTTCAGTCCGATGTTCTTCAGGACGACGACGGCGGACCCGAGTGTGACGATCGTGTCGTCGCCGTCCTGGGAGAAGACGAGCGGCCCCCCGACCGAGTCGAAGGCGGTCAGGTCGACGGTGTCCGCGTTGCGCTCGTAGTCCCGGATGGTGGTGCGCGCGTTGCCGGCCGCGACGACGAACGTATCCTGAGCGTCGCCGCCGACCAGGAAATCGATGCCGGAGCCGCCATTGAGCGTGTCGGATCCTTCGCCGCCGACGAGGAAGTCGTTGCCGCGGTTGCCTTCGAGCAGGTCGGCGCCGTTCTGGCCGCGGAGCGTATCGTCGCCGGTATGTCCGACGAGTTCGTCGTTGCCGTCTCCGCCGAAGAGGACGTCGTCGCCTTCGTTGCCGAAGAGGCGGTCGTCGTCGTCCTGCCCGTCCAGCGTATCGTCGCCGGCGAGCCCGACCAGCGTGTCGGCGCCGGCACCGCCGTAGGCCGCGTCGTCGCCGCGTCCGCCGATCAGGGCGTCGTTGCCCAGGCGCCCCAGGAGGCGGTCGTCGCCGCCGGAGCTGCGGATCGTGTCGTCGCCGGCGAGGCCGTTGATCGTATCGTCGCCCGGCGTACCGGTCAGGTCGTCGTCGTTGGGCGTCGCGGTGTTGGGCTCCGCTTGCACGGCCGCGAATGCGTAGGCGTAGAGGCCGGTCGCCCCGTCCCCTTGCCCGACCGTCAGTACGTAGGGATCGCCGTCGACGGTCGTCAGAACCGTCGTCTCGACGCCGAGGAGCCCGTCGATCTCGTCCCCCTCGACGATGCCGCCCTGCGGCGAGAGCGATCCGTCCGGGTCGATTGATGCGACCTGCAAGCCATCGGGAACACCGGTGACGACGAGGTAGCTGGTCCCGTCGATCGTCCCGGTCGCGAGGGGGGATGTACGGTGGCCCACGCCGGTGTCGAACGTTTCGTTGAACGTCCCGGCGTCCGTCCGGCTCCAACCGAGAAATCCGTCCCGCCGAGCCTTTCCGTAGAAGTAGGTGACGTCGCCGACCTGCGTGCTCACCTCGGAGCTGGCGTCGAAGATGAAGATGCCGGTTGCGATCAACTCACCGAATGTCCCGTCCTCGTAAAGGGGGTAGTACGCATAGAAGGAGTTGAATTCGTTGCCGGAGTCATAGGCGCCTTCGACGAAGATGGCGCCCTCGTCGTGCAGGGAAGCGGTGAAGGACCGCGCGAATGCGAGGCCCACCCGGTCGGTCTCGACAAATGTCCCGTCCGCTTCGACCCGCTGGGCGGTGTATCCGTTCGCGGACCCCAGGCCGACAAAGCTGCGATCCCCGACGGTCAGCACATCGATATCGTTGGAAACGCTCTGCGCCTCGAAGGTCTGCGTGGCGATCGGCGTCAGAGAGCCGTCGTCCTCGATCCGATAGCTGCTCAGGTTGTCGGCGTCGTCGGTCTCGCCGACCGTGAAAAGGTAGGTCGCCTCACCGACGGCAACGACCTCGAAATCGAGTTGGCCCACCGGATCGGCCTCGGTTTCGATCGCGTCCAACGATCCGTCGGACGTCAATTCGTAGGCGACGGTGACGGCGTCCCCGATGTTCGGACCCGTTTTGACCGCCGCATAGACGAATGTCCGGTCGCCGACGACGGCGGCCTCGATGTCCCTCGCCCCGGTGATCTCGACGAAATCGGTCTGTCGGAGTGTCATTCTGGGGTCTTCCTGTCGCGCGTCCTCGGATCGCGCCGACGCCGGCGCCGCCCGTACGGGATCACATGCACAGGAGTTGGGCAACCGTCCGACCTACCGGTCCGATCGACCGCGAGACCCGTTCGTGAGGGCGCTGCGGCGAGGGTGCCGGGATGGGATATCGTGAGGTGCCAGAAGGACGCGGCGGGAATGCGGGTGAGTATGAACGGCGCATGTGGAGCACTGGAGCCGCTGGAGCTCCACGGGAACACGGTTCCCGGCGATCGCAACCACTTCAGACAGGAGTGGTGCCCAGGAGAGGACTCGAACCTCCACGGGTTGCCCCACACGGACCTGAACCGTGCGCGTCTACCAGTTCCGCCACCTGGGCTTGGGGTGGAGCCACGCGAGGTATAGCCAACCCGTTCGCGAGTCAACTCCATTCGCTCACGAACTTCACCGCTCATGCAAACGAACAGCCAATCGTCCCGGCGGCGCGATCCACCGTTGCTCTCAAAAGCGCAACGCCCTAACCCTGGAACTGCACCAAGGTGGCGGGCGAGGGAACGATGGAGCGCAATCCGAGCAAGTTGGTCACGGTTTTCGGGGGCTCTGGTTTTGTCGGGCGGTACGTGGTCCGCGCGCTGGCCAAACGCGGCTGGCGTGTGCGCATCGCCGTCCGCCGGCCCGATCTCGTCGGCCATCTGCAACCGATGGGCGGCGTCGGCCAGATCGCGCCGGTGTTCGCCAACGTGCGCAGCAAGGAGAGTGTCGCGCACGCGATCTCCCATAGCGACGTCGTGGTGAACCTGGTCGGCATCCTGTCCGAGGGCGGCAAGCAGACGTTCGACGCGGTGCAGAAAGAGGGCGCCCGCAACGTCGCCGAGGCGGCGAAGGCGGCGGGGGTCCCGCACCTCGTCCACATGTCGGCGCTGGGGGCGGATGCCGACGGGGCGTCCGACTATGCCAGGACCAAGGCGGCGGGCGAGGCGGCGGCGCTGGAGCACTATCCCGGCGCGGTCGTGGTGCGGCCCTCGGTGCTGTTCGGCCCGGAGGACGACTTCTTCAACCGCTTCGCCGGGATGGCGCGACTGTCGCCGGTGCTGCCGCTGATCGGCGGAGGCGAGACGCGGTTCCAGCCGATCTACGTCGGCGACGTCGGCCAGTTCGTGGCGGCCGCGGTCGAGGGGGACATCGCCGGCGGGCGGATCTACGAGCTGGGCGGGCCGGACGTGAAGACCTTCCGCGAACTGATGGAGCTGATGGGCGAGATCACGCACCAGAAGCGCAAGCTGGTCTCGCTGCCGTGGGGCCTGGCGAAGGCGAAGGCGCGCGTCCTGCAATACCTCCCCAAGCCACCGTTGACGCCCGACCAGGTCGAGCTGCTGAGGACCGACAACGTGGTTTCCGAGGCGGCCGCCGCCGAAGGCCGGACGCTGGCGGCTGCGGATCTCGACCCGCGCAGCATGACGGCGATCCTGCCGACCTACCTGTGGACCTACCGCCGCAACGGCCAGTTCGCCGAGCCCGGCAGCGCCGCCTGACGGGATCGCGGCGGTGGCCTCCCCACCGCCGGCCGGTCGCTCGACCGGCGGGCGGCCGCGGCGGCTGATCGCCGGCGGCGCCCGCGCATCGTCAACCCGCGTAGGTGATGATCGCGAGGCCGAGCACGCCCACCGCGATGCGCCACCACGCGAACGGCGTGAACCCGTGGCGCGACACGAAGTCCAGCAGAGTGCGCACCACGAACACCGCCGAGATGAACGCCGTCACGAAGCCGATCGCGATGATCAGCCCATCGTTGACCGAAAGCACGTTGCGGTTGGCGTAGAGGTCGTAGACGAAAGCCCCGGTCATCGTCGGCAGTGCCAGGAAGAAGGAGAACTCCGCCGCCGCGCGTTTGTCGGCCCGGAACATCAGCGCCCCGCCGATCGTCGCCCCGGAGCGCGAGACACCCGGCACCAGCGCCAGCATCTGGCAGCAGCCGATCGCGAGCGCGAGCCACAGCGGGAACCGCGTCGCGTCGTGGTAGTGCGGCGTGGGGGCCTTGCGGTCGATCATGAGCAGGGCGACGCCGCCGACGATGAGGCTGGTGCAGATCAGCGCCGGACTCTCGTAGAGCACGGTCTTGATGAAGTCGTGCAGGAGCACGCCGGCGATCGCGGCCGGCAGGAAGGCGATGACGATGCCGGCGCAGAAATTGCGCGCGGCCGGGTCGTGCGGGATTGCCAGCACGATCTTGGTGAGCTTGACGGTGTAGACCGCGAGAAGGGCGCAGATCGCGCCGAGTTGGATCAGCACCTCGAAGGTCTTACCGGCCGAATCGAAGCCGAGAAGTTCGCCCAGGAGAAGGACATGGCCGGTGGACGACACGGGAATGAATTCCGTGAGACCCTCGACGATGCCCAATATGATCGCCGAAGCGATTGTGTCGGCTTCCATTCGTTCGCCCTATGTGATGTCCGTGTGAACCGCTATATCGCGTTCGGCCTGCATGCGCCGGAACGCGTGCGGCGTCCCAACACCTTTGTTAAGCGCTAGGCGCTGGAGTCGATGATCCTTCACCACCATCCCTTCCTTCCCGCGTGTCGCTTCGCCCGGCTCGCGCTGGCCGAACACGCGATCGAGGTGGACCTGACGACGGAGCCCTTCTGGGAGGGGCGGCCGGAGTTCGTGGCCGTGAATCCGGGTTTGACGCTGCCGATGGCCTACGACAACGGCCGCGGCCCGCTGATCGGCGCGCGGGTTTTGATGGAATACGTCGACGAGCGCTACGGCGACATGCGCTCCGCCCACCGCCTGATGCCGTCCGACCCGATGCAGCGCGCCGAGGTGCGCCGCCTCGTCGACTGGTTCCTGGTGAAGTTCGACGACGAGGTCGCCGGGCCGCTGGTGATGGAGCGGATCCTGAAGCTGGAGATCCCGAACAAGCGCGGCGGCGGTGCGCCGGACTCCGGGGCGATGCGCCAGGCGCGGCACAACATCGTCGGCCACATGCACTATCTCGGCGCACTGACGTCCTCGCGGCATTGGCTCGCGGGGGACAGCCTGAGTTTTGCCGATCTCGCCGCCGCGGCGGCGCTCTCCAGCGTCGATTATCTGGGCGAGGCGCCGTGGGATGCCGATCCTGCGGTGAAGCAGTGGTATCAGCGGGTGAAGTCGCGGCCGGCCTTTCGCCCGCTCCTGACGGACAAGGCGCGCCTCGTCGCGCCCGCCCCGCATTATGCCGACCTCGACTTCTAGCGAGGCGGCCAAGCGGTTCCTGCGCGAGGACGCGCTGGCGGCGGGATTCTTCGACCTGCGCGTCGCCGACCCGGCGACGTTCGCCGCGGTGCACGGGGCGCGCCTGGAGGCGGCCGTCGCCGCGGGCCACCATGGCGACATGGCGTGGCTGCCGGCGACCGCCGCGCGCCGGCGCCATCCCCAGGCGCTGTGGGCCGAGGCACGCTCGGTCATCATGCTGGGGATGAACTACGGCCCGCGTGCCGACCCGATGAAGGATCTGGCGCGGCGCGATCGCGGGGTGGTTTCGGTCTACGCACGGGGACGCGATTACCACGATGTAATGAAGGGGCGGTTGAAAGGCCTGGCGCAGCGCCTGGTGGCGCGCTTCGGCGGCGACGTGAAGGTCTTCGTCGACACCGCTCCGGTGATGGAGAAGCCGCTGGCGGCGGCGGCCGGGCTCGGCTGGCAGGGCAAGCACACCAACCTGGTCTCGCGCCGGGCGGGCTCCTGGCTCTTCCTGGGCGCGATCTTCACCACGCTGGAGCTCGCCCCGGACGACGCGGAACGCGACCATTGCGGATCCTGCCGGCGCTGTCTCGATGTCTGCCCCACGAATGCCTTTCCCGCGCCCTACAGATTGGACGCCCGCCGCTGTCTGGCCTACCTGACGGTCGAGGCCAGGGGTATGATACCGCGGCCCTTTCGAGCGGGGATGGGAAATCGCATCTTCGGCTGTGACGACTGCCTGGCGGTGTGTCCGTGGAACCGGTTCGCGCAGGAGGCCTCCGAGATGAAGCTGGCGGGCGAGGACGAGCCGGCACCGCTGGCCGAGCTGGCGAGCCTCGACGACGCGGCCTTCCGCACGCGCTACGCCGGCACGCCGGTCAAGCGGCTGGGGCGGGAGCGCTTCGTGCGCAACGTGATGGTCGCGGTGGGCAACGCCGGGGAGCCCGCGCTGGCGCCGCTGATCGAGGCGCGGACCGCGGACGCGGCGCCGCAGGTTCGGGCGGCGGCGGTGTGGGCCGCTGGGCGGGTGCTGCCGGCCGATCGGCTCGCCGCCTTGCGTCTGGCACGGCGATCGCAGGAACATGACCCGCTGGTACTGAACGAGTGGCACCACGAGGAAGAGCCATGCACGCCCTGACCGACGAACCGCGCCAGACCGACATGCGCCTTGTCGGCCTGGGATTCGGGTACTCCGCCCGCGCCTTCATGCGCCTTGCCCGCCCCTCGAGTGTAGTGGGCACCACGCGCTCCGAGGATAAGGCGGATGCGCTGCACCGTTCGGGGGTCCGCTCGGTGCTGTACCACGGCGAAGAGAGCCTGACGCTCTCCGAGGCGGTGCGGCATGCGACGCACCTCTTGGTCTCGGCGGGGCCGGACGGGGACGGGGACCCGTTCCTGCGGGTGATCGAGCGGGACCTGGCGCATGCGCCGGACCTGAAGTGGATCGGCTACCTTTCGACCGTGGGGGTCTATGGCGACCACGACGGGGCGGTGGTGGACGAGCGGGCGAGCTGCCATCCGACGGCGGATCGCGGGGTGTGGCGGCTGGAGGCGGAGGCGGCGTGGACGGCGCTGGGACGGCGCATCGCGGTGCCGACGGCGGTGTTCCGCCTGGCGGGGATCTACGGGCCGGGGCGCAACCAGTTCGTGGCGCTCGAGGCGGGGAAGGCGAAGCGGATCGTCAAGCCGGGGCAGGTGTTCAACCGGATCCATGTAGAGGATATCGGGCGCACGCTGATGGCCTCGGTGGAGCGGCCGGCGTCGCGCGTCTACAACGTGGCCGACAACGAACCGGCGCCGCCGGAGGAGGTGGTGGCCTATGCGGCGGCGCTGATGGGGGTGGAGCCACCGCCGGAGGTGCCGTTCGACGAGGCGGAGCTGTCGCCGATGGCGCGGTCTTTTTACGGAGAAGTGAAGCGGGTTTCGAACGCGCGCATCCGTCAGGAGTTGGGGGTTCGGCTCGCGCATCCCACATACCGCGAAGGGTTGAACGCGTTGTGGGAGAGCGGGCGTTGGCGAGACTCTTATTGATGCTGGCGTGCGTGGTGTCGGGCGGCACCGCGCTGGCGCAGTATGATGCGCAGCAGAACCGGCAGATCTTGCAGGACCAGCGGCGGGATGCGCAGTCGGTCCAGCAGCAGCAGTCGTACGAGCGGCAGCTTCAGTCGTACGAGCTGCGGGACCGGGCGATCCGCAACTCGCAGCGGCAGGTGGACACGTTCCGGCCGACCGACCGCCCCGGCATCGGCGTGAACGGCACGACGACGCTGCGGTAAGCGACAGGCGCCGGGCGGGTGCGGGGCGCGCTCGCTGGCGGCCGGCGGGTTTCGACGGATGGGGGAGGGGCGCTCCGAGGGCGCCTTTTTTCGTGTGCGGAGGGCGGTGCCGGCTGGGCGCGCGGTGGCGCGGGCGTGCGGGCGCGGCTTCGCGCGGCGGGGCCGGCGGAGGGCGGACGGGGAGGCGGGACGCGAGAGGGCGACCGCTGATGAATTTTGTGAGGCCGTCCTCACGCGTCCCGTTCTCGGCTTTTTCGCGGGTCCGGGTGGGCGTTACGGCTCAGGGTGAACCGTCACACCGATCCATGGGGCCTCTCCCCGGAGAGGGGACAGTCGCGGCTATCGGGCCCGGCCCGTCGTACCACCGCGCATCGTCATCGGCCCGGACCGCTCCACCTTCGGCCGGTGCGCTCGTTACGCGCGCCGACCGGAGGCAACCGGTGCCCCTCACCCCGTCGTCGGTCGGTCCGGTTCCGCCTCCCCCGGGTGAGGGACGGTGGGAGTATGGAGGCGGCGGCGAACGAATGATTGCGACAGCCGACTGTGTAACCGACGGGGATCTTGAGACGACGACGGGTGATTTCAATAATCCTACGAGCGGAGTTTGCAGTTGGATCAGTATATCTATAAGCGCAAAGAGTGGATGGATTGGCTCGAATTTGATGAGCACCAGGCGATCAAGCACCAGCTCCAAGCGTTATTATGGTCGGACGCGTCTTTTCGGTTGATAAACGAGGCGAGACGCTACGCGTCAGAGGCCGGCGGCCGCTTCGCTGTCCTGAATCCGATCATTGTCGATTCAATCGATCGTGGGTACATTTCTGAACAATTATTTATTATTCGGAGATTGATGGAACCGGCAAGTAGGAGGCCCGAGAGGCAAGTTATATCTCTGCGGCGTTTGATAGATGATGTCTATACGCATCGTCGTATTATTTGTCGTTCGAAGTACATAGAGGCATGCAAGTGTGTTGGGGGACCATCGTCCTTGTCGGAGCGATCTCTCAGTCAGACATTTGATCAATTTACCGGAGAGCGCGCGGGAAACGCTCCAGGCGATGACTCTGTCAGTGAAGAGTATTTTGATTGGGTAGAGCGGACACTAAATCTTGCTCCGATCCAAAAAATTTCGAGCTACGCGAACAAGTACGTCTTACATTCGGCCGACAAAGCGAGCCGGATGGGGGTGGACCCGAGTGGAGTATGCTTGGACGAATTTCGGGGCTGCCACTCAGCCATAACGTCCGTGGCAGCGAAGATGAGCTTGTTGGTCACTGGTCGAGATCTAGGCGGGGTGCCGAGGCCGATGTTTGATCCGATAGAGTTCTGGGAGGCATCATTTGCGCCTCCCAGTGACTTTCCAGTGATGATGGACGAATGGGAACAGGGTTCTTTGGTACGAGACGGCTGAGCGAACTTTCTGGCGCGGCCGCGTCGTCGACGCGCCGAAATCGGTCCGTGATCCCCGCCCCTACTCCGCCGCCACCGTCCCCGTGTCGCCCCCCTGCGCATGCAACCGCCGCCGGGCCTGCAGCTTGTTGACCGCCGCCACATACGCCTTGGCGGACGCCACCAGGGTGTCGACGTCGGCGCCGCGGCCGGACTCGATGCGGCCGTCGTGCTCCAGCCTCACGGACACTTCGGCCTGGGCGTCGGTGCCCTCAGTGACGGCGTGGACCTGGTAGAGCGAGAGCTTGGCCTCGTGCGGGACGATCTTCTTGACCGCGTTGAAGACCGCGTCGACGGGGCCTGAGCCGGTCGCCTCCTCGGTGACGTGACGGCCCTCGACGTCCATCACCAGGATCGCCTTCTGCGGGCCGCCGGTGCCGGCGATCACGGTCAGGCTCATCACCTTGGCGCGCTCGGCGACCTCCTGGATCTGATCTTCCAAGAGCGCCTCGATGTCCTCGTCGTAGACGTTCTTCTTGCGGTCTGCGAGGTCCTTGAAGCGGCGGAAGGCGTCCTGCAGGGCGTTGTCGCCCAGCTCGAAGCCCAGCTCCTTCAGCTTGGACTTGAAGGCGTGGCGGCCGGAGTGCTTGCCCATCACCAGCGAGGACGAGTGCACGCCGACATCCTCGGGCCGCATGATCTCGTACGTCTCGGCGTGCTTGAGCATGCCGTCCTGGTGGATGCCGCTCTCGTGCGCGAAGGCGTTCTTGCCGACGATGGCCTTGTTGTACTGGACCTGGAAGCCGGAGGCGACCGAGACCAGCTTGGAGGCGCGCATCAGCTTGGTGGTGTCGACCCCCGTGGTCCACGGCATGACGTCGCCGCGCACCTTGAGGGCCATGACGACCTCCTCCAGCGCGGCGTTGCCGGCCCGCTCGCCGAGGCCGTTGATGGTGCACTCGATCTGCCGGGCGCCGCCTTCCAGGCCCGCCAGCGAATTGGCGACGGCGAGGCCGAGGTCGTTGTGGCAATGGGTGGAGTAGATGACGTCGTCGCCGCATCGCTCGCGGATGTACTCGAACATGGCGCGGTATTCGGTGGGCGTCGCGTAGCCGACGGTGTCGGGCAGGTTGATGGTGGTGGCGCCGCAGCGGATCGCGGTCTCGACGCAGCGTGCGAGATAGTCGAGCGGGGTGCGGGTGGCGTCCATGCCCGACCATTCGACGTCGTCGACCAGGCCGCGCGCCTGGGTGACGGTCTTCTCGATGATCGCGACGACCTCGTCCTCGGAGGCGCGCATCTGATGCTGGAGGTGGATGGGCGAGGTGGAGACGAAGGTGTGGATGCGCGGGCGGCGGGCGTGGCGCACGGCTTCGCCGGCGCGGGCGATGTCGGCCGGAACGGCGCGGGCGAGGCCGGCGACGACGGAGGTCTGCACCTGGCGGGCGATCTCGGATACGGCCTCGAAGTCGCCTTGAGAGGCGATGGGGAAGCCGGCCTCGATGACGTCGACCTTCATGTCGTCGAGGGTCAGCGCGATGGAGACCTTCTCGTCGTGGGTCATGGTGGCGCCGGCGGACTGCTCGCCGTCGCGCAGGGTGGTGTCGAAGATGATGACGTTGTTGTCGGTGGGCACGGTCGTTCTCCTGGGGCGGCGGGCGCGAGCGCGAGGCATCGACGCGTGGCCGCATGATCGGGTTGGTGGTTCGATCATCCCCTGAACGTGCGCCCGTCCGGCGGGCCGCCGACGCTCAGGGGCTGGTAAGGAGAAGAAGGAGGCGCACGGCCGGAAGCGCGGCCGGCCCGGGGGGCGGCGACAGGCGCGGGAGGGACGTGGCGTCGATCATGGCTGGTATGTACCGGCGTGGCGGCGCGACGGCAAGGGGGTTTTTGGCCGCCGCCGCATCGTGCGGCAAGATTCGCCCACGCTGCGGCCTTCGTGCTTTGCGAAGAGGCATCGGTGAGCCCGGCCGGCGTGCCGGATCGGCTGCGCCGGCGCGCCGGTCAGTTGCCGCCGGGAGTGAGGAGGACGCGCACGCGCCCGGTCGACTGCACACGGGCGATGCCGGTGTTGAGGTCGACGGTGAGGGTGTCGCCGGTGACGACATTTTGGCCCTGGGTGAGGGTGACGTTGCCGTTGAGGGAGAGCGTGTTGGAGTCGAAGTCGATCACGCCGTCGTTGCCGGTGGCGGTCTGCCCGTCGGACTCGAGGAGCACCTCGCCGGAGGCTTCCAGGCGCGAGATGCGCTGCTGGCCGGGGGTGGAGGGGGCCTTGCCGGTGGAGGCGGCGGAAGTGGCCGCGTCCGGCGAAGGCAGCGCGGACTGGGAGTAGACGACGGTCAGGCGCGAGGTCTGCAGGGCGGCGTTGCCCTGGCGCACGGTGACGTTGCCGGTGAAGACGGCGGTCGACTGCTTGTCCTGCACTTCCAGCGCGTCGGCCTCGATCTCGATGGGGGTGTCCTGATCCTGGCCGAAGTCGGCGAACCCGGTCTGGAGCTGCTGCGCGGCAGCCGGCAGGGGAGCGACCAGTAGGGCCAACAGGAGAACGCGGGCGAGGTGGGGGACCATGTCGGCTCCGAATCTAGGTCGCGGGGTGGATGGTGATGGCAACGCCATCGGAGAAGCGGATGAGGTCGCCACCATCGAATACGTCGATGCGACCGGCGCGGATCGTGCCGCGGGGGGAATTGATCGAGACACCGGCCTCGGAGTGCATCTCACCCTTCTGGAAGAGCACGGTGGCGCGATCCATCGAGGCCTGGGTGCCGTCGGTGGAATCGATGCGGATGCCGTCGTCGAGCGTCAGCACCTCGGTGTTGGTGTCGTAGGTGGCCTCGTCGGAGTGCATGGCGACGCGCTCGCCGTCGCTCATCTCGAGCTTCGCGTCGAGGCCCTCGATGGCGAGGTGGGAGGGCGTCAGCAGGCTCTGGATGGCGCGTGAGGCGACGACTTCGTAGCGCCGCCCGCCGCCGAGATGACCGGCGAGCTTGGGCTCGTTCATGACGAGGCCGTCGGCCGTCAGCGACAGGCCGGCGAGGGCGGCGATGGGGAAGAGCTTGGGCAGCACCGCGGCGACGGTGATCACCGCCGCGATCATCATCCCCAGCGTCGGCACCAGGACGCGCAGGCGCTTGACGCGGCGCGTGTTGCGCAGGGCGCGCTGCTCCTCGCGCCGCCGCGTGCGGGGCGCGAAGGAGCCGTCGCCAGGGAGTGGGAGCGCGGCGGCGTCGGTCATGAGTGGGCGAAGATGTCGACGTCGGGCCAACCGGCGAGGTCGAGCTCGACACGGGTCGGCAGGAAGGCGAACAGCCGCGTGGCGAGATCGGCCCGCCCCTCGCGCTCCAGCATCACGTCGAGACCCTTGCGGATCTTGTGCAGATGCAGGACGTCGGAGGCGGCGTAGGCCATCTGCGCGTCGGTCAGCTCGCCGGCGCCCCAGTCGGAGGATTGCTGCTGCTTGGAGATGTCCTCCCCGGCGACCTCGCGAGCCAGCTCGCGCAGGCCGTGCCGATCGGTGTAGGTTCGCACCAGGCGCGATGCGATCTTGGTGCAATAGATCGGCGCCGGCATCACCCCGAAAGTGGCGGCGAGGATCCCCATGTCGAACCGGCCATAGTGGAACAGCTTCTCGATCGTGGGATCGGCCAGCATGGCGGTGAGATTGGGAGCGGCGGTCTGCCCCTTGGCGATCTTCACCAGGTCGACATTGCCGTCGCCCCGCGACAACTGGACGAGGCAGAGGCGGTCGCGCGGAAATTGCAGCCCCATCGCCTCGGTGTCGATGGCGATGGAGGTCACGTCCCTGAGGCGCTCGGGCAAGTCGCCGTGATGAAGCGTGATGGTCAATGTGTGGTCCGTTCCGATCTTTTCCGCCATGTGATGGGGGTCGCGACAGGGCTTGACAATGGCATGGTGATAATTGCGTGCGCGGATTGGTAAATAATACAGTCGTATTGTGGCGCAGGATCCATGGTTTTGCCCGTGGAACGGTTCGGCGGCAGGGGCGGGGCCGGCACGGCCGGACAGTCCCGCTCGGCCTCGCCTTAATTCTCGTCTGCGCTCAGATAGGAACGGGAATCGCTCGGGCCAATGAATGGCCGTCATGCGGGAAGGCCGAAGGCTGCCGCGATGCGCGCCTCCAGGGCGAGCCGGAGGCCGACGGCGCCCCGCCCGCCGCGGGCACGCCCGCGGGTACGCCGGCGGTCGACGGCGCGGTGCCGGGCGATGCCGAGGGCTCCGAACCGGGCGCTGGCGAGGGCATCGATGACGGGACGGCCGCTGCGACGAACGATGCGCCGGGCGGAGGCGGCGACGATGGGGCGTCGGCCGGGGACGAGCCCGACGCCGGCGCCGACGCGGACCGGGACACGGACGCCGCGCAAGCCGACGCCGCGAGGGCTGCCGAGAAGGAGAGGGCTGCCGAGAAAGAGAAGGAGGTGGCGGAGCTGTGCCGCCTCCTGACCGCGGCGGCCGACCGGCACGGTGTCCCGCACGATTTCTTCATCCGCCTGATCTGGAAGGAAAGCCGGTTCAATCCGGGCGCGGTCAGTCCCGTCGGCGCGCAGGGGATCGCCCAGTTCATGCCCGGCACCGCGCGGATCCGCGGGCTGAAGAACCCGTTCGACCGAGAGGAGGCGCTCTACGCCTCGGCTCACTTCCTGGCCGACCTGAAGCGGCGCTTCGGGTTCTGGGGCCTCGCCGCGGCCGGCTACAACGGCGGCCCCAACCGCGTGCCCCCGTTCGTCGCCGGCGTCGGCGGCCTGCCGTACGAGACGATCGACTACGTCTACTCGATCACCGGCCGCTCGGCGCAGTATTGGGCCAACCTCGCCGCCGCCCGGCGCAATATGCTGACCTCCCGGCCCGCGCCGGCCGTCCTCGCCGGGGCCGGCCAGTTGCGCCCGCCGCCGGCCGAGAGCGAGCCGGAGGGGCCGCGCGATCTGGGGCTGGAGCTGGTCTCGCTCGACGCGCGGACCCGCGGCGCGCCGCTGCCGAAGCTCCCCGTCGTCCCCGGTCCGCGCCCGGCCTACGATGCGCCGAAGGTCGACTGCCCCAAGCTCGTCGCCTCGCTGGGGCAGGCACGGGCGGTCGCGCCGCCGTCCGGCGGAGCTTCGGGGTGGACGCCCTGGGGCGCGCAGGTCGCCGGCCACCCTCAGCGCAACATCGCGATGCGGATGTACGGGCGCGTGAAGGGGCGGCTGCCGGGCGACCTCGCGGCGGAGGAGCCCAACATCGTGGTGCGGCGCTTTGCGGCCCGCGGGCGGCGGCCCATCCACGCCGTCCAGTTCGCGGCCCAGAGCCGGGGCGAGGCGGAGGCGACATGTCGCCGCGTCGCCAAGGCGCTGGTGCCGTGCGTGGTCGTGCGCAACCGCTGAGGGGCGTGGTCTAAAGCAGGGTGCCCTGGCGGTCGTCGACCTTGCGGGAGCGGCGACGCGGGGTGGGGCTCTGCGCCGCGGCCGAGCGCGCCGGGCCGGAGCCTTCCACCACGGCGACGCGCCCGTCGGCGAACTGGAGCTGAAGCGCCTCGCCCTTGCCGACCGCGGCGGCCGAACGGACGGTGCTGTCGTCGCCACGGCGCACCAGGGCGAAGCCGCGATCGAGCACGGCGGTGTAGGAGAGCGCGCCGAGCAGCTTGTCGATCCCGGTCAAGCGGTGACGGAGCGTCGCGAGGAGGTGGGTCGCCACCCGGTCGCGCCGCTGCACCGCGCGGGCGAGGCGGTCCCGCTGGTCGGCCACGGGGCGCGCCAGCAGGTGCGGCGAAAGACGCGCGCCGGTGCGGGCGGCGGCGGCGCGGCGGTCGGCCAGCGTGCCGTCGGCGGCGCGGGCGAGGCGGGCGCTCGCCATGGCGAGGCGGTCGCCCGCGCGCTCGACGGGGCGGTGGGCGATGGCCGGCGACAGGTGGCGCGTGGCGACGAGCCAGCGGTGGCGCGCGTCCGCCGTCTGCTTGAAGAGGGCAGCGAGGGCACGGTCGGCGGCGATGTCGAGCCGTTGGCGCAGGGGGTCGACGAGCGTGGGGCCGGGCGGCAGCCCGCGCGACAGGAAGCGCAGATGCTCGGCGCGGTGGCGCAGGTGCGTCGCCATCGCGGTATCCAGCCGGCGGGCGCGGTCGGCCAGCGTCGCCAGGCACTCGGCCCGGACGGGGACGACACGCTCGGCCGCGCCGGTCGGCGTCGGTGCGCGGTGATCGGCGGCATGGTCGACGAGGGTCCAGTCGGTCTCGTGGCCGACGGCCGAGACGATCGGGATCGGGCTCGCCGCGACCGCGCGCACCAGCGCCTCGTCGTTGTAGCCCCAGAGGTCCTCCACCGAGCCGCCGCCGCGCGCGACGATGATCACGTCGGGCCGCGGCCCGCCATAGTCGCCGGCGAAGCCCTGGACCGCGGCCGTCACCTCCGCGGCCGACGTCTCGCCCTGGACGCGGACCGGCCAGACGACGACATGCGCCGGAAAGCGGTCCGCGATGCGATGCAGAATGTCGCGGATGACGGCGCCGGTGGGCGAGGTGACGACACCGATGACGCGCGGCATGAGCGGCAGCGGGCGGCGGCGCGCTTCGTCGAACAGGCCCTCGGCGGCGAGCTTCTGACGCCGTTCCTCGAGGAGCTTCATCAGGGCGCCGAGGCCGGCGGGCTCCAGATTGTCGACGACGATCTGGTACTTGGAGCTGCGCGGGTAGGTGGTCAGCCGCCCGGTGGCGATGACCTCGAGGCCTTCCTCCGGCTTGGTGGCGAGCTTGGACCACGCCCCCTTCCAGACGACGGCGTCGATCGTGGCGTCGGCGTCCTTGAGGGAGAAGTAGCAGTGGCCGGACGAGTGGCGGCCGCGGAAGCCGCCGATCTCGCCGCGCACGCGCACGTAGCCGAACCCGTCCTCCACCGTGCGCTTCACTGCGCGCGACAGCTCCGAGACGGTGAATTCGGCCGCGTTGGACGAAGCCGGGCGCTCGTCTTCGAAGAGGGTGAAGGGGTCTGCCATCGGCGCTATGATAGGAGCTTCGATCCGCTACCGGAACCTCTCCCTTGCGCGACTTCACCGCTCCTCGCCTCTTCGTCCACGCCGATCTGCCCGGTCCCATCGCCTTCGACCAGCGGCAGACCAATTACCTGAAGAACGTGCTCCGGCTGGCGCCGGGCGCCTCGATCCTCGTCTTCAACGGGCGGGACGGGGAGTGGCGCGCCGAGGTCGCCGAGCTGGGCAAGAAGGCCGGCGGCGCCGAGGCGGTGGAGAAGACCGCGGCGCAGACCCGGCGGCCGACGCTCGTCTACGCCTTCGCCCCGCTCAAGCAGGCCCGGTTCGACTACATGGTCGAGAAGGCGACCGAGATGGGGGCCGGCCGGCTGGTGCCGGTGCTGACCCAGCATGGGCAGGTGCGCAAGATCAACCGCGAGCGGCTGGCGGCCAACATCGTCGAGGCGTGCGAGCAGTGCGGCATCCTCTGCGTGCCGCAGATCGACGAGCCGGTGGCCCTGAGCGACTTCCTGGGCAGCCTCGACCGACCGCTGGTAGTGGCCGACGAGGCGCTCGCCGGCGACGCGATGGACGCCGTCGCCACCATCCGCGCCGCCGGATCGCCGCTGGCGGTGCTGGTCGGTCCGGAGGGCGGCTTCTCGGCGGAGGAGCGGGCGCTGTTCGCGCCGCGGGCGGTGCGGGTCTCGCTGGGGCCGCGGATCCTGCGGGCCGACACCGCGGCCGTGGCGCTGCTGGCCCTGGTGGAAGCCGCCTTTCCCAGTTGACCGGGTGACCGCTGCGGCCGGTGCGCGGCAGCAAATCCGGGGGCGAGTGCAGGGAGTTGTTGCACTTTTGTCGCTGGTGGGCGAGGGCTGTCGCCGCTGAATATCGCCTAGCGACTTAAGTGGCATGGCACGTAGTTGCACCGCGGCGATCACCTCACTATGGTCCGCCGGCCAATGGCGAGGGGACGATGGCGCGCGATACTCTGGATGATACGCCGATCGAGGGGCTGGATGCGCTTGTCGCGTACATCGCAGCCGGCGAGAAGCCGGCGGCGGACTTTCGAATCGGCACCGAACACGAGAAGTTCGCCTTCAATCTCGCCGACCTGTCGCCCGTCCCCTACGAGGGCGAGAACGGCATCGGCGCGATCCTGACCGCCCTCGGCGAGGAGACGGGCTGGGAGCCGATCAACGATCAGGGCCGCATCATCGGCCTCGCCGGGACGGAGGGCGGCGGCGCGATCTCCATCGAGCCGGGCGGCCAGTTCGAGCTGTCGGGCGCGCCGCTCGCGACGTTGCACGAGACCTGCGTGGAGGCGAACGGGCACCTGGTGCAGGTGCGCGAGATCGCCGAGAAGCTGGGCATCGGCTTCCTCGGTCTCGGCTTCTGTCCGACCTGGACGATCGACGAAGCCGCCCGCATGCCCAAGCAGCGCTACGACATCATGCGCGCCTACATGCCCAAGGTCGGCACCCGCGGGCTCGACATGATGCACCGCACCGCCACGATCCAGGTCAACCTCGACTTCTCGACCGAGGCGGACATGGTCAAGAAGATGCGCGTCGGCCTGGCGCTGCAACCGGTGGCGACGGCGCTGTTCGCCAACTCCCCCTTCGTCGAGGGGGTGCCGAACGGCTTGCGCTCCAACCGCGGCGAGGTCTGGCGCGACGTCGACCTGCAACGCTCCGGCCCGATCCCGTTCGCCTTCGAGGACGGCTTCGGCTACGAGCGCTACGTCGACTGGGCGCTCGACGTGCCGATGTACTTCGTCAAGCGCGGCGACGCCTACATCGAGGCGACCGGTGCGACCTTCCGCCAGTTCATGGACGGCCGGTTCGACAAGCTGCCCGGCGAGCGGCCGACGATGGGCGACTGGATCAACCACCTGTCGACGCTCTTTCCGGACGTGCGGCTGAAGCGCTTCCTGGAGATGCGCGGGGCCGACGCCGGACCGTGGGGGCGGATCTGCGCGCTGCCGGCCTTCTGGGTCGGCCTCCTGTACGACGACGGCATCCTCGACCAGGCGCTCGCCATGTGCGACGAGCTGACGGCGGCGGACCGCACCGTGATGTGGAACCGCGTGCCGACCGACGGACTGCTGACCCACGTACGCGGCCGCACCGTGGCGCAGATCGCGCGCGAGGCGCTGGCACTCGCCTCCGAGGGGTTGCGCCGCCGCGCCCGCGCCAACGGCGACCTCGCCGACGAGCGGACCTTCCTCACCCTCCTGGAGGACGCCGCCCACTCCAGCCGCTCCCCCGCCGACGAGCTGGTCGACGCCTACTACGGCGTCTGGAACCGCGACATCGACAAGGTCTTCGAGACCAACGCCTTCTGACCCGGCCGGCGCGCCGCGGGCGACCCGATGGCGCGCGGCGTGGCGGCCCGATGGCGTGGCCGCGAGGCGGCAAGGGGGCGTGCCGGCGAGGCGGCAAGGGGGGCGTGCCTTGTGCGCCCCGCCTCTGCTATGGGCGGAACGACCTGCCGGCAGCGGGCCGGCGTGCGCGCACGCCGGCGTGTCGCAGGGCGCTGAACTCGGAGCTTGGATCGATGCCGCCATCTTCCCCCACCGCCGACGGATCGATCCTGCGCCTGGAGGACGAGCGGTTCGTGCGTGGCCGCGGGCGCTTCACGGCCGACCACCACCGGCCGGGTGAGGCGCACATGGTGGTGGTGCGCTCCCCCCACGCCCATGCCGAGATGCGGCGCGTCGACCTCGCCGCCGCCGCGGCGATGCCGGGTGTCCTGGGCGTCTATGCCGACGCCGAGCTCGCTGCGGATGGGCTGGGAACGCTGCCGTGCGACGTGAAACTCGACGGGCCGCGGCCGCTGATCGTGCCGCCGCGGCGGATCCTGGCGCGCGGCCGCGTGCGCTACGTCGGCGAGCCGGTCGCGGTCGTCGTCGCCGAAACGCCGGCCGCGGCGATGGACGCGGCCGAGGCGGTCGACATCGACTATGACGCGCTGGAGGTCGTCACCGACGCCCGGGAGGCGCTCGCCGCGGGCGCGCCGCAGCTGTGGGACGAGGCACCGGGCAACCTCGCTTTCGTCTTCGAGCGTGGCGACCGGGCGGCGACCGACGCGGCCTTCGCGGCGGCCGCGCACGTTGTGGAACTGCCGATCGTCAACAACCGCCTCAGCGCCTTTCCGATGGAACCGCGCGCCGCCATCGCCGACACCGACCCCGCGACCGGCGGGCTGCGGCTGGAGGTGACGGGGCAGGGCGTCCACGGCATCCGCAGCGCGCTGGCCGGATCGGTCCTCCACATCGACGAGGCCGAGCTTGCCGTCTTCGCCGAGGATGTGGGCGGCGGCTTCGGCCTCAAGAACTTCCCCTATCCCGAGCATGCGCTGCTCCTGTGGGCGGCGCGGCGGCTGCGGCGGCCCGTCCGGTGGGTCTCCACCAACGCCGACGATCTCATGGGCGCGGTCCACGCCCGCGCCCAGTTCGCCCACGGCCGCCTGGCGCTCGATGCGGAGGGGCGTTTCCTCGGGCTCGACGTGGCGATCGTCGGCGATCTCGGCGCCTACGCGTCCACCGTGGGGCCGGGCTCGTCGACCCTGGCGCCGGCCACGGCGATGGGCGGCGTGTACGACATTCCCGCGATCCGGATGCAGAGCCGCGGCGCCTTCACCAACACCGCGCCGGTCGACGCCTACCGCGGCGCCGGCAAGCCGGAGGCGAACTTCATCGTCGAGCGGCTGATCGACCTCGCCGCGCGGCAATGCGGCTTCGACCCGGTCGCGCTGCGGCGGCTCAACGTCGTGCGCACCTTCCCCTACCGCAAGGCGCTGGGCGCGGTGATGGACTGCGGCGCCTTCGAGGTCTCGATCGACCGGGCGGCCGAGGCGGTGGACGCGGCCGGTTTCGCGGCGCGGCGGGAGGCGGCGCGGACGCGCGGCCGGCTCGCGGGCCTCGGCGTGGCGTGCTTCGTGGAGAGCGCGCGCGGGGCGCCGGTCGAAGAGGCGGGGCTGCGCTTCCCGGAGGGCGGTCCGATCGAGATCGTCACCGGCACCGAATCCAACGGGCAGGGGCACGAGACCGCGTTCGCGCAGGTCGCGGCGGCGCGGCTGGGCCTGCCGCTCGACGCCTTCCGTTTCGTGCAGGCCGACACGCGTCGGACGCGCATGGGCAACGGCCACGGCGGCGCGCGGTCGATGCACATGGGCGCCGGCACGCTGGCGCTGGCGATCGAGGCGATGCTGGAGACGGCCGCCCCGGTCGCCGCGCAGCTTCTCCAGGCGGACCCGGCCGCGATAGAGTTCGCCGACGGGCACTTCGTGGTCCGGGGCGACACGGGGCGCAGGGTGGCGCTCGCCGAGGTGGCGCGGGCGGCCCGCGCGGATGGGGAGAGCGCCGGGCTGGAAACGCTGGTGCGCCGGGAGGATGCGCCGATCACCTTCCCCAGCGGCTGCCACTTCGCCGAGGTGGAGGTGGACCCGCAGACGGGCGTGGTCGAACTGGTGCGCTACGTCGCGGTCGACGATTACGGGCACATGGTGAACCCGGCGCTGACCCTCGGCCAGGTGCACGGCGGTCTGGCGCAGGGCATCGGCCAGGCGCTCGGCGAGGACATCGTCTACGACGCCGGCGGCCAGCTCCTGACCGGCTCGCTGATGGACTATTGGCTGCCGCGCGCGGACGACCTGCCGGCCTTCGAGGTGGCGTTCAACCCCGTGCCGACCGAGCGCAACCTGCTGGGCGTGAAGGGGGCGGGACAGGCCGGGTGCATCTCCGCCCCGCCCACGGTCATCAACGCCATCGTCGACGCGCTGGCCCCGCTCGGGGTGCGCGACATCGCCATGCCGGCGACGGCGGAGCGGGTGTGGCGGGCGATCCGCGAGGCGCAGGCGGCCTGAGCGGGCCGCCCGGTGGATCAGATGTCGGCGATGTCGGCGCGGCTGGCGAGGCGGCTGGCGGCACGCTCGAAGTGGGTGCGCGTCGCGGTGCGGGCCCGCTCGGCGTCGCCCTGGTCCAGCGCCTGGAAGACGGCGCGGTGCTCCTCCAGAACCTCGCGCCCCCACTCGGCGGCCATCGCGTTCTTGATCGCCACCGAGCGCAGGTTCTCGGTCACGTTGCGCTCGATCATACCGACGAACTCGACATAATAGTCGTTGCCGGACGCCTCGGTGATGGCGCGGTAGAAGGCGGTCTCGGCGTCGAAGCGCTGGGTGGCGTTGGCGAGGCCTTCGTCGGTCGCCTCCGCCATCTCGGTGAGGTGGGCGGCGATGCGGGCGAGGTCGCGCGAGGTGCGTGCCCCGGCCGCCAAGGCCGAGGCCTCCGCCTGGACCCCGGTGCGCAGCTCCAGGAGCTGGACGAGCTGGCGGCGCTTCTCGAAGCAGGCGCCGGAGATGCGGAAGGCCGAGCGCGCGTTGGGCTCGGTGACGAAGGCGCCGACGCCCCGCTTGGGCGAGATCACACCGTCATATTTGAGGAGCGACACCGCCTCGCGCACCACGGTGCGGGCGACGCCGAACTGCTCGGAGAGGGCATGTTCGGTCGGCAGCCGGTCGCCAGGCTTGAGCTGCCCGCTGGAGATCGCCTCGGAGATGGAGCGCGCAATCTCGTCGGGCAGCCGGCGCGGCCGGTCGATCCGTTCGAATAGCCCTGACGTCATGAGGTCTCCTTCGTCGCTGAGGCGCAGGCGGCACCGTCTGCCGGGCGGCATCGGTGCAATGGCACTCTTGAACCTGTGTATCGGACTGGACAACACATATCGCTAAAGCAGTTGTCAGACAAATGACTTTGTGATGTGTTGTCGCAGAGCCGGCGCAGAACCGGCCGGCACTGCGGAGGATATGGGATGGGCGTTGTGGGCGGCGATCGGAGAATCGCGTTCGTCGGGCTGGGCGGCATGGGCCGCGGCCTCGTCAAGAACATGGCCCTCAAGGGGCTCTCCGTAACCGCGACCGACCTGCGCCGGGAAGCGGTCGACGAGGCGGTCGGCTTCGGTGCCGTCGCCGGGAGCGACCCCGTCGCCATGGCGGCCGAGGCGGACATCTTCGGCATCTGCATCACCACCGCCGAGGCCGTGCAGGACATGGCCATCAAGCGCGGCGTGCTGGACGCGATGAAGGCGGGCGCCGTCTTCCTCGACCACACCACCGTCTCCCCCTCCCACGTCGACACGATGCGCGAGGCGTGCGAGCGGCTCGGCATCCGCTACTGCGAGGCGCCGATGACGCGCACGCCCAAGCACGCCGACGCGGGGATCGTGAACGTCCTCTTCGGCGGCGACGCGGACCTTCTGGAAGAGCTGCGGCCGGTGTTCGAGACCTATGCCGAGAACATCTTCCACGTCGGCCCCGCCGGGCACGCGATCCGGCTGAAGCTCATTCACAACTACATCGCCTTCGCCAACGTCGCCTCGTTCTGCGAGGGCTTCGCGCTCGCGGCGCGCGAGGGGCTCGACATGACCAAGGTCATCGGCATCATCTCCGCCGCGGGCGGCAAGTCGGGGATGATGGACCTCTACGGCGAGCTGACGCTGAAGCGCGATTTCACCCCGCACATGTCCCTTGCGAACGCCCAGAAGGACGTTCGCTACTACGCCGAGTGGATGTCGGAGGCGGGGCTGCCGGCCTTCATGTCCCGCTCGGTGGAGCAGACCTATGCGCTCGCCTCGATCATGGGGCACGCGGACGAGGGCTGCACGGCCGTCATCAAGGCCTACGAAGAGCTGACGGGCATCGAAGCGCGGCTGCCCGAATCGGCCGACGACTGATCCACGCGCAAACCAATAAAATCGGAGGAAACGATGCGGACCACTCTTCTCGCGGCGTCGCTCGCCGCGCTTCTGGCGACCCCGGCGCTGACCACCGGCGCGCTCGCCCAGGACGTCACCCTGCGCCTGGCGCACTTCGCGGCCGAGACCCACCCCGGCCACATCGCCGCCCAGCAGTTCGCCGACAACGTGAAGGAGCGGACGGACGGTGCGGTCGAGGTCGAGCTCTACCCGGCCAACGAGCTGGGCTCGCCGCCCGAGCAGCTGGAGCAGACCGTGCTCGGCGCGATCGACATGAACCTTCCCACCCAGGGCGCGCTCGACAAGTACGAGAAGGCGTTCGGCACGGTGATGACGCCGTTCGCCTTCAAGGACTACGAGCAGGCCCACGCGGTGCTGGACGGGCCGTTCATGGAGTGGGTGGCGCCCAAGCTGGAGGAGCAGGGCCTCGTCATGCTCTCCAACTGGGAGTACGGCTTCCGCAACATCACCAACTCCAAGCACCCGATCGAGACGCCGGACGACGTGGCGGGCTTGAAGCTGCGCACCCCGCCGGAGCTGCAGATCGTGGCCGCGGTCGAGGGGCTGGGCGCCTCGGCGACGCAGATCGCTTTCCCGGAGCTTCCGAACGCGCTGAACCAGGGCGTCGTCGACGGCCAGGAAAACCCGGTCGGCGTGATCTACCACTTCAACCTGGACGACTTTCAGGACAACCTGGCGCTGACGCGGCACGTCTACAACTCGATGGTCCACGTCATCAACAAGGACTCCTTCGAGCGGCTGACGCCGGAGCAACAGGAGATCGTGCGCGAGGAGAGCGGGAAGGCCGGCGCGCTGATGCGTGAGCTGGTCGCCGCGCAGGAAGAGGACGAGCTTGCCAAGCTGGAAGAGCGCGGCATGACGATCACCCGCCCCGACCTCGCCCCGTTCCGCGAGAAGGTCGCCGGCTCGGACGCGATGAAGCGCGTCACCGAGTATACCGGCGAAGAGAACATGGCGAAGTTCCAGAGCTTCCTCGGCAACTGATCCCGGCGGCCGCGCGGCGCCCGAACGGGTGCCCGCGCGGCCCGGTGCCGCGGGGTGAGGGCCCGGCCCGGTCCCCGCGCTCTTCCTGTGACCGAACACGGCCGCGCCGCGGCGGGCCTCAACTGGACGCGTCGATGCTTCCCTTCATCATCCTGGGTGCGCTGGTCCTTCTGATCGCCATCGGCGTGCCGGTGGCGGTGGCCCTGGGGCTGACCGCGGCGGGCTTCTACATGCTCTCCGGCGACTGGCACATCCTGGCGATGCTGCCGCAGCGCATGTACTCCGGCACCACCGCCTTCACCCTGCTGGCGATCCCCTTCTTCATCCTCGCCGGCAACCTCATGAACACCGGCGGCATCACCGAGCGGATCTTCCGCTTCGCCAACGCCTGCGTCGGGCACATCCGCGGCGGGCTGGGGCAGGTGAACGTCGTCGCCAGCCTCATCTTCTCCGGCATGTCGGGCGCGGCGGTGGCGGACGCGGCGGGCCTCGGCCAGGTCGAGCTCAAGGCCATGGAGGACAAGGGCTACGACCCGGCCTTCTCCGCGGCGATCACCGCCGCCTCGTCGACCATCGGCCCGGTCTTCCCGCCGTCGATCCCCTTCGTCCTCTATTCCTCGATCACCGGGGTCTCGGTCGCCAAGCTCTTTCTCGCCGGCGTCGTGCCGGGGATCCTCATGGCCGGCGCGTTGATGCTGGCGGTGTGGTTCGTCTCCTGGCGCACCAACATGGCCCGCTCGGAGCGGGCGCCGTGGCGCGAGCTGCTCGCCAGCTTCGTCGACTCGGTCCTCTCGCTGTTGACGCCGGTCATCATCATCGGCGGCATCTTCACCGGCGTCTTCACGCCGACGGAGGCGGGGGTCGCGGCGTGCGCCTATGCGCTGGTCCTGTCGATGTTCGTCTACCGCGAATTGAAGCTCAAAGAGCTGCCGGGCATCCTGTGGGTGACGCTGGTGCACACCATCCGGGTGATGTTCGTCATCGCCGCGGCGGGCTTCTTCGGCTGGCTGCTGGTCCACCAGCGGGTCCCCAACGCGCTGATCGACGGGCTGCTCGGCGTGTCCGAGAACCCGGCGGTGATCCTCACCATCGTCGTCCTGATCCTCTTGATCCTGGGCATGTTCCTCGAAGGGATCGCCGTCATCGTCTTGACCGTGCCGCTCTTCCTGCCGGTGATGCTGAAGATCGGCGTCGACCCGGTGCAGTTCGGCGTCATCATGATCATGTGTTCCATGGTGGGGCTTCTGACCCCGCCGGTCGGCATGGTGCTCTTCGCGGTCTCGTCGATCTCCGGCCTCTCGGTCGGGCGGTTGACGCAGGCGCTGTGGCCCTATCTCGTCGGCCTCGTGGGAGTGCTGATCCTCGTCACGGCGTGGCCGGCGGTCTCCACCTGGCTTCCCAACATGATGATGGGGGCGTCATGAGCGCGCTGGTTCGGATCGACCGGGTGGTCGGCGTCGTGCTGCGGGCGATCCCAGTCGCATGCCTGGTGGCCCTGTTCTTCATCCTGTTCGGCAACGTCGTCTCGCGCACCTTCCAGATCTGGACGACGGCGTGGTTCGACGAGATCGTCGAGTCGCTCTTCGCGGTGATGGTCTTCGTCGGCGCCGCGGCGCTGTGGCGCGAGAACGAGCACTTCCGGGTGGACTGGCTGGAGGGCATCCTCGGCCCCCGCTCGGGCTCGCTGCTGCGGCTCGTCAGCATCGGCCTGTCGATGGTGTTCCTGTTCGTGATGGCGTGGAAGGGGTACGACCTCGCCTCGCGCTCGCGTGCCGTGACGCCGATCCTCGGCGTGCCGACCGCCTACATCTATGCGGTGATCCCGATCTCCGCGGCGCTCATGCTGGTCTACAGCGTGCGCGATCTCATCGTGGCCGTTCGCGCCATCGTCCTGTCACCCACCAACACCTGAAGAGGCCGCATGCTGATCGATCATCGCGTCTACTCCTGCCGTCCGGGCACCATCAAGCTGCACCTGAAGCTCTACGAGGATTATGGCTACAAGGCGCAGTCCCGCCATCTCGGCGCGCCGTTGCTCTATGCCGCGACGGAGACGGGCGACCCCAACTCCTACATCCACGTCTGGGTCTACGAGAACGCCGGCGACCGCGAGGCCAAGCGCAAGGCGCTGGCGGCCGATCCGGAGTGGGCGGAATACCTGAAGAAGAGCCGCGAGGCGGGCTATCTGGTCAGGCAGCAGAACTCGCTGGTGACCCCGGTCGGCTTCGCACCGGAGCCGAAGAAGGTGCCGGCCGGCTGACGGCGACTCGGGGCGGCCGTCGCACGGGCGCCCCGATCACCGGAGTATCGGCGGTCAGGCTTTATTTCGCCTGGGATTAGCATTTGTGATGGCGTTGTCGCCTGGGCGGCGTAATAGTCCGCGTTCCGCGTGGCACGGTTCGTGCCTCGTGCGAACAGGGACGTGTTGCACCGATGACGGATGCCAGCTCACCCGGACCGATCGCAGCTGAATCAAATTCCACGGAGAGGTCTATGACCCTGTCTCCGTTTGGACACGACGATCTGGACGCCGCCGCCGCGCTGAGCCGGGCGGAGGGGTGGCCGCACACGCGGAACGACTGGAGCTTGCTCGCTTCGGTGGCCGAGGGCGTCGCGATCAGGGACGGCCGGGCGTTGAAGGGCACGGCGCTGTGGGTGCCCTACGGGCCGCGCGTCGCCAGCGTGTGCATGGTGATGGTCGACCCCTCGGTGCGACGCAGGGGGCTCGGCCGGCGGCTGATGGACCGCGTCCTCGCCGATACGGCCGGGCGGTCGCTGCGCCTGGTCGCGACGCCGTCGGGTCAACCGCTCTACCAGGCGCTGGGGTTCGAAGAGAGCGGCCGCGTTCACAAGCTGGAGGGCGCGCCGAGCCTCGCCGCGCTGGGGCCGCGCAACGGCGTGGTGCTCGCCCGCGAGAGCGACATGCCCGCCATCCTGGCACTCGACGCGGCGGCTTATGGGGCGGACCGCGGCCGGCTTTTGGCCGCGCTGATGGACGCCGGCGACGCGATGATCCTGCGCGATCCGTTCGTGACCGGCTACGCCGTTCGCCGCCCGTTCGGGCCGGGGGTGGTGATCGGCCCGGTGGTGGCGCCCAGCCTGGCGGCGGCCAAGCGGCTGATCGCGGCGCAGGCGGCGAAGGTCCGCGACGCCCCCGTCCGGGTCGACACGCCCGACGCCGCGCTGCGCGACTGGCTGAAGGGCTGCGGCCTGACCCACACCACGAGCGAGGCGCTCATGGTGCGTCACGACCCGGCCGCGCCGGAGGCCTACCGCTCCTACGGTCGCGGCGCGGTGACCTTCGCGCTGGCGGCCCAAGCATTCGGCTGAGGCATTCGGCTGAGGCATTCGGCTGAGGCGTTCGGCTGAACCGGCCCCGCGGCACCCGCCGGCTCAGCGGCTGGCGAGATCGTCCCCGTCGACGTCGGCGCTGCCCTTGACCTCGAAACCGTCGACGTCGAGCGTGGCTTCCAGCGTGTCGTTGATGCTCACGCGCGTCGCCGGGTCGACCACCGCGACCGGTGCCGAGACCGCCATGCCGACCGCCGTGCCTGCCGCCGCGGCGACGCCGGTGGACAGCTGGATCACCCGGTCGCCGAAGCTGGCGCGCGAGTCGGTCAGCGTCTGACCCGCCATGAGGCGGTTGCCGATCAGTTGCACCACCTCGGGGCTCTGCGCGAACTTGCCGTGGTGGAGGCTGTCGCCGGTCTCCACCTGGGTGAGGTCGATCACGGTCAGCTCGCTGCCCGCGATCTGCGAGCGGTAGGGCTCGGCGGTGGGGTCGATGGCACCGAGCCGCTTGGAGCTTTGCCACAGCCGCTTGGAGACGGCGAGCGCGCGATCGTCGCCCGAAACGAACAGGATCATGTCCGGGTGCGTCGTCCCGATGTCGCGCATCTGCTCGCGGAAAACGTCGACGTCGATGTCGGGCGCGGCGAGCATGACGGTGGTGATCTTCGGGCTGATCCGACCGTCGCGGATCGCCATCTGGCGCAGCGCTTCCATGGTGAGCCAGTTCCCCATCGAGTGGGCGAGGATGTTCACCTCACCGACCGACGGGTCGCGCGCCAGGCTGCGCAGGACCGTCTCCAGCTCGGTGCGCGAGTAGTTGGCGCTCTCGCGGTCGTAGCCGTAGGAGAGCAGCTTGGCGCGCGAGGGCCAGGTGAACAGCACCGGGTAGACGTCCGCGTCGCTGTCGTGGACGATCTGGGCGAGGCGGAAGACCGCGTCGTCGAAGCGGTTGTTGTAGCCGTGGACGAAGACCATGACGCGCCGATCCGGCACCCTGGTGACGCCCCGGTTGAGCGCGGCGAGCGCACCGGCCGCGTCGAGCCGGTCGGCCGAGACGAGGACGAAATCGGTCTGCGGGTCGCCGACGGCGTTCTTGGGCCGCTGCACTTCGCCCACGGTGCGGGCGCTGGACGGCGGGATCGAGATCGTGACGTCGACGAAGGAGAGGTTGAGCCCGCGCTCGCCGGAATAGAGGTCGGCGGAGTCCGCCGCCGCCTCGCGCGTGGTGGCGACGAGCATTTCCACCTGGCTGCCGACGCCGCGTGCCTCGGGGACCGGGGTCAGCACGCCCGCGACCGGGCCGCCGCACGCCGCCAAGGCGAGGCTGGCGAGGAGCGCCGCGGCGAGGGGGAGGCGGGGGCCGCCGACAGGGCGGCGGGGCCGGCGCGAACCGCGTCCGATTGCGACGAAGCGCATCCAGTACTCTCCAACCTTGCGCACGCGTGCCGAGCACCTGGCGGAGCCGGGCGGCCACCTTAGGCACCATGGTGTATCGGCTGCGTAAAGGCCTGGTTGCGCCGCCGAGCCCGGCGCACCGCCATGCGCGCGCCGAGCGTGGCAAATCCGCCAGCCTCCCCGGCGCCCGATCAGAGGAAGTGCAAGGCGACCGGGTGACCGTCGATCTCGGCGACGGGGATGTCGCTGTCGAACACGGCCGAGAGGACCGGGGCGGTCATCACCGCGGACGTGACCCCGTAGGCGGCGATGCGGCCGTCGCGCATGGCGACGATACGGTCGGCGTGGGCGGCGGCGTGGTTGAGGTCGTGCAGCACGATGAGCACCGTGCGGCCCCGCTCGTCGGCGACGCGGCGGATCGTGCGCATGAGCTGCCGCGCATAGGTGATGTCGAGGTTGTTCAGCGGCTCGTCGAGGAGGATGTAGTCGGTCCCCTGGCAGAAGGTCATCGCGGCACGGGCACGCTGGCGCTGACCGCCGGAGAGCGTGTCGACGAAGCGGCCCGCCAGCCGCTCCAGGTCGAAGAGGGCGAGCGCCTCGGCGATGGCGGCGCGGTCCTGCGGCCCGGGCCGCCCGCGGTGGTGCGGGAAGCGCCCGAAGCCGACCAGTTCCGCCACGCGCAGGCGGCTCGACACGTGCGTCTCCTGCGGCATCACCGCCAGGCGCCGGGCGAGCGCGCGCGTCGGCGTCTTGTCCACGGGCAGCCCGTCGACGGTGATCGTCCCGCTCTGCAGCGGCAGGAGGCGCGCGATCAGCGACAGCAGCGTCGACTTTCCCGCGCCGTTGGGGCCGATCAGCGCCGTCACGCCGCCGGCGGGGATCGTCAACTCGATGTCCGACAGCACGGGGCGGTTGGAGCGGACGGCGGAGACACCGGACACGACGATCATCTGAGCCTCGACGACAGGAGGAGAAGCAGGAACAGGAGCCCCCCGGCAAACTCGATCACGATGCCCAGCGTCAGCGTATTGCCGAACACGTGGGCGAGGATCGTCTGCCCGCCGACGAGGAGCACCACCGCGGTCAGCGCCGCGGCCGGCAGCAGCACGGCGTGGCGTGTGGTGCCGACGATGCGCTCCGCCAGCGCCACGACGAGGAGACCCAGCAGGGCGACCGGGCCGACCAGCGCCGTCGATACCGCGACGAGGATGCCGACGAGGAGGACGAGCCCCAACGCCGCCCGCCGCCACGCGACGCCGAGCCCCACCGCATCCGCCTCGCCGAGCGCCATGACGTCGAGCAGGTGCCGGGAGCGCCAGGCGAGGGTGGCGCCGATCACCGTGACGACGACGCACGGCACGATCAGCGTTTCGTCGATGGTGTTGAAGTCGGCGAAGGTGGCGCTTTGCACGACGGCGAAGGCGTTGGGGTCGATCAGCCGGGCGACGAGGTCGGTGAGGCTGCGGAAGAGGATGCCGAGGACCACACCGGCGAGGAGCAGGAGCACCATGTCGCTGCGCCGGGCCAGGATGGGCACGAACAGGACCGCCGCGAGCAGCGCCAGCGCGGTCGCCTGCCCCAGGAAGAGGAGCCCGGAGGGGAGGGCGGCGAACCCGACCGCGCCCAGCGTGAACACCAGCACCGACTGGATGAGGAGATAGAGCGCGTCCATCCCCATCAGCGACGGGGTGAGGATGCGGTTGCCGGTGACGGTCTGGAAGATGACGGTCGACACCGCGATCGCCACCCCCACCTGCAACAGCGCGGCGAGCCGCATCGTGCGCAGCTCCAGCGCGAAGGCGAGATTGCCCTTGAGCCCGACCGTCAGCGACAGGGCGATGGCGACGACCGCCGCGAGACCCAGCGCGGCGAGGGCGATGCGCTCGCGCCTCGCCGTCCGGGGCTCCTGGTCGGCATGCGGCGCGAGGGAGTGCGCCATTCGGCGGTTTCGCGCCGGGGCCGCGCGGCCGGGGGGGCGGGGCAGCGTGTCAGGCATGGCGGGGCCGCGCGAGGAGGACGGCGATGAACGCCGCGGTGCCGACGACGCCGAGCACGGTGCCGACGGGGACCTCGTAAGGGAAGCGCAGCAGCCGGGCGACGATATCGCAGGACAGCACCAGCCCCGCCCCGCCCGCCGCGATGATCGGCAGCACCGCCCGCACGTCCTCCCCGTAGCGCCGCACCGCCAGCGCTGGCACCACCAGCCCCACGAACGGGATGAGGCCGACGGTCGCGACCGACACCCCCGCGATCGTCGCGACGATGGCGAGCCCCGCCTGCTGCATCACCGTGTAGTTGAGGCCGAGGCCGACGGCGGTATCGCGTCCGAGCGCGAGGATCGTCAGCCGGTCGGCCACCCACCAGGCGACGGCGACGAGCGCCGAGATCACCCACAGCAGCTCGTAGCGCCCCTGCATCACGGCGGAGAACTCGCCGTTGGTCCAGATGCTGAGGTATTGCAGGAGGTCGGCCTCCCAGGCGACCGCGGTGGTGAGGGCGCCGACGACCCCGCCGTAGACGATGGCGAACAGCGGCACCAGGTAGGGCTCGGTCGGCGGCAGGCGGCGCGCCAGCACCAGGAACAGCGCGGTGCCGACGAACGCCGCTCCGCTCGCCGCCAGCGTCTTCAGCGCGATCGAGGCACCCGGGGCCAGGATCGTCATCGCCAGGATTCCCAGGCCGGCGCTCTCGCCCGAGCCGGAAATCATCGGGTCGACGAAGCGGTTGCGCGCCAGCGTCTGCATGATCAGGCCGGCGATCGCGAGGCCGGCCCCCGTCAGCAGCGCGGCCGCCGTGCGCGGCAGCCGGCTGACGAGGACCAGCTCGACCCCGTCCGCCCCGGAGAGGCGGCCGACGCCGACGAGGACGCTGACGAGTGCCAGCACCACGAGAAGGACGGCCGCGGCGACGAGGTCGCCGCGGATCGGGCGGGGCGTGGTCACTGCGCGGTCGCGAACCCTTCGGCGATCGCCTCGAGGACGCGCGCGGTCGCGGACGCCCCGCCGGCGCCGATGTAAAGGTCGGCGGCGGGGAGGTGGATCACCTGGCCCTTGGTCCACGCGGTGGTGCCGGCGACGAGGGCGTTGTCGAGCGTCTGCGTGGCGTTCTGCTCGCCCGAGCCGATGGCGGCGGCGCGGTCGATCACGATCAGCCAGTCCGGGTCGGCCTCGGCGATGAACTCGAACGACACCGCATCGCCGTGGATGCCGGCGTCGAGGTCGTCGACCGCGGCGGGGATGGCGAGTTCGTTGTGGATCCAGCCGAAGCGCGAGCCGGGGCCGTAGACGGAGATCTTCGGCCCGTTGGTCATCACGACGAGGGCGGTGCCGCGACCATCGGCGGCATCCCTGGCGGCGGCGATGTCGGCATCGAGGGTGGCCAGCAGCGGCGCGGCGGCATCCTCCCGGCCGAACAGCGCGCCATAGGCCTCGATGCGCGCGCGAGCCTCGGCGAGGAGGTGGGTGCCGTCGATCGTCATGTCGATCGTCGGGGCGACGCGGGCGGTCTCGCCGGCCTGGCGCGAGGAGCGGCCGCCGACGATGACGAGGTCCGGCGCCAGCGCGTTGAGCGCCTCGAGGTCCGGCTCGAAGAGGGTGCCGACCACCACCGCCCCGCCGGCGACGTCGCCGAGCTGCGGCAGGTAGAGTTTGTCGGGCACGCCGGCGATGGGGACGCCGAGGGCGTGGATCGTATCGATGGCGGCGATGTCGTAGACGGCGACGGTGTCGGGTCGGGTGTCGATCTCGGCCGGTCCGGTGGCGGTGTCGATCGTGACGGCGCGGGCGGGGGCGCAGGCGAGAAGCGCGGCGGCGCAGGCGAATGCGAGCATCGTCGAGGCGCGCGGGAAGAGGGTCATCGGTGATCTCTGTTGTGGCCGCGGCGCGGCACGGGTTGGGACGGCCTCGCGGGTGGCCTCGCCGGTATGGGAGGGGCGCGGGCGGGCGTCGATGGGACTCACGGTCTCAGGTGCGGGCGCGGCGGGCGACATCGCTGGGCGTGACGCCGAACTGGCGCTTGAAGGCGGTGGCGAAGTTGGCCGCGCTCTTGTAGCCGGCCCGTTCGGCGGCCTGCGTGATGGTGACGCCGCCGCCCTCCAGCGCCAGCCGCGCCTCGACGAGCCGGCGCTCGCGCACGACGCCGTAGATCGAGGTGCCGTGGACCGCGTGGAAGAGGCGTTGCAGGGTGGAGACGCTGGCGCCGACGGAGCGGGCCACGTCCTCCAGCCGCACCCCGTCGGGCGCCTGACCGGCGAGGAGACGGCAGGCGTCCTCCACGCGGCGGCGGTCCCGGTCGGGCACCGACGGCCGGGGCGTGACGTCGGCGAGGCGGGCGAAGGCCTCCAGGAGGAGGCTGGTGGCGCGGCTCTCCATGTAGAGGCGGCCGACCAGCCCGTCGACCGAGGGCGGGTTGAGGAGCTGGTGGGCGAGCTGCACGGCGTGGGCGGACGGGGTCCACGACGCTTCGGCGAGGTGGTGGTCGAGGCAGTCCGGCAGGAGGTTGCCCGAGCCGGGGCACCCCGCCAGCCACTCGGGACTGACGGTGATGTTGACCTTGCACAGGTGCATGCCGCGCCGGGCGTGGCGCACGAAGCGCACCGGCTCGGCACGGTAGATGAGCTGGCCGTGCGGGGTGTCGTCCGGGCCGGAGCGAAGCGCGAACGGGCGGTCGTCGAGCAGGAAGTCGACCGCGCCTTTGAGCACGATCGAGCAGGTCAGGCCGGGGCGCTGGGTGATCTCGGAGGTGAGGTCGTGGAGCTCCACCGCGTCGCTGGTGTGGACGACGAGGCCCGGCCGCAGCTCGGCGAGGCTGTAGCGGCCCATGAGGGCGCTGCCGGCGCGCGCGGCGTCGGGCCCGATACGGAACTCCGACCCGACGACCACGGACGCATCGGCGATGTGGCGGCTGGAGACGAGGTCGGTGTCGACGACGGTGGGGGCGCTGGATGCAGCCAAGCAACACTCCTGTAACAGTTCTAAGGTCTGGCCTCAGTCGAGAACTGTTTTACTTTGAACGCGGCACAGGTCCTGTGACGGACTTGGCGATATCTCAGTGTCGCTCCATTTTGACCGCGGCGCAAATGCCGTTGCCTTCGCAGGAAACAATGCGCCCTGGCGATACTCGATAGATTTTGTCAATGTCGACTGTTGCGATGCTGGTCGTTGGGTAAACAATAGCAAAATCTATGTTTCGTATAAGAGGTGTATTCATAAATTTTCGCGCCATTGGTGATGATTCGTGATGATAGTCTGTTGTCGCTGGATTTCAACTTGACCGAATTCGGGCCCATTGCCTAAGTCTGGGCCGTGATGACGAGTGGGATCGGGAGACGACGGGATGACTGCCAGCGCAGCACTGCACACGCGCCGCGCGCCGGTGGTCTGACCCATGCCGCGCGCGTCGAGACCTCGTGGCCTGCGGGGCGTCGCACCGGCCGCCGTACTGGCCGCCGCGCTGGCTGCGGCGTCGGGCGCCGGTCTCGCACAGCCGGCCGCGGCTGACGGAGCGGTGGCGGCCGAACGCGGCGCCGCGGTGACGATCCCGCGCGCGGAGATGCACGACATCGTCTCCGACGCCAGCGGCGAGAACTACCGGATCTTCATCTGGCGGCCGCGCACCCCGCCGCCGCCCGAAGGCTACCCGGTCGTCACCGTCCTCGACGGGAACGCGGTGTTCGGTCTGGTGAGCGACATCGTCGGCTTCGCCGAGCTGCGGCCACGGCCGGACGGGATCGCACCCGCCGTGGTCGTCGCCATCGGCTATCCCGTCGATACGCCGCTCGATTTCGTCCGCCGCAGCTTCGACCTCACCCCGCCCGCCGACACCATGACCCTGCCCGAGCGGCCCAACGGCAAGCCCTGGCCGAAGGTCGGCGGGGCCGACGCCTTCCTCGCCTTCCTCGAGACCCAGGTGAAGCCTCTGGTCGCCGCGCGCGTCCCGGTGGACCCGCGGCGAGAGGTGCTGATGGGGCACTCCTTCGGCGGCCTCTTCGCGCTCCATGTCCTCTTCACGCGGCCGGACGCGTTCGACGCCTACCTCGCCGGCAGCCCTTCGATCTGGTTCAACGACGGCGCCTTGGCGGGAGAGGCCGACGCGCTGGTCGCCTCCGGCCGCACGGTCGCGGCGCGGCTCTACGTGGCCGTCGGCGGCGACGAGCAGCGCATGACGCCGCCCCCGGACGACACGGTCGACCCCGCCGCCCGCAAGCGCTGGAGGCGCGCCAACCGCATGGTCGACAACGCGCGCGAGATGGCCGCGCGGCTCGATGGCGCCGTGCCGGGCCTCGACGTCGCCTTCCAGGTGTTCGACGGCGAGGACCACGGTTCGGTCGTGCCGGCCTTCGTCAGCCGGGCGCTGCGCTACGCACTGTCGCCCGCCACCGCCGCGCCGGCGGACGAATAACCGCGCACCTCGAGGCCGGCGCGGTCGCAGAAACGGGAGGACCCCCATGCCGCACCTGACGTCCCGCGTCGTGACGCCGAAGGCCTCGCGCTATCTCGCGCAGCTGTGCAAGCACTTCGCCCACAAGGTGGAGGCGACGTGGGACGAGGCGGGCGGCGACGTGGACTTCGGCTTCGGCCGCCTGCGCCTCGCCGCCGCCGACGATGCGCTGACGATGGACGCCCGCGCCGACACCGCCGAAGGCCTCGCCCGGGTGGAGTGGGTCGTCACCGATCACCTCGCCCGATTCGCCTGGCGCGAGAAGCCGGTCATCCAGTGGACCCCCGGCGCCGAGCCCGCCGGCACGGACTGACGACCCCTCCATCCGCCGGCCCCCTCGCCGCGGCTGCGGCGTCGTCGTGATTCGCGTTGCGCCGCCGGCGGCGGCCGTCCAGCGGGGCCATCATTTCGCGATCCTGACCTCTCATCAAGCATTCGTGCAACGTTGTGTATGCGGCATGCCAGATGAAGCCGGGGGATCGGCTCGGAATACCCATGCGTCGCGCGTAGGTTATTTGCATGCAAATCGCGCTGAATTGAACTGTAACGGATCTCATCCTGCCAACTCGGACTGGCATTGGATAAAAGTACGTTGTAATAATGGCGTGGGCGGCACTGGATCTGGACGAACGCATGGGCCACTTGGGGATCGCTGAGGCATCGCAGCAACTCTCGGCGGTCGGATGGCTTGCCCAGGTTCCCCCGGCCTTCCGTGACCGTGTGCTCGAGGTCTGCCATCTCATCCAGGTCGACCGCCGCCAGCCGGTCTACTCCGTCGGCGACCCGATCGGCGGCCCCTACGGCGTGGCCGACGGCGCCGTCAGCGTCGAGATCTCGCCGTACGATGACGCGCCGCACATCGGCTACGTCGGCACGCGCGGCTTCTGGTTCGGCGAGGTCTCGCTCATCGCGCAGCAGCCGAGGATCGTCGGCGTCGTCGCCACGCGGCCGACCACGCTCCTGCATCTGCCCGCACACGCATTCGAGGAGATCGCCGCCGAGGACCCGCTCGCCTGGCGCTACCTCGCGCTGATGACGACCCGGATGGTCGCCAACGCCATCGGCGTAGTCGACGACATGATGATCCCGTCCTCTCGGGCGCGGGTGGCGGCGATCCTGTTGACCCTCAGCGGCTGCCGCGCCGCCGATCCGGACGACGAAGCCCCCGCGCTGGACCTGACGCACGAGGAAGTCGGGCGGCTCGCCAACCTCTCGCGCTCGCGGCTGGCGACGATCCTGCGGGACCTGCGCACCGCCGAGCTGATCGACTGCTCCTACCGGACCATCCGCCTGACCGACCCTGCCGGTCTGCGGGCCCTCCTGCGCGAGAGCCACGCCGAGGAGTAGGGGTCCGAGCCTCAGGCGGCGGCGGTCTCGTGGCTCATGATGACGTGGGAGAGGTCGTCGGCGGTCCAGCCGTCGAGCGGCGTGTCGCGCACCAGGCGGCCGGCCTTGAGCACCAGGGCGCGCTCGGCGACCTCCACCACGTCGGCCATGTTGTGGCTGATGAGGATCACCGTGATCCCCTGCGCCGCGATCTCCTTGATGAGCGACAGGACCAGCCGCGTCTCGCGCACGCCGAGGGCGGCCGTCGGCTCGTCCATGATGACGATGCGCGCCTGCCACCGCAGCGCCCGCGCGATGGCGACCGCCTGGCGCTGGCCGCCGGAGAGGTCGGCGACGCGCCGGCCCATGTCCGGCACCGCGAGGCGCAGGCGGGCGAGATGCGCGGCGGCCTCACGCGCCATGCGCCGCTTGTCGAGGACGTAGAGCCCCGGCAGCACGCGCCGCCGTAGCTCCGAGCCGAGGAAGACGTTCTGCGCGATCGTCATCGTCGGCGCCAGGGCGAGGTCCTGGTAGATCGTCGCGACGCCCTGGGCGAGCGCGTCCGCGGGCGAGGCGAACGTCACCGGCGCGCCGCCGAGGCGGATGGTGCCGGCCGACGGCGGCTGCGCTCCGGAGACGATGCGGATCAAGGTCGACTTGCCGGCGCCGTTGTCGCCGCAGATCGCCAGGGTCTCGCCCGCCCCGACCGCGAAGGAGACGCCCGAGAGCGCCTCCACCGCGCCGTAGCGCTTGCCGACGCCCTCGAGCGCCAGGAGGGGCGCGGCGGACGTCACTCGGAGACGTACTCGGCGACGTTGGACTGGTCCACCAGCACGGGGTCGACCAGGTAGTAGGGGCCGGGGGTGATGTCGGTCGCGCTCTCGCCGTCCAGGATGCGCTTGACGCTGTCGACGGCGATCTCGCCCATCTCCTCGAACGGCACCGTCACGGTCGCCATCAGGAGGCTCGACGCATCGGCGATGCGGTCGTACGCCTCCGGCCCGCCGTCGGCCGAGACGAGCACCACGTCGCCCTTGGCCATGCCCTGCTGGGCGAGGATGTCGTCGATGATGAAGGCCTGCCCGTCGAACGAGGCCCAGATGCCGTCGATCTCGCCTTGGTTCTGGAGGATCAGTGCTTCCATGCCGGCGCGCACGTCGTCCCGCCAGCTCTTGGTCCGGGCCATCGCGTGGGTCCCGGCGACCTCCACCGCGGTATTCTCGGCGAGCACGGCGTCGAGGATGCGGCCGCGGATGCGGGTGGCGACGTTGCCCTCGAACCGCTCCTCCAGGATCTTACCCTCGTAGCCCAGCTCGCCCAGCATGTAGAGCGCCATCATCGCGCCCACCTGGTACTCGTTGGCCTGCACGTCGAACAGGGTCTGCTGGCTGCCGCCGGACGCGACGGTGATGACCGGGATGCCGGCCGCCTTCGCCTCGGCGAGTTGCGCGTCGGTCTCGACCGGCTTGCCCATGGCGATGATGATCGCGTCCACGTCCGCCTGGATGAGGTTCTCGATCTGTGCGGCGTGCTCGGGCATGGCGCCGGCGGAGTTCAGCAGCGTCACGTCCCAGCCGAGCTCCTCGGCCGCGGCCTTGGCGGCGTTGGCGACGCGGGCGTGCGTGTCGGACGACATCTGGAAGGCGACGATGCCGAGGTCGACGGCCGCCGCCGGCGTGGCGGCGAGCGCGAAGGCCGCGGCGGCGAGGAGGGGACGTAAGCGCATGTGAGACTCCCTAGGTCAGACGGTGAAGGCCGCTTTTGTGAGTGTCGAGGCGGAAAGTGCGACCGAGGCGAGGATGATGACGCCCAGCACGATCTCTTGCACATAGTAGGCCGCGCCGACGAGCACGAGGCCGTTGGCCAGCACCCCGATGACGAGCGCGCCGACGACCGTGCCGGGCACGTTGGCGCGCCCCGGCTCGAACATCGTCATGCCGAGGAGCACCGCGGCGATGCCCTTCATCAGGAACTCGCCGGCGCTGCCGGGGCCGGCGGAGGAGAGCGAGGCGGTCAGCAACGCCGCGCCGAGGCCGGCGCACAGGCCGCACAGCGTCAGCCCCCAGACCTTCATGGCGCGGATCGGAATGCCGGCGAGGCGGGCGGCTTCGTCGGCCTGCCCGGTCGCCGTCAGCCACACGCCGAATCGGGTCTGACGCACCAGGAAGAGTGCGACGGCGGCCACCACGACCATCCACACCACCAAGACCGGCACGCCGCCGATCTGGCCGCGCCCCAGCCACAGGAAGCTCTTGTCCCACCGGCCGACCCAGGCGACGCCCTCGGTGAGCGCGAAGGCACAGCCGGACGCGATGGAGGCGGTGGCGAGCGTGGCGATCAGCGAGGGGATCTTGGCCCGCGTCACGAAAAGCCCGTTGGCGAGGCCGAAGACGCCGCCGATCGCGAGCGCCGCGGCGACGCCGAGCGGCCACGGATAGCCGTGGTGGACGATGCCGCCGCACACGACGCCCGCCAGCGAGGCGACGGCCGCGAACGACAGGTCGAGCTCGGCCGCGGTCAGCGCGAAGGTGAAGCCGATCGAGAAGACGACCAGGAAGCTCACCTGCCGCAGGATGGTGAACTGGTTGGCGAGGTTGAGGAAATTGTCCGCCGTCAGCGCGAACACCAGGAAGACCGCGATACCGCCCAGCGCGGTTCCGTAGGTGGCGAGGACGTCGCCCCAGCGCGGCCCGGACGTGGGGGCCGGAGGCGGCGCTGCGGGCGAGGGCACTGGGGTGCCGCCGCCGGCCACGCTGGCGTCGGCATTCGGGACGGTGGGCTCGGTCATGACGGGGGTGTGCTCGAAACGCGGAGAGGGGGCGGGCGCATGGTGTCGACGGCGATCATGGGCCGAGCGGGTGGGCGAGTGCAAACGCCTTCAGCGCCTTGCGCGCGGCGCGCCGTTCGGCGAACGCGTCGGCGTGTTCCGGACGCGGCAGGAAGGTCCGCTCCGGCCCGTTCATGGCTGCGACCGCCTCGGCCAGCGAGGCGTAGACACCCAGGCCGACGGCCGCCGCGGCCGCCGAGCCGACGAGCCCCGTCTCCACCTCCCGCGGGCGCACGACCGGCAGGCCCAGCACGTCGGCCTTGAGCTGGCACCAGGCGTCGCTGCGGGCTCCGCCGCCGCAGATGTGCACCGCCTCGGCCGTGGTGCCGGCCGCTTCGGCGGTGCGCACGATGTCGTCCACGGCGCCGGCCACGCCTTCCAGCACCGCGAACATCACCTCCGCCGGCCCGTGCGCGCGGGTCAGGCCGGAGAGCTGGCCGCCGACGTCCGTGCGCCACACCGGCGCCCGCTCGCCGGCGAGGTAGGGCAGGAAGACCGGCAGGTGCCGTGTCGGCGGGATCCGGCCGGCCCGCTCGACCGCGTCCGACAACGCGCCGGACAGGCGCAGCAGCTCGAACGCCCAGCGGGCCGCGTCGCCGCCGGCCTGCGTCGGTCCGCCGAGTTGGAAGGCGGTCTCGGTCCAGGGAAGCGGCACGAGGCCGTTCACCCGCGCACCGCCCGCCGTGATCAGGCCGACCGCCTCGGACGTGCCGGCGACGTCGTAGGCGAGGCCCGGCGCCACCGCCCCGGCGCCCACCGCGCCGGCCCACGTGTCCATCGCGCCGCCGAACACGGGGAGCCCGCGCAGCCCGTCGAACGGCGCCTCGGTGGCGGTGACGGTGCCGACCGCCTGCCATGGCATGCGCCGCGGCAGCGCCAGGCGGGACAGGCTGTCGCTCAGCCAGGCCGGGGCACCGGCGGCGGGGGCGAGATCGTCGAACCGCGCGGCCGTGACGCCGTCGGCGGCGGTGACGCCGGTGAGGCGCAGGTTGAGCGCATCCTTGGGCTCGAGCACGGCGCCCAGCGCATCGAACGTCGCCGGCTCGTGGTGGTGCAGCCAGGCGACGCGGGCCAACGTGTGAAACGGGTTGACCGCCGTGGCGGGATTCTCGATCGGCAGCCAGCGGGCGCAGGCGGCGGCCTCCGCGGCGGCGCGCGTGTCGCGCCAGATGATCGCCGGCCGCAGGCTGCGCCCGGCCCGGTCGAGGAAGACCTGCGAGCGTGTCATCGCGGTGATCGCGATCGCGCGCGGGGTCACGCCGGCGAGCACCTGGGACATGGTCTGGCACAGCGCCTGCCACCACACGTCCGGGTCCGCCTCGGCCCATCCGGGGGCCGGCTCGTCGATCGCCAACGCGCGGCGGGCGATGGCGTGGGTGCGCCCGTCGAAGCCGATGGCCGCGGCGCGGATCGACCCGGCGCCGAGGTCGGCCGCCAGGATCACCTCGGGCGGACCGAGGCTCATCGAACGCATCCCCCGCCGGTGCAGGCGGAACGACGGGGCGCCGGACCGAGCGCGCCGCGTCGATCGGGGAGGGGCCGGGCCGCGTTCATGCCGGGACCGCCGGGAGGCGGATGCACGCGGCCCGTCCGGCCGCCGCGCCCGCCACGCCCTCGCGCGCGACGGGGCGCAGCGGCGGGTCGATGCCGCGGCAATCGTAGATCGCGCGCGGGCAGCGCGGGTGGAAGCGGCACCCGGCGGGGATGTCGAGCGGGTTGGGCCACTGCGTGCCGAGGCCGAGGTCCGGCAGCCCTGCGCCGGTGCCGACCGTGAGGACCGACCGGGCGAGCGCGTCGGCATAGGGATGCTGCGGGTCACGCAGCACGGCCTCGGCGGGGCCTTCCTCGACGATGCGGCCGAGATAGAGGATCGCGACCCGCTCGCACAGGTGCTCCACTACGGCCAGATCGTGGCTGATGAGGAGCAGCGCCACGCCGGTCTCCCGCCGCAGGTCCGCCAGCAGGTTGAGAATCTGCGCCTGCACCGAGACGTCGAGCGCGGAGGTCGGCTCGTCGCACACCAGGACGTCCGGGCGGATGGCGAGGGCGCGGGCGATCGCGACGCGCTGGCGCTGGCCGCCGGAGAGCTCGCGCGGGCGCGCCGCTGCCACCCGGCTCGGCAGGCCTACCTGGTCGAGCAGCTCGGCCACCCGCGCGGAGCGCGCGCGCCGGTCGCCGATCCGGTGGACGGCGAGCGGAAGGCCGACGATCTCGGCCACCGAGTGGGCGGGATTGAGCGAGCCGAACGGGTCCTGGAACACCGGCTGCACGCGCCGCGCGATGGCCCGCCGGCCGAGCGTGCCGAGCGGCGCCCCGTCGAACGAGATGTCGCCCGCGGTGGGTTTCTCCAGCCCCAGCAGCAGCCGCGCCAAGGTGGACTTGCCCGAGCCGCTCTCGCCGACGAGGCCGATCGCGGCGCCCTTGGTGATCGCGAGGTCCACCCCGTCGAGCGCGGTGAGGCGCCGGGGGGCGGAGATCAGCCCGGTCGCGACGTCGTAGTGCTTCACCACACCGCGCGCCTCCAGGACCGGCGGCGCGGCCCGCGGCGCGGCGGGAGCGGGGCCCGCAGCCGGGCTCACGCGATCCACCCCAGCGGCTCGGGGTTGACGCACCGCACCTCGCGGCCGGGTCCGTCGATCTTCAGCGGTGGCATCGCCGCGCCGCAGCGGGGGAGCGCGCGGGGGCAGCGGTCGCTGAAGGCGCAGGACTGGGGCGGGTGGATCAGCGAGGGGACCATTCCGGGGATCGTGGCGAGCGGGCTGCCGGGTTCGTGCCGGCCCGGTTGCGGCAGGCTGCCGAGGAGCCCGGCGGTGTAAGGGTGGCGCGGCGAGGACAGGATGGAGGCCGTGCTGCCGGTCTCCACCACCTGCCCCGCATACATCACCGCGATCCGGTCCGCGACATGGGAGACGACGCCGAGGTCGTGCGTGATGAGGATGAGGCCGGTCCCGAAGGAGGTGCGAACGTCCTGCAGCAGCTGCAGGATCTGCATCTGGATCGTGACGTCGAGCGCGGTGGTCGGCTCGTCGGCGATGATCAGCGCCGGGTCGCACATGAGCGCCATCGCGATCATGACGCGCTGGCGCAGCCCGCCCGAGAGCTGGTGCGGGTACTGCCCCAGCCGCGCCGCCGCGTTGGAGATGCCCACCCGCTCCAGCAGCGCCACCGCCCGCTCGCGCGCCGCCGCCCGCGTGCCGCCCTTGTGGCGCCGATAGACGGCGGTGAGCTGCGAGCCGATCGGAAAGACCGGGTTCAGCGCCGTCATCGGCTCCTGAAAGATCATGCCGATCCGCGCCCCGCGCAGCGATTTCACGCCGTGCCGCCCGAGGACGTCCGTCTTCTCGAACTCGTATCGCGTCATGGCGACCTTCGCGCCCGGCGGCGTCAGCCCCAGCAGCGACAGCGCCGTCATCGACTTGCCGCAGCCCGATTCGCCGACGATCCCCAGCGTCTCGCCGCGCTTCACCTCCAGCGAGACGCCACGCACCGCCGACAGCGGGCCCGACCCGGTCGGCAGTTCGACCGTGAGGCCCTCGACCGACAGGAGTTTCATCGCCGCCCCCCGCGCAACCCGTCGCGCAGACCGTCACCCATGAGGTTGATCGCCATCGTCAACGCGAAGAGGCACAGGCCCGGCAAGGTGATGAGCCAGGGATCGAAGAACATGAAGTTCTTCCCTTCCGACAGCATGAGGCCCCACGACGGCAACGGCGCCTGGACCCCCAGTCCGAGGAAGGAGAGCGCCGCCTCCAAAAGGATCGCGTTGGCCAGCTCCACCGTGGCGACGACGATCACCGCGGGGAGGATGTTGGGCAGGATCTCGCGCGCCAGGATGTGGGCCAGCGAGCATCCCATCGCCTCGGCCGCGCGGACATAGTCGGCCGAGCGGGCCTGCTGCGTCGCGGTACGTGTGACGACTGCGAACTGGTCCCAGATGAGGAGCCCGATGACGAGGGTGACCGTGGTCAGCGATCCGCCGGCCACCGCGACCACCGCCAGCGCGATGAGGACGATCGGCATCGACAGGCGCGTCGTGATGACGAAGCCGATGAGCGCGTCGACCCGCCCGCCGAAGTAGCCGGCGACGAGGCCGAGGGTGATGCCGATCGTCGCCGAGATCGCCACCGCGACGAGGCCGATGACCAGCGAGATGCGCGCCCCGTAGAGGAGACGGGTGAGGTAGTCGCGCCCCAGCTGGTCGGTGCCGAGGGGATGGCCGGCGACGGTGTCCGCGTCCCAGAACGGCGGCTTGAGGCGATTGGCGATGTCCGGCTCGGCCGGGCCGTAGGGCGTGAGCCAGGGGGCGAAGAGGGCGGCCAGGACGACGAGCAGGACGACGCCGCCGCCGATCAGCAGGCTCTTCTGCGCCAGCAGGGCGCGCAGGCGCCGGGCGCGCGGGGAGGGGGCGGCGGCCGCGGTCTCGCTCATGCCACGCTCCGGATGCGCGGATCCATCCACGCGTTGACGAGGTCCGCCAGCAAGGTCAGGACGATGTAGGCCAGGGAGACCATGAGCACGATCGCCTGGATCACCGGCATGTCCGAGCGCGAGAAGGACTGCCACGCCAGATAGCCCACGCCATGGATCGCGAACACGCTCTCGATGATGATCGACCCGCCGAGCATGAAGCCGAACTGCACCGCCGTCAGCGAGATCACCGGCAGCAGCGCGTTGGTGAGCCCCCACCGGAACAGGATCGCCGGCGATGCGAGCCCCATCGCGCGCGCGGTGCGGATGTAGTCCGCCGCCAGCACGTCCAGCATGCCGGCGCGGGTCAGTCGCATCAGGGCCGGCATCGCGAAAGTGCCGAGGGCGATCGTCGGCAGGACGAAGTGGGCGAGAGTGTCGGATCCGGAGATCGGCAACCAGCGCAGCTGCACGCCGAAGACGAGGATCAGGATGAGCCCGGCCCAGAAATTCGGGATCGCCTGCCCGGCGACGGCGAGCATCAGGCAGAAGCGGTCGACGATGGTGTTGGGGAAACAGGCCGCCAGGACGCCGAGAGGAATGGCGATCGCCAGCGCGAAGAGGATGGAGAAGAGGGCGAGCAGCGCCGTCGTCGGCACGCGCTCGGCGATCATCGCCGCCACCGGCTCGCCCGTGAGATAGGAGACGCCGAGGTCGAGGGTGACGATGTCGCCCAGATAGTCGAGATATTGCACGGGAAGCGGGCGATCGAAACCGAACTGCCGGCGGATCGCGGCGATGTCCGCGTCGGTCGCGCTGTCGGGCGCGACGGCGAGCGCCGGGTCCACCGCCACGTGTGACAAGGTGAACGTGATCACCGAGACGGTGAGGGCCACCGCAACCGCAACGATCAGACGACGCAAGAGAAATCGAAGCATACTTCAGCTTTCGAAGCGGCCCGCCCCGACGATGCCGGGACGGGCCTGATCTAGGGTACCGGAGGGGGGCCGTCGATCACCCTGCGGCGGACGGCCCGACCGATGGCGGTCGGTCATATGCCCTCTACGGCACGATCCGAGATTACCAGGACGCGAGGAAGAAGCGCGGCAGCTCGTCCACGTTCGGCTTGAAGTCGAGGTTCTCGTCGAACGCGTAGCCCATCGTGACGGTGTGCATCGGCACCATGTAGGCGCGCTCGGTGATCATCTCGATCGCCTTGGCGTAGTTCGCCTTGCGCACGTCCTCGTCGACCGTGTTGGCCGCCTCGGCCACCAGCGCCATCACCTCCTCGTCGCGGAACCCGTCGTTGGACGAGCCGTCGAAGAAGTTGCCGAGCGAGGCCTGCGCGTCGGCGATGGAGAACGAGCCCCAGTCGCCGTACCAGACCTCGGTCTGCCCCTCGCGCCAGCCCGAGAACGACGCGCGTGCCTGCAGCATCTCGAGGTTGGCCTTGATGCCGACGGCGCCGAGATAGGCCTGCACCGCCTCGGCGCGGGCCCGGTCGCGGTAGGACGTCATCGACACCTCGAACCCGTCGCCGAAGCCGGCCTCGGCGAGCAGCTCCTTGGCCTTCTCGGGGTCGTAGTCGTAGGTGACGGCGGCCGACGTGTCGCAGCCGTACTGCATCGGGTAGCACGGCACGTCGATCACTTCGCCGTCGCCGCCGACGAGGTTCTCGACGATGGTCTTCTTGTCGATCGCGTGGTTGATCGCCTTGCGCACCTGAACGTTGGTCAGCGGGTTGCCCTCGCCGGTCCGGCCCGCGGCGTCGAGGCCGATGAAGGCGATGCGCATGGTCGAGCCGAGCACCGCGGAGCGGCCGGGGACCGAGTCGATCTGCGCCACCTGGTCGGCCGGCACGTTCCACGTCCACTCGATGCCGCCGCCGAGAAGCTCGGCGATACGGGTCGCGTCGTCGGGGATGGTGCGGATGACGAGCGTCTCGATCGACGGGGCCTTGGGGCTGTCGAAGTAGGTCTCGTTCATCGTCAGCGTGGTGGTGCCGCCGGAGACGCCCTCCAGCTTGTAGGGGCCGGTGCCCACGGGAGCCTTGGCGAACTCCGCCGCGCCGACCTTCTCGAAGTAGTCGGACGGGTAGATCGGCAGCGAGCCGGCGACGAACTCGAGCGCCGCCGGGAACGGCTCCTTGGAGACGATCCGCACCGTCATGTCGTCCACCGCCTCGACCGTGTCGATCCAGGACACGGACGACTGCGAGCGGGCGCCGTTGTCGGGATCGGCCCAGTAGGTGAGGGTGCCGACGACGTCCTCGGCGCTGAAGGGCGAGCCGTCGGTGAAGGTGACGCCTTCGCGCAGCTTGAACTCGTAGGTCTTGTCGTCGACGCGCTCCCACTCGGTGGCGAGCAGCGGCTCGTACTCGAAGTTGTCCGGGTTGCGCCAGATCAGCATGTCGAACAGGTGACGCGTCATCACCACGCCGTCGCGGGAGGTCGACGTGTAGCCGTCGAAGCCGGGCAGCTCCTCGCCCAGACCGATGGTCAGCGAGTTGTCGTCCGCGCCGGCCAACGCCGGGACCGAGGCGCCGAGCAGCGCGGCCAGGGCGATGGTTGCATGAACTTTCACGAGTGGTCCTCCGTCATGAAGTGGTGATGGTCTGGCTCGCCCGGCCGGCGGCACGTTTCGTCTGTCGCCGGGCCGGGAGGTCGGCGAGGTCGGCGGTCACCGGGCCCGGCGCGCGGGCGACGATGACCCGGCGCGCGCGATCCTGGTAGGCGCCGCGGAAGTGTACCGAGCTTTTGACCACCAGTATCTGCGCCTCGAACGGATCTTGTCCGAGGTGCTTGGGGAGCGCCGGCTCGGATGCCTGCATCCGCTTGGGTGCCACGATGACGCGCACGTTGCCACGGGTCAGGCAGGCGACCGGGCCGAGCGCGATGTGATTGCCGCCGTACATCGGCCCTTCGCCGACGAAGCGGCCGTCGCCGAGCGCGGCGACGATCCACGGCCCGGCGATGGGCGCGCCGGTCTGGGGGAGGGCGCGGCCGCCGAGGGCGACGTCGATCGTGGCGCCGAGGCCGGCGGCGTGGGCGGCCGCGCAGGCGTCGGCGTCGGCGATGTGGACGAGGAGGGCCGGGGCGTCGGCCGCCAGCAGCGCGGCGAGCATGCCGGTGGTGTCGCCGGGGCCGCCGCCGCCGGGATTGTCCTGTGTGTCGGCGATGACGACGGGGCCGCGGCCGGGCTCCATGGCGCACTGCATCGCCTCGGCGATGGCGGCGGGCGCATCGGGGAGCGGCCCGTCGAACTGCGGCTCCAGCCGGTCCCACAGGGCGCCGAGCCGGCGGGCGGCGGAGCGGGCGGTCGCGGCGTCCGGGTGCTGGGTGACGATGGCGGGGCCGGCGCCGGGAATGTCGGCGAGCGGAAAGCCGAAGAAGGTGGCCACGGCGAGGTCCGGGTCGGCCGCCATCATCGCCTCGGCCTCGTCCACCACCGCCTTGCCGGGACCGAAGAGGGTGCATTGCCAGGTCAACGCGATCTGGAACGGCGGGCGCGCGACGGCCTTCTGCGGCGCCGCGCCGTCGGCCAGGAATGCGATCAGCCGGCGCATGGCCCGCGCGCCGGTCTCCTTCATGTCGACGTGCGGGTAGGTGCGGTAGGCTTCCAGCAGGGTCGCCGCGTCGACCAGCTTGTCGGAGATGTTGCCGTGAAGGTCGAGCGCGACGGCGAGCGGCACGTCGGGGCCGAGCGCGGCGCGGATGGCACCGGCGAGGTGCGCCTCGGCGTGGTCGTGCGCCTCCGAGACCATGGCGCCGTGCATCTCGGCGAAGACGCCGTCGAGCGGTGCCTCGGCGTGGGCGGCCTTCAGCCCGGCGATCGCGTCGTCCATCAGGCGCGCGAACGCCTCCTCGGCGACGGTCGCGCCGGGGAGGGCGATGGTCCACAGGATCGGCACCAGCTCCACGCCGCCGTGCGTGCGCGCGGCGGCGACGGCGCCGGCGGTGGCGACGCCCGAGCCTTCGAGGGCGGGCAGCACCGCCTCGCCGCGCGACAGCGGCGGCCAGCCGCCCGGGGCGACGAAGTCCTCGTAGGTGGTGCGGCCGGGGAGGAACGTGTTGGTCTCGTGCTCCAGGCCGAGGATCGCGATCCGCATCAGACGGCGACCTCCGCCAGCACCGGCCGTGCGACCGGATGCGCGGCCTCGAAGGCGGCGGCGGCGGCCAGCACCTGCGCGTCCCGGAACGGCGCGGCGACGATCTGCAATCCGATCGGCAGCCCCGGCGCCTCGCGCGAGCCGGCACCGGTGAGGCCGCAGGTGATGCTCGCCGCCGGCTGCTGCGTCATGTTGAAGGCGAACGTGTACGGCGCCCAGACCTCGTCGTTCATCTCGTACCAGTGGCGATCGCCGGGGGCCTGCTGGATGCCTTGCCGGTGCGGCAGCACCGCCATCGTCGGCGTCAGCAGGAGGTCGTAGCGGGTGTGGAAATCCAGCATCACCCGCTTCAGCCGCTGCCGCTCCGCCAGCGCCTGGACATAGTCGGCCACGCCGTAGGCCGCCGCCATCTCCGCGACGCGGGCGACGACGGGGTCCAGCTTGGCGCGCTCCGCGGCGGGCAGCGCGAGGATCCCGGCGGCGCGGTTGCAGATGCGTAGGACGTCGTAGGCCTCGAACAGGCCGGAGAGGTCCGGCGTCGCCTCCTCCACGTGGGCGCCGAGGTCGGCGAAGACGCCGGCCGCGGCGTCGACCGCGCGGGCGACTTCGGGCTCCGGGTCGCGGATGCCGAGGCTGCGCGAGTAGGCGACCCGCAGGCCGCGGACGCCGTCGGCGGGGGCCGTCTGCGTGGCGGGCTGCAACGGCAGTGCGTCCGGATCGCGCGGATCGGGGCCGGCGATCGCGGCGAGCATGGCGGCCGCGTCGGCGACGGTCCAGCTCATGGGGCCGACGTGGCCGAGGTTGCCGGCTGCGCTCGGCGGATAGGTGGCGACGATGCCGTAGGTCGGCTTGATGCCGAAGCAGCCGCCGAAGCTCGCCGGCATGCGGATGGAACCCGCCGCGTCGTTGGCGAGCGCCAGCGGCCCGGCGCCGCCGGCGAGCTGCGCCGCCGCCCCCATCGAGGATCCGGCGCAACCGTAGTGCGGATTCCAGGCGTTGTTGGTCGGCCCGGTGAGCGGGCTCGTCGAGAATGGGCTGCCGCCGAACTCGGTCGTCGTCGTCTTGCCGAATATCACGGCACCCGCGGCGCGCAGCCGGGCCACGGACGGGGCGTCCTCGCTCCAGGGGCCGGCCGGGTCGACCGTGCGCGAACCCTTCAGCGTCGCCATGCCGGCGGTCAGGATCATGTCCTTGACGCTGACCGGGACACCGTCCAGCGGGCCGCGGGCCGTGCCCGAACGCCAGCGGTCCAATGCGGCGCCGGCGGCGGCCCGTGCACCCTCGGGATCGAACCGGCAGAACGGATTGAGGCGCGGCTGCAGGGCGTGAGCGCGCGTCTCCACCGCCTCGAGCACGTCCAGCGGGGTAAAGTCGCCGGCGGCGTATCCGGCGGTCATCCGGGCCGCGGAGAGGGCGGCGAGGTCGGTCATGTCGGTGCTCCCGCGGGTGCGGCGGAGGGGGAACGCCCGGCCATGCCGGACCCGGCGCGTGCGGTCGCACGGCACGGCACGGATGCGGCCGGGCACGGATCCACACGCTCCAGGTTGTCCAGGAGGGACGTCAGCGCAATGGAATGCAAGATCGTTGCCGTCCGGCCGGGACGGGCCGCGTCGCGCGGCCGCGACGGTGCCGCGGCCCGTGCGCCGCGTGGCGGGGCCGGCGGCCGGCTCATTGCAGCGACAGCCCACCGTCGACCCGCAGCACCTGGCCGGTGATGTGCGCCGCGCCCGGCGTGAGGAAGAAGGCGATCGCGGCGGCGATGTCCTCCGGCTCGGCGATGCGGCCGGACGGGGTGGCCTCGGCAGCGGCGATCCAGGCCGCCTCGCCGAGTGCGGCATGCCCGCCGCGCTTGCGGGTGAAGCCGGGCGCCACGCAATTGACGGTGACCCCGGTCGGCGCGAGTTCGAACGCCAGCGCCTTCATCAGCGCTTCGAGCGCGGCCTTGCCCGCCGCGGTCGCCGGGAACACCGTCCCGTTGATGCCGAAATCGTTGGCGACGAAGGAGCTGACGGCGACGATGCGGCCGACGGGCGAGGCGACGAGATCGTCGCGCGCGGCGTTGGCGAGCGCCAGCACCGGCAGCGCGTTGACGTTCACTGCGCGCAGCACGTCCGCCGCGCCCACCTCGGCGACGCGCGCCTTCTCGGCCTTGCCGGCGTTGGAGACGATCTGGTCCACCCGGCCGAACGCTGCGCGGGTGGCCTCGATCAGCGCCTCGGCCACGCCCGGCGTGGTGAGGTCGCCCAGCATCTCGGCGACTTCGGCGCCGGCGGCGCGCGCGGCGGTCACGGTGGCCGCGAGGCCGGCCGCGTTGCCGCGTGTGGTCAGCATCAGGCCGGTGCCGGGCGCGGCGAGGGCGAGGGCCGTCGCGGCGCCGATGCCACTGGCGGCGCCGGTGATGACGACCGCCCGCTCGACGCTCACGGGTGCCGTCTCGTCGGGCACAGGCGCCGCTTCGTTGGGGATGTGCTCATCGCGCCGTGATTACTCGGCCGCCACCGCGGGGCTGAGGTCGAACCCATAGGCCCGGTCGAGGCCCAGCGCCTTGATGGAGTCGAGCCCCTTGGCGAGCGCCTCGGGAGCGAGGGGGCGCAGCGGCTTGCGCAGGGGTCCGGAGGGCAGCCCCAGCGCGCGCATCAGCGTCTTCACCGCGACCGGGTTGATGGCCGAGTAGGCGAAGTGGAGGATCGGCAGATAGGTCAGCCATGCCTCGCGGCAGGCGAAGGCGTCCTCGCCCGAGGTCCAGGGCGTGGAGATGGTCACCATCTCGCGCGGGATGAGGTTGCCGGTCATGTTGGCGGTACCGTGGCCGCCCAGCGCCATCGTCGGAATGACGAGGCCGAGGTTGGGCGAGCAGCAGCACATGATCGACATGTCGGGCTTGGCCGCGCAAACCTGCGCCACCTGGCCCACACGGGTCGTGCTCTCCTTGAGGACGACCATGTTGGGATGGTCGGCGATGGCGAGGATGTCGCTCCAGTGCAGATCGGTCTTCACCCGCGGCGGGTTGTTGTAGAAGCCCATCGCGAGGTCGGCGCTGTCCAGCACCTCGCGGGCGTACTCGCGGATGTCGCCGTTGTCGGCGCAGATGTAGGCGGGGGCGGCGAAGATCGCCCCGTCGGCCCCTTCGGCCGCGGCATATTGCACGTTGGCGACCGTCTGCTCGGTGTTGGCGCCGGTGGTGCCGTAATACATCTGCATGCCGCCCGGCCGCATCTTCACGGTGCGGGAGACGATGTCGCGCCGCTCCTGGGGCGACAGCATGGACACCTCGCCGGTCGAGCCCATGATGAGGACGGCGGACGTCCCGTTCTCATGATGCCAGTCGAGCAGGGTGCGGAAGCCCTCGTAGTCGATGGAGCCATCGAGGTTCATGGGCGTGACGAGGGCGACGAACGACCCGGTCGGCTTGCGGTGCGCCATAGGTGGAGCCCTTGTGAAGCGGGATAGTCCGAAAGTTTAGGAAGCGGCGTTCCATGCCGTCAAATTCATAAAACCGGGAAGTGAATAACCGCAAGGAATATAAGGGGATCGGCTCCGCCCCGCCTTCAGCCGCGTTCGCAGTGGATGGCGGGGCTCTTCTCGGCCATCTCCAGCACCGCGTCGACGGCGACCTGGGCGGCGTGCGAATGCGGCACGCCGATGGGGCGGATGAGGCGGAAGGTGAAGCGCGCCGTGGGGATGAAAGGGCGCGTCACCAGTTGGTCGGGTCCGAAGAGCTGCGGCGTCAGGGGGTCGACGATGGCAACGCCGGCACGGCGTACGACGAGGGCGCAGGCCGCGAAACTCGGCTGGCATTCCACCGCGATGGTCCGGGCGACGTCGGCATCGGCGAAGACCGCGTCGAGGAGGGAGGCCATCACCGTGTGCTGGCCGAGGGCGACCATGGGAATGCCGGAGAGGTCGGCCGGGCGGATCACGGGGAGGGCGGCGAGCGGGTGGTCAGGCGGCATGACGACGACGCAGTCCATGCCGTAGCTCGCCACCACCTCGATGTCGTTGCGCCGCTCCGGCAGGTGCGCGAAGCCGAGGTCGAACGCGGCGGCGGCCGTGAGGTCCGCGACCCGCTGCGAGGTGTGCACGTCGAGGATGACGCGCATGCCGGGGTGATCGGCCTTGATGCTGCAGATCACGTCGGGCGCGAAGGCGGTGGCGACGGCCGGCATGGCACCGATCCGCACGTGCCCGCGCTTCAGTCCCCGGATCTCCCGCGCGGCCTCCTCCAACCGGGCGAGACCGAGGAGGGCGCGCTCCAGTTCGCCATGGTAGGCGACGCCTTCGGGCGTGGGGACGACACCGTTGGCGGTGCGTTCGAAGAGGGAGAAGCCGAGGTCCGCCTCGAGAGCGGCGACGAGCTTGGTGACGGCGGGCTGGGACAGGCTCATCGCCTCGGCGGCGCGGGTGATCGACCCTTTCTCGACCGTCATGCGGAACGCTTCGAGCTGACGCAGGTGCAATGGCACGCCTTTCATGAGGCCTCGTCCGGGACCCTGCCATGAGGCCCGGCCGACGGGGCCGGGGTCAAGGCCGGATCAGGGGCCGGGATCATGGGGGAGGGATCAGGGGGGGCGGGGCGGACGGGTGGGGCGGCGAGGCCGTCTCGCTGCGCTGATTCCAATGTCGTCAAATTGGCCGAAGTTGGACTACTTTGCATGCAAGATACTTGTCGCATTCGTACACCGTGCGGGGGCGGCAGGGCAATTGATCGCCGCGTTTCGATCGGCTACGCCGGGTGTGCGCACGGGGGCCGCGATGGCGTCGCGGACCACCCCTCGGCGCGGTCGTCGTCGAGGTTTGCCGGCGGCCTAGCGTCCTGCACGCCCGGACCGGCGGCCGGGCGGCGTCGATGCGGCCCGGCCTCGTCTAGGACACGACGATGTCAGACCTTTCGACCCGACCCGCCACCTTCGCCCGGCCGAACGGCGCCCGCGCCGCGCTTGCGTTCTCGCCGGCCGAATACGCCCGGCGAATGGCGTCCCTGCGCGCCATCATGGCCGAAGCGGACGTCCCCGCGGTGCTGCTCACCTCGATGCACAACATCGCCTATTATTCCGGTTTCCTCTATTGCGGCTTCGGCCGCAATTTCGGCCTCGTCGTGACGGCGGACGCGGCGACGACCGTCACCGCCAACATCGACGGGGGCCAGCCCCGCCGACGCTCCCATTGCGACAACGTGATCTATACCGATTGGCGGCGTGGCAACTTCTGGCGTGCGGTGGCCGATCTCGTCGGCCCCGCGCCACGGTTGGGGATCGAGGGCGACCACCTCACCCTCGCCGCGCGCGATGCGCTGTCGACCGCGCTCGGCGCCCCCGCGCTGGTCGACGTCGCGCCGGCGACGATGGCCTCGCGGTTCGTCAAGTCGGCCGAGGAGATCGCGCTCATCCGCGACGGAGCCCGGATCGCCGACATCGGCGGCGCGGCGATGCGGGACGCGATCGGTGTCGGCACGCGCGAGATCGACGTGGCGATGGCCGGTCGCGATGCGATGGAGCTGGCGATCGCGGCGGCGCATCCCGGCAGCGAACTGCGCGACACGTGGTGCTGGTTCCAGTCGGGCCTCAACACCGACGGGGCGCACAACCCGGTGACGACGCGCGCGCTGGCTGCGGGGGATCTCCTCAGCCTCAACGCCTTTCCGATGATCTGCGGCTACTACACCGCGCTCGAGCGCACCCTCTTCCTGGGCGAGCCGGACGCCGCCACGCTGCGGCTCTGGCGGGCGAACGTCGCGGTGCACGAACTGGGGCTGTCGCTGATCCGGCCAGGGATCTCGTGCGCGGCGATCTGCGAGGTGTTGAACGGGTTCCTCGCCCAGGAGGGGCTGCTGGACTACCGCTCGTTCGGCTACGGCCACTCCTTCGGTGTGCTGAGCCACTACTACGGCCGCGAGGCGGGGCTGGAGCTGCGCGAGGACATCGAGACCGTGCTGGCGCCCGGCATGGTCGTCTCCATGGAGCCGATGCTGTGGGTCCCCGAGGGGACGCCGGGCGCCGGCGGCTACCGCGAGCACGACATCCTGGTCGTCACCGAGAATGGAGCCGAGAACATCACCGGCTTCCCCTACGGACCCGAGGCGAACATCATCGCGGCGTGAGGGCGCCCGGCGGCGCCGCGGTCGCTTGGCGGGCATCGCGGCGCGTGGTAGATCGGCCGATCATCATCCGAATGCGCTCGATCCTCGTCGGTCGCGCGGCGCCTGCCGGTGTGGCGGGCGTCACCAGCCGCCGGCGGCGTCGGCCTTCCAGCCGCGGCGACCCCGATGTTTCTGCCCACCGTTGCCCTCATCTGGACCGTGGCCGCCGTCACGCCCGGCCCCAATTTCCTCGTCGCGGTGCGCTGCGCCGTCGGCGGCTCGCGCCGCGTGGCCTTCGCCGCGGTCGGCGGCACGCTGGTCGGCACGGCGATGTGGGGCGTCGCGGGCTGGCTCGGCATCACCGCGCTCTTCAGTGCGGCGCCGCTCGCCTACGCGGTGCTGAAGGTGGTCGGCGGCATCTACATCGCGTTCCTGGGGGCCAAGCTCCTGTGGAAGGCGCGGCGCCGTGGCAAGGCGGGAGCCGAGGTCGCCGACGTGGTGCACGGGCCGGCCTGGGCCTTCCGCCTCGGCCTCGCGACCAATCTCGCCAATCCGAAGACGGCAGCGTTCGTCGCGTCTCTCTTCGCCGCCGCGATGCCGCCGGATCCGGCCTGGTGGCAGGGCCTCGCGGCCGTCGCGCTGATGCTGACGATCTCGTCCATCTGGTACACCATCGTCGTCTTCTCGCTGACGCACCGCGCCGTGGCGAACGCCTACCGCGCGGCCCGGCGCGGGGTGGACGCGGCGACCGGTGCGCTCTTCGTCGCCTTCGGCGCGGCGATGGCGACGAGCGTGCGCTGAGGCCGGGTCAGAGCTGCTGCTCGGCCCCGGCAAGAATGGTGCCGACGTTGGCGTAGACCACCTTCTTGCCCCGCTTGGCGCGCCGGTCCTCGCCGGCGAGGTAGATCGACATGCCGCGATCGCGCACGAAGGGCAGATCTCGCACGTCGAGCCCGTTCCAGGGCGCGAACGGGTTGCGCCGCGCGACGCCGTAGAGCGAGGTCCGCACGGTGGGCCGCAAGCTCTCGACGCGGCGGTGGAAGCCGTAGGTGTCGGCCACGACGAGCGTGTTGCCGGGGACGGGGAAACGCTGCAAGCCGCCGTAGCCCAGCCGGCCGAGCCCGTCCTCGGTGAGGCGGAACGAGCCGGCGGCGTGGTGCGGATCGGCGCTCTGCGTAGCGGTGCGCGCTTCGGCGTCCTCCCAGGCGAGGCGCTCGGGCGTCAGCCGGTGCGAGCCGGGGACGTACGCGAACGGGCCGTCGTCGTCGCCCACGTCGTGCAGGAAGAGCCAGAACTTGGCGGTGGGGTGGAAGGTGTCGGCGTGGAGGTGGGCCTGGGGGTCGGACTCGCCCGACGCCGGGTCGACGGCGATCGTCTGCAACATGGTGACGACGTTGCCGGTGCGGCCGGCGGCGTAGCCGATGAGGGTATGCACGTCCGGCCGGTGGACGAAGCGGGCAAGCTCGCCCAGGGCCGAGCGGTCGCGCGGCAGCGGCAGCACGCGGTTGATGGTCTGGCCCTGGCGCATCTCCCAGGCGGGGAGGGGCCGGGTGGCGAGTTCCTCGCGCACGCGCGCCAGCAGCTCCGGCGGCAGGGCATTCTCGCGGATGACGAAGCCGTCGCGGTCGAACCGGGCGCGCTCGTCGGGGTCGAGGCGGGGGGCGAGGGCGGCGCGGCGTCGCTCGGCCATCCTGGCGGCCAGCGCCACGCGGCGGCGGTGCAGCCCCCTCTGGTTGAGCCGCTCGGAGCCGATGACGGGGTTCCGGCGGAAGGACTTCTCGGCGGTCAGCACGGCCGGTGCGGCCAGAATGAGCTGAGCGATATTCGAACGCGACATGGTGGGGCTCTGGCTCGGTGAACTGGCCCGCTATCTACGGCAACCTGTCGGTGGCGTGCAATTGATCAGGCACAAATCTACCATTAAGGTCCCATATGCGGTGGGTCATGGCCGACGGAACCCGCCTCGCGAGGCTTGACGGGCGGCGCGTCTGTCTTTATGTGACGCCGACCGTACGGCAGGCCTTCGAGCGCGGGCATTATCGTGTTCGATCCGCTGCTCAGGTACCCCGTCTCGAGTTCGAGCGGGCTGATCGCTCGCTCCGCTCTAGTTTTCCGCGTCGCGCCTGTCCTCCTCAGAGGGGGGCTGTAGCGGCGCGTTTGCCCGTTGGCGACGTCACCCCGAGTGGCGCGCCGTTTCCGAGATCCGGCGGTTTCGCCGGGGTGTTCGTCCGGCTGGAGCCGGTGAGAAGTGTGCGGCATTCGCCGCGTGAGAGGTTTGATGCCGACGATCAACCAGTTGATCCGCAAGCCGCGTGTCGCGCCGGTCAAGCGCAACAAGGTTCCGGCCATGGAGGCCAACCCGCAGAAGCGGGGCGTGTGCACGCGCGTCTACACGACGACTCCGAAGAAGCCGAACTCGGCGCTGCGTAAGGTGGCCAAGGTCCGCCTGACCAACGGGTACGAGGTCATCGGCTACATCCCCGGCGAGGGGCACAACCTTCAGGAGCACTCCGTGGTGATGATCCGCGGCGGGCGCGTGAAGGACCTTCCGGGCGTGCGCTACCACATCCTGCGCGGCGTGCTCGACACGCAGGGCGTGAAGAACCGCAAGCAGCGCCGCTCGAAGTACGGCGCCAAGCGGCCGAAGTAATTCGGAGATCATCCGCTGTCCGGGCGCGGAGACGGTGTGATTGCGCCGCTGCTCCCGCGTCGGCCCCGAAGGGGCGAGACGGATCGACGGATGAAGGGGGCTCATCCCCCGCGCGCACCGCGCAGGTGCGTGACGAGAGACTGCGGTCCGGCACGGATTTTCGCGTGTCGGGGCGCCGGCTGGCACCCAGGCCGGCGGCTCACACGAGCGACGCCGAAGGGTCGGAAAGATTTGCACGGTTGCGGCGACCACGTCGTCGCAGTGAAACAAAGGTTAGCGAATGTCGCGTCGTCACAGCGCTGAAAAGCGCGAAGTCCTGCCGGATCCGAAGTTCGGTGACGTGGTGCTGTCGAAGTTCATGAACGCCATCATGTACGACGGCAAGAAGTCCGCCGCCGAGCGGATCGTCTATGGTGCGCTGGACCAGTGCCAGTCCAAGGCGCGCACCGATCCGCTGCAGATGTTCCACGACGCGCTGTCGAACGTGTCGCCGCAGGTGGAGGTTCGCTCCCGCCGCGTCGGTGGTGCGACCTATCAGGTCCCGGTCGAGGTCCGCCCCGAGCGCCGTCAGGCGCTGGCGATTCGCTGGCTGATCACCGCCGCGCGCAAGCGCAACGAGAAGACGATGATCGATCGTCTCTCCGGCGAGCTGATGGACGCGGCCAACAACCGCGGCACCGCGGTGAAGAAGCGCGAAGACACGCACAAGATGGCCGACGCCAACCGCGCCTTCTCGCACTACCGCTGGTAGACGCGACGCCTGTGGTCTTTCGCGGCCGGGCGGGTTAGAGGAGCCGCGGCGATCGCATCTCGGGCGGTGCCGGAACCCGGCATCGCCACCGCGCCATGATGGCCCGCCGCGTCGCTACGAGGGAGACGACGATGACCCTGCTGCGGATGTTGCTATTGGTCGCCCTGGGCGCCGTGCTGCCGGCGACGACGGCTGCGGCGGACGACAACAGCTACGGCGCCGTCGGCGTCGACCCGCACAACGCCTCAGTCGTCTTCATCACCGAGAAGGCGAGCCGGAATCAGGCGATGGATGCCGTGCAGGCGCTCTGCCAGGAGCACAATATGACCTGCGAAGTCACCAAGCCGTTTCACGACGGCTGCGCCTCGCTCGCACGCTCGACCGACGGATCCACCTACGGCCTCGGCTTCGAGGCGACGCCGGCCAGTTCGCAGACCACCGCCCTCGACGAATGCACGAAAGAGGGCGGCACGGGCTGCAATATCCACGATACCTATTGCTCTCCCGCCAATCTCGGCGAATAGAACGGTCCGCATCGACGACGCGCGTTTCCGTGAGATCCGTCACCACCCGGCGGACTTCGACCCACATGCCGAACTGACAGAGTCCTGAGACGATCATGCCCCGTACGCACAAAATCGAAGACTACCGCAACTTCGGCATCATGGCCCACATCGATGCCGGCAAGACCACGACCACCGAGCGCGTCCTGTTCTACACCGGCCGATCCCACAAGATCGGCGAGGTGCATGACGGTGCGGCGACGATGGACTGGATGGAGCAGGAGCAGGAGCGCGGCATTACGATCACGTCCGCCGCGACGACCTGCTTCTGGCAGGACAAGCGCCTGAACATCATCGACACTCCGGGCCACGTGGACTTCACCATCGAGGTGGAGCGCAGCCTGCGCGTGCTCGACGGTGCGATCGCCCTGCTCGACGCCAACGCCGGCGTGGAGCCACAGACAGAGACCGTGTGGCGCCAGGCGGACAAGTACCGCGTCCCGCGCATGATCTTCGTCAACAAGATGGACAAGACCGGCGCCGACTTCTACCGCTGCGTCGAGATGATCAAGGAGCGCCTCGGCGCCAACCCGATCGTCATGCAGCTGCCGATCGGTGCCGAGAACGAGTTCGAGGGCGTGGTCGACCTCATCCGCATGGAAGCGATCATCTGGGACGGTGAGTCGCTCGGCGCGAAGTTCGACTATCACCCGATTCCGGCCGACCTCGCGGACCGTGCCGCCGAGTATCGCGAGGCGCTGGTCGAGGCTGCCGTCGAACTCGACGAGACCGCGATGGAGGCCTACCTCGAGGGCAACGAGCCCGACCAGGACACGCTGAAGGCGCTGATCCGCAAGGGCACGATCGACAACGCGTTCACGCCGATCTTCACCGGCTCCGCCTTCAAGAACAAGGGCGTGCAGCCGCTGCTGGACGCCGTCGTCGACTACCTGCCGTCCCCGGTGGACGTCGATTCGATCCGCGGCATCGACGTCAAGACCGAGGAAGAGATCGTCCGCCGCTCGTCCGACACGGCGCCGCTCGCGATGCTGGCCTTCAAGGTGATGAACGACCCGTTCGTCGGGACGCTGACCTTCTGCCGTATCTACTCGGGCAAGCTCGAGCAGGGCGACGGCGTGCAGAACACCGTGAAGGAGAAGAAGGAGCGCGTCGGCCGTATGCTGCAGATGCACTCCAATTCCCGTGAGGAAATCAAAGAGGCGTACGCGGGCGACATCGTCGCGCTCGCCGGCCTCAAGGAGACCACCACGGGCGACACGCTGTGCGACCCGAACTCGCCGGTCATCCTGGAGCGCATGGAGTTCCCGGATCCGGTGATCGACATCGCCATCGAGCCGAAGACGAAGTCCGACCAGGAGAAGATGGGCCTCGCGCTCAACCGTCTCGCCGCCGAGGATCCGTCCTTCCGCGTCAAGACGGACCACGAGTCGGGTCAGACGATCATCTCCGGCATGGGTGAGCTTCACCTCGACATTCTGGTCGACCGCATGAAGCGCGAGTTCAAGGTCGAGGCGAACATCGGTCAGCCGCAGGTCGCCTACCGCGAGACCATCTCGCAGAAGGCCGAGATCGACTACACGCATAAGAAGCAGACCGGCGGTACCGGCCAGTTCGCCCGCGTGAAGATCGTCATCGAGCCGAACGAGCCGGGTGCGGGCTACGAGTTCGTGTCCGAGATCGTCGGCGGTTCGGTGCCGAAAGAATATGTCCCGGGCGTCGAGAAGGGCATCAACTCGGTGATGACCTCGGGGCCGATCGCCGGCTTCCCGATGGTCGACATCAAGGCCCGCCTGATCGACGGTGCGTTCCACGACGTCGACTCCTCGGTCCTGGCGTTCGAGATCGCCTCGCGCGCGGCCTTCCGTGAGGGCTGCCAGAAGGCCAAGCCGAAGCTGCTCGAGCCGATCATGAAGGTCGAGGTCGTCGGTCCGGACGAGTTCGCCGGCACGGTGATGGGCGACATCAATTCCCGCCGTGGCCAGATCCAGGGCACCGAGACCCGCGGCATCGCGACGGTGGTCAACGCCTTCGTGCCGCTGGCGAACATGTTCGGCTACGTGTCGAACCTGCGCTCGATGACGCAGGGCCGCGCGCAGTACACCATGCAGTTCTCGCACTACGAGCAGGTGCCGCAGAACGTCGCCGACGAGGTCCAGGCCAAGTACGCCTGAGGCTGAACGAACCGGCCTCGCCGATCGGTGGGGCCGTCGCCGGGGTCTGGAGGGTCCTCTGGGCGCTCCGGCACCGGGATGACCTCGCGGGAGGCGACGCATCGCCCGCCGCGTGGCCGTCCTCGGCGCGTCCGACTTGATCGCGGTGCCTGCCGCCACGATCTAACAGGGCGTCGAGATGCGCTCCATCGACGCGACGATGGGGCGAGACGACCAGCTGCGACGGGCTCGCCAGAGCAGCATTTTGCAGGAACGCGAGATTTCGGCCGATTTAGACCCAACAAAGTCGAATTCGCGTGTTCCTGCGCGCGAAGTTCGGTGATAGACAGCGGCCTCACCCATGGTGGCCCCCGTCGTCACCGTGAGTAATGACATAGCGTCAGCCCAAAGCTTAAGAGGAATGTGGAGAATCGCCAATGGCGAAGGAGAAGTTCGAGCGTTCTAAGCCGCACCTGAACATCGGCACCATCGGTCACGTCGACCATGGCAAGACGTCGCTAACCGCGGCGATCACGAAGGTGTTGGCAGAAACGGGCGGCGCAACGTTCAAGGCTTACGATCAGATCGACGCGGCGCCCGAAGAGAAGGCCCGCGGCATCACGATCTCGACCGCGCACGTCGAGTACCAGACCGAGAACCGCCACTACGCGCACGTCGACTGCCCCGGGCACGCCGACTACGTGAAGAACATGATCACCGGTGCCGCCCAGATGGACGGTGCGATCCTGGTCGTGTCGGCGGCCGACGGCCCGATGCCGCAGACCCGTGAGCACATCCTGCTCGCGCGTCAGGTCGGCGTGCCGGCCATCGTGGTCTTCCTGAACAAGGTCGACCAGGTCGACGACGAGGAGCTCCTGGAGCTCGTCGAGCTCGAGGTTCGCGAGCTGCTGTCGTCCTACGAGTTCCCCGGCGACGATATCCCCATCGTCAAGGGTTCGGCGCTCGCCGCCCTCGAGGACTCGGACGCCAAGATCGGTCACGACGCGATCCTGGAGCTGATGCGCGAAGTCGACGCCTACATCCCGGAGCCGGATCGTCCGGTCGACGGTGCCTTCCTGATGCCGATCGAGGACGTGTTCTCGATCTCGGGTCGCGGCACCGTGGTGACGGGTCGTGTCGAGCGTGGCATCGTGAAGGTGGGCGAGACCGTCGAGATCGTCGGTATTCGCGACACCACCAGCACCACGGTGACCGGTGTCGAGATGTTCCGCAAGCTGCTCGATCAGGGCCAGGCGGGCGACAACATCGGCGCGCTGCTGCGTGGTGTCGGCCGTGAGGACGTCGAGCGCGGCCAGGTGCTGTGCAAGCCGGGCTCGGTCAAGCCGCACAAGAAGTTCAAGGCGTCGGCCTACATCCTGACCAAGGAAGAGGGCGGCCGTCACACCCCGTTCTTCACGAACTACCGTCCGCAGTTCTACTTCCGGACGACGGACGTGACGGGCGTGGTGACCCTCAACGAGGGCACCGAGATGGTGATGCCGGGCGACAACGTCGAGATTAACGTCGAGCTGATCGTGCCGATCGCGATGGAGGAGCAGCTTCGCTTCGCTATCCGCGAAGGTGGCCGCACCGTCGGCGCCGGCGTCGTGGCGACGATCGTCGAGTAAATCTGGTCCTACCGGACCGATTTGGGAAAGCGCGGCCTTCGGGCCGCGCTTTTTTTTTGTGTTGGCGCAACCGCTTGGCGGCTCGTGGCGCAAGTGACGTCCGGGTCGCGCCGGCGAGCACGGTCGCTGCGTAGCCCATGCGCGAAAAGGCGATAACAGATATGGCGCGGGCGCAGACGCACGCCGGGAGTTTTGCCTTGCGACCACGCGGGCTTTGAGGCGCAATGATGGCCGGTACAACTTAAAGGTATGGTCGCACCGTGGCGAAGGGGGAGGAATCGACGCCGCAAGCCGGCCCCGCGACCCCGCTGCGCCAAGGGCGGGCCACCAAGGGGCGCGCCGCCTGCCAGGACTGTAAGGCCGGGCGCTCACGCAAGGCGCAGCCGCCGCCGGCGGGGGGCGGGGGAAAGGGGTGCCGGCGGCGTCCCTGCGGGCCCTGCGGGTCCGGGACGCCGGCCGCGGCCTGTTTGCCGCAGGATGGGCCGGCGTGCGCGAGCGCGGCGCGGCACCTCGCGATCCAGCCGGCCGAGATCTGGGACACGGAGCTTTCCGACCAGCGTCTTCTGGAGCTTCTCCTCCTCGACACTCTCCCGCCGGGGGAGGGGGAGCCCCTGGTCTGCCGGCTGCTGGCCGAGTACGGCGACATCCAGGGCCTGCTGAGCGCGGCACCGGACCGGCTGCGCCAGCATGGCGCGCTGCGGCCCGAGGTCGTCCACCAGCTGAAGCTGGCGCAGGCGATCGGTCTGCGGCTCGGACGCATCCGCATGCAGCAGTGCCTCACCCTTGGACGATTCGACGCGGTTGTGGAGTATCTGCGCATGCGCCTGGCACGCTCACCCATCGAGCATCTCTGGGCGTTGTTCCTCAATGCCAGGTGCGGCCTGATCGCCGAGGAGGAGCACGCCCGCGGCACCATCAATCACACCCCGGCCTATCCCCGCGAGATCGTCAAGCGCGCGCTGGAGCACGGGGCGGCCGGGGTCGTTCTGGTGCACAACCACCCCTCCGGCGACGCCAAGCCATCGGCCCGCGACATCAACTTGACCTCCAAGGTGCGGGCGGCACTGGCCACGGTGGACATCCGCCTGCACGACCACATCATCATCACCGAGGGCGATGCGACGAGCCTCGCCGCGCTGGGTCACCTCGGCTGAGCGAGCGCGCCCGCCGTCAGCCCGGCCGAGGGCCGGCGGGGGCCGGGACTCGGGACTTGAGACTGCGCGCCTGGGCGCCCTATATTGGCATCGAAGGTGTTGTACGGACCATCCGGCGGGCGCCGCCGGTGGGTCGTTTCGGGGCGCCTCGGCCCGCGTCAGGCGCGCGGCCGTTATGATTCCTTCATTTTTCCCCGAAAGGGGCTAGCGTTCCGGCTCGTCTTCGATTAGGTAAGCCGTCGCTCCGGACGACGGAGCGCTAGCCAAACGAGTTTGACGAACGGCGTGTCGGTCAGCCTTGAGGAGGGCCGGACAGGCCGCTTTGTCCGTTGCGGTCCTGAAGGCCGCGGATCGTTTGTCCAGTTGCCGTTGAGTTCGTGCGGTTCTTGAGACCGCGTTGTCCGTTCAGGCGGGTGCAAGTTAGAGACCGATGAACCAAAATATTCGCATACGCCTGAAGGCGTTCGATCACCGCGTGCTCGATACGAGCACGCGAGAGATCGTACAGACGGCGCGACGTACGGGCGCGCAGGTCCGCGGCCCGGTGCCGCTGCCCACGCGCATCGAGCGCTACACCGTGAACCGTTCGCCGCACATCGATAAGAAGAGCCGCGAGCAGTTCGAGATCCGCACCCATAAGCGGCTTCTCGATATCGTCGACCCGACCCCGCAGACCGTGGACGCGCTGATGAAGCTCGACCTCGCGGCCGGCGTGGACGTCGAGATCAAGCTTTAAGAGTTCCGTCATGACCCAAGTCCAGCAGCGTTCCTCCATTGTCGCTCGGAAACTCGGCATGACGCGCGTCTATAACGACGCGGGCGAGCACGTGCCTGTCACGGTGCTTTCGCTCGACGGCTGCCAGGTCGTCGCCCATCGCACGAAGGACCGGGACGGTTACACCGCCCTCCAGCTCGGGTCGGGCAAGGCTAAGGCCAAGAATACGACGCGAGCCATGCGCGGACATTTCGCCAAGGCCAACGTCGAGCCGAAAAAGACGCTCGTCGAGTGCCGTGTTGCCGAAGACGCCTTCATCGACGTCGGCGCCGAGCTGACCGCCGACCACTTCGTCCCCGGCCAGTACGTGGACGTCACCGGCACCTCCATCGGCAAGGGCTTCGCCGGTGCCATGAAACGCCACAACTTCGGTGGTCTGCGCGCCTCGCACGGCGTGTCGATCTCCCACCGTTCGCATGGCTCGACTGGCCAGTGCCAGGACCCCGGCAAGGTGTTCAAGGGCAAGAAGATGGCCGGCCACATGGGCGGCGTTCGCGTCACGACGCAGAACCTCACCATCGTCCGGGCCGACGTCGAGCGGGGCCTCCTTCTGGTCGCCGGTGCCGTGCCGGGTGCCAAGAATTCCTGGATCATCGTCCGCGACGCCGTGAAGCGCGAGCTGCACGCCGACGCGCCGACCCCCGGTGCGTTCCGCATCCCCGAGGGTGACGGCGCTCCTGTCGCCGACGAGACCCTCAACGCCGCGCCCGTCGACGAGACGGCGCCGGTCGCCAACGACGCTCCGGTCGAGGGTGACGACACGACGAAGGGTGACGCGTGATGGACATCGAAGTCAAAACGCTCGCCGGTGCCTCCGCCGGGACCGTCAGCCTCTCCGACGAGACCTTCGGCCTCGAGCCCCGCGCGGACATTCTGCACCGCGTCGTGCGCTGGCAGCTGGCGCAGCGCCAGCAGGGCACCCACAAGACGATGACGCGGGGCGAGATCAACTCGACCGGCAAGAAGATGTATCGTCAGAAGGGCACCGGCCGCGCCCGTCACTCCGACAAGAAGGCGCCGCAGTTCCGCGGCGGCTCCAAGGCACACGGCCCGAAGCCGCGCAGCCACGCGATCGAGCTGCAGAAGAAGGTCCGCCTGCTGGGCCTGAAGCATGCGCTGTCCGCGAAGGCGAAGGCCAACGGGCTGATCGTCATCGAGGACGCCAAGATCGAGGCCATCAAGACCAAGGCGCTGCGCGAGCAGTTCGCCGGTCTGGGCGTGGGCAACGCGCTGATCATCGACAACGTGGTCGACGCGGGCTTCGCCAAGGCGGCGCGCAACATCCCGATGGTGGACGTGCTGCCGGTCGCCGGCCTCAACGTGTACGACATCATGCGTCGCGACACGCTGGTCCTGACCCGCGCCGCGCTCGACGGGATCGAGGCGCGCTTCGCCGGCAAGACCGCCGCCGTGGCCGAGACTCCGGCTGAGGGGGCGAACTGATGGCCATCGCACTGAAGAACTACGACGTCATCGTCTCCCCGGTGATCACCGAGAAGTCGACCGAGGCGTCGGAGCACAACCAGGTCGTCTTCCGCGTGGCCAAGACCGCGTCGAAGCCGGAGATCAAGGAGGCCGTCGAGGCGCTCTTCTCCGTGAAGGTGACCGCAGTCAACACGCTGGTCCGCAAGGGCAAGCTGAAGCGCTTCCGCGGCATCAAGGGCCGTCAGTCGGACGTCAAGCACGCCGTCGTGACGCTCGCCGAGGGTCAGCACATCGACGTGACGACGGGGCTCTGAACCAATGGCACTGAAGACATTCAATCCGACGTCGCCGGGCCAGCGTCAGCTCGTCATCGTCAAGCGGGACGGGCTCTACAAGGGCAAGCCGGTCAAGACCCTGACCGAGGGCCTGACGAAGTCCGGTGGCCGCAACAACAACGGCCGCAAGACCGCCCGTCACCGTGGTGGCGGACACAAGCGCACCTACCGCATGGTCGACTTCAAGCGCCGCTCGAAGTGGAACATGCCGGCGACCGTCGAGCGGCTCGAGTACGATCCGAACCGCACCGCGTTCATCGCGCTGATCAAGTACATGGACGGCGACCTCTCCTACATCCTGGCGCCGCAGCGCCTGGCGGAGGGGGACCAGGTGATCGCGGGCGACAAGGTCGACGTGAAGCCCGGCAACGCGATGCCGCTGTCGGCCATGCCCGTCGGCACCATCATCCACAATGTGGAGATGAAGCCGATGAAGGGTGGGCAGATCGCGCGCTCGGCCGGCACCTACGCGCAGCTCGTCGGCCGTGACGGCCCGTGGGCGATCCTTCGCCTGCAGTCGGGTGAACAGCGCCTCGTCTCGGGGGCGTGCATCGCCTCGGTGGGCGCGGTGTCGAACCCGGACCACGGCAACATCAACCTGTCGAAGGCGGGCCGCTCGCGCTGGCTCGGCATCCGGCCGCAGACCCGCGGTGTCGCGATGAACCCGTTCGACCATCCGCACGGCGGTGGTGAAGGTCGCACCTCTGGTGGCCGTCACCCGGTGACCCCTTGGGGCCAGCCGACGAAGGGCAAGCGCACCCGTTCCAACAAGTCGACGGACAAGTACATCGTCCGCTCGCGCCACGCACGGAAGAAGTAAATGACTCGCTCGGTTTGGAAAGGTCCGTTCGTCGACGGATACCTTCTGAAGAAGGCGGAGAAGGTCCGCGAGGGCGGTCGTAACGAGGTCATTAAGATCTGGTCGCGGCGCTCGACCATTCTCCCTCACTTCGTGGGGCTGACGTTCGGCGTTTATAATGGTCAGAAGCACGTGCCGGTGACCGTGTCGGAAGACATGGTCGGTCACAAGTTCGGCGAGTTCTCGCCGACCCGGACCTACTACGGCCACGGCGCGGACAAGAAGGCGAGGCGCAAATAATGGGTAAGGCCAAGGCTCCCCGCGCGCTCGCCGACAACGAGGCCCGTGCGGTCAACAAGATGATCCGCATCTCGCCGCAGAAGCTGAACCTGGTCGCGGCGCTGATCCGCGGCAAGAAGGTGTCCACGGCGCTCGCCGAACTCGAGTTTTCGCGCAAGCGCATCTCGGGCGAGGTGAAGAAGACCCTCGAGTCCGCCATCGCGAACGCCGAGAACAACCACGACCTTGACGTCGACTCGCTCGTCGTCAAGGAGGCCTTCGTCGGCAAGGCGCTCGTCATGAAGCGCTTCTCGCCGCGTGGCCGCGGTCGTGTGGGTTCGATCCAGAAGCCGTTTTCGCACCTCACGATCGTGGTGCGTGAAGTCGAGGAGGCCGCCTGATGGGTCACAAAGTTTCCCCCGTCGGGCTGCGGCTCGGCATCAATCGCACCTGGGACTCGCGGTGGTACGCCGAGGGCGGCGAGTACGGTAAGCTGCTGCACGAGGATCTCGCGATCCGTGCGATGCTGATGAAGCACCTCAAGCAGGCCGCCGTCTCGAAGATCGTCATCGAGCGCCCGCACAAGAAGTGCCGCGTCACGATCCATTCGGCTCGTCCGGGGGTTGTGATCGGCAAGAAGGGTGCCGATATCGACAAGCTGCGCAAGCGCGTGGCGGCGATGACGGACTCCGAGGTCCACATCAACATCGTCGAGGTCCGCAAGCCGGAGATCGACGCGACGCTGGTGGCCGCCTCGATCGCGCAGCAGCTGGAGCGCCGCATCGCGTTCCGCCGCGCCATGAAGCGCGCCGTTCAGACGGCGATGCGCATGGGCGCCGGTGGCATCCGCATCAACTGCGGCGGTCGTCTGGGCGGCGCGGAGATCGCGCGCACCGAGTGGTACCGCGAGGGCCGTGTGCCGCTGCACACCCTGCGCGCCGACATCGACTACGGCACGGCCGAGGCGAAGACGGCGTACGGGATCTGCGGCGTCAAGGTTTGGATCTTCAAGGGCGAGATCCTGGAGCATGACCCGATGGCGTCGGAGCGTCGCGCCACCGAGGCCTCGAACCAGGGCTCGTCGGGCCGCCGTTCCGGCGGTCGCGACCGCGACTAAGAGGGCCGATCAATGTTGCAGCCGAAGCGGACCAAGTTCCGCAAACAGCACAAGGGCCGCATCCACGGCGAGGCGAAGGGCGGGTACGACCTGAACTTCGGCTCCTTCGGCCTGAAGGCGCTCGAGCCGGAGCGGGTCACCGCGCGGCAGATCGAGGCCGCCCGTCGTGCCATGACGCGTCACATGAAGCGTCAGGGCCGCGTCTGGATCCGTCTGTTCCCGGACGTACCGGTGTCGAAGAAGCCGACCGAAGTGCGTATGGGTAAGGGCAAGGGCTCGGTCGAGTATTGGGCCGCCCGCGTCCACCCGGGTCGGATCATGTTCGAGGTCGACGGGGTGTCCGAGGAGATCGCCCGTGAGGCGTTCCGTCTCGCCGGCGCCAAGCTGCCGATCAAGACGAAGTTCGTCACGCGGGTTCCGGAGTAGACCATGGCCGACAACAAGATGATGAAGGCCGAGGACGTCCGCGCCAAGACGGCGGACGAACTGGTCGATACGCTGCGGGACCTCAAGAAGGAGCAGTTCAACCTGCGCTTCCAGCGGGCCACCGGGCAGCTCGAGAATACGGCCCGCTCGCGGGTCATTCGCCGCGACATCGCGCGGATCAAGACTGTTTTGGGCCAGCGCCGCCGCGAGGCTGCGGCCGCTACGGCCGAGTGAGGGATTAGATGCCGAAGCGTCAACTCGAAGGCATCGTCGCCTCGGCGAAGGGCAACAAGACGATCGTTGTCTCCGTCGAGCGTCGATTTGCCCATCCGCTGCTGAAGAAGACCGTGCGCCGGTCGAAGAAGTACCACGCGCACGACGAGTCGAACCGCTACAACGCCGGCGACCGGGTCCGCATCGAAGAGTGCCGCCCGATCTCCAAGACCAAGTCGTGGACGGTGATCGGTGCGCTGACGCCGGCGGGCGAGCTCATCGCGGCCGACGCGGCGGCGCAGGCGGCGGCGGCCGACGCGGTGGCGCACGGCGCCTCTGCCGAGGAAGCCGAGCGCGCGGCGCAGGACGCGGCGAGCCACGCGGGCGACCAGCCGGCCTGACGCCGGCGGCCGCGCTGCCTCGCAGTGCTGGAACGCGACCGCGTGGGCGGTCACCGGGGTCGCCTGTCCGTGGCGGCCCATTTCGTTGAGGGGGCGACCCCTTCTCGTCGAAAGGTCAGTCCTTTCATATCGTCGGGGCGTTTCGCCCCTGGTCTGGGGCCAAGGCCCCGTGGAGAAGCTGAACCATGATTCAGATGCAAACTAACCTCGCCGTCGCCGACAATAGCGGTGCTCGCCGGGTCATGTGCATCAAGGTGCTCGGCGGCTCGAAGCGCAAGTACGCCTCCGTGGGCGACATCATCGTGGTGTCGATCAAGGAAGCGTCGCCGCGCGGCCGTGTGAAGAAGGGCGATGTGGCGAAAGCCGTCGTCGTCCGCACCGCGAAGGACATCAAGCGCGCGGACGGTTCCGTGATCCGGTTCGACGGCAACGCCGCCGTGCTGGTGAACAACAACAAGGAGCCGATCGGCACTCGCATCTTCGGCCCCGTGCCGCGCGAGCTGCGGCAGTCCGGGCACATGAAGGTGATCTCGCTCGCACCGGAGGTGTTGTAATGGCCGCGAAGATCAAGAAGGGCGACCGCGTCGTCGTTCTCGCCGGCCGCGACAAGGGCAAGTCCGGCGAAGTCCTGTCCGTCGACCCGAAGAAGGGCCGCGCGACGGTAGCGGGCGTCAACACGCAGATGCGCCACACCAAGCAGAGCGCCCAGTCCGAGGGGGGCATCGTGCCGAAGGCGGGTCCGATCGACCTGTCCAACATCGCGCTCGAGGATCCCAAGGACGGCAAGCCGACCCGCGTCGGTTTCCGCTTCGAGGACGGCAAGAAGGTTCGGTTCGCGAAGCGTTCCGGGGAGCTGATCGATGACTGATACGATGAACGCATCGGAAGCCGAGACGGGTCTGCCCGAGGGCTACGAGCCGCGCTTCCTCAAGCTGTACCGCGAGACGGTCGTCCCGGGCATGCGCGAGAAGTTCAACTACGCCAACCAGATGATGGTCCCGCGCGTCGACAAGGTCGTCCTGAACATGGGCGTCGGCGAGGCGACGGCGGATTCGCGCAAGGTGCAGTCGGCGCTGAAGGATCTGGCGCTGATCGCCGGCCAGCAGCCGGTCGTCACCCGCGCCAAGAACTCGATCGCGGGCTTCAAGGTTCGCGAGAACATGCCGCTCGGCTGCAAGGTCACCCTGCGCCGGCAGAAAATGTACGAGTTCCTGGATCGCTTCGTCACCATCGCGCTTCCGCGCGTGAAGGATTTCCGGGGCCTGAACCCGAAGTCGTTCGACGGCCGCGGCAACTTCGCTTGCGGGATGAAGGAGCATCTGGTGTTCCCCGAGATCATCTACGACAAGGTGGATCAGGTCTGGGGCATGGACATCATCGTGGCGACGACGGCCAAGACGGACGAGGAAGCGCGCGAGTTGCTGCGTCTCTTCAACTTCCCGTTCCGTGACCAGGCGCAGAAGGCTTAAAGAGATGGCCAAAAAGGGCAAGATCGAGAACAACCAGAAGCGCGCGAAGCTGGTCGGGCAGTATGCCGCCAAGCGCGAGGCGCTTCGGGAGATCATCAAGAACCAGGAGCTCCCGATGGAGGAGCGCTTCGCAGCAACGCTGAAGCTCGCCGAGCTGCCGCGCAACTCCGCCGCGAACCGGGTGAAGAACCGCTGCGAGGTCACGGGTCGTCCGAAGGCCTACTATCGCAAGCTGCGGATGAGCCGTATCGCCCTGCGCGAGCTGGGGTCTGACGGTAAGATCCCCGGTCTTGTGAAGTCGAGCTGGTAAGGGGAGGCAGACACATGAACCTGACCGATCCTCTCGGCGACATGCTGACCCGGATCCGCAATGCGCAGATCCGCAAGCGGACCAAGGTGTCCACGCCCGGCTCGAAGCTTCGCACGAACGTGCTCGAGGTGCTGAAGTCGGAGGGCTACATCCGTGGCTACTCCGTCAACACCCTGGAGAACGGCCGCTCGGAGATCGACATCGAGCTGAAGTACTACGACGGCCTGCCGGTGATTAAGGAGATCAAGCGTGTCTCCAAGCCGGGCCGCCGGGTCTACTCGTCGGTGACGACGCTGCCGCGTGTGCGCGACGGCCTCGGCATTTCCATTCTGTCGACGTCCAAGGGCGTCATGTCCGAGCACGCCGCGCGCGACGCCAATGTCGGCGGCGAAGTGCTCTGCCAGGTCTTCTAAGGGGGCATCATGAGCCGAATTGGTAAGCTCGCGATCGCCATTCCCCAGGGGGTTTCGGCGACGATCGACGGACAGACGGTCTCCGTGAAGGGGCCGAAGGGTACGCTGGAATTCACCGTGCCGGACCGCGTCGCGGTCAAGACGCTCGAGGATGGGTCGATCAAGGTCGACCCGGTGGACGAGGAGCAGAAGTCCCGCGCCATGTGGGGCCTCTCGCGCACGATGATCCAGAACCTCGTGACCGGCGTCACCAACGGGTTCCAGAAGGACCTGCAGATCAACGGCGTCGGCTACCGTGCCGCCGTCCAGGGCAAGACGCTGGAGCTGTCGCTCGGCTTCTCGCACCCGGTGAAGTACGCGATCCCCGAGGGGATCGATATCAAGTGCCCGAAGCCGACCGAGATTACGGTGTCGGGCATCGACAAGCAGCGCGTCGGCCAGGTGGCCGCGGAGATCCGCAAATGGCGTCCGCCGGAGCCCTATAAGGGCAAGGGCGTGAAGTACGCGGACGAGACCATCGTCCGCAAGGAAGGGAAGAAGAAGTGAGCCGGGAACGCATTCGCTCCGAGCGGCGCGTCGCCAGAGTTCGCCGCGCCCTCAAGAAGGCGGCGGGCGGTCGTCCGCGCCTGTCCGTGCATCGCTCGTCGAAGCACATCTACTGCCAGATCATCGACGATGCGGCCGGCAACACCGTTGCTTCGGCCTCCTCGCTCGAGAAGGCACTGCGCGACGAACTCAAGACCGGTGCCGATACCGCCGCTGCGGCGCGTGTCGGTGCGCTGATCGCCGAGCGTGCCAAGGCCGCCGGCGTCGACAAGGTCGTGTTCGACCGTGGTGGCCGGCTCTACCACGGGCGCCTGAAGGCGCTCGCCGATGCGGCCCGCGAGGGCGGTCTCGAATTCTAAGGCGGACCGGCGCGGCGTTTGCCCGCGCCGCGCATTGATCAGGCCCGTCCGGGCGCCCTTGCGACGGGTGCGCGGCCGGGCTTCCCCCGTTGCGGAATGAGCCGCCGGGGCGACGCTTCCTTCCCCCACCGCGTCCGGAGGGGAGGGGCGCATCGAATTGGCAATCTGAAGCCGGAACGCGGGTTCGCCCGAACGGCCGGCCCAGGAGCATGAGATGGCTGACGATAACAGAAGAGGCGGTCGCCGGCGCGACCGTGACGACGAAGACAACGAGTTCGTCGACAAGCTGGTTCACATCAACCGTGTGGCCAAGGTCGTGAAGGGTGGTCGGCGCTTCGGCTTCGCCGCGCTCGTCGTCGTGGGCGACACGAAGGGTCGTGTCGGCTTCGGCCACGGCAAGGCGCGTGAGGTGCCGGAGGCGATCCGCAAGGCGACCGAGAGCGCCAAGCGCACGCTGATCCGCGTGCCGCTGCGCGAGGGCCGCACGCTGCACCACGACGTGTCCGGTCGCTGGGGCGCCGGCAAGGTGTTCCTGCGTGCGGCTCCGGCCGGTACCGGCATCATCGCCGGCGGCCCGATGCGCGCCGTGTTCGAGACCCTGGGCGTGCACGACATCGTCGCCAAGTCGCTGGGCTCGTCGAACCCGTACAACATGATCCGTGCGACCTTCGAGGCGCTGAAGGATCAGGATTCCCCGCGTGCCGTGGCCGCCCGTCGTGGGCTCAAGGTGTCCGCGCTGCAGGCCCGCCGCCGCGACGCCGAGCACGACGCTGCCGTCGAAACCCCGGCCGAGGGCGAAGAGGTCGTGGAGATGACCCATGCCTGACGTTCGCGTGACGAAGGGGGCGGAAGCCGCGGAGGCGGCCGGCCGTCCGACCGTGACGGTGGAGCAGATCGGCTCGCCGATCCGCCGTCCGGCCGAGCAGCGCCAGACCCTCAAGGGTCTCGGCCTGAACAAGATGCACCGTCGCCGCACGCTGGAGGACACTCCCGCGGTGCGCGGCATGATCGCCAAGGTGGCTCACCTTGTGCGGGTCGTGGAGGCTTGACATGAAGCTCAACGAACTGCGCGACAATCCGGGCGCCACGAAGGCCCGCAAGCGCGTCGGCCGTGGTATCGGCTCCGGCACCGGCAAGACCGGCGGCCGCGGCGTGAAGGGGCAGAAGTCCCGCTCGGGCGTGGCCATCAAGGGCTTCGAGGGCGGGCAGATGCCGCTCCACATGCGCCTGCCGAAGCGTGGCTTCAACAACATCTTCCGCGCTGACTACAACATCATCGCGGTCGGCAAGCTGCAGGCCGCCGTGGACGCCGGCCGCGTGGACCCCTCGCAGCCGGTGACGGCCGAGTCCCTCGCGGCGACCGGCATTCTGCGCCGCGCCAAGGACGGCGTGCGCATTCTGGGCGACGGCGAACTGACCACGGCGTTGACCCTCAAGGTCGCCGGCGTGTCGAAGTCCGCTCGCGAGGCGGTCGAGAAGGCCGGCGGCACCATCGAGGTGCTGGCCCCGAAGAAGACCGAGACGACCGAGGCCTGATCGTCGGGCCGATGTCGTGACGACGCGAAAGCGCCCCGTCAGCGGGGCGCTTTTTGCGTTGGGGCTCCACAGAGTGTGCGGGCCGTGCCGCGACGCCGGGCGAAAGCGGGCACCGTGGGCCCACGCCGCGCGATGCCGGGCCGCGCCGTCCACCGGCCGCGTTCCCCCTGGGCCGCTCTGTTCCCGTCGGGGCCGCGGCCGTACGGCCCGGCGCGGGGGCGATCGTCGACCCGCACCGGTGGTCGCGCGACAACGGCGGCGTTTGTGCGCCTATTGTGGGATTGCCCTCCCGCCGAACCGCTATTAAGTGGAGCGGATCGTTTGCGCACGGCATGACCGTGACAGCGTATGAATAACCCGTTAGTGGCAGATGCGGGGCCGCGGCAGTCCGCGCTGTCCTCCATCGTATTGAGTGCTTCAGGCCGAGGATCGGACCGTCCATGGCGTCAGCCGCCGAACAGCTTGCTTCCAACCTAAACTTCAAGGCGTTTGCAAAGGCGGACGAACTGAAGAAACGCATCTGGTTCACGCTGGGTGCACTCGTGGTCTACCGTCTGGGCACCTACATCCCGCTCCCCGGTATCGACCCGATCGCCCTCAGCCAGGCGTTCGAGCAGGCGCAGCAGGGGATCATCGGCCTCTTCAACGTGTTCGCCGGCGGCGCAGTGTCGCGCATGGCGATCTTCGCCCTCGGCATCATGCCGTACATCTCGGCGTCGATCATCATCCAGCTCCTGACGACCGTGGTGCCCAAGCTGGAGGCGCTGAAGAAGGAAGGCGAGCAGGGCCGCAAGCACATCAACCAGTACACCCGCTACGGCACGGTGATCCTGGCGACGGTGCAGGCCTACGGCATCGCCATGGGCCTCGAGAGTGCGGGGACGATCGTCACTGATCCGGGCTGGTTCTTCCGCTTCACCACCGTCGTGACGCTGGTCGGCGGCACGATGTTCCTGATGTGGCTGGGTGAGCAGATCACCTCGCGCGGCGTCGGCAACGGCATCTCGCTGATCATCTTCGCGGGCATCATCGCCGAGCTTCCGTCGGCGCTGGCGGGGATGCTGGAGCTCGGCCGCCAAGGGGCGTTGTCGACACCGATCATCCTCCTCGTCCTCGTGATGGCGGTGGTGGTGATCGCGTTCATCGTCTTCGTGGAGCGGGCGCAACGGCGGCTCTTGATCCAGTATCCGCGCCGTCAGGTCGGCAACCGGATGTTCCAGGGCGACAGCTCGCACCTGCCGCTGAAGCTCAACACGTCGGGCGTCATCCCGCCGATCTTCGCCTCGTCGCTCCTCGTCATCCCGGCGACATTGACCGGCTTCGGTGCGGTCGAAGGCACCGGCATCATGGGCACGATCCAGACGCTGTTCGGCCACGGTCGCCCGCTGTACATGATCACGTACGCGTCGCTGATCGTGTTCTTCGCCTTCTTCTACACCGCGATCGTGTTCAATCCGGCCGACACTGCGGACAACCTGAAGAAGCACGGCGGCTATATCCCGGGCATCCGTCCCGGCGAGCGCACCGCCCAGTACATCGATTATGTGCTCACCCGCATCACGGTGCTGGGCGCGCTCTATCTGATCATCATCTGTCTGTTGCCTGAGTTCCTCATTTCGGCCACGGCTGTCCCGTTCTACTTCGGGGGGACCTCGCTGCTGATCGTCGTCTCGGTGACCATGGACACGGTAGCGCAGGTGCAGGGACACCTGCTGGCCCACCAGTACGAGGGCCTCGTGAAGAAGGCCAAGCTCAAGGGGAATCGCCGATGAGGCTTATCTTGCTCGGACCGCCAGGCGCGGGGAAGGGGACCCAGGCGAAGCGGCTGATGGCCGCCCATGGCATCCCCCAACTGTCGACGGGCGACATGCTGCGTGCGGCCGTGAAGGCGGAGACCGAGATCGGGCTCAAGGCCAAGGACATCATGGCGCGCGGCGACCTGGTGCCGGATGCGGTCGTGGTCGGCATCATCGAAGAGCGGATCGAAGAGCCCGACTGCGCCAACGGCTTCATTCTGGACGGCTTCCCGCGCACGGTTGCGCAGGCGGAGGCGCTGGAGAAGGTGCTGCATCACCACAAGATGGACCTCGACGCGGTGCTCCAACTCGAGGTGGACGAGAACGCGCTCGCCGCCCGCGTGGAGCAGCGCGTCGCCGAGAGCGGCGACGCGGTCCGCGAGGACGATACGGTCGAGGCGCTGAAGAAGCGCCTGACCGTCTATCGCGAACAGACCGCCCCGCTGGTCGACCACTACCGCGAGGTCGGCAATCTGGTGACGATCGACGGGATGCAGTCGATCGACGAGGTGACCCAGTCGATCCAGGACGCGCTGTCCTCCGGGCAGGGCAGCCGAATCAGGGCCGCGGGATAAACAAAAAAAGGTTGACGCGGGGCTTGCACCGCGCTACCCACCGCGCCTAACTGGAGGAGTCGCGGTGCATAGCGCCCGCGCGATCTGGTATGGGCCAAAACCCGACAGCGTCAGGGCTGGGCACGCCGTTGTCTGCGGCGGCGTCAGCCCGTTCGTCGTTAGCGCATCGGCGCATGGTCGGCGACGTCGCGACGCGGGTGTGGGGCCGGGATCCGCGGTGGTGCGCCGGCGCCGGGCTGTGGCCTTGGAGGCGACGGGCGCCACACCGCCGCGCGCGGGGTGCGTATCTTACGTATCGTGCGTCGGAGTTGTCCGAGGGTTAACCGCCGTGTGCGGCGCCTGACGCTCCACAGCCGGCTTCGGGCGGCGCTTTAGACCATCCGGCTTCGGCCGGCACGTGATGATTTCCGGCTTCGGCCGGCACGAACGACCAGCCGGGAGACCGGCGTTGCGAGGCAGGCCGGTTCGCCGGTCGGGAAGGGCCGGAGCCACCGGTCATCGCAATCGCCCGGTTCGTGGCTGAAGACTGGGGGTTCGGCTCGCCGTCCCCGCCCATCCGCCGGGCAACCGGCACGACAATTCGACCGGCTCGGCCGGTTCTACTCGATGGCCGGTCGCACCGGCAGGAGGCAAAGTGGCTCGTATCGCTGGCGTCAACATTCCGACGAACAAGCGCGTCGTCATCGCGCTGCAGTACATTCACGGCATTGGCCCCTCGATGGCCAAGGAGATCACCGAGAAGGTCTCCATCGCGCCCGAGCGCCGCGTGAATGAGCTGTCGGACGCCGAAGTCCTGATGGTTCGCGAGGTCATCGACCGCGACTACATCGTCGAAGGTGACCTGCGTCGCGAGACCGCGATGAACATCAAGCGGCTGATGGACCTCGGCTGCTATCGCGGCCTGCGTCATCGCCGCGGTCTGCCGGTTCGCGGCCAGCGCACGCACACCAACGCGCGCACCCGCAAGGGCCCCGCGAAGCCCATCGCCGGCAAGAAGAAGTAATCTCGGCCGCTAGCATTTCGGCCCAAGGGCCACACACTCAGAGGGACTGAATGGCGAAGGAAGCCACGCGCGTTCGGCGCAGGGAGCGTAAGAATATCACGTCGGGCATCGCCCATGTGAACGCCTCCTTCAACAACACGAAGATCACCATCACCGACGCGCAGGGCAACGCCATTTCGTGGTCCTCGTCGGGCGCGATGGGGTTCAAGGGCTCGCGCAAGTCGACCCCGTACGCCGCCCAGGTCGCGGCCGAGGATGCCGCCAAGAAGGCGTCCGAGCACGGCATGCGCACGCTCGAGGTCGAGGTGACGGGGCCGGGTTCGGGCCGCGAGTCGGCGCTGCGTGCGCTGCAGGCCGCCGGGTTCACCATCACATCCATCCGCGACGTGACGCCGATCCCGCACAACGGCTGCCGTCCGCCGAAGCGTCGTCGCGTCTAACGAACATTTCCAGCGCGCCCGTACGGGGCGCGCTCTCGGCTGCGCGGCCATCCGGGCTCGCGCGCCCTGGCCCGCGGGCCAGCCCCCGCGGGCGCTCCGGGCGACGCCCCACGAGATCGAAAGGCATTTGACGTGACGACCAACCAGAAGAACTGGCAGGAGCTGATCCGCCCGAACAAGCTCGAGGTCACGCCCGGCTACGATCCGAAGCGCATCGGCACGGTCGTTGCCGAGCCTCTGGAGCGCGGCTTCGGCCTGACGCTCGGGAACGCCTTGCGCCGGGTGCTTCTGTCCTCGCTGCAGGGTGCGGCTGTGACCTCGGTCCAGATCGACGGTGTCCTGCACGAGTTCTCGAGCATGAACGGCGTGCGTGAGGATGTGACCGACATCATCCTCAACATCAAGGAAATCGCGGTGCGCATGTCGGGCGAAGGCCCGAAGCGCATGGTGCTGCGCAAGCAGGGCCCCGGCGCGGTGACCGCCGGCGACATCCAGACCGTGGGCGACGTGTCGATCCTCAACCCCGACCACGTGCTGTGCACGCTGGACGAGGGCGCGGACATCCGCATGGAGTTCTCGGTCAACACCGGCAAGGGCTACGTGCCTGCCGACCGCAACCGGCCCGAGGACGCCGCCATCGGCCTGATCCCGGTCGATTCGCTGTACTCGCCGGTCAAGCGCGTTTCGTACCGCGTCGAGAACACCCGCGAGGGTCAGGTGCTCGACTACGACAAGCTGTCGATGCAGGTCGAGACCGACGGTTCGCTGAGCCCCGAGGACGCCGTGGCCTACGCTGCGCGCATCCTGCAGGACCAGCTGTCGATCTTCGTGAACTTCGAAGAGCCGACCAAGCCGGAAGTCGCCGACGAGGTGCCCGAGCTCGCCTTCAACCCGGCGCTGCTCAAGAAGGTCGACGAACTGGAGCTTTCGGTCCGTTCGGCCAACTGCCTCAAGAACGACAACATCGTCTACATCGGCGACCTCATCCAGAAGTCCGAGGCGGAGATGCTCCGCACGCCGAACTTCGGCCGCAAGTCGCTGAACGAGATCAAGGAAGTGCTCGCCCAGATGGGTCTGCACCTCGGAATGGAAGTGCCCAACTGGCCGCCCGACAACATCGAGGAGCTGGCCAAGCGGTACGAGGACCATCACTATTGATGCTTCCAGCGGCCGGGGCTCATCCTCCGGCCGTATCTCCCGACCCTTTCCGCTGAGCGGGTCGGCACACTAGCGCGAACGCCGGAAGCGCCCGGCACCCACACAGGATCGGAGAATCGCCATGCGCCACAAGAAGCAGGGCCGTCGTCTCAATCGCACCTCGAGCCACCGTATGGCGATGATGGCCAACCAGGCCGCCTCGCTCATCGAGCACGAGCAGATCGTCACCACGCTGCCGAAGGCGAAGGAGCTTCGCCCCTACATCGAGAAGCTGGTGACGCTGGGCAAGCGCGGCGACCTCCACGCCCGGCGCCAGGCGATCTCCAAGTGCCGCAGCGAAGAGGCCGTGAAGAAGCTCTTCGCGACCATCGGCCCGCGCTACAAGGACCGCAACGGCGGTTATACGCGCATCCTCAAGGCCGGCTTCCGCTATGGCGACAACGCGCCGATCGCCGTCATCGAGTTCGTCGATCGCGACCTGGATGCCAAGGGTGCCGCGGACGCCGCGCGCCTGGAGGCCGAGGAGGCGTAAGCCGCCCTCCCGCCACATACGGCAATGCACTGACACCGGTCGCGGGCTCCGCGGCCGGTGTTTTCGTTTGCGCGGCGCGCTCAACCGGCCTGGAAGAGGCGGCCGAGCCGGGTGTGCGGTGTCGACGGGCGGAGGCGGCTCCGGGGCAGCACGTCCTGGATGCGCCGGTCCTCGTGGGCGAGGCGGTGGTCGGTGGTCTCGGCCAGCATGCGCATCTCGAGGTAACGCTTGAGGCGCAGCCGGGCGCCGCGCGAGCGGATCTGCGTGGTGTCGATCCGGCGCGGGACGACGAGCCAGGTGTCGCCGTCGTTGTAGAGGCCGAAGGTCCGCACCGAGGCCGAGATCAGCGCGTTCCCGGCGGTCGAGGCGACGGCGACGATGTCGAACGCGCCGAAGTTCGCCGGGTCGACGGGAGCGTCCAGCCGTCCGGAGGCGCAGGCTGCACGGTCGAGCATAGAGCGGAAGCTGCCGATGTCCATGTACTCGCCCGCCCGCAGCGGTCCCTGGTAGGTCCCGGATTTGGGCGGGGCGTCGGACGCGTCGTCGCTGTCGCTGGAGGTGCGGTCGGTGATCGTGGCGACGTACTGGTCGTGGTCGTGCATCACCAGCGAGATGTCCGACACGTAGACCGGCTCCATGCCGAGGTTGGCGATGAAGCAGCGCCCGTCGAGCGTGTTGCTGGCGCCGAGGTTGATGAGCACCTGCGAGCGCCGCTGATGGACGACCTGCCGTAGGAAGATCTGCAGGTAGGCGATCCACACGACGGCCGACAGCAGTGAGACGAAGACCTGGACGATCGGCGCGACGGTGGTGAGGGTGGCGAGGTCGAACATGGCGGGCGGGCCTCGGTTCTTGCGGGGGGCGCTCGTGGTGGAAACGCCGTCCCGCCGGGTCGGTTCGGGCCCGCCCGGGCGCAGCCGCTATCCCGGCGCGCGCGCCTCGAGGACGTTCAGCGTCGCCGGCACGGCGACCGCACCGTCCGCGGCGTAGGGCACGAACGCCTCTGCGACGGTGGCTTCGATGGCGGCGAGGTCGTCCGGGCCGCCGTCGTACTGGCGCATGATCGCGGAGGCCGGGCCGAGCGCACAGGCCGCCGCCGCGGCGTCGCGCGGCGTACCGGGCGTGACGAGGGGGATCGTTTCGGCGCGCCCCCGCACCGCGGTCAGGCCGGCGGCTGTGAGAATGGCGACCGGGTCGTCCAGCGTCTCGAAGGCGAACGGGCCGGGCTCGCGGGGGGCGGCGCGCTCGGACGGGCCGAGGCGTGCGATCGCCGCGTCGCGCGGCACGTGGAACCACGGGTTGCCGGCGAAGTCGCCCCAGGCGGCGAAGGCGAGGCGTCCACCCGGGCGCATCGCGCGGGCGATGTTGGCGAAGGCCGCCACCGGGTCGGCGAAGAACATGACACCGAAGCGGGACGAGACCACGTCGAATTGCGCCGGCGGGAAGGGGTAGGTCTGCGCGTCGGCGACGACGATCTCGGCGTTGGTGAGGCCCGCCGCGGCCAGCGCGTCGCGGCCGGCCCGGGCGAGCCCGTCGGAAATGTCGACGCCGAGGACGCGGCCGCCGGGGGCGACGCGCGCGGCGAGCTGGCGAGTCGTCTCACTGGCCGCACCGCCGATGTCGAGCGCGTCCTCGCCGGGGGCGGGGGCGAGGATCTCCAGGAGGCGCAGGGTGATCCCGTGATAGAGGCGGTCGAGTGTCGGCTGCATGTCACGCCATCGCAGCAGGGCCGGGCCTCCATTCCAAAACGCGCGCTGGCCGGCGTTCGGATCGTCCGTGGCGGGGCCGGTCATCGTCTCACCTTTTCCCGTGGGGCCGCGGCGGTGCTGCGCCGGGGGCACCGCCAGCCGGGGCGGCCCGGCATCATATCGCAGCCGCGCTCGCGGGTCAGGTGCGCGCCGATACAGGGTCGCGGCGACGCCGACCAGCTGGCCGAGCGGGGTGCTCCAGCCGTCGGAGAAGCCCATTTCCTCGTGCTTGTCGCGGGGCGCGCGGTCGGCATGCCTGGCGATGGTCGAGCCCGCGTCGCGCCGCCGCCGAGTGCGCATAAAAAAAGGGCCGCGCGAGGCGCGGCCCTTTCTGTCCGTGAGGACGGTGGCGCGGGCTTAGAAGCCCATGCCGCCCATGCCGCCCATGTCGCCACCGGCCGGCATCGCCGGGCCGGAGTCCTTCTTGGGGGCCTCGGCGACCATCGCCTCGGTCGTGACGAGCAGCGACGCGATCGACGCGGCGTCCTGGAGAGCGTGACGCACGACCTTCTTCGGGTCGATGATCCCGCGCTCGATCATGTTGCCGTACTCTTCGTTCTGCGCGTCGAAGCCGAAGTCGATGTTGTCGTTCTCGAGGATCTTGCCGACCACGACGGAGCCTTCGACACCGGCGTTCTCGGAGATCTGACGCACCGGAGCCTCGAGGGCGCGCAGCACGATCTTGATGCCGGCCGCGACGTCCGGGTTGTCGGAGGAGAGCTTGGCGACGGCGGTCTTGGCGCGCAGCAGGGCGACACCACCACCCGGAACGATGCCTTCCTCGACGGCCGCACGGGTCGCGTTGAGGGCGTCGTCGACGCGGTCCTTCTTCTCCTTCACCTCGACCTCGGTGGCACCACCGACGCGGATGACGGCCACACCACCGGCGAGCTTCGCGAGGCGCTCCTGGAGCTTCTCACGGTCGTAGTCGGAGGTGGTCTCTTCGATCTGCTGCTTGATCTGCGCGACGCGGCCCTTGATGTCCTCGGCGTCACCGGCGCCGTCGACGATCGTGGTCTCGTCCTTGTTGATCGACACCTTCTTGGCGCGGCCCAGCATCTCGATCGAGACGGACTCGAGCTTGATGCCGAGGTCCTCGGAGACGACCTGGCCGTTCGTCAGGATGGCGATATCCTGCAGCATGGCCTTGCGACGGTCACCGAAGCCCGGCGCCTTCACGGCCGCGACCTTCAGGCCACCGCGGAGCTTGTTGACGACGAGCGTGGCCAGAGCCTCACCCTCGACGTCCTCGGCGATGATGAGGAGCGGGCGGCCGGACTGCACGACGGCCTCGAGGATCGGAAGCATCGCCTGGAGGTTGGAGAGCTTCTTCTCGAAGATGAGGATGTAGGGATCCTCGAGCTCGGTCGTCATCTTCTCGGCGTTCGTCACGAAGTACGGCGAGATGTAGCCGCGATCGAACTGCATGCCCTCGACGACTTCGAGCTCGGTCTCGAGCGACTTGGCCTCTTCGACGGTGATGACACCCTCGTTGCCGACCTTCTGCATCGCCTCGGCGATCATCGCGCCGACTTCCTTGTCGCCGTTGGCGGAGATGGTGCCGACCTGGGCGACTTCGTCGGAGGTGTTGATGGTGCGGGCGCGGGCGTCGAGGTCCTTGATGGCCGCGACGACGGCCATGTCGATGCCGCGCTTCAGATCCATCGGGTTCATGCCGGCGGCCACGGACTTGGCGCCTTCACGGACGATCGACTGGGCCAGAACGGTCGCGGTGGTGGTGCCGTCGCCGGCGAGGTCGTTGGTCTTGGAGGCGACCTCACGCACCATCTGCGCGCCCATGTTCTCGAACCGGTCTTCCAGCTCGATCTCTTTGGCGACGGTCACGCCGTCCTTCGTGATGCGCGGGGCACCGAAGGACTTCTCGATGACGACGTTGCGACCCTTCGGGCCGAGCGTCACCTTGACGGCATTGGCGAGGATGTCGACGCCGCGGAGCATCTTGTCGCGCGCGTCGGTCGAAAACTTAACTTCCTTAGCAGCCATGTGGGGCTCCCTTAAATCTGTTCGAGGCGCGGTGAGTTAGGCGGAGACGGCGACGCCTTCGACGACGCCCATGATGTCGCTCTCCTTCATGATGAGGAGGTCCTCACCGTCGAGCTTCACCTCGGTGCCGGACCACTTGCCGAACAGGACGCGGTCGCCAGCCTTCACGTCGAGCGGCTGGACGGAGCCGTTCTCGTCGCGGGCGCCGGGGCCGACGGCGATGACTTCGCCTTCCTGCGGCTTCTCTTTGGCGGTATCGGGGATGATGATCCCGCCCTTGGTCTTGGTGTCGGACTCGATGCGGCGCACGACGACGCGGTCGTGCAGCGGACGGAAGTTCATATCTGTCCTCATGACAAAAAGGGGCGTTGGTGCCCGGTCTCTGAGTGTCTTGCCGCTGTTGGCACTCCCCTGAGGTGAGTGCCAAGCGCTGGCCGGGAGATATGATGGGTGCGTCCGAGTGTCAACGCGCGAATGTGACGAGCGTCACACTTTTTGCGTCCTTCAGATGGGGGCGGGGGTGGGGCGGATCAATCGCGCGGCGGCATTCCATCCATTGCGCCGGGCCGGTCCGATCGCTCGTGACCGGGTGATGATGTGAAAGCCCGGCGAATAGTGTGCGATGGCACGGGCCGGTGCGGCCGATCGCGCGGAGCGGGGTCAGCCGGTGCCGGCGGCGGGGCCGGAGATCATGCGGGTCATCGCGTGACGCAACGCCGCATCGTCGGACGGTTTGGAGAAGACCTCGGCGCAGCCGTAGTAGTCCATCAAATCTTCCTTCAGCCCGTGCCCGGTGTGGAAGATGATCGGGACGTCGCGCGCCTGCAGAATATCGGCGACCGGGAAGACGTCGCCGCCGATGATCGCGACGTCGAGCAGGGCGAGGTCCAGGAGTTCGGTCCTCGCGGCCTCGATCGCCTCGTCCAGCCGGGCGATCGGGCCGACGACGTCGAGGCCCATGTCGATCTCGAGCATCATTTTCAGCGTCAGTGCGATGAGAGCCTCGTCCTCCACCAATAGGACGCGCTGGCGTCGGGTCGCCATCGGCCGCAGCAGGCGGGTGGATTCGCAGGGTTCTGCAATCATGGGACGTGGCTCCTGGCAGACGTCGGTTGGAGGGTGGGGGCACGCGCTGCGGCGCCGACCTGCACGCCGGCCTCGAAGGTGAGGGTGAGCCGGACGCCGGCCCGCCCCTCGCTGCGTGACAGGACCGCCCCCATCTGGGCGGTCGACATCTCGATCAGCTCGGAGCCGAAGCCCCGGCGCGTCGCTTCGGTGCCGCTGGGGCGGAACGAGGGCGAGATTTCCTCCCACGTCAGCCGAATCAGCTCGGCGCCGTCACCGTGGACGCGCTCCCAGCGCACGCTCACCCGCCCCTCCAGCGAGGACCAGGCACCGTGCTTCAGCGCGTTGGTGGCCAATTCGTTGAGGATGAGGCCCATGGGTGTGATCCGGCTCTGCGGCAGCCATTGGCTCGGCCCGTCGAGTTCCAGTGCGGCGCGGCTGGCGGGGTAGGGGGCCAGCACCGCCTCGAGCACCTCGCCCAACGGCGCGCCGTCCTCCATCTCGTAGCCGAGGCTGACGACGTGCGCGGCGGCGAGCGCGGCGATGCGCTGGTCCAGCTCGCGCACCAGCGCCGGCACGTGATCCTGGCCGAGGGACGAGAGCTTCACCAGCGCGCGGATCACGGCGAAGAGGTTCTTCACCCGGTGGTTCAATTCGCGGGTCATGACGCGCTGCCGCTCGCGCAGCTCCACCTTGGCCGTCACGTCCCGGTCCACCTGCAGGACGAGCGTGTCGCCTCCGCTGATCGCCATGCGTTGCAGGGTGGTCGAGGTGTAGACGGTGCGGCCCGATCTGGCGTGCCACTCGGCCTCGCCGGTCCACGATCGCCCGCGTTCGATCGTCGCCAGGATCTCCGGCCATTCACTGGAGAATCGAGCCCACATGCGCTCATGGGCGATCTCGCCCTGCATCTCCTCGGCGGTGAAGCCGAACATCGCTTCCGCGCCGCGGTTCCAGCGTCGCACCCCGCGGCGCATGCACCACACGGAGATCGCGTCCTGCGACAGCTCCAGAACCTCGGACATCTTGTCGGACAGGACGTCCTCGCGCATGTCGCCCAGCACGTCGAAGGTGCCGGACATGCGGCGTGGCGCACCGTCTTCGAACAGCGCGACGCCGCGTGAGCGCACCCGCAGCGTCGCTCCGTCGGCGGTTCGGCAACGCAGGACCTGGTCGTAGGGGGTGGCGGGGTTGGCGAGGTGGGCGGCGATCTTCTCCTCGAACGCGGCGAGGTCCTCCTCGAAGACCAGCGCGCGCCAGTGCGCCATCAGCGGCGGCCGGGTGGACGGGGCGAATCCCAGCGCACGCCAGAAGCCCGGGCTGATGTAGCAGTTGTCCGGCTCGAGCAGGTCCCAGAACCACAGGCCGTCGGTCAGCACCCCCTCGCGCAGCATACGCCCGTAGAGGCCGCTGCGCCGTGCCACCTCGAACTCGTGCTCCAGGTAGGTTTCGCCCAGATCGGCCGGGAGCGCGGGGCAGTTGACGCCGCACCGGCTGGTGGGGAAGCAGTAGTTGAATGTACTGACATCGACCATGGACACACTCGCTCTGGCATCGACTGTCATAGGCGTGCCGTCTTGCATCCAGCTGCGTTGGATTTTCCGCACATTTCTCGCGAAAATTGTAAAATCGGCCGGGTGCCGCGCCTGTGACGGTGCATCGCCCCACGCGGGTCCGCCGCGGGGCCGGTAGGTGCGATGCGGTGGAGACCGCGCCGGCCGCGTACTCTAGAGGAGAAGGATGAGTTCCTCGTCCGCCTCCCTCGCCTCCGCCCGACACCACCCCGCCGGCATCTTCGCCATCATCGCGGGGGCGGGGTTGTTCGGCACCACGGCCTACTTCGGCCGGGTGCTGCCGGAATTCGGCATGGCCGCACCCGCCGTCACCTTCTTCCGCTTCGCGCTCACCGCGCTGGTGCTGGCGCCGTTCCTGGTCGTGCGCGGGCCGCGGCGGACGGCGACGCTGTGGGGGATCGCCGGCGGAGCCACCATCGCGCTCGGGTGGATCGGCTACGTCGTGGCGCTGCGGAGCCTGCCGGTCGCCGAGGTGGCGGTCCTCTTCATGACCTACCCGTTGTTCGCCATCGCCTTCGCCGCGCTCCTGTTCGGCGAGCGGCCGGGGACGCGCGGGGCGCTCGCGGCGGTCCTCATCGTCGCCGCGGCGCTGGTGGGCACGCCCATCGTTTCGTTCGGGGGGGCGGCGACGGCGATTCTCTTCGGCCTCACGACGCCGGCGGCTTACGGCTTCCTGCTCAACGTGATCGCCCATCGGCTCGGCGCGCTACCGCCCCTGGCGGCCACCGGTTCGGTCTCGCTGGGGGCGGTGCTGGGAGTGGCGCCGCTGCTCGTCCAGCTGCCGCCGGCCGAGATCCTGCCGCTCGAGCCGGCCGCGCTCGTCACCATCGCCGTCATGGCGATCGCCAGCGCGCTGCTGCCGCAACTCCTCTACGTGACGTTCGCGCCGCGGCTCGGCGCGGTGTCGACCGCGATCGCCGGCAGTGCGGAATTGCCCACCATGTTCCTGATCGGCTGGCTGGCGTTCGGCGAGCCGTTGACGCTGGCCCACGGGGCTGCCGCCTGCCTGATCATGACCGCGATCGCGATCACCCCGCAGCGCCCGCCCGCGACCCGCATGCACGCCCCCCTCGGCGAAGCGCCGGAGGACGCGGGCCCCGACCGCTGACGCACAGACGGTCTGCGGCCCGGACCCTCACTTGCCCAGATCATCACTCGCGCCCGGACACGCTAGTGGATTGACCCATTCAAAAGGGTCCGTTTTGGGATTCCGTTGAGGGTAAGCCCGTGCGAATGAGAGAGATGCGAACAGGCATCTCCTTCACGGTCTCGGGGACCGAGCGAACGCGGCTCGAAGCCATCGTTTCGGGCCGGAACACCCCGCAAAAGCATATGTGGCGGGCGCGCATCGTGCTGCTGACGGCCGACGGGCACGGCACCCACGCGATCATGGCGGCGACCTGCAAGAGCAAGACCAGCGTCTGGCGATGGCAGGAGCGGTTCGCCGCGGACGGCGTCGAGGGGCTGCTCTGGGACAAGTCCCGGCCGCCGGGCAAGGCGCCGGTCGCGCCCGACAAAGTGGCCGAGGTGGTGCGGTTGACCCATGAGCCGCCGCCCCACGAGGCGACCCACTGGACGGCACGGGCCATGGCGAAGGCTGTCGGGCTTGGCGTCGTCACGGTGCAGCGGATCTGGGCCGCGCATGGCCTCGCCCCGCACCGCTGGCGCACCTTCAAGCTCTCCCGCGACCCCGCCTTCGTGGAGAAGCTGCGTGATGTCGTGGGGCTTTACGTGGCGCCGCCGGCCCACGCCGTGGTGCTGTCGATCGACGAGAAGAGCCCGATCCAGGCGCTCGACCGCACCCAGCCCGGCCTTCCGCTGAAGAGGGGCCGCGGCGCCACCATGACCCACGACTACAAACGCAACGGCACCACGACGCTGTTCGCCGCGCTCAATGTCCTGACCGGCGAGGTCTTCGGGAAAAACATGTCGCGCCACCGCCATCAGGAGTTCATCAGGTTCCTGAACGCGCTGGAACGCGACATCCCGCCGGGCCGGATCGTCCATGTCGTCCTCGACAACGTGTCCTCGCACAAGACGCCCGAGGTCAGGCGATGGCTCGCCCGCCATCCCCGCTGGACCTTCCACTTCACCCCGACATCGAGTTCCTGGCTCAATGCCGTCGAGGGCTTCTTCGCCAAACTCACCCGCCGACGACTGAAGTACGGCGTCTTCACCGGCGTCGTCGACCTGCAGGCCGCCATCAACCGCTTCATCGCCCAACACAACGACACCGAGGCTAAGCCCTTCGTCTGGCGCGCCGATCCCGATGCCATTATCGCCGCACGCAAACGCGGGTTCCAAGCGTTTGAGTCAATCCACTAGGGCCGGGCGTCACTCGCCGAAGGTGCGCGGCAAGACGACGAACGTCGGCCGCTCCGGCAGCGAGTTGAGCGAGACGCGCAGCACCGGGTCCGACGGCATGGCGATGGTCAGCCCGTCGGCACGGGTGCGGTTGATGAAGTCGGCCAGCGTATAGGCGCCGAACCAATGCATCGGGATGGCGATCGACGCGCGCAGCCGCGACACGACCTCCATCATCGCCCGCTGGTCCATCGTGTAGGAGCCGTCGACCGGCACGAACACCACGTCGAGCCGGCCGATCTCGGCGACCTGCGCATCCGAGAGCGGTTGGTGCAGGTGGCCGAGGTGGCCGATGCAAAGGCCCTGGATCTCGTAGATGAAGATGGAGTTGCCGTCGGCCTCGACGCCCAGATAGTTGCGGATGTCGGAGGTGACGTTGCGCACCAGCACCTCGCCGACCTGGAGCATATGTTGCGCCGGTTGCCCGTCTTCGCCCCATCCCTTCAAAACGTGCGGGATCGCGGGATCGGGGAAGTTCGTAAAATGGCTGGTGTGGGCGTGGTTCATCGTGACGACGTCCGGCGTCGGACCGGCGCCGGCGCTTCCGGCATAGTCGGTGGCGATGGTGGTCCCGTCGGGCGCGGTGATGCGAAAGGTCGAGTGGCCGATGTAGCGGATCTCGACGGTGTAATCGCGCTGCGGCGTCTCGTTGGCGACGCGGATGATGCGCGCGTTCGGGAAGGCGTCGGCGATGGCGTGGCAGTTGGAGAACTGCGCGGACGCGGGTGCCGCGGCGAGGACGGTGCCGGCGAGAGCGGCGAGCCCGGTACAGGCGGCGACGATCGAACGAAGAGTGACAGGTGCCATGCGCGCCTCCCTCGGTGTCCGCGGTACGGTCGCGCAGTCGCACGACATGCAAGTATAGTACCGGGTGAGGCGGCGATGTCGCGCGCAATAGCACGTGATGATTGGGGCCGAATGTCTCAGCCCGCACGCGAGCGCCACCCGCGCGCTTCGCGGGGAGGGGCGCCCGCCCCGGGCCCGGAGGTCATCCCAGGCGGGGCGTCGTCGAGGCGTCGGCCGGCGCGGCCTGGCGGCAGGGGGTGCCGGGGCCGAGGCGTGGCCGCCGGCGTCAGACCGGGCGCGGGCCGTTGCGGTTGACGCCCCGGTCGAGGCTCGGGTTCGAGGCGACGAGGGACAGCACCGGGCTCCCTTCGACCGTCTCGCGCGGCACCGGCCGCTCGATCTCGCAAGCCGCCCGGTCGCCGATGAAGGCGTAGCCGGCGAAGCGCTTGGCGTCGATCACGTCGTAGCCCAGGCGCAGACGCAGCTTCTTGCGCAGCTTGGAGATGTGCCCCTCGATCACGGTCTCGTCGACGTTCTCGTTGAAGAGGCCGTAGATGGCATTGAAGAGCTGGGTCTTGGTGATGCGCCGGCGCCGGTTCTTGACCAGATATTCCAGGATCTGGCGCTCGCGCCGCGGCAACTCGACGGGGGTCTCGTCGATGGTCGGATCGCGACTGTCGAAGAAGACGGTGAGGCGGCCGAACTGGGCCTCCTCGCGCGCGTCGCTGGAGCGGCGCCAGATGGCGTTGGCGCGGGCCACCAGCTCGCGCACCGGCGCGGGCTTCTTGACCACATCGTCGACACCGACGTTGAAGAGTTCGAGGGTCTCTTCCAGACCGCTCTCCTCCTTCAGGGCGATGATGGGCGTCTTGGCCCGGTTCCGCACCAGCGAGGGGATGTTGTAGCGATCCTCGATGGCGCCGAGGATCACGGCCTGGATGGCGGCAGCGTCCGAGTCGGAGATGGAGTGTAGCCAATCGGCGAACTCGGCCCCGGCGAAGGTCGTGCAGGCGAGGCCTTCGCGCTCGAAGCCGGATTTGTAACCGTTGGCAACAACCTCACGCGAGTCGATTACGATGTACATTCCTGCCTTCCTTTACGGCGTGAGTGTCTGGTCGCCGGGCCGACGCGGGGGCCGCTGGGCTCGGCGTCATGGGTACAACCAATACGCGAAGGTTGCGGTCCCGCAACCCAGAAGACAACTTTATCGGGAGACTTCAGGTTGTGTCGGGTTGTGAAGGAATGTTCTTCACTTTCCCGAATTTCCACCCGCCACAACCCGCACGCGCCCTCCGTCGGTGACGGGGATCAGGCCGGCTGGAAGACCGATTCGATCTTGCCCTTCAGCGTTTGTGCATTGAACGGCTTCACGATGTAGTTGTTGACACCGGCCTTCTTGGCGGCGACGACGTTTTCGGACTTCGCCTCGGCGGTCACCATGATGAACGGCATCTCCGAGTTCTCCGGGTCGGCACGAACTTGCTTGAGGAGTTCGTAGCCGGTCATCGGCTCCATGTTCCAGTCGGAGATCACGAGGCCATATTTCTTGGCTTTGATCTTCTCGAGCGCCTCGCTGCCGTCGGACGCGTCATCGACGTCAGTGAAGCCGATCTGACGAAGAAGGTTCTTGATGATACGAACCATGGTTTTGTAGTCGTCGACCACGAGGACTGGCATCGTCAAGTCAAGGGACATCGGTTGCTCCGCGATGTTGCACGCCCGGTTCGAGCGAATGTTCAGCCATTCGGGTTTAATCTGATACGCTTGCCCGAAGCTGAGACCGAACCTTGCGCCACACTCACCTGCGCCTGCGCCCTCAGGTTGAAAATGCGTCCGTTGCGTGTATCGTTAGGTCGTGCGTCAACGGAGTCATTTGGACATGGCAAGACCATTCCGGGTCGAGATCGCAGAAGCACGGCGTCTTGCCGAATCTTCGCCGATGACCCACCAGGTGGAGACGATCCTCAAGGAGCTGCACACCGCACGCGGCCAAGGCAGCGGCGGGGCCAGCGAACAGAAGGTCGACAATGCGATCGCCCTGTGGAGCGGCGTCGATGATATTCAAAAGCGGATCGACGTCACCAAGACCGAGATCGGCGCCCTCTACGCCCGAAGCGAGGGCGATCAGTCCAACGCCCGGGCCGCCGACGAACTGCGCGCCGTCGTCGAAGGCACGGAGATGGCGACGGACACCATCCTCGCCGCCGCCGAGACGATCGACACGCTGGTCGCCGAGATGGCGGGAGACCTGGAGGGGGCCAACGCGGAGCGCGCACAGTCGATCTCCAACAGCGTCATCCAGATCTTCGAAGCCTGCAACTTCCAGGACATCACGGGCCAGCGCATCTCGAAGGTGGTGGCCTCGCTGTCGTTCATCGAGGAGCGAATCGCCTCGATGGTCGACGTGTGGAAGGCCCAGGAGCTGACCGCACCGGTGGAGAAGAAGGAGAAGACCGACAAGGATCTCCTCAACGGTCCGGCGCTGGACGGCGACTACGGCGTCGTCAACCAGGACGACGTCGACGCCCTCTTCGGCTGACGCGCGCCGCCAAACCCCCTCGACCCGATCCGTCCCTGCGACCATGGCGGCCTCACCTTCATCGGTGGGGCCGCCATCTTGTCGTGGTGCGCCGGCGCGGGGCTGGGCTAGCCGGCGGGTGTCCAGTCGAGCGGGCGGTGGCGCGGGAGAGCGGCGACGCGGGCGAGCCAGCGGGCGATGCCGGGCGTCTCGGCCAGGTCGAACCCGCCCTCGGGAGCGAGGTGGGTGTAGGCGTAGAGGGCGATGTCGGCGAGCGTCGGCGCGTCGTCCACCAACCAGTGCGCCACGGCAAGGCGCGCCTCCATCACCGCCAGCGCCTTGCGGCCTCCGGCCAGGGTGGCAGCCATCCGCTCCGGCGTCGCCGAGGCGGCGAGCTGCGGATAGACGACGAGCGAGCGGCGCACCGCGACATGGGGCTCGTGGCTATATTGCTCGAAGAAGAGCCAGGACATCATCTGCGCCCGCGCGAACCGGTCGGCCGGTACGAAGCGGCTCCCTTCGGCCAGGTAGCACAGGATCGCGTTCGATTCGGGCAGCGTGCGGCCGTCCTCCAGCTCGAGCAGCGGGACCTTGCCGTTCGGCGTCTTCGCCAGGAAGGCGGGGTCCCGCGTGCCACCGTCGAGGAAGGAGACCTCGTTGTGGCGGAACGGGATCTCCAGGAGTGCGGCCAGCAGGCGCGGCTTGTAGCAGTTCCCGGAGTCGGTCATCCCGTGGATCGTGATCATCGCCGTGCTCCCCGTCGTCGAGGCCAGCGTGACGCAACCCTCGTCATGCGGCCAATTCTTTCTGGTGGCGCAGGGCGATCGGGATCGGTGATGGTGAGGGTGGCGGCGGAGGAGCGGCGCGACGGCACCGCTCGGCGTCGTGTCAGAGGATTTCGATCTTCACTTTGGCGACGCCCGCGTCGACCATGCCGATCTTGGCGGCGGCAGCCCGCGAAAGGTCGATGCTGCGTCCGCCGTGGAAGGGCCCGCGGTCGTTGATGCGCACGGTGACGGAGCGGCCAGTGCGCGGGTTGGTGACTTTGACCTTGGTGCCGAAGGGCAGCGAGCGGTGCGCGGCGGTGAGGGCGTTCATGTTGAAGCGCTCGCCGTTGGCGGTACGGCGGCCATGGAAGCGCTTGCCGTAATACGACGCCACACCACTGCTGACCTTGCCGGCCATGGCGTCGGTCGCCATCGGCAGGGAGGTGGCCAGGAAGAGAGCGGCGACAGCCGTCGCGAGGGCGGCCCTAGCGTGAAGCATGTTCGTGGTCCTGTTTGCGGATGCCGAGGCCTCAACGTGGAGGTGTCCCATCGGCGGCGGCGGCGTCTCGGCGCCGGCGGGGCCCTGTTAGCGCCGAGTGTCGCGGGGTGGGAACCCTCCGCCTCGGTGAAACAAACAATTCGATCGAATGGCCGCAGAAGTTTTCCACAGACGATCGGCATGTGTGGATAAATGCCTGCCGTGAAGTGTCGCGCCGGAGGCTTGGCGCTTGACTATAGAACGATCATTGGGGCTGTGGCCGTCGAATCGATGGTCGGCGCCTGCCGACTCGAGCGCCGGGAATGCGGCGCATCGACGCGCCGATGGGGGCGCCGGGTACGAAAAAAGGCGGCCGGAGCCGCCTTGTTTCAACTTGTAGGTGATTTATGCGTCAGGCGACGGCGGACGTCCGGGCCAGGGCGCACTGCGACCAGAGATCCGACAAGGCGTGCGCCAGATGGTCGATGTCGGCATCGGTGTGGACCGGGGACGGGGTGATGCGCAGCCGCTCGGTGCCCTTGGGAACGGTCGGATAGTTGATCGGCTGGACGTAGACGCCGTGCTGGTCGAGCAGGATGTCGGAGAGCCATTTGCACTTGGCGGCGTCGTTCACCATCACCGGGACGATGTGGCTCGGATTGTCGAGCACGGGGATGCCGATCGACTTCAGGCGCGCGCGCACCTTGGCGACGACCGCCTGGTGGGCTTCGCGCTCGGCGTTGGAGGTCTTCAGGTGCTCGATCGAGGCGCGGGCGCCGGCAGCCACCGCCGGCGGCAGCGCCGTGGTGAAGATGAAGCCGGAGGCGAACGAGCGCACGAAGTCGCACAGGTTCTTCGACGCGGCGATGTAGCCGCCGACGACGCCGAACGCCTTGCCGAGCGTCCCCTCGATGACGGTGAGGCGGTCCATCAGGCCGCGCGCCTCGGCGATGCCGCCGCCGCGCGGGCCGTAGAGGCCCACCGCGTGCACTTCGTCGAGGTAGGTCATGGCGCCGTGCTTGTCGGCCACGTCGCACAGTTCCTCGATGGGGGCGATGTCGCCGTCCATGGAGTAGACGCTCTCGAAGGCGACGAGCTTGGGACGGCTCGGGTCGACCTCGCGAAGGCGGCGGTCCAGATCCTCGGGGTCGTTGTGGGCGAAGATGTGCCGCTCGGCCCGGCTGTGACGGATGCCCTCGATCATCGAGGCATGGTTCATCGCGTCCGAGAACACGGCGCAATGGGGGAGCTTTGCCGCCAGAGTGCCGAGCGCGGCCCAGTTGGACACGTAGCCAGAGGTGAACAGGAGGGCTGCGGGCTTGCCGTGCAGGTCGGCAAGCGAGCGCTCCAACTCCACGTGGTCGTGATTGGTGCCCGAAATGTTGCGCGTGCCGCCGGCACCGGCGCCGCAGCGGTCCAGCGCCTCGTGCATCGCGGCGAGGACCGCGGGGTGCTGGCCCATTCCCAGATAGTCGTTCGAGCACCACACCGTGACCTCATCGGGCCCCTGGCCGCGATGATGACGCGTTGCGCGCGGGAAGGCGCCGCGATGGCGCTCGAGGTCGGCGAAGACGCGGTAGCGGCCTTCGTTCCTCAGCGCATCGAGGCTATCGGCGAAGTGTCGCTCGTAGTCCATCGTGCCCTCAATCGGATCTCGCATTAGACATATTCTGATTGTGGGGGGTCGAGTCCAGCGTCGCCGTGTCGGTTTCGGCCATGCGAAAGTGGGGCTGAGACAATTGGTCAGCCTCGAACGGTGCGGATTTCCAGGGTTTTCGGCGCGACGGGCAGCACACGTATTGCGACGAAAGACGCAAGCGCAAAAAGTGTGCCCTCGGCCAGAAACACGCTCGCGAAGGCCAGATGGTCGGCGGCGAGCGTGCGGGTGAGGTCCAGAAGGCCGGCGCCGGCGACCATGCCGAGACCGAATCCCAGCGCCTGCGCCGTGCCCCAGATGCCGATGCGCGTGCCCTCGCGCCCCCCCTCGCCGTCGGCGGCGAGCGAGAACATGGCGGCGATCGCCCCGCCGGCGAAGACGCCGTTGGCGAGGCCGTAGAGGAGGATGGTGGGCCGCAGCGGCCAGTCCGGCGCGGCGACGGAGGCCGCGGCGAGCCCCGCCAGCGCCGCGGCCGATGCCAGGCAGCCGAAGACGGTCGCCGCCACCAGCGCCGTCGGCCGCCCCTTCGCAAGCCGCCCCAGGACCGCCACCACGATGAGCCCCGCGAAGACGCCGGCGTGATGATCGCCCGACAGCCGCGTCGACGCGCCCGGCTCCAGGCCGAACACCGCGCCGGAGAACGGCTCCATCACCAATTCCTGCATGTTGTAGGCGAACATGGACAGGAAGATGAAGGCCGTGAACCCGCGCACGCGCCCGTCGCGCCAGACCTCGGCGAAGGCCTCGCGAAAGCGCGCGGGGGCGGCCGTGTCGGCGGCCGCGGGCGAGGGGGCGTGTCCGGCTTCGAGGCCGAGGAGGGCCAGCCCCGTCACCGCCAGCGCCGCGAGGCTCACCGTCAGCGAGACACCGACGAGGGTCGCGTAGGAAAAGGGAATCAGTGCCGATCCGGCGAGCTTGGAGGTGAGCACCAGGCCGAGGATCATCGTCAGGAAGATCGTCGTCGCGGCGGGCGCGCGCCGCTGCGGCGCCACCGTGGTCGACACGAGCGCGAAGAGCGTGGTGCCCGCCGCCCCGATCCCGACACCGACTCCCGCGTAGGCGAGAAGAGCCGCCATGTAGCCCATTACCGGCGAGGCCACCATCAGCCGCGTCGCCAGCGCACAGCCGACGCCGGATACCGCCAGCAGCACCACGCCGCCCAGAATCCACGGCGTGCGGCGCCGGCTGCGGTCGGACCCGTGGCCGAACCGCGCCCGCGAGGTCTGCACCGTGTAGTGCACCCCGATGAGGCCCGCCGGCAGCAGCGCCATGAGGCCGATCTCCTCGACCATCAGCCGCGGGATGGTGGAAATCGGGATCACGGTCACCGCCGCGATGGCGGCCTGGACGAGGGCGAGCCGGGCGATGGCGCCCCACTCGATGTAAAACGGCTGAGACATGCGCCGGTAGATAGCGCAGCGAGCCGTCGTCGACATGGCCGGCTCGTCCCCGTCGCCGCGACGTGCGGTGCATTGGGATTTAGATTGTAATTATTCTAGCTTGAATCTGAATGATATTTTACTATTGATAAAAAGAGCGGCGACGGGTCCGCGTTTGGCGAACATGGCGGCTCGGCCGCGCCGGGGGAGGACAATCATGGGGCGCGTATTGATCGACGGTCGATGCCGCCAGGGGACGTTGCCACTGAGGGGCGGGACGCTCGACGGAGCGGGCGGCGGCGCCCTCGACCGCGCGATGGTCGACTACATGGAGCGCCCACACGGCGAGCAGCGCTGTGCCGGATGCAGCCACTATCTGGCGAGCGCGCTCGCGGGGCCGCAGTGCGATCTCGTCGCGGGCCGCATCGCGCCGCACGGCTGGTGCGCCCAGTTCACCGTGCCCGCCACGGCCGACGAGCCGGCCTGACGGCCGCCTACCCGCCCGCCAACCCGCCACCGGTCCACCCGGCCGTTCCACCTACCCGTCCGCCGGCGCGGCGAGTTGCGTTGCCCGCCGGGCGTGGCCTATGTCCAGCCCCGGCGCGCCGCTGCGCCGTCCGCGACCGCCGGCGGATCCCGGCGCACGAGGATCCATGGACACCACGCCCGCCCGCCCCGGACCGGGTCGCAGCCTCACCCCGCCGGAGATCGTTCACGAGGACGAGCGGTTGCGCATCGCCTACCGCGCCGGTGGGGCGGGCGCGGCGCTCGTGGTCTTCGCCGGGATCGAGGCGCGCGTCGCCGGGCTGACCCCGCTCGCCTTCGCGGACGCGCTGCGCGGCGAGCGGCCGGCCTACATCGTCACCGACAAGGCGCGGCTCTGGTACAACGGCTGCGACCGGGCCGCCTGCGCGATCCTCGCCGCCCACGCCGCCCGGGCGGGGATCGCCGAGACGGTGGCGGCCGGCAACGCGATGGGCGGGTTCGCCGCCGTCGCCCTGGCGCGGGACCTGCCGGGGTGCCGCCACGCCATCGCCTTCGCGCCGCAGAGCACGATCCGCCCCGACCTCGCCGCCTTCGACCGGCGCTGGGCACGCCACGCCGCGGATGTGACGGCCTGGACGCTCGACGACGCGGCCACGCGCATCGACCCGGCGATCCGCTACACGGTCGTCCACGGCAGCAATCAGCCGGCCGACCGTCGCCACGCCGACCGGCTCGTCGCGGCCGACCGCGCCGCCGTGCGCCGGGTCACGGTGCAGGAGGCCGAGCACACGGTGGCCCATGCGATGGCCGGACGCGGGCTGTCGCTCGGCCGCTTCGTCGAGACGGTGGTGACGGGCGGCGACCCGCAGCGCCTGGTCGACGCGCAGGCCGGTCCGCCGGTGCCGACCACGCCCGGTCCCACCGATCTGGAGATCGACGTCCTCGGCCTGCAGCGCAGCGGCAACCACGCGCTCATCGCCTGGCTGGTGAAGCAGGCCGACACGCCGCCGGTCTTCCTCAACAATGTCGACCATTTCGCCGATCCCTTCCTCTACCATCGTGCCGGACCGGTCGAGGGCACGGTGAAGGTCGACCGCTGGGACGTGGCGCGGATGGAGGCGTTGCGGCAGGCGGCCAAGCCGCTCCTCGTCATCTCCTACGAGAACCTGGAGCTGGTCCGCCTCGCCGGCCGGCCGCTGATCGCCGATCACGACGCCGTCGTCGGCCCCGCCGCGCGCCGGGTGACGCTCATCCTCCTGCGCGACGTCTTCAACTGGGCCGCCAGCCGCCTGAAATTGTTCGAGGTGCGCGACAAGGACGTCGACCGCGCGATCGCCACGTTCGACCGCCAGTTGGACCTCTGGGTCCAGTATGCGCGCGAGTTCGCCGGGGAGACGGCCCATTGCCCGGGCGCCGTATTGGTCTCCTATCTCGACTGGAGCCGCGACGCGGACTATCGCGCCGGCATCCTCGCCCGCATCGGCCTGCCGCTGCGCGACAACACCGCCGACCACGTGCCCGCGGTGGGCGGCGGCAGCAGCTTCGACCGTACCGACTTCGCGGGCTCGGCGGCGGACATGAAGACGCTGGAGCGCTGGGTCTTCCTGCAGGAGCCGCGCTTCGCCCCGGTGCTCGGTGCGCTGCAGGCGCGGCGCGACGTGATCGAGCCGCTCAACGCCCGCCTCTTCGGCCAGGGCTGGGTGCTTTAGGCCTCAGCCGTCCTTGTAATAGTAGCTGTAGCCGTTGAGGGCCGGTGCCCCGCCAAGGTGGGCGTAGAGCACTTTGGACCCGGCCGGGATCTCGCCTTTCCGGATGAGGTCGATCATCCCTTGCATCGACTTCCCCTCGTACACCGGGTCGGTGATCAGCGCCTCGGTGCGGGCGGCGAGACGGATCGCGTCGTTGGTCTCCTCGCTGGGAACGCCGTAGGCGGGGTAGGCATAGTCGGGATTGATGACGATCTCGTCGTCCCGCACGGTGCGGCCGAGGTCCATCAGCTCGGCCGTATGGTCGACGATCCGGCGCACCTGCGCGCGGGTCTGGTCGAGGGTGGCCGACCCGTCGATCCCGATCACGGTGTGCGCGCGGTCCTGCGCCGCGAAGCCGACGATCATGCCGGCCTGGGTGGACCCGGTGACGACGCACACGACGATATAATCGAACGTGAAGCCGAGCGCGGCCTCCTGCGCCTTCACCTCCTCGGCGAAGCCGACGTAGCCGAGGCCGCCGTACTTGTGCACCGAGGCGCCGGCCGGGATCCCGTAGGGCACGCCGCCGCGGTCCTTCACGGACTGGATGGCATCCTCCCAGCTCCGGCGAATGCCGATATCGAATCCGTCCTCGACGATGCGTGGCTCTGCCCCCATCAGGCGAGAGAGCAAGATGTTGCCGACCCGGTCGTAGACGGCATCGTAGTGCGGCACCCACTTCTCCTGCACGACGACGCACTTCATGCCGATCTTGGCCGCCGTCGCCGCCACCATGCGGGTGTGATTGGACTGGACGCCGCCGATGGAGACGAGCGTGTCGGCGCCCGAGGCGATCGCATCCGGCACGATATATTCGAGTTTGCGCAGCTTGTTGCCGCCGAAGGCGAGGCCGGAGTTGCAGTCTTCGCGCTTGGCCCAGATGTCGACCGCGCCGCCCAGCGCCGCGGACAGGCGCGGCAGCGGCTCGATCGGCGTCGCGCCGAACGTCAGGGGATATCGCTCGAATTGGTCCAGCTTCATCGCGCACTCGTCTCGTCGGGGGGGAGGCGCCGAAGATGACAGAGCTTGCGTGAAAGGTGCTCTCGAAATCACTGTCCATATGTCTTTCCTTGCGACAATATGGACGAAATTTGCGATGTTCTTCCGGCGATCTCACATAATTCGGGAGAAGCTTCCTTGATCGATGGATTGGACAGGATCGACCGCAACATCCTCAAGCACCTGCAGGCGAACGGGCGGCTTACCAACGCCGAACTCGCCGAGCGCGTGCACGTCAGCGCCGCGACCTGCCACCGCCGCACTCAACGCCTGTTCGCGGACGGGTTCATCGCGGCCGTGCGCGCCCACGTCGCGCCGGTGAAGGTGAACCGGGCGACCCTCGTCATGGTCGGCGTCGTGCTCGACAGGTCGACGCCGCAGAGCTTCGCCGACTTCGAGGCGGCCATCCGCGACCTCGACCTCGTCATCGACTGCCACCTCGTCGCCGGAGATTTCGACTATTTTCTCAAGATCCGCGTGCGCGACATCACCGACTTCAACAAGTTGCACGCCGAGACGCTGATCGCGCTCCCCGGCGTGCGCCAGACGCGGACATTCTTCGTCATGAAGGAAGTGCGGGACGCGATGCCGCTCGAGTTCTGACCCGGCGCGACGGCGACCACCGGCACTAAGGTCGGTGCTTCGGCACCTTTTCCTTCGTGCCGTCTGGCGGGACACTCGGGTGCGGCCGGATGCCGCCGGCAAGCGAGTGCGACATGACCGATACCTCCCTCGACGACACCTCCCGGATCGCCACCGCGCACCGGCCCGCCGCCGCTCTGGTAGAGGCGATGACGGCCGGTCTCGTCGGCCACCGCGCGTTGGTCGAGCGGCTGGTGATCGCGCTCCTGGTCGGCGGCCACATCCTGATCGAGGGGCCGCCGGGGGTCGCCAAGACCCGCGCCGTCAAGCGCCTCGCGGACGGGGTGGAGGGCACGTTCGCCCGCATCCAGGCGACGCCGGACCTGATGCCGGGCGACGTGGTCGGCATTCAGGTCTTCCGGCCCGAGCGGGGCGTGACCGAATTCGTGCCTGGCCCGGTCTTCCATCATCTCGTGCTGGTGGACGAGATCAACCGCGCGCCGCCCAAGGTCCAGTCGGCTCTCCTGGAGGCGATGGCCGAGGGGCAGGTGACCGTCGGCGGCACGACGCGGCTGCTGGACGACCCCTTCATGGTGGTCGCCACGCAGAACTCGATCGAGCACGAGGGCACATTCCCGCTGCCCGAGGCGCAGCTCGACCGCTTCCTGTGCCACGTGATGGTCGACCTGCCGGACGCGGCGACCGAGCTCGCCATCCTCGACCTCGTCGAAGGGGAAGGGCTCGGCCGGCCGGCGCCGATGAAGGAGCACGTGACGCACGCCGCGCTGGAGGCGATGCGCGCGGCCGTCGCCGAGGTCCATCTTTCGCCGGCGGTGAAGGATTACATCGTGCGCCTCGTGGTGGCGACGCGGCCGGGCGGCGTGGCGGCGATCGCCGAACGTGTCGGCCATGCGGTGTCGCCGCGCGGGTCGCTGTCGCTGGCCGCCGCGGCGCGGGCGCGCGCCTTCCTGGGCGGGCGGGATTATGTGGTGCCGGAGGACGTCGCCGCGCTGGCGGGGGACATCCTCGCCCACCGTCTGGTGCCGACCTGGCGCGCGACGGCGGACGGCGAGACGGCGCGCGGGCTGATCGCCGCCGCGGTCGAAGCGGTGAGGCCGCTGTGAGGTCGAGCCGCGCTGCGCGATGGCCCCGCCGTTCGCCGTCGGGGTGCGGGCCGGGGGCATGAGCCACGCCGCGTCGCCCGGCTCCCCCGCGACCGAGGTCCGCTTCGACGATCTCGTCGCGCTGCGCCACGGCTCCCTTCCGCGTCAGCGCATGGCGATCCCCAGCGTGCTGCGGCCCGGCGGGTTCGCCGGCCGCCGCCGCGGCCACGGGCTCGACATCCACGACGTGCGCCACTTCGTCGACGGCGATGATCTGCGCCATGCCGACCCGGCCGCCACCGCGCGCACCGGCCGCCTGCACGTGCGCACCTTCCACGAAGAGCGCGACCGTGCCGCCCTCCTGGTGGCCGACTTCCGCCGGCCGATGCTGTGGGCGACGCGGGGCCGGCTGCGTTCGGTGGCAGGTGCGGCGGCCCTCGCGGTGCTGGGGTGGCGGATCATCGACGCGGGCGGCAAGGTCGGCCTGCTGGCGGTGCGTGAGGGGGGGCTCGACCATATCGCCGTGCGCCCGCGCGAACGTACGATGATGCAGGTCGCCGGCGCGCTGGAGGCCGGCCACGCCCGCGCCCTCGCCGAGGCTCAGGCCGCCGCCGAGGGCGGGCCCCGGATCGCGACCGCCGCCCCCGCTCGGGGTGGGCTCGGCCCCTTGCTGGCCGCGTTCGGCGCGCGCCCGCGTCCGTCCGACTCGTCCCCTGCGCCCGCCGCGCCGCTCGGTGAGGCTCGCACGCAGCGCCATGCGCCGCCGGAGCCGCTGCACGCGGTGCTCGAGCGGGCCGCCCGGCTGGTGCCGCGGGGCGGTGCGATCGTCTGCGCCACGGGGCTCGATACGCCGGGGGAGGGGTTCGAGGCGGTGGTCGGCTCGATCGCCCGGCGCCGCCGCCTGGTGCTGCTTCTGGTGCGTGACGCGCTGGAGACCGCCCCGCCCGCCCGCCGGCTCACCTACTATGGCGACGACGGGCTGGTGCTCGACGGTCGCATCCCCGCCGCCGACGACGCCCGCGTCGCCGTGCTGCGTGCCCTGGGGGCGACGGTCGTCCCTATCGGCACCCACGCCGATGGCGGGGCCGACGACCTCGCCGCGCTGGAAATCGCCTGATGGACGCCGATGCGCTGGTCGCGCAGCTCCGGCCGATCCGCCTTCCGGCGGACTATGCCACCCTCGGCCTCGCCGATGCATTGGCCGCGTTCGCGCTGGGCGTCGCCGCCGCGATCCTCGTCGTCGCCCTCGTCCGGCCCCTGCTCGCCCGCAGGGAGGATCCCGCCGCCGATGCAGAGCGGCAGATCGAGGCGCTGCGGGCGGCGCCGGCCGAAGCGCGCATCCTCGGCCTCGCCCACCTGCTCGCCCGGCTCGACCCCGAGCGCCGCGCGCCCCGGCCGGACGATCTCGACACCGCGCTCTACGCCCGGCGCGCGCCCGCCGACCCGGCCGCGCTCGCCGCCGCGGTCGAGGCCGCGATCCTGCGCGCGGCGCGTCGGCGGACGGCGGCGCCATGAGCTTCGCCGCCCCGGAGGCCTTCGCGCTCCTCCTGCTGCCGGTGCTCGCCTACCTGCTGCGTCCGCCGCGGGCGGAGACCGCGGCCGCGGCCTACCTGCCGCCGGCGCTCGCCGGGCGTATGGGGGGCGAGGTGCACGGGCCGCCGCGCGTGGGCCTGTGGGCTCCGGCGCTGGTGTGGGCCCTGCTGGTCCTGGCGCTCGCCGGTCCGCAGCGCCCCGCCAACGTCGACCTGATCACCGCCTCCGGCCGCGACGTCGTCCTCGCGATCGACCTGTCGGGCTCCATGGAGAAGGAGGACTTCCTGCTCGACGGCACCCGCGTTTCGCGCCTCGAAGCGGTGAAGGCGGTGGCGGCGCGTTTCGTCGAAGGACGGGCCGGGGACCGCGTCGGCCTCGTCGTGTTCGGCGACCGGGCCTACGTCGCCGCGCCCCTCACGCACGACGTCACCAGCGTCGCCCACGTCATCGAGACGCTGACGGTCGGCGTCTCGGGCCGCTCCACCGCGATCAGCGACGGGCTCGGCCTGGCGATGAAGCGCCTCGAGGGCGAACCCGCCGGGAGCCGCGTCGTGATCCTCCTGTCGGACGGGGTCGACACCACGGGCACCGTGGACCCCGCGGAAGCGGGGCGTCTCGCCGCGCGGCTCGGCATCCGCGTCCATACGGTGGCGCTGGGGCCGGACAGTGCCATCGGCAAGGTCGGCCGCGCCGACGCGCTCGACGTCGCGACCCTCGAAGCGGTCGCGGCGGCGAGCGGGGGGCGGATGTTCCGCGTGCGCACGACCGACGAACTCGCCGCCGTCGCCGCCGCGGTGGACACGCTGGAGCCGTCGCAGAGCGACGTGCCGCCGATCCGCACCATGGAGGCCTACTGGCCCTGGCCGGCAGGGGCGGCGCTGGTGCTGGCACTTGTCATCGTGGCGACCGGGCGGCGGCTGCTGTGAGGCGGGCGACCCCCACCACCACCCCGAACCCCGATCCGGACGGGCGGCGATGATCGAGATCGCCGGCCTCACCCTCATGCGGCCATGGTGGCTCGCCGCGCTGCCGGTGATCGCGGCCGTGGCGGCGCTGGCGGCACGGCGGGAGCGGCGCGCGGAGTGGGCGAGCCTCATCGACCCGCGCCTCGCCGCCCATCTGGCGGCGGTGGGGTTCGTGCGGGCGGCCGGGCGCGACCGGCGCATCCTTTCACTGGCGCTCGCCGCCGCCATCGCCGCGCTGGCGCTCAGCGGGCCCGCCACCAAGAGCGAGACCGCGCCGGCGCTGCGCAGCCTCGACACGATGGTCGTCGCGGTCGACATGTCCCGCTCGATGACCGAGGGCGGGGCGCTCGACCGGGCGCGGGCGGTGACGGCGCGGCTCCTCGCCTCGGCCGCCCGGCCGGCGGCGCTGGTGTTGTTCGCGGGCGATGCCTATCTCGCCAGCGCCCCGGCCGACGATCCGGAGCTGCTGGAGACACTCGTCGCCGCGCTCGGACCCGACACGATGCCCGACGCCGGCAGCCGCCCCGACCGCGCGCTCGCCCTCGCCGCCGAGATCCTGCCGACCGAGGGCGCGCAGCGGCGCGACGTGGTGCTGATCTCCGACGGCGGCGGCATCGGCCCGCAGGCTCTGGCCGCGGTGGAGACGCTCGCCGCGTCCGGGGTCGTGGTGTCGGCGATCTTCGTGGCGCCGGAGGAAACCGCCTACGCCATGCCCCGGCCGCAGCCGGAGGCGCTGGCCCGGCTCGCCGCCGCCGGAGGCGGGACCGCGACCGACCTCGCCGGCGCCCAGCGCCTCGCCGACGATCTCGCCGCCGCCGTCACGACGACCGTCCCGCGCGACATCGCCGCCCTGATGTACGACGATCACGGCCGCGCGTTGCTGCTCCTTTCGCTCTTCCCGGCGCTGCTCGTCTTCCGGAGGGCACGATGATCGGCTGGCTGCGGGCCCGTCCGCTCGCCGCGATGGCGGCGCTCGCCGTGGTGGCTGCGCTGGCGGCGGGGCCGGCGGCCTTCGCCCGGCTCGCCTACCTCGCCGGCTATCCGGGTCTCGCCTTGCCCTGGCTCGGCGATCCGGCCGTGCGGGGCGCCGCCCTCTACGACCTCGGCCGTTACGCCGAGGCGGACGAGACCTTCCGCGGCATCGGTCGGCGGGTGACCTACAATCGCGGCAACAGCCTCGCGGCCACGGGCGACTATGCCCTCTCCGCCGCCTATTTCGACGCCGTCCTCTTCGCCAACCGGTTCGACGCCGACGCGCGGCACAACCGCGAGATCGTCGCGGCGCTGGTGCCGCCGACGATGGGCGAGGCGACCGGCCGCGGCCGCATCCGCACGCATCTCGAAGAGCAGGGCGTCGCCGCGGCGGCGTTCGATCCGGACAATCCGCACGTGCCGGTCGTCGCCAACACCGATATCCGCAAGGCGGTCGACGCCCGCACGCTGACGGCGACCGAGGATTGGCTCGACACGCTGGAGGACGCGCCCGGCGAGTATCTGCGCAAGCGCCTCGTCGCCGAATATGATCGGCGCCGCGCGGCGGGTCTTCCGGCGCCGGCGGAGGCCACGCCATGGTAGTGCGGCGGCTCCTCGCGGCGGTCCTGGTCGCCGTGCTGGCGGCGCTGGCGGCGCTGGCCGGCCCGGCGGTGGCGCGCCCGCTGACCCCCCGCGAGGCCTCGCTCGAGATCGTGCTCGATCCGCTCACCGCGCCACCGCGCGAGCGGGAGATGATCCTCGCCACCCTGCGCGGCACCTTCGAGGACGACGTCGCCATCGCCCGCTACGAGATCGAGATCCCTCGCATGCCGGGGTTCGACTGGATGCAGCTCACGCGCGACGCCTGGCGCGCCGAACGGGTCGACGGCCGGCAGGTGCGCATCATGGAGCGGCGCCTCGCCTTCTTCCCGCGCCGGGCCGGCAGCCTCACCATCCAGCCCGTGCGCGACGTCCTCACCATCGCCGACCCGGAGGGCGGGCGCAGCGTCACAGAGATCCGCTCCGAGGCCCTGACAGTCGAGGTCGAGGGGGCGCTCGCGTCCGACGGAGCCTGGTGGCTGCCGGCGAAGATGATCGAGCTGTCGGACCGGTGGGACAAGGGGCCGGGCCAGCTCGAGCCGGGCGCGACGGTGACGCGGCGGGTGACGCTGTGGGTGCTGGGGGCGACGGCGGAGATGCTCCCGCCGCAGCCGCCGATGCGCGAGCCGTGGCTCATCACCTTCGTCGGCGCCGAGGAACGCACGACGGAGCTGACCTGGGGCGGGCCGATCAGCACCGTGACCTGGGAGTGGACCTTCCAGCCCAAGACGGGCGAGCCGGGCGTGCTGCCGCAGGTGGAGATCCCGTTCTTCGACACGTTGGACCGCGAGGTGCACGCCGTGACGCTCCCCGCCACGCCGATCGCGGTGCTGGGCTTCGGCGAGAACCGCGTGGAGGCGTGGCGCGACGGCTTCGGCCGCGGCTGGGCGGTGGTCGTGGCGGGGGTGCTAGGCGTGGCGCTGGTCCTCGGCGCCGCACTCTCCGGCGTGCGGCTGGCGACGACGGACGAACTGCGCCGCCGCGTGGCGCGCGTGGTGCCGACGCGCCGGGAGCGGGCGTTGATGCGCGCGGCGCGGGCCGGCGACCTCGCCGCCTTCCGGAGCAACGCCGCAACGCTCCTGCGTGCCCGCCCGCCGGCGGAGACCTTCGCGCTGGAACGGGTCGATCGGGCGCTTTTCGCCCGCGCCGCGCCCGCGCCGGACCGCGCCGAACTCGTCGCGCTTGCCCGCGCCCTGCGCCGGAGCCGCGCCGGCTGAGCGCCGATCCGACACGGCGGCCCGACCCACCGCACCGCCGCCATCTCCGGCCGCGCCGCGACTGCCGATCGTCACGGCGCGGCATGGCGGATATGCCGCCGCGCGCCGATCAGGGGAGGGGAGGCGTCGGTATTGTCGGGGGGCAGATGCCGCGGCATCATTTGGCATGCCAATTGCTGAAACCGGGCCCTGCGGCCTCGGGCTCGGCAAACGGTGGCCGAATGAATTCATAGCGCCGCAGATGTGAGGGAAAGAGAGACATGGATCAGATGGACTTCACGCGCAGATTTCTCTTGAAATCCGTCGGCGCGGCCGGCCTCGTCGGTGCCACGAGCTCTCTGGGGCTATCGCGCGCATTCGCCGCCGACCCGCTCAGGATCTGGACCATCGGCGTGGCCAAGGTCGGCGCCGAGCCCGGCACCGGCGGCAAGGACTGGGGCGACATGGGCGCCCAGGCCGGGATCGACATCGTCTACAACGCCAAGTCCGGCAGCGCCGACCAGGCGATCCAGAAGTTCGTCGTCGGTGACGGCAACGACCTCTACGACGCCATCACCGACAACGGCGGCGGCATGGAGGATGCGCTCGCCTCGCAAAGTGCCATCACCGCGCTCGACACCGCGCAAATCCCCAACTTCGCCAACATCATCGACGCCTACAAGGACGGCGGCGACGCCGCGTCCACCATCCGCTACGACGACACGATCTACGCCATCCCCTACATCTCCAACGCCGATTCCCTCGCCTTCGACTTCGAGGAGGTGGGTGAGGAGCTGACGAGCTGGGAGGCGTGCTTCGCGCCGGAGTTCAAAGGCCGCGTGGCGCTTCAGAACGACTTCGGCCCCACCTTCACCAACACCGCGATCTACCTGAAGCAGTCCGGCCAGCTCGACATCGCCGACCCCTCCGACATGACCGCCGACGAGGTCGCGGGCGTCGCCGAGTTCCTCATCACCAAGAAGCAGGAGGGCCAGTTCCGCACCTTCTGGGACGGCTTCCAGAACGGTGTCGACCTTCTGTCGTCGGGCGAGGTGCTGTTGCAGTCCTGCTGGGAACCGGTGCAGATCGTCGCCGCCAAGAAGGCCGGCAAGGACATCCGCTACGGCACCATGAAGGAGGGGCACCAGACCTGGAACAACATCTGGATGCTCACCAACGGCGGTGACGAGCGCGGCCAGGCCGAGGCGTTCTACAAGCTGATGAACCTCTACCTCGACCCGTGGTTCGGCGCGCGCATCATCGCCACCTACGGCTACCAGCCGCAGATGACCGGCGTGATGGACTATATCGACTCCTCGCCCGACTTCTCCGAGGAGATGAAAGCCGTCATCGCCGAGCGCCGCGAGCGGCAGCAGGCGCGTTACGCCGTCCCCGGCAACTCGTGGCAGAACGTGTTCCCGACCGAGATCCGCGCCTATCAGGACTGGTGGTCCAAGGTGCAGTCGGCGTGAACGGGGCGTCGCGTTGACCGCATCGCCGCAGCCGGCGCCCTCGCCTCCCGACGCCGCGACGACGCGGCGCCGGGGACGGTCGATCGCGGCCGACCTCGGCATGGCCGGCGAGAGCCGCGCCGGCAAGCTGATCTACTATGTCCCGGCCGCGTTCATGACGGTGTTCTTCCTGATCCCGTCGCTGATGACGGTGATCTGGAGCTTCTACGAGCGGACGATGTTCTGGATGAAGCCGGGGTTCACCCTCTTCTCCTACATCAACTTCTTCTCGTCCGCCCGGTTCGAGAACTTCCTCATGTCGATGGTGCACTCGTCGATCTCGGTGGTGATCTGCTTCTGCATCGGCTTTCCCATCGCCGTGTTCGTGCGCAAGCACGTCCCGCCGGCGGCCGGGCACCGGGTGCTCCTGCTGTTCATCCTGCCGTTCATGATCTCCGAGGTGATCCGCATCTTCATGCTGCGCCCGGTGCTGGGTCGCAACGGCCTCGTCAACACGGTGCTGATGGACGCCGGCCTCGTCACCGAGCCGATCACCTGGTTCCTGTTCACCCCCGTCGGCGTCATCATCGGCGACATCTTGAGCTTCCTGCCGTTCATCATCTTCGCCGGCTTCCTGGCGATGGAGGCGGTGCCGAAGTACGTCTTCGAGGTGTGCCAGGACCTGGGCGCCTCGCGTTGGCGCCAATTCCGCGACGTGATCGTGCCGCTGGCGGCGCCGGGCATCTTCGCCGGGGCGGTGTTCATCTTCATCAACGGCATCGGCAACGCGTTCGTGCCCAACATCCTGGGCGGACCAGGGGCGGTGAACGCGGGGCTGATCGCCACGCAGGCGATCATCGCGCTCGACTTCCCGTTGGCGATGGCCATCAGCGCCATCATGGTGGTCACGCTGATGGGTCTCCTCTACCTCGGTCACAGGGTGTTCAACCTGAGCCGTCTCCTCGCACCGCTGAGCTGATGCCGTGAGCGACGACTACGCCAACCCCTGGTCCTACCGGCTGATGTGGGCCTACCTCTTCGGTGTCGTGCTCATCCTGATGACGCCGACCTTCTACAACTACTACATCTCGCTGAACGAATACGGCTTCGGCGCGGCGAACTACGAGTTCACGACCGGCTGGTACGCCGCCGTCTTCTCCGATTCGCTGCTGGTCAACGCCTTCGGGTGGACGCTGATGCTGGGGCTCGTCAACCTCGTCGTCACCGTGCCGCTCGGCCTGCTGGCGGCCAAGCAGTTCAAGCGCCGTCCCAGCCAGGCGTGGCTCGTGGCGCTGATGCTGCTGCCGCTCTTCGTGCCGGGGGACATCTTCGCCTCGGCGCTGCTGGTCTTCTTCAAGACCCTCAACGGCGGCTTCCAGGAGCTGGCCGCGCTGACGGGCCTGACCTTCATGAAGGGTTGGTTCAAGCTCGGTGTCACCACCGCGGTGATCGGCCTCGTGGTCTACACCGTGCCGTACATCTTCATCGTCATCCTCATCACGCTCGGCCGCTTCCATCCGGAGCAGACCGAGGCGGCGCGGGCGTGCGGCGCCGCCGCCTGGCGCGCCTTCTGGGACGTGGAGTTCCCGCAGGTGAAGGCCGGCGTCTTCGCCTCCTGCGCCTTCGTGATGATCCTGACCTTCAACGAGTACACGCGCACCGCGATCCTGAAGGGCGGGTTCGACACGTTCACCACCGTGCTGGTGTCGCAGATGCTCAACACCGGCATGTCCGAGCAGAGCTATGCGATGGGCGGCATCGTTTCGTCGATCGCGATCGCCGTCATCGGGACGGTGCTGGTCGTGACCATGCTGCGCGCCGGGCAGACGGAGCGGCGGCGGCGCGGCGAAGAGGCGCTCGCGCTGCCCGCTTGAGCGGCCGCGACACCCCATGAGAAGGACCAACATGGACGAGTATGCGGTCGAGGCCGTGGGCCTTTCCAAGAGCTACGGCAACGTGCGGGCGCTGAAGACCGTCGACGTGCGGATCGCGAAAGGCGAGTATTTCGTCCTGCTGGGGCCTTCGGGCGGCGGCAAGACGACGCTGCTGCGCCTCATCGGCGGGTTCCTGAAGCCGACGTCGGGGGATCTGAAGATCAACGGCCGGTCGGTCGTCCATCTGCCGCCCAACAAGCGGCCGACGTCGATGGTGTTCCAGTCCTACGCGCTGTTCCCGCACATGACGGTGGCGCAGAACATCGGCTACGGGCTGAAGATCAAGGGCGTCGCCAAGGACGTCATCGCCACCAAGGTCGACGAGATGCTGGAGGTCGTCGGCCTCGCCGGCTACGGCGACCGGCGCACGTTCGAGCTGTCCGGCGGGCAGCAACAGCGTGTCCAGCTCGCCCGCGCGCTGGTGCTGGAGAGTGACATCATCCTGCTCGACGAGCCGCTCGCCGCGCTCGACGCCAAGCTGCGCAAGGACATGTGCTTCTGGCTCAAGCAGTTGCAGGAACGGCTCGGCATCACCTTCATCCACGTCACCCACAACCAGGAGGAGGCGATGAGCGTGGGCGACCGGCTCGCCATCGTCTCCGGCGGCGAGCTCGTCGAGGCGGGCACGGTGCGCGAGCTCTACGAGGCCCCGCGCCGGCGCTTCACGGCCGACTTCATCGGCGAGAACAACATCCTCGACGGCCGGGTGACCGCCGTCGCCGACGGCGTCGCGCAACTCGACGTCGGTGTCGCGACGGTGGCGGTGCCGACGCGTGAGCCCGTGGCGGCCGGCGCCGAGGCTTCGCTCTCGGTCCGCTCGGAGACGATGCGGGTGGCCGCGGCGCCCGGTCCGGGCCCGAGCCTGCCGGTCACCTGTGTCGAGACCTTCTACCTCGGGTTCGTGACGCGCCATCAGGTGCGCCTCGCCGACGGGCGCGAGATCAACGTGCGCCACGTCTCCGACCAGGACGGGGCGACCTTCGCGCCCGGCACGGCGGCGTTCGTGACCTGGGACGTTGCCGACGGCCGCCTGCACACGAGCTGAGCCACCATGATCGACATCGCCACTCTGCGCCGTTCGCTGGAGGCGGGCACGGCGACCGCGCTGACGCTGGCCGAGGAGGCCTTCGCCCGGATCGCCGCCGGTGAGGGGGCCATCAACGCCTTCGTCTCGCTCACCGAGGCGGAGGCGATGGCGGCGGCGCGAGAGTCTGCCGCGCGCTGGGCGGCGGGGGCGCCGCGCGGCCCGCTCGACGGCATTCCGGTGGCCGTCAAGGACAACCTGGCGATGGCCGGCACGCTGACGACCGGTGGCCACCGGGCCCCGCCGGATGCCGACATTGCCGACGCCTTCGCCGTCGCGCGGTTGAAGCGGGCGGGGGCGGTGATCGTCGGCAAGGCGAATATGGACGAGGGCGCGCTGGGCGCCACGACCGCGAACCCGCATCACGGCGCCACCATCAACCCCCATGCCGAAGGACACACCGCGGGGGGCTCCAGCGGCGGGTCGGCGGCGGCGGTCGCGGCCGGGTACGTGCCGCTGGCCCTGGGATCGGACACGCTGGGCTCGGTGCGCATCCCCGCGTCCTACTGCGGCGTATGGGGGCTGAAGCCGACGCGCGGGGCGATCGGGCGCACCGGCATCGCCGAGCTGGCGCCCAGCCTCGACACCATCGGCGTCCTCGCCGCCACCGCGGCCGACCTGATGGCCGGCTACGACGCCCTCTGCTTCTACGACCACGCCGACGTCGACAGCGTCCCGCTCGCCGAGCGGGTCGCGGCGGCCGGGCCACGGTGCGAGCCGCCGGTGGTGGGTATCCTCGATCTCCCCGGCGTCGACCTCGACGGGGCGGTCGGCGAGGCGTTGCGGCGCGCGGCGGAGGCGCTGGCGGTGCTGGGGGCGGAGGCGCGCGAGGTGGAACTCGCCGGCTGGGACCCCGCGCGGACCCGCAAGGATGCCTTCCTGGTGATCGAGGCGGAGGCGGCGCTGCTGCTGGGGCCGGAGATCGCCGCCGAGCCGGACCGGTTCGGCACCGACTTCCGGGCGATGCTCGCATTCGGGGCGGGGCTCGGCGGGCCGCGCGTCGTCGGCGCCGCGGCGACGCTCCACCGGGTCGGCGTCGCCGCTCGGCGCCTGCTGCGGGAGGTCGACGTCCTCCTCTTGCCGACGACGCCGCAGCGGGCCTTCCCGCATACCACCAAACCCCCGGCCAACCAGGGGGAGCTGACCGCGATCGCCAACGCGGCGGGCCTCCCCGCGGTGCAGATCCCGGTTCCGATCGAGGGGGAACTGCCGGCCGGGATCCAGCTCGTCGGCCCGGCGTGGAGCGAGGCGTGGCTGGTCCCGCTGGCCACCCGGCTGGGCGCGGCGCTGCCGTCGCGCTGACACCCGCGCCGGCGGGAGCGCGAGGGGCGAGCCCGCTCGCCCCCGACCGTCGTCGCCCGGCCGGTTGCCGGGCGAGGGTCACACCGCCTTGGCCGCTCGCAGCGCGGTGACCTCGTCCGCCGAGAAGCCCAGCTCGCCGAGGATCGCGTCGGTCTGCTCGCCGGCGTCGGGGGCGGCGTGGGTGATGCCGCCGGGGGTCCGCGTCAGGTGGACCGGCGTGGCGACGAGGCGGATCTCGCCGCGCCGCGGATGGGAGACCGGCTCGGCCATCTTCAGGTGCTCCACCTGCGGGTCGGCGAAGACCTTGTCCATGGTGTAGATCGGCCCGGCGGGCACGCTGCACGCCTCCAGCCGCTCCAGCCAGGACTCGGTGGTATCCTGCATGAAGAGCGGCTCCAGGATCTCGCGCACCAGCGGCCGGTTGGCCGTGCGTGCCTCGACGGTGGCGAATCTCGGGTCGGTCGCGTGCTCGGGATGGCCCATCTCCTCGCACAGCGAGCGCCATTGCCCGTCGCCGGCGACACCCAGATTGAGGTAACCGTCGGCCGTCGGCATCACGCCGGTGGGCGTCGTCACCGGATGATCGTTGCCGGCCTGCGGCGGCACCTCCCCGTCGACGAGATAGCGCGCGGCCTGGAAGTCCATCATGGCGATCTGCGCCTCCAGCAGGGAGGTGTGGATCCACTGCCCCTTGCCGGACTGCTCGCGCTCGATGATCGCCATCAGCACGCCCATCGCGGCGAAGTTGCCGGCCGAGAGGTCGGCGATCGCGGTCCCGGCCCGCATCGGCCCCTGGCCCGGAATCCCGGTCACCGCCATCAGCCCGCCCAGCCCCTGGGCGATCTGGTCGAAGCCGGGCCGCTTGGCGTACGGCCCGTCCTGGCCGAAGCCCGAAATCGACGCCAGGATGATGCGCGGGTTGATCGCCGCCAGCGTGTCGTAGTCGACGCCGAGGCGGTATTTCACGTCCGGTCGGAAATTTTCGACCACGACGTCGGCGCTCTCGATGAGCTTGCGCAGGACCGCCTTTCCCTCCGGCGCCTTGAGGTTCAGCGTCATCGACCGTTTCGAGCGATGCAGGTTCTGCATGTCGTGGCTGTCGCGGTTGCCGTTGATGCCGGCGTTGGGGTCGAGCCCCTCGGGCGCCTCCACCTTGATGACGTCGGCGCCGTTGTCGGCGAGGATGCGGCAGCAGGCGGGGCCCGCGCGCACACGCGTCAGGTCGATGACGCGGATGTGGGACAGGGCGCGCTGGGGGGTGGGGTGGTCGCTCATGCTCGGGGGCTCATCTGGCTCGGGTCGTCGGGACGGGATGCGCATATCGCATCCCGATTCTATGCGTGGTCAAATGCGTCGGATGGTCTAGGGTCCGGCCGACGTGACGAGAGGGAGGGCGCCGGTGGTGGCGAACGGAAACGAGGCAGGCGCGGGCGCCATCGTGGAGCTGGGCGAGGACGAGGACGTCGCCGCGCTCCTGGAGCAGCAGGAGACGGCCGCGCAGATCATGGTCACGCGCCCGACGCAGGGGACGGCCGTGGTGACGCTGAACCGGCCCGACCAGCGCAACGCGATCACCTTCGCCATGTGGCACGAGCTGGCCGACATCTTCGACCAGCTGGCCGAGGACGAGTCGCTGCGCAGCATCATCCTCACCGGTGCCGGCGGTTACTTCTGCGCCGGGGCCGACATCAAGGAGTTCGCCACGGTCCGCGCCACCCAGGAAGGGGCCGAGGAATATGCCCGCCGGGTCGACCGCTGCACCGAGGCGATCGCCGAGTGCACGAAGGCGACGTTCGCGGCCGTCTCCGGCCCGGCCTACGGCGGCGGCTGCGGCCTGGCGGTGGCGTGCGACTTCCGCATCTGCGACGAGACCGCCGTATTCGCGATCCCCGCGGCGCGGCTGTCGATCGTCTACGGCATCGAGGAGACGCGCGCACTCTACGAGGTGGTCGGGCTGACCGCGGCGAAGGACATGCTGTTTTCCGGCCGCGCGCGCGATGCGTCCGAGGCGCTCGCCATGGGCCTCGTCAGCGAAGTGAGCACGGAGGACGCGCTCTCTGCCGCACGCCGCCGGGCCGAGGCGCTGGAGACGGTGGCGCCGCTGTCGATCGCCGGCAGCAAGCTGGTGCTTGAGGCACTCACGAAGGGCGAGACCGCCGAGCGTGCCGAGCGGATCGCCGTCGCCACCGCCCGCGCCACCGGCAGCGAGGACTATCGCGAAGGGCGCACCGCCTTCGTCGAGAAGCGCGCCCCCCGCTTCAAGGGCCGCTGAGCCCCCCGCACGCGCACGAGGCGCCCCCGCGAGAGGGGGCGCCATGGCGCTGCGGTCGGCGATGCCGGGCACCGGCTACTTCTTCGTGCCGAGGATACCGTCGATCATCGCGCGCGGGTCGCGTGCCTTCCAGGCGCCGCAATCCACCTTGTGCAGGAACTCCTGCAGCTCGCGGTTGAACTCGTGCGGGGTCTCGATGTTGATCGTGTGCCCGGCGTTGGGGATGATCGACAGCGCGGCGGTGGTGATCACCTTCTTCATCAGGATGGACGGCTCCAGGCAGGGCCAGTCCTCGTCGCCGGTGATGATGAGCGTCGGCGCGGTGATCCCGGCCATGTCGTCGACGAGATCGTAGAGCGACGGCCGCATCTTCTGCACGCCGCGCATGGTGTTGGCCGAGCCCAGCGCCGAGTGCGCGACCAGCTGGTCACGGAACTCCTGCCAGCCGCGCGGGTCGTTGTTCTGGAACTGCACGCGCGTGGGGCCGAGCGCGTAGCCGCCGCCGACCTCCTCCATCGGCAGGTCGTCGAACCGCTTGGCGGTGGCCTCGACCTCGGCGGCGAACTGCTCGCGCTTGTCGGGCTCGGCGCCGTAGCCGCAGCCGCCGATGGTCAGCGACAGGGCGCGTTCCGGGTAGGTGAAGCCGAAGTGGACCGTGGCGAACCCGCCCATCGACAGGCCGACGATGTGCGCCTTGTCGATGCCGAGCCCGTCGAGGATCGAGCGAATGTCGTCGCGGGCGCGGCTTTGCGAGTACATCGCCGGATCGGCCGGAACGTCGGACGGCAGGAAGCCGCGCGCGGAGTAGGTGATGCAGCGATAATAGCGGGCGAAGTGGCGCATCTGGGGCTCCCAGCTACGCCAGTCGCCGGCGAACTCGTGCACGAACACCACCGGGACGCCGCTGCCGGCCTCTTCGTAGTAGAGCTTCACACCATCGTCGGTCGTCACATAAGGCATTGGGGTCGGGGTCTCCGTTGGGTGTCGGGCGGGGCGCGGCGGGGCCGGCGCGCTAAAAGGTGCGGCTCTGGTTGGCGATGCCGCCGTCGATGGTGACGACGGTGCCGCTGGTGTAGGCGGATCTGTCGGACGCCAGCATCGCCACCATGGCGGCGATCTCCTCGGCGCTGGCGGCGCGGCCGAAGGGGAGGGGCTCCTTCAGCGCCTCCCAGTTCTCGGCCGAGCCGGTGCGGTCGGCGGCCTTCTTCCGCATCAGCGTCTTCAGCCGGTCGGTATCCACCGGGCCGGGGTTGATCGCCACCGCGCGGATGCCGTCGCGGGAGGAGACGCTGCCGAGCGTGCGGGTGAAGGCGCACAGCCCGGCATTGGCGGTGGAGCCGGCGATATAGTCGAAATCGAGCGCCTCGGCGGCGTTGCCGATGACGTTGACGATGACGCCGTGCCCTTGCGCCTTCATCAGCCCGTAGTAGTGGCGGCACAGGGAGATGTAGCCGAACACCTTCAGCTCCCAGACGTCCTTCAGGCGCGCGTCGTCGAACTCGAGGAGATTGCCGCCGGGGATGCCGCCGGCATTGTTCACCAGGATGTCCACCGGGCCGACCGCCTCGACCACGCGCCGGCGCTCGGCCTCGTCGGCGAGGTCGGCGGCGAGGGTGGCGACCTTGCCGGGGCCGGCGATGCCGGCGGCCGCCGCGGCCAGGACGTCGGCGCTGCGGGCGACGAGCGTGACGTCGACACCCTCGGCGGCGAGGCAGCGCCCGGTGGCGAGGCCGATCCCCTTGGAGCCGCCGGTGACGAGGGCGGTGCGCCCGCTCAATCCAAGATCCATGGCAGTGGTCCTCTCCATCGCTCCCACGAGGGGCGGGTTATCGTCGTTGCCGGGCGGGCGGTCCGCCGCCGGGACGCAGGCCACCGGGAGCGCCCGCGCCAACGCGCGCCGGCGTGCCGTGCCGGGCCGTGCGCGTACCGGGTGGCATGCAAAATGACCTCGGGTCGCGCAAGTCCTCCGGTCGCCGTGCCGGTCGGAGCGAGCGCTGTGGGCAGCTGACGTGTGCGGCCCCCTTTCGAGACGCGTTGCCGGGTCAGGGTGGCGCCGATCGGCCTGCGGGGATAGTTCGGCCGCGTCATATCTGGTGTTACCGCGCGGTCGGGTCGCCCCGCCGCCCGGCGGCACGCGCAGACGAAAAGACGCCCGCCTCCGGGGGGAAGCGGGCGACAGTCGGGCAGGGAGGTGCCCGGGTTCAGAGTTCGCCGCGGCTCATCCGGTCGGCGATGTGCCCGGCCTGGCGGATGGCGAGCGCGACGATGGTCAGCGTCGGGTTCTCCGCCGCACCGGTGGTGAACTGCGAGCCGTCCGACACGAACAGGTTGGCGACGTCGTGCGTCTGGCCGAAGCGGTCGACGACACCGTCCTCGGGCCGCGCGCTCATGCGGTTGGTGCCGAGGTTGTGGGTCGACGGGTAGGGCGGCACGCGGAAGGTCTCCTCGGCGCCGGCCGCGTCGTACACGGCCGCCCCTTGCGTGTAGGCGTGCTCGCGCATGGCGACGTCGTTCGGATGGTCGGTGAACGTGACCACGGCGACGGGCATGCCGTGCGCGTCCCGCTCGGTGGCGTGGACGGTGACGCGGTTGTCGGCCTGGGGCATGTCCTCGCCGACGATCCACATGCCGGCCATCGTCTCGTAGGTCTCCATCTTGCGCGCGAAGTCGCGGCCCCAGGCGCCGGGGTCGAGGAAGGCGGCCATGAACGGGAGCCCGAGCGACAGCGTCTCCAGTTCGTAGCCGCCGGCGAACCCGCGGGACTCGTCGTGGTGCGCCTCGTCCTGGATGATGCCGGCCATCGTCGTCCCGCGCCACATGCGCACCGGCTCCGGCATCGCGGCGTAGACCGAGCCGGTGGTGTGGCGCATGTAGTTCCGCCCCACGGCGCCGGAGGAATTGGCGAGCCCGTCGGGGAACAGCGACGAGGCGGAGTTGAGGAGCAGCCGCGGGCTTTCGATGGAGTTGCCGGCGATCGCCACCACGCGCGCCTTCTGCTCCTGCTGTGCGCCGTCCTTGTCGGCATAGAGCACGCCCGTCACCTTACCGGACGCGTCGTGCAGGACCTGTAGCGCCTGGGCCCGCGTGCGCAGCTCCAGGTGGCCGGTCGCCAGCGCCTTCGGGATCTCGGAATAGAGGGTCGACCACTTCGCCCCCATCTTGCAGCCCTGGAAGCAGAAGCCGAGCTGATGGCACGAGTTGCGGTCGTCACGCGGGCGCGAGTTGATCGCCATGCGGCCGGTGTGCACCGTCTTGTACCCGGCCTTGGTGGCGCCATCGTACATGACCTTGAAATTGTTGTTCCCCGGAAGGCCCGGGATCCCGTTGGTGCGGGTGACGCCGAGCTTGTCCTCCGCCTTGGCGTAGAAGGGCTCCAGCTCGGCGAGGTCGATCGGCCAGTCGAGGAGGTTGGCCCCGTCGACCGCGCCGTAGCGCTCCAGCGTCTTGAACTCGTGCTCCTGGAAGCGGAGCGAGGCGCCGGCCCAATGCGTGGTCGAGCCGCCGACGGTCTTGCAGATCCATGCCGGCAGGTTGGGAAAGTCGGTGGCGACGCGCCAGCCGCCCTCGGCGTAACGCTTGTCGAGCCAGGCGAGCTGGCCGAAAGATTCCCACTCGTCGTTGACGTAGGTCTCGATGGACTGCTCGCCGCCGGCCTCCAGCAGCACCACGTCGATCCCGCGGGTGGTCAGCTCATGGGCGAGCGTGCCGCCGCCCGCGCCGGAGCCGACGATGACGACGACGGTGTCGTCCGAAAGGTCGAATGTTGTCATGTCCGTTGCCTCCCTCAGTCTTCCACCGGCGGGCTCGCCTCGGGCGGCGGGTCCGGCAGCCAGGAGAGATCGTCGAAGCCGTTATGGAGGTAGCCGCCCTTGGGGTAGGAGGGGCCCTCGTAGCCGAACACGGCCCACACCTCGGGCTGGTTGTAGAGGGCGACCACCGCCTTGCCGCGGATCGCCTGGAAGAACGGCGTCGTCGCCATCCCCTCCAGCGCGGCGTATCGGGCATCCTCCGACGCGTCGATGAACGAGCCGCCGGCCGCCTCGTCGAGCGCGGCGGCGCCGTCGCGCAGGAGGTCCAGGCGCGACTTGTCCTCGAAACCGGCCGCCTCGGCGTCGAGGGCCTTCACCACCACCGCGTAGTGGGCGTCGCCGACCGCCGCGTGCGGGTAGACCGCGCGGGTCATCACCAGCAGCGTCTGGGCGAGGTCGGGGTCGAACGCGTCGTAGGGGACCGCCCACGCCTTGTCCGGAGCGACCAGCCACGTCACGCCCGAAACGGCGACGGCATAGGCGCCGACGGCGGTCAGGCTGCCTCGGATGAACCGCCGGCGGTCCATCACGAAGCCCGGCAGATGGGGGGGCCCCGGTGGGACCTTCCCCGTGGACTCCGCGTGGGCGGAGCGCTCGATCAGCCTCATCGACATTTCCTCCTGGGTCACACGTCCGCTCGGGTTTTTGTTGTGCGCGGACGGTCGGCGATTACTGGTAGCGGCCGCCTCTCTGGAGCACCTCGATCTGGTAGCCATCGGGGTCGGCGACGAAGAAGAACCGGGCGATGACCGTGCCGCCCGGCGCGAAGTCGACCAACTTGCGGGGGGCGAAGCCGGCCTCGGTGAAGCGGGCGTGCTCGGCCTCGAGGTCGTCCACCGCGAAGGCGAGATGGCCGTAGCCGTTGCCGAGGTCGTAAGGCTCGCTCTGGCCCTTGTTGACCGTCAGCTCCAGCTCGAAGTCGTTCTCGGCGTTGCGCAGGTAGATCAGCGTGAAGGATTCGAAGTCGAGCCGATCGGCCACGGTGAGCCCGAAGGCGCGCTCGTAGAAGTCGAGAGACTTCTTCTCGTCCAGCACGCGGATCATGGAGTGAATCGCTTTGGCCAACACAGCCCCCCTTCTCGGCACGACGCAGCGGCGACGGCGGGACCGGGTAGGCCACCCGGCACACGACCGACGCGGTATTGCGATCGAGGGTATGGGCGCCGTGGCGGAGCGGGTAGTACCGGGCTAACGCACGCCTTCGACTTTGATGGCGGGTGCCGACGCCGCCCGACTCGACCGGCGGGGCCGCGGGATCAGGTCCGCTCGGCCTCCAGCGCGCGAACCGGGATGCCGGCGGTGCGCCCCAGGTGTACGAGGCTGACGCAGCGCAGCAGCGAGGAGAAGTTGCGGGCCTCGCCGTGAAGGTCGAGCACTTCGTCGTGCAGTTCCGTCAGGAGACGGGCGAGCGACAGGCCCTCGCTCTCGGCCAACCGCTCGAGGATGTCCCAATAGACCGCTTCGAGACGGATCGAGGTGGAATGGCCGCCCAGGCGAACGGAACGGGTCTGGCTCTCGTAGCTCTCCCGCGGAATGCCAGCGAAGACGTTGCACATCGACGTTTCTCCCCCTGACCGGGAAGGGTACCCAAAGCGTGCCTGCCCGTCCATTCATCATCGAACTGGTCTAAATCGAAGCAGGGGCCGCTTGCCGCGCCGGCTGCGACAAAGCGCGAGACACCGGCCCGGCGGTGCCCTATCTGCGCAGCGCGGACCCGAGCCGCCACTGCCGAGATGCCCCCGCCTATGGACCGCGCGATCGACCTCCTCCACACCTACGACGCCTGGGTCGCGCTGATCCTGCTCGTCGCCCTGTTCGCCGCGTTCATCCTCGAGCGGTTGCCTCCGGACGTCACCGCGGCGGGCGGGGCTGCCGTCTTCATCGTCCTCGGCCTGGTGCCGGTGGAGGACGTGATGGGCGCCTTCGCCAACCCGGCGCCGATCACCATCGCGGCGATGTTCGTCATCAGTGGCGCGCTGGTGCGCACCGGCCTGCTCGACGCGCTCGCCAACCGGCTGATCGCCGGTGCCGAGAACCGGCCCGTCTTGGCCTTGGCGTTGTTCCTGCTGGCGACGGTCCTCGCCTCCGGGCTGATGAACAACACTCCGGTGGTCCTCATCCTCATCCCCATCGTCATCCGTCTGGCGCACAGCCTCGACATCGCGGCGACGCGGCTGTTGATTCCGCTCTCCTACGTCGCGGTGCTGGGCGGCACCTGGACGCTGATCGGCACCTCCACCAACCTCCTGGTCGACGGCGTGGCGCAGCGCGAGGGGCTCGCCCCGTTCGGCATCTTCGAGATCGCGCCGGTGGGCCTGATCGTCGCCGTCGTCGGCGGAGCGGCGCTCGTGGTGCTCGGCCCGCGCCTGTTGCCCGACCGACGCGAGCGCGGCCAGTCCGACGAGACCACCGAGCCCAGCTACCTGACCGAGCTGCGCCCCTCCGCCACGTTCGACGGCATCGGCAAGACCGTGGAGGAGATCGCCGCCTTCGGTCGCCCCGGCGTGAAGATCGTCGGCTTGCTCGACGGCACCACCGTCAAACGGGACGACATCGCCGCTCACGTGGTCGCGGCCGGAGACCGGCTGGTGGCGCGGGCGACGACCTCCGAGCTGCTGACCCTGCGCGACATCGACGGGCTCGGCGTCGGCCTGCGCCACGGTCCGCTGAAGCCGGAGAACGAGGACCTCGTCGTCGCCGAGGCGCTGGTGACGCTGTCACGTCGCAGTCAGGGGATTCGCCTGGCGCGCCTCGCGGTCGGGCAACGTGCGGATATGCGGGTGCTGGGGGCCCACCGCCATGGCCACAGCCTCGGCCCCAGTCTCAGCGCCGCCACGCTGCGTCCGGCCGACAAGCTGTTGCTGGAGGGGACCGAGGAGGGCCTGGCGCAGATCCGCGAGACCCCCGAGCTGGCCGCCATCAGCCAGACCGTCGGCCGTGCCTTCAAGCGGGGCAAGGCGCCGCTGGCGCTGCTGGCGCTGGTGGCGACGGTCGGCCTCGCGGCGTTCGGCATCGCGCCCATCAGCATCTTGTCGCTCATCGCCGTCGCCGCGATCCTGGTGCTGCGCTGTATCGACAATGACGAGGCCTGGGGTTCGATCGACGCCGGCATCCTGGTCCTGATCTTCTCGATGCTCATCGTCGGCGCCGGGCTGCAACACACCGGCGCGGTGGCGTTGGTGGTCGAGGCGGTGGCGCCGCTCCTGAAGGGCCTGCCGCCGGTGGCGATGCTGGCAGCGATCTACATCATCACCTCCGTCCTGACCGAGACGGTGACAAACAACGCCGTCGCCGTGGTGGTGACGCCGCTGGCTGTGGGCCTCGCCGAGCAGATCGGCATCGACCCGCGACCTCTGGTCGTGGCGGTGATGTTCGGCGCCTCGGCGAGCTTCGCCACGCCGATCGGCTACCAGACGAACACGCTCGTCTACGGTGCCGGCAACTACCGCTTCGCCGACTTCCTGCGCATCGGCGTGCCGATGAACGTCATCGTCGGGCTCGCCGCCATCCTGATCATCCCGGTGTTCTTCCCGTTCTGAGAAGTCCGGCGCAGGAGGCCGACGGTGGCCCGTCGCCCGGGCGCTCGCGAAAACGTGATAGCCGGTACACGCGAGACCGTCGTAGTCCGCGGCCGGCCGGCCCCCTAGGTTCGCAATGACCAGGAGCACGGCAGGGCGAGGCAGATCGGCCAGTCACGAATTTGTGAAATCTCGTCATGGCCGCGGCCGTCCGCCGATCGGCGTCACGTCCCCCGTCACGCATCGTGATCACACTGTTCAGCTCATCCGTTCTAACTCATCCTTCGTAATCCAATCTGTGGCTGTCCGGTTCGGGCTCGAGATCCGATCGCCGGTCCGGATGGCGGGACGAACGATTGTGTGACGAGGAACTATGCGGACGTCGGGCGAGACGGGGACGAGCGGGGCCGGGTTCATCGGCTGGATCGCGTTGATGGTGGCCTTGGCATCGGCCATTCCGTTGGGAGCCAACCGCCCGGTGAGTTGGATCGGCCTGGCGCTCGCGATCTTCGCCCTCTTCGCGATCGGGCTGCTGTTGGAGCTGCGCAACCCGTCGGTCCGCGCCGCCAGGCTGTGGCCCTCGGCGCTGCTGGCCGGGCTCGCCATCGGCTGGGGGTTCGTGCAGACCTCGCCGTCGCTCTCCGCCCTCGCACAGGCCATCGTCGACCATGTCGCCTCGGCCATGGGCCGCGAGCCGCCGGTGCTGATGCACCCGGTGTGGGACACCGTCGAGGTCGCGCCGACGATCTCCGCCGACCCGATCGACGGGCGCCACGTGGTGCTGCGGCTCGCCTGCTACGTGGCGCTGTTCTGGCTCGCGGTCCAGGCGGGACGCGACAACGAGCGCGGACGCACCATGCTGGGCGTCGCCGCGCTGGCCGTGACGCTGGTGGCCACCTTCGGCCTCTTCGCGGCGGCGACGGGCAACAATCCCATCCTCGGCGAGGACGCCGGCGCGCTGAGCGCCACCTTCGTCAACCGCAACTCCTTCGGCACCTATGCCGCGTTCGGCGTCGTCATCAACCTGGCGCTGCTGTTGACGCGGTTGCGGGTCACCGGCGGCGCCAAGCGCGGCTCCCATGTGCTGCGGGATTTCCTGGAGCGCCTGCTCAGCCGTGGCTGGATCCACGTCGTCGGCTTCGCGGTGTGCGCGGTGGCGCTGCTCGGCTCGCAATCGCGTGGCGGCGCACTGGCGGCGATCGCGGGGGCGGCCTTCGTGCTGGCGCTCTCGGCCCGCGCCGGCGGCAGGCGCAGCGGACTGGTCGCCGCACTCGTCGTGGCGCTGGCGATCTTCGTCGCCAGCGTCGGCGCGTCCGGGGTGTTCGGCCGCTTCCTCGCCACCGACACGTCGGAGGAAGCGCGCGGCGCGGTCTATCTCGCCACCGTGGACGCGATCGCCGACCGGCCGCTGCTGGGCCACGGTGCCGGCTCCTTCACCGACATCTTCCGCGCCTACGTGCCCGAGGGCGCCGGGATGGGCGAATGGGACAAGGCGCACAACACCTATCTGGAGCTGGTGTTCGAACTGGGCGTGCCTGCGGCCATGGCGTTCCTGCTGGCGATCTTCATCGTCGTCGCGCGGGTCGTCCGCGGGGCGGTCTCGCCGAGCAACGACACGTCGATCGGGCTCGCGGCATCCGGGTGCGCCCTCGCCGCCGGCGTCCACTCCCTGTTCGACTTCAGCCTGCAAATTCCAGCCGTCGCGGCGCTGTTCGCCTTCGTGCTCGGCCTCGGCTACGCCTACGCCACCCGGGAGGTCCGCATGCGGTCGAGCCGCCGGCCCGGCCGCCCCGTCGAGGCCTGAGCCGCCGAAGCGGGGGAGGGATCATCCCTCGGACGGCTCCGGCTCCAGCTCCAGCGTATAGCCGAAGCGCTCCGCCAGCGCGGCGGCACCCTCGGCCAACCGCACGCCGCCGCCCACGGCTGGCATGTCGCGGCGGAAGGCGGGTTCGCGCAAAAAGGTGCGATCGTCGCCATAGGGCGCGCCGATCGGCCCCACCGCGGCGAAGGGCGAGCGCTCGGGGTGCAGCATCGCCTCGATCGCGGCGGCATCGTCCCGCAGCCCGAGAGCGCCGGCGAGCCGGGTGAGCGTCGCCTCGGGATCCGCGGCGACGTCCTCCAGACGCACGATGTGGACGTGCGCCGGATCCAGCCCCTCGAGCTGGTCACAAATATTGCGGTTGATCCGGACCCAGTCCCCGGCCGCGAATTCCTCCTCCTGGAAGGGGGATTCGGCCTGCCGTGCGAACGGGGTGGCCTCGGCGAACCCCGGATGGCCCACCAGGTGGACGAAGCTCGCCTGCGCGATACACTCGCGAATGCGCTGGATGGCGCCCCGGCGCACGCCGTAGACGCGGCTCTTGTCGACCAGCCGGCGCGGTGCAACCTTGCCGCACAACTCCGCGAAAACGAGGTCGACGGGCCAGAAGTAGCGGCGCATCGCCCAGCGCCGGGCCATCTGCACCGCATCCATCGTCTGGTCGCCGGCGTAGAGGCAGGCGACGGCGCGCAACAGGCCGTCCGAGTGGGCCTGCCCCAGCCGGTTCAACTCGCTCCACACCAGCTCCAGCCGATCCTCGACGAAGAGGTTGAGGTCCGATGTCCCGAACGTGTCTGGGTTACAGCCGATCATCGCCCCGACCCGCGCCATCTGCGGGGTCGGCACGCCGAGGACGAAGATTGGCCGCATGCCGGGATCAGCCGTCATAGGCCGTAGGAGCGGAAGAAGCCGACGATGAGGCGCGTCGCATCGATATCCTCCGAGGTGATGCCGAAGAGGCGACGCGAGAGCCGCCCCGTCTTGTACGAGCTGCCAGGCCACGTATGACCGCCCCCGTCCACCCGGTAAAGCTCGACGCGCATCTCGTTCTGGCAGGCCTTGGCGATGACCCGCGTGACGGAGGTGCCGTCGTCCGCGTTGTCCTCGAGCGCGACGGTGCGCTGGCCGCTGCAACCGGCGAGGCCGGCCCACAGGCTGAACGTGTCGTTGGTCGACAGCACGTTGCCGCCGCCGCCGCGCAGCAGGCGCGAGCGCGGGATCGGGCCGCCGTTGTACGGCATGATGTTGTCCTGCGTGCCGTTGAAGAAGAGGAACGGCACGCCCCGGTTGGGCGCGCAGGAGGCGTAAAGGTCTTCCGGCAGGTTGGCGGCGACGGCGGCATAGGCCTTGAACGCCCGCGGCCGCTCGCAGGCGATGCGCTGCGTCAGCATCCCCCCGCTCGACAGGCCGGCCAGGAACACCAGATCCGGATCGCCGTTGAAGCGGGCCACCACGTCGGCCACGACATCCAACACGAATTTGACGTCGTCGGCGCCGCCGGAGGTGACGCTGCGCCCGTCGTTCCAGCGGTTGCGCACCGCGTTGGGAAGCACCGCGATGAATTCGTCGCGGGTCACATCCCCCTCGATCGTCGTCTGCTTGGCGAGGCTGCGCCCGTTGCCGTAGCCGCCGTGCAGAAGCACCACGATGGGATACCGCTTCGACGCGTCGACCTGGCGGGTCGGACGGACCATGTAGTACGCACGTCGATCCCCGCCGGAACGGATGTTCTCGGTCTGCGAGACGGCGGCGGCGGTCGGCTGTGCAACGGCAATCATCCCGCCCACCACGATGAGCAGCAGGACACAGAAAATTTGCGTGACGCTCATGTCTCGATCAGATCCTTTGACGGGGTGGAGAAGGACGACTAGGTAACGGTCGCGCGCGTCCGGGTCGAGAAACGTGAAATCACGACTCTGTGTGGTTTCAAGGTCGTTCTAGTGCCTTAGCGTTATTGGGCAAATACAGGCCTCCGCTGCGGCTTGCAAGGCAAGGTCGGAGATGCCACACCCGGCTGCGTTCCACTGTTCATTCCGCGAATCATGACCCTAGGCGATGCCTGAACCGCTCTTCATCCTGTGCCCGCCGAGGTCGTTTTCCTCTATCGTATGCGGAATTCTCGGACAACATCCTCAATGCTACGGGCTACCCGAGCTGAACCTCTTCCTCGCCGAGGATCTGCGGTCGCTGTGGCATGGGCCGATGTCGATGCCGATCTTTCGCGACGGCTTGCTGCGCGCCCTCGCCGAGCTGCACGACGGCGAGCAGACCGAGGACACCATCATGCGCGCCCGCGCCTGGATCTCGGCCCACTTCGAGTGGGACGTGCCGCGCCTGCTGGCGCACATCCAGGAGCTGGTCGGGCCGAAGATCCTCGTCGAGAAGAGCCCCAGCACGGTGTCGCGACCGGACTATATGGCGCGCCTGCGCACGCTCTATCCCAACGCCAACATCCTGCATCTGACCCGCCACCCGCTTTCCAACGGCGAGTCGATCGTCGCCCTGCGCGACCGGTTCGAGGCGCTTCAGGCGGTGGCGCGCGGCCCGTCCTCGGACCCGGAGCGCATGTGGACCCGCGCCCACGAGCTGATCCTCCACGGCACGGCCGACTGCGAACTCGGCCAGGCGATGCGCATGCAGGGCGAGGCGCTGCTGTCGGACCTCGCCTGCTATCTGCCGCAGATCTGCGAGTGGCTCGACATCGACACCTCGCCCGCGGCCTTCGAGGCGATGATGCACCCCGAGGCCTCGCCCTACGCCACGCCCGGCCCCCGCGGCGCCCCGCGCGGCAACGACCCGAACTTCCTGCAAAATCCGGCGATCGACCCGCAACGGCTGGCGCGCATCCGCGTGCCGTCGCTGGACGACGCGCTGCCCTGGGCGAGCGGCGAGCATTTCAACGAACGCACGCGCTCGCTCGCGATGCGCTTTGGGTACAGCTGATGGACGGGATCGACGCCGCCCCCTTCGCCGCGATCGCCAGCGACGGCTTCTCCCGTCCGGGAACGGTGAGCGCCCCGTGCGCGGTGGTCTTCAGGGACCAGCTCTTCATCGGCACCGCGACGGACCTCTCCTGGGCGAGCGGCGATGCGCCCGCCATCATGCGCCTCGACGAGGAGAGCGCGACGTGGGTCGTTGCCTACGAGCCGCCGATGGTGGCGGCCGGGCCGCGCAGCACCGTGCCGGAGCGGCAGGCGGTCGCCGCCGGGACCAGCGTGCTCGCCACGCTCGGCATCGGTGGTGCGGGCGAAGCCGGGGCCGAGGTCCCGCGTGACGTCGGCTATAGCGCGATGGCCGTCTTCCAGGGCGCGTCCGATCCGCAGCCGGCGCTCTACGTCGCCACGATGTCGCGCGGTGGGGCACTCATCCTGCGTTCGGCCGACGGGGTGACGTTCGAGCCGGTCGCAGCGCCGGGCCTCGGCGACCCGGACATCTTCTCGTTCCGCTGCCTGACCGCGTTCGACGGGCAGCTCTTCGCCGCCGCCTGCGGGACCGTCAGCGACACCGACCTCGATCCGGACGTCGCCCCGCGCGCGGAGGTCTATGTCTCGGCCGACCCGGCCTCCGGCGTGTGGCGGCCGGCCGCGGAGGTCGGCTTCGGCGACCCGGACAACGCCTCGATCCACACCCTGTGCGTCGCCGACCGGCGGCTCTATGCGGGCACGCACAACCCCAAGCGCGGCTTCCAGGTCTGGGCGACCGAGGCGGCCCGAGAGGCGCCTTTCGTGTGGACGTGCGTGCTGCGCGACGGAGCGGGCCGTTTCAATCACAGCCTCGTCGTCACGGCGATGGCGGAGTTCGGCGGTGCGCTCTACGTCGGCGGCGGGGTCAACGGGCCGGGGACGGACCCGGTCTACAATATCGGCCCGGCGGCGGCGGAGGTGATCCGCGTGTGGCCTGACGGGACCTGGGACCTCGTCGCCGGTCAGCCGCGATTCTCGCCGCAGGGGCTCAAGGTGCCGCAGTCGCTGGCGGGGCCGGGTCTCGACGACGTCTTCAACGCGGCGGTCCCGGCGATGTGCGTGCACGAGGGGGCGCTCTACCTCGGCACACGCCAATGGGAGGCCTACCAGGCGATCGCCAACGGGGCGGATGCGGTCGGCGGCGCGCAGATCTGGCGCAGCGGCGACGGGGAGACGTTCACGCTGCTGATGGAGGACGGGCTCGGCAATCCGGCGTGCGTCGGCATCGTCGCGCTGCTGTCGACACCGCTCGGTCTCCTCGCCGGCACCGAGAACCACAGCGAGAGGCTCGCCCTGGCCGGCGCACGCGTGCCGCTCCCGGCCGGCTGCTCCGTGCTGATCGGCGGCTGAGGCCGCCGGTCCGGTGCCTCGCCGCGGCCATTGCGCCGCCGCCGAGGGTCCCGGTCACGCAGACCGCCGGCGTTCGAAACACCGCACGAACCCTGGCGTCGCCATTCGCCGCGCTGATGTACCGGCCCCGCCGGCTGCGGGCGCTGGGCCCTCGGCCGGTGCGTTCAGGCGTCCGGCGCCAGCTGCGTGCTCAGCCACCAGGTGATCCCGTTGGGGTCGACGACGCCGCCGCGACGGTCGCCGTCGCCTTTCTCGGCGGGCGGCTGCGCGCTCGTGCCGCCGGCGGCCAACGCCCGTGCGAACGCCGCATCGACGTCCGCCACGTAGACGTGGACGTGGGCGGGCTGGCTCTCGGGCATCTCGCCCAACATGACCACCGTATCGTCGACGAGCACTTCGGCGTGCATGACGCTGCCGTCTTCGCGCTCGAAGATGCGTCGCCGCCTCGCGCCGAGGGCGCGCTCCAGGAAGGAGAGCGTCGCCTCCGCGTCGGCGACGATCAGGTAGGGCGCGACGCTCGTGTATCCGTCCGGCTTGAACGCCGCCGTGCCGGGCCCGGCCGCACGTCCGACGTTTGGCTCCGTCCCTGGCGACCCCGTCCCCGATAGCCCCGTCCTCGATAGCCCCGTCCCCGGCGGCTCCGTCATCGATGGTTCCGTCTTTGATGGCATGGCCCGACTCCCGCGCTGCCGGGCGCCGGTGGTGTTTTCCGGCGCCCGTTGTTCATGTGGCGCCGGCATGCATCGGGTCGAGGGTCGTCGCGGCCGATGCCATCCTCGTCTGTCCGCGGCGTGCGGGAGCTCAGCGGCCCTCGCGCCACCAGGTCGAGGAGAGGGCGGCCAGCAGGATGGCGAGGCCGAGGAGGCCGGCGAACAGCGGCACACGCTCCACGCCCGTCAGCTCGCTCGCCTCGGAGCGCTTGAGGCCGATCCAGTCCGAGCCGCTGGTCGAGCGGCCCTCGGGGCGCATCAGGATGCGCGGCGCCGAGGCACCGTCGTCGACCCGGCGGACCGACCCGCGAGTGAGGTCGACGAGGGGGGCCAGCGTCTGGGTCGTCGAGGTGAGGTCGCGGGCCTCCACCGGGTTGGCCGGGCCGACGTGGCCGAGCGCGGTCAGCCGCCCGTCCGTCGCGCGGTAGAGGCCGAGGTCCGGCGTCTCCACCGAGGCGCGCCACAGGCCAGGCTCCGCCTCGGCGAGCGTCAGCTCCTCGGTCGCGCCCGATGGGGTGGTGAGCGTGACAGGGCCGGCGGCGTCGGCGAGCGTCTGCCGCTCGACCACCAACGCGCCGTTGCCGGTGATGAGGCGCAGCGCCTCTTCCTCCAACTCCGGTTCCTTCATGAGCCAGTGCGACAGGCGGCGCATCAGCGGCACGTGCGGGCCGCCCCCGTCGAACCCGCGCGCCCACAGCCAGATGTGGTCCGACAGCATGGTGGCGACGCGTCCGTCACCCTCGCGCGAGAGGACCAGGAGTGGGTTGTCGTCGGCGCCGGTCATGACGGTCTCGCCCGCCGTCGGCACCGCCTCGACCTGGCGGAACCACTCGCTCCAGGCGGGCGGCGTCTCGTTGCCGCCGGGGAGGTCGCGCGTCACCGGATGGCGCTGGCCGAGGGCCGACACCGTCGGCCGGAACGGTGCCTCGACGACGCCGCCGGTGGGCGCCACGGGCAGCGTCGCGGCGAGCGGGGTGTGGTAGACCGAGCGGGGCCCCGCATAATCCGGCCCCGCCGCGATCAGCACCGCGCCGCCGTTGAGGACGTACTGGGCGATATTGTCGAAATATAGGGCCGGCAGGACGTTGCGGCGGTGGTAGCGGTCGAAGACGATGAGGTCGAACTCGTCGATCTTCTGGCTGAACAGCTCGCGTGTCGGAAAGGCGATCAGCGACAGCTCGTTGATGGGCGTGCCGTCCTGCTTCTCCGGCGGGCGCAGGATGGTGAAGTGCACGAGGTCGACCGAAGCGTCCGACTTCAGGAGGTTGCGCCAGGTGCGCTCGCCCGCGTGCGGCTCGCCCGAGACCAGGAGCACGCGCAGGTTCTCGCGCACCCCCTCGACGATGGCGACGGCGGCGTTGTTCACCGTCGTCAGCTCGCCCTCGACCGGGTTTACCTCGAACTCGTAGAAATTGTCGCCGCCATGGCCGATGTCGACCGTGATCGCGATGGGCTCGCCCACGGTGGCGATGCGCGTCTCGGTCAGCTGGTCGTCGGCCCGGACCGAGAGCTCCACCGCCGCCCCCTGCGACGCGGCGTCCTCCACGGTGACGACGATCGTCTGCTCCGAGCCGACGAGGCCGAAGCGCGGCGCGGCGACGATCTCGACCCGGCGGTCCCGCTCGTCCTCGTCGCCGACGATGAGGGCGTGGACCGGCGCCTCGAACGGGGCGGTGGTGGGGATGTCGTGCACCTGGCCGTCGGTGACCAGGATGGCGCCGGCGATCCGGTCGGGCGGAACATCGCCCAGGAGGTCGGCCAGCGGCTCGAACAGGATGGTGCCGTCGCGGTCGGCCTGCGGGCGGTCGACCGTGAGGGTGCGCACCTCGAGCTGCGGCGTCGCCTCCAGGCGGGCGACGAGGTCGTCGGCGAGGGCGTCGGTCGCCGCGACGCGGCCGGCGGTGCGCTGGCTCTGCGAGTGGTCGACCACCACCGCGACGATGCCCGAGAGCGGCTCGCGCACCTCGCGCTGGAGGGCCGGGTTGAGGAGGGCGAGCGCGAAGAGGACCGCCGCGGCGATGCGCAGCGACGACCCCCGCACCCGCCGCGCGAGGCCGAGCCCCGCCAGCGTGAGCGCCACCACCGCGAAGACGGCGACGACCCAGATCGGGACGTAGGGACTGAACGCGAACTCGAAATCTGTCATGACACCCGTCGTCTACTGGCCCAGCCGCTCGAGCAGCGCCGGGATGTGGACTTGGTCGGCCTTGTAGTTCCCCGTCATCGTGTAGATCGCGATGTTGATGCCGGCGCGGTAGGCCAGCTCGCGCTGGTAGGGGTCGGCCGGCGAGGTCGGCAGCAGGAAGCTGCCTTGATCGTTGACGGCCCACGCGCCGGCGAGGTCGTTGGCGGTGATGAGGATCGGCGAGACGCCGTCGCCCGCCCGCGCCGGACGGTCCTGGCTGGGGCTGGTCAGGCTGGTCTCGACCCACAGCGGCGACCCGGTCCAGCGGCCGGGGAACCCATCCAGCAGGTAGAAGGTCTTGGTCAGGACGTGGTCCTCGGGGACCGGCTCCAGCGGCGGGATGTCCAGCCCGTCGAGGATGCGGCGCAGCGCCATCGTCGCCGGAGAGGCGCCCGACAGCGTGACCGCGCCGGACTGGTCCCGCGTGTCGAACAGGATGGTGCCGCCGTTCTTCATGTAGGCGTCGACCCGGGCGATCGCGGCGTCGGACGGGCGGTCGGCCTCGGGCGTTATCGGCCAGTAGATCAGCGGGAAGAAGGCCAGCTCGTCGCTCTCGATGTTGACGGCCATCGGCTCGGCCGGCTCCACCGCGGTGCGCGACGTGAGCGCCTGGCTGAGGCCGGTGAGGCCGGCCTCGGAGACGCGGTCGACGTCGGCATTGCCGGTGGACACGTAGGCGAGGCGCGTCTGCAGCGAGGCGCGCATGGCGAAGTCGAGGTCGACGGGGTTGCCGGCCGGGCGGGTGGTCGCGGCGTCCGCCGCCGGGCCGGTCTGCGCCTCGGCCTGCGGGGCGGCGGCGACGGCGAGGCCGAGCGCGAGCGCTGCGACCGAGGCCACCGTGCGGCGCCGCAAGCTGCCCATGAGCAACAGGATCGCCAGCGCATCGAGAACGAAGAGAGCGGCGGCCAACGTCATGAGCGGACCTTTCAACTCGGTCGGACCCTCGGTTGTATAGCTCGAAATCGTCGCGCCGACGAACGCATCCCGGTTAAGCGAGGCGAGTATCTCACCGTCTTCCAGAAGGTTCACCGCTCGGAATGCACCATCCGCGCCATAAAGGCCCGGCGGCGTGCGTGGCCCGAGCGTCACCTCGCCCGACACCGGCTGCACGTTGGGTCCCGGCGCGATGAGGCGGCCGGTGCCGTCCAGCACGCGGTAGGGCGGCAGCGACGGGCCGTCTTCGCCCGCCGATTCGCTGCCCGCGGTGGAGAGTTCCACGACCGCGCGCAGCATCTCCACGAAGCTGCCCGAGAGCGGCAGTGTCGACCATCCGGTGTCGGCCGTGACGTGGAAGAAGACGACCCAGCCGGCGCCGACATTGCGGCCGGTGACGAAGGGCGTCCCGTCCGCGAGGGTCGCCCAGGTGCGCTCGGTCAGGGCGATCGACGGTTCGGCGAGGAGCTGGCGCGTCACCGTCACGTCGCCCGGCACGGCGAGGCTGGCGAACGGGCCGTTCTGCGAAAAGTCGCTGAGCGGCTGCGGGTCGCTCCACGAGAGGGTGCCGCCCAAGGTGCGCGCGCCGGAGCGCAGCGGCACGGGGAAGAGGTCGTCCGTGCCGTCCGAGGTGCGCGGGCCGGCGAAGCGCAGGAGCACGCCGCCGGAATTGATCCAGCGGGCGAGGGCGTCCTGCGTCGCCGGCAGCAAGGTGCCGACGTCGGCGAGGACGATGACGGAGGTGCCCGCGTCGATCAGCTCGGTGATCGCGGTGGGGAGGTCCTGGGCCGAGGGCTCGCGCAGGTCGGCCGAGGGGCCGAGCGCGGCCCGCAGGTAGTGCAGCGGGGAGAGCAGCGGCTGCTCCTGCTCGAGCGATCCGCCGGAGATGAGGCCGACCGTGCGCCGGCGAAAGCGCTCGTCCAGGAGCCGGACGGCCGCGGCGGTCCGCTCGCCCGCCACGGTGACGCGCAGCGCGTCGTTGCGAAGCTCGGTGGGAAGCTCCAGCTCGGCGACGGCGGCGGTGCTCCCGGTGCGGAAGGTGGCGCTGCCCTCGGCGAGGACGAAGCCCTTGGGGTCGACCGCACGCACTGTGCGGGGGAGCTGGCCGGGGTCGGCGTCCGCGGTCAGGGTGACGCTCATGCCCTCGGCGCTGGGGCTGACGTCGGCGATGCCGATGATCTCGCCGGCCTCGGGCAGGAAGAGACGGACCGGGCCGTCGGTCGCGCCGTCCAGCGCGTCCCAGAAGGCGCCGTCGTCCTCCGAGCCGAGGCCGTCGGCGAGCCAGGCGGCGCTGCCGGCCCGCACCTCGGCGAGGCGTGTCGCGAGGGCGGCGCGGGCGGCGTGCCAGGGCTGGGGCTCCAGCGAACGCAACAGGTCGCGCGCTTCGCCGGGGCTACGGCCGGTGAGGGGGGCGGCGGCATCGGCGGTGCCGGCGAGGATAACGGCGCGGTCGGCCGCCTCCGCCTCGTCGATCAGGCGGGCGGCGGTATCGGTCCGGTGGCTCCAGTCGGCGGCGGCGCCGAAGGTGTTGTCGACGAGGATGAGGGCCGGGCCGTCGCCGGCGGCGGGCGCGGCGTCCGGCCGCAGGATCGGCTGCGCGAGGGCGATGATGACACAGGCCGCCAGCGCCAGCCGCAGCGCCATCAGCCACCAGGGCGTGCGCGAGGGCGTCTCCTCGCGCTTGGCGAGGCTCATCAGAAGGCGCGTCGGCGCAAACGTGATGTCGCGCGGCCTGGGGGGCGTCGATCGCATCAGCCACCACAGGACCGGCAGGAGGAGCAGCGCCCACAGCACCAGCGGCGCGCCGAATCCCAATGCGGTCATCGTTCGTCTCCTGTCGTCCGCCCCGACGTCGCGGTCGGACGGATCATACTCGCACAAGCCTCGCCGGGGCTGCGGCGATCATCCGCAGCGGCGTCGGCGCCCGTGCGTCGCATCGTGTGCCCCGGTCGCGCCGCACGCCGAAGGCTGCGCGGCGGGCGCGGCGCGGCACGGCACGCCGGGGAAACTGCAAGGCCCCGCCGCCACGGGCGGGGCATACGGGGTCGCGGCGCGCGATGGCCCGGGACCGGCCATCAGGCCACCTTGTCGAGGTGGCCGGAGAGACCGCCGCTCAGCGCCAGCAGCGCCGGCGCGGCGGGGCGGTCGGTATGGTGGACGATGAGCGCCGTCCCCAGGCGCCGTGCCGCGAGCGCCAGCGCCTCCTTCTGCGCCGCCAGAGCGTCGACGTAGCCGGTGCGCCAAGCCTCCGCCTTGCCGACGAGGAAGGCGACGCCCGACTCCGGGTCGACGAAGCGGTTGCGCCCGCCGAAGGGGAAGCGCTCCTCGACCGGGTCCAGAACCTGGACGAGGTGGGTGCGCGCCCCGCTGGCGGCGAGTGCGTGGAAGGTCTCGGCGTAGCTCTCGATCGGATCGAGGAAATCGCCGATCAGAACGACATCGCAATGGCGCCGCAGGTTGGGCGTGCGGGGGAGTGTGCGCGGGTCGTCGGCCGTCTCGGCGAGGGCCTCGGCGATGCGGTCGGCGGCGTTGCGCCGCGCCGTCGGCGGCGGGCCGTCGAGCAGGCCGATCCGCTCGCCGCCGCGGCCCAGCAGGTCCGCCAGCGCCAGCAGGAGCACCACGCCGCGCTCCTCCTTGGAGGCGGCGGCGAGGCGCGAGCGGGCTCGCATCGAGGCCGTGCGGTCGACCCACAGGAGGACGGTGTGCGCCGCCTCCCATTCGCGCTCGCGTACCAGAAGGACGTCGTCGCGGGCGGAGCGGCGCCAGTCGATCCGGCGGGCCGGCTCGCCGAAGTCGAACGGGCGGAACTGCCAGAAGGTCTCGCCGGTGCCGGCGCGGCGGCGGCCGTGCCACCCGGCCGCGACGGCGCCGGCCACGCGCTTGGCCTCGACCAGAAGGTCGGGGAGGTTGGCCGCGGCCGCCTTGGCGGCGATCATCGTCTCGGCGGCGGCGGTGTCCTCGTCGTGATCGGCGCGGAAGCGCTCGAACATCAGAGCTGCCCGCAGAGCTCGGCGATCACGCCCTTGACCGTCTTGCCGTCGGCCCGCGCGGTGTAGCTGAGCGCCATGCGGTGCTGGAGGACCGGCTCGGCCAGCGCGAGGACGTCGTCCTTGGAGGGGGCGAGGCGGCCTTGCAGCAGCGCCCGCGCCCGCGTCGCCAGCATCAGCGACTGCGACGCGCGCGGCCCCGGCCCCCAGGCGACGATCCCCGCGACGGCCTCGTTCTCCTCCGGACGGGCCGAGCGCACGAGATCGAGGATCGCCTCGACGATGCTCTCGCCCACCGGCATGCGGCGCACGAGCTTCTGGATCTCCATCAACTCGTCGCGCGACAGCACCGGCGAAGGGTGCACTTCCGGCTGGACGGTGGTCTCGAGCAGGATGCGCCGCTCGGCCGCACGGTCCGGATAGACGACGTCCACCTGCATGATGAACCGGTCGAGCTGGGCTTCGGGCAGCGGGTAGGTGCCCTCCTGCTCCAGCGGGTTCTGCGTGGCGAGGACGTGGAACGGGGTGGGCAGATCGTGCGCCTCGCCGGCGACGGTGACGAAGCCCTCCTGCATCGCCTGCAGCAGGGCCGACTGCGTGCGCGGCGAGGCACGGTTGATTTCGTCCGCCATCAGGAGCTGGGCGAAGACCGGGCCCTTGATGAAGCGGAAGGCACGCTCGCCGCTGGCCGACTGCTCCAGCACCTCGGCGCCCAGGATGTCCGACGGCATCAGGTCCGGGGTGAACTGGATGCGGTTCTCGGACAGGCCCAGCACGGTGCCCAGCGTCGCCACGAGGCGCGTCTTGGCGAGGCCGGGGACGCCCACGAGCAGCGCATGGCCGCCGCACAGGACGGCGATCAGCGACCGCTCGACCACGTCACCCTGGCCGAAGATGATCCGCTCGATCTCGGTTTTGGCGGAGCCGAGGCGCTGAACGGCGGCCTCGATAGCCTTCACTTCGTCGAAGTCATCCTCGCGCTCGAGGACATTGTCCATGCTCATAACGCTCATCACCCTTCGTGCGCCGCGTATGGTCGGCGACCCGACGGCGCCAGTAAATGCAACTCGCGGGCCGCCGTCGCCTAACCATTTGTCCATGGTTTGGCAGCCGAGGCAGTGTGCCTTAGATCCCTTGCGAGGCTCGCCCATCCGCGGCGCGCTTGCAACGGGAGGTTCGGCTCGTGGATCCCACCGCACGACATGACGGCTCCGCATATCGCGAAGGTCCCGCCGAGGGTACCCCGCCCGGCGAGCCCGCGCCGCGCGGCGACCCCGCCCGCGCTCCCGCCGACCCGGCGGCCGGCACCGGCGGCCCGCTGGCGGCGCTGATCGCCCGCGCCTCGGAACTGGGCGGCGGGGCGGCCCCGGTGCACAAGTGGAACCCCGAACACTGCGGGCCGATCCCCATGCGCATCGCCGCCGACGGCACGTGGTTCTACAACGGTACCCCGATCCTGCGCGACCGCCTCGTGCGGCTCTTCGCCTCGATCCTGCGGCGCGAGGCGGACGGCGAGTTCGTCCTCGTCACGCCGATCGAGAAGGTGGGCATCGAGGTCGAGGACGCGCCCTTCCAGGCGGTGGAGCTGGTGGTCGAGGGGGAGGGCGAGGACGCCGGCCTCACCGTGCGCACCAACATGGGCGACGTGGTGACGGTCGGGCGCGAGCACCCCTTGCGCGTGCGCCTCGACCCCCGCAACGACGGCTTCATCCCCTACGTGCGGGTGCGCGGCGCGCTGGATGCGCGCTTCACCCGCCCCGCCGCGATGGAGCTGGCCGAGCTGGCGACCGCGCGCGACGACGGGTCGCTTGTGGTATGGAGCGGAGGGATCACCTTTCCCCTGGGTGATCGGCACTGAGGACGACGGCCGCCGCGTCCCCGTCATCGCACGCCGCCCCGCGCGGCATCACCCCGCACCGCCCGCACCCGCGGCGTGCACACGGCGGCCCCGGCGCAGACGGGGCGCCAGAGGACCGAGCGAGAATGACAGCGAGATGACTGAGCGAGCCACAGGCGGGCGGCCCGTCGACGAGATCGGCACATCGGACGCGCCGCAGCGCGCGAGCCACCCCGGCCTCGTCGTCGAGCCGACCGACCCCGACCATCCCGCCGTCGCGGCGTTGCTCGCCGAGGCGCGCACCCTCTACCCGGTCGACGAGCATCTGGCGCCGGGCCTGCCCATTTCGGGCGACCATATCCTCAACCCGGACTGGCACGGTGACGTCGCCCCGCCGCCGCCGCGCGAAGCCGCTGTCCTCATCGCCCTCGGCACCAGCCCGTCGGGCGAGCTGGGCGTCGTGCTCACCGAGCGGGCCGGCCACCTCGCGGCCCACGCCGGCCAGGTGGCGTTGCCGGGGGGCAAGCTGGAGCCGGGCGAGACCCCGGCCATGGCCGCCCTGCGCGAGGCGGAGGAGGAGGTCGCGCTGCCGCCTGCCGCGGTGCGCCCGCTCGGCCTCGTCGAGCCCTATCTGACCCGCACCGGCTTCATGGTGGTCCCGGTGCTGGCGCTCCTGACCGAGCGTGTCGTCCTGCGCCCGCATCCGGGCGAAGTATCGGACATCTTCCTCGCGCCGTGGGTGCGGGTGATGGACGCCGCCTTCCGCAGCGAGGAAGTCTACACTCTGGAGGGCCGGTCGCGGCGGTTCTATCAGACCATGGTCGGCGAGCGCTGCGTCTGGGGCGTCACGGCAGGGATCTTCAAAGTGGTGAGCGAGCGTTTGTACCGACCATGATTCGCGTCGTCATCACCCAGCTGATCCTCTTCGCCGCCCCCTTCATCTTCTACTTCGCCTACCGCCTCGCCACCACGGGAGCCACCGGCGCCGCGATCCGCGATCTCAACAAGGCTTTGTTTTCGTTAATCATCGTGGGCGGCTGTCTGGTAATTGCAGGCTTTGTTTATTTCGCGCTCGTTGGTAGACATACTGAAGGGCGATACATTCCCGCTCAATATATCGACGGTAAGCTGATCCCTGGTCACTATGAGGCTGATCCGTAGAGCCACCGCTGGAGGAGGGCCCGAGGTGCGAGGCGATGCGGGGCGCGTGGGATCGGCATGACAGGCAGCAGCGCACCGGCCGGCACCTTCCAGCTGCGGGCCTATTGGCTGTCCGCCCCCAGCCTCGCCGCCGTGTTCGACGCGCTCGAGCCGGTCGCCCCCGTCCGCGTGGTCGGCGGAGCGGTGCGCAACGCGCTGATGGGCGAGCCGATCAGCGACGTGGACCTCGCCACCGAGGCCGTGCCCGAGGCCGTCGCCAAGGCGGCGCATGCGGCCGGGCTTCGCGTGCACGAGACCGGCATCGAGCACGGAACCCTGACCCTCGTCAGCCAGAAGGTCGCCTACGAGGTGACCACGCTGCGCGAGGACGTCACCACCGACGGGCGCCGCGCCACGGTGAGCTTCACGCGCGACTGGGCGCGGGACGCCGCGCGGCGCGACTTCACCATGAACGCCCTCTACGTCGACCGCTTCGGCGACGGGATCGACTTCACCGGCGGCTACGCGGACTGCCTCGCCCGGCGCGTGCGCTTCATCGGCGACGCCGATCAGCGCATCCTCGAGGATCACCTGCGGATCCTGCGGTTCTTTCGCTTCAACGCCGCCTACGGCAACGGAGCGATGGACAAGGTCGGCCTCGACGCTTCGCGCCGGCACAAGGCCCGCATCGGCGCGCTGGCGGTGGAGCGGATCTGCCACGAGCTGATGCGGACCGTGGTCGCTCCCAACGCGGCCGCGGTGCTGCGCCTGGTCGGCGAGGAGGACTTCCTCCCCGGTCTCCTCCCCGGCCCGTACGAGATCGACACCTTCACCGCGCTCGTCGCCCTGGAGCGGCGCATCGGCCGGCAGCCGACACCGCCGTTGGCGATCGCCGCGCTGCTGGGGTTCGACCGCGAGGCGTTCGAGGTCGCGGCGACGGCGCTGCGCTTCTCGCGCCGCGACCGTGCGCGCGCGCTGGACGCCATCGCCGCCGCCCGCTTCATGCCGCCCCACTCGCTGCCCCAGATCCACGCCTCGCTCTACGAGCACGGCGCGGAGGCCTTCGTCGACGGGCTGCTGGTGGGCGCGGCCTGCGGGGCCGATCTCGTCGACCTGCCGCGCCTCGTCGAGGTGGCGCGGCAATGGCGGCGCCCGCGCCTGCCGGTCAGCGGCAACGACCTCCTGGAGCAGGGCGGCGAGGCGGGCCCCGAACTGGGCGAGCGGCTGAAGCACCTCGAGGGCGTGTGGCGACAGTCCGACTTTTCCCTCGACAAGATGCACCTCCTCGCGATCGACCGCCGCTCGCGCAGCGGCAAGGAATGACGGACCCGCGGCGCGCCGGGGCGGTGTGGCGCCACGGGCCCTCGGCATGGGTGCCATGGGCGCGCGGCTGTGCTAGCCAGCGTGGCGATCGCGCCGACGCGCGATACCGCCGCACAGACCTGAAGGCCACGGAACGCCCATGACCATCGACATGTCCGCCATCCCCGCCGAATGCATCTTCAAGCAGGGGGAAGACTGGATGCTGGTGGCGCCGATCCCCGATTTCATCGCCGCCGAAGTGGCCGCCTACTCCGCCGCGCAGCGCGCGACGATGAAGCACATCGTCGGCCCGGAGGCGGTGCGCCGCGAGGTCGTCGGCAACCGCATGCGCCAGGACCGGCTGTGCGCGGCGATCGTCAACGGCGAGATCGCCGGCTGCATCTCCTACCGAATGGACGGCGAGGGCAGCGTCTGGCCCGATGCCAAGCGCTTCCGCGCCCACTTCGGCCCCGTTTCCGGCACGGTGCGCTACCTCCTCGCCGAGGCGACGCTGCGCCGCGGCCAGCCGGAGGAGCTGTACCTCGAGGGCTTCAAAGTGGACCCCGCCGCACGTGGCCGCGGGATCGGCACCAACCTCCTGCACTGGCTGGGAGCGGAGGTCGTGCGCCGCGGCAAGTCGCGCTGGCGCACCGAAGCGTCGGTGACGGCGGCGCCGGCGATGCGCGTCTACCAGGGCGTCGGCGCCAAGCCGACGAAGACGGTCAACCTCGGCCCCATCGGCCGGATCGCCGACCGGCCAAAGTTCACCGTGCTCGTCTGGGAACCGCCGGTGGACGAGGCGTCCAGGCGCAACGGCTGACCGGCCGCCTTTCGTCCCGCGCCACGCCCGGCGTTGAACCGGGAACCCCGAGCACTGATATCCTGTTGGTTCGCGACAGATTGAGGGCGGTCCAACACGATGAACATGATCCGCACGGCGATGCTTCTCGCCGCGATGACGGCGATCTTCATGGGCGTCGGCTACCTGATCGGCGGTCCGCAGGGCATGATGATCGCGTTCGGCGTCGCCGTCGCCACCAACCTCTTCGCCTATTGGAATTCGGACAAGATGGTCCTGCGCATGCACCATGCGCGGGAGGTCGACGCACGCTCGGCGCCGGACTACTACGGCCTGGTGCAGGAGCTGGCGGCCAAGGCGAACCTGCCGATGCCGAAGGTCTACATCCTCGAGGAGGACCAGCCGAACGCGTTCGCCACCGGCCGCAACCCGGACAATGCCGCCGTCGCCGCCACGCGGGGGCTGTTGTCGATGATGAGCCGCGAGGAAGTCGCCGGGGTGATGGCGCACGAGCTGGCCCATATCCAGCACCGTGACACGCTGACGATGACGATCACCGCGACGCTCGCCGGCGCGATCTCGATGCTCGCCAACTTCGCCTTCCTGTTCGGCCGGCGTGACAGTCCGCTCGGGTTCGTGGGCGTGCTCGTGACGATGATCGTGGCGCCGATGGCGGCGATGATGGTGCAGATGGCGATCAGCCGCACGCGCGAATACTCGGCCGACCGACGTGGGGCGGAGATCTGCGGCAACCCGGTCTGGCTCGCCTCGGCGCTGCAGCGGCTGGAGCAGGGGCGGCGCATCCCCAACGAGGAGGCCGAGGCGGTGCCGGCGACGGCGCACATGTTCATCATCAATCCGCTGTCGGGCGCGCGGATGGACAATCTCTTCTCCACGCATCCGAACACCGCCAACCGCGTCGCCGCGCTCCAGGAGCTGGCCGCCGAGATGGGCGCCGGCCCGGCGCGGATGGGCGCCGCCGCCCGTCCGGCGATGCCCCCCGGTGGCGCCCCGCGCGGCCCGTGGGGCGGCGGCCGTGGCGGCCCATCCCCACGTTCGCGCCGCGGCGGCAAATGGAATACCGGCGGCGAGCGCCGCGAGAGGGACCGCTCCGGCCCCTGGGGCTGAGCCGCCCAACGGCCCCGCGCACCATCCGCTGAGTAGGCCGGCGCACCGCATCGCCCCCCGGCGCCTGTGGCGCTCGCCCAAGGCTTGCGGTGGCCGCACTGCATCGCCGGTCGGCCAGCCGGTCGCTCCACGATATCGTCGCCGCCCCGCATTGGGAGGCACGGACACATCAATACCCTCAAGCGCGTCGCACGATGAGAACTCGTCGCCGAGAGCGGCGTCTGCCCGATCGATCCGTTCCGTGCCCCAAGCGACACCGTCCCGAGACCGACGTTGCGGACGGAGGGGGGGGCGTGGGATCGGCTTCGCACTCGGGTGTCGGCGATAGCGGGCGCGAGGGCGGCGAACGATGCGGCTGGAAACGCTCCGGTTTGCGGGCTCTGCGATGCTCTCACCCGGCGCCCGGCGGCCCGGCACGCCGCGCACCACCGCTGGGCGCGGTCGCCCGAGCGCGCCCGAGAAACGCACCGGATCCATGTGGAAGGGCGGATCTTCCGGCGGCGATACCATGGTGGGGTTGACGCGGGGTGTCTCCCTCACGGCTATAGCCGCATGGCCCAGCAGAACACCCATCGCCGGGGGCGCGCCCGCCCGCCGAAGACGGCCGGCACGGATCCCCGCGCCATCGCCACCACCATAGTCGACGCCGTGTGCGAAGCCCACGCCCCGCTCGCCGTCGCGCTCGAGGCCGCGGCGCCGGCGGCCGGCCGCCTGGAGCCGCGCGACGCCGCACTCGCGCGCGCCATCGCCCGCGTCACCGTGCGCCGGCGCGGCGACATCGACTGGTGTCTCGGCCAACTCATGAACAAGAAGCTGCCGCGCAAGGCGACCGAGGTGCGCTCGGTGCTGCGCATGTCGGCCGCGCAACTCCTCTTCATGCGTCAGGCGGACCATGCCGCGGTCAACACCGCCGTCGCACTGCTCAAGGCGACGTCCGGCGGGGCGGGCTTCGCCGGCCTGACCAACGCTGTTCTGCGGCGTCTCATCCGCGAGCGCGACACCTTGCTGGAGCGCCTGCCGCTGGAGGCCAACACCCCCGCCTGGCTGTGGCAGCGATGGACGCGTGCCTGGGGGGAGGACACCGCCGGCGCCATCGCCGCGATCCACCGCGAGGAACCGACGCTCGACCTCGCCTTCGCCGGTCCGGACGTGCCGCGCCCGGCCGGCGCAGTGGCGCTCCCGACGGGTGGCGCCCGCCTCCCGGTGTCGGACGTGACCGCGATCGACGGCTACGGCGAAGGCGGCTGGTGGGTGCAGGACGCCGCCGCGCAACTCCCGGCGTTGGCGCTGGGCAATGTCGCGGGCAAGCGCGTGCTCGACATGTGCGCCGCCCCTGGTGGCAAGACCATGCAGCTGGCCGCCGCCGGCGCTATGGTCACCGCGTTGGAGATCGACATGGCACGCGCCGAGCGGCTGCGTGAAAACCTCGCGCGCACGCGTCTCGGCGAGCGTGTGGAGGTCGTCGTCGCCGACGCGATGGATGCCGAAGGCGAGTTCGACGCCGTGCTTCTCGACGCGCCGTGCTCGGCGACCGGGACGATGCGGCGCCAGCCCGACGTCGCCTTCGCCAAGACCGAGAAGGACATCGCGTCGCTCGCCGCGCTGCAGGGGGACCTCCTGCGCCGCGCCGCGACCTGCGTCGTCCCCGGCGGCACGCTCGTCTATGCCACCTGCTCGATCGAGCCGGAGGAGGGCGAACGGCAGGCGGCCTGGGCCGTGAAGGCGATCCCGGAACTCGCCTTGAGACCGCTGACCGAGGGCCCGGCCGCCGCGTTCGTCACCCCCCAGGGGATCATGCGAACGTTGCCCTCCATGTCGATCGGCGAGGAGCGCGGCATGGACGGTTTCTTCGCAGCCCGGTTCGAACGTGCCGGATAGCTCTTCCTGACGATGACCAGACAACGGATCACCGGTGCTCCGCCGCTCCAGGACGAACACCGGCGGGGTGCGTGGCCCCCGCCATAGCGTCGGAAAACGCGGTCGCGACGCCGGGGAAGCCGTGACGGGCTCGGCCCGGCCGGGGACCGGCCACCTCGCGGTATAAACCCGAGGGGGCGCGTTATCCGGACGCGGCCGATCGCCGCCGCGCACGGCCGGTGGCGACGGTCCATCGGCGACCCGACCGACCGAGACGGGCGCTTCGACCCGGGCGCCGTCTCGCCGCGCATCGGCCACTCGTGACGGCGCGCCGACCGGGACCGCGGGAAATCGCGTCTTGGAGCGATGCTGCACGCGTCTTGCAGGTGAGCGGCGCATCACTGTACTCCTCACCCCGCGCCGGAGCCGCTCGGCTCCGCGCGGGCATCCGAACCCGTCACCCCCTGGTCCCCACTCGAGCGAGCGTTATTGAGATCCTCAGAATGTCTCAGACCACGCTCGCCACGCTCATGGGCCATACGGTCCGGCGCTTCGTCGACCGATGCATCGCCACGCTGCGCGTCTCGCTCTGGCGGCGCCATGTCGCCAGCATTCCTCATCGCGTCCTGTTCGCGCCCGAGACTCTCGCCGAGGCCGACGCCAACGTCGCCGGCGACATCTATGCCGGCGTCTTCGCTCTCGCGGGGCAGGCGGTGGATACCGCCGGCCGATCGCCGTTCACTGTCGCCCCGCCGTCCGAAGCCTGGGCCGAGGCACTGCACGGGTTCGGCTGGTTGCACCACCTGGAGGCCAACGCGACGGAACTTTCGTCGACCAATGCCCGCGCGCTGGTCGACGAGTGGTTCGCTCACGCCACCGTCAGCGAGACGGCGCACCGGCCAGACATCACCGCCGAGCGGTTGATCAACTGGCTGGTCCAGTCGCCGCTTCTGCTCAATGGCGCGGATCCCGCGTTTCGACAGCGATATATGCGCGCACTCGGTCGTCACATGCGCAGACTGGAGCGTGTGCTGCCGGTGGAGCCGCGCGGGATGGCCAAGCTGAAGGTCGCCGCGGCGCTGGTCATCGCCGGCTCCGCCATTGCCAACGAGCAACGTTTGGCGCGGTGGGCGCTCGGCGTGTTGACCGACGTGGTGGGGGGCGACGTCCTGCCCGACGGCGGCCACGTGTCGCGCTCGCCCGAGACGCTTCTCGAGGCGCTTTCCTTCCTCATCCCCGTCCGCGAAGCGCTGGCGCGGCGCCAGCAGCAGGTGCCGGACGCTCTGCGGGACGCGCTCGACCGCATGCTGGCGATGCTTCGCTTCTTCGTGCACAGCGACGGCGGGCTTGCGACCTTCCACGGGGCGACACCGTTGCCGGCGTCGAGCCTGGAGGGCGCCTTCGCCTATGACGACGTCGGCGGTCAGCCGAGCGACAACGCGCGCTATTGCGGTTTTCAGCGCCTCGGCGCCGGTGAGACGGTGGTGCTCATCGATACCGGTGTCGCCCCGCCGCCGCCGTTCGCGGACAAGGCGCACGCCTCGGCGCTGGCGCTGGAGGTCTCGCATGGGCCGCATCGGTTGTTGGTCAGCTGCGGCGCGTTGGGCGCGGCGCGCGAGGAGTGGTCGCCCGTTGGCCGCGCGACCGCCGCACAGTCGACGCTCGTGGTGGACGACACGTCTTCGGCCAAGATGGTCGCCCGCTGGCCGTTGCGGCGCTGGTTTGGGCCGACACTCTATGGCGGCCCCAGCGCCGTCGAAGTCCGCCGCTCCGAATTGACCGTCAAGGCCTCGCACGACGGTTATCTCGCCGCCTACGGGCTCATCCACGAGCGGCGGCTGACACTGGGCGAGGACGGGCTGGCCCTGATCGGCGAGGATCAGCTGATCGGGCAGGACAGGCTCGACGGCCGCCCCTTCGCCATCCGCTTTCACGTCGGGCTCGACATCAAGCTCCGGATCGAGCGGGGGAGGCGCAAGGTTCTCCTGGTGTGCCCCGACCGCTCGATCTGGCTCTTCGCGGTGGACGACGGGCCGGAAATCGAGGTCGAGGAGAGCATCGTCCTTGCAGACCAGCACCGCGCGAGGCGCACATCGCAGCTGGTGATTGCCGGTAATACGTTGACCGATGACACCGTCCGCTGGCACATCGCCCGGCATGCGCATCCTGTCGGTGACGACGACGCTTCGTAGTCCGGCGCCGGCCCACGCGCGGATCACGGCTCTGTTAGGACAAAACGCATGACTGCCACACCGGTGCGCCGGGCGCTCCTTTCCGTTTGGGACAAGACCGGCCTCGTCCCCTTTGCGCAGCGTCTCGTGGCGCTCGGCGTGGAACTCGTCTCCACCGGGGGCACCAGTCGCGCCCTCAAGGAGGCGGGTCTCCCGGTTACCGACGTATCCGACATCACCAACTTTCCCGAGATGCTGGACGGGCGGGTAAAGACGCTGCACCCCGGTGTCCACGGCGGGCTTCTGGCGGACCTCTCCAAGCCCGAGCACGCCGCCGCGCTCGAAGAACATGGCATCGGCCCCATCGGGCTGCTGGTCTCCAACCTCTACCCGTTCGAAATGGCGATCGAGAGCGGCAAGCCGCCGGCCGAACTCGTCGAGCAGATCGACGTCGGCGGCCCGTCGATGACCCGGGGGGCGGCGAAGAATTTCGCCCACGTCGCCCTGATCGTGGATCCGGACGACTACGACACGGTGGCCGACGCGCTGGAGGCTGGCGGCACGACGCTGGCGTTGCGGCGGCGCTTGGCGGCCAAGGCCTTCGCGCGGCTCGCCGCCTACGATGCGACGATCGCCGCGTGGATGGCGCAGGCAAGCGCGGCCGACGACGTTCCGGTCGATCACCGCGTGTGGGCAGCGTTCGGCGGTAAGCGCGTCGCCGAGATGCGTTATGGTGAGAACCCGCATCAGTCCGCCGGTTTCTACCGCGCGGCGGGCGGCGGAGGCATCGCCTCCGCAAGGATCGTGCAGGGCAAGGCGCTCTCCTACAACAACGTCGCCGACGGTGACGCGGCGCTCAGCGCGGTGGCCGACTTCGGCGCCGACGTCGCTGCCGTTGTGGTCAAGCACGCCAACCCTTGCGGCATCGCCGTCGGCGCGGACCTCGCGGAGGCGTACGAGCGGGCGCGGCTGTGTGATCCGGTCTCGGCGTTCGGGGGCGTGGTGGCGCTGTCGCGGCCGCTGGACAAGGCGACTGCGGAGATGATCGCAGCCGTCTTCACCGAGGTGGTGATTGCGCCGGGTGCCAGCGACGAGGCAATGGCGGTGCTGGCCACCAAGCCCAACGTCCGCCTGCTTTTGGTCGACGAGTTGCCGGCGCTTTCCGGCTCGATGGTGCGCAGCGTGGGGGGAGGGCTGCTGGTGCAGTCGGCCGACGATGGGCATGTGGCGCGCGACGCCATGAAAGTGGCGACCCGGCGCGCGCCGACCGAGGCGGAGTGGGCCGACCTCGCGTTCGCCTGGCGGGCGGTGAAGCACGTGAAGTCCAACGCCATCGTCTATGCCAAGGGGCAGGCGACGGTCGGCGTCGGCGCTGGGCAGATGAGCCGCGTCGATTCGGCCCGCATTGCCGCCTGGAAGGCCGCGGACACTGCTAGGGAAGCCGGCGAAGAAGGGAGCCGGACCCTCGGCTCGGCCGCCGCATCCGACGCCTTCTTTCCCTTCGCCGACGGCTTGGAGACCATCGCCGCGGCCGGCGCGACGGCCGTGATCCAGCCGGGCGGCTCGCGACGGGACGACGAGGTCATCGCCGCCGCCGACGCGGCCGGCATCGCCATGGTGATGACCGGGATGCGCCACTTTCGCCACTGATCGCCCGCGCGTCGGCATCAGTAGGGGACTGGAGACGCTGATGTGTGCGTCGAGCCGGTCGCCGGGGTTTCCTCGGCGGTCGGTCCATAACATGCTTGCCTCTACGTTGGCCCATCGACGATGCCGGCGGGGGAGGCGACCATGTGGCAATCCGGCAAGCGGCGGCCCCTTCTGGACGACGACACCGCCGCTTGGCACCTCGACAATTTCGCGTGGTTGATGCGCGAGTTCGGCGGCGGGGGTGACTTTGCCCGTAGCCGTCTCGTTCTCCCCCGGCCGGGCTACTTCTCCACCGACGGCGAGACGGGCCACGCCCTCGCCGAACGGCTCTTCGCCCAAGTGCGCCGCTACTGCCTCATCGAGGACTGGCACGTCGACCTCATCGCGCTCGACCGGCCCGCTGATGCGGCGGCGATCGGCGAGACGTTCGCCGTCGACGCGCGGATCACGGCCGCCGCCTCGTTCGCGGTCGACGAGCATGGCGTTCTCATCACCTATTCTCCCGAGGATCTTGGCCGACCGATGGCGCTGATCGCGACCTTCGCGCACGAGCTGGCGCACTACCTCGTCGCGTCCGCCGACACACCGCCGTTGTGCACCGAGGATGAGGAGGAGTTTTTGACCGACCTCGCAGCCTGCTTCCTCGGTTTCGGCGTTTTCCTTGCCAATGCTCGGTTCGAGCATCAGGTGGGCGCTGGGACTTATGGCTGGTTGCGTCGCGGCTATCTGCCGGAGCGCGACCTCGTCTTCGCCACCGCCATCTTCCTTGCTGTAAAAGGGCTCGACCCGATAGAGGCGCGCGACGCGCTCGACCCGCACCTCGGTCCGCAACTCGACCAGGCGCTGGCCGACCTCGAGGGGCGCGGCGAAATCGCCGAGCTTCAGCGCCTCGCAGCCTCCTGAATCGCGGCTTTTGGCCCGCGGAGCAGGGCGCGCGCCTTTCCCCGCGATCACTGTCGTTGTTCGCTGCTTGCTGTTGCAGATGACCGTTCGGTCGGTGGCGTCGACTGCCGGCATGATCGGGTCTTTGGTTCCATCGCGTCTGTGACTTTAGGTTGCGAATCATGGATTGACAACCCCTTTGTTCCAATATAATCAGAACGAGAGTAGAACATTAACCATTTGAGGCGTCCATGGCGACCGCGCTCATCCCCCCGTGTTCCATGGTTTATTCTGGATCTGATCTGGAGCAGGGTGCGCGCAAGGTTGGGGCACCGGCCTGGAGCGCCGAGCGGTTCCCGAAAGGTTTGCTGCGTGATGTATCAACCTCATTTCAGGATGGAGTGCATCTCTTTGCCTGTTCTCGCGTCGCCAATTTTATCGCCTCTTGCTCTTTTCTTGTATCTCTTCTGTTGTGTGCGACTTTTTTGAAGAAGTGCTTATGGGTCTCGCAAAACCTCACGAGGCATGAGAACGGCGCGCTGGCGGGCTCCGGACTTTGCGATATGGGTTTGGATCCGGAGCGGATTCTCTTCGTCCAAGTCGGAAACGCGTCTGAGGTTCTCTGGGTTTTGGAGCAGGCGTTGGTCTCGGGCGCCTTGGGGATGGTCATCGGCGAACTGCATGACGACCGGGGAATTCTCGACATAAAATCCACCCGCCGGCTGAACCTTCGCTCTTATGCGGCAGGTATGCCCGTCCATCTTGTCGCCTCAGGGCAGATCGGTGCCACGGCGGCCTTGACCCGATGGGCGATCCACCCTGTCCTTCATCCGACTGTACCGCACCGCTCCATCGGCTGGCCGAGCTGGAGGATGGATCTTAATAAGAACAAAAAGGGACAATGCGGGCATCAAATCGTTACGTTTGACCCTGTAAAACGGGAATTTTTCTCCTTAAGATTGCGTTCTCACGAAGTGCCGTCCCCCCGACACGAGCTTTCAGAGACCGGCGTCGTCGCTCTGGAAGCCGTGCGGCGAAGGGCGGATGCGCGCTGAACCATGCAGCCAACCCGCAGAATCCTCTACGTCTGGCTCGCGTACCTGCCGACCGACCGCCTCATGATCGAGCAGCGGTTCTCTCCTGACGCCCCCGTCGTCACCTATGCGAAGCAGAAGGGGGCCATGCTTCTGGAGGCGGTGGACCGCTCGGCGCAGGCGGCCAAGCTCCGGGCCGGGATGGCCCTCGCCGAGGCAAGGGCGCTGGCGCCCCATGTCGAGGTCCATCTCTCGGATCCGCACGCGGATATGCGCCTCCTCGAAAGGATCGCACGAGATCTCGAACGCTTCACGCCTCTCGTGGGGCTCGATCAGCCCGACGGACTCATGCTCGATATTGCCGGATGCGCGCATCTTTTCGGCGGTGAAGAGGCGCTGGTGGAAGCGCTCCGGGCAAGGTGTGTCGCGTGCGGGGTCCAGGTGCAGGTGGCCGTTGCCGACACACCTGCCGTCGCCTGGGCACTTGCCCGCCACGGACATGGCCATATCGTTCCAGAAGGTGAGACGCTTTCCGCCGTCTGCGACCTGCCCACCGCCTCGATGCGCCTTCCCGATGAGACCGCAGCGGTCCTGCAACGTCTTGGCTTGAAGACCGTGGCGCAGGTTCTGGCACAGTCCCGCAAATCCCTGACCCAGAGGTTCGGTCCTCTCATTGGCCGGCGCATCGACCAGATGAGCGGGTTGGAAGACGAGCCGATTACCCCCCTCACGCCCGCCTCGCCGCATATTTTCGATCGCGCCTTCGCCGAGCCGGTCTCCCACATCGAGGCGCTGGAGGCCGGATTGCGGCAGCTGGCGGCGAGCTTGACGGGCGCGCTCGCGCCAAGGGGGCTGGGCACGCGCCTGCTCCAGCTACGTTTGTTCCAGGCCGACGGAATGGTGCGGGATATTGCCGTCGGCGCCAGCGCGCCGCTCAACGATGCGGCGCGGATCACACGCCTCGTCGCACCGCGCCTCCAGGAAATGTCGGCGCGGATCGAGAGCGACAGCGGCGTCGACCTGATGCGGATCTATGCGGGTGAATTGGAGCGTATCGGGACCAGCCAGCCCCGACTCGACGAGACCGAGGACGTCTCGCGTGACTTCGAGGCGCTCGTCGATACGCTCTCAGAGAGGTTCGGGGCCTCGGCAGTTTATCACCTGGCGCCGGTCAACACGCACGATCCTTCGTCACAGACGCAGCGCGTGCCGGCTCGCCAGGCGTTGCGCGCCCCGTCCTGGGGGGAAGCACACAGGCCGCGCTGGCGCCATGGGCCGCTGCGCCCGCTGCGGCTTCTGGAGCCGCCCGAGCCGATCCTGGCCGTCGCCGGTGTCCCGGATGGCGCGCCGGTACGCTTCCTCTGGCGCCGGGTGTTCTACCACGTCGCCATCGCCGAGGGGCCAGAGCGCATCGCGCCGGAATGGTGGCGCGAGGAGGCGGGGCACACATGCGACTATTTCCGCGTGGAGGATCGCGAGGGGCGTCGTTTCTGGCTGTTTCGCAAAGGGCTTTTCGCCGGTGAGAGCCAGCCGCCGAAATGGTTTCTGCACGGGTTCTTCGGCTGATGGCGGAGAGAAAGGGTGAGCGATTTCATCGAACTTGCCGCCAAGAGCAACTTTTCCTTCCTGGAGGGCGCCTCGCATCCGGAAGAATTGGTGGTGGCGGCGGCTGCGCTCGGGTCACCCGGCATTGCCGTGTGCGATCGCAACACGCTGGCCGGCGTCGTCCGCGTTCATCTCGCAGGCAAGGAAGTCGGGATCCGCACGGCGGTCGGCTGCCACCTCGTGTTCGAGGACGGCACCCCCGATATCCTGGCCTGGCCGTCCGACCGCGCCGCCTACGGGCGTCTCTGCCGTCTCCTGACGGTAGGCAACATGCGGGGGAAAAAAGACAATTGCCGCCTGATGTTGAGCGATCTGGTCGAGTGGTGCGAGGGCCTCGTCCTCGCCATCGTGGCCCATACCGCCGCCCCCGATGCGATCGCGCACGCTGCGGGCACGCTTGCCGCCCGCGTCAGCCATCCGCTGCGTCTCACCCTGTCGCTGTCCTATGGGGCGCAGGACCAACGCCGACTTGCCGCCCATGCCGCTCTCGCCCGCCGGTTGGGGCTGCGGCCCCTCGCCACGACGCTGCCGCTGTATCACGATCCCGCCCGCAGGCCGCTGCAGGACGTGCTGACGGCGATCCGGTTGCACACGAACGTGGACGCGGCAGGCCGCAGGCTCGCCGCGAACGCGGAGCGGCACGTGAAGGCGCCGGCCGAGATCACCCGCCTCTTCGCCGCGGTGCCCCAGGCGGTGCGCGAGACTCTCGCCGTTATGGACGAGATCGATTTTTCACTCGACGAGCTGCGCTACGAATATCCCGAGGAGCCCACAGATCCCGGCTGCACGCCGCAGCAGACGCTGGAACGTCTCACGTACGACGGTGCGGCCAAGCGCTATCCCGACGGCGTGCCGCAGAAGGTCGCCGCGCTCCTGACCCACGAGCTTCGGCTCGTCGAAAGCCTCGATTATGCCCCTTATTTCCTGACCGTCTTCGACATCGTGCGGTTCGCGCGGGACAACGCCATCCTGGCGCAGGGGCGGGGCTCGGCGGCGAATTCGGCAGTCTGTTTCTGTCTGGGGATCACGGAAGTGGACCCCGACCGCTCCGACCTTTTGTTCGAACGATTTATCTCGCCCGAACGACGCGAACCGCCGGACATCGATGTCGACTTCGAGCACGAGCGGCGCGAGGAGGTAATCCAGTACATCTACGAGAAATATGGGCGGGACCGGGCCGGCATCGCGGCGACGGTGATCACCTACCGCGCCCGCTCGGCGGCGAGGGAGGTGGGCAAGGCGCTCGGCTTCAGCGAGGACAGCGTCGGCGCGGTGGCGGGGTCCATCTGGGGCTGGGGCACGAACGGGGTCGACGAGGCGGCCGCGACGCAGGCGGGCCTGGATCCGCGCGACCACCGGATTGGTCACCTCATCCGTCTCTCGCGCGAGATCGCCGGGTTTCCGCGCCACCTGTCGCAACATGTGGGGGGCTTTGTGATCACCCGCGGGCGGCTGGACGAGATGGTGCCCGTGGTGAAGGCCGCGATGGACGGGCGCACCAACATCGAGTGGGACAAGGACGACCTGGACGCCCTGGGAATCCTCAAGATCGACGTCCTGGCACTCGGCATGCTGACGTGTGTGCGTAAGGGTCTGGCGCTGCTGGCACGGCATTATGGCGCTGATTTTGCGGCTCTCCTCCCCAAGCGATCGCCGAGGGAAGCTTCTGGTCCCGGGGCAGGCGACGCGCCGGACGAGGTCGATGGCGCGGCGGGATCGCAGGCGGTCGAGGCGATGGGAGCACCGCCATCTCGCCAGGTGCCCACCGAGGGGTTTTGCGAAACTGGAGCCGGGCCGTTTCTGCTTGGCGGGCCCTATGGGGAGGCGGGAGGCACGCATCCGGGGTCCGAGACGGACCGCCCGGTGGGCGCCGGGGCCGATGGTGGAGGCGGGATGCCGGTTCGCCCCACGTTGACCCTGGTGCCGTGCGAGGCGGCGAGCGGGTCCGCCCAGGGAGGGGGGGCGCGAGGTGGGCGCGCGCTCAGGAGGGGGGGTTATGGGGAGCTGGCGGCCTCGCCTTTGTTGACGCTGGTCGCGGATGCATCGGACGCCGCGCCCGCGCGGATGCCGCGCGGCGGGACGTCTTCGATCGGCTCGCCGAGCGGTCGGCCTCGGGGCGTCCCCTCCGGCGCCCCCGCGCCAGGGCTCTCCGAACCGCTGGCTGCCGAGCCGCTGGCCGGTGTGCCGCTGGATCAGGGGGGGGCGATCAACCTCGCCAGTATTCCGGCCGAGGATCGGGACGTTTACGACATGATCTGCCGGGCCGACACGCTCGGCGTCTTCCAGATCGAGAGCCGGGCGCAGATGACGATGCTGCCGCGCCTGCGCCCCCGCACCTTCTACGACCTCGTCATCGAGGTGGCGATCGTACGGCCGGGGCCGATTCAGGGCGATATGGTGCATCCCTACCTGCGTCGCAGGCAGGGAAAGGAGCAGGTCACCTACCCCTCCAAGGAGCTGGAGGAGGTGCTCTCCAAGACCCTCGGCGTGCCGCTCTTTCAGGAGCAGGCGATGAAGATCGCCATCGTCGCGGCCGGCTTCACTCCCGCCGAGGCCGACCAGCTTCGCCGTGCCATGGCCACCTTCAAGAAGGTCGGCACCATCGGCACCTTTCAGCAGAAGATGGTCGATGGGATGACCGCCAAGGGCTACGATCCGGCCTTCGCCGCCCGTTGCTTCAATCAGATCGAGGGGTTCGGCGAGTACGGCTTTCCGGAGAGCCATGCGGCGAGCTTTGCGCTGCTCGTCTATTCGTCATGCTGGCTGAAGTGCCACTACCCCGACGTCTTCTGCGCCGCGCTGCTCAACAGCCAGCCGATGGGCTTCTACGCCCCGGCGCAGATCGTACGCGATGCCCGCCGACATGGGGTCGAGGTCCGCCCGGTCGACATCAACCTCTCCGACTGGGACTGCACGTTGGAGGAGGGGCCGCGGGCGGCCGAGCGGCTTCATCCCGATCATGCCTCGATGCGCGGTGCGATCCGTTCGCGCTGCGCCGTACGGCTGGGGTTACGGCAGGTGAAGGGCCTCGCCGAGGGCGACATGCATCTGCTGGTCGCCCGCCGCGGTCACGGATACGACACCGTACGGGATCTGTGGCTGAGGACGGGGCTGCCGCGCGTCACGATCGAGCGGTTGGCCGATGCCGATGCGTTCGGCTCGCTCGGCCTCAACCGGCGCGATGCGCTGTGGGGCGCACGCGGTCTCGACCGGGATTCGCGGCTGGAGGACTTGCCGCTGTTCGCCGCGTCCGACCTTGCCCGGTTGCAGGAGGAAGCCGCCGCCGATCTGCCGCCGATGCCCCCCGGCGAGGAGGTGATCAACGACTACCGCTTCCTCTCCCTGTCATTGAAGGCGCACCCGGCCGAGTTCGTGCGCGGGGCGCTGGCGCGGGAGCGGATCATGCCGGCCCGCGCGGTTCCGGGGCACGCCGGGCGGCGGGTCGCGGTCGCCGGCCTCGTCCTGGTTCGGCAGCGGCCGGGCTCGGCGAAGGGCGTCATCTTCATGACGGTGGAGGACGAGACCGGGATCGCCAACGTGATCGTCTGGCCGAAGGTGTTCGAGGCCTTCCGCACGGTGGTGCTGGGCGCGCGCTTCATCAAGATCACGGGTTGGGTGCAGGCGCAGGACGGGGTGGTTCACGTGGTCGCCACCAAGCTGGAGGACCGCACCGGGCTGCTGACGCGGCTGACGGACGACGTCGGCGAGTGGGACGCGCTCGACCGGGCCGACGAGGTCAAGCGCCCCGGCACCGACCCGCGCACCGACACTCGCCCCCGCACCTTGCTCACCCGGTTCGTCACCGAGGTGGGGGCCATGAGCAAGGAGGCGGCGGGACTGGGCGACAACCGCACGGTCGCCGAGGCGCTGGAGGCGCATCGCAAGGCCGCGGCCACCATCGCCCGGGGCGGCCGTGGCGGCGGCGCCGCGCCCGACGACGCGGATACGGGCGGGGCGGACCGGGACCGGCGGGGCGACCGGAAGGCGCCGCCTCGGGAGCTGCCACCCGAGTATCGCAAGGCCCTCCCCAAAGGGAGGAATTTCCAGTGACGCGACCGGGGGCGCCAGGTACGGCCGGTGCCGTCAGACCGGGACGAGAACGGGATCCCCGCGCTCCGGCAGCCGCCGTCCCGTGCCGCGGGGTCGGCGCACGGCGGAGCCGCGCCGCCGGAAAGGCGCGGCAGGGGCCGCCCGCACCGGTCGGCGCGCGGGTTCCGAGCGCCGCGCGCCGCGCCGGATGCGGTTCAGCCGCCGCTCGATTCCGGGCCCGCGGCGGGCGGGAGCGGCGCGGCGGGCGGCGCGGCCGGAGCTTGGGGCTTCACCACCTGGGGCTCGCTGTCGGCGGCTTGGCGGATGCGCTTCATGTAGTCCGGCGCCGTCACACCCATGGAGACGTAGATGTTCGTCAATCCCTCGACGCCGAAGTCGGCCGGCCGGACCCACTCCGCCGGCAGGAAGAAGAGGCCGCCGCCGAAGGGCACCGGCGCGGTCGGCACCATCACGATGCGGTAGTCTCGCCCCTCGATCTGCACCGACTGGTCGGACGGCATCAGCCCCAGGACGGCCGTGCGCCGCTCGTCGGAGAAGAAGCACCAGACCGGGCTCATGGACTTGACGTCCACGTCGTCCCGCCGATCCAGAAGCTGCACGAAGCGGGTTATCGTCTTGTAGATGGTCCCGATCAGCGGGATCCGTCCGATCGTCACGTCGAAGAAGTTCGACCATACCGTGCGCAGGCGCGACTGGACCAGCACGCCCAGGAAGTAGAGGCTCGCCAGCACGATCGCCACGCCGATCAGGTAGGCGAGGTTATCGTCCACCACGAACGCGCCAAGCCGCGCCACGGAGTATCCGAACCACGACTCCGGCCCGAAGAATTCACCCACGTACGCCGCGACCCAGCCGATCACCAGGAATGTGAGCAGCACGGGCAGCACCGCCAGCGCCCCGGTGATGATCGGGCGCACGAGCACGAGAAGGAGGCGCATCAGATCTCCAGTCACCGGGGTCGGTCCTTTGAACACATTCGATCCTTTGAACGCATACGATCGTCGCGCGTTCACCACCAGTGCGCGAATGAGCTTAATACTTGGAGAAGGTTGCACGATGGCCGCTCAAGGCAACACCAAAGTGATCTATGCGGCGCTGTTCGCCAACGGCGCGATCGCGGTGACGAAATTCATCGCGTCGGCGGTCACCGGATCGTCCGCCATGTTCGCCGAGGGCGTGCACTCCGTGGTCGACACCGGCAACCAGTTCCTGCTGCTGTTCGGCATTCGCCGCTCCAAGCGCCCCGCCTCGGCGGAGCACCCGTTCGGCCACGGCAAGGACCTATATTTCTACGCCTTCATGGTGGCGATCATGATCTTCGGCGCCGGCGCCGGGTTCGCCGGCTACGAGGGCATCCACAAGCTCCTGGAGCCGACCGAGGTCTCGCCGTCGTGGATCAACTACGCGGTGCTGGGCATCGCCTTCGTCTTCGAGGCCGTCGCCTGGACGATGGCCTATCGGGGCTTCCAGGCCTCGCGCCGCGGCCGTGGCATCATCGAGACGGTGCACCGCTCCAAGGATCCGACGCTCTTCACCGTCTTGTTCGAGGACACCGCGGCGATGCTCGGCCTGATCATCGCCTTCTTCGGCGTGCTGGCGACGCAGCTCACCGGCGATCCGGTCTACGATGCGCTGGCGACGTGCTTCATCGCCGTGGTGCTCGCGGTGACGGCGGTGTTCCTGGCGATCGAGACGAAGGGGCTCTTGGTCGGAGAGGCGGCCGATCCGAACGTGGTACGCCAGCTTCGTGCGACGGTGACGGCGGATCCGGCGGTCGTCGCGGTGGGGGATGTCCTGACCATGCACCTCGGCCCCAACGAGATCCTCGCCACGATCTCGGCCGACTTCGACAATTCGATCTCGGCCGGCTCGGTGGAGGACGCGACCGCGCGGCTGCGCAAAACCGTGCAGGCGTCCTTCCCGGACGTGTCGCGGCTCTATATCGAGGCACGCGAACTCAAGCCCGGCACCGCCTCCGTATGATGCTTTACATCCCCGCCACCGCTGACTAGGACTTGGCACATGGCTCAGACTCCTCTTCGCCGTTTGCTGCAGCTCTTCACCTGGTGGAACGGCACCACCTGGGGCACGTCGTGGACGACGTATCTCCGCGGTGAGGAGGTCGGGACCGATCAGTTCGGCAACCGCTATTTCCAGACGCGGGGCGCCAAGGTCGACCCGACGCTCGGCCACGTCCGCCGCTGGGTCATCTATACCGGCGTCGCCGAGGCGACGATGATCCCGCCCGGCTGGTACAGCTGGATGCACCACCTGACCGACCTGCTGCCCGAGCAGCAGGGCTACGTCGCGCGCGAGTGGGAAAAGCCCCACCGCCCGAACCCGACCGGCACGCCGGACGCCTACCGGCCGACCGGCTCCATCTTCCGGCCCGACCCGGAAGCCGGCATCTCCGCCGGCTACGACGCCTGGACCCCCGGCGAAGCCGTCTCGAAATGAAGATCCTGCGCAACGGCGAAGTCGACACGATCCTCGCACCGGCGTCCTACTTTACCGGGACGGTATTTCAGAACCCGATCGTCACCGCGCCGGACCCCGCCCGCGTCAACGCCGCCTCGGTCACCTTCACACCCGGCGCGCGGACCAACTGGCACACCCACCCGCTGGGGCAGACGCTGCACGTCGTCTCCGGCAGCGGCTGGTTCCAGACCGAGGGTGAGCCCCGGATCGACATTCACGCAGGCGACAGCATCTGGATTCCGCCCGGCGAGAAGCACTGGCACGGCGCGACCGACTCCATGATGATGACGCACATCGCCATCCACGAGCGCGACCCGGAGGCCGGCCACATCACCTGGCTCGAGCCGGTCGACGAGGCGGATTACCTGGCCCGGCGCTGAGCCGACATTGCGCCGAGCAGCGCACACGCTGCGCGCCGAAGAAAAATCTGCAAACCATTCTGCCTGGAACGCTGGAACGCGGCACGTGACGGGCTTCGCTCGAGGGCATGTCCGGCCGCGTGCCGGGTTGCGGCGCGTCAGGCGTCGCGGCGGCCGTCCGGCTCTTGCTCGGGGGAAAGGGCGGTGACCGTTTCCTTCGCGGTCGGCGTCCCGCTGCCGGAGAAGAGATGCGCGGCCGCGCTGGTGACGGCCAGCAGCGTGGCGAAGGCGCGCGAGGCGAGGTAACGACCTGCCCGATATCGCCGTGGCGGCACGGCCGGCCGGCCGGGAGGGCCGGGTGCGGCGGAGCGGTCGGCGCTGATCACCGCCTGCGCCAGGTAGGCCGGCCGCCACAGCGCGAAGGTGTCGGTCGCGTCGCCGCAATAGGGCGGCACGTGCTCGGCCAGGAACTCGCCCACCTCGTCCGGCAGGGCGATGACGCCGCGGACGCTGGCATGCTCCAGCGCCGCCTGGAAGGCGATCTGCGGGCGTCCGGCGGTGGGGATCGGGAATACGGTCTCGATCTCGGCGATGCCCTTGTCGGAGGTGACCGCCACCGTGCGCACCGCGCGGCCGATCCCGTCCACCGGCGTCGGCGCGCGCAGCCCCACGGTCACCGGTACCCCCGACAATGGCGAGAGCGCGGCGTCGACGATCTGGATGCGCAGGTGTAGCGGGGCGCCCACCAGCGGCGCGTCGGAATCGTTCACAAGCGGCGAGGAAGGCGCGTCGGCGCGGGGCGGGATGCGCGCGATGGGCGCACCCGACAGGAGGGACGTTCCCGCACAGTCGGGCCGCTCGACCCGCTCGCCGGACGGCGCGGCGTCGATCAGAGTGAGGTCTCGCCGGTAATCGGACAGGACGCTGCCGAACTGTCTAAACACGTCGTACTCCGCTCTCCCCGGACAGAAACCGGCACTGGACCAATGTTCGAGCCCAGCGAGAGTTGCAGGCCGGCGGAGTTTTCCACCGGCCCGCGTCGATATAGGCCTAATCGCCCCTTAAGGACCGGCGCCTCGCGCAGGTCTGGGCCGCGGCCCGCGAGATCAAGAGCGCTCCAGGCGCGCCAGCAGTGCGGAGGTGTCGTAGCGCCCGCCGCCCATCTTTTGCACATCGCCGTAGAACTGGTCGACCAGCGCGGTCACCGGCATGCGCGAGCCGTTGCGGCGCGCCTCTTCCAGGACGATGTGCAGGTCCTTGCGCATCCAGTCGACCGCGAAGCCGTGGTTGTACTCGTCGGCGTCCATCGTCTTCCAGCGGTTCTCCATCTGCCAGGAGCCGGCGGCGCCCTTGGAGATCACGGAGATCACCTTCTCGATGTCGAGCCCGGCGGACTTGGCGAAGTGGATGCCCTCGGCGAGGCCCTGGACGAGGCCGGCGATGCAGGTCTGGTTGACCATCTTGGTCAGCTGCCCGGCGCCGGTCGGCCCCATCAGGCCGACCATCTTGGCGTAGCAGTCGATCACCGGCTTGGCCTTGTCGAAGACGGTCTGATCGCCGCCGACCATGACGGTGAGCGCGCCGTTCTCGGCGCCGGCCTGGCCGCCGGACACCGGCGCGTCGAGGAAGTCGAACCCGGCGGCCTTGGCGGCGTCGCCCAGCTCGCGCGCGACCTCGGCCGAGGCGGTGGTGTTGTCGATGAAGACGGCGCCTTTCTCGACGGCGGCGAAGGCCCCGCCTTCGGCGATCGTGACCGAGCGCAGGTCGTCGTCGTTGCCGACGCAGCAGAACACGAAGTCCTGGCCCGCGGCGGCCTCGGCGGGCGTCTCCTTGTAGGCGCCGCCGAACGCCTCGGCCCACGCCTTGGCCTTCTCGGTGGTGCGATTGTAGACCGTGACCGTGTGGCCGCCCTTCGCCAGGTGCCCGGCCATCGGGTAACCCATCACGCCTAGGCCCAGAAATGCGACGTTCGCCATCGAGCGCTCCTTATCGGTTCTAATGTATTAGCGTGCGTTTTAGTGCCATCAGGGCACCTCGGCCAAGGCCTGATCGAGATCGGCGACGAGGTCTTCGACCGCCTCGATGCCGACGGCGAGGCGCAACAGCCCCGGCGGCATGTCGGTGGCGGCGGGCTCGATCGAGTGGCGATGCTCGATCAGGGTCTCGACGCCGCCGAGCGACGTCGCCCGCGCGATGAGCCTCAGCCGCCCGGCGAGGCCGAGTGCGGCGTCCGCGCCGCCGGCGACGTCGAACGACAGGAGGCCGCCGAACCCGCCGTCCATCTGCGCCGCCGCGACGGCGTGGCCGGGGTGCGTCGGAAGGCCGGGATAGCGCACCGTCGTCACCTTCGGATGCGCCGCGAGCCATTGGGCGAGGTGGAGCGCGTTGCGCGACGCCTCGCGCACGCGCAGCGCCACGGTCCGCATGCCGCGCGTCAGCAGCCAGGCGTCGAACGGGCTCAGGACGCAGCCCTCCTTGGCGCGTGTGTCGAGCGCCGCGTCGAACAGGACGCGCCCGCCATGGCCGGGGACCAGCGCGCCGGCCAGCACGTCCGAGTGACCGTTGAGCGCCTTGGTGGCGGAGTGGACGACGATGTCGGCCCCGTGCTCCAGCGGGCGGGTGTGGATCGGCGTCGCGGTGGTGGAGTCGACCGCCAGCAGCGCGCCCGCGGCGTGCGCGATGCGCGCGGCCTCGGCGATGTCGATCACGTCGAGGAAGGGGTTGGAGGGCGTCTCGATGATGACGAGGGCCGGGCGGCGGGTGGCGACCGTCTCGGCGAGGCTCTCCAGCGAGGCACCGTCGAAGGTGATCGGGGCGCCGTCCGCCAGGCGCTCGCCCAGGACCTGGGTGCCGTAGTACGAGCCGCGCTGCACGGCGACGCGGGGCCCGCCCGCGGCCCGCATCAACGCTGCCATCGCGGCGAGGCCGGAGGCGAAGAGCGCGGCGTCCTCCGCCCCCTCCAGGGCGGCGATGACCGCCTCGGCCTCGCGCGTCGTGGGACTGTGCGGGCGGCGATAGACGTCGCCGGAGGCGGGGGTTCGGTAGGCGGCGTCGCGCACGAAGGTGGTCGAGGGTTGCCAGGCGCCGACCACGCCGCCGGTCGCCGCGTCGTGCTGGCCGTTGGCGTGGGCGGCGATGGTCTCACGGCGCAGTGCGTCGGGTCGGGCGGTATCGGGTCGGTCGGTCATGCGGCGCCCATGGCGCTCGGCTCCAATGGTCGTTTGGCGGACGAGGTGCGCGTCGGCGCGAGGTGGCGGGTGAGGCGCTTCTCCAGGAGGTTCCAGACTTGGCGCAGCGTCTCCACCAACACGAGGTAGAGCGCGGCGGCGTAGAAGTACACGTCGAAGCGGAAGGTGTCGGAGTAGATCAGGCGCGTTTCGCCCAGCAGGTCGTACACGGTCACCACGGAGGCGACGGCCGAGCCCTTGATCATGAGGATGATCTCGTTGCCGAAGGGGCGCAACGCGATCATCGCGGTCTGCGGCAGGATGATCTTGCGGAAGGTGATCCGCTTGGAGAGCCCCAGCGCCGCGCCCGCCTCCCATTGCCCCGCCGGGACCGCCTTCACCGCGCCGCGGAAGATCTCGCCCTGGTAGGCGGCGGTGTTGAGGATGAAGGCGAGCACCGCACAGTTGAACGGGTCGCGCAGGAACCACCACAGCCCGACGTCCCGCCAGAAGCCGGAGAACTGCCCGGCGCCGTAGTAGATCAGGAAGAGCTGCGCCAGCAGCGGCGTGCCGCGGAAGAGGTTGGTGTAGAACCACGTCACCCACCGCACGAGGCGGTTCTTGGACATCCGCCACGCCGCGACGAAGCACCCCAGCACCGCGCCGATGCCGACCGACAGGCCGACGAGCTGCAAGGTGACGACGAACCCGTCGAGGAGGTCGTCGCCGTACTCGGCGAGCATTTTCGGCAGGATCTCGTTCATCGGGCGTAGGCGCGGCTGTAGCGCGCCTCGAGGAGGGCGAGGACGCCCGAGGAGATCATCGAGATGACGAAGTAGATCGCCATCGCGACGGCGAAGAAGAAGAACGGCTCCTTGGTGGCGCCCACGGCGATGAAGGTGCGGCGCAACAGGTCCGGCAGCGCGAGGACCGAGACCAGCGCGGTATCCTTGAGCAGCACCAGCCACAGATTGGACAGGCCCGGCAGCGCGAGGCGCATCACCTGCGGCAGCATCACCTTGCGCATCGTCGCCCAGCGGCCGAGGCCGAGCGCGTCGGCCGCCTCCAGCTGACCCCGCGGCACCCCGCCCAACGCGCCCATGAACACCTCGGAGGCGAACGAGGCGGAGACCGCGCCCAGCGCGACGACGCCGGAGAGGAAGGCCGGCATCGTGACGTACGCGTCGGTGAAGAGAGCGACGAACCAGCGTAGCAGCATCGCCACGCCGTAGTAGACGATGAAGAGCGTGATCAGCTCCGGCAGACCCTTGAAGACGGTGGCGAAGACGGTGGCCGGGATGCGCAGCAGCGGATTGCCGGATCGACGGGCGAGGGCGAGCAGGAAGCCGGCGACGAGCGCCAGCGGGGCCGTCACGAATGCCAGCGCCAACGTGATTTTGACGCCGGCGAGAAGTTCGTCGCCCCATCCGTCCGGCCCGAAGGCGAGCAATGAGAAGATGTCCATGAAATCCGGCGGCTGGTGTGCGGTGTGCAGGGGTCGCTGCCAGGACACGTTATCTGTCTGGTCACGGGGGTCAAATTCTTCTCGCGCCTCGGTTCACCGGGTTTGTGCCTGAAACGGTGGGCTTTTCAGCCTGGTACATGGCTGAACGAACCGGTGAGGCGGGGAAGGAGCCCCTTAGCAGGTTGAGGTTGCGGGCAGATCGCCCCAACTTCTCGAAGACGAACCGGAGGCAGCCCATGCGATATGCATCGATCACGGACAGGCTTCGCGGTCTCGGATCCGGCAAGTGGGCCGTGCATTTCGAAGCACGACGACGCGCTGAGGCCGGCGACGCGATCATAGAATTGACCATCGGCGAGCCCGACATTCCTCCGGAGGACGACCTGCTCGACGTGTGCAGCGCCTCGATGCACGCCGGGCGCACCGGCTACGGCATCGGCGGCGGGGCCGATCCGGAGCTCGCCGAGGCGATCGCCGCGAAATATTCGCGCCGCACCGGCCGCACGATCCTGCCCGCCAACGTGCTCGCCTTCCCCGGCACGCAGACCGCGCTCTACGCCTCGATGATGGGCCTTGCCGAGCGCGGCGACGAGGTGCTCGTGGGCGACCCGCTCTACGCCACCTATGCCGGCGTGATCGGCGCGGCGGGGGCGGAGATGCGCACTGTCGCCCTGCACGCGGCGAACGGCTTCCACATGCGTGCCGAGGACCTGGAGCGGGCGATCACGCCGCGTTCGCGGGTCGTGCTCCTCAACTCGCCGCACAACCCGACCGGGGCGATCCTGACACGGCCGGAGATCGAGGCGATCGGCGAGGTGTGCCGGCGACACGACCTGTGGATCGTGTGCGACGAGGTGTACGAGGAGCTGATCTTCGAGGGCCGGTTCGTCTCGCCGTTCGACCTGCCGGAGCTGGCGGAGCGCTCGGTGGCGTTGTCGTCGATCTCCAAGTCGCATGCGGCGCCCGGCTTCCGGTCGGGCTGGGCGGTCGGGCCGGCGGAGTTCTGCGCCCGGCTGCTGCCGGTGTCGGAGACGATGCTGTTCGGCAATCAGCCCTTCATCGCCGACATGACCACCTACGCGCTCACCGAGCCGTCGCCGACCGCGGCGACCTTGCGCGAGACCTACAAGCGCCGGGCCGAGCTGGTGGCCGACCGGCTGGAGGGCTCGGGCCTGGCGCCGCTGATGCCGGACGCGGGCATGTTCATTCTGGTCGACGTGTCCGGCGTCGGGATGGGCGGCGAGGCCTTCGCCTGGGCCGCGCTCGACAAGGGGGTCGCGGTGATGCCGGGCGCCTCGTTCGGCGAACAGGCGAAGGACTTCATCCGCATCAGCCTCACCGTTCCGGACGAGGACCTCGCCGAGGCGTGCGGCCGCCTCGCCGAGATGGCCCGCGCGCCGCGCACCGAGCGGCAGATCGCCTGAGGCGGGGCGGGACGACCGACGGACCCGTGCCGCGGCGGGTCAGGCCGCGGCGGTGAGGCGGGCGTACATCTCGGCCGCGTCGGTGCGGCCGGCTTCGGCGAAGAGCGCGCCGAACTTCGCCCGCAGCGCGTCCGCCTCGAGCGGCTGGTCCGCGTCGCCCGGCGCACCGTCCACCGTCGCGGCGAGGTGGCCGCCGTCGACGAGGTGGACCGTGGCGCGGGTCCGGCGCACGGGGAGGGCGGCGGTCATCGCCGGGTCGGCGACGACGGTGACGCGGCGCATGAGGTCGAGCGCGGCGGGGTCCTTCAAGGCCCTCGCGTAGCCGTCGGCGGTGATCTGCCAGCCGTGCGCGGCGAGGGCGAGCGTCGCCGGGATCGAGAAGCGCGCGCCCATGATGTTGACCGGCTCGCGCTCGGCGAGGTCGGCGGCCGGCACGAACGTTTCGATCTCGACCCGCGCGATGTCGCCGGCGGGGCGCCCGGCCGGCCAGGCGGCGCGGAAGGCCGCGAGCGCGCCCTGCGTCTCCCGGCACGAGGCGTCGACCTTCATGAAGTTGTTGGCGATCAGCCAGCGTTCGCCGAGGCCGGCGGCGGCGGCCCGCGCGTCGAACGCGCTGCCGATCACCTTGCCGAAAACGGCCTCGATGCCGCCCGGCTCGGGCGTGACCCCGGCATCGAACAGGTCGAGCGCGAGGAGGCCGTTGCGCGCGGCGACGCCGACCCAGGCGGACCGGATCGTGCCGCCCTTCATCGGCGCGGTGACGCTGGTGGCGAGGCCCAGTCCGCCGGCCATGTCGAGGATCGCGGCGAAGGCGGCCGGATCCCGGCGCGTCAGGTGGGCGGCGGCCGCGGCAGCGCCGATCGCGCCCCAGGTGCCGTGGCCGTGCGCGTCCGCCCGCAGGCTGGTGCCGGCGCCGACCCGCGCGCCGACCTCGTAGCCGACCAGGAAGGCGTCGAACCGGGCCGCGTCGTCCGCGCCGAGATGGGCGGCGACGGCGAGCGCGCCGGCCGCGGCGTGGGCGGCGGGATGGCTGCCCGTGTCGTAATGGCCGTCGTCCAGCTCCAGCGCGGTGGCGGCGAAGCCGAGGACCAGCGCGAGGTTGCCGTAGGCGGCCTTCAGCCCCGTCAGCGGCTCGGTGACGCCATGGCCGGCGAAGCGCTTGGCGAAGACGGCCACCTCCGGGTCGGTGAGCCCGGCGACCATGCAGGCGACCGTGTCGGCATAGACCCCGGCGGCATGGGCGCGGGTGGCGGCGGGCAGGCGCTCGGCGGTGAAGCCGGCGAACGCTTCGGCGAGGGGCGCGGCGATCATTTCGCCAGCCGCGCCCGCCTGCGGCCGAGCACCGTGATCAGCGCCAGCGACACGCCGATCACGCACAGCGACACGCCCGTCACCACCGTGCCGAGCGCGTAGACCGACGGGGTCGTCACCGTCTGCGTCAGGCCGCGCAGCTCGAGCGGCAGCGTGTTGCGCCCACCGATCGCCTGGCTGGTGCGCGCCAGTTCGTCCCACGACAAGGTGAAGCCGAAGAGGCCGATGCCGATCAGCGACGGCGCGATGATCGGCAGGATGACGAGCCACAGCGTCTGCCACGGCGAGGCGCCGAGGTCGCGCGCCGCCTCCTCGAAGCGCCGGTCGAAACGGTTGAAGGCGGCGAGCAGGATGAGGAGACCGAAGGGGAGCGTCCAGGTCAGGTGCGCGCCGAGCGCCGAGGTGAAGAGCCCCGTCGACGTCTGGTGGCCGGTGACGACCTCTTTGACCACATCGTCGAACAGGCGGAACTCCAGCCCGATGCCGAGCGAGACGACGATTGACGGCACGATCAGCGACGCGATCACCGTGTAGAACAGCAAGGTCGCGCCGCGGAATCCGAGGCGGTAGGCGAGCGCGGCGGGCAGCGAGATCGCCAGCGTCAGCGCCGCGACCACCGCGCCGAGGCGCAGCGAGCGGTAGAACGCGGCCCAGATGTCGACCACGCCGACACCCTTCCACAGCTCGACGAACCAATGGGTGGAGAGGCCGCGCATGGGGAAGGTGAGCCCGCCCTCCGGCCCCTGGAACGAGAGGGCGAAGATCGCGAACATCGGCCCGTAGAGGAAGAGCACGAAGAGGGTGAAGATGCCGGCGAGGACGTAGAAGCGGCGGCCCCGGTTCTCGCTCATCGGTGGGTCTCGCTCATAGCTCGCGCCTCACGTCCACCAGCCGCGTCATCGCGAAGATGATCATCAGCACGGCGCCGAGGAGCACCACCGCGTTGGCGGCGGCGATGGGGAACTGCAGATACTGCATCTGCACCTGGATGGTCTTGCCCACCGAGGCGATCTGCTGCCCACCCATGACGCCGACGGTGATGTAGTCGCCCATCACGATGGTGATGACGAAGATCGAGCCGATGACGATGCCCGGCCGGCACAGCGGCGCGATGACCGAGAGCGCGATGGTCCAGATCCCGGCGCCGGCGTCGCGCGCGGCCTCCATGATCTCCGGGTCGATGCGCAGCATGGAGTTCACGATCGGGACCATCATGAACATCGTGTAGAGGTGGATGAAGGCGAGGATGACCGCGAAATCGGAATAAAGCAGCCACTCCTGCGGCTCGGAGACGATGCCGAGCGACATGAGCGTCTGATTGACGAGGCCGTTGCGGCCGAGCAGCGGGATCCACGCCATCATCCGGATGACGTTGGAGGTCCAGAACGGGATCGTGCAGATGAGGAAGAGGGCGATCTGCGTCGAAGTCTTCTTCACCTCGAAGACGATGAACCAGGCGAGCGTAAAGCCCAGGAGCAGCGTCACCGCCCAGACGATGAAGCAGAATTTCAGCGTCGACAGATAGGTTTTGAACGTGACGCAGAGGTCCGGCAGCTTGGCGACGCAGCCGTAGAACACATCACTATAGTTCGTAGTGACGACCGCTGGTTCGATGGAATACTGCGTGTATTCCCAGAACGAGACGATGATGGTGAGGATCAGCGGTCCCACGAAGAAGAACGCCATGACGAGGATCAGGGGGCTCGCCAGGGCGTAGGGCTGGTCGAGCAGGCTCTTGCGGCGCTTCACGCCATGGGCGGACGCCGCGTCGCTGTCCGGGGTGACGAGCGCTGTGTGCGCTCGCCCTCCGGCGGTGGGGGCGCGGGCGCCCCCGGTGGCCTGCTCGGTCGTGGTCACGACGCGACGAACTCGTTCCACTTGCGGACCATGTAGACGTTCTCGTCCATGACCGCGTTCCAGCAGGAGATGGCGCCGAGCCGCTCCTGATAGGAGCCGCCGTCGCGGGTGGTGCCGGCCTTGGCCAGCAGCTGGCCGGACGGGGACATGATGTCCTGCTCGGCGGGCTTGCCTTCCATCCAGTAGGCCCACTCGTAGGGCTCCATGTTCTCCTTGGCGGTGGAGAGCACGGCCGAGTAGTAGCCCTGGCGGTTGAGGAAGGCGCCGGCCCAGCCCGACAGGAACCAGTTGATGAAGTCGTAGGCGGCGTCGAGCTTCTTGCCCTCGGCGGTCGACGGCAGGCCGAAGCCGGCGGCCCACGCGCGGTAGCCCTCCTTCAGCGGCTGGTAGACGCAGTCGATCCCCTGCGTGCGCACGGCGGTGACGGCCGGCGACCACATGGACTGGATGACCACCTCGCCCGAGGCCATCAGGTTCACGCTCTCGTTGAAGTCCTGCCACAGGGCGCGGAACTGGCCGGCGCGCTTGGCCTCGATGAGCGTGTCGACGGTGAGGTCGATCTCCTCGCGGGTCATGTTGCCCTTGTCGGCATACTGGTGCTTGCCGAGCGCCTCGACGACGAGGGCGGCGTCCATGATGCCGATCGAGGGAATGTTGAGGATCGAGGCCTTGCCCTTGAACTCGGGGTTCAGAAGCTCGGACCAGCTCTCGATCGGACGGCCGATCAGGTCGGGGCGGATGCCCAGCGTGTCGGCGTTGTAGACGGTCGGGATCAGCGACATGAAGCCGGTCGGCTCGTCGGCGAAGTCCTTCGCCTCTTCGCCGGGCAGCCAGATCACCTTCTTCGGCGCCGTGCCCTGGTCACCCACGGCCTTGCCGTCGATGGTGCCCTCGGTGAACAGCGTCGTGATGTTGTCGGACTCCTTGATCTTCGAGGTGTCCATGCCCTTCAGGTTGCCCGTCGGGACGACGTTCTTCAGCGACATGTACTCGATGTCGACGAGGTCGAAGGTGTTGGGCTGCGTCACCACGCGCCGCGTCACCTCGTCGGTGGTGACGGGGATGTACTCGATGACGATGCCGAGGTCCTCTTTGACCTTCGCGGCGATCTCGGCCGACTGGTTCACCGCGGTGCCGAGGTAGCGCAGGGTGACGGCTTCCTGCGCACGGATGGCGGGGGCGAAGAGGTTCGACGAGGCGGCCAGCGCGGTGGTGGCGGTGGCACCGTAGAGGAACTTGCGGCGGTTCAGGCCGCCGGGACGGCTCGGACGGTCGGTCATAGATGCTCCATCGCTTCTCGTTGAACTGCGGCTTCTCGAGCCGTCCGCGCCCGTCGCGGCGTCTGGGCCGGCGGGGCGGAGTGGGGGAAGGGGGGCCGCACGCCGGGCGCTCAGGCCGCGGCGCGGGTTTCGTCGGCCTCCGGGCGGCCGAGCGCGACCACGTCGCCGTCGCGCCAGTCGAGACCGACCGTGTCGCCCTCGCTGACCGGACGGGCGAGCATCGCGTCCTCGCCGACGATCGCGGCGAGTTCGTCGCCGCCGCCGAGCCGCACCAGCACGTAGTGGCCCTGGTACTCGACGGAGGAGACGGTGGCGGTGCGCCGGCCGGCGGCGACGTCGACGATCTTCAGCCGGTCGGCGCGCAGCGACACCTGGCGCCCCGCCTCGGTCAGCACGTTGTGCGAGCCGATGAAGCGGGCGACGAAGGCGGTCCTGGGTGTGTCGAACACCTCGCGCGGGGTGCCGGACTGCTCGATGTGGCCGTCCTTCATCAGCACCACGAGATCGGAGAGGGCGAGCGCCTCGTCCTGGCTGTGGGTGACGTGGACGAAGGTGATGCCGAGGTCGTGCTGCAGGCGCTTCAACTCGGCGCGCATCCTGAGGCGCAGGGTCGGGTCGAGGGCCGACAACGGCTCGTCGAGGAGGAGGATCGACGGGTCGGTGACGAGCGCGCGGGCCAGGGCGACACGCTGCTGCTGACCGCCGGAGAGTTCCGCCGGGCGGCGCGCGGCGTACTTGGTCATCTCGACCAGGTCCAGCCGCCTCATCGCCTCTTCACGGCGCTTGGCCTTCTTCATCCCGCGCACCCGCAGCGCGAAGGCGACGTTGTCGACCACGCTCATGTGCGGAAAGAGGGCGTAGGATTGGAACATCATCGCCGTGCCGCGCTCCGCCGGCGGCAGCCCGGTGACGTTGCGCCCGCCGAGGATGACGTCACCGTCCGAGGCGACCTCGTGGCCGGCGATCATGCGAAGGGTGGTGGTCTTGCCGCAGCCGGACGGGCCGAGGAGGCAGCAATAGGCGCCCGCGGGGACCTTCAGATCCACACTGCGCACCGCGGTCACGTCGCCGTAGCGCTTGGCGACACCGATGAGTTCCAGCTCTGCCTCGTGCAACCGCCTCTCCCCCCATGTGCCGTTTAATGCAGCAAGTCCTATGCCATGGCGGGCGTCAAGAGAGCGCCGCGAGGCATGGGACAAAGGCGGACAGAGTCGGGCGGTGCTGGTCGGGGGGCGCCGCGCGCGCCGGGCGCGGCGCCGGTCGTCGGACGGCGCGAAGGCGCCTCAGGGCATCGGGATCTCTTGCTCGGTCGGCACCATGTAGCCGCGCTTCACCGCGGGGCGCGCGGCGATCGCGAGATACCAGCGCTTCACGTTGGGGAAGGCGTTGATGTCGACCCCGTGCCACTCGAACCGCGCGGCCCACGGCCATGTCGCGACGTCGGCGACGGAGTAGGAGCCGGCGATGTATTCCTGGTCCTGGAGCTGCTTGTCGAGCACCCCGTAGAGCCGCTGCGTCTCCTTCAGGAAACGGTCCTCGGCATAGTCGGACTTGCCCTTGTTGAAGCGGTGGAAGTGGTGGGTCTGGCCGAGCATGGGGCCGAAGCCGCCCATCTGCCACATCAGCCACTCGATTGCATGCCAACGATCGGCACTTTCCGTCGGCATCAACTTGCCTGTTTTTTCGGCAAGGTAGAGGAGGATGGCGCCCGACTCCATCAGCGACAGGCCGGTGTCGTTGTCGACGATCGCGGGAATCTTGTTGTTCGGCGCGACCTTGAGGAACGCCGGGTCGAACTGCTCGTCCTTGGTGATATTGACCGAATGGACGGTGTAGGCGAGCCCGACCTCCTCGAGCATGATGGAGACCTTGCGCCCGTTGGGCGTCCCCCACGTATAGAGATCGATCGTCATGGCGGTTCCTCTCTTCTTGAGTTGCGGCGCTTTAGCACGGCGTTGATTGCGCAGGCCATATTTTGAGGGGCAGCGGCAACCGGATCCCGGCGGGCCTTGCTCCGAATGGCCAATCCATTAATATACCAGTCCAAGGAGCGGCGAATGACAGCCGCCCAGTGGGAGGATATTTATGAAGAGCCATCTCCTGGCCGCAGTCGCGGTCGGCGCCGTCTTCGTGGCCGGCTCGGCCGAAGCCCAGCAGATCCGCCTGATGACCGGACCGCAAGGCGGCTCCTGGTACCCGCTCGGCGGTGCCATCCAGAACATCGTCGAAAGCAATGTCGACGGTGCGAGCGTGCAGGTTCTGCCGGGCGCGGGCATCGCCAACGTGAAGGCGATCGAGGCCGGCAAGGCGCAGATGGGCTTTGCCAACTCGGTGTCGACCGTCGACGCCATCCAGGGCAACGCCCCGTTCGAGGGCAAGGCGACCAACATCTGCAACGTCGCGACGCTCTACCCGCAATATTTCCAGGTCATCGCGTTGGCCGACTCGGGTATCAACACCCCGGCCGACCTCGCCGGCAAGGCCGCGGCCGTGCAGCCGAAGGGCAACACGGGTGAGGCGATCACCGGCCACCTGATGCAGTCGATCGGCACCAGCTACGACGAGCTGCCGCGCGTCAACCACGGCTCGTACACCGACTCGGTGTCCCTGATGAAGGACGGCAACGCCGAGTGGTTCAGCCTCGGCACCACCGTCCCGGCCGGCGCCGTGATGGATCTGGCCTCCGCGCGCGACATCAAGGTCGTGCCGATCGAGGGCGAGGCGCTCGCCAAGATGCAGGAGCTGAACCCCGGTTATAAGCCGATCACCATCAAGGCCGGCTCCTATCCGGGGCAGGACGAGGACGTGCAGACGATCGGCTACGCGACGCACATCATCGCGCAGTGCGACCTCGACGCGGACCTCGTCTACAACGTCCTGAAGAACCTCGCCGACCATGTCGGTGACCTCTCCTCCATCGCCAGCGCGATGAAGGGTGCGACCCCCGAGGACATGGGCCGCGATATCGGCGTGCCGCTGCACGAGGGCGCCAAGCGCTTCTACGACGAGGCCGGCGCCAGCTGAGGCGCGGACTCCTTCACCGGCCTCCCGTGGAGGCCGGCCATGTGTCTGCGCGGCGCTGCCGGCCCGATCCGCACACCAGGACGGACCGGCGGCGCCGTTGCGCTTTTTCCCTGACGGCTGGGTGAAGAGGACGCCGGCGCGATCCGCTGGCGGCGTGCGCCATGATGAAACGACTGACTTCGAACTGGGGGGTGACCGCGGTGGGGGCGGTCGCCCTGACCATGTCGCTCTACCACCTCTGGGTGGCCTTCTTCGGCCCGCCGGATGCTCAGAAATTCCGCGCGATCCACCTGACCTTCGTCATGGCGATCGCGTTCCTGATGCTGCCCGGCCGCGGCTATCGCGACCCGCAGACCGGCAAGCCCGGCATCTTCGACATCGTCCTGCTGGTGATCGCCGTCGCGGCGTCGACCTATCCGATCTTCTTCTACGACTACTTCGTCAACCGCATGTACTATGTGGATGAGCTGAGAATCGCGGACTTCGTCTTCGGTTCGGCGCTCATCCTGCTGGTGCTGGAGGCGACGCGCCGCGCGGTCGGCTGGGCCTTGCCGGCGACGGCGGCGGCCTTCCTCATCTACACGCTGGTCTGGATGGGCTTCGGGCTCGAGATCACGCTCGACCAGCTCTACCTGACGACCGAGGGCATCTTCGGCATCCCGCTCGGCGTCTCGGCGACCTACATCGTTCTCTTCATCCTGTTCGGCGCCCTCGTCGAGCGGTCCGGCGCGGGCCGGCTCTTCATGGACTTCGCCATGAGCCTCACCGGTCACGCGGCCGGCGGTCCGGCGAAGGTCGCGTGCGTCACCTCGGGCCTCTTCGGCTCGGTGTCGGGCTCGGCGGTCGCCAACGTCATGACGACCGGCGTCTTCACGATCCCGCTGATGCAGCGCATCGGCTACAAGAAGGGATTCTCCGGCGCGGTCGAGGCGGTGGCCTCCACCGGCGGCCAGATCATGCCGCCGATCATGGGCGCGGCCGCCTTCGTGATGGCCGAGTTCCTGGGCATCGGCTACCTTGAGGTCGCAGCCTTCGCGCTGTTCCCGGCCATCCTCTATTACGTCGCGCTCTTCATGGCGGTGCACTTCGAGGCCAAGCGCACCGGGATGGTCGGCCTGCCCCGGTCCGAGCTGCCGAGCCTGAAGGAAACGCTGCTGACGCGCGGCCACCTCTTCCTGCCGCTCATCATCATCATCGTGACGCTGCTGATGGGCTACTCGGCGCCGCTCTCGGCGCTGGCGGGCATCGTGTCGGTGGTTCCGACGGCGATGCTGCGCAAGGAGACGCGCAAGGACATCAGCCTCGACATGATCGGCGACGCGCTGATCTCGGGTGCGAAGAACACCGTGCCCGTGGCGCTCGCCTGCGCCTGCGCCGGCATCGTCGTCGGCTGCATCACGCTCACCAACCTCGGCACCGAGTTCACCGGCCTCGTCATCGCGGTCTCGCAGGACTCGCTGGTGCTGGCGCTGGTGCTGACGATGATCGCGGGCATCGTCCTGGGCATGGGGATGCCCACCACGCCGGCCTACATCGTCCAGGTGGCGCTGCTGGTCCCGGCGCTGGTGAAGCTCGGCGTCATGGTCGAGGCGGCGCACATGTTCGTCTTCTACTATGCGATCCTCTCGGCCATCACGCCGCCGGTGGCGATGGCGGTCTATGCGGCCAACGGCATCTCGCGCGCGGGGCTGTGGGATACCGGCTTCGCGGCGCTGAAGCTGGGCGCGACGGGCTACATCATCCCGTTCATGTTCGTCTTCGGCCCGTCGATCCTGCTCATCGGCGAGTGGCCGGTGATCGTCACCACCTTGATGACGGCGCTGATCGGCGTGGTCTGTCTCGCCGGCGGCATGACGGGCTTCCTGATCGCCCGCGCGTCGATCGTCGAACGGCTGATCCTGATCGCGGCGGCCATCACGCTGATCAAGCCGGGGCTGTGGACCGACCTGACCGGCATCGCGATGGCGGGGGCGGTGCTGGCCTTCCAGTACGTCGTCGGCCGCAACGCCCAGCTGTCGAGCAAGCCGGCGCAGTAACCCGGCCGGCAGCATCGCGGACACGAACGAAAGGCGCGGGGGGGCCCCCCGCGCCTTTTCTCGTGGTCGGTGCCGAGGGTGTGGGCGGCGGTCAGGCTCTGGCTTCGAGCACCATGTTGAACGGGCTGTCGGCGACGCGGCGCACGCTGGAGAAGCCGCCCTCGTTGAGGACGCCGGTGAGCGCGGCCTCGCCCGCCTGCGCGCCCAGGGCGCGGCCGGTCTCCTGCGCCAGCGAGGCCGGCACGCAGATCATCGTGGAGCCCCCGTAATAAAGCCGGCCGATAGGGTTGAGGTTTTCCTCCAGCCGGTCGGCGGCCTGCGGCTCGACGACCATCAGCGTACCGCCGGGGGCCAGCGCCCGGCGCACGTGCGCCGCCGCGCCCACAGGGTCGCCGAGGTCGTGCAGGGTGTCGAAGAAGGCGACGAGGTCGAAGTCGCGGCCGGGGAAGGACGTGGCCGCCGCCACCTCGAAGGTGACGCGCTCGGAGACGCCGTGCTCGGCGGCATGCTCGCGGGCGGCGGTGACGGACCCTTCGTGGAAGTCGTAGCCGACGAAGCTCGAGCGGGGGAACGCCTCGGCCAGCATGATGAGCGCATGGCCGTGGCCGCATCCGACATCGGCGACGCGCGCGCCGGCCTCGAGCCTTGCCACCATCCCGCCGAGCGCCGGGATCCAGCTGCCGAGCAGCTCGTTGCGATAGCCGGTGCGGAAGAAGCGCGCCATGGCGCAGAAAAGGCAGCCCTCGCGGCTGTCGTAGTCGATGCCTTCGCCGGAGCGGAAGGCGGCGAGGACGCTGTCGGCCTCGCGCGAGATGGAGCCGGCGAGGTCGACCGCGCCCATCATGAAGACCGGGCTGTCCTCCACCGCGAACACCATGGCGTGCTCGGGCGGCAGGGCGAAGCGGCGGGTGGCGGGGTCGTAGGTGAGATACTCGGAGGCCGCCTGCTGGGCGAGCCATTCGCGCACGTAGCGTTCGGCGCAGCTCGTCGTCGTCGCGAGCTCCGCGGACGTCATCGGCCCGTGGGCATAAAGGGCCTTGTAGAGGCCCAGCTTGTCGCCCAGGCGGGCGAGGGTGACGCTGGTCGCCGCCCCCAGATCGCCGAGCATGCGCCCGACGAACGCCTCCAATCGCTTTTGATCCATCTCGCTCTCCGGATTTTGTAGGAGCGTACGCCCCACTTGCGGGGGGCAGATGGTGGCGATGGACCGCGCCGGGTGTGCTGGCGAGCACTGCGCCGGCCGGCGGTGGCGGGGTAGGGCCGGCGATCGGCCCTCGGGGGCCGGCGCGGGTCAGGTGAGCAGGCCGGTATAGTTGCGGGCAAAGGTCGTCTGGGCCGAGTCGGACCGCTCGATCTGGGCCAGCTCCGCCTCCTGCAGGCGCTGCTCGAAGGCGCTCTGGCCGGGGAAGCGGTGCAGCAGCCCGGTGAGCGAGACCGAGAAGCGGATCGCCGCCCAGACCCGCTCCAGCGCGCGGTCCGAGTAGGTGGCGAGCGCGGCCGTGTCGCCGGCGAAATGGGCGCTCATCAGCTCCGCGAGGAGGGCGACGTCGCCGATCGCGAGGTTCAGCCCCTTCGCCCCGGTGGGCGGCACGATGTGCGCCGCGTCGCCGGCGAGGAAGAGATTGCCCCATCGCATCGGTTCGCACACGAAGGAGCGCAGCAGCGCGATCGACTTCTCGATCGACGGCCCGGTGACGATCGCCTCGGCCGCGTCGTGCGGCAGGCGCCGGCGCAGCTCGTCCCAGAAGCGCTCGTCGCTCCACCCCTCGACCGTGTCGTCCGCCGGCACCTGAACGTAGTAGCGCGACAGATGGGGGTTGCGCATGGAGGCGAGGGCGAAGCCGCGCGCGTGGTTGGAGTAGATCAGCTCGTGCGACACCGGCGGCGTCTCCGACAGGATGCCGAGCCAGCCGAACGGGAAGACGCGCTCGTACTCGGTGCGGGCGTCCGCCGGGATGGTCTGCCGCGAGACGCCGTGGAAGCCGTCGCACCCGGCGACGAAGTCGGCCTCGATCTCGTGGCTGCGCCCGTCCTTGTGCCAGGTGACGCGGGGGCGGCCCGTGACGTCGTGGAGGGTGACGTCCTCGGCGTTGTCGATGATGGTGCTGCCGGCGGCGTCGTGCGCGGTGTAGAGGTCCTTGGTGATCTCGGTCTGGCCGTAGACCATGACGGCCCGGCCCGCCCGCTCGGCAAAGTCGATCCGGAACTGGTGGTTGGTGTGGCCGAGGGCGACGCCGTGGTGGATCTCGCCTTCGCCGTCCATCCGCGTGCCGACGCCTGCGCGGCGAAGCGTCTCGACCGATCCCCATTCGAGGACACCGGCGCGGATGCGCGACAGGACATGGGCCCGGCTGCGTCGCTCGAGAAGGACCGTCGCGATGCCATTTTGCATCAATAATCGGGCGAGGAGAAGACCCGCGGGCCCTCCGCCGATGACTACCACCTGTGTTTTCATTGGTCTGGTCCTCCCTATGTGAGTGTGCGACCGAGGGCGCCCCTCGGGAATGGACGTGGACGCCTCAGACTTGCACTATTCGAACCTCGACACCGCCAGGATTCCCAAGTTCGAGCTATACGGAGAGCGCGCGCTTCTGCCGGATGTGGTCCATTGCGAGACGATCGCCGATCGGTCGAGCTTGCACGGATGGGCCATCCAGCCGCACCGCCACGAACGTCTGCACCAGTTCCTCCACCTCGCCGAAGGCAGTGCCACGGTGCTGTTGGAAGACCGCGAATCGACCCTGTTGCGCGCCGCTGTCGTGAACCTGCCGGCAGGATCGGTGCACGGCTTCCGCTTCGTGCCGCAAACCAAGGGAACGGTGCTGACCGTCCCGGTCGAAGCGCTGGACGCGACCTTGGGTGCCTGCCCCATGCTGGGAACGGCGGCGATCGTCGATGCCGGGCCGCGTCTGGCGACGCTGTTCGGCGACGTGGCCGACGAGTTCGCCGAGACGCGGCCGGCGCGCAGCCAATGCCTCGCGGCGGTGGCGACGCTGATCGCCGCACGCGTCGCCGAGCAGATCGCCCCGGAGGTCGGCAGTGAGGGCTCGCCCCTGATCCGCCGCTTCGAGGCGCTGCTGGAGACGCATTACCGCAACCACTGGCGCGTGGCGGACTATGCGTCCGCCCTCGGCATCTCGACCACGCACCTGTCGCGACTGACACGCGCCGAGATGGGCGGCGGCGCCTCGCGCGTGATTGAGATGCGCCTCATGAAGGAGGCGCGGCGGCTGCTGGCCTACACGGCGCACCCGGTGGGGCGGATCGCGGTGGATCTCGGCTTCGTCGACCCCGCCTACTTCACACGCGCGTTCACCCGCTCGGCCGGCATGACGCCGTCCGCCTTCCGCGCCCGCGTCGCCGAAGGACCGGTGCGCACCGCAGAGGCCTGAACCGCCGCGGCCCGCCCCGAAGCGCAGGGGGCGCCGGGCACGGCGGGGGGCGCCGCCAGGGCCGGAGCCCTATATGATGGGCCAGCCACCGGGGCGTCGACCGGGACGGGCCCGCCGCACGTGCGGCCGGCGCCGGTCGCGGGCCCGTCACCGGGCACCACCGCGGGAGGCGGCGCGCGCCTTGCGTCTATCCGGCCGCCCCTCGAGTTGCGCGAGTGACGGCTCACTCTGCGAGCCCTGCGAAGAGGTACCGTGTGAAGCCCATCATCCGAACGCCCGATCCGGAGAGCCTGCCGGACGAGGAGCCGTTTACCCGCCTGTTCCGCCCGTTCGAGTCCCTGATCGACCCCTTCCGCGCCTACGACGACACGCGACCGCCCGGCGCCCTCGTTCCCTTCCTCAAGTGGAGCCTGCGGGACGTGCGCTGGCCGGTCGCGATGCTGGCGGTGTTCTCGCTGGCGGTCGGGGCGACCGAAGGTCTCGTCTTCTATCTCGTGGGCGGCTTGGTCGACCGGGCCGCGGCCGCGGGACCGGAGGCGCTGTTCGCGCAGGAGTGGCCCTGGCTCGCCGGCATCGTCGCGGTGGTGGTCTTCGCCAAGCCGCTCACCCAGCTCGGGCAGAGCGCGATGACCTCGCTCGCCGTCGGCCCCGGCCTCAACCCGATGACCATCTGGCGACTGCACCGGCACACGCTCGGCCAGTCGATGCGCTTCTTCGAGGAGGACTTCACCGGCCGCATCGCCCAGAAGCAGACGCAGACCTCCAACGCGCTGACCAGCGTGGTGGTCGACTCGCTCTCCTCGCTGGGCATGCTGGCGGCCTACATCGTCACCATCGTCATCCTGCTGGCCACGGCCGAGCCGCTGCTGGCGGCGGTCGTCGTGGTGTGGGCGGTCGGTTTCTGCCTGGCGCTGCGCTGGGGCGTGCCGCGGATCCGCGCGCGGGCCAAGGCCCGGGCGGCCGCCCGCGCGACGGTCACCGGCCAGCTGGTCGACAGTCTGAGCCATATCAAGACGGTCAAGCTCTTCGCCCACGCCAACCGCGAGCAGGAGGCCGCGCGCAAGGCGATCGCCGCCTTCCGTAAGGCCGGCATCGCCTTCGGTCGCGGCATGATGGCGATGCGTGTCATCCTGGCGGTCATGAATGTGGCGCTGACGCTGGCGCTGATCGGCCTCTCGCTGTGGCTCTTCCACACCGGCGAGGGGACCATCGGCGTCATCGCCATGGCCTCGATCATGACGCTGCGGCTGAGCGCGATGTCGAACTGGATCGCGCAGTCCGCCCTGTCGATCTTCGGTGAACTGGGCACCATCGAAGATGGCGCGCACACCCTCTCCCCGCCGCACGACATCGTCGACGAGCTGGACGCCGTGGAGCCCCGCGGAACCCGCGGCCACGTGGAGTTCCGCGACGTCACCTTCCGCTACGGGCGGCCGGTCGGCGGCGTCTCGGGCCTCACGCTCGACATTGCGCCGGGGGAGAAAGTGGGCCTCGTCGGCCGCTCGGGCGCGGGCAAGTCGACCGCCGTGTCGCTGTTGTTGCGCCTGCACGACGTGGAGGGCGGCGACATTCTGCTCGACGGGACGGACGTGCGCCAGCTCTCGCAGGACGGGCTGCGCCGCGCGATTTCGACGGTCACGCAGGAGACCGCGATCTTCAACCGCTCGGCGCTCGACAACATCCTCTACGGCCGGCCGGAGGCGGGACGCGACGCGGCGTATGCGGCCGCACGCCGGGCCCGCGCGCACGACTTCATCACCGACCTCGCGGACATGAAGGGCCGCCTCGGCTACGAGGCGCATCTGGGCGAGCGGGGCGTGAAGCTCTCCGGCGGCCAGCGCCAGCGGATCGCGCTCGCCCGTGCCATCCTCAAAGACGCGCCGATCCTTGTGCTGGACGAGGCGACCAGCGCGCTCGACAGCGAGGTCGAGGCCGACATCCAGGATGCGCTCGCCGGGGTGATGGTGGGCAAGACCGTCATCGCCATCGCGCACCGCCTGTCGACCATCGCCGCGATGGACCGCATCGTGGTGCTGGACGCCGGCCGCGTGGTCGAATCCGGGCCGCATGCCGAGCTGTTGGCCAAGGGCGGCCTCTATGCCGAACTCTGGGCCCGCCAGTCCGGCGGCTTCCTGGTGGAGGCGGCGGAGTGACCCTCAGGTCGCCGAGGGGACCGTGCCGGCGTAGGTGTTGACGCCGAGCGTGATCGGCCCACCGAAGCTGACCGCGGGCACCTGCTCGAAGGCGGGGCGGGCGAAGTAGTAGCCCTGGAACAGCTCGACCCCCATGTCGACCAGGAAGCCGTATTCGTCGGCCGTCTCGATCCCTTCCGCGACGATGGTGATGTCGAGGTCGCGCGCGACGGTGAGGATCGCGTTGATGATCGCCTGCCGCACGCGGTCGTGCTGCAACTCGCGCACGAGGTGACGGTCGATCTTCACCACGTTGGGCACGAACTCGGCGAGGAAGCGAAGCCCCGCGAAGCCGGCGCCGAAGTCGTCGATCGCGGTGATGAAGCCGCAGGAGGCATAGTGCCTGGCGATCCGCCGCAGGTGCGCCACATCGGCGACGCGCTCATGCTCGGTGAACTCGAACATCAGCCGGGTGAGGGGAAAGTCGTACTCCTTGGCGGCCCGCAGTGTCGCGCGCAGGCAGCGCACCGGGTCGTAGACCGCGTTGGGCATGATGTTGAGCGAGAGCTTCGCGTCGGTCTTGCCGAACAAGGCGGAGGCCAGGCGGATCGCCGAGACGCGGGCCTCCTGGTCGAACTGGTAGCGGTTGGTGGTGTCGAGCTGGGACAGGACGGTCTCGGCGCCTTCCCCCTGGGGCCCGCGCACCAGGGCCTCGTAGGCATAGACCTCGCGGGTCATGACGTTGACGATCGGCTGAAAGGCGAACGTGAATTCGAACCCGAGCCCGTCGTCCGGCTGACATTGTCGACAATAGTCCCGCGGCATAACCCGTCGCGCTCCCAAACTGTCCCGAAGCGGTAGCAGGTGAGACTGGCGGGGGCGTTGCGCGCGCGTTCGCGGGAACCGGAGCCGGAGTGCTGGGCGGTCAGCCGGGGAGGCGGCCGAGGATGTCCTGGGCGGCGGCGCTGGGGGCGAGGTCGCCGCGACGCACGGCCTGCGTCGCGGCGTCGAGCGCCTCGCCGGCGCGGGCCGCCAGGTAGGCCTGCAAGCCGTCGGCGATCATGTCGCGCATCCACACCACGTTCTGCTCGCGCCGCCGCTCCGCCAGCGCGCCGGAGGCGGCCAATCGGTCGCGGTGTGCCGTCACCGAGGCCCACAGCGCGGCGAGCTTCTCGCCGGTGCGGGCCGAGACCGTGAGGATCTCGGGCGGTGCGTCGGCGGCGAGGATCTTGACCGCGCTCAACAATTCCGCCGCGGCCTGCCGCGCGGGGTGCAGCGCGTCCCCGTCCGCCTTGTTCACGGCGATGATGTCGGCCCGCTCCAGGAGGCCCTTTTTTATGCCCTGCAACTCGTCGCCCGCCCCCGGCAGCATCAGCGCCAGGAAGGTGTCGACCATGTCCGCCACCGCCAGCTCGGACTGGCCGACGCCGACCGTCTCGACGATGATGACGTCGAACCCCGCGGCCTCGGCGAGCAGCATCGCCTCGCGCGTGCGCGCCGCGACGCCGCCGAGCGAGCCGGCCGAGGGGGAGGGGCGGATGAACGCCTCGCGCCGCGCGGCGAGGTTGGCCATGCGCGTCTTGTCACCCAGGATGGCGCCGCCGGTGCGGGTCGAGGAGGGGTCGATGGCGAGGACCGCCACGCGGTGTCCCTCGTCGATCAGCAACGTGCCCAGCGCGTCGATCATCGTGGACTTGCCGACGCCGGGGACGCCGGTGATGCCGACGCGCACGGCCTCTCCGGTCGCCGGCAGCACGGCCTGGATCAGCGCCGCCGCGTCGGCCCGGTGCTCCAGACGGCGCGATTCGACGAGCGTGATCCCCCGCGCCAGCGCGGCACGCTCGCCGGAGCGGATCCGGGCGGCGAGGTCGTCTAAGCCTTCGCGTGCCACACGATTCGCTGCAGCTCGGCGTCCTTCAGAGCCTCGTTGGGAGGAAGTTCGTCGAAGGGACCGTCATATTGCGGGATCGAAAATACAAGGCTGATGTGGGGCGCCCCGCGCGCCTTGCACACCGCCATGCCGCGCCACAGGTTCTCGCCGACGCGGCAGTCGCGGCGGGTCACGCGGGCCTGGCCCATCGTCATGCCGATCCGCTCGCCGTTCGGCCCCGCCAGGTGCTGCGACACGCCGTGGATCTCCTCGACGGTATTGTCCGACCCCTTGAAGAACTGCACCGCCTGCACCTCGCCGATGAACGCGGCGTGGGTCCACTCGGTGCGGGTCTCGTTGGCGGTCTGGATGGTGCGGATCTCGGCGCCGGGGGCGACGACGGCCATCTCCGCCTCGCGGTAGGGCGTGCCGGAGCGCACCGGGCCGATGCCGTCGTCGGTCATCACCAGCCAGGTGCTGGAGGAGACCCGGTCTTCGGTGAGGGGTTCGGACGGACCGGCGACACAGCCGGCGAGGGCGGCGGAGGCGGCGAGAACGAGAGCGAGGGAACGTGGCATGAATTGAACGCCTTTGGAGGCCAAAGCGCCCGCACCCTGAGCATCCCACCCTTGAACGAAGCCCGAAGCGCGAATGCGCAATTGTTCCGAACCCCGGCCGCCGGGCAAGGTCTACGATGCGGCGTGGCCGATCGGCCACAGCGCGATCCACGAAAAAGCGCCGCCCCGGAGACCCGGAGCGGCGCGATCGACTGAAAGACATGGCTCGAAACGATGCCGCCCACCGGAAAAGCCGAGGGTGGGGGCCTGTCCGGGCGGGAGCCGCCTTGAAAAAGGGGGCGGTCCGACCCGGACGAAAGCGCTTGGTGAAATTCCCGCGCACCCGGAAACGGCCCGGTTGGCGGTGCCGATCGGGCCCGTGACCCGCCGACGCCCCTGATCTAAGCGAGCATTCCGTCGGCCGTTGTGCTGTAGATCACTGCATAAGCGATCGAACGCACGGGCCGCGCCGCCGCGCACCGGCGCTCGAAGAAACGGGGGAGACCGATGGCAAACGACAAGAAGACCGGCATGCGCCAGGGGCTGGCGAACTACGGCGACGCGGAGTTCTCGCTGTTCCTGCGCAAGGCGTTCATCAAGGCGATGGGCTACTCGGATGCGGCGTTGGAGCGGCCGATCATCGGTATCACCAACACCTACTCCGGCTACAATGCCTGCCACCGCAACGTCCCCGAGATCATCGAGGCGCTGAAGCGCGGGATCATGCTCGCGGGCGGCCTGCCGGTCGACTTTCCGATCGTGTCGATGCACGAGAGCTTTTCGCACCCGACCTCGATGTTCCTGCGCAACCTGATGGCGATGGACGCCGAGGAGATGATCCGCGCCCAGCCGATGGACGCGGTGGTGCTGATCGGCGGCTGCGACAAGACGGTGCCGGCGCTGCTGATGGCCGCCGCCAGCGCCGACAAGCCGGCGATCCTCACCGTGACCGGGCCGATGATCACCGGCAGCTATCGGGGCGAGCGGCTGGGCGCCTGTACCGACTGCCGGCGCCTGTGGGGCCAGCACCGCGCCGGCAAGATCGACGCCGAGGAGATCGAGGAGATCTCCGGCGCGCTGGCACCCGGACCGGGCACCTGCATGGTGATGGGGACCGCCTCGACGATGGCGCTCGTCTCCGAGGCGATGGGGATGATGCTGCCCGGCGGTGCGGCGATCCCCGCCGTCCACGCCGACCGGCTGCGCCACGCCGAGGCGACGGGCGCCCGCGTGGTGGAGATCGCCGCCGAGGGCCTTCGCCCGCGCGACATCATGACCGAGGCCTCGATGGCCAACGCGGTGCGCGTGCTGCAGGCGATCGGCGGATCGACGAACGGGGTCGTCCACCTGGCGGCGATCGCCGGGCGCCTGGGCTTCGACTTCGACCTCGCGGCCATGGACCGGCTGGGCGCGGAGACGCCGGTGCTCGTCGACCTCAAGCCCAGCGGGCAGCACTACATGGAGGATCTCTACAAGGCCGGCGGCCTGACCGCGGTGCTGCGCGAGATCGAGGACCTCGTCGACACTTCCTGCATGACGATCACCGGCAAGACCGTGGGCGAGAACCTCGCCGAGGCCGCCCCGGCTTGGACGCAGGACGTGGTGCGCACGGTCGCCGACCCGATCCACTCCGGCGGCGGCATCCGCCTGCTGCGCGGCAACCTGGCGCCGGGCGGGGCGATCGTGAAACAGGCGGCGGCGACCGAGCGGCTCCTCACCCACACCGGCCGCGCCGTGGTCTTCGCCTCGCTGGAGGACATGGCCGCGCGGATCGACGATCCCGACCTCGACGTCACCGCCGACGACGTCCTGGTGCTGCAGAACGCCGGTCCCAAGGGCGGGCCCGGGATGCCCGAGGCGGGCTACCTGCCGATCCCGAAGAAGCTCGCCGCAACCGGGGTGAAAGACATGGTGCGGATCTCGGACGCGCGCATGTCCGGCACCGCCTTCGGCACCATCGTCCTGCACATCTCGCCGGAGGCGGCCGAGGGGGGGCCGCTGGCGCTGGTGCGCACGGGCGACATGATCCGCCTCGACGCTCCCGCCGGCGAACTAGAGCTGATGGTGGACGAAGACGAGCTGGCGGTGCGACGTGCCGCGTGGACCGCACCGGCGCACACCCGCGCCACCCGCGGCTACGCCAAGCTCTACTTCGACGAGGTGTTGCAGGCCGAAGACGGCTGCGACTTCAATTTCCTGCGTGCCACCCCACGGCCGGTCTGACGCGGCAGCGGAGGGGCGGGGAGGCGACCCGCAGCCTGATCGGCACGGGACCGGCGCGCGCGGTGCCGCCTCGATCCGGGGCCGCGCGCGCCGGTCGACGCGCGCGCCCCGATGCTCCGCGCGCGGCGATCAGCGGTCGTTGACGCCGCGGCCGGAGAGGATCTTGTCGCGATATTTCGCGATCCGCGCGACCCGCGTCTCGGCCTTTTTCGGTTCGCCGAAGTAGATCGCGTAGTACCGTCGGCGTCCCGGCGTCAGCGCCTCGAAGGCGGCCTGGAGCGCGGCGTCGGCCTCGAGCGCCGCCGCCAACTCGTCCGGCAGGTCGAAGCCGGCCGGCTTTTCGACACGGACGCCGGCCTCGGCGAGCCCGACCGCCTCGTGGATGTAGGCGGTCAGCGTCGCCTCGGCAGCGGTGATCCCGGCGACGCTCGTGAACATCGCGCGGCGGCCGTGGCGCGAGTTTTCGCCCGGTGCCTCGAGGATGCCGGCGGGGTCCTTCAGCAGCGACCCGCGCATGAAGGCGAGCCCGATCGCGGCCTTCAGCCGGTGCAGCAGCACAATGTTGTGGCCGCCCCACGTATAGCAGGGCTGGTGCCACTTCACCTCCTCGGTCAGGCCGGTCGCGAGGACGATGCGGCGCAGCGCGGCGGCCTCCTCCTGCCACTCGGTCCGCTCGAAATAGGCGTCGATCTCGTCCGGCATCGCGGGGCCTAGAGACGTTCGGGGCCGAAGGCGTGCGGCAGCAGCGCGCCGAGCGTCGTCGCCAGCACCTCGTCGCCGCTGACGTCGCTGACGATGACGCGGGCCTGCGGGCCGGCGAACTCGTTGATGATCTGCCGGCAGCGTCCGCACGGCATCGCCATCGCCGAGCCTTCGGGCTCCGCGGCGCGGTAGCCCACCACGGCGACATGGGTCAGCCTGCGCGCGCCGGCGAGCGCGGCGGCCATCACCGCATTGGTCTCGCCGCAGAGCGACAGGCCGTAGGAGGCGTTTTCCACATTGGCGGCGGCGAAGACGCGCCCGTCCTCGGCGCGGACCGCCGCGCCGACGTGGAAGCCGGAATAGGGGACGTAGGCGCGGGCCGCGGCCTCGCGCGCCGCGGCGACGAGCGCGGCATCCTCCTCGGCGAGCGTCACGGCTACTCCGCGGCCTGACGCGGGGCGTAGCCGTGACGCCGGTTCAGCTCCATGATGAGCCCCTCGGCGGCGTCGGCGATCACGGTGCCGGGCGGGAAGATCGCCGCCGCGCCCATCTCCTTCAGCTCGGCAATGTCGCCCGGCGGGATCACCCCGCCGATGGCGATCAGCACGCCCTGCGCACCCTCCTCGGCGAGCGCGTCGCGCAGCTCCGGCAGCAGCGTCAGGTGCGAACCGGCCAGCGACGACACGCCGACGATGTGGACGTCGTTGTCGACCGCCTGGCGGGCGCATTCCTCGGGGGTGGCGAAGAGGGGGCCGATGTCGACGTCGAAGCCGAGGTCGGCGAAGGCCGAGGCGATGACCTTCTGGCCGCGGTCGTGCCCGTCCTGACCCATCTTGGCGACGAGGATGCGCGGGCGGCGGCCGTCCGCCTCGGCGAACGCGTCGGCCATGCGGCGGACGTCGTCGATACGCTGGCCCATCTTGCCGGCCTCCCGTTTGTAGACGCCCGTGATCGCCTTGATCTCGGCGGTATGGCGGCCGAAGGCGCGCTCCATCGCGTCGCTCATCTCGCCCACGGTGGCGTGCGCGCGGGCCGCGTCGATGCACAACGCCAGCAGGTTGCCGTTCCCCTTGGCGCCGTTCTCCAGCGCGGCGAGGGCGGCCTTGGTGGCGGTCTCGTCCCGCTCGGCGCGGAGCTTTTCGAGCTTGGCGAGCTGGCGGCGGCGCACGTCGGCGTTGTTCACCTTGAGGACCTCGACGCCCTCGTCGACGTCCGGGCGGTACTTGTTGACGCCGACGACCGTCTGCTCGCCGCTGTCGATCTTCGCCTGCGCGCGAGCGGCGGCTTCCTCGATCCGCAGCTTGGGGGTGCCGGCCTCGATCGCCTTCGCCATGCCGCCGAGGCTCTCCACCTCTTCGATATGCGTCAGCGCGCGAGCGGCGAGGTCGTGCGTCAGCCGCTCCACCGCGGGCGAGCCGCCCCACGGGTCGATGAACCGGGTCGTGCCGCTCTCCTCGGCGATGACGAGCTGCGTGTTGCGGGCGATGCGGGCGGAGAAGTCCGTCGGCAGCGCCAGCGCCTCGTCGAGCGCGTTGGTGTGGAGCGACTGCGTGCCGCCCTGGGTCGCCGCCATCGCCTCGATCATCGTGCGGGCGACGTTGTTGTAGACGTCCTGCGCCGTCAGCGACCAGCCGGAGGTCTGGCAGTGGGTCCGAAGCGACGTGGAGCGGGGGTCCTTGGGGGCGAATTCCTTCTGCACCAGCGTCGCCCACAGGTAGCGGGCGGCGCGCATCTTGGCCACTTCCATGAAGAAGTGCATGCCGATGGCCCAGAAGAACGACAATCGCGGCGCGAACTTGTCGACGTCGAGCCCCGCGCGGACGCCGGTGCGGATGTATTCCAGCCCGTCGGCGATGGTGTAGGCGAGCTCGAGGTCCGCCGTCGCCCCGGCCTCCTGCATGTGGTAGCCGGAAATCGAGATCGAGTTGTACCGCGGCATATGCTCGGCGGTGTAGGCGAAGATGTCCGACACGATCCGCATCGACGGGCGCGGCGGATAGATGAACGTGTTGCGGACCATGAACTCTTTCAGAATGTCGTTCTGAATGGTCCCGGACAGCTTGGCCTGCGGCACGCCCTGTTCTTCGGCGGCGACGATGTAGAGCGCCAGCACCGGCAGCACCGCCCCGTTCATCGTCATCGACACCGACATTTCGTCGAGCGGGATCCCGTCGAACAGGGTGCGCATGTCGAGGATGGAGTCGATCGCCACGCCCGCCATGCCGACGTCGCCGGTGACGCGCGGATGGTCGCTGTCGTAGCCACGGTGCGTGGCGAGGTCGAACGCGACGGAGAGGCCCTTCTGCCCGGCGGCGAGATTGCGCCGGTAGAAGGCGTTGGACTCCTCGGCCGTGGAGAAGCCGGCGTACTGGCGGATCGTCCACGGCTTCTGGACATACATCGTCGGGTAGGGGCCGCGGATGAAAGGCGCCTGGCCGGGGATGGTGCCGAGGGGGAGGTCCGCCACGGCGTCCGCGCCGGTGAGGGGGGCGACGGCGATGCCCTCGGCGGTCGTCCACGGGGCGTCGTCGGCGGGGCCTTCGGCCGCGGGGGCCTTCTTGTAGGCGAGGGTGCGGAAGTCGGGAACCATGGCTCAGCCTCCGAAGGACGCCGCGACGCGCACCGGCGTCAACGGGGGACAGGTGGCGGCGTCGCCCGCCGGTGCGGCGGCGATGTCGGCGAACGGCGTGCCGCCGGCGGCGGCGGCCTGCAACCCGGCGAAGTCGCGGGCGACGGGCGCGCCGGCGGGCAGCGGCGCGGCGGACGGCTCCGGTGGCACAGCGGCGGGCGTCTGAGGCGGGTGGATCGTCACGCCGATCATGGCGCGCTCCTTGTCCTTCAGGCGCTCGAGCTGGGTGGCACGGTCGGTGGCGACCATCTCGGCGAGCTTGCCGGTGGCGACGGCGTCGCCCTCGCTCTCGAGGAGCTGGAAGCGGCTCCAGGCGATCTCGGCCAGCTCGTCGGTGAAGGCCTCGACCGCGCCTGCGCCGGCACCGGGGTCGGACAGGCGGCCGACGTGCGATTCCTCGATCAGCAGCGTCTGGATGTTGCGGGCCATCCGGCGGGCGAACGGCGTCGCCGCCGCGTCGAACGGCAGCACCGACACCGAATCCGCGCCACCGACGCCGGCCGAGAAGGCGGCGATGGTGAGGCGCAGCAGGTTCGTCTGCGGGTCGTTGAAAGCCAGCATGCGGTGCAGCGTCTCGCCGTGCAGCATCAGCGGCGCGGTCAGGCCGACGGCCTCCGCCATCAGTGCGTGGAGCCGTCGGGCGGCGCGAAACTTGGCGATGGTGGCGAACTGGTTCTCGCTCGCCGAGAGCGCCATCGCCGTCGCCGCCAGCGCCTTGTCCGCGCCCAGGCCGCCCGCATCGGCGAGGCGCATCATCGTCGCCATGGCGTGGAGAGCGAAGGCGATTTCGGTCGCGGGGGCGGCGCCGGCCTCGGCGGCGATGCGCCCGTCGGCCAGCAACGCAGTGCCCGGCGCGCCGATCGCCTCGATACCGGCGACCGCGTCGACCAGGGCCACCGGGTCGAGCCAGGGCGGCGCAGCGCCGGTGAAGGCGAAGGCGCCGACCGGGTCGATCCCGGCGTGGAGGCTGGCCGGCCGGCTGCCGCGTCGCTCGGCGAGAGCGGCGAAGAGCGCGGCGGCGGCGAGGCCGGAGGAGCCGGCGGCGAGGCGAATCGGCACCAGGTCGAGCACGACGCCGGCGAGCGCAGCGTCGAGGTCGGCGACGGTGCCGACGCTCAGGCCGCGGCCGAACGCGGATGGGGCGCCGGCGAACACCAGCTCCAGCACCGCGGCGCCGCTCTCGAGGTCGGCGAGGGCCTGCGCGGCGGTGCCGGACGCGTCCGCCCGCGCGACGACCTGCCACGGCCCGGCATAAGGGCGCCCCAGATAGCAGGGTTCGGCCGCCGCATAGAGCGGACCCATCCTGAGACCGCTCGCGGTCTCGGTATCCAGCGTCTCAAGGCTTTGGCCTTTGAGGGCTTTTTCCGCCAGCGGGCGCCACGCCTCCAATAAGGAAGCTTGCGCTGAAGTGCTCATACTGCTTTCCCCCCGAGTGCATTATTGTCAGACGATGCCGGAAGGCAACCGGGAGGACCCTCATGAACATCGACGCGATCCTCAAGCGCATCGACGACGATCTCGACCAGAGCCTGGAGCGCCTGTTCGCGCTGCTGCGGATTCCGTCGATCTCCACCGACCCCGCCTACGACGCCCAGTGCCGCGAGGCCGCGACCTGGATCAAGGACGACCTCGCCTCGCTCGGTTTCGCCGCCGAGGTGCGCGACACCGAGGGCAAGCCCATGGTCCTCGCCAAGCCGGCCGAGGGTCCCGAGAGCGGTAAGCCGCACATCCTCTTCTACGGCCACTACGATGTGCAGCCCGTCGATCCCCTGGAACTGTGGGACGAGGAGCCCTTCGCGCCGCGCGTCGTCACCCGCGAGGACGGCTCGAAGATCATCGTCGCGCGCGGGGCCTGCGACGACAAGGGCCAGCTGATGACCTTCATCGAGGCGGTGCGCGCGATCCTCGCCGTCGAGGGCAAGCTGCCGGTGCCGGTCTCGGTGCTGATCGAGGGCGAGGAGGAGTCCGGCTCGCCGAGCCTTCCGGGCTTCCTCGCCAAATCGGCCGACGAGATCCGCTGCGATGCCGCCTTCGTGTGCGACACCGGCATGTGGGACGCGGCGACGCCGGCGATCGCGCTCAGTCTGCGCGGCCTGGTGGGCGACGAGATCACCGTCAAGTGCGCCAACCGCGACCTGCATTCGGGCCAGTTCGGCGGCCCGGCGCGCAACCCCAACCACGTCCTCGCCAAGATCATCGCCGACCTGCACGACGAGACCGGCCGCGTCACCGTGCCGGGATTCTACGAAGGCGTGACCGAGACCCCGCCCGAGACGCTGGAAAACTGGGCCAACCTCGACATGACGGCCGAGAAGTTCCTCGGCCCGATCGGCCTGGAGACGCCGGCGGGCGAGGAGGGGCGCACGGTCCTCGAACAGGTGTGGGCGCGGCCGACGCTGGAGGTGAACGGTATGTGGGGCGGCTACACCGGCGCCGGCTTCAAGACCGTCATCCCCGCCGAGGCGCACGCCAAGATCTCCTTCCGCCTCGTCGGCGATCAGGACCCGGACAAGCTGCGCGAAGCGTTCCGCGCCTTCGTGGCCGAGCGGGTGCCGGCGGACTGCACGGTCGAGTTCAAGAAGCACGGCAACGGGCCGGCCTTCCGCGTGCCGGGCGACTGGCCGATCCTCGAGATCGGCCGCCGGGCGCTCGCCGAGGAGTGGGGCAAGGAGACCGCGATGGTGGGCATGGGCGGCTCGATCCCCATCGTCCACGACTTCAAGCACGGGCTCGGCATGGACACGCTGATGATCGGCTTCGCGCTGGAGGACGACAACGTCCACTCGCCGAACGAGAAGTTCAACATGTCCTCGTTCCACAAGGGCATCCGCTCCTGGGCGCGGGTGCTGGCGGCGCTCTGAGCCCGGAGGGGCGTCGCGGCCCCGGCGGGGCATCGGCGCCCCGGCCGGACGGGGGAGGCGGCCTGCGCGGAGGGCACGGCGGGCGAATTGAGCGGAGCGGGGCAACCGGGCGTTAACCAGTCCCCGCAATGGTTGGGAAACCATAGCCCAACATAGGCTCCCCGCATGAGACCGCCGCTCGTCGCCGCGCTCCTCGCCTTCGTCGCGGCCCTCGTCGCCGGGTGCCAGTCGTCATCGACGAACACCACGCTCGCCTACTACGACCCCCGGCCGATCACGATCGTCGCGCCCGCGGACCCCGCGCCGACGCCGGTCGTGGCGAGCGCCACGGTGCCACCGCGCGGCCAGTGCGGCACCGCCGGCCGTCCGCGCAGCCTCCTCGCGGGGCGCGTCCTTCCCATCTCACGCGTCAGCGACATCGACCTCGAGCCGGGCGAGGTGGTGCTCACCTTCGACGACGGGCCGATGCCGGGCAAGACGAAGCGCATCCTCGACGCGCTCGACGCCGAAGGGGTGAAGGCGACCTTCCTGATGGTCGGGCAGATGGCGGCGGCCTACCCGGACATCGCCCGCGAGGTCGCCCGGCGCGGCCACACCATCGGGTCCCACACCTACGACCACGCCAACCTCGCCAAGCTGAGCGGACCGGCCGCCCTCGCCGAGATCGCCGCCGGGGAGCGCGCGGTGGCGAAGGCGCTGGCGGGCTCCGGCCACGCGATGGCGCCCTTCTTCCGTTTCCCCTACCTGGCGGACACCGCGAACCTGCGCCACACTCTCGCCAAGCGCGGCACCGTGGTGATCGACGTCGACATCGACTCCAAGGACTACGTGCGCACTCCGGGCGACACCGTGATGCGCCGCACGCTGGCACGCCTGAAGGAACGGGGCCGCGGCATCATCCTCTTCCACGACATTCACGCCCGCACCGCCTCGATGTTGCCGGGGTTCCTCGCCGCATTGCGCCGCGACGGCTACAGGGTGGTCGCCCTGGTGCCGGCAGGCTCGCCGGCGTGCGACGTCAAGGCGTCGTAGAGGGGGGGAGTCGGTGCAAAAGATCGGAATGATCGGCGGGTTGAGCTGGGTGTCGACCGCCGAATATTATAAGCGCATCAACGAGTTGATGCAGGCTCGGCTGGGCGGCGTCGCCTCCGCGCGCATCGTCCTCGAGAGCGTCGACCGTCAGGACTACGTGGCGGCGGTGATCGATCGGGGCGACGAGGCCGCCGCGTGCGATCAGATCGCAGCTTCCGCGCAGGCTCTCCAGGCGGCCGGCGCGGACTTCGTCGTCATCACCTGCAACGACGTCCACCGCTTCGTGCCGCAGATCGAGCCGGCGCTCTCCATCCCGTTCCTGCACATCGCCGCCGTGACGGGCGAGGCGATCGCCGCGCGCGGGCTGAAGCGCCCGGCGGTCCTCGGCGTCCGCAAAACGATGGAGAGCGACTTCTACCCGGAGATCTTCGCGCGATACGGCCTCGAGGCGGTGATCCCGGTCGAGGCGGAGAAGCGCTTCATCCACGAGAGCATCTACGACGAGCTGGTGCACAACCGCTTTCTCGACCGGACCCGTGCGCTCTACCGGGGCGTGATCGAGGATCTCGGCGCGCGCGGTGCCGACTGCGTGGCGCTCGCCTGCACCGAGATCCCGCTGCTGATCAGCCCCGAACAATCGCCGCTGCCGGCTTTCTCCACCACCGAGCTGCATTGCCGGGCGGCGGTCGACCGCGCGCTGACGGGTCACCACCGGGCGGCCTGACGGGCGGGCCGCGCCCCGTTCTACTTGGCCGACAGCATCCAGTTGATCGTCTCGCGCCAGTCGGTCATGCGGATCGGCGTGCCGTGCTTGCCGGTTTCGAAGCGCAGCATGCGGACCGGATAGTCCGGGGCGGCGGCGCGGATGGAGCGGTAGAAGGCCTCGGTCTTGGCGACGGGCATCACCGGGTCGGCGCTCCCCTGCGCGAGGAGGATGGGCACGCGGTCGCGGAAGGCGGGACTCTCGGTGAAGTCGGGATCGGGGAAGGAGCCGAGCAGCAGGAGCCCGCCCAGCATCGGCGCGACGGCCGGGTCGCGCGACAGCAGCCAGCAGATCGCCCCGCCCATCGACCCGCACGCGACGAAGACCGGCGCGTTGGGCGCTGTGGCGCGGTAGACCTTGATGAGGGCGGCGACCTGGGCGGCCCCCTTGGCACCGAAGTTGGCGAAGTCCGGCGAGAGGTAGACGCCCCCGGCCGCGGCGACCATGTTCTTGATGCGGTTGAAGTTGCCGCCGAACATCAGGTCGTCGACGCCCTGCTTGCGGCTGCCGCCCTGGCCGTGGATGTAGATGACGATGAGCTTCGACCCGGTGCGCCGGCCGACGGCGACGTGCATCACGTCCCCCGCGTCGGTCCGGGCGAGGATATCGGCCTGATTGCGCCGGATTCCGAGCGAGATATATTGCGAGTGGACACGCCGCTCCGGCACCGCGTCGCGCCGGTTCACGTCGCGCATCTCGTCGTAGTCGATGACGCGGTAGGCGCCGCCGTCTTCGGAAACGAGCACGCCCGGATAGGCGAAGCGGTCGTCCTTCTGCGGCGGTAGCCGCTGCGCCGCAGCCGGCACGATGCCGGCGACGACGATCAGGGCGGCACATAAGATCGCGGCTCGTCTCATCCGTCCCTCTCCTCGGCGCTCGGGCCGCCGCCGGGGGCGCTGGTGCCGTGGCGCCGCACCGGCCGACGCGGCCGCTCGCCGGTCTTCCCGCCGGCGTCGCGGCAGCTTCCGCTCCGCACTCATCAATAAAGCGAGGAAATGCTGCCCGCCATCAATAGGGCCACACAGGTTGTCCGCACGTGAAGGCGTGGCGCTCAGCCGGCGAGTGCGGTACCGGCCTCGGCCGCCTCGTAGGCCTCGGACGCTTCCAGCCATGCCTCCTCGGCGGATTCGCGCGCGCGCACCCAGTCGGCCCGTGCCTTGGAGAGCTGCGTCGCCTTGGCCGGGTCCCTGGTGTAGAGGTCCGGGTCTTCCAGCTTGGCGTCGAGTTTGGCGATTTCGCCTTCGGCCCGGGCGATGTCCTTCTCGGCCGCCTGCACCTTCTTGCGCAAGGGGGCGAGCTGGGCGCGCGCCTCGGCGGCCTCGCGGCGGCGGTCGGCGGCGCTCGGCTTGTCGCCGGGCTTGTCGTCCCCCTTGCCCTTGCGCGCGTTGCCGAGGATGAGCGCGCGATAGGCCTCCATGTCGTCGTCGAACGCGTCGACGGTGCCGTCGGCCACGAGCCACAGCCGGTCGACGCACGATTCGACCAGGTAGCGGTCGTGGCTGATGAGGATCACCGCGCCCTCGTAGCCGTTGATGGCGTCCACCAGGGCGGCGCGCGAGTCGATGTCGAGGTGGTTGGTCGGCTCGTCGAGGATGAGGAGGTTGGCGCCGCCCATGGTCGCCAGGCCGAGGAGCAGCTTGGCCCGCTCGCCGCCGGAGAGGTCCCTGGCGGGCGTGTCCATCTTCTCGCCGGCGAGGCCCATCTGGGCGATGCGGGCGCGTACGTCCTTCTCGTCTTCCTCGAACTTCAGCCGCGCCTGGACGTGCTCGACCGGCGTCTCCTTCGGCCGCAGCTCGTCGAGCTGGTGCTGGGCGAAGTAGGCGATCTTCATCCGATCGGCCCGCGTGACGGAGCCGTCCATCGGATCGAGCCGCCCGGCCAGCATCTTGGCGAGCGTCGACTTGCCGTTGCCGTTGGCGCCCAGAAGCGCGATCCGGTCGTCGTCGTCGACGCGGATGTTGACCCGCCGCAGCACCGACTTGCCGTCGTAGCCGAGGACGACGCGGTCGGCGGCGATGATCGGCGGCGAGAGCTGGCGCTTGGGCGAGGGGATGCGGATCGGCGGCATCGTCTCGTCGAGGATCGGCTCCAGCGACTTCATCTTTTCGAGCCTCTTGACGCGGCTCTGCGCCTGCTTGGCCTTCGAGGCCTTGGCGCGGAAACGGTCGACGAAGGCCTGCAGGTGTTCCCGCTCGGCCGCCTGCCGCTCGATCTGCCGCGCCTTCGCCTCGGCCCGCTCGCGCCGCTGGCGCTCGAACTCGGAGTAGTTGCCGCGGTAGGGGACGAGCTTGCCGTTGTCGACGTGGATGATCTGCCGGGCGACCGAATCCAGCATGTCGCGGTCATGGCTGATGACGATGACGGTGTGCGGGTAGCGTTGCAGGTAGGTCTCCAGCCAGACCGTCCCTTCGAGGTCGAGGTAGTTGGTCGGCTCGTCGAGCAGCAACAGGTCCGGTTGCAGGAAGAGGATCGCCGCCAGCGCGACCCGCATCCGCCACCCGCCGGAGAACGCCGAGCACGGCCGCTTCTGCGCCGCGTCGTCGAACCCGAGGCCGGCGAGGATCGAGGCGGCGCGCGATTCGGCGGAGTAGGCGTCGATGTCGGCGAGGCGGTTGTGGATCTCGCCGATGCGGTGGGGGTCGGTCGCGGTCTCGGCCTCGACCAGCAGCGCGGCGCGCTCGGTGTCGGCGGCGAGCACGGTCTCGATCAAGGTCGCGTCGTTGCCGGGCGCCTCCTGCTCGACGCGGCCGATGCGCTGGCCCTCGGCGAGGGAGATATCGCCCGATTCGGGGGACAGCTCGCCGCAGATGAGGTTGAAGAGGGTGGTCTTTCCGCAGCCGTTGCGGCCCACGAGGCCGACCTTGGCCCCCGCGGGCACGGTCGCGTCGGCGCCCTCGAGGAGGGTGCGCCCGTCGATACGGTAGGTGAGGTTGCGGATCGTCAGCATGGCCGGAACTATCGTCACCGCCGCGCCGAAGGCAAGCGCGACATGCGGCCCCCCGACCCTCCCGCGACCCTCGTGTGGCAGCCCGGTCAGATCGGGATGCAGCGGGGATACTTGGTGTAGAGCTGGTGGATCACCAGGAGCTGGAGCGCGGAGCTGAAGTAGGTTTCGGGGCGGAACGCGAAGAACCGCATCGGCACCTGCGTCCCGGTCGCCGCGCAGTGGACGGCAGCGGCGATCAGCTCGTAGCCGGTGCCCGCGAGGTCCGCCGTGCGCACGCCGCGGTGCGGATCGTAGATGCCGGGGACCGCGCCATGGCTGGCGAAGCGGCGGTCGACGATCCGCAGGAGCTCGCCCTGCCTGTCCCACGGGATCGCCAGGAGGTTGATGGGGCCGCGCACCGCATCGTAGGACGCGCGCCGCGGGAAGCGCTCGGCCGGAACCGGGCTCTGCGGATCGGCCACGGAGGTCCAGTCGCTGGGGATCCACGCGTCGACCACCCGTTCATAGAAGTCCAGCCCGGCCGAAATCGCTTCGTCCCAGGGGTGCGACGGGTCGAGGTCGGCGACGATGCGCATCACGTCGAAGTGGTAGTAGGAGAGGTTCACCACCGGTCCGTCCGGCTGCGAGGGCCGGGTGAAGCCGCTGCGGCCCGGCAGCATGACGACGACCCCCTCGTGGCGCAGCAGCACCGCATCGCCGAGTGTGCTCGCGGTCTGCACCGCGGCGCGGAGGTAGTCGCCCCGGTTCCAGCGCTTGGCGGCGAGGCTGAGCATCGCCGCGATGATCAGGTCCGCGTCGGTGGCGTTGTTGCGGTCGACCACGCCGCGGCCGGGCTCGTAGCGCCAGGCGTGCAGCCCGTCGGCGTTGCGAAGGGTATCGCGCGTCCACGTCCAGATCCGGTCGAAGGTCTCGGCGTCGTTGGCATCGTAGGCGATGGCCATCCCGTAGGCCTGGCTCTCGGAGTGGGTGATGCCGCCATTCTCGGGATCGAAGACGCGGCCGTCCGGTGTCATGTAGGCAGCGAAGAAAGCGTCGGAATGCTGGCGCAGCCAGGCGTAGAATTGCGGGCTCAGCTCGCTGGCCATGGGGCCTTGGTAGAGCTGCGCCTGCGCTGCGCCCGCACCGGCCACGGCCAGCGCCACGGCCAGCGTGGCGACAAGCGCGCGCGAGCCGGCCGCCGCCTCTGCGATCCACCTCATGACGCCCTCCGCCGGCCTCGACCGATCCGGGTCAGTATTGGCAGATGGGTGGCGGGAGGGCAAAGGTGCGCCGCCGGATCAAGCCGCCGCGCCGTGCAGACGCGAGAAGTAGATGAGGTCGAGCGCCGGGGCCTCGCCGGTGAGGCGCGTGAGCATCGCGTGGACCTGGCCGCGATGGTGCGTCTGGTGGTTGAAGAAATGCACCAGCGCCGGGGCGATCGGCTCGGTCAGCGTCTCGGGCGAGGTGGCGCGCGTGTAGCTGAAGGTGGCGCCGATCGCCGCATCGGTGAGCTGATCGGCGAATGTGACGATCTCGGTGTCGAGCGTCTGGCGCATCTGCCGCAGCGTGGGGAGGTCCTCGGCCACCGTGGAATCCAGCGACAGCTGCGGCGCCGGCGTCCCGGCGAAGCGCGACAGCCAGATCAGATCGCCGACGACGAGGTGATTGAGTGTCGCCGCGATGGAGCCGAACGCGGCGCCGAGATCGGCATGGTAGTCCGCATCGGGGAGGGCGGCGGCGGCGTCGTAGACGCGCTCGTTGGCCCACCGGTTGTAGCGGGCCAGCATCGGGAATGCGTTCACGCGGGGTGCCTCCTGTTGCGGTTGTGGGCTGGGCCATCCTATAGCGAGCGCAACACCCCGGCGCGACAGTCGCCGGCGACACCACCCGACACACGCCGCCCGCGGCAACTCGAGGATACCATGGCCATCGAACGCACCTTTTCCATGATCAAGCCGGACGCCACCAAGCGCAACCTGACCGGCGCGATCACCGCCAAGCTCGAGGAGGCGGGCCTGCGCGTCGTCGCCTCCAAGCGCGTGTGGATGTCCCTGCAGCAGGCCGAGAAGTTCTACGAGGTCCACAAGGCGCGCCCGTTCTACGGCGAGCTGACCGAGTTCATGTCCTCCGGCCCGACGGTCGTGCAGGTGCTGGAAGGCGAGAACGCCATCGCCAAGAACCGCGAAGTGATGGGCGCCACGAACCCGGCCGAGGCCGCGCCGGGCACCATCCGCAAGGAGTTCGCCACCTCCATCGGCGAGAACTCCGTCCACGGCTCGGACGCCCCGGAGACCGCCGCCGAAGAGATCGCCTTCTGGTTCGGCGGCAACGAGATCGTCGGCTGAGGCTGCGATGGCCACGCAGCAACTCGTCCCCGCCCTGTGGTTCGCCTCCGAGGCGCTCAAGGCGGCAGAGTTCTACGTGGCCACCTTTCCCGACTCGGCGCTGGTGCGCACCACGCGCTGGCCGCCGGGCGGGCCCGGCCCGCAAGGCGCCGTCCTGACCGTCGAGTTCGAACTCTTCGGACAGTCGGTCACCGCCATGAACGGCGGGGTCGACAAGCCATTCACCGAAGCCCTCTCGATGACCGTCCTGTGCGACACCCAGGACGAGATCGACCGCTACTGGGACACCCTCCTCGCCGGTGGCGGCGCCCCCGCCCGATGCGGCTGGCTGACCGACCGCTACGGCCTCTCCTGGCAGATCGTCCCCACCATCCTGCGCGACTTGCTGAACGACCCCGACCCGGCCAGAGCCGCGCGCGTGGTAGCGGCGATGTTGCAAATGGTTAAACTAGACATCGCCACGCTGCAGAGCGCGCCGAACGGCTGACCCGGATCGATCCTCGACCGGGCGCGTCGGCGCGCGGCGAAAGAGAAACGGGAGGACGTTGATGGCCGAGGCTTCGATGAAACTGGTGGGGCGCATGCTCTCGCCCTACGTGCGGCGCGTCGCGATCTGGTGCGCATTGCAGGGACGCGAGATCGAGGTGCTGCCCGTCGCCGCGACCGACCCCGCCCAGGCCGACACGATCAAGAGCTTCCACCCCGGAATGCGCGTGCCCGTCCTCGTCCTGGACGACGGCACCAAGCTTCTGGAAACGATCCCGATCTGCGACTGGCTGGACGATTCGCTCCCCGACGAGCGCCTCGTCCCCGCGACCGGCATTCCCCGGCGCGACTGCATGCAGCGGATCGGCCTCGCCCACTCGTCGGTCGAGAAGGTCATCTCGCTGGTCTACGAGAAGAACCGCCGGCCCGAGGCGTTCCACTGGAAGGACTGGCAGGAGCGGGTCCTCACCCAGATCGAGGGCGGCTTCACCGCCATGGAAGCGCTCGCCCCGGAGGCCGGGTTTTTCGGCGGCGAGACACCCGACGGGTCGGACATCGCCTTCGTCTGCACCTTCCATCAGGCCAAGGCGACGAACCCCTTCCTCGTCGAAGGCCGATACCCGAAGCTGACGGCGCACGCCGAACGCGCGATGCAAATCCCGGCATTCGCCGAGACCTACCCGGGGTGACGTCGACACCCTGCGGCGGAGGCGCGCCGCCGCAGGGGCGATGGGGGCGGCACTGACGCACGCGCCGCAGGGGCTCGGGAACTCACCAAGGAACAGGGGAGGTCGCCTGTCCCTCGGAGCCGCCCATCGCTGAAGACGCCCGGCACCGGGGCGGCGCAGGCCGCAAGGCACGCTTCGCTCTTCGGCCTTGCACCCCGCACCGCCCCGGCGCTGATCGGGCTTCAGCGACGGACGGCTCCGAGGAACAGGCGACAGCGACCGCCCTGCCGTGGCGCGACGATGGGGAGATGCCGTGCGCGGGAGGCCCAGCGTCAGAGGTCGGCGTCGGGGGTCGGCGTCTCGGGTCGGCCTTCGAGGGGGGAGCGGTAGGCGGAGACGGAGGAGGCGGCGGAGGAAGCGGCGGGAAGGGTCAGCCCTCGCCGGCGCGGGCCAGCAGCTGCTGCGCGTTCACGAGGTGCGGGCGGTCCACCATCTTGCCGTCCAGCGAGACGACGCCGGCTCCGGGCGCGGCGTCGAACGCGGCGACGATGCGCTTGGCCGCCGCGACCGCCTCGGGCGACGGGGTGAACGCCTCGTTGATGACCGCCACCTGCGCAGGGTGGATCGCCAGCTTGCCCAGGAAGCCGTCCGCCGCCGCCTCGCGCGCCTCTGCGGCGAGGCCGTCCAGGTCGCGGAAGTCGGTATAGACGGAATCGATCGGCAACACGCCGGCCGCCTTGGCGCCGGCGAGGCACAGCGTGCGCGCATGCGCGAACGCCGCGGTGATGCGGCCCGCCTCGTCGCGCGTGCGCGACACGCCGAGCGCCGCCGACAGGTCCTCCAGCCCCCACGTCATCGCCGCGAGCCGTGGGCCGGCCGCATCGTAGGTGCCGAGACCGAACATCGCCCGCGCCGTCTCCGTCGCGATCGCGAGCACCTTCGTCGCCCCCTCGGCGATCCCCTCCTCGGCCTCCGCCACCGAGAGCTTGGCCCCCAGGTGCGCCACGTCCGCCCCCGTCTCGCTCTTCGGCAGCACGATCATCGCCGGGCGCGCGCCCATCACCGCGGCGAGGTCGTCGTCGACGAGGCCGGTGTCCAGCGCGTTGACGCGAACGGCGACGTAGCCGGGCGCGTCCGTCGCCGCCTCCGCGACGAGACCCCGCGCGGCGGCCTTGCGGTCGGCCGAGACCGAGTCCTCGAGGTCGAGGATGACGACGTCGGCGCCCGAATCGTAGGCCTTGGCGAGCTTCTTCTCCGAATCGCCCGGCACGAACAGGAACGAGCGCATCAATGGAACGCCCCACGGGCGGTGCGGCGGCGGGTCATCATCGGTCCTCCCTCGTGCGGGCCGGTCGGCTCCGGCGTCGCCGGACGTTGGCCCGGCAACGGCACGAGGTAAACCCGTTTATCGCGCTGACGACCGCGGGGGGAGGGCGCCGGGGCGCCCGCCGGAGCGTCAGGCGAGCGCGGCGCGCATCTCCTCCACCAGCGCCGCGCGGGCCTTGCGGGCGGCGAGCGCGGCCGGCATGTCCACCTCGATGAACGTCACCTTCACGTTGGGCTGGAGCTGGCCGATGAGGTCCATGTCGGCCGAGATCACCGTGCCGATCATGAAGTAGCCGCCGCCCGAGACCGCGTCGCGGTGGAGGCAGATCGGCTCGGTCCCGCCCGGCACCTGGATCGAGCCGTAGGGATAGCACCCGTCGACGATGTTGGACGGGTCCGAGCCGGCGCCGAACGGCGGCTCGCGCGGCACGAACTCCAGCGGCCGGCCGCCCTTGAAGCGGTAGCCCATGCGGTCGGCCTCGGCCGCGACCATCCAGGTGTCGGCGAAGAAGTTCGCCTGCGAGGCCGGCGTGATGCGGTGCCAGTAGAGGCCGGGGAGCACGCGGATCTCCGCCGGGCTGCCCGGCTTGCGCCTGAGCGCCTCGGGCACGGACCGACCCTCCGCGGCGCCCGCCGCCTCGCCGAGCGGGATCACGTCGCCCGCCGCCACCGCGCGCCCGCCGACCCCGCCCAGGGCGCCGATCGCGTAGGTCGAGCGCGAGCCCAGCATCGGCTCGGTGGCGATGCCGCCGGAGATCGCGATGTAGATGCGCGCGCCGTCCTGGAGGTAGCCGAACGAGAGGGTCTGCCCCGCCTTCACCGCGAGCGCCGTCCAGCCGGGTTTCTCCTCGCCGTCGATCCTGATCGGCATCGTCGCGCCGGTCACGGCCACGGTGGCGTCCGAGCGGAAGGCGATCTCGGGGCCGATGAAGACCGCCTCGAGGCCCGCCGCGTCCTCCGGGTTGCCGACGAGGCGGTTGGCGGCCTCGAAGGCGAGGCGGTCCATCGCCCCGCCCATCGGGATGCCGAGGTGGAAGTAGCCGGGGCGCCCGAGGTCCTGGATCGTCGTCAGGATGCCGGGCTTGATGACCTCGATCTCAGCCGGCATGGAGCGCCTCCATCAGTCGCTTGTTGGTGCCGTCGACGTCGGCGTTGAAGGCGGCGAGGTCGAACTCCACCTCGGCGATCTTCGGCGTCCACGTCCCGTCCCGCACCGCCGCCTCGATGCGGTCGTGCTCGGCCCGGTCGATCGGGTCCCACTTCACGATGTCGCCCGGCCGGAAGAAGACCATGAAGTCCTTCATGTAGGAGACGGTCTGCGTCGGGTCGTAGATCGGCATCGGGGTGATGCCGAACATCTGATATCCGCCTGCCCCGCGCACCGAGTAGATGCAGGCGAAGCACCCGCCGTAGCCGACGGTGAGCTTGGGCGTGTCGGTCCGCGGGCGCAGATATTTGGGCACCTGGAGCTGCCGCTCGCGCTCGACGAGCTGGTAGAGGAACGGCAGCCCCGACACGAACCCCACCATGGAGACGAACCACGGGTTGGCGTGGTGCGCCTCGATGAACGCCGCCACGCTGGCGAACCCGTTGACGCGGGCGGCGTAGTCGAGATCGCTGCCCGCCGGGTCCTGGTGGCGCTCCCGGAAGCGCATCAGGGTCTCGTGCGTCCAAGGGTCCTGGTAGTAGACCGGCACCTCGATGATGCGCGTCGTCATCCGGTTGGGGGTCTCGGCGGCTTCCGCCTCAAGCGACTTCAGCGTCTCCATCATCGTCTCGGGGGCGATGACGTCGGGGTCGAACTTCACCTGGAAGGAGGCGTTGGCGGGGCAGATCTCGGTGACGCCGGGGATCTTCTTCTCGGCGACCGCGCCGGTGATGGAGAGCGCCTTGAAGAAGGCGTCGAGGCTCATCTCGTCGTCCACCTCGACGAAGATGTGCTCGTCGCCTCCGTAGGAGTAGCGGGTCTTCATGTGGCGGCGCCTCCCGTCATGATGTCGCCTCGAAGGGCTTCGTGGCGAGCCATTCCTCGAGCCAGTTGGTGTGGATGCGGTTGCCGATGACGTCGCCCTCGGCGGCGAGCGCCTCGTGCAGGGCCAGCGTGGTGACGAGGCCCTCGAAGCCGGTGCGGGCGAGCGCCTCGCGCAGGAGGGTGATCGCCTCCATGCGGGACGCGCCGTGGACGACGAGCTTGCCGAGCAGCGAATCGTAGAAGGGAGGGATCTGGTAGCCCTCGTAGAGGAGCGTGTCGAAGCGCACGTCCGCCGGCACGTGGATCGCGCCGCACACGCCGGGGAAGGGCATGAAGTCCTTGGCCGGGTCCTCGGCGTTGATGCGCACCTCGATGGCGTGGCCGGTGATCGCGATGTCCTCCTGTGCGAGGCGCAGGGGCGCGCCGAAGGCGATGCGGATCATCTCGGCCACGAGGTCGATGCCGGTGATCGCCTCGGTGACGGGGTGCTCGACCTGGATGCGGGTGTTCATTTCGAGGAACGAGAAGCGCCGTTCCTCGTCGTCGAACAGGTACTCCAGCGTGCCGGCGCCCTTGTAAGCGGCCGCCTCGGCGAGGCGCACGGAGGCGGCGCAGATCTCCTCGCGCTCCTGCGGTGAGAGCGAGGCGGACGGGGCCTCCTCCCACACCTTCTGCCGGCGGCGCTGGAGCGAGCATTCGCGCTCGAAGAGGTGGACGGCGCGCGTCCCGTCGCCCAGCACCTGCACCTCGATGTGGCGGGCGCGGGGGACGAACCGCTCGATGTAGAGGCCGCCGTCGCCGAACGCTGCCCGCGCCTCGGCCTCGGCCTGGGGGACCAGCCGGGCGAGTTCGTCCCGGTCGTGCGCGACGCGGATGCCGCGCCCGCCCCCGCCCGCCGCCGCCTTGATCATCAGCGGGAAGCCGATCTCGCCCGCGACGGCGCGGGCGGCGTCGAGCCCGTCGAGCCGGCCTTCGGAGCCGGGGGTGATGGGGACGTTCGCCGCGCGCGCAGCGTTCCTGGCGGCGACCTTGTCGCCCATCTTCGCAATCGTCTCCGCGGAGGGGCCGACGAAGATCATCCCCGCCGCTTCCACCGCCGCGGCGAACGTCGCGTTCTCGGCGAGGAAGCCGTAGCCGGGGTGGACCGCGTCGGCGCCGGCCTCCTGGGCGGCGGCGACGACGCGCTCGATGTTCAGGTACGATTTCGCCGCCTGGGGTGGGCCGACCGAGACGGCCGCGTCGGCGAGGCGGACGGCCAGCATGTCGGCATCCGCGTCCGAGTGCGCCTGCACCGTGCGAAGGCCCAGCGCCTTGGCGGCACGGACGATGCGCACCGCGATCTCGCCGCGATTGGCGACGAAGAGGGTCTTGCCGGAAAGGTCGCCGGGCGCGGACATGCCGGCGGGTCAGTCCATCTCGGCGAGGATGTGGCCGGCCATCACCGGGTCCTCGTTCTCGACCTTGAAGACGACGTTGGTGCCCGCCTCCTCGGCCTTCACCTCGTGAAAGCTTTTCATCACCTCGACGAGGCCGATGGTGGTGCCGACCTCGACCGACCCGCCGTCCTCGACGAACGGCGGATCGTCCGGCGAGGGCTTGCGGTAGAAGGTGCCGGGCAGCGGCGAGCGGATCTCTTTGGCCATGTGTGTCCTCGGGTGAGACGGGCGAGCGGGGATCAGGCGGCGGCGGCGACGCGGGGCGGCGGGGCGATGGTGATGCCCGCACCGGTCAGCGTCTCGTGGATGGCGGTGCCGATCTCGAGCGCGCCGGGCGTGTCGGAGTGGAAGCAGATGGACTCGAACGGTAGCGCGATCGTCTCGCCGTCGACGGTCACGACAGTGCCCTCGGTGCAGGCGCGCAGGCACTTCTCGGCGACCGCCTGCGGGTCGAGCCGGCGCATCTTGCGGGCGAACACGATCTGGCCGGACGCGTCGTAGTCGCGGTCGGCGAAGAGCTCGCGCACGGTGGGCTGGCCGGCCACCTGCGCGATGCGGAAGGTCTCGGACGGACCCATGCAGTAGAGGGCGGCGTCCGGGTCGGTCTTGCGCAGCGCCTTCACCAGGAGGCGCGACAGCTCCGCGTCGTTGGCGGCGGTCATGTAGAGCGCGCCGTGCGGCTTCACATGCCGGAGCGGGATGCCGTAGCGGCGGCCGAACTCGCGGATCGCGCCGGTCTGGTAGAGGATGTCGTTCACCAGCTCGGCGGGGGCGGCGTCGATCACCCGCCGGCCGAAGCCCTGCCGGTCGCCGTAGCCGGGGTGCGCGCCGAGGCCGACGCCGTGCTCGGCGCACAGGCGGGCCACCTCGTCCATGATGTTGGGGTCGCCCGCGTGGTAGCCGGCGGCGACGTTGGCGGAGCTGATGACCGCCATCAACGCCGCGTCGGGCGCGTCGCCATACTGCCAGTGGCCGAAGCCCTCGCCCATGTCGCAGTTGATGTCGACCGACGTCATCGCCATCGTCGCCTCCTTTCCATGCATCGCGCTACTCGGCCGGCTGGGCGGCGACGGGGTGCTCCGGCGTCGCGTCCTTGCCGCGGCGGCGACCGAAGGGGAAGGGGATCTCGCGGCTCTTGGTGAGGCCGGCCGGGCGCGTCAGCAGGATGACGATCATGATGAGACCGAGCCCGACTTCCTGGAGCCCCTTGGGCAGTTCGATCACCGTTTCGGCGATGGTCACGCCGTTCTCCAGCGCGCGCAAGACCTCCACGACGAAGGTCACGAACACGACGCCGATCACCGCGCCGGTGAGGCTGCCGATGCCGCCGATGATGAGCATCGCCAGCGTGAGAAAGGTGATGCCGAGGTAGAAGGCGTCGATCGTCAGGATGCCGAGGAAGTTGGCGTGGAGCACACCGCCGACGCCCACCAGCGCGCCCGACAGGACGAACGCGCCGAGCCGCAGTCCCACCGCCTCCGCGCCCGAGGCGTTGGCGGCGACCTCGTCGTCGCGCACGGCGCGCAGCATCAGCCCGTACTTGGACTGCTGGTAGGCATAGGCGATCCAGATCGCCGCGATGGCGAAGATCGCCGCCACCCAGTAGCTCACCACGACGGGGATGTTGGCGATCGAGCTGGCGCCCGCCGTCACCGAATCCCAGTTGCCGTAGACGGTGTTGATGATGGCCAGCAGCGCGAACGTCGCGATGGAGGCGCCGATGCCGCGCAGGCGCATCAGCGGCGCGCCGACGACGAGGGCCACCGCGCCCGCCAGCGCCGCCCCTCCCACGATGCCGACGAGGAAGGGCTGACTGGTCGTCTTCAGATATTCCGGCAGGCCCGGCAGGTAGAGCGGCTTGACCATCGGCAGCGTGCAGCAGGTGAGCCAGGCGGAGGCGTAGGCCCCGATCGCCATGAAGCCGATGTGCCCGAACGACAGGATGCCCGAGTTGCCGATGAAGACGTACATGCCGACCACCACGACGACGCGGATCAGCATCTCGGTGATGGTCTGTTCCAGGCCGCCGGAGTCGGCGGCGAAGGTGAGGACGGCGATGGCGAGGATGAGCAGGCTGAGGAGCGCGGCCGGCCAGGCCCAGCGCACTATCTCGCCGGCGCCCGGCTTCGCGGGGGTCATGTTGGCAGAAGACATCGGTGGCTCCTTCAGACCCGTTCGGTCAGCGCTTTGACACGCACGATGCCGGACGGCCGCACGAGCAGGATGAGGATGACGATCGCGAACACGAAGGCGTCGCGGAAGGGGCGGATGTCGGGCGGGAGGTAGGCCTGCAACATCGCGCTGGTGATGCCGACGACGAACCCGCCGATGACGGCGCCCGCGAGCGATCCCATGCCGCCGATGACGGTCGCGACGAAGGCGAAGATCATCAGGCTGACGCCGATGCGAGGCGAGAGCACCCCGGTCTGCGTGATGAACAGCAGCGAGACGAGGGCGGCGAGCATGCCGGAGATCGCGAAGGCGAGGGCGATGACGAAGTCGGCGCGAATGCCGAGATAGCGGGCCATGACGAAGTCCTCGGAGGCCGCCCGCATCTGCACGCCGTAGCGCGTGTACGTCATGAAGAGGGTGAGGCCGAGGAGGAGGGCGAGCGTCACGCAGATGATGATGAGTTGCAGCAGCGGCACGCGCAGCGCCCCGATCTCGACGATCTGGGTCAGCGAGGACCACAGGCCGACCGCCTTGGGCCGCGCGCCATAGATCATCAGCAGCAGGTTCTGGATCACGTAGCCGAGCGCGAAGGACGCGACCATCAGCGTCGCCGGGTTGGCGGTGCGCAGGTGGCGGAAGAGGAGCCGGTCGGACAGCAGCGCCGCGGCGACGCATACCAGGATGACGGCGAGCGTCAGCGGAATGAAGTTCCAGCCGCCGATGAACATGCGCGCCACCGCGTCGGTCGAGGGCACGATCAGCGCGTAGGCGCCTATGGTGATGAAGTCGCCATGCGCGAAGTTGATGAGGCGCAGGATGCCGAAGAGGAGCCCGATGCCCAGCGCCGCCAGCGCATAGAGGCTCCCCAGGCTGACGGCGTCGATGAGGTTCTGGAGGAACGGGATCACTCGGCGACCTCCATCGTGGCGGTGTGCGCGTCGAAGCCGAAGTAGGCGCTCTGGATCGCCTTGCCGTCCTCCAGCTCGCGGCGGGTGCCCTCGAGCTGCATCAGCCCTTCGCGCATGACGTAGATGCGGTCGGCGAACTTCAGCATCCGCTCGGACGACTGCTCGTTGATGAGGAGGGTCAGCCCCTCGCGCTCGCGCAGCTCGACGAGGATGGCGTAGACTTGGTCGATGATCATCGGCGCGAGGCCCAGCGACGGCTCGTCGACCAGGATGATCTTGGGTGCGGTCATCAACGCACGGCCGATGACGAGCATCTGCTGCTCCCCGCCCGAGAGCTTGCCGGCCGCCTGCTTGCGCCGCTCGGCGAGGCGGGGGAAGTGGGTGAAGACGCGGTCCATCTCGGCCGCGACGTCCACCTTGCCGCGCATGAAGGTGCCGACGCGCAAGTTGTCCTCGACGGTGAGGGAGGCGAACACGTGCCGCCCCTCCGGCACCAGCGACACGCCCAGCTTGGCGATGTTCTCCGGTTTCATGGCGCTGATGTCCTGGCCCGCGAGGGTCACGGTCCCGCGCACCTTGGGGACACCGCCGGCGACGGCGGCCAGCGTGGTCGACTTGCCGGCGCCGTTGGGGCCGACGATGCACACGATCTCGCCCGTCGCGACGGTAAGCGAGACGTCGCGCACGGCGATCAGGCGGCCGTAGCGCACCTCCAGTTCGGCGACGCTCAGCATCGGCGTGTCGGTCATGCGGCGGCTCCGAGGTAGGCGGCGATGACCGTGGGGTCCTTCTGCACCTCGCGGGCCGGGCCGTCGGCGATGGTGCGCCCCCCGTCCAGCACGTGAATGCGGTCGCACAGGCCCATGATGACGCGCATGTTGTGCTCGATCAGCAGCACGCCGCAGCCGTGGACCTTGGGGATCTCGCGCACGAGGTGCATGAGCGTGTCGCACTCGTGGTCGGACATGCCGGCGGCGGGCTCGTCGAGCAGGACGAATGCGGGTTTGAGGAGCAGCGCGCGGGCGATGCCGACGCGGCGCTCGTCGGTGTAGGGCAGGCCCCCGCAGAGGCGTTCGGCGTCGTGGGCGATGCCGAGCCAGCCCAGCATCTCCATCGCATAGAGGCGGGCCTGGCGGCGCGACAGCCCCAGCGCCGCGGCGGTGACCTCGACGTTTTCCAAGACCGTCATGTCACGGAACAGCCGTCCGGCCTGGAAGGTGCGGCCGATGCCGGCCTTGCGGAAGCGCGTCGGCGACCAGCCGGTGGTGTCGGCTCCGGCCAGCGTGACCTTGCCGGCGGTCGGGCGCTGGAAACCGGTCAGGCAATTGACGAGGGTCGTCTTGCCGGCACCGTTGGGGCCGATGAGGCCGAACACCTGGTGCCGCTCGACTTCGAGGCTGACTTCGGAGATCGCCTTGAGCCCGCCGAACTGGACGGAGATGTTCTCGGCGCGGAACACGGCGGCGTCCACCGCGGCGGACGAGGGCGGCGGATCGCTGATCTGAACCGTCATAGACTCCTGCTTTCGTCCTGCCCGCTCGGCGCACGGCGTCGGCCGGCGCGGTGCGAAATGGCATTCTGCAAGGGCGGGGCCACGCCCGGCCGGCCGCTCCGGTGGGCTGGCGGCGGCATGCCATGGCGTCGCCCCGCCTGATTTGTTGCAAGGCGCACGCAGCAGCGGAAGGGCCGAACGCCCAGGAATGAGGCAAGGGCGCTCAGTGTCAAAGAAATGTTCAGTCCCGTGATAACCGGCCGATCCGCTTTGCGTAATACTCGCGCCGACAGCCGCCGGAATGCGGTCTCCCTCCCGGTGTCGCGGGCCCTTGCCGCAGTGCGTGCGCAAGCTGGCGCGCAAGGTGGGCGGGTGCCCGTGGATCGGCTCGGTCCACCTCCGCGGCTCGGTCGGCCATGCGCGACGCGCGCCGTCCGGTTCGCGCCGGGGGAACCGCGCCCGTCCGTCCCGCCGGCCCGCATGCCGATTGAACCCTCGAACCCAGGAGCAGGGGATGACGCGGACTAGGAACACGGGTGTCGCGCTCGCGGCGCTGGCGGCGACGATCTGGATGGCGGCCGCCCCCGCCAGGGCCGACGATCCGATCGTCGTCGGCCTCGCCATCGCCGAGAGCGGCTTCATGGTCGCCTACGACGGCGACTCGAGCAACGCCGTGAAGCTGTGGATCGACAACCAGAACGAAAAAGGCGGCCTTCTGGGGCGGGAGGTGAGCTTCGTCACCTCCGACACCAAGTCCGACCGCGTGCAGGGCGCCAAGGCCGGCCAGGACGTGGTGCGCGAGGGGGCCGACCTCGTCGTCGTCTCCTGCGACTACGACTTCGGCGCGCCGGCCGCGATCGCCGCGCAGCAGGCCGACATCGTCTCCATGTTCCTGTGCGCCGAGGACCCGAAGGCGGGCATCGAAGGCGCGGGCAAATACGCCTTCACCTCATCCATCGCCGCCCAGGTGCAGGGCGCGACGATGGCCGAGTGGGCCGCCGCCAACCTCGACATGAAGACCGCCTACGTCCTCCTCGACACCACGATCGAGTACGATAAGTCGGTCTGCGCCGGGTTCGACTGGGCGGCCGGCAAAATGGACGGCTTGGAGATCCTGGGGTCCGACACCTTCAAGAACGACGACCCGTCGATCCAGTCGCAGATCACGCGGATCAAGAGCCTGCCGGAGGCGCCGGACGCGATCATGCTGTGCACCTATGTGCCGGGAGGCGCCTCGGCCGTGCGTCAGCTCCGCGCCTCGGGTCTCGACATGCCGATCCTCAACGGTTCGTCGATGGACGGCACCTATTGGACCGACGCGGTGCCGGACCTGACCGACTTCTACATCCCCGTCCAGGCGTCGATCTACGGTGACGACCCGCGCGAGGCGGTTCAGGCCTTCAATGCCGACTTCGAGGAGAAGTTCGGGCGCCTGCCGGTGACGCAGTACACCTACCCCGCCTACGCGTGGCTGGAGCTGTGGGCCAAGGCGGTCGAGGAAGCCGGCAGCACCGACGCCGACAAGGTCGTCCCGATCATGGAGACCTATACCGACGCCGAGACGATCCTCGGCCCGCGCACCTTCTCCGACAAGCTGCACATCCAGAACGACGCGCCGTACATGATCGTCGAGGTCAAGGACAACGAGCACAAGGTCGTCGACGAGTACCGTGTCTCCGAGCCGGTCCCCTACGAGGTCCTCTTCCGCCTCAAATAGCAGCGGCTCGCTTCGCCGGCCGGTCTCCCGAACCGGCCGGCTCTTTTTGCCACCATCGACAATCCGGCGCCGTGGGCCTCGTCCGCCGCGGCGTTCTGCGGCCGGCTCGCCCGGCGACGGGGATCGTGCGCCCGAACGCATCCCGACTGGCCGCCACCGACACGGACGCCCGGCTGATCGAAAGACGCACCCATGCCATTCAACATCTCCGTCGATACCGGGGGCACGTTCACCGACGTCGTCGTCAGCGACGAGACCGGCGCCCTCACCATCGGCAAGGCGCTCACCACCCGCGACCGCATCTTCAACGGAATGCGCGGCGCGATCGAGGCGGCGGCCGACGAGCTGGGCCTGCCCTTCGCCGAGCTGGTCGGCAACACGACGCGCCTCATCTACGGTACGACCCGCGCCACCAACGCCATCGTCACCAAGACCTGCGCCAAGACCGCCTTCGTCACCACGCTGGGTTTCCCCGACATCCTGGTGCTGAAGGAGGGCGGCAAGTTCAACCCGCACGACTTCCGCGACGAATACCCCGAGCCCTACATCCCCCGTCGCTACACCTTCGAGGTGGAGGAGCGCATCACCTCCGAGGGCGACGTCTCGGTGCCGTTCAACGCCCGCCAGGCGCGCGAGGTGTTGGAGACGCTGAAGGTGCGCGGGTTCGAGGCGATCGCGGTGTGCTTCCTGTGGTCGATCGCCAATCCGGCGCACGAGATCGCCTTCGCCGACCTCATCGAGGAGGTGCTGCCGGGCGTTCCTTACACGCTGTCGCACCGGCTGATCCCGGTGGTGCGCGAGTACCGCCGCGCCTCGGCCACCGCCATCGACGCCTCGCTGAAGCCGCTGATGCAGGAGCACCTGAAGGGCCTCGAGGCGGACCTGCGCGCCTCCGGCTACGACGGCGAGATCCTGATCTCCACCACCGCCGGCGGCTGCAACCAGATCGCCAACATGGTCGAGAAGCCGATCTACTCGGTCGGCTCCGGCCCGGCGATGGCGCCCATCGCGGCGCTCTCGCTGTCGCAGCTCGAGGCGCTCGGCGAGAACGTCATCGTCGCCGACACCGGGGGCACCACCTTCGACGTCGGCCTGGTGCGCGACGGGCGGCTGACCTTCACGCGCGACACCTGGCTCGGCGGCATGTACACCGGCGACCTCCTGGGGATCTCGGCGGTGGACATGCGCTCCATCGGCGCCGGCGGCGGCTCCATCGCCTGGATCGACGAAGGCGGCCTGATGCGCGTCGGCCCGCAGTCGGCCGGCGCCGAGCCGGGCCCGGCCTGCTACGGCAAGGGCGGCACGCTCCCCACCGTGTCCGACGCCGCGGCCGTCCTCGGCTACTTCGACCCGGACTACTTCCTCGGCGGCCGCATGACGCTCGACGTCGCGGCGGCGCGGACTGCCATCACCACCGTCGCCGAGCGGATCGGCATGACGGTGGAGGAGACCGCGTTCCGCATCCTGTCGCTCGCCGGCGACCTGATGGTGCGCGCCATCGGTGACATCACCATCAACGAGGGCTTCAACCCGCGCGAATCGACCATCGTCGCCGGCGGCGGTGCGGCCGGCATCAACATCATGACGATCGCCAAGGAGCTGGGCTGCCGCAACGTCATCCTTCCGAAGATCGCCTCGGCGCTCTCCGCCGCCGGCATGCAGTACGCCGACATCGTCGCCGAGGAGGCCGCCAGCCACGTCACCCAGTCGAACCGGTTCGACACCGAGATCGTCAATGAGACCTTGGCCGAGCTGGAGGCCCGCCTCGCCGCCTTCCGCCGCACGCTCGCCGGCGGCGACACCGCCGCCTACACGGTCGAGTACGTCGCCGAGGCGCGCTACCAGTCGCAGATCTGGGAGCTGGACACCCCGCTCGCCAAGTCCCGTTTCGAGGGGCCGGCGGACGTCGCGGCGCTCGTCGAGGCCTTCCACCAGGCGCACGAACGCGTCTTCGCGGTGCGCGACGAGGGGAGCCCGGTGGAGGTGGTGAGCTGGAAGGCACGCCTCACCTGCCACCAGGCCTCGCCCCCGGTCTCGTCCCCCAAGGTCGAGGTCTTCAAGCTGAACGGCGCGGCGACGCCGACGCGCGACTGCTACTTCGGCGACGCCACGCCGCTGACGACGCCGATCTACAAGGCCGCCGACCTGAAGCCGGGCGCGAGGATCGCCGGACCCGCTATCATCGAGGAACCGACGACCACCCTCGTCGTCTACCCCGCGATGAGCGTGACCGTGTCCGGCGCCGGCAACTACCTTCTCGACATCGCCTAAGGGGCTCCGCCATGACCGACATGCCGCAAGACTTCGACCCCTACATGACGGCGATCATCGCCAACCGCATCGACGGCATCGTGCGCGAGATGACGAACACGCTGCTGAAGGCCGGCCGCTCGGCGGTGATCAACTCCGCGCGGGACTTTTCGTGCGGCATCTGCACCGCCGACAACCAGCTCCTCGCCTCCGCCGAAGGCCTGCCGATCCACATCTTCGGTAGCCATATGCAGGCAAAAGCGATGTGCGACGCGCACGGCGACGACATCGCGGAGGGCGACTGCTACCTCCACAACGACCCCTATACCGGCTGCACTCACGCCGCCGACCACACCTTCCTCGTCCCGGTCTTCTTCGAGGGGGAGCACCTATTCACCGCCGTCGCCAAGGCCCATCAGGCCGACATCGGCAACTCGCTGCCGACCACCTACATGGCCGGCGCCAAGGACCAGTACGAAGAGGGCGCGCTGATCTTCCCGGCCGTGCGCATCCAGCGCGACTACACGATGGAAGACGACATCGTGCGCATGTGCCGCTCGCGCATCCGCGTGCCGGGGCAGTGGTACGGCGACTTCCTCGCCGGCATCGGCTCGGCCCGGGTCGCCGAGCGGCGCCTCAAGGAACTGTGCGAGAAGTACGGCAAGGCGGCCATCAAGGCGCACCTGAAGAACTGGTTCGACTATTCCGAGCAGCGCATGATCCAGGCGATCAAGAAGCTGCCCAAGACGACCCTCGTCAACAAGGGGGCGCACGACCCGTTCGGCGATCTCCTGCCGGAGGGCATTCCCCTCAACGTCACCGTCCGCATCGACCCCGACGACGCCACCATCGAGCTGGACCTGCGCGACAACGTCGACAACGTCGACTGCGGTTTCAACGAGAGCGAGGCGTGCGTCACCGCGTCGACCTTCTCCGGTGTCTTCAACGGGATCGATCCGACGGTGCCGCGCAACTCCGGCTCGTTCCGCCGCATCCGCCTGCTGCTGCGCGACGGCTCGGTGGCGGGGCGGCCGGCCTTCCCGCACTCCTGCTCGCTGGCGACCACCAACGTCGCCGATCGGCTGATCAACATCACCCAGTCCTCGTTCGCGCAGATCGGCGACGGGTGGGGCCTCGCGGAAGGCGGCGTCGGCATGGGCGCGGGCTTCGCGGTGGTCTCCGGCAAGGACCACCGGCACGACAACGAGGCCTACGTGAACCAGCTCATCATCACCTCGTCTGGCGGGCCGGGGACGCCGGTATCGGACGGGTGGCTGACCTACGGCATCCCGGTGGTCGGCGGGCTGATGTACCGCGACTCGGTGGAGATCGACGAGCTGAAGCACCCGGTCGAGTTCAAGTACCTGAAGGTGAAGCCCGGCAGCGGCGGGGCGGGCAAGTACCGCGGCGCGCCCACCCTGGAGGTCAGCTACGGCCCGCGCGGGGAGCCGATGGACGTGATCTTCCCCTGCGACGGCACATATTATCCGCCCAAGGGCGTGCGCGGCGGGCAAGAGGGCATGGCCTGCCGGCACTTCAAGGTCAGCGCCAACGGCCTGGAAGAGGAGCTGCCCAACGTCGCCGTCATCCAGCTCAAGAAGGGCGAGCAGGTGAAGGGCAACCAGTCGGGCGGCGGCGGCTACGGCAGCCCCCTGGAGCGCGACCCGCGCAAGGTGCTCAAAGACGTGCTGGAATCGTTCGAGACGATGGAGCGGGCCACCGCGGTCTACGGCGTCGTCTTCGCCGGCTCACTGAACGACGACACGTTGACGATCGATGCCCCGGCCACCGAAGCGCGCCGCCGGAGTCTCGCCGCCTGACCGCTGCGACGGCATGCCATCTGACCGACAAGCAGTCAGTTCGATGAAAACATGGCCTCGCGCTGCTCTCATCTTTGGCTTGCGCGAGGCGTCAATCGTTGTTTCACTTTATTATCCAGAAACCACGACGATGGGTTGTTGTCATGGCGAGTAAACAGTTCGGCTGTTGCCGCAAGCACCCCGGCGCGCCGGTTCAATATTTGGCGAATGCCGGCGAATATCGCGCGATTTCGGTGGGGCGGTCCCCAGGCGGCGTCCACATCCACGCCTCGCGGCGGGGTTGAGCGCCGTGTTGGGGCTGGACCGGGCATCCGACTTCGACAGCGCGCTGAACCGGGCGACCGGGCTGAAGTCCGACTACCATATCGAGGTGGACGAACTGCCCGCCGCCAAACGCTTCGGCACCTGGCACGATTCGCTGTGCGAGACCTTCTACCCCTTCGACATGACCGGCCCGACCGACTTCGGTATCGGGCGCCTCGTCATCAAGGATGTCGGCGATGTTCGCGCCGGGATGATCAAGTCCGACCCCATCACGGTCGAGCGCGGGCGCGGTCACATGAGCCAGCGCGGCGGTGACTTCATCTACATTTCCATGCCGTTGAACACGCCCGTCACCCTGGAGCAGCGCGGGCGCGAGACGGTGGTGCGCCCCGGAGAGATGGCGTTCGTCGTCACCGCGGACCGCTATCGCTACCACCAGCCCATGCAACTCGACCAGAACACCCTGCGGATCCCGACCTCGGTCGTGCGCGAGCGCTTTCCCGGCGTCGAGGATCTCAGCGCGCGCACCATGTCGCGCCGGCAGGCGCCGGTGGCGCTGTTCCTCGACTATGCGAGCGGCTTCTGCTCCAACGCCAGTGGCCTGGAGGGTCCGGACGCGGCGATCGCCGCCAACTTCCTCGTCGAGCTCTTCGCCTTCGCGCTCACCTCCGGCGCGGGGCCGGATGCGGTCCGTGACACCTCGGTCAAGATCGCCCACATGCGCCGCGCCGTCCATTATATCGAGGCGCATCTCGACGACCCGGACCTCGGCGTGAGCCAGATCGCCCAGGCGGTGAACGTGTCGGAGCGATACCTGCAACGGCTCTTCGCCGAACGCGGCGACACCGTCACCGGGTTCGTGCGCAGCCGCCGCGTGCAGGAGGCCAAGCGGCTGCTGAAGGACCGTGCCTGCCGCGCCCAGACGATCGCCAGCATCGGCTACCGCGTCGGCTTCACCGACCCGTCCCATTTCTCCCGCCTCTTCCGCGAGGCGGTCGGCGTCAGCCCGCGCGACTTCCGCACGACCTAGGCCCGAGGCCGGTCAGGTCGCGGTGGGGAGGTCGAGGGCGCCGAGGGCCTGCATCAGGGCGTCGACGAAACCGTCGAGGTCGGCCTCGATCATCGCCGTGGAGAGGAAGCCCATGCCCCTGGGGGAGAGCTGGTAGCCGGCCAGCGTCAACAGGCGCTGCAACTCGACCATCGCCGCCCGCTCCGCCGTTCCGGGATACATCGAGCGATAGTCGGACAGCGCGCGCTGGTTGAGGTGCAGCATGAAGGTCGAGCCGGTGCCGGTAATCTGCGCCGGGAGGCGGTGGCTGGTGAGCCGCTCGGTGATCCTGGCGCGCAGGGCCGCGCCCATCGCGTTGAGCGCATCGAACCGTTCGGGCGGCATATGCTCCAGCGTCAGCCGTCCGGCCACCATCGACACCGGGTTGGCGGTGAAGGTGCCGCTCGCCGGCAGGAGCGGCTTGCCGGCGCGGTGGTCGAACACGCGCATCGTGTCGCGCGGGCCGGCCACGGCGCCGACCGGAAAGCCGCCGCCGACGATCTTCGCCAAGGTGGTGAAGTCCGCCTCGAGGCCGACCAGCGCCGCCGCGCCGCCGGCGGCGAAACGGAACGAAATGACCTCGTCGGAGATGATCATCGCCCCGGCCGCGCGTGCGGCCCGGTTGATCGCGGCGGCGAACTCGCGGCTCATCAACTGCATGCCGAGGTAGGACGGGGCGACGTCCACCAGCACGGCCGCCAGCCGGTCGGCGTGCTGCGCGATGATCCGCTCGGCCGCCTCCGGGTCGTCGAACGGGATCACCGCGACGTCCGCCAGCACGCCCTGCGGGGTGCCCGCCGCGTGGCCGACCGAGCGCGGTTCGTTGCCCCAGGCGTCCGGCGCCGGGTCGAGGCTCACCTCGGCGTAGTCGTAGGTGCCGTGATAGCAGCCCTCCACCTTGACGATCATCGGCTTGCCGGTCAGCGCCCGCGAGGCCTTGATGGCGTTCATCACCGCCTCCGTCCCCGAGACGCAGAAACGCACGTTCTCGAACCCGGCGACGCGCCGGCAGAGCAGCTCGGCCAGCTGCACCTCCGATTCGGTCGGGTTGGTGAACGCGGTGCCGAGCGCCACCTGCCGGCACACCGCCTCGACGATGGGGGCATAGGCGTGGCCGTGCAGCAGGGAGGCGAAGTTGTTCAGGAAGTCGAGCCGGCGTGTCCCGTCGACGTCGACCACGTAGGCGCCTTCGCCGCGCGCGGCGTAGACGGGGAACGGCTCCTGCCACGGCTGGAGGCGGGTGATCCCGCCGGGCAGAACGTCCAGCCCGCGCTGGTAGAGGGCGGCGGAGCGGCTGGACGGGTCGGGCCAATGAGGCATCGTGCAACTCGGGTCTGGAGGGGAGACCCCGCACACATGCCGCGCGCGGGGCGTCACGCACTATGGCGTCGGCGCACAACTTTTGGCCAGCAGGCGACATTCACCCGCGGCACGGCGAATCCGGCGCCCGGCGGCGCGGTACTGGCCCGCGGTTCGCAAGCCGACCCGGGCCGGGCGGGACCGGCGGCGCGCGGAGGACGGCGGTGATACTCGAGGGAAGGGTGGCGTTGGTGACCGGCGGCTCGCAGGGGATCGGCGAGGTGATCGCCCGCGCCTACGCCGCGGAGGGGGCCAAGGTGGCGATCGTCAACCGCTCGGCCCGCGGCGCCGCGCTCGCCGCCGAGCTGAGCGCGGGCGGCGCCACGGCGCGGGCCTTCGCCGCGGACTGCTCCGTCGTCGCCGAGATCGACCGGGTGGTCGCCGACGTGGCCGCGACGCTGGGGGCGGTGGACATCCTCGTCAACAACGCCGGCCTCTTCGCGCCCCGGCCGATCGAGGAGACCGACGAGGCGAACTGGGACGATCAGCTCGACCTCAATCTGAAGGGCTGCTTCTTCCTCGCCAGGGCCGTGGTGCCGGCGATGAAGGCGAGGCGCGCCGGCAAGATCATCAACGTCACCTCGATCGCCGGCATCGGCGGGTTTCCGTCCTCGGCGGCCTATTGTGCCTCCAAAGGCGGCCTCAACACCCTCACCAAGGCGCTGTGCCTGGAGCTGGCGCCGTTCGGCATCAACGTGAACGCCCTCGCGCCGGGCAACACCGCCACGCCCCTCAACGCCCACCTGCAGGCCGACCCCACCTGGGCCGCCGACATGGCCCGCCGTACGCCCACCGGCGAGAGTTTCATTCCCGCCGCGGACATGGCCGGCACCGCGGTCTTCCTCGCCTCGGACGCCTCGCGGGCCGTCCACGGCGTGGTCCTGCCGGTCGACAGCGGGTGGCGGGCCTGGTGACGGGCGGACCCACGGAAGGAGAGAGCATGGACAAGCCCACCAAGGCGCCCATCGACGGCGTCCGCCTCGCGGTGTTCAACAACCGCTTCGAGGGGATCGCCCGCAAGATGGCCAACACCCTCCTGCGCACGGGGCGCTCCGGCGTCCTCAACATCGCGCGCGACTTCTCGTGCTGTATCGTCACGCGCGACGATCAGCTTCTGGCGACCGCCGAGAGCCTGCCGATCCACGTGCTGTCGGGTCCGGACCTGATGGCGAAGTCGATGAAGGAGTTTCACCCCGGCTTCCAACGGGGCGACGCCTTCCTGCACAATTCGCCCTATCACGGCTGCTCGCACCCGGCCGACCACACCATCGTCCTGCCGGTGATCGACGATGCGGGGGTGCATCACTTCACCCTGATCGCCAAGGCGCACCAGGCCGATTGCGGCAACTCCCAGCCCACCACTTACATGGGCTCCGCGCGCGACGTGTACGAAGAGGGGGCGCTCATCTTCCCTTGCGTGAAGGTGCAGGAGAACCACGCCAACATCGAGGACATCGTGCGCATGTGCCGGATGCGCATCCGTGTGCCCGAGCAGTGGTGGGGCGACTATCTCGCCATGATCGGCGCGGCGCGCATCGGCGAGCGCGAACTCCTGGCGCTGGGCGAGGAGGTCGGCTGGGAGAGCCTCCACGACTTCACGGCCCAGTGGTTCGACTATTCCGAGAGCCGCATGGTCAACGCCATCCGCAAGATTCCGTCCGGCGCGGGGAGCTGGACGTCGACCCACGATCCGGTGCCGGGGGCGCCGGCGGACGGCATCCCGATCCACGTCGCCGTCACGGTGGACAACGAGAACGCCCGCATCGCCGTCGACCTGACCGACAACATCGACGCGCTCCCCTGCGGATTGAACCTCTCGGAGGCGTGCGCGCGCACCTCGGCGATGGTGGGGGTGTTCAACGCGATCGATTCCACCGTGCCGAAGAACGCCGGCGCGTTCCGCCGGCTCGACATCCACCTGCGCGAGGGCGCGGTCTGCGGCATCCCGCGACATCCGACGAGCTGCTCCGTCGCCACCACGAACCTTGCCGACCGTGTCGCCAATGCGGTGCAGGCGACGATGGCCGAGCTGCACGACGGCATCGGCCTTGCCGAATGCGGGCCGATCCTGCCGGCCTCCGTCGGGGTCGTCTCCGGCATCGACCCGGCGAGTGGCGAGCGGTACGTCAACCAGATCTTCCTCGCCATGACCGGTGGCGCCGGAAGCCCGAACGCCGACGCCTGGGTGACGCTCGGCCACGTCGGCAATTCGGGTCTGTGCTATCAGGACAGTGTCGAACTGGACGAACTGCGTCACCCGCTCTTCGTCGAGGAGCGCCGTTTCCTGGCCGACACCGAGGGCGCCGGGCGCCACAAGGGCGCCCCTTCGATGCGCGTCGAGTTCGGGCCCGCGCGCGGCGAGATGCAGGTCGCGTTCGTGTCCGACGGGACCATCAACGCCGCCAAGGGCGTACGCGGCGGGTCCACCGGCGGCGCTGCGCGCCAGGCCGTCAAGCGTGGCGACGGTGCGCTGCAAGAGATCGATCTGTGCACGGTGGTCACCCTTCGGGAGGGGGAGCGCATCGTCTCCCACTGCTGCGGCGGCGGGGGGTATGGCGAGCCTTCCGAACGCGCCGTCGCCGCGGTCGCCGCGGACCTCGCCGAGCGGTGGGTGACGGCCGCGCGGGCGCGTGAGGTATACCGCGTCGTGGTCGGAGCGGACGGGGCGGTGGACGTCGCCGCGACCGACGCGCTGCGCGCGACGGCCGGAGCCTAGCTTCGGAGAGAACCCGTGGCCGGCCTCCTCTCCGTGTGGGGCCGGGCACGGAGTGCGTCGAGCGGCGGCGATCAGGGCTTCGGCGTCAGGCGGTGGCGCAACTCCGTGAGGACCACGCCGACGACCATCAGAAGCAGTGCGACGGCGACGAAGCCGTTCGGCCGCTCGCCGAAGAAGACGAAGCCCCAGAAGAGCGCGGCGATCACCGCCAGGTAGTTGAACTGAGCGAAGAAGGTCGGCCCGTAGAGCCGTACGATCTCGGCGAAGAGGACGATGAAGGTCGCGTTGATCGCCGCGGTCGCGACGGCCGGGATCAGCTGCATCGGCTCCGTCGGCAGCATCAGCTGGCCCGTCGCCACGGCGCACACCAGCACCACGGCGGCCGAGCCCAGCATCGTCCCGCAGCCCAGCACGACCGATGTCGTCGCAGGTGGCCGCAGCACCGCGGCCGACACGTTGGCGACGGCGAACATCACCGGTGCCGCCAGCGCCAGCATGAACCACCCCGCCGCTTCGGGAGACGGGAGCGCCGCGTCCGGCACCACGATCACCGCCACGCCCGCCAGGCCGACGAGGATCCCGACGAGCCCCAGCGCGACGAACCGGTCGATCCCTACCATCACCGCCAGCAGGTAGGTGAAGGTCGGCGACAGGGCCATCACCAGTGACAGTGGCCCGGCCGGCAGGTGCGGCGCAACGAAGGTCAGCAGCGCCATCGGCAGACCGATGCCGCTGCCGCCGATCATCACGTAGGCCCGCAGATAGGGCCAGGAGACATGGACCGGGGTGCCGCGCGCCGCCGCCACCACCCAAAGCGCCACGCCCGCCCCGAACGACTGCCAGAAGGCGTGGGAGAAGAACGGCGCCCCCGCCTCCGCCGCCATCTTGTTGAACGGAAAGAAGAGGCCGTAGAGCAGCGCACCGGCGATCAACATGCCGATCGGCCGGGCGCGGAGCGTATTCGTCGCAGCATTCGTCATCGCCGGCCTCCTCGCGCCAGGGCTCCACTGTGAGCGCTCCCGCCGTGGTTGGATTGAGGGCCGCGCGACCAAAAGATCGGACCGCGGCGCACTGCGGCGCCACCCGGCATCGCAGTTGCTCGGTCCAGATCGCCAGGTGAGGGGGAAGTTGCATGCGCTTTGCGGTCGATACCGGGGGAACGTTCACCGATCTCATCGTGGAGGACGGGGAGGGCGCGCTGCGCATGTTCAAGGCTTCCACCACGCCCGACGACCCCATCCGCGGCGTGATCGACAGTCTCGCCGTCGCCGCCGACGGGATGGGGCGCACGCTGGCCGATCTGCTGGGCGAGGGCGAGCTCTTCATCCACGGGACGACCCACGCGATCAACGCCATCATCACGGGCAACACCGCCAAGACCGCCTTCCTCACCACCCGCGGCCATCCCGACATCCTCGTCCTGCGCGAAGGGGGCCGCACCGATGTCTTCAATTTCGCCGTCGGTTTCCCGGCCCCTTATGTGCCCCGCTCTCTCACTTATGAAGTGACGGAGCGCGTGCTCGCCGACGGCTCGGTCAAGACGCCGCTCGACGAGGCGGCCCTCGTCGACGCGCTGGCGGACATGAAGGCGAAGGGGGTGGAGGCGGTCGGTGTCTGCCTCATGTGGTCGATCCTCAACGGGGCGCACGAAAGGCGTGTCGGCGCGCTCGTCGAGACGCACCTGCCCGGTGTGCCTTATACGCTGAGCCACCAGCTCAACCCGTCGCTGCGGGAGTACCGGCGTGCGTCCTCGACCGTGATCGACGCCTCGTTGAAGCCGCTGATGGGGAGCTATATGCGCGATCTCACGCGCCGCCTCGAAGAGGCCGGGTTCAAGGGGCGGACGCTGATCGTCACCTCCAACGCCGGGGTGATCGACGCGGCGGACGCCGCCGCCCATCCGGTCCACCTCATCAACTCCGGCCCGTCGATGGCGCCCGTCGCGGGGCGGCACTTCGCCGGCGAGGACGCCGCGTTCCAGAACGCCGTCATCGCCGACACAGGCGGCACCACCTACGACCTCAGCCTGGTGCGCGGCGGGCGCATCCCGCGCACCCGCGAGACGTGGATCGGCGCGCCCTATCGCGGACACATGACGGGCTTCCCCTCCGTCGACGTGCGCTCCATCGGCGCCGGCGGGGGGTCCATCGCCTGGGTCGACGACGGCGGCATGCTGCACGTCGGCCCGCAGTCGGCCGGGGCCAGGCCGGGGCCGGCGAGTTACGGTCAGGGCGGCACCAAGCCCACGCTCACCGATGCCTGCCTGGTGCTGGGATACCTCGACCCGGCGCACTTCCTGGGCGGGGCCATGGCGCTGTCGGTCGATGCGGCGCGCGGGGCGATCGAGGCGCATCTGTGCGGCCAGCTCGGCCTCTCGGCGGAGGAGGCGGCGGCCGCGGTGGTGCGTGTGGCGACCGAGAACATGGTGCAGGCGATCATGGAGATCACCGTCAACCAGGGTATCGACCCGGCGAGTGCGGTGCTGATCGGCGGCGGCGGCGCGGCCGGCCTCAACTCGGCGATGGTGGCGACACGGCTCGAATGCCCGCTCCTCGTCATCCCGGAGGTCGGGGCGGCGCTGTCGGCCGCGGGGGCGCTGATGTCGGATCTCTCGGCCGAGTTCCGCTCCACCCAGTTCAGCCACACCGGCGCGTTCGACGCCGCCGCCGTCGACGCCGTCCTCGACGGGTTGCGGGCGCAGTGCGAGGCGTTCGTGGCGGGGCCGGGCGCAGGGTCGGTCGGCCACACGATCGAGCTTTTCGCCGAGGCCCGCTACCCGGACCAGGTGTGGGAGATCGAGGTCGCGGTCCCCACCGCGCGGTTCGCGAGCGTGGCCGACGTGCGCGCCCTCGTCGCCGCCTTCCACGCCGCGCACGAAGAGGTGTTCGCGATCCACGATCCGGAATCGGAGATCGAGGTGATCGGCTGGGCCGCCCGCGTCTCCTGCCGCCTGCGCGAGACCGATCGGTTCGACCTCACTGCCGGCGCCGCCAAGGCGATCGACGGGCGCCGCCCCGCCTTCTTCCCCGGCTACGGCTGGACCGATGCGGCGGTGCGCAGCTTCGACAGCCTGGGCACCGAGACCGCGCTCCCCGGCCCGGCGATCATCGAGAGCCCGTTCACCACGGTGGTCGTGGACCCGGACGCGACGGTGAAGCGGATGGCCTCCGGCAGCCTCGCGATCACGCCGGCGAGGCAGCTGGCGGCGGCGGTGTAGGTTCGGCGGACACCGCTCGGCTGGGGTCAGACCTTGCGGTCGACCGGGACGGACCATGCCGGGTCGGTGTGCTTCTCCCAGTAGAGCGCCTTCAGCCGCTCGAACTGCGGACCGGGCGCACCGTCGCCGACGGGGGCGCCGTTGACGCGGGTCACCGGCATCACGCCGCCCGCGGTGCTCGTCACCAGCACTTCCTCGGCACCGAAAAGATCGTCCGGCACCATCGGCCGCACCGCCGCGCCGACGTTCATTTCGCTCAGCATGTCGAGCACGGTGGCGCGGGTGATCCCTTCGAGGATATTGGTGTCGGGGGTCGACCACACGCCGTCCTTGTAGGCGAAGACGTTGTAGCCGGGGCCTTCGGTGATGTGCCCTTCGTCGTCCTTCAGGACGACCGCGTCGGCCCCGTCGTCGAGCGCGTCGATCAAGGCCATCTCGAGATCGAGCCAGTGGTAGTTCTTGGTGCGCTGGTCGACCGAGCGGCGTGAAATGCGCGTCACGGTGTCCGCGATCTTGAGCCCGATGCCGTTGGCGCGCGTCGGCTCGTCGACCAGCCACACGAAGGGGATCGCGTAGGCGTAGAAGGTCGGCACGCAGGCGCGCGGGTCGCGGCGCGGGCCGTTCGGACGGGGCCGCCCGCGCGTCAGCGTCATCGACACGTAGGCGTCCTCCAGCCCGGTCAGTGCGACGAGGCGGTGCAGCATGGCCTCCAGCTCGGCGCGCGACAGCGGCAGTGCGAGGCGCAGCCGCTCGCAACTGGCGATGAAGCGGTCGAGGTGCTTGTCGAGCCGGAAGAAGCGGCCCTGCCATACGCTGACGACGTCGTAGGTGCAGTCCGACCGGGTGACGCCGAAATCCATCACGGAGATCTTGGCGTCCTCGATCGGCACGAAGGCGCCGTCGACGTAGGCGCCGCCCGCGGCCATTTCGGGGGCGGGGAGGATGAGTTCGGCATCGGCGAGCGCCATGACGGGCCTCTCGGGTTGGGTGGGCACAGGATGCAATCGCGCGATCGCAGCATGGGCCAGCTGCGCGGCCACGCCAATAAGGGAGGTTGGATCGTGCCGCCCAAAGTGTGGCCCTGTCGCGCCGGGGCCGGGCCGACCACTTTGCATCCCCGCGCCTTCGCCGCATCGTGTAGGCTCGCCCCGAATGCTGACAGGAGACCCCCCGTGCTCAAGAACTCCGCCGCCGCACGCGACGTGCGCCACCTCGTCCATGGCTATGTCGAGCTGAAGGCGCACCGGGAAAAGGGGCCCTCCGTCATCACCGCGGGTGAGGGCATCTTCGTCCACGACGAGAACGGCAAGCCGTTTCTGGAGGGCGCGGGCGGCATGTGGTGCACCTCGCTCGGCTTCGGCGAGTCGGAGCTGGTGGACGCCGCGGTGGAGCAGATGCGCAAGCTCCCCTACTACCACACCGTCGCCTACAAGACGGTGAACCCGGCGATCGACCTTGCCGAGAAGCTGTCGGCCATGGTGCCGATGGACGACCCGATGATCTACTTCGCGCTGTCGGGCTCGGAGGCGAACGACTTCTTGATGAAGTTCGTCTGGTACTACAACAACGCCATCGGCCGGCCGCAGAAGAAGAAGATCATCAGCCGCATCAACGGCTACCACGGCGCCACGGTGGGGGCGACGAGCCTGACCGGGATCCAGGTCAACCACCGCGCGTTCGACCTGCCGCTGCCGCAGGTGCTGCATGTGGCCGACCCCAACTACCTGCACGGCGCCCAGCCCGGCGAGACGCGCTCCGAATTCGCCGAGCGGCTGGCGCGCGAGCTGGAGGAGACGATCATCGCCGCCGGGCCGGAGACGGTCGCCGCCTTCATCGCCGAGCCGGTGACCGGGGCGGGCGGCGTCGTCGTCCCGCCGGAGCCCTACTACGCGCGGGTGCAGGAGATCCTCGCCAAGTACGACATCCTGTTCCTGGACGACGAGGTGATCAACGGCTTCTGGCGCACCGGCAACCTGTGGGGCGCCGAGACGATGGGCATCCAGCCGGCGACCATGACGCTCGCCAAGGGGCTGACCTCGGCGTATCAGCCCTTGTCGGCCATCGTGATGAACCGCGAGATGTACGAGGGGATGGAGAGCGGTTCGCACGGCCTCGGCTACTTCGCCCACGGCACCACCTATTCGGGCCACCCGGTGGCCTGCGCGGTGGCGCTCAAGGTGCTCGAGCTGATGGAACGGCGCGACATCGGCGGCCACGTGAAAAAGGTCTCGCAGCGCTTCGCGGCGCGGATGGACCGCATCGCCGAGCACCCGCTGGTGGGCGAGGTGCGTTACGCGGGCCTGATGGGGGCGGTCGAGCTGATGGCCGACAAGGCGTCCGGCCGCTTCTTCGACCCCTCGCTCGGCGTCGGCAAGCGCATCAAAGAGCGCGCGGAGGAAGCCTACCAGCTCATCATCCGCGGCCTGCCGGTGGGAGACGCGTGCGCTTTCGCCCCGCCGCTCATCATCTCCGAGTCCGAGGTGGACGACATGTTCGACCGCTTCGAGAAGGCGGTGGACGACATCGCCGGCGAGTTGGCGCGCGAGGCGGCCTGAGGGGGCGTCGGAGCCGGGGAGGCCGCCCGCCCCCCGGTTCACAAGCGGCGCGAATGGGATAACCTCGGGCTGAGCGATGGAGGCGGCACACCCGGCGGGGCCGGGGGCCGCCACCATCATGGCGCAACCGGGAGCCCCCTATGAGCGAGCGCTTCGAGCGCGTCATCGCGGCCATCGACGCAGCCAACGCGGCCGATCCGAACCTCGATCAGGCGACCGGCCGGCCGGCCGAGGTGCTCTACGGCGAGCGGATGAGCGAGGAGCTCGCCCGCCTCGCCCCGGATGCGCCCGAAGCGGTAAAGATCGCCGCCCGCGGCCAACACATCGAGCGCTGGAAGAGCCCGCGCGAGAGCTACCCCGAGGGGCGCGCCGGCTACCTCGCCTGGCGCACCGACCTCGGCCGCTTCCACGCCGAGCGCGTGGCCGAGCTGATGGCGGACGCCGGCTACGGCGAGGCCGAACGGGCCGCCGTCTCCAGCCTGCTGCGCAAGGAGGGCATCAAGCGCAACCCCGACACGCAGCTCCTAGAGGACACGATCTGCTTCGTCTTCGTGCGGCATTATTTCGCGGCGTTCGCGGCCAAGCACCAGGACGACGACGTGATGCGCATCCTGACCAAGACCGCGCGCAAGATGTCGCCCGAGGCGCGCGCCCGAATGGCCGCCGAGTTCGACCTGCCGCCCCACCTCGCCCCGGCGCTGGCCTGAGGCGGGCGGCCGCCACCGAGCGCCACCGCGCTGCAATAAACCGCTGATAATTGACGCTCAGCACAATTGAGCATGAGCGGAATCATGACAGCTCTCGGCCCGATGCGTCCCGAGCGCGCCGGCATGTCCCGGCCCGCGGCGCCGCGCGGCGACGTCGGCATCGCCGTCCTGGCGCTGGGCGCCCTCGTCGGCACGTTCCTCGCGTTCGGCACGGCACCGGCGGCGTCCGCGACCTGCCGGGCCGGCGAGCCCGGCGGCTGGAGCGCGGTGCTGACCTACTTCGACGGCAGCGGCGCGGGCGGCGCGAAACGCCGCTCCGGCTGCCTCGCGACCGAGGCGGCGTGTTTCGATTTCATCGCCGAGCACACCAGCCTCGTCAAAGGCCGCATCGTCGCCGCCTATTGCCGCCACGGCGACGAAACGCGGACCTGGGACCGGTATATCGCCCGGCGGATGCGCGCGATCCCGCACTGAGGCGGGCGGGGGCGGACCCGCTCAGTCGATCGCGCTCAGCCGCGCCGCGCAGAACTTGAACTCCGGGATCTTGCCGTACGGGTCGAGCTGCGGGTTCGTCAGGAAGTTGGCCGGCGCCTCGCCGTAGCAGAACGGGATGAAGATCATCCCGCGGGTGACGTCCCGGTCGGCCCGCAGGGTCAGCGAGATGGCGCCGCGCCGGGTCTCGACGCGCACCTTCTGCCCGGGCCGGAGGCCGCCGCCCTCGATGTCGCGCGGGTGCATGGCGACGATCGGCACCGGCTCCTGCGCCTCCAGCGCGGCGGACCGGCGGGTCATCGCCCCGGTGTGCCAATGCTCCAGCAGCCGCCCGGTGGTGAGGACCAGCGGGTAGTCCGCGTCCGGCATCTCGTCGGGCGGGACGAGGTCGGTCGGCACGACCTTGGCCCGGCCCGACGGGGTGGGGAAGGCCTCGCGGAAGATGATGTCGGCACCCGGCTGGTCCGGCCCGGCGCAGGGGTAGGTGACGGCGTGCTCGGCGTCGATCCGCGCCCAGGTGATGTTGTCGAGCGAGCGCATGTGGCTCGCCATCTCGGCGTACACCTCGTCGACGCCGCCGTATCGCCAATCGAGGCCGACGCCGTGCGCCAGCGCCACGATCAGCTCCCAGTCCTGCCGCGCCTCGCCGGGGGGCGCGATGGCGGGGCGGTTCATCTGCACCTGGCGGTTGGTGTTGGTGGTGGTGCCCCACTTCTCGGCCTGGGCCGAGGCGGGGAGGATCACGTCGGCGAACCAGGCCGTCTCGGTCAGGAAGATGTCCTGCACGACGAGATGGTCGAGATGCGCGAGGGCGGCGCGGGCGTGGTGCTGGTCCGGGTCCGACATCGCCGGATTCTCGCCCATGACGTACATGCCGCGGATCGCGCCGGCGTGCACCGCGTCCATGATCTCCACCACGGTGAGGCCCTTGGCGGGGTCCAGCGTGCGGCCCCAGGCGTCCTCGTAGTGGGCGCGCACGTCCGGATCCTCGACCGAGATGTAGTCCGGATAGAGCATCGGGATGAGGCCCGCGTCCGACGCGCCCTGCACGTTGTTCTGCCCGCGCAGCGGGTGCAGGCCGGTGCCCTCGCGGCCGACGTGGCCGGTCACCAGCGCCAGCGCGATGAGGGCGCGCGAATTGTCGGTCCCGTGGACGTGCTGCGAGACGCCCATGCCCCAGAAGATGATCGACCGCTCGGCGGTGGCGTAGGTGCGGGCGATGTCGCGGATGGTCTCGGCCGGGACGCCGCACACCGGCTCCATCGCCTCGGGCGAAAAGTCGGCCACCTTGGCGGCGAGTGCCTCGAACCCGTCGACGTTGGCCTGGATATACTGCCGGTCGACGAGGTCCTCGGTGACGATCACGTGGAGCATCGCGTTGAGGAGAGCGACGTCGCGGCCGGGGGTGAAGATGACCGGGTGCGAGGCGTAGCGCATCAGCCCCTGGTGGCGCGGATCCATGACGATCAGCTTGGCGCCGCGCTTGGCCGCCGCCTTGAAGAAGGTCGCCGCGACGGGGTGGTTCTGCGCCGGCCGCGCGCCGATGATGATGATGCAGTCGGCGTCGTCGACGGCGGTGAACGGCGCCGAGACCGCGCCGGAGCCGACCCCCTCCATCAGCGCCGCGACGGAGGATGCGTGGCACAGCCGCGTGCAGTGGTCGACGTTGTTGGTGCCGAACCCCTGGCGGATGAGCTTCTGGAAGAGGTAGGCCTCCTCGTTGGTGCCCTTGGCCGAGCCGAAGCCGCACAGCGCGCCGCCGCCGTCGGCATCGCGGATCGCGGTGAAGCCGGCCGCCGCGCGCTCCAGCGCCTCGTCCCAGGTGGCCTCGCGGAACACCTTGGGGATGTCCGCGAAGGTCATGTCGGCGTCGGCGGTCTTGGGCGCGTCGTCGCGGCGGACGAGGGGTTTGGTCAGCCGCTCGGGAGAGAGGACGTAGTCGAACCCGAAGCGGCCTTTCACGCACAGGCGGTTGTGGTTGGCCGGACCGTCGCGCCCGTCCACCTTGATGATGCGGTTGTCCTTGACCGAAACCTCGGTCTGGCAGCCGACGCCGCAGAACGGGCAGACGCTGTTCACCACCTCGTCGGCGACTACCGCGCGGTGGGTGGCGTCCGCGTCGAGGACGGTGCGTTCCATTAGGGCGCCGGTGGGGCAGGCCTGCACGCACTCGCCACAGGCGACGCAGGTGGAGTGGCCCATCGGGTCGTGCACGTCGAACGCCGGCAGCGCGCCCATGCCGCGCTCCATCATGCCGATGACGTCGTTCGCCTGCACCTCGACGCACGCCCGTTCGCAAAGGTTGCAGGCGATGCACGCGTCGAGGTTCACCGCGATCGACGGGTGCGAGTTGTCACGGAAGATGCTCTCGACCGGGATCGCCTGGCCGGCGCCGGGGCGCGCGGAGGGGAAGCGGCGCAGGTCGCCGACCTCGGTCAGGGCCGCCTGGGTCCAGAAGGCGGCGTCCGGGTCGGGGCTGGCGGCGCGGTCCGGCATGTCGGAGGCGAGAAGCTCGAACACCAGGGCGCGGTTCTTCTCGACCCGCTCGCCGGTGGAGGCGACGACCATTCCCGCGGCCGGGCGGCGCACGCACGAGGCGGTGAGCGTGCGCTCGCCCTCGACCTCGACCATGCAGGCGCGGCAGTTGCCGTCCGGCGCGTAGCCGGGCTTGGGGCGGTGGCACAGATGCGGGATCGACTTGCCGAGGCGCGTCGCGACCTCCCAGATCGTCTCGCCGGGCAGCGCCTCGACCTCTTCGCCGTCGAGCGTGAAGGGGATGGGCTTCAGGTCCGTCAAAGGCGCGTTCATAGGACGTCCTCCGGAAAATGCTGCAACAGGTGGGCGACCGAGTTGGACGCGGCCTGGCCGAGACCGCAGATCGAGCTGTCGCGCATCACCACCATCAGATCCTGCGCCAGCGACGGGTCGAGGCCGCCGGCTTCCAGCATGCGCACCATCTTGTCGGTCCCCGAGCGGCAGGGGGTGCACTGGCCGCAGCTCTCGTTGCGGAAGAAGCGCATCAGGTTGACGGCGACGTCGTGCACCGAATCCTGGTCCGACAGGATCACCACCGCATGGCTGCCGACGAACCCGCCGTGCTTCTCAAAGGTGCCGAAGTCGAGCGGCAGGTCGCCCATCGAGGCCGGCAGGATGCCGCCGGAGGCGCCGCCCGGCAAGAAGGCCTTGAAGACGTGCCCTGGCGCCATACCGCCGCAATAGTCGGCGATGAGACGGCGGACCGGGATGCCGGCGGGTGCCAGCTTCACGCCGGGCTCGGCGACGCGGCCCGACACCGAGAAGGAGCGCAGGCCCGCGTGGTTCTCGTCCCATCCCTGCGAGGCGAAGGCGGCGGCGCCGTCGTTGAGGATGGTGGGGATCCACAACAGCGTCTCGATGTTGTGGTTGAGCGTCGGGCGGCCGAAGAGACCCACCTCGGCGATGTACGGCGGGCGGTGCCGCGGCAGGCCGCGCTTGCCCTCGATCGACTCGATCATCGCCGACTCTTCGCCGCAGATGTAGGCGCCCGCGCCGCGCCGCAGCTCGATCGGCACATGGGTCAGCCCGGCCGCGTCGAGCGCGGCGATCTCGCGCCGCAGGATCTCCAGGACGCCCTGATACTCGTCGCGCATGTAGAGATAGATGCGCTCCGCCTCGACGATTTTGGCGGCGATCAGCGCCCCCTCGAACATGCGGTGCGGGTGGCGCTCCAGCCAGTAGCGGTCCTTGAAGGTGCCGGGCTCGCCCTCGTCCCCGTTGATGGTCATCAGCCGCGGGCCGGGATAACCGCGCACGAAGCCCCACTTGCGCCCCGCGGGGAAACCCGCCCCGCCCAGCCCCCGCAACTTGGCGTCGGACATCGTCGCGATGGCCGCGTCCGCGTCGATCTCGCCGGCCAGCACCTTGGCGAGCGCGCGGTAGCCGCCGCTCGCACGGTAGGCGTCCAGCCGCTCGTAGTCGGCGACGACGGGGGTGGTGGGGCCGGCGAGGCCCGCGGTGAGAAGCTCGGGCGTCGCCCGGTCGACGGCGCGGCGGCCGATGTGGGCCGCGGGTGCCCCGTCGCACCGGCCGATGCAGGGGACGGACTGCACGCGCACGCGCGCCGGGTCACTGGCGCGGGTCATCGCCTCGGTCAGCGCCGCGGCGCCGGCCATCTGGCAGGCGATCCCGTCGCAGATGCGCAGCGTCACCGGCGGCGGCGGGAGCGCGCCCTCCTTCACGATGTCGAAGTGGTGGTAGAAGCTGGCGACCGAGTGCACCTCGGCTTGCGACAGGCGGAAGATCTCGGCGATGGCGGCGAGGTGGCGCGCGTGCAGGTAGCCGATGCGGTCCTGCACCTTGTGCAGCGCCTCGATCAAGAGGTCACGCCGCGGGGGCATCGGGCGCAGGATCGCGCGCACGTCCTCGACGGTCGCCTCGTCGACCTGGCGGCCCTTCGGGGTGGCGGGATTGCGCCGGCCGGGGCGGGAGCGCGGCCCCTGCCCGGGCGGATGGTCCGCTGAACGTCCGTCCATGTCCGTCACTTGAGCTGCGCGGTCATCGCGGGCGATGGCGATGCTGGCGTATGGGCCGTGGTGTTGATCATAGGCCTCGAACGGTAAAGCCTGACGGCCAAAGTTAGAGCGCGACTATGGTCGGATGCCGCCGCGAGAGGGCCTCGGCAAATTCCGTCACCGCGGCCGGATCTCGTTGGTCCCTCGGCAGCGGCACGTCAATGGCGGCGACGACCTGCGCCGGGCGCGCGCTCATCAGGACGATCCGGTCGGCGAGCTGAACCGCCTCGCGCACGTTGTGCGTCACCATCAGGACGGTGACGCGCTCTCGCTGCCACAAGGCGAGGAGCAGCGCACGAAGGTGCTGCGCACTCGCCTCGTCGAGCGACACGAAGGGTTCGTCCAGATAGAGGACGTCCGGCCGCACGGCGAAGGCGCGGGCGAGGGCCGCCCGTCGCGCCTGCCCCAGCGACAGTTCCGCCGGGAAACGGGCCTCCAACCCCGCGAGGCCGACGTCCGCCAGCGCCTCGGCGACGCGGGCCGCCTTGTCCGCCCCGTCCGGCAGCGCGAGGGCGACATTGTCGGCCACCGTGCGCCAGGGGAGGAGGCGGGGCTCCTGGAAGGCGACGGCGATGCGCGCCTCGGCGAGCGCCGGGTCGACCGTGCCGGTGTAGGCGGTGTCGAGCCCGGTGAGGATGCGCAGCGTCGTCGTCTTACCGCAGCCGGAGGGGCCGATCAGCGCGGTGAAGGTGTTGCGCGGCAGGGTGAACGACACGTGGTCGAGCACGGCGACCTCGGCCCCGTCCGCACCGCGGTGGGACTTGCCGGCGATGTCGACCGCGAAGGGCGGTGCGGGGGCACTCGTCGCCTGCATCTCAGGCCGGCCTCGGGCGCCAGCGGTTGGCCCGCGCCTCCAGCGGCTGCACCAGCGCGAACTCCACCACCAGCATGATCGCGACGAAGGCCAGCGTGTAGCCGAGGATGGCGCGCACGTCGAACATCTGGAAATAAAGGTGGATCTGGAAGCCGACGCCGTTGGAGCGGCCGAGCAGCTCGACCACGAGGACGATCTTCCAGATCAGCGCCAGTCCCGAGCGTGCGGCGGCGGCGACGTAGGGCTGGAGCTGCGGCAACGTGACGTTGCGCAGCGTCTTGGCGCGAGAGAAGCGGTAGATCCTGGCCATCTCCATCAACTGCGGATCCGTCGCCCGCGCGCCTTCGCGGATGGTGACCGTGACGTTGGGGATCTTGTTGATCGCCACCGCCAGGATGGCCGCCGATTCGGTGAGGCCGATCCAGATATAAGCCAGCACGATGACGATCAGCGCCGGCGCATTGAGGAGCAGGATCAGCCACGGCTCGCCGATGGTGTTGGCGAGAGGCGAACGGCCCATTACGAGCCCCGCCGCCAGGCCGATGGCCATGGCGATGACGAACGCCGCGGCCACGCGCGCCAGCGTGATGCCGAGCTGCGTCGGCAGCTCGCCCGAGGCCGTCTCGGCGACGATGAACTGGAACACCGCGACCGGGCCCGGACACAGGCGCGGCCCCATCCACCACGTCCCCATCAGCCATACCGCGAAGAAGGCCGCGACCGACAGGGCGGAGGCGATCGCCCGGCCGCCCAGCCATGCCCGGCGCGCCGGCCGGACGGTAATCGCGGCACGGGGGCGGCCGGTGGAGACGGGCCCGCTCGCCGCCGGCGTGGTGTCGGTGGTATCGGTCATCGGCTCAGTCGGCGGCGGCGAGGCCGGACCAGAAGGTCCCCGGCGCCATCGTGCGTGCCGGACCCACCAGCGCCTCCCCGCCGACCTTCGCGAGGTAGGCGTAGACGGCGGCGGTGTCGGCCTCTTCCTGGGCCGGCGGGCTCGTCGGGACGCCCTCGCGCCAGCGCTTCACCAATTGCGCGAAGACCGCGTCGTTCTCGGCGTTCATCGCTTCGCGCAACGGCTCCCACGCGGCGTCGTCCTTTGCCAGCAACGCCTTGGCGGCGTGCGAGGCGGCGACGAATCCGGCTGCGACGCGCGGGTTGGCGTCCGCCCACTCCTCGTCGAAGATGTAGCCGATGGCCGAGAGCTCGCCGCGCGCACCCAGCGCCTCCGCGGCGTCCTGGGCGGAGACGATCTCGCAGTAACCCTCCGTCTCCAGCCGCGCGTTGTAGTGCCAGTAGTTGAGCGCGGCATCGAGCTCGCCCTGCCGCAGCTTCTCGGCCAGCAGCGGCGGCGCGCCGAAGACCTGGCGCGTCTCGCCGGCGATATCGAGGCCGAGTTCGCCCTCGGCCATGCCGCGGATCATCAGCCAGCTCTTGTCGAGCGGGCCGCCGGCGACGCCGATGGTCTTGCCGGCGAGGTCGGCCAGTCCTTCGTAGCCCGCGTCGCACCGGGCCACCACCCCGCCCATGGAGGTGGAGTAAGGCACGAAGGTCATCGCCGCCCCCATCGCCCGCTGGCGCGAGGCGAAGAGCCAGTCCCCCGTCGACACGTGGACATCGCCCGACAGCAGCGCGACCTGAGTGGCGTTGCCGCCGGCGAAGGGGACGATCTCGAGGTGGAAGCCGTTCGCGGTGTCGAGGCCTTCGCGCACGATGGTGTCGGCCTCCCAGTTGACGGTGCCGAACTTGAGCAGCGCGAGCCGCACGGTGGGCAGTTCGTCCGCGCCGGCGGGGCCGGACGGCAGCCACGAGCCGAGCACGGCGAGCGTGCCGGCCAGGGCGATCAGCGATCGGCCGAAGCGTGTCATGTCTCACTCCCCGAGCGCGGGTGGCGCTCATTGATGGACGCGTTGGAGCGTCTCTTCGTCGCCGCGGCGGCGGGCCGGCGGCCGTTCGTTCAGTCCGACGGGCGGCCCCGCACGCGCAAGCCCTTGGACGGGTCGTACCCCCGCAGCCCCAGGACGAGAAACACCACGAGGACCGCCGCCACGATACCCGTCGCCATCCAGTCGGCCTGGGCGTAGAGCGCGAAGCGGATCATCTCGACGGCGTGGGTGAACGGGTTCGCCGAGGAGATCTGCCACAGGATCACGCTCGACTCCTTCATGCGCCACAGCGGGTAGAGCGCCGAGGACAGGAAGAAGCTCGGAAAGATGACGAAGTTCATCACCCCGGCGAAGTTTTCAAGCTGGCTGATGGTCGACGACAGGAACATCCCGATCGCCCCCAGCATCATGCCCGACAGCACCAGCGCCGGGAAGACGGCGATATAGCCCTCCCACGGCAGCACGATGCCGAACGCGGCGGCGACGGCGAGGAAGGCATAGACCTGGACGATGGAGACGATGACGCCGGCCATCAGCTTGGCCGACAGCAGGAACGCGCGCGGCAGCGGTGTCGTCATCAGCACGCGCATCGACCCCATCTCGCGGTCGTAGACCATCGACAGCGAGGATTGCATGCCGTTGAAGAGCTGGATCATGCCGATCAGGCCGGGGACGATGTAGACGTCGTAGGTGATGTAGGTCTGATAAGGCGGCTGGATGGCGATGCCGAGGACCGCGCGGAACCCCGCGGCGAAGACGATGAGCCACACCAGCGGCCGCACCAGGGCGGCGATGAAGCGCCCCCGCTGTTGCACGAAGCGCAGAAGCTCGCGCGTGGCGATGCCGAGGCCGGCGCGCAGGTAGGCGCGTGCGCCGAGCGGCGGCGTCGGCGGGCGCGGGCCGACCGGCGCCACGCTGTCCGGCGCGGGCGTGCCGGCGGGGCCGGGCGCGGGCGTGCCGGCGGAGGAGGGCGCGGGGGGCGCGGCTGTGAGGGGGCCGGAGGGGCTCATGCGCGGCCCGCCGGTTCGAGCGCGGCACCCGGCGACGGCGCGCGGGTGGACGGGACGCCGGTCAGCCGGGTGAACGCCTCGGCAAGGTCCGCCGCACCGGTCCGGGCGACGATGTCGCGGCCGGTGCCGGTCGCCAGCACCGCGCCCTCGCCCAGCACGACGAGGTCGTCGTCCGGCCACACCTCGTCGATCAGGTGGGTCGACCACAGGACGGCCAGCCCGCGCTCGTGCGCCAGGGCGTGGACATGCCGGCAGATCCGCGACCGCGCCTCGACGTCGAGGCCGACGGTCGGCTCGTCGAGCAGGAGGACGCTGGGCTCGTGCAGCAGGGCCCGCGCCAGCTCCACGCGGCGTCGGTGGCCGCCGTTGAGGGCGCGCACACTCTCGCGCGCCCGGTCCGCCATCTCGAGGCGCGTCAACTCGGCGGCGATGCGCGCCTTCGCCTCGCGCCGGCCGATGCCGCGCAGGGCGGCGAAGTAGGCGAGGTTCTGCCGCACGCTCAGGTCGAGGTCGAGCGTCGGTTGCTGGAACACCAGGCCGAGCGGTGCAAGCGCGGCCGCGCCGGCGCCGATGTCGACCCCCTCGATCCGGATCGTGCCGGATTGCAGCGCGATCAGCCGCGTCAGGAGACCGAACAGCGTCGTCTTGCCGGCTCCGTTGGGTCCGAGCAGGGCAGTGAACCGCCCCGGCTCGATGGTGAAGGAAACGCCCTTCAGCGCCGCCTTGCGTCCGTAGGCGTGATGAACCTCATCCACCGTCAGCGCAGGCTGGGCGGGTGTCAGGCGTCCTGCTCGTCCACGTTCGGATAGCTGCACTTCCAGCTCATGATCTTATACTGCGGATGCTCCCCGGCCCATTGGGCGAGGTAGGGCATGGCCCGCATTGTGCAGGACGTGGGCGTCGTATTCTCCAGGAACGAAATCCGCTCCTCGGTGCAAGCCGAGGGATTCGCATTGAGGCAGACGGCGACCACGAGTTGAATGATCGGCATGTTGGTTTCCCTTTGCACTAAAGTCTCGGTTGACGCGTCCTCCAGTGCAAAGGGAATGCCCGTTTTGGCTTACCCGAGTATTTTGGGTTGCAGCCGAATGCGGGTCTGCCATGCAAGATCGTGTCGCACTGTCGCTTTTGGGCCATCCCGAACGTTTTCGACCATCTCATTCCTCCCCACGTCGACGATCTAGCTGTTTTGTGTACGAGGCGCGTCGATTGCTGCCGGCGCAACCGCCCGACGGGCCGACCAAAGTCGCGCCACCCGGCGCCGGCCGGCGCGGCAGGGGGTCGCAGCCCGACGGGACGGGTGCCCGTCTCGCCGTCACCTTCGGGCGGCGCCGTAAGCATCGCGCCGGTCCCGATGAGCGCCCGGCGCGGTGTTTTTTGGTGTCACGCCATCCTCCCGGGCGGTATTTTCGTCGTTCAGGACTAAAACGTCACCCCGCGACTGTACCTATACTATGGTCGCACCGTAAAACTGTTGACTTAAAGTCTAATTTTTCGTCGGCTCGACCGAACCGCATACGCGGAACAAAAACAAGTTCGTAACTTAGGGTGGAAAAATTGAGACGCCGTTGGAGCCGGGCGATCGCGGGCGTCAGCCTCGCCGCAGCCGGGTGGCTGGGCCTGTCGCTCGCCGCGCCCTGGGACGCCGCCGCGGCCGACGCCGAGCGGATCGCGATCGGCTATATCTACCCCCAGGAGCGCCGGCTCACGCTGTCCATCATGGACCGGCCGACGGACGACTTCGGCCTCGCCGGCGCCGAACTCGCCATCGCCGACAACAACACCACCGGCCGCTTCACCGGGCAGGACTATCGCCTCCTGCCGACCCCCGTCGACAACGAGGAAGACGCCTTCGCCGCGATCGACGCCTTTGCCGCCGCGGGCGCCGTCGCCGCCGTGGTCGACATGCCGGCCGATGCGCTGCTTGCTTTGGCCGAAGCGGCCGCGGAGCATGGCCTTCTCGTCTTCAACGTCGGCGCGCGCGACGACCGCCTGCGCACCGAGACCTGCCCCGCCAACGTCGTCCACATCGTGCCCAGCCGCGCGATGCTGGCCGATGCGCTGGCCCAATATCTCGCCTGGAAGAAGTGGACGCGCTGGTTCCTCGTCACCGGCTCGCACCCCGAGGACGCGGCGTTCGCGGCCGCGGTGAAGCGCGCCGCCGCACGCTTCGGCGCCAGGATCGTCGAGGAGCGCACCTTCGAGGATACAGGCGGCGCCCGCACGACCGATTCCGGCCACGTCCAGGTGCAGCAACGCATGCCCGTCTTCCTGCAGGACGCGCGCGAGCACGACGTCGTCGTCGTGGCGGACGAGAGCGAGGTGTTCGGCACCTACGTTCCCTATCACACCTGGGAGCCGCGCCCCGTGGTCGGCACCGCCGGCCTGGTGCCGACGGCATGGAGCCCGGCGCACGAGCAATGGGCCGGCGTCCAGGTGCAGAACCGCTTCCGCGACGCCTACCGGCGCCGCATGCAGGTGGAGGACATGCTCGCCTGGATGGCGGTGCGGGCCGTGGGCGAGGCGGCGACGCGCGCCGCCAGCGCCGAGCCCGCCGCCATCCGCGACTACATCCTCGGCCCCGACTTCGAACTCGCCGCCTTCAAGGGCGAGGCGCTGTCGATCCGTGATTGGAACCGTCAGCTGCGCCAGCCGATCCTGCTCGCGAGCGACAAGTCGGTGGTCTCGGTCTCGCCGCAGGAGGGCTTCCTGCATCCGACCTCGTTCCTCGACACCCTCGGCTACGACCGCGCGGAGAGCCGCTGCGGGTCCTGACCTTCGCCGCCGGACCGCTCCTTCACGAGGAGGGGCCGGCGGCGCCACACCGGCCGGAGCGGCGCACCAGATGCCGCGGGCCTCATCACGCTTCGACAGGGAGGAGCGCATGCGCACGCTATTGAGCGGGCTCGCGATCGTGGCCTTGATGGCCTCGGTCGGCGAGGCCGCCGCCTACAAGATCTTCGTCTCCAACGAGAAGGGGAACACCGTCTCCGTCATCGACTCGGAGACCATGGCGGTGACCGACACCATCGACGTCGGCCAGCGCCCCCGCGGCATCACGCTCGCCGAGAACGGCAAGCACCTTCTGGTGGCCGTCGGCGACGACGACACCGTCGAGGTCTACGACACGGACACCTTCGAGCGTGTCCATACGCTGCCGTCCGGCCCCGACCCCGAGCTCTTCGTGCTCCATCCGGACGGCGTCCACCTCTACATCGCCAACGAGGACGACAACCTCGTCACCGTGGTGGACCTGAAGAGCCGCTCCATGGTGAGCGAGATCCCGGTCGGCGTGGAGCCGGAGGGGATGGGCGTCTCGCCCGACGGCAAGTTCATCGTCAACACGTCCGAGACGACGAACATGGCCCACTTCATCGACACCGAGACGCACGAGATCACCGACAACGTGCTCGTCGACCAGCGCCCCCGCTTCGCCGAGTTCAAGAAGGACGGCTCGGAGGTCTGGGTCTCGTCCGAAATCGGCGGCACGGTGAGCGTGATCGATACCGACACACGCAAGGTGACGCACAAGATCACCTTCGAGATCCCGGGCCTGCGCCCGGAGGCGATCCAACCCGTCGGGATCCGCATTTCCGACGACATGACCGTCGCGTTCGTGGCGCTCGGCCCGGCCAATCGCGTCGCGGTCATCGACCCGGCGACCTACGAGGTGCTCGATTATCTCCTGGTCGGCCAGCGGGTCTGGCAGCTCGGCTTCTCGCCGGACCAGGATTTCATCTTTTCCACCAACGGCGTTTCCAACGACGTGTCCGTGATCGACGTCGCGAAGCGCGAAGTCGTCGACAATGTCCAGGTGGGGCAGTTCCCCTGGGGCGTCGTGGCACGGCCCGAATAATTTGGCCTGACAGAAGAAGGAAAACACCCATGAAGGCACTTCGATTGACCGCTGCGCTCGGCCTCGCCGCCGCTCTCGCCGCCGGGCCCGCATTCGGTCAGGCCGGTCTCCTCACCGGCGGGGCGGAGGAGCTGCCGCCGATCAAACTCTCCTCCGGCCAGCCACTTGCGGAAAAGCCGTACGAGCTGAAGGCGGGCAAGTTCTACGAGCTCACCATCGAGGCCGACGGCTCGGCCGAGCTCGCCATCTCCGGTGCGGAGTTCTTCCGCAACGTGTGGATCAACGAGATCGTCATCAACGACATCGAGATCCGCCCGCTCGGCATCGACTCCTTCGAGTTCGACGACGAGGGCGAGTTGGAGATGGACTTCATCCCGATCCGCCCCGGCCGCTTCGTGTTGCGCATCCCCGGCACCACCGGCGAGTCGCAGCAGGCGATCTTCAACGTGACGGACTGACCGCCATGCGCCGTGTCCTCGTCCTCGCCCTGTCCCTCGCCACCGCGTGCGCCGCCGTCCCGGTGTCGGCGGCCGATGGCGGGGATACCGATTGGCCCTGCGTGCAGCGCAAAGTGCCGGCCCTGACGCCGGCCGCGGTGTGGACCGGCCCGTCGCTCGACGCGGCGGGCGCGGACTGGCGCGACGACCCGGAGGTGGCGGACATGGTCCGCCGCCTCTCGCAGCGCCGGTCTGCGCTGGAGGAGGCCGAGGCGGAGATCGACACCTTCGCCGCGGGGCTGGAGCCGGACGAGAGCCGGCGCCTGATCCTCCTTTTCGCCGGCCTCTTCGAGACCATGAACGCAGAGCGGGGCGAGATCATCGAGGGCATCGAGCGTTATGCCCGCCGCCAGCGGCAGGTGGCGCAGCAGGTGCGCACGATGGCCAGCGAGTTCGGCGCGCTGCGGCGCGACCCGGCCGCCGACCCCGACGCCGTCGCTCGGGCGCAGACCCAGCTCGAGTGGCAGACGCGCATCTTCAACGAGCGCCGCGCCTCGCTGCCCTACGTGTGCGAGGTGCCGCGCTTCGTCGAGCAGCGTCTCTTCGCCCTCGGCCGTGCCATCGCCGGCGCGATGCCCGACTGACGGGGCCGGCGCGCGCGGCATCGCCGTGACGCCGGGCGGCTAAGGCGCCAGTTCGTAAGGGTGGCGGGGCTCCAGGGGGAGGCCGGCGGCGGCCCATCCGTCGGTGCCCTGGGGATACCAGCGCACATTGTCGTAGCCTGCGGCGAGAGCGCGCTTGGCCGCGTTCCACGACATCCAGCATTCAGCCAGGCAGTAGAAGACGAGCGGTGCCGAAGGGTCGCCGCCGGTGATCTGCGCCAAGGCCGCCGCGAAGTAGGCTTCCATGTCGGATGAGAGGCGGTCGTAGCCGGTGTTGGCGAGCCAGACGCTGCCGGGGATGTCCGCGCGCGGCTGCGGTCGCCAGAGCGTGCCCTCGGGGAGTTTGTCCGGCCGCCTGGGGGTGGGCAGCGTGTCGACGAAGGTGGCCGCCTTGCGCTGCCAGAGGGCGCGGGCGGCGTCGGTCGTCAGCACCTCGGCGCCGCTCAGGGTGGACGGCACCGGCGCACGGTAGGGCGGGCCGCGGTAGCCGGCCGGCTCGGCGACGGCGCCGGGCGGGGACGGCGATGCGGCCGGCTCGGCGGCGGCAGGTGTGGGGCCGAGGCCGGCCGCGACCACCGCGGCCGCGACGAGGGCGGCGGCCATGAGCAGCACCGCGACGAGGACGGCCGCCAAGTTGGCGGCCGCCGCGTTCCGGCGCAGCGTCAATCCGCACTCCCGGTGATCGGCTGGTCGTGCTCGTCGAGCAGCGGGACGCCAAAATCGAGGAGGATGGCGTTGATCTCGTCCTGGTTCTCACGGATGACCCGGTTGAGAGTGCGCTTCCACTCCTGGTCCGAGGGGCGCACACCCATCGTGATGCGGTAGGTCATGCGCGGCCCCCCGTCCTCGTGGACGAGCGGGATCACCACGTGCGGCGGGTCGGCCTGTTCGGCGTACCAGCCGGCCATCGGCCCCCAGGCCAGCGCCCCGTCGATCTCGCCGGCTTCCATGTCGGCGAACATGTCCTCGATCGGATGGTCGATCCGGGTGTCCACCATGAGCTGGTAGGGACGGGCCTTGCCGATGAGACCGTTGCGCGCCAGCGTGGTGGCGGGCGGCGTCCCGGCGACGACGCCGAGCCGTGCGTCCGCGAGGCGGGGATCGGAGAGGCTGGTGACGTCGGCGAGCGGGGAGGACTGCGGCACCACCAGCGCGTAGGCGGTACGGAAGTAGGGGTTGGTGCTCTGCACCAGCTCGTTGCCCTGGGCGAACCCCATGATGACGTCGCACTGGAAGGCGCGCAGCGTGTTGCGCACGAAGCCGACCCCCTGGGGGAAGTAGGCGTAGGTGACGCCCTCCCGGCCCAGCTTGGCGGCGATCAGCTCGGCGAGCTTGTTCTCGTAGCCTTCGCCGGCCTCGTTGGAGAGGGGGAGGTTGCTGGGGTCGGCGCACACGCGCAGCACCGTCTGGTCGACGAGCTCGAGGTCGGCCCCGAAGCCCGTCTGCTGGGCGGCCGCGCCGCCCACCGCGAGGGTCAGCGCCGCGGCGAGGGCGCCCGTCAGCGCGCGCCGCGGGCTGCGGTCAGCCGCCCATGCAGGCATTCTCAGCCTCGACGAACGCATCGGTCTTCGCCTCCTTCTTGGCCGGACGGCCGCGCGGCAGGCCCCCCTGGGCGCGCGCCCGGAGGTAGGTGTAGATGTCGTCCAGGTAGCACATGACGTTGGGGTTGGTGCCGAACGCCGGCATGACCTGGTTGGCCTGCCCGGTGCCGACATCCTGCTTGCCGTTCACGACCACCTCGTAGAACTGGTAATAGTCGATGTTGGCGGCGCTTTCGACGAGCGCGGGTGCGTAGCTCGACCCCATCCCGTCCGGCCCGTGGCACACGTGGCACTCCGCGTGGTAGCGGCGGAAGCCGGAGTAGGTGGGCCAGTCGACCGTGCCGTCTTCGGCGATCGTGTAGGTGGGAACACCGTCGGCGTCGTAGTTGCGGCCGTCGACATTCTCTACGGAGGCGGGGTCGCCGGGGCCAACGGCGAACGCAGCCGTCGATACAGCGATGAGGGCGGCCCCGATCAGTACGCGTCTTATCATAGGTTGCACCTTTTAAGCGCTATGTGCGTGGCAAACGGGGCGGCCGCTCGTGGAGGGCCGCCCCGTCTGATGCGTCGTGGTTGGATGGCGCGAGGGGCGCGGCCGGCGCGGAGCCGGCCGGCCAGTTACTTCGTCGCGCTGTCGGGCAGGGCGAACACCGTCAGCTGGCCGCCGAGGTCGGTGTACTGCTTCAGGCCCGCATAGCCGCCCACGGCACCGAGGCCCGCGTTGGGGTCGGTGAGGCCGGCCGCCAGACCGATGCCGGCCCAGCCGCCGATGCCCGAGAGCACCGCCACGTACTGCTTGCCCTCATGCTCGTAGGTCATCACGTTGCCGATGATGCCCGACGGGGTGCGGAAGCGGTACAGCTCGTCGCCGGTCTCGATGTCGACCGCCTTCAGGTAGCCTTCGAGCGTGCCGTAGAAGACCACGTCGCCGGCCGTCGCCAAAGCGCCCGACCACACCGAGAACTGCTCGGGGATCGACCACACGATCTCGCCCTTCGTCGCGTCCCAGGCGATGAAGTTGCCCATGCCGCCGTGGCTGTTGGGCGCGGGATACATGGACAACGTCGCGCCGACATAGGGCTGGCCCGCGGTGTAGGAGACGCGGAACGGCTCGTAGTCCATGCAGACGTGGTTGGTCGGGATGTAGAATAGACCCGTCTTCGGCGAGTAGGCCGAGGGCTGCTGGTCCTTGGTTCCGAGCGCGGCCGGGCAGATGCCGGTGGTGTTGACGTCTTCGCCGTTCTGCTCGGTCGAATAGTCGGAGACGACTTGCGGGCGACCGTACTGGTCGCTGTTCTTGTCCATCTCGACGTGGGTGGCCCAGTTCACCGCCGGGTCGAACTTCTCGGCGACGAGGAGTTCACCGGTCTCGCGGTTCATCGTGTAGGTGAAGCCGTTGCGGTCGGGGTGGACGAGAGCGGGGACGGTCTGACCGTCGAACTCGAGGTCGGCGAGCATCATCTCGTTGACGCCGTCGAAGTCCCACTCGTCGTGCGGGGTCATCTGGTAGACCCACTTGGCCATGCCGTCGTCCGGATCGCGGGCGAAGATGGTCATCGACCAGCGGTTGTCACCGGGGCGCTGGGCGGGGTTCCAGGTGGAGGGGTTGCCGGTGCCGTAATAGACGAGGTCGAGCTTGGGATCGTAGGAGTACCAGCCCCAGGTGGTGCCGCCGCCGATCTTCCACTGGTCGCCTTCCCAGGTGGCGGTGCCGGAGTCCTTGCCCACCGGCTTGCCGAGGTGGGTCGTGTTCTCCGGGTCCATCAGGGTCTGATCGTCGGGACCGGTGGAGAAGGCGCGCCAGGCCTGGCTGCCATCGGCGAGGCTGTAGGCCGTGACGTGGCCCTGGACGCCGTATTCGCCGCCGGAGATGCCGGTGATGACCTTGTCCTTGACGACCATCGGCGCCATCGTCGCCGTCTCGCCCTTGGTCGGGTCGCCGTTCTGGACCTCCCAGACGACCGAGCCGTCCTCGGCATTCAGGGCGACGAGGGTGGTGTCGGCCTGCTGGAGAAGGACGAGGGCAGGGGTGTCACCGTTGGCCGGGGCGTAGGACACGCCGCGATACACCGTGTCGCAGCACATCACGCCGATGACGTTGGGGTCCTGCTTGGGCTCGTACTTCCACTTGATCGTGCCGTCCTTGGACAGGTCCAGGGCGAACACGTTGTTGGGGAACGGGGTGGCGAAGTACATCATGTTGCCGATGACGAGCGGCGAGCCTTCGTGGCCGCGCAGCACGCCGGTCGACATGGTCCAGGCGACCTGGAGCTGGCCGACATTGTCCTTGGTGATCTGGTCGAGCTCGGAATATCGCCAGTTGGCGTAGTTTCCGGTCGGCATCACCCAGTCGGCGGCGTTGCCTTCCATTTCGGTCAGCTTGTCGTTGGCGACGGCCACCGTTGCGGCGAGGCCGAGGGCCAGCGCGCTGCAAGCCGAAGTCAAGATCAATCGCTTCATCAGCACCTCCCTAGCGTTTTTTCCCACGAGTGAGACCCCGCGGTTCGATGCGGTATCCCATCATGATCTCGCCAGAGATTGCAATGCCATTCGAAGTCTGAACAACGTTCCAGCGCATACGACCAAAGTCCCGCTGCTAAAGGATTGGTCCGCAAATACTTCACTTGCGCTATAACTTCGCCGCATGTGACCACAGGCGACTTGCGATGTCGACCGGCAGAGGCCGATGGTCTGTTCTTCTCACCGCCGCGCGACCGTCGCCGGGGTGTTCTATTGCGACTAAAGGCGGGGCTTGCCAAAGGCGCGCGGGAGGGCTAGCCGCGGTCGCGCTGTGCGTCCTCATGGCGTCCGTGGCGCCTCTGCGCGCGCAATCCCCCCTCGCGCACGTCGACCTCGAGTCCGAGGCGATGACCGTTCCGGCGATGACGCGCGAGGCCGTCGTCGCGGCGGCGGCGCACGGGCCGGCCGAACTGACCAAGGCGCGCCTCGCCACGCTCGATCTCGGCGGCCTCGCCTTGCCGGGCGCGCGGCTGCGGGCGGCCTACCTCAACCGCGCCGTGCTCTCCGGGGCCGACCTCTCGGGCGCGATCCTCGATCAGGCATGGTTGATGGAGGCCGACCTCACCGGCTCCGACCTGACGGGCGCCAGCCTCCGCTCGTCGCAGATGCAGAAGGCCGCCCTGGTGCGGGCGAACCTCAGCGGCGCGCGCATCACCGCCGACCTGTCAGGCGCGGACCTGACAGAGGCGAACCTGAGGGGCGCGGTGCTGGGAGCGGACATGAAGAACCAGTCGATGGGGTTGGTGCGGGCGGTCCTGCGCTCGGCGCGACTCGACGCGGCCGACCTCAGCGGCGCCGACCTCAACCGCGTCGACTTCGCCTTCGCCTCGCTGAAGGGAGCGGACCTGAGCGGGGCGGACCTCACCCGAGCCGATCTTTCCGGTGCGGACCTCACCGGCGCGACCCTCACCGGCGCCCGCCTCGCCGGTGCGGCGCTCGCCTCGGCCCGCCTGGTGGACGTGATCGGCGAGGCGGAGGCCGACTGGACCGGCGCCACCGGTCTTGGCCGGGTGCGGCGCAAATGAGGCTGGCCCCGGCCGCCTTCGCCCTGGGGCTGCTGGCCGTGACGGTGCTCGCCCAGGCGCACCAGGAGGTCCTCGCCCAGCCGCCGCGGGCGGTCGGGGAGGCGGCCGGCGACGCGCTGACGACCGTCGAGATCGCCCCCGGCGTCTACGTCCACGAAGGGGCTGAGGCGCTCGCCGCACCGGACAACCGGGGCGACATCGCCAATCTCGGCTTCGTCGTCGGCGCCGAGGGCGTGGCGGTCATCGACACCGGCGGCAGCGTCGCCATCGGGCGGGCGCTGCTGGCCGCGATACGCGAGGTGACGGCGCTGCCGGTCCTCGCCGTGATCAACACCCACATGCATCCCGACCACACCTTCGGCAATGCCGCCTTTCGCGGTGCCGGGCCGCAGGGGGCGGACCCGGCCTTCTTCGCCCACGCCAAGCTGGGCCGCGCGCTGGCGGTGCGCGCCGGGCACTACCGCGCGAGCACCTCGCTGGCGATGGGCGACGCCGGCGCCGGGCCGGAGGAGATCGTGCTGCCGGACCGCGACGTCGCCGAAGGCGGCGAGATCGACCTCGGCGGGCGCGTGCTGCGGCTCACCGCCTGGCCCACCGCCCACACCGACAACGACCTCACCGTGCTCGATCTCGCCACCGGGACGCTGTTTGCCGGCGACCTCGTCTTCGTGCATCATCTACCTGTGGTGGATGGCAGCATCGCCGGCTGGCTGGCCGTTCACCCGCGTCTGGCAGAGCTTTCCGCCACGCGGGTGGTTCCGGGCCACGGGCCGGCGGCGGTTCCGTGGCCGGCCGCGCTCGCCCCGCAGCGGCGCTATCTGGAGGGGGTCGCCGCCGAGGTGCGCCGCGCCATCGCGGAGGGGACGCCGCTCGCGCGTGCGGTGGCCGATGCGCCGGAGCCGGCCGCCGGCTGGGTGCTGGTCGACGCGTTCCACCGCCGCAACGTCACCGCCGCCTATGCCGAGCTGGAGTGGGAATAGGCGACCAACGACCCCGTCACGCAGCGGGCGCATCAAGAGAGAATGGAGGCTCGCATGTCGATGTTCATCCGGCGCAACCTGATGGCGGCCGCGTTCGCCGCGGGGATGACCGCCGCCACCCCGGCCGCGCAGGCTCAGAGCGACGGCACCGCCTGGGCCGACATTCGCGCCAGCCTGTTTGGCGACGCGGCGCTGGTGGAGGACGGCCTCGTCGCCATCGAGGCGCCGTACCGTGCCGAGGATGCCGCCATCGTCCCGGTGACGATCCGCACCGCGCTCTCCGAGGACGACCCGCGCACGGTCGCCCGGCTGACCCTGGTGATCGACGAAAATCCCGCCCCCGTCGCCGCCACCTTCATCCTCGGTCCCGCGGCGGGCGTCACCGCCATCGCCACCCGTGTGCGCGTCAACGCCTACACGCCGGTCCACGTCGTGGCCGAGCTGTCGGACGGATCGCTCCACATGGCGGAGACGTTCGTGAAGGCGTCCGGCGGCTGCGCCGCGCCGATGGCGAAGGACGCAGAGCTGGCGCTCGCCAACCTCGGCAAGATGAAGATGCGCTGGTTCGGCGGCGACGCGGCCGGCGCCGCCGACGATCCGGGCCATGCCACGGCGCAGCTGATGATCCGCCACCCCAACAATTCCGGGCTGCAGATGGACCAGCTCACCCGCTTCTACATCCCCGCCCACTTCGTCTCGAACGTGACGATCCGGCAGGGGGAGGCGCTGGTGCTGCAAATGGAAGGCGGCATCTCGATCTCCGAGGACCCCAACTTCCGCATCGAGTTCCGCTCGAGCGGCGCCCCCCTCACCGTCGAGGCGAGCGACACCGAGGGCAACGAATTCGGCCAGACCTTCCCGGTCGAGGGGTCCTGAGCGGCCGGCGCGGCGCTCAGAAGCAGCGCAACTCCGCCTCGACCTGGGCACGGCGCAAGTCCTGCACCGCCGCCTTCGACTCCTCGCTGGTGCGGAAGATCACGCCGCGCTCGCCGGAGATCTGGCCGAGGCTGAGGTAGGTCTCGGCCTCTTCGTAACGGGTATAGGGGATCAGCGTCGAGATCACGTCGATCGAGCAGGAGCACTGCTCGAGCACCTTGCGCGTCTCCTCGTTGGCCTTCATGCAGCCGAGCACATAGTCGGCGACGACCACAGTCGGATAATCTTCGCCGCGGCGCACCGCGTCGTCCGCCAGGGCCGGCAGGGTCAGCGCCACGGACGCCGCAAGCCACGCGATCGACCCGACTTTTCCTCGCTTCGACATTACGACTTTCCTCCACCTTGCGCTCGACCGCACGCCTTTGCCCTAGTTGGCGCCGTTGTCCAGCCATCAGTCGGACTGCGCAACACAGACAAAGGGACGGGGGAAACCATGCAAACGCGTGCAGCCGTAGCCTTCGCGGCCGGCAAGCCGCTCGAGGTGACGACGGTCGAGCTGGAAGGCCCGAAGGCGGGCGAAGTCCTCGTCGAGATCAAGGCCACCGGCATCTGCCACACCGATGAGTTCACGCGCTCGGGTGACGACCCGGAGGGCATCTTCCCGGCCATCCTGGGTCACGAAGGCGCCGGCGTCGTCGTCGACGTCGGCCCCGACGTGAAGTCGTTGAAGAAGGGCGACCACGTGATCCCGCTCTACACGGCCGAGTGCCGCGAGTGCGAGTACTGCCTCAACCCGAAGACCAACCTGTGCCAGAAGGTGCGCGCCACCCAGGGCCAGGGCCTCATGCCGGACGGCACCAGCCGCTTCCGCATCGGCAACGACACGATCTACCACTACATGGGCTGCTCCACCTTCTCCAACTACACGGTGCTGCCCGAGATCAGCCTCGCCAAGGTCCGCGAGGACGCCCCGTTCGACAAGATCTGCTACATCGGCTGCGGCGTGACGACGGGCGTCGGCGCGGTGGTAAACACGGCCAAGGTCGAGCCGGGCTCCAACGTTGCCGTGTTCGGCCTCGGCGGCATCGGCCTCAACGTCATTCAGGGCGCGCGGATGGTCGGCGCGGACAAGATCATCGGCGTCGACCTCAACCCCTCCAAGGTGGAACTCGCCAAGAAGTTCGGCATGACGCACTTCGTCAATCCGGACGAGGTCGGGCGCGACAAGGTCGTCCAGGCGATCGTCGACATCACCAACGGCGGCGTCGACTATTCGTTCGAGTGCATCGGCAACGTCCACGTGATGCGTCAGGCGCTGGAGTGCTGCCACAAGGGGTGGGGCGAATCGATCATCATCGGCGTCGCCGGCGCCGGCCAGGAGATCGCCACCCGCCCCTTCCAGCTCGTCACCGGCCGCGTGTGGCGCGGGACGGCCTTCGGCGGCGCGCGCGGACGGACCGACGTGCCGCGGATCGTCGACTGGTACATGGACGGCAAGATCAACATCGACGACCTGATCACCCACACCATGCCGCTGGACGAGATCAACAAGGGCTTCGACCTCATGCACGAGGGCAAGTCGATCCGCGCCGTGGTCGTCTACTGATGGCGGCATTGACCCGTATGGCCGCGGTGGTGGCGCTCGGCGTCACGCTCTTCGGCCTCGGCGCGCTCGGCGGGGCGCTCCTGGGGCGCGCGCTCGCCGCCACGCCCGAGCCGCTCGCCTTCACCGTCGATGCCGACTCCTACGTCGTGCCGGACGGAGACATCGTCAGCGTCGAGCAGAAGGAGGGGCTCACCTTCTGCCTCGCCCCGGGCGCGGAGAAGGCGCTGTCGGCCTTCACCGCCAGCCACACCGGTGAGACGGTGGCGATCTCCATCGGCGAGACCAACGTCACCCACCTGAAGATCGTCACCCCGTACGACGGTGGCTGCATCAACTGGCCGCTGCACCCGAAGGTCGCCGAGAACTACCGCCGCATGCTGCTGGGCGAAGAGGCGAGCGCGCAATGACGATGGACATCGTCTCGCGTTTCGCCGCGCACGGCGGCCAGCAGCTCGTCGCCAAGCACACCTCGCGCGCCACCGGCACGGAGATGACCTTCGCCGTCTACCTGCCGCCGCAGGCGGAAGCCGGGCCGCGGCCGGTGCTGTGGTACCTATCCGGGCTCACGTGCACCCATGCCAACGTCATGGAGAAGGGCGAGTATCGCAAGGCGGCGGCCGAGGCGGGCATCATCGTCGTGTGCCCCGATACCAGCCCCCGCGGCGAGGGCGTGGCCGATGACGAGGCCTACGATCTCGGCCAGGGCGCGGGCTTCTACGTCGACGCGACGCAGCCGCCCTTCTCGCCGCACTTCAAGATGCGCACCTATATCGAGGAGGAGCTGCCGGAGGTGGTGGCTGCGAACGTCCCCGCCGACCTGGGGCGGCAGGGGATCTTCGGTCATTCGATGGGAGGACATGGCGCGTTGACGATCGCGCTGCGCCATCCCGAGCGGTTCGCCTCGGTCTCCGCCTTCGCGCCCATCGTGGCCCCGGCGCAGGTGCCCTGGGGGCAGAAGGCTTTCCCCGCCTATCTTGGGGGCGACACCTCCCGATGGCGCCGGCACGACGCCGTGGCGCTGATCGAGGACGGGGCGCGCGTGAAGGACATCCTCGTCGACCAGGGCGAGGCGGACAATTTCCTCGCCGATCAGCTCAAGCCGGAGCTGCTGGCGAAAGCCTGCGCCGACGCCGGCATCGACCTCACCCTGCGGATGCGGCCGGGCTACGATCACTCCTACTACTTCATCTCCACCTTCATGCCCGACCACATCGCCTGGCACGCCGAGCGCCTGGGCGTCTGACGGGCGCGATGACGGATGCCGGGCGTGCCGGGATCGCGGGCGGTCGCGCCGGCCTGGCGCGTCCCGATTTCGCGACAATCACGACCATCGGATGCGTGCCGGCCGTATCGCGCCGGACCGCGGCTGCTCTAAAACAATAACTCGTCTAGTTTGGAGGAACGCAATGACAAAGCTCGTGCTGGCGGTGGCCGCCGCCGTCACCCTCGCCACCGCCGCGCCGGCGCTGGCCCAGGACCCGGCCGCCGGTGAGAAGGTCTTCCGGATGTGCATGGCCTGCCACGCGGTCGGCGAGGGCGCTCAGAACAAGATCGGCCCGCAGCTCAACGGGGTCATCGGCCGGCAGCCGGGGACGCTGGAAGGGTTCAAGTATTCACCGGGCATGGTCGAGTTCGGCGAAGGCAAAGTGTGGGACGAGGCGTTGCTCGATTCGTTCCTGGAATCGCCGCGCAAGTCCGTGAAGGGCACGAAGATGGCCTTCGGCGGCCTGCGCCGCGAGGAACAGCGGGCCGACATCATCGCCTATCTCGCCACCTTCTCCGAGTAGCGCGCCGCGCCCCGCCCGCCGGGGCGCCCCACCGCCCGCCCCACCGGCGTCTCGCGCCGGGGCGAGGCCGGGCCGCGCCCTCCGGCCGCCGAAACCGCAGAGAATGCGCGGCGTCCTGCGGGGCGCGGGCGCTTCTGACGGGCGTGCCGCGCCGCCGGCCCGGCCCGCGCTGCGGAGGGGGCGGTGGAGAACGGAATTGGAACAGATGATCGCCCGACGGGCCGTGGCGATCACCTGCGATCTACTCGAACCTCAGCGGAAGTACGGTAAAAATCGACTAGGCGAACATGCTTTAGGAGTCGTCAACACTTTCGCTCCATTGTGTGCCGCGTCGGAGGGCAACGAACGTCCTCGCCCACTCCAGTGGAGGTGGACAACAATGTGGTTTCTAGCTGAGTTTCTGGAGCGCTATACCCGCAATATCGCGCGCTCCGTCATGCGAGTTGCTGCGGCCGAGATGGAAGCCAACCAGAGAGCGATCTCCGGGATCGGTCTGGCGCGCGACCGCAACGCGATGATCCTGCCCGAGCGGTCGGCCAACGTGCCGGCCCATGCGGTCTCCGAGCGCCGCGCCGCCCCGGCCGCCGCCCCCGTCGCCGCCGAGGTCGGGCCGCTGTCCGAGAAGCCGGTCCCCGTGCGGGCGCCGGCCACCAAGACGCTGATCACCATGGAGACGATGCCGGTGGGCGTGCGGGGCGATCTCGTCATGCGCTACATCGAGCAGTTTTCCGAGGCTTCGTCCGCGGAGGCCGGCGAGCTGATCGACCGGCTCGGCAAGGACAAGAAGATCCGCATCGCCGAACTGCAGCTCATCGTCGCCGACGTGTTGGGCGAGCCGGTCACGCGCCGCACAAAGACCGAGCACTGCGACGCGCTCGCGGCCTGTCTCGCGCCGCACATGCTCTCCGAAGCGAGCTCGCAGGCGATGGCGGGCCAGCCCGAGCTGCGCGCCAACTGAGCCCGCCGCTGACCTTCCGGTCGGCAATTCGGGGCGATCTTCTATGCAGTGCGCCTAAGCCATTCACAATCCCGTTGCAAACCGTCTATGACGGTCCGCGACGGGAGGTGATGCTCCCAACAATTCCAACTTCAGGGAGCAACTATGCGCGTCTACTACGACCGCGACGCCGACATCAGCCTGATCAAGGGCAAGAAGATCGCCGTCGTCGGCTATGGCAGCCAGGGCCATGCCCACACCCTCAACCTGCGCGATTCGGGCTGCCCGGACATTGTCGTGGCGCTGCGCCCCGGCTCCGCCTCCGCCAAGAAGGCCGAAGGCGAGGGCATCAAGGTCATGACGGTGGAAGAGGCCGCTCAGTGGGCCGACGTCGTCATGATGCTGACGCCGGACGAGCTGCAGGCCGACATCTACAACGACCAGCTCGCCGCCAACATGAAAGAGGGCGCCGCGCTCCTCTTCGCGCACGGCCTCAACGTGCACTTCAACCTCATCGAGCCGCGCAAGGACCTCGACGTCCTGATGGTGGCGCCCAAGGGCCCGGGCCACACGGTGCGCTCCGAGTACCAGCGCGGCGGCGGCGTGCCGACGCTCATCGCCATCGCGCAGGACGCCACCGGCAACGCGCACGACCTCGGCCTCGCCTACGCCTCGGCGATCGGTGGCGGCCGTGCCGGCGTCATCGAGACGACCTTCAAGGAAGAGTGCGAGACGGATCTCTTCGGCGAGCAGGTCGTCCTGTGCGGCGGTCTGGTCGAGCTGATCCGCGCCGGCTTCGAGACGCTGGTCGAGGCGGGCTATGCCCCCGAGATGGCCTACTTCGAGTGCCTGCACGAGGTGAAGCTCATCGTCGACCTCATCTACGAGGGCGGCATCGCCAACATGAACTACTCGATCTCCAACACCGCCGAGTACGGTGAGTACGTCACCGGCCCGCGCATCATCACCGACGAGACCAAGGCGGAGATGAAGAAGGTGCTGACGGACATCCAGTCCGGCACGTTCACGCGCAACTGGATGCTGGAGAACAAGGTCAACCAGACCTCGTTCAAGGCGACCCGCGCGAAGAACAACGCCCACCAGATCGAAGAGGTCGGCGAGGGTCTGCGCGCGATGATGCCGTGGATCAAGGAAAAGGCGCTGGTCGACAAGTCGAAGAACTAAGCGCCCGCGCTGTTCACGACCGACACGATGGGCCGCCCTCCGGGGCGGCCTTTTCTATATCCACTATTCCTGAACTTTGATCTTAAATGCTGTCGCGTGTCAGACCGCGGCGGTAAGATCGCGGGCATGTGGCGGGAGGACTTGTGACCGACGTGGTTTTTGACGAAGTCGCGCGCCTTTGGGGGCCGCCACCGTTTTCTGGGGTCGGATCCGTCGAAGTCGTGGGGGCCGGGAACAGCGCGCGGATCTTCGTTGCCGGTTTCAGCGACGTGGGCGGGGGACGCATCGACGAGTTCGCGCTCCAGGCCGACGGCGCCCTCGATCGGGTCTCAGAGGATATCGTCGACGGTCTGTCCTGGCATGGTTCTTTCGTGACGGTCGAGACGTCGGACGGACCGTTGCTCCTCTACCACCAGCCGCCTTATGCCGGGTCCGTGCACGGCAGCGACCTGGCCTATGACATCGGCGGGACGCTGGACCGCATCGCGGGCCCGACCCAGCACCTCGCCAGCGTGAGCCTTCCCGACGTGGCGGTCGCCCAGATCGGCGGCGAGGCCTACCTGATCTCCGCACGCGAGCCGCGCAACGGGCCGCCGGCGCTCGTCTCGAGCCGGGTCGCCGACGATGGCTCCCTCACGGTAACGGACACGGTGGACCTTGGCGGCGCCATCGGCAGCGAAATCGCTGTGGCCGAGCTGCGCGACCGGGCGCTGATTTTCCGCGGAGGCAACACCTACGAGACGCTGCGGGCCGACGGTGCGTTCGGCCCCACGGTGACCTTCGACGCGCCGGCGACATCCTACGAACAGATCGAAGTCCTCGAATTCGGTGGCCTCGATCATCTCTTCACCGCGTCGGCGGGCGCGGGGGCGCTGGGGGGGCTCATCGTGCGCCGCAACGGCGCGATCGGCACCTTCGACACGGGTGTCGACGTGTCGGGTATCGTCGACATGGGGAGCGGGACGGTCTGGGGGCAGAGCTTCCTCGTCACGCTCTCGGTCGGTGCGCCCGGTGAAGACGAGCGCCTGACGCTCTACGAGGTGTCGGGCACCGGCACGCTCACCGAGCTCGCCACCACGACGCACGAGGTGGATCTGTCGGCCTACACCGAGGGCGGCCTCGTGCTGGCCTACGCCGGCGGCGGGCTGCACGTCGTGTTCAGCTCCATCATGGACCCGTCCGAGGATCCGGTCTGGCCGTTCGGAGGGGACGAGGAGGTCCTCTTCTATCGCATCGACGGCCTCACGCTGGACGGAGCCCCCACGGAAGGCGACGACGACCTCGACGGCACCGCCGGCACCGCCGGCGGCGACGTGATCGACGCGTTGGCCGGCGCCGATACCGTCGCGGGGCTTGACGGGGCGGACCGAATCTCCGGCCGCCTCGGCGCCGACGTGCTGGGCGGGGGGCGCGGCGACGACGCGATCTTCGGCGGGCGTGGCGCGGACACGCTGCACGGGCAGGGCGGCGACGACACGCTGCACGGCCAGGAGGGCGCCGACGCGATCGAGGGCGATCGCGGCGGCGACATGTTGTGGGGCGGCGGCGGTCACGACGTCCTCTCCGGCGAAGGGGGCGACGACACGCTCGTCGGCGGGGACGGTCACGATCACCTGTCGGACGCTCGCGGCGACGACAGGCTGTGGGGCGGCGCCGGGGCGGATACGCTCTGCGGCGGTGCGGGCGCGGATACGCTGACCGGCGGCGCCGGCGCGGACGTCTTCCGGTTCCTCCCCCAGGGCGCGCGCGACACGGTGACCGACTTTCAACCCGGCCGCGACACGCTCGACTTCTCGACCTTCGGCATCGACGATCCGGGCGCAGACCCGCGGGTCGCGGTGCGCGGTATCGGCGCGCGGGACACTCTGGTGAAGGTGGGCGATTCCTCGGTCGTGCTCCTCGGCGTCCAGCCGGAGGAGGTCGACCTCGACGCGATGGTGTTCGGCCCGGACCCCTTTTACTCGCTCTGACCTCGCGGCCGGCGGCCGGCGGTCGGAGCGCCGGGTCCGGGCTCTGCGGCGCGGTGGTCGTCCGTGCGCGGGACGTCCGGCCGGGAATGCCGCTGCGGGCGCGAGAGCGAGAGGCCGGTCACCACGGCGTCGTCGCCGAAGCGGGCGCGCAGCGCGTCCATGGCGCGCTCGGCCTTGCCGAGGCGGGTGCGGGCGGGGTCGAACAGCTCCTCGCCGTCGGCCTCGCCGGCGGGCACCAGGCCGCTGATGCCGATGCCGATGAGGCGGTAGGGCTGCCCCTCGGGCTCGGCGAGCAGCAGCGCCTTGCCGACGGCGAAGATGCGGTGCGCCATCGCGGTCGGCCCCTCGAGACTCTCGGAGCGGGAGATCGTGCGGAACTGCGGCGTCTTCAGCTTCAGCGTGATGGTGCGCCCGCCGATCTCGGCCGCCTTCGCCCGCGTCGAGACTTTCTCCGACAGGTGGCGCAGCAGGGCGAGCAGCGTGTGCCGGTCGGCGATGTCCGCCTCGAAAGTCTCCTCGGCGGAGACCGATTTCCGTTCGCTCGACGGGTCGACGGCACGGTCGTCCTTGCCGTGCGCGAGGCGCTTCAGGCGCTGCCCGGTTTCACCGAAGCGCCGCATCAGGTCGGTCAGGTTGGCGCGCTGCACGTCGCGCACAAGACGCACGCCGCCGGCCTCCAGCTTGCGTGCCGCGGCGGGACCGACCCCCGGCAGGCGCGTCACCGGCTCGTCCGCGAGGCGTGCCTCGGCATCGACCTGGCCGACCACCGTGTAGCCGCGCGGCTTGTCGGCGTCCGAGGCGAACTTGGCCAGGAACTTGTTGGGCGCGAGACCGACCGAGACGGTGATGCCGATCTCGTCCTCCACGCGCTTGGCGAAACGGGCCATGACGGCGGCGGGTGGCGCCCCGTGCAGCCGCTCGGTGCCGGACAGGTCGAGGAAGGCCTCGTCGATCGACAGCGGCTGAACCAGGGGCGTCAGCGCCTTCATCCGGTCGCGCACCTCGCGCCCCGCGGCGACATATTTCTCGAAGTTGGGGCGGACCACCACCGCGTCGGGGCAGGCCTGCAACGCCTTGAACATCGGCATCGCCGAGCGAACGCCGTGGATGCGGGCGAGGTAGCAGCAGGTGGAGACCACCCCGCGCCGGCCGCCGCCGACGATCACCGGCACATCGCGCAGCGACGGGTCGTCGCGCTTTTCCACAGCCGCGAAGAAGGCGTCACAGTCGACATGGGCGATGACGAGCGCGGTCAGTTCGGCGTGTCGCACCAAGCGCGGGCTGCGGCAGCGCGGGCAACGGGTCGGCGCGTCGATGGGAAGAATCGCCGCGCAGTCCCGGCAGAGCGCGGCGGCGGCGCTCATCGTGCGGCGCCGAACGGGGAGGGAGCGCCCGGCAGCGCGGGCATCCTAGGCCCAGTCGTCGTGGGGGCGGGGCGGCCAGCCGTCGTCGGCGACCGAGCCGGCGACAGGGTCGCCGCCGACGCGCCGCTCGAGCGCCTGGCGGGCGCGCACGATGGCGTCGGGCGTGGTTTCCTGGGCTTCGGCGACGGCGATGAGCACCCGTTCGTCGGCCAGCACGAAGTCGAGAAGGCCCGCGATGAAGGTCGGGGATGACGCCGCATCGCGCAGGGTGGTCGGATCCAGGCCCGTGAGCGCGAAGAAGCGGCTCATCGTCTTCGGTTCCGTCGCAAAGTAGGATAGAGCGGCGATGGCGATGGTGCCGGCGTCGGGGTCGTCCGCGTTGCGGCGGGACCTCGTCACGGGGTGGCGCGGCGATCGACTTGACGGCACGGTCAACGCCCCACACACAGGCGAGGACGCCGCTGTGGCGTGGTCACAAATGGAGTGCGCATGGCCCACAGGGTGCTCATCGTGGAAGACAACGAGCTGAATATGAAGCTCTTCCACGATCTGCTCGAGGCGAGCGGGATGGAAATCCTGGAAACGCGCAACGGGATCGACGCCTTGAAGGTGGCCAAAGCAGAGCGGCCGGATCTCATCGTGATGGACATCCAGCTTCCCGAGATGTCCGGCCTGGAGGTGACGGAGCAGATCAAGTCGGACCCCGACTTGAAGCCGATCCCCGTCATCGCGGTGACGGCATTTGCGATGAAGGGCGACGAGGAACGCATCCGCGCCGCCGGTTGTGAGGCCTACCTGTCGAAGCCCATCTCGATCGATCGCTTCATCTCGACGATCAAGTCGTTCCTGCCGAAGTGATTATTTGATTTTCGCTTCGCGGAATTCGACGTGCTTCTTGGCGACCGGGTCGTACTTGGTCTTGGCCATCTTCTCGGTCATGGTCCGCGTGTTCTTTTTGGTGACGTAGAAGTAGCCGGTGTCCGCGGTCGACACGAGCTTGACTTTGATGGTGTTGGCCTTCGCCATAGGAGCCTCCGACGCCGCCCCGCGGCGCAAACTGAAGTGAGCTGAACAAACCTTGCTGATGGGGGGCGGATGCGCCCCTGTCAAGCCTTCGGGGCGCGACAGTCAATCGCCCACCCCATCGGACAGGATCCTGAGCGAGCCCAAGATCACGTAGATGGCGAAAATCACCGCGATGGCAATGGCAAATCCATGCGGCGGGAAGAGATCGAGCCCGGCACCCAACGAAATCGGGCCGATCAGCATGCCGAACGCGTACATCATCACGAAGGCGGCGTTGGCCGAGGCGAGGTCGGCGCCGTGGTAGCGCTCGCCGAGCTGCGTCAGGCCGATCGTATAGAGGCCGGTGACGATGCCGCCGGTGACGAAGAGCACGGCCAGCAGCAGCACGAAATGGTCATGCACCAGCGGGATCAGCAATGCCCCCACCGCGCCGACCGCCGCCGAGCCGAGCAGCAGGACGCGCTTGTTCACCTTGTCGGCGAGGTAGCCGATGGGGATCTGCGAAAGGATGTTGCCGACCGCCACCGCGCTGACCAGCACGACCGAGTGGCTCGCCGCCAGGCCGATCGCGGTGCCGTAGAGCGGCAGGATCGCCGTGCCGCCGGACTCGACCGCGCCGAACACCAGCGCCGCGAACAGCGCCAGCGGGGCGAGCGCGACGTAACGCAGGAGGTTCTTCTGCCCGCCGTCCGGCAGCAGCGGCTCCCGCCCGGAGACGAAGAGCACCGGCACGGTGGCCGCCAGGATCGCCGTCGCGCCGATGGCGAAGGGGAGGACCCCCTCGGTGCCGACCAGCGCCAGGATCAGCGGGCCGATGGAGATGCCGATGGACAGGAACGCGGTGTAGATCCCCACCACGAAGCCCCGCCGGTCGGGCGGCGCGAGGCAGCCGATCCAGAACTCCGTCAGCGCGAAGATCAGCGTAATGGAGGCGGAGAAGACGAACCGCAGCGGAAACCACAGGACGAACGGCTTCACCACGAAGAAGCCCATCAACGTGACCGACATGGCGACGAAGGCGAGCACGATCACCCGCGCGGTGCCGAAGCGGCGCGCCAGCGTGGTGACGAAGGGGAGCACCATGATCGCCGCGATGCCGGCGACGGCGGTGTTGACGCCGACCAGCGACGGCGAGATGCCGCGCCGCTCCAGCACGATCGACAACAACGGCAGGCTCAGCGACAACGCCGCGCCCACGCCGGTGATGCCGCTGATCACGGCCACGAGCGCCCACAGATCGGTCGGTCCCTTGGGCGGCCGGCGGGAGTCCTTGGGCAAGGGGCGGCCGGGCGTCGCAGCGAAGGGATCGGCGGCGATCGAGTGCGACATCGAGGCCACAGTCTGGCGAGACGTCTGGTCCATGGCTCCGACGGGGTACGCGCTACGCGTTGTCTTTGGCCGAAAATTCCGGCGAGCGCCAGCGGCTATCGGTGGCGCAATGCAGGTGTGTGAACGGCGGGGGGCATCGGTGATGCGCCAGCGTCGCACTTCGGCCGGCGGGGCGGGGGCCGGCGCGCCCCGTCTCGCCGGCGCGGGGCACCGGTCGCCCCCGCGCAGACCGGCGGCCTAGAGAACCACCATCTTTCGCTCGCCGCGGACCATGCGGAAGAAGGGCACGTCGCCGCCGGCGGCGAGGTCCGGGCCGGCGGCCAGCCGTTCGGCCAGACTGTCGATCACGATGTGGGTGATGCCGGGAAGCTCCAGCTTGCGCGCCTCGTCCAGCGTCACCCAGGCGATCTCCTCCAGCTCCGCGTCCTCGCCGACGCGCGTCGGGTCGATCTCGGCGATCGCCTCGCGGGGGATGGCGAAGAAGCGGGTATCGAATCGGCGCGGCCGGCCGGGCGGGGTCACCGCGCGGAAGACATAGCGCAGGGCCGAGAAGTCGAGCCCGATCCCGCGGTCGCGGAAGGCCTGCCAGGCCGGGCCGTTGGGCAGCGTCGCCGCGCCCTTGGTGCCGACGAGAACGCCGGTCTCCTCGTAGACCTCGCGGATCGCCGCCGCGCCGAGCGCGCGCGCTCGAGCCTCGCCGTGGCTGGAGCGCATCGCGGTGGTCAGCTTGCCGAGCGTCGCCGGATCGAACGTGGCTTCGAGCTTCACGCGCGCGTCGGTCGGGTCCACGCGGCCGCCGGGGAAGACGAACCGGCCGGGCATGAACACGTGCCTCATCGAGCGCCGCCCCATCAGCACCGAGGGACCCTCACGGTCGATCAGGATGAGGGTGGCGGCGTCGCGGATCGTGACGCGGCGGTGGCCCTCGGCCTTGCCGGCGGCTGCGTCGCGCTTCAGCCGCTCGGCGGCGGTCGCCTCGCTCACGCGTCGCCCCCCGCGTAGTCCGGGTCGAACCCGTGCATCAGGTTGGCCCATTGCAGGCCGACGAGCATACCTTTCACCGGGCGCATCAGGAGGAGGGACATCACCACCGTCATCGGCAGGAAGATGGCGGCGTGCAGCCACAGCTGGGGGGTCATCATCATCTCGTAGAGCAGCATGATCGCGATCACGACGTGGCCGACGATCATCATCACGATGTAGGGCGGCGCATCGTCGGCGCGGTGGTGGTGGAGCGCCTCGCCACAGGTCGGGCAGGCATCGGCGACCTTGATGAAGCCGTCGTAGAGGCCGCCGTCGCCGCATGCGGGGCAGCGCGCCTTCGTCCCGTTCCACATCGCCCGCCAGACCGAACGGGTCGCCAGCAGGTCGTCGCGGTCGATGGCGAAGTCCGCGCTGGGATCGGCCGGTCGCCCGGCCATGCGTTGGCTCATGCGTCCCCCCCTGGGCTGTTGGGATTGAAACCGTGCATGCGCTTGGCCCACTGCAACCCGATCATGACGCCCTTGGTGGGGCGCAGCAGAACCAGCGACAGGATCACCGTCATCGGCAGGAAGATCACCGCATGCACCCATAGCGCCGGCTCGTAGGCGATCTCGACGTAGAACATCACGCCGATCACGAAGATGCCGACGAACGACATCACGATGTAAGGCGGCGCATCGTCGGCGCGGTGGTGGTAGAGCGCCTCGCCGCAGACCGGGCAATGATCGTTCACCGCCAGGAATCCGTTGAACAGCGCACCGGTGCCGCAGTTGGGGCAGCGGCCCATCATGCCTCGCGTCATCGCCTCGAAGAGCGGGCGGTCGTTCATCGCTGGCACCCTCTCATCGCTGGTCCCGTGTCATCGGCGGCCACGGCGGACCGGACGCCGGTCGCGCGCGGGGCGGGCGGGGCGACGGCCTTTGCGCTGCAGCTTGGCGGTGGGCTGATGGTCGATCACGTCGAACCGCAGCGCGCCGGAGAAGGGGGCCGCCTCCATCAGCCGCACGGTGACGTCGTCGCCGAGGCGGAAGGTCGTGCCCGTCGCCTCGCCGATGAGGGCCTGCGCCGCTTCGTCGTAGATCATGAACTCGTTGCCGAGGGTGGAGATCGGCACGAACCCGTCCGCTCCGGTGTCGTTCAGCTTGACGAAGAGCCCCGCCTTGGTGACGCCGCCGATGCGCCCCTCGAACGTGGCGCCGACCTTGTCCACCAGCCACTGGGCGATCAGGCGATCCGTCGTCTCGCGCTCGGCCACCATCGAGCGGCGCTCGGTCTGCGAGATCTCGGTGCCGATCTGCCCCAGCTCCTCGATCGCCTCGTCCGTCAGTCCGTCCTTGCCGAGTCCTTCGGCGCGGATCAGCGCGCGGTGGACGACGAGGTCGGCATAGCGGCGGATGGGAGAGGTGAAGTGCGCGTAGCGCCGCAGCGACAGGCCGAAGTGGCCGATATTGTCCGGCGCGTACTCGGCTTGCGCCTGGCTGCGCAGGATCACCTCGTTGACGAGCTGGGCGTTCTGCGTCCCCGCGACCTTGGCGAGGATGCCGTTGAAGTCGCTCGGCCGCACGCCGACGGCGCGCGCCAGCTTCAGCTCCAGCGTGGCCAGAAACTCCTTCAGGAGGTCGATCTTCTCCAGGCTCGGCTGATCGTGGATCCGGTAGAGGAGGGGGATGCCGGCCTTCTCGCACGTCTCCGCCGCGGCGACGTTCGACTGGATCATGAACTCTTCGATGAGCTTGTGCGCATCGAGCCGCTCGGGGACGATCACCCGGTCGACCTGGCCATCGGGGGTCAGCAGGATCTTGCGCTCGGGCAGGTCGAGTTCCAGAGGGTCGCGCGCGTCGCGCCCCTTCATCAGACAGCGGTACGCCGCCCACAGGTTCTCGATCAGCGGGGCGACGTCGGACGGCTGACCCTCCGCGATCTTCTGCGCCTCCTGGTAGGCGAGGCGGCGCTCGGAGCGCATCAGCACGCGATGGAAGGAGTGGCGCTGTTTGCGTCCGTCGCCGGCGAACACCATGCGAACCGCCATCGCCGGCCGCACCTCGCCCTCGCGCAGCGAGCACAGGTCGTTGGAGATGCGCTCCGGCAGCATCGGCACGACGCGATCGGGGAAGTAGGTGGAGTTGCCGCGCAGCCGAGCCTCGGTATCCATCGGCGAGCCGGCGGTCACATAATAGGCGACGTCGGCGATGGCGACGGTGACGACGTGGCCGCCTTCGTTGTGCGGGTCCGGCTCGGCGAAGACGGCGTCGTCGTGGTCCTTGGCGTCCGCCGGGTCGATGGTGAGGAAGGGGATGTCGCGCCAGTCCTCGCGGCCTTCGAGGTTCGCGGGCTCGGCCGCCGCGGCGGCGGCGAGCACGCGCTCGGGGAACTGGTTGGGGATACCGTGGGCGTGGATCGCCAGCAGCGACACCGCCTGCTCGGAGCCGACGGGGCCGATGACCTCGACGATGCGGGCCGAGCGGCCGCGGTCGACCTCGATGCGCACCAGCGTGTCGTTGGGGATGTCCTTCACCGCGTCCGGGTGGACGAAGTAGGTGTCCCGTTCCTTCTTGGTGGTGGGCGAGAGCTGCGGCTTGTCGCCGAAGCGCTCCAGCACCGCCAGCGTCGAGGCCGGGCGCCGCTCGATCACCTTGATGACCTTGCCGACGGGGCGCCCGTCGTCCTCGTCGTAGGAGATGCGGGCCAGCAGGCGGTCGCCCATGCCGGGCGCCGGCTTGGTGCCGATGAGGACGACCTTGGGGCGCGGCTCGTCGTGCTCCCAGCTCGTCGGCTCGGCGATCAGGTCGCCGTCGCCGGTGCGGCCGGTGACCGACAGGAGTGCGACGCGCGGCAGCTCGCCGGGGCGGGACAGGCGCTTGCCGGCCTTGGCGATCAGGCCTTCCTCGGCCATATCGGCCAGCAGCGCCTTCAACTCGACGCGGCCGGCGCCCTTGACGTTGAAGGCCTTGGCGATCTCGCGCTTGCCGACACGACCCGGGCTGTCGGCGACGAAGCGCAGGATCTCATCGCGCGTGGGAACGGGGGCTTTGGACATTCGTTCTATGTGAGGTCGCCGGCTGCGCCCGTCGAGGTGGGTCGGTGAGGTCGCCGACGAGCCAACTCACCGGGGGGTGGTATATACACCCTCTTATGCGCGTTCCGGCGTCCCACTTCTACCCCGGCGTGGCCTATGCCTCTTCACGGCGTGGCCCGCCTCGCCCCGCGGACCGCGCCGCGGGATGGCCGGCACAACCGGAGGACACCCCATCATGCCCATGACACTCGACGGATCCTGCCGGTGCGGCGCGGTGCGTTTCACGCTCGTCAGCCACACCCCGGTGCCCTACCAGCGGTGCTACTGCGCGATCTGCCGCAAGACGCAAGGCGGAGGCGGCTACGCCATCAACCTCGGCGGTCAGGCCGACAGTCTCGACGTGACCGGCGCGGATGCGCTCGGCGTCTACCAGGCCCGGATCGAGGACGGGGGCGTGTGCCGCACGTCCTCGGGGCAACGCAACTTCTGTAAACATTGCGGGACGGCGCTCTGGCTCTACGACCCTACATGGCCGGAGCTGGTCCATCCCTTCGCCTCGGCGATCGACACGCCCCTGCCCATCGCACCGGAGCAGACCCATATCATGCTGGCGTTCAAGCCCGATTGGGTCGAGCTGCAACTCAAGCCGGGCGACGGCTGCTTCGAACGATACCCGCAGGAGAGCCTCGACGATTGGCATCGCGCCAGGGGGCTCTGGGTCGAGTGACGGCCGCGCACGGCCTTTGACAGGGCCCGCCACATGACGCCATGTGGGCGAGATCGGACGATCAGCGGGCGTGCGACGGGGGCAGCTCGCCGTGGAACTCGGCGGTGCGGGGCGGCTGCTGCGGGGCACGATGCAACGCGGCCTCCTCACGCGCTACCTCGAGAAGGTAGGCGAGGAAGCCCAGCCCGCTCTGTTCGGCGAGCGCGACGAGTTCGCCGGACATCTGTTCGATATAATCCGCGGCTTCGCGCGGTGAGTGGCCGAGTTCCTTGGCCGGGATAACCGTCTTCGCGGCGGCCATCTGTTCGCTCAAGGCTGGCATGGTGCTCTCCTTCATCGTGAAGAATCGGTGGCACGCTCACACTGCACCGGGTGGCTGGCCTCAACCTTGCCGGGTTCTGAAGCGCTTTCTTGAGTTGTGATATTGGGGAGACATCGTCATCGCTGAGCAGGAAGTTGGGCTCTGCCCCTTTGCGTCGACGGCCAACCGCCTCTATGTGCGGGACGGCTTGAGGGGGGCCACCGAATGAACGTCGTTGTCGTCGAGTCTCCGGCCAAGGCGAAGACTATCAACAAGTACCTGGGGTCCGACTACCACGTGGTCGCGTCCTACGGTCACGTGCGCGATCTGCCGCCGAAGGACGGGTCGGTCGACCCCGACAACGACTTCTTCATGCTGTGGCAGGTCGACGCGAAAGCCGCCAAGCGCCTCAACGACCTCGCCAAGGCCGTAAAGGACGCCGACCGCCTGATCCTCGCGACCGACCCGGATCGCGAGGGCGAGGCGATCTCCTGGCACGTCCTGCAGGTGCTAAAGGACAAGAAGGCGCTCAAGTCGCAGACGGTGCAGCGGGTGGTGTTCAACGCCATCACCAAGCAGGCCGTGCTCGACGCGATGGCCGCCCCGCGCGACATCGAGGAGCACCTCGTCGACGCCTACCGTGCTCGCCGCGCGCTGGACTATCTCGTCGGCTTCAACCTGTCGCCGGTCCTGTGGCGCAAGCTGCCGGGCTCGCGGTCGGCGGGCCGCGTGCAGTCCGTGGCGCTGCGCCTGGTGTGCGACCGCGAGGCCGAGATCGAGCGGTTCGTCGCCCAGGAATATTGGTCCGTTATCACGACGCTCGCCAACCCGGCGGGCGACACCTTCGACGCCCGCGTCGCCGTGCTCGACGGCAAGCGGGTCGATCGCCTCGCCATCAAGAGCGAGGCCGACGCGACGGCGATCGTCGACCACCTCAAGGTGGCGGACTTCGACGCCGTCTCGGTCGAGGCCAAGCCGCAGAAGCGCAATCCGGCCCCGCCGTTCACCACGTCGACCCTGCAGCAGGAGGCGAGCCGCAAGCTCGGCTTCTCTTCGGCGCGCACCATGCAGGTGGCGCAGAAGCTCTACGAGGGCATCGACCTCGGCGGTGAGACGGTGGGTCTCATCACCTACATGCGAACCGACGGCGTGCAGATGGCGCCCGAGGGGATCAGCGCGATCCGCCGCCTCGTCGGCAAGGACTACGCCGAGACCTACCTGCCCGAGAAGCCGCGCTATTACGCCACCAAGGCGAAGAACGCGCAGGAGGCCCACGAGGCAATCCGCCCGACCGACCCGTTCCGCCGCCCCGCGCAGATGAAGCGCTATCTCGGCGACGACGAGTTCCGTCTTTATGATCTCGTCTGGAAGCGCGCGATGGCGAGCCAGATGCAGTCGGCCGAGTTCGAGCGCACCACGGTCGACATCGACGCCAAGGCCGGCGGCAAGACGATCGGCCTGCGCGCAACGGGCTCGGTCATGCTGTTCGACGGCTTCCTGTCGGTCTACATGGAGGGCCGGGACGACGACTCGGACGACGACGACGGCGGCCGCCTGCCGAAGATCGCTCAGGGCGACGCGCTCCGCCGCGAGGCGGTAAAGCCGGCACAGCACTTCACCGAGCCGCCGCCCCGCTACACCGAGGCGACGCTCATCAAGAAGATGGAGGAGCTGGGCATCGGCCGCCCCTCCACCTACACCGCCACCCTGTCCACCCTGCGCGACCGCGAGTACGTCGAACTCGACAAGAAGCGGCTCGTGCCCGGATCCAAGGGGCGGATGGTCACGGCCTTCCTGGAGAGCTTCTTCGAGCGCTACGTCGAGTACGGCTTCACCGCCGACCTCGAGGAGAAGCTCGACGCGATCTCCGACGGCCGGCTCGACTGGCGCCAGGTGCTGCGCGAGTTCTGGGCGGACTTCTCCAAGCAGATCGGCGAGGTGCTGGAAGTGCGCACCGCGGCGGTGCTCGACGCGCTGAACGAGGACCTCGCCCCGCTCATCTACCCGCCGCGGCCGGACGGTTCGGACCCGCGCATCTGCCCGGTGTGCGGCTCGGGCAACCTGTCGCTGAAGACCTCGCGCTACGGCGCCTTCATCGGCTGCTCCAACTACCCGGAGTGCAACTACACCCGCGAGTTCGGCGACGATCCGAATGCCGACCCGAAGCCGACCGGCCCGCAGGTTCTGGGCGTCCATCCGGACACCGGCAAGGAAATCCACCTCAAGACCGGCCGCTTCGGGCCCTACATCGAGTTGGCGAGCGACGAGGGCGAGAAGCCGCCGCGCTCCTCGCTGCCGAAGGGGTGGGCGCCGGAGGAGATCACGCTGGAGAAGGCGATCGCGCTGCTGTCGTTGCCGCGTGACGTCGGCCAGCATCCGGAGACGCAGGAGCCGATCCAGGCCGGCCTCGGGCGCTATGGGCCCTACCTCCTCTACGGCGGCAAATACTCCAAGCTCGAATCGATCGACGACGTGTTCGAGATCGGCCTCAACCGGGCCGTCGCGATGATCGCCGAGCGCAAGGAGGGCAAGGGCTTCGGCCGCACGCCCGCCGCGCTGAAGACGCTCGGCGCCCACCCTTCGGGCGGTGAGGTCACCGTGCGCGAGGGCCGCTACGGGCCGTACGTCAACCACGGCAAGGTCAATGCGACGCTGCCGAAGGGGACCGACCCGCAGGCCGTTACCCTCGAAGAGGCGCTGAAGCTGATCGAGGAGCGGGCCGGCAAGGCGCCGAAGGCCAAAGCGAAGACGGCCTCCAAGGCGAAGACGGCGACCAAGACGACGAAGGCGAAGGCCGGGACCAAGACGAGCGCCGCCAAGGCGAAGACGACCAAGGCGAAAGCCGACGACGCGCTCGTGGAGGACGACGCCGAGCCGGCCAAGCCGAAGGCCACGGCGAAGAAGGCCCCCGCGAAGTCGGCCGCCGCGAAGGCGACGCCCGCGAAGAAGAACGTCGGGACGAAGGCCGCGGCCGCCAAGTCCACCGGCGGTGCGGCCAAGAGCAGCGGCAAGGACGACACGCCGCCCTGGGAAGAGTAGGCCGGGGGCGGCATCGCCCGCCCCTTCGGAAGAGGCGATGGCGGTCGGCCCCGCAGCGACGCGGTGCGCCGCTGCCGATGGCGCGGCGATGCGATCGCAGCGCCTCCGGCTCGGATTTACGGCGTGCCGCCGGCTCGGATTTGCGGCGTGCCGCTGGCACGGATTTGCGGCGTGCCGCCGGCACGGATGGGCGGTGTGCCGGCGATCGCGGCGGAACGGGTGGGTATTCGCCCACCGCGGCCGTGCCTTGCCTGCCGGGCGCGGCTTTCCCATTCTTCCCCTCGTGCGGGCGCCGGTCGCGCCCCCGCATGCGTTTGGTCCAGCCGAAGGTGCCCGATGCGGTTCAACCGGTTCCTCCCGACCCTCGTCCTGCCGAAGGTCGTCCTTCCCGCCATCGTGATCGCGGCCGTCACCGGGTCCGGCCTCTCCAACGGCCATGCCCAGCCGGCCGGCGGCCGGGAGGCCGCGACCCCCGCCGTCCCGCAATCGCGGGCCGAGATCGCGCTGTCCTTCGCGCCGGTGGTGCGTGAGGCGGCGCCGGCGGTGGTGAACGTCTACTCGCTGCAGAAGGAGGTGGACCCGTTCTATTCGAACGACCCGATCCTGCGCCGTTTCTTCGGCCGGCAGCAGCCGCGCGGCGGCTCCGCGCTCGGTTCGGGCGTGATCGTCGACCCGTCCGGGATCATGGTCACCAACGCGCACGTCATCAAGAACGCGAGCGAGATCCGCGTCGGCTTCAACGACCGGCGCGAGGCGGCCGCCAAGCTCCTCCTGCGCGACACCCGTACCGACCTCGCGGTGCTGCAGATCGAGGGGGAGGGGCCGTTCCCGGTGCTCCCCTTCGCGCCGCCCGCCTCGCTGGAGACCGGCGACCTGGTGCTGGCCATCGGCAACCCTTTCGGCGTGGGGCAGACGGTGACGCAAGGGATCGTCTCGGCGACCGCGCGCACCCAGGTCGGGATCGCCGACCAGCGCTTCTTCATCCAGACGGATGCGGCCATCAACCCCGGCAATTCCGGCGGCGCGCTGATCGACATGGCGGGCCGGCTCGTCGGCATCAACACCGCGATCTACTCGCGCTCGGGCGGGTCCATCGGCATCGGCTTCGCGATTCCGGCGGAGATGGTGGAGCTGGTCGTCTCCTCGGCCAAGGACGACGGTGTGGTGCGGCGCCCCTGGTTCGGCGCCAAGCTGGAGACGGTGACGCGCGAGCTGTCGCGCCAGCTGGGGCTCGACCGGCCTGCGGGCGCGGTGGTGGTGGGGCTGGTCGACGGCGGCCCCGCCGAGCGCGCCGGCATCCGCGTCGCCGACGTGGTGACCGCGGTCGACGGCCTGCCCGTGACCGATACCGACAGCTTCGCCTACGCGCTCGCCACCCGCGGGACGGAGGGCGAGGCCGAGATCACCTTCCAGCGCGCCGCCAAGGCTCGCACCGTGACGCTGACGCTGGAGCGCCCGCCGGAGACCGAGCCGCGCGACACGCGGCGCATCGCCGGCCGCTCGCCCTTCGCGGGGGCGACGGTGGAGAACCTGTCGCCGGCGGTGGCCGACGAGCTGAACCTCGATGTCACGACGACGGGGGTTGTGATCGCGCGGGTCCGTGCGCGCTCGCCGGCCCAGCGGCTGGGACTGCGTCCGGGCGACATCGTCTTGAGAGTCAACGACGCGGCGGTGGAGACCACCGCCGACCTCGAGCGCGTGGCGCGGCGCCGCCTGCGCTATTGGGACCTCGCCATCGAGCGCGACGGCCGCCGCCTGAGCGTGATGCTGGGCGGCTGATGCGCCGGCGGCCCGCGACCGCCTCTTCATCCGATCCCGAGGTTGCCCTATTGTTCACGAGGCCGGCCGGCGACGTCCCGTCCGCCCTGCGCATACGGAAAGTGACCCTTTGACCGATCTGTTCGCCGCCTCCGGGCTCGAGAAGGCCGCGCCGCGACCGCTCGCCGACGCGCTTCGCCCGCAGAAGCTCGGCGACATCGTCGGCCAGCCGCACCTTCTGGGCGAGGACGGGCGGCTGACGCGCATGCTGAAGGGCGAGCGGATCGGCTCGCTGATCCTGTGGGGCCCGCCGGGCACCGGCAAGACCACGCTCGCCCGCCTGCTGGCGCACCATGTCCGCCTCGAGTTCGTACAGATCTCGGCGATCTTCTCCGGCGTCGCCGACCTGAAGAAGGTGTTCGAGACGGCGCGGGGGGCGCGCAGCGTCGGCCGCGGCACGCTGCTCTTCGTGGACGAGATCCACCGCTTCAACCGCGCGCAGCAGGACGCCTTCCTGCCGGTGGTCGAGGACGGCACCATCACCCTCGTCGGCGCGACGACGGAGAACCCCTCGTTCGAGTTGAACTCGGCGCTCCTGTCGCGGGCGCAGGTCCTCGTCTTCGAGCCGCTGGAGGACGGGGCGCTGGAGACGCTGCTGGCCCGCGCCGAGGCCGAGCGGGGGCCGCTGCCGGTCGAGGAGGATGCGCGCACCAGCCTCATCCGCATGGCCGACGGGGACGGGCGCGCCATCCTGACCCTGGCCGAGGAGGTCTACCGCGTCGCCGAGCCGGGCGAGACGCTGTCGGCCGCGGAGGTGCAGCAGATCCTCCAGCGCCGCGCCCCGGCCTACGACAAGGACCGCGACGGGCACTACAACCTCATTTCCGCGCTGCACAAATCGGTCCGCGGGTCCGACCCGGACGCCGCACTCTACTATCTGATGCGGATGATCGAGGGCGGCGAGGACCCGATGTTCCTGGCGCGCCGGCTGGTGCGGATGGCGGCCGAGGACATCGGTCTGGCCGACCCGCACGCGCTGACGCTGGCGATCGCCGCGCGCGACACCTACGATTTCCTGGGCACGCCCGAGGGTGAGCTGGCGCTGGCCGAGATCACCGTCTATCTCGCCCTCGCGCCGAAATCGAACGCGCTCTACAAGGCGTTCAAGGCCGCCCGCCGCTACGTCGCCGAGACGCCCTCGCTCAACCCGCCGAAGATCATCATGAACGCGCCCACCAAGCTGATGCGCACCGAGGGATATGGCGACGGCTACGAGTACGATCACGACGTTCCCGGCGGCGTGTCCGGCCAGAACTACTTCCCCGAGGCGCTGGAGCCGCAGCGCTTCTACCAGCCGACCGAGCGTGGCCGCGAGGCGGCGCTGCGCGCGCGGATGGAGGAGCTGAGCGCCATGCGCCGGCGTCGCCGCGAGGAGGAGTGATGCGCCGCATCCGTGATCTCCGGCTGCTCGGACGGGGGAAAGGCGACCCTGCTGGCGGCGCTCGCCGCGTGCGATCCGGAGCGGCGCCACGATTTCCCGGTACGCGGTCGCGGAATATCGGCGGCTCGTGCGCGCCTATCCCGCCGCGGGCTACCGCCCGGTGATCCTCCCGCGCGCGCCCGTCGCGGCACGGGCGGCGCTGGTTCCGGGCGAAATTGATGCCGCGCAAATCATCCAGGCTTGAACTGACGCAACTCTGATCGGCGCCGGCGCGGTTGCGTTCGGCGCGTGGTTGGACTTAAGCCGGTAGCGGCAGCAAGAAAGGTGTAACGCGATGCGTACTGTCTTGGAGTTTCTTGCCGTTTGGGCAGCCGTCTACGCGACCACCTTCGGCGCCTATCTGGCGTTCGGGGCGATCTTCAATTGGTATGCCTTCCGCCACCCCGAGCGGCGCATCCAGAAGAACCGCGACGGGCTGAAACGCCGCGGCAAGGAGATCCGCCAGTCGGCGTGGTCGCTGTTGGGCACCTGCTTCTGCCTGGCGGGCGGGCTCTATGCGCAGTATCGCGGGTGGACGCTGTTTGCGCCGCTCGAATTGTCGTGGTGGTCGGTGCCGCTGATGGCGGCGGTGTCGATCTGTGCGTTCGACACGTGGTTCTACTGGGGCCACCGGCTGATGCATTGGGGCCCGCTCTACAAGCACCACCAGTACCACCACCGCTCGGTCGCGCCGACGGTCTGGTCCAACTACTCCGACTCGATGCTGGATGCGCTGGCGATGCAGAGTTACTACCTGTTCGCGCCGCTGATCCTGCCGATCCCGCCGCTGGTGCTGATCGGCCACCGCGTCTACGACCATTTCAACGGCATGATCGGCCACTCGGGGTTCGAGTTCGCCGCCTCGAAGTGGACCCGGATCCCGTCGCCGATGGTGTGCACGCTGTTCCACGACCTGCACCACTCCAAGTTCAACTACAACTACGCCAACTTCTTCTCCTTCTGGGATCGCGTCTGCGGCACGCTGCACACCGGCTACGACGCGGGCGTGGAGCGGTGGGAGACGCTGCCGGACGGCGGCGTGCCGGAGCGCAAGTCCAAGGCGGAGCGCGCGGCGGTGGGCGCCTCGGCACCGGGCGTCGGCGCGGCGGCGACGCCGGCCGAATGAGCCCGCTCGCGGCCAGTCTCTGCGTCGCGATCGGCGGGGCGACGGGGGCGCTCGGCCGCTTCTGGGCCAATATCCTGATCACCGGGTTCGCCGGCGCCGCGCTCCCCTATGCGACCTTTGCCGTCAACGTCCTCGGCTCGTTCCTGATCGGCGTGCTGGCGACGCTGCTGTCGGGCCGCATGGCGCTGACGGCGCTGGTGGTGACGGGCGCGCTCGGCGGCTTCACCACCTTCTCCACCTTCTCGATCGAGACCGTGCGGCTCATCGAGGACGGCCGCTGGGTCGCGGGGCTGGGCTACGCGCTGGCGAGCCTCGTCGCGTGCGTGGTGGCGGCGGCTGCGGGGATCGCCGCGGTGCGCGCCGCCCTCTGAGGCCTACCGGGCGTCCGCCCGCTGCGAGGTGACCGAGAACCCCGTGAACGCGAAGGTGCCGATGCCGGCGGCGATGATGCCGGTGGCGCCGTCGCCGGCCATGTCGGCCTGCATGGTGCCGAGCCGCTTGCCGTTGACGACCATCGTCACCGTGGCGCCCTCTTCCTCGAGTGCGAGGCGATAGGGGCCTCGGCCGAATTTGGACGCGGCGATCTGCGCCAGGCGCTTCATCCCCCCGGTGCTGCGGCGATAGAGGCCGATGCGCTCGCCGCTCTCGATCACCAGCATGAAATAGGTCTTGGTCTCGGGGTCGAACCCGTAGAGGAGACCCGCCAATGCCGGCCCCGTGCCGCGCGGCTCGACGCTGACGTCGACCTCGACGGTGCGGGCGCCCTTGGCCTCGCCTGCATTGACGTAGAAATAGCGCACCGCGTTCTCTTCGGTGCGGTTGGTCATGGTGAAGCCGGTCGCGGTGGACCGGGCGGTCCACGGCCCGTCGGTCTGCGCCTCGGGCAGGATGGTGGTGAGGGCGCCCATCGGCCCGGCGGCCTTTTGCGCTGTGACCGGATGGGCGAGGGGGACGAGGGCGGCAATCACCAGCGCGGCGAGGGCGCGCCTGTGCATCGATCGCATGGTTGACCTCCTGCTATCGACGGTGGCCGCGCGGGCCACCATGTTGCATGGACCCTATGCGATGTGACGTGCCGCGTCACCGCGACGCCCGGTTGCGGGCTCTCGAGGAGGTATTCAATGGCCGAGGCGCAGGTATCCCACGTCGAGGTGGACCCCGACGACGAGGGGATGCGGCTCGACCGCTGGCTGCGCCGCTCGTTCCCCGAAGTGCCGCTCGGCGCGCTCTCGAAGATCGTGCGCACAGGCCAGCTGAGGGTCGACGGGGCGCGTGCCAAGCTCGACACTCGCCTCGCCGCCGGGCAGAGCGTGCGCCTTCCGCCGCAGATGACGATGCCGGCACCGGCCGGCTCCCTGGGCGGGGAGGCGGCGGCGTTGGAGGCGATGGTGATCCACCGCGACGATCATGTCGTGGTGCTGAACAAGCCCTACGGCCTCGCCGTGCAGGGCGGTTCGGGCCTGTCGCGCCATATCGACGGGATGCTGGAGGCCTGGCGCGACCGCAAGGGCCGCAAGCCCCGCCTCGTCCACCGGCTCGACCGTGACACGACCGGCCTCCTCGTTGTGGCGCTGACCCGCAGTGCGGCCGCCGCGCTCGCCGAGTCCTTCAAGGGCCGCGACGCGCACAAGACCTATTGGGCGCTGGTGCGGGGCCACCCGGTGCCGGAGGAGGGTCGCATCTCCACCTGGCTCGGCCGCGATCCGAACGACGGCGAAAAGATGGCCGTCCTGCCGCAGAAGACGAAAGAGGCGGTGCGCGCCACCAGCCTCTACGAGACGCTCGACCGCTCCGGCCAACTCTCGCTGCTGCGCCTCTCGCCGGTGACGGGCCGCACCCATCAGCTGCGTGTCCACTGCATGCACATGGGCGTGCCGATCATCGGCGACCCGAAATATTTCAACATCGAGAACTGGGCGCTGCCCGGTGGCATCCAGAACCGCCTGCACCTCCACGCCCGCCACATCGAGTTGCCGCACCCGGCGGGCGGCACGCTCAGCGTGACTGCGCCGGTTTCGCCGCATTTCAGGCAGAGCCTGACGGTGCTTGGCCTGTCGCCCGAAGGGGGCTGAGGCGGCCGCGCCGACGGCCTTGCGGCGTGCGACAGGTGCGGCGGGCGTATAAAGGGAATAAGATCGCCGCGCCGCCGCCGCCGACGGTGCGGCCATCCAGAACGGGGCGCACGGCCCCGCGAACGTAGGGCGGACTCCTTGGACCTCAGGCACCTGAAATACTTCCTGGCGATCGCCGAGTCGCGCTCGATCTCGGTGGCCGCGCACACGATCGGCGTCGCGCAGCCGTCGCTGTCGCAGCATCTGCGCCGCATGGAGGAGGAGCTGGGCGTGCGCCTGGTCGAGCGGTCTCCCCGCGGCACGATGCTGACCGAGGAGGGCGAGGTGCTGGTCGAGCATGCGCGGCGCATCTGCGGCATGCTGGACGACTGTATCGAGGAGATGCGCAGCCTGTCGGGCGAGGTGCGCGGCACGGTGGCGTTCGGCATCCCGCCGTCCGCTGCGATGGCGATGTCGGTCCCGCTGGCCGAAACGGTGCGGTTGGAGCTGCCGCACGTGCGCCTGCGAGCGATCGAATCGATGAGCACCTACATCAAGTCGTGGATCGACGACCGCACGGTCGACCTCGCCATCGTCTACGACCTGGAGAACGCCGACCACCTGAAGGCGACGCACCTCGTCAGCGAGGAGCTCGATTTCATCTCGGCGCCCGACAGCTGGCCGTTCGATACCGCTCCCGGCACCCCGGTCCCGTTCAAGATGCTGGAGAACGTGGAGATGATTCTGCCCTCCAACGGCCTCCGCCGCACCATCGAGCGCTACGCCCGCGAGCACGGCGTGACGCTGAACGTCGTCATGGACATGGACGCGATGACGCAGATCAAGGAGCTGGTGGCGCGCGGCTCGGGCTACGCGATCTTCGCCCCGGCGGCGACGCAGGACCTGGTGCTGCGCGGCGACCTGGTGCGCGCGCGCATCGTCGACCCGGTGCTGACGCGCCCGGTCCACCTCGTCAACCACCGCGACGTGGTGCTGAGCCGCGCCGGCCGCGCGGTCGAGGCGATCACACTGAAGGTGGTGCGCGAGCTGGTCAGCCGCGGGCTGTGGGAGGGGAGCGTTCCCTAAGCCGCCCGTCCTTGAACGGGGCGGCCGGCCCGCCTAGGTAGAGCCCCGGCGAGGACGACCTCCCCATCGCGGGTCGGCGAGCTCGGGACGACCCGAGCCCAGTGGAAGGTCAACATGCGAACTCTTGCCGATCGTGTCCGGCACGCGATCCTCTTCGAAATTCTCGGTCTCGTCATCGTCACGCCGCTGGGCGCGCTCGCGTTCGGCCTGCCGCTGCACCAGATGGGTGTCGTGACGCTCGTCTGCGCGCTGATCGCGATGGCGTGGGTCTTCGTCTTCAACTACCTGTTCGACGTCGCGATGCAGAAGATTCGCGGGACGACGCAGAAGAACATCGCCATCCGCGTCGGCCACACCATCCTGTTCGAGGTCGGTCTGGTGGCGATGCTGATGCCATACATCGCGTCCTATCTCGGCGTCTCGCTGTGGGAGGCGTTCGTCATGGACCTCGCCTTCTCCGGCTTCTACATGGTCTACGCGTTCGTCTACAATTGGGGCTACGACCGGGTGTTCCCGGTCGCCCCCCGCGCGCAGCCGGGCCGGCCCGATGCCGCCCCGCTCAGCCCTTCCCGTACGACTTCGGCAACCCCAGCACCTGCTCGGCGATGAAGCAGAGGATGAGGTTCGTGGAGATCGGCGCGATCTGGTAGAGGCGCGTCTCGCGGAACTTGCGCTCCACGTCATATTCCTCGGCGAAGCCGAAGCCGCCGTGGAGCTGAAGGCATGCCTCGGCCGCCTCCCAGCTGGCGTCCGCGGCCAGCATCTTGGCGGTGTTGGCCTCCACCCCCGGATTGTGGCCCGCGTCGTACATGGCGGCGGCGCGGTAGACGATCGCCTCCGCCCCCATCAGGTGCGCGTGGGCCTTGGCGAGGGGGAACTGCACCCCCTGGTTGGCGCCGATGGGCGTCCCGAAGACGACCCGCTCGCGCGCATAGTCCGACCCGGTTTTCAGGAACCACTTGGCGTCGCCGATGCACTCGGCGGCGATCAGGATCCGCTCGGAATTCATGCCGGAGAGGATATAGCGAAAACCTTTGCCCTCCTCGCCGATCAGGCTCGACGCCGGGATCACCGCATTGTCGAAGAAGATCTCGGTCGTGGCGTGGTTGATCATCGTGCGGATCGGGCGGATGTCGACCCCGTTGCCGCGCAGCTCGCGCAGGTCGATGAGGAAAACCGACAGCCCGTCGGTGCGCTTCTCGACCTGATCGGCCGGGGTCGTGCGGGCGAGGAGCACCATCAGGTCGGAATGCTCGGCCCGGCTGATCCAGATCTTCTGGCCGTTGACGATGTAGTTGTCGCCTTCACGCCGGGCGGTGGTCTTCAGCGCCAGCGTGTTGGTGCCGCTCGTCGGCTCGGTCACGCCGAACGCTTGTAGGCGCAGCGACCCGTCGGCGATGCCGGGGAGGTACTGCGCCTTCTGGGCGTCGCTGCCGTGCCGCAGGACGGTGCCCATGGTGTACATCTGCGCGTGGCAGGCGGCGGCGTTGCAGCCGTTCTTGTGAATCTCCTCCAGGATGACGGCGGCGGCCGTCAGCGGCAGGCCCGAGCCGCCGTACTCCTCCGGAATCATCGCGGCGAGGTATCCCTCGCGGATCAGCGCGTCGACGAAGTCCTTCGGGTAGGCGCGGTTGCGGTCCAGCTCCTGCCAGTAGGGGCCGGGGAAGCCGGCGCAGACGCTGGCGACACCTTCGCGGATGTCGGCATAGGCGGCGGTGGGGTCAAACTCGTCCATCTCGTTCCTGCTCGGGTGCTGGGCTGCTGGCGCGGGGCGTATGTGGCAGCCCTGCCGCCGCCCCAGAAGCCTGGGCGGCATGCTTGCTGCCATAGCGTGGGTCTATAGCAGCGCGCGGGGCCCGTCCCCTTCCGGCCGCACGCCGGCGTGTGCCAAGTTCTCCGCACGTCGGCGAAGAGGGGAAGCGTCATATGGCGGGGGATCTGGATGGCCTTCTGGTCGTGTCGGTCGAGCAGGCGGTGGCGGCGCCGTATCTGTCGTCACGGCTGGCGGAGGCGGGCGCGCGGGTCATCAAGGTGGAGCGCCCCGAGGGCGACTTCGCGCGCGGCTACGACCGGCTGGTCGAGGGGCAGAGCGCCTATTTCGTCTGGCTCAACCGCGGCAAGGAATCGGTGTGCCTGGACCTGCGCCAGGACGCGGACAAAGCCGTCCTCGAGGCGCTGATCGCGAAGGCGGACGTCTTCATCCAGAACCTCGCGCCCGATGCGATCGATCGGCTGGGCTTCGCGCCGGCGCGGCTGCGCGCGGCCTATCCGCGCCTGATCACCGTCTCGATCTCCGGCTACGGCGACGAAGGCGAAATGCGCAAGGCTCGCGCCTACGATCTCCTCGTCCAGGCCGAGACGGGGCTGGTGACGATCACCGGCAACCCCGCCGGCCCGGCCCGCGTCGGCGTTTCGGTGTGCGACATCTCCTGCGGGATGACGGCGCACCAGGCCGTGCTGCAAGGCCTCTTCGCGCGCGAGCGGACGGGCGAGGGGCGGCACATCGCCGTCAGCCTCTACCACGCACTCGCCGACTGGATGAACGTGCCGTACCTGCAATACGTCTACGGTGGCGTGACCCCCCGGCGCGACGGCCTGCACCACCCGACCATCGCCCCTTACGGCGCCTATGCCGGGCGCGACGGCAAGGAGGTGCTGTTCGCGATCCAGAACGAGCGCGAGTGGGTGCGGCTGTGCGAGGAGGTGCTCGGCCGGCCCGAGATCGCGGTCGACCCGCGGTTCGACAACAACTCGGCGCGGGTGGAGAACCGCGCCGCGCTGAACGCTGTGATCGACGCGGTGTTCGGCGCCGCCGACCGGGACGAACTGGCCGCGCGGCTGACGACCGCGAACATCGCCAACGGCCGCGTCAACGCCATGGACGACCTCGCCGCCCATCCGCAGAACCGCTACGTGACGGTGGAGACGCCGGCTGGCCCCGTGCGTCTGCTGGCGCCGGGGGCAACGGTCGACGGCGAGGTGGCGGCCGCCGGCGCGGTGCCGGCGCTGGGCGCCCACACCGAGGCGGTCCGCCGCGAGGTGAGGGACGGGGCGGGCGCGCCGGCCGAGTAGGCGGCGGCGCGAGCGGGGGCGAGCGGGCGCGGGAGGGCGCTGCGGCGACCATGGTCCGGCGCGGCGAAACCTGTGCGGCCGGGAGCGGGCCATCGCCGTGCGGGCGCAAATTGCGCTATCACCCCTCCCGCGGCCGGCAGCTTGGTTCCGGTCGGGGCAGTACCGTCGCCTGGGTGGCGGCGGCCCGGGCGGGTGCGTGGCGGCCCCGCTCCGGCATCAATGGGAGCCAACATGCTAGACCACGACACGAACGACGCCGTTATCGCGCTCGTCGGCTTCGGCGAGGCGGCCAACGCGTTTCTCGCCGGTTGGGGCCTTGGTGGCAGCGGCCGCGTCCGCGCCTTCGACATCAAGACCGAAGACCCCGCGACCTCGCCCAAAATGCGCGCCCACTACACCGCCGCCGGCGCGCTGGGCGCGGACACGCTGGCCGATGCGCTCGAAGGCGCCGATCTCGTCTTCTCGCTGGTGACGGCGGACCGCGCGCTCGATGCCGCGCAGGCCGCGGCCCGCACCATCGCCCCCGGCACCTTCTACCTCGACGGCAATTCCTGCGCGCCGACCACCAAGCGCACCGCGGCCGAGGCGATCGACGCGGCGGGCGGTCGGTATGTGGACGTCGCGATCATGGACGCCGTCTTTCCCAAGCGTCACCACACGCCGCTGCTTCTGGCCGGAGCCTCCGCCGACGCCGCCGCCGACGTGCTCGCCGCGCTCGACATGCGCGCCACCGTCGCCGGTGAGACGGTGGGCGACGCGTCGACCATCAAGATGATCCGCTCGGTGATGATGAAGGGCATGGAGGCGCTGACGGCCGAGTGCGTGCTCGCCGCCACCAAGGCCGGCGTCGCCGACCAGGTGCTCGAATCGCTCGGCAAGTCGGACCAGGGCCGGAACTGGCCGGCGCGCGCGGCCTTTAACCTCGAGCGCATGATGGTGCACGGCAGGCGCCGCGCCGCCGAAATGCGCGAGGTCGCCAAGACGCTGGAGGCGCTCGGCATGCCGAGCGACATGGTCCAGGCGACGATCGGCTGGCAGGAGAAGGTCGGCACGCTGGGGCTCGACGGCGGCGAGGCGGACGTGGCGCAGCGCGCCGGCCGCATCCTCGACGAGATGTGAGCGACGGCGGACGGGCCGGGCAGCCCGTCAGGCGGCCGGCGCGGCGCGAGACCGTGCGCGCGTGTCGCGTCAAGGCCGGGGGACGGGCGCGCTATGATGCGCCGGCCCCTGCCGGGGCGCCTCGCCGTCCCGCCCCGGAGTGTCCCATGAGCGTCCTCGCCTTCGACCGTCGCACCGTGCTGGCCGGTCTCGCCGGCAGCCTCGCCGCGCCGCACCTCGCCCTCGGCGCCGGGCAGGCCGACGACGAGGCCTTCGCCGGCCTCGCCGTGGCGGCGGCCGAGCTGGACCAGCTGCACAGCATCGTCGTGGTCCACGAGGGGGTGACGCGGTTCGCCCGGGCCTTCCGCGGGCCGGGGCTGGAGCGGCTCGCCAACGTCAAGTCCGTCTCCAAGTCGATCGTCGCGCTGCTCGTCGGCATCGCCATCGACCGAGGCCACATCGCCGGCCCCGAGGCGCGCCTGGGCGAGCTCATCGCGGCGCTCATCCCGGCCGAAGCCGATGCGCGGGTGCCGGACATCACGGTGGCGGACCTCCTCACCATGCGGGCGGGGTTGGAGCGCACCTCCGGCCCCAACTACGGCGCCTGGGTCGGCAGCGGCGACTGGCTGCGCGACGCACTCGCACGGCCCGTGGTGGTCGACCCCGGAACGACGTTCCAGTACTCGACCGGCAGCTACCACATCCTCGGCGCGGTGTTGTCCCAGGTCACCGGCGAGAGCCTGCTGGCGCTCGCCCGCGCGTGGCTGGGCGCGCCGCTCGGCATCGAGATCCCGCCGTGGACGCGCGATCCGCAGGGCCGCTACATGGGTGGCAACAACATGGCGCTGACACCCCGCGCGATGGCGCAGATCGGCGAAGCGGTCCGCCTGCGGGGCACCGTCGGCGAGGTGGACGTCGTCCCGGCGGCGTGGATCGAGGCGTCGATGGTGCCGCGCACCCGTTCGCCCTTCTCGGGTGACGCCTACGGCTACGGATGGTTCCTGACCGCGCTCGGCGGCACGCGCGCCGCTTACGCCCGCGGCTACGGCGGACAGATGATCTACATCCTGCCCGACGCCGCGCTGACGGTGGCGATCACCTCCGACCCCACGCGACCGGCCCGCTCCGAGGGCCATGTGGGCGACCTCAACCGCCTCGTCGCCGCGCAGGTGCTGCCCGCCGTCGCCGGTTGAGACGGTCGCGGCGGGGAAACCGGCGGCGCAATGTTGCGGCCCCCGCCGCATTGCCCAATGTTATGGCGCCACAAGCTCGGCACGAAGTTGCTGGACCGCGCCATTGAACACCAAGAAGCCCGCCTCCGGTCCCACCACCCTGCGGGACGTCGCCGCCGCGGTGGGGTGCGACGTCTCGACTGTGTCGCGCGTGCTGCAGAACAAGGGCCGCGTCGGTGCGGAGACGCGCGCGCGCATCCTCGCCGTCGCGGGTGAGCTGGGCTACCAGGGCAACCCCGTGGCGCGGGCGCTGAAGACGGCGCGCTCCTCCACCATCCTCATGGTGGTGCCACAGATCGAGAACCCGATCTTCGCCTCCGCCATCATCAACGCCGAGATCGAGGCGCGCGTCTCCGGTTATGCGCTGCTGGTGGCCTACGACCAGGGCGGCGCGGGGGCGAAGATCATCGAGGACATCTCGCGCTCATCGATGATCGAGGGCGTCGTCATCGCCAGCTACGACGACGACGACCGCATGCGCCAGACCTTGGCGAGCACGGACCGCCCGCACGTCATCATCAACCGCGTGCTGCCGGGCGACGCCCACTGCATCGCCATGGACACGCAGAGCGCGGCGCGCATCGGCACCGCGCATCTGATCGGCCTGGGTCACCGGCGGATCGGGCACCTCGCGGGCCGGCTGGGGCGGTTCAACGGCGAATCGCGCCGCCGCGGCTGGGCCGACGCGATGGCGGCGGCGGGGCTCGCGGCCGAGGAGGACCTCGTCGCCGAGGCGCGCTACGACCCCGACCGGGTGCCGGCTGCGGTGGACGCGCTGCTGGCCGCCGGTGCCACCGCGATCCACGCCGCGACGCTCCTCACCGGTGCCGCCGCCATCGCCCGGCTGCACACGCTGGGCCTGCGCGTGCCGGACGACGTCTCGGTCGTCACCATGCACGACGACCTCCTCGCTCGCGTCGTCTACCCCGACGTCACCACCGTCGCGCTGCCCACCGAGGAGATGGGCCGCGCCGCGGTGAAGCGGCTCGTCGGGCAGATCGAGGGCACCGCCGGGGAGGGGGAGGGCGTCGTCCTGCTGGCGCCGGGCGAGCTGATCGTGCGCGGGTCCGCCGCACCGCCGAAGTCCTAGAACGAGGGTTGACATGAACGCCGTGTGACGGCATCAACCGCCTTGAGCAAACGTTTGCGCAAGCGATGATCGCCCGGACGTTGCACGCTCGAGAGACAATCGACGCTCGTAAAGGGCGCAGGGAGGAGTTTGGCGTTGAAGGATCACAACCTCGCCGCCGCATGCGCCGCACTGATCGGCGCGGACCATGTCCTGACCGACGAGACCGCGCGCGACGGCTACGCCCACGACCGCCTGCCGTATGCCAACTTCCGGGCTCGCGAAGGGGCCCGCGTCGGCACGCTGCCGGGCATGGTCCTGCGGCCGCGCACCACCGAGGAGGTCGCCGGCCTCGTGCGCCTCGCCGCTGAGGCCGACCAGCCGGTCATCCCCTACGGCAGCGGCTCGGGCGTGTTGGGCGGGATCATCCCGCTCGGCGGCGAAGTTATGCTCGACATGCAGCGCATGGACCGCATCCTCGAGGTGGATACCGAGAACCGCCTCGTCACCGTCGAGGCGGGGATGAACGGCGGCGCCTTCGAGGAGGCGCTCAACGCGCAAGGCTTCACCTCCGGGCACCTGCCGCAGTCGCTCACCATCTCGACCGTCGGCGGCTGGGCGGCGTGCCGCGGCGGCGGCCAGGAATCGAGCCGCTACGGCAAGATCGAGAACATCGTCGTCGGCCTCAAGGCGGTGTTGCCGGACGGGCGTGTGATGGAGGTGCGCCCGCTCCCCAAGCGCGCCACAGGCCCCTCGATCCTCGACCTCATCGTCGGCAACGAGGGGACGCTCGCGGTCATCACCGAGCTGACCTTGCGGATCTGGGCGCTGCCGGAGGCGGAGGAGGCGCTGGTCTTCGCGCTGCCGGACCGCGCCGCCGCGCTGGGGCTGGCCAAGCGGGTCATGCAGGCGGGGCTCCACCCGCGCATCGTGCGCCTCTACGACGAGAAGGAGACCAAGGGCCGCGTCGTCGGCATCGGTGAATTCGTCGAGCGTCCGGTGATGGCCAACATCGTGCTCGCCGGCGAGGCGCCGATCGTCGCCGCCGAGGCGGAGGTGGTGCGCAGCTTCGCCCGCGACGTGGGCGCGGTGGAGACCGTGCGCGCACCCTTCGACGCCTGGCGCGACCACCGCTACACGTCGATCACCAAGCAGTGGCTCGACAAGGGCTACTACAACGACACCATCGAAGTGACGGTGAACTGGACCGAGGCGGCGGCGCTCTACGACACCATCGCCAATCAGGTCGCCGCGCTGCATCCGGAGGCGCACTTCAGCGCCCACTGGAGCCACGTCTACCCGGAGGGCGTGTGCCAGTACATGACGCTGCGCCTGCCGCCGATGCCCCAGGCCGAGGCGCTGCCGATCCACGAGAAGATGTGGGCGATCGCCACCGGCGAGACGCTGGCCCACGGCGGCTCCATCGCCCACCACCACGGCAGCGGCCTCTTCCGCGGTCCGTGGATGGACGGCGAGCACGGCGTCGGCATGGATCTCCTGCGCCTCGTCAAGAAGGCGATCGACCCGCAGAACCTCTTCAACCCCGGCAAGCTGGGCCTGCCGCCGCGGCCGGGCGCGGTCGATCCGTACAGGGACCGGCGTGCCAATGTCTGACGCGCTGCTCCTCGGCATCGATCTCGGGGCCGGGTCGCTCAAGTCGACGGTGATTACCGCCCGCGGCGAGGTGGTGGCCAACGCCTCCGCCCCGGTAGAGACGCTGACGCCCAGGCCCGGTCACAGCGAACAGGATCCCGCCGGCTGGTGGGCGGCGCTCGTCACCACGCTCGCGGCGCTGTGGGCGGAGGGCGTCGACCCCGACCGCGTCGTCGCCCTGTCGCTCACCGCGGGCGCGCACACCTCCGTGCTGGAGGATGCGTCCGGGGCCGTGCTGCGTCCGGCGATCATGTGGAACGACGCGCGTTCCGGCGCCCAGGTCACGCGCGGCCGCGAGGCGGCGGGGGCGGAGATCCTCGCCCTGTCCGGCAACCGCATCAGCGCCACGTGGACCTTGCCCCAGCTCATGTGGCTGGCCGACGAGGAACCGCGTGTGCATGAACGGATCGCCCGCCTGCTGCCGGCCAAGGACTGGCTGCGCCGCAAGCTCGACGGCAGCACCGCGACCGATATCACCGACGCCTGGGGTATCATGCTGGCCGACGCGACGTCCGGCGGCTGGTCGCCCCGGCTGTGCGCGCTCGCCGGCATCGACCCGGCGGTGCTCCCCGCCATCGTCGGCTCGACCGATGTCACCGGCACCGTCACCGCCGCGGCCGCCGCGCAGACGGGGCTCAGGGCCGGAACCACGGTCATCTGCGGCACGTCCGACACCAACGCCGAGACCTATTCGGCGGGGATGACGCGGCCCGGCATCGGCGCGCTGAAGCTCGCCACCGCGGCCACCGTGTCGACCCTGACGACGACGCCGGCCTTCTCCGACGACGTCATCCACTATCCGCACCTCGTACCCGGCCACGCCTACGCGATCACTGCGACCAACTCCTGCGCCTCGGCGCACCGCTGGCTGCGCGACGCCCTGTTCGAGGACATCGGCTTCGACGGCATGGACAGGAAGGCGCAGGCCGCGCCCGCGGGCTCGGACGGGCTGCTCTTCCATCCCTACCTTTCCGGCGAGCGCAGCCCCTATTGGGATCCGGACCTGCGCGCGTCGTTCGTCGGCCTCGGATTCGCGCACAAGGCGAGCCACATCTGCCGTGCGCTCTACGAGGGCGTCGCCTATTCGCTGCGCGACTGCCTCGAGGTGCTGCGGGGGCGCGGCATCGGCTTCACCACGGCGCGGCTCGTCGGCGGGGGGACCCGCTCGGCGCTGTGGCGGCAGATCATCGCCGACGTCACCGGCCTCACCATCGAGGTGCCGGCTGAGGGGGACGCCTCGTTCGGGGCGGCGCTGATCGCGGGGATCGGCGCCGGCGTCTTCGCGGATACGGACGACGCCGCCAAGGCGATCCGCGTCGACGAGACGTTGCAGCCGAACGCCGCCGACGCCGCCGTCTACGATGCCGGCTTCGCGCTGTTCCGCGAGGCGGCACAGGCGCTGACCCCGGTCAACCACGGCCTCGTCGCCGCCGCGCGGGGGGCTCGCTGATGGCCGACGTCGTTCTCAAGAGCCTGCGCAAAGCCTACGGCCGTGTCGTCGCAGTGGAGGGGGTCGATCTCGAGATCGCCAAGGGGGAGCTGATCGTGCTCCTCGGGCCCTCCGGCTGCGGCAAGTCGACGACGCTCAGAATGGTGGCGGGGCTGGAGACCATCACCGCCGGCCAGCTCTTCATCGAGGGGCGGGACGTCACCCGGCTGGAGCCGAAGGACCGGGACATCGCGATGGTGTTCCAGAACTACGCGCTCTATCCGCACAAGACGATCCGCAACAACCTCGCCTTCGGCCTCAAGATGCGCGGCATGGCGAAGGACGAGATCGCGCGGCGGGTCGACGCCGCGGCCGAGATGCTGGACATCACGCACCTTCTGGAGCGAAAGCCCGGCCAGCTCTCCGGCGGGCAGATGCAGCGCGTCGCCCTCGGCCGTGCGCTGGTGCGCGATCCGGCGATCTTCCTCCTCGACGAGCCGCTCTCCAACCTCGATGCCAAGCTGAGAGCCCGCATGCGCGAGGAGATCGCGCTGCTGCAACGGCGGATCGGCAAGGCGATGCTCTACGTCACCCACGACCAGACCGAGGCGATGACGCTGGCCGACCGCATCGTCATCATGCGCGACGGTCACGTGCAGCAGATCGGTTCGCCGCTCGCCGTCTACGACCGGCCGGCCAACGCCTTCGTCGCCGGCTTCATCGGCTCGCCGGAGATGAACCTCGTCCCGGCCGAGATCGTGGACGGGCGCCTCGTGCTGGGGGACGGCGTGACATTGGCCGCGCCCGCGGGGGCGGCCGGCGGCCCGGTCACCGCCGGCGTTCGCCCGGAGGCGCTGACGCCGGGCGAGGAGGGCGCCCCGCTCGAGGTGCGCGGCATCGAGCAACTCGGCTCGCAGACGCTCTTCATCGGCGAACTCGGCGGCCACCGCGTGCGCTCGATGACCGAACGCCGCGACGATATCGCCCTCGGCGACACGATCCTGGTCTCGGCGAAGCCCGCCGCGATCCACCTCTTCGACCAAAGCAGCGGCGAAAGGCTCGGCACGGCGCCGACCGACTGACGACACGCCGCCTGAACGAACAACGAAGACCGCGGACCACGCGGAACGAACGGGAGGACAAAACATGACGAAATGGACGTCGAACAACGGAGTGATCACCCGCCGCCAGACGCTGCTGGGCGCGAGTGCGCTGGGTGCGGGCCTGGCGCTGTCGGGCCTGGGGGCACCGGCGCTGCGGGCGCAGAACCGGCCGATCCGCTTCCTCAATTGCGAGACCGGCAAGGACAGCCTGGCCTTCTTCGCCAAGGCCGCGCAGGAGTACCAGGAGAAGACCGGGACCGAGGTGATCGTCGATTCGGTCCCCCTCGCCGAGACCTTCACCAAGATCACCAACGCCATCCGCGCCGGCCAGCCCTATGACGTCGCCAACGTCGGCTTCATCGGCCACGTGCTCTTGCTGGCCGAGCAGGACCAGATCGTCCCGCTGAACGAGCTGACCGACGAGTACGAGTGGGGCAACAACATCCTCTTCCCCATCGACGACAAGGTCTACTGGTACCCGTTCGACTACAACCTCGCCCTCGTCTACTACCGCAAGGACCTCTACGAGGAGCATGGCCTCGAGATCCCGAACACCTGGGACGCGTTCGCCGGCAACTGCGAGGCGTTGATGGAAGGGCGCCGCAAGGGATGTCTGTTCCCGATCGGCTCCAACAGCGCCACCAACTGGATGTCGTTCGGCTTCATGTGGGCCGAGGGCGTGAAGCTCTTCGACGATCAGTGGAACGTCCTCCTCGACAACGAGGAAATGAAGCCGAAGGCCGCCGCCTACCTGGACTTCATGGCCAAGCTCTACCCGATGATGCCCCCCGGTGCGCTCCAGGCGAGCTATGGCGAGATGCTGACCAACCTCGTCGCCGGTGCGGTCGCGCACGGCTCCTACGCGGGCCGCGTCTACGAGGTCGCCGAGCGCGAGAACCCGGAGATGGCCGCCAACTTCGGCGTGATGCCGTACATGGATTCGGCCGGCGAGCAGAAGGCCGTCAGCCACGGCTACGACGGCTGGGTGGTGCTCAAGACCGACAATACCGGCCCCGCCATGGAGTTCATGCGCTGGCTGACGACCGAGCGCATGGTCGAGTTCCTGCACACCGCGCCGGTCCACTTCCAGCCCGCCCGTCTCGACATCTATGAGAACGAGGAGTGGCAGGCGAACCCGCTGGTGCAGAAGTACGGCGAGGCGATCGAGGTCACACGCGGCCTCATCACCGACCCGTCGGTCGTGCTCACCTCGATCGACACGCAGGGGCCGGAGCCGGACGTGCGGCCGGGAACCGTCTTCGAGGCGTTCACCCTGCCGGAGATGTTGCAGAACAAGATCCTGCGCGGCATGGACTCGGGCGAAGCGGTGGACCTCGCCGCGCAGACGATGCGCCAGCTCATCGACTGACGCATCCGGCCCGCCGCCCGTCTCCTCCCGCGGCGGGCCGCCCCGGCCCCTTCGAGCGTGCGCGCCCCGGCCGAGCCGGCGCGCGCTGCGTCCCGTCCCGCCACGAAAGGTTGTGCATGACCCGGTGGATGTTGCCTGGCTTTCTCGCCGTCGGCGTCATCGCGACGCTGGTGCTGATCGTCGGCCCCGCGATCTACGCCGTCTCGCTGAGCTTCTACGATGCGCCCTCGCTAACGTCGGAACCCGTGTGGGTGGGCTTTGCCAAGTATGGCGAGCTGCTCGTCAGCGCCGAGTTCTGGAACGCGCTGCGGAACGGCTTCGTCTACGCCGGGCTCGCCATCTTCCTGCAGGTGGTGCTGGGGATCGGCTTCGCGCTGCTGCTCAATCAGCGCTTCTTCGGCCGCACGCTGCTGCGCGGGCTGGCCTTCCTGCCGTACCTTCTGCCCACCGTCATCGCGGTGCTGACGTTCAAGTGGATGGTCGACGGCTCGCTCGGCATCGTCACCATCACCATGGCCGACCTCGGCCTGCCGCCGATCTACTGGTTCGAGACCGAGACCGCCTCGATGATCTCGGTCATCATGATCTCGGTCTGGCTGTGGACGCCGTTCGTGACGACGACCTTCCTCGCCGGCCTGCAGACCGTGCCGCAGCAGCTCTACGAGGCGGCCCGCGTCGACGGGGCGGGGCCGGTCCGGCGGTTCTTCCACGTCACGCTGCCGTCGCTGCGGCCGATCCTGACCGTCATCATCCTCCTGCGCAGCGTGTGGATGTTCAACAAGTTCGACGTGATCTGGCTCACCACGCAGGGCGGTCCGCTGGGCGCGACCGAGCACCTGCCGATCCTGTCCTACCGCAAGGCGTTCGCGCTCTACGACATCGGCAGCGGCGCGGCGGTGGCGACGCTCTCCTTCCTCGTGCTGATGGTGGCGGTGACGCTCTACTTCCTGCTCTTCCCGATGGAGAAGGCCAAATGAGCGGCACCAAGATCGCCGGCCGGGCGGGCGTCTACATCGCCGCTGTCGTCCTCGCCGTCTACAGCGCGTTTCCGATCTACTGGATGATTGCATCCTCCCTGCGGCCGACGCAGGAAATGCTGATGAACCCGACGCTGATCCCGACGAAGATCACGTTCGACTACTATTACAGCCTGCTCGCGCAGACCGACTATCCGCGCCAGTTCCTCAACAGCCTCATCGTGGCGCTGGCGACGGTGGCGCTGACGATGGTGCTGTCGGTCATGATCGCCTACGGCGTCACCCGCCAGCGCATCCGCGGCAAGCAGATGATCATCGGCGGCATGCTCTACGCCTACATGTTCCCGCCGCTGCTGCTCGCGATCCCGCTCTATGCGATGTTCACGCGCATCGGCCTCAACGACACGCTGCTCTCGCTCGTCATCTCGCACCTGACGATCACCATGCCGCTCGGCGTGTGGTTCCTGTGGGGCTTCTTCAAGACGATGCCGTTCGAGCTGGAAGAGGCGGCGATGGTCGACGGTTGCACCCGGCTCGGCGCTTTCCTGCGGGTGGTGCTGCCGCTGTCGGTGCCGGGGCTGGTGACGGTGGCGATCTTCGCCTTCCTGCTGTCGTGGACCGACTACACCTTCGCCCTGGTGATGATCGGCTCGGACGCCAACAAGACGGTGCCGCTCGGTCTCGCCTCCATGGTGGGCGCGTTCGACCTCAGATGGGGCGACGTGATGGCCGGTTCGACATTGATCGCGTTGCCGTTGTTCGCGGCGTTCGTGATGCTGTCGCGCTATTTCGTGCAGGGCCTGACGGCCGGCGCGGTGAAGGGATAGGACGAATGACGATGCGCATTCTGGGCGCGCCGCAGCGCTACGTGCAGGGACCGGGCGTGATCGGCCGCCTGGCCGAGGAGGTGGCGATCGCCGGCGGCGGCCCGGTCGCCGCGGTGATCGACCCCGTGGCACGCGACCTCGTGGGCGCCGAGATCGAGGCACAGGTCCCCGGCATCCGCATGGTGATGTTCGGCGGCGAGTGCACCGACGAGGAGATCGCCGCCCGCGCCGCAGAGCTGGGGGACGCGCGCTTCGTCCTCGGCGTCGGCGGCGGCAAGGCGATCGACACCGCCAAGGGCGCCGCGCACGCGGTCGGCGCGGCGGTGGGGATCGTGCCGACGATCGCCTCGAACGACAGCCCGACAAGCCACATCGCGGTGGTCTACACGCCGAACCACGAGATCTCGCACGTCCTGCGCATGCGGGTGAACCCGGCGCTGGTGCTGGTCGACACCGCCGTGATCGCCGGGGCGCCGCGGCGCTTCCTGGCGGCCGGGATCGGCGACGCGATGTCCAAGCCCTACGAGCTGGCCGGCACGCTGGCGGGCGGCGGGCGCAACTTCTTCGGCGGCGTGCCGACGGAGCTCACCAAGGCGATCGTCGAGCGCGCGCACCGCATCCTCCTCGACGACGGCGAGGCGGCGATGGCGGCGACGGAGCCGGACGACGCGTTCGAGCGCGTCGTCGAAGCGTCGATCCTCCTCAGCGGCCTCGCCTTCGAGAGCGGCGGCCTGTCGATCGCCCATTCCATGACGCGCGGCTTCTCCGTCATGCCGCAGCTCGCCGAGCTGCTGCACGGCGAGATGGTGGCGCTGGGCACGCTGACGCAGCTGGCGGCCGGGCAGGGCACCCGCCAGGAGGTGGCCGACCTCGCCGCCTACTTCCAGCGCCTCGGCCTGCCGACCTCGTTCGCCGCCTTCGGCATCACCGACGAGGCGGACCTCCTGAAGATGGCCGTGCCCTCGCTCACCGCGCCCTACGCCACGCACTACCTGCGCCCGCTGACCGCGTCCGACCTCGTCGCCGCGATGCGCCTGGTCGACGAGGTGGCGCCATGAGCGAGGCGCGGCACGTCGTCGTCACCGGCGGCGGCACGGGGATCGGCCTCGCGACGACGACGCTCCTCGCCGCGCGCGGCTGGCAGGTGATCGCCGCCGGCCTGGAGCGGGAAGACACCTTCCCGGACGCGGCGACCTTCGTGGAATGCGACGTCACCGACGCCGCCGCGCTCGGCGCCGTCTTCGCCCCGCTCGACACGCTGGGCGGGCTCGTCACCTGCGCCGGCGTCATCCGGTACGCCGAGGAATGGAACCCCGAGACCTTCGACAAGGTGATGGGCGTGAACGTGACGGCGGTGCTCGCCTCGGCCAACGCGGCGGCGGACGCGTTGGAACGGGGCGGCGGCTCGGTGGTCAACATCGCCTCCATGTGGACCTTCTTCGGCTCCAGCGCGGCGCCGGCTTACGGGGCCAGCAAGGGCGCGGTGGCGGCATTGACGCGGGCGCAGGCAGTCGCCTGGGGGCCGCGCGGCATCCGCGTCAACGCGGTGGCGCCGGGGTGGGTGGAGACGCGCATCTCCGCCGGCGCGCGCAACGACCCGGAGCGGCGCGCGCGGATCGACGCGCGCATCCCGCTGGGGCGCTGGGCGGCGACGGAGGAGATCGCCAAGGTGGTCGCCTTCCTCCTCTCGGCCGAGGCGTCCTACGTGCACGGCGCGATCCTGCCGGTGGACGGCGGCTACCTGGCCGCGTGAGGCGGCGCGGCCGGCCGGCGGTGTGGCGTACGTGCCATGGCGCGGCGCGGACGATGCGACTGCGGCCGATCACATCGCCGTCAACGCGTTGACACGATTCATGCCTGACGCATATTCGAGCGTCATGCAGTTGGTGTCGTGGTTTGTGAAGTTCGTGTTGCTGGCGGCGCTCATCGCGGCGGCGCCGCTGTCGGCGTCCACCATCTCCGGCAAGATCGCCAAGGTCCAGCGCGCCGTCGCGGCCGCCGCGGTCGACTGTGCGGACGGCGAATGTACCCCGCCCCCCACGCGCGCCAAGCTCGAATGTCTGGCGGCCGTCGCCTACTGCGCCTCCGCGCTGTCGGCGATCCTGCCCGCCAGCGTCCCGGCCCTGCAGCCGCGTCTCGGCGCCCCGGCGGTCGCGGTGGAGCAGACCGGCTGCACCGTCCATACGGCACTCACCGACCCGCCCCCACCGCGATCCTGCCGCACATGAGCCGACCCGGCGGGGCGTGATCCCGCGGCGTCGGCCCGTCGTGCCGTGGGGCGGAATGCCCTGCCGCACGACGCGTCGGCTCGTGCGCGACCGCGCAGGCGCCACGATGGACCCTCGCGTGCCCGATCGAGGCGCGCGGCCCGCGGTCTGGACATAGCCGTCCGGCGACCGAACGGGAACAATCGGACAGACGATGACAAACCAAATCCGCGCCTGGGGCGTTTGCCCACGCGCGCTCCGCCGCGCCGCGCCGGTCGCCCCCGACCGCACCGACGCGCCCCACGACCACGCTCGCGACGACGAGGCCGCCCGATGAGCATCATGAACCGACGCAACTTCACCCTCGGCCTCGGCGCGGTGGCGCTCGGCGGCTGCCAGATGTCGCCGCAGACGGCGGTGGTCTCGCCGCAGCGCACGACGATCCCGCCCGAGGTGATCGCGATGTACGGCCCGCGCCCGAACGAGCGCTTCCCGATCCCGGCGGTGGACCTGTCGAAGATCGAGCCGCAGTTCTGGCGGCGCGAGGTCCCCGATCCGACCGGCGAGCGGACCGGCACGATCGTCGTCGATACCGGCGCTCGCTACCTCTACCTCGTGCGCGAGGGGGGGCGGGCGATCCGCTACGGCGTCGGCATCGGGCGTGACGGGTTCTCATGGAACGGCGACGCGACGATCCCCTTCAAGCGCGAGTGGCCGACGTGGACGCCGCCGGCGGAGATGATCGCGCGCGAGCCGGACCTGGAGCAGTACCGCGACGGGATGGAGCCGGGCCTCGGCAACCCGCTGGGAGCGCGCGCGCTCTACCTCTTCCAGAACGGGCGCGACACCCTCTACCGCCTCCACGGCACGCAGGAGGCCTACTCGATCGGCCGCGCCGTCTCGTCGGGCTGCGTGCGGCTCATCAACCAGGACATCATCGACCTCTACGACCGGGTGCCCAACGGCAGCCGCGTGGTCGTCCGCCCGCCGAGCAACCCGCTGACGGCCTAGCGCGACGGGCCGGGATCGCTTCCGAACCGGTCCCGGCCTCTCGCTCGCTCACCCGCATGGGCCACCCTCACATCGGCGGCCTCGGAGGGTGACGGCGGGGTCAACGTCCCGCCCGGAGCCACGCGCAGCGAAGCGAGCATGGCGAGGACGGGGCGTTGACGCCGCCGACGCCCTCTTCACGCTGGCATCAGGTGTTCATGTCAGCTGGCGTCTTCCGCCAGATGTCATGAACGCCTGCCCGTCGGCGAGACGGCGGGAGCGCGAGGGGGGAAACCCCTCGCTTCGGCGGCTCCACCCGGCAGGGGCCTGCGGGCGTGCGGACCGGTTCAGACCCCAGGCGCAACCAGCATCAGCTCGAAGGTGATCAGCACCGGTCCCGCGCCGAGTAGCAGCGCGCCGCGGAACAGGTTCCCGTCCGGATCGACGCAGTGGAGCGTGACGTTGCGCGGGGAGGCGTCGGGGAGGGTCAGGACCTCGGAGGCGAGCGATTCCATCGACGGCCCCTCCGAAAAGTCCGCGCCGATGACGCTGCCGAGGCCGTAGAGGCGGGCCGCGTCGCCGCCGTAGGGTGCGGCGAGCTCGGGCATGACCGTCACCAGGTCCTCGAAGGGTGCAAGGGTCGCGATCATGGCGTTGGGTGTGCCGGCCGGCGGTGTCGTCGGTTTGGCCCGGAAGAAGGAGAAGCGGGTCTCGTCGTCGGGCGTGAAGTCGAACACGCCGCCGGTGAAGGCGAGGGCGGTGACGTCGCAGTCGCGGCCGATGGTCACCTGATCGGGCAGCAGGTGGCCGGATTTCGGGGCCGGCGTGTCAACGTCCCACAGGGCATGGCAGTGCAGGAACCAGGCACCGTCGCGCCGGCCCACGGAGGCGACGGCGTGGGCGAGTGTCGTCGCGTTTCCTGAATGGGTATCGGAGTACCAAGCGACGCGGATGCCGTCCGGCGAGCCGAAGCGCGGCATCACATAGTCGTAGGGGCCGAGCCGGAGGCCATCCAGCAGCAGCACGGCGCTGTCGCAGCCGAGGCGGTCCATCTCGTCCGCGACGGCGTCCATCAGGACGCGGCCGGCGGCGAGGCGGACTGTCTCGCGGCGGGCGATCCCCGGGACGACGTGCCGGCGCACCGCGGCACGTGGCCCGGGGTGGGTAATTCGGGCGGCCCGGTGGTTGATGGCGGCGGTCATGCGCGGGCCGGTTCCGGGCCGAGCAGGCCCTTTTCTTCGAGCGTCTCGCGGACCAGCTTCTTGGCGATCTTGCCGTATCCGGTCTTGGGCATCTCGTCGAGGAAGACGTAGCGGGCGGGCAGCTTGTAGCGCGCCAGCTTGCCGGCGATGTGGGCCGTCAGCGCCGCCTCGTCGGTCCCCGCGTCCGCGACCACGACGGCGAGGCCGACTTCGCCCCACTTCTCGTGCGGGACGCCGATGATGGCGACCTCGTGCACCGCGGGGTGGGTGAGGAGAAGCTCCTCGATCTCGCGCGGGTACACGTTGGAGCCGCCGGATATGTACATGTCCGACGCGCGCCCGGTGATGAAGAGGAACCCTTCGGCATCCATGTAGCCGATGTCGCCGGTGACGAACCAGCCGTTCCGGAAGGACTTCGCGTTGGCTTCCGGGTTGTTGTAGTAGCCGGCGAAGACGCCGGGGCCGATGGCGCAGATGTCGCCGGGCTCGCCGGGGGGCAGTGCGTTGCCGGCGGCGTCCTGGATCTGCACCTCCATGCCGGTACGCTCGAACCCGCAGGTGCCGATCTTCACGCCCGGTCCGTCGTCCGGCTCGTGCAGTGCCTGGGGCAGGACGGTGATGCACCCCGTCACTTCGCCGAGGCCGAAATACTGGATCATCACCTTGCCCAGCTTGCCGAGCGCGAACTTCTGGTCCTCGCGGTACATCGGCGCGCCGGCGTAGATCACGGTGCGCAGCGAGGTGTGGTCGTAGCGGTCCACCGCCGGGTGCTCGGTGAGGATCTTCACGATGGTCGGCACCGTGAAGATGTTGGTGACGCGCCACGCCTCGACGAGACGCCATGCCTCCTCGACGTCGAGCCGCTCGCCCGGCAGCAGGATCGACTTCGCCCCCCGCGCCGCGACGACGAGCTGGTTGACGCCCGCCCCGTGCGACAGCGGCGCCGCCACCAGCGAGGCGTCGGCGTTGGTGTAGGAGGGCATCAGGTCGGTCAGGTGGTTGGTGATGATGAACGCCATCTGGCCGTGCGTCAGCACCGCGGCTTTGGGGCGCCCGGTGGTGCCGGAGGTGAAGAAGAACCAGCACGGGTCGTCGTAGTCCACCGATGCGACCTCGCGGGGGGCGTCGGCATAAGCGGCGACGAGCGCCTCGTAATCTTCGCCGAAGGCGGCGGCGCCGATGGAGATCGCGATGTCGATCTGCGGCGCGGCGGCGCGGATGGCGGCGGCATGGTCGGGAAAGGCGGCGTGGCAGACGAGGGCGCGGGCACCGCTGGCGACGGCGAGGTAGCCCACCTCGTCCGGCGTCTGGCGGTAGTTGGTGGGAACGAAGACGGCGCCGACGCGGAAGCAGGCGAACATCGTCTCGAACATCTGGTTGCAGTTCTTCGACTGCACCAGCACCCGGTCGCCCTTTTCGACGCCGCGTGCCCGCAGCGCGGCGGCGAACGCGTCGACGCGCTGGTCCATCTCGCGCCAGGTCCACGTCGCCTCGCCCCACACGAACCCGATCTCGCCGCCGAAGCGGCGCGCGTTCTGGCGCAGGATGTGGGAGAGGTTCATCACCCGTCGGGTGACGGGCGTCAGGCCGCCTCGTGGTCCGCCCCCCGGCTCGTTCGTCGTCATGGCCTTCCTCCCGGTTCTTCTTGTTCGTGTCGTGTCAGGCGAGGGCGGCGGTGGCGCTGAGGCGCCGGCCGAGCCGCTCTTCGAAGATGCGGGCCTGCGTGGCGAGGAGCGCGGCGAGCGTCTCCTGCCGGTCCGGCCCCAGCCGCACGTCGAGCGCGGCGATGGAGAACGCGCCGATGACGGCTCCGCCCGGCGCGCGCAGCGCCACGCCGATGCCCCACGAATTTGCGACGTTGAGGCCCGGATTGAGCGACCAGCCGCGGGCCCGTGTCTCGGCCGTCAGCCGGTGGACGAGGGCGGGCGAGTAGTTCGGATAGTAGTTGGTCAGCGCGCAGGTGTTCTGGGCGATGGCGGCGTCCGCCTCGGCGGCGGAGAGGGCGGCGAGGATCGCCAGCGACCCGGCGCCGACGCCGAGCGGGTGCCGATCGCCCGCCTGGAGCGCCTGCGTGCGGATCGGAAAGTCGCCGTCCTCGCGGTGCATGCACACGCCGTAGGCGCCGCGTCGCAGGGTGAGGAAGGAGGTGTCGCCGCTTTCGGCCGAGAGCTTCACCAGACTGTCGATCGCGAGGTCGACGATGTCGAACCGGCGCTGTGCCATGAGGCCGACGAGGTAGGCCTCGGGGCCGAGCGCGTAGTCGCGCGTCGTCGCGTCCTGCTCGACGAGGCCGGCGCGGATGAGGGCGAGCAGCAGGCGCCGCACGGTCGGCCGGCTCAGCCCCGTCTCGGCGACGAGGGCGCCGATCGACACGCTGTCGCCGGCGCGGGAGATGCGCGTCAGCAGCGAAAGGGCGCGATCGACGCTCTGGGCGCCACCTCGGCTGTCGGGCTCGGTGTCGATGATGTCCATATCGTGGAGGCCAAATTCGAGGCTCGGCCTATACCCGCACAGGAAAAACGCGAGTTCAATCCCAATCGTTGCTTTACGAGGGGCAAAGCGATCCGTTATCTTGCGACAGCACTATCCACATTGTGGATCGAAACGCGGCTCAGATCGCGAAACAACGCATCCTTGGGAGGATCCATGAAGGTACTCGGCACAGCGCTCGCCGCAGCGCTCGGTTTCGCGACCGTCGCGCAGGCTGACACGCTCATCATGCAAAGCATTTATCCGTCGACCCTGCCGCTCCTGGGCGACAGCGGCGTGCGGCTGACCGAGCAGGTCTCCAAGCTCACCGGCGGCGAACTCGAGATCGAGTTCAACGAGCCCAACGCCATCGTCGGCGGCAACGAGATGTGGGACGCGATCTCCACCGGCGCGGTCGACGCCGGCTGGTACTCGCCGGGCTTCGCGCAGGGCATCATCCCCTCCGCCGGCATCTTCACCGCCGTGCCGTTCGGGCCGGACGTGCGCGAGTACACCGCGTGGTGGTACTTCGGCGGCGGCAAGGAGCTGTGGGCCGACATCACCTCCGAGTACAACATCCACACCGAGCTGTGCACGATCCTCGTCCCCGAGGCGTCGGGCTGGTTCGCCAAGGAAATCAATACGCCGGAGGACCTCAAGGGCCTCAAGATGCGCATCTTCGGCCTCGGCGCGGCGGTGATGCAGAAGCTCGGCGTGGAAGCGCAGTCGATGCCGGTCGCCGACACGATGACGGGCCTGCGCCTCGGCACCATCGACGCCGCCGAGATCTCCTTCCCGCTGATCGACAAGCAGCTCGGCATGAACGAGCACGCCAGCCAGTACTACTTCCCCGGCTGGCACCAGCAGACCTCGCTGATCACCTTCATCATCAACCAGGACGCCTGGGACGGCCTCTCCGACCAGCAGCGCTTCGCCATCGAGACCGCCTGCCAGGCCAACGTCGCGATGACCTCCGCGCGCGGCGAGGCCGAGCAGCTCCAGCCGCTGGCCGACCTCGAAGCCGCGGGCGTGACCGTGCACAAGTGGTCGCCGGAGATGATGGACGCCTTCAAGGGCGCCTGGGACGAGGTCGTCGCCGAGCAGACCGAGGCGGACCCCGACTTCAAGCGGGCCTGGGAGAGCCTCTCCGAGTTCCGCGAGACCTACAAGAAGTGGGCCGACATCGGCTACGTGCAGTAATCTGACGGCGCGCGCCCGCGAGGCGACCTCGTGGGCGCGCGCACCGGATCCCCTATGCAATCGCTCCTCATCATCGCCAAGATCCTGGCCTTCCCGTGCCGGGTGGTGGCGCGCCTCCTCGGCGTGACCCTCGTCGTGCTGATGGCCGTCATCCTCTACGACGTCGTCGGGCGGCGCTTCTTCGCGACGGGGTCGTTCAAGCTCCAGGAGCTGGAGTGGCACCTGCACGGGGCGATCGCGGTGCTCGGCTTCGGGTACGCCTACATTCACAACGCGCACGTGCGGATCGACGTCTTCTCCTCGCATTTCCGCTCTGCCACCAAGTTGCGCATCGAGATCCTCGCCATCGTCTTTTTCCTGATCCCCTTCATGGCGCTGCTCGTCTGGTACGGGTTCGATTTCGCACATCGCTCGTTCGTGCGTGGGGAGGGCAGCTCGGGCGGCGTCGGCCTGTCCGATCGCTGGGTGATCAAGTCCGCCATTCCGATCGGCGCGCTGCTGACCATCATGGGTGCGGTCTCGGTGCTGCTGCGCGCCGTCGTGGCGCTGAAGCGGCCGGACCTCCTCGCCGACCCCTGGGGCGGTGAGGACGCCGCCGACCACTTCGGCGACGAGACGCCGGCATGAGCGAGATGATCGCCGCCGGCCTGCCGGGCGCCATGTTCCTCGCCCTCATCGTCGCGCTGTTCTCCGGCGCGCCGGTGGCGATCATGCTGATGGGGATCAGCCTCGTCTTCGGCGCCCTCGCCATCTCGGTGGGCGAGATGCGCGTGGTGCAGGCGACCCTCATCCCCAACCGCATCTTCTCCGGCACGATCGAGAACGCGGTCCTCGTCGCGGCGCCGATGTTCATCTTCATGGGCATCATCATGGAGAAGACGCGCCTCGCCGAGGACCTGCTCCTGACGTTGCAGCGCCTGATGCGCGTGGTGCCGGGGGGCCTGGCGCTGGCGGTGGTGCTGATGGGGACGGTGCTCGCCGCGGCGACCGGCATCATCGGCGCCTCGGTGGTGATGCTCACCGTGCTGGCGCTCCCGACCATGGTCGAGCGCGGCTACGACAAGGGCCTCGCCGCCGGCACCGTCGCGTCCGCCGGAACGCTCGGCATCCTGATCCCGCCGTCGATCATGCTCGTCTTCATGGGCGACCTGCTCTCGGTCTCGCTGGGGCATCTCTTCGTGGCGGCGCTCGTTCCGGGGCTGCTGCTGTCGCTCGCCTACGTCGTCTACATCGTCGTGCGCAGTGCGCTGCAACCGGGGCTGGCGCCCAAATCGCCGCCGCCGACGGAGGCGGACCGCGCCGGGCTGTGGCTGGAGACGGTCAAGTCGGTCGTCGCGCCGCTCATCCTCATCATCTCCGTCCTTGGCTCCATCCTCGGCGGTATCGCCACGCCGACCGAGGCCTCGGGCGTCGGCGTCTTCGCGGCGCTGGTGCTGGGACTGCTGCGCGGGCGGCTCAACTGGCGCACGCTGAACGCGTCGATGGACTCCTCGGTGAAGCAGCTCGCGATGCTGTTCTTCATCTTCGTCGGCGCGACGGCGTTCTCCTACATCTTCCGCATCGTCGGCGGCGAGCACTTCATCGTCGAGACCGCGCGCTCGCTCCCGTTCGGCGACTGGGGGCTCCTGATCGCCATGATGGGGATGATCTTCGTCATGGGCTTCTTCTTCGACTGGATCGAGATCACCCTCATCATGTTGCCGATCTTCGCACCGGTGGTGGCGCTGATGGACCTGGGCGATCACGTCACCTCGTCGGAGATGATCTACTGGTTCGCCATCCTGGTGGCGCTCAACCTGCAGACCTCGTTCCTGACGCCGCCGTTCGGCTTCGCGCTCTTCTACCTCAAGGGCGCGGCGGGAACCGTCATCACCATGCGGGACGTCTACCGCGGCATCATCCCGTTCGTGCTGGTGCAGCTCGTCGTGCTGGGCCTGTGCATCGCCTTCCCGGAGATCGTCCTTTGGCTACCGCAGAGTCTGATGCAATGACCGGGCGCGTCGCCGGCAAACGCGTCGCGGTGATCGGCGCCGGCTCGGTGGGGCCGGGGTGGGGCAACGGCAAGGCCGCGGCCGTGCTCTTCGCGCGCGAAGGCGGCACCGTCCTGTGTGTCGACCGGGACGAGGCCGCCGCGAACGCCACCGCCGCGATCATCCGCGAGGAGGGCGGCACCGCGCACGTCGTCGCCGCGGACCTGACGCAGGAGGGCGCCGCCGCGGCCGTGCGCGACCGGGCCGCCGAGGCGATGGGCGGGCTCGACGTCCTGCACTTCAACATCGGCATCTCCACCCGCGGCGGCGTCGCCGATACCAGCGCCGACGACTGGCGCCGCGTCTTCGCGGTGAACCTCGACGCCGCCTTCACCGTCTCGCAGACGCTGCTGCCGCTGATCGAGGCGGACGGCGGCGGGGCGCTCGTCTTCGTCTCCACCCTCGCCGCCGAGCTCAACGGCCCATATCCCTATGTGGCCTACGAGACCTCGAAGGCCGCGCTGTGCCGCCTCTCGCGCTCGATCGCGGTGGAATACGCCGCGCGCGGGGTGCGCTCCAACACCGTGGTGCCGGGCCTCATCGATACGCCGCACGTCCTGGCGATGGTCGACAAGGGGCCCGATCCGGACGCGATCCGCGCCGGCCGTGCCGCGATGGTGCCGATGAAACGGCAAGGCACCGGCTGGGACGTCGCCGAAGCGGCGGTCTTCCTGGCCTCCGATGCGGCCGGCTTCATCACCGGCGTCGACCTCCGCGTAGACGGGGGCATGGCGCTTCTCATGGGAAACGCGGCGATCTGAGCCAGGGGAAGAGACCGATGGGCGTGAAGACCATTCTCGTGACCGGAGGTCCCTCGGGCATCGGCCGCGCCGTCACCGAGGCGGTGCTCGCCGAAGGCTGGCGCGCCATCGCCGTCGACGTTTCCGAGGCGACGCTCGCCACCTGCGCCGAGGAGCTCGCGTTCGCCGGCGATCGCCTCGTCTGCGCGCCGCTCGACGTCGCCGACGAGGCCGCGGTCACCGCCTTCGTCGACCGGATGGAGGGCGAGGGCTACGCCATCGACGGTGTCGTCAACTGCGCCGGCATCGCGGCCGACATTCCCGCCTTCGAGACCTCCGTCGACCTCTTCCGCAAGATCCTCGACGTCAACGTCGTCGGCTCGTTCGTCGTCGCGCGGGCGGCGGCGAAGGTCATGGCGGCGCGGGGGGAGGGGGCGATCGTCAACATCGCCTCGATCTCGGGCATGGTGGGCAGCAGCGGGCGCGTCGCCTACGGGGCCTCGAAAGGCGCCGTCATCACCGCGACGAAGGTCCTGGCGATCGAGTGGGCCGAGCACGGCATCCGCGTCAACGCCATCTCGCCGGGGCCGATCGAGACGCCGATGGTCGCCGCGGTCCACACCGCCGCGTCGCGCCAGGCGTTCTACGATCGCGTCCCGGCCCGGCGCTACGGCACGCCGGAGGAGGTCGCCGCCATGGCACTCGTCCTGCTCGACGGTGCCCGCTCCGGCTACGTCACGGGACAGAACATCGCCGTCGACGGAGGCATGACGGCGGCAGGCATCATGCACGGCACCAAACGCCGGACAGCCTGAGCACACCGAAACTCCCAGTTCACGGCACGATCCCGACCGCGCGGCCCGGCCGCCGCGGCGCATTGCCGTGTCCGCATGATCGGTCGCCGGTGTGTGTCACGTAATGAAACGTGTTTTACTGTTTGGCAGGGCGCGGGGGAGCATGCTAATGATAGCCCAATAACAAATTAGAAGAATGTTGGAGGAGCGTTGTGGAGACCTTCACGGTCGGTTCCGCATCCGTCACGCGCATCGAAGAGGTGTTGGAGGTCGGCTTCAAGCCGTCCTTCCTGTTCCCCAAGTTCGACCCCTCGGTGCTCGCCCGCGACCCGATCCTGACTTCGCCGAACTTCCTGGACGCGGCGTCCGGCTGCGTGCGGTCGAGCATCCATTCCTGGCTGATCCGGCTGGACGGCCGGACGATCCTCGTCGACACCTGCTCGGGCAACGGCAAGGCGCGCGCGCTGCCGCTGTTCAAGCGCTTCCACATGCTGAACTTCCCCTATCTCGACAATCTCGCCGCCGCCGGGGTCGCGCCCGAGGACGTCGACATCGTCTTCTGCACCCACCTGCACATCGACCATGTCGGCTGGAACACCCGCGCCGACGGGGACGCCTGGGTGCCGACCTTCCCCAACGCCCGCTACATCTTCGGCAAGGCCGAGCTGGAGCACTGGACCACCGGCGCCGGCCCGCAGGTCTTCCCCGAGAACGTGGACGTGATCGAGGACAGCGTGAAGCCGGTGCTCGACGCGGGGATGGTGGAGCTGGTGGAGCCGGGCGACACGATCGCGCCCGGTCTCACGGTGGAGGCCGCCCCCGGTCACACCATCACCCAGCTGATCCTCGTGTACGACGACGGGGCGGGGCACGGCTTCGTCGTCTCGGCGGACTGCCTGCACCAGCCGATCCAGATCTATGCGCCGGAGCTGTCGAGCTGCTTCTGCGAGGCGCCCGACGCGGCGGAGGAGACGCGCCAACGCCTCCTCGCCCACTGCGCCGATACCGGCGCGCTGCTGCTGCCCATGCACTTCGGCCCGCCGCACGCCGGCACCATCGTGCGCGAGGGCGATGGCTACGCCTTTCGCCCCGCCACGCCGAACTGAGCCAGCCGCGCCCCATCGTTCAAAGAAAGGATGAGACCCTTGGGCTATACAATCGCCGAAAAGATCCTCGCCCGCGTCTCTGACAAGGACCACGTCAAGGCCGGCGACGAGGTGATGGCCAAGCCCGACTTCGTCGTCGCCTACGACTTCCCCGGCTACACCGACGTCATCTTCAAGCAGATGAAGGAAGACTTCGGCATCGAGCGTGTCGCCGAGCCGGACCGCTTCGCCATGTTCATCGACCACATGGTGCCCGCCGCGACTCCCAAGGAGGAGGAGCTGCACATCATCACGCGCGACTGGTGCCGCGACAACGGCGTCGCCCTCTACGAGCGGCGCGGCATCGGCCACCAGGTCGCGGCCGAGGTGGGCTACGCGGTGCCGGGCGCCTTCGTCGTCCACTTCGACGGGCACATCTCCCAGCTCGGCACCTTCGGCACGCTGGCGATGGGGATCCGGCGCAACCTGCTGGAAGCGTTCGTGCGCGAGCGCATCTCCATCAAGGTGCCGCACACGGTGCGGGTGAACTTCACCGGCACGCTGCAAAAGGGCGTCTACGCCCGCGACGTCTTCCACCACCTCGTGCGCACGCTCGGGCCCGCCTCGTGCCGCTTCCAGGTGCTGGAGATCGGCGGCCCGGGCATCGAGCAGCTCTCCACCGAGGGGCTCCAGACGATCACCGGCCTCGCGATGTTCACCGGCGCGGTCACCGCCATCGTCAACCCCGACAAGGCGCGCCTGGAGTATGCCCAGGCCCGCGCCAAGAAGCAGATCGACCCGGTCTGGTCGGACGACGACGCCGAATATTCCGCCGTCCACGAGATCGACCTGACCGACCTCGAGCCGATCGTCGTCATCCCGCCCACGCCGGCCAACAGCCGCAACCTGTCGGACTATCTCGGGATCGACATCAATACCGGCTACCTCGGCTCCTGCGCCTCGGGCCGGCTGGAGGACATCGCCGTCGCCGCCGAGATCCTCAAGGGCCGGCAGGTGGCGCCGGGCTTTCAGCTCAACGTCGTGCCGACCAGCCAGGAGATCATGGCCGCGGCCGGGCGCGCCGGCTACCTCTCCATCCTCGCCGAGGCCGGCGCCTTCGTCACCTCGCCCTCCTGCGACTACTGCTTCGGCCGCATGGGGACGATGACGGCGGGCCAGAAGGCGGTCTCCACCGGCACGCTCAACGTGCGTGGCCGCATGGGGAGCCCGGACAGCGAGATCTACCTCTGCAACGCCGCCACCGTCGCCGCGACTGCCGTCGAAGGCAAGATCGCCGACCCGCGGCACTACCTCTAGGAGGCCGCCATGTCCCTGCAGAACCTCAAGGGCCGCGTGGCCTTCGTCTTCGAGGAAGTGGACTTCGACGTCGACCAGATCGTCGGCGTGAAGAACATCAAGATCCAGGACATCGACGAACTCGCCGAAGCGGCGATGCAGGCCTACGATCCGACCTTCCGCAGCGTCGTCGCGCCGGGCGACATCCTCGTCGGCGCCGGCAACTTCGGCTACGGCCACCCGCACTACCCGCCGATGAAGGCCATGCGCCACCTCGGCATCGCCGGTGTCGTCGCCGAGAGCTTCTCGCCCGGATACTGGCGCGGCGAGATCTCGATGGGATTCCCGCAGGCGAGCTGCCCCGGCATCCTCGGCCTCGTCGACCGCTGGGACGAGATCGAGGTCGACTGGGACGCGGCCGAGGTGCGCAACCTCACCAAAGGCACGTCCCTGCCGATGGAACCGCTCTCCTTCGCGGATCGCTCGATGCTCGAGCACGGTGGCCTCGTCGGCTACCTCAAGCGCCCGACCGCCGCCTGACCGGCCGCCGACGCCTCATTCTCCCGAACGACACGATCCACCTGCCGTGCGCGGTGCGGTCAAACCAAAGAGGTGCACCATGCCCTATTTCGACAACGAGGAGTTCCACGCCCGGATCACCAGCGGCAAGACCGTCTGGTCCGCCGGCGCCTACGACGCCCTCTCGGCCCGCTTCATCGAGGCCGCCGGCTTCGACGCCTGCATGACGTCCGGCTTCGGCGTGTCCGCCTCGCACCTCGGCATGCCCGACGCCGAGCTCTACACGATGACCGAGAACCTCAATGTCGTGCGCAACGTGGTGGCCGCCACCACGCTGCCCATCGTCGCCGACATCGACACTGCCTACGGCAACGCCATCAACGTGATGCGCACCATCCGCGAGTTCGAGAACGCGGGCGTCGCGGCCGTCATCATGGAAGACCAGGTGGCGCCCAAGCGCTGCCCGATCTGCGTCGGCGGCGTGGAGACGATCTCGGTCGAAGAGGCGGAGGGCAAGATCGCCGCCGCGGTCGAAGCCCGCCGCAACCGGAACATGGTGATCATCGCCCGCACCGACGCCGCCACCGAGGAGGAAGCGATGGCGCGCGCCAAGCGCTACGTCGCGGCCGGCGCCGACATCATCCAGCCCATCTCCAAGACCTTCAAGTCGCTGGAGGGGCTGAAGGCGATGCGTCAGGCCGCCGGCGTGCCGCTGTCGTTGCAGATGCTCGGCTGGCTGGAGCGGGACCTCTCGCCCCAGGACGTCGAGGGTGTCGCCGGCATGGCGACCTTCGCCCTGGTGCCGCTGATGACGGTGGCCAAGGCGCTGGAGGAGAACCTCGCCGAGCTGGTGAAGACCAAGACCACCAAGAGCCTGCCGCGCCCGGTCGCCCAGCACGACCCGTTCATCGAGAAGATCGGCTTTGCCGAGGTCGAGCGGTTGCAGTTGCAGTACCTGCCCGAGACGCGGCCGGCCAACCTCGCCGCCGAGTAAATCGTGAGCGCGCCGGCCGCGGGACCCCGCCCGCACTACGTCACTCTGTCCGGCGGGCAGGTCCGCGTCTGGCGCGTGGGGGAGGGGCCCGACCTCCTCCTCCTCTCCGGGCTCACGCTGGCGGCCCAGGACCAGGCCGCCCTGCTCGCCGCCGCCTGTCCCGGATGGCGGGTGACGGCGGTGGAACTCCCCGGTGTCGGCGGGTCGGCGACCCATGCCGCGGCGTCGCTGCCGGCACTGGCCGAGGCGGTCCGCGAGTTCGTGCACGCCGCCGGCCTGACGGAGGCCATCGTCGTCGGCGCCGAGCATGCCGCGGTCGTGGCGCATGCCGCGGCTGCCGGCCGGGCGTCCTTCGGCCTGGGCCTCGATCGGCTGGCCGGGTGGGCGTCCACCGCCGCCGCGATGCCGGACGTCACTCCTCGCCAGGACGGCACGCACCTGACGGCGCTGTGGAGCTTCGTGCGCGACCGGCACATCCTGCACCCCGACGACCCGCGTCAGCCGGCCGCGGCCGGCGACCCGCTGCCGGACGCCGCCGTCCTCGACCGGGCGATCACGGCCGCCGCCGTCGCCCCCGAGCGCTTCGCCGCGCTCTGGGAGACGTTGTCGCGCGCGCCGGCGCCGCCGCTCCGCGCCGCCACTGTGGGCGACCTCGCCGCGCAGCTCCCTGCCGGCGCCACGGGCGCGGCGCCGTTGCCGCAGACCGCCCCCACCGATGGGATCTTCCATCGCTATGTCGAGACGGCGCGAGGGCGGTTGCACCTGCGCTGCGCGGGCGCCGCCGGGCGGCCCACCCTGGTCATTCCGACCGGCGGAGGCTCCTCGGCCCAGTTCGCGCCGGTGATCGCCGGCCTCGCCGCGGCCGGGCGCCAGGCCTTCGCCGTCGACTATTTCGGCAACGGCCTTTCCGACGACCCGGCAGGCCCGGTCACAACCGAGACGCTCGCCGCCGACATGGCCGCCCTGCTGGACGCACTCGGCCACGACGTGGTCGACGTCTGGGGCTCGCACACGGGGTCCCTCGTGGCGCTGGAGCTGGCGGTGTCCGCACCGGAGCGCGTGCGCCGGCTGGTCATGGAAGGCCCGGTCTTCATCTCGGCCGACTTCCAGGACGACCTCCTCGCCCACTACTTTCCCGACTTCACCCCCGATCCTTGGGGGCGTCACCTGTCGCTGGTGTGGAACTGGCGCCGGGACGCCTTCTTCTTCTGGCCCTGGTACCGGCGCACGCGTGAGGCGGTTCGCGCCATCGGGCTGCCCTCGGCCGAGGATCTCCACCTTTATGCCGTCGGCATCATGGAGAGCGGCACGACCTACGATGCGGCCTACCGCACCGCCTTCCGCTACGCGACCGGCGAGCGTATGCCGCGCCTCACCCGCCCGGCGCTCGTCTGCGCCGGTCCCAACGACATGCTGATCGAAGGCCTCGCGGCGACGCGCGCCCTCGCCGTCCCCGGCGTGACCGTGAAGACCACCCCGACGACCGTGTGGTGGCCCGATCCCGAGCCGCAAGCGGCCGCCGAGACCATGGCCCTCTACGTCGAGTTTCTGGACGGGGAGTAGGGCGGCGCCGTACGCGGGGGGCGGTCCTGAGCGGCGGCGCCGGCGGGAGCGGGGCTAACCGGGCTAAGAGAGGTAGGCCTCGAGGACTTCGGGGTTCTCCTTCAGCGAGGCCGGGTCGCCCTCGACCACGATCTGCCCGCGGCGCATCACGTAGCCGTAGTCGGCGACGGAGAGCGCGATGGCGGCATTCTGCTCCACCAGCAGAATGGCCTGGCCGTCCTTGTGCAGCGCGACGATCGCCTCGAACACGAGGTCGACGATCGCCGGGGCGAGGCCCATCGACGGCTCGTCGAGCACCAGCACCTTCGGGCCGGTCATCAGCGCGCGGCCGATCGCCAGCATCTGCTGCTCGCCGCCCGACATCAGCCCGGCCGGCTGATTGCGCCGCTCCGCCAGACGCGGGAAGAGGGTGTAGACGCGCTCCTCGATCTCGGTCGCGTTCGGCGCGCCGGCGAAGCGGGAGAGCGCGAGATTTTCCTCCACCGTCAGCGGCGCCACAACCATGCGGCCCTCCGGCACCAGCGCCAGGCCCGACCGCACCACCGAGTGGAGCGACATCTTCTGGATCTCGCGGTCCTCCAGCTTCACCGTACCGGTCACCGGCCGGTGCAGACCCGCGATGGAGCGCAACGTGGTCGACTTGCCCGCCCCGTTGGCACCCAGCAGCACGCACAGCGAGCCCGCGTGGACCGACAAGGAGACGTCGCGGACGGCACGGATGGCGCCGTAGCTAGCGCAGAGATTGGAAACGGTCAGCATCGCGGCGTCGTCCGAAATAGGCCTCCTGCACGTCGGGCGCGGAGAGGCAGGTGTGGGGGTCGCCCTCGGCCAAGAGGCGGCCGAAGTTGATCACGGTGCAGGTGTCGCAGAACTCGGTGACGAGGCCCATGTTGTGCTCGACCAGGAGCACCGTCAGCCCCTGGTTGCGCAGGTCGCGCACCACATGGCCGATCGCCGAAGCCTCCGAGTGGTTCATGCCCGCCGTCGGCTCGTCCAACAGCAGGAGCTTGGGGTCCGAGCCGAGCGCACGCGCCAGCTCGATGCGCCGCTGCTCGCCGTAGGACAAGGTTTCGGCCAGCTCGTGCGCGCGGCTCGCCATGCCGACCCGCTCCAGGAGCGACAGGGCGTGCGCCTCGGTCGCCTTGCGGGCGCGCCGCGCCTCCGGCAGGCCGAGGAAGGAGGCGAAGAGGCTCGTCCCTCGCTTCAGCCAGCAACCGGTCACCACCTGTTCGAGTGCCGTCATGCCCTTGAAGAGGCGTACGTTCTGGTAGGTCCGCGCGATGCCGAGCGCGGCGATCTCGTGCGGCTCCAGCCCGTTCACCGGCGTGCCGTCGAAGGTGATCGTGCCGCCGTCGATGGAATAGAGGCCGGTGAGGAGGTTGATGATCGTCGTCTTGCCGGCGCCGTTGGGGCCGATCAGGCCGTGGATCGCGCCGCTCTTCACCGACATCGAGAGGTCGCCCACGGCCGTCACGCCGCCGAAGTGCTTCTCGAGGTGTTGCAGGTCGAGGAGCGTGGGAGCGGCCGCCGGCGCCGCCGCGGTGCGCGTCAGGGTGTCGGTCTCAGGCATGGGCCGTCTCCTTGCCGCCGTCCTCGGCCGCGCCGCGTCTCTTTTGCGCACGGCGCAGGCGGAAGGCCCGCGGGTCGACGAGGCCGCGCGGCAGGAAGATCATGATGAGGAGCAGCGCCACGCCCTTGGCCACGTCCTCGATCGCCGGCGCCACCGCCTGCATCGTCACCGGCAGCGCGGTGAAGACCGCCGCGCCCACCACCGGACCCAGCCAGTGGAAGGACCCGCCCAGAACCGTCGACGCGATCATCGTGAAGGCGATGCCGATGAAATAGGTCTCCGGCGAGATGAACTGCAGTGTGAAGGCGAGGCAGGCGCCACCCAGGCCGCCGACGAGGCCGGAGATGATGAACGCGGTGAACTGGATGCGGCGCGGCTTGATCCCCATCGTCGCCGCCACCGCAGGATCTTCGCGGACCGCGAGCGAGGCGAGGCCGTACCAGGAGTGGTAGAGACGGTAGAAGACGAAGGCGACGAGGACGAGCAGGATCCCCAGCTCCCACCACGCGATGCGCGCCGGCACGAAGAGCCCGTTGACGCCCCCCGTCAGCCCCGGCGCGTTGAGCGCGACGATACGGGTGATCAGCACCAGCGCCAGCGAGGCGAGCGCCATCCAATGGCTCTGCAGCTTGAGGAAGGCCTTGGCCACCACCGCGGCTCCGAGCCCCCCGGCGATCGCCGCGAGGGGGAGGGTCAGGTACAGCGAGACGCCGAACTTGGCGACGAGCTGCGCCGCCAGGAAGCCGCCGATCGCCGCGAACACCACCGTGGTGAACGACAAGACGCCGACCGACAGCACCGCGTAGCACGACAGCGCGAAGAACGAGTTGACCATCGCGAAGACGACGGTGGAGCCATAGGCGGCCCAGAAGTCGAGGAGCGTGTCCATGGGGTCAGGCCCTCTGCACGCTGATCGACCCGAAGAGGCCGCGCGGACGCGCCACCAGGAAGGTCAGCAGAAGGATGTAGGTGAAGCCGTCGCGGAATGCGGTCGAGATATATTGCGCCACGAAGACCTCGATGATGCCGAGGCAGATGCCGGCGATGGCCGTGCCGCGCACGTCGTCGTAGCCGCCGACCACCACCGCCGCGAACCCCTTCAGCAGCAGCGCCTCGCCGAGGAGATAGGAGACGTTGTTGGTGGTGATGCCGCCGAGCACGCCCGCGAGACCCGAGGTGGCGCCGGCCAGGAACGCCGTCAGCAGGATGACCATGCGCGCGTTGACGCCGCCGAGGCTCGCCGCGACCGGATTCCAGCCGACCGCTCGCATCGCCGCGCCGACACGCGTCTTGGTGATGAGGAACCACATGCCGGTGGTGACGAGGATCAGCGTGATGATCGTGATGATCTGCATCGCGGGGACGCGGATCACGCCGAAGTCGACCATGTCGTAGGGGTAGGAGGACGGCGGGAAGGCGAGGCTCTGCTGGTTGGTGGCGAAGCCGGCCAGACTGTCGAGGATGATCCAGAAGGCGATCGACGTGATGAGCGCCCCCAGCATGCCCGCCCCCACGGAGCGCAGCGGCTGAAACGCCACCTGGTCGACGATGATGGCGACGACGCCACCACCGACGACCGCCGCGAGGATCGCGATCGGCAATGGCATGCCGAGCGCGGTGACGGTGTAGTAGCCGATGATCGCGGCCCAGCTGGCATAAGCGCCGTGCGCGGCATTGAGGATGCCGAGGGTCGCGAACACCAGCCCGAACCCGATCCCGAACAGGGCGTAGAGGGAGCCCAACGCCCATCCGTTGATCAGTTGTTCGAAGAAGAGTTGCACTTACTTGGCATCCCAGGGCGCGAGCTTGCCGTCATCGGTCCAGTTGACGATGAGCGAGTTCTCGACCGTCGCCTGGCCGTCGATCATCGGCAGGCCGCCGTAGATGTTGTCGTCGATCTGCTTCACGGCGGCGAGGGCGTTGGCGATCTCCTCGCGGCTCGGGTTGCCTTCCAGCGTCTTCAGCGCCTGGGTGAGGTAGTACATCACCGTATAGCCCTGGGCCGAGTAGGTGTCGGGCTGCTCGCCGTACTTCGTCTGGTAGGCCTCGATGAAGGCCTGCGCCCGCGGGTCCTTGGAGAGCGACGGCGAGAACAGGATCGGGAAGGGGACACCCTCCATCGCCTTGCCGGCCTTCTCGAACACGGCCACCGGCGAAATCACGTCGGACGAGGAGATCTTGCCCTCGTAGCCGCGCTGGCGCAGCGCCGAGACGATGCCGACCGCGGGGGTCTGCGTCGTCCAGACCATGATGAGGTCCGGGTCGGTCGCCATCGCCTGGGTGGCGGGGCCGGTGAAGTCGGTGTCGTTGCCGAGGATGGAGATCACCTCGCCGGTCTCGACCCCGTTCTTCTCCATCACCTCCTGCGCGGCCTTGAAACGGGCCTGGAAGGCGTCGTTGTCGGCGTTGACGAAGTAGGTGACCTTCTTCGGCTTCAGCGAGTCGGCCAGGGTCTGCGTCATCTTGACTTCGGCCGGGCCGGGGAGGGCGACGACGGACGACACGAATGGCAGCTCAGGCAGGCCCGGCCGCGTCGCGCCGTAGATGATGAGCGGGATCCCCATCGACTTGGCGACCGGCTTCAGCGCTCCGGCGACGGGGGAGAGGATGCAGCAGGTGGCGACCTTGATGTTGCGGTCGGCGGCGAACTGGGTCAGCGACTGCACCGCGCGGGCGGCGTCCGAGCCGGACTCCTTCTCGACCAGCTCGAGCGAGACGCCCTCGCCCAGCAGCGTGCCCTCGTTGATCTCCTCCATCGCCAGGACGGCGCCGTTCCAGTAGGAGATGCCGGCGGCGGCGAGGGGGCCCGTCTTCTCGGTGATGAAGCCGACCTCGTAGGTTCCGGCGTCGAGCGATTGGGCGAGCGTCACCGTCGGCATGGCGACGGCACCGGCGAGCAATCCCGCCGCAGCCCAGCCGCGGATGGTCTGATAAGTCACGTTGAATCCTCCCTGTCATCGTTGCACGTGCCGTCGTTTCTCAGGCACGCGGGCAGCGAATCGTCGGGAGCGCCTCGTCCTCGCGGTCAGCGTGGAGAGGGACCGTGATGAATGAGGCGCTCTTCCCGGACGACTACGTTTTATTTTGTTTATAGCTATTCTATCGGGAGACGCAGGTCAACTGATAAAACTCATGTCATCCAGTGAAACGGCGTGCCGCAGCCGCCGCTACTCGGCCCCGGCGAGCTGGATGCGCCGCTCGATCTGCCGCGCCGCCTCGCGCAGGTCCTCGAGGTGCACCGGCGCCTGGCCGTCCTCGGTGACGAGTTGCGGGGTGAGGCCGGCGATGGAAATGGCGCCCGCGATCCCGCCGCCCGGTGCGCGCACCGGAACGGCCAGCGCGGTGAGGCCGAGGGCCACGTCGTCGATCGCGAACTCGTAGTCCTGCGCGGCGATCTCCTTCAGACGCGCCCGCAACACGTCCCGGTCGACGATGGAGGCGCGGGTCATCGGCGTCGGCTCGCGGGTGAGGACGCGCTCGATCTCCTCGGGGCTCTGGTAGGCTAGGAGCAGCTTGGGCGCGCCGCCGCAATTGTAGGGCAGCGTGCCGCCGACGGCCCACCAGTGGACCTCGATGCCCTTCATGTCGTGCAGGCGGTCGAGGCAGACGACGTCGCCGTCGTCATAGACCGACACGAACGCGGTCACCGGCAGCTCCGAGGCGAGCTGGGTCAACACGGGGTTGGCGACCGAGCGCAGGTCGAAGCCGTCCGGCACGTCGGCCGCCAGCATCCGCAGCGCGCGGCCGATGCGGTACTGCTGCGTGGTCGGGTCCTGGGCGACGTAGCCGTTGTCCATCAATGTGATGAGCAGGCGGCGGGTGGTGCCCTTGTCGAGCCCGGTCGCGTTGGTGACGTCCGCCAGCGTCTGGCTCCGCTTCTGCGAAAAGGAGTTCAGCACCGCGAGCGCGCGCGACACCGCCCGGATGTTCTGCTTGGACGGTTCGGTCATGGCGTGGTCCGCAGGTGTGTTCACCGTCTTGTTGCCTCATGGTAGTCGATGGTTCGCGTGTCGTCTATTGACGCGATTGTCATAGAATGATCCGATGAGTTTGGCTATCGGCACAAAAGCCGGGTCCAAAATACGGCTGATCGCATCATCTGGATGCCGTTCCGGCCGTCAATCAACACGAGATTATCGACGGGAGGGACTGATGGCGCTTGCGCAACCGACAACCGAGGTGCGGCCGCCCGCGTTCGCCGCGCTCGGCCGCGAGATCGGCGACGACAAGGTCCTGACCGACGCCGCCACCCGTGCCTACTACGCCAACGACGTCTTCTGGCAGCCCGAGATCGAGCCGCTGGCGGTGATCCTGCCGGCGACGCGCGAAGATGCGGCGGCGGCCGTGCGCGCGGCCGCCGAGGCGGGGGTCGACATCGTGCCGCGTGGCGGGGGCATGAGCTACACCAAGGGCTACCTGCCCTCGCGCCCCGAGAGCGTGGTGATCGACTGCCGCGGCCTCGACCGGATCGTCGAGGTGAACGCCGACGACCGCTACATCACCGTCGAGGCCGGGTGTACCTGGGAGACGGTCAACGCGGCGCTGGAGGGAACCGGCCTGCGCACGCGCTACTGGGGGCCGCTGTCGGGCGTCAACGCGACGGTCGGCGGGGCGCTGTCGCAAAACAGCGCCTTCTTCGGCTCGGCGCGGCACGGCACCGTGGCCGACACGGTTCTGGGCGTGACGGTCGCGCTGGCGGATGGGCGCGTGGTGACGACCGGGTCGGGCGGGCGCGTCGGCGCGAAGCCCTTCACACGCTACGGCGGACCGGACCTGACGGGGCTCTTCCTGGGCGACAACGGCGCGTTCGGCGTGAAGCTGGCCGCCACGCTGGCGCTGATCCCCCGCCCGGCGGAGGTCGACTTCCTCTCCTTCGGCTTCAAGACGATGGCGGCGATGGCCGCAGCGCAGGTGGAGATCGCCCGCACCGGCGCCGTGTGCGAGGGCTTCGGCATCGACCGCAACAAGGCCGAGCACTCCGCCAGCGTCAACCGCATCTCCGACGGACTGCGCTCGCTCGGCAACGTCGCCGCGTCGGGCAAGACGCTGCTGTCGGGCTTGAAGGACGCCGCCAAGGTGGCGACCGCCGGCACCTCCTTCATCAAGGCGCACAATTTCACGCTCCATCTGGTGCTGGAGGGCGACACGCGCGCCGCGCTCGACGCCTCGCTCGCCGCCGTCCGCGCGATCGGCGCGCGCCACGGGGTGGAGATCGACAACTCGGTCCCGCGGGTCATGCGCTCCAAGCCGTTCGGCCCGGTGCGCGGTATGCTGGGGCTCAACGGCGAGCGCTGGGTGCCGATCCACGCCGTCTTCCCGCTCAGCAAGGCCGACGAGGTGGTCGCCGCCAACGACGCCTATTTCGCGAGCCAGCGCACGATGATGGAGGCGCAGGGGATCACCTACTCGGTGATGTCGATGACGGTGGGCAACGAGTTCTTCATCGAGCCCGCCTTCTACTGGCACGACGAGATCACCCCGCTGCACGCCAGGAGCGTCGGCGCCGACACGGTGAAGCCGTGGCTGGACCGGCCGGCCAACACCGCGGCGCGCGACGCGGTGGCGCGCCTGCGCCGCGGCACGCAGGAGCTCTATGCCGGCCACGGCGGCGTCAGCTGGCAGGTCGCGCGCGACTATCCGTTCAAGGAGGTGCTGGCGCCCGCGACCTGGTCGCTGCTGGAGGACATCAAGCGCGCGGTCGACCCGGACGGGCGCATGAACCCCGGCTCGCTCGGCCTCGCTGCGCAGTAGGGCGGCGCCGCGGGGGCGGCGTGCAGACCACGGCTGCGGCCATGGCGCTCGACGTTCGCGTGTGGACGTGACACCAGATGGCATGCCGTACCGCGGCCTGCCTTTCACCATTGCGAGGCGGCCTCGGGCTGCGGCGGTTCGCCGGCCCGGGGTGGCGTGATCATTGCGTTCCATCCAGCCGAACCCGCTGTGCTGAAAAGGAACGTCAATTGATGGCAGTCGCCGAATCTGTCGCGCAGGAAGGCGCCCCGGCGCCACCCGGCGACGCCTTCGTCGAGATCGACAATGTCAGCCTCGCCTATGGGCGCGGGCCGGGCCGGACGCTGGCGCTGCGCCGCGCGACAATCAACGTCGCGCGCGGCGACTTCGTCGCCGTGGTGGGGCCGAGCGGCTGCGGGAAGTCGTCGTTGATGAAGCTCGTCACCGGGCTGATGCGCCCGACCGTGGGCGCCGTCCGCGTCGACGGCCGGCCGGTCGACGGGCCGCTGAAGATCGCCGGCATGGCCTTCCAGAACCCGACGTTGCTTCCCTGGCGCAACACGCTCGACAACGTGATGCTGCCGCTCGAGATCGTCGACCCGCACCGTGGCCAGCTTCGCCGCCAGCGCAAGATGTACAAGGAGCGGGCCGAGGCGCTGCTGCGGTCGGTCGGCCTCGAGGGATTCGGCGATCGCTCGCCCTGGCAGCTCTCCGGTGGCATGCAGCAGCGCGCCTCGCTGTGCCGCGCCCTGATCCACGAGCCGGATCTCCTGATGCTGGACGAGCCGTTCGCAGCCCTCGACGCCTTCACCCGCGAAGAGCTGTGGGGGGTGCTGCAGAAGCTGTGGATGGAGCGCAAGTTCACCGTGATCCTGGTGACGCACGACCTCAGGGAGGCGGTCTACCTCGCCAACACGATCCACATCATGTCGGCCCGGCCGGGGCGGATCGTGGCGACGCGCGAGGTGCCGTTCGGCTTCCCGCGCACGTTGGAGGACACCTTCAAGCCGGAGTTCGTGGAGATCGTCCACGATCTGCGCGACCATATCGGCCGGGAGCGCCAGGCATGACGACCGACCCCACCACCTCCGACGTGTCCGATTTCGACCTGGAGCTCGAGGACGACGGCGACACCCGCGCATCCGCCGCGCGCGAGAACGCCGCGCCTTGGGTCATCGCCGGCGCGACGCTCATCGTCTGGCAGCTCGCCTGCTGGGTGTTCGACATCAAGCGTTTCGTGCTGCCCGCGCCGACCGACATCGCAGCCAGCCTGTGGAAGTGGAAGGAGGTGATCCTCATCCACGCCGGGCAGACGCTCTACACCACGATCCTCGGGTTCTTCTTCGCCGTCCTGGGCGGGCTCGCGCTCGGTGTCGCGGTCGGCTACTCGCGCATGCTCTACAAGGCGCTCTACCCGATTCTGATCGCCTTCAACTCGGTGCCGAAGGTGGCGATCGTGCCGGTCCTGGTGATCTGGTTCGGCATCGGCACCATCCCGGCGGTGATCACCGCGTTCATGCTTTCTTTCTTCCCCATCGCGGTGAACGTCGCCGCCGGACTCGCCACCGTCGAGCCGGAGCTGGAAGACGTCCTGCGCTCGCTGGGCGCGACGCGGCGCACGATCCTCTTCAAGGTCGGCCTGCCGCGCTCGATGCCCTACTTCTTCGCCTCGCTGAAGGTGGCGATCACGCTGGCCCTCGTCGGCTCGGTGATCTCCGAGACCATCGCCTCCAATGCGGGCATCGGCTACCTGATGCTCAACGCCTCCTCGCGGTTCGACGTGCCGCTGGTCTTCGCCGGGCTCTTCGTGGTCGCGGTGATGGGCGTCGCGATCTATACCGCCTTCGCCGCGGTGGAGACCCGCACGACCGGGTGGGCGACGCGCGGGCAGACTGCCCGGTTCGACGCCGGCGGCGGCTGAAGCCTCCGAGGACGGACACAAAAAAAGGCGGCCCCGCGAGGCCGCCTTTTCCTTTGGTGGGGCGGGGGTGCCTTACTTGGCCGCGTCCGGGACCCGGCGGTCTTCCAGCGGCGGCAGGAAGCTGGGGTCGAAGTAGTTCTCGGACTCGGGCGTCAGCGTGATGCCATAGGCCTCGGCGATCTGCCGCGCGGCGGTCGCGAAGCGCTCCGGGTCGACCTCGCTGATACCGTTTTCGATCACGTCCGGCGTCACGATCGAGAGCTCCTTGGCGAGTTCCCAGCGCGCGGCCTCGACCTCGGCGTCGACCAGCGGCTCACGCTTCTTCAGAAGCGCCAGCCCCTCTTCCGGGTCTTCCAGCATCTCGATCAGGCCCTTCATCGTCGCCTTGACGAAGCCCTTCACCACCTCGGGGTGCTCCTCGGCGTAGGACGCTTTGATCAGGATGCCGGAGCTGTAAGGCTTCAGGCCCCACTCGGCGAACGTGGTGTAGCCGATCTCGTCGAGGTCGAGCCCGGTGCCGACCATGTTGAGGACCGTCGTCGTCGCGAAGCCGAAGGTCGCGTTCGCCTGGCCCTGGAGCACCATCGCGTCGCGCAGGTTCGGCTCCACGAACAGGAACTCGACGCCCTCCGGGTCGAGGTCGTGCAGCTTGGCCACCACCGGCCAGGTGAGCACCGTCGCCTCGTTCTGCGTGGCGGAGATCTTCTTGCCGATGAGGTCGCCCGGCTCGGAGATCCCGGCGTCCGCCATGGAGATGACGCCCGTCGGCGACTGGTCGTTGATGACCATCACCTGGATGACGCGTTCTTCGGGATTGTCGGTGTTGAACTTGAAGAGGCCGGTGCCCTCGGCGAAGCCGATGTCGTAGGCGCCGGAGGCGACCTTGGAGATCGTATCGCCGCTGCCGAAGCCGCGGTCGATCGTGACGTCGAGGCCTTCGTCCTCGTAGTAGCCCTTGTCCAGCGCGATGAGGAAGGGACCGTGCATCGCCTGCCAGGCCCAGTCGAGCACGAAGCTGACCTTGGTGTCCTGGGCGTGGGCGGCGAAGCCGGACAGCGACAGCGCGGTGCCGGCGACGAGGGCGCGGATCGTGTGGCGGGTGTTCAAGCGGATGCTCCTGTTTGGCGGTTGGCGGCGCACGCAGCAATACCGGGGCACGACCGGCGGCACGACGCAATCCGCACGATGGCATGCAAAACCAGGACCACTCGGCACCGCGGTCGACGGGCCGATCGTCTCACCGCCATTGCGCCGCCGATGGCCGGCGCGGCATGCAAGTCGTTGCAATATAACCCATGCATGAAATGTTTCGACACCAGTTCGCGCGAACATGGCACCTTCCGGCTTTCGGATGTGGGCCCGGGCGGATAGGGTTTGCCGACCGGATGACGGTTTGAGCGAAGTGAGCAGGGCCCCCTATGTCGACGCGCAAACCTCGGATGCAGAAGACCGTCCCGTTCGAGCGGATCGCCCTGCTGCTGCAAGGCGGCGGCGCGCTCGGCTCCTATCAGGCCGGTGTCTACCAGGCCCTCGCCGAGGCGAACCTGCATCCGGACTGGACGGCCGGCATTTCCATCGGCGCCGTCAACTCCGCGCTCATCGCCGGCAACCCGCCGGAGAAGCGGGTCGACGCGCTGAAGGCTTTTTGGGAGGGCGTCACCGCGGCACCGCTCGGGCCGCCGGTGGAGCTGATGCGGGCGATGGGCTTCACCGCGCCGAAGGGCGACTTCGCCCACTCGCTGGTGAACCAGATGCGCGCCTTCGGCAACCTCGTCGCCGGTGCGCCGACCTTCTTCACCCCGCGCCTGGTGCCGCCCTACTTCTCGCCCCCCGGCACGGTCGAGGCGCAGAGCTTCTACGACGTCTCGCCGCTGCGGGCGACGCTGGAGCGCCTCGTCGACTTCGACCGAATCAACGCCGGCGACATGCGCTTCAGCGTGGGGGCGGTGAACGTGCGCTCCGGCAACTTCACCTATTTCGACACGACCACCCACGAGATCGGCCCCGAGCACGTGATGGCGAGCGGATCCCTGCCGCCCGGTTTCCCCGCGACGCTGGTGGACGGCGAGCCCTACTGGGACGGCGGCCTGGTCTCCAACACGCCGCTGCAATGGGTGCTGGAGAACAAGCCGCGCAAGGATACGCTGGCCTTCCAGGTGGATCTTTGGAGCGCCAAGGGCGAGATGCCGCGCGACCTGGTCGCCCAGGAGGTGCGCCAGAAGGACATCCGCTTCTCCAGCCGCACCCGCGCCGCGACCGACGCCTTTACGCGCATGCAGCGGATGCGCCGCGCGCTGGGCCGCCTCCTGGAGCAGGTGCCCGACGCCGCGGCCCTGGAGGAGGACCCGGAGCTGAAGGCGCTGATCGCCGAGGCGGACGACAAGGTCTACAACATCGTCCACCTGATCTACCACGCCAAGAACTACGAGGGCGCCTCCAAGGACTACGAGTTCTCGCGCCTGACCATGGAAGAGCACTGGGCCGCCGGCTACGCCGACATGGTCCGCACCCTGCGCTTCCCCGAGGCGCTGGCGCGCCCGCAGAACCCGGAAGGGATCGCCACCTTCGACATCGCCGAGCACTGACGCCCCAGGCGCCCGGTGCGCGCGGCCCCGGTTCGACCTCTCTGCAGCAACGAGGATCACGATGAAGATCGCCGACGTGCGCGCCAACGCTTTCGCGATGCCGCTGAACAACCCGGCCTATCCGCGGCCGCCTTACAAGTTCTACAATCGCGAGTTCATCGTCATCACCTACCGCACGGACCCCGAGCTCCTGCGCAAGGTGGTGCCGGAGCCGCTCGAGGTGGTGGGCGATACGGTCGCCTACGAGTTCATCCGCATGCCCGATTCCACCGGCTTCGGTGACTATACGGAGACCGGCCAGGTGATCCCGGTCCGCTTCACGACGCCGTCCGGCGAGGTCCAGGAAGGCGGCTACGTCCACGCCATGTACCTCGACGACAACTCGCCCATCGCCGGCGGGCGCGAGCTGTGGGGCTTCCCCAAGAAGCTCGCCACGCCCGTGATCCGCCACGAAAAGGAGACGCTGGTGTGCACGCTGCACTACGGCTCGATCCCGGTGGTGGTGGCGACGATGGGCTACAAGCACGTCGAGGCCGACCTCGCGCCGGTCGCCAAGGGGATGGAGAAGCCGGCCTTCCTCATCAAGATCATCCCGCACGTCGACGGGACGCCGCGCATTTGCGAGCTGGTCCGCTACTACATGGAGGACGTCACGCTGAAGGGCGCCTGGACCGGCCCCGCGGCGCTCCAGTTCTTCGAGCATGCGATGTGCGACGTCGCCAAGCTGCCGGTCCACGGCGTCGTCTCCGCCAGCCACTATATCGCCGACCTCACCCTGGGCCTGGGCGAAGTGGTGTACGACTACCTGGCGGACTGACGCCGGGCGGCGGTGCGCCGCCGGAAGGCGGCGGCGCGGCCCTGCCGTCGGTCACGGCGTCGGGGCGCCGGCGCGGGTGATGACGGCGTGGATCAGGCGCTGCGTGGCGAGGGCCTCCTCGCCGGAGGCGCGCGGGGGGCGGCCGGTCGCCACCGCGTCGGCGAAATCGGCGATCAGGCGGCGGTGCGGCTCGCTGGAGAAGGCCATCGGGTCGGCGCCGGTGCCGCCCGAATCGCCCGCCGCGACCGTCTCCGTGCGGCCGTCCAGCCAGCGCACCTCCAGCGCGTCGCCCGTCAGCGTGGCGCTCGCCTCGGTGCCGGCGATCTCGATCCGCTCCGGCAGGCCGGGGTAGAAGGCCGTCGTCGTCAGCATGACGCCGGGCGCGCCGTCGCGCAGGCGCAGCAGCGCGGTGGCGGTGTCCTCCGTCTCCATCCGGTGGGCGGGCGTGGTCGTCGCGTCGGCGGCCACCACCTCCACCGGCCCCGTCAGCGCGCGGAAGAGGTCCACTACGTGGATCGCCTGCGTCACCAGGACGCCGCCGCCGTCCCGCGCCAGGGTGCCCCGGCCCGGCTCGTCGTAATAGCTCTGCGGGCGCCACCAGGGGACCGTCACGCTGGCCAGCGCCAAGGTGCCGAGTTCGCCCGCATCCACCAGCGCGGCCAGCCGTAACGCCGCGTCGCGGAAGCGGTGTTGCAGAACGACGCCGAGGGTGCGCCCGCGCGCCGCGGCGAGCGCCACCAGCGCCTGCGCGTCGGCGAGTGTGCGGTCGAGCGGCTTTTCCACCAGCACGTGCTTGCCGGCCTCCAGCGCCACGCGGCCGAGCGCGAGGTGCGTGTCCGGCGGGGTCAGCAGCAGGACCGCGTCGATCGCCGGATCGGTGAGGGCGCGGGTCACGTCGGTCGTGACGGGGAAGCCGGTCGCCTGGGCGAAAGCCGCGGTGCGGGCCTCCGACCGCGCGGCGCCCCACACGACCTCGACCTGATCGCCAAGATTTAACAACGCACTAGCGTGCGGTTTGACGGCCATTCCCAGCCCGACAACGCTGATTCGTAACATGGAAACCTCATTTCATTCTTGGCGAGGCTCCCGAAATCTGCTGGTGTGTCAACCAGACCACGCCGAAGAGCGCGGCATGAAATCTTAGGGAGGATGTCACGCATGCAAATCATGCGAACGGCAGCGATTGCTGCATTGCTGGTCGCATCCGTTACCAGCGCCCACGCCCAGAAGACACTCAAGTTGAACGGCGTTCAGCCGCCCGCTCACCCCGTGTCGATGACGCACGAATTCTTTGCCGATCGGGTCGCGCAACTGACCGACGGTGCCATCAAGATCGACGTCAACCATGCCCGTGCCCTCGGTGATGCCGTGGAATCGGTCGAAAGCATGCGGGACGGCACGCTCGCCTTCGTCACCGTCTCGGCGTCGAACCTGTCGCAGATCGACCGGCGCATGGACATGTTTTCCTTGCCGTTTCTGTTCAAGAACGCGGACCACTATTGGGATTATTTGACCTCGTCGCGCGCCGACGCCTTCGTCGAGCCGTTGCAGGACCGCGGCATCCACGTGCTCGCCTTCATCGATTCGGGCGCGCGCAACTTCTTCGCCGACCAGCCGATCCGCTCGCCGGCCGACCTCGCCGGGCAGAAGATCCGCGTCATGGCCTCGCCGGTGCAGGTCAAGATGATCGAGGCGATGGGCGGCACGGGCGTGCCGATCGCCTGGGGTGACCTCTACAACGCGTTGCAGACCGGCGTCGTCGACGGGGCGGAGAACAACCACCCGTCCGTCTTCTCGATGAAGTTCTACGAGGTGTCCGACTACTACACCATCGACGAACACGCCCGGATCCCGGACATGCTGATCATGTCGCAGGACGTGTACGACAGCCTCAGCGAAGACGAGCAGGCCGCGATCGAGAAGGCCGCCGACGAGGCCGAGGCCTACATGCGCGGCGCCTGGGCCGCCTCCGAGCAGATGTCGCTGGAGCAGCTCAAGCCGCTCTTCACCGAGATCATCACGCCCGAGAAGCAGCCCTTCATCGACGCCGTGACCCCGCTCCTCAAGGAGCAGGGGGATGCGCTGGGCGTCGCCGACGAGGTGGGCTACCTGCTCGACAGCGGGTCCAAGTACTGATCCGACCGCGACGTTGGCCGCGATGGCTCTCTTCAACCGAGCGGTGGATGCCGTCGTCTGGCTGGTGCGCGTCGTCGCGCTCCTCCAGGCGACGGCTCTCTTCGGCATCGTCATCCTCACCGTGGTGATGCGCTACGGCTTCAACAACGTGTTTTCCTGGTCGGAGGAGGTGCCGCGCTACCTGCTGATCTGGGTCGGCTTCCTGGGCGCGGCGGCCGGCGTCGACGCCAAGGACCACGTCGCCTTCACGCTGCTGCACGACAGTCTCAAGGGCACCGCGCACCGCGTGCTGGCGGCCCTGCTGGACCTCGGCATCATCGCCTTCGGGGCGGTGCTCCTGGTCTATGGCGCGCAACTCGCCGAGCGCTTCGGCGGCGACTACATGACCTCCCTGCCGTACACCAACATCTGGTTCTACACCGCGGCCCCCGTCTCCGGCGGGCTGATGATGCTCTTCGCGGTGCGCAACCAGCTCAACCTCTGGCTCGGCACCGAACGCGCGCCCGCCGCGACGCCGCTCTACGAGTGACGCCATGACGGTTCTCATCCTGTTCGCGACCTTCGTCGTCCTCCTGCTGGTGGGCATGCCGATCGCCTTCGCCATCGGCATCGCCTCCGCGATCGCCGCCATGTCGATGGACGTCATGACCAACATGACGATCGTTCGCCGCATGATCTTCGGCATCAACTCCTTCCCGCTGCTGGCGGTGATCTTCTTCGTCTTCACCGGGGTGGTGATGGCCAACGGCGGCGTCGCCGGGCGCCTGGTGCGTCTGGCGGAGGTGATCGTCGGACGCCTGCCGGGCGGGCTGGCGCAGATCAACGTCATGTCCTCGATGCTCTTCGGCGGTGTCTCCGGCTCGGCCGTGGCGGACGTCTCCTCGATCGGCCGCATGATGATCGAGGCGATGGAGAAGGACGGCTACACCAAGCGCTTCGCCACCTCGCTGACCCTCGCCTCGGCCACCATGGGGCCGATCATCCCGCCGTCGATCTCGATGATCCTCTATGCCTATATCGCGAGTTCGGTTTCGGTCGGCGGGCTGCTGCTGGCGGGGCTGACGCCGGGCATCATGATCGGCGGCGGGCTGCTGCTCGTGGCCTATGTCCACGGCCGGCTCTACCACGACACCCGCACCCCCAAGCTCACCGGGCGCGAGAAGCTGCACCGCGTCGTCGACGGCGGGCTCGGCATGATGACGCTGGTCATCATTCTGGGCGGCATCACCACCGGCGTCTTCACCGCGACGGAAGCGGGGGCGATCGCCTCGGTCTACGCGCTCTTCCTGACGATGGTGGTGTACCGCGAGATCAAGGTCCGCCAGCTGCCGGCGCTGATGTGGGAGAGCATCGTGACCACCGCGGTGGTGCTCTTCCTCATCGCCACGACGTCGATCTTCACGTTCATCCTCACCTACGAGAACGTGCCGCAGTGGATCTCGGAGAACGTGCTGGGGCTGACGGAGAACCGCTACCTGCTTCTCCTCATCATCAACGTGCTGCTCCTGGTCACCGGTCTCTTCATCGACCTGACGCCGGCGCTCATCATGCTGGTGCCGATCCTGCTGCCGCTGGCGGACGCGATGGGGCTCGACCTCATCCACCTCGGCGTCATCATGGTGGTGAACCTCACCTTCGGGCTGATCACGCCGCCGGTGGGGACGGCGCTCTTCGTCGGCTGCCGCATCGCCAAGATCTCGATGGTGGAGTTGATCCCGCCGCTGTTGCCGATGCTGGCGATCATGCTGGTGGTGCTCGGCATCGTGACCTACGTGCCCGAGTCGTTCATGTGGGCGCCGCGGATGTTCGGCTTCGTGCCGTAGGCGGTGCGGGGAGGGCGTGTGACGCAGGAGACGACCGCCGGCGCACTCGTCGACCGGCTTGCCGCGGCGGCGGCCGGTGGAGGCCGGACCATCGTCGCCGTCGCCGGGCCGCCCGGTGCCGGCAAGTCCGCCTTCGCCGCCTGGCTGGCGCGCACGGTGGCAATGCGGGCCGGGGCGGAGGCCGTCGCCGTCCTCGGCATGGACGGCTTCCACTACGACGACCGCGTGCTGGAGGCCTGGGGCGAGCGCCCCCGCAAGGGCGCCCCGCACACCTTCGACGTCGACGGACTGGCCGCAACGCTCGCCCGTCTCGCGGCCGACGACGGACGCGCGGTTGCGGTCCCCGTCTTCGACCGGGCGATCGAGATCGCCCGCGCCGGGGCGGCGATCATCGGCCCGGCCGCGCGGCTGGTGATCGTGGAGGGGAACTACCTGCTGCTGGCGGCGCCCCCCTGGCCGGCGCTGGCGCCGCACTTCGACCTGACGGTGATGCTCGGCGTCGACGAGGCGGAGGTGCGCCGACGCCTGCTGCAACGCTGGGCCGACCTCTCGCCCGAGGCCCTCGCCCTCAAGATGGACGGCAACGACATGCCGAACGTGCGCCTCGTCATGACCGCGAGCCGCCCCGCCGACCTGACGCTGACGCCCGGACCCGAGGTGCGCTGACGCCCCGGCGAGGGAGCCTCAGAGGAGGGCGCGCGCGAAGAGGATCGCCGCGCCCAGCGTCAGCGCCCCGCCCCGCGCCAGCCACCGCCCGCGCGCGATCAGCGCAAACGACAGGAGCGCCAGGGCGATGCCGATCTGGATCGCCGTCAGCACCGCCAGCAGCGGCTCGGTGCGCAGCGCGATCAGCTCCGGGTTGGCGATCATGCCGAGCGGGATCAGGTAGAGGCCGACGCCGAGCGCCATCGCCGTCAGCGCCACCTTGAGCCAGTCCTCGCCGACCATGCCCGCGGCGATGAACACCGCCCCGCACACCGGCGGCGTGATCGTCGACAGCAGCGCGAACCAGAAGACGAAGAGGTGCGCCTGCAACGGCTCGATCCCCAGCCCGGTCAGCGCCGGCCCCGCGACCGACACGCAAATGACGTAGGCCGCCGTCGTCGGCACCTCCATGCCGAGGATGAGGCAGGCGAGCGCCGTCAGCAGCAGCGTCGGCCACACTTCGCCGCCCGACCCGGCGATGATCGCCGACGTCAGCTTGACGCCCAGCCCCGTGATCCCGAGGACGCCGATCACGATGGAGGCGCACAGGATGATCGAGCCGATCATCGCGATCTGCCGGCCGGAGTTGAGCATCGTCTCGGCGGTACGGTCGAGCCCCTGGAGCGGGGCGAAGCCGCGGCGCCCGTCGAAGTAGAGGGCGAGGAAACCGAGGAGGATGGCGAGGGCGGCGGAATATTGCGGCGTGTAGCCGAGCGCGAACATCGCCAGCAGCAGCGCGCTGAACGGGACCAGGAAGAAGGCGGAGGTGACGAGGACGTCGCGCCGCGCGGGCCGCTCGTCCTCGGGCAGGCCCTGGAGGCCGAGGCGGACCGCGAACGCGTCGATCCCGACCCAGACGGTGAAGAAATAAAGGACCGCCGGCAGCAGCGCGGCGAGGACGATCTCGGTATAGGGAACGCCCGTCAGCTCGACCATGACGAAGGCGCCCGCGCCCATCAGCGGCGGCATGATCTGCCCGCCGGAGGAGGCGACCGCCTCCACCGCACCGGCCAGACGCCGGGGGTAGCCGAGCCGCGTCATGGCGGGCAGCGTGATCGCCCCGGTGGAGGCGACGTTGGCCGAGGCCGACCCGGAGATCGACCCGAACAGTGCCGAGGAGAGCACCGAGACCTTGGCCGCACCGCCCCTGAGGCGCCCCGCCGCCGCCGAGGCGACGTTCATGAAGCCCTGTCCCGCCTCGCCGGAGTTGAGCACGGCACCGAAGATGACGAAGATGGAGACCACCCCCACCGACACCCCCGTCAGGCTGCTCCAGAGGCCGCCTTCGGTGATCGTCAGGGTGCCGAGGAAGCTGGCGAGCGGGGTGCCGGCGTGGCCGAACTGGCCGGGGATGTACTGGCCGAAGAGGCCGTAGGCGAGGGTGGTGAGCGCCACCAGCGGCAGCGGCCAGCCGATCATCCGCCGTGCCCCCTCCATCGCCACGACGAGCAGCATCACCGCGACCGCGACCTGCGCGTCGCCCTCGAGGAAGCCGTATTGGTTGGCGAGCGCCTGGTGGTTCCAGGCGACCCAGACGCACCCGGCGATGCCGGCGGCGGCGATGCCGAGCCCCGTCACCGCCCCGGCCCGCGTCTTGGCCGGCAGGACGAAGACCCACGGCAGCAGCAGCGCCATGTGCAGCGGCCGGCTGATGAGGTTCGGCACGAGCCCATGAAAGATCAGTGCGAGATGGGCGAAAACGGTGAGGGCGCCCAGGGCGACCCAGAGCGGGCGATACGCGAATGCTGTCATGGGGTGCCGTGACGGGCGGCCCCCGCCTCGGGCAGGGGCCGGCCGAAGGTTACTTCTGGGACGGGTTGATGGGGGCGCCGATCTCTTCGTAGTAGCGCAGCGCTCCGGGGTGGATTTGGGTGGTGACCGTCTCCATCATCTCCGGCGTCACCGCGGCCCACCACGGCGAGGCGTCGGCGAGCGTGGCCTGCTCGTCCCAGAAGGTCTTGGTGAGGAGGTAGGCCGTATCGTCGCTCATCTCGGCGGTGGCGAAGGCGACCACGGGGAGCGAGGTGGTGACGACGTCGCTGTCCTGGCCCGCGTAGGTGCCGGCCGGGATCACCGTCTTGGTGCGCTTGGTCTCGGCGACCTGGTCGTCCGACAGCGAGAGCACCTTCACGTCGGTCGACGCGGCCGCTTCGATCACGTTCGGCGCGGGATAGGAGCCGGCGGTCACGAAGGCGTCGATCTGCCCGTTCTTGAGCGCGGCGACCGCGTTGGAAAGCTCGGCGTTGGCGATCTCCACCTTGCCGTCGAGTCCGAACATCTCGAGGTACTTCTGCCCCTCGGTGGCACCGAAGCTTCCGGACCCGAGCAGGATGGTCTTGCCTTCCAGGTCGGCGAAGGTCTCCACCCCCGCATCGCCGGAGACGACGAAGTGCATGGTCAGCGACGGGATCGGGAAGAGGGCGCGGATCTCGGCGAAGGCGGGGTTGCCCTTGCCTTCGAACATCGCCTTGCCCTCCTGGGCGAGGGCCACCAGTGCCGGCGGCGTGGTGAACACGTAGTCCGCGCCGCGCGCGCGCACTTCCATCACGTTCTGCACCGAGCCCTGGCTCTCCTCGACCGTGACGGAGACGTCACCGCCGGTGCCGGCCTTGATGGCCTCCGCGATCTCGACGCCCATCTGGTAGTAGGACGAGCCGGCCTTGGCCGACTTGTACGTGATGCGCTCCTGGGCGTGGGCGCCGGTGGCCAGCGACGCGGCGAGCGCCAGCGCCGCGGCCGTCCCCAAATGTCTCAACATCGTGTGTCCTCCCGATGGTCCTTGTTACGGCTTTCTTGCGGCTCCGCCCCGATGCGCGGTGCGAGCGCATCCGAGCGGCATAAGTCGCTTCCGCGGCGGTGGCAATTTCGTGAACGCCGCGGACGCCGCCGAGCGGCCATGAGGCCGTGGACGGGCGGCAGATCCGCAACGCCATTGCCCTGTCCCCCGCGGGCGGACTAGATCGCCGGGCATTGCGACGAACCTCGGGCCCCGGCGCCGCTGCGGGCGCGGGCGACCCGGCCACGGATCCATGAGAGGCGGACGGCGTGAACCTGCGGCAGCTCGAGATCTTCCGGTCGCTCATGGTCAACGGCACGACAGTCGCCGCCGCGCATCACCTCAACATGTCGCAGCCCGCCGTCAGCAACGCCATCAAGCACCTCGAATCGGTGATCGGGTTCGTCCTGTTCGAGCGCAAGGGCAACCAGCTCGTCCCCACCGACGAGGCGCGCACCCTCTACGAACGGGCCGAGCCGCTCTTCCAGCTCCTCGGCACCGTCAACCAGAGTGCGGAGGACATCCGTGCCGGCCACGTCGGCCGCGTGCGTGTGGTGGCGACCTCGGAGGTCACCGAGGCGCTGATGCCGATGGCGATGGCGATGTTTCTCACCGCATGTCCGGAAATCTACGTCACGCTCGACACCAAGCCGCTGCACAATGTGCTGGAGGCGGTGGAGTCCGGAATCGCCGACATCGGCTTCGCGATGGACCCCGGCGAGCGCCACTCGCTCATCCTGCAGCCGATCGAGACGCTGCGGACCGTGTGCGTGTGCGCCGCGGACAACCCGCTCGCCGCGCTCCCCTTCGTCACGCCGCAGGACCTCGTCAACGATCGCCTGATCTGCCCGCTCTCCGGCACCCGCATCGCCAACCTGCTGGAGGAGGCGTTCCGCAAGTCATCGCTGGTCTACAGCCCCAAGGTGGAGGTGCGCTTCCTCAACGCCGCCGCGCAGATCGTGCAGGAGGGCTGGGGCGTCGCAATTCTCGACGAGATCACCGCCGCCTCCGGCCGCTACGCCGACCTCGCGATCCTGCCGTTCGAGCCCAGTATCCGCCGCTCGCTGATGGCGATCCTGCCGCGGCAGAAGACCTTGTCCCGGCCGGCGCGCGAGTTCGTCAACACCTTCATCCTGGAGGCCGGGATGCGCGTCGCGGCGCTGCGGGAGGCCGGCGCGAATGGGGGCGGCACGTCGGGCCCGGAGCAATGAAAAAGGCCGCGCGGGTGTGCCGCGCGGCCTCGAGGAATGCCGGAGGGCGGGTCTATTCGGCGGTGACGGCCGCGAACAGCTGGCGCTGCGTGTCGGACTCCAGCATCTGCTCGTAGAGCGGGGTGACGGCGGTGCGGAAGGGCGCCGGGTCCGGCTGGGTGATCTCGACACCCTTCTCCACCAGCGCGTCGAGCAGCGGCTTCTCCTGGTCGTCGACATACTGGCGCTGCCAGCGGGCGGACTCTTCGCCGGCTTCCTTCAGCGCCGTGCGGATGTCCTCCGGCAGCGCGTCGAACTTGGCCTTGTTCATGAAGATGTCGGCGGTCATGTTCAGCCAGCCGAGCAGGGCGAAGTCCGGCGCCACCTCGTAGAGCTTCTGGCCGGTGTAGTTGGTGGCCGCGCCCTCCGCGCCGTCGACCACGCCGCTCTGCAACGCGCCGTAGAGTTCGGAATAGGCGAGCGGCGTCGGGTTGGCGCCGAACGCGGTGAAGGCGTCCACGTGGATCGGGTTCTGCATCGTGCGGATCTTCATGTCGGCGATGTCCTCGATGTCGGTCACCGGCACCTTGGTCATGATGTGCCGCACGCCGGACGAATAGAACGCGATCAGCTCGAACCCGGAGCCGTTCGCCGAGGCTTCCAGCATGTCGTAGACCTCCGGCTTCTCGATCACGCCGGAGAGCGCGGCGATCGTGGTCAGCAGGAACGGCAGGTCGAACACGCGGTAGTCTTCGACGTAGTTCGACAGGGTGGAATTGGCGGTCATGCCCATGTCGAGGGTGCCCAGGAGCACGCCCTCGACGAGCTGTGCCTCGTCGCCCAGCACGCCGTTGGGGAAGATCTCCAGCGTGGCGCGGCCGTCGGTCTTCTCCTCCAGGAGATCGCGCATCATCTGGAGGCCCTTGTCCTGGACCTCGTCGGCCGCGTTCGTGTGCGCGACGCGGAAGGTGTAGTCCGCCGCGTGAGCCGCGAGGGGGGCGCCGCAGACCGCGGCCGTCAGGCACAGAGCGCGCAGGAGCTTCATGTGGTTTCCTTTGGTGAGGGGAGGCAGCACGGGCTCAGCCGTAAACGAGCTGCGGGAGGAAGAGGGTGATGGCGGGGACGAAGGCGGTGAGGAACAGCGCCAGGAGCATCGGGATCAGCACCAGCCACACCCGCCGCGACACCTGCTCCACGCTCCGCCCGGCGACCAGCGAGGCGACGTAGAGGCAGATGCCGTAAGGGGGTGTGATGAGCCCGACCGAGAGATTGAGCGCCGTCAGCACGCCGAACTGCACCGGGTCGATGCCGTAGCCGACCGCGATCGGCATCAGCACCGGCAGCAGGATCAGGATCGCCGAGATGCTCTCCATAAACATGCCGACCACGAGGAGCAGGATGTTGACGATCAGCAGGAAGGTGATTGCCGAGTCCGTGACGCTGCGCAGCCACGCGTCGAGCGCCTGAGGAATGCCGAGGCTGGCGATGATCCAGGAGAAGATGCTGGCGGTGGAGACGATGATGAGCACCGCCGCGGAGAGGCTGATGGCGCGCTGGATCAGCGGCCACAGGTCGCCGAGCCCCAGCTCGCGATGGATGAAGCAGGAGATGATCAGCGTGACGAAGACGGCGATGCAGGCCGCCTCCGTGGCGGTGAACACGCCGCCGACGATGCCGCCGACGATGACGACCGGCACGCACAGCGAGGGGATCGCCCGCACGAACGCCGTCCACAGCCGCCCGCGCGAGAAGGCTTCGGTGTCCCGGTAGGTGGCCCCGCCGCGCTTGGCGAAGGCCCATGCGCCCAGGAGGAGCGCCATCGTCAGGAGGAGGCCCGGCCCGACCCCGCCCAGGAACATCGCCCCGATCGACTGGTTGGTGGTGATCGCGATGACGACCATGATGATGCTGGGCGGGATGATCGAGGCCATCGACCCCGCCGCGGCGATGATCGAGGCCGACATGTCGACGTCGTAGCCGCGCTTCTTCATCTCGGGGATGAGGATGGAACTGATCGCCGCGGTGTCGGCCGAGCCGGAGCCGGAGATGGCGGCCAGGCCCGTGCCGGTGGTGATCGCCACCATGAAGAGGCTGCCGGTGATCCATCCGACGAGCGCCGAGGCGAGGTCCACGAAGCGCCGCGCGATGCCGCCCGCCTCCATGATGAGGCCGGCCGCGACGAAGAACGGGATCGCCATCAGCGGGAAAGAGTTGACGCCGCCGTAGACGCGCTGGGCGAGGATCGCCAGCGGCACGTCGGTGAAGGTGATGATCGTGATCAGCGCGGCGATGCCGAGCCCCAGGACGATCGGAATGCCCGAGACGATGAGGAGGGCGAAGCCGCCGAACGCGAGGATCACAGCGCCGCTCCCGTCTCGAGTTCGGCGGGCCGGATATGCGCGGCGATACGCCCGCGCACGATGTCGGGCACGGTGGCGATGGCGAACTCCAGCATGAAGTAGGCGATCCCGACAGGAAGCGCCGAGTAGGGGTAGGCGAGCGGGATCCTCAGCGCCGGCGACTTGACGATCATGCCGATGGACAGGAGCCCGAAGCTGCCGATGAACACCACGGCGAGGAACCACAGCCCGAGCGCCAGCGAGGCGGTCTTGGCGATGCGCTGCACCAGCGGCGGACAGCGCACGATCAGGATGTCGATGGCGACGTGCTGGCCGTTGCGCATGGCGATGCCCGCGCCCAGCAGCACCAGCCAGATCTGGGCGTAGGTGGCCGTCTCTTCGGTGCCGGCGATCGAGTAGTTGAAGATGTAGCGGCCCAGGATCTGCGCCAGGATCGCAAAGCACATGTAGATGAACAAAAGGCCCGCCACGAGGTTGACGGCCCGCCGCAGCCAACGCAGCAGGAACGCGCCGACGGCGATCGTCATGCTGAGGGCGCCGGGCCGCGGGTCCGGTGACGAAATGTCGGATCTCATGAACACCCTGGAGTCGCCTGAGACGACGAATGCACCCGGAACGTGGCGCGATCCGCCTGGAATAGGCGCTGACTTTACCGGGGAAATCCTGGTTCACCAGCGTCGTGTGTATAAAAAATTGGCCTGCCACTATAATAGGCAGAAATCGTATTGTGCGGTGCTCCGGGGACCGCGATAACGGGCGGCCCTTCAGTCGCAGCGCGGGTCGTGCATGCCGAAAATCGATGATGAATCGCGGGGCCCGGCCATCGGGCTCGCCGTCTGTGTGCTCGCCACGCCCGACGCCGCCGCCATCACCCGCCAGTGCGGGTACGACTTCCTGGTCGTCGACATGGAGCACGGCCGCATCACGGTGGACGCGATGGCGAGCATCTGCGTCGCCGGGCTCATGGGTGGCTTCCCCGTCTACGTGCGTGTCACGGGCCCCACCTCGCCGGACGTCGCCCGCGTGCTGGACTGCGGCGCCACCGGCGTCATCGTCCCGCATGTGGACACGCTCGCCGACGCCGAGACGATCGTGAAGAAGACGCGGTTCGCCCCGGTCGGCGAGCGGGCGCTACCGGGCGCGGTCGCCCTCTTCGGCTTCAGGCCGGTGGAGGTGGCGACGATGGTGGCGCACTCGGAGCGCACGACGCGGGTGATCGCGATGATCGAGAGCCGCAGCGGCCTGGAGGCGGCCCCGGCCATCGCTGCGCTCGAAGGGGTTGATGCGCTGATGATCGGCTCCAACGACCTCGCCAGCGCGTTGGGGCGGATGGGCGAGATCGACCATCCGGACGTCGCCGCCGGCTTCCGTGCCGTCGCCGCGGCCGCCAGAGGAGCGGGCAAGATGTTCGCCACGATGGGCCTGCCGGAAGCGCTGATCGGGTCGCATGCACGCGACCTAGGCGCCGACATGATCGTCGCCACCAACGAGATCAACCTCATCGCCGACACCGGCACCGAGGTGTTGAAGCGGGTGCGGGGCCTTACCGCCGTCCCGGCGAGCGACGCCGCCTGACGCGGCCCAGGCCGGTCGGACGGCCGGCGACACGGGGCAGGCGCGCGCTGCTCTCGACGCCCGCCCCGCACCGTGCGCCGGCTCGACCTCGCCTCAGCGCACCAGGTGCAGCGAGCCGTCGGGGCGGAGGCTGACCCGCCAGCCGGGCGGAACCACGGTCGCCGTCGTGTCCTCGGCGATGATCGCCGGGCCATCGACGCTGCCGTGCAGCGCCAGCCGCGCGCGGTCGAGGCGGCGCCAGCACGGCGGACCGGCGGTCTTCGATGCGGCGGCATGGTCCACGCCGGTCGCCGCCGGTCGCGGGATCGGCGTGGAGGCGGGGAGGGTGCCGACCCACCGCAGCCGGCCCACATCCACCACCGGGGCCGGCCAGGCGGGGCGCGCCTGCGTCGTCGTCAGTCCGCAGGCCGAGATCGCCGGGTTGTCCCGCACGATCACTTCGCCGAGGCCGACCGCCTCCGCGACCGCGGCGGCGAGCATCGCCCCGGCGCCGCCGCTGGGGACGATCGCCCGCCCGCCCCATCCCCGCTCCTGCGCGGCGACCAGCTGGCCCACCGCCGCCGCGATCGTCGCGACCGCGGTATCGTGGACGCGCTGGGCGAGCGCGAGCGGGGTGAGGCCGAGTGTGGCGCACAGCGGCCCCGCGGCCGCCTCCGCCAGGCCGGGGTCGAGCCGCATCCGCCCGCCGAGGAAGCGTTCGGGCGCAATCAGGCCGAGGAGCAGGAGCGCGTCCGTCAGGGTGAATTGGGTGCCGCCCTCGCCGAAACAGGCCGGCCCCGGCCGCCCGCCCACGCTGAGCGGTCCGACGGCGAGCGCGCCATCAGCGATATGCGCGACGCTGCCGCCGCCCGTTCCCACCGCGGCGATGCCGACCACGTGGCTCGCCTCGTTCGCATCGGCGCTCGGCAACGGCGGGCCGCCGGGGCCGCCGGGCCGGACGCCGCCGGCGACGATGGCGATCTCGCAGGACGTGCCGCCGACGTCGATGGCGACGTGGTCGCCCGCCTCCACCTGCCGCGCCCGCCGCGCCGCCCCGCCCGACGGCACCAGCCGCACCGGCTGCCGCGCCGCCGCGCGCCCCAGCACCATTGCGCCGTCGGACTGGATCACCATCAGCCCGCGCCGATAGCCCAGCGCGGCGAGTTCCTCCCCGAGGTGCTTCACATAGCGCATCGGCGGGCGCAGCGCGGCGTTCGCCACGGTGGCGGCGACACGCTCCCGCCCGGAGGCGTCGCCGGCGATATCGCTCGATATGGTGACTTCCATCGCCGGAAAGGCCGCCTCGATCAGCGCCGCGACGTGCCGCTCGTGGCTGGGATTGCGCGCGGCGTTGCGCAGGACGATGGCCAGCGACACCGCGCCCGCCTGCGCCAGGGCGTGCGCCGCGCAGAAGACGTCGTTCTCCGCCAGCGGCGTGACGACGGCCCCCGTGTCGTCGACCCGTTCGTCGAGGCTGCGGACCAGCTCGGGCGGCACCAGCGGGTGAGCGGCGTCGCGCGCATCGAGCGTGGTGACGAGGCCGGTGGTCCCGACCTCGCGTTCCACCAGCGCGTTGGTGGCGATGCTCGACCCGTGCACCACCTCACGCACGTCCGACCAGCTCAGGCCTGCCTCGTCGAGCACCATCGCCATCGCCTCCAGCGCCGCACGGCTCGGGTCGTCGGGCGTGGAGAGCACCTTGGCGACGTGCGCCGACGCGCCCGCGCCGGTCAGCACCGCGTCGGTGAAGGTCCCGCCGACGCCGACACCGAGTCGGATGCCGTGCGGCTGGACGAGCCCCGCCGGGTATGTCGACGAGGATTCCGGCAGGCCGGAGCCAGCGTTGCATGGAGACAATTCGAGGGCAGCAGGTCGCAGCGCAGCCATTCAGCGGGGGCTTTCTTGTCTTTCCGAGAAGCTATTACCCAGCCACGTCCGAAGGTTGTATTCAAATCGTGATTTGTAATGGATTGATGCGCTTTCGTGATGGTGTCCCGATTCTTGCAACGCGCTGCTAACCAAAAAGCGGCACACCCTGGGAACCTACTCGCGCTGCGTGTGCGGCCGTGTGGGCGTTGCAACCGGCAAATCGAGCGGCGATCGCACCCGACATTGCGGCAATCGGCCATGCCTGTTCGTGACGCCGGGCCGCCGAGCCACGAGAGATTTTCACCTTTAGGTGGTTTCTGTGTTGTGTTTTCGCGGGACATTGGCCTAGGCTTCAATTAGAAATAGCATAAGTGCAAGGTGATGGCGTCGGCGTTACGCTTCGGACGGCCCGCCACGCGCTCGAACATGGAGGGTCCGGTGAGCGAAGCTCCATCCATCGCGGTCGACGAGGCGATCGAGCAGGCCTTCTTGGCCTTCGTCTCCGCTCATGGCGACCTCAGCCACGGCCAGATCTGCCAGGACCTCTTCGTGCTTTGGGCGCTGCGCGGGCAGACGGCGGGCTACTTCGTCGAGGCCGGCGCGTTCGACGGGATCACCTTCTCCAACACCTACCTCCTCGAACACCTCGGCTGGGCCGGCCTCCTCGTCGAGCCGCTGCCGCAGGCGTTCGCCGCCCTGACGGCGCGCCGCCACGCCACCACGCGCCGCGCCGCGCTGTCGGCGGCGGACGGCGAGAGACTGGCCTTCCGCACCTGCCTCGAGGTCGCCGAGCTGTCGCGCCTGGAGGCGGTCGACCCCGGCGACCAGCACGAGAGCGAGGGGCGGCGGCAGAGCCATGAGGTGATCGAGGTGCCGTCGTTGCGCATTGGCACGGCGCTGCGCGAGGCGGGGGCGCCGCCGGTAATCGACTACCTCTCGCTCGACACCGAGGGCAACGAGCTCGACATTCTGCAGGATTTCCCGTTCGACACGTTCCGGGTGCGTTGCCTGACGGTGGAGCACAACCATACCGAGCGCGGCCCGGCGATCGAACGATTTCTCGCCGCACTCGGATTTCGGCGCATGTTCGCCGACCTGTCGCTGTTCGACGCGTGGTACCTGCATGTGGACGAGATTGCCGCTCGGGCCGCCAGCCTGCCGCCGATCTCCCTGGAGCCGGTGATCGACCGTGCCGCCTTCGAGCCGCCGACGAGGCTCGGCGCCTGGGCGACGTCCTACCGCGCCCGGCTCGGCCGCGACATGGTGCGCCGCGGGATGGTCGCGGAGGCGGAGCGCCTCGCCGCCGCGTTCGATGCGGGGGGCGCGATGGCGCCGCTCAAGGTGGCGCTGGCGGAGGCGCGCGGCGAGGATCTGGATGTGACCGGGCCGCTCTACGAGGCGTGGGCGCTCGCCGACCCCAACCAGGGTCTCGCGGCGCTGCGTGGTGCGGCGTGGCGCACCTCCATCGGCGACGACGAGGCGGCGGTGGCGCTGCTGTCGGCCTCGCGCCAGCAATGGCCGTCCCATGCGGTGCGGCTTGGCGAGGCGTTGCTGCGCCTGGACCGCGCCGAGGAGGCGATGGCCATCTTTCGCGACCTTGCCGGGCGGGCGCCGGAGAACGCCGAGACCTGGCTCGGCCAGGCGCGGGTGCTGCGCCATGTCGGCCGACTGGGCGAGGCGGCCGCGCTGCTGCGCCGGCACGCCGCCGAGTTCGCCGCCAACGCCGAATATAACCGCGTCCTGCGCCGCGTTCTGATCGACCTGCGCACGGGCGCCGGTCCCACCCGCCTCGATCCCGCGGCGGACGACTTCGCGGGCCGCATCGCCGCCGCCGTCGCGGGGACCCAGGCGATCGGCCCGCGCAGCGCCCACCCCCGCGCCGGCGCCGTCGTCGAGGACGAGGAGTGCGCCTGGCAGGTCATGTACAACGGCATCGAAGTGCAGCGGGACGGCTACTTCGGCTCCTGGATGACCGAGCTGATCACCCGCTGCGGCGGTCATCACGAGCCGCAGGAGGAGATGGTGTTCGACCGCGTGCTCGACCATGTCGGCCCCGGCGCGCGGATGATCGAGCTGGGCGCCTTCTGGTGCTTCTACACCGCGTCCTTTCTGGCCTCGCTCAAGGGCGAGGCCGCGGCGATCGCGGTGGAGCCGGACCCGGGGAACGTCATCGCCGGACTTCAGACCCTGCAGCGCAACGGGCTGACGGCGGAGGTGGTCTTCGGCCGCGTCGGCCCCGCCGGGCCGCCGGCGACCGTCACGCGCTACGGCGCGCAGATGTCCGCCCCGCGGGTCGACGTCGCCGCGATGATGGCCGCGCGCGGCTGGGACACGATCGACATCCTCCACGCCGACATCCAGGGCGCCGAAATCGCGCTGATGACGGAGATCGCCGACCTGCTCGCGGCGCGGCGGATCGGCTACGTGTTCGTGTCCACCCATGGCCGGCGGGAGCAGATCGCCTGCCTGGAGGCGTTCGACAAGGCGCGGTACGTCCTCGTCGCCGAGCACGACATGGCGGAAAGCTACTCGTTCGACGGGCTCGTCGTCGCCCGTGCGCCCGACCGGTCGGGGCCGCCTTTCGTCGATCTGCCGCTGCGCCGGGCGGCGGACTGAGTCCGGCGGCGCGCGCACACCACCTCAGCCACAAGGATAATGGATCGCCGGGCGAGGGGACGATAACGTGCGCGTGGGCCGGGGGGACTCCGGCCCATGCGGCGCACGAGAAAGGCTCAACATGGCGATCGAGCTGACCCACGTCCCGCCGCGCGGCCATTCCCGGCGCATCGCGCGGCTGAGCGCCGCCATCGCCGATGCGCAGTCGACCTACGCTCTCAAGGTCGCGCTGGTCACCGTCCTGTCGCTCTATACCGCCTTCCTGCTCGACCTCGACCATACCTACTGGGCCCTCATCACCATCCCGCTGATCGTGCGGCCGGACGGCGGGACCACCGTGTGGCGGGCGACCACGCGCCTCGTCGGGACGCTGCTGGGGTGCCTGTCGGGCTTCGTGCTGGCGGTGATGTTCGGGCAGATCGGCGAGACCGCGATCCTGGCGCTGGCGATCTTCGTCTTCCTCGTCGCCTTCTTCGGCCAGATGCAGAGCGGGCTCGACGTCTATGCCTACGGCAGCGCCGGCCTGGTGACCCTCACCGTCGTGATCGACACCGGCGCCCAGATCGACGGCGCCTTCGCACTGGCGCTCGAGCGCACCACCGAGACCGCGATCCCGGTGATCGTCGCCTTCGTGGTGATGCTGGTGGTCTTCCCGCGCTCGATCTCGGTGCAGGCGGCGGACAGCCTGCGCAGCGCGCGCGAGGCGACGCTCTCGCTGACCGGGCGCATCCTGCGGGGCGATGCCGCCGCGGTGGCCTACGAGCCGACGGTGCTTCCGGCGCTGGGGGCCGCCAACTCCGCGTTGCGGGGCCTCGCCTACGAGCGCACGCGGCGCCACCACCTGCGCCCCCGCATGACCGCGGTCGCCAACGCCTTGAACCTCGTGGCGATCCGGGCCGAGACCGGCCGCTTCGCCCTCGACCACGTGCCGCAGGAGGCCGGCGACGACGATATCCGCGCCGGCCGCCGGCGCCTCGCAGAGGCGATCGACCTGCTGCCGCCGCCGGACGCCCCCGCGGCCGACGCGCTCGCCGCCGCCGATGCGATGGCCGCCCTGTGCGACGCGCTGCACCCGCGCCACGTGCTGCCGCCGCCCGGCGACCCGCTCACCGGCCGGCAGCTGCGCGTCGGCGCCGCCTTCTTCCGGATGCGCCAGCTGGCGCTCGGCGTCGAGGCGCTGTTGCGCGCCGAAGCGGATCTGGCCGACCCGTCCCGCCCGGCCCCGAGCGTCACCCCCATGGCGGGGCGCTACTTCGATCCCCTCGGCGCGGCCGAGTTCGCGCTGCGGCCGACGCTGCTCTTCCTCGTGCTGACGACCGTCTGGCTCGCCACCGCGTGGCCGAACGGGCAGGTCCTGGCGCTGATCGGCACCGCCATCACGCTCATCTTTCCGACGATCGTGCCCCGCGCGGTGCGGCTGGGCGGCGCCATCAAGATCGGCCTCGGCATCGGCTGCGGGGGCGTCTTCGCGATGGTGCTGATGGCGGTGCTGCCCAATGTCGAGGGGTTCGCCGCGCTGGCGCTGATCCTCGGCGGCGCGGTCTTCGCCATCTTCTACGTCGCCCGCCAGCTGCCGGACCTGCCGTTCGCGATCGGCTCGATCATGGCGATCGCGGTCGGCTTCCAGCCGCAGAACACGCCGAGCTTCGACCCGATCACCCTCGTCAACGCGCTGCTGACGCTGGCATTCCTGCCGGTGGCGATGATCTCGGCGCTCACCATCGTCTTTCCCGAGGACGCCGGATGGGTGCGGCGTCACCTGCGACGCGCCACCGATGCGCTGCTCGGCCGGGCGGCCCGCGGGACGATCCGGGACGACACGCTGCTGGAGCAATTCATCGACGTGCTGGCCGATCTCGGCCTCAGCGTCGCGCCCGACGATGCGCGCGGCATGCACCTGCGCCTGCGGGCCCGCGCGGCGCTGATCGCCAGCGGCGAGCTGTCCCAGAAGCGGCGGTTGGAGACGCGGGGGCACCTGCCGCCGGAGCTGGGCGTCTACGCGCGGCGGCTGACGGCGGCGCTGACGGGGGCGGCGCGGCGGCGCAGCGGCGCGCCCGACTGCCCGGTGTTCGAGGAGGTGCGCGGCGCGATGGCCGGCATCTTCGCCGACCCGCGCCTCGACGAGGAGGCCCGCGTCGAGGCGCTGCGCTACACCGCCGTCGCCGAGCTGTTGGCGGCGATCATCGCGACCGGCTCCCTGGCGCGCCGTCCGGAGGTCCAGCATGCATCATGAGCTCGCCTTCATCGGCATGCTCTACCCGAGCCTGCTCGCCTGCGCCGTCGCCGCCGCGCTGCTCTGGTACATGGCCGACGCGCTGATGCTGCGGCTCGGCCTCTGGCGCTTCTTCTTCCATCCGCCCCTCGCCCGGCTCTCGCTCTACGTCGTGACGCTCGGCGTCGTCGCGTGGCTCACACCGGATTTCTGACCGATGATCATCGTTCGCCTCCTCCTCACGACCATCATCACGATCAGCGCGATCTATGCCGGCGTCTACGTGTGGAACGGGATCTTCCGCGAGCCGTGGACGCGCGACGCCCACGTGCGGGCCGACATCGTCGAGATCGCGGCGCAGGTGTCGGGCGAGATCACCCGGATCGCGGTGAAGAACAACATGACGGTGCGACGCGGCGATCTCCTCTTCACGGTGGACGAGACCAACTACACCCTCGCCCACGCCCAGGCGACCGCCACGCGTGAGGAGGCCGAGGCGCGGCTGGAGATCGCGCGTCAGGTCTCCAAGCGCTACGACGAGTTGAAGCGCCGCGGCTCGGTCTCGGTCGCCGACGTGGACGTGGCGAGCGCGGACCTCTCCACCAAGGCGGCGGAGGCGGCGCTGAAGGCGGCGCAGGCGGCCGAGAGCGTCGCCGAGGTCGACCTCGAGCGCACCGCGATCATGGCGCCGGCGAACGGGACCGTCTCCAATCTCGCGGCCGACACCGGCGACTATGCGACCGCCGGCACCCCGCTCCTCGCCATCGTCGATTCGGATTCGTTCCGCATCGACGCCTTCTTCCTCGAAACGCAGTTGCCGCGGATCGCCGTCGGCGCGGCCGCCCGCGTGCGCTTCATGTCGAGCGGGGAGGTCGTGCCGGGGACGGTCGCGGGCATCTCCGCCGGCATCGCCTACACCGAGGACGCGTCGACCAGTCTGCTGCAGGCGCCGGAGCCGTCCTTCCAGTGGGTCCGCCTCGCCCAACGCGTACCGGTCGAGATCACGCTCGACGCGCGGCCCGAGCAGGTGCCGCTCATCAACGGCACCACGGCGACCGTCATCCTGGAACCCGCCCACCCGGACGAGCGCCCCCTGTGGCGCCGCTTCTGGGACGATTTCGGCTGGGGCACGGCGAGCGGCGAGGCGCGTTGAGGCCGGGGACGGCACATCGAGGGCGTCCACACCGCGGTGCACGCGCTCCGCAGCGGGCTCATGGCGCACAGGCGCGCGCCCGGCCCCGGCCGAAGCGCGCCCCCGTGTCCGCACCAGGACGACGCGCGGCCGCAGCGCTCGACGCCGGGTTCAGGTGCCCGAAGCGAAGCCTCGGCGCCCCGCGGCGGCGCGGTGGGCCTCCGGGACGATGAAGACCTCGTCGGCACGGTAATAGCCGCCGTCGGCCACTTCCTCGATCAGGACCATGGTGTGCGGGCGGGCGGCCTCGGAGAAGTAGTCGACCATCAGCTCGGTCACCCGGTGGCCGATCTCGCTCTTCTGCGCCGCCGTCAATGCGGCTTCGGGCGTCTTGATGTTCACGAACGGCATGTGCGCTCCTTCGTCATGTCTCTGGTGGCGGATTTTCGCGGCGGGGGCGGCCGTCAGACCATGCCGCCGTTGGCGCGGATCGTCTGGCCGTTGACCCAGCCGCTCTCCGCGCTCGCCAGGAAGCGCACGACGCGGGCGATGTCGCCGGGCTCGCCGAGCCGCCCGAACGGGTTCATCGCCGCGATCTGGGCGACCAGCTCGTCGCTCTTGCCGGCGAGGAAGAGTTCCGTTGCCACCGGCCCCGGCGCCACGGCGTTGACGGTGATCCGCCGGCCGCCGAGTTCCTTGGCGAGCACCTTCGTCATCGTCTCCAGCGCGGCCTTGGTCGCGGCATAGGTCGCATATCCGGGCTGGCACAGGCCGACGACGCTGGACGAGAAGTTGACGATGCGGCCGCCCTCGACGAGCCGGTTCGCGCCCTCGCGCATCAGGCGGAAGGGGCCGGCGAGGTTGACGGCGAGTTGCGCGTCGAACACCGCGTCGTCCGTGTCGGCCACCGGCGACAGCGTCATGATCCCGGCATTGTTGACGAGCGTATGCACCGGTCCGAACGCGCTCTCGGCAGCGTCGAACAGCGCCTTGGCGCCGCCGGGTTCGGCGAGGTCGGCGCCGATCGCGACGGCGCGGCCGCCCGCCGCCTCGATGCCGGCCACGACCGCCTCCGCCTTCGCCGCGCTGCTGGCGTAGTTGACGACAACCGCGAACCCGTCCGCGGCCAGCGTTCGGGCTACTTCGGCGCCGATCCCGCGGGACGCGCCGGTGATGATGGCAACTCTGTCGGCCATGCTGAACTCCCTTGCTTCGCAGGGGAAGGTATGCGGCGCATCGGGGTAAACAATCGCCGCAGAATTGACATTTGAATTCGCCTCTGCCGAACAATTGGCATGGATCGGATCGACCGTATGAAGCTCTTCGTGCGCATCGTACCATCGGATCGCCGTGGACGGGGCGACCTCGAACCGCGCCGCGGCCTGCCGGCGGGACATTCCATCGTCGATGGCGCGAACCACGCGAAGGCGAAGATCGTCAGAGAGCAGCTTGGGCATCATGACTGGCCCCCCATCGCCAGCCATGATGCTGAATCAGACTTCCGCTGATTCGGGAATCCCACAGCGATTCATTCCGAGCGCGAACCGCTCTAAGCTAGAGCGCGAAAAAGCACTCGCCGAGGAAAAGCTGGTTAAAAACGGCAAACCACGCCGTACCTGGGAGGAGTCGTTCGAACACGCGCTCAGATTTCTCGCAAGTCCTTGGGGTATATGGAGTAATTCCGATCTGATCGGCAAGAAAACCGTCCTTCGCCTTGCTTTTGTGGAGCCTCTGGCATACAACCGAAATAAAGGACTTCGAACACCTAATTTCGCCTTTCCCTTCAAGGCGTTAGGCGACGTTTACAGTAAAAAAAGTGAGATGGCGCGCCGGGGAGGATTCGAACCCCCGACCCCCAGATTCGTAGTCTGGTGCTCTATCCAGCTGAGCTACCGGCGCCGACCTTGGCGGGCACCGGTGTGAACCGGGCCGCGTTGGAGAGCCCCATCTATCGCTGCGCTCGGTGCATTGCAAGCCATTTAGCCGACGGAGCCGGGGAAATTTTCGAACGGCCGCCATGCACCGTCATGCCGACGCCGCGCGCCGGGCCGGCGGGGCGACCAAGGTCCGAATTCGCCGGTCGTCGATTTTCATCGGCGCGAAGCTGCTCTACGGGTAGGGCAAACCATCGGCGCAAGAGAGCCAAGACCTATGAAAACCGTCAACACCATCATTGCCGTCGTCCTGCTCATCGTTCTCGCGGTGTTCGCCGTGCAGAACACCGGCGCGGTCACCGTCTCGCTCCTCAACTGGTCGCTGACGGCGCCGTTCGCGCTGGTGGCGATCGGCGTCTACGTCCTCGGCATGCTCACCGGCACCTCGCTGTGGTCCGCGCTGCGCCGGCCGATGCGCGACCGCCACAAGGGCTGAGCGCTTCCGGCCAGCGCGCCACCATGGCGAGTGGCGGTCAGATCCGCGCCGCCTTGAGCCGCAGCGCGTTGGCGATGACGCAAACCGAGGAGAGGCTCATCGCAGCCGCCGCGAACATCGGCGACAGCAGCAGGCCGAACACCGGGTAGAGGACGCCGGCCGCGATCGGCACCCCCGCACCGTTGTAGACCAGCGCGAAGAAGAGGTTCTGGCGGATATTCGCCATCGTCTTCAACGACAGCTTGCGCGCCCGCACGATGGCGCCGAGGTCCCCCTTCACCAGCGTCAGCCCCGCGCTCTCGATGGCGACGTCCGCCCCCGTGCCCATGGCGATGCCGACGTCGGCCGCGGCGAGCGCCGGGGCGTCGTTCACCCCGTCGCCCGCCATCGCCACCGTGCGCCCCTGCGCCTTCAGCGCCGCGACGAGGGCGGCCTTGTCCTGCGGCGAGACGTCGGCGCGGATGTCGTCGATCCCGAGCCGGGCGGCGATCGCCTTGGCGGTGCGGGCGTTGTCGCCGGTCGCCATGATGATCGTCAGTCCCAGGTCGTGCAGCGCCTTCAGCGCCTGCGCGGTGGTCTCCTTCACCGGATCGGCGACGCTGACGAGCCCGGCGACCGCGCCGTCCACCACCACGAACATCACCGTCTCGCCCTGGTCGCGACGGGCGTCGGCGTCGGCGGTGGGCGCCTCCAGGCCGAGGTCGGCCAGCATCTTGGCGTTGCCGAGCGCCACCGACACACCCTCGACGCGGCCGGAGACGCCCTTGCCGGTGGCCGCGTCGAAGTCCTCGGCCTTGGCGAGCATCAGGCCGCGCGCCTCCGCGCCCCTGACGATGGCGTCGGCGAGCGGGTGCTCCGATCCGCGCTCCAGGCTGGCGGCGAGGCGCAGCACCTCGTCGTCCGCGCGGGACCCCAGCGCCACCACCTCGACGAGCTCGGGCTTGCCGACGGTGAGCGTCCCGGTCTTGTCGACGATCAGCGTGTCGACCTTGGCGAAGCCCTCCAGCGCCTCGGCGTCGCGGACGAGGACGCCGGCCTGCGCGCCGCGCCCGGTGGCGGCCATGATCGACATCGGCGTCGCCAGCCCCAACGCGCACGGGCAGGCGATGATGAGCACCGAGATGGCGGCCACCAGCGCGTGACCGAGCGCCGGGGCGGGGCCGACGACCGCCCACGCGACGAACGCCGCCACGGCGACGGCGACGACGGTGGGGACGAACCAACCGGCCACACGGTCGGCGAGTTTCTGGATCGGCGCGCGGGAACGCTGCGCGGCGGCGACCATCTCGACGATGCGCGACAGCATCGTGTCCTCGCCGATGCGCGTCGCCTCGATGACGAGGCTGCCGGTGCCGTTCAGCGTCGCGCCGGTCACCGTGTCGCCGACCGCCTTCTCCACCGGCACCGGCTCGCCGGTCAGCATCGATTCGTCGATCGAGGAGCGCCCCTCGACGACCGTGCCGTCGACCGGCACCTTCTCGCCGGGCCGCACCCGCACCCTGTCGCCGAGAGCGACGGACTCCAGCGCCACCTCCTCCTCGCGACCGTCCTCACGCACCACGCGGGCGGTCTTGGCGGCGAGGTCGAGCAGGGCGCGGATCGCCGAACCGGTGCGCTCGCGTGCGCGCAGCTCCAGGATCTGCCCCAGCAGAACCAGGACGACGATCACGGCGGACGCCTCGAAGTAGACGCCGACCTCGCCAGAGTGGTCGCGGAAGCCGGCCGGGAAGAGATCCGGGGCCAGCACGGCGACGAGACTGAAGACGTAGGCCGCTACCACGCCCATCGCGATCAGCGAGAACATGTTGAGGTTCATCGTGCGGAACGAGCGCGCCCCGCGCACCAGGAAGGGCCAGCCGCACCACATGACCACCGGCGTCGCCAGCACCAGCTCGGCCCAGCGGGCGAGACGGGGACCGGTGAGGTAGGCGACGTCGAGGCCGACCATGGGCCCCATCGCGATCACCACGAGCGGCAGGGTGAGGATCGCGCCGAGGCCGAAGCGGCGCGTGAAGTCGACGAGCTCCGGGTTGGGGCCCGCATCGGCGGCGGGGATCCCCTTGGGCTCCAGCGCCATGCCGCAGATGGGACAGGTGCCGGGGCCCACCTGCTCGATCTCGGGATCCATCGGACAGGTATAGATGGTGCCCTCGGGCATCGGTGCGGGGACGGGGCGCCCGCCGGAATAGCGCGCCGGATCGGCCTCGAACGTCTCCCGGCACCGGGCGGAGCAGAAGTAGATCTTCTCCCCGTCGTGGTGGATCATCTGTCCGGCGGTCGCGCGGTCGACGGACATACCGCAGACGGGGTCCTCGGCGGTGAGGTAGTCGCCGGGCGCGGCGGCGAACGTGTCGGCGCAGCGCGCGCAGCAGAAGTGGAAGGCGCGGCCGCCCTCGGTGCGCGTCGGCTTGCCGGCGGCGGGGTCCACGGTCATCCCGCAGACCGGATCGCGCACGGTGGCGGCGTCCGGCGCGCCCGGGTCGCCGTGGCTGGAGTGACACGCATGCGCGCCGTGTCCGGCCGTGACCGTCCCGGTTTGGACCGTCTCGGGTCGGGCCGTCTCGGAGGGGGCCATAGGATGCCTCGTGGTCTGCAACGCGGCGGATATGGGGCTTCTAGTCACTGGAAGGTCAAGCGCCGCGCCCCCATCTGTCGCGGTGGACAGGGAGACGGCGATGAACATTGGCGAGGCGGCGGCACAGAGCGGCGTCCCGGCGAAGACGATCCGCTATTACGAGGACATCGGCCTGGTGCGCTCGCAGCGCCTTCCCAACGGCTACCGCGATTTCGGCGAGACGGAGCTGTCCGCGCTGGCGTTCGTGGGCCGGGCCCGCTCGCTGGGCTTCTCGGTCGAAGACTGCCGCACGCTGCTGACGCTGGAGCGCGACACGCACCGCCACAGCCACGACGTGAAGCGGGTGGCACAGAGCCACCTGGAACGCATCGCGGCGAAGATCGCCGAGCTGGAGGCGATGCGCGGCACGCTGGAGGCGCTGGTCGGCCGCTGCCACGGCGACGACCGGCCCGAATGCCCGATCATGGACGACTTGCGCGGCCCGGCCCGCCCGGTCTGAGGCGGCCGGGAGGCGGCGAGGATGCGGCCCGGTCTTCGGCCCGGTCTTCGCGCCGGTCTCGGCGTAAGTCTTGGCGCCGGCGCGCAGGCGTGCGAGGTCGACACCGCGAGCGACTGACCACGAACCACCGGGACGCCACTGTGCAAGTTCACTACTCCAAAGCCGATTTCCGCGCTGCGACAGACGGGACGCGGGCGGGTCGGACCCTCGGCCTGGTGCCGACGATGGGGGCGCTGCACGACGGGCACCTCAGCCTGGTGCATCGCGCCGAGGCGCAGTGCGACGCGGTGGCGGTGAGCATCTTCGTCAACCCCTTGCAGTTCGGTCCGGGGGAGGACTTCGGCGTCTACCCGCGCACGCTCGAGGCGGATCTGGCGTTGCTGGAGGCGGCGGCGGTCGACCATGTCCTGGTGCCGACCCCGCAGGACATCTATCCGGACGGCTTCCAGACCACGGTGATCAACCGCGACCTGAGCTGGGTGCTGTGCGGCGCGTCGCGCGTCGGTCACTTCGACGGGGTGCTGACGGTAGTGCTGAAGCTGATCAACATCGCGCGGTGCGACCGGGTCTATTTCGGCAAGAAGGACTACCAGCAGTTCAAGCTGGTGGCGCGGATGGTGTCGGACCTCGACGTGCCGACCGAGGTGGTCGGCTGCCCGACGGTGCGCGAGGCGAGCGGGCTCGCCCTGTCGAGCCGCAACGCCTATCTCGCGCCGGCCGAGCGCGCGCACGCGGTCAAGCTCTCCGCGGTGCTGACGGCGATCCGCGACGCCCACGCGGCCGGGGAGCGGGACGTCGCGCGCCTCACCGCCCTCGCCGAGCGGCTGAGCGCCGATCCCGAGATCGCGCTCGAATACCTCGAACTCCGCTCGCCGGATCTCGCGACCCGCTATGAGGACACCGCGGCGGCGACCGCGGTCGCGCTGATCGCGGCCCGCGTCGGCGACACCCGCCTGATCGACAACGTCGAACTCGGCTTCGAGGTCTGAGCGCCGCCACCCCGAGGCGCTACCCTCGAGGACTGCGGCGGGGTCAAGCGCCCACCCGGACCCACGCGCAGCGCAGAGCGCGAGCATGGGGAGGACGGGCGCTTGACGCCGTCGCGGTCCTCCTCAGCCTGGAGCTGCCTGTCGAGGTGAGATGTCTTCTTCAGACATCTGACCGCGACGGCTGCCCGCCGGCGAGGCGGGGGAGCGCGAGGGGGAACTCCCTCGCTGCGGCGGTTCCGTCCGGCAGGGCGCGGCGTGGTCACGCGTTCAGCGCGCGCCCCAGGTGTCGGTCAGGCGGTAGCCGCCCGGCCAGGGGTCGTCCGGATCCAGCATGTGCTGGTGAATGCCGGTGACGAAGCCACGGCCGGAGAGCTCCGGACGGATGGCGCGCAGCGGTCCGACGCTGGTCTCGCCGAGGATGCGCCCGGTGAACGTCGAGCCGATCAGCGAGACGGTGGTGAGGGTATCGTCCAGCCCCATCTCGCCGCGGGCGTGAAGCACCGCCATGCGGGCGCAAAGGGCGGTGCCGGTCGGCGAACGGTCGACCTTGCCGGGGCGAATGGCGACGGCGGCGCCGGCCCGCAGCCCGTCGGCGGTGCGCTCCAGCGGGCCGGCGAAGAGGGTGAACGAGATGTGCCGCCAATCGGGGTTCGTCGGGTGGTGGAAGCCGAGCGCCTCGGTCGCGGCGCGGGTGATCGCCATGCCGGTTCGGGCGATGTCGTGCGCCTCGTCCTCGGCCAGCGCGAATCCGAGCGCGGCGGCGTCGACGATGACGAAGCTGTCGCCGCCGTACGCGGTGTCGACGGTGAGGGTGCCGATCCCCTCGACCTCCAGCGGCACGGCGAGCCGGGCCGCGAAGCTCGGCAGGTTTTCCACGAAGATGCGCCGCGCCTTGCCGCCCGAGCACTCGGCGCGGACATGGACGAGGCCGCCCGGCGCTTCGAGGGTGAGTTCGGTCCATGGCTCGGTCATCGGCAGGATGCCGCCGTCGAGGAGCACGGTGGCGACGCAGATGGAGTTGGAGCCCGACATCGGCGGGTTGTCCTCCGGCTCCATGATGATGAAGGCGGCGTCGGCGCGGGGGTCCTTCGGCGGCACCAGGAGGTTGACGTGGCGGAAGACGCCGCCGCGCGGCTCGTTGAGGACGAAGTTGCGCAGCGTCTCGTCGCGACCGATGAACCGGCTCTGCTCCCAGATCGTATCGCCCGGCGGCGGCGTCACGCCGCCGACGATGACGTCGCCGACCTCGCCTTCGGCGTGGGCGGAGATGACGTGGACGGTCTTGGCGCTTCGCATGGGATCTCTCGTCAGGCCAGCCAGGCCGGCGGGGCGGTGGGGGCGCGGCCGGTGAGGGCGGCGGCGGCGCAGTCGGCGAGGCTGCCGAAGCGCACCGTGCGCCCGGAGAGCCCCGGCCCATAGTGCGCGTACTTGCCCGAGTTCGTCATCACCATGCGCGCCGCCGGCGGAAACACCGGCTCGGAGATGGAACACCAGCAGAGATCCGAGACGACGGTGACGCCCGCGGCGGTCAGCGTCGCCAGCGTCCCGTCGGCGCGGGCCCCTTCGCGGGCGTGCCGGCCGAGGGTGACGATGACGTCGGTCGCCGGGTGGCGCGTGCTGCCGGCGAGCAGGGCGGCGAGGGCGCGGCATTCGGCGAGCGAGAAGTGCGGGCTGCCGAATGCGACGAGATCGATCGGTGCGTCGCCGTCGTTGAAGCCGCGCCAGACCGCCGCGATGTCGGCGGGCGTCACCGCCACCGTATCGGCGTCCGCGGCGAGGGCGCCCGCCTCGGGCGTGACGCCGGCGATATGGAGCATCGGCGCGGCGGAGGTGGTGGCGAACGCGGCGCAGAAGGCCTTGAGGTCGTCTTGCGACGGCGCCGCGCTCTGCAACCCGGTGACGAGCGGGATGCGATCGGGCGCGAGGCGGCCGACCAGCCAGCCGAGCAGCGGCCACAGCGCATCGTCGTGGCCGGCGGGCGGCTCGACCGCGACGATACGGCGGGCGGCGCGGTCGGCGTCGCGGTAGACGCCCGAGAGCGGGGCACGGCCGGTCAGCGCGATGAAGAGGTCGAGGAAGTCCGGGTGCTTGACCGTGCGCGCGCCGAGCACGCTGTTGGCGTAGACGACCGCGTTCGATTCCGCCCAGGCGATCGGCTCGCCGGCGGCGGGCGGACCGTCGAGCGTGTAGGGGGCGCAGGTGAAGGTCGGCGCGGCGCCCATCTTCACGTACGCCTCGGCGAGGCGGGCGGCGGGGCGGCCGAACGCTTCCGGCGTTCCCTGCCGCTCCCAGTGCGCGTAATCCACCGAGATGGCGTTCATCGTCGTCGGCACGCGCACCTTCGCGCCCATGTCGGCCATGGCCTCGGCGAAGGTGAGGTTGGCGGGGCTGGCGTAGATGCAGCCGTCGATGTGGGCGCGGGTGACGTCGGTCAGCGCCGTGGCGCCCTGACCGGCGGCCATCACCAGGGTCGTCTCCATGGCGAGGCGCACCGCCTCGCCGTCGGCGCCCTCCAGCATCGCCCGGTCGGCGGCCGTGAGGTCGAGGTGCGACGGATCGAGCGGCGCGAGCGGGATCCGCAGCGACCCGGCCTTCACGGCATCGGCAGTGATCCGCGCCTCGGGGACGGCGGCGAGCGCGTCATAGTCGGCCGGGGCGAGGCGCAGGACCGCGAGGGGGCGGTCGAACATGCGCCCGGCGATGAGGGCGCCGAGGGTCAGGATGTCTTCCGCCTCGCGGAACACCAGGGCCGCGGGGGCGTGCCCGTTGAGCGCCAGCTCAAGCAGCACGCCGCTCCCGGTGCAGGAGCCGCGGCTCGTCGGCATCAGCACGATCTTGCCGGCCAGCGACGCGCCCCGCAACGGGTGGTGCTGGTCGATCACCGCGCCGGTCGCCGGATCGACGCCGCCCCAGAAGCTGAGGCCCTCGGGAGAGGAGAGGACGGGACCCGCGGCCGGTGCCGCAACGACGATGGTCGACTTCAACGCGGGTCTCCCCTCCGGGGTCAGAAGCCGACGATCTGGTCCGGCAGCCAGGTGGCGAGCCAGGGGAAGGCGGCGATCAGGATCAGCGTCACCACCTGCAGCGCGATGAACGGCAGGACGCCGCGGCACATCTGCCCGTAGGTCATGTCGGGCGGCGCGATGGATTTGAGGTAGAAGATCGACGGGGCCATCGGCGGCGTGAGGTACCCGGTCTGGATGACGACGAGCACCATCGTGGCGAACCACACCGGGTCGATCCCCGCCGAGCGGATCAGCGGCGTGAACAGCGGCACGACGATGAGGACGTTGGCCGTCCAGTCCAGCACGAAGCCGAGCAGGAAGACGACGAGAAGGAAGAAGACGATCATCCCCGTCGGGTCGAGCCCCGCGGCCTCGATGAACTCGCGGATCAGCTTGGAGCCGCCGTTCGCCATGAACGTGCCCATGAACATCGTCCCGGCGGCGACGATGAGGAGGATCATCGCCGAGATGCGCACCGAGATGGAGAGCGATTCGGTGAGGACGCCCAGCGACAGCCGCCCGTTGAGGATGCACAGGACGAGCGCGCCGGCCGCGCCCACCGCGGCCGCCTCCGTCGGCGAGGCGACGCCGCCCATGATGGAGCCGAGCACCGCGAAGATCAGCAGGAAGACCGGGACGAGCGTCGTCACCGTGGCGCGGATCTTCACGTTCAGCGGCAGGTCGACCTCCGGCACGTCCCCCGGCTCGCGCTTCACCGGCCAGATGATGCCGCTGACGAGGATGTAGGCCAGGAAGAGGCCGACCATGATGAGCCCCGGCAGCATCATCGCGGCAAGGATCTTGCCAACCGAGAGCTGCGCCAGCGAGGCGTACATCACCGCGATCACCGACGGCGGGATCATCGTGCCGAGAGAGCCGCCGGCGCAGATCGTGCCGGCGATCAGCGAGTTGGAGTAGCGCGCCTTCTGCATCGCCGGGATCGCCATCATGCCGATCATCACCTCGACCGCGCCGACGACGCCGGCGGCGGCCGCGAAGATCGCGCCCATGGCGATGGTGGCGAGGGCGAGGCCGCCGGGGAAGCGGCCCAGCCACATGTTCATGACCTGATAGAGCCGCTCGGCGATCCCCGAGCGCTCCAGGAGCGCGCCCATGAGGATGAAGATCGGCACGGCCGACAGGATGAAGTTGGTCGAGGCGGAATAGAACGAGCCGTAGAGCTGCGCGAAGGCGACGTCGCCGAAGGCCATGAGGCCGGCGCCGACCGCGACGAGGGTCAGCGAGAAGGCGACCGGAATGCCGAGAAGGATCAGCGCGAAGAGCGCCGGGAACATCAATCCCGCGGTCAGCATGTCAGGCCTCGAGCTTGAAGGTGTCGTCGGCGCGCGGGGCGAGGAAGGCGCGGATACCCTCGGCCGCCAGTTGCAGCGCCAGGGCACCGAGGCCGACCGTGAGCGCGGTATAGAAGGGCCACATCAACGGTGCCCAGGGGCTCACCGTCTCCACCTCGCCGGTCAGGTAGGCGCGCAGGGCACGGGTGCCGGCGACATAGGCGAGCCAGCCGAACGTGGGGCAGAGGAGGAAGAGGTAGACGGTCCCGTCGATCGCGCCGCGCACGCGGGCGGGGAGGCGCTGGGACAGAAAGTCGATGCGCACATGCGCGTCGAGCCGCAGGCATCGCGCCGCGCCGAGGACGAACAGGGTGCCGGTGCTCATGTACGCGACGTCGAACGCCCACAGGGTGGGGGCGCCGAAGACGTATCGCGCCACCACCTCGTAGAGCATGGAGGCGATCAGGACGAGGAGCATGACCTGGGCGGCGATCCCGAGAAGGAGGGACAGACCGTCCGCCACGCCGAGGAAGGCTCGTTTCATGATCGCCGCCCGTCCCGTTACTTGCCGTTGCGGATCAGGTAGCCGCTCTGGCCGGCCCAACGGTCCTCGTAGGCGAGGTAGTCGTCAAGCAGCTCGCCCATCGCGGGCTTGCCGGCCTCGGCCTCGGCCGCGGCGGTCTTCTTCATCCAGGCGCGGCCCGCTTCGCCGAGCTGGTCCTGGAACTCCTGGCTGATCTCGATCACCTCGGCCCGGCTGGCGCGCAGCTCTTCCATGGCTTTGATGTCCTTGTCGTAGAAGCTGTAGAGCGACTGCAGCGAGGTCAGCTCGGCGGCGGCCTCGATCTTCTTCTGCGTCGCCTCGTCCAGCTCGTCCCAGGTCTCCTGCTTGACGACGACTTCCCACACGAACGTCGGCTGGTGGACACCCGGCACCATGATGTAGGGCGCGGCCTCGTGGAAGCCTTCCGGCAGGTTGCCGGACGGGGTCGCCCACTCGATCGCGTCGACGCCCTTGCGCTCCAGGAGGGTGTAGATCTCGCCCGGCGGTACGGTGGTCGGCACCGCGCCGAAGGTGTCGCGGATGACCTCGCCCCAGGCACCGGCGGTGCGGTACTTGAGGCCGTTCAGGTCCTCGGCGCTCTCGATCTTCTTGTTGGAGTGGGCCATCACCTCCGAGGAGCCCAGCCCCACGATCAGCGACTTGAAGCCCTCCGCGGCGCGCAACTCGGCGAGCTTCTCGGCGCCGCCGCCCTCGAGCATCCAGGTGGTGTGCGCCTCGGGACCCATGCCGCCGGGGAACGAGCAGAAGACCGCGTTGATCGGGTCCTCGTTGACGCGGAAGCAGGGGGTGGAGTGGCCCGCCTCGACGATGCCGTCCTTCACGCCCTGGTAGACCTGCAGCGCCGGGACGAGGACGCCCGCGCCGTAGGGGTCGATCTCGACCTTGCCGTCGGTCAGCAGCTCGACGTTGTCGGCGAAGCGCTCGAGGAAGTTGATGTAGAACGGCGAGCCCTCGGGGACCGAGGTGGGCACCCGCCAGGTGACCTCTTGGGCCGAGGCACCGGCCGCGACGAGAGACATCGCGCCGGCCAGCGCCAGACGCTTGAAGGAACTGGGCATGCTTCACTCCTCTGATGGATGCCCCGCAGCCGATCGCGGCCGCGATGTGCGTGTTCCACGGTACACAGAACTGATTTGTCGTGTCGACAAAAATAATACAACACAATACGCAGTGCCGGCGCTATATCTAAAGCCATGAAATGCATCACGAAATTCGGCAATCGTCGATTTGCGATGCGCACCCGTGCCTAAGCCGTGAGCAGGTTTCGCTCCGTTGAACCATGCAGCCGGTCGACAGTGTTGGACGCTTGTTTCGGCGGCATCTTGCATACACTATGAATGCAAGCTCGCGGCCCGTGCGACCGCCGCCAGGTCCGCGCGGCCACCCGTCGGTGCCGCACCCCATCCGCCGCTGCGGTCCCGGCGGGGGCCGCCGCCGCACCATGACGGCCCCGCCCGAACCCACGAGGATGCCCGGTTTGCTGAAATCTCCCATCTCGTTCGACGACCTGACGCGCCTCATCGAGGCGATCTTCCTGCGTGCCGGTTTCACGCCGGCGCAGGCCGGGCCGATCACCCGCGTCATCGCCGCCGGCGAGCGCGACAACTGCAAATCGCACGGCGTCTATCGCATTGCCGGCTGCCTCTCGACCGTGAAGGCCGGCAAGGTCGACCCTGCCGCGGTTCCGCAGGTGGTGGACACCGAAGGGGCGGTCGTGCGGGTCACGGCGGCGGGAGGCTTCGCCAACGCCGCGTTCGAGCTGGGCGCTCCGGTTTTGGCCGAGCGCGCCCGCGCGCTGGGCTTCGCCGCCCTCGCGATCAACGATTGTGTCCACTTCTCGGCGCTGTGGCCGGAGGTCGAGGCGTTGACCGGCGAGGGGCTCGCCGCGATCGCGATGTGCCCCAGCTACGCCACTGTCGCCCCGGCGGGCGGTCGCACGCCGCTCTTCGGCACCAACCCCTTCGCCTTCGGCTGGCCGCGGCCGGGCGGCATCCCATACGTGTTCGACTTCGCCACCAGCGTCGCCGCGCGCGGCGAGGTGGAGCTGCACGCGCGCGCCGGCACCCCGCTGCCCGAAGGCTGGGCGATCGACGTCGCCGGCAATCCCACGACCTCGCCCAGCGAGGCGCTCGCCGGCGCGCTCCTCCCCTTCGGCGGCCACAAAGGCTCCGCGATCTCGACGATGATCGAGCTTCTGGCGGGTGCGATGATCGGCGACATGATGAGCCCGGAGGCGATGGCGGCACTCGGCGGCCGCGCGCTCGCCCCGCGCCACGGCGAGCTGATCCTCGCGTTCGACCCGGCCCGCTTCGCCGCCGGGCGGGGGCGCGACCCGCTCGCCGACGCGGAGACCATGCTGGAGGCGATCGCCGGCCAGGGCGCGCGGCTGCCGTCGCAGCGTCGCTACGCGGCGCGGGCGCAGGCGCTGGCCGAGGGGATCACCCTGACCGAGGCCGAACTGACGGAGTTGCAGCGGCTGCGCGACAACGGGCTCGACGCCGTCGCGTGACGTGACGTGCCGGACGGGCGGGTAGCGGGGCGTCCGGCCGCGCCAACCAGGGGCCCGCGGCGCTGTCGGCCTGCCGCGGGGCCGGGTCGATCGAGGCGGGTCGGCGGCCGCTCAGGCCGCCGCCGCCGCATTCTCCGCCACCGTGCCGAACTCCTTGGCGGACCATTCGGCGTACCAGCTCTGGAAGAGAGCGAACTGCGTCTGCGCGTAGCGGCGCTGACTGTCGGACAGGGCGTCCGTCTCGATGAAGTGCAAGGTGTACTCGGCCTCGCCCGTCAGCACCATCAGGTACTTGTAGTAGAGGACGAGGTCCGGGCCTTCGTCGAACGAGGACAGGACGTTGAGGGCCGCGTCCAGCTCCAGCGCCTGGCGCCGCGCCGTCGCGTCACCCGCGGCGGCGGCCTTGGACAGGGCCACGAGCTGTAGCACCTCGGCCGGCAGCACGTTGCCGATACCGGTGATCGCGCCGACCGCGCCGCAGTTGACGAAGCCGTGGAAGACGTTGGTGTCGACGCCGACCAGCAGCATCACGTCGTCCGCGCCGCTGGTGATCTCCTCGGCGGCATAGCGCAGGTCCTTCGCCCCGCCGAACTCCTTGAAGCCGACGAGGTTCGGGTGCTCGGCCCGCAGCGCGAAGAAGAGGTCGGCGCGCGTCGCGAAGCCGTAATAGGGGCTGTTGTAGATGACCGCCGGCAGGTCCGGCGCGGCCGACAGAACCGCCTTGAAGTGCGCCCGCTGCGCCGTCGCCGACGTGCCGCGCGACAGGACCCGCGGGATCACCATCAGCCCCTTGGCGCCGACCTTCTGCGCATGCGCGGCGAGCGCCACGGCGGACGCGGTGTTGATCGCCCCGGTACCGACGACGACCGGCACGCCCGCCTCGGCCAGGCGCGCCACGCCCTCCATGCGCTGCGCGTCTGTCAGGAGCGGCCAGTCGCCCATCGAGCCGCAATAGACCACGGCGCGCATGCCCGCCTCGATCATCTGGCGGCCCTTGCGCACCAGCGCGTCGAAGTCGGGGCTTCGGTCGGCCTTGGCCGGCGTCATCAGCGCGGGGATGCAGCCCTCGAAAATGCTGGTCGTCATCCTGTTCACCTCCAGAGCGAAGTCCCGCCACGGTGGCGGGCGCAGCCAATCCTGCGATGGGACCGGGGGCGACCATAGCATTTGTATTTTCTGTGTCGACAAAGTTCGTGCAGCTTTCGCGCGATGCCTGGTCCGTGCCGGCGGCCGGGCGCGCCCGGCGGCCTCAGAGCGCGATTTTCTGCCGCCTGTCGCGTGAGATCATGGCGCGGATCTGGTTCACGATCTGGTCGGCATGGGCGCTCGCCAGCGCGTCGGCCCGCGGCACGTCGCGCGCTTCGATGGCGGCGATCATGTCCTCGTGCTCGGCGACGTATTCCTGCGGCAGGCGGTCGTCGAACGAGGAATAATAGAGCCGCAGCAGGCGCCGCCCCTCATCGAGGAGGCGCAGGCAGAGCGCCTCGTAGTATTGGTTGCGCCCGGCGACGGCGATCGCGGCGTGAAACTCGCGGTTGGTGGCGATCATCGCCAGCGCGTCCTGCGCCGAGACCGCCGCGGCGAATTCCACCTGCCGCGCGCGGATCGCCTCGAGGTCGGTCTTGCGATGGTCCTCGGCGGCGAGGCGCGTCGTGACGCGGTACATCAGCGTCATCGCGTCGAAGAAGGTGTGCAGGTTGAGGAAATCGATGGTGGTGACCACGGTGGAGCGGTTCGGCAAGGTCGTCACCAGCCCCTCGCCGGCGAGCCGCACCAGCGCCTCGCGAATCGGCGTGCGTGACATCTCGAGCCGCTCGGACAGCTGGATCTCGTCGATCGGCCGGCCAGGCGCCAGGGTCAGGTCGAGGATCTCGTTGCGCAGAACGTCGTAGACATACTGGGCGCCCGACCCGCGCTTGCGCTCGTGGGTCTTCTCCGCCTTCGGGGGCAGGGCCATGCGACTTCCTCTGTCGACAACAAAAATATTCTATGTACTTGAATACACTCAAACGTTGACGGCGCGACAATAATCTTCGCGCTGGTGCCGGTCGTGCGCCAGCGCGCCGCATGTCGTCGCCCCCGGCACGATCGTGCTCGGGCACCCAGCCTGGGGGCGGCTTGTTCGGCGATGCTGGCCTGGCGTGCTGCGCGGACTGCGCACGCCGGGTGATCGCGGTCGCGCCACCCAGAATCGTATCTGTGTGTGTAGCGAGTAGATCATGGCTGGAACAGCAACGCCGACCAACAACGCGGGGTCGGCCAATACGTGGCTGGGCGGGCTCCTCTCGGGAGCCGAATGGACCTCCGGCGCCAACACCGACATCAGCGTCTATATCGCCGGCACCAGCGGTGACGAGACGCTCACCCACGGCGGCCAGAGTGTCACCGCGCGCGCCTCGATCGCCCAGCCGGAGATCGACGCGATGAACGAGGCGATGGCGATGATCGCTGCCGTCTGCGACGTGAGCTTCACCAGCGTCGGCAGCCAGGCGAACGCGGACATCATCTGGGCCGCGGTCGACAATGCGGACGGGCAGGGCGCTCTGGGCTGGGCCAACTTCCCCGGCGGCGCCTACAGCGCCACCTACGGCGATTATCAGAGCGTCATCGCCGTCAACCAGGACGCCTACGTCGGGCCGGCGGTGAACGTCGGCGGGTACGACTACATCACCTTCATCCACGAGCTGGGGCACGCGCTCGGCCTGTCCCACCCCCACGACGCCAGCGGCTCGTCGACGGTGTTCCCCAACGTCTCGGGCCCGTTCAACGACTATGGCGACTACGACATGAACCAGGGCGTCTACACGATGATGTCCTACAACGACGGCTGGGCGACGGCGCCGCACGGCAGCCCCGGCGCGGCCGCCTACGGCTGGCAGGGCACGCCGATGGCGCTCGACATCGCCGCCCTGCAGGAGATGTACGGCGCCAACACGTCCACCGCGACCGGCAACGACACCTATACCCTCGCCGGCAGCAACGCCGCCGGCACCTACTACGAGTGCATCTGGGACGCGGGCGGCACGGACGAGATCGTCGGCCAGGCGGCGGCGACCAACACCATCGACCTGCGCGCCGCGACGCTGGGCGACGAAGTCGGCGGCGGCGGCTTCATCTCCTATGCGGCCGGCATTCACGGCGGCTTCACCATCGCCAACATGGTCGTCATCGAGAACGCCACCGGCGGCAACCTCGCCGACACGCTGACCGGCAACGACGCCGCCAACGATCTCGACGGCCTGGGCGGGGCGGACGTCATGGCCGCTGGCGCGGGGGCCGACACGGTGGCCGGCGGCGCCGGGACCGACTCGATCGACGGCGGGGCGGGCGGCGATTCCATCGCCGGGGGCGCCGACGACGACACCGTGCGCGGCGACGCCGGCGACGACGCGCTCGACGGCGGCTCCGGCGCCGACACCTTCCTCTTCGAGGGGATCTTCGGCAACGACACCATCGCCGGGGCCGGCGCGGATGCCGGCGAGACCGCCAACGTCATCAGCTTCGGCGCGTTCGTGACCGAGGCGATGATCACCTACGCCCTCACCGGCAACAACGACGATCTCCTGATCACCGTCTCCGGCGGGTCCGGTCCGACCCAGCAGAGCGGCACGATCCTGATCGAAGGCTACGCGACGGCGCAGGGAGGCGGCGGCGGCTTCGGTTCCATGGTGTGGACGGCGAACGGCGGCGGCAGCGTCGATCTGACGGCGGGGGTGGGGGCCAACCCGCCTGCGCCGCCTCCGGCGCCGGTCGTGACCACCATCACCGGCGGACGCCGCTCCGACTATCTCACCGGCACCGGCGACGACGAGCTGATCAACACCGGCGCCGGCAACGACCGCGCCTTCGGCATGGGCGGCAACGACACGGTGGTCGGCTATACCGGGGCGGACACGCTCTACGGCGGCACCGGCGACGACAGCCTGACCGGCGACCAGAAGAACGACCGTCTCTACGGCGAAGGCGGGCTCGACACGCTGGACGGCGGCGCCGGCTCGGACCGTCTGGAGGGCGGCGACGATGCCGACGTCCTCCTGGGCGGCAACTACGACGACACCCTCTACGGCGATGCCGGCAACGACAGCCTCGACGGCGGCGCCCACGCCGACCGCCTCTACGGCGGCGCCGGCAACGACACGCTGCTGGGCGGGCGCGACAACGACCAGCTCGACGGCGGCGCCGGTGACGATTCCATGCTGGGCGAAGAGGGGCGCGACTACGTCATCGGCGGAGACGGGGCCGACACCCTCGACGGTGGCGCCGACGTCGACGTCCTCTACGGCGGTGCCGGGGCGGACAGCATTCGCGGCGGGGCGGGTGAGGACAAGATCTACGGTGAGATCGGCAACGATACCCTGGACGGCGGCGGCCACGCCGACACCTACATCTTCTCCGGCGACTTCGGCCACGACACCATCGTTTCGCTGGCCGGTGGCGACAAGATCCACCTCGCCTCGTTCCGCGCCTTCAAGGGGGCGGCGATGTCGATGGCCGATCTCAAGCTGACCCAGTCCGGCGCCGACGTCGTCATCGAGCTGGACCTCGACCGCAACGGCATCGTCGACAACGTCGACTACGATGCGGACCTGATCCCGGACCCGGTTTCGGTGACCGTGGAGAACATGACCGTCGCCGCGCTGAGCGCCAGCGACTTCGTCTTGTGACGCGGCGGGGCAGGCGCCGCGCGGTGCCTGCCCTTGCGGGGCTTCAGATGTGGCCCTTCAGCTCCAGCCGGCGGTTCAGCGACAGGACCGCCAGCGTGCACACAGCGCCCGACAGCAGGTAGGCGCCGGCCGAGATGAGGCCGAAGTTGCTGGCCAGCAGCAGCGCCGCCAGCGGTGCGAAGCCGGCGCCGAAGAGCCAGGCGAGGTCGGAGGTGATCGCCGATCCGGTGTAGCGGTAGGCCTGGCTGAAGCTCGACGCCACCGCGCCCGAGCTTTGCCCGAACGACAGTCCCAGCAGGATGAAGCCGAGCACCATGAAGATGGCCTCGCCGACGCTGCCGCCGTCGAGAAGCTGCGGCGCGAAGCCGGAGAACACCGCAATCGCCAAGGCGCAGCCCGCCAGCAGCCGGCGCCGGCCGTAGCGGTCCGCCAGGACGCCGGAGGCGACCACCGCGGCGACGCCGAACATGGCGCCGATCATCTCGATCACCAGGAACTGCGCCGGGTGCTCGCGGGTGTAGAGGAAAATCCACGACAGCGGGAACACCGTCACCATGTGGAAGAGGGCGAAGCTCGCCAGCGGCACGAAGGCGCCGATGGCGACGATGCCGCCCTCGTCGCGCAGCGTGCGCACCATCGGTGCCGGTTGCAGCTCTCGGTTCTTGAACAGCCGCGCGAATTCCGGCGTCACCACGATGCGCAGCCGCGCGAACAGCGCCACGACGTTGATCGCGAAGGCGACGAAGAAGGGATAGCGCCAGCCCCACGAGAAGAAGTCCTCCGCCGGCAGGTTGCCGAGGAAGAAGGCGAAGAGGGCGCTCGCCACGATCAGCCCCAGCGGCGCGCCGAGCTGCGGGATCATCGCCCACCAGCCCTGCTGATTGGCCGGCGCGTTGAGAGACAAGAGCGAGGCGAGCCCGTCCCACGACCCGCCCAGCGCCAGACCCTGGCAGACCCGGCAGATGGCGAGGATGACGATGGCGGCGACGCCGATATGCTCGTAGCCCGGCAGGAAGGCGATCGCCACGGTGGAGCTGCCGAGCAGGAAGAGCGCGGAAATCAGCTTTGCACCGCGGCCGTGGTGGCGGTCCACCCACATGAAGATCAACGTGCCGAACGGCCGCGCGATGAAGGCGAGCGCGAAGAGGGCGAACGAGTAGATCGTGCCCTTCACCGGGTCGACGAACGGGAAGATCAGCCGCGGGAACACGACCACCGAGGCGATCGCGTAGACGAAGAAGTCGAAGAACTCGGACGTGCGGCCGATGATGACGCCGACGGCGATCTCGGCGGGGCGCACGGGGCCGCCGTGGGCGTTCACGCGGGTGGCGTCGCCCAGCATCTGGCTCGGTTCGGTGGAGGCGGTCGTTGAACTCACGGGAGGGGTCGATCCTCGGCTAGGTGCGGCAAGGTCGCGGGACTGGCCGCAACCCATGCGGCCGCCCGTCGCTTCGCACAGTTTGTGCAGGTGCGAGATTGGACGATTTGTCCAAGCCCCATTCGTGCTGCAACGCAATATGCCTTGCGCCAAGTCACTACGGGGGTGGGCAAAATGACCAATGCCCCCACTGCTGCACTGCAGCTAGACCGCGCCCGTCGCGGTCCGGCGGCGCGCCTCGCATAGACAGGATCAGCCTTGCGTCCTCTCAGATTTCTCCTCCTCCTTCCGCTCCTCGTGGGCCTCGGGGGGTGCAACTTCGTCGTCCTCGATCCGTCCGGGCACATCGCCGCCCAACAGCGCGATCTTCTCGTCATCTCCACCGGGCTGATGCTGCTCATCATCGTGCCGGTGATGGCGCTGACGGTGCTCTTCGCGTTCCGCTATCGCCACTCCAACACCAACGCGAAGTATGACCCCGAGTGGCACCACTCGACCATCCTCGAGCTGGTGATCTGGTCGGCGCCGCTCGCCATCATCATCTGCCTCGGCGCGCTGACCTACCTCGGCACCCACCTCCTCGACCCCTACCGCCCGCTGGCCCGTATCGACCACGACCGCCCGGTCGAGGCGAACGTCGCGCCGCTCGAGGTCCAGGTGGTCGCGCTCGACTGGAAGTGGCTCTTCATCTACCCGCAGTACGGCGTCGCCAGCGTCAACGAGATGGCCGCCCCCGTCGATCGGCCGATCAACTTCAAGCTCACCTCCTCGGCGGTGATGAACGCCTTCTACGTCCCCGCGCTGGCCGGCATGATCTACACCATGGCCGGGATGGAGACCCGCCTCCACGCGGTGATGAACGAGCCGGGCACCTTCAAGGGCTTCTCGTCCAACTACAGCGGCGAGGGCTTCTCGGGCATGCGCTTCGAGTTCCAGTCGCTCGACGACGCCGCGTTCGACGGCTGGATCGAGGCGGCCAAGTCCTCCGGCGCGACGCTCGACCGTGCGCGCTATCTCGACCTCGTCGCCCCCAGCGAGAACGTGCCGGTGGAGACCTTCGCCAGCGTCGAGGACGACCTCTTCCAGACCATCGTCGAGCAGTGCGTGAAGCCGGGCTCCACCTGCATGAGCGAGCTGATGGCCGACGCGTCCGGCTTCCTGTGCGGCCCGCGCACGACCGAGGGGCTGAACGCGGCGATCACGCCCGGCCTCTTCACCACCGCCGAGCTGGAGCAGCGCTTCGCCCCGGTGCGCGGCGCCGGCCTCCGCCAGCCCCATGAACGTACCTGGGACGCGGCGACGCAAGACGCATCCTCCGCCCCCACCAATCTCTGATCAGGCCCCGACATGATCTCTCAGCTCTGGGCGTTCCTCTTCGGGCGCCTCTCCTTCGAATCGTTGCCGTTCCACGAGCCGATCCTGGTCGTCACCTTCCTCGCGGTGGCGATCGGCGGCGCGGCGGTCCTGGGCCTCGTCACCTATTTCAAGCTCTGGGGCTACCTGTGGCGCGAGTGGTTCACCACCGTCGACCACAAGCGCATCGGCATCATGTACATGGTGCTGGCGCTCATCATGCTGCTGCGCGGGTTCGCCGACGCGATCATGATGCGCGGCCAGCAGGCGATCGCCTTCGGCGCCAACGAGGGCTACCTGCCCGCCCACCACTACGACCAGATCTTCACCGCGCACGGCGTGATCATGATCTTCTTCGTGGCGATGCCCTTCGTCACCGGGTTCATGAACTACGTCGTGCCGTTGCAGATCGGCGCGCGTGACGTCGCCTTCCCGTTCCTCAACAACTTCTCGTTCTGGATGACGGTGTCGGGCGCGATCCTGGTGATGTGCTCGCTGTTCATCGGCCTCTTCGCGCGGACCGGCTGGCTCGCCTATCCGCCGCTGTCGGACATCACCTACAGTCCCGACGTCGGCGTCGACTATTACATATGGGCGCTCCAGATCGCGGGCGTCGGCACGCTCCTGTCGGGCGTGAACCTCATCGCGACGATCGTGAAGATGCGCGCGCCGGGCATGGGCCTCATGAAGATGCCCGTCTTCACATGGACGGCGCTGTGCACCAACGTCCTCATCGTCGCCGCCTTCCCGGTGCTGACGGTGGTGCTGGCGCTGCTGTCGCTCGACCGCTACGTCGGCACGCACTTCTTCACCAACGACGGTGGCGGCAACGCCATGATGTACATCAACCTCATCTGGATCTGGGGTCATCCGGAGGTGTACATCCTCGTCCTGCCCGCGTTCGGCATCTTCTCCGAAGTCGTGTCGACGTTCTGCGGCAAGCGCCTCTTCGGATATACGTCGATGGTCTATGCGACGGTGGTGATAACCATCCTCGCCTATGTCGTCTGGCTGCACCACTTCTTCACGATGGGGTCGGGCGCCAGCGTGAACTCCTTCTTCGGCATCACGACGATGATCATCTCGATCCCGACGGGCGCGAAGATGTTCAACTGGCTGTTCACGATGTACCACGGCCGCATCCGCTTCGAGCTGCCGATGATGTGGACCATCGCGTTCATGCTGACCTTCGTCATCGGCGGCATGACGGGCGTGCTGCTCGCGGTCCCGCCGGCGGACTTCGTGCTCCACAATTCGCTGTTCCTGGTGGCGCACTTCCACAACGTCATCATCGGCGGCGTGCTGTTCGGCATGTTCGCGGGGATCAGCTTCTGGTGGCCCAAGGCGTTCGGCTTCAAGCTGCACCGCGGGTGGGGCCTCGCCAGCTTCTGGTTCTGGGTGGTCGGCTTCTACTTCGCCTTCATGCCGCTCTACGTGCTCGGTCTGATGGGCGTCACGCGCCGCCTGCGCCATTTCGACGATCCGTCGCTGCAGGTCTGGTTCGTCATCGCAGCGTTCGGCGCGGCGCTGATCGCGCTCGGCATCGCCTGCTTCCTGATCCAGATCGCCTGGTCGATCTGGAAGCGGGACAGCCTGCGCGACACAACCGGCGACCCCTGGAACGGGCGCACGCTGGAGTGGTCCACCTCCTCGCCGCCGCCGGACTACAACTTCGCCTTCCAGCCCGTCATCCATGACAGCGACGCCTGGTACGACATGAAGAGCCGCGGCTACGCGCGTCCGCTCGAAGGTTTCAAGGCGATCCATATGCCCAGGAACACCGGCGCGGGGATCGTCCTGGCCGGCCTCGCCTTCCTCTGCGGCTTCGCGATGGTCTGGTACATCTGGTGGCTGGCCGCGGTGACGTTCGTCGGCATGATCGGCTTCGCGATCCACCACACCTTCAACTACGACCGCGACTTCGACGTCTCCGCCGAGACGGTCGGCGAGACCGAGGCCGCGCGCACCGCGCTGCTCGCGCAGGGGGCCTGAGATGTCCGTGACCACCGCCGGCGGCAACGGCGAGACGCCGACCTTCTACCTGACCGAGGAGCATCACCACGATCCGGGCGGCTCCACGATGCTGGGCTTCTGGATCTACCTGATGAGCGACTGCCTCGTCTTCGCCGCGCTGTTCGCCACCTACGGCGTGCTCGGCGGGTCCACGGACGGCGGCCCCGGGCCGGCCGAACTCTTCGAGCTGCCGCTGGTGGCGCTCAATACGACGATGCTGCTCCTGTCGTCGATCACCTACGGCTTCGCCATGCTGGCGATGGAGAAGGGGGCCCAGCGCGACGTCCTGCGCTGGCTCGCCGTCACCGGCCTCTTCGGCGCGGCCTTCCTCGGCATCGAGATGTACGAGTTCGCGCATCTCATCCACGAGGGGGCCGGGCCGGGGCGTTCGGCGTTCCTGTCGTCCTTCTTCACGCTGGTCGGCACGCACGGGCTGCACGTCACGGTCGGCATCGTCTGGCTGGTGACGCTGATGGTGCAGGTGCGAAAGCGCGGCCTGATCGCGGCCAACCGGCGCCGGCTGATGTGCCTCAGCCTGTTCTGGCACTTCCTCGACGTCATCTGGATCGGCGTCTTCACCTTCGTCTATCTCCTGGGGATGCTGCGATGAGCGCCGAGACCTACCCGACCGCACCCCACATCACCCCGCCGCACCACGACGACGTCCCGCCGCACGGCGACGGGCACGCCGGCGGCACCTTTTCGGGCTACATGGCCGGCTTCCTGCTGTCGGTGATCCTGACCGCGGTGCCCTTCTGGCTGGTGATGACCGGCTTCATCCCCGACAAGACCACCACGGCGCTGCTGGTGATGGGCTTCGCCGTGGTGCAGATCGTCGTCCACATGGTGTTCTTCCTGCACATGAGCCCCAGCTCGGAAGGCGGATGGACGATGATGGCGCTGATCTTCACCCTCGTCGTGGTGGCGATCACGCTGATCGGCTCGCTGTGGGTGATGTACCACCTCAACACCAACATGATGCCGCTCAACATCGACCCCGCCGCCGCGGCGGGCGGCTGAGGCGCCGCGATGACACGCGCTCGCCGCATCGGCCTCATCCTCTTCGCCGGGCTGGCGACGGTGGTCTTCGTCGGCCTCGGCGTGTGGCAGGTGCAGCGCCGGGCGTGGAAGCTGGACCTCGTCGCGCGTGTCGAAGCGCGGCTCGCGGCGCCCCCCGCCGCGGCTCCCGGCCCGGGCGCCTGGCCGGACGTCACCGCCGATGGCGACGCCTACCGCCGCCTGGTGCTGAGCGGCACCTTCGTGCCCGGCCACGATACGCTGGTCCAGGCCGTCACCGAGCTCGGCCCGGGGAGCTGGGTCCTTACGCCGCTGACGACGGACGACGGCTTCACCGTGCTCGTCAATCGCGGCTTCGTCCCGCCGGAGCGGCGGGCGCCGGAAGACCATGTGGCGCCGGCCGACCACGTCACCGTGACGGGGTTGCTGCGCCTCACCGAGCCGGACGGCGCCTTCCTGCGCGCCAACGACCCCGCCGCCGGCCGCTGGTACTCGCGCGATACCGCCGCCATCGCCGCCGCGCAGGGCCTCGGCCCGGTCGCGCCATTTTTCGTCGACCAGGGGCACGGGGCGGCGGGGGTCTACCCTGTCGGCGGGCTGACCGTGGTGCGCTTCCACAACAGCCACCTCGTCTACGCGTTGACGTGGTTCGCGATGGCGCTGACAACCCTGGTCGGCACCGTGCTGGCCCTGCGCCACGGTCGGCGTGCCGGAACGCGCGCGGCCACTCCCGCCCCGGCCGGCGCCGCGACGCACCTCGGCTGACCGGCCGGGCCCGCGGCGACGTCCGGCGCCGGTGACGGCGACCGTGAGGGCGGCGAGGGATTGGCGGCGTGTGGCGGGCGCAGAGAGCCGCCGGAGCTTCGGAGGCGAGACATGAGCGGCATCGCAGCCGTGCGCGACGGTGCGGCCAGGGCCTTTCGACCGACCTTCGAGGGCGACGACGCCGGCCGCAAGAACATGCTCCTCATCGTCCAGCTGCGATGGATCGCGGTGGCGGGGCAGGTGGTGACGATCGCGGTGGTGGGGCTCGGCTTCGGCGCCGCTCTGCCGTTCGCCACCATGGGGCTCGTCCTGCTGGCGCAGGTGGCCGTCAACCTCGCCAGCCTGTACTGGGTGCAGCGGCGCGACCGGGTGACCGCCCCGGCACTCCTTCTCGTCCTGGTGTTCGACGTCGCGGCCCTGACCGCGCAGCTCTACATGAGCGGCGGCGGCGCCAACCCGTTCGTGGCGCTCTACCTGCTCCAGGTGGCGCTGGCGGCGCTGCTGCTGGAGGCGCGGTTCGCGTGGCTCATCGTCGCGGTGGCGACGGCCTGCTACATCGGGCTCACCCTGGAGTACGAGCCGTTGCAGGTGCCCGGCCGCAGCGACTACGAGCTTTTCCGCCTGCACTCCCTGGGCCTGTTGACCTGCTTTCTGCTGATGGCGGGGCTGCTCGTCGTCTTCCTCACCCGCATCGCCGCCAACCTGCGCGAGCGCGATGCCCGCATAGCCGCATTGCGCCAAAGCGCGGCCGAGGAGGACCATATCGTGCGAATGGGTCTCCTGGCGTCCGGCGCCGCGCATGAGCTGGGCACGCCGCTCTCCTCGCTGTCGGTCGCGCTGGGGGACTGGGAGCGGATGCCGGAGTTCGCGAACGACCCGGACCGCGCACAGGAGATCGCCGAGATGCAGGCCGAGGTGAAGCGCTGCAAGTCGATCGTGACGGGGATCCTGATGTCCGCCGGCGACATTCGCGGCGAGGCCCCGCGCGTGACCAGCGCGCGCGAATTCCTCGACGCGCTGGTGGCCGACTGGCGCACCGGCCGGGGCACCGTGTCGCTCAATTATTCCAACCGCTTCGAGCCGGACCTGCCGATCGTTTCCGACGAGGCGCTGAAGCAGGTCGTCACCAACGTGCTCGACAATGCGCTGGAGGCCTCGCCCCGCTACGTGGAGCTGACGGCGGACCGCGCGCAGGACGCCCTGTTGATCACCGTCGCCGACCGCGGGCCGGGTTTCGCGCCGGGGATGCTCGCCGAGTTCGGCCGGCCCTACCAGTCCACCAAGGGCCGCACCGGCGGCGGGCTGGGGCTCTTCCTCGTGGTCAACGTCCTGCGCAAGCTCGGCGGCAGCGCCACGGCGCAGAACCGCCCCTCAGGGGGCGCCGTCGTCACGATCCGCCTGCCGCTCGACGTTCTCTCGCTGGAGCGACGCGATGACCGATGAGCGCACGCTGCTGATCCTGGAAGACGACGCCGCCTTCGCCCGCACCCTCAAACGCTCGTTCGAGCGGCGCGGCTATGTCGTCGCCGTCGGCACCAGCCCCGACGATATACCCGACATCCTCGCCGACCACGAGATCGGCTACGCCGTGGTGGACCTGAAGCTCGCCAACGCCTCCGGTCTCGTCGCGGTGGACATGCTGCACAAGCTGGACCCCGCGATCCAGATCGTCGTCCTCACCGGCTATGCCAGCATCGTCACGGCGGTGGAGGCCATCAAGCTCGGCGCCTGCCACTATCTCGTCAAACCCGCCAACACCGACGATATCGAGCAGGCGTTCGCACGCGGCGAGGGGCAGACCGACGTCGCCCTGACCCCGCGCACCACCTCGATCAAGACGCTGGAATGGGAGCGCATCCACGAGACGCTGGCCGACACCGGCTTCAACATCTCGGAGACGGCGCGGCGGCTTGGGATGCACCGCCGCACGCTCGCCCGCAAGCTGGAGAAGCTGCGCGTCAGCTGACGCGGCGCATCCCGGCCCCCCGTCCCGCGCAGGTCTCGCGGCCCGAGTGTTGCAGTCCGCCGGGGCGATCGGCGATCGGCGGTCGGCGGCGGTGGGCCAGCTTGTCGCACGCGCCGGCGCCACATACCTCAAGAGGGCCGCGCGCGGGAACGAAGAGCGAGGGACGATGTCAGCCAGAACGATTGCCCGGTCGAACGGAGGCTTCAGCCCCTGTGTCATGTCGCTGACCGAGGAGCTGGTCGCCCGCACGATCCGGGAGCTGCCGGACCTCGGTCCCGAGCCGGGCTGGACGCTCCTCAGCGAGGACGAGCTCGACGCCGTGGCGCACGACCTCCACGAGCAGTCGCACCACGAGCCGCTGTGGGTGTTTGCCTACGGCTCGCTGATCTGGAAGCCCGACTTCGACGCGATCGACCACCGCCGCGCCTCCGCCTACGGATGGCACCGCTCGTTCTGCATGAAGATGCGGCGCTGGCGCGGCACGCCCGAGACGCCCGGCCTGATGATGGCGCTGGAGCGTGGCGGCCGATGCGACGGCGTCATCTACCGCATGCCGGACGACGACCGCGTCGCCCAGATCCGCCGCATGGTCCGCCGTGAGATCCGCTTCCACCAGAACGTTCGCATGGTGCGCTGGATCAACGTCCACACCGCCGAGGGCAAGGTGCGGGTGATGGTCTTCTGGGCCGGGCCGAAGGGGGAGCGGATCGCCAGCCGCCTGCCGCTGGACCGCGTCGCCCACATCCTGGCGCGGGCCTGCGGCAGCGCCGGCTCCTGCGCCGAGTACCTCTTCAACACCGTCTCCCACCTCGCCGAGCACGGCATCTACGACCGCAACCTGTGGCGCCTGCAGGAGCTGGTGGCCGACGAGATCCGCAACCTCGACACCGCCCCCGGCACGCATTAGGGGCGCTCGTTGAGAGCATCTCGCCCGCGTTCGACAGAACGCACGGGTGCTCTCATGTCGTGCGGCGGCGGCGGGCCTGGTCGGCGTAGACGGCGAGGATGATGATCGCGCCCGTCACCACGGTCTGCCACTCCTGGGCGACCGACAGGATCCGCAGCCCGTTTGTCAGCACCGCCATGATGAGCGCGCCGATCACCGTGCCGAGCACCGTCCCCCGGCCGCCCGACAGCGACGTGCCGCCGATCACCACCGCCGCGATCGCCTCCAGCTCGTAGCCGAGGCCGAGCGCCGGCTGCGCGGAGTTGAGCCGCGAGGCGATGAGGATGCCGGCGATCCCGACGATCGCCCCCGACAGCGCGTAGATGCCGATCTTCCACGCGTCCGTGTTCACGCCGGAGAGCCGCACCGCCTCCTCGTTGGAGCCGAGCGCGAAGGTGTACCGCCCCAGCACCGTGCGCCCCAGGATGTAGGCGACGCCGAGCGCCACGAGGAAGAGGATGAGCACCCCGTTGGGGATCGGCAGAGACGGGAAGACCCAGCCGATCAGCGACCCGCGCGAGATGAGGTCGAAGCCGGGCGTGTCGTTGAAGTAGATCGGGCGGGTGCCGGAGATGACGAGCGCCAACCCTTTGAGGATCAGCATCATGCCGAGCGTCGCGATAAACGGCGGGATCTTCAGCTTGGCGACGAACGTCCCCGAGCAGACGCCGCAGAACGCGCCCGCGCCGATCGCCGCCAGCACCCCGAGCGGCAGCGGCAGGCCCCAGTAGGTCAGCACCACCCCGGCGATCACCGCGCAGAACGTCATCATGGTGCCGACCGAGAGGTCGATCCCGCCGGTGATGATGACGAGCGTGACGGCCACCGCCAGCACCCCGTTGACCGAGGTCGCCTGCAGGATGGCGAGGATGTTGGGGAGCTGCATGAATTGCGGCGAGGCGAGCGAGAACCCCACCAGCAGAAGAATGAGGCTCGCGAACGCGAGGAGCTTCTGCGTCGCCCCGGAGGCGTTGATGCGGGCCATGGCGCTTTCGCGCGGTGCCTCGGCGCTGGTCATGCGACGTCCCTCTCACTGGTGGCAGCCGGTTCCATGACCGCCTCGCGCTGCGTGGCGAGGCGCATGATGTCCTCCTGCGTGGTGGCCTCGCCGCCGGGCAGGATGCCGGTGAGGCGCCCCTCGCACATCACCGCGATGCGGTGCGACAGGCGCAGGATCTCCGGCAGTTCCGAGGAGATGACGATGATCGCGCGGCCCTCCGCCGCAAGCTCGGCCAGCAGGCGGTAGATCTCGGACTTGGCGCCGACGTCGATCCCGCGGGTCGGCTCGTCGAAGATGAGGACGTCGCAATCGCGCAGGAGCCATTTGGCGATGACGACCTTCTGCTGGTTGCCACCGGAGAGCAGCCGCACCTCCTGCCGGTCCGACGGGGTGCGGATGCCGAGCCGGCGGATGTAGTCCTGCGCGACGTCGCGCATCGCCTTCTCGTCGAGCCGGCCGCCGCGGCGGGTGAACCGCCCCATCGAGGCCATGGCGATGTTGGCGCGCACGTCCATGCCGGTGGCGAGGCCGAAATGCTTGCGATCCTCCGAGAGGTAGCCGATCCCGGCCGCGACCGCGTCGGCCGGGGCGCGGATGTCGACCCGCTCGCCGTGCACCAGCACCTCGCCGGCGTCCTTGCGGTCGGCGCCGAAGACGGCCCGGGCGACCTCGGTCCGCCCCGCGCCCATGAGGCCGGCAAAGCCCAGGATCTCGCCCTTCCTGACCGCGAACGACACGTCGCGGATCTCGCGCCCCCGGCAGAGGCCGCGCACCTCGAGGAGCGGCGGCGCCGCGGCGAGGTCCGGGATCTCGACCGTGCCGCTCTCCAGCTCGCGGCCGACCATCATGCGGATGATCTCCGAGACCGGCGTTTCGGCCGCGTCCACGGTGCCGACCGTCGCGCCGTCGCGCATGACCGTCACGCGGTCGGCGATGCGCTTCAGCTCGTCCATCTTGTGGCTGATGTAGACGATGCCGACGCCTTCGGCCTTCAGCTGGCGGATGATGATGAAGAGCTCGTCGATCTCGCGGTCGTTGAGCGCGGCGGTCGGCTCGTCCATCACCAGGACGCGCGAGCGGTAGGACAGCGCCTTGGCGATCTCGACGAGCTGCTGCTTGGCGATGGTGAGCGTGCCGACCGGCGTGCGCGGGTCGAGGTGCAGGTTGAGGCGCCGGAAGATCTCGTTCGCGGCCCGGTTGAGCGCCGGCTCGTCGAGCCTGCCGAACCGGCGCCGCGGCTCGCGGCCGATGAAGATGTTCTGCGCCACGGTGAGGTCGTTCATCAGGGACAGCTCCTGATGGATGATCGACAGGCCCGCCGCCTGCGCCGCCTTCGGGCTGTCGATCGCGGTGCTCGCGCCGTCGATCCGCACCTCGCCACCGTCGCGCTGGTAGATGCCGGAGAGGATCTTCATGAGCGTCGACTTGCCGGCGCCGTTCTCGCCCATCAGCGCGTGTACCTCGCCCGGCAGCAGCGCGAACGAGACGCTCTTGAGCGCATGCACGCCGGGGAAGCGCTTCTCGATGCCGCGCATGTCGACCAGCGGCGTCGGGTCGGGGCTCATCGCGCGTCCTCGAGGCCGTAGAAGGTGGCCGCGTTGCCGCCGAGGATGGCGGTGCGCGCCTCGGCGGACAACTCGGCCAGAAGGAGGGCGGTCGTCTCGTCCCAGGCGCTCATCTCGTCGGCGAGGGTGAGCACCGGCCAGTCCGAGCCCCAGGCGATCCGGTCGCTGCCGAACCACTCCAGCAGATCGTCCACCAGCGGGCGCAGCGTGGCGGCGGCGGCGGCCGGGGTGGCGCGCTGGTCGGGCCGCATCTCGGTGAAGAGGCCGGAGATCTTGACGTAGGCGCCGGTGCGCCCGAGCGCGGCCATCCCCTCGCGCCAGGCGGCATGGCGAGGGTCGTCCGCCGGGGCGCCGAGCGCGGGTTTGGCGGCGTGGTCGACGATCACCGGCAGGTCCGGGTGCGCCTCGACGAAGCGGACCAGGTGGCGCAGGTGGCGCGGCATCACCAGTGCGTCGAACCGGAGCGAGGCGGCGCGGAGCGCGGCGATGGCGGCCGCGGTCGGGGCGGTGACGATCCAGTCGTCCTCGGCGAGGTCCTGCAGCATGGGGCGCACGCCGAGGAGGTGGGGGCTCGCGATCTCGTCCAGCGTCTCGGCGGCGTCGGGCGAGGCGAGGTCGACCCAGCCGACGACCCCGGCGACGGCGGGCGCGGTCTCGGCGAGGTCGAGCAGGAACTGCGTCTCGGCGACGGTGGGCGCGGCCTGCACCACCACGGCGCGGCGGATGCCGGCGGGGCTGTGGACGGCGGCGAGGTCGTGGGGCTCGAAGTCGCGGCGGAGGGCCTCGAGGCCTTCGCCCCCCAGCCAGCCATAGTCCCCCCGCTCGAGGCGCCACAGGTGGCAGTGAGCGTCGATCCGCGTGGTCATCGCGAAGCGCTCCGGCACGCCTGGCCGGGCCGCGTCAGGGTCATGGGCGTCGCCTCCCTCGATGCTTCTGGCGAGCATCTGCGGGAAGCGTAGATCAACCGGGCGGCGGCTGTACACCACCCGGTGACGTCCACCCTTGCCATGTGCCCCGCGGTCACGCCGGCGGGATGACGCCCTTGGTGAGGATGACGTTGCCGTAGAAGCGCCGCTCGGCCGTCTGCACGATGGCGAAGGCCTCCTTGGCGCGGTCGTAGAAGTCGTAGCGGTCGATCGCGGCCCAGGTGAACCCCTCGGCGGCGATGACGGCCTCCATCTCGGCGACGACGGCCGGTGTCTCGCGCGGGTCGGCGACGCTGAGCATGCCGACGGCGGGGTCCGGCTCGAAGGTGTCGAGCGGGAAGAGTGTCAGGATCGCCTGGAGGGCGGCTGCGACGCCGGCGTCGCAGCGGATGACGCCGCCGGTGACGGTCTCGGCGGCGACGCTGGTGGCGGGGAAGTTGGCGTCCACCAGGACGAGGCGGTCGCCGTGCCCCATGGCGGCCAGCGCATAGAGGAGGTCGGGCGAGAGGAGGGGGTCGATCGTCTTCAGCATGGGCGCGTCCCGGTCGCGCGCCGGGCGGTTCCCGCGCGCTGTCATGGTTGGATGGCGCCGGGGGCGCACCCTCGGCTAGTTGCCCTTGAGGTTACGCTGAAACTTGGCCATTCCGCCAATCCACCGTTCGTAGTCCTCGCCCTTGCGGGCCATGTAACCGGCCACTTGCGCATGCGGCAGCACCAGAAAGCGGTCCTCGGCGAGGCCGGCCAGCGCGGCCGCGGCGACGTCCTCGGCCGTCATCACCCCGTCGGCCGATTCCGCGCCCGCCGGCATCGCCCGCAGCATCGCCGTATCGACCCCCTGGGGACACAGGATGGTGACGCGAATGCCGTCGTCGCGGTGGGTGATGGCGAGGTTCTCGGCGAACCCGATGGCGGCGTGCTTGGTCGTGGAATAGACCGCGCTGCCGATCTGGCTGAGGAGCCCGGCGGCGGAGATCGTGTGCAGGAAGTGGCCGCCGCCGCGCGCCTTCATGCGCGGCACCATGATGCGCGCGGCCCGCACATGGGCAAGCACGTTCACCTCCCACGCCTTCTGCCAGGTGGCGTCGTCCGCGCCGGCGGCGTTGTCGAACGTGCCGAATCCGGTGGCGATGCCGGCGTTGGAGCAGACCAGCCCGATCGGGCCGTCCTGCGCCTCCACACGCTCCACCAACGCTTCCATCGCGGCCGGGTCGGTGACGTCGAGCGCCTCGCCGCGGCCGCCGATGCCGGCCGCCACCCGCCGCGCGCCCTCGCCGTCGATGTCGCTCACGACGACGCGGGCGGCGCCGGCGGCGGCCAGCGCCTCGGCGAGCGCGCGGCCGATGCCGCTGGCGCCGCCGGTGACGAGCGCGACGCATCCCTCGATCTTCATGTCGATCTCTCCCTTGCCGGCGTCCGGCGGACGCTCAGCCCGCGTGTTCGATGATCTGGCAGGCGCGCTCGGCGATGGGGCGGCATTTTGCGCCCACCTCCGCCGCGTCCGCGTTGGCCGCCGTCCCGTCCAGCGCGCGCTTGGCGATGCCTTGGACGATGGCGGCGATGCGGAACATCGACAGAGCCAGGAAGAAGGTCCAGTCCGCCCGCGGGTCGAAGCCGGAACGCTCGGCATAGCGGGCGACGTAGGCCTCCTCGGCGGGGATCGAGAGCGCCGCGAGGTCCGCCCCCTCGAGGCCGCGGAAGAGGTCCGGGGCGAAGCGCCAGGTCATCGCGTGATAGGCGAAGTCGGCGCGCGGGTCGCCCAATGTCGACAGCTCCCAGTCGAGAACGGCGACGATCTTCGGCTCGGTCGGATGGATGAGCACGTTGTCGAGCCGGTAGTCGCCGTGGACGAGGCGCGTTTCACCCTCGGCGGGTCTGTTCTGCGGCAGCCATTCGATCAGCCGCTCCATCGCCGCGTTCGGCTCCGTCTCGGACGCCCGGTACTGGCGTGTCCAGCGGTTGATCTGCCGTTCCAGGTAGCCGCCGTGCTTGCCGAAATCGTCCAAGCCCACGGCGGCCGGGTCGAGCCGATGGATCGCGGCGATCGTCTCGTTCATCGAGGCGAAGATGCCGGCCCGCTCCTGGCCCGAAAGGTCGGGCAGGCGCGGATCCCAGAAGACGCGGCCGGGCACCATGTCCATGACGTAGAACATCTGTCCGGCGACGGTGTGGTCCTCGCACAGGGCGTGGACGGGAGGGACCGGCACGTCGGTCGCCGCCAGCGCCTTCAGGACGCGGAACTCGCGGTCGACGGCGTGGGCGGAGGGGAGGGTTTCGCCCAGCGGCTTGCGGCGCAGGACATAGCGGCCGGAGGGCGCCGTGGCACGGTAGGTCGGGTTCGACTGGCCGCCGGAGATCTTGTCGAGCGTCGCCGGGCCGCGGTAGCCGGCGACGTTGGCCTCCAGCCAGGCCTCCAGCGCGGGCGGCGCGGCGCCGTCCTCCAGAGGATCGCGTATCGGTGCCGAGACGCCCGTCATGCCGTTTCCTTCCCCGTTCTTGTCGCCGCCCGGCGGCGCTGGTTCAACTGTGCCGCCGGAGGGGGTCGAGTCAACCATATCGCCAGACGATCTCGTCTGGCGACGTCAGTCACCCAAGGTCATCGGCCTCATGCCGCCGGCGGCGAGGCCGAAGCGGGCGCGCACGAAGTCGAGCCAGACGCCGTACGGGCGCCCGACCACCATCATCAGGACCGCGAAGCCCGCCGCGCCCTGGAGGAGTCCGGTCGCCGTCGCCCCGCTGACCCACAGGATGGCGACGTAGATCGGAACCTGGAAGAGGAGAAGCGCGAGCGCGTCCGCCAGCGCCCGCGGCACCGGCGGCGCGAGTCGGTCGACGAGCCAGTCCCGCCAGATGCCGTAGGGACGCGCCGTCAGCACCATCAACGGCGCGCCGATGGTCCGTGAGCGCGCCACCTCCGCCCACGTCATCCCGGCGACGAAGTGCTCGTTCAACGCGCCGACGATGGTGAAGAAGACGACGAGGGCCAGCGTATCGGCGACGAAGCTGCGCATCACGCCGGCCCCGGCCTCACGCGACATCGCGGGCGACGAGGTCCTTGTAGAGCGCGCGGATGCGGTCGAGCACGGGGCCGCCGCCGCCCGGCCGCTCGCCGATCGGCTTGCCGTCGATCATCGCCACCGGGGTCTGCCCGCCGTGGGTGCCGGTGAGGAAGGCCTCGTCGGCGCCGTAGGTGTCGAACAGGGAGAAGTTGCGCTCGAAGACCGGGATGGCGGCGTCGCGGCACACGTCGATCACCTTCTGCCGGGTGACGCCGTTCATGCAATAGTCGCCGGTGGAGGTCCACACGGCGCCCTTGCGCACGATGAAGAAGTTGCAGGCGTTGGTGGTGTTCACGAACCCGTGCGGGTCCAGCATCAACCCTTCGTCGGCGCCGGCCTGCTCGGCCTGGAGGCAGGCGAGGATGCAGTTGAGCTTGGAGTGTGAGTTGTACTTGGCGTCCTGGCTCATCGGCAGCCCGCGCACCTGCGGCACCGTGGCGAGGCGGATGCCGCGGCCGGTCCCCGCCGTCGGCACCGAATGCTCCATGATGATGACCACCGTCGGCCCCGAGCGGGACAGCGACGGGTGCTGGAACGGGCGCACCTTCACCCCGCGGGTGATCATCAGCCGGCAATGGACGTCGTGCGTCATGCCGTTGGCTTCGGCCGTCATGGTCAGCGCTTCGAGGATGCCGGCGCGATCCATGCCGATGTCGAGCGAGACGGCCTTGCAGCTCTCGAACAGGCGGTCCATGTGCTCCTCGAAGAAGGCCCACTTGCCGCTGTAGAGGCGCATGCCCTCCCACATCCCGTCGCCCAGCATGAAGCCCGAATCGTAGACCGAGACGGTCGCCTCCGCCTTGGGCTTCAGCGCGCCGTTGACGTAGATCAGGATGTCGTCGTTGCGCGGGTCGTCCGCCGCGTCGTGGGTGGTCTTGTGCGCGGCGTGCGCGGCGTGCGGGGCGGGCGTGTCGGGCATGGCGGCTCTCGTCGGTTCAAGTCGCGTCACCATAGGCATCCCGGCTCCGGACGATAGGCCCGGACGGCGCATTCCGGCGACGGCCCGCGTCCCGAACCGCCCGCTCAGGCGTCCTGGACGAGGACGCGGCGGATCTCGTCCACCACCCGCTCCGGATTGACCGGCTTGGACAGCAGCGGCGCCGGCGGCATGTTCTCCTTCACGAAGCCGGGCCCGTAGCCCGACACGTAGACGAACGGCACGTTCAGCGCCGTCAGCGCTTCGGCCACCGGGGCGGAGGTGATGTTGGCACCGAGGTTGATGTCGAGGATGGCGGCGTCGGGCCGCTCGCTTTCGAGCAACGCCCGCGCGGTGTCGAGGTCGTTGGCGGGGCCGATGGGAGCGAAGCCGGCCTCCTCGACGATCATCGACAGCTCCAGGCCGATGAACATCTCGTCCTCGACGATGAGGACACGGGCCATTCGTGGCGCGCTCGGTTCACACATGGTGGTTTCACCAGCTCCCAAAAAAGACGCAAAGAACTTCGCTCGGACATGACGTGCGCAATCAACGTTTTCGGCACGCTATCGGTTCACGTCGACCAAGTAAGCGGCTGGCGAATGCCATCACGTCTCGGGTGGGCGGCGATGATCGAGGAGGTGGAGCGGGATGGAGGAAAGGCTAGCCCTCGCGTAGGATTTATGCGATGCGCTGGGGTCCCCTACGGCGTTGCAAGGATAGTGTCTGAGGCCCGATGGACGAACACCTCGTGCAGGCCCCTGGCTGTGACCTGGGGATGGTCCCGGTCGTCGCCGTCGGTGCCTCGGCCGGTGGCCTAGATGCGCTGCGCGAGCTGGTCGGCGCCATCCCTGCCGAGGATGCCGCCTGCTACGTCGTCATCCAGCACCTCGACCCGACCCACAAGAGCCTGCTGACCGAGCTGCTCGCCCGCTCCACCACGCGGCCCGTGCACGTCGTCGAGGACGGGACGCGGCCGCGTCCGGGCACCGTCGTGGTCATCGCCGAAGACACGACGTTGACGCTGCAGGACGGCGTCTTCCACGTCGAGCGGCCGGCTCGGCCGCGGGGCCTGCGCACCCCCATCGACACATTCTTCGAATCGCTGGCGAGCGAGCGGGGCGAGGCCGGCGTCGCCATCGTCCTCTCCGGCGCGGGCAGCGACGGCACCCAGGGCGCCCGCCTCGTCAAGGAGGCCGGCGGCTACATCATCGCCCAGTCGCCCGAGACCGCCGGCTATGCGCCGATGCCCCGCAGCGCCATCGCCACCGGCCTGGTCGACAAGGTGCTGCGCCCCGGCGAGATGCCGGACGCGGTGGCGCAATATCTGCGCTCGCTCGCCGAGGCGGACGGCGCCCCGGAAGACGCCGGGGCGCAGCAGGCGATGGTGCGCATCTGCCAGTACCTCAAGCTCGCCACCGGGCACGACTTCCGCCACTACAAGGAACCCACGCTGCATCGCCGCGTCCACCGCCGCATGCAGGTGCGCGCGGTGCGATCGCTGGTGGAGTACGGCAACCTCCTGCGCCATGACGACGACGAGGCCCACCAGCTCCTGCGCGAGCTGCTCATCAGCGTCACCGCCTTCTTCCGCGATCCGGACGCCTTCCGCGCGTTGGAGCAGGCCGTCGACGCCATCCTGAGTGAGAAGGGGGCGGAGGACCTGGTGCGGGTGTGGGTGGCCGGCTGCGCGACCGGCGAGGAGGCCTATTCGCTGGCCATCATCCTGCGCGAGAAGCTGGCGCTGCGCGAAGACCCGCCCAAGATCCAGATCTTCGCCACCGACATCGACGAGAATGCGCTCGCCGTGGCGCGGGCGGGCAGCTACGCCGAGAGCGTCGCCGCGTACGTGCCGGAACCGTACCTCGAGCGCTACTTCCGCCGCGTCGGCGGCGAATACCGCGTGATCGACGAGATCCGCGAGGTGTGCATCTTCTCGGCCCAGAGCCTGGTGAAGGACCCGCCTTTCTCCCGGCTCGACCTCCTCTCCTGCCGCAACGTGCTGATCTACCTGAAGCCGGAGTTGCAGAACCGGCTGTTGCCGGTCTTCCACTACGCGCTGCGCCCCGGCGGCTGCCTGCTGCTGGGGTCGTCGGAGAACATCACCGGGCACGAGGCGCAGTTCGAGACCGTCGACAAGAAGTGGCGCATCTTCCGCCGCAAGCCCGATCCGCGGGAGACGCCGCCCCGGTTCCCGCTGATGACCCTCTCGGCGGACGCTCCCCACCGGATCGAGACGCCCGTGCGCACACGCCCCGCCTCGCAGCGCGGCGACCTGCTCGCCGACGCGCACGCCGTCCTCGTCAACGAGCTGGCGCCGGCCTACACGATCGTCGGCGCCACGCGCGAGCTGGTCTATTCCGGCGGCCCGATCGGCACTTACTTGAAGATGCAGCCGGGGACGGCCTCGCTGGAACTCTTCAACCTCCTGCGCAGCGACCTCAAGATGGATGTGCGCTCGCTGTGGCACGCGCTCTCCTCCGGGGCGGACGAGGCCGTGCGCGACCGCGTCGGCTTCCACGATCGGGATCGGCTGCGCCTGGTGCGCATCGTCGGGCGCCGGATGCGCCACGAGGCGTCGGAGGCGCCGCATTTCCTCATCGTCTTCCACGACCTCGGCGAGGCGACGACGAGCAGCGGTGACGGTGCCGAGCGCCCGGACCTTGCCCAGATGCAAGCGCTGGAGGCCGAGCTGCAGGCCACGCGCGAATACCTCCAGGCCACCACCGAGGAGCTCGAAGCCTCCAACGAGGAGCTGCAATCGGCCAACGAAGAGCTGATGAGCATGAACGAGGAGCTGCGCAGCTCCAACGAGGAGCTGGAGACCTCGAAGGAAGAGCTGCAGTCGGTCAACGAGGAGCTGGAGACCGTCAACGCCGAGCTGTCGATCAAGGTCGAGCAGTTGGCGCGCACCAACGGCGACCTCGAAAACCTCCTCGCCGGCACCGACATCGCCACCCTCTTCCTCGACCGAGGGGCCCTGGTGCGCCGCTTCACGCCGGTCGCCAAGCGCGTCTTCAACCTCATCGAAGCCGATATCGGCCGCCCCATCGGCGACATCTCCGCCCGCGTGGCCGACATCGACATCGCCAGCGAGGTCGCCGGCGTCCTGGAGACGCTGCAGGTGACCGAGCGCGAGGTGACGCTGCGCGACGGCAGCGCCACCTTCCAGATGCGCCTGCTGCCCTACCGGTCCGCCGGCAACGTCATCGACGGTGTGGTCGCAACGTTCGTCGACATTTCCGGCGTGAAGGCGGCGCAGGCGCGGATCGACGCGCTGAACGAGGCGCTGGAGGGGCAGGTCGCCTCGTTGCAGGCCATTCTCGACATCGCCCCGATCGCCATCGCCTTCAGCGACGAGCCGATGAGCCAGCGCGGCTGGCTGAACTCCTACGGGCAGACCATGCTCGGCCTCGGCCAGCAGCCCGGTCCGCCGCGCTCCGAGACCGGACAATACGTCATCCTGCAGAACGGGCGCGAGCTGACCCGCGAAGAGCTGCCCAGCAACACCGTCTGGCAGACCGGCGAGACGGTGGAGGACGTGCAGGCCCGTTATGTCGGCCCCGCGGGGACGATGGACGTCCTGATCTCGGCCGCTCCCATCAAGGCCCGCTCCGGGGAGACGACGCGGGTCGTCTCGGTCATGCGCGACATCTCGGCGCTCACCGCCGCGCGTGCCATCGCCGAGTTGCGCGCCGAGCAGCAGGCCTATGTCGCGCGGCTCGGCGGACGCAGCCTCGCCGGGCTCTCCGCGGAGGAGATCATCGCCGAGCTTCCCGGCCGGCTGGCGGTCCTCTTGCGATGCGAGTTCGCCAAGGTGCTGCGCGTGATCCCCGAAACCGGCGACTTGGAGATGGTCTCGGCCCACGGCTTCAACTCGCCGGTCGGTACGGTGGTCGACGGCGGGCTGAGCAGCCAGGCCGGCTATACGCTCACCGTGCACGAACCGGTGATCGTCAGCGACCTCGCCACCGAGACGCGCTTCAGCGGCCCGGAGCTGCTGCGGATCGAGAGCATCACCAGCGGGATGAGCGTCATCGTCGGCTCGCCGGACGAGCCGTTCGGGGTGATCGGGGTGCACTCGCGGGTCCGCCGTTCGTTCGGACCCCGCGACGCGGCCTTCCTCCAGACCGCGGCCAACATCCTCGCCGCCACGTTGCGCCGCGATATGGCCGATCGGCAGAAGCGACTGCTGCTCGACGAGCTGCGCCACCGGGTCAAGAACATGCTGGCGACGGTGCAGTCGGTCATCCACCTGTCGCTGCGGGACGCGGAGATCGACAGCGAGTTCGGCACGCAGGTGACCCAGCGCGTGCGGGCGCTGGCGCTCGCCCACGATCTCAACTTCCGCCGCAACGACGACGCGGTGGACATTCGCGAGCTGATCCGCATCCAGACCAACGCCTACGATCCGGACAACGAGTTGATCGAGATCACCGGCGACTGCCGGGTGTCGCTGCCGCCCAGCATCGCGATCGACGCGTCCATGGTGGTGCACGAGCTGGTGACCAACGCGGTCAAGCACGGCGCACTCTCGAAGGGCGGGGCGGTGGAGATCGATCTCGCGTGCGCCATGGAGGACCGGCGCTGCACGCTGAGCTTCGTGTGGCGGGAGACCGGGCCGCGGCCGGTCGGGGCCGGGCGCGAGGGCACCGGCTCGCGCCTGCTGCGGGCGATCGCCGCGCGCCGGCAGTTCGAGATCGATCGCCGCTTTACCGATGCGGGATTGCGCTGCGAGATGACGATCACGTTCGATGTGGTCCCGCTGACCACCATCGAGTCGACGATCCGCTGACCCGACAGTGCCGGCCTCGCCCGCGTTCGGCGCCGCCGCCCGTCGAGCGTGCGCCCGCACGCGATGCGCGCGCGGCGCCGCCTTCGCGGTGGAGAGGCGATTACAGAATTCCGTAAGCGCGATGCCGCCCGCCGGCGAAGGCGGCGCCGGCACGTCGCCCCGCCGGACATGGCGGGCGGATAGGGCGCTGCGGCGGCCGTGCGCCGGCCCTCGGCGCCGCACGGACCGGCGGCGCACCATTCGGCCTCGACCGCGAGGCTTGTGCGGGCCTTGCATGACCGTTTTGCGCGGCCGAACCCAATCCCGACATTAAGGTTTGCAGGCATAGAAGCGGGTGTGGCCGACGCACGGCGAGCCCCGCTGTAGCCTGTTGTGTCGGCCGCGCCCTCGGGCCGGTCAGAGGAGTGTTTCCGCGTGATGGTCGTCAAATCAGCCAAGTTCAACATCGGGCAGGCGGTGCGCCACCGCCATCACGATTTCGGCGGCCTCGTGGTCGATGTCGACCCGGTGTTCTGCGAGGACGAGGCGCGGCTCGAAGGCCTGCCGCCCGGCCAGCGCCCCGACCGCGACCAGCCCTTCTACCGGGTCTTCGTCGACTGCGAAGGCGTCGAGTCGACGGCCTACGTGTCCGAAGAGAACCTCGTCGCCGACACGTCCGTCCTGGTCGACGACGGGGGCGCCGGCGCGCTCGACGAGGCGAGCATCCTGCACGGCCTCGTCCACTAGGTTGCCCTCGTCCGGCGCCCACCTCAGGCGCCCTCGTCCGGCGCCGGCGCGTGGCGGCTGCGCGGGGAGGGCGGGGTTACTTGGCCTGCGGCAGGGCGAGCGCGGGCGGGCTGCTGCGCGTCAGGGGCAGGTCCGCCATATGCCGCGCGGTGGTGGGCCGGGCGAAGCTCGGCGGCCCCGGAACCTCGAGGCCGAAGACATGGCCCTGCACCAAGTCGCACCCCTCCGCCCGCAGCGCGGTCAGCTGCTCGATCGTCTCCACGCCTTCGGCCACCACCGGCACGCGCAGCATCTCCGCCAGCGACAGGATCGCCCGCATGATCTTCTGCCCCTTGCGGTCGCCGCCGATGCCCTGCGCGAACGACTTGTCCAGCTTGATCTTGTCGAACGGGAAGCGTTGCAGCATCGACAGCGAGGAGTAGCCCGCGCCGAAATCGTCGATCGAGATGGCGAGGCCCAGCTCCCGCAGTGCCGCGATCCGATGCGGCGCATCCTCGATGTCGAGGACGAAGCACTGCTCGGTGACCTCCAGCTCCAGCCGCGCGGGGTCGAGCCCGGTGCGTTGCAGCGCGCGCTCCACCGTGGCGACGAGGCCGGGGTCCTCCAGCTCCACCGGGGAGAGGTTGACCGCGACGGTGAGGTGGTCGGGCCAGGAGGCGGCCGCCGAGCACGCCTTTTCCAGCACCTGCGCGCCGAGGCCGCCGATCAGCCCGTGCTCCTCGGCGATGGGGATGAAGACGGCCGGCGCGATCGGCCCTTGCTCGGGATGGTTCCACCGCGCCAGAGCCTCGTATCCGGCCACCGTGTTCTCGCGCAGGTTCATCTGCACCTGGTAGTGGACGTCGATCGCATTGGTCTCGATCGCCCGGCGCAGGTCGTCGACGAGGCGGCGCTGGTTGCGCTCGCGGTCGTCCATCGAGCGGTCGTAGAAGCAATGGTTCATCTGCGCCCGCTTGGCGCGGTACATCGCGAGGTCGGCGCTGTTGAGGAGCCCGCGCACGCTCTCCCCGTCCTCCGGGAAGGTGGCGATGCCGATGCTGCTGCCGCACTTGAGCATCGCCCCGTCGAAGTAGACCGGGGTGGCGAAGACGTCGTGGATCGCCTCGGCGAGAGCGGCGACGTCCTTGCGGTCCTCCATCTTGGTCATGACGGCGAACTCGTCGCCGCCCAGGCGCGCGGCGATCTGCGTGCTGGCGAGCATGCCGCGCAGCCGGCTCGTGGCCGAGCGCAGCACCTCGTCGCCGGCGGCATGGCCGTAGGAGTCGTTGATGCTCTTGAAGAAGTCGAGGTCGATCAGGAGCATGGCGAAGCGCGTATGCGCGCCCTGCCAGTCCAGCATGGTGGTGGCCCGTTCCAGGAACGCGGCCCGGTTGCGCAGCCCCGTCAGCCCGTCGTGCTGGGCGAGGTAGGCGATGCGCTCCTCCTGCGCGATGCGGTGGGTGATGTCGCGCGCGCAGTAGACGATGCTGGGCGGTGCGGTGCGGCCGAGATGGTCGCTGCGCACCGTCAACTCGATCGAGCGCATCGACCCGTTGGCGTTGTGGAGGCGCATGTCGATGATCCGCCCCTCCGGCAACCGGTCGACGCCGACCCCGTCCTCGTCGAGGAAGGTGGAAATCGGCCGGCCCAGCACCGCCTCGCGCGGCAGCCCGCACATCTGCGCGAATGCCTCGTTGGTGTCGACGATCACGCCGCCTTGCGTGACGGCCATGCCGTCCACCGCGCCGTTGACGTAGTGCCGCAGGCGCTCGCTGGCGGCGCGGCGCGACTGCCGGTCCATCATGTGGACCATGATGCCCGTGGCGAGGATCACCATCATCACCGCCGCGATGGCGATGCCGAGGTCGCTCTCGGTATGGTCGTGGGCGAGGGGGATCGTCCCGTCGGCCAGCGGCGCCATGGTCATCCCGGACATGGCGGTGAAGTGCAGCGCGATGGTCGCCGACGCGAGGAGCGCACCGACGCGCAGCGTCTCGCTGTCGCTGCCGGTGCGGATGTGTGAGAAGGCGAAGCCGGCGATGACCGAGCCGCTCAGCACCGCGGCGACGACCGAGCTGGCGCTGTGCGCCATGGTCGCCTCCACGGCGACCGCGCTCATGCCGAGATAGTGCATGCCGGCGGTGGAGAGGCCGAAGAGCACGCCCCCCAGGAGCGGCGTATAGGGCCGGCGGATCGCGGCGATGGCGAAGGCGATCACGTTGCCGATCAGCGTGACGACGAGCGACAGCGTCGTCAGCGGCACGTCGTAGGCGATTTCCATGCCGGGCCGGTAGGCGAGCATGGCGACGAAGTGGGTGCACCACACCGTCGCGGCCGCGATGATCCCGCCGACGAACGCGAGCCCGCCGCGCTGGCCACCGTCGTCGACGATCGTGCGGCACAGGAGGCGTGCGGAGATCAGCGACCCCAGCAGGCAGATCACCACCGACAGGCCGACCAAGGCGACGTCGTGATGACCGACGGTCCACTGCGAGGCATCTATCATGGGAAAATGCGGTCCATCGCGCCCGGCCGGCTGCGTTCGTCGACTAAATTTTCATTCGCGTCACAATGTTATCGAAATCTTCATACGGGTGGAATGCCAATGAGTGGTCATGGTGCGCATAAAGTGCACTCCGGTTGTGTCGTTGCGACAGTGCGAGCGACGCGCGTCGCGCCGACGGATCATTTGGTGAGATCGACGGGCGCACACTGTGCATATCCGGCATCGATCCCAAATCTATGAGCGGACATTTATGCATCCAGCGGGCCAGAATTGTGGCAGATGGCACAATTTTCCTGGCGCAATCCAGCGGGTCCGATCCACACTTTGCAGCTTTCGTTTCTAGTATAAGGATTTGTTGTGTCGAAATGAGAGCAACTTTATGGCGTGTCCGGCGCGCGCCGCCCCCCTGACGCCGCCCGCGCGGCGCGCCGAAGCACCAATGCAGGGCGACCTTGCGGGCCGGATTGTCCGACGTTCTCACCGCCGCGCGCATATCATGGGTTGCAGGCACCATCTCCGGCTGTTCATCCACACTTGGTACGAGCGCCTGACGGAAATGGTTGAACCGGCCCGACCAGTGCTATGCCCTGCGGCGAGCGTGCGATCGGGCGGCGGGGCCGGCGTGTCCCCTCGATCGCACGGATGAACGAGCGGCGTCCGCCACGAAGGGCGCCCGAAGGCGGGAGAGAGAAGCCATGCGCGAAGACATTCTGGTCCGCGAGGTCGGGCTGCGCGACGGGTTGCAGCTGGTGCCGGACATGATGCCCACCGAGCGCAAGATCGAGTGGATGACAGAAGCCGCCGCCGCGGGAATCCGCGAGATCGAGGTCTCCTCGTTCGTCCCTGCGAAGGTGATCCCGCAGTTCGCCGATGCCGACGCGCTGGTGGCGGCGGCGCTGCGTGACCCGTCCGTCTATGCTTCGGTGCTGGCGGTGAACCTCAAGGGGGCGCAGCGCGCGTTCGAGGCGGGCGTGGCCAAGATCAACACCGTCATCTCGGCCAGCGAGGCGCACAGCCTCGCCAACGTGCGGCGCACCCGCGCCGAGGCGGTGGACGCCGTGCGCGCCATCCTCGCCGAACGCGACGCGCGCGGCCTCGCCGGCAAGGTGACGGTCAGCGCCGGCATCGCCACGTCGTTCGGTTGCACGCTGCAGGGCGAGGTGGCGGAAGACGACGTCCTCGACCTCGCCCGCCAGGTGGTGGCGGCGGGAGCCGACGAAGTGATGATCGCCGACACCGTCGGATACGCCGACCCGGTGCGCGTGCGCCGGTTGATGGGCGCCGTCGTCGCCGAGGTCGGCCCCGTTCCCGTGCTCGCCCACTTCCACGATACGCGCGGCCTCGGTCTCGCCAACGTGGTCGCGGCGGTGGAGGCGGGCGTGCGGCGCTTCGATGCCTCGCTGGGCGGCCTGGGGGGCTGTCCCTTCGCCCCCGGCGCCACCGGCAACATCGACACGGAGGACACCGTCTACCTCCTGGAGACGATGGGGTTCGACACCGGCATCGATCTGGCGCGCCTCCTCGCGCTGCGCACGCGCCTGACGGCGTGGCTACCGACCGAACGGCTGGGCGGCGCGGTGCATCGTGCCGGCGTCCCCAAGCTGCCGGCCACCTATCCGACGATGGCCGCCGCGGTCTGACCGCTCAGCGCTCACGGAAGACGCTGGCGAGGACGTAGCGCCCGCCGGGATAGAGGTGACGGGCCAGCTCGAAGACGCGCCCGCGCGTCTCCACGTAGCGGCGCGTCACCAGGAGGCCGGCGCTCGCGCCTTCCGCGCCCAGGAGCCGCGCCATCGCCGGCGACAACTCCGTCGCCGTGACCGACTGGACCACGTAGTCGAGCGTCAGATGGTAGTGGAGGAGGGCGCGCTCGTAGATCGGGGTGTGGCCGGCGCGCATGTCCTCCCGCACCGCCGGGTAGCGCTCGGAGACCAGCACCTCCGACCAACACAGCGGGGCCGAGCCGGTGCGCGGATAGCGCAGGCCCGCGACGCGGAAGTAGTGCCCCGCCTCGTCCGGCTCCGGCGTGGAGGCGGCGTCGACGGTGACCGCGCCGACCTCCTCGATATCGAACCGGGTGGTGCGCCAGAACTCGACGATCTCGCGCATATCGCGCAGGCCGTGGGTGAAGGCTGTGGCGGGGCGGTCCGAGGTGACGACCGAGCCGGTCTTCGGCCGACGCGAGATGAGGCCCTGCTCGGCGAGTGCCTTCAGCGCCCGGCGGACGGTATGCCGGCCGACGCCGAAGCGCGCTTGCAGGTCGGCCTCGGTGGGGAACCTGCCGCCCACCGGCCAGCGCCCGGCCTCGATTTCGTCACGCAGCGTGCGTGTCAGCTCCGTGTGGCGCGGCGCCGTTCGTGTGCCACTGGTATCCAAGTCCTTCGCCTAAAGTTCGAATGTTTGCGGCATCGACGCGTGCGACCGGCCGTCACAGCCCGGACGGTGAGGCATAAACGCCAAGTATTTCCAGACGATTACGCAAAATCGACATGGTCGTGTGGCGGCCGGGCCGCCGCGCACGGCGTCCCCGACAGCGCTGCGGGCGCCGGACAAGGAGATCGTGCGCCGCAACCGCGGATGAAACGGCCGCGTATGCAAATTGAGACGAAAAGCAATGCCATTGTCACGGCAAAGCCATGCTTGTGTGATCTCAGATAATTAGCTAGATAATTAAAATGAGGCGACAGTCGGCCGGTCTCTCCGTTTTGATCGCTCAACGGCATGGACACGGTCGTTCACTGACGCCAGGATCGCACCGCGAAGGGCCCGATAGAGGCCCTCGTGAGGGAAGGAGACCAGGGATGTTGAAGACCATTGCCGCCGCCGCGGCGACGGCGCTCGTCGTGGCGTCGGGCGTCAGCGGCGCATTCGCGCAGGACAAGCCGGACGCGGTGAAGATCGGGATCACGACCTTCCTGTCGGGTCCGGCGTCCGTGTTCGGCGTGCCGGGCCGCGCCGCCGCCGAGATCCTCGCACAGGACCTCAACGACCGCGGCGGGATCGACGGCGTGCCGGTCGAGCTCTTCTTCGTCGACGAAGGGGCCGGCGGCGAGACCCTCGCCAGCGAGTTCCGCCGTCTGGTGCAGGACGAGAAGGTCGACGTGATGATGGCGGCGATCTCGTCGGGCAACTGCCTCAACCTGGCGCCGCTCGCCGAGGATCTCCAGGTCATCAACATCATGTGGGACTGCGGCACGCAGCGCATCTTCGAGGAGGCGGAGTACAAGTACAACTTCCGCACCCAGGGCAACGCCACCGCCGAGATGATGGCCGCGCTCCTCTACCTGCTGCAAACCAACCCGGATTTCTCGACCATCGCGGTGGTGAACCAGGATTATGCCTGGGGACGTGACAGCTGGAGCCTCTTCTCCACCGCGTTGAAGGCGTTGAAGCCGGACGTGAAGGTGGTGGCCGAACTCTTCCCCCGCTTCGGCGCGCCGGACTATTCGGCCGAGATCTCCCGCCTGCAGGCCCTGCGGCCCGACGTCATCCTCTCCACCTCCTGGGGCGGCGACCTCGAGACCTTCGTGCGCCAGGCCAGCCAGCGCGGGTTGACGGCGTCGTCCACCTTCGTGCTGCCGCTCGCCGAGTCCTCGCTGCAACGTCTGGGCGGCGCGCTGCCGGACGGGGCGATCGTCGGCGGCCGGGGCGACCACTACTTCCTGCACCCGGAAACCAAGGATACCGACAAGTTCAAGACCTTCGTCGAGGCCTTCCGCGAGCAGACGGGCGACTATCCGATCTACCCCGCCTTCCATATGGCGCAGGCCTTCGCCGCGCTCGAGGGCGCCTATGACCGGGCGATCGACGCCAACGACGGCGCCTGGCCGACCGAGGACGACGTGATCGCCGCGATGGATGGCCTTGCCTTCACCGGTCTCGGCCGCGAAGTCACGCTGCGACCCGACCACCAGGGCCTCGAAGCGCAGCTCATCGGCACCGCCAAGACGGTCGACGGCTACGACTTCCCGATCATCGACAACATGCGCATCTACGCCGCCGAGGACATCATGCCCCCGGTCGGGACCCAGTCGCTGGACTGGATCGGCGGGCTGGACGCCTCGTTCCTCGAGACCGGGTTCGACGAGTACACCCACGCCAACTGAGCGCGCCCCGGTCCGGCTCCGCGCCGGACCGGCCGTCTGGCCCTCGCGCCGACGCGGGGGCCTTCCGCGTCCGGCCCCGGCCGGGCAGGACCACCTTGCCGCAAAGGTCGCGCGTGAACACGCAACTTCTCCTCCTCGTGCTGTTCGACGGGGTCGCCTACGGCGCACTCGTCTTCCTCGTCGCGGTCGGGCTGACGCTCGTCTTCGGCGTGATGCGCATCCTCAACGTCGCGCACGGCAGCTTCTACGCGCTGGGCGCCTACGCCGCCGTCAGCCTCGCGGCCTGGCTCGCGACGCGCGGGATGCCCGGCTACCTCGCCATTCCGGTCTACCTCGTGACGGCGGTGGTCATCGGCGTCGTCGTCGGCGGGCTGATGGAGCGCTTCCTGCTGCGGCGGATCTACGACAACGAGCAGGCGCTGCAACTCCTCGTCACGTTCGCGATCTTCATGATCCTGGAGAACCTGCAGCGGGTGATCTGGGGCGTGCAGCCCTACTTCTACTCCGGTCCGCTCAACGATCTCGGCAACGTCTCGGTCGCGAACGTCACCTACACCGCCTATCAGACGCTGTTCCTGCCGGCCGTCGCGCTCGTGGTGCTGATCGGATTGCGGATCTTTCTGCGTCACACCCTGGCGGGGTCGGTCATCGTCGCCGTGACGGAGGACCGCGAGGCGGCGATGGCGGTGGGGATCAACGCGCGCCGGGCCTTCCTCGTCACGTTCGTCATCGGCGCCACGCTGGCGGCGCTGGGCGGCGCGCTCGCCTCGCCGACGACGTCGGTGCTGCCGGGCATCGGGCCGGACATGATCGTCCTGTCGTTCGCCGTCGCCGCGACGGCGGGGCTGGGGCAGATCGAGGGGGCCGCGCTCGCCGCGCTCCTCATCGGCCTCGGCCGCTCGTTCGCGGTCTTCTTCGCGCCGGAGTTCGAGGTCGTCATGCCGTACCTCATCATGGTCCTGGTGCTCGTCGTCCGCCCCGAGGGCCTCTTCGGCCGCACCACCGCACGGAAGATCTGATGACCCCAGCCGCGGCTCTCCCCGTCTCATGATGCGCTTCGTTTTCCCCGTGCTGCTCGCGGTTTGCGCGGCCTACCCGTTCGTCGGGACGTCGCTGCTGCCGCTGCTGACGATCGTCTTCGCCAAGGCGCTGCCGGTGCTCGGCATCATCCTGCTGCTGCAGGCGGGGCAGGTGTCGTTCGGGCATGCGCTGTTCTTCGCCGTCGGCGCGTACACGATGGGCTTCGTCCTGCGCGACGTCGGCGCCGTCGACCTCGTGCTGCTCCTCCCGATCGCGACGCTCGCGGCCGGCCTCGTCGGCCTCGCGGTGGGCGTCTTCGTGGTGCGCTACCGCTACATCTTCTTCGCCATGTTGAACCTCGCCTTCTCGATGGTGCTCTACTCGCTGTTGGAAAAGTTCTTCCACGTCACCGGCGGCACCGACGGGCTGCGCGTCGCGCGGCCGACCGTGGTCGGCCTCACGCTCGACCGGCACGAGTTCGAGCTGGTGCTCTACGGCGTGTCGCTGGCATTGCTCGCGGTGGCGCTCCTCGGCGCGCACCGCCTGCTCGACAGCCCCATCGGCCACACCCTCAAGGCCATCAAGACCAACGAGACGCGGGTGGAATATCTCGGCCTGTCGCCGCGGCGCACCTTGCTCGCCTTCTACGTCGTCTCGGCGATGCTGGCGGGGCTGGGGGGCGCGATCGTCGCCGTCTACCAGGGCCTCGCGACGCCCGACTACGCGTACTGGACGCGCTCGGGCGAGATGGTCTTCGTCGCCATTCTGGGCGGGGCGGGGCATGTGTTGGGCGCGCTCGTCGGATCGTTCGCGTTCGAGTTCATTCGCCAGTTCGCGGCCGCCTACGTGGGCGACTACTGGCAGATGACGCTCGGCTTCGTCCTCCTGATCGTCATCCTCTTCCAGCCGGACGGGCTGATCGGCCTGGTGCAGCGCATCGGACGACGGCGCCCGGCGCACCATGAGGTGCATCACGAGGGCCGGCCGGTGGGCGAGCCGATGCCCGGCACGACGGAGGGCCGGCCATGAGCCAGACCCTCCTGGAGGCCACCGGCCTCGAGATCCGCTTCGGCGGGGTGGTGGCGGCGGACGGGATCGCGCTGTCGATCGCCGAGGGCGAGCACATCGCCATCATCGGTCCCAACGGGGCGGGGAAGACGACCTTCCTCAACATCTGCACCGGCTACCTGAAGCCCCGCGCCGGCTCGGTGCGCTACCGCGGGCGGGAGCTGATCGGCAAGAGCCCGCGCGCCATCACCCGCCTCGGCATCGCCCGCGCGTTCCAGATCCCGCAGCTCTTCGCCGAGCAGACGGTGCGCGAGAACGTCGCCATCGCGGCGGCCGCGCGGGCCGGCCGCATCGCCCCCTTCACGCGCCTCCTGGCGACGCCGGAGCGCGACAAGGCGGACGCGCTGCTCGCCCTGATCGACTGCGCCGACGTCGCCGATCGCCAGGCGCACGAGCTCCCCGAGGGCAAACGCAAGCTCGTCGACATCGCGCTGGCGCTGGCGCTGGAGCCGGAGCTGCTGCTGATGGACGAGCCGACCTCCGGCGTCGCCTCGTCGGAGAAGTTCGCCGTCATGGAGACGCTCATCCGGGCGCTGGAGGCGCGCGGCGTCACCTCCGTCTTCGTCGAGCACGACATGGAGATGGTGACGCGCTACGCGAGCCGCGTCGCGGTGTGGTCGTCCGGCAGGATCCAGCGCGACGGGCCGCCCGCGGAGGTGCTCGCCGACCCGGAAGTCATCCGCACCGTGATTGGGACGGCCTGATGCTGGACCTCGAAAACGTCTCCGTCGCCATCGCCGGCATTCCCATCCTGCGGCGCGTGACCTTGCGCATCGCCGAGGGAGAGACGGTCGCCTATGTCGGCCGCAACGGCGCGGGCAAGACGACGACGCTGCGCGCCATCATGGGGGCGGTTCCCTCCGCCGGGACGATCCGGCTGGCGGGCGAGGCGATCGACCGGGTGCCGGCGCACGAGCGGCCGGCGCTCGGCATCGGCTGGGCGCCGGAGGATCGGCGGCTCTTCTCGGCCTTCACCGTCAAGGAGAACATCCTGCTGCCGGCTCGCGTCGCGCGCCTCGCACCGGCGGAGCGGGATCGGCGGCTGGAGCGGGTCTACGCCATCCTGCCGGAGCTGAAGGAGATGGGGGACCGCCCGGCCGGCTCGGTGTCCGGTGGGCAGGGCAAGATGGTGGCGCTGGGCCGTGCGCTGATGATCGGCACGCGCCTCGTCCTGCTCGACGAGCCGTTCCAGGGTCTCGCCCCGGTGCTGGCGCAGCGCTACGGCGAGGCGCTGCGCGCGTTGCAGGCGCAGGACCCCGGCCTTTCGCTCCTCATCACCGAATCCAATCCGGCCCTTCTCGAAGGGTTCGCGAACCGAACCATCGGCATCGAGCGCGGCGAGATCGAACCCGCGCCGGCGCCGGCGGCGACCGGACGGTGAAAACGTCCGCAACAAGGAGAGGAAACATATGACAACGCACACGTGGAAGGCGGCGGGTCTCGCCGCCGTCCTGGCCTTTGCGACCGGGGGCGCGGCGCTCGCCGAGTGTCAGCCCTCCAAGTGGGGCGCGGACGACGAGATCGGCGCGGCCAACACCATCACGCCCGAGCGTGTGATGGCGGCGGCCAAGCTGGTCAAGCAGGGCAAGACCCAGCACCTCGGCATCATCATCGACAAGGACATCCCCGCCTTCGGGGCACGCAGCCTGTCGGTCACGATCCTGCAACCGGGGCAGCAGTGGGGCGTCAAGCCGTTCCCCAACGGCTTCGTCTACAACGACGACATCTTCACCGGCTGGCTCGGCATCGGCTCCCAGCTCGACACGCTGGCCCACGGCGGCCACTCCGGTGAGGACGGCACCTACTTTTACAACTGCAACGAGGCGGGCGAGATCTCCAAGGTCACCGGCATGACCAAGCTGGGCCTCGAGAAGGTGCCGCCGCTGGTGGCGCGCGGCGTCGTCCTCGACATGGCGGCCCATGCCGGCAAGGAACACCTCGACGCCGGCGAGTACTTCACCGCCGACGACGTGAAGGCACAGGCCGAGGCGCAGGGCGTGACCCTGGGCGAGGGTGACGTGGTGCTCTTCCACACCGGCTGGACCGAGCACGTGCTGCCGTCCGACCCGCAGGCCTGGGGCTCGGGCGAGCCGGGCATGTCCGAGGACGTGGCCGACTACATGGCCGAACTCGGCGTGCTGGCCGTCGGTGCCGACACCTGGGGCGTCGACGTCATCCCGCCGCAGAACCCGGACCGTCCCTTCCAGGGCCACATCACGCTCCTGAAAGAGAACGGCATCTACATCCTGGAGGTGATGAACACCGGGCCGCTCGTCGCCGACGACGTGTCGGAGTTCATGTTCGTGCTCGGCCCCTCGCGGCTGCGCGGCGCGGTGCAGGCGATCATCGACCCGATCGCGCTCTACTGATCCCGCGCGAACGAAAAACGCGGCGCCCCCGAGTGGAGGCGCCGCGCCGCAACGTCCGGGTATCGCCTGGTCCTGACCGCGGCTGGACGGGCTGCGATCAGCCGTGACGAAATCGGACCGGATGGGACGGGACCTGGTAGGACTTGATCGGATCCCGCGCCAAGCCGTGGCGGACGGGCCGCGGCCTGGCGGTCTCCCGGGGGCGGACCTGCTCCCGGGAGGCTCACGCCCCATACGATTTGCGCGTTTTGAGCGTGTTGCCAATCGCCCCCGGCGGGAAAACGCTTTGTCTCTCGCCGAAGGATGCGGGTTATTCTGCCGCAGCGGGGGCGTCGTCCTGCGGGGAGGCCGGCATGTCGGGTGCGCCGGGCATCTCCGGCCGCTCGCCGCGCGGACCCCGCTCGAAGCGCGGACCGCCCCGCTCGCCGCGGGGACCGCAGTCGTCGCCCCGCATGCGGTGGTGGCGCGGGCCGTGGCGATATTCGGCATGGTCGCGCCCGCCACCGCGCTTGCCGGCGCGCGCGCCGCCGTGGCCGTGGCGGCCGCGCGGCCCGTCGTCACGCGACAGGGCGCCGTCGCCGTTGCGGTCCATCTTCTCCACCACCCCGGCGAACTTCTCGTCCCGCTCCTCGGCGGAGATCCGGCCGTCGCCGTCCTCGTCCATCGCCTGGAACCGGTCGACGATCTGGCGCGCCATCAGGTCGAGGTAGATGGTCTTGAACTCCTCGAGGGTGATGGCGCCGTCGCCGTCGGTGTCGCCCAGCTCCACCTTGGCGGTGATCAGCGCGTCGATCTCCTCCTGCGTGACCTTGCCGTCCTTGTCCGCGTCGGCCTGCCGCATGACCTCCATCATCATCATCATCGGGCCACGCGGTCCGCCGCGCATCATCGGCCCATGCGGACCCGGACCGCGGCCGAAGCGGCGCTCGCCGCCACGCTCACCACCGCGCTCGCCGCCGTGGTGACCGCGCTTGAAGTGGCGCCCGTCCTCGCAGCGCGGACCGCCGCGCCTGCCGTCGAAGTCAGCCTTCGCCACGCCGTTCTGCGCCGCGACCGGGGCCTGCGGTCCGGTGAACGCGTTGGCGGCGGTGGCCGCCGTCAGCATGCTGCCGGTGAGGAGTGCGGCAATGAAAACGTTTCTCATCTGTGGCTCCTGTTATCAGTGAGGCGTCGTGCGCCTTCCACTCACAGGTAGCGGCCGGGCGGCCGGAATGTGTGTCGGCCGCAGGCTCCAATTGTCGCGGTCTCTGTCGGCCCGCGGGGACTGACACGATTGGCGACAAAGTTCTCTCCGCGCGCTCGCGGACGGCGTTATTTGTGGGCGCATGGACGAAACATACGAGCCTCACATCCTGGTGGTGGACGACGCGCGCGACATTCGCGAGCCGCTCGCCGCCTATCTGAAGAAGCATGGCCACCGGGTCAGCCTGGCGGCGGACGCGGCGGCGGCGCGCACCGCGATCGGCAACGGCTCGATCGATCTCGTCGTGCTCGACGTGATGATGCCGGGCGAGGACGGCCTGTCGCTGTGCCGATGGCTGACGTCGACCGGAGGGCCGCCGGTGATCCTGCTCACCGCGATGGCGGACGACGCGGACCGCATCGTCGGCCTGGAGCTGGGGGCGGACGACTATGTGGTGAAGCCGTTCAACCCGCGCGAGCTGCTGGCGCGGGTGCGGGCGATCCTGCGCCGCGTGCCGCCCACCCGCGACCCGGTCCCGTCCGGACGCCGCGCCTTCGCAGGCCTCGTCCACGACGCGGCCGCCGGGACGCTGACGCGGGCCGACGGCAGCGAGATCGCACTCACCACGGCGGAGAACCGGCTTCTGGCCGTGCTGCTCGACCGGCCGGGCAAGGTGCTCAAGCGCGACCAACTCCTCGACCTCACGCAGGGGCGCGAGGCGAAGGCCTACGACCGCGCGATCGACAACCAGGTGAGCCGCCTGCGCCGCAAGATCGAGCCGGATGCCAAGCGCGCCAGCATCATCGTGACCGAGTGGGGCGGCGGCTACCGGCTGGCGGCGGACGTGGAGGACGTCGCCTGATGGAGGGGGTGTCGCAAGTCGGGCGGTGGCTGGGGCGCATCTTCGTGCCGCGCACGATCACCGCGCAATTCGCGCTGCTGCTGGTGGTGGCGCTGCTGGTGGCCAACGTTGTGGCGCTGGTGGTGGTCGGCGCCGAGCGGGCGCGGGTGGCGCGCGAGGTGCGCCGCGGCGCACAGATCGAGCGGCTCGCCGGCATCGCCGCGGTGATGGCGGAGGTGCCGCCGCACCTGCGCGTGGGGATCGCCGAGACGACGTCGTCGCCGTTCCTGCGCCTTCATGTGGACGATGCGCCCGATATTCCGGACACGCTGGAGAACGCCACCGCGCGGCGCGTCGCAGCCCGCCTTTCGGCCGAGATGGGGGAGGCCGGCTTCGCCCCCGCCGTGCGCGTCGCCGCGCAGGACCTGCCGCCGCGCGCGCGTCTCCCGCGCCGCGACCGTTCGGACGGCGGCGCGCCTCGCGGGCGCTGGCACGAGCGCCGGACCGAGGCAGGCGGCGAGGCGGCAGCGCCGCACGGGCCCGTTCCGTGGCCGGGCGCGGAACGCGGGCGCGGCGGTGGGCGGCACGGGGAGGGGCCGGGGGGCTGGCGCTTCTGGCCGCCGGAGCCGGTCGCCGTCGCGATCCCGTTCGCCGATGGGATGTGGCTGAACGCGCGCCTGCCGGTGGTCGATCCGGGACCGCCGATCGGTGGCCGCGCCGTGTTGATGACGCTGGGTTTTTCGCTGGTGTGCGTCTTGGGGGTCGGCATCTCGTTCACCCGCCGGCTGACGCGGCCGATCCGCTCGCTCGCCGCCGCCGCCGAGCGCGCCGGGGAGGGCGACCGCAGCGCCACCGCCGCGGTCGCCGGCCCGGCGGAGGTGCGCCGCGCGGCGGAGGCGTTCAACGCCATGCAGCGCCGCATCGCCCAGTTCGATGCCGAGCGTGCCCGGACCATCGCCGCCGTCGGCCACGACCTGCGCACGCCCATCACCTCGCTGCGGATCCGTGCCGAGATGCTGGAGGACGAGGCGCGTGAGGCGATGGTCCGCACGCTCGACGAGATGCGGGTGATGGCCGACGGCCTCCTCGCCTACGGTCGCGGCGAGGCGCACGAGGAGCCGCGCACGCTGGTCGACCTGGCGGCGATGCTGCAGGACCAGGCGGGGGGCGGCATCCTCTACGACGGTCCGCCCTGCCTGATGATCGAGGGGCGGCCGGTGGCGCTGTCGCGTGCGTTCGCCAACCTCGCCGAGAACGCGCGGCGCTATGGCGGGGGTGGGCGCGTGCGGCTGATCGATCGCGTCGCCGCCATCCACGTGACCGTGGACGACGACGGGCCGGGCATTCCCGAGGACCGCCTGGCCGAGGTGCTGGAGCCGTTCGTGCGGCTCGATGCCTCGCGCAGCAGCGAAACCGGCGGGGCGGGGCTGGGACTCTCGATCGCGCGGACCGTGATCCGCGCCCACGGCGGCAGCCTGACGCTGGAGAACCGCAGCGAGGGCGGTCTGCGGGTGACGGTGACGCTGCCGCGCGACGCCAACGCCCGCGGCGGACCGGAGGCGGTGAAGGCCGACGTGGCGCGCCGCACGCCCGCCGTGCGCGGCAAACGCTCCGGCGGCGCCACGGCGCGGGCGTTGCTGCGCCGCCGCGAGCGGGCCCGCGACGCGCGGCAACTGGCCGGGCGCGGATAGCCCGCCGCAGCGTGCCCCGCGGGTTTTCGCGACGTCGGGGCCGCGCAGGGGGGATGGATGCGACCGCCGGCATCACGTGCCGGGCGGGGCGAGGGGCGACGGCGCAGGCGACCCGAGCGCCGGCGGCGCCGGGGCACATCGGCTGGTGCGGTCACGCACAGGCACCGCTCGCACCGCTCCCGAGGGACGGCGCCGAGGCCTCGCCCTCGCGAGGCGGCGAGCGCGAGGGGGCGTGTGCGGGACCTGCGTGTGGGGGGGCCTGCGCGTGCGGGCCGGGTCGGGGATGCCTTCTACTCGGCGGCCTGGCGGGAGCGGGTGGGAGCGTCGTCGTAGGCGGCCTCGAGATCCGGCAGGCGGGTGAGGGCCTTCTCGACGTTCTCGGCGCGGACCGGGCCGTAGCCCTTGATCGCCTCGACCCAGCCCGCCAGTGCCACGGCCGCCTCGGCTCGCTCGGCCGTCAGCGTTTTGGCGATGTGGTCGACCGTCGCCTCGTAGCGGGCGAGCATGGCGCGCTCCTCGCGGCGCTCGGCGGTGCGACCGAAGACGTCGAGCCAAGTGCCGCGGTGGCGCCGCCATTTGGCGAGGTAGGGCAGAACCTTGAGCATCCACGGCCCGAACGCGCGTTTGGCGGGGCGGCCCGTGCGCCCGTCGGTCTGCGACAGGATCGGCGGCGCCATGTGGAATTCGAGGCTGTCATACCCGGCGAACTGATGCTTCAGCTGCTCGGCGAACCCGCCGTCCACGTAGAGCCGCGCCACCTCGTACTCGTCCTTGATCGCCATCATCTTGTAGAGCTGGCGCGCGACGGTATCGACCAGGGTCTCGCTGTCGATCCCGGCGGTCCTGGCTGCGGCGCGGACCTGATCGATCCGGTCTGTGAAGCGCTTGGCGTAGGCGGCGTCCTGATAGGCGGTGAGGCTCTCGGCGTTGCGCGCGACCCGCTCGTCGGCGTTGGCCGGGGCGACGCGGTGCGGCAACGGGGTGCCGGCGGAAGCCGCCAGCATCGCGGCGAAACGGTCCGGGTCGGCGACCGACAGGCGGCCGGCGCGGAAGGCGGCGAGGTTCATCGGCACCGCGGCGCCGTTGAGGCGGATCGCTTCTTCCAGTGAGGCGGGCGACAGCGGCAGCGCGCCGGACTGATAGGCCGCCCCCATCACCATCATGTTGGAGGCGATGGCGTCGCCGAAGAGCGTGGTCGCGGCGTCGGTGGCGTCGAAGGCGACGGTCTCGGCCCGCGCCTCCAACGCCTGGACGATGCGGCGCGAGGGGAGCGTGAAGTCGATGTTGCGGGTGAAGTCGCCCGGGAACTGCTCGTGTGTGTTGACGACGACCTTGGCGCCCTCGCCGATGGCCGCCAGCACCTTGGCCGAGCCGGCGACCGCGATGTCGCAGCCCAGCACCGCCATGGCGTCGCCGGCGCCGACGCGGATGGTGGTGATGTCCTCCGGCTTGGGCGCGATCTTGATGTGGCTGAGCACCGCGCCGCCCTTCTGGGCGAGGCCCGCCATGTCGATCACGCCGGCGCCGAGCCCCTCGATGTGGGCGGCCATGCCGATGACGGCGCCCACGGTGACGACGCCGGTGCCGCCGACGCCGGTCACCAGCAGGCCCATCGCGTCGGTGAGCGGGGCGCGGGTCGGCTCGGGGAGGTCCTCGGGCATGTCCGGCACGGTGGTCGCCTTCAGCTTGGCGCCGTGGACGGTGACGAAGGACGGGCAGAAGCCCTTGAGGCAGGAGAAGTCCTTGTTGCAGGAGGACTGGTCGATCTGGCGCTTGCGGCCGAAGGCGGTCTCCACCGGCTGGATCGCCACGCAGTTCGACTGCACGCCGCAGTCGCCACAGCCCTCGCACACGCGCTCGTTGATGACGATGCGCTTGTCGGGATCGGGGAAGGCGCCGCGCTTGCGGCGGCGGCGCTTCTCCGAGGCGCAGGTCTGGTCGTAGATCATCACCGTGACGCCGGGCGTCGCGGCGAGGCGCTTCTGCACGTCCATGATCTCGTCGCGATGGTCGACGGTGACGTCCCGCAGCGGGATCTTGGCGTATTTCTCCGGCTCGTCGGTGACGATGGCGACCTCTTTGACGCCCTCGGCGCGGACCTGGGCGGCGATGGCGGCGGGGGTGAGGTTGCCGCCGTCGTGGGTCTGGCCGCCGGTCATGGCGACCGCGTCGTTGAAGAGGATCTTGTAGGTGATGTTGGTGCCGGCGGCGACGGCGGCACGCAGCGCCAACGACCCGGAGTGGTTGTAGGTCCCGTCGCCGAGGTTCTGGAACATGTGCGGGCGGGTGGAGAAGGGCGCCTCGCCGACCCACTGCGCGCCCTCGCCGCCCATCTGCGTGAAGCCGACGGTGTCACGGTCCATCCAGATGGCCATGAAGTGGCAGCCGATGCCCGCGCCCGCCTTGGACCCCTCCGGCACCACGGTCGACGAGGAGTGCGGACAGCCGGCGCAGAAGTACGGCTTGCGCTCGGTGATGTTGGTGGTGGCCTTCAGCCGGTCGGCCAGCGCCTCCAGCTCGGCGAGCGGGGCGCGCACCATCTCGGCGCCGCGGTCCGCCAGGCGGCGGCCGATCTCGCGCGCGACGTGGTTGGCGTCCAGCGCGGCGGGGGCGCGGAAGAGATCGCGGCCGGTCTCGTCGTGCTTGCCGACGATGGCGGGGGCGTTGGCGGTGCCGTAGAGCGCGTCTTTCATTTGCGGCTCGATGAGGCCGCGCTTCTCCTCGACGACGATGATCTGCTCCAGCCCGTCGGCGAAGTCGACGATGTCCTCGCGCGGGATGGGCCAGGGCATGCCGACCTTCATGACGCGGATGCCGAGGTTGGCGGCGGCCACCTCGTCGATCCCCAGGGCGGCCAGTGCCTCCAGGAGGTCGAGCCAGCTCTTGCCGGTGCCGACGAGGCCGATGCGCGCCGCGGGGCCGCCACGCATGACGACCTGGTTCAGCCGGTTGGCGCGGGCGAAGGCCTGGGCGGCGGGGAGCTTGATGTCGTGCAGGCGGGCCTCTTCGCCGAGCGCGTCGAAGCCGACGTTGGCGATATTGGGGCTCTGCGCGAACTCGAAGGCGGGGCGGAGGATGTCGAGCCGGTCGGTCCGGCCGTCGATCGAGGCGGTGGACTCGACCGTGTCCTTGACCAGCTTGAAGCCGATCCACAGGCCCGAGAAGCGGCTCATCGCGATGCCGAGGAGGCCGTAGTCGACGATGTCCTGCACGCCGGCGGGCGACAGGATCGGCATCAGCGTGTTGACCAGGCCGAATTCGGACTGGTGGGCGGTGGTGGAGCTTTCGCAGGTGTGATCGTCGCCCAGCAGGGCGAGGACCCCGCCCAGCGGGGCCGTGCCGGCGAGGTTGGCGTGGCGGAAGACGTCGCCCGAGCGGTCGACGCCGGGGCCCTTGCCGTACCACAGGCCGAAGACGCCGTCGTACTTGTTCTCGCCGAAGAGGGCGGCGCGCTGGCTGCCCCAGATGGCGGTCGCGGCGAGGTCCTCGTTGAGGCCGGGCTGGAAGAGGACGCTGTCGCCGAGGAGCTTGCGGACCTTGCCGAAGGTCTGGTCCAGGCCGCCGAGGGGCGAGCCGCGGTAGCCGGTGACGTAGCCCGCGGTGCGGTGCCCGGCGGCGGCGTCGCGCGCGACCTGGGCGAGGCAGAGACGCACCAGCGCCTGCGTCCCGGACAGGAAGACGTGATCCTTCGAGAGGTCGTACTTATCGTCCAGCGAGACCGAACGGTTCACAATCTACCCTCCCGTGTTTCTCGGGAACGGTACGCCTCGAACCGGCGTTCGGCAACTTCGTCCAATTCCAGGCTGCGCCGTTCGCGAGACGAAATCGGCTTTCAGCGGCAATGGGGTAAGAGTTCGGGCCGATACTCGAAGTGCATTGTATCATAGTGATACCAGCGCCCACCCCAGACGAAACAATATTTCTCGAACACCGAGACGATTTCGAGCGGAATTTGATTGCGGTAAGGCAGCGGACCGCCGCTTTTCGGGGCGTCCCAGCGCCAATAGTTGGTGTATTTCGTATTGATGTCGATCGCGGCGCCGAACGAGTGGACGCTCTGGCGGTCGGTTCCGGCGATGACGCGCCAGTTGAAGGTCCCGGCCGAGGGGACGAGGTATTTGTGGAAGCGCGCCGGGAGCCGTTCCAACTCGCGCGAGACGGCTTCCAGCTTCCGATCGACGCCGAATCGGGTGGTGACGGGGAGCTGCCCGCCGCCGAGGCGCGGCACCCAGGGCACCGACCGAAGGCTGCCGCGCACCGCCCCCGCGCTCGACCCGTAGAGCGCCTTGAAGAAGGCGTCGTTGCGGATGCGGCCGGGGTCTTCGTCGCGGCCTGGGGCGCGGGCCGGGGCGCCGGCGGGATAGGGATAGTGGAACATGTCCTCCACGTCGGGGTCGGCCAAGAGGGCGGCGGCGGACTTGCGGCGGCCGTCGTCCCAGGCGATCCGCGTGCCGTCGGGGAAGACGACCGTGTCGCCGTCGATCCGGAAGGCGCCGGGATAGGCGGCGAGGAGCGCCCGCTGCGCGGTATTGCCGCCTCCTCCGCCGCCGGACGTGGCGCGGCTGCCGCTAAAGAGACCGGTGCCGAACAGCCCGCCGCGGTCGCTCACTTCACGCTCGGCGGCACCATCACCAGTGGCATCTCCGGCGGCGTTCGCGGCGCGGGGATGGCGCCGCGGGGCCGCGCCCGGCTTGGCGGTCGGCACCGGCGCTTCGGCAAGGCGGACGGCCGCGACGTGCGGCGGCGCGCCGACCCCCGCCAGCGGGGCGGCCTGCGCGGGAAGCGCGGCACCGACCGCGAGAGCGAGTGCGGCGCGGATCGCCCGGCGGCGCCGTCGGGAGGTGTCGGCGCGGTGCGGGGCGGCGGTCCGCCGGGGGTCGAGGAAGATGCCCATACGCCGCAGCCTAGAGGCATCGCGGGCGCACCGGAAGGCCCGGTCCGGCGACTGCGACGCCCCGTCCCCGCCGGCGCAGCGGGCATGCCGCGCCGAGCCCCGCCGAGCCCCGCTGCCCGCGCCGCGAACTCCGGCCGGCCCCCGCCATGCCGCCCTGGCCACGCCGGCTGCGGCGGGCGGACATCAAAGCTTCATTTCCCTTCCGGAGCGGGCATCTCTATATGCGGCCGACGGAGGGCACGATGTTTGGTTTCTTTGAGCGCCTGGTCGACCCCTATCCGACGCGCGCGACGCTCGCCCCGCCCCGCCGATTCCTGGCCTTCATGTGGCATTACTCGCGCGACGTATGGCCTTGGGTCGCGATCATGTGCGCGTTGTCGGCGGCGATCGGGCTGGGCGAGGCCTTTCTGTTCGGATTCCTCGGCACGCTGGTCGACTGGCTGTCCACCCACGACCCCTCCAGCCTGCTGGCCGAGGAGGGGGGCACGCTGGCGATCGTCGGGGTGGCGATCCTCGTCGGGCTGCCGTCGCTCATCATGCTCCAGTCGGCGATCCTGCATCAGACGCTGGCGGGCAACTACGCGATGGTGGTGCGTTGGCTCGCCCACCGTCACCTCCTGCGCATGCCGGTCGCCTTCTACGCGGACGAGTTCGCCGGCCGCATCGCCACCAAGGTGATGCAGACCTCGCTCGCGGTGCGCGACGTGACGCTGCGGGTGACGGACGTCTTCGTCTACGTGATTTCGTTCTTCGTCGGCATCGTCGTGGTGGCGGCGCAGGCGGACTGGCGGCTGATGCTGCCGCTGATCGTCTGGGCCCTGGCCTACGCGGTGACGCTGTGGTGGTTCATCCCCCGTCTCGGCAAGGCGTCCGAGGCGCAGGCCGACGCGCGCTCGATGATGACCGGCCGCATCGTCGACGCCTACACCAACATCCAGACGGTGAAGCTCTTCTCCCACGCCGACCGCGAGCGGGACTATTCGCGCGAGGCGATGGACGGCTTCCTGGCGACCGTGCACCGGCAGATGCGCCTGGTGACGGCGTTCAACGTCGTCAACTACGCGCTCAACGCGGTGCTGTTGTTCTCGATCGGTGCGCTCGGCATCTACTTCTGGACGACGAGTTCCATCTCGATGGGGGCGCTGGCGGTGTCGATCACGCTGGTGCTGCGCCTCAACGGCCTGTCGCACTGGGTGATGTGGGAAATGACGATGCTGTTCGAGGCGGTCGGCACCATCGCCGACGGCCGCGGCATGCTGGCCCAGACCCCGGCCGTGAAGGACGCGCCGGACGCCGGCGCGCTGACGGTGACGAAGGGCGAGATCGTGTTCGACGGAATCCGCTTCCACTACGGCAAGGAGCGGGGGGTGATCGACCATCTCGACCTGACCGTGCGGCCGGGCGAGAAGATCGGCCTCGTGGGTCCGTCGGGGGCGGGCAAGACGACGCTGATGAACCTGTTGCTGCGTCTGCACGATCTGGAGGCGGGGCGCATCCTGATCGACGGGCAGGACATCGCCGCGGTGCGTCAGGACGCGTTGCGGGAGGCGATCGGCGTGGTGACGCAGGAGCCGGCACTGCTGCACCGCTCGATCCGCGAGAACATCGCCTATGGCCGCCCCGACGCGACCGACGCGGAGATCCACGAGGCGGCGCGGCGGGCGAATGCGCTGGAGTTTATCGAGGGCCTGTCGGACGCGCGCGGACGCACCGGGTTCGACGCGCACGTGGGCGACCGCGGGGTGAAACTCTCGGGCGGCCAGCGCCAGCGCATCGCGATCGCGCGGGTGTTCCTGAAGAACGCGCCGATCCTGGTGATGGACGAGGCGACGAGCGCGCTCGACTCGGAGGTCGAGGCGGCGATCCAGGAGAGCCTCTTCGCGCTGATGGAGGGCAAGACCGTGATCGCGATCGCGCACCGCCTGTCGACCATCGCCTCGCTGGACCGCCTGGTGGTGCTCGATCATGGCCGCGTGGTGGAGGAGGGCCGCCACGCGGCGCTTGCCGATGCGGGCGGCCTCTACGCGCGGCTGTGGTCGCACCAGTCGGGCGGGTTCATCTCGGCCGAGGCGCTGGAGCCGGCGGCGCAGTAACGCGCCGCGGCGCTTGCCAAGCCCGAGCGGCCGTGCCAATTCGAGGAGCGCCTCGGCGCCGTCACGCTCAGGCGTGCACGCGGGTGTAGCTCAATGGTAGAGCAGCAGCCTTCCAAGCTGACGACGGGGGTTCGATTCCCCTCACCCGCTCCAGCCTTCTTCGATTTCATCGGCTACCGGCCGCTGCTCACGCGCCGGCGTTCGGGGCGTTCGTCTGTGCCATTGCCGGCCAGCGGGGGAAGAGGGGGACTGCGTCGGCGTAGGCCTCGGCGATGTCGAGGAGCAGGGGCTCGGCGCCCAGGTCGCCGATCAGCTGTGCGCCGATGGGGAGGCCGTCGACCGGGCAGGGGAGCGACACGGCCGGGTGACCGGCGGCGTTGACCCAGCCGGTGTAGACCGCGTGGCCGCGGGGGCCGACGGGGTGCCCGTCGATCTCGGTCGGGAACGGCTCGGCGGCGGGCCAGGGCATCGCGGCGCAAGCCGGCATCAGCACCAGGTCGACGTCGGCGAAGAGCGCGGAGGTCTGAGCGCGCACCGCGGCGACGGTCTCCAGCGTGGCGAGGAGGGTGGTCGCCGGGTGGGCGCGGCCGCGCTCGGCCATTTCCACATAGCGAGGCGAAGCGAGGGCGGCGAACGCGGCCTCCCGCTGCATCAGCCGGGCGAGGCCCATCTCGGCGATCGCCGGCCACAGCGCGGCGAGGCCGGCGGTGTCCACCGGGAGGTCGCCCGGCACCACCGTGTGGCCGAGGCCGCGCAAGGCGTCGGCCGTTCGGGCGACGGCGGCGAGGATGCTCCGGTCGCAGGGCGCGCCGTCGATCCGCTCGACGTGGAGGATGCGCAGCGGGGCGCGCGGCGGCGCGACGGCGCGTTCGCGGGAGGCGGGGTCGGCACGGTCCGGGCCGGCGAGCGCCTCGTAGAGGAGGCGCGTGTCGGCGGCGGAGCGGGCGAAGGTCCCCACCACCTCGAAGTCCATCAGGATCTGCGGCAGGCCACCGGCGCGGGCGATGGCGCCGATGCCGGGCTTCAGGCCGACGAGCCCGGTATAGGCCGCCGGACGCCGGGTGGAGCCGCCGCCGTCGGTGCCGAGCGCCAACGGCACGAAGCCGGCCGCCACCGCCGCGACCGACCCGCCCGACGAGCCGCCCGGCGTCAGATCCGGGTCGAACGGGTTGCGCGTGACGCCGAACAGGCGGTTGCCGGTGTAGCCCTCGACGGCGAACTCGGGCGTGTTGGTCTTGGCGACGACGATGGCACCGGCCTTGCGCAGCCTGCGGATGGGGAGTTCGTCCTCGTCCTGCGGGCGATCGGCGAAGAGGGCGCTGCCGAACGTCGCCGGCATCCCGGCGACGATCATGTTGTCCTTCACCATCACCGGCACGCCGTCGAGCGGGCCGCGCGGCATGCCGGCCGCCCAGCGGGCAGTGGACCGCGCGGCCTCCTCGCGGGCCGTCGGCGAGAGGGCGACGACGGCGTTGAGCGCGGGGTCGAGCCGGGCGATGCGGGCGAGCGCGGCGTCCAGCACCGCCGCCGGGGTGAGCGTTCCGGCGCGGTAGGCGCAAAGCAGCTCGGTCGCGGTGAGGCGCCAGGCCTCGCCGGCCTCGGTGGCGCTCATCGCATCTGCGCCGGGAGCCACAGGACGATCTCGGGCACCAGGATGAGGAGGATGGTGAAGAGGATCATGATCAGCGCATAGGGGATCGCGCCCTTCACCACGTCGCCGAACGGTCCCCGGTCGGTGCGCACGCCCTGCACGACGTAGAGGTTCATGCCGACCGGCGGCGTGATCATCCCCAGCTCGCACATCAGGACGACGAAGATGCCGAACCACACCGGGTCGATCCCGGCGGCGGAGATCACCGGCAGCGCGATCGGGATCGTCAGCACCTGCATGGACAGGACGTCCATGAACATGCCGAGGATCAAGTAGAAGGCGATGAGGATGAGGAGGAGCCATGTCGCCGAAAGGCCGAACGAGGCGACCCACGTCGTCATCGCCTGCGCCGCGCCGCCCAGCGCCAGCGTCACGTTGAGCATGAACGCCGCGGCGACGATCATCAGGATCATGCCGGTCGTCTTGGCGGACTGGCGGAAGCAGGTGTCGAGCAGGGGGAGCGACAGGCGGCCGCTGACGGCGATGAAGATCAGTGCCACGACGACCGCGAGCGCGGCCGACTCGGTCGGCGTCGCGATGCCGAGGTAGATCGACCCCATCACCACCAGGAAGATGATGAGCGGCGGCACCAGGTGGCGCGCGAGCTTCAGCCGCTCGCGCAACGGGAGCAGCTCCTCCTCGACCTGTTGCGCCGGGTCGGGACTGACGAGGCTCTGCACGGCGATGAAGAGCATGAAGAAGAGCGTCAGCAGGAGGCCGGGCACGATGCCGGCGATGAAGAGCTGGCCGATCGAGGTCTCGGCGAGCGAGCCGTAGATCAGGAGGTTGACGCTGGGCGGAATGAGGATGCCGAGCGTCCCGCCGGCCGCCAGCGACCCCAGCGAGCGGCTGGGGCTGTAGCCGCGCTTCATCAGGTTGGGGAGCGAGACGGTGCCGATGGTGGCCGCCGTCGCGACGGAGGAGCCGGACGTCGCCGCGAAGAGCGCCGAGGCGCCGATGTTGGTATGGAGGAGCCCGCCGGGCAGCCGCACGAACCAGACCGCGAGCGCGGTGTACATGCGGTCGGCGAGGCCGGATCGCAGCAGCAGTTCGCCCAGCAGGATGAAGAGCGGGACGGCGGTGAGGATGTTCTCGTTCTGCACGCCCCAGGCGACCGGGCCCATGGACAGGACCAGCGGCCAGCCGAAGATGAGCGTGCCGCCGACGACGCCCGTCACCACCATGATGACGGCGACGGGGAGCGACAGGATCATCATCACGAGCATCGCCGTGAAGCCGATGATGACGGCGCCGGCGCTCATGAGCGGACACCCCGGCGGGGCGTTGGGCGCATACCCGGTACCAGGCGGTCCATCAGCGGGCCTCCACGTGGCTGAGCTCTTCGCGGACCTCGTCCTCGGCGCCCATGGGGTCGAAGTGGGCGCTCAGCGCCTCGAACCGGCCGCGCACGAGGAGGACCGTGGCGTAGACGGCGAGCGCGACGGAGGCGACCGCGAAGAGCACGTATCCGGCATACCAGCCACTCTGCGGGTAGATGAGCGGAGTGGCCCAGGGGGACTGGGCAACCGAGCCGTAAGAGAGGGTGTCGCGGATCACGTAGTAGCCGATGTAGACGAGAAACCCGCCCAGAAGCCCCAGCGAGACGGCCGACAGCCAGTCCAGGACGGCGCGGGCCCGCAGCGGCAGGCGGCCGTGGACGACGTCGATCCGCACGTGCGCGCGCTCGACCAATGCGACCGTGAAGGCGAGCGAGGAACCGATGGCGAGCACGTAGCCGCCCAGTTCGTCCGCCCCCTCGAAGGAGTGGTTGAAGAGTTTGCGCGAGATCGTCTCGACGGTCACGAAGAGCGACAGGGCGACGAGCGCGAGCCCGAACAGCCAGCTTGCGAGGCGGGAGAAGTGACGCATGGCGCTGCGGACCTTACGCGGGGGGAGGGGTTACAAGGCGGGCCCGGCGCCGGGGAGGCGGCGCCGGGCGAGGGTGATCAGAAGCCGAGAGCCTTGCCGACGGTGTCGAGCCAGTCCTGCGAGCAGGTCGGGTTGACCTTGTCGCAGATCTCCTTCCAGGCCGGGAAGGAGATCTCCTTCAGCGCGCTCTGGATGGTCGCCTTGTCCTTGTCGGAGATGGGGACGAGGGCGAGGTCGTAGAGCTTGACCGTCTCGCACGGCTCCTCACCGACGTTGCAGCGCACCGCGTCGTTGAAGATCTCTTCCGAGTAGGCCCAGATCTCGCCCGAGAGCTCGTCGAACGCGGCCTGGATGGTGGCCTGCTCCTCTTCGGAGAACTTGTTCCAGGTGTTGAGGTTGATGCCGTAGCCCTGCACCGCGACCTGGAAGGCGATCGGCAGCATGTAGTTGGTCTCTTCCGGCCAGGCGGCGGTGTTAGCCGAGCTGGGGCCGGTGATGGCGCAGTCGATCACGCCGCGGGCGAGCGACTGGTGCACCTCGGAGAAGCCGATCGGCACCGGGGTGCCGCCCACGGAGGAGACGAAGTTGGCGAGCGACTGATCGTAGACACGGACCTTGTTGCCGTCGAGGTCGGACAGCTCGGCGATCTCGGGCTTGCAGAAGAGGACCTGCGGGCCGAACGGCCACACGCCGAGGAGCTTGGTGTCGAACTTGGCCTGGAGCTGCTTGTCGACCACGGGGAAGAAGGCGTCGATGGTCTTCTTGGCGGTCGCGTAGTCGGGGTTCTGGCCGACGAGGTCGAGGCCGAGGATGGTCGGCTCGTCGCGCGAGACCTGGCCGAGGCGCAGGGCGATGATGTCGAACAGGCCGCTCTTGAGGAGGCGGAGCTGCTCGGTTTCCTTCACGCCGGTGACATCGACGGGGGTGTAGGTGATGTCGAGGTCGAGGCCGGTCTTTTCGGCGAGGCTCTCGAAGAAGGGGGCCTCGTAGTTCTTCTGGATGAGGCCGGTGGAGCCGGGCTGGCCCATGACCTTCAGGCTGACGGTGTCCGCCTGGGCGGCGGACGTGAACGCCAGCGCGGTCAGCGCGACGGCGAGGGACGGAAGGCGAAGGTCCATTCGACAGGGCTCCTGGTCAGTAAGGTATGTGCTTGGTTGCGATGGATCGCGGCCCCACATGGCGGGGAGTGGTGGGCGACTTTGCACATTGCATGCCAAAATGACGCGGCTCGGAGGCCAGGAAGCGGCCGGGCCGGCCCAGGAGAGGCGAGGCGAGGCGGGGCGGGGTTCCGCCGGTGCGCCCGCGGGCGCTCGCCCGGTGTCCGGGCGTCCCATGAGATGGCGGAGAGGATGAAGCCGACGGTGATGACCGAATGATCCCAACGCGATGAGCCGCAATGCCGAAGACAAGGGCAACGGCCCGCCGGTCGACCGACGCGGCGACTGCGGCCCGTTCGACATCATCGGCGACGTGCATGGCTGCGTGGTCGAACTGCGCCGGCTCCTCGAGGTGCTGGGCTACCGGGTGGATCCGCTACCCGCGGGCGCGGGGCTTGCCGGCGCTCGCCATCCCGATGGGCGGCGTGTCGTCTTCGTGGGCGATCTGACCGATCGGGGGCCGCGCAACGTCGATGTCCTGCGCACGGCGATGGGAATGACGGCGGAGGGCACCGCGCTCGGCGTGCGCGGCAACCACGACGACAAGCTGGAGCGTTACCTGCGCGGCAATCCGGTGAAGCTGGAGCACGGCCTGCAAAAGACTGTGGACGAGCTGGAGCGCACGGATCCGGACTTTCGTGCCGCGGTGGCGGCGCATATCGCCGGCATGGCGGCGCATCTGTGGCTGGACGGCGGGGCGCTGCTGGTGGCCCATGCGGGGCTGAAGGGCGAGATGCACGGCGAGGTGTCGGGCCGGGCGCGGCGGTTCGCCATGTATGGGGAGACGACCGGCGAGGTGGACGCCCAGGGCCTGCCCGTGCGCATCGATTGGGCGCGCGACTACCGCGGCGCGCCGCTGGTGGTCTACGGGCACACGCCGATGCTGGCGCCGCGCCGGCTGAACCGCACCGTGTGCATCGACACCGGGTGCGTCTTCGGCGGGGCGTTGACGGCGCTGCGCTGGCCGGAGGACGAGCTGGTGTCGGTGCCGGCAAGCGAGGTGCACGCGGTGTCGCGGCGCTGGCCGCCGCCGGAGTGAGCGGTGCCGCGAGGGCCCCGAAGGGCCGGCCATTGCACGGGATGCGACTGAGCGCTTGCAGCGACCGCCGATCGCGATTATTGCATGGCGCAGATAGGGGTGTAGCTCAGTTGGTAGAGCGGCGGTCTCCAAAACCGTAGGCCGGGGGTTCGAGTCCCTCCGCCCCTGCCATGTCGTGCGATCGGGTCGTGCGATCGGGTCGTGCAGGCGGGTTGTGTGGCCGGCGCATGCGGTCACACTTTCAGGTGGGCACCTCAACGCAGATGCTGCCGAAGGGGTTGCATCTCAATCGAACGATTGTTAGGTACGGCCTCCGCGAGGCGCCGAAGGGGGTCGTGCGCCTTGATGTTTCGACGATCGGTGTCGGGCAAGCCCTGCGGCGGTGCTGCGGGGCTTCACTGCGTCGATAACAGAACGAGCGCCGCCGGGCGTGCCCGGTTGGCAAAAGGGGTCTGAGTGGCGACGAATCCGATGACGTTCATCCAGCAGGTGAGGGCCGAGACCGCCAAGGTCGTGTGGCCGAGCCGGCGTGAGACGATTATCACCACCGTGATGGTGTTCATCATGTGCGCCTTCGCATCGGTGTTCTTCTTTCTAGTGGACCGGATCCTCGGCTGGGGAGTCGGCCAGATCCTCGGTTGAGGCGCCTTCAGCGGCAGCCCCGACGGATCTCCGAGGAAAAGACATGAACAAGCGTTGGTACATCGTCCACGCATACACGAACTTTGAGAATAAAGTCCGCGAGGCGATCCTCGCGGAGGCAGAGCTGCGTGGGCTGACGGAGTTTTTCGAAGAGGTCCTGGTTCCCAAGGAGAAGGTCTCCGAGGTCAAGCGCGGCCGGCGGGTCGAGACGGAGCGGGTCACGTTCCCCGGTTACGTCCTCGTCAAGTGCGCGCTGACGGACCAGGTCTTCCACCTCATCAAGAACACCCCGAAGGTCACGGGGTTCCTGGGCGCCACGCAGCGCCCGCAGCCGATCCCCGACCGAGAGGCCGAGCGGATCCTGCACCAGGTGACCGAGGAGGTGGAGCGCCCGCGTCCGAAGGTGACCTTCGAGGTGGGCGAGCAGGTTCGCGTGGCGGACGGTCCGTTCGCCTCGTTCAACGGCCTGGTCGAAGAGGTCGACGACGAGCGGGCGCGGGTGAAGGTGGCGGTGTCCATCTTCGGCCGCCCGACCAACGTCGAGCTGGAGTACGGCCAGGTGGAGAAGGTGGCGCACTAGTTGCGCCGGCCTCCTGCGGGCGGCGACGAGTTGCGGGAGGCGAGGGGGCGACCAATCCCCGGACCCGGACCGCAGACGGGCATGAGGCCCGATTTTTGGTAGGGCTTCGGCCCGTGAGGAGATGAGATGGCAAAGAAGATTGCCGGTTACATCAAGCTGCAGGTGCCCGCGGGCGCCGCGACCCCGTCGCCGCCGATCGGCCCGGCGCTCGGTCAGCGCGGCTTGAACATCGTGATGTTCACGAAGGACTTCAACGCGAAGACGCAGGACATGGAAAAGGGTGCGCCCTGTCCGACCGTCATCACCTATTACACCGACAAGTCTTTCACGTTCGAAATCAAGACGCCGCCGGTGTCCTTCTTCCTGAAGAAGGCGACGGGCCTGTCGTCCGGCTCCAAGGCGCCGGGCAAGGAAAAGGCCGGCACGGTCACGATGGCGCAGTGCCGCGAAATCGCCGAAGCGAAGATGAAGGACCTCAACGCCGACTCGATCGACCAGGCGGCGAAGATGGTCATGGGCTCTGCCCGCTCGATGGGTCTGGAGGTCGTCGATGGCTAAGCTCGCAAAGCGCATGCAGGGCGCCTACGAGGGTCTCGACCGTCACGGGTCCCACTCGCTCACCGACGCCGTGAAGCTCCTCAAGGAGCGCTCCAAGGTGAAGTTCGACGAGACCGTCGAGGTCTCCTTCAACCTGGGCGTCGACCCGCGCCACGCCGACCAGATGGTCCGCGGCGTGTGCCTGCTGCCGCACGGCACCGGCAAGACCGTCAAGGTCGCCGTGTTCGCCCGTGGCGACAAGGCCGAGGAGGCGAAGGCCGCCGGGGCCGACATCGTCGGTGCCGAGGAGCTGGTCGCCGAGGTTCAGGCCGGCAAGATCGACTTCGAGCGCTGCATCGCGACGCCCGACATGATGCCGCTGGTCGGCCGCCTCGGTAAGGTGCTCGGGCCCCGCGGCCTGATGCCGAACCCGAAGGTGGGCACCGTGACGCCGGACGTGGCCAAGGCCGTGCAGGACGCCAAGGGCGGCGCCATGCAGTTCCGCGTCGAGAAGGCGGGCATCGTCCATGGCGGCGTCGGCAAGCTCTCGTTCGACGAGGACAAGCTGGTCGAGAACATCCGCGCCTTCTACGACGCGGTGAACAAGGCCCGGCCGTCCGGGTCCAAGGGCACCTACATGAAGAAGGCGTCGATGACGTCGACCATGGGGCCAGGCCTGAAGGTCGACATCTCGACGATGGCCGCGGAGGCCTAGGGCGACGTGCCGGGTGAGCCGCAGCCACGCTGGCGTCGCATGGTCCTGGCCGCGCTCGTCGCGGCCTCGACGGTGTTCGTGATCACCGTGGTGCGGGGTCTCGTCGGCTGAGGCGTCGCGGTCCGCCGCGGCACACCTGCCCGCCGGCACGACCCGCATAAATGGGGGGTGCCGGATGACGACAGGGGCGACGCGCCGGGCGAGAAGGCCCGGATCGGCCGAGTTCCCGCAGCGACGGGCGGTCTAGGAGCGTGCCGGGCGAGGCGCGGATCCGCCGCCGGGACGTCCGGTTCGGCCTGGTGTTCGCCGGGCTCCAGGTTCTGGCCTATGCGCCGGCTCTGGCGCTGATGTACGGCCTTTCGGCGATGTGGTCGCCCGAGGGGCAGGACGGCGGGCTCCATTGGGGCTCGCTGGTCGGGGTGGTGATCGTCGCCGGCGTCGTCTTCGCGGTGGCCTTCGCCGTGGTCCTGGGTCTGAGCGCCGTGACCGGCCTGCTCGACTGGATCGTGCGGGACAGCTCCGACGAGGGGCGCCGCTGAACAAGGAATTCGCCCGGCATCGCAGGGCGCACAAGCTTCCCCCGGCTTCGGCCGGGAGAGGGTCGCCTCGGAACCGGAGCCTCCACGAGGGGCGCCGAAGCCGGGGCAGCCTGTCCGAGACTGCAGGAGGGGTGTGTAGCGTAAGCCCCTTAATGGACCTGCATAGACGGGGGTCGGAACGGTGATCCGTTCGCTCTCGGGACGGGTGTGAACCGCTCGGCTGGCGTGAGCCTGTCCGAGCATTTTGAGCCGGGTGGCGCGATCCGCGTCGCCCATGTCTTGGAGACAACGGTGGACAGAGCCGAAAAACGCGAAATGGTGGGCTTCCTCGAGGAAGTCTTCGCCGATTCGGGCTCCGTGGTCGTCACCCAGTATATCGGGCTGACCGTTGCCGAGATGACCGACCTTCGCCGTCAGATGAAAGATGCTGGCGCGAAGTTCAAAGTCATCAAGAACCGTCTCGCCAAGATTGCGCTCGAAAACGGCGACCGGAGTGTCGCGTCCGAGATGTTCAAGGGTCCTGTGGGCATCGCCTACGGGATCGATCCGGTCGCAGCTCCGAAAGTTCTGACGGAATACGCCAAGAAGAACGAGAAGCTCAAGATCATCGGCGGGATCCTCGGATCCTCGGCGATGGACGACAAGGGTGTCGAGGCGCTGGCCAAGATGCCCCCGATCGAAGAGCTCCGCTCGAAGCTTATGGGCGTTCTCCTCATGCCGGGGTCCAACCTCGCGCGGGTTCTCAATCAGCCCGGCGAAAAGTTGGCCAAGCAGCTCAATGCTCCGGCCCAGAACCTCATCGGTGTTTTCGCAGCCTACAAGGCGAAACTGGAATCGGCGGCGTAAGTCCCCCTGGACCTCGCCCACTGAACCGACAACCTGGAAAGATCAAAGCAAATGGCAGATATCGAAAGCCTGTACGACCAGCTCTCGCAGCTGACCGTTCTCGAAGTGTCCGACCTCGTGAAGCGCCTCGAGGATGGCTGGGGCGTTTCCGCCGCGGCCGCCGCGCCGGCGATGGCCATGCCGATGATGGGCATGGGCGGCGGTGCCGAGGCTGCGGCCCCGGCCGAAGAGAAGACGGAGTTCGACGTTGTCCTGACCGCGGCCGGCGACAAGAAGATCAACGTCATCAAGGAAGTCCGCGGCATCACGGGTCTCGGCCTGAAGGAAGCCAAGGACCTCGTCGAGGGCGCGCCGAAGACGGTGAAGGAAGCCGCGTCCAAGGACGAGGCCGAGAAGATCAAGAAGCAGCTCGAAGAGGCCGGCGCCAAGGTCGAGCTGAAGTAAGGACGCGTTTCGCGTTCGCGGCTTCGGCCGCAGACGGCCGGGTTCGCGCCCGGCCGGATCAACCAATCGCCGGCGCTCTCGTTGAGCGCCGGCCTTTCGCGTCGTTAGGGGCGACGGCGCGTCACGCGGGTCCGTTCCGCGCTAGAGGGGGCAAGGTATGACGCAAGCGTTCTCAGGTCGTAAGCAAGTTCGCAAATACTTCGGTTCGATCCGTGAGGTCACGGAGATGCCGAACCTGATCGAGGTGCAGAAAGCGTCCTACGACCAGTTCCTGATGGTTGAGAAGCCGGAGGGCGGCCGCGGCGACGAGGGTCTGGAGGGCGTGTTCCGATCCGTCTTCCCGATTTCCGACTTCGCCGGCACGGCCATGCTGGAGTTCGTGGACTACGAGTTCGAGGCGCCGAAGTTCGACGTCGACGAGTGCCGCCAGCGCGACATCACGTTCGCCGCGCCGCTCAAGGTGAAGCTGCGCCTCGTCGTGTTCGACGTCGACGAGGATACGGGCGCCAAGAGCCCCAAGGAATTCAAAGAGCAAGACGTCTACATGGGCGACATGCCGCTCATGACGGAGAACGGCACGTTCATCGTCAACGGCACCGAGCGCGTGATCGTGTCGCAGATGCACCGCTCGCCGGGCGTCTTCTTCGACCACGACAAGGGCAAGACCCACTCGTCGGGCAAGCTGCTCTTCGCCGGCCGCGTGATCCCCTACCGCGGCTCCTGGCTCGACATCGAGTTCGACGCCAAGGACATCGTGCACGCCCGCATCGACCGGCGCCGCAAGATCCCCGTCACCTCGCTGATGATGGCGCTGGGTCTGTCGCCCGAAGAGATCCTGCACACCTTCTACGACCGCGTCACCTATACCCGTGACGGCGACGGCTGGCGCATGCCCTTCGAGGGCGACCGCCTGAAGGGGCAGAAGGCCAACACCGACCTCGTCGACGCCGACACCGGCGAATTGGTGATCGAGGAGGGCCGCAAGATCACGGCCCGGACGATCAAGCAGCTCACCGAGAAGGGCGTGAAGGCGCTGCGCGTCTCCGACGACGAGCTGTACGGCCGCTATCTGGGCGACGACATCGTCGACTTCGAGAGCGGCGAGATCCACGCCGAGGCGGGCGACGAACTGGACGAGAAGGGGCTCAACAAGCTCCTCGAGACGGGCTTGTCCGAGGTCACCGTGCTCGACATCGACCACGTCACCAAGGGCGACTACGTCGTCAAGACGCTGTCGGCGGACAAGAACGAGACCCGCGAGCAGGCGCTGTTCGACATCTACCGCGTCATGCGCCCCGGCGAGCCGCCGACGATCGAGACCGCCGAGGCGATGTTCGAGTCGCTGTTCTTCGATCCGGAGCGTTACGACCTCTCCGCCGTCGGCCGCGTGAAGATGAACATGCGCCTCGACCTCGATGCCCCCGACACGCAGCGCACGCTGCGTAAGGAGGACATCATGGCGGTCATCAAGACGCTGATCGACCTGCGCGACGGCAAGGGCGAGATCGACGACATCGACAACCTCGGCAACCGCCGGGTTCGCTCGGTCGGCGAGCTGATGGAGAACCAGTACCGCCTGGGCCTCCTGCGGATGGAGCGCGCCATCAAGGAGCGCATGTCGTCCGTCGAGATCGAGACGGTGATGCCGCAGGACCTCATCAACGCCAAGCCGGCCGCGGCCGCGGTGCGCGAGTTCTTCGGCTCCTCGCAGCTTTCGCAGTTCATGGACCAGACCAACCCGCTCTCCGAGGTGACGCACAAGCGCCGTCTCTCGGCGCTCGGCCCCGGCGGTCTGACCCGCGAGCGTGCCGGCTTCGAGGTGCGCGACGTGCACCCGACGCACTACGGCCGCATCTGCCCGATCGAGACGCCGGAAGGCCCGAACATCGGCCTGATCAACTCGCTGGCGACGTTCGCGCGCGTCAACAAGTACGGCTTCATCGAGGCGCCCTACCGCAAGGTGTTCGAGGGCAAGGTCACCGACGAGGTGGTCTACCTCTCCGCGATGGAAGAGCAGAAGCACGCCGTCGCCCAGGCGAACGCGCCGCTTCTGGAGGACAACCGCTTCGTCGACGAGCTGACCGTCGTGCGACAGGCCGGTGACGTGCAGATGATGCCGGCCGACCGTGTCGACTACATGGACGTGTCGCCCAAGCAACTCGTCTCGGTCGCCGCGGCGCTGATCCCGTTTCTGGAGAACGACGACGCCAACCGCGCGCTGATGGGCTCGAACATGCAGCGTCAGGCCGTGCCGCTGGTGCGGGCCGAGGCGCCGTTCGTCGGCACCGGCATGGAGCCGATCGTCGCCCGTGACTCGGGTGCCGCGATTGCCGCCAAGCGGACCGGCATCGTCGACCAGGTGGACGCGACGCGTATCGTCATCCGCGCGACGGAAGAGCTCGACCCGACCAAGTCGGCCGTCGACATCTACCAGCTGATGAAGTTCCAGCGTTCCAACCAGAACACCACCGTCAACCAGCGTCCGCTGGTGCGGGTGGGCGACGCGGTGGCCAAGGGCGAGATCATCGCCGACGGTCCGTCGACGGAGCTCGGCGATCTGGCGCTCGGCCGCAACGTGCTCGTCGCGTTCATGCCGTGGAACGGCTACAACTTCGAGGACTCGATCCTCCTCTCCGAGCGCATCGTGCGTGACGACGTCTTCACCTCGATCCACATCGAGGAGTTCGAGGTCGCGGCCCGCGATACCAAGCTCGGCCCCGAGGAGATCACGCGCGACATCCCGAATGTCTCCGAGGAGGCGCTGCGCAACCTCGACGAGGCGGGCATCGCCTACATCGGCGCGGAAGTGCAGGCGGGTGACATCCTCGTCGGCAAGATCACGCCGAAGGGCGAGTCGCCGATGACGCCGGAGGAGAAACTCCTCCGCGCCATCTTCGGCGAGAAGGCCTCCGACGTGCGCGACACGTCGCTGCGTGTGCCGCCGGGCGTCGTCGGCACCATCGTCGAGGTGCGTGTCTTCAACCGCCACGGTATCGAGAAGGACGAGCGCGCCCAGGCGATCGAGCGCGAGGAGATCGAGCGTCTCGCCAAGGACCGCGACGACGAGCAGGCGATCCTCGACCGCAATACCTTCGCCCGCCTGCAGGAGGTCCTGTCGGGCCAGCAGGCGGTCTCCGGCCCGCGCGGCTTCAAGCCCGACTCGGCGATCACCGCCGACGTACTGGAGAACACGCCCCGCTCGCAGTGGTGGATGTTCGCCCTCGCCGACGAGCAGATCCAGGCCGACATCGAGGCCATGCGCGACCAGTACGACCAGGCCAAGAAGCGCTTCGAGGAGCGCTTCCTGGACAAGGTCGAGAAGCTGCAGCGCGGCGACGAGCTGCCCCCCGGCGTCATGAAGATGGTCAAGGTCTTCGTGGCGGTGAAACGCAAGATCCAGCCGGGCGACAAGATGGCCGGCCGTCACGGCAACAAGGGTGTCGTGTCGAAGATCGTGCCGGTGGAAGACATGCCGTTCCTGGAGGACGGAACCCATGTCGACATCGTGCTCAACCCGCTGGGCGTGCCTTCGCGCATGAACGTCGGGCAGATCCTGGAGACGCACCTCGGCTGGGCGTGCGCGGGCCTCGGCCGGCGTATCGGCGAGCTGGTTCGCCTCGCCAAGGAGTCGGGCGAGACGGGCGAGCTTCGTACCGCCATGCTCGACATCTACGAGGGTGGCACCAACGAGCCGCTCGCCGAATACGACGAGGACTCGGTGTTGCGTCTGGGCGAGCAGCTCTCGCGCGGCGTGCCGATCGCGACGCCGGTGTTCGACGGTGCGCGTGAGCCGGACATCGTCAAGATGCTGGAGCAGGCCGGTCTCGACGGGTCGGGTCAGTCGTGGCTGTACGACGGGCGGACGGGCGAGATGTTCGATCGTCAGGTGACGGTCGGCTACATCTACATGCTGAAGCTGCACCACCTCGTCGACGACAAGATCCACGCCCGGTCGATCGGTCCGTACTCGCTGGTCACGCAGCAGCCGCTGGGCGGCAAGGCGCAGTTCGGCGGCCAGCGCTTCGGTGAGATGGAGGTCTGGGCGTTGGAAGCGTACGGTGCCGCCTACACCTTGCAGGAGATGTTGACGGTGAAGTCGGACGACGTCGCGGGCCGCACCAAGGTCTACGAGTCCATCGTGCGCGGCGACGACACGTTCGAGGCGGGCATCCCCGAGAGCTTCAACGTTCTCGTCAAGGAAATCCGCTCGCTCGGCCTCAACGTCGAGCTGACGGACGTGGAGCGCGACATGGTGATCAACAACGACATCGACGCGCGCAAGCTGGCGGCGGAGTAGGGCCCGGCTTGACGGCAATGACATGTGAGGCGGGCGTTCAACGCCCGCTGGCGGGATCGCAAGGGATCGCCTATATAGGCTCTACCTTGCGAAAAACTCATCCCGCCTCAGAACGGTGCCTCATGGCGACCCGGTGTGCCCCGAAGGGCGCGCCGGGTGCTGTGCGTGGCGCCGACGGGATTGCGGCGCGCCCGGCCTCGATGGCCGGCGCTGAGGCTGGGGCGGCTCGACCGCCCGTGTCTCTACGAAATTGGGCGTGCTTGGCGCGCATAATGATGGCTCGCTTGACGCGAGGGCAAAGGAGAGTCGCCGTATGAACCAGGAAGTGATGAACCTGTTCAACACGCAGGCGCCCACGCAGACGTTCGACCGGATCCGGATCTCCATCGCGAGCCCCGAGAAAATCCGTTCGTGGTCCTTCGGCGAGATCAAGAAGCCGGAGACCATCAACTACCGCACCTTCAAGCCGGAGCGGGACGGCCTGTTCTGCGCGCGCATCTTCGGTCCGATCAAGGACTACGAGTGCCTGTGCGGCAAATACAAGCGGATGAAGTTCAAGGGCGTCATCTGCGAGAAGTGCGGCGTCGAAGTCACCCTGTCGCGCGTGCGGCGCGAGCGGATGGGCCATATCGAGCTCGCCGCCCCGGTCGCGCACATCTGGTTCCTGAAGTCGTTGCCCTCGCGCATCGGCCTCCTCCTGGACATGACGCTGAAGGACCTCGAGCGCGTCCTCTACTTCGAGTCCTACATCGTCACCGATCCGGGCATGGTCACCGAGATCAAGCGCGGCCAGCTCTTGTCCGAGGACGAGTTCCTCGACCTGCAGGACACGCACGGCGAGACCTTCACCGCGCTGATCGGCGCGGAGGCGATCCGCGAGCTGCTGCTCCAGCTCGATCTGCCGCGCGAATCGGAGAGCCTGCGCAAGGAGATCGCCGAGTCGACCTCCGAGCTGAAGCCGAAGAAGCTCGCCAAGCGGCTGAAGATCGTCGACTCGTTCCTCGAGTCCGGCAACAAGCCCGAGTGGATGATCATGCAGGTCATCCCCGTGATCCCGCCGGACCTGCGCCCGCTGGTCCCGCTGGATGGTGGCCGCTTCGCGACGTCGGACCTCAACGACCTCTACCGCCGCGTCATCAACCGCAACAACCGCCTGAAGCGCCTCATCGAGCTGCGCGCGCCGGACATCATCATCCGCAACGAGAAGCGGATGCTGCAGGAGTCCGTCGACGCGCTGTTCGACAACGGCCGCCGCGGCCGCGTCATCACGGGCGCCAACAAGCGCCCGCTGAAGTCGCTGTCGGACATGCTGAAGGGCAAGCAGGGCCGGTTCCGCCAGAACCTGCTCGGCAAGCGCGTCGACTATTCCGGCCGTTCGGTCATCGTCGTGGGTCCGGAGCTGAAGCTCCACCAGTGCGGCCTGCCGAAGAAGATGGCGCTCGAGCTCTTCAAGCCCTTCATCTACTCGCGTCTCGACGCGAAGGGCTACTCGTCCACGGTGAAGCAGGCGAAGAAGCTGGTCGAGAAGGAGAAGCCCGAGGTCTGGGATATCCTCGACGAGGTGATCCGCGAGCATCCGGTGCTGCTCAACCGCGCGCCGACGCTCCACCGTCTCGGCATCCAGGCGTTCGAGCCCAAGCTGATCGAGGGTAAGGCGATCCAGCTGCACCCGCTGGTCTGCACCGCCTTCAACGCGGACTTCGACGGCGACCAGATGGCCGTGCACGTTCCCCTCTCGCTGGAAGCCCAGCTCGAGGCGCGCACGCTCATGATGTCGACGAACAACATCCTGCATCCGGCGAACGGTCAGCCGATCATCGTGCCGTCGCAGGACATCGTCTTGGGCCTCTACTACCTGTCGATCATGTCGGAGAACGAGCCGGGCGAGGGCATGACCTTCGGCTCGATCAACGAGCTGCAGCATGCGCTCGATGCCAAGATCGTCACTGTGCACTCGAAGGTGAAGGTCCGCTACAAGACGTTCGACGAGGACGGCAACCCGCTGTCGCAGATCCACGAGACGACGCCGGGCCGCGCCCTCATCGGCGACCTGCTGCCGCGCTCGCCGAAGGTGCCGTACGACACCTGCAACCAGCTGATGACCAAGAAGAACATCTCCAAGATGATCGACGCCGTGTACCGCGGCACCGGTCAGAAGGAGACGGTCATCTTCTGTGATCGCGTGATGCAGCTGGGTTTCACCAACGCGTTCAAGGCCGGCATCTCGTTCGGCAAGGACGACATGGTGATCCCCGACTCCAAGTACTCGACCGTGAACGAGACGGCCGAGCTGGCGAAGGAGTTCGAGCAGCAGTACTTCGACGGCCTGATCACCCAGGGCGAGAAGTACAACAAGGTCATCGACGCCTGGGCGAAGTGCACCGACAAGGTCGCCGCCGCGATGATGGAGAAGATCTCCGCCGTCGAGACGGACCCCGAGACGGGCCGCACCAAGCAGATGAACTCGGTCTACATGATGTCGCACTCCGGTGCGCGTGGCTCGCCCACCCAGATGCGTCAGCTGGCGGCGATGCGCGGCCTCATGGCCAAGCCGTCCGGCGAGATCATCGAGACCCCGATCACCTCGAACTTCAAAGAGGGGCTCACCGTTCTGGAGTACTTCAACTCCACCCACGGTGCGCGTAAGGGCCTCGCCGACACCGCGCTCAAGACCGCCAACTCGGGCTACCTCACCCGCCGTCTGGTGGACGTGGCGCAGGACGCGATCATCTCCGAGTACGACTGCGGCTCGACCCGCGGCATCACCATGGAGCCGATCGTCGACGCCGGTCAGGTCATCGCCACGCTGTCGAGCCGCGTGCTCGGCCGCACCGCGGCGGAGGACGTGCATGCCCCGGCCACCGGCGAGCTGATCTGCAAGGCCGGCACGCTGATGGACGAGAAGGACGTCGAGGCCATCGAAGAGGCCCGCGTCCAGTCGCTGAAGATCCGCTCGGTGCTCACCTGCGAGACCCGCAACGGCGTGTGTGCGGCCTGCTACGGGCGCGACCTCGCCCGCGGTACGCCGGTGAACATGGGCGAGGCGGTCGGCGTCATCGCGGCGCAGTCGATCGGCGAGCCGGGCACGCAGCTCACCATGCGCACCTTCCACGTCGGCGGTACGGCGCAGGTGGTCGACTCCTCGTTCATCGAGTCCTCGTTCGTGGGCACCATCAAGCTGAAGAACCGCAACGTGGTGCGCGATTCGGACGGCAACCTGATGGTGATGGGCCGCAACGTGCAGGTCGCCGTGATCGACGCGGACGGCACCGAGCGGGCGAGCTACAAGCTCACCTACGGCGCCAAGCTGCATGTCGACGACGGCGACTCCATCAAGCGCGGCCAGCGCATCGCCGAGTGGGACCCCTACACCCGCCCGATCCTCACCGAGGTCGACGGTGTGGTGGACTTCGAGGACCTGGTCGACGGCATCTCGGTCTCCGAGGCCGCGGACGAGGCGACGGGTATCACCAAGCGCGTCGTCACCGACTGGCGCACCCACACCCGCGGCTCGTCGCTGCGTCCGGCGGTGGTCGTCAAGGCGGCCGACGGCAGCCTCGTGAAGCTGCCGCGCGGCGGTGAGGCCCGCTACCTGCTCTCGGTCGACACCGTCCTCTCGGTCGACACCGGCGGCAAGGTGCATGCCGGCGACGTGCTCGCCCGTATCCCGCTGGAGAGCGCCAAGACGCGTGACATCACCGGCGGTCTGCCGCGCGTCGCCGAGCTCTTCGAGGCCCGTCGTCCGAAGGACAACGCGGTCATCGCGGAGATGGACGGCACCATCCGCTTCGGCAAGGACTTCAAGAACAAGCGGCGGATCATCATCGACCCGCCGGCGGACTCCGGGCTCGAGCCGATCGAGTACATGGTCCCGAAGGGCAAGCACATTCACCTTCAGGACGGCGACCCGATCGAGAAGGGTGACTACATCCTCGACGGCAACCCGGCGCCGCACGACATCCTGGCCATTCATGGCGTGGAGGCGCTCGCCGCCTACCTCGTCAACGAGATCCAGGGCGTCTACCGGCTCCAGGGCGTGGGCATCAACGACAAGCACATCGAGGTGATCGTGCGTCAGATGCTGCAGAAGGTTCAGATCACCGATCCGGGCGATTCGGACCTCCTGAACAACGAGGAGATCGACCGTCAGGAGCTGCAGGAGCTGAACGACGACCTGATCGCCGACGGCAAGAAGCCGGCGTCCGGCGACCCGGTCCTGCTCGGCATCACCAAGGCGTCGTTGCAGACCCGCTCGTTCATCTCGGCGGCGTCGTTCCAGGAGACCACCCGCGTCCTCACCGAGGCGGCGGTGTCCGGCAAGGCCGACCAGCTGGAAGGCCTGAAGGAGAACGTCATCGTCGGCCGCCTCATCCCGGCGGGCACCGGCGGCATGATCAACCGTATCCGCGAGATCGCCGCCAAGCGCGACGACCTCATCATGGAGGCGGAGCGTGCCGCGCAGGGCGCCACCGAGGGGGCACAGCTGATCGAGGATATGCGGCAGGACGATCCGGTTCCGGGCGAGTAAGCCGAACCACCATAGCCGCGGGGCGCCAAAGTGCCCCGCGGCCCCCGGCGAGGGCCGGATCGACGAGCCGCAGGCTCGGCCGGTCCGGCCCTTTCTTTTGCCCGCTCACTCGCCTCGCCACCCCCCGCGCACCGGGGGCGACACGTCGCAGTTCACGATTGGCTTTCTGGCAATCGTCAAACTTAACGACGACGTTAGATCGGCGTATGTTCTGCAACATGATGCAGTCCGCACGAGTCGAGGGGGGCGTGTCATGAAGGCACGTGAGGCACTAACCATGACGATCGCCGCGCCGGCGGTGCTGTCGCGGCAGAAGAACTTCTCCGCCAACCCGGTGCTCGGGTCCGAGAGCTTCAATGCGCGCGGCCTGCACCGGTGGCGCGTCGACCGGGCGCACGCGATGAGCCGGCGCCGCCGCGAGGGCCTGGCCGCGAACGTGGACGCGGCCGAGCGCGAGGCCTTCGAGCGCGACGGCTACGTGGTGCGCGAGAACGCGCTGCCGCAGCCGCTCTTCGAGGCGTTCACCGCCGAATTGAAGGAGCAGCGCCGCAAGGCCTGGGAGATGGTCCAGGGGGACACCGCGACCCGGCTGATGCCGCTACCGGTGTCGGACGGGTCGGCCGGGGCGAAGGTGCGCGCCTATCTACGCTCGCCTTCCTTCCGCAATCTGACCGGCTATGTGGCCGGGCGCAGCGGCGGCTACAATCCCGTCCTGCAGACGGTGGCGGTGCAGCCCGACCCGTCGCGCCCGGATCCCCAGGTGACGCTACACGCCGACACCTTCCACCCGACGGCCAAGTTCTGGCTCTTCCTGCACGACGTCGGCATCGAGGACGGCCCCTTCGCCTTCGTGCCGGGGTCGCACCGGTTGACCCCCCAGCGCCTCGCCTGGGAGCACGAGCAGGCGCTGAAGGCGACCGGGGTCGGCAACGAGCACCACGCGGCCGGCTCCTTCCGCATGACGGAGGAGGAGTTGGAGGCGCTGGGCTACGATCGGCCGATCCAGCCGCTGCCGGTCAAGGCGAACACCTTCCTCGTGGCCGACACCTACGGCTTCCACCGCCGCACGCCGGCGCTGAAGCCCAATGCGCGGGTCGCGATCCACGGCATGCTGCGGCGCAACCCCTTCCTGCCCTGGAACGGGGCCGATCCGTCCGAGATTCCGGGCGTGGACGGCCGCCTCATCTGGCTCCTGTTCGCCTCGCGCGATGCCAAGGCGCGGATGGGTAAGCCCGACAAGTATCGCAGCGTCGGCCTGAAGCTCGCCGGCGACCCCAGCATCGGCTGAGCCGCGAGGCGGCCCGCCGGCCGTTCACCGCGCGGTGGCGACGGCCTGGCTCAGGCCGTCCCAGGCGTGGGCGAGGCGGATGAAGTCGTCGATGGTGAGGCGCTCGGCCCGCTGCGTCGGGTCGATAGCGGCCGCGGCGAGCAGCGCCTCGGGCTCCGCGGTCAGCGCTTTCAGGCTGGAGCGCAGCATCTTGCGGCGCTGGCCGAAGGCGGCGGCGGTGACGCGCTCCAGTGCTTTGAGGGGCACGCCGGTCTCCGGCTTCGGGTCCAGCCGCACCACGCTCGACCAGACCTTCGGCGGCGGCACGAAGGCGCTCGGCGACACGTCGAACACCGAGGTCGCGAAGGCCCGCGCGCCGGTGAGCACCGAGAGGCGTCCATAGTCGGCGCTGGCCGGCGCGGCGACGATCCGGTCGGCCACCTCGCGCTGCACCATCACGGTGGCGCTCGTCCACCAGGGCGGCCACGGGCCGGTCAACCAGTCGACGATGAGGGGGGTGGCGACGTTGTAGGGCAGGTTGGCGCAGATCGTCGCGCCCGCCGGCACCAGGCTCCTCCAGTCGGTGGCGAGGGCGTCGGCGGTGACGAGGGTCAGGCGGCCCTCGGCGACGTCGACGAGCGGCCCCAGCACCTCGCCGGCGCGCTGGTCCTTCTCGATCGCGATCACGGTGGCGCCCGCCTTCAGCAGCGAGCGGGTGAGGCCGCCGGGGCCGGGGCCGACCTCCACCACAGTCGCCCCGGCGAGCGGGGCGTCCGTGCCGGCGCCGGGGGCACGGGCGGTCCGGGCGATCTTGTCGGTCAGGTTGAGGTCGAACAGGAAGTGCTGGCCGAGCGACTTGCGCGCCGGCAGGCCCTCGGCCACCACCTCGCGCAGCGGGGGCAGGGCGTCGATCCGTTCCCGCAGCCCGGCGAGAGCGCTGTCGCTCATCGCGCTCGGGTCCGTCAGCGGATTTCGATGGCGGCGTCGCGGCGAAGCTGGCGGATGTACTGGCGGGTGAACGCCTCGTTCCGCTCGGCCTGCATGTCGTTCTCCAGGGCCTTCATCGCGGCGTTGGTGGAGCGCACGGCGGTCTTTTTGCACACGGCCAGCATCAAGAGGCCCTGCGGGGTGGGGATCGGCTCGGTCAGCTTGCCCTGGTCGATATTCTCGATCGCGTCGGCCAGCTGCGTCGGCAGTTCGGCGTGCGTGCGACGGCCATAGGGGAGGACCACGACCTCGCGGGTCTTCTTGGCCATCGGCAAGCCGGTCTCGCAATTGTTGAACTGGCTGCGCACGGAGTTGGCGATGCGCACGGCCTCCGCGCGGCGAGCCTGCGAGGGATCCTCCGGCATCGCCACCATCACGCGCGACAGGTCGTACTCGTAGGAGTCGGCGACGGTCTCGGCGTCCTTTTTCTTCAGCAGGGCGGCGACGAGGTCCGGCTCGCTGATCTTCAGCGAGTCGCCGAAGCGGGTACGGGTCAGCTGGTTGAAGGCGATTTGCGCCTCCAGCCGGTCCCTCAGGGTCTGGATGTTGACGCCGGCCTGGGCGAGCGCCTGGGCGAGTTGCGACGGGCTGAGCTTCACCCGCTCGGCGATCGAGCCGATCGCCCGGTCGACCGAGCCGGCCGGCACGGTGACGCGGTTCTGCCGCGCGGCTTCGAGCTGGAGTTCCTCGTCGATCAGCTCGTCGAGCGCCTTCTGGGTCAGGTTGCCTTTGTTGCCGGTGATACGCAGCAGGCGTTCCCGCTGGGCGACATCGTAGCTGGTGATGGGCTTGCCGTTGACCACCGCCTTGATCGTCGTCTGCGCTGAGACGGGGGCGGCGAGGAGGGACAAGACGACGGCCAGGCAATACGCAATGCGAAACATCGGAATGACTCTGCGCTTCGGGGACAACGCGAGGTAGCCCGTATTGGCGCTAGTTATCAAGTCCGGTGGTGATGGTTCCGTCGCCGATGGTCCGCAGGCCGACACGGAAGAACAGCGTTCGGTCGACCGGCTCGTCCGGCGTTCCGCTGTAATCCTGCGAATAGGCCAGCGAAACCGTCATGCTGTCGTCGTCATAGGCGAGGCCGATACCTTCGCGGATCACGTCGTTGTCTTCCAGGTCGTAACGCAGCTGGCCAAAGAGCCGCACCCGGTCGAACACCCGCAGCGAGGCGGCGCCGTGGATCTCCATGCGGTCGTCGATCAGGCCGAGGTCTGGCTGCGAGGCGAGGAAGGCATAGACGAGGCGGGTCGACAGCGGCCCGGTGCGGGCCGAGGCCGATACCTCGGCGCGCTGGAGCGAGAAGTTCTCCTCGTCGAAGCGCGTCTTAGCCGACACCGCGAGGCCGCCGTTGGTGTCGAGCGTGACGGAGGCGACATAGTCGGACTGGTCGGTGTCAAGGCCGGACTGGCCGGACGAGTCGAGGATGTCGGGCACCTGGTAGGAGTTGCGCCCGGCGAGGTGGTAGGACTGGCCGACCATCGCCGACAGGTAGCCGCCGGTGTAGGTCTGCAACGTGTAGCGCAGCCCCACCGTAGCGCGCACGCCGCCCTCGACCCGGTCGTAGCCGGAGAAGCGGGACGGGCCGAAGAGGTTGGTGTCGTCGAACACCACGCTCTGCGCGTCCTCGTTGGGCAGGTCGCCGATGTAGGCCTCGTCGGGCCGCAGGATGACCTCGGCGATCGGCTCGATCGTCTGCGTGCCCCAGTTGGACGAGATCAGCCACGGCCAGCGGTAGTTGAGGCCGATCCAGGGCATGGCGCGCAGGGCGATCGGGTCGTCCTCCAGCGCGGTGACGTTGGGATCGCGGCTGTCGACGAAGAAGAGGTCGCCGCGCGCGCCGGCGAACGGGGTGACGACCTGGCCGAGCGGGCCGATCATCTGCTTGCGCCACGAGACCTCGGCGCTGGCACGCGAGAATGTGCCCTCGACGCCGCGGAAGCGCGGCTCCAGCACGCCGTTGACCATCGCGCCGAAGGCGTCCGTCTCCTGGCGCGACAGCGAGGTGATGTTGAACTTGTAGGCCAGCTCGCCCGACAGGACGGCGCCGTCGTAGACGCCCTCGTAGTCGATCGTCGGGTGGACGTAGGCCTGCTTGCCCTGGAGCTGCGAGCCGACGGAGGAGAACGGGGCCGGCGCGTTCAGGATCTCGTTGCTGGTGTAGTCCTCCTGCAGGATGCGGAAGGCCCACAGGCGCGCCTCGAAGTGGTTGCGCACGCCGAGGCCTTCGAGGAAGAGCGTCGACGGGGCGGTCAGCGCGTCGCTCGAGGTCTGCTTGTAGTCGGACAAATAGCGGCGGTCGGTGGTGACGGTCGATTCCCAGCCCCACTTCCACTCGGGATTGATGTCGAACTCGCCGACGGTCGAGAACGAGCCGCGGAAGCGCCGGTTGCCGCCCGACTCCTCGAACGCGCCGGGGTCGAGCTGGTAGATGCCGGTGCCGCGCACCATGAAATCGCCGCTAGCGAGGCGCTGGCGGTACTCGCCGTCCAGGAAGAGGCCCTGGTTGGAGAGCGGCGTCGCCGCGATGGTGGCGTCGGCGGTGGGGCCGAGCGTCTGGTAGTACGGCACGCGCACACCGACGCCGAGGAGGTTGGAGGCGATGAAGGTCGGCACCAGGAAGCCGGACTTGCGCCGCACCGTCGGGTCGGGGATCGAGAAGTCGGGCAGCACCGCGACCGTCTGGCCGAACAGGTCGAACTGCGCCTTCTCGAACTTCAGCGTCTTCTCGTCTTCGTCGTGGATGATGCGGCGGGCCTGGATCTGCCAGGTCGGCGCTTTGTCGGGCCGGCGGCGGCAGGTGTAGCAGGCGGTGTAGCCGGCATCCTCGAAGACGGTGATGTTGCCGTTGCGCTCGGCCGAGTTGGCGGCGAGCCGGGTGCGGTAGATCGTGTCGACGCGCAAGCCCTCGAGGAAGCCGTCCTTGAGGTCGTCCGACAGGCGCACCGTGCGGGCGAACACGACGTTGCCGTCCGGCTCCTCCAGCCGCGCCCCGCCGGTGGCATAGAATTTGTCGGTCGACTGCTGGTAGACGACGCGATTGGCGAAGAGCTGATAGCCCGCGTAGGCGATGAAGACGTTGCCGCTGGCCACCGCATCGCCGTTGCGGGTGTCGTAGCGCAGCTCGTCCGCCTCCAGCAGAAGCGGCTGGTCCTGCTGCGAGATGGCGGCGATGTTCTCGATCTGCGCCAGCGCGGGGGCGGCGGTGAGCGAGGCGACGGCGAGGCCCACGGCCAACGCGAAACGTGCGGCGGTCATCTACCCGTCCTCGCTGTAGAGGAGGGCGGTGGCGCCGAAGAGGGCGGCGGCGAGCCCCGGTAGCCATGCGGCGAGCACCGGCGGCACCGCGCCCGCTTCGCCGAGGTCGGATGCGACGGCGGAAGCGATATAGAGCCCGAACCCGGCGACGACGCCGCCGGCGATGGCCCGCGTCACCCCTCCGAGCCGCACCATGCGCAGCGAGACGGACGCCGCGATCAGCACCATGGCCGCCAACAGCAGCGGACGGGCGAGCAGCACCTGGTACTGCAACGCGAAGCGGTGGGCGGGGAGGCCCGCGCGCTGGGCGAGCTGCACCGCGGCCGGGAGCTTCCAGAACGACGTCGCGTCCGCGCGGGCGACCGCCTCGTGCACCTCGGCCGCGCTCAGCGCGGTGGCGAGCTGCACCGTGGGCACGGTGGCCCCGCGGGTGCCGTCGGCGGCGTAGCGGGTGACGTTGTTGAGCCACCACGCGCCGTCGCCGAGGGTCGCGGTCGCGGCCTCCAGACGGCCGGTGAATTGCTCGTTCTGGTCGAAGAGGTGGGCCTCGACGCGGTAGAGCGTGAGGCCATTGGCCGAGGCGGCGCTGGCGTGCATGATCGAGGGCCCGTCGCGCCCGTCCTGGCGGAACCAGATGGAGTTGCCTCCGGTGAGGGTCAGCGCCTCGGTCCCGCGCACTTCGGCGACGAGTTCGTCGGAGCGCTCGCGGCCGGCTGCGGAGATGGGGTTGTAGAGCGTCGTCGTCACCACGCCGATCAGCGCCACCACGACGACCGCGGGCGCGACGAACTGCCAGGCCGAGATGCCGGCGCCGCGCATCACCGCCAGCTCCAGGCGGCGGTTGAGCGCCAGGAACGCGGCGATCGCGCCGAACAGCACCGCGAACGGGAGGAACTCCTCCGTCAGCGAGGGCGTCTTGTAGAACGAGGCGAGGACGGCGGTGGCGGCGTCGAACGTGTCGCGGTCGACCGTGCGGCGGATCAGCTCCACCGCGTCGGCGAGGAAGATGATCGCCGTGCCGAGGACGAAGAAGCCCAGGATCCACCGCAGGAAGGTGACGCCGATATAGAACGAGAGCACCCGCCCGGTGCCGAGGCCGATCACGCCGCGGCTCCTTCGCGCGGTTTGGCGAAGCGCGCGGCGAACTGCGTTGCCGCATGCGCCCAGCGCTCGTGGAAGGTGACGTGCCGGTCGGTCAGGATGAGGGCGAAGGCGCCCCCGCCCACGGCGGCGAGGAGCGCATAGGAAAGGTAGGCGATCGCCGGCTGCTGCTCGGCCGCCAGCAGCGTGCCGTACACGCCCGCGCGCACGGCCGCGACCGAGATGCCGGCGGCGATGATCCCGGCGAGGCGGTTCTGCCGATGCATCCGCGGGTCGCCCACGAACAGGAAGACGACCAGCGCATAGACGAACGGCGCCAGCGGCTGCGAGATGCGGTCGTGCACCTCGATGGCGAATTGCGCCTCGCGCTGGGCGCGGTAGTCGTCGCTCGGGTCGGCCGGGGCGAGAAGCTCGAAGAGGGTCCGCTCGGAGGGCCGGAAGGTGGTCGACACGGGGCCGGAGTTCAGCGCCGAGAGGTCGAACGCGTAGGCGTCGAAGGCGACGACCGTCAGCTCGCCGGACGGGCGCTCCATGCGCTGCGCGCTGCCGTTGGTCATCACCAGCAGCGTGTTGCCGTCGGTCTCCACGACGCGGCCGGTCTCCGCGACGTAGGTGATGTCGAACGTGTCGGAGCGGCGGTCGTCCAGCATCAGGCCGCGCAGCATGCCGTCGGCCGTCCGGTCGCGGATGTGGACGGTGAGTCCGTCCTCGATCTCGATGAAGCGGCCGGGCTGGACGATGGAGCTGACGACGTCGGCGCGGATCTCGGTGATCATCACGCGCGCCTTGGCGAGGCCGAGCGGCCCCAGCCAGACCGCGCCCACCGTCACGAGCGCCGCGCACACCGCCGCCGCGGCGATGGCCGGCGACAGGAGCCGCAGCCGGCCCGCGCCCGCGCCCGCGATCACCACCAGCTCGGAATCGCGGTTCATCGTGTCGTAGACGACGACCATCGCGATGACGAAGGCGATCGGTGCCAGCAAGGTCAGCAGGTAGGGGACGGCGAGGGCGGTCAGCTCGAAAAACGCCAGGAAGGCCTGGCCCTTGGCGGTCACCAGATCGAGGCGCTGCAGCGCCTGCGTCGACCAGATGATCCCGGTGAGCACCAGGAGACCCGCCGGAAACAAGGTCAGAATGCGCTTTGCCGTATACCGACTGATGAGCGGCATGCACCATCCAAACACGTGATTCGACACGACGGGCCGACGATAGGGCCCACATACAATGGGCCTACACTAACGTTCCACAAGGTTGAACATTCCCTTTTCCGATCGGTGCAATCAAGCTCCGGCCGTGTCCTCGGGGCCGCACTTTTGCGGATGTTGTGTCCGGGCCACAAACTAGAGTACCTGCCGGATGGACTGCTGAAAGGACCGCGATCGTGAGTGTGCCGACTATCCAGTTTCGCCCCGTTGAATTGCCGCCCTCCGGGACCCTCGTGGTGTTCGCAGGCGATGGAATGGCATTGGGCGAGGCGGCCCGCCGCGCCGATGCGGCGAGCGACGGGTTCATTTCCGCGGCCGCCGAGGCACAAGGCTTCAAGGCCAAGCGCTTCGGCACGCTCCTGGTGCCGCTGCCGCGCGGCCTCAGCGTCCGCTCGCTGCTGATCGTCGGCCTGGGCGACGCCGCCAAGCTGACCGAGGCCGAATGGGCCAAGCTCGGCGGCACGGTCGCCGGCGCGCTCCCCTCCGGCCCGGACACCGACGTCACGGTCTTCGCCGAGGCGCCCGACGGCCCGCTGACGGCCGAGCAGGCGGCCGACATCGCGCTCGGCATCGTGCTGCGCTCCTATACCTTCAACCTCTACAAGCAGAAGTCGGCCGACGAGCCGGAGCCGGCGCCGCGCGCGATCACGCTCGCCGTCCCGTCCCCTGCCGCGGCCGAGGCACGATGGCAGGCGATGGACGCGGTGGCCGCCGGCACGATGGTCGCCCGCGACCTCGTCAACGAGCCGGCCAACGTGCTCGGCCCGGTCGAGTTCGCCGAGCGCGCGGCCTCCCTCGCCGAGCTGGGCGTCGAGATCACGGTGATGGAACCGGCCGAGCTCGAAGCCCTCGAGATGCGCATGCTGCTGGGCGTGGCGCAGGGCTCGGAGCGCCCGGCACGCGTGGTCCTCATGCAGTGGAAGGGCGGCGGTACGCAAAAGCCGGTCGCCCTCGTCGGTAAGGGGGTCGTGTTCGACACCGGCGGCATCTCGATCAAGCCGGCCGGCGGCATGGAGGACATGAAGGGCGACATGGGCGGCGCCGCCGCGGTCGTCGGCGCCATGACCGCCATCGCCAAGCGCAAGGCGAAGGCGAACGTGATCGGCATCATCGGCCTGGTCGAGAACATGCCGGACGGCAAGGCGCAGCGTCCGGGCGACATCGTCAAGTCGAAGTCCGGGCAGACGGTGGAGATCATCAACACCGACGCGGAGGGCCGCCTCGTCCTGGGCGATCTCCTGACCTATACGATCGAGCGGTTCGAGCCGGCGGTGACGATCGACCTCTGCACCCTCACGGGCGCCATCATCGTCGCGCTCGGCCACTACCATGCGGGCATGTATGCGACCGACGACACGGTCGCAGCACAGCTCTCGGCGGCCGGCATGGCGACGGGCGATCAGGTGTGGCGCATGCCGCTCGGCAAGGACTACGACGGCCTGATCGATTCCAAGGTGGCGGACATGAAGAACACCGGCGGCCGTTCCGCCGGATCGATCACCGCCGCACAGTTCCTCAAGCGCTTCGTTGGCGAGTCCAACTGGGCACACATCGACCTCGCGGGCACGGCCATGGGTGGCCCGACCAACGAGATCAGCCGCACGTTCGGGTCCGGCTGGGGGGTGCGCCTCCTCGACCGGTTCATCGCCGACAACTACGAAGGTTGACGCACATGAAGCTCTATTCGGTCACGATGTCGCCCTTCGGGCGCACCGTCGCCATCGTCGCGGACGAACTGGGTCTGACGGAGGACATCGAGGCGGTGGCGACGGTGGTGAAGCCCACCGCGCCCAATCTCGAGTTCCAGGCCAAGAACCCGCTGCGCAAGATCCCGGCGCTGGAGACCGAGGACGGCCTGGTGCTCGTCGATTCGGTGCTCATCGTCGAGTACCTGTGCGCCCGCGTCGGCGACACGCGGATGCTCGGCCGCGGCGGCCCCGAGGAGTGGCGCATCCGCACGCAATACGCGCTGGCGCGTGGGGCGGCGGAGTGCGCCGTCGGCGCCCGCTACGAGACGTTCGTGCGCCCGGCCGACAAGCAGTGGGACGCCTGGGAGGCGGACCAGATGGACAAGATCGGCGCGACTCTCGCCTCGTTCGAGGCGTCGCCGCCGGCCTCGGGCGGCAGCCTGACGGTGGCGACGATCGCGCTCGCCTGCCTGCTGGAGTATCTCGGCTTCCGCTTCCCGGACCTCGGCTGGGAGACGAAGTATCCGGGCCTCGCGGCTTGGCTGAAGCCGATCGCCGCGCGTCCGTCGTTCGTGGCGACGAAGCCGACCTGACGCGACGCGGGTGGCGGAGGTCCTCTTCTATCACCTGGAGCGCCAGCGGCTGGAGGATGTCCTGCCGACGCTGCTGGAGCGGACCCTCGCGCGCGGTTGGCGCGCGGTGGTCGAGGTGCCGGACAGGGAGCGGTGCGAGGATCTCGACCGCTTCCTGTGGACCTACCGCGACGATTCCTTCCTGCCGCACGGCGGGATCGATGCCAACGCGGCGGATCACCCGATCGTCCTGACGACGGGGCCGATCAATCCCAACGGCGCGAACGTGCGGTTCCTCGCCGATCGCGCCGCTCCGACCGAGGTGGAGACCTACGACCGGGTCGTCCTTCTCTTTTCGGCCGACGATCCCGACGCGGTGACCGAGGCGCGTCGCCACTGGCCGCCGCTGAAGGCCGCCGGCCACGAAGTCACCTATTGGCGCCAGTCACCGACCGGCGCATGGGAGAAGAAGGCCTAGACCAACTCCGGCCTGCGCAACGCCGGGCCCTCCCGCGCCCGCCCGTCGCCGCCTCGCAAGCCGCGGCATCGGACGCACCACGCCGCGACCGGCGCGTTCACCGTGGGCGGCGCGGCATGTGGGCGAGTTCGAGCAGGGAGGCGGTGATATCCTCGAAATAATCGTCCCAGGTCCGCGGCGGGACCATCAGGCGGCGCTGTTGCTCGCGCAGGTCGGGGTCGGTGGCGAAGGCGCGGATGGTCTCCTTCCAGCCCGGCCCGTCGAGGGGGGAGAGGTAGGTGGCGGCGGGGCCGCCGACCTCGCGGTGGGCGGCAATGTCGGACGCGATCACCGGCACCCCCATCGAGTGCGCCTCGATGATGGGCAGGCCGAAGCCCTCGATGAAGGAGGGGGTCAGCAGAGCGCGCGCATGGGGGAGGTGGGCGGCGACCTCCGCATCGCCGAGCGGCCCGGTCACGGTGACGTGGGGCGCGAGGGCGGCGGCGCGTTCGATCAGCTCCATGGCGGTGACGTCGTTGCCGCGGCGCCCGATCACGACGAGCTGCGGCGGGTCCGGCTCGTCGGCGAATTCGCGCCAGATGTGCAGGAGGAGCGGCAGGTTCTTGCGCCGGTCGATGGAAGAGAGGTGCACGAAGGTCGGCCGCTCATAGCGCACCGGGTCCGTCGCCGGCTCCAGCCCCGGTCCGGAGTGGATGACGGAGGACGTGAACGGTGCGTCCGGGATGCGCGCGAGAAGCTCGGCCCGCGTCGCCTCGGACACGTTGAAGACGTGGTCGGCCTGCTGGCGCAGCGTCTCCAGCCGCCGCTCGTGCAGCATCGTGGCGCGGCGCGAATCGTATTCGGGATGCGTGATGGGGATGAGGTCGTGCAGCAGCACGGCGAAGGGCCCCGGCAGGTCGGCAAAGCGGGCGGCGACGTCGAGCCCGTCATGGCCGACGTTGAGGGTGACGTTGGGTCGGCCCGCCGCGTCCAGCCGTTTGCCGCCGAGGTGGGCGAGCTTGCGCCGCAGGGTGCGCTCTGCGGCGATCACCTGGCCCTTGAGGCCCCAACCGTCGGCCAGGAACTGGCGCGGCGCGCCGTCGGCCCAGCGGTTCACCAGGGTGTCATGCACCTTGGCGTAGGCGGAGGGGCGCATCTCGACCAGGCGGTCGCCGATGCGGGTGACGGGGCGGGTCTCGAACGCGTCCTGCCGCAGCATCCAGTCGGCGTAGCGCATCTCGATACGGTCGATGCCGGAGGGGCCGCCGAAGAACTCGTAACGTCTGATAAGGCGGGAGACGTCGAGGAAGAGGATCGGTCGCATGGATGGGCAGTGCCGCCCGCCCTCCCGGCCGTCAAGATGGACGAGGCGTGAAATGAGTCGAACCTCGGCGCTCGTGGCGTCTTTGCTGATCGCCCTCGGGACGCCGGTGCGAGCGCAGACCGTCTCCCCCGCGGTGCCCGAGGTGGGGGTGCCCGAGCGGCAGGACGTTCCGGACCCCGCGATCGGCCGGTTCAATTTTGCCGGCTACCGCTCCAAGCGGCACTGCACGATGTTCGCCGTCGGTCCGACGACGGTGTTGACCGCGGCGCACTGTGTGCGCGGACTGCGGGCCGGCGAGACGCATCTCCTGTTCGGCTATTCGCGGATGGAGTGGGGCGCGCACCTCACCCCGGCCAGCATCGGCGTCGTGGGCAACGACGTGGCGGTGCTGTGCCTAGGGGAGCCGGCGCCTGCGGCTCTGGCGCTGGCGCCCGAGGCGCCGCTGGAGCCGGGCGAGGCGATGGTCGCGGTGGGCTACGGCACCCCGGTGCGCCACATGCAGAGCCGCACGCGCTGCCCGGTGCTGCGCGAGGGGGCGACGGACGCGGGCCGCTCGGTGGTGCTGGGCTGCGCGCAGTCGCACGGCGCGTCAGGCGGACCGGTGTTGAACGGGCGGGGCGAGGCGGTCGCCGTCATCAGCGCCACCAGCCGCACGCAGCTCCTCGCGGCACGCATTCCGCCGGGCGCGGCGGAGCTGTGCGCCCCGCCCGCCAGGCCCGGCGAGGCGGCGCGCGAGGCGGTGGACTGAAAGCGGGGGCTTCCGCCGCACCGGGCGTGATGGTAGGCGACCCGGACTGATCTCAAGCGGCCGGCCGATGCCCGAACTTTTCGTCGAACTCCTGTCCGAGGAGATCCCCGCACGCATGCAGCGCCGTGCCGCGGAGGATCTCCAGCGCCTCGTCACGAACTTCCTGGTGGACGCCGGGTTGACCTACGAGGGCGCCTACGCCACCGCCACGCCCCGCCGTCTGGTGCTCGCCGTCACGGGCCTTCCCGCCCGATCGGCCGACCGGCGCGAGGAGCGCAAGGGCCCGCGGGTCGGCGCGCCGGAGAAGGCGCTCGCCGGCTTCCTGCGGGCCGCGGGCCTCGCCTCGATCGACGAGGCGACGATCGAGAGCGACCCCAAGAAGGGGGACTTCTACGTCGCCAAGACCGTGGTGCCCGGCCGGCCGACGCTCGACATCGCCGCCGAGGCGATCGTCGACGCCGTTCGCCGCTTTCCCTGGCCGGTGACGATGCGCTGGGGCGCGGCGTCCAGCGATGCCGGCGCATTGCGCTGGGTGCGCCCGCTGACCTCCATCCTCGCCACCTTCGGCACTGAGAACGAGGACCCCGAGATCGTCCCCGTCGAGGTGCCGGGCGTGCCGGTGGGGGACACCACGGTCGGCCACCGCTTCCACGCGCCGGGGACGATCAAGGTCCGCCGGCTGGAGGATTACAAGGCGAGCCTGGAGAAGGCGTTCGTCGTCGTCGACCATGAGCGGCGGCGCGACCAGATCCTGCACGACGCCAAGGACGCCGTCTTCGCGCTCGGCCTCGAGATGGTCGAGGACGACGGACTGCTGACCGAGGTCGCGGGCCTCGTCGAGTGGCCGGTGGTGCTCGTCGGCCGGTTCGACGAACGGGTGCTGGCGCTGCCCGAAGAGGTCATCCGCCTGACGATCCGCGAGAACCAGAAGTGTTTCGTCACGCGCGACCCGGCGACGGGCAAGCTCGCCAACGCGTTCATTCTGACGGCGAACCTGGTGGCGGACGACGGCGGCGCGGCGATCGTCGCCGGCAACGAGCGGGTGGTGCGCGCCCGTCTCGCCGACGCGCGCTTCTTCTGGGACGAGGACATGAAGCGGCGCCTCGCCGTCCACGCCGAGAAGCTGAAGACGGTGACCTTCCACGAGAAGCTGGGCACTCAGGCCGACCGGGTGGAGCGCATCCAGGCGCTGGCGCGCGAGATCGCACCGGTCCTCGGCATTCAGCCGGATTACGCGGTCGAGGCGGCTGCGGTCGTCAAAGGCGACCTCGTGACCGGGATGGTCGGCGAGTTCCCCGAGCTGCAGGGCTACATGGGGCGCCACTACGCCGCCGCACACGGCGCGCCGGAAGATCTCGCCACCGCCATCGAGGAACACTACCAGCCGCAGGGGCCGAACGACGCCGTGCCGTCCGCGCGCCTCTCGGTGGTGCTGGCGCTGGCCGACAAGGTGGACCAGCTCGTCGCCCTGTGGGCCGCGGGCGAGAAGCCGACCGGTTCGGGCGACGCGTTCGGCCTGCGCCGCGCCGCGCTCGGCATCATCCGCCTGGTGCTGGAGAACGGGCTGCGCCTGCCGCTCGACGACGGCAAGATGGGCGGGCTGCTGATGATCGCCTGGCGCCTGTGGGAAGGCACCCCGCTCGATACCGAATGGAAGGCGCAGAGCGCCAAGGACTACGACCGCTTCGACGATGACGGCTACGGCGGCCTGCGCGGCCCGGTGGCGGATCTGTCGGACTTCGTGGTCGAGCGTCTCATCGTGCAGCAGCGCGACGCCGGCGTCTCCGCCGAGACGGTCCGCGCTGTCCGCCCGATGGTGACGACGATCGACCTCGTCGACCTCGTGAACCGCATCGCCGCGCTGACCGACTTCCTCGCCACCGACGACGGGGCCACCTTGATGGCCGGTTACCGCCGCGCCACCAACATCCTCGTCGCCGAGGAGAAGAAGGACGGCGCCCCGGTGCAGGGCGAACCGGTCCGCGCCACGCTCGTCGAGCCGCAGGAGATCGCGTTGTTCGACGCCGTCGCCGCGGCCCGCAAGACCGTGACCGAAGCCGTCGCGCGGGAAGACTACGCCGCGGCGATGACCGCGCTGGCGGCCCTGCGCGCACCGGTGGACGCCTTTTTCGAGGCTGTCATGGTCAACGCCGACGATCCCGGCCTGCGCGCCAACCGGCTGCGCCTCCTGGCGGCGCTCCGAGATACCACGCGCGAGGTGGCGGACTTTTCCGCGATCTCCGGTTAACATCGCGACCAACTGAGACAGAGACGAGACGACATGGCCACAAAGGCGAGCGCCACCGTGCAGATCGACGAGCCGCATGTGCGGGTCACGCAGTGGACGTTCGAGCCTGGCACCTCCACCGGCGCTCACGTCCACGCGTATCCGTACGTCGTCGTTCCGGTCATCCCCGGCACGCTGACGATGGTGGACGACAAGGGCGACCACATCGCCGAAATGAAGCTCGGTGAGAGCTACTCGCGCCCCAAGGGCGTGTCGCACGATGTGGTCAACCGCTCGGACGCGGTCGTGTCGTTCGTCGAAATTGAGATGAAGTGACCATGGCCGACACCTACGACGTCCTCATCATCGGCTCCGGCCCCGGCGGCTACGTGACCGCGATCCGCGCCGCGCAGCTCGGCCTCAAGACCGCGGTCGTGGAAAAAGCGCACCTCGGCGGCATCTGCCTCAACTGGGGCTGCATCCCGACCAAGGCGCTGCTGCGCTCGGCCGAGGTCTACGACCACTTCAAGCACGCCAAGGACTACGGCCTCGCCGCCAAGGACTTTTCGTTCGACATCGCCAAGGTGGTGGAGCGCTCGCGCGGGGTGTCCAAGCAGTTGAACGGCGGCGTCGGCATGCTGCTGAAGAAGAACAAGGTCGACGTGATCTGGGGCACGGCCAAGATCACCGCGCCCGGCAAGGTCGACGTCAAGGACGCGCCGGACGCGCCGAAGGGCGCCAAGGGCGGCGGCAGCTACGCGGCGAAGAACATCATCGTCGCCACCGGCGCCCGCCCGCGCGCCTTGCCCGGCCTCGAGCCCGACAAGGAGAACATTTGGACCTACTTCGAGGCGATGGTCCCCAAGGAGCTGCCCAAGAAGCTCCTGGTGGTCGGGTCCGGCGCCATCGGCATCGAGTTCGCGTCGTTCTTCAACTCGATGGGCTCGGAGGTGACGGTCGTCGAGGTGATGGACCAGATCCTCCCCGTCGAGGACGTCGAGATCGCCAAGCTCGCCCGCAAGCAGCTCGAAAAGCAGGGCCTGAAGATCATGACGTCGGCCAAGGTCGCCAAGATCGAGAAGGGCCGCACGCAGAAGGTCAGCGTCGAGGCCAACGGCAAGACCGAGACGATCGAGGTCGACAAGGTGATCTCGGCGGTCGGCGTCGTCGGCAACATCGAGGGCCTCGGCCTCGAGGAGCTGGGCGTCAAGACCGAGCGCGGATGCGTCGTGATCGACGATTTCGGCGCCACCAATGTGAAGGGCGTCTACGCCATCGGCGACGTAGCCGGCCCGCCGATGCTGGCCCACAAGGCCGAGCATGAAGGCGTGATCTGCGTCGAGGCGATCGCGGGCAAAAAGCCGCACCCGATGGACAAGGGCAAGATCCCCGGCTGCACCTACTGCCACCCGCAGGTCGCCTCGGTCGGGCTGACGGAGGCGAAGGCCAAGGCCGCTGGGCGTGAGGTCAAGGTCGGGCGGTTCCCGTTCATCGGCAACGGCAAGGCGATCGCCCTCGGCGCCCCGGACGGCCTGGTGAAGACGGTGTTCGACGCCAAGACCGGTGAACTTTTGGGCGCGCACATGGTTGGTGCGGAAGTGACCGAGCTGATCCAGGGGTTCGTGGTCGCGATGAACCTCGAAACGACCGAGGAAGAGCTGATTCACGCGGTGTTCCCGCACCCGACGCTATCGGAGATGATGCACGAGAGCGTCCTCGACGCGTACGGTCGCGCCATTCATATCTGAAGGACGAGCGCGAACTTCTGTCGCCGCTTCCGCGTTCAGGCCATGTACACGCCCGGATTTCTAGAAGGGCGGGACAAACGCCGAGAGGAAGGCAGTATGCGACAGTTGACAAGCTGGGCGGTGCTCGCTGCGATGACAGCGGCCACCGGTCCGGCTGCGGCGGGCATCGGGGCGCACCAGGCTCCGGTCTTCGCCGAATCTGGCGTCATCGCCGTGCAGAACCAGCAGGAGCGCCAGAACGAGCGGCGCGAGTTCCGCAGCGAGACGCAAGCCGCACAGGACGAGGTGCAGAACGAGCGCCGCGAGCGAGCCCGCGAGGATCGTTCGGCCGACGCCGAGCGCCGCAACGAGCGGCTCGAGTTCCGTCAGGAGGACCTGTCCCGCTCCGAGCGCCACGAGGCGCAGGAGGAGATGACCAACGAGCGCCGCGAACGGGCCCGTGAACAGCGCGAGCTGAGCAACGAACAGGCCAACGAGCGGCAGGAGTTCCGCCGCGAGCAGCGCGCCACGCAGCAGGAGATCCAGAACGAGCGGCGCGAGAGTGCCCGCGAACAGCGCCCCACGACCGAGGATCGGCGCGGCCAGGCCGCGCAGCAGCGCGAGCGCCGCAACGACGCCGCCGATCAGCGCCAGCGCACCAACGAGCGCCGCCAGAATGCCCGCGACAAGCGCAGCGACGCGGGGGCGGTGATGTCGGACTGGACGATCCAGCGCGCGGCGCTGGACGGGCCGGTGCAGGTCGCCCAGCTCGATGCCGCGGCCCAGCCGATGCTGCTGGCCCAGGCGGACCAGAAGCAGGAAGAGCGGCGCGCCAAGGCCCGCGAAGAGCGGCGCCAGCGCAACGAGGCCCAGAACAAGGGCAATCAGAAGCCGCAGAAGCAGCAGAACCAGGGTCAGGCGCGTCAGCGCCAGGCCCAGCCGCAGCCGGCCAACAAGGGGCAGGCCAACTCCCAGCCCCAGCGCCAGCAGCAGAAGCGGCAGGCCGAGCAGAAGCAGCGGAGCAACGACGCCGCCGCCCAGCGTGCGCAGGAAGAGCGCCGCGCGAAGGCCCGCCAGGAGCGCCAACGCCAGCAGAACCAGGCACAGCAGCCGCAGCAGCGCCAGCAGCCGCAGCGCAACCAGGCCCAGCAGCAGCGCCAGCAGAACCAGCCGAGCGCCGAGCAGCAGCGGGCGCAGGAGGAGCGCCGCGCCCGTGCGCGTGAAGAGCGCCAGCGCCAGCAGCGTCAGGCCCAGCAGCCGCAGCCGCAGAACCGCGGCCAGGCGGCGACCACCGGCTCGCGCGAGGTGAACGAGCGCGCGCAGGGACAGGGCGGCAATCGCGCTCGCCAGGTCGAGCAGGCCGAGGAGCGCCAGCGCCGCGAGGCGCAGGAGGCGCGGCGCGAGCAGGCCCGCCGCGAACGCCAGGAGGCCAACCGTGCCGCCGAGCGGAACAATCCCGACCGCCGTCCGGATGCGCGCCCGGACCAGCGTGGCGACCAGCCGAGGGCGCGTCCGGATCGCCGTCCGGATGATCGCGGCAACCAGCGTGCCGAGGATCGCCGCTCGCTCGAGGATCGCATGCGCCGCGACGACCGGGCCGACCAGCGCCAGCGTCTGCGCCAGCAGCGCCGCGAGGAGATCGCCCGCGAGAACCGGCAGCAGGACCGCCAGGAAGCCCGCAACCGCGACCGGCGCGCCCAGGAACGGGCCGACGCCATGCGCGGTCGCCGCGACGACCTGCGCCGCGAGATCCGTCGCGACGACCGCCGCGACCGGCGCGACTGGGTGGATCGTGAGCGCCGCCGCCGCGACCGCTACGACGACTGGGAGCGCAACTACCGCCGCGACAACAACTGGGACCGCGCCGCCTGGGTCGGCCTCGGTGCGTTCGCCGGCGCCGCCATCGTCGCCTCCACCCAGGGCCGCACGACCTACGTCGTCAACGGTCAGCCGATGATCATCGACGAGTACCCGGACCGCCTGCGCTGGCGCGCCGATGCGTACGACGTGCGTGACCTCAACAACGGCTGGACGGAGTCGGTCGTCGTGCGCTCCGACGGCACCCGCGTCGTCACCATCGTCGACAACTACGGTGTGCCGATCCGCCGCTACCGCGAGGTCCCCGGCGGCCCCACGGTGACGCTGTTCAACAACATGCCGCCCTGGTGGGGCAACGACGCGGATCTCGCCGTGGACATCGCGCCCTACGACGTCGCCATGCCCTACGACCGCTATATCGTGGAGCCCTCGCGCGCCTCGGTGGACGTCGTCTACCAGACCGTGACGGCCGAGCCGGTGCGTGAGCTGGACCGCTCCTACACGCTCAATCAGGTGCTCTACAACGAGGACCTGCGCGGGCTGATGCCGCGGATCGACGTCGACACGATCACCTTCGAGACCGGTTCGGCCGACATCGCCGACACCGAGATCGGCAACCTGGAGACCATCGGCGTCGCCATCGAGGAGGCGATCTACGAGAACCCGTCCGAGGTCTTCCTGATCGAGGGCCATACCGACGCCGTCGGCGCCGCCGAGTACAATCTCGGCCTGTCGGACTCGCGGGCCGAGAGCGTGGCGCAGATCCTGACGGAATATTTCGAGATTCCGCCGGAGAACCTCGTCACCCAGGGCTTCGGCAAGCAGTACCTGAAGGAGCAGACGCAGGGGCCGAGCCGGATCAACCGCCGCGTGACGGTGCGCCGGATCACCCCGCTGCTGTCCGCCGACGATCAGATCGCCGGGATGGAAGGCCAGAACCTGGACTGATCCAACTACAGCGAACGAGAATGCGAACGCCGCCCCCCGGGGCGGCGTTTTGCGTTGGCGTGCCGCCCGCGCCGGCGGGTGGCCTACGCGGCGCCGCCGTTGATCCGCAGCACCTGGCCGTTGACCCACCGCCCTTCCGGGCCGGCGAGAAAGGCGACGCTGTCGGCGATCTCCTCCGGGGTGCCGGCGCGCTCGCGAGGGGCGCGGCCGCCGATCGTGTCGCCCAGCGCACCGGGTCGGTGGGCGCCGACGATCTCCGCCTCGCTCGGGCCGGGGACGACGACGTTGACGGTGACGTCGCGCCCGCGCATCTCGTTGGCCATCACGCGCGACAGCGCCTCGATGGCGCCTTTGGTGGCGGCATAGGCGCCGTAGGTCGGCTGGTACTTGCCCACCGCGCTGCTCGACAGGTTGATGATGCGCCCGCCCGGCCCCATCCGCCGCGCCGCCTCGCGCAGCGCGTAGAAGGGGCCGCGCAGGTTGATCGCGAGGTGGGCCTCGATCGTCGCGTCGTCGGTCTCGGCGATCGGGGCGAGCCGCATGACGCCGGCGTTGTTGACGAGGACGCCGACGGGGCCGAACGCGGCCTCCGTCTCTTCGAACAGGCGGCGTACGGCGCCGGGGTCGGCGATGTCGGCCCGCACGGCGACGGCGCGGCCGCCGGAGGCGACGATGGTGTCGACCACATGGGCGGCGTCACCGGCATTGTGTGCGTAGTTCACCGCGACGGCGAGACCGTCGAGGGCGAGACGTTGGGCGATGGCGGCGCCGATCCCGCGCGATGCACCGGTGACGATCGCGACGGGTGCGGTCTCGATCATTCGTCGCCCCGTCGCGTCGAAGGATGGCCGGCCGTCAGCACGGCGGGATCGGAGAGTAGCGAACCGGAGTATTCATCTGACCTAAACATCATCTCTCCCGATCCGTGGCAACGGTGGGGCGGGTCGTAGGCGCTCCCCTGGCACCCATGGCGCACCGGTCGCCACGCCGCGCGCCGGCGGCCCGGCTTCCCGCCGCCGGTTCGGGGCGAGGAGGGCGGGCGGCCGCCTCGCCGAGCGGAGGGCGCGGGGAAGGCCGCCGCCGCGGCTGTGAGCGGCGGCGCCGACCGTCCGGCGTCAAGCGCCGCGGACGATGTGCTCGATCGCCAGCGCGGCCGAGAGGAGACGGTCGTCGTCGTCGCTCTTGGCGTTGAGGAGGAAGCTGACCGGGAGCTTGGAATCCGCCGCCATCGGCATCGCGACGCCGGGCAGGTTGAGGAAGTTGCCCGTCATCGTGTTGCGCAGCGTCTTCAGGTTGACGCGGTTGAACACCTCCGGATCGGCGTCGAGCGGGGCGATCTCGGGCGCGACGTGCGGCACGGTCGGGCCGATGAGGAAGGCGTCCTCCATGTCCTGGCCGAGCTGGCGGGAGAGCTTGATGCGCCCCGCCGTGTTGGCGAGGAGGTCGTAGGCCGACATGGTCTTGCCGCGCAGGATCCGGGCGACGACGCGGCCGTCCATCTCCTCCACGTCGGCGCTCTCGATGCGGTCGCGGTGGTAGGCGTAGGACTCGGCGTTGGCGAGGGTGCCGTGGTCGGCCATGATCCGCGCCGCCTCGCGGACCTGCGGCACGGTGCGCGTCTCGATGGTGACGCCGGCCGCCTCGAGGCGCTTCACCGCTTGCTCGAACGCGTCGGTGACGATGTCTTCGGCGTCGTCCAGCCACAGCGTCTCGCACACGATGAGGCGCATGCCGGCGATGTTGCCGCGACGGATGGTGGGCGCGGTGCCGCGCAGCGCCGCGTCGAGGTGGATGCAGTCCTCCACGGTGCGGGCGATGGGGCCGACGGTGTCGAGCGTCGCCGAAAGGGGGATCACCGCCTCGGTGCTGATGCGCCCCTCGGACGACTTGTAGCCGACGAGGCCGTTGACCGCCGCCGGGATCCGCACCGAGCCGCCAGTGTCCGAGCCGATGGCGGTGGTGGCGAGCCCCGCCGCGACCGCCACCGCCGAACCCGACGAGGAGCCGCCCGGAATGCGCGGCGTCTCGGGATCGTGAGGGTTGGCGGGCGTGCCGTAGTGCGGGTTGAGGCCGAGGCCGGAGAAGGCGAACTCGGTGAGGTTGGTCTTGCCGAGGGCGACCATGCCCGCAGCGGCGAGATGCGCGACGACGGGGCTGTCCTCCTCGGCCGGGGAGGCGCTGCGCAGGAGGTTGGATCCGGCGGTCGTCACCTCGCCGGCCATGTCGAACAGGTCCTTCCAGGCGACGGGGACGCCGTCCAGCGAGGAGGCGGGGAAGCCGGCGTCATAGCGCGCCTTGGCCGAGCGCGCCTCGCGCATCGCCCGCTCGGGCGAGAGCGAGATGTAGGCCGGGTTGTCGCTCGAGGCAATCCGCTCGAGGAAGACTTCGGTGACGGCGACGGGGTCGGCATCTCCGGAGAGGTAGGCGCGGGCGAGGGGGACGGCCGCGAGATCTGCGGCCCGTTCGGGAGTGAGGTCGGTCATTCGTCACCTGGCTTGATCGTCGCCCAGTAGCGCTCGCGCGGTCCGCTGTCGACGTTGCGCGGCCGGCCAGCGGCGCGGCGGTCGGTGCGCTGATGGGCGGGCGGCGGGTCCAGCAGACGCGGGGCGCGGCGGGCGTGGGGCACGACGTTGGGCTGAAGAGGGCTTAGAGGGTCTCGTCGAGCCGCACCAGCGTGTCGAGCACGACTTGGGCGCCGGCGGCGCAATCGACCTGGGTCGCGCTCTCCTCCTCGTTGTGGCTGATCCCCTCCCAGCAGGGGATGAAGATCATCCCCGTGGGGCACAGCGAGGCGACATAGAAGGCGTCGTGACCGGCACCGGAGATCATCCGCTTGGAGGTGAGGCCGTGCTTCTCCACCGCGGCGGCGACCGCCTCGACCACGCGGGGGTCGAAGGTGACCGGGTCCTTGCGCCACCGCATGTCGAGCGTGATGTCCACCGGGCGGCGCGCGGCGATCTCGGCGATCTTGGCGTCGAGCGCTTCGGCCATGGCGGTGAGGGTGGCTCCGTCCGGGTGGCGCAGTTCGGCGCGGAAGGTGGCCGTACCGGGGATGGTGTTGCGCGAGCCGGGCAGCACCGCGACCTCACCCATGGTGCCGACCGCGGCGGGCGCGTTGGCGAGGGCGATCTCCTCGATGGCGAGCGCCAACTCGGCCAGCGCCATCATGGCGTCGCGGCGGTGGGTCATCGGCGTGGTGCCGGCGTGGCTGTCACGGCCGGCGACGGTGCCGTCGAACCAGTAGAGACCCTGGCCGCCCTCCACGACGCCGATCTGGATCTCCTCGGCCTCGAGGATGGGGCCCTGCTCGATGTGCAGCTCCACGAAGGCGGCGAACTTGCGCTCACCGACCGGCTCGGTGCCCTTGTAGCCGATGCGCTCCAGCTCCTCGCCGAAGACGGCGCCGTCCTTGTCGGCGCTGGACATCATCTGCTCGTAGGTCAGCTCGCCCGAATAGACGCCGGAGCCCGACATGCCGGGGGCGTAGCGGGCGCCTTCCTCGTTGGTCCAGTTGATGAGGGTGATGGGGTGGGTGGTCTGGTAGCCGGCGTCATTGAGGGTGCGGATCGCCTCCAGGCCGGCCAGCACACCGAGGATCCCGTCGAACTTGCCGCCGGCTGGCTGGGTGTCGAGGTGGGAGCCGACGGCGATCGGGGGCGCGTTCGGATCGGTGCCGGGGCGGGTGGCGAACATGTTGCCCATGGTGTCGATCGCGAGGGTGAGGCCGGCGGCCTCGCACGCCTTGGTGAACCAGTCGCGGACCATGCGGTCTTCGTCGGACAAGGTGAGGCGCCGCACGCCGCCCTTCGGGGTGGCGCCGTACTGGGCGGTGTCCATCAGCGTGTCCCAGAGGCGTTCCGAATTGATGGTCAGGTTGGTCGCCATTCGCTCTCTCCGTTGCGCGGGCCCGGCGGTCTCGTGCGCGCCCGCGCGTCTCACCCCGGTCAGAGGATGGGTCTATCGTCGAACGGCGCGGTTCAACAAGGGTTTTGGGGGGCGGGCGTGGTCGTGCGGGGCGGCGACGAGGCCGGCGCCGTCAGCGGTGCAGGTGCGCGCGGGATGCATGGCGGTCCGGGAACGAGATCGGCGCCGCTTCGTTCGGGGGCAGCCTTACACAATGGTGCCGCTGGGCGCCTTCATCGTAGGATGCAACCCCGTGCCTCCCATCAGACCGATGCATCGCCGCGCGGCGATGGCCGTCCTCTCGCGGCTGAACCGCATGTCGACGGCGCGCCTGCTGCTCGTCGGCTACGTCAGCTACATGGCCCTCGGCTTCGTGCTCCTGTCGCTTCCCTTCGTGCAGTCCGGCGTCGTCGCCCCGCTCGACAACCTCTTCATCGCCACCTCGGCCGTTTCGACCACCGGCCTCGTGACCGTCGACCCGGGCGCCAGCTACAACCGCGCCGGCGAGATCGTCATCCTGGCGCTCTTCCAGGTCGGCGGGCTGGGGTACATGACGTTCTCTTCGTTCTTCGTCCTGGCGTTGCGGCGTCGGCTCAGCCGCGGCCGGGAGCGCACCGTGCGCGCCTCGTTCGAGCTGCCCGACGATATCTCCGTCGCCGCCTTCCTGCGCGCGGTGGTCGTGTTCACGCTCCTGGTGGAGACGGCGGGCGCCGTCGCGCTCTACCTCCTGTTCGCCGAGGCGGGGCGCGAGGACGCGCTCTGGAGCGCGATCTTCCACGCCGTGTCCGCCTTCTGCACCGCGGGCTTCAGCCTCAACAGCAACAGCCTGGAGGCCTATGCCGGCAATGTCGGCGTCAACGCCGTCATCGCCGTCCTGTCGCTGATGGGCGCGATCGGCTTCATCGTCGTCTCCGATTGCTGGCGCGCCCTGTCGGGGCAGGAGCGGCGACTGGGGACGACGAGCCGGACCATCCTCTTCGTCACGCTGGCGATCATCTCGGCGGCCTTTCTCGTCATCCTGGTGACGGACGAGGGGATCGCCGACCTGCCGCTGGGCGAGCGTGCGCTGGCGGCCTTCTTCCAGGCGATGAGCGCGTCGACGACGGTCGGCTTCGACACGGTGCCGATCGGCACACTCGGGATGGGCTCGGTGGTCGTCCTGATGCTGCTGATGATCATCGGCGCGTCCCCGGCCGGCACCGGGGGCGGGCTGAAGACGACGACTTTCGCCGTCCTCTGGGGGATCGTCACCGCGGTGCTGGGTCGCCGCGACGAGGTCTACGTCATGGGTCACGAGGTGCCGCTGCGCACGGTCCGCTCGGCGGCGGCGGCGATGGTGTTCTACTGCGGCCTGTTGCTGATCGGGATGCTGGTGCTGGCACACTCGGACCCCGGCCAGCGGTTCGAGGCGCTGGTGTTCGAGGCGATCTCGGCGATGGGCACCGTCGGCCTCTCGCTGGGGATCACGGCGGACCTGTCCGAGGTCGGCAAGGTGGTGATCATCGTGCTGATGGCCGCGGGCCGCGTCGGCATCCTGACCTTCGGCCTGGCGCTGGCGGTCCCCAACACCCAATCGACCAGAGCGCGCCGCCGGCGCCCGGCGGACCTGCCGCCCGCCTGAACGCCCGCCGGCACCCTGCCGCGGCCAGATCGGAAGGCAGCGCGAACTTTTCCTGTCGAGTTGGAGACGCTGGACTCGATCTACGAATACTCCGAGCGCATCGTGGCGACGGCCGCGAGGTATGTGGAGGAGTAGGCCGGCGCGCGGTTACACGAGACGGGATTGGGTCACGGCGGCGGCGACGAAACCTGCGAACAGCGGATGCGGCTCGAAGGGGCGGGACTTCAGCTCCGGGTGGAACTGGACGCCGATGAACCAGGGGTGGTCGACCAGCTCCACCGTCTCCGGCAGCACGCCGTCGGGCGAGGTGCCCGAGAAGCGCATGCCGACCGCCTCCAGCCGCTCGCGGTAGGCCATGTTGACCTCGTAGCGGTGGCGGTGGCGCTCCTCGATCCGCGTGCCGCCGTAGACGTCGGCGATCAGCGTGTCGGCGGCGAGGTCGGCCGGGTAGGCGCCGAGGCGCATCGTGCCGCCGAGGTCGCCGCCGGCCATGCGCCGCTCCAGCTCGTTGCCGCGTAGCCACTCCGTCAGCAGTCCCACCACCGGCTCGGGGCAGGGGCCGAACTCGGTCGACCCGGCGGACTCGATCCCCGCCATGTGGCGCGCCGCCTCGATCACCGCCATCTGCATGCCGAAGCAGATGCCGAAATAGGGCACCTTGTGGCGCCGCGCGAAGCCGGCGGCGGCGATCTTGCCCTCCGCGCCGCGCTCGCCGAACCCGCCCGGAACGAGGATGCCGTTGACGCCCTCGAGGTGGGCGGCGGGCGTCTCGGTCTCGAAGATCTCGCTTTCGATCCAGTCGAGATTGACCTTGACGTTGTTGGCGATGCCGCCGTGCGTCAGCGCCTCGACGAGGGACTTATAGGCGTCCTTCATCTCGGTATATTTGCCGACGACGGCGATGGTGACCTCGCCCTCCGGATTGCGCATCCGGCGCGAGATCTCGGCCCAGCCCGTCAGCTTCGGCACCGGCGCCTCGATGCCGAAGACGTCGAGCACTTCGTCGTCGAGACCCTCGTTGTGGTAGGCGATCGGCACGTCGTAGATCGTCGTCACGTCGAGCGCCGGGATCACCGACGTCTCGCGCACCGAGCAGAAGAGGGCGAGCTTGCGCCGCTCGGAGGGCGGAATCGGCCGGTCGCAGCGCACCAGCAGGATGTCCGGCTGGATGCCGATGGACCGCAGCTCCTTGACCGAGTGCTGCGTCGGCTTGGTCTTCAGTTCGCCCGCCGAGGGGATGTACGGCATCAGGGTGAGGTGGATGTAGAGGCACGAGCCGCGCGGCAACTCGGTGCCCAGCTGGCGGATCGCCTCGAAGAAGGGCAGGCCCTCGATGTCGCCCACCGTGCCGCCGATCTCCACCAGCACGAAGTCGTAGTCCTCGTTGCCGTCGAGCACGAACTGCTTGATGGCGTCGGTCACGTGCGGAATCACCTGCACGGTGCCGCCCAGGTAATCGCCCCGGCGCTCCTTGGTGATGATGTCCTGGTAGATGCGCCCGGACGTGATGTTGTCCATCTTGGTGGCGGGGCGGCCGGTGAACCGCTCGTAGTGGCCGAGGTCGAGGTCGGCCTCGGCGCCGTCGTCGGTGACGAAGACCTCGCCGTGCTGATAGGGGCTCATCGTCCCCGGATCGACGTTGAGGTAGGGATCCAGCTTGCGCAGGCGGACCTTGAAGCCACGGGCCTGAAGGAGCGCACCAAGCGCTGCGGAGGCGAGACCCTTGCCGAGCGAAGAGACCACGCCGCCCGTGATGAAGACGTAGCGCGTCACGTCAAACCTCGGTCGAAACGGGAAAAGCCGCGGAGCGGCGGGAAATGGCGGACGGTGGATGGGCCCGCGCCGGAACGGTGAGGGCGACCGGTGCAGTGGCGGGCGGGGCGAGAGCGGCGCGCGTGTCCAGCATCGGCGGATCCTTTGTTCCGCACCGACGCTTAACCCGGCCCGCCCGGATTGTCATCGTCCGGGACGGGCACGCGCGTCGCAATTCACATCAGTTGCCCGACGGCACCTCGGGAGCGCCGGAGCGCCTGGGCGCGGCGGGGACCGCCGCATCGTCGGACGGCGGCGACGGGTTGGCGCCGCCGAACTCGTTCTGCAGCTGGTCGAGGAGGTTGCCGTCACCCTCGGTCAGGTCGGGAAGGGCCGCGCCGGTGGCCGGGGCGCTTTCCTCGCCGGTGAGATCGAGGATCGACGGGGCGCCCGACTGCTGCTTGGCCAGCAAGGCCAGCGCAAGCGAGGTGATGAAGAATACGACTGCGAGGATGGTCGTGGTTCGCGTCAGGAGGTTGGCGCTGCCACGGGCGGAGAACATAGCGCCTCCGCCACCGCCGCCGATTCCGAGGGCGCCACCTTCCGACCGTTGAATGAGAATGACCGCGATGAGCGCGAGCACGATCATGAGATGGATGACAATGATGACGGTTTGCATGCGAACGCCTGTGGGTACCTGACCAGTCGCATTTAGAGACCGTGTCGACGCTTGTCATCCTGCGGTGGGGACAAAGTTGCGCTCGACGTCGACGGTCGACGACCTCGTCTCGTGTGTGTGTACCGGATGGGATGTAGTGTAGTGTGTTCCCTGTGTGAAGCCAAATCGGCGGCTCAACGCGCGCCGTCGCCGGGTATCGTTGACCCCGGTGCAGCCGAATCCCCCTTCAATTTCGCGCCGATCGACGAGTGGCGCAGCGTGATCGCCGGCGGTGGCGCGCGGCAGAACGGGATGACTGATTTCGGTCAGCCCGCCATCGTCACCTATGCGTTTGCGCCGGATCACAAAGGCGCGCAGCGCGCTGCTCCGGACGCCGCCCTGATCGAGGGCATGCGCGAGGCGGTGGACCGCGTGGAGGCCGTCGCGGGCGTGCGGTTCGTCGAGGTCGGGGCCGACGACGACCCGATGGTGAGCCTCCAATATACCACCGACGGCAGCGGCTACTCCTGGGCCCACTATCCGTCCGTGTCGGCCGGATCGCCCAACACCAGCAGCCAGATCCTCATGAGCGACGTCATGACGGACTACACCCCCGGCTCCTGGGGGTTCGAGATCCTGCTGCACGAGCTCGGCCACACTCTGGGCCTGAAGCATCCGCACGAGGGCGGCGTGCAGCTCGACGCGGCCACCGACAATACGTCGCACACCCTCATGAGCTACAACCGCGACGATCCGCACGACACCTACCAGTCGCTCGACGTGAAGGCGCTGCAACACCTCTACGGCCCGGCCGGCGGGCTGGACGGGGTGACGACCGTCTACCGGGCCGCCAGCGACACGATGCTGGTGAAGGGCACCGCCGCGGGCGAGACGCTGATCGGCGTCAACGGCAGGTCCGTCCTGTCGGGCGGCTCGGGTGCCGACCAGCTTCTGGGGCGCGATGCCGCCGACCGCCTCCTCGGCGGCGCCGGCAACGACAAGATGGTCGGCGCCGGCGGTCGCGACAAGCTGCTGGGCGGCATCGGCAACGACGCGATGAGCGGCGGCGCCGGCAACGACCGCCTCGCCGGCCAGAAAGGCAACGACATCCTGGACGGCGGCGTCGGCCACGATCGGCTCGACGGTGGCGGTGGGCACGACCGCCTCTCCGGCGGCGCCGGAAACGACAAGCTGGCCGGCGGCCGCGGCAACGACGTCATGACCGGCGGCGACGGGCGGGACGTGTTCGACGCGTTCGGCTCGGGCCGCGACGTGGTGCGCGACTTCGACCCGCACGAGGGCGACCGGATCGACATTTCCGGCCTCGACATGAGCGCCTCGGAGGCGGCGGACCGCCTAACGAGCATGCGCGGAAATCTGGTGTTCGACACGGGGATGGGGACACTCACCCTGGAGGGCGCCGGAGACCTCAACGGCGGGGAGTGGATCTTTATCGGCTAGCCTCGCGCCCAGTTCCGCGGCGGCCGCGCACCGCCCCGGACCGGCTCGCCCCACGCGCACCGCACACATACACCAGCCATGAGCCCGGCCCGCGCGCAACGCCGTGCGGGCCGACACGGCCGGTGACGCGGAGATCCCCCTCCGCGCTGCGCCATGACGGCGCAGACGTGTGTCGCCCCGCTCGCGTCCCGGCTCCGGCCGGTGGTCAGGTGCTCGCCACCGGGGTGCGCGCCGCGCGCACTGCGCCGCTGATCTCCGCCCCCGCATCGCGCGGCAGCCGCAGGTAGAAGACCACTGCGCACAGCGCGATCGCCGCCACGGTGAGGAACGCGGCCACGAAGTCGCCGGCGACGATCGTGTCGTCCGCCCGGCCGGAGCGCTGGATCTCCACCACGAACGCCCCCACCGAGACGCCCAGCGCCAGCGATACCTGCTGCGCGACACTGGAAAGACTGGTCGCCCGGCTCATCCGCCGCGAGGACACGTCCGCATATGCGAGTGCATTGAGGCAGGTGAACTGCAGCGACCGGAAGAAACCGCCGACCAGCAGGATCGAAGCGATGGCGATCGGGCCGGGGTCGGCCACGAACGTCGCCATCGCGCCCAGGCACACGGCCGCGATCACCCCGTTGACGATGAGCGTGGAGCGGAAGCCGAAACGGTGGACGATCGGCTTGGCGGTCATCTTCATCAGCAGCGCGCCCGCCGCGCCCAGGAACACCAGGCTGCCCGACGAGAACGCCGACATACCCAGCCCCAGCTGCAACGACAGCGGCAGCAGGAACGGGATCGCCCCGATGCCGATGCGAAAGAGCGACCCGCCGATCGCGGCGGTGAAGAAGGTCTGCGTGCGCAAGAGGTCGAGGTCGAGCAGCGGATGGGCGACGCGCTTGGCGTGCCACAGGTAGGCCGCGCCCGACAGGAGGCCGACGCCGATCATCGCCAGCGCCACGGGGAGCGGCAGCATCGCCTGCCCCAGCACCGACAGGCCGAAGACGAGGCCGGACAGGCTGACCCCCGAGAGGACGAAGCCGACGATGTCGAGCGGGGGGCGTTCCTCGGCCCGGACCTCGGCGATGAACAGCGTCACCAGCAGGATGCCGATCGCGCCGACGGGCACGTTGATCCAGAAGATCCACCGCCAGTCGAAGTAGGTGGCGATGAAGCCGCCCACGGGGGGGCCCATCAGCGGACCGATCAACGCGGGCGTGGTGAACCAGGCCATCGCGTCGAGGAGCTTGGACTTCTCGGTGCTGCGCAGGAGCACCAGCCGGCCGACCGGCGTCATCATCGCCCCGCCCGCGCCCTGCACGACGCGCGAGACGACGAACTCCGGCAGCGACGAGGACGCCGAGCACATCACCGACCCCAGCACGAAGACGCCGATGGCGCAGCGGAACACCGTGCGCGCCCCGAACCGGTCCGCCGCCCAGCCGGAGATCGGGATGAAGGTCGCGAGGCTGAGGAGATAGGCCGTCAACGCCAGTTTCAGGCGGACGGGATCGGACCCGATGTCGGCGGCGATCGTCGGCAGCGCGGTGGAGATCACCGTGGAGTCGAGGTTCTCCATGAAGAGGGCCGAGGCGATGATGAGCGCGGTGACGTTGGGGCGAAGCACGAGAGGGCGTCCTGACGAGGGGCAGGCTCCTGCGCCCCGGTTGTCCGCGGATCGGGCGCCGCGGAGGTGAAAGCCGCGGGCGCGTGGTCCCGCGGCGCAGTGGTCTTCAGACCGGCACGGCCGGACCGTCGGGGCGGCCCAGCTCCCACAGCGTCTCGGCGGTGGCGTAGTTGCGATAGCCGCACCGCGCGACGCTCCGCGCCCGCTGCGCGTCGAAGATCCCGTCGACGATATAGTCGTCGTCGATATGGACGGCGACCACCTGGCCGATGGTCAGGAAGCTCCCCGCGGACGTTCCGTCGATCCCGGTCAGCTCCAGCGACTGGACGACCTTGCACTCGAACGCGGCCGGGCTCGCCTTCACGAACGGCGCCTTGACGATGCGTGGCGTGCCCATCTCGATGCCGGCCTTGTCGAACTCGTTCGCCCCGTCCTCGATGTTGGCCGACGACGCGTTCATCTGGTGCCGCAGCGCGTGTGTGACGAGGCTGAAGGTGAACTCGCCGGTGAGCTTGGCGTTGGCGGCGGAGTGCTTCCAGCCCTCGCTGGAGAAAGCCACCAGGTTGGGCCGCGTGGAGATCGCATTGAAGAAGGAGTAGGGGCCGAGATTGGGGACCCCGTCCGCGTTCAGCGTGCCGATCCAGCCGATCGGCCGAGGCGCGACGATGGCCTTGAAGGGGTCGTGGGTGAGCGCGCTCGGCAGCTCGGACTCGTAGTACATGGGGCCTCCCTGGATGACGCGCGGACGTGCGATTGTGCCGGGCAAGGGTACGCGTCGACGGCGACGCGACGGATAGCCGGCCGCCCAAGACGCTTACGTGCTGACACAAGCATTTAGTCCGAACGGGCGGCACAAGGAAGGGTTGCCGCCCCACCGTGCGCCGGCACCCCGGGGCGCGGCGCGGCCGCCGGGGCGGGGCCGTCTCAACGTGCGCGACGGCGACGCGCCGGACGAGCCGGCGCGTCCGCCCGGGTTCGGGCGTGACGAGGGCCGTCGCCGCCGTCAGATCGTCTGGTTGTAGGCGCCGACTTCCGGGTTCTCGCGCAGCACGTCGTCCACCGCCTTGAACATGGCGCGCATGTTCGCCTCGCTCGTCGGGCTCTCGACGACGACCACCAGCTCCGGCTTGTTGGAGGAGGCGCGCACCAGACCCCAGGTGCCGTCCTCGGCCACCACGCGCACGCCGTTCACGGTGATCAGCTCGGCGATCTTCTGCCCCGCGATCGCTTCGCCCTTGGCGTGCATGTCCTCGAAGCGCTTCACCACCTTGTCGACGACGGTGTACTTGATCTCGTCGTCGCAGTGGGGCGACATCGTCGGCGTCTGCCAGGTCTTCTGCAGCTCGCCGCGCAGCTCTGACATCGTCTTGTCCGGGTTGCGGTCCAGCATCTCCAGGATCGCGATCGCCGAGATGAGGCCGTCGTCGTAGCCCCGGCCGATCGGCTCGTTGAAGAAGAAGTGGCCCGACTTCTCGAACCCCGCCACGGCGTTCAGCTCGTTGACGCGGCGCTTGATGTAGCTGTGGCCGGTCTTGAAGTAGTCCGTCTTGGCCTCGTTCGCCTGCAACACCGGGTCGGTCATGAAGAGGCCGGTCGACTTCACGTCGACGACGAACTGCGAGCCCTTCTTCAGCTTGGAGAGATCGCGCGCCAGCATCACGCCGATGATGTCGGCGTAGATCTCGTCGCCGGTCTCGGTGATGACGCCGCAGCGGTCGCCGTCGCCGTCGAACCCGAAGCCGACGTCCGCGTCGTGCTCCCTCACCGCCTTGGCGATGGCGTGGAGCATTTCCATGTCTTCCGGGTTCGGATTGTAGCGCGGGAAGGTGAAGTCGAGCTCGGCGTCGAGCGGGATCACCTCCACGCCGAGGCGCTCCAGCGTCTGCGGGGCGAAGGCGCCGGCGGTGCCGTTGCCGCACGCCGCGACGACCTTCAACGGCCGCTTGATCTTCCGATCCTTGACGAGGTCGTCCATGTAGATCTTCGGGAAGCCGTCGACGAAGACGTACGAGCCGCCGCCCTCGAGGTCGTACTTGCCGTTGAGGACGATGTCCTTGAGGCGGCCCATCTCGTCGGGCCCGAAGGTGCGCGGGCGGTCGGCGCCCATCTTCACGCCGGTCCAGCCGTTTTCGTTGTGGCTGGCGGTCACCATCGCCACCGCCGGCACGTCCAGCGCGAATTGCGCAAAGTAGGCCATCGGCGTCACGGCGAGGCCGATGTCGTGCACTTTGCAACCCGCGGCCATCAGCCCTTGGATCAAGGCAAGCTTGATCGACGCCGAGTAGGAGCGGAAGTCGTGCCCGGTGACGATCTCGCGCGGCTTGCCCATCTCGCCGAGGATGGTGCCGATGCCCATGCCGAGCGCCTGCACGCCCATCAGGTTCAGCTCTTTGCCGAAGAGCCAGCGGGCATCGTACTCGCGGAAGCCGGTGGGCTTCACCATCGGCTCCGACTCGTAGGCGTAGGTGTTGGGGGTCAGCTGCGGCTGCGGTTTTGGAAACATCCTAGGGCCAAGCTCCGGCGGAGGGTCATTTCGTTTGAGGCGTACAAGTTAAACTCGCGCATATAAAGGGGGTTGCATGACGGGATCGGGGCAGCCCCCTCAGCCGCGCGTCTCGGTGCCGCCGGTCCCGGCCGGTGCGCCGGCCGCCGTCTCCACCAGACCGTCGACCGCCACCGCGCCCGTCGCCGTCACCATCAGCGGATTGATGTCGACCGAGACGACCCCGGCCGCCGCGTCCATCAGGAGCGCGGCCACCGCCTGCGCCGCCGCGGCGACCGCCCTGCGGTCGAGCGGCGGGTGGCCGCGCACGCCCTGGAAGAGGGGCGCGATGCGCAGCCGCGCCAACGCATCGTCGACGTCGGCGGCCGTGAACGGGGGGAGGAGGAGGGCGTTGTCGGGCATCGCCTCCACCGCGATGCCGCCGTCGCCGATCATCACGACCGGGCCGAACACCGGATCCATCACCCCGCCGATCGCCAGCTCGCGCTCGCCGCGCACCATCTCGGCCGCCAGCGCCCCCTCGAACGGGTGGCCGAGCGCCTCCACCGTGGCGGCGATCCGGGCGAAGGCGGCCTCCACCGCGGCGGGATCGCCGAGGCCGACGTGGACGAGGCCGTGCTCGGACTTGTGCGGGATCGCCGCCGACGCGGCCTTGAGGACGATGCGCCCGCCGATCTGGCCGAGGAACCGCACCGCCTCGTCGGCGCTGGCGCACAGCCGCCGCGCGACCGTGGGGACGCCGAAGCGCGCCAGCAGGTCGAGCGAGGCGGCTTCGCTCGACGTCGCGGCAGGGCCGGCGGCGGGGCGCGGCGGCACCATCGCGGCGACCGGGCGGGCCAGCATCTCGTTGTGCCGGGCGAACTGGGAGAGGGCGGCGATCGCCTCGTCCTCGGTCTGGAACGCCGGCACGCCGACGGCGGCGAACGCGTCGCGCACCTGGCGCTGCGGTGCGGCGAGGACCACGGGCTTGCCGGTCGCGGCGGTGAAGGCGGCGGCGTCGCGCGCATAGCCCGGAAAGTCGTACCCGCGGCCCGAGATCGGCACCGCCAGCAGGAACATGTGAACGTCCGGGTCGGCGCCGGCGGCGGGCAGCACCTTGCCGATCAGGCCGGGGTCCGAGAGCAGCGCCGCGGTCACGTCGATCGGGTTCTTCGGCGAGGCGAAGGTCGGGAGCGCGGCGGCGACGGTCGCCTCGGTCTCCGGCGCCAGCGTCGCCAGCGGCAGGCCCGCCCGCTCGGCGGCATCCGCGCACAGGACGCCGCTGGCGCCGCTGTTGGAGAGGATCGCGACGTTGCGACCCTGCGGCCGCCAGCCCTGCAGGTACATCTCGGTCGCGCGCACGAGATCGGCCATCCCGTCCGCCCGCCAGATGCCGTGCTTGGCGAAGAACGCGTCGACCGTGCGGTCGGGCGTCGCGATCGCGCCGGTGTGCGAGGCGGCCGCCCGTGCCCCCTGCGCCGAGCGGCCGGACTTGATGGCGATGATCGGCACGCCGCGCTCGCGCCCCAACGCGGCGGCGCGGGCCAGCATCGCCGGATCGTCCAACGCCTCCAGATAGAGGAGGAGGAGCCGCACGCCCTCGTCCTGCACGATCTCGGTGGCCAGCTCGGAGGCGGTCACGTCGCAGTCGTTGCCGGTGGCATTGACGTGGCGCACGCCGATGCCGCGCTGACGCAGGAGGCCGTAGGGCGCCGCCGCCATCGCGCCCGACTGGCTGACGATGGCGACCGGCCCGTCCTGCGGCGGCTCCTCGATGAACATGGTCGAGAAGCTCATGATCGCGCCGGTGCCGAAGTTGGCGAGTCCCTGGCTGTTGGGGCCGACGAGGCGCATCCCCGCCGCATTGGCGAGGGTGCGCATGCGCGCCTCCTCCGCCTTGCCCGCCGCGCCCAATTCGCCGAAGCCGGACGCGATGATGATCGCCGCCTTGGCGCCGATCCGCGCCGCGGCCTCCACCGCGTCGATCGCCGCCTGCCCGGGCACGGCGACGACGACGCAGTCCGGCGCCTCCGGCAGCGCTTCCAGCGAGGCGAAGGCGGGGATCCCCTGCACGGTCTGCCGCGCCGGGTTGATGGGCAGGATCCGGCCCCGATAGCCGAGCGCCTTCATGTAATAGAGCGGCCGCCCGCCGATCTTGTCGGTGTTGTCCGACGCGCCGACGACGGCGACGGACGAGGGGCGGACGAGGGCGGCAAGGCTCATCGGTCGGTGTCTCCGGCAGGCTCGAAGAGGGCGAGCGGGCGCTCGCCGACGGTGTGGGTCCGGGCCGTGACGGCGTCGCCCACCGCGAGGCCCGGCGCGGCGTGCCCCATCATGCGCCCCCCCTCGGCGAGGTCCACCAGGGCGATGGCGTAAGGCACCAGCGGGCGATAGTCGGGCGTCGGCGCCCGGTGGACCGTGGTGATCGCGGCGACGTGCCCGCGGCCCGACAGCACGGCCGGCACCAGCGCCGCCGCGCCGCAGGCCGCGCAGGTCTCGCGCGGCGCGGCCTGGAGCGTGTCGCAGGCGGTGCAGCGTTCCATCTCGATGCGGCCGGCGGTCGCGGCCGCGCGGCGCCGTTCGACGATTGCCTTCATGGCCTCAGTCCTCCGCCAGAACGAGGCTGACGTGGGCGGAGAGGACGCCCCCGTCGGCATGGACGAAGGCGGTGCGTGGCCGCCGCGGCGCCTGCCGCGCGCCCGCCGTGCCGCGCATCTGCCGCACCGTCTCCACCACGTGGGCGATTCCGCCCGCGACGCCGCAGTGGCCGAACGACAGCAGCCCGCCGTGGGTGTTGAGGGGCACCGCGTCGATCCCGTAGCGGCCGGCCGCGAGGTCGCGCGCGGCGCGCCCTCGTGCGGAGAAGCCGAGTTCTTCCAGGAGAATGAGCGCGGTGATGGTGAACGAATCGTAGATCCCGAGATAGTCGATGTCGCCGGCCGAGAGGCCGGCCTCGGCAAACGCGCGGGCGGCGGCGCGCGCCGCGCCGGTGTCGTCGAGGTCGGCGAGGGCGCTGACGTGCTGGTGGCGGTGGGCCTGGCCGGCGCCGGCCAGGCGCGGTCCCGCGCCGTCCGCCGCGACGAGGAAGGCCGCCGCCCCGTCCGAGATCGGGCAGCAGTCGAGGAGCTTCAGCGGTGTCGCGATGGGGCGTGAGGCGAGGACGTCGTCGATCGTGATCGGCGCGGTGAGGTGTGCGCCGGGGTGGCGCGCGGCGTTCTCGCGCATGGCGACGGCGAAGGTGGCGAGATCCGGCTCGGTGACGCCGTGCGCGGCCATGTAGAGCGAGGCGAGGAGGGCGTAGTAGCCGGGGATGGTGGCGCCATAGGGCACCTCCGTCTCGGCGTGGCCGACCTGGGCGAGGGCCTTGATGGCGTCGTCCCGCCCGCCCTCGTTGGTGAGGCGGTTCTCGCCCGCGACCACGAGGACGCTGCGGCACTGCCCGCTCTCCACCAGCACCTTGGCCAGCATCAGCATCGCCCCACCCGTCGCGCCGCCGCACGAGAGAGCATGCGCGTAGGCCGGGTCGAGGCCGTAGTGCTCGGCGAACAGCGTTGCCATCATGATGTGCGGCATGGCCGTGCTGTACCCGGTCAGCAGCCCGTCGACTTCGCCGCGCTCGCGGCCGGCGTCGGCGAGCGCGGCGCTGGCGGCCTCGGCCATCAGGTCCAGCGTGTCGCGGCCCTCGTGGCGGCCGAAGCGTGTGTCGCCGATGCCGGCGATGCGGGCGCGCGTCATCGGGCGGCGGCGCGGGCGAGGTCGCCGGTGAGATCGGCGGCGTAGGCGCGCGCGTCGATCTCCAGCGTGTAGCGCGCGGCGTCGAGGTAGGTTCTGGCGACCGTCTCGCGATGCTCGCGCACCTCGTGCTCCATGACCTCGGGATCGGGGAGCGGCAGGCGGCCCGACAGAACGGCGGCGATCCACCGTGCCTGCACCTCCACCAGGGGGATCGTCGGCCCGATCGGCTGCACCAGGCCGGCGAACATCAGCCCCGGATGCGCCGTCGATAGGATGCGCCGGTAGAGCGCCGGCGGCGCCCCTTCGCCGACGGCGAACACCGCGGGGTCCAGGAACGGGAAGGTGGTGCGGTAGCCGGTGGCGTAGACGATGGCGTCGACCCGCTCCCGGCTGCCGTCGACGAAGGCGACCTCGTCTCCGGCGAGTTCGGCGACGTTGGGTTTCATCGCGATCCAGCCGTGGCCCAGATAGGGGAGGAGGTCCTGGCTCAGCGTCGCGTGCTCGCGCCACACCGGGTGCGCCGGCAGCGGCACGCCGAACCGCTCCTGCGCCCCGTAGGTCAGCCGCGCGATGCGTGCCGCGACCGACCGCGCCCGCCGCACCGGCAGCTTGAAGCGGCGGATGAGCAGGCCGAGGAAGCGGTCGGTCGGCATGCCGCCGATGTACTTGGGCATGATCCACGCGCTGCGGCGGGTGGAGAGGAAGGTCGCCGCCGCGCTCTTGGCGACGTCGACCGCGATGTCCACCGCCGAGTTGCCGATGCCCACCACCAGCACGCGCCTGCCGGCGAACGGCTCGGCGGTGCGGTAATGGTGGGAGTGGGTGACGGTGCCGGCAAAGTCGCCCGGAAAGTCCGGCATTCGCGGCTCTGACAGGTGGCCGTTGGCGACGATCACCCGGGCATGGCGCGTGGTCGTGCGGGGCCCGCCGGCGGTCGGCTCGGTGGTGACGTCGAACCCGCCGCCCGCCGGCTCCACGGCGACGACCGTCGTGCCGAAGCGGATGGCCCGGCGCAGGCCGAAGCGCTCAGCATATCGCTCGAAGTGGGCGAGCATGTGGGCATGGGACGGGTAGTCGGGCAAAGTCTCGTCCAGCGGAAAATCCGGCCAGGCAAGGCTCTGCCGCGAGGAATCGATGTGCAGGCTGCGGTAGGCGGAGGAGGTGCCGGAGTCGTTCTCGTAACGCCACATGCCGCCGATGTCGGACCCGCGCTCGACGCCCTCGGCGGCGACGCCGGCCTCGGCGAGCGCCTTCAGCGCCGTAAGCCCGGAGACCCCCGCGCCGACGACGCACACGGTAGCACCCGCGGAACCGCCGGTCGGCGGGCTGGTGACGTCCTCGGACATGCGCGTGGCTCTCCCCCTGGTCGGCTGCGTGCCGTGCGGTGGCTGGCCCGGCCCGGCCGCCGCCATCATTTTCGTCGGAGCTTTAAGTTGCTCGCCGGCGAGGTCAACGCGTGGGCCCGGCGGGTTTTCTCGCTCTGCGATACTTTCTTGAATTTTTGCCCCCGGAGAGCGACAACCGGACCCGTCGGTGTCGCGGAGGGCGAGATGGCGGAAGACACGGTGCCGGCGGGCGAGACGGTCGGCAGCATCGGCCGCGCGGTGGCGGCGATCCGCTGTGTCGCGCGGGGCGGGGCCGAGGGACGGCGCCTGTCGGACGTCGCGCGCGAGATCGGCCTTCACAAGGCGACCGCGGCGCGTGTCCTCGCCACGCTGACCGAGACCGGGGTGCTGCGCCGCGAGGACGATCGTCGCTACCGCATCGCCCCGCAGTTCCTGGAGGCGCTGGGGCTGCCGGTCTCGCTGGGAGCGCTGCGCCAGCGGGCGCGCGGGGAGCTGATGGAGCTGGTCGAGAAGGTGGAGGACACCGGCCTCCTCTCGGTGCGCAGCGGCCTCGAATCGCTGTGCATCGACCGGCATGTCGGTCGCCACCCGCTGCAGGCGCTGTCGCTCGACGTCGGCGCGCGGCGGCCTCTCGGGGCGGGGGCGGGGAGCCTGGCGCTGCTCGCCTTCCTGCCGCGGGACGAGCGCGAGACGATCCTCGCCGCGCTCGCCGACCGGCTCCCCTACCGCAGCGTCACCGCCGAGGCGATCCGCCACCATGCCGCCGAGGCGCGGCGCGACGGCTACACCTACCTGCCGGACTTCGTGGTGCACGGGATGACGGGCATCGGCGCCCCGGTGCGCGAGCCCTCCGGGCTGATCGTGGCGGCCGTCTCGGTCGCGGGGGTCGGAGACCGGCTGAAGGGCCCGCGCCGCGATGAGGTGGCGCGCCTCGTGCTGGAGGCGTGCGGGCGGATCGAGGCGCGCCTCGCCGGCGGCGCCTGATCCGGCGCGCCGGTTCAGCGGCCGCGCGCGGCCTTCATCAGCGGGCCGAGGTCGTAGTCGCTCGCCGCCAGCGTCTCGCGGGTCAACGGCACGTCGGTCGCCATCAGGCGGCGGGCCTGCATGTGGGTGCGCGCATCGTTGATGGTCTCGACCGCGGTGAGCCGATCGCCGTCGAAGCGCAGAACCGCGCCGTCCTCGCGGCCGACGGCGGTGTCTTCGGGGGTCGCGAGGCCGGCGATCTGCAGCTTCCAGTCGGCCTGGTCGGACCAGAACCAGGGGACCGCGGCGTAAGGGTCGGCGACGCCCTTGACGAGCCGCCGGGCGATGGCGCGCGCATGGTCGACCGCCGCCTGCACGCTCTCGAGCCGCACCGGGCGGCCGGTCCGCGGATCGGGGAAGACCGCGCAGTCTCCCAGCGCCGAGATCGCCGGATCCGCGGTGGCGAGCTGCGCGTCCACCACGACACCGTTGGCGACGGCGAGGCCCGCCGCCTCGGCGAGCTCGGAGTTGGGCCGCACCCCGGCCGCCAGCAGGACGAGGTCGGCCGCGATCTCGCTGCCGTCCGCCAGCACGATGGCGCCCTCGCGCACTCGCGCGACCGGCTGGCCGAGGCGCACGTCGGTCCCCATCCCCTGGTGCATCGCCAGGAACCGCTGCGACAGCTCCGGCGAGACGACCCGCGCCATCAGCCGCGGCGCCGCCTCCGCCACCGTGACGTCGTGGCCGAGCGTGCGTGCCACCGCCGCGAATTCCAGCCCGATGAAGCCGCCGCCGATCACCGCGACGCGCCGGGGCGCCGCCAGCAGGTCGCGCAGCCGCGCCGCATCGGCGAGCGTGCGCAGGTCGACGGTATGCTCGAGCCCGGCGATCGGCGGGCGCAGGTTGCGTGTGCCGGTGGCGATGACGAGGTGGTCGTAGGGGAAGCGCGTTTCGCCGGCGACCGCCTCGCGCGCCTCCCGGTCGATGGTGTCGATCCGCAGGCCGTGGACGAGGGTGATGGCGTTGGCGTCGAAGAAGGCGGCGGGGCGCAACTCCAGCTCGTCCGCGACGCCGGTCTTGAGGTAGGCCTTGGAGAGGGGCGGACGCTGGTAGGGCAGGCCCGCCTCGTCGCCGATCAGCGTGATTTCGCCGATGAACCCTTCCTGGCGCAGGCTGGCCGCGGCCTGGAAGCCGCCCTGTCCCGCGCCGACGATGACGATCCGTCCGCTGTCCACGCTACCCTGTCCCTCCGTCTCGGCCCCGGCCGCGGAGGCGGGGGGCGTCGCCGGAGTGGTACGCCGGTTCGTGGGTCGGTTGAAAGACCCGCCGCGCCGATCGGGCCCGGCAAGCTAGGAGCCGTGCACGGCGAAGCTCTCCAGCGGGGCCGCGACCGGGGCGACCGGGCGGAAGCGCTCGCGCACGCCGACCTCCTCCAGCGTGCGCTCGACCAGGATCAGCGTGTTCGCCTCATAGTCGTTGCAGAGGTCGCGCGCGTGGCCGAGTTCCTCCAGCGCCACCGGCATCGCCGCCTCGCGCGACGGGGCGCCGTAGTGGGCGACGAAGTGGTCGGCCAGCGCCTCGGCGGCGGCGGTCCACTCGCGCTCGGTGATCGGCGCCACGGCGACGACCGAGGCGCGGCCGAAGGTCTCGAGGCCGAGCCAGCCGTGCGCGAACGCCTGCCGGCGCTTGCCGGTGAGGTCCGCCTCGGTCCAGTTGGAATAGGCGAATGCGCCCGAGATCGCCCATTCGCCGACCTCCGCGGCATGCTCGAAGACGTTGAGGTCGCTCTCGTCGAGCCGGATCACGCGGGCGAGGTGGGTCATGGTCGGGTGAGCATCCGGGTGAGAGGGACCGTGACGGTGCCGTGCGTGCCGGCGACGACGGCACCGCCGCGCTCGTCGAGCCCCAGGAGGCGGCCGGGGACGGGCACGGCCACGGGGCCGCCGATATCGGCGCAGGCGGCCGACCAGGCGGCGCCGACGGGCGCGAAGCCTTCGGACACGAAGCGGTTGATCCAGGACAGCATATGCCGCGACAGGCTCTCGACGAGCGCGGTGGGCGTCAGCGCCGCGAAGCCCTCCTCGGCGAGCGTGGTGGTGCCGGGTGTGTCGCCCGGCCGCTCTGCCGGCGTGCCGAGCGGGATCGTCACCGCGGCGACCAGCCAGTCGGGCTCGGCGCCGGGGTCCTCAGCGTTGGCGGCGGCGCGCCAGGTGGGACCGACCGCCCCGTTGATGCGCGTCGCGGCCGGCCAGACGTGGTGGATCGCGACCTCCGGCGGGCCCAGCGCGCCGAGACTGTCGGCCAGCGCCAGTTGCAGCGCGGGGATCACGCCCACGGCCTCGCCCAGCCGCACCTCCGGTGCCAGGACGATGGCGAACGCCAGCGCCGCCGGCGTGATCTCATAAAGCACCGTGCCGGGGGCGACGCCCGCCTCGGCCCGCGCCACCGCCGCGGCGAAGACGTCGCCCGTCACCGCCTCGCCGCGCAAGAGGGGCGGCAGGACGGGCGCCTCGGCGAGCGTGCTCACCGGCGCCTCACGGGGCGGGGGCCTGCAGCGCGTCGGAGGCGAGGAGCGCGTCGGCGACGGCCATGAAGGCGGCTGCCTGCGGGCTCTCCGGCTTCAGGACGACGATGGGCGCGCCCCCGTCGCCGGCGACACGAATGTCAAGGTCGAGCGGCACTTCGCCGAGGAACGGCACGCCGATGCGCGCCGCCTCCGCCTTGGCGCCGCCGTGGCCGAACGGGTGGTGCACCTTGCCGCACCCGTCGCACACGAAGGCCGACATGTTCTCGATCACGCCGAGGATGGGCGTGCCCATCTTCTTGAACATGTCGATCCCCTTGCGCGCGTCGATCAGCGCGATGTCCTGCGGGGTGGAAACGATGACCGCGCCCGCGACGTCGGTGTTCTGGCAGAGCGTCATCTGCACGTCGCCGGTGCCGGGCGGCAGGTCGACGACCAGGACGTCGAGCCGGCCCCACTGCACCTGTCGCAGCATCTGCTGCAAGGCGCCGATCAGCATCGGCCCGCGCCAGGCGAGCGCCTCGTCCTCGCCCACCATCAGCCCCAGCGACATCAAGGTCACGCCGTGGTTGCGGTGGGGGAGGATGATGTTGCCGTCCGGGCTCGACGGGCGGCCGGACACGCCCAACATGCGCGGCTGGCTCGGCCCGTAGACGTCGGCGTCCAGCATGCCGACCTTCTGCCCGCGCGCCGCCAGCGCCACGGCAAGGTTCGCGGCCACGGTCGACTTGCCGACGCCGCCTTTGCCGGAGGCGACGGCGATCACCGTCTTCACCCCCGGCGGGTTCTTCGGCCGCGTCATGCCGAGCGGCTTGGGGATGGCGACGGGGCGCGTCTTCGGCTCCGGTTTGGGCGCGGGTCGGGGCGCGTCGGCCGCCGGCATCGTGCGCGGCGCACCGGCGACGGCGTGCGCCGTCATGATCGCCGAGACGCGTTCCACCCCGGCGAGTGCGGCGACCGCCCGCTCGGCCGCGGCGCGCACCGGCTCCATCGCGGCCCCGCGCGCGGCGTCCACCTCCAGGATGAAGCTCACCGCGCCGCCCTTGATGGTGAGCGCCTTGACCTGGTCGCCGGTGATGATGTCCGCGCCACGTCCCGGATCGACGATCTGGGAGAGGGCGGCGCGGACCGCGGCCTCGTCAATCATCGGCGCCCGGCATCTCGATGGTGCCGGTCACCTCGTGCGAGAGGCCGAGCCCCTCGACGCTGAGGACGACCTTGGCGTTGACCGGGCCGGCCGGCAGGGCGCCGGACTCGCGTGCGGCGCGCACCGCCTCCTCGATCTCGCGCTGCGAGGTGACGCCGACCGTCTTGAGGAACTTCCTCAGGCTCATGTTGAAGGCGTCTGGCGTCGTGTCGGTCATCGAATCCTCCGGGCGGGGGGCGCCTAGTTCATCTTCTTGTTGCGTTCGATCTCGTCCGCCGTGGTCATCACGCGCGGCCGGTCGCCCATGCGGAAAGGCGAGTTTTCGGAATGGTACTGCGCATTCACGCGGCAATCATCGCACATCTGGATCAGCCGCACATTGTCCGATCCGGTGTACATCCAGTGCTTGCCCGACAGCTTCTCGACGATCCGCTCGATGGTCGAGCGCACGCCGAACGGCTTGCCGCAGGAGATGCAGTCGAACGGCTCCTCCTCGTTGAGGACGCGGTGGCTCATCGCCGCGTTGGAGAGGTCGAGCTGCGGGGCGAGGGCGATGGCGTTCTCCGGGCACGTCGCCTCGCAGATGCCGCACTGCACGCAGGCGGCCTCCTGGAAGCGCACCTGCGGCTTGTCCGGATTGTCGGCGAGCGCGCCGGTCGGGCAGAGCGAGACGCAGGCGAGGCACAGCGTGCAGGCGTCCGCGTCCAGCCGAATCGCGCCGTAGGGGGCACGCTCGGGAAGCGGAATGGGTGCGGCCGGCTCGCCCGCGGCGAAGGCCTGGGCGGCGAGCGCCTTGGCGGCGAGGCGCGTCACCTCGCGCCGTCCCCCCAGCGGCAGGACCGGTTGCGCGGCGAGCGGCGCGGGGGCCGCCCGCCACAGCGCCTCTTCGAGGGCGTCCGGGTCGGCGGGGGCGATCACCGCGAGGCGCGCGGCGGCGTCCTGCCCGGCGCCGAGGGCGATCGCCCGCGCGAAGCCGAGTTCGCGGGCGAGGCTCTCGCCGTCGGTGCGCGGCGTCTCCAGCACGAACGCGGCCGCGAAGCCGACGCCGAGCGCCGCCATCAGCTCGGCATGGCCGATGAGCTCGACGTTGGGGACGCAAAGCGGGATCACGTCCGGCGGCAGGCCGCGGCCGAACCGGGCCGAAAGGGCGATCATCTCGCCCCCGAACGCGTCGTCATGGAAAAGGACGCGCGGGGCGGTGCCGCCGGCGGCGCGGAAGGCACGGGCCATCGTCGAGAGCCGCGCGAACAGCGTTTCCACCGGCGGCGCGTCGTAGGACGCCGCGCCTGTGGGGCAGACGGCGGCGCACGCCCCGCAGCCGGCGCAGATCATCGGGTCGATCGCCACCGTGTCGCCGGCGGAGGTGATGGCGCCGGTGGGGCACAGGTCGAGGCAGCGGGTGCAACCGGGCTGCGCGGCCCGGCTGTGGGCACACAGCGACGCGTCGAACCGCACATAAAGCGGTTTCTCGAAGCTGCCGACGAGGTCCGCCGCCTCGGCGATCGCGCCGGCGACGGCGGCGGGGCTCTTCGGGTCCGCCTTCACGTAGCCGTCGCGCTTGTGCGGGGCGGAGACGAGCGCCGCGCCGCCGGTGAGGTCCACCACCACGTCGCACTGCGAGCGCGCCCCGTCGGTCGCTGCGGCGAACGAGACCGCGCCGCGCCCGGCCGGATCGGCGGGGGCGTATCCGTCGACGGTGGTCTCGAAGCGGCCGAGCGCGCCGGTGAGGGTGCGCACGCGGCCGAGGGCGAGGTCGAACCGCTCGGTCGGTGTGAGGCCATCGGGACGCGTGGGGAAGAGGACGGTGACGGCGAGCGTCTCGGCGAGCGCGGCGGCGGCCTGGAGAGCGGCCTCGCCGCCCGCCGCGTCGGCCAGCACCAGCGCGACGCCCTCCGAGACGATGTCGAGCGCGGGGGCGGCGGGGACGGGGAGCGCCGCCTCGGCCAGCAGCGCGGCCTGCTTGGGGTGCGCCGGGCCGGCATCGGTCCAGCCGGCACGGTCGCGGATGTCGACCAGGGTCAGCCGCTCGGCGGCGCCGCGCTCGGCCGCGAGGTCGGCGAACTGGCGCGTCTGTTGGCCGCAGGCGATGACGGTGTGCCCCGGCGCCTCCAGCGCGGCCTCGGCGATCGCGACCTCGTTCGTGCACAAAAGCTCGCACACCCGCGTATCGCCGGCGGCGATCGCGGTGCCGGCGGTCGCCGGGTCCACGGACTGGCTGCCGCCGCAGGTGCACAACAGGAGGCGATCGACTGACATGGAGGACTCCGCGCGGTTCGACTTCGGGACGTGGCAGGGTCGGCGGTCTGGTCCCCATGCCTTTGACATTGTCTAAGTCGTATTTCTAGCATGAAGCAAAGCGCGAGGAGGCGGGACATGGACGAGGCGAGGGCGGAGGACGCGGCCGACGGTCCCATCCAGTCTCGCCGGGCGCGGCTGCCGGTGGGGGTCGTGGTGCGCCGCACGCCGGGCCGCACGCGCTGGGCGAAGTGGATCTATCGCCCGGTGGCGCTGATTCCCGGCGCCCCGCCCGCCGACTGGCGCCTGATGCGCGAGGCGGACGGCATCGCCGAGTACCACGCCGCGACGCTCTCGCTCGAGTTGCACCGGGCCGACGTCGAGGGCTACCGCGTGTCGCTGGCGATGACGCCGCCGTCGGCCTTCGTGGTGATGCGCCCGTCCGGGCCGCGGCTGGACGATCCGCCGCACCTCTTCGCCATCACCGCCTCCGCCTACGAGGCGCAGGACCATACCGACAGTGCCGAGCAGCAGGTCGAGGCGGTGCCGCTGCCGGACGGGCTCGCCGCCTTCGTCGAGGCGTTCGTCGAGGCGCACTTCGCCGACGAGCCGTTCGTGAAGCGCCGGCGCGACAAGGCGCGGGTGGACCTGGTGGAGGACGGGGTGGGCGACCGCCGCATCCGCCAGCTTGCCGACGTCTACCGCGCGCCCGGCCAGCAGAAGCGGTCGTCCGAATGAGCACCGACAACGCCTTCGAGCGCTGGTCGCGCCGCAAGCGAGGCCTTCCGGTCGACGCGCCGGCACCGGACGACACCGCGCCGGCGGTGCCGCAGGCGCGCGCTGCGGGCGATGGCCCGGACGAGGCGCACGCCGCGCCGCTCCCCGAAGAAGCACCCGAGTCGGAGGCGCAATTCCTGGAGCGCACCGGCCTTGCCGACCCCGAGACGCTGGGGCCGGGGGCCGACTTTTCCGCCTACCTGGCGCGCACCGTCCCGGCTGCGTTGCGGCGGCGGGCGATGCGTCTCCTGTGGCGCAGCAATCCGGTCTTCGCCAACCTCGACGGGCTGGTCGACTACGACCAGGATTTCACCGATGCAGCGGCTTCGCCGGGGATCGTCGAGAGCGCATACCAGGCTCTGCGCGGCTACGCGAAGGCCGACCCGCCGCCCGAGGCGCCGCCCGCCGCGGAGGGCGGTGGCGCCGCGCCGCGTCAGGCCGCGGAGTCGGCGGCGCCGGCGGATGTGGCGGAGGCGGCGGGCGCGGCAGATGGCCTCGGCTCGCCCGCCTCCGAGGAGGATGCGCCGCCGCCGGTCGCGGCCGCCCCCACCCCCGACGAAAGTCTCGAATGGGACGGTTCGCCGGCCGGGGCCGCGGCGGGACCCGGCGGCCCGCCCGCCGCGATGCGACCGCGACGCATGCGGTTTTCCGTCTCGTAAGGCGCGGGAGGCCGGATGCTCGGGCGGCCGCGGGTGGTGGGCGCGCGGCAACACAACCTTGCCATGTTCCAGGTTCGAGTTTAGCCTTAATTCAAGTCGGGTCTGAAACTAAAAGAATTCCGAAATGCCTTCAGAGACGGTGCCCCGAGCCGGGCGCCTCGACACCGCAACCCTCGATCATCCCGCGATCACGGACGAGGAGGCGGTGCGTGCCGATCTCTACGGCCTTCTCGCCGCGCTGCTCTCCTGCGCGCCGGACGCCGCCACCCTGCGCGATCTTGCAAATTTGTCCGGTGACGCCAGCCCCCTGGGCGCGGGTGTGACGGCGCTCGCCAAGGTCGCCGCGCAGACCGAGCCGCGCGCCGCGGAGCGCGAGTACAACGCCCTCTTCATCGGCCTCGGCCGGGGCGAGCTGGTGCCCTATGCCAGCTTCTACCTGACCGGATTCCTCAACGAGAAGCCGCTCGCCGTCCTGCGCGGCCACATGCGCCGGCTCGGCATCGTCCGCGCCGAGGGCACGAGCGACCCCGAGGACCACATCGCCAGCCTGTGCGAGATGATGGCCGGGCTGATCCGCGGCGACTACCGCGCGACGCTGTCCGTCACCGATCAGGACGCGTTCTTCAACACCCACATCGCGCCCTGGGCCGGGCACTTCTTCGCCGATCTCGAGGGGGCGTCCGGCTCGCTGCTCTACGCCCCGGTCGGCGCCATCGGCCGGGCCTTCCTCGACATCGAGATCGAGGCGTTCCGCATGGCGGGGGCGTCTGCTTCAGGGAGACCACAATGACGAACCGCAACGACAAGCCGGCCGCCGCCGCCACCCGGCGCGATGCGCTGAAGCTGGTGGGCATCGGCGCTCCGCTCGCCGCCGCGACCACCGTGGTCGGTGGCACCGAGGCCGCGGCCGCCACCGAGGCGCCGAAGACCGAGGGTCTGCGCAAGACCGAGCACGTCGCCAAGTATCTGGATTCCGCCCGGTTCTGAACCGGGACCGACGCCACGACGCCCGGCGCTCCGCCGGGCCACGCGAAAGACGGGAAGGCCGGAACCCCGACCAGAAGGGCCGGCACGAGACGCGGACGCCAGCGGCGTAACGCCTGGCGCGAGGGAGAGAAACGATGCTCAGGAAGACTTCCACCGGGGCTCAGCGGGCCGCGCGGGGCGGCGCCATCTTCGCCCAGGCTGCGCGCCACACGGTCGATCGCCGGACGTTCCTCAGGGGGTCGGGCCTCGCGGTCGGCGGGCTCGCCGCGTTCGGGGCGCTGCGCCCCGGCCGCACCGCCAAGGCGGCCGAGGAGATCATCGACCCCGCGACCCCCACCGTCATCAAGAAGTCCGTCTGCACCCACTGCTCGGTCGGCTGCACCGTGATGGCCGAGGTGCAGGACGGGGTGTGGACCGGCCAGGAGCCCGGCTGGGACAGCCCCTTCAACCTCGGCTCCCACTGCGCCAAGGGCGCCTCGGTCCGCGAGCACGCCCACGGCGAGCGGCGGCTGAAATACCCGATGAAGATGGTCGGCGGGGAGTGGACCCGCGTCTCCTGGGATCAGGCGATCGACGAGATCGGCGATCAGATGCTCCAGATCCGTGAAACCTCGGGTCCGGACTCGGTCTATTGGCTCGGCTCGGCCAAGCATTCCAACGAGCAAGCCTACCTGATGCGCAAGTTCGCCGCCTACTGGGGCACGAACAACGTCGACCATCAGGCGCGTATCTGCCACTCCACCACGGTCGCGGGCGTCGCCAATACGTGGGGGTACGGCGCGATGACCAACTCCTACAACGACATCCACAATTCCAAGGCGATCTTCATCATCGGCGGCAACCCCGCCGAGGCGCACCCGGTCTCGCTGCTTCACGTCCTGCGCGCCAAGGAGCAGAACAACGCGCCGCTCATCGTGTGCGACCCGCGCTTCACCCGCACCGCCGCGCATGCGACCGAATACGTGCGCTTCCGCCCCGGCAGCGACGTGGCGCTGGTATGGGGCATCCTCTGGCACATCTTCGACAACCAGTGGGAAGACACCGAATTCATCCGCACCCGCGTGTGGGGCATGGACCAGATCCGCGAAGAGGTCGCCAAGTGGACGCCCGAAGAGACCGAGCGCGTCACCGGCGTTCCCGGCTCGCAGCTTCAGCGCGTCGCCAAGACGCTGGTCGACCATAAGCCCGGCACCGTCATCTGGTGCATGGGCGGCACGCAGCACACCAACGGCAACAACAACACCCGCGCCTACTGCATCCTGCAGCTGGCGCTCGGCAACATGGGCGTCGCCGGCGGCGGTACCAACATCTTCCGCGGCCACGACAACGTGCAAGGCGCGACCGACCTCGGCGTCCTGGCCGACACGCTGCCCGGCTACTACGGCCTGTCCGACGGGTCGTGGGCACACTGGGCGCGCGTGTGGGACGAGGACCTCGAGTGGCTGAAGGGCCGCTTCGCCGTGATGCCCGGCGCCGGCGAGGGCGGGGCCGACCGCATGATGATCAACGAGAACGGCATCACGGTGAGCCGCTGGATCGACGGTGTGCTGGAGCCGGCCGAGGCGATCGACCAGCCCGACAACACCAAGGCGATGGTCTTCTGGGGGCACGCGTCCAACTCGCTGACGCGCATGCCGGAGATCAAGACGGCGATGGAGAAGCTCGACCTCCTCGTCATCATCGACCCATACCCGACCGTGTCGGCGATCCTGCACGACCGCAAGGACGGGGTGTACCTGCTGCCCGCCTCGACCCAGTTCGAGACCTACGGCTCGGTGACCGCCTCCAACCGCTCGCTGCAATGGCGCGAGAAGGTGGTCGAGCCGCTGTTCGAGAGCCTGCCCGATCACACCATCATGGCCAAGTTCGCGCAGAAATTCGGCTTCCACGACCGCATCTTCCGCAACATCGAGGTGGTCGACGGCGAGCCGGTGATCGAGGACCTGACCCGCGAGTTCAACCGCGGCATGTGGACGATCGGCTACACCGGCCAGAGCCCCGAGCGCATGAAGGCGCACATGGCCAACCAGCACACCTTCGACCGCACCACGCTGCGGGCGGTCGGCGGCCCGTGCGACGGCGACTTCTACGGCATGCCCTGGCCCTGCTGGGGGACGGCCGAGATGAACCACCCCGGCACCGCCAACCTCTACGACATGTCGATGCCGGTGGCCGAGGGCGGCCTCACCTTCCGCGCCCGCTTCGGCGTCGAGCGGGACGGCGACAACCTGCTGGCCGAGGGCGTCTACTCCGTCGGCTCGGAGATCGAGGACGGCTATCCCGAGTTCACGATGGCGATGCTCCAGGAGCTCGGCTGGGACGGCGACCTGAAACCCTTCGAGCGCCGCATGATCGAGTACGTCTCCGGCGTCTCCAAGCAGCGGCCCTCGCAGGAGGACGTCGGCGAGAGCGAGTTCACGCCCGACGAGATGCCCTCCGACTACGACAAGACCGTCGGCGGCGTGAACTGGAAGACCGACCTCTCCGGCGGCATCCAGCGCGTCGCCATCGCCCACGGCTGCGCCCCCTTCGGCAACGCCAAGGCCCGCGCCGTGGTGTGGACCTTCCCGGACCCCGTGCCGCTCCACCGCGAGCCGCTCTACTCCAACCGCCGCGACCTCGTCGCCGACTATCCGACCTACGCGGACAAGAAGTTCTGGCGCGTTCCGACGCTCTACGCCTCCATCCAGGAGAAGGACGTCTCCGAGGAATTCCCGATCATCCTCACCTCCGGCCGCCTGGTCGAGTACGAGGGCGGCGGCGACGAGACCCGCTCCAACCCGTGGCTCGCCGAGCTGCAGCAGGAGATGTTCATCGAGGTGAACCCGCGCGACGCCAACGACATCGGCGTGCGTGACGGCGGCTTTGTCTGGGTCGAGGGGCCGGAGGGCGGCAAGGTCCGCGTCAAGGCGCTGGTGACCGAGCGGGTGGGCGACGGGGTCGCCTTCATGCCCTTCCACTTCGGCGGCCACTACCAGGGCGAGGATCTGCGCTCGAAGTATCCGAAGGGGGCCGACCCGTACGTCCTGGGCGAATCCACCAACACCGCCCAGACATACGGCTACGACAGCGTCACCCAGATGCAAGAAACCAAAGCCACGCTCTGCAAGATCTCGGCGGCGTAGGGGGAAACCATGGCACGCGCAAAATTCCTGTGTGACTCCGAACGCTGCATCGAGTGCAACGCCTGCGTCACCGCCTGCAAGAACGAGAACGAGGTGCCCTGGGGCATCAACCGCCGCCGCGTCGTGACGATCAACGACGGGCAGGCGGGGGAGCGCTCCATCTCGGTCGCCTGCATGCATTGCTCGGACGCGCCCTGCATGGCCGTCTGTCCGACCGACTGCTTCTACCAGACGTCCGACGGCATCGTGCTGCACTCCAAGGACCTGTGCATCGGCTGCGGCTACTGCTTCTACGCCTGCCCGTTCGGCGCGCCGCAGTACCCGCAGGCCGGCAACTTCGGCTCCCGCGGCAAGATGGACAAGTGCACCTTCTGCTCGGGCGGACCGGAGCCGGACAACTCGGTCGCCGAGTTCGCCAAGTACGGCCGCAACCGCATCGCCGAGGGCAAGCTGCCGCTGTGCGCCGAGATGTGCTCCACCAAGGCGCTGCTCGCCGGTGACGGGGACGACGTGTCCGACATCTACCGCGAGCGCGTCGTGGCGCGCGGCTTCGGCTCCGGCGCCTGGGGCTGGGGCACCGCCTACGGCACGCAGCAGAACTGACGCGGCCACGTTAGCGCCCCGTGACGGCGTCCGCGCCGCCACGGCCACAAGGACAATAAGAGGAGACGCTCATGCGCTGGCTCGATAGGTGGCTCGCCGCCCTCCTTCTCGCGATCGTGTCGGTCGCGCTGGTTCAGCCGTCGTTCGCGCAGGAGCAGCTTCCGACGAAGCCGGACAGCGGCATCGCCCGCCAGCCCGCCTCGCTCGGCAAGGCCGGCAATTCCGGCACCGATGCCGCGCTCGACCGGATCATGGCCCGTCAACGCGGCGAGGTGATCAGCGAGCCGCCGCGCACGGCGCCCGCCTCGGCCGGCGGCGCTGATCCGCACTCCGCGGCCACCATCGCCGGCGAGCTGGGTGCCGGCCTCAGCTATCCGGACGCCTACCGCGCCATCCGCTACGGCACCAGCGACGTGACGACGACCGCGCACACCCCCGCCGCCGGGGTCCTGATCCAGACCGGCGGGATGGAGTGGCTGAAGCTCCGCCGCGGTCCGCTTCGCGAGTGGGGCGGGATCTTGCTGCTCGCCGTCATCGGGGTGCTGGCGCTGTTCTTCCTGATCCGCGGGCGCATCCGCATCCGCGCCGGCAAGTCCGGCCGTACCATCCTCCGTTTCACCTTCATCGAACGGTTCGCCCACTGGCTGCTGGCCGGCTCGTTCGTGCTCTTGGCGCTGTCCGGCCTCTTCATGTTGTTCGGGCGCAACTACCTGATGGACGTGATGGGCAAGGAGGCCTACTCCGTCGGCGTCACCGCGACCAAGTGGGTCCACAACAACGTGTCCTGGGCCTTCATGCTGGGGCTCGTGCTCGTGCTCGTCTTCTGGGTCTGGCACAACATTCCCAGCCGGACCGACTGGCAGTGGCTGAAGGCGGGGGGCGGCATCGTCGGCAAGGGCCACCCGCACGCCAAGAAGTTCAACGCGGGCCAGAAGGTCGTCTTCTGGGTGACGATCCTCCTGGGCGCGTCGGTGTCGGCCTCGGGTCTGGCGCTCCTCTTCCCGTTCGAGCTGCCGATGTTCGCCAAGACCTTCGCGGCGATCGACTGGACCGGCATCCCCGGCCTCCTCGGCTTCCAGCTGCCGACCGAGTTGGCGCCGCAGGAGGAGCAGCAGCTGGCGCAGATGTGGCACGCCATCGTCAGCTTCGTCATGATGGCGGTGATCCTGGCCCATATCTACATCGGCACCGTCGGCATGGAGGGTGCGTTCGACGCGATGGGGAACGGGGAGGTCGACCTCAACTGGGCCCGCGAGCACCACGACCTGTGGGTCGCCGAGCGCGAGCAGAAAGCGGCCGCGCGCGGGGCCCCGGACGGAGCCGTTGCGCCGGCCGAATGACGCGGCCGCGCTGATCCCGGCGGTCGGCGTGACGCGGCGCGCCCGCCCTCGATCGGGGGGCCGCGCCGCAGCCTGCGCAGGCGTCGCGTGCGCCGCGGCGGTCCTGCTCGCCGCCGGTCCCGCGGTGGCCGATCGGCCGGCGCCGCTGCGCCCCGCCGGCGCGACCTCCGGCGAGGCCTCGGCGCTCCCGCCGCGAGGAGCCGAGGCCGGCCGGCACGCGGCGCCGCCCGCCACGCCGTCCCGTCCCACCGCCGCCGCCTCTCGCCCCGCCGCCGCGCCCCCGTCGGCCGCAATTTCTGCCACGGCGCCGGCCGGCGCGCCCGTCCGCGGCGCGACCGGGCCGGGATCGGCCGCGCAGGGCGCGCGCCTGAGCGGCCACGGCGGACCGATCATGGCCGCCGCCGCGACGGCGACAGTGGCGCTGACCGCCTCGTTCGACAACTCGGTCGGCCTCTGGACCCTCGCCGACGGATCGGTGCGCTGGCTCGAAGGCCACCGCGCCGCCGTGAAGGCCGTCGCCTTCCTGCCGCCGGACGGCGCGGTCTCCGCCGGCGACGACTTCGCCGTCATCCTCTGGGACCTTGCCGCCGCCACGCCGACGCACCGCCTCGAAGGCCACCAGGGCTCGGTCGCGGACGTCGCCGTCTCGCCGGACGGGACGCGCATCGCCTCCGCCGGGTGGGACGGCAAGATCGGCCTCTGGCGCACCGACGGCACCTTGGAACGCTGGCTCACCGGCCACGACGGCGCCGTCAACGCCGTCGCCTTCGTGGACGACGCCACGCTCGCCAGCGCGTCGGCCGACGGTTCGCTGCGGCTGTGGTCGGTCGAAGAGGGGGCCGAGCGCGGCGTCCTCGCCCGCCACGGCTTCGCGATCAACGTCCTCGCCGTCGACCGCGCGGCCGGCTGGATCGCCTATGGCGCGGTCGACGGCGGCACGCGCGTCCTCGCCCTCGCCGACGGCGCGACCCTCGCGGACCTCACCGCCGGGCGGCGCCCCATCCTGGCCCTGGCCCGTTCGCCGGACGGCGCGGACCTTGCCATCGGCGACGGCGAGGGGCACGTCATGGTGGTGGAGACGGCCGGGTGGACGACGGTCGCCGACAGTCTGGTCGCCGCGCGCGGCCCGGTCTGGGCGCTCTCCTTCAGCGACGGCGCGCATCTCGTCGCCGGCGGCATCGACGACAGCGCCGCCATCGTCGCCCGCGCCGGCACGCAGGCGCCCGTGCTCGGCACCGTGCAGCGCCCCTTCCTCGTCCCGCCGGCCGAGATGGACAACGGCGAACGGCAATTCCAGCGCAAGTGCAGCGTCTGCCACACCCTCACCGGCGACGGCGAGCGCCGCGCCGGGCCGACCCTCGCCGGCATCTTCGGCCGCCGCGCCGGCGCCGTCGCCGGCTACCGCTATTCCGACATGCTCGCCGCCAGCGACATCGTGTGGACCGCCGACAGTCTCGGCGCCCTCTTCGACCTCGGCCCCGAGCACTACGTCCCCGGCTCCAACATGCCGATGCAGCGCATCACCGACGCCGGCGACCGCCACGACCTCATCGAATTCCTGCGCCAGCACACGGAGTGACCCTCATGCGCGCGATGCTCCTCTCCTTCACCGCCCTCGCCGCCATCACGGTCGGCGCCGCCTACGTCCTCAACAGCGAGCTGGTCGGCTGGTCGTCGGCCGATCGCACCGCGGCGGCCGACTCGGTTCGCCTCGACCCCGGCGTCACGTCCCGCCGCGGCGAGCTCGCCGACGACGACGAGTGATTTCACCCGCCCGCAAAGCGCGCTAAGTCAGGAGGCAGGCGCAGGGTGGAGCGATCGTGGCAGCAGCGGAACGCGAGACGCGGGAGCCGGCCTTCCTGACGACGCGGGAAGTGGCCGAGCTTCTGAGGGTGAAGGAGCGGAAGGTCTACGACCTCGCCGCGGCGGGCGAGATCCCGCACCGCCGCGTCACCGGCAAGCTGCTCTTTCCCAAGGACGAGATCGCCGCCTGGATCTCCGGCGAAGCGCCCGCGCCGGCCGAGCGACCCGCCGCCGAGCGACCGCCGGTCCTCGCCGGCTCGCACGATCCGCTGCTGGAATGGGCCATGCGCGAATCGGGCTCCGGCCTCGCCGCGCTGCTCGACGGCAGCGGCGACGGTCTCGACCGCTTCATGCGGGGCGAGGCGGCGCTGGCGGCCTTGCACATCCCCGAGGACGGCGGCTTCAATATCGAGACGGTCGCCGCGCGCCAGCCGGCCGACGTGGTGCTGATCGCCTTCGCCCGGCGCACCCAGGGCCTCATCACCGCCCCGTCCGCAGGGATCGGCGGTATGGGCGACCTCGCCGGCCGCCGCGTCGTGCTGCGCCAGGCCGGCGCCGGCGCCCGCGCCCTGTTCGACCGGCTGGGCGCCGCCGCCGGGGTGGCCGACACGATCCTCGTTCACCCCACGCTCGCCCGGACCGAGACCGAGGCGGCGGCCGCCGTCTACGCCGGCGAGGCGGACGCCGCGCTCGGCCTCGAGGCGGTGGCCCAGCAGTTCCGCCTGTCGTTCCGCCCGCTGGTCGACGAGGCGTTCGATCTCCTGATCGACCGGCACGCCTATTTCACCCCGCCCGTGCAGGCGCTGCTGGCGTTCTGCCGCACGCCCGAGTTCGCCGCCAAAGCCGCCGCGATGGGCGGCTACGACGTCGCCGGCCACGGCCGCGTGCGCTGGCTGTCGCGCTGAGGCGTCAGTCGCCCACGGCGTTGGGGAAGAAGAGCTGCTGCCCGTCGACCCGGTAGTCGGCGATGGCCTGCTGGCCTTCCGGCGAGATCACCCAGTCGACGAAGGCCTGACCCTCCTGCGCCTTCACGTTGGGGTGCTTTTGCGGGCTCACGAGGATGATGCCGTACTGGTTGAACATCTTCGGATCGCCCTCGACGGCGATCTGGTAGTCGCCTTTGTTGCCGAAGGCGATCCAGGTGGCGCGGTCGGTCATGATGTAGGCGCCCATGCCGGTGCCGGTGTTGAGCGTCGCGCCCATGCCCGACCCGGTCTCGCGGTACCACCCGCCCGACGCGCCCGCGACGTCGATGCCGGCTTCGTCCCACAGCCGCAGTTCGGCCTTGTTGGTTCCCGAATCGTCGCCGCGCGAGGCGAACGGCGCCTGCGCCGCGGCGATCTTGGTGAGGGCGGCGACCACGTCGGCCGAACCGGCGACCTCGGCGGGGTCGGAGGGCGGGCCGACGATGACGAAGTCGTTGTACATCACGTCGTGCCGCTCGACGCCGTCGCCGCCGGCCACGAACGCCTCCTCGGCGGGCTTGGCGTGCACGAAGAGGACGTCGCCGTCGCCGTTCGCGGCGTTCTTGATCGCCTGCCCGGTGCCGACCGCGACGACGCGGACCTCGATGCCGGTCTTGTCGGTGAACTTCGGCAGCAGCTCGTCGAAGAGGCCCGAGTTCTGGGTCGACGTCGTCGACTGCACGACGATGAACGGCGCGTCGGCGCGCGCACCGCCGGCGAACGTCGCGGCGAACGTGGCGGCGACGAGACCGGCCGCGGTGAGGCTGAGGAAATGGCGACGGAGCATGAGGGGTCCTCCCGTGTGTTTTCGTTTGCGGCGGCGACGCGCTCAGGCGGGGCCGAGGTAGAGCCGCCCTCCGAGCCAGGCGCGCAGCGGTTCCGATTGCGGGGCCTCGAGGAGCCGCGCCGCAGGGCCGTGCTCGACGAGGCGGCCCGCGTGCAGGAAGGCGACGTCGTCGGCGAGGCGCTCGGCCTGGCCGCGGTCGTGCGTGACCATGACGATGGTGACGCCGGCGGCGGCGGCCTCGGCGATCACCGCCTCGATCGCCTGGGTGGAGGCCGGGTCGAGGCTGGCGGTGGGCTCGTCGAGGAAGAGGATCTCCGGCGCGCACACGAGCGCGCGGGCGAGCGCCAGACGCTGCTGCTCGCCGCCGGAGAGAAGCCGGGCGGGCTGGCCGGCGAGCGCCGTCAGCCGGGCCCGCTCCAGCGCCTCGTCGATCCGCGCGGCCCGCCGTGCGCGCGGCACGCCGCTCACGCCGAGCGCGAAGGCGATGTTCGCGCGGGCCGAGCGGCGCAGCATCACCGGCCGCTGGAACACCATCGCCTGCCGCCGCCGCGCCGCTTTGTCCAGCGGCCGTCCCTGCCACAGCACCGCGCCCTCGGTCGGCGCGATCAGGCCGTGCATCAGGCGCAGCAGCAGGCTCTTGCCCGCCCCGTTGGCGCCGAGCACCACCGTGCGCCGCCCCGGCCGGACCGCGAGGCGGACGCCGTCCACCAGGCGCCGCCCACGCACCGCGAAGGTGAGCTCGCGCGTTTCGAGCAGCGGCGGCGCCAGGGTGACGACGCTGCCCGCGAGGTGGGCCGGGTGGGCGAAGGCGGCCTCAAGCATAAGCCGACCTCGCCGCCGACGCGCGCACCGCCATCACCATCGCGTTGACGAGGAGGGCGATGGTGAGGAGCACGATACCCAGCGCCATCGCCAGGCTCAGGTTGCCCTTGGAGGTTTCCAGCGCGATCGTCGTCGTCATGACGCGGGTGACGTGGTTGATGTTGCCGCCGACGATGATCACCGCGCCGACCTCCGCCACCGCCCGGCCGAAGCCGGCGAGCGCCACCGTCAGCAGGCTGTAGCGCGCGTCCCACAGGAGGGCGGCGATGCGCGGCAAAGGGCGCACGCCGAGCGATGCGAACTGCTCGGAATATTCGGCGTCGAGGTCCTCCACCACCTGCCGGGTCAGCGCCGCGACGATGGGGGTGACGAGGATCGTCTGCGCGATGACCATCGCGGTCGGCGTATAGAGCAGCCCCAGCACGCCGAGCGGTCCCGACGCCGACAGCATGAGGTAGACGCCGAGGCCGACCACCACCGGCGGCAGGCCCATCAGCGAATTGAGGACGATGGCGAGCACGGTCCGGCCCGGGAAACGGAAGGCGCCGACCGCGGCCCCCAACGGCAGGCCGATCAGGCAGGCGAGCAGCACCGCCGACAGCGTGACGCGCAGCGACAGGCCGATGATTTCCATCAGCGCCGGGTCTCCGGAGAGGACGAGCCCGAAGGCTCCGGCCACTGCGCCGCCTAAGCTTTCCATGCATTCTTCCCGTATCTCGGGAGAGAATGCATGAAAACGACGTAATTTTCACCCCCTCAAATGGTCGAACGAACGAGATGCCGCGGCGCGCTCGCGTGGGCCTGCGCGTCAGGCGAGGGCGGGGTAGCCCAGAGCCGCCGCCTCCTCGGCGTAGCGCCGGACGACGGCGTAGTCGGCGAATGTCACCGGCTGCACCGCGACGAGGCCGAGCGCCGTGGTGGCCGCGGCGTTGACCGGGTCGGCGATCGCGCCCGCGAGCGCCTCGACGAGGGCGGCGACCAGGGCGGGCGCGGCATCCCGGCGCGTGACGAAGGGGAGGGAGGGGCTGACCGGCGTCGTGGCGACGACGCGCAGGCCGGCCGTCAGCTCCGGCCTATGGTGCGTGGCGAGCGCGAAGGTGACGGCGTCGATCGCGGCGGCGTCGGCCTCGCCGTCGCGCACCGCCGCGAGGCTGGCGAGGTGGCTGCCGGTCTCGATCACTTCGCCGAACATCGGCGCGCCGGCCGCGACATCGGCCAGCGCCCGGCGGAAGAGGTTCATGCCGGTGTTGCTGTCGCGCCCGTTGATGGCCGCTCGTGCGCCGATCAGCGCGGCGAGCCCGTCGGCAGGCGAACCCGTCGCCACCACGACGACGCTGCGATGCGTCGCCCCTTGGCAGCCGGGCCAGCGGTAGATCGGTGCGGCGACGGGGCGAACGACGTCGCGCAGCGTCGTCACCAGCGGGTAGCCGCAGGTCTGGGCGAACAGCAGGTCCGGCGCCTGCCAGATGGCGGCGAGCGGCCGCGTGCGGTCGAGCGCCGCGGGCACGTCGGCGAGGCCGGCTGCCCTCAGCCGCGCGGCGACGGCGGCCCACAGCGCGTCGTTGGCGGGCGCCACGAAGGGGGCGTCGTACATTCCGAGGCTGGCGGTTCCCATCGGCGCCTCACGGGTGGGTCGGCGGGCGAGGGGGCGCCTCGGCGGCAGGGGCTGTCAACGCTCGGGCGCGGCGGGCGCCGCGATCGCGCCGACCGCCGCGCCGTGGATCGCCGCACCGCCGGCACGTGCGCCGGGCGCCGGCCGCATCGCGCCCGCGGCCGAAGCCGTCCCGTCCGGTGCCCGCCCGGTGGGGTGCAGGGGCATGTCGTGCGGCGCGAGGAGATAGCGCCGCACGATCTCGGCATAGCCGCGGTAGACGAGGCCGCCGTTGCGGGAAATCAACATATCGCGATTTTGCGCATACCATGCCGGGAGGCGGTACCACGGCAGCGTCGGCCGGGCGTGATGCGCGGCGTGCAGGTTGTTGTAGAGGAAGAGGAGGCCGAGCACCGGCGCCCGCTCGACGATCGCCGTGCGGTGGTGCACAGCGTCCTCCGCCCGGTGTTCGGCGAACGAGCGCACCAGGAGCAGCGCCGTGCCGGGGTAGACGAAGAGCGCGACGTAGACCCACGGCGCCATCCCGCACACGGCCCACAGCCACGCCAGCACCGCGATGCACCCCACCCCGTGCCGCAGCCAGACCCGTGCCAACGCCCGGTCCCCGGCGCAGATCGCCGAAAAATCCGCTGCGAGGTAGCGCCCGATGCACCACGCCGGGCCGATCGCCATCCGCCCCAGCAGCGTCGCCTGCGCGGCGACCAGAAGGCGGATCGGCGGGGAGAGGGCGGACCAGTCGTCCGGCGTCCAATAGTAGGTTTCGGGGTCGTCCAGCGGGTCGGTGAGGCGCTCGTCGCGGTGATGGGCGAGGTGCATCGCCCGGTAGCGTGCGAACGGGATCCACAGCGACAATGGAACGAACCCCAGCGCCCGGTTCACCGCCCGCCACGCCGTCGGATGCCCATGCACGATCTCGTGCTGCAACGACGAGTGCCACGCCACCACCCACGCCGCCGCCGGTATCGACACGGCAAGCGGCAGGCAGGCGTGCCAGTAGGTCAGCGCGCCCCAGCCGCCGAACACGGCACCGCAGAGCGCCACCGTCGGCCACTCGACGGTGCGGCGGTGCGAAAAGGTCACATGATCGAAAGGGGTTGCCGGCATGCCGGCGAGGATGTCGCAGCCGGGCGGCGCGCCGCAATGCGGGATTGCGAGACATACCGTGGGAGTTGTCGCGCCAATAGCCGAAAGCGTGATATTACGCTCGAACCGAGATTTTACGGAGCGTGCCGGTGACTGCACAGCGCCACGCCGTCGTGACCAGCTTTCGCGAGCGGCTTCAGCTCGTCATCGACCGTTCCCGCCTCAGCCCTTCCGCCTACGCCAAGGCCGTCGGGATCGACCGGTCGACCCTCGCCCAGCTTCTCGCCCCCGCCAACGCGCGCCTTCCCCGCGCCGAAACGCTGGCCGCCGTCGCCACCCTCGCCGGGGTCTCGGTCGATTGGCTCCTCGGCCTGACCAGTCAGGAGCGGCCCGGTGCGGAGGTCATCGAGCCGGTCCGCATCGAAGGCGGCGCCCACTCGCCGATCGACGATCGCTTCCTGCGCTGGTACGCCGAGGCCGAAACCGCTGGCTACCGTATTCGCTCCGTCCCCCGCAGCTTCCCGGACTTCCTCAAGTCGGCCGAGGTGACCGCGTACGAATACGCCCAGTGGCCGGAGGTCGACGAAGCGGCGACCGCGCGCTGGGCGCTGGAGCGCCGCGAGCATCTGCGCCGCTCCGAGCTGTCCCAGGAATCGTGCGTCCCCATCCAGGCCCTTCAGGCCTTCGCCGCCGGCACCGGGCAATGGCACGCGCTCCCCGCCCGCGTGCGCCACGAACAGCTGGTGGAGATGTCGACCATCTGCCGCGAACTCTATCCCAGCCTCACCTTCCACCTCTACGATCTGCGGCAGACCTACTCGGCGCCGTTCACCGTCTTCGGACCGCAGCGGGCGATGATCTACATCGGCGCGCTCTTCTTCATGTTCACCGCCACCGAGCACGTGCGCGCGCTGAACCGCCGGTTCGACGATCTGATCCGCGCCGCCGTGGTCCAGCCGCACGAGGCGTGCGAGCTGATGGCACGGTTGGCGGAGGAAGTGCGGTAGGGCCTGCGAGACGGCGCGGGCGCTCGGCGTTATTGTGCCGCTTGTGCCGTTCGGGCGGTGAAGGCGTCGCACTCGGGCTTGGTCATGCGGCCGGCGGCGAAGCGGGTGGTCTCGGCCGGGTCGCGCTCACCGGCGATCGCTGCTGCCACCGCGTCGCCGATCAGCGGGCCGAGCTTGAAGCCGTGGCCCGAGCAGGCGCTCTGGATCCACGCCTTCGTGCCCCACGGGCGCACCTGGAATTCCTCCGAGGGGTCGCGCGTGACGGTGTAGAAGCAGATCTTCCTCTCGATGATCCGGTAGCGGTGGAAATCGTTGTAGGCGAGCGGGGCGGCGCGCATCAGCCGCGCGAGGTCGTCCACGGTCGCGATCCGGTCGCCCGCCGCGTCGCCCCGCCGGGTGAAGACGTGGTCGCCCACCTTCAGCCGCGTGCCGCGCCGCGGGGGGAGGGTGTAGGTGCCCGATTCGGTGCCGAGGTCGCACAGGATCGGGACCTCGGCCCAGAGCCGCGCGAGGTCCGGCGGCGGCGCGAGGTACATCACCGCCTGGCGCGAGGCGACGACGTCGCCCGCCACCGCGTCGGTGATGCGGTTCACCCAGGCGCCGGCAGCGATGACCACGTGGTCGGCCTTGAACTCGGCCGCGCCGGCGACGACCGTGCCGCCGTCGGGGTCGACCGCGGTGACTTCGGTGTCGGCGACGAGGGTCACGCCGCGCGCCGCGAGCGCGACCACCATGTCGGTCAGGATGCGGATCGGGAACAGCATGCCGCCGCCTTCGGTCTCCACCGCGCGCGTCAGGCCGGCGGTGTTCACCATCGGGAAGCGGTCCGGCACCTCGGCGAGCGGGATGTCGCGGGCGGAGCGGCCCATCTCGGCGAGATTGCGCTTCACCGGCTCGTACCAGCCGCTGTCGCCGCGCTCGAAGTAGACCACCGAGGACGGGGCGAGGTGGTTCGCGCCGATGTCCTGGAACAACCGCTCGTACATCGCGAACGCGGCCGGCATCATGTAGGCGTAGCCTTCCCACGGTCCGTAGGCGTAGCGGGTGATGCGGTGCTCGTCGTAGGACGAGGCGCGCGGGTTGGGGATCGGGCCCTGCTCGATCACCGTGACCTCGAAGCCGCGGCGGTTCAGCGCCCAGGCGGTCGAGAGGCCGGCGATCCCGGCGCCGACGACGATGGCGGAGCGGCTCATTGGGTCTCCATCGCGCTCGGCGCGGGCGTCGGCCTGGTCGGCACCCAGTTCAGCTCCTCGCGCCAGTTCGCCGGCAGGCCCGCGAAGCGCGACAGGGAGAGCTTCGAGAGGTCGCAGAACGAGGGCTTGCCGTCGATCACCAGGTCGCGGATCGCGTGGCCCGATGCCGGCGACAGGCCGAAGCCGACCGCCGACATCGTGGCGACCGTGACGTTGCCGGGTGCCGCGAGGCGCTCCAGCACCGGGCGACCGTCGGGCGTGTTCTCGATGACGCCGGACCACGAACGGATGACGCGGGCGTGCGCCGCCTTCGGCAACAGCGCCGCGACGCGTTTGGCGAGGCCCCGCAGTGCGGTGCCCGACGGGCGCGGCGGCGCGGTGTCGAGCGGCACGTCGTCGTACCACTCGTGCCAGCCGCCGCCGTAGGCGAGGTTGCCGCGCAGCGTCTGCCGGCCGTACATGCCGTTGCCGTCGACCCCCGTCAGCGGCATCAGCGGCAGCGGCTCGGTGACGATCATCTCCGCCCGCGCCGGGGCGAGCGGCAGGTCGATGCCGATGGTGGCGAGGAGCTTGCCCGTCAGCGGGCCGGCGGCGATCACCAGGTGGTCGCAGGCGATGCGGCCCTCCGAGGTCTCCACCGCCACCGCGCGGCCGCCCTCGGTGATCACCTTCAGCACCGCGACGTGCTGGCGGATCGTCGCGCCGTGGTCCTGCGCGGCCCAGGCGTAGGCCTGGCTGGTGCGCTGCGGGTTGGCGTGCCCGCCGAACTTCAGGTGCACCCCGGCGACCACGTTGTCGCCCGCCAGCGGGACGCGCCGGCGTACCTCGTCGGGGCTGAGCTTTTCCATCTCGTAGCCTGCCGGTATGCGCATCTTCAGCCCCTCGGCGAAGTTCGCCTTGGCGGGGTCGATCTGGAAGATGATGCGGGTGCGCCGGTACTCGGTCGGGTAGCCGAGCAGCTCGTCCATTTGCGGCCACAGGCGCTGCTCTTCGTGGAACAGGGGGCTCTGGTAGTGCGTGCAGCCGCCGCCGTTGCGGCCCGACGCCTCGAAGCCGACGATGCCCTTTTCCAGCACCGTGACGTCGACACCCTCGCGCGACAGCCACCACGCCGCCGAGAGGCCCGTCACGCCGCCGCCGACGACGACGACCGAGGCGCCCTTGGCGTCGCCGCCGGTGGCGAGGGGGCGGGCGGGATCGGATGGGGTCATTAGTAGGGCATCCCGGCGTTCATCTGCTCTTTTTCGGCGTCGGTGCCGATGTCCTCGTAGCCGATCCACTGCGTGATGATGCCGAACCACACGTTCCAGTCGCGGCTCGCCTCGGCGGGCTCGTCATGGTCGGCCAGCACCGCCAGCGGAAGCGGGCGGACCGGTGCGCGGTAGCCGGCGAGCGGCACCGTCTCGGGCGGCGCGCCGGTGCCGATCGCCATCGTCAGCGCCACTTGCTCGCGGCAGCGGCGGGCCTGGCAGGGGCCCATGCAGGCCCGCGTCAGCCGCTTGATCTGGTCCTGGTCGACCGGGCCGTCCGCGGCGAGGGTCTTCAGGTCGCGCTGCGCCATCTGGTTGGAGCGCCAGCCCAGATAGCGCGGCGGCTGCACGTCGAGGAGTTCGCCGCGCGTCACCTCTTCGCACAGGCACGCCATCACCTCGCGCCCGCCGGTGTCGAGTAGCGCGCGCGCCCAGTCGAGCTGGTAGGCGAGGGCGTCGGCGCCGGCGGGCTTGAGGGTGGTGGCGGCCGGCTCGGCGGTGCGCGCCAGCGAGGCGAGCGCGGCGCGGGCGGCGGCGACGCCCTCCGCTTCCGGATCGCCGCCGAGGCCCGCACAGTCGCCCGCCGCCCAGACCGAGGGGAGCGAGGTGCCGCCGTGGTCGCCGAGCGCCGGGATGTGCCCGCCGCGCACCGGGTCCATGATCCGCGCCGCGCCCAGGACGTCGAAGAGCTCGATCACCGGCACTGCGCCAACGGCGATGACGATGGTGTCGCAGGCGATCTCCTCGCGCAGCGACGGGTCGGCGATGTCGCACACCGTCAGCCCGGCGACGCCCTCGACCCCGGCGTGGGCGGTGAGGGGGACGTGGCCCACCAGGAGCTGCGCGGCGGTCTCTTCCAGCGCCGGCGACTGGACGGTGGCGCGCGCCTCGACGATGGCGGCGACCGTGATGCCGTGTGCTGCGGCGAGGGCGGCCGTCTGCGCCGCCAGGGCGCCGCTACCGAGGATGACGATGCGCTTACCCTCGAACGCGTCGTAGCGGGCGACGAGGGCGTGGAAGGCCTGCGCGCCCATCACGCCCGGCTGGTCCGAGCCGGCGAAGGTGAAGTTGAGGTCGCGCGCGCCGGTGGCGACGATCAGCCGGCCGAAGCCGACGAGCCAGCTCCTCGTCTCGTCCGCCACGCCGACCACCGGGCCGGGGAAGCCGCAGATGCCGGACCCGTTGGCCCACGCGCCCCAGACGGAGGTGGAGAGCCGCACGTCGACGCCGGCCTCGAACGCTTCGGCGAGCGCGGGCGAGGTGGCGAGGATCTGCTCGACGAGGCGCTCCGGGTTCTGCACGGCGGCTCCGGCGCGGCCGCCGTACTGCAGCGGCACGTCCATGCCGATGAGGCCGGGCGCGACCGGGTTCTCGTCGATCAGCATCACCGAGGCGCCGGCGCGGGCCGCCTCGATCGCCGCGGCGCAGCCGGCCGCGCCGGCGCCGACGACGACGATCTCGGCGCGTTCGGCCGGCGGGGTCAGCTTGCCGGTGACGGACGCGCGGTCGGGGAAGGGGAGCGTCAAGGTCATGCGTCAGGTCCGCGCGAGAGGTCGGATGGCGCCGAGCGCCTGGTCGAGGTCGGCAATGAGGTCGTCCGGATGTTCGAGCCCGATGGAGATGCGCAGCGACGCGTCGTCGACGCCGACGGCGGCCCGCACCTCCGGGGCGACGGAATAGTGGGTGGTGGTCGCCGAGTGGCAGATCAGCGTTTCCGTGCCGCCGAGGCTGACGGCCATCCGGATGACGCGCAGCCGGTCCAGCATCGCGAACGCCTCCCGCTCGCCGCCGTCGATGCGGAACGAGAAGGTCGACCCCGCGCCGCGGCACTGCCGGTCGTAGACGGCGCGCGCGGCCGTCCCCTCGGCGAGGAAGCCGAGATAGCTGACCGCGGTGACCTTGGCGTGATCGTTCAGGAAGGCGGCGACGGCGGCGGCGTTCCTGGCCGCGCGCTCGGCCCGGAGCGGCAGCGTCTCCAGCGAGCGCAGGGTGAGCCAGGCCGAGAACGGGTCGAGGTGCGTGCCGAGCGAGGTGCGCAGCTTGCGCACCGGCAGCAGCGCCGCGGCCGACCCGGTGACGGCCCCGCCCAGGACGTCCGAATGGCCGCCGGCATACTTGGTGAGCGAGGTGATGGCGAGGTCGGCGCCCTCTTCGAGCGGGCGCTGGGCGAAGGGGCCGAGGAAGGTGTTGTCCACCACCACCAGCGGGCGATGGCTGCTGCGCCCGAGCGCCTTGGCGGCGGCGACCACGGCGCGGATATCGGTCAGCCCGGCAGTGGGGTTGGCGGGCGATTCCACCATCACCAGCGCGAGGCGGCCGGCGGCGGTGGCGCGGGCCATCGCCTCGGCGATGGCGGCGGGGGCGAGTGCGTCGGTGATCGCGAACGCGCGCACGCCGAGGTCCGCGAGCAGCCCGTTCAGGAGGCCCAGCGTGCCGCCATAAAGCGGCGCGGTGTGGACGACGGTGTCTCCCGGTCGCACGGTGGCGAGCAGCACGGCCGAGATCGCCGCCATGCCCGAGGCGAACGCGGCGCACGCCTCCGCGCCGTCGAGCGCGGCGAACCGCTCCTGCACCATGCGCAGGTTGGGATGGTCGAGCCGGGCGTAGATGAATTCCGCCTCGTCCGGGTGCGTGCTCTGGAAGAAGGTGCGGTGCGCCTCCTTGGCGGCGGCCGCGGTCGGGTAGGTGAAGGTCGACGTCAGCACGATGGGCGGCTTGACCGCGCCGTAGGCGGCGGCCGCGTCGTAGCCGTGGCCGATGGCGATCGTCTCGGGATGGTGCGGCCCGGCGAGCCGCTCCGGCACGTCGCTCATAGGTGGCCGGCGCCGGAGTAGGTGGAATAGGCGTCGTTGGCCGCGTCCCGCAGCGCCAGCGGGACCAGCTGGTCGAGGTCGTTGCGGACCATGCGTTCGGGCAGCGGCTCGAACCCGGCGCGGGCGGCGACGTAGCGGCACGCGGTATCGAGGTACCACTCGGTGAAGCGCTTCACGTACGCCTCGTCCCGCTCGTTGTAGGGGCCGGGGGTGTAGCCGATCGAGTTGACGCCGCGCTGGTTCATCTCGACGAGGTCGCGGTCCTGCAAGTTGGTGACGGTCCACAGGTGGATCAGCCGGTCGACGTCGTAGTCGACCCCCTCGACCGCGTCCTTGTGGACGAGCCACTTGCAGGTCACCACCGTCTCGTTCGGACCGGTGGGCATCGCCGAGAACATCACCGTCTGATCGGCGGTGGAGTGGCAGAAGACGTGCGGCTCGATCGCCCAGCGCAGGGAGCCGATGTCGGCCGGGGTGTCGACCATCAGCTTCGCCACTGCGAGCGCGCCGTCGATGGTGAGGGACTGGCTGCCCTCCTTCAGCGGAAACCGCTCGATCTGCCACCAGGGACCGAAATAGGGGCCGAGGCCGAGGCCGTAGTCGCCCATCTTCGCCGCGAAGGCGCCGTAGTGCGCGTTGCCGGCGCTCGCCATCGTCTCGCCGAGGTCCTCGATCGGGAAGGTGAGGCACAGTTCCGGATGACCGGTCGCGCAGTGGTAGCACTCGCGCGCGTTCTCCATGACGAGCTTCCAGTTGCCTTTCTCGACCAAGGTCGAGGTATGGGCGACTTTGGCGTTCTCCAGATCGTGCGGCGCCAGCATGGGGGCGAGCTCGGCCTCGAAGCGGGCGAAGGCCGGCGCCTCGGCCGCGAGGCAGACGAAGACCACCCCGGCCACTTCGCGCAAGTGGATGGGGTTGAGGCCGTGCGAGGCGGCGTCGAACCCGGGCTGCATGTTGCGAGCGTGGACGAGCGTTCCGTCGAGGTCGTAGACCCACTGATGATAGGGGCAGGTGAGGCGGGCGCGCCGGCCCGGACCGTCGGCACAGACCTGCGCGCCGCGGTGGCGACAGGCATTGTGGAAGCCGCGCAGCACGCCGTCGGTCCCGCGCGTCAGGACGATCGGCGAGCCGGCCAGGGTCAGCGCCAGATAGTTGCGCGCGGCGGGGATCTCGCAGGAAAAGGCGGCGAGGAGCCAGGTTGAGCCGAACACCGCCTTCCGATCGAATTCGTGGATATCGGGGCTGTTGTAGAGCGCTTGCGGCAATGTGTGACCGGGCTTGCACTCGCCCAAAAGTCCGCCGATCCTCGCGAGGTCGAGCATCGCCCTGTCTCCCTCTGCCCATATCGTGTGCGACGATAGAATTTAAGCAGGGAAGCCGGAGTCGCTCCAATTCTATTTTATCATGGCCCCATCGAATTGAGGCAAGGGATGGCGCGTCGGGCGGGTGAGCGGGACGACGACGAGCGCGGCGGCGGCGGGCCGGCGAACGGCACCGGCGCGCGCATCTGGCTGCCGCTCAACGCGCTGCGCGCGTTCGAGGCGGTGGCCAAGCAGCAATCGTTCACCGCGGCCGCCGCCTCGCTGCACGTGTCGCAAAGCGCGCTCTCGCGGCATGTGGGGCGCCTGGAGGAGCTGATCGGCCGCCGCCTGTTCGACCGCAAGCCCGGCGGCGTGACCCTGACCGCCGAGGGGGCGGCGCTGCTCCCGGTGCTGACCGCCTCGTTCGACCGGATCGAGACGACGCTGCGCGGCCTGCGGCAGGAGAGCGCCGGGCCGCGCCTGTTGCGGGTCCACATGCCGCCGACCTTCCTGACCGTCTTCGGGATGGGTCTGCTGAAGGAGTTCCGCGCCGCCTTCCCGGACGTGCTGATCGACGTGTCGTCCACCAACGGTGTCGGCCTGCCGGCGCAGCGCGCGCTCGACGTGGCGGTGGTGTTCGACAAGCCGCGCGTGGACGACCGTGTGCGCGATCTCCTGTGGACCGTGAGCTGCACGCCGGCCGCGTCGCCGGACATGGTGGCCGAGACGGCCGAGACGGCCGGCGGGTCGCTGGAGCGCGTCCTGGCGCGGGCCGAGCTGCTGCACGTGAAGCTGGAGGACGAGCCGTTCGGCGTCTTCTGGGCCGACTATGTGCGCCAGCGCGGCCTCACCATCGACGAGCGCCGCGGGCTCGCGTTCGACACCGAGGCGCTGGCGGTGCAATGGGCCGTCGGCGGCGGCGGTGTCGTGCTGATCGACGAGCGGACGTGGGGGCCCGAGGTGACCGCCGGCCGCCTGGTGACGCTCGGCCCCCGCGTCGACACCGCCTACGGCTACTACCTCACTCTCCATCCCGACGACCTGCACGACCCGGCGATCGCGCTGTTCCGCTCCTTCCTCATCGGACGGTTCGCACAGCAAGGAGCATAGTCCGGTCAGGCGTCGGCGAGGTCGCGCCGCGGTCGCGGCGGCGCACCGCCGACGCGGCCGAGCGCACTGCGCGGCAGGTGGCAGCGGATGCCATGGCCGGACGTGTCGTCGTCGAGCGGCGGCTCCTCGGTCTCGCAGACGGGGCCGAACTTGCGCGGGCAGCGGGTATTGAAGACGCAGCCGGTCGGCGGATCGAGCGGGCTCGGGATCTCGCCGGTGAGGCGGATGCGCGTCCCCCGTTCGCCGGTGATGGTGGGCGCGGCGGAGAGCAGCGCCTCGGTATAGGGGTGGTGCGGCCCGTCCAGCACTGCCGACGCGGGGCCGATCTCCATGATGCGCCCCAGGTAGAGGACCGCGATCCGGTCCGAGAGGTGGCGCACGACGCCGAGGTCATGGCTGATGAGGATGTAGGAGACGCCCCGCTCGCGCTGCAACTCGGTGAGGAGGTTGAGGATCGCGGACTGCACCGAGACGTCGAGCGCGGAGGTCGGCTCGTCGCACACCACGACGCGCGGCGCCGCGGCGAAGGCGCGGGCGACGGCGACGCGCTGCTTCATGCCCCCGGAGAGCTGGCGCGGGCGCGCGGGGAGCTGGCGCGGGGTGAGGCGCACGGCCTCCACCAGGCGCGTGATCTCGGCCGCGCGCGCCTTGCCGGTGAGGCCGGCGAGCTTCTTCACCGCGCGGCCGATGAGGTGCTTGACCGTATGCGCCCGGTTCAGAGCCGAGTCCGGGTTCTGGAAGACGATCTGCAACGCCTTCACCTGCTCGCGTGTCCGCTTCTGGACCGCCGCCGGCACCGGCGCGCCGTCGATCGCGATGGTGCCGCCGTCGTCGTGCTCCACCAGCCCCAGGAGGAGGTTGGCGAGGGTCGACTTGCCCGAACCGGACTCGCCGACCAGCCCCAAAGTCTCCCCTGCGGCGAGCGTCAGGTTGACGTCGCGCAGGGCGTAGATCGGCTTGCCGCCCAGCGTGTAGGTCTTGGAGAGGTGGGTGAGTTCGACGACCGGCCGCGCGTCGGCGCGGATCTCGGGCGCCGCGGCGACGGTGCCGACGCGGGGCAGGGCGTCCACCTCGTCGTGGCAGTGGCAGCGGCTGCCGTGGCCGGGGGAGACCGGGTAGAGCGGCGGCGTCTCGCTGCGGCACCGCTCGCGGGCGAGGCCGCAGCGGGGCGCGAAGACGCAGCCGACCGGGATGGAGCCCGGCGGCGGTGGAAAGCCGGGGATCGTGTCGAGGTGGCCCTCGCCCTTGCGCAGGCCCGCGCGCGGCAGGCAGCGCAACAGGCCGACGGTATAGGGATGGCGCGGCCGGGCGAAGATCTCGCGCGCGTCGCCCTCCTCGACGAGGCGGCCGGCGTAGAGCACGCCGACGCGGTCGCACAGCCCGGCGATGGCGCCGAGATTGTGGCTGATGAAGAGGATCGACGCGCCGAACTCGCGCCGCAGCGCCTGCACGAGGTCGAGCACCTCCGCCTCGATGGTGGCGTCGAGCCCGGTCGTCGGCTCGTCGAGGACGAGGAGGGCGGGGTCCTTGGCGAGCGCCATGGCGATGACCACGCGCTGCTGCATGCCGCCGGAGAGCTGGTGCGGGTAGCTCGCCATCACCCGCGCGGGGGCTGAGATGCGAACCCGGCCGAGCATCTCCTCACCACGCGCCCACGCCGCGCGCCGGCTCTCGCCGAGGATCTCGAACACCTCGCCGATCTGCCGGCCGATGGTGAGCGACGGGTTCAGTGCCTTGCCCGGATCCTGGAACACCATGGCGACGTCGCGCGCGCGCACCTTGCGCAGCTCGCCCGCGTCCAGCGCCTCGATGTCGTAGCCCCGCACCTTCGCGGTGCCGGACGAGACGCGTCCGTTGGGCGGCAGCACCCGCTGCACCGCCAGCGCCACCGTGGACTTGCCCGACCCCGATTCGCCGACCAGCCCGTAGGCCTCGCCGCGGCGGACGGTGAGGGTGACGTCCTTCAGCACCGGCAGGTCCCGCCCCCTCACCCGGTAGTCGACCGAGAGGCGGTCCAGCTCCAGCGCCGGTGTGCGGTCGGCCGCGATGCTCATTCGGCCAATGCCCTCTGCACCGATTCGGCCACGAGGTTGACGCCCACCACGAGCGAGGCGACGGCGACGGTCGCGGGCACCACGGTCCACCAGAAGCCGCCGACGAGGACGCCGTAGTTCTCGGAGATCGTGAGCCCCCAATCGGGCGAGGGCGGCTGCACGCCGAAGCCGAGGAAGGAGAGCGAGGCGATGGTGAAGATCGCATAGCCGAGCCGGACCGTCGCCTCGACGATGATCGGCGGCCAGATGTTCGGCAGGATCTCCACGAACATGATGTGGAAGGCGGTCTCCGCGCGCACCGACGCGGCGGCGACGTAGTCGAGGTGGCGCTCGGCCAGCACCGCGGCGCGCACCGTGCGCGCGACGATGGGGGTGAAGACGAGGCCCACCACCACGACCACGGTGGGCGTGGACGGACCGAGCGCGACCAGCACCAGGAGCGCCACGATGATGAGGGGCAGTGACAGCATCACCTCGATGATGCGGCCGACGACGGCGTCCACCCAGCCGCCGAAATAACCCATCGAGAGCCCGACCGCGGTGCCGGTGACCGTGCCGATGAGCGTGGCGAGCGGGGCGACGATGAGGATGTCGCGCGCCCCGCAGATGACGCGGGAGAAGACGTCGCGGCCGATCATGTCGGTGCCGAACCAGTGCGCGGCGGACGGCGGGGCGAGCGTGGCGAGAAGGTCGTCCGCGAACGGATCGTAGGGAACCAGGCTGTCGCCGAAGATCGCGCAGCCGACCCAGAAGAGGACGATCGCGGCGCCGACGAGGAAGGTCGGAGTGGTCAGGAGGATCGCGGCGGTCGAGCGGGCGCGGCGCGGCGCCTCGGCGACATCGGTCGCGGGCGCGGCGGCGGCCGGGTCGGCCACGGTCATCGCTTCAGCCCCGCGCGCAGGCGCGGGTTGAGCATCACGACCAGCGTGTCGGCGATCAGCGTCACCAGGATGAAGAAGGCGCCGATGGTGAGGACCCCGGCCTGCAACATGGCGAAGTCCTTGCCCTTGGCGGCGGTCAGCACGAGGTTGCCGATCCCCTGGTAGCGAAACAGCGTCTCCACCACCACGAGCCCGCCCAGCGCGTAACCGGCCTGGGTGGCGATGACGGTGATCGTCGGCAGCAGCGCGTTGCGCAGGACATGGCGGTTGAGGACGGTGCGCCAGGGGAGGCCCTTGAGGATCGCGGTGCGGGTGTAGTCGGCCGAAAGGGCCTCGATGGTGCCCGAGCGTGCCATCCGCGCGATATAGCCGAACAGCACGATGACGAGCGGCAGCGCCGGCAGGACGAGGTGTTGCAGCTGCACCAGCGGTCCGGCGCCGGGCGGCCAGGACGCCGTCAACGGCAGCCAGCGCAGCAGCACCGCGAACACCAGGATGAGCACGATCGAGGAGACGAACTCCGGGATCACGGTGAGCGACAGCGAGGCGATGGAGACGATACGGTCGACCGTCCGCCCCGCATTGAGCGCGGCGACGACGCCGGCGCCGATCGCCAGCGGCACCACCAGCACGAAGATCACCGCCACCAGCTTCAACGAGTTGACGAGCGCGGCGCCGACGAACGGCGCCACCGGCTGGCGATAGGTGTAGGACTGGCCCATGTCGCCGGTCAGCATCGCGCCGATCCAGTCGAGATAGATCCGGACCGGCGGGCGGTTGGCACCGAGCTGTTCGTTCAGTGCCTCGACCGCCCGAATGTCGGCGAGGGGGCCGAGGATCGCGCGGCCGGGGTTGCCGGGGAGCACCTGCGTGCCGACGAAGACGACGATCGACAACAAGAAGAGCGTCAGCAGGCCGAGGGCGAGCCGCCGCCCGACCGCGCGCAGGAGGCCCCGCCCCACGCGCTAGCCCTTGGTGGCCTGGGTCAGGAAGATCTGGCCCATCGCCGTGGTCTCCACCCCCGCCACCGTCGGCCCGGTCGCCGAAAGATAGTCGTAGAAGTAGGGGAAGATGATCGGCGTCTCGTCCAGCAGCAGCGTCTGGATCTTGCCGGCCAGCTCGGTCTGCACCTCGAGGTCGACCGCGGCGATGTAGTCGGCCACCAGCTTGTCGTAGGTGGGATTGTCGAAGTTGGCCGAATTCCAGGTGCCGGTGGACAACAGCGGCGCCGAGAGGAAGACGTTCGGCGTGCCGCGGTGGCCGTAGTCGGTGATGCCGAACTCGCTGTCCAGCCAGTCGGATTTGCCGGGTACGGCGTCCCCGTAGTAGGCGCCGACGTCCTCGATCTTCAGCTCGATCTCGATGCCGATCTCGGCGCCGAAGTTCTTCAGCAGCGTCGCCAGCGTCGGCAGCTCCTGCATCTGCATGGTGGTGAGCGTGGTGTTGAGGGACGTCGCGCCCGCCTCCGCCATCAGCGCCTTGGCCTTGTCGATGTCGCGGGCGCGCTGCGGCACGCTGGTGTCCGTCGAGGGGAAGACCGGGGCGAAGGGCGAATCGTTGCCCAGCGAGGCCATGCCCTGGAAGAGCCCGTCGACGAGCTTTTGCCGGTCGATGGTGAGCGCCATCGCCTGGCGGATGCGCTTGTCGGCGAAGGGGCCCTCCCGGGTCTTCATGTGGACCTGGCGGTGCGTATTGGCCTTCAACTGCAGGATCTTGGCGGCCGGATTGTCCAAGAGCGGGCGCGCGCCCTGGACGTTGACCTGCTGGATGACGTCGATCTGTCCGCCCAGAAGGCCGAGCACCTGCGGTTGCAGGTCGTCGTAGAAGTTCAACTCGATCCGAGCCGGCAGCGGGGGACCGGCCCAGTAGTCCTCGTTGCGCACGTACGTCGCGCCGACCTTGGGCGTGTAGCTCTCGCGCTTGAAGGGCCCGGTGGCGATCATCGTGCCTTCGAACGCGTCCGGGTCGGTGTCGGCTGGGACGATGATGGCGTTATAGTTGTCGGTCGAGACGTAGTAGGGGAAGTTGCCGTTGGGCGCGTCGAGCGTGAACTCGACGGTGAGATCGTCGATCTTCTTGATCCCGCCCGGCGAGAGCACGCCCTTGAAGGCCGATAGCGCGTTGGAGCCGTTGGCCGGGTCCGCGAGACGCTTGATGGAGGCGACCACGTCGTCGGCCGTCATGGTGCCACCGTCGTGGAACTTGACCCCCTCGCGCAGCTTGAAGGTCCAGACGGTGCCTTCCTCGTTGGCGCTCCATTCGGTGGCGAGCATCGGCCGCAGAACGAGGTCCGGCCCGTCCATCACCAGGAAGTCGCCGACGATCTGCAGCGGCAGCAGGCCGCCCTGGTCGGCCACGGTGACGGGGTTGATGGCGCCCGAAGGCGTTATCTGCGCGACGCGGATGGTGGCGCCGGGTGCCCCCTGGGCGCGGGCCGACCGCAACCCGGCGAGGCCGACGGTGCCGAGGGCCGACCCCATCAACGCGGCGGAAAGGCCGAGGCGCGAGCCATGGCGCAGGAAGGCGCGTCGATCGAGGCGGCCGGCAATCAGGTTGTCGATGACATTGTTGTCGAGCTCGGAGCGCTCGCGGCGGAGCTGTTCGAGCCGACGGAAGGCGGTGGTATTGGGAAGCCGAGACATCTGTCACCCCCATTTTGCAATTCTTCTCATCAACGCAATTTACATGCCGCTCGTCCATCGTCCGGAAGGGTGAGACGGCGCTTTTTTCTCGCGCGCCGCGAACAGCCGCAGCCGCGAGACGGCGCGGGCCCCGACCGGCGCGAGCGACGATCGCCGCCGCCCGTCCGGCTCCGGCGTGCGTATCCGGCGCGCACAGCGCCGCGAAATCCTGTGATTGCCAACACGAAGTCTGGCCCCGGACGGCTCTATTTCAGCCGAAAGCAAAACATCGGTGCGGTCAGACAGATGTCACACATGCTCTCGGTTCACGGTTCGTCGGTGTTCGACCGGTTGGCGACGCGCGGTCGCACGGCATGGGGCGCGCTCGCGGTGGCCGTGACGGCGTTCGCGCTGCGGGCGACCGCGCCGATCCGCGAGCCCTACCATCCAGAGCGGCATTATATGCGCGGGCCCGGCCCGGCGACGGCCCGCAAGGCGCAACGCAGCCACGGCCGTTGAAGCCGGGCGCGGTCGACCCCGGCGCCACGTGCCCCTCGGCGCCTCCCCCACGTTCGCCGCGAGACCGATCAGCCGGGTGCCGGGGCGCGTGGGCGGCCGACGCTTCGCACCGCCTCCTCGAAGCACCAGGCGACGTCGTCGAGCGGGTAGAAGGGGCGGGCGACGGTGAACGGCAGGTCGGCCGGGCGGAACGCGGTCAGGCCGGGCGTGTCGACCGTGATGCAACGAGCCGTGCCGGCGAAGGACAGCTTGTAGTGATTGGCCGAGCGCGTCACGACAACGTCCTGCTCGGCGACCGGGATGCCCATCGTCTCGTAGAAGGCGGGGTCGTGGATGTTGGGGGCGCGGCTCGTCACCACCACGCTGAGGCGCCCGTGGGTCAGCACCGCCGCGCGCCCGAAGTCGGCCGCGACGCCGTTCATGTATGGACCGGTGTTGTGGAACCGCGCGTCCCGCACGGCGGCGACGGTCCAGGTGGCGCGCAAGGGAGCGATCTCGGCGTTGACGCCGCCGCCGACCGAAAGGTCCAGCACGGCGCCGACCCCGGCGGCCTGCGCGGCGGCGACGGCGGCGGGGTCGTAGATGCCGCTGGCGACGGCGAGGTCGCCCGCATCGAGCGCCTTGGCGGCGATGAAGGCCGAATCGCCCGGCCCGCCACCGACCACGCGGTCCCCCTGGTCGCCGAGGGCGAGCACGACGTCGCTCCGGCGGGCGAGCGCGAACGCCTCGTCGACGGTGGTGAGCCGCTCGTCGAAGTCGGCGCGATGGGCCCAGAGGCATTCCGCCAGCTCCCGGCAGGCGTCCGGCGCGGCGCCGGTCCCGTCGTCGTAGGCCAGCACGACCTGGCCGATGTCGGGAAGGTCCAGGAAAGGCTGCACGTTGAAGACGGACACGTCGACGATGCCGGGGTGCGCGCGCCAGCGGTCGGCGATCGCCCCCAGTTCCACCAGGGGGCCGCGGTCCGTCTCGTCGTTGCCGCGGGTGATGAAGGGGAGGCGGACGGCCACACCGCGCGGCGGCCCCTCGCGCAGGGCGCGGTCGAGGAGGCGCATGGCGCGCTCGCCGGTCTCGAAGATGTCGCGGTGCGGGTTGGTACGGTAACCGGTGAGGATGGTCGCCGCGTCCAGCATCGCAGGGGTGATGTAGCCGTGGAGGTCGAGCGCGACGGCGATGGGAACCTCCGGGCCGACCGCCTCGCGGATGCGCGCCAGCAGGACGCCCTCGGTATCGCCGGTCCGCGCGGCCACGGTGGCGCCATGCAGGTCGAGGCAGACGGCGTCGAATCCGCCGGCCGCGGCGGCGGCGACGAGGCGGTCGGCGACGTCCTGGAAGACCGCCTCGTCGATCGGGCCGCCGGGGCGGGCACGCGCGATCAGCGTGGGCACCGGCGTCGCGCCGAGCGCGTCGCAGGCGGAGACGATCCCGGCGAGCGCGGTGCGGCTGACGCGCGCCTCGGCGAGGGCGGCCGCGCCGTGGACGACGGCGACGTCCTCGCGAGCGGTGACGAGCGGATTGAACGAGTGACCCTCGTGCCAGAGCTGGCCGACGAGGATGCTGCGCGCGCGGGACATGGGCGGACTTCCGGGTGCGGTGGACGGGCGCGCCGGCCGGGGTCGGCGCCAAGGGGCGTGGGCGAGACGGCGAGCGCGGCGGGGGATGCGGCGCGGGCCGATCCGGTCTCTATAATGCGGCGAGCGGGATGGAACGCCGCACAATGATAAGAGACTGAACCCAATGACCGATCTATTCGACCTCACCGGGCGGAGCGCCCTCGTCACCGGCGGCACCTCCGGCATCGGCCTCGCGATGGCGCAGGGGCTGGCGCGCAAGGGCGCCAGCGTCGCCGTCTCCGGCCGGGACGCGGCCAAGGCCGAGGCGGCGGCCGAATCGCTCCGTGCCCTCGGCGGCGAGGCGCTGGCGCTGACCGCCGACGTCGCCGACGAAGCGGCCTGCGCGGGCCTGGTCACGGACACCGTGGCGGCGTTCGGCCGGATCGACATCCTGGTGAACAACGCCGGCACGAACCTGCGCAAGGCGCCGGAGGCCTACACGGTCGAGGAATGGCGCGCGCTGATGGACACCAACCTGACGAGCGTCTTCGTCGCCTCCAAGGCGGCGTTCGCGCACATGAAGGCGAACGGCGGGCGGATCATCAACACGGGGTCGATGACGTCGATCTTCGGGGCGCCGTTCGCCGCACCCTACAGCGCGTCGAAGGGCGGCATCGTGCAACTCACCAAGGCGCTGGCGGTGGCGTGGGCGCAGTACGGCATCCTCGTCAACGCGGTGCTGCCGGGCTGGATCGCGACGCCGTTGACCGACCAGCTGCGCAAGGACGTGCCGACGATCAACGACGCGATCCTGGCGCGCACGCCGGCGGCGCGCTGGGGCCGTCCGGACGACTTCGAGGGCATCGCGGTCTTCCTCGCCTCGCCCGCGTCGGCGTTCGTGTCCGGCACGGCGATCCCGGTCGACGGGGGCTACGCCGCGGCGGTCTGACGATCGCTCGGCAGAGGGCAGATATTGTCCACAAGGCGCTGAAATCGCTTGGCCTGCGAGGCCAATCGGCGAGAATGGCGGCGTGGCGCCCGTGCCCGCCGCCCACGCGCCGTGCACCACAGCCGCGCGACGCCGCCGACCCGCGCCGGCATCGCCGCAACGGCGGGCCGGAGCGCCGCGCATCCCGACGATGGCCGAACGAGGACGTATGACCGAGACCCCCACGCGCGGCGCGCTCCTGATCCGCGGTTGCGCGCTGCTGGCGGACGCGCACCAGGCGGCGCCGACCGGCCCCGTCGACATCCTGATCGCCGACGGTGCCATCGTCGAGATCGGCGCCGACCTCGCGGCGCCCGGCGCGGCGGTGGTCGAGGCGGCGGGTCTCCTCGCGGTGCCCGGCCTCATCAACGCCCACCTCCATTCGCCGGCCGCGTTCCTGAAGGGCGCGCTGGTCGACGCGCCGCTGGAGATCTTCATGCTGCGCGAGACGCCGCCGACGCTGGGCGGGTCGGAGAGCGCGGCGGTATGCCATGCGCGGGCGCTGCTGTCGGCGATGGAGATGCTGAAGCGCGGCATCACGGCGGTCCACGACGACGCCTTCTTCAACCCCGAGCCGGACATGGACGCGATCGACGCCATCATGGGCGCCTACCGCGACGCGGGGATCCGGGCGACGGTGGCGCTCGATCAGCCGGAGGTGGCGGAGGCGGAAAAGTACCCCTTCCTCGCCGATCTGCTGCCGGCCGACCTTCGGGCCACGCTGTCGACCCGGCCGCGGATGGGCGGGGCGGAGCTGATCGACCTCTACCGCGCCTTCATCGCGCGGTGGCACGGGGCGGAAGGCGGGCGGCTGCGCTGCGCGGTCTCCTGCTCGGCGCCGCAGCGGGTCACGGCGGACTACCTCCAGGCGCTGACGACGCTGTCGGCCGAGCACGACCTGCCGTTCAACGTCCACGTCCTGGAGACGCGCCTGCAGCGGGTGCTGGGCGAGGAGAAATACGGCAAGTCGCTGGTGAGATACCTCGACGATCTCGGCTGTCTCGACGCGCGCAAGCAGGTGATCCACGCGGTGTGGATCGACGGTGCGGACATCGAGGCGCTGGCGCGCTCGGGCTGCGTGGTGGCGCACAATCCGATCTCCAACCTGAAGCTCGGCTCGGGGGTGATGCCGTTCCGCGCGCTGCGGGAGGCGGGCGTGCCGATCTGTCTCGGCACCGACGAGGCGGCGTGCGACGACACGACGAACCTGTGGGGCGTCCTCAAGACGGGCGCGCTGATCCAGAAGATCGCCGACCCGGAGTGGACCCGCTGGCCGACCGCCGAGGAGATGCTGGCGGCCGCGTTCGAGGGTGGGGCGCGTTCACTGCGGCGGGACGACCTCGGCCGTCTGGCGCCGGGGATGCGGGCCGACATCGCGCTCATCGACCTGAGCGCGGTGGGCTATCTGCCGATGAACGACCTGAGGCGCCAGCTCGTCTTCGCGGAGGACGGCTCGTCGGTCCGCCACGTCGTTGTCGAGGGCGAGGTCGTGGTGCGGGACGGCCGGCTGACGCGGATCGACGAGGACGCCGCGCGAGCGGAGATCGAAGCCGCCTTCGAGGAGTTCACCCCGCGCCTGAGGGCGATCGAAGGGCATGCCGCGCGGCTGGAGCCCTACTATCGGCAGATGTACGAGACCGCGCTCGCCAGGGACGTCGGCATGTCCCGCTGGGTGCCGCGGTTCGCGGGGTGAAACCCCTCGCTCGGACTCGCCGCCCGGAGCGTGGTTCGCGGGTCGGTGCGGCGCTACACCCCGTGCCCCGCCGCGGCGACGCGGGCGATCTCTCCGGCCGTGGTCAACCATACGCGTTCGCGCAACTCGGCGAGACGGGTGAGGACGTCGCGGAAGGCGTGCAGGCGGTGGGCTTGCCCGGTGACGTGCGGATGGAGCGAGATGGCGCAGACGAGGGGACCGGTGCGCGCCTGGTGCAGCATCTCCTCGATCTGGGCGAGGCAGAGATCGGCGAAGGCCGGAGCGGACATGCGGCGCACGACGATGGCGTTGGCGTCGTTGGCCTCCTGCGGATAGGGCACCGCGAGGATGGGTCCGGCGCGGGTCGTCATCGCGATGGGCCGGTCGTCGGCGCACCAGTCGAGGAGGTAGCGGTAGCCGGCTTCGGCGAGGAGGTCGGGGGTGTGGCGCGTCTCGGCGATCCAGGGGCCGAGCCAGCCGGCGGGCGGCGCGCCTTCGCGGCGGGTGATCTCGCCGGTCGCCTCGGCGATCAGGGCGCGTTCGTCGGCTTCGGCGAGGCCGGCCTGGGTCTCGCCGTTGGTGCGGCCGTGGGCGGCGATCTCGGCGCCGGCGGCGCGCCAGGCGTCCACCAGCCCCGGCGCGGCATCGTAAAGGTGTGAGTTGACGAGGCAGGTGGCGGGAACGCCGGCGTCCTGCATGGCCTCCATGAGGCGCCAGGCGCCGACGCGGTTGCCGTAGTCGAGCCAGGCGTAGTTGATGACGTCGGGCCGGGCGGGGTTGGCGACCAATTCGTCCAGCACGGCGCCCTCGAACGCGTAGGCCTCGAGGTTGACGGCGACGTAGACGGCGAGACCCTCGCCGTGCGGCCAGCGGTAAGGCACCGGCTCGGTGACGGGCCGGTAGGGGTAGCGTCCGTGACCCGGCAGTGGCTCCGTCACTCGTTCACCTTGTCGAGGCCGATGCTCATCGAGACCGCGACGAGGGCGACGATGGCGAGGAGGATCTGAAAGCCCGACACGGCGGCGACGAGCGGCGAGGACGTGTTCTGCACGAGGGCGAGCAGCTCGATCGGCAGCGGCCGGTCGCGGAAGCCGTGGGTGAAGATCGCGACCGACAGGTTGTCGAACCCTTCCACGAAGGTGAACACGGCCCCGGCGAGGATCGCCGGCAGCAGCAGCGGGAAGGTGATCGTCCGCAGCGCCTGAAAGGACGACGCGCCGAGGTTGGTGGCCGCTTCCTCCAGCGCCGGGTCCAGCCGTTGCAGGCGGCTCGTCACCGTGCGGACCATCACCGCCAGCACGAAGACGGCGATCGAGATCGATTGCAGCCAGATCGACGGCGAGACGCCGACGAGCGCGCCGGCGAAGAGCACCGCGGTGCCGAGCACGATCCCCGGCACCATGTGCGGCGCCATGACGTAGACCGACAGCGCGGTGGTGCCGCGGAAGCGGCCGCGGGCGCAGGCGAGTGCGGTCGGGACGCCGAGGACGATGCAGAGGATCGTCACCATCACGCCGACCTTCAAGCTGTTCCACATGGATTCGACCAGCACGGTCTGGCGGAACAGCTCGCGGTACCAGTCGAACGTGAAGCCTTCGGGCGGGAAGGAGACGTAGCCGCGCGTGTCGAACGAGATGATGACGACGATCACCGACGGCGCCACGAGCAGGACGAGCGCGGCGACGGCGACGGCGACGATGACGGCGATGCCGAAGCGGTCGGCGGCCGGGGAGATGCCGGGTCCCGTCATGCCTCGCGCCCCTTGGTCCAGCGGGAGAAGTGGTTGGTGACGAGGGCGATGGCGAGGAGCACGACGAGGCACGTCACCATCAAGATGAGCGAGGAGACGGACCCCTTGCTCCAGTCGAGCGAGTAGATGACCTGCTCGTAGATCATGGTGGCGGCGTTGAGGTAGTTGCCGCCGCCCAGGAGCTGCGGGACCACGAAGGTGGTGTAGCTCAGGGTGAAGACCAGCGCGCAGCCGGTGCCGATGCCGGGGACGGACAGCGGCAGGATGACGGTGCGCAGGGTGCCGAGCCGCGAGGCGCCGAGGTTGGCGGACGCCTCGTCGAGGCGGCGGTCGTGCCGGCTCATGACGGCGATCAGCGGCAGGATCATCACCGGCAGGTGGATCTGCACCATGCCGATCAGCACCGCGACGGGAGTGTTGATGATGCGCAGCGGCCGGTCGATCAGGCCGAGGTCGGTGAGTGCCATGTTGACGACGCCGCGCCCGCCCAGGATCACCAGCCACGCGTAGGTGCGCACGATGCCGCTGGTGAGGAGCGGTGCGATGGTGAGGATGAGGATCAGCCGCCGCGTCCACGTCCCGCCGACGAGGTAGAGGTAGGCGACCGGATAGCCGAAGAGGAAGCAGAAGAGGGTGGTCGACAGCGCCAGGCTCATCGAGCGCTGAAAGGTGATCCAGTAGAGCCGGTCGTTCAGTGCGTTGGCCAGGTGGTCGAGCGAGAAGGTCTGCGAGACGATGTTGCCGCGCTCGACGACGATGTCGGAGAAGCCGAGCGACAGGAGGATCGCGAACGGGATCACGGCGACGACCATCAGGACCACGATCGCCGGGACCGCGGGCCAGATGCCGCGCCCGGAGATCAGCTTGTCGAGGATCGTCTCGCCGAGACCGGCCCGGCGGGGCGCGGCGGAGAGGGCGCGCTCGCTCATGCCGGCCGGTAGATCGACATGAGGTCGGGGTCGAGCACCCGCACGGTGACGGCGGCGCCGTCGCGGATGATGCCGGCGCGCTCCTGGCGCATGTGGACGACGCGCACCGTGGCACCGCCGGCGAGCGCGACGTGGTACTCGATCAGCGGTCCGATGGAGCGGTGCAGGGTGACGGTGCCGCGCCAGGGCCCCACCTCGCCCTCGCCCGCGCCCCCGGCCGGCTCGAGGCGCAGGTTGTGCGGGCGGGCCATGATCATCACCGGGCCGGCGAGGTCGGTGGCGACGGACTGCCCGTCGGGGAGGGCGACGCGGCCCCCCTCGGCGTGCGCCTCCCAGAAGTTGGACGAACCGATGAAGTCGGCGACGTAGGCGCTGGCGGGGCGGTCGAAGATCTCTTCCGGCGGGGCGACCTGCTCGATCTTGCCGCCGCGCATGACGGCGATCCGGTCGGACATCGTCAGCGCCTCTTCCTGGTCGTGGGTGACGAAGATGGCGGTCATGCCGAGGCGCTTGATGAGCTGGCGCAGCTCGACCTGCATGGTCCCGCGCAGCTTGGCGTCGAGCGCGTTGAACGGCTCGTCGAGCAGGATGACGCGCGGCTCCAGCACCATGACGCGGGCGATGGCGACGCGCTGCTGCTGGCCGCCGGAGAGCTGGGCGGGGTAGCGGTCCTCGAACCCGGTCAGCGACACCGTCTCCAGCGCGGCGGCGACGCGGCGCTTGATCTCGGCGCGCTTGACGCCGCGCATGCGCAGCCCGTAGCCGACGTTGCCGGCGACGGTGAGGTGGGGGAAGAGCGCGTAGCTCTGGAAGACGACGCCGACGGGGCGGCGGTTGACCGGCAGGCGGTCCATCGGCCGCCCGTCGACGAGGATGGTCCCGTCGTCGGAGTCCCAGAAGCCGGCGATGCAACGCAACAAGGTCGTCTTGCCGCAGCCCGAGGGGCCGAGCAGGGTGACGATCTCACCCTCGGCGACGTCCAGCACACAGTGGTCCAGCACGGTCTGCGTGCCGAACCGCTTGGAGACGGCGCCGATCCGCAGGACCGGCGCCGCAAGGTTCGAGACGGGAACCACGGATCGCGACAATCAGCCTGCGAACATGCGGTCGAAGTTCTCGACGGTCTCGCCGCGCAGCGGGGCGATTTCGGGCCACTGCAGGGAGGTCATGGTCTCGCGCTCCTCGGGGGTGGAGGGGACGTAGGGAGCCGCCTCGGCCGGGGTCTCGATGCCTTCGACGACGGTGCCGAAGAAGTAGGGCGCGCCGGCGGCCATCTCCTGGATCTGCTGGGAGAGGATGATGTCGGCGAACTCGTGCACCAGCTCGCCGGTGCCGTCGGCGGTGTTGATGTAGTGGACGATGTTGGTCGGCAGCATCAGCGGGCCGGGACCCTTGATCTTGACGTAGCCGATCGGCACGCCCGCCTGCGCGGCGAGCGCGGCGTTGGTGTGCCACAGCGGCGCGAGGTCGACTTCGCCGCGCTCGATCATCTGCTGCAACAGGTTGGGGCTGCGGCCGACCAGCGGGTCGAGCTCCTTCCACTTCTCCAGCGCGAAGGTGAGGTTGGTCTCCGGCTCGCCGAACGCCTCGCAGGTGGCGGCGAGGACGCCGAGGCCGAGGTTGGACTGCGGCCGGCACATGCCGACGCGGCCATGGAACTCCTCGCCCCACAGCTCTTCCCAGGTGGCCGGCGGGGTCTCGACCGTCTCGGAGTTGTAGGCGATGCCGATGCCCTCGAAGACCACCGGGCAGCCGGTGTCGAGGCCGTAGGGCAGGAAGCTCGGCTCGATGTTCTTCGAGTTGGGGATCTTGGAGAGGTCGAGCGGGACGAGAACGTCCTCGGCGAGCGCGTTGACGATCGCGGGGGTGCCCATGACGGCGAGGTCGTAGGGGGAGTTGCCGCGGGCGGCCTTGATCTGGGCCAGCGCCTCGGCCGAGAGGCCGCCGATGATGCGCAGCGAGACGCCGGGGTGGCGCTTGGCGAGTTCTTCGCCGGCCTTCTGGAACGGCTGGTCCTGCTCGTTGCCGTAGCCGACCATGACGAGTTCGCGGCTTTGGGCGCGGACGATGGCGGGGGCTGCGACCAAGGCGGTCGTCGCGGCGAGGCCGCCGACCACCGTTCTGCGAGTGAGCTTCATCGTCGATCTCCCTGGAGTGCGGCACGAGCCGGCGCGATGTTGCGGTCGACTTTTATTGGATGACCGATCGTAAGTTTTCGCAAGAACGAAATCGTAAGAATGATGCACGAATGAACGGCATGAGGCGCCTGCGAATGAGGCGCCGCGCCGCTTGGGCGTGCAACGCTCAGGCCAGCAGCACCTGGAGGCCGGCCGCCTCGAGCGCCTGCACGTCGGCGGGGGCGGCGTCGCTGTCGGTGATGAGGGCGGACACGGCGTCGGTGGCGGCGATGCGCGCGCCGGCGACGTGGCCGATCTTGGCGTGGTCGCCCAGCACCACGGCGCGGCGGGCGGCGGCCATCATCGCCCGCTTGATCTCCAGCTCCTCGAAGTTGGCGTTGGTGAAGCCGCGCTCGGCGTCGATCCCGGCGCAGCACAGATAGGCGCAGTCGGCGTTGATCTCGGCCAGCAGCAGGCCGCCGAAGGGCGAGATCAGCGAGCGCGCCCGGCGGGACGTGCGGCCGGCCTGCTTCAAGGTGCCGCCGGTGACCATCACCGTCGCCCCCATGTGCCCCTCCAGCGCGATCGCGATGTCGAGGCTGGAGGTGATGACGACCACGTCCTTCAGGTCCGGCGGCAGCGCCAGGGCCATCGCGTGCGTGGTGGAGCCGGCGTCGAGGATGATGGTCTCGCCGTCGCGCACCATGCGGGCGGCGACCGCGCCGATGCGCTCCTTTTCGGCCGCGAAGCTCTGGCTCGGCAGGTCCAGCGGGCGCTCGAACCTCGCCGGCTGGACCGAGACCGCCCCGCCCCGGATGCGCCGCAGCAGGAGCCGCCGCTCCAGCGCATCGAGGTCGGAGCGGATCGTCACCGCCGACACGCCGAGCGCCTCGGACAACTGCACGACCTCCACCATCCGATCCCGCCCGAGGATTTCCATGATCCGCTCGTGCCGGCGGTTGAGGGGAGGTGCGGGTGCGGTTTCGGAGTTTGTCATCAATGATCGTTGGCGGCTTGCGTTTCTGGCTGTAATGACAATTATCGCAAATCGTGAGTCCGCGCCAGGAGCGGCGCGCATGCCCTTGGGAGACAAGTCATTGGACATTGAATTGCGGCTGAAGGAAATCCGGCGCGAATCCTCTTCCGACGCGCCGGGCGATCCGGAGCGTTTCCGCCGCGTCGCGCTGACGAACGACGAGATGATGGCCCAGGGCAAGGCGATCCGCGAGACGCTGGCCGCCAACGCCGCGCCGCTCGCCGCCATCGCCCGCGACCTCAAGGACCGCACCATCCGCCGCGTTGCCATGGTCGGCTGCGGCGATTCGTGGATCTCCGGCTACGGCGTGCGCCAGGCGATGGAGAAGGCCCTCGGCGCCGTCTGCGAGCCGTGCGAGGCGTTCGATTTCGCCACCTACGGCCTCGACGTGGTCGACGCAGAGACGGTCGTCATCGGCCTCTCCTCCAGCGGCAAGACCGAGCCGGTGATCGACGGCCTGAAGGGCGCGGCGGCCAAGGGCGCCTACGCCATCGGCCTCTCCAATACTCTCGGCTCGCCGCTGATGGAGGAGTTCCCCGGCGCGCTCCACATCCGCGCCACCCGCGGCGGCTGGCCCACTCAGTCGAGCACCGCGGCGATGGCGCTGAAGCTCGCCTTCACCGTCGCCGTCGCCGAGGCGAAGGGCAAGGACGTCTCCGCGCTGAAAGCCGCGCTCGAGGCGCTGCCGGACCAGGTCGACGCCGTCGCGGCCGCCTTCTACGAGCCCGCCCGCACGCTCGCCGAGCGCCTCGCCCGGGCCGATCTCGTCATGTCCTGCGGCGCAGGGCCGTTCTACGCGCCGGCCGCCTTCAATACCGCCAAGCTGAAGGAACTGGCGCCGATCCACGCCTACGCCTTCCCGCTGGAGGAGTACCACCACTACCGCACGCAGAAGGAAGGCGACGTGATGTTCATGGTCGCCGGCGACGCCGCCAGCCACGCCCGCGCGCTGGAGACCGCCATCATGAGCCGCGGGTCGGACGGGGTGTGCATCGCGCTCGTGCCCGAGGGGGAGACCGAGATCGCCTCGGTCGCCGACGTCGCCTGGCACCTGCCGGCGGTCCCGGCCGACACCGCGCCCATCGTCTACAGCGTGCCGCTGCACCTCTTCGGCTATCACGTCGCCATGGCGCGCGACGCCATCGGCCTCGGCGCACCGCGGCTCGGCGGCTGACATGCGGCCCGACCTCGTCACCGTCGGCGGCCTGACGCGCGACAACGTGGTGGCGGCCGACGGGACCGTGGCGCTCGCCCAGGCGGGCGGCAACGGGGCCTATTCGGCGGTCGGCGCGCTGGTGTGGCGGCCGCGCGTCGGCCTCGTCAGCCAGGCCGTCGCCACCTACCCGCGCGAGGTGATCGCGCGGCTGGAGGCGGGCGGGGTCGATCTCGCCGGCGTCATCTGGTCGGACGTCGCGCTGTCGTCCTGCAACTGGTTCATCTACGACGCCGGCGGCCACCGCCAGGAGGGGCTGACGAGCCCGCCCGAGGCGCTCGCCGCCGCCGGCTACCCGGCCGACCGGCTGTCTCCGGCCGAGGTGAAGGCCTGGCGCGAGCACCTCGCCGCGCGCGACACCTCCGCCGAGCTGACCTACTCGCAGTTCCGCAACACCCACGGCCTCACCCCCGCGCAGGTCCCGACCGAATGGCACGGCGTGCGCGGCGTCCACCTCGCGCCCAGTCAGCCGGACGTGATGATGGGAATGCTCGACCTCTTCGCGCCCGGCGGGGCCATCGTCACCGCCGACCCCGGATGGCAGCTCGCCGCGCGCACGCTGGACGAGATCACCCCGGTGCTCGCCCGGCTCGACGCCTTCCTCCCCAGCGAGGTGGAGCTGCGGGCGCTGGTGCCCGGCTCCGGCCTCGCCGAGGCGCTCGCCGCCGTCGCCGAGCGTTGCCGCGGCGCCGTCGCGGTCAAGCTCGGACCCGAGGGGGTGATGGTGTGGGACCGCGTCGCCGGGGAAGGGGTCACGGTGCCCGCCTTCCGCGTCGCCACCGTGGATCCGACCGGCGCCGGCGACAGCTTCTCCGGCGGCTTCCTCGCCGGGCTCGTCGAAACGGGCGATCCCGTCCAGGCGGCCCGCTTCGGCGCGCTCTCGGCGAGCCGCGTCGTGCAGCATTTCGGGGCCGATGGCGCCCTGCCGGTCGACCGCGCGAGCGCGCGTGCCGCCCTCAACCTCGAGAGAACTCGATGCCTCTGAACGTCTTCGCGCATCGCCCGCTGGTGATCGCCGCGCTCCACCTGCCGGACTATGCGCTCTCGCGCGGCCGCTCGATGGCCTGGTACGAGGACTACGCCGTCGCCAACGCGCGCGTCTTCGCCGAGGCGGGGGTGCCCTGGCTGAAGCTGCAGGACCAGACCCGGACCGACGGCTCCGCCACCACCGACACGCTGGCGATGACCACCGCCATCGCACGGCTCATCAAGGCCGAGGTGCCGCAGATCGGCCTCGGCATCATCGTCGAGGCGCACGACCCGGCCGCGGCGATCTCCGTCGCCCACGCCGCGCAGGCCGATTTCGTGCGGCTCAAGGTCTTCGTCGGCGGCGCGATGACGGCGCAGGGGCCGCGCTACGGCCTCGGCGCCGCGGCGATCGCCCACCGCGCGGCGATCGGCGCGGAGGGCGTCGCGATCCTCGCCGACGTGCACGACCGCACCGCGGTGCCGCTGTCGGGCGAGAGTCAGCCGTTCGCGGCCGAGTGGGCCGTCAAGACCGGCGCCGACGGGCTCGTCATCACCGGCTCCAGCTTCCCCGACACGCTCGCCCGCATCGCGGCGGTGCGCGAGGCGGGGGTCGGTCGCCCCCTCCTCATCGGCGGCGGGGTGACGGCGGCCAACGTCGGCGAGGCGCTGGGCGCGGGCGACGGCGTCGTCGTCTCCAGCGCGCTGATGCGGCGTGACGCCGGCGAGGACGACGTCGTGCGCTGGGACGGCGACCTGTGTCGCCGCTTCATGGACGCGGCGCGGGGGTGAAAGCGCGCGCGGCCTCGCCAACGCTGCGGTATGACCGGGCGATGAGGATCGCGCTCGTCAACCCCAACACGTCCGCCGCCACCACGGCCGCAATGGTGGCGATCGCGCAGGAGGCGGCGGGCGACGTGCCCGTCCGCGGCCTCACCGCCCCGTTCGGCGCCCCGTTGATCACCGAGCCGGCCGCGTTGGCCGTCGCGGCCGAGGCGGTGGCCTCGCTGGCGCCGGACCTCGCCGCGGCCGACGCGGTCATTGTCGCCGCGTTCGGCGATCCGGGGCTCGATGCGCTGCGGGCCCGGCTCGCATCCCCCGTCACCGGCCTCGCCGAGGCGGGGATGGCCGAGGCCGCCGCCGAGGGCCGCCGCTTCGCCGTGGTGACGACCACGCCCGACCTCGCCGCCGCCATCGCCGCGATCGCCGCTCGCTACGGCCATCGCCGGTTCGCCGGCACGTGGCTGACGCCGGGCGATGCCGCCGCCCGCATGGCCGACCCCGACGCCCTCGTCGTCGCCCTCGGCGAGGCCTGCCGCGCGGCGGTGGAGGAGGGCGGTGCGGAGGCCATCGTCATCGGCGGCGGTCCGCTCGCCCAGGCCGCCCGCGCGCTCGCCGGCACCGTCGGCGTCCCGCTGATCGAGCCCGTACCGGCCGCCGTTCGCCTGTCCCTCACCCGCCTCGCGTCCGTCGACCGGGGCCCGGAGCGCCCGTCATGACCGCAACCCTCGTCGTCGCCGACCATGTTCTCACCGGGTTCGGCCCGGACGGGGCGCCCGAGATCCTGGAAGGAGGCGCGCTGCTGGTCGAGGGCGATACGATCGCCGCCGTCGGCCCCGCCGAGGCGCTGCGCCGCGCCCACCCCGAGGCGCACCAGATCGGCGGCCGCGGCCGCGTCGCGATACCGGGCCTCGTCAACGCGCACCACCACGTGGGGCTGACGCCGTTCCAGCTCGGCGCGCGCGACCAGCCGCTGGAGCTGTGGTTCCCCGAACGGCTCGCCATGCGCGACGTCGACCCTCGGCTCGATACGCTCTATTCGGCGTTCGAGATGCTGGCCTCCGGCGTGACCACGGTGCAGCACCTCCACAGCCGCGCGCCGGGCGATGCCGATGCGGTGGTGGCACGGGCGGACGCGGTCTTGGGCGCCTACACCGAAGTCGGGATGCGCGCCTCCTATTCGTTCGCGCTGCGCGACCAGAACCGGATGATCTACGCCGCCGACGAAGCGTTCGTCGCCTCCCTGCCGGCGGCGCTGCAGGGGCCCACGGCGGCCTATCTCGACGCCTTCGCGCTGCCGCTGGACGAGCAGATCGGCGTCTTCCACACCCTGCGCGCACGCTATGGGGCGGAGCCGTTGGTCGCCATTCAGCTCGCCCCCTCCAATCTCCATTGGCTGTCCGACGCGGCGCTGGAAGGGACCGCCCGTGCCGCCGAGGCGACCGGCGCCCCGGTCCACATGCACCTCCTCGAAACGCCGTACCAGAAGGAATATGCCCAGCGGCGCACCGGCGGCACGGCCCTCGCCTTCGTCGACCGGTTCGGCTTGGTGAACGACAGGCTCACCATCGGGCACGGCGTATGGATGACGCCGGACGACGTCGCGATGCTGGCCGAGCGGGGCGGGTGCCTGTGCCACAACTGCTCGTCCAACCTGCGCCTCAAGAGTGGTACGGCGGACCTCAACGCCTATCTCGCCGCCGGCGTCCCGGTCGCGCTGGGGATCGACGAGGCCGGCATCAACGACGACCGCGACATGCTGCAGGAGATGCGCCTGGCGCTGACGCTGCACCGGCCTGCGGGACACGATGCGCCGTGTCCGACGGCCGCGCAGATCCTGCGCATGGCGACCGAGCACGGCGCGGCGACGACCCCTTTCGCCGGCCGTATCGGCCGCCTCGCCCCCGGCATGCTGGCCGACGTGGTGCTGCTCGACTGGCCGGCGGTGACGTGGCCCTGGCAGGATCCTTCCATGCCGCTGGTCGACGTCCTGGTGCGCCGGGCGAAGGCCGGTGCGGTGGAGACGGTGATGGTGGGCGGGGCGGTCGCCTACCGCCAGGGCGCGTTCGCCAAGGTCGACCGGCAGGCCGTACTGGCCGAGATCGCCGGCACGCTGGCGCAGCCCGGAAGCGCGGCCGAGGCCGAGCGCCGTCGCCTCGCCGGCGCGCTGATGGGCCCGGTGCGCGACTTCTACCGCGGCTGGGTCTGAGGCGCTACGCGGCGCCGATGTCCTCATGCTCGGTGAGGCACTCGGAATGGTCGCGCAGGACCTCCAGCACGCGGCAGTCCTCGGCGCAGCCGCCGCCGTCGCATTCGCGCACCATGCGGTTCAGCTCCGTGCGCAGGGCCTCCAGCCGTTCGATGCGGCGCTCCACCTGCTTCAGCTGGCGCAGCGCGATGGCGTTGGCCTCGTCGCACGGCCGGCTCGGATGATCCGAAAGGTCCAGCAACTCGCGGATCGCGTCCAGCGGGAAGCCGAGCTGCCGGGCGTGGCGGATGAAGGCCAGCCGGTCCAGCTCGGCCTCGCCGTAGCGGCGCTGCCCGCCTTCGGTGCGGCCGGGTTCCGGCATCAGCCCGATCTGCTCGTAGTACCGGATGGTCTGGACCTTGGTTCCGGTCCGGTGGGCGAGCGTGCCGATGGTCAGCATGGGTCCCTCATGAAGCTACAGCAACTATAGGATCTGCCGCGCGCCGTGCAATGCGCGCCCGCGGCACGCCCGCCCGTCGCCGCCGAGGTGCCGCTCGAGGGCGGCGGCTACACGATGAACCACACCTGCGGCGTCTTTCTGTTCAATGCCACGGGCCGCCTCGTCGCGACGATCGACAATCACGAGCCGCGCCGGTTCGCCCCCTCCCCAAGATCCGCCGCGCTGTGTAGCGGGCCGCCCCCGGTGCGGCATGAGGATATCGCGCGCCGCACCCCTTGAAGCTCTAGCGGCTGTAGAGACTACCTTGGGCCCACAACGTTCAGCGAGGCAGGACCGATGTCCGATTGCGCCCACCGCCACCATCATCACGAGCCCCATGCCGCCGCCACGAACGACGGCGCCTGCTGCGGCGCCGCCTCCAGCGCCGTGCCGGCGCCGCCGCCGCCGGGGGCGGGCCGCAGCTTCCGCGTCAGCGGGCTCGACTGTGCGGAGGAGGTGGCGATCCTCAACAAGGCGGTCGGTCCCGCGGTCGGCGGCGCCGATCGGCTGGCGTTCGACGTCCTGAACGGGCGGATGATCGTGCGCGACGGCGCCGAGCCGGTGTCCGACGCGCGCATCGCCAAGCTGGTCGCCGCGACCGGCATGCGCGCCGCGCCGTGGGACGACGCCGATGCCGCCTCCGATCAGGCCGCGCATGCCGCCCGCCAGCGCCGCGTCACGCTGGCGAGCGGTGCGTTCTGGGCGGCCGGTCTCCTCTACCATATCGTCGAGACCGGGCCCGGCGGCGCGCTCACCCTCTTCGCCGGCCACGGCGCGGTGCCGATGCCGCGCGTCGAGATCGCGCTCTTTTCGATCGCGATCATCTGCGGGGTGTGGCTGGTGGCGCCGAAGGCATGGGCCGCGGCGCGGCGCCTGTCGCCGGACATGAACCTCCTCATGGTGGTCGCCATCGCCGGTGCCGTCGGCCTGGGCGAATTCTTCGAGGCGGCGACGGTGGCTTTCCTCTTCTCCCTCTCGCTGGCGCTGGAGAGTTGGAGCGTCGGGCGCGCGCGCAATGCCGTGGCGACGCTACTGGACCTCGCGCCCCCCACCGCGCGCGTCGTCCGCCCCGACGGCCGCGAGGAGACGGTGGCCGCCGGGGCGGTGGCCGTAGGCGACCTCTTCGTGGTCCGTGGGGGCGACCGCATCGCGCTGGACGGCGAGGTGGTGCGCGGCGCCGGCGCGGTCGATCAGGCGCCGATCACCGGCGAGAGCGCGCTCGTGGCCAAGGAGCCGGGGGACGAGGTCTACGCCGGTACCATCAACGGCGAGGGCAGTCTCACCGTACGTGCCACCAAAGCGGCGTCGGACACCGTCCTGGCCAAGATCGTGCGCATGGTGGGCGACGCGCAGGCCCGCCGGGCCGAGGTCGAGCAGTGGGTGGCGAAGTTCGCCCGCATCTATACGCCCGCGGTGATGGCGCTGGCGGTGGTCCTGGCGCTGGCACCGCCGCTCGTCCTGGGCGCGGCGTGGGACAGCGCGATCTACAACGCGCTGGTGCTGCTGGTGATCGCCTGCCCCTGTGCGCTGGTGATCTCGACGCCGGTGTCGATCGTCGCCGCGCTCGCCTCGTCAGCCCGCGCCGGAGTGCTCATCAAGGGCGGGGCCTATGTCGAGGCGCCGGGGCGTACCACTGCGCTGGCGCTGGACAAGACCGGGACCCTCACCATGGGCGAGCCCGAGGTCCATGCGGTCCATCCGTCGCGCGGCGCGCCGGACGATCTGCTGCGCCGCGCCGCCGCGCTGGAGGCGCGTTCCTCCCATCCGCTGGCGCGCGCGATCCTGACGCGTGCCGCCGACGCCGGCCTCCACCCGGCGGCGGCCGAGGACACGCGCACCGTGCCGGGCCGCGGCCTGGAGGGCCGTATCGACGGGGAGGCGGTCTGGCTCGGGTCCGACCGGTTCGCCGCCGAGCGCGGCTTCGCCGAGGCGGTCCCGCCGGAGGTGCGAGCGCGGATCGAGGCGGCCGGCAGCACGCTGGTCGTCGTCGGCGACGGTTCGGGCGTTTTGGGGGTCCTGGAGCTGCGCGACCGGATCCGTCCGGAGGCGAGGGCGATCGTGGCGCGCCTGCGGGCGCAGGGCGTCGGCACCATCGTCATGCTCACCGGCGACAACGCGGCGACCGCGCGTGCGGTCGCCGACGCCGTCGGGATCGACGCCGTGCGCGCCGAGCTGCTGCCGCAGGACAAGGTCCGCGCGGTGGAGGAGCTGGTGGCCACCCACGCGGTGGTGGCGATGGTCGGCGACGGGATCAACGACGCGCCGGCGATGGCGCGGGCGCACTACGGCATCGCGATGGGGGTGGTCGGCTCGGACGCGGCGATCGAGGTGGCCGACATCGCGCTGATGACGGACGACATCGCCAAAGTGCCATGGCTGATCGATCACTCCCGCCGCACCATGCGTGTCATCCACGAGAATATCGGCATCTCGCTGGTGACGAAGGCCGGCTTCGTGGTGCTGACGGCAATGGGGGTGGCGTCGATGTGGGGGGCGATCGCGGCGGACGTGGGCGTATCGCTTGTGGTGGTGGCCAACGCGCTGCGGCTGCTGCGCGGTCGTCGGCCGGAGGCGGTGTCGCGGCTCGGGACCGATGCTCCGGCCGCCGGACGACCGGCGCGGGCCTGATCGGCTCGAGCGCCGCGTCAGGTCGCGGGGCCGTCCTCGCCTGCGATGGCGGCACTGCGCGGCGCCTCGTCCACGGCGGAGAAGACAACGGTGTAGCGGCTGGCCGAGGTGCCGACGATCAGCACCGGCATCGCCAGGGACACCAGCACCAGCGCGCCGATGAGGACGGACAGGGCCGCGGTTCTGAAGTTCTCTATGCCATTCATGTTCGCTCTCCCGATCGGCACGCGGCCCTGGTGCGGGACTTGGTTAACTCCTGTTCACAAATGGGCGATGCCGACGTGCGCCAGTGTGACGCGCGTCACACTTTTACAGCGCCCGTTCATGCGCCGTTTACAGCGCGGCGACGGCCCCGCCGCCGGAACACCGGCCGCGCGGGGAAAGACGATGGAGGCGTGCGGGCGGGGGAGCCGGCTGCTGTCGCGCAGCGTCGGGAGCGGCGTGCACGGGGAGCGGAAGGCCGAGGACGCCGGACGTGCGGCATCGCACCGGATGCGAGCGTGGTCGGGTGTGTTGCGCGTCGGATGTGGGGAGGAGTGCGCCAGCGGGACTCGCAGCGGATGGGCGAGTGGCTCCCCGGGCCGGATTCGAACCAGCGACCAACCGGTTAACAGCCGGTTGCTCTACCGCTGAGCTACCGGGGAATGACGCGCTCGCGTTGGGGGGATATAGCAAGCCGGCATAGGACGCGCAACAGGGAGAAGCGACATCGGCCAGCCTCATTTCATTCTCGTCCTCGGAGGCGCGCGGTCCGGCAAATCCCGCTACGCCGAAACGCTCGCCGAGGGGGCCGGGCGCCCGGTGACCTACGTTGCCACCGCCGGCCCGCCCCGTGACGAGGAGATGGCCGCCCGCATCGCCGCCCACCGCGAGCGCCGCCCGCCCCACTGGACCACCATCGAGGCCACCATCGACCTCGCGCCGACGCTCCAGGGCGAAGGCGTCGTCCTGCTCGACTGCCTGACCTTGTGGCTGACCAACGTGATGCTGGGTGAGCACGACGTCGCCCGGCACAGCCGGGCGCTGTGTGCGGCGCTGGAGGCGCGGGGGCGCGACGTGATCGCCGTGGCCAACGAGGTGGGCGAGGGGATCGTCCCGGCGACGCCGCTCGGCCGCGCCTTTCGCGACGCGCAGGGGACCCTCAACCAGGCGCTGGCCCGGCGCGCGACGGCGGTCGTCAAGCTGGTCGCCGGCTGCCCTTTGCAGGTCAAGCCGGCTCCGGCGCCGGCGATCGGCCTCTAGATCTTCATCACCACGCGGCCGTCGATGCGGCCGGCCTTCATGCGCGCGAAGATGGCGTTGATGTTGTCCAGCGTGTCCCAGCTGAAATGCGAGGCGACCTTGCCGTCGCCGGCGAACTGCAGCGCCTCGACGAGATCCTGCCGGGTGCCGACGATCGACCCGCGCACGGTGATGCGGTTGAGGACGACGTCGAAGATCGGCAGCGCAAAGTCGCCCGGCGGCAGGCCGACGAGCGACATGGTGCCGTGCCGGCGCGTCATCGCCACCGCCTGCGCGAACGCCCCGCGCGACACGGCGGTCACCAGCACGCCGTGGCCGCCCCCATCGGTGATGCGCCGCACCTCGGCGATGGCGTCGTTGCCGCGGGCGTCGACCGTGGCCTCGGCGCCGAGCGACGCGGCGAGCGCCAGCTTGTCCTCGGCGATGTCCACCGCGACGACGCGCATGCCCATCGCCTTGGCGTACTGCACCGCCATGTGGCCGAGGCCGCCGATGCCGGAGACGACCATCCACTCGCCCGGCTTGGTCTCGGCCTCCTTGAGGCCCTTGTAGACGGTGACGCCGGCGCACAGCACCGGCGCAGCGGCGCCGAACTCCAGATTGTCGGGCAGGTGGCCGACGAAATTCGGGTCCGCCAGCACGTACTCGGCAAAGCCGCCGTCGACGGTGTAGCCGGTCATCTGCTGATCGTAGCAGAGCGTCTCCCAGCCGGTGCGGCAGTGCTCGCAGTGGCCGCACGCGGTGTGGAGCCACGGCACGCCGATCCGGTCCCCCTCCTTGACGCCGCTCACCCCCGCGCCGACCGCGGCGACGAAGCCGACGCCCTCATGGCCCGGAATGAACGGGGGGCTCGGCTTGGCCGGCCAATCGCCCGAGGCGGCGTGCAGGTCGGTGTGGCACACGCCGGAGGCTTCCACCTTCATGAGGATCTGTCCCGGGCCGACCTCCGGCACGGGCCTGTCCTCGATGACCAGCGGGGCACCGAATTCGTGCACCACCGCGGCTTTCATCATCTTCGCCATGTTCAAGCGTCCCCGTGGTTGCATGGGCGTCGTGCGCGCGAGCGTCCGGCCGGGCGCGGACGCCGCGCTTGGGTCCGGCACGACGGTCGTCGCACTTCACGGGACGATAGGGGCCGCAGCGTGGCACCACCTTGACGTCGGTCAAGCGAACGGGCGCCGGGGCCCGCGCGGGGTCAGCCGGCGAAGGGGGTCGGGGCGAGGCCGGCGGCCGGCAGTCCGGTCACCACGAACAGGCCCCCGGCGTGGGGCTGCTCGGGACCGACCGGGCCGGCGCCGCTGCCGATCGAGGTGACGTAGAGATCGGTGAGGCCGGGGCCGCCGAACTCGGGCTTGCTCGGCCGTTCGACCGGCATGTCGACGATCATGTCCACCTTGCCCGCCGGGGTGATCCGCAGGATCTGCCAGCCGCCGACCCCGGCCATCCAGTAGCACCCGGCCGCGTCGACGGTCGCCCCGTCCGGACGGCCGGCGACCGAGCGGGTGTCGAAGAAGACGCGGCGCGCGGTGGGGACGCCGTCGTCGATGTCGTAGTCGGCGGCCCAGATGGTGCGCACCAACGGGTTGGAGTCCGAGAAGTACATCGTCCGGCCGTCGGGCGAGAAGGCGAGGCCGTTGGTGGTGTAGATGCCGTCGATCATCGGCGTCACGCGGCGGTCGGCGTCGATCCGGTAGAACGTGCCGACGGGCGTCGGCGGTTGGGCGATGGACATGGTCCCCGCCCACCAGCGGCCCTGCCGGTCGGTCGCGCCGTCGTTGAAGCGGTTGTCGGGGAGGTGCGCCTCGGGCTCGGCGAACATCGTCTTGCCGCCGGTCGCAAGGTCGAGGTCGTAGAGGCCGGACTGGGTGGCGATGACGAGGTCGCCGTCCCGGCGCGGTGCCAGGCAGCCGACGCGCTCGCCCACGGCGATGGGGTCCTTCGGGCCCGAGCGGGGGTCGTACCGATGGACGATGCCCTTGTCGATGTCGCACCAGAAGAGGAGCCCGGAGGCGGGATCCCAGAAGGCGCCCTCGCCGATGGCCGCGCCGGCGTCGTGGACGAGATTGACGCGGCTCATGCGCGGTTGGCCAGCGCGCCGGCGCCCAGCGCCTCGAGTGCGGTGCGCACGATGCCGGCCGCGTCGAGCCCGGCGCGCGCATACATTAAGTCGGGCTTGTCCTGGTCGACGAACGCGTCGGGCATCGTCAGCGGGCGCACCTTGCAGCCGGTGTCGAGCGCGCCCTCGCGGGCGAGCATCGTCAGGACATGGCTGCCGAAGCCGCCGATCGCGCCTTCTTCCACGGTGATCAGCACCTCGTGCTCGCGCGCCAGGTGCAGGATGAGGTCGCGGTCCAGCGGCTTTGCGAAGCGCGCGTCGGCGACGGTGGCCGGCAGGCCCCTGGCGGAAAGCTCCTCCGCCGCCAGCAGCGCCGCCGAGAGCCGCCCCCCCAGCGACAGGATGGCGATGGTGGACCCCTCGCGCAGGATACGGCCCTTGCCGATCTCCAGCGGCGTGCCGCGCTCCGGCATCTCCACGCCGACGCCCTCGCCACGCGGATAGCGGAAGGCGATCGGCCCGTCGTCGTAGGCGGCGGCGGTGGCGACCATGTGCGTCAACTCCGCCTCGTCGCCCGCGGCCATCACGACCATGCCGGGGAGGCACGAGAGGTAGGCGATGTCGAACGCGCCGGCGTGGGTCGAGCCGTCGGCCCCGACGAAGCCGGCACGGTCGATCGCGAAGCGCACCGGCAGGCCCTGGATGGCGACGTCGTGCACGACCTGGTCGTAGCCGCGTTGCAGGAAGGTCGAGTAGATGGCGGCGAAGGGCTTGCAGCCACCCGCCGCCAGCCCGGCCGCGAAGGTGACCGCGTGCTGCTCGGCGATGCCGACGTCGTAGGTCCGCTCCGGGAAGACGCGCTCGAAGAGGTCGATCCCGGTGCCGGACGGCATGGCGGCGGTGATGCCGACGATGCGGTCGTCCCGCTCCGCCTCGGCGATCAGCGCCTGGCCGAAGACCTTGGTGTAGGCGGGCGCGTTCGGCTTGGCCTTGGCCTGCTCGCCGGTGACGACGTCGAACTTGGAGACGCCGTGATACTTGTCGGCCGAGTTCTCCGCCGGCGGGTAACCCTTGCCCTTCTGGGTGACGACGTGGACGAGCACCGGCTTGTTGTCGGCGTCACGCACGTTGGCGAGGACCGGGAGGAGGTGATCGAGGTTGTGACCGTCGATCGGGCCGACATAGTAGAAGCCCAGCTCCTCGAAGAGGGTGCCGCCCATGGCGATGCCCTTGGCGAACTCCTCCGCCCGGGCCGCCCCACGCTCGACGAAGCGCGGCAAGCGGCGCACCAACCCCTTCAGTGCCTCGCGCATGGTGACGTAAGGCTCGCCGCTGGCCAGCCGCGCCAGATAGGCGCTCATGGCGCCGACGGGCGGGGCGATCGACATGTCGTTGTCGTTGAGGATGACGATGAGGCGGGCGTCGTGCGCACCGGCGTTGTTCATCGCCTCGTAGGCCATGCCGGCGGACATCGCCCCGTCGCCGATCACCGCGACGACCTCGTGATCCTCGCCGAGCAGATCGCGCGCGTTGGCGAACCCGAGCCCGGCCGAGATCGAGGTCGACGAGTGGGCCGCGCCGAAGGGGTCGTAGACGCTCTCGTCGCGCTTGGTGAAGCCGGAGAGGCCGCCGCCCTGGCGCAGCGTGCCCATCCGGTCGCGCCGGCCGGTCAGCATCTTGTGCGGGTAGCACTGATGGCCGACGTCCCAGATCAGTTTGTCGCGCGGCGTGTCGAACACGTAATGCAACGCGACGGTCAGCTCGACGACGCCCAGCGCAGAACCGAGATGCCCGCCCGTGGTGGACACGACGTCGATCAGCTCGGCGCGCAGTTCGTCCGCGAACGCCTTCAGGTCGCGTTCCGGCAACGCGCGTAGATCTTTCGGCAGGTTAACCGACTGGAGAAGCGGACGCACCCGAAGCCTCATTCGAACATCTCTAGTCCGACTGTAGGGGCCGGCCCCAGACTTTCAATCATACGCGGTACAGAAGGCGGGTGGGATGGAGCCCGATCCGCCACTAACCGCCTGAAGTGCGGGACCGTGGTGTGTCGCCGCAGCGGCGATCGCGTCGCACGATTAACATGGTGAGGTCAAACCGGCGCTGACCGCCTGGGGCTTGCGGGCTGCGAAAATCCCCGGATCGACGGCCGCCGCGTCAGCGCCAGCGCGTGGCGAGGATCGCCGCCGCCGTCATCGCGCCGTAGACGAGCATGCCGGCCGCGACGCCGACGAAGATGCCGCCGAGGCCGAGCGGGCCGACCAGTGCCAGCGCGCCGCCGAATGCGACGCCCATCCGCACGAAGCTCGCCGCGACGGGCCAGATCATCCGCCCGGCCCCCTGCGAGGCGAAGTAGAGGGCGAGGCCGAGCGCGAAGAAGGCGAGGAAGGGGGCGACGATGCGGAAGTAGAGCCGGCCCGCCTCCAGAACGGCGGTATCGGCGGGAGAGAGGAAGAGGCCGAGCCACAGATCCGGGAAGAGGGCGAGTGTGAGCGAGATGCAGCCCACCGCGCCGCCCGCCGCCAACGCCCCGGTGAAGCCGATCCGCAGCGCGCGCGCCCGCGCCCCGGCGCCGATGTTGGCGCCGACCATCGCCGTCATCGCCGCGCCGATGCCGAAGACGACCGGGATCATCAGGAATTCCAGCCGCGCGCCGAGGCCGTAGCCGGCCATCGCCTCCGGTCCGAAACGGCCCACCAGGGCGACCATGATGACGATCGTGGCGACGCTCTGCAGCGCGTTGAGCGAGGCGATCAGCCCGACGCGCAAGATATCGGCGAAGCGGTCCCGGCGGAGGCGGAAGGCGGCGCGGTCGATGGTGAGGCCGGCGCGGCCGGCGAGGACGTAGAGCACGGCGCCGATCGCGGCGAGCCCGTGGGCGATGACGAGCCCGGCCGCGAGCCCGGCCATGCCGAGCGCCGGAAACGGCCCCCACCCCAGCGAGAGGGCACCCGAGATCGGCACCGTCGCGACCGCCACGGCCAGCAGCGTGCAGGCGGGGGCGAGCATGTTGCCGGTGCCGCGCATGACGCTGAGCGTGCCGTGCAGCAGCCAATAGGTGAGGCAGCCGGGGAAGAAGACGAGCGCGTAGGCGTAGGCCGCCTCCACCGCCGCGCCGTCGCCGCCGAGCCAGCCGAACACCGTGCGGCCAGCGCCGACGACGGCGAGCGCGAAGATCAGGGCCGCGACCAGCCCGATGGCCCAGGCGGTCACGGCGAGGCCGGCCGCCCTCGCCGGATCGCCCGCCCCCAGCGCCCGCGACACCGCCGAGGAGATCGCGCCGCCCATCGCCCCGGCCGACATCATCTGCACCAGCATCACCAGCGGGAAGACGAGCGCCAGCCCCGCCAGCGCCGAAATGCCGAGCTGGCCGGCGAACACCGCCTCGGTGATGACGAGCACCGAGGAGACCAGCATGGCGAGCACATTGGGGGCGGCGAGGCGGGCGAGCGTCGGGCCGATCGGCCCCTCCAGCAGGACCCGCGTGCGGGCCGCGCGTCGCAGCGCGGCGGCCTCCATGCGGGTGGGCGTGGGGGGGACCACCGGCCCCGGCGCATCCGGCGGCACCACCGGGCGAGCGTCGGTTCGGAGGCCGGAGTTCGGGCGAAGGGCCGTGCCGGAGCCCGCGCGGAGGGTCATGCCGGCGCACCGGGGGCGGCGGTGGGCGCGGTGCGGCGGGTCTGCGCCGGCGCTGCGGCGAGGCGGGGACCCGGCCGGGGGACGATCGTCGACGATGGCATGCGCGCCGCCTCAGTTCCTTTTTGGAACTTGAGACTGAGTTCCCTTTCGGAACCTGTCAAGCTCGTCTACTATCGGGGGCATGAAATGGCAGGAATTAGGGGACGAGGCGTGCCCGGTCGCGCGGGCGATGTCGGTGGTCGGCGACCGCTGGACGCTGCTCCTGTTGCGCGACTGCTTTCGCGGGGTGCGCCGCTTCGAGGCCTTCCAGGAGCGGCTCGGGATCACCCGCCACGTCCTGGCGGACCGATTGCGCAAGCTGGTCGAGGCCGGCGTGCTGACGCGCGAGCCGTACCAGGATCGCCCGCCCCGCTACGAATATCGCCTGACCGAGACCGGCCGCGCCTTCCACCCGGTGCTGGTGACGCTGATGGCGTGGGGGGAGGCGGCGGTGCCGGGCGGCTCGGACGCGCCGCTGCGCCTCGTCTCGCGGCAGACCGGCGCGCCGGTGCGCCCGCTCCTGGTGGACGAGGCGACCGGCGAGCCGATCACCCCCGCGAACGTGCGCGCGACGCGTTGAGGCCCGCTCAGAGCCCTTCGAGGGAGGGCAGGCCGTACCGTTCGGCGAGCCGGCCGAAGCCCTCGACCGTCACCGGGTCCAGCGGGATCCCGTCGAGCCGCTCCTCGGCGACAGCCCACTCGCGGTCGCCGGGTGCCATGACGGTGCCGTCGGCGCGCGGCGGAGACGTGCGCAGCGCGTCGAGGTAGCGCCGCATGCCGGCGTCGAACGCGGCGCGGGAGATGAACGCCTCGGGGTTGATCGCCATGACGAAGGCACCGAGGCCGCGCGGGGTGGATTTGTCGTCCCCGCCCATCGGCAGCAGCTCGAAGCTGAGCCCCATACCGCTGAGCACGGCGCTGAAGATCTCGGCGATGCCGGCGAGGCCGGCGCCCTTGAAGCCGAAGGCCGCCCCCAGCGGCGCCAGCATCTCCACCGCGTCGGCGTCCAGCGTGTCGAGCCCGGCCGCGTCCGAGCCGGTGCCCTCCGGCACCTCGACCCCCAGGCTGCGGTAGAGCTGCACGCGATTGAACGGGATCGCGCTGGTGGCCATGTCGAACAGCCAGGGGTGCCCGTCGGCCGGAACGGCGACGGCGAGCGGGTTGGTGCCGTGGAAGCGCCGCGCACCGCCGTGCAGGCGCACGAAGGCGTCCGAGTTGCAGGTGGCGAAGCCGATCATCCCCGCCTCCGCGGCGGCGAGTGCGTAGGCGCCGGCCGGGCCGAAGTGCGACGAGTTGCGGATCGAAACGGCGCCGATGCCGGCGCTACGGGCCAACTCCGTCGCCTTGTCCATCGCGGCGTAAGCGGCGAGAGCGCCGTGGGCGTGGTCGGCGTCGAGAGTGGCGACGGCGGCGCGCTCGGCGACGAAGGCGAGGTTCGGCGTCTTGTTGACGCGCCCGCCTTCCATGACCGTGACGTAGTGCTCCAGCAGCCGCACGCCGTGGCTGTCCACGCCGAGGCGGGACCCGTGCAACATGGCGCGTGCGGCCGCATCGGTCGTCGCGCCGTCGGCACCGGCGGCCGAGAGCGCGGCGCGGACGAACCGCTCCAGCGCCAGGGGCGCCACCACGACGACGGTCACGAGGCGGCTCGCACGGTGGCTCGACCGGTGGATCGCACGGTGGCTCGACCGGTGGCGGTTGGGGCTGGCGTGGGCATCGAGGCTCCCGAAGTTTCTTATTGCTGCCGTCCAATAGGCTAGTCGCCATCGAACGGCCACGGCAACCGCCGCGGCGCGGCAGCGCCGATATCGATGCCGACAGCAATGCCGAAGCCGGCGCGGGCCGGCTCCGGGGGCGTGCGGGGACGCGCCTAGTAGATCGCCGCCGGCCGCACCACGACGCGCGTGTTCATCGGGGTGCGGCTGTAGAGGTCGATGATGTCGTGGTTGAGGAGGCGCACGCAGCCGGAGGAGACGTTGCGGCCGATGGAGTAGGCCTCGGCCGTGCCGTGCAGGCGGTAGAGCGTGTCCTGCCCGCCCTGGAAGAGGTAGAGCGCGCGCGCGCCGAGCGGGTTGCGGGGGCCGGGGGGCATGCCGTCGCGGTACTGCTCCAGGTCGGGGTCGCGGTCGATCATCTCCGGCGGCGGCGTCCAGGTCGGCCACTCGCGCTTCAGGCGGATCACCGCCTCGCCGTCCCAGCCGAATCCGGCGCGGCCGAGGCCCACGCCGTAGCGCATCGCCCGCCCCTTCGGCAGCGTGAGGTAGAGGAACTTGTTGGTCGTATCGACGACGATCGTCCCCGGCCGTTCGCCGGTCGGATTGCTGACTTCGCGGCGCAGAAACTGCGGCTCGAACTTGCTGATGTCGACCGCGGGGAGCGGGAAGCGCTCGTTCGGCAGCGGCCCGTACATGACCCGGTACGATTCCTCGGTCGGCGCCGGAGTGCTGACGGCGACGGTCTCGATGGTCCCGGTCTGGCAGCCCGCGACGGCGACGGCCGTCGATCCGAGGACGAACGCGCGCCTGCTGAGTGACGCTGCCCCCGGCCGATGCGACTGACGGGTACGATACATGCTGAGGCAGGTCCTTTGCAGCGATGAAGGGGGCGGCCGAGCGAGTCGGCCCTGTCATTTTATCGTGGAAAACATGCCGGCGGTGATCGACCACGCGTCCGGAGCGCACGCAGACGCGCGATTCACCGGCGATGTTGCCGGGACGGCACGATAGGCGGCGGAGATTAACCCCGCCTTCATGCAAGCCGGCCCGGGCCCGATGCGAGCCGCGTCACGCGCTGCGGCGGGCGGCGAGGTCGGCCGGGAGGAAACGGGTCGTCTGCTCGCGCACCAGGGTTCGCAGCGTCTCGGCGGTGGGGCCGGGCGGGATCGCGTCGACCGCGGCCTCCATGTGCCGGTGCAGCGCCAGGACCGCCCCGTCGACGCCGTGGCGGGCGACGACGGAGGGGCGCGCGTGGGCGGTGTCCTGGCCGGTGGGCTTGCCTTCGCCGCCGATGCCGAGCGCGTCGTGGATGTCGTCGGCGATCTGATAGGCGGCGCCGAGCCACGCGCCGATCCGCCGCCAGACCGTGACGTCGCCGCCGGCCGCGACCGCCCCGCCCGCGGCAGCCGCCTCGAACAGCGCGCCGGTCTTGGCCGCGTGGTAGGTGTCGAGGTCGGGCGTGTGCTCGCTCTCCAGCGCCTGACCGCCGACGAGGCCGTCCGGGGCTCCGGCGGCCTCCGCCAGCACCTGAAGCAGCTCCGGCAGCCGCTCTCCGGCGAGGGCGGAGACGTCCGAGAGGGTCTGGAACGCCATCACGATGAGGGCGTCGCCGGACAGCACCGCCAGCGCCTCGCCGTGGGCGAGGTGGACGGTGGGCCTGCCGCGGCGGATCGCGGCATCGTCGAAGCAGGGGAGGTCGTCGTGCACCAGCGAGGCGCAGTGCAGGCACTCGATCGCGACGGCGACCGCGTCCGCGAGGGCGGGCCGGTCGTCACCGCAGGCGAGGGCGACGCCGAGCGTGAAGCGGGGCCGCACGCGCGAGCCGCCGGCGAGGATCGCATGCTCGATCGCCGCGCCCAGCCGAGGCGGTGCGCACCGCGCGCCGACGTGACGGCGGATCGCCGCCTCGACGCGTGGGGATAGGTCCGATCCGGCGGCATCGTTCATCACGGATCGGCTTGTCTCAAAACAAACCGTTCGGTCAATTCGCGTTGCTGCGACGCCGGTTGAGGCCCACTTCCGCGGGGCGACGGCGCGCGTCGCGCAATTCGCATGCCGCGAAGGTCAGTAGGCTGCCGGCGATCAACAGGATCTCAAGCAACACGATGAGGTTGGTATCCATGGATCACCCCGTCGCTCACATACTCGTCGCGGCTCGACGCCGCGGGTCATTGAGCCGCAAGATAGTGTAGTTCAGGGTCGAAGCAAAGCCGACCCAACCAAGGTAGGGAACCAGAAGTAGCCCGCTGAGGGGAGAAATTGCGGCAAACATGAGGATCGTCGCCGCGATCACCACCATCATCACGAGAATGTCAACGAGCGCCCATCCCATGCGATGGGCATGGAAGAAGAGGGGCGACCACGCCGCGTTCAGCCCCAACTGGAGGGTGTAGAGAACGAGCGGCACGGTGCGCTCGCCGGGCGCGGCGGCTTCGTAGAAGAGATAGCCCGCGGCGGCGATCGTCGCATAAAGAATGGTCCAGGCGACCGGAAATGCCCAATTCGGCGGCGTCCAGTCCGGCTTTGCCAGGCCGCGGTACCACGCGCCGGGGCGAAAGAACGACCCGGTCGCCGCGGTCGCCAGCGTTGCAAGAATAAAGATCAGCAGGACGGGCCAGTTCACGGCGCAGGGCGCTCCAATCGTCACGGGTCACAACGCCCGTGCGGCGATTTGGATCCGGCTACTCGCGCGAAATCAGGCCGTCGAGGAGGTTCAGCGCCTCGAGGACGCTGGCCTTGCGCACCGCGTCGCGCCCGATGTCGCCGAAGCGCCGCTCGCGGTGGACGGTGGCGCCGGCGCCGGCTGCCGCGAAGTGGACGAGACCGACGGGCTTGTCCGCCGATCCGCCGCCCGGCCCGGCGACGCCCGTCACCGCGACCGAGACGAGGTCGGGGGCGGCGCCGCCCCGCTCGCGCGCCGCCTCCGCCATGGCGCGGGCGACCGGCTCGCTGACCGCACCGTGGGCCGCGAGCAGCGCCTCGGGCACGCCCAGGCGCATCTTGGCGGGGTTGGCGTAGGTGATGAAGCCGCCGTCCACCACATCGGACGAGCCGGGGATCGCCGTGAGGGCGGCACCGATGAGGCCGCCGGTGCACGATTCGCACGTGACGACCGTGACCCCCGCCGTGCGGGCGGCGTTGAGCAGCGCCTCGGCGCGGGCGCGGATTTCGTCGTCGATCATGTCGTCTCCCTCAGCACTGTGGCCGTCGCCTGGGCGGCGATGCCCTCGCCGCGGCCGGTGAAGCCGAGCCGCTCGGTCGTCGTCGCCTTCACCGATACCGCCGCGACCGGGACGGCGACGATCTCGGCGATCCGCGCCCGCATCGCCTCCCGCAAGGGGCCGATCTTGGGCCGCTCGCACATGATCGTCAGGTCGATGTGGGCGATGCGCCCGCCGCGGGCGCGGACCCGCTCGGCGGCGAAGGCGAGGAAACGGTCGGACGCCGCGCCGCGCCAGGTCTCGTCGCTGGGGGGGAAATGGTGGCCGATGTCCCCGTCGGCGATGGCGCCGAACAGCGCGTCGGTGATGGCGTGGAGGGCGACGTCGGCGTCGGAGTGGCCCTTCATGCGGGTGGGACTCTCGATCGTCAGGCCGCCGATGACCATCGGGCCGCCCGGCTCCAGGCGGTGCACGTCGAACCCGTGGCCGACGACGGGGACGGCGGCGAGGCTGGCGCGCGCGGCCGCGAGGTCGTCCTCGGTGGTGATCTTGAAGTTGGTGCGCTCGCCGGGAACGGTGGTCACGCGGCCTCCTTGGGCTTCGATGAGGCCCGCATCGTCGGTGGCGCCGGCCTCTGTGCTGCCGGTCTCGGTGGTGCCGGCAGCCGCGTGCGCGGCGAGGAGTGCGGCGAGGTGGAAACCCTGCGGCGTCTGCACCTGGACGAGGGCACTGCGGTCGACCGTCTCGATCACGCGGCCGCCGTCGACGCGCTTGACGGTGTCGGCGATGGGGACGGCGGGGACGACCGCGGCCGCCTCGGTGAGCGCGGCGGCGACGCGGTCGATCACACCGGCCGAGACGAAGGGGCGCGCGGCGTCGTGGACCATCACCGCGGAGGGTGGGGCGGTTCCGCCGAGCGCGGCGAGCCCGCGGGCGACTGAGGCCTGGCGCGTGGCCCCGCCCGTCACCACCCGGACGGCGCGCGTGCGGTCGGCCAGCGCCTCGTCGACCCGCCGCTCGTCGCCGGCGGCGATGACGACCACCACGCTGCGGATCGCCGGATGACCCAGGAAGGCGTCGACCGCGCGGGCGAGGACGGTGCGCGCGCCCAGCGGCAGATACTGCTTGGGGACGGGGCCGCCCAGGCGGGTGCCGCGTCCGGCTGCAACGATGATGGCGTCGATGGGCATCATGGCCGCGTCATAGCTCGCCGCGCGTCGGGGCGCCATGCGAATGCGCATGGCCGCCGGTCGTATGCTGCGACCCTAGGTCGTGCAACCGGGGGCATTTCACGGTCGATCATTGCGCATGGTTGCAATCTCCTGCAGGAGACGACGCCAAGTTGGGCAAATTGGTGCGAATATGGGCGGTCCCCCGCGGCTCGCGGCGTGGGCGACTGCCATGCGGGCACACTCTGCACAACGCGCTGTATATGAGACTCGAAACAGGTTTTCCCCTCAAGGGTCGAACACGGACTTGCCAACTTTGGTGTCATGGTCAAAAGATGAGCACCGTGAGGCCTCAGAGGTGCCCAACCGAACATGAATGAATGTGCCGTCGGCAACGTCCCCCTTTCGGGTCGCGCGATTCTGGCGCCGATGTCGGGCGTCAGCGACTGGCCGTTCCGCCAGCTCGCCGCCCGCTTCGGCGCCGGCCTCGTCATCAGCGAGATGGTGGCGAGTGACCGTCTCGTGGCACGCGAGGCCGAGGCGCGCCTCAAGCTGGAGGGCGACGGGCTGGCGATCCACTGCGTCCAACTCGCCGGCTGCCGGCCGGAGGACCTCGCCGAGGCGGCGAAGATCGCCGAAGGCGCCGGCGCCCACATCATCGACATCAACATGGGCTGCCCGGCCAAGCGTGTCGTCGGCGGGTGGGCCGGCTCGGCGCTGATGCGCGACCCGGTGCACGCGGCGAGCCTCGTCGCGGCGACGGTGCGGGCGGTGCGTGTCCCCGTGACGGTCAAGATGCGGCTCGGCTACGACCGTGCGACGCTGACCGCGCCCGAGCTCGCCCGCCGCGCGGTCGACGCCGGGGCCGAGGCGATCACCGTCCACGGCCGCACCCGCTGTCAGCGCTATACCGGCGCGGCCGACTGGCGCGCGATCGCCGCCACGCGCGCGGCCGTTTCCGTCCCGCTGGTCGCCAACGGCGACATTCGCGACACCGAGACCGCCCGCGCCGCGCTGGCCCTGAGCGGGGCGGACGCGGTGATGATCGGCCGCGCGGCGCTGGGCGCGCCGTGGCTCCCCGGCGTCGTCGCCGCCGACCTCGCCGGCCGGCCCCGGCCCGCGGTTCCGCGCACACCGGCCGCGATCGGCGCCCTGGCGCGCGAGCACGCCGAGCTGCTCCTCGCCCACGCCGGCCCGGTCCTCGGTCTCCGGCTGATGCGCAAGCACACCGCGGCCTACGCCGAGCACGTCGCTGCCCCGCCCGCCTCACGCAAAGCCGCGCTCACCGCGGAGGATCCGGCCATGGCCCTCAAAGCGCTCGACCACCTGTTCGCCGCCGCCGACGCGCCGACGCTCCAGGTCGCGGCATGACCGCCGCCGCACGCCGCGTCACGCCGGCGGCCATCCTCAACGCGCTGCCGCACGCCATCGTCGTGTTGGGGCCGGACGACGAGATCATCTCCGCCAACGACGCCGCGGAGGCCTTCTTCGGCGCCTCGCTGGCGCACCTGCAGAAGAAGCCGCTGGACCGCTTCGTGCCGTTCGGCAGCCCGCTGCTGTCGCTGCCGGCGAAGGTGCGGCAGGCGGGCGCGGGGCTGGTGGAGTATCGTGTCGACCTCTCCTCGCCGCGCCTCGGCCAGGGGCAGGTCCTCGATATCCACGCCATGCCGCTGCCGGAAGATCCGCAGATGGTGGTGCTCACCCTCGACCGCCCGTCGATGGCCGACAAGATCGACCGCACGCTGACCTCCCGTGCCGCGGCGCGCTCGGTGACGGGCCTCGCGGCGATGCTGGCGCACGAGATCCGCAACCCGCTGTCGGGCATCCGCGGCGCGGCGCAGCTCATCGAGCCGACGCTGGGCGAGGACGACCGCGCGCTCGCCCGCCTGATCATGTCCGAGACCGACCGGGTGGTGAAGCTGGTCGACCGGATGGAGGTCTTCGGCGACGCGCGGCCGGTGCAGCGTGCCCCCGTCAACATTCACACCGTGCTCGACCACGTCGAGCGGCTGGCGACGTCCGGCTTCGCGCGGCACCTCGAGATCCGCAAGGCGTACGACCCCTCGCTGCCCCCGGTCCACGCCAACCATGATCAGCTGATCCAGGTGTTCCTCAACCTCGTCAAGAATGCCTCGGAGGCGCTGGCGGACCAGGAGGGCGGCGTCATCACGCTGACGACGGCGTTCAAGCCGGGCATGCGCGTCGCCGCTCCCGGCTCGCCGCACAAGGTGTCACTGCCGCTGGAATTCTGCGTGAAAGACAACGGGCCGGGCGTCCCGGAGGACCTCGTTCCGCATCTATTCGAACCGTTCGTGACGACGAAGACCAACGGGACGGGCCTCGGCCTCGCCCTGGTGGCGAAGATCGTCGGCGATCACGGCGGCGTCATCGAGATCGATTCGAATGCCGGCACCACGGTCCGCGTCCTGATGCCCGCCTACGAAGGAAGTGAGAGAGTGAGCCAATGAGTGGCACGATCCTGGTCGCAGACGACGATGGCGCGATCCGCACGGTTCTCAATCAGGCGCTGTCCCGCGCCGGCTTCGACGTCCGCTGCACATCCAACGCCGCGACCTTGTGGAACTGGATCGACCAGGGCGAGGGCGATCTCGTCATCACCGACGTCATCATGCCCGACGAGAACGCCTTCGAGCTGTTGCCGCGGGTGAAGAAGCGCCGGCCGGACCTGCCGGTGGTGGTGATCTCGGCGCAGAACACGTTCATGACCGCGATCCGCGCCTCCGAGCGGGGCGCCTACGAATACCTGCCCAAGCCCTTCGATCTGAAGGAGCTGATCAACGTCGTCGGCCGCGCGCTCAGCGAGCCGCGGGGCAAGGCGCCGGAGCGCATCCATCCGAGCGCGGACGGCGAGCCGATGCCGCTGGTGGGCCGCTCGGCCGCCATGCAGGACATCTACCGCGTGCTGGCGCGGCTGATGCAGACGGACCTCACGGTGCTGATCCATGGCGAGTCGGGCACCGGCAAGGAGCTGGTCGCCCGCGCGCTGCACGACTACGGCAAGCGCCGCAAGGGGCCGTTCGTGGCGATCAACATGGCCGCGATCCCCAAGGAGCTGATCGAGGCGGAGCTGTTCGGCTACGAGAAGGGCGCCTTCACCGGCGCCACCTCGCGCCACGCCGGCCGGTTCGAGCAGGCCGAGGGCGGGACGCTCTTCCTGGACGAGATCGGCGACATGCCGATGGAGGCGCAGACGCGGCTCCTGCGCGTCTTGCAGGAGGGCGAATATACCACCGTGGGCGGCCGCGCGCCGATCCGCACCAACGTGCGCATCGTCGCCGCGACCAACCGCGACCTGCGGCAGTGGATCGGTCAGGGCCTCTTCCGCGAGGACCTTTATTTCCGCCTCAACGTGGTGCCGCTGCGCCTGCCGCCGCTGCGCGAGCGCAAGGAGGATATCGCCGACCTCGCGCGCCACTTCTTCCATCAGTGCGAATCTGAAGGGCTGCCGGCCAAGCGCCTCGACAATGACGCGATCGCCGCGCTCCAGGCGCACCGCTGGTCGGGCAACGTGCGCGAGCTGGAGAACCTCGTGCGCCGCCTCGCCGCGCTCTACCCCGAGGACGTGATCAACCGCGCCCACATCGAGCACGAGCTGGACGACCAGTCGACGCCGGCGACCCCGGCGGGGGCGGGCGGTCCGGCGCAGGCCGAGACGCTGCAGGAATCCGTCGAGCGCCACCTCAACGACTATTTCGCCGAGTTCGGCGCCTCGTTACCGCCGCCGGGCCTCTACCACCGCATCATGCGTGACGTGGAATATCCGCTGGTCTCCGCGGCGCTGGCGGCGACGCGCGGCAACCAGATCAAGGCGGCCGAGCTGCTGGGCGTCAACCGCAACACGCTGCGCAAGAAGATCCGCGATCTCGACGTGCGGATGATCCGCCCGGTGCGCTGAGGCACCGTCCGGCAGCCGCCCCGTCCGCCGCCGGGTCAGGGCACGCCCTGACGGAGACGCGGTGCGGCGCGAGGGCGGGCGCGGGGGCGAAAGTTACGCCGTGCGGCGCGCGCGAGGGGTGCAGCGGGTCCTATCAGTCACGCAAAAAGTCACGCGCTTACGGATCTTTTCGGCGTTTGGGTCGTTCTGTTCGCAGGAAGCTACAGGAGACCAATCATGGACGTCGTTCGCGTACTGCTGGCAATTTTGCTGCCGCCGCTGGGTGTCTTTCTGCAGGTCGGTATTGGACTTCAGTTCTGGCTGAACATCCTGCTGACGCTGCTGGGCTACATCCCGGGCATCATCCACGCGGTGTGGGTCATCGCACGCCGGTAAGATCGTGTCGTCGTCGGGGCCTCGAACGGCCCCGACCGGCATCCTTCAGCCGCGGTAGCCGGCCAGGTCCTGCGTATCGCAGCCGATTTGGCCGATGGTGCAACGACCCCCGTCCGCGAACGAGTGCGAATTGCTGACCGCCACGTAGACGGGTCCGACGATCAACATCATCAGGATCGTGAGCGCGGCCATCGCGCCGACTGTCTTACCCATAGCTGGCAACCCCAATCTTCAGATGCGTACCCGCTGAATTCAATCCGAGCGTGTAACGCGTCGTTCACCTCGTCATACGCGGGATGGGGCGGAGGGGCAATGCGTTGGCGTCAATACCAACGCTCGCTTAGGGGATGGGGTGTATTTCCCGTAAAGAGATTGTTGCGGATGTGGGCCCGCCGGGATACCGCGTCGTCATGATCGACATCGCCCTCTACGACACGCGCAGCCGCGCCAAGGCCCCCTTCGTCCCCCGTGACCCCGGGGATGTGCGGATGTATGTCTGCGGGCCGACGGTCTATGACTTTGCCCATATCGGCAACGCGCGGCCGATCATCGTCTTCGACGTGCTGTTCCGTCTGCTGCGGGCCACATACGGCGCGGCGAACGTGACTTACGTGCGCAACGTCACGGACGTGGACGACAAGATCAACGCCCGCGCGGCCGAGCGCGGCATCTCCATCCGCGACCTGACCGAGGCGACCCTCGCCGACTTCCATGCCGACATCGCCGCCATCGGCTGCCTGCCGCCGACGGTGGAGCCGCGCGCGACCGACAACATCGCCGAGATGCGCAGCTTGATCGAGCGGCTGGTCGAGCGTGGCCACGCCTATGTGGCGGACGGGCACGTCCTCTTCGCGGTGGGCTCGTTCGATGGCTACGGCGCGCTGTCGAAGCGCTCGCTGGACGAGATGCTGGCGGGCGCGCGGGTCGAGGTCGCGCCCTACAAACGCGATGCGATGGACTTCGTGTTGTGGAAACCGTCCGCGCCGGGCGAACCGGGGTGGCCGAGCCCCGCCGGGATCGAGGGCGAGGGGCGGCCGGGCTGGCACATCGAGTGCTCGGCGATGGCGCACCGCTACCTCGGCGAAGAGTTCGACATCCACGGCGGCGGTATCGATCTCGCCTTCCCGCACCACGAGAACGAGCGGGCGCAGACGTGCGCCGCGTTCGGCCATCCGGAGATGGCGCGGGTGTGGATGCACAACGGCTTCCTCCAGGTGGAGGGGCGCAAGATGGCCAAGTCCGAGGGCAATTTCATCACCATCCGCGACGCGCTCGCCATGGCGGACGGCGACACGCTGCGCCTCGCGATGCTGATGACGCAGTACCGCCAGCCGATCGACTGGACCGAGCGCCGCCTCGACGAGGCGCGCACGATGACGCGCGCCTGGGCCGCGGCCGAAAGCGCCGACGGGCCGCCGGACGCCGCCGTGCTCGCCGCTCTCGGCGACGACCTCAACACCCCGCTCGCCGTGACGCGGCTCGCCGAGATGGCCCGCGCCAAGGCGCCGGGGCTCGCCGCGAGCGTGGCGCTGCTGGGCATCGACCTCGCCCGCGTGCGCGCCGCGCAGGAGGCCGTCGAGGCGGATCGCGCGGCCGGCTTGACGATCGACGTCGAGGCACTGATCGCCGAGCGGGTCGCCGCCCGCGCCGCGAAGGACTTCGCCCGCGCCGACCGGATCCGCGACGAGCTGGTCGCCGCCGGAATCGTGCTGATGGACGGCAAGGACGCCGAGGGCAAGCTGGTCACCACCTGGACCTTCGGCGCGTCCTGAGCCGGCTCATCGAGGCTTGCGCCACTCCATGACGACGAACCACGGGACGCGCCGGTAGCGCGTCGCGGTGGCGTCGTCGCCGCGGGGCTGCGGCTCGGCGAAGTGGGTGAGGGTGAGGCCGGCGCCGAGGAAGGCGTCCATGGTGGCGCTCATCGGCCGGTGCCAGTTCTTCACATGGATCCCGCGCCAGGAGAACCACGCGGAGCGCGCCTCGAAGTACCGGTCGATGGCGAAGACGGGGGTGCCGTCGGCGCCCACGGTCCAACCGCCGTCGCTGGCGGTGAAATGGGCCGAGAGGTTCGCGGCCAGGATCCGTCCGCCCGGCACCAGGACGCGCGCCATCTCGGCGACCGCGCCGACGTGGTCGTCGATGTCGATCAGGGTGAGGTAGGCGACGACGAGGTCGAAGGCGTCGTCCGCGAAGGGGAGACGCTCGCCATGCCCGGCGAGGTAGAGCCCGCCGGGGTGGCGTGCGCGGGCCGCCTCCACCATCGCCGGCATCGGGTCGAGGCCGACGGTCGCGACGCCGTGGCCGGCGAGGCGGCGGCAGAAGCGGCCCTCGCCACAGCCGACGTCGAGCATCGTCCTGGGCGTGGCTGCGAGCGCGCGAGCGGTCATCGGCTCATCGAGGACGATGCGGCGGCTCCAGTCGCCGGTGTCGCCGTCCATGTCGGCGATCCAGGCATCGGCGGAGGCGGTCCAGCCGTTTTCGTCACGCATGGCAGCGGACCCGTGGTGCAGCGAATAGGGAGGGAGGTCGCGGCGGGGAGAAGGGCCGGCCGGGTCGGCCGGACCGTTCAGGGTGCAGTGCGCGCGGCGGATCACATCCGGCGCAGCGTCGCCTCTTTGGGCGTGCGTTCTTCGGCGAGCGCCTCGTGGCGTTCGGTCAGCATGGGCACGACTTCGGAGATGGTGTCGACCACATCGTAGGAGACGTCCCATCCGGGGCGGATGAAGCCGGCGTCGACCATGTGGTTGATGATGGCGTTGAGCGGGCTCCAGAAGTCCGCCACGTTGGCGAGCACGATGGGCTTCTCGTGCCGGCCGAGCTGGGACCAGGTCATCATTTCGACGACCTCTTCCAGGGTGCCGATCCCACCGGGGAGGGCGACGAAGCCGTCCGCGCGCTCGAACATGAGGCGCTTCCGCTCGTGCATATCCTCGGTGACGATCAGCTCGGTCACGTCGGTCAGCATCACCTCGCGGTCGTGCAGGAAGCGGGGGATCACGCCGACGACGTGGCCGCCCTCCTGCAACACCTTGTGGGCGATGCGGCCCATGAGGCCGAGCGATCCACCGCCGTAGACGAGCGTGATCTCGGCCCGCGCGAGGGCGGTGCCGAGTTCGTCCGCGGCGGCGGCAAAACGCGGGTCGTGACCGGTGGCCGACCCGCAGTAGACACAGACGCTGTTCATACCGTTCATCGCGCTAGGCTAGCATGGCCGAAACGATCGCGCGACGCTGATGATTGCGCCTTATGCTGCCTGAATCAGGGCAGATTTCACTGCGCGGCGGGGACCGCCTCGTCGGCCGCACTCTCTGCGTCGTCGGCGGCGTCTTCAGCCTTGTCGGCGGCGTTTTCCGTGGCGTTCGTCACGCTGTTGGCTGCGTCCTTCGCAGCGTCGCCCACCTTGTCGGCCGCATTCTCGATCGCGTCGCCCGCGTTCTCGATCGTCGTCTCGTCGAAATAGCCGAGGTAGTAGGCACCACCGGCCGCGATCAGGGCGACGATGATGATGGTGATGATCGTGTTCGTCACGTTCATGGAACGCTCCAGGACTAGGGCCCTTGCCATCGGGTCCACAGGGTGTCAGCCGGGCAGCTCGTCTGCGCACGGCAAGGCCGAACGGCGCCCGAGGACGCACGTCTCTGCTCACCAATGCACGAGACGCTCAAGCGTTCACCATGAAATGCACCTTTATTGTACAGTCAGGGCAAAATCCGCGGCGCCGACGAGCTGGTCCAGCGCGATCCCGCCGGCTGTGGCGATGAAACCGAAGTTGATCGTCTCGCCCGGGCCGATCTCCCCGTTCCATTGCGCGTTCTCGAGGGTCACCCGCTCGCCCTCGTCGGCAACGACCGCCGCGCTCCAGATCTCCGAGATGTCGAACGGCAGGTCCATCGCCAGCGTCCAGGCCTCGACGGGGTGGTCGGACACGTTCTTCAGGATGACGTTGAAGAGCGATCCGGACCCCCAGTCCTCTTCCAGGATGAGTTCGATGGTGAGCTGGGTCTGCGCGGTCGCTGCCTCGCCGGTGACGCTGCCGAGCGGGCCGTCTCCGGCGAGCTGCGCCTCGGCGCCGCCGTTGCGGATGGCGGCGCCGTCCGCCGCGGTCAGCTCCAGCGTGAAACGCTGCACGCCGGGTTCGATGGGGACCTCGAGATCCACCTGGCGGGCGCCGGCGGGGATCACCGCGGAGTGCGCCGTGCGGCTGCCGTCCGCGCCGGTGAGGGTGAAGTCGATCGCCACGTCCTCGGCGGCGGGGGCGGAAAGGACGAGGCGGAAGCTCGCGGCCTCGGCCCCCTCGGCGAAGACGGTGTTGGCGACGTCGAGCATCGGCATCGCAGCCGGGCGGCGGGCCGTGCCGCGCTCGTCCTCGGTGATGACGCCGGTGCCGGACGCGCGGCTGCCGCTACCCCCGCCCAGGACGAGGTAGAAGAACGTGTCCCCCTCCGTGTCCATGTCGGGCAGGATGGGAACGGAGACGGTCTTCTCGCGCTCACCCGTGGTGAAGGTCAGCGTGCCGGCGGTGGCGACGTAGTCCTCGCCGGCGGTCGCGGTGCCGTCGGTGGTGGCGTACTTCACCAGCATGTCGTTCGGCGCCGGCCGGTCCAGCGAAACCACGAAGTCCGCCGTGACCGGCGAGGCGGACGCGTCGAGTGCGACGGGCGGTTGCGTCTCGCCCAGAAACGGCTCGAGCAGGCGTGCCACCTCGGGGCGCACGGTGGTCCAGTCGTCGGCGAACAGGCCGCCGGTGTCGCCCGAATTGGGGTTGAGCGACCACCAGAACCACGGCAGGCCGAGGTCGGCGATGTAGGCGCTCAGTTCCTCGGCCCAGGCGAGGTCCTGGTGGGTGGCGAGGAAACTGCCCCACTCGCCGATCAGCACGGGGCCGATGCCGTCCTTGACGATGTAACCCCAGTTCTTGTCCCACACTTCGGGCAGCGACCGGCCGTCGTTGAACCAGGGCTGGTCGTAGACCGAGGGCGGATAGTCGTGGATCGAGTAGACGAGCTTGGCCGGGTCGTTCAGCGCCACGGGATGGTCGCGCACGCCCTGCAGGTTGCCGCCCCACCAGTAGCCGTCCCCGTCGTAGACGGAGGTGCCCTCGACGATGATCAGCCATTGCGGCGCGATCTGTTGCACCGCGTTGCCGATGCGCGCGGCCGCGGCCGCCCAGTCGGTCGCCGAGCCGTCGCCCCAGGTCGCCATGTGCGGCTCGTTGATGAGGTCGGCGCCGATGACGGCGGGCTTGTCGGCATAGCGGGCGGCCATCGTGCGCCACTCGGCGATGACGTCGGCCTCGGTGCGGCCGTCGCCGTACCACAAGCCGTTGTCGTTCGGCCCGCCGCCGGGATTGCCGCGGTGATAATCGAGGATGACGCGAAGGCCGATGGTGTCGGCATAGTCGACGATGGCGTCGAGGATCTCGAGGCCGTCGAGGCCGGCGAGGTCCGGGTTGTAGCCGAAGTCGACGCCAGAGACGGTGCCGCCGGTGGCCGCCAGCTCCCCGGAGAAGGGGATGCGCAGGGTGTTGAAGCCGAGCGACTTCACCTCGTCCATCATGCCACGCCAGTTGCGGGCCCACAGGCCGTGGGCGACGAAGATGTCGGTCTCGAAGCCGAACCAGTTGATGCCGTTGATCTCCACCGGCTCGCCGGCCGCGTCGACGATCGCGGTCCCGCGGACCGAGAAGGCGCCCGGTGGGAAGGCCGCGAGGTCGACCGCCTCGCCCGCGGGCTCGACGACGGTGGGGCCGCTGACCGCGATGGCGACGGCGGGCGGTCCGGGCTGGGCCGGCTCGGGTGCCGGCTCGGGTGCCGGGGCGGGCGTCTCGGCCGCGGTGGCGGCCGGCGGGGTGCCGGGGGTGGGGACCGGGCCGCCTGCGACGGGCGGCGGGGCCGGCACCCCGGCTTCGGCGCTCGCGTCGGCGACGTCGGCGGCGAGCTCGATCTCGGCCCCCAGCAGCGCGAAGGGGCCGCCGCCGTCGATCTCCATGCCGAACTGGACCGCGGTTCCGGCGCGCACGAGGTGGTTGTAGTCCACCGCGCCGACACGGTAACGCGTCCCCTCGTTGGACAGCACCACCGCGTTCCAGATGTTGACGATGGTCCCGCCCGCATCGAGCTCCACCTGCCAGCCGTTGACCGGTTCCAGCGCCGACAAGGTCACGTCGACGACGGAGCCGGTCTGCCAGTCTTCGCGGATGGTGGAGGTGAGGCGCGCCTCGTCGGAGACCAAGTCCGTCATGGGGTGACCCTCGTTGTCGGGCGCCGCGGCCGATATGCGGCAGTACGTTGAGAGTTAGCCTGTCGCCCAGGGGCGCAAAAGCGTTTTGAGCGCCTTCCCCCGATCCTCGCCCTCGAGCGGCGAAGCGCCGGGCCGTGGGGCCGTGGGTGGGCGGCGATCGGTCGCCGGGGCGCCGCGGATCGGGCGGGGCTTGTGGCGAGACGAGATGGCGCCCAACTCAGGCTTGCCGTCATGCAGGCTTTCGCGTATCGAACCGGCTGCGGCGACGTGGCGGAGTGGTTACGCAGCGGACTGCAAATCCGTGTACGCCGGTTCGATTCCGGCCGTCGCCTCCACTTGATCCGGCGCGGTGGTGGCCTCGCCGGTGCCCTACGACGTGGGCCGGACCCGCGAGGAGAACGACGATGGGTGACGAGGCTGTTCTGCGTACGCGGATGGTGAACAACCAGCTTCGTACGTTCGACGTCACGGACCATCGGGTCCAGGACGCGGTGCTCTCGGTCCCGCGCGAACAGTTCGTCCCCGCCGACCAGCGCGCCATCGCCTACTCCGACGAAGCACTCCCGATCCTGCGCGATTCCATCGGCCGCCCGGTGCGCACGATGACGCGTCCGGCGATCCTCGGCCGCCTCATCCAGCTCGCCCAGCCGAAGGAGGACGACGTCGTCCTCCTGGTGGGGGCGGGCCTCGGCTACACGGCCGCGGTCCTCGGCCAGCTCGCCGGCTCGGTGATCGCGCTGGAGTGCGAGGACAGCCTCGCCGACAAGGCCTCCGCCGACCTGGAAGAGGACGTCTCCAACGTCGTCGTCGTCAGCGGCCCGCTGGAGGCCGGCTGGCCGAAGGAGGCCCCCTACGACGTGATCTTCGTCGACGGTGCGATCCTGGTGGAGCCCACGGCACTGACCGAGCAGCTGAAGGTCGGCGGCCGCCTGGTCGCGGTCTACGGCGAAGGGCTCTCCGGCCGGGCCCAGATCTTCACCAAGGGCGAGCACGGCGTCTCCATGCGATTCGCCTTCAATGCCGCGGCAACCGTGCTGCCGGGCTTCAAGAGCGAACCCTCGTTCGTCTTTTAGAAACCATCCACAGTTTGCTCCGGCGCGACAGGGGCGCAATCACAGGCATTTGTGATCACGCGGCCACGCGAGCTTCATTGTTCGTTCATTTGTCGTTGCAGGAAAGACGCACCTGCGCGTAGCCTGATCGTTCTGACCCGTCCGGTCGGAACTCGACTCTGGCTCAACGAATTGCCCTGACCGTAGAACATGCTCAGGTTCGTTGAGGACGAGAGCATGCCAAGTCGTATCCGAGTTTCAGCCTTGGCCGCGGTCACTCTGGCCGCAGTCTGCGGGACGCCGGCGTCGTCGCAGACGATGACCGAGTCACTCGCAGCGGCTTATTCCACCAACCCCCAGCTCAACGTCGCCCGCGCCCAGCTCCGCTCGGTCGACGAGGACATCGCCATCGCCCGGTCACAGAACCGGCCGCTGGTGGAAGGCTCGGTCCAGTACCTGACCTCCACCACCCAGGTTCACGGCGCCCCGCTCGTCGCCGGCCACACCGCCAGCAACACGCTGGGCTTCTCGCTGCAGCTGACGCAGCCGATCTTCCAGGGCTTCCAGGTCCGCAACTCGATCCGCCAGGCCGAAGCCTCGGTGCTGGCGCAGCGCTCCGAGCTCGAGGTCACCGAGCAGGACATCCTCCTCCAGACGGCGGTGTCCTTCCTCGACGTGCTGCTGTTCCGCCAGATCGTGAAGCTGCGGACCGACGATGTGGAGTTCCTCGGCGAGCAGGTCCGCGCCGCGCGCGACCGCTTCGAGGTGGGTGAGGGCACCCGCACCGACGTCTCGCAGGCCGAGGCCCGCCGCGCCGAGTCGCAGGCGCTGCTCAACGCCTCGGAGGCCAACTACGAGGCCGCCCGCGCCACCTACCAGCGCCAGACCAACCTCGTCGCCAACAACCTGCGCGACAACTTCAACGTCGAGCGGCTGCTGCCCAAGTCGCTGCCGGACGCGCTCAACGTCGGCCAGCAGCGCCACCCGGCGATCATGGCCTCGCTGCACAATGTCGACGTCAACATCTTCAACGTCGCCACCCTGGAAGGTCAGTTCCTGCCGAGCCTGGGGGCCACCGCGTCGGCCAGCTCCACCTTCCAGACCGTCGGCCGCACCGAGCGTACCGACGACGCCCGCGTCGGCCTCAACCTGACGATCCCGATCTACCAGCGCGGCCTCGTCTCGGCGCGGGTGCGGCAATCGAAGGAGAGCCTGGGCGCGGCGCGGCTCCAGGTCGACGTCAACCGCAACATCGTGCGCCAATCGGTGGCGACCTCGTGGTCGAGCTTCCAGTCCTCGGTCCGCTCCATCCGCAACGCGCAGACGGGCGTGTTCTCGGCGCAGCTCGCGCTGGAAGGCGTGATCGAGGAGCAGCGCGTCGGCCAGCGCACCACGCTCGACGTACTCGATGCGCAGCGCGACCTCATCAGCGCGCAGATCACCCTCGTCAACGCGCAGCGCGACAAGGATGCGGCGGCCTTCCAGCTCCTGTCCAACGTCGGCCGGCTCAACGTGACGGCGCTGGGCATCAACGTCGCCGCCTACCGGCCGGAGGAGCACACCGACTCGGTGCGCAACAAGTGGTACGGCGCGGGTACCCCCGACGGCCGCTGACCGGCGGCCACGGTCCGGACGATCTTTCGAGCGGCGGTCCACCGGGCCGCCGCTTTTTCGTGCCTTCATACCCCGTGCGACGATCCGGCTCGATAAGTTGTGCCGTTCGATCTTTTCAATCTAAGGGTGATATGGTCTGATGCGCCTCCATGAGACGAGGCGGCGCATCGGGGCGACCCGTTGGTCGACGTGTTCGCCGCGTCCGCTCGGGGGTCGGCACGGGCCGGGGCGCAGGGTGCGCCGTGGTGCCGGGCGGCCCCGCGCCGGGGAGCGCGCACTGACTTGGCCACGATCCATCCCAGCAACACCGGCGATGCGGGCGACAACCTGATCCTCGCCGCCAACCCCGCCGCCGGCGACACCTTCTCCGGCGGCGACGGGTTCGACACGCTGCTCCTCGAGACCGCCAGCCTCGAGGTCGTCGAGGTCGACTTCGTCAAAGGCCGGCTCGAGGTCGACCGGGTCCGCTCCAAGGTCGCAGGCTTCGAGGGGTTCCTGTACGAGGGGCAGGCGGCGATCAGCATCATCGGCACGGACCGGTCCGACTCGATCACGACCGGGTCCGGCAACGACACCATCTTCGCCGGCTATGGCGACGACACGGTCCGCTCGCGCGGTGGCGACGACAGTGTGCACGGCACCTACGGCGAGGACGACATCCGCCTCGGGTCCGGCAACGACTCGGCCATCGGCAGCTACGAAGACGACACGATCTACGGCGAGGGCGGCAACGACACGATCCACGGCGGCTTCGACGACGACCTCCTGATAGGCGGCGACGGCGACGACAGCATGCTCGGCAGCTACGATCGCGACACCTTGCAGGGCGGCGGCGGCCGCGACTGGCTGGATGGCGGAGCGGGAGACGACCTCGTCCAGGGCGACGCCTTCGACGACACGCTCTTCGGCGCCGCCGGGCAGGATACGCTCGACGGCGGTTCCTCCGCCGACGTCCTCTACGGCGGCACCGGCAACGACCTCCTCCTGGGCGACAACGGCACCGACACGCTCTTCGGCGAGGACGGCGACGACACGCTGCAAGGCGGCGCGGCCGAGGACAGCCTCGACGGCGGCCTGGGCGACGACGACATCGACGGGGGCACCGGGCTCGACACCCTGCGCGGCGGCCTCGGCAACGACACGCTGCGCGCCGGCGGCGACCTCGGCGAGAGCATCTTCGGCGAGGACGGCGACGACACGCTGTTCAAGAACGCCGACGCCGGGGCCGACGGCGTCGTCTGGGACGGCGGCCCGGGCAGCGACACGCTGGAGTGGGCGAACGGGGCGAGCGCGGCCGCCGGCTGGTCGGCCGACCTGGAGGCCGGCCGGATCGAGCGCAACGGCGTGCGCTACGACATCCTGATCGACATCGAGAACATCACCATCCACCACGACGCGCCGGTCACCGGCAGTCGCGGCAACAACGTCATCACCGCGGTCGGCGACTACGCCAACATCCTCGTCGGCGGCGGCGGCGAGGACACGATCGACGGCGGCGGCGGGTCGGACACCATCATCGGCGGCGGCGGCCCCAGCGTCCTCAACGGCGGCAGCGGCAACGATTCCATCACCGGCGGCGCCGACCGCGACACCATCGACGGTGGCTCCGGCAACGACACGGTGGTCGGCAGCACCTTCCGCGCGGCGGACATCTACGGCGGCGGCACCGGCAACGACCTCCTCATCAAGAACGACGGCACCGGCGCCGCGGCGGCCACCTGGAACGGCGGCCCCGGCATCGATACCCTCGAATGGTCGGCGATCGACCTGCCGGTCGACAACAACTGGGCGGTGAACCTCTCCTCGGGCGCGATCGAGTATCAAGGCGAAAGCCGCGACATCCTGATCGACGTCGAGAACGTCACCGTGCACAACGGGGCGACGCTGATCGGCGACAATGCCGACAACACGCTGCGAAGCGTCGGTGACTTCGCCACCACGCTGTCCGGCGGCAACGGCGACGACAGCCTGGACGCCGGCGACGGCGACGACGCCCTGGTCGGCGGCGCCGGGAACGATACGCTGAACGGCGGCGGCGGCGCCGACACGATGAACGGCGGCGACGGCAACGACACCTACGTCATCGCCGCGACCGGAGACACGATCATCGAGTCGTCCGGCAACGACACGGTCCAGACCTACCGCGACTACACCCTCAACGACGACATCGAGAACCTGACGCTGCTGGGCGCCGTCTTGGTCGGCATGGGGACGAACGTCGCCAACGTCATCATCGGCAATGCGCAGGCGAATACGCTGACCGGCCTCGCCGGCAACGACAGCCTGGTCGGTAACGACGGCAACGACACGCTGGACGGCGGCACCGGCGCCGACACGCTGGACGGTGGCGGCGGCATCGATTCCATGACCGGCGGCGACGGCAACGACACATACGTGATCGACCGCATCGAGGACCTCGTGATCGAGAGCGCGAATGGCGGGACGGACACCATCGCCACCACCCTCGACGGCGTCACACTGCCGGTGAATTTCGAGCACCTGACGCTGCTGGGCAGCGCGATCACCGGCAGCGGCAACGCCTACGACAACTACATCGTCGGCAACGGCACCGGGAACGTGTTGCGCGGGCTGGACGGCGACGACACCATCGTCGGCGCCGGCGGCGACGATACGCTGGACGGCGGCGAGGGCTTCAACACGCTCGAAGGCGGGGAGGGCGACGACTACTACATCGTCATGCGCTCGACCGACGTGGTGCGCGAGGTGGCCGGCGAGGGCCGCGACACCGTCGGCGTCTATTTCGACTTCACGCTCGGCAACAATATCGAGCGGCTGGAGCTGCTCGGCAGCGCGACGACCGGGATCGGCAGTGCCGACGACAATACGCTCCTGGGTAACGGCCTCGCCAACACGCTCTTCGGCAAGGCCGGCGACGACTATATCCTCGGCCGGGGCGGCAACGACACCATCAACGGCAACGACGGCGACGATACGATGATCGGCGGGCCGGGGGACGACGAGTACACCGTCTCCTCCGTTGACGACATCATCACCGAGGCGGTGAACGAGGGGATCGACCTCGTCTACGTCTACCGGGACTTCACGCTCGGCGACAATGTCGAGAATCTGACCATCCTGGGGTCCGGCGCGCGGGCCGGTACGGGCAACGCGCTCGCCAACATGCTGGTCGGCAACGGCAACGACAACAACCTCCAAGGCATGGCCGGGTCGGACACGCTCGACGGCGGCGCCGGCAACGACACGCTGAACGGCGGTGCCGACGCCGACACGATGATCGGCGGCGCCGGCAACGACGAATACGTCGTCGCCGTCAACGGCGATCTGGTGGTGGAGGCGGCGGGCGGCGGCACCGACCACGTCCTCTCCTACAACCCCAGCTACACCTTGCCCGATCATGTCGAGAACCTGACACTCGGCTCGACCACGCCGGTCGGCACCGGCAACGACCTCGCCAACGTCATCAAGGGCAACAGCGGCCAGAACCGCCTCTACGGCGAGGGCGGTGCCGACTACATCACCGGCGGCGGCGACAACGACACGCTGATCGGCGGCCCCGGCAACGACACGCTGATCGGCAACTCCGGCCAGGACCGGATCACGCTGGGCAGCGGGGCGGACCGGCTGCGCTACGTCTCCTACGGCGACTCCGGCGCCACCCCCTCGACACGCGACATCATCACCGACTTCTACCGCAACGAGGGAGACAAGATCGATCTCTCCGCCCTCGACGCCGACCGGACCACCAGCGGCGATCAGGCGTTCGAGTTCATCGGCACGCGGCCGATCACCAAGGCCGCGCAGATGAACTACTACAGCTTCAACGGCACCTCGATCCTCTACATCAATGTCGACGACGACCTCGACATCGAGTTGCAGATCCTCTTCAGCAACAACTCCTACCTCACCGGCACCGACTTCATCCTCTAGTCCGAGCCCTGTCCCCGCGAGTTCGGGGAAGGGCGCGGGAGGGGGGCGGGGCCGGTGCGGGGCCGTCTTCGGCGTGTCCTGCAGCCGGACCGGGGCTGGCCTCTGGCTGACCGGCGCGCCAAGCCGCCCGGCGCCGCGGGCCATTCGTTTGGCGAAAAACAGCTTCGCACAATCTTGGTCCCCTAGCGTCGTCCTCGGGTTTCGAGGGCGGTGGAGGGTGGTACGGGGGGGATACGAACCCACCGTTGCGCCCCGCGCGCCCCCGCCGCCCGACGGGGTGAACCTCGAGCGTCTCCGCCGATCGGTCGTGATCGGTCGGGCCCGGCCGCTCGCCGCCCGTGGGATCAGAGAATGTCGGAGCCGTGCCCGTCGCAGGGCCGGCCGCCCCCGTGCGGCCGGAGGCGATCGCGTGCGCCTTCGCCGGCCACCGCCGCGCACGCTCCATCCCCCGGTCCGCCCCCACGAACACCGATCGCCGGCACGGCGACGTCGTCTCGAGGTGGTGCGTCGCTGGCCCACGGCCCTCCGGGCATCGGCCGCCCGCACGCAACAGGAGTGCGCGGATGACCATGCGCCCAGAAGATCTCGACCCCGCCATCTCACCCACGGCGCAGGCCGGTCGCGACGGCGCGGCGCGCGAGGACACCGCCGCACCCATCTCGCCCGCGGACGACCCCGGCGGCGTCATGCTCGACGTCGTGCCCGCCTCCGACCCCTATTTCACCGCGCAGTACCACCTCGCCAACAACGCCGCGGGCCAGCGTGACCTGCACCTCTTCGACGGGCGGACCGCGGTGTGGGACGACGTCACCGGCATGGGGGTGCGTGTCGCCGTGCTCGACGACGGGGTCGACTACCTGCACCCGGACCTCTTCGCCAACTACGACTTCAGCCTCCAGGTGCGCGGTGTCGACGGCTATCATCCCGACCGCGACGGGGCGCACGGCACGGCGGTCGCCGGCATTATCGCCGCCCAGCGCGACGGGGCGGGCGCGGTCGGCGTCGCGCACGACGCGCGGCTCGTCTCCATGCCGGGGATCCCCGCCTCGGACCTCTCCGGCGACGGCCTCGCCGGCATGCCGACGATCTCGCTCGCCGGCGCCTTCGGGAATTTCGCCAACTACGACGTCATCAACAACAGCTGGGGTTACATCACCCCATTCTACGATACGCCGTTCAACCCCAACCAACGCGCCTACCACGACACGCTGGTCGACGTGATCGACGCCGGGCGCGGCGGACTGGGCGGCATCATCGTGAAATCGGCCGGCAACGGGCGCGGCGCGCTCGACAATACCGCCGGATCATGGACCACCGCGTTTGAAGGGACCATCGCCGTCGCCGCGGTGGAACGGGACGGGCGCGTCACCCACTACTCGACCGAGGGGGCGGGGCTGCTGGTCTCGGCCTTCGGCGGGCCGGTCCCGGGCGACGTCGTCACCACCGACCGCACCGGCGGGCTCGGCTACGACCGTTCCTATTACGGCGACGACGTGACGTCGCAGTTCAACGGCACGTCGGCGGCGGCGCCCATGGTGACGGGCGTCGTGGCGCTGATGCTGGAGGCCAACCCCGACCTCGGCTACCGCGACGTACAGGCGATCCTCGCCGCCACCGCCCGCCACACCGGTGGCGACAGCTTCGACGACGGCGGCCTCACCGGCGCCGAACGCTACCAGTGGGACATCAACGGCGCCGACACCTGGAACGGCGGCGGGATGCACTTCTCGGAGGACTACGGGTTCGGTCTCGTCGATGCGCTGGCCGCGGTGCGGCTGGCCGAGAGCTGGCGCCGAACCGGCGGCTACGACGACCGTCTGGTGATCGCCGACGTCGCCTCCAACGAGGGGAGCGTGACGATCGACGACCTGTCCACCACGTCGATGACCTTCACCATCGCTGGCCACATCGAGGTGGAGCGGGTCGAGATCGACCTCGGCCTCGCGCACACCTGGATGAGCGACCTGGAGATCCAGCTCGTCTCACCGGACGGCACGGTGAGCGAATTGATGCGCGACAATTTCGGTGCCGCCGGCGTCACCGACTACGGCGCGCAGGACCTCACGTTGACCAGCAACGCCTTCCGCGGCGAGCTGAGCGCCGGCACCTGGACGCTGGTCTTCACCGACGACTACTTCGGCGATCCCGGCAGCGCCGCCAACGCCGCGCTCACCATCATCGGCCGTGACGCCGCGAGCGACGTCTACGTCTACACCGAGGAGTTCTCCGACTTCGCCGATGGCGGCCGCCGGGTGCTGGCGGACACCGACGGCGGGGTCGACGAGATCAACGCCGCAGCGGTCTTCTCCGACAGCGTCGTCCACCTGGAGCCCGGCCGCGCGGGGACGATCGACGGGGTGGCGTTCGAGGTCGCCGCCGGGTCGGTCATCGAGCATGCGGTGACCGGGGACGGGGACGACCGGCTGACCGGAACCGCCGGCGCCAATCGCCTCGGCGGTGGGCGCGGCGACGACACGCTGGACGGTGCGGCCGGCCATGACACGCTGGACGGCGGTGCGGGCGACGACCTCTACCGGATCGACAGTGCCGGCGACCGGATCGTCGAGCGCGCCGGCGGCGGGATCGACACGGTGGAGACCACGGTGAGTCTGGCTTTGCCGGACCATGTGGAGCGGGTGCTGTTACAGGGCGCGGCCGCTTGGGCGCGGGGGACAGCGGACCGGAACACGATCCTCGGCAGCGGCCGCGACAACCGCCTCTTCGGCGAAGGCGGCGACGATTATATCGCCGGCGGGGCGGGGAACGATTCGCTCGACGGGGGCGGCGGCGCCGACCGCATGCTCGGCGGTGCGGGGGACGATCGCTACGTCGTCGGCAATGCCGGCGATATCGTGCGCGAGGAGGCCGGCGCCGGGTTCGACACGGTGAGCACCTACGTCGACTTCACCCTCGGCGCCCATGTGGAGCGGCTGGAGCTGCTCAACGCCGCGCGGTCCGGCACGGGGAACGACGCGGCCAATACACTGGTGGGCAACGCCCTCGCCAACCCCCTGAGCGGCGAGGCGGGCGACGACTACATGCTGGGCGGGGGCGGGGGCGACACGCTGAACGGCGGCGCCGGCAACGATACGATGATCGGCGGCGCGGGCGACGACGTCTACATCGTCGGCCTGCGCAACGACGTCGTCGTCGAGGCGGCCTCGTCCGGCTACGATACGGTCGTCACCTACGCGCAGACCTTCGTGCTGGGGGACAACGTGGAGCGGATGGAGTTCCGCGGCGGCGCCCGTGCCGGCTACGGCAACGAGCTGCGCAACACGATGATCGGCAACGACGGCGCCAACGACATCCGCGGCGAGGGCGGGGCGGACCGGCTGTTCGGCGGCGGCGGGCGCGACACGCTGGTCGGCGGCGCCGGCGACGACACGCTGACGGGCGGCGCGGGATCCGACCACCTCGTTCTGGGCGAGGGGGCCGACACGGTCGTCATCGGCGCGGGCGATTCGGGCTACGGATTCGCCCGGCGCGACATGGTCCGCGACTTCGTCCCCGGAGAGGACCGGATCGACCTCACCGCGCTCGATGCCGACGCCGGGCTGGACGGGGACCAGGCCTTCGCCTTCGTGGGGACGGGGTCGGTCGCGGCGGCGGGGACGGTCGGCTTCGCGGTGTATGGCGGCAGCACCATCGTCAGCGTCAACACCGACGACGACCGCGCGATCGAGGTGCAGCTCCAGCTCAACGGCGTCACCACGCTCGGCGCGGATGATTTCATCCTCTGACCCCGAACGCGAAAGGCCCGCCCCGGAGCGTCCGGGGCGGGCCTTTGGTTCGTGTCGCGAGGGGCCGGGTTACTCGGCCGGGGCGCCGGCCGATGCGGGCGGGGTCGCACCGCCGCGCTCCACGGTGCGCTTGTTGTTGCTCACCGTGTCGCCGAGCCACTGGAACATCACGTAGAGGCCCGGGATGAAGATGATGCCGATGCAGGTGGCGGCGAACATGCCGCCCAGCACCGTCGTTCCGAGCACAAAGCGCGAGACGGCGCCCGCACCCGTCGCCGTCACCAGCGGAACCACGCCGAGGATGAAGGCGAAGGCCGTCATCAACACGGCGCGGAAGCGCATCTCGGCGGCTTGCCGGGCGGCCTCCACGCGGGTGTGGTTCGCCTCGCGTGCCTCCTTGGCGAACTCGACGATCAGGATCGCATTCTTCGCCGCGAGGCCGACCAGGAGCACGAGGCCGATCTGGACGTAGACGTTGAGCGCGATGCCGAAGGCGGAGATCGCCGCGATGGCACCCAGCGCCGCGATGGTGACAGAGCCCAGCACCGCGAACGGGTTCATCCAGCTCTCGTAGAGGCCGACCAGGAAGAGGTAGCCGAAGAGCACCGAGAGGCCCAGAAGGATGCCCAGCGCGTTGCCCTGACCTTCCGACTGGTAGGACATGCCCGTCCACTCGAAGCCGTAGCCGGGCGGCAGCGTCTTGGCCGAGATCTCGGCCATCGCCTCCATCGCCTGCCCGTCCGAGTAGCCCTCGGCCGCGCTGCCGTTCACACCCGCGGTGATGAACTGGTTGTAGCGGAAGGAGAGGTTCGGACCGAGCGTGAAGCGCGGTGTCGCCAGAGTGGAGACCGGGACCATGTTCCCGTCCGTCGAGCGGACGTAGATCTGGTTGAGGTCGCCGATCGACTTGCGGTAGGGCGCGTCGGCCTGGATGTTCACCTGGAAGGTGCGGCCGAGATAGGTGAAGTTGTTCACGAACTGCGAGCCGAGCTGCGCCTGCAGCGTCTCGTAGAGCGAGGAGATCGGCACGTTGAGGCTTTCGGCCTTGGCGCGGTCGACGTCCAGGTAGACCTGCGGCACGTCGGCCGAGTAGCTGGAGTAGGCGCGGCCGATGCGCGGGTCGGCGTTGGCGGCGACGAGGAGCGAGCGCAGCGTCTCGGTCATCTCCTGCGGTGTCTGCCCGGAGAGGCCCTGGAGCTGGTAGGCGAAGCCGCCGGCGGTGCCGAGGCCCGGGATCGGTGGCGGCGGGAAGGCGAAGACGTTCGCCTCCGGGATCGCCGCGAACTTCTCCGAGAGGCCGGCGTAGATCGCCCGGAGGCTCAGCTCGGGCGTCGTGCGCTCGTCCCACGGCTTCAACACGATGACCGCGAGGCCGGAGCCGGAGTCGGGCGCGCCCGTCAGCAGGCTGTAGCCGGCGACGGTGATGGTGTTGGCCACGCCCGGCTGCGCCTGGGTGATGTCGGTCACCCGGTCCATCAGTTCGAGCGCGCGGGGGAGGGCGGCGCCGGACGGCAACGACACGTCGACGAAGAGCGCACCCTGATCCTCGTTGGGGATGAAGGCGGCGGGGACGCGCTCCAGCATCAGGTAGGAGGCGCCGCCGGCGGCGGCGATGGCGATCCCCGCGATCAGCGAGCGCCGCGCGATCATGCCGACCAGTCCGACATAGCCGGAGCGCACCTTGTCGAGCCCGCCATCGAAGAGGCGCAGCGGCAGCATCTTCTTGGTGTTGGCCTTGAGGACCAGGGCGCAGATCGCCGGCGACAGCGTCAACGCGTTGATCGACGACAGGAAGACCGCGGCCGAGATCGTCACCGCGAACTGGCGGAAGAGCTCGCCGGTGATGCCGGGGAAGAAGGCGACCGGGCCGAAGAGGGCGAACAGCACCAGCGTGGTCGAGATGATCGGCCCCTGCACCTGGCGCATGGCCTCCAGCGTCGCCTCGCGCCGTTCGAGGCCTTCCTCCTCCATGAGGCGTGAGACGTTCTCCACCACGACGATCGCATCGTCGACGACGAGGCCGATGGCGAGCACCACGGCGAAGAGGCTGATGGTGTTGGCCGAGAAGCCGAACGCGGCGAGGATGAGGAACACGCCGATCAGCGAGACCGGGATGGTCGCCGCCGGAATGATCGTCGCCCGCAGATTGCCGAGGAAGACGAAGGTGACGATCATGACGATGACGGCCGTGATGCCGAGCGTCATGATGATTTCGTTGATCGAGGCGGAGACGAAGAGGGTCGAATCGTAGACGACCTCGTACTTCAACCCGTCGGGGAAGCGCTGCGACAGCACCTCGAGCTGGGCGCGCACGTCCTTCATCACGGCGAGCGCGTTGGCACCCGGCGCCTGGTAGACCGCGACCGAGGCGGCCGGCTGGTTGTTGAGCTTGGAGATGGCCGAGTAGGTCTGCGCGCCGAGCTCGATCCGGGCGACGTCGCGCAGCCGCACGATGGCCCCGTCCGCCCCGGTGCGCACGATGATGTTGCCGAACGCCGTCGGATCGGGGAGCTGGCCCTGGCCGGTGATCGTGTACTGCACCTGCTGGCTGTCGCCGATGGGCGGGCCGCCGATGGTGCCGAGCGAGGCCTGGATGTTCTCCGACTGGATCGCCTTGACGATATCGTCGGTGGAGAGCTGGACCGACGCGAGCTTGAGCGGGTCGAGCCAGATGCGCATCGAGTAGTCGAGGCCGCCCAGCAGCGTCGCGTTGCCGACGCCGTTCACGCGCGAGAGCGGGTCGCGCACGTTGATGGTCGTGTAGTTCGAGATGTAGATCGGGTCGAACGAGCTGTCGGGCGAGAAGACGTTGATGACGCCCAGCATGTTGGTCGACTGGGCCTGCACCGTGACGCCGAGCGCCTGCACCGTCTGCGGCAGGAGGGCGAGCGCCTGGGAGACGCGGTTCTGCGTGTTCACCTGGGCGATGTCGGGGTCGGTGCCGATATCGAAGGTGACGCTGAGCGTGTAGGTGCCGGAGGAGGAGGCGGTGGAGGACATGTAGATCATGTCTTCCACGCCGTTGACCTGCTCCTCGATCGGGCCGCCGACGGTATCGGCGATCGTCTCGGAGTCGGCGCCCGGATAGGCCGCCGTCACCTGGACGACCGGGGGCGTGATGTCCGGGAACTGGGCGACCGGCATCGAATACAATGCCAGCGCACCCGCGATCGTCATGACGAGTGAGATGACGATCGCGAGCCGGGGGCGATCGACGAAGACCTTCGAGATCATTGGGTGCTAGCCGTGCCGCTGGAGGACGACGAGGCGCTGCCGGCCGTCGAGGTGGAGGTGGAGGCGGGGCTCGCGGAGCCGGAGGCGCCCGACCCGCCGGCCGCCCCCGCGGTGCTCGACGAACCGGCGACGGCGGGGTTGGTCGCTTGCGTGGGGCTCACCTCGATGCCGGGCTGCACCTTCTGCAGGCCCTGCACGATGACGATCTCGCCGGCGGTCAGGCCGTTGGTGACGGGGAAGCCGTTCTCGATCTGCGGCCCGGTCTGGATCCGCCGGACCTCCGCCTTGTTCTGTGCGTTGAGGACGAACACGTAGCGGCCCTGCGCGTCCTGCAGGACACCGGAGACCGGGACGACCGGCAGCACCTGCCCCTGCGCTTCCTTGACCGTGACGTTCACAAAAGCGCCGGGCAGGAGGACGCCGTTGGGGTTGGGGAAGTCGGCATAGATCACCAGCGAGCCGGTGCTGGCGTCGATCTGGTTGCTGGCGAAGCTGATCTTGCCGTCGTGACCGTAGGTCGTGCCGTCCGACATCATCAGCTCGGGGGTGAAGAGATCGGCTTCCGCGACCTTGTCCTGCTCGCTGGGCTGGGGGACGGCGGGGGCGGTGGTCGGGTTGTTGGTGGTCGTCGCCGCCGTATCGCCGGCCGTGCTGTCGCTGGCCGCCGTGTCGCTCGGCGTGCTGTCGCTCGTCGTGGCATCGCCGGGGGTGGCGGCTTGGGTGCCCGCGTCGGTGCCGGGGGCTGCGGCGGTGTCCGTACCGGCCGGCGCGCCGGCGTCACCGCTGGCCGGCGTGCCGGCGTCCGTGCCGGCCTCGGTGCTCGAGCCGCTGCTCGCAGGGGGCGTGGCGGCGGCGCTCTGGTCGGCGGCGGCCGGCTGTGCCGGTGCGTCCGCCGGGGCGGGGTGGGCGGCGGCGCCGGAGGCGGCCTGACGTTTGGCCGCCTCTTCGGCGACCTTGGTGAACAGCGTCTCCGGGATCGAGAAGGCGACGCGGATCGGGTCGATCTGCACCACGTTGGCGATCGTCCCGCTCTGCGTGTTCACGAGGTTGCCCTCGGTGATGGCGAGCAGACCGATGCGCCCGTCGATCGGTGAGACGATATCGGTATAAGAGAGGTTGAGCTGCGCGGTCTGGACGTTCGCTTCGGCCTGCTGGATGGCGGCCTTCGCCTCCTCCACCTTGGCTTGCGACACGTCGCGCTGGGCCTGCGCATCGTCGGCCTGCGCCTGGCTGACGACCGAGCGCTTCAGCAGGTCCTGCTGGCGTTGCAACACGACGTCGGCGTTCTTCAATTGGGCCTGCGCGCCGCTCAATTGCGAATTGGCGGCGGCGACCTGGGCCTGCGCGTTGGCGAGCGCGGCCTGGTATGGCGCTTTCTCGATCTGCATCAGCAGCTCGTTCTTCTGCACCATGGAACCTTCCTTGAAGTTGACCGTTTCAAGGAAGCCTTCGACGCGGGCGATCAGGTCGACCGATTGGATCGCCTGGACACGACCGACGAAGCGATCACTCCGGGTGACGTCCTCGTTCTTGACGGCGGTCACGACGACGGCGGGGGGCGGTCCCGCGCCCGGCTGGCTCTGCGCGAGCGCAGGTGAGCCGGCAGCGAGCAGGGTCGCGACAGAAGCTGCCACCCGCCACGACGAGCGGACGGGCATGGCGACGGACGGCGGTCGGAATGTCATGTGGCGGCTCTATCGAACACTCGGGTTAAACATATGAGATGTCGAGCCCCACTGGGATTGGCCCGCGCAGTGCACACTGCCGCCCCGTCCCCCCCGTGACAACCCGAAGCACCACTTTGCGGACACACTATCGCACAATCTCCCCGTCCTGATGACGCAGCGGTGTCCGGCGCGGAGTGGGGTCTCCGTCCCGTTCCGCCGGCGGCTCGGGCTAGGCGCTCGCCTTCGGGCGCGCGTCCGCCTCGGCCCGGTGACCCAGTTGGGCGACGAGGCCCGCGCCCCCCTCCATCAGGTCCGCCTGCACCGCCTTGCGCACGTCCGCCCCGTCGCGGCGGCGCAGTGCGTCCAGCACGTTGAGGTGCTGGTGGCGGCCCGGATAGGTCGGCCGCGCGTCGGGGTAGAGCGCGTTCATCAGCGGGCCGTTGCGCAGCCAGATGCCCTCCAGGATGGCCTGCAGCTCCGGCATCTGCGCGGCCTGAAAGAGGCTCGAGTGGAACTGCCAGTTGGCGCGGATCGCCTCGCGCCAACTGCTGCTCTGTTCCGCCGCGATCAGTGCCGTGTGGTGGCGCTCCAACTGGCCGATCTCGTGATCGGTGATGCGTGCGGTGGCGCGCTCGCCGGCGAGGCCCTCGAGGAGGATGCGGATCTCGCGCAGCTCCAGATATTGTTCCAGCGTCAGGCCGGCGACGGTGATGGAGCGGGCCGCCTGCATCTCGAGCCCGCGCTCGCGCACCAGCTGCATCAGGGCCTCGCGGATCGGCGTCTCGGAGACACCCATGCTTTCGGCGAGAGCGCGGATCTTGAAGCGGTGCCCCGGTTCGAACTGCCCCTCCAGGAGGGCGGTGCGCAGCCGGCTGTAGACACGCTGCGTGAGATTATGGCGGACTACGGTGCCCAGAGGGGCGCTGTCGCGTTCCAACATCCCTGGTCCTTTCCATCGAAATTGATCGTGAAGGCCCAAAACTCCAGGCGCGAATGTGCATGGAGGCGCGGAAATATCGCCGCCGCCCCGGAAGAGCGACGGTGGTTCGGGCAACGAGAGCGCCCACAATACTCCCAGGGTAAGGGTCAGTTTGCGACATTTCGCAAGTGGTGAAGCAAGCCGGCGTGGTAATTCCGGCGCCTGCCGTCCGCGGCAGGGTGTCGTCGATGGCCGTCCGATCCGTCATGGCGGATGCCGTCGCGTTCGGCGCGAGACACCCACTTGACGCGGTCATGCCCGCCCGATAGAGGGAACGGCATCCCGCTGGATCTGCGGCGTCTTATCGGACGACTGTGGGTCGCATTCCCAAAACCCAACGGTTTCTGCGGGGTTCTTGGGGGATAGTTTAACGGTAGAACAGCGGACTCTGACTCCGTTAGTCCAGGTTCGAATCCTGGTCCCCCAGCCACTTCCCGAACATTCGCTCCCGACCGAACGCCCCTCGCCTCCGGCGCGCCTCGCCGCTCGCGCTTTGCCGCTCGCACCGGTGGCGGGCTCTTCGGCGCGCGGCAATTCGCGCCCGGCGTCGTTCGCCGCGGCCTGGCGGTGGTGTCAGCCGGCCGCCAGCAGCAGGGGCGGCGGGCCGCCGTGGGGGCGGCGCAGGAGCAGCGGGGGCACCGCCTCGGCCGCGACGGGGGCGCCGCAGAGATAGCCCTGCAACTCGTCGTAGCCGGCGCGGCGGGCGAAGCGGCGCTGCTCCTCCGTCTCGATCCCCTCGGCGACCACGGTCAGATGCATCGCCGCGCCCATCGCCGTGATCGTGCGCAGCACCTCGCAGACCCCGGTCGACAGCTCGATGGAATCGAACAGCGAGCGGTCGACCTTCAGCTTGTCGAACGGGAACTTCCACAGGTAGTTGAGGCTCGAGTAGCCGGTGCCGAAGTCGTCCAGCGCGATCCCGACTCCGAGCGATTTCAACGCGGTCAATTGGCGCGTCACGATGCCCTCGTTGGCGATCAGCAGCGACTCGGTGATCTCCAGATGCAGCCGCTCCGGCGGCAGGCCCGAGCCGGCGAGGGCCTGGCTCACTGTCCCGACGATGTCCTCGCTGAACTGCTGCGCCGACAGGTTGACCGAGACGGCCACCGGCACCGGCCACGTCGCCGCGGTGCGACACGCCTCGTGCAGCACCCAGGCGCCCAGCCGCGGCATCAGCCCCATCGCCTCGGCCACGGGAATGAAGTCGGCCGGCGCGATCGACCGGCGGCCGAGGCGCGCGGGGAGGCGGGCGAGCGCCTCGAACGCGGTGATCCGACCATCCTCGGCACTGCAAATCGGCTGGTAGTTCATCTCGAACGCGCCGGACTCGATCGCCTGGAGCACCACCATGCGCATGTAGTTGCGCGCCTGCACCTCGTCGCCCATCGATGCGGCGAACGTGACCTGGCGGTCGCGACCCGCCTCCTTGGCGCGGTAGAGGGCGATGTCGGCGAACTTGGCGAGGTCCTCGGCCGTGACCGCGTGTCCGGGCGCCAGCGCGGTACCCACCGACAGGCTGACCTTGACCGCATTGCCGTCCACCTTGCGCAGCGTGCGGACGCTCTCCACCAGCTGTGCGCCGAACACCTCCGCCTCATGCGGCGAGGTGACGTTCGACTGCAGGACCGCGAACTCGTCGCCGCCGAGCCGGGCGACGAGGCCGTTCTCGTCCACCAGCGCCAGCAGGCGCTGGGCGACACGCTGGAGCAGCTTGTCGCCGGCCGGGTGACCCAGCGTGTCGTTTACGGCCTTGAACCCGTCGAGGTCGACGAAGTGGAGGGCGATACTGCTGCGCGCGGCGAGGTCGACGGGGAAGTGCCGGTCGAGCACGTCCTGGAAGAGGTTGCGGTTGGCGAGGCCGGTCAGGCTGTCCTTGTGGGCGAGGACGAGGATCTGCTCGTCGCTGCGCTGCTTGCGCTTCAGCAGGACCGCGACGACGATGCAGTTGGCCAGCGCGATGCTCGCCAACAGCCCCGTCAGCATCATGGTGCCGAGCATCTCCCCCTCGTAGAGGCCGATCGCGTCACTCTGGTCGATCATCACGACAATCGACCCGTTGTTGCGGCTGATGCTGGCGAGCGGCAGCGAGATGCGGGCGATGATCTGGGCGCGGCCGTCCGCGGTGTCGCGCAGGATGTCGGCGCGGCGCACGGTCGTGGCGTCGGCCAGCGCCGCATCGGGCAGCGGCACGGGGCTGGCCGCGCTGTGCGCGAAGAGCTGCTGGCCGAGCGAGCCGTAGACCGCGAAGCCGAGAAGGCCGGCGGTGTGGGTGATGGCTTCGAGATAGGCGCGGTCGGCGGCAGGCAGCGCCTCGCCCGTCAGGATGTGGGCGAGCACGTCGGTGTCGGCGAGGGCGGCGCGCACCCACTTCTCGGCGGTGAACTCCGCGGTCTCGATCAGTTCGTCCTCGGCGGCGAGGTAGGACCAGGAGCAGATGGCGAGGAAGGTGGCGACGACCAGCGCGCCGCCAATCGCGTTGAGCACGAAGACGCGGCCCATGCCATGGCGCCGTTCGCCGGAGACGCCGAAGGGCGAGCGTAGCGACCGCAGCCTGCGCGTCATGAACCTGCCGCGCTCGGCGCCGGTTCTGGCGCCGCCAGGAGGGAGTGTCGCGCTCATCGTGCCGGCTCCGTGCGGGGAAGGGCGGATTGGGGTGGAAGGGCCGTGGCGGCGCAGGTGCGCCGGCTGCGCGAAGCGCTTCGGCCGGTTGTCGAGCGGTTGGTCATGTCGCATCCCCCGTCCGGTCTCGTCCCCTCGATGGATCGTGTATGGGAGGCCACCGATCAGCCCCCGGGCAGGGCATGGAGCGCCGGCCTGGTGGTGAAGAGGTCGCGCGGTCGGCCGCTCGGGACTACGGGCGCAATGGGGAAAACTGTGTTTGGCCGGGTGTCGCGCGCTGCTCCCGACAGGGTGGGCGCAGGCGCGATCGCGCCGCGTCCTGCGGGCTGCGTGCGCGCGCGACGACGCCGCGGGCGCCGCGATCACGACCGTTCGCACGCCATCTATTCCGATGCGACGCTGGTCCTTCGCCCAAAGGATAGGTGGGGGCGGCCGGCTTCGACCGGGCGGGTGAGGGGCGGGCGAGGCTGGTGCAGGGCGGGGCCGGTCAGCGACGGGCAAGCCGTCCCGACCGGCACCCGCCGGGCCGGGGGCGACGGGCGGGGCGATCCGGCCGCGCCGGCCGGATCGCGGGGACTACCAGCCGATGGCGTCCGGCAGCCAAAGCGCGGTGGCGGGGAACAGGAAGACCAGCGCCAATCCGACGAGCTGCAGCAGGATGAACGGGATCACGCCGCGGTAGATGTCGCCCGTCTTCACCTCCGGTGGCGCGACGCCCTTCAGGAAGAAGAGCGCCCATCCGAACGGCGGGGTCAGGAACGAGGTCTGCAGGTTCACCGCGATCAGGATCGCCACCCACGCGAGGTCCACGCCCGACTGGTCGAGGACCGGCAGGAAGAGCGGCAGCGCGATGTAGGAGATCTCGATCCACTCCAGGAAGAAGCCGAGCACGAAGAGGAGCGCCATCAGGAAGAGGAGCTGCCCGTCGAGTCCGCCGGGGACGAAGGCGAAGGCGTCCTGCACCAGCCGCTCGCCGCCCAGCCCGCGGAAGGCGAGCGAGAAGACCTGCGCGAAGATCAGGATGAAGAACACCATCGCCGAGGTGACGAGCGCGCCGCGCACCACCTCGCGCATCAGCGAGAACGTCAGCCGGCCCGACAGCAGCGCCAGGACGATGGAGCCGAACGCGCCCATCGCCGCCGCTTCCGTGGGCGCCGCGACGCCGCCGATGATCGACCCCAGCACCACCAGGATCAGCGCCAGCGGCGGCACCACCACCGTCAGGAGCTTGACGGCTAGCGCGCGGCCGGAGGTCCGGCGCCGCTCCTCCAGCGGGATCGCCGGCATCTTGTGAGGGCTGACGAGGCCGAGGACGAGGACGTAGGCGACGAAGAGCCCAGCCAGCATCAGCCCCGGTATGAGCGCCGCCGCGAACAGCGTGCCGACCGATTCGCCCATGATGTCGGCCAGCAGGATCAGGACCAGGCTCGGCGGGATGATCTGCCCCAGCGTGCCGGACGCGCAGATGACGCCGGAGGCGAGCCCGGCATCGTAGCCGCGCCGCAGGAGGGGGGAGAGGGCGATGAGCCCCATCGTCACCACCGTCGCGCCGACGACGCCCGACGCCGCGCCCATCAACACGCCGACGATGATGATCGCCAGCGCCATGCCGCCCTTGAGGCCGCCCATGGCGAGGCCGATCACGTCGAGCAGGTCCTCCGCCATCTTGGAGCGCTCGAGCATGATGCCCATGAAGATGAAGAGTGGCAGGGCGAGGAGCGTGTAGTTGGTGACGACGCCGAAGACGCGCGCCGGCAGGAGCCCGAACAGCATGCCCCCGAAGCCGAGGTAGCCGAACACGAACCCGGTGACGGCGAGGCACACCGGCACCGTGAAGCCGATCAGCAGCATCGCGAAGAAGGCGCCGATCATGCCGAGCGCCAGCATCTCGTTGACGGGCATGGGTCAGTGTCCGGCCGTGTCTGGACGGGGGGCGGCGAGGGCGGCGATGTCGTGCACCAAGCGGGCGAAGGCCTGGATGGCGAGGAGCACGAAGGCGGTCGGAATCATCGCCTTGAGCGCATAGCGCGCCGGCAGACCGCCGGGGTCGGCCGAGCCTTCCCCCAGCGCGTAGCTGCGGGTGACGAAGCCGACCGAAAGCTGTGCGATCTTCAGCGCGACGAGGCCGAGGAGCAGAGCGCCGAGAGCGTCGATGGCGAGCTTCACGGGCTGCGGAAAGCGCGCATAGAGGACGTCGACCCGCACCTCCTCGCGCCGGTTGAGCGCGTAGGTGATGCCGAAGAGGGCGCCGACGGCCATCAGGTGCCATTCCAGCTCCTGCAACGCCACCAGGCCGTAGGAGAAGAAGTAGCGGGCGATGACGTTGAAGGCGATCAGGAGCACCATCGCGAGCCCCGTCCAGGCGACGATCTCGCCGACGATGCGGACGAGGCGCTCGGCCCCGTCCGCGATTTTCACCAGGGCGCTCAAGAGTAGAGCAGCGGCAGCAGCGGCTGGAGCGACTGGTTGGCCCACGCGGCATACTGCTTCTTGAAGGCGAAATAGTTGTCGTGGACCGTCTGGGTCTGCGGGTCGGCGGCCGCGCCTTCGGCGAGCGTCTCCTCGGTGAGCGTCTTCAGCTCGGCGACCACGTCGTCGGGGAGCGGCTGTGCGATGGTGCCGAAGTTCTCGACGAGGTCGACCATCGCCTCGGCGTTGGTGGCGTCGCACCAGGCGTTGCTGACGAGATTGCACTCGGCCGCGACCGAGGTGACGATCGTCTGCAGATCCTCCGGCAGGCTGTCCCAGGCGGCCTTGTTGATGAGAAGCTCGGTGACGTTGTTGGGCTCGTGCCAGCCGGTGGTGTAGTAGTATTTCGCGGCCTTCTGCAGGCCGAGGCGGCGGTCCTGATAGGGGCCGACGAACTCCGCCGCATCGATCACGCCGCGTTCCAGCGCCGGGAAGATCTCGCCGCCGGGGAGAAGCTGCACGTTGACGCCGAGCTTGGCGTAGACCTTCCCCGCGAGGCCGGGGATGCGCATCTTCAGGCCGTCGAAGTCGGCGACCGAGGTGATCTCCTTGCGGAACCAGCCGGTCATCTGCACGCCGGTGTTGCCCATCGGGAAGGCGATCAGGCCGAGCGGCTCGTACATCTCGTGCCACAGCTTGATGCCGTCGCCGTGGTACATCCACGCGTTGGTGCCTTTGACGTCCATGCCGAAGGGGACGGTGGTGAAATATTGGGCCGCGGGGATCTTGCCGGCCCAGAAGTAGGCATTGGCGGCGTTCATCTCGACGACGCCGTTCTGTACCGCGTCGAAGCCCTCCAGCGCCGGGATCAGCTCGCCGGCGGCGAAGTGCTGGATGGTGAGGCGCCCGCCCGAGAGCGCGGCAACCTTCCGGCAGAAGTCGGTCGGGCTGCCGGGACCTTCCACGTAGTAGGGCGAGCCGGGGCCGTAGGCGTTGGTCATCTTCCAGGAGAAGGTCGACTGCGCCTTGGCGACGTGGGGCGTGGCCAGCGTGCCGGCCGCGATGGTGGCGCCCGCGGCGCCCGCCAGGAAATCGCGTCTCTTCATGGTGCTCTCCTCATGCCTCGATGGGGGTCGTGGCGGGAGGAGAGCAGATTGTATGCCATGCCAACGAAATGGCGGCCGAGCGTCGTCGCGCGCTTATGATTTCTCACGTGCCAGAACGACGCAGCCGGCGCGCTGGGCCGCTCAGACCAGCACGCGGGGCGCCGGCCGGCTGGCGAGGGTCGCGGCGGCGGCGCGCTTGCCGTCGTGCCTGGCCTTCGCCTCGTAGAAGCGCAGGAAGGCGTCGAGCGCCAGCGGCGGCGCGTAGAGGTAGCCCTGCCCTTGGCCGACGCCGTGGGCGCGCAGGAAGCCCGCCTGCACCGGCGTCTCGATCCCCTCGGCGATGATGCCGAGGTTGAGCGAGAGCGCCAGGTCGATGATGTGCTCGATCACCTCGCGCCGCGCCATCTCCCGGCCGATCGCGTCGACGAAGCTCTTGTCGATCTTCAGCGCGTCGACCGGCAGGTCTTGCAGGTATTGCAGGCTGGAATAGCCGGTGCCGAAGTCGTCGATCGACAGGCGGTGGCCGGCGTGCCGGAGGGCGGCGAAGGTGGCGATGCTGCTCACCGGGTCGACCAGCGCGCGCTCGGTCACCTCCAGGTGGACGCTGCGCGCGGCGACGCCGGCCTGATCCAGTTCGGCGGCGAGGAAGCCGGAAAAGGTCGCCGAGGCGATGTCCTGCGCGGAGAGGTTCACCGCAACGTGCGCCTCGGGCGTGGAGCGCAGCAGCGGGCCGAGGTCGTCCAGCACGCGGCGCAAGACGAACCGCGTCACCTCGCCGATCACGCCCTCGTCCTCCGCCGCCGGAATGAACAGGTCCGGGCGCATGATGTGCCCGTCGGGCCGCTGCCAGCGGATGAGCGCCTCGGCGCCGATGCAGGTGCCGGTGTGCAGCTCCATGATCGGCTGGTAGACGAGGTGCATCTCACCGTTGCGCAGGGCGGCGAGGATCTGGCGGTCGAACCGCAGCTGCCGGCGCGAGAGCCAGATCACGTTGGTGATGATGAGCGCCGCCAGCGTGATCCCGATCGGCAGCATCCAAAGGATGAACTGGCGGTAGGTGGCGCCGTGGAGCGGCAGGCTCGAGCTGGCGAGGGCGATGAAGCGGCCCCGCTCGGACGTGCGCGCACCATAGGGCAGCGGGGCACCGTCTAGGACGCGCAGCAGGAGCGAACTCGCCGCCGTCTCCCGCTCGCTCAGCAGGTAGGCGGTGCCGTCGGTGGTGCGGTAGGCGAGGGCGAGGGTCACCCCGTCGAGCGCCGGCAGGCTCACCAGTCGGAACTGCGAGATGAGGACGTTGTGCGCCCCCTTGTGCAGGCCGATCGCCGCGCGCGCGCCGGTGACGGACGGCAGGATCCGGTTCGAGGTCTCGAGGCCGTCGGCCGTGACGAAGTCGATCTCGGCGCGGCGGATCCCCGGCTCCACGGAGCCCCATGAGGTGCAGGCGAGCTCGTCGCCGCGCAGGTAGCCGACCTCGTCGATGAAGAGTTCGCTCATCGCCACGCGGCGCATCGCCTCGATATGTTCGGTGGTGCAGTCGGCGTAGGCGGACATGTCGTCGAGGACGCGCGCGGCGTCGGCGAAGGCCCGTTGGGCGCGCTTCACCGGCAGCGAGGCGTAGGATTCCAGTTGGCCGTTCATCTCCCGCAAGGTGAGGTCGCGGGCGATGACGATGCTGAGGGTGATGGGAACGCCCGCGCCGAGGATAGCGCCGATAGCGGCGAGGAGCGCGATTCGCGTCCGCCTGGACAGCGCCCCTCTACGGAGCCGGTTCCAACGCTCCACCATCAGCTGACATGGCCTAATTCGATGACTTCATAGGTAGCGAATTATATATGGTTTAAATAGGGCTATATTGTTCATAATATGTTGGAGCGGCGCGCCGTTCGCCGCGGGTCCGGGCCTTCATGTCCTATGAATGCGGACCCTCGAGGGCGGCTCATGCCTCGCGCGGAGGCACCCTCGCGGCCCCGGTGTCGACCTCTCACCGCCGCGGCGCCTGCGCCGAGTTTGATTGAATGCCAAAATTCACACGCCGATGGTTGGTCCGGTGTCGACGCTTCGCGGTGTAAAGCGTTGAATTTATATAAATAATCATGACGGTTCCGCCGCCGGATTTGGCACGCCATCCCGCCGCGCGGTGAGTCCCATCGTTTTGCGGTGTGGTGAAATGGCACGGTCGTTGCAGCAGCACTCGTTGCAACGTGGAGGGCCGTCGTGGGCTGGATCATCGTACTTCTGATCCTCGTCATCGCCGTGGTGGCGATTCTTTTCCTCAATCGCTTCTACGTGAAGGCGACGCGCGAGACGGCGCTGGTGCGGACCGGCTTCGGCGGCCAGCGCGTCGTGTTGGACGGCGGCGCCCTCGGCCTGCCGATCGTCCACCGCATCGCCGAAGTGAACATGAAGACGATGCGCCTCGAGGTGGAGCGCGCGGGCGAGCGGTCGATCATCACCAAGGACCGCCTGCGGATCGACACCACCGCCGAGTTCTACGTGCGCGTCCAGCCCTCGGACGAGGGCGTCGCCACGGCCGCCCAGGCTCTCGGCGGCAAGGTGCGCGCATCCGACGTCGAGGATCTCCTCGAAGGCAAGCTCGTCGACGCGCTGCTGTCGGTCGCGGCCAAGTACACGATGGACGAGCTGCAGGACAACCGCGGCCGCTACGTCGCCGAGGTGAAGGACGAGCTGACCGAGAAGGTCGCCGCCAACGGCCTCGTCCTGGAGGCGGTGTCGCTGACCCGGCTCGATCAGACACCGTTCTCGGCGCTCGATCAGAACAACGCCTTCAACGCGGTCGGCATGCGCCGCCTCGCCGAGGTGATCGCCACCAACCGCCGCGAGCGCGCCGAGATCGAGGACTCGGCCGACGTCGCGGTGCGCCAGTCCCACCTCGACGCCACCAAGCGCAAGCTCGTCATCGAGCAGGAAGAGGAAGAGGCGCAGCTCACCCAGCAGCTCGCCATCGAGGTGCAGCGCGCCAAGACGATGGCCGAGACCGCCGAGCGCCAGTCCGAGGCCGAGGAGCGGCGCGAGTACGCCCGCATCCGCCGCGACATGGAAGTGCGCGCCAAGCAGATCCAGTCCGATCGCGAGATCGACGAGCTGTCGCTGCAATCCAAGCTCGCCGTGCAGTCGACCCGGCACGACACCGAGATCAAGCTCGCCGCCAAGAAGGCGGAGGAGGCGGCCGCCGCAGCCGCCGCCCAGGCCGCCATCGCCGAGGAAGCCACCGCCCGCGAGGGGGTGGACACCGCGCGCGAGACCGCGGTCGCCGAACGCATCCGCGCGCTCGCCGTCATCAAGGCGAAGGAGGCCGCCGAGGTGGACGACACCCGCGTCGCCTCCGAAGCCGACACGGTGCGTGCGATGGCCGCCGCCGAAGCCGAGGCGATGCACACCAAGGCCCAGGCGATCAAGGCCGAGCTCCTCGCCAAGGCCGAGGGCGAGAGCGCGCTCTACGCCGCCGAGAACGCCCAGTCGGACGCGATCATCAAGATGAAGCTCGACCTCGCCAAGGTCGAGGCGCTGCCGGAGGTGGTGCGCGAGATGGTCAAGCCGGCCGAGAAAATCGATTCCATCCGCATCAACCACGTCTCCGGCTTCGGCCCCGTCGCCAACGGTCACGGCGGCGGCGGCGGCGAGTACGGCGGTGGTGGCGGGCCGATGGTCAACCAGGTCGTCGACGGGATCTTGTCGATGGCGCTGCAACTCCCCGCCGTCCAGAAGCTCGGCGAGGACATCGGCATGAACATCGCCGGCAGCATGGACCGCGTCACCAGCGGTCTGACGGGCGGGCTGACCGGCGAGACGACCGGCGCCACCAAGCCGGCCGGCAGCGCCACCGGCACCAAGCCGTCGGGCAAAAAAGGCACGAGCAGCGAGGCGGCCGAGTGAGCGACGCCGCACCCAGAGGGGGACTTCCGATGACGATCAACCGCCGCACTCTTCTCAAGAGCGCATCCGCCGCATCGCTGGTGCTGGCCGCCCCCGGCATCGTCGGCCGCGCTGCCGCCAACGACACCATCAAGCTCGCGGCGATCCTCGACCAGTCCGGCGGGCTCGACCTGCTCGGCCGGCCGATGCTGGCGGCGACCAAGATGGCGGTCGACGAGCTGAATGCCGCCGGCGGCCTCAACGGCGCGGAGATCGAGCTGATCTCCTACGATCCGCAGACGACGATCCAGTTCTACACCCAGTTCGCCACCCAGGCCGCGGCCGGCGACCGGGCCGACGTCGTCCACGCCGGCATCACCTCCGCTTCGCGCGAGGCGATCCGTCCGCTCCTCAACCGCTACCAGTCGCTCTACTTCTACAACACGCTCTACGAGGGCGGGGTGTGCGACATGAACAACTTCTGCACCGGCTCCACCCCGGCGCAGACGGTCGAAAAGCTCGTCCCCTACGCGATGGAGAAGTTCGGCCCGAAGGTCTACGTCGTCGCGGCCGACTACAACTACGGCCAGATCACCGCCCAGTGGGTGAAAAAGTACGTCGAGGACAACGGCGGCGAGACGGTCGACATCGAGTTCTTCCCGCTGGACGTCTCCAACTTCGGCCCGTCGATCCAGAAGATCCAGGCGGCCAAGCCGGACTTCGTTATGTCGGCCCTCGTCGGCGCGGCGCACATCTCGTTCTACCGCCAGTATGCCTCCGCGGGCCTGACGACGCAGATCCCGCTCGCCTCGACGACGTTCGCGCTCGGCGGTGAGCACCTCCTCGTCTCGCCCGAGGCGGCGGAGGGGATGCTCCTCGCCTACGCCTACTTCGAGGAGATCGACACGCCCGCCAACGCCGAGTTCGTCGAGAAGCTGCGCGCGTCCTCCTCCGAGGAGATCCCCTATATCGGCGAGGCGACCGCCCGCTCCTACGAGGGCGTCATGTTGTGGGCCGAGGCGGTGAAGAAGGCCGGCACCAAGGACCGCACCGCTGTGATCGAGGCGCTGCGCAGCCCGGTCGGCTACGCCGGCCCGTCCGGCACGGTGACGATCGAGCCGAAGACGAACCACGCGCTGCAGAACGTCTACATCGGCGAGATCAAGAACCAGAAGATCGAGATCATCGAGGAGTTCGAGAACCAGCCGCCGGCGGACACGCTGCTCGTCTGCGATCTCGACGAGAACCCCAACCAGTCGACCTTCTATTTCGAGAACGGCCTCGCCGCGGCCGGCATCGAGTAACCGCGCCTCCGGCGGCCCTCGGGCCGTCGTCCTCTGCGGCGGCGTCCTGCCGCCGCACCGCTTCCGCGTCACGGAGAACCGGGTGGACTACGCCGCCGTCATCGTCCTGCAGGTCGCCTACGGGATAGCGAACCTCGCGCTCATCGGCCTCGGCCTCGCGATCATCTTCGGGATGATGCGCGTCATCAACCTCGCACACGGCGAGTTCCTGATGCTCGGCGGCTACACCGTCGTCGTCGCCACCAACGCGGGCGTCAACCTGTGGCTCGCCATGCTGGTGCTGGCGCCTGTGGTGGTCGGCCTCATCGGCGTGATCGTCGAGCGGGTGCTGATCCGCTTCCTCTACGGGCGCATGATCGACACGCTGCTCGCCACCTGGGGCCTGTCGCTCTTCCTCATCGGCCTGGTGACGACGATCTTCGGCCCCACCACGTCGACCACCGTGTCGCCCCCGGTCGGCGCGCTGCACATCGGCGAGTTCTACACGTCCGGCTACGAACTCCTCCTTATCGTCTTCACGATCATCCTGTTCGCGATCGTCTTCGCGGTGATGAAGTTCACCAAGCTCGGCCTCCTGGCGCGCGGCACCATGCAGCGGCCGGACATGGCGGCCGCGCTCGGCGTGTCGACGTCGACCATCTACATGATCACCTTCGGGCTCGGCTCGGCCGTCGCGGGGCTGGCCGGCGCGCTGCTGGCGCCGATCACCGGTGTGGTGCCGACCATCGGCGCGGCCTACATCGCCAAGGCGTTCATCACCGTCATATCCGGCGGGGCGGCGATGCTGGCGGGCACGGCCTCTGCCGCGGCGCTGCTCGGCTTCATCAACCAGGTCATCACCTTCATCACCGGCCCCACGGTGGGCGAGGTGGCACTGCTCGTCGCCGCGATCATCCTGTTGCGGCTCCTCCCCACCGGCATCACCGGCCGCTTCTTCCGGCGCAGCCTGTGAACCGCTGGTCCGACAAAGGGCGGCTGATCGCCGTCGGGGTCATCGGCCTCGTCTTCATGTTCGGGGCGCCGCAGGTGCTCCAGCTCTTCACCATCATCAACCTCACGACGGCGATCGCGCTCGCGGTACTGGCGCTCTCGCTCGGCCTCGTCTGGGGCTACGGCGGCATCCTGTGCTTCGGGCAGACGACGTTCTTCGGCCTCGGCGCCTACGCCTACGCCGTCGCCGCCCAGAACTTCGGCGACACCACCGGCGCGGTGATCGTCGCGATCCTGGTGGCGGCACTCGCGGCGGCGATCCTGGGCTACTTCATGTTCTGGGGTCGCATCAGCGACGTCTACCTCGGCGTCATCACGCTGACGGTGACGCTGATCCTCTTCAACCTGATCCGCCGCACCTCGGGACCCGAGTACAAGATCGGCACCGCGCTGCTGGGCGGCTTCAACGGCACCTCCGCGCCGCCGTTGCAGGTGCCGTGGTCGGGGGCGATGCTGTTCCCGCAGCATCTCTTCTATGTGGCGATGGGCGCGCTGATCCTCGCCTATTTCGGCTGCATCTGGCTGACGCGCACGCACTTCGGCCGCGTCTGCGTCGCGATCCGCGAGAACGAGACGCGGGCCGAGCTGCTCGGCTACGACACGCGCGTCTACAAGCTCGGCCTCTTCGCCATCGGCGGCGGGCTCGCCGGCCTCGCGGGGGTGCTGATGGCCAACGGCATCGGCCGCGTGACGCCGGATCTCTTCAGCCTCTCCTATGCGGCGCAGGTGATCATCTGGGTCATCGTCGGCGGTCGCGGCACGCTGATCGGCCCGATCCTGGGCGCGTTCGGCATCTTCTGGCTGACGTCCAAGCTCGGCACGCAGCAGACCGTCAACGCCAACATGGTGCTCGGCCTGGTGCTGATCGGCTTCGTGCTCCTCTTGCCCAAGGGCGTGGTGCCGACGGTGATCGAGCTGGCCGGCCGGCGCTGGACCCGCCGCTCCGGCCGTGCCGCGCGGCGCCGGGCGCGCGGCGGGGCGCGCCGCAGCGTGCAACCGGCGGAGTGATGTGATGGCCCGTACGCGCCGCGAAACCGTCCTCGAGACACGCGACCTTTCCATGCGCTTCGGCGGCGTGGTGGCGAACGAGAGCGTCGACTTCCGCCTCGCCTCCGGGGAGCTGCGCTGCCTCATCGGCCCCAACGGCGCCGGCAAGTCGACCTTCTTCAAGTGCCTCACGGGGCAGCTGAAGCCGACCGAGGGCACCGTCACCATCCGCGACGTCGACACCACCGGCGCCGACCCGCACGAGGTGGCGGAGCTGGGCGTCGGCATCAAGACGCAGGTTCCCAACGTCTTCGACTCGCTCAGCGTGGAGGAGAACATCTGGCTCGCCTCCCGCCGCTTCCATGCCGACCGGCGCGCCCAGGCCCTCACCGCCGAGACCATCGAGCGCGTGCGCCTCGGCGACATCCGCCGCCGGCAGGTGGGGGCGCTGGCGCACGGGCAGCGCCAATGGGTCGAGCTGGCGATGGTCGTCTCCGCCGAGCCGTGGCTGGTGCTCCTCGACGAGCCCGCCGCCGGCATGACGGACGAGGAGACCGAGTTCACCGCCGAGCTCATCAAGAGCATCAACGAGACGGCGACGCTGATCGTCGTGGAGCACGACATGAACTTCATCCGCGCCATCGCGCAGAAGGTGACGGTCTTCCACCGCGGTGCCATCCTGATCGAGGGGACCATGGACGAGGTGTCCGCCGACCCGACGGTGCGTGACGTCTACCTGGGGCACAAGCATTGACCGCGCTGGCGCCCGAGGCGCGGAGCCGTAGCGGCGCGTCGTCCTCGCTGCTCCACGTGAAGGGCCTTCGCGCCGGCTACGGCCGCGTGCCGGTGCTGCACGGGGTCGACGTGTGGGTGGGGGAAGGCGAGATCGTCGGCGTGCTCGGCCACAACGGCATGGGCAAGACGACCCTTCTGAAGACGCTCATGGGCCTCGTCCCGGCGACCGGCGGCTCCATCCACTTCGACGGGATGGACATCACCCGCGACAAGAGCCACACCCGCGCCCGCCTCGGCATCGGCTACGTGCCGCAGGGGCGCGGCATTTTCCCGACGCTCTCCGTGCGCGACAATCTCCGGATGGGGATCGCCGCCCACGGCGCGGAGGACGAGGAGGCCGCCGTCGAGGCGATGCTCGCCGAGTTCCCGCAGCTGGAACGCCTGCTCGACCGGCCGGGCGGCGCGCTGTCGGGCGGCGAGCAGCAGCTGCTCGCGCTCGCCCGCTGCCTCGTCTCCGACCCGCAGCTCGTCCTGCTGGACGAGCCGACCGAGGGCATCCAGCCCTCCATCGTCGACATGATCGAGGACAAGCTGAGCGAGCTCGCCAAGCGGCGCGGGCTGTCGATCCTGCTGGTGGAGCAGAACCTCGAGTTCATCACCGACCTGTCGGACAAGCTGGTGCTGCTGGGCAAGGGCCAGGTCGCCGGCGTGATCGACCGGGCGGACTACAAGGACGCGCCGCTGATCGCCGAATTCACCGGCCTCAACGCCAAGGGCGGCAGCGCCAAAGCCGCGCCCAAGGCCGCCCCCGCACCGAAGACCAACGGCGCCACCGCGCCCGCCGCCGACCTCTTCGCCCGGCACGACCCCGTTCAAAGGCTCGCCCGCATGACCGTCCAACGCCCCTCGTTCGCGCAGATGAAGTCCATCACCGAGGACTTCGGCATGCACCTCTCCGACGAGCGGATCCGCGAGTTCATGGGCCTGATGGAAGCCTCCATCAAGCACTATGACGCGCTCGACGCGATGCCGGATAACCTGCCCGAGGTCGCCTATCCGCGCACCTCCGGCTACCGCCCGCCCGCCGAAGAAAACCCCTACAACGCCTGGTACGTGAAGACCGACATCAAAGGTGCCCCGCGCGGGCCGCTCGCCGGCAGGACCATCGCGCTGAAGGACAACATCTGCCTTGCCGGCGTGCCGATGATGAACGGCGCCTCCACGCTGAAGGGCTACGTGCCGGACGTCGACGCGACGGTGGTGACGCGGCTCCTCGATGCGGGCGCCGTCATCAAGGGCAAGGCGCACTGCGAGTATTTCTGCTTCTCCGGCGGCAGTCACACCAACGCCACCGGCCCGGTGCAGAACCCGCGCAAGCTCGGCCACACCACCGGCGGCTCGTCGTCGGGGTCGGGCGCGCTGGTCGCGGCCGGCGAGGTGGACATCGCCATCGGCGGCGATCAGGGCGGGTCGATCCGAATGCCGGCGTCCTTCTGCGGCATCTACGGCATGAAGGCGACGCACGGGCTGGTGCCATACTCCGGCGTGATGCCGATCGAGACGACGATCGACCACACCGGCCCGATGACCCAGAACGTCTACGACAACGCGCTGTGCCTGGAGGTGATCGCCGGAAAGGACGGCCTCGACCCACGCCAGTACGCGCCCAAGACCGACGCTTACACCGAAGCGCTCAACAAGGGCGTGCGGGGCCTGCGGATCGCGCTGGTGCGCGAGGGCTTCGGCCGGCCCGAATCGGAGGAGGTGGTCGACGCCTCGGTGCGCAAGGCGGCCGAACTCTACCGCCAGATGGGCGCCACGGTGGACGAAGTGTCGATCCCCTGGCACGCGACGGCGATGGCGGTGTGGCTCCCCATCGCGGCCGAGGGCGGCACCAACCAGATGATGCGCGGCAACGGCATGGGGACGGGCTGGAAGGGCCTCCACACCACGAGCCTGCTCGACTACCACGCCAACTGGCGGTCCCGCGCGGACGAGCTCGCCGACCCGCTGAAGATCACCATGTTCGTCGGCGAGTACTTCCAGCGCTTCCACCGCGGGCACTACTACGCCAAGGCGCAGAACCAGGCGCGCAACCTGCGCAAGGCGTACGACAACATGCTGGCGAGCTACGACATCCTCGTCATGCCGACGACGCCGATGCGCGCCCCGCCGATCCCGCCGGCGGACGCCCCGCTCGCCCTCGTCGTCCAGCGCGCGTTCGAGATGATCGAGAACACTGCCCCGTTCGACGTCACGGGCCACCCGTCGATGTCGATCCCCTGCGGCATGGTCGACGAACTGCCGGTGGGCATGATGCTCACGGCCAAGCACTGGGGCGAATCGACGATCTACCAGGCCGCCGCCGCCTTCGAGGCGGCCGGCGACTGGACGCGGATGTAACGTGGCGATCCAGCGCCCCGACGCCGGCGCGGTCGCGGAAGCGGGCGCCGAACTCGGTCTCAACCTGTCGCCGGCCGACGCCGCCTCGTTCCACGGCCTGATGCAGGGGCTGTTCGACGCCTACGAGCAGGTGGCGGCGATGGCCGAGCCGCTGCCCCCGGTGCGCTACCCGCGCACCCCCGGCCGCCGCCCGGCGCCGGCGGACAACCCCTACGGCGCCTGGGCGACGCTGTCGGAGATCAAGGGCGCCAAGCGCGGCAAGCTCGCCGGCAGGACCGTCGCCATCAAGGACAATACCGCCGTCGCGGGTGTCGCGATGGCGAACGGCGCCTCGGTGCTGGCGGGCTACGTTCCGGAGATCGACGCCACGGTCGTCACGCGGCTTCTGGATGCCGGGGCCACCATCCTCGGCAAGGCGCAGTGCGAGTATTATTGCGCGTCCGGCGGCAGCCATACCTCCTGGCCGCATCGGGTCGAGAACCCGGCCGTGCCCGGCTACAACGCCGGTGGCTCGTCATCCGGGTCGGCGGCGCTGGTGGCGGCCGGGATCGTCGACATGGCGACCGGCGGCGACCAGGGCGGCTCGATCCGCATCCCCGCCTCGTTCTGCGGCATCGTCGGCATGAAGCCGACGCACGGGCTCGTCCCCTACACCGGCATCTTCCAGGTCGAGCAGACGATCGACCACACCGGTCCCATGACGCGCACCGTCGCCGACAACGCGTTGATGCTGGAGGTGATGGCCGGGCCCGACGGGCTCGACCCGCGCCAGAAGGGGGCGCCGGCCGAGCCCTACACGCAGGCGCTCTCGCGCGGCGTCGCCGGCCTCACCATCGGCGTCGTGCCGGAAGGGTTCACCCGGCCGGGGGCGGAGGCGGCGGTCAACGATGCGGTGCACGCCGCGGCCGAGCGGCTCGGCCGGGCCGGGGCCCGCATCGTCGAGATGCCGATCCCGATGCATGCGCACGGCAACGCGATCTGGACGCCGATCTTCCTGGAAGGCGCGACGCGGCTGATGATGCAGGACAACGCCTACGGCACCAACGCCAAGGGCGTGTACCTGGAAAGCCAGCTCGACGCGCACGGCCGCTGGCGCGGGCGGGCGGACGAACTGTCCGAAACGCTGAAGCTCGGCATCCTGATGGGCCATTACATGGCGAGCCGTCACAACGGCCGCTATTACGGCAAGGCGCAGAACCTCAACCGCGCCCTGACCGCGGCCTACGACGCGGCGCTGACCCGCTGCGACGCGCTGCTGATGCCGGCGACCGCCATCGCCGCCACCCCGCTGCCGGGGCCGGATGCGACGCGCGAGCAGATCGTCACCTCCGCGTTCGCGATGACGGCCAACACCGCACCCTTCTGTGCGACGGGCCACCCGTCGATCTCGGTGCCGGTGGGGCCGCTCGCCGACGGCCGGCCGGTGGGCGCGATGCTGACCGGGGCGCACCTGTCGGAGATGATGCTTTACCGCATCGCCGCCGCGCTCGAGGCGGCCTACCGCTAACCCTAGAGCACTTCGCGCTCAGTCCGGGTCATAGCCGGCGGCTCGGAAGTAGGCTCGGGCTTCGTCTGGCGTGACGAGGTCGAGGACCGCGCCGATGCGGTCCCACAGGTCATCGACGGTTCGCTCCGCCGCCTTTCGAAGGAGCGCCTTGATCTTGGCGAAGGCCATCTCGATCGGGTTGAAGTCGGGGCTGTAGGGCGGGAGGAACACGAGCCTCGCCCCGGCGCTCTCGATCAGGTCGCGAACGCGCCAACCCTTGTGACTGCCGAGGTTGTCCATCACGACGACGTCGCCCGGCGACAGGCATGGTGCGAGAACCTGCTCCACGTAGGTCTCGAACCATACGCCGTTGATCGCCCGGTCGAGCACCATAGGCGCGACGATCCCGGACAGCGAGAGCCCGGCGACCAGCGTGGTCGTCTTCCAATGGCCGAACGGCAGCGGCATGCGCAGCCTTGTCCCCCGGGCGCAGCGGCCGTGGGTGCGGGCCATCTTCGTGTTGGCCCAGGTCTCGTCGATGAAGATCAGGCGCTCGGCGTCGAGCTCGTCCTGCCCGTCGAACCAGGCGTGCCGCCGGGCAAGGACATCCGCGCGGTCCTGCTCGGCCGCGTGGCCGGTCTTTTTTTGCGCGTGATCCCGTGGCGACGGAAGAAGCGCGACAGCGCCGAGATGGAGACCGTGCCGCCGCTCTCACCGAGCCTTGCCTTCAGCTCGACCAGGGTGATGTCGCCGGTGCCGTCCAGGATCGCGAGGATGCGCTCGGCGTGGGCTTCGGTGACGTGGGACCAGCGGTCGCCGCCCTGGCGCTTGGCGCGGCATGAGCCGGTGCGTTGCCAAGCCTCGTACCATCGGATCGCCGTGGACGGGGCGACCTCGAACCGCGCCGCGGCCTGCCGGCGGGACATTCCATCGTCGATGGCGCGAACCACGCGAAGGCGAAGATCCTCAGAGAGCAGCTTGGGCATCATGACTGGCCCCCCATCGCCAGCCATGATGCTGAATCAGACTTCCGCTGATTCGGGAATCCCACAGCGATTCATTCCGAGCGCGAAACGCTCTAGGCGGCGGTGACGAGCGCCGCCGTCACCGCGGCGATGAAGACCCATGCCACCGCGCCGAGAAGTAGCGGCCGCACGCCCTTCAGCCGCAGCTTGGCGAGGTCCGTCTCCAGCCCCATCGCGCCGAGCGCCATGGTGAGAAGGAGCGTCGACGCGCTCGCCGCGCCGTGGACGGCGACCGCGGGGAACGCCACCAGCGAGTTGAGCGCGACCACCGCGACGAAGCCGAACACGAACCACGGCATCGGCGCGCGTCCGGCGACCGCGCCGCCGCGTCGTGCCGCCACGGCGCCCAGGATCAGGATCATCGGCGCCAGGAGGATCACGCGACCGAGCTTGGCGACGGTGGCCGTCTCACCGGCGACGTCGCCCAGCGCGAAGCCGCCGCCGACCGCCTGCGCCACCTCGTGCACGCTGGCCCCGACCCAGAGCCCGTACGCCTCGGGCGAGAAGCCCAGCGGGCCGGCGAGCAGCGGAAAGAGCAGCATCGACAGCGAGCCGAACACCGTGACGCAGGCGATCGCGTAGGCGACATCCTCGTCGTGCGCGCGGGTGACGGTGTTGACCGCCAGCACCGCCGACGCACCGCAGATGGAGGTGCCGGCCGCGATCAGCTCGCCGAGCTTGGCGTCGACTCCGAGCACTCGCGCGGCGGCCTTGGTGAACAGGAAGGTCGACACCAGCGCCAGCGCGACGACGGCGACGCCGGAGAGGCCGATGGCGCCGAGCTGCTCGAACGTCAGCCGGGCGCCGAGGAGGACGATGCCGAGCCGGAGCACCGGCCGCAGCGCCACCTTGACGCCCGGAAGCATCCCCTCGCCGAGGCCGACCGTGTTGCGGATGGCGATGCCGGCCACCATCGCCAGCACCATGGGGCTGATCAGCGGCGAACCGGACCACGCCGCCAGCGGCATCGCCAGCGCCGCCAGCACCGCGGCGAGGGCGAGCCCCGGCGCCACGGGGCGCAAGCGCTGCAGCCAACCCTCCGCCGTGGAAGGGGAATTTTGCACGCTCATAATCGCCATCGCGCCGGTCCTCATCGCAATGCAGCCAATGTGGCGCGCCTTGATCATTCGATCCAATTGAATATTCTGAGCAAACCAATCGATTTTGCCGATGAGTTTCCGCATGACCCTGGATCAGGTGCGCATCTTCCTGGCGGTGGCGGAGCGGCGGCACGTCACGCGCGCGGCGGAAGCGCTGCACCTGACGCAATCGGCCGTCTCGTCGGCGATCGCCGCGCTGGAGGCGCAACACGGCGTGGCGCTGTTCGACCGGGTGGGGCGGGGCATCGCGCCGACCGAGGCCGGCGAGATCTTCATCGACGCGGCGCGCAGCCTGCTGGCCCAGGCGGAGACGACGCGGCTGGTGCTGGACGATCTGGCGCGGGAGATGCGCGGGCGGCTGCGCATCGCCGCCAGCCAGACGGTGGCGAGCTACTGGCTGCCGGGCCACCTGATGGCGCTGCACGATCGTCACCCCAAGATCCAGATCGCGCTCAGCGTGGGCAACACGGCGCACGCGGCGCGGGCGGTGCGGGAGGGGGCGGCCGACCTCGGGTTCGTGGAGGGCGAGGTGCCGGCGGACGACCTCCACCGCGAAGTGGTCGCGCGGGACGAACTGGTCATGGTGCTGGCGCGCGGTCACGGGGAGACGCGGCGGCCGGCCTTCACCGCCGGCGACTATCGCGCGTTGCGGTGGGTCCTGCGCGAGCCGGGCTCGGGCACACGGTCGGCCGCGGAGGCGCACTTCGCGGTGATGGGCCTCACCGCCGCGGATCTCGACGTGGCGCTCGAGCTGCCGTCGAACGAGGCGGTGCTGGCGGCGGTCGGCGCGGGCGATGCGGTGACTATCCTCTCCCGCCGCGCGGTCGGCGCGTTTCGCACGCGGCGTATCGCGATGCGGCGTGTCACCTGGGCGCCGCGTCCGGTTCGCCCCTTCGCGGTTCTCACCCACCCGCAGCGCCACAAGACCCGCGCCGCGCAAGCGCTCCTCGCCCTCGTGACGGCGGAACTCGGCGCATAGGGCGCGCCGCGGACGACCGGGACACCACGCCGGCACGCCTCGCGCGTGGTCGTGAGCGGTCCGGCGGTGAGCGCCGCGTGCTCCCTTCGGAGCCCCGCCGGCGGGAGGACGTCAGGCGCTCGCCATCCGGCGCAGGCGCAGGGCGGCCAGGGTGGCGGTGCCCTTGGTGTCCTCGCCGGGATCGAGGTCGATCGTCAGCGTCTCGTGCGGGGCGAAGACCGACTGGCGGATCGTCCGCGGCTCGGTGAGATGCAGGCGCGTGCCGCCGATGGCGACACTGAGACGCTTGCCGACGCTGGTGGCGACCAGCTCGACCTCGTAGCGGCCGCCGCGCTTCACCTCGGCGACGATCCGGCACATTCCGCCGTAGGGGGCACCGTTGCGGCTGAGCTTCCAGGCGCCGGGGACCGGCTCCAGCGTCGCAGGGGCGACGAGCGCGACGGCGACCCCCGGCTGATCGCTCCCGAGGAGATCCTGAGTGGGGCGATAGTCGGCCCGGTCGGGCGCGTCGGTGTCGTCGCGGAAGATGTTGCGGATGACGCGACGGATGTCGGCGCGCAGGTCCGTGGGGCGCGCGTCGGCGCGCCGGTCGCCGAGGGCGTCGCTGTTGAGGATGTCGTTGGTGAAGCGGGCGAAGGTCATGATCTTCGCGCCGGTGATGGCGTCCGCGTCGATCAGGTCGGGCGCCATGTCCATGAGGCAGCGCACGCCGATGTCCTGGTAGGCGACCTCGGACCAGCGCTGGGAGTGGGTGATGTGGGGGAAGACCGCGTCGTCCAGCCGGCGCACGGTGTGTCCGGCGAGGATCGCCAGCACCGGCACCATGTAGTCCCACCAGGGCATGCCGAGGCGCAAGTCGTCCCGCTCCAGCACGCCGAGGCTGTCGCGCGAGAACGCGAAGACGTCGAACCCGTCAGTGTAGAGGCCGGCGTCGGTGCCGTCGGGCCTGACGTCGCTGCGGGAGGCGAAGGTGAGGTCGGCCGGGGCGGTGACCAGGGCGGCGACATCGTCGATCCCGCGGACCTTGATGTCGGAGTTGGTGAAGACGATGCGCTCGGCGGTGGGGGAGGCGGCACGGGCGATGCCGTCCCGCAGGGCGCGAAGGGGCAGGTAGTCGCGGCCGTAGGCGCGCGCGAAGTCGACCTCGACCGGGATCATCCACGGCGGCAGGTCGGCGGCGAAGGTATCGAACTCGCGGGCGTGGTTGACGGTGAAGACGGGGCGGCCGTGGGCGGCATGCCACGTCGCGAGCTTGTCGACCTGGGCGGCGATCCCGACCGGGGCGATCGACGTGAAATGGTCGAAGCCGAGGTTGGGTGCGCTCATGCCGGCACCGTCAACGCGGCGTAGGCCCGTTCCAGACGCACCTGCGCGGGCCCGCAGGTCGTGTCGAGGGCCCGGCCGAGGGCGCGCAGGTCTGTCAGGACGTGGCCGGGGAAGGTCGCGCGGGCCTCCAGATGGTCCCACGCATCACGCATGGGCGCGGAGACGACGAGGGTCTCGGCGGCGCTGCGCAGAAAGGTGAGCGCCTCGGCGCCGAAGCGGGTGGCGAGCATGTCCGCTTGGCACAGGAAGGCGCGGTGGAGGTCGAGGGCGGCGTCCCACATCGCCTCGCATGCGGGCGTGCGGCCGGGCCGCGGCGTCCAGACGAGGCCGACCTGCGGCGTGCGCACGACGCCGGAGGCGAGGCCGCTCAGCTCGATGGCGAGCGACCAGTCGGCGAAGCGGCCGAGGGTCGGGCCGTAGCCCATGGTGCGGCCGTAGAGGGCGCGCGAGAAGGCGATATGCCGGGGCAGGGCCGGGCCGCGCGCGGCCACCGCGGCGGTGAGGGCGCCGCCGGCGAGACCGCCGAGCGCGCCGAAGGACCAGCGCACCGGCGCGCCGAGCTGGCGGCGCTCCAGGTCGCAGACGGCGATGGCGCGCGGGTCCGTGCCGATGATGTCGACATCGGCGGCGAGTTTGTGGGGGGCGAGGGTCGTCTCGGGATCGAGTGTCGTCAGGACGGGGGCGCCCGAGGCGGCCGTGCCGTGGGCGAGGGCGGCACCCGACGTCGCGGCGCTCGCGATCCGGCCGCGCCCCTTGGCCGCGAGACGCTCGGCGCGGAGGTGGTCCCGCTCGGAAACGCCGACCGCGACGAGAATGGCCTCGGCCTCCACGCCCGACTGCGCCCAGACGGAGGCGACGGCCTCCTCCAACCCCGCGTCGTAGCGGCGGAAGGGGATGACGACGCCCACGCCGCGCGGCCCCGACCGCCAGACGGGGCGAGCGGTGGTCGCGGGGTATCCGCGAAGACGGTGCGGGGGCTGGCGGGTGGTCATCATGCTATCGCCTCGCGGCCCGTGGGGCGCGGCCGGAGCATCGGCCGGCCGCCACGGGGGATCAAGCCTCTCGGCATCACCCGGCGCGACGGGACGACGGGCCGGCCGGCCGCCGCGCGGCGCCGCCGGGCGGGAGGTCCGGCGGGCGGGAGGTCCGGCGGGCGCGTCATGCCTGCGCACCGCGGCGGGCCGCGATGACGGCGCATGGGGCATCCGTTCGCCCGGCCGGTCGCCCGTCGTCGCACCCGGAGCCCGCCGGAGACGCCGGCGCGGGACGACCGGACATGGCGGCGCGGGTCGGCCGGAGGCCGGGGCGTATCAGCTCGGGCGCCAGTCGGACAGGCGCTGGCCGGAAGCGGCGAGGTCGCGCAGCAGCGGCGCCACCGTCCAGTATCCGTGCGGATTGCCGAGAGTCGCGGCATAATGGTCCAGCCGGGAGACGATCTCGGCGATGCCGATCTCGTCGGCCATGAAGAGCGGGCCGCCGCGCCAGGCCGGGAAGCCGTAGCCGGAGGTCCACACCACGTCCACGTCGCCGGGCCGGTAGGCGATCCCTTCCATCAGGATCAGCGCGGCCTCGTTGATCATCGGGTAGAGCAGGCGCTCGAAGATCTCCTGGTCGGAGTGCTCGCGCGGGGCGATGTTGTGCATCGTCGCCAGCTCCCGGGCGAGGGCGGCGGTCTCCTCGCTCGGGATCGGCGTGCGGCCCTCGTAGGTGTAGAAGCCGGCGCCGGTCTTCTGGCCGAACTTGCCGCGGTGGAAGAGCGCGCGCACCAGCGCCCGGTAGTCCGGCGCCTGCGGGCCCTCGCCCGCTTCCACCCAGCCGTTGACGATGCGGGCCATCACGTCGACGCCGGCCATGTCGCCCATGCGGTTGGGGCCCATCGCCAGGCCCAGCCACGCCGGGTTCTCGACCACCTTGTCGATCTCGGCCGCGCTCGCGCCCTCGAGCTGCATCGCGTCGGCCTCGCGCAGGTACACCTCGGTCATGCGGTTGCCGATGAAGCCGAAGCACACGCCCGAGACGACGGCCGTCTTGCCGATCGGCTTGGAGAGCTTCATCACCGTGTGCAGGACGTCCGGCGCCGTCTCGTCGCCACGCACGACCTCGAGCAGCTTCATGACGTTGGCCGGAGAGAAGAAGTGTGTCCCCAGGACGTCCGACGCGCGGCTGGAGGCGGCGGCGATCTTGTCGACGTCGAGCGTCGAGGTGTTGGTGGCGATGATGGCGCCGGGCTTGGCGATCGCGGCGAGCTTCTTGATGACGTCGAGCTTCAGCGCCATGTCCTCGAACACCGCCTCTATGATGAGGTCGGCGTCGGCGAGCGCCTTCATCTCGGTGGTGCCGGTCATCAGGGCGCGGCGCTCTTTGGCCTCGTGCTCGGACATGCGGCCGCGGCTGACGGAGCCGGCGTAGTTCTTCTCGATGATGCCGAGGCCACGCTCCAGCGCCGCGTCGGTGGTCTCCACCAGCGTCACCGGGAAGCCGGCGTTGGCGAAGGTCATGCCGATGCCGCCGCCCATGGTGCCGACGCCGACGATGCCGACGGTCTTGATCGGCCGCGGCTCGATGCCCTTCGGCAGCCCCGGAACGCGCTGCGCCTCGCGCTCGGCGAAGAAGATGTGGCGCAGCGCGCGCGAGGTCGCGGTGGCGCGCAGCTTCTCGAACTCGGCCGCCTCGACCCGCTCGCCCTCGGCGAAGCTCTTCGTCGCGGCCTCCAGCGACGCGGCGATGGCGCCGAGCGACGGCAGGAAGGGCTTGGCGTCCGCGGCGGCCTTGGCGCCGGCGATGATCTCGTCCGCCTGGTCGAGGTCGGGGATGGCGAGCCGGCTGGCACGCCGGGGCGGCTTGCCGGAGTTGATGGCGTCGGCGACCGCGTGGATGGCGGCCTCCTTCGGATCGTCGGCGAGATGGTCGACGAGGCCGGCGCCGACCGCCTTCTCCGCCGCGATCGGCTTGCCCGAAGAGATCATCTCCAGCGCCGTGGCGAGGCCCGAGAGGCGCGGCAGACGCTGCGTGCCGAGTGAGCCGGGGAGGAGGCCGAGGTTGATCTCCGGCAACCCGACGCGGGTCGCCGGGTGCGCGATGCGGATGTGGCAGGCCATCGCCAGCTCCAGCCCACCGCCCAGCACCGTGCCGAACAGCGCCGCGGCGACCGGCTTGTCGCACGCTTCGATGTCGGCGAGGAGGGCGTTGAAGGGGGCGGCGGAGAAGGACGGATCGTCGAACATCGTGATGTCGGCGCCGGCGACGAAGGTGCGGCCGGTGCAGGCGATGACCAGGCCCGTCGCCTCGCCCGCCGCGAACGCGTGGAAGCAGGTGCGCATTCCGTCGATCACCGCCTGGGACAGCGCGTTCACCGGCGGATTGTCGATCGTCATGACGGCGATGGGGCCGTCGAAGGTCAGCGTTACGGGCTCGGTCATGGGTCTCGTTTTCCTCCCTCGGGCCGCTGGCTCGGGCGCCGGCGGGATCGTGCCGCCGGCCCAGCGGGGTCGGCGGGGGACATGGAGCGTTCGCGTCGCCGGGGGCGTAACCCGCCTCGGGCGGTGCGAACGCGCCTCAGTCGACGATGGTCGCCTTGGTGGCGGCGCGCAGCTCGTCCTCGGTCACGCCGTCGGCACACTCGACGATCTTCAGCCCGCCCTCGACGACGTCCAGCACGCCGAGGTTGGTGATGATGCGGTCGATCACGCCGGTTCCGGTCAGCGGCAGGGTGCATTCCTTCAGCACCTTGGACTCGCCGGCCTTGTTGGTATGGTCCATCACCACGATCACCTTGCCGACGCCGGCGACGAGGTCCATCGCCCCGCCCATGCCTTTGACGAGCTTGCCGGGGATCATCCAGTTGGCGAGGTCGCCGTTCTCGGCCACTTCCATCGCGCCCAGGATGGCGGCCGCGATCTTGCCGCCGCGGATCATGCCGAACGAGGTCGCGCTGTCGAAATAGGCGGTGCGGTTCAGTTCGGTGATCGTCTGCTTGCCGGCATTGATGAGGTCCGGGTCCTCCTCGCCCTCGTAGGGGAAGGGGCCCATCCCCAGCATGCCGTTTTCGGACTGCAGGGTGATGTCCTTGTCGCCGACATAGTTGGCGACGAGGGTCGGGATGCCGATCCCGAGGTTGACGTACATGCCGTCTTCGAGCTCTTCCGCGGCGCGAGCGGCCATTTGATTGCGGTCCCAGGGCACAAGCCATCTCCTGAAAAGTCGGCGGTCTCGCCGGATTGTCCTTGCCCCCGCAGGGGCGTCACATCGGTCGCGTCGGCGGCCCGAGGGGTCAGGCCGCTTCGCGCTTGCGCGTGGTGCGCTGCTCGATGCGCTTCTCGTGCTCGCCCTGGATGATGCGGTGGACGTAGATGCCGGGGAGGTGGATCTGGTCGCCGTCCAGCGAGCCGCGCGGGACGATCTCCTCGACCTCGACGACGCAGACCTTGCCGGACATGGCGGCCGGCGGGTTGAAGTTCCGCGCGGTCTTGCGGAAGACGAGGTTGCCGGTGTCGTCCGCCTTCCAGGCCTTGACGATGGCGAGGTCGGCGACGATGCCGCGCTCCAGGATGTAAGTCTCGCCGTCGAAGTCCTTGTGCTCCTTGCCCTCGGCGACGAGGGTGCCGACGCCGGTCTTGGTGTAGAAGCCCGGAATGCCGGAGCCGCCGGCACGCATGCGCTCGGCCAGTGTGCCCTGCGGGTTGAATTCCAGCTCCAGCTCGCCCGACAGGTACTGGCGCATGAACTCGGCGTTTTCGCCCACGTAGGACGAAATCATCTTCTTGACCTGTTTGGTCTGAAGGAGGACGCCGAGGCCGAAGTCGTCGACGCCGGCATTGTTGGAGGCGACGGTGAGGTCCTTGGTGCCCGCGTCGCGGATCGCGGCGATCAAGAGCTCGGGAATGCCGCAGAGGCCGAAGCCGCCGGCAGAGATCAACATGCCGTCGAACAGAAGCCCGTCGAGCGCCTCCGCTGCGGACCCGTAAACTTTCTTCATGCCTCTCCTCCCGTCGTGGCAACCCGGTCGATGCGGCGCAACTAGCACGACTTGACCGGCGGCGTCGCACCAGAAAATCGAGCGTGTCGAGCCCTGCCGTCAAGTCGCGCAGTCCGCTCTTCGCTGCAAGCTTAATCGGCCGCGCTCGCCGGTGGCGGCGAACGCCGCGTCGCGGCCTAACCGGTCCGCGTGGAAGGCGAATCCGGCGTTATCGAAACCGGGGGGATCGGCGTGGCGAGGGCGGCGGCGGCGGGCGGGCCCGCTCAGGAGCCCTTCCGCGGCACGAGCTTGACGATGTTGGAGGAGTTGCCCGTCTCGGTCACGGCGTAGACCGCGCCGTCGGGGCCGACTTTCACGTCGCGCACGCGTGCGTTGAGCGGCACCCACGCCTCGGTCACGACCTTGTCGTCCTTCACGTCGAGCACCACGACCGCCCGCGCCTTGAGGCCGCCGACCAGGAAGCGCCCGCGCCACTGCGGAAACTGGTCGCCCTCGTACTGCGCCATGCCGGAGGGGGCGATCACCGGATCCCAGTAGTAGACCGGCTGTTCCATCCCCTCCATCTGCGTCAGCCCCTCGCCGATCGGCGCGCCGCTGTAGTCGACACCGTAGGTGATGACGGGCCAGCCGTAGTTGAGGCCGGCCTGCGGGCGGTTCAGCTCGTCCCCGCCGCGCGGCCCGTGCTCCACCGTCCACAGCCGGCCGTCGGCGTCGACGAGGGCCGATTGCAGGTTGCGGTGGCCGTAGGACCAGATGGCCGGCTGCACGTCCTCGCGTCCGGCGAACGGGTTGTCGTCGGGCACGGTGCCGTCGCGGTTGATGCGGAAGATCTTGCCCATTCCGGCGTCGAGCGCCTGGGCGCTGTCGCGGATCGGCGTGTCGGAGCGTTCGCCGGTGGTGACGAAGAGCGTGCCGTCCGGCGCGAAGGCGAGGCGGGAGCCGAAGTGCTTGGTCCCCGCATAGCCCGGCTTCTGCCGGAAAATGACGCGCACGCCCTTCAGCGCGGCGGTGTTGCCCTCGCGCAGCTCCAGGGTGGCGGTGGCGACGGAGGTGCCGTTGACACCGTCACCGCGCGGCTCGGCGTAGGAAAAATAGATCTGGTGGTTGGAGGCGAAGTCGGGGTCGAGGGCGAGGTCGAGGAGGCCGCCCTGGCCGCGCGAGTCGACGCTGGGGACGCCGGCGATCATCGGGCCGACGTGGCCGTTCTCGGTGAGGATGTGCATCGAGCCGGAGTTGGCGGTGACGAGCATGCGCCCGTCCGGCAGGAACTCCAGCGCCCACAGCTTTGGCAGGCCCGTGGCGACGATGCGCGTCGCGACGGGGACCGGATTGTCGGGCTGGGGGGCGCGGGTCTGTCCCTCGAACGCGGGGCGCTGGTCGGGCGCGTCGGGCGGGCCGACCTCCACCGGCGGGGCCGACTGGGCATATCCCGGCCCGGCGAGTGCGGCGCTCAGCGCGAGGGCGATGGCAAGGCGCATGGCAAAGGCGTCCTCATCGTGTCTGCGGCGCCGGTGCGGCGCAATGACCTCCGCTGGAGGTGGCGCGAGCGGCGCGCGGCACAACCGTTTCCCGCTGTGCCCAATGGGCGCACGGCCCTTGGTTGCGCGAGCGCCGCTCTACACTCTGCCGTTCCCCGAGCGCGCGACCTGCGGCCGGCTCTCAATCGCTCGGCAGGTTCTCCTGCAGGACGTCCATCATTTTGGGGATCATCTCGTGCGCGCGCTGCGACTGCAATGGCAGCTCCACCGAGATCAGCTTCTCGAAGCCGATTTCGTCGAGGGCGGCCAGCACGGCGGGGAGGTCGAGGTCGCCCTCGCCGAGCGGGCGATGCTCGTGGAGGCCGCGGACCATGTCCTCGATGCCGACCGCGCCGAGGACGGGGGCGAACTCCTTCACCGCCACGGCCGGCTCGCGCTCGCCGGTCACCAGGCAATGGCCGACGTCGAGCGAGAGGGTCGGCGCAGTGCCGGTCATCTGCTTCAGCGCCTCACGCACGAGCATGAAGTCGTCCAGCGTGCCGACCATTTGCCCCGGCACCGGCTCCAGCGCGACGGCGACGCCGGCCTTGGCGCCGATCTCGGCGATCTGGCTCAACCCGTCGAGCAACCAGGCGCCGGCATTCTCCTGGCTGACGTTGCGGCGGCGACGGCCGGCGAAGAAGGTCACCGCCTCCGCCTCGCAGATCCTGGCGATGTTGACCGCACGCTCGACGAGGTCGATCCGCCGACGCCGGCCGTCCTCGGTCGGGTGCAGGAGGCTCGGCTCCATCGCCTCGCGCGGGTCGAGAAGGTAGAGGGCGCCGGTCTCGATCACGAGGCCGAGGTCGAGCGCCTTCAGCCGCTCGCCGAGGCGACCTGCGGCATCCTCGTAGTCGTCGGCGAGGGGGTCGAAGTGGTGGCTGTCGAGCGTCAGGGCGACGCCCTGGTAGCCGGACTCGCAGATGAGGTCGAGCGCATCGTCCAGGCGATGGTAGGCGCAACCGTTCGTATTGTAGGCAAAGCGCAGCATGGGTCGTCGACTATTGGGCCTGAGGTCCTGCGGTGGGGCTGGCGCCGCACACCCCTGCGGCACCCGCGCACATCGCGACGTCGGCAGGAATCGGACCACCGGCGCAACGAAATGCTTCGCTGCAAGGTTATCGGCTCATCGCGCCGGTTTGCCAAGTCTCGCCGACCCCGCGCGGGCCGAAATCCGCCTGTTTTCTCGACACTTTGCCGGCAAAAGGGTGGGGCGGGCGGTCGACGTCGTGTCTTTGCCGCGATCGGGACCGGATCGCCGCGCCTCAAAAGATGAGGCGGAATCGGCGCAGCACGTCGAGCTGGAAGTCGTAGAGGGGGCCGTGCGCCGCGAATTCCCGCGCGTCCATCGCATCGGACAACGAGAAGCCCGCGAGGTTCGCATAGTGGCGCTGCTGCAGGACGCGGTCGATCAGGTCGGCGGCGACGAAGGCGCCGACGGACGGGGCGGCGACGTCCTCGCGCGCGGCGAGCCCGGCCTCGAGCGCCTCGGCGAGGTCGCCGGCGCACTGCTCCAGCGCGCGCCGCTCCGAGCGCGCCCGCGCCTGCTGGAGCTGCGCGGCGGAGAGGTCGGTGGCGCTCGTCATCGTGTAGGCGTCGCCCAGATGATGGGCGAGGCCGAGCAGGAAGGCTCCGGCCGCCGGCTCGCCGCGCTGGCGCTGCAACAGGCCGCCGATCACGCCGACGCACCAGCCGTGCTCGGACTGCATCTCCTCCGGCGGCATGATGAGCCGCGCCGCCCCTTCGCGCAGCGCCCCGGCGCGCGGCTGCGTCGCCAGCAGCTCGACGAACTGCGGCCCCTCGCCGGTCGGCGCCGTCCCCTCGACGATCTCGGCGAGGCGGTCGGCGACGGGCTCCGGGAGGTCGCCCATCATCCGGGCGGCGGCGTTGGCATAGACGGTGCGGCGGTCCTCGGGCTCGACGCCGGCGAAACGCAGCTGCGAGGCGTCCACCGGGGCGATGGCGATCTGCACGGCGGCGAAGGCGACCTCGGCGAGCGCCACCGTCTCTGGCGCTTCACCGTCGAGGAGAGCGGTCCAGGCGCGGCGGAAGCCCTCGTCGGCCAGCGAGCGGTGCGCATCGGCGAGGCCGGGCACGCGCTTCAGCGCCGCGATCTCGGCGAGCGCGGGGGCCACCGAGGGATCGAGCGGGGCCGGGCCGCCGTCCGGCCGGGGGGCGAGGGCGTCGTGCATCATACTCGCGCGCGTCTGCTCCGTGACGGGGCCGGAACATTAAGGGCCCGTAAGGTTTCTGCCGGTCCATCCGCCCTCAGTCAACGCACCGTCCGCCGACGCGCCGTTTCGCCTCGGCGGCGCCCGCTGCCGGACGATTGCGCCGCGGCATGGAACCGGCGCGCCACACGGGCGGTTGCGCTTAATGACGAGGAGGCGGTGTCTATGAACGTTGCGGAGCCGAAGGCGGGTGTGGACGGGCGCTACGCGGAAGGGATCTTCCAGATCCCGCCCGGCGCGTGGATGGAGATCCTCAAACGCACCGTGCGCGACGTCGGCCGCAACAACCTCTCTCTCATCGCCGGCGGGGCGACGTTCTTCCTGCTGCTGGCGATCTTCCCGGCGCTGGCCGCGTTCGTCGCCCTCTACGGGCTGGTGTTCGACGTCGCGGCCGTGCAGGAGCACGTGACGGCGCTGACGGGCGTGTTGCCGGCCGAGGCGATCGACCTCGTCAGCGAGCAGCTGAGCCGCCTCGCCTCGCAGAACGAGGGGACGCTGGGGATCGGCTTCGCGGTCGGCCTGGGCGTGGCGCTGTGGAGTGCCAACGCGGGGGTCAAGGCGCTGTTCGCGGCCATGAACGTCGTCTACGGCGAGGAGGAGAAGCGCGGCTTCGTCAAGCTGACGCTGATCTCGCTGGCGTTCACGTTGGCGGCGATCGTCGCGGCGGCGATCCTGCTGGGCGCCATCGTCGTGGTGCCGGCGGTGCTGGCGGTGATCGGGTTGCAGTCGACCGGCGGCCTCATCATCGACCTGGCGCGGTGGCCGATCCTCTTCGTGGTGCTGCTCTCGGGGCTGAGCCTGCTGTTTCGCTACGGTGCGTCGCGGCGGCCGCCCCGCCTGCGGTGGGTCGTCTGGGGCAGCGTGCTGACGGCGGCTCTGTGGGTCGCGGCATCGGCGGCCTTCTCGTTCTACCTGGCCAATTTCGCCAACTACAACGCCACTTACGGATCGCTGGGGGCGGTGATCGGCTTCATGATGTGGCTCTACGTGTCGCTGATGATTCTCCTCATCGGCGCCGAGTTGAACGCCGAAGTCGAGCACCAGTTGATCACGGACACCACGGTCGGGCCGATGAAGCCGATGGGCGAACGACGCGCCGTGGTGGCGGATACGTTACCGGACACGGCCGAGGTTTCCGGCGCGCGCTAGCAGTCTCCTGCACTGCTGCCAGCTAACCTGTTGCCCAGCTTGCTTAAAATTCATTCGCCGGCTTGCCTTTGTCAGATCTCGTGGCAGACTTTTGTTTGTTCGACCTGGAGAGACCAATGGCGACAGCGTTGGAACGGCAACTCGCCGGCTACAGCTTGACAACCGCGGAAATCCTCTACCGCCTGCCGGACCATCCGGCGATTCTCCAAAGTTACATCTGGCAGGAATACGACTGCGCACCCGAGTTTCCGGTCCTGGAAACGTTCCTAGACTTCTGGAAGCGCGAGATTGACGGCAAGTTGCATTCGGTCGTCGTGTGCTATCAACAGCTCATCTCGGCGGGCACTTGGCGCCTGGTCACGCACCAGCACGTCCACTGACCCACGCGCCGCCCGGAGACCCCGTCCGGGATCCCGCCGGCGACCCTGCCGGACACCGCGCCGCCGGGCCGGTCCCAATCCCCCCTCACGCGAAGCTGAGGCGGTAAGGGGTATGCGTCTGACATCGCGCGCTTATATTGCTGCGTGAACACTGATGCAGCACCGGACGCGCGCATGACGCCCCCTCTCTACCGAGAACACCCCACCATGTTCGCCGACGAGCCGGGGCGCTTCATCCTCGCTTGCCTGCTGGTGCCGCTCGGCGTCGGCCTCGTGTGGCTGATCGTGTGGTGGGTCATCAACCGCAGCACCGTCGTCACGATCGACGACGAGCGGGTGACCCTGCGCCGGGGCATCTTCAGCAAGGAGAGCATCGAGGTGGAGATGAGCTCGATTCGCACCGTGCGGATCGACCAGACGCTCGTCGACCGCGTCTTCGACTGCGGCATCCTCAAGGTCTACACCACCGGCGACGTGCCCGACATCGACCAGGGCGGCCTGCCGGATCCGACCCGGCTGCGCACCATGTTGCGTGCCGCGCGCGAGACCCCAGGCTAGACTTGCACTCCCGCCACCAAGGCAACCATTGTGGGGCCTCGCGGGTTGCTCGCCGGGGGCCGCCCGCCGGACGGCCCAGACGCCTGACCGACAGAAAGCGCTGAAATCGATGACCGATGTGACTGCCGACAACGTCCCCAAGCCTCGCTACCAGGAACACCCGCGCATGTTCGCGGACGAGCCGGGGCGCTTCATCCTGGCGTGTCTGTTGATCCCGGTGGGGGTCGGCATCGTGTGGCTGCTGGTCTGGTACATCAAGAAGAAGTGCACGCTGCTGACCGTCGGCGACGAGCGCGTCCTGCTGACGCGCGGCGTCTTCAACAAGGAGCGGCTGGAGATCGAGCTGGAATCGATCCGCACGGTGCGCGTCGACCAGACCTTCGTCGACCGCATCTTCAACTGCGGCATCCTCAAGATCTACACCGCCGGCGACAATCCGGAGCTGGTACAGGGCGGCATGCCCGACCCGGAGCGCCTGCGCAGCGCGCTGCGCGTCTGACACCGGCGGCAGCCGGCGGATCGGCGCGCGCACCCGCCGCAGGCGCGCCGCCCGCCCGGCACCGTGACGCGGCGACGGGATGTTGCCGACTGCATCGAAATTCGGGCTAAGGTCGTGCGGCCGGTCGGGCGGGACCCGATCGGGGCGTCGCCGCGTTTGGTTTGACCGGCGCTGCCGTTGGTGGCATTCGCCGGACAGTCTGTGAACGAGGGGGCGTATTTGGCCTCGCGAGCCTTTTTCCGCTGCCGCGCGTGCGGCGAACCGGTCGTGTCCGGCGCCTATCGGTGCCCGGTGTGCGGGATCGATTTCCCCACCGGGACCCCGAACACGCCGACGACGCCCGATTCGCCCGCAGCGGTCGACCCCGGTCGGCGCACGCGGCCTCGACCCGTCGCGCCGGGCGATATCGCCTCCCGCCTCGAAGGCGCCCTCGGCGACGAGCTGTTCGAGCCCGCGCCGCCGCCGCCCCCGGAGAACGCTGCCGAACGAGACGCGCCGCACGCGCCGGCGGCGACCGACGCGGCCGAAGACGATTCCGAAGTGTGGATCGACGTCGGTGTCGGCGCCGAAGACCGGCGCACGGCCGATCTCGGGGCCACGCGCCCCGGCACCGAGCGGGCCGGCGGCCGCGGCCGTGTCCAGTGGGCCGACGAGACCGAGCCGGGCGACGGCGACGCGCCGGACCCCGAGGCCGACGAGGATGGCGAGGACGCCGAGGACACCGGCGACGAAGCGCCCCAGCGCACCGGCCCACAGGACGCCCCGTCCGACTTCGACGTCGCGGCGATCGTCCCCGGCCATTCGCGGGCGAGTGGGCGCGAGGCGGGCACCGGCCTCAGCGTCGCGCCGGCGGGTGCGCCCAAGCGGCCGCGCCGGGTGGTGGTGGCCGAGCCGCGCACGCGCGAAATCCTCGTCGTGCCGCGGCGGCGCAGCGTCTCCAAAGGGCTCTTCGGCACGGTGGTCGTGGCGCTGGTGGCGCTCGTCGGCATCGGCGGCGCGGCGGTCTACCTGGAGCAGAGCGGCCTCGCCGACTTCGGGCTCTTCCAGCGGACCGCCTCCGGGCTCATGGGCCGCGACGCGATCACGGTGACGGCCGACGACGGCTGGGTCTCGATCCCCGCCGAGTCCGGCACGGTGCTGATCGACGCCGACGGCACCTACCGCATCCGCCTCGACGGCGAGGTCTTCACCGGCAATGCCGCCCAGCGCGTGCGCGTGCCGATGACAACCGACACCTCGCTGGCCGTGCGCACCGTGCGCGCGCCGACGCAGGCCACCGTCAGCCGCGTCCCCTGAGTGCGTCCCCGGAGCGCGGTGCCCGGCGCGGCGCCGCGGACGCCTCGCCCCTGCGGGCCCCACGCGCGGCCCACCCCGTCCGCCCAACCGTGCGAAGCGACGACCGGTGCGGCCGGCGTGCCGCTCCGCACGCAAGGGGCGGCAGACCGGCCGGGCGCCGGCATCACCGGATCAGGGGGCGATGCACATCGTCTGCGTGTCGGTGGTGCACACCGGGAGCGAGCCGGAGCGGTCCAGCGCGTCGTTGAGGCGGGCGAGCAGCGTCGTGGCGGGGACGGGAAGGGCGAAACGCTCGTCGCGGGCAAAGTCGCCGATCGCGTCCTGCACCGCGCTCGACGAGCCGTCCGTGCTCGCGGGCAGATAGTCGAGTTCCTTCAGCGCGGCGACGACGCGCTCGTCGGTCGCGTCGCCGCCAGGCGGCCCGGCGACCGGCGCGCCGACGACGCGCGTGGTGTCCGTCGCCGCGACGTCGACCGGCCCGGTGCCGGTTGGGCCGTCGCCGCGCGGGGTCACGTCGCGTGGCGGTGCGGCGGGGGCGGAGGCGGAGGGAGCGGCGGCGGGCTCGGCACGGTCGGTGGTGAGGCGGGCCCGCACGGTCGGCGCGAAGGTGTCGTTCGGGGGCGTGTCGGCGTCGGCGCTGGAGACGGAGTTCTGCCGCACCAGGCTCGTCTCGCCGGGTCCACCGCCAGCGTCCCCCGTGTCCCCGGCGTCGCTGGTGGTCGCGGCGCCGCCGGTGTCGCCGGCGCCCGCGGTGGTGTCCTGTGGCTCGGCGGGGCGGGCGGTGATCTGCGGCGCGGCGGTCGCGATGTCGGCGTTGCCGGGAGGCGCGGCGCTGTCCGTCGTGGCTGGCGCGGTCGGCGCCGGCCTGCCGGCAGCGTCGGCCGGCGGCGCGGCGGTGGCGACGCGCGCCGGCGCCTTGCGGGGCAGGGGCGGAACCTCGCCGGGGCCGAAGAGGGACGCGTTCTCGGGCTCGGGCTCGGGCTCGCCGTCGTACGGCGCATTGGGGTTGCCCAGGCGTTCGCGCATCCGGTCGGCGAAGGAGCCCGGCGGTGGCGTCACCTCGGACGCCGGGGGGGCGCCGGGGGTGCGCAGGTCGAGCGGCCCGGCCTGCTGCAGGGTCGTCTCCGGCTCGGCGATCACCCAGGCCTGCCCCTCGCGGCAACGGTACCCGTCCACCGCGGAGCGGCCGGCGAGGCTGTCGACGTCGACCCGGTAGCCGCGGCACAGCCGGCCGTTGCTGCCGCGCACGGCGCGGTAGGGGCGGATCGCGGCCTGCCCGCCGCCGGGCAGCTCGAACCGCGCGACCTGATTGTCCTGGGCATAGTCGAGGATCGTGGACAGGCGGCTTTCCAGGGCACGCCGCTCGTCCGGCGTCAGCTGCAGCGCGGTGGTATAGTTCTGCGCGCGTGCTGGGGCCGTCGCTGTCGCCATTGCGCTCGCCACCGCCAGCGGCAGGGCGAGAAGGGCAAGACGCCTCATCGGTCATACTCCCGGACCCCCGTCGGCGCGACGGGAGCGCTCAACCTCGATGGATCGGCCGGCCGTCGCCTCGCACAGGGACCGGCCGTGGGCGAGGGTCTGCCAAGGCGACCCTGAGCCACGGATGAACACCATAGGGCGCGCGGCCGCCGATTGCGACCGCCCGCCCGGTGCGAGGCATCCTCCCGCGCGCATCGTCCACGCCCGTCGTCACCGGCGCCCCGGCCCCGCGGGGCGCGCCGCTCAACCCTTGCGGCGTACCTTCATCGACTTCTCGCGCGGCAGGTACTTGCCGTCGGCCTTGGTGCCGGTCAGCGCGCCGTCCTTCACCATCACCTTGCCGCGCAGGATCACCGTCTTCGGCAGCCCTTTGACCTCCAGCCCCTCGTAAGGGGTATAGTCGGACCCGCCGTGAAGGTCGGCGTGGCGGATGGTGGTCTGCGCCTGCGGATCCCACAGCACGATGTCGGCGTCCGAACCGACCGCGATCGTGCCCTTCTTCGGATAGAGGCCGTAGGTCTTGGCGTGGTTGGTCGACGTCAGCGCCACGAAACGGTTGATGTCGATCCGGCCCTTGGAGACGCCTTCGGAGAAGAGGATCGGCAAACGCGTCTCGACCCCCGGAATGCCGTTGGGGATGTGGCGGAAATCGGTTCGGCCCTTGGGGTTCAGCTTGCCGTGGTCGTCGTCGTAGCGGAACGGGCAGTGGTCCGAGGAGAAGACGTCGAACACGCCGTTCTCGATGCCGCGCCAGATGTTCTCCCATTCGGCCTCGGTGCGCGGGGGCGGGGAGCAGACCTGTTTGGCGCCCTCCCAGTTCATGCCCTCGAGGTCCTTCTCGGTGAGGCGGATGTACTGCGGGCACGTCTCGCCGGTGACGTTCATGCCGCGCGCCCGCGCCCGCTCGATCTCCTCCATCGCCGCCCCGTTGGAGACGTGGACGATGACGACCGGCACGTCGACCACCTCGGCGAGCGAGATGGCGCGGTGCGTCGCCTCGCGCTCCACCGCCAGCGGCCGGGTCGTGGCGTGGGAGGCCGGCTCGAGGCGGCCTTCGGCGACGTGGCGGTCGATCAGGAAGCGGATCGCGTCCTCGTTCTCGCAGTGGACCATGGCGAGCGCGCCGGTGCGCCGGGCGGTGTCCATCACGGCGAGGATCTCGGCGTCGTTCAGGCGAAGGTTCTCGTAGGTCATGAAGACCTTGAACGAGGTGTACCCATCCTCGACCGCCGCCGGCAGCTCCTGGCCCAGCACCGCCTCGGACGGGTCGGAGATGACGAGGTGGAAGGAGACGTCGGTGTAGCAGTTGCCCTCGGCCTTGGCGTGGTACTGGGTCAGCGCCTCGCGCAGGGACTTGCCCTTCTCCTGGATGCAGAAGGGGAGCAGCGTGGTGTTGCCGCCGAAGAGGCCGGAGAGGGTGCCGGTCTCGAACGTGTCGGCCATGGTGATGCCCTCGCCGGAGGGCTGGTCGATGTGGACGTGGCTGTCGATACCGCCCGGCAGGACGTATTGGCCCGTCGCGTCGATCGTCTCGGCGCCCTCAAGGCCGATCCCCAGCGCCGTCACGACGCCGTCCTTGATGCCGACGTCGGCCTTGAACACATCCGCGGCCGTCGCGATCGTGCCCCCCGTGATGACGAGGTCGAAGGTCATCTCACTCTCCTCAGTAGCCGCGCGCGAGGTCGACGACGTTCTGCAGCGGCTGGCCGCTCTCGTAGGCGTCGATCTGGCGGATGATGTTGGCGACGGTGGCCTCCGGGTCGGAGGCCGCCGCGACGTGGGGGGTAATGACGAGGTTGGGCCCGTCCCACATCGGGTCTCCCGCCGGCAGCGGCTCCTCGTTGAAGACGTCGAGCGAGGCACCCTTCAGCGCGCCCGACCTCAGCGCGGCCAGGATGTCCGCCTCGTTCTGCAGGCCGCCGCGGCCGGCGTTGACGAGCACCGGCCCCAGCGGACTGCCGCCGCCGAGCTTGGCGATCAGCGCCGCGTCGAGGATGCCGCGCGTGCCCTCGGTCAGCGGCAGCAGCGAGACGAGGATGTCGGTCCGGGCGAGGAAATGGTCGAGCCCGTCGTCGCCGTAGTGGAGGGTGATGTCGCTCGACTTGGGCGAGCGGGACCAGCCGTGGACGTTGAAGCCGAGCGCCAGGAGGATCGGCGCACAGTGGCGGGCGAGGGTGCCGTAGCCCATCAGCCCGACGCGGGCGGAGTGCGCGGCGGGCTGCGTCAGCTCGGTCCACTCGTGCTTCGCCTGGAAGTCCAGGTAGGTGAGCGCCTGGCGGAAGTGAGTGAGCACCTGAAGGACGACCCACTCGCCCATCCGCGAGGTCAGGTCCGGGTCGACGAGGCGCACCAGCGGCACGGCCGGAAACTCCGGGTCGGCGATCACCCCGTCGACGCCGGCGCCCATGTTGAAGATCGCCTTCAGGTTCGGCAGCGTCTTCAGGACGCCGCGCGGCGGCTTCCAGGTCAGCGCGTAGTCGATGCCGGCGGGGTCGTAGTCGTCCCGGCCGTGGACGAGGAGCGGGCGGTTCGGGGCGACGGCCTGCCAGGCGGCGAGCCATTCGTCCTGTCCCCAGTCGGCGGAGAGGAAAAGCGTTGTCATGGTAGAGGTCTCATAGGCAATTGGCGGGCCGTTTGACAATTGACCGCCGCCCACGCGCGTCATATCTGCCGCCCATGGCGAAACGTCCGATCCTCATCATCCCCGATCCCGTGCTGCGGCGTGTGGCAGAGCCTGTGACCGCCGTCGACGATCGGATCAAGTCACTGGCCGACGATATGCTCGAGACCATGTATGCCGCGCCCGGCATCGGCCTCGCCGCGCCGCAGATCGGCATCTCGGAGCGCCTCGTCGTCCTGGACGTGGCGACGGAGGACGACGCCGAGCCTGCGCCGATGGTGCTGATCAACCCCGAGATCGTCGCCCGCTCGGAGGAAACCTCCGTCTACGAAGAAGGCTGCCTGTCGATCCCCGACTATACCGAAGACGTCGAGCGTCCGGCCCGCGTCACCGTGCGCTACCTCGACCGCGAGGGCGCGGAGCGGACCGTGGACGCGGACGGCCTGCTGGCCACCTGCCTGCAGCACGAGATCGACCACCTGAACGGCGTCCTCTTCGTCGACTATCTCTCCCGGCTGAAGCGGGAGCGGGTGCTGAAGAAATTCGCCAAGCAAGCCAAGCTCGGCGCGTGATGGTGACCCCGACCCGATTCGCGCAGCCGGTGCGCCGCGGTCCGTCCGCTCGCCCGCGGGTGACGGCATGATGCGCGTCGTCTTCATGGGCACGCCCTCCTTCGCGGTGCCGACGTTCATGGAAATCGCCGGCCAGGGGCACGAGATCCCGGCCGTCTACACCCAGCCGCCGCGTCCGGCCGGCCGCGGCATGGCCGAGCGCCGCTCGGCGGTGCACGAGGCGGCCGACGCGCTGGGCATCGAGGTGCGCCATCCGACGTCCTTGAAAGAGGAGGCCGGCGCGATCGAGGCGCTGGAGGCGGACGTGCTGGTGGTCGTCGCCTACGGGTTGATCCTGCCGCAGGCGGTGCTCGACTCGGCGCCCCTGGGGGCCTTCAACGTCCACGCCTCGCTGCTGCCGCGTTGGCGTGGCGCGGCGCCGGTCGCCCGCGCCATCATGGCCGGCGACGCGCAGACGGGCGTTGCGGTCATGCGCATGGAGAAGGGCCTCGACACCGGCCCGGTCGCCATGGTGGAGCGCACGCCGATCGGACCGGACGACACCGCCGCCGACCTGACCGACCGCCTCTCGCGCCTCGGCGCCGACCTGATGGTCCGCGCCCTCGCCGGCCTGGAGCGCGAGGCGCTGACGATGACGCCGCAGCCGCAGGAGGGTGTCACCTACGCCCACAAGATCGACAAGGCCGAGGCGCCGATCGACTTCACCGCCGACGCCGAGACCGTGCGCAACCACATCCACGGCCTCAACCCGATGCCGGGCGCCCACGCGACCATCGAGATCGGCGGCAAACCGGAGCGGCTGAAGGTGCTGCGCGCGACCCTCGCCGACGGGACGGGCGCGCCGGGCGAGGTGCTGGACGACCGTCTGACCGTCGCCTGCGGGCGCGGCGCGGTGCGTCTCGTGCGGGTCCAGCGGGCCGGCAAGTCGCCGGTGGAGGCGGATGCCTTCCTGCGCGGCGCCCGCATCGGCCCGGGCGACCGGTTCGAGCGCTGAGCGGCGCGGCGAGATGGACTTCGCCGCGGCTGCCGGTTAGGCCGGGGGAGCCCGCCGGCGACGCCGCCATCGAGGCCGCCCCGCAACCGATCGCCAGCTGCCGTGCCGCGCTACAAGCTCACCATCGAATATGACGGGACGCCTTATGTCGGCTGGCAGTGCCAGGAGACCGGGCGCGCCGTGCAGGAGGCGCTGGAGGACGCGCTGGAGAAGTTCGTCGGCACGGCGACCCGCGTCCACGGCGCCGGGCGCACCGACACCGGCGTCCACGCCACCGGCCAGGTGGCCCACGTCGACCTCGCCAAGGACTGGCGCGCCGACACCGTGCGCGACGCGGTCAACGCCCACCTGCGGCCCGAGCCGGTCGCCGTCCTCTCGGCCGAGCGCGTGGGCGACGACTTCGACGCGCGCCACTCCGCCCGCGCGCGGCACTACCTCTACCGCATCGTCAACCGCCGGCCGCCGCTGGCGCTCGAGCGTGCCGCATGGCGGGTGCCGCAGCCGCTCGACGTCGCGGCGATGAACGCGGCCGCCGCCCACCTCGTCGGCCGGCACGACTTCACCACCTTCCGCGCCGCGCAGTGTCAGGCCAAGAGCCCGCTGCGCACGCTCGACCGGCTCGACGTGACGCGTTCGGGCGAACGGATCGAGGTGCGGGCCAGCGCGCGCTCTTTCCTTCACAATCAGGTTCGGTCCATGGTCGGCACGCTGGTCGAAGTCGGCATCGGCCGCTGGCAGCCGCGGGACGTCGCGGCGGCGCTGGCGGCCCGCTCGCGGCCGGCCTGCGGTCCGGTCGCTCCGGCGGTCGGCCTTGTTTTGACGCGCGTCGACTACGCGCCGCAGGAGGACGAGGAGAGCTGATGGACGTTGTGCTCGGCATCATCGGCGGGTCGGGACTTTATGACCTGCCAGGCCTCGAGGGGACGTGGGAGACGGTGGAAAGCCCGTGGGGCGAGCCGTCCGACCGGGTCCTCGTCGGCACCCTGGCGGACACCCGGATCGTGTTCATGCCCCGCCACGGCCGCGGCCACCGCCTCGGCCCGACGCAGATCGACTATCGCGCCAACATCGACGTGATGAAGCGCGCCGGTGTGACCGACCTCGTCTCGCTCTCGGCCTGCGGCTCGCTGCGCGAGGACCTGCCGCCGGGGACGTTCGTGATCGTCGACCAGTTCATCGATCGCACCTTCGCGCGCGAAAAGTCGTTCTTCGGGGCGGGCTGCGTGGCGCATGTGTCGATGGCCCATCCCGTCAGCCGCGACTTGGGCGACCGCATCGCCGCGGCGGCGGACGTCGCGGGCGTCGTCTGCCATCGCGGCGGGACCTACCTCGCGATGGAGGGGCCGCAGTTCTCCTCGCTGGCCGAATCGCACCTCTACCGCAATTGGGGGGCGGACGTGATCGGCATGACCAACATGCCGGAGGCCAAGCTCGCCCGCGAGGCCGAGATCGCCTACGCCACCGTCGCCATGGTGACAGACTTCGACAGCTGGCACCCCGACCACGGCGAGGTCGACATCCAGCAGATCATCACCACCATGCGGGCCAACGGCGACGCGGCGCGCGCGCTGGTCCAGGCCCTCGCCGTGGCGACCCCGCCGACGCGCCAGCCCTGCTCCACGGGGTCGGACACGGCGCTGGAGTTCGCCATCATCACCGCGCCGGAAGCGCGCGACCCGGCGCTCGTCGCCAAACTCGACGCGGTTGCCGGCCGCGTCCTCCACAGGACCTGACCATGAGCCAGACGACGCGCGACCTGCGCGAGATGGTGCGGGCGATCCCCGACTATCCCAAGACGGGCATCGTCTTCCGTGACGTGACGACCCTGTTCGGCGACGCCGACGGGTTGGCGCGCACGGTGGACGCGATCGCCGGGCACGCGGCCGGGCAGGGGTTCGACCTCGTCGCCGGGATCGACGCGCGCGGCTTCATCCTGGGCGGCGCGCTGGCGCTGAAGATGGGCAAGGGGTTCGTGCCGATTCGCAAGTGCGGCAAGCTCCCCGCCGAGGTCTATCGCGAAGAGTACGCGCTGGAGTACGGCACCGACGAGGTGGAAATCCACAGGGACGCCATTCCCGACGGCGGCGCGACGGTGCTTCTGGTGGACGATCTGATCGCGACCGGAGGCACCGCGATCGCCGCGGCCCGGCTGATCCAGCGCGCCGGCGGTACGGTGCCGCTGGCGGCCTTCGCGATCGACCTGCCCGAGCTGGGGGGCGCCCGGCGGCTGGCCGACATCGGCGTCGCCACCTTCGCGGTGATGGCCTTTGAGGGGCATTGACGCGTCCCGTCGCGGGGCGGGGAGGCCCGCGATCGGGGACAACGGGCGGGCCGTCGTCATTTCCGGGACGTGCTAGGGTGCTGACATCGTGGACCAATTTACTTAACAACACGACGCGCCGCTTGGTTCCCGCCAAACAGCTATTCCGCCGATGGCCTTTCTGGCCCATGACCCAAAGGTTAGCCTGATCGGCAATTCACTGAACTTAGGTGCAGGGCAATGTCCGTAAGCTACGAGTTGCGCAATTATTGGTGTGCGAGTCGGATGGTCTGCCGGCTCTCGCCGCGGGTCGCCGCCCGCTACCTCGCGCCGCGTATCGTCTGGGCGGTGACGCAGCGCGAGAAGGCGCTTCTGGAGCGCCTCCGCGACCAGGCCCTCCGGGCCGACCATTCCGCCATGACCGAGGCGAACGTCCTCCCCCTCCAGCGCAGCGAACCGCCTTCGGTCGCCTGACCCGCCGCGCATCGGCGGCGCCCGGCGCGCCCGGCACGTCGGCCGCGACGCCGCCTGCGCATCCTTGCGAGAGTTCGCCGTGGGTCGGCTACAGGCCGTGTTGCAGGGCGTGGGCGTGGAGCGCGATGCCGGCGGTGGTCGCGACGTTGAGGCTGTCGACGCCCGGCGCGATCGCGATCGCCAGCGGCTCGGCCGATGCGATCAGCGCCTCGGGCAGGCCGGGGCCCTCCGTGCCCAGCAGGAAGGCCGCGCGTTCGGCGAGCGGCGTGGCGCCGAGGCGGGCGTCGGCACCCGGTGTCAGCGCGTAGGGGGTGAGGCCGGCCGCACGCAGCGCAGCCACGAGATCGTCCCCGGCGGTGTAGGTCGGTACCGTCAGCGGGGCCCCCGCGCCGACACGGATCGCCTTGCGGTAAAAGGGGTTGGCCGTCGTCGCGTCGATCGCCACGCCCGCCGCACCGAACGCGGCCGCATTGCGGTAGATGCCGCCGACATTGTCGTGATTGGCGAGGTTGACCAGCACCGGCAGGCGCAGCGGTCCCGCCGGCAGCGCGGCCAGCGGGCGCGGCGCCGGGACCCGGCCGGCGGCGAGGATCCCGCGATGCAGGTGGAAGCCGGCGATCGTGTCGACGACGCTCTGCGGGGCCACGTAGAGCGGCGCGGCGCCCCGGCGTGCCAGCACGGGGAGGCGCGCCACCCGGCTCTCCTCGACCAGCAGCGCCAGCGTCTCCAGCGGCGAACGCTCCAAGAGCACCGTCAGCACCGAGAGCCCCTCGGCGATGAAGACACCGTCCCGGCCGATCCTGTCCCGCTCGCGGATGTCGCGGAAGAGCGCGATCGCCGGGTCGTCCGGGTCCGTGACGCGGATGGGGGGCGGAGAGGCGGTCACCGGGCGTGGCTCCGGCCGCCGCGACGGCGGATCACCCCGCTTCCAGCTCCTCGCGCTTCATTTCCAGCTCCAGCCAGCGCTCTTCGGCGGCGTCCTTCTCGGCCTGCCGGGTGGCGAGGTCGCCGGTCAGCGTCTCGAACCGCGTGGGGTTCCTGGCGTAGAGGCTCGGGTCGGCCAGCGCGTCGCTCAGCTCGGCGATCGCAGCGTCCAGCGCCTCCAACTTGGCCGGCAGCGTTTCGAGGTCGTGCTTCTCGCGGAAGGAGAGCTTGGCGGCCTTCTTCGGCGCGGCGGGCTTGTCCTCCTTCGGCTTCTTCGCCTTGGCGGGGCCGGTGTTCTCCACCGCCCGCACCGGCGCCTCGCCACGCTGCACCAGCATGTCGGAATAGCCGCCCGGATACTCGCTCCAGCGGCCGTCGCCGTCCGCCACCAGCGTCGTCGTCACGGTGCGGTCGATGAAGTCGCGATCGTGGCTGACCAGCAGGAGCGTGCCGTCGTAGTCGCCGATCACCTCGGCGAGGAGGTCCAGCGTCTCGAGGTCGAGATCGTTGGTCGGCTCGTCCAGCACCAGGATGTTGGAGGGCATCGCGAAGGCACGGCCCAGCAGGACCCGCATCCGCTCCCCGCCCGACAGCGCGCCGACGGGGGTGTTGAACTGTTCGGGCGTGAACAGGAAGTCTTTCAGGTAACCGGCGACGTGCTTGGTGGTGTTGCCGACGGTGATCTGGTCGGAGCCGGCCGGGCTGATCGCCTGACGCAGCGGGGTCGTCGGGTCCAGCGCCTCGCGCCGCTGGTCGAGGAGGTTCACCTTGAGGTCGGTGCCGTAGGTGATCTTGCCGGTATCGGGCGCCAGGCGGCCCAGGAGCATGTTGATGAGCGTCGTCTTGCCGACGCCGTTGGGGCCGACGAGGCCGACCCGGTCGCCCCGCATGATGGTGGTGGAGAAATCCGCCACAACGGTCTTGTCGCCGAAGGACTTGGCGAGGCCCTCGGCGACGATCATCCGCTTGCCGGAGCGCTCGGCGCCGGCGAGCTGCATGTCGGCGAGACCGGTGACCTTGCGCTGCTCGCGCCGCTCGGTGCGCAGGTCCTGCAGCTTCCGCAGGCGGCCCATGTTGCGCTTGCGCCGCGCGGTGACGCCGTAGCGCACCCACTCCTGCTCCTGCTCGATCTTCTTGTCGAGGCGGCGGCGCTCGTCCTCCTCGGCGGCCAGGATCTCGTCGCGCCAGTCCTCGAACGCGGCGAAGCCGCGGTCCATCCGGTGCGTCTTGCCGCGATCGAGCCAGACGACCGCGGTGGACAGCTCCTCCAGGAAGCGCCGATCGTGGCTGATGAGGACGAGCGACTTGCGGCGCTCCACGAGGGTCGCCTCCAGCCAGGCGATGGCGGCGATGTCGAGGTGGTTGGTCGGCTCGTCCAGCAGGAGGACGTCCGGGTCCGGCGCCAGCGCGTGGGCGAGGGCGGCACGGCGGATTTCACCACCCGACATGGGTCCGGGCGCCGCATCGGCGTCGAGGCCGAGCGATTCGAGCGTGGCGCGGGCGGCGTGCTGGTCGTCCCCCTCGGCGAGGCCGGAGACCACATAGTCGAGCACGGTCGGGTAGGCGGAGAGGTCCGGCTCCTGGGCGAGGTAGCGCACGGTGGCGTCCGGCTGGACGAATCGCTGGCCCGAATCGGCCTGGACCAGCCCGGCGACGATCTTCAACAGCGTCGACTTGCCGGAGCCGTTGCGGCCGACCAGCGCGATGCGTTCGCCGGGGGCGAGCTGCAGCGAGGCCGTCTCCAGCAGCGCAGTGCCGCCGAAGGTGAGCGCGATATCCTGCAAGGACAGTAGGGGAGGGCGTGCCATGGCTCGCTAATATGCGTGGCGGTGGGCCGCTACAAGGGTCGCCGCGGGGTTGGCGCGGTGGATTTTTCCCCAGCCTCGACACGCCGGTGAGCGTCACCGCCGACGCTCGTTAGGAGGGCGTTAACCAGAATTGGTCACGCTTGATCAACCAAGAATGGAGCGAGGCAGATGGCAATCCACTCGGTGTTCGTGTCCCCCCGCAACCGCGACGGCTCCGGCGTCGATCTTCGGCTGCGTGTCCTCTTCAACGACGTCTATCGCGTCGGTTCCGAGTTCTGGCTGATCGATTCGGCGCGGGACAGCGAGACCGTGACGCGCCTCATCCGCACCATTCTCGCGCCGGGAGACAAGACCTTCGTCGGCGCGTTGCAGCGCGACGTGTGCTCGGGCCTGTCGCACAATGCGCAGTCGTGGCTGAACGCGCCGGGGCGCAACTGGGGCCGCACCGGTCGCGGCATGGGCGAGATGCCGGCCGAAACGGTTCCGCTGGCGGCCGTCGCCTGAGGGTTCATCGCTCAACCACTTGACATATGGCCTCCTTGTTCGCCCATGGTGGCGACAATGAGACGGCGCCGAGCCAACGGCGCATCCCAGGGAGGACCTATGACGAAGAAATGGATCGCCGGCGCGCTCGCCGGCGTGGCGCTCGCCGGACTGTCGCTGCCCGCGTCGGCCGAGACCACGATGCGCATCACACTGCAGCTTCCGCTGAAGTCGCACCTCGGCCAGAACCTCCTGTTCTTCAAGGAGGAGGTCGAGAAGATCTCCGAGGGCGAGATCAACGTCGAGATCTACGACTCGGCCCAGCTCTACAAGGACAACGAGGTGCCCGAGGCGGTCGGCTCCGGCCAGATCGAGGCGGGCGTGGCCTCGCTGACGCGCTTCGTCGGCGAAATTCCGGCGGTCGACGTCTTCTACATGCCCTTCCTCCTCAACACCGAGGAAAAGGTCCGCGCGGCCGTGGCGCCGGGCTCGCCGGTTCGCTCGGCGATCGACGACGCCATCGCCGAGACCGGCAACAAGGTGCTGTGGTGGCAGGCGTACGGCTCGGTCGTCCTCCTGTCGAACGACGAGCCCATCGCCACGCCCGAGGACATGGCGAACAAGAAGGCGCGCGTGTTCGGCAAGTGGCTGGGCGAGTGGATCGACACCGTCGGCGGTGCGCCCACCCTCATCTCCGGCTCCGAGCAGTTCCTCGCCTACCAGCGCGGCACGGTCGACGTCGGCATGACGGGTGTGTCGGGCGTCTCCTCGCGCTCGCTGTGGGACGTGATGGACACCATCACCCGCGTCAACGTCGCCGACATCGAGTTCATCGTCGTCGTCAACCAGGACTGGTGGGAAGGTCTCTCCGAGCAGGAGCAGATGTGGATCACCGAGGCGGCCGGCGCGGCCGAGACGTCGGTCCGTGACGAGATGAGCCAGATCGAGGCCGACGCCTACGCGCAGGCCGAAGAGCACGGCATGACGGTCTACGACCCGACGCCGGAGGAGATCGAGGCCTGGAAGACCGCCTCGCAGCCGGTGATCGAGAAGTGGCTGTCGGAGTCGGGCGACCTCGGCCAGACGGTCTACGACGCGGCCAAGAACCTCTAAGGAACTGCCATGCGGGGAGTGGCTCAGGTCACGGCGGCGATCGCGTCGGTTCTCCTGTTCGCGATCGGTGTCATGCTCACATACGAGGTCGTGGCGCGTTACTTCTTCAACGCGCCGACGATCTGGGCCGAAGAGCTCTCGCGCCTGGCGATGATCTGGGCCGTGTTCATCGGGAGCGCGGCCCTCCTTCGCGGGGGCGACCACATCCGCGTCACGGTCATCACCGAAAAGCTGCCCCCGGCACTGCGCAACGTGATGGAGGTGTTCAGCCTCGTCTTCGTGGCGGTGATCTCCGGCTTCGTGGCCTGGCACGGCACGCCGATCGCCTGGAACTCGTTCGAGCGCGGTCGCACCGTGGGGTCGATGCTCGACCTGCCGTCGTGGGTGAGCCAGGCCTCGGTGCCGCTCGGTTTCGCGCTGATCGCCATCCAGGCGGTGGCGCTGATCTTCGCGGTCCCGCGCCAGGGTGTGGCCACCGCCGCGTCCGATCACATCGAACTCTGACCCCCCTTCGTGGCTCGCCCCGACCCGGCGGCCGGCACCCGAATTTGCGAGATGCGGCTCACAATGGGACACTCAAAGTTGTTCTTTGATCATATTTGGGATCCCGAACATCTCGACCCGGTGGTCTTCACGCCGGCGGCGCCGATAGAGGCGGGCCGCGCACGCACCGTCGCGGCCGGGCGTCCGACCGAGGAGGCCCGCCCGTGATCTCGATTGCCATTCTCGTCGCGCTCTTCCTGCTGTTGTTGACGGGTATCCCCGTCGCCTTCGTTCTGGGCGGGCTCGGCATCATCCTCCTGGCGCTCGGCGGCTTCTCGCCGCTGATGGCGCCGGCGGGGCTCCTGTCGGCGATGGACTCGTTCGTCCTCGTCGCCGTGCCGCTCTTCCTCTTGATGGCCAACGTCATGCTGAAGGGCGGGGTGGGGCGCGACCTCTTCGCCGCGCTGCAAGCCTGGGTCGGGCACCTTCCCGGCGGCCTCGCTGTGGCGACGATCCTCTCCTGCGGCGTCTTCGCGGCGATCTCCGGCTCCTCGGTCGCGACGGCGGCCACCATCGGCACGGTCGCGATCCCGGAGATGACGTCGCGCGGCTACCCGCGGCACTTCACCTTCGGCGTGCTGGCCGCAGGCGGCACGCTCGGCATCCTGATCCCGCCATCCCTGATCATGATCATCTACGGCGTGATCACCGAGGAATCGGTGCTGGCGCTTTTCATCGCCGGTGTCGGGCCGGGGCTGATCATGATCGTGCTCTTCATCATCTACTCGATCCTCTACGCGCGCACGCAGCCGCAGCTGGAGCGGGTGGAGAAGGCGACCTGGGCCGAGCGGCGGCAGACCGGCGTGCGCGCCTTCCCGACGATCCTCTTGTCGGGCCTCGTCATCACCGGCATCTATCGCGGCTGGTATACGCCGACCGAGGCGGCCGCCATCGGCTTCGCCGGCGCGCTCTTCGTCACCGGCATCGTGTTGCGGACCCTGACGCTGCGGGCGCTGTGGGAAGCGACCGTGATGTCGATGCGCACGACGGTGGCGATCCTCCTCATCGTCGCCGGCGCCAAGGTGTTCGGCAAGGCGATCGCGCTCTACCGCATCCCGCAGGACGTCTCGTCCTTCATCATCGACACGATCGCCTCGCCGAGCCTCTTCATCATGGCGGTGGCGGTGGTGCTCCTCATCATGGGGCTGGTGATGGAGAGCCTGTCGCTCCTTCTCATCATGGTGCCGGTGCTGGCCGGGGCCTTGATTCCGCTGGGGATCGACCCGATCTGGTTCGGCGTCTTCTTCGTCATCATGGTCGAGTGCGCGCTGATCACGCCGCCGGTGGGATTGAATCTTTATGTGATCCAGGCGGTCGGCAACGGAACGTTGACCGAGGTGTCGCGCGGGATCCTGCCCTTCCTGGCGCTGATGCTCCTGACGGTGCTGGCGATTACCGTGTTCCCGCAGCTCGCGTTGTGGCTGCCGTTCAACCTGTAAGCGTCGCGGGCGACAGTCGGGGCGCGTGCGGGGGTATTGGCGGGTTGGCCGCGCGCTTGCATGATGCGTCCCGGACGAGCCGCCGTTTGCGCCTACGCACAAACACGCTATACCGACCTGCCGCGCGGCCGACGGTGTCAGCGCGTGCCGAGCCTCCGAACAATCAGGACGGGTGCTCGAGCCGCTCGTCCTGAGGGAGACGAGCGACCCGAACAAGAGGCGTGCCCGCTTGGCGGCGGGCTGAAGGAGATTGACGATGACCCAGTTGTTGCCCATCGCACGCTCTCACGCGCCGACCACCGCGACCCGTCGCGCTCCGACCGAGGGCCTCTATCGGGCCGACAAGGAGCACGACGCGTGCGGAGTCGGCTTCATCGCCGACATCAACAATGTCGCCAAGCACGAGATCGTCAAACAGGGCCTGGAGATTCTGGTCAATCTGACCCATCGCGGCGCGGTGGGGGCGGACCCGGAGATGGGTGACGGCGCCGGCCTGCTGATGCAGATGCCGGACGAGATGTTCCGTGCCGAATCCGAGCGGCTCGGCTTCACGCTGCCGCCGCAGGGCGAGTATGCCGTCGGCATGATCTTCCTGCCGCCCGAACACGTCGCCAAGACCGCGGTCGTGGAAGAGGTGATCGCCGCCGAGGGGCAGACGCTGCTGGGCTGGCGCGACGTTCCGGTGAACTCCGAGATCCTGTCGGCGTCGGTCGCCGCGTCCGAGCCAGTGATCAAGCAGTTCTTCGTCGCCCGCGGCCCGGGGATCGACAACGAGACCGACTTCGAGCGGCGCCTGTTCATCCTGCGCAAGGTGATCTCGAACACCGTCTACGGCGGCGAATCGCCCGCCGAGCACGGCTTCGTCATCTGCTCGCTGTCGTGCCGCACGATCGTCTACAAGGGCATGTTCCTCGCCCATCAGCTCGGCGCCTACTACCGCGACCTGACGGACGAGCGCTTCAAGTCGGCGATGGCGCTGATCCACCAGCGCTTCTCGACCAACACCTTCCCTTCCTGGGGCCTCGCGCATCCGTTCCGGATGGTCGCCCACAACGGCGAGATCAACACGCTGCGCGGCAACAAGAACTGGATGGCCGCGCGTCAGGCGACGGCGTCCTCGTCGCTCTTCGGCGACGAGATCTCCAAGCTGTGGCCGATCTCCTACGAGGGCCAGTCCGACACCGCCTGCTTCGACAACGCGCTGGAATTCCTCGTCCAGGGCGGGCACTCGCTCGCCCACGCGATGGCGATGCTGGTGCCCGAGGCGTGGGCCGGCAACCCGCTGATGTCGGACGAGCGCCGCGCCTTCTACGAGTATCACGCCGCCCTCATGGAGCCGTGGGACGGCCCGGCGGCGATCGTCTTCACCAACGGCCGCCAGATCGGCGCCACGCTCGACCGCAACGGACTGCGGCCGGCGCGCTACTGCGTGACCCACGACGGGCTGGTGGTGATGGGCTCGGAGGCCGGCGTGCTGCCGATCGACGACAGCCGCATCAAGACCAAGTGGCGCCTGCAGCCGGGCAAGATGCTGCTGATCGACCTCGAGGAGCACCGCATCATCTCCGACGAGGAGGTCAAGCGCCAGCTCGCCTCGGAGAAGCCGTACCAGGCCTGGCTCGACAAGACGCAGATCGTGCTGGAGGACCAGCAGGCGGTCCGCTCGCGCGCGCCGCGCACCAACGAGTCGCTGCTCGACCGGCAGCAGGCGTTCGGCTACACGCAGGAAGACCTGAAGCTGCTTCTCTCCCCGATGGCGATCACCGGGCAGGAGGCGCTCGGCTCGATGGGGACCGACACGCCGCTCTCCGTGCTGTCGGACCGCTCCAAGCTGCTCTACACCTACTTCAAGCAGAACTTCGCCCAGGTGACGAACCCGCCGATCGACCCGATCCGCGAGGAACTCGTCATGAGCCTGGTGTCGTTCATCGGCCCGCGCCCCAACCTCTTCGACCTCGAAGGGCAGACCAAGCGCAAGCGTCTGGAAGTGCGCCAGCCGATCCTCACCAACGACGACCTGGAGAAGATCCGCGAGATCGGCGACATCGCCGACGACCAGTTCCACACCAAGACGCTGGACATCACCTACCCCGCCGAGCAGGGCGCGGAGGGCATGGCCGACATGATCGACCGCCTGTGCGACCGGGCCGAGAAGGCCGTGCGCGACGGGTACAACATCATCGTCCTGTCGGACCGGCTGGTGTCGCGCTCGCGCATCGCGATTCCGGCGGTGCTGGCGACGGCGGGCGTCCACCATCACCTCATCCGCAAGGGCCTGCGCACCTCGGTCGGTCTGGTGGTGGAGACGGGGGAGCCGCGCGAGGTGCATCACTTCGCGGTCCTCGCCGGCTACGGCGCGGAGGCGATCAACCCCTACCTCGCGTTCGAGACGCTGACCGAGCTGCACAAGGGCTTCCCCGAGGAGGTCGACGATCAGGAGATCGTGCAGCGCTACATCAAGTCGATCGACAAGGGTCTTTTGAAGGTGATGTCCAAGATGGGCATCTCCACCTACCAGTCCTACTGCGGCGCGCAGATCTTCGACGCGGTCGGCCTGTCCCAGGACTTCGTCGACCGGTTCTTCTTCGGCACCGCCACCACGATCGAGGGTGTCGGCCTGATGGAGGTCGCCGAGGAGACCGTGCGGCGCCACAGGATCGCCTTCTCGGACGACGTCCTGATGGCGCGTCACCTCGAGGTCGGCGGCGAGTACGCCTTCCGTACGCGCGGCGAGCACCACTTCTGGCATGCCGATGCGGTGGCCAACCTGCAGCATGCGGTGCGCGGCAACGCCCAGGACCGTTACGACGAGTATTCGCGCCTCATCAACGACGACGCGGGCCGCTTCGCCGTGCGCGGGCTCTTCCGCATCAAGGATGCCGCGGAAACCGGCCGCTCGGCGATCCCGGTCGAGGAGGTGGAGTCCGCCGCCGACATCGTGAAGCGCTTCGTCACGGGCGCGATGTCGCTCGGCGCCATCTCCAAGGAGGCGCACGAGACGCTGGCGCTCGCCATGAACCAGATCGGCGGCAAGTCGAACACGGGTGAGGGCGGTGAGGATCCGGACCGCTTCCGGCCGCTGCCGTCGGGCGCGTCCAAGCGCTCGGCGATCAAGCAGGTCGCGTCCGGCCGGTTCGGCGTCACCACCGAGTATCTGGTCAACGCCGACCAGATCCAGATCAAGATGGCGCAGGGGGCCAAGCCCGGCGAGGGCGGCCAGCTCCCCGGCCACAAGGTCGACGCGGTGATCGCCAAGCTGCGCCACTCGACGCAGGGTGTGGGCCTCATCTCCCCGCCGCCGCACCACGACATCTACTCGATCGAGGATCTGGCGCAGCTCATCTTCGACCTGAAGAACGTCAACCCGGCGGCCGACATCTCGGTCAAGCTCGTCTCCGAGGTGGGGGTCGGCACGGTGGCGGCCGGTGTCGCCAAGGCGCGGGCCGATCATATCACCATCGCCGGCTACGACGGCGGCACGGGCGCCTCGCCGCTCACCTCGATCAAGCACGCCGGTTCGCCCTGGGAGATGGGCCTCGCCGAGGCGCACCAGACGCTGGTCGCCAACGGCTTGCGCAGCCGCATCCGCCTCCAGGTCGACGGTGGGCTGAAGACCGGGCGCGACGTCTTCATCGGCGCGCTGCTGGGGGCCGACGAGTTCGGCTTCTCGACCGCGCCGCTGATCGCGGCCGGCTGCATCATGATGCGCAAGTGCCATCTCAACACCTGCCCGGTGGGCGTGGCGACGCAGGATCCGGTGCTGCGCCGGCGCTTCAAGGGCCTGCCGGAGCACGTGATCAACTTCATGTTCTTCGTGGCCGAGGAGGTGCGCACCTACCTCGCCGCGGCCGGCTTCCGCACCATGGACGAGGCGATCGGCATGGTCGACACGCTCGACCAGCACCGCCTGCTCGACCACTACAAGGCCAAGGGCCTCGATTTCCGCAAGGTCTTCGTGAAGATGCCCGAGCCGATGGAGGAGCAGCGCAACACCACGCGCCAGCTCCACCCGATCGAGACCGTGCTCGACCGCCAGCTCATCGCCGAATCGCAGGCCGCCATCGCCAGCGAGGAACCGGTGGTGATCGAGCGCGAGGTCAACTCCATCGACCGCACCGTCGGCGCCATGCTGTCGGGCGAGATCGCCAAGGCGCACGGCATGGAGGGCCTGCACGACGGCACCATCGTCGTGAAGCTCGCCGGTACCGCGGGCCAGTCGTTCGGCGCGTGGCTGGCCGCGGGCGTGACCCTGGAGCTGACGGGCGACGCCAACGACTATGTCGGCAAGGGCCTGTGCGGCGGGCGCATCATCGTGCGGCCGCGGCCGGACTCGATGATCGTCCCGACCGAGTCGATCATCGTCGGCAACACGGTGCTCTACGGCGCCATCGCCGGGTCGGCCTACTTTGCGGGTGTGGCGGGCGAGCGCTTCGCCGTGCGCAACTCCGGTGCTGTGGCGGTGGTGGAAGGCTGCGGCGACCACGGCTGCGAATACATGACCGGCGGCGCGGTGGCCGTGCTGGGCTACACGGGGCGCAACTTCGCGGCCGGCATGTCGGGCGGTGTCGCCTACGTGCTGGACGAGGAGGGCGACTTCAAGAAGCGCTGCAACCTCGCCATGGTCGAGCTGGAGCCGGTGCTCGAGGAGGACGACCTGATGGAGCGTCTGCACCATCACGGCGGCGACCTCGAGACCAAGGGCCGTGTCGACGTCTCGGTGAACATGACGCACCACGACGAGGAGCGCCTGCTGACGATGATCCAGAACCACGTCAAGTGGACCGGATCGGCGCGCGGCCAGCAGATCCTCGACCACTGGGACGTCTTCCGGCCGAAGTTCGTCAAGGTGATGCCGGTCGACTATCGCCGGGCGATGGAAGAGATGGAGACGCAGCGCATGGGGATGGCGGCGGAATAACCCGCCGTCTCCCGGCGGCGGGCGGCGTCATCGCCGCCGCGGCGCGGGTGGCCTCCCGCATCCGGGCCGGCGGTGCGTCCGCCGGCACCCCAACAACACGACAAGACGGAGAATACCGTTGCTCGATTTCCTGCGCATCGTTCTCATCGGCGTCGGCGCGACCGCGATCTTCGACCTGTATCTGATGCTGCTGGCGCGGCTGGGCCTGCCGGGCGCCAACTGGACGATGGGCGGGCGCTGGTTCGCCCACATGCCGCGCGGCACCTTCGTCCACGCCAGCATCGCCGACGCCGCCTCGATCCCCGGCGAGACGGCCGTCGGGTGGACGATGCACTATCTCATCGGCATCCTCTATGTCGGCGTCGTGGTGATCGTGGCGGGGCTCGGCTGGCTCGACGCGCCGACGCTGCTGCCCGCATTGATCGTCGGCTGGGTCACGGTGCTGGCGGGCTGGCTCGTCATGGCGCCGGCCATGGGCGCGGGCTTCGCCGCGTCGCGCCGGCCCAACAAATGGACCGTGCGGGCCGTCAATCTCTCGGCGCACACCGTGTTCGGCCTCGGCATGTGGCTGGTGGCCCTCGTCTTCGCCGGCTGAGACGCCTCGTACCCGGAGACCCACCGATGCTTCGCCCGATTCTGCCGATGATCGCCGCGCTGGCCCTTTCCGCCGCCCCCGCCGTGGCGGAGGGGGCCGACGGTACGCCCCGCATCGCGGTGATGTCGGCCTTCGCGCCGGAGTGGGGCGTCCTGCAGGACATGCTGGAGAACCGCGCCGACACGGTCGAGCACGGCGTGCGGTTCGTGACCGGCGAGATCGAGGGCGCGCCGGTGGTGCTGCTGCTGTCGGGCGTCGGCATGGTCAACGCCGCCATGTCGGCCCAGATGGTGGTCGACCGCTACGACGTCGCGGCCATCGCCTTCTCCGGCATCGCCGGCGGCGTCGATCCGTCGTTGACGCTGGGGGAGGTCGTGGTGCCGGCCGAATGGGGCTCCTACTTCAACGTGCTCCTCGCGCGGCAGACGGGCGAGGGCTACGAGGTGCCGCCCTTCATGCACCGCGATATCGCCAACCTCGGCATGATCTTCCCGCAGCCGGAGCTGGTGCGCAGCGAGGGCGTGGAGGAGCCGGAGCACCGGTTCTGGTTCCCCGTCGACCGGGCGCTGCTGGAGACTGCGCGCGCCGCGGTGGAGGATCTCACGCTCGACGATTGCATGACCGAGAACCTCTGCCTGACCGAGGCGCCGGGGATCACAATCGGCGGCAAGGGCGTCTCGGGCTCGGCCTTCGTCGACAATGCCGACGTGCGCGCGTACATCTTCGACACCTTCGAGGCGAAGGTGGTCGACATGGAGAGTGCCGCGGTGGCGCACGTGGCGGCGACCAACGGCGTCCCGTTCATCGCCTTCCGCTCGCTGTCCGACCTCGCCGGCGGCAGCGGCGCGGCCAACGAGATGGAAGTCTTCATGGGCCTCGCGGCAGCCAACTCGGCGGCCGTGCTGCGGGCCTTCCTGGCCGAATGGGCGGCGGACCGGCCCTGAACTACCGTCACGCCTTCCACGCCGGCAACCATGCCGACATCCTCAAGCACGTCGTCCTCACCCGGATCCTCGACTACCTGAAGCGCAAGGCCAAGCCCATCCGCGTGATCGACACGCACGCCGGCATAGGCCTCTACGACCTCGGCGCGTCCGAGGCGGTCCGCTCGCCGGAATGGCGCGAGGGGATCGGCCGGCTGGACGGCGCCCCGCTGACGGCCGAGGCCGAGGCGCTGCTGGCGCCGTTCCGCGCGGCGGTGGCGGCCGTCAACGCGGGCCGGCTGCTGCACTATCCGGGTTCGCCGCTGATCGTGCAGCAGATGCTGCGCGCGGACGACGCGCTGGAGGCCATCGAGCTGCACCCGGTCGACCATGGGCTGCTGGTGGACGCGCTGGGCCGGGACGGACGCATCAAGGTGCTGCACCTCGACGGTTGGCTGGCGCTGGGGGCCCATCTGCCACCCAAGGAGCGGCGCGGCCTGGTGCTCGTCGACCCGCCGTTCGAGGAGGCGGCCGACTGGGGGCGCCTGGTGGACGGTCTGAAGGCGGCGCACCGGCGCTTCGCCAACGGCGTCTATCTGCTCTGGTATCCGCTGAAGGCCGGCGCGCCGGTCGACATCCTCCACCGTGACCTGCGCGCGGTAGGGATCCCCAGGATCCTCGCCGCCGAGATGAGCGTGCGGGACGCGGGCGCGGCGGGCCTGTCGGGCTCGGGCGTGATCGTCGTCAACCCGCCGTTCACGCTGGAGGCCGAGCTCGGCGTCCTCCTTCCGGCTCTGACGGCGCGGCTGGCGCAGGACGGCGGCGCCTCCTGGCGGATCCGATCCCTCGGCGGCGAGGCGTAGACTTTGCGCTTCGTTGTGCTATTCGGCGCGCCAACACACTGATCTGTGGCGTGAACGCGTCGCCGTACGGTCTACGCGACGATGGCCGCACGCGAAGATTGACCCGAACCGTCATCCGTTGCAGTCATCGATGGTGGTGAATGAAGGAGTGACGATGGGGAAGGTCACGGGTTTCCTGGAGATCGACCGGCAGGAGCTGAAGTATCAGCCGGCGGCCGATCGTATTCGGCATTTCAAGGAGTTCACGCTTCCGCTCTCGGAGCCGGAAGTGGAACGGCAGGCGGCGCGCTGCATGGATTGCGGTATCCCGTTCTGCCAGTCCGACGCCGGCTGCCCGGTCGACAACCAGATCCCCGACTGGAACGATCTCGTCTACGCCCACGACTGGGAGGAGGCGGCCCGCAACCTCCACTCGACCAATAATTTCCCGGAGTTCACCGGCCGCGTCTGCCCCGCCCCGTGCGAGGAAGCCTGCACGCTCAACATCGAGAACACCCCGGTCGCCATCAAGGCGATCGAGCAGGCGATCGCCGACAAGGCGTGGGACAACGGCTGGATCACGCCGCAGCCGCCTGCGCGGCTGACGGGCAAGAAGGTCGCCGTCGTCGGCGCCGGATCGGCCGGTATGGCGGCGGCGCAGCAACTCGCGCGCGTCGGCCACGAGGTGCACGTGTTCGAGCGGTACGCCAAGTCCGGCGGCCTGCTGCGCTACGGCATCCCCGATTTCAAGATGGAGAAGACCAGCATCGATCGCCGTCAGGGCCAGATGGAGGCCGAGGGCGTGGTCTTCCACTTCGGCGCCGACGTGGACGATGCGCGGCTGACGCAGCTGGCGGGTGAGTTCGACGCGGTGCTGCTGACGACGGGTGCCGAGCGTCCGCGCGATCCGGGCCTGCCGGGGCTGGACCTCGCCGGCGTTCACTACGCGATGCCGTTCCTGGTGCAGCAGAACCGCCGCGTCGGCCGCGAGCCGTTCGAGGACACGCCCATCGTGGCCTCGGGCAAGAACGTCGTCGTCATCGGGGGCGGCGATACGGCGTCGGACTGCATCGGCACGTCCATCCGACAGGGCGCGCTGCAGGTCACCCAGCTCGACATCCGCCCGATGCCGCCGATCCGCGAGAACAAGGACGTCGTGTGGCCCTACTGGCCGACGAAGTTCCGCACCTCGTCCTCCCAGGCGGAGGGCGCGGACCGCGAGTTCGCGGTGGCGACGCTGGAGATCGTCGGCAAGAAGGGCCGCGCGACGCACGTGCGCTGCGCCCGCGTCGACCCCTCGCGCAAGCCGATCTCCGGCACCGAGTTCGACATCAAGGCCGACCTCGTGCTGGTGGCGATCGGCTTCTCCGGCCCGCGGCTCGACACCTACCTCTCCGGTGGCGCCTTCGAGCTGGACCAGCGCACCAACGTCGTCGCCAACACGCAGGACTATCGCACCTCCGTCCCGAAGGTGTATGCCGCGGGTGACGTGCGGCGAGGACAGAGCCTCGTGGTCTGGGCGATCCGCGAGGGTCGGCAGGCCGCGCGCGCCATCGACCTCGACCTGATGGGGGCGACGACGCTCCCGCGCTAAGGAGCTCCATGCCGCCGTCCATCCATCAAACGAGGGAGGCGGCGCAGGAGAGCGCGCAGCCGACCTGGACGCCGGCGCGCGTCGCCGTCGCGCTGCTGACGGTCGGCATCGGTACCTTCGGCGCGTTGGTCTTCCACGCATTCGGCATGCCGGCGGCTTTCCTGACCGGCTCGGCGGCGGCAGTGGCGGTCGCCCTCGTCGCGGGCGTTCCGGTGACCCTGCCCAATGCGGTGCGCTCCGGCTCGTTCTCGGTGCTGGGGACCGTCATGGGGTCCAGCATCAGCCTCGCCGCGCTGGAGCAGCTGGTGACGGCGCCGGTCGCGCTGATCGGCCTCGTCCTCGTGGTCGTCGGCACGTCGGCCGCGAGCGCGGCGGTGCTCTATTGGCTCGGCGGGTGGGACAGGCTGTCGGCGCTGTGCGGGTCGATCCCGGGCAACCTGCCGCTGGTGCTCGCCGTCTCGACAGAGGGCGGCGCGCGGATGGACCGCGTGGTCATGGCGCAGTCGCTGCGGCTCTTCATCCTGGTGGCACTGATCCCCTTCGTGTTCGGCGGCTCGGATGCGAGCGACCTCGAGATGGCGCCCGACGACATCGCCGCCTTCGATGTCGCCTTCACCCTGGCGCTGACGGCGGGGGCGGTGGCGCTGGCCTATGTGGCGCGCATCCCGGCGCCGGCGCTGATGGGGCCGTTGATCGCGGGGGCGGCCATGTCGGTCACCGGCCTGGCGCGGGTGGCGATCCCGGACTGGATGGCCGCCTTCGCGCTCGTGATGCTGGGCACGTCCGTCGCGCTGCGGTTCCGCGGCGTTCAACGCGAGGGGCTGGCCCGGATGTTCGTCGCCTCGCTGGGGGCGTTCGTGGCGGCGGCCTCGGTGTCGCTGGTGCTGGCCGTCGCGTTCGCGGCGATCCTGGCGCGCCCGGTGGGGACGGTCTTTTTCGCCTATGCGCCGGGCGGGATCGATACGATGATCGCGCTGTCATTCCTGTTGAACTACGACGTGGCATTCGTCGCGCTCATCCACACCGCGCGCATGATCCTCCTGTCGCTATCGCTGCCGCCGGTCATCGCGCTACTCGGGCGTCGCTGGCGAAACGAACGTTCGATCGGCGAGTAGCGCGCACCTGCCATGCCTTTCGCTCCCCGTCGAATGCGTTAGGTGTCGCAGCAAGCAAATTGAGAAAGAAGCGATATGAGTGATCAATCTCGCAAGCTCGGCAATTCGTCCATGGCCGAGTTTGTGGGCATGATGGCGATGTCGATGGCCCTCACGGCGCTGTCGGTCGACATCATGCTCGTGGTGTTGCCGGACATTGCCGCAGACTTTCAGCTCACCGACGCCAACACCCAGCAGTTCGTGATCACGACCTATATGGCCGCCTTCGCGACGGGGCATCTGGTGGTGGGGCCGATGTCGGACCGGCTCGGGCGCAAGCCGGTGCTGGTGGGGGGCTTCCTGCTGTATGCGGCCGGGACGATCCTCGCCATCTTCGCCCAGAGCTTCGAGATGCTGCTGGCGGCGCGTGCCGTGCAGGGGCTGGGCGCGTCCGGCCCGCGCGTCGTCGCCGTGGCGGTGGTGCGCGACCGGTACGTCGGCCGCGGGATGAGCCAGATCATGAGCATCGTGATGATGGTGTTCATCATCTTGCCAATCATCGCCCCGTCGCTGGGGAGCCTTCTCGCGTTATTGGGGTCCTGGCAGCCGATTTTCGTGTTCCTTCTCGCGTTTGCGTTGTGCGTGATGGTCTGGATCGGGGTGCGGCTGGAGGAGACCAACCCGCGCACCGGCGAGGGGGTACGCAAGGCGGTCCCGGTGCTGGTGGCGCTGAAGACCATCCTGGAGAGTCGCCAGACCGTCGGTTATACGATGAGCCTGGGCTTCATCTTCGGCTGCCTGATTACGTATATCGCCAGTGCTCAGCAGATGTTCGAGGACATCTACGGCATCGTCACGTGGTTTCCGCTGATTTTTGCCAGTGTCGCGGGCGGTATGGTCGTCGCCAGTCTCGTCAATTCCACCGTGGTCGAGAGAATCGGCATGCGTCGACTGTCGCACGGAGCGTTGATCGTGTTCGCGCTGGTCGCGGTCGTGGCGAACATCGTGCATGTCGCGATCGGCGAATTCCCCGTGGGGCTGTTGGTGGCGTTCCTGTCGCTGTCCTTTTTCCTGGTCGGGTTGATGCTTCCGAACTTCAACGCGCTGGCCATGGAGCCTCTGGGGGCGATCGCCGGCACGGGGTCGTCGTTCGTGGGCTTCGCGATGACGGCGCTGGGGGCGATTCTGGGCGGCGCGGTCGGTCAGCTTTACGACGGATCGGCGTACCCGCTGTTCACCGGCTATTGCTTCTTCGCGTTGATATCGCTGGTGATTGTCGTGATCACGGAGCGGGGGCGGTTGATGCATGCCTCGCCGCAACATGGTGACGCATCGAAGTAGCACTTTTTCGACTTAAAGGTGTAGATCTCGCGTCCGAAAGTGCTATTCTCTTACCCAGCTAAGCACGGAGGGGCCGATGTCCGCTGAGGCACGCAAGGCTGCGCTAGAGCGCAAGCATGCCGCGATCGAAGCTGAGCTGCAAACCCTAGTCACCCAACCCAGTGCCGATCAGCTGGTCTCCGCCCAGCTGAAGCGAGAGAAACTCCGTCTGAAGGATGAGATCGCCCGCCTAAGAGCTTGACGGCTCTCCCGTTTGCGCCACTGGGGCGTTGGTGGCATCGTTCCACCGACGCGCCGCGACAAGGTGCGCAATCGGGGAGGGGGGAATGTCGGACCTCTATGAGGCGACGATCGAGTCGTGGCGTGCGGATCCTGAGGCCTTCTGGCTGAAGGCCGCCGCAGCGGTCGACTGGATCGAGCCGCCGCGAGCCGCTTTCGACCCGGGCGCCGGCATCTACGGCCGCTGGTTCGCCGACAGCGTGATGAACACCTGCTGGAATGCGGTGGACCGGCACCTGCCGGCTCGCGCGGACCAGCCGGCCGTCATCTACGATTCCCCCGTTACGGGCACGCAATCGGTCTGGACCTACGGCGAGCTTGCCGCGCGTGTGAACGCGCTGGCGGCCGTGCTGCAGGATTTCGGCCTCTCCAAGGGCGACCGGGCGATCGTCTACATGCCGATGATCCCCGATGCGCTCGTGGCGATGCTCGCCTGCGCGCGGCTGGGCGCGATCCACTCGGTCGTGTTCGGCGGGTTCGCCGCCAAGGAGCTGGCCGCCCGGCTGGACGACGCCGCGCCGAAGCTGATCATCGCCGCCTCGTGCGGGATCGAGCCGACGCGCGTCGTCCCCTACGAGCCGCTGATCAGCGAGGCACGGCGCATCGCAAAGGATGCGCCGCCGGTGCTCTACCTGCAGCGCGAGCAGGGCCCGGCGGACCTCGCCGGGCCGGGTAACCACGATCTCGGACCGCTCTACGCCGCGGCGCTGGCCGAACGGCGGCATGTGCCGTGCGTTCCGGTCAAGGGGACCGACCCGCTCTACATCCTCTACACTTCCGGCACGACCGGGCGGCCCAAGGGGGTCGTGCGCGACAACGCGGGCTACTGCGTCGCGTTGGCATGGTCGATGACCAACCTCTACGGCATCGCGCCGGGCGAAGTGTGGTGGACCGCGTCGGACGTCGGCTGGGTGGTCGGCCACTCCTACATCGTCTACGGCCCGCTGCTCGTCGGCGCGACGACGGTGGTGTTCGAGGGCAAGCCCGTCGGCACGCCGGACGCGACCGTGTTCTGGCGCGTCGTCGCCGAGCACGGCGTCGTCTCGCTGTTCACCGCGCCGACCGCCATCCGCGCCATCAAGAAGGAAGACCCCGACGGCGAGCGCCCCGCCGCGTTCGACCTCACCCGCTTCCGCGCGCTCTTCCTCGCCGGCGAGCGGGCCGACCCCGCCTCCATCGCCTGGGCCGAAGGGGCGCTCGGCGTCCCGGTGATCGACCATTGGTGGCAGACCGAGACCGGCTGGGCGATCTGCGGCAATCCGCTCGGTCTCGGCGCGCTGCCGGTCAAGCCCGGCTCGCCGACCAAGCCGATGCCCGGCTACGACGTGGTGATCCTCTCCGACAGCGGCGAGGAGCTGCCGCGCGGCGTCATGGGCAACATCGCGCTGCGCCTGCCGCTGCCGCCGGGCTGCCTGCCGACGTTGTGGCACGACGACGCGCGCTTCCGCTCGGCCTACCTCGAGGCCTTCCCCGGCACCTACGCCACCTCCGACGCCGGGCTGATCGACGACGACGGCTACGTCTTCATCATGGCGCGCACCGACGACGTCATCAACGTCGCGGGCCACCGCCTGTCCACCGGGGTGATGGAGGACGTGCTCACCTCGCACCCCGCGGTGGTGGAGTGCGCGGTGATCGGCGCGGAGGACGCCATCAAGGGTCAGGCGCCGATCGGCTTCGTGGTGCTGCGGCCGGACGCCTCGTTCGACGGGCTGGAGGCCGAACTCGTGGCGAAGGTGCGTCAGGAGGTGGGGCCGGTCGCCGCATTCAAGCGGGTGATCGCCGTTCCGCGCTTGCCCAAGACGCGCTCCGGCAAGACGTTGCGCGCCACGATGAAGAAAATCGCCGACGGAGAACGCTACACCATGCCCGCCACCATCGACGACCCGGCCGCGCTCGACGACATCGAAACCGCTCTCGGCAAGCCCGGCGCCGCTGCGTGAGAGGCCTCAACGACAAGGTGGCGATCGTCACCGGGGCCGCGCGCGGCATCGGCCGTGCCGTCGCCGAGCGCATGGTCGAGGAGGGCATGCGCGTCATGCTGGCGGACGTGAACGCGAGCGAGGGGGAGCGCGTCGCCAAGGCGCTCGGGCCCGAGAGCCACGTGCAGTTCACCGAATGCGACGTCGCCGAGCGGCTCGACGTGCGCAACCTGATCGCCGCGACGATCGAAACCTTCGGCGGTGTCGACGTGCTCGCCAACAACGCGGCGATCGACGGCGGGGCGGAATTCCTGGCCCTCACCGAGGAGGATTTCGACCGGGTCCTGCGCGTGAACCTCAAGGGCGCCTTCCTGATCTCGCAGGGCGTCGCGCGGCATATGGTGGAACGGGTCGAGGACGGGGGGGCGCCCGGCACGATCGTCCACATGAGCTCGGTCAACGCGGTCTTCGCGATGACCTCGGAGGTGCCCTATTCGGTCTCCAAGGGGGCGATGACGCAGCTGATCCGGGTGAGCGCGCTGGCCTTGGCGCCGTGGGGTATCCGCGTCAACGCCGTCGGCCCGGGCACCATGGAGGGGGACTTGCCGCCGCGCGCGACCCGCGATTCCAAGGCGGTGAAGACATTGATGTCGCGCACGCCGATGGGCCGGATGGGCCGCCCGCAGGAGATCGCCGCGGTGGTCGCCTTCCTCGCCTCGCCCGAGTCGAGCTACATCACCGGACAGACCGTCTACGCCGACGGGGGCCGGCTGCCGCTCAACATCGTCGTCCCGGTCGACTGAGCGGCGCGCTCGCCGCAAAACCGTCTGACGATTTTGGCTGACGAACGCGCCGGGCCCTGTCAAAGTCGCGCAGCGATCGTTATGTGACATAGCACGCGAATGCGGCGGGGCCGCATTGCAGACTGATGCGGCTTGGCCGCATTGCAGACAGATGCGGCGGGGCCGCTCAACCATGCGGCACGGCCGCGCGAACAAGAGCGGCGCCGGCCGCGCACGATGGAGGAACCTATGACGGCAGCGATGGTGGGGTGGGCCCATACGCCCTTCGGAAAGCTCGGCGACGAGACGGTGGAGTCCCTCGTCGCCCGCGTCGCGACCGACGCGATGGCCGACGCCGGCGTCGGTCCGGACGACATCGACGAGATCGTGCTGGGCCACTTCAACGGCGGCTTCTCCAAGCAGGACTTCACCGCCTCTCTGGTGCTCCAGGCCGACGACCGGCTGCGCTTCAAGCCGGCGACGCGCGTCGAGAACGCCTGCGCCACCGGATCGGGCGCCATCCGCCAGGGGCTGAAGTCGATCGCCGCGAAGGAGGCCAAGATGGTCCTCGTCGTCGGCGTCGAGCAGATGACGACGACGCCCGGCCCGCAGATCGCCGAGAACCTCCTGCGCGCGGCCTACCTGAAAGAAGAGGGCGACATTCCGGCCGGCTTCGCGGGTGTCTTCGGCAAGATCGCCGGCAACTACTTCCAGCGCTACGGCGACCAGTCGGATGCGCTCGCCAAGATCGCCGCCAAGAACCACAAGAACGGCGTGAAGAACCCCTTCGCGCAGATGCGCAAGGACCTCGGCTTCGAGTTCTGCCGCACCGAGTCGGACAAGAACCCCGTCGTCGCCGGCCCGTTGAAGCGCACCGACTGCTCGCTCGTCTCCGACGGTGCGGCGGCGGTGGTGCTGGCCGATTTCTCCACCGCGATGGGGATGAAGAAGGCCGTCGCCTTCCGCAACATGACCCACGTGCAGGACTTCCTGCCGATGTCCAAGCGCGACATCATCCAGTTCGAGGGATGCCGCGAGGCGTGGCAGCGCGCGCTCGCCGCCGCCAACGTCACGCTGGACGACCTCTCCTTCGTCGAGACGCACGACTGTTTCACCATCGCCGAGCTGATCGAGTACGAAGCGATGGGCCTCACCAAGGAAGGCGAGGGCGCGCGCGCCATCCTCGAAGGGTGGACCGAGGCGGACGGCAAGCTGCCGGTCAACGTCTCCGGCGGCCTCAAGGCCAAGGGGCACCCGGTGGGCGCGACGGGCGTGTCGATGCACGTCGTCTCGGCCATGCAGCTCGCCGGCGAGGCGGGCGAGATGCAGCTGAAGAACGCCGACATCGGCGGCGTCTTCAACATGGGCGGCGCGGCGGTCGCCAACTATGTCTCCATCCTCCAGCCGCTGAAGTAGGCCGCGTTCAACGCCGGTTCACGCGCCGGCGGGCATCAGAGGGGCGCAATGGAGGGCAGTGTCGCCCTCCGGGCTGCGTGGCCCGGCGTGTCGCGGTGACGCGGTGCGGACCACGCGGCCGACATGATACCGCAGCGGATGGGGGCCGGACCCCCGTGCGCTTCGGTGGCAGGGAGGTGACCCCATGCGCTCGCCCGCGTTGACGGCTGCCACACGATTCGGCCTCGGTCCCGACCGCGGCCCCGCGAGGACGCGCGAAAGTCTCGCCGCCGAGCTGGACCGGCCGCGCGCGGCGACCATCCGCGGCATGGACGACCTCGACACCATCCGCAGCCGCTACGTCGACCGCGATCGCGAGTTCCGCGTCGCCGCCCGCGCCAATCGCAATGGTGGCACCGCGGCGACTGAGATGACCCGCAAGGAGGCCGCCCGCGCCCGCCAGAAGGTGGTGCGCGAAGCGATGGCGAGCGAAGTCGCCGCCCGCTACCGCCACGGCGTGACCACCGACGCCCCGTTCCTGGAGCGGCTGGTGCTGTTCTGGTCCAACCACTTCGCGGTGGAGACCAAGAAGGTCCCCGTGCGCGCCGTCGCCGGCAACTACGAGCGCGAGGTGATCCGCGCCCACGTCACCGGCACGTTCGCGGACATGCTGAAGGCGGCGATCACGCACCCGGCGATGCTCATCTACCTCGACAATGCGCGCTCGTTCGGGCCGGGCAGTCCGATCGGCCGGCGTCAGGGCAAGTCGCGCGTCAACGAGAACCTCGCCCGCGAGCTTTTGGAGCTGCACACCGTCGGCGTCGACGGCGGGTACGGGCAGGGCGACGTCAACGCGCTGGCACTGACGCTGACCGGGTGGACCGGCGGCATGGACCCGCGCCCGCGCAACCCCGTGTTCGACCGCCGCTGGCACGAGCCGGGGCCGCGCACCATCATGGGCCGCACCTACCGCCAGAAGGGCGAAGCGCAGCTGATGGCGGTGCTGGACGACCTCGCCGCCGACCCGGCCACCGCCCGGCACATCTCGCACAAGTTTGCGCGCCATTTCGTGGGCGAGGCGGCCTCGGCCGATCTCGTCGAGACGCTGCGGGTGACGTTCGTGAAGAGCGGCGGCAATCTGGCCGAGCTCGCCTTCGCGCTGATCGCCCACCCGGATGCGTGGGCCGGCGAGCCGACCAAAGTGGTGCCGCCGTACGACTTCCTCGTCGCCGCCGGGCGGACATTGCAGGCGCCCGACACCCCGCCGCGCTTCGTCGACGAGGCGTGCGAAACGCTGGGGCAGCCGATCTGGGATCCGCCGTCGCCGGCCGGCTGGCCTTACGACGACAACGACTTCCTGGGCGGCGACAGTGTGCTGGAGCGGGTGGACTTCGCCGGCACCATGGTGGGCCGCTTCGGCCGCAGCGTCGACGCGCGGAGTCTGGCGCGCACGCTGCTGGGCGAAGACCTCGATCCGTTCGTTGCCGAAACCGTGGATCGGGCGGAAGATCGCCATCAAGCCATGGTTCTCCTCCTCATGAGTCCGGCGTTTCAACGGAGATGAGTATGCTGCATCCTTCTCGGCGTGCGGTTCTGGCGGGCGGCGCGGCGTTCACGGCATGGGCCTCGATCCCCAAGATCGCCCGTGCCGCCGGCGCACGCGACCCGCGGTTCATCGCCGTCATCCTGCGCGGCGGGATGGACGGTCTGGCCGTCGTCGCCCCGGTCGGCGACCCGGCATACGAGGCCGTGCGGGACGAGTTCTCGATGCCGCTCGAGGGGGCGGACGCGGCGATCCCGCTCGACGGCTTCTTCGTCCTCAACCCGCTGATGACGCGGCTGGCGGACCTCTACGGTCGCGGCGAGGCGCTGTTCGTCCACGCCGCGCACACCGCCTACCGCGAGCGCTCGCATTTCGACGCGCAGGACATCCTGGAGAACGGCACCACCTCCCAGGCGCACCACAAGGACGGCTGGCTCGGCCGCATCATTCAGGGCCTGCCGGCGGACGACCGTGTCGCCAGGGACGGCGCGTTCGCCGCCGCCACCACCACGCCGCTGACGCTGCGCGGCGCGCCGCGGGTCGTCACCTGGCTGCCCGCCGGGTTTGACGAGGCGTCCGACGACACCCGCAACCGCCTCCTGATGATGTACGAGCACACCGACCCCGTGCTCGCCCGGGCGATGGCCGAGGGGCTGGACCTCGCCCGCATCACCGGCTCCGAGATGGAGACCGACGCGGCCGTGAAGTCGATGCTCGGCACCATGGAGGCCAACGCGATGCAGCGCGAGGTGGTCGCCGCCGCCACCGCCGCCGGGCGCGCGATGAGCCGCGACCACGGCCCGCGCGTGGGCTTCCTCGACATGTCCGGCTTCGACACGCACCTGCGCCAGAGCGTCACCTCCGGCCGCATCGGCCGCGCCTTGATCGCGCTCGACCTCGCCATCGGCGCGCTGCGCGATTCGTTGGGCCCGGCGTGGGACAACACCGTCGTCTCGGTGATGACGGAGTTCGGCCGCACGGTGCGCATGAACGGCAGCGACGGCACCGACCACGGCACCGCCACGGTGGCGATGCTCCTGGGCGGCGCGGTGAAGGGCGGGCGCGTGGTGGCCGACTGGCCGGGCCTCGCCCCCAACGCGCTCTTCGAGGGCCGCGACCTCGCCCCCACCACCGATTTGCGCGCCGTCTTGAAGGGGGTCGCGCGCGATCACCTCGGCCTCGCGCCGGGGCTGCTGGGCGACGCGGTCTTCCCCGGAACGGCCGGTCTGCGTCCGATCGACGGGCTCGTCCGCCTGACCTGATCGAAGCCTGAACGATCGGCACATCGCTTGCTTCCCCGCGAGGGGAGGCGGGCGAATGGAATTCAGATTCTTCGAAATCTGGCGCAGCGAGGAGTACCTCCTGCGCCTCTTGGAAGGGGCGGGGTTCTCCATCGCGCTCGCCGCGGCCGGCGGCATCGTCGGCTTCGTGCTGGCGATGGCGCTGGCGTCGGCGCGCTACTTCAACGTCCCCGTCGCGGCGCAGATCGCGGTGGTCTACGTCGAGTTCGTGCGCAACACGCCGCTCATCGTGCAGCTCTTCTTCGTGGCGTTCGGGCTGCCGATGCTGCTGGGTTATGCGTGGCCGTTCTGGGCGCACGCGGCGCTGGCGCTGACGCTCAACTTCTCGGCCTATTTCGCCGAGATCCTGCGGGCCGGCCTCTTCTCGATCGCCAAGGGGCAGGTCGAGGCCGCCCGCGCGCTGGGCCTCTCGACGATGCTCGCCTTCCGCAAGGTGATCCTGCCGCAGGCGGTGGCGGCGGTGTACCCGTCGCTCAACAGCCAGTTCATCTTCCTCTTCCTCACCACCGGCATCGTCGCCGAGATCGGCGTGCCCGATCTCACCAGCGCGGGCCTCTACATCGACTCGCGCACCTTCCGCTCGTTCGAGGTCTTCACGGTTCTGACGGTGATGTACGTCGTCATCGCGCTCGGCTTCAAAGCGGGGCTGACGGTCCTGCAGCACCGGCTCTTCTCCTGGCAGAGGGCGCGATGAGCGAGTTCTTCGTCGGCATCCTCGGCAAGCCGTACGGCTTCGTCGTCGCCCAGCTCCTCTTCGCCACGCAGTTCACCATCTACCTGACCCTGATCGCCTTCGTCGGCGGCGGGCTGATCGGCGCCGCCGTCGCCACACTGAAGATCACGACGAGCCGCGCCGCGCGGATCCTGGCGTCGGGCTACATCTGGCTCTTCCAATCGGTCCCGCTGCTGATGCTCCTCTTCCTGCTGGGGCTCGGCGTGCCGCGGCTGATCGGCATGAACATCGACGCCTGGGTCGCGGCATCGGTGGCGCTCACGCTCTACGCGAGCGCCTACCTCTCGGAGGTGTGGGCGGGGGCGGTGCGGGGCGTCGCCAAGGGGCAGTGGGAGGCCGGCTTCGCACTGGGGCTGCGGTTTCGCCCGGTGCTGGTGAAGATCATCGCCCCGCAGGCCCTGCGGCTGGCCCTGGCGCCGACGGTCGGCTTCATGGTGCAGATCATCAAAGGCACCTCGCTCGCCTACATCATCGGCTTCCACGATCTGATGACCATCGGCCGGCGCTGGGCCAACGCGCCGGTGCCGGGCACCGAGCCGTTCGTGATCTTCCCGCTGATGGCGCTGATCTACTTCTGCCTCTGTTTCCCGCTGTCCAAGCTGTCCCGCCGCCTGGAGCGCCGCCTCGGCGCGGTCCACGGCGCCGACAAGACGGCCGCGGGCTGACGATCCCCGACACCATCCGAGAAGGAGCAACCATGATCCGCACCACCATCGCCGCCGCCGTGGCGGCCACGCTCGCGTTCGCGACGCCCGCATTGGCGGACCTGTCGGACATCCTGTCGGCCGGCACGATCAAGGTCGCCGTGCCGGAGAACTTCCCGCCCTTCGGCTCGCTCGGCATGGAGGGCGAGTATGTCGGCTACGACGTCGACGTCGCCAACCTGATCGCCGAGAACCTCGGGGTCGAGCTGGAGCTGGTCCCGGTCACCTCCGCCCAGCGTATCCCCTACCTCGAGACCGACCGGGTCGACCTGGTGGTCTCCTCCATGGGCGCCAATCCGGAGCGGGCCAAGTCGATCTGGTTCTCGTCCGCCTATGCCCCGTTCTTTTCCGGCGCGTTCGCGGGTGCCGACCTGCCGATCGGCTCGGTGGCCGAGCTTTCGGGCCACAAGGTGGGCGTCACCGGCGGCACGCTGGAGGATCTGGAGCTGACCGAGAACGGGCCGGAGGACCTGGAGATCATCCGCTTCGGCGACAATGCGGCGACGATCCAGGCCTTCGTCTCCGGTCAGACGGACGTGATCGTCACCGGCAACACGGTGGCCGCGCAGCTGGGGGCCGACAATCCGAACGTGTCGATCGAGACGAAGTTCATCATCAAGGAATCGCCCGCCTTCATCGGCGTCAAGAAAGGCAACATCGACCTGTTGCAGTGGGTCAACGTCTTCATCCTGCACAAGAAGCTGGGCGGCGAATTGAACGACCTGTCGGAGAAGTGGCTCGGCCAGCCGTTGCCGGATCTGCCGGCGCTCTGAGCGACGATCCGCCCGGTCCTGTCCGCCGGCGCCTGCGGGCGTCGGCGAGTTCCACCGAGGGCCGCCCGCAAAGCCCGCCCTTCGTTCGAGCCCCGAGCCTGACGACAATCTGCGATACCCGCGCCTCTATTGTAGGTCTGATGCAGCTTTGGTAAGTGCGCGCAGCCGAACCCTTTGCCGGTTGCCGCGTCCGAGCGGGCGACCGTGCCCCCTGATTTTGACACAAGCGAGACAGACCGCATGGCGCCTAAGGCACTCATCACGGGCATCACCGGGCAGGACGGAGCCTATTTGGCCCAGTTCCTGCTCAACAAGGGCTACGATGTCTACGGTGTGGTGCGTCGCTCCAGCCACTTCGGCATCGCCGACCACCGTCTGCGCTGGTTGAAGATCGAGAAGGACGTCAACTATCTCGACGCCAACCTGACCGACCTGTCGAGCCTGATCCGCTCGGTGGAGACCGCGCAGCCGCAGGAGGTCTACAACCTCGCCGCCCAGAGCTTCGTCGCCTCTTCCTGGCAGCAGCCGATCCTGACCGGCAACGTGACCGGCGTCGGCGCGGCGAACGTGATGGAGGCGGTGCGCATCGCCCAGCCCGACGCGCACTTCTACCAGGCGTCCTCTTCGGAGATGTTCGGCCTCATCCAGGAGGCCCACCAGAGCGAGAAGACGCCGTTCTACCCCCGCTCGCCCTACGGCGCGGCCAAGCTCTACGCCCACTGGATGACGGTGAACTACCGCGAGAGCTTCGCGATGCACGCCTCGTCCGGCATCCTCTTCAACCACGAATCGCCGCTGCGCGGGATCGAGTTCGTCACCCGCAAGGTGACCGACGCGGTCGCCCGCATCAAACTCGGCATGGCCGACGAGCTGCGCCTCGGCAACATCGACGCCAAGCGGGACTGGGGCCACGCGCGCGACTATGTCGAGGCGATGTGGATGATGCTGCAGCAGGAGCAGCCGGACGACTACGTGGTCGCCACCGGCCGCACCACCTCGGTGCGCGACATGGTGGAGATCGCCTTCGGCCACGTCGGGCTGAACTCGGCCGACTACCTCGTCATCGACCCCAAGCTCTTCCGCCCGGCGGAGGTCGACATCCTGCTCGGCGACCCGGCCAAGGCCAAAGCCAAGCTCGGCTGGGAGCCCAAGACCACGCTGGAAGAGATGATCTGCGAGATGGTGGACGCCGATATCGAGCGTCACAAAGCCCAGCGCGCCGCCGTTCTGGCGTAGGTCGGCAAAAGCGGTCTTGCACGTGGGGGCGGCATGATGCCAACACGTCGGGACCGTTTTTAAAGCCCGGGCATTCGATCCCGGCGATCGACTGAGAGTGCCCCGTGAGCGAGACGTCCATCTACGCCCTCAACATCGACGTCTTCTCATCCAACGAGGTGTCGGGCTGGGTCACGGACAAGTCCGACCCCATGCACGCCCCGCTGACCTTGCAGTTCGTGGTCGACGGTGTGCCGACCGCGATCGTGCGGGCCGACGTGCGCCGCAAGGACGTCGAGCAGGCCGGCCTCGGCCCGGCGCGCTCCGGCTTCTACTGGAAGCTGCCCGACGGGCTGCGTGCGGCGATGATGGAACGGGACCTGCCGTTCGAGTTCTTCGTGCGCCGCGGTGACGGGACCTACGAGCGGGTCGCCCGCCGCATGCTGGAGAACCGCAGCGGCGTGACCGACGACATCCGCGCCGCCGTCGCCCCGGCGCTGGAGAACGCGATCTCGCTGGTGGCCAAAGCGGGTCCCGCGATCGAGCGCGCGCCGCTGCGCGGCGAGCCCAAGCGCTACCCCCTGCACGAGACGATGTTCGCCTTCGAGGGGGCGATGACCGGCAACGTGCGCCAGTCGATGTCGAAGTATCTGGAGTTCCAGCACACCCGGCTGAAGCTGGGCCAGGGGCTGCCGATCGACGGGTCGGAGACGGCCAAGAACCGCTTCCTGCGCTGGTATCTCGACAACTACATCACCATGCGCCACCCGCTGCGGATCCCGCTGGGGGCGGACGAGATCGCCTACCTCAACGCGCCGGTGCCGCTGGTCGGCAACAGGTTCAAGCTCTCCCAGGCCTCGCTGTCCTACGCGTTGACGACGCCGGGCGCGGCCGAGGCCTTCCCGCTGGCGGGGATCGACCAGTACGAGGCGTTCGTGCGCTGGTGGTGCCTGGAAAAGGCGATGGACCTGCACGTCGAGGACTGCCTCATCCCGGACTACTATGTCGACGTGCTGCGCCGCGTGCCGGCCGTCTACCGCGGTGAGGACTGGGCCCTGTCGCGCTTCATCGAGGAGGAGCACAAGGCCAACCCGCGCTACGACGTGCTCGACCTGTCGACGCCGGACCATCGCCGCCTGATGCACGTGTGGTTGCTGCTGGAGGCGATCAGCCAGCCCTCCATCATCCGCTACCTGCCGACGAAGAACCTCACGGCGATGTTCGAGGGGCCGCCGCGTGAGACCCCGTTCGACAAGTCGATCCAGGTGCTGCACACCAGCGGCGAGGCGATCTCGGAGGTGTTCGACGCCGAACGCTTCGCCAAGTATCTGCTGACGAACGCGTTCGACCTGAAGCGGCTGCGCTACAACACGTTCGACGCGCGCGGCAACCGGTTCGACGCGGCCCGCTTTCCGCCGGCGACGGCACCGCGCAACGAGCGGGTCCCCCTGCAGATCATCGGCCCGATGGCCAAGTCCTCCGGCCTCGGCCAGGCCTCGCGCCTGTCGTTCGAGACGTTGAAGGCGGCGGGCTACGAGCCCAACGTGGTCGACTTCGATCTCGACAATCCGGCGCCGGTGGGGATGAACACCAAGGACCTCGCGTTCGACGAGCCCAAGCCCGCCAAGGTGAACCTCATCCACCTCAACGGCGAGACGCTGCCGATGGCGCTCGCCTACCTGCCCGATACCTACAACGGCGCCTACAACATCGGCTATTACTTCTGGGAGCTGTCGCGCCCGTCGGACGCGCAGATCCTCTCGTTCGATCTCGTCGACGAGATCTGGGTCGCGACCGACTACGGTGTCGAGATCTACGAGCCGGTGATGGGCGGCAAGCCGGTGCGCAACGTCGGCATGGCGGTGGAGCAGGTGCCGGATCCGGGCCGCGAGGCCTCGCGCGCCTGGGTGCGCGAGCGGCTGCCGGTGGGGCCGGAGACGTTCGTCTTCCTGGCGACGTTCGACTCGTTCTCGTTCGTCGAGCGCAAGAACCCGCACGGGGTGGTGAAGGCGTTCCAGGCGGCCTTCGGGATGGACGAGGACGTGCTCCTCGTCCTCAAGACGCACAACCGCGACTTCGTCGACGATCCGCACCAGACGATGCGCTGGGACGCGCTGCTGGAGGTCGCCGCCTCCGACCCGCGCATCACCATCCTCAACGAGACGCTGCGCTACGGCGACCTGATGAAGCTGAAGCGCGGGGCGGACTGCTACGTCTCGCTGCACCGCTCGGAGGGGTGGGGCTTCGGCCTGATCGAGGCGATGAGCATCGGCGTGCCGATCCTCACCACCGGCTATTCCGGCAACATGGATTTCACCAAGCCGGAGCACTCGTGGATCGTCGATTACGATCTCGTCGAGCCGAAGCCGAACGAGTATATTTTCGTCGACGGCAACCAGGTCTGGGCGCAACCGAAGCTGGAGAGTGCGGTGAAGCAGATGCGGGCGGTGCGGGCCGATCCCGCCGAGCGGCAGCGGCGGGCCGAGCGGGCCAAGGCGTTCGTGGCGAAGAACTTCTCGATTGAGGCGCAGGCACGCAAATATGCCAAGCGGTTGGACGAGATCTTTGCGTCGCTGCGCTAGCGCCCGCGCCATCGCATTCGCGGCGGCGCTCGCCGCCGGGAGCGGCTTCGCCATGGCGCAGGACGCCGGCGATGCCGTCCCGACAGAAACCCCGCGCCCCCCGGCCGCCGCGGCAGACCCCGCCGCCGCCCCCGCGCCCTCCGATGCGCTGAACGAGCCGCCGCTGGCGCAGCTCGGCCGTGGTCTCGTCAAGCCGCGCTTCGCGGCCTTCTCGCGCACGTCGGCGCGGTTGCAGAACGTCGTGCTGCGGCTCTGCTCGCTGGAGCGGCGCTCGCCGCGGGACCTCGAGGTCGGCTACGTGCGCACCATGCGCGCCGCGAGCGCGGCGGTCTCGCTCGCCTTCGCCAGCGAGTACAACCGCGCCGCCTCGACGAGCGTGCTGACGCCGTTCGGCGAGGAGGCGATCGCCCGCACGCAGTTCAACGTGCTGCTGGGGAGCGCGCCGGACGGGCCGGCCACGCTGGCCGCGCTGCGCAACCTGGAGCCCGGCTACGTCGGCCTGCCGGCGCTGGAATACGCGCTCTTCCACCTCGAGGACGACGAAGGGCGGTGCCCGCTGGCGGTGACGCTGGCAGCCCATGTCGCCAACACCGCGCGCACGCTGGAGCGGCGGTGGGACAAGGGCCATCTCGACCCGCAGTGGTCCGAGCCGGAGACCGAGCAGGGCGCGCGGCGCCGCCTGTTCGACCTCCTCGCCGGCATGCTGCGCACCCTGGGGCGGACGGTCGACGTCCTGTCGCCCCGCCCGCGCGGCGCGTCGGGCCAGATCAGTTTCAGCGAGCCCGCCAACGCCGCCTTCGTGCAGGGCCGCCTCGCGGCGCTGACGGACATGGCGCGCGTGGTCAACGCCTATGCGATGCCCGGAACCGACGCGCAGACCGCCACGGCGACGCTGGTTCAGAACCTCGCGGCCCTCTCGGACCGGTCGTCCGAGCTGCGGGCGACACCGTCCCGCACCACGGTCGCCGCGATGACGACGCAGCTCTCGGCCGTGCAGCGCTACGTGCAGACGGATGTCGCGGAGGCGTTCGGCTTCGCGCCGGAGGCGCTGGACCCGCTCATGCTCGACCGCGTGGCCCCCGCGGGCGGCACCGGCAGCCGCTGAAGATTACCCGGAGCGCAGCCGCTCGATGGCGCGGCGGCGCTCGTAGAGGGTCAGCAGCAGCTTCAGCGCCCGGCCGCGCTCGCCGGCGAGGTCGCGGTCCATGGCCACCACCATGCGCGCGTCGTCCGTCGCCGTCGCCAACAGATCGCCGTCGCGCTCCAGGTCGGCGACGCGCAATTGCGGTGCACCGGACTGGCGGGTGCCGAGCAACTCGCCCTCGCCGCGCAGCTTCAGGTCGTCCTCGGCGATGCGGAAGCCGTCGTTGGTGGCCCGCATGGTGTCGAGCCGCTGGCGCGCGATGGCCCCCAGCGGCGAACGATAGAGCAGGAGGCAGGTGGAGGGCTTGGACCCGCGCCCGACGCGCCCGCGCAACTGGTGAAGCTGCGAGAGGCCGAACCGCTCGGCGTTCTCGATGACCATGATGGTCGCGTCCGGCACGTCGACGCCGACCTCCACCACGGTGGTCGCCACGAGGACCGAGAGGTCGCCGTCCTTGAAGGCGGACATGATGTCCTCCCGCTCGGCGACCGGGGTGCGGCCGTGGACGAGGCCGACGACGGGGCCGAGCCGCTCGGCCAGCACCTTGTGGCGGGCGATGGCCGATTGCAGCTCGCTCTCCTCGCCCTCTTCCACCAACGGGCAGACCCAGTAGGCCTTCTCGCCGCGGGCGACGGCGGCGGCGAGGCGGTCGATGATCTGGCCGAGGCGGGTGTCGGCGACGACGCGCGTCTCGATCGGCTGGCGGCCGGCCGGCTTGTCGGTGAGGCGGGAGACGTCCATGTCGCCGTAGCTCGCCAGCACCAGGGTGCGCGGGATCGGCGTCGCGGTCATTACCAGGAGGTCGGAGGTCGGCCCCTTCTGTGTCAGCGCCATGCGCTGGGAGACACCGAAGCGGTGCTGCTCGTCGACCACCACCAGCGCGAGGTCGGCGAATTCCACCGCACCCTGGAAGAGGGCGTGCGTGCCGACGGCGACCTTCGCCTCGCCGCTGGCGAGCGCGGCCATGGCACGGCTGCGCTCGCTCTCCGGCACGCGGCCGGTGAGGAGCCGCACGGCGATGCCGGCAGGCTCCAGGTAGCGCGCCAGCGTCTCGTAGTGCTGGCGGGCGACGAGGTCGGTCGGGGCCATGATCGCGGTCTGCCCACCGTCGCCGGCGGCCATCGCGGCGGCGACCATCGCCACCACCGTCTTGCCGGAGCCGACGTCGCCCTGGACGAGGCGGGTCATGCGGTGCTCGGCGGCGAGGTCGCCCGCGACCTCGGCGATCGCGAGGCGCTGCGAGGGGGTGAGGGCGAAGGGGAGCGATGCCTCCAGCGCGTCGATCGCGGTGGGGTCCCACTTGCGCACCCGCCCGCGCCGGGTGCGCTCGCGGTCGCGCACGATGGCGAGTGCGAGCTGGCTCGCCAGCAGCTCGTCGTAGGCGAGGCGCCGGCGCGCGGGGGAGGCGGGGAGGATGTCCGCCACCTCGGCGGGGCGGTGGACGGCGGTGTAGGCCTCGGCGAAGGCGGGCCAGCGCTCGCGCGCCATCAGCGGCGGGTCCAGCCATTCGGGCACGTCGCCGATCTTTTCCAGCGCGTTTCCGATCACGCCCGCCAACACGCCGGGGGTCAGCCCCTGCGTCATCGGATATTGCGGCTCCAGGCCGAAGCCGGGGCCGGCGGGGGCATCCGGCGCCTCGACGACGGCCGATGCGTCGGGGTGGACGATCTGCGGCCGACCGTCGCGCCACGTCGTCTCGCCCGAGACGCGCACCCACGCACCGATCGGATAGGTGCCGACGATCCACTTGATGCCCCCGCGGAAGAAGACGATCGCGAGTTCGCCGGTCTCGTCCTCGCCGAACGCGCGCACCGGGCCCTTGGGGGTGCGGCTCGATTCATGCCGCGTGATCTTCACCGTAAACGTGGCGGTTCCACGCTCCGGCGCCTCGGCGACCGGGGTGATGGTGCGGCGGTCGGCGACGCCGCTCGGCATGTGGTTCAACAGGTCGAAGATGCGCGTCTCGGCGGCGCTTTCGCGGCCCAGGAGGTGGGCCAGGCGATCCGCTCTGCCGGGGCCTACGCCATCGAGGCGATTGACCGGGGCGATCAGACGACCGATATCGACGTTGCCTGTCACGTCGGCGTCCTCCCGGACGGCCGACCATCTTGCGTTGTGATATGCCACGTTTCAACGTGCGCGGAAAGAGAAGTATGTCCGGTACGACCCGTTCCTCCGCAGGTCTCGACCCGCGCAAGAAGCGCCTGCTTTTCCACACCTGGCACCGCGGCACCCGCGAGATGGACCTCCTGCTCGGCCGCTTCGCCGACGCCACCATCGAGGAGTGGAGCGAAGCCGACGTCGCCGAGATGGAGGCTCTGATGAGCGTCCCCGATCCGGAGCTTTATGCCTGGATCACCGAGCAGACCGATATTCCCGAAAATCATCAGAGCGCGGTTCTTTATCGCGTCATCGCGTTTCACAAGGCAGGGTGATGGCCAAAAAGGCGCAGGCGCTCTCGATCGCCGAAATCAAGGAACTTGCCAAGCCGAGCCTGAAGCGGCTCGCCGAACCGGATTTGCCGCGCGAATTGACCGTGACGCAAGTCCCCGACGGCATGGAAGGCGAGGTTCTCGCCACGATGGCCGCCGCGACGGGCGATGCGGTGATGTTCGTCGCGCGCGACGGGGCGCGGCTGAAGGCGGCGGAGAACGCGCTCGCCTTCTTCGCGCCGGAGCTGGCGGTGGTGCGCCTGCCGGCTTGGGACTGCATGCCCTACGATCGCGCCTCGCCCTCCGCGCTCGTCCAGGCACGCCGCGCCGCCGCACTGGCGACACTCGCCGCGCGCAAGGCCGGCGACGGACCGATGGTGGTGCTGACCACCGCCAACGCCATCCTGCAGCGTGCGCCCAAGCCGGAGGTGATCCGCCGCGCCACGCTGCGCCACGCCGCCGGATCGGACGTCGTCATGAAGGACGTCCTCGCCTGGCTGGAGGACAACGCCTTCCTGCGCACGCCCACGGTGCGCGAGGCGGGTGAATATGCGGTACGCGGCGGCATCGTCGACCTCTACGCGCCCGGCACCGAGCAGCCCGTCCGGCTCGACTTCTTCGGCGACACGCTGGAGACGATCCGCCCGTTCGATCCCGACACGCAGCGCACCACCGGCCAGTGGCCGATGATCGAGCTGATCCCGATGAGCGAGGTGATCCTCGACGAGGAGACCATCTCGCGCTTCCGCGAGGGCTACCTGCGCCGCTTCGGCGCCGCCACGAAGGACGACATCCTCTACCACTCCGTCTCCGAAGGCGTGCGCGCGGCGGGCGTCGAGCATTGGATGCCGCTCTTCCACGAGGGCCTCGCGACGGTGTTCGACTACGTGCCCGGCGCTCCGATGGTGATCGACCACCTGGCCGAGGACGCCGTCGCCAAGCGCGTCGCCGAGATCGAGGACCACTATGCGGCCCGCACCACGGCGATCGAGCAGTCGCTCAAGGGCGCGCCCTACAACCCGCTGCCGACCGACGAACTCTACCTCACCGGCCTCTCCACCGAGGAGATGCTGGAGGGGCACCGCGTCATCCGCCTGTCGCCGTTCGACGAGCCGGAGCGGCCCGAGCAGTTGACGATCCCGGCGGGCGGCAAGGTCGGCCGCTCGTTCGCGGCGGAGCGCTCGGCCGGCAACGTCAACATCTTCGTCTCCCTGGTCGACCATGTGAACGCGATCCGCAAGGACGGGCGGCGGCCGATCATCGCCTCATGGTCGGAGGGCTCGCGCTCGCGCATGGCGCAGGTGCTGCGCGACCACGGCGTCGGTGCGATGACCGAAGTCGGCACGATCGAGGAGGCCGGCGCGCTCCCCAAGGCCGAGGCCGCGCTCACGGTGATGGAGCTGGAGACCGGGTTCGAGACGCCCAACTACGTCATCGTCGCCGAGCAGGACGTTCTGGGCGACCGTCTCGTCTCCTCCAGCCGCAAGCGCAAGCGCGACGCCAACTTCCTTACCGAGGCATCCTCGCTGGCGGAGGGCGACCTCGTCGTCCACGTCGACCACGGCATCGGCCGGTTCATCGGCCTCAAGACGCTGGAGGCCGCCGGCGCGCCGCACGACTGCGTCGAGATCGCCTATCAGAAGGACGACAAACTCTACCTGCCGGTCGAGAACATCGACCTCCTGTCCCGCTACGGCGCGGCGGACACCGAGGGCGTCGTCCTCGACAAGCTGGGCGGCGCAGGCTGGCAGGCGCGCAAGGCGAAGATGAAGGAGCGCGTGCGCGAGATCGCCGACGGTCTCATCAAGACCGCCGCGCAGCGCCTCCTGAAGAAGGCCCCGGTGATCGAGCCGGCGACCGGCGTCTACGACGAGTTCGTCGCCAAGTTTCCCTACAACGAGACCGACGACCAGCTCTCCGCCATCGAGGCGGTGGCCGAGGACCTCGCCAAAGGCACGCCGATGGACCGCCTGGTGTGCGGCGACGTCGGCTTCGGCAAGACGGAGGTGGCGATTCGTGCCGCCTTCCTCGCCGCGATGGACGGCAAGCAGGTGGCGCTGATCGTGCCGACGACGCTCCTCGCGCGCCAGCACTACAAGACCTTCGCCGAACGCTTCGCCGGCCTGCCCTTGCGTGTCGAGCAGGCCTCGCGCCTCGTTGGCCCCAAGCATATGCGCGAGGTGAAGGCGGGGCTGAAGAACGGCGACGTCGACATCATCGTCGGCACTCACGCGCTCCTCGCCAAGGGGATCGAGTTCCGCGACCTCGGCCTGCTGATCGTCGACGAGGAGCAGAAGTTCGGCGTCAAGCACAAGGAGCGGCTGAAGGAGATCAAGTCCGACGTCCACGTGCTCACCCTCTCGGCGACGCCGATCCCGCGCACGATGCAGCTCGCCCTCACCGGCGTGCGCGAGCTGTCGCTCATCGCGACGCCGCCGGTCGACCGGCTGACGGTGCGCACGTTCGTGACCCCGTTCGACGCGCTGACGATCCGCGAGGCGCTCCTGCGGGAGCGCTACCGCGGCGGCCAGTCCTTCTACGTCTGCCCGCGCGTGTCGGACCTCGCGGGTCAGAAGGAGTTTCTGGAGCAGCACGTGCCGGAGGTGAAGGTCGCCGTCGCGCACGGGCAGATGTCGCCGACCGAGCTCGACGATGTGATGAACGCCTTCTACGACGGGCAGTACGACGTGCTGCTGGCGACGACCATCGTGGAATCGGGGCTCGATATCCCGACCGCCAACACGCTGATCGTCCACCGGGCGGACATGTTCGGCCTGGCGCAGCTCTACCAGATCCGCGGCCGCGTCGGCCGGTCCAAGACCAGAGCCTACGCGCTGATGACGACGCCGGTGGACAAGACGCTGACCGGCCCGGCGCAGCGGCGTCTCAAGGTGCTCTCCTCGCTCGACACGCTGGGCGCCGGCTTCCAGCTCGCCTCCCACGATCTCGACATTCGAGGCGCGGGCAACCTCCTGGGAGAAGAGCAGTCGGGGCACATCAAGGAGGTCGGCTTCGAGCTCTACCAGTCGATGCTGGAGGAGGCGGTGGCGACCTTGAAATCGGGCTCCGACGAAGAGGCGCCGGACCAGTGGTCGCCGCACATCTCGGTCGGCATCCCGGTGCTGATCCCGGAGGACTACATTCCCGATCTGCAGCTGCGCATGAGCCTCTACCGCCGCCTCGCCGACCTCGACGACGCGCAATCTATCGACGCGTTCGGCGCCGAGCTGGTCGACCGTTTCGGCAAGGTGCCGGAGGAGGTCGAGTGGCTGATGAAGATCGTCTACATCAAGAGCCTGTGCCGGCGCGCCAACGTCGAGAAGATCGACGCCGGGCCGAAGGGCTGCGTCGTCTCGTTCCGCAACAACGAGTTCAACAACGCCTCGGGGCTCGTCCAGATGATCGCCGGCGAGGGCTCGCTCGCCAAGATGCGCCCGGACCAGAAGGTGGTCTTCATCCGCGACTGGCCCGATCCCGACAAGCGCACCAAGGGCGTCGCGGTCCTGTTGACCAAGATGGCCAAGCTCGCCGAGCAGGAGGAGAAGGCGGCCGCGTGAGCCGTCAGCCGCGCCCGAACTCGTGGAACACGAACCATGCGCCGCCGGCGATCAGCGCGAAGCCGACGGCGTGGTTCCAGCGGATCGGCTCCCCCAGGTAGGTCGCCGAGAAGATCATGAAGACCGACAGGGTGATGACCTCCTGGATGGTCTTCAGCTGCGCGCCGCTGAAGGTGCCGTAGCCGATCCGGTTCGCCGGCACCTGCAGGATGTACTCGAACAGCGCGATACCCCAGCTCACCAGGATCACCGCCACCAGCGGCGCGGCCTTGAACTTGAGGTGCCCGTACCAGGCGAACGTCATGAAGACGTTGGAAGCGATGAGCAGGCCGATCGTCGCGACCGGGACGGGTATGGCGGACAAAGGCGGGTATCCTTCACGATGACGGCAGGCGCTTAGCAGATGCCGCTTCCGCTGACGATGGACCCCGCCCCCGCCCGCCGATCCGCCCTAGCTCCGCGGCGCGTAGAACGTTCCCTCGACCTCGACGATGTCGTCCTGGTTCAGCCGGTCGACCTCGATGATCGTGCGCGGCGGGTAGGGGCGGCCGGCCCAGAGTTCCTCTTGAATCTGGTTCACGATCGGGCGGTAGCGGTACATGTCCGTCACGTAGACGACGATGCGCACCGCGTCCTGCAACGTCGCTCCTTGCGAGGCGGCGATGGTCTGCATGTTCACGAACGCCTGCCGGACGCGCGCCTCGTTGCCCTCCGCCAGCGTGTTCGTCTCCGGCACGATGCCGCGCATCCCCGCCACGTAGACGAAGTCGCCCGCGCGGGTGGCGAGGTTCCAGGTGCCGGTCGGCGGGAACATCCCGTCCGGGTAGAGCGTCACGACGCCGTTGGGGGCCGTGTCGCCCTCCTGGGCGGCGGCAGCGAGGGGGAGGGCGAGCGCGGTCGCCAGCGCCGCGGCGCGGGTCATCGTCCTGAACATGTGGGTGGCTCCATCAAGGGTGGTCGGCGTCTGCCGTCGCCGATGGAATGCAATACGGCTGCCACGCGCCTCACACGGCGCCCGCGTCACGCGACGGCGACCCAACCGCGGAAGCTGAAGGCGGCATAGAAGAGGCGTATGTCCGTGAAGCCGGCGGCGGCCAGGATCGCCTCGTCCTCCTCCGGCGCCAGCAGCGGCAGATGCTGCGCGATCGACGCGCCGGCCTTGGCGGCGCGCTCCGGGTCGACGCCTTTCTCGGCCGCGAACCCGGCGTACTGCGCCAGCCAGAACGCGCGTTCCGCCGGCTCCCGCGACACGCTGTGATGCGCGACGACGAGCGGAGCCCCGGGCGCCATCCGCGCGCGCAGCGCCTCCAGCGTGCGCCGGCGTTCGTCGGGCGCGATGAAGTGGAGCGTCAGCAGGCACACCGCGCCGTCGAACGGGCCGGCGGGGGCGGCGTCGATCGTGCCCTCGATCAGGGCGATGCGCGCGGCGAAGGGGGCCGTGTTGGCGGCGGCGAGGCCCAGCATCTCGGCCGACGGGTCGACCCCGTCGAAACGCCAGCCGGGACGTGCGGCGGCGAACGCCTTCAGCTCCAGGCCGCCGCCCGCGCCCAGGACCAACACGCGCCCCCGCGCCGGCACGTGGCCGGAGAGGAGCACCAGCGCCATCGTGTGCAGGTCGTGAAAGCCCGGCACCTGTCGGGGCGGCCCGTCGGCGTACCGTGCGACCGCGGCGGGATCGTCGAACATCTCATGCGCTCCCATGGGCTCCGGCCGCTGGCCGGCGAAAAACGGGCTCCGGCCGCTGGCCGACGAAAATGCGCTCTGGCCGCTGGCCGACGAAAAAGAGCGGGCCGGGGCCCGCTCTTCGGTCGTCGTCGGCGATGGGCGGGCGCTTACGCCTTCGCCACGTCCTTCTCGAGGCGGGCGGAGACCGAATCGAGGAAGCCGGTCGTCGTCTCCCAGCCCTGGTCGGCACCGACGAGGAGCGCGAGGTCCTTCGTCATGTGCCCGTCCTCGATGCAGCCGACGGTGGCCTTCTCCAGCGTGTCGGCGAACATCTTCAGGTCGTCGTTGCCGTCGAGCTTGGCGCGGTGGGCGAGGCCACGCGACCACGCGAAGATCGACGCCGTGGAGTTGGTCGACGTCTGCTCGCCGCGCTGGTGCTGGCGGTAGTGGCGCGTGACCGTGCCGTGCGCGGCCTCGGCCTCGACCGTCTGACCGTCCGGGGTCATCAGCACCGAGGTCATCAGGCCCAGCGAGCCGAAGCCCTGGGCGACCGTATCGGACTGGACGTCGCCGTCGTAGTTCTTGCACGCCCAGACGTAGCCGCCGGACCACTTCATCGCCGAGGCGACCATGTCGTCGATCAGGCGGTGCTCGTAGGTGATGCCCTTGGCCTTGAAGTCGGCCGCGAACTCGGCGTCGTAGATCTCCTGGAAGATGTCTTTGAAGCGCCCGTCGTAGGCCTTCATGATGGTGTTCTTCGTGGAGAGGTAGACCGGCACGCCGCGCATCAGGCCGTAGTTCATGGAGGCGCGGGCGAAATCGCGGATCGAATCGTCGAGATTGTACATCGCCATCGCGACGCCGCCGCCCGGGAAGTCGAACACCTGGTGCTCTTGCGGCTCGCCGCCCTCGGGCGTGAACGTCAAGGTCAGCTTGCCCTTGCCCGGCACCACGAAGTCGGTCGCGCGGTACTGGTCGCCGAAGGCGTGACGGCCGATGATGATCGGCTCGGTCCAGCCCGGCACCAGCCGCGGCACGTTGCGGCAGATGATCGGCTCACGGAAAATGACGCCGCCGAGGATGTTGCGGATCGTCCCGTTGGGGGAACGATACATCTTCTTGAGGCCGAACTCTTCCACGCGCGCCTCGTCCGGCGTAATCGTCGCGCACTTGACGCCGACGCCGTGACGCTTGATGGCGTTGGCCGCGTCGACCGTGACCTGGTCGTCGGTGGCGTCGCGGTGCTCGACACCGAGGTCGTAATATTCGAGGTCGATGTCCAGGTACGGGTGGATCAGCTTGTCTTTGATGTACTGCCAGATGATGCGGGTCATCTCGTCCCCGTCCAACTCTACGACGGGGTTTGCAACCTTGATCTTCGCCATTCCAGGACCTTGCGTCTTTAAGGGACATTCCGCGTTCACCGCGGATCTGGGCGCCGCCTTAGCATGACCGATGCCACGAAGGAAGTTGCGGCACCGACCTTAGTGCCGCCCCCCGCCGTCGTCCTCGTCGAGCCGCAGCTCGGCGAGAATATCGGCACCGCCGCGCGGGCGATGGCCAACTTCGGCGTCACCGACCTGCGCCTCGTCGCCCCGCGTGACGGCTGGCCCAACGAGAAGGCCCGCGCCGCCTCGTCGGGCGCGGCTCACGTGATCGACAATGCGCGCGTCTTCGCCACGTTGGAGGAGGCGATCGCGGACCTCACCTTCGTGATCGCCACCACGCGCCGCCCGCGCGACATGACGAAGCGGGTCGAGGGGCCGGAGGCGGGACTCGCCGAACTCGTCGCCGAGACGCGCACCGGGCCGACGGGCATCCTCTTCGGCCGCGAGAGATGGGGCCTGCAGAACGAGGAAGTGGCGCTCGCCTCGATCATCGTGTCGTTCCCGGTGGATCCGGAATTCGCCTCGCTGAACATCGCCCAATCGGTGCTGCTGATGGCGTACGAATGGCGCCGTGTCGCGCGCGAGCTTCCGGCCGCGCCGCCGCCCGATCAACCGCCCGCGACGCGCCAGGAAGTAACGGGCCTGTGGCGCCACCTCGTCTCGCTGCTGAAGCCGACGGGCTATTTCCGGCCCGAGGGGATGGCCGAGCGCATGGAGCGCAACCTCTTCACGACACTGTCCGACGCGGGGTGGGACCGCCAACAGGTCCGCACCCTGCGCGGCGTCCTGAACCACCTCGACCCACAGCGCCCGCCGCGTTCGGGCGACTGAGGGCGGCGCGCAAGACGGGCGCCCGCGCGCGCCCGCCGGGCCGGCGGGGGAGGCTCAGCAGGCGCCGGGGCCCATCTCGCGTTTGATCTTGCCCAGGGTGGCGACGCGGTCGGTGTAGAGGGACGTCAGGCAGGCGTCGTCGGCCCCGCAGGCGGCGCGCTCGGCCATGAAGGTGTGCTGGCTGTCGGTCACCTCGCCGCGCGTTCCCATCAGCGCGCAGCGGCGGATGGCGTCGTAGAGCTTCGCCATCTCGTCGTCGAGCGCGGAGAGGCGGGGGGAGTTGCACACGGCCTTCTCGTCGGCGGCCATCACCTTGGAGCAGTCGTAGCTCTGCGCCGCGGCGGGCGGTGCGCCGGTACCGGCTGCGAGGACCGCGAGCATCAGCGCGGCGGCGGCAAGACGATCGAGCATGGCGGGGCCTCCTGGGTGGGCCGCCGCCCTACGTCGTGGCGCGGTCGGCGCGGTATGGGCCGTGCGCCGGTGGCGGCGCACGGCGATCATGCATCAGGCGCCGCGCAGCGCCGGCACCTTGCAGGACACGCTGCCGACGCCTTCGAAAGTCGCGGTGATCGTGCCCGGACCGGTGCGGGTCGGCTTGGTATGCGTGCCGGTGGTGATCACCGCGCCCGCCTCCAGCGTGTGCCCGCGCGCCGTCGCGAACTGCGACAGGAACGCCACCACCTCGAACGGGTTGGGCCGCCAGTCCGCGCCGAGCGGCTGCAACACCGTGCCGTCGCCCAGCGTCAGCGTCAGCGGGCCGCGCGCGACCGCCAGCATGCCGTCGATCGGCCGCAGCTCGCCGATGATCAGCGCGTTGGAGGAGTTCATGTCGGCGATCACCGCCTTGGCGCCCATCGACGGCTTGTCCGCATAGCGGCTGTCGGCCATCTCGATCGCCAGGCGGTAGCCCGCGCACGCCGCCTTCACCTCGTCGGGCGTCGCCGGTGCGGTGATCGCGTCGGCGAGTTCCAGCACGATCTCCGCCTCCGCCTCCGGGGAGAGGAAGCGGTCGGCCGGAAACTCGGTCCCGTCGGGGTAGATCATCCCCTCAAGGAGCGGCGAGACGGTCGGCGCGTCGAGGCCGGCGGCGGCCTGCGCCGGGGGCACGGTCTGCGCCAGTTTCCAGCCGGCGATGGGCTTGCCGAGGGCGGCCCGCATCGCGTCCTGGATCTCGTAGGCCGCGGCGACGTCCGCCGGCGGCTGGGTCAGCTCGGTGAGGGGGCCGCCGCTCACGAAGGCGGCGGCGAGGCGCTGTGCGTCGGTCATGCGAGCTGATACGCGGTCTTGACGGTGGTGTAGAACTCGGCGGCGTAGCGGCCCTGCTCGCGCGCACCGTAGGACGAGCCCTTGCGCCCGCCGAACGGCACGTGCGGATCGACGCCGGCGGTCGGCAGGTTGACCATCACCATGCCCGCCTCCGCGTTGCGCTTGAAGTGCGAGGCATGCTTCAGCGACGTGGTGCAGATGCCCGCCGACAGGCCGAACGGCGTGTCGTTGGCGGTGGCGAGCGCCTCGTCGTAGTCCTTCACGCGGATCACCGTCGCGACGGGACCGAAGATCTCCTCGCGGTTGATGCGCATGTCGTTGGTGGTCTCGGTGAAGAGGGCCGGCTGCAGGTAGAAGCCCGGCGTGCCGCGGTTGAGGCGCTCACCGCCCCAGGCGAGCTTGGCGTTGTCCTCGCCGCGGCCGACCTCGATGTACTTCATGTCCGTGTCGAGCTGCTTCTGGTCGACGACGGGGCCGATGTGCGTGCCGTCCTTGCGCGCGTCGTCCACCGAGAGCGACTTCAGCTTGTCGATGCAGGCGGCGACGAACTTGTCGTGGATGCCTTCGGTCACGATGAGGCGCGAGGAGGCGGTGCAGCGCTGACCGGTGGAGAAATAGGCGCCGTTCACGCACGCGTCGACGGCGACGTCGATGTCGGCGTCGTCGAGCACGATCATCGGGTTCTTGCCGCCCATCTCGAGCTGGAACTTGCGCATGTGCTCGATGCACTTCTGCGCCACGTGCTTGCCGGTCGCGACCGAGCCGGTGAACGAGACCGCGTCCACGTCCGGCGAGGAGAGGATCGCCTCGCCGACGATCGAGCCCTTGCCCATGACGAGGTTGAAGACACCGTCCGGCAGCCCGGCGCGCTTCAGAATGTCGGCCAGCGCCCAGGCGCAGCCGGGCGTCAGGTCCGCCGGCTTCATGACGACGGTGTTGCCGTAGCAGAGCGCCGGGGCGAGCTTCCACGCTGGGATCGCGATGGGGAAGTTCCACGGCGTGATCATGCCGACGACGCCCATCGGCTCGCGGGTGATCTCGATCTCGACATTCGGGCGGATCGACGGCACCTTGTCGCCCGCCAGGCGCAGGCACTCGCCGGCGAAGAAGTCGAAGATCTGACCCGCGCGGCCCGCCTCGCCGATCCCCTCGGCGAGCGTCTTGCCTTCCTCGCGCGCCAGAAGGTCGCCCAGCTCCTTGGAGCGGGCGAAGATCTCGGCGGCGGCCGCCTTCAGGATGTTGTGGCGCACCATGACGTTGGTGCGCGCCCAGGCCGGCGCCGCGGCTTTGGCGGCGGCGATCGCCGCGTTCGCCTGCGCCGCGTCGCCCGAAGCGTAGCGGCCGATCACGTCGTCGGTGTTGGACGGGTTGATGTTCTCGGTGACGTTGGCTCCCTCGGTCCACTCGCCGCCGATCAAATTGCTGAACGTGTCCATATTGACCCTGCTTGGCTCTTCCGTATCCCACGCGGGGACACCGACAGATGTATTAGTGTTTCTAGGTCTGCTGCCCTGAGGAGGTAGCGGACGCACAGTTTTATGGCAAGGCGATGCCAATTGCCGGGCGTCTGAAGAAAGCGCCCGCGGACGGGTGGCCGGTGAATGGCCGGCGCGCCTCAGCGCGGCAGCAGCGTGATCGACGTCGTCTGCTTGTAGGGCCGCTCGGGTGTCGCGACGACGTCGGGGAAGTTGTCGTGGTTGACGCTGTCGGGCCAGTCCTGCGCCTCCAGCGCCACCGCGCAGAACGGGCCGTACTGCGCCCCGCCGAGGCCCGGTGCCTCGATCGTCGGCATGTCGAACGCGTTGTAGACCTGGAGGCCCGGCCGGTCGGTCGCCAGCACCAGCGTCATGTCGCGGCCCTGGAGCGTCGCCGCCGGCGCCCGCTCGTAGAGGCAGAAGTTGATGTCGAGCTCGGCGTCGCCGATCGCGCGCGGGGTCAGGAAGTCGTACTCGGTGCCGGCGACCGCGAGCAGCTCGCCGGTGGGGATGTTGGCCGGGTCCGTCACCGTGACCTCATGCGCCTCGATATGGAGGACGTGGTCCGCCACCGGGCCGCCGAGCGCATAGTAGGAGTGCTGCGCCAGCGCGATGGGGGTCGGCCGGTCCGGCACGCCGGTCATCGCGAAGGTGACCGTCGGGCCGTCGAGCATCACGTCCACCGTGAAGTGAACGGTGCCGGGGTAGCCCATGTCGCCGTCCGGGCTCGTCAGCGTCAGCCGCGCGCTGCGCCTGTCCGCTTCCAGGCCCCAGAGCTGGCGGCCGAGGCCGGCCGAGCCGCCGTGGAGGTGGTTGCGGCCCTCGTTCTGGTCGAGCTGGAAGGTCTCGCCGTCCAGGTTGAAGCGGCCCTCGTGCACCCGGTTGGCGAGGCGGCCGGCGATGATGCCGAACGAGCGGCTCCATTCCGGGTAGGGGGCGAAGGTGTCGAAGCCGAGCGTGGCCTGCATCGGCCCGTTCGGTCCGTGCACCTCCCAGCTCTGCACGACGCCGCCATAGTTCATGAGCTTCAGCGTGATCGCGTCCGAGGTAAGTGTCGCGCGGTGCACCGGAGCGCCGCGAAATTCGCCGAATGTCTCGATCGTCATGGGAGTTTCCGCGGCTACTTCTGGGTGATGGCGAGGAGGCCGGCGGCGCCGATCATGGTGCCCCCGGTGATGCGGTTGGCCCAGCGCATGCGCGAGGCGGTGAGCTTCAGCCGGCGCATCGAGGCGCCCGCGCCGGTGTAACCGCAGGCAAAGCAGAACTCGACCGCGAGGTAGATGGCGCTGAGCACGGTGAAGTCGACCGCCCAATTCCCGTCCGGCGACATGAACTGCGGGATGAAGGCGGTGAAGATGAGGATCGACTTCGGGTTTGCGAGCGCCACCCAGAAGGCGCGGCGGGCGAGCGCCAGGCCGGTGCCGTCAGGTACCTCGCCGGCCTCGTGCACCGGTGTGCGCCACATGCCGACCCCGAGCCACACGAGGTAGAGGACGCCGAACCATTTGATGACCGTGAACGCCGTTTGCGAGGCGGCGACCACCGCGCCGAGGCCGACCGCCACCAGCGCGATGAGGATCGCGAAGGCGCACATGCGTCCCAGGAGGCTCACCACCGTCGGCCGGAAACCGGCCTTGATACCGTAGCTGAGCGCCAGGAGGTTGTTGGCGCCGGGCGTCGAGGCGACCAGCGCCGCGGCGGGCAGGAAGACGGCGAGGGTCGCGCTGTCGAGCGTCATGCGGCGCTCAGGTGCGCGGCAGGCGTGCGGTGAGCGTCCGCTCCAGGTCGCCGTCGAACCCGTCGGCGCAGAAGGTGCCGCCCTGGAAGAGGTCTCCGATCGGCTCCGGGCCGACCTTGGCCTGCTCGGCCATCGCGTAGTCGGCGTGGTCCTCGGCGCTGTGCTTCGGGCGATAGCCGAGCGAGAGCGCGGTGCCGTTGTCCCACCAGGCGCGCTCGTTGTGGGAGGCACCGTAGACGATCGCGTGATGGATCTCGGGGTGCTCCAGGCCGATGCGGATCAGCTGGGCGAGGTCCTCGGGGTGCTGCCAGATGGACAGGCGCCGATGGTCCGCCGGCCGCTCGGCGATGTTGCCGATGCGGATCGACATCACCCGCAGGCCCCACTTGTCGGCATAGAGCGAGCCGAGCGCCTCGCCGAAGGCCTTGGAGACGCCGTAGAAGCCGTCCGGTCGCACCGCCTGGTCGATGCCGATGCGCCGCGTGCGCGGATAGAACCCGCAGGCATGGTTGGAGGAGGCGAAGATCACCCGTCCGACCCCCGCCGCGCGGGAGGCCTCCAGGATGTTCTGGTAGCCCTGGATGTTGGCCATGTTGACCGTGTCCCAGTCCGCCTCGACCGATTGGCCGCCGAGGTGGATCAGCCCGTCGGCACCGGCCATCAGCGGCGCCAGCTCGTCCGGGCGGGTGAGGTCGGCGGTGGTCCAACGCTCGTTGGCGGCGAGGTCGCCGGGTGCGGCGCCGCGGTCGGACAGGACGAGGTCGTAGTGCGCACGCAGCAACGGGCGGAGCATGGTCGCGACACCGCCGGCCGCTCCCGTCATGACGATCGTATCCATCGCGCGTGCAACCTCTTCGCTGTTTGCTCGTTGACCTACGCTGGGAAGGGCACGGTGTGCAACGCGTCGTGTCCGCTGCTTCGGAGGGGAACTTATGGACGTGAACGGCGTCGGAATCCTGTCGGCCGTCATCATCGGCGGCATCGCCGGCTGGCTGGCGGAGAAATTCATGCGCAGCGACATGGGGTTGCTGATGAACATCGTGCTCGGCATCGCCGGTGCGGTGGTCCTCAACGCGATCCTGGCCGCGCTCGACACCGGCTTCGGCGAGGGCATCTTCGCCTATCTCGTGACGGCCGTCATCGGCGCCTGCCTGCTCATCGCGGGCGGCCGGATGATCCGGGGGCGTTGAAGAGATCGGGGCATCTCGTCTGCGTTCGTCAGGACGCGGGATGCTCCAGCCTCACGATAGGGCGACGCGCGGCTCCGGCCGCCCCCGCTGCGGCGGGCGATCGCGCAAACGTCGGCCGCCTGGCGAGGATGCTCGCCGGCGGCCGTCGTCGTGTCGGCCATCGGTCGGCCGTCGGATCCGGGCGTCGTTCGCCTGGGATCAGGCGGCGGCGAGCTTGCCGTTCTGCTTGGCGACGTGGGTGGCGATCGCGTCCATCAGCGGGGGCGAGAGGCAGTCGTAGGGGGTGAGCGACAACTCGGTGAGGCGGGCGCGCACCTCGCCCATCCGGTCGGGCGGGAAGCCCGATTCTATGATCGACGAGCAGAAGGCGGCGAACTCCGGCGGCGACCAACCGCTGGTGTCGGACAGCTCGGTGTGGACGAAGTCGAGGCCGTGGAACGGGTGGCCGGTGTTCTCGATCCGCCCATACATGTGCGTGCCGCACCCGGTGCAGGCGTGGCGCACGATGGCGGCGCTGGTGTCGACCGGCTTGAGCTTCTCCTGGTGCGCGGTGACGGAGAGATGATCGCGCGGCACGACCGCGACCATCGAGAAGTTCGCCCCCGCCGGCTTCCAGCACTTGGTGCAGCCGCAGACGTGGTTGTGGGCGGTGTTGGACGTGAGCGTGACCTCGACCTTGTCGGTCGCGCACTTGCAGGTGAGCTTGCCGCCCGAGAACCCCGGCTGCCCTGCCGGCACCCCCTGGTCGACGGATGGATGGATGGATACTGCCATGACCGGACGTCCTCCCCAATCGGTATTTGTTGGTCGGTCCTGCCAATAAGTCGTGCGCGTGCGAGGCAGTCGCCAGGACGCACGAAGTAAAAGCGGCTGAAGTATAGAGCCGCTATGGGCCTCGCGGCATCGCGACCAAGGTCTTACGACCCTCAAGGCCCCAATTTTACGGTCGGTTTTCGAGAAGAACCGCGAGCCGCCCCGCGCAGGGCGGGCGGCGCGCCGCGCAAGGGCCTAATCGCGCGCGTAACGGCGCCAGCGGAACGGGGTGTCCTCGGCGCCGAGGGCGGCTTGCAGCGCGGCGTCGAGTGCGGCGCGATGGGGGGAGAGGACGCACACCGGGTCGGTGTTGGCGGCGTCGCCGGTCACCATCATCGCCTGACAGCGGCAGCCGCCGAAGTCTTCGTCGCGGCGGGTGCAGCTCTGGCAGGGCTCGCGCATCCAGTCGGTGCCGCGGAACCGCTCGAACGCGGGCGAGGCGCGCCAGATCTCGGCGAGCGACATCTTGCGCACATTGTCGAACACCATGTCCGGGATGCTGGCGGCGGCGTGGCACGGCAGCACGTCGCCCGACGGTGCCACGGCGAGGAACTGCTGCCCCCAACCGCCCATGCAGGGCTTGGGAAAGCGGGCGTAGTAGTCCGGCAGGACGTAGTCGATCGCCAGGACGCCGCGCAGGCGCTCGCGCGCGGCCTCGACGACGGCGTTCGCATGCTCCACCTGCTCCGGCCGCGGCATCAGCGCGGCGCGGTTGGCGAGCGCCCAACCATAATATTGCGTGTTGGCGATCTCGAGCCGGTGTGCGCCTAGCTCCACCGCCAGATCGACCATCTTGTCCACGTTGTCGAGGTTGCGGCGGTGGACGACGGCGTTCAGCGTCAGCGGCAGGCCGCGTTCGGTGACGAGATTGCAGGCGGCGATCTTTTTGGCGAAGGCGCCCTTCATGTTCGTGATGTCGCCGCAGCCGGTCGCGGTCGCGTCCTGCAGCGAGACCTGGACATGGTCCACGCCGGCCTCGACCAGCGCGTCGGCGCGCTCGGGCGTCAGCGTCACGGCGGCGGTGATGAGGTTGATGTAGAGGTCCGCAGCCCGCGCCTCGCGCACGATGTCGACGATGTCGCGCCGGGCGAGGGGCTCGCCGCCGGAGAGGTGGAGTTGCAGCGCGCCCAGTGCCGCCGCCTCGCGGAAGACGCGGCCCCAGTCGGCGACGCTCAGCTCGCGCGCCGGCGCCTCCAGCGCCACCGGGTTCGAGCAGTAGGGACACTGCAGCGGACAGCGATGGGTGACCTCGGCGAGGAGGCCGAGGAGGACGGGCGTCGCGGTCGCGGGCGCGGCGTCGGGGCGCTCAAGCGTGGACGCGTCGGACATAGCCTTGCTCCACCAGGCCCGACACGAGCGGGCCGAGGTCTTCTTCGATCACGTCGATCGGGGCGTCGTACTCCTGCGCCAGGGCCGCCAGCACGTCGCCGAAGCGGGTGGGGGTGGCGAGCCGCTCCAGCACCTCGACGGTGGTGGGGCAGGGGTAGAGCACCTGTTCGGGCACCAGCAGGACCCAGACGCCGCGCACGTCGCACCGCTTCAGTCGCGCCCAGGTGGGGCGCACGAGGGTGTCGCTCGGGCTGAGGGGGGTCATCATGGGTGGGGCTCGGCTCGTCGTGATCGCCGGAAAGGGTGCGCCGCTCCCGCCCGACGCGACAGGGAGCGCGAGCGGGAGCGGCGCGTGACGTTCAGAACGTCGGGTTCACGTACGCCGTCACTTCCATGCCGGCGGGCTTCTGCTGAATGGCGGGCTTGGTCCAGGTCTTCTTCATGTTTCGTCTCCCTCTGAGTGGCACTGGCCGTTCGACCAGGTGCCGTTGAATGTCTCGTCCCACCCCGCGCGCGGCAAGCGATAGGGACCATAGGACGCGCCTATGATCGTTCCTTATGGGCCGGAAGGCGGTGCATATAGGTTCGCGTCTGAAGCACCCGCCGGTCCCAGGTCGGATTGGCGCACGAATGCCGGAATCGGCCGGGTTTCCAGGGGCTCCAACCCCGCCGACGCGGCCTTCAGTGCGGCCTCCAGCGCCACGATGCTGGGCATGCGGGCGGTCTGGAACGGCGTCAGCAGAACGGTCTGCCGCACCGGTAGACCAAGGTCGTAGAGCGCCACGTCGAAGAGGAGCCGCGGCCCCTGGCGCACCGAAAGCTCCGGCACGATGGCCACGCCCTGGCCCTCCTCGACGAAGGCGAGCGCGCTCTCGAAGGTGCGGCAGCGCAACGTGGCGCCCGAATCGGGCAACAGCCGCTCGTACCAGGCCGTGACACGTGCGGTGTGCTCGCTGCCGAAGGCGTAGCGCGCGGTGCGGTTCATCGTGTCCAGCGCCTCGGCCGGGAGGTCGCGCGTCAGGTCGGCGATGGTGCTGAGGTCGGGCATGTGGCGCGGCACCGCGAGGAGCTGGCGGTCGCCCAGGATCTCGACGCGCCGCAAGCCCTGGCCGGTCCCCTCCGAGTAGTCCGACATCACCGCCGCGTCGAACAGGCGGCCGTTGAGCTGCTCGCGCGCCTCCCGCGGCGTCACCTCGGCGAGGTCGAGGACGTAGCCCGGATGGTCGCGCCGCATGCGGGCGAAGGCGGGGGCGACGATGTTGCGTGCGATCGAGGGGAGGGCGCCGACGGTGAGCTGGCTGCGCACCCCCTCGAAATACTCGTTGAGGCCGGCGCTGGCGCGGTCGACCGCCTCCAGGATGCCGCCCGCCTCGGCCAGCAGGAACTCCCCCGCCGGGGTGAGGCGCAGCTCGTTGCCGACGTAGCGGATGAGCTTGCCGCCGAGCTGATGCTCCATGCGGCTGAGCTGCTGCGAGATCGACGGTTGGCGTACGTCGAGCTGCTTGGCGGCCCGCGTCAGCGAGCGGGACTGCGCGACGGCCCAGAAGATCTGCAGCTGGCGCAGCGTGAACTGGTGCGTCGTGTCCTTGGCGTCCATGGCGTCAGCATGGCTGCACATCCCGTGCTTCACAACTGCCGCGGACGCGATCGGCCGCGCCCCGCCCGCCCCGACGTTCGGCGGGCTTGACGGCGCCCCGGCGCCGTGCGGGCGGCTACTTGGTGCCGAACATCCGGTCGCCCGCGTCGCCCAGACCCGGCACGATATAGCCGTGGTCGTTGAGGCGCTCGTCCACCGCCGCGGCGACGATGGGCACGTCCGGATGGTGGCCCGAAAGGTTTTCGACCCCCTCCGGCGAAGCCAGCAGGCAGACGAACTTCATGTCCGTGGCGCCGGCTTCCTTCAGGCGGTCGATCGCGGCGATGGCGCTGTTGGCGGTCGCCAGCATCGGGTCCAGCACGATGACGCGGCGGTTGCCCATGTCGTCCGGCGCCTTGAAATAATACTCCACCGCCGACAGCGTGTTGGGGTCGCGGTAGAGGCCGACGTGGCTGACGCGGGCGGCCGGGACGAGGTCGAGCATGCCGTCGAGCAGGCCCTCGCCGGCGCGCAGGATCGAGGCGAAGACCAGCTTCTTGCCCGCCAGCACCGGCGCCTGCATCGCCTGGATCGGCGTCTCGATCTCGACCAGCTCCAGCTCCAGGTCGCGCGTCGCCTCGTAGCACAGGAGCATCGCGATCTCGCGAAGGAGCTGGCGGAAGCTCGCCGTCGACGTCGTCTTGCGCCGCATCAGCGTCAGCTTGTGCTGCACCAGCGGGTGGTCGATGACGGTGACGTTGGGGTGGGTGCTGGTCGTGTCGGTCGGCATTCGCGAAAGGTCTCCTGCGGCGCTGCGACGCTTGGCCATACGAGCGCCGCAAATCGGACCATAGCGGGCGGATCAAAGCAATCATCCGCGCCCGCCGTCAGCGTGCTGAAGGGTGCGTTAAAACACTGTGCCGTCGCTGATGATGGCGATCGGCGGGGTGCGGTCGGGACGCGCCTCGGCGGCCAGCAGGCGCCCGGTCGCCCAGGTGCCGCCCTCCAGGATCGCCGCCAGCGGCAGCGCCTCGGGCGGGGCGTCGAGCCGCTCGCGCACCATCGGCGCCAGTCGGTCGAGCAGCGTCACGGTCGCGGCGCGCCACTCGACGATCAGCGGGTGGTCCACCGGCAGCGGCGCGGCGGGCGGGGCGACGAGGCTCAGCGCGCGACCGTCCACGAAGAGCCCGCCGTTGCGGTACTCGGCGAGGCCCGGCAGCGCGTCGAGGTCGACGACGTCGATCCCGCGGATCACCAGCGGCTCCACCAGCGAATAGGAGAGCCAGGACGAGAGCTTGTGGAAGGGGACGATGTCCGATCCGGGGGTGCCGTCGCCGAGCGCGGGATGGCGCCACGCGTCACCCAGGGCGATGCCGCCCAGCTCCAGCCGGCTCGGCCAGATCGGCGCCAGGCCCTCCAGCACCATGGCGAGGATCATCGTCGCCGGCAGCTCGCCGTCGACGGCCTCGGCGGCCAGCGCGTCGATCAGGCCGCCGGGGCGCGGGTCGTCCTCGGTGGCGAAGAGGTCCGGCGCGGCGCGGGTCGCGGCGGCAAGGCTCGCCAGCAGCGCGCGGCGGCCCTCGGCGCCCTCCAGCGGATTGTCGGCACTGATCTGGAAGCCGTCGGCGAACTCCTCTTCGCCGACGATCTCCAGCGCCGCCGCGTCCGCCCGCAGCGGGTCGGCGGGGACGGCGGAGAAGGCGCCCGAGGCGAACATCGCGAACGAGGCGAGCGCCAGCCCCTCGGAGCGACCGGCGACCTCGCCCGTCGCCGCCTCGCGGTAGCGCCAGGTGGGGCCGGCGCCGGCGTCCAGCAGCACCGAGACGATGGCGAGGTCGCCCATGGCGCGGGCGGCCTCCTGCGGCGTCGCCCACTCGCGCGCCGCGGCGAGGCTGGCGAACCGGTCCAGGCCCGGGCTCTCGAAATGGCGGAAACGGGCGTGCAGGGGGACGGCGAGGTCCGGGTAGCGCTCACGCGTCACCGCGGCGACGCGGTCGGCGATCGCCGGCAGGGCGGCCGCGTCGAAGCGGAAATGCTCCGACTTGCCGGCCTCGATGTGCGCGAAGAGGGCGGCGGAGCGCTCGCGCACCGCCTCTGCGGAGAGGAGGTGGCGCGCGGCCTCGATCTCCGGGCTGTCGGGCTCGGGCGTGTCGTCGATCTCGGGCCGCTCACTCATCGATGCCGCGGCCCTTCACCGTGCCGAGTTCGCGGTGGCCGGTCTCGGAGTAGTAGCCGGCCGCCTTCTTGGCCTCGATCTCGACCGACGCGTCGGCCGGGATCAGCTCGTCCGGGATCGACACCCGCTCGCCGATCTCGATGCCCGAGCCGACGATGGAATCGTACTTCATGTTGCTCATCGAGATGAAGCGGTGGATCTTCTTCACGCCCAGCCAGTGCAGGACGTCCGGCATCAGCTCCTGGAAGCGCGCGTCCTGCACCCCGGCGACGCACTCGGTCCGCTCGAAGTATTCGGCCGCGGTGTCGCCGCCCTCCTGGCGTTTCCTGGCGTTGTAGACCAGGAACTTCGTCACCTCGCCCAAGGCCCGGCCTTCCTTGCGGTTGTAGACCACCAGGCCGACGCCGCCCTGCTGCGCCTCGGCGACGCATTCCTCGATCCCGTGGATCAGATAGGGCCGGCAGGTGCAAATGTCCGAGCCGAACACGTCCGAGCCGTTGCACTCGTCGTGGACACGGCAGGTGAGGCGGTGCGCCGGGTCGGCGAGCTTGGCCGCGTCGCCGAAGATGTACACGCTGATCGAGCCGATCGGCGGCAGGAAGGCGAGGAGGTCCGGCCGGGTGACGAGTTCGGGATACATGCCACCGGTCTGCTCGAAGAGGACGCGGCGCAGGCGCGTCTCCTCGACGCCGAACCGCTCGGCGATGCCGGGAAGGTACCACACCGGCTCGATCGCCGCCTTGGTGACGGCGACGTCGCCGCTCTCCTTCATGATCGTGCCGTCGACCTTCAGCCGCCCCTTGGCGACCGCGTCGTTCAGCTCATGCATGGTGAGGTGCGCACGGGTGATCGCGATCGTCGGCCGGATATCGACCCCTTCGGCGATCAGCGGGCCGAACGCCTCGGCCGCGATATGGCCGAACGGGTCCAACGAGACGATGCGCTTGGCGTCGAACCAGGACGGGTGCGGGCCGATCGGCACCACCGGGGAGGTGTTGTGAAGGTCCGGCCGGCGGATCGGATTGAGCGCGCCGGACGTTACCGCCAGAGCGCGATAGAGCGAATAGGAGCCGCCGTGGGTGCCGATGGCATTGCGATCCCCCGCTTCGGTGACGGTGCCGACGATCGGCCCGCGGGCGATGGGATCCTCCGCTCCCCAATGGAGCGGGAAGCGCAAGGTGCGCCCGTTCCCAGGGTGCGACGTGAGGCGTATGTGGGTCTTGCGATTGATGGGGTCGCCCATAGCCGGTCTCCTGGGGCAATAAGATCCCGAAAATATGGTGTCTTCGGTCCCGATTGCCCGGTCCTTAACGGGAAGGAAGGGCGCCCTTTCGCACATCTTGTTCGACGGTGCCACACTTGGAATCGTCGCCACACCGTTGAAGGAGCGCCCGCGTGCCGCAAAATGGGGACATGAAAACACCCCGCAGAAGAGCCGGCGATCTTCGCCCCCTGTCGTTCCCGGTCCTCATCGCCGACATCGGCGGCACCAACGTGCGCCTGGCCGTCCTGCCCGAAGCCCATAGCCCCGTGCGCGACTTCCCCACGGTGCAGACCTCCGCCTTCCCCGACTTCGCCAGCGCGGCGGAGGCGACGGTGCTCGACGCGACCGCCATCATGCCGCGCTCCTGTCTGATCGCGGCCGCCGGCCCCATCACCGGTGCCCATGTCAAGCTCACCAACGCCGACTGGGAGATCGACCCGGTTGCGCTGTGCCGGCAGCTCAACCTCGACACCGTGATCACCTTCAACGACTTCGAGGCGCTGGCGCTCTCGCTCCCCTACCTCCACGGGGAGCAGCTGCTGCAAGTGGGTGCCGGCGAGACCGTGCCGCGCGCGCCGCGGGTGGTGATCGGGCCGGGGACGGGGCTGGGCGTCGCCGTCATGGTCTATGGCGACAAACGCTATACGCCGCTGGCCGGCGAGGGCGGGCACGTCTCGCTGGCGCCGGAGACCGACCGCGACTTCCAGATCTGGCCGCACATCGACCGGCTGCACGGGCGCATCAGCGGCGAGACGCTGCTGTCGGGCCGGGGGCTGGCGCGGATCTACCGGGCCATCGCCCGAGCCGACGGCAAGGACCCCTGGTGCACCGAGGGCTCGGAGGTGACGCACGCGCTCGGCTACGACGACGTGATCGCCGCGGAGGCGATCGACCTCTTCCTCACCTATCTGGGCCGGATGGCCGGCGATCTGGCGTTGGTGACGCTGGCCAAGGGCGGCGTCTATATCGGCGGCGGGATCGTGCCGCGCCTGGCCGATCGGATCGCCTCCAGCGGCTTTCGCGCCGCGTTCGAGGCGAAGGCCCCGCATGCGGCGATCATGCGCGACATCCCCACCTACCTCATCACCGAGCCGAAGCCGGCGGTGTCGGGCATGGCGAGCTTCGCGACCCTGCCGGAGCGGTTCGCGCTCGACCTGTCGGAGCGCAGGTTCGGGCCGAACGGGCTGGTGCCCTAGGTGTGCGCCGGGGAGAATCGGGGCCATGTGGAAAAGGTCGGAAATGAGGGCTTGCGCTCTCCCGGCTAATCGTCCATATGGCTGCCACGCAACGCGCTGACGCGGCGCCGTTGCTCGGATGCGGGTGTAGCTCAGGGGTAGAGCACAACCTTGCCAAGGTTGGGGTCGTGGGTTCGAATCCCATCGCCCGCTCCAAACAAATCACACCATCAAAAATCAGCCGCACGACATGCGGCCGCTCGGCATTCCTCGCCGCAGCGGCGCTCTCGCCGCGCTTTCATTCTGACCTCGCCTTCGATCTGACCGGGTTCTCCCTGTCTGCATCGGCCGGCGGAGTTGCGATGGCCACGGCGTCGTCGCGGCGTGCGGTCGGTCGCGCCTGGTTCATCGCCGCCGCCGGGTTGCGGGGTGCCTCGGCATGGGCGCGCTGATGAAGGCCTCGGTCGTTCGCCGTGGGATGCCCGGCCGGGCCGGAACGCGGCGCCGCCGGGCCTCTCCAGGGCGCGGCGGCGTTCGGGTCGTCGGCCGGCCGCCGCGGATGATGGGCGCCCCCGCGGCGGGTGGGGGCTTCAGCCCAGGCGGCCGCGGGCGGCCACGGGGACGACCTCTTTCACGGTGTCGCCGTCCACCAGATGCACAACCTCGAAGAGGTTCGACACGACGCAGACGTGGTTCGGGATCACCCGCACGCGCTCGCCGATCGCCGGCGCGGTGGGGCAGTCGGACACGTCCACGACCGCATGCTCCTCGCTGAGCGAGGTGACGATCGCATCCGGATATTCGACGAGGTAGCCGTGGCCCGGCACCGGCGCGGCGTCGGCCGCCAGCGCCTTGGAGCCGGCGTCGAGCACCACGCGGCCGGGGACAGGATGGCTGACGACGGTCGCGAGCACCGTCAGCGCACAGTCGCTGAGGTGGCCGAGGCCGAACGCCACCTGCATTCGGTCGGAGTAGATGTAGGTTCCGGGACGATGCTCGGTCGCGTTCGTCACCTCGGCGGCGTGGTAGAGGTCGGGCGAGCCACCGTTCGAGATGCGTCGCGGCGGCAGCCCGGCCGCCTTCAGCACACCGGCCGCCTCGCCCAGCTTGGCGTTGACATCCGCCGTCCGCCCGCGCGGCGGGTAGGTCATGATCCCCTCGAAGACCAGGCCGGGTGCCGCGTCGATCGCCCGTGCCAGCTCGACCAGATCCGGCAGGGACGAGACGCCGCAGCGCTTGGCGCCGGTGTCGATCTCGATCAGCACCGGCAGCGGGCGCGCGGGGTCGTCGAAGCGCGCCGCGTAGCCGGCCACCGTCACCGCGCTGTCGGCCGCGACGGACAAGGCGACGCGCGCGTGGAGCGCGGCGAGGCGCTCGAGCTTGGCCGCGCCCAGGATGTTGTAGGGGATGAAGATGTCGGTGATGCTGGCGTCCGCCATCACCTCCGCCTCACCGATCTTCTGGCAGGTGATGCCGGCCGCGCCCAGCGCCACCTGCCGCGCGGCCCACATCGGCAGCTTGTGCGTCTTGATGTGCGGGCGCAGCGTCAGGCCGTGCGTGTCGGCGTAGGCCTGCGCGCGGGCGAGGTTGGCCTCGGCGCGCGCGGTGTCGACGAGGATCGCCGGGGTGTCGACGTCGGCGATCTTCACAGGTCCGGCTCGTCTTTGAGGCGCTGCAGGGCCGCCTCGAAGGCGGTCATCGTCAAAGCCATGTCGGCATCGGTGTGGGCGGCGCTGACGAGGCCGCCCGGCCAGCCGCTGAGATCGACCCCGTTCAGCATCATCGCCATGCGCAGCCGGTCGACCAAGGTCGACGGCGCGGCCTTCAGCTCCTTCCACGGCACCGTGAAGGGGTCGAACGCGGTGGGGTCGATCGAGCGCTTCTCGACATTGAGGAAGATGTGGAAGCCCGAATAGGTCCCGTAGGCGGCGTACGGCACGCCCGTGGCCGCGAACAGGCGGTTCAGCCTCTCCCGCAGCTCGGCGGCGTAGGCGTTGGCATGCTCGCAGACGCCGCCCTTGGCGATGATGTCGAGCGCGGCGATGCCGGCGGCGGCGGTGACCGGGTTGGCGTTGAAGGTGCCGGGATGGGCGATCTTCTCGAACCCCTTCTCGGCGGCCGCCTCGAAGTCGATCCGCTCCATGATGTCGGCCCGTCCGCCGACCGCGCCACCCGGAAGTCCTCCGGCGACGATCTTGGCCATGGTGGTGAGGTCCGGGATCACGCCCGAGGCCTCCTGCGCTCCGCCGGGGGCGACGCGGAAGCCGGAGATCACCTCGTCGAAGACGAGGAGGGTGCCGGTCGCCGTCGTCGCCTCGCGCAGCGCCTCCAGCACGCCGTCGGCCACCGGCACGCGCCCGAACGAGGCGCCCGTCGGCTCGATGATGACGGCCGCGACGTCGCCGCTCGCCAGAGCCGCACGCGCGCCCTCCACGTCGTTCGGCGCGATCAGGATCACGTCGGCGGCGATCGACGGCAGGACCCCGGCGGTCGGCGAGCCGTCGAAGTGATTGGCGTAACCGCTGGTCATGTGGTCGTGCCAGCCGTGGAAGTAGGATGCGAAGCGCAGGAGCTTGGTGCGGCCGGTGTAGGCGCGCGCCAGGCGCAGCGCGAGCAGCGTCGCCTCCGTCCCGGACGCGGTGAAGCGGACCCGCTCGACGGAGGGGACCATGTCGATCACCGCCTGGCCCCAGGTGCACTCACGCGTGGTGGAGGCGGCGAACTGCGTTCCGTCGTCGACCGCCTCCTTGATGGCCGCCGTCACCCGCGGGTGGCAGTGGCCGAGGATCAGCGCGCCGTGGCCGCCGAAATAGTCCACGTACTCGTTGCCGTCGATGTCCCATTTGCGGCTCGCCTTTCCCTGATCGACGGTCACCGGGTAGGGCAGCATGTGCCGCGCGTCGTGGGTGATGCCGGACGGGAACACCGTGCGCGCCTTCTCCGCCTGTGCGGCGGAGCGGCGCGTGCGGTCGCGGAAATCGGCGATGATGGTCGAGTTGGTGGGGGCGTCGAGCGCCATGGGACGGTCTCCAGAGGGACCCGGCCGGGAAGCCGGGTTAATCGAACAGGCTCGGAATGAAGAGCACGAACGCGGGCCACAACGATACCACGACGATCACCGCGAGGTGGCTGAGGTAGAACGGCAGGGCGGTCACGATCGCGCGGTGGTAGGGGACGCCCGCGATCTGCGAGGCGGTCATCAAGGTCATCCCCACCGGCGGGGTGATGTTGGCGACATTGAGCGTGATGATCATGACGATGGCGAAGTGCAGCGGGTCGAACCCGAGCTGCACCATCGCCGGCACCAGGACGGGCGCCACGACGACCAGCGCCGGCAGAACGTCGAGTACCGTGCCGAGCAGGATGAGCAGCACGTTGACGAGGCCGATCTGCACGATCCAGTTGTCGGAGATCGCGGTGATCATGCCGGCCGCGTCGCGGGCGAGGCCGGAGCGGGTGACGAACCAGCCCAGCACAGTCGACGACGCCAGCAGGAAGAAGACCACGCCCGAGAAGCGCACCGTGGCGACGAGGCAGGCCCACACCTTGGCGAGCGTCAGCGTGCGGTAGACGAGGAAACCCAGCACCAGCGTGTACATCGCCGCGAACGCCGAGGCCTCGGTGATCGTGGTGAGCCCGCCCAGGATCCCGCCCAGGATGATGACGGGCACCAGGAGCGCCGGGATGGTCGGAATGAAGGCGCGCGCGGCGTCCTTCAGGTTCGTGTCGCCGTGGCGGGGGAATTTGTAGATCCAGGCCATGACGAACGAGGCGATCAGCAGCGCCACCGTCATCAAGACGCCCGGCAGGATGCCGGCGGCGAAGAGGTCGAGCACGGTCACGTTGTGCAGGATCGCGGCGTAGACGACCATCACCACCGACGGCGGGATGATCGGGCCGATGATCGACGAGCAGGCCGTCACCGCCGCGGCGTAGGCGGGGGTGTACCCCTCTTTCTTCATGGCGGGGATGAGGATCTTGCCGACGGCGACGGTGTCGGTGATCGCCGCGCCCGTGAGGCCGGAGAAGAACAGGCTGACGACGATGTTGACGTGGCTGAGTGCGCCGCGCACCCGCCCCAGCAGTGCGTTGTTGAACGCCACCAGACGCTCGGTGAGCCCCGCCTGGTTCATCAGCTCCGAGGTGAAGATGAAGTAGGGCACCGCCATCAGGAGGTAGCCCGAGACGCCCGAGAACATCCGCTCGGCGATGATCTGGATGAACCGCAGCCCGCCCAGCTCCCAGCTCCCGGCGAGGCCCGAGAAGGTCATCAGAAGCGCGATGGGCGTGCCGATGAAGAGGAGGACGACGAAGACGATGATCGCGGAGGTCATGGGCGGTTGTCCTTCTCGCCGGCGGCGAGTTCGCGCGCTTCGTCCATCGGGCTTTCTTCATCGAGGAGGTTGGCCCCGCACAGGACGTGGGCGAGGAGGACGGCGCCCGTCACCGGCACGCACGCGGTGACCCACTGGGCGTGGATCTGGATGGTGTCGGAGACCATGTAGATGTCGGTCGACTTGGAGAAGAACTTCCAACCGTACCAGATCAGCAGGCCCGCGAAGAGCGCGACGAGGGCGGTGTTGAGGATGTGCAGCGCCGTGACGACGGGCTGGGGAAGGATGGCGATGATCGCCGTCATCGCGATGTGCTCGCCATGCCAGAAGGCGACCGTGAGCGAGAGCATTCCGAGCCACGGAATGAAGAGCCGCGCCAGCGAGTAGGTCCAGGACAGCGCGTCCCCGGTGACGATCATGTAGAAGAAGCCGGAGAAGGATATCGCCAGCATCGCCAATATGAAGAGGACGCAGACGGTGCTGACCGCCCGGTTCAAACCGGCCGAGAGCCGGCTGCGCGAGAACGTCATAGGGGCCTTTCTGAAGGGTGTGCCGTTCCGGGGCCGGCCGCCGCGCCGCCTGCGCAGCGCACGGACGCGGGGCGAGTTCGGCGCCGCCCGTTCGCGCGTCGGGGCGAGGCCGGTCCGCGTGTGCCGCGCCGGGCGCGGCTGTCGCGCGGGCGGGAGTGCCGCCCGCGCCCTCGTCGGCGTCAGTTGCCGTAGCGTTCCATGTCGGTCTCGGTCACGTCGGCCTTGATCTCCTCGACGGTGGCGAACAGCTCGTCCACCAGCGCGGCGTCGAGACCGAAGTCGCCGACGATCCACTCCTGCCAGGCCGGACGCGCGATGTCGGCCATCTTCGTGCGCTCCTCGTCGGGCAGGACGTAGCACTCGTCGAAGTTCTCGCAGGAGGCCTGCCAGCCCTTGATCGCGGCGAGCGCCGAAATGCCGTGCGCCAGCTCGATCGCCTCACGCGCGGAGGTGATGACGGCTTCCTTGTACTCCTCGGGGAGCGACTGGAACCACTCCTCGGAGACCAGCCAGGACTGCGAGTTGTACACGTGGCCCGAGAGGGTCGTGTAATCGTTCACTTCCCAGAGCGAGAAGTTCTTGGACACACCCGGCGCGTTGAACTGGCCGTCCGCGAGGCCGGTCGAGAGCGCGGTCACCACCTCGCCCCAGGGGAGCGGGGTCGCCGAGGCGCCGAGCGCCTTCATGGTGGCGACGTGGGCCGGGTTCTCCTCGACGCGGATCTTCATGCCGGCGAGATCGTCGACCGTCTTGATCAGCTTGCCGTTGTTGGTGAAGGCGACGAAGCCGCCCCCGTCGTCGAACGTGCCGAGATAACGCAGGCCCGACTCCTCGATGGAGCCCTTCATGAAGTTGGCGAACCACGCCCCGTCGAAGAAGGCGTGTGCGACTTCGTAATTGGGGAAGAGGAAGGGCGCGGTGATGACCTGGTACTTCGGAAAGAAGGAGCTCATCGCGCCGGACGAGATGATCGTCGACTGCAACAGCGCGCCGTCCTGCGCCTGCTTGCCGGTCTCGACCTCGGAGCCCAGCTGGCCGGCGCCGAAGATCTCGACCTCGACCTCGCCCTTGGTCTTCGACTCGACGAGAGACTTGAAGTGGACGAGCGCCGGCTGGATCTCGTTGTCCATGTCCTCGGGGGCGAGGTGGGCGATCGCCATGGTGAACTCTTGCGCGGAGGCCGCGCCCGGCATCGCGAGGCCGGCGGTCAGCGCCGCGACGGCGACGGCGCCGCCCAGCCGTCCTTTGGTATCAGCCCAAAACGTCATCTGTCTCTCCTCTGCCGCGCCTAGGTTTGGCCTCGATCGGCGGTCCATGGCGCTAGATGTTTGATAGATCAGTTCAGATTAATATGATTGCTGTTCCTCAATCAAGGCCGCGGAATGCCGAATATTTGCCGGCGCGATGGTGAAAGTGTGAGCGCCGACGCCGCATGTTTATTCAGATTCCGGCACATCCTTTTGAAGATCATCGACGATTTCGACGAGGCGCGTGACGACGGCGGTGGTGATGGCGGTGCCCTTGGGCGCGTTCGCCAGCGCCGGAGCGCCGCGCACGCCGGTGCCGCCGGTCAGCGCCGACATCGGCCGCACCCAGAGAGCCGCCGCACCATTGAGCATGTCGCCCTCGGCCCACGGGAAGGTGGGGGCGTCGCCGCGCGCCGGGATCAGCGCGTCGCGCACCGCGTCCGGCTCGGCCGCCATCAGCAGCGACGTCTCGAACTCGCAGGCATGGCCGACCGCGCCGCGCCCCCCCTCCACTAGCTCGCGCAGCCGCGCGCCGGCGAGCTGCCACCACGTGGTGAAGACGATCCGGCAATCGGGGTGATCCTGCGCCAGCATCTGCGCGATCGTGCCGCCGACGGCCTGGTTGCCGCCGTGGCTGTTGAGGATCAGCACATTGCGGAAGCCGTGCCGCAGCGCGGAGCCGACGACGTCCATCACGTAGGCGGTGAACGTCGCGTGGGAGACCGTCAGCGTGCCGCCGAGGTCCATGTGATGCTCCGAGCAGCCGACCGCGACCTGTGGCAGGACGATGACGCCCGCGGGCCGTGCCGCCTCCAGCGCGGCGAGGAAGTGGTTGCCGATGAAGGCGTCCGTCCCGGTCGCGAGGTGCGGGCCGTGCTGCTCGACCGCGGCGATGGAGACGACGAGCGGGACGCCCTTGTCGGCCGCGTTCAACTCGTCGCGGGTCATCCGCTCCCAGTACATGGCGCTACTCGCCGTGCCACCAGCGGCCGGCGAGCACCACGCCCTCGGCCTTCAGCTTCTGCGTCCCGGTCTCGACGAGGCCGCGCACGTCGGCCAGCTCGAACTCGCCCTCGACGACCGAGACGATCGACGCGTCGCCGACGTTGCCGGGGCCGAAGGTGCCCAGCTCCGGCCGCTGCAGCGCCTTCGCCGGCACCGCGGTGGAGCGCTCGATCACCTCGGTCAGCGGCATGCCGAGGTGCAGGAACTTCGTCATCGTCATCAGCTGGTCGTAGGCCGGACCGTTGATGCAGAAGGCGTGCACGTCGGAAGAGATGGTGTCGGGCGGGAAGCCGGCGGCCATCATCGCCTTGGCCGTCTTCCACGAGAACGAGCCCATGCCATGACCGATGTCGAAATAGACGCCGCGGTCGCGCGCCTTGAGGACCTCGGGGCGGATCGTACCGTCGGGGTCGACGGGCGAGTTGGGGAAGGGGCGATAGCAGTGGGTCAGCACGTCGCCCTCGCGCAGCATCGCGACGACGGCCTCGTAGGAGGGCGGCGGCTCGTCGATATGGCACATCACCGGGAGGTCCATCTCCCGTGCCACGTCGAGCGCGACGATCAGCGGGTCGATCCCCGACGGGCCCGACGCGTGGCGGCCGATGCGCACCTTCACGCCGACGATGACGTCGCGGTTGGCCTCGATGACCTCGGCGGCGAGGCGCGGGGCCATCAGCCGCCAGTCGTGGCTCTCGCCCACCATCAGGCTGGTGTGGAAGCCGTAGATGCCCGCGAACGAGACGTGCAGGTAGGCGAGGATGCGCGGTTCGGCCGGCTCGATGACGTGCTTGCGGAAGCCGGCGAAGTTGCCGGGACCGGCGGACCCGGTGTCGATCATCGTCGTCACGGCGCTGTCGCGCGCGAACATCTCCGGGTCGACGCCGAGCGAGGTTCCGCCCCAGTAGACGTGGGTGTGCAGGTCGATGATGCCGGGGGTGACGATCTTGCCGGAGACGTCCCGCACCTCGGCGTTGCCGGGGGCGATATCGTCGGCGATCCGGCTGACGGCGCCGTTCGAGAAGGCGACATCGGTGACTGTGTCGATGCCTTGCGACGGGTCGATCACCCGCCCGCCCTTCAAGATGAGGTCGGGACCCATGGAGCGTGTCCTATTGCGCCTCGGTGCGAGGCCCTGGCTGCGGGGGTGTCGCCGCGCCGGACGCGCGGCGACGGGACGGCGCGCCGCTCAGAGCGGCTTGTAGGCGATCGCGTCGATCTCGACCTTGATGTCGATCATCAGCTTCTGCTCGGACGTGGTCCGGGCGGGGGGCTCGGACGGGAAGAACTCGGCGTAGGTCTTGTTGAACTCGGCGAACTCTTTGGCGTCGGTCAGGATCACGGTGGTCTTGACGACGTCGCTCATCGCGGCGCCGGCCATCGTCAGGACGGCCTGGATGTTTTTCAGCACCTGACGCGTCTGCTCGGCGATGCCGCCGGCGACGACGGCGCCGTCGGCCACCGGCACCTGGCCGGAGACGTAGATGAAGTCACCGGCGCGGACGGCGGGGGAGAGGGGGACGGCGGCGTTGCCGAAGCATTGTTTCGCCACTTCTGGGCTCCTCGCGTGGGTTATGGCGGCGGCCGGGCACGGGTGGCCGGAGCACGCACGCGGCCAGCCCCGCCGGGTCGGCCGATGGGTTGCAGCAGCGTAGAAGCGGGGTGTGGCGTCCCGCAAGACGCCATGTGTAACTTTCCTGCATTTGGCTCAGTTTTGGTCCGGATGCTTACCGTCTGGGCGGCGAGCGGCGCGCAATTCATGTTGCAAACTGACATGGGCGCGGCCACGCTGCGCCTCTTGTGTCCTCACGCTGCGCCCCGGTGCGTGGCGGCGGGCGCGCCACGCTGGCCGAGCGCCGACCGAGAGGGGGCACCTTGGACGGACCGCGCACGATCGACATGGTGGCACGCCTGCGCCACCTCGCCCAGGCTGGCAGCCCGGCCGAGATGCGCCTCGCCCAGATCGTGCTCGACCGGCCGAGCGACGCGTCCGAGGCGCCGATCCAGACCCTCGCCGCACAGGCCGGCGTGTCCGAGCCCACCGTCACCCGCTTCTGCCGCGCCCTCAACTGCGAGGGCTTGCGTGATTTCAAGCTGCGGCTGGCGCAGGTGGTGGCCGTCGGCGGGTTCACCATGTTCCCCGAGCCGGTGCAGCGCAGCCCGGACGACGAGCACATCCTCACCCTGGTGCGCGACGGCGCGACGGCGGCCATCGAGCGCACCGTCGCCGCGCTCGACATGAGCCTCGTCGCCCGCGCCGCGCTGGCGATCTCCGGCGCGCGCCATGTGGTGACGTTCGGGTCCGGCGGCCTGTCCTCGATGGGGGCGGTGGAGTTGCAGAACCGGCTCTTCCGCCTCGCCGTGCCCGTCGCCGCCCACACCGACGGACAGATGCAGCGCATGGTCGCCGCGGTGGCGCAGGAAGGGACGACGGTGGTGGCGCTGTCCAGCTCGGGCTCGGTGCGCTCGGTGGTGGAGGCGACACGCATCGCCCGCGCCTACGGGGCGACGACGATCGCCATCACCAATCCGCAGTCGGCCCTGGCGCGCGAAAGCGAGATCCTGCTGGGCTTCAGCATCCCGAGCGACGGCCAGATCACCCGCCCGAGCCCCGCGCGCTACGCCATGCTGACCGTGGTGGACGTCCTCGCCACGTCGGTCGCATCAGTGCGCGGCCCGGAGGTCCTGGAGGGCCTGCGCCGGATCCGCCAGAGCCTCAGCGCACTGGGAATGTCCGACGCCGACCGGCCGATCGGCGACTGATCCCGCGCCGCCCTTCAGGCGTCCCCCGGCGCGCTGGCGCCCGGCTGCCCGGCGGTCGTCCCGCCGTCGCGGGTGCCGCGCGCTACTCGATCGCCGGCGGCCTGCCGGTGCCGCGCGGGGCATCCATCGCCAGCAACGCGTCCTCGGACATGCGGCTCCAGAGGAAGGGCAGGCGCTCCAGCTCGCGCGTATAGTCGAGCATCGTCTGGCGCGAGAAGTCCATGAAGACGTCCATCGGTGCCATCGGGCCGGAGCTGCGCGCCAGCCGCAGCTCCAGGTCGGCGTAGCGCTGGAGCCGAAGGCTCAGGAACCGGGCGGTCTCGCGCGTCAGCTCGCTCGTGAGCTGGCAGGCGGTGCGCGTCGCGGCCTCGACCGGCTCGCTCGGCGTCATCACCGGCAGATTGGGCAGGGCGGGAGCCAAGACTTCGCCATGGTGTCGCATCGCTCTCTCTCCTCCGCGTTCGGATGCCCTTCGGGCAATGTCCTCTGGTTGAATACGCGCCGCATGCGGCAATCTGATGTAGCAGTCGTCGCGCGGCCACCAAGAAATATCGTCGTCTGCGACGCTGCGTTGATGGACATCAAAGCCGTCGTCGGACGAGGCTGTAGCATTCGGTTCGTTCGAGCCGACGGTCCGACGCGGCCCGCTCGAAACGCCGCGCGCTCGCAGCGGCGGTCCGTCTTGGAGGCTACCATGACAGCAGTGAAAACGATCCTCGTCCAGGCCGAGGATAGCGAGGCCGGCGCCTCGCTCCTGTCCGAAGTCGCGGCGCTCGCGGCCACGCACGGGGCGCACGTCGTGGCGCTCGCCGTCGCCGCGACGCCCACGCTCGCCTATGCCGGCCTGCCCGACATCCCGCCGGACGTCTACGCCGCGGACCTCGCCGACACGCGCGCCGAGGTCGAGGCCCGCGCGACCTTCGCCGGCGAGCGGCTCGCCCGGACCGGCGTCTCCTACGAGACCCGCGCCGTGGTGGTGCCGTCGGGCGAGGTGGGCAAGACCTTCGCCCGCCAGGCCCGCTACGCCGACCTCACCGTCTTCCTGCGCGACCTCGACGATTACGACTGGCACAGCCTGGTCGACGCGACCCTGTTCGACAGTGGCCGCCCGGTGCTGATCGTGCCGCCGGGCGCCTCGCTGGCCAACCTCGGCACCCGGGTCGCCGTCGCCTGGTATCCGGGGGCGGAGGCGGTGCACGCGGTGCACGACGCGCTCGACCTGCTGGTGGCGGCGAAGGACGTGCACATCGTCTGCGTCGACCCGCGCGTCGGTCCGGCCGGACACGGCGAGGAACCGGGCGCCGACCTCGCCACCATGCTCGCTCGCCACGGGTTGCCGGTCTCGGTCGACGCGATCCCGCGCCAGGACCGCTCCATCGCCACCGCGATCTTGCGCCACGCTGCGGAGATGGAGGCCGACCTCGTCGTCTCCGGCGCCTACGGCCACTCGCGCTTGACGGAGATCATCCTCGGCGGCGTCACCCGCGACCTGATGGACGATGCCGACCGCCCGCTGCTGATGTCCCACTGAGCCCACGGCGCAGAGGCCGCCGCGACTTGGCGGCCTCCCGCGAGGGCCGCTCGCCCGCCGGCGCTACTTATTCTCGGTGCAGTCGATCTCGGACCCGTCGGGATCGGCCTCGCGGTAACGGGCGGTGTCGCCCTTGAGCCAGATCCACCGCCCGTGGCTGGCGTCGTACTTCGACCCGGAGCCGGAGCGGGCGATGAAACCGATGTCCACCGTGTCGCCACGCTCGATGCGAACGGTGTCGACCGGCGTGTCGAAGAAGGCGGTGACGATCTCGTTCGCGGGGTTGTCGGCGCACGTCCAAGAGACGGTGTTGAACGGCTTTTGCAGCATGTAACGCGCGATCAGCTCCGACTCGCGTCGCTCGTAGGCGTCCGCGACGCAGGCGGAGACGTCGCCGGCCTTCCAGCAGTCGTCGCGGCCGGAGAGCCAGCCGCGTTGCTCGGCGCGCAGCTCCTTCTCGGCCGCGTCCCCGGCGTCCTTCAGCGCGTCGAGCGAAGCGGAGTAGGCGGACGCGACGCGGCGGTCCAGCGCGGCAAGGTCCGGGTTGTCGCACACCAGCGTCTCGGCCTCGCTCGAGGCGGCGGCACAGTCGAACGAGGGGCCGTCCTGGGCGCCGGCGGGGAGGCTCCCGGCGAGGGGTGCCAGCAGCAGGGCGAAAAGGGTCAATCGGTTCATGAGGGCGCTCCCGGATCGTGTCTGTCGTCCGCGCGTCGACGTCGCGGTGTTGGTGTGATGATAGGCGATCGCGGGCGGGAAGGGCAGCGCCTCAGGTCAGCTTGCGCAGGAGGCGCACGATGGTCTCGCGTTCGCGACTGGTGAGCGGCTTGAGCGTATCCTCGGTGATCTCGTGCCCGCGCTCGCGCAGCTGCGGGATCAGCGCCTCGCCGCGGGGGGACAAAGAGACGATGCGCAGCCGCCCGTCTCGCGGGTCGGGCGAGACGACGACGAGGCCCTTCGCGGTCAGCCGGTCGACGACGCCCTTGACCGTGGCGACGTCGAGCGCGGCGAGGCGGCCGAGATGGTTCTGCGAGCTGGGCCCGACCTCGGCGAGGCGGGTGAGCAGGCTGAACTGCGTCGGCGTCAGACCCTCGTTCATCCGGTCCTGGAAAATCGCGGTGTGGCGCTGGGTGGCCAACCGCATGAGGTAGCCGATCTGGTCGTCCAGAACGTAGGGCCTCTCGTCGCTCATACGGCCAGGGTCTCGCGGGCAATGGCGGGTTCTGCGTCGAGCTGGGCGAAGGTGCCGCGGAACCGGACCTCGCCCTTCTCGATGATGACGGCACGATCGGCCACCAGGCGGGCGAAATGAAGGTTTTGTTCCGACAGGAGCACCGCCAGCCCGCTCGACTTCATCTCGAGGATCACCCGCGCCATCTGCTCGACGATGAGCGGCGAGATCCCCTCGGACGGCTCGTCCAGCAAGATGAGTCGCGGGTTGCCGACGAGGGTGCGCGCGATGGTCAGCATCTGCTGCTCGCCGCCCGACAGGCGTCCGGCCGCCGTGGCGCGCCGCTCGGCCAGGTTGGGGAAGAGCTCGAAGAGGCCCTCGGCGGTCCAGGCCGGGGCGCCCGTGCGCGGCGGTCGGCGGCCGACCTCGAGGTTCTCCAGCACCGTCAGCTCGCGGAACACCCGCCGGTCCTCCGGCACGAAGCCGAGGCCGAGCCGGCAAGCGCGGTAGGGGGCCCAGCCGGTGATGGTCGTCCCGTCGAAGCGGACGGCACCGGAGCGGGGCCGGGTCAGTCCCATGACGGAGCGGATCGTGGTGGACTTGCCGGCACCGTTGCGGCCCAGCAGCGCCACCACCTCGCGCGCTCCGACGCCGAAGGACACGTCGCGCAGGATATGCGCGCCGCCGTAGAAGGTGTTGATGCGGTCGACCTCGAGCATCGCGGTCAGCGCTCCGACAAGGCGAGCTGCACGCCGAGCGCGGCGAAGGTGCCGGCGAACACCCGCCGTGCCCATCGCATGACCGCCGGGCGCTCCAGCACCGCGGTTCGCGCGGCCGCGGCGAGCGCGCCGTACACGACGAAGACGACGAAGGTCATCGCCATGAAGGTGGCGGCGAGCGGCAGCATCGCCAGCGCCGGGTCAGCCGCGCCGGCGGGGACGAACTGCGGCAGGAAGGCCAGGAAGAAGATCGACAGCTTGGGGTTCAGGACGTTGAGGAGCACCCCGTCGCGGATGGTGCGCGCCGCCGAGACGGCGTCCCGCCGCGCCAGCTCCAACCGATCGCCGGAGCGCAAGACGCTCCACGCCATGAAGAGGAGGTAGAGAACGCCGGCATATTTCACCGCCTGGAACGCCACCGCGCTGGTGTGCAGCACCGCCGCCAGCCCCACGAGGCTCGCCACCAGGTGCGGCACGATCCCCAATGTGCAGCCCGCCGCCGCCAGCACGCTGCCCCCGAAGCCGCGACCCAGACCGATCGCCACCGTGTAGAGAACGCCGGTCCCCGGCATCAGCACGACGACGAGCGACAGGACGAGGAATTCGGGGCTCATGCTGCGGACCTCACGGGGCTGCGCCGGTGGTGGGTGGGGCCATGACCGTGCCGCCGCCGAGATAGACCTCCTGCACGGTTCGGTCGGCCCGGATCTCGGCGCCCGTCCCCTCGGCGATCAGTTCGCCGCGGTTGAGGACCAGGACGCGGTGCGCGTGGGCGAAGACGACGTCCATGTCGTGCTCGGTGAACAGCACGCTGACGCCCTCGGTGGCGACGATCTCGCCCGTCAGCGCCATCAGCGCGGTGCGCTCGGCGGGTGCCATGCCGGCGGTCGGCTCGTCCATCAGGAGCACTTTGGGCCGGTGGGCGAGAGCGACGGCGAGTTCCAGGCGCTTCAGGTCGCCGTAGGCCAGTGTATTGGCGCCGCGGTCGGCGTGCCGGGCCATGCCGACGCGCTCGAGCAGGGCGTCCGCCTCGGCGCGGTAGAGGCTCGTGGCGCGGGCGAACATCGAGAGCGTGCGTTTGTGGTGCGAGATCAGCGCCATCTGCACGTTCTCGGCGACAGTCATCGACGAGAAGGTCTGCGTGATCTGGAACGTGCGGCCGACGCCGAGCCGCCACACGGTACGCGGGGCGAGTCCGCCGATGGAGCGGCCCTCCAGCGCGACGGTGCCGGCGTCGGGCTTGATGTAGCCGTTCAGCATGTTGAAACACGTCGTCTTGCCGGCGCCGTTGGGGCCGATCAGGGCCAGGAACTCGCCCGGCGCCAGCGCGAACGTGACGTCCGAGACGGCGGTGAGGCCGCCGAACCGCTTGGTGAGGCCGGTGACGGCGAGGACGCTCATGCCGGCCTCCGGAGGCGGAGCAGGCCGGCGAGGCGGCCGAGGGCGCCCGCGATCCCGTCCGGCGCGACGAGGACGATGAGGAGGATGATGGCGCCGAAGATGGCGCGCCAGTAGTCGAGCCGGGTCACCCAATCCTCGATGAGGACGAAGGCGGCGGCGCCGAAGACGGGGCCGAGCAGGGACTGCACGCCGCCCAGAAGCACCATGATAAGCCCGTCTATGGATTGGCCGATGGCGAGCGTATCGGGAAAGACGCTGCCCTTGGAGAAGACGAAGACCGCGCCCGCGACCCCCGCCAGCGTGCCGGCGAGGATGAAGCCGAGCCACTGGTGGGCGGTGAGGTCGATGCCGATCGCCTCGGCCCGCAGCGCCGAATCGCGCCCGCCGCGCAGGACGTAGCCGAACGGCGAGTGGGCGATGCGGCGGATCAGCAGGAGCCCCGCGCCGCAGACGACGAGGGCGAGGTAGAAATAGACCGCGCGGTCCGACGCCCAGCGCGCCGGCCAGACGCCGAGGATCCCGTCGTCGCCGCCGGTGACGCTCTGCCACTGGAAGGTGACGCCCCACAGGATCTGCGCCGCGGCGAGCGTCAACATGGCGAGGTAGACGCCCGACAGACGCACGCAGAACCAGCCGAACACCATCGCCCCGAGCGCGGCCGCCAGCGGGCCGAACGCCATCGCGGCCAGCATGGGGAGGTCGAGCACGCGCACCGCGAGCGCCGCGGCATAGGCGCCGAGGCCGAAATAGGCCGCGTGGCCGAAGGAGACCATGCCGCCGACGCCCATCAGGAAGTGGAGGCTGGCGGCGAAGAGCATCGCCACCAGGAGGTCGATCGCGAGGACGAGAAGGAACCCGTCGTCCACCAGCGGCAGCAGCGCCGCGGCGACGACGGCCGCGGCACACAGGGCGATGCCCGCGGGGGGCATCGCCCGCAGCGGCGCCTCCGGCACGGTGGCGCCGTGGGCCGAGGCTGGCGTGCCGAAGAGGCCGTAGGGCCGGACCACCAGGACGATGGCCATGACGAGGAAGGGCAGCACCATCGAGATCTGCGGGAAGACCAGCACGCCGAACGCATTGGCGACCGAGATGATCACCGCGGCGACGAACGCGCCGGTGACCGAGCCCATGCCGCCGATCACCACCACTACGAAGGCCTCGCCGATGATGTTGAGGTCCATCAGGAGGTTGACCGACTCGCGCGGCACCTGCAGCGCGCCGCCGAGCCCGGCGAGAAAGGAGCCGACCATGAAGGTGGAGGTGAAGAGGAGCCGTTGGTTGACGCCCAGCGCGCCGACCATCTCGCGGTCCTGCGTCGCCGCGCGCACCAGGACGCCCCAGCGGGTGCGGTGGAAGAGCAGCCAGATGAGCCCCAGCACCAGCGGGCCGATGACGATGAGGGCGAGGTCGTACTCGGGGATCGGTTCGCCGAAGATGCGCACCGCGCGGTCGAGCATCGGCGCGCGCGGGCCGAGGAGGTCTTCCGAGCCCCAGATGTGCAGCGCCGCGTCCTGCACGATGAGGACGACGCCGAACGTCGCGACGAGCTGGAACAGCTCGGGCGAATTGTAGATCCGCCGCAGGATGAGGATCTCGATCGCCGCGCCGACGACGGCGGTTCCGGCGGCCGCCAAGAGAACGCCCGTCCAGAAGCCGAAGACGCCCGGCAGCGTGGTGACCAGCGTGTACGCCATGTAGGCGCCGAGCATGTAGAGCGAGCCGTGCGCGAAGTTCACCACGCGCGTCACGCCGAAGATGATCGAGAGGCCGGAGGCGATGAGGAACAGGGAGGAGGCGTTCGCGAGCCCGGTGAGGAGCTGGGCGAAGTAGAAGCCCATCATGCGGGGGAGGTCGCTCCTTGGCTGGTGCTGCGTGCGCGCCGCCGGACCCGCGGGCGGCCGCCCCCCGGCCAGGCGGCGGCCGAGACGCCCGCCGCCGTCGCCCGGTTCGTCACCCGCCCCGTGACCGGCGTCGAGGGGCGGCCGGACGCGGGGCGCCGCGGCGCGAGGGCCGCGGCGCGAGTGCGCGGTGCGAGCGTGGGGGGCGGGGTGGCCACGGGCGGCGGTCCGGCTGCGCTTGCGGTTCGGCTGCGCTTACTGGCTGTCCGGGCGCAGCTTCAGCGCGTCGGCCTCGGAGGGCAGGTAGGCCTCGCCCGCGGCGTAGTGCCAGTCGACCATGCGCGGCTTGCCGTCGACCAGGCCGGTCTTGCCGACATAGGCGCCCATGGTGGCCTGATTGTCGACCGGGCGGTAGAGGAACGGGCCGGTGGGGCTGTCGACGCGCAGGCCTTCCATGGTTTCCAGCAGGGCGTCGGTCTGCATCGACCGGGCGGTCTCCAGCAGCGCCTTGATCGTCATCATCGAGTTGTAGCCGACGATGGATCCGGTCTTCGGCTCTTCGCCCCATTTCGCCTCGTACGCGTCGGCGAAGGCCTTGTGCTCGGGCGTGTCGACGTCGAAGCCCGGATAGCCGGTGACGATCCAGCCCTCGGGCGCCTCGCCGCCGAGCGGCTCCAGGTACTCCGGCTCACCCGACAGGAGCGAGACCACGACGCGGTCGTCGAACAGGCCGCGCAGCGAGCCCTCGCGCACGAACTTGGCGAGGTCGCCGCCGAAGGTGACGTTGTAGATGCCGTCCGGCTTGGCCTGCTCCAGCGCGCGCACGGCCGAACCGGCGTCGATCTTGAAGAGGGTCGGCCACTGCTCCTCGACGAACTCGACTTCCGGCTTCAGCTTGGTCAGCTCGCGCTTGAAGGCCTCCACCGCGTCGGTGCCGTAGGCGTAGTTGGGGGCGATCGTCACCCACTTCACGGCGTCGGTCTTGGCGGCCTGCTCGGCGAGCATGGCGGCCTGCATCGTCGTGCCGGGGCGCAGACGGTAGGTGTAGCGGTTGCCCTTGGACCAGATCAGCGCGTCCGTCAGCGGTTCGGAGGCGAGGAACAGCGTCTGGCTCTGGTTGGCGAAGTCGGACACCGCGAGGCCGATGTTGGACAGGAAGGTGCCGAAGATCATCACCACCTTGTCGCGGTTCACCAGCTCGTCGGCGATGCGGATGGCGGTCGCCGGGTCGCCGGTGTCGTCACGCGACAGGACCTCCAGCGGGCGTCCGTTGATGCCGCCGGCCGCGTTGATCTCCTCGAGGGCGAGTTCCCAGCCTTTCTTGTATGGCTCGGTGAAGGCGGCCATGCGGGTGTACGAGTTGATCTCGCCGATCTTGATCGGTGCCCCGTCCTGCGCCGCGGCGTGGGGCGCGAAGGCGGTGGGGGCGAGGGCGAGGGCGAGCGCGGCGATGCCGGCGCGAACGGTTGCGCGACGCGTGAGCATGGATGTCCTCTCGTCGGATCAGCGAAGGGGGTCTTCGCCATTGAGCGAAGTCTTAAACGGTTGACCGGGCACGACAAGCAACGTGCGCGGGGGGCTGACGCCACACGGTGATTTGCGCCGCCGCCCGGAGCGCGTCACGCGGCGGGTTCGCGGCGTGCCGCCGGCGCCCTCGGGACGTGTCCGGCGGCGGGGAGGGTCGCTTCGTCGAGGTTGGTCTGAGTGCGCTCGGGCGCGAGATGGATGTCGGTGGTGGCGAGGCGGCCGGGGCCGAGGTTGCGGAAGGTGTGCGGCACGTTCGCCGGGCCGAAGAGCACGTCGCCGGGGCCGGCGTCGACCACCATGTCGCCGATGGTGAACCGCGCGCGGCCCTCCCGCACGATGAAGATCTCGCCATAGGAGTGGACGTGCCAAGGCGGTCCGTCGCCCACCTCGCCGGTGGCGTAGAAAAGGACGGTGACGTCGGCGCCGAGCGCCGCGCCGGGGATCTCGCCACGCCAGGCACCGTCGGTCGCCACGGTCTCGGGCGACCAGCCGGGGCGGGCCCACTCGGCCGGGCGGACGATGCGCGGCGCGCCGGGCACCGGGCCTAGTCCTCGCGGTCGTCGGCGGCGGTGTCGCGGGTGATGCTCTCGCCCCACCCCAGTGAACGCGCCTGCCCCTGCAGGTAGAAGGCGACACCGCGGATCGTCCCGTCGGCCAGCATCTGCCGCGCCAGACGCGCGCCGCGGCCGATGGCGAGGGTCTTGTCCGCCTCGCTGAGGCGGCCGCACCCGGTCGTCACCAGACGCGAGCCGAGGTCGCTGTCGGGGTCCATGGTGTCGGCCGGCGCCCGCTCGATCGCCGGGTGGCCGGGGAGGTCGACCGCGTTGGCCAGCAGTGTCGCCGCGGCGTCGGCCTCGGCGGCGCTGGCGGCGAGCACGGTCACCGAATCGGCGATGCCGAGCGACAGGCTGCGGCCGGAGCGGCCGGAGGTGGCGATGCCGCCGATCCCATCGCCCGCTTTCAGCTGCACGGTGCCGAGGTGGGTGTTGTCGTGGGCGGAAATCTTGGCGTGCGCCACCTGCCCGCCGGAGAGGTGGACGGCGATGTCGCCACCGTTGTTGACGAAGGCGCGCGTCAACGGCGCCGAGGCGGTCATGGTGTCGAGGATCTCGTCGGCCACGGCGCCGGCGACGGCGGCCATCGGGGTGATGAAGGTGTCGGCCGCGTGGAGCCGGACCGCCCGCGCCATGCGCGAGGAGACGAGGCCCTCCATCTCCGTCTCGGGGTCGGCCGGGCGGCGCAGCTCGGCCAGCTCCTCGACGATCTCGGTCAGCACGGTGGCGAAGCGTCCGGCGGCGGCGGTGAAGGCGGCCTCGACCGCCGCTTCGCTGCCGTCGGCCGAGACGATCACGTCGATCGGGCCGTGTTGGAGGTGGAGGCGGCCGTCGGGAAGGAGCGCTGCGGTGGGGTCGGTCATCATGCGGCCTTTCCTCTTCTGGTGCGGGGTCGACCGTCGCCGGCCGGCACCGTGCGGAGGCCTTGAGCCTGCGCACTACGGATAACATCGGCGATGTCCCGCACCTCGTCCACATGACCGCCCAGCGCACGGTAGTCCGCCGCGGACATGGTGAACTCGATCGGCGCGACGAGTGCCGGCGTCGGCACCGAGCCGAACGCGTTCGTCGGCATCTCCATCACGTCGACCATGAACGTGATGCCACCGCCGGGCCAAAGGTACGCCGGTGCACCCCCGCATGTCACCCGCGTCAGCGCCTCGCGCACCGAACGGGTGAGGGCGATCGGATTCCGGGTGACGCCGGCGCGCAGCGAACCGCCCGCGCCGCCCATGAAAAGCACCGAGGCCACAGCCGGCTCGCAATTTTCCGCGATCCGCTCGACCACGCCGCGCAGGCTCGCCGGCAGCGGCGCCGGTCGCGGCACCAGCCCCTCGTCGAGCACGAAGTAGGCCCACTGCTCGCCGGTGGTGGAGACCATGAGGAGGGTGAGGCCGGGGCGGGCGAGCTTCGGGTCGAAGGGGCCGAGGATCGCGAGCGGGTCGGTGATGTCGGTGCCGCCCCAGTCGGTGCCGGGATCGGCGACCTGGAAGTAGCGGCCCGGCGTGGAGCGGCGGCCTTTGATCTTGATGCCGGTGGGCGCCATGTCGAGGAGCTTGCCCGACTGGTGCTCGGAGAGGACGCCGGTGATGTGGTCGTCCACCACCACCACCTCGTCGACGAGGCCGACCCACTGCCGGGCGAACATGCCGATGGTGGCCGAGCCGCAACCGACACGCATGCGCGCCTCGGTGACACCGTCGACGACGGGTGCCTCGCCCGCGGTGACGACGAGGTCGGCGCCGTCGTCCACCGTCATCTCGACCGGCTGGCGGTTGCACAGCGCCAGTAGCGCCTCGCAGGTGACGCGGCCCTCCTTCTTGGTGCCGCCGGTGAGGTGCTCGACCCCGCCCAGCGACAGCATCCTGGAGCCGTATTCGCCGGTGGTGACGTGGCCGATGGGCTCGCCCGCGACGCGCACTAAGGCGCGCTCGGGACCGATGTGGCGGTCGGTGTCGATCTTCACCTTGGCGCCGCAGTAGCTGAAGATGCCTTCGGTGACGACGGTGACCATGTCCATCCCCTCCGTCCCCGGCCCGCCGAGCGGCTGGCTGATGATGAAGGGGGCGGGCTTGTAGTCGGGATAGGTGGTGCCGGCGCCGATGGCGGTGACGAAGGTCCGGCCGGTGCCCAGCACGTCGCCGTCCCAATCGTTCGCCGCGTCGTCCGCCCCACCCTCCGCTCCGCCCCTGGGCAGGAACGGGACGAGCTTGTCGGTCCCCGCCTCGATGATGGTCAGCGGGTCGAGCCGGACGAGGGCGCCGGCGTGGTTGGCGTAGCGGTCGCACGCCCCGGTGCGCCCGTCGGCGATGTAGCACAGAACCGGGCACGCGTCGCAGCGGATCTTGTCGGGTTTGGCGGCGCCAGATGCGGCGGCGTCGGCGTCGGTCATGGGGCGCCTCTCTCGGCCTCGCGGGCGGCGCGGATAGCGGCGAGCACGCGGTCCGGCGTCGCCGGCACCGCGGTCAGGCGCGCGCCCGAGGCATGGCGGATGGCGTTGAGGATCGCCGGCGCCGTCGGGATCAGGGCATGCTCGCCGAGGCCCTTGGCGCCGTACGGGCCATGCGCGTCCGGCTCCTCCACGATGAGCGTCTCGATGGGCGGAATGTCGCCGATGGTGGGGATGAGGTAGTCGTGCAGGTTCTCGGTGCGGCCGGGGATATACTCCTCCATCAGCGCCATTCCGGCTCCCTGCGCGACGCCGCCGTGGATCTGCCCGTCGACCAGCACGGGGTTGATCGCGCGGCCCACGTCGTGCGCGGCCGTCACCTTCACCAGCGTCACCGTGCCGAGTTCCATGTCGACGTCGAGCTCCACCATATGCGCCGCATAGCCGTAGACGGCATAGGGCGCGCCCTGGCCGTCGGCGTCGAGCGGGGCGGTGGGGGGGTCGTAAGTCTCGGCCGCCTCCAGCGCGTAGAGGCCGTCCGTGGCGGCGAGGTCGATGCGCTGGCGCCGGCCCCTGTCCTCGACCACCAGACCGTCGCCGGGGATGATCCGGGCGTCGTCCCCGGCGTTGGCGAGGCGCAGGACGGCGGCGCGCAGCGTCTGCGCCGTGAGGCGGGCGGCGTTGCCGGACACGAACGTCTGACGGGAGGCGGAGGTCTTGCCGGCGTCGGGCGTCACGGCGGTGTCGGGACCGACGATCTCGACCGCCGCCAGCGGCACGCCGAGCGTCGTGGCGAAGATCTGCGCGATCACAGTGTTGGAGCCCTGGCCGATGTCGACCGCGCCCTGGTGGAGGACGATGGTGCCGTCGCAGCGGATGCCGGCGCGGATGGTCGACGGGTTGGGCATCGAGGTGTTGCCGCAGCCGTACCACCCGGCGGCGATGCCGACGCCGCGGCGCACCGGCCCGGTGCCACCCGCCTCGCCGAGGGCGCGGGACCAATGCGGCTCCAGCGCGGCGAAGCAGGCGCCGATGCCGACCCCTTGCGCGAACACCTGTCCGCACACCGTGGCGACGCCGTTGGCGAGCGCGTTGTGGCGGCGGAAGGCGAGGCGGTCCATGCCGAGCGCCAGGGCGAGATCGTCGAACAGCACCTCCTGGGCGATGGCCGATTGCGGCACGCCGAAGCCGCGGAACGCGCCGGACGGCGGGTTGTGGGTGTGGATCGCGCGGCTCCTGGCGCGGTAGTGCGCGATCGCGTAGGGGCCGGAGGCGTGCACCGGCACGCGGTTGGCGACGGTGGGGCCCCAGCTGGCATAGGCGCCGGTGTCGAACGTGCCGACGAAGTCGAAGCCGCAGATGGTGCCGTCCGCCGCGGCGCCGATGCGGCAGACGATGTCGGACGGGTGGCGCTTGGTGGTCGCCTGCATCGATTCGGTGCGCGTGTAGGCGGCGCGGACCGGCCGGCCGGTCCCGAGCGCGGCGATCGCCAGGAAGGGCTGGATGGAGAGGTCCAGCTTGGAGCCGAACCCGCCGCCGCACGCGGTCGGTACGATGCGCACCGCCTCCGGCGCGAGGCCGAGGATCTCGGCCAGGCCGTCACGGTCCATGACCGGCGCCTGCGTCGAGGCGTGGACCTCGACGCGGCCGTCCACCACCGCGGCGTAGCCCGCTTCCGGCTCGATATAGGCGTGCTCCACGAAGGGGGAACGGAACCGCCCGTGGGCGACGACGGCGGCGCGCGCGAGTGCCGCCTCGGCGTCGCCGCGGCGCACCAGCCCTTCGCACATCAGGTTGCCATGGCGGGCGGGGTGCAGGATCGGCGCACCGGGGGCTTCGGCCGCGTCGGGCGAGCAAGCGTCCACGAGCCGCTCGAAAGTGACGGGCACCTCCGCCAGGTCGAGGGCCGCGACGGCGTCCGCCTCGCCCACGACCGCGGCGACGGCCTCGCCCCGGTAGCGCGCCTCGACCACGGCGAAGACGGGCTGGTCGGCGAACGGTGGGATGACCCCGAAGCGGTTGAGACCGGGGACGTCGGCCGCGGTCAGCACCGCCACGATGCCGGGGCGGGCGGCGAACGCGGCGAGATCGCCCCGGTCGCCCAGGATGATCCGCGCGCGCGGGAACGGCGAGCGGACCACACGCAGCGCCAGGGCACCGGGGGGGGCGACGTCGTCGCCGAAGCGCTCGGTCCCGTCGACCTTGGCCCGTCCGTCGACGCGGGCGACCCCGGCGCCGACGCCGTCGGCCTCGGGCGGCGCGCGCACCACGTCGAGGACGGCATCGACGATGGCGCGGTAGCCGGTGCAGCGGCACAGCACGCCGGCGAGCGCGTCCTCCACCTCGTTGGGCGTGGGGGTGGCGGTGCGCTGTAGCAGTGCGGCCGCGCTCACCAGCATGCCGGGGGTGCAGATCCCGCATTGCGCCGCATTGTTGCGGTGGAAGGCGTCGGCGAGGCGCCGCACCTCCGGTGTCTCGCGCAGGCCCGCCAAGGAGGTGACGACACGCCCCTCCGCCTCCTGCGCGTGGACGAGGCAGGCGCACACGGGCGCGGCGTCGAGCAGCACGGTGCAGGCGCCGCAGTCTCCCGCGTTGCAGCCGACCTTCACATCGAGCGCGCCCAGGCGCCGCAGCGCGTCGGAGAGCCGTTCGCCCGCGCGCGGGTCGAAGGCGACGGCCGCGCCGTTCAGCGTCAGCGTCGGCGTGTCGGCGGGGTGGGGGCGGGCGAAGTTCATGACGCGCGCCCCGGCCGGGATCCCGGCATGGCGGCGGCCGCGGCCAGCGTGCGGCGCACCAGCACCAGCGCCGCCTCCCGGCGGTAGGCGGCGCCGGCGCGCACGTCGTCGATGGGTGCCAGCGGGGCGAGGTGGGCCGCGACGGGTACGGCCGGCGCATCGTCCACCGTGACCCCGAGGAGTGCGGCTTCGAGCGCGGCGAGACGCACCGCGACCGGTGAGCAGGCCCCCACGGCCACTCGGGCGGCGGTGATGCGACCGGCTTCGGCGGCGATCACCACGGCGACCATCGCGATGGAGATGACGAGGTAGCGCCGCGCGCCCAGCTTGGCGAAGGCACCGACCGCCCCCGCCGGTTGCGCCGGCACGACGACGGCGGTGACGATCTCGCCCGGCGCCAGAGCGGTCCGCCGCGGTCCGAGGAGAAATTCGCCGAGCGGCAGCGTGCGCGAGCCGTCCGGGCCGGCGATCTCCACCGCGGCGTCGAGCGCCAGGAGGGCCGGCACGCCGTCGGCGGCGGGGGACGCGTTGCACAGGTTGCCGGCGAGCGTCGCGCGGTTCTGGATCTGGATGGAGCCGACCTGGCGTGCGGCGGCCTTCAGCGCGTCGAACGCGGCCGGCATCTCGGTCCCGGCGAGCTGCGACCAGGTGACGCCGGCGCCGATGCGCCAGCCCGCGTCCCCCGCCTCGATTGTCGCCATGCCGGGGATGCGCTTGATGTCCACCACCGGCCCGGCGAGGCGGGGGCCGGCGGCGGCCGCAAAGAGGTCGGTTCCGCCGGCGAGGACGCGCGCCGAGCCCGAGCCTAAGGCGGCCAATGCGTCGTCCAGCAGCAGGGGGCTCGGAGGGGCCATGGCGTATCCGCGCTCGTTGGTATGCGAACGGTATCGCGCCTGTCGCCATTGTCAATTCTTTGGGCGTGCCTGCAATTTGTGCTGGGCCGGGTCTTTCGGTTCGCCATTGCCAAAGGCTGCGGGGATTGGAAGGATCGTGCCACCGCGCCGCGCTCGGGTGCGGCCGTGTCCGCGATTCGCGGGGCGGCGATCCTCAACCATGGAGTGGATATGAACGGGGCGGAAAGCCTGGTGCGCACCCTGTCGGCCGGCGGCGTCGACGTCTGTTTCGCCAATCCCGGCACCTCTGAGATGCAGTTCGTGGATGCGCTCGACCGCACGCGGCTGATGCGCTGCGTGCTCGGCCTCTTCGAGGGTGTCGTCACCGGGGCGGCGGACGGTTATGGCCGCATGGCGGGCAAGCCCGCTGCGACGCTCCTGCACCTCGCGCCGGGGATGGCGAACGCCTCGGCCAACCTGCACAACGCCAAGAAGGCGCGGACCCCGATCCTCAACCTCGTCGGCGACCACGCGCTGCGCCATCAGGCCTACGACGCGCCGCTCTCGGCCGACGTCGAGGCCGCGGCGCTGCCCTTCTCGGATTTCGTGCGCATGACCCGGTCGGCGGCCGACATCGGCGCGGACGGGGCGGAGGCGCTGGCCGCGGCCATGAGCGCGCCGGGCAAGATCGCGACGTTGATCTGCCCGTCCGACACCGGCTGGGACGAGGGGGGCGTGGTGGCCGAACCGCGCAAGCCGCAGGGACCGGCGCCGATCGACGCGGTCGCGCTGGATGCGGCGGTCGAGGCGCTGGGCCGCGGGCACGAGACGATGATCCTCGTCGGCGGCTCGGTGCTGGAGGACGTGGCGCTGACCGCGCTGGTGGCCGGCATCGCCGAGCGGACGGGCTGCCGGGTGGCGGTGCCGGCGGCGAACCGCAGGCTGGAGCGCGGGCGCGGCCGGGCCAACTTCGCCAAGGTCCCCTTCGCGGTGGACCTCGCGGTGGAGATGCTGGCGGACGTGCGCACGCTGGTGATGATCGAGGCGCGCCAGCCGGTGGCCTTCTTCGCCTATCCGGGCAAGCCTTCGGTGCTGCTGCCGGACGCCTGCACCCGGCTCACCCTGGCGGACCTTCACGAGGACGGCCCCGACGCGGTGCGTGCGCTCGCCGACCGGGTCGGCGCCAGGCCCGCGCGGATCGCCGACGCGCCGCGCGCCACGGCGCCGCAGGCGGTGCCGATCTCCTACCAGGCGCTGGAGATGGCGATCGCGGCCGCGCTGCCGGAGGACGCCATCGTGGTGGATGAGGGGCTGACGGCGGGCCGGGGCATCTACGACGCGACGTTCGGTGCACCACCGATGAGCTGGATCGCGATCACGGGCGGCTCGATCGGCATCGGCCCGCCGATGGCGGCGGGCGCGGCGATCGCCTGCCCCGACCGGCCGGTGGTGTCGCTGCAGGCGGACGGATCGGCGATGTACACGATCCAGGGCCTGTGGACGCAGGCGCGCGAGAACGCGAACGTCACCACGGTGATCTTCGCCAACGGCACCTACGAGATCCTGAAGCACGAGCTCACGCGCGTCGGCGCCAATCCGGGCCGCAGCGCGCTCGACATGCTGGAGATCAACCGCCCGTCGCTCGACTTCGTGTCGCTGGCCAAGGGGATGGGCGTGCCGGGCGTACGGGTCGAGGACGCGGCGACGCTGTGCCAGGCGATCCGCGACTCGGTGAAGGAGCCGGGCCCGAAGCTGATCGAAGCGATCCTCGCCTGACGAGGGACGGCGCGCCCACCCCGGCACGCCGTCTCTCTCTCTCTCTCTCTCTCTCTCTCTAACCTGTGCGCTCCCTTCGAGGGCTGTGGCGGGGTCAAGCGCCCGCCCGGAGCCACGCGCAGCGCAGCGAGCATGGCGAGGACGGGTGCTTGACGCCGTCGCGGGCCTCGTGAGGCTCGAGCCAGCTGTTCAGCTCAGGTGGCTTCTTCAGCCAGCTGAACTGAACGGCTGCCCGTCGGCGAGACGGAGGGAGCGCGAGGGGGGAACCCCCCTCGCTCGGAGGGTCCGCACGCACCGCCGCCCAAGTGTGGTCTCCCGAGTCGGTCCCATCGTTCGGCTCCCGCTCGCGGGTCAGGCGACCGGCCGGGTGCGGACCTCGAGCCAGTCGCGTTCCGCGGGGGCGAGGGCGTCGACCAGGGCGCCGCGGACGCGCGCGTGATAGGCGTCGAGCCAACCGATCTCGCCCGCCGTCATGTGGGTGGTGACGATGGGTCGGGTGTCGATCGGGGCGAGGGTCAGCGTCTCGAACCAGTGCATCGGGAAGACGCCGCCCGGGGGCACGCGGGCCTCACGCACGAGGCAGACGTTCTCGATCCGGATGCCGAAGGCGCCGGTGTGGTAGTCCCCCGGCTCGTTGGACAGGATCATGCCCGGCTCGAGGGCAGTCGTGCCGCGGCGGGAGATGGAGGCCGGACCCTCGTGCACGGCGAGGGCGGCGCCGATGCCGTGGCCGGTGCCGTGCTTGAAGTCGTGGCCGGCGCGCCAGAGCGCCATGCGCGCGAGGGGATCGAGTTCGGAGCCCAGCGCGCCTTCGGGGAATCGCTGCCGGGCGACGGCGATGTGCCCCTTCAGAACGCGCGTATACTGGATCCGGAAGTCGTCGGGACCCGGATCGCCGCCGGCGACGAAGGTGCGGGTGATGTCGGTGGTGCCGTCCTCGAACTGTCCGCCGCAGTCGATCAGGACGGGCTCGCCGGCAGCGATGACGCGGTCGGTCGTCTCGTCCACGCGGTAGTGGACGATGGCGCCGTGCGGGCCGGAGCCGGAGATGGTGTCGAACGAGATGTCGGTCGCGCCGGCCTCGCGGCGGAAGTCTTCCAGTTGCCGGACGAGGTCGATCTCGGTGGCGCCGACGGCGTGGGCCTCGCACCAGGCGAGGAAGCGCACCATGGCGACGCCGTCGCGCAGGTGGGCGGCGCGCATCCCGGCGATCTCGGCGGGGTTCTTGATTGCCTTGAGGCGCTGGACGGGGTCGTTGCCCGGCGCCGGCGTTCCGGCACTCTCTATCGTGGAGAGCACGGCGTCGGACGTGCGGGCGGGGTCGGCCGCGACGGTCTTGCCGGCACTGAGGGTGGCGAGGCGGGCAAGGAGATCGTCGGCGCCGGCAATGGTGGCGTGTCCGGCTAGGTCTGCGACGATTTCATCGGGCACCTTCTCGGGATCGACGAAGACGGTGACCTCGCCCTCCTTGGGGACGAAGGCGCGGGCGAGGACCAGCGGCGTGTGGGCGACGTCGGCGCCGCGCCAGTTGAGCAGCCAGGAGACCGAGTCGCTGTCGGCGATGAAGAGGGCGTCCGCGTCCATGGCGGCCCGCACGTCGGCGATCTTCTGCGTCATGGTGCGGCCGGCGAGGTGGGCGGGGTGGGCGCGCACCTGGCCGCGAGGCGGGGCGGGGCGCGCCGGCCACACGGCGTCGACGGGATTGTGGTCGAGCTTCACCAGGGTCAGCCCTTCGGCCTGCTTGGCGATTCGCTCCAGATCGTTGCGGCTGTGGAGGTGCGGGTCCACGCCGAGCGTGATGCCGGCGAGGTGCTCGCGCGCCCAGGCCTTCGCGGCGGCGGGGTCGCTGGCGATGTGGAAGGATGGCGGAACCTGGGCCGAGGCTTGCAGCGTGTAGCGGCCATCCGTCACGAACATGGCAGCATCCCGCAAAACGTAAGCCCTGCCGGCGGAGCCAGTAAAACCGCTGATGAACTGCAACCGCTCTTCGGAGGCCGGCAGATACTCGCTCTGATAGGCGTCCTCGTGCGGGACGACCACCCCGTCGACTCCCAGAGAGTCAAAGCTATCCCTTAGAGTTGCAAGGCGTTTTTCGATATCTTCGGGGGGCGTGGCGGCGGCGTCGAAGGTTTGGAAAGGCATGGCGGATGGGGGCCTGAGGATAAGCTGAGGAGTGTGAATTCAGGGATGGGCGCAGGGTGTCATGCGTGTTGCGTTGCACCAGGCGGAGCCTGCCATGCAGGTCTGTGCATTGAGATCAGGGGCGATTCTCGTACCTTCCTCGGTGTCGATCGCTGCATGAGAAGTTCTCGCAAGTTGTTGCAGCGCACAAACCAGGGATACATGACATGGCCATCACCGCCACCCAAGACTTTGCCGCGGACCGTTCGGCGTCTTCGAAGGGTTTCTTTGCTCGTCTCGGCGAGAAGGTCATGCAGTCGCGCAAGCGTCAGGCGGACCGCGCGGTGGCTGCATACCTTCTGAGCCTCGACAATGCCACGCTCGCCAAGCTGGGTTACGAGCGCGAAGAGATCATCAAGCGCGACCCGCGCGGCTACCCCTTCGTCTAATCGCGTCGCTGAGGGCGCGGCGCCCCGCCGGCCGGCGCGACGACCCGTGGTCATCGCAGCGGCCGACGTAGGGTGAGCGTCGCCCAGTCCTCGATGATGATCTGATCGGTCACCACCAGCCCACGGGCCCGGTAGGCGGCCTTGACCGGACGGACATGCGCCGTCCGCAGACCGGAGAGAATGAGCGTACGGCCTGTGGCCAGGGCCAGCTCGTTCGCCATCGCGATCAACGGTCGCGCCAGAATGTTCGCGATCACCGTCTCGGCGCTCGCGAACGGCCCCGCTCGCACCACAACCGGGACAGGTCTTTGCGTACGGTTGGCGGCGACGTTGCGGCGTGCCACCTCCACGGAGACCGGATCGATATCGCCAGCCGCGACCGACCGCGCACCCAAGCGGTCGGCCGCGATGGCGAGCACGCCGGTCCCCGTCCCCACATCCGCCACGGTCGTCAGCGGCTGCCGCTTGGCGAGCCGCTCGAGCGCGATGAGGCAGCCGCGCGTCGACGCATGGTGCGCGGTGCCGAAGGCGCGACCGGCGTCGATCTCGATACGCCAGCGCGTCGGTAGCATCCGCGCGCGATCATGCGAGCCGAACACCACGAAGCGCCCGGCATGGATCGGGTGCAATGCCTTCTGACTCTCGGCCACCCAGTCGCGCTCGGCGACCGGGTCTTCCTCGAACTCGGGAAGATCCGGCAGCAGCTCGCGCGCCTCGGCGAGCCAGCGCGCGCGACCCTCCGCGTCACGCTCCACGAACATCACGTCGATCAGCCACGGCCCGTCCTGCTCCGGGCGGTAGGCCGACAGGATCGGCTCGCCCTCGTCCACCAGGACGTCGAGCGTCGCGATCATGCGCTCGGTGATGGTTTCGTATTGATCGCCGACCCCGAGGGTCGCGAAAGCGCGCGTGACCATGGACTCTCCCTTTGCCCCTCCTTCTCGCGCCGTTCGCGGCCGACCACAAGGCGGCGTGGGCGTCCCGCGCTCAGTCCAGCGGCGTGGCGACGAAGGCCGGCGTCGCCTCGGCCCGCGCACTGAAAGCGGCGAGGCGCGGGTAGTCCGCCGGCGCGATCAGCCCGGCCAGAATGAACTGCGTGAACCGCCAGACGACGGCGACGGTGATGTCCGGATCGAGCATCCGCTCGCCGCCGAGCCAGGCGGCGGGGTCGACGAGCGGCTCCAGGGCGTCGTAGGCGGCGCGTAGCTGGCCGTCGACACGCCGGATCCAGGGATCGTGCCGCTTATCCTCCGGACGCTGCTGGTGCTCGTAGACGAGCTGGACGGTCTTCTCGCCGGCGGCGAGGGCGAGGGCGGTGACCCGCAGTGCGGTGACGCGTGCGGCCGGATCGCCGGGCTGCAGAGACCGCCCCGGCGGCGCCAGTTCCTCGAGGTGCTGCAGAATGAGTGTCGATTCCATCAGCATCGCGCCGTCGGCGGTGATTAGCGTCGGCGCCTTGACCACCGGGTTGATCGCGCCGAACGCCTCGAAATCGCGGAAGACCGAGAGCGGGACGTGCTCGAACGGCAGTTCGAGGAGCGTCAGCGCGATCGCGACGCGGCGCACGTAGGGCGAGTCCAACATTCCGTAGAGCTTCATCCGGGACCTCCTGGCGCTCGTGACGGGCGATGGGGATACAGATCCACGCCCGCGAAAGAGGCGCGCGGTGCATGGGGGAGGGGAAGGCGCAGCCCCGGCCGGCGCGCGGCACAAAAAAAAGCGGCCGCCGGGGCGACCGCTTCCATGGGCTGGGCGGCGAGGTGCCGTCAGTTCAGCCGGGTGCGAACCGTGTCGATCGATTCGTTGACGAGGCGGTCCGCCGTCGACCCCGAAACACGGGCCTTCAGGATATCCGTCGCGGCGGCGATCGCCAGCTCGGCGGCGCGGCCGCGGATCTCGGCGGTCGCCTGCTGCTCGGCCTGCGCGATCTTGTTCTCGGCCGCCTTGGTCCGCCGCTCGACGAGGTCGCGCAGCTTCTCGTTGGCTTCCTCCGTCAGGCGACGCGCCTCCTTGCGCGCCTCCTCGACGATGGTGGCCGCCTCGGCCTCCGCGTCGCGACGCCGCCGCTGATATTCCGCCAGGAGCGCCTGAGCCTCCTCGCGGTTCTTGCGGGCCTCGTCCAGTTCGTTGCGGATGCGTTGGGTGCGGGCGTCGAGCGCCTGCGCGATCATCCGCGGCCCCCCCACGGCGATGACCACGCCGATGAAGAGGAGCAGCGAGACGAACGCCCAAAAGGTATCGGTATTAAGCACGGGGACCCTCCGCTTGGGCCACGGCCTTGTCGGCGTCGTCGCCGGAGATGGAAACACCCGAGAGCTTCTGGACGATGGCCTGGGCGGCGTCCGAGGCGATGGTGCTCACCTCGGCGAGGGCGGCGTCGCGGCGAGCCGCGATTTCGGCCTCGGCCTCGGCGATGCGCTTGTTCAGCGCCTCTTCGGTCTCCGCCTGCTGGCGTGCCTGCTCGGCCTTGATCTCTTCGCGCCGCTCGTGGGCGATGGCGTAGGCCCGCTGGCGGGCCTCCGTCAGCTCGCGCTCATACGCCGCGATGACCTCGTCCGTCTCGCGCGAGAGCCGGGAGGCTTCGCCCAAGTCGCTCGCGATCCGGTCCCGCCGGTCCTCCAGGATCCCGCCGACCTTGGGCATGATGACCCGGTTGACGAAGAAGTAGAGGATGCCGAACGAGATCGCGAGCCAGAAGAGGTGCGACGGGAAGGCGTCGAAGTCGAACGGCGGGAACACGCTGTCGCCACCGCCGTGGAGCGGTTCGACGACCGCGCCATCGGGGTGCGTGATGTGCGTCCCCGTCGTCCCGGTATCGACGAGATCACCGGCGTTGACGCCCGCCTCCGGGCCGACTTTGACCTCGGCCAGTTCGAACTTCGACATTGACGCTTAAACCGCGAAAAGCAGCAGCAGCGCGATCAGCAGCGAGAAGATGCCGAGCGCTTCCGTCACCGCGAAGCCGAAGATCAGGCGGCCGAACTGGCCGTCGGCGGCGGACGGGTTGCGCAGGGCGCCGGCAAGGTAGTTGGCGAACATGTTGCCGAGGCCCATCGCGGTTCCGGCGAGACCGAAACAGGCGATGCCGGCACCAAGATAACGGGCAGCTTCCGCGTCCATGGGGGGCTCCTTGTCGTGCGCTAAAATTCAGTTTGCAGCGCGGGTTAGGGTCAGTGGTTGGGATGAACGGCGTCGTTGAGGTAGATGCAGGTCAACACCGCGAAGACGTAGGCCTGCAAACCCGCCACCAGGAATTCGAGCGCGGTGATCGCCACCGCCATTCCCAGCGGCAGGATCGCGCCGATGACGCCGACCGTGCCCATCGCGCTCATGGAAATCACGAACGCGGCGAACACCTTCAGCATGATGTGGCCGGCCAGCATGTTGGCGAACAAGCGAACCGACAGCGAAATGGGGCGCGACAGGAACGAGATCACCTCGATCGCCGACACCAGGGGGATGATGTAGCCCGGCACGCCGGACGGGACGAACACCCCGAAGAAGGCCAGGCCGTGCTGGCGAATGCCCGCGATCACCACCGTCAGGATCACCACCATCGCCAGGGCGAAGGTCACGATCAGCTGGCTGGTCACCGTGTAGAAATACGGGAACATGCCGATGAGGTTGGCGATCAGGACGAACATGAACAGCGAGAACACCAGCGGGAAGAACTTCATCCCCCCGGCGCCCGCGGACGAGCGCAGCATGCTGCCGGCGAACTCGTAGCTCATTTCGGCGATGTTCTGCCAGCGACCGGGGACCAGCGCGCGGCGCCCCGTCGGCAGCAGCATGAGGGCGATCGTCAGCGCGACGGTCACCATCATGTAGAGTGAGACGTTCGTGAACGAGAGATCTACGCCGCCGACCTCGATGTCGAACAGCGGATGCACTTCGAACTGGTGAATGGGGTCGAGCCCGCCGCCTTCAGCCGTTGCCACGTGAAGAGAAGTCCCGGTTGGCCCGCCGTTCTGGCGGAAGTGTACTTTCAAGCGAGCGATTCATCGCTCGCCGGGTGGTCTCTTGCCCGGCTCAGGCGTTTGAATCAAGCCCGCCGAACGTAAAACGTTGAGGACACCTGCCGCAAATCCGAGCAGGAGGAACACGACCATGAAAAGTGGCAGCGTTCCGGCGACCCAATCGAGCCCCCAGCCGATGGCCAGTCCGACGATGACGGCGCTCACGAACTCCGTGGATAAGCGGAAGGCGACGGCGTAGCTGTTGCTGGCGTCGGTCCGCTTGCGCTCGCGCGCGGCCTCGGCCTCTTCGGCCGCTTCGTGGGCGTCGAGGTGCCGGCGAAGCTTCGTCCTGCGGGCCTCGTACTCGTCGCTCATCGCGTGTGGCCTCCTGTTGTGGGCGCGGGCCTTCCACCGGCACGCGGGGTGACCGTGGGCCGGAGAGAGAGGCCGCGTTCCGGGCACCATCGGCGTGGCGATGCGAGCCCCCGCGGCAAATAGCGGCATCCTGCGGCACGCCAAGTGGCGAGGCCCGCCGGGACGAGACGCGCGGCCCGGCAAAGGGTGCCCCATGGCCCACGGAGTGGTGCCACAAACGAAGACGGCGCCCGCGTTGGCGAGCGCCGTCTTGCCGAACCGTGGGTCCGAATCGAAGAGAGGGGACGCGCGTGGCGCGTCGCCCGCCGCCGTCGATTACACGGGGACGTCGTAGTTGCAGATCTCGACGTAGGTGAGGTCTTCCGACGTGATGCCCGGCGCGAAGAAGTACTCTTCGTACTGGCCCTCGGTGCCCTGCTCGTACGTGATCTGAACCAGACCGGTCGACTCGTTGACCAGCGACAGCACCGGATCGATGTTGAAGTAGCCCTCGAGCTTGATCGTGTCGTAGGAGGCCGGCTCCAGGGTCTGGAGCTCCGCGGGGTTGTCGAACTGATAGTCGGAGATCAGGTCGTAGTCGATCTCGCCCTGCTCGAGCACGAACGTGTCGGCACCGTTGCCGCCGACGTAACGGTCACGGCCGTCGCCACCGTCGATGGTGTCGTCGCCGTTGCCGCCGAAGAGCTTGTCGTTGCCGTCGTTGCCCCAGAGCTTGTCGTTGTCGGCCGCGCCCCACATGGAGTCGTTGCCTTCGCCGCCCCAGGCCTTGTCGTCGCCGGCGCCCAGGACCACGGTGTCGTTGCCGTCATCGGCCCACACCTTGTCCTTGCTGCTGCCGGTGGTGACGACGTCACCGCCTTCGCCGGCGTAGACCCAGGTCTTCTCAAGACCGAAGACGTTGGCGAGCATGATGGTGTCGGACTGCGCCGTGGCGATCAGCTCGAGCTGCTCCATGTTGGTGGCGATGGAGCCATCGCTCATCACCATCGAGGAGCCGAGCAGGTTCACGAAGGGGCTGTCGCTCTCGGAGGGGATGCCCGTCCCGTAGACCTGAAGGCCCTTCTGAAGCTCTGAGCGGTCGATGTAGACGTAGTCGCCGCACTCCTCGTCGCCCTCACCGGCGTCGATGAGATCCTTACCGCCGAAGCTGTAGATCTCGTCGTCGCCGCTGCCGCCGACCATGGTGTCGTTGCCGAGGTCGAACGAACCGGACTCGTTGGAGTCGTAGATGTAGTCGTCGCCGTCGTCGCCGAGCATCAGGTCGTTGCCGGCCTGCCCCTGCAGCGTGTCGCTGTCACCGAAGCCGCGGATGAAATCCGCAAATGAGGTGCCGTCGAGAAAATCCGGCCCACTGTTTCCAAGTCTGATTGCCATCCGGCGTCCCTTCTCAATCCGATCGCGCGTTGCGTTGACCGTTCCTTCGTCGGGCCGTGGCCGTCCCCACGTCTTCGCCACGCGAACGCGGCATTGCCGCAATGCGCAGCGAGCGCCCGGCCGAATTTTCGGTCTTCCTCGTTCTGGAAGACCGCGTTGGTTCAGTCAAGCATTCAGTTCTTCAGAGATGAATTAGATCCTGGTCCTTGGTTCGATTGTTGCTCGATTTCGCGGACAGGTTGTGGGGAGTTGGGGGAATGTTGCTTCCTTGTCACAAGCTTTACATAAATTCGTCGTTGTCGTGCCGGTGACGCGGGTTTGATCTGGCGAGATCCCATTCTCGCCGCGTTTTGCGTCCTGCGATTGTGGCGCGAGTTGCCGCGATGCAGCGATGAAAATCGCAATTTCGCTGGAAAAATCGGGCAATTCCCAGCGAGTCGGATGGAAAAATCTCTGCTCGCTGTCGAGGCGGGTGGCGCGCCCGACAAGGGAGCCGGCCGGGATGGTACGGGGGTGCCGGTGGGGGGCCGGGCGTGATCTGCGTGCCCGAGTTGTTAACATTTTGCTGCGCGTACCGCGCGTTAACTATGGTATCGGGTTGTGTCACCCGAAGTCGCGCACAATTGAGCGACGATGCGCGATAGAGGCCGTGGATGAGCCGTTCCGGCCCCGCCGAAGCCGGATGATGTGCTCTTGCGCGTTTGCGTGAGCGCGGGCACCGGCCACGTGATTCCACTTGCATTGAAGCGTCGCGATGCGTTCCACGGCCCGGCCGACCGGGCGGGGGGATCGGCGATTCGCCGCGACCTTGCGCGACGTCGATCTTACGGGTGCGGCAGCGCGACGTGCTCGATTGGGCGATGCGAGGTGCGCTCCGGGGCACGCACGAAGGGCCGCGCCGCATCGGGCAGCCGGGCTTTCATGCCGCGCACGCGCGCGAAACTCTCGTCGATCCGAGCCGCGAGGGCGGGGTCGCGGGCGGCCCAGGCGAGGCGCTTGTGCAGGCGGGTGACGAGGTCGTCGCTGCCGGCAGCGCCGCCGGCATAGACCAGGATATCATTGCCGGCCTCGATCGCCCGGCGCGCGATTCGGATGGGTGAGCCGAGCCGGGTGATCGCCCCCATCTCCATATCGTCGGAGATGACGACACCGTCGAAGCCGAGGCGCTGGCGCAGGAGGCCCTCGATCAGCTGCGGCGAGAGGGAGGCGGGCACCCCCTCGGCGCAGTATTGCGCGAGATGAACGTGCGCGACCATCACCATGTCGGCCATCCCTTCGGCGAGGAGCGTGGCGTAGGGGGCGAGCTCGGCCTCGCTCCAGGAGCGGGAGATGTCGACGAAGCCCTCGTGCGTGTCGCCGCGCGAGGAGCCGTGGCCGGGGAAATGCTTCAGCGATGTGAGGAGCCCGGCGCGCCGGTGCGCGGCGACGAAGGCGGCGGCGTAGGCGGCCACCTCGTCCGGCGTCCCGGAGAAGGCCCGGCCGAGCTTGGAGATGATGGGATTGTCGCTCCGGTTGCCGAGGTCGACCACCGGGGCGAGGTTCACGTTGAAGCCCCAGTCGGCCAGCCCGTCGGCGAGGCGGCGGTAGATTCGCCGCGCGGCGGGCTCGCCCTCGGCGGCGACGCGCTTGGCGGACGGGGTGGCGACGAAGCCCACCTTGTCGGTCAGGCGCTGCACCTGGCCGCCTTCCTGGTCGACCGCGATCAGCACCGGCAGGCCCGGCGGCGCCGAGGCGCGGAACAGCCGGGTCAGCCGTTTCAGCGCCGCCTCGCTCTTCACGTTCTGGCGAAAGATCAGCACCCCGCCGAGGCGCCCGGCCTCGATGTGGCGGGCGATCCGTTGCGGGCCCGGCTGGTCGACGTCGTCGCCCTGGAAGCCGACCATCAGCATCTGACCGATGCGCACGTCGAGCGGGGCGCCCTCCGGATGCGTCAGCAGCGCGGCGAGGCGGCGGCGCGCCGGTCCCTGGGGCTTGGCTCGGGGCGCCGGTGTCACGGCGTCGCGGTCTTCGTCCACGGGGCCGGCGAGGTCGTCGAAGCGGGCGGGGCGGCCGGCCTGGGGGGCGAGCGCGGCGGCGGCACCTTGCACGGCGGCCTGGGCCATCGGCGGCGCCGCGTCGCCGGGGGTGATGGGGCGGCCGGCGGCCGACGTGCCGGGCCGCGCGGGGTCGGCGCCCGACGTGCCGGCCGGATCGGTTTCGCTCGCACCGAGGTCCGCCGGGGCCCGCTTCTGCGCCGCCGTCGGCGCGATCGCCGCGACGGCGGCCGCCATGACGATGGCGGCACAGCAGGCCTGAAGGGTCCGTCGGTACATCGATCACTCGCGGTTTCGGGCGACGCGCCCAGGTTCGGCGCATCGTAGGATGTGATGCCCGAAGTGGACCCTCTCGTTCCACCCTACAGGCGCAAGAACGCAAGCTATCGTTAACCTCCGGCTGGAGTTGGTGGCCATGCGTGACCTCGGCGCCACGGGCGGACCTTTCAAAGAGGCAAATGTGGCGCGGGGGCGGACCGGGCGCGGCGCGTGCGGCGCGATTGCGTGCCCCGCGCGGCAAACGGCGCGGCGCCCGCGTTGCTTCCTTCCCCCTCCCGCGCCGGCGACCTCGCCGATCGCACGCCCGCGAACCGGCGTTTCGCGCAGGGCGGTAGTAATTATCAAAATTACCGGAGTCTGCATGCGATCAGGCCAAGATCGACTCTTTTATTGGACGCGCAACTCTAAGACGATTGACTCATATTCGGACTCACACGTAGCTACGGCCATGAAATCGAGTCAATTTGCTGAGTCAATCACTCTGTAAATAGAGGAAATATGGTCGAACTACTCGAAAAACTCTCGAAATAGAGAGATTCCAATATCGAATCGTTCTATTCGATATTGTCACGCATGAACCAATCGCCGTCACCCGCCATGCCGTCTCGGGCGCATGGCAACGGGAACTTGTGCGCGACTGCGTATTTGATGCGGAGATCCAAGATCTCCGCCGCCTTTGCTCTGATCTGACGTCGTTCTTTGGCCCTGGGTTACCGGAGAGGCCGAGACGTGTGCGGGCAGCCGCATAGCATTCAGGAGTCCGCCCCGGGGCTCCCACGACACCCAAGACCTTGGAGTGGACCCACTTGGCCGCCGAAAATTCCGTCCCCGACACCAATACGCCCGCCGCAGACGACAGCCTGACCGGTGGCAGCGCCGGCACGCTCGCCTCCATCGCCGCGACGAACGCCGCTCCCACCGTCGCCGTGGAGGGCCAGGATCCCGAATGGGTCGCGACTCACACGATCTCCGGCATCAGCGGGGCGCGCGGCGTGGCGTTCGTCGATGTCGACGGCGACGGCGATCTCGACGTCGTCGCCACCAGCTACACCGACGGCACCGTGGTGCTGGCCGAAAACGTCGGCGGCGCTTTCGCCGAGCCGGTGGCGATCGTCTCCGGGATCGGCAGCCCCTACGAGCTCGCGGCGGGCGACGTGAACGGGGACGGTCTCGCGGACGTGGTGGTCGCGGGCTACTCGGGCGACACGGTGGGCCTTTATACGGCCAACCCCGACGGGTCCTATTCGCAGGCCTTCAGCGTCACGGTCGACAACCCGCGCCAGGTGCAGCTCGCCGATCTCGACGGGGACGGCGACCTCGACGTCGTCGCCGCCGGATATAACGACGACACCGTCGTCACCATCGAGAATACCGGCGGCGGGACGTTCGCGGCACCGCAGATCGTGGGCAGCCTCGACGGGGCGAGCGACGTCGTCGCCGTCGACCTCGACGGAGACGGCAACCTCGATCTCGTCGGCGTCGGATACGTCGCGCAGCACGTCGTCGCCTATTACGGCAACGGTGACGGGACCTTCGGCGAGGCCGTCGACCTGCTGGGCGAGGTGCGCAGCGCGCGTGCGGTCGCCCTCGGCGACGTCGACGGTGACGGCGACCTCGACCTCGTCGTCACGAGCTACACGGCCGACGCGGTGACGCTGTTCGAGAACAACGGCGATGCCACGTTCGACGCCGGCACCGTCATCGCCACTCCCGACGGGGCGCAGGCAATCGCGCTCGCGGACGTGGACGGCGACGGCGACCTCGACGTGGTGACCAACGCCTACCTCGGCCAACAGGTCATCGTGAACGAGAATCAGGGCGACGGGACCTTCGCCGCGGGCGAGGTCATCGTCGGCACCGAGGCGGCGAACCGGCCGTGGGACCTGATCGTCACCGAAATCGGCGGCGTTCCGTCCGTCGTCGTCTCCGGCACCAGCACCAACGACGTCAACATCGTGCAGCGGGCGTCCGGCACGCTCGGGGTCAACGCGGACCGGGCGTCGGTGCTGACCGGCCTCGTCTTCGCCGACGCGGACGCGGCGGGCGCCGTGACCGTCACGCTGGCGGTCACGGCCGGGACGCTCGCCGCGTCCTCCGACGCGACGGTCGCCGTGGCGGGCGACGGTACGGGGACGCTGACGCTGACCGGCACCGTCGCCGACCTCGACGCCTATGTGGCCGGCGGCAACGTCAGCGCCACCATCCCGTCGGGCGCGTCCACCCACCTCGGCGTCACCATCGACGACGGCTCGGGCGAGGCGAACGCGGTGCAGTCGGCGCTGGTCCTCCTCGATGTGAACGTGGCGCCGGCCGAGGTCGCGCTCTCCAACACGGTCATCGCCGAATCGGCCCGCAGCGGCGCCACGGTCGGCGTCCTCTCGGCCACCGACGCGGACGGCGACGACATCACCTTCACGCTCGCCAGCGGGGAGGGCGACAACAACCGGTTCGACCTGAGGGAAGGCGACGACGGGTCGGTCGGCGTGGTGCTGCGCTCGCCACTCGACCACGAGTCGTCGGACGGTGTCTACGATCTCGTCGTCACCGCGACCGACGCCAACGGCAACGCCACCACCGAGACCATCTCGATCACCGTCGAGGACGACCCGTTCAAGCTGTCCTCCGTGCCGACCGGCAAGGACTATACGGCGATCACCGAGAACGCGCCGGTCGGCACGCAGATCGGCTTCGTCTACCAGTTCGACACGAGCTTCGTGCCCGAGACGGTGGAACTGACCGACGATGCCGGCGGCCTGTTCTCCGTCACCCTCGGCGACGCGGGCGGCACACCCTACTACTTCCTGACGGTCAACGGCGCGCTCGACCACGAGGCGAGCGACCTCCACGAAGTGACCATCAAGGCGACCGACGCCGGCGGCGTCTCCCACGAGAAGACCTTCCAGGTCCACGTCCTCGACGCACCGGAGGCGACCGACGAGGGGCTCACCGCCCGCGGCACGATCACCATCGACGCCGACACCGCGCTCGCCGGGACGAACGGCGGCGTCGACTGGACGACCTACCTCGACGCGGTGTTCGCCAACGTCGTCGCCGGGCTGCCGGGCTTCCTGCCGGCGGGCAGCGGCTGGTCGCCGGACACTCCGTCCTCCGAGTTCCTCTATGCCAACACCAGCGACGGCTCGATGATCTCGCTGAAGGGCTCGGACCTCGTCTACAACTGGACCGATCCGATCAGCGGCGAGGACGCCCACGTCGTCTCGGGCATCATCAACGAGATGGCGTTCGGCAACGGCGTGACGGGGGCCGACCCGGCGCTCACCGATCCGGAAGTCACGATCACCGGCCTCGACCTCGTCAACGATTCCGCTCTCTTGAACCGCATCTACGGCGAGACGCAGCTCGTCGCGCAGGCCTGGATGTACGGCCTCCACGGCTCCAGCCCCGGCGACATCGAGTTCGTCAAGGCGACGCTCGCCGCCTACGCCCAGGACTTCCGCGGCTCGGCCGGTGACGACACCTACGCCGGCACCGTCTTCGACGATACCGTCACCGGCAACGGCGGCGACGACACGATCGACGGCGGCGCGGGCGACGACATCGCCGTCTACACCGGCGACAAGGCCGAATATTCGGTGGTCGACAACGCCGACGGCACCTTCACCGTGACCGACCTCGTCGCCGATCGGGACGGATCCGACACGCTCACGAGTGTCGAGACGTTGCAGTTCGCCGACGGCACGTTGACGATCGGCGGCGACCCGGTGTCGATCGAGATCGCCAGCGAAGGCCCGGCCTTCCTGCCCAGCGAGGCGCTGGCCGACGCACCGCGCGGCATCGTCGGCATCAAGAGCGCCGACCTCGACGGCGACGGCGACATCGACCTCCTCGGTCACACCAGCCTCGGCACGGAGCCGGGGATCTACTGGTTCGCGAACGACGGGGCGGGGAACTACACCCTCGTCGGCCTCGCCGGCGGGCGCAGCTTCCGCTTCGAGGTGGGCGACGTCGACGGGGACGGGCTGATCGACGTGATCGGCAACGACTACGACGCGTCGACGACGGTCTGGTTCAAGAACAACGGCGACGGCACCTTCGCCGATGGGCAGACGGCGGCCTCGGCCACGTCCAACAGCTACCTCGTCGTCGACGTCGACGGCGACGGCCGCGCCGACGTGGTGACCGTGCCGACGGGGCAGGGCACCGTCGTCCTCGGCACGCAGAACCCCGACGGCACCTTCACCGAGACCACCCTCGACGACAGCTTCGCCTACACCATCGGCCTCGCCGCCGGCGACATCGACGGCGACGGCGACGTCGACATCATGACGACGGGGCAGACCGCGGCCGGAGACAACCTCTTCCGCGTCTACACCGCCGACGGTGACGGCACCTTCACGACCGCGCAGACGATCGACCTCCAGGCGACCGCCGGCGGCACCAACAACCCCGAGACGATCAAGCTCGCGGACATGGACGGGGACGGCGCCCTCGACGCCGTCGCCGTCAGCGCCAACGACTCGGCGATCTACCTGATGAAGGGCAACGGCGACGGGACCTTCGCCGACCCGGTGATCGTCGCCGAGGGCGACACCAGCCCCACCGACGTCGAGATCGTCGACATCGACGGCGACGGCCGGCTCGACCTCGTCGCGCCCTCGACGACGGAGACCGAGGAAGGGGGAGGCACGCTCTCCTGGTTCGAGCAGCAGGAGGACGGCTCGTTCGTCGAGCACATCCTCGCGGACACCACCCACTCGACCCACTCCAACTTCAACGAGATCGAGGTGGTCGACGTCGACGGTGACGGCGTCCTCGACCTCGTCAACGGCGGCAACACCACCAACGCCGCCGGCGACGGCAGCGACTATATGCGCATCTCGCGCGGGCTGCCTTCGATCTCCGTCGACGAGAACGCGCCCAGCGCGGTCACCGGGCTCACCTTCGGCCGTGTCGGCGAGGGGGCGGTGCGCGTCACCCTCGCGGTCGATCGCGGCGGACTTGCGGCGGTCTCCGCGGCGGGCGTCACCGTCGAGGGGAGCGGGGCCAGCCTGACGCTGACCGGCGAGGTGGCGGACATCAACGCCTTCGTCGCGTCCGGGAACGTCACCTTCCAGACCGATCAATACGACGAGACGACCGCGGTCCTCGGCGTCACCATCGACGACCAGGACGTCACCGACCCGCAGGTCGCGACCTCGCAGGTGGCGCTCACCGTGGTGCCGGAGGAGGACGCCGCCCCCACCGACGTCGCGATCGACAACGCGGCCATTGCCGAGGACGCGCCGGTCGACACCGTGATCGGCACGCTCTCGGCGACGGATCCGGAGGGGCAGACGATCACCTTCGCGCTCGTCTCCGACGCGGGAGGGCTGGTGGCGCTCGACGGCGACCAGCTCGTCCTGAAGGGCGCGCTCGACTTCGAAAGCGCCAGCAGCGTGGACATCGTCGTGCGCGCCACCGACGTCGGCGGCGAATACACCGACGAGACGATCACCCTCACGGTCGGCGACGTGAACGAGGCGCCGACCACGGTGGCGCTCTCGGGCGACAGCGTGGTCGAGAATGCGGCCGCGGGCACCGTCGTCGGCACGCTGACCACTACCGACCCCGACACGGGCGACACCTTCACCTACACGATCGCCGACGACACCGGCGCGTTCCAGATCGTCGGCGCCGAGCTGCAGGTGAAGGACCTCGGCGAGGTCCTCAACCACGACGTGACCATCGTCGCCACCGACCAGGACGGCCTGTCGACCGAGAAGAGCTTCAAGATCCGCACCACCGACGCGGACGGGAACCCGCTCGGTTCCGAGGGCACCATCGTCATCGACGCGTCGACCGCCTCCGCCGGTGTCGATATCGAGGCGATGATCCGGGGCGAGTTCATCGCCGATGCCACCGGCGGCGGCTTCCCCGTCTTCGACAACGGAACCGCGTTCGACGGCTCGGAGATGCTGATCGGTTACGGCACCGACGCGAGCTCCAAGTACGTCCTCGCCCAGGGCGAGCTGGAGTATTACTTCGGCACCCACACCGTCGCCGGCACCATCGAGACGATCGAGTACGGAACGCGCGGCGAGGGCAGCTACGACGCGAACGGTGCCTTCGTCGGCGGCGACGTCACGCTGCGCATCACCGGCCTGAACCTTTCCAATCCGATCCCCACCAACGCCCAGGAAGAGCAGGAGATCGAGGCGAACGGCGCGGTCCACAACTTCGCGCTCGCCTACATGTACGGCGCCAGCGCCGACCAGACCCGGCTCGACACCTACGCCGACGCGCTGGACGACTACAGCCAGCACATCATCGGCTCGGCCTTCGACGACACGCTGGCGGGCAGCGCCTTCAACGACACCATCGAAGGCGGCGACGGGGCAGACGTCATCGCCGGGGGCGGGGGCAACGACGAGATCGTCGGCGGCGCCGGCGGCGACGCGGTCGACGGCGGGGACGGGTCGGACACGTTCATCGTCGAGGGGGCTCGGGCGGACTACGGCGTGTACCTCTACACCACGGCCTATATCGTCTCCCTGGCGACGTCCGCCACCGATGCGCTCGTCAACGTCGAGACCATCCGCTTCGACGACGTGATCATCGACGTCGCGACCGGGGAGGAGACGCCGATCGTCGACAACCAGGCGCCGACGGAGCTGGCGCTGTCGGGCGATATGACGCTGGCCGAGGACGCCGCGCTCGGCACCGTCGTCGGCACCCTCTCGGCCACCGATCCGGATGGAGACGAGATTGGCTACACCATCTCCGGCGCCAGCATGTTCTCGATCGACGGGACCGATCTCGTGCTCGCCGCAGCGCTCGACTACGAGACCGCGACGAGCCACTCGGTGACCGTCGTCGCGACCGACAGCGAGGGCAACACCACCGAGGAGACGTTCACCATCGCGGTGAGCGACGTCGACGATACCGTCAACGGCGCGCCGACGGACCTTGCCCTTTCCGGCACCGCCGTCGACGAGAACGTGGCCCTCGGCAGCGTCGTCGGGACCCTGTCGGCGAGCGATCCGGAGGGCGACGCCGTCACCTTCGCGGTCGTCGGCGACAGCCCGTTCGAGGTCGCCGGGACGCAGCTGCGCGTCGCCGCCGCGCTCGACTTCGAGAGCGCGTCCGAGCACGAGGTGACGATCCGCGCCACCGACAGCGCCGGCAACATCACCGACGAGACCTTCACCGTCGCGGTGGGCGACGTCGACGAAGCGCCGACGGATCTCGCGCTTTCGGGCGATCACGCGGTGCCGGAGGATGCCGTTCTCGGCATCGTCGTCGGCAGCCTCAGCGCCACGGATCCGGAAGGCGGCGCGCTGACCTACAGCCTGACCGACGATGCCGGCGGCCGCTTCGCGCTCAGCGCCGACGGCACCCAGGTCGTCCTCGCCGGCGCCCTCGATGCCGAGACGGCCTCCCACCATTCCATCACCGTCATGGCGCAGGACGCCGGCGGCCACACCACAACCGAAACCTTCGACATCGCCGTCGAAGACAGGTCGGAGCCAGACCAAGACATGATCACGATCGATGCCAGCCACGCGGCGGCGATGGACTTCGAAGGGTTCCTGACCACGGGGTTCGTCAGCGGCGCGACGGGAAGCGGTTTCCCGACCTTCGACAACTCCGCCTCGTTCGAGGGCGAGGAGATGTTCATGTCGCTGGGGACCGGCGCGGACGCCCCCTATTTCCTCGCCCACGGTCAACTCGCCTACAACTTCGGCACCCACACCGTGCACGGCGAGATCGAGACCATCGAGTTCGGAACGGTGGGCGAGGGGACCTACGACGCCGACGGCTACTTCGTCGGCGGTGACGTCGCGCTGAAGATCACCGGGCTCGACTTCGAGAACGGGCTGGAGCCGGAGGCGGAGGTCGAGGCGACGGGCGAGGTCCACAACTTCGCGGCCGCCTACATGGCCGGCGCCAACGCCGATCCGGCCCGCATCGCGCTCTTCCTCGAGCAGCTCGACCAGTACGCGCAGCATTATATCGGCTCGTCCGGCGTGGACGTCTTCGCCGGCTCGGGCAATGCCGACAGCATCGAGGGCGGCGCCGGCAACGACAGCCTGGAGGGCCAGGGCGGCGACGACACGATCGTCGGCGGCGCCGGGCAGGACACCGCCGTCTTCACCGGCGAGCGCAGCGACTATCAGGTCGTCCTGAATGGCGACGGCTCGACCACCGTCACCGACACCACCTCCGGACGCGACGGCGTCGACACGTTGACCGGCGTCGAGTTCCTCGCCTTCGCCGACGGCACGGTCGCCAACGAGCCGGACGACACCGGGCCGCAGAACAGCGCGCCGGTGGACCTGGCGCTGTCGCGCCGCGTCGTCGCCGAGAATGCCGCGCTCGGCACCGTGGTGGGCGCCCTGTCGGCGACCGACCCGGACGGCGACGCGATCACCTACGCGGTCTCCGGCCCGAGCCCGTTCGCGGTCGACGGCACCGACCTGGTCGTCGCCGCCGCGCTCGACTTCGAGACCGCCGAGAGCCACGCCGTGACGGTCGTCGCGACCGACGCGGAGGGCAACAGCTCGCAGGAGACCTTCACCGTCACGGTGACGGACATCGACGAGACGGTGAACCGGGCGCCGACGAACCTCGCCCTCTCGGGCGGCCTGTCGCTCGCCGAGGACGCCGCGCTCGGCACCGTGGTGGGCGCCCTGTCGGCGACCGACCCGGACGGCGACGCGATCACCTACGCGGTCTCCGGCCCGAGCCCGTTCGCGGTCGACGGCACCGACCTGGTCCTCGCCGCCGCGCTCGACTTCGAGACCGCGACGAGCCACGCGGTGACGGTCGTCGCCACCGACAGCGCGGGCAAGAGCACGCAGAAGACCTTCACCATCGCGGTGGGCGACATCGACGAGAGCACCAACGGCGCTCCGACCGACGTCGCGCTGTCGAACCTCGTCGTCGCCGAGACGGCGGCCGAGGGGACGGTCGTCGGCACCTTGTCGTCCAGCGATCCGGACGGGGACGCGGTCGGCTACGCGGTCGTCGGCGACAGCCCGTTCGCCGTTGCCGGGACGCAGCTGCGCGTCGCCGCCGCGCTCGACTTCGAGAGCGCGTCCGAGCACGAGGTGACGATCCGTGCCACCGATAGCGCCGGCAACACCACCGACGAGACGTTCACCGTCGCGGTGGGCGACGTCGATGAGGCGCCGACGGATCTCTCGCTCTCGGGCGACCGCTCTCTGGCCGAAGACGCCGCGATCGGTACCCTGGTCGGCACGCTCGGCGCCACGGATCCGGAAGGCGGCGCGCTGACCTACAGCCTCACCGACGATGCCGGCGGTCTCTTCGCGCTCAGCGCCGACGGCACGCGGGTCGTTCTCGCCGGCGCGCTCGATGCCGAGACGGCCGCCAGCCACGCCATCACCGTCACGGCGCGCGACGCCGGCGGCAACACCACAACGGAAACCTTCGACATCGCCGTCGAAGACGTACCGGAGCCAGACAACGACATGATCACGATCGACGCCAGCCACGCCGCGGAGATGGACTTCGACGACTTCCTGACGGAAGGCTTCTTCGAGGCCGTCACCGCCACCGGGTTCCCCACCTTCGACGGCTCCTCCGCGTTCGAGGGCGAGGAGATCTGGATGGCGATGGGCGACGACGCCTCCGCCCCCTACTTCCTCGCGCACGGCGAACTCACCTACTACTTCGGCGCCCATACGGTGTACGGCGAGATCAACACGATCGAGTTCGGCACGGTCGGCGAGGGCGAGTTCGACGCCGACGGCTACTTCGTCGGCGGTGACGTGACGCTGAAGATCACCGGGCTCGACCTCGCCAACGCGCGGGGCCCCGAGGACGAGGTGGAGGCGACCGGCGAGGTCCACAACTTCGTCTCCGCCTACATGGGCGGCCAGGACGCCGACCCGGACCGCCTGGCGATGTTCCTCGAGGACCTCGACCAGTACGCCCAGCATTATATCGGCTCGGCGGGCGTCGACGTGTTCGCCGCGTCGGATCTCGACGACAGCATCGAGGGCGGCGCCGGCGACGACATGCTGACCGGCCTGGGCGGTGACGACACCATCGCGGGCGGTGCCGGCGAGGATACGGCCGTCTTCAGCGGCAACCGTAGCCAGTACCAGATCTCGACCGACGCCCACGGCGTCACCACGGTGATCGACGGCAACGCCGGCCGCGACGGCACCGACACGCTGACCAGCGTCGAGTTCCTCGCCTTCGCCGATGGCACGATCGCCAACGAGGAAGACACCGGCGGCGACACCGGCGGCGACACCGGTGGCGACACGGGTGGTGACACGGGCGGCGACACCGGCGGTGACACGGGCGGCGACACCGGTGGTGACACCGGCGGCGACACCGGTGGTGACACGGGCGGCGACACGGGCGGCGATACCGGCGGCGAACCCGAGAACGGCGCGCCGACCGACCTGGAACTCTCCCGCAGCGCGATCGCCGAGGATGCGCAGATCGGCGCCGTCGTCGGCACGCTCTCGGCCATCGATCCGGACGGCGACGCGATCACCTACACGATCTCCGGCGACAGCGTCTTCGAGATCGACGGAACCGACCTGGTCCTCGCCGAGACGCTCGACTTCGAGACCGCGGTGCGCCACTCCGTGACCGTCGTCGCCACCGACAGCGCCGGCAACTCGGTCGAGGAAACCTTCACCGTGCGCGTCACCGACGTCGACGAAGGGGAGGACGAGGACGAGGGCGACGGCGACGGCGAGCCCACCAACCGCGCGCCCCGCAACCTGGCGCTCTCCGGCTCCATGTCGCTCGCCGAGGATGCCACGCTCGGCACCGTGGTCGGCGTCCTGTCGGCGACCGATCCGGACGGGGACGCGATCACCTACACCATCGCCGGCGACAGCGCCTTCGAGGTCGAGGGGAGCGACCTCGTCCTCGCCGCTGCGCTCGATTTCGAGACCGCTCAGAGCCAGTCGGTGACGGTGGTCGCGACCGACAGCGAGGGCAACAGCACCCGGCAGACCTTCGCCATCGCGGTGACGGACGTGGACGAGACGCCGGTCGCGCAGCTCATCCTCGGCACGGACGGCGACGATACGCTTTCCGACGGGACCGGCGACGACAGCCTGCGCGGCATGGCCGGGGACGACCGGCTGGTCGCGACCGGCGGCGACGACGTGGTCCGCGGCGGCAGTGGCGACGACATCGCCTTCGGCGGTGCGGGCGGCGATACCCTTCTCGGCGAGGACGGCAACGACACGCTGCGCGGCGAGGACGGCGACGACCTCCTCGTCGGCCATCTCGGCGACGACGTCCTCAACGGCGGCGCGGGCGACGACATGATCGCCGGCGGTGGCGGCGACGACACCGTCCGCGGCGGCGCGGGCGAGGACACCCTGCGTGCCGGCGAGGGCGACGACCTCCTCCTCGGCGACGAGGGGAACGACGTCGCCCGCGGCGGCCTGGGCGACGACACCGCGATGGGCGGCGCGGGGGCCGACACGCTGCTGGGCGAGGCCGGCGACGACCAGCTGGAGGGCGAGGACGGCGACGACCTTCTGGCCGGCCAGCTCGGCGACGACCAGCTCTTCGGCGGTGCCGGTGACGACACGGTGGCCGGCGGTGACGGCGAGGACAGCCTGTTCGGCGGCGCGGGGGCGGACCTCCTGCGCGGCGGCGAGGGCGACGACGTCCTCGACGGAGGGGCCGGGAACGACATCCTCGCCACCGGCGAGGGCAGCGACATCCTCCTCTTCGGCGACGGGTTCGGCGCGGACGTCATCGTCGACTTCACGCTGGGCGAGGATCTGATCGACCTCGGCGACGTTACCGGCATCGCCGCGTTCGAGGACCTCACCATCACCGAGACGGCGCAGAGCGATGCGCTGGTGGTCATCGGCGCCGACGAGATCACCTTCGAGGGCATCCTCGCCAGCGACCTGACGGCGGCGAGCTTCCTCTTCTGAGCCCCGTCGCCTCGGCAGACCTCGCCGGGGCGACGTTCGCCGATCGAAGGCGCCCGGCCAATCGGTCGCGGCGCCTTCTCGCGTCGCGGCCGGTGGGTCGGACGGGGGGCGCGCTATGATGGCCCCGGCGTGGCCCGCAGCGGGCCGCGGGTGGGGATCGAAGGTGCGGCATGGATCGTTTCGCCGGGGGCTGCCTGTGCGGTGATGTGAGGATCGTGGCGGCGGGGCGTCCGTACCGCGTCGGACTGTGCCACTGCCTCGACTGCCGCAAGCACCACGGCGCGCTGTTCCACGCCTCGGCCGTGTTCGCGCGCGAGGCGGTCACGGTCGAGGGGAGGCCGGCCGAGTATGAGGGGCGCTGGTTCTGCCCGCGCTGCGGCTCACCGGTGTTCTCGCGCAGCGGCGACGAGGTGGAGGTGCACCTCGGTACGCTCGACGAGCCGGGCCGCCTGCGCCCGACCTACGAGCTGTGGACCGTGCGCCGCGAGGCCTGGCTCCCCCCGTTCCCGCAAGTGCGCTCTTACGAACGCGACCGCGCCCCCGGCGACCGGTCCGAGCCCGCGCCCGACGAATAGGTCGAGCGTGCGTCGCAGGCTCCATATGATAGAGGTTGAAACCTCTCGCGCCGGCTCGCGCCGGGGTTGACCGGGATGTGCCGCCGCCTCCAAAGTCGCGGCCTTGGATCGGGAAACCATGGGGGGCGGCATGCGCCTCTTCGTCCGAGCCGTCGCCTTGGCCGTCGTCGCGGGCGTGCTGTCGTGGGCGTCCGGCGCAGCCGCGTTCGACACGGCGGACTGCCGCCGCGTGCGCACCGAAGTCGACAATCTCGCCCTCGCCGTGCAGCTCGCCGCGGCCACCTCGTCGGGAGACGAGCGCCGGTGCCTGGTGCGGATCGCGCTCCTGCGCCTCGGCCGGATGACCGAGGCGGACTATGCCGACGACGCCCGCGCCCGCGGCATCGTCCGGATCGACGCGTCGCCGTACGACACCAGCGCCCGCCCGCTGCCGGACGTCTACCTTTCCGGCCTCGCGCAGGAGCTGCGCGCCAGTCCTTCGACGATGCACGATAGGCTCTTCGCGCGCGCCTTCGTCCGGCAGATGGCGAGGATGGCGGACACCGCGTCGACCACCATGGCGGCGGCGCTGCCGATCGCGGTCCCGGCAGGCGGCTCCGCCGCCAAGGGCGACATGCGTCCCGCTCCCGCGGGTCCGGCCGGCGGCACGGCGCGAGGCGGCAGCGCCCCGACCCCCGGCGTCCCGACCCCCGGCGTCCTGACATTTGGCGTCCCGACCCTCGGCGGGCCGGCTCCCGGCGTCCGAACCCCCGGCGCTCCGACCCCCGGCGGGCCGGCTCCCGTGGTCGGCGGGCCCGGCGCCGCGGTGCCGCCGCAGCTGCAACGCGCCTTCGCCGACCCGGCTCTGTTCCCGGCCGGTCCGGCGCCGGCCCTGGTGCCGACGAAGCTTCCCCGCATCAACCCCATCGCGCCGCACACCCGCCGGGCCCGCCCCGCCGCCGCCGCGCCGCCCGGCTGCACCGGCGCCGGCGCCGTGGACGATGCCGACGTCCGCCGCAACCGCGCCGTGATCGCCGGCGCCGGGCTTTGCACCTCGCGCATCACGCTCGTCGAGGGCGCGGTGAGGTGGACGTTCGTCGCGGTGGAGAACCCGCGCCATCCGGGCGGCCCGGTCTGGTACCTGCCGCACGATGACGAAGCCGAGGCGTTCGACGCCGCCGTTCACGCCGTGGCGCGCTATGGCGGGCGGATGGTGAGCGTCGCGGGCGAGGAGACGCGCCTCTTCGCCGGCATCGACCCCAACCGCGCCTTCGCCCGTACCGCCGCGGATGCGCGCCCCTGCGCCATCGCGGCACCGATGCCCACCTACACCGCCTTCGTCATGGACCTCTTCGCCGGCCGTCGGCACATCTTCTCGGCCCACAACAACACCGACGGAGGCAGCGTCACGGCCGAGGTCTGGACCACCAAGGAGAAGGGCTACCCCATCGCCGAGCCGCCCTTCGGCGATCCGGACAACCTCATCTACATCGCCGGCGCCGAGCCGATCCGCGCCGACCCCGATGCGTCGGCCGTCCGCCGCATGCTCAACGAGGCCGGCTTCAGCGTGGTTCACGAGCATGTGACGCGCGCCAACAGCGATTGCTCGTTCTCGAACCACGTCGTCCTGAACGACACTCGGCCCTACTTCAACGTGGAAGCCCAGCATGGGGCGACGGTCCAGCGCGAGATGGTCGACCGGCTGCTCGCGACGCTCGGCTACCGCCCCGTCGCGGCGGACTGACCGCGACCCACCGCGCCGGCGCCAGGCGTGGCGGACGGCGCGCGACACGCGCGACAGCGTTGGCGGACGGCGCGCGACACGCGCGACAAGGGGCCGGGTTTCGGTGTAGTCTCCACCGCAGCAGCATCCGTTCGAGCGGACGGCCCGAGGTGCGAGCGTCCGCGACGAGCCCCACGTCGAGTATGGAGTAGGGCATGGGTTTGATCCTCGCATTGCTCGCGGCGCTGACGTTCGCGCCGGTGAGCGACGGCGCCACGCTACGAACCCCGATCGCCGCGACGCTGACGCAGGCGAGCGCGGCGCAGTGCCGGCGAATCGGCGAGCCGCCGCGCGGCAACAGCGGCTACGTCTTCGGCATGTCCGACCGGCAGGTCGACGCGCTCTCCTTCCAGGAGGCGGCGCGGTGCCTTTCCGCGGTGTGGCATCCCGATGCCGCCGCCGGCGCGCTGCGCGTGGTGCAGAAGTACGCCGTCACCCCGGCCGACGCGCTGTCGGCCGCCGAGTGGATGGGCCTTTGCGGCGACGGCGGGTCGGCCTGCGCGCTCCTCCAGTGCGAGGTGGCGGTCGACGGCAAGCGCCGTGTCGCCTGCCTCGACCGGCTGAAGGACAGGGGCGGGGAGCGCATGGCCGTGCGCCATCGCGCCGCCGTCGCCAAGCTGCGCCTCGATCCGGACACCTACGCCACCCTCATCGACATGCGCCTCGCCTTCACCCGTCTCGCCGACGCCGGCTACTATCCCGCGCTCGCCGAGCTGGCGCTGGTCGAATACCGCCTCACCAACCTCGATTCGGCCTACCAGACGGCCCTGCGCGGCGCGACCTACCGCCTGCCCGAGGCCGAAGCCCTGGCCGCCTTCCTCAAGGTCGAGGGGTTCGGCGACACCTGGGACCTCACCACCGCGCTGGACCTCGCGCGGGACGCGGGCGGCCATGGAGAGGGCGTCCTGCGGACGGACATCTCCACCTTTTTCACCGCCGAGCACTGGCTGATGCTGCAGACGGCGATGATCGCGCGCGGCCTCCATCCGGGCCCCGCCGGCGCCCCCTTCCGCGAGAGCTGGTACGAGGCGCTGGACGAATACGCCGCCGCCCACGCGCTGCCCCCCGGGATCACCCTGGGCACGCTCGACGCGCTGGGCATCCTCCGGGCGGTCAGCCTCACGGGCCACGTGAAGCCGACCATCCGGCGCGACTAGGCCGGCACGGCGTGTGGGACGGCGCGCCTTTCGCGCCGCGGCCCCGTCGCGCCCCCCGCCGGGCCCATGATACGGTGGTGCCCTATTGGCCCGAATCGGCGGGGTGGGAGGACGGATGACGGGCGAGACGACGGCGGATTTCGCCTGCCCCCACGAAGAGTTCGCCGCCGATCAGGCGACCGCGTGGTCGCGCGTCGCGGCGCTGCTGGCCGCGCGCGGGGTCGACATCGCCCGCGGCGTCACCGAGGCGCCGGAGCGCACCTCCGGCGTCGTCGCCGTGGTCGGCAAGGCGGGCTCCGGCAAGACGCACGTCCTCGCGCGGCTCGTGAAAGACCTCGAGGCGGCGGGGTGCGAGATCGCCGCGCCCGACGACAACAAGAAGCGCAAGGCGAGCGACCGCAGCCTCGCCATCGTCACCCCCACCAACAAGGCCGCCAGCGTGCTGCGCCAGCGCGGCGTCCCGGCGGTCACGCTGCACCGGCTCCTCTACCGCCCGGTGTTCGACGAAGTGTATCAGGCGCTGGTCGACTGGATCTCCGGCGAGACCGAGGTCAAGCCCGAGGGCTACACCGACGAGATGCTGGAGCGCGCCGCCAAGTTCTACGAGACCAACAAGTCCGTCGTCGGCGCGCTGGCGATGGCCGGTCTCCGGGGAAGCGACTTCATCTCCGGCTGGACGCGGCGCGACGAGACGATGGACATCGGCTTCGTCGACGAGGCGTCGATGCTGTCGGAAGCCCAGCTGAGCGATCTCAAGGAGCTGTTTCCGACGCTCATCCTCTTCGGCGACCCGGCCCAGCTCGCCCCCGTGAAGGGGGGCGACATGGTGTTCGACAAGTTGCCCGAGGGCGAAGTCGTGCGCCTGGAGCGGGTCCACCGCCAGGAAGCGGGCAGCCCCATCCTCGACCTCGCCCACGCGCTCGGCGACCCCGACCTCTCCTTCCCCGCGTTCGAGGCGATGGTGGAGGACGCCGCCCGGCGCGACGACAGGATCGTCGTCACCCCGCGCGTCGACTCCGACCTGATGGCTCGCTCGCCGGTCCTCGTCTGGCGCAATGCGACGCGCATCCGCCTCATCACCGCATTCCGCGCCGCCTACGGAGCGAGCGAGGACGAGCTGATGCCCGGCGAGCCGCTGCTGTGCGACGGAATCGAACTCCCCGCCAAGCAGCAGAACCGCCGGTTCGAGCTGGAGGCGCGCGGGCTGATCCGCGGTGCGCAGGTGATCTTCCGCGGGCCGGGCAAGAAGCCGGGCCTGTCGCGCATGCATGTGGTCGGGGCGGACGAGCCGAACATCGTCTGCGCCTCGATCGTGAAGATCGAGCGGACAGGCGAGGAGGAGCCCTGGTTCCCCTTCGTGGCGCGCATGGGGGCGACCTTCCTGCACGGGGCGGCGCTGACGATCCACAAGGCGCAGGGCTCGCAGTGGCCGGACGTCCAGGTGTTCGCGCCCGACCTCAAGGCCGCCGCGCGGGCCGGCATCGTCGACGGAGGCATCCCGCTGTGGAAGCGGCTGACCTATGTGGCGCTGACCCGCGCGCAGGAGCGCTTCCACTGGGTCGTCTTCGCGCGCCTCTCCCGACCGACCGGGCCATTGCCGGTCGACGACCTCGGCGCCACCAAGGTCGACGCCCAGGAAGCTGCATAGCTCCCAACCGTGCATGACGGGGCGCACCGCGTTGATGTTCACCGCAAGACCCGCTATGGGGCCGGACGGCGGACCCGACCGCCGGCCCCGCGCGACGGTGCCGCGGGAAGGGGGACGATAGATGGCCGAGTTTGTGAGCCTCGCGACGATCGAGGCGCTCACGTTCGACGATGTTCTGCTCATGCCGGGCCTGAGCGAGGTCCTGCCGAACGAGACCCGCGTGGCGACCCATGTCACCCGCGAACTGCCGCTGAACATTCCAATTCTCTCCTCGGCGATGGACACGGTCACCGAGGCCGAACTCGCCATCGCCATGGCCCAGGCCGGCGGCATGGGCACCATTCACCGCAACATGACCCCGGCCGAGCAGGCCGCCGCGGTCCGTCGGGTGAAGAAGTTCGAAAGCGGCATGATCGTCGACCCCCTGGTGATCGGCCCCGAGGCGACCCTGGGCGATGCTCTGGCGCTGATGGACATGCACAAGATCTCCGGCATCCCGGTGGTGGAGAACGGCGGCCTCGGCGGGCACATCCGCGGCCGCCTGATCGGCGTCCTGACCAACCGTGACGTGCGCTTCGCCAACGACATGAAGCAGCCCGTGCGCGAGCTGATGACGGCGAAGAACCTCGTCACCGTGCGCGACGAGGTGGGCCAGGACGAGGCCAAGCGCCTGCTGCATCAACACCGGATCGAGAAGCTGCTGGTGGTGGACGAAACGGGCAACTGCACCGGTCTCATTACCGTGAAGGACATGGAGAAGGCGCGCGCCTATCCGAACGCGGTGAAGGACGGCAAGGGGCGCCTGCGCGTCGCCGCGGCGACCAACGTCGGCGACACCGGCATGGAGCGCGTCGAGGCGCTGATCGACGCCGAGGTCGACCTCATCGTCGTCGACACCGCGCACGGTCACTCGCAAAAGGTGCTCAACACCGTCGCGCAGGTGAAGCGGCTGTCCAACCAGGTGCAGGTGCTGGCCGGCAACGTCGCCACACCCGAGGGCACCAAGGCGCTGATCGACGCCGGCGCCGACGCGGTGAAGGTCGGCATCGGGCCGGGCTCCATCTGCACCACGCGCGTCGTCGCGGGGGTGGGGATGCCGCAGCTCACCGCCGTCATGGAGGCGTGCAAGGCCGCGTCCGGCTCCGACACGCCGGTCGTCGCCGACGGTGGCATCAAGTTCTCCGGCGACCTCGCCAAGGCGCTGGCCGCCGGCGCCTCGTGCGCCATGGTCGGCTCGCTGCTGGCCGGCACGGAGGAGGCGCCGGGCGAGGTCTATCTCCACCAGGGCCGCTCCTACAAGGCGTATCGCGGCATGGGCTCGCTGGGGGCGATGGCCCGCGGCTCGGCCGACCGCTACTTCCAGGAGGAGGTCCGCGACACCATGAAGATGGTGCCGGAAGGGATCGAGGGGCAGGTGCCCTACAAGGGCCCCGCCGCCAACGTGATCCACCAGCTGATCGGCGGCCTGCGCTCGGCGATGGGCTACGTCGGCGCCCACACGCTGCAGGAGCTGCGCGACAAGGCGCGCTTCGTGCGCATCACCAACGCGGGCCTCGCCGAGAGCCACGTTCACGACGTCGCCATCGTGCGCGAGAGCCCGAACTACCCGTCGGGCCGGTAGTGGCGGACCAGGATCCGGACCCCGGCGCCCGCCGGCTCAGAGAGGCGCTGTTCGCCTACTTCGCGGGATCCTCGCGCGCGGCGGCGATCGGGCTCGAATGCCCGGCGCTGCGCGAACACTACGGCGCGGATGAGAATTGGGAGCGCTTCGAGGCGGCGGACGTCGCGCCGTGCGCGTTCCGCTATCGCCTCCACTGCGAAGCGAGCGGACCGTTCGGAGCGGCCCAGTTGTTGATCGGCCTGCCCGCCGGGGCCGAAGCGGCACAGGATGCGGCGCTCGACGCGGTGCGCCGCTCGGTGTGGTCGTGGGCGAGCGCTGCGCCCTACGGGGCCACCGGCCTCGGGGTTGCGCTGCCCGTGCCGTTGATGACGGTGCTTGGCGGCTTCGATGCGCATGCGGCCGAGCTGGCGCTGCGCTGGTTCCGGATGCTCGCCGACTGGTGGGATCGCGACGGGCGCGCGCTGATACCGGATGCCACGGTCCCGGCACGCGGCGAGACTAGGATCTGAGACGATGAAGCCGGCAGGCCGGATCGCGGCGGCGATCGAAGTTCTTGAGGATATCGAGGCACGTCACCGCCCGGTGGCGGACGCGTTGAAGGACTGGGGCCTGTCGCACCGCTTCGCCGGGTCCGGCGACCGCGGCGCCATCGCCAATCTCGTCTACGACGCGCTGCGCTGGCGCCGCTCGTCCGCCTGGCGGGCGGGCGCCGATACGCCGCGCGCCGTCACCCTCGCCACCTTGCGCTACCGCTGGGGCGTCGGCCTCGCCGACCTCACCGCGCTCGCCACCGAGCATCACGGCCCCGGCGACCTCACCGACGCCGAGCGCGCCGCCTTCACCGCCGACCGCCTCGCCGAGGCACCGGCCGACGTCGCCGCCGACGTGCCGGCGTGGGTGGCTCCCGCTTTCGAGGACAACTTCGCCGACGAGTGGGTGGCCGAGGCGGCCGCGCTCGCCGCCCGCGCCCCGGTGGATCTGCGTGTCAACACGCTGAAGGCCGATCGGGCCAAGGTGCTTTCGGCCCTCAAGCGCTTCGGCGCGACGGCGGGGGCGATCAGCCCGGCCGCGGTGCGGCTGCCGGCGCGCGACGGGTGGGACCGCTCGGCCAACATCGTGCGCGAGGAGGTCTACCAGCGCGGCCACGTCGAGGTGCAGGACGAGGGGAGCCAGGCGGCGGCGCTGATGGTGCTCGCCCACCCCGGCGAGCAGATCCTCGACCTGTGCGCCGGCGCCGGCGGCAAGACCCTGGCGCTCGCCGCGCAGATGGACAACCGCGGCCAACTCCACGCCACGGACGTCGACCAGAACCAGCTCGCCCCCATTTTCGAGCGAATCAAGCGCGCTGGCGTGCGCAATGTGCAGGTCCACCGCGCCGGCGCCGACCTCTCGGCGCTCGAAGGCAAAATGGACAAGGTCCTCGTCGACGCGCCGTGCTCCGGATCCGGCACCTGGCGCCGCAGGCCCGACACCAAGTGGCGCCTCACCGAGGAGGCGCTGGAACGCCGCCTCGACGAACAGGCCGCGGTGCTGGACGAGGCGCGCGCCTTCGTGCGTCCCGGCGGGGTGCTGATCTACGTGACGTGCTCGGTCCTGCCGCAGGAGAACGAGGCGCAGATCGCCGACTTCCTGGACCGCGCGTCCGACTTCACCCTGACCTCGATGGCCGATGCCTGGGTCGACATCGCCGGCGAGACCGCGCCCAGACCCTGGAGCGCGGAGGGGCTGATGATGACGATGACGCCCGCCGCCACGGGCACCGACGGGTTCTTCGTCGCCGCGCTGAAACGGACCGGATGACGGACGCCGCGGTGAGCCCCTGCAACAAGGTCTGCCGGATCGCGCCGGCGACGGGTCTGTGCCTCGGCTGCGCCCGCACGATCGACGAGATCGCCGGCTGGGCGAGGATGAGCGAGGCGCAGCGCCGCGCCGTGCTCGCCGAGCTTCCGGGGCGCGACCCCGGCGCCGTGCCGCCGCGGCGTTGACGCCCGCCGGCCCGGCATGCAGGAAGTCTCCAGGACACAAGAGGTGGATGGGCCGATGACGCTCGACGACGCGCTCAAATCGATGCCGGTGGTGGCGGTGCTGCGCGGGATTTCGCCGGACGAGGCGGAGGGCGTCGGCCAGGCGCTCGCCGATGCGGCGATCCCGGTGATGGAAGTCCCGCTCAACTCGCCGGACCCCTTCATGTCGATCCGCATCCAGGCCGACCGCTTCGGCGCGACGTCCATCGTCGGCGCCGGTACCGTGCTGGTCCCGGAGGACGTCTCGCGCGTCGCCGACGCGGGCGGGACCATCGTCGTGTCGCCCAACTTCAACCCCGAGGTGGTGAAGGCCACCAAGCGGTGCGGGCTGATCTCGGTGCCGGGTGTCTTCACCCCGTCCGAGGCGTTCCAGGCGCTGGACGCAGGGGCGGACGCGCTGAAGCTCTTCCCCGGCGACGGGCTGAGCCCCAAGGTGGTGAAGGCGATGCGCGCGGTGCTGCCGAAGGGCACGCGCCTCGTCGTCACCGGCGGCGTCGACGCCGGCAATATCGGCGAGTGGATGGCCGGCGGGGCGGACGGCGTCGGCATCGGCTCGGCGCTCTACAAGCCCGGCAAGGCCCTCGCCGACGTCGTCACCGACGCGCGGGCGTTCGCCGCCGCCGCGCGCGCCGCCATGGGCCGCTGATGGATATCGTCTGCCTCGGGGAGCCGATGATCGAGTTCAACCGCCAGGACGACGGGCGGTGGCTCGAAGGGTTCGGCGGGGACGTCTCCAACGTCGCCATCGCGGCGGCCCGGCAGGGGGCGAAGGTCGCGATGCTGACCGCGCTGGGTACCGACCAGTTCGGCGACATGATCATGGACCTGTGGCACACCGAGGGCGTCGACACCCGCTACGTGACGCGCCATCCGGATGCGCCGACGGGCATCTACTTCGTCGACCACGACGAGCGGGGGCACAGCTTCTCCTACCGGCGCGCCGGGTCCGCGGCGGCGCTGATGCGCCCGGCCGACCTCGACGCGGCGGCGATCACCGGCGCGCGGCTGCTGCACCTCTCGGGCATCAGTCAAGCGATCTCCCCCACCGCCTGCGATACCTGCTTCGCGGCGATGGACACGGCCAAAGACGTCGGGGTGCCGGTCTCCTACGACCTCAACTACCGCGCCCGGCTGTGGCCGCTGGCCCGGGCGCGCGCGGTGATCCACGAAGCCGTGGCGATGGCGACCATCGCGCTGCCGGGGTTCGACGACGCCTCGGCGCTCTCCGGCCTCACCGACCCCGCCGCGATCCTCGACTTCTACGCCGGTCTCGGCCCGCGCGTCGTCGCCCTCACGCTGGGGGCCGACGGGGCGATGGTGCGCGAGGGGGAGAGAACCCACGCGGTGCCGCCGTTCCCGACCGAGGCGGTCGACGCATCAGGCGCGGGCGACTGCTTCGACGGCGCGTTCCTCGTCAAGTGGCTGGAGGCGGGGGATGCGGCGGCGGCGGCGCGCACCGCGGCCTGCGCGGCCGCGCTCTCGGTGCGCGGCTACGGCGCGGTCGCCCCGATCCCGACCGCCGAGGCTGTCGCCGCCGCACTCGCCGCCGAGGCCTGACGCGCGGCGGAACGGCGCCGTCACCCGTACCGGCACCCGCGCGGGACGGGCCCGCGGGGTAAGGTGGTCGCCCGGTGCCCCGCCCGGCCGCGACCGGATCCGACGCGGGGCGGACATGAGAGACTGAGTGAGCGTGATGCACCCTCGATTCGCCCCTTACCTGTTCTCCCTCTTCTTGTCGGGGTTCATGTCGTTCATCGTGTCGGGCATCGCGACGGTTCGGGCGGCCGGGCTTGTGCCGCACCTTCCGTGGGTGTGGCTGGAGGCCTGGCTCACCTCTTGGGCGGTCGCGTGCCCGGTGGTGTTCGTCGTGGCGCCGATGGTCCGGCGGCTCGTGGCGTCAATGGTGCGGCAGGAAACGGGACGATGAACAACAGCCAGGACGGTTCGGCGCGGCGCACCATCTGGGCCGCGGGACACGGCACGGTCGAGATCATCGACCAGACGCTGCTGCCGCACGAATACACCACCCGCCGCCTCGCGACCGTGGAGGAGGTGGCCGAGGCGATCGCGGTGATGCGCGTGCGCGGTGCCCCGCTGATCGGCGCGACCGCCGCCTACGGCATGGCCATCGCCGCGGACGTCGACCCCTCGGACGCCGCGTTGGCGCTCGCACGGCAGATCCTCTTCGCCACGCGGCCGACGGCGGTGAACCTCGGCTGGGCGCTGGCGCGGATGGCCGCCGCGCTCGCCCCGCTACCCCCTGCCGAGCGACCCGCCGCCGCCTGGGCCGAGGCCGAGGCGATCGCCACCGAGGACGTCGCCCTCAACGGCGCCATCGGCGACCATGGGCTGGCGCTCATCGAGGCGGCGCAAAAGGCGCGCCCGCGCGGCGGCCCGGTGAACATCTTGACCCACTGCAACGCCGGCTGGCTGGCGACCGTCGGCTGGGGCACGGCGACGGCGCCGATCTACAAGGCGCACGCCGCCGGCATCCCCGTCCACGTGTGGGTGGACGAGACGCGGCCGCGCAACCAGGGCGCCTCCCTGACCGCGTGGGAGCTCGCCGAGGCGGGCGTGCCGCACACGCTGATCGCCGACAATGCCGGCGGCCACCTGATGCGGCAGGGCAGGGTGGATCTTTGCATCGTCGGCACCGACCGGACCGCCGCCAACGGCGACGTCTGCAACAAGATCGGCACCTACCTGAAAGCGCTCGCCGCCTACGACAATCGCGTCCCCTTCTACGTCGCGCTTCCGTCGCCCACGCTCGACCTCTCGCTGGAACGGGGCGACGACGTGCCGATCGAGGAACGTGCCGCGGCGGAGGTGACCGACGTGACCGGCCGGACCGCGGACGGCCGTATCGAGACGGTCTGCATCACCACCCCCGCGACCGGTGCCTCCAACCCCGCCTTCGACGTAACGCCCGCCCGCCTCGTCACCGCGCTGGTGACGGAGCGGGGCATCGTCGAGCCGATGCGTCTGCGCGAGGTGTTCGGCGGCGCCTGAGGGGCGGGCCGCGGGAACGCCCGCGGCGCAAAGGGTGCGATCGCAAAGCCGCGGTGCTATGAGGGCGCGATGAAGGTAGACGGCGCCCGACCCATGGGGCGCCGCCAGCGCGACCGGCACCGGACCATGGTGCCGGAGGGGAAACACCATGGACGCCATCGCCGACCGGCCGAACGACCTCTCCAGCTTCTGGATGCCGTACACGGCCAACCGGGACTTCAAGGGGCACCCGCGCCTGTGCGTCTCGGCCAAAGGCATGTACTACACCGCCGCCGACGGCCGGCAGATCCTCGACGGGACGGCGGGCCTGTGGTGCGTCAACGCCGGTCACGGCGATCCGCGCATCGTCGCCGCGATCCAGGAGCAGGCCGCCCGGCTCGATTATGCGCCGAGCTTCCAGTTCGGCCACCCCGCCGCCTTCACGCTGGCCTCGCGGCTGACGGAAATGTTCCCTTCGTCGCTGAAGCACGTCTTCTTCGCCAACTCGGGGTCCGAGGCGGTCGATTCGGCGCTCAAGATCGCACTCGCCTATCACCGCGCCAACGGGGAGGGGGAGCGCACGCTGCTGATCGGCCGCGACCGGGGCTACCACGGCTCGGGCTTCGGCGGCATGTCGGTCGGCGGGATCGCGCGCAACAAGCTGGGCTTCGGCGAGGGGCTTCGACCGGTCGATCACTTGGTCTCCACCCATCGGCCGGAGAACGCCTTCAGCAAGGGCGCGCCGGAGCACGGCGGCGTCGAACTCGCCGACGACCTGGAGCGGCTGATCGAGATCCACGGCGCGCACGCCATCGCCGCGGTCATCGTCGAGCCGATCGCCGGGTCGACGGGGGTCCTCGTGCCGCCGAAGGGCTACATCCATCGCCTGCGCCAGATCTGCGACCGGCACGGCATCCTCCTCGTCTTCGACGAGGTGATCACCGCGTTCGGCCGCCTGGGCGCCTCGTCCGCCGCGGACTTTTACGGCAACGTTCCCGATATCATGACGCTGGCGAAGGGCCTGACCAACGCTGCGGTGCCGATGGGCGCGGTGATGACGTCGGCCAGGATCCACGACACGATCGTGGAACGCTCCGAGACGCCGATCGAGCTGTTCCACGGCTACACCTATTCGGCGCATCCGCTGGCGTGCGCGGCGGCGCTCGCCACACTCTCGGTCTACCGCGAGGACTTCCTCTTCGAGCATGCCGGGATGCTGGCGCCGATCTGGGAGGAGCGCTTGCACATGCTCGCGGACCGGCCCCATGTGGTCGACATCCGCAATCTCGGCCTGATCGGCGCCATCGAGCTGGCCCCGCGCGAGGGGGCGCCCGGCGCCCGCGGCATGGAGGCGATGCAGGCCGCGTTCGACGCCGGGCTGATGATCCGCGTCACCGGCGACATCATCGCCCTGTCGCCGCCCCTCGTCATCACCGAGGCTCAGATCGAGGCGCTGTTCTCGACCCTGGAGAGCGTGCTCGACACGATCCGCTGAGGCGTCCGGCGCGCGCCGCGCCGGACGCTCGCGATCACAGCAGCCCGCGGCCGGCGAGGTTGGCCATCAGCTCGCGCAGACCGAAGGTCCAGGGCGGTGCCTCGGTGGAGTAGGCGACGGTGTTGGTCAGCGCACCCAGCGCCGCCGTCTCGATCGTCACGACGTCGCCCACGTGGTGGGTGAAGCCCTGGCCGGGCGCGTCGCGATCCTCCACCGGCGCGAACATCGTGCCGAGGTAGAGCACCAGGCCGTCCGGGTACTGGTGGTGCCGGCCGATGGTGGCGGCGGCCAGCTCCTCCGGCGACCGGCTGATCTTGCGCATGGACGACGAGCCGGAGAGCGTGAACCCGTCCGTCCCCTCGACCGTGAGCGCCACCTCGGCGGCGGCGACGTCCTGCGGCCCGAAGCCGTCGTCGTAGAGGCGGATGAAGGGGCCGAGGGAGGCCGAGGCGTTGTTGTCCTTCGCCTTGCCGAGCAACAGACCGGACCGCCCCTCGACGTCGCGCAGGTTGACGTCGTTGCCGAGCGTGGCGCCGACGATCGCCCCGTCCGAGCGGATCACGACGACGATCTCCGGTTCCGGATTGTTCCACGACGAGATCGGGTGGAGGCCGACGAAGGCGCCCGGCCCCACGGCGCTCATCGGCTGCGCCTTGGTGAAGATCTCCGCGTCCGGCCCGATGCCGACCTCGAGGTACTGCGACCACGCGTTCTTGGCGATCAGCGCCTCCTTGAGGGCCATCGCCTGATCCGAGCCGGGCTTGAGTGCCGAGAGATCCGTGCCGATGACCGCGGTGATCTCCGTGCGCAGCGCCGCGGCCTTGGAGAGGTCGCCGCGCGCCTGCTCCTCGATGACGCGCTCCATGAGACTGGCCACGAACGTCACCCCGGAGGCCTTGATGGCGTGGAGGTCGACCGGCGCGAGGAGCCATGGCGCCGACGGATCGCGCTCGGCCTCGACGTGGGCGAGGAGGGTGGCGAGATCGCCGATCGGCTCGCCGGCCGCCGCCTTGACGACGCCGGCCGGGTCGTCCGCCTCGGTGATGTCGCGCACGGTGGGGGTGGCTTTGCTGGTGATGTCGATCACGACGCCATCGCGCACGGTGACGACGGAGGGACCGATCCCGGGGCGGAAGGCGCGCCCCAGGAGGGTGGCGCGCGGGTCTCGAGGCGCGTGCGACATGGTTGGGATCTCCCTTGAACGTTTCGGTATCGAGCTTTTGCCGCAAGCTGCACCGAATGAGGAGCTTTGGTAACCCCGTCGCCCTTGCAAGCCACAGCGTGTCCGCCGCCCGCGTCGGCAATGCCGCCCGGCGGCGCGCCACGGGGGCAATTCGGGTCTCCTGTCATCGCCGGATGGGAGGCCCCGACGCGGCGCGAACCGGCCGGGCGGCCCGGATCGGCGGCTGTCTCGCGGGCGGCTTTCCCGCCCGGCGGGCCACGGCGACAGGCCGGGGAGAGGGTGAGGCAAAATCGGTCTGTGAACCGATCAAAAGCACCTTGCCGAAGCCGATCGGGATGATTAGGTTGCGCCGCACTGGAGAGGTGCCGGAGCGGTCGAACGGGGCGGTCTCGAAAACCGTTGACCCCTCACGGGGTCCCAGGGTTCGAATCCCTGTCTCTCCGCCATTCAGCCTTCCGCACACATCCCAACCCGTCGAACCTGCCGCGAATACCGCCGACGGGCGATGCCGCCGTCCGGCCTCGGCCGGTCGATGACCGAGCCCCGAAGTGATCGAGCCCAGAAGTGGACGGGCGTAATCTCCCAGCTGGAACGCCGTCCGGACCGCCCGTAGGGCGCGTCGGCGACGCCGCACGACCGGTTCGGCGCGGTCTCGCACGGCTTCAGCGGGGAGTGCTGCGGCAATTAGAACTATACAATGTAGAATTATCGACCTGTTCTAAGTTATTGGTCGCGGATTTTCCCGATTTTCTCGGGCCGTGACAAACGATCTGCGATCCTGTAGCGGACGTTTGGTGATCAATATTTCCGCTCTCGGCACATGATTGCGTCCATTCTCCGTCGGATCTTGTTTGCGGCCGGGTTACTGGCGGCCGTCTCCGTCTGCGGGTTCGCGCTGTTGCAGCTCATGCCGGGCGACTTCGCCGAGACGCTGCTGATGGCGCAGATGGACGGCGAGGTGCCGAGCGCGGCCGCGCTCGCCCGCTTCTCGGCGGAGCACGGGTTCGACGATCCGCTGCCGATGCAGTATCTGCGCTGGCTGGGCGGGATGGTGACCGGCGATGTCGGCGTCTCGCTGATGACCGGCGAGCCGGTCGGCCGCGAGGTCGTGCTTCGCCTTGGCAACTCGCTGATCCTCGCGGTGGGCGCGCTCGTCCTGTCCTTCGCCGTCGCGGTGCCGGTGGCGCTGTTGTCGGCCCGCTATCCGGGCAGCATCGTCGACCGGGTGAGCCGCATCCTCGCCGTGCTCGGCATGTCTATTCCGAATTTCTGGTTTGCGCTCCTCCTCGCGCTCGTCTTCTCGCTGGCGCTCGGCTGGCTGCCTTCGTCCGGCTACGGCACGTTCCAGCACGCGATTCTGCCGACGGTCGTCATCGGCACCTCGATCTGCGGCGTCACCACACGATACATCCGCAGCCTGCTCCTCGACGAAAACGGCAAGCCCTACATGCGCACCGCGCTCGCCAAGGGCCTGTCGCCGATGGGCGCGCTCGTCCACCATGCCGGGCCCAACGTCCTGCCGGCCGTCCTCACCTTGGCCGGTTTGCAGTTCGCGCGCATCTTCGACGGCGTGATCATCGTCGAGACGATGTTCGCCTGGCCCGGAATCGGCCGGCTCCTGGTCGAGTCCATCCTCAACCGCGACTTCCCGCTGATCCAGGCGACCTTCCTCGTCATCGCCGTCGCCTATGTCGTGACGAACCTCCTCGTCGATTGCGCGATCGCGGCGGCCGATCCGCGCGTGCGGGAGATCGTCTGATGCGCGCTGGTCTCCGCGGCGGCGCTCGGCCTGCGTGGCGGGGCGGACGGCCGGGCGCGCTCGCTCTCACGCTCGCCGCGGCGGTGTTGCTCGTGGCGGCGGCGCCGCTCCTCGCGCCGCACGACCCGAACTCGACCGATATCCTGAACCGCCTCGCCCCGCCGAGCCTCGACTTCCCCCTCGGCACCGACGCCATGGGACGCTGCCTGCTGAGCCGTCTCCTCTACGGGGCGAGGCTGACGATCACGGTCGCGTTCGTCGTCGTCGCCGCCGCCGCCGCCGTCGGCACGCTGGTCGGCCTCGCGGCAGGCTATCTCGGCGGGACACTGGACCGCGCCGCGATGCGCATCGTCGAGGGGGTCTCGGTCTTTCCCGTCCTCGCGGTCGCACTCGTGCTCGCCGGGACGCTCGGCATCGGTCTCACCGCCGTCATGATCGCACTCGCGGCGGTGCACTGGACCGAGTACGCCCGCGTGGTGCGCAACATGACGATGGTGGAGCGTGCCAAGCCCTACGTCTTGGCGGCCCACGCCATCGGCGCGCCGGGCCGTCACATCGTCTTTCGCCATCTCCTGCCGAACGTTTGTGGGCCGCTTCTCGTCCTCGGCGCCTACTCGCTCTCCTTCGTCATCCTCGCGGTCGCCGGGCTGTCCTTCCTCGGCCTCGGTGTCGAGCCCGGCACGGCGGAGTGGGGGCGCATGATCGCCGAAGCGCGCAACCACATGCGCTCCTATCCCCGGCTCGTCATCGTGCCGGGCTTCTCGATCATGGCGTTCGTCATCCTCGTGAACCTGTTCGGCGACGCGCTCGGCGATCGCTGGCGCGTCGACCGCGTCCTTCGACCCGGTCCCAGCATAGGAAATTCCGCATGACCCTTTGGCGACGCACGCTGTTTGCCCTGTTGGCAGGCACGACGCTGTTCTGCGCTCCCGCCCACGCCCAGGAGGCGACCGGCGATGGCGAAACCCTGGTGGTCGGCACCATGTGGGAATCGCTCCCCCTGGCGATGGCGCCCCGCCGCAGCCGCTTCTTCAACGAGAGCGAGATCCTCGATACGCTGGTCAAGCTCGACTACGACATGAACCTCGTGCCGGGCCTCGCGACCGCGTGGGAGCACGTGTCGCCGACCGTGTGGCGCTTCACGCTGCGCGAAGGCGTCGTCTTCCATGACGGCACGGCGCTCGACGCCGCCGCGGTGAAGGCCTCGCTGGAGCATGTCGTGGCGCTCCTGCCCTATGCCGCCGATCTCCTCAATATCGAGCGCATGGAGGCCATCGACCCGCTGACGCTCGAGATCGAGACCACCGAGCCATTCGCGGCGCTCCCGAACCAGCTCACCGATGCGATCACCGTGATCTATGCCGCATCCTCGTTCGATGCGGACGGCAAGTTCGTGAAGCCCGTCGGCACCGGGCCGTGGGTGTTCGTCGACTACGTGAAGCAGGATCGCACGGTCGTCGAGCGCTTCGACGACTATTGGGGGGAGCCGCCGGCGCTGGAGCGGATCGTCTATCGCTACATCCCCGACCACAACGCCCGCACGCTGGCGCTGGAGACCGGCGAGATCGACTTTGCGACCAACCTGCCCCCCGCGGAAGCGGTGCGCCTGCGGCAAGAGGCCGAGTTCGAGGTCTTTGCCGAACCGACGTCCGGTCTCTTCTACGGCGCGTTCAACACCGCGGGCGACACGCCGCTGGCCGACCGCCGGGTGCGCCTGGCGCTCAACGCCCTGGTCGACCGTGAGATCCTGGTCAAGGGTGCGCTCGACGGGATCGGCGAGCCGGCATGGCAGTTCTTTGGCCCGCAGTTCGCCTGGGTGCCGGACGGCGTGACACCCTACGAGGTGGACCGCGAAGCCGCTGCCGCACTCCTCGAAGAGGCGGGCTATCGCAAAGAGGACGGTCGATGGATGAAGGACGGCGAGCCGCTGACGCTCCGCATCCTCTCCTATACGAGCCGCACCGAAATGGCCTCGATCACCGAGGCTCTGGCGGCCCTTCTCGCCAGGGAGGGCATCGGCAGCGAGATGCAGCTCTTCACCTGGGAAGGCATGCTCGACCTCGTGCGCAAGGGGGAATACGACATCTCCGTCGTGTTCTGGACCCCGGAGATGACCGGTCATCCGGACCTGCACCTGAAGTCGCAGTTCCACTCCGCTGCGGAGATGAACTACCAGGGCTGGGCCAATGGGCGCTTCGATGCGCTGGTCGACGAGGGCCGCACCCTCGACCCCGGACCGGCGTGGGACGACACCTACCGTGAGGCGTTGCAGATCCTCCAGGACGACGCGCCGATCATCCCGCTGGTGCACAACGTCTACCTCGTCGCGACGAGCGACGACGTGACCGGGTACCGCGTCCACCCGTCCGGCTTCTTCTTCGACTTCAAGAACGTCGCGAAGGCGCCGAGCGCCGACTGACCGCGACCAGCGGGGGCGCCGCCGTCCCCGCTCCGCCGCGCCAATGGGGAGACGAGATGATGGGCCGCTGCCTCTTCCTGAGGCCGATCAAGGGGGCCGGCGGAGACCTGCCGAGCATCCTGGGCTTCGTCGACGACGCCGACGAAGTGCCGCACTATGAGCTGCATGAGGTCGCGCTCGGACGGTACGCCGCGCTGCTGCTGCCGGCGCATCTCGACCAGCGCTATTTCGGCGAGATCCGGCCGCACATCGAGGCATTCCTCGACGGCGGCGGCACGCTCGTCTTCAACGGCCACGTCGCCCGGCCGATGCTGCCGGAGTTGGAGACCTTCGTGCCGCTGGCGCGGGTCGACCTCGCGCACCTCGAGGTGCACCGCCTCGTGCCCCACCCCGTGTTCGACGGGGTCGACATGACGGACCTCACCTTTCGCCGCGGCGTCGCAGGGTTCTACGCGCGCGGTCACAACCCGCCGCCGGCCGGGGCGGTCGCGCTCCTCGGCCTCGGTCCCGACCGCGTGCCGTGCGACTGGGTCTACGAGCGTCCCGCCGGCGGCCGCATCCTGATGCACGCCGGCAACGATCTGTGGATGTACGCCGGCGCGGACACCTCCGCCGCCCGGATCGTCCCGCAGCTGTGCGCCTGGGCGAGCGGCAGGCCGGCGGGAGCGACGGCATGAACCGGATTGCGGCGCTTGACGCCGGAACCTACTACCACCACCGCACCCTCTACGAAGACCGCTACCGCACCGCCTTCGACGAGATCATCTACGCGCCGCGGCTCGATGAAGCCGATTTGTCTGCGCTCGACGTCCTCATCGTCTCGTGCCGGACCGATCCGGCGGTGCTCGTGCCGCAGCGGCGGACCATCGCGGACTTCCTCGCCGCAGGCGGCACGGTCGTCGCGATGGGCTCGACCGGGCCGCACCAGTGGCTTCCGGGCGTGGTCTGGCACGACACGGAGACGAACTTCTGGTGGTGGAAGGAGGGCGGGTCGCTGGGTCTCGCGATCGCGGCGCCGGACCATCCCCTCTTTCGCGCGATCTCGCTGGACGACGCCACGTGGCACTATCACGGCTACTTCGAGCCGCCTGCCGGTGCCGTGCCGCTGATCTCGGCGGAGGGGCGCGGTCCGATCCTGTACGAGGACCGGGTGACGACGGCCGGCGCGATGATCGTGACCTCGCTCGATCCGATGTACCATCACGGCAGCCACTTCATGCCGGCGACGACGCGCTTCCTCGACGGCTTCCTGCCCTTCCTGAGAACGTACGAGGGTCGCACCCGGCGGGCCTAGGTCGCGCCGCGCGTCGGCGCCCGTCCGCCCGCACGCCTTGTCCATCGAGCGAGAGCCGCGCTTAATGGGGCGCCTGATCAACATGCGCCGCGAGACGACATGATGCTGAAGGCGTGGAAGCGCATCGGAACGCACCTCGATCGGCGGAAGAAGGCGGCTTTTCTCGGCGATCTGCAACGACGCGGCTTCCCGGCGGCGCTGGTTTGTCCGACGACCTACCTCGTGACGCGACGCGCCGACGCCCAGACCGTGCGCGTCTCGGCGGCGGCGGAAGCACGCCGCGCGGAGATCGCCGCGACCCCCGGAGAGCCGATCGAGATCATATATTCCCCCAAGCCCGGATCGGCGCGGAACTGCGAGCGTCCCGCCGAAGGCGCGAGGCTCCTGTTCAGCTACGACCGCGTCGCGCACACTGGCAAGGACGCCAAATGGTGCACGTTCTTGTTGCTGTGCGCGCGAGAAAGCCGGGCGAGAACCGTGGTCGAGTTGGGCGCGTGCGCCGGGATTTCGGCCTACTATCTCGCCTCGGCGCCCTCCGTCGAGCGATTGGTCACGGTCGAAGGGTCGGCGGCCTTGGCCGCCATCGCGAGGGAGACGTTGCGTCCGGTCGCGGATCGAGCCGACGTCCACAACGGCCTCTTCGACGATGCGCTCGACCGGCTACTGCCCGGTCTCGGAGAGGTCGATTTCGCATATATCGACGGTCACCATGAGAGCGTCGCGACCATGCACTATTTTCGGCGGATGAAACCCCGTCTCGCAAAGGGCGCGTGGGTTCTCTTCGACGATATTTCGTGGTCGAGCGACATGCGCGACGGTTGGAATGCGATCGTCGCCATGCCCGGATTCTCGCACTGCGTCGACTACGGGACCGTCGGGGTCTGTCTCTGGAGCGGCGAAGACACGGTCGGCCGGGTCTGGGATCTTCGTTCGATCTCCGGGCACACGGCGATCGGGTCTCCCCACGGGTGGGGCCTCGACGCCGGATCCGTCGCCGACTGACGCCGCGTGCCGGTCAGGCCGCCGGCGCGAGCGGGGTGACGCGGGCGAGGACGGCGTCGATCATCGCGTCCTGCGCGCCGAGGCTGGCTTCGGTGTCGAAGACGGCGGCGGGGAGGGGGTGACCGCCGGCGGCGGCGACCTCGGCGAGGGCGCGGCCCGTGGTGCTCGCCTCGTGGCACAGGGTATGGAGGATGGTGTGGGCGCGGACGCGACCATGCTCGGCGGAGAGCGCCATCATCGCCGCCTCGGCATGGATCAGCCCGCCGGTGACATCGAGGTTGGCGGCCATTCGCGCGGTGTCGACCTCCAGCCCGGTGAGCAGCTCCGCGGCCAGCGTGGCCGCCCCCGCCGTCAGCCGTGCGGCGTCGACGATCGCGGCGCGCTCCATGTAGGAGGTGGCGATGCCGCGATCCTGGTCTTGCGTCATCGCCTCGAGCCCGGCGGCGGGGAGGGCGCGCGTGCGCCGCGCCGCCTCGACGATCGCCTCGGACATCACCGGGTTTCGCTTCTGCGGCATGGTCGACGAGCTGCCGCGTCCGTCGGAATAGGGCTCGCGCAGCTCGGCGACCTCGCTTGCCATCAGGAAGGTGATGTCACCCGCCAGCTTGGCGAGTGCGGCGCCGGCGGCGGCGAAGGCGTAGAGCGCATCGGCGTAGCGGTCGCGGCTGACGTGCCAGGTGATGGCGGGCTCGGCGAGACCGAGCCGGCGGGCGAGGCCGTGGCGCACCGCCGGCCCCTGCGCCCCGAGCGCCGACAGGGTGCCGACCGCGCCGCCGAACTGCAACGTCGCGCACGCGCCGAGCGCGGCGGAGAGCCGCTCGATGCGGCGCAGAAGCTGATCGAGCCACACCGCGCAGCGGTAGCCGAAGGTGATCGGCGCGGCGTGTTGCAGCTTGGAGCGCCCGGCCATCGGCGTGCGCCGGTGCGTGTCGGCGTGGCGCGCGAGGGTGGCGCACACCCCGTCCAGCGGGGCGAGCACGTCCGGCGCGGCGGCCTTCAGCTGCAACGAGAGGGCGGTGTCCATGGCGTCCTGCGAGGTGGTGCCATAGTGCAGCCACTCGCCCGCCGCGCCGGCCTTGTGCGCCAGCATGGCGACCAGCGGGACGATGGCGTAGCCGACCCGCGCCGCACCTTCCCGCAACGCCTCCCGGTCGACGTTTTCCAGCCGGCAGACGGCGACCAGCGTCGCCGCCGCCTCGGACGGGATGACGCCGAGCGCCCCCTGGACCTCGGCCAGGGCGCGCTCGAACATCAGATAGGCCTCGATCGTCGAGGGTTCGTCGAACCGGGTCGCCACGCACTCGTGCCCGGACGTGGCCGCGATCAGGCCCTCGGCGATCGTCGTCGCAACCATGGACGGGCCTTAATCGGCCGGCTTGATGGCGGCGGGGACGTCGAGGCCGATCTCTTCGTAATATTTCGCCGCTCCCGGGTGCAGCGGGATGAACGTGTTCTGCGTGATGTTCTCGGCGGTGGTGTCCTTCGCCGCGGCGTGGGTCGCCTTCAGCGTCGCGTTGTTCTCGAGGATCGCCTTGGTGATGTCGTAGGCGAGGGAGTCGGGCATGGAATCGTCGACGACGACGAAGTTCCACATCGCCGCCGTCTCGAGCGGCGTGTCGACCGACTTGTAGGTACTCGCCGGAATCGTGAAGGCGACGGCCGACGGGTTGGCCTCCAGGATCTTGTCGCGCGTCGCCTCGTCCATCCCGAAGATCGTCACGTCCTGGGTCGTCTCCAGTTCGGAGAAGGAGGGATGCGGAATGCCGCCGGCGAGGATGAAGGCGTCGAGGCGCCCGTCGGCGAGCTGGCTCGACTGGTCGCTGGAGCTGCCGTACTGCAGGTTGGCGTCGATCCCCATCGATTCCAGCCAACGCACCCAGTAGGTGCCGCCGGTCCCGGCGCGCGGTCCGGAGCCGACGCGCTTGCCGTCGAGGTCTTCCAGAGCGCCGATGCCGCTCGACTTCAGCGCAATCATCTGGAACGGGGTCGGATACATGGCGACGAGCGCGCGCAGCCCCTCGTACTCGACGCCGGGCGCCAGCTCTGAGGTGCCCTCCATCGCCTCGAAGGCGGGGCCGGAGGTGGTGAGGCCGATCTCGGTCTGCCCGCCGTTGAGCAGGATGAGGTTCTGCGGCGGTCCCTGCGTCTGGCGGGTGGAGGTCGGAATTCCGACCGCGTCGGTGATGATCTTGGCGAGACCCTCGCCGTAGACCGCGTAGACGCCGCCGGGGGAGGCGGTGCCGATGGTCATGGAGCTGGGCCGGTCCTGCGCACTTGCCGGAACGGCGAGGGCGAGCAGGGCGGCGGCCGCGGCACCGATGGTGAGACGCCGTTTCAGTGTGGTCATGGGTGTCCTCCTTCTCGTGGGTTGGTCTTGGCTCTTGATCAGGCCAATCGGGCGGCGCCGGCGCGATGGCGGCACCAGACGACGAGGCCGGCCGCGAGGGCGAGGCCGGCGGCGTCGGTGGCAAGGTTCGCCGTCAGCAGCAGGACGCCGGCCGCGAGTGCGATCGCCCGCTCCACCGGGCCGATCGGCCCGAACAGGTACGCCTCGCTGGCGGTGGCGAAGAGGTAGACGGCGACGAGCGCCAAAGCGAACACGGCGAGGGTGCCGCCCCACCCGCCGAGGAGCAGGATCTCGGGGCTGGTGTAGAACATGTAGGGCAGCAGGAAGGCCGCGAGACCGAAGCGCATCGCCCGCACCGACGTCGCCCACGGTTTGCCGCCGGAGAGCGCGGAAGCCGCGAATGCCGCGATCGCTACCGGTGGCGTGATCGCCGAGATCACCGCGCAGTAGAAGACGAACATGTGCGCCGCCAGCGGGGCGACGCCCATCTGCTGCAACGCCGGCGCGACGACGGACGCGGCGATCGCATAGGCCGCCGTCGTCGGCATGCCCATCCCCAGGATGATGGAGATGAGCATCGCCAGGATGAAGGCGACGAAGGTGCTTTCGCCGGCGATATCCAACAGTACGGAGGAGAAGCGGCCGCTGAGCCCCGTCAGCCCGAGCACGCCGACCACGATGCCCGCGCACGCCATCACCGCGATGAGCTGCAGCGACTTGCGCGTCGTGTCGGACAGGCCGGTGACGCAGGTGCGCGCCAGCACCGGCGCGACCCGCCACGAGCCCCGCCCCGTCGCCACCGCCGCGACCACCATCACCGCCGCGCTGACGAGACTGGCGAAGAGGCTCGCCATGTTGACCGCGACCCCGGAGAGCGGCGCCACCGTGTAGAGCACCAGCGGCACGACGAGGACGGCCGAGTGCAGCCGCAGCTCCCGCCCCAGCATCACCAGCACGGTCGACACCAGGCCCCAAGTGCCGGCGGCGATGATGGAGTAGCCGGTGAGCAGGAGGTACAGCAGGACGTAGAGCGGCAGCAGCAGGAAGACGTCGCCCCGAAGCGAGGCGAAGCGGGGCAGGTCCCGGCGGGCCATGCCGTGGATGGCGTTGCGCTGGGCGTGCTTGTCCACGTTGACGAACACCGCGGCGTAGAAGAGGAGGCACGGCAGCGCCGCGGCGAGGATGATCTCGGCATAGGGGATGCCCGTGATCTCGGCCATGATGAAGGCGCCGGCGCCCATCACCGGCGGGACGAGCTGGCCACCGGAGGACGAGGTCGCCTCGATGGCGCCGGCGTCCTCCTTGCTGTAGCCGAGGCGGCGCATCAGCGGGATCGTGAACGTGCCGGACGCGACGACGTTGGCGACGGCCGAACCCGAGATCGTTCCGAAGAAGAGGCCGGAGAAGACGGAGACCTTGCCGGGCCCGCCGCGCATCTGCCCGAAGCAGGCCATGGCCACGCGCATGAAATACTCGCCCACGCCCGAGGCCTGGAGGAACACCGCGAACGCCACGAAGATGATGATGTAGCGCGACGAGGCGGCCACCGTCAGGCCGAAGATCGCGTCCTGGCTGTAGAGGAAGGAGAAGGCGTTCGCCGTCTGAAACCCGCTATGGTGCAGGATGCCTGGGAGCAGCGGGCCGAGGAAGATGTAGGAAATGAAGACCAGCGCGATCAGCGGCAGGATCAGTCCCGACGTGCGCCGCGCGAACTCCAGGACGACGATCGTGCCGATCACACCGCAGGCGAAGTCGCCCGGTGTGGTGATCACCCCGGCGCGCATCAGCAGCATGTCGAGGTTGACGCCGACGTAGATCGTGCACCCCAGGGCGGCGAGCGCGAGGAGGATGTCCCAGGGGTAGATCCGGTCGATCCGCTCGAAGCGAAAGCCGCGCAGGGTGACGAAGGCGATGATCGCGCCGAGATTGACGTGCAGGACGCGGTACATCCACTCGTCGATCGCCCAGAAGTTCAGCACCGCGAGGTGGAACAGCGCGTAGAGGCACGAGGCGACGACGACGAGGCGCGTCAGCGTGCGACCGAGCCGGCGGTCGTCTCCCTCCGAATCGTACTGGCTCGCCTGTTCGACGGCGCCGCCCGCCGTGGCGTCTCCGGCGACGGAGTCCGAGCCGTGACGAGTGGTCTGCATCTCCCCTCCCAGGGTCGTACCGATGGCGTGGCGCCGGAACTTGTTCGAACAAGTTTTCTTGTTCGGACACTAGAGGCCGCCGCGCTCCTATGTCAAGACTGGTGGCGACGAGCTCGGGAGGCACGGGAACCAAGATGAGGCGGTCGGACCAGGTCGCGCAGGACATGATCGAGGCCTTCCGGCGCGGTGCGTATGCCATCGGCGACGCGCTGCCGCCCGAGGCGGAGCTGTGCCGTCGGTTCAAGGTCAGCCGGGCGACCGTCCGCACGGCGTTGTCGCAGCTCCAGGGGCTGGGCCTGGTCCACCGTCACCAGGGCGCGGCGACGCGGGTGATGGCGACGGAGATCGCCCCGATCTACGTCCACTCGATGCACGCCGCGGGCGACCTGATGAACTTCGCCGGCCCGACGGTGCGCAAGGTCCACCACATCGAGCCGATGATCGCCGACGAGGAGTTCGCCGCCGAGCTGGACAACCGGCCGGGCCGGCGCTGGGTTCGCGTCGGTCAGACGCGCCACGTGCTGGGTCAGGACGTGCCGGTCGCGTGGACCGACGTCTACATCGCGCACGAATACGGCGACATCGCCGACGAGGTGCCCGCCTACGGCAACCTCGTCTACACGCTCCTGGAGAAGCGCCACGGGGTGATCACCAAGGAGATCCGCCAGAGCATCGTGGCGACGAACCTGTCGCAGGCGATGGCCACCGTGCTGTGCGCCGAACCGGGCGAGAGCGCGCTGAAGCTGACACGCCGCTACATCGACATGCAGGACACCTGCTCGCTGGTGGCGATCAGCACGCTGCCGTCGCCGTCCTTCTGCTACGAAATCACGCTGCGACGGCAGGCCTAGCGGTCTCCGCCGGCGAACGGTGGGCGGTGGAGGCGTGCCTCCGGGCCATAGGATCGCGCTATGGCCGGTCGGCGATCGCGCGTCCGGGAGCGGGCGGCGAAGGTGAAGTCCGGCGGGTCAGTAAACCTTTGGGTCAAGCACGGCTTGCGACCAAAGTGCTGCACGGAACCTGACTAATAATAAGAATAATGTGCCTTCGAGTTGCCATGGTGCAGGTTTAACCTCTGAGCCAATAACAAAAGGCACCGGCGGAACGACGCCGGACGCGGCACCGGCGCGCCGCGGCCTGATAAACGCGTGGAGGAGAGGCCTGTGGTTGAAAAGCCCGACCGGGGACCTGGATCCCACGGTCCGACGAGGCGCACCCTCGTCGTCGGCGGTACGGCACTTTCAGCGTCCGCCCTCATGCCCGGCGGGGCCGCTCTGGCGGCCGGCGGCAAGCCCGATCGAATGCCGCTCCAGGCCGGGGACCGCATCCTGCTGCGCGACGGCCCGGACAAGGGAAAGCTCCTGTCGGCGGACATGCTGACGCCCGGTGCGCAGGGGGTCGAGGCCTTCCCGTTCGACCCGGTGGCCGAGGTCGAGCGCAGCCGATACCGCCTCAACCGCATCGTCGTGGTGCGTCTCGACGAAGGCGAGATGTCCGAGGACACCCGCGCGATGTCGGCCGACGGCGTGCTCGTCTACTCGGCGATCTGCACCCACCAGGGGTGCACCATCGCCAACTGGGTCCCCGAGACCCGCCATTTCAAATGCTTCTGTCATTTGTCCGAATTCGCCGCGCTCGAGAGCGGCGAGGTTCGCGGCGGCCCCGCGCGCCGGCAACTGCCGATGGTGCCCGTCACCATCGACGCCGACGGCTACGTCGTCGCGACCGACGGTTTCACCGCCAAACCGGGCGGTGCCAAGACCTGAGGCCGGAGCCGCGTTTCATCGCCCCGACCCATTGGGCAACGCAATAGCGTTGCTCCCGATAACGCGCGCCGATCACGACGCGCGGCCAAGGATTTGGAGGAACGCATGAGGCGATTGCTTTCGATCGTCGCCGCCGCCGGATGGGCTCTGTCCGGCGCCGCGAGCGCACAGACCTACAATGCCGTCACCGACCAGCGGCTCAGCAACCCGGAGCCAGGCAACTGGTTGCAGTTCCGCGGCAACTACGCCGGGTGGGGCTACAGCCCGCTCGATGAGATCACGCCCGACAACGTCTCCCGCCTGCGCCCGGTCTGGACCTATTCCACCGGGGTCACCGAGGGGCACCAGGCCGCCCCGGTCGTCAACGACGGCATGATGTTCGTCTCCACCCCGCAGAACCAGATCCTCGCCTTCGAGGCGGCGACCGGCAAGGAGCTGTGGCGCTATGTGCGCGCGCTGCCGGACGACCTCTTCCAGCTGCACCCGACCAATCGCGGCGTCGGCCTCTACGGCGACAAGGTCTACATGGCGACGGTCGACGCCTATGTCGTCGCGCTGGACGCGACGACGGGCGAGGTCGTCTGGGAGACCGAGATCGGCGACTACACCGACGGCTACTACTCCACGCTGTCGCCGCTGGTGGCGGACGGCAAGGTGGTCGTCGGCGTCTCGGGCGGCGAGTTCGGCATCCGCGGCTACATCACCGCGCTCGACGCCGAGACCGGTGCCGAGGCGTGGAAGACCTACACCGTGCCCGAGCCTGGCGAGCCCGGCTCCGAGACCTGGAAGGGCGACGCCTGGAAGACCGGCGGCGGCTCGATCTGGATGCAGGGCAACTACGATCCGGAGGGCAAGATCGCCTACTTCGGCACCGGCAACGGCGGCCCGTGGATGCCCGACACCCGGCCCGGCGACAACCTCTATACGACCTCCGTCGTCGCCATCGACATGCAAAACGGCGAGATCATCGGCCACCACCAGTACCACTGGAACGACGCCTGGGACTGGGACGAAGTCTCCGCACCGCTCCTGATCGACTACGAGAAGGACGGCCAGCCGGTGAAGGGTCTCGTCCACGCCGGGCGCAACGGCTACCTGTGGGAGATGGCCCGCTCGCCGGAGGGGCCGATCAAGTTCGTCTCCGGCCAGCCGTTCGTGCGGCAGAACGTGTTCACCGGCCTCGACGAGAGCGGCCGGCCGAGCTACGACCCGTCCAAGACGCCGGGCACGGACAAGACGGTCACCTTCTGTCCCAGCCTGTGGGGCGGCAAGGATTGGCCGCCGGAGGCCTACAGCCCCGACACCGGCCTCTTCTACATCCCCTCGCACGAGAACCTGTGCTCCGAGCTGGGCGGCGCGCCGATGGAGGCCCGCGAGCCGGGCGAACTGTGGATCGGCGTCCCGCTCGACGTGATCCTCTCCTCGCTGCGCTTCCACGAGAGCGTCGACACCTCGCAGCCGGTGCCGATCGGCAAGTTGCAGGCGTGGGACCTCGCCAAGGGAGAGCTGGCCTGGGAGCACTCCTTCATGGATACGGCCTACTGGGGCCCGATCCTGACCACGAAGGGCGGGCTGGTCTTCACCGGCGGAACCCAGGACCGCAAGTTCCACGCCTTCGACGCCGAGACCGGTGACCTCGTCTGGGAATTCCCGACCAACTCCGGCATCACCGGCGTTCCGTCCTCGTTCGAGGTGGACGGCAAGCAATATATCGCGGTGCAGTCGGGCTGGGGCGTCGATTCGGAGCGGATGCGCGCGCTCCTCGAGGACATGTTGCCCGAGGGCCGCGTGCCGGAGGTGCCGCAGGGTGGCGTCGTGTGGGTCTTCGCGCTGGACGACGCGTGATGCGCCCCGTCGGCAGCCTCGCGGCCGGGATCGCTTTCGTCGCAGGGCTCATCGTGCTGTCCGCGACGCATGGAATTGCGGCCCCGGCGGACCTGCCACGGACGGAGGACGAGCTGGCGCGCACCGTGACGCGGGCCATCGAGGGGCGGGACTACGACACGTTCGAAGCGATGGTGTTCTGGAAGGACGCGGGCAAGATCAAGAAACGGATCGTCGCCTTCCAGATCCGCAGCGGCCTGGGCCGCAAGGTGCGCAGCGTCGCGATCGAGCCCTTCGACCCGCACAAGCTGGACGCTCTCCTCGCCGACGGCCGGCACGCGGTGAACCTCGACGTCACGCATCTCGTGCGGGTGGTCTACGACGAGCCCCGCTCGGCGGTGACGGGCAAGCCGCCGACGTCGGTCTTCCTCGCCGGGCGCAAGGACGACGCCTTCCGCATCGCGCTGGTGGTGCGAACCTTCGAGGACGACGACGACGACGATTGATCGAAGGCCGCGGCGCCGGCGCCGCGGCCTTTTTCGGGTCCCGACAACAACGACAGGGGGAAACCAGATGGCGACCATCACACTCAACGGCGTCGAGACCGAGATCGACGCGCCGCCGGACATGCCGCTGCTGTGGGCCATCCGCGACATCGTCGGCCTGACGGGGTCGAAGTATGGCTGCGGCGCGGGATTGTGCGGCGCCTGCACCGTCCACGTCGACGGGGTGGCGACCCGCAGCTGCGTGACCTCGCTGGAGGCGGTGGAGGGGGCCGCGGTCACCACCATCGAGGGCCTCTCGGAGGACGGCAGCCACCCGGTGCAGGTCGCCTGGCGCGAGCTGAACGTGCCGCAATGCGGCTTCTGCCAGGCCGGGCAGATCATGCAGGCGGTCAGCCTGTTGAACGAGACGCCGAACCCGTCCGACGAGGAGATCTACGCCTCGATGTCCGGGAACGTGTGCCGCTGCGGGTGCTACCAGCGCATCGTCGCGGCCGTGCGCCAAGCATCCACGGGGGCCTGAGTCATGCGCCATTTCCTCGACGACCCGAACGAGATCCCGGCGCGGCCGCGGATCTTCGACGTCAGCCGTCGCCGCTTCCTGGGTATCGCCGCCGGCGGTTTCGCGCTCGCCGCCTTCGCCGGGCCCGCGCGCGCCTTCGCCCCCTACAAGACCGGTGGCGAGGACATGCCGCACGGCCTCGTGACCGACCCGTCCGTGTTCGTCACCATCGACGCGGACGGTACCGTCACCATCGTCGCGCACCGCTCCGAGATGGGCACCGGCTCGCGCACCTCGCTGCCGATGGTCCTGGCCGACGAGATGGGCGCCGACTGGGAGAAGGTGAAGATCGTCCAGGCACCGGGCGACGAGCCCAAGTACGGCAACCAGGACACCGACGGGTCGCGCTCCATGCGCCACCACATCCAGTCGATGCGGCAGATGGGCGCCACGATGCGCTTCATGCTGGAGAAGGCCGCCGCCGCCACCTGGGACGTGCCGATGGCGGAGGTGAACACCGGCGTCCACGAGGTGACGCATGCGCCGAGCGGTCGCCGTGCGGGCTTCGGCGAGCTGGCCGAGCGGCTGACGCAAGAGCAGCAGCCGGACATGCCGTATGTCTCGGTTCCCTCGTTCGACGAGCTGACCTTCCGCGACGAGAGCGAGTTCCGCTACATCGGCAAGGGCAACGTGCCGATCGTCGACCTGTTCGACATCACCACCGGCAAGGCCGTCTACGGCGCCGACGTGACGCTGCCGGGTATGAAGTTCGCCGCGATCGCCCGCCCGCCCGTCGTCGGCGGTCGGCCGCTGCGCTACGACGACAGCGCCGCGCGCCAGGTGCCGGGGGTCGAGACGGTGCTGGGCCTCGAGGGCTCGACCCCGCCGGCCAAGTTCGCGCCGCTGGGCGGGATCGCGGTGATCGCCGGGAACACCTGGGCTGCGATCCAGGGCCGCGACCTCCTCGAGATCGAGTGGGACGACGGCAAGAACGGCGACTATGACAGCGCCGCCTTCACACAGGCCATGCGCGAGACCGCCGCCAAGCCCGGCAAGGTGATGCGCGAGAAAGGCGACGTCGACGCCGCCTTCGCCAACGCCGCCAAGACCTTCGCCGCCGAATATTCCCAGGCGCACATGGCGCATATTCCGATGGAGCCGCCGGTCGCCATCGCCTCGGTCAAGGACGGCAAGGTGGAGATCTGGGCGCCGGTCCAGAGCCCCTACGGCACCCGGACCGACGTTGCCGCCGCGCTCAAGATGAGCCCGGACGACGTCACCGTGCATGTGACGCTCCTGGGCGGCGGCTTCGGCCGCAAGTCCAAGTGCGACTTCGTCATCGAGGCGGCGCTGCTGTCGCGCATGGTGGGTGCGCCGGTGCGCGTGCAGTGGACCCGCGAGGACGACGTCAAGCACTCGTTCTACCACACCACCTCGGTGGAGCGGATCGAGGTGGCGCTCGATGCGGCCGGCAAGGTGACGGGGTGGAAGCACAACTCGGTCGCACCGTCGATCCTGTCGACCTTCGCGCCCGATTCGGGGCATCAGTTCCCCATCGAGGCGGGGATGGGCCACGTCGATATGCCGTTCGACATCGCCAACGTGCGGGCCGACAACGGCGAGGCCTTCGCCCACACCCGCATCGGCTGGTTCCGCTCGGTCTCGAACGTGCCGCGGGCGTTCGCGGTGCAATCCTTCGCCGCCGAGCTCGCCGACGAGCTGGGGCGGGACCAGAAGGAGGTGCTCCTGGAGCTGATCGGCCCGGCGCGCAAGCTCGATCCGAAGGCCGAAGGCTTCCCCGAGGACTTCTGGAACTACGGCGAGGTCTACGACAACTATCCGATCGACACCGGCCGGCTGTCCCATGCGCTGGAGGTCGCCGCCGACGCGATCGGTTGGGGCAGGGCGCTGCCGGAGGGGGAGGGCATCGGCCTCGCCGTCCACCGCAGCTTCGTGACCTACATCGGCTGCGCGGTGCGCACCAAGATCGTCGACGGGCGGATCACGGTGCCGGAGACGCACTTCGCGGTCGACTGCGGTTTCGCGGCCAATCCGGAGCGGATCCGCTCGCAGATGGAGGGCGCCGCGGTCATGGGCATGACGCTGGCGCTGTTCAGCGGCATCACCTACGAGAACGGTCGTGTGATGCAGAACAACTTCTACGACTACGACGTCGTGCGGGCCGACAACTTCCCCGCCGACGTGTCGGTCCACATCGTGGCGAACCCGTTCTCGGTGCATGCCGCGGGCGTGGGCGAGCCGGGGGTGCCACCGTTCGCCCCGGCGCTGGCGAACGCGGTGTTCAATGCCACCGGCAAGCGGCTGCGGGACATGCCCTTCGGCGACACGCTCGCCTGAGCCGGGAGCTGCGACCGGTTCCCCGCCTCCTCCCGCGAGACTGCCCGCGTACCTTCCGGTGCGCGGGCTTTTTCATGCGCCGCCGGCCCGGCCGGGCTGGCGCTCGCGCGGCGGCGGGCGGGAGGCGGGCGGCCCCTCGATCCGGCCCAGCTCGTCGGCGAGGTCCCGGCACAGCTCCGCCATGCGGGCGGGGTCGGTCTCGCGCTGCGCCTGCACCTTCAGGCCGAAAATATAGACCTGGAGGCGGCGTGCGATCCGCTCGGCGTCGGCATCGGGCGGGATCTCGCCGGCGGCCTGTGCCCGGCGGACCGCGTCGGCGAGGCGGGCCTGGATCGTGTCGAGGTGGTCCTTGACGGCCGCGCGAAGGTCCTCGTCCTGCGAGACCTCGAGCAGCGACTTCACCAGCATGCAGGCGCTCGACGGGCGATCGCCCGGTGCGAGGTTGGCGAGCGAGACGAGGTGGCCGCGCAGGGCCTCCAGCGGCGAGGCCGCCGCGTCCAGCAAGGCGTCGAGGTCCTTGGCCATGCGCGCGCAGTATCGCTCGAGCGTCGCCCGGAACAGCGCCTCCTTGCTCTGGAAGGCGGCGTAGATCGAGCCGGGCTTCATCTTCAGCGCGCCTTCGAGATCCTTCAGCGACGTCGCGTGATAGCCCTTGAGCCAGAACAGCGTCATCGCGGCGTCCAGCGCCTGGTCGCGGTCATAGGAAGCGGTGCGTGCCATGGGGCGAAGGTAGTCGATCGGACGCGGGCTCGACAGCCCCGTGGTGAAATTATTGAGCGATCACTCAACCGTGATTTGAGCGATCGCTCAATAATGGTGATGTCTCCCCCACCCAAGTTTCAGGAGACGACCATGACAAAGCTCGACCGATACGACGAGGCGACCGCGCCGGAGGGCTCGCTGCCGCTGATCGAGCGGTCCCGCAAGGCGTTCGGCCGGCTGCCGGGGCTGCACTCGGTGATGGCCGGCTCGCCCGCGCTGCTCGAAGGCTATCAGGTGCTGCACCGGCTCTTCGCCGAGGCGACGGCCTTCGACGCCGAGGAGAAGACCGTCGTGTGGCAGACCATCAACGTCTACCATTCCTGTCACTACTGCGTGCCGGCCCACACCGGGATCGCCAAGATGATGGGCGTGAGCGACGAGATCTCCACCGCGCTGCGCGACGAGACACCGCTGCCGAGCGAGAAGCTGGAGGCGCTGCGGACCTTCACGCTGGCGATGGTCGAGAGCCGCGGCAACCCGACCGACGAAGAGCTTCAGGCCTTCTACGATGCCGGCTACGGGCAGCGGCAGGTGCTCGACGTCATCCTCGGCATCGCACAGAAGGTGATGAGCAACTACACCAACCACATCGCCGAGACCCCGGTCGACGCGCCGATGCAGAAGTTCGCCTGGACCAAGGCGGGCGCGAAGGCCGCCTGAGACGCCGGAGCCGGGAGGCCGGTGACGGCCGGCCTCCCGATCCCGGCACGTCAGTCGTACAGCGACGGCAGCCAGAGCGAGATCGCCGGGACGTAGGTGACGAGGAACAGCGCCACGAGGATGGCGAGGTAGAACGGCCAGATCGTCTTCAGCGCGTCCTCGATCTTGATGCGGCCCACCGCGCAGCCGACGAAGAGGCAGGTTCCGACCGGCGGGGTACACAGGCCGAGGCCGAGGTTGATCAGCAGCATGATGCCGAACTGCGTCGGGTCCATGCCGAGACCCTTGGCGATCGGCAGGAAGATCGGCGTGCAGATCAGGATGAGCGCCGCCATGTCCATGATCATCCCCAGGATCAGCAGGATGACGTTGATCATGAGCAGGATGATGATGGGGTTGTCGGACACGGTCAGCAGCAGGTCGCTCAGCGCCGCCGGCACCTGGTAGAGGGCCAGCAGGTAGGCGAACGAGCTGGCGAAGGCGATGAGGATCATGACCATCGCGGTGGTGCGCACCGAGCCGACGACCGACGCCACGAAGCCCGAGACGGTGAGGCTGCGGTAGTAGAAGGTCGTCAGCACCAGCGCGTAGATCGCGCCGAAGGCCCCCGATTCGGTGACCGTGAAGACGCCCGACAGCGTCCCACCGACGATGATGACCGCGGTGAAGAAGCCGGGGAGCGCGTCCGCCGCCGCCCGCGCCACCGCCCGCCAGCCCGGAAAGGGCTCGGCCGGGTAGTTGTGCTTGATGGCGATGATCCACGCCGCCACCGCGAGGCTGACGCACATGAGGATGCCCGGCAGCACGCCGGCGAGAAAGAGCTTCGACACCGAGATCCCGCCGCCGGCCGCCACCGCGAAGATGATCATGTTGTGGCTGGGCGGGATCACGATCCCCGCGATCGACGACGTGACCGTGACGTTGACCGCATAGTCCGCCCGGTAGCCGCGCTCCTTCATCACCGGGACGAGGAGGGAGCCGAGGGCGGAAATGTCGGCGATGGCGGAGCCGGAGATGCCGCCGAACAGCATCGAGGAGAAGATGTTCACCATCGCCAGGCCGCCCTTCATGTGGCCGACGAGGGCGGACGCCAGGCGCACGAGGCGCTGCGCGATGCCGCCGCGCAGCATGATCTCGCCGGCGAAGATGAAGAAGGGGATCGCCAGCAGCGAGAACACCGTCACGCCGGAGGTGGCGCGCTGGAAGGTGATCAGCATGGGGAAGCCTTCGTAGAAGAAGGCCGTGGCGGCGGCGATGCCCATCGCGAAGGCGACCGGCATGCCGATGACGATGCCGAGGGCGAAGGTTCCGAGGAGGAGGAGAAGCCCCAAGGTCAGTGCTCCGTTGCCGGCGGAGCCGGGTCGAACGACCGGAACCGCACCAGGCGCTGCACCGCGCGCAGGCCCGCGAAGAGGAAGACGAGCGCGCCGCAGGAGGTGATCGCCAGCGTGCGTACGCTCTCGGGCAGGTTCAGCATGGGAAGGCGCGTATCCCAGCCGAAGATCATCAGCGTGATTCCGGCGCTCAGCATCACCGCGCCGAACGCCGCCATCACGACGTCGACGAGGATGATCAGCACCTTCTGCACCACCGGCGGGGTGAGATCGCGAAAGAGGGTGACGCCGATGTGGGTGTTCTCACGGACCCCCGCGGCGGCGCCGAGGAAGACGATGTAGCAGATCAGCAGGAGCGCCAGCTGCTCGACCCAGGTGGGCGTCGCGTTGAGGACATAGCGCCCGAAGACGAGCCAGCCGAAGGTGATGACGAGGGTGACGAGGGCGAGCGAGGCGAGGGCGAGGCACAGCCACCGCACGCCGTCCAGCGCGCGGTCGACAAGCCCGTCGGTCCGGGAAGAAGGGGACATGGTCGCGATATCCGGGTGGGCGACAGCGTGGGGCGCCCGGCCGGCCAGCGGCGGGCGCCCGGCGAAACGCGACGGTCAGTCGGCGCTGCGCATCATCTCGACGAGGTCCGACAGGTCGGGATTGGCGGCGAGGAAGGCCTCGTAGACCGGTGCCATCGCCTCCTGGAAGGGGGCCTTGTCGGCGATGGTGTTGACCTCGGTGCCGCCGGCTTTGACGGTTTCCATGCTGGCCGCCTCGCGCTCGGCCCACAGCCCGCGCTGCAACTCGGCGCTGGCGCGGCCGGCCTCCTTCAGGATGGTCTGCTGGTCCGGCGTCAGCTTGTCCCAGGTCTTCAGGCTCATGCACAGGCACTCGGGGATGATGAGGTGCTCGGTGAGCGAGTAATATTTCGCGACCTCGTAGTGGTTCGTCGATTCGTAGGACGGCGGGTTGTTCTCCGCCCCGTCGACGACGCCGGTCTTGATCGACTGGTAGACTTCGCCGAAGGCCATCGGCGTCGCGTTCCCGTCCATCGACTCGACCATCTTGACGAAGAGGTCGTTGCTCATGACGCGGATCTTCAGGCCGTCGACGTCGGCCGGCGTGTTGATCGGGCGGACCGAGTTGTAGAAGGAGCGGGCGCCCGCGTCGTACCAGCCGAGGGCGACGATGCCGCGTTCGCGCATCCCTTCGCCGATCGCCTCGCCGACCTCGCCGTCCATCAGGCGGTGCATCTGCGGGATGCTCTTGAAGATGAAGGGGAGCGAGACGACGTTGGTGGCGTTCACGGCCTGGCCCATGGGGCCGAGGCTGAAGACGCCGAAGTCGATCACGCCGAGGCGCACCTGCTCGATCGCGTCGGGCTGATCGCCGAGCACGCCGTTGTGGTAGACGCGGCCGGTGATGGCGCCGTCGGTGCGCTCTTCGACCTCGTCGACGAACGCTTCCATGGCGATCGACACCGGGTAGTCCTCGACGTGGATGTTCCAGCCGCGCATGTCGGCAGCGCTCGCGGACGCGGTGAGCGCGAGGAGCGCAGAGCCGGCGAGAGTGCCGAGGGTGTGCGCCTTGAAGCGGTGCAGCAAAGCCATTCCATTCCTCCGATTATGATTGTGTCGCCCGCCGGTGAAGCGGGCCGGATGGCCGTCATTCCGTCCATCACAATGGATTACTAGTATGCTAGTTCGGGCAGTTGTCAACTCGCGGCTGTATCGGCGACGCTCCGGCGTCCGGTCGCCGGATCAGTCTTCGTCCGCCTCGAAGAAGTCCGCATTGGTCTGGCGCACGGCCTCGATCGTCGTATCGAGCCGGGTCAGATGCAGCATACCGACCGCCACTGCCCAGTCGACGTTGCCGGCTTTGACCGCCTTGGCCATGTCTTCATGGTCGATGATTAACTGGGGCATCCGCGCCTCGTTGGTGAGGCTGAGGATGCACAAGCGATCGACCTTCGCCTTCTCGACCGAGATCACGTCGTAGGCGTATGAAACCTGACCGATTTCGCACAATATCTTATGGAATTCGTAGTCCAGCCGCGCGAACGACTCGTAGTCGGTGTGCCGGAGGGCATCGCGCTGCTGGGCGAGCGCCGCGTCGAGGCGCAAGCCGCCGGCCTCGTCGCACGCCGCGGCGGCGCGGCGCAGCACCTCCGCCTCGACCGCGGCGCGGATGAAGCGGGATTTCTGAATCGCCTTGGCGGAGAAGCGCTTCACCGTGGTCGCGCGCTGCGGCCGCACCTGGACCAGGTCGAGCAGCGCCAGCCGGTTGAACGCGTCCCGCACCGGCTGACGCGATACGCCGAACCGCTGCGCGATCTCCGCCTCGGAAATCTTGTCGCCGGGGAGCAGGCGCAGCTTGATGATCTCGCCGTAGAGGCTGTCGACGATGTGTTCCACGCTGGTGCGCCCCTGGAGAGCGGCCGTTTGCGTCATCAATGAATCCCTCGTCCCCTGTCGCGCGGCGCCCACCTCGTGCCGTCCGCTCCGGCGCGGGCGCCGTCGCGGCCCTCGGCATGTGCCAGACTCTGGCCGGCTGTCCAACTTGGAATGCCGACCGCCGCTTGTTGTACCTGCGCATCTGGAATACTAGTAGCCCGAACAGCCGCACGGCAAGCGGCGACAGCGGCGGCCGGCGCACGGACCGCCATCATCCGCCCGGCCCGGGCCCAAAAGGAGACCACCATCATGTCGTTGAACGGAAAAACCGCGATCGTCACGGGCGCCGGGCGAGACATCGGGCGTGCCTGCGCCGTGCGGCTGGCCGAGGCCGGCGTCAAAGTCGCCGTGAACTACTTCGCCAGCAGCCAGGGCGCCGACGAGACGGTGGCCGAGATCAAGGCCGCCGGCGGCGAGGCGTTCGCCCTCGCGGGCGACCTCACCCGCGCCGAAGACGCGGCCGAACTGGTGCGCCGTACCCACGAGACGTTCGGCGCGATCGACATTCTGGTCAACAACGCCGGCGGCCTGATCGCCCGCAAGACGATGGCCGAGATGACGCTCGACCATTGGAACGCGGTCATGGACCTCAACCTCACCAGCACCTTTCACATGATCAAGGCCGTCCTGCCGCACATGACGAGCGGCGCCATCATCAACATCGCCAGCCAGGCGGCGCGCGACGGCGGCGGACCGGGCGCGGTCGCCTACGCCACCTCCAAGGGCGCCGTCGCGACGATGACGCGCGGCCTCGCCAAGGAGCTCGGCCCCCGGATCCGCGTCAATGCCCTGTGTCCCGGCATGATCGACACCGACTTCCACAACATCCACACCCAGCCCGAAGTCCGCGTGAAGGTGGAGGCCGCGACACCGCTGAAGCGCCAGGGAACCTCGCGCGACGTCGCCAACGCGGTCGCCTACCTCGCGTCCGACGAGGCCGCCTTCATCACCGGCGCCAACATCGACATCAACGGCGGCACTCTCTTCAGCTGAGCCGGCCGGGCGCTGCGAGCCGGGGCGGCCTCGTCGCGCACGCATGGCAGTGCCGCGGTGTGCGGCGGGGCATTCTGCCCCTGTGCCCCCGCGCAATCGGGACGGGCCACCTAGATAGAGGTCTGTCGCGTTGGTTGCAGAGGCCCTCGATGCGTTGGGACCTGATCGGCAAGTTGCTCGGAATGTCGCTCGTCGGCGGCGCGGTGCTGGTGGGCGGCGCGCTGCTCGCCTTCATCGGCATGTTCGCCGTCACCAGCGCCCTCAGCGTCGACGCCATCGAGTGGGTGATCCGCTTCGCGAGCGGCTGAGAGCGCCGCGGGTTCAGCCCGCGGGGCAGGGCGCCAAGGTCACCGGGTCTGCCTCGGGCGGCAGGAGCGCGGCCATCGAGCGGCAGGCGCCGTCGTGGCACAACTCCCAGTCGGCCGTCGCGCCCGAGCGGCGCAGCACCACCTCGGCCAGCGGCGGGATCGCCGGCGTCCAGGCCCAGAACCCGTCCTCGAGGTGTGCCTCCGGGGGCGGGTCCATGCCCGCGCCCGAGCCCTTGACCCGCGCCTCGACGAGGACGAGACCCTCCGGCGTGTCGCGCCAGGTCTCCTCCCAGCGCACGTGCTCCACCGAGTGTGACCAGGCGAGCGTCACCGTGTCGCCCGTCAGCGGCACGGTGAGCGCCGCGGCGAGGAGACAAAGGCTCACGCGCCGGACCTCACGCCCGGGCCGGGGTCGCGCGTCCCGTGCGCCACCAATGGATCCCCACCACCAGCGCGACGAGGGCGAAGCCGATCGGGTCGGTCACCGGACTGGCGATCACGAGCGAGGCCGCCGCCGCCACCGCCAGCAGGCGCTCCCACGCTGCGAGCGGGCCGCGCAGGTAGCCGATCGCCGCCACGCCCCACATGCCCACCGCCAGCGCCGCCTTCAGCACCATGTAGGCGACGTCGAGCGCGAAGAAGGCGCCCGATGCGCCGCCGACGGCCTGCACCATCAGCGCCGGGTCGTAGACCGCCATGTAGGGGATCACGAAGCCCGGCAGCGCGATCTTCATCGCCTGGATCGAGATCTTGAAGCCCGACTCCTTGGCGATCGGCGAGGCGGCGAAGCAGGCGAGCGCCACCGGCGGCGTCAGGTCCGCCATGATGCCGAAGTAGAAGACGAACATGTGGGAGACGATCAGCGGCACCCCGAGGTCGAGCAGCGCGGGCGCGGCGAGCGAGGATGTGATGATGTAGTTCGGGATGGTCGGGATCCCCATGCCGAGGATCAGACTGACGATCATCGTCAGCACCAGCGACAGGATCAGCGAGCTTTCGCCGACCGACACCACCCACGAGCCGAAGATCGTGCCGATGCCCGTCAGCGTCATGGTGCCGATGACGATGCCGACCGAGGCGCAGGCGAGGCCGACCGGGAGCGCTTGGCGGGCGCCGTCCGCCAGCGCAGCGCGGCAGGTGATCAGCGTCTCGCGTCCGCCGCGGTAGAGGAGGCTGAGCGCAGCCGCGACGATGACGAGGCCGAGCACCAGCGTCACCCCCAGCCACAGTGCGGTCGCCGCCAGCAGCCCGATGGCGACCCAGAAGAGAAGACGCACCGCCTGCGCCGTGATCCCCAGCGCGGCCGATCCGGCGAGGATCAGCAGCGCCGTCAGCGCCAGGCCGACCGAGCCGGCGAAGAGCGGCGTGTAGCCCGAGAACAGGAGGTAGACGAGCGCGGCCAGCGGCAGGATGAGGTGCCACTTCTCGGCGATCGCGCGGCCGGCATTGGGGAGTTCGGCCTTGGGCAGGCCCGCGAGGCCACGCTTGCCGGCCTCCAGGTGCACCGCCAGGAAGGCGGAGGCGTAGTAGAGCACGGCCGGAATGATCGCCGCCTTGACGATCTCGACGTAGGCGACGTCCAGCGTCTCGGCCATGATGAAGGCGACCGCGCCCATCACCGGCGGCATGATCTGCCCGCCCATCGAGGCCGTGGCCTCGACACCGCCGGCGAACCCGGCACGGTAGCCGAACCGCTTCATCAGCGGGATGGTGAACTGCCCGGTCGACACCACGTTGGCGACGCCCGAGCCCGAGATCGTCCCCATCAGCGCCGAGGAGAACACCGCGACCTTCGCCGGCCCGCCGCGTGCGCCGCCGAACAGGCCCATCGCGATGTCGGTGAAGAGGCCGATCATGCCGGCGCGCTCCAGGAAGGCGCCGAACAGGATGAAGAGGAAGATGTACGTCGCCGACACGTAGGTCGCGACGCCGTAGATGCCTTCGGTGCCGTAGGCCATATGCTCGACCACCTGCTCGAACGGGTAGCCGCGGTGGTTGAACGGCGCCGGCAGATACTGGCCGAACAGGCAGTAGGCGAGGAAGATCCCCGCGACGATGACGAGCGCCGGCCCCATCACGCGCCACACGAAGGCGAAGAGGAGGACGATCGCCGCCGAGCCGACGACGAGGTCGAGCGTGGTCGGGTATCCGGCGCGGATCAGCAGCGGTTCGTAGAAGGCCCACTGATAGAGGCCGACGCCGAACGCCGCCGCGCCGAAGACCCAGCCGATCGTGCGGCCGAAGCCCGTCCGGGCGCGGTGGTTGGCGAGCATTCCGCCCGCCACCAGGCCGAGGAAGCCCACGTGCAGCGCCCGCACCACCTGGCTCGGCAGCGTGCCGGAAAAGGCGTCGATCAGCACCGCCACGGCGCCGAGCGCGAGGAGGGCGACGAGGCCCTCGGCGAACGGCCGCCCCCGCGCCGCCCGTACCGCCAGCCCCAGCCCGCCGAGCGCCAGCACCACCCAGGCGAGCCGCATCGGCGTCACCGCGACGCCCAGCGCGCCGTTCAGCAGCGGCCGGTCGAGCGGCACGCCGAACGCGGTCACGATCTGGAAGGTGGAGAAGGCGACGGCGATCCAGAAGAGGATGCGGCCGGGCCAGCCGGCGCCGAAGCTCTCCGGCAGACCATGCTCCGGATTTTGGAGTTCGGCTTGGCCGGCCAGCTCCGGGTGGGGGGTCCGGTCGTCCATTCGGGAGCCCTCTGTGCCCGCGCGGGTGCGGTTGAGGTCGCGTGTGAGGCGGCCCGGTTCGCCGGACCGCCGGTGGCTCTATCGGGGAGGCTGCGGCGTCAGTTTAGGACGCCGACCTCCTTCAGGTAGCGCTCCGCGCCCGGATGCATCGGCACGGGCATGCCCTCGGCCGCGCCTTCCAGCTTGATCGCCTTGGCGGCGGCATGCGCGGCGACGAGGTCGTCCAGGTTCTCGAACAGCGCCTTCGTCATCGCGTAGGCGAGGTCGTCCGACACGCCGTCGTGCGTGACGAGGTAGTTGAGCACCGCGGCGGTCTCGACGTCGGCGTCCTGGCCGTCGTAGGTGCCGGCCGGGATCGTCTGCTTCACGAACGGCGCGCCGGCCGCGTCCGTCACCTCGGCCGGGATCGGCACGACGGTGATCGGCAGGCTGGTGGCAAGGTCACGGATCGAGGCCACGCCGAGGCCGGCGGACTGGAGCGTCGCGTCCAGCTGGCGGTTCTTGATCAGCTCCACAGACTCGGCGAACGGCAGGTACTCGACCTTGGCGAGGTCGTCGTAGCTCATGCCCGCGGCCTCGAGGATCTTGCGCGCGTTCAGCTCGGTGCCCGACTTCGGCGCACCGACGGAGAGGCGCTTGCCCTTGAGATCCTCCAGCGTGGTGATGCCGGACTCCTCGGAGGCGACGATCTGCACGTAGTTGGGGTAGATCGCGGCGAGGCCACGCAGCTTGTCGAGCTTGCGCGGGAAGCCGGCATCGGCGTCACCTTCCCAGGCCAGCGCCAGGCTGTCGCCGAGGGTGAAGGCCAGTTCGCCGCGGCCCTGTTGCAAAAGGTTGAGGTTCTCGACCGAGGCCTTGGTCGACTGGACCGACGGGCGCGCCCCCTCGATCTCCTGCGAGTAGACGTTCGAGATCGCGACGCCGAGCGGGTAGTAGACGCCCGACGTGCCCCCCGTGAGAATGCCGATGAAGTCCTGGGCCTTGGCCGGTGCCGTGGCGCCGAACATGGCGAGTGTCGCCATGGCGACGAACGCGTGGCGGATGGTCTGACGCATAGTGAAGGGCCCTCTCGATGCGGCCGCTTAAGGGCGGCGCTATTTACTCCCTGGCGCATCTATTGGCCAAGTTTGCGCCGCTGTCACGCGCCCTGTGACAATGCGCCGGCAACGGCCGGCCGCGGTCCACCGCGGCGCCCTATTCCCGTCGCGCCGCGGCGGCCCCGGCGACCTCGACGAGGCGCATCGCCATGTGGCCCGCGACCGCGAACAGACCGACGACGGCGAGCCAATGGCCGAAGAAGGGCAGCAGCGCGGCGTTGAAGTCCCACATCACGAGCGAGTAGCGGAAGGCCAGGCGCGGCCACAGGCCGAGCGCCGACCCGCTGCCCACCCCCAGCACGGCGATACCGGCCGCCAGCACCATCCCCGCCACGCGCCACCCCCTTGCGGCGAGCGACAGGCCGGTCACCCGCTTGAGGAGGCGCGAGACCTTCGGCCAGTTGAGGCCGAGATGCAGGCCGACGAGGGCGACGACCCAGTAGGCGGCGAACCAGTGCGCCTCGCGCAGGCTGAATGCGTCCGGCAGCGGCAGGACGGCGAACACCGTGCGCGAAATGGCGAGGCTGGTCGCCAGCAGCACCGCCATCGCCACCGCGAGCAGGAGCGTCAGCACGAGGCTCGCGGTGCGGCGCGCGTCGTAGCGGCCGCGGCGGACGGCGCCCCACCATGCCCGGTTGTTGGCGACATGGCGCACCAGGACGAGGAAGAAGGTCGTGCCGAAGAGTTCGTGGGCGAGGTTGCCGAGCCACCAGTAGGCGAACGCCATCAGCAGGAAGGCGGCCGCCGCGAGGTCGAGGGAGAGGCGCGGCAGGGGCCTCAGCCGGGCCGCCCGCTCACTCATACCGCCGGGCATCGTTGTAGGTGAACATGAAGTCGCGGCCCTCGCGCGCGGCATGGCAGGCGCGGCAGCGGGCGGTGTTTTCGTCCATGTTGACCGACCCGTCCGGCCAGAACCACTGGAATTGCCAGTCGTCGGTGCGGGTGGCGGCGGCATAGTCCGCGCCCCAGCCGTCCCCCTTCTGCATCACGAAGAGACGGTAGACCTCGCCCTCGCGCCAGTCCTGCAGGATGATCTGCGTCCCGTCCGGGATCTCGCCGCCGGCCCGGATCGCGTCGAGCGCGGCGCGGGAGGTGTACATGAACTCGGTGACGTCGCGGCGCGTGACGGTGGTGTAGTGCTCCAATGCGTCGAGATCGTCGGGGAACTCGACGCGGTTGGGCTCGGCACGCGCGGCGGTGGCGAGGGTCAGGCCCACCAGCAGGGCGGCGAGCGGCAGGGGGCGAGGTGGGGTCATCGGGGGTCGATCCATCGTCGGGCGCGGCGGGCGCGCGGGGGTGGTGGGTCGATGCCGGGGGCGGGGTGGCCGCCGCCGGCGGCGCGGGTCAGAGCCCGGTCATCTCCAAGACGGCCTCGGGCAGGCGCTCGCCCACCAGCGGGATCCGCGCGGCGGTCGCGTCGATCATCTCGGCGTGATCGCCCGGCGGTCCGTAAAGCGCACTCATCGACATGCAACCGAGCCCGAGGGCCGAAACGTCGAGGGTGCCGAGCGTACGTGACTGCACGGATACTTCCTTTCGAACGGACTGCGCCTGCGCGCAGCGCCCCACGACACCGGGGCGCCGACCTCAGATGGACGCCGCGCCACTCAGCGATTACCCTTCAAAATGAGATTGGCTTTATCGAAATGCAGGCATAATGGACCGCCGCGTCTTCAACGACCTGTTCGCCTTCACCGTCGTCGCGCGGCACCGCAGCTTCACCAACGCGGCGGCGGAACTCGGAATGTCGCAGTCGGCGCTGAGCCAGACGATCCGCAACCTGGAGGAGGCGCTCGGCGTGCGTCTCCTGACCCGCTCCACCCGCAGCGTCGCGCCGACGGAGGCGGGGGCGCGCCTGCTCGCCCGCCTCGGCCCGCAGTTCGGGGAGATGCAGGACGCTCTCGACGAGCTGAACGAGATCCGCGACACCCCGCGCGGTACCATCCGCATCAGCGCCGGCGAGCATCCGGCCGTGCGGGTGCTGCAACCCCGCCTCGCCGCGTTCGCGCTGGAATATCCGGACGTGGAGGTTGAGATCATCGTCGACGGCGGCATGATCGACATCGTCGCCGACCGGTTCGACGCGGGGGTGCGCCTCGGCAATCAGGTTGCGCGGGACATGATCGCGGTGCGCATCAGCGCCGACGTGACGATGGCGGTGGTCGGCGCGCCGGCCTACTTCGAACGCTACCCGATGCCCACCGACCCGGACGCGCTGACCGTGCACCGCTGCGTGCGCTCGCGTCTGCCGACGCGCGGCGAGATTTTCACCTGGCCGCTGGAGAAGGACGGCGAGACGCGCCGCGTGCGGATCGAGGGGCCGGCGGTGTTCAACAGTCTCGCCCTGCGCGTGGCGTCCGCGCTCGATGGCATCGGCCTCGTCTTCGTGCCGCTCGATCAGGTGGAGGCGCACCTGACCGCCGGTCGGCTCCTGCCGGTGCTGGCGGACTGGTGGCCCACCTGGGAGGGCTATCACATCTATTATCCGAGCCGCCGGCAGCACGGCCTCGCCTTCCGCCTGCTGGTCGAGAACCTGCGCCACCGCTGACGGCGCAGCCCCCCGCGGCCGCAGAGCCTCTTCCCGGCCGACCCGTCCCAGTCTCGCTGACGTTGATCGGCGTGGACGACAAATCCGGACGCGTAGAGCCGATCGTCGACGGTAGCCTCGACACCCGAGCGGGCAGAAGGGGCCGGCGCCGGCCTTATCCGGGTCGCGTCGGCGGCCGGCCCGGTGCGCCGGCGGCGGACAAGTGCGCGTCCCAGGCGGCCATCGCCACTTCGGCGACCGCAACGAGATCCTCGCGGTTCGCCCCATCGCGCGCCAGGATCGACATGCCGCTCTGGATCGTCTGCACGAAGCGGGCGCTCACCGGATCGGCGTTCAGCGCGCGTCCGGATCGGCGACGGGCCCGCCCGGCGGCGCGCCCTTCGCCGTATGGTCGAAATTTTGCACCGAACGATAGCTATTCAATTCGATGCCCGGATCCACGGATGGCGTGCCATCTGCCCCCGACGGCGCGAACCGCGCGCGACGGCCGCTGCGAGCGGCGCGGCAGGTCGGCCCGGCGGGGGCCGTGCCTTGTCGCGGCGCAGGTGGGCCCATAGCATCGCGCGCTTCGTGGAGTGACGGTAGGGAGGGGACGTGAGCCCTGATTCGGATGGTTGGCGCGTCGGCGTCTTGTTCTCTAGGAGCGGCACCACCGTCGTCACCGAAACCGAGCACCTGCGCGGCACCGAGCTCGCCATCGCCGAGATCAACGCCGCCGGCGGCATTCTCGGCCGCCCCATCGTGCCGACCGTGTACGATCCCGGTGCCCGCAACGCCGACTATCTGGCACTCGCCCGCCGCATGCTCGCCGAAGACGATCTCGACATCATCTTCGGCTGCTCCATGTCGGCGAGCCGCAAGACGGTGCTGCCGATCGTCGAGCGGCACAACGGGCTGTTGTTCTACCCCTCGATGTACGAGGGGTTCGAGTATTGCGAGAACGTCCTCTACTGCGGCGCCACCGTGAACCAGACGTGCCTGCCGCTGGCCGATTACCTGATCCGCCATCACGGCGGACGCATCTACTTCGTCGGCTCGGACTACATCTTCCCGCGCGAGTCCAACCGCATCATGCAGGAGCTGATCGAGGCGCGCGGCGGCGAGGTCGTCGGCGAGACCTACGTGCCGTTGGAGGCGGGGGCGGACGCGCTGGAGGACATCATCCCGAAGATCCGCACCGCGGCGCCGGATGCGGTCTTCTCCACAATCATCGGCACCTCCGCGCAGGCGTTCTATCGCCTCTACGACGCGGCCGGGTTCGACCGCGCGCGCCAGCCGATCGCGAGCCTCACCATGGCCGAGACGGAGATCGCCACCATCGGCGCGGCGGCCTGTACCGGCCACATCCTCGCCGCGACCTACGTGCAGACGGTCGACAACGCCGCCAACCGCGCCTTCGTCGAAGCGTTCAAGGCACGCTTCGGAGCCGAGGCGACCACCAGCATCTGGTCCGAGGCGGCCTACATGCAGGTCCACATGTTCGCCCGCGCGCTCGCCCGCGTCGGTGCCGCCGACCCGCGCCGCATCGCGCTCGACCCCCTGGGCGACGAGTTCGACACGCCCGAGGGCCGCGTGCGCGTCGACGCCGACACGCGCCACCTGTGGCTCACCCCGCGCATCGGTGTGGCCAACGCGCAGGGCTTGTTCGATATCGTCTGGGAGAGCCGCGTCGCCGTCCGCCCGGACCCCTACCTTGCCGCGACCCGCATCGAAGAGCGCGCGCTGGAGTCCTGGGCGTGAGCGCGATGGACCCGACGACCCGCTCGCCGACCCGTGCCGCCGCGGCACGGCGGATGCCTCTGCGATACACGGGGCAGCCGGCGAGGGGAGCGGCATGAACGATAGCCAAGGGCGGGGCGCGCGGCGCATCCTCGACGAATTGCGCCGCGCCCGCGCGCTGCTGATCCACCCGCAAGACGAGGACGGCCAGCTGCTCGGCGCGCACCTGAAGCGCCTCGGCTGCGCGGTCGGCCATGCCTGGCCGCCGCCGCTGGTGCTGCCGGACGGGATCGACACCATCCTCGTCGGTGTCGACGAGGTGGCGGTGGGCGACATGGTGCAGCTCCTCGAGGGGCACGACGTCGCCGTCATCGCCATCGTCACGTACGAGAGCCCGACGACGCTGAAGTCGATCTACGACCTCAACGCCCACGGCGTGATGAGCAAGCCGCTGCGCCCGCTGGGGATCCTGACGCAGTTCACCCTGGCGCGGTACCGCCACCGCACCGAAGGGCGGCTCAACGGCAAGATCCGCAAGCTGGAGGACACGCTGAAGGGCCGGCGCATGGTCGACCGGGCGATCCGCGTCCTGATGGACGAGCAGGGGATGGCCGAGGACGCCGCCTACCGACTCCTGCGCGACCAGGCGACGGCCGAGCGCATCCCCCTCAGCGCCATCGCCGAAGAGATCGTCACCGCGTACGAGACGATGGCGCGGCTGGGCTTGCGCCGCGGTGCGGAGGTCAAAGCGGGCGCGCCGAAAGAATAGGCAGCGTTTGGTCGAAAGTTCGGCTTGAGCCTCAATTCGAGCCGTGCCAACTTTCGCGCCACAAGAGCAGCGATGCTCGGCGGCAAGGTTGCCGTCTTCACATCAAGGCTTCGTAGCCCCTGACCTGCGGTTCACGCCGCGTCAGGGGCTTTTTGCGTTTTGGAGACCCATCATGCCCTCCGACCCCGGTTCCGGGCCCCGGCCCGGCCGCTACACGGTCGCCTGCATCCAGTTCGAGCCGAAAATCGGCGAGGTGGACGCCAACCTGGCGACCATCGAAACGAACGTCGAGGCGGCGGCCGCGCGAGGGGCGAGCCTCGTCGTGCTGCCGGAGCTCGCCCCCAGCGGCTACGTCTTCGAGAGTGACGAGGAACTCGCCCGGCTCGCCGGCCCGGTGCCGGAGGGCAAGGCCGCGGCCTTCCTGGTGGCGCTGGCGCGGCGGCTCGGCATCCACATCGTCTCGGGCATCGCCGAGGCGGCGGAGGGGCGGGTCTACAACGGCGCGCTGCTGACCGGGCCGGACGGCTTCATCGGCCGCTACCGCAAGCTCCATTTGTGGGACAAGGAGACGCTGTTCTTTGCCCCCGGCGACGTGGGCCTCCCGGTGTTCGACACGCCGCTCGGCAAGATCGGCATCGCCGTCTGCTACGACGGCTGGTTCCCGGAGACCTTCCGCACGCTGGCCGATGCGGGGGCCCAGATCGTCTGCATTCCGACCAACTGGGTGCCGATGCCGAGCCAGGACCCCGCGGTGGAGGCGATGGCCAACACGCTGCACAAGGCGGCGGCCCACTCCAACGGCATCTACATCGCCTGCGCGGACAGGGTGGGAGTGGAGCGGGGGCAGCCGTTCATCGGCCAGAGCCTCATCCTCGGTCCCGACGGCTGGCCGCTCGCCGGCCCGGCTCACCGCAGCGAGGCGGAGACGCTTCTCGCCGAGGTGGATCTGACCAGCATCGCCACGGTCCGGCAGATCAACGCCCACAACCACGTCCACGCGGACAGACGTCGCGACGTCTACCGCTGACCCGGCGCCTCGGCGCCCTCGCGCGACCCCCGTCGATCGGGGCCTTCGTGGCCTCACCTTCGCTCGTCCTGAAGCAGGAGCTGACAATATGAACACCAAGATCGCCGCCGTCCTGGCGGCCACTCTCCTCGCCGGCGCGGCGCACGCCGAGGAGCCGATCAAGATCGGCGTGCCGGTGGGCCTGTCCGGCGCCAACAGCGTCGTCGCCCCGTCCGTGGTGCAGGCCGCCGAGCTGGCGGTCGAGGAGATCAACGCCGGCGGCGGCGTGCTCGGCCGGCCGCTGGAACTCGTCGTCGCGGACGACGGGTCGGGCGCGGTGGGGGCGCAGAAGGCGTTCGACGCGCTGGTCTTCCGCGACGAGGTGGACGTCCTCATCTCGATGGAGACGAGCGCGGCACGCAACGCGGGCCTGCCGATCGTGCAGCGCGGGCGCATCCCCTACATCTACACCTCGTTCTACGAGGGGCGCTCCTGCAACCCGTTCCTCTACGTCAACGCCTGGGTGCCCGAGCAGCAGGTGCCCCCGGTGGTCGACTACCTGATGGCGGACGGGGCGACGAAGTTCTTCCTCATCGGCAGCGACTACGCCTTCGGCCGCGGCATGCTCGATTTCGCGGAGGCCTATATCGGCGAGAACGGCGGCGAGGTCGTCGGCGAGGAGTACCTGCCGATGGACGGGACGGACTGGACCGCCATCATCTCGCAGCTCAAGAACTCCGGCGCCGACGCGCTGATCACCTCCACCGCCGGCGGCGCGCCCAACGTGACGCTTACCAAGCAGCTGCGCGGCGCGGGCGTGACGGTCCCCTACGCCAACCTCGCGGTCGACGAGGGGACGGCGAAATCGATGGGCGGAGACGCGGAGGGCATCCTCATCTCCGCGTCCTACATCACCGGCATCGCCTCGGACGAGAACAAGAGCTTCCTCGCCGCCATGGAAGAGAAGTTCGGCGAGGACCTGCGCACCCCCAACGACCTCTCGGTCCCGCAGTACGAAGGCGTCTACCTCTATAAGGAAGCCGTCGAGAAGGCCGGGTCGACCGATCCGCGCGCCGTGCTGGACGCGCTCGGCGAGGTCTCGTTCACCGGCCCGCGCGGGACGATCGCGATGTCCAAGCAGCACCACGCGCCGCTGACGATGTACCTCGGCGAGGTGCAGGCCGACGGCTCGGTGAAGGTCGTCTCCTCGTTCGAGAACGTCGACCCCGGCGAGCAGTGCCCGAACCTTTGACCTGAACCCGTCGCGGCGGGGCTCCGGTCCCGCCGTTTGCGCCCGCCACCCCGCTTTCCCGCCGCGTGGAGACTGCCATGACTCTCTTCCTCGACATGGTGACCAGCTCGGCCGTCCTGTTCATCGTCGCCACCGGCCTTCTGACGATCTTCGGCGTCCTCAAGATCATCAACTTCGCGCACGGTGCCTGGCTCACCGTCGGAGGCTACTGCGCGGTGGCGACGGCCGAGATGGGCCTCAGCCCGTGGGCGGCGCTCCCGATCGCGTTCGTCGTCGGCGGCGTCCTGGGCATCCTCACCGAGCGCTTCATCGTCCGCCCGCTCTACGCGCGCCCGCTCGATGCGATCCTCGCCACCTGGGGGCTCGGCATCGTCATCGGCCAGCTCATCACGCTCGTCTTCGGCCGCGACGTGCAGTTCACCGAGAGCCTCATTCCGGGGACGATGGACGTCTTCGGCACCTCCTATTCGGCCTATCGCCTCTTCGCGCTGGGGGCGGCGATCCTTCTGGGGCTCGGCTTCGCCTACCTCATGGAGGGCACGCGCCTCGGCCTGTCGGCCCGCGCGGTCATCATGAACGAGACGCTGGCGCGCATCCTGGGGCTCGACACCGCCAAGATCCGCACCGTGACATTCATGATCGGCACCGGGCTCGCCGGCCTCGCGGGGGTGCTGCTGACGCCGCTCACCAGTGTCGACCCCAACATGGGCGTCGCCTGGCTCGTCGGCTCGTTCATGCTGGTGATGGTGGCGGGGCAGTCGTTCGGGGCGCTGGCGCTGGCGTGCCTCGTCCTGGGCGGCATGCAGGTGATCGTCTCCACCTTCGTCAGCCCCATCCTCGGCGGCGTCACCATCGCCGTCCTCGCCGCGCTCATCCTGCGCCTCTCGCCGAAAGGGTTCTCCCGTGCCTGATGTCGCCATCTCCGGCGCCGCGCCCGCCCGGCGACGCGGCCGCGGCGCGCTGCTGATCGTCCTCGCGCTCGCCGCCGTCGCGGTGATGCTGCTCGGCCCCTCCATGCTCGACCGCTTCGCCCTCAACGTGCTGACGCGGGCGATGATCTTCGCCATGCTGGCGATCACGGTGGACCTCCTGTGGGGCTTTACCGGCATCCTGACGTTCGGTCAGGCGGCGTTCTTCGGCGTCGGCGCCTACGCCACGGCAATGATCCTCACCCACCTGGGCGATTCCGCGCCCTATCTCGCGCTGGGGCTGCTGGCGGCCATCGTCGTCCCGACGCTGGTCGGCGCGGCGGTCGGCTGGCTCACCTTCTACCCCGGCTCCTCGGCCTTCTACGCCACCATCATCTCGCTGGTGGTGCCGATCGTGATCACCCAGCTCATCTATTCGGGCGGCACGTGGACGGGTTCGTCCTCCGGCCTCGTCGGCTATTGGGGGATGGCGCTGTCGCTGGAGGGGTATTTCCGTCTCGTCGGTGTGGTCCTCGTCGTCATGACGGTCGCGGCCCTCGTCTTCGTGCGATCCGACGCCGGCCGGCTGCTGACGGCGATCCGCAACAACGAGATGCGCTGCGCCTATCTCGGCATCGGCACGCAGCGCATCAAGATCCTGCTGACGGCGGTGCTGGCGGGGGCCACCGGGCTCGCCGGCTTCCTCTACGCCAACGCCTCCGGGGTGGTAGCGCCGGAGAACGCCGGGTTCGTCTTCGGCACCGAGCTGGTGGTGTGGACCGCGCTCGGCGGGCGGGGCACCATCGTCGGCCCGGTCCTGGGGGCGGTCGGCATCGGCTACCTGTCGGCGGAGCTGTCGGGCGACCTGCCGTTCCTGTGGCAGCTCTTCATCGGCACGCTCTTCGTGCTCGTCATCATCGTCCTGCCCGGCGGTCTCGCGGCCGTGGTCGCGCCGCTGAAGGCCTGGCGCAAGGCCGCGCCTGCGCCGACCCTCGTGGCGGTGGAATCGGCGCGGCTCGCGCGGACCGGCACCGCGCCGCTCCTCGAGATGACCAAGGTCGAGAAGTCCTACGGCAGCCAGAAGGTGCTGGACGACGTCACCCTCACCGTGGAGCCGGGCGAACTGGTCTCCCTCGTCGGCCCCAACGGCGCGGGCAAGACGACGCTGATGCGCTGCATGACCGACGGCGCGGCCGCGAGCGGCGGTACGGTGCGGATCGACGGCACTTCCATCGCCGGGATGCTGCCGGACGAGATCGTCGCCCGCGGCATCGGCCGCAAGTTCCAGGTGGCGAGCGTCTTCGAGGATCTCGACGTCGCCGCGTGCCTCAGGATGGCGCGCGTCTCCCACCGGGCGCCGAGCCTCGTTGCGAGGGCCGACACGCTGGAGCTGCCGCAACCGGCGATCGACATTCTGCGCCTGACCGGGCTCGACCACATGCTGGCCACCCCGGTCTCGCTCCTGTCGCACGGGCAGAAGCAGAGCCTGGAGCTGGCCATGGTGGTCTCGCTCGAGCCGCAGCTCATCCTGCTCGACGAGCCGACCGCCGGGCTCACCAAGACCGAGCGTGCCACGATCGGCACCGTCCTCAAGACGCTGACGGCCGAGCGCGGCATGGCGGCGATCCTCGTCGAGCACGACCTCGACTTCGTGCGCGAGATTTCGAGCCGCATCGTCGTCCTGCACCAGGGGCGCCTGGTAGTGGACGGCACCGTGGAGGAGGCGGTCAACGCCGACATCGTCAAGCAGATCTATTCCGGAGGCGCCCATGGCTGAGGTCATCACCGCCAAGTTGGCGCTGGAGGGGGTCACCAGCGGCTACGGCAACGTCGACATCATCAACGACCTGTCGCTCGACGTGCGTCCCGGCGAGATCTTCGCCCTGATGGGCAAGAACGGCATGGGCAAGACGACGCTGCTGAAGACGATCGTCGGCCTGCGACCCGCCCGTCGCGGCCAGATCCTGCTGGACGGCGCCGAGGTCACGCGGCGCGGCCCGAAGGCGATGGCGGATACGCGCGTCGCCTATGCGCCGCAGGAACAGCCGCTCTTCCAGGACCTGACGATCCGCGACAACCTGCGCCTCGCGCTGCCGACCGACCGCGCGCTGGCGGCGGGGCTGGAGCGCGTCTACGGCCACTTCCCCTTCCTCGCCGACCGGCTGGCGCAGAAGGCGGGCACGCTCTCGGGCGGCGAGCAGAAGATGCTCGTCATCGCCCGCGCCATGATGACCGAGCCGGACCTCCTGTTGATCGACGAGATCTCCGAGGGCCTGCAGCCGACGGTGATCGAGCGCATCGCCGCCGCGCTGAAGGACGAGCGGGCGGAGGGGACGACGATCCTCATCGTCGAGCAGCACCTCGCCTTCGCCCTCGGCATCGCCGACCGCTGGGCGGTGATGAAGCTCGGCCGGATCGACGATGCGGGGGCCAACGGCCCGGGCACCGAGGCGCGCGTCCTGGAGCACCTGCGTATCTGAGCGCCGTCGAGAGGATCATCGACGGAGCGCGTGCGGACGGGGGCAGGCGGAACGGGGTCAGGCCGGCGGGTCGATATGGTCGGCCATGCGCACGAGGTCGGGCAGCGAGCGGGCCTTCATCTTGCGCATCATGTGCCCGCGGTGGACCTTGACCGTGATCTCGCTGAGGCCGAGGGCGAAGGCGATCTCCTTGTTCATCCGCCCCTGCGCGACGAGGCCCATCACCTCGCGTTCGCGCGGGGTCAGCGCGTCGTAGCGGGCGCGCAGGTCCGCGGACGTGGCGAGCCGTGCCCTGCGCTCGCGGTCGAGCGCGATGCCGCGGTTCACCGCGTCGATCAGGTCCTGGTCGCGGAACGGCTTGGTCAGGAACTCGATCGCCCCCTGCTTCATCGCCGCGACGGACATCGGGATGTCGCCGTGGCCGGTGATGAACACGACCGGCAGGTCTGGGCCGCGCTCGCGCAGCCGGCGTTGCAGCTCCAGGCCGCTGGTGCCGGGGAGGCGCACGTCGAGCACCAGGCAGCCCGCCGCGTCGCGCCACGGGGCGGCGAGGAAGTCCTCCGTCGAGGCGAACGGGGCGACGGTGTGGCCGACCGAGCGGAGCAGGCTGGCGAGCGCGTCGCGCAGCGAGGGGTCGTCGTCGACGATGCAGACCATGGTGCCGCCTGCGATCATGCCGCCCTCCCTTCCGCGCCGGGCACGGCCGCCGGCGGCAGCGCAAAGCGTACGACGGTGCCGTGTGGGCGATTGTCGTCGGCAGCGATCCACCCGCCCGCCGCTTCGACGATCGAGCGGCAGATCATCAGCCCCATCCCCATTCCGTCCGGCTTGGTGGTGACGAACGGGTCGAACATGCGCGCCCGGATGCCGGGCTCGATCCCCGGTCCGGTGTCGGCGACGGCGACCTCGACCTCTCCGGCGGTCGACAACGCGGTGGAGATCGTGATGCCGCCGCCGCGGCTCCCGCCCGAGGCGGCCGCGTCGATCGCGTTGGCGAGAAGGTTGCCGACGACGAGTTGCAGGTGGACGCGGTTTGCCCGCACCGGCGGCACCTCGCGAAGCTCGAGCGCGATGGCGATACGCGCCAGGTGCGCATCGTCGCCGCGCGCCGCCACCACGTCGCGGATGACGGCGTTGGGGGCGACGGGGCCGTCGTCGCCGGTGTCGTCCCGGAAGAGGGCACGGATGTTGCGCACCAGCGCGCCGGTGCGATGGCCGTCGGCGACGATGCGCTCCAGCGCCGCGGTGACCTCGGAATGATCGGGCGGGGTGCGGTGCAGCCACCGCAGGCCCGCGTTGGCATTGGTGACCATGCTCGCCAGCGGCTGGTTGACCTCGTGCGCGATCGCCGCCGACAGCGCTTCCATGGCGACGAGCCGGTTGGCGCGCGCGTGCCGCTCCTCGACGAGGGACCGGGCGAGGCGGGCGTAGAGCGCCGTGGTCGACGAGAGCAGCACCACCAGCACCGTGCTCGCGGAGGCGAGCCCACACAGCCGGCCGACCCACCAGCCGACGCTGAGCCGAACCCCGCCGCTGACATAGGAGAGGAGCGCGACCTCGAAGGCGAGGGTGACGACCACCACCATGAGCCAGAGGTCGAGGATCGTCGGCCGGCCGCGCCACAGGGCGGCGAACGCGCCCGCATAGAGGAGCAGCGCCGCCGCCGGCACCACCTGCCACAGCAGCGTGACGTGGCGCGTGTCGCGCATCAGCGGCGGCAGCGCGTGCTGTGCCCAGACGACGAGCGCCGTGATCGCCGCGACGGATGCCGCCACGACGGCGATCGCGGCGACGATCGACCGGCGTCCCCGGCCGGGCGGCGCCGACGCTCGCTCGCGCAGCAACGCGTAGGCGAGGACGAAGGCGGGGAAGCCGACCCGGCGGACGGCGGCAACGAGTGCCGTCCCCTGCAATCCCGCGTCGAGCCCGATGAGGGGGAACACGCCCGGAAAGGAGAGCACCCAGGGGACGATCGTCAGGCTGCCGAAGAGGTAGCCGGACGCCAGCACCAGAACCGCGCGCGACCGCTCGACGAGGAAGATGCCGGCCAGCAGGGTGAAGGTGATGAGCTCATTGATGAAGAGGGCGGCGGCGTAGGCGGGCAGGAGCGGCTCGCTCCCCACCAGGACGGTGCGCGAGTGGGGCGCCGCGAGGGCGACGGCGAGCGCGAACCCGGCAACGACCAGGACGGCGATGCGGGCGTGCGCACCGCGCGCCGGCGCAGTGGTCAACGACACCGGCCGATCCTCGACTGGGCCCATGCGAAACCTCGTTCCCGGGCACCGCGACCCGGTAATATACCGCATCGCTACCACGCTTGTGCGACCGCGCGCGACAGCGTCGCGCACCGGGCGGCCCGCGCGCCGGTGCCGCGGCCGCCGGTGCCCACATCCTTCACAGGAACCGCCTACAATTCGGGCGCCGGCGGGCGGCGAGCGCGTGGCCGGACGCGGCCTCGGCGCTCATAGTGAGGCCGAGCGTCCGGCGCCCGTCGCGGCGTCGGGCCGAGCATGACGAAAGAGGATGACGCGATGGCGAGCCACGAGATCCCCGGCACCTATGACGCCATGTCATGGGGCTATTTCGACGCGACGACGCCGCCGGTGGCCACGGTCGCCTCCGGCGACGAGGTGACGATCCATTCCTTCCCCGCCGGCGGACCGGAATCCCTCCCCGCCGACCGCTCGATCGTGCCGCCGGCCTACCTCGAGGCGATGGAGAAGCTGACCCAGGGCTCCGGGCCGCACTTCGTCACCGGGCCGGTCTACGTGGACGGCGCGATGCCGGGCGACGTCCTGCAGGTGGACATCCTGGCGACGGAGGTGACGATGGACTGGGGGTTCATGGCGATCCTGCCGCTGCTGGGCACCGCGCCCGAGGCGTTCACCGAATACGAGACGATCCATCCGGCGATCGACCGTGCGCGGCAGGTGATGGTGATGCCGTGGGGGACCGAGATCCCGCTCGATCCCTTCTGCGGTATCATCGGCGTGGCGCCGCCGCCGGCCTGGGGGCGTTGCGGCTCGCCGGTACCCCGCGCGTTCGGCGGCAACATGGACAACAAGGAGCTGAAGCCGGGGACGACGCTCTACCTGCCCGTCTTCAACGAGGGGGCGCTGTTCTACGCCGGAGACGGGCACGGGGTGCAGGGCGACGGCGAGGTCTGCATCACCGCGCTGGAGACCGGCGTGACGGCCACGTTCCGGCTGAGCGTGCGCAAGGACCTCGGCTACGCCACGCCGTTCGCCGAGAACGCGACGCACCTCATTTCGATCGGCCTCGACGAAGACCTCGACGATGCCGCCAAGGAGGCCGTGCTGCAGATGGTGGAGCGCATCTGCGAGCGCACCTCGCTGACGCGCAACCAGGCCTACATGCTGTGCTCCGTCGCGGCGGACGTGCGCGTCACCCAGCTGGTCGACGGCAACAAGGGCATCCACGTCATGCTGCCGAAGACCGTGCTCTAAGCCGTGACGGGCCGTCGCCGGCCGCCGCGCAACGGGATGCGGCGACGGGACCTGCCGGTGCCGGCGGGACGATAATCGCGGCGCCTTTCGGATGATGCTGCTACTGTCGCGTGTCGTCATGCCGCCGGACATCGTCGGCCGCCGCGCCGGCGCGGCGTGCCCGCCGGGCCACGCGAGCGATGGCGACACGGCCGCGACCGCCGGACGTCGCGCCCAGCACGGGGGAGTGAGATGACACGTCTTGCGGGTCGATCCGCGTTGATCACGGGCGCCGCGCGCGGCATCGGCCGCGGCTTCGCCGAAGCCTATGCCCGCGAGGGGGCGACCGTCGCGATCGGCGACGTCGACCTCGACGCCGCCGCCGAGGCCGCCGCAGCGATCGGCCCGGCCGCATACGCCGTCGCGCTCGACGTGACGGACCAGGCGAGCATCGACGCCGCGATCGCGGAGGTGGTGGCGCGGGCGGGTCGGCTGGACATCCTCGTCAACAACGCCGCCCTGTTCGACCTCGCCCCCATCGTCGACATCACGCGCGAGAGCTACGAGCGGCTCTATGCGGTGAACGTGGCGGGGGTGCTCTTCACCATGCAGGCGGCGGCGCGGCAGATGATCGCCCAGGGGCGGGGCGGCAAGATCATCAACATGGCGAGCCAGGCGGGCCGGCGCGGGGAGGCGCTCGTCGCGGTCTACTGCTCGACCAAGGCGGCCGTGATCTCGCTCACCCAGTCGGCCGGGCTGAACCTCATCGCGCACGGCATCAACGTGAACGCCATCGCACCCGGGGTGGTCGACGGGGCGCATTGGGACCATGTCGACGGCCTCTTCGCCCGCTACGAAGGCAAGGCGCCCGGCCAGAAGAAGGCCGAAGTGGCCGCCGGTGTCCCCTTCGGCCGCTTCGCCACCCCCGCGGACCTGACGGGAATGGCCGTCTTCCTCGCCTCCGAAGAGGCCGACTACATCGTCGCCCAGACCTACAACGTCGACGGCGGTCAGTGGATGAGCTGACTCCCGTCACGCGGCCTTTGCTTTTAGTAGACGCTTGGTCTATTTCCGAGCGGCAGCGATCCGGCGCCGCGACCGGCGCCCGCGCGGCGTCGAAGGAGGCCCCATGTTCGACGCGATTCTGATCGACAAGGGCGAGGCCGGGCAGACGGCCTGGGGCGGCCTCGCCGGCGACATCGTCGAGCGGATCACGCTCGCCGAGGCGATCCCCGCCGCCGAGCGCCCGCTTGCCGGCAAGGTGCGCGGCCGGCTCGTCGTCCCGATCGACGACACCGTCGACTGACCGCCGTCCCACCATCCGCGCGCGCCGAGAGCCGCCGAACCGAAGAGCCCCGCCATGAGCGCCGACGACCTGCCGATCAGCCGCTTCCCCGTCCCCAGCCTCGCGCAGATGCCGGAGGATATCCGCACGCGCATCGAGGCGGTGCAGGAGAAGTCCGGCTTCATCCCCAACGTTTTCCTCGTGCTGGCGCATCGGCCGGACGAGTTCCGCGCCTTCTTCGCCTACCACGATGCGCTGATGGACAAGCCCGGCAACCTCACCAAGGCCGAGCGCGAGATGATCGTGGTCGCGACCTCGAATCTCAACCAGTGCCAATATTGCGTGATCGCCCACGGCGCGATCCTGCGCATCCGCGCCAAGAACCCGCTGATCGCCGACCAGATCGCCATCAACTACCGCAAGGCCGACATCACCCCCCGGCAGACGGCGATGCTCGACTTCGCGGTGAAGGTGAGCCGGAGCGCCGAAGCGGTGAGCGAGGCCGACATCGACGCGCTGAAGGCGCACGGGTTCGACGAGGAGGACGTGTGGGACATCGCCGCCATCGCGGCCTTCTTCGCGCTGTCGAACCGGATGGCGAACGTGTCCGGCATGCGGCCGAACGCCGAGTTCTACACCCTCGGCCGCGGCTGAGGCGGGCGGGCGGTGATCGGTGCGCTCCTCGTCGCGCTGACGCCGACGGCGCTGCTGATCGGCCTGGGGCATGTACTGCGCTGGCGCACGACGCTGCTGCCGGAGGGCTTCTGGACCCCGGCCGAGCGGCTGGCGTACTTCGTGCTCCTGCCGGCGCTGATCGTCCACAGCCTGGCGATGGCCGACTTCTCGGGCGTGCCGGTGGGGGCGATGGTCGTGGCGCTGGCGGTGCCGCTCCTCGTGGTGGGGGCGGGGCTGGTCGTGTCGCGGCGGGCGGTGGAGTTGCCGGGGCCGGCCTTCACCTCGGTCTTCCAAGGGGCGATCCGGTTCAACACCTACGTCGGCGTCACGGCGGCTATCGCGCTCTACGGCAGCGAAGGGGCGGCGCTGGCGGCGATCGCGATCGCGACCATCGTGCCGACGGTGAACGTCCTGTGCGTCCTGGTCTTCGCCCACTACGCCTCGACGGGGGCGGGCTTGCGCACGGCCATGCGCTCGATCGTGACCAACCCGCTCATCATCGCCTGCGCCGTCGGCATCGCGCTGCATGTGGCCGGGCTGCCGCTGCCGCCGGGGATCGAGGGCTTCGTGAAGTCGCTCGGCCAGTCGGCGCTGCCGCTGGGCCTGTTGTGCGTAGGGGCGGCGCTGGACCGTCGCACGCTGGGCGCCTCGCCGCGGGCGGCGCTGATCGCGTCCGGCGCCAAGTTCGCGGCGATGCCGACGCTGACCGCGATGGCCTGCCTGGCGCTGGGGCTGACGGGCGTCCCGGCGCTGATCGCGGTGCTTTTCAATGCCTTGCCAACCGCGTCCTCGTCCTATGTGATGGCGCGGCAGCTGGGGGGCGACGCACCACTGATGGCAAGCCTTGTCGCCACACAGACCGTCGCCGCGGCGGTGACGCTGCCGGTGGCGATGATCCTCGCCGAGGCGATTTTCACATGAGCGACGGCCCGGGTGACGGCGGCGGCCCGGCGGCCTGCGCCCCGTCCGGCGCCCGGCCGGCGGAGACCTCCGGCGGGGCCGCACCGCCCGCGCGTCGGCGCGGCCGCCCGCCACGCGACGCGGCGCGATTGGAGGAGGCACGCGACAGGCTGCTGCGCGCAGGTGTCGCGATGCTGACCGAACGCGGCTTCGGGGCGGTGGGGCTGGAGGAGGTGCTGGGCACGGTGGGGGTGCCGAAGGGGTCCTTCTACCATTATTTCGGCTCCAAGTCGGAGTTCGGCCTGGCGCTGATCGACTCCTACGCGGCCTACTTCGCCGCCAAGCTGGACCGCTGGTTCCTGGACGAGAGCCGCGCCCCGCTCGACCGGCTGCGCGCCTTCGTCGCCGACGCGCGGGCCGGGATGGAGCGCTTCGGCTTCGCGCGGGGATGCCTGGTGGGCAACCTTGGACAGGAGATCGGCGCGCTGCCGGAGCCGTTCCGCGCCCGCCTCTCGGCCGTCTTCGCCGACTGGGAAAGCCGCACCGCCCGCTGCCTGGAGGCCGCGCGGGCCGCCGGCGAGATCGCGCCCGAGGCCGATTGCCGGCATCTGGCGCGGGCCTTCTGGATCGGCTGGGAGGGGGCCGTGCTGCGTGCCAAGCTGGAACGCAGCGCCGCCCCGCTCGACCTCTATGCCGAGACCTTCTTCGCGCTCCTCGCCGCCGGGCGGGCGGCGGCGGATCAGCCCTCGTAGTCGGCGTCCGCCACCTTCTCCAGCCAGTTCACCGTGGATCCGTCCCGGCTTTCCTGGATGGCGATGTGCGTCATCGCGACGTGCGGCGAGGCGCCGTGCCAGTGCTTCTCGCCGGCCGGAAACCGGACGACGTCGCCGGGGCGGATCTCCTCCACCGGGCCGCCGTCGCGCTGCACGCGGCCGAGGCCGTGGGTGACGATCAGCGTCTGGCCGAGGGGGTGGGTGTGCCACGCGGTGCGTGCGCCGGGCTCGAAGGTGACGGCGGCGCCGGAGGTGCGGCCCGGCGCCTCCGCCGAGAACAGCGGGTCGACGCGCACGCGGCCGGTGAACCAGTCCGCCGGCCCCTCGGCCGAGGGCTGCATTCCGAGGCGGGTGATCTTCATGGAAAGGCCTTTCTCAAACGACGTTCGATCGGGATGTAGGCGCCGCGCGACCCGGACTAAGGCCGCGCCCGCACTACCACTCATGAACGCGGCTCATGAAACGGAGGCGGCGGCGGGGGCACCCGGCACCCGAAAATATGTCGCGGCTGGCGATGGCGGCGGGAGCGCTATAATCGACCCGGTCTCATGACGTGGGCTCATTAATGCTGCGCGAAAATATTGCCGACCTGATGTCGTTCGTGGTGGTGGCGCGGGAAGGGAGTTTTACCCGCGCGGCGGCGCAGATCGGCGTCTCCCAATCCGCGCTGAGCCATGCGATGCGCGGGCTCGAGGCGCGCCTCGGCCTGCGCCTCCTTACGCGCACCACGCGCCGAGTGACACCGACCGCGGAGGGGACGATCGTGCTCGAGCGCATCGCCCCGCGCCTCGCCGAGATCGAGGAGGAGCTGGCCGCCATCCTCGATCGCAAGGATCGTCCCGCCGGCACGATCCGCATCACCACCAGCGACTATGCCGCCGACACCGTGCTGTGGCCCAAGCTCGCCCCGGTGCTGCGCGAGTACCCCGACCTCAAGGTCGAGATCGTGGCCGACTACGGGTTGACCGACATCGTTGCCGAGAAGTTCGACGCCGGGGTGCGCCTGGGCGAATCGATCGCCGAGGGGATGATCGCGGTGCGGATCGGGCCGGACTTCCGCATGCTGGTGGTCGGCGCGCCGGACTACGTCGCCCAGCGGGGCCGGCCGGAGACGCCGCAGGACCTGACACGGCACGCCTGCATCAACCTTCGCCTGCCCACCCACGGGGGCCTGTACGCCTGGGAGTTCGAGAAGGACTCCCGCGAATTCCGCGTGCGGGTGGACGGGCAGCTCACCTTCAACTCCATCGGCCCGGTGGTCGAAGCGGCGATCGCCGGCTACGGCCTCGGCTACGTGCCGGACGGCTTGGTCGAAGGGCATATCCGCGAGGGCCGGCTCGTCTCGGTGCTGGAGGATTGGAGCCCGCCATTCCCCGGCTACTACCTCTATTATCCGCACCGGCGGCAGGCCTCGCCCGCCTTCGCGGTCATCCTGGAGGCGCTGCGCTACCGCGAGTAGGCGGGCCGCACGGCCCCCACGGGGTCAGGCGGCGGGAGCCTCGGCGCGGGTGAGACCGCGGGACTGGAGCGCGGCGTGCATGATCCGCGCGGTCTCGGGCCGGCGGTCGAGGCAGCGGGTGGTCGGACCGGCGACCACGAGCGACAGCTTCTTGTTCTGCCCCGGCACCTCCATCGCGACGCCGGCGAGGTCGGGGATGTATTCCGAATCGCTCTGGTGGTAGCCGCGCTCCCTCGCGGCGGCGAGGTCGCTCTCGATCCGTTCGATGCTGAGCGGGGTCGTGGTGGTGAACTTGTCGAACACGATCTTGCGGTAGAGGAGGTTGCGCTCCTTGGCCGTGAGCTGGGAGAGCAGGGCGCGGCCGGCGGAGCTCGCATGGATCGGCACCTTGGTGCCGACCTGTGCGAAATAGCGCACCGGATGCCGCGATTCGCACACATGCAGAAAGATCGCGTCGAGGCCCGAGATGGAGCCGATCGCCGTCGTCTCGCCGGTCTGGCGGCCCACGTCGTCGACCAGGTCGCGCATCGTCTGCGGTAGGGGATCACTGTCGCTGATGAGCTGCGTGACGGTGTGCCACCGTGGGCTGGGGTAGTAGCTGCCGCGCTGGCGGGGCTCGTAAAGGTAGCCCTTCTTGGCGAGCGTGCCGACGATGTTGAACGTGCTGGACCGCGGCCAGCTCAACTCGTCGGCGATCTCGGCGAGCGTGGCGGGGCGGCCGCGCCGCGCGAAATATTCAAGCAGATCGACCACGTTTGAAACCTGCTTGACGTCCATTGCTCGCCCCTCGCTCCCCCGCACCTGCCAAGCCGTAACGCTGCCGAGCGGGACGGTCGAGTGGTGCGGAGGAAATCGTTCAACATTTTGAATTGCGCGCGGCGGATTCGGCGTCGATTGTGCGAATTTCCACCGGAAAGCCAAGAGCGCGCCGGATTTATCCGGCAATCACCGGCCGGAGTCGCTCATCAGGCGGTTGACCGAAATTCTCACTCGTGTCTTTCTTGTTCAAAATAACGAATTGGGGAGGGGGCGCGATGATCACCGTCGTTGCGAACCCGAGGGGGAAGCCGCTGCGCCGCGGCGCCCGGGACAAGGCCACGGCCGCGCGGGGCGACCTGCCGGACGCGTCTCGACGCGCAACCTGCGGGCACGGCGCTCGCGGCAGGACGTAGGGCTCGGCCACTCTCCACTCTTCGTGTCATCGACCTGCGCTACCAGCCCTGGAGACCCGGCTTTGCGACTTCAATCCAAACTTGCAGTGATCACGGCGGCGGCGTCCGGCATGGGCCGCGCCGGCTGCGAGGCGTTCCTGCGCGAGGGCGCCGACGTGTGCGCCATCGACATCAACGCCGCCGGGCTCGATGCGCTGAAGCGCGACCTCGACCCGTCCGGCGGCCGGCTCCACACCATCGTCGCCGACTGCGGCGACGCCACCGGTTCGCGCGACAGCATCAACGAGGCGGCCGACAAGCTGGGCGGGCTCGACATCTTGTGGGCGCACGCGGGCATTCCCGGCCCCTCCGGCGTCGAGAACCTCGACGTCGCCGAGTACCAGCAGGCGCTGACGCTCAACATCCAGTCGGCGACCTTCGCCGCCGGCGAGGCGATCGGCCATATGCGCAAGCGCGGCGGCGGGGCGGTGGTCTTCACCGCATCGGTCTCGGGTCTCGTCGGGTCGATGTTCAGCCCGGTCTATTCGAGCTGCAAGTTCGCCGTCGTCGGCCTCACCAAGTCGCTGGCGCAGACCTTCGCGCCGGACGGCGTGCGCGTGAACGCCGTCTGCCCCGGCCTCGCCGAGACGCCGATGAAGGCCGGCTTCGTCGGTCGCAACAACGACGCCGCCGAGGCCAAGGCCAACGAGGAGAAGTACATCGCCCTTGTGCCGCTGAAGCGCCTGTGCCGCGCCGAGGAGGCCGCCAACGCCGTCCTGTGGCTCGCCTCGGACGAAGCCTCGTACGTGACCGGCGTGGCGCTGCCGGTCGACGGCGGCTTCAGCTGCAAATAAGGACCCCCGGCACGCGCGCGCGCCGGGGCCCGCCCCACAACAAAAACGACGTTCGGAGGAACACCATGAAGCTCGCGACACTCTCCCTGGCGGCGCTCCTCGCCGCGACCGCGCTCGGCACCGCCGAGGCGCAGACCCTGCGCTACGCCTCCGGCTTCCCGCCCGGAGGCCCGGTCAACGAGGGGCTGAAGGACTTCGTCCAGTACGTCGAGGACAACTCGGACATGAGCGTGAAGCTCTACGAGCTGTCGCTCCTCGACCTGAAGGAGACGCCTCCGGGGATCCGCGACGGTGTCGCCGACATGGGCTACGTGCTGATGCCCTATTTCCCGGCCGAGTACGCCGAGGCGAACCTCGCGGCCGACCTTTCGATGCTCTCCACCACGGGCGAAAAGGGCGCTGCGCCCGCCGTCGCCATGGCCGGCGCGCTGACCGAATATGCGATGCTCCACTGCGAGGACTGCCAGGCCCAGTTCGCGCAGGAGAACCAAGTCTACCTCGGCAGCGCCTCGACGCCGGACTACGTGCTCCTGTGCGGCCAGCCGGTGCGTGACGTCGCGGACCTGAAGGGTAAGACCTTCCGCTCCGGCGCCTCCAACTTCGGCCGCTGGGCCGAGGAGTTCGGCGGCACCAAGGTGTCGATCCCCGGCAACGAGATCTACGAGGCGATGAGCCAGGGCGTCGTCGACTGCACGATGATCTCCGCGCCGGAGCTGATCAACCTGCAGCTCATCGACGTGACGAAGGCGATCACGGTCGGCGTTCCGGGCGGCGTCTTCGCCGGGTCGGGGGCCGCCAGCATGAACAAGGACACCTGGACGAGCCTGTCGGACGAGCAGCGCGCCTTCATGCTGAAGGCCGCGGCCCACGCCGTCGCCACCATCACGCTGAAGTACAACGACGCCGCCAACGAGGCGCTCGACGCCTCGCGCGAGAAGGGCATCGAGGTGATCGAGCCGTCGGCCGAGCTGTTGCAGGCCTCCGCCGACTTCGTGAAGAAGGACGTCGACGTCATCGCCGAGGAGTTCGTGTCGACCTACGGTCTCGACGGCGTCGCGGAGAAGATCGAGACGATCTCGGGCCTGGTGACGAAGTGGAAGGAACTGGGCAAGGGCCTCGACACCGACCGCGACGCGTTTGCCGAGACGCTGTGGAACGAGGTCTACTCCAAGGTCGACGCCTCGACCTACGGGGCGATGTAGTCGCACCACGAGGGAGGACGAGCGCGTGGCCCATTTCGACCTGACGAGCCCGGCGGGCCGCGACGCTCCCTCTGCGACCGGGGAGGGGCGGCGATGATCGGGCGCCTCCTCGGCGGCACCATCGGCATGGCGACGCTGATCGGCGCCACCGCCATCGCGCTGATGATGCTGCACATCACCGCCGACGTGGTCGCCAAATTCGTCTTCTCCTCGCCGTTGCCGGGGACGATCGCCATCGTGTCGCAATATTACATGGTGGCGATCGTCTTCATCCCGCTCGCCTTCGCCGAGCGGCGCAACGCGCACATCTCGGTCGAGGTGCTGGTGGAGCATATGCCGATCGTCGTCCAGCGGCGGCTGAACTTCGCCTCGGCGGCGTTCTCGGCGACCGTCTTCGGGCTGCTCGCCTGGCGCGGGTTCGAGGAGGCGATGCGCAAATACAATGTCGGCAGCTTCATCATCGAGCAGGGCGTGCGGATCGATTCCTGGCCCGCCTACTACCTCCTGCCGCTCGGCGCCGGCCTCATGGTGCTGACGCTCCTCTACAAGATGGGGCGCGCGCTGCACGGCGGGCCCGCGTCCGACTTCACCGCACCCTTCTGACCCGGCGGACGACCCTGTGAGTGACATTCAAGTCGGCTTTGCCGGCATCGCGATCCTCCTGTTTCTGATCGTCCTGCGCTTTCCCATCGGCCCGGCGCTGATCGGCGTGTCGTTCGGCGGGATCTGGATGCTCGTCGGCGAGCGGGCGGCGTGGGGCGCGCTCGGCGTCATCCCGTGGAGCTTCGCGGCGACGTGGCAGCTCTCCTCGGTGCCGATGTTCCTGCTGATGGGCTTCCTGTGCTTCCACGCCGGGCTCACCAAGGGCCTCTTCGACGCCGCGCGCGTGTGGCTGGCGCGATTGCCGGGCGGCCTCGCGGTTGCCTCGATCTTCGGCGCGGCGGGGTTCGCGGCAGTCACCGGCTCGTCGGTCGCGTGTGCGGCGGCGATGGGCAAGATCGCCGTGCCGGAGATGATGCGCCAGCGCTATCAGGCGGGGTTCGCCACCGGCACCGTCGCGGCGGCCGGGACCATCGGCGCGCTGATCCCGCCGTCGATCCTGATGATCCTCTACGGCATCATCGCGCAGGTGCCCGTCAGCTCGCTCTTCCTGGGCGGGGTCGGCGCGGGGCTTCTGACGGTGTTCGGCTACGTCGCCGTCGTGGTGCTGCGCGCGGTGCTGGACCCGAAGGTCGCCGCACCGGTCGACACCACCACCACCTGGGGCGAGCGGTTCGCCGCGCTCGCCGAGACGTGGCCGGTGCTCCTCTTGATGTTCGGCGTCTTCGGCGGGCTCTTCGCCGGTATCTTCACGCCGACGGAGGCGGGGGCCGTCGGCTCGGCGCTGGCGATCATCATCGCGCTGGTGAAGCGCACGCTGTCCTGGCGCGGCGTGCGAGAGTCGCTGATCGAGACGCTGGTGAACTCCGCCGCGCTCTTCATCATCGCCATCGGCGCCAGCATGCTGACGCGCTTCCTCGCCTACAGCGGGGCGGGCGACGCGATCGCCGACTTCGTCAGCGGGCTCGGCACGTCGCACGGGGTGCTGCTCCTCGGGATCGCGCTCATCTACCTGGTGCTCGGCATGTTCCTGGAGCCGATCGGCGCGATGCTGCTGACGCTCCCCATCCTCCTGCCGATCATCGGCGAGGCGGGGTTCGACCTTATCTGGTTCGGTGTCCTCCTGGCGAAGTTCCTGGAGATCGGCATGATCACGCCGCCCATCGGGCTCAACGTCTTCGTCATCAAGGGGGTGGTGGGGGATCTCGCCTCCACCAGTACGATCTTCCGCGGGGTGATGTGGTTCCTGGTGGCCGACCTCTTCATCGTCCTGGCGCTTGTCCTGATGCCGCAGATCATCCTGTGGCTGCCCTCGCTCGCCCAGTAGGCGCCACACCACCACGGAGGGCGGCATGAAGGCGCTACTGAACGGCATCCGCATCGTCGACGTGACGACCATCGTCATGGGGCCGATGGCGAGCCAGACGCTGGCCGACCTCGGCGCCGAGGTCGTCAAGATCGAGGCGCCGGACGGGGACCTCGCCCGCCATTCCGGCGCGCCGGGGCCGGACGGGATGGGCGCGCTCTTCGCCAACAACAACCGCAACAAGAAGAGCCTGGCGCTGGACCTGCGCCGGCCGGCGGGCCGCGCGGTGCTGACCAAGCTGATCGCCGGGGCGGACGTGGTGATGCACAACATGCGTCCCAAGGCGGCGGAGCGGCTGGGCCTCGGCCCGGCGGCGGCGCGGGCGGCGAACCCGGCGGTGATCCACTGCGCGGCGGTCGGCTTCGGGAGCGGCGGGCCGTATGCGGGGACGGCGGCCTACGACGACGTCATCCAGGCGGCCGCGGGGCTCGCGGCACTGCCGCTGAAGGTGGGCCGCGCGCCGGACTATGTGCCGTCCATCGCGGCCGACAAGATCGCCGCGCTCCATGTGGTCTATGCGATCCTCGCCGCGCTGATGCGGCGCGAGCGCACCGGCGAGGGCTGCGACATCGAGGTGCCGATGTTCGAGGTGCTGGCCGCTTTCCTCTTCAACGAGCATCTCGACGCGGCGACCTTCGCGGCCGATGGTGCGCCCGGCTACAGCCGCCTCCTCAACCCCAACCGCCGCCCGTATGCGACCAAGGACGGGTGGATCGCGGCGATGCCCTACAGCGGCGGGCAGTGGACCCGCACGCTCGCCGAGCTCGGCCGCGGCGAGGTGGCGGACGAGGCGTGGTTCGCCACCGCCGCCGGCCGCAACGCCAACTCGCACACGCTCTACGGCATCCTCGCCGCCGCGCTACCGGCCCGCACCACGGACGAGTGGATCGAGGTCTTCCATCGGCTCGACGTGCCGCATGCGCGGGTGAACACGCTGGAGGATCTGGTGGCCGACCCGCACCTCGCGGCGGTCGATTTCTTCCGCCCGACGGACGGGCTCGCGGGGCGCCTGCGCTCGGTTGCCCAGCCGGTCGCGTTCGCCGGCCTCGCCGATGCGCCGGACCGGGCGCCGCCGGCACTCGGCGCGGATGCCGACGAGATCCTCGCCGGCCTCGGCTACGCGGCGGACGAGATCGCCGCGCTGCGGGCCGATCGGGCGCTCGCCTGAGCTATTCGGGGGGCGGTGCCGGAAACACCAGCCCGTCCATCAGCTTACGGGCGGTGCGCAGGAGGCCGGCGCCGCCGACACGCCCGTCCGCGCCGATTTCGACCAGGACCTCGAGGGCGCCGGTGGGATGCTCGATCAGGTAGCGCCCGTCGTCCGGCGGCACGGCGAGGCCGGCGGCGGGCGTGCCGGGGAGGGTGCAGGCCGTCGCCACCGAGACGCCGGCGAAGACGCCGATGGTCGCGTGGCAGCGGTGCGGGATGAAGCTGCGCGTCGCGATTGCCCCGCCGTCGCGGGGGGGCGAGACGAGCGTCATCTTCGGTACCGACTTCTGCGCGACGTCGCCGAGGTTCATCATCGGCCCCGCCCGGAGGCGAATCGCCTCGAGCCGGGCCTTGAGCGCGGTGTCGGCGTCGAGCGTCTCGCGCGTCTCGGTGCCGGCGATGCCGAGGTCGGCGGCACGCATGACGACGATGGGCATGCCGTTGTCGATCAGAGTCGCCTCGATCCCGTCGATCACGTCGACCGCGTGGCCGGTCGGCAGCAGCGCGCCGGTCATCGCGCCGGCGATGTCGGCGAACATCAGCGGCACCGCGGCGTGGCGACCGGGGACCCCGTCGATCCGTGCCGCGCCGGTGTAGCTCACCCGCCCGCCGGGGGTCGCGACGGTGGCGACGGCGACCTCGCCGGTGTTGACCATGTGGATGCGCACCGGGGTCGTATCGCCGGCGGGCGCGACGAGGCCGCGCTCGATCGCCGCCGGACCGACGCCGGCGAGGATGTTGCCGCACCCCTGCGCGTCCGACACCACCGCCTCGTCGACGAAGACCTGCAGGAAGAGGTAGTCGATATCCGCGTCCCCCCGTGTCGAGGGGGAGAGGACCGCGACCTTGGAGGTCAGCGGATCCGCCCCGCCGATGCCGTCGATCTGCCGCGGGTCGGGCGAGCCCATGACGCGCAGGAGCAGCGCATCGCGCGCCGCCGGGTCGGCGGGGAGGTCGCCGGCGAGGAAATAGGCGCCCTTGGAGGTGCCGCCGCGCATCCACAGGCAGGGGATCGCGTCGCTCACGCCGCCCTCCCGCGCGGCGAGGGGCGCCGGATCGAGGCTCATCGTCAGGCTTCCATGGTCTGGGCGGGGTCGACGGGCGGGGTGCCGTGGGTGTGGAAGGTGTCGATCGTCTTCAGGCCCCAGGCCTGGCCCTTCTTCCGGTCGGCCTCGGTCCACACCACCGGCTCCCAATCGGGTGCTAGGATCAGCCGTGCCCCGGCGTTGGCGAGTTCGATGCGGTTGCCCGCCGGCTCCCACACGTAGAGGAAGAAGGTGCCCTGGATGGCGTGCTTGTGCGGGCCGGTCTCGATATGGACGCCGTTCTGCAGGAAGAGGTCGGCGGCGCGCAGGATGTCCTCGCGCTGGTCGGCGGCGTAGGTCACGTGGTGCAGCCGGCCGTGGCCCTTGCCGTGCTCCTCGGTGCAGGCGAGGTCGTAGGTCTTGTTGTTGACGGTGAACCAGCAGCCGCCGATGCGCCCGTTGTCGAGCTGGATCATCTCGGTGACGCGGCTGCCGAGGCAGGTCTCCATGAAGAGGCGAAACTCGGCGACGTCATCGGCGAGGAGGTTGAGGTGGTCGAGCCGGCGGGGCGCGGCGCCGCGGAAGGCGGAGGCGGTGTTCTTCAGCGCCGCGCGCTCCGCCTCTGCCTTCGGGCGGAACCAGCGCGTCTCGTAATAGATCTCGAAGACGTGGCCGAACGGATCCTCGAAGCGGAAGGCGGGGCCGTGGCCGGCATCGCCGTCGACCCAGCCGATGATGGTGTAGCCCGACGCCTCGATCGCGGCGACGCGTCGCCGAAGCGCCTCCGGCGAGGCGGTGCGGTAGCCGATATGGCCGACGCCGGTGGTCGTGTGGCGCGTCAGCTTCAAGGTGGCGAACTCGTAGTCGTCCCAGGCGCGCAGATAGGCCGAGCCGTCGGCCTCCGCCGACAGCGTCAGACCGTAGACGTCGGTGAAGAAGGCGAGGCTCTCCTCGTAGCGGTCGGTGTACATCTCGACGTGGCCGAGATGGGCGATGTCATGGCAGTGTTCGCGCATGGGACCTCCGCGTGTCGGTGTGGGGGCGGTGCCGCCGCGCGGCGGCACCGCCGTCGTCTCAGGCCCGCCGCCCGACGATCCGCTCCAGCGCGATCGGCCCGCCGCCGGCGACCGCGAGGTAGAGGAAGGTGAAGGCGTAGAGCGCGGTCAGCTCGCCGCCGTTGAGCAGCGGGAAGAAGTTCTGCGGCGCGTGGACCATGAAATAGGCGACCGCGCACATGCCCGACAGCAGGAACGCCGCCGGCCGCGTGAACAGGCCGACCACCACCAACGCGCCGCACACCAGCTCGATGATGCCGGCGATGCCGCTCATGCTCGTCAACGCGGTCTCGTTCATGGGGCTGGTGGGGAAGTTCAACACCTTGGCGGTGCCGTGCTGCAGCACCAGCAGCCCGGCCATGACGCGCAGCAGTGACAGGACGAGACTCTGGACGAAGACGGGTATCATCATCGAGTGAACTCCGAATGGTTCGAGAAGCGACGCGCGGGATAGGGCGCGTCAGCATCGACCATACTGCTGCAAGCGGGCGAACCCATGACAAAGTGCGGGGGCAACCGCCGGGTCACAGCTCGTCGACGGTCCGCGGGAAGATTGACTGGAAGCCCTCGGCGTACTTCGCCGCGCGACCGCCGGACTGGCCGCCGGAGTTGCGGCGGAAGTGGTTGGCGCGGTTCTCGGCGACGCGGGTGTAGTAGTCCCAGAGGTGCTCCTGGCCTTCCATGCACTCGATGGCGGCGCGTTTGCGATCCCACACAGGGGTGATGTCGAGGAAGGTGTCGGGCTTCCAGCCCATCTGCTCGGTCTGGTGCGGCTCGAACAGGTAGAGCTGCGGCGCGCCCAGCACCGTCTGCCCCGGATTGTGGCCCCAGGCCTGGGCGACCATGCGGCACTCGAGGACGACCTCGGTGGTGTACATATGGTCGGTGTTGTACGGATCGTACTTCGAGTGGGACAGCATGAACGCCGGCTGCACGGCCCGGATGATGTCGACCAGGCGGTTCTTGTCGTCGTCGCCGAGGCGTAGCGGATAGTCGCCGAGGTCCATCGCGACGAGGTCGTGGACGCCGAGCGCCTCGGCTGCGCGCTCGGCCTCGGCCCGGCGCACGTCCTTGACGCGCTACAACGTCATCCCCGGCTCCTTCCACAGCTTGGCCGACTCGCCGCGCTCGCCGAACGACAGGCACACCACCGTCACCCGGTAACCCTTCGCGGCATGCAGGGCGATGGCGCCGCCGCAGCGCCAGACGAAGTCGGCCGCGTGCGCGCTGACGACGAGGGCGGACTTGGTGGGAGCGTCTGACATCGGGCGTCTCCGGTGCGTGGTTTGCGATCAGATGCCGTCCGCCGCGGCGCAAGCCAATTCAGAAGCGCACGAGGCGTCATAAGATCGAGCTATAGCATGCGGCGAAGCCGGCGCCGCGACGCTATCCTCGGCGGGGCACGGGGAGAGCGCGGATGGACACGGACAATCGGGACACCGGCGCATCGGGCGCGATCGGCGACCGGGCGGCCGACATGCGCGCAGACAGGGGCGGGCGCCATGTGGACGTCGCGATCATGGCGCCGGTGCGTCCCAAACGGCACCGCGTCCCGCTCCTCCTCGCCGGCGCCGACGCCGAGGAGGCCGCGGCACGCCTCTTCGCGCGGGACATGCGGCCGGCCGTGGCGGGATCGGCGGTCGGCGACGCGTCGACCGTGAAGATGCTGCGCCCGGTGTCGGTGAAGGGAATCGAGCCGTTGACGGCCGAGTGCATGCCGGCGGCGCATGAGGCGGGTGCCGCGAAGGCGGTGTTCGGGCCGGGCCATGCCGCTGATCGGGGTGATCGTCCTTTCCATCGGCGGCATCTACGTCGGCGCGTTCACGCCGGTGGAGGCCGCGGGGGTCGGGGCGGCGCTCGTCGTCGTCTTCGCGCTGATCGGCGGGGTGCTGGCCTGGGCGGCCTTCCGCAAGGCGATGCTGGAGACCGTGCGCACCACGGCGATGCTCTATGCGATCGTCATCGGTGCTAGCGTGTTGAACCCGTTCTTCGCGATCACGCACATCCCGGCCGCGCTCGGCGAAGGTCTGGCGGGGCTGGGCCTCGGAGCCTACGGCACGCTGTTCGCCATCGTCGCGGCATACGTGGTCCTGGGGATGTTCCTCGACGGGTTGTCGGTGCTGGTGGTGACGATCCCGATCGTCTTCCCGATGACCAAGGCGCTGGGCTTCGATCCGATCTGGTTCGGCGCTCTCGCCGTCATCGTCATCGAGATGGGGATGATCACCCCGCCGGTCGGGCTCAACGTCTTCGTGGTGAAGGGCGTGGCGGGGGCGTTCCGCTCGCGACGGTCTTTCGCGGTGTGTGGCCGTTCCTGGTGGCGATGATCGTCTGCCTGGTGCTGATCGTGCTCTTTCCGCAGATCGCGCTGTTCATCCCGAATACGATGTTCGGCTGAGCTTCAGACCGCCTCGCGCAAGTCGGTGAGGGCACGGCGGTAGGCGGTCGTGATCGCCTCCCGGCGGACGTGGCGTCCCTCGGTGACCATGTGGCGGCCGGCGGACCACACGTCGGCGACGCAGCGGTCCATGGCGGCGAAGACGAAGGCGTCGATGCGCATGTCGCCGGAGAGGCCGGCGAGGTCGACGCCGGAGCCGTCGAGCGCGACGAGGTCGGCGAGGGCGCCCGGGGCGATGCGGCCGCAGTCGCGCCCGGCGGCCTGGGCGCCCCCCGCGGCGACCTCCTCCCAGAGACGGCGCCCGGTGGAGCGGGACGGCTCGGCCAACATGGCGCGGCCGCGATGCTTCAGCCGCTGCGAGTGCTCCAGCGTGCGCAGTTCCTCGGCGAGCGCGATGCGGATATTGCTGTCGGAGCCGACGCCGATGCGCCCGCCGGCGGCCAGGTAGCGCACGCCATCGAAGATGCCGTCGCCCAGGTTGCTCTCGGTGATGGGGCAGAGCCCGGCGACGGCGCCGGTCGCGGCGAGGCCGAGGGTCTCGGCCGGCTCCATCTGCGTGCAGTGGATGAGGCACCAGCGCGGGTCGAGCGGCAGGTTGTCGAGCGCCCAGCGCACCGGACGGGCGCCGAGGGCGGCCTCCACCTCCACCACCTCGGGCACCTGCTCGGCAAGGTGCATGTGGATGGGGCCGTCGCCGAAGCGCTCCAGCACCTGGCGCATCGGGTCCGGCGCCACGGCGCGCAGGGAGTGGACGGCAAGCCCGAGGCGCGCATCGGGCGGCAGTGCGGCGACCGAGGTGCCGGCGGCTTCCATGAGTGCGGCGAACGCGTCGATCGCGTTGCCGAAACGGATCTGGCCGGGGGCCAGCGGCCGGCCGTCGCAGCCGCCTTGCTGGTAGAGTACCGGCAGGAGCGTCAGGCCGATGCCGGAGGTCGTCGCCGCGGCGGCGATGCGCGCGCTCATCTCGCCGAGGTTCGCGTAGGGCGTGCCGCCGGGGGCGTGGTGGAGATAGTGGAACTCGACACCGGCGCCGTAGCCGGCCTCGAGCATCTCCATCTGCACGAACGCCGCGATGGCCTCGACGTGGTCGGGAGTGAGGCGGTCGAGGAAGCGGAACATGAGCTGCCGCCACGTCCAGAAACTGTCGGACGGGTCGGGACCGCGAAACTCGGTGAGCCCGGCCATGGCGCGCTGGAAGGCGTGGCTGTGCAGGTTGGTCGGCGCAGGCAGCAGGACCTCGACGCGGCGCCCCGTCTCCGGAACGCCGCGTTCGACCGCGGTGATTCGTCCGCCGTCGAGGGTGAGGGCGACGCCGCGTGCCCAGCCGTCGTCGAGGAGGGCGTCGCCGGCCCAGATGGTTTCCATGTGCTCGCCCCGGTTCGCCGCATGAGGGATATGGCGCGGCCCGGCCGGCGGCAAGCGGGGGCGGGCGTCAGTTCGAGGCGAAGCCTTCGAGGCGCTTGTGGGCGGCGGAGAAACCGTTGAGCGAAAGCTCCAGCGCCAGCGACTCTCCCGATTGGGCGACCTGGAAAGTGGCGGTCAGAGTATCGCCCCGGCGCAGCGCGTCGAGCAGGGGCTGGGGCGGCTCGAACTGGACGAGGCATCCGGCCGGCAGGCAGGTGTGGAAGGGGAAGGTGCCGAGGTCGGTTCCGTCGGCCGCCAGGACGGCACCTTTGGCGACGTCGAGGCCGAAGGGGGTGAGGAAGACGGCGCGGATCACGCCGTCCACCTCGGTCAGCTCGAGCTGGAGGACGCGTTCCCCGCCCGGCTGGCGGGTCAGCGTCTGTTGCATCCAGCAGCGGCGGTTCTCCTCGGCGCTCTCGCACCGCACGACCCAGTCGCCGTAGGTCTCGCTGAGCGAGCTCGGCGTCTGGGCCGTGGCGGCCGGCGCGGCGGCCCCCAGCGCGAGACCTGCCGCGAAGGCGATGCGGCAGAACGTTCCTGGACCCATTCGTTTCGCTCCTGAAGCTTGGGCGTGGCAAGGCAGAGAGGTTTGGCCTCAGACGACAGCATCGGCACGAACGATGCAACGCATCGCGACGCCGGGCGCGGGCTTTTGCACCGCGGCGCGCCGCCGTGTGTGGCCGCGGTGCGGCGCACCGAGGCCGAGGGGCGAGACCGGGACGATGGTCATATCGCGACCCCACGCAGGGGCGGCTAACATGCCGACTGTCATATCGTCATTCAATCGTCCTTGCTGGACTTGGCGCGGCGGCTGGCGGATAAAACCAAGGACCAACTTCAGGATGTCGCATCCCGGCGTGCCGCTCGCGCGGCGACCCGCGCGGCAGTGACGCGAGGATTGTCGACATGAGCGAAGCCGAGGTGAGCGATCAGGCCTTTCTGGTTCCGCGCTCGGCCGCCACGCTGCGCCACAGCGTGACCGAGAGCATCCGCCAGTCGATCGCGATGGGGAAATTCCGGCCGGGCGAGCGTATGCCCGAGCGGGATCTGTGCGAGATGACCGGCGTCAGCCGCACCCTGGTGCGCGAGGCGCTGCGCCAGCTGGAATCGGAGGGGCTGATCGAGGTGATCGCCCACAAGGGCCCGGTGGTCGCGCGCATCACCGCCGCCCAGGCGATCAGCGTCTACCAGGTGCGCGAGGTGCTGGAGGGGCTCGCCGCCGAACTCTTCGCCGAGCATGCCTCCGACCGCGACCGCAAGGCGCTGCGGACCGCGCTGGAAGAGCTGCGCGGCTACGAGGGGACCGCCAAGCGCGTGATGCTGAAGAACAATTTCTACGGCTGCCTGATCGCCGGCACCGGCAACGAGGCCCTCGGCAAGGCGCTCTTCATGATGAACTCGCGCACGATGCTGCTGCGCGCCCAATCGCTCCAGGCCCCGAACCGCTGGGACGACAGCATGTCCGAGCTGGCCGCACTCGTCGACGCCCTGGAGGCGCGCGACGCGGAGAAGGCCAAGTCCCTGGCCAAGCACCACGTCCGCCGGGCCGCCGCCGCCGCGATGCACACCTTCTCGATCGACACGCGCGAGAGCAAGCGCAAATCCTGACGCGACGCCGTTTGTTGTGATTGTATTACGGCTCGCGCTTCGCTAAGCTTCCGGCAAAACAAGCGGGGGGCGCGGCAACGGACCTCCCCCGAGAACGCGACGGCGCCGAGCGCCCTCCGGGAGGACATCGTGAGCGAAACATTTGGCTTCATCGGCCTCGGCAACATGGGCCTTCCCATGGCTGGGCGGCTCATCGACGCCGGCACGCCGCTCATCGTCTACGACCAGCGCGAGGCGGCGATCGCGCCGTTCCTCGCCCGCGGCGCCGCGGGTGCGACCTCCGCCAAGGACGTCGCCGACCGGGCGACCACCGTCTTCCTGTCGCTCCCCACGCCGCCGATCGTCGAGCGTGTGGCGATGGGCGAGGACGGGCTCGCCGGCGGCACCGCGGTGAAACGCGTCGTCGACCTCTCCACCACGGGCCCGAAGATGGCGGCCGACCTCGGCACGCGGATGGCCGAGCGCGGCGTCGACTGGCTGGATTCGCCCGTTTCCGGCGGTGTCGGCGGCGCCGCGGCCGGGACGCTGGCGGTGATGTTCTCCGGCCCGGCGGCGGACTTCGAGGCGCTGCAACCGCAGCTGAAGGCGATCGGCAAGCCCTTCTACATCGGCGAGGCTCCGGGGCTGGCGCAGGTGATGAAGCTCGTCAACAACTGCCTCTCCGCCGCCGCGATGGCCCTCAGCTGCGAGGCGGTGGCGATGGGGGCCAAGGCCGGCATCGCGCCGGACGTGATGATCGACGTCATCAACGCCGGCAGCGGTCGCAATACGGCGACCATGCAGAAGTTCCCGCAGTCGATCCTGCCGCGGACCTTCGATTACGGCTTCTCCACCGGGCTGATGAACAAGGATGTGCAGCTCTTCATCAAGGAGGCGCGCGCCATGGGCCTGTCGCTCGCAGGCTGCGAGGTGGTGGCCGACCTCTGGCAGCAGGCCGAGGACACGCTGGGGGCCGATAGCGACTTCACCCGCGTGGTGACGTTGCAGGAGGCCGCCGCCGGCGTGGAGCTGAAGGGCGCGGCCGCCAAGGCCTGACCCACCCCTGACGCACGACAACGCCGGAGAAACCGGCGGACAACACGGGAGGATCCCATGGAAATTCGACGCTGCGGCGCGCTGCCGACGCGCAAGGCCCCGGCGCACGCCTTCACCGGCAACGTCTGGCAGGACCCGATCATCGAGACGCCGGAACCGGCGCTCTTGAAGTCGAACCTGGTGCAGTTCGAGCCCGGCTCGCGCACCGCCTGGCACACCCACCCGATGGGCCAGACGCTGTACGTCACCTCCGGCACGGGCCGCATCCAGAAGTGGGGCGAGGCGATCGAGGAGATCCGCGCCGGCGATGTGGTGTGGATCGCGCCGGGCGAAAAGCACTGGCACGGTGCCGGCCCCAACTCGATGATGACGCACATCTCGATGCAGGAGGGGGTGGGCGGCAACGTCGTCGAATGGCTGGAGCATGTGACCGACGAGGAGTACGGCGCCTAGCGCCGGCGAGGGACACGATGAGCATCGAGCCATATGAGGTCTTCGCCGTCCGCTACGGGCACAATGCGGCAGCGACGCGGGCGCACAACTTCTTCGGCGGGGACGCCCACGACGGGCCGATGCCGCTGGATTATTTCGTCTGGGTGATCCGCGGCAACGGGCGCACCTTCGTGGTCGACACCGGCTACGACGAGGCGATGGGGGCCAAGCGCAGCCGTGAGTTCCTGCGCTCGCCGGGCGAGGGGCTGAAGGCGATCGGCGTCGACCCGTCGGCGGTGAAGGACGTCATCGTCTCGCACATGCACTTCGACCACTGCGGCAACTACAACCTGTTCCCGGCCGCGCAGTACCATCTGCAGGACATCGAGATGGGCTACGCGACGGGGCGCTGCATGTGCCACCAGGCACTGCGCGTCCCGTTCGAGGAAGAGGACGTGGTGGCGATGGTGCGCAAGGTCTTCGCCGGGCGCGTCACCTTCCACGACGGGGAGGGCGAGGTCGCGCCCGGCATCACGGTTCACCACGTCGGCGGGCACAGCAAGGGCCTGCAGGTGGTGCGGGTGTTCACGCGGCGGGGGTGGATGGTGATCGCGTCCGACGCCAGCCACTTCTACGCCAACATGGAACAGGCGCGCGCTTTCCCGATCATGCACAGCCTCGAGGATACGCTGGAGGGGTACAACCGGCTCTACGCGTTGGCGAGCGACGCGTCGGCGGTGATTCCGGGGCATGACCCCCTGATCCTGGAGCGCTATCCGGCGGCCGCACCGGGCCTCGAAGGCATCGTGGTCCGGCTCGACGCCGACCCGACGTAGCGCGGCGGCCCGCCGGCGCCGGGCCCACGGCGCGGGGCCACCGGCGGGCACGGCAGAGAACGGTGTCGCGTCGCGGTCAGGTCTGCGGCGCGTCCGACAGGGCACCCGCGCAGCGCGCCGATCGTCCGAAAAAATGACCGGCAGCCGTGCGGGAACAGGCACGCGTCTATCCGGGCACCTCTTGCAGGCTAACTGGCTGAAATACTGGCGACCGCATATCTCGCCGGATCGAGATCACGCGAAGAATTGTGCCGAATCTTTGCCCGCTTGATGCAAATCGTTTGCACGATCATTGCTATGATTGTATGATCGACTGTGAATTCGGATGGGTCGCAACCCACCGACGAGACGCCGAAAACGGCGCGATACAGGGGAGGAACTATGGCCCGGCTCGAGGGAAAGGTGGCGTTCGTCACCGGCGCCGCCGGCGGCATCGGGCGGGAGATCGCGCTCGCGATGGCCCGTGAGGGCGCCACCGTCGCCATGTCCGACATCAACGCCGACCTGTTGGAACAGAGCGTCGCCGAGGCGGGGCTGGACACCGTCCGCGCGGTTCCGCTGGACGTTGCCGACCGCGCCGCCGTCATGACTGCGATCGACGCGCACGCCGAACGGTGCGGGGGGCTCGACATCCTCGTCAACAACGCCGTGCGCTTCCACTACGCGCCCATGGTCGACTTCCCGCCCGATATCGCCGCCCACATGCTCGATGTCGGGATCAAGGGCGTTTACTGGTGCTTGCAGGCGGCGACGCCGCATCTCGTCGCGCGCGGCGGCGGGGCGATCATCAACCTGTCGTCCATCGCGGTGTCGATGGCGATCAAGAACGGCGGCGTCTACAGCTCCATCAAGGGCGCCATCGACGCTCTCACGCGCCAGCAGGCGGACGAGCTGGGCCCCCACGACATCCGCGTCAACGCACTGGCGCCCGGCCCGGTGCCGACCCCCGGCGCCAGCGCGGTGATCGACGAAGCCGGCTGGGCCGCGCGGGCGCAGAAGTCGATGCTCGGGCGCCTGCCCACCGCGGGCGAGATCGGCGAGGCGGCGGTCTTCCTCGCCTCGGACGCCGCCCGCAGCATCACCGGCGTCACGCTGAAGGTCGACGCGGGCGTCACCATCAAGGCTGCCTGAGCCCTCCGCGCCGCACCGCCGGCGCCCCGCTAGGCCACCGGCGCCCTGCACGCTTCCCGACAAGTCCCTGACGCCGCGAGGTGCGATGACCGACACGCAAATCCTGATCGAGAGTGTGCTGCAGGCCTTGGTCGCCGGGCTTCTCATCGGCGCCATCTACGGGCTGATGTGCGTCGGCCTGGCGCTGATCTTCGGCATCATGCGCGTCATCAACTTCGCTCAGGGCGATTTCATGATGCTGGGCATGTACGCCGCCTTCTTCATATTCGGCAGCTTCGGCGTGCAGAGCCTCTTCGGCGGCATCGTCGGCCCCTATGTGGCGGTCGCGCTCGCCGGGCCGCTGCTCTTCTGCTTCGGCTGGGCGGTGCACAAGGTGCTGATCCGCCAGGTGACCGGCATCCGCACCTCCGACATGGAGGCCGAGGGCCATTACGCGCAGCTCATCCTGACGCTCGGCATCGCCCTCGTCCTGCAGAACGGCGCGATGATCCTCTTCGGCGCGCAGCTGATGTCGCTGCGCACGCCGCTCGCCAGCGAAGCGTTCATGGTGGCGCCGCTCTGGGCGGACCCCGTGGCGATCTTCCTCAACAAGGCGCGGGTCGTCTCGGCGGTGGTCTCGGTCGGCGTCATCGTCGCGCTGTGGCTGGCGATCACGCGCACGCGGCTCGGCAAATCGCTGCGCGCGGCGGCCGACAATCCGGAAGCCTCCACCTACATGGGCATCAACGTCGACCGCTCGCACCGCATCGCCTTCGCGCTCGGGACCGCGATCACCGCGGTCGCCGGCGGGCTCCTCGCCACCAACTACCCGTTCCATCCGTTCGTCGGGCTCGAATACGTCATCGTCATGTATGCCGGCGTGGTGCTGGGCGGCATCGGCAGCGTCATCGGCGCCTTCTGGGGCGGGATGACCATCGGCCTGGTGCAGCAGCTCTCGGTGCTCGTCCTGCCGACACAGCTGCAGAACGCGACGATCTTCGTCTTCTTCCTGCTGATCGTGATCCTGCGGCCGCAGGGCTTCTTCGGCCGGGTGTGGGAGCGCACGTGATGGGGTTCTGGCGCTCTCTCCTGCCGTTCTTCGTCTTCGCGGCGGTCTATCTGGCGATCTCGCTGGTCGTCACCAACTCCTATTACCAGCTCATCATCACGCTGGTCCTGGTGTGGGCGAGCTTCGGTCTCTCGTGGAACATGCTGTCGGGCTACACCGGGCTCGTCTCCTTCGGTCATGCGGCGTTCTTCGGCCTCGGCTCGTTCGCGACCGTGCTGGCACAGCGTGAACTCGGCCTCTCGCCGTGGATCATGCTGCCGGTGTCGGCGCTGATCGGCGCGGCGGCGGGCGTCCTCATCGGGCTGCCGACCTTCCGCCTGCGCGGCCACTACTTCGCGCTTTCCATGCTCGCCTACCCGCTGGCGATGCTCTACGTCTTCCAGTGGCTCGGCTACCCGGAGCTGACGGTTCCGCGGGTGCTCGACCGTCCCGCCCTCTACATGCAGTTCTCCGACGGGCGGGTGTACACCGCGCTGGCGCTGGCGCTCCTCGCCATCGTGGTGATCGTCAGCCGCTGTGTGGAGCGCACGCGCTTCGGCATGTCGTTGCAGGCGATCAAGCAGAACGAGGCGGCGGCGGACGCGGCCGGCGTCAACGTGCTGGCGTGGAAGCTGCGCGCCATCGCCGTCTCCGGCGCGATCGCGGGTGCGGTCGGCTCGTTCTACGCGGTGGTCATCCTCGTCATCACGCCTAACTCGGCGTTCGGCATGCTCGTCTCTGCGCAGGCGCTCACCGTGGCGATGTTCGGCGGGGTGGGGACCGTGTGGGGGCCGATCATCGGCGCCGCCTTCCTCATCCCCATCGCCGAGACGCTGCATGCGGAGCTGGGCTCGGTGCTGCCGGGGATCCAGGGCGTGGTCTACGGCGTGGCGATCATCGTCCTCATCATCGTGGCGCCCGAGGGGGTGTTCTGGAAGGCGCGGGACCTTTTCGGCGGGCGCCGGCGGCGCGTGGAGGCGCCGTCCGCACCGCCCGCGCCCGCGCCCGAGGTCGCGCGCGTTCCGCCCGCGCGCAGCGGACACATGGTGTCCGAGGAGGTGGTGCTCGAGGTTCGCAACATCTCCAAGAGCTTCGGCGGGCTGAAGGCGGTGGAGGACGTCTCGTTCACCGTGCGCAAGGGCGAGATCCTCGGCATCATCGGCCCCAACGGCGCCGGAAAGACGACGCTCTTCAACCTTCTCAACGGCTTCCAGAAGCCGACGCGCGGCGAAGTCCTGTTCCATGGCCGGGACGTGACCGGCGTGGCGCCGCACACCGCCTGCGAGGCCGGCATCGGGCGCACCTTCCAGATCATGCGCCCGTTCAAACGCTGGACGGTGGCGCAGAACGTGAAGGTCGGCGCCTACGTGCGCGCCGCCGGTGAGGAGGATGCCGAGCGCATCGCCCGTGAGGCGGTGGCACGAGTGGGCCTCACCCCCATCGCCGGCCGTCTCGCCTCGGCGCTCACCACCAAGGAGCTGCGGCTGATGGAGCTGGCCCGCGCCGTCGCCGGGCAGCCGGAGCTGGTGCTCCTCGACGAGACGCTGGCGGGCCTCGGCGCGGACGAGGCCAAGGAGGTCGTCGACGTCATCCGCGATCTCGCCGCCGGCGGCCTCACGGTGGTGATCATCGAGCACACGATGCAGGCGATGGTGCAGCTCGTCGACCGCTTCCTGGTCCTCGACCATGGCGAGCTGCTGACCGAGGGCCTCCCGGCCGAGATCACCAAGGACCCTCGCGTCATCGAAGCCTATCTCGGAGCCAAGTGGGCCGCCCATGCTTGAGATCGAGAACCTGCGCTCCGGCTACACTCAGGTCGACGTCCTGACCGACGTGTCGATTACCGTGCGCGCCGGCGAGTTCGTCTCCATCGTCGGCCCCAACGGGGCGGGTAAGACGACGCTGTTCAAGACGCTCTCGGGGGTGCTCACCCCGCGCGGCGGCGCCATCCGCTTCGAGGGGCGCGACCTCCTCACCGTCGCCCCCCACGACCGCCCGCACCTCGGCATCGCGCACGTTCCGGAGGGGCGACAGGTGTTCGCGTCCCTGACCGTGCTCGAAAACCTCGAGATGGGTGCCTACACCGAGGCCGGCCACAAGGCGTGGAAGGAGACGATCGAGCGCATCTTCACATGGCTGCCGATCCTGAAGGATCGGTCCGGCCAGCTCGCCGGCACCCTGTCGGGCGGCGAGCAGCAGATGCTGGCGATCGGGCGGGGCCTCGCCTCCGCGCCCAAGCTTCTCATGCTCGACGAACCGTCGATGGGCCTCGCCCCGACGATCGCCGATTTCGTCTTCGACAAGCTGATGGAGATCCGCCGCGACACCGGCCTCACCATCCTGCTCGTCGAGCAACGGGTCGCCGAGGCGCTGCAGCTCGCCGACCACGGCTACGTGCTGGAGACCGGCAAGGTCGTGCTGGAGGGCACGCACGAGACGCTGCAGGCCGACGACCGAATACGCCAGGCATATCTGGGCATGTAAACCGGGCCCGAGACCCGGTCGCCCAGTCCGAGCGAACAACGAAACGGGAGGACGACATGACGAACATGATGCAACGAGCCGGTGCGGGTCTCGCACTGGGGCTGCTGGCCGCCGCGCCGGGGGCGATGGCGCAGGACGCGGCGCCGGTGCAGATCGGGCTGATCGCGCCCGTCTCCGGCATCTACGCCCGTCCGGGGCAGGTGATGCAGATGGGGGCCGAATTGGGCGTCCAGGACGTCAATGCCGCCGGCGGCGTCGAGTGCCTGGACGGCGCGCCGCTGGAGCTGGTGCTGATCGACAGCGGCGATTCGGTCGAGAAGGCGGCCAACGCCGCGCAGCGCATGGTGGCGGACTATCCGGACCTCGTCGGCGCGACGGGCTCCTATCTCAGCTCCTTCACGCTCGCCGTGACCGAGGTGACGGAGCGCGCCAAGCTCCCCATCCTGACGCTCTCTTATTCCGACCTCATCACCGAGCGCGGGTTCGAGAACGTGTTCCAGACCTCGGCGACGGCGGGGGCGCAGGCCTCCATCGCGCTGCCGATCATCATGGATCTGGCCGAGGCGGAGACCGGCACGCGGCCCAAGACGGTGGCGATCATCACCGACAATACCGCCGCCTCGCTCTCCTCCGTGGAGCGCATGAAGGGCGGCCTGCTGGACGATCTCGGCCTCGAAGTCGTCATGGAGGAGACGTTCACGCCGCCGCTGGCCGACGCCTCGTCGCTGGTGCAGCGGGTGCGGACCAGCCGGCCGGACCTCCTGTTCTTCCTGCCGACCGTCATCTCCGACGCCAACCTGATCCTGCAGAAGATGCAGGAGTTCCGCGTCAAGGTGCCGACCATCTCGTTCGGCATCGCGATTGCAGAGCCCGAGGTGCTGAACGTCATGGACGCCTCGCTGCTGGAGGGGGTGATGTCGGCGGTCGCCAACTGGGGCGCCAAGGGGCAGGAGGAGCTGATCGCACGGCTCGAGGACACGTATGGCGAGCCGTGGATGACGCAGAACGCGATCTCCACCTACGGTGACATGTGGATCTTCAAGGCCGCGCTGGAGGAGGCGTGCAGCCGCGACCGCGAGGCGCTCGGCGAGGCGCTGCGCAACCTCGACGGCGGGCCCTCGCGATATTATCCCGGTGGCACCCTCAGCTTCGACGAGAAGGGCCGTCGCGAGGGGGCGAGCCTGACGATCATCCAGTGGCAGGACGGCGTTCCGGTGACGATCTTCCCCGATGATCTGGCGGTCGCGCAGCCGCATTGGCCGAGCAACTGACGCGAGCGCCGGGTCGGCGGGGCCTTCGTCCGCCGACCCGGGTCATTTCGGTTGCCAACACTCAGTATGATTGTATGATCGTTCGAAGTGGTCCGACGATCCGTCGGGCAAGGTTCGTGCAAGGTGGTTAAAGATGGACCAGACAATGTTCGAGAGGGGCCTGGCGAAACGCAAGGGCACACTCGGCGCGGAATACGTCGAGAAGAACCTGGCGGCGGCTGACGAATTCAGCCGGCCTTTCCAGGAGGCGATGACGGCGTGGTGCTGGGGCTTCGGCTGGGGCGACGAGACGATCGAGCCTAAGACGCGCAGCATGATGAACCTTGCGATGCTCGGCGCCCTCGGCCGCTGGCACGAGTGGGAGACCCACTGCAAGGGCGCCCTCTCCAACGGCGTCACGAAAGAGGAGATCCGCGCGATCATCCACGTCATCGCCATCTACGGCGGCGTGCCGTGCGGGGTGGAATGCTTCCGCATCGCCCGCCGCGTGCTGGAGGCCGCGGGCGAACTCTGATCGCGCGTCCGCCGCCGCGCCCCGGCGACGCGGCGGCGCGGCGCTGCGGTGGCGCGGGGGTACGGCGGTCGCATCGCGCCGTCTTGCCCGCCGGCGGCCGGCGCGCCCGTGCAGGAGAGCCGGCCCCGCCGGGGCCGACCGACGTTCAAAGGAGAGCGGCGCTGTGAGCGTGACACGAGAGCTTGCCCGCTACGTCGTCGAGAGCCGGGCGGAGGACATCCCCGCCGACGTCCGGCGCGAGGCGCGCCGGGCGGTGGTCAACATCGTCGGCTGTATGCTGGGCGGGGCGCCGGAGGCGGGCACCGGCATCGCCGCGGGCGTGTTCGCGCCGCTGTCGGGCCCGGGGACGGCCGGGATCGTCGGCCGCCGCGAGCGGATGGACATTGCGCGGGCCGCCCTCATCAACGGCATCACCAGCCACTATCACGACTTCGACGACACGCTGCCGAAGAACTACATCCACGCCAGCCCGCCCGTCGCGGCGGCGCTGCTCGCCTATGCCAGCGCGCTCCCGGTGAGCGGGGCGGACGTCCTGCACGCCTTCATCCTGGGCTTCGAGGTCACCTCTCGCATCGGCAACGCGACCTATCCGGCGCACTACGACGCCGGCTGGCACAGCACCGGGACGTGCGGCGTGTTCGGCGCGGCGGCCGCCATCGGCAAGCTCGCCGGCCTCTCGGTGGACGAGATGGTCGGCGCGTTCGGCCTCGCAGCGACCCAGGCTTCCGGCATCCGCGAGATGTTCGGCTCCATGGCGAAGCCCTTCCACGCCGGGCACGCCGCCCGGAACGGCTACGAATCGGCCCTCCTGGCGAAGGCCGGGTTCACCAGCGGCCCGCGCGCGCTGGAAGGGCCGCGCGGCTTCGCCCACGTTCTCGCCGCCGCACGCGACCTCTCCAAGGTCACCGACCGGCTCGGCGCGGCGTACGATCTGCGCCACAACACCTACAAGCCGTTTCCGTGCGGGATCGTGAACCATCCCGCCATCGACGCCGCGATCCAGCTGCACGACGAGCACGCGATCGACCACGCCGCGATCCGCGCGGTGCGCCTCGAGGTCGCCCCGCTGGTGATCGACCTGTGCGGAAAGACGGCGATCTCGACCGGGTTGGAGGGCAAGTTCTCGGTCGTCCACGGCGCCGCCGTCGGTTTGGTCCGCGGCCGCGCCGGGCTCGCGGAATACACCGACGACGCGGTCGCCGACCCGGCCGTGAAGCGCGTGCGTGAGCTGGCGGTGCGCGAGAGCGACCCGGCGATCGGCGAGGACGGCGTCCACCTCGTGGTGGAACTGGCCGACGGGACGCGTCTGGAGAAGCGCCTCGAGCATTCGCTGGGCAACCTGGAGCGGCCGCTCAGCGACGCCCAGCTCTCCGCCAAGTTCACCGACCAGGCGCTGCGGGTCCTCTCAACCGACGCCGCCGAGCGGGCGCTCGCCATGGCCTGGACGGTGGACGACCTGCCAAACGTCGCCGACCTTGTCGCCGCGACGGTCCCCGCCTGAACGAAAGAGACGATGTCCGACCACCCCGAGACCGAGCTCGCCCGGTTCGCCGCCGAGCTGACCATCGATGCCATCCCCGAGGCGGTGCGCCACGAGGCGCGGCGTTCCCTCGTCAACGTCTTCGCCACGATGCTGGCCGGTTGCCGCGAGGGGGCGATCGACATCACCCTCGGCGTGATGCGGGAGACTGCCGGCGCGCCCACCGCCGGCATCGTCGGCCGGCCGGAGCGGACCGACGCGGCGACCGCGGCGTTCATCAACGCGATGGCCGCCAACATCTTCGACTTCGACGACACGCACGAGGCGACGATCATCCACCCCGCCGCGATCCCCGCCGCCGGCCTCTTCGCCGAAGCCGAGACGCGCGGCCACTCCGGCGCGCGGCTGCTAACGGCCTTCGTCGCGGGCGGGGAGGTGGAGTGCCGGCTCGGCAACGCGGTGTCGCCGAGCCACTATGCGCGGGGGTGGCACATCACCTCCACCTGCGGCGTCTTCGGCGCGGCGGCGGGCGTCGGCTCGCTGCTGGGCCTCTCGCCCGAGCGCATGCGCCACGCCTTCAGCGCCGCCGCGGTGCAGTCGTCGGGGCTCGTCGAGATGCTGGGGACGATGGCCAAGAGCATCGGCGTCGGCGGTGCGGCACGGGGCGGGATGATGGCGGCGCGGCTGGCGGGGCAGGGGCTGACCGGCCCGCGCCACCCGCTCACCGGCCCGCGCGGCTATCTCGGCGTCGTCGCCGACCCGCCGCACCCCGAGGCGCTGACCGACGGGCTCGGCAGCCGTTGGGAGATCGCCCGCAACGCCTTCAAGCCCTATCCGACTGGCGTGGTGCTGAACCCGGTGCTCGACGCCATCCTCGCCCTCGGCGCCGAGGGGTTGCGGCTCGACGAGATCGCGGCGATCACCCTCACCGGGCACCCGCTGCTGCGCGAGCGGACCGACCGGGCGGACGTCGCCACCGGACGCGAGGGCCAGGTCTCGGCCCACCACGCCATCGCCATCGCGCTGCTCGAAGGCCGCGCCGGGTTGGGCGAGTTCACCGACGCGGCGGCGGCGCGCACCCTCGCCGCCGGCCGCCCGCCGATATCCTTCCATGACGATCCGGCGCGCGAGATCGCTTCGGCGGGCATCGTGGTTCGCCTCGCGGACGGTACCGAGCTGCGGCGCGAAGTGACGGCGGCGCGCGGCTCGGCCGTCAACCCGCTCAGCGACGCGGCGCTGGAGGACAAGCTCGCCGATTGCGCCCGCTACGGCGGCTATCGCGGCGACGTGCGAGCGCTCGCCGATGCGCTCTGGACGATCGACGAGGCGCCGGACGTCGGCGCGATCATGCGCCTCGCCACGGCGGCGGCGTGACGGGGGTGAGCGTGACCGATCTCAAAGGAAGAACCGCGCTGGTGACGGGCTCGGTCGGCGGCCTGGGCTACGCGCTCGCCGAGGCGTTGGCGGGGGCGGGGGCGAACGTCGTCCTCAATGGGCTCGCCGATCCGGCCGAGGGTGCGGCGGTCGCCGAGAAGCTCGCCGCCGAAAGGGGAGTGGCGGCCGCCTTCGACCCTACGGACCTGCGCGACGTCGGCGCCATCGAGCGGATGGTGGCCGGCACCGTGGAGCGCTTCGGCTCGCTCGACGTCCTCGTCAACAACGCGGTCGTGCGCCATTTCGCGCCGATCGAGGCGTTCACCGCCGAGGCGTGGGATAGGTCCGTCTCGGTCAACCTCTCGGCCGCCTTCCACGCCGTGCGCTGCGCGCTGCCGCACATGAAGCGGGCCGGGTGGGGGCGCATCGTCAATCTGTCATCCTACTACGGCTTCCGCGGCGCGCAGAACCGGGTGGACTACGTGACGACCAAGACCGCGTTGATCGGCCTGACGCGGGCGATCGCCATCGAGTGCGCGCGCGACGGGGTGACCGCCAACGCGATCATGCCCGGATCGGTGCCGACCGAGCCGATCCTGACGCGCATCGAGGGCATCGCCGAAGAGCGCGGCGAACCGTTCGAGGACGTCGCCCGCGCCTACGCCGAGGAGCGCAGCCCCGTCGGCCGGTTCATCGCCATGGAGAACATCGGCGCGCTGCTGGTCTTCCTGTGTGGCCCGGCGGCGGCGGACATCACCGGCACCGTGATGCCGATCGACGGCGGCTGGCTCGCCGCCTGAGCCGCCGGAAGACGGCCGGCGCGGGGGCGCCGGCCGAAAGGGTCAGTCTTCGCCGCCGACCGTGACGCCGGCCCATTCCTCGATGGGCTGGATGATCTGCGTCAGGTCCGCGTCGCCGCCGAGCTTGGCGTTGGCGATCTTCAGGAGCTCCAGCACCGAGCTTCCCACCACCATCGGCACGCCCAGCGCGTTGGCCGACTCCAGGCACAGGCGGATGTCCTTGTTGGAGAGGCCGATGGCGAAGCCGAAGTCGAACGAGCGCGTCAGCACGAACTTCGGGATCTTGGTCATCGAGGCGTTGCTCTGCCCGCTCGACACGTTGATGACGTCGACCAGAACCTTGGGGTCGAGCCCCGCCTTCTGCCCCAGCACCAGCGCCTCGGACGTGACCGCCAGCGCCGCCACGGAGAGGAGATTGTTCATGACCTTCGTCATCTGACCCATGCCGGGGTCGGGACCGACGAGGAAGGGTTTGCCCAGCACCTCGAACATCGGCATCAGCGCCTCGTAGGCGGCCGCGTCGCCCGAGGCCATCAGCGCGAGCGTTCCTTTCTCGGCCCCGCCGACGCCGCCGGAAACCGGACAGTCGACCACGGTGAAGCCCTCGGCCGAGAGGCCGGCGGCGAGCGCCTTGGCGCCCTCCGGGCCGGTGGTGGAGAGGTCGACCACCGTCTTGCCGGCGCCGGCGACGGTGCCGATCCCGTCCGCGCCGAACGCGACCGCGTCGACGATGTCGGGCGTCGGCAGCGAGAGGAGGACGACGTCGGCCGCCTCGGTGACGGCGGCGGGGGTCGGCGCGCTGGCGGCCCCGGCGGCGACGAGCTTGGCGACCGCGTCCGCGTTGCGGTCGGTGACGGTGAGCGAGTAGCCCGCCTCCATGAGGCGGCGGGACATGGGCGCGCCCATGCGCCCAATGCCGATGATCCCGAGGCGGGGAAGTGCCATTGCGGGGCTCCGTTGTTGTGGTGGGGGCGAAGGGGTGGGGACCGGCGCGCTATTCGATCTGCGCCGGCAGCCACGTCACCAGCGCCGGGTAGAAGTAGAAGAGGACCTGGAAGGCGAGGAGGATCGCCACGAACGGCATCACGCCGAAGACGATCTCGCGCAGCGGCACCGTGCCGCTGACCCCGCGCAGGATGAAGAGGATGATCCCCACCGGCGGCGTCACCAGGCCGATCTCGATCATGATCACCAGGGCGACGCCGAACCAGATCGGGTCGAGCCCCAGCGACATTATGATCGGGAAGGTGACGGGCAGCGTCATCAGCATCATCGAGATGGATTCGATGAACATGCCCAGGACGATGTAGATCGCCGCGATGATGAGGACGATGAGCCAGGGCGCCAGCTCCGCCGCCTCGACGGTGGAGACCAGCGTGCGCGGGATGCGCAGGAAGTCGAACGCCCAGCTCATGATCGCCGCGCCGGCCACGATGAGGAGCAGGAACGAGGTGACGCGCACGGTCTCGAGCGCGATGTCGAGGAGGGCGCGGGGCGTCAGCATGCCGCGCACCAGGCAGATGAGGAGCGAGGCCGCCGCGCCGACGCCGCCCGCCTCGGTCGGGGTGGCGACGCCCATGTAGAGCGAGCCCAGCACCACCGCGATGACGACGATGAAGGGGAGCACCGAGAGCGTGCCGGCGAGCTTCTCCTTCAGCGGGTAGTGCTGGCCGGCCGGCGTCGCCGCGGGGCGCAGGACCGTCCACAGCGCCACCCCGGCCATGAAGCCCAGCGAGATCAGCACGCCGGGGATGATGCCGGCGATGAAGAGCTGCGTCACCGGCACGCCCACCGTGGTGCCGTAGATGATCATGGCGATGGACGGCGGGATGAGGATGCCGAGCGTCGCGCCGGCGGCGACGACGCCGTAGGTGAGGCGCGGGGAGTAGCCGCGGTTCGTCATCTCGGGACAGGCGACCTGGCCCATGGTGGCGGCGGTGGCGAGGCTGGAACCGGAGACGGCGGCGAAGACGGCCGAGGCGCCGATGGTCGCGTGGGCGACGCCGCCGCGGGTGCGGCCGAACCAGCGGGTCAGCGCGTCGAACATCTGCGTCGTCACGCCCGAGCGGATGAGGAGCGCCCCCATCAGCACGAACATCGGCACCGCGGTGAGGGTGAAGGTGTTGACCGAGTTCCAGGAGCGTTCGGCCAGCACCGAAGGCTGCGGCATCGGCAAGAGGAACATCAGCCCCAGCAGGCCGACGAGGCCGAGCGTCAGCCCCACGCGCACGCCGAGGACCAGGAGCACCAGGAGCGTTCCCACCAGCAGCGCGCTGACGAGGGTCAGCGGTGCGCCTTTGCTGGCCCAGTAGAGTGCGCCCAGGCCCAACACGGCGGCGCCGACGGCGAGGAACATGCGCCCGCCGTTCACCAGCAGCACACCCGCCAGGAAGACCGCGACGACCGCGATGGAGCCGACGTCGAGCCGCAGTCCGGGGATCTTCATCGGCCGATCGCCGAGATAGAGGAGGCCGGCGGCGAGCCCCACGACGAGGACCGGCCCGAGGATCCGGGAGAGGCGCGGCGCGCGGCTGTCACGCAGGATGTCGGCGAGGATCGCCAGCGCGAACGCGGCATATCCGATGCTGACGGGGAGCTCCGGGATCCACTGCGGCGTGGAGAGCAGGCCCCAGTCGCGCGTGTCGTTGGCGAATTCCTGGTAGTTGAAGATCGCCATCTGCCAGCCGGTGAACAGCACGAACAGAAGGCCCAGCCAGTTGGCGTAGAGGCCAAGGCGCCGCTGCCAGTCCTTCGACAGCGAGGCGACCAGGATCTCGACCTGGACGTGAGTGCCGGCCTTCTGCGCCTGGGCGAGGCCCATGAACGTCATGCCGACGAGGATGTAGGTGGCGACGTCCGTGCCCCAGTAGGTGGGCTCGTTGAGGACGTAGCGCGAGAACACCTCGAAGCATACAATCGACGTCATGGCGATCAGCGCGAGGGCGCTGAGGACGCCGGTGGCATCGCTGAGGGCGTCGATGGCGCGCACGGTGGTGGAAGGGTGGCGTAAAGGCGCCGCTGCTGGGGCGCTCTCCCGCGGATCCTGCATGGGTTCGTCTCTCCTGCACGCGGCCGCTCGGCGAGAAACCTCGCAAAATCAGCTTCGTGAAATGCGGGAGTTTTGAGCGGTATCGTGACGTGACGAACCGTAGCATCGCGCCCCAGCCGTTGCAATCGATCAATCAGATTGTATGATTGGCAGAACGGTCGCGGCCCGGTCCGTCCGGCGCGACCTGCAAAGACGAAATCCAGGGAGGATTGGAATGCTCGGGCACGTCGCCAAAACCAATACGCGCGCAGCCGGTTCACCGGCGCGGCGGCTCATGCGTGCGCTCGCGGCGCCGGTGCTGGCGCTCGCCGCCGGCTTCGCCATCGCCACGCCCGCCAGCGCGCAGGACTTCGACCTGACGATGGGCGTCCTGCCGTCGCCCAACTCGCTCTACACCGCCATGATGGAACAGGTGCCGGAGCGGATCGCCAAGGCGACCGACGGCAAGGTGCAGGTCACGCTGAACGATTCGCTCGTCGGCGGCACGCAGATCACCGCCGCAGTGCGCGACGGGCGGGTGCCGATGTCGGGCGCGCTGCACACCTACCTCGCCGGCGAAGACCCCCGCATGGGCCTCTTCAACCTGCCCGGCCTCGTCGACAACATGGCCGAGTACGCCTACCTGTGCGAATCGTTCTGGTGCGACGATGTCGCCCAGCTGTGGGAAGAGAACTGGAACTCGGTAGTGCTGGCCGAGGGCGCCTGGTGCAGCCAGGCGCTGTTCTCCAAGGAGCCGATCCGCACGTTGGAGGACTTCAAGGGCAAGAAGCTGCGCGTGCACAACCCACAGACGGCCGCGCTGATGGAGGCGATCGGCGCCAAGCCCGCGCCGCTTCCCCTGTCCGAGGTGCCGCCGGCGCTGGAGCGCGGCGTGATCGACGGTGTCTTCACCTCGACCTGCTACGGCAACGGGCAGGAATACTGGCGCCTCGCCAAGAACGTACAGAACTGGAAGATCGGCCCGATCACCGGCTGGGTCATTCTCATCAACAAGGACACCTGGGAAGAGATCCCGCAGGACCTGCGCGCGGCGATCCGCGTGGAGATGGACGACCTGCAGCACGAGGCGCTGTACGACTTCTACACGTACGTGAACGCCGCGGTCGACGAGATGGCCGAGAACGGCGTCGAGCTGTGGACCGCGCCGGCGAGCGAGATCGCCCGCGTCACCGCCCCGGAATATTCCGAGGCCGCCTACAAGGCCTTCTACGACCGCGCCGCCGAACTCGGCTTCGACGGTGAGGCCTATGTCGCCAAGGCCCGCGGCGTCCTGGGCAAGTAAACCCGCTCGGCCGGCGAGCGGCCGCGAGGACACCTCGCGGTCGCTCGAAACATTAAGTCCGACCGCACGACGTCGCGGCCGCGACGACTCCGACCGGAAGCAGTGCGCCGAGGACGACGGCCGGATGCGGGATCGGGCCTTGGAAGGGGCGGGCTAGGGCCTTGAAAGCAATGGTGCCCAGGGGCGGGTTCGAACCACCGACACTGCGATTTTCAGTCGCATGCTCTACCAACTGAGCTACCTGGGCGGCGACGCAAATCAATGCGTCGAGGCCGGCGTTATAGTGGGGCTCAGACGGCCTGTCCAGCGCCCACCGACGATTGATTCAACGCCGATTGCAGATTTTCCGGTTTCGCCGTTCCGCGGTCGGTCTCCGCCCGCCTCCGGCGTGCCACGGCGACGATCTCGCGGCGCAGATCGTCGTTGCCGCTCAACAGGTTGCGAAAGACGCGGCCCGGCAGGACGAGGAGCTCGCCGAAGCCCAGCATCGTCACGTCGGCGCTGCGCGGGACCCCCAGAACGGCCGAGATCTCGCCCACGCAACTGCCGCGGCCGAGTGTCACCTTCAGCGTCCCGGTGTCGACCTCCACCGCGCCGGAGGCGATGAAATAGACCTCGTCGTCGGTGTCGCCGCGGCGGATGATCCGCTCCCCCGGCACCACGAAGCGCGTGCGCAGGCTGCGAACCAGCGTCGACAGCGTCGCGTCCGGCACCTTGGCGAACATCGGCACCGCCGCCACCATCGCCCGCTTGTCCACCGACAGGTCCAGCGTCAACGCGCCGGTGAAGCGCCGGTTCGCCGCGACCATCTCGTCGGCCAACGCGCTCGACACGTCCGCGGCGAGGATCCCTTCCTCGCGCAGGACCTGGTAGGCCTGATGCTCCTCGGTGAGCGCCACGCGCTCCAGGAAGCGCTGCTCCAGCCGGCGCGCGAAATGCGGATACTGCAAGGTCAGCGCGTCGAGCGCACTGGCGACGTTGGTCCGCCGCCGTTCGAGGATACGTGCGCACACCTCCGCGACGCGCTCGCCCATCACCGGGGCGATGCGGTCGGCACAGAAGGTGACCAGCTCCGACAGCACCAGGCGGTGGACGATGAGCTTCTCGAACCGGTCCGACACCACCGCCGCCAGCGGCCGCCGCACGCCGAACCACCGCTGTGCCAGGAGCGCGCCGCGGAAGGCGAGGGTGTAGCGGGTGGCCCGCTCGGCCGTCGCCAGGTAGCCGCGTCGTCCGTTCACCCGCGCCGCCTCCCGCACCCGCTGAACCTCGCGGTTCAACAATTCGGCGACGCGCGGCGAGATCACCGCGTTCTCGGCGTGGCGGGAGAGGGCGGCCCGCTCGGCCTGCGCCAGCACGACCAGTGCCAGATGCGAGCGCGCCGTCGCCGGCACGGCCTCGTGCGAACTCGCGGCGTCGCGGTAGGCCTCCAGCGCATTGTCGGCGATGTCGGCCTCAATGCCGTATTGCTCGGCGGTTGCGCCGATGCGTTCGGCGGCCCGCTGCCGGGCGAAGGCGCGGGCGCCGGCGCCCAGATGGCGCTCGAACGGTGAGAGCCGCGTCAGCCCCACGAGGCTCGTCAGCGGGCGCAGGGTCAAGCCGTTGACGAAGATGGTGAACAGCGTGAAGGCGGTCGCGAGCACCGCCACGAACTCCTGGTCCGCGGGCGCGATGGCGTCGATCTCGGTCACCGAGAGCGCCAGCAGCAGTGTCAGTCCGCCGCGCATGCCGCCCCACCACAGCAGCGCCTTGGCGCGGTGCTCGATGCTCTGCGCGAGCGCCAGACGCTCCAGGATGGGCAGGAAGCCCCACAGGATGAGGGCCCGCGCCCCGAACGCGGCGAGGACGACCACCCCGGTCGCCAGCGCCATCGCCAGATCGAAGCGCGACAGGAGCGTCGGCACTAGGAAGGCGGCGAGGACGAAGATCAGGCTGTTGGACCAGAAGGAGAGCTGCTCCCAGATCTGGTGCACGTGGCGCCAGGAGGCGACGGCCCGGCCCGACTGCGCCCGCCGCGCCGCCCACAGCCCGGAGACGACCACCGCCATCGCGCCGGAGATCCCGAGCTGCTCCTCGCACAGCACCCATGTCAGATAAGGGAGGGCGACGGTGATGGAGGTGAGCGCCGCGGCGTGCCCGCGCGTCATGGCGATGAAGAGGCTGGCGACGATCCCGGTCCCCACGCCCACCGCCGCACCGCCGATGCCGCTCACCAGGAAGACGACCACGCCGTCCGCGAAGGTCACGTTCTGCGCCGAGGACGCGGCGACGAGGATGGTGAAGAGGGCGATCGCCGCCGCGTCGTTGAAGAGGCTCTCGCCCTCGACGATTCGCACCAGGCGCGCCGGCGCGCCGACGTCGCGGAAGATGGAGAGCACTGCCAGCGGATCGGTGGTCGACACGATCGCCCCCAGGAGCAGGCAGACCGACAGCGCCATCCCGGTGACCGGCGCCAGCGCGAAGCCGATCGCGAAGGTCGACACCGCGACGGCCACCACGGCGAGGAGGACGATGGAGGCGCCGTCGTCCAGCATCCGCCGGGCGTCGATTCGGAAGGCGGCGTCGAACAGGAGCGGCGGCAGGAGAATCAGCGTCAGCGCGTCGGCCGACAGGGGGAGCTCGCGGAAGAGCTCGGCGAGCGGTGCCAGCGGTTCGGGCGCATGGCCGGCCGTGGCGAGAAGCCCCAGCACGATGCCGAGGGCGGCCAACGCCACCGACTGCGGCAGCGCAAGCCGGCTCGAAGCCGCCTGAACGAGGGCGATCAGCGCGACCAGAACGACGACGGCGGTGAGAACGAGAGCCAACGGCATGGGCGCCCATGTGCCTCATGAAGGGGCTGAAGTGGAAGCGAAATTGCGCGAGCCAGTTTTGCGCGATCGCGTGTCGATCCCCCCCTTGCAAAATGGACGCGGGTCAAGCATATACGGCCTGCCCAATTTCGCACGTGCCTGTGGTCGCGTGCCGGTCATCGCTGGGTCTGGTTGCTCTTTCGCTTCAGGAAGATCAGCCAAGTTCAGCGGGGCAATGACCGGTCTTCCGGATTGAACCGGACCCTGCGGTGAGTGTTTGGCGGCGAGGAGCCGCTTTCCCCGACCCGCAGCGCGACTTGAAGCAACGACGTAGAGGGCTTCCTTGGTCTCTTCCGGCTGTCCAAAAGCCGGGGTCACTGAAGAGGCGACTACATCCTTGCCAGGCGTGCGGGTCGCGGGGGCCTTACCCCAACTCCCAAAGCGCTAGCATCACTGGACGAAAACCCTCTGCCTTTCACGGCAGGTCACGTTTCCGTCCCCAATCGCCCCGCCGGGCCGAACTTCCTTCGGGAGGCGACGTTCGTGCGGATCGTGTGACGCGACGCGCCCCCGCCTTACAACAGGCCAGTGCGGGGGCCATTCGGTTCGAAGGACGACGGACGGCGCCTCCACAGCGTCTCCGGCGAACGACGCGCCGACGCAAACCTTCAACGCTTTGGGGTTGCGCCAATGACCGACCGCATCATGAACTTCCTCCGCGAGCGACGTCCCGAGGGCCCTTGCCTCGTCGTGGACCTCGAAGTCGTGCGCGAGAATTATCTCCGCTTCGCCAAGGCGATGCCGGACAGCCGTATCTTCTATGCGGTCAAAGCCAACCCGGCGCCCGAGATCCTGGCGCTGCTGGCCGAGCTCGGCTCCAACTTCGACTGCGCCTCGGTGCAGGAGATCGACATGGCGCTCGCCGCCGGCGCCACGCCGAACCGCGTCTCCTTCGGCAACACCATCAAGAAAGAGCGTGACGTCGCCGCAGCACACGCCCGCGGCGTGACCATGTTCGCCGTCGACTGCGAGGCCGAGGTCGACAAGGTCGCGCGTGCCGCGCCGGGCGCGCGCGTCTACTGCCGCATCCTGTGCGACGGCGAGGGCGCCGAGTGGGCCCTGTCGCGAAAGTTCGGCTGCGAGCCGCAGATGGCGATCGACGTTCTGGACCACGCTCACCGTTCGGGCCTCGTCGCCTACGGCGTGTCCTTCCACGTCGGCTCGCAGCAGAAGAACCCGCGCGCCTGGGACCAGGCGCTCGAGTCCTCGGCCGAGATCTTCCGCACGCTCGGCAACCGCGGCATCGAGCTGAAGATGGTCAACCTGGGCGGCGGCTTCGCCACCCGCTACCTCGAGGATATCCCCGAGGAGGGCGAGTACGGCCACGAGATCAACGCCTCGATCCGCGCGCACTTCGGCAACCGCCTGCCGGAGACGATCATCGAGCCGGGACGCGGCATGGTGGGCAACGCCGGCATTCTGAAGGCCGAGGTCGTCCTCGTGTCGCAGAAGGCCGAGAGCGACATCCGCTGGGTCTACATCGACGCCGGCAAGTTCAACGGTCTCGCCGAAACCATGGACGAGGCGATTCGCTACCCGATCCAGTCGTCGCGCCATGGCGAGGCGATCCCGTGCATCCTCGCCGGCCCGACCTGCGACTCGGTCGACGTGATGTACGAGAAGACCCCGTATCCGCTCCCGGTGAACCTGGAGATCGGCGACGAGCTCTTCATCGGCGGCACCGGCGCCTACACGACGACCTACGCCTCGGTCGCCTTCAACGGCTTCCCGCCGCTGGCGTCCTACGTCATCTGACGGGGCGCTTCGGCTCCGAACGAAAAAGCCCCGGCGGGATCCCGCCGGGGCTTTTTTCGTGCGCCGTGCGCTCGGCCGGGCCGCGGGCCGGGCCGTGCGCTCAGTCCGGCGCCGCTCTCAGAGGCAGCAACGCGCCGTAGACCATGCTCCGCAGCAGCTCGCGGTAGGCCGGGCCCATCCGCGGCGCCTGCATCATGAACACGACGGCGAGGTCCTCGGCCGGGTCGACCCAGAAGTAGGTTCCCGCATAGCCGCCCCAGAAATAGTCGCCGACCGAGCCGGGGAAGGGCGCCAGCCCCGCATCGGTCCGCACCGCGACGCCAAGGCCGAAGCCGTAGCCGGGGCCGGGCAGATAGCCGATCGAGGGGACGCCCTCGGGCGCGCCGTGGGGTATGGCGCCGAGGTGGTCGGACGTCATGAAGGCGAGCGTCCGAGGGCCGATGATGCGCCGCCCTTCCAGTTCACCTCCGTTCAGCAGCGCCGTCACGAAGCGCGCATAGTCCGGCGCGGTCGACATCAGGCCCCCGCCGCCGGAGAGCAGCGTCGGCTTCGTCGTCGGGTCGGCGAAGAATTCACGGCCGCCGAATGCGGTGTCCGGCGGCTGGGCGAGGCGGGTCCACTTCGCCTCGTCCTCAACCCAGAACGCCGTATCCGTCATCCCCAGCGGACCCAGGACGCGCGCCTGGAAAACCTCGTCGAGCGGCTTATCCTCGACCACTTCGATGATCGCGCCGAGGATATCGGTCGAGCGGCCGTACTCCCAGCCCGCGCCCGGCGCGAAGGCCAGGGGCGCCTCGCCGATCGCCTGCGCCTGCTCGAACGCGGTCATGTCCTCGCGGCCGGTGAGGCTGTCGCGATAGGCCTGGCGCACGGCACCGCTGCCGAAGATGCCGTAGACCACGCCCGAGGTATGGCGCAGCAGGTCCTGCACCGTGGGGGCGCGGGGGGCGAGGGTCTCGTCGAGGATGACCGGCTTGCCGTCCTCGTCCTTTCCCTCGCGGGCGACGACTGCGTTGATGAAGGAGGGGATATATTTCATCACCGGGTCGGAGAGCTTCAACCGTCCCTCTTCGACGAGTTGCATCACGACGATGCTCGTGATCGGCTTGGTCATCGAATAGATGCGGAAGATCGAATCGGGCGCCATCGCGGTGTGGCTGCGGGTGTCGCTCTCGCCGAACGCCTCCAGGTAGGCGACCTTCCCGTCCCGCAGCACCAGGAGCACCGCGCCGGGAATGCTCCCCGCCGCGATGTCCTCCTCGATGCGCGGGCCGATCGCCGCCAGGCGGTCCGCCAGCAGGCCGACGTCTACGGGAGCTGCCGTGGGAAGCGGATCGGCGGCGGCGGGGCCGGCGAGACACATGGCGGCGAGCGCCAGCGCTCCGATCGATCGGATCATCGTGGGGTCCTCGCGAAGCGATGCGCCTGGAGACCTATGCCCCGATCCCACCGCCGGCAAGTCACGATCGGCGGCGGCTACTTGCAGTAGGTCGAGCCGTTGCCGCGCGGGGCGGAATCGAGGTGCAGGTGGTCGTCGTGGAGCGGTGTGGTGCGCGGTCCGAGCACGGTCTTGAAGGTTCCGCACGCCCCCTGGCGCACCTCCGCCTGGAACGCCTTCGCGGCGCCGCCGTGGTGGGGCTCGACCATGACCACCGTCCCGTCCTTCAACCGGAATCCTGCGATATCGACCGCGTTGGCGAAGGCGTGCTCGGAGAGGCGCGTGGTGCGCGAGCCGTTGCGCCGCCGCCGACAGGCGTAGGTCGGGCCGAGGAGGTAGGCGGCGATATCCTGCTTGAAGTGCTTCTTCGCGGCCGGGTGAACGACGTCCTTCGTCCAGTCGGCGAGGGCGGTGGCGACGGGGCAGCGCAACGTGGTGCTTCCCGACAGTTGCACCCCCTCGACCGCCGAGACGGCGAGCGGCCGCGGCGCACCGCAGCTGTTGTCGCGAACCGCCGTCTTGAGCGTATAGGTCGCGCGCTTGGACAGGGCGGCCTCGCACGCCGCCCCCTCGCCGGGGTCGAGCTGCGCGGCGCGGATGCTGGTGTGGACGCTGGAGTTGGTCGGCGTCCGCTCGCGCTGTGGCGCACGGGCGGCGACGCGGGTGATCTTCGGTTTCGGGCGGGGCGTCTCGGTCTCTACCGGGTCCGCGGTCGCCGTGTCGGCGGTCGCCGGCTTCGCCTCGTCCGCCTTCTTGACGGCGGGCGCCTCGTCGGCGGGCCTCGGTGCCTTCGTGCCGGCGAGGGGGGGGAGCGGCGGGGCCGCGGCGCCGGGGGGCCCATCGGGGCTCACGTCGGGCTTCAGCTCCGGCATGGGGACGGCGAAGGCGCCGGCCACGCGCTCGTTGACGCTGGTGGGGGCGAACGCCAGCGGCCCGGTCGCGGGCGGCGGCGCGGGGATGGCCGCGCCGGGCAACGCGGCCGCAGCGGCGCTTTGCGGGGCGTGCGCCGTCTCCGGGCTCGCCGAGGCAGGCGCCGGGCTCTCCGGGGCGGAGGGCGGGCTCGCCGGGGCAGGCGGCGGGGACGGCGCGGCGGCGGCGTGCAGCACCGGCTTGGGGCGCGGCACCTGCGCAAACGCCGGCCACGCCACCGCCAGCAGCGCCAGACACCCGATCAGTACCCGTCTACCCATGCCGATCTCCGCGCCCGGCGTGGACCTTGCGCCCGTGGGCGACGAGGTCATGCGCGAGGTGCGCACTCGATTTACCGCATGGATACTTAAACGTTTAGGGTCAACGCTCGGTTACCGGATCGTGCACAATTTTCCCGGCCGGTCAGCCTGCGGCGGCCATCTCGCGGGTGGCCGCGCGCAGCAGCGCCTCGACGAAGGGGGCGAACGAGGGCCAAAGGTCCATCTCGAACCGGTCCTCGAAGCGCCACAGCACCACGTCGACGCCGTCGAAGACCGTCCGCGCGCCGCGGCCGGGCGCCATCGCCGACAGGTCGCGCGGACAGCCGTGCGCCAAGACGTCTTCCGCCACCGGCTCGGCGATCGCGAACGATACTTCGCGGTTGGTGATCTCCACCAGGCTGCCGACGATGCCGGCGCCCGCCCACGCGTCGGCGACGGAGGTGACGTCCTGCAGCGGCACGGCGAGGAACCACTCGTCCGGCGCCAGGCGCAGCGATCGCCGCGCACCGGCCTCGGCGATGGTACCGATGCGCCCGCCCAGCGGCACCGCGATCGCGGCAGCGGCCGCCTCGCGATCCGCCTCGTCGAGGCGCAGGCTGAAGCGGCCCAGCGGGGCGAGCCTGCGCACGATCTCCATCTCAGCCATCGAGGCGGGCTCCCTGCGGGTCGAAGAACACGGTGCCGGTGATGGTCACGGCATGGGTGGCGTCCGGCATGGGCACATAGAGCGTCTCGCCCGTCCGGGCATGGCCGCCGCGCACCAGCGCCAGCGCGATGGAGCGGCCGAGCGTGGCGCTCCGGTAGGAGGAGGTGACGTGCCCCAGCATGGTCATCGGCAGCGCCTGCGCCGGATCGGCGACGAGCTGGGCGCCTTCCTCCAGCACCACCGCCGGATCCTCGGTAAGAAGGCCGACGAGCTGCTTGCGGTCGTCCTTCGCCATGTCCGGCCGCGCCAGCGCCCGCATGCCGACGAAGTCCGCCTTCTTGCGTCCGAGCGCCCAGGAGAGCCCGGCGTCCACCGGCGTCACCGTACCGTCCGTCTCCTGGCCGACGATGATGTAGCCCTTCTCGGCGCGCAGGACGTGCATCGTCTCGGTACCGTAGACGCAGGCCCCGTGGGCCTTGCCGGTGGCGACGATCGCCTCCCACACGCGCCGCCCTTCGGCCGCCCCGACGTTCACCTCGAACCCCACCTCGCCGGTGAACGACACGCGCCAGAGCCGGCACGGCACACCCGCGAAGGTGCACGTCGCGACCGACATGTGCGGGAACGCCTCGGCCGACAGGTCCAGCCCGGCGACGTGCGGGGCGATGATGTCGCGCGCCTTCGGGCCGTTGACGGCGATGGTGGCCCACTCCTCGGTGGTGGAGGTGAGCCATACCTTGAGATCCGGCCACTCGGTCTGCCGATAGTCTTCCATCATGGCGAGCACGCGCGGGGCGCCGCCGGTGGTGGTGGTGACGTGGAAGCGGTCCTCGGCGATGCGGGCGATGACGCCGTCGTCGCGGATGAAGCCGTCGTCGCCCAGGAGCAACGCATAGCGGCATTTGCCGACGCCGAGTTTGAGCATCGGGTTGGTGTACATGCGGTTCAGGAACTCGGCCGCGTCCGGGCCGACGACCTCGATCTTGCCCAGCGTCGACGCGTCGAAGATGCCCGCGGCGTTGCGCGTGGTGCGGCACTCGCGCGCCACCGCCTCGTCCATCGTCTCGACGCCTTGCGGGAAGTAGCGGGCGCGTCGCCACAGGGCGACCGGCTCGAAGACCGCGCCGTTCGCCTCGGCCCACGGGTCGATCGCGGTCTTGCGCGTCACCTCGAAGGTGGCGCCGCGGCGCGCGCCGGCGAAGGCGCCGAACGTGGTCGGCGTATATGGCGGGCGGAAGGTGGTGAGGCCCACTTCGGGCGGCGTCTTGCCGAGCGCCTCCGCGGCGATCATCAGGCCGTTGATATTGGACAGCTTGCCCTGGTCGGTCGCCATACCGGTCGTGGTGTAGCGCTTGATGTGCTCGATCGAGGACATCCCCTCCGTCACCGCCAGGCGGATGTCCTTGGCGGTGACGTCGTTCTGGAAGTCGACGAAGGCTTTGCGCGCTGTGTGGTCGGCGGGGAGCGCGCCCTCCGGTGCGCCGGTCCCGGTGTGGTCGCGGGTCACGGTGTAGGCGGCCGGCGTGTCGGCGCCGACGGCCTCGGCGCCGGCGGCCGCGCCGCTGGAGAGCGCCTCGGCGAGGCCCCAGGCGCCGTTGCCGGCCCCCGCCACGAGGCAGGCTTCGAGCGTGGTATCGGGGAGGAAGCGTCCGGTCTTGGCGTCCCAGGCGAGCTTGCCCTTGGTGTGGGAGAAGAGGCTCACCGCCGGCGTCCACCCGCCCGACATGAGGAGCGCGTCGCACGCCACGTAGAACGCCTCGCCGACGCCGGCGCCGCGTCGCTCCGCGAGCCAGACGCCTTTCACGCGCTTTTCGCCATGCGTGGCGACGGGGACCGCGCCGCCGGTGACGTCGATGCCGCGGCCGGCGGCGCCGTCGCGCAGCTCGCGCGGCAGCGTGCTGCGAGTGTCGGCGATCCAGGCGACGGGGACGCCCGCGTCGGCGAGGTCGAACGCGGCGTACCAGGCGCTGTCGTGCGAGGTGACGACCGCGACGCGCCGGCCGACGGCGACGCCGTAGCGGTTGAGGTAGGTCTGCGCCGCGCCCGCGAGCATGACGCCCGGACGGTCGTTTCCGTCGAATACCAGCGGCTTTTCGACGGCGCCCTGGGCGAGCACGACGTGTCCGGCGCGGACGCGCCACAGCCGCTCGCGCGGGGCGCCTTCGGGCGGCACGGCGAGATGGTCGCTCACGCGTTGCACCAGGCCGACCATGTTCTCGTGGTCGTAGGCGATCGCCGTGGTGCGGGTGAGGATCGTCACGCCTGCCTCGGCCAGCTCGGCGAGCGTCGCCGCCAGGAAGGCCCAGGCGGCGCGGCCGTCCACCTCGGCGCCGGGCGTCGTCAGCAGGCTGCCGCCCGGCTCGCTCCCTTCGTCGACGAGGATCACGCGTCCGCCCGCCTTGGCCGCTTCTCGCGCGGCCGCCAGACCGGCGGGGCCGGCGCCGACCACCAGCACCTCGCAATGGGCGTAGCGGGCGGCGTAGTGGTCCGGATCGGGCTCGGTCGGCGCGCGGCCGAGGCCGGCGGCGGCGCGGATCACCGGCTCGTAGAGGCCGTCCCAGAAGGCACGCGGCCACTTGAACGTCTTGTAGTAGAAGCCCGCGCCCAGCAGGCGGGACAGCCGGTCGTTGACGGCGCCGACGTCGAAGGCGAGGGAAGGCCAGCGGTTCTGGCTCTCGACCTTCAGTCCGGCGACCGCCTCCTGCATGGTGGCGCGCGTGTTGGGCTCCGCTCGGCCGGGCCCGCGAACCACGTTGATCAGCGCGTTCGGCTCCTCCGATCCCGCCGTCACCACGCCGCGCGGGCGATGATACTTGAACGAGCGGCCGACGAGGTGGATCCCGTGCGCCAGCAGCGCCGAGGCGACGGTGTCACCCTCGGCGGCGACGATCTCGCGCCCGTCGAACGTGAAGCGCACGGCGGTCACGTCGTCGACGCGGCCCTTGCCGGGGATGCGGAAGGGCGCGGGGGCGACGTGATCGTAGGTGGCGGCGGAGAAGGGGGTCGTGCCCAGCGCGGCGTCGCTCATCGCCCGTCCTCCGTGCCGAGCGCCGGGCGAGGCTCGCCGGCCTTGTAGGTCGCCAGCACGCGGTCGGTCACGGTGTCGCGAATGGCGTTGAAGTAGCGCGCGCAACCGTGGGCGTGGCGCCAGCGCTCGGCGTGCGGCCCCTTCGGATTGGCACGGATATAGAGGAAATCACGCCAGGCTTCGTCCGACACGGACGGATCCGGGCGCGCTATGTGCGCCTCACCGGCATAGGCGAACTCCGCCTCGGGGAGGGTCTCGTCGCAGTAGGGGCAGTGGATCAGGATCATCGTGCGGCGCCTTCAGTGCGCGACGGCTGCGGCGGCGGCCTCGTCGATGAGGCGGCCGGTGGTGAAGCGTTCCAGGGTGAAGGGGGCGTTGATCGGATGCGGCTCGCCGGTGGCGACGGTGTGGGCGAGCACATGCGCCGCGCCCGGCGTCGCCTTGAAGCCGCCGGTGCCCCACCCGCAATTCACGAACAGGCCCGGCACCGGCGTCTTGCCGAGGATCGCCGAGCGGTCCGGCGTCACGTCGACGATGCCGCCCCACAGGCGCAGCATCCGCATGCGCGAGAACTGCGGGAACATCTCGACGATCGCGGCCAGCGTGTGCTCGATCAGCGCCATGCCGCCGCGCTGCGAGTAGGAGGTGTACTGGTCGGTGCCCGAACCGATCACCAATTCGCCCTTGTCCGACTGGGAGATGTAGGCGTGGACCGTGTTGGACATGACGACGCACGGGAAGACCGGCTTCACCGGCTCCGAGACGAGGGCCTGCAGCGGGAACGATTCCAGCGGCATGCGCACGCCGGCGGTGTCCATCAGGACCGAAGTGTGCCCGGCGGCCGATACCGCGACCTTCTTGGCCTTGATGAAGCCCTTCACCGTCTCGACGCCCGTCACCGCACCGTCCGGCCCGCGGCGGATCGCGGTGACGGGGCAGTTCTGGATGATGTCGACCCCGCGCGAGGCGGCCGAGCGGGCGTAGCCCCAGGCGACCGCGTCATGTCGTGCGGTGCCGGCGCGGGCCTGCCACGCGGCGCCCAGCACCGGGTAGCGCGCGTCCGGCCGGATGTTCAGCGGCGGGCAGATCTCCTTCGCCTCCCTGGCCGAAATCCAGCGATTGTCGACCCCGTTGAGGCGGTTCGAATGGATGTGGCGCTTGAAGGACTGCACGTCGTGGACGTTGTGGGCGAGCATCATCACGCCGCGCCGCGAGAACATGACGTTGTAGTTGAGGTCCTGCGACAGCCCCTCCCACAGGTCCACGGCGTGGTCGTAGAGCCGGGCGCTCTCGTCGTAGAGGTAGTTGGAGCGGATGATGGTCGTGTTGCGGCCGGTGTTGCCGCCGCCGAGCCAGCCTTTGTCGATCACGGCGACGTTGGTGATGCCGTGCTCCTTGGCGAGATAGTGCGCCGCGCCCAGGCCATGGCCGCCGGCGCCGACGATGACGACGTCGTACTCGGCCTTGGGCTCGGCTTCGGGCCACTGTCTGGTCCAGTGCCGGTCGCCGGTGAAGGCGCTCTTCAGGAGTTCGATGGCGGAGAAATGCGTCATGGCGGCCCTCGTCGACCGGATCGCGGAACGTGGGACCATTGCGCCGAGACGGCGTGGCGGTACAGAATATACGCGTCGCCGGCGTGGTCGAATTGCGACACGCGGACGATCGCCACGCCGCCGTCTGGCCGCTGCGCCCGGCCGCCCCGCTCCACCCCGCCGCAAGGCGTCCGAGAGAGGCTCGTCCGATGACCGCGCCCCGCCTTTCCGTCGGCTTCCTGCTGACACGCCGTTTCACGCTGTGCGCCTTCGCCAACTTCGTCGACGTCCTGCGCCTGGCGGCCGACGAGGGGGATCGCTCGCGCCCGATCCTGTGCCGCTGGTCGATCCTGTCGGCCACGATGGAGCCGGTGCGCTCCTCCTGCGGCCTCGCCGTGCAGCCGGACGCCCGCCTCGGCGACCCGGCACGGTTCGACTACATCGTCGTCGTCGGCGGCCTGATCGACGAGATGGACGGCCTCGACGCCGCCGCCATCGCCTTCCTGCGCGAGGCGGCGGGGGCGGGGGTGCCGCTGGTCGGGGTGTGCACCGGCGCCTTCGTCCTGCATGCGGCGGGGCTGATGCAGGGTTACCGCTGCTGCGTCTCCTGGTTCCACCGCGACGATTTCCTCGACCGGTTCGACGGGCTGGAGCCGGTCGCGGACCGCATATTCGTGGTCGACCGCGACCGGTTGACGTGCTCGGGCGGGGTCTCGGCCGCGCACCTCGCCGCCTATCTGGTGGATATGCACGTCGGACGGGCGGCGGCGCGCAAGAGCCTGTCGATCATGATCATCGACGAGGCTCTGCCGGCCGACCGCGCCCAGCCCTCGGCGACGGTGGATCTCAAGACCAGCGATCAGCTCGTCCGCCGGGCGCTGGGGCTGATGCGCGAGACGATGGCCGCGCCGATCCCGGTCACGGTCCTGGCCGACCGGCTGGGCGTGTCACGCCGCCGGCTGGAGCGGCATTTTCAGGCGACGCTCGGCCTCACGCCGCATGAGGCGGCCCGCAAGGTGCGCCTCGGCCAGGCCAAGGCGCTGCTCGCCTCGACCGATCGTTCGATCACTGCGATCGCCGCCGAGACGGGCTTTTGCGACGCCTCCCACCTGATCCGCGTCTTCCGCGCCGAGGAGGCGACGACGCCGGAGGCGTGGCGCCGCCAGGCGGTCGCCGGCGTCGCGAGCTAGCCTAGCTGCAACTGGCGAAGCCCTCGGTGATCCAGTCGACGAAGGCGCCGACGGTGGGAAGGTCCAGCTTGTCGCTGGCGACGACGACATGGTGCCCTTCCTCGGGCTTGACCGAGGTGGTGCCGACCCGCGCCAGCCGCCCGTCCGCCAGCGGCCGCTCGAGGAGTTGGTGCCAGCCGACGATCACCCCCTCGCCGGTGATCGCGGCGTACACGGCGTCGGAATAGTGGTTGAACGTCATCACCCCGCGGCGCGGCGTGGCGTCGATCCCGGCGAGGGCGAACCACTTGGGCCAGCTCAGCCACTGCCGCTCGCGCGGCTCGGCCTCGATCAGGGGCAGGGTGGTCAGCGCCTCCTTGCCGACCGGCGTCGGCAGCCGCTCCACCAGGGACGGACTGGCGACGGGGTAGGCCATCTCCGACAGCGAGGCGACACTGTAGCCGTCGCGGAAGGGGGGCGTGCCGTAGCGGATGGCGACGTCCGCCTCGCCCAGACGCAGGTCCACCGCGAAATCCGAGGAGAGCACCGAGAGCTTCACGTCCGGATGCGCGACGCGGAACGAGGGAAGGCGGGGCAGGAGCCAGAAGTGCGAAAAGGCGAGGGAGGTCGACACCGTCAGCGTCGTGACGTCGCGCCCCTCGCGCACCTCGTCGATGGCGGCGGCCATGCGGGTGAACGATTCGGAGACGGCCTCGGCCAGCACCCGGCCGGACGCGGTCAGCTCCACCTGCCGGTTGCCGCGCACGAACAACGGCTTTCCCAGATCCGTCTCGAGCGCGCGGATCTGGCGGGAGATCGCCGCCTGTGTGACCCCCAGCTCGCCGGCCGCTTTCGTGAACCCGCCCAAGCGCGCCGCGGCCTCGAACGCCGCGAGGGCGCCGAGCGAGGGAACGCTTCGCCTCAACCGTGACATGGCACCAACCCCGTCGAGACCCATAACCCCACATCATGAGTCGGACGAGTTTTTATCGGATTGCGGATGGCGTTTGTCGAGCCAAAATACTTCCAGGCTCGGCGCTGGACATGGACCAGCAAGAATATTCGAAGGTGCTTGTTAATGCAGCAAGTCGTGCGTCAATGGCGGGCAGTAGACCCCGCCGTCGATGACCTTGGGACGCTGATCGCCGCGCGGCGTCCGGGGTATTCGCTGCCCGCCGCGCTGTACACCGGCACCGCGGCCTTCGAGGCCGACGTCGACGTCGTCTTCCACCGCCACTGGATCGTCGTCGGCGTCGAGGCGGACGTGCCCGAGCCGGGCGACGTCTACGCCGTGGACATCGGCCCCACACCGATCGTCCTGGTGCGTGACGACGCGGGCGAAATCCGGGCCTTTCACAACACGTGCAGTCACCGCGGGGCGAAGATCGTGCCGTCGGGCCGGGCAATCGTCGGCAAGCTGGTGTGCCCCTATCACCAGTGGACCTACGAGCTGACGGGCGAGCTGACCGGCGCCCCGCACATGGGCCTCGACTTCGACAAGGCGCTTCATCACCTGCAACCGATTCACCTGCGCAACGTGGCCGGCATCATCTACGTGTGCCTGTCCAACGACCCGCCGCAGGACATGGACGATTTCGTCGCCGCGATGACCCCGCGCATCGCGCCCTACGACCTCGCCAACACCAAGATCGCCTACGAGACGGACATCGTCGAGGACGGCAACTGGAAGCTCACGATGGAGAACAATCGTGAGTGCTACCACTGCGCCGGCAACCATCCCGAGCTCGCCCTCTCGTTCCACTCGTCCGACTTCGGCTTCGACCCGACCGACCTTTCGGACGACGAACGCGCCGACGCCGAGCATCTGGCCGCCACCTACGCCGAGCGCACCGCGCAGTGGGAGGCCTGCGGGCTGCCGTCCGAGGCGATCGATCACGTCGCCGGCCACGCGACGCAGTTCCGCTCGCAGCGGCTGATCATCGCCGGCGCCGGCGAATCGCAGACGCTCGACACCCGTGCCGCCGTGCGCGTCCCGCTGTCGGAGGCGGTCGCCACCGGCACCGGCGACATGCACCTGTGGACCGTCAACGGCTGGAACCACTTCATGGGCGACCATGCGGTCGTCTTCATGGTGCTGCCGCTGGGGACGGACAAGACGCTGGTGCGGACCAAGTGGCTCGTCCACAAGGACGCCGAGGAGGGGGAGGACTACGACCTCGCCAACCTCATCTCGGTCTGGACCGACACCAACCGCGAGGATGCCGCCCTCGTGAAGATCGCCCACGAGGGCGCGATGTCCGCCGGCTATCGCCCCGGCCCCTATTCGCGCTTCACCGAGCGCACGCTGGACGACTGGTGCACCTGGTACATCGAGCGCATGCAGGCGAGCGGTTACGGGGTTTGAGGTCCTTCGTCCTGCCAGCCACGCGGGCCGAGTGGCGTACCGACCGATGGGCCCGGATGCGGTGTCTCGCCGCGTGGGACGAGACCCACGACGTGCGCTCCTTCCTGCTGGCCCCCGAAGACGGGGGCCGCATCGCCTATAGTCCCGGCCAGTTCATCACGCTGCGCGTGCCGGGGCCTGACGGGGAGCCGGTGGAGCGGTGCTACACGCTGTCGTCTTCGGCGGCGGGCGAGCGCACGGCGACGATCACGGTCAAGAAGAAGCCGGGCGGCGTTCTCTCGGGCCACCTTCATGCGACGCTGACCCCGGGCACCTCGATCGAGGTGTTCGGTCCGTCCGGCCAGTTCGGTCCCGCGGCGGTGGACGAGAAGTATCTGCTCCTGTCCGCCGGCAGCGGGGTGACGCCGATGCTGTCGGTGATCCGAACCGCGGCGGACCTCGGGATCGACCTCGACGCGACGTTCCTCCACGCGGCCCGGACCGAGCACGACCTCATCGCGCGGGACGACCTGGCGGCCTTCGCGCGCCGGCTGCCGCGGCTGCGTCTACTCACCGTCGCCAGCCGCGCCAACGGCACGTGGGCGGGCGAGCGAGGGCGGCTCGACACGGGCGTGCTCGGCCGGCTCGTCTCGGACCTCGCCTCGCGCACGGTGCTGTGCTGCGGACCGGAGGGGTTCATGGCGGCGATGCGCGAGGCGTGCCTGGCACTCGGCGTCGCGCCGAACCGCTATTTCGAGGAATCGTTCGACTTCGGCGAGGTCGAGGTCGAGGTGCCGGCGGACGGGCCGCTGCACCGCATCACCTTCGCCAAGTCCGGCAAGACGTTCGATTGCCCGGAGAACCTCACCATTCTCCAGGCCGCCCGGCTCGCCGGGGTGCCGATGCCCTCGTCCTGCGCCAAGGGCGTGTGCGGGACGTGCAAGTGCATGAAGACCTCCGGCTCCGTGGACATGAACCACGGCGGCGGAATCCGCGATCGAGAGGTGGCGCGGGGCTTCATCCTGCCCTGCTCAAGCCGCCCTCTGTCTGATATAGTTCTGGACCGCTGAGCGATGCGCTGCTCGCGAGGGAAATCGTCATGTTGAAGCGTGCCGACCCGCTTCTAGACCCGTACACGTTCAAGAACGTGACGCTGAAGAACCGCATCATCTCGACCGCGCACGAGCCGGCCTACACCGAAGGCGGACTGCCCAAGGAGCGCTACCGCCTCTACCATACCGAGAAGGCGAAGGGCGGCATCGGCCTGACGATGATCGGCGGGTCGACGTGCGTCGCGCCCGATTCGCCGCAGTCCTTCGGCAACATAGAGCTGTGGCGGGACGAGGCGGTGCGCTGGCTCGCCGAGCTGGCGGACGAGAGCCACGGCTACGGCACCGCGGTCATGATCCAGATCACCCACCTCGGCCGGCGCTCCTACTGGTCGCGCGGCAACTGGCTGCCGCTGATCGCCCCGTCCTCGGTGCGCGAGGCGGCCCACCGCGGCTACCCCAAGGCGATGGAGGACTGGGACATCGCCCGCGTCCTGAAAGCCTACGCCGACGGTGCCGAGAAGGTGCAGGCCGCCGGGCTCGACGGGATCGAGATCACCGCCTACGGCCACCTCTTCGACCAGTTCCTGTCGCCCCTCACCAACAAGCGCGACGACGCCTACGGCGGCAGCCTCGAAAACCGCATGCGCTTCGGCTTCGAGGTGCTGCAGGCGATCCGCGATCGCGTCGGCCCGGAGATGATCCTCGGCCTGCGCCTGGTGTGCGACGAGGACGTCAAGAACGGCATCTCCCGCGACGAGGGGCTAACGATCGCGCGGACCTACACCGACTCCGGCCTGATCGACTTCATCAACGTCATCCGCGGCCACCTCGACACGGAGGCCGGCCTCGCCAAGGTCATCCCCGGCATGGGTGCCCGCTCGGCTCCGCATCTCGACTTCGCGGGCGAGGTGAAGAAGGCGACCCGCAAGGTCACCATCATGCACGCGGCCCGCATCCAGGACGTCGCGACGGCGCGGCATGCGATCGAATCCGGCAAGCTCGACCTCGTGGGAATGACGCGGGCGCACATCGCCGACCCGCACATCGTCGAGAAGATCAAGGCCGGCATCGAGGAGCGGATCCGCCCGTGCGTCGGCATGGGCTACTGCATCGATTCCATCTACGCCGGCGAGGCGTCCTGCGTGCACAACGCGGCGACGGGCCGCGAGGCGAAGATGCCGCACCACGCGGACCCGACCGCGGGCGCCAAGAAGAAAGTGGTGGTCATCGGCGCGGGGCCGGGTGGCCTGGAAGCTGCACGAGTCGCTGCCGAGCGGGGACACGATGTGGTCGTGTTCGAGGCGCAGGATCAGCCCGGTGGGCAGGTCCGGCTGACGGCGGGCCTGCAACGCAGGAAAGAAATCCTCGGAATCGTCGATTGGCGGGTCTCCGAGTGCGAACGAATGGGTGTCGAGTTTCGTTACAATAGCTGGGCCGAGCACGACGACGTCGTGTCGGAGAGCCCTGACGTGGTGGTGGTCGCCACCGGGGGAATGCCCGACTTCTCCTTCCTCGAGGAGGGAGAGGATCTTGCGACTTCATCCTGGGATGTTCTGTCCGGTGCGACCAAACCGGCAAAGGAGGTAATCCTATATGATGACAATGGCGCACACCCTGGCCTCACGACGGCCGAATTTCTCGCCCGTAGCGGTTCATCCGTACGTATTGTCACCCCGGAGAGAACCTTGGGTCCGGAGGTCGGAGGCACCTCCTTCCCTCCTTATTTCAAGGCTTTCTCGGATCATGGTGTCGAGACTTCGCTGAACCTGAAGCTGACCGGGCTGCGCCGCGCCGGGAACCGCCTCACCGCCGTCTTCTGGGACGAGTACGGGGAGCGGGAGGTCACGCGTGAGGCCGACCAGGTCGTGATCGAGAACGGCACGCAGCCGCTCGAGCAGCTCTATTTCGACCTCAAGGACGGGTCGACCAATTACGGCGAGATCGACCTCGACGAGGCGATCGCGGGCACCGCGCAGACGGTGGCCCGCAACGCCGAGGGCCGCTACACGCTGTGGCGCGTCGGCGATGCGGTGGCGAGCCGCAACATCCACGCGGCGATCTACGACGCCCTGCGCCTCGTCAAGTCGATCTGAAAGCTCCACCGGGCGGCCGAAGCGCCGCCCGGCTTACCGCGCCCCGCGGCCGCAGCGCCGCCCGGCTTACCGCGCCCCGCGGCCGCAGCGCCGCCCGGCTTACCGCGCCCCGCGGCCGCAGCGCCGCCCGGTCCAGCGCGCCCGGCGGCCGCCGTGCCGCCCAGCCCAACGCGGCCCCGGCCCGAGCCGGACGGCCGCGGCTGGCTCGCCGCCTTGGCAAATCGCGCGCCGGTCCAGTATGGATCGGGGCTCATGCGGTACGGGGCCGGGGCCCTGTGAGGGCGGAGGGTCCGGTGAGAGGCGCGCGCGGTACAGGCACGTCCGTTCTCGTCGGTGTGGCGGGTGTCCTGTGCGTGGCGACGCTGCTGCCGCTCGGTGCGCTCGTCGTCTCGGCCTTCGCCGGCAGCACCGACGCCGTCGCCCACTACGCGGCGACCGTCCTGCCGCAGTACATCTTCAACACCGTCACCCTCGTCGTCATCGTCGCGGTCCTGGCCTCGACGGCCGGGGTCAGCGCGGCGTGGCTCGTCACCATGTGCCGCTTTCCGGGGCGGGAGGTGTTCGCCTGGGCCCTGGTGCTGCCGCTGGCCATGCCCGCCTACGTCAGCGCCTACGCCTACACCTATCTCCTGTCCCACCCCGGTCCGGTGCAGACCGCGCTGCGCGACGCCACCGGCTGGGGCCCGCACGCCTACTGGTTCCCCGACATCCGCAGCCTCGGCGGGGCGGCGTTCGTCATCTCGATGGTCCTCTTCCCGTACGTCTACCTCATGGCGCGCACGGCATTCCTGCAGCAGTCGTCGACGGCGTTCGAGTCGGCGCGGATCATGGGGCGGTCGCCGTGGCGGGCGTTCATCGGCGTGGCGGTGCCGCTGGCCCGGCCGGCGATCGTCGCCGGACTGGCGCTGGTGTGCATGGAGACGCTGGCCGACTATGGCGCGGTCTCCTACTTCGGCGTGCAGACCTTCACCACCGCGATCTACCGCACCTGGTTCTCGCTGGGGGATCGGACGGCGGCGGTGCAGCTGGCGCTCGCCTTGGTGACCCTGGTGCTGCTCGTCATCGCGCTGGAGCGGCTGGGGCGGCGGGGACGGCGGTTCTCGGAGGCGGGTCGCCCGTTCCGGGGCCTGCCGCTATCGGGCTGGCGCGCGGGCCTGGCGATCGCCGCCTGTACGCTGCCGGTGGCGTTCGGCTTCCTGGTGCCGGGCCTGACGCTGGTATGGCTCGGCGTCTCGCTCGACGTCGCCTGGCTCGACGCGCGCACCACGCGGCTCATCTCCAACTCGCTGACGCTCGCCTTCGTGGGCGGCGTCGCGACGGTGAGCGTCGCGGTGGTGATCGCCTACGCGCGTCGCCTGTCGGCCGGGCGGATGACGCAGGCGCTCGGCCAACTCGCGACGTTCGGCTACGCGGTGCCCGGTGCGGTGATCGCGGTGGGGCTCCTGATCCCCTTCGGCGCATTCGACCGGTGGCTGCACAAATTGATGACGGCGACGTTCGGCGTCGGCACCGGCCTGCTCCTGACGGGGACCATCGCCGCGGTCGTCTTCGCCTACGTGGTGCGGTTCCTCGCGGTGTCGCTCAACGGGGTGGAGGCGGGGATGGCGCGGATCTCGCCCTCGCTCGATTCGGCCTCGCGCACGCTGGGGGCGGGGCAGGGGCGCACATTCTTCCGGATCCACGCGCCGCTCTTGTCGGGCGGGCTGCTGACGGCCTTCCTCATCACCTTCGTGGACATCATGAAGGAGCTGCCGGCGACCCTCATCCTGCGCCCCTTCAACTTCGACACGCTGGCGATCCGCGCCAACCGCCTCGCCTCCGACGAGCGGCTCGCCGAAGCGTCGGTCCCGTCGCTGATGATCGTCGCGGTGGGGCTGATCCCGGTCGTGCTGCTGTCCCGGCAGATTGCGCGCTCCAGCCGTCGGCGCGGCGAGGTGACCGCAGTGCAGGCCGAGGTCGTGGTCGCCACGGCCGGCGAGGGCGAAGAGGTCGCGCCGCGGGCGCCCACGTGATAGCACGGGGTATCCCCACCCTGCGACGGCCTCGCCGGGGCAGGGCGGGACCCCCCTCCCGCGACCGGCGCCGCCGAAGCCGTCGTCCTTAGGACCGATCTGCCTGATGGCGTATTTCACGCGCGCCCGTTTCGTCACGCTCGCCGTCGCCGCGGTCGGCGCGGGTCTCTTCTGGGCGCTCGGGCTGCCGCTGCCGTTCCTGTTCGGGCCGATGTGCGCCTGCCTCGTCGCCGCGCTCCTGGGGGCGCGCATGCAGGGCGCGGGGCAGCTCGGCGTCGCGGCGCGCACGGTGCTGGGCCTCGCGGTCGGCGCCTCGATCACCCCGGAGGTGGTCGACCGGCTGCCGTCGATGGCGGCGTCGCTGGCGCTGGTGCCGCTCTACGTCTTCCTGATCGGCGCGATCGGCGTCCCGTACTTCCGCCACGTCGCCAAGTTCGACCTGCCGACCTCCTACTACAGCGCCATGCCCGGCGGCATGCAGGACATGATCGTCTTCGGCGAGGTGGCCGGCGCCAACGTGCGCGCACTGTCGCTGGTGCAGGCGACGCGCGTGCTCACCATCGTCACCGTCGCCCCGTTCCTGCTCATCAACTACTACGGCATCGCGTTCGTGAACCCGGTCGGCGCACGGGCGGCGGACCTGCCGGTGAGCGAGATCCTCATCATGATCGCGGCGGCCCTCGTCGGCTGGAAGGGGGGCGAGCGCATCGGCCTCTTCGGCGCGGCGATCATCGGGCCGATGGTGGTGGCGGCGGTGCTGTCGCTCACCGGCATCCTGGTCGACCGGCCGCCGCGCGAGGCGGTGCTCGCATCGCAGTTCCTCATCGGCATGTCGGTCGGCGTCTACTACGTCGGCGTCACGCTCAAGGAGCTGCGGCACATCGTGATCGTCGGCATGGCGTTCGTCCTCCTCCTCGCGGTCCTGGCTGCCGCCTTCACCGAGGTGGTGGTGCTGACCGGGCTGGCGCCGGCGGTCGACGCGTTCCTCGCCTTCGCGCCGGGCGGGCAGGCGGAGATGGCGATCATCGCCATCGTCGCCGGCGCCGACCTCGGCTACGTCGTAACGCACCACCTGGCGCGCATGGTCCTGGTGATCGTCGCGGCGCCGGCGGTGGCGGCGCTCGCGAAGATCCGCCCGCGCAAGATCTCCGAGGAGCCGTAGGCCGCGCGAAAGACGTTTTCGCGGCGCGGAACGGCTGCTACCTTCGCCCCCGACCAAGAACGACAAGGACGTCGACTATGACCCATGCGCTGCTGTGCGAGGGCGTTCGGACCCCCATCGGGCGCTATGGCGGGGCGCTCAGCTCCGTACGGCCGGACGACATGCTCGCCCACGTGATCGGCGCGCTGATGGCGCGGGTGCCGGGGCTCGACCCGGCCGCGGTGGACGACGTCGTCGTCGGCTGCGCCAACCAGGCGGGGGAGGACAACCGCAACGTGGCGCGCATGGCGGTGCTGCTGGCGGGCCTGCCGGACACCGTCTCCGGCGCCACGATCAACCGCCTGTGCGGCTCGGGGCTCGACGCGCTGGGGACCGCGGCGCGGCTCGTCCAGGCGGGCGACGCGGAGGTGGCGATCGCCGGCGGGGTCGAGAGCATGTCGCGCGCGCCGTTCGTGATGGGCAAGGCCGAGACGCCGTTCTCCCGCAACGCCGAGATCTACGACACGACCATCGGCTGGCGCTTCGTCAACAAGGCGATGCAGAAGCGGTACGGCATCGATTCGATGCCCGAGACGGCCGAGAACGTCGCCGAGGAGTTCCAGGTGAGCCGCGAGGATCAGGACGCGTTCGCCGCCCGCTCGCAGGCGCGGGCCATCGCGGCGCGCGCATCCGGCCGGCTCGCCAAGGAGATCGTCCCGGTCGAGGTCCGCCAGCGCAAGGGCGATCCGATCGTCGTGGCGGACGACGAGCACCCGCGCGAGACCTCGGCCGAGAAGCTCGCCAAGCTGCCGACGCCGTTCCGCGACGGCGGCACGGTGACCGCCGGCAACGCGTCCGGCGTCAACGACGGGGCGGCGGCGCTCCTCGTCGCCTCGCCCGCGGCGGCCGAGCGCTACGGGCTGACGCCGATCGCGCGGATCACCGGCACGGCGACGGCGGGCGTGCCGCCGCGCATCATGGGCATCGGCCCCGCGCCGGCGACGGCCAAGCTCCTGGAGCGCAAGGGCCTGAAGATTTCGGACGTCGACGTGATCGAGCTGAACGAGGCGTTCGCGGCGCAGGCGCTGGCGACGTTGCGCCAGCTCGGGCTGCCGGACGACGCGGAGCACGTGAACCCCAACGGCGGGGCGATCGCGCTCGGCCACCCGCTCGGCATGTCGGGCGCGCGGCTGGCGCTGACGGCGGCGATCGAGATGCGCGAGCGGGGGGCGAAGCGGGCCGTCTGCACCATGTGCATCGGCGTCGGCCAGGGCATCGCGCTGATGCTGGAGCGCCCGTGAGCGCTCCGCGGGTCGCCCCGAAGGGCGGCCCGCTTCGTCGGCGCCCGCCGGGTCAGGCGTAGAAGTAGGCGAGGGCGCCGACGACCACGGCGGCGAGGATCACCGCGGCCCACAGGAAGTTCGAGTTCTGCCCCTGCGCCGCGGCGGCTTCCATCTGGGCGACTTCCGGCGCGGACGTCGGCGCGATCGGGGCCGCCGCCGGCGTCGCGCCGGGCACCGGTGCCTCGGCCGGGGCGGGCGCGGCGCTCGGCATCACCGGCTCGGCGCCGGCGTCCGTCGCATCGGCACCGCTCTCGGCCGCCGCCCCGGCGCCGACCTTCTCGGACAGGCACGAGAAGAAGTCGGACGCGTACTTCTTGGCGGTCGAATCCACCAGGCGCGAGCCGAGCTGAGCCAGTTTGCCGCCGATCTTGGCCTCGGCGGCATAGGTCAGGATCGTGTCCGCCCCGTCCTCGGCGAGGGTCACGTCAGCCTTGCCTTTGGCGAAGCCGGCGACGCCGCCTTTGCCCTCGCCCTGCAGCGTGTAGCCGACCGGGGCGTTCTCGTTGACGATCTCCACGTCCGCGTCGAACGTCGCCTTCACCGGGCCGACCTTGGCCGTCACCTTGGCTTTCATCGTGCCGTCGTCGGCCATCTCGAGCGACTGGCACCCGGTGATGCACGCGCGCAGGATCTCGGGGTCGTGCAGCGCTTCCCAGACGACCTGCCTGGGGGCGGGGATGCGGTGTTCGCCGGTAAGCTCCATCGGATGTCCTCGTCACTCGGAGTCTGGGATCGGCCCGGATGGGTCCGACTGTCGAGTGGCAAATTGAGCACTCAACTGCTCCACGGCAAGCGTCCGAACGTCGATCCCGACGCGAACCCCCGGCCATGATGGCAAACGTTTGATTGCATGCCGGCTTTACAGCGCCGGAAACTGCTGACCTAATCAGAATTAGAGAGAGCAAAAAATGCTCCGAAAATTAGGGAGGGTGGTAATGAGTACGGCTATCGCCGTGTTTCATGGTGCCTTCGGTCGTGCGGCGCTCTATCGGCTGAACCGGCCGCTGGCGCCGCATGCGCATCGCGAAGGGCACCTGATTTTCCTTGTCCGTGGGGCGGCCGGCAGTGTCGCGGTCGACGGGGTGCGCCACGTGGTTCACCCCGGCCAGAGCATCGCCATCAGCCCATGGCAGCCGCACGACTTCCAGCCGGGCGACTTCGGCGAGGGCGCCCTGTTCCTCACGCTCTACATCAAGCCGCGGTGGTTCGAGGAACTGTCGCGGGCGATGAACCAGGCCATGCGCTTCGGCGCGCCGACGCTGAAGCTCGATGCCGAGATGCGCGGCCGCGTGGAGCGCATCGCCGAGATCCTCGCCTCCGGCCACCAGTCCACGGCGCTCGCCGAGGTGACGGGGCTGACCCGCGCCGCGTTCGACCGGACCTGGATGCCGCGCTTCGGCGGGATCGCCGCCGGTTTGGGCCCGGCCCCCAGCGTGCGCGACTTTCGCATCCGCAACGCGCTGGCGCTGATGAACGAGCGCGTCGCCGACGTGTGTGCGCTGGACCGCATCGCGCGCGACGCGGGCATGTCGCGCCCGCACTTCTACAAGCTGTTCCGCCAGAACCTCGGCGTGACGCCCAACATGTACCTCAACACGTTGCGCCTGGAGCGCTCGATCGACCGCCTGGTGTGGTCGAGCGATGCGGTCACCTCCATCGGCCTCGACCTCGGCTTCGCGAGCCAGGCGAGTTTCACGCGCTTCTTCTCCAACAATGTCGGCATCGCGCCGACGGACTTCCGGCGCTGCTCGATGGTGTCCGCCGCGGCGTAAGCCGGCCGAGCGAGGCCGCTGAAAACAAGAGACTTTGGGGTACGGTGGCAAACGGGCCCCAAACTTAAGCTGCTCACCCGGTCAGATCGGCCGGCGCAGCAATCTTGGAGGCGCCCCGTTGGTTCGCTTCGCCGAACGCTACCCCATCCGGACCGCCGTCATCGTGCTGGCGGTGGCGGTGTTGCTGTGGGCGGTCTTCGCGCCGTGGCCGGAGGCCCTGGAGGATGCGATCGGCCGCAAGAAGATCTTTTTGAATGCCTTCTTCAACGGCATCACGTTGGGCGCGCTCTACTTCCTCGTCGCCTCCGGCTTCACGCTCATCTTCGGGCTGATGAAGAACGTGAACCTCGCCCACGGCTCGCTCTACATGCTGGGCGGCTACCTCGGCTACGAAGCGGCGGAGGCGACCGGGTGGTGGCTGTCGGCCTTCGTCGTGGCGTTCATCGTGGTGGGGGCGATCGGCATCGTGTTGCAGGTCGCCGTCTTCCGCCGCATGGAGGGGGACGACCTCAAGCAGACCCTCGTCACCATCGGCATCTCCATCGTCATCGCCGACCTGATGATGTGGATCTGGGGCGGCGACTTCTATCAGATCCTGCCGCCGGACTGGCTCTCAGGGCCGATCGACCTGCCGCTCATCACCGGCATCAGCCGCCGCTCGGGCGAGTACATCTACCTGACCTATCCGGTGGTGCGGCTCGCCATCCTGCTGGCGGCGATCGCCATCGGCATCGGCATGTGGCTGGCGCTCAACCGCACGCGCATCGGCATGCTGGTGCGCGCCGGGGTCGACGACCGCGACATGCTCTCGGCGACCGGCGTGCGCATTCAACGGGTCTTCGTCCTGGTGTTCGCCTTCGGCGCGGGCCTGGCGGGGATCGCCGGGGTGATCGGCGGCACCTTCCAGTCGATGGCGCCGGGGGAGGACACGCGCTTCCTCCTCGCCTCGCTGGTGGTGGTCATCGTCGGCGGCATGGGCTCCATTCCGGGGGCGGCGCTGGGGGCGCTCCTCATCGGCCTCGCCGAGCAGTTCGGCTCGGTCTATGCGCCCACCTATGCGGTGGTTCTGACCTTCCTCATCATGGTCGTCGTCCTGGCCTTCCGCCCGCAGGGCCTCGTCGCAGTGCGCCGCTGATGGCCGTCGTCGACGCGCCCTCCGAGACACCCTCCGGGACGCCGCCTCGTGCCGAGCGGCGCTGGTGGCAGCTCACCGGAATCCCGGTGCCCTATTGGATCGTCGGCCTGGTCCTGCTCTTCATGCCGGTCGTCGCGTCCGGCTTCGTGCTGTCGCAGCTTCTCGCCTGGTCGTTCATCCTCGGCATGGTCGCGCTGTCGCTGATGTTCCTCGCCGGCTACGGCAACATGGTGAGCCTCGTGCAAATGACAGTGGCCGGCGTCGCGGCCTATATGGTCGCGATCTTCGGCACTTCGGCGGTGGACACGATCTCGCTGGGCTGGCCCTTGTGGCTGGCGGTGCCGGTGGCGATCGGCATCGCGACGCTGTTCGGAACGCTCTCCGGCGCCCTCGCGGTGCGTACCGAGGGCATCTACACCATCATGATCACGCTCGCGATCGCGGCGGCGATGTTCTACCTGGTGCGCCAGAACTACGGCCTGTTCAACGGCTTCTCCGGCATCAACCAGGTGGCCGCGCCGGTGTTCTGGGGCGTCAACTGGCGCGCTCCGGTGCCGTTCTACTACATGAGCCTCGTGTGTGCGGTGGCGAGCTACTTCGCGGTCGTCTACGTCAAGCGCTCGCCGTTCGGGCTGGCGTTGCAGGGGGTGCGCGACAACCCGCGGCGCATGGCGGCGCTGGGCTTCAACGTCACCGCGCACCGCATCGCCGCCTATGCCTTCGCCAGCCTCATCGCCGGTGTCGCGGGGGTGCTGCTGGTGTGGCTCAACGGGCAGGTGTCGCCCGGCACGATCGGGGTGGGGCCGGCGATCGACATCCTCATCATCGCCGTCGTCGGCGGGCTGGCGCACCCCATCGGCCCGTTCCTGGGAGCACTGCTCTACGTGCTCCTGCGAACCTTCGCGCTCGACCTCCTGGTCTCCGTCGGCCTCGCGGGGGAGCGCTTCCAGCTGCTCATCGGCCTCGGCTTCCTCGTCGTGGTGTTCTTCTCGTCCGACGGGCTCCTCGGCATCTGGAAGCGGGTGCGCGAGCGGTCCCGGCGCGATCCTCTGACCGGAGAGGCCGATGGCTGAGACCGTAGCGCAGCGCCTCTCGACCACCGGCACCGCCAACGCGCTGGAGCTGCGCGGCGTCTCGCGGCTCTTCGGCGCGCTGGCGGCCCTGACCGACATCACGATGACCGTGCGCCCCGGCGAGCGGCGCGCGGTGCTGGGCTCCAACGGCGCCGGCAAGACGACGCTGTTCAACTGCATCACCGGCGATTTCGCTCCGTCGGGCGGTACGATCCGCCTCTTCGGCGAGGACGTGACCGCCTTTCCGCCCTACGAGCGGATCCGCCGCGGACTGCGGCGCACCTACCAGATCTCGCTGCTCTTCACCGGCCTCACGGTGATCGACAACGTCTACCTCGCGTGCCGCGGCGTCTCGCGCGGGCGCTTCTCGCTGCTGCGGCCGCGCCGCGGCGACCCGCTGCTCGCCTCCGCGCGCGACCTCGTCGACGCCGTGCACCTGAGCCACGTGCGTGACACGCAGGTCGCCAACCTCGCCTACGGCCAGCAGCGGCAGCTCGAAATCGCCCTGGCGCTCGCCGGTGCGCCGCGCTTCGTCCTCTTCGACGAGCCGGCCGCCGGCCTCTCGCCCACCGAGCGGCGCGAGCTGATCGAAATCCTGACCGGCCTGCCGGATCACATCGGCTACATGATCATCGAGCACGACATGGACGTCGCCCTGCGCGTTGCCGAGCGGGTGACGATGATGCACAACGGCCGCATCTTCAAAGAAGGGCTCCCTCACGAGATCGAGGACGATCCGGAGGTCCAGGAACTCTACCTCGGAGGCGGCCATGGCGGCCACTGACCAGGGGGTCGCCGATGGCGCCTAAAGCCGGTCCTCCCATCCTCGAGGTCAGGGGCCTCAACGTCTACTATGGCGCCTCGCACGCGTTGCAGGGGGTGGACGTCACGCTCGCGTCGGGGGTGCTGTCGGTCGTCGGGCGCAACGGGATGGGCAAGACCACCCTGTGCAAGGCGATCATGGGAATGGTGCCGTCGTCGGGCTCGATCCGCCTCGCCGGGGAGGAGATCCGCGGGCGCACGTCGACCGAGATCGCGCGCATGGGCGTCGGCTACGTGCCGCAGGGGCGGCGGCTGTGGCGCTCGCTCACCGTCGACGAGCACCTGCGCCTCATGGCCAAGCCCGGCGGCGCGTGGTCGCCGGAGCGCGTCTACGCGACGTTCCCGCGCCTGGCGGAGCGCAAGAACAACGGGGGCGGCCAGCTCTCGGGCGGCGAAAGCCAGATGCTGGCGATCTCCCGCGCGCTGCTCCTCAACCCGCGCCTGCTGGTGATGGACGAGCCGACGGAGGGCCTTGCCCCCGTCATCGTCGCCCATGTCGAAGACATGCTGCACAAGCTCGCGGAGGAGGGGGTCGACGTCCTCGTCATCGAGCAGAACATCGGCGTCGCGTGCGAGGTGGCGCCGAACGTCGCCATCATGGTCAACGGGCGGGTCGACCGGGTGCTCGACGCCGGCCAGCTCGCCGCCGACCGGGAGCTGCAGCAGCGCCTCCTCGGCGTCGGCCGTCACGCCCAGGACGAGACGCCGCAGCCCGACGCCGCCCCCGCCGAAGCAGCCGCCCCGGCGGCGCCGGGCGTGGCCAAGGTCTATGTCTCGAACCCGGTGGTGCCGACGCGCTGGTCCAAGCCCGTCCCGGTGCGCGTCCTCGAGCAGGCCGCCCGCACGCAGTCGACCAGCTCGGCCCGCTCCACGGTGGAGGAGGAGCTGCGCCCGCTGGCGGGGCCTGGCGAAGAGGTCGTCATCGTCGCCGGCACGCTCGACACCAAGGGCGAGGAACTGCGCTTCATCCGCGACGTCATCCGCGCCCGCGGCCACCCGGTGCGCCTGGCCGACCTCTCCACCGCGCCCGCCCATTCCGGCGCCGAGATTCCGGCGCACCAGATCGCCGCCTTCCATCCGCGCGGCGCGTCCGGCGTCTTCGTGTCCGACCGGGGCGAGGCGGTGGCCGGCATGACGCTCGCCTTCGAGCGGTGGATCGCCCGGCAGTCGGGCATCGCCGGCATCGTCTCGGCCGGCGGGTCGGGTGGCACGGCGATGGTCGCCCCGGCGATGCGCCGCCTTCCGGTGGGCGTGCCGAAGCTCATCGTCTCGACCATGGCCTCGGGCAACATCGCCCAATATGTCGGCGCGTCCGACATCACGATCATGCACGCGGTGGCCGACATCGCCGGCCTCAACGCCATCACCCGGCGCGTCCTCGCCAACGCCGCCAACGCGATGGCCGGCATGGTGGAGAGCCGCACCGCGATCCCCGCCGGCCTGCCGCCCGTGGCGATCACCATGTTCGGCGTCACCACCGCGTGCGTACGGCTGATGACCGACGCGCTCAAGCGCGACCACGAGTGCCTCGTCTTCCATGCCACCGGCACCGGCGGGCAGGCGATGGAGGCGCTGGTCGACCAGGGTCTCGTCAAAGCCGTCATCGACCTGACCACGACCGAGGTCGCCGACATGCTGTGCGGCGGCAGCCTCGCCGCCACGGACGACCGGTTCGGGGCCGTGATCCGGCGCAAGGTGCCGTGGGTCGGCTCGGTCGGCGCGCTGGACATGGTGAATTTCGGCCCGCCGGAGACCGTGCCGGAGCGCTTCGCCGGCCGCCGCCTGCACCGCCATAACCCGCAGATCACGCTGATGCGCACGACGCCCGAGGAGAACGGGCGCATCGGCCGCTGGATCGGCGAGCGGCTGAACCGGATGGACATCGCCCATCTCCTCATCCCCGAGGGCGGCATCTCCGCGATCGACGCGCCGGGCGAGCCCTTCTGGGACCCCGCCGCCGACCGCGCCCTCTTCGACGCCCTGGAGGGCACCGTGCGCCAGACCGCCTCACGCCGCATCGAGCGCGTGCCCCATCACATCAACGATCCGGCCTTCGCGGCCGCGGTCGTCGCCGCCTTCCGCGCGCTTTCGGGCGGCGATCGCAAGCGGCGCGCCTCGTGAGCGTGCCGCCTCGCGCCGAACTCGTCGCCCGCTTCCAGGACATGAAGCGCCGCGGCGTGCCCATCGTCGGCGGCGGGGCCGGCACCGGGCTCTCGGCCAAGTGCGAGGAGGCCGGCGGGATCGACCTCATCGTCATCTACAATTCCGGCCGCTTCCGCATGGCCGGCCGCGGCTCGCTCGCAGGGATGATGCCCTATGGCGACGCCAACGCCATCGTCATGGACATGGCGCGCGAGGTGCTGCCGGTGGTGCGCCACACGCCGGTATTGGCGGGCGTGTGCGGCACCGACCCGTTCCGCCGGATGGACGTCTTCCTCGACGAGGTGAAGCGCATCGGCTTTTCCGGGGTGCAGAACTTCCCCACCGTGGGCCTGATCGACGGCACCTACCGCAAGGGCCTAGAGGAGACCGGCATGGGTTACGCGCTGGAGGTGGAGATGATCCGCCTGGCGCGCGAGCGGGACCTCCTGACGACGCCGTACGTCTTCAGCGAGGCGGAGGCGGCGGCGATGGCCGGCGCGGGGGCCGACATCATCGTCGCCCACTTCGGCCTGACGACCGGCGGCACCATCGGCGCCGAGACGGCGGTGCGCCTGGAGGACTGCCCGGCGCGGGCCGACGCCTGGGCCGCCGCCGCGCTCGACGTCAATCCCGACATCCTGGTGCTCGTCCACGGCGGCCCGATCGCCGAGCCGAAGGATGCGACCTACGTCCTCGCCAATTCCCGCAACTGTCACGGCTTCTACGGCGCATCGTCGATGGAGCGGCTGCCGACCGAGCGCTCGCTGACGGCGCAGGTGCGCGCCTTCAAGTCCTCCGTCGCCTGAGCCTGGCGGCCCGCTTGCCGGGGGGAGCGGCGCGCACTACTCGTGCGCCATGCGCACCCGGATCAAAATCTGCGGCATCGGCTCGGCCGAGGAGGCACGTCTGGCGGTCGCCGCCGGGGCGGACGCGCTGGGCTTCGTGTCGGAGATGCCGATGGGGCGGGGGACGCTGCCGGACGGGAAAATCCGCGCTCTGGCGGCGAGCGTCGCGGTGGAAAGCGTGCTCCTCACCGCCCGGCGCACCGCCGCCGCGATCGCCGACCACGTGCGCGCGACGCGCCCGTCGGCGGTGCAGATCGTCGCCCATATCGATCCCGCCGAATCGGCCCGCCTCGCCGTCCTCCTGCCGGATGTGAAGCGCCTTCAGGCGGTCCACGTGGAGGGGCCGGAGGCGGTCGACCTCGTCGCCGGCTACGCGCCGCACGTCGATGCTCTGGTGCTCGATTCCGGCCGCCCCAGCACCGATCCCGACGCGCTCGGCGGCACCGGCACCACGCACGACTGGACGATCAGCGCGCAGTGCGTGGCCGCGTCGCCCCGCCCGGTCTACCTCGCCGGCGGCCTCGACGCGCACAACGTCGCCGCCGCGATCGCGGCCGTACGCCCCTACGGCGTCGACCTCTTCAGCGGCGTGCGGTCGGGTCCGGCGCTCGACGCCGCCAAACTCGCCGCCTTCGTGCGTGCCGTCGCCGAGGCCGACGCCGCCCGCGGCTGACCGCCCCCCTGGCGTACGCGGCCCCGGCCGGTTCGTCGCCGCTCCAAAATCAGACCCACCGCAACGCGCTGCGGCGCAAAGCGCGTCACCATACCGGCAAAACACGAACCGGGAGCGACGCGCACCATGACAGGGGAACTCATCGGCGAGCTCATCTTGTGGCTCGTCCTGGCGGTCATCGTCATCTTCGTCGTCTACTGGGTGATGAACTGGCTGTACCGTCGGTCCACCAAGGAACACGCGTTCGTCCGGACCGGCTTCCTGGGCGAAAAGGTGGTGATCGACGGGGGCGCCTTCGTCTGGCCCATCATCCACGACATCACCCCCGTCGCGATGCACACCCTCCCGCTCGACGTGACCCGCGAGCGCGAGCATGCCCTCATCACCAAGGACCGCATGCGCGTCGACGTGGAGGCCGAATTCTACGTCCGCGTCCGGCCGGAGCACGACGCGGTGTCGCGCGCGGCATCGACGCTCGGCCGGCGCACGATGGACCCCGAGCGGCTCCACCCGCTGCTTGCCGGCAAGTTCGAATCGGCGCTGCGGATCGCCGCGGCCGAGATGCCGATGGGCGACATCCACGAGCAGCGCGGCACCTACGTCAAGCGCGTCAAGGAGCTGGCGCAGGAGGCGCTGGAGCAGAACGGCCTGGAGCTGGAATCGGTCGCCATCAAGGACATCGACCAGACCGCGCTCGAATTCTTCAACCCCTCCAACCGCTTCGACGCCGAAGGCCTGACGGCGCTGATCCGCGAGATCGAAGAGCGGCGCACCTTGCGCAACGAGATCGAGCAGGCCTCGATGACGCGCATCCGCACCCGCAACCTGGAGGCCGAGAAGGACGCGCTCATGATCGAGCGCGACTCCGAGCAGGCGCGCCTCGACCAGGAACGCGAGATCGAGTTCCGCCGCGCCCAGCAGCGCGCCGAGATCGCCCGCGAGCGGGCCGAGCGGCAGACCGACGCCGAGCGCGCCGAGATCACCGCGCGCGAGAACATCGAGCTGGCGCGGATCGCCAACGACCAGTCGATCGCCGAGGTCCGCATCCAATCCGAGCGTGAGATCCGCCAGCGCGAGATCGACCGTCAGCGCGCGCTGGATGCGGCCGAGATCTCCGCCCGGCGCGAGACCGACACCGCCCGCATCGAGCAGGAGCGGGCCGTCTCCGAGGCGCGCATCACCAACGAGCAGGACGTCGAGGCGCGCGAGATCGCCCGCCGCCGCCTGATCGACGAGACCGAGATCGCCGCCCGCGAGGCGACCGACCGCGCCCGCGCCGAGCAGGAGCGCGCCGTCGCCGAGGCTCGCATCGCCAGCGAGGAGGCTGTCCGCGCCCGCGAGATCGCCCGCCAGAAGACCCTCGAGGCGGCCGAGATCGCCGCCCGCGAGGAGACCGAGAAGGCGCGCATCCTGCAGGACCAGGCCATCGTCGACGCGCGCATCGCGTCCGAGGAAGAGACCCGCCGGCGCGAGATCGCCCGCTCGCGCGCCGTCGAGGAGGCCGAGATCGAGGCCCGCGAGGCGACCGAGAAGATGCGTATCGCCGAGGCCGCGGCCACCAGCGAGGAGCGCATCGCCACCGACCGCCGCGTGCGTGAGTTGGAGATCGCGCGCCAGGAGGCCATCGAGGCCGCCGAAATCGCGATGAGCCGGGCGATCGAGGCCGCGCGCATCGCCCGCGAGAAGGCCGTCGCCGCCGAGCGCATCGCCATGGAGCAGGACGTGCGCGAGCGCGAGATCGCCCGCGCCCGCGTGGTCGACGAGGCGGACATCACCGCCCGCCAGGCCGTCGAGCAGGCGCGCATCACCACCGACGCCAAGATCGACGAGGCCCGTATCACCGCCCGCGAGGAGGTCGCCCTCAACGAGACGCAGTCGGAAGAGCGCACCGAGGCCGCGCGCATCGCGGTGGAGAAGATCCTGCGCGCCGAGCGCATCGCCGCCGAGCAGGACAGCCGCGAGCGGGAGATCAGCCGCGAGGGCGCGGTCGACGCCGCCGACATCCGCCGCCGCGACGCCATCGAACGCCAGCGCATCGACATGGAGCTGGGCCTGGAGATGGAGCGCATCGCCGCCAGCCAGGAGCGCGAGGTCTCCGATATCGACCGCAAGCGTGCGGTGGAGGAGGCCGAAGAGGCCCGCATCATCGAGCTGGCCGCCAAGCGGACCGAGCGTGCCGCGGCGGACGCCCGCGTGAAGCGCGCCGAGATCGAGGCCGGCCGCGACGTGGAGAAGGTCGGCATCGAGCGCGAGCGGGTGCTCGACGCGGCCAAGCTGGAGCGTCGCCGCGCCAACGAGCAGCTCGAGATCGCCCGCGTCCAGGCGCTGCGCGAAGCCGAGATCGCCTCGACGGAGGACATCGAGCGCGCCCGCATCGCCTCCGAGCGGGGCCTCGACGAGGCGCGCATCGGCCACGAGACGGAGCGCCGTCGCCGCGAGGTCGCGCGCGAGCGTGAGGTGGAGCTGGCGCAGATGGAGAAGGCCATCACGCTCTACGCCAAGTCGCTGGAGGAGAGCGCGGCGCGCATCTCCGCCGACACCGAGCGCGCCCGCGCGGCCGAGGCCGAGGAGCGCGTCAAGACCGTGCGCGAAACCGAGGAGGCGCAGCGCCGCAAGACCATCGACGTGCTGATGGCCGAGAAGGCCGCCGAGGAGGCGCGCCACGCCGCCGACGCGGAGAAGCTGCGCACCGCGGTCGAGGCGGAGGCGCAAAAGCTCATCAACGAAGCCGAGAACGTCCTCTCCGATTCGGCGCGCGTGTCGGTCTTCCGTCGCCGCCTGCTGGAGCGGATCGAGGGGATCGTCGCCGCGTCCGTCAAGCCGATGGAGAAGATCTCCGACATCCGCATCGTCCAGCTCGACGGGGCGCACAACGGGGGCTACGGCGGCGAAGGCCGGCAGAACGCGACGGACGAGGTCATCAACTCGGCGCTGCGCTACCGCATGCAGGCGCCGCTGGTCGACAGCCTGCTCGCCGACATCGGCATCGAGGGCGGCTCGCTCTCCAAGATGCCGGGCCTGATCCGCGAGGCGTCCGACATGCAGCGCATCGCCCGCGAGAACGGCGGCTCGGGCGGCGGCTCGGGCGGTGGCAAGTCCGGCTCGGGCGGCGAGAAAGCCGAGAGCAAGAGCGCCGGCGGGGCGACCAAAGAAACGAAGGGCTCGTAACGTGCCACGTGTCTACGTCTCGACGGTGATCAACGCGCCTGCGTCCGAAGTCTGGGCGCGGGTGCGGGACTTCAACGCCCTGCCGCGCTGGCATCCGCGCATCCGCGAGAGCCGCATCGAGGACGGCCTGCCGTCCGACAAGATCGGCTGCGTGCGCGCCTTCCGCCTGCAGAACGGCGATGCCCTGCGCGAGAAGCTGCTCGGCCTCTCCGACTACGACATGTTCTGCACCTACGCGATCCTCGAAAGCCCGATGCCGCTGACCGACTACGTCGCGACGCTGCGCATCACCCCGATTACCGACGGCGACCGCACCTTCGCCGAGTGGTCGGCCGACTTCGTGTGCGCGGAGGCGGACGCGGACGATCTCGTCGCCGGCGTCGGCGGCAACGTCTTCCAGGGCGGTTTCGACGCCCTGAAGCGCCACTTCACCCGGTGATCCGATGGCGCATGCGGGCCCTCCTAGCAGCCACGTTGGTGGCGATCGCGGCGGGGCCCGCCGTGCCGTCGGCGGCCCAGACGCTGGCGCCCTATCGTCTGACGCCGGACGCGCCGCCGGGCGGCCCGCGCTATTGCAAGCACTTTCCCTCCTACCGGGACGCGGCCGCCTACTGCCTCGCCACGTTCGGGACGACGGTGGGCTGCGGCGGGCTCGACCGGGACCGCGACGGCTTGCCGTGCGAGTGCAACGCCGGCGGGGCGGAAGCGGACACGCGCGCCTGCCAGCGCTGGCGGCGGGACAACCAGTGAGACCCGCCGCGGCGAAGGGGGCGACAGGCGCCGCCCCGTCGGTTCACCGTGGCGCCGGCCGTGACCCGCTGGGGCTCGCGGCCGCCCGACACAACTCGCGGAGTGCGCCGATGCCCGATCCCTTCTCCGACCCCGCCGCCGCGGACGACGCTCTCGTCGCCATCATGATCGACACGCTGGAGGCGCGCGGCGTCGACCCGGCAATGGTCCCGATCGTCGATGCCTACCTGGAGCTTCTCGCCGCACACGCGCCGCGCCGCATCGTCGAGATCGGCGCCGGCACCGGAGCGGTCGCCCGGCGCATCGCCGCGCGTTTCCCGCAGGCGGAGGTGCACGGGGTCGACCCCTCGCCGCAGTTCATCGCCGTGGCCGAGAGCCAGCCGGGTCCCAACCTCAGCTTCGCCGTGGGCGATGGCCGATCGCTCGCCGAGCCGGACGGCAGCGCCGACGTCGCGCTCCTCCATACGGTGCTCACCCATGTGCCCGATCCGGCGCCGCTGGTGGCCGAGGCGGTGCGCATCCTGCGGCCCGGCGGCGCGCTGGTGGTGTGCGATGCGGACTTCTCCAAGCTCACCATGGCCGCGTTCGAGGGCGATCCGCTGGGCGCCTGCTCCAGGGTGTTCGTGGAGAACTACGTCACCGACCCCTACCTCGTCGCCAAGCTCCCGGCACTCGCGGCCGCGGCAGGGCTGACGGTCGCCCACTTCAGCCTCGCCAACCGGCTGGACCGGGGCCACGGCGCGGGCGTGGGGCAGCTTCGCATGGCCAACTCGGTGATGGTGGCGCAGGGACTGATCGGCCAGCCGTTCGCCGACGCGCTGGTCGCCGAATACGAGCGCCGCTCCGACGCGGGCACGATGTACGGCTTCATGCCCTTCGCCACCCTCGTCGCGACGAAGGACGGCTGACGATGGTCAAGATCGTCACCTCCACCATCATCGACGCGCCGGTCGAGGCGGTGTGGGAGGTCGTGCGCGACTTCAACGGCCACGACCGCTGGCATCCCGCCGTCGCCGACTCGGTGATGGAGCGCGGCGCGCCGACGGACAAGGTCGGCGGTGTGCGGCGCTTCCATCTCGCCGACGGCTCCGAGCTGCGCGAGCAGCTACTGGCGCTGGACGACGCCGAGATGACCATGAGCTACTGCCTGCTCGACACGCCGGTGCCGCTCCTGAACTATGTCGCCCACTGCCGGCTGCTGCCGGTGACGGACGGCGACATGACCTTCTGGCACTGGGAGTCGCGGTTCGACACGCCGAAAGGCCGCGAGACCGAGCTGAAGACCACGGTGACGAACGACATCTACCTCGCCGGCATGAACGCCGTGCGGGCCTATGTCGGCGAGCGTGGGTCGTGACCCGTGGCCGTGCGGGGCGGAGCGATCCGCAACGGGCGGCGACATGACGGTCCGGACCACGGGAAAAGGGCGCCGTTCCGAGCGCCCACGGAATGAAAAAGGGCGCCGGTCCGCATCGGGCGCCTGCATGGGGAGGACGAGATGCCGGTAAGCGTTGCCACCTACGACTCGCTCAGCGAGGCGGGCCGGGCGTTCGCCGAACATCGCGGCGCGCGCGTCTATTCCGGCGGCACCCTCGTCATGCGCGCCGTGAACGAGGGGGACGTCACGTTCGACCGCCTCATCCGCATCACCGATCGCGCCTATGGCGACATCGCCGTCGGCAGCGACGTGCGGCTCGGTGGCGGGGTGACGATGGCGCAGATCGTGGCCCACCGCGACCTCGGCTTCCTCGCCCCGGTGGCCCGCGTCATCGGCGGCCCGCAGGTGCGCCAGGTGGCGACGGTCGCCGGCAACCTCTTCGCCCCCGCACCCTACGGCGACCTCGCCGGCGCGCTCGTCGCGCTGGGGGCGCAGGCCGAGATGGTGGGCGGCAGCCGCACCCCGGTGGAGGAGCTGGTGAAGGGGGGCGGGAGCCGCGCCCTGGTCGCCGCGGTGATCTTCCCGCGCCCGCAGGGGGAGCTGAAGTTCGTCAAGGTGAGCCGGGTGAAGCCCAAGGGCGTCGCGCTGATGTCGATCTCGGCATCGATACCGCGCGGCTCGGGCGAGGCACGCATCGTCTTCAACGGCATGGGGCCGCACCCGATGCGCGCGGTCGCCGCCGAGCGGGCGCTCTCCGGCCGCGCCGGCGATCGTGACGCCATCGCCCGCGCCGCCTCGCAGGCCGCCGAAGGGCTCGACCCGTCCGACGACGGCCTCGCCACCGCCTGGTACCGGCGCGAGGTCGCCGGCGTTCACCTGAAGCGCCTGCTGGAGGCCCGCTGATGGCCAAGACCCCGATCGCGTTCACCCACAACGGCGACGAGCGCGCCGTCTTCGTCGACGACGGCCAGAACCTCCTCGACATGCTGCGCCGCACCGCCGGCGACCTGACGCCCAAATATGGCTGCGGGCAGGGGACCTGCGGCGCCTGCACGGTGCTCGTCGACGGGGCGCCGCAACTCGCCTGCCTGACGCTGGCCGAGACGGTGAACGGCCGCGCGATCGACACGGTCGCCGGTTTGGGAGACGGCCGCCTCACCGCGCTGCAGAAGGCGTTCATGGACAATTTCGCCGCCCAGTGCGGCTATTGCACGGACGGGATGCTGATGTCGGCCTCCGCGCTCCTGAAGCGCAATCCACGGCCGACGCGCGAGGAAGTGGTGGAGGCGATCTCGGGCAACCTGTGCCGGTGCACCGGCTACGAGGCGATCATCGACGCCGTGCTGGCGGCCGCGCACGGCCCCTCGACGGCGGCCCGCCGGTGAGAGCGCCCGCGCCGGATCCGCGCAGCGCCGCGTGGTCGGTCCCCGTCGCGCTCTCTTGCGCCGGGGCCGGCGGTGTCGACGATGCCGCGACCGACCCGAATTGCGAGGACGATCTCGCCCTCGCCGTGCTCACGAACCATCCCGGTCGCACCGCCGAAGCGGCCATGACGGGGGTCGTGCAGCGCCTCTACGCCACCTACGGCCACGGGGGTTGAGACCATGCCCATCGAATTCCGCAAAGAATACTTCGCCGACGAGCGCGACGACAACCTGAACGAGATCGGCAAGCCGACGCAGCGTCAGGACATGCTCGGCCACGTCACCGGCCGCTCGCCCTACTACGACGACCACCTCTTCGACGGCCTGTTGCACATTCGCTGCGTGCGTTCGCCGCATCACCACGCGCGCGTGCGCCGGATCGACGTGTCGGAGGCCGAGCGGGTGCCGGGGGTCAAGCGGGTGATCCTCGCCAAGGATGTGCCGCACAACCTCAACACGCTGCTCTCGCTGATGGATTTCGGCCTCGACGATGAGCCGATGATCGCCGCCGAGGGGGCCGAGGTGCGCTACAGGGGCGAGCCGGTCGCGGCCGTCGTCGCCGATACCGAGCGCATCGCCCGCGAGGCCGTCGCCAAGGTTCGCGTCGACTACGAGGTGCTGCCGCACGTCCTCGACGTCGAGGAGGCGATCAAGCCGGGCGCGGTGGCGGTCAATCCGGCCTACCCGGCCAACAAGTTCGTCTATCACGGCAAATACGATCACCAGAAGCTGCGCTACGGCGACGTCGAGGCCGCGTTTCGCCAGTGCGACCGGGTGATCGAGGGGCGCTACCAGATGAGCCCGATCGAGCAGGCGCCGATCGAGACCTGCGGTGCCATCGCCGCGCCCGAAACGAACGACCGCTGGGTCTGCTACACGTCGACGCAGGCGCTGTTCTTCTCGCTCGGCACCGCGGCGAAGCTCCTCGACATCTCCTCGGCGCGGCTGCACCTCATCGGCGGCACGGTGGGCGGCGGCTTCGGCGGCAAGGTGGATTCCATCCACGAGCCGCTGGCGATCCTCGGCGCGGTGCTGACCGGGCGGCCCTGCAAGGCGATGTTCGACCGCGAGGAGGAGATGCAGGTCGGTGCCCCGCGCGGCGCCGAGCGCTGGTACATCACCGACGGCGTGATGAACGACGGCCGCATCATGGCCCGCAAATTCACCGGCTATTTCGATGCCGGTGCCTACACGCGGCTGTCCTCCTACGCGATCATCAAGGGCGTCGGCCATCTTCCGGGGCCGTATACGATCCCCAACGTCTATGCCGACGTCTACTGCGTCTTCACCAACCGCACGCCGGCGACGGCGATGCGCGGCTTCGGCGTCACCGGCGTCGACTTCGCGATCGAGAGCCACATGGACGTGGTGGCGGACGAGCTGGACCTCGACCCGATCGAGATGCGCATCCTCAACGCCTACCGCGACGGGGACATGAAGGCGCACCGCCGCCTTGCCAAGAACACCGCCCTCATCGAATGCTGTCACGTCGCTGCGGAGAAGGCCGGATGGCCGCTTTCGGCAGAGGCGCGCGCGGCGTCGTCGCTGACCGGTGGCGGGGGAGTGCGGGGCGAATTGCCGGCGTTCACGGCGGAGGACCAGCACGGGCGCGTGTCCGGCTACGACTCCGGCTCGTATGCGCAAGGCGACCGTCCCCGCCAGCCGGCCGAGGTGGGGCGCGACGCGCCGCCGCCGCGCCCGGCGCCTCAGCCGCCGCGTGCCCCTCAGCCGAACCGCGCCGAGCCGCCTCGCACCGGGCCGGCCCGTCCCGAGCCTGCCATGGCCGGTCCGGAGCGCGGGCCCGCCGGTGCCGGGTCGTCCGGCGCACCGTCCACCTCCTCGCCGCGGCCGGAGCGTGCCCCCGCGCCGGCCCCAGACGGGTCCGCTCCGCGCCGGGGGCCGCGCTTCGCTTCGATTTCCGGCCTGAGAAGGCGGTAAACGCGGAAGGGCGTCGGTGAGCGTGGCAGTATCATACGAGAATGGAGACGACCGCTCCGGACAGGGCCTGGCGCTGTACGCCGGCGCCATGCTGTTCATCCCCGTGCTGGACGCGATGGGCAAGGTGCTGGTGCAGACGATCTCGCCGTTCGAGATCCACTTCGTGCGCAACCTGGTGCAGACGGTCATCCTCCTCGTCGCGCTCCCGCTCATGGGGCGGGTCATCTTCACCCCGCAGGTACGGGCCCATTGGCTGAAGATCGCCGGGGTCGGCTTCTTCCTCGCCAACACCGGGTGTTTCCTCTTCTGGTCGCTGCAATCGCTGCCGCTCGCCAACGCCATCGCCATCTTCTTCGTCGAGCCGCTCATTCTGACGATGTTCTGCGTCGTCTTCCTGGGCGAGCGGGTGGGGATCCATCGCACCTCGGCGGTGCTGGTGGGGCTGCTGGGGGCCATCGTCGTCATCCGGCCCAACTTCGCCGCGTTCGGGATCGCCGCCATCATGCCGCTCGTCGCCGCCACCGCCTTCGCGGCGGGGATGACGGTGCTGCGCCGCGTCTCCGGCCGGGTCGACGCCGTGCGGATCCAGGCGGTCGCCGGCATCTTCGGCTCGACCTACCTGGGGCTGGTGCTGCTGGTCGGCGGGGTGTTGGGTGTGGAGATCATGGAGTTCACCATGCCCTCGCCGGATCTGTGGCACCTGCTGCTGGCGCTCGGCCTCGGCGCCACCGCGGCGCAGCTCGCCATCACCGTCGCCCTGCGTTTCACCGAGGCGAGCGCGGTGGCACCGTTCCAATACCTCGAGATCGTCGCCGCGACGGCGATCGGCTACCTCTGGTTCGGTGATTTTCCCGACGCGCTGACCTGGGTCGGCACCGGCCTCATCCTCGCCTCCGGGCTCTACGTCGCGCACCGCGAGCGGCGCCTCGCGGCCGACCGCCGCCGTGCCGGCCGCGACGCCCGGTCCGTCGCCCTGTCCGCTCCGCAAGAGCCGTTACCATGATGGAGACACCGCAATGACCGTCCACAAGGGGCGCGGCTTCGCCTGCATCAACTACCCGATCGGCATGAACCTGGGCGGGGACCCGTCCCAGGCGCTGGTTCACTCCAATCCCGACGGCAAGTTCATGGTGGCGTTGTCCTCCATCGACCTCGGCCAGGGGATGAAGTCCGTCACGCGCCAGATCGCCGCCGAGACGCTCGGCGTCCCGGTCGAGGACGTCTACGTCGACACCGCCGATTCTGACACCGGGCCCCACTGCATGGGCTCCTTCGCCTCGCGCGGGACGCACCGGGTGGGCAACGCCGTCATCCAGGCGGCGAAGGAAGCGCGCGCCGTCATGATGGAGGCGGCCGCCGAGGAGCTGGAGGTCAACGCCGAGGATCTCGTCACCGACGGGCGCGGCAACATCCACGTCGACGGCGCCCCGTCGCGCTCGATCACCACGGCCGAGGCCAGTGCCGCGGCGCAGTTCAAGCACGGCAAGACGGTGTCCGGGCGGGGGATCTTCCTCATCCCCCTGTCGGAGGTGAGCGCCGAGACCGGCGAGATGACCCCGGTGTCCTGCTTCGCCCACGCCGCCGTGATCCTCGACGTCGAGGTCGACGACGAGACCGGCGAGGTGCGCGTCCTCGAGGTCAACTCGGCCTACGAGCTGGGGCGCGCGCTGAACCCCCGCCTCGTCGAGCAGCAGCTCATCGGCGGGGCGTGGATGGGGCTCTCGCACGCCCTCTACGAGACGACCGAGCCCTATTACCCCGAGCGGGAGCATCTCCCGACCGACTTCAACCATTACCTGATGCCCGGCCCCGGCGACATCGCCCCCCACAATGTCGCCGTGCTGGAGCGCCCGGCGCCCGACGGCCCCTACGGCGGCAAGGGTCCGGGTGAGATGTGCGCCAACCCGCTGCTGCCGGCCGCCGCCAACGCCGTCTACGACGCGGTCGGCGTGCGGGTGACGGATCTGCCGATCACCCCGGAGAAGATCCTGCGCGGGATCCTCGAGAACGGCGGCGTGCGCCCCGGCCGGCATGCCCGCGCGATGCAGGCCGCCGGTTCGGCCGGCCGGCCGCAATGGGAGGCGCGCCGGTGACGACCGAGGCCGGCAACGGCGCGCGCGCCGCCATGGCGGCGGTGTTCCGGCGGCGCAGGCGCTCCTAGCGTGGCCGTCCGCCCCTCGATCGTCGGCATCGATACGCCGGAGCGTCTCGCCACCGCGCTGCGCGACGCGCAGTACCTCGCCGGCGACGACCTCGCCACCGCGACCTACCTCGCCCTCGCACTCGGCAAGCCGCTGCTGCTGGAGGGCGCGCCCGGCGTCGGCAAGACGGAGGCCGCCAAGGCAATCGCGTCGATCCTCGGCCGCGAGCTGTTGCGCTTGCAGTGTTACGAGGGGATCGATTCGGCCGCGGCGCTCTACGAGTGGAATTATCCCAGGCAGATGCTGGCGATCCGTCAGGCGGGCGAGGCGTACGTCAACATCTATGCCGACGACTATCTGGTCTCGCGGCCGATGCTGGAGGCGCTGCGCCACCCTCGCGACACCGTCCTCCTGATCGACGAGATCGACCGCGCCGACCACGAGTTCGAAGCCTTCCTCCTGGAGTTTCTCTCCGACTTCTCGATCTCGATCCCCGAGCGCGGCACCGTGCGGGCCGAGGAGCACCCCGTCGTCGTCCTCACGTCCAACCGCACGCGCGAGCTGCACGAAGCGCTCCGCCGCCGCTGCATCTACCATTGGATCGACTATCCCGACGCTCGCCGCGAGGCCGACATCGTCATGATGCGTGCCTCCACCGTGGCCCGCGACACCGCCGAGCGGGTGGTCGCCGCCGTCACGGCGCTGCGTGCCGAGCCGCTGGCCAAGGCCCCCGGCATCGCCGAGACCGTCGAGTGGGCGGAGGCCGCCACGCTCCTCCACGCGCAGGGCAACCCCTGGCCGTCGGCCTTTCGCCGCGCCATCGGCGTGGCGCTCAAGGATCAGGACGACATGACCTTCCTCGCCGAGCGTCTCGACGGGATGATCGAGGAGGCGGTCGCGTGAACAGGGCGCGGTGCCCGATGGGCGGGCCGCTGCCGGGCGGCGCCGCCGAAGCGAGGGGAGTTCCCCCCTCGCGCTCCCTCCATCTCGCCGATGGGCAGCCGTTCAGGCAGATGTCCGCCGAAGGGGCGGACCTCCGTCCGAACGGCAGCATCGAGGCTGGGTCGGGCCACGACGGCGTCGAGCGCCCGTCCTCGCCATGCTCGCTCTTCGAGCTGCGCGTGGCTCCGGGCGAGCGCTCGACCCCGCCGTGGCCCTCGGTGGTGCGTCGTGGCTGAGATCGAAGCGTTACCGCAGGCGGCGCGGCCCCTGGTCGGCTTCGCGACGCGGCTGCGGCGGCACGGCTTCCCCGTCGCGCCCGAGCAGACGCAGACCTTCGTCGCCGCCGTCGGCCTCCTGGGGCCGCGTGCCATGAGCGATATCCACGGCGCCGCGCTGGCGACCTTCGCCCCGCCGCCGGACCGCCGCGCGGAGTTCGACGCGCTCTACCGCGCCCACTTCCTCGGCCAGACCATCGCTGCCCAGGCCACCTCCGACGAGGAGCCCGAGGTCGTCGAGCCGGAGGAGGGCGAGGCCGAGGCGTTCGAGCCCGAGGAGGAGAACCGTTCCGGCGCCGAGGCGACGGCCGCCGAGGCCCTCTCCGGCCGCGCCTTCGCCTCCCTGGCCGAGGCCGAGGCATTGCGCCGCTTTCGCCGTGCCGCGCCCGCCGCGCTGCCGCGCCGGACCTCCCGCCGCCTCGCCAGCCGGCGCAAGGGCGACCGGCCCGACATGCGCCGCGCCCTCAAGGATGCCGTGCGCCGCGATGGCGAGGTGGTGCGTCTGCCGGCCCTCAAGCGGCGCACCCGCCAGCGCCGCGTCCTCCTGCTGATCGACGTCTCCGGCTCGATGTCGGCCCAGACCGACGCCGCCCTGCGCTTCGCCCACGCGCTCGCCCGCAGCGCCGAGCAGGTGGAGATCTTCACCGTCGGCACCCGCCTGACGCGCATCACGCGGCCGATCGGCCGGCGCCGGCAGGAGGCGGCGCTCGCCGCCGCCTCCGCCGCCGTGTCCGACTGGGACGGCGGCACTCGCCTCGGCGACGCGCTGGCCGCCTTCCTCGCCGTGCCGCGCTACGCCGGCTTTGCGCGGGGCGCGGCGGTGGTGGTGCTGTCGGACGGGCTGGAGCGGGGCGACCCGGCGGCGCTGATCGCCGCGATGGAGCGCCTGTCGCGCCTCGCGTGGGGTGTCGTGTGGCTCTCGCCGCTCGCGGCCGATCCGAACTACGAGCCGCGCACGGCGGCCATGGCTGCGATCCGCCCCATGCTGGCGCGCCTGGGCGACGGGTCTTCGCCCACCGCGATCGCGGCCGAAATTCTGGGACTTGCGAGGGCTGCATGAGGATCGTCGACGCTCATCATCACATCTGGCGGCGCGCCGACCTGCCGTGGCTGCTGGGGCCGACCGTCCCGCGCATCTTCGGTGCCTACGATGCCCTCAAGCGCGACTATCCGATCGACGAGTACCTCGAGGATATCGCCCAGACGGGCGTCGAGAAGTCGGTCTATGTGCAGGCCAACTGGGCGCCCAACTGGTTCGTCGACGAGGTTGCCTGGGTGTCGCGCGTGGCCGAGCGGAGCGGCTGGCCGCACGCGATCTCCGGCTACGTCGACATGACCCGGGACGATGCCCGGCGCGACCTCGACCGGCTGTCCGACTATCCGTTGATGCGCGGCATCCGGCACCAGATGCACCACCATTCCAACCCGCTCTACCGCTTCGCCTCGGATGCGCAGGTGGTGGGCTCCGACGCCGTGATCGCCAATGTGCGGCGCCTGGCCGGTTACGAATGGGTCTTCGAGCTCCAGGTCTTCGCCCACCAGGTGGATCCGGCCCTGAGCCTGGTGGACGCCGCGCCCGACGTGACCTTCGTGCTCCAGCACGCCGGCATGCCGGAGGACCTGTCGGTCGAGGGAAAGGCCGCCTGGAAGACGCGCATCGCGCAGCTCGCCGAGCGGCCGAACGTCGTCGCCAAGGTATCCGGATTCGGTACTTTTCTGCGGTGCAACGATCCGGACCACGTGCGCTGGGCCGTGCTGGAGACGGTCGAGCTGTTCGGCGCCGAGCGCTGCCTGTTCGGCTCGAACTTCCCCATCGAGAAGCTCTGGACCGACTATGCGTCCCTCGTCTCCGCCTTCAAGGACGCGGTGGAGACGCTCTCCAAAGGAGAGCGCGCCGCGGTGTTTCGCGCCACGGCGGAGCGCGTCTATCGCATCTAGCGGATCGACCCGTCGGATGGTCCGAGCGGTCGATCCATCGGTGGGAATGTGGCTCGGGGCGAGGCGGCGCGCGGGCTGGTGCCGGGCCGGCGGGTGTGGTCTGGTCGGTCGCACGCGGCGGAGAGACCCATGGCGACAGCGCACATCGTCACGTTTCACAAGTGCGGCTCGAACTGGTTTCGCCGCCTCTTTCGCGAGGCGGCGACGCGCAACGGCCTCAACATCGCCGTCGCCAAGCCGAACGACGCGGCCATCAACCAGCCCGTCCACACCGGCGCCGCCGACACGGTGATGCTGCATCGCAACGTGCGCGCCCGCGCGGTGCTCGCCGTGGCGGCGGAGGACGATCCGGTCGTCCTGTGCGTGCGCGACCCCAAGGATGTCGTCGTCTCGCAATACTGGTCCTGGCGGGGCACGCACGCCAACAACACACCGGCCATTCTGGAGGCGCGCGAGGTGCTCAACGCCCGCCCGCTCGCCGAGGGGCTCGCCTATCTCGTCACCGAGCGCGAGGTGCCCTTCCTCGCCGCGATCGCCGGCTGGGAGGCGGCGATCGCCTCCGGCCGCGCCCGCCTCCTGAAATACGAGGACCTGCTGGCGGACTTCGACGCGGCGCTCGCCCCGGTGCTGGACGAGGTCCGCACGCCGCTCGACCCCGCGGGTCTCGATGCGCTGCGGCAGAAGTACTCCTTCGCGGCGATGACGGCGCGCGACGCGGGGGTGGAGGACCGGACGAGCCACTATCGCAAGGGCGTCGCGGGCGACTGGGCCAACTACTTCGACGCCGATCTCGCCGCCGCGTTCGATGCCCGCTTCGGCGGCCTGACCGCGATGCTGGGCTACGCCCCCGCCGCCACGCCGGCGGCCGATCCGGCGCACTGAGGGGCGCGGGCGGCCTTACCCGGTCGTCTGATTTTGCGCCACGCGGCGGTGCGTGGGCGGGGCCCGCTTGCTAGCCTTTCCGCAACGGGGCGCTCGACCCCGGCGAGAGACGGAAGGGGGGCGACATGGCGCTCGAAATCAAGGTGCTCGACTATGGCGATATCGAGCTGGAATCGTCCTTCCTGGTCCTCGGACGCGACTGCGGGCGTACCCGCCGCGTCTACACCTACGGCTTTCTGATCCTCGGCGGCGAATACCCGGTGCTGGTCGATACCGGCTTCCGCGACAACGCGATCATGGAAATCCTGGGCATGCGGGGGCTGTGCTTCCACGAGAACCAGATCGAGAACCAGCTCGCCCGCCACGGGCTGAAGCCGGGCGACATCCGCTACCTGTGCCACACCCACCTCCACATCGACCATGCGGGCAAGGACGACCACTTCCCCATGACGACGACGGTGGTGCTCAACCGGCGCGAGATGGAACACTCGGTCTCCGGCCTCATGCATCCGCAATATCCCAAGCCCGATGTCCAGCACCTGGTGGAGCGGCTGCACACGCCCGGCGCACTGCGCTTCGAGGATACGGAGCTGACCGGCGAGGTGGAGCTGATCCCCGGCGTCACGCTCGACTGGGCGGGGGCGCACACCGAGGGGTCGATGAACATCCACGTCGAGACGGCGGAGGGGCGCGCCACCATCTGCGGCGACGTCATCTACGACATCAACGACCAGATCGTGCGGCCGTTCAACGAGATCCACGCCAACGAGCCGCGCGTGACCGGCAACCACTCGACCACCAAGCGGCAGGAGAAGGCGGCGGTCAAGAAGCTGCTCTCCGGCTCGAAGTTCCTGCTGCCGGTCCACGACAAGCCGGCCAAGGTCGAGCGCGGCCAGATCGTCGGCCGGCTCGACATGGAAGTGCCCGGCCCGCTGCGGGAAAGCGTCCCCCAGCGCTCCTGGTTCCCGGCCTGAAGCGGCGCGGAGGATCGATGCGATGGCACATGACGCGCTGACCCCCGCCTTCCGCGCCCTGGTCGACGAGCACGCCCCGGTGCGTCAGGTCGGCTCCGGGTTCGGGTTCACCGAGGGGCCCGTCTGGCACCCGGACGGCCACCTCCTCTTCTCCGACATGCCGGGCGACGTGCGCCGACGGGCCGACGCGTCGGGGGTGACGGAGGTCAAACGCGGCACCAACAAGGGCAACGGGCAGACCTTCGACGGCGATCTCAATCTCGTGGTCTGCGAGCACGCGACGTCGTCGCTGGTGCGAATCCGGCCGGACGGGACGCGCGAGGTGCTGGCGAGCCACTTCGAGGGGCGCGAACTGAACAGCCCCAACGACGTCGTGGTGTCGGCCAAAGGGTGGATCTACTTCACCGATCCCTGGTACGGGCGCATGCCGGGCTTCGGCGTCGAGCGGCCGCGCGAGCTGGGCTTTCAGGGTGTCTACCGGGTGAAGCCGGGGATGGCCGAGCCGGAGCTGGTGGTCGACCGCTATCAGTTCACCCAGCCCAACGGCCTCTGCTTTTCGCCCGACGAAACCCGGTTCTACGTCAACGACACCGAGCAGGCCAACATCCGCGTCTACGATGTCGACGGGGACGGTCGGCCGAAGAACGGGCGCATCTTCGCCTCCGGGATCAAGGATACGCTCAAGGCCGGCGTGCCGGACGGCATGAAGTGCGACTTCGAGGGCAACGTCTGGGTCACGGCGCCGGGCGGCCTCTGGGTCTATGCGCCGGACGGACGGCACATCGGCCGGGTCGCCATCCCGGAGCCGGTCGCCAACTTCCACTGGGGCGGGGCGGACTGGCGCACGCTCTACGTCACCGCCTCCACCTCGCTTTATGCGCTTCCCGTGAAGGTCGGGCCGCGGGGCGAGCCCTACATGCGCGCACGGCCGGCGCGCGCCTCGGCGACGCCGGTGTCGGGCGGGCTCGATCCGTCGCGCTGTGCCCTCATAATCCAGGACATGCAGAACGACGTGGTGATGGATGGCGGCGCGTTCGCCTCCTCCGGCGCGCCGGACCACTGCCGCGAGCAGGACGCCGTCGCCAACGCCGCCCGTCTCGCCGAACGCTGCCGCGCGCTGGGGGTCCCGGTGATCTTCGTGTGGTTCGTGGTCGAGCCGGGCGCCAACGGGCTGACGATGAACGCGCCGCTGTTCGAGGGGACGATCGAGGCCGGCGCCCTGGTGCGCGGCACATGGGGCGTCGCCCCGGTGCCGGGGCTGGAGCCGGCCGGCGGCGACCATGTGGTCGAGAAATGTCGCATGAGCGCCTGGGAGGGGACGCGGCTGGAGACGATCCTCAAGGCGGAGGGGCGCGATACGCTGATCTCCTGCGGTGCCTGGACCAACATGAGCGTGGAGCACACCGCCCGCACCGGCGCCGACAAAGGCTACCTGATGATCGTGCCCGAGGACGCCTGTTCGACCATGAACGCCGACTGGCACCGCGCCTCGATCGACTATGCGCTGCAGAACGTCTCCGCCGTGACCACCACCGGCGCGGTCCTGGAGGCGCTGGGCGGTTAGGCCAGCAGCGCCAGCGAGAACATCGTCAGGATGTTGGTGTAGATGATGACCTGGGTCACACGGTCGGTCTTCACGTCGTAGAGGATGCCGAGGCTGAAGGCCATCGTGCCCGCGGGCGCGGCGGCGCCCAGCACGAAGCGGTCCGCCCCGATCGAACCCGGTGCGAAGCCCTTCACCGCCAGCCACACCGCCAGCGGGAAGATCACCACCTTGATCGCGGAGAAGGTCAGCACCGGGGCCTCGAACGTCATTTTCGTCTGTGCCAGGAAGACGCCGAGCGACAGGAGCGCCAGCGGTGGCGCCGCCGCGCCGTTAAACTCGATGAACGTCACGAACGGGTGCGGCATCGGCAGGCGCGCGAGGTTGACCACCAGTCCCGCCGCGATGGCGATCAGGATCGGCGAGCGCGCGACCCGGCTCAACACCGCCAGCGGCGTCACCCGTCCCAGCTTCATGATCTGCAGGGCGATGATCGCCAGCGCGAAGGTGATCGTCGAATCCAGCGTCACGATCGCCGTGATCGGCAGGATGTCGCCGGTGCCGTAGAGCAGGATGGCGATCGGCAGCACGATCAGCACCGTGTTGGAGAAGATGCTGCCGAACGCCAGGAGCACCGACTCGCCCGGCCCCAGGCGGAACACCTTCAGCGCCAGAACGAGGCCCAGCGTGAAGACGATGACCTCGATCGCGAAATAGAGGACGACCGGGGAGGGGTCGAACGTGCGGATCGGCGCCTCGATGATGAGGCCGAAGAGGAGCAGCGGCAGGAACAGCGACAGCGCAATACGGTTGAGCGTGCGCGCCTCCTCCGCCGAGACGGTACCGCGCCGTCCCAGCAGGTAGCCGACGAAGATGATCGCGTAGACGGGCAGGACAGGGTCGCCGAGGACCTCGAAAATTGCCAAGAGAATCCCCGCAGTTAAACCGTAGCCGACGATTAGTTCGCTCCCCGTCGGCCGGCAAGGGGCGGACGAACGTCCCCGGTCAAGAAAGCTGAAATCGCCCGGCGCGCGCGCATTCGCAGTCAATTTTGAGACTGCGGGGCATGACGATCTGCATTTGCGGACCGCACACTGCGATATCGGCCGCCGTGAAGAGCGGCAACAACGATCAGGGAGTGAACGAATGCTACGAACGCTCATGACGACGGTCGCCGCCTCGGCGATCCTCGTGTCCGGCGCGGCGCTCGCGCAGGACGGCGATCCCATCAAGGTCGGCGTGACGGCCGTGCTCGAAGGCACCTACACCGTCCTCGGCGAGGACGGCATGCGCGGCTTCAAGCTCGCCATGAAGCAGCACGACGAGACCGCGGGCGGCCGCAAGATCGAGTATGTGCTCGCGCCGACCGATGCCAGCCCCGATTCGGCCGTGCGCGCCGTGCGCAAGCTGATCGAGCAGGACAAGGTCGATTTCGTCATCGGCCCGCTCTCCGGCTCGGAAGGCATCGCCGTGCGCGACCTCGCCAAGCAGTATCCGGACGTGACGATCATCGACGCCGCCTCCGGCGCGCAGGAGACGACCTACGTCAACCCGTCCGAGAACTACTTCCGCTTCAACATGGATGGCGCGCAGTGGGGCGTCGGCCTGGGCGATTACGTCGCCAATGAGAAGGGGTGGAAGTTCGTCGCCTCGGTCGCCGAGGACTACTCCTTCAGCCACACCAACTTCCTCGGCTTCGCCAAAGAGTTCTGCGATGCGGGCGGCGAGATCGTCGAGCGCTTCTGGGTGCCGCTGGGCACCAAGGACTTCGCCTCGGTGATCGCCGCGCTGCCGGACGACGTCGACGCGATCTACCTCGGCCTCGGCGGGGGTGACGCGGTCAACTTCCTCAACCAGTACCAGCAGGCCGGCGGCGACGCGAACCTGATCGGCGGCACCATCATGGTGGACGGCACGGTGCTGAATTCGCGCGGCTCGGCCAAGGACGCGCTCGTCGGCACCCCGGCCTCCTCCGGCCAGGCCGACACGTGGGACGACCCGGACTGGCAGGCCTACGTGAAGGCCTATCAGGACGCCTATCCGCCCGAGGAGCGTTTCGCGAGCCCCTCGCTGCTGGCGACCAACTACTATAACGCCACCACCGCGGCGCTGACCTGCCTCGACAATGTCGACGGAAAGCTCGGCGGCGGCGATCCCGAGTTCCGCCAGTGCCTCTCGACGCTGGAGCTGGACGCGCCCAACGGCCCGATCAAGCTGGACGAGAACCGCCAGGCGATCGGCACCAACTTCGTGATCGAGGTGGTGGAGCAGGACGACGGCAGCCTCGCCACCCAGGTGGTCAAGAAGGTCGACGGCGTGAACCAGACGCTCGGCATGTCGAAGGAAGACTTCGACAAGATGGGCCGCCCGGGCCGCGACGTGCCCGACTGCTGATGGCCGCGCCCCGGTTCGCCGGGGGGTGACGAGACCTGCGGCCGCGGTGCCTCCGGGCGTCGCGGCCGCGCCCGTTCGGGCAGCGCCGTCGGCGCGGAGCGATGCGACGCGAGGGGCGGTGGCATTTGCTTCACGGGGCGGCTAACGTCCGCCGGCCCGCGGCCGCGCACGGCGGCCGGTCGGGCGGCCTGAGGTCGCAGGGAGCGACCGCGTACGGTTGGGATACGAGTATCATGGGACGGCTGCGCCGCGACAATGACGGCGATGGAACCGAGACCCCCGGCGCCGGGCCGGGCGAGGGCAGGAGCCGGACGCGGGCCGGCAAGGCCGGACCGGGGCGGGGCCAGCGCAACGGCGCGGCGCGTTCAGGGGAGCCCGGCGGCCGGGTGAAGCCCAAGGCCGCGGACCCCGCCGCCGTCGAAGCCGCGCAGAACCGCTGGCCGCACACCAACCGCATCCGCGCCTACACGGTCGCCCTCGCCACCGGCACGCGCGAGAAGGAACTCGACATTTCCGGTCTCGACTGGGCCGCCCACTTCGGCGCCGCGGGGGAGACGCCCCGCCGCGTCGTCCAGTTCTGGGACAAGGCGCCACCGGCCGAGGTGCGCCGCCTCCTGGACCAGGTCGCCAAGATCTGCCGCGCCAGCGGGTACGAGCACGTCGTCTACGACCTCGCCACCGCCCGCGCGCGCATCGCCGAGGCGGCCGGCCCCCTCTGGACCCGGCACTTCGACGACGCGTTCCATCCCTCGATGCAGGCCGACATCTTCCGCGTCCTGGAACTCTACCACCACGGCGGCCTCTACATCGATGCCGACATGACGCTGGTGCGCGCGATCCCCTACGCCCCGCCGACCGTGCCGCTGTTCGCGCAGTGGACCGGCGAGATGCGCACCAACGTCGCCAACTGGTTCCTCTCCTCGCCGGCGGGGCACCCGGTGTTCGCCTTCGTCATCGAATATATCGGCCGACAGCTCGCGACCGCCGAGCGCGAGCCGGACGGGTCCTTCACCAAAACCAACCTCTTGAAGCTCACCGGGCCGGCGATCGTCGCCCGCGCGGTCGAGGACTATCTCGCCGTCCATGACGGGGAGCCGGTGGCGGCCGTCATGCCGGTCGCCTGGTGCCACACCTTCGTCGCCCCCGCGCGGCGCTTCCTGCCCAATCCGCCGCAGTACAAGCGCGAGGGGCTGCACTGGAAGCGCGAGGCGACGTCCTGACGGACGCCGCCGCGACGCGTCAGGCGGCTTCGGCGTAGGTGGCGCGCATCGCCTCGACGTCGTCCAGGGAGGGGAGCGACTCCTCGTTGCCGAGGTGTTGTACGGCGAACGCCGAGGCGGAACGGCCGAAGTCGAAATGGTCGGCCCAGCTCATCTCGGGTCGCTCCAGCGCCGAGTAGAAATAGGCACCGTGGAAGACGTCGCCCGCTCCGGACGTGTCGACCACCGCGGAGTGAGGCACGTTCAGGGCCGGCATGGTCTTCGCCTCGCCGCCGTTCTCGTAGTAGACGAGGCCGCGCTCGCCGAGCGTGACCGCACCGGTCTTGACCCCGTGCGCGCGCAGATAGTCCAGCATCGCCAGCGGGTTGAGGTGCATCTGCTCGCACATGCGCTCGGAGATCGCCGCGACGTCGATGTAGTGCAGCAGCTCGTCCGTCCCCTCGCGGGCGGACCCGCCGTCGAGCGAGGTCAGCACGCCCTTCTCGCGGCACGCCTTGGCGTAGTGCAGCGCCGCGTCGTGCATGTGCCCGTCGATATGGAGGCCGCGGATCCCGTCGAGATTGAGGGTCGGGAAGGGGTGCAGGAAGTTGGAATCGCGGCAGCGCACGATGGCGCGCTTGCCGTCGTTCGGCATGATGAAGGAGAGCGAGGATTCCGCCACCTTCCGCCCATGCACCGAGATCCTGTAGCGGGACGCCATGTCGAGGAACATGCGCGCCAGCCAGTCGTCCGCCTGCTGGCACAGGAGGTCGCATTTGAGCCCCAGCTTGGCCGCGCAGAACGCCGCCGTGGTGGCGTTGCCGCCGAAGGCGACGGCATAGTCGTCGGCGATGGTCTTGTCGTCGCCGGTGGGGATCGTATCGGCCAGGAAGGTGATGTCGATGTAGGCGTGGCCGATGAAAAGGGCCTCCATACGAAACTCCATGGTGCGCCGGAATGCGCGGGATCGAGGCGGCGAGGCACGCTCGATGCCAGGTCGCGCGTTGCGCTAGAGTTGCCGAGTGTGCGCCGCCGCGCAAGGCGTGCGGACAGCGGGGCAGGTCCGCCGCCGCGGTGCCGGCGGCCGCGCCGTGCAGGCTACGGGACGAGGGTGAACCAGGTCACGATCGCGGCGAACTGCAGCGCGATGATGGTGTAGAGGATCGCGCGAAAGGGCTGCTTGCGGGTCTTGTGGCGCAGGATCTCGGCGCCGCCGAGGATCGCCGGCCATGCTCCCAGCGCGGCGAATGTAAACAGCACCCGCTCCGGCACGCGCCAGCGCCCGGCGATCGCGGCCCGCTTGTCGCGCCAGAAGACGACGAACCCCGCGACGTTGACGACCGCGAGCCAGCCGGCGACGAGCCAGGCGACGACCGACGCGCTCAAGTGGCGGGCTTCGTCGGACCGCGCTTGGCGGTCTGCCGCCGGGCCGGGGAGCGTTTGCCGCCGCCGCCCTTCGCCTTGGCGGGGGAGCGCTTGGGCGCGGCGCGCTCGGCGGTCGCGGACCGGCTCGGCGCGGCGGGCGGGGGCGCGGACGGGGCGGGGGGCGCGGACGGGGCGGGAGCTCGCGGGGTCATGGTGTCCTTTGCGCCGGGGGGCGCGGCGGCGAGGGCGCGAGGCGCCGTCGCCGTGTCGATGATGGCGGCCGCGACGCGCGAGGGCGCCGAGTGGTGCACCATATGGCCCGCCGCCGGGACGACGATCAAGCGCGCATGGCCGATCGTCCGCGCCAGGCGCCGGGCCTGCGCGTCGGGGTCGACGATGGCGTCGCCGCTGCCGGCCACCACCGTCACGGGGATATCGAGGTCAGAATAGCGTTGGGAGAGGCGTGTCGCGGCGGCGTCGATCGCAGTGGCGTCCTGTGCGCTCGCGCTCAGCTGGGCGGGGCGGGTGACGAGGCCGGCGGGGAAGGCCGCGGCATATGTGGCCGGCACGGGTTGCGGCTCGAAGCTGGCGCGGAAAAGCGCAGGGAGGCCGGAGCGGGCCAGGGAAGGCAGCGCCGTCGCCCGCGCCACCGGGGCGAGGAGCGGGATCCCCGGCACCGGTGCCGCGGCGCTGGCCGGCGCGCCGCCGGGGAAGGCGATCGGGTTCAGGAGCGTCAGCGCGCGGGCGAAGCCCGGATAGGCGAGCGCCAGCGCGATCGCCGGCAACGCGGCGTCGGCATGGGCGACGAGGGTCGCGCGGTAGACGCCGAGGCGGTGCATCAGGTGGGCGAGGGCGCGCCCCTGCCGCTCGGGCGACCAGTCCGTGCCCGCGGGGCGGGACGAATAGCCGTAGCCCGGCCGGTCCACCAGGACGAGGCGGTGGTGCGGCACGAGTTCGTCGGCCAGCGAAGAGATGAACCAGTCTTCCAGTGTCGTGCCGCCGCTGTGGATCAGCACCACCGGCGGCCCGGCGCCGATGTCGACATAGTGGAGGCGCGTGCCGCCGACGTCGAGGAAACGGCCGCTCGGGGGATGTTCGTGTTCGGCGCGGACGCGGGCGCGGGTCTGGAACAGGTAGGCGCCGAGGAGGGCGGCACCGCCGTAGACGGCGGCCGCGCCCAGCCATCCGCCGCCGGGCGAGGTCGGCAGCGCCGCGTGCTGCGGGGCGCGGGACCGCTCGCGCGTCGGCACGGGCGGCGCGGCCTGCGGCCAGGGCACGGCGGGGGAAGGAGGCGGGGCGTGCGGCGCGCTGCGGCGCAAGGCGGAGCGTGCGGGCTCCGCTCCCGCGCCTGATTCTGCGGTGTCGTGCGGGCCGTCGTCGGCCATTCTCCGGTCCCCCGTTGCGCGTGTCCGGGCCGGCCGCGGACACGCGGGCCGGTCGCCGAACCAACAGCGCCGCGTGCACCCTCAGGTGAACGCGGCGCCGCGAAAGCAACTCGGCCGGGGCCGGGATGGTTCCCCGCGCGGCACCCGGCCGGCGCGGGGCGGGGCCCTTATTGGGCGCCGTTGGCCTCGATCGACAGGCCCAGAAGCTCGGGGATCGCCTGCGGCGCGGTCATCGCCGCGCCCATGACCTGGGCGAGCGGAACGGGGCTGGCCGGCGTCGCCGCGATCGCCAGCGACTGCGGGTCGCCGAGGAAGGTGCTGAGCGCGCCGGACACCTGTTCGGCGAGGTCGCTGTTGCCGGTCATCGCGGCGACCTGCATCTGCACCTGCTGCGAGATGATCGACGGGAACTCGCTCGCCGGCATGCCCGCCTGCTGCGACATCATGTTGATGCCGAAGGCGGTGATGCCCTCATCCTCGAAGCGGGCGGACACGCCGTCGATCGCCGCCGTCACCAGCGCCTCCTGAATCCGCTGCGGCTCGGAGAAGACGAAGCGCGGAATGCCGGACATCTGCGCGCTCAGTTGCAGGCGGCCGATGTTGTTCACCGCGATGTCCTCGTCGAGCGAGACCTGCTTGGAGGCTTCGTCCCAGCCCAGCGTGATGTTGCCGTCGGCCTGGATCGGATCGGCGCCGACCGCGGTGAAGACGCCCTGCGCCATCGGGTTGGAGATCAGCGACGCCGGCATCGAGAAGCCCTCGAGCGCCAGCGACAGCTGCGTCGGGATCGACTCGATGAAGTTGGTGGCCCGCGTCTCGAACAGGCCGAGCGCGATGTCGCCGAAGGGGGCGCCGGTGACGCTGAGATCGGACACCGTGGTGCGGCCGATATAGGGCACCGCCTTGAGCACCGTCTGCGGATCCGGCTCGATACCGGCCATCGAGGCCATGATGGCGTTCATGAAGTCGCCGCGCTCGGGGAAGACCACGTCCGCGATCTCGACCTTGCCGAGCTGGCCGTCGACGCCCGGCCCCTCGATCGTCGCGTCGTTGAACGACAGGAGGCCGAGGCCGCCGGCGCCGAGGCTCTCGATCGCCACCTTGCCGAGGGTCGCGGCGCCGCCGGCGAAGGTCAGGTCCATGCCGTCGATCACGTAGGAGCCGACGCCGAACGCGCCGTAGGTGTCGAGCATGAAGCCGATCAGCGTGGCGGGGTCCGGCTCCTCGCCGTCGGCGACGCTGGTGTAGAGGTTGTCGGCCTGGGTCAGGATCGGGCCGCGGCTGGGATCGACGGTGATGTCGGTCGTGGTGACCTTGCCGAGCTTGAACGAGGCCATCTGGCCGGCGGCGAAGCCCATTCCGTCGAACGTCATGGAGCCGACGACGGTCTGCGCCCCGCTGCCGGCGCCGGTGCCGGTGAGGAAGGCGACCAGCGGCTTCAGGTCGACGTTTTCGCCGGCGGCCTCGCCGTAGTTGATGGTGATGGTGGAGGGGACCGGCGGGGCGTTCGGATCGGTCGGCTGGGAAATCGTCTGCGACGTGGTGCCGGCGCCGATCTTGAACGACGCGAGGCGCCCGTTCGCGAGCTTGCCGTAGGAACTGGGGCCGTAGTCGAAGGTCTGCGTCTCGTCGCCGGTCTTCAGCGTGCCGCTCATGCCGGAGACGCGGGCACTGTCGTAGCCTTGCGTCAGCATCGCGTCGATGAGCGGGGCGAAGCGCGAGATCGGGGCGGCCGCGTTCTCCTGCACCTCGGGGAAGGGGGCCCAGGTCGCGTTGGTGATGCGGTAATCCTTGACCGTAAACGCGTAGTCGAGGTCCTGCTCGCCGCCTTCGGCCGTGAGCGACAGGTGGCTCTCGGGCATGTTGATGAGGTCGGCGGCGTAGGTTTCGTCGAAGGTGAGGTCGGTCACCTCGAGGGTCGGCGCCGAGACGGTGAGGTTGATCGCGACGGTCTCCGTCTCACCGCCGCCGACCGAGAACTCCCAGGTGAGCGCGACGTCGTTGGCGATCACCTTCTCGCCGTCCGTCGTGACGGAACCGACGCTGCTCGACGTGGTGCCGAGGAAATCGGGGTTGCCGAAGAAAGACTCGATCGCGCTCTGCGCGTCGAAACTGCCCGCATCGGCGGCATCTTGCGCGTAGGCGCCGGCTGAGCTGAGGGTGACGGCCAGGGTGGCCGTTGCAATCGTGCGGAGCCGCATAAGAGTCCCTTTTTATTTTCGGACAGTGTGTCTTAGGTGACACGGTCCGCCAGTCTTCTGGCACACGCGCGGACCTTTACCAAGCCCGTAAACCGGTCCGTGATTTCGCAACAGAATGAACAACTTCGTGACCTGCGCGCGAGCATGCGCGGGCACTCCGCGGCAAAATCGCGCGTGCTCCGGGGCGGTCGACGATCACGGATCGGTGCGGCGTCGGGCGGCCGGCACTAGCGCTGCGCTGTCAGCGCCGCGGCAAGGTCTGCGACGCTCTCAACCGAATGGATCGGGCGCATGGCGTCGACGTGCGGCAAAAGGGTGCGGATGCCTTGAGCACGCGGCTCGAACGCGTCGAAGCGTAGCAGCGGGTTGAGGAAGACGAGTTGCCGGCACGAGCGGTGGAGCCGGTCCGCCTCACGAGCCAGCCGGGCGAGGTCGCCGTCGCGCTCCAGCCCGTCGGTCACGAGGAGGACGATCGGGCCGCCCGACAGGACCCGGCGTGACCATTCGCGGTTGAACCGCTCCAGCGCCTCGCCGATGCGCGTCCCGCCGGACCAGTCGGCCACCTGACCGGTGCACATGGACAGCGCCTCGTCCGGATCGCGCCGGGTGAGGGCGCGCGTGACGTTGGTGAGGCGCGTGCCGAAGAGGAAAGTGGAGACACGCCGCCGCTCGCCGAGGGCATGCAGGAAATGCAGCATCACGCGCGAGTAGTCGGCCATCGAGCCGGAAATGTCGCACAGGGCGACGATCGGGGGCGGTTTGACGGCGCGGGTGGTGAGGCGCGGGGTGATCAGCTCGCCACCGGTGCGCATCGCCGAGCGCATCGAGCGGCGCGGGTCGAACCGGCCGCGCGAGGCGGCGACGCGGCGGCGGGTCGTGACGCGGTCGGCATCGAAGGCGAGGCGGGCGATGACGCGGCGCGCGACCTCCAGTTCCGCCGCGCTCATCTGCGCGAAGTCCTTGGTGCGCAGGATCTCGCGGTTGGAGGAGGTGAGCCGGGCGTCGACCTCCATCTCCTGCGGCCGCTCGCGTTGCTCGTTGCGTTGCGGCGGCTTCAGCGCCTGGGCGACGCGGGCGGCGGCGGCGCGCGGCTTCTCGGCGGCCCTGCGTTCGTCGACGACCGGGGACAGCAGCTCCATCATCTTGTCGAGCATGTTGCGGCCGCGGAAGAAGGCGTCGAACGCGGCGTCGAACACGGCGATCTCGTCCCGCTTGTGGACGAAGACGGCGCGCAGCGCGGCGTAGACGTCGGTCCGCGAGGCGATGCCGGCGGCCTCCACCGCGCGCACCGCGTCGACCGCGTGCGCCGGGCCGACGGGGAGCCCGGAATCGCGCAAGACCCTTGCGAACACGGCGATGTTCTCGGCAAGGCGGCCGGCGGCCGGTTCGGCGGGGGCGGTGGGCGCTGGTGCGGTGTCGTTCATGCGGGGCGGCGCGCGGCCGCTCGGTCCTTCGCGGTTCGGCTCATCGATGCTCGGCGCGGTAGAGGTCCCACTCTTCCACCACCCGTCCGTCCGGCAGGTGGCAATAGCCGACCTGGCCGTCCGCCTCGTCTTCGATCACGACCGTGCCGCCGCGGCTGGCACAATATTCCGAGGCCGGGTTGGCGAGGCCCGTCGCGCCCGGGACGGGAGCGTCTCCCTCCGCGGCGTGGGCGGCGAGCGGCAGCAGCGCGACGAGGACGAGGAGGCGGCTCACGAGGGGATCAAAGGCTCGACGCGAAGGCGAAATATTTGAACAGGGCGACCTGGCCGACGATGCTGGCGAGAAGGGCGATCGCAAGAACCTCGCGCGGGATGTTGTGAAGCATTGGCCCGGACCTGGATGCAACTGACGTGACAGGAATTATGTCACGAGCGCCGGAGAGCGGCAAGTTGCGGCGCCGGCGCCGGGCCGGCCCGCGCCGCGTCGCCCCGAGGGCTTTACAGCGTCACCGCGCTGCCGGCGGAATGGGTGCGCAATTCCTCGATGATGCGCTGCACCTCCGACCCGCGCAGCTTGGCGATATCGTCCTGGTACTTCAGCAGGACGCCCAGCGTGTCGTCGGCGACGCCCGGCTCCAGGACCAGCTGGTCCAGCTCGGCGAGCGCCTGCGCCCAGTCCAGCGTCTCGGCGACGCCCGGCGGCTTGAAAAGGTCGCCCGCGCGCAGCTGCTGCACGAAGCCGACGACCTCGTCCGCCAGCCGCTCGCCCGCGCCCGGCACCTTGCGCCGCACGATCTCCCGCTCGCGCGCCAGCGAGGGGTAGTCGACCCAGTGGTAGAGGCAGCGGCGCTTCAGCGCATCGTGGATCTCGCGCGTGCGGTTGGTGGTGACGATGACGATCGGCGCCTCGGCCGCCTTCACCGTGCCCAGCTCCGGGATCGTCACCTGGAAGTCCGACAGGATCTCCAGAAGGAAGGCCTCGAAGGCTTCGTCGGCGCGGTCCAGCTCGTCGATCAGCAGGATGGGCGCGCCCTCCGGCGGGGTCTCCAGCGCTTCGAGGAGGGGGCGCTTGATGAGGAAGCGCTCGGCGAAGACGTCCTCGCGCGCGCCGTCGGTCGCCTCGGCCTGGCGGATCGCGATCATCTGCGCGGCGTAGTTCCACTCGTAGAGCGCGGCGGCCTGGTCGAGTCCCTCGTAGCACTGCAGGCGGATCAGCTTGCGCCCGAGCGCCGCCGACAGGACCTTGGCGATCTCCGTCTTGCCGACGCCGGCCTCGCCTTCGAGGAAGAGCGGGCGGTTGAGGCGCAGCGCCAGGAAAAGGACGGTGGCGAGCGAGCGGTCGGCGATATAGTCCGCTTGCGCGAGCAGCGCCTCGGTCTCGTCGATGGATTGGGGCAGAGCTGTCACGAACGGCCTAAGAGTTGGAAACGGACGACGAGGCGTAGCCCATGGGGTCGGATGAGGACAACCACCCGCCGCTCTCGCCGCGGCGGATCCGGGCCGAGACCGCCGGCGATGTCGCAGCGGCGCGACGCCTGCTCACGGCCGCCGCACCTGATGGCGCGGGCGCTGCGACCCGGAGCGCTGGCCGCCGGCGGGCCCTCGATTGCGACGCCGCGTTCGATGCGTGATCGGGACAATTGTCCGGCCCCTCCCTATCGCTCCTTTACCGAGTGGCTTGAGCCGCCGGTAAGCCGCCCCTGCGCAATGTCCCGGCCGACAGATACGGGAGACCACGACGATGAACGGCATGATGCAGCACTTCACGGTTCTGCGCTCGGAAGAGCGGCCGCTCGATTTCGCGTCGGTGCTGGACATCGTCACCCGCGAGCTCGTCTTCCGCAACGCCGAGGCGCACGTCGGCGAGGATACGCTGGCGATCACGGTGGGGGGCACGCGCGTCCTGATGATGGCCCGCCGCACGCGCTACGAGGCCCCCGACGACGGCCTCGCTCCGCTGCGTGTGTGGGAGCCGTCCGCCGCGCTGGGCGCCCACGTGGCGCACGTGGCGATGACGGTGACCCCGCGCGACGCCAGCGAGCTTGCCGCACTGCTGGCGATGAAGGTCGGCCTGACGCTGGCCGCCGCGGTGTCGAAGGCGAGCGGGGACGTGCTCGCGGTGCACAGCCGTCCCAACGACGTCTACATGCCGCCTGACGTGGTCGGCACGGTGCTGGCCGCCTTCGCCGCCGGCGAGGTGCCGCACGAGATCCTGGTGCAGTACGCGCCCTACCACCCGCAGAACGACGGCCTCGCCGGCACCGTCGGCATGATGACGAAGGGCCTCACCCCGCTCACAGGGTTCGAGATCGCCGTGGCGCCGACGCTGACCGGCCGTTCCGCCGACGCCTACCACGTCGCGGCTGCGGCGGTGCGCCGGCAGCTGGTCGAAGGGGTGGCGCTGCGCGACGGCGAGACGATGCAGACCGCGACCGGCGCCGTTCGGGTCCGCCTCGTCGCCGAGTGGCTGATTCCGGGGGTGCCGATGGCGGTGCTGCTGCCCGCCGGCGCGTTGGTGGAGGAGGAGACGCTGTGCGTGCGGGCCGAGCTTGTGGAGGCGATGGCGGCCGACGTGGCACCGGGCCCGGCGCCCCGCCGGCGCGGGCTGTTGACGCGCCTTCTCCAGGCCGGGCTGCGGCGCGACCGGCGCCTGGGTGGCGGCGCGGCCGTCTGACCCACCGTCCCACCGCCCCCGTCCCACCGCCCCCGTCCCACCGCCCCACTCCGGAGTCCCACCGTCGCACCGTCCCGCCCTCCCGCCGTGCGAGGCGGCGGGTGCGGCCCTCTGTCAGGCCGGGCGCGCCGATTGGCGCTGGCACCTTTCGCCCACCTGGCGCATTCCTTCTGACGGGCACCGCCCGGACCAGGGGGACTGACATGATACGCCTGCGAACCCGACTGACTGCGATCTTCGCCGTGACGGCGGTGTGCGCATCGAGCGCGGCGATGGCCGCGGACGTCACCATCACCGTCGACGGCATTCAGCCCGGAACCGGGAACATCCTCGTCGCGCTCCAGACCGAGGACGATTTCCTGACGAGCGGCGGCGCTTATTCGGTGGTCGTTCCCGCCGAGGCCGACACGATGACCACCGTGCTCGAAGGCGTGGAGCCCGGCTTCTACGCCGTCGCCGTGGTGCACGACGAGAACGGCGACGGGACCTTCACGCTGGGCGACGATGCGCCGAGCGAGGCGTGGGGGGTCTCCGGCAGTCCGATCTCCGAGCCCAGCTTCGACAACGCCAAGATCGAGGTGAGCGACGGCGCCGAGAATGCCGCCACCGTGACCATCTCCTACCCGATGTAGGCGCTCGCCGGCGCAGGCCGGGCGGGGCGACCGGGAATCCGGCGAACCATTCTTGCGGACCGGCCCGCCGTTTGCACGGCGGACGCGTTCGCGTAGGTTCGTCCAGTTCCAAGTTGGGGTCCCCGCAATGAATGCACCTGTCCGCCTGCGCTCCACCTGCCCGCACGATTGCCCGTCGTGCTGCGCGCTCGAGGTCGAGGTGGCCGACGGACGGATCGGGCGGATCCGCGGGTCGGTCGCCAACAGCTACACCGCGGGCGTGATCTGCGCGAAGGTCGCCCGCTACGCGGAGCGTTCGCACAACGAGAACCGCGTCCTGCATCCGCTGATGCGCACCGGGCCGAAGGGCTCGGGCCAGTTCGCGCAGATCTCGTGGGACGAGGCGCTGGACCGCATCGCCGAACGCTTCCTCGACGTCGAGGCGCGGCTGGGGTCGCAGGCGGTGTGGCCCTACAACTATGCCGGCACGATGGGCCAGGTGCAGCGCGACGGGCTGCACCGGCTGCGCAACACCAAGCGCTACTCGCGCCAGTACGACACGATCTGCACGGCGATGTCCTACACCGGCTTCGTGGCCGGCACGGGGCGCCTTTCCGGGCCGGACCCGCGCGAGATGCGCGTGTCGGACTGTATCGTCATCTGGGGCACCAACGCGGTGTCGACCCAGGTCAACGTGATGACCCACGCCATGGCCGCCCGCAAGGCGCGCGGCGCCAAGGTCGTCGTGATCGACGTCTATGCCAACGACACCGTCGCCAAGGCGGACATGGGCCTCGTGCTGCGCCCCGGAACGGATGCGGCGTTGGCCTGCGCGGCGATGCATGTCGCCTTCCGCGACGGCTACGCCGACCGCGAGTTCATGGCCGCCCATGCCGACGATCCGGCCGGCCTGGAGGCCCACCTCGCCACCCGCACGCCGCAATGGGCCGCCGCGATCACCGGCCTCTCGGTCGACGAGATCGAGGCCTTCGCCAAGCTGATCGGCAGAACGCCGCGAACCTATTTCCGCCTCGGATACGGCTTCACGCGCCAGCGCAACGGCACCGCGGCGATGCACGCGGCGACATCGATCGCGACGGTCCTCGGATCGTGGAAGCACGAGGGCGGCGGCGCATTCCACATCAACGGCGCGCTCTACAAGCTCGACAAATCGCTCATCGAGGGCGCCGACGCCCTGGATCCGACGACACGCCGGCTCGACCAGTCGCAGATCGGCCGCATCCTCACCGGCGACGCCGAGGCGCTGCAGCACGGCCCGCCGGTCGCCGCGATGCTGATCCAGAACACCAACCCGATGGTCGTCGCCCCCGAGCAGGCGCTGGTGCGCCAGGGATTCGCACGGGACGACCTCTTCACCGTGGTCCACGAGCAGATGATGACCGAGACGGCGACGATGGCCGACATCGTCCTGCCCGCGACGATGTTCACCGAGCACGACGACATCTACAAAGGCGGCGGCCATACGCACCTGATGCTGGGGCCGAAGCTGGTCGACGCACCGGGCGAGGCGCGCGAGAACCACGTCGTCGTCTGCGAGATCGCCAAGCGCGTCGGCGCCACCCATCGGGGCTTCGAGATGAGCGCGCGCGAGCACATCGAGTGGATGGTGGCAGCGTCCGGCTACGACCTCGCCACACTCGACGCGGAAGGCTTCGTCGACCTCAACCCCGATTTCGAGACTGCGCATTATCTCAACGGCTTCGGCTACCCGGACGGCAAGTTCCGCTTCAGCCCGGCCTGGTCGGAGATCCCGCACAACAACAACGGACCGATGGGGCCGGTCGCCGAAATGCCGCGCTTCCCGGACCATTGGGAGGTGATCGAGGCGGCGACGGCGCGTGAGCCGTTCCGCCTGGTGACCGCCCCGGCGCGCTCCTTCCTCAACTCCACCTTCAACGACACGCCCGGCTCGCTCACCAAGGAAGGCGAGCCGGTGGTGATGGTCCACCCGCAGGACGCGGCGGCGGCCGGAGTGGCCGAAGGCGGGCCGGTCCGCCTCGTCAACGCCCGCGGCGCGGTCCGGCTGACGGCGAAGCTGTTCGACGGGGTGCAGCGCGGGACGCTGATCTGCGAAGGACTCCACCGCAACAAGGCTTTCCGTGACGGGGTGGGCATCAACATGCTCACCGGCGCCGACCAGGTGGCCCCCTACGGCGGCGCCGCGTTCCACGACGTGCGCGTCGCGATGGAGGCGGTCGCCGAGCCTGCGGCGAACGTGCGCGCGGTGGCCGAGCCGGTCTGACGCGAGGCGCACACGCGAGGCGCTGAGGCGGCCGCGCCCGAGGGCGGGGGTCTTCGCGCCGTCGCATCGGCGGCCGCGGCGGATGCCACCGACCTTTCGCCGGCCTTGCGGGGCCGGTGTCGCAGCCCCGCGGCGCAAGCCCCACGGCTAGGCCGTCCGCATAGCCTGTCCCCCACTCTTGGTCAGTGGAGAGAGACGTGGAACAGGTATTCGGGCGGGCCGCGAACCCGATCAACAATGTGGGACTGCCGATCAAGCTCGTCTCGGCGATCGTCTTGATCCTCGCCTTCCTCGGCGGTGTCTTCTTCGCCGGCAACCGGGGCATCGACCAGATCGAGCGGCTGTTCCACGACTACCGCGACGTCACCGCGCGCGACATCCTGCTGTCCGATCTGCGCCGGCGGGTGCTGGGCGGGCGGCTGGCCGTGTCCAACTTCGTCGCGGCCGACGGGGATTATCCGCTGGAGCCGGCGGCCGAGGGGGTGGCCGCGATGGTCGCTTCCGCCGACCGTGCCGCCGGGACGACCACCGGAGACGTCGACCTCGACGTCGATCTCGCCAGGGTTCGCGGCCTCACCGGCGAATACGCCGCCCTGTTCGACGATCTGGCCCAGAGCGAGGCACGCTACCGCGCGCTCATCGCCGAGCTCGACGCCAACGCGGAGGCGTTCCGCGTGGAGATGGAAGCGGTGTTGAAGTGGGCCTTCTCGCAAGGTGGGGCGGAGGGCAACCTCGACGTCGCCACCTTCGAGGAGCACGCGCTCCTGGGGGAGGCGGCGACGCTGCGCTTCCTCCTCGGCAACGACCCCGCCCACGCCGACGCCGCCCGCGGCGAGTTCGAGGAGGCGCGCGCAGCCATCGAGCGCTACAGCGCCGCGAACTTCCAGCGAGAGCGCGAGACGAAAGCCTCGGTCGCGGCGCTGGCGACCTTCGAGGCGACCTTCGAGCGGATGGTCCCGGTGCTCACCGAGCGGACCCGGATCCTCAATGCGATGGTCGAGATGGGCCAGTCGATCGTCGCCGACGTGCAGCGCCTCGCCGACCTCCAGGAGGAGGCGCAGAAGGAGATCGACGCGGCCTCGCCCGCCGCCATCGAGGCGGCGAAGAGCATGACGCTGTGGCTCTCCGCCTTGGGGCTGCTCGCCAGCATCGTCGTGGCGGGCGTTCTCGTCGTGTCGCTGGTGCCGCCGATCCGGCGGGTGACGGCCGTGATGAACCGCGTCGCCGCCGGGGACACCGACTTCGAGGTGCGCGAGCGCAACAGCCGCGACGAGCTGGGCCAGATCTGGACCGCCATCGGCAAGCTGCGCATCACCGCACACGAGGCGCTGATGCGCGCGCAGATGATCGAGCAGGTGCCGACCCCGGTCATGATCGCCGATCCCAACGACGACTTCCGCATCACGTTCATGAACACGGCGACGCGCCAGCAGCTGAAGCGGATCGAGCATCTCCTGCCGATCAACGTGGAGGAGATGGACGGCCAGTCGATCGACATCTTCCACAAGAGCGGCCAGCATCAGCGCAAGCTGCTGTCGGATCCGTCGCGGCTGCCCTACACGGCGACGATCAACCTGGGCGGCGAGGAATATCTGACGCTGACGTGCTCGGCCGTGCGCGACAACCAGGACCGGTATGTCGCCACCATGCTCTCGTGGCAGATCATCACCAAGACGGTGAAGAGCACCTCGGTGTTCGAGACCTCGGTGAAGGCCACCATGGAGCAGATGACGTCGACCTTCGGCGGCATGCGCGACCGGGTCCATACCATCGTCGGCGGCGTGGAGGTGACGCAGTCGGAGCTGACGGCGGGGGCGGCGGCCGTCTCCCAGGCGGCGGGCAACGTGCAGATGGTCGCCGCGGCGGCGGAGGAGCTGGCCTCCACCATCACCGAGATCGCCTCGCGCACCACGCGCTCGTCCGACCATGTGGCGCTGGCCGCCAAGAGCACGCGCGAGGTCGCCCTCCAAGCCGAGCGGCTGGCCGAGGCGAGCGCACGCATCGGCGAGGTGGTGGACGCCATCTCCGAGATCGCCGGCAAGACCAACCTTCTGGCGCTCAACGCCACCATCGAGGCGGCGAGCGCCGGCGAGGCGGGCAAGGGCTTCGCCGTCGTGGCGCAGGAGGTGAAGAGCCTCGCCACGCAGACCGCCAAGGCCACCCAGGAGGTCGCCGAGCAGATCGCCGAGATCCAGAGCCAGGTGACGGTCGTCGTAAACGGCATTTCCGGCGCGACCGAGGTGATCGAGGAGATGCGCGACACGTTCTCCAGCGTCGCCGCGGCGGTGGAGGAGCAGCAGACGGCCACGCACGAGATTACGGTCAACGCGCAGCACGCGGCCGTCGGAGTGGAGGCGGCGTCGAAGACGATCGCCAAGGTGGAGCAGCTCTCGGCCGACAACCTCGACGCCGCCAATCGCCTCGCCAGCGCCACCACCGAACTCAGCGAGGCTAACGACAACCTGGGCCGCGAGTCGGATTCCTTCCTCCAGGTGATGAAGGCCGTGTAGCCCCGCGCGCCGGACCGGCGGCCCCCGTAGGCGCGGGGGCTTGAAGCCGGCGCGCGCTTGCGTCACTGCCTCACCATCGCGCCCGGCGTCCTCGGCGGAGTGGGCGGCAGGCGTGAAGAGGCGGGGCGATGATCCTTGTTACGGCGGCGACGGGCCAGGTCGGGAACGCGGCCCTCGTGGGCGTCGCGGCGGCGGGTGTGCCGGTGCGGGCCCTGGTGCGCGAGCCATCGCGGCATGCCTTTCCCGCCGGGGTCGAGATTGCCGCCGGCAGCTTCGAGGACGAGGCCGCGCTGGCGGTCGCCTGCGAGGGGGTCGACGTTCTGCTCCTGGCCGGCAGGGACGGCCCGGACGCCGTCGAGCAGCACCGGCGCGTCCTCGACCACGCGGCGCGGGCGGGCGTTCGGCACATCGTCAAGCTGTCGGCGATCGGTGCCACGGCGGCTTCGCCCGTCGCGCTGATGCGCGAACACCACGCGGTGGACGAGCTGGTGCAGGCCGGTGGCTTCGCCTGGACGTTCCTCGAGCCGCATCTCTTCATGCAGAACCTCCTGCGCATGGCCGAGGCGATGCGCACCGAGGGCCGCCTCGCCGCGCCGATGGGCGAGGGGCGCTACCCATTGGTCGACACTTCGGACGTCGGCACGGCGGCGGCGTCGGTCCTCGTTGATCCCGCCGCGCATGCCGGAAAGGTCTACAGGCTGACCGGCCCCGCCGCCGTCGACTATGCCGAGGTGGCGGCGACGTTCGCCGCGGCCGTGGGACGCGACGTCACCTACGAGGCGGTCTCGCCCCGAGCGTTCGAGGCGCGCCTCCTGGCGGCCGGCGCGCCCGGCTGGCGCGCGTATGACCTTGCCCACATCGCGCAGGCCTATGCCCCGGCCCACAATGCGGTGAGCGACGACCTGCCGTCGCTCCTGGGACGCCCGGCGACGTCGCTCGCGGCCTTCGTCGACAGGCATCGCGCCGCCCTGCGCAACTGACCGGGCGGCGCTCCGGCCGCACCCGGTGGGAGGGCCCCGACGGCTGCGGCCCCGCCTCATCACAGCCTCGGACCACCTTCGCGGTGCAAACCTGTTTTCATGCAAGGTTTGCGACCATGGAGGTCCCGCGATGGGGGCGCTTGAACAGCTCGCCGACGCGCTCGCCGAGTACACCGAACCGGCCGTGCGCCTCTCCGGGGTCGTCAGCGAGGCGACCTCGACCGACCGCTACATGCGCGGCCTCTCCGCGCACGCCGCCCTCGGCGATCAGCTCCTCATCCAGCACCACGACGGCACCGCGCTCGCAGAGGTCGTGCGCATCGACCGGGAGATCGTCACCGCCTCGCCCTACGAGCGGCGCGCGGCGGCCTTCCTGGGCGCGGAGGCGGCCCTCATGGGGCGCTTCGAGCTGCGCCCGGGAGAGGCCTGGCTCGGCCGCGTCGTCGACGCGCTCGGCCGCCCGCTCGACGACGCCGGCCCGCTCGCCAAGGGACCCAAGCGCGCGGTCGACGCCGACCCGCCGAAGGCATTGAAGCGCGCGCCGCTTAACCGTGCCCTGCGCACCGGGGTCAAGGTGCTCGACATCTTCGCCCCCCTCGTCGAGGGCCAGCGGGTGGGCATCTTCGCCGGCTCCGGCGTCGGCAAGTCGACCTTGCTGGGGATGATCGGCGCTGCGGCCAGGTTCGACGTCGTCGTCGCCGCGATGGTCGGCGAGCGGGGGCGGGAGGTGAGCGAGCTGCTCGACGGGCCGCTCGCCACCCATCGCGACCGCACCGTCGCCGTCGTCTCCACCGGCGACGAGACGCCCATGATGCGCCGACTCGCGCCGATGACGGCGATGTCCGTCGCCGAGCATTTCCGCGAACAGGGCCGGCGCGTCCTCCTGGTGGTCGACAGCCTGACGCGCTACGCCCACGCCGCGCGCGACGTGGCGCTGGCGGCCGGCGAGGCGCCGGTCTCGCGCGGCTACCCGCCGTCCGTCTTCGCCGACATGACGCGCCTGGTGGAGCGGGCGGGTCGCACGGCGGGGCAGGGGTCGATCACCGCCGTCTTCGCCGTCCTCGTCGACGGGGACGACATGGACGAGCCCGTCGCCGACACCGCCCGTGGCACGCTGGACGGCCACATCGTCCTCTCCCGCGCGATCTCCGAGCAGGGCCGCTGGCCGGCGGTCGACCCTCTGGGATCGCTCTCGCGCCTCGCCGACAAGGCCTTCCGTCCCGACGAGTGGGAGCTGTCGCGCCGCCTGCGCACGCTGATCTCGCGCTTCGAGGACACGCGCGATCTGCGGCTCCTGGGGGGCTACAAGTCCGGCTCGGACCCGGAACTCGACAAGGCGGTGCAACTGGTGCCGCACGTCTACGACGCTCTGGTGCAGATCCCGACAGACGCTCCATCGGAAGACGCTTTCGCCGAGCTTGCCGCGCTCCTGGCCGCCCGCAACGGCGGCAGCACAGCCGACGCACCATCAGCCTGACACAAGCAGGAACACGCAAAACAGAATGCGTGTCGAGTGGACGGGCATGTCGGCCCGCGAGCGCTAATCGGATCGGCGTGGCGCCAATACGACAAGTCGGGCGCCGATAAAAGGAAAGTCCATGAGCCTCTACAACATTCTTCGCACCGGCGTGTCCGGTATGAATGCCCATTCCTACAAACTGGCCGCCGTGGCGGACAACATCGCCAACGCGAATACGGTCGGATACAAGCGAGCCGATGCGGAATTCTCGTCCCTGATCCTCGAGTCGGGGCCGTCGAACTACCAGTCTGGCGCGGTCACGGCCAACATCCACCACGAAGTGTCGCGCCAGGGGGCGCTGACCTACACGCTCTCCTCGACCGATGTCGCGGTGCAGGGCAACGGCTTCTTCGTGGTCGAAGATCCGAAGGGGGGCCACTACCTCACCCGCGCCGGCTCCTTCGTGGTCGACGGCCAGTCGGGCGATCTCGTCAACGCCGCCGGCTTCGCGCTGATGGGCTTCCCGTCGGTGGACGGGCAGGAGCCGGTCATCACGCTGAACGATACCGCCGGCCTCGAGGTGGTGAACCTCGACTACATGAACATGCGTGCCACCCCCTCGACCACCGGTACCTTCCGCGTGAACCTCGACGAGGGCTCCGACACGATCGACACCGGCACGATGACCACGCCGGGTACCGCCGCCGCCGGCGCCACCACGAGCGACCCGGTGGTCGACGTCGCCTACACGGTCAAGAGCTCGATCATCGCCTACGACGACCTGGGCCGGGCCAAGACGCTCGACGTCTACATGACCAAGATCCAGGACTACGACCCGCTGGCGCCGACCGATCCGCAGTGGGAAGTGGTGATCTACGACCAGTCGACCCGCAACACCGCCTTCGAGGGTGACTTCCCCTACGCCGTGCCGAACCCGCCGCTGGGCGAGCCGGCCGCCAGCGAGGCCTGGGTCGGCAAGGCGATCATGACGTTCGACCCGACCAACGGCTCGATCTCCGCCATCGAGACGTTCGACGAGCAGACCGGCGCGTCCAACGGCGTCACCGTGGTCGACCCCAACAACCCGGACGAGCAGGCGATCCTCTCGCTGGCCCTGCCCGACGCGGAAGACCGCCTCGAGCTGAATTTCTCCGGCACCACCCAGCTCGCCGCCGACTACGAGCCGCTGGAAGTGGAAGTGAACGGCAACGCCCCGGCGACCGTGCAGCAGGTCGGTATCTCCAACGACGGCCGTGTCTTCGCCGTCTACGAGGACGGCTCGGAGGTCGAGTTCTACCGACTGCCGCTCGCCAATGTCCCCTCGCCGGACCAGATGGAGCCGCTCCCCGGCAACGTCTACCGCATCACCCCGCAGTCCGGTGACGTGCGGATCGGCCTGCCGAACGACGCCGGCAACGGGGCGCTGGTGGTCGGTGCCGTCGAGCAGTCGAACGTCGACCTGGCGTCCGAGCTGACCGACATGATCATCGCGCAGCGCGCCTACACCGCCAATTCCAAGAGCTTCATGACGGGCAACGAGCTTCTCGAAGTCCTCATGAACCTCAAGCGCTAAACCGAAAGGGTAGGCCATGAGCCTCGACGTTGCAGCCAACGTTGCGCGACAGGCGATGATCGTCGCGCAGCAGCAGATCTCGATCTCGGGCCGCAACATCGCGGCCGCCGGCGACCCGACCCGTTCGCGGGCCAGCGTCGGCCTGACGACGACCATCGACGGCGGGGTGCACGTCACCAGCGTGCGCCGCGCCGAGGATGCCGCGCTGTTCACCCGCATGATCGCCGCGACCAGCAACACGGCCGAGGCGGACGCGGTGCTGGAGCACATGCTGGTGCTGGCCGACACCGTGGGCGACCCGGAAGACGGAACCTCCGTCGCCGCCCTGATCGGCGAACTGGAAGCCTCCATCGCCGACTACGCCAACGCGCCCGACGATCCCCTCTTCGGGCAGACGGTGATCGAGGACGCGCGCGACCTCGCCGACACGCTGAACCGCGCGGCGAGCGAACTGAACCTGTTGCGCGAGCAGGCCGACCGGGAACTCGCCAACTCGGTCGACGAGGTGAACCGCCTGCTCCTCGAGTTCCAGGCCGCCAACAAGGCCGTCACGAAGGCCTATTCCACCGGGCAGGACCCGACGATGGACCTCGACCGTCGCGACGCCATCGTCGCCGAGCTGTCGATCTACATGGGCATCTCGGTCCTGCAGCGCGAAGGCGGCGACATGGCCCTCTTCACCGACAGCGGCATCACCCTGTTCGACAAGTCCCCGCGCTCGGTCGAGTTCGTGCGGACCCCGGTCTACACGGTCGACACCCAGGGCGGCGTCGTCATGATCGACGGCATGCAGGTCACCGGCCCCGACGCGCCGATGCCGCTGCGCTCGGGCCTCATCGTCGGCCAATCGAAGGTGCGCGACGAGGTGGCGCCGACCTACCGCCTGCAACTCGACGAGATCGCCCGTGCGCTGGAGACGATGTTCCAAGACGGCATCGGCAGCCTCTTCGTCACCGGCGGCGGGCCCGATTATGCCGGCACGATCCGCGTGGCGGCCGGCGTCGACCCGTTCCAGGGCGGCTCGGTGGAGAACCTGCGCGACGGGACCGGCAATCCCAACGGCTACGCCGCCTACTCCGACCGCCTCATGGCGCTGGGCCTCACCTTCACCGACATCCAGGCCTGGGACACCGACGCCGAGCTTTCGGGCTCCTCGACGTTGCAGGAGTTCGCCACCGAATCGGTCGGCTGGATCGAGAAGGTCCGCCTGGCGGCGACCGAGCTGGCCGGTCGCGAGCGGGCGATCCTGGACGGCGCCTCGGATGCGCTCTCGCGCGTCACCGGTGTCAACATGGATGACGAGTACGCCCAGCAACTCGCCATCGAGCGCAACTTCGCCGCCTCGGCGCGGCTGATCACGCTGATCGACGAAATGTTCGATGAGCTTCTGAGGATCTTCTGATGCATACGAACTACGTGTCGACGGCGGCGCTTCGCAATGCGCCGCGCTCGGAGATCGTCCGCCTGCAGTCCGAACTCGCGGACCGGACGATCGAGATTGCGACGCAGCGGCACGCCGACGTCGGCCTCGCGCTGGGGGCGGACACCGGCCGCACCGTGCACACCCGCATGGACCTGTCGCTGATCGAGACTTTGCTGATCTCGAACGGCTCGGCCACCGCCCGCCTCGAGCAGACGCAGACCGCGCTCGCCGACCTCGAGACCATCGCCTCGGAGATGCTGGCCTCGCTGACGGCGCTACCGCCGGGGAACGCCGCCGCCACGACCTTGGCGATCCAGGCCGATTCCTCGCTCGACCGTTTCGCCGATCGGCTGAACGCCTCCGATGGCGGCTCCTACATCTTCGGTGGCCAGCGGACCGACGAGCGCCCCCTGGAGCGGTTCGACAACGGCCCGCAGGCCGCCATCGAGGCCGCCTTCCTGGCGAAGTTCGGCTTCCCCGTCGGCGACCCGTCCGCCGCCACCATCAGCGTGAGCGACATGCAGGACTTCCTCGCCAACGAGTTCGCGGCGGAGTTCGACATGGCGGCCTGGACGGCCAACTGGTCGAACGCGGCGTCCGACAGGATCGTCAGCCGCATCTCGCCGTCCGAGCGGCTGGTCTCCAGCGTGACCGCCAACGAGGACGCGATGCGCACCGTCGCGATGGGCTTTGCGATGATCGCGGGGCTGGGCTTCGAATCGTTGAACCAGGAGGTGCGCAACGCCGTCGTCGCCGAGGCGCGCCTCGTCATGGGCGAGGCGATCACCCAGGTCGTCAGCCTGAAGTCGATGCTGGGCTTCGCCGAGAACGCCATCGGCCACGCCAACGAACGCATGAGCCTGGCGCGCGATATCCTCACCCAGAAGATCGCGGATCTGGAGGGGGCGGACCCGGTCGAGGCCAAGGTGCGCATCGACCTCGTCACGACGCAGATCGAGATGAGCTACGCGCTCACCAACCAGCTCTCGCGTCTGTCCATCCTCAACTACGCGTAAGGAGGGCCTGCTTTGACGGCGAGTATCTATGCGGACGTCTCCCAGGGCTGCAGCGTCCTGGGTCGCGAGCAGGAGTGCGAGGCCTTCGACACGGGCATTGCACTCATGCAGGCGGCTCAGGCCGACCCTGGCAACTTCGACCGCAAGCGAGACGCCGCCCGCCATGTGCAGACCCTCTGGGGTTACCTCATCAAGGACCTGTCACGGCCCGCGAACGATCTCTCCGACGACCTCAAGGGCAACCTGATCTCCATCGGCCTGTGGGTCATCCGCGAGGCCGACGCCATCCTCGGGGACCGAAAGGACGACTGGGCCCCTCTGATCGAAATCAACAAAACCGTGCGCGAAGGACTGGCCACATGAACGCCTCGACCTCCCGACGCTCCCCGCCGGCCGACGAGGGCCGCCGAGAGAGCCCCCGTCCCATGCACATCTCGCTGCGCGCGGGCGAGCGTCTGTTCCTGAACGGCGCGGTCCTGCGCGTCGACCGGAAGGTGACGCTCGAACTGCTGAACGACGCGACGTTCCTGCTCGAAAACCACGTCCTTCAGGTGGAGGACACCAAGACGCCGATCCGGCAGCTCTACTTCGCCGTCCAAGCGATGCTGATGGACCCGGCCAACGCCGCCGCCAGCCGTGCCTTGTTCGAGGCGATGGCGCGGGATGTCGCCGGTATCTTCCGTTCGCAGACACTGAAGAGCGGGATCGAGGAGGCTCTGCGCCAGGTGGCGGCCGAGCGGCCCTTCCATGCGCTCAAGACCCTGCGCAGCCTGTTCGCCGAGGAAGCGGAGGTGCTCGCCGGCGCCTCGGCCTTCGAGGAGCTGCCCCAGCCGGTCGCCGCCCCCGCCGCGCCCGCCAAGAGCGAGACGGAGGAGGACACCGCCTTCGCCGCCGTCGGCGAGCCGCGACGCGCGATCGCCGCCAACCTGCCGTCCCACTGACACCCGACGCGAAGGAGCGACCCTATGGACCCCGTGACCTCGGTGAGTGCGGCCACCAACACCCAGCAGACACAGACCAGCGCCGCGGCCCTCGGCCAGGCCGCCGGTCCGTCCTCGCTCGACTACGAGGCCTTCCTGCGCCTCCTGGTGACGCAGATGCAGAACCAGGATCCGCTCAACCCGATGGACGACACCGAGTACATCGCCCAGCTCGCGACCTTCTCCAACGTCGAGCAGAACATCATCACCAACCAGCGGCTGGAGGCGGTGCTGACCGCGCAGGCGCTGGGTGATGCCGGCGCGCTGATCGGGCGGACGGTGACGATGCCGAGCGGTGAATCGGGCGTGGTGCAGCAGGTGCAGGTCACCGCCAACGGCACGATCGCCGTGATGGAGGACGGCACGAAGGTCACCCTCGGTCAGGGCGCGACGATCAGCTGATGACCGAGGTCGACGCCATCGACATCGTCCAGCAGGCGATCTTCACCGTCATCATCGCCTCATCGCCCGTGGTGGCGGTGGCGATGGTGGTGGGCGTCGCCATTTCGCTGTTGCAGGCGCTGACGCAGGTTCAGGAGATGACGCTGACCTTCATTCCGAAGATCATCGCCATCCTGGTGGTCGCCGCGCTCTCGGCGAGCTTCATCGGCGCGCACATCTATGCGCTGACCGAAGAGGTCTATAACCACATCGTCGTCGGCTTCTGAGACGGTGCCGCGGGGCGCTCAGGCCTCGCGGTAGGCGTGCAGGCTCTCGCGCAGCGCCTCGGCCAGCGCCTGCGTCGCCCGCGAGGCGTTGGGGACCATGCACATGCGGTCCTGGAAGCGGCCGAGCGGGGGTAGGGCGCCGTCGACCCGCTCCAGCCCCGGGTCGACCAGCGCGACCGGCAGCGGGGCGATGGCGAGGTCGGCCTCCACCGCGGCGAGCTGGCCCCAGGCATGGCCCGACGTGACGGCGATGCGGTAGGCGATGCCCGCCGACTCCAGCGCCTCGACCGCGATGTGGCGCCATTGGCACCCCGCGTCGGCGACCGCGAGCGGCACGGGGCGCTTGTCGCGTGCCCGGCCACCTTCCAACCCCACCCAGACGAGCTCTTCGGAATAGACCACCTCGCCCCCGGCCTCGACCGCGCCGGGCGTGTTGGAGACGACGATGAGGTCGACGGTGCGCTTTTCCAGCCGCTCCAGGAGCTGCTTGCTGGGGGCGAGCAGCACCTCCACCTCGACGTTGGGATAACTGCGCGCGAAACGCGACAGGACGCCCGGCAGCAGCCGCGCCCCCCGGTCGTCCGGCACCCCGAAGCAGACATAGCCGCCGATCTCGCGCCCGCGCAGGCGCTCCATGGCCTCCTCGCTGAGATCGAGGATGCGGCGGGCATAGGTGAGAAGCTCTTCGCCCGCGGCGGAAAGCGCCGTGGTCCGGCCGGTTTTCACGAACAGCGGCGTGCCGATGTCTTCTTCCAGCTTGGCCATCTGCATCGAGATCGCGGACGGCGTGCGATGGACGCGCGAGGCGGCGGCGCGGAAACCGCCGAGGTCCGCCACGGCGACGAAGGTGCGCATCAGATCCGTGTTCAGGCCGGCGGCGGGCATCGATCCTCCGAACGGTGAAATTTCAGGCGCGACCAAAGTTTGAGCGTTCAGTTTTCTTGTTCGGACGCATCAAAACTATTCGTTCGACTGAACAGTAGGTCGCGCCCATCTAGCCTGCAACACCCACCATGAATCGGAGGCCATCATGGCAACCAACACGACCTACGCCGGCGCGCGCGGCGGCTCCCTTCTCTCCGCGGTCGCACAGAAGGTGCGTCACGCCTACGCCATCCGTCGGCGCCGGGCCGCGTTCGCGCGTATGCTCGACCTCGACCAGGCGGTCCTCGACGACATCGGCCTGAGCCGTGCCGACATCTACTGGGGCCTGTCCCTTCCGCTCGAGGAGAATGCCGCGGTCGTCGTCCGCAACAAGCGGGCGACCGAGCGTCGGGCCTCCCACTGAGCCCCCGGTGCGGGACGGCCGCGCAGTGAGCCGATCAGCGGCCCTCGAAGTGAGGGGTCCGCTTTTCGGCGAATGCTGCGCGGCCTTCCACGTAGTCGTCGCTGGCATCGGCCGCGTCGACCAGGCGCCAGGCCTCTTCCATCAAGGTCGGCTCGGTGCCGTCCGCCACGGCGCGGACTGAGACCTTCGCCGCCGCCAGGCTGAGCGGCGCATTCTCCGCCAAACGCGCCACAAGGCGCTCCAGCCCCTCGTCGATATCCTCATCCGACAGGACCTCGTGAACGGCGCCCATGACGAAGGCGCGCTGCACGGGAAGCCGTCCCGCCGTCAGCATGACCCAGCGGGCCATCGATTCGCCGAACATGCGGATGAGCCGCGCCACCCCGCGCGGATCGTAGCCGAGCCCCAGCCGCGCGGCCGGCACCATGAAGAAGGCGTCCTCCGTCGCCACCCGAATGTCACACGAGAGCGCCAGCGCCGCACCGGCACCGACCACCGGACCCTCGAGGCGTGCGACCGTCGGCTGGCGGATCGCCTCGATGGCGCGGCAGGACAGCTCCAGCTGATCGTCGTAGACGCGCGCGTTGGTGGCGTCGGACCGGTCGTCGGCGAAACCGGTAATGTCGGCTCCGGCCGAAAACACCTCGCCCCGGCCGCGGAAGACGACGGCGCGCACGTCCGGGTCCGCGCTCACCGACACCGCGAAGTCCTCCAGCTCGCGCCACATCCCCAGCGAGATGGCGTTGCGCCGCGCCGGGTTCACCAGGGTCGCGGTCGCCACCGCGCCATCGCGCGACACGTCGACGTGGGGCATCTCGTCGGACATCTTCTGCCTTTCGCAATTGTTGGCCGAGTGACATCGGCGCTCGGCCGGGAGTAGGGCAAGCGGCGCACTGTGCGCAACTGTGCCGTGTGGGCGGGACCGGCCGCTCGCGGCCCGCCGTGCAACAGCCGCCGGCCCGTGCAGGGTTCGCGGCCGCATGAGGAAGGTGTGCCGGGCGGCAGGGCCGGTCAGGGGATGCGGCGGTAGGCCGTCGGCAGCAGGCCGAGCGCGTTGAGACGGGCGATGGTCTCCGCCAGCGGCTCGATCGCGGTGCGATGATGATAGCCGTTCGCGTGGAGCAGGCGGCTGGGGTCGAGCATGATGCCGACATGGCCGCGCCAGAAGACGAGATCACCGCGCTCCAGGTCCGGCAGCGGATCGTGCGGCAGCCCCTCTCCCAGCTCGCGCGCCTGCATGTCGCTGTCGCGCGGAGCGGTGCGGCCGGCCATCTGCAACGCGAGTTGGACGAGGCCCGAGCAGTCGATCCCCAGCCACGACTTGCCGCCCCACAGGTAGGGCGTGCCGACGAAGGTCTCCGCCACCGCCACCCAGTCCTTCGCCGCGCGTGTGGCGAGGGTGCAGTGCTGTGTCAGCACGTAGCCGCCGGGGGTCTTGTGGAAGTGCTCGTTGCCGTGGCGCTCCATGTCGCCGGCGGCGATCACCGCGCCCATCGGCAGGCGCAGCACCGGAGACACCTTGATCGACGGCTCCGGGAAGACCAACGCCAGCGGCACCGAGATGCGATGCAGCGCCAGGCCCGGCTCCAACGCCACCTCCGGCTCCAACGCCGTATGCTCGACGTAGCCGACATATCGGTCGACGTCGCTCTGCACCCAGCACCAGCCGCCGTCGCGGTCGAACACGGTGACGCGCTCGCCGTAGAGGAACTCGGTGTCGACCGGAGCGTCCGGCGCAGGGTGGCGGCGCAGCGCGACGCACGGCTCGCGGATGCGGCGGACGTCGCCGGTGACGAACCGCTCCGCCTCGACCTTGCCCTTCAGCGCCGCGTCGGCGAGGTCGGGACGGATGGCGTTGCGGCGCGCGTCGAGGGTGCCGCTCACGCGCCGTACCGGACGCCGAGCCAGTGGTAGAGGGCGCGGATCGACTGGGCCTCGCCGCCCTTGGGCCGGCCCGGCCGCGCCTCGCTGTTCCAGGCGTAGAGGTCGAAGTGGACGTGGGCGTGCGCGTCGGCGACGAAACGGTTGAGGAACAGCGCTGCCGTGATCGACCCGGCGAAGGCCTGGCTGGAAATGTGGTTCACGTCCGCCACGTCCGACTTCAGCCACTTGTCGTAGCGCGGCCACAGCGGCAGGCGCCAGACCGGATCGTGGATGTCCTCGCCGGCGACGCTCAGTTCGCGCGCCAGTGCGTCGTCGTGGGTGAACATCGCCGGCATGTCCGGCCCCAGTGCCACGCGGGCGGCGCCGGTGAGGGTGGCGAAGTCGACCAAGAGCTCGGGCGCCTCGGCGTCGGCGTAGGCGAGGGCGTCCGCCAGCACCAGCCGGCCTTCCGCGTCGGTGTTGCCGATCTCCACCGTCAGGCCCTTGCGCGAGCGCAGCACGTCGCCCGGCCGGAAGGCGGCGCCGCCGATGGCGTTCTCCGCCGCGCCGATCAGCACGCGCAGACGGATGGGAAGCTCGGCGTCCATGATCATCTGCGCCAAGCCCAGCGCCTGGGCCGCGCCGCCCATGTCCTTCTTCATCAGTAGCATCGCGCTGGCGGGCTTGATGTCGAGCCCGCCGGTGTCGAACACCACGCCCTTGCCCACCAGCGTCACCTTGGGGGCCGATTCGTCGCCCCATGTCAGGTCGATCAGGAGAGGCGGGCGGCTCGACGCGGCGCCCACCGCGGCGATCATCGGGAACCCGGTCTCGAGGTCCTCGCCGTCGGTGATCTCGACATGGGCGGCGTACTCGCGGGCGAGCGCCTGCGCGGCGTCGGCGAGCTCCGCGGGGCCGAGGTCGTTGGCGGGGGTGTTGATGAGGTCGCGCGTCAGCCCCACGGCCCTGGCGATGCGGCGCACGTCCACCGCGTCGACCCCCTCCGGCGCGACCAGCTTGGCGGTGCGCTCGGGCACGGACTTGTAGCTGTCGTAGCGGTAGAGGCCGAGGAGGAAGCCCAGCGTCGCCGCGGTCGGATCCTTCCAGCCCTCGCCGAGCGCGAAGGTGGCGTCCGGGAACCGCGCGAGGCTGGCGGCGGCGAAGGGGTCCGAATCGTCCCCGGTGCCGACCAGCACCATGGCGAGGCGCCCGGCGACGTCCGGCAGGGCGAGCACCTGGCCTGCGGCGCCGTCAAACCCGTTGGCGGCGGCGAAGGCCGCGTGCTCGCGCGACAGGCGGGCGAGAAATTCTGCGGCGTTGGCTTTGGGGACGGAATGGACCGGTGCCGGCCGCTCCGCTTCATGTCGACCGACGATCATAGGGCGTGTGTTACTTCAGGAGGTCCATCCAAAACCTGATAACATGTCGAGAACCGGGCCTCCAGCCGCCATGATCGCAATCACGACGGCGGCCACCAGCAGCGCGGCGACCATGGGCAGCTCGGTCAAGGCCTCGGCGCGCGGCGGCTTCGCACCACGACGCACTCTCGGCATGTCGGCCCCATTTGCCATGTCCTTGCGACCCTCGTCCGCCGGTTCCATTGCCCACGAACCTCACTGGCTCGTCTTGTTGCCGGGTTAACGTCGGCATTGCAGCGAATTTGACGAGGGTCTTTATCGCGATACGGTAAACCAGTGGTATTCGCGGCCGATCAAGTCGCCTCCGGTCGCGTTCGGGAAGCGTTAGGATTTGCCGCGTCTGCCGCGCCGCCGCGGCCGATCACCCCCGGGAACCGGGCCGATCAGGCCTGCGCAGCCTCGCCCATCACGCGGACGTCGGCCCCGATCACGCGCGGATCGTCGGTGAAGAGGGCGGCGACGTCGCCCGCCCGGTGGGCGAGCACGGCGCGCTGGTTGATGGAGCCTTTGTCGGTCACTTCACCGCGATCGAACGAGAGGTCGACGTCGAGGAACATCGCCGCCATGACCCGCGTCGCCGACCCGGTCGCCTTCGCCGCGAACCGCGTCAGCCGGGCGCCGGCCTCGGCGCGAACCGCCGGATGGGCGATCAGCGCGGCGCGGGAAAGGTCGGCGCCGTCCGGCACCAGCTCGCGCAGCGCGGCGATGTGCGGCACCATCAACGCGGCCAGCCGATCGCGGTCCTCCCCGGCGATCACCACGTCGCTGACGAGGCCGCCCATCGCGTCGACGAACGCGGCCCGCAGCGCGCCGACCGCGACCCAGGTGCCGGTGGCGAGCTTGAAGTTCTCGGCGATGCGCCCGTCGAACAGGAAGCCGCGTGCCGGCTCGCCCGGCACCGCGTAGCGCAGCGCGTCGCCGACCAGGTAGAAGCCCTCCTCGTCGAACGCGCGCGCGCTCATCGCCGGATTGCGCCAGTAGCCGGGCGCGATGTTGGGGCCCTTCAACCGCGCCTCGAGCTTGTCGCCGTGCGGGACGAGCTTCAACGTCACCCCCTGCGCCGGGATGCCGACGTTGCCGGGCCCCGGTTGCGGCTCCATCGAGGAGAGGGCGAACGGGCCGGTCTCCGTCGCACCATAGCCGGCGGAGAGGAGGAGCGGGGCGCCGCGCGTCTCGGCGGCCATCCGGTGCAGGCGGTCCCAGGTGTGCTGCGCCATGCTGGCGGCGGCGTAGACCATCATCTGCAGCCGCGCGAAGAAGGTGCGCCGCAGCGCCGCGTCGCTCTCCATGGCGCCCAGCAACATCTCGTACCCCGCCGGCACGTTGAAGTACCAGGTGGGCGAGATCTCGCGCAGGTTGCGGATGGTTTCGCCGATCCCTTGCGGCGTGGGCTTGCCGGCGTCGAGGTAGTAGGTGCCGCCGTTGTTGAGGACGAGGTAGAAGTTCTTGTTCCCCGCCGCGGTGTGGTTCCAGGGCGCCCAGTCGACGATCACCGGCGGCTCGTCGCGCATGAAGGCGTAGCAGTCGAGCACCATTGCCTGATTGGCGCAGATCACCCGCTGCGTCTGGATCGAGGCCTTGGGCGAGCCCGTGGTGCCGGACGTGAACAGGAACTTCGCCACCGTGTCCGGCCCGACCGCGGCGTGCGCGGCGTCGACCGCGGGCGTTGCCGGCGTGGCGGCGAGCGCGGCGACGTCGAGCGCGGGGCGGTCGGGCACCTCGCCGCGTGTCAGCGCGAGCGGCGTGTCGGGGAAGGCGGCGTCGATGGCGCGGGCGAAGCGGCGCCCGTCGGCGGCGAAGACCAGGCCGGGGGTGAGCTGGCGGGCGATGTCTCGCAGCTTGGCGAAGTCGTCCGAAAGCAGCGAGTAGGCCGGCGACAGGGCCGCCGACGGCACGCCCACATATTGTGCCCCCAGCGCCATCAGCGCGTGCTCGATGTCGTTGCCGGACAGGATCGCCAGCGGCCGCCCCGGCGACAGGCCGAGGGCGAGGAAGGCGGCCCCCAGCGCGCGCACCTTCGCCAGACCGTCGGCATAGGTGAGGACGCGCCAGCCCTCGCCATCGCGCTCGGCGATGAAGGGGCGGTCCGGGGCGAGGGCTGCCCAGTGCTCCAGCCGCTCGGTCATCTTGGCGGGGTAGGGGCCGAGCGGGTCGGCGCGCCAGACGAGCGTGGTGCCGTCGGACCGGGTCTCGTGCCGCACGTCGGGCGACCATGTCCTGAGCGGTGCGGTCGTTGCTGCGGCCATGGCTCTCCCCCTGCGACGTGCCGGTTGCCCCGGCATCGTGGCGGCGCGCCCGTTCGCGGCCGGGGCGCCGGGCGAACGATAATTCGTTATGGGGCGAATACAATGGCGCCTATGGCCGTTCACCCCCTGTGCCGCCGCACCGCGGACGCGCGGTGCGGAGGCGCCAAAATCCTTGTAGATCGGCGTTGCAGTGCGCGAAAATCCCCGCCACCCTGACGCCCACATCGGCGCCGCCGGGCGCCGCATCGACAAGGCCCGCGACTATGGATCGCCGGCCGTTGGAGGAGAGACGACCATGTTGAGAACCGTGCTGGCGGCCGCCCTGTGCCTCGGCCTCCCGGCGAGCGTCGCCGCGCAGGAGGTGACGCTCTCGTTCGCCCACTGGCTGCCGCCGACCCACCCGCTGCAGCCCACCGGCTTCGAGCCGTGGATCCAGTCGATCGAGGACGCCTCCGACGGGCGCATCAAGATCGACATCTACCCCGCCCAGCAGCTCGGCGCCGCAGGCGACCATTACGACATGGCCCGCGACGGCATCGCCGACATCACCTGGATCAACCCCGGCTACCAGCCCGGCCGCTTCCCGCTGCACGCCATCGGCGAGCTGCCGCTCATGATGTCCGACGCCAAGGCCGGCTCGCGCGCGTTCGACGCGTGGTACCGCCAGTATGCGCCGCAGGAGATGAGCGACGTCTACTACTGCATGACGCACAGCCACGACCCCGGCACCTTCCACTCCAAGGATCCGGTGCGGACCCCGGCCGACATCGAGGGCAAGAACGTCCGCCCCGCGCACGCCACGATGGCGCGCTGGGTCTCGCTGATGGGCGGCGCCTCGGTGCAGGTCCCGGCGCCCGAAGCGCGCGAGGCGATCGCCAAGGGCGCGGCCGACATGATCACCTTCCCGTGGGGCTCGATCTTCATCTTCGGCATCGACAAGGAGGTGTCCAACCACCTCGACACGCCGCTCTACGTTTCCAGCCAGGCGATCGTGATGAACAAGGACATGGTCGAGGGGCTGCCGGACGACCTGCGCCAGATCATCGACGACCACTGCACGCCGGAGTGGACCGAGACGGTGGTTTCCGGCTGGGTGGACGCCGAGGCGGCCGGGCGCGACCGCATGATCGAAGAGGGCCACACCCTCTATAAGCCCACCGCCGAGGACCTCGCCAAGTGGCGCGAATCGGCCGCCCCGCTCACGCAGGAGTGGATGGAGGCCGTCAACGCCCGCGGGGTCGACGCGCAAGCCGCCTACGACGGCTACGTCGCCGCGCTGCAGGAGGCCGGGGCGCTGATGGGCGACGACTGACCCGAACGACGCGACACGAACGACGCTGGGGGGCCTCGCCGCGCAGGCGGCCGGCTCCCCGGCGCTCCGTCATGGAACGAAAGGCGGGCCGCGGCCCGAAACCCCTTGTGGCACGCTTGCTTGAACGCTTCTGCGCCGGGACCGAGGCCGTCGCCGGCCTGCTCCTGGCGCTCGTGACCGTCCTCATCGTCGTCTCGGCGGTCGGGCGCTATCTCTTCGCCTTCCCCGTGCCGGACAGCTTCGACCTTTCCCGCCTCCTCATCGGCGCCGCCGTGATGTGGGGTTTCGCCGCGCTCGGCTATCGCGGCTCGCACATCAAGGTGGAACTCTTCGCCGACGCGCTGCCGCGGCCGCTGAAGCGCGTGGTCGACGCGCTCGCCTGGGCGCTCGTCCTCCTCTTCGTCGTGCTGCTGGCGTGGAAGATGTTCGGCCGCGTCGAGAGCGCGTTCCGGTCCGGCGAGGCGACGTTCGACCTGCGCATCGTGGTGTGGCCGCTGATGGGCGTCATCTGGCTCGGCACCGCGGCGGCGGTGGTGACCGTGGGGGCGCGCCTCGGCCTCATCATCGTGCGCGGCGACACGCTCGACCATGCCGAGCGGATCCAGGCGGACGATGAGGCGGTGCGCTGATGGCGAACTCCGACCTCGTCGCCGGCGCCGGGTTCGTCGCGCTCTTCGTCATGATGGCGCTGCGCGTGCCGATCGGCATCGCGATGGGCCTCGTCGGCGTCTTCGGCTTCGGCGCGGTGCGCGGCATGAAGCCGGCCCTCAACCTCCTGACGACATCGCCCATCCGCGTGATCGCCGACTTCAACCTCTCGCTCATCCCGTTCTTCATCCTGATGGGCGTGCTCGCCACCAATTCGGGCATGAGCCGGGAGATGTTCCGGGCGGGTCAGGCGTGGCTCGGACGCTTCCGCGGCGGCCTGGCGCTCTCCACCATCGCCGCCTGCGCGGGATTCGCCGCCATCTGCGGCTCGTCCGTCGCCACCGCCGCGACCATGACGAAGATCGCGCTCCCGGAGATGCGCCGCTTCGGCTACCCGGAGGACGTCTCGTCCGGCGTGGTCGCGGCCGGGGGCACGCTGGGGATCCTGATCCCGCCCTCGGTGGTGCTGGCGGTCTACGCCTACATCACCGAGCAGGACGTCGGCGTCCTCTTCGTGGCCGGCATCATCCCCGGCCTCATCGCGATCCTCTTCTACATGGGCGCGGTGCGGCTCGCCTACCGCAACAAGCTGCCCGAGGGGACGCCCTTCCAGATGCGCGAGGCGGTGGCGTCGCTCTCGGGCATCTGGGCGGTGCTGCTCCTCTTCGTGATGGTGATCGGCGCGATGTACTTCGGCGTCGTGACGCCGACGGAGGCGGCCGCCACGGGGGCGCTGCTGACGATGCTGATCGGCATCGTGCGGCGCCGGCTGGGGCCGCGGCTCATCATGGCGAGCCTCGTCGAGGCGTTGCGCACGTCGGTCGCGATCTACACCATCCTCATCGGCGCGGTGCTGTTCGGCTATTTCCTGGCGATCACCCGCACGCCGCAGAAGATCACGATGTTCCTCACCGACCTCGACGTCGGCGCTTACGGCACGCTCGCGCTGATCCTCGGCTTCTTCCTGCTGGCCGGCTGCATCCTCGACGCGATGGCGATGATCATCCTCCTGGTGCCGATCGTCTTTCCCGTGATCCAGGGGCTGGGGTTCGACCCGATCTGGTTCGGCGTCATCATCGTCGTCACGGTGGAACTGGGGATGATCACGCCGCCGGTGGGGATGAACGTCTTCGTCATCAACACCATCGCACGCGACGTGCCGCTGACGACGATCTTCCGGGGCATCCTGCCCTTCGTCGCGGCGGATATCCTGCGGCTGATCCTCTACGTCGCCTTCCCGGCGATCATCCTCTTCCTACCGTCGACGATGTGAATGTCATGATCGATCCGCCCCGCCTCGCCCATCTCGTCGACCTGCGGGTCGAGCTGGGACCGCCGATGGAGCTGGGGAGCGGGCGGGCGGGCCGGCGACGCATCATCCCCATCCTCGGCGGTACGGTGACGGGGCGCATCACCGGCCGAATCGCGAACCATGGCGCCGACTGGCAGACGGTGTTCGACGACGGCCTCGCCGAACTCGACACGCGCTACCTCGTCGAGACCGACGACGGCGCGCTGATCGAGATCCGCAACTTCGGCTACCGGCACGGGTCGCCGGAGGTGCTGGCACGTCTCGCTGCGGGCGAAAACGTCGACGCCGCGCAATACTACATGCGCACCCATCCGCGGTTCGAGACCGGCGCACCGCGTTATGCCTGGCTCAACCGCACGATCTGCATCGGCACCGGGGCGCGTGAAGCCGCGGCCGTGCGAATGCACGTCTTCGAGGTTCTGTAGGGCGGTCGCCGCCGCGCGGGCCGTCAGTTCACCCAGGTCATCGTCGCGCTGACCTCGCCGAGGGCCGCGGCCGGCTCGTCGTCGACGAGGCCTTCGGCGAAATCGCCCAGATCGCCTGCCATTTCGACATATCCCAGCTCGTCGGCCGCCTTGCGCGCCGAGATGAGCAGCGCCATGAGAAGCTGCATTCGATGCACGTCACTCACAATTGCCTCGCCAGTTGTACGCCATCCTCCATGAGATAGCACCGAAACGTCGGATTGTTTGTGATCTTATGTGTTCGATTGTCGGTTCGGCGAGAGGATTTATGTTGCTGGTTGCTTGGGCGCGCCGGAGTTCATCGGATTCATCCAAGATTTCGGTGGGATGAACGTCAGCATTATTGGGGTGGGGGCGAGTTTTGGCGGATCCCGAGGGCGCGGACGGCATTATCCTTCAGGATCAGCGGGTGTACCTCCTCGCGGAAGCCCGCGTCCTTGAAGTCCGCGATCCACGCATCCGGGGTGATGAGCGGGTAGTCCGTCCCGAACAGCATCTTGCGCTTGAGCTGCGTGTTGGCGAATTGGACGAGCTGCGGCGGAAAGTATTTCGGCCGCCAGCCCGACAGGTCGATGTAGACATTCGGCTTGTGCAGGCACACCGACAGCGCCTCGTCCTGCCACGGCCACGACGGGTGGGCGATGATGACCGTCATGTCGGGAAAGTCGGCCGCGACGTCGTCGAGGTGCATGGGGTTGGAGTACTTCAGCCGCAGCCCCCCGCCGCCCGGCATGCCGGTGCCGATCCCCGAGTGGCCGGAGTGGAAGAGCGCCGGCAGCTTGTGCTCGGCGATCACCTCGTAGAGCTTGTAGGCGAGCGGGTCGTTGGGAAAGAAGCCCTGAAGGGTGGGGTGGAACTTGAAGCCCCGGATGAGCCCGGCCTCGATCAGCTCGCGCGCCTCGCGCACGCCCATCATCCCCTTGTGCGGGTCGATGGAGGCGAAGGCCATCATCATGTCCGCGTTCGCCGCCGCGGCCTCGGCCACCTCGAGGTTGGAGATGCGGCGGTTGCCGATGGTCGATTCGCTGTCGACGCAGAACATCACCAGCCCGATCTTCCGCGCGCGGTAATGCGCGATCGTGTCGGCGATGGTCGGCCGCTCGCCGACCTTGAAATATTGCGTCGCCGCGTCCTCGTAGGGCTGCCAGAAGGTGTCCGCCGGCTGGCGGCAGGAGCGCTCGGCGTGGGTGTGCACGTCGATGGCGACGAGATCGTCGATGTTCATGGGCTCCGCCTTCAGTCCCGCGTCACCTTGTCGGCGCGCTTTTCGAGGAAGTCCTTCAGCCGCTGCCGGGTCTCCGGTGCGCCTTCCGCGAAGGCGGCCGTCAGCGATTCGGTCATCAGCCCCGCCTCCGGGGCGCTGGCGGCGATGCGGGGGAGGGCGTTGATGATCGCGTAGTTGCTGCCCGAAGCGTTGCCGGCGATCTTGCGCGCCAGCGCGATGCCCTTGGCCCGCCCCTCGCCGGGCTCGACGAGATAGTGCGTGAGGCCGAGACCCAGCGCCTCCTCGGCGGCGAGCGTGCGCCCGGTGAGCATCATCTCCATCACCCGGTGCGCGCCGATCATCCGGCTGATCCGCACCGAGCCGCCGCCGCCCAGGAAGAGCCCGCGCTGCCCTTCGGGCAGGCCGTAGTAGGCCGTGCGCTCGGCCACGCGCACGTGCGTCGCCGCCGCCAGCTCCAACCCGCCGCCGATCACCGCGCCGTGCATCACCGAGACCACCGGGATGACGCCGAACTCGATCTCCTGGAAGGCCCGGTGCCAGGCGCGCGAGTGGGTGACCGAGGCCATCGGCGTCGTCACCGCGACCATCTCCGACAGGTCGAGCCCGGCACAGAAATGCGGCCCCTCGCCGACGAGGACGGCGGCTTTCACCCCCTGTGGCGGGCCGGAGAAGAAGGCGGCGAGGCCGTTCACCGTCGCCATGTCGAGAGCGTTGCGCTTGGCCGGGCGCGTCAGGGCGACGACCGCGATCTCCCCCTCGATGGTGACGGAGAGCGAGTCGGGCAGCGCGGTCATGGCAGAACCCTCGCGGCGGCCTTGTCGCGCACCAGCTCGACGAGGAGGCGGTTGCGCGTTTCGATCATGGCCTCGACGTCGTGCGCGGCAAGCTCCTCGGCGACACCCTCCGAGAGCTGGTCGATCAGCGCCTGGTCCATCGTCGGCTGGCCGAGCTCGCCGAACATCCCCGTCGTCGCGGCGCCGAGCGGCCCTTCCAGCAGCCCACGGATGCCGCCGGGCCCGCCCGACAGGTGGATGTTGAGGAACGGCCCCAGCAGCGCCCAGCGCAGCCCCGGCCCGTGCGCGATCGCCGCGTCGACGTCCTCCACGCTGGCGATGCCGGACTGGACGATGTGGAAGGCTTCCTTCCACAAGGCGATCTGCAGGCGGTTGGAGACGTGCCCGCGTGCCTCTCGTTTGAGGTGGATCGGGTGCTTGCCGATGGCGCGGTAGAACTCGATCGCCCGCGCCACGACCTCTGGCGCGGTCGCGCTGCCGCCGCCGACCTCCACCAGCGGGATCAGGTGCGGCGGGTTGAACGGGTGCGCCAGGACGACCCGCTCGGGATGGCGCGTGCAGGCGTCCTGAAACTCGCTGACCATGATGGTCGAGGTGCTGGTGGCGACGATCGCGTCGGCCGGCGCCGCCTCGTCGAGCGCGGCGAACAGGGTGCGCTTGGTCGCCACCCGCTCCGGCCCGTTCTCCTGGACGAGGTCGACCCCCTCGGCGGCGGCTTCGGGCGTGGGGTGGAAGGTGAGGCGGCCGCGGTCCGCCCCCGGCGCGAGGCCGATTTCGGTGAGCGCCGGCCAGTGCGCGTCGACCGCCGCCCGCAGGCGCGCCTCGGCACCGTCGGCCGGGTCCGTGGCGCCGACGCTGAGGCCCTGGGCGAGGAAGTTGCTCACCCAGCTCGCCCCGATCACGCCGGTGCCGATCACCGCCACCTTGGAAATCGCCCGCTCGGTCATGCCGTTCCTCTCCCCGTCCTTTTGCGAAACCCCATACCACCCCGCGGCGCGGCGCAAGCGATCTCCGCGCGCGGGAAACGAAAACGGGCCCCCGCGAAGGAGGGCCCGTCCGCTCGGTCGTTGGCGCGTGGCGGGTCAGTCCTGCCAGGCGTAGGGGGTGGAGGCCGGGGCGAGCGCCTTGGCGTGGAAGATCGTCGAGCCCTCGCCGCCGTCCCAGTCGTTGGTGAAGATGTACATGTCGTCCGTGCCCGGCTTGATCACCATCGACGTGGTGCGCAGGTTGTGCCCCTCGTCGCGCCCCGGCACCAGGATCTGGCCGACGGGGAAGCCGTTCTTGTTGAACACCATGATGCGACCTTGCGTGTACATCGCCACGTAGACGTTGCCTTCCGCGTCGGTGCGCAGCGAATCGGGCGCCGGACCGGTGAACTGGTAGGCGACCACGGCGCCGAACGGGGCGACGGTGGTGGCGTCGGCGAGGCTCACCTTGTGGAGCCGGCCGGCGGCCAGCTCGGTGAACCACAGCGTCTTGCCGTCCGGGCTGAGGCCGATGCCGTTGCCGATGGCGACGTTCGGCACCACCTGCACCGGCTCGCCCCGCTCGGGGCCGACGTAGTAGACGCCGCCGTCCGGCCGCGTCGAGCCGCCCTTGAAGTCGGTGAAGTAGAACCCGCCGTCACGGTCGAAGACGAGATCGTCGGCGAGGTAGCCGGCGCTGCGCGGGACGATCTCCTCCACGGACGAGCCGTCCGCGGCGACCTTCACCACCGAGCCCTCGTCGTCGAAGTTGCCGAGCTCGGCGACGTAGAGGTTGCCCTCCTTGTCGGACTCGATGCCGGCCGGGCGCAGCTCGTTCTTGCCCAGCACCTCGGAGAGTTCGCCTTCCGGCGTCAGACGGAAGATGCGGCCCTCGAACACTTCGCAGAAGATCAGGTCGCCGTTGGGGGTGAACACCGGCCCCTCGAGCTGCATTCCCTCGTCGGAGACCTTGAACCATTCCTTGGCGGTGATGGTCGGCAGGCTCTTCTCGGCGGGCGGGATGGGGACCGGGCTCGCCATGTCGGCGGTGCGCGGCAGGGCCGGGACGTCGCCGTCGGCGGATTGGGCGAGAGCGAGGCCGGGCGCCAGGCACAGGGCCGCGATCGCACAGAGTGTGCGTTTCATGAATTTCCTCCATGAGCTTCTTGTTGGCGTTGGTGGCGGTCGCATCCGAGCGGACGCGGCCACCGTTCGCAGCAACGAACGTCCCCCGCCCCTCGGGCGGGGCGGCGGTCAGTTGATCATCATCGCCGGCAGGAAGGTCGCGAGCTTCGGCACGGCGACGAGGATGAGAAGGCCGACGAGCTGCAGCAGGAAAAAGGGCAGGATGCCGCGATAGACCGTCGACATCGAGAGCTGCGGCGGGAGCGTCGCCTTGATGTAGAAGAGCGTGTAGCCGAAGGGCGGCGAGATGTAGCCCATCTGGATCGTCATCGCGAAGAGGACGCCGAACCACACCTCGTCGAAGCCGAGCGTGCGCACCACCGGCAGGAAGACCGGCACGGTGAGGAGGATGATGCCGATCTCGTCGAGCACGGTGCCGAGGAAGACCAGGATCAGCATCATCGCCGCCAGCACCAGGTAGGGGCTGACCTCGAGGCTCTCGATGGCGCCGAGCAGCGCGTCCGCCCCGCCGAGCGAGGTGAAGATCGCGACGTAGGCCTTCGCGCCGACCGTGATCCACAGGATCATCGCCGTCGCCTTCAGTGTCTCCGCCGACGCGTCGAGCAGCAGCGTCAGCGACAGGTTGCGGCGCGTCGCGGCGGCGAGCGCGGCACCGGCGACGCCCACCGCGGCGGCCTCCGTCGGCGTCGCGATGCCGAAGAAGATCGACCCCAGAACCATGACGATGATCGCCGTCGGCAGGATCAGCGTCGGCAGCGCCGCCAACTTGTCGCGCAGCGACACGTCCGGCAGGTCCTCGGGCGCGGGCGCCTTCTCGGGGTTCAGCCACGCGGTGACGAGGATGTAGCCGGTATAGAGCGTCGCCAGGAGGATACCGGGCACGATGCCGGCGATCAGCATGGTGCCGATCGAGACCTGCGCCGTCACCGCGTAGACGATGGTGAGGATCGACGGCGGGATCAGGATCCCGAGCGTGCCCGAGGCGCAGATGGTGCCGGTGGCGAGCTTCGGGTCGTAGCCGCGGCGCAGCATCTCGGGGAGCGCCAGGATGCCCATCGCCGTCACCGCCGCGCCGACGACGCCCGTCATCGCCGCCATGACGACGCAGATGAGGACGGTCCCCACCGCGAGCCCGCCGCGCAGCTTCCCGAACCACAGCTCCATCGCGCGGTAGAGATCCTCGATCACCCCCGAGCGTTGCAACAACAGCGCCATGAAGATGTAGAGCGGGATCGCCAGCAGCGACTCCGACCGCATGGTGTCGAAGATCTGCAGGACGACGATGATGAGGGCGTTCGGGTCCCAGAAGAGGACCGTGAAGAGGATCGACAGGCCGCCCAGGACGAAGGCGACGGGAAGCCCGGTGAGGAGGAAGACGGCGAGTCCTGCGAACATCGCCACCAGGATGACGTTGGCGCTCACAGGGCCTCCGGCGCGTTGGTTTCGTTCTCCAGCGCGTCGGGATCGCCGAAGAGCACGCGCAGCCACTCGACCAGCGCTTGAAGGAAGAGGAGGGCCAGGGCGAGGGGGATCACGAACTTGATCGGCCAGATCGGCGGGTTCCAGGTCGTGAAGGAGGTCTCGCCCAACTCCCACGACTGCACCGCGAACGGCCAGGCGTAATAGAGCAGGATCAGCGCGAACGCCCCGATGATGGGGAAGTTCACGATGTCGAAGGCCCGGTTGAGCCAGGGGGGCGCCGAGTGGCGCACCAGATCGAGGTTCACGTGGCCCTTGATGTGGAGGAGGTAGGGCCCGCCCAGGAGGAAGAACGGGCCGAACAGGAGCGTCGCCAGCTCCAGCCCCCAGCTCGACGGTGCGCCGAACCCGTAGCGGGCCACCACGGCGTAGAGCATCACCGGGACGATCACGAGCATCAATAGGCTCGCGAGCTTGTAGAACAGCCGGTTGATCGTCGTCACGGCGGTGGCGAAAGCGTTGAGTGCGCGGGGCATCGTCGAGCCTTGTTCGGGGACCAGCGGTTAGCTGATGAGCCCGAGCTCTTTCATCAGCGCCACCTGCGACTCGAGGATCTTCTCGGCGAGCGCGTTGCCCTTTGTGGCCTGCTGCCACAGCTCCTGCGCCTTCGGACGCGCCGCGACGACGTCGTCCTGCGCCAGCTCGATCACCTCGACACCCTGCTCCTGGAAGGCGGCGAGGGCGGACTTGTCGCTCTCGATCTTGTTCGCCTCGTAGGCCTCGGCGGTCTCCTTGGCGGCCTCGGCGAGCGCCTCGGCGAAGCCGTCCGGCAGCTGCTTCATCGCCGCGGTGTTGGCGACGTACGAGGTCGACGTCGTCGGCTGGTGCACGCCCGGCAGGATGATGAACTTGGCCACCTCACCCAGGCCGGCGTCGAGGTTGGCCTGCAGGTCGCCCCGGTCGGCGATATCGATCAGGCCCTTGTCGAGCGCGGAGTACACCTCGGAGGTCGGCAGCGGCGATACCTTCACGCCGAAGCCGGACATGACGGCCGAGGCGAGCCCGACGAAGCGCCCGTTCTTGCCGGCGAACTCGGCGATCTCGGTGATGCGGACCTTCGAGTGGATCGGCTCCTGGCCGTAGACGGACGGGGCGATGTAGGAGAGGCCGGCCGGGGCGTAGGCCTCCTTCGCCATCTCGATGCCGCCGTTCTCGTAGAACCAGGCATTGTACTGCGCGGCCTCGGGGAAGCCGAACGGGATCGTCGAGGTGAAGGCGAGCGCAGGGATCTTGCCGGCCTCGTAGCCGTCGAAGGTCTTCATCAGCTGGAAGGCGCCGCCGCGGACCGCGTCGAACGCCTGCGCCGGGGGCACGATCTGGCCGGCCGAGAAGAGCTGAATCTCGAAGTCGCCGCCGGTCTTCTCGCCGACCAGGGTGACGAAGTCCTCTTCGAACTGGAGCGGGGTGGTGCCGCCGTCCCACAGCGCCTGCATGCGCCACTTCACCTTCTGCCCCTGCGCGATGGCGGGGGCGGCGAGCGAGCCGGCCGCGGCGAATGCGGCCGCGCCACCGGCGAGTTTGCCGAACGTGCGGCGGGAAATCTTGGTCATCAACGTCCTCCCTGTGGGATCTCTTCTGGCGCGGCTTTCGAGGGCCGCATTGGGGAAAGGGGGCACGAGGGCCGGGGCCCTCGCAAGCGCATGGCGGCCGGAGCCGTCAGCGCATCTTCTCCAGGAGTTCGCGCGCCTTGTCGGTGCGCACGTCGTGAAGGCGGGCAAGCTCGGCCGCGACCTTCTCGATCTCTTCGCCGACCGCGCCGGCGACGATGGCGATGTTGCGGGCGTGCAGCGCCATGTGGCCGCGCTGGATGCCCTCGGTGGCGAGCGCCCGCAGCGCCGCCATGTTCTGCGCCAGGCCGACCGCCACGATGATCTCGCCCAGGTGCGACGCGCTGTCGACGTTCATCACCTTCAGCGCGGCCTGCGCGGCGGGGTGCGTCTTGGTCGCACCGCCGACGAGGCCCACCGCCATCGGCATCTCAAGGGTGCCGACGAGCCGGCCCTGGTTGTCCTCCTCCCAGGTCGTCAGGGAGGTGTAGCGGCCCGCGCGCGCGGCGTAGGCGTGGGCACCCGCTTCGATCGCGCGCCAGTCGTTGCCGGTGGCGACGACCACGGGGTCGATCCCGTTCATGATGCCCTTGTTGTGCGTCGCGGCGCGGTAGGGGTCGATGGCGGCGAACTCGTAGGCGTCGAGTATGCCGTCCATGATGCGCCGGCCGGAGAATTCCTTGGAGGCGAGCGAGGCCTCGGTCAGCGTCACCGTGGCGCGCGACAGGCGCAGGTCCGCAAGATTGGAGAGGATGCGCAGCCGCACCGACCCGCCGGTCACCTCTTCGACGATCGGGGCGACCGCCTCGGCCATGGTGTTGACCGCGTTGGCGCCCATCGCATCGCGCACGTCGACGAGGAGGTGCATCACCACCATCGGCCCGCGCCGCGTCTGCGGGAAGACGTGAACCTCGATGTCCTTGCAGCCGCCGCCGAGCTCGACGAGGAAGGCGTCCTTGGCGTTCGCCGCCTCGATGATGCGCGCCTTCGCGCCCATGATGCGCGAGCGGGCGCCGTAGGGGTCGGTCACGCCGATCACCTGCACCTGCGCGCGCATGATCGGCAGCGTCGAGGAGGTGACGAAGCCCCCGTTGTCGCGCGCGATGCGGGCCATGTAGGAGGCCGCGGCCACCACCGACGGCTCTTCGACCGCCATCGGGATGAGGATGTCGCGCCCATTGATGGTGAAGTTGGTGGCGACGCCCATCGGCATCTCGAACACGCCGATGACGTTTTCGATCATGCCGTTGGCGCGCTCGACAGAGAGCGCGCCCTGTCCGGCGAGCGCGGCGCTGTCGCCCTGCGACAGGCTGGTGGCGGCGGCGAGCTGCTCGAGCCGCGCCTGCGGCGCCTTGTTGCGGTAGCCCTCCAACCGCGAGCTTACTTTTTGGGCCTGATCCATTGCGCCACTCCCGACCTTGTCTTGCGCGCTTCTTCCATTTGTTGTCTGCTTACCTAACGGGACAATCAAGGGACAGATGGCCGGTTAACTGGCGCGACTGTCCCAACAATTAAATGGGACAATCTAGTGAGGGGACGGCCAGCATCACGCGTCGATGCCGTGGTGGAGGCAGTGAGCGCGCGGCTTCACGCCGATTCGTGGGCCGTGGGGCAGCGCCTGCCGTCGATCCGCAAGGCGGCGGACGAGTATGGTGTGTCAAAAAATACCATGGCCGAAGCGTATGACAGGTTGGTCGCCGCCGGCCTCCTCGAGGTTCGGGCCGGGTCGGGCTATTATGTGGTGCGGCGGGACCGGATGCCCGTCGCGACGGCACCGCAGCCTCATGTCAGTGCAGCGGTGGACCTCGTTTCATTGCTCCGTGAACAGCTCGACAAGAGCTACGCCGTGCGCCCCGGCGACGGGCGCCCGCCGGCCACATGGATGGAAGGCTCGGAGCTGCGCCGCTGGTTCACCGCCAGCCGCAACATCGAGGGGGCGGACACCTTCGGCTACGGCTCGTCCTACGGCCTGGCGGCGCTGCGCGAGCGGCTGCGCGTCATGCTGCTGGAGCGGTCCATCTCGGCCGCCGAGGATGGGATCCTCCTGACCCATGGCGCCAATCACGCGCTGGACCTCATCATCCGCCACTTCCTTCGCCCCGGCGACACGGTGCTCGTCGACGATCCCGGCTATTATCCGCTCTTCGGCAAGCTGGCGCTGGCCGGGATCCGCATGGAGGGCGTCAAGCGGGGTGACGACGGGCCCGACATCGAGGAGCTGAACGCCAAGCTGGCGCTGAACCCCAAGGCGTTCTTCACCCAGAGCCAGGCGCACAATCCGACCGGGTCGTCGCTCTCCCCCTCGGTCGCGTTCGCGATCCTGCAGGCGGCGGAGCGCTCCGGCATGATCGTCGTCGAGAACGACGCCTTCGCCGACATCGTCCCGCCGACGCTGACGCGCCTCGCCGCGCTCGACCAGCTCCAGCGCGTCCTCTACGTGGGCACCTTCTCCAAGACGCTGTCGGCGAGCCTGCGCTGCGGCTTCGTCGCCGGGTCGCCCGCCGTCGTCGCCGCGCTGCGCGACATCAAGATGCTCACCTCGGTCGCCAGCTCGGACTATGTCGAGGCGTTCGTGCTCGGCCTCATCGAGCGCGGCCACTACTTGCGGCACCTGCGCCGCCTGCGCACGCGCGTCGAGAAGGCGCACCTCAAGACGTTGAGCGCGCTGGAGGGCGTGGGCCTGACGATCCGTCCGCCGAAGGTGCCGGGCTTCTACGTCTGGGCCGAGCTGCCGGCGCATGTCGACGAGATGGCGATGGTGCAGGCCGCCGCCGAGCGCAGCATCTTCCTCGCCCCCGGCAGCATCTTCCGCCCCAACCGAGCCGCCCTGAACCCGGCCGAGCGGGGCGCCATCCGCGTGAACGTCGCCTACGGTGCCGACGCGCGGCTCATCGACTTCTTCAAGACCGCACTTCGCTGAGGATCCGCCATGTCTCTTCCCGCCCGCGTCACCATCGTGGAGGTCGGCCCGCGCGACGGGCTGCAAAACGAGAAGGCCGTCGTCCCGCCCGCCGTCAAAGCCGAGCTGATCGACCGTCTGGCCGCCGCCGGCTGCCCGGTGATCGAGGCGGGGGCGTTCGTGTCACCCAAATGGGTGCCGCAGATGGCCGGCACGCCCGAGGTCCTGGCCGCGATGCACCGCAAACCGGGCGTGCGCTATCCCGTCCTGGTGCCGAACCTCAAGGGTCTGGACGCGGCGATCGCCTCGGGCTGCGACGAGGTCGCCGTCTTCGCCAGCGCTTCGGAGGCGTTCAGCGAGAAGAACATCAACTGTTCGATTAACGAGAGCCTGGAGCGGTTTGCGCCGGTGATGGAGCGCGCCGCCGAGGAGGGCGTGCGCGTGCGCGGCTACGTCTCGTGTGTGCTCGGCTGCCCCTACCAGGGGGCCGTGCCGCTGGAGGCGGTCGTCGCGGTCTCCGAGCGGCTGCACGCGATGGGCTGCTTCGAGGTCTCGCTCGGAGACACCATCGGCCGCGGCACCCCGGCGGCCGCGCGCCGCATGACCGAGCGTGTCGCCGAGCGGGTGCCGATCGAGCGTATCGCGCTGCATTTCCACGACACCTACGGCCAGGCGCTCGCCAACATCCACGCGTGCCTCGACCTCGGCGTGGCGGTGCTGGATGCGGCGGTCGGCGGCGTGGGCGGCTGCCCCTACGCCGAGGGCGCGACCGGCAACGTCGCCACCGAGGACCTCGTCTACATGTTGCACGGCATGGGGATCGAGACGGGGATCGACCTCGACGCGCTCGTCGGCGTCGCCCGCTTCGTCGGCGAGGCGATCGGCCGGCCGGTGCCTTCCCACCTCGCCGCCGTCACCGCGGCGGCGTAGGCCGGCAAATCCACGGCCGCCAGCCTGCGCTACGCGAGGATCGCGGCGATTTCGGCGAGGTGCGCCTCGGTCAGCGGCTCCGTCGACTGGAACTTGCGAATCGGCGGCCGGTTCTCGTGAAACGGCACGCCGACATAGCCGTGGCTCTCCACATGCGTGACGAATGTGCCGAAGAACTCGAACTCAGACAGCCGCAGCCCTTCCGGGTCGCGCAGGAAGACGTCCATCGCGTCGGTCCCCAGGTGCGCGCGGATATAGTCGTCCAGCGCGGTGGTGGCCTTGCGGGTGAGGATCGCGCCGGGCCAGACCATGTGCTGCCGCGTTGTCGGCGCACCGAGGAGGTAGTCCGCCGACAGCTTCCACACCGGGCCGGGATGGGGTGTCTTCAGGGCGCCCCAGGGACGATGCGGCACCATCGGCGCGCCGTCGCGCAGGAAGGAGCGCGGCGTCATCTCACCCGTGACGACGACATCCGAATCGAGCGTGATCACCGCGTCGCAGTTGCAGTAGCGCGGCCAGGTCAGTTTCACGCCCTGCTGAAACCAATAGCCCGACCTGCGGCGCGGCTTGCACCATTCGAGCTGCGGCACCCGTTCATAGGCGACGCTGACGGGCAGGCTGGTCGGCAACGGTCCCGGCTCGAAGCCTTCGTCGCTGACGATGACGAGCTGCGAGAATCCACGGCAATATTTGTCGATCGACCGTAGCAGATATGCGAGCTGCTCGGCGTCGCCGGGGAAGGTTTTGATGAAGAGGCCGATTCGCTCCAACGGTCCGGCGTCGCTCTCGACCCGTGCGGGGACGGGCGCGGTGCGCCAGTAGACCTTGCGCTGGACCCGTTCGATCTCTGCGATCAGCGCCGCGTCGCCCGCATTGCGCGCCGCTTCCAGCGCGGTGCCGACCTCGCCGAGCTTGCACTCGTTGGCGGCGTGCCGCGCCCACAAGGCGGGGCTGACGGCACCGTCCGCGATCGCCCTCTCGGCGACTTCCCGCGCGCTGAGGAAGCGGCGCGACAGAATCTCGAGCGCGAAACGAAGCTCGTGATACGCCGCGGGAGACAGATCGGCGTCGGCCAGATCGCCGAGTGCGGTCGACGCTCGCTGGTGGCCGACCGGCTTCCATGTCGTACCGTCGGTGGATTCGATCGGATCGCCGTTCGCCGCCACCGAAACGTGGCAGTTCATCGTCGTAGCCCAGAACGACGGGGCAGGGGTTCGTCCGTCGATGTCGCTCTCCCTGTGCAACCGCCGCCTTCAGGCGCGCGCGCCTGCTCCGTGCCGGGACCGGGCGATCCGCTCAGCCCGATCGCCGCCCGATCGCCGCCCGCGGGCGGGTTACTCGGCGGCGATGGCCGGGGCGTGGGCGGCCGTCGGCGCCGCGTGCGTCGCCTGATATTCCTTGATGCGGCGCTCCATCTCCGGGCGGAAGTGGCGGATGAGGCCCTGGATCGGCCACGCCGCCGCGTCGCCCAGCGCGCAGATGGTGTGCCCCTCGACGCGCTTGGTGACGTCGAGCAGGTTGTCGATCTCGCGCAGCTCCGCCTTGCCCTCGACCATGCGCTTCATCACGCGCCACATCCACCCGGTGCCCTCGCGGCAGGGGGTGCACTGGCCGCAGCTCTCGTGGCGGTAGAAGTAGGAGAGGCGGGTGATGGCGTTCACGATGTCGGTGGATTTATCCATCACGATCACCGCGGCGGTGCCGAGGCCGGATTTCTTGTCGCGCAGCGTGTCGAAATCCATGTTGAGGTCGTCGCATTCCCAGTGCGGGATCAGCGGCACCGAAGAGCCGCCGGGGATGACCGCCAGCAGATTGTCCCACCCGCCGCGCACGCCGCCGCAATGGCGCTCGACCAGCTCGCGGAAGGTGATCCCCATCTCCTCCTCCACGGTACACGGATTCTCGACGTGCCCGGAGATGCAGAAGAGCTTGGTGCCGGTGTTGTTGGGGCGGCCGAGGTCGGCGAACCAGGTGGCGCCGCGGCGCAGGATCTCCGGCACCACGGCGATGGTCTCGACGTTGTGGACGGTCGTCGGCGCGCCGTAGAGGCCCATGTTGGCGGGGAAGGGCGGCTTCAGGCGCGGCATGCCCTTCTTGCCCTCAAGGCTCTCCAGCAGCGCCGTCTCCTCGCCGCAGATGTAGGCGCCCGCCCCGTGGTGGACGACGATGTCGCAGTCCCATCCGTGGACGTTGTTCTTGCCGATGAGGTTCGCCTCATAGGCCTGGATCACCGCCCGCTCCAGCTGCTCGCGCTCGCGGATATATTCGCCGCGCACGTAGATGTAGCAGTAGTGCGCGTCCATCGCACGGCAGGCGAGCAGGCAGCCCTCGATGAGGAGCTGCGGGTCGTGCCGCATGATCTCGCGGTCCTTGCAGGTGCCGGGCTCGGACTCGTCGGCGTTGACGACGAGATAATGCGGGCGGCCGTCGTCCGACGCCTTGGGCATGAAGCTCATCTTGAGGCCCGACGGAAAACCTGCACCGCCGCGGCCGCGCAGCCCCGAGCCCTTGAGCTGCTCGATGATCCAGTCACGCCCCTGGTCGACGAAGCCCTTGGTGCCAGACCACTGACCGCGCTTGCGCGCCCCCTCGAGGCTCCAGTCCTCGAAGCCGTAGAGGTTGGTGAAGATGCGGTCCTGATCGCTCAGCATGGTCGGGCTCCGTGACGGGGTCGGTCGAATGACGGGTCGTGCGACCCCGTCTTACTTTTCTTTCAAGATGTCCTGAGCCTGTTCGACCCAGCGCTCGCGGTCGATGCGGCCCTTGAACGCGAGGTAGGCGTTCACCCATTCCTTGTTGGCGTCGTTCCAGGCGGCCATCTGCTCGAACGTGAAGACGCCCAGCTCGCGCAAGGTCTTCTCGATGACCGGGCCGATGCCGGAGATGCGCTGCAACCGATCCGGCTCGCCGACCTCCTCGCGCGTGCGGGCCTCGGGCCGCTCGCCGGCGGCGTCGGCGCGCTCGGCGGCCATGGGGTCCGGTGCGGGCGGGAAGGCCTTGGCCGGCGTTGCCGCTTCCACGGGCGCCGGAGACCCGGCTTCGTCCGGCGTGTCGGCGGTTTCGGCGACGGGCTCCTCGGCCGGTGGCGCTTCGGGCGCCGGCTCCGGTGCGGCGGGGGTCTCCCCCGCGGGCGGCTCGTCGGACGCCTCTGGCGCGGGGGCCTCTTCCGTCTCGGGTGTGGCGGGCTCGGATGCGGCGGATTCCGGCGCTGCGGGTTCCTCGGCGCGGGTGTCGAGCGAGGGGGTGATCTCGGCCTCTTGCGCGGACGGGCTGGTCTGCGCGTTGTCGCCACTCGGTGCGGCGCGGTCGGCCTCCTCGGCGCTCACCGGCTCGCCGTCGCTCTCGACCTTGTCCGATGCGGCACCGCCTTCGGAGCGCGCGGCCTCGACCTCGACACGGTTGTCACCGTCCGGTCGGCCGATGTTCTCGCCCGCCGCCGCCGGAGACGTGGGGTCGACGTTGCTGTCGGGCGCGCCATCGCCCGGTGAGTCGGGATCCTTGGCGTGGACGTGGCGGTTCGGGTCGGTCAGCGTCGTCGCGCCGGTAATCGGCTCGGAGCCCTTGCGGGAGGATTGCGGACCGGGGGTCGGCGTGCCGCCGTTCGCCAGCGTGTCGATCAGGGCGTTGAAGCTGTCGGCTGTCAGGTCCTCGTAGGTGTCCGACCCGATCTGCACCATCGGCGCGTTCACGCACGCGCCGGCGCACTCCACCTCTTCCCACGAGAAGCGGCCGTCTTCGGAGAGCTCGAACGCGTGCGGCGCGATCCGGCTCTTGCACACCGCCATCAGGTCGTCCGATCCGCGCAGCATGCACGGCGTCGTGCCGCACACGCCGATATGCGCCACCGTGCCGACCGGCTGAAGCTGGAACATCGTATAGAAGGTCGCGATCTCGAAGACACGGATATACGGCATCTCGAGCATGTCGGCGACGAGGCGGATGGCGGGCTCGGGCAGCCAGCCGTTGTGCTGCTCCTGCGCCTTCCAAAGGATCGGGATGACCGCGCTCGCCTGGCGGCCCTGCGGGTAGTCCTGGATCTTCGCCTTGGCCCATTCGAGGTTCTGCGGCGTGAACTCGAACGAGGGCGGCTGTTGTTCGGCGAGGCGCCTTACGGCCATGGGTCAGCTCCGAAAGTCGGCGGTCGCGACTGTCCTAGCAGGCAGGCGCGGGAAAGAAAGTCCAGTAGGCATCACGGCAGGGCGCGCCACGGCGCATCCCCTTCCACGGTGAAGGCCCGGCGGGGCGAGCGACAGGGTGCCGACGTCGACCTCGGTCATGACGTTGCCGTCGGCGGTCTGCTGCATCGGGCCCTCTTACCGGTCGACCTCGCCGAACACGATGTCGAGCGAGCCGAGGATGGCCGCCACGTCGGCCAGCATGTGACCCTCGCACATCGTGTCCATGGCCTGCAGGTGCGCAAAGCCCGGCGCCTTGATCTTGCAGCGGTACGGCTTGTTGGTGCCGTCCGACACCAGGTAGACGCCGAACTCGCCCTTGGGCGCCTCCACCGCGGCATACACCTCGCCCTCGGGGACGTGGTAGCCCTCGGTGTAGAGCTTGAAGTGGTGGATGAGCGCCTCCATCGAGCGCTTCATCTCGCGGCGCTTGGGCGGGGCGACCTTGCCGTCCAGCGTGTGGACCGGGCCGGGCGTGACGCGCAGCTTGTCGATGCACTGACGCATGATCGAGACCGACTGGCGCATCTCCTCCATGCGGATGAGATAGCGGTCGAAACAGTCCCCGTTCTTGCCGATGGGGATGTCGAATTCCATCTCGTCGTAGCACTCGTAGGGCTGCGACTTCCTGAGGTCCCACGCCGCGCCCGAGCCGCGCACCATCACGCCCGAGAAACCCCAGGCCCAACACTCGTCCAGGGTGACGACGCCGATCTCGGCGTTGCGCTGGCGGAAGATGCGGTTGTCGGTGATCAACCGGTCGAGATCGTCCACCACCGACAGGAAGGGGTCGCAGAAGGCCTCGATATCGTCGATCAGGTCGGGCGGCAGGTCCTGGTGGACGCCGCCGGGACGCACGTAGTTGGAATGCATCCGAGCGCCGCACGCCCGCTCGTAGAACATCATCAGCTTCTCGCGCTCCTCGAAGCCCCACAGCGGCGGGGTCAGGGCGCCGACGTCCATCGCCTGCGTGGTGACGTTGAGAAGGTGCGACAGGAGCCGCCCGATCTCGCAATAGAGGACGCGGATGAGCTGGGCGCGCTTGGGGATCTCGATGCCGAGGAGCTGCTCGGTCGCCAGCGCGAAGGCGTGCTCCTGGTTCATCGGCGCGACATAGTCGAGGCGGTCGAAGTAGGGGACCGCCTGCATGTAGGTCTTGTGCTCGATCAGCTTCTCGGTGCCGCGGTGCAGCAGGCCGATGTGCGGGTCGACGCGGGTGACGATCTCGCCGTCGAGTTCCAGCACCAGGCGCAGCACGCCGTGCGCGGCCGGGTGCTGCGGGCCGAAGTTGATGTTGAAGTTGCGGACGGATTGCTCGGCCATCTCACTCGTTCCCCGCGAAAGCGGCCATGACCTCAGCCCCGGTCATATGATTCTCGACGTGCGCGAAGGCGTAGACGTCGGGCTTCTCGTCGATGAAGACCTCGGTCTTCAGCGGCAGGTCGAGCGGCGGGTCGAACACGAACGCCGCCATGCCGACGAACTTGCCGTCGTTCGACTGGTAGGCGAGCGTCGTGCCGCAGGTGCCGCAGAAAGAACGCGTCGCCCATTCGGACGAGGCGTAGGTGGCCGGCGCCGCGCCGGTGTAGACGAGGTCCTGGACCGGGACGACCATCGTCGGCCCGGCGTTCATCCGCCGGCAGGTGCCGCAATGGCATGCGTCGATCTCGTCGCCGGGGACGGTCGCCGTGAAGCTGACCGCGCCGCACTGGCAGTGACCGTGCTTCTCCTCGGCCATCAGTTCGTCGCCTTCTCGTCGCCGGGCAGGATGTAGTCCGTTCCCTCCCAGGGGGAGAGGAAGTCGAAGTCGCGGAACTGCTGGGCCAGCTTCACCGGCTCGTACACCACGCGCTTGGCCTCGTCGTCGTAGCGCACCTCGACGAACCCGGTCAGGGGGAAGTCCTTGCGCAGCGGATACCCGTCGAAGCCGTAGTCGGTGAGGATGCGCCTCAGGTCCGGGTGGTTGGTGAAGAGGATGCCGTAGAGGTCGTAGGCCTCGCGCTCGTACCAGTCGGCGGCCGGGAAGAGCGACGTGATCGACGCGACGGGGGTCACTTCGTCGGTCAGGACCTTGAGGCGCACGCGCTGGTTCTGCACCGGCGAGAGGAAGTGGTAGACCACCTCGAACCGCTCCGGCCGCGAGGGCCAGTCCACGCCGCAGATGTCGACCAGGTTGACGAAGGCCGCGCGGGGGTCGTCGCGCAGGAAGCGCACGACGTCGACGATCGCCTCGCGCGTCACCGTGATGGTGAGCTGCTTGAAGCTGATTTCGGAGGAGACCACGCCCTCGCCCGCCTGCGTGCGGACCATCTCGGCGAGGTCTTCCAGGGCGCTGATGTCGGGTTCGAAGGCCATCTTAACGCTCGATCGTGCCGGTGCGCCGGATTTTGCGCTGCAACAGGAGGATCCCGTAGAGCAGCGCCTCCGCCGTCGGCGGGCAGCCGGGGACATAGACGTCGACCGGGACCACGCGGTCGCAGCCGCGCACCACCGAGTAGGAATAGTGGTAGTAGCCGCCGCCGTTGGCGCACGAGCCCATCGAGATGACGTAGCGCGGCTCCGGCATCTGATCGTACACCTTGCGCAGCGCCGGGGCCATCTTGTTGGTCAGCGTGCCGGCGACGATCATCACGTCCGACTGACGCGGCGAGGCGCGCGGGGCGACGCCGAAGCGCTCGACGTCGTAGCGCGGCATCGACATCTGCATCATCTCGACGGCGCAGCAGGCGAGGCCGAACGTCATCCACATCAGCGAACCGGTGCGGGCCCACTGGATGAGCGCCTCGGTCGAGGTGACGACGAAGCCCTTGTCGGACAGCTCGTCCGACACGGACTTGAAGAACGCGTCGTCCGGCTGGTTGCCGGGGACGGGCTGCGCGATCGCCGGAGCGCCGCCGGTGCCCAGACCACGCTGGTCGAGGATCGGCTTGTCCTTGGTCAATTCCATTCCAGCGCTCCCTTCTTCCACTCATACACGAAACCGATGGTGAGGATCCCGAGGAAGAGCATCACCGAGCCGAACCCGAACCAGCCGATATGGTCGAACGACAGCACCCACGGGAACAGGAACGCCACCTCCAGGTCGAAGATGATGAACAGGATCGCGACCAGGTAGAACCGGATGTCGAACTTCATGCGGGCATCGTCGAACGCGTTGAAGCCGCACTCGTAGGCGGACAGCTTCTCGCTGTCGGGCGACTTGTACGCGACGAGGAACGGCACGACGAGCAGCGCGAGGCCGATGACGGTGGCGATCCCGGCGAAAATGATCACCGGAAGGTAGCTGGTGAGGAGGTCTTCCATTCATACCCCTTCGAGGCGCGGGCGGACGCGTCAGCGCCGTCACGTCGCCTCATTCCATGTATGGCGTCCTTGGAATGACTCAAACCGCTGATCGCCGCAACCTGACGCGCGAATTTGGCTCGCTTGCATCGACGGTTGGATGTGCACTGCGTTGCCGATCGCCTCTCCCGCCGGCACCTTAGCGCCGCTCCGTGTCCCGTGCGTGGCCTGCGCGCGGGTCGGATCGGGCCGACAGGAGGACCCAGCGGTCGCCGTACGGGTCGCGACAGACCGCGACCGTCCCATAGGTCTCGTGCCGAGGCGTCACCTCGAATTCGACCCCCGCGGCGACGAGCCGGCGATGCTCCGCGGCGAAGTGGTCCGCGCGGGGCAGGTATGCGGGACGCGAGGGGGACGAGCCACGGCACGGCGGCGGGCGAGTGCCCGCGATCCGCCGACCCTGGCGAGGGCGCCGTGTGAGGGAGCCGTGTGCGGACTGCGATGTGGGAGAGGGGATATGAATGGCGAGAGTGACGGGACTCGAACCCGCGACCTCCGGCGTGACAGGCCGGCGCTCTAACCAACTGAGCTACACCCCCGCATCCGGGCTTTGCGTTGCCGCTGTGCCCGCGAGAGCTGCTGAACTAAGGCCCCCCCGCTCAGGTGTCAAGCGACTTTCAGACGACTTTGTGGACGACCTTTCCAGAACGCCGGCTGCACGCTATTCCTGCCGCCACGGGCGGTTAGCTCAGCTGGTTAGAGCGGCTGGTTTACACCCAGTAGGTCGGGGGTTCGAATCCCTCACCGCCCACCAGAAATCCCCGAAGCACTGCGGCATGTGGAATTTGGTGGCGTCCGCTCACCCGAGCGACGCGGGACGAACGCTCGTCGTGAGTGCGGTCCGTATGCCGCGTTATCGTCCGATGCGCGGCCACCTCGGCCGCTCTCCTGTGACTGCGAAAGCTCTATCGGGACGCTGTCGACGGCCGCGAAACGGCCATCCGATACGATCCGCTTTTCTCCATCGGCGGAAAAAGGGTATCCATTGTCGAATGCGATTAAAAGCCTACGCTGTCCACCTATTCACCGCCGCGGGCGCATCGCTTGCCATGCTCGCACTGCTGGAGGCCGCGCGGCAGGATTGGGCCATGATGGCGATCTGGCTGGCCGTCGCCTTCGTCGTCGACGGGATCGATGGCCCCTTGGCCCGCCGCTACGACGTTCACACCAACGCGCTCGTGTTCGACGGGGCGCTGCTGGACCTGATCATCGATTTTCTGACCTATGTGATGATCCCCGCCTACGCCCTTTATGGATCGGGCTTGCTTCCAGGGTGGACGGGCTGGTTCGTGGTGCTTCTCATCCCGTTTGCCTCATCCCTATACTTCGCCGATACACGGATGAAGACGGACGATGCGTCGTTTCGTGGCTTTCCCGCATGCTGGAATATGGTGGTGTTGGCATTGCTGGTGATCCAGCCGGGGTGGGGAGTGATCCTCGGGCTGGTCCTGCTGCTGTCCGCCGCTCAGTTCCTCATGCTGCGGTTTATTCATCCGGTGCGGACTTCGCGCTGGCGGATCGTGTCGTTGCCCGTGGCGGTGATCTGGACAGGCTGCATTGCATATTCCGCGTGGTTCGATTTCGCCCCGATGTCCGCGTTGACCGGGATCGTGGCCGTGACGTCCGCCTATTTGCTGCTCGCGGGTATCGCGCAGCAGATGATTTACAAGTCACGGAGTGCTTCACTGATATGAAGCGGTAGCGGACGGGAGGTCGGCCTCGTGTCTCCCAACCCGTCGATTCTGCCTTAACCGCGCACGCTCTCGCGTCCTATTCGGGGATTCTGCCCTCCGAATCGAGCTGCCGATCGGCGGCGCCAGCCATCCCGCGGATCCTCGCCTTCGGCCTCTCGCGGTGTGCGGCGAACCAGCGGCGGGTGATCGCCCGCGCCTCCCGTTAGGTGCTATAGCTCGCACGAACCCCCGGCCGGCCGCCCGACGGCCCCATGCGACCGGGGGACGAACAAGGCGGACCGCGCGGCCGCCAGCGGGAGCGAACCATGAGTGCCGAAGACATTCTCGATAGCCGCTATTCCTGGGTGCGGCTGGTTCTCACGCTGATCGTGGCGGCGGTGGGCAATGTCGGGATCTGGGCGGTCGTCGTCATCATGCCCGCGCTACAGGCCGATTTCGCCATCGACCGCGCCGACGCCTCGATCCCCTATACGATGACCATGGTCGGCTTCGCCGCCGGCAATCTGCTGATCGGCCGCATCGTCGACCGGTTCGGCATCACCACGGCGCTGCTCATCGCCACCGCGACGCTGTGTCTGGCCTACTCGTTGACGGCGGTTTCCGAAAACCTCTTCGTCATCTATGGGCTGCACGTCCTCGTCGGGCTCGGGACCGGGTCGTGCTTCGGCCCGCTCCTGGCCGATATTTCGCACTGGTTCTCGCGGCGCCGGGGGATCGCCGTGGCGCTGGTGGCGAGCGGCAACTACATCGCCGGCGCCTTCTGGCCGATGGTGCTGAGCGGCATTCTCGCCGAGGCCGGCTGGCGCGGGGTCTACTCCACGCTCGCAGTCATCGTCGTCGTCTCGCTGGTGCCGCTGGCACTGCTGCTGAAGCGGCGCGTACCGGCCGAGGCGATGGCCCATTCCGAAGCGCTGTCGGCCGTGCGCCGCCGCTCGGTGGACCTCTCGCTCGGTACGCTGCGCCTGCTGCTGGCGGTGGCCGGCGTCGGCTGCTGCGTGGCGATGGCGATGCCGCAGGTGCACGTCGTCTCGCTGGCGGTGGACCTCGGCTGCGCCCCGGTGGTGGGGGCGCAGATCCTGTCGCTGATGCTCGTCGGCGGGGTGGTCTCGCGCATCGCCTTCGGCGCGGTCGCGGATCGGCTGGGCGGGGTGAAGACGCTCCTCATCGGCGCCACCTTGCAGTGCTTCGCCCTGTCGCTCTACCTGCCGTTCGACGGGGTGGTCTCCGGCCTCTTCATCGTCAGCTTCGTCTTCGGCCTGTCGCAGGGGGGGATCGTGCCGTCCTATGCGGTGATCGTGCGCGAATATTTCCCGGCGCGGGAGGCAGGCACGGTGATCGGCTTCGTGCTGATGGCGACGATCATCGGCATGGGCGTCGGCGGCTGGCTGTCGGGCTATATCCGCGACGTGACCGGGTCGTACGACATGGCCTTCGTCAACGGCATCGCCTTCAACGTGTTGAACATGGGCATCATGCTGCTGATCCTCGCCAAGACGCGCACCCCGCGCGTCCGGCCGGCCATCGCCTAAAGCCGGGCGGCCCAGGCGGCGACCGTCTGCGCCATGGTGGCGAGGTGGTCGGCGAGGGTGCGCCCGGTGAGCCGCTTGCGCGGCTTCAGGTCGTGGTCGCCATCTTCCAGCCACGACAGTTCGATCGCGCCCGAGAGCGTGTAGGTGGCGACCTCCTCGCGAGTGCCGAGGGGGTCGCGCGTGCCCTGGCAGACGAGCGTGGGGGTCGCGAGCGTCGCGAGGTGCGCGGTGCGCAGCGCGTCCGGCTTGCCCGGCGGGTGAAACGGGTAGCCGAGGCAGACGAGGCCGGCGATACGCCCCGCCGCGTGCATCTCGTCGGCGATCATGGAGGCGACCCGCCCGCCCATCGACTTGCCGCCGATGACGACGCGGCCCGTCCCCGCCAGCGCGTCGAGCGCGGCGCGGTACTCGCCCAGCAGGGTCTCGGCGCGCGGCGGGGGCTTTCGCACGCCCTCGCGCCGGGCCGCCATGTAGGCGAACTCGAAGCGGGCGACGCGCAGGCCCTGGGCGGCGAGCGCCGCCGCGATGGCGGTCATCGCCGCGGAGTCCATCGGCGCGCCGGCGCCGTGGGCGAGGAGGAGGGTGGTGGCGGCGCCCTCCGGCCCGTCGAACAGGAAGGGCGCCGCCGACGTCACGAGGACTTCTTCATCGCCTCGAGGAGCGCGGCGCCGAGCGCGCTGTTGCCCTCGTCCCGCTGCGGGCGCTGGTCGGCGCCGCCCCGCGAACCGCCGCCTTTGCCGCCACGCTCGGGCCGGCCGCGACCGCCGCCCGCCGGCTGTGCCTCTCGCGCCGTGCGGCGCGCGGGCTGTGCTTCGCCGGGGGCGACGTCCTTGCGCATGGTGAGCCCGATGCGCTTGCGCGCGATGTCGACCTCGACGACGCGCACGCTCACCACGTCGCCGGCCTTCACCACCTCGTGCGGATCCTTCACGAAACGGTCGGCGAGCTGCGAGATGTGCACCAGCCCGTCCTGGTGCACGCCGACGTCCACGAACGCGCCGAACGCTGCGACGTTGGTGACCGTCCCCTCCAGCACCATGCCGGGCTTCAGGTCGGAGATCTGGTCGACACCCTCGGCGAAGCTGGCGGTGCGGAAGTCGGGCCGCGGGTCACGGCCGGGCTTTTCCAGCTCGGCGAGGATGTCGCGCACGGTGGGCAGGCCGAACGTGTCGTCGACGAAGTCGTGCGGCCTCACCCCCTTCAGCACATCCGAGTTGCCCAGGATGTCGCGGATATCGCGCCCGCAGGCCTCGACGATGCGCCGCGCCAGGCCGTAGGCCTCCGGGTGCACGGCCGAGCCGTCCAGCGGCTCCTTGCCACCCTGGATCCGCAGGAAGCCGGCGCACTGCTCGAACGCCTTGGGGCCGAGGCCCGTCACCTTCATCAGCGCCTTGCGGGTCGCGAACGCGCCGTGCGTGTCGCGGTGGGTGACGATCGCCTGCGCCAACGAGGGCCCGAGGCCCGCGACCTGGGCCAGCAGCGGCGCCGAGGCGGTGTTGAGGTCGACGCCGACCGCGTTCACCGCGTCCTCGACCACGGCGTCCAGCGCCTTGGCGAGGCGGTTCTGGTCGACGTCGTGCTGATACTGGCCGACGCCGATCGACTTGGGCTCGATCTTCACCAGCTCCGCCAGCGGGTCCTGCAGCCGCCGCGCGATGGAGACCGCCCCGCGCAGCGACACGTCGAGGTCCGGGAACTCCTTGGAGGCGAGCTCGGAGGCCGAGTAGACCGACGCGCCCGCCTCGGAGACGATCACCTTGGTGGGCTTGGGCGTCGCGTCGGGGATCAGGCGGATCGTATCGGCGACGAGCTTCTCGGTCTCGCGGCTGGCGGTGCCGTTGCCGATCGCGATCAGCTCCACGCCGTGCCGCTTCACCAGCTCGACGATCGTGTCCTGCGCGCCGCGCACGTCGTTCCTCGGCTGGAACGGGTAGAGCGTCGCCGTGGCGACGAGCTTGCCGGTGGCGTCGACCACGGCGGCCTTCACCCCGGTGCGGATGCCGGGGTCGAGCCCCAGCGTCGCCCGCGGTCCGGCGGGGGCGGCGTGCAGCAGATCCTTGAGGTTGCGGGCGAACACCGCGATCGCGTCCTCGTGCGCGCGCCGGCGCAGCTCGCCCAGGAGATCGAGGTACATCGAGAGTTTCAGCTTCACGCGCCAGGTCCACCCGGCGACCTGCCGCAGCCACTGGTCGCCCGGTGCCTCGCCCTGGATGCCGAGCGCGGCCGCGACGATACCCTCCGCGCGCGCCGTCCCGGTCTCCGGCTCCGGCGCGATGTCGAGCGTCACCACCTCCTCGTTGGCCGCGCGCATGACGGCGAGCGCGCGGTGGGCGGGAATGTCGGCCCACTTCTCGCGATGGTCGAAATAGTCGGAGAACTTGGCGCCGGCCTCTTCCTTGCCGGGGATCACGGTCGCCGAGATGAGCGCCTCGCGCTGCATGAAGGCGCGCAGCTTGCCGATGAGCGCGGCGTTCTCGGTCAGCGCCTCGGCCTGAATGTCGCGCGCGCCCTCCAGAGCGGCCTTCACCGTCGCCACCTTGTCGTTCACGAACGCCTCGGCGAGGGTCTCCGGCTTGGCGGCGCGGTTCTCGTGGATCGCGGCGAGCAGCGGCTCAAGGCCGTTCTCGCGGGCGATCATCGCCTTGGTGCGGCGCTTGGGCTTGTAGGGGAGGTAGAGGTCCTCCAGCGTCGCCTTGGTGGTGGCGCCGGCGACCGCGCGGTGGAGGTCGTCGGTCAGCTTGCCCTGCTCGCGGATCGACTGCAGGATCGTCGCGCGCCGGGCCTCCAGCTCGCGCAGATAGACGAGACGCTCGCCCAGGGTGCGCAGCTGCGTGTCGTCGAGCCCTCCGGTCGCCTCCTTGCGATAGCGCGCGACGAACGGGACGGTGGCGCCCCCGTCGAGCAGCTCGACCGCGGCGGTGACCTGCGCCGGCCGCGCGCCGATGTCCTCGGCGATGATGCGTGCGATAGTCTCGGCGGTCTTGTCCAAGATCGGCTCCTCTCGCTGCGGAGCGGAGGGGATAACGCCGCCCCGCGCGTCTTCCAAGTGACACGCGCCCGGTGCACACAGAAGCGCGCCCAACCGTCGCGCCACCCGATGCCGGATCGAAAGGTCGACTGCCCCATGACCCGCGATGAACTGAGCCGGGCCTACCGGCATTATATCGACTGTCTGAACCGCCGGGACTGGGACCATCTGGGCGACTTCGTCGGGACCGACGTCGCCTACAACGGCGCCACCATCGGCCTCGCCGGCTACCGGGCGATGCTGGAGGGGGACGTTCGCGCCATCCCCGACCTGCACTTTGAGATCGAGCGTCTGACTGCCGACCCGCCGTGGGTCGCGAGCCGCCTTCAGTTCGACTGCACGCCCGTCGGCACGCTGTTCGGTCTCGCCGTGAACGGCCGGCGTGTCCGGTTCGCCGAGAACATCTTCTACGAGTTCGCGGACGGGCGCATCCGCACCGTGTGGTCGATCATCGACAAGGACGCCATCGCCCGCCAGATCTGAGGCTCAGATGACCGCCTGTTCGACGAAGGGACGGTTGGCGACCACCCGCTCGTAGCCGACCTCGGTGAGGTCCAGCGTGCGAAAGCCGCCGTAGGTGATCAGTTCCGACACCGCGCGCCCGGCCGCCGGCCCCTGTTGCAGGCCGTGCCCGGAGAAGCCGTTGGCGAAGACGAAGTTCGTCACCTCCGGATGCCGGCCGACGATGAGGTTGTGGTCGAGCACGTTGAAATCGTAGTGGCCGGCCCACTGGTTGACGACCTTGATCGCCTCGAACGCCTCGCATCGTTCCGCCAGCGCCGGCCAGACGATCTCCTCGAACTCCTCGTAGCGCGGCTCGAAGTCGTCGAACGGGACGGCGGGATCCTCCACCGGCGCGCAGCCGGACAGGAAGTAGCGCCCCTCGGGCCGGCAGAAGACGCCGGTATGGTCGATCATCAGCGGCAGCCGCCCGCCGTTGACGGTGGCGCTCCCCTGCGGCGAACGGGCGGCGTCGAACACGAAGAGCGTGCGCTTGCGTGGCTCCACCGGGACCGCGAGCCCCGCCATCCGCGCCGTCAGCGAGGCGCGGGCACCCGATGCGTTGACCACGGTGCCGGCCTTCACCGTGGCGCCGGACTTCAGCGTCACGGTGGTGACGGCGTTGCCGGTGCGGCCGATGGCGACCACCTCGTCGGCGATCACCTCCGCGCCCAGCGCGCGGGCCTTGTTGCGGCAGCCGTCCATCAGCCCGGTGTTGGAGAACCAGCCTTCGTTGGCGCGCCCGTAGGACGCCAGCGCCAGGTCGCCGGTGCGAAGGTGCGGGAAGGCGGCGCCGAGCTCGGCCGGGTCCCACAGGACGATGTCGGCGCCGTTCGCGGTCTGCACCACATGATTGCCCCGCAAGGTCGCCACCTGTTCGGGCGTTTTGGCGAGGAAGAGGTAGCCGCCCTCCTGGAAGCCGAGATCGGGCCGGTCGCCGTCGACCTCCATCGTCTCGGTGAAGGCCTTGATGAAGGCGACGCCGAAGAGGCCGATCTTGACGTTGATCGGATTGGAGAACTGCGTGCGGATACCCGCCACCGACAGAGAGGTTGAGGCCGTGCGGTAGGTCGGGTCGCGTTCCACCAGCAGGATGGTGCCGGCAAAATCCGGATTGGCGGCGAGGAAGTAGGCGACCGACGAGCCGATCACCGCCCCGCCGACGATGACGACGTCGTAGCCGTCTCTCATCGGGCGGGATCGTCCGGGTGCGGGTAGGTGACGAAGGCACCGCCGTAGCACAGCGTTTCCGGTGCGTAGGGGTCGAGCGGGGGCGTGCGTGCCTCGAGCGCCGCGCGGTAGGGCTCGGTGGTGTCCTGCGGGGCATAGCCGAGGTGGCCGGCGCGCGAGTTGTCGACCGGTTTCACCCGATTGTCGGAGATGCCGAAGGTGATCGTGTGGCCGACGTGCGGCGCGGTGAGGCAGGCCGAGAAGAGGCGCACGAGGTCGGCATAAGAGAGCCAGGACCACAGGTGCCGCCGGTCCGCCGGCTCCGGGAACGACGAGAAGATCCGCACGCACGCGGTCTCGATCCCGAACTTGTCCCAGTAGAGCGACGACAGGGATTCCACGAAGCACTTCGACACGCCGTACAGCGTGTCGGGCCGCGTCGGCGTCGTGGTGTCGATATGGTCGCTCAGCCGGTGGAAGCCGATGGCGTGCACCGATGAGGCGTACGCGATGCGCTTCACCCCGTGCTTCCGCGCCCCTTCGTAGAGGTGGTAGGTGCCGCGAATGGTCGAGTCGAGGATCTCCTGCCACGGCTTCTCGACCGGCGCGCCGCCCATATGGACGATCGCGTCGACGCCCTCGGTGGCGGCCATCGTGGCGGCTTCGTCGGCGAGGTCGAAGGTGACGGCCTCCTCGTGGGGAGCGAGGTCGGCGATGGGCATGCGGTCGGCGAGGCGGAGCGTCTCGGCGAGCGGGGCGAGGCCGCGGCGCAGCTCGGTGCCGAGCGCCCCGGCGGCGCCGGTGATGAGGATGGTGTCGTAGGGCGTGGTCATCGCGTCGGCTCCGTCGGTTCGTGTCCGCAGGAGGCCCGAGACGGGCAGGAAATGCAATGCATTGCACCCCCATCCGCCCCGCCCCTCGCCCCGCTGTCGCACCGCCCCTCGCTCCCGCTGTTGCACCGCCCCCGCTACAGCTTGGCGCGGCGGATGCGGATGCCGGCGGCCTCCCGGTCGAACGTGTCGTCCGTCAGGCCGGCGGTGCGCAGCTCGTGCTTCTGCAGCTTACCCGACGCGGTCTTGGGCAGCGCGTCGACGATGCGCACGTAGCGCGGCACCATGTGGTGCGGCAGCCGCTCGGCGAGATGCTCGATCAGCCCCGCCGGGTCGATCGTGCCGCCGGGCACCGCGACCACCACGGCCAGCACCTCGTCCTCGGTGACGTCGCTCGGTACCGCGACGGCGACCGCCTCCTGCACGGCGGGGTGGGTCAGGATCTCGCTCTCCAGCTCGAACGAGGAGATGTTCTCGCCGCGGCGGCGGATCACGTCCTTCAGCCGGTCGACGAAGGTGAACGTGCCGTCCGCCTCGCGCCGGAAGGCGTCGCCGGTGTGGAACCAGCCGTTGCGCAGGGCCGCCGCCGTCGCCTCCGGGTTCTTGTAGTAGCCCGAGAAGAGTGCCCACGGCCGGTGCGAGCGCACCAGAAGCTCGCCCACCGTGCCGTCGGGCTGGGGCAGGTCGTCGGCATCGGCGATGCGCAGCTCGAACGGCGGACGGGCCGTGCCGGCGAGGCCCGGCGTCTCGATGCCGGGGCCGGCGACGAGGGGGCTCGCGATCTCGGTCATGTTGAAGACAGTGTAGAGGCTCACGCCGAAACGGTCGCGGAAGCGCGGCGCATCCTCGCCGAAGGGGACGATGTAGACCTTGGCCAGCGGGTGGTCCTTGTCGCCTGCCGTCTCGGGCGCCTTGAGGAGGAAGCTCGCCATCACGCCCAGCAGCAGAACGGCGGTGGAGCCGGTTTCGCGCACCGCGTCCCAGAAGTCGGCGGTGCGGAACTCGGGCACCATGGCGATGGTCCCGGCGCGGGCGAGCATGGTGTTGACGTAGAGCGTCGAGCCGCAGTGGAAGATCGGCCCGCAGATCATCGTCACGTCGTCTTCGGTGATGGCATGCATCGCCTCGGGCCCCATCGTCCAGTGCTGGACGTAGGAGAAGACGACGCCCTTGGCGTTCCCGGTGGTGCCGGAGGTGTACATGATCGCTTGTGCGTCCCACGGCATGATCGGCCGCTGCGGGGCGACGTCGCCCACCGCTCCCTCCGGCTCGGCGAGCGGGCGCACCACGAGGCCCGGAACCGGCGCCGCCTCACCCTCTCCCGCGAAGCCGGGCGGGACGAGGACGGTGCCGAGCGCGCCGGTCTCGATCCCTTCCAGCCGGGCGAGGGCGCCGGGGTGGGCGATCATCACCTCGGCGTCGGCGTTGGTGAGGATGTGCGCCAGCGGACGGCCCCGCGCGGCGGTGTTCACCGGGACGTAGACCGCACCCAGCCAGTTGATCGCATACCAGGTGACGAGCAGCTCCGGGCCGTTGTTCATGAACGTCAGCACATGATCGCCCTGGGCGACGCCGGCCTCGCGCAGGGCCGCGGCGCGGCGCGTGACGCGCTCACGCAGCGCACGATATGTCCACGTCTCGCCGCGCCAGAACCGCACGGCGTCACGCTCGGGGTGGCGGTCGGCCGCATGGGTCAGCATCTCGCGAAGGACGCACTGCGCGGGGGTGGGGATGGAGGACGGCGAGACGCTGTCGTTCGGCATGGGGGACGGTCCGGTATCGGTCGAGGAGGGTCGAGGGTGCGAGCGTGGCGACATCGCGCCCGGTTTGGCAACAGCGCGTTCGCGCGGCGGGCCGATGGGCATGGCACCAAAGTCTTTTTCGGAAGGCCGGAACTGGAATCTCGACAGTGCCCCTTTGCCGTCACATTTCCCGCAGGGGTTCCGCGGCACGGGTCGGCACGCGGTCTCAACTACGGCCGTTTCAAGGCGTATCACCAACATAATTCAGCAAGATTTGACTATCATCGTACAAAAAAGTGCGAACGATAGCCCGGTGGTACCGTTGGTGGTTTATAATACTATTATGTGGAGGCAACCATGCAGCGCACGGCACTGATCACGGGCGGCTCCGGCGGGATCGGGGCCGCCATTGCACGGTGCTTCGGCTACGACGGGATCCGGGTCCTGGTTCATTATCGCAACGGCGGCGAGGAAGCGGCGGCCCACGTCGTCGCCGATATCAAAGCCGCCGGCGGGGATGCCTTCGCGGTGCAGGCGAACGTCGCCGACAGCCGCTCGGCCCCCGACCTCTTCGATTTCGCCGAATCGCGCTTCGGCTCGGTGGACATCCTCGTCAACTGCGCCGGCATCATGCACGAGGCGCCGCTCGCCGAGGTGAGCGACGAGATGTTCGAGATGGTCCTGGCGGTCAATCTGTTCGGCTGCTTCCACACCATGCGCGAGGCGGCGCGGCGGATGAAGACCGGCGGGCGGATCGTCAACGTGTCGAGCAGCGCGCTGTCGCAGAGTGCGCCCGGCTATTCGAGCTACAACGCCACCAAGGGCGCCGTCGAGGCGATCACGCGCGTCCTCGCCAACGAACTCGCCCCCAAGGGGATCACGGTGAACGCCGTCGCCGTGTCGCCCGGGGAGGCGGAGACCGAGATCTACAGCCACGGCCGCTACGACGAGATCAGCCCGATGGCGGGCCAGGGCAACAACCGCTCGGCCGACATCGTCGGGCTGGTGAAGTTCCTCGCCTCGGAAAAGGCCAACTGGATCCACGGCCAGGTGCTGCGTGCGCGCGAAGATCTGATGTAGCGGCGGCGATTTCGTGTAGGGACGAGGGGATCGACCGGAGAGGAGAGGCGATGCCCCGCCACCACGAGCTGCCCGCGCTGCCGCAGAATATCCACTGGGGGCATCACGATGCCGCCCTCCCGCCCGTGCTTCACATCGCATCCGGCGACACGGTGACGCTCACGGCCTGGGCCGCCGGCGGTCCCGAGGCGCTCCCCGCCGACCGCTCCCTGGTGCAGCCGGGCCATCTCGACGCCATCGCACGCTGCCAGCGCGAAGGCACCAGCCACATGCTGACCGGTCCGGTCCACGTCGACGGCGCGATGCCCGGCGACGTCTTGGAGATCGAGATCGTCGACGTTTCGTTGAACGAGCGCTGGGGCTTCGTGCAGATCGTGCCGCTGAAGGGAACGCTGCCCGACGAATTCGACGCGCTCACCCGCATCCATCCCGAGATCGACATCGCGGCCGGGACGGCACGACTTCCGTGGGGGACCGACATCGACCTGGCGCCATTCTTCGGCATCATGGCCGTGGCGCCGCCGCCGCACTGGGGGCGCATCCCCTCCATGCAGCCGCGCAAGTTCGGCGGCAACATGGACAACAAGGAACTCGGCGCGGGCACGACGCTCTACCTGCCGGTCTTCACCGAGGGGGCGTTGTTCTCCGCCGGCGACGGGCACGGCGTGCAGGGCGACGGCGAGGTCTGCATCACGGCGCTGGAGACGGGGCTGAAGGGCACCTTCCGGCTCACTGTGCGCAAGGATCTCGGCTACGACTACCCGTTCGCCGAGAATGCCACCCACCTCATCTCGATCGGCATGCACGAGGACCTCGACGAGGCGGCCCGCATCGCGCTGCGCCAGATGATCCGGCACGTGTGCGCCCGCACCACGCTGACGCGCGAGCAGGCCTACATGCTGTGCTCGCTCCAGGGCGACCTGCGCGTGACGCAGACGGTCGACGGCGAGAAGGGCTGCCACATGATGATGCCGAAGGCCGTTCTCTGACCGACGGGCGACGGCGCGCCCGGCTCTGACGGCGCCGCTCCGTCCCGCGCGGCACTGCTGACGAAGCGCATACTGAGGGCTGCGAACTTCCCCCCGCCCGTGCGGCCCCGCCATGGGGTCGCACTTTTGATCCGGTGTGGCGGTGTCAGCGGCGGAAGCCGCCGCCGCCCTCCCGGAAGCCGCCGCCGCCGTGGAAGCCACCACCGCCGCCGCCGCGGAAGCCGCCGCCCCCGCGGAACTCGCCGCCGCCGCCGCCGAAGCCACCGCCGGCCCGCGTGAAGTTGCGTTGGCGCATGGCGTCCATGTTGCCCATCTCGCGGCCGATGCGGTCGTTGGAGAGGTGGCTGGGGACCTCGGCGCGCGGCCGCGCGGCCTGGGGCTGGCGCGACGGCGCGTTGCCGGCGCGCGGCCGTTCCGCTGCGGGCCGGTTGGCCGGGCGGTCGCCGGCGGGCCGGTTGGCCAGCGCCCCGTCGCCTGCGGGCCGGTTGGCGAGCGCGCCGTCGCCGCCGGGGCGTGTCACCTTCTGCCAGCCGTCGTCGCCGTGGTGGTAGACGTTTCCGTCGCGCCCGGCGAAGAGGTTGCCGTCGCGCCCGCCGACGAACCCCTGGTTGCCGGCCGAGGTGTTCCACCGCAGCCCACCGGCGTTGCCGTTCTCCGCCCCGGAGACGTGCGCCCAGGACGTCCCGCGCCGCACGCCCGCGGAACCCCAGGAGCCGTAGACGTCATGCCCCCCGCGCGCGAAGGCGCCGGTGTCGGTCCGCGGGTTGTAGGCGGAGACGAAGCCGCGCTCGCCCCAGGGGCCGGAGACGCCGCCGCCGCGCACATAGGTCCCGGTGCGCGGGTTGTAGGCCGCCCCGTAGGCGATGCCGCGATAGGGGCCGTAGGCGTAGCCGTAGCGCCCGTAGGTGCCGCGGGCCGGGTTGTAGTAGGCGCCGATGCCGTAGGTCACCGGGCGCGGGAAATAGCCCGGATAGGGCCGCCCGCCGCCGTACCAATAAGGCGGGTAGTACCAGCCGGTGCCGTACACATAGGTGCCCCAGGCGAGATAGCCGGTGAGGTAGCCCATCGTGTATCCGAACCAGACGGCGCCGGGTTCGGTGTCGTAGACGCGCACGTAGGTCGCGCGGTAGACCGGCGAGGAGGGCGGGATGGTGTAGATCACCTCGGGCACCGCGGTCGCGACCACCCACGGCCCGTTCGGCGTGTCGCCCACGAACCAGACGCCGTCCTGCAGCACGAAGTACTTGCCCTCGACCTCGATCACCTCGGTGTTGGTGTTGGTCGCGTACGACATCGATGTGCCCTCGATGGTGGCGAACTGCGGGTCGCCGTCGTAGTCGACGTCCGCCTTGACCTTGTCGGTCTCGACGCGCGCGGTGTTGGGGATGCTCGCCTTCAGCCGAGCCTCCTCGCTCTCGGAGGTGCCGGGCACCGCGTAGCGGACGCTGTAGTAGGGCGTGTCGGACGGGAGCTTGGAGAAGTCGTCCGGCAGGTCGGGCGTCGCGAAGGTCCACGGCCCGTCGAGCGAGGCGGCGCTGAACCACCGGCCGGACATCAGCACGTACCAGGTCGAATTGGCGGTATCGAAGAAGACGTCGGACTGCGTGTTGGAGATCCACTCGAGGTTGGTGTTCGGGACCGCCTCCTTCCGGGGCGGGCCGTCGAACAGGATCAGCTCGGCCGGCGTGTCGGAATAGAAGACCTTCGGCGCCCCGTCCTTGAAGGGCTGCGGCGGCATCGCGGCGCGCGCGTCCTTCCAGTTGTCGTCGTCCGGCAGGCCGGAGAGGGCGTCCGGCAGCGTGGTGACGGCGCTCCAGGTGCCGTCGAGGGCGGATGCGGTCATCCACGAACTCTCGTCGCGCAGGTAGAGTGCTTTGTCGCCGGTGGTCTGCAACACGTCCCAGTTGGTGTTGACGACGAAATCGAGGTCCTTGGCATCCTGCACCGGGGCGAAGGTCGCCTTGCCGTCGGTCTGGAGGAGGATCGCGGGGGTCTCGGAGTGGAAGATCGGCGGCGGGTCGGATTTGAGGCCCGACACGTCCTCCACCCGCTTCTGCCCGGCGAGGCTGGAGACCAGCGTCTGCTGCGACACCGTGATCGGCCCGGTGGGGAGCACCCGGCCGACGTCGGTGTCGAGGGAGGCGAGGGCGTCACGCCCGAGAGCGGAGAAGTTCAGCTCGGTGACGGTGATGTTCGAGATCACCACCTCGCCGGTGCTGTTGTCCGCCTGGGTGGACCCACTGACGCCGATCACGCCGTAGACCGCGGCGGTGTCGGCGGTGGGGGCGTACTCGGCGGCGATGATCGCGTCGATCGTCTTGAAGTCGTCCCACCGGGTGACCTGCGGCTGGTAGAGGACGATCTTGCCGCCGTCGGCGACTTCGTAGGAGCGGGGCCAGCCGTTGGGATCGGCCGTATCCTTCAGGTACTGGCCGGACATGTAGCCCTGGGTTCCGTCGACGGTGACGGCGCACCAGGTGCCGCCGGCGTCGCAGTCGCCGAGGTCGACGCTGGTGCCGTCGGGGATCGTCGAGAGGACCCCGTAGTCGGTTCCCGGCCCGGAGCGCATGTTGACGTTGGCGGTGGTGGTCGCGGGGGTGGCGAGGGCTGGCGTGACCGCCATCACCGTGGCCAGAAGGGCGGCGATCGTCTTTCGCATGGTGGTACGTCCACTCATTATTCGAAGTCATGCTTATCGCGGGCGCGGCCCGGCGCCAAGCATCGTCGGCGCGGCGGGGGCGCCGGGTCGCACGATGGCCCGGCACGGTGGCGCGGCATGTACTGCCGGGCGCGGGCCGGCCGTCACGCGCCGCGGGTCGGACACGGCGCGAAGGGGCGCCGGCCGGCGTCGGGGCCGGGCGGAGCCCTGTCGTCGATCGGCTCGGCGGTCAGCCGCCGATGTTGATGAACTGCACCCGGCGGTTCACCCCGGAATCGGGGTTGGACGGGTCCTGGAGCTGCTCTTCGCCCAGGCCGATGCCGACGAGCTGGTTCGCGGGGACGTGGAACGTCGTCACCAGCGCCTCCATCACCGACTTGGCACGCTGCTGGCTGAGACGGAAGTTCAGCTCACGCCCGCCGGTCGCATCGGTGTGGCCGATGACGACGATCTTCTGGCCCATCAGGTAGGGCGTGTGCAGCGCGTCCGCGATAAGGCCGACCGAGTAGTAGCTCGACGGCTCGATGCGGGCCGAGCCGCGGGTGAAGTTGATCTGCACGCTGATCTGCGGCAGCCCGGCGAGCTTGTCCGACAGCGGGCCGGGGGCGTTGTCGCCACCGCTGGCGGCGGCGCGGGCGGCGGCCTGCTCCAGCGCGATCGGATCGAACGCGGCGACCGTCGCCTCGGTCTCGTAGAGACTGGTGACGATCTGGTTGCGGGTCAGCTGGTTCTGGGCGTGACCGGCGGTGTGGCTGGCGACGAGGCCGGCGGCGACAGTGGCGCAGAGCGCGAGGGTCTTCATGGTCATCTCGGTCGTTTCCTTCGCGCTCAGCGCCAGCCGGCGTTGGTGATGGCGGCGTTGCACTGGGCGCTGACGCTCGGCTCGGCCTTCAGGAGGCACTGCAGGAGGTGGCCCTGGCCGCCCTTGGTCAGCTTGCACAGACGCCGCGCGTCGGTGGCGCAGACCTTCGGCGCCGCGGCCTCGGCCGCCTCGCGCGCGTCGAGCGACTGGACGACCTGCACGACCGTGGTCGCGCACGCGTTGGAGATCTTGTCCTGGTTCTGGGCCAGACAGTTGGTGATGCCGTCGTTCGCCAGGGACGCCTTGCTGCAATACTTGGCGACGTCGCTGCCGCATTGCTTCGTCAGGATGGCGATGGCGTCCGCGTAGCCGATCGTCTGGGCATTCGCGGCACCGCTGGCGGCTAGAAGACCTAGCACCAGGCTCAAGAGGATTGTGCGCATTCCACTCTTCATCATGCTTCTCTTGTCGTTGGGCTCGAAAGTAGAGGGCCGGGCCGGCCTTCGATATCAACATTATTGAATAGACGCGTGGCAGCGTCCCGGATCATCGGAACCACATTCGCGATGCCACAGTCCATGGGAACTTTTGGCTTTCGTAAGATGAAACGGCTCTAAACCACCTTAATCCCCAGCCTGACGCATCGGTGCGCACGGTCCATCGGGCAGATCGCGGCGGCGGAGGTGGCCGGGGCGGCACCGGCGTGACCCCGATCACAGCGCCGCGCGCCGCCGCACGCCATGTTCACGGTCGACACGACACTTCCGAGCGCCGCGCTGATGGTGGCGGCGGTCGACGGTGGCCCGCACCTCCTGAACTTTTCGTGATGACCGGCGACGGGCCGCGCGACCACTTCCCCCCAGGCGGCGGAGGGCACGACTGATGCAGCACGCACCGCCGACCCTGTTCCGCGACGCCGCGCTCGAGCGCAAACGCCAGCGTCTGCACGGCGATGTGCGGCTCGACGTGCCGCTGCCGGCATGGGCGCTGACGGGGCTGATCCTCCTCGTCGCGGCCGGTGTCGCCGCCGTCCTCGTCTTCGGCTCCTATGCGCGCAGCGAGCCCGTCGTCGGCTGGCTGACGCCAGACACCGGGATCGTGCGCGTCACGGTCGGGGCGGCGGGGACGGTGGCCGCGGTGGCCGTCGGGGAGGGGGACCGGGTCGCCAAGGGCGCCTCGCTGCTCACCGTCTCGCACGACGTGGCGCTCCCGGCGCTGGGCGATGCGTCGCAACGGATGGCGCGCCAGCTCGCCAGCGAGCGCGGCGAGGTGGAGCGACGTCTGGCGCTGGTCGCGGACGACTTCGCCGGCGAGCGGCGGCGGATGGACGCCGAGCGCCGCGGGCTCCTCGCAGAGCGCGAGCACCTGGAGCGCGAGCTTGCCGTCCACGTCGAGCGCACGGCGCTGGCCGAGGCGCTGGTGGACCAGATCGAGGGTCTCGTCGAGCGGGGCACCGTCACCCGGATCGAGCGGCAGCGGCGCGAGGAGAACCTCCTCGCCAAGCGCGCCGAGGCGGAGCGGCTGGCCGCGCAGGTCTCCGCCGCCGCCCACCGCACCGCCGAGCTGGACGCCCGCCTCGCGGCGCTGCCGACCAAGGCCGCCATCGAGCGGGCGCAGCTGCGCGAGCGCCTCGCCGCGCTGGACCAGCGGGCGACCGAGGCGGCGCGGCGCGGCACGGTCGGCCTGCGTGCGCCGGTGGCGGGGCGCGTCGCGGCGGTGATGGCGCGGCCGGGCCAATCGGTCGAGGCGCAGGAGATGGTGGTCTCGATCCTGCCGGACGGGGGAACGCTGGAGGCCGAACTCTTCGTCCCGTCCCGCGCAGCGGGATTCCTGGCGCCCGGCCAGCGGGTCCGCCTGCGCTACGATGCCTTCCCCTATCAGACGTTCGGGGTCGGCGAGGCGACGGTGAAGATCGTCTCGCGCACCATCCTCACCCCGCGCGACTTGCCCGACGGCCCGCCCAGCCTCGGCGAGCCCTTCTTCCGCGTCGTCGCCACCCTCCACGCCGATCGTGTGGCAGCCGGCGGCGCCGACATCCCCCTCCAGGCCGGCATGACGCTCCGGGCCGATATCGTGCTCGAGGAGCGCCGGCTGTGGGAGGTGGTCTTCCGACCCATACTCGCGGCGGTGCAGCGATGAAGATGATCCACCAAGCCGAGGCCGCCGAATGCGGTCTCGCGTGCCTGGCGATGGTCGCGCGGGCGCACGGCGCCGCGGTCGACCTCAACGGCCTGCGCGTGCGGTTCGGCCTGTCGCTGAACGGTGCGAGCCTGCGCGACATGATGCAGGTCGCCGACAAGCTGTGCCTGGCGACGCGCGCGGTGCGGCTGGAGCTGGAGGAGCTGGGCCGCCTGAAGCTGCCCGCGATCCTGCACGTCGACCTCGATCATTTCGTGGTGCTGACGCGGGTGCGCCGGCGCGCCTTCGTCATCCTCGACCCCGCCCGCGGCGAGCGAAGCCTGTCGGCGGCGGAGATGGACGCCCGCTTCACCGGCGTCGCGCTGGAGTTGGAGCCGGCCGCGGCGTTCGACCCGCCGGCGATGGGCGGGCGCATGCGGCTCACCGATCTCTGGGGCCGGATCGCCGGATGGCGCCGCGCGGCGGTGCAGCTCGTCGTCCTGTCGCTGGTGTTGCAGCTGGTGGCGCTGCTCTTCCCCTTCTACCTGCAGCTGGCGGTCGACGAGGCGGTCACCCGGCTCGACCACCAGTTCCTCGTGGTGCTGGCGGTGGGGTTCGCGGCGCTGCACGTCGTCAACGCCGCGACCGAGGCGCTGCGGGCGTGGGTGATCCTCTCGCTCGGCCAGTCGCTGACCTTTCAGATGGTCGGCAACATCTTCCGCCACCTGATGCGCCTGCCGGCCGACTTCTTCGAGAAGCGGCACGTCGGCGACATCGTCTCGCGCATGGGCTCGACGCAGCCCATCGAGCGGGCGTTGACCGAAGCCGTGGTCGCGGCCTTCCTCGACGGGGCGATGCTGGTGCTGTTGACGTTGGCGATGCTGGCCTATGCGCCGACGCTCGCCCTCGTCGTGATCGCGACGTTGGCGCTCTACGTCTCTGTCTCGCTGATCGCTTTCCCGTTCCTGCGGGCGCGTGAGGAAGAGGAGATCGTCGCGCGGGCGGGCGAGCAGTCGCACATGATGGAGAGCATCCGCGCCTCGCGCACGATCAAGCTCTTCGGCCGGGAGGCGCAGCGCGAGACCGCGTGGCGCAACGCCTATGCCAAGGTCGTCAACGCCGGGATCCGGCGCGGACGGCTCGACATCCTCGTCGCCCTCGCCAAGACGGTGATCTTCGGCATGCAGACGGTGGTGATCGTCTATCTCGGGTCGCGCCTGGTGATCGAGGCGAGCGGCTTTTCCATCGGCATGCTGTTCGCCTTCATGAGCTACCGCCAGCAGATGGGCGACCGCGCCGCCACCCTGGTGCACCGCTACATCGAATTCCGCATGCTGGGCCTGCACCTGGAACGCCTCGGCGACATCGTGCTCACCGAGCGGGAGGCGGGCGCGCGGCCGACCCAGGCGATGACCAAGCGTCTTCGGGGGGCGGTCGCGCTGGAGGGGGTCTCCTTCCGCTACGCCCCGCAGGAGCCGCTCCTGTTCGAAGACCTCGATCTGGCGATCGCGCCGGGGGAGATGGTGGCGATCGTCGGCCCGTCGGGCGGGGGCAAGTCCAGCCTGTTGAAGGTGATGCTCGGCCTGCTGACGCCGAGCGGCGGGGAGGTGCGGGTCGACGGCGAGCCGCTGGCGCAATTCGGACTCGACAGTTGGCGTGCGCAGACCGGCGTGGTCGCGCAGGACGACCAGCTCCTGTCCGGCACGATCGCCGACAACATCGCCTTCTTCGACCCGGAGGTGGACATGGAGCGCGTCTTCCTCTGCGCCCACGCCGCGGCGGTGCACGACAGCATCATGCGCATGCCGATGCAGTATCTCAGCCTGGTGGGCGACATGGGAGCCGCGCTCTCCGGCGGACAGCGTCAGCGCATCGTCCTCGCCCGTGCGCTCTACCGCGACCCGCAGGTGCTGTTCCTCGACGAGGGCACCGCCAACCTCGACGAGGAGACCGAGCGGGCGATCGCGGACGTCATCGCGGCGATGCCGATCACGCGGATCGTCGTGGCGCACCGGCCCGAGCTGGTGCGCCGCGCCGACCGGGTCCTGGAAATGCGCGACGGCGTGCTGCGCGAGCTGACGCCGGCGGCGGAGCCCGCGCCGTGTCCGGGCACCATCGCGGCCGGCTCACACGCGATCAACTCTGCGTAACCACAAGAAATACTTACCGAACGCCTGGGCGTGACGCGAGTCACACCCAGAAGTTGCCATGGATTTTAGATACAGATCATCCGGATTGGACCGGATTTATTTCAAGGAACAAAGACTATGACCAAAAAAATCATCAAGACTCTGACCGCCGACGAGACCCGCCAGGTCACCGGCGGGGCGCTGTATTCCAGCCTCAATCGCAGAGGCCTGATGACGGTCGGCGGCGGCGGCCTGTCCGCGATCAAGACCGCCGACCTCAGCGACGACCCCAAGTGCTCGGTCGTCTCCAAGACGCCGTTCTGCAAAGTCACGACCTGACACGCATTCCGTGCGGGTCGCCCCTGGACCCCGGTCCCGGTGGGCGGCCCGTTTCCCCCGCCCTCGACGTGCGCCGCCACCCGCGCGCCGCTCGGGGCCAACGAGGCGACATCGCATGACGGACCTCTTCGAACCCGCAATGCCCGCTTCGGCCGATACCGGCCCCGCCGAGGTGCTGCTGCGCCAGGCGATGGCGATGGGCGTCGTGGACGTCGCCGGACTGGTGCGGCGCGGGGCACGATTGCAGTCGAGCGCCAGCCGCCACGCCAACACCCGCCTCGTCGATCGGGACGGCGGCGGGGTCTTCCTCAAGCGGGGGGACGGTGACACGGGGTTCGGCACCGTCGCCCACGAGGCGGCCGCCTACGAGACGCTCGCCGCGCTGATACCGGCCGGCGCGCCGCTCACCACCCCGCGCGCCATCGCCTACGATACGGCCGACGACCTCCTCGCCTTGACGCTGGTGCCGGGCGCGCGCCGGCTCGCCGACGTGGCGCTCGCCGGCGAGCCGCTGGGCGCGTATCCGGCCCGCCTCGGCGCGGCCCTCGGGGCGCTGCACGCGCTCGATCCGCAGGCCGCTCCGGCGCGCGGTCTTCCTGTCCATCGCGGCACGACGATCTTCCATCTCGACGCGCCCTCGGTGGAGACCTTCTGCCGGCTCAGCCGTGGGCAGATCGAGCTGATCGCCACGTTGCAGGCCCACCGCACGATCATCGCGCCGCTCGTCGCCATGGCCGCCGACTGGCGTGCCGACCGCGTCGTCCATTTCGACATTCGCCTCGCCAACGCGCTGGTGGTCGCCGACGAACTGACGCTGATCGACTTCGAGTACCTCGGGATAGGCGATCCGCGGTGGGACCTCGCCGGCCTGCTCGCCGCCTTCGTCGAGACGTGGCTCATGTCCGCGCCGCTCGGCGATCCGGCCGGGTTCGAGCGGCACCTCGATCGGGCGCGGTTCACCGAGCCGGCGGCCTGCGCGGCCATCCAATCCGCCTGGGGGGCCTACGCCGCCGCCCCGGGCGCGCCGCGTTTCGCGGTGGCGCAGGTCGCCCCGTACGTGGGCGCGCGGCTCATCCAGGCAGCCTACGAGCATGCCGCCGGGCTGGGCGAACCCAACGCCCGCGTCGCCACCTTGGCGGCGATGGGGGCCGAATTCCTGGAACACCCGGCAGAGGCCGCCGCGGCGCGCCTCGGCCTTTCCGATCAACCGCTCTCGCAATGAGGAGCTGAGCCGACGATGACGCAGCCTGTCGAGGCGGCGCTGGCCGCCATCACCGTGACATCGGACGTCGCCTTCACGTGGCTGGGCCGCAGTTTCAGCATCGCCGACGAGGCGACCGCGGCGCGCCTTTCGCACGAGGCGCGCCGCGCCGCCCTCGAGGCCGCGATCACGCATCGCCTCTATACCGACTTCTACTGCTGCGGCTGGCCACGGGCGGTCCGCCGCGTGCACCGCGAGGAAGCCGGCGGGGAGATCTCCGCCGCCCTCGGCGCCGCCGTCCCCGCGATGCGCTGGGAGAACGGTTGGCAGCCTCTGGGCGAGACGGCGCGCGGCGTCGTCGTCACCCGCGGCGGCATCACCCTGTGTGCCGATCGCGCGAGCGTGCGCGGCGCGGGCCCCGGCGAGGATGCGGCGAGCGGCGTCGCGGTGGCGATGCCGACCGCGCGCCCGGCGTTCTCGCCGGGGCACCATCTCGTCATCGGCCGTGCCCCGTTCGACACGCACGGCCGCGTGTGGCGCCTCTACTGGAACGTCACGGCCGCCGGGGCGCCGTGGCTGGCGGGCGAGCTGGCGCGCCGGCTGGACGAGGCGGGAATCGCGTTCCACTTCAAGGTGCTGACGCGCCCGGACCCCGCGTGGCGCTGCGACGGGGCCGTCCTCTATCTGCCGCACGCCGCGCTGGGCGGTGCCGCGCGCGCCATCCGCACCGTGGCCGAATTGGCCAAGCGGCACCTCGCCAGCGGGACGCCGGCGATGACGCGCCGCATCGGTCCGGGCCTCGCCTACGCGGAGAGCCCGCGCGGCGGGCAGAGCTTCGGCGAGCATCGCTGCGGCCTGCTGGCCGACGCCGTCCTCGCGGCCGCCGACGGAGAGGTGAAAAAACCGCGCGAGCGGCTGGCGCTGGCCGAGCTGGCGTTCGTGGGCGCGGGCATCTGCCTCGACGTGCCGCATCGCCTCGCCGGATCGCCCGACCCGCTGGCCGCCTGGACGATGCCGCTGGCGCGCCGTAGCGCGGTGACCGTCGGCGGCGGGGCCGCGGCCGCGCGCGAGACATCGGCCGAGCCGCCGCTCGCCACCGCGGGCCGCGTCGCCGAGCATCTGATGACCAGCGCCATCCACGACGGCGAGCGCTGCACCTGGCTGACGACCAGCCCCGGCTCGGGCGACTTCGGCGTCGGCGACGAGGGAAGCGCGTTCGGCACCCTCGGGCCCAACCTCTACGCGGGTCAGGCGGGCGTCGGGCTCTTCCTCGCGACTTATGCCGCGGCGACCGGGGACCGGCGTGCCGCCGCCACCGCGCTGGCCGCGCTGCGTCAGGCCGTCGCCGTCGCCATGCGGCATCCGGCGCCGGGCGACGGCGGCCTCTACACCGGCCTCACCGGGATCGCGCTGGCGCTTGCGACGGCCGGCCGCCACCTCGCCACCGACGCGCTCGACGCCGACGCGCGCCGTCTGCTGGAGTTGGCCGATGCGGCGCCGCCGGCCGGCTTCGACGTGCTGTCCGGGACGGCGGGCCGCGCGCTCGGCCGTCTCGCCGCGGCGGCGCTCCTCGGTGCGCGAGACCTCCTCGCCCAGGCGGTCGCCGATGCCGACACGCTGCTGGCGACCGCGCGCCGGCGCGAGGACGGCGGGAAGGCGATCTGGTCGTGGTCCGCGCCGGGGGCCGGTTGCTGCGGCGGCGACGGCGCGGTGGGCGACCTGCTGGGTTACAGCCACGGTGCGGCCGGCGCGGCGCACGCGCTCTTCGCGGTCTACGAGGCGACCGGGGTGAGCCGCTTCCTGCACGCCGCCCGCGCGGCCCACGCCTACGAGCGCCAGCGCTTCGATGCGCGCCACGGCTTGTGGCCGGACCTGCGCTCGCCGGAGGCCGCGTCGGCGCCGGAGCGGGGCGAGCCGGTGCTGTGCGGCTGGTGCAACGGCGCGGCGGGGATCGGCCTCGCGCGGCTGTTCGCGGCGCGGCTCGACGCGCCGGACGCCAACGCCGCCGACCGTGCCGCCGCCGCCCACGCCGTGCGCCACGAGGTCGACCGCCAGGCGGCCGCCGGCTTCCCCGACCTCTCGCTGTGCCACGGGCTCGCCGGCGCGCTGGAGACGCTCGCCGACCTCGACGACCACCCCGCCGACGGCGAGTTGGCGGGCTCGGCCTTCGCCGCTGCGCTGCACCGGCACGGCCCGCCGGCGCGGTGGCCGACGGCGGACGGCCCGGGCGCGCCGGGGCTGATGACGGGCCTCGCCGGGATCGGCTACGCCGCGTTGCGGCGGGCGCGCCCCGCCACCCCCTCGCTGCTCGCGATCGACCCGGCCGCGTTCGCCGCGCTGCGCCGCCGCTGCGCCCGGCCGCCCGCGCGGCACCCCTTCATCGCCCGGCAGGGCGAGGCGATGGGCCTCTCGATGGTCTGACCGCCGGGGAAGAGCGAGGCATATCGCCGGCGGGGCGTCGACACGTCACGCAATTGGGATAAGTTCGCCTCCGTTGGCACGGTGGTGCGCCTCTTGCTTCGTCCATCGCCCGGTCGCGGTGGCGCAGGCCGAGGGGCGGCGCCGCCGACGCGCCGCGCGCGGAGGGTTGAATTGCGCATCGCAGTAATGATCGCGGCGACGATCTGGATCCTGATGGTCGCCGAGAGCGTGCTTCGACCGCTCGCGACGGGTCTGCTCATCTGGCTGGTGCTCAGCGCCACCTCGAGCACGCTGGTGCGCCTGGTGCCGCTGCGCTGGCGCCACCGCCGAGCCACGGCGCACCTCGTCAGCATCTTCGGCATCACCGGCATCGTCGCCCTCATCTCGATCATGATGGTGGGCGCGGTCGCCGAGTTCCGCGCCAACCTGCCGCTCTATCAGCAGAACGTCGACCTCTTGCTGGCGGAGGTGCAGGACTATGTCGGCTCCGACGAGAAGCTCAGCGTCCTCGACCTGCTGCAACAGATCGACGTGCGCTCGCTGCTCATCAACCTCGCCGGGTCGACGGCGGCCTACACCTCGGCGATCTTCGTCGTCTTCCTCTACGTCGCCTTCATCTTCGTCGAGGCGCAGGCGTTCGATTCCAAGCTGTCGGCCATCGCCGGTCGGCCGGCCGAGGAAATTCGGCTGCGCCGCATGGCCGGAGAGATCAAGACCGCGATCGACGACGTCCTCTCCGTGCAGGTGCTGGTGGGTCTGGTGCAGGCGGTGCCGACGTTCATCGTGCTCCTGCTGGTGGGGGTGGACGCGGCCGTCTTCTGGGCGGTGCTGGTCTTCTTCTTCAGCTTCATCCCGACGATCGGCTCGCTCTTCGGCATCGTCCTGCCGACGTTGATGACGCTCTTGCAATATCTTGCCTTCTGGCCGGTGATCGCGGTGCTGGTACCGGTAGGGATCGTGCAGATCCTCGGTACCAACGTGCTGATGCCCCACCTCATGAGCCGCTCGCTCAATCTCAGCTCGCTGGTGGTGCTGATCGCGGTCTTCGCGGGCGGGGCGCTGTGGGGGGTCGTCGGCGCGCTCATCGCCGTGCCGGTGCTGACGGTCGCGATCATCATCTGCTCCAAGGTGCCGCAACTGCGCTGGATCGCGGTGCTCGTCTCGGCCAACGGCGACATCCCGGAGGCGACGCCGACCGAGGCGCCGGACGCGCTCGCCGATCCCTCCCGGCCCGCGCGGGCGACCGTCGACACCTGAGCGGCCTGCCCTCAGAACGACAGGATCGCCTGGATCATCAGCGCGTTGGTGATGTCGACGAAGAAGGCCGAGACCAGCGGCAGGACGATGAAGGCCAGCGAGCAGGCGCCGTATCGCTTTGTGACCGCGCCCATGTTGGCGACCGCCGTCGGCGTCGCGCCCAGCGTGAAGCCGGCAAAGCCGGCCGCCAGCACCGCGGCGAAGTAGTCCCGCCCCATGACGCGGAAAAACACCAGGAGGATGAAGGCGACCGCCGCGGCGGTCTGCGCCACGGCCGTCAGCGCCAGGACGCCGGCGGCCTGCGAAAGGGTCCAAAGGTCCATACTCATCAGCGACATGGCGAGGAAGACCGAGAGGCTGAAATCGGACAGGACGGTGGTGGCCGGCGTGCGGGCGGGCCACGACAGCCGCGGCGCGATCCGCGGCACGGTGTTGGACAGGACGATCGCCGACAGGAGGCACGGCACGAACCGTGGCAGCATCACGCCCAGCTCTTCCAACAGCTCGTATGCGGCGATGCCGATGACGATGGCGAGGTGGACCGCCAGCAGCGAACGCATCAGGTCGACATGGTCGAACCGCAGCGCGCGCGGCTCCTGCGGCAGCACGAAGACGTCGCGCGGCGGGGCGTCCGGCGTCAGCCGGTTGCGCTCGATCAGCCGCTTGGCGATGGGCCCGCCGACGAGGCTGGCGAGGATGAGGCCGATGGTCGCCGCCGCGATTCCGAGCTCGGTGCCGCCGGCGACCGCAAACTCCGCGTCCACGACCGGTCCCCAGGCGATCGCCGTGCCGTGCCCGCCGATGAAGGAGGCCGTTCCGAGGAGGACGCCGGCCTGCGGCGGCAATCCGCCGACGACCGCCGCACCGATACCGACGACGTTCTGCACGACCATGAACGCCACCGTCATCACCAACAGCAGCGCCAGCGGTCGTCCGCCGGCGACGAGGTCGCTCAGCCGCGCGTTGAGGCCGACGATGGTGAAGAAGTAGATCAGCAACGCGTCGCGGGCGGCGAGGTCGAACGTCACCGGCCGCCCGGTGGCGAGGTGGACCGCCAACGTGGCGATCGCCACCAGCAGCCCGCCGCTCACCGGCTCGGGGATGGAGTATTCGCGCAGGACAGAGACCGCCTGCGTCAGCCGCTGCCCGAGGAAGAAGACGACGATGCCGAGATTGAGTGCGATGAACGCGCTGATCTCGATGGGTGGGGCGCCGGCGTTCATGCCGGCCTCCGACGGGCAGGAAGGCTCACGGTGCGGGGGGCGTTCTCGGCCATAGCGGTTCCATTGCCGGCGGCGCTTGCGGGTATGGCGAGGCCTAGCACATCGCGCCGCGCGAAACGTCATCGCCCGAGACGACAGGAAAACTGCAGAAATCATGCATGCCAAAGATCAAAAATAGAACAAATATGTTGTATAAGTGGCACGCATCATTACGGAGCCTCAAATCTGGCCGGAAAGATGCTCGCCGCGTTTTTGAGCCTCTGCTAGGGTCGTCGCGTGACGGGGGCGGAGACGGTTGTGCTGCGAATTTGGCTTGGTATCGCTGCCGTTTTGGCCGCGCACTCGGTCGCTTGGGGCGAAGAAGGCGGTTACGGGCACTACGTCCCTGGAATTTCGGGCACTCTGGTCGACCGTCCGTCGACCGAGCCCGGCTGGGCCGGCCACGTCGACGGCCTCTACTTCGACGGCGGATCGAAGGGACCGGTGCAGGTCCTCGGCCCCTTCACGCCGAACGACATGGAGGCGGACCTGGGTGCCGTGACGCTGGGGGCCGCCTACACGTTTGACGAACGGATCGCGAACGCGTTCTTCTCCGTCGGCCTCGTGGTGCCGTTCATCGACCTCGAGGTGTCGGCCAATGTCGCGACGCCGCTCGGCAACGTGCCGGTGACCCATACCGACAGCGGCATCGGCGATATCGCGATCATCCCGGCGATGCTGGCGTGGCAGCGCGGGAACATGCAGTTCGGGGTGTCGGTGCCGGTGTACCTGCCCACCGGCGGATACGAAGTCGGCCGGCTCGCCAACGTCGGCAAGAACTATCTGACCGTCGACCCCACCGTGTCGCTGTCCTACACCAACCCGGCGACCGGGTTCAGCGCGTCCGGCTTCATGGGCCTCACGCTGAACACCAAGAACACCGCGACGCAGTACCAGAGCGGCTCGCTCTTCCACCTCGAGGCGAGCGCGCAGCAGCTCTTTCCTGTGGGGCCGGGCTACCTCGGGATCGGCGCGGAGGCCTTCTACCTGCAACAGATCAGCGACGATAGCGGGCCGGGCGCACTGCTGGGCGGCTTCCGCGGCCGATCCATCGGCATCGGTCCGGTGCTGACCTACGTGCTGCCGCTGGACAACGTCACCGGTGCGATCGAGGCGAAGTGGCTGCCCGAGATCGACACGGAGAACCGCATCGCCGGCGACTATTTCTGGGTCAAGGGCGTGCTGCAGTTCTGAGCGGGCTCAGCGCAGCGCCTCGCCCGCCTCGTCGAAGTAGTAGCGCCGCTCCGGCGGGAAGGTGAGCCCGACGCGCTCGCCCGGCCGCAGGCCGACGTCGCCCACGTGGCGCACGTTGATGACGCCCAGCGCGCCGCAGTCGACGAAGAGCATCACATCCGCGCCGAGATATTCGGCCACCTCCACCGCGCCGGCGACGTCGCCCGAATCGGGGTCCGTCAGGACGATGTGCTCCGGCCGCACGCCGACCTTGGTGGTGCCCGCCGGAGCGCCCGCCGCATCGGCGCCCGCGTGGTCGGCGAGGGTCAGCCGCCCGCCCTCCACCGTCGCGGGCATGACGTTCATCTTCGGGCTGCCGATGAACTGGGCGACGAAGAGGTTGGCCGGCCGCTCGTAGAGCTCGCGCGGGGTGCCGACCTGCTCGATCACGCCGGCCTGGAGCACGACGATCTTGTCGGCCAGCGTCATCGCCTCGACCTGATCGTGGGTGACGTAGATCATCGTCGCGTCGAGGCGCTGGTGCAGCTTGGCGATCTCGAACCGCATCTCCACGCGCAGCGCCGCATCGAGGTTGGAGAGCGGCTCGTCGAACAGGAACGCGGTCGGGTCGCGCACGATGGAGCGGCCGATGGCGACGCGCTGGCGCTGCCCGCCGGAGAGGTCCTTCGGCCGCCGGTCGAGCAGCGGCTCGAGTTGCAGGACGCGGGCCGCCTCGTCGACCTTGGCCTTGATCTCCTTCTTCGGCGCCCCCGCGGTCTTGAGGCCGAAGCCCATGTTCTCGCGCACCGTCATGTGCGGGTAGAGCGCGTAGGACTGGAACACCATGGCGAGGCCCCGTCCGGAGGGCGGCTCGGCGGTAACGTCCCGGCCGTCGATCAGGAGGCGTCCGCGGGAGATGTCCTCCAGCCCCGAGATCAGGCGCAGCAGCGTGGACTTGCCGCAACCCGACGGGCCGACGAAGATGACGAACTCACCGTCCGCGATCTCCAGGTCGACACCCTTGATGACCTGCACGGAGCCGAACCACTTTTCGACCCCTTCGAGCGTAATCGCGCCCATGAAACTCTCTCCTTACCCTTTGACGGCGCCAGCCGCGAGGCCGCGCACCATGAAGCGCTCGAGCCAAAGGAAGATCACCATGATCGGAACGGTCGCGACGACGGCGCCGGCCATCATCAATTCACGCGGCAGCTCCGACGAATTCAGCGAGACCACACCGCGCGGCAGCGTGAACTTGGCGGGGTCGTCCAGGAACATGAACGCGAACAGGAACTCGTTCCACGCGATCATGAAAACGTAGAGCGACACCGAGGCGAGGGCCGGCAGGCTGAGCGGCAGCGTGATCTTGGCGATCACGCCGAGACGCGTCAGGCCGTCCATCAGGCCGGCTTCCTCCATCTCGCCCGGCAATCCCTTGAAGTAGCCCTGAAGCATGTAGAGGGCGACCGGGATCGTCGTCGCCGGGTAGACGATGAGGAGGCCGAAGATCGAGTTTCGCAGTCCGAGCTGGCTGAACACCGTGTAGAGCGGCAGCACCAGGACGATCGCCGGCACCATGTAGATGAGGAGCACGGAGTTGGCGAAGGTGTCGCGCCCGCGGAAGCGCAGCCGCGCGATGGTGTAGGCGCCCGGAACCGCGAAGATCAGCGTGATGACCACCGTCGCGACGGAGACGATCGCCGAGTTCAGAATGTAGGTGCCGAAGTTGAATTCGGTGAAGAGCTGGGTATAGGCGGAGAAGAGATCGTCACGCGTCAGATCGACGGAGAAGTCGAGCGGGTTGGCGAGGAGATCCGCCTGGCTTTTGAAGCTCGTCATCACCATGACGTAGAACGGCAGGATGACGAAGACGGTGAAGACGACGAAGCCGAGCGCCTTCAGGATGCGGATGATCAGGACCTCGAAGTCGTAGCGGCGGACGCCGCCGGCCGGCGCGTCGCCGAGGCACATCCACACCGTCTGCGTCGTCATCGCGATCACCGCGACGAGGCCGATCAGCTGCCACGCCGTGGCGGTGCCGAGCGGCAGGCCGAACGGGGCGCCGAGGCTGGCGAGGATCAGCACCGCGAACATCGCCCCGGCGAAGATGGCCCGCCGCAGCCACGCGCCGCGCCTCTCGCGCAGCAGCATGAAGGCGGCCGCGGCGACGAGGCCTGAGAGCGCGGCGGCGCCGACGGCGGGGCTCGCCGGCGCGCCGGAGAACAGCGCGATCAGGACGCCGAAGACGATCATGTAGACCGCGCCGAACAGCGGCCCGGCGACGACGGCGGCCGTCATCCCGGAGCGCAGCGCGAAGCCGTGGGGGGCGGAGTGGCCTGCCATCGACGTCATCTCAGCTCTCCTTCGGCGCGAAACGGAAGAAGACGAGGGCGAACGCCAGGAGCGCCACGAAGACCACGACCGCGACCGCCGCGCCCGCGCCGATGTTGCCGAGCCCGATCGCCTGTTCGTAGACGTTGACGGTCAGCGTGCGCGTGCCCGCGGCGCCGCCGGTAAGCAGGAAGATGTCGTCGAATTTGTTGAACGTCCAAATGTAGCGCAGCAGGAAGAGGATCGCGAGGATCGTCGCCAGCTGCGGCAGCGACAGGTACCAGAACTGCTGGAACGGGGAGGCGCCGTCGATCTCCGCCGCCTCGTACATGTCGGTGTTGATCGACTGCATGCGCGCCAGGATGAAGAGGAACGACAGCGGGAAGTAGCGCCACGCCTCGAAGACGATCACCGTCGTCAGCGCCAACGGGATCTCGATCGTGTAGCCGAACAGCGAGAACGACCCGGCCGTGCGCTGGCCGAGGAAATTGATCGGCCCGTCGGTGACGCCCATCTGCATGAGGATCGCGTTGAGCGTTCCCGAGGACGGGTCCAGCAGCGTCACCCACGTGTAGGCGACCGCGATCACCGGCGCGACGTAGGGGAAGAGGAAGAGCCCGCGCAGCACCGCCCGCCCGCGGAACGCGTTGTTGAGGAGGAGCGCGGCGAAGAGGCCGAGGAGCAGCGCGCCCCCGGTGCCGAACACGGCATAGACGATCGACGTCCACAGCACGGTCCAGAACTCGCGCGCGTCGAACACCTTCTGGAAGTTCTCGAAGCTGAAGTTGAGGCTCAGCAGCGCGTTTTCGCCGCGGCCCGTCGCGGTCGGCTCGGTGCCCTCGAAGAGCTCCTCCACGTCGGCGATCGCCTCGGTCGCGCTCGCGACGATCTTGAAGCGCTCGCGGCCGCGCGGCTCCAGCTCGCCCACCTTACAGGTGAGGCGCCGGCCGTCCATGGTGCAGCGGTCGTCGTCGATGGCGAGGGTGGCGCCGGCGGGGATCTCGTCGGAGAAGCCGGCTCCGGAGACCGGCAGGTTCGGCGAGGTGTTGCGCAGCGTGTAGGTGATGTCGAACGTGTCGCCCGCGGCCACGTCCTCGCCGGACACGCGCTCGTTGATGTTGGCCTCCGGCGGGCGCAGGTCCGCCAGCATGACCGGCTTGGCGCTGATCCAGAAGTTCATGATCAGCGGCAGGGCCACCACCAGGGCGACGATGGCGAAGGTCGGGGCCAGCAGGACGAGCGCCAGCCGCGCTTCGCGCTTTTCCAGCGCACCCGCCCCGCGCGGCGGTCCTTGCGTCGGCTCGGTCATGGGAGGTCTCCGGACGGTGGCGGGACGGGCGACGAAATATGCCCGCCCCGGAGGGAGTTAGAGGTTCTTGATCCCCTCGTTGATCTGCGTGACCGCGTCGTCCACGGAGATCTCGCCATCAATGTACCGGCGCACGATCTGGTTCAGCACCTGGCTGGTGACGATGCGCGAGGCCTCGGCGAGCTTGCCCTCCTCGTTGCCCCAGCGCTGCGCGGTGTCGAGGCCGGTGACCATCTCCTCGACCGTTTCGGCCGGGTAGACGTCGGACATCGGCGCCTTGCGGTCGACGCCCATGGGGAGCGTCGCCCACATCTCGTTGAACGCCTCGGGCTCGTCCTCGGTGCCGCGGCGGACGGGGAACTTGCCCTCCGGCGCGATGGCGAGCGTCGCCTCGTAGCCATCCGACAGCGAGTACTTAATGAAGTCGATCGCCGCGTCCGGATCGTCGGCCGAGGTGGAGACGCCGAGGTAGTTGATGTTGGCGTACGCCGCGCCGTCGGGGTTGGAGGGGCCGGCGAGGGTGGTGACGATGCCGGTCTTCTCGGCGAGCGCGGTCGAGGTCGGGTCGTCGTTGATGGTGGGCGGGGCGCTGTCGCGCAGGCCCGCCAGCTCGTCGAGGATGAAGGGCGACCAGATGATCATCGCCGCCTTGCCCGCGAAGTAGAGTTCGCGCGACTGGGCCCAGTAGAGTTCACCCTTGGGCGAGTTGTCGGCCAGCGTCTTGTAGAATTCCAGGCTCTCCTTCAGCGCCGCGGGGTCGAACCCGTCCTCGGTGGCGAACGGCGTGGCGCCGTTGGCGAGGAGGACGTGCTCCAGCACCTGGCTCATGAAGTCTTCGTCGATCTTGGTGGCGGCGACGAAGCCGTACATCTCCGGCGGGTTGTTGAGCGCCGCGGCCGCCTCGGCGATCGCCTCGTAGGTGGTCGGCGCGGCGAGGCCGGCCTCCTCGAAGAGATCCTTGCGGTAGAGCAGCATCTGCGTCCACCCGTCGAGCGGGACGGCGGCATAATCGCCGTCGATGTCGGCCATCGCCAGCGCGCCGGGGGCGAACGTGTCGGGCCCCAGCTCCTCGACCGCCTCGGTGTTGGCGTCGATGTCGAGGATGCCGGCCTCGGCCCACGGCTGCATGTATTGCAGCGAGAAGTAGATCACGTCGGGCAGATCGTCGGCGGCGAAGGCGGCGGTGGCGCGCTTGCCGAGGTCGCTCTCGCTGACGGGGATGATCTCGACCTCGATGCCGGTCTCGTCGGTGAAGGCCTTGGCCATCGCCTCCTGGCGGGCGAGGCGCTCGGGCTGCTCTTCCATGGTCCAGAAGCTGAGCGACTGGGCCTGAGCGCCGGCGGCGGCGAGCGATAGGGGAACCGCTAGCGCGGCGATCTTCGCAAGGGCGTTCACGTGGGTCTCCATGTTCAGGGCTCTGCGCTCAGGCGTCCGGCGCGGACGCATGCGGGCAGGGCCACGCCAAAATGCGGGGTCGTGAAGAGGCTCGGCTGCGCCATGGCATGCGGTGAGGCGGCGCGGTCCGGAACGCGGATCGGACCAGCGTTCCGCCGGATGGGCGAACGCACGTTTCCTCCTCCGCGGGGGTGTCGAAAAATACGGGGGGGGCGACCCCGATACATTCTGACGTCCCGCTCTATTCTTCATTCCGGAAATGGTAGGGCCTAACTCCCCCTACGGCAATGAAACTTTTACACCTTTTCCCTAGCGGCTAAGATCCCGTGGGACCGGGAAGGAGACCAGCGTGGCAAATCAAGACGATACCTATAAGTCCGCGCTGCGTCAGTACCTCTCCGTTTCTTATGATCCGGAGACGGTGACTGCACTGATCGCGAGGATCGTCCCGCTGGTCGACGCGGCGCGCGCAAAGGTCGATCACGGCGTCGCACGATGGCTCGACGAGCGCGATGTGATGCTGATCACCTACGGCGATTCGGTCCGGGCGTCCGGCGAGGCGCCGCTCGCCACGCTGCGCCGGTTCCTGGCCGCGCACACCGCCGACGTCATCACCAACGTGCATATCCTGCCGTTCTACCCGTGGACGTCGGACGACGGCTTCTCGGTGACGGACTACCGCGCGATCGACCCCGCGCTGGGCGACTGGTCCGACGTGGCGGCGCTCGCCGAAGACGTCGGCCTCATGTTCGACGGGGTGATCAACCACATCTCGGCCGAGAGCGCCTGGTTCGAGGCCTTCCTGGCCGGCGACGCGGACTATGCCGACTTCTTCACGGTGATGGACCCGGCGACGGACCTGTCCCAGGTGACGCGCCCGCGGGCGACGCCGGTGTTGACCGCGTTCGAGACCGCGCACGGCACCCGGCACGTGTGGACGACCTTCAGCGCCGACCAGATCGACCTCGACTACGCCAATCCCGACGTTCTGGTCGAGATCCTGGACCTCCTGATCACCTACGCGAAGAAGGGCGCGCGGTTCATCCGGCTCGACGCGATCGGGTTCCTGTGGAAGGAGGTCGGCACCACCTGCATGCACCTGCCGCAGACGCACGCCGTCATCAAGGCGATGCGCACGGTGCTCGACGCGGCGGTCCCCGGCACACTCATCGTCACCGAGACGAACGTGCCGCATGCCGACAACATCAGCTACTTCGGCAACGGGAGCGACGAGGCGCAGCTCGTCTACCAGTTCCCGCTGCCGCCGCTGACCTTGCACGCCTTCCTGACGGGCGATGCCTCGCGCCTCACCGGCTGGGCGGCCTCGCTGGAGCCGACGACACCGTCGACGACGTTCTTCAACTTCCTCGCCTCGCACGACGGGATCGGCGTGCGCCCGGCGGAGGGGATTCTCACCGCCGAAGAGGTCGGCGCGATGGCGGACGCGGTGGTGGCACGTGGCGGCCGCGTGTCGATGCGCAGCCTGCCGGGCGGCGGCGAGGCGCCGTACGAGCTCAACATCACCTACCTCGACGCGCTGTCGGCGCCGGGCGAAGACGAGGCGACGTCGCTCGCCAAATTCATGGCGGCGCAGACGATCCTCCTGTCGGTGGTCGGCATCCCCGGCATCTACATCCACAGCCTGCTCGGCTCGCACAACGACGTGGCGGGGCTGGAGCGGACCGGCCGCGCCCGCTCCATCAACCGCGAGAAGCTGGACCTCGCCAGGCTCGAGGCGGACCTCGCCGACCCGTCCTCGCTGCGCGCGCGCGTCCTCGAGGCGTTTCGCCAGCGGTTGGTGCTGCGGGCGTCGCGGCCGGCGTTCGCGCCCAACGCGCGCCAGCGTGTCCTGTCGCTCGACGAGCGCGTCTTCACCCTGGTGCGCGAGGGGGAGGGCGACCGTGTGTGGGTGGCCGTCAACGTCTGCGATGCGCCGGTCACGATCAGCGCCGCGGCCACGGAACTCGGCCTCGCGCCGGGGCCGCTGCACAGCCTCCTGGGCGGTGCCGCGCCGACCCGCGAGGGCGCGGCGGTGACGCTCACGCTCGCCCCCTACGAGGCGGCCTGGATCGCGGCGTAGCGCACCGCGGTCCCGGGGCCGGGCCGGCGCGCTACATCCGCCGGTTCAGCCCGACGAGCCGGTTCATGACGAGAAGCAGCAACGACGTGGCAAGGATCAATAGGCCGGACGCCGCCGCCACGCGCACGTCGAGCGTCGATTCCATCATGCCCCAGAGGCGGATCGGCAGCATGTCGGTCCGTGCGTTGGAGAGGAAAAGCGAGATGGGCACGTTGTCCATCGACGCGACGAAGGCGAGGAAGCCGCCGGCGAGGATGCCGGGCGCGATCACCGGCAGGACGATCCGCCGGAAGGTCATGAACGTCGAGGCGCCGAGGCTGCGCGAACTGTCGATCAGCGCGCGGTCCAGCTGGGAGAGGCTCGCCGTCACCGTGCGCAAGACGAACGGGACGACCACCACAAGGTGCCCGACGGTGAGCCACGAGAGCGACGGTCGCTGCCGCAGCATCGTGACGATGATGAGCGTCGCGAGGCCGAAGGAGAGCATCGGCAGCACCAGCGGCGACATGAACGCGGTGTCGAGCGCACGCGCGCCGAGGCCCCGGCGCCGGTCCAGCCACAGCGCGGCGAGGGTGCCGATCAGCATGGCGAGTCCGGCCGCCCAGGCGGCGACGGTGAGCGAGTTGAAGGCCGCCTCGTGGATATGGCCGGACTCGGCCGGGTCCAGCAGCGCCGCGTACCAGCGCAGCGACAGTCCCTGCGGCGGGAACTTCAGGCTCGCCTCGGCGGTCAGCGAGATCGCCAGCACCACCAGCACCGGCACGGTCAGGATGGCGATGGCGAGGCCGCCGATGCCCCACACCACGGCAGCGTAGGAGACGTCGGCGAGGGAGCGGGTGGTGCGACGCATCGAAGGTCCCCGGTGTCAGTTGCGGGCGAGACGGCCGAGCGCGCTGATGAGCGCCAGCACGCCGAGCACGGTGATGAGGAGGGCGAGGGAGACGACCGCGGCGAACGGCCAGTCGTAGACCACGAGCGCCTGCTGCCAGATCACCAGCGGCATGTAGATGAGCCGGCCACCGCCGATCACGCTCTGCGAGATGAACGCCGCGGTGGAGCTGGCGAAGACGAGAAGGCTCCCGGCGATCAGCCCCGGCACCGACAGCGGCAGGATCACCCGCGCCATGGTGCGCCAGCGCGAGGCACCGAGGGAGACCGACGCGTCGATCAGGTTGGGGTCGATCCGGCCCATTACCGAGAGGAGCGGCAGGAGCATCAGCGGCAGCTCGATCTGCGCCAGCGAGATGACGAGGCCGAGTTCGGTCTGCAGGAGCCGCAGCGGCGTAGCGCTGAGACCCAGCGACAGGATCGCCGAGTTGACGAGCCCCTCGTTGCCGAGGATGACGATCCACGCGAACGTGCGCACCACCACCGAGAGGAGGAGCGGCAGGACGATGACGAAGGTCAGCACCGAGCGCGCGCGCGGTCCGGCGGACAGGTAGATGAGCCCGGTCGCGAAGCCGAGGACCAGCGCCAGCGCGACGGTCTTGAAGCCGAGCATCAGCGTGTCGAAGACGACGTTCCAGTAGAACGGGTCGGAGAGGAAGCGCACCCACATCGCAGTGCCGAGGACGGTCATGTCCTGGTCGTTGTGGAGCGAGACCCAAACGAGCAGCACCAGCGGGCCGAGGAAGAAGCCCACGAACAGGAGCCCCATCGGCGCGATGAGCGGCCAATCGCCCGTCAGCCGGGCGAGGAGGGTGGGAAGGCGCCGCGGGGCGCCTTCCGTGTCGGCCGTCAGGCTCAAGCCGCGACTTCCTTGTTGAAGCGCTCGATCCAGCCCGGACGCAGCGGGTTGATCTCGGTCCAATCGTGGCGAACGAAGTCGTTCATCTCGTCGAGCGAGGCCATCGGCAGCGTGTCGATCAGCGGCACGTCACCGTTGACCGGGATGAAGTTGTAGGGCGCCTGCATCAACGTCTCCTGGACGCCCGCGGAGATCACCGCGTCGATGTACTTGTAGGCGTTGTCGACGTTCTCGGCGTCCTTGACGATGTGCATGGTCGTCACGAACGCGATGGCGCCGGTGTCGGGCACGGCGAACTCGATGTCGACGCCGCGGGCCTTCAGGTTCGCGACCGTCTGCGTGTTGGTGTACATCACGTCGATCTCGCCCTGCTGGAAGAGGCCGGCCATCGCCGAGGGCTGCGCCACGGCGGCGATCTTGGGCAGCGCCTCCTTGATCTTGGCCATCGCGGGATCGATGTCGGTCAGCGAGCCGCCGAACGCCTTGGCGATCTCGATCAGCGAGGTGGTGCCGAACGTCGTCTGGAAGCCGGTGAGGCCGAGGCTGGAGACGTAGGGCTCCTCGAAGAGCTGGGCCCAGCCGGTCGGCGGGGTTTCGAACTTCTTCGGATTGTAGGCGATGCCGACGACCTGAGCGGCGACGGGGACGCCGGTCTCGGTGACGAAGACCTGCGGCAGCTTCGAGCCGTTCTCCAGCTTGGAGACGTCGATCGGCGCGTAGAGGCCCATCTCCTGGCCGGTCGCGGCCGGGCCGGGGTCGAGCACGAAGACGTCGAACGGCGGCAGCCCGCGCGCGGCCCGGACCTTGGCGATCTGGTCGACCGCGTATGAGGCGTCGAACTCGACGTCGACGTCGGAGGCTTCCTTGAGGGCGGGGGCGACGATCTCGCGGAAGGCGTCTTCCCAGGTGCCGGGGTAGACGGCGGCGATCACCGAGCCGGCGGCGAAGGCGGGCGTGCCCCACAGTGCCGCGGTGGCGGCGGCGCCGCCGGAGGCGGCGAGGAAGGCGCGTCGGTCGAGCGTAAATTTCGTCATGGGGGTCTCCTGCTGACGGAAGGGAAGGGGCGGCGCGCGGGGACGAACGCCATCGTTGCCGGCCCCGCGGGCGGGGCAGGCCGGGACCCCGGGGGGCCGACGGGATGGGGCGAGCCGGGCGGACGCGGTGTCCGCATTCCCGGTGCCGGGCTGGTCGTGGGGCGCGCGTCCCGGCCGGCGCAGCGCGCGCGTACCGGGAAGCGCTCCGGGCCGGCCTGGCGGTCGGCGCGGGTCTCGCGTGTCGCCGCCGAGGCGGCCGCGCCGTCGGCGCGTCAGGTCGCGGCCGTGTCGGCCGGGAAGATCGCAACGCGCGCGTTGGGACCGAGGCCACAGAAAAGCGGCCCCACGGGCAGCGGCGGGGCGCCGGCGCGCATGCGCACCAGCTTGATCGCCGTGCCGTCCTCGGCGGCGAGATCGAGCACCGTCGTGCCGCCGACGGGCAGGTCCATGCGGCAGCGGACGGGGAAGCGGGCGGTGTCCGGCTCGCCGGAGATGACGAGCTCCTCGGGGCGCACGGAGGCCAGGATGCGCGTGCCGGCGGGGAGGGCGACCTCACCCGGCAGCGGCAGCCGCGCGCCGACGTCGAGCGCGGCGACGAGCCCGCCCGCCGCCGCCTCGAGGCGCCCCGGCAGGAGGTTCGACGAGCCGACGAACGAGTTGACGAAGAGCGACGCCGGCCGGTCGTAGACATCGACCGGGGTTCCGAGCTGCTCGATCCGGCCGCCGTTCATCACCGCGACGCGGTCGGCGACGCTCATCGCCTCCTCCTGATCGTGGGTGACGAGGATGGCGGTGAGGCCGAACTCGCGCTGCAGGCGCTTCACCTCGATCTGCATGTCGAGGCGCAGGTTCTTGTCGAGCGCGGCGAACGGCTCGTCGAGCAGCAGGATGCCGGGCTCGATGGCGAGCGCGCGGGCCAGCGCCACGCGCTGCTGCTGCCCGCCGGAAAGCTCGCGCGGGCGGCGCCGCGCAAAGCTCGACATCTGCACCACGCCGAGGAACCGCTCGACCGCATCGCGGATCTGGCGGCGCGAGCGGCCGCGGGCGGCGAGGCCGTAGCCGACGTTCTCGGCGACGCTCATGTGCGGGAAGAGGGCGTAGTTCTGGAACACGATGCCGACGCCGCGCCGACCGGGCGGCACCCGGTCCACGGGACTGCCGTCCACCCGCACGGTGCCGGACGTGTGGTTCAGGAACCCGGCGACGACGCGCAGAAGCGTGGTCTTGCCGCAGCCGGACGGTCCGAGCAGCGCCACCACTTCGCCCGCGCCGACATTGAGGCTGACGTCGTCGAGGGCGCGGAAGCCGCCATAGTCGTGGCTGACCCGCTCCACGTCCAACGTCACGCCGCCCGGAGTGGGGCGCGCTGCGGTCGCGGACGGCGGGTGGGATTGAGCGTGCGCGTTCATGGGTCTCCGTCAGCCGGGGCGACGGTGGGGCCGCCGACCCTGCCGAGTGTACCGACGTCGCCGACGAATGCGTGGGTAAAATTAAGTCATCGTCGCCCAAATTTTGCACGCAATCGTGCGTGCGTTCGTGACATCATGGCGATGATCGGTTGGGCGTGGGAAACCGTGACGCAGTGCGACACCTCGTCTCGTGACAGGGTCCGTTGTGTGCAATCTCTTCGTCCGATCATGTGACAGCAGCGAGACGAGCGTGAACGAAATCATCGTTGAACCCTTGACGGCCGAAGGTTTCGCGCCGTTCGGGACGGTGGTCCCCCCGCAGGCGGACCCCGGTCGAACCTACGTGGACGGATCGCTGGCGAACCTGCGCCCTGCCGCGCACCCCAGCCTCTCGATGTCGGCCCGGCTGGAGGCGGCCAGCCTGCCGCTGACGATCCGGCAGATGGAGCGGCACGCGTTCTCCTCGCAGACCTTCGTGCCGACCGAGCCGACGTCCGTCCTCGTCGTCGTCGCGCCGCACGCGGCCGACGGCGGGCCGGACATGGCCCGAGCCCGTGCGTTCGCCACCGAGGGGCAGACCGGTTTTACCTTCGGCGCGGACGTGTGGCACCACCCTTTGACGCTGCTCGAGGCGCCCGGCCGGTTCGCCATCTTCATGTGGCTCGACGGAACCACGGGAGACGAAGAATTCGTCGACATCGAGCCGATGCTCGTCACCGGAGGGACCTTGTGAGCACCGACCGCGACCTCATCGGCTACGCCGACACCCCGCCCGATCCGCGCTGGCCGAATGGCGCGCGCCTCGCGATCAACTTCGTCATGAACTACGAGGAGGGGTCCGAGCCCTCCGTCCAGGACGGCGAGGGCTACACCGAGACCGCGCTGACCGAGGCGCCGCTCGACCCCGGCGTCAACGGCCGCGACCTCGCCGGTGAAGGCATGTTCGCCTACGGCTCGCGCGTCGGCTTCTGGCGGCTGATGCGCCTCTTCCAGGAGCGCGACCTGCCGCTGACCATCTTCGGCTGCGCGCTGGCGCTGGAGCGTAACCCGCGCGCGGCCGCCGCCATCAAGGCCTCCGGGTTCGACGTGTGCTGCCACGGCTGGCGCTGGGTGCCGCACTACCATCTCGGCGAGGAGGAGGAGCGCGAGCACATCCGCAAGGCCGTCGCCTCGCTGAAGGAGACGGTCGGCGAGCGCCCGCTCGGCTGGTACTGCCGCTACGGCCCGAGCGTGAACACGCGCAAGCTCGTCATGGAGGAGGGCGGCTTCCTCTACGATTCGGACGCCTACGACGACGAGCTGCCCTACTGGATCACCCGCGAGGGCAAGCCGCACCTGGTGGTGCCATATTCGCTGACCCACAACGACGGCAAGTTCGGGCGCGGCGGCATCGCCACCGGCGGCCAGTTCTTCGAGTTTCTGAAGGACGGGTTCGACATGCTCTACAAGGAGGGGGCGAAGACGCCGAAGATGATGTCGGTCGGCCTGCACATGCGCCTCGTCGGCCATCCCGCGCGGGCCTCCGGCCTGGAGCGTTTCATCGACTATGTCAGCGGGTTCGAGGACGTGTGGATCACCCGCCGGCTCGACATCGCCCGTCACTGGCAGACCGAGCACCCCTTCCAGGGCTGACCGGGCGCCATTGATCCTTGCGCCGGGCGCGGGGTATGCGACACGCTGTCCGGCGCGGGCGGCCGGAGCGCCCCGATGCCGGCCGCACGACTCACCACCTGGGACTCTCGATGTCATCGCAATGGACTCGCCGGACGACGACCCTTCGGGGGAAGCACCCGACCGAAGACATCATCTACGGCCGGCTCGTCGACGCGATCATCGAGAAGCACCTGCGCCCCGGCGAGCACCTCAACGAGAACAAGCTCGCCGAGGCGCACGGCGTCCCGCGTTCGCGCGTGCGCCGCGTGCTGGAGCGGCTGCGCGACGAGAACGTCGTCACCTTCGAGCTGCACCGCGGCGCGTTCATCTCCCGCCCCACGGTGGAGGAGGCGCACCACGTCTACGAGGCGAGGCGGGAGACGGAGCTGACCGTCGTGCGCCTGGCCTGCGCCCGCGCCACGCCCGACGACGTCACCCGCCTGGAGACGCACCTTCAGCGTGAGGACGCCGCCTTCCGCAACGAGGACCCCAACTTCAACAAGGTCTCCGGCGACTTCCACTATCTGCTGGCCGAGATGGCGCGCAATCCGGTGTTCGAGAAGCTGCTCGGCAGCCTCATCCGCCAGTGGGTGCTGATCCAGTCGGTCTACGAACGCAAAGGCGGGGCGGCGCTGTGCCTGACGCACGAGCATCGCAGCATCGTCGCGGCCATCGCCGCCAACCGGCCGGAGGAGGCGGTCGCCGAGTTGGCCCACCACTTCGACCACATCCTCGCCGCGCTCGACCTCTCCGACGACCGTCGCTCCGAGATCGACATCTACGACGTCTCCGAACTCACCTCCGGATGACGCGCAACCCTCTTATTCGCACCTCGACGCGCGGCGCGGCCTGACGCCCGGCCGCATTTGTGCCATCACACCCCCTCGATCAACGGCAACGCGGGACGGACGACGGACGCAATGGCGCCAAAAAGTGATATCGAGATCGCCCGCGCGGCAAAGAAGCGTCCCATCATGGAGATCGGCGAGACGCTCGGCATTCCGGCCGACGGGCTGATCCCCTACGGGCACGACAAGGCCAAGATCGCCGCCGACTTCATCGCTTCGCTGGAGGGGCGGCCGGACGGCAAGCTGATCCTCGTCACCGCCATCAACCCGACCCCGGCGGGCGAGGGCAAGACCACCACCACGGTCGGCCTGGGCGACGGTCTCAATCGCATCGGCAAGCGCGCCATCACCTGCATCCGCGAGGCGTCCCTCGGCCCCAACTTCGGCCTCAAGGGCGGTGCGGCGGGCGGCGGTTACGCCCAGGTTGTGCCGATGGAGGACATGAACCTCCACTTCACCGGCGACTTCCACGCCATAGGCGCCGCGCACAACCTGCTCGCCGCGATGATCGACAATCACGTCTACTGGGGCAACGACCTCGGCATCGACGTGCGCCGCATCACCTGGCGCCGTGTGGTCGACATGAACGACCGCGCGCTGCGCACCGTGACCGCGGGCCTGGGCGGCGTCGCCAACGGCTTCCCGCGCGAGGCGGGGTTCGACATCACCGTCGCCTCCGAGGTGATGGCCATCTTGTGCCTCGCCGGCGACATCCGCGACCTGCAACGGCGCCTGGGCGACATGATCGTCGCCTACCGGCGCGACCGCTCGCCCGTCACCTGCCGCGACCTGAAGGCCGACGGCGCGATGGCGGTGCTCCTGAAGGACGCGATCCTGCCCAACCTGGTGCAGACGCTGGAGAACAACCCCGCCTTCGTCCACGGCGGGCCGTTCGCCAACATCGCGCACGGCTGCAACTCCGTCATCGCCACCCGAACGGCGCTGAAGATGGCCGACTTCGTGGTCACGGAAGCGGGTTTCGGCGCCGACCTCGGCGCGCAGAAGTTCTTCGACATCAAGTGCCGCAAGGCCGGGCTGAAGCCCGATGCGGTGGTGCTGGTCGCCACCGTGCGCGCGCTGAAGATGAACGGCGGCGTCGAGAAGGCGGACCTCGGCGAAGAGAACGTCGCCGCGGTGACGGCCGGTTGCGCCAACCTCAAGCGCCACATGGACAATATCCGCCGCTACAACGTCCCCGTCGTGGTCGCCATCAACCACTTCACCGGCGACACCGCGGGCGAGATCGAGGCGGTGAAGGCCTTCGTCGCCGGTGAGGCGGCGGAGGCGATCGTCTGCCGCCACTGGGCCGAGGGGAGCGCCGGGATCGAGCCGCTGGCGCACCGCGTCGCCGAACTCGCCACCTCCGGCGCAGCCGACTTCCAGCCGCTCTATCCCGACGCGATGCCGCTGTGGGAGAAGATCGAGGCGACGGCGCACAAGATCTATCACGCCGGCGAAGTGACGACGTCGCGCGCCGTGCGCGAGCAACTCGCCCAGTGGGAGGCGGCGGGCTACGGCGACCTGCCGATCTGCGTCGCCAAGACCCAATATTCCTTCAGTGCCGATCCGTCGCTGCGCGGTGCGCCGACCGGCCACACGCTGCCGGTGCGCGAGGTGCGGCTCTCGGCCGGCGCCGGCTTCGTGGTCGCGATCTGCGGTGACATCATGACGATGCCGGGCCTGCCCGCGTCGCCCGCCGCCGAACGCATCGGCCTCGACGCCGACGGCAACGTCGAAGGGCTCTTCTAGCTCGCCGCGCGGCCGCCGCGCGCGGCCGCGTTCCCCCAGCCCGACCCGAGCCCGCCGGAGGTCGCCCGCCGATGCCTCATCTCTTCGTCAACCGGCCGCGCGTCTACGATCTCCTGGCGAACGAACCGCAGCAGGTGCGCAAGCGCTATCGCTGGGAGGCGCTCAACGCCTTCCTCTACAAGCTCGGCGGGCTGCTCTTCATCGTCGGCAGCATCCTCTTCTTCCCCGCGCTCGCCGCCTGGGCCAACCTCGGCGCCTGGACCTTCTTCGCCGGCTCCATCCTCTACCTCGTCGTCACCGCGCACGACCTCGCCGAGGTCGTCCAGGACTGGCGGTCCGACATCGGCCCGCACACCATCTGGGAGCGGTTCGAGTTCTGGGCGGCGAGCGTCTACCTCGTCGGCACGTTGCTCTTCCTCGTCGGCAGCATCTTCTTCCTCTCCTGGGTGGACTGGGAGATCGCCGGGGCGTGGTGCTTCGTGGTCGGCAGCCTGCTCTTCGTGCTGGGCGCATCCATCAATGTATTGCAGATCACGCGCGCCACCGAGCTGGTGACCCTCCAACTCATGAATCTCACCGCGGTCACGTTCGTAACCGGCTCGGTGCTCTTCACCGTCGCCTCGATCCCCTATTTGTGGCAGGTCGAGAATGCGGCGGACCAGCGCCTGATCGACGGTTTCCTCGCCTGGCAATATCTCGTCGGCAGCGCGCTCTTCCTGCTGGGCGGGATCTTCAACTCATGGCGGGCCTACGTGGTGGTGCGCCGCGAGCTGGAGCAGCGGCGCCGGATGCACCATGGCGCCGCCCCCGAGGTCGCCGGCTGACGCTTGACGAACGGGCGCGCGCGCCGCATCGAGCCGGCGATGCCATCCACCGGCGCTCGGCCGATGCCGAGCGCGCCAACGCCCGAGCGCCCATCATGACTGTCCTGACGTGCATCTCTCCCATCGACGGCTCGGTCGTCGCGACCCGTGACACGCTGCCGGTCGACGCGGCGCGCGCCCTGGTCGCCCGCACCCGTGCCGCGCAGGCCGCCTGGGCCGCCCGCCCGCTTCAGGAGCGCGCCCGCCTGGTGATGGCCGGCGTCGCCGCGATCGGCGCCATGAACGACGAGATCGTCCCCGAGCTGGCGCGCATGATGGGCCGCCCCGTGCGCTACGGCGGCGAGTTTCGCGGGTTCGAGGAGCGCGCCGGCTACATGGCCGGCATCGCCGCCGACGCCCTCGCCGACATCGAAATCGGCGACGACGCTTCCTTCCGGCGCATCATCAAGCGTGTGCCGCACGGTGTCGTCCTCGTCGTCGCGCCGTGGAACTACCCCTATATGACCGCGATCAACGCGCTGGCCCCGGCGCTGATCGCCGGCAACGCGGTGGTCCTCAAGCACGCCACGCAGACGCTCCTGGTGGGCGAGCGCCTCGCCGCCGCCTTCCACGCCGCGGGCGTGCCGGAGGCGGTGTTCCAGAACGTCTTCGTCTCACACGACACGATCGGCACGCTGATCGGCGAGCGCGCGTTCGACTTCGTCAATTTCACCGGCTCCGTCGGCGGCGGCAAGGCGATCGAGACCGCGGCGGCGGGCACGTTCACCGCCCTGGGCCTGGAGCTGGGCGGCAAGGATCCCGGCTACGTGATGGAGGATGCCGATCTCGACGCCGCGGCCGACACGCTGATCGACGGTGCGATGTTCAACTCCGGCCAGTGCTGCTGCGGGATCGAGCGCATCTACGTCCACGAGAGCCGGTTCGACGCCTTCCTGGAAAAGGCCGTCGCCATTGTGCGCGGCACCCGTCTCGGCGACCCGCTCGACCCGGAGACGACGATCGGGCCGATGGCGCACGTGCGCTTCGCCCAGACCGTGCGTCAGCAGATCGACGCGGCGGTGGCCGCCGGCGCGACGGCGCACATCGAAACGCTTCCCGGCGACGACGGCGGCGCGTACCTGTCGCCGCAGATCCTGACCGACGTGACGCACGACATGGCGGTGATGCGCGAGGAATCCTTCGGCCCCGTCGTCGGCATCATGCCGGTGTCGGGCGACGAGGAGGCCATCCGCCTGATGAACGACAGCCGATATGGCCTGACGGCGTCGCTCTGGACCGCCGACATCGACCGCGCGACGCGCATCGGCGACCGGATCGAGACGGGCACGGTGTTCATGAACCGGGCCGACTATCTCGATCCGTCGCTGTGCTGGACCGGGTGCAAGGACACCGGCCGGGGCGGCTCGCTCTCCGCCATCGGCTACCACAACCTCACCCGCCCGAAGTCCTACCACCTGAAGAAGACGACGCGCTGACCGGCAACCCGAGCGCCGACTCGCAACAAAAAACCCCGCAGAACCTGCGGGGTTTGGGGTGGCGACCCCGGTAGGATTCGAACCTACGACCTACGGATTAGAAGTCCGTTGACAGTCTATTTCCATGCTTTCCCATGTCTTCCAAACGCCAGCGTTTCTGCCTACTTAGAAGCGGCGGATACGCGGCGGCAGAACGGTAGTACACGCACAATCGCACAATCCGCGCACAATTTTTGACCCGCGGACGCGGCGCTTGTGCATAAAGTCCGCTGGTCGCCGGAGGGCGACGGATGGCGGTTTTCACGAACAACTTTCTGAAGGGGCTGAAGCCGGGCGCACAGTCGTATGAGGAGCGCGACGGCGGCTGCCCCGGCCTTGTCATCCGCGTGGGGCAACGCGGAAAGAAGGTGTTCGAGGTTGTCGTCAGCGAGGGCAAGCGGCGTCGCCGCGTTCGGCTTGGCACATTCCCAGACACCAGTCTCGCTACGGCGCGCCGGCTCGCAGCCGATGCCAAGGCGGCGCCAACCGAGCATGTGGGCGGCCGGCGCGTGGCTGACCTATGGGACGCTTATGCGGCCGAGCGAAAGGACGTCCTGCGCTCATGGAAGGACGTCGAGATGGTTTGGCGCCAGTGGGCCGAGCCGCAGCTAGGCAATGTCCGCATCGAAGACCTAACCTTGCACCATGGCGCCCGGCTGGTTGAGCGCGTGGCGCGTGAAAGCTCGCCGAACCGAGCGCGCAAGGTGATCCGCTACATCTCGCCGATGCTGACGTTCGCGGCCGGGCGCGGCATGATCCCCGGCAATCCATGGGCGGGGCTAAGCCTGCCTGACGGCAGCGAGGCGCGCGACCGCGTGCTGACGCGCAAGGAGTGGGACGCGCTCGCCGAGTGGGCGAGGGAGGAGGCGTATCCGTGGGGGCCGTTCGTGCTCGCCCTCATGGCCACGGCGCAGCGCCTAAGCGACGTGTCCGAAATGCGCTGGTCGGAGATTGACGGCGACGTTTGGACGATCCCCGCCGGCCGACACAAATCGAAGCAGAAGCACGAGGTGCCGTTGCCGGCACCTGTCGCCTCGCTGCTGGACAATCTTACCCGCCACGACGACTTCGTGTTCTCGACGCATGCCGGCAAGTCGATATGGCCGGGCTCGAAACTTGTTGAACGCATTCAGGCTGCGACCGAAACAGCGGGTTGGCGCTATCACGACATTCGGCGGACGGGTGCCACCATGATGTCGGAGGCCGGCGTGCCTCGGTTCATCATCGAGCGCGTGCTGGGTCACACCGACCGGACTGTGACGGCCGTTTATGATCGGCACACCTACCGCGCCGAGAAGCGGGACGCGCTGGCGCGCCTCGCCGCAACCGTGACCCGGCCATGAGCGAGGCGCAAGAGACGGGGCTGGACCGTGTGGAGCGCGCAATCCGCGAACATTTGCCGGCACGCGCGATTTTCGGATCTGACGAGCGGCAGAGCAACAAATTCGAGGCTCTTGCGCTCTGCAATGCTGCAGCCACGGCCATAGGGGCGGACACCTTCGGGATTAGCAAGGAGGCGGAACGCGCGAAGCTCAATGAGCTACTTTGTGCAGCGCGTGCGATGGGTGATGCTTACCGATCGTTGAGTTCTGGCGTCCGCATGGCGCTATGGGACGGCGCTCGTCAGGCGGACCCCGCTGCCATGGGCACGCGGAACATTCCGTCGCCACTGGTGATCCCGCGTATCGCGGCGCTCGTCGAAGCGGGGCTGCCGGCGGCTCGCGAAGCGATCGAGTCGGCTCAAGAAAAGGGGCGCCGCAACACACGAGCGGCGGCCGTCGTCGGCGAGGCGCGCGCAATCTGGCAGCGCCGCACTGGGAAGGCACTGCCTGCGAAGCAATTAGACGAGGCAACGCCGTTCGCGCTGTTCCTCGCCGACGTTCTGGACGCATTGGATTGCGGGAAACCGCGTTCAGCATATCGGGCTTGGGCGGCGCTGCACAGTTCAGACGATTAAAGTCGCCAACTGTGCATTCCTTCCGCTAGTCGAGAAGGCATGAAGGCATCACGTCTTTACGAGGTGATGACCATGAAGAACACAGAAGACACGAACGGCTCGCGCGAGGTAGAGCCGGCCTATTTCACGGTTGACGAGGCGGGGCGCTACACTCGCACCAGTCGCCAGTTCCTCGATAAGCTTCGCCACACCGGCGGCGGGCCGGAATACCTCCGCCTCTCGCCCCGCGCCATCCGCTACGAAAAAGCTGCCCTCGACGCCTGGATGCAGGCGCGCCGCTGTTCGGCGGTGGCCGACTATCGCGAGGTGGCGTGATGGCCGCCGAGCACAACACCGAACCGGCGCCGACGTTGATGAGTGTCGTGGACGAGTTCGGCGCTCTGGAGAGCCGGGTGCTCTTCTACTGCGCGGCTGCGGAAAAAATCGCCGGCGAAGGGCTGAGTGCAGTGGAGCTGGATCCGCTGATCCGCGGCGGCGACGACCTCGCCGACTACATCTTCGGTTTCAGGGAAATGCTGGACGCCTACCACGCGGCCTCCAAGGAGGGTGCGAAATGAGTGCTGCGGAACGGTTCACCGACCCCGTCGTGATCACCGTGGCCCGGCTCTCGAATAAGCCTGGCACCTGGGTAGTGATTGACGATTGCTCGCTCGTCTACGCCGAGTTCGCCTCCCACCGCGAGGCGTTGGCCGGCGCCCACGCTGCCGCCGCGCAGCTTCGGCGAGACGACTTCCCCATCGTCACCGTTGAGGACCTTTGGGAGGGCCATTCGGGTGGCTGACACCAAGATCATCGAGGCCGCGGATTGGTACAGCGGTGCCGATCCGAAGCCACGCCCCGCGGTGCCGGAACTCCGGCGCCGCTTCGGGCTCACCGCGAACGAGGCGTGCGAGGTGGTTCGCCTCGCAATGAACGCTAGGTCCGTGAAATGAAGCGGCGGGGGCGGAGCAAGGACCAACGCGGTGAGCACTGGACCCAGATGGTGCGGACGATGATGGAGGAGCCTGCTTGGCGGGCTCTTTCCACGACAGCGCAGGCTCTCTACCCGTGGCTCAAGCTGGAGTGGAGGGGGAAAGACTACAACAACAACGGCAAGATCAGGCTATCGACCCGACAGGCGGCCGAACGGCTTGGCGTCACGCAGCAGACCGCACGGCTCGCCTTCCATGACCTTCAGGCGAAAGGCTTCGTTATCGTTACCGAACACGCGCGCCTGGGGGTAGAGGGTGTGGCGTGTTCACCCGCATTCGAACTCACCGAGCTGAAGATGCCGGCGAGCGAGAAGCAGGACGGGCGCAAGCTGTACCGCGACTGGCGAGAAGGCCGCGATTATCCGGTGCATGTGACAAACGCCAACAACCCGCAGGGGCGTAACGGCCGGAAGCGTGTCGGCAACGTCGTGAAGCTCAAGCCCAAGGAAAAACCCTGACATAGAAACTATGTCGCCCCTGACATAGAAACTATGTCGCCCCTGACATAGAAACTATGTCGGATTGGCCGCGGCTGACATAGAAATTAGCTCAGGCTGACATAGAAACTATGTCGGATCGGGCCGTTTTGGTGTGCGGCCTGACATAAAAACTAGCTCATCCTTAACTTACCACGTAGGGACGCCTCTCCTTGTGCCGCCCCTTACCCCTCATCCGATGCTTTCAACCCACGTTCGCCCGACTGCGCTCGCGCCTTGGCCCGCTGCCCGATGCGAGCGACCGTCATGGGCGACACCCCATGCCGGGCCGCCGCTTCACGCACGCTAAGCCCCTCGGCGAGTGACGCCTCGATGCGACGCACCGTCTGGTCCGGCGTCCGTGGCCGGCCACCCTTCGGCTTGCGCGTCGCAATCTGTGTCCGCAACAACTCAACTTCAGCCGTCAACTCACGGATCGCTGCCGACTGATGCTCTAGCAGCGACCACAGGTATTCGTTGCCGTCAGACATCGCCACCGCGTAAGCGCGCCACGCATCTTTGCCGCTACCCGGCCCCGATGAGGGTGGGCGCGACAGCATCGTGACATGTGTGTCGGCCAGTGGGTCCTGCATCATCGCCTCCTGCGTACCAATATCAATTGATACATATTTTGCGGGACAAGCGAAAGCTCCCTTACAGTAGCGATTGCCGCCCTTCCGGCTTGCTCTGAGTGGCGGCACCCCCACTCGCGCAGCAGTGCCCATCCCACCCTCACGATGGCGCTGTACGCGCTTCTGTGTGGCTCGCCACAAGATGGGGACAACTCGACAACAAGGTATGGGAATACCTTTTCGGCAATGGTATTTAGATACCGTATCGGAGGCAGCGCATTGCCCGTCATCGCAGGCACACTAGCGGTCCCAATGCTCGCGTTTCCGCTGAACGGCGGGACCGGCGGGGGGACTGTTCCTTTCTCGCTCCCGAAAAAAATCCGGGGGCTGGGCTGATGGTGCGCGCCTCCAAGGATGCCATGGCGGCGCTGCAGTTCCTGCCGACGCTCACGGTTCCCGAGGGACGCGCGGCTGGTAAGCGGCTGAAGCTGGCGAGCTACCAGAAGGACTTCGTGCGGGGCGCCTTCGCCAAAGACGTGGCGGTTGGCCTGCTGTCGATCGGTCGAGGCAATGCGAAAACGGCGCTCGCGGCCGGCCTCGCCCTAGGACACCTCGTCGGCGAGATCGCTCCACAGCCCAAGCGTGAAATCATCTTCGCAGCCCGAAACCGAGATCAGGCGCGGACCGCATTCAACTTCCTGGTCGGATTCATAGAGGGGCTACCCGAGGAGGATCAGGAACAGTTCACCATCCGCCGCGGCTCCAAGCTGGAGGTGGAGACGGCGGGGAACGGTGGCGGGCTGGCCCGCGTCATCGCGGCTGACGGCAAGTCGATCCTTGGCGGTGCTCCGACGCTGGCAATCCTCGATGAGCGCGCTGCCTGGGAGCGCGAGAAGGGCGACAATCTCGAAAACGCGATCCTGTCCGGCCTCGGCAAGCGCGACGGTCGGGCGCTAATCATCAGCACTAGCGCACCGGATGACACGAACACGTTTTCCCGCTGGCTGGATGAGCCTCCGCCGGGTTCATATGTTCAAGAACACCGCCCCGAGCCGGGTCTGCCGCCCGACGATCTCGAAAGCCTGCTGGTGGCGAACCCCGGCGCCCGCGAAGGCATCGGCTCTACACCCGACTGGCTCCAGGCACAGGCGTGGCGCGCTATCGCCCGCGGCGGCTCGGCGCTTTCATCATTCCGCAATCTGAACCGAAACGAGCGCGTCGCAAGCGATGACCGATCGGTGCTGGTCACGGTCGATGAATGGCTCGCTGCCGAAATAGCGCCGGCCGATCTTCCCAAGCGCGAGGGGCCTGTGGTGCTGGGTGTGGACCTTGGCGGCTCGCGTTCCATGAGTGCGGCGGCGCTGTTCTGGCCGACGACGGGCAGGCTCGAAACCCTCGCCGCGTTTCCGACGCAACCGGGCCTCTCGGATCGCGGCGCGTCGGATGGTGTGTCCGGGCGCTACGTCGAGATGGCCGACCGGGGCGAGCTGGTGACGATGGGCGCGACCACGGTGCCGGTGGGCCGGTTCCTGTCGGACGTGGTGGCGCGTCTCGACGGGCAGGCGCCGGCCGCGGTCGTGGGTGACAGGTTCCGACACGCCGAGTTCGTGGAGGCGCTACGGGCGGCCGGGCTGGAGCGTGTGCCGTGCGTCTGGCGTGGCATGGGTTGGCGGGATGGCTCTGAGGATGTGGAGCGGTTCCGGCGGGCGCTGTTCGAGGGGAAGGTTCGCTGCCTGCCCTCCCTGCTGCTGCGCTCGGCATTCGCAGACGCCATCACCGTCGTGGACCCGGCAGGCAATCACAAACTGGCCAAGGGCCGATCGACCGGCCGCATCGATGCGGCGGCGGCAGCCGTCATCGCCGTCGCCCAAGGGGTGCGAATGTCCGGGCACTCCAACGCCAAGGGGAGGTTCGCATGGTCGTAAACCCGGCATGGGAGCTGATCGCGCGCCGTCTGATCGCAAGGTTCGGGCAGGATGCGGTGATCATGCGCCCCGGTGAGCCGACCGACGACGGCTATGGGAACGAGATCCCCGGCGAGCCGACAGCGTATCCCGCTAGGGCGGCCGTGATCGACGCGAACGTCGTGCTGGCGCACCAGCAAACCGGTTCGCTTGAGCCGGGCGACGTTCGCGTCCTCATCTCGACAGAGGGACTACCGATCGAACCTGACACCGCCGACGCGCTGTGGATCGGCAGCGAGGACTGGATCATCACCAGCGTCGCCCGCCTCGCGACCGATGGCGAACCGCTGTTCTTCGACATGCGGGTGGGCCGATGACGCGCGATGCGGACTATCGGCGACACAGTAAAGCCGTGACTCGTGGCGCCCGGTGGGCGGCGCTGCGGCTGGAGGCGCTGCGGCGCGACGGCTTCGAGTGCGTCGCATGCGGCCACCGCGGCCGCCTTGAGGTGGATCACATCCTGCCGGTGCGGGACCGTCCCGACCTCGCCCACGACCTGACCAACCTTCAATCGCTCTGTGGCGGCTGCCACGCGAGCAAAACCGCAAGGGAGGTGGGATTCGCGCCCTTGCCGCCCGAACGCAAGGCATGGCGCGATCTTCTCACCAAGGGAGCAATCAATGCTTGAATCCGTCAAGATCTCGCGGCGTCAGAGCGAGATCCGTCAGAACCTCGCCGAGCTTGTGGGCAAGGAAACCACGAACGAGGCCGAGCTTCGGTCCATGGAAACGCTGGACACCGAATATCGCAACAACGAGGTGCGCTATCGCGCGGCGCTCGTCAGCGAAGACACCGAGCGTCGTGAGGCCGGCGCCGAGCTGGAGACCCGCGAGGGCCGACAGTTTGCCGACCTCGTGGGAGCATTCGAGGTGCGCCAGGTGGTGGCTGCTCTCGACCACGGGCATCAGATCAGCGGCCAGACGGCCGAGGTAATCCAGGAGATGCGAGCTCAGGGTGCCTACACCGGCATGCCGATCCCGCTGGAAGCCCTGGAGGTGCGTAACACCGTCTCCGGCGACCTTGTGGAGCCGAAGCAGACCCGAGGCATCTTCGACAGACTGTTTCCGACTTCGGTGGCCTCCCGCCTCGGCGTGTCGTCGGTGAATATCGACCACGGCACCGTCGAGTATCCGATCGCCACGCAGGGGGCCGTGGCCGGCTGGGCGGCTTCGGAAGGCGCAGACGTCACCGGGCCGACCGCGTTCCAGACGACCGAGGCGACGCTTTCGCCCGACCACACCCTCGGCGCTCGCATGGCGGTTTCGCGCAAGTCGCTGAAACAGGTGGGCGGCGGTCTCGAAACAGCCATCCGCCGGGACATGGCAGCGGCAATCGGCGCCGAGCTGGACCGCGCTATTCTGGTGGGTTCCGGCGCCTCCGGCCAGCCGACCGGCATCGTCACCGCCGCGCTCAATACCGGAACGTGGGCTGACTACTGGAGCACGGTCAAAGCCGAGATCGTCGAGTTCATGGATGCCAACGCGATCAGCGATCCGGGGCAGGTGCGGATGGCGATGACCCCGGCCATGTGGTCCGCGCTGGATGATGCCGTGTGGGACGCCGGTTCAGGCATTACCGAGTGGGACCGGTTGGCCCGCCACATTGGGGCAGGCAACATCGCCCGCGCGACGCAACTGACCGCCGGAACGGCTGTTCTGACCGTCACCGCCGGTGGCCTCGCTCCGGCCTACCTCGGCATGTGGGGTGGCGTGGACCTGATCCGCGATCCCTACAGCGACGCGGCGTCCGGTGGCCTGCGCCTCACCGGCCTGCTCACGGTTGATCTCGCCGTGCCGCGCCAGGAGCAGGTGCGCGTGCTCGAACCGGGCTCCTAAGATGCTTTGGGGGGCGTCTCTCGGCGCGCTGGAACTGCGCAGCGAGGGCGGGGCAACCCGGCTTCGGGCGACGTTCCCCTATGACACGCAAACCGAGCTGGCACCGGGGCGGCATGAAGTTGTCGCCTCGCGGGCCTTCGCGGAACGGATTGAGGCGGGTGAGGACGTTCACCTTCTCTCGCAGCATGACTATTCGCATCCGCTGGCCTCACGGTCAGCGGGCACGCTTCACCTGACAGACGGCGACGACGCGTTGCGGATCGAAGCGACGCTGGACGATGGCACGAGCTGGGCGCGTGACTTCCTCGCTGCTCATCGCTCCGGCCTCATTCGGGGCCTGTCGCCCGGCTTCCGTGTCGCGCGGGACGGGGAGCGGATCGAGCGGCGCGGTTCGGACGTGCTGCGGACGATCACCCGAGCGGCACTGTTCGAGATCAGCGCCGTCACCCGCCCGGCCTACCCGGCGGCACAGATCGAAGCGCGGGCCTGGAACGCAACTGCCCCCGCCAAGGGCGTTTCAGCCGCCTACCGGTGGAGGGCGTGATGCTGGCGATGACTATCTCCGAGGACGAGGCGATCCCGGCAACCTATCCGACGACCGATGGAACGGATTGGGCTTGGCAGCGGATCGAGCACTACGTCGCCCACCGCTGGACCACTCGTGATGTGGTGTGGGTGGTCGAGGGGCCCGGCGAATGGGTGCCGCGTCTTTGCCCCGCCACGGTCGAGACCGTCGAGGAATGGGACGGCTCAACCTACAACACGGTGTCCGTCTCGACTGGCCGGCTCGGCGGGCTGATCCTGCCTCGCTGCGGTACGTGGCGCATCACCTGTGAAGTCGGCGGCGGCACTGTCCCCGATGCCGTCATGCAGGCTCACAGCCGCCTTGTCGCCTACCTCGCCGATCAAGAGGACCGCGCGGGCGTGACCCGATACGACGCCGACCTCGGCGGGGCTATCCGCGAATCCTATGACCGGCCGGCAGCGTGGGTTGCCAAGGCGCTCCAGTACAGCGGCGCGGCTGACCTTCTCAGACCTTACCGGAGGGCGAAGCATGCGTTGGCCATGGCGTAAACCCGAGACCGAAAAGCGGGCGACCGGCTACACCGCCCACGTGATCCAGGCGCGCGAGGCGTACATCTCCGGGACACGCGGCCTCGCCGAGCTGACGGGCACCGTGCAGTCCTGTGTGTCCATGTGGGAGCACGGGCTTTCACTGGCTGATGTGGAAGGGACGACGTTCCTCACTACCCGCAACCTCGCTCGCATCGGTCGTTCCCTCGCGCTGAAGGGGGAGGCTGTGATGGTCGTCGATGCCGAGGGCCTGTTGCCTGTCTCCGACTGGGACGTGTCCACCCGAAACGGCCGGCCGCGCGCCTACCGGGTCAGCATCCCCGACGTTGGCGGAGCGACGAGCCGAACCGCGCTGGCGTCCGAGGTGCTGCACGTCATCATCGGTTCTGACCCGGTGAACCCCTGGTTCGGTAGCGCGCCGCTGAAGCGTGCGAGCCTCACGAGCGACCTGTTGCACGCGCTCGAATCTGCGTTGGCCGAGACCTACAGCAACGCCCCGGTGGGCTCGCTGATCGTCCCGTTTCCCGAGGCGCCCGAAACCGACATGACTGCCATTGCACGGGAGTTCCGAGGCATCCGGGGCAAGGTGATGGTGCGGGAGAGTGTGAACGTCCATGCGGCTGGCGGACCGGCTCCGCAGGCGGACTGGCGACCGAACGACCTAACCCCGGATCTTCAGCGGGCGATGACGGCCGAAAGCCTTGCCGCCGCACGTGAGAGCGTGTGCGCGGTCTACGGCGTGTTGCCGGCGATGTGGGGAGCGGCGGCACAGGGGCCGCTGATCCGGGAGGCGCAACGGCACCTTGCGCAATGGGTGCTCCAGCCGATCGCCGCGGCCATTGCCGAGGAGGCGACCGACAAGCTGGGCGCGACGGTGACGCTTGATGTGATTCGTCCGCTCCAGGCGTTTGACGCGGGCGGACGGGCGCGTGCATTCTCCACCATGGTTCAGGCATTGGCACAGGCAAAAGAAGCGGGGTTGGACCCGCAGGCGGTAGAGGACGGCCTCAAGTTCATCGACTGGGCATGAGATGCTTGCCCGCACCGGATGGACGGCTCCGCAGATCGACAAGCCCCATAGGCTGAACGACCGCGGCCGGCGCATGCTGGCCGAGTCCGTCGCGGAGATCATGAAGGAGGCGATGGACCGCGGCGCGCCGTCAAAATTCGCGATGGAGGCGCCCATCCGACACGCACTACGGGCCAGGCTGTGCCTTCAAGGGAAAGCCTGGCCCGTGGCAGACGCGATCGCCGCTGACGTCGTATCTCGCGCATTGGCGATGATCGGCGCGGTTCGGCCGACGTGGCCGGAAGGCCAACCCGATTTCGTGCAGCTAGGAGCTGGTGCGCATATCGAGCGGACCCGGTGCGTGAGGTGCCACAAGCCGCTGCCAGGCGAGCATACCAAGTTTTGCGGAACGCTGTGCGCCACGGCCAATCACATGCGCCTCGCACGCCTTCACCAGTTCAACGACCAACGCGCCTATGACACAGCCGCTCGACTTCCGTGACTATTGCCCTCGCTGTGGCGGGGCGATCGACCGAGCCAAGCCGCACGCGGTAAAGCGCGTCTACTGCTCAAAGCGATGTCAGGTGGAGTACCTGCACCAGTTGGAGAAGGACGCCGTCCTAGAGGCGAAAAAGGATCGTCCGCCTTGTGAGCGGTGTGGCGACCCGGTTTCTCCGAGCATGGATGCCCGCGCACGGTTCTGCTCTCACGCCTGTCAGAACGCGGGCGGGCTCGACCATCAGTGTGAGAATTGCGAGGCCGCGTTCAAGGGTAGCGCGAGGCGAAATACTGTTCGCGGCGGTGTGCAGCGCTGGGGCGGGAAAGGGCGCGTGCGAGGGGCGCTGCCAGCGAAAAGTAGCGGACACACTACGCACAATCTGGCGCACAATCTTAGCTTTTCCGTCGCCCGACTTTCCCTCTAACCTGTTGAAAATATTGGCGACCCCGCCAGGATTCGAACCTGGGACCTACGGATTAGAAGTCCGTTGCTCTATCCAACTGAGCTACGGGGCCGGGCAGGGTGGTGGCGTCAGTGTGTCCAGGGGGCGGCGCGGTCGGTGCGGAAATTGTCCGAGTAGGCCATCGTGCGCCGCTCGTGTTCCTTCTCTTCTTCCACCCAGAAGTCCAGGCCGTGCTTTTCGGCGTAGGCGACGGCGGCTTCGCGGGTCGGGAAATCCAGGCGGACCTGACGGCGGGTGTCGGTGCCGGAGGTCCAGCCCATCAAGGGCTCGATCTCGGGCTCGCCCAGATCCTCCAGCTCGATACGCCAGCGCTTTGTGCGCCGCGTTCCCGATTGCATGGCGGTCCGGGCCGGTTTGAAGATACGTGCGCGCATACGCTCCTCGGATCGGCCTTCCGCGGCCGGCTCTGTCAATGGTCGGGGCAGCAAGATTCGAACTTACGACCCCCGGTTCCCAAAACCGGTGCTCTACCAGGCTGAGCTATGCCCCGACTGTGTCATCTCCTAGCGAACAACGCGCCGTTCGGCAACGCGAACCGCGGTCGCCGCACCGTCAAGGCGCGACGATCCGGCGGTGGACCAGGCGGTCGCCCGGCTTCAGGCCGATCTGGTCGGCGACGCCGGCGTTGAGCTCCAGCACGAATTGCGCCGGTCCGTCCGAGGGGATGCTCTCGGTCGAGAAGGGTGTGGTGGCCTTGGCGATCGAGACGACGGTGCCGGACGCATCGGCGTAGACGATGTCGAGCGGGAGGATGGTGTTCTTCATCCAGAAGGCCCGCTCGCTCTCGTCGGCGAAGATGAAGAGCATGCCGGCATCGTGCGCCATCTGTTGGCGAAACATCAGCCCGCGCGCGCGCTCGATCGGGTCGTCGGCGATCTCGATGGTGAAGGTGTGCGCGCCGCTGCCGGTCTCGGCGACGAGCATGTTGGCGGCGACGGCCGGCGTTGCAGCAGCGGTCGACGCGTTGGCAGCGGGCGCGCCGGTCTCGGCCGCGACCGGCGCCGCGCTGGCGACGCCGACGAGGAGCGCGAGGAGGACGCCGGCCGCCCCCTTGGGGGCGCGCACCTTAATGCGACTGCGGAACGTTGTGGCCGCTTTCCGGCAGGATCTCCGCCGCCATCAGTCCCTTGGGACCGTTGCCGAAGCGCACCTTCACGACCTGGTTGGGCCGCAGTTCCGTCACGCCGAAGCGACGCAGCGTCTCCATGTGGACGAAGATGTCGGGCGTACCGTCTCCGCGGGTGAGGAAGCCGTAGCCCTTGGAGCGGTTGAACCACTTGACGCGCGCCAGCTCGGCCGGGCCCTCGGGCGAGACCTGGATGTTGGTCCGCGACGGGGGGAGCTGCGAGGGGTGGGCGGCCTGCGACTCGTCCATCGACAGGATACGGAAGGCCTGAAGGCCTTTCGAACCTGTGACAACTTCGCACACGACACGAGCGCCTTCGTAAGCACTCTGGTAACCATCTCGGCGTAAGCAGGTGACGTGCAACAGAACGTCCGCTCCACCGTCATCCGGGACGATGAAACCGTAACCCTTACCAACGTCGAACCACTTGATGCTGCCGGAGACTTCCGTGAGGTCGTTGAGGCCATCGAATGGCTTCTCGACGCGGTCCTCGACAGAGTATTGTTCGATAAATCGCACCAGCTTGTTGTCGCTCACCACTATACCCGTCGGTTACCTACTACCGTAGCCACTTTGCGCATCCGTGAATCGGACGTTACCATTCATTCACCGATTAGGCGACAGGTTTTCGCATCTTCGCGAGACCGTGTTGCGCCTAAGACACACGATTTTAAGCAAATTTCATCTGTTTGAGTGGACCCATCGTTTCCGCGAGCGGCGTGCGCACGAGGAGATCGGCCTCCTGATCCTGATCCGTGGGGTCGCGTGAGCAGATGATCAGCCGTGCGCCGGCCTCTTTCGCCATCTGCGGCAGCGCGGCCGCCGGGTAGACCACCAGCGACGTTCCCGCCGCCACGAACAGATCCGCCATCACCGATTCCTTCATCGCGCGCTCCAGGTCGTCTTCGGGCATGGCCTGGCCGAACGAGATGATCGCCGCCTTGAGGAGCCCGCCGCACACGGTGCAACGTGGCGACATGCCTGTTTTCGCAATCTGATCTTGCGCAAAGCTGATTTCGTGGCGCGTGCCGCATTCCAGGCAGGTCGCGTGGTCGCCCGCGCCATGCAGTTCGACCAGTTTTTCGGGTGGGACCCCGGCGCGGGAATGCAGTCCGTCGATGTTCTGCGTGACCACCAGGGACACGGGGCCGGCCGTGGCGAGGTGGGCGATCGCCTCGTGCGCGCCGTTGGGCCGGGCGGCGGCGAAGCGCTCGGCCATGTCGAAGCGGCGGCGCCAGTCTTCCAGGCGCGCCTCCTCGGACGTGACGAAGGTGTCGTAGAGGATCGGCTCCATCCGGCTCCAGATCCCGCCGGCGGAACGGAAGTCGGGGATGCCGGATTCGGTGGAGATGCCCGCGCCGGTGAAGACGACGGCCCGCGTTGCTTGCGCGAACGCCTCGGCGAGGGCGTTCCGGGCTTTCTCGGCATTGTCGAAAATCGCGTGGACCATGCGGGGAAGGTGCCTCCCTCGGCGGGGCATTGACAAGCCGTCTCGCACGTATGCCGCGAAACTTGGTTACGAAGTCGCGTTCGAGCGGGCCGCGGCGTGCCGGATCGTACGAACCGGCCGCGGGCGGGCGGTCAGAGCGCGGCATGGCGGTAGGCCAGCGCCTCGGCCATGTGGACGCGGCGCACGACCGCGCTGGCGGCAAGGTCGGCGATGGTGCGCGCGACCTTCAGCGTGCGGTGGTAGCCGCGCGCGGAGAGGCGCTGTTCGCCGGATACGCGGTCCAGCAGGGTGCGGGCGTCCTCGTCGGCGTCCACCGTCGCCTCGATCATGTCGCCGCTGCATTCGGCGTTGAGTTCGCCCGCTTCGCCAGTCAGCCGCACGGCTTGCCGCTCGCGCGCGGCCCGCACCCGCTCGGCGACGGCGCTGGAGGCCTCGCCGCGTGGCGCCCGCAGGTCCATCGGCGAGACAGCGTCGAGGTGGATCGTCATGTCGATCCGGTCGAGGAAGGGGCCGGAGACGCGGGCCTGATAGTCCTGCGCGCAGGACTTGCCGCGCTTGCAGGTGTGGCCGAGGTCGCCGGCGTGACCGCAGCGGCAGGGGTTCATGGCGGCCAGAAGCTGGAACCTCGCCGGATAGCTGACGCGTGCGTTGGCCCGGGCGATGTTGGCGCGGCGCGTCTCCAACGGCTCGCGCAGCGCATCGAGCACGTTGGACGCGAACTCCGGCAGCTCGTCCAGGAAGAGGACGCCGCCGTGGCACAGCGACACCTCGCCGGGCCGGCCCCGCGGCCCGCCGCCGATGAGCGCGGCCATCGATGCGGAGTGGTGCGGCGCGCGGTAGGGGGCGTTGAGCTCGAGTCGCCCGCCGGCCAGATCGCCGGCCACGGAGCGGATCATCGCGCTCTCGAGCAACGTCGCCGGCGTCATCGGCGGCAGGATCGAGGGCATCCGTTCGGCCAGCATCGATTTACCCGAGCCGGGTGGGCCGACCATGAGGAGGTTGTGCCCCCCGGCGGCGGCGATCTCCAACGCACGCTTGGCGCTCTCCTGTCCCTTCACCTCGGCGAGGTCGGCGACGAAGGGGTCGATCTGCCGGGTCTGCGGTCGGGGGCGGGAGAGGGCCTGGCGTCCGGCGACGTGGTTCATGAAGGCGGTGATGCTCGCCGGCGCCACGATCGTCATGTCGGCCGAGGCCCAGGCCGCTTCACCGCCGTCGCACGACGGGCAGATCAGCCACAGGCCGAGGGCGTTGGCGCTCACCGCGGCCGGCAGGACCCCCGCGACGCCGACGATGCGCCCGTCGAGCCCCAATTCGCCCAGCACCAGCGCATCCTCGACCGCCTCCTGCGGCAGGGCGCCGAGTGCCACCATCAGCGCCAGGGCGATGGGGAGGTCATAGTGGCTGCCCGCCTTGGGCAGGTCCGCCGGGGCGAGGTTCACCGTGATCCGGCGCGGCGGTAGTGACAGGCCGCACGCCGCCAACGCCGCGCGCACCCGCTCACGGCTCTCGGCGACCGCCTTGTCCCCCAGCCCGACGATCATGAAGCCGACGGAGCCGGTGACGATCTGCACCTCGACCGTCACCGGGACGGCCTCGATGCCGCGGAAGGCGATGGTTGTGACCCGACCCTGCACGTTTTGGCATATCCGCAATAACAATCTAGGATAGCATGTCGCGTGAGGTCTCTGCAATCCAAGGGGGAAGTTTTCCGCCTCGGCGCGATCCGGGTCCATTTGCGCGTTGAATCTGCGTCAAAGCGACAACACGTTTCATTCAGACACCGGAACGGCGACCGGCGCCGTTGCGTCGGCCGAACGCTGACAATAACGTCAACCGCGTCCGCCACGGCGAAGGCCACGGCGAACGGGGAGGGAACCGAAGTCGATGAATGACGCTCAGCGTCCGCTGGGGAACGGGTGACGTGACACTCGAACCTTATCAAGGCCGCCGCCGCCGCAGGGTCGCCAGGCTGAAATCCCTGCCGCCTGTGGTACGTCGCTTCGTTCCCAAGGGCCGCGTCGTCTACCCGGCGACGACCGGGGGAAAACCGCGCATTCCCGGCACCCGCATCTCACCGCTCGACCGCAAGACGCCCACCTTCGGGCAGCTCGGCACGCTCGAAGTGCGTCTGGCGCGCACGATGAGCGAGGTGCGCCGCGCCCAGCAGGTCCGCTACGAGGTGTTCTACGAGGAAATGGCCGCCCAGGCCGATCCGTTCACCATGGCCACCCGCCGCGACCGCGACCAGTTCGACGGCCTGTGCGACCACCTCCTGGTGCTCGACCATAATGTCGCCGCGCGCCGCTTCCGCAAGGCTCGGCCGCGCATCGTCGGAACCTACCGCCTGCTGCGTCAGGAGATCGCCGAGCACAACGGCGGCTTCTACTCGACCTCCGAGTTCGACATCGCGCCCGTTCTGAAGCGCCATCCGGAGCTGAATTTCCTCGAGCTGGGCCGCTCCTGCGTCCTGAAGCCCTACCGCGACAAGCGCACGGTGGAGCTTCTGTGGCACGGCGCCTGGTCCTACACGCTGCGCCACAACATCGACGTGCTGTTCGGCTGCGCCTCGCTCACCGGCACCAATCCGGACGAGCTCGCCGTCGCGCTCTCCTACCTCTATCACAACCACCTCGCGCCCGAGGAATGGCGGGCGCGCGCGCTCGACAAGCGTCACGTTGATATGAACCGCCTGCCGGCCTCCGATATCGACATCAAGACCGCACTGCGTGCCCTGCCGCCGCTCATCAAGGGCTACCTGCGCCTGGGGGCCTACGTGGCCGACGGCGCCGTCGTCGACCACCAGTTCGGGACGACCGACGTGATGATCGTGCTGCCCGTGTCCGGCATCTCGCATCGCTACATCAACTACTACGGCGCCAACGCCACGCGGCACGCCTGAGCGGCTGGCGCGCCCTCTGCATCGGGCGCGTCGGGTTGCGTCGGGAGGTCCCATGACGATCGCCATCATCGGCGCCGGCATCGCCGGGGCCGCGGCCGCGCGCCACCTCGTCCAGCACGGGCTGGATGCGGTGCTGTTCGACAAGGGCCGCGGCGCCGGCGGACGGCTGGCCACGCGTCGCAGCGAAGGCCGCGCGTTCGACCATGGCGCTCCCTTCGTCACCGCGTCCGGCGGCACCTTCGCCCGCTTCCTCCACGAGTGCATTCAGAACGGGACCGCCACGACCTGGGGCGACCGGGGCGTGGAAGCGCGCACCGTTGGACTGCCGGGCATGAGCGGCCTCGTCCATGCCGCGCTCGTCGGATCGGAGGTGCGCACCGGGTTCGAGGTCGCTGCCCTGGAGCGCCGGGCCGACGGCTGGACGCTGACATCCACCGCCGGCACGCGCGCCGAAGGCTTCGACGCGGTCGTCCTGACGCTGCCGGCCCCGCAGGCCGGCCGCCTTCTGGCGCCGGTGCACGAGACCTTCGCCACCGCCGCGGCCGACGCGCGCTACACGCCGTGCTGGACCTTGATGTTGGCGGGCGAGGGGATCGACGCGGCGATGGCCTCGGTGGCGGAAGATGCGCTCGCCGGGGAAGGGATCGCGGCCCTGGTCCACAACGCCGCCAAGCCCGGCCGGACCGCGGACACCCTCGTCGCCCACGCCGCACCCACCTGGTCGAGCGCGCGGCTGGAGGACACCGCCGAGGCGGTCGGCGCCGATCTCGGCGCCCTCGTCGCGCGCCATCTCGGCCTGACCGCCCCGTTCGCGGCGTCGAGCGCGCATCGCTGGCGCTTCGCCCGTCTCGCCCGCGTCGCGGCGCGGGGGCCGGACTACGATCCGGACGCGGCCCTCGGCATCGCCGGCGACTGGTGCCTCGGTCCCGACGCCGAGGACGCGTTCCATTCCGGCATCGCCACCGCCCAGGCCCTCCTGCTGACGGTCGTCCGAGCGCGCCCCTGAGTGAGGAACGGCCCATGGCAACGGCCCGGGCGAGCGCCGTCTGTGCCCTTGCACGTGCGAGAGTTGCCCGCCGGTCGCGCAAGCCGCTGGCGAGACGCGGGCCGGATTGCTACATGCAAGCGCCATGAACACCATTGCCGCCTTTCCCTCCGAAGCCGCGCTGAAGCCCCAGATCGCGCGCCGGCGCACGTTTGCGATCATCTCGCACCCGGACGCCGGTAAGACGACGCTGACCGAGAAGCTGCTGCTCTTCGGCGGCGCCATCCACCTCGCCGGCGAGGTCGCCGCCCGCGGCGAGCGCCGCCGCACCCGGTCGGACTGGATGGAGATCGAAAAGAAGCGCGGCATCTCGGTCTCGTCGTCGGTCATGATGTTCGAGCGCGGCGGCCACGTCTTCAACCTCCTCGACACGCCGGGCCACGAAGACTTCTCCGAGGACACCTACCGCACGCTCACCGCGGTCGATTCGGCCGTCATGGTGGTGGACGCGGCGAAGGGCATCGAGAGCCAGACCCTCAAGCTCTTCGAGGTCTGCCGCCTGCGCGACATCCCGATCATCACCTTCGTCAACAAGGTCGACCGCGAAGGCGTCGACCCGTTCGAGCTGATGGACGAAATCGCCGACAAGCTGGCGCTGGAGCTGTCGCCCGTCACCTGGCCGATCGGCATGGGCGGTCAGTTCCACGGCGTCTACAACCTCACCACCAACGACTGGCACAAGCTCGCCGGGGACGGCTCCACCAAGTACGGGTCGACCGAAAAGCTCTCCGGCATCCACGACGAGAAGTTGGATGCCGCCGTGCGCGCCGACATCCTGGAGGAGTTCCGCAGCCAGGCCGAACTCGCCTCCGAGGCGATGCCCCCGGTGGACATGAACGCCTACCGCGAGGGGCACCTGTCGCCGGTGATCTTCGGCTCGGCGCTGCGCGATTTCTGCGTCGGCGACCTGCTGGACAGCCTCGCCGCATGGGCCCCGCCGCCACGCCCGCAGCCGGCGGGCGAGATGAAGATCGACCCCAACCGTGACGATGTCTCGGCGCTGATCTTCAAGGTCCAGGCCAACATGGACCCCAACCACCGCGACCGCATCGCCTTCGCACGCATCTGCTCGGGCAAATTCTCGCGCGGGATGAAGCTCAATCAGGTCGGCACCGGCAAGTCGCTGGCCGTCACCGCGCCCATCTTCTTCCTCGCAGAGGAGAGGGAGCTGGCCGAGGAGGCCTGGGCCGGCGACATCATCGGCATCCCCAACCACGGCGCGCTCCGCGTGGGCGACACGCTGGCCGAGAAGGGGGACTTCCGCTTCACCGGTCTGCCGCGCTTCGCGCCGGAAATCCTGCGCCGCGTGCGCCTCGGCGACCCGATGAAGACCAAGCAGATGCGCCGCGCGTTGCAGGATCTCTCGGAGGAGGGGCTCGCCCAGGTCTTCCGCACCCACCTCGGCGGTGACCACATCGTCGGCGTCGTCGGCGCCTTGCAGCTCGACGTGATGGCCGCGCGCGTGGAGGCCGAGTACAAGGTCAAGATCGACTTCGAGCCTGCCCCGTTCGCCACCGCCCGCTGGCTCGCCGGCCCCCCCGCGACGGTGAAGACCTTCGTCGAGAGCAACAAGTCCGTGGTGGCCGACGACGTGGACGGCGACCCGGTTTATCTGGCGCGCAACGCGTGGGAGCTGAACTACACGCGCGAGAAGCATCCCGACATCCGCTTCGTCGAGGTCAAGGAGATGCAGTAGCCGGCGGCGTCGTCACGACGACGCCGCCCGCCCGCCCCCGGCCGGCGCCCGGCGGACGCCACGAAGCGGCGGCGTCCGCCGCGCGCGGCGGCCCCTCCCGCGCCGGCGCAGGCTTGGTGAAGCGGCCCGCTCAACATGCGCAAAGTGCGGCGAGCCGCGCCCGCACCGCCGAGGCGCCATAGCTGCCACTCACCCGAATCGGTCGCCACGTCTCACGCTCGCGCGCCAACCGCACTATCTAGAGTGAGATGAATTCCGAACTGCGCGCCCGCCGCGCTTCCGACACCACCCGCCGAACGAGACGCCCGTGAAACCCGTAAGTGCCGATCGCGGCGAGATGTTCGGCGCCTTGCGCGGCCTGTGGCCCTACATGTGGCCCAGCGACCGCGCCGACCTGAAGCTGCGCGTCGCCGTCGCGATCCTCGCCCTCGTCGCGGCCAAGGTCGTCACCGTCCTCATTCCCTACACCTACAAGTGGGCGACCGACGCGCTGACCGCCGGCGAGTTCGGCCCCGCCGCCGCCGAGCGGATCACCGACACGCCGGGCTGGAACCTCCCCGCCTTCCTCGTCGGGCCGATCATGCTGGTGGTCGCCTACGGGGTGGGGCGCTTGCTCAGCATGGGTTTCAACCAGCTGCGCGATGCGCTGTTCGCCCGTGTCGGCCAGCATGCGGTTCGCCAGCTCGCCCGGCGCACGTTCATGCACCTGCACGCCCTGTCGCTGCGCTACCACCTGCAGCGGCGCACCGGCGGCCTGTCGCGCGTCATCGAGCGCGGCATCAAGGGCATCGAGACCCTGGTGCGCTTCACCATCCTCAACGCGATCCCCACCATCCTGGAATTCGCGCTGATGGCGGCGGTCATCGCCTACCAGTTCTCGCTCTCCTACCTCGGCGTGATCGTGGTGATGGTCATCGCCTACGTGTGGTTCACGGTGATCGCCTCGCAATGGCGCATCTCGATCCGGCGCGAGATGAACGATTCCGACACCGACGCCAACTCCAAGGCGATCGACAGTCTGATCAACTACGAGACGGTCAAATACTTCAACAACGAGACGATGGAGACCGACCGCTTCGACCGCTCGATGGCGAGCTACGAGGACGCGGCGGTGCGCACCTGGACCTCGCTCGCCTGGCTCAACATGGGCCAGACGGTGATCTTCACTATCGGCATGACGGCCCTGATGATCATGTCCGCGCGCGCGGTGATGGCCGGCGAGCAGACGCTGGGCGACTTCGTGATGGTCAACGCACTGCTGATGCAGCTCTCCATCCCATTGAATTTCATAGGCTTCGTCTACCGCGAGATCAAGCTGGCGCTGGCCGACGTGGAGGACATGTTCGCCGTCCTCAATATCCCGCAGGAGGTGGTCGACCGGCCGGGCGCCACGCCCATCGCCGTCTCAGGCGGCACCGTGCGGTTCGACGACGTCCGCTTCCATTACGACCCGGAGCGGCCGATCCTGCGCGGCATCTCGTTCGAGGTGCCGGCGGGGACGACGCTCGCCATCGTCGGTCCGTCGGGCGCCGGCAAGTCGACCATCTCGCGGCTCCTCTACCGCTTCTACGACATCTCCAGCGGCGCCATCACCGTCGACGGCCAGGACATCCGGGACGTGACGCAGGATTCGCTGCGCCGGCAGATCGGCATCGTCCCGCAGGACACGGTGCTCTTCAACGACACGATCGCCTACAACATCGCCTACGGCCGGCCGGCAGCCGGCCGCGAGGACGTGGAACGGGCCGCCGAGATGGCCCAGATCGGCGACTTCATCCGCAGCCTGCCGCAGGGGTTCGATACCGAGGTCGGCGAGCGGGGACTGAAGCTGTCGGGCGGCGAGAAGCAGCGTGTCGCCATCGCCCGCACGATCCTGAAGGCGCCCCCGGTGCTGATCCTCGACGAGGCGACCTCCGCGCTCGACACCCGCACCGAGGAGGACATCCAGTCCGCGCTGGACAAGGTGTCGGCCGGCCGCACGACCTTGATGATCGCGCACCGCCTGTCCACCGTGGTGCAGGCCGACCAGATCATCGTGGTGGATGCCGGCGCGATCGTCGAGCGCGGTACCCACGCCGAGCTGATGGCCCTCGACGGCCTTTATGCCGAGATGTGGACGCGCCAGAGCCAACAGGCCGAGATCCCGCCCGAGGAGGACCTGCAGCAGGCGCGCGAGCCCTCCGTGCGCGAGCGCGAGGAGACCTTCGAGTAGCCCGCCCTCAGCCTTCGCTGGCGCCGAACAGCTCCACCCCCAGCAGATAGACCGTGGTGTCGCTGGATCCCCAATAGAGCGTCGTCAGGCCGAAGAAGATGTCGATCGTGTCGGGCGGGGTGTCGTAGGTGACGGTGTCCTCGCCCGGCCCGCCGAAGATATAGGCCGACAGCGGGCGGAAGCTGGTGCTGCCGTCGGTGATGGCCTCCGACAGGGTGAAGTCGTCGTCGCCGGGGCCACCGTAGGCCCGGTCGTTGGCGCCGATACCGGCGAACGTGTCGTCGCCGCCCAGGCCGAAGATCGTCTCGCGCCGCGAATCGTCGAAGAAGAATTCGTTACCGTTCGGAGTTCCGAAGCGAATCATAGCTGTCCTCCTGCCGCGCGGCGGGCCGGACGACGGCCGCGGGCGGCGTTCGCTCTGGCGGTCCACGCCGGCGGGCGAAGACCAGGCCGCGCAAGGGTAAGACCGGGGAGCGCCTCTTTCCAAGTCGATCCGGCGCAGCGGCGAACAATTGATGTCGCCGTTCCGGCGGAGGCCGGCGGGCGCGGGGGGCCGCGCCCGCCGCCGGGCCCTTTGCGCCGGACGCGATGCTGCTAATCTGGCGCCGCCCGCCGGCGACAAGGCGGGATAATCCAGGGGGATGACCATGCGGCGACTTGCGACTGTCTGCGGCGCACTGCTGACCGCGCAGCTCATCATCGCGCAGCCCTTCGTGGCCGACCGCGCGATGGCGGCGTGCGTCCAGGATGCGGCGATCGACGCCTTCGTCGGCGACTTCCATTCCAGGACACCCACCCAGGCGCTCGGCGTCGACGCGAGTCCGGCGGATGCACGCTGCGTGCAGGACGCGCTGGTGGGCGAGCTGACGGAGACGCTCGGCCCGGTGATCGGCTACAAGGCGGGCCTCACCAGCGCCGGCGCGCAGCAGCACTTCGGCGTCGACGAGCCGGTGATGGGCACGCTCCTCGAAAAGATGATGCTGGACGACGGCGCCACCGTTCCGGCCGCCTTCGGGGCCCGCCCGCTCTTCGAGGCGGACCTGCTTCTGGTGGTGGGCGACGCCGGGATCAACGACGCCACGACGCCGGAGGAGGTGCTGGCCCACATCAGCGCCGTGCACCCCTTCATCGAGTTGCCGGACCTGATGTTGGCCGAGGGTCAGCCGATGACGGGGGCGACGATCACGGCCATGAACGTCGGCGCGCGGATGGGCGTCGTCGGCGAGGCGATCCCCGCCGACCCCTCGCTCATCGAGGCGCTCCAGGCGATGACGGTCCGGGTCACGGCCGCGGACGGCGAGGTGCTGGCGGAGGCGCCGGGCGCCTCGGTGCTCGGCAACCCGCTCAACAGCGCGCTCTGGTTGATGGAGAAGGGCGTGACCTTCGAGCCGGGGCAGGTGATCAGCGTCGGATCGATCGGCCCGCTGCTGCCGCCGGCCAAGGCGAAAGGGATGGCGACGGTCACCTACCAGGGCCTACCAGGCGATCCGGCGGTGACCGTCCACTTCGAGCAATGACTGCGGCGCCGGGGGGCGCGGGGCGCCGACTACTCGGCGGCCTCTGAGGAGTGGCGCGGCGAGGTCGTGGTGCCGTCCCGCTCCTCGCCGCGGCGGTGCTGACGCGCCAGCACGGGGGCGTAGACGTCCGGGGCGGGCGTGTCCGCCGCTTCGGCCGTGCCGCTCGTGTGGCCATCTTCGGTGTCGCGCCCATCGTCGGTGCCGGTCCTGCCGCCGGTTTCGGGGGGCGCGGCGGTGGCGGGCTCGGCGGACGGCGTCTCGGCGGCCACATCGCGCGAACCTGAGCGCGCGCGGGCAACGACCGGGGCGTAGACGTCCGGCGGCAGAGCCTCGTCGGGCGTCCCCGGCGCCGGGCGCGGTTCCGGCGGGGCGGCGGGGAGGCGGTAGACCTGCGGCTCGGCCGGCTCCACTTCGGCCAGGGGCGCGCCGCCGGCAGGCATCGGCGCCACGCCGCGGCCCCGCAGGCGCGCTGCCGTACGCGACACGGTCTCCGGCATGGCCAGCATCACCGGGATCACCACCAGCGTCAGGATAGTGGAGAAGGCGAGGCCGGCGATGATCGCGGTCGACAGCTGCACCCACCAGATCGACGTGATGCCACCCACCGCGATGGTCCGGGTGAAGAAGTCGAGATTGACCTGCGTCGCCATCGGAATGAGGCCGGCGATGGTGGTGATCGTCGTCAGCAGGATCGGCCGCACGCGCTGCGCCGCGGTCGCAAGCGTCGCCGTCAGCAGATCCGGCTGCTCCAGCCGCTCGCGGTTGAACGTGTCGATCAGCACGATTGCGTTGTTCACCACGATGCCCGCCAGCGCGATGATGCCCGTTCCCGTCATGATGACGGAGAACTTCTGCCCCGTGATCGCCATGCCCAGAAGCACGCCGAACGCCGACAGGACGATGGTCAGGAGCGTCAGCGCCGTCTGGTAGAACGAGTTGAACTGCGTCACCAGCACCAGGAACATCATCACCAGCGAGGCGATCATCGCCTGCATCAGGAACGACATCGCCTCGGCCTGATCCTCGTTGGCGCCGCGGAAGCTGAAGGTCACGCCCTGGGGCCAGCTCTCGCTCTTCACCCACTGGTCGATCTCGGCGATCTTGGCGTTGAGGTCGTAGCCGAGCTGGTCGAGCACGTCCGCTTTCACCGTCATCGCGAACTGCCCGTCGACGCGCTGGATGGACGAGACGCGCTGCTGCGGGTTGACGTCGATGAAGTTGATGATCGGCACCTGGCCGTTGTCGGTCTTCAGGCGCAGATCGCCGAACTGCTGCAGGGTGCGCTCCGCCTCCGGGTAACGCACGCGAATGTCGATCTGGTCCTCCGAATCGTCCGGCTGATACTGCGTCAACAGCACGCCGTTGGTGACGAGCTGGATGATCTGCCCGACGGTGGTGACGTCTGCGCCGAAGCGTCCGGCCTCCTCGCGGTCGACGTCGAGTTGCCACTCGATGCCCGGCAGCGGCCGGTCGTCCTCCACGTCGCGCAGCCCCTCGACCGTCTCGACGTGGTCGCGCACGCGCGCGGTGGCGGCGACGACGTCGTCGTAGAGCTCGGAGGTGATCTGGAGCTGGATGTCCTTGCCGGTCGGGGGGCCGCCCTCGATCTTGCGGACCTCCACCTTGATGCCGGCGAAGTCGGTCTGGTTGCGGATGTCCTCGAAGATCGCGGCGGCCGGCCGGCGGCAGCAATAGTCCACCAGCTCGATCTGCAACTGGCCGATGATGTCGGCCGGCTTGTCCTGCACGCCGTCGATCTTGGCGCCGCCGCCGGTATCGCCGCCGGAGGGGAAGGCGTTGGTGACGACGTTGTCCACGCCGTCGACACCGAGGACGACCTTCTCCACCTCGCGCACCAGCCCCAGCGCCTCGCGCGCGCTCATGTTGCCGCGCGCCGAGATCATCGCCACCGCGACGTCCGGCTCCTCCTCGACGAAGAACTCGACGCCGTTGGAATTGGCTGCGAACACCTGCATCACGGCGAACGCCATGCCGCTGACGACGACGACGGTGAGGATGATGCCGAGCGTGTTGCCCGCGAGGAGCCGCAGGCCGCTTACATAAAGCCGCCCGGCGCCGGTGAGCTTGGTGATGTCGAACGGGCCGTGCGCGCTGGCGACCGGCGGCTTGGCGCGGCCGCGGCCCCAGCGACCGGCGAGCCGTGTCGCGATTGTCGTCGCCAGGACGAAGCCGGCGAGCGCGGCGAGCACCGCCAGCGGCATCGGCGCGGCCGCCAGCGCCATCATCGCCACCGCCGCGACGACGATGCCGGCGAAGAGGCCGACGATGAGCGCGTTCGAGAGGATCGCGCCGACCACCGGCAGGAACACCATCGCCGTGACGAGCGCGACGGTCAGCACGATGATGACCATCACCGGCAGATAGCTCATGAACTCGCCCGCAACGCCCGGCCACAGCAGCATCGGCAGGAAGGCGATGAGCGTCGTCGCGGTGGACGAGATCAGCGGCCACACCATCAGGTGCGCCGCCTCGCGGAACGCCTGCGGCCGGTCCGCGCCTTCCGCGATGCGCCGGTCGGCGTACTCCACGACCACGATCGCGCCGTCGACGAGGAGGCCGACGCACAGGACCAGGCCGAACATCACCATCATGTTGACGGTCATGCCGAGGCCGGCCAGCACCGCGAAGCCGAGCAGGATCGAGGTCGGGATGGCGATACCGACGAGCAGCGCCGAACGGAAGCCGAGTGCGGCGACGATCACGATCATGACGAGCACGATGGCGGTCGAGATCGAGGCCTCCAGCCCGCCCAGCACCTCGTAGATGAAGGACGACTGGTCGAGGAGATAGTCGACCTTGATCGCCCCCGGCCAGCTCGCGGTCGCCTTTTCGACGACGTCCTTAACCGCCTGGTTGTTCTCGATAATGTTCTCGCCCAGGCGCTTGACCACGTCGATGGTGATCGCCGGGCGCCCGTTGACGCGGGTGAAGGTGGTCGGATCCTTGAACGAGCGGCGCACCTCGGCGATGTCGCCGACGGTGACGATCCCGCCCGCCTGGGACTTGATCACCATGTTGTAGACGTCCTCGGCGTCCTCGATCAGGCCCGGCACCTTGACCGAGAAGCGGCCCTCGCCGGTGTCGAGGAAGCCGGCGGGGACCAGCGCGTTGTTGTTCTGCAACGCCTGCAGCAGCTCCACCGGCTGGACCTGGTAGGATTCCATCGCGGTGCGGTCGATCAGCACCTCGAGCTGCTCTTCGCGCGAGCCGGAGAGACTGGCCGACAGGACGGTCGGGATCGCCTCCACCGCGTCCTTCAGCCGGCGCGCGTGCTGGTAGAGCGTGCGCTCCGGCACGTCGCCCGAGAGCGCGACGATGATCGTCGGCACCAGTGAGAAGTTGGTCTCGGTGATGGTCGGCTCTTCGGCGTCGTCCGGCAGCTCGGCCTGCGCGCGGTCGACCTTGTCGCGCACGTCCGCCAGCGCCTCGTCCTTGTCGAAGTCGGCGTTGAACTCGAGGATGATGCCGGCGTGCCCCTCGGAGGCGGTCGCCTTGATCTCCTTCAGCCCGTCGAGCCCGCGCAGCTCGGTCTCCATGGGCTTCACCAGGAGGCGGTTGGCGTCCTCCGGCGAGATCCCCTGCTGGACGACCGAGACGTAGAAGATCGGAACGTCGATGTCCGGGTTCGCCTCCTTCGGGATCGTGGCGTAGATGAACGCGCCCGCGCCCAGCAGGAAGATCAGGAGGGTGAGGATCGTGCGCGGCCGATTGAGCAGGCCGTCGAGGATGCTGATCATACGTCGTCGGACTCCGCGACGGGATCCACCGTCTGGCCTTCGATCACGTACTCCTGGCCGACGGTGATGATGGTGACGGTGTCCGGCAGCCCCGTGACCCAGAAGCCGGCGGTATCCTGCATCGCGATCTTCACCGGCATGAAGGCCACCCGGTTCTCTTCGTCGACCGTGCGCACGCCGATCCGGCCCCGGTCGTCCAGCGTCAGTACGCCGGGCGAGAGGCGATGGGCGCGCACCGTGGCGAGGGGGATGTGCGCTTCGGCGGTGACGCCGTCGCGCAGTGCATGGTCGGGGTTGGGGACCGAAAGCTCCACCGTGAAGGTGCGCGTGTCGGCGTCGGCGGTGGCGGAGACGTAGTTGATCGTACCGGTGACGCTCTCGCCGGTGACGAGGTCGACCGGGGCGCTCGCGCCGAAGTCGATCGCGGCGATGTCCCGTTCGGAGACCTGACCGGTGACGATGATCGGATCCGCGTCGAGAATGGTGGCGCAGATGCCGCCGACGCCCAAGGTGGCGCCGATCTCGCCGAGGGGCTCCTGCACGACGCCGGAGATCGGGGCGAGGATGGTGGTGCGCGCCAGCTCCTCCTTCGCCTCGGCGACGGAGGCTTGGGCGGCGTCGAGGGCGGCCTTGGTGGTGGCGACGCGGGTCTGCGATTCGAAGCCGCGGCCGCGCAGCTTGGTGGCGGCGTCGAACTCCAGCTGCGCCTTCTCCATCTCGGCGTTGGCGCGGGCGAGCTGGGCGGCGCGCACGCCCTTGTCGAGCTCGCACAGGACGTCGCCCGCCGCGACCTCCCAGCCGCGCTCGACGGGGCGCTCGGCGATCCGCGCGGTGGTCTCGGCGGCGACGTTGACGAGCGCGTCGGCACGGGTTCGGCCGCGCATGGTGAGGGTTCGGCCGCGATCCTCGGCGGAGATCTTGCGGGTGCGCACGCGGAAGGCCGCCGCGTTGGCGTCGGCACGCTCGGCGGGTGGGCGGGGGGTCGCCTCCTGGGCGCTCCCCGCGACGATGACCGATCCGCTCGCCATCCATGCCGCGATCCCCGCGGTCATCAGTCCGGCCAGAATGTACTTCGCGTTCATGGCAATCTTACTCCGCGGCGTCCGCGATATCGGTCTGGGCCATGGCGATCAGGCGATCCCCATGCGTCTCGAGGAATTCAAGATGCGCGCCGAGACAGTTCTCCCCGTACGCGGCCGCCCATTCGAGCGCCTCGCAGTGCGGGTCGCCGTCCCGGTCGGCGTCGGCCATGGCGGCCCGGATGGAGGCGATCTCATAGCGCAGCCCGGCCTTGCGCTCGTTGATCGCCTCCTCGATCACGTGGCGCGGCAGGCGCGGGGCGAAGGTGGAGAGCAGCAGGAAGCGCGAGCGGTAGACGTCCGGTCCGGCCGGTTGCGCCAGCGAATCGAGCAGCGTGGCGCGCCCGGTGGCGGTGATGGAATAGACCTTGCGCGAGGGGCGGCCCGACTGGACCTCCTCGCGCACGGTCACGAGTTCTCCGTGGGCGAGGCGGGCGAGGGCGGGGTAGATGGAGCCGTAGCTGGCGTCGACGAACCAGCGGTGGCGCCCTTCGAGCGACTCTTTCTTGATCTCATAGCCCGTGCGCTCGCCGTTGAAGAGAATGGCAAGGCACAGCATGGCGACGGGGCTTAGAGTGTCGGCGCTCAAAGTGTCCTCGGTTCGTGATATGTCGGCCCGATATATCTCGTAACGGGATATAGTTTTGCGATAGGTTGATGCAATCAAAAATCGCGTTTGTTGAGGGGCTTGTGATATGCGCGCTCAGTGCGCTTCGTGACTTGATTGTCTCGCCCGCTCAGCCTACGTTCCCGGCCGGACATAACCCCGAGAGACTACGAGGTGCGACCCGCGGATGGCTCAACACCGCCCCCTGACCCGAACGATTGACGGCGTCGTCGACGAGGACTTCATCGCTGACCTGCCGGAGGCGGAAGCGTCCGGCGACGAACACATGATGCTGCGGGACGGCGTTCGCTGTGCCGGCGCCCACATCATTGTCGACGTCTATGGCGGGGAGCGTCTCGACGATCTGCAGCACATCGAAGAGACGCTGAAGGAGTGCGTCGACGTCGCAGGGGCCACGCTCTTGCACGTGCATTTGCACCACTTTGACGAGAATGGCGGTGTGTCGGGCGTCGCCGTGCTGGCCGAAAGCCACATCTCCATCCACTCCTGGCCCGAGCACAAGTATGCCGCGCTGGACATCTTCATGTGCGGCGAGACCCAGCCCGACGCCTGCATCGACGTGCTGCGCAAGGCCTTCACCCCGAAGAATATCGCGGTGAGCGAGTTCCTGCGCGGCCGCGGGCTTTGACATTGCCCGACTGGGCAAACTGGGTCACCGAGACGGTCAACGACGAGGCGGGCTTCCGCACGTCGTTGCGTGTCGACAAGCCGGTGCGCACGGTCGACGGCGAGCAGGCCCTGGCGGTGTTCGACAACCCCAGCTTCGGCCGTGTCCTGACGCTCGACGGCACCATCCAGGTCACCACCGGCGACGAGTTCGTCTATCATGAGATGATGTCGCACGTGGCGCTCTTCGCTCATGGCGGGGCGCGCGACGTGCTGATCCTGGGCGGTGGCGACGGCGGCGTGGCCCGCGAGGTGCTGCGCCATCCCGTCGCCAGCCTGACCTTGGTGGAGATCGACCGCGCGGTGGTCGACCTCATGGTCGCCGAGGTGCCGTCGGTGTCGGCCGGCGCGTTCGATGACCCGCGTCTGTCCCTGGTGATCGAGGACGGAGCCGCGTTCGTGCGCGACACGAAGGCCACCTACGATATCATCGTCGTCGACGCGCCGGACCCGATCGGACCTGGCGCCGCTCTCTTCACCGACGTGTTCTACACCCGCTGCCGTCGTGTCCTGCGGCCCGGCGGAGTGATGGTGTGCCAGTCCGGCATGCCGTTCCTGGCCGGCGACTGGCTTCGCGGCCATGCCGCCACCCTGCGCCATGTGTTCGACGACGTGAGCTTCTTCCTGTCCACCGTGCCCAGCTATACCGGCGGGCCGATGGCGCACGCCTTCGCAACCTCCGACCCGGCGCTGAAGGCGGTCAAGCAGCAGGCGTTGGAGGAGCGGGCGCTCTCGCTCGACCTCGCCATGCGCTACTGGACGCCGGCCGTTCACCGCGCCGCTTTCGCGCTTCCGCCCTACATCGCCGAGCGCGTCGCCCCGTCCTGACCGCTTCCGCCATGACCTTTCGTCAGAGGTAGCCCTCGCCGCGCAGCGAGGTGTGCGTGTTGGCGCCGACGATGATGTGGTCGTGCACCGTCAGGCCCAGCGGGGCGGCTCCCTCGATGACCTTTTCGGTCATCGTGATGTCGGCCCGCGACGGGGTCGGGTCGCCGGAGGGGTGGTTGTGCACCAGCACGAGCGCGCTCGCCCCCAGTTCCAGCGCCCGCTTCAGCACCTCGCGAGGGTAGACCGGCGTGTGGTCCACCGTGCCCGCGCCGGCGCACTCGGACGCCAGCATCTTGTTCTTCTTGTCGAGATAGACGACGTGGAATTCCTCCCGCGGCAGGCCGCGCAGCTTGGCGCGAAAGTAGTCGACCACGGCGTCGGTCGAGGTCAGGAGCGGGCGATCGGCGAGGGCGTCGTGGGTGAGACGCTCGGCGGCGGCGCGGATCAGGCGAAAGTCGCTCGCAACGCGTTCGCCGACGCCGCTGACCGCCATCAGCCGGGACGAGGAGGCCGACAGCACCGCCGCGAACGAGCCGAACTCGGCGATCAGTGCTTTGGCGGTCGGCTTGGTGTCGCGCCGGGGGATCGACTGAAACAGGAGAAGTTCGAGCAGCTCGTAGTCCGGCAGGGTCTCACCGCGGTCGAACCGGTCGCGCAGACGCTCGCGGTGCCCGGCGGCGAGGTCGGGCGAGCTTTGCCGGTGCCCGGCACGTGCGGCGGCGGTGGTGGCGTGCGCCGGCCAACCCTGCGCCTGCGGTCGCGCGCCGACCTCGAACAACACGGGTTGCACGGCGGACGTGCGGGACGTGACGGCCGCTCTCGGCCCGGTCCGGACGCACTGAGAGCCCGGCCCCCGTGCCGTGTCGCACGCCAGCCCGTCTGGCGGCGTGTCGTGCGCCGGGGGGTGACCGGGCAAAGGCAGGCCGGCCGGGCTCGGGGTTCTCGCGGTGAGTGGTGGTTCGTCGCCCTGCGCGGGGCGGTCGCGCTCGGCGGGGGGCCTCGCGTCGCCGGCGGGTCGAACGCTCGCTCCGTCGGCGTGCGCGGCCGCGTGGGCCGCGACGGCGGCGCGCAAGAGGCTCAGCGCCGAATTCGAGAGGCGAGACTGTTCCCGCTCTGGTCCGGACATAGATCATCCCCATCCCTGGGGAGACGCTACCTCAGATTGGTTTGATCATGCAATCTGAAATTGATCAGTCGACCGGCAGCATGTGGGGCGAGAACGTGAAGATCTCGCAGCCGTCCTCGGTGATGCCGACGGTGTGCTCGTACTGGGCCGAGAGGGAACGGTCGCGCGTCACGGCGGTCCATCCGTCGGACAGGACCTTCACGTGCGGGCGTCCGAGGTTCACCATCGGCTCGATCGTGAAGATCATGCCGGGTTGCAGCCGCACCCCGTCGCCGGGGCGGCCATAGTGCAGGATGTTCGGCATGTCGTGGAAGATGCGGCCGACGCCGTGGCCGCAGAACTCGCGCACGACGGAGCAGCGCTCACCCTCGACGTAGGTTTGGATGGCGTGGCCGATGTCGCCGGTGGTGCTGCCGGGACGGGCGGCGGCGACCCCCAGCTCCAGCGCTTTCAGCGTCACCTTCAACAGGCGGTCGGCCGCGCGGCGCACCTGGCCGACGCGGTACATGCGCGACGAGTCGCCGTGCCACCCGTCGAGGATGAAGGTGACGTCGACGTTGAGGACGTCGCCCTCCTTCAGCGGCTTCGGCACCGGGATGCCGTGGCACACGACATGATTGACCGACGTGCACGAGGCCTTGCGGAAGCCGCGATAATAGAGGGTCGCGGGGATGACGTCGTGCTTCTCGGCGAAGGCCATGACATATTCGTCGATGGCTTCGGTGGTGGTGCCGGGGACGATGAAGTCCTCCAGCTCGTCGAGGCATCGGGCGGTCAGCGCGCCGGCCGCGTGCATCGCCGCGAACGCGTCCTGGCCGTAGATGCGCACCTGACCCGTGTTGCGGGCAGGTGCCACGTCTGCATCGATGAATTCTACCATGGTCGCCGGCCTCCCTCCGCTGACGTTATGTCGGCGTTTTGGCCGCGAAAGGCAAGATCTCAGGCGGCTTCGGAGGCAGCTTCGCTCAGCTCCTCGCGCCCCAGGATCGGGATCAGGCCGGCCGCCCGGATGCCCTCCGGCGATATCGCGCAGCGCAGCGCCGCCATCCGCACGCCCGCCGCGCAGGCCCGGTCGAACGCCTCGCCGTACGCGGCGTCGATGTGGCGGGCGAGACGGAAGGTCTCGGCGTCGCCGCGTTGGATGAGGAAGAGCATCAGCGCGTCGTCGCCCGCCGCCACCACGTCGGCCAGCGCGTCGAGGTGCTTGGCGCCGCGGGCGGTGACGCTGTCGGGGAAGGACGCCTCGCCGGGGCGCTCCATGAGGTGCACGTTCTTGATCTCGATGAACGTGCGCCGCCCGCTCTCGGCGGTCACCAGGATGTCGATCCGTTCGGCCTTGCCGTAGCGCACCTCGGGTCGAACCTCGCCGGCGGCGGGGAAAGGGGCGAGCCGCGCTCGCGCCAGGGCCAGTGCCACGCGGTTGGGGTTCTGCGTGTTGACGCCGACCCACACGCCGTCCGCCTCCACCGCCTCCAGCGTGTGCCGATAGCGCCGCTTGGGGTTGTCCGAGACCGACAGCAGCACCCGCGAGCCAGGGTTGACGAGCCCCGTCATCGCGCCGGTGTTGGGGCAGTGGGCGGTGATCGTGCTGCCGTCACCGAGCGTCACATCCAGCATGAAGCGCTTGCGCCGCTCCACCCAGATGCCGTCCACGAGGGGTCCGAAGGAATGTGCCAACATGGCGCCAGTGTGCCGTCCGCGGCGCCGGTACGGAAGCGCCGCCCGGCACGCGATCCCCGCTATGCACGCCTTCCTGGCCCTCAGGCGGGGTGGGCGACCGCGGTGCCGGCGGCCAGCGGCTCGACCCTGAGCGTCGACCCGTCGACGCCGACGACGCGCACCCTCAGGCCCGCCGGCAGATCCGGGCCGGTGACGCGCCACAAGCTGTCGCCCCACACCGCGCGGCCGGTGCCGGCGACGATCGGCTCGGCCAGAACCAGTTCGCGGCCGATGTGCACCGACGGGTCGCGGTTGACGCGATCGATCCCGTCGTCGAACCGGCGGGCGGCGAGGAAGCGCGCGCCGATCACGCTGATGGCGGCGAAGGCGATGAAGGCCGCCATCTGCCCCTCCCAGCCCAGGACCGCCGCGAAGAGCGGCGGCCAGGCGAGCGCCACCAGCCCCGTCGCCGAGGCCGCCGCGCCGAACCAGATGAGGTTGATCCCCGGCAAGACCACTTCGGCGATGAGGAACAGCGCGCCGACGATGAACCACGCATAGGGTCCGAGGTCGCGCAGCACGGCCAGCAGGACCATCATGGCCGCCGCCCCCATGGGTCGTGCACCGAGAGCCGTTCGGCCAGCGCCTCGGTCGCGGCGCTGATGCGCTGGAAGCGGTCCGAGCGGCTCGCCTGCGCCGACGATGCCGGGGCCTCGCGACGCGGCTCCGGCTCCGGCGCCGGAGCGGGTGGGACGGACGCGGCGGAGGCCTCGCCCCTCGTTTCCCAGGGATGATAATCGTCCTCGGCATCGCGGCGGGGGCGGTCGGGGCGCGGCGGCTCGGGCGATGTGGCCGGCGCGCCACCGGCGGGGTGGGGGCCGAACGCCTCGCGTGCGATCTCGGCGATGCCGGCCAGTGAGCCGAGCGTCGCCACCGCGTCGATCGGCAGGATCAGGGTGCGCTGGTTGGGCGCGGCTGCGAGATCGCGCAGCGCTCCCACATATTTGTCCGCCACGAAGTAGTTGATGGCCTGCACCGAGCCGGCCTCGATCGCGGCCGAGACGGAGGCGGTGGCGTTCGCCTCGGCCTGGGCGGAGCGCTCGCGCGCCTCCGCGTCACGCATCGCGGCCTCGAGGCGCCCTTCGGCGGCGAGGATGAGCGACTGCTTCTCCCCCTCAGCCCGTGCGATGGCGGCCAGGCGCGCGCCGTCCGCCTCCAGCACCAGCGCCCGCTTCTCGCGCTCGGCCTTCATCTGCCGCGCCATCGCCTGGGTGAGGTCGGGCGGCGGGTTGATGTCCTTGATCTCGATCCGGGTGATCTTCACACCCCACGGATCCACCGCCGCGTCGACCACCCGCAGCACCCGGCTGTTGATCTCGTCGCGGTTGGAGAGCAGCTCGTCGAGGTCCATCGAGCCCATCACCGAGCGGATGTTGGTCATGGTGAGGTTGAGGATGCCCTGCTCCAGGTCGGTCACCTCGTAGGCGGCCTTGGCGGCGTCGAGCACCTGGAAGAAGGTGACGCCGTTGGCGCTCACGGTGGCGTTGTCGCGGGTGATGACCTCCTGGCTGGGGACGTCCAGCACCTGCTCGCGCATGTTGATCTTGTCGCCGATGCGCTCGACGAACGGGGTGAGGATGGACAGTCCCGGCCGCAGCGTGCGCGTGTAGCGGCCGAACCGCTCGACCGTGTAGTGCATGCCTTGTGGCACGGTCTTCACCGCCGCGAGGATGACGACGAAGACCAGGACCGCTGCCGCGATCAAGTAGAGATTGATCCCGAGATCCAGATCGAACACCAGTCGTACCCTCCCGCTGCCACCTTGAAACATGGTGCCGCCCGCGATGAACCACAACGCATCGGCCCGCGGTCTTGCGCCTGCCCGCGGGCGAGATCACGACATCTCGAAAGGTCTCACAGTCCGGTGCGCGTCCTATTCGGCGGGGACCGGCGCGATCGCCTTCAGGTAGGCGGCGACCGCCGCGCGGTCCGCGCCGTCGACGTGGGACCAGTTGTCGACCACGGGCGCCATCGACCCGCCGACCGAATCGAAGTCCGGCGTGAAGCCCGACTCGAGGAGATAGGCGATGTCGGCCGCCGGCCAGTCGGCGAGGCCGGCGCGCGCGGGCGTGATGTTGGGGACCGTGCCGTCACCGTCCGGATTGGGGGCGCCGGCCAGCCAGCGGGACGGATCCATCGCCATGAGCACGGTGCGCGGCGTGTGGCACTCGCCGCAATGGCCGAGCGCGACGGTGAGGTAGTGGCCCCGCGTCACCGCCTCGTCGGCGCCTTGCGGGACGGGCGGTGGGTCGGTGAGGGCGAAGCGCTTCCACAGGCCGATCGGGCGGCGCCAGCCGAAGGGGAAGGGGAGCCCGGCGGCGTCCGGCCGGTCGTCGGACGGGGGGAGGGTGGCGAGGTAGGCGCGGAGGTCGGCGACATCGCCGGGACGCATGTTGCGGTAGGAGGTCCACGGGAAGGCGGGGGTGTAGTGTGTGCCGTCCGGAGAGATACCGCGCAGGACGGCGTTGGCGAAGTCGGCGTCCGACCAGTCGCCGATGCCTGCCGGGGACGGGGAGATATTGGGGGCGACGATCGGGCCGAGCGGTGTGTGCAGCGTGAGGCCGCCGGCCAGCGTGAGCTTGGCCTCGCCGGTGGCGCCGGGTGCGGCGTGGCAGGCGGCGCAGCCACCGGCCCAGAACACCGCCTCGCCGCGCGCGGCATCCCCGCCGGTGGGAACGGCGGAGGCGGCGAGCGGCTGCGGCGCGCTGAGGAACCAGGCGGCCGCGCCGCCCGCGGCGAGGACGACGAGGAGGACGAGGAGCGTGCGCATCGGGCGGCGAATCCGGTTGAAGGTGGTCGCGGCGGGGGACGCCGCGGCCGATTGTCGGGGCCGGTCGAGGGCCGGGGCGCCGGCGGTGCGCGCGGCTAGTTCTTCGGCGCGCGGTAGGCCTCGTGGCAGGCGCGGCAGGACTGGCCGACGGGGCCGAGCGCGGTGCGCAACCCCTCGAGGCTCTCGCCGGCGGGGCCCTTGGCCGATTCGGCGGCGGCGACCAGCGCCTCGCCCTTCTCGTGGAAGTCGGCCGGGTCCTCCCAGATCGCCGGCTTGGCGCGGGTGTCGTGCCCGGTCTCGCTTCCCTCGGGGAAGAGCTCCAGGAACAGCGGGGTCTGCACGATGAAGACGTCCAGCGCCTCGGTGGCGGCGGCCGCGTCGTAGGGGCGCTCGCCCTTGGCCATGCCGCCCAGCACCCCCATCGCGTCGCCGACCTCCTCCATGATCTCGTGACGCTCGACCTGGGGGGCGGCGTCCTGCGCGGCGGCGGCGGAGGTGAAGGCGAGCGGCGCCAGAAGCGCGGCGGCGCTGGCGAAAGCGAGGGCGTATCTCATGGGAGGCTCCGGGGCGACGTGGCGCAGTGCGAGGTCATCCCGGCCGCAGCACGCGCCGGGTTCCGACCAAGGCTACTTGCGAGCTATTCAAAATCAACGCTGCGGCGTTCTCGATTGCGTGATCACGCCCCGGCACTTGGTCGCGACGGGCGAGATCAGCCCGGCGCGTAGAGCCAGTCGATCTCCTTCGCGCCGATCTTGCGCAGCAGCCGGTAGCCGAGCGATTCGACCAGCGTGTGCGCGGCCATCGCGCGCCCGTAACGGGCATCGGTCTGCACTTTCACCTCCATCATGATGACGGGGCGGTCGCGCAGGATGGTCTGGCGGGCACCGTGCAGCGCACGCTCCTCGTAGCCCTCGACGTCGAGCTTGAGGAAGGCGACGTCGCAAACGGCGAGACGATCGATCGGCAGGGCGGGGATGTCGCCGCCGGGGGTCACATGGCGGGTGAGGGTGCGGCGGCCGGGCTCGGCCTCCATGGCGACGCGCTCGTCACGGTCGGAGGCGGCGATCTCGTGCACCGTGACACGCTCGGCAACGCCCCAGTCGGCGATGTTGCGGCGCAGGCACGCGGCGGCGTCCGCGGCAGGCTCGATGGCGACGACATGGTCGAACGCCTCGGCCAGGAGGCGGACATAGGCGCCGATGTTGGCGCCGACGTCGATCGCGGTGGTGCGGCGTGGGACGGAGGCGAGCGCATCCTCCAGGTGGTGGATCTGCTCGCCGCGGCCGCCGTGAGCGTAGGCGGCCTTGGATTTGCGCCGGTTCGAGCCCCAGCGCATGTCCTGATCCGGGAGCCAGTAGTCGCCGACCTTCTTCATGTCGCCGCCCGAAATGGCTCCCTTATGGGATCGGCAGGTTAGGCGGTCTGCGTCTCGGACTCGGCCGGGGCGTCGCCGGTGTCTTCCGGGGTCGGCTCCATCAGCTCGGCGACCGGGGTCTCCTCGACGGTGGTCGAAACCTCGGCGGCGGCGGCTTCCTCGGTCGCGGCGGGCTCCTCGGTGAGTTCCGGCTCGACCGGCAGCTCCTCGGCCTCGCCCAGGTCGTAACCCGAATCGCCCTGCGAGCGGAGCAGGCCGTCGAGCGCGGCACGGGCCATCAGGTCGCAGTAGAGCGTGATGGCGCGGGCGGCATCGTCGTTGCCCGGGATCGGGTAGGTGATGCCCTCGGGGTCGCAGTTGGTGTCGAGGATGGCGACGATGGGGATGCCCAGCCGGCGGGCTTCCTGGATGGCGATCGCCTCGCGGTTCGTGTCGATCACGAACACGATGTCCGGCACGCCGCCCATCGACTTGATGCCGCCGAGGTTGCGCTCGAGCTTCTCGCGCTCACGGTCGAGGTTGAGGCGCTCTTTCTTGGTGAAGCCCTGGGCTTCACCCTGGAGCATCTCTTCCAGATTGTTGAGGCGGCGGATCGAGTTGGAGATCGTCTTCCAGTTGGTCATCATGCCGCCGAGCCAGCGGGCATTGACGTAGTACTGGGCGCACTCGGTGGCGGACGTGGCGACGGCTTCCTGCGCCTGGCGCTTGGTGCCGACCATCATCAGGCGACCGCCCTTGGCGACCGTATCGGACACGGCCTTCAGCGCCTGGTGCAGCAGCGGCACGGTCTGCGCGAGGTCGAGGATGTGGATGTTGTTGCGCGCGCCGAAGATGTAATCCTGCATCTTCGGGTTCCAGCGGTGCGTCTGGTGGCCGAAGTGGACGCCGGCCTCGAGGAGCTGACGCATCGTGAAGTCGGGAAGAGCCATATATTCTCTACTTTCCGGTTGAACCTCCGCGAGCGCTGGCCCCGTTCATCGGGGCACCGGAGAACAGCTCGCGTGTGGGATGGGCGGGCATATACGCGACCGGGTGGCCGAGTGCAACCGGCAATGGCGCCCTGGGGGCGCGGTGCGCCACGGGCGCGTGCGGAATCGGCCGGCCGACGGCGCGCTCCGGGCGCCGCGCCGGGCTACTTGGCGCCGGGCGGGCGGTGGATCAGGATATCGTAGCCGCTCAGGAGCACCGTGGCGATGAGCACCACCGTCAGGTCGATCCGCGGGACGTGCCACGTCAGGATGAAGAGGAAGCCGCACAGGACGGCGAAGGCGATCACGGACAGAATGCGTTCCAGCACTAGTTCGACTCCCCCTGGCGGACGACGAGCGCCTGCAGCCAGGCCGCGGTGCGCAGGAGGCGCGCGTCGTCGCCCTTGCGCGAGATGAGTTGCAGGCCGATGGCGCGCCCGTCCTCGCTCCCCAGCAACGGCAGGGTGACCGAGGGCACGCCGAGGAAGGCCCAGGTGAGGTTGGCGTCCGCCGGCCCCGCCTCGCCGACCCGCGGCGACACCGCCGTCAGGACCGCGTCGCAGCGGTCGAGGACGGCGTCGAGGCCGGCGGCGAGCACGGTCCGCCAATCGAGCGCGGTGAGGTAGTCGCGCGCGCTCACCCCCTCGCCGGCCGCCACGAGCGCGGCGACCCCGGCGGGGAGGTCGTCGCCGTGCCGCTCGACGGTGCCGTGCAGCGTCTTGGCGCTCTCGGCGGCGATGATGCGGTGTGCCTGCGTCGTCGCCTCGTGGAAGATCTCCGGCAGCGTCGCTCCGAAGGCCCGCGGCGTCAGCGCCTCGGCGAGTTCCTCGAAGGCGGCGACGATGTCGGCGTCGGCATCGTCCCACCACAGCGGCGGCACCACGGCGATGGTCGGCGGCACGGGGGGCGTGGCGGCCGTCGCGGCCTTCAGGCCGGGGGGCGGTGCGGGCATGGCGAAGGCGGCGTCGTCGCCCGGCGCGAACAGCGCCTCGGCAACGCTCGCCGCGCCGACGAGATCGGTCGCCAGCACGGTCGCCGTCGCCAGTGTCGGCGCCGCGGCGAAGACGCCGCGCATGGGGATGGAGCCTGCGGTCGGCCGGTACCCGACCACCCCGCGTGCGGCGGCCTCGGCGATCGCCCCGCCGTCGGCCGAGGTGATGACCGCAGCCGGCGCATAGCGCGCCGCGACCGGCGTGGCGGCTCCGTCCGAGCCGCCGGTGCCGAACGGCGAGACGACGCCCTTGCCGGCGATCAGCGCCCCGGCGCCGCGCAGCCGCTCCACCAACGCGGCGTCGCGCTCGGGCACGCGCGCGTCGTGGACGGCGGTGCCGAGGCGGGTGGGGATGCGCGCGGTGTCGGCGAGGTCGCCCACCGTCACCGGCAGGCCGTGAAGGGCGCCCAGCGGCCGGCCGCGACCGCGCCACACGTCCATCCCCGCACCCTGCCGGCGCAGGTAGTCGCCGTCGAACCAGGCCAGGCCGTCGCCGTCGGCGGCCTCCACCTTGGCGGCCGCGGCGGCGGCGAGATCGGCGGCGCGCATCGCCCCGCTCGCGATCCGCTCCTGCAGGATCGGCACCGGCAGCTCCATGAGCCGCGGATCAGCGCCCATAGAAGACCTCCGGCAGGTAGTAGACCGCGCCCGGCACCATGTAGACCACCGCCATCGCCACGAAGACCATCAGCAGGAACGGCATGATGCCGGCGAAGATGTGCGTCAGCTTCACCTCCGGCGGGGCGATGCCCTTGAGATAATAGGCCGACATCGCCATCGGCGGCGTCAGGAACGAGGTTTGCAGGTTGAGGGCGACCAGGATGCCGAAGAACAGCGGGTCGATTCCGAACAGCTCCAGCAGCGGCAGGAAGATCGGCACGAAGATGATGATGATCTCCGACCACTCCAGCGGCCAGCCCAGAAGGAAGATGATGAGCTGCGCCAGGAGCAGGAACTGCAGCGGCGTGATGTCGAGCCCGGAGACGAACTCGGAGATGATCTGCTCGCCGCCCAGGTAGGAGAAGACCGCCGAGAAGACGTAGGAGCCGACGAACAGCCAACACACCATCGCCGTGGTCCGAACGGTCAGGTAGACGCTCTCGCGCAGCCGCTGGAAGGTGAGCGCCCGGTAGCCGATCGCCAGCAGGATGCCGCCCAGCGCGCCGATCGCGGCCGCCTCGGTCGGCGTCGCGAGGCCGAAGAGGATCGAACCCAGCACCGCCAGGATGAGGAAGGCGAGCGGCACGAACGAGCTGACGATCATCACCACGAGCTGGCCGACCGGAATGTCCGGCACCTCCTCCTTGGTGGGGCGAGGCGCCGCCGATGGCTGCACGATCGACCGCCCGACGACGTAGACGAGGTAGAGCCCCACCAGGATGAGCCCCGGAATGAGGGCGCCGGCATAGAGCCGCACGATCGAAACGCCGGACGCCGCCGCATAGACGATCAGCATGATCGACGGCGGAATCAGGATGCCCAGCGTGCCGCCGGCGCAGATGATCCCCGACGCGAACGACGGGTCGTAGCGCGCCTTCAGCATCGCCGGCAGCGCCAGGAGGCCCATCAGCGTCACGACGGCGCCGACGATGCCGGTCGCGGTCGCGAAGAGGGCGCAGGTGATCAGCGCCGCGACGCCCATGGAGCCAGGGATGCGCTTGGAGGCGATGTTGAGGGTGGAGAACAGCCGGTCGACGATGTTCGCCCGCTCGACGATGTAGCCCATGAAGAGGAACAGCGGCACCGCCGTCAGCACCTCGTTGCTCATCACCGTATAGGTCTGGTTGATGAAGAGGTCGAAGATGCGGTTGTTCAGGAACCCGTCGAACCATGAGGACCAGGAGTCCCAACCGGTCGCCGTCTCGTCGAGCCGCAGGTACGAGCGCCACTGTCGCGAGGGATCCCAGTAGGCGTAGTAGCCGAAGCCGATCCCCATCGCCATCAAGGTAAAGGCGATCGGAAAGCCCAGGAAGACCAGGACGATGAAGAGCCCCAGCATGGTGAGGGCGAGCTGGGGATCGGTCATGGGTGGTTGCCCGCTTCGGCCTCGGCGGCCTTGTTCATCAGTTCGTCTTCGGTTTCGTGCACGTCCTCGTGCGCGCGCATCCACTCACCGGTCTGGATGCATTTGATCGCCCGGAAGATCTCCGCGATCCCCTGGATGAAGAGGAGGATGCCGGCAGCCACGATCACCGTCTTGAACTGGAAGATCGGCACGCCCGCGGGAGAGTTCACACTCACCTCGCCATAGCGCCAGGAGCGGGCCGCGTATTTCCAGCCCGACACGATCAGCGCCGTCACGCCGGGGAAGAAGAAGAAGACGTAGAGGACGAGGTCGACGGTCGCCTGCGTGCGCGGCTTCCACAGCCGGTACAGGAAGTCGCCGCGCACGTGGCCGCCGCGCGACAGCGTGTAGGCGCCGCCCATCATGAAGAGCGTGCCGTACATGATGAACGAGACGTCGAAGGCCCACGGCGTCGGGTCGTTCAGCACGTAGCGCACGAAGACTTCGTAACTGGTGCCGAGCGTCATCAGGAGGATCAGCCAGGCGAACGCCTTGCCGAAGGCCGCCGACAACGCGTCGGCGAAGCGGATGAAGCTGGTCATGTGGTGTGCGCGGCTCCCCGGCTAACGTGTTTTGTCATCTGCGCGATCTGGCAAAATGCGGGCCGGCTCTCCCTGCGGCCCGCAAGACGAAGCGGCCCGGCACGCCGTGCCGGGCCGCCGCGGCCTGGGCCTTCGTCAGGCGGGAAGCTTGCCCGGGAAGAAGTGGTTGTAGGCCATCCGGTAATCGGGCGAGTTCAGGATCTCGTAGTAGGTGACCCGCTCCACCCAGGCACGCTGGCTGTCGAGCACCTTCTTGATGAACGGATCGCTCTCGAGCGTCGTGATCATCTCCGACCAGGCGTCGAGCTGCGCGGCCTGGATCGACTCGGGCGTTTGCTGCACGTTGACGCCGCCTTCCAGCAGCTTCTGCAGGTCGGACGAGTAGTTGTCGAGCGCGAAGGCGGTATTTGCCGTCGACGCGGCCTCGACGCCGTACTCCATGATGGCCCGCAGATCGTCGTCGAGGTCTTCCATGAAGTCCCGGTTGAACAGGAACTCGAAGGCCTCGGACGCCTGGTGGTAGGAGCCCAGATAGTAGTTCGTCGCCACGTCCTGGGCGCCGAAGCGCATGTCGGACGAGGGATTGTTGAACTCGAACGCGTCGATCACGCCGCGCTCCATCGCGGGCACGATTTCGCCGCCCGGAAGCTGCGCGACCGACATGCCCATCGACTGCATGAGGTCCGCGGCGAGGCCGACGGTGCGGTACTTGAGACCCTTGATGTCGTCCGCGCTGGCGACCGGGTTGGTGAACCAGCCGAAGGGCTGAGCCGGCATCGGGAAGCCGAGCAGGCCGACGACGTTGAGGCCCATCATGTCCTGCGTCAGCTCGGTGTAGAGCTCGCGCCCGCCGCCCTGGTAGAACCAGGAGAGCATCGTGGTCGGATTGCCGCCGAACACCGGGCCGGTGCCGAACAGCGAGGCGGCCTTGTTCTTGCCGTACCAGTAGGCCGAGACGGAGTGCGCGGCGTCAAGCACGCCGTCGTTGACCGCGTCGAGCACCTGGAAGGCGGCGACGACGGCGCCGGCCGGCAGGAGGTCGATCTTCAGTCGCCCGCCGGACATCTTCTCCACGCGCTCGACATACTGGCCGGCCATCTCCATCCAGATGTCGGACGCGGGCCAGGAGGTCTGCATCTTTACAACGATCGGTGCCTGACCCAGCACCGCGGGCGCGGCGAGGGTCGACGCCGCGGCTGCACCGCCGGCGACGGCGCCGGTCCGCAGGAACGAGCGACGGCTGAGCGGGCTACGCTTTTGTTCTGTCATATTGTCTCCTCCAATCTGCCGGCTGACGGGCAGTAGAGGGATCAATAACTAAAATGTAGGGTACGTAAACCGTCCGAAGGCCTCTCCCCCACATTCAGACGTGAAACATCAGCCTTGGCGATCGTTTCAACTCCGGGCATCGGACAAAGTAAGACTTTGGTTGGGCTCCGAGGCGGTGCCGGCACCGGCGGCAGGGTGCGGCGTTCGACCGCGCCGCAGCCGCGCGCCGGCCTTGTCCCTCCGCCGCGTGTCACACCCTGCGCCGGCGGCCTGCGCGCCGTCCGTGGCGCGGGTCCGGCCGGGCGCCGGGCGCGGTCCGGCGGCACGCCGCGGACGGTGGCCGGCACCGCGGTCTTGCCGCGATGCTGCGCCGGCGGACTTAGGCGGGGCCGGCGACGGCCGCTACTCGCCGGCTTCGGCGGCAGGCGTGCCGTAGCCGCCGCCGCCGGGGGTCTCGAGGCACAGCCGCTTGCCGGCGGGGATCTCCTGCGTTCCCTTGCCCTTCAGCTTCGTGCCGTCCGACAGCGCCACCGAGCCGCAGGCGCCGTTGCCGCCGCCGGCCCGGCCGCGCGGCGGATGGTCGATCCGGTCGAACGCCGCCAGAAGCTCCATCGACTGGCCGAACCGGTTCTCGATCTCGATCGACTGCCCGTCGCCGCCGCGGAACCGTCCGGCGCCGCCCGACCCGTCGCGCAGCTCCTTCTTCCACACGACCACCGGCGCGGCCTGCTCCATGATCTCCACCGGCGAGCCCTTCACGCCCGAGGGGAAGGCGGTCGCCGAGAGGCCGTCCTTGTCCGGCCGCGCGCCGGTGCCGCCGTTGGTGGTGATCGTCACCGCGAAGCCGTGCCGGCCGAGGCTGTTGGCCTCCGCCTGTCCGCGCAGCGTCACGTTCCACAGGCACGAGGTGCCCTCCGCCGGGACCACCTCGGGGATCATGTCGGCGAGGCAGCCGAACATCACGTCCGGCAGCATCTGGCCGATGATGTGGCGCGAGGAGACCGGCAGCCCCCGCGGTGCGTTGAGGATGCAGCCCACCGGCGCCTCGATATGCCAGACCGACAGCGAGCCGGCGTTGTTGGGGATCCCCTTGGCGATCGCCGCCATCAGCCCGAACGCGGTATAGGCCCGGGTGTAGGCGAGCGGCACGTTGATGCCCTTCTTCGCCGTGCCGGACGTGCCGTCATAGTCGACGTGGATGCCGTCCTCGGCGACCGTCAGCGCGGCGACGAGGTCGATCGGCTTGTCCAGCCCGTCGATCGTCATCGAATTGCGCGTCGTTCCCCTCGGCAGCGCCGCGATCCGCTCCAGCGCCGCGGCGCGCGAGGCGCCGATGATGTGGCCCGCGAGCGCGTCCAGCGAGGTGAGGCCGTACTCGCCCATCATCTCCGAGAGCCGCTTGGCGCCGATCTCGTTGCACGAGATGAGCGAGTAGACGTCGCCCTCGGTCTCCACCGGCAGGCGCGTGTTGGCGCGGATCATCGCCATCAAGTTGGCGTCCATCCGCCCCTGATCGCATATCTTCAGGAACGGAATGTTGATCCCTTCGGCGAAGACGTCATGCCCGTCCGGCCCGAAGCCGATCCCGCCGATGTCGATCAGGTGGGAGGTGCAGGAGAAGAGCCCCACCATCTTCCCGTCGTGGAAGGCCGGCGTCGTCACCACGAAGTCGTTGAGGTGGCCGGTGCCGCGCCAGGGGTCGTTGGTGATGTAGTGGTCGCCTTCCTTCATCGTCTCGACGGGGAAGACGTCGATGAAATGCTTCACCGATTCGGCCATGGAGTTGACGTGGCCCGGCGTGCCGGTGACCGCCTGGGCGAGCATCCGCCCCTCCAGGTCGAAGACGCCGGCGGAAAGGTCGCCCGCCTCGCGCACGATGGTGGAGAAGGCGGTGCGCAGGAGCGCCTGCGCCTGCTCCTCGACGACTGCGATCAGGCGATCCCACATCACCTGGTTGCGGATGGCATCGGCTGCGCTCACGCGGCGATCTCCTGCGCTTGGGGCTGGCGGGTGAGGATCAGGTGGCCGTCGCCGTCGAGGGCGGCGGTGTAGCCTTTCGGGACGACGGTCGTCGTGGCCGCTTCGGTGACGAGCGCGGGGCCGGGGACCTCGGTCCCGTCGGCGAGCGCGGCGCGCGGGAAGGCCCGCACCTCGACGGTGGTCTCACCGTCGGGATCGAACAGCGTGCGGGTCTGCGGCTCGATCGTGCCGGTGGCCCGCTCGGTCATCCGCTCGGCCTTCGCCGGGGCGGCGAGCGCCAGCGACCAGCTCATCGCCTCGACCGCGGCGCCGGCGATGGTGCGGCCGAAGAGAGCGCGGTAGGCGGCCTCGAACGCGGTCTTCAGCGCCTCGGGGTCGAAGTCGGCCGGCACCTCGACCGGGACTTCGTGGCCCTGGCCCATGTAGCGCAGGTACGCCGTGCGGGTCGGCGTCACCTCGCTCTCGGCGACCGCGGCGGTCACCACCGGGCGCACCACCGCGTCCATCTCGGCGTACATCGCGGCGACCGCCTCGCGGTCCATCCCGTCGAGCGGGACGAACGCGCTGCGCACCACCTCGAACGACACCGGCGCGTAGAGGAAGCCGACCGCCGAGCCGACGCCGGCGTGCGCCGGGACGATCACCTTGTCGATGCCGAGCTTCTGCGCCAGCCGTCCGGCGTGGAGCGGTGCCGCACCGCCGAAGGCGATCAGCGTGCGGCTGGCGACGTCCGCCCCGTTCTCGACCGCATGCACGCGCGCCGCGTTGGCCATGTTCTCGTCGACGATCTCGGCGATACCGAAGGCGGCGAAGCGCGGGGAAAGGCCCATAGGCTCACCCACCGCCTTGGCGATCGCGGCCGCGCTCGCCGCCGCGTCGAGCTTGATGCGCCCGCCGGCGAAGTCGTCCGGGTCGAGCCGGCCGAGCGTCAGGTCGCCGTCGGTCACCGTCGGCGCGGTGCCGCCGCGGCCGTAGGCCACCGGGCCGGGATCGGAGCCGGCCGACTGCGGGCCGACCGCGATGCGCTTCATCGCGTCCACCTTGGCGATGGACCCGCCGCCGGCGCCGATCTCGATCATCTCGATCACCGGGATGCGGATTGGCAGGCCCGAGCCCTTGGTGAAGCGGGACTGCCGGTCGACCTCGAAGACGCGCGCGGTGTTGGGCGTGCCGGCGTCGATCAGGCAGATCTTGGCCGTCGTGCCGCCCATGTCGAACGAGAGGACCTTGTCCTCGCCGCACGCCCGCGCCACCTCGGCCGCTAGGATCGCCCCGCCCGCCGGGCCGGACTCCACCAGCCGCACCGGGAACTGGCGCGCCGTCTCGATGGTGGTGAGGCCGCCGCCGGACGTCATCAGGAGCACCGGCGCGGCGAACCCTTCCTCGGCGAGGCGCGTCTGGAACCGGCCGAGATAGCCCGCCATCAGCGGCTGCACGTAGGCGTTGACCGCGGTGGTCATCGTCCGCTCGAACTCGCGCGCTTCCGGCGAGACGGCGCTGGAGAGGCTGACCGAGACGCCCGGCAGCGCCTCGGCGAGGATCGCGCCGATGCGCTCCTCGTGCGCCGGCGCCGCGTAGGCGTGGATCAGCGCCACCGCGACCGCTTCGACGCCCGCCGCCTCGATCTGCGGCACCAGCGCGGCCACCGCCGCCTCGTCGAGCGGCTTCAGCACCGCCCCGTCGACCGCCACGCGCTCCGGCACGGTGAAGCGCAGGGCCCGGTCGATCAGCGGGGCCGGCTTGACGATGCCGATGTCGTACTGGTCGTAGCGGTCCTCGTAGCCGATCGCGAGGACGTCGCGGAAACCCTCGGTGGCGATCAGCGCCGTCTTGGCGCCTTTGCGCTCGATCAGCGCGTTGGTGGCGAGCGTCGTGCCGTGCAGGATCAGGTCGACGTCGGCCGGCTTCAGCCCGGCGGCCTGCAGCACCACCATCATCCCCGTCAGCGCGCCGTCCTCGGGCGCCTTGGGCGTCGTGAGCACCTTGGTGGTGTCGACGCGCCCGTCGCCTGTGTCGAGCACGACGTCGGTGAAGGTGCCGCCGATATCAATTGCTAGCCGAACCTGAGCCATTGTCTCTCCTGGAGCCGTGCCGGGATGCGGCTCGCCGCCGCCGATGCACGGACCGCCTCGTGATTGCGCGCAATCTAGCCGATCGGCCCCCGAGCCGTCAGGCGGTCATTGCACAGCGCAGTCCCCCGCGGGACGCATCCGTGGGACGCAAATGGCATGCCATCATCGCCCCGGTCCACATCTGCCGGACGGTGTTCGCGGCCGGCACTTCGGTCGAGGCTCCGGCGGGCATCGTCGCGGGCCGGTCGTCTGGCGCGCGCCGGCGGTGTATGCGGAGAGATCGACAGCCGAGGGAGGACAGACATGGACGGCAGCGGGCCACGCCACACCGGCGCCCTCGAGGGGCTGACGGTGCTCGACCTGACGCAGATGCTATCCGGCCCGTTCGCCTCCATGCTGCTGGCCGACCAGGGCGCCCGCGTCATCAAGATCGAGCCGCCCGGCGGCGAGACCACCCGCCGCGTCGGCCCCTTCCTCGAAGGGCAGACGCGCATGGAGGAGGGCGGCTACGGCAGCTACTTCGCGTCCATCAACCGCAACAAGGAATCGATCGTCGTCGATCTGAAGTCGCCGGACGGCATCGCGCTGTTCAAGCGCCTCACCGCGCGGGCCGACGTCGTCATCGAGAATTTTCGCGCCGGCGTCACCCACCGCCTCGGCCTCGACTACGAAACCCTCGCCAGGGACAACCCGCGCCTCGTCGTGGCGGCGTTGCGCGGCTTCGGCGACCCGGCGAGCGGGGAGAGCCCCTACGCCGCCTGGCCCGCCTACGACCCCGTCGCCCAGGCGATGGGCGGCATCATGGGCATCACCGGACCGGTGCCGGGCGGGGCGCCCACCAAGATCGGCCCCGGCGTCGGCGATCTCGTTCCGGCGCTCTTCATGGCCTTCGGCATCGTCTCCGCGGTCCTCAGCGCCCGCGCCTCGGGGCGCGGCCAGTTCGTCGATGTCGCGATGGTCGACGGTGTGCTCGCGGTGTGCGAGCGGCTCGTCTACCAGCATTCCGCCACCGGTGACGTGCCGGGCCCGGAGGGCGACGGGCACCCCCTCCTGTGTCCCTTCGGCCTCTTCAAGGCCAAGGACGGCTACGTCAGCCTGGGGATTCCGAAGGACGAGTTCTGGGGGCCGTTCTGTGCGGTGATCGGCGCGCCGCACCTGGGGGACGACCCGCGCTACCGCCTCAACGCCGACCGCGTCGCCCGCCGCGACGAGGTGAACGGCATCGTCACCGCGTTCACCACCCGCCACACCAAGGCCGAGCTCCTGGAGATCTTCGGCGGCCGCATCCCCTTCGGCCCGGTCCTGCGGGCCGACGAGATCTTCGCCGACCCCCACTTCGCCGCCCGCGGCATGCTGCCGGAGGTCGAGGTTCCGGGCGCGTCGCGGCCGCTGACCGTCGCCGGCACGCCGGTGCACATGTCCCGCACACCGGGCGGCGTGCGCCGCCGCGCGCCGCTGACCGGCGAGGACACGGATCGCATCCTCGCCGACTTCGGGTTCGACGAGGCCGAGCGACAGGCGCTTCAGGCGGCCGGCGCGGTCGCCTGAAGCCGCGACGCCGTCCGAGGTCAGAAGCGGTCGATCCGGTAGGGGGCGGGGTCGGTGAACGGGGTCTCGCCGGTCATCGTCTCGGCCAGCAGCCGGCCCGTCGTCGGACCCATCGTGAAGCCGAGATGGTGATGGCCGAAGTTCACGAAGAGGCCCGGTTTGCCCGGCACCGGGCCAATCGCCGGCAGCATGTCCGGAAGACAGGGGCGGGCCCCGCGCCAGGGCGTCTCCTCCACCCGTTCCTCCAGCGGGAAGATCGTACGCGCCTGCGTCTCGGCCGCGTTGATCTGCGCGAAGTTGGAGGCGTCGTCCCGATGCGCGAACTCCACGCCCGACGTCAGCCGCAATCCGCGTTTCATCGGCGCCAGCACGTAGCCGTTGTCGCTGTCGAACATCAGGTGGTTGAGCCGAGCGTTGCCGGAGGGGCGGTAGTGGAGGTGGTAGCCCCGCTTCACCCCCAGCGGCGGGCGCACCCCCAGCGGCGCCAGCACATCCGCCGACCATGCGCCCAGCGCGACGACGACCTCGCGCGCCTCCACCACGCCGGCCTCGGTCGTCACCCGCCAGCCGCCGTCCGTCGCGTTGAGCGTGCGTGCGTCGCCGTTTCGCAAGGTGCCGCCGCCGCTTTCGAAGAGCCGGGCATAGGCCGCGCCGACCTCGCCCGGATCGTCGACCCGGCCCGGCGAGGCGTGGTGCACCGCGCCGGCGAGCGGGCGCGTCAGGTTCGGCTCCTCCTCGGCCAGGCGCTTGGTGTCCCACAGCTCGAACTCGACGCCGAACTCGTCGCGTACCGCCTCGTCCACCTTGCTGGCCGCTTCCAGGTCGCGCGCCTCGCGGTAGACGCGGATGTAGCCGCCGTCGATCATGTGGTGGCGGGCCTCGGCGCGATCCATCAGCGCCTCGTGCTCGGCGCGCACGCGGGCGAGCAGCGGCACGTTGGCGAGCGCGGTGCGGCGGGCGCTCGTCACCGACCCGGCGCGCGCATAGGCGAACACGAACGGGGCGATCTTCGGCAACGCGCTCCAGCGCACGCGCGCATCGGTGCGCAACCCGAAGAGCGCCTGCAACACCACGCTCGGATCGCGCGGGAAGACATACGGCATCACCGCCTCGGACTGGATCAGCCCGGCGTTGCCGTAGGACGTCTCCTGCGCCGGCCCCCGCCGATCGACCAGCGCCACCGACCGGCCGCGATCCTGCAGGTGGATCGCACTCGAGATACCGACCATGCCGGCACCCAACACCAAAACGTCGACTTTCATACGTCCCCTTCCACGGCGCTGAGCCGCGCGCCGTTTGGTGATATGATGCATATCGTGGACCGTCGCGGCGAGGGCGGGCGTGCGACGGTGTCACGATTGGCGTGGGTGGGAGGCGTCGATGCACACCATCGAGGAGGCCCGGCGCGGGGACGCGCCGGCGATTGCGGCGGTGCTCGTCGCCTCGATCCGCGAGCTCTGCGGCGAGGACCATCACCACGATCCGGCCCGGATCGCCGCCTGGACCGGCAACAAGACCCGCGAGACCGTGCTGCGCTGGATCCTCGATCCCGAGTTCTGCGTCCTCGTCTCTCGCGCCGGGGGCGACGTCGCGCGCGAGGGGGGCGAGACGGCCGGCGTCGGCATGGTGCGGGGCGACGAGATCCTGCTCAACTACGTCGCACCGGCGCACCGCTTCGCCGGCCACGGCAAGGCGCTGCTGGCGGCGATGGAGGCTCGCATCCACGCCGCCGGCTACACGGCCGCGCGCCTCACCTCCACCCGCACCGCGCACCGCTTCTACGAAGGGCACGGCTGGCACGAGACCGGCCCGCCGAAGGTGGAAGATGGCCTCGCGGGCCAGCCGATGGCCAAGCGCCTCGCCCCGCCGGACCCTGCGCACCCGCGCGAGATCGAGGTCGGCGACTGAGGGGGGCGGTCCTTTCGTGGGTGAGCGGGGCGGGTTGCCGGGGACGTGCATTCGGCCTAAGCCCAACCGCCCGCACCGAGATCCGCCCACCGTGACCGAACTCGTCCTCACCCTGTCTTGTATCGACCGCAAAGGCATCGTCGGCGCGGTCGGCTCGTCCATCGCCGCGCAGGACTGCAACATCCTGGAGAGCGCGCAATACTTCGACCGCGCCTCCGGCCGCTTCTTCATGCGCGTCCACTTCGCCGCGCCCGAGGGAATGACGCCGGCGCGGTTCCGCGACGGGTTCCGCCCGACGCTCCTCGCCTACGACATGGACGCCGAGATCACCGACACCGCGGTCAAGCCGCGTGTCATGCTGATGGTCTCGAAGGCCGGCCACTGCCTCAACGACCTGCTCTACCGCTGGCGCTTCGGCCGGCTGCCGATGACGCTGGTCAGCGTCGTCTCCAACCACGAGACGTGGCGCGCGCGGGTGGAGGGGGAGGGCCTTGCCTTCCACCACATCCCCGTCACCGCCGACACCAAGGCCCAGCAGGAGGCCGCGCTGCTGGCGCTGGTCGATGCGGAGAAGGTCGAGCTGATCGTCCTGGCGCGCTACATGCAGGTGCTGTCGGACGAGCTGTCGCGGCGGCTGGAGGGGCGGGTCATCAACATCCACCACTCCTTCCTGCCCAGCTTCAAGGGCGCGCAGCCCTACCATCAGGCGCACGCGCGCGGCGTGAAGCTGATCGGCGCCACCGCGCACTACGTCACCGCCGACCTCGACGAGGGGCCGATCATCGAGCAGGACGTCGAGCGGATCGACCACACCATGACCGCCGACGACATGGCCGCCGCGGGGCGCGACATCGAGAGCCGCGTGCTGGCGCGGGCCGTCGGCTACCACCTGGAGCGCCGCATCCTGCTCAATGGAGATCGCACGATTGTCTTCCGCTAGCTCGCCACGCCTGATCGACGGGAAGGCCATCGCCGCGGCGGTGACCGAGGACGTCGCCCGCCGTACCGCCGCGCTCACCGTCAAACCGGGGCTCGCCGTGGTGCTGGTGGGCGAGGACCCGGCCAGCGGCGTCTACGTCTCGATGAAGTCGAAGAAGGCCGAATCGCTGGGCTTTCATTCGGTCCAGCATACGCTGCCCGCCGGCACCGGCGCGGCGGATCTGCTGGCGGTGGTGGCGGCGCTCAACGCCGACCCGGCCATCCACGGTATCCTGGTGCAGCTCCCCCTCCCCAAGCACCTCGACGCCGCGGCGGTGATCGCCGCGATCGATCCGGACAAGGACGTCGACGGCCTGTCGGTCATCAACGCGGGGCGGCTCACGGTGGGCGACCGGTCCGCCATCGTGCCCTGCACGCCGCTCGGCTGCATGACGCTGATCGGCGAGGTGCACGGCGCGGACCTGTCGGGTCTCCATGCGGTGGTGATCGGCCGTTCCCGGCTGGTGGGTCTGCCGATGGCGCTGTTGCTGCAGCAGGCCAACGCCACGGTGACGATCGCGCACAGCCGCACGCCGGACCTGCCGGGCCTCGCGCGCGGGGCCGACATCCTCGTCGCCGCCGCGGGCCGGGCCGAGATGGTCAGGGGCGACTGGATCAAGCCGGGCGCGACGGTGATCGACGTCGGCACCAGCCGCGTGCCGGATGCCACCAGGACGTCCGGTCAGCGCCTCGTGGGTGACGTGGCGTTCGACGAGGCGGGTGCGGCGGGGGCGATCACCCCGGTCCCGGGCGGCGTCGGCCCGATGACGATCGCGATGCTGATGAAAAACACCCTGGAGGCTGCGGAAAAGGCCGCGCGCTGAGCCGAGCCGCGGCAGCCCTGCCGGGACGGGCGCGGCGCGGCGCCGTGCGCCCAAGGGCACTCCTCGACCGAGCCACGGCCCGGCCGCACGCATCCTACTCGATCGACAGGGCGAGGATCTGGCTGAGCTGGGTGAGCGGCCGACCGCTCTCGGCCCGCCACTGGTTGAACGCCGTCTGGACCTTCGCCATCGCGGTGCGGGACGTGGCGGCGCCGGTGACGATACCTTCGGCGCGCAGCCGCTTCATGACGTCGCCGGAGAGGATGTAGGTGTCGCGGCCGACCATCCGGCACACCCGTTGCGCGGTGGTCCCGCCGAGGCGTGTGCCGCGGGTGGTCAAGAGCGCGAGGAGCCCGGCCTGGTCCTCCACCGGCCACGCGGCGATCGTGCGGCAGGCGCCGCCCTGCGTCTCGCCGTCCCAGGCGACGAGGAAGCGGGCGTTGTCGATCACCGCCTGCACTTTGGCGCCGTTGCGGATGATGCGGGCGTCCTTCAGCAGCGCGTCGACGTGGGCGTCGTGCCAGTGCGCCAGCGTCTCCGGCACGAACCCGTCGAACGCGTCGCGCATGGCCGGCCACTTGGCGTTGATGACGGACCAGCTGAAGCCGGCCTGAAAGACCGCCTTGGCCATGGCCTCCAGCCAGGCGGCGAGCGGGACGGACGCGAGCGCATCCTGTGCGAGGGGGGCGGCGAGGCGGGCGTCCAGCGCCTCCGGGCCGCCGTGGCGCGCGGCGGCGAGGTCCTCGATCTCGGCGAAGGGTCGCATGCGGTCGGTCTCCAAGGCGTCCGGTCGTTGTCGTCGGCGCGCAATGAATAGCGCATCCTGGGCGCCGGTGCTGTGCCGGCCGCGACCGGTCGTGTCTCGGCCGATTGGTTCCCGCAGCGAGGACTGAATATTTCGCCGCCATTCGCGGAACACGCGCAGAATTCACTACGCACCCGTCCCGCAACGCACCCGGCCGGACCGCTGTCCGCGCCGGGTGGCCGCGTGGGGGCTCAGGCGGCGCCGACCTTCTGGTAGTGGATGGGTTCGCTGGTGCGCAGCTGGGCCAGGATGTCGGCCGCCGTCACCGGCAGCCGCTCGACGAAGCCGGGGATGCCGAGCGCGTCGTCCACCGCGGCGGCGATCGCCGGGGCCATGCCGGTCAGCCCGCCGTCGCCCACGCCCTTGATGCCCAGCGCATTGGCGGGGCTGGGCGAATCCTCGATGAGCAGCACCTCCACCTGCGGCGCCTCGCGGGCCGTCGGCATCGCATAGTCGGCAAGGTTCACGCGCAGCGGATCACCGGTCTCGGAGACGCCCAGCGTCGTGAACAGCGCACTCGACATGCCCTGCACGACGCCGCCGACGATCTGCGCCTCGACCAGCGCCGGGTTGATCGCGTTGCCGACGTCGTAGCCGACATAGACCGTCGGGACACGCACCAGACCGGTGTCCTTGTCGATCTCCACCACGGCGACGTGGAGGCCGTAGGGGAAGGTCATCATGTTGGTGGACACGAAGCCGTCGGCGGTCAGGCCGATGCCGCGCGGCGCGCGCAGCGAGCGGCCGGGCTCCATCGCCTTGGCGAGTTCGCCGATATCGAGCACGGTGCCGAAGTGGCGGTCGGCCTGCTTGATGCGACCGGCCTGGATGGTCAGCTTGTCGGACGGGATCGACAGCATCGAGGCCGCCGCCGCGAGGATCTTCTCGCGCAGCGCCTCGGCCGCGTGCTGCGCCGCCGTGCCCACCATGACCGACGAGCGCGACAGCAGCGTCCCGGCCGAGAACGGGACGCTGACGGTGTCCCCGGCGGCGACCCGGACCATCTGGTAGTCGACGCCGATGATGTCGGCGACGATCTGCGCCAGCAGGGTCTTCATGCCCTGACCCTGCTCGGCGGCCGCGGTGATCGCGTCGACATGGCCGCTACGGTCGACCGAGAGTTTGACGTGCTCGTAGCTGCAAGGGGCCGCCGCATCGACCACGAACGCCGCGCCGACGCCGACGAGTTCGCCGTGGGCGCGGCGGTGCTGGGCGCGGCGCCGCACGACGTCGAGCGAGAAGCGGCGCGTGGTCGCGTCGACGAGGCTCTGATAGCGGCCCGAATCATAGGTGACATGGCTGCCGAGCGCTTCGACCTGCCGGTCGGCGGGCATCGCCTCGGGGTCGATCAGGTTGCGGCGGCGAACCTCCATCGGGTCGATCCCGGTGCGGTCGGCGATCGCGTCCATCAGCCGCTCGCGGATGAAGGCGGCCTCGGCGCGGCCGGCGCCGCGGAACGAGCCGGCGGGGGTCTTGTTGCTGACCTTCAGGTGCCCGCAGGCACGATAGGCGCCGAGCGCGTAGGGGCCCGGCGCCATCGCCGCGACGAGATCGGCGACCATGGTGCCCTCGGTGCGCACGTAGGCGCCCTGGTCGATGGTGAAGTCGATGTCGAGGCCCAGGAGCACGCCGCTGGCGTCGATCCCGGCGCGGGCGGTGGCGCGGATGTCGCGGGCCTGGTTGGCGGCGACGAGGTGCTCGCGCCGGTCCTCGATCCAGCGCACCGGCCGCTCCAGGAGCTTGGCCGCGTAGGCGACGAGCATGTCCTCGGGGTAGAGTTCGCCGCGCACGCCGAAGCTGCCGCCGACGTCGGTCGTGTGCCAGAGGACGGCGCTGCGCGGCAGGTCCAGCACCTCGGCGATGACGTCGCGGTTCCAGTGCGCGGCCCGGCCGGCCCCCCAGATCTCCAGCCCCGAGCGCGCCTTGTCCCACCGTGCCACGAGGCCGCGCGTCTCCAGCGGCATCGCCGCGTCGCGCTCCCAGGCGAGGTCGATCTGGACGATCTTGTCGGCCTGGTGGAAGGCGGCGTTGAGGTCGCCGAACGCCTTGTGAACGGTGATCGCCTCGTTGGGGCGCTGCGTGTCGGCGGGGTTGAGGTCGTCGTCGGAGGGCGCGACCAGCGGTTCCAGCGGCGACAGGTCGAGACCGACCAGCTCGGCGGCATCCTCGGCGACGGCCGGGCTGTCGGCCAGCACCACCGCCACCGGCTCGCCGACATAGCGCACCAGGCTCGACGCGAGCACGGGCTGGAGATAGCGTTCCAGCGGCCCCGTCGCGGTCAGCCGCACGGCGATCGGCGGCAGCCCCTTCACGTCCTCGGCCGTCAGGACCGAGACGACGCCCGCAAGCTGGTAGGCGGGCGCCGTGTTCACGTTGATGAGCTTGGCGCAGGCCACCGGTGAGCGCACCACGCGCATGTGCAACTGGCGCGGGAAGGCGATGTCGGCGACGAAGGCGCCGCGCCCTTCGAGGTGGACGGCGTCGTCGGGCCTGGTGAGGGGGCGGCCGACGTGTTTCATTCGGCGGCGACGCGCATCACCGCCTGCGCCTCCTTCATCGCCTTGATGATCGGCTGGTATCCGGTGCAGCGGCACAGGTTGGCCGAGACGAGGTCGGTCATGGCCGCCTCGTCCATGTCGGGCTGGCGGGTGAGGGCACCGGCGGCCAGCATCAAGAACCCGGAGGTGCAGAAGCCGCACTGCACGGCGAAGTTTTGGGACATCGCGTCTTGCAGCGCCTTCATGGTGTGGAGCGTCCTGAGGCCCTCCACGGTGGTGATCTCGCGACCGTGGGCCTGCACGGCGAACTGAAGGCAGGCGCGGACCGGCTCGCCGTCGACGAGGACGGTGCAGGCGCCGCAGACCCCTTCCTCGCAGCCCGTGCGGGTGCCGGTGAGGCCGCACTCGTCGCGCAGCGCGTCGGCGAGCGTGGTGCGCGGCTCGACGATCAGCGTGTGAGCCTCGCCGTTGACCTCCATCGACATCTGCATCTTCTGGGTCATGGCCTCTCCGCGGGATCGACGGGGCGATGGAGGGAGCGTTCGAGGGCGCGCGCGACGGCGGTGCGGGTCAGCTCGCGGCGCCATGCGGCATCGGCGAACTGGTCGCTCATCGGATCCACGAACTCGGCGACCGCCTCCGCCACCTCGCGGAAGAGGCGCTTGGAGGGCGGGCGATGGTTCAGCATCGTCTCGGCCTCGCGGATGCGGCGCGGCACCGCCTCCACCGCGCCGACCCCGAGGCGAACGTTGGACATCTCGTCCTCGTCCTGGTCGTAGACGACGAGCGCCATCGCCAGCGCGTAGGTGCCGGCGCGCGGGTTGACCTCGTAGAAGCCGTGACGCGCCTCGTCGGCGAGGATCGGGAGTTGCACCTCGACCAGCATCTCGTCGTCGGCGAGCGTGGTGGTCATGATCGTCTCGAAGAACTCGGCCGCGGGGACGACGCGGGCACCGCGGCGGGCGGAGCGGGCGATCATCTCGGCGCCGAGGACGACGCTGGCGAGGCACCATTCCGAGGCCGGTTCAGCCTGGGCGAGGGCACCGCAGAATGTGCCGCGCAGCCGCACCGGCAGCGATGAGACGTGACGCGACAGGTCGGCCAGCAGGAGGCCGAGCGGGCCGTCGATGGCGCCGGGCGAAAAGTCGATGTGGCGCATCAGCGGCGGGATGCGCAGCCGGCCGCCGGAGGTCGACGGGCGTTCGGCCTGGGAGATGCGGTTGATGTCGATCACGTGGCCGGGGCGCGAATGGCGCGCCGTCATCGCCGGTACGAGGCTCTGGCCGCCGGCCAGGATGCGTGAATCGACGCCATGCTCGGCGAGGAGCTTCAGCGCCTCGTCGATCGTGTGGGGTGCATGATAGTCGAATGCCGCCGCCCTCACAGCGCTTCCTCCAGCCCTTGGATCGGCAAACCTTGCCCATCGCGGCGGAAGCGGTGCAAGCGCGGGCCGGGCCGCGGACGGACGGAAGGCGAGTTATCAAAGCCTTTCTGTCGACAAAGCGGCAATCAACGTATGATTGGTCTAGAGATGATGCCCGCTGCGGCTCTTCTTGGTGGCGAGATAGCGCTCGTTGTCGGGAGTGACCGGGCCGATCAGGGGGACCGGCTCGCAGATGATTCCCTGCGATTCGAGGCCGGCCGCCTTGGTGGGGTTGTTGGTCATCAGCCGGACGGATTTGAGGCCGAGCTGTGTCAGCACGTTGCCGGCGGCGGCGTAGTCGCGCTCGTCGTCGTGGAAGCCGAGGGCGATGTTGGCGTCGACCGTGTCGAGCCCTTTGTCCTGCAGCGCGTAGGCGCGCAGCTTGTTGGCGAGGCCGATGCCGCGCCCCTCCTGCGCGGTGTAGAGCAGGATGCCGCCTTCCGAGGCGATGCGCCCCAGCGCCAGGCGGAGCTGCGCGCCGCAGTCGCACTTCAGCGATCCCAGGATGTCGCCCGTGACGCACGCCGAGTGGACGCGCACCAGCGCGCCACGGTCGACGTCGCCCACCACGACCGCCGTCACCGTGCCGCCGATGGCGTTGCGGAAGGCGGTGACGTTCGCGGTGGCGCCCGCGGCGAGGGGGACGGGGGCGCTGGCGATCGGGCGCTGCGTGAACGCGAGCGCGCTGCGGAAGGCGAGGACGTCGCCGGCGTGGCAGGCGAGGGTGCCGGGGGCGGCATGGTCGGCGTCGCCGAGCGTCATCGCCGGCACGCGCTCGGCCATCTTGGCGAGCTCGGCCGCGGCGCTGGCGATGGAGCCGCCGCGCATGTGGCTGGCGATCTGCGCCCGGTCGGCCATGGCGATGGCGGCGAGCGTCGCGCGGTCGGGCTCGGCCTCGACCACCGTGGGTGCCGCGTCGAGGCCGAGATATCCGGCCCGCGCCCCGGTGATGGCGAGGCGGCCGGACAGCACCGGGCCGCCGTCGATCGGCGAGGCGAGGAGAGCCTGCAACCCGTCGCGGATGACGACCGGCCGCCCCGCCGCGATCTCGCCGATCGCCCGGTGCACCGCGATGAAGCCCGGATCGCTGGGGCTGAGGCGCGGCACGCTGGCGGATGGGGCGAGGGGTCGGGTCATGGCAGCCTTCGGGATCACGCGTGGACGCCGGCCGGTCCGCGGGCGTCGTCAACGGAATGTGTCATGGCACATCTGGCGCGGCCGGCGCGCCTGCGCAAGAAGAACGGGCCGGACCGGCCGGCCTTGCGGGTAAGGTCCGCGCCGATAGGATGCCGTCTTCGTCAGTGAGGAGTTGCCTCTTGAATACCCCCACCGGCCCGCTCGCGGGTCTCCTCGTCCTCGACATGAGCCGCATTCTGGCCGGCCCCACCGCGACGCAGCTCCTGGGCGACCTGGGGGCCGACGTCATCAAGATCGAGCGCGCCGGGGCGGGGGACGACACGCGCCGCTGGGGCCCCCCGTTCGTGCCGGACGCGCAGGGCGCGCCGACCACCGAGAGCGCCTACTACCTCGCCGCCAATCGCAACAAGCGCTCCCTCGCGCTCGACCTCGCCGCGCCCGAGGGGCAGGCGATCATCCACCGTATCGCCGCGCGGGCGGACTTCGCGCTGGAGAACTTCAAGGTCGGCGACGCGGCGCGCTACGGCGTCGACTATGCCGCGCTGGCGGCGATCAATCCGGGCATCATCTTCGCCTCGATCACCGGCTACGGGCAGACCGGGCCGCTCTCCAAGCTCGCCGGCTACGACGTGCTGGCACAGGCGCGCGGCGGCATCATGAGCGTGACGGGCGAGCCTGACGAGAAGGGCGGCTCGCCGCAGAAGGTCGGCGTCGGCATCGCCGACATCATGACCGGGATGTACACCACCGTCGCGCTGCTGGCCGCGCTGGAGGAGCGGCGGCGCACCGGCAAGGGCCAGTCGATCGACCTGTCGCTCTTCGACTGCCAGCTCGCCTGGCTCGCCAATCTCGGCACCGCCCATCTCCTGACGGGCAAGACCCCGCAGCGCATGGGCAACGGCCACCCGACGATCGTGCCCTACAACGCGTTCGACGCGGCGGACGGGTCGTTCATGCTCGCCGTCGGCAACGACCGGCAGTTCGCCCGGTTCTGCGAGATCGGCGGCGCGCCGGAGGTCGCGGCCGACCCGCGCTTCACCACCAACGCCGCCCGCATCGCCAACCGCGACGCCTGCGAGGCGGCCGTCGCGCGCATCGCCGCCACCAAGACCAAGGCCGAGTGGGCCGCGCTGCTCGACCCGGCGGGCGTGCCGGCCGGGCCGATCAACACCGTCGCCGAGGCGTTTGCCGAGCCGCAGGCGATCGCCCGCGGCGCGCGCGTCTCGCAGCCCTACACCCATTCGCCGAGCGGCACGGTGGAGACCATCGGCAACCCCATCAAGATGTCGGGCGTCGGCGTCACCTATCGCCGCCCGCCGCCGATCCGCGGCGAGCACTCGGCCGAGATCCTCGCCGACCTCGGCTACTCGGCGAGCGAGATCGACGACCTCGCCGCCCGTGGCGTCGTCGAGCTGACCGGGGTGCCCGCGTGACGACCCGCAACGCGGACATCATCGCCCGCAAGCTCGCCGCGCTCGGCTGCGCCCACGCCTTCGGCATCCCCGGCGGCGAGACGCTGGCGCTGATGGATGCGCTGGAGCGGGCCGGCATCGCCTTCACCCTCACCAAACACGAGAACTTCGCCGGCTTCATGGCCGAAGGGACGTGGCATGCGACCGGCGCGCCCGGCATCCTGGTGGCGACCATCGGGCCGGGGCTCGCCAACGCGGTCAACGTCATCGTCAACGCGCACCAGGACCGGGTGCCGCTGATCGTGCTGACGGGGTGCGTCGCCGCCCACGAGGCGGACACCTACACCCACCAGGTCTACGACCACGGGGCGATGCTGGCGCCGATCGTCAAGGGCACCTTCATGGCCTCCGGCGAGAGCCTCAACCGGGTGGTCGACAAGGCGATCATGCTGGCGATGACCGGCCAACCGGGCCCGGTCCACATCGACGTGCCCGTCCCGGTCGCCGAGGCGGAAGCGACCGCGGAGGCGTTTTCGCCGGCCGGCATCGGCTCGCGCTTCCAGCCGGTGGACGGGCCGGAGATCGAGCGGGCGCGCAAGTGGATCGCCGACGCGGAGCGGCCGATCGCCATCGCCGGGGTCGACGCCGTCAACGACGACGCGGGCGCGGCGGTCGGGGACTTCGTCAAGGCGATCGGCGCGCCGCTGATCACCACCTACAAGGGCAAGGGCCTGATCGACGAGGCCGGCCCGCAGGCGCTCGGCGGCGCCGGCCTGTCGCCACTCGCCGATGGCCATATCCTGCCGCTGGTGGCCGAGGCGGACTGCGTCGTCCTCATCGGCTACGACCCGATCGAGATGCGCGCCCCCTGGCGCGACCCGTGGCCGGACGACGCGCGCGTGATCGACGTGACCCCGGTGGTGCGCCAGCACGGCATGCACACCGCCGGGGCGACGCTCTACGGCTCGGTCTCGGCGGCGCTGAAGCTGTTGCAGTGGAGCGGCCACAACCACCCGACCTGGTCGTGCGGCACGCCGCGCCGGGTGCGCCTGGCGCTGGCCGACGCGTTCGCGCCGGAACCCTCGGGCTGGGGACCCGCGGCCGCGTTCCACGCCATGCGCGAGGCGGTGCCGGAGGGGACGGTGGCGACGGTCGACTCCGGCGCCCACCGCATCCTCTTCAGCCAGATCTGGCGTTGCTCGCGCCCGCGGACGCTGCTCCAGTCCTCGGCCCTCTGCACCATGGGATGCGCCGTTCCGCTGGCGGCGGGCCACAAGCTCGCCGCGCCGCACCGGCCCGTCCTCGCCGTGGTGGGCGACGCGGGGCTGGAGATGACGCTGGGCGACCTCGCGACGGTCCGGGACATGAAATGCCCCGTCCCCATCCTGGTGCTGGTCGACGAGAGCCTGGCACTGATCGAGATGAAGCAGCGCGCGGGCCAGCTCCCCAACGTCGGCGTCGACTTTCCCGCGACCGACTTCGTCGCCCTGGCGGGGGCGATGGGCGGCCACGGCGTATGGATCGACGACGTCGCCACGCTGCACCGCGAGACCGCCGCGGCCTTCCAGCGCGACACGTTCACGCTGCTGTGCGCCCGGATCGGCCGCCGCGCCTATGACGGGCGCATCTGAGCGGTGCCTATCCATGCCCACTTCGGGCGCGGTGCGGCGGGCGCAACCGGGAGTGTCCCGGTGAATGCATGGTTGTCGAACGCCGTTCCCATGTTGCGCCGGCCACAACCGCTGGGTACTGAGCAGGGATCCGCGACAGGTCACCTTCCATGAACGACATCGACAAGCTCTGCGACCGCAACCAGGCGTGGGCCGATCGCGTCACCGCCGACGATCCCGACTTCTTCGTGCGCCTGTCGCGCCAGCAGTCGCCCGACTGGTTCTGGATCGGCTGTTCCGACAGCCGCGTCCCGGCCAACCAGCTGATGGACCTGCCGCCGGGCGAGGTCTTCGTGCACCGCAACATCGCCAACGTGGTCTCGCCGGCGGACCTCAACTTCCTCTCCGTGCTGCAATATGCGGTGGAGGTCCTGCGGGTGAAGCACGTCATCGTGTGCGGGCACTACGGTTGCGGCGGCATCAAGGCCTCTCTGTCGGACAAGGACCACGGCCTGATCGACAACTGGCTCAACCACATCCGCTTGGTGAAGCGCCTCCACGCCGAGGAGCTGGAAAAGGTGCCGGACGACGACCGCTTCGACCGGCTGTGCGAGCTGAACGTCATCGAGCAGGTGCGCAACGTCGCCAACACGACGATCGTGCGCAACGCCTGGGCCCGCGGCCAGGGCCTCCTGGTCCACGGCGTCGTCTACTCGCTGGAGAAGGGGATCCTGCGGCGCCTCGTGCAACGCGCGGGCGAGGACGATGTGGAGATCGTGGACCGCTGAACGGCGCGGCGCGGGAGGAAAACCTTTTCCTCGGCGCCTCGCGTCACTACGTAACGGCGATGCGCGGGCCGGTTGCACGGCGACCGTCGGCGCATCGTTTCCGAAAAATTGGCTCGAGGGGTCGACACCGGCCGCTCGATCGAACATGAGGGTGCGAATTTCCGCACCACTCCGAGCACCCAGGACCAGAATACAATGACGATCACGGCGCAGCAGGTAAAGGCGCTCCGCGAGAAAACCGGCGTCGGCATGATGGACTGCAAGACGGCGCTGAACGAGACCGGCGGCGACATGGAAGCAGCAGTCGACTGGCTGCGCAAGAAGGGCCTGTCGAAGGCGGCCAAGAAGGCGGACCGTGTGGCCGCCGAAGGCCTCATCGGCGCCTATGCGCAGGGCACCAAGGCCGCCCTCGTGGAAGTCAACTCCGAGACCGACTTCGTCGGCCGCAACGAGATCTTCCAGAAGCTCGTCAGCACCATCGCCGCCGAGGCGCTGGCCTCCGGAGGCGACATCGACGCTCTGAAGGCGCAGCCCTTCCCCGGCTCGTCCCGCAACGTCGGCGACGAAGTGACCGAGTCCATCGCCACCATCGGCGAGAACCTCACCCTTCGCCGCACCGCCATGCTGGAAGTCGCCGAAGGCACCGTCGCGACCTACATCCACAATGCCGTCGCCCCCGGCCTCGGCAAGCTGGGCGTTCTCGTCGCCATGTCGTCCTCGGGCGACAAGGACAAGCTCGACGAGCTCGGCCGCAAGATCGCGATGCACATCGCCGCCGTCGGCCCGCTGGCGCTGACGCCGGACGAGGTCCCGGCCGAGGCCGCCGAGCGTGAGCGCGCGGTCTACTCCGAGCAGGCGCGCGCCTCCGGCAAGCCCGAATCGATCATCGAGAAGATGGTCGAGGGGCGGATGCGCAAGTTCTACGAGGAGGTCGTCCTCCTGAAGCAGGCCTTCGTCGTCAATCCCGACCAGACGGTCGAGCAGGCGGTGAAGGAAGCCGAGGGCGACATCGGCGGCCCGATCCAGGTCACTGGCTTTGTGCGCTTCGTGCTGGGCGAGGGCATCGAGAAGGAGGAGAGCGACTTCGCAGCCGAGGTCGCCGCAGCGGCAGGCCACTGACCGTGGCCCCGTCCACCCTCAAGCCGCCGTCCGAGTGGCGGCGGCTCCTCCTCAAGGTGTCGGGCGAGGCGCTGATGGGCGATTCGGCCTTCGGCATCTCGCAGCCCACCCTCCAGAGGATCTCGCAGGAGATCGTCGAGGTGGTGAACTCCGGTCGCGAGGTCGGCCTCGTGATCGGCGGCGGCAACTTCCTGCGCGGGGCCAACCTCGCGCTGACGGCGGTGGATCGTGTCGCCGGCGACCAGATGGGGATGCTGGCGACCGTGATGAACGCGGTCGCCGTCGCCGCCCAGCTGCGTGCGCTCGGGACCGAGGCGGTCGTCCTCTCAGCGATCGACGTGCCGGTGATCTGCGACCGCTTCACCCACCGCGGCGCGATTCAGCACATGGCCGAGGGCCGGGTCGTCCTGTTCGCGGCCGGCACCGGGCACCCGTTCTTCACCACCGACACCGCCGCCGTTCTACGTGCGGTGGAAATGGGTTGCGATGCATTGCTGAAAGGCACGCAGGTGGACGGCGTCTACACCGCCGATCCCAATCGCGATCCGACCGCCACACGCTATGAGCGCGTCGGCCACCAGGAAGCGCTGTCGAAGAACCTGGGCGTGATGGATGCGGCGGCCATCGCTTTGGCGCGTGACAACGGGTTGCCGATCGTGGTGTTCTCCATCCAGGACGCCGGCGCTCTTCCTAGGGTTGCGCGCGGCGAGGGCACCAGCACCATCGTCGCCGACTGACGGGGAGCCGGCGGCCGCGTCGTTCGCGACTTGCCGGCCGCCTCGAACGCGTGCATGGACTTCGGCGCCGGTTCGCCGCAGAAGAGCCGGTGAATGGACGCGACAGGCGAGCGCGGACGGGGCGTCGGACGCCCCGGACGGCACGCCGGTGATTTGGCGTCGGCAGCGGCGCGGGAGCATGGCGTGCGCAGGCGGGTGAACCGCCCGTGCCCGCTGAACGAAGCGAAACCGGAGCGACGCCGTGATCCGGTCACGGCGGGCTGCGGGCATGCCAGCCCTCGGTCGGCAGGCTGAAGAGGAATGAACGGAATGAGTGTGGACCTTGACGACCTCAAGCGGAGGATGGACGGCGCGATCGGGGTTCTGAAGACCGAGTTGTCGGGCCTGCGCACCGGCCGTGCCAGTGCCTCCATGCTCGAGCCGGTCCAGGTTCAGGCCTACGGCACTCACATGCCGCTCAACCAGGTGGCGACCGTTTCGGTCCCCGAGGCGCGCATGATCACCGTGCAGGTGTGGGACCGTGGCATGGCGCAGGCGGTGGAGAAGGCGATCCGCGAATCGAGCCTCGGGCTCAACCCGGTCGTCGAGGGGCAGGTCATGCGCATCCCCATCCCGGAGCTGAACGCCGAGCGCCGCAAGGAACTCATCAAGGTGGCGCACAAGTATGCCGAGGCGGCGCGCGTCGCCGTGCGCCATGTCCGTCGCGACGGTATGGAATCCATCAAGAAGTCGGACCTCAGCGAAGACGAGCAGCGCGCCCAGTCCGACAAGGTGCAGAAGCTGACGGACGACAAGATCGCCGAGCTGGACTCGATCGTGTCGCAGAAAGAGCAAGAGATTACTCAGATCTGAGGCGCGCACGCGTGAGATCCGATCCCTTGTCCAACGCGGCGCTTCCCGAGCCGGACGGCGTCGAACCGGCGGCTGGCGTGCCGCGGCATGTCGCCATCATCATGGACGGCAACGGCCGCTGGGCGGGCAAGCGGGGGCTGCCGCGCACGCTCGGCCACCGCAAGGGCGTCGAGACGGTGCGCCGCGTGGTGCGCCATGCGGGCGAGCGGGGCATCGCCGTGCTGACCCTGTTCGCGTTCTCGCGCGAGAACTGGAACCGGCCGCGTTCGGAGGTGAGCGAGCTGATGGCGCTGCTGCGTCACTTCATCCGCTCCGACCTCGACGACCTGGTGAAGAACAACGTCAAGATCACCGTCATCGGCGGCCGCGCCGACCTTGCCGACGATCTCCTCCAGATGATCGAGGACGCGGAGGGGCGAACCGCCGGCAACGATGGGCTGGAGCTGGTGCTGGCCTTCAACTACGGCGGGCGCGACGAGCTGGTGCGTGCCGCGCGCCGCGCCGCGGAAGCCGTCGCCGCCGGCACCCTGGCGCCGCAGGACCTGACCGAGGAGACCTTCACCCGCTTCCTCGACACTGCCCGGTTTCCCGATCCGGACCTCGTCATTCGCACCAGTGGGGAGCTTCGCATCTCCAATTTCCTGCTGTGGCAGTCGGCCTATGCGGAATATTGCTTCCCCGCGACGCTTTGGCCGGATTTCGACGCCTCCCACTTCGACGAGGCGCTGGCAGACTATGCCACGCGGCAGCGCCGCTTCGGTGCGGTGCCGGTGTCTATCGCCAAGCCATGATTCGACGCCGGCGTCCCGGCCGTTCGGGTGACGACAGCGTGGGACGCGACCGGCGCCGGACGGCTCCGCAGGTGGCACCGCCACCGCCACCGCCACCGCCGCCGAGCATCCGCGCGCGGGCTCGCCGCCTGCGCCAGCGCTTCGTCTTCCAGCGCGAGATGCGCCTGCGGCTGATCTCCGCCGCCATTCTCATTCCCGTCGTCATCTTCGCCCTCTGGGTCGGTGAAATCGCGTTCGCCGGTATCGTCTTGGTCACCGCGCTGCTGGTGCAGGAGGAGTGGCTGCGGATGGTCGGCGCCGGCCATCTGCGCCGCGTGGTCCTCGCCGCCTTCGCGGTGCTGGGCATCCTCACCGTGGTCGCGGTGACGCAACCGTTGTGGGCCGCGGCGGCGGTGCTGGCGGCCGGTTGCCTCGGCGTCGGCGCGACGGTGCTATTGAGCACGCGGGCCGCCTCGCCGTGGTGGGTCGCGGCGGGCGTGCTCTATGCCGGTCTCGCCGTCATCGCGCTGGTCGAGCTGCGCAAGGGCGGCGACGGGTTCGGCGCCGTCGTCTTCGTCTTCCTGATCGCCTGGACCACCGACACGGCCGCCTTCTTCGTCGGCCGCAAGGTGGGCGGACCGCGCCTGTGGCGCAGCGTCTCGCCGTCGAAGACCTGGTCGGGCGCGATCGGCGGGGTTCTCGCGGGCGCGCTGTGCGGGGCATTCGTCCTCAGCCTTCTCGAGGCGCCGCCGTCGGCGCTGGGGTTCGCCGTCGCCGCGCTTGTGGCGGTGGCGTCGGTGGGGGGCGACCTCCTCGAATCGGCGGCCAAGCGGCGGTTCCACATCAAGGACGCCGGCACGCTCATCCCCGGCCACGGCGGGGTGATGGACCGGGTGGACGGGCTGATCACCGCCAGCGTGGTGACGATGCTGATCGGCAGCCTCGCCGCGGCGCACACGCCCGCCGCGGGCCTGCTGCTGCTGATGGGGCGCCCATGACGCGCGTCGTGCTCCTGGGGGCGACGGGGTCGGTCGGCCAGTCGGCGTTGCAGGCGATCGAGGCGGGCGGGTTCGAGCTGGTCGGCCTCGCCGGTGGGCGGGACGCGGCCGGCCTCGCCGCGATCGCCGAGCGGTTCCGTCCCGAGATGACCGTGCTCGCCGACCCGGCCGGTGGCGCCGCGCTGGCCGAGCGCCTCGCCCCGCTCGGCCTCGCGAGTGACGCGGGGCCGGACGCCGTGACCGCGCTCGCTGCGATGGACGCCGAGCGCGTGGTGGTGGCGATCCCCGGCTTCGCCGCGCTGCGGCCGACGCTGGCGGCGGTCGACCGGGGGCGGATCATCTGCCTCGCCAACAAGGAATGCCTGGTGGCGGCGGGCGACGTGGTGATGCCGCGCGCCAAGGCGGCGGGGGCGACGGTGCTGCCGGTCGATTCGGAACACAACGCGATCTTCCAGGTGTTCGAGAACGAGGCGCTGGGGGCGATTCGCAGGATCGTGCTGACGGCCTCCGGCGGCCCGTTCCGGACCTGGACGCTCGACGCCATGGCGCGGGCCACGCGCCGGGACGCGCTGAAGCACCCCAACTGGTCGATGGGGGCGAAGATCTCCATCGATTCGGCCACCATGATGAACAAGGGCCTGGAGGTGATCGAGGCGCATCACCTCTTCCCCGTGGGGATCGCGCGAATCGGTGTCGTGGTGCACCCGCAGTCGATCGTCCACGGCATGGTCGAATATGCGGACGGCTCGGTCCTGGCGCACCTGTCCAACCCGTCGATGGTCACGCCGGTCGCCCACTGCCTTCACTATCCCGCGCGGGGCGCGGCACCGGTGTCGCCGCTGGACCTCGTCGCGTCGAGCCCGCTCACCTTCGAGGCGCCCGACGAGACGCGGTTCCCAGCGCTGCGCCTGACGCGCGAGGCGCTTGCCGCCGGCAGCCACGCGACCAACATATTGAACGCGGCCAACGAGGTCGCAGTCGGCGCGTTCCTGCGGGATAGGATCGGTTTCCTGGACATTTCGCGCATCGTGAGCGATACGCTGGACGCGCTGGCGCATCTCGAGACGGCGAGTGCCAGTGTCGATGATGTGGAAACGACGGATCGTGAAGCGCGCCGGGTGGCCGAGCGCCTAACTTGTACCTGCAGCACCGCCTGAAGTCTGGCATTTTGACGGCCGGCACTGCCGAAGGTGGTGGGTTTGGCGCTGTGCCTTCCGAGGAGGAGGGCGCGGAGCCGGTGGCATTGGAGTGGAACCAACGTGCAAATTCTGAGCTGGCTCTGGGACGTCGCGGCTTACATTCCGCCGTTCTTGTTCGTCCTCGGGATCATCATCTTCATCCACGAGCTCGGCCATTTTCTGGTCGCGCGCTGGTGCAACGTGGCGATCGACGCCTTCTCGCTGGGCTTCGGGCCCGAGCTGCTGGGGTGGAACGACCGCCGGGGCACCCGTTGGCGGATCGCCGCCATTCCCCTCGGTGGTTACGTGAAGTTCGCCGGTGACGACAACGCCGCCAGCGTTCCCGACCACGACGCCATCGAGCAGATGACCGACGAGGAGCGGCGCACCAGCTTCTACCTGAAGCCGGTGTGGCAGCGCGCGGCGATCGTCGCGGCGGGCCCGGCGGCCAATTTCCTCCTCGCCATCATGATTTTCGCGACCGCCTTCCTCCTCGTCGGACGGCCGACGGTGGACGCGGCCGTCACCGGCGTCCGGGCGGACAGTCCTGCCGCCGCGGCCGGCTTCGAGCCCGGCGACGTGATCGTCGCGATCGACGGGCGCACGGTGAACGCCTTCATCGACGTTCTGCGCACCGTCTCCAGTGCCGCCGGCCAGGACCTCGCCTTCACCGTGGAGCGGGGCGGGGAGGAGGTCGTCCTGCACGCCACGCCCGAGCAACGCGACCTGACGGACGACTTCGGCACGCCGTACTCGGCCGGCTTCCTCGGCATCGAGAATCGCACCAGCCCGGAGGACGTGCGCCGCGAGACGTTCGGTCCGCTGGGCGCGCTCGTCGCCGGGGCGCAGGAAACCGCCTACATCACCAAGCGCACGGTGGAAGTGATCGCCGGCGTGATCACGCTGGAGCAGTCGCCCAAGCAGTTCGGCGGGCCGCTGCGGGTCGCCAAGATCTCCGGCGACATGGCCTCGCTCGGCTTTACGGCGCTGTTCGGCCTCGCGGCGATGCTGTCGATCTCGATCGGCCTCATCAATCTCCTGCCGATTCCCATGCTCGACGGGGGGCACCTCCTCTTTTACGGCATCGAGGCGGTGCGTGGGCGGCCGCTCTCGCTGCGCGCGCAGGACGTCGGCTTTCGCATCGGACTGGGGCTGGTGCTGCTCCTGATGTTCTTCGCGACGTTCAACGACCTGTTGTACTTAACGTCCTAACCGAGCCCTTCGGGGGCCCCTCGGACCGTTGCTCCAACGCAACGGTCAGGGTGCAAAGGGGTTTACGGACCCGTCCTTGCCTTGTTTGGAAACATCGGTCGGATCATAGCTTGGCGTGGGTCGCCAGCCGTTCGGCGACCTCGAGAAACGCGAGGCTCCGTCCCGTCCATGTTCCTTCGTCCGGGCACCATGATGCAAAACCTCCTCCGCGCCATCGTTCTGACCGTCGTAATGGCGGCAGGCTTGGTCTCCGCTGGAGCGCCGGCGCTCGCCGCCGTCGCCTCGAGTATCGTGGTCCAGGGCAACGAGGGGGTCTCCGACGAGACCGTCCGTGCCTACGTCACCATCGAACCGGGTCAGTCCTACGGTCCGCGCCAGATCGACGAGAGCATCGACGCGCTCTTCGCGACCGGCCTCTTCGCCAACGTCACCATCCGTCAGCAGGGCAACACCGTCGTCGTCACGGTCGTCGAGAACGCCACCATCAACCGGGTGTCGTTCGAGGGGAACCGGAAGGTGAAGGACGAGCAGCTCGAGACGATCGTGCAGAGCCGCTCCCGCTCGGTGTTCAGCCGCGGCCAGGTCCAGAGCGACACGCAGCGCATCCTCGAGGTGTACCGGCGCCGCGGCAACTACCGCGCCTCGGTCGAGCCGCAGACGATCGACCGCGGCCAGGGCCGTGTCGACCTAATCTTCATGATCGACGAGGGGCAGAAGGCCAACGTCGCCCGCATCACCTTCGTCGGCAACAACTCCTTCTCGGACTCGCGGCTGCGTGACGTGATCGGCACCAAGGAGAGCGGTCTCCTCGGCTTCCTGCGCACGACCGACAATTACGACCCGGACCGCCTGCAGGCCGACCAGGAGCTGATCCGCCGCTTCTATTTCAACCACGGCTTCGCCGACTTCCGTCTCCTCTCGGCGACGGCGGACTACGACCGTGAGCGCAACGCCTTCTACATCACCTTCACCGTGGACGAGGGCGAGCGCTACGAGTTCGGCACCGTGCGGGTCGACACCACGCTCGCCGACCTCAGCCCCGAGGAGCTGGAGCGCAAGGTCGACAGCCGCCCGGGTCGCCGCTACTCGGCCGAGAAGATCGAGAAGTCGATCGAGGACCTGACGCTGGCCGCCAACAAGCAGGGCTATCCCTTCGCCGATGTGACCCCGGTGGGTGAGCGCAACTTCGAGACCAACAAGATCGACGTCGTCTACCGGGTCGACCAGGGCGTGCGCGCCTACATCGAGCGGATCGACATCGTCGGCAACACGACGACGCGCGACTACGTCATCCGCCGCGAGTTCGACATCGCCGAGGGCGACGCCTACAACCGCGTCCTGCTCGACCGCGCCGAGCGGCGGCTGCGGGCGCTGGGCTTCTTCGAATCGGTCCGCATCGCCACCACGCAAGGCTCCGAGCCCGACCGCGTCGTCGTCACGGTCTTCGTGGCCGAGCAGGCGACGGGCAAGATCTCGGTCGGCTTCGGCTACTCCACGGACGAGGGCGTCGTCGGCGAGATCTCGATCGAGGAGCGCAACTTCCTCGGCCGCGGCCAGTACCTGAAGGGCGCGCTGTCGGGCAGCTTCGAGAAGCAGTCGGCCGAGGTCTCGTTCACCGAGCCCTACCTCTTCGGCTACCGCGTCTCGGGCGGTGTGGACCTCTTCACCCGGCTGTCTGAAGATGCCGACGATCAGGACTACGACACCAACGAGACCGGCGGCACGATCCGCTTCGGTGTGCCGCTGACGGAAGAGACGTCGGTGCAGGTGTTCTACTCGCTCTTCAACCGCGACGTGTCGGTGGACGAGCAGGACTGCGCCAACGGCGACATCTCCCTGGCGGTCTGCGACTCGCAGGGTGGCCGAATCACCTCGCTGATCGGCACCTCGCTGACCTACAACTCGCTCGACGACCAGTTTAACCCGCGCGAAGGCCTCTACGGCCAGATCAAGGGTGAGGTCGCGGGCCTGGGCGGCGACACCTACTTCGTCCGCGGCACCGCCAAGCTGCGTGGCTACCACGAGGTGTTCCCGGCCGCCGGCGTCGTCGGCATGGGCTCCCTCGAGGGTGGTGCGATGGCCGCTCTGAACGACGACCTGCGCATCCAGGACCAGTTCTTCCTGGGCGGCAGCAAGGTGCGCGGCTTCTCCAGCGCCGGTATCGGTCCGCGCGACAGGGCGACGGGCGAGGCGCTGGGCGGCCGGTACTACGTTGCCGGCACGGTCGAGGCGACCTTCCCGGTGCCGTTCCTGCCGCCGGAGGTGGGCCTCGCGGCCTCCGCCTTTGCCGATGCCGGTTCGCTCTGGGGCGTCGATCCGGACATCATCGCCCGCAACGGCGGCTCCGGGACGATCAACTCGGACGACTTCGCCCTTCGCGCCTCGGTGGGTGTGGGTCTGACCTGGAAGTCGCCGTTCGGCCCGATCCGCGCCGACGTGGCCTTGCCGATCCTCGAAGAGGACTCGGACGAGACCCAGCTCTTCCGTCTGTCGGGCGGCACGCGCTTCTAAGCCGGGCAAATTTGGTCACAAGGCGCCGTCGGGTCTCCCGGCGGCGCCTTTTGCGTGGCATGGAGTTGCCGAAGGGCGCCTTGGCGGTCTAACACCTGCGCCATTCTGCCGATCAGCGAAGTGCCATGAACCGATTCTTCCCGCCCGCCGAACCACAGCAACTCGGCAACGTCGCCGACGCCGTTGGGGCGACGGTGGACCCGGCCGCGCGCGAACGCATCATGTCGGACGTGATGCCGCTGGACACGGCCGGCCCCGAACACATCTCGTTCCTGCGTGACGCCAAGCGCCGCAAGGACCTCGCCGGCACCAAGGCCGGCGCCGTCTTCCTGGACGAGCGATTCGTCTCGAGTCTGCCGGAAGGTTGCGTCGCGCTGGTGACGAAGCACGCGGCCAACGCGTTCGGCATCGCGGCGGGCCTGTTCCACTCGTCGGCGATGCGCCCGCGCCCGCTCACTTCGCGCTCCGGCGGAGAGATCGCCGCCACCGCGATCATCGAGGATCCCGACGCGCTGGAGGCCAACGTCATCGTCGAGGCCTTCGCGGTGATCTCGCGCGGGGTCGAGATCGGCCGCGGTACGGTGATCGGCCCGAACGTCGTCATCGGGCCGGGCTGCACCATCGGCCGCAACTCGGTCATCGGCGCCAACACGACGATCCAGTGCGCCCACATCGGCGACCGGGTGATCGTCCATCCGGGCTGCCGCATCGGCCAGGACGGCTTCGGCCTGGTGCGCACCCCGCAGGGTTACCGCAAAGTGCCGCAGGTCGGCGCGGTGGTCATCCAGGACGATGTCGAGATCGGCGCCAACTGCTGCATCGACCGCGGCTCCAAGCGCGACACCGTGATCGGCAAGGGCTCCAAGATCGACAACCTGGTGCAGATCGCCCACAACGTGACCCTCGGTTGTCATTGCGTGGTCGCCGGTACGACCGGGATTGCCGGATCGGTGACGCTGGGGGACTATGTCACCCTGGGCGGCGGCGTCGGCATCCGGGACGGTGTGACGATCGGCCAGGGGGCGCAGATCGCCGGATACTCGGCCGTGAGCGAGGATGTGCCGGAGAACGCCACCTGGGGCGGCACACCGGCGATGGACGCGATGGAGTGGATCCGCGAGCGCAAGGCGATCCTGCGGCTCATTCGCAACGCGACAACTTCAAATTCGTAACAACGCCTTTTATGGTGGACGGACCTTTCGTGGATAGTGCGGACGACGTGATGGATAGTGGGGGGACCCCGGAGGGGACGACGACGACGCTGGCGGCCGCCGAAATCGGCGAGATCCTGAAGTTGCTGCCGCACCGTTATCCGTTCCTGATGATCGACCGGGTGATCGAGATCGATGGCGACCGGTCCGGGATCGGGATCAAGAACGTCACCTTCAACGAGCCGCACTTTCAGGGCCACTTTCCGGGCGAGCCGGTGATGCCGGGCGTCCTGATGATCGAGGGAATGGCGCAGACCGCGGGCGTCCTGTGCATGTTCGCCGAGGAGCGTGAGCGACCCAAGCTCGTCTACCTCATGACGGTCGACAAGGCGAAGTTCCGCAAACCCGTCCGCCCGGGCGATGTGATCGAGTACCACATGAAGAAAGAGCGCCAACGCGGCAACATCTGGAAGTTCCACGGCGAAGCCATGGTCGGCGACACGCTGGTGGCCGAGGCGGACGTGTCCGCCATGATCGTCCAAGAGTAAGCGGACTTGGCCCTCAACACGGCGGCGACGCGCCATCCCACGGCATGGGTCGAGGATGGCGCCACCATCGCGGACGGCGTCCAGATCGGCCCCAACGCGATCATCGGTGCGGACGTCAAGCTCGGCGAGGGCGTCAGGGTGGGCGCCAACGTGGTGGTCACCGGACGCACCACCGTGGGGGCCGGGACGCGGCTTTTCCCGGGCGTCGTGCTCGGCGAGCCGCCGCAGGACTTCAGCTACAAGGACGAGCCGACCGAGTTGGAGATCGGCGCCGGATGCACGCTGCGCGAGCATGTCACCATGCACATCGGTACCGCGCGCGGACGCGGCCGCACCACCGTCGGCGAGGGCTGCTACTTCATGGTCGGCTCGCACGTCGGGCATGACTGCGTGGTCGGCAACGGCGTCACGCTGTCCAACAACGTGCTGCTGGGCGGTCATGTCCAACTGGGCGACAATGTGCTGATCGGCGGTGGGACGGCGGTGCTGCAGCGTGCCCGTGTCGGAGCCTACGCGTTCATCTCCGGCCTCGCCGGGGTCACGCGCGACGTGGTGCCCTACGCCTACGTCACCGGCCGCGTGGCGTGGATCGAAGGCTTGAATCTGGTGGGCCTGAAGCGCCGCGGGTTCGATCGGGACGCGATCCGCACCATCCGTGCGGCGTTCGAGATCCTGTTCCACGGCCCCGGCGTCTTCCAGGACCGCAAGGCGGCGCTGCGCGAGGCGATGGGCACCGATCCGCAAGCCGCCTCCATCCTCGCCTTCATCGACGCGGCCCCCGCTCGCCCCTACATGCAGGGCCGCCGCGGCGGACTGGACGAGGTCTCGGTCGACCTTCTCGAATCGGGGCGATGAGCGACGGGCCGCTCGCCATCGTCGCGGGCGCCGGCTCCTTGCCCTGGGAAGCGGCGGCGGCCATCGCCCCCCGCCGCGAGGTGGTGGTCTTCGCGATCGACGGGGAGGCGGACGCCGCGCCCTCCGCCGGCCCCCGGATCGAGACCCATCGGCTCGGCTACGGCCAGCTCGGCCGCGCCCGCCGGCTCGCCATGGAGCGGCGATGCCGCGACGTGCTGATGCTCGGCGCCATCCGCTCGCGGCCCGATTTCGCGTCCCTCGTGCCCGACATGGACACGCTGCGCCTGCTGCCGCGCATCGTGCGCGCGGCGGTCGGCGGGGACGACACCATCGTGCGCAACGTCATCGCGCTGTTCGAGGACGAGGGGTTCCGCGTCGTCTCGGTGGCGGAGGCGGCGCCGGAGCTGCTCGCTCCGTCCGGCCTCCTGGGCGCCCATCGGCCGAGCGCCGCCCAGCAGGCCGACATCGACCTCGGCGCCGCCTACCTCACCGCCTCGGCGCCGTTCGACGTGGGGCAGGCGGTGGTGGTGGTGGAGGGGCGGGTGATCGCCGTGGAGGGAGCGGAGGGGACGGACGCGATGCTGGCGCGCTGCGCCGAGCTGCGCCGCGCCCGCCGGTTCCGCAGCGAGAAGGGCGCCGGCGCCCTGGTGAAGCGTGCCAAATCCGGTCAGGACATGCGCTCCGACGTTCCCGTCGTCGGTCTCGGCACGCTGCGCGGCGCGCTGGCGGCCGGTCTGGGCGGCATCGCGGTGGAGTCGGGGCGCACCATCCTCGCCGAACGCGCGGCGCTGCGCACCGAGGCCGACCGCGCCCGCGCCTTCCTGGTGGCGCTGTGACGGCCGCGTCGCGAGACCCCTTGCGCATCGCCATCATCGCGGGCGAGCCGTCCGGCGACCGGCTCGGCGGGGCACTGATGGAGGCGCTCGCGGCCCGCCGTGAGATCGTCTGGTGCGGCATCGGCGCCGAAGACATGACCGCCGCCGGGCTGCAACCGATCTTTCCGCAGGACGAGATCTCGGTGATGGGGATCGACGCGATCATCCGCCAGCTGCCGCGCCTGCTGGGCCGGATCCGCGAGGCGGCCGCGGCCGTGATCGCCTTCCGCCCGGACGTTCTCGTCATCGTCGATTCGCCGGAGTTCACCCACCGCGTCGCCAAGCGGGTGCGGCGGCGGCTGCCGCACGTGCCGATCGTCAACTACGTCAGTCCCACGGTGTGGGCGTGGCGGCCGGGACGGGCACGCGCGATGGTCCCATACGTCGACCTGGTGATGGCGCTGTTCCCGTTCGAGCCGGAGGTGCATGCCCGGCTCGGCGGGCCGCGTTGCGTCTACGTCGGCCATCCGCTGTTCGAGCGGATGCGCCGGCCGGCCGTGGCGGGGGAGTCGCTGCTGGTGCTCCCCGGCAGCCGGAGGGCCGAGATCGAGCGGCTGATGCCGGTCTTCGGGGAGGCATTGGCGCGAGTGGCGCCGCGCGAGCCGGTGGAGATCTTGGCAGTGCCGCGACTGCGCGAGCGGATCGAGGCGCTGGCGGCGGCGTGGTCGGTCCCCGTGACGATCCGGCCGGGGGCGGACAAACAGGCCGTGTTCGACCGCGCGAAGGCGGCGCTCGCGGCCTCCGGGACGGTGACGATGGAACTGGCCGCGGCGCGGGTGCCGATGGTCGTCGCCTACAAGCTCGACATCGCGGGCCGTATCGTCAAACGCATCAACCACATCGTGCGCATCGTGACCGCGCCGTCGATGGTGCTGGCCAACATCGTGGTGGGCCGCAACGATATCCCCGCCTTCCTCGAGGAGGAGGTGACGGCGGAGGCGCTGGCCGCGGCGCTGGCCCCGCTGCTGGTCGACGGGACGCCCGAGCGCGCGACCCAGGAACGCGTGTTCGACGAGTTCGCCGCCGCGATGCAGGTGGACGGGTCGCCGGCGGAGACGGCGGCGGACGCGGTTCTGTCGATCCTGCCGCCGGCCGACGGCGTGCGGCTATAGTGTCTGGTCCTCTGTCCTAACCGGTCGGTCCCGCACGGGGGCGGGCGCTCAGTCGTGGGCGACGTCCGGCGGCACCTGCCAACGGCGCGTCGGCCCGAACGGCCGGGCGGTGCGGATCTGCCACTGCGCGCCGTGCCGCCAGGCGACGGCGGCACCGTGGCGCTTCAGGTCGCGGCGGTCGATCACGAGGCCGGCGGCGCATCGGTCGAGGCGGACGCGCATCGGCGCCACCACCGCGGCGGCGAGGGCGCAATCGTCGGCCAGGGCGCGGGCCGAGGACGGGCGGGCGAGGCGCTCGCCGCCGAGGGGGATGGTGCACCCGAGCGGGTCGCAGGCGGCCGGCACCGCACCGTCGGCGCGCGGGTCGGCATCTCCCTTGAGCCACAAGCTGGCGACGAAGCCGTCGCTGTCGCCCAGCAGGCCGAGGCGGCCGTCCGGTCCGCGCGCGGCGATCGTCTCGCCGTCCTCGGCGACCATGACGTCGAATCGCGGGGCGGTCGGCGCGATGGCGAGGCCGGCCGCAACGAACAGCGCGCCGGCGACACGCCAGGGCGCCGTGAAGATCGCGAGCCACAGGAGGCCCAGCGCGGCGAGAATCGCCGACGCCGCCGGGATCCGCCCGGTGAGCCCGCTGTCGCCCGTGGCGTCCGCCGCGGCGTGCGAGATCACCAGGATCAGGTCGAGGCCCCAGCGCATCACCGCGAGGGGGGCGTCCTCCAGCCCGAGCGGCATCAGCGCAAGCGCGATCACCCCGGAGGGCATCACCAGAAGCGTGAAGATCGGCATCGCGGTGAGGTTGGCGGGGAGGCCGTAGGGCGCGAGGCGGTGGAAATGGTAGGCGGCGGCGGGTGCTGTCGCCAGCCCGGCGATGAGCGAGGTCATCGCGAGGCCGAGGACGAACGCCGTCACCGGCCGGGACCAGCCGACGCCGAACCGCAGTCGCCGGAACGACCACCACTCGTAGGCGCCGACGAGTGCCACCACCGCGAGGAACGACATCTGGAACGACGGCTCGGTGACGCACACCGGGTCCAGCGCGATGACGACGACGGCCGCGACCGCGATGGTGCGCATGGTGAGCGCGGGCCGGTCCACCAGGATGGCGACCAGGCCGACGATGAGCATCACGTAGGCCCGCAACGTGGCGACCGAGCCGCCGGAGAGGGCGAGGTAGAAGGTGGCCGCGAGGAGACCGGCGATCGCGGCCCACTTGCGGATCGGCGCCCCCAGCGCCAGGCGCGGCGACAGGGCGAGCGCGAACCGCACCGCGGCGAAGATGGAGCCGGCGACGAGCGCCATGTGCAGGCCGGAGATCGCCAATAGATGGCCGAGGCCGGAGACGCGCAGCGCCTCGACGTCCTCGGGCGCCATGTCGCCCCGGTGACCGACGAGGAGGGCCGTGGCGAACGCCGCGCCGCGCGTCTCGCCGAGGCTGGAGGTGATGTTTTCGGCGACGGCGGTGCGCACCCGGTCGATCGTCGCCGCGAGGCCGGGCGCCGGCGGCGCCGTGACGGCCGGCGGGCCGTAGGTGAAGCCGCTGGCGCCGATTCCGTCGAAGAAGAGGCGGCGGCTGGAATCGTAGCCACCGGGATAGACCGGGCCCTGGAGCGGGAAGAGCCGCGCCTTGGCGGCGATGCGCGCGCCGACCGGGAAGGGACCGTCGCCGCGGACCGAGAGGCGCACCCGGCGCGGTACGGCGCCGCGGAAGCTGCCGCCGGTCACCGCGACGACGATGCTGGCGCGGCCCGCCCCGCGCGCCTCCGCCGCGACGACGCGTCCGGTGAGGTCCACCGTTCCCGCCCGCTCGACCACCGGGGTGCCGCTCATGTGTTCCTGGAGGCCGACGGCGAGGATCCCGACGAGCACCGCCGCCAGCGCCAGGAGCACCGGGCCCGCGCGGGCAAGGCGGGTCGAGCGGCCGGCCGCGACCCGCGCGCCGAGGACGAGCGCCGCCGCGCCGCCGCTCCACCAGGGCGCCACGGCGAACGGCAGCTCGACGCCGAGGAAGATCCCCACGACGGCCAGCACCGGCAGCCAGAGCTGGAACCGGCCGAAGGCCGCGTCGTGCGCCACCCAGCCGGCGAGCCGCGCACCGAGGTCGAGCCGCGGGCGGGCGCGTGGGAGGACCAGCGTCACCGTGGCGCGGCCGGGCTCGGTGGCGCGCGGTGTGCGCCGCGGCGGTGGCCGGGCGGGGCCCGCGGCGGACGGCTGAGGCGAATCTTCTCTCCCATCGGCGCTCTCCAAGGGTCGACGCGGGCGGGCTGATCCCGCTACACACCACGCCGACAGCCTCAATCTAGCGTGTATCAGATGACGTCTCAATCCAAGGTGGTGACGCGGTTCGCGCCCTCGCCGACCGGCTTCCTTCACATCGGCGGCGCCCGCACCGCTCTGTTCAACTGGCTGTTCGCGCGCGCCCACGGCGGCGAAATGCGCCTGAGGATCGAGGATACCGACCGCGCCCGCTCCACGACCGAGGCGATCGACGCGATCCTCGACGGGCTCTCCTGGCTGGGGCTGGACGGGGACGGCGAGGTCGTCTATCAGTCCACCCGCGCCGAACGGCACGCGGAGGTTGCGAAAACCCTGCTCGACAAGGGCATGGCCTATCGCTGCTACACCTCGGCCGAAGAGCTCGTCGCCATGCGCGAGAAGGCTGCCGCCGAAGGTCGCCCGCCGAAATATGACGGCACCTGGCGCGACAAGGACCCCGCCGAGGCGCCTCCCGGCGTCGATCCCGTGATCCGTCTCAAGGCCCCGTCGACGGGGGAGACGGTGATCCCCGACCTCGTCCAGGGGGAGGTGACGTTCGCCAACGAGAACCTCGACGATCTGGTCATCCTGCGCTCGGACGGGTCGCCGACCTACATGCTCGCCGTCGTGGTCGACGACCACGACATGGGCGTTACCCACATCATTCGCGGCGACGACCATCTGACCAACGCCGCCCGCCAGGCGCTGATCTACGAGGCGATGGAATGGGACGTGCCGCAGATGGCGCACATCCCGCTGATCCACGGTCCGGACGGTGCCAAGCTGTCCAAACGGCACGGGGCACTGGGCGTCGACGCCTACCGCGCGATGGGGTACCTGCCCGAGGCGCTGCGCAACTATCTGGTGCGCCTCGGCTGGGCGCACGGCGACGAGGAGTTCTTCTCCACGCGCGAGATGGTCGAGAAGTTCGGGCTGGAGGCCGTCGGCCGTTCGCCGGCGCGGTTCGACTTCGTGAAGCTGGAGAACATGAACGGCCACTACATGCGCGAGGCGACGCCCGACCGCATCATGGCCGCGCTGGAGCCGGTGATCGCCGCGCAGGACGACGCCGCGGCGATCGGCGCCGCGCTGGACGCGGGCGCACGCGCCAAGCTCGAGAAGCTGGCCCCCTCGCTCGCCGAGCGTGCCAAGACGCTGGTGGAACTACTCGACAATGCCCGCTTCATCTGGGCCGCCCGTCCGCTGACGATGGACGAAAAGGCCGAGAAACTCCTCGCCGGCGAGGCGCGCGGGCACCTTGCGGCGCTCTACGAGCGGCTGCGCTTCGTCGACCCCTGGGTGGCGGACGGGATCGAGGCCGAAGTGCGCCGCTACGCCGACGAGGCCGGCGTCAAGCTGGGCAAGGTCGCCCAGCCGCTGCGCGCAGCGCTGGTCGGCGCGGCGACGTCGCCGGGTATCTTCGACGTGCTTGTCGCTTTGGGGCGGGCCGAATCGCTGGGTCGCATCCAGGATCAGGCCGCGGCGGCCGGCGACTGATTCGCGGACCGGCGGCGGGCGCGGCCGCGCCGCCGGTCAGGCCGGGACCGCGGATCGGGGCGCGACCAGCATGGCGTTGATCTTGGGCGCGACGGCGGTGAAAAGCGCCGTCATCGCAAGGCAGTAGGCGGACAGAAAGAGCGCCTGCTCGGGGAACGGCACGCCCATGTCGATGATCGCCCCCGTCAGCCCCGGACCCGCCGCGGTCGACATCACCGCACCCGACGTCGCCAGCGCCTTGATCGAGCCGATCCAACGCGTGCCGTAGAGCGTCGGCCAGATCGCGCCGATGAGCGTGATGACGAGGCCGTGGCTGATGCCGATGCCGGCGAGGGTCAGGAACCAGATCTCCACGCCGGCCGGGATGGCGAGAATCGCGATCGCCACCGCCAGCGGCAGCAGGAGCACGGGAAGCACCCGCGCCGGGCCGATTCGGTCGACGATCGGCCCGCACGCCAGCGAGCTCGCCACCGAGATCCCGGCATACATCGCAAATCCCAACGCCATCACCGAGAGGTCGTAGCCGCGCACGGTGGCGATGTGGACCTGATGGAAGAAGACGCAGGTGCCGATGAACGGCGGCGCCAGAAGCCCGGGCAGGATCGTCCAGAACGTCCAGTGCCGCAGCACCTCGCCGCGGGTCCACTGGCGGCCCAGCATGCCGGGCGCCTCGGTATTGTCGCCCTCGCCCTGCGGGGTGCGGCCCTTGCGGGTCATCAGCGTCAGGGCCGGCAGGAAAACCGCCAGGATCAGCCCGGCGATGACGAGCCACGTCTCGCGCCAGCCCATCACGTCGAGCACCACGACGCCGAGCGGCGGCCACAGCGCCTCGCTGATGGGAAAGCCCAGGACCGCCACCGCGATCGCCTTGGCACGGTTGGCGCGAAACCAGCGCGCCATCGCCGTCATCGAGATGTGCGTCATCATCCCCTGGCCGCAGAACCGGAGGCCGAACACCGCCAGGCACAGCACGACGATGTTGGGCGCCAGCGCCATCGTCGTCGCCGAGAGCGCGTAGAGGACGAGGACGCCGGCGGCCAGGCGTGTCACGGTCATCGTGTCGGCGAGGCGGCCGAAGTGGATGAGGCAGGTGGCGGAGGCGAGCGTCGCGACGGTGTAGATGCCGCCCCACTGGCCGTTCGACAGGCCGAACTCGGCGCGAATGGCGCCGGCGAACAGGGCGATGAAATAGGTCTGCCCGAACGAGGAACCGAACATGAAGACCGCGCCGGTGAAGAGCCACCAGGCATTGCGGACGTAGAAGCTCTTTGCCATCCTTTCTCCCCTACGCCTCCGTCAAGCGCTCGAAAAGAGGCAATGAACTGCCGATCGGCGAGGCGTGTCAGGGGCCTGCGCTCACGTCAGGCTTGAAGGGGAGGGCGGCTTCGGATAGTGGGCTTCAGACGATTTTTGCGCTCGTCGGCGTGCCCGGCGGGCACCCCTGGCTTGGCCAACACTGGAGCCGACGATGACCACAGAACAAGCAGCCCAATTCGCCGTCGGCTCGGAAACGGTGGACTACGAGGTGATGAACGGGACCGAGGGCCCGTCCGTCGTCAACATTGCGTCCTTCTACAAGGACACCGGGATGTTCACTTACGACCCCGGTTTCACCTCCACCGCCTCCTGCGAATCGAAGATCACGTATATCGACGGCGACAAGGGCGTTCTTCTCTACCGCGGCTATCCGATCGAGCAGTTGGCCGAACACGGCGACTTCTTAGAGACCTGCTACCTGCTTCTCTACGGCGAATTGCCGACGATGGCGGAGAAACAGGAATTCGTGAACCGTGTGACCTATCACACGATGATCCACGATCAGATGAACCGCTTCTACTCCGGCTTCCGCCGGGACGCGCACCCCATGGCCATCATGGTCGGCTGTGTCGGCGCGTTGTCGGCCTTCTACCACGACTCGACCGACATCACCGACCCGCAGCAGCGCATGATCGCCTCCGTGCGGATGATCGCCAAGATGCCGACGATCGCGGCCTGGGCGTACAAGTACTCGGTGGGGCAACCCTTCGTGTACCCGCGCAACGACCTCGACTATTCGTCGAACTTCCTGCGCATGTGCTTCTCGGTTCCGGCCGAGGACTATAAGGTGAACCCGGTTCTGGCCCGCGCCATGGATCGGATCTTCATCCTCCACGCCGACCATGAGCAGAACGCCTCGACGTCGACCGTCCGGCTCGCAGGCTCGTCGGGCGCCAACCCGTTCGCCTGCATCGCGGCCGGCATCGCCTGCCTCTGGGGCCCCGCTCACGGCGGCGCCAACGAGGCCGCGCTCAACATGCTCGAGCAGATCGGCACCGCCGACAAGATCCCCGAGTATATCGACCGCGCGAAGGACAAGAACGATCCGTTCCGCCTGATGGGCTTCGGTCACCGGGTCTACAAGAACTACGACCCGCGCGCCCGGATCATGCAGAAAACCTGCCACGAGGTTCTCTCCGAACTGGGCATCAAGGACGATCCGCTCCTCGAGGTCGCGATGGAGCTCGAAAAGATCGCCCTGAACGACGAGTACTTCGTCGAGAAGAAGCTGTACCCGAACATCGACTTCTACTCGGGCATCACGCTGCGCGCGCTCGGCTTCCCGACCACCATGTTCACCGTCCTCTTCGCGCTCGCCCGCACCGTCGGCTGGATCGCGCAGTGGAAGGAGATGGTGGAGGATCCCTCGCAGCGCATCGGCCGCCCGCGTCAGCTCTACACCGGCGCCCCGAAGCGCGATTACCTGCCGATCGCCCAGCGCTGACCGGCCCGGACTTCGGCAGATGAAAGCGCGTCACCTCCGGGTGGCGCGCTTTTTTCGTGCCGGGCAGTGCGCCCGGCGGACCCGCACGCCTGCGACGAATGACGGCTCGACAGCGGCCGGCGGAGAGGATCAGTATCGCCCGATGATGCACGAGCGATTGAAAGACAGACTGCGGCCGCATCGCGAGCCGCCCCGATGCGCCCTCGTCACCGGTGCCACCGGCGGCATCGGCGAGGCCTTCGTGCGCGAGATGCCGCTCGCCACCGACCTCGTCCTCACCGGCCGCGACGCCGCCAGGCTCGCCGAATACGAGGCCGAGTTCGGGACGCGCGTGCGCACCGTCGTCGCCGATCTCGCCACGCCCGACGGGATCGACGCCGTCGCCCGGGCGGCGGAGGAGGCGGGGTGCGACCTCCTCGTCAACAACGCCGGGGTCGGGGCGGTCGGCAACTTCCTGGACGTCGACTGGGCGCGCCACCAGGCGACCATACGGGTCGACGTCGAGGCGGTTCTGGCGCTGACCCACCGCCTGCTGCCCGGCATGATCGGGCGTGCGCAGGAGAGTGGGACCCGTGCCGGGCTCATCAACGTCGCCTCGTCGACCGCGTTCGTCCCCGTGCCGACCTTCGCGACCTACGCCGCGGCCAAGGCGATGATCCTCTCCTTCACCGAGGCGCTCGTCGCCGAGCTGGACGGCCGGCCGGTCGACGTGCTCGCCGCATGTCCGGGGGCGGTGCGCACCGGGTTCGGCACCCGCGCGGGCTATACCGGAACCGCGATCCCCGGTGCGATGAGCCCGGAGAAGGTGGCGCGCCAGTCCCTCGCCGCGCTCGGCCGCCAGTCCACGGTGATGATCGGCCCGGTCTCCGCCGCGGCGCTCGCCCCGGTGGCGCTGGCCCGCTCCATGGTGGGCCAGGCCTTCATGCGTGCCGGCCGCGTCATGGACCGCGTCCAGAACCGGGACTGATGCCCCCCGCAGCTCCCGCGCCGCGGCGTGACGGCAAGGGTGCCGCCGGCCGACCTCGGCGCCGTCGAGGACCGGCCGGCGCACCTGACCTGGCGCAAAGTTTTGCAAACTTCGTTGCGGTAACGGTTCACATCACCAGCATGGATTGGCTATTCCTATCCCCCGATGGGCACCGGCGGGCCGTGATATGCTACAAGCCCTCCGTGAGCCGGACTTGGCTCGCCCCCTGATTCTCGAGGAGCGCCCATGAGGGGTCCGATCGCCGCAGCGCCGGCAACCGTATTCAAGGTGGCCGCCATCGCCGCGGCGGCGTCCGCCTTCGGGATCGCCATGGCTGCCCGGACCGTCACCGCGCAGACCAGCCAGATCTCCACCACCCAGATCGACTGGCACGCCCTGACGCTGAACGACATCCACGGCCGGCCGCTCGCCGCCGATCGCTTCGCCGGCCGCGTCGTGCTGCTGGTCAACACCGCCTCGCGCTGCGCCTTCACGCCGCAATACGAGGGGCTGGAGGCGCTGAACGACATGTACGGCGCGCGCGGCCTCACCGTCCTCGGCGTCCCGTCGAACGACTTCGCCGGCCAGGAGCCGGGCAGCAACAGTGAGATCGCCGGCTTCTGCTCGGCCCGCTACGACGTGTCGTTCCCGATGCTGGAGAAGGCCGTCGTCACCGGGCGCGGGGCGCATCCGCTCTACGCCTGGGCGCGCCGCAGCGCCGGGCGGCAGGCGGTGCCGGCGTGGAACTTCCACAAGATCGTGATCGGGCGGGACGGGCGCGTCATCGCCACCTTCCCGTCCTACATGTCGCCGCGATCGCCACAGGTGATGGACGCGGTCGAGCGCGCGCTCTCGGCGCCGGGGCCGCGATGAGCCTTCTGGCCGCATCGCCCCGCAAGGGCTACCGCCTGTGCGTCGGCATCGCCTTGTTCGCGGCCGACGGGCAGATCTTCCTCGGCAAGCGCGCCTCGCGCGGTGTCGTCCCCAGCTATTCCTGGCAGATGCCGCAAGGCGGGATCGACCCCGGCGAAGCCCCGCTCGAGGCCGCCCACCGCGAGCTCTACGAGGAGACCAGCGTGCGCTCGGTCGAGCTGATCGGCGAGGTCGACGGCTGGCTCCACTACGACCTTCCCAAGGACGTCGCCTCCTGGCGCGGCCGCTACAAGGGTCAGGCGCAGCGCTGGTTCGCCTTCCGCTTCCTGGGGCAAGAGGGCGAAATCAACGTCACCGAACCGCCGGACGGGCACAGCGTGGAGTTTTCGCGCTGGAAGTGGGAGTCGCTGGCGGCGGTGCCGTCGCTGGTGGTGCCGTTCAAGCGCGACGTCTACGAGCATGTGGTCGAGGCGTTCGCGCCGCTGAGCGGACCGCAGGACTTGCACCCCGCGCAGCGCCGGGCTATCTAACCGCCACACTCAGGTTCTCAGTTTAAACCGGGTTGGCGCCTTCGGGGGCCGGCCCATTCGGCGTTTGTGCTGTCCCTCCTGCCGCGACGCGACATGCCCCCGCATGGCCCGCGGCACCCCACAGCCACAACCGCCGGGATGAACGAGGTTTTTTTTGGACGACGACCGGATCATCACCGAAACCGGGCTCGAGGCGCGAATCGCGCGGGTCGTGATGCCGAGCCTGGAAGGGTTGGGCTACCGCCTCGTGCGCATCCGCGTCACGGCGCAGAACGGCTGTACGCTGCAGATCATGGCCGAGCGCCCGGACGGCACGCTCACCGTCGAGGATTGCGAGGCGATCAGCCACGCGGTGTCGCCGGCGCTCGATGTCGACGATCCGATCTCGAAGGCGTATCATCTGGAAATCTCGTCCCCCGGAATCGATCGTCCGTTGGTCCGCCGGGAGGATTTCGAGCGCTGGTCGGGTCACGAAGCCAAGCTGGAGACGGCGATTCCGATCGACGGCCGCCGCCGGTGGCGCGGCGTGATTCTCGGCCTCGAAGGTGACGCCGTGCATGTGCGCATGGCCGAGATCGGGGGCGAAAAGGTCCATGTGCCGCTGGGCGAACTCTCCGACGCGCGTCTGGTCCTGACCGACGCGCTGGTCGAGCAGTCGCTCAAAGCCGGCAAGAAGGCGGCGATGAACTAGGCCCGGCGGGGCCGATCGGGAGCGTCCCGCGGGGCGCGGCCGAGACGGTCCGCCGGGACGTTTCGAGACGGCCCGCCGGGGCCGGTGTGAGTACGGCCCGCGGGCCGATGCGGATGTCCAGGGCCGGTAGGCGACGGACGAGTGGGGCTATCCCCGAACGGACAAGGCCGGCGCGGCGCGCGTGCGGCCTGGAGTGGGACGGAAACCTTATGGCAGTCAGCGCGAACAAGCTGGAGTTGTTGCAGATCGCCGATGCGGTGGCGCGGGAGAAGCAGATCGACCGAGCCATCGTCATCGAGGCGATGGAAGACGCGATCCAGAAGGCCGCCCGCGCCCGCTACGGTCAGGAGACCGAGATCCGCGCCGAGATCAATCCGAAGTCCGGCGAAACGCGCCTGCAGCGCCTGCTCCTGGTGGTGGACGAGGTGGAGAACCCCGCCACGCAGATCTCGCTCGCCGATGCGCTGGCCAAGAATCCCGACGCGCACGTGGGCGACTTCATCGCCGACCCGCTGCCGCCGATCGAGTTCGGCCGCGTCGCCACGCAGTCGGCCAAGCAGGTGATCGTGCAGAAGGTGCGCGAGGCCGAGCGTGACCGCCAATACGACGAGTACAAGGACCGCGTCGGCGACATCATCAACGGCATCGTCAAGCGCGCCGAGTACGGCAACGTCATCGTCGACCTGGGCCGCGGCGAGGCGATCTGCCGGCGCGACCAGCTCATCCCGCGCGAGGTCTTCCGCCCCGGCGACCGTATCCGCGCCTACGTCATGGACGTGCGCCGCGAGCCGCGCGGGCCGCAGATCTTCCTCAGCCGCACGCACCCGCAGTTCACCGCGATGCTGTTCCGCCAGGAGGTCCCGGAGATCTACGACGGCGTCATCGAGGTCAAATCGGTCGCCCGCGATCCGGGCTCGCGCGCCAAGATCGCCGTCATCTCCAACGATTCGTCGATCGACCCGGTGGGCGCCTGCGTCGGTATGCGCGGCTCTCGCGTGCAGGCCGTCGTGCAGGAGCAGCAGGGCGAGAAGATCGACATCATCCCCTGGTCGCCGGATGCGGCCACCTTCATCGTCAACGCGTTGCAGCCGGCCGAGGTCGCCAAGGTCGTCCTCGACGAAGACACCGAGCGCATCGAGGTCGTCGTGCCGGACGAGCAGCTCTCGCTCGCCATCGGCCGCCGCGGCCAGAACGTGCGCCTCGCCTCGCAGCTCACCGGCTGGGATATCGACATCCTGACAGAGGCCGAGGAGTCCGAGCGCCGTCAGAAGGAATTCCAGGAGCGCACGCAGCTCTTCGTCGACGGTCTCAACGTCGACGAAGTGGTCGGCCAGCTGCTGGCGTCCGAGGGCTTCACCTCCATGGAGGAGGTCGCCTACGTCGAGGTGGACGAGATCGCCTCCATCGAAGGCTTCGACGAGGAGACCGCCGAGGAGATCCAGGCCCGCGCCCGCGAGAACCTCGAGGAGATGGAGCGGCAGGCCGACGAGACCCGGCGCGAGCTGGGCGTCGACGACGATCTGCGCGAGGTCCCCGGCATCACCACCGCGATGATGGTGGCGCTCGGCAACGACGATGTGAAGAATTTGGAAGATTTCGCCGGTTCGGTCCCGGACGATCTCGTCGGCTGGGTCGAGAAGCGCGGCTCGGAGACGGTGCGTCACACCGGCCCGCTCTCCGAATTCGGCATCTCGCGCGGTGACGCGGAGCAGATGATCATGACGGCGCGCGTTCTCGCCGGCTGGATCACCGAGGAAGACCTCGCCGGTGAGTCCGAGCCGGAGGAAGAGGACCTCGCCGAGGGCGAAGAGCCGCTGGAGAACGCAAACTGACGGCGCGCCGCGAAAAGCCGTCCACGCGCACCTGCGTGGTGACGCGCCGCGTCGGCGCGCCCGAGACGATGATTCGTTTCGTGCTGTCGCCGGACGACGGCGTCGTGCCGGACATCCGCCGCAAGCTCCCCGGTCGGGGCGTGTGGGTGGACGGGACGGCGGCGAGCATCGCGGCTGCGGTGAAAAAGCGCGCCTTCGCCCGTGGATTCAAGGCTCAGGTCGTCGTATCTGAGACCTTGCCGGAGCAGGTCGAAGCCCTGTTGCGGCAGGCGGCGCTGCAGCGTTTGGCGTTCGCCCACAAGGCCGGTCTGGTGACCCGAGGCTTCGAAAAGGTGAAGGCCGCCCTGGCGACAGGACAGGTATGCGGCCTGATCTGCGCGGCGGATGGGGCTCCGGACGGGCGACGTAAGGTCGAGGCGCTTGCCAAAAACGCCTTCGATCTCCATAACAAGATGACAGTGGTCGACGTGTTCGATTCAGCCGAGCTGGAACGCACTCTGGGTCGTGAGCGTGTGGTTCATGCCGCACTGGCGATTGGTCGACTAAGCGAACTCTTTATCCTGGATGCGGCGCGCTTGCGCGTGTACCTGTTTGGCGGCACGCACGACGAGACGCATCCTGATCAACCCGACGAACTTCGGTTCGCAGGACCTATTGCTATATGAGCGAAACGAACGACACCGGCGAACAGGCTGGCGGCCGTAAGCAGACGTTGTCGCTGCGCCGCGGCGGCGTGGAGAAGGGCACTGTACGCCAGAGCTTTTCCCATGGCCGTACGAAGTCGGTCGTTGTCGAAAAGAAGAAGCAGCGCCGTGTGATGGTACCTGGGCAGGACGCCCCGGCACCTGCCGCGGAGCCGCGTCGCCAGCCTGCGGCCCCAGCCGCGGAAGCGCCGCGCCGGTCTCCGGCGCAGGCGACCGAGGCTTCCGCGCCGACGCCAGCGTCCGAGACGCCCGCCGCCGCCGCTCAGTCCGACGCTCCGGCTCCCACCGCCGCGGCCTCCGCTCCGGCGCCCGCCGCCGAGAGCTCGGCGGCCCCCGCACCGGGTGCCGACGTCGGGTCCGACGCGCCGGCGGAGACCACGGCGCGCGATCAGAAGCCGACCGCCGACGAACTGGCCGCGCAGGCCCTCAACATGTCCGCGCGTCCCAGGATCATCGGCAAGGCCGAGGTGCGCACCGCGCCGCCGGCGCCCGCCCCCGCGTCCGACGACAATCCGCGCCGCCGCTCCGCCCACGCCTCCACCCCGGGTCCCCGCGGTGCCGGCGCCCGTGGCGAAGTGCGCAGCGAGCGTCCGGAAGCGCGCGGCGGTCGCGACCGCAACGCCGGTGCCCCCAGCCGGACGGACCGCAACGATCGGAACGATCGTGCCGGCGACCGCGGCGGCCAGCGCCGTCAAGGCGGCGGCCAGGTGCATCGCACCCTCTCGCGTGCCGAGCAGGAGGCCCGCGCCCGCGCCCTCGCCATGGCCCGTTCCCAGGAGAGCGAGCAGAAGCTGCGCGCCCAGGAAGAGGCCGTACGCGAGCGTGAGGCGATCGACGCGGCCAAGCGCCAGCTCGCCGAGGAGGAGCTGCGCAAGGAGCGTGAGGAGGCCCGCCGCCAGGCCGAGGCCGAGCTCGCCGCACGCCGCGCCGCCAAGGAAGCCGAGGAGGCCGCCAACAAGGCCGCCGACGCGTCCGCCGCGACGGCGGAGACGACGGAAACCCGCAGCACCCGTGGCGCTGCTCCGGTGCGCCGCAAGGACGCGCTGGAGGAGGACGAGGCGGCATCGGCCAAGGCCAAGAAGGCCCGCGCCACGCCGACCAAGACCGCCACGAAGGGCGACGATCGCCGCAAGACGAAGCTGACGATCACCACCGCGCTCGAGGACGATACCGAGCGCGGCCGGTCGCTGGCCGCTCTGCGCCGTCGCCGTGAAAAGGAAAAGCGCGGCGGATCGCGTTCTGGTCCGCGCGAGAAGATTATGCGTGAAGTGACCATCCCCGACGCGATTTCCATCCAGGACCTCGCGGCCCGTATGTCCGAACGTGGCGTGGACGTCATCAAGCTCCTCATGAAAGAGGGGCAGATGCACAAGATCACCGACATCATCGACGCCGAGACGGCGGAGCTGGTGGTGACGGAGTTCGGCCATACCGTGAAGCGTGTGTCCGAGGCCGACGTCGAGACCGGCCTCTTCGAGGAGCGCGACATCGACACCGAGCACGCCGTCTCACGGCCTCCGGTCGTCACGATCATGGGTCACGTCGACCACGGCAAGACGAGCCTGCTCGACGCGATCCGCAAGGCCAACGTCGTCCAGGGTGAGGCCGGCGGCATCACCCAGCACATCGGCGCCTACCAGGTGGAAGTCGAAGGCGGCAGGGTGACCTTCCTCGACACGCCCGGCCACGCCGCGTTCACCGCGATGCGCGCCCGCGGCGCCAAGGCGACCGACATCGTCATCCTGGTCGTGGCGGCGGACGATGGCGTCATGCCGCAGACCCAGGAGGCGATCAGCCACGCCAAGGCGGCCGGCGTGCCGATGATCGTGGCGATCAACAAGATCGACAAGCCGGGCGCCGATCCGACGCGCGTGCGCACCGATCTCCTGCAATACGACGTCGTCGTCGAGAGCCTCTCGGGCGACGTGCAGGACGTCGAGGTGTCGGCGCTGACCGGCAAGGGGCTGCCCGAGCTGCTCAACGCCTGTCTGCTGCAGGCCGAGTTCCTGGAACTCAAGGCCAACCCCGACCGCGAGGCCCAGGGCGTCGTCGTCGAGGCGCAGCTCGACAAGGGCCGCGGCGCGGTCGCGACCTGCCTCGTGCAGCAGGGCACCCTCAAGGTCGGCGACATCCTCGTCGCCGGCACCGAGTGGGGCAAGGTGCGCGCGCTGGTGACCGACCAGGGCGAGCGGGTCAAGGAAGCCGGTCCGTCCATGCCGGTGGAGGTCCTCGGCCTCAACGGCACGCCGGAAGCCGGTGACCAGTTCGTGGTGGTCGAGAGCGAGCAGCGTGCCCGCGAGATCACCGAGTATCGCGACCGCCTGAAGCGTGAGGCCTCCGCGGCCCCGTCGACCGCCATGTCGCTCGAGCAGATGATGACGAACCTGCAGGCGCAGGGTCTGTCGGAGTTCCCGATCGTCCTCAAGGCGGACGTGCAGGGCTCGGCGGAAGCCATCGTCGGCGCGCTCGAGAAGCTCAATACCGACGAGGTGGCGGCCCGCATCCTGCACCAGGGCGTCGGCGCGATCACCGAGTCGGACGTGACCCTGGCGGCCGCGACCGGCGGCATCATCGTCGGCTTCAACGTGCGCGCCAACAAGCAGGCGCGCGAAGCGGCCGAGCGCGCGGGCGTCGAGATCCGTTACTACTCGATCATCTACAACCTGATCGACGACGTGAAGGAGGCGATGTCCGGCATGCTGGCGCCGGAACGCCGCGAGACGTTCATCGGCTACGCGCAGATCCTGCAGGTCTTCAACATCACGAAGGTCGGCAAGGTCGCCGGTTGCCGCGTCACCGAGGGCATCGTCGAGCGCGGCTCGGGCGTGCGCCTGCTGCGCGACAACGTCGTGATCCACGAAGGCACCTTGAAGACGCTCAAGCGCTTCAAGGACGAGGTGAAGGACGTCCAGGCCGGCCAGGAGTGCGGTATGGCGTTCGAGAAGTACGAGGACATTCGCGAAGGCGACGTGATCGAGTGCTTCCGTGTCGAAGAGGTGGAGCGCACGCTCGCGTAACCTCCACGCACCGCGCCGGCCCGAGGTCGGCGCGGGTCACGGTCGCCCGCCGGGCGGGCCGACCGCGCGAGAGGACAACGGACGCCCGCGGGACTCCTGCGGGCGCCGTCCATTTCCGTTAGAGTGACAATTCACCCGTGCGGCCTGGCCGCGCGCGAGAGAATCTTGCCGGTCCGACTCCGGCTTGGAAAAGTGACCGATCAACATGCAATCACAACGCCAGCTGCGCGTGGGCGAGCTCGTCCGCCACGCTCTGTCCGATATTCTGATGCGCGGCGGGAGCTATGATCCCGACCTCGACCGGCAGCCGATCACGGTGCCCGAGGTGCGCATGTCGCCCGACCTGAAGATCGCCACCGTCTTCGTCATGCCGCTCGGCGGAGAGAACGCGGACGCGATCGTCAAGGCGCTGGCGCGGCAGGCCAAGCCGCTGCGCGGGCAGCTCTCGCGCCAGATCCGGCAGATGAAGTTCATGCCCGAGCTGCGCTTCCGGCTCGACACCCGGTTCGACGACGACGACCGCATGCGCGACGTCCTGTCCGAACCGACCGTCGCCGCCGACATCCAGCACGACGACACGGCCGCCGCGGCGCCCGAGGGCGAGGCGCCGCGCGCCGCCCCCGGCACGTTCGCCGGCGAGGGGACATCCGCCGCCGACCCCAACGGCGAGACGAAAGAGTGAGCGACTTCGAGATGAGATGGGAGACGAACCGCGTGAGGACATTCGACCTGGAACGCGAGCAGGTTCCGGCGCCGCATAAGCCCCGCGGGAAGGGTCAACGCCGCCGCGGCAAGCCGAAGAACCAGCTCGACGGGTGGATCGTCCTCGACAAGCCCTCGGGCCTGACCTCGACGCAGGCGCTGAGCGCGGTGAAGCGGCTGTTCAACCCCGAGAAGGCCGGGCACGCCGGAACGCTCGACCCGATCGCCACCGGCATGCTGCCGCTCGCGTTCGGCGAGGCGACGAAGACGGTGCCCTACGTCGTCGACGGCGCCAAGAGCTACGAGTTCACCGTGCGCTGGGGCGAGGCGACAGCCACGGACGACACCGAGGGCGAGGTGATCGCCACCTCCGACGTGCGTCCGACGCGCGGCGAGATCGAGGCGATGCTGCCCCGCTTCGTCGGCGAGATCACGCAGATCCCGCCGCGCTACTCGGCGGTGAAGATCGACGGCCAGCGCGCCTACGACCTCGCCCGCGAGGGCGCGGTGATGGAGCTGAAGCCGCGAGTGGTCACCGTGACGCGGCTCGAGATCGTCGGTGAGCCGGCGACGGACGAAGTGACGCTCGTCGCCGATTGCGGCAAGGGCACCTACGTGCGCTCGATCGCGCGCGACCTCGGCGAGGCGCTGGGCACGCACGCGCACGTCAAGGCGCTGCGGCGCACGTGGGTCAGTCCCTTTGCCGAGGCTGACATGATCACGCTGGAGGACTTGCGTGCGCTGGCGGTCGACCCGCAGGCGGCGATCGAGGCGGTGCTGCGCAACCCGTCCGACGCGCTGCTGGCGTTGCCGCAAATCGAGGTGGATCGCAACGCGGCCGGGCGTTTGCGGCGCGGGCAGGGGTCCTTGCTGCGCCCCGGTGACCCGATGCTGGTGGAAGACGCAGAGATTCGCGCGATGGAGGCGGGCAACCTCGTCGCGCTCTGCCGGGCACAGGCGGGGGAGTTAAGACCGGTTCGTGTGTTCCGAGCGCCGCGGCGCCGGATCACCGTTCCCGTCACCCCGCCTGGAGTGGATTGATGCGCCTTGCCTTCTTCGCTGCGGTCCTCGCCGGCCTCGTGCCGGCGGCGGCATTCGCGGCGGATCTCGATCGTGTGATTGTGCCGGTGCCCGAACCGGTGATAAGCCCCTACGCGTGCATTCTCGGTGCGCCCATCCAGTACAGCCGTGCCCCCCGCACGACCACGGAAGGGACGCTGCCGAGCGGCATCGCCGTCGAGATTCTCGACGTGCCCTACGACCCGATCGCGGACCTTTGGGTGCGGCTTGCCGCGCCCGGTTCCAGCATCTACTACGGGTGGGTGCGCACGAGCGGGCTGAGCTGCCTCTAAAAAAGGCGGATCGCCGCCTTATCTAGAGGCGTAGACCGGGCGGCCCGCCCTCATGGGCCGCACGGCGAGACGACCGCGCATGGGTGTGCCGGCCACGAGGTGGCCGGTGGGCCCCGCGTACACTATGGACGACCCGTTTCGCGCGCCTGCTGGACGACATCCCGGCTCGCCGCGCATCCCTCGAATGTAGGAGACACCGATGTCGATTACTGCCGAGCGCCGTCAGGCGCTGATCAAAGAGTATGGCGCGAAGGAGGGCGACACGGGCTCTCCGGAAGTGCAGATCGCGCTGCTGACCGAGCGCATCATCAATCTGACCGAGCACTTCAAGACCCACGCGAAGGACAACCACTCGCGTCGCGGCCTTCTGAAGCTCGTCTCGCAGCGCCGCCACCTGCTCGACTATGTGAAGGGCAAGGACGTCGAGCGCTACCAGTCGATCATTCAGCGCCTGGGTCTGCGCCGCTAGGCCTGCGGCCTGGCACAAGGCCGCCTCCGGGCGGCCTTTCGCGTCCGGCGCGGCGATGCCGGCGCGGACGAGCGGGGCGAACACCCCACCGGGCGGCGCGTCGAACGCGCCGTCACCCCGCGCGGGACCGATCTCGCGCACGACGACGCCGCGGCATACCGGCCGCGACACCGAAGACCGCGGCAACTCCGTGCCGCGTGACACCCGGCGGCATGTGAGCCGCCAGCAGGCCATTGGCCTCCGGCTCTGACGTGGGGCAGGATTGCCGGCCGCTGTGCATCCCTTGCGGGTCCCCTCGCAGGGGATCGGACTCGTGTCCGAGCAGCGTCCCGCCGTCTTGCCCGCCAGCGCCGGTCCGCATGAAAGGCAAGAATATGTTCGACGTCCAGAAAGAGACCATCGAGTGGGGCGGCCGCACGCTGACCCTCGAGACCGGCAAGGTCGCCCGTCAGGCCGACGGCGCCGTCCTCGCCACCTACGGCGAGACCACCGTGCTCGCCACCGTCGTCTCCGAGCAGCAGCCCAAGGCCGGCTTCGACTTCTTCCCGCTGACCGTGAACTACCAGGAGAAGGCGTTCGCGGCCGGTAAGATCCCCGGCGGCTTCTTCAAGCGTGAGGGCCGTCCGTCCGAGCACGAGACCCTGACCTCGCGCCTGATCGACCGTCCGATCCGCCCGCTGTTCGTGGAAGGCTACAAGAACGACACCCAGGTCATCATCACGACCCTGGCGCACGACCTTGAGACCCAGCCCGACATTCTCGCCATGGTCGCAGCTTCGGCTGCCCTGACGCTGTCGGGCGTGCCGTTCATGGGCCCCATCGGTGGCGCCCGCGTCGGCTACATTGACGGTGAGTACGTCCTCAACCCGACCCTCGACCAGATGGAAGACAGCGCGCTCGACCTCATCGTCGCGGGCACGGACGAGGCGGTCCTGATGGTCGAGTCGGAGGCCAAGGAGCTCTCCGAGGAGATCATGCTCGGCGCCGTGATGTTCGGCCACACCGAGTTCCAGCCGGTGATCGACGCGATCATCCGCCTCGCCGAGAAGGCCGCCAAGGAGCCGCGCGACTTCCAGCCGGCCGACTATTCCGACCTCGCCGCCAAAGTCACCTCCTTCGCCAAGGCGGACCTGGTGAAGGCCTACGCCATCAAGGAGAAGACCGAGCGCCGCGCCGCGATCGACGAGGTCAAGGCCCGCGTGATGGCCGAGTTCGTCACCGAGGCCGAGGGCGCGCCGACCAAGCAGCAGGCCGGCGAGGTCTTCAAGAAGGTCGAGGCGTCGATCGTCCGCGGCCAGATCCTGGACGCCGGCACCCGCATCGACGGCCGCGACCTGAAGACGGTGCGTCCGATCGTGGCCGAGGTCGGCATCCTGCCGCGCGCGCACGGCTCGGCGCTCTTCACCCGCGGCGAGACGCAGGCCCTCGTGGTCGCCACCCTCGGCACCGGCGACGACGAGCAGTTCGTCGACCTGCTGGAGGGGACGCGCAAAGAGAGCTTCATGCTCCACTACAACTTCCCGCCCTACTCGGTGGGCGAGACCGGCCGCATGGGCTCGCCCGGCCGCCGCGAGATCGGCCACGGCAAGCTCGCCTGGCGCGCGATCCATCCGATGCTGCCCGCCCAGCACGACTTCCCCTACACCAAGCGCGTCGTGTCCGAGATCACCGAGTCCAACGGCTCGTCGTCGATGGCGACGGTCTGCGGCACCTCGCTGGCGCTGATGGATGCGGGCGTGCCGCTGTCGGCCCCGGTCGCGGGCATCGCCATGGGCCTCATCAAGGAAGGCGACAAGTTCGCCGTCCTGTCCGACATTCTCGGCGATGAGGACCACCTCGGCGACATGGACTTCAAGGTCGCCGGCTCGATGAACGGTGTCACGTCGCTGCAGATGGACATCAAGATCGACGGCATCACCGAGGAGATCATGAAGGTCGCCCTCGAGCAGGCCAAGGACGGCCGCGTGCATATCCTGGGCGAGATGGGCAAGGCCATCGGCGAGGCGCGCGCGGAGCTGGGCGAGTACGCCCCCCGCATCGAGGTCATCAACATCCCGGTCGACAAGATCCGCGAAGTCATCGGCTCGGGCGGCAAGGTGATCCGCGAGATCGTCGAGAAGACCGGCGCCAAGGTCGACATCTCCGACGACGGCACCGTCAAGATCGCCTCCGCCGACGGCAAGGCCATCAAGGCCGCGCTCAACTGGATCCGTGGCATCACCGCCGAGCCGGAAGTGGGCCACATCTACGAGGGCACGGTCGTCAAGGTCGTCGACTTCGGCGCCTTCGTGAACTTCTTCGGCCCGCGCGACGGCCTGGTCCACATCTCCCAGATGACCAACGGTCGCCCGGAGAAGTCGTCCGACGTCGTCAAGGAAGGCCAGAAGGTCTGGGTCAAGCTCATGGGCTTCGACGAGCGCGGCAAGGTCCGCCTGTCCATGAAGGTGGTCGACCAGGAGACCGGCGAAGAGATCCCGAAGGAAGCCGCGGAGTAATCCACCGGCTCCCATCAGCCTCGTCCGATCGAAGCCCCCCAGGACCGGCGATCCGCCGGCCCCCTGGGGGGCTTTTTTTGTGCGTGCGAGCCGCCGCCTCACGCACCATCGCCGCAGCGAATGTCGCATCCGGCGGTAATCCACCCGGTCCGGCAGGTAGAGGCGGCGAGAGGCGGCCCGGCCCGCCGGGCTTTCCCTGATGATTCAGGGATGTATTGGTCCGGCGGAGAATTGCATCCGAATTGTCAACGGCGATGGCCGAAAAATCTTCCTGAATTCGATGCAGATGACAGAACGATATCACGGTCTCAGTCTTGGATTTTTCTGAATATTGGTCGCCGGCCTGAGCCCGGGATAGCCACGAAGGCCGCCGTAGCTGGGCAAAAATTGCCAAGGTGTGGGCGATGCGCGCTAGGCGTCGGCAATTTATTGTTCCTATCGCTCCTCTAATTCATTGAAATCCTATACAACGCGGCTACAACACCCTCACCCGGAGGATGATGACGCGACTGGGCGCCCCCATGCCCGTCGCTCGGCCGTTCGTCACCCGTGCCGCCGCCCTGGCGGTCCTGCCGCAGCGCGCGTCCTCGTCCGAAAACCAAGCCGGTGTCAGCCGACGCGCGTGCAACGCAGCGCGCACGTCATCGCGGCGCGCCGGCAATATGCGACGGAAGGAATATGCGAATGAACGAGGCCATGACGGCTCAGGCCAACATGACGGCTCCCGACAACGCCGATCTCGAACTCGACGAGCAGCGTTACGGCGAGGACCCCCTCGGAGACCGCGACACCGACCACTACCGCAACGAATACGTGATGGCGTTCGTCAACAAGTGGGACGAGCTCATCGACTGGGACGGCCGCGCCAGCAGCGAAGGCCAGTTCTTCATCGACATCCTGCGCGCGCGCGGCAAGGAGAGCGTGCTGGACGTCGCCACCGGCACGGGCTTCCACTCGGTGCGCCTGGGCGAGGCAGGATTCCAGGTCACCTCGGCCGACGGGTCGGCCGCCATGCTCAGCAAAGCGTTCGAGAATGCCTCCGCGCGCGGGCGCATCCTGAAGACCGTGCAGGCCGACTGGCGCTGGCTCAATCGCGACATCAACGGCAAGTTCGACGCCATCATCTGCCTCGGCAACTCGTTCACCCACCTCTACGAGGAGGCCGACCGGCGCCGCGCGCTCGCCGAGTTCTATGCCGCGCTGAAGCACGACGGGGTGCTGATCCTCGACCAGCGCAACTATGACGCCATGCTGGACCACGGCTTCTCGTCCAAGCACAAGTTCTATTATTGCGGCGACAAGGTGACCGCCGAGCCCGAGTATATCGACGACGGTCTCTGTCGTATGAAGTACGACTTCGACGACGGGCAGAGCTATACTCTGAACCTGTGTCCGATCCGCAAGAACTACATGCGCCGCCTGCTGCTGGAGGCCGGCTTCCAGCGGGTCCGCACCTACGGCGACTTCCAGGAGACCTACCAGGAGAACGAGCCGGACTTCTTCGTGCACGTGGCCGAGAAGTCGGCGATGCGGATCGGCAAGTGGGGCGGGGCCCTCGCGGACGGCGAGGTCGACACCCGGGCGGCGACCGAGGATTATTACGACTCGGACGACGCCGACACCTTCTACTCCACCATCTGGGGCGGCGAGGACCTCCACATCGGCCTCTACGGCGACACCCGCGACATCCGCGCCGCCAGCGACCTGACGGTCGACCGGATGATCGACAAGCTCTCCCTCGGCGAGGGGCAGCGGGTGATCGACTTCGGCGCCGGTTATGGCGGGGCGATGCGCCGGCTGGTGAAGCGCACCGGGGCGGAGGCGCTGTGCCTCAACATCTCGGCGACGCAGAACGACCGCAATCGCCATCTCGTGCGTCAGGCCGGCCTCGCCGACAAGATCACCGTCAAGCACGGCGTGTTCGAGGAAGTGCCGGAGACGGACGCCAGCGCGGACGTGGTGTGGAGCCAGGACGCGATCCTGCACTCGTCCGACCGCGCCAAGGTGATGGCGGAGGCCTACCGCGTGCTGAAGCCGGGGGGCACGCTGATCTTCACCGATCCGTGCCAGGCGGACGACGTGGCGCCGGGCGTGCTGCAGCCGGTGTACAACCGCCTCAGCCTGCCGGATCTCGGCTCGTTCCGGTTCTACCGCGAGGCGGCGGAGGCGGCCGGCTTCCAACTCGTCGAGCAGGAGGACCTCACCGGGGACCTGCGCACGCACTATGCCCGTGTCCTGGAAGAGCTGACCGCGAATGCCGACCGGCTGCGCGATCTCGGCGTGTCGGCGCAGTACATCGATTCGATGAGCACCGGCCTGCAGCACTGGGTCGACGCGGCGGACGCCGGCAACCTCGCCTGGGGCATCCAGATCTTCCGCAAACCTTGAGGACACCGCCGGCCGCGACACGAACGCGGCCGGTGCGCCCGGTCCGCCGGCGCCATGCCGGATCGGTGGTCAGGGGTGCGGCGATCTTGTGCACGCGCCCTTGCGTCCGGTTGGGCGCCGGGCGATACCGGCGCCATGGCAAATACCCTAGCCGCCACGACCTCCGCAGGTGCGACCAACACCTTGCGCGGGGTCGCCTTCATGGTGGCCGCAATGATCATTTTCGCAGCCCAGGACGGTCTCTCGAAGGCTCTGGCGGACAATCACTCCGCCATCTTCGTGACGATGTGGCGCTACTGGGCGTTCGGCGGCGTGTGCCTCGTCCTGTTGTGGCGCAAGGGATTTCGCGCCGGTCTCACCTCCGGCCAGCCACGGCTGCAGATGCTGCGCGGGGTGCTGCTGGCGCTGGAGATCTGTGTCGCGATCGCCGCCTTCGCCCTCTTGGGTCTGGCGCCGAGCCACGCCATCTTCGCCTTCATGCCGCTCCTCGTCGTCGCGCTGTCCGGGCCGGTGCTCGGCGAGAAGGTCGGATGGCGGCGCTGGTCGGCGGTCGGCGTCGGGCTGATCGGGATGATGCTCATCATTCGGCCGGGGACGCGGGCGCTGACGCCGGAACTGGGCGTGGCGATCCTCGGCATGTTCATGTTCGCGGCCTATCAGCTCATGACCCGGCGCGTCGCCCGCACCGACGCGGCGATGACGAGCTTTTACTATACCGGCGTCTTCGGCGCGGTGACGATGACGTTGATCGGCCCCTGGTTCTGGTCCTCGATGAGCGGCTTGGAGATGGCGATGCTCGCCGTCCTGTGCGTCACCGGGATGTCGGGCCACTTCCTTCTGATCAAGGCGTTCGAGGCGGCGGAGGCCTCCGCCATCCAGCCCTTCAGCTACCTTCAGACCGTCATGGCCTCGGCCATCGGCGTGGTGATCTTCGGCGAAGTGATGAGCGCGTGGACCGTCCTGGGTGGCGCGATCATCATCGGCGCCGGCCTCTTCGCGTTCTGGCGCGAGCGGGTGCGTGCCAAGGCTTCCGGCCACCCGACCGTCGGGACATGAGCGGACGGGGGCGCCGCGCCTAGAGCACTTCGCGCTCAGTCCGGGTCATAGCCGGCGGCTCGGAAGTAGGCTCGGGCTTCGTCTGGCGTGACGAGGTCGAGGACCGCGCCGATGCGGTCCCACAGGTCATCGACGGTTCGCTCCGCCGCCTTTCGAAGGAGCGCCTTGATCTTGGCGAAGGCCATCTCGATCGGGTTGAAGTCGGGGCTGTAGGGCGGGAGGAACACGAGCCTCGCCCCGGCGCTCTCGATCAGGTCGCGAACGCGCCAACCCTTGTGACTGCCGAGGTTGTCCATCACGACGACGTCGCCCGGCGACAGGCATGGTGCGAGAACCTGCTCCACGTAGGTCTCGAACCATACGCCGTTGATCGCCCGGTCGAGCACCATAGGCGCGACGATCCCGGACAGCGAGAGCCCGGCGACCAGCGTGGTCGTCTTCCAATGGCCGAACGGCAGCGGCATGCGCAGCCTTGTCCCCCGGGCGCAGCGGCCGTGGGTGCGGGCCATCTTCGTGTTGGCCCAGGTCTCGTCGATGAAGATCAGGCGCTCGGCGTCGAGCTCGTCCTGCCCGTCGAACCAGGCGTGCCGCCGGGCAAGGACATCCGCGCGGTCCTGCTCGGCCGCGTGGCCGGTCTTTTTTTGCGCGTGATCCCGTGGCGACGGAAGAAGCGCGACAGCGCCGAGATGGAGACCGTGCCGCCGCTCTCACCGAGCCTTGCCTTCAGCTCGACCAGGGTGATGTCGCCGGTGCCGTCCAGGATCGCGAGGATGCGCTCGGCGTGGGCTTCGGTGACGTGGGACCAGCGGTCGCCGCCCTGGCGCTTGGCGCGGCATGAGCCGGTGCGTTGCCAAGCCTCGTACCATCGGATCGCCGTGGACGGGGCGACCTCGAACCGCGCCGCGGCCTGCCGGCGGGACATTCCATCGTCGATGGCGCGAACCACGCGAAGGCGAAGATCCTCAGAGAGCAGCTTGGGCATCATGACTGGCCCCCCATCGCCAGCCATGATGCTGAATCAGACTTCCGCTGATTCGGGAATCCCACAGCGATTCATTCCGAGCGCGAACCGCTCTAAAGCGCGACGACGCCCTTGTCGGCGAGGCGGGCGATCTCGCCCGACGGCAGGCCCAGCACCTCGGTGAGCACCGCCTCCGTCGCACTGCCGAGCCGGGGAGCGGCCCCCGGCGCGCCGCGCGCCACGGCGCCGAAGGCGAGCGGGGTGCCCGGCGTCAGCGTGGCACCGATGCCGTGGTGCTCGGCGCGCCCGAACATCGGGTTCGCCTCGGAGTGCCACTTGTCCTCGGCGACGAGCTGGCCGAAATCCTGATACGGCCCCCACAGGACGCCCGTCCCGTCGAACGCCTCGCGGATCTCGGCGAGCGTGCGCGCCGCCACCCACGGCTCGAGCACCGCGGAGATGGCATGGCGCGCGGCGAAGCGCCCGCCCTCGTCGTCGAGGTCGACGTCCATGAGCGGGCCGATCATGGCGAACCTGTCGGCGAGCCCCGTCGCCTTGCCGACGGCGCGGAATTGGCGGTTGGAGATCGCCACGATCATGATCCGGCGCCCGTCACGGGTGGCGAAGTCGCGGCCGTAGGCGCCGTAGAGGTCGTTGCCGATCGGCTGGCGCACCGTGCCGTTGACCTCCACTTCCATCGAGAAGCCGAGGTTGGAGACGGTCGCGTGCATCACGTCCGCGAGCGACAGCGTCACCTTCTGCCCCGTGCCGGTGCGGGCCCGGTGCCGCTCCGCCGCCATGACCCCGGTTGCGATCGTGAGCCCCGCCGCCACGTCCCACGCGGGCAGCACGTGGTTGACCGGAGCGCCGCCGCTGCCGGTCGCGTCGGGGAAGCCGCCGGCGCAGTTCACGGTGTAGTCGACCGCGCCGGAGCCGTCCGGATTGCCGATCAGCGTCACCATCACGAGGTCGGCGCGCGCTTCGGCCAGGGTCTCGTAGGCGAGCCAGCCGCGGGCGGGGAGGTTGGTGGTGACGATGCCGCGACCTTCGCCGGCGGCGGTGCAGATGGCGGCGGCGATCTCCTGCCCCTCGGGCGACTTCAGGTCCAGCGCGACGGAGCGCTTCCCCTTGTTCAGCCCCGCCCAATAAATGCTGTGCCCGTCCTTGTTCAGCGGCCAGCGCGTGAAGTCGATGTTGCCGCCGATGGGGTCGATGCGGATCACCTCCGCGCCGAGTTGCGACAGGGTGAGCCCGCCCAACGGCGCGGCGACGAAGGCGGCCACCTCGACGATGGTGAGGTCGGTCAGGATCGGTGTCATGTCAGTTGCGTCCCTCGATGAGGCCGCGCGCGACGACCTGGGCTTGGATCTCGGCCGCACCCTCGAAGATGTTGAGGATGCGCGCGTCGCATAGGATTCGGCTGATCTCGTATTCCAGGCTGAAGCCGTTGCCGCCGTGGATCTGCAGCGCGTTGTCGGCGTTGGCCCAGGCGGTGCGGGCGCCCAGCAGCTTGGCCATGCCGGCCTCGATGTCGCAGCGGCGGCCGGAGTCCTTCTGCCGCGCGGCGAAGTAGGTGAGCTGGCGGGCGACCATCGTGTCGACCACCATCTTGCCGATCTTCGAGGCGACGCGCGGGAAGGCGCCGATGGGCCGGCCGAACTGCTCGCGCTCGCCGGCGTAGCGCACGGCGGTCTCCATCGCGTTCTGCGCGACGCCGACGGCGCGGGCCGCGGTCTGGATGCGGGCGGCCTCGAACGTCGCCATCAGCTGCTTGAAGCCTTCGCCCTCGCGTCCGCCCAGCAGCGCGCCCGTCGGGACACGGAAGCCGTCGAACGAGAGCTCGTACTCCTTCATGCCGCGGTAGCCGAGCACCGCGATCTCGCCGCCCGTCATCCCGCTGGCGGGGAAGGGGTCGGCGTCGGTGCCGCGGGGCTTCTCGGCCAGCAGCATCGAGAGGCCGCGGTAGCCGGGCTGGTCCGGGTCGGTGCGGACCATCATCGTCATCAGGTCGGTGCGGGCGGCGTGGGTGATCCACGTCTTGGCGCCCGTCACCACGTAGTCCTCGCCGTCCTTCACCGCGCGCGTCTTCAGCGAGGCGAGGTCGGAGCCGGCGTTCGGCTCGGTGAAGACGGCGGTCGGCAGGATCTCGCCGGAGGCGAGCTTGGGGAGGTAGTGCGCCTTCTGCGCGTCGGTGCCGGCGGAGGCGATCAGTTCGCCGGCGATCTCCGAGCGCGTCCCCAGCGAGCCGGTGCCGATGTAGCCGCGCGACAGCTCCTCGGTCACGACGCACATGGCGAGCTTGCCGAGGCCGAGGCCGCCGAAGTCCTCCGGGATCGTCAGTCCGAAGACGCCGAGCTCGGCCATCTCCTCGATCAGCGGCAGCGGGATCAGCTCGTCGGCGAGGTGCCAGCCGTGGGCGTGCGGGGCGATCTTGGCGTCGGCGAAGCGGCGGAACTCGCCGCGCATCATCTCCAGCGTCTCGTCCTCGAGGCCGAGGGCGCCGTAGGCGTCGGCTTCGGCTGCCGACGCTCCGATCTCGGCGGCGAGGGCGGCGGCGGTGCCGTCCGCCATCAGCGCAGCGGCGGGGGCGAGGGTCGCCGCGACCGCGTCGTCGGCGAGGCCGAAGTCGCGCGGGCGCACGATCTCGCCCTGGCTCATCCACACCCCGCCGGCGAGCTGGGCGAGGCTTTCGCCCGCCGCCGCCAGCAGGATCTTCTGCTCCAGCGGGCCGAACGCGCCCGCCGCGGCGAGACGGCCGCCCCAGGCCGTGATCTGCCGCACCGCCTCCACCGTGGTCGCGAACCAGGCGAAGCCGTGCAGCAGCACCTGATGCTCGTCGGCGAGCGTCCGGTCGATGCGCCCCTCGGGCGCGACGAGCGTTTCCAGGCGGGCGCGCACGTCGCCGAGCAGACGGTCGGCGGCGGCGACCGCGGCGCCGGCCTCGCTCAGCAGGGCATCGGGGCTTCGGGCGGGCGGGGCGGCGGGGGGAGGGGCGGCACTCATCGGACTACCTTAGGGATGGGCGGCATCGTGCGCTCAGATGGACCGGATCATGCCGCCGTCGACACGGACCATCGAGCCCGTGATGTACGACGCGCGCCCGCTGACGAGGAAGACGGCAACATCTGCGAACTCTTTGGGGGCTCCGTACCGCCCCGCCGGGATGCTCGCGACCGACGCCGCGGCGACCTCCGCCGGGCTCTTGCCCTGCCGCTCCGCGTTGGCGGCGTCGAGCGCGTCGACCCGGTCGGTGTGGATGCGGCCGGGGAGGATGATGTTGACCGTCACCCCGTGCGGCGTCAGCTCGCCGGCGAGCGTCTTGGACCACCCGGCGATCGCGCCGCGCACGCCGTTGGAGAGGGCGAGGTTGGGGACCGGCTGCTCGATCGCCGAGGAGCCGATGGTGAGGATGCGGCCCCATCCGCGCGCGATCATCCCCGGCGCGAGGGCACTGGCGATATGGAAGAGGCTCGCCGCCATCCCGTTGAAAGCCTTCGCCCAATCCTCGCGCCCGAAGGCCGTGGCGGGCCCCGGCGGCGGCCCGCCCGCATTGCCGACGAGGATGTCGACCGCGCCGACCTCGGCGAGCATCCCGTCGACCGATGCGGGGTCGCCGAGGTCGCACCGCAGCGGTGTGACGCGGGCGGCGGCGTCGGCGGGGAGGGCGTCGCGCCAGGCCTCGATCCGCTCCACCCGGCGGGCGGCGGCGACCACGCTCGCGCCCTCCCGCGCCAGCCCCTCGGCGATGGCGGCGCCGAGGCCGCTGCTCGCGCCCAGCACCAGGGCGCGCTTGTCGGTCAGTTGCAAGTCCATGGGTCGTCCTCCGGTCGTGTCTGTTATTGCCCGAGCCTATAGCGTGTTGCGCGCCGCGTTGACCGGTTTGCATTCCGGATGCATCCATAGCGTCCACAAGAACCGAAAAAAGCCGGGTGGGAACAACAATGTCGCGCGATACGAGCCATCTCGCCGCCGGAGACCCCGGCGCGATCGAGGCCCTTGTGCGTGCGCAGCTCCCCGGACCCGCGGACCTCCTGGTCGATCGCTATCGCCGCACGGGATGGCTCGCCGCCCATCTCGACCCGCTGGCGCCCGTGCCGCCGCTCCCCGCCGCGCTCGACCCCGCCGCCTGGCCGAGCGTCGAGGATCTCGCCGAGGCGCTCGGCGCGGTCTATTGCGGCACGCTCGGCTGGGAGTTCGGTCACGTTCAGGACCCGGTGCGGTTCGCCTGGCTCGCGGCCGAGGCCGAGCGCGCCGAACCGCCCAGCGACGCCGACCGCGCCCGCGCCGCGTACCTCACCGCCGCCGGCGAGGCGTTCGAGGCCGCGACGCTGAAGCGCCTGCCGACGGTGAAGACGTTCGGCATGTCGGGCGCGGAGAGCTTCCTCGCCGCGATTGACGGCGTGATCCGCCACAGCGATGCGCGCGAGGTCGTCGTCGGCGGCATGCACCGCGGACGGCTGACGCAGCTCGGCCTCGTCTTCGGCAAGCCGCTCGCCCGCCTCGTCGCCGAGGCGAAGGGGACGCCGGACATCGACCCCGCCCGCGGCGCCGCGTCGGACGTTCCCTACCACCTCGGCCACCGGGGCCAGCGGGAGGACGGCGTGGCGGTGTGGGTCGCGCCGCATCCCTCGCACCTGTCCATCGTGGCGCCGGTGGCGACCGGGTACGCCCGCGGCCGGCCGGGCGCACTGGCGTTGATGCTCCACACCGACGCGGCGTTCGCCGGGCAGGGCGTCAACATGGAGCTGATGCAGCTCGGCGCGCTGGCGGGGTACGACGTCGGCGGCACGGTGCATCTGGTGTTGAACAACCAGGTCGGCTTTACCACCGCCGCCGCCGAGGCGCGCACCGCCCGCACATCGGCCGACATCGCCAAGCTGGTCGAGGCGCCGATCCTGCACGTCAACGGCGACGATCCGGACGCGCTGCTCGTGGCCGCGCGCACCGCCGCCCGCTACCGTGCCGCGTTCGCGCGCGACATCGTCGTCGAGGTGGTGACCTACCGCCGCCGCGGCCACAACGAGATGGAAGAGTCGCGCTTCACACAGCCGCTGCAGCAGGCCGCGATCGACGCACTGCCGCCGGTCTCGGAGCGCTACGTCGCCGCCGGTGCGCCTGAGCCGGACCTCGCCGCCTTCCGCCGCGACCTCGACGCCGCCTTCGCCGCCACGCCCGCGATCCCCAACGACGACCGCGACGCCGCGGGCCTCGCCGCCGACATCGAGGCGCGGATGGCCGAGCCCGTCGCGACCGGCGTCGCCGAGCTCTCCCTCGCCGAGATGCTGGCGACCCTCGCCGCGCCTCCCGCCGGGTTCGACGTCCACCCCCGCGTGACCCAGTTCCTCGACCGGCGCGGCGAGATGGCCCGCGGCGAGCGCCCCATCGACTGGGCCACCGCCGAGGCGCTCGCCTTCGCCTCGCTCGTCGCGGACGGCCACGCGGTGCGCCTCTCCGGGCAGGACACCGCCCGCGGCGCCTTCGCCCAGCGCCATCTCGTGATCGCCGACCAGAGCGACGGGCGCACCGAGGCGATCCTGGCGCGCTTCGGCCCCGCCGAGACGTTCAACTCGCCGCTGATCGAGAACGCGGCGCTCGGCTTCGAGTACGGGCTTTCGGTCGCGCGGCCGGACCAGCTCACCGTGTGGGAGGCGCAGTTCGGTGATTTCCTCAACGTCTGCCAGCCGATCTTCGACCAGTACGTCACCGGCGGGGAGGATCGCTGGCTCTTCCGTTCGTCGCTCGTCATGATGCTGCCGCACGGGTGGGACGGCGGCGGGCCGGACCATTCCACCGGGCACCTCGAGCGCGTGCTCGCCCGCTGCGCCCGCGGCAACATCACGGTCGCGATGCCGACGACGCCGGCCAACCTCTTCCACATCCTGCGCCGCCAGGTCTCCTGGCGCTGGCGCAAACCCCTCGTCCTGATGACGCCGAAGAAGATGCTGCGAGCCGCGCAGTGCGTCAGCATCCCGGCCGAATTCGCCGCCGGGACGCACTTCCGCCCGGTGATCGCCGAGGATGTCTCCGCGCCGTCCCGCGTGATCGTGTGCGCCGGCAAGGTGGCACTGACGCTCGCCGAGGCGCGCAAGGACGCCGGGTGCGAGGGGGACGTCGCCATCGTCCGCGTCGAGCAGCTCTACCCGTTCCCCGAGGCCGAGCTTGCCGCCGCGCTCGCCCGCTGGCCCGCGGCCGAGATCGTCTGGGTGCAGGAGGAGCCGGAGAACCTCGGCGCCTTCACCTGGGCCGACCGCCGGCTGGAGCGTGCCGCGGGCCGGCGGGTCCGCGGCATCTGCCGCCCGGCCGCCGCCTCGCCCGCGGTCGGCTGGGGCGCCTGGCACGCCAAGGAGGAGGAGGCGCTGCTGCGAGCCGCCGTCGACCTCGCCCGTCCCGGCTCGCTGGAGGCCGCGCAATGACCGCTGCCGACACCCCGCCCGTCGCCGACGACGTGCTCGCCGCCCTGCGCGCCATCGCGACGCCGACCCTCGCCAATGCGCTCGACGTCGTCGGGGCCGGCGGCATCATGGCGCCGGAGATCCAGGGCGTCGGGCCGGGCCTCAAGTGCGTCGGTCGCGCCATCACCGTCGCCGAGACGACCGGCCCCTACGGCTCCTTCCCCGAGAGCGATTTCCGCGTCGGCGACTTCCTCGACATCGCCGGCCCCGGCGACGTGATCGTCGTCGCCAACGGCGGCGCGCCGGTCTCCACCTGGGGCGGCATGGCCTCCTACGCGGCGACCGTGCGCGGAATCGAGGGGCTGATCGTCGACGGCGGCGTGCGCGACCGCGAAGAGATCCTCGAGTTCGGCTTCCCGGTCTTCTCGCGCCACGTGGTGCCGACGCCGGGCAAGCGGCGCCTCAAGGTGGAGGCGATCGGCGAGCCGATCATCTGCGCCGGGGTGCGCGTCGCGCCGGGCGACGTCATCGTCGCCGACGGGTCGGGCGTCGTGGTGCTGCCGGCTGAAAAGGCTGCCGAGATCGCGGCCCTTGCGGCCGGATACGCCGCGGACGATGCTCGCGCCATCGAGGACCTGAAAAACGGCCTCTCCTTCCGCGACGCGCTTAAGAAATTCGCCAAGATATGACCATCCACGCCACCGTCTCCGCCGATATCCTCGCCCGCCTCAAGGAGGCCGCGGGGCCGGGCGGGTCCATCGAGGGGGCCGAGACCGAGCCCTACACCGTCTCCTGGCGCGACAACTGGACCGGCAAGACCCCCCTCGTGCTGCGGCCCGACACGACCGCCCGCGTCGCCGAAATCGTCAAGATCTGCGCCGCGACGGGGACGCCGATCGTGCCGCAGGGCGGTAACACCGGCCTCACCGGCGGCGGCCAGCCCCGCCCCGTCGGCAACGAGATCGTCCTTTGCACCACCCGCATGAAGGCGGTGCGCGAGATCGACGAGCTGAACGACACCATCACCGTCGACGCCGGGGTGACCCTCGTCGAAGTGCAGAACCTCGCCGCCGAGGCGGGGCGGTACTTCCCGCTGTCGCTGGCGGCGGAGGGGACGTGCCAGATCGGCGGCAACCTCGCCACCAACGCGGGCGGCGTGCAGGTGCTGCGCTACGGCAACGCGCGCGCGCTGTGCCTGGGACTGGAGGTCGTCACGGCCGACGGCGAGGTCTGGGACGGTCTGCGCGGCCTCAGGAAGGACAACGCCGGCTACGACATGAAGCAGGTCTTCATCGGCTCGGAGGGGACGCTCGGGATCATCACCGCGGCGACCCTGCGCCTCTTCCCGCGCCCGGTGGACCGGGGTGTGGCGCTCGTCGCGGTCCCGTCGCCGGCGGCGGCGGTGGAGCTCTTGGCGCGGCTGCGCGGGTCGCTGGGCGAGCTGCTCTCGGCGTTCGAGCTGATCCACGAGAACTGCTTCCACTTCGCCGCCGCCACCATGGGCCATGCCGACCCGCTGCCGGGCGCCGGCTGGCGCGTCCTCATCCAGGCCGACGGGCCGGACGGCGACCCGTCGCTCACCGGGCGGGTGGAGACGGCGCTGGGGTCGCTCCTGGAGGAGGGGCTGATCACCGACGCCGTCATCGCCACGTCCGGCGCGCAGGCGGCGGCGCTGTGGCGCATCCGCGAGGATCAGGCCGAGGTGCAGCAGAAGACCGGCGCCGGCATCAAGCACGACGTCTCGGTCCCGGTCTCGGCCATCGACGCCTTCGTGACCGAGGCGGACGCCGCGCTCGATGCGCGCTATCCGGGCGTGCGGCACTGCACCTTCGGCCACGCCGGCGACGGCAACCTGCACTACAACCCCATCGGCCCCGCCGACTGGACCGGCGCCGCCTGGAAGGCCGAGACCGACGCCGTCAACCGCATCGTCCACGACATCGTGTTGAAGCACCGCGGCTCGATCACGGCCGAGCACGGAGTGGGGCGGCTGCGGCGCGAGGAGCTGACGCGGGCACGATCTGCGGTCGAGCTGAAGTTGATGCGGGCGATGAAGGCGGCGCTCGACCCGCGCGGGATCCTCAATCCCGGCAAGGTTTTGCCCGACTGAATGCCTTCCCTTGATTCCTGAGGGCGGACAACGCACGATTGGATCAAAGGCCGGCCAACGGCCCAACAATCGAGCTGGACAGGTCCATGTCCGCAATTTGGGAGGAATTGATGACCGAGAGACTCGGAACCCGAGCGGCTGCGCTGATGATGGGTGCGGCGATGGTGTTCGGCGCCTCGCAGGCCGCGCTGGCGCAGAACGTCGACGGCCCGTCGCTGTTTTGGAAGATCTCCACCTGGGGCAACCCGCGCGCCTTCACCGCGGGCCTGGAGCACATGGCGGAGCGCGTCGCCGAGGAGACCGGCGGCAAGTGGCAGATGCGTGTCTTCTACGGCGAGCAGCTCTCCAAGGCGAAGGAGAACCTCGACGGGTTGAAGGCCAACGCGTTCGAGGCGGCGACGTTCTGCAACTTCTACCACCCCGGCAAGAACCCGGCGAACATGGTCACCACCATGCCGTTCCTGCCGGTGACGACGTGGGACGACATGGCCCGCGTCCGCGCCGGCCTCTACGAACATCAGATCCTCAAGGACGAGATGGATCAGTGGAACGCCATGTACTATGCGTCCACCAACCTGCCGCAATACAATGCGCTCGGCCGCGGCGAGCCGCCGCTCGATCCGAGCGATTTCAAGGGCCTGCGCGTGCGGGCCGGCGGCGGTATCGGCGACGCGATGGCGAAGCTCGGCGCCGTGGAGCAGACGATGCCCGCGACCGAGACCTATACCGCGTTGCAGCGCGGCACGGTCGACGCGATCTTCCTGCCCTACACCTACGCCCACGCCTCCTATAAGCTCGACGAAGTGGCCGACTGGTTCACCGCCAACCTGTCGCCCGGCACGTCCGATTGCCCGATCGTGATCAACAAGACCGCGTACGACGCGCTGCCCGAGCAGTACAAGGCGCTGCTGGCCGAGATCCAGCCCGAGCTGCTGGGCGTCTACCGCGCCGCCTACGAGGAGGCGGACGCCAAGTTCCTGCCGCGCTTCCAAGAGCGGCTTGAGGAGATCACCTACACCGACGAGCAACTCGCCAAGTTCCGCGAGGCGGCGGGCGAGCCGGTGTGGAACGCCTGGGTCGAGGTCAACAAGGACAACTTCGACGCCCAGGCCATCCTCGACGAGACGCTGCGTCTCGCCAACGAGGGCGGCAGCTGAGCGGCGGCGTCGCCTGACGGAGCCGAGAACGCCCGGTGCCGCCGCGCGCCGGGCGTTTGCGCCTGAAACCAAGGGCTCCGCGCCCTCAACTCGCGCTCACCCATGACGTTCAAAACAGTCTGCACCCGCACGGCCCTCGCCGCGCGCGGTTCCGCCCATGACACACGCTGACACCTCGGTCGGGGGCGGGCCCCTCGGCGTCCTCGACCGCGCGCTCGCGGTGGTCGAGGATCTGTTCAACATCCTCGCCGCCATCACGATCTTCCTGGTGATGATCGTGACGGTCGTGGGGATCGTCGCCCGCCTGTCGGGCTCGCCGATCCCAGGCGCGCTGGATCTGACGGAACTGTCGATCGCCGTCTTCGCCTTCCTCGGCGTCGCTTACGCGCAACGTCTCGCCGCGCATATCCGCATGGACATCGTCATCATGCGCTTCCGCGGCCGCCTGCGCGCCTTCGTCGAGGCGCTGGCGACCTTGGCGGGGCTGCTGCTGGTGCTGGTCCTCATCCGCTACAGCTGGGACTTCTTCCTCAATGCCTACAACATCGGCGACACCACGCCCGACGCCGAGATCCCGACCTGGCCGGCCAAGCTCGTGGTGCCGGTCGCCTTCACGATGTGGGCCATCCGCCTCACGCTGGAGTTCATCGGCTTCGTGCGACTGACGATCTGGCCGTCGGCCGCGCCGGTCGCCGTGCCCAAGGTGCTCACCCCGGCCGAGGAGGCCGCGCACGAGGTCGAGAGCCTGCGCGAACACCAGGAGGGCGGGCGATGAACCTCTCGGCGCTCATCGCCGGCCAGCCCTCGGCGATCTTCGGCATCGGCTACCAGGACCCGACCGCGGTCGGCATCTACTGCATCATCCTCCTGATGGTGCTGGTGGTGTGCGGCGTGCGGGTGGTGTTCGCCGCCGGCATCGCCGGGCTCGTCGGCCTGGTGGAGCTCATCGGGTGGGGGCCGGCCGCCTCCACCGTGGGGTCGATCCCGTACTCCAAATCGGTGAGCTTCGTGCTGGGGCTGCTGCCGATGTTCATCCTCATCGGCTACCTCGCCTTCCACGCCGGCATGACGAAGAGCCTCTTCCACGCGGCGAAAGTGTGGATCGGCTGGGTGCCGGGGGGGCTCGCGGTGGCGTCCGTGTTCGCCGCGGCCGGGTTCGCGGCGGTCTCCGGCGCCTCGGTCGCGACGGCCGCGGTGTTCTCGCGCGTCGCCATCCCGGAGATGCTGGAGGCCAAGTACGACCGGCGCCTCGCGGCCGGCGTCGTCGCCGCCGGCGGCACGCTCGCCTCGCTGATCCCGCCGTCGGCCATCCTCGTCATCTACGCCATCATCGTCGAGGAATCGGTCGGCGCGCTCCTCCTCGCGGGGTTCCTGCCGGGCATCTTCTCGGCAGTGATCTATGCGCTCATCATCATCGTCTGGTCGTCGACGCACGAGGGGATCGGCCCGCCGGTCCGCGGCTTCGGCTGGGGCGAGCGGCTGCGCTCCACCTGGGGCCTCCTGCCGATCGTCTCGGTCGTGGTCATCATCGTCTCGGCGATCTACGGCGGCTGGGCGACGCCCACGGAGGCCGGCGCGCTGGGCGCGTTCGTGGTGCTCGTCGTCGCGGTCATCAACGGGATGCGCATCAAGCACCTGAAGGACGCTCTGATGGAGACGTCCAAGCTGGTGGTGATGATCTTCTCGCTGATCTGGGGCGTCCTGATCTTCGGCCGCTTCCTCGGCTTTTCGGGACTGCCGGAGACGTTCGCCAACTGGATCCTGGCGTTCGACACCGACCCCTACATCATCCTCGCCTGCATCCTCATGGGATACGTGGTGCTGGGGATGTTCATGGACGCGATCGGCCTCCTGCTGTTGACGCTCCCGGTGGTCTACCCGGCGATGATGGCGCTCAACGGCGGGCCGGACGTGACGGCGGCGGAATCCGCGTTCGGTCTCTCCGGCGGGCAGGCGTCGGTGTGGTTTGGGATCATCGTGGTGAAGATGGCGGAGGTGTGCCTCATCACGCCGCCCATCGGCCTCAACTGCTTCGTCGTGGCGGGCGTGCGGCCGGACATTCCGCTCGCCGACGTTTTCCGCGGCGTGGCACTGTTCTTCGTGGCCGATATCCTGACCCTGGTGCTCCTCATCATGTTCCCGCAGATCATCACTTGGCTGCCGGACCTGATGCGTTGAACCAGGACCCGGCCACCGAGCCGGTGGCCGGGTCCTGGCGAGGCGTCAGCCCGTGACCTTGGCGTAGCGCGAGAGCACTTCGTTCGTGTGCTCGCCCAGGCGCGGCGGGGCGAGCGGCGTGCGCGGCGGCGTCTCTGACAGGCGCAGCGGCGAGGCGACGAGGCGCAAGGTGCCGTGCTTCTCGTCCGGGATCTCCAGCACCACGTTGCGCGCGGCGATCTCCGGCGCGTCGAACACCTGCTCCACCGAGCGCACCTCGCCGCAGGGGACACCGGCCGTCTTCAGCGCGGCGATCCAGTGGGCGGTGGGCTTGGTGGTGAAGATCGCGGCGAGCGGCGGGATGAGGTCGCGCCGGTTTTCGACCCGGTCGCGGTTGCGGACGAAACGCGGATCCTCGGCCATGTCCGGCCGGTCGATCACCTGACGGCACAGCTTGGCGAACTGCCCGTCGTTGCCGACCGCGAGGCACAGCGAGCCGTCCGCGGTGTCGAACGTCTGGTAGGGGACCACGGTGGGGTGCGCGTTGCCGAAGCGCTTGAAGCCGCCGCCGGTCTGCAGGTGGCCGGTCGCGACGTTGGCGAGCGCGGCGACCGCGCAGTCGAACAACGAGATGTCGATATGCTGGCCGCGGCCGGTGCGCTCGCGCGCGATCAGCGCCGCCAGCACGCCCTGCACCGCGTTCATGCCGGCGACGAGGTCGGTGATGGCGACGCCGAGCTTCATCGGGTCGCCGTCCGGCTCGCCGGTGATCGACATCAGCCCGCTCTCGGCCTGGATGACGAAGTCGTAGCCCGGTTCGGCGGCGCGCGGCCCGGTGCGGCCATAGCCGGAGATCGAGCAGTAGATCAGCCGCGGATTGACCCGGTGGACCGCCTCGTAGCCGAGGCCCATGCGGTCGAGCGCGCCGAGGCGGAAATTCTCCACCAGCACGTCCGCCTGCGCCGCCAGCGCCAGCACCTGGGCGAGGCCCTCCGGGCTCTTCAAGTCGATGGTGACGGACTTCTTGGAGCGGTTGGCGGCCATGAAGTAGGTGGACTCGCCGCCGATCTGCGGCGGCATCCAGCCGCGCGTGTCGTCACCGTTGCCGGGCGCCTCGATCTTCCACACCTCGGCACCGAGGTCGGCGAGGGTCTGCGTCGAGGAGGGGCCGGCGAGCACCCGCGACAGGTCGAGCACCTTGATGCCTTCGAGCGGGTACATCCTAGGCGGCCTCTCGCATACGCGGGGGAGCGAGGGGGCGCGCGGGTGCGGCACGGGTGGAAGCGGGTAACACAGCGATTGTCCTCCCTGTCCGGCGCGATATGGCCGAACGTTGATGTTGACCGAGGCTGCGGGCCTTCGTGGGGGGGCAAGCGCCCGCCGCGGCCCGTCATCCGGCCTAGCGGCGCCCGGCGAGACGCGCTAGCTAATCCCTCGATTAACACATCTCTTCCGTGATCGACCGGGACCTTCCAAACAATGCTCAATCCGGACGTGCTCATCGGCATCGACCTGCCTGAGGTGACGCAAGACCTCGACTGGCGCGACTGCATCATCTACGCGCTCGGCCTGGGCTACGGCGCCGACCCGATGGACGAGGCGGAACTGAAGTTCGTCGACGAGACCAAGCTCGTCGCCATGCCGGCGATGGCGAACGTCCTGGCGATGGCGCCGCACTGGATGAGCCGGCCCGGCACCAGCGTCGACTATTCCAAGATCGTCCACGGCGAGCAGTCCGTGCGCTTGGCGCGGCCGCTGCCGACCGAGGGGCGGGTGAGGGCCAAGACCACCGTGACTGACGTCGTCGACAAGGGCAGAGGCGGGCTCATCGTCACCGAGCGGACCATCGTCGACGCGGCGACGGGCGCGCCCTACGCCACGGTGCGTCAGTCGGCGTTCGCGCGCGGGCAAGGGGGCTTCGGCCGGGCGCAGACGACGGCGCCGCTCGCCGCGGCGCAGATGCCGGAGCGCGCGCCGGACCGCACGGTGACGATCGCCACGCAGCCGGGGCAGGCGCTGATCTACCGCCTGTCTGGCGACTACAACCCGCTCCACTCGGACCCCGCCAGCGCTCGCCGCTCCGGCTTCGACCGGCCCATCCTGCACGGCATGGCGACCTTCGGCATCGCCTGCCGCGCGCTGCTTCTGACCCTGTGCGACAACGACCCGGCGCGCGTGCGCGGACAGGACGGCCGCTTCTCCTCGCCGGTCTTCCCCGGCGAGGCGATCGCGGTCGATATGTGGGTCGTGGCGCCGGGGGTGGCGAACTACACCGCCCGGGTGCCGGCACGCGAGGTGACCGTCCTGACCAACGGGCGGTTCGAGTTCGACGCCTGAAGAGGGTGACCGCCGGATAAGTGCTACGGCACGGGTCTTGTCCCGGAGCCTGGAACGGTCGAGTATCGGGGAAAACAGGAGCGAGACGCCCGTGTCATTGCGCGAAACGATCAAGTCGCTGCGGATCCCCGTCGTGGGGTCGCCGCTCTTCATCATCTCCAATCCGGACCTCGTGCTGGCACAGTGCAAGGCCGGCATCATCGGCTCCTTCCCCGCGCTCAATGCGCGCGAGACGGACGGCGAGCCGATCATGCTGGAGGCCTGGCTGAAGCGCATCACCGAGGAGCTGGATCGCTACAACCAGGCCAATCCCGACCGGCCGGCGGCGCCCTTCGCGGTCAACCAGATCGTCCACCGCACCAACAAGCGCCTGGAGCGCGACATCGAGATCTGCGTGAAGTGGAAAGTGCCGGTGTGGATCACCTCGCTCGGTGCGCGGGTGGAGGTGAACGAGGCGGCGCACTCGGTCGGCGCCAGCGTGCTGCACGACGTCATCAACGACCGCTTCGCCAGGAAGGCGATCGAGAAGGGGGCGGACGGTCTCGTCGCCGTCGCCGCCGGCGCAGGCGGGCATGCCGGCACGCTCTCGCCGTTCGCGCTCGTCCAGGAGATCCGCCGGTGGTTCGACGGGCCGCTGGTGCTCTCGGGCGCGATCGCCCGCGGCGACGCCGTCTTGTCGGCCGAGGCAATGGGCGCGGACGCGGCCTACATCGGCTCGGCCTTCATTGCCACCGAAGAGGCCAACGCGGTCGAGGCCTACAAGGCGATGATCGTCGCCGGCGGGGCGGACGACATCGTCTATTCGGATCTCTTCACCGGCGTCTGGGGCAATTATCTGAAGCCGTCCGTGGCGGCCGCCGGGATGGATCCGGACAACCTGCCCACCAGCGATCCGTCGGCGATGAACTTCGGCTCCGGCTCGTCCAAGCCCAAGTCGTGGTCGCAGATCTGGGGTTCGGGGCAGGGGATCGGCGCGGTCGACGCGGTCCTGCCGGCCGCCGCGCTGGTCGACCGTCTGGCCCGTGAATACGCCGCCGCACGTCGCCGGTTGTTGGGCGCCGACACCGAAGCGGCCTCGCTCGCCGCGCAGTAGCGGCGGGCGTGCGTCACCACCTTGGTCGGGGGTGACAGGGGCGCTCACCTTGACTTTCGCGCCCGGGCAATCATTGTTGGCACAGCGCGCGGGAGAGACCGCAACCCGACGAACGGTTGCGGCGCCGAAGGAGCAACGGCCCGGAAACTCTCAGGCAAAAGGACCGCGCGTCAAAGACATTCTGGAAAGCGGCGGCGGCAGCCGTCCACCGAAGGAGTAGCCGTCTCGGCCGCGAGGCCCGGCGGGAAATCTCTCAGGTGCCATGACAGAAGGGCTCGAGAGTTCGGCAATCGCCGGGCGACCTTTGTCATGGGCTAGGAGAATGGTTTGGCCGAAGTTCCGACCGATGCGCTGAAGCACACCCCGCTGGTGGAGGTCCACAAGGCGGCCGGCGCCCGCATGGTCCCGTTCGCGGGTTACCTGATGCCGCTGCAATATAGCGGAATCATGGCCGAGCATACCGCCTGCCGCGAGGGTGCTGGCCTGTTCGACGTGTCCCACATGGGCCAGCTCCGCCTCGACGAGAGCGAGCCGGGCGCGGCCGCCGCGTGGCTGGAGCGCCTGACCCCGTCCAACATCACCGGGCTGAAGGAGGGAGCCGCGCGCTACAGCGTGCTCACCAACGAGGCCGGCGGCGTGGTCGACGATCTCATCATCACCAACATGGGCGACCACCTGCGCGTCGTCGTCAACGGCGCGCGGCGTGAGGCGGTCGCCACCCACTTCGCCGCCCACGCCGACGCCAAGGTCACCGTCACCCCGCTGGACCGCGCGCTGATCGCCATCCAGGGCCCCGCGGCGGAGGCGGCGCTGGCGCCGCACGTCGACGTCGACCTGTCCGCGCTCACCTTCATGACCGCCGCCTACGGCACCGCCTTCGGCGCCGACGCGATGATCTCGCGCTGCGGCTATACCGGCGAGGACGGGTTCGAGATCTCCGTGCCGAACGCGGTCGCCGCCACCGCCTGGACGACGCTTTGCGAGGACGCGCGCGTGGCGCCGGTCGGCCTCGGCGCGCGCGACACGCTGCGCCTGGAGGCGGGGCTGTGCCTCTACGGGCAGGACCTGTCGGAGGAGATCAGCCCGGTGGAGGCCGACCTCGGCTTCGTCATGCCCAAGCGGCGGCGCGAGGAGGGCGGCTTTCTCGGCCAAGAGCGCATCCTGGCCGAGCTGGCGGACGGACCGAACCGCAAGCGCGTGGGTCTTGCCGTCGGCGGCCGCGTGCCGGCTCGCGCGGGCGCCGTGCTGCAGCTCGACGGCCGGGACGTCGGCCTCGTCACCTCGGGCGGCGTCGGCCCCACCGTGGGCGCACCGATCGCCATGGGCTTCGTCGCCGGCCAGCACGCCGAAATCGGCACGGAGCTTGCCGCAATCGTGCGCGGGAAGTCGGTCCCGGTGACCGTCGCCCCGCTCCCCTTCGTGCCATCGCGAGCCAAACGAAAGACGTAAGATGAAGCGCTTCACCAAGGACCACGAGTGGATCGAAGACACCGACGGTGTCCTCACCGTGGGCATCTCCGACCACGCCCAGGAGCAACTCGGCGACATCACTTTCGTCGAGCTGCCCGACGTCGGCAAGACGCTGGCCAAGGGCGACGCCTTCGCCGTGGTCGAAAGCGTCAAGGCCGCGTCCGACGTCTACGCCCCGGTCGACGGCGAGGTCGTCGAGGTCAACGCCGCGCTCGACGAGAAGCCCGAGCTCGTCAACGAGGCACCGGAGTCGGACGGCTGGTTCGTGAAGTTCAAGGCCGAGGGCGTGGACCTCTCCGACCTCATGGATCAGGCCGGCTACGACGAGTATCTGAAGACGATATCGTGAGTTCACCCCGCCTCGCCGTCCGCGCGCTCGTCGTCGAGGAGGGCCGCCTCCTCCTCGTCAACGCGTATCCCGACGGGCAGAGCGACCTCTGGTGCGCCCCCGGCGGCGGCGTCGAGGCGGGGACCGACCTCACCACCAACCTGAGGCGCGAGGTCCACGAGGAGACCGGCCTCACCGTCGAGGTCGGCGGGCTCGCCCTCGTCAACGAGTTCCACAATCCGCAGACGGGCTTCCACCAGGTGGAGCTGTTCTTCCGTGCGCGGGTGACCGGCGGGAGCATCGACCCCGCCTGGCGCGATCCGGATGCGATCGTCACCGAGCGGCGCTTCTTCGCCCCGGACGAACTCGTCGGCGTGCGTTTCAAACCCGACAGTCTGCCGACGATCGCCTTCGGCGAGCCCCCGCTCGCCCGCTACGACCCGCTGGAGCGCATGGTCCGATGAGTGGACGGATCGTGTCTCCCAGCAACGTATTCTTCGCCTGCTTCACCGCCTACCGGGAGCGGGACTACGACAAGGCGCTGACCTACGTCGCGCCGGACGTGCGGGTCGAGGTGCACACTCGCGGGGCGCAGGACCCCAGCTGCGGCATCTACGAGGGGCACGCCGGGGTGCGCCTGTGGTTCGCACGCGTGGACGAGACCTGGGCCATCGACGAGCGGGAGGATCTCTCGGCGGTGGTCACCGACGGGGACAACGTCGCCGCGAGCACCACGGCCTACGGGATCGAGCGGGCGACGGGTGTGAAGGTCGCCATTCGGACCGCCATGTTTCTGACCGTTCGCGACTTGCAGATCGTCGAGCTGGTCGAATTCCACAACCTGGACCGCATCTCGCGTGCGGTGCAACTCATGACCTCTGAGGAGTAACGATGCGTTACCATCCGCTGACGGCTGACGACCGGGCGCTGATGCTGAAGAAGATCGGCGTCGGCGCGATCGACGACCTGTTCGTCGACGTGCCCGCCGGCAAGCTCTTCACCGAGCCGATGAACCTGCCCGCGGGACAATCCGAGATCGCGGTGGAGCGGGCGCTGTCGGCGATGGCGCGCAAGAACCACGCGGCGGGCGACGGCCCCTTCTTCCTGGGCGCGGGCGCCTACCGCCACCACGTGCCGGCGACGGTGGACCACCTCATCCAGCGGTCCGAGTTCCTGACCTCCTACACGCCCTATCAGGCCGAGATCAGCCAGGGCACGCTCCAGGTCCTGTTCGAGTTTCAGACCCAGGTCGCGCGCCTCACCGGCATGGAGGTCGCCAACGCGTCGATGTACGACGGGTCGACCGCGGCGGCCGAGGCGGTGATGATGGCCGCGCGCCTGACCAAGCGTGGCAAGGCGGTGGTCTCCGGCGGTGTCCACCCGCAGTATCGCGACGTCATCGCGACGGTGGCGACCGGCGTCGAGATCGACGCGTTGCCGAGCGATCCGACCGCCGGCGAGGACATCCTCGCCCGGATCGACAAGGACGTCGCCTGTGTCGTCGTCCAGTCGCCGTCCTTCTACGGCCACCTGATCGACCTGGCGCCGATCGCCGAGGCCGCGCACGAGGCGGGGGCGCTGCTGGTCTCGGTGTTCACCGAGCCGGTGGCGCTGGGGGCGATCGAGCCGCCGGGTGCCCAGGGCGCCGACATCGTCGTCGGCGAGGGGCAGGGGATCGGCAATCCGCTGACCTTCGGCGGCCCCTACGTCGGCCTCTTCGCGACGCAGAAGAAGCATGTGCGGCAGATGCCGGGGCGCCTCTCGGGCGAGACGGTCGACGCCGACGGCAAGCGCGGCTACGCGCTGACCCTGTCGACCCGCGAGCAGCACATCCGCCGCGACAAGGCGACGTCGAACATCTGCACCAACTCCGGCCTCTGCGCGCTGGCGTTCACCATCCACATGACGCTGCTGGGCGAAAAGGGCCTGACGCGCCTCGCCGCGCTCAACCACGAGCGCGCCTGCGCGACGGCCGACGCGCTGACGGCGGCGGGCGTCGAGGTGCTCAACGAGACCTTCTTCAACGAGTTCACCGTCCGCGTTCCGGGCGACGCGGCCGCCGTCGTCGAGAGGGCGGCGGGTGAGGGGATCATCGCGGGGCTTCCCGTCTCGCGGCTCGACGCCGCGGCGCCGGGCGATCTCATCGTGGTGGCCGCCACGGAGCTGACGACGGACGAGGATATTGCGGCGCTCGCGGGCGCTCTGGGGGCGTAAATCATGACCTTCACCGGAAACCAGGCACTGCGGATCCACGAGCCGCTGATCTTCGAGGTCGGCCACACCGAGCAGACCGGCGTGGACCTGCCCGATCCCGCGCCGCACGCCTCGCGGCTCGGCCGCCACGCGCGCAAGACGCCGGTGGGCCTGCCGGGCCTCACCGAGCCGGAGACGATGCGCCATTATGTGCGCCTGTCGCGGCAGAACTACGCGATCGACCTCGGCCTCTATCCGCTCGGCTCGTGCACGATGAAGCATAACCCGCGGCTGAACGAGAAGGCGGCGCGGATGCCCGGCTTCGGCGACATCCACCCGCTGCAACCGCTCTCCACGGTGCCGGGCGCGCTGGAGCTGATGAAGACGCTCTCGCACTGGCTCCTCGAGATGACGGACATGAAGGCGGTCGCGCTGTCGCCCAAGGCGGGCGCGCAGGGCGAGCTTGCCGGCATGATGGCGATCCGCGCGGCGCTGAAGGACCGCGGCGAGGACCGCAAGACGGTGCTGGTGCCCGAATCGGCGCACGGCACCAACCCGGCGACCGCCGCCGCGCTCGGCTACAGGGTCGAGGGCGTGAAGGCGCGCGAGGACGGGACGGTCAGCGTCGAGGCGGTGCGCGAGAAGCTGTCGGACGACGTTGCGGCGATCATGCTCACCAACCCCAACACCTGCGGCCTGTTCGAGCCGGAGGTGGCGGCCATCGCCGAGGTGATCCACGAGGCGGGCGCCTACTTCTACGGCGACGGGGCGAACTTCAACGCCATCGTCGGCAAGGCCAAGCCCGGCGCGCTCGGCGTCGACGCGATGCACATCAACCTGCACAAGACGTTCTCGACGCCGCACGGCGGCGGCGGGCCGGGTTCGGGCCCGGTCGTCCTGTCGGAGCGGCTGGCGCCTTATGCGCCGGTGCCGTATTTCCGCGGTGACACGCTGGTGGAGCGCACCGGCGACGCCGAGGGCGAAGAGATGCCGTTCGGCCGCCTCACCGCCTTCCACGGGCAGATGGGCATGTACGTGCGCGCGATGGCCTACATGATGAGCCACGGCGCCGACGGGCTGAAGCAGGCGTCCGAGGACGCGGTGCTGGCGGCGAACTACATCAAGGCCTCGCTCGCCGACCTCATGAGCGTGTCCTTCCCGGACCGCCCGGCGATGCACGAGGTGCTGTTCGACGAGCGCTTCCTGAAGGGCACCGGCGTCACCACGCTCGATTTCGCCAAGGCGATGATCGACGAGGGTTTCCACCCGATGACGATGTACTTCCCGCTGGTGGTGCCCGGCGCGATGCTGATCGAGCCGACCGAGTCCGAATCGCTCGCCTCGCTGGATCTCTTCATCGGTTCCCTGCGCGACCTCGCGATGGCGGCCAAGCGCGGCGACACCGAGCGCTTCACCGAGGCGCCGCGCTACTCGCCGCGCCGCCGGCTGGACGAGACGCGCGGCGCCCGCAAGCCCGTGCTGGTCTACGAAGCGCCGGAGCCGGCGCGTGAGGCGGCCGAGTAGCCGCACCGCACATTACGGCCGGCACACGGTGTCGGCCGTAACGACGCGCACCTTCGCAAGGTCGGCGGTGGCTGCCGCTCGGTAGCGGGATCGAGAAGAACGCGAGGCTGGGGCGCCGATGCGCCAGAGGCCGAAATCGCATCGATTCGTCTGCAAGAATCGTGCCAATGGCCTGTTTTTGCGATTTTCGGGCGTACAGCATGATCGACCACCCACCATCGATCACCCGAGGGGCGGGAGCGATTGCGACGGCGCAGCGTGGGGATCGCGCCTCGACGGCGATCGGTACCGCCTATCATAGGGGAACGGTCCGGCGGGTGACACCTACCAGAAATTGCGGGGCAGCCATCCGCCCCGCGCACCCGCGCCACCGCACCGGCGGGGCGAGACCGGGGCGCAGCGTGGGGCGAGACCGGCGCGGGCTCGCGGCGGTCAGTGGCGCGGGGCCATCGCCTCGGCGCGGGGCGGCAGCATGGCGCCGGGCTCCACCGTCAGCGTGTCGAGGCCCGCATCGCGGCAGGTCCTCTCGCCGGCGGCGGTGACGATCATGCGCGAGCCGGCGCCGAACACCGCACCGTCGCGCATCACCAGGCGGCCGTTGGCGTAGCTCATCGTCGGCTTCAGCTCGGCCATGTCGAGCACGGTCACGTCGCCGTCCGCACCGAGCCCGAGGTGGCCTTTCTGCGCGCCGATGCCGAGCGCCACCGCCGGCGCCCAGCTCGCCTTGGTGACGAACCCGTCGAGCGTCAGCGCGTCGAGCCGGACCAGCGGCAGGCCGCGCGCGACGATGTCGTTGCGCGGAATGCCGCCGCCGTCGGTCGCCAGGCAGTCGACCGAGAAGCGCCCGTCCGCCTCCGTCGCGGTGACGAGGCGGATGCGCGGCTCGGGCGGGTTGGAGATGAAGCTGGCGCCGATGTTGGTGTCGCGCGCGCGCCAGAGCGCCAGCGCCTCGTCGCCGGAGACGAGCACGATGGCGCCGTCCTTGGTGGCGTGGATCATCGCCCAGCCGCCGGCGATCGCCGCCGCCATGCCGTCCTCGGTGGGCGCGTAGCCGCCGCGCTCCAGGCTGCGGCGGGTGGCGAGGCTCTCCGGCGCGCCGCCGGCACACTTGGCGCTGACCCCGTTGAACGGGGCGAGGTAGGATTCGGACCAGATGGCCGGGTTGGCGCGCAGATGCGCCATCGCCTCCTCACCCTCGACGATCGCCTCGCGCACCTGGCCGCGGCAGTAGGAGTTGATGTGCGCCATGTGGAGGCGGCCGCCGGCGGTCAGCTCGCACGCCTCGGCGACCCCGTCGATGGTGGAATGATGCGCCAAAGTGCCGACGTGGAAGGCGACATAGGCGCCGCGGTCGTTGGCGACCTTGATGGCCGCGGCCGAGGCCTCCGGCGTCAGCGGAAAGTGCCCGCCCAGGAGCTTCAGGCCGATGGCGCCGGCCTTCTGGGCGCGGGTGAGCGTATCGGCCAGCTCCGCCTCGCCGGGGTCCTCGCCGGCGACGGTGTGGCCGGGGCGCAGATAGTCGATGCAGGCGATGTTGAGGCCGGCCCCGTGCGAGGCGGCGAGGGAGACCACGCCCTCCACCGGGCCGGCCATGTCGAGCGCCGTGGTGACGCCGGCCAGCGCCAGCATGCGGTGCCCCTCCGCCCCGCCCAGCCACGGCGACAGGTGGACGTGCAGGTCGACGATCCCCGGCATCACGACACGCCCGGCGACGTCGTGCTCGGCGGTCGCATCGCCCGAGACGCTGCCGACGGCCGCCACCTTGCCGTCCTTCAGCGCGACGTCGGCCACCCGATGGACGCCGTTGGCGGGGTCGACCACCAGGCCGTCGCGCAGGATCGCATCGTAGGTCGCCATGGGGGTCTCCGAGGTCAGCCGAGCATCGTGTCGGGCAGGAAGAGGACGAGCTGCGGGATCGCGATCAGCAGCGCCAGCACGACGATGTCGCACACGATGAAGGGCCACACGCCGGCGAAGACCTCGCCCACCTTTACGTCGTCCCCCGCCGCGCCGGCGAGCGAGAAGGCGTTGAGGCCCACCGGCGGGGTCACGCCGGCGATCTCGTTCATCTTCATCGCCACCACGCAGAACCACACCGGCTCGTAGCCCAGCTCGACGACGATGGGAAAGAGGATCGGCAAGGTCAGCGCGAAGACGGCCGACTGCACCACCAGCATGCCCAACACGAACCAGGTCGCGAGGATCAAAGCCAGGATCACCCACGGCGCGACATCCCACGTGGTGAGGAAGTTGGAGAGTTCGTACGGAATGCGCGTCAGCCCCAGGAAGCGGCTGAAGAAGAGCGCGCCGACGATGATGAAGAACAGCGTCGCGGTGATCGACGCCGATTCGCGCAGCGCCCCGGCGAACACCTTGAATCGCCGCAGCGGCCCGTTGAGCATCCCGAAGAGGAGCGTGCCGAACGCGCCGATGGCGCCGGCTTCCGTGGCGGTGAAGAGCCCCCCGTAAAGGCCGCCGATGACGAGGCCGCCGAGGATCGCGATCTGCCACAGCCCTCCGAGCGCGGTGATGCGTTGGCGCGGCGTCACCTCGCGCTCCTCCTCGGAGATGGGGGCGAGCGCGGGGTCGGCCTTGGCGCGCAGGTACATCGACGCGGCGTAGACGCACGCCGTCAGCACCCCCGGCACGATGCCCGCCATGAAGAGCCGCCCGACCGACACCTCGGTGAAGATCGAGAACAGGATGAACATGCCCGACGGCGGGATCATCGACGCGAAGGTGCCCGAGCAGGCGATCGACCCCAGCGCGAACTTCTTGTCGTAGCGGTAGCGGCGCATCTCCGGGTAGGCGACGCGGCCGAACACCGACGCGGTCGCCAGCGAGGAGCCGCAGATGGTGGCGAACGCGGCCGAGCCGAACGAGGTGGCGATGGCGAGCGAGCCGGGGATGCGGGCCGCGGCGCGGTTGATCGCCCGGTAGGCCCGCTCGGCGAACCCGCTGGCGGCGGCGAACGCGCCCATCAGCACGAAGAGCGGCAGCACGGTGAAGGTGGGCGAGGCGATGGCGGTGTACATCGTCTCGCCCAGCAGCGAGAGGCCCGCGTTGGTGTTGAGGAGTACTACGGTGCCGGTGAAGCCCACCAGGATGAAGGCCAGCGCGATGTGCAGGCCGATGAAGAGGAGCGTCAGAAACGCGGCGATGCCGATGATGCCGACCATCACGAAGTCCATGGCGGTCAGTCCCGGTCGCGCGTGAGGATGTCCTGCGCGGCGATCACCGTGTGCAGGATGAGCTGGACGAGGTAGAGCACCAGCGCCAGCACCATGATGAACTTGACCGGCCACACCACCAGCGGCACCGGACCGGCGACCGCCTGGCTGCGCTCGAACGCGATCAGCGCGTTCTTGCCGACGGCGAACACCAGGATGGCCACCGTGATGCTGGCGAGGATGTGGACGATCAGCTCGAGTGCCGCGTGGATGCGCTTGGGCAGGTGCTCGACGATGAAGTCCACCCGCACATGGCTGCGCATCTCCTGCGCATGCGGCAGGCCGAGGTAGACGATGGCGATCATGGTGAACATCGCCATCTCCGCGACCCCGTAAACGGGCTTGGAGAGCCCGCGGCTGATGAGGTCGACGATCAGGAAGCCCATGACGAGGATCAGGAGCCACCCGCACAGCTCGGCGAGGAAGCCGGTGATGGGGGACAGGACGCGTTGCAACATAGGCCTCTCGAACGGCGCGCGGTCGGGTGGACGGGCGCGGCTCGCCCGTCCGCGGAAGGAGCCTCAGCTATCGTTGCCGATGGCGTCGTCGATCAGCGTCCGGAGCTTCGTCAGCGTCGCCTCGGGGTCGGTGGCGCCGGCGTCCTTGGCCTCGCCGATCCACGTCTCCCGGTTGGTGGCGACCTGCGGCAGCGAGGCGAACGCGTCGGCCTCCTCGTCGGTCGCGAAGGTGACGGTGTAGCCGGCCTCTTTCTGGGCGGCGACGACGTCGTCGAACATGGCGCCGTACTGCTCCGCGAACTTCGCCTCGGCCGAGTCCCAGGCCTTGGCGAAGGCCTCCTTCTCGGCGTCCGACAGGCTCTCCCACTTGGCCTCGTTGATGGTGATGAGGAACGGCGTGGGCAGCCACAGCTGGTTCATGATGAAGACGTTGGGGGCGACTTCGTCGAGGCTGGAGCGGTGGATGCCGTCGAGGTTGGTGAAGACCGAGTCGATCGCGCCGGTCTGCAGCGCCTGGTAGCACTCGCTCCAGGGCACCGAGACGGGCGTCGCCCCGGCCGCGTCGAGAAGGTTGAGGTACCAGCGGCTGGAGGCGCGAATGCGCTTGCCGGCGAACTCTTCGAGCGAGGAGATCTCGGACGTGAATGTCCCCGCGAACGGCATCACGCCGTAGAGGTAGACGATCTTGACGCCTTCCTCGGACATCTCGTCGGCAAGCTCGGGGATGTCCTCGTAGGCCGAGCGGAAGACGGTCATGCGGTCCTCGTAGGAGACCGGGCCGCGCGGGAAGAGCATGAACGAGGAGTTCAGAAGGAGGCGGTTGGGGTAGTAGTTGATGTTGACGAAGCCCATGTCCGCGACCCCGTCGCGCACGCCGCCGAGGATCTCGCGCCCGTCCATCAGCGAAGAGCCCCAGTAGGGGATGACCTCGATCTCGCCGTCCGACTGCGCGGCGAGCTCTTCCAGGAAAATCGTCTCGGCGATACCGCGCAGGTTGTTGGGCGCGGTGTTGGTGGCGAACGTCAGCGTGGTGGCTTGAGCCTGGCCGGCGAGCGCGGCCGACGCCATCATCATCATCGCGGCGGTGCCGAACGAGCGGGCGGCTCGCTGGGCGCGTTGGATCGGGTGAAGGAACATCGGCAGGTCTCCGTTGTGTGGGTATCCGGTCGGATCTTTCTGGACGCGCCGACGCGGGGAGGCGCCGGCATGGGTTGCCCAAGGCGTGGATATGCCGCAGCGGAGAGCAGCAAATTGCATGCCATCATTTTCGTTTATCGAGCCGAGTAGCCGCGCATTCGGCCGACGTGCGGGGCGGGCGGGCTCTCGCCGGCGGTCGGCTCAGCCGACGGCGGGGTCGCACGGCGAGGCACCCCGTGGGGCTGAGGCCGGCACGTTGAGCAGCGCGAGGAGGGGCCGGCGAACGCGACAACCCGCCCGCGGTGGCGCGGTGGTACGATGCGATGCTGTGCAGTGGGGAGACCGTGGCACGCCCTAGGGGACTCGAACCCCTGTTTCCGCCGTGAGAGGGCGGCGTCCTGGACCACTAGACGAAGGGCGCGTGCTGTGGAGGCGTCGATGTAGTCGGTTTTGGCGCGCTCGCCAAGAGGAAATTTTGCCCCGTTGGCAGAATTTCTCCGATCGCTAGCCTCATGTGGATCAACGAGGATGGGAGATACGCCATGTCACGCCTGACACGCCGCACGGTCACCGCCCTTTTGGCCGCCGCCGTGCCCGCCTGCATCCTGTCGCCCGCGTTCGCGCATCACGGCTGGAGTTGGACCTCCGACGGCAATATCGAGCTGACCGGGGTCATCCGCACGGCCAAGCTCGGCAACCCGCATGGGGTGCTGACGGTGGAGGCCGACGGCGAGATCTGGACCGTGGAGGTCGGCCAGCCCTGGCGCAACGCGCGTGCGGGGCTGAAGGACGGCGACCTCGCCGCGGGGGTCGAGATCATCGTGCAGGGGCAGCCGGCCGCCGACGTGCGGCAGAAGCTGATGAAGGCCGAGCGGATCATCCTCGCCGGCGAGGTCTACGACCTCTATCCCGACCGGAGCTGACGGGCGCGGGCCGTGGACGAGCTGTGGGCGGCGCTACAGGCCAGCCCCGTCGCGGCATGGGCCCGCAGCGCCCGCTGGGGCTATGCGGCGCTGAACGGGGCGCACATCGTCGGCATCGCGTTGCTGGTGGGGGCGATGGTGCCGCTGAACCTCGTGCGGATCGGCGCCGCGCTCGGCGTGGGGCGCATTCCGGCCGAGACGGCGGCGCGGCTCCTGGTGCCCTTCGCGGGTGCGGGGCTGGTGCTGGCGGTGGGGACTGGGGCGGTGATGTTCGCGGCGCGGGCGGGGGAATATGCCGCGCTCGGCGTCGTCCAGGCCAAGCTCGCGCTGGTGGGGGCGGGGACGCTGATCGCCCTCGCTCTGCACGCGCGCCACGGCCGCGATATGCAGCGCGCCGGCCCCCGGCGCACCGCGGCGCACGCGGCACTGTCGCTCGTCATGTGGCTGACCGTTCTGGGGCTGGGGCGCCTCATCGCCTTCGTGGGGTGACCGGCAGGCGCGGCCGTGCGGCGCAAACGAAAACGCCCGGCGCTCCCCCTCGCGGGGGTGGGCCGGGCGTCGTCGCGACGCGAGGGTGGCGGCGTCCTCAGTTCGGCGCCCTCAGTTCGGCGTGGTCTGCCGGCCTTCGGGGGTGGCCTGCTCGGCGGCCGCGGTGGTCGCGGGCTTGGCCGTGGGCATGGCTTGGGTTGTCGTGCCGTCGGTCTTGTCGGTGCTCTCGGCCTGCTCCGCTGCGGCGGGCTCGTCGGCGGCGGGCTGCGCGGCGGCGGGTGCGGCGGGCGCGGCGGCGGGCGGTGCGGCCGCCGGGGGCTGCCGCTCCTCCGGGCGCACCTTGGCGCCGGCGCGGATGCGCTGCAGGCCGGCCACCACCATTCGCTCGCCGTCGTTCAGGCCCGACGTCACGATCCAGTTGGCGCCGCGCGTCCCCTGCGTGGTCAGCTCGCGCTCCTCGATCGTGTCCGCATCGTTCACCACGTAGGCGATCGGCAGGCCGCGGCGGTTGCGCGTCACGCCTTCCTGCGGCGCCAGGATGATACCCTTGGCGGTCCCCTGCGGCATCTGCACCTGGACGTACATGCCCGGCAGCAGGAACTCATCCGGATTGGGGAACTCCAGGCGCAGCGTGACCACGCCGGTGCGCTCGTTGACGTAGGGCTCGGCCGCGGTCAGCTCGCCGCGGGCCTCGAACTCCGTTCCGTCCGCCAGTGTCAGCGCCACCGAGGTGTCGACGTCGGCAAGCTCGTGTTCCAGGCTGCCGCGGCGGAAGGCCAGCAGCTCCGCGGCCGACTGGGTGACGTCCACCAGCACCGGGTCGATGGCGCGGATGACGGCGAGCGGGGCGGCCTGCCCGGCCGTGACCAGCGCGCCCTGCGTCGTCAGCGAGCGGCCGACGACGCCGGTGAGCTGTGCGCGGATGGTCGTCCGGTCGAGGTCGATCTCGGCGGTCTGGAGCTGCGCCTGGGCGACCTGGAGGGCGGCGTTGGCGGTCTCGCGCGCGGCGATCGCGGTCTCCAGCGTCTGCTCGCTGGTGACGCCGCGCTGGTTCAGCCGCTCGTTGCGCGTGGCGTCGCTCTGGGCGGCGTTGAAGGTCGCCTGGGCCTGTGCCACGGCGGCTTTCGCCGCGTTGACCTGGGCCTCGTAGGTCGCCGGGTCGATCCGGTACATCGGGTCGCCGATGGTCACGTGGGCGCCCTCCTCGAAGAGGCGCTCGATGATGATCCCGTCGACCTGGGGGCGGACTTCGGCGACGCCGGAGGCGACCACGCGGCCCGGCAGCAGGCTGGTGAGCGTGATGTCCTGCGTCTCCAGCGTCACATATGTGACGGCGGGGGGCGGCGGGCCCTGCGGCGCCGGTTCGGCGGCCGCCTGCTTCTGTTCCGGCTCGGCGGGGGCGGCCGCCGCCTTCTCGGCGGGAGCTTCGGCCGCGGGGGACGCCTCGGCGGACTCTTGCGACGGCTTGTTCCTGTCGCGTGTGCCGCGCTGGGCATCGGCTGCCCCGGTCGCGACCAGCGATACCGCCATGACCAGCGTGAGAATCCGCGAGGCAGACCTCAACATATGCGTCTCCGTGAACTGGGAAATTGCGCCGAACGGCGCCAACATCATGCGTAGGTAGGCGTGAAAGCGGAATCCTCCAAACGCGCGACCCTGCCATGCCCACCTGAAACGGGTGGAAGAGCGGCTGCATATGCCCTAATCGCAACGAGAACAACGGGTGGAGGACCGATGCCGACTCCGGTGATGCTCATGATTCTCGACGGTTGGGGCTGGCGCGAGGCGCGCGAGGCCAATGCCGTCCTGCTCGCCAACACGCCCAATTTCGACCGGCTCTTCGCCGATCATCCCCACGCCTTTCTCACCACCTGTGGCCCGGATGTCGGTCTCCCCGAGGGCCAGATGGGCAACTCCGAGGTGGGGCACCTCAACATCGGCGCCGGCCGGGTGGTGATGCAGGAGTTGCCGCGGATCGACGATGCCATCGCCACCGGCGACCTGGCCGCCCGCCTCGCCGCGACGGGCCTCGCCGAGGCGCTGAAGGCGAGCGGCGGGCGCTGCCACATCCTCGGCCTCGTCTCCGACGGCGGCGTCCACAGTCACCAGCGGCACGCCGTCGCGGTGGCGAGGGCGCTGGCCGAGGCGGGGGTGCCGTGCGTCCTGCACGCCTTCACCGACGGGCGCGACACCGCCCCCGATTCGGCCGTGCGCCAACTGCGCGAGACCGAAGCCGCGCTCCCCGAGGGGGCCACGATCGCGACGGTGAGCGGCCGCTATTATGCGATGGACCGCGACCACCGCTGGGAGCGCGTGGAGAAGGCCTACAAGGCGATCGCGCAGGGCGAGGGCGTCGCGGCAAAGAGCGCGGTCGGCGCGGTGGAGGCCGCGCACGCGGCGGGCACCACGGACGAGTTCGTGCTGCCGAGCGTGGTGGGCGATTATGCCGGCATCGCCGACGGTGACGCGCTGCTGTGCTTCAACTTCCGCTCCGATCGCGCGCGCGAGATCCTCACGGCGTTGACCGACCCGGCGTTCGACGGCTTCGACCGCGGTACGCCGCCGGCGTTCGCCGCCACCGTCGGCATGGTCTCCTACTCGAAGGAGCTGGACGCGCGGTTGACGACCCTGTTCGAGGCGCAGGACCTGGCCGACGGGCTCGCCGAGACGGTGTCGGCTGCCGGCAAGGCGCAGATCCACCTCGCCGAGACCGAGAAATATCCGCACGTGACCTACTTCCTCAATGGTGGCCGCGAGGCCCCCTTCGAGGGCGAGGTGCACAAGATGGTCCCCTCGCCGAAGGTCGCCACCTACGACCTCCAGCCGGAGATGTCCGCCCCGGAGCTGACCGCCGAGGTGCTGAAGGCGATCGACAGCGACGGCTACGACTTCATCGTCGTCAATTTCGCCAACCCGGACATGGTCGGACACACCGGCGTGCTGGAGGCGGCGATCAAGGCGGTGGAGACGGTCGACGGCGCGCTCGGCCGGATTGCGGAGGCCATCACCGCGAAGGGCGGCTCGCTGCTGTTCACCGCCGATCACGGCAATTGCGAGACGATGGTCGACCCGCAGACAGGCGGCCCGCACACCGCCCACACGCTCAACAAGGTGCCGGTGGTGCTGGTGACGCCGCGCAAGGCGACGCTGCACGACGGCCGCCTCGCCGACCTGGCGCCGACGGTGCTGGCGTTGATGGGGCTCGAGCAGCCCGCGGCGATGACCGGGCGATGCCTGGCGACGTTCTCGGACTGAGGCACCGCACCGTCGCCGCGGCCGGCCGCGCGTCACGAGGCCGGCTCAGCGGTCGAGCATCATCCGCACGGTGGCGATGAGGTCGGTCGGGGCGAAGGGCTTGAACAGGAATTCGTGCTGCGGATTGTTCTCGGCCCGCAGGGCGTCGACATTGTCGGCATAGCCGGTCGCCAGGACCACCTTCATCTCCGGGCGGTGCTTGGCCAGCCACCGGGCCAGCTCCACGCCCCCCATCCGCGGCATCACCACGTCGCTGAGGACGATGTCGACCGTTTCGCCGCCCTCGCTGAGAACGCGTGTCGCCTTCTCGCCATCGTCGACATGGATCGTGCGGAAGCCGCGCATCTGCAGGGCCTGCATGATGGAGCCGGCCACGGCGGCGTCGTCCTCCACCACCAGCACGGTCTCGTCGCCGACGATCTGCGGCAGTTCCGGCTTGGTATCGATCTCGGTCACGGCGTCGTAGCAGCGCGGGACCAGGACCGAGAAGGTGCTGCCGACGCCGATTTCGCTGGAGACGACGATGTCGCCCCCCGCCTTGCGGGCGATGCCCTGGCAGATGGCGAGGCCGAGGCCGGTGCCGGTGCCGGCGGTCTTGGTGGAGAAGAACGGCTCGAAGATCTTGGTCAGGTGGTCGGGCGCGATGCCGGTGCCGTTGTCCGACACCTGCACGCGCACATATTGCCCCGGCGTCAGGTCGTTGACGGTGCGCTCCAGCGTCGTGTTGGCGAGGTCCACCTGAAGCCGACCGCCGTGCGGCAAGGCGTGCTTGGCGTTGAAGGCGAGGTTCATCAGGATCTGGTCGAACTCGCTGGGGTCGATCCGGATGTTCCAGATCTCCTCGGCGGGGATGAAGACGAGCTCGATGTCCTTCGGGAAGCTCGGCCGAAGCATCGTGTAGCTTTTGATGATGAGGTCGTTGGGGCGCACCACGACGGGGCGCGAGGGCTGCCGGCGCGACATGGCGAGGAGCTGGCGGGTGAGGGTGCGGGCGCGCTCCGTGGCGGTCTCGATCCGCGAGAGCATCACCTGGTGGTCCTCGTCCTCGATGTCCTCGCGCAGGAACTCCAGGTTGCCCATGATGACGACCAGCAGGTTGTTGAAGTCGTGCGCGACGCCGCCGGCGAGGACGCCGATCGCCTCCATCTTCTGCGCCGCGCGGACCTGCTCGGCGAGGAGGCGGTTCTCGGTCACGTCGCGGATGGCGGCGAGGGTGGCGCGCTGGCCGCTCCACTCGATCTCGGCGACCTTCATCTCGCAGGTGCGCGGCTTGCCGCCGGTGAGGATCTCGATCTCGGTCAGCCGCTCGCCGGAGGAGAATCCGAGCCACTCGCCGATGAGGTTAGACCCGTCGTGCAGCAGCTCCTCCGCGGCCTTGTTGATGTAGCGCACGATGCCACCGCCATCGACGACGATCATCGCGTCGGGGTTGGCGTCGAGCAGCTGGCGGACGCTGCGGTGCGCCTCCTGCGCCCGGTGCCGCTCGACCGCGTAGAGAATGCAGCGGGCGAGGAAGTTGGAGTCGGGCTCGTTCTTCCAGATGAAGTCCTGTGCGCCCTCGCTGAGGACGTCGCCGCGCAGGCCCGGCGGGTTGGCGCCGGAGACGACCACGATGGCGACGTCGTGGTGCTGCTCGCGCATGCGGCGCAGGGTCTCGATGCCGCGCGAGTCCGGGAGATTGAGATCGAGCACGACGGCATCGATCGGCTCGTCGTTCAAGAGCCTGAGGGCGGTGCCGAGCGAAGCGGCGGTCAAAATCTCGAAGGTGACATCGGCCCCTTCGAGAACGGCGGCCGTCAGCTCCGCGTCGGCGGGGTTGTCCTCGACGAGAAGGAGTTTGGTATTCGCATCAGTCGGATACACGTTCCCGTCGTGGCGCTATTTCGCGCGGTCGCTGGGTGTGAACATGGTCTCCATCCGCTCGGCCTCCGTCGTGAAACTATACGTCGGCATACCGGAAAGGATGCCGTGAACCCCCTTGAAGGGTCCTTTGATCGACATGCCGTTGCCGTCGATCACGTACTCGCGGATCTCCTTTTCGTGCCATGTGCCGCGCATCTTGAGCACGGTGAGACCGCGGCGCATTTCGCCGAACAACTCCACGTAGCGCAAGAGGATAATGGAGTCTGTGATTGTGGAGATGTGCGTTTCCGTCACCGACTCGCCGCCGATCAGCATCGACGTCGTGTTGGTGAACAGGCCGGTCATCTGCTGGTCTTTGATGAAGCCGGTGATCCCGATCACGAACTCGCGGAAGGATTTCGTCGACGAGACGCGCTCGAAGGCGGAGAGCGAGTCGACCGCGATGCGGGTCGGCTGGAACTCGCGGATATCGCGCTTGATCTGCAGCAGGTGATCCTCGAGGCCCATGACCTCGGGATAGCGGCAGATGATCTTGAGGAGGCCGTCCGCCTCGGCCTTGTCGAAGTCAGCGCCCCAGGCCTTGGCGTTGCGGCCGAGCTGGTCGCGGCTCTCCTCCGCGCCGATGAGGAGGACGCGCTGACCGGCGGTGATGGCGGCCTTGACGTACTCGGTCACCATCAGCGTCTTGCCGGTGCCGGTGGCGCCGGAGACGAGGATGATCGAGTCGCGATAGATGCCGCCCCCGCACATGTCGTCCAGCTCCTTCACGCCCGACGACAGGCGCGTGTCCGACGAGGACTGTTGCAGGCTGGTGGCCGACAGCGGCAGCACGGTGACGCCGTCCTGATCGTCGATGGTGAAGGGGTATTCGCCCTTTTGATGGGTGGCGCCGCGGAACTTGAGGATCTCGATGGTGCGCCGGCGCTTCTCCATGTCGAGCCGGTTGCGCATCAGAAGGACGTTGTCGGCGACGAACTCCTCGATGCCGAAGCGGCCGACGGCGCCTTCGTCGTCGGTGCGCTCCAGGTTGATGATGGTGGTGACGCCCAGCTCGCGCAGGCCCGCCAGGATGCGTTGCAGCTCGCGCCGCACCAGCAGCGAGTCGCTGAACTGCGGGAAGAGAGCGCCGACGGCGTCGAGGATGACGCGGTCGGCCTTGACGCGCCGCACCGCGCCTTCGATGCGGGCCATGAGTGCGGCGAGGTCGTGCCCGCCGGCCTCGACGACGTTCTCCGACGGGTCGGGCGCGGCGTCGACGATGGCGATCTTGTTGGCCTCGACCATCTCCTCCAGGCCCCAGCCGAAGGAGGCGACGTTGGCCATCATGTCCACCGGGGTCTCTTCGAAGGTGACCAGCACGCCGTTCTGCTCGAAGAAGTGGACGCCGCAATAGAGGAATTGCAGCGCGAGGACGGTCTTGCCGCTACCGGCCGTGCCGGCGATCAGGGTCGATCGTCCGCGCGGGAGCCCGCCGTTGGAGATTTCGTCGAGACCGGCGATCCCGGTCGACAGTTTGGGGAGTTCCTTCACGGGGGCCACGTTGTTTATTCGCCTGAGACGCTGATATCGATCGGGGACACGTCCAGACCGATGTAGACTTTTTCGCGGTCGCTCAGATCGCCGATGATCTTGCGCACCGGTTCGGGCAGTTTTCGCACGAGGGTCGGCGTGGCGAGGATGCGATCTTCCTCCGCCGCCGACGGATCCTCCAGCACGTCGATGATCTCGACGTCGCAGCGGCCCTTCAGCTCGCGATCGCAGATTTCATGCAGGTTGGCGATTGCCCTTTGCGAGTAAGGCGTCCGACCGGTGATGTATAGGCGAAGTCTGTACCGCACTACACCCCCCACGTTAAGCGTCGGTGACCGATGCGGTAGTAATTGACGAGCAAACCCATGATCTCGAGCGCGAACAATCGGCCTTCTACTATCATCATGCCGGCCTCTCTTTGCTTTTGTGTCAAGGCGGCCTCTTCGAGAGCGGCCGCGTGCAGATCGATCATGTCTTTCGGCCCCGCCCCCAGATCGCCCAATCGCGTGACCAGCCGCTCCATCGCGTCGCGTGGCTCGTCCTGGTCCCGTACGGGCGCCATAATATACCGCTTCATCAACCGTGCGTAGTTGCCAACGCATTCGTCGAACACTTCCGGCGCGCTGGTCTTGAGCGGGCCGACGCCGAGAGCGCGGGCGGTGACCGATGTGGCCGACCCCTCCGACGCCAAGAGCTTGAGGCGAGAGAGGGTTTCGTTGAGCGCACGGATCTCCGCCTCACGCTTGCGGCTGATGGCGAAGCCGATCGAACGGCGCAGGCTCCGCTGGCTGAGGTCGTTCTTGAAGAGATAGTCCTGCGCGCCGGCAGCGATCGCCTCCAGCGCGAGGGTCTCGTCCTCGTAGCCGGTGATGACGATCACCGGCACCCTTTGAGCCGCGCGGCGGATGGACTGGACCCCGTCCGTCGCGAGGCGAACGTGAAGCAGCAGCGCGTCGAACGCCTCGTCGCCGATCAGATCGAGACCGTCTTCTACGCTGGTCACCTGGACGACGACGTACTGCTCGGGTTCTTCGATCGACAGGTATTCCCGGACCAACGCGACATCCGCCGGGTTCTGCTCGACATGCAGGATTCGGAGAGCGGCTTCGCCCGACACTACTCCGTCGCCTCCTCGATCGTGGGTAGCCTTACTACTGTGAACCAGAAAGATTCCAGCGCCACCACGATATCTTCAAACGACGAGAAGTCCAAGGGCTTGTTGACATAGCAATTCGCGCCCAAGTCGTAACTCTCGATCACGTCGGTTTCCGCTGACGATGATGTGAGAACAACGATGGGAAGACGTTTCAGCAGCTCGGTTGATTTGATTTCTGCAATGACGGATTTGCCCGATACCCGTGGAACATTGAGGTCGAGGATGACGAGGTCCGGCAGCGTCCGGCCGACATAGACGCCGCGCCGATGCAAGTAGTCCAGCGCCTCGTTGCCGTCATGCACGACGTCGAGCGTCAGTCGGAGCTTTCGGTTCAGGAACGCCTCGCGCGTCAGCTCGACGTCGGCGGGATTGTCCTCTAGAAGCAGGATCTTGATCGGTTCCGTCATGTTCATCCGGTCGTCGCGGCGCGTAGCGTGAAGTAGAACGTGGTGCCATGGCCGGGCGCGCTCTCGGCCCAGATCTGCCCCCCATGCTGATCGACGATGCGCTTGGCGATGGCAAGACCCAGCCCCGTGCCGTCGTAGCGGCCGCGCTCGTTGAGGCGCTGGAACATCTCGAAGATCCGTTCCGCGTCGCGCGCGTCGAAGCCGATGCCGTTGTCGCTGAGGCTCAGGCACCAGAACGCGCCTTGGCGCTCGGCCCGCAGCACCACGCGGGGCGGCTCCTCGCTGCGGAACTTGATCGCGTTGCTGAGGAGGTTCTGGAGCAGGCGCGAGAGCTGCTCGGGATCGGCCATCACGGAGGGAAGCGCTTCGCCCTCGATCGTCGCCTCGTTGGTGCGGATCATCGACTGCAACATGCGCTGGACCTGGGCCCAGACGGCACCGACGTCGGTCGGCTCCAGCGGCTGCATGGTCGACCCGACGCGCGAATATTCCAGGAGGTCGTTGATGAGCCCCTGCATGCGCCGCGCGCCGTCGACGGCGAAGTGGATGTACTTGTCGGCCCGCTCGTCGAGCTGGCCCTTGTAACGGTCGGACAGGAGCTGGGTGAAGCTTGCCACCATCCGCAGCGGCTCCTGCAGGTCGTGCGAGGCGACGTAGGCGAACTGCATCAGATCCTTGTTGGAGCGCTCCAGCTCCTCGGTGCGCGCGATCAGGTCACGCTTGGCGGCGCGCTCGGCCGACACGTCCACCACCGCCGCCAGCACCAGCGTTCCGTTGCGCGAGGGGACCGGCGTCAGGCCCACCTCGATGGGGAAGACGCCGCCGTCCTTGCGCTGGCCGAAGATCTCGCGATCCTCGCCCATCGCCCGGCGCTGCGGGTCGGCCAGGAAGTCGCGCACGAACGTCTCGTGCCGCCGTTTGATCGCCGAGGGCACCAGGGTCTCCACCGATTGGCCGATCAGTTCGTCGCGCGAGTAGCCGAAGGCACTCTCGATCTGGGCGTTGACGAGGATGATCTTGCCTTCCGCGTCGGTGAGCACCTTGCCGGCGGGGGAATGCTCGACCGAGAGACGGAAGGTCTCCTGCGCGTATCGCTCGGCGGTCATGTCGCGCGCGATGATCGAGATGCCCATCATCGACCCGTCCGGGGCCAGCACCGGCGAGGTGCGCAGCGAAATGTCGACCTTCGACCCGTCTCGCCGGGTGCGGGTGATGTCGAGGTGGCGGCTCTCTTTGCCGTCGAGCTGGTCGTCGATGGTCTGGTGCAGCGAGGCGGTGCCGCCGGGCAAGACGACATTGTCGACGTCGCGCCCGATCGCGTCCTCGACCGCGACGCCGAACAGGGCCGCCGCGGCGGGGTTCCAGCGGGTGATGTGGCCGGAGGGGTCGGTGGTCAGGATCGCGTCGTTGGAGCCGCCGATGATCGCGCTGTCGAACCGTTCGCGCTCGATATATTCGGCGAGCGCGCGCGCCAGCAGGCCGATCTCGCCGCCGCGGCCGATCGGCAGCATGACCGGCCGTCCGGCGCTGGCATCGGCCAGTCCGTCGGTCATGGCGATGATGGGGCGCACGATCGCCCGGCCGGCCACCACCACCGCGATCGTGGCGAGAAGGGCGGCGATGGTCCCGACGATCATCGCCGAGTTGCGGATCGCCGGGGCCGCGCGGGCGGCCCGCGCCGGCAGCGCGACGACGACGGTCAGGTCGGCGCCGGCGGCGTCGAGCGGGACGTCGGCCCAGGCGAGCGCGATCGACCGGCCGTCCTCGTGAACCACGGTGCTCCCGCTGGACGAGGCGCCGACGGCGGCGGCGAGATCCGGGCGGTCATCGCCGAACCGGACCGGAGGACCACGCTCGAAGGCGAACTCCTTGGTCTGGTCGGGATGGAGCAGGAAGTCGCCGCTGGCGTTGACGACGAAGAGTTCGCCCAGCGAGCCGAGGCCGGCGCGCAGATTGTCGAACGTGTCGCGCAGGTCGATGTTGATGATCAGCAGGCCGTACCGCTCGCCGTTCGCGGCGTCCATCGGCGTGGCGATGCGCAGGACCGGCGTCGGCGGCTGGACGATCTCGCCGAACTCGCGATTGAGATCGATCGGGGAAATGTAGGTCTCGCCCGTCGCCAGCGCCAACGTCTCGTCGACGTAGGGGCGCGCGTTTTTTTCCTGCATCTCGTCAGGGGGGACGACGCGGGGAGGCTCGCCGCTGGCGGTGCGGTCGACGCGGATCACCTCGTCGCCCGCCGCGTTGATCAGGCGCATCTGCAGGTAGCTGGGCTTGGCCGCCAGCTCGGCGACGAACAGGTTCTCGACGATCTGGCGCCACACGTCGATCTCGAGGTCGATGCGGTTGGCGCTATCCTGGTTCATCGCCGAATTGATGAACGAGGCGATGGCTCCGGAATGGGCGCGCGCGTCGAGGTTGAGGCGGTCGTTGTTGGCCTGCACCTTGATCTGCGTGGCGAGCTGGCTGGCCGAGGCCTCGACCCGCACGACGCCTTGCGGCAGCAACGCACGCTCGACCGCGAAGTAGACCGCCACGCCCACCCCCGCCGAGGTGAGGAGCACGAGGGTGACCATCGTGATGATGAGCTGTCTGGTGATCGGCATAGATTTGAAGACCGCCAGCAACCACGTTTCAGATGACCCCGATGCAGGGGGGCCGGGACTGGATCCACCATGACCGGGACGGCTCGTGCGAATCCACTCGAAGGTCTTCTTTTCCGACCTCGTCGCGGACTCGATCATCATCGCCTGCTCCGCTCTGCACCGACCGGTAGGCTGCGTGACTCCTTGCGAGAGGACGCACTCCCCAGAGATATTCACCCCGTATAGCATCGACACGGGGCCGGCGACCAGATGAAGAACATCCTATGGTTGCGTGCCCCGGTCAAGGGGAGATTCCGAGGTTGGCCTCGACGGAGAGGCAAATTTTCCCCGATTCTCGCGCCGCCCGCGGGAAGTGGTCCGCCGAAAAGGCCGGCCGCTTCCGCTCCGACCGGCCGCGTTGGACGACGGTGCGGCTGGAGTTGCCCATCTGGTAGCGAGAGCGGGCATGGTCGGGCGAGGCGCGGCGGCGTGCCGCGCCGTCGTCCACGCGACTACACCTCGAGCTTGCGCACGTCGTCGATGACCTTGCCGTCGTTCGGCAGGCTGGCGCGCGCCACGAAGGCCACGTCGCCCCGCACCCGGCACTCGGCCCGGATCGCCTCGGCGAGCGCGGCGGCGAGGCTCTCGTCGCCGGCGTCCACCTCGGCCTTCAGGAGCAGCGTGTCGGCGCCGTCGACCTCGTCGACCACCAGCCGGGCGCGGTGGACCGCGTCGAAGCGGCGGACGATCGCCATCACCTGGCGCGGGTGCACGAACATGCCGCGGACCTTGGTGGTCTGGTCGGCGCGGCCCATCCAGCCCTTCAGCCGCCGCGCCGTGCGCCCGCACGGGCTCGGACCCTCGACTTCGGCGGAAAGGTCGCCGGTGGCGAAGCGGACGAGGGGGTAGGCGGCGTTGAAGGTGGTGACCACGACCTCGCCGACCTCGCCGGGGGCGACCGGGTCGCCGCTGCCGGGGGTGACGATCTCCACCAGCGCGTCCTCGTCCAGCACGAGCCCGGCGCCGGGCTCGGTCTCGTAGCCGATGAGGCCCAGCTCGGCCGTGCCGTAGCACTGGCGGACCGCGATGCCGCGCGCGGCGTAGAACTCGCGCAGCGAGGGGAACAGCGGCCCGCCCGTCACCAGCGCCTTGGTGAGGGTGCCGGTCGCCAGGCCGCTCTCGTCGGCCTTCTCGAGGATGGTCTTCAGGAAATCCGGCGTGCCGATATAGCCCGTGACGCCGAGCCGGCCGATCGCCTCGGCCTGCGCCGCCGTGTTGCCGACGCCGGAGGGAAACACCGTCGCCCCGAGGGCGGCGAGCGCATGGTCGAACATGAAGCCGGCCGGGGTGAGGTGATAGGCGAAGGTGTTCATCACCACGTCGCTGTCGCGCAGACCGGCGGCCCAGAGCGCGCGCTCCATGCGCCAGTGGGGCTGCTCGGCCTCGGGCTCGGCGATCGGCCCCGGCGACAGATAGAGGCGCTTGAAGGCGGCGGCCGGGCGCGTCGCGATCCCACCCAGCGGCGGGAATTTCGCCTGCAGGTCGACGAGGTCGGACTTGTAGAGGACGGGGAGCCGGGCGAGCGCGGCGCGATCGACCAGCGCGTCGGGGTCGACGTCGGCGAGGGTGGCGCGATAGTGCGGCGAGTGGGTCTTGGCGTGGCGCACCTGAGCGCGCAGCGCGTCCATCAGGGCGCCTTCGCGGGCCGCGGGGTCACGCGTCTCGCGGGTGTCGAAGAAGTCGGCCATCAGCGGTCTCCTCAGAGCCAGCGCTTGCGCCGGCGGAAGCTCTTCACCGCCTTGAACGAGCGCCGCTCGCCGCCGCCGAGATAGAACTCTTTCACGTCCTCGTTCTGCGACAGCGCCTCGCCGGTGCCGTCCAGCACGATCTTGCCGTTTTCCATGATGTAGCCGTAGTCCGCGGCCTTCAACGCCATGTTGGCGTTCTGCTCCACCAGCAGGATCGACAGGCCCAGCTCGCGGTTCAGCCGCCGGATGATGCCGAAGACCTCCTTCACCAGCAGCGGTGACAGACCCATCGACGGCTCGTCCATCAACACCAGCTTGGGACGGGCCATCAGCGCGCGGCCGATCGCCAGCATCTGCTGCTCGCCGCCCGACAGATACCCGGCCAGACCCTTGCGCTCGCGCAGGCGCGGAAAATACTCGAACACCTTCTCGATGTCGTGCTTCACGTCCGCCTGCGGCTGCGTGAAGGCGCCCAGGCGCAGGTTCTCGGTGATCGTCATGTCCTGGACGATCCCGCGCCCCTCCATCACCAGGAAGAGCCCGTCCTTCACCTTGCGGTCGGGCGCGGTGCGGGTGACGTCGCGCCCGCCGTAGTGGATCGTGCCGCGCGTCACCTCGCCGTCCTCGGTGGCGAGCAGACCGGCGATCGCCTTCAAGGTGGTCGACTTGCCGGCCCCGTTGGCGCCCAGAAGCGCCGTGATCTTGCCCCTCTGAGCCGACATCGACATGCCGCGCAGCACGAGGATCACGTCGTTGAAGATCACCTCGACGTTGTTGAGCGTCAGAATGTCGTCGGTGGCGGTCGGCGCTGCTTCGATCGGCTCGGCGAGGGTCATCGTCATCTCCGGAGCGGGGAGGGACCCCGCGGCCTCGGTGGCCGCGGGGTGGCGGCCTTACTGGCCGAGCCAGTCGTCGCGGCGCGGCAGCTCGATGTGGTCGATCGTCTCGATCACCGCCTTGCCGTCCACGAAGGAGCCGGAGTTGATCGTGACGTTCATCAGCCCGCGGTGGTCGTCGGCGGTCCAGGTGACCGGGCCGCACACGCCCTCCAGGCCCTCCGGCACCCAGTCGGTCTTCTGGTAGAAGCCGTCACGGATGTTCTGGCCGGTGATGCCGCCGTTCTCCTTCGCCCAGGCCATCGCCTCCTTCATGTAGTAGGCGGCGCACACGGCGCGGACGTAGTGGTGCGTCGGCCGCTCGCCGACCTGACCGTCGCCGTTCTCGAGGATCTTCGTCACCAGCGCCATGCCCGGCACGTCCGCGCCGTAGAAGGGGGTGGAGGACGGGAAGATCAGGTTCTGCGCCTCGGCCGCTTCCACCGTGTGGTAGTCGCCCGCCCAGGGGTTGCCCATGTACGTCGCCTCGACGCCGACGGTGTTGCAGCTCTTGATCAGCGAGACGACCGAGCCGCCGAGGTTGCCCATGTAGACGTACTGGGCGCCCGAGTTCTTGATGGTGAGGCACTGCGCCTTGAAGTCACCCGGCGCCAGCGGCACCACGACCGGCGGCGCCACCGTGAAGCCCACCTCCTCGGCGTGCGCGGCGCAGGCTTCCTTGGGGGCGTTGGGGTAGGGGTGGTTGTCGCCGGTATGAATGAAGGTCGGCGTCTCGACGCCCTTCGCCTCGGCGTCCTTCATCGCCCAGTCGACCAGCGCGCGGCAGGCGTCCGAGTAAGAGGGGCCGTAGAAGAAGTTGTAGGGCGCCGGCAGCTTGGTGTTGGGGTTGGCGCCCTTGGGGTCGGTCAGGTGGGCCGAGTAGGAGCCCGACATGTTGGGGATCTCGTCGCGCGTCACGAACGAGATCAGCGCCTCGGTATCGGCCGTGCCCCAGCCCTGGAGGGCGACCATGCCGTTGCCTACCCAGCGCTTGTAGAGGGCGATGGCCTCGGGGACCTTGTAGCCGTAGTCGACCGTGTCGAGCTCGACCATCGTGCCGTCGATGCCGCCGTCGGCGTTGATCTGCTTGAAGGCGTCCGACACGCCGGGGCCGAACTGCTTGCCCACGAACGAGGTGGCGCCGGTGTAGTCGGCCAAATGGCCGACGAGCACCGAGTCCTGCGCCGCCGCCGCACCTGCGGAAGTGGCGAGGAGGGCGGCGGCGAGCGCCGTCTGAATGGCTTTCATGCGTTCTCCCAAACCTGCGGCTTGTTGCTTGGAACCGGACGGTGGCCGCGCGCCGCCCGGCTTTTGGGGGTCAGTGCGAGAAGGGGAAGAGCTTCCACGAGGCGCGCATCAGCCGCCAGCGGTGGATGAGCCCTTCCGGCTCCAGCACGAGGAAGAGGATGATCGCCGCGCCGACCGACATCTGCTTGATGTAGGCCGTCCCTTGCGCGATCGCGGGGAAGACGTCGGCCATGCCGTTGGCGAACACTTCCATCGCCTGCGGCAGCAGCAGGATGAAGATCGCGCCCAGCAGAGACCCGGCGACCGAGCCGAGCCCGCCGATGATGATCATCGCCAGGAACTCGATCGACAACAAGATGGTGAACCCCTCGCCGGACACGAAGCCGAGATAGTGCCCGTAGAGCGCCCCAGCGATGCCGGCGAAGAAGGACGAGATGCCGAACGACATGATGCGGTAGCGGGTGAGGTTGATTCCCATCATCTCGGCCGAGAGGTAGTGGTCGCGCACCGCCACCAGCGCCCGCCCGTCGCGCGTGCGGGTGAGGTTGGAGACCGCCAGGAACGACACCACCACCCAGAAGAGCACGAGGTAGAAGTAGCGCGCGTCGTTGTTGATCATGAAGCCGAACAGCGAGGCCGTCTCGGCGAGTGCGCCGTAGGGGCCGCCGGTGAACCACGCCGCGCGGGCGAAGAAGTCCTGCAGGATGAACTGCGAGGCGAGGGTGGCGATCGCGAGGTAGAGGCCCTTGAGGCGCGCCGCGGGGATCCCGAAGATCATCCCCACCGCGGTCGTCAAAAGCCCGGCCAGCGGCATCGCGAGGAGGACCGGGATCCCCTTGGACGCGAAGTAGGCCGAGGCGAAGGCGCCGAAGCCGAAGAAGGCCCCGTGACCGAGCGAGATCTGCCCCGTCATGCCGGTGAGGACGTTGAGCCCCAGCGCGGCGATCCCGTAGATGCCGATGAGGATCATCTGGCTGAGCAGGTAGTTCGACCCCCACAGCGGCACGGTGAGCGCGCCGAGGACGAGAAGCAGCGTCAGCCGGCTTTCGAGATGCGTGCGGAAGAGCGACGTGTCGGCCGCGTAGGAGGTGCGGAAGTCGCCGGCCGGCCGGGGATTGGGGACGTGCGCCATCTCAGACCCGCTCGATGTCCGGAGTGCCGAAGAGGCCGTAGGGGCGGATCATCAGAATGACGATCAGCACGTAGAACGGCGCGACCTGGTACATGTTGCCCCAGTGGAGGTATTGCCCGTCGGCGAACTCGGCCATGTTCTCGAGGAGGCCGATGGTGAGCCCGCCGACGATGGCGCCGACGATGGAATCGAGCCCGCCGACGATCACCGCCGGGAACACCTTGATGCCGATGATGGCGAGCGAGTTGGAGACCGCCGAGACGAGGCCGATGACGACCCCCGCGATCCCCGAGACGACCGCCGAGATCGCCCACGCCATCGCGAACACCTGGCCGACCGAGACGCCGAGCGACTGGGCCACCTGCTGGTTGTAGGCGGTGGCGCGCATGGCGAGCCCCCAGCGCGAGTAGCGGAAGAACCAGAAGAAGAGTCCCATCACGATCAGCGACAGGACGAGGCTCATCAGGTAGGCGGTCTCGACGTTGAGGCCGCCGATCGACACCGTGCCCTGGTCGAACACCTGCGGGAAGCGGACCGCGTTGTTGCCCCAGATCCAGTTCATCAGCGCCTGCATGAAGATGGAGAGGCCGATGGTCGCCATGATGATGGAGATGATCGGCTCGCCCACCAGCGGGCGCAGCAGCACCACCTGCACGAGGATGCCGAAGAGCATCATGAAGACGAGGCTGAAGATGAAGGCGAGCCAGAAGGGCAGCCCCATCTGGATGACGAGCGACAGGCACACCCAGGCGCCCAGCACCACGAACTCGCCCTGCGCGAAGTTCACCACCTGCGTCGACTTGTAGATGAGGACGAAGCACATCGCGACGACGCCGTAGAGCATCCCCACGATCACCCCGTTGACGAGGAGCTGGACCAAGAGCTCGGTGTTCATGCCGCGGCCTCCCCGTGGGCGCTTCGTGCTTCGGGCTCGGGCGCGCTCTTCAGCGTCTCGATGGCGAGGGTCGTCACCACGCGCTGCTTCGAGCCGTCCTGGAAGTGGATCACCGTGTCGATGTCGACGTGGGGCGCGCCCGAGTAGATGGTTTCGATGATGGTCTCGTACTTCTCGGCGATGACGCCGCGGCGCACCTTCTTGGTGCGCGTCAGCTCGCCGTCGTCCGCGTCCAGCTCTTTGTAGAGGAGGAGGAATTTGGCGATCCGCTGGTGCTCGGGAAGCGTGGCGTTCACCCGCTCCACCTCCTCGCGCAGGACGTCGTAGACCTCGCGGCGCGAGGCGAGGTCGGAGTAGGTGGTGAAGGAGATCTTCCGCTCCTCCGCCCACTTGGCGAGGATCGGGAAGCGGATGCAGATCATCGCCGCGAGGTAGGGCCGGTCCTTGCCGAGGATCACCGCCTCGGCGATGTAGGTCGAGAACTTCAACTTGTTCTCGATGAACTGGGGCGAGAAGCGCACGCCCTTGGAGGTCGTCGACAGGTCCTTGATGCGGTCGATGACGACGAGCTGGCGCGCCTCGGTGAGGTAGCCGGCGTCACCGGTCTGGAACCAGCCGTCGTCGGTGAAGCTCCCGGCCGAGTCCGCCTCGTTGCGATAGTAGCCCGACATCATGTGCGGGTGCTTCACCAGGATCTCGCCGAGGCCCTCCGGATCGGGATCGCGGATCGTCAGCGTGACGCCGGGCATGGGGAAGCCGACCGTCTCGTTGTCGACCTCGCCGGCCTTGTGGATGGTGTGCGCGCCGAGCGCCTCGGTCTGGCCGTAGAGCTGTTTCAGCGGCACGCCCATCGCCTCGAAGAAGCGGAAGGTGTCGGGTCCCATCGCCGCGCCCCCGGTCGCGGCCGACTTCAGCCGCGAGAAGCCGAGCCGGTCGCGCAGGTGGCGGAAGAGGACCACGTCGGCGGCGGCCGAGCGGCGGCCGATCTCGGCGGCGGACATGCCCTTCTTCACGCCCCAGTCGTAGATCGCCCGCTTCCAGCGCGAGGTGTCCATGATGCGGGCGCGAATGTCGGCCGCGACCTGCTCCCACACGCGCGGCGAGAAGAGGACGAAGTGGGGGCCGATCTCGCGCAGATCCGCCATCGTGGTCGCTTCGTCCTCGACGAAGTTGACCGTCATGCGGGCGAGGAAATTCCAACCGACGGAGTACATCTGCTCCATCACCCACGACAGCGGCAGCACCGCCACGTACTCGTCCCCCGGCTGGCGCGGGTCGGACCTGAGGTACGTCTCGGCGTGGCCGACGAGCGCGGCCGAGGTCCACATCGCGAGCTTCGGATTGGAGGTGGTGCCGGAGGTGGTGCACAGGATCGCGACGTCCTCGGCACGTGTCGCCGCCACCATCTCGGCCCAGCGGCCGGGGTGGGCGGTGAGCGCCTCGCGCCCGGAATGCTCGAGCGTCCGAATGTCGACGAGGCGCGGGTCGTCGTATTTTCGCATGCCGCGATCGTCGGTGTAGACGATCGCTTTCACGGAAGGGATGGCGTCGCCCAGCTCCAAGAGCTTGTCGACCTGCTCTTCGTCCTCGGCGACGACGATCTTGGGCTCGGCATGGCCGAAGAGGTGGCGGATCTCATCTTCCAGCGCATCGCGGTAGACACCCAGCGACATGGCCCGGCAGGCGTGCGCGGCGACCTCGCCCCACACCCACTCCGGCCTGTTGTCGCCGATGAGGGCGACCACGTCGCCGGCGCCCAGACCGAGATTGGCGAACCCGGCCGCCATCGCCGAGACGTGGTCCTCGACCGCGGCCCAGTCGTAGGCGATCCAGATGCCGAATTCCTTTTCCCGTTGGGCGATCTCGCGCGGGTGGGCGGCGGCGTTGCGGGCGAGCAGCTTGGGCAGCGTGTCCGCTTCGGCGGCGACGGCGGGGGCGGGTCCCCAGGCGATCTCCTCGCCCTTGATCGTCAGAGCGGCCATCAGGCGGTCTCCTCGGCCAGCGCGTCGAGGACCTCGTCTTCTTCGCCGAGGTACGCCTTCTTGACGTGCTCGTCGGCGAGGACCTCGGCCGGGGTGCCGCCGGCGATCTTCTTGCCGAAGTCGAGGACGATGACCCGGTCGGAAAGGTCCATCACGACGCCCATGTCGTGCTCGATCATCATCGTCGTCATGCCGAACTCTTCCGACAGCGCGATGATGTAGCGGGCCATGTCCTCTTTCTCTTCGAGGTTCATGCCCGCCATCGGCTCGTCGAGCAGGATCAGCTCCGGCTCGATCGCCATCGCCCGCGCCAGCTCCACCCGCTTGCGCAGGCCGTAGGAGAGGGTGCCGGCCGGCTCGCCGCGCACGTGCTGGATCTCCAGGAAGTCGATGATCTCTTCCACGCGCCGCCGCTCGGCCAGCTCCTCGCGCCGCGCGCCGCCGACCCAGTAGACCATGCCCGTCAGCACGTTGTTCTTCAGGCGGTGGTGGCGGCCGACGAGGATGTTGTCGAGCACCGACATGTGGCCGAAGAGGGCGAGGTTCTGGAACGTGCGGCCGATGCCGAGCTTGGCGCGGTCGTTGATCGAACGCTTCAGCAGCGAGGCGCCCTTGTAGAGGACGTCGCCCTCCGTCGGCCGATAGCGGCCGGAGATGCAGTTCAACATCGACGTCTTCCCCGCGCCGTTCGGCCCGATGATCGAGAAGACCTCGCCCTTCGTCACCGTGAACGACACGTTCGACAGCGCCTTCACGCCGCCGAAGCGCAGGGACACGTCACGCACGTCGAGCAGCTCAGCGCCTGCCGTCAAATTCGTCCCTCCCTGCCGCGACCCTCTTTGCGGGGCTCTCGGCGTTGTGGTGCCCGTGTCGGGCGCTGGGCGAGGAGCGGCCGAAGGCCGTTTCGCCCGAATTCGAAAGGTGGCGTTCGGCACGCGCTGGCGCGCTGTCGCAAGGGGCGATGGCTGACGCTCGCCGCATGTCCGTAACGCCGCACTCGTCGGCCGGCGCGGCGCCGATCCGCCTTGCCGAGCCATTCGAGCCGCGCAACCCTGCCATGCTTGACAGCGAGGTTCAAGAGGTGAATGAACGATCGTTCACTGGATGCGAACATGCTCGACCGAAGCCAAGGCACCCGCGAGACCATCCGCCAGGCGGCCGAGCGTCTGATCGCGCGCAAGAGCTACGGCGCGGTCTCCATGCGCGATATCGCCGGGGCCGTCGGCATTCGTCAGAGCGCCATCTACAACCACTTTCCGTCCAAGCAGGCGATCCTGGCGGAGCTGATGCTCACGCACATGGAGAGCCTCCTGGAGGCCTGGGAGGAGGCGCGGCTCGACGATGCGCCCCCGGCCGAGCGGCTCGCCCAGTTCGCCCGCTTCCACATCGCCCACCACTTCGACCAGGCGACCGCGGTCTTCATCGCGTACATGGAGCTCCGCAGCCTGGAGGGCGACAACTTCGCCGCCGTCAACGCGCTGCGCCGCCGCTACGAGCTGGAGGTGCGCGCCATCCTCGCCGACGGTGTCGTCGCGGGCGCCTTCCATGTGCCGGACGTCAACGTCGGCGCGCGTGCGATCATCGCCATGCTGACGGGCGTCACCACCTGGTACCGCGAGGGCGGGCGCCTCTCGCGCGAGACCATCGGCGAGATCTATGTTGATATGACCCTGAAGAGCGTCGGCCTCGAGACCGGCGCCGGGAGGAGCCTGTGTTCGACAAATCCATGAACTTCGCCCTCGGCGAGGACATCGACGCGCTGCGCGAGATGGTGCACCGCTTCGCCCGCGAGCGCATCGCCCCGCGCGCGGCCGAGATCGACGCCACCAACGAGTTCCCGATGGAGCTGTGGCGCGAGATGGGCGAGCTGGGGCTCCTCGGCATCACGGTCGAGGAGGAGCTGGGCGGCACGGGGATGGGCTACCTCGCGCACTGCGTCGCGATCGAGGAGATTTCCCGCGCCTCGGCCTCGGTCGGCCTCTCCTACGGCGCGCACTCCAACCTTTGCGTCAACCAGATCCGTCGCAACGGCACGCCCGAGCAGAAGGAGAAGTACCTCCCCAAGCTGATGACGGGCGAGCATGTCGGCAGCCTGGCGATGTCCGAATCGGGCGCCGGCTCGGATGTCGTGTCGATGAAGCTGCGTGCCGAGAAGCGCAACGACCGCTTCATCCTCAACGGCACCAAGATGTGGATCACCAACGGGCCGGACGCGTCCACATTGGTCGTTTACGCCAAGACCGACCCGGACAAGGGGCCGAAGGGGATCACCGCCTTCCTGATCGAGAAGGGCATGGCCGGGTTCTCGACCGCGCAGAAGCTCGACAAGCTCGGCATGCGCGGCTCCAACACCTGCGAATTGGTGTTCGAGAACTGCGAGGTGCCGTACGAGAACATCCTCGGCGAGGAGGGCGGCGGGGTGCGCGTCCTGATGTCGGGCCTCGACTATGAGCGCGTGGTGCTGGCGGCCGGGCCGCTCGGCATCATGGCCGCGTGTCTCGACGTCGTCGTCCCGTACATCCACGAGCGCGAGCAGTTCGGCAAAGCGATCGGCGAGTTCCAGCTGATGCAGGGCAAGGTGGCGGACATGTATGTCGGCCTCAACGCGTGCCGCGCCTACGTCTACGCGGTCGCCGCGGCGTGCGACCGGGGTGAGACGAGCCGCAAGGATTCGGCCGGCTGCATCCTCTACGCGGCTGAAAAGGCGACGCAGATGGCGCTGGAGGCGATCCAGGCGCTCGGCGGCAACGGCTACATCAACGAGTACCCCACCGGCCGCCTCCTACGCGACGCCAAGCTCTACGAGATCGGCGCCGGCACCTCGGAAATCCGCCGCATGCTGATCGGCCGCGAGCTCTTCGCCGAGACGGCCTGAGCCACAATAGAAACGCTGCGGCACCGGCGCGAACTCCGCGCGGCGCCGCCTCCGGAGGCCCCATGTCGGTCCTGACCTCGTCCATCTCCACCCGCTCGGAAGCGTTCGCGGCCAACCGCGACGCGATGCTGGCGCAACTCGAGACCGCCCGCGCGGTCGCCGAGACGGCTATCGAGGGGGGCGGCGCGGCGTCGCGCGAGCGGCACCTGAAGCGCGGCAAGCTCCTGCCGCGCGACCGGGTGCAGGGGCTGCTCGACCCCGGCTCGCCGTTCCTCGAGATCGGGCTCTTCGCCGCCAACGGCATGTACAAGGACGAGGTGCCGGCCGCGGGTGCCATCGCCGGCATCGGCCGCGTCATGGGGCGCGAGGTGATGGTGCTCGCCAACGACGCCACGGTGAAAGGCGGCACCTATTTCCCCGTCACGGTGAAGAAGCACCTGCGCGCGCAGGAGATCGCCGAGGAGAACCGCCTGCCGTGCGTCTACCTGGTGGACTCGGGCGGCGCGAACCTTCCCAACCAGGACGAGGTCTTCCCCGACCGCGACCACTTCGGCCGCATCTTCTACAATCAGGCGCGCATGTCGGCGAAGGGGATCGCGCAGATCGCCGTCGTCATGGGCTCGTGCACCGCGGGCGGCGCCTACGTCCCGGCGATGAGTGACGAGACGATCATCGTCAAGGAGCAGGGCACCATATTCCTCGCCGGTCCGCCGCTGGTGCGCGCGGCGACGGGCGAGGTGGTGACGGCCGAGGACCTCGGCGGCGGCGACGTACACACGCGCCTGTCCGGCGTCGCCGACCATCTGGCGACCGACGATCTCCACGCGCTGGAGCTCGCCCGCCGCGCCATCGCCAACCGCACCGAGCCGCGCCCGCAGTCGGTCGTGCTCGCGGCGCCCGAGGCGCCCGCCTACGATCCGGCCGAGATCATGGGCCTCGTCCCCGCCGACCCGAAGGTGCCCTACGATGTGCGCGAGGTGATCGCCCGCGTCGTCGACGGCTCGCGCTTCGACGAATTCAAGGCCCGCTACGGCACGACGCTGGTGTGCGGGTTCGCGCATATCTGGGGCATCCCGGTGGGGATCATCGCCAACAACGGCGTGCTCTTCGCGGAAAGCTCCATGAAGGGGGCGCACTTCGTCGAGCTGTGTTCGCAGCAGAAGATCCCGCTGGTCTTCCTGCAAAACATCACCGGCTTCATGGTCGGCCGCGCCTACGAGGCGGGCGGCATCGCCAAGCACGGCGCCAAGCTGGTGACGGCGGTGTCGACGACGGCTGTCCCCAAGATCACCATGCTGATCGGCGGCTCCTACGGGGCGGGCAACTACGGCATGGCCGGCCGCGCCTACCAGCCGCGTTTCCTGTGGACCTGGCCCAACAGCCGCATCGCGGTGATGGGCGGCGAGCAGGCGGCGCGGGTGCTCGCCATCGTCCGGCGCGAGGGGATCGAGCGCAAGGGCGGCACCTGGTCCGAAGAGGAGGAGGCCGCCTTCAAGCAGCCGACCATCGACATGTTCGAGCGTCAGTCGCACCCGCTCTACGCCTCGGCGCGCCTGTGGGACGACGGCATCGTCGACCCGGTCAAGACGCGCGACACCCTCGGCCTCTCGCTCGCCGCCACCCTCAACGCGCCGATCTCCGAGACGCGCTTCGGCCTCTTCCGGATGTGAGCGCCATGAAAAAGCTCCTGATTGCCAACCGCGGCGAGATCGCCTGCCGCGTCATCCGCACCGCCCGCCGCATGGGGATCGCCACCGTCTCGGTGTTCTCCGAGGCCGACCGCGACGCGCTGCACGTCGCGATGGCCGACGAGGCGGTGCCGATCGGCCCGCCCCCCGTCGCCCAGAGCTACCTGAAGGGAGAGCGGATCATCGCGGCCGCCCGGTCGACCGGCGCCGACGCGATCCATCCCGGCTACGGCTTCCTCTCCGAGAACCCGGACTTCGTCGACGCGGTCGCGGCGGCCGGCCTCACCTTCGTCGGCCCGCCGGCCTCGGCGATCCGGGCGATGGGCCTGAAGGACGCGGCCAAGGCGTTGATGGAGAAGGCCGGCGTCGCGGTGGTGCCGGGCTACCATGGCGCCGCGCAGGACGCCGCGACGCTCGCCGCGGAGGCCGAGCGCATCGGCTACCCCGTGCTGATCAAGGCGCGCGCGGGCGGCGGCGGCAAGGGGATGCGCCGGGTGGAGCGCGCGGCCGACTTCGCCGCGGCGCTCGAAGGGGCGCAGCGCGAGGGGCAGTCCTCGTTCGGCGATCCGCACTGCCTCATCGAGAAGTACATCGAGAAGCCGCGGCACATCGAGATCCAGGTGTTCGGCGACGCGCACGGCCACGCCGTCCACCTCAACGAGCGCGACTGCTCGCTGCAACGGCGCCACCAGAAGGTGATCGAGGAGGCCCCCGCGCCGGGGATGCCGGCCGAGATGCGCGCCGCGATGGGCGAGGCGGCGGTGAAGGCGGCGAAGGCAATCGGCTACGTCGGCGCCGGCACCATCGAGTTCATCGTCGACGCCTCCGAGGGGCTGCGGCCGGACCGCTTCTGGTTCATGGAGATGAACACGCGGCTTCAGGTCGAGCACCCGGTGACGGAGCTGATCACCGGGCTCGACCTCGTCGAATTGCAGCTGCGCGTCGCGGGCGGCGAACCATTGCCGTTCGACCAGGCGGGCGTGCGCCTCGACGGGCACGCGTTCGAGGCGCGCATCTACGCCGAGGACGCCAGCCGCGACTTCCTCCCCGCCACCGGCACGCTCACCACCTTGCGCCTGCCGCAGGGCGAGGGCGTGCGGGTCGACACCGGCGTCGTCGAAGGCGACCGCATCACCCCGCATTACGACCCGATGATCGCCAAGCTGATCGTTTGGGGTCCGGACCGGGCGAGCGCGCTGGCGCGCCTGTCGCGGGCGCTGGGGCAGACGCGGGTGGCGGGGTCGGTCACTAACGTCGCCTTCCTGGCGAGGCTCGCGGCCCATCCCGGATTCGCGGCGGGCGACGTGGACACCGGGCTCATCGGGCGCGATCAGGCGGCGCTGACGGCGACCCCGGCGGCTCCGGCCGAGGCGATCGCCGTCGCGGCGCTGGCCCAGCTGGGGCGTCTCGCGCCGCGGCCGGAGAGCGGCCCGTTCACCGCGCTGGGCGGCTTCCGGAGCTGGGGCGAGGCGCGCCAGGCCGCCCGGTTCGAGGGCGCCGAGGGGCGGGTCGACATCATCGTCACCGACCGCGACGACGGTTTCGTCGTGACGACGCCGGCGGCCACCGTCCCCGTCGCGGTGATCGACGGGCGGGACCCGGACCGGCTGCGGCTCGCCTTCGTCGACCGCATCGCCACCGCCGGTATCGCGACCGAGCCGGGCGCCGTCACCGTCTTCATGGATGCCGCGGCCCACCGCTTCGTGCACTACAGCGCCGAGGCACACGCCGAGGAGGGGGCCGGGGGCGACACGGTGGCCGCGCCGATGCCCGGTCTGGTGCGTGCCGTGCGGATCGCCGCGGGAGACTCCGTCGAGGCCGGGCAGGCGCTCGTCATCCTGGAGGCGATGAAGATGGAGCACACCATGACCGCCCCGCGCGACGGCATCGTCGCCGAGGTGATGGTGGCCGAGGGGGATCAAGTCGAGGAGGGCACGCTCCTCCTCGCGCTGGAAACGGAGGCGTGATGCTGCCGCACGCCGACACCTATGCAGCCCTCGAGGCGGCGTTCCGCTGGGACATCCCGGCGCGCTACAACATCGGCGTCGACGTCTGCGACCGCTGGGCGGCGACGACGCCGGACGCACCGGCGATCATCGACGTCAAGCCGGGCGGGGCGGCGTCCATCACCACGTTCGCCGATCTGAAGGCACGCTCCAACCAGCTCGCCAACGCGCTGGCGGCGCGCGGCATCGGGCTGCGCGGCTCGCTCGGCGACCGCATCGGCGTGCTGCTGCCGCAGGGGGTGGAGACGGCCGTGGCGCACATCGCGTCGGCCAAGATGGGCTGCGTGTCGATCCCGCTGTTCACGCTCTTCGGGGTCGACGCGCTGGGCTACCGGCTGCGCGACTCGCAGGCCCGCGCCGTCGTCACCAACCGCGCCGGTGCGGCCCGGATCGCCGAGATCCGCGGAACGCTGCCCGATCTCGACGTCGTGCTGTGCATCGACGGTGCGGTGGACGGCGCGGAGGACTTCGCCGCCGCCTGCGCGGCCGAGAGCCGGGCTTACACCCCCGCCGACACGCGCGCCGACGATCCGGCGGTCCTCATCTATACCTCCGGGACCACCGGTGACCCCAAGGGAGCGCTGCATGCGCACCGGGTGCTCCTGGGCCATCTGCCGGGCGTCGAGGCCAGTCACAACCTGTTGCCCCAGCCGGGCGACCGGATCTGGACGCCGGCGGACTGGGCGTGGATCGGCGGTCTGTTGGACGTGCTGATGCCGGCCCTGCACCACGGTCTCGCGGTGGTGGCATGCCGGTTCGAGAAGTTCACCGGCGAGGCGGCGCTGGAGTTGATGGCGACGCAGGGCGTGCGCAACGCCTTCCTGCCGCCGACGGCGCTGAAGATGATGCGCCTCGTGCCGGACGCGGAGCGCTTCGGCCTGCGCCTGCGCTCCGTGGCGAGCGGCGGTGAGACGCTGAGCCCGGAACTGATCGCGTGGGGCGAGCGCGTCTTCGGCACCACGATCAACGAGTTCTACGGCCAGACCGAGTGCAACATGGTCGTGTCCTCCTGTTCGTCGCTGGAGCCGGTGGTGCCGGGCGTCATGGGCCGCGCGGCGCCGGGGCACCGGGTGGCGATCGTCGACGCTGCGACCGGCGAGAGGCTGCCGGACGGCGAGGAAGGCGCCATCGCCGTGCTGTCACCGGATCCGGTGATGTTCCTGCGCTATTGGAACAACCCCGCGGCCACGGCGGAGAAGTTCGTCAGCGGTCTCGAGGGGCGCTGGCTGCTGACCGGCGATCGCGGCCGGTGCGAGGAGGGGCGCTTCACCTTCATCGGCCGCGATGACGACGTCATCAGCTCGGCCGGTTACAGGATCGGGCCGGCCGAGGTGGAAAATTGCCTCATCTCCCACCCCGCGGTGCAACTTGCCGGCGTGGTGGGCAAGCCGGATGCGCTGCGCGGCGCGGTCGTCGCCGCCTACGTCACGCTGGCGGACGGCTATGTCCCGTCGGACGACCTCGCCAGGGAGATCGCCGAGCACGTCAAGGTGCGGCTGGCCGCGCACGAGTACCCGCGCGTCGTGCGCTTCCTGTCCGAGATGCCGCTGACCACCACGGGCAAAATCATCCGCGGCCGGTTGCGTGAGATGGCCGCCGGCGAGCCATGAGCGCGCACGCCGGCCGCTGCGCGTCGGTGTAGGACCACCCTCGGGATTTTGCGGCAGCGTCCTCCCGCCACGCATGTCGGGCCTCGGCCGGCGCGCCGCAGTCGGCGGTACAATCACACGCAGCCGTGCCGGCGCTCTGAAATATCACAATATTCACAATGATCTCGGCAAGAACGCTCAGGCGTCGACCCTTGCAGTCCCCGTTCGATTGCCACTATGTTCTTCATTGTTGAACGGATGTGACTAGTTTTTGTCGGTACGGCGTGAGCGTTACAGAGCCGGAGCGGGTCCTGCGAACGTCGGCCATGGCCCGATTCCGCGCGGGAATTCTCGGTTTCGTCTGAAAGTCGCCGCGCTCGTACCATGATTGGATCGACGGACCCTGCGGTTAGACGCGCGCGGGGCCGAGGTCTCTTGCGTTTTGTGCAGCGGGGATGTCGGTGCGCCCATATCGGCCTGTCACCGAGATATAACTAAAGCTGATATTTCTTCGTCACTCTGCTGCAAATAATATGGTATGACCTGATAACTTTAGATAGCGTGCAGAAACTATTGAAGGCTTCAGGCGTGCGGCGGCTCTCGGCGGCGCGCGTGAGGGGGCCATGGACACTCCAGGGAGGTTGCCCGTGTCCGACTTTGGCCCGTTCCAGACGGGATTGGACGATGACGGGAAGATCATCTTTCTGCCCCAACGGCGTATGCTGGATCTTTCCGCGGTGAACGGGCTGCCCTGCCCCTTCTGCCACCGCCCGGTGGGCAAGCCCGACGACGATTGCGACGGGGGCGGCTCCGCCCCGGACGGTTCCACCCTGCAATGAGGCGGGTGGGGCGCACCACGCTGTGCCTCTTCCTCGTCGCGCCCCGGGCCGACGAGCCCCCCGATGCGGCGCCGCGCGCCCCTGTCGGCGCAAGCGCCTGACGCGGCCGATCCGCCGCCGTCTATCCGCCGACGAACCCCAGATCTTCGCGCAATCGCCGCTTGAGCACCTTGCCGTTGGCGTTGCGCGGCAGCGGCGCGGCGTCGAACGAATAGCTCTCGGGCCGCTGATAGTCGGTCAGGACGGCGCAGGCGGCGGCGAGCGCCTCCGCGGTGACGCCGGCGTCGGCGTGCACCACCGCGTGGACCCGCTCGCCCAGGACCGGGCACGGCTTGGCGATCACCGCCGCCTCCCGCACTCCCGGAACGGCGAGGAGCACACCCTCCACCTCGGCGGTGTAGATCTTGTAGCCGCCGCGGTTGATCATGTCCTTCTTGCGGTCGTGAACGTAGACGAAGCCGTCCGCGTCCTTGGAGCCGATGTCGCCCGACTTCCAGTAGCGCCCGGCGAATTCGCGCGCCGTCGCCTCGGGGTTGTTCCAGTATCCGGGCGCGATCATCGGCCCGGCGTGCCACAGCTCGCCGCTCTCTCCGGCCGGCACCTCGCGCCCGTCGTCGTCCATCACCAAAATGTCGGCGCCGGGGGTGGCGAGGCCGACGCTGAGGCGCCGGCGGGCGGTCTCGGCCGGGTCCATGACGGTCATCGGCGAGGTGGTCTCGGTCGCGCCGTAGGCGTTGACGAGTTGCAGCCGCGGCAGGGCTCGGCCGAGCCGCTCGATGGTGGGGGCGGGCATCGGCGCGCCGCCGTAGCCGCCGATGCGCCAGGCGCCGAGGTCGTAGTCCTCGAGCCGGGCGCGCAGGAGGCACAGGTTGTACATCGCCGGCACCAGCACCGCGAAGCTGAGCCGCTCGCGCGCTGCGGTCTCGAGGAAATCGATCGCCTCGAACGCGCGCATCGCCACCATGCGGCCGGCGCAGGCGATGGTGGCGTGGATGCCGGCCATCAAACCGGTCACATGGCTCATCGGGACGACGAGAATGGTGCAGTCCCGCGCCGTGAGGGCGAAGAGGTCGCGGTAGGTCGTCGCCTGATGGACGATGCCGAGGTGGGTGAGGAGCGCACCCTTCGAGCGGCCGGTGGTGCCGGAGGTGTAGAGGATCGCGGCGGTCTCGTCCTCGTCGACCGGGACCGCCGCCGTGATGGGCGCGCCCGATTCCAACTCGGCGAACGGGCGGAAGCCCGGCGCGGTGCCGAGCGTGAAGCGGTGGCGGCAGGCCGGGGTCTCGTGCGCGGGCGGGACGGCGGCGGCGAACTCGTCCTCGGTGACGAGCAGGAAGGCGGCGCAGTCGTTGAGGAGGTGGCGCATCGCCTCGCGTTCTTCACGCACATTGATCGGCACGAAGATCGCGCCGAGCCGGGCGACGGCGAAGGCGAGCGCCACGAACGGCACTCCGTTGCCGAGCCGCACCGCGACGCGCGCGCCGCGGTCCACGCCCGCCGCCGCGAGCCCGCCCGCCAGCGCCGCGATGCGCACCTCCAGCATGGCGTAGGTGAGGCGCTCGGCGCCGGCGATGACGACCTCGCCGTCCGGGTTCGCCGCCAACGCGGCCGACCACAGCGCGTGGACATTGGGAAGGCGGTTGGGCCGACAGGCGACGACGCGGCCGTGGTGCAACTCCATCCGCAACGGAGGAGAGGCGGGGTGAGAGGACGGCTCGCTCATGGGTGGCTCCGGACGCGCCCGCGCGCAGCTCGCCCCGGCCAGGGTCCGCCGGACGGGGCGCCCTGCAACATGACGCATCGCCGCGAGAGGCGAATCGGCAGTGAGACGGAGATACGGAAGGTGGGATGATCGAGGTGGGCGTGGTGCGCCTCGACCGATCGTCGCGGCCGAGGCGCAGCCATGGGACGCTTTCCGTCCGTCACGCGCGCGGCTGGACCAGGTCCAGCCCGTCGCGGTTGGGTGCCACCCCTCGAGCCTGCGTCTGAGCGTGGCCGGCGCGGCGCCGTTGGCACCGGACCCGACCTCTCACCGCAGCCCCAACCCTAGACACGGCCGTTTCCCTTAAGAGCGCCGGCCCCTCCCGGCCGGTTCGTCCGCAGCGATCTAATGTCGCCGTTGAGGAGACTCTTCACCATGTTGATGCGCATCTGTCAATCCATCAATTAACGCCTTCGTCGATCGGTTAGGGGGATGGCCGGGCACGCATTTTTGGGGACGCAGGCCTGCGTCCGCCGGGCGGGCGGGTGCGTTGCGGACAGGCGGCCGGCGTGCCACTTTAAAGGCGTGGAGAGTTACGATCATACGGCGACCGACGAGTTCGGCAGCACGGGGGCCGTCGGTGAAGACGGTGCGCCCGTCACGACGCGCGACAAGCTGCTGGAGGCGGCCAGCTCGCTCATGCGCACCCGCGACACGATCGACGTTTCGCTGAGCGACATCGCGCAGACGGCGAAGGTCAACGCGGCGCTGGTGAAGTATTACTTCGGCAACAAGCGGGGCATGGTCCTGGCGCTGCTGGAGCGGGACCTGACCAATGCGGTCACGCAGCTGCGCGAACTGGTCGACATGGACCTGCGGCCGACCCTGAAGATGAAATATCATCTCTCGGCGCTGATCAAGATGTACTTCTATCGCCCCTATCTCAACCGCCTGCTCACCGCCGTCATGCGCGACGGAAACGAGCCTGCCGCGCGCGAGATCGCGCTTTCCTATTGCGCGCCGATCATCGAGGCCTACCAGCGCATGGTCGAGGACGGGGTCGCGAAGGGCGAGTTCAAGCACGTCGATGCCAAGTTTCTGTACTTTACAATCATAGGTGCGTGCGATCAGATCTTTTCCGCCCGCTACGTGCTGCGCTACGTCCACGGCATCGAGGAGGTCGACGACGATCTGCGCCGCGCCTACGCCCGCCAGGTGATCGACCTCATCATGTGCGGCCTGGTCGTCGAGGGCACGCCTTTACCGGATTGACTTAATCGGGTAATTAATCCGCCCTGTATTGGGAGGATGCGATGCTCGATACCGCGGAACGTGGGGTCTTCGAGGCCGAGCACGACGCCTTCCGCGACACCGTCCGCAAAGTCTTCGCGCGGCATCTGACCCCCAACCTGGAGCGCTGGGAACGGGACGGCATCGTCGACCGCGCCTTCTGGCGGGAGGCGGGGGCGGCCGGGCTGTTGTGCCCCACGGTGCCCGAGGCCCATGGCGGGCCGGGACTCGACTTCAGGTATAATGCCGTCGTCGCCGAGGAACTGGCCTATGCCGGATCCAGCGCCGGTATCGGCCTCCAGTCCGACATCGTCGCCGACTATCTCGTCGCCTACGGCTCGCCCGAGCAGAAGGCGCGGTGGCTTCCGGGCATGGTCTCCGGCGAGGTGATCACCGCGATCGCGATGACGGAGCCCGGCGCGGGGTCGGACCTCAAGGGCGTGACGACCGTGGCGCGCCGCGACGGCAACCACTACGACGTGTCCGGCGCCAAGACCTACATCACCAACGGGCAAAATGCCGACCTCGTGGTCGTCGTCGCCAAGACCGACCCCGACAAGGGCGCCAAGGGCATCAGCCTCATCCTGGTCGAGGCCGACCGCGACGGGTTCGCCCGTGGCCGCAACCTCGACAAGATCGGCCAGCATTCGGCCGACACGTCCGAGCTTTTCTTCGACAAGGTGCGGGTGCCGATCACCAACTGTCTCGGCGCCGAGGGCGAGGGGTTCGCGCAGCTGATGAACCAGCTGCCGCAGGAGCGCCTGTCGATCGCCGTCATGGCGCAGGCCCGGGCGCAGCGCGCGTTCGACGAGGCGGTCGCCTTCACCAAGGGCCGCGCGGCCTTCGGCGGCACGGTGTTCGACCTGCAGAACACCCGCTTCACCCTGGCGGACCTCAAGACGCGCCTTCAGGTGGGCTGGTCGCACCTCGACTGGGCGTTGGCGCGGCACGTCGCCGGCAGGCTCGATGCGGCGCAGGCCTCTGCGGCGAAGCTGTGGCACACCGAGACGCTTTGGGCGATCTGCGATGCCGCGCTGCAGCTTCACGGCGGCGCCGGCTACATGAACGAATATCCCATCGCCCGGATCTGGCGCGACGCGCGTGTCGAGCGGATCTACGGCGGCACGTCCGAGATCATGAAGGAGGTCGTCGCGCGCAGCATCTGAGCGTGCATCGAGGGGGCGGAGGGGCATCCGCCGCCGGCCGACCGGCTGACGAGAACATGCCCCGGGGGGAGAGGCCATGTTCGATCACGACGCGCTGTCGACCATCGGCACGCTGGCGCGCGAGAATGCGCGGCGGGCGCCCGGGCGCGCCTGCAACGTCTTCGAGGGGCGCACCACGACGTTCGCCGCGTTCGACGCGCACTGCGACCGGATCGCCAACGCGTTCACCGACCTTGCGGCGCGCCGGGTCGCTTATCTCGGCAAGAATTGCGACACGGTGTTCGAGGTGCTGGTCGGCGCGGCGCGGGCCGGTGTCCTGTTCGCGCCGGTGAACTGGCGCCTCGCCCCGCCCGAGGTCGCCGCGATTCTGGCGGACTTCGCGCCGCAGGTGCTCTTCGTCGGGCCGGAATGCGCCGAGGCCGTCGCCGCGATCCGCGGCCGCCTGCCCCCCGGCCTCACGCTGATCGCCATGGAAGGGGGCCACCCGCAATGGCCCGCCTTCGATGCCTGGCGCGACGCGTCACGCGCCGAGGCGCACCCGGACAGAGGCCGCGCGGGCGAGCCGGTTCTCGTCCTCTTCACGTCCGGCACCACGGGGCTACCGAAGGGGGCGATGCTGTCGCACGACAACCTGTTCGGCCAGCGGCGGCACACCCCGGCGACGCTGACCTACGACCACTGGAACGACGACGACGTCAGTCTCACGTCGATGCCGGTGGCGCACATCGCCGGGTCCGGGTGGTGGATGCTGGGCTTCGTCAACGCCTGCACCAACATCATCACCCGCGAGTTTGATCCCGGCGCGATCATCGCCATCATCGCCCGCGAGCGGGTGTCGAAGCTCTTCCTGGTGCCGGCGGCGTTGCAGCTCATCGTGCGGCACCCGGAGGCCATCGGCACGGATTTTCGCTGCGTCGACCTCATCTGCTACGGCGCGGCGCCGATGCCGCTGGCGCTCCTGCGCGAGGCGATCACCCTCATCGGCTGCGACTTCCTGCAGTGCTACGGGTTGACCGAGACCACGGGCACGGTCGCGATGCTGCTGCCGGCCGAGCATACCGCCGACGGCGCCCCGCGTATGCGATCCGCCGGGCGCGCGGCGCCGGGGTCGCAGATCAGGATCGTCGGCCCGCACGGCGAGACGCTGCCGCCGGGCGCCATCGGCGAGGTGGCGATCCGCGGGACGGCGGTGATGCTGGGCTACCTCGACAAGCCGGACGCGACGGCGCAGGTGCTGGGGCGCGACGGCTGGTTCCGCTCCGGCGACGCCGGCTACCTCGACGAGGACGGCTTCCTCTACATCCACGACCGCATCAAGGACATGATCATCACCGGAGGCGAGAACGTCTATCCGGCGGAGGTGGAGAACGCGATCTTCGGCCACCCGGACGTCGACGAGGTGGCGGTGATCGGCGTGCCGGACGAGGTCTGGGGCGAGGCGGTGAAGGCGATCGTCGCGCCGCGGCCGGGCCACGTGGTGGACCGCGAGGCCGTTCTCGCCTGGACGCGCGAACGCCTCGCCGCCTTCAAGTGCCCCAAGACGATCGACATCGTCGACGCGCTGCCGCGCAACGCCGCCGGCAAGGTCCTGCGGCGCGAGCTTCGCCGACCTTATTGGGCCGTCCAAGAGCGGCAGGTGCATTGAAATCGCCGAATGTTTCACGCGTATTGGCAGTCGGCGTGAAACGACTTATGCCTTAATCGGGCAATTAAGAAGCGAGGCATTGCGGTGGCGGAAGCGACAAGCGGGGACGCGGTCCTGATCGAGCAGCAGGGCGATGTCACGGTGCTGCGGCTCAACGACCCGAAGACGATGAACGCGGTGACCGAGGAGGTCGGCCAGACGCTGCGGCGCGCGCTGGAGGCGGCGGGGCAGTCGTCGCGCGCGGTGGTGCTGGCGGGCGGCGAGCGCGCGTTCTCTTCCGGCGCCAAGCTTTCGGCCGACTCGGGGATGGTCGAGCGCGGGGGCGACATCGGCGCCTCGCTGGAGCGCACCTTCAACCCGCTGATGCGTGCCATCCGCGACCTGCCCATCCCGGTCGTGACGGCCGTGCGGGGCGCGGCGGCGGGCGTCGGCGCGTCGCTCGCGATGGCGGGGGACATCATCGTCGCGGGCCGGTCGGCCTACTTCCTGGAGGCGTTCGCGCGGATCGGCCTGGTGCCGGACGGGGGGGCGACGTGGATGTTGACGCGCGCCGTCGGCCGGGTGCGGGCGATGGAGATGATGCTGCTCGCCGAGAAGATCCCGGCCGAGACCGCGCACCAGTGGGGCCTGGTGACTCGCGTGGTGGAGGACGACACGGTCGACGAGGTGGCGGTGGCGCTGGCGACGCGCCTCGCCGCCGGACCCTCGACCGCGCTCGGCCTGATCCGCCGCGCGGCGTGGGCGGCGTGCGAGACGACGTTCGACGAGGCGCTGGCCCGCGAGCGGGCCAACCAGCGCGAGGCCGGCCATCACCCGGATTTCGCCGAGGGTCTCGCCGCCTTCCAGGCGAAGCGCGCGGCGAAATTCGGGGCCTGACCGGACGCCGACGGAACAATCGCCGACCCCCTCGCGGAGCGGGCGGCCCAACAAGGACGAGCGCCATGGCACAGGCTTACATCGTCAGCGCGGTGCGGACCGCCGGCGGACGGCGCGGCGGCAAGCTCGCCGGCTGGCACCCGGTGGACCTCGCCGCCCGCACCATCGACTCCGCCGTCGCCCGCGCAGGGGTCGACCCGGCCGCGCTCGACGACGTCATCATGGGCTGCGTCAGTCAGACCGGCGAGCAGGGGCTCCATGTCGCCCGCAACGCCGTCCTCGCGTCGGGCCTGCCCGAGAGCGTGCCGGCGGTGACGATCGACCGGCAGTGCGGCTCCTCGCAGCAGGCGCTGCAATTCGCCGCACAGGCGGTGATGTCGGGGACGCAGGAGATCGTGCTGGCGGCGGGCGTCGAATCGATGAGCCGGGTGCCGATGGGGGCCACCGGCCGCTTCGGTCCGGCGCCCGAGCCCAATTCGCCCAAGAGCCCGAGCCTCGACGCGAAGTATCCCGGCATCGCCTTCAGCCAATTCATGGGCGCCGAGATGATCGCCCGCAAGCACGGCCTCGACCGCGAGGCGCTCGACGCCTACGCGCTGGACAGCCACCGGCGCGCCACCGCGGCGACCCGGGCCGGCGCCTTCCGCGAGGAGATCGTCCCCATCGACGTCCCCGACGGCGAGGGTGGCACCGCCCCTCACACCATCGACGAGGGGATCCGCCCCGACGCCTCCGCCGCGGCGCTCGCCGGCCTCCGGACACTGGCCGAGGACGGCGTCGTCACCGCCGGCAACGCCTCGCAGATCTGCGACGGGGCCTCGGCCGTGATGGTCGTCTCCGAGCGAGCGCTGGCGGACCACGGGCTGACGCCGCTGGCGCGCATCCACTCCTTCACGGTGACGGCCGGCGACCCGGTGATCATGCTGGAGGAGCCGTTGTTCGCGACCGGAAAGGCGTTGAAGCGGGCCGGCCTGCGGATCGACGATATCGACCTCTACGAGGTCAACGAGGCGTTCGCGCCGGTGCCTTTGGCATGGCTCGCCCACACCGGGGCGGACCCGGCGCGGCTCAACGTCAACGGCGGTGCGATCGCCCTCGGCCACCCGCTGGGCGCCTCCGGCACCAAGCTGATGGCGACGCTGGTGCACGCGTTGCGGGCCCGCGGCGAGCGCTTCGGCCTGCAGACGATGTGCGAGGGAGGCGGGCTCGCCAACGTCATGATCGTCGAGGCGGCCTGAGCCGATGCGAAGAGGCGGCGAGCGGCGCCGCCCCCCGGTCCTGGATCAGCGCCAGAGGGAGACGCAGGGGATCTTGCTGCGGTCGCAGCGGTCGGCGTACCTGCGCGCGATATCCGTGACCTCGGCCATCAGCCCGTTGGCGAGCGTGATCGGTTCCAGGCCGAGGTTCAGGAACCGGTCGTGCTCGACGTGCAGCTCGTTCTCCGGCGCCTCGTTGCGCGGGTTGTCGAGGTAGGCGATCTCGACGCCGGTCTGGTCGGCGATCATCTGCGCCAGGTCCCGGATGCGGTGCGTCTCGGTCATCTGGTTGAGGATGTTGACGCGCTCGCCGGCCTGCGGCGGGTTCTCGATCGCCAGTTCCACGCAGCGGCAGGTGTCGCGGATATGGATGAAGGCGCGTGTCTGGCCGCCGGTCCCGTGGACGGTGAGGGGATAGTCCACCGCCGCCTGCATCAGGAAGCGATTGAGGACGGTTCCGTAGTCCCCGTCATAGTCGAAGCGGTTGATGAGACGGTCGTCCGATGAGGTCTCGTCGGTTTGCGTGCCCCAGACGATGCCCTGGTGAAGGTCGGTGATCTTCACCTTGTCGTTCTTGTTGTAGTAGAAGAAGAAGAGCTGATCCTGGGTCTTCGTCATGTGGTAGATCGAACCCGGATTGGCCGGGTACAGGATCTCCTGATCGGTCAGGCCGTGGTCGGTGTCCACCTTGATGCGCAGATACCCTTCCGGGATCTTCATGCCGGCGGTGCCGTAACCGTAGACGCCCATCGTCCCGAGGTGGACGAGGTGCACGTCGATGCCCGACTCCACGATGGCGCACAGGACATCGTGCGTGGCGGTCAGGTTGTTGCGCACGGTATAGCGCTTGTGCATGGCCGACTTCATCGAGTAGGGCGCGGCGCGCTGCTCGGCGAAGTGGACGATGGCGTCCGGCTTCTCCTCGATGATGAGCGACAGCAGCCGGTGGTAGTTCTCGCCGACCGTGAAGTTGACGTGACGGATCGTCTGTCCGCTGACGTCTTTCCACGCCGCCAACCGTTCCGACAGGTGGCAGATCGGTGTCAGCGATTCGACCTCGAGCTCGACGTCGATCTTCCGGCGGGAGAGATTGTCGACGATGATGACCTCGTGACCCCGCTTTGACAGGTGCAGACTTGTGGGCCAGCCACAGAATCCGTCACCGCCGAGGACGATGATCTTCGCCATGAAGAAGTGCTCCGAACAAGGGTCAGGCGACCTGGTGGGGAGGAGGCGGCGCCGTGAGGCAGCGTGCGCCGCGAGGTGATGGCCTTACACGCAAACGATAGGAAAGTTAAAGGGGTGGAATGGCCGCCATGCAAAGGTGCCTCGGCCGCGCCTCGCTGTTGGCCGGGAGCAAGACCTTTGCTACGGGAACTCGGGTCTGAGGAAGGTTGATGGCATGACGGTCTACCCCGTGATCTTGGCCGGCGGAAAAGGGACGCGTCTGTGGCCGCTGTCCCGCGCCGACAAGCCCAAGCAGTTTCTCCCGATGCACGGGGAGCATAGTCTCTTCCAGCGCACGGTCGAGCGGCACCGGGGGATGGACGGGGTCGGTCATCCGGTGATCGTCTGCGGCGCCAACGACCGCTTCCAGGTCGACGACGGGCTCACCGCCCTCGGCGTGACCGACGCCACCGTGATCATCGAGCCGGCGCCGCGCAACACCGCTCCCGCCATCGCCGCCGCCGCCGAGGTGCTGCTGCGCGAGGATCCCGAGGCGATCCTCTTCGTGCTGCCGTCCGACCACCTCATCACCACCGACGATGCCTATTTCCGCTCGGTCGAGGCCGCGTTCGCCGCCGCGCGCGCCGGCAAGATGGTGACCTTCGGCATCCATCCGACGCACCCGGAGACCGGATACGGCTACGTGCAGTCGGGCGAGGGGAGCGAGCTGGTGCGCCCGGTGAAGTCGTTCGTCGAGAAGCCGCCCGCGGCCGAGGCGGCGCGGATGGTGGCGGACGGGTCGTATTTCTGGAACGCCGGCTTCTTCGCCTTCGGCGCGCGCGCGCTCCTGGACGAGCTGACCACCCACACCCCCGCCGTGGTCGCGGCGGCAACGGCCGCGGTCGACGCGGCGCAGGGCGAGCCCGGCTGCATCGACCTGGCGGCCGGCGCCTGGTCGCAGGCGCCCGACATCTCGATCGACTACGCCCTCTTCGAGCTGACCGACAAGGCGGTGATCGCGCCGATCTCGTGCCGCTGGTCCGACGTCGGCTCCTGGCACGCCTACTGGGAGAGCCTGGAGAAGGACGGCGACGGCAATGCCGTGCGCGGCAAGGCGGTCACGGTCGACACCAAGGACTCGCTGATCGTCTCGCAGCGGGCCGACGTGGTGGCGTTGGGGCTGGAGAAGATCGCCATCATCGCCGCCGAGGACGCCATTCTGGTCTGTCCGCTGGACCGCTCGCAGGACGTGAAGTCGGTCGTGACGCTCCTGAAGGAGCGCAAGCGCAACGAGCTGCTCGACGTATCGCCGACGGTGAACCGCCCCTGGGGCGGCTACACGTCGATCATGAACGGGCCCCGCTTCCAGGTGAAGCACCTGTTCGTGTCGCCGGGCAAGCGGCTGTCGCTGCAGAAGCACCATCACCGCGCGGAGCACTGGGTCGTGGTCCGCGGCACGGCCGAGGTCACGATCGACGACAAGGTGATCACCCTGTCGGAGAACCAGTCGACCTACCTGCCGCTCGGTTGCGTGCACCGGCTCGCCAATCCCGGCCGCATCATGCTCGAGGTGATCGAGGTGCAGACCGGCTCGTACCTGGGCGAGGACGACATCGTGCGCCTTCAGGACGAATGGGGCCGCACCTGAGGCCGGCGGCGCCCCACCCAGGGCGCCAGTTGGAGGGGCGCCGGATGGAGGGGCGTCAGATGGAGCTGCTCCCCTCCGCCCCGCCGATGATGAGCGGGCCGTAGAGCAGCTGCGCGAACATGCGCGAGGGACGGACCGTGGACCAGAAGGTCGAGCGGGCGAGGCGGGCCGCCTGGCGGATCGCCTTGGGGTCCTCCGCGGCGTGACGGATCAGCTCGGCGAGCGCCTCCACGCTGGGCGCGGCGACGACGCGGTTCTTGACCGTCCCCGCAAATGAGGTTCCGTCCAGCGTCAGCACCAGCTTGCCGGCGGCCATCGCGTGGAGCGCCGCGACGGAGTGGTGCTCGGTCATGCCGCGCACCGGGATCAGCAGCGCGTCGATCTGCTGCATCGCGGCGAAGTAGATCGGGCGGTCCAGCACCTCGTCGATCATGGACACGTTGCGGTCCGGCAGGGCGGCAAGCTCCGCACGGGTGGTCAGGATGTCGTCCGACGCGGGGCCGCTGCCGGTGCCGGGGCGCACCTGCACCACGAAGCGCACCTGGCGCGGGTTGGGGAGCGCGGCGTTCACCGTGCGGATCACGTGCGGCAGGTTCTCGAACCCGTTCACAGTCGTCGGCGCGCTGAGGAAGCCGACCGTCAGTCGGCCGGGGGCACTGTCGCCCGGTGCGGCGAGGGAAATCTCGGGAGGCGTCTCCAGCGGGACGACGGGGATGCCGAACGCGCTCGACATGCGCTGCGCCAGCGGCCGCGTCCAAGCATAGAGGAAGGTGGAGACACGCTCGTTGTTGAGCTGCTGGATCGCCGACCCAAGCCGCTCCAGCGAGGGAAAGCGCTCGCGGTTGGGCAGCCGCTCCGGGTCCCACCACGTCGCCAGGTGGACGAACGGACGCGAGGCGGCCGGTTGCTGCGCCAGCAGCTCCATGACGATGGCGTAGAGCGACGCGTCGCACACCGGAAAGAAGAGATGCCGCTTGCGGCTGAACCGGGTGGCGGAGATGATCCAGCCGATCCGCTCACGCACCGCGGCGAACGCCTCGGCCTGCTGGGCCTCCGGCAGCCGCCCGATGTCCGACAGCGAGGTGGAGAAGCCGCCGCCGCCGAACTGGCGGCTGTTGCGGTGGCCGATGACGACCGTGCGCAGGCTCAGCCGCCGCGCACACTCTGTCAGCCGGGTGGCGAGGTCGTCGTGGGCGGGATTGTCGGGATCGGTGGAGGGGTCGACGATGACGATCTCGTGATCGAGCCCGTTGGTGCGGGCGATCTCCGGCAGCGCGGCGTTGCGCAGGAGCGCGAACTCGATGTCGGTGATCGGCGGCTGCGACCAAACCGGGTCGAGCGAGAGGTTCTTCGTGCCGATCGACAGCTGGCCGGGCTTCTTCACCGCTGCGGCGCTCTCTCCTGCCGCGGGCCGTGCGGGTGCGGCCTGCGCCGTCTCGCCCGGGCCGGACCTTTCCGCAGGCGTCCCGGCGGGGGATGCCGGCATGGTGAAGGGCCGATTGTCCTCACGTCCATGCACGGGCGGTGGCCTCCGGCTCGTTGCGGGTGTCGTCTCGGTCCCGGCTCCGACGTGGTGGCGCAGCATTGATGCTGCCACCCCGGCACGGATGCCGCCCTTCGCTCGCGGGCCCGAGGATCACATAGCGGGCGTGTGCCCCAGCTTCTTTCGACGACATCGGCAATGGTTCTACTAAAAATGGAACCTGCACTCTCTACCTGGGCGTGGCGTAAAAGCAACAGCGGCATATCCTTCCGGTCCGGAGCGCGAATGTTCGCGCGCGGCGCGCCGTGTCTTGCGTTTGATGGTGGACAGTGCCCGCGATCAGGGTAAGCCGGACGAGCCCGCGTTGTTTGACGACAAGGCAGGGAGTAAGCATTCCAATTGGGTGCACAATGTTGATGAGGCAGGAGCGAGATGGCCCGCAACCGCAGCGATCGCCGTGAGAGTTTCCAGGGGCTGTGGCCGTGGCCCGGAAATATTTTCCTCGTCCTGTTCGGCGCCTGGGCGTTCTACATGGGTTATCTTGCCGAGGCGCGCGACGTTCAGCTCGCGTTCTACGGCCTGACCGGCGTCACCGCGCTGGTGCTGCTGCTGGGCCTGCGCGCCATCGGCCGCAAGGCGCCGGCGCCGGCCGAGCGTCCGGCGATGCGCTCCATCCCGCGCACCGAGGAGGTGACCTTCTCCTCGCGCGATCGGGCGACCCCCAGCGGCGGCACTCTGCGCACCGAGAGCGCCGCCTCCACCCGTGCCGCCCCGCCGTTTCCCGAGAGCCGGCCGTTCGGCCCCAGCGTCGACGCGCTGATCAACCGCGAGAAGGCCGCCCGCGGCGCGCAGATCGCCAAGCTCGAAAGCAACCTCAACGAACGGCTGAGCCAGATGGAGGCGCGCCTGGGCGAGGGGGGCGGTAGCGGCGCTGGCCCTGGCCCGGCGCTCGACGAGTACCTGCGCATCGAGACGTTCAACTCCGCCGTCAACGAGCGACTGCTGCCGCGCATCAAGGACATGATCGGCGCCGCGATCGACGAGCGGATGGCCGGGGGCGCCGCGCCGCAGGGCCTTGCCGAAGAGGTCGCCAAGCTGCGCTCCGCCCGCGACGTCGACCACCGCGAGATGACCGAGCTGCGCGCCGCGCTGGAGGCTGCACGCGGCGCCGAAGGCGGCGCGCCGATCGACACCGCGGCCCTGACGGCCCGTATCCAGACGGTCGAGAAGGGGGTGGAGGCGCGCAAGGCCGAGCTGGAGCGCCTCAGCGCCAACGTGCGCGACACGGTGACCGACATGGGCCGCCACCTGAAGCGGGTGGACGAGGTCGCCGCCGACATCGTGCGCCGCCTGGAACGGATGGGGGCCGACGGCGACGGCGAGCGCACGCCCGCGGACGTCGCCCAGCTACGCGACGCCCTGGCGACGATCATCGAGCAGAACCGCGACATCAAGGCCCGGCAAGAGATGCTGTCGGCCCGCTTCGAGGTGCCGACCGGCAAATCCGAGGGGTAGGGTCCCCGCACCTCGGCGCCACAATGCAATAACGGCGGCCGGTGAGGCCGCCGTTTTTCGTCGGGGGCCGCCGCGGCTCGGCGCGGCGGGTGGCCGGGCGGCGGTCAGTGCGCCAGGATCTGGCTCAGGAAGAGCTTGGTCCGCTCGTGCTGCGGGTCGGTGAAGAACGGCTCCGGCGCGTTGCTCTCCACGATCTGCCCCTGGTCCATGAACACCACGCGGTTCGCGACCTGACGGGCGAAGCCCATCTCGTGGGTCACGCAGATCATCGTCATGCCGGTCTGCGCCAGGTCCACCATCACGTCGAGCACCTCCTTGATCATCTCCGGATCGAGGGCGGAGGTGGGCTCGTCGAACAGCATCACGTGCGGGTTCATGCAGAGCGAGCGGGCGATCGCCACGCGCTGCTGCTGGCCGCCGGAGAGCTGGCCGGGGTACTTGTTCGCCTGCTCGGGGATCTTCACCCGCGTCAGGTACTCCATGGCGATCTCGCTGGCCTGCTTCTTGGGCATCTTCTTCACCCAGATCGGGGCGAGGGTGCAGTTCTCGAGGATCGTCAGATGCGGGAACAGGTTGAAGTGTTGGAACACCATGCCGACGTCGCGTCGGATCTCGTCGATCTTCTTGAGATCCGACGTCAGCTCGATCCCGTCGACCACGATCCTGCCGGACTGATGCTTCTCCAGCGCGTTGATGCAGCGGATCAGCGTCGACTTGCCGGAACCGGACGGGCCGCAGACCACGATCCGCTCCCCTTTGTGAACCGTGAGGTCGATGTTCTTCAGGACGTGGAACTCGCCGTACCACTTGTTCATCCCGGCGATCTCGATGGCGATCTCCTTGGAGACGGTCATCGGCGCGACGGGGGCGCCCGCCTCAGGCGTTTGCAAAGACATGGTCAGGCTCCTTTAGCGAGCGTCGGCGGCGCGCAGCCGGTTCTCAAGGTAGATCGAGTAACGCGACATGGACCAGCAGCAGATGAAGAAGACGAAGGCGATGAAGCCGTAGAGCTCCCAGACGATGCCGTTCCAGTCGGAATCGGCGCGGATCGGGTTGATGATGCCGATCGGGTCGAACAGGGCGATGATCGACACCAAGGTCGTGTCCTTGAAGAGGCCGATGAAGGTGTTGACGATGCCCGGGATCGAGATCTTCAGCGCCTGGGGGAGGATGATGAGACGCATGGATTGCCAGTAGGTCAGCCCCATGGCGTCCGCCGCCTCGTACTGCCCGCGCGGGAGCGCGGCGAGGCCACCGCGGACCACCTCGGCCATGTAGGCCGACGCGAACAGCGTCACCATGATGATGACGCGCAGGATCTTGTCGAAGTTGGTGCCGGGCGGCAGGAAGTAGTTGAGCAGCACCGACGCGACGAAGAGCAGCGTGATCAAGGGCACGCCGCGTACGAACTCGATGAACGTCACGCAGACGATCTTCAGGATCGGCAGGTTGGACTGGCGCCCGAGGGCGAGGAGGATGCCGATCGGGAAGGAAGCGGCGATGCCGGTGATGCCGATGACCAGCGTCAGCAGGAAGCCGCCGAACTGGTCGGTCGTCACCGGCCGCAGCAGCACGCCGCCGACGAGCAGCACGTAGCAGATCACCGGATAGGCGAGGCTGAACCACAGCCAGTAGCGCTTCTGGTGGGCGTGGCCGAAGAAGTACGCCAGCGGGGCGATGACGATCGCCACGAACGTCGTCGGCCCGACGAGGATCTCCGGGTCGCCGGCGCCGAACAGGACGGCGATCAGCGTGATCGCCACCTTGGCGGCGAGGAAGCCGGCGAGGCCCAGCGCCAGCGGCCGCAGCGTCTGGAACAGGACCGGCGCGATGGCGATGAAGAGGAGCAGCAGCGCCAGATTGGGCCGCCAGCGGTAGCTGATCGGGTAAAACCCGTACATCAGCTGCCCGAAGCGCTCGTTGATGACGGCCCAGCAGGCCCCGCTCTCCCCTTCGCCCAGCGTGTTGGCGATGATCTCGCGGCATTCCGACAGGCTGCCGGCGTTCCAGACCGAGTTGAACAGCGCCCATTCCAGGATGCTAGGAAGCAGCCAGGCGACGAAGGCCAGGCACGCGATCGTCAGCGCGCTGTTGAGCCAGGAGGAGAAGAGGTTCTCCCGCAGCCAGCCCACGACGCCGCTGGTGCTGACGGGGGCGGGCTGCGGCGCGAACTGCGTGTCGGCGACGTAGGCAACGGTTTCGGCGTGCGTTCCGCTCATATCAACGCTCCACCAGTCGAACGCGCGAATTGTAGAAGTTCATCACCGCCGAGATGACCAGCGAGATGAAGAGGTAGACCGCCATCAGGAGCAGGATGCACTCCATCTCGCGCCCGGTCTGGTTCAGCGTGATGCCGCCGAGCGTGCCCGTCACGTCGAGGTAGCCGATGGCGATCGCCAGCGAGGAATTCTTGGTCAGGTTCAAAAACTGGCTGATCAGCGGCGGAATGATCACGCGCAGCGCCTGCGGCAGGATGATGAGGTTCATCGTGCGGCCGGGCGGCAGGCCGAGCGCGAAGGCCGCTTCCGTCTGCCCCCGGCTGACCGACAGGATGCCCGCGCGCACGATCTCGGCGATGAACGCGCCGGTATAGACCGAGAGCGCCAGCCACAGCGCGATGAGGCTGTCACGGATATTGATGCCGCCGCGGAAGTTGAAGCCTTTCAGCTCCGGATATTCCAGCGAGATCGGCATGCCGAGGACGAAGTAGACGAGCGCCGTCGGCACGATGAGGATGGCGAGACCGATCCAGAACATCGGCAGCTGCTCGCCGGTCTCCATCTGCCGCTTGCGCGCCCAGGACCGGACCAGGAAGAGCGCGGCGACCGAGAGCAGGAACACCGCGATGACGATGTTGGCCCCCGCCTCGAGGATCGGCGCGGGGATGTAGATGCCGCGGTTGGTGACGACGACGGCGCCGGTCTCGACCTCCCGCAGTGCGCGCGGCGAGGGGGCGATCTCGTTCACGATGGTCATCGTGAGGAGGATCCACAGGAGCACCGGCACGTTGCGGAACATCTCCACGTAGATCAGCGCGATCTTGGCGACGATCCAGTTCTTGGAGAGGCGCAGGACGCCGAAGACGATGCCCAGGATCGTGGCCGTCAGGCAGCCGAGGGCGGCGACGAGGAGGGTGTTGAGGATCCCGACGAGCGCGGCGCGCGCGTGGGTGTCCTGATTGTCGTAGGGGATGAGCGTCTGGTTGATGTCGTAGTTGGCGCTTTGCCAGAGAAAGCGGAAATCGAAGTCCTTGCCGACGGCCGACAGGTTGACCACCGCGTTGTTGACGAGCCAGCCCACGCCCAGCATCAGTAAGATCAAGGTGATCGCTTGGATGAATGCGGACCTGTAGCGTTCGTCTCGCCACAGCATGTCCAATCGAAATACAGGTTGCCGCTCAGCCGCAACGCTCATGCCGTCCTCCAAAAATAAGAGGGGCGCGAACCCGATGGATTCGCGCCCCAATCATCATCTGCGTCAGCGGATCGGCGGAGCGTACATAATGCCGCCGTCGGTGTAGAGCGCGTTGAGGCCACGCTCCAGGCCGACCGCGGTGTCCGGACCGAGGTATTCGTCGAACACTTCGCCGTAGTTGCCGACGGCCTTGATGGCGCTGATGGCCCACTCGTTCGGCAGGCCGAGCATGGAGCCCATTTCGCCCTCGACGCCCAGGAGGCGGGCGACGTCCGGGTTGATGTCCTCGGCCGCGGCCATCTCTTCGACGTTCTCGGCGGTGACGCCCTTCTCTTCGGCGATGATGAGCGCGTTCAGCACCCAGCGCACCACGTCGCCCCAGGGCTCGTCGCCCTCACGCACGGCCGGGCCGAGCGGTTCTTTGGAGATGATCTCCGGCAGGATCACGTGATCGTCCGGATTGTCGAACGAGGCGCGGGTCGCGGCGAGGCCCGACGCGTCGGTCGTGTAGACGTCGCAGGCCTCGGCCAGATAGCGCTGCTGCGCCTCGGCGTTGGTCTCGATCGGCACCGGCTCGTAATCCATGTTGTTGGCACGGAAATAGTCGGCGAGGTTCAGCTCGGTGGTGGTGCCGGTCTGAATGCAGACGGTGGCGCCGTCCAGCTCGGACGCGGAGGACACGCCGAGCGCCTTCGGGACCATGAAGCCCTGGCCGTCGTAGTAGTTGACGCCGGTGAAGGTGAGGCCGAGGTCGGCATCCCGCGACAGCGTCCACGTGGTGTTGCGCGACAGCATGTCCACTTCGCCGGAGGCCAGCGCGGTGAAGCGCGTCTTGCCGGTGAGCGAGGTGTACTGGACCTTGGACGGATCGCCGAAGATCGCAGCCGCCACGGCCTTGCAGAGCGCGACGTCGAAGCCTTGCCAATTGCCGGCTTCGTCGGTGAACGCGAAGCCGACGAGGCCGGTGTTGATGCCGCAGATGAGCTGGCCGCGTTCCTTGATCTGGTCCAGCATCGAGCTTTGCGCATGAGCCTGGCCGGCGAAGGCAAGCCCCGCAGCGGCGGCGATCGCCAGTTTGGTGAATTTCATGTGTCTTGCTCTCTCCTTTGAAGGCGACGGAAGTCTCGTGTTCCGTTGGCCCGCCATAAGCAATTGCCATGCCGTTCGAAAACATACCGAACTCGTCAGGCTTGCATGGCTGTTCGGAGCATAGTCAGACGCCAATCAACCTGCCAACGCCTCGAAGGGAAAATAGTATGGACGATGCGTCCGCCGCCCGCCCCAAGCGCCGCGTCGCAACGACGCTGGCCCACGCGGGCCGCGATCCGACGGCGTACCACGGGTTCATCAACCCGCCGGTCGTTCACGCCTCCACCGTCCTCTTCCCGGACGTGCAGGCGACGCGCACCCGGACCCAGAAATATACCTACGGAATCAATGGGACGCCGACGACCGACGCGCTCGCATCGATCATGAACGAGCTGGAGGGGGCGGAACATACGGCGCTGGTTTCGAGCGGTCTCGCCGCTTGCACGATCGCCTTCGCGTCGGCGCTGAAAGCGGGCGACAGGGCCCTCGTGACCGACAACGTCTATATGCCGACGCGCCGCTTCTCGAACGGATTTTTGTCCCGATTCGGTGTGGAGATCGTCTATTTCGATCCGCTCGATCATGCCGCATACGAAACCGAGCTCGAAAAAGGCGCCGCCGCGGTCTTCCTCGAGGCGCCCGGATCGCTCACCTTCGAGATGTGCGACATTCCGTACCTGGCGGCGCGCGCCAAGGCCGCCGGCGCCGTCACCATGATGGACAACACCTGGGCGACGCCGCTCTTTTTCCGCCCGCTCGAGCATGGCGTGGACCTGTCGATCCATGCGGCGACGAAATATCTGTCCGGCCACTCCGATCTGCTCTTCGGCACGATCTCCGGACGGGGCGAGGCCATCGCCAACGTGCGGAACACCGTTCAGGAGTTCGGCGAAAATGTAGGCCCGGATGACGTTTATTCGGTCATGCGCGGCATCCGTACGTTGCAGCCGCGCATGGCGCAGTTCCAGCACAATACGCGCAAGGTGGCCGAGTGGCTGAGCGCCGACGCGCGGGTCGGCAAGGTGCTTTATCCGGCGTTGCCGGGTGCGCCGGGGCACGCGCTGTGGAAGCGCGACTTCGAGGGCGCGACGTCGCTCTTCGCAGTCACCTTCAAGGGGCGGACCGAGGCGGAGATCATGAAGATGGTCGACAGCCTGACTCTCTTCGGCATCGGAGCCTCCTGGGGCGGCTTCGAGAGCCTGGCGACGATGCCCGTCGTCAACGCCACCCGCTCGGCGACGCGCTGGCCGGACGACGAGCCGCTGGTGCGCATCAATATCGGCCTGGAGGACCCGGCCGATCTGATCGCGGACCTAGACCAGGCGATGGCGCATCTTTGAGCGCCGGCCGGCCGGGCGGCGTCGACACGCCGCCTAGCTGGCGTTGGTCAGCGCCGTCTTGCGCTCACGGAAGATGAGCCAGAGGTTGCGCGCATAGATCAGCAGCCCCGCACCCTGTCCGGCGATGAACACCGGATCCTTGCGCGACAGGGCATAGACGAAGAGCATCCCGCCGCCGGCGATCGAGAAGAACCAGAACGCCACCGGCACCACCGAGCGGCCCGCCCGCTCGGACGCGATCCACTGGATGATGAAGCGCGCCGAGAACATCGCCTGGGCGAAGAAGCCGATCGCGATCCACACGTCGAACTGCTCGACGAACACCTGATGGAACCAGGTGCCCAGACCCGACCACACGTCACCCATCGCTCGACTCCCGTCTCACTTCGACCGCGGTGGGGCGGGAGGCCGCCCGCCGCCGCAACCACCACATGCCCAGAAGGTCGGGCAGACCCACCAGCGCGCGGTCCCATACGCCGTATTTCGAGGTGCCGCTGGTGCGTGCCCGGTCGGCCACGTCCACATGCGCCACGCGCCAGCCCTCCCGCATGAAGAGGGCCGGATAGAAGCGGTGGTTGTTATCGAAGAACGGCAGGGTGAGATAGACCTCCCGGCGCATGGCTTTCAGACCGCAGGCGGTGTCGCGCGTGTTGTCGGCGAGAAAGGCCCGGCGGGTGCGGTTGGCGATCTTCGAGACGAGCTTCTTGCGCCAGCCGTCGTGCCGCCGCGTGCGCTGCCCGGCGACGATGCCGACGGCGGGGTCGGCGAGGAGCGGTGCGACCAGAGCGGCGAGGAATTGCGGATCGTTCTGCCCGTCTCCGTCGACGGTGACCAGGATGTCGCCGCGGGCGGCCTGCGCCCCGGCCCGGATCGCGCGCGACTTGCCGCCCGACGCCTCGTGCCGCAGCACGCGCAGGTTGGCAAGGCCGGTCGCGAGGGCGGCCGCGGCGGTGCCGTCCGTCGAGCCGTCGTCGACGACGATCAACTCGTAGGGGACGGCGAGCGAGGAGGCGGTGATCTCGGCCAGGAGGTCCGCGATCGCCCCGGCCTCGTCCTTCGCCGGGATCAGGACCGAGACGACGGGTGCGGCGCTCACGGGTCCTCCCGCACGAAGAGGGTGAGGCGCACCGGGTCGCCCTTGGAGATGTTGAAGCCCTCGACGACGGCGGCCTCGGCGAGCGTCACGCCGGCGTCGGCCGCGGCGGCCCGCACCTCCTCGACCGCCCGCTCCCGCGCGACGATGACGAGGCATTCGCTGCGTGCCAGCGCGACGGCGCTCGCCGGGCTCGTCAGCGCCGTGTCGGTGCCGGCGAGGAAGATGAGGCTCGGCTCGTTGAATCCGCCGACACTGGCGATGCGCGGGTCGGGGCAGGGCGACACCGCGCGCGCTTGGGCCACCAGCGCCGGGCTCACCCACAGCGGCGTCATGTTGGGCAGGACGAGGCCCCACACCATCGCCTGCGCCAGAACCGCCGACAGCACCGCCGATCCCGCGACCGGCATCGAGAGCGCCGCCCGCCCGCGCCACAACGAGACGCCCGCGACGATGCCGAATGCGATCGCCACCAGTCCGATGAGGGTCGCCGGGCGCAGCAGCGAACCGGCGATGTCGAGCGGGGCACCGACGTTGTCGTTGATCACCGAGGGCGCCGCGAGGCCGGCGGCGACGAGGCCGAGCGGCGTCAGCACCAGGCCGACGACCGCGAGGATGCGCAGGATCTTGGGCGGCTGGACCGTCTGCAGGACGGCGACCGCCGCCAGCGCGATCGCCGGGAAGAGGGGGAGGGTGTAGTGCGGCAGCTTGGTCGGCGTCGCCTCGAAGACGATCCAGCTCGGGATCGCCCAGGCGGCGGCGAAGAGGAGGGCGGCGCTGCGCTCGGTCCAGAAGCCCCGGAGGCTCGCCAGCACGAACGGCGCCAGCGGCCACGCCACCACGAAGAAGAAGGCGAGGTGGGTGAGCGGAGGCGCCCAGTGCCCCTCCTGTCCGGTCGCCGCCTTGCCCAGGAAGTCGGTCCCGAGGGCGGTGGTGAAGAAGGCACCGTCGGTCGCGCGCCAGATCGCCACGAACCACGGCAGGCAGATCGCCGCCAGGATGACGAGGCCGGCGAGCGGCCTCAGCCGGGGCAGCAGGCCGCGGCCCGAGCGCCACGCGAGCACCGCGACGGTCAGGACCGCCACCATCGGCGCGATCGGCCCCTTGACGAGGATGCCGAGCGCCAGTCCCACCCAGAACGTGACCGGCGCCGCCCACGTCCGCGCCTGCGACAGCCACACCCGCGCCAGCGCGCCCTGCATCAGGACGACGGTCGCCAGCAGCATGGCGTCCGTCTTCGCCAGCCGCGCCTCGACGCCGACGATCACCGTCGCGCCCAGCAGCGCCCCGGCCAGCACCGCATGGGTCGGCGACAGGAAGGCCCGCGCCATCCATATCGTCAGCAGGACCGCCGCGATGGCACCGATCAGCGATGGGATGCGGTAGACCCACAGCGGCGCCTGGTTGCCCTCGCCGCTGACCCAGACGGAGGCCGCCTGCAACCAGTGAATGCCGATCGGCTTCTTGTGCCGCGGCGCATCCTGGAAGCGGATCCGGACATAGTCGCCGGTCTCCACCATCTGCTTGGTCGCCTGCGTGTAGCGCGGCTCGTCACGGTCGAGCGGCGGCACGGTGCTGAATCCGGGCACGAAGGCCAGGAAAACGAGCAGCACCAGCGCGAGCGGGCTCCAGGCACCGATCAAGGACCCGTCGTGCGGGCGCGCGGTTCGTGGGGTCGACATGAGATGGCCTTAGGGGATAGGGAGGCCGCGGTCAGCGGCCGGGATGCAACACTCCACAGCGTTACGCTCGGGGCAGTAGCATCCGCCGGGCGGCCCTGCTAGAGGCGCGCATATGGCGGTCTTCGTACATCTCACCGATCTGCACCTGCGCCCCCCGGGCGTTCTCACGCTGGGCCGGATCGATACCGATCGATACGTCGTGCAGGCGATCGATGCCATCAACGCACGCCATCCCGACATCGACGCGGTCATCGTCTCGGGCGACATCACCGACCTGGGCGAGGACGAGGCCTACAACCGGGCCGCGATGTTGCTGTCGCGCTTTCCCGTCCCGGTGATCGTCGTTCCGGGCAACCACGACCAGACCGCGGCGCTGCGCGAGGCCTTCCGTGCCTTCCCCGGCCTCGGCGAGGAGACGGTCCCCGGCAAGGCCTGTCACGCCCACCGCGTGGCGGGCGTGACGCTCGTCGCGCTCGACACCTCGATCGACCAGCTGGCCACCAACGGGCACCACGGCGAACTGGGCGCGGCGCAGCTCGAGTGGCTCGACGCCACGTTGTCGCAGGCGGGCCCGGCGCTGATCGCGATGCATCACCCGCCGTTCGGCGTCGGCATCGGCTTCATGGACAAGATCGGCCTGGCCGACGCCCGCGGATTCGCCAAGGTCCTGGCGCGTCATGAGAATGTCCTGCGCATCGTCTGCGGCCACGTCCACCGCACGATCGTCTCGGAAGTCGGCGGCGTTCCGGCAATCGCCATCCCGGGCGTCGCCCACCAGGTGGTGATGGCGCTCGACGATGCGACCCCGGCCGCACTCGTCATGGAGCCGCCGGCCTACGGTGTGCATATGGTCGACAACGGGCGCGCCATCTCGCATATCGGCTATGTGGAGAGCTACGGTACGCCCGTCCTGTTCGACAACCCGGTCCCTGCCTGATGGATGAGCCAGCAGTCGCGATCACCGATGCGGATATCGAGGCGGCCGTCGGCCGATTGAGTGGCCGCGTGGTCCGCACGCAGCTGATCTCCTCGCCCGTGCTCGACATGAAGGTCGGCGCCCGCGTCTTCATCAAGCCCGAGTGCCTGCAACGCACGGGCTCCTTCAAGTTCCGCGGCGCGACCAACGCCATCGGCCGCATCCCGGACGGTGCCCGGCAGCGCGGCGTCGTCGCCTGTTCTTCGGGCAACCACGCGCAAGGCGTCGCCGAGGCGGCCCGCGTCGCCGGCATCCCGGCGACGATCGTCATGCCGCATGATGCGCCGTCGATCAAAAAGGCGCGCACGGTGCGTTCCGGCGCGACCGTCGTCGGCTACGACCGCGAGAACGAGGACCGCGTCAAGATCGCGACCGACATCGCGGCCGAGACCGGCGCCACCTTCGTCTCCCCCTATGACGACCCCGGCGTCATGGCCGGGCAGGGCACCGTCGGCACCGAGATCGCCGAGGATCTCGCCGCGATCGGGGTGACGCCGGACCGTGTGCTGGTGCCGGTCAGCGGCGGCGGGCTCCTCTCGGGCGTGGCGACCGCGATCAAGACGCGGATGCCGACGACGATCTGCCAGCCGGTCGAGCCCGAGGGTTTCGACGACACGACACGGTCCCTGCGCAGCGGCCAGCGCGAGACGAACACGCAGAAGGCCGGCTCGATCGCCGACGCGCTGATGTCGCAGGCGCCGGGCGAATTGACCTTCCCGGTGATGGCCCGCCTCGCCGAGCCCGGCGTCGCCGTGCCGGATGCGCTGATCTACAAGGCCATGGCCTTCGCTTTCCACGAGCTGAAGCTCGTCACCGAGCCGGGCGGCGCCATCGCCCTCGCCGCGCTCCTGGGCGGCCTGCTCGACGTCGACGGAGAGACCGTGGTCGTGGTGCTGTCGGGCGGCAATGTCGACCCGTCGATGCTGATGCGCGCCCTCGACGACGCCTGACGGCGCGTCCGCCCCGCACGGCCATATCGCGCGGCGGGGCGGGGGCTCGACCCGCGCCGCAGCGGCCCCGGGGCCGATCCGGGTGCCGGGTCAGCCCCAGAGTTCGGCGGACGGTGGGTAGACCGTCGAGCCGTCGAACGTGAGGCCCTCGTCGCGGTCGCGGGCGAGCATCAGCGGGCCGTCGATGTCCACGTAGGCGGCGCCCTGGGTCAGCAGCATCGCCGGTGCGATCCCCAGCGACGTCGTCACCATGCAGCCGACCATCACCATCAGGTCGAGCCGGCGCGCCTCTTCGACGGCCTTGAGGGCCTCGGTCAGGCCGCCGGTCTTGTCGAGCTTGATGTTCACCGCGTCGTAGCGGCCCTTCAGCGCGGCGAGGTCCGTCGAGGCGTGGACGCTCTCGTCGGCGCAGATCGGCACCGGGTGCGAGACCGTCGCCAGCGCGCCGTCGCGGTTGGCCGGGAGCGGCTGCTCGATCAGCGCGACCTTCGCCGCCTTGCAGGCCGACATGTTGATCAGGAGGTTGTTGTCGCTCCAACCCTCGTTGGCGTCGACGATCAGGGTCGCGTTCGGCACCGCCGCGCGGATCGCCTGGATGCGCACGTCGTCCCCCAGCGGGCGCCCGAGCTTGATCTTCAGCAGCGGGCGGTCGCCGGCGTTGCGGGCCGCCTCCGCCATCTCCTCCGCTTCGCCCAGGCCGATGGTGTAGGCCGTCGTCACCGGCGCCATCGTCTGGCCCAGCATGTCGGCGACGCGTGTGCCGGAGCGCTTGGCCTCCAGGTCCCACATCGCAAGGTCGATGGCGTTGCGGGCCGCGCCGGCGGGCATCGCCGCTTGCAACTCCTCGCGCGTCAGGCCAGCGGCGATCCGGTCGGACATTGCCAGTATGTCCGCCAGCACGCCCTCGACCGATTCGCCGTAGCGCGGATAGGGCACGGCCTCGCCCCGGCCGACGTGCGGCCCGTCGGTCAGCGTCGCGACCACCATCCGCGCGATGGTGCGCCGCTCGCGCGAGATCGAGAAGACGCCCGCGATCGGATATTCTTCCGCGACGGCGGTCAGCGCGGTCACGACAGGTACTCCGTCGCCAGCGCGTCGACGATGGGATCCACGCCGAACCGCACCGGGTCGATGGTGGGCAGGTTGTATTCCGTGGCGATCTCGTAGAGGAGCGCGCGCGCGGCCCCCTCGTCGAGGGCGGCGGTGTTGACCGCGACGCCGACCGGCTTGATCGCGGGATTGGTGAGCCGGCCGAGGGCGATGTTCATCTCGATCACCTCGCCGATCGACGGCAGCGGCGTCTCCACGCCGCGCATCCTGGTGCGCGTCGGCTCGTGGCAGACGACGAACGCGTCCGGCTGCGCTCCATGCAGAAGCCCCAGCGAGACGCCCGCGAACGACGGGTGGAACAGCGACCCCTGGCCCTCGACGATCTGCCACGCGTCCGGCGCGGTCTCCGGGGTCAGCCACTCGGCGGCGCCGGAGATGAAGTCGGCCACCACCGCGTCGATGGCGACGCCGCGGCCGGAGATGAAGACGCCCGTCTGCCCCGTGGCGCAGAAGGTGGCGTCGAAGCCCTTGGCGTTCATGCCGGCTTCCAGCGCCAGCGCGGTGTATTTCTTGCCGACCGAGCAGTCGGTGCCGACGGTGAGGAGGCGCTTGCCGGGACGCTTGGTGCCCTTGCCGGTGGCGAAGGACTGCTTGGAGAGGCGCACGTCGAGGAGGCGCTGGCCGGTCTTGGCCGCGGCCTCTGCGATCGCCGGAACGCTGGCGAGCGGCTTGTGCAGGCCGCTGGCGACGTCGAGCCCCGCCTCCAGCGCTTCCACGATCGAGGCGATCCAATGGTCCGGCAGCACCCCGCCGGCGTTCACGACGCCGACGATCATCGTCTTGGCGCCCTGCGCGGCGGCGTCCGTCGCGTTCATCTCGGGGAGCTTCGCATCCGCCTTGCAGCCCGGCAGGCGCCACTGACCCACGCACCAATCGCGTCGCCAATCGACGATTCCGAGGCTGGTTTTCGCGGCCAAGGCGTCAGGAACGTCGCCGAGAAACAACAGATAGGGGCGTTCGAGTTCCATAGGCGCCAATCCCTCTTTGATCGTAGCGGACTGTTTAGGCAATCCGGACATGATGCCATTGTGCAGCACTCGGTGGGCCACGTGCAGTGGCACGGCCCGTCAGCTGGTGACGAAACAGCCTTGTGGAGCTACCACCTAAAACGAGCATGCAAAAGACGAGATGATGGACGCGCAGGCACCATCCCCGACACCGGCGGTGAAGACGCACCGCGAGGGCGAGACGTTCTCGGCAACGTTCAGCGGCAGCTGGACGGTGAGCGCGGCCGATATGGCCGAATGCTCCGTCGCCGCGCTCGACGCGCTGTCGGAGGCGGGGCGCGGCACCAAGCCGTGCGACGTGGTCTTCCAGCTCGCCGGCATCGCCACCGTCGACACCGCGGGCGCTTGGATCATCCACCGCGAACGGGCGCGGGCCGAGTTCGCCGGCCACCGCGTGCGCCTGGAGGGGGCGAGCCCGCGGCTGCAATTCCTCCTCAAGGAGATCGAGAACCACATCCCGCAGCTGCTCGACCGTCCGCGCCAGCCGTGGGCGGTGATCCGCTGGGTCAACTCCATCGGCGCCACCACCGTCGGCGTCTTCCAGGACTTCGTGGCGCTCCTGTCGATGCTGGGGGTGTTCGGCTTCCGCCTGACGACCCTCTTCACCCACTTCCGCCGGCTGCGCGTCACCTCGATCCTCTCCAACTTCGACCGCAGCTGCCGCGGCGCGGTGCCGATCGTGATGCTGATGAGCTTCCTCGTCGGCCTCATCGTGGCGCAGCAGGGCGGGTTCTACCTCTCCTCTTTCGGCGCCACGATCTTCGTGGTGGACATGTCCGGCATCCTCATCCTGCGCGAGCTGGGCGTGCTCCTGGCGGCGATCCTGGTGGCGGGCCGCTCCGGGTCGGCGTTCACCGCCGAAATCGGCGCCATGCGCATGCGTGAAGAGGTGGACGCGTTGGACGTCCTCGGCCTCGACCCGGTCGAGGTGCTGGTGGTGCCGCGGCTGATGGCGCTGATCCTGGCCATGCCGCTCCTCGCCTTCCTGTCCGACATCGCGGCCATCCTGGGGGCGATGCTCATCTCGTGGAGTTCGCTGGGCATCTCGCCGGACGTCTTCCTGCGCCGCCTCAACGAGGTCGTGACGCCGCTCGAATTCTGGATCGGCATCGCCAAGGCGCCGTTCATGGCGCTCATCATCGGCCTGGTGGGCTGCTCGGAGGGGCTGAAAGTGGGGGGGTCGTCCGAGTCGCTGGGCCGGCAGACGACCAGCTCGGTGGTGAAGGCCATCTTCCTGGTGATCGTCGTCGACGGCCTCTTCGCAATCTTCTTCGCAGCGGTGGGGATCTAGTGAGCGACGAAGACGACACCGCCCCGATGGAGGAGACGCTGCCGGACGGGACCTTCAAGGTCCATCCCGCGCCCGCCCATCACCGCGCCGGCCACGACTCCACGCTGGACGAGAAACCGAACGACGACGAGCACGTCATCGAGGCGCGCGACGTCGAGGTCCGCTTCGGCTCGTTCACGGTGTTCAAGAACCTCAACCTCGATGTGCGCCGCGGCGAGATCCTCGGCTTCGTCGGCGGGTCGGGGCAGGGCAAGTCCGTGCTGATGCGCACCATCCTCGACCTGGTGCCGAAGTGTTCGGGCACGATCCGCCTGTTCGACAAGGACGTGGACGCGCTGAGCGCATCGCAGCGCTCGCTGCTCAACCGCCGCTATGGCGTGCTCTTCCAGATGGGCGCGCTGTTCTCCTCGCTGACGGTCAAGGAGAACATCCAGGTTCCGATGAAGGAGCAGGGCGGCACCATGAGCAAGCAGCTCATGGACGAGCTGGCGTTGATGAAGATCGACATGGTGGGTCTGGCGCGCAACTCGGCCGACAAGCTTCCGTCCGAACTGTCCGGCGGCATGATCAAGCGTGCCGGTCTGGCGCGCGCGCTGGCGCTCGACCCGGACCTCCTCTTCGTCGACGAGCCGACCTCCGGCCTCGACCCGATCGGCGCCGCCAACTTCGACGATCTCATCGCGGGCCTGCGCGATACGCTGGGCCTCACCGTCTACATGGTGACGCACGACCTCGATTCGCTCTGGAACGTGTGCGACCGCGTGGCGGTGCTGGCGGACAAGCGGGTCATCGTCAACGGCCCGGTGCAGGACCTCGTCGACTACGATCACCCGTGGGTTCAGGAATACTTCCGCGGTGTGCGCGGCGGTCGGTTCGTGAGCACTTAGATGTTTCAGTTCCTCGCGGCCCGTCGCCGCACAACGTGTAGGGCTTACTGATGGAAACGCGTGCCAACTACGTTGCGATCGGCATCTTCGTGCTTGTCGTGCTCGCAGGGGCGTTCGGTTCGCTGTGGTGGCTCTATCGCGCGTCCGGCACCGGGGCGACGGAACGGCTGCGCATCATCTTTCCGGAGGCGGTGACCGGCCTGTCCACCGGCGCGGGGGTGTACTTCAACGGCATCCGCGTCGGCGAGGTGACGTCGCTGGAGTTCCCGCCGGAAGGGGGCGACAACGTCATCGCCATCACGAGGGTGAACCCCTCGGCGCCGATCAAGGTCAACACGCAGGCCCAGCTCGCCTCCCAGGGGCTGACGGGCGTCGCCTACGTGTCGCTGGTCGGCGGCTCGGGCGAGTCGCTGTTCGAGGCGGCCGACAAGGAAGACAAGATCCCCACCCTGGAGGCCGCCACCAGCGCCTTCACCAACGTTCTCGACACGTTGCAGAGCGTCCTGGGCCGGCTCGATTCCACGCTGGGCGTGGTGCGACAGCTCGTCGACGAGAACCAGGGGAACCTCTCCGGCGTCGTCCAGAACGTGCGCACGATCACCGACAACCTCGCCCAGGCCTCGCCGCAGGTGCCGGGGATGGTGACCGACTTCTCCAACGCCGCCAACGCCATCGCCCAGGCGGCGCCGCAGATCACCGGCGTGGTCGAGAACGCCAACGGCATCCTGGCGGCGATCGACCCGTCGCGCGTCGGCACCATCGTCGGCAATATCGAGACCTTCTCAGGCGACCTGCCGAAGATCGGCCAGCAGGCCGACACGTTGATGGCGAGCGCCAACGGCATCGTCACTCGCGTCGGCGACGCCGCCGACACCCTCAACGAGGCGCTCAACTCGGCCGACACGCTGGTGAAGTCGATCGACGCGACGGCGGTCAATCAGATCATCACCAACGTCGACACCGTCAGCAAGGCGGTGTCCGATCGCTCCAGCGAGATCGGCAGCCTGATCGACAACGCCTCCCGCATCAGCGTCAACCTGACGCAAATCACCGACACGGTCGCCGCCCGGCGCGACGACGTCGGCAAGACGCTGGACGACGTTTCCGCTCTGGTGGGCGACATCCGCACCGCGGTGAAGGCCGCCGGCCCCGCGATCCAGAACATCAGCCGCGCCAGCGCCGCGATCACGCCCGAGAAGGTCACCGGCATCGTCGACGACGTCCAAAGCGTGACGAACACGCTCGCCGGCCAGGCCGAGAACGTCGCCAGCCTCGTCGGCGCGGCGACCGAAGCGGCCAAGGGGATCGACAGCGTGACCCGTGTGCTCTCGGCCCGCAGCGAGGCGATCGGGACGACCATCGACCAGGCCTCGGCGCTGGTGACCAACCTGCGTCAGGCGTCGGACGGCGCGCCGCAGCTCGTGGCGACGGCCGAGAAGCTGCTGGAAGACGCCTCGGCGACGGTCGCCGCCGTCGACGCGACGCGCATCGACGCCGTGGTCGCCAACGTCGAGCGACTGTCGCAGACGGTGGCCGACAAAGGCCCGGCCATCGCCGATCTGATCGAGGCCGCCCGCGGCACCGCGATGCGCGCCGAGACGATCACGTCGTCGATCGCACAGCGCATGCCGGCCATCGGGACCGCCATCGACGATGCGACCGCCACGATGGCGAACGTGCGCACCGCCAGCAACGATCTGCCGCGGATCGTGGCCTCGCTGGAGCCGGGCATCGCCAACGTGACGGACGTCCTGAACAGCATCGACCCGGCCGCCATCGAGGCCATCGTCTCCAACGTCGAGGCTCTGTCCACGGCGCTGGGAGGACAGGCACCGGCGGTGGAGCGCATCGTCGAGCGTGTCGAGGGCGTCGTCGCCGACGCCTCGTCGGTCGCGGCCGATGCGCGCGTGGTGGTCCAGGAGGTGGCGACCCGCTCGGCCGAGATCGGCACGGCGATCGACGACGCCTCCGCCGCGATCGCCAGCGCCCGGCAGGCCGCCGACGCCGCGCCGCGGCTCGTCGCCTCGCTCGAGCCGGGCATCGCCAACCTCTCCAACGTGTTGAGCGCGGTCGACCCGGCCGCCATCGAGGCGATCGTCGCCAACGTTCGTGGCGTGACCGACGCGGTCAACGCGCAGACCCCGGCGATCGACGACATCGTCACCGCGGTGCGCGGCGCGTCGCTGCGGGTCGAGGCGATCACCTCCGGGGTGGCCCAGCGCATGCCGCGGATCGGCACCGCGATCGACGACGTGACCGCGTCCGCCGCCGACATCCGCCGCACGACCGAAGCGCTGCCGGGGCTGGTCGCCTCGCTGGAGCCGGGCGTGCAGAACGTCTCCGACGTGCTGGCGGCGATCGACCCGACCGCCGTGGAGGCGATCTTCCAGAACGTGCACGACATCTCCGGCGTCCTCAGCAACCGGGCGCCGGCGATCGACGGGATCATCACCTCCGCCGAGCAGTCGATCCAGAACGCTCGCGAGGTGACCGACCGGCTCGTCGCGCGCATCCCGGCGATCGAGGGTGTGATCGACAACGTCGCCGCATCCGTCGCCGACGCGCGCGTCTTCGCCGCGTCGCTGCCGGACATGGCGACGGCGCTGCAGCCGGGGATCGAGAACGTCTCGGCCGCCCTGTCGGCCATCGACCCGGCGGCGCTCGACGGGATCGTCGACGACGTGCGCGGGCTGACGACGATGCTTTCGGGCGAGAGCGAGCGGGTGCAGGCGATCATCGCGGGGGTGGACACAACCGTGGCGAGCGCCCGCGACATCGCCGCAGGCCTGCAGGCCAAGCTGCCGCAGGTGACGACCGCGATCGACGATGCGGGCGCGGCCGTCGCCTCGGCCCGCACCTTCGCCGACGCCTTGCCGGGCTACGGCGAGACGCTGCGTCCGGGGATCGAGAACGTCTCGGCGGTGTTGCAGGCGGTGGACCCGGCGGCGATTGGCGAGATCGTCGCCAGCGTGAAGGCGCTGACCGACACGCTGGGCGCCGCCGCGCCGCAGGTGCAGCACTTCATCGCCACTGCCGGCGTGGCGGCGGACGACGTCGCCGACATCACCGGCCGCGTCCGGGGCGAGTTGGGCACGATCAGCGCGATCATCGACAACGCGAACGGGGCGGTGGCCGACGTGAAGACGTTCACCGCGACCTTGCCGGCCCTGCGCCGGCAGATCGACCCGGTGGTGGACGCGGTGACCGAGGTAGTGACCGCCGTCGACCCGGTGATGGTGCGCGCGATCATGACGAACGTGCGCGACGTCTCGCTCACCCTGTCGGACTCGCGCGAGAACGTGCAGCAGATCATCTCCACGGCGAGCGAGGCCTCGCGGCGGATCGACCAGGTCGCCGCGGCGGTTTCGGCCCGCACCGACCAGATTGGCTCGACGATCGACTCGGTGTCGAGTTTCGCGGGCAACCTGCGCGACGCCGGGCCCAGCATCGACGACATCGTCGCCAGCGTGAAACGGGCGGCCGACGACGTCGCCGTCGCCGTCAGCTCGATCGACACGTCGGCGATCAACACGATCCTCGACAACGCGCGGCAGGTGGCGACCGCCATCGGCTCGCGCACCGGCGAGATCGGCACCGCGATCGACGAGGTGGTGGCGACCGCGCGGCGCATCACCGACAGCCTGAGCAACGCGAGCGGCGAGGGCGGCATGGTCCAGGACCTGATCGACCGGGTGAAGGTCATCGCGGCCAACGTGGAGGGCGCGTCCAACAAGCTGGGCGTCTTCATGGATCGCGCCAACGCGGTGCTGGGCGGCGAGGTGCAGACGGTGTTCGCCGGGGTCAACGGCGCGACGGCCTCGATCCGGGACGTTGCTGCTGCATTTGCGCCACGCGCCGGTACAATCGCGAACGGTCTTTCACGGTTTAGCCAGAGCGGTCTTGACGATCTTCGGGCACTCATCAATCAAGGACGTAGTACCTTGCGAGCGATCGAGAGTGCCGTGTCGAGTTTTGACCGCGACCCCAGCCGCGTGATCTTCGGGGGTGACAGTGCGCCTCGATATACCCCGCAGCGCCGATGAGTAGATTGCGCGCCTTTGCTTCACTGCTTCTCGCGTTGGCCCTGGTGGGCTGCGCGGGAGGCGACAAGATCGAAGCGATCTACGAACTGACCGCGCTCGACAACCCGGCGGTCGCGAGCGGCACGACGGCGCAGATCCTGGTGCCGGAGCCGCGGGCGTTGGAATCGCTCTCCACGTCGAAGATCGCCGTGAAGCCCACGGCGATGACGCTCTCCTACTACCCTCAGGTGGTCTACCAGGACGCCGCGCCGAAGGTGTTGCAGCGCATGCTGCTCGACACGTTCGAGAACACCGGCCGCGTCCACGCCGTGGGCCTGCCGGGGCAGAGCCTGTTGATCAACTACCAGGTCGTGACCGAGGTCCGCGCCTTCCAGGTGGAGACCTATGCGGGCACACGCGCGCGGGTGCAGGTTGCGGTCAAGATCCTCGACGATTCCAATGGTCGCGTGGTCCGGACCCGCGTGTTCGACACCATCGTCCCGCTCGCCAGCGATCAGGTCGACACCGCGGCCGAGGGAATGAACAACGCCGCGCGCCAGGCCGCGTTGGAGATCGTGGAGTGGACGTTGGCGTCGATCTGACGACGTTTATATCTGTTCGAAGTACTATAGATCACGAAATGGCCACAGTGATGTTAACCAACGGCAGCGTTCGCTAACGTTGTGTGCTCGTGCTATGGCGTTTTTTGAGTAATCGTTATTGCCATCGCTTCGATTGACAGCTTATGGTCGCGCCGACCCGCGCAATGTTCATGCGCCGCCGGTGCGTTTTTCCGGTATTGTTGAAATAGAGGGATTGCACCGATGCCGATGTTCTCGCGACTTCGCGACCGCGCGCCGACCTTCCAGGAAACCGACACATCGCTCGAGCCGACGAGCGAAGGCTCGTCCGAGCATACCGGCGACACCTTCTATCCCGTCGACGAGCAGATGTCCGGCGAGGGACTGTTCGGCTCCGGGGAGGGGCTGTTCGGGTCCATCGCGGTGGGCTTCGCCGCGCGCCTGACCGGCGGCGCCGCCATCTCCACCGCATTGACCGGCGACGAGGACCCGTCCGTCGAGGCGTCGACCTCGGCCGACGTCGGTGGGGCGGACATCATCTTCAAGTTCGACTTCGCGTTCGCCGAGGACTTCGAGTTCCAGGGCGGGCGCGGGGCGGTGGCGGTCAGCGCCTCGGCGGCGTTCGGGATCGATCTCGAAGGCTGGAACCCCGAGACCCCCTACGTCTTCGAATTCGGCCCCGGCGCGCCCGAGCCCGAACTCCTGGGCTGATCGCGCACCGCCGACCTTGCCTCGCCGCCGGCCGCCGTGCGCGGCCGGCGCACTTCAACCCGCCCGCTTGTAGCCGAGCGAGGCGTCGAGGAGGTGGCGCGTGTAGGCGTGCCGGGGCGTCATCGCGCGCATGTCGTCGACGCTCATGATCTCGACGATCTCGCCGCCGCGCATCACCGCGATCCGCTCGGCGACGTGGCCGACCACCGCCAGGTCGTGGCTCACCATGACGTAGGTGAGGTTGCGCTGCGCCCTGAGGTCGGTCAGCAGGTTGAGGATCTCCGCCTGCACCGAGACGTCGAGCGCCGATGTCGGCTCGTCGAGCAGCAGCACCGAGGGTTCGGGCGCCAGCGCCCGCGCGATGGCGACACGCTGCCGCTGTCCGCCCGAGAGCTGGTGCGGATAGCGGAAGCGGAATGAGGGGCCGAGACCGACCTGCTCCAGCAGCTCGGGGATGCGCCGGTTGGTGTCGCGGATGCCGTGCAACCGCAACGTCTCGTCCAGCACCTTGTCCACCGAGTGGCGCGGGTGGAGCGACGCGTACGGGTCCTGGAACACCATCTGCACCGTGCCGTAGAAGGCCCGGTCGCGCCGCGTCCCCAGCGCGACCCCGTCGACGACGATGCTGCCCGACCATGTCGGCACCAGTCCGGTGATCGCCCGAAGCACCGTGGACTTGCCCGACCCCGATTCGCCGACGAGGCCGAACGAACCCCCCGCCGGCACCTCGAAGCTCGCGCCCTTCACCGCGTCGACCCGGTCCTCGCCGCTGGCGAACCACACGTCGAGGTCGCGCACGCTCAGCGCGCTCATGCCCGCCCCTCCACCGACGGCATGTCGCGCCAGAGCGGGTCGCGCTCGAGCACCGTCAGCCGGTCCGTCGGCGCGTCGAGCCGCGGGAGCGAGCCCAGGAGGCCGCGGGTGTAGGGGTGCTCGGCCTCGCCGAGGCGGTCGGCCCGCAGCGTCTCGACGATGCGGCCGGCATACATGATGAGCACCCGATCGCAGAACGAGGCGACGAGGTTGAGGTCGTGGCTGATGAAGATCAGCCCCATTCCGCGGTCGCGCACCAGGCGGTCCATGATCCCCAGCACCTCCTGCTGCACCGACACGTCGAGCGCGGAGGTCGGCTCGTCGGCGATGAGGATCTCGGGATTGGGGATCAGCATCATCGCGATCATGATCCGCTGGCCCATGCCGCCCGACACCTCGTGCGGGTAGGCGCGGAACACGCGCTCCGGGTCGCGGATCTGGACCGCCTCCAGCATCTCCAGCGCACGCCGGCGGGCGTCTTTGGCGCTGCCGCGTTCATGCAGGCGGTAGGCCTCCATGATCTGATGGCCGACGCTGCGCACCGGGTTCAGCGAATATTTCGGATCCTGCATCACCATCGAGATGCGTTCGCCGCGGACCTTGCGCATCGCCCGCTCGGACTTGGCGAGGAGGTCCTCGCCGCCGAGGCGGATATGGTTGGCGCGGACCTCGCCCGGCGGCCGGACGAGGCGCAGGATCGCGCGCCCGGTCATCGATTTGCCCGATCCCGATTCGCCGACGATGCCGAGCCGTTCGCGTTCCAGCGAGAAGGTCGTCCCGCGCACCGCCTCGAACGTGCCGGTGCGGGTGGGGAAGGTGACGGTGAGGTTTTCGACGTCGAGAAGGGTCATTTGGCGTCCTTCGGGTCGAGAACGTCGCGCAGGCCGTCGCCCAGGAGGTTGAAGCCGAGCGAGACGAAGAAGATCGCGAACCCCGGCACCGCCGCCACCCACCAGTAGTCGAGGATGAAGCGCCGCCCCTCGGAGATCATCGCGCCCCACTCCGGCGCCGGCGGCTGCGCGCCCATGCCGAGGAAGCCCAGCCCCGCCGCAGCGAGGATGATGCCCGCCATGTCGAGCGTGACGCGCACGATCAGCGACGAGATGCACAGGGGCCAAATGTGGCGCGTGATGATGCGGATCGGCCCCGCGCCCTGCAGACGGATCGCGGAGATGAAGTCCTGGTTGCGGATCGTCAGCGTCTCGGCGCGGGCGATGCGGGCGTAGGGCGGCCAGGCGGTGATCGAGATCGCGATGATGGCGTTCTCGATCCCCGTCCCCAGCGCTGCGACGAAGGCGAGCGCCAGCACGAGGCGCGGGAAGGCGAGGAAGATGTCGGTGATGCGCATCAGCACCGCGTCGAGCCAGCCGCCGAAGTAGCCGGCGACCGTGCCGACGAGGAGTCCGATGGGGGCCGCGATCACGGCCACTAGCGCCACGATGACGAGCGTGATGCGCGAGCCCCAGATGATGCGCGAGAGGATGTCGCGCCCCAGCGAGTCGGTGCCGAGGAGGTGGCCCGACGCGCCGAGCGGCTGGAGGCGGTTGGGCAGATCCTGCGCATACGGGCTGGCCGGCGCGACGTAGGGCGCGAACGCGGCCACCAGCACCAGAAGGACCAGGATTGCCAGGCCCACCATGGCCAGCCGATTGGCACGGAAGGCGAGCCACCCGGTGTAGAGGTTGGACAGCCGCGCCTGCAACCGGGAGGCCGGCGCATCGGAGAAGAGCCAGGCGCGGCGGGCGGTTGGATCGGCCATCAGCGCGCCCTCGGGTCGAAGAAGCGGTAGAGGAAATCGGCGAAGAGGTTGAGGCCGACGAAGACGCAGCCGACGACCACCGTTCCGCCCATGACCGCGTTGAGATCGGCCGAGAGGAGGGCGGTGGCGATGTAGTTGCCGAGGCCCGGCCAGGCGAAGATGATCTCGGTGAGCACCGAGCCCTCCAGCAGCTGCGCGTAGGACAGCGCGATCACGGTGACGAGCTGCACGCGGATGTTGGCGAAGGCGTGCCCCCAGACGACGAGCCACTCCGGCGCGCCCTTGACGCGGGCGGTGGTGATGTACTCGGCCGAGAGCTGCTCCAGCATGAAGGAGCGCGTCATGCGGCTGATGTAAGCGAGCGAGTAGTAACCCAGCAGCGAAGCCGGCAGGATGATGTGGCTGAGCGCGTCCCAGAAGACGTCCCAATTGTCGTCCAGGATGGAATCCACCAGGATGAGCCCCGTCACCGACGGCACCATGTCCATGTAGAAAATCGACACGCGCCCCGGCCCCGCGACCCAGCCGAGCTGCCCGTAGAACACGTTGAGCGCCAGCAGGCCGAGCCAGAAGATCGGCGCCGAGTAGCCCACCAGCGCCAGCACGCGGGCGATCTGGTCGATCAGCGAGCCGCGTTTGACCGCCGCCAGCACGCCGAGCGGCACACCGGCGAGGACGCCGATGAGGGTGCCGAGCGTCGCCAGCTCCAACGTCGCCGGGAAGACGCGGGCGATGTCCTGGATGACGGGGTGGGCGGTGGTGGTGGAGGTGCCGAAATCCCCGGTCAGGACGTCGCCGAGGTAGTAGATGAACTGGACGAAGATGGGCTGGTCGAGGCCCATCTCCCGGTGGACCTGATCATAGGTCGACTGCGAGGCCCGCTCGCCGACGACGGCCAGCACCGGGTCGATCGGCATCAGGCGGCCGATGACGAAGGTCACGAACAGCAGCCCCAGCAGCGTCACCGCGATCGTGCCGACCCCGGAGGCGAGGCTGACGATCCAGCGGGGTACGATGCGGCGCCGCTCCGGTTTGGCCACGCGAGGCGGCGGACCGCCCGGTGACGAGGCGGGGGAGGTCGCCCCCCCGCCCGCACGGTCGGAGATCGACACCTACTTGGAGACTTTCCAGTACGCCGCCGCGGTGATCGCCTGGCCGAGGGAAAGTCCCTCCACGTTGTCGCGCATCGCCGCCTGCTCGATCTTCTGGAACATGATCACGAACGGCGCGGTCTCGAGGAAGGTCTGCTGGATCTCCTCGTACATCTTGCGGCGCGTCTCGGTGTCCTTCTCCAGCACCGCGTCCTTGGTTTTCTGCGTCAGCGCGCCCGGATCGTAGGCGTTGCGCCAGGCGAGGATGCCGGTCGCCTGCGCTGCGTCCGAGTTGTCCGGGTTGGAGGAGAAGGTCGCGGCGTTGGTGTTCGGATCCGGATAATCCGGCCCCCACTCGCCGACGTAGACGTCGAGTTCGCGGGCGCGGTACTTGCCGAGCGTCTGCGCCCCGGTACCGACGGTGATGTCGAGGTCGATGCCCAGTTCGCCGAGCGTGTTCTGCATCGACTGCGCGATCTCGATGCGCTCCTGCGCGTCACGTACGCCGAGGCCGAGGGTGATCGGCGTCTCGACGCCGGCTTCCACGATCAGCGCCTTCGCCTTGTCGAGGTCGAAGGTGTAGGGCGTCTCGTCCAGCGCGCCGAAGTAGGTCTGCGGCAGGAAGGTCTGGTGGATGGTCCACTGGCCCTTGAGGAACGAGTTGGCCATGCCCTCGTAGTCGACGGCGTACTTCAGCGCCTCGATCACCTTCGGATTGGCGGAGAACTCGTTCTTCTGGTTGAAGCTGGCGTACATGATGCGCCCGCGCAGCTCGTCCACCACCTTCACGCCCTCGGCGCTCTCGATGCCGGCGACATCCTCGGGGTTGAGGTTGCGGGCGACGTCGATGTCGCCGCGCTCCAGCAGCAGGCGCTGGTTGGCGCTCTCGGAGATGTGGCGCACGATGACGCGCTTCATCGCCGGCTCGCCGAGGTAGAAGTCCGGGTTGGCTTCCAGGGTGACGGCCTCGGCGGGGCGCCAGCTGGTCAGCTTGTAGGCGTAGGAGCCGGCCGAGTTGGTCTTCAGCCAGTCGTGGCCGAAGTCGCCGTCGCTCTCGTGCTCCATCGCCAGTTCCTTGTCGACGATCGAGCCGACGCCGGCGGTGAGGCAGTTGAGGACGAAGGATTCGGCGTACGGCGCGTCGAAGTTCAACGTCACCGTGGTGTCGTCGAAGGTGATCTTCTCGTCGACGTTCTCGGGCGTGAAGCCGAACTGGCTGAAGATGAACGACGGGGTGAGGTTCAGCTTGATGACGCGGCGCAGCGAGAAGGCGGCGTCCTCGGCGCGGACCGGGTTGCCGGAGTGGAAGGTCATCCCGTCCCGGATCTTGAAGGTGATCGACGTGCCGTCCTCGGAGACCTCCCAGCTCTCGGCGATGTCGGGCTGGTAGCCGGCCTCGAGGTCGGCCGGGTCGAAGTTCACCAGGCGACCATAGACGTTTCGATTGACGTCGTTGCCGGCGAATTCGAACGTCTCGGCCGGGTCGAGCGAGACGATGTCGTCGATGCGGTTGGCGATGACGAGCATGTTGTCCGGCGTGGCGGCGAGCGCCGGGGTGGCGGCGCTCAGCGCAGCGAGACCGGCAGCGGCCAGGAGCGCGCGAAGATGTGTCATGTGCTTCCCTCGTTGTGCGCTGCCGCGGCAGCGCGAGCCCATGGTTGTGCGACCGAAGCCCCGTGAGCATGGCGCACCGATCGGCATAAGTTAAACGAACCGGACGCCGGCACCGCAAGCCCATCCGAAAACGGCCGGAACATGCGAGGCCTGGGCGCTCGAACCCATTCGCGTGCAAGCGATGTTCCAGCCGGCCATAAGAGAGGAAAGCGTTCGTTTGGGGCGCGGTTCGGGCGCGCGCCGCGTCCGACCGGCGGCGCCCCTGCGGTGCCGCGCGCCGCCGTCCCGAGGGTGGCGCCGGGCACGCACTGCGACGGCGCGCCGCAGGTGGGGCCGGTCTCTGGCGGTCAGGCGCCCCAGGTGCGGCGCAGCACGTTCACCCAGTTGCCGTGGCAAATCTTCGTGATCAGCGCCTCGCCATAGCCGTGCGCGCTCATCGCCCGGCGCAGATTCGGCAGGCGCTCGACCCCGTCGACCTCGTGCGGCACCAAGGCGCCGTCGTAGTCCGAGCCCAGCGCCACCCCGTCCTCGCCGAGGATCGCCAGGAGGTGGTCGAGGTGGCGCAGCATGGTGGCGAGCGGCACGTCGCCCAGCATGCGCCCGTCTTCGCGCAGGAAGGCCGAGGCGAAGTTGAGCCCCACGACGCCTCCCGATTCGGCGACCGCGGCGAGCTGCTTGTCGGTCAGGTTGCGTGCGGTCGGCGTGATGGCGTGCGCGTTGGAGTGGGTGGCGACGATCGGCTTCGTGGTGCGCCGGGCGATGTCCCAGAAGCCGGCCTCCGTCAGGTGCGACACGTCCAGCATGATTCCCAGCTCCAGGCACCGGTCGACGAGGCGCAGTCCGTCCTCGGTGAGGCCGGGGCCGGTGTCGGGCGAGGAGGGGAAGCGGAACGGCACGCCGTGGCCGAAGCGGTTCGGGCGGCTCCACACCGGCCCCAGCGAGCGCAGGCCCGCCGCATGGAGCACGTCGAGGGCCGCCAGCTCGCGGTCGATCGCCTCCGCACCCTCGACGTGGAAGACCGCGGCGAGGCGCTCGCCGCCCAGCGTTGCCTCGATCTCGCCGGCGGTGCGGCAGATCTTCAGCGCCCCGGCCTCCTCCAGGTTGGCGAGGAGCGCGGCCTGGCGCATCGCACCGGCGAGCGCGTCCGGCTGGGGCACCTGGGGGGGCAGGGGCACGCTGTAGCGCGGCTGGGCCATCGCGTCGAAGTCGATCGTGCCGCCGCCGGGCGAGGGGATCCACACCGCGAAGAAGCCGCCGCCGAAGCCGCCGGCACGGGCTCGCTCGTGGTTGATGTGGCCCGGTCCGGTGGCGAAGGTCTCGGCCGCGTCGGCCCGGCCGGCCGCGGCGAGACGGGAGAGAACATCGTTGTGACCGTCGAAGATCGTTGGGACGGTGAGGTCCATGAAAGCGCTTCTCTATCCGGGCCGCTCGGCCCGGGAGCCGGTCGGTCATGGCGGTGGTGGCTGGCGATCGGGCGATCGGTCCGGGCCGGGGGTGGCGAGGTGGGCGAGCGTCCCCGCCGGGGGGCGGGAGACGTGCAAGGGTGGCCCCGCGGGGCGGTGTCGTCAACGCATCGGTACGGCGCCGGAGCGGTGTCCGTGCGGCGTCGGTGCGCCCTGCCACTGGAGCCATCCCGCCGCACTCGTTAAGAGGGGCGCAAGACTTAAGGAACCGAGCCTCGATCATGTTCGACATTCGCGCCGTTCGGGATGCGCCCGACGCCTTCGACGCCGCCCTCGCCAAACGCGGGGCCCCGCCCGCTGCCTCCCGGCTGCTGCAGCTGGACGACGAGCGCCGCGCGATCGTCACCCGCCTGCAGGAGGCCCAGACCGCCCGCAACGCCGCCTCCAAGGCCATCGGCAAGGCCAAGGCCACCAAGAACGAGGAGGAGGCGCAGCGCCTCATCGGCGAGGTGGCGGACCTGAAGGCCACCATCCAGTCCGGCGAGGAGCAGGAGCGCGAGGTCAACGCCAAGCTGCACGACGAGCTGGCCGCGCTCCCCAACATGGTGCTCGACGAGGTGCCCGTCGGCGCGGACGAGAGCGACAATGTCGAGCTGCGCCGCGTCGGCGAGCCGCCGGTGTTCGACTTCGAGGTCAAGGAGCACGACGCCATCGGCGAGGCGCTCGGCCTGATGGACGTGGAGACCGCCGGGCGCATCGCCGGCTCGCGCTTCACGGTGCTGACCGGCAAGCTCGCCCGCCTGGAGCGCGCGCTCGGCCAGTTCATGATCGACACGCACACCGAGGTGAACGGCTACACCGAGGTCTCGCCGCCGCTCCTGGTGCGCGACGAGGCCGTCTTCGGAACCGCGCAGCTCCCCAAGTTCGCCGACGACCTCTTCCGGACCACCGACGGGCGCTGGCTGATTCCGACCGCCGAAGTGCCGCTCACCAACCTCGTCGCCGGCCAGATCCTCGACGGGCGCCGGCTGCCGCTGCGCGTGACGGCGCTGACCCCGTGCTTCCGCTCCGAGGCGGGCTCGGCCGGGCGGGACGTGCGCGGCATGCTGCGCCAGCACCAGTTCACCAAGTGCGAGCTGGTCTCGATCACCACCGCGGAGGCGGCGCTGGAGGAGCAGGAGCGGATGACGGCCTGCGCCGAAGGCATCCTGAAGGCGCTGGGGCTGGCCTATCGCGTGGTCACGCTGTCCACCGGCGACCTGGGCTTCGGTGCCCGCCGCACCTATGACATCGAGGTGTGGCTGCCGGGACAGGCGACTTACCGCGAGATCTCGTCCTGCTCGGTCTGCGGCGACTTCCAGGCGCGGCGCATGAACGCGCGCTACCGGCCGGAACCGGACGCGGCGCCGCAGTTCGTCCACACGTTGAACGGCTCGGGCGTCGCCGTCGGCCGCGCGTTGATCGCGGTGATGGAGAACTACCAGGAGGCGGACGGCGCGATCCGTGTGCCGGAGGTGCTGGTGCCCTATACCGGGTTCGAGCGGATCGAGGCCGAGGGCTGACCAGGGCGGCATGAGGACGGGGGCGCGGCGATGACACCGGAGGAAGAGGCGATCGCGCGTGCCGAGCTGGCGATGAGCCTGCGCCGGCAGAACGTCGCCGGCCACAAGGTGCTCGCCGCGCTCGAATCGGTGCCGCGCTCGCTCTTCCTGGGCGCGGCCCACAAGGCGCTCGCCTACGCCGATCGCGCCGCGCCGATCGACTGCGGGCAGACCGTCTCCCAACCCGCCATCGTCGCGCGCATGACCGAGGCGTTGGAGCTGACACCGGACGTCACCGTCCTCGAGATCGGCACCGGGTCGGGCTACCAGACCGCGATCCTCGCTCGCCTCGCCGGGCACGTCTATTCGGTCGAGCGCTTCCGCCTGCTGTCGGATCTGGCGCGTGAGCGGCTGGCCGTCCTCAAGGTCGCCAACGTCGCCATCCGCGTCGGCGACGGGCACGACGGGTGGGCCGAGCACGCGCCCTACGACCGGATCATCGTCACCGCCGCCGCCCCCGCGGTTCCCGAGGCGCTGGTCGAGCAGCTGGCACCGGAGGGCATCCTGGTGGCTCCGGTCGGCGAGGACGGGGCAGTGCAGGAGCTGATGAAGTGCCGCAAGGCGGACGGCGGCCTCGTCGGCGAGCGGATCGCCGACGTGCGGTTCGTGCCGCTGGTGCCGGGTCCGGCGGGCCGGTTGTGACACCATCGCAACAACCCCACGCTTCATCGCATGAGTGAAGCCCAAACCACTCGAACCTGAAGCATTCTGCCGAGCACCTTAAGATCTCGGTAAGCCCGTCAGCCCCTAAGTGGACGCGTATTTTCTAGGCGCGGAAGGGTGCGAGTCATGCGCGGACGGCATACGGGCGGCTTGGGCAAAACTGCAATCAATCTCAGTGCGGTACTCGGAGTTTGCGCACTGGCGGCGGGGTGCTCGGGCGGCGGAGTGAACGTGCCGGGAGCCTCGCTGTTCGCCGCCAACAACCCGCCCGAGTCGACCGGCGCCATGCCGATCGAGTCGCGGGATCTCGCCCCGCTGAGCAGCCAGCAGGGCATGGCCTCGCAGCCCATCACCACCCCCGCCTCGCTGCGCCAGCGGGGCTGGACGGTCGAGGGGGCGCCGATCGTCGAAGTGTCTCCCGGCGACACCGCCGAGACCCTTTCGCAGGGCTTCAACGTCCCGGTCGACGTAATCCTGGAGGCCAATCGGCTCTCCAACCCGCTCGACATTCGCCCCGGCTCGCGCGTCATCATTCCGACCTACGTGCGGGTCGACGAGCCGACCGTCACCCCCGCGATGGGGCCGGCCTCCATCCCCGAGACGCCCTCGCAGCTCAGTGCGCAGGAGATGGCGCTCGGCTCGCCGCCCCGGACGCTGAACCAGCAGGCGGCCGAGCAGCGTCACACCGTGCAGCCCGGCGAGACGCTCTATTCTCTCGCCCGCACGTACAACGTGTCCCACATCTCGATCGCCACGCTGAACGGCATCAGCCCGGACACGCAGGTCCAGGCCGGCCAGTCGCTGCGAATCCCCGGCACGGGCGGCACGCAGGTCGCCGCGCAGCCGGCCGCGACCGCCCCCCAGGGCGACACGCAGCTCGCCATGCTGGACCCGCAACCGAGCGCCCCGGCCGAGGCCGCTCCGAGCGCTCCGGTGTCGCAGCAGCCCGCCGCCGGCGCCGCGCCGCAGGCCGGTGCGACCCCGCCGGCCGCCGCCCAGCCCCAGGCCGACCAGTCGAGCGGGTTCGGCTGGCCGCTGCGTGGCGCCATCCTCGTCGGCTTCGGCAAGCAGGCGTCCGGCGACCGCAACGACGGCATCAACCTCGCCGCGCCGGTGGGGACGCCGGTGCACGCGGCGGGCAACGGCAAAGTCATCTACGCCGGCAACGAACTCGAGGGATACGGCAACCTCGTCCTCATCCAGCATGACGGGGACTGGGTCTCGGCCTACGCCCACAACTCGGAGCTGAAGGTGTCGCGCGGCGATACGGTGAAGAAGGGGCAGGCGATCGCGGCCGTCGGCAGCACCGGCTCCGTCGACAAGCCGCAGCTCCACTTCGAGCTGCGCCGCAGCTCAACCCCGGTCGATCCGCTGCCGCACCTGGGCACCGGCGCCTGACGGGGCGCCGCCCAGCGCCTCCAAGACGAAACCCGGCGCCCCGGCCGAGCCGTCTCGGCCGGGGCGTTCGTCATCGCGACCCGGTGCCGTGGATGGCGGGGTCGTAGGCCTCGCGTGTCATCGAGTAGGGCTCGCCCAGCGTCGCATAGGAGCTGCCGAACAGGCGGGCGACGGGCTTGTAGGCGTCGACGTCGACGTAGAGCGTCTCGGGGTCGATCAGGCCGGGGCGTGCGCGCACGCGGGTGACTTCTCCCACCAGCAGGTCGCGCTCCTGCGAGACGTTGACCATCATGAACCGCCGGCACTCCAGCGCGACCGGCGCCTCGGCGATCGCCGGCGGGGCGACGTCGCGCGACGGGGACGGCGTGAGGCCGGCGTAGGCCAGCTCGCCGACGTCCGCCGGGAAATCGACCGCGCAACGGTTCATCGCCTCGGCGATGTCCTCCGAGACGAGGTTGACCACGAACTCGCCCGTGCGGCGCACGTTGGCGGTGGTGTCCTTCATCGCCCCCTCGCGCGACTGCAGACCCAGCACCACCAGCGGCGGCGCCTCGGAGAAGACGTTGAAGAACGAGAAGGGGGCGGCGTTCACCGCGCCGTTCTGCGCGAGCGTCGTCACCAGCGCGATCGGGCGCGGGATGACGACGCTGCACAGCACCTTGTAGCGGTCGCGCTGCGCGAGATCGGCGAGGGCGACGTCGAGGCCTCCGTCCAGCGTGGGGCGGGCGCTCATCGGGCGGGCGGCTCGGCGCCGGTGCGGCTGGTGATCAGGCCGTAGTGCTCGATCCGGCGGTGACGCGCAAAGTCGAAGATCGTCTCCTTGCCGAAGCGCGTGTCGTCGAGGTCGCAGGGGTGGACGATCAGCTCGTCCGCCTCGCTCGTCGCCTCGGCGACGATCTGGCCGTTGGGATCGACGATCACCGTCCCCCCCATCAGATGGTGCCCGTCCTCGTCGCCCGCCTTGGCCACGGCGATCACCCAGGTGGAGTTCTGGTAGGCGCCGGCCTGCAGCGAGAGCTTGTGGTGGAACATGCGCTGCTCCAGCCCCTCGCCGGGCTTCTGGCTGTTCACCGACGGCGTGTTGAAGCCGAGCATCACCATCTCGACGCCTTGCAGGCCCATCACCCGGTAGACCTCCGGCCACCGGCGATCGTTGCAGATGCACATGCCCATGATCCCGTCCAGCACGCGCCAGACCGGGAAGCCCGTGTCGCCCGGTTCGAAGTATCGCTTTTCGAGGTGCTGGAACGCGCGCTCCTCGTCGTACTCGGCGTGGCCGGGGAGGTGGGTCTTGCGGTACTTGCCGACGATCGTTCCCGCCTTGTCGGTGAGGATCGAGGTGTTGAAGTGGTGCCCGTCCGGCGTCTTCTCCGCGTAGCCGAAGGAGATAGCGACGCCGTGCTCCGCGGCACGGTCGAACAGCGGCTGCGTCGCCGCGTTCGGCATCTCGGTCTCGAACCAGGCGTCGGCCTCGGTCTCGTCGGTCATGTACCAGCGGGGGAAGAAGGTCGTCAGCGCCAGCTCCGGAAAGACGACGAGATCGCAGCCCTTGGCGGCCGCATCGTCCAGGAGGGCGATCATGCGGGCGACGACTTCCTGCCGGCCCTCCGCTTTCTGGATGGGGCCGAGCTGCGCGGCTCCGACGGTCACGGTACGCAATGAAGGTCTCCTTGGGCGATCAGCCTGCGACACGGCGTTCCAGGCGGCTCAGAAGCCGCACCACCGGCCACAGCAGGACGAGGTAGAAGCACGCCGCCAGAACCAGCGGCGAGGCGTTGAAGGTAATAGACCGTGCCATGTCCGCCGAATAGAGCAGCTCCGGCAAGGCCACGACGCTGGCGAGCGAGGTCAGCTTCACGACCTCGATCGTATTGGAGAGCAGATCCGGCAGCACGTTGCGCACCGCCTGCGGGATGACGACGTAGAGGTTGGTCTGGAACACCGTCAGCCCGGTGGAGCGCGCCGCCTCCCGCTGGCCCGCGCCGATGCTCTCCAGTCCCGCCCGGTAGATCTCCCCGTAAAAGGCCGAGTTGTTGAGGAGGAACGCCAAGGTCACCGACTGGAACGGCGTCAGGTTCACCCCCGCGAACGGCAGCCCCGAGTGGATGAAGATGAGGAGCACCAGCGGCGGCACGGCGCGAAAGAGGTCGACATAGGGCACGGTGAGGACGCGCAGCCAGCGGCGCTGGCTGGTGGCCGCGAGCGCGACGAGCAGTCCCGCGACCAGCCCGACCGGCACCACGATGGCGCAGACCGACAGCGTCATCCACAGTCCCTTCACCAGGAGCGGGAAGGTCTTCAGCATGATCGGCACGTTGAAGAACTGATCGAGAAGCTGGTCCATCAGGCGCGCTTCCAGGCAAAGCGCGTCTCGAGCCAGCGCCCGAAGATCACGACCGGAATGAAGAGGACGAGGTAGGCGACAGCGCCCATCATCAACGGCGTCGCGCTGCCGGCGAACGAGGTCGCCGTCGTCGCCTGGTTGAGGATCTCCGGCACGCCGATCACCGTCCCGAGCGCGGTGTTCTTGGTGATCGCGATGGTGCGGTTGGTCAGCGGCGGGATGGTGATGCGCGCCGCCTGCGGCATCACCACGAACACCAGCGTCTGCGTGAAGCCGAGGCCGGTGGAGCGGGCCGCCTCCCATTGCCCCTTCGGCGTCGCGGTGATGCCGGCCCAGAAGATCTCTTCCGCGAACGCCGCCAGCACCAGCATCAGCACCAGCCACAAGACGACGAAATTGGGCAGCGCGATGCCGACGTTCGGCAGGCCGAAGTAGATGACGAGGATCAGCACCAGCGGCGGCAGTGCGCGGAACATGTCCACCAGCACCACGATCAGCACGTTGATCGCCCGGATCCGGTAGGCGCGGACCAGCGCCAGCAGGAGGCCGAGGCCGATCCCGGTGACCACGACCAGCCCCGCGATCTGGATCGTGATGATGACGCCCGACGCGATCGACGGAAGGTACTTGTCGATCACCGAGGCTTTGAAGAACGTGTCGAGGAAGATCGACCAGCGGTCAGGCTGCATGGCGTGTCTCCGCGCGCCTCGCTGCGAAACGCCGCGTCAATTCAGAACCCGCGCCAGGAAGGCCTGGGTTCGCTCGTGCGCCGGGGCGGTGAAGATCTGCGCCGGCGGCCCCTGCTCGACGATCACCCCGCCGTCCATGAACACCACTCGGTCGGCCGCGTCCTGGGCGAAGCGCATCTCGTGGCTGACGACCATCATCGTCATCCCGTCCGCCTTCAGGTCGCGCATCACCGCCAGAACCGAGCCGACCAGTTCCGGGTCGAGCGCCGACGTCGGTTCGTCGAACAGCATCACCTCCGGCTTGAGCGCCAGCGCGCGGGCGATGGCGACGCGCTGCTGCTGCCCGCCCGACAGCGCGTTGGGGTGATGGTCGGCACGGTCGGCGAGGCCGACGCGGTCCAGCGCCGCGTCCGCCTCCGCCCGTGCCTGCTCGCGCGGAAGCTTCAGCACCTTGCGCAGCGCCAGCATGACGTTCCCGCGCGCCGTCATGTGCGGGTAGAGGTTGAAGGACTGGAACACCATGCCGATGCGGCGCCGCATGGCGTTGATGTCCACGTCATGGGCGAGGAGCTCCTGCCCGGCGAAGCGGATCGAGCCGTCGGTCGGTTCCTCCAGCCGGTTGCAGCACCGCAAGAGGGTCGACTTGCCGGACCCCGACGGGCCGATCACGAAGACGAGTTCCTGCGCGTGCACCGCGAGGTCGATGCCCTTGAGCACTTCCGTCGTGCCGAAGCGCTTGATGAGACCGCGCACGTCGAGAATGGGTTGCTGGGTGGCCAACTGAACGATCCACTGTGACACAAAAAGCGGGCCGGCCGCGCGGGCCGGCTCCGGGGGTGCCCGGTACACCGGGCGCGAGGCTCAGGAGCAGGACAGCTCGTGCTCGGTGGCGTCGTAGCCCGGCATGTCCGGGATGCCGACGCCGGGGTAGATCGTCGCCGTCGCCGAATCGGCCGCCGGCGCGTAGCCGAACCACTTCTCGTGCAGCTCGGCGAGCTTGCCGCTCTCCTTCAGGCACTCCAGCGCCATGTCGAGCTTGGCGCGCAGCTCGGTGTTGTCGGTCCGCAGCGGGATCGAGAACACCTTGCCCGTGGAGTAGAGATACGAGAGCTGGAGCTGCGGGTTGGTCTTCACCGCCCAGGCCGAGTTGGTGTTGCCCGCCACGTTGGCGAACGCCCGGCCCGACATCACCGCCTGCAACGCATCGAGGTTGGTGCCGTAGGACTCCACCGTCCAGCCGATGTCGCCGGCGATGTCGCGCGCCCACTGGTCGTAGGCCGAGCCCTTGTTGACGGCGATCACCTTGCCGTCGAACTCCTTCAGATCGGTGATCTCCGGCGCGCCCTTCTTCGTCACGAACTGGAAGTCGGTGTTGAGGTAGGGCTCGGTGAAGATCATGTTGCCGGCCCGCTCCTCCGTCACCGTCGTCGGCGCCAGGACGAAGTCGTAGGTGCCAGCCTGCATGCCCGGCAAGAGGCCGGACCACTGCGTGACGTCGATCTCCACCTCGGTGCCGAGCGCCTCGCCCAGCGCGGCGCCGAGGTCCATGTTGAAGCCCTCGGTCTTGCCGTCGAGCGTGGGGAAGGCGTGCGGCGCGAACGTGCCGTCGACGCCGGTCTTGAGCGACTGGGCCGAGGCGGCAAGGGGCGCGGCGATGAGCGGCACGGCGAGGCCGGCGGCAATGAGCGTCGCCTTGAGGGCAGGTGTCATCGGAGTTCTCCTCTCCCGTTCGTCCGGCGCGGGTGCGGAGGGCGCCGCCGCGGCGGGTCCTCGGGCCGGAACCAATCGGAGAGCCCCTTGCATTTTGCGTGCCGATGGCATGCCAATCCCCGGCCGCGACGCGATTATCCCGGGTGGGAACGCCGCGGGGGCTCGGGTTTCACCATGAAACAGGCGAGGGGACCGCCGTGCCATGGTGCCCGAGGAGGGGGCGCCGTGCCTGCGGAGGTGATTGGAGGTCGGCGTGCCGTGCGCGCGTCAGCCCTGGGGGCGGGGTTCGGCGCCGCGGACGTAGGCGGCGAGCGCGTCGGGGTAGAGCGTGTGCTCTTCGGCGAGAACGCGGGCGGCCAGCGTCTCGGCGGTGTCGTCCGCCAGCACCGGGACGCGCGCCTGGGCGAGGATCGGCCCCTCGTCGAGGCCGGGGGTCACGAGGTGGACCGTCACGCCGTGCTCGCGCGCCCCGTCGGCGAGGGCGCGGGCGTGCGTGTCGAGCCCGCGGTAGGCCGGCAGCAGCGAGGGGTGGATGTTCAGCATCCGGCCCTCCCAGCGCTCCACGAACGCCCGCCCCAAGATGCGCATGAACCCGGCGAGGCAGATGAGCTGCGCCCCGGCGGCCACGACCTCGGCCTCCATCGCGGCGTCGAACGCGTCGCGGCTCTCGTAGTCGGCCCGCGTCGGCGTGGCGACGGCAATCCCCCGCTGTCGCGCGATGTCGAGGCCCTTGGCGTCCGGCTTGTCGGACAGGCAGAGGACGATGCGGGCCGGGAATGCCGCGTCGTCCGCCGCCTCGGCGAGCGCGGCGAAGTTGCTGCCGCGGCCCGAGATGAAGACCGCGATCGGAACGCGCCCGTCCGCGTCCGTCACGAAATCAGGCATTGCGGCCCATCGCCCTCGCGCGCCACCACCGTTCCGATCCGCGCGGCCGTCTCGCCGGCGGCTTCCAGGTCGGCGATCACGCCGTCCGCCGCCTCCGGAGCCACCGCCATCACGAGGCCCGTGCCGCAGTTGAAGGTCGCCTCCATCTCGTCCGGCGACAGGCCGCCCTGCTCGGCGAGGAAGGCCATCAGCTTGCTCGGCGGCAGCGCCGTGCGGTCGATCGCGGCGGCGAGGTCCGCCGTCAGCATGCGCGGGACGTTGCCGGTGATGCCGCCGCCAGTGATGTGGGCGATGCCATGCACCGGATGTGCCGCCACCGCCGCCAGCACCGGCTTCACGTAGATCCGCGTCGGCGTCATCAGTGTTTCGGCGAGGGTCTGGTCCTCGAACGGGGCGGAGAGGTCCCACCCCTTGTCGGCGGCGAGGCGGCGGATCAGCGAGTAGCCGTTGGAGTGCGCGCCCGATGCGGCGAGGCCGATCAGCGCGTCACCCGCCGCGACGCCCTGGGGCAGCACCCGGTCGCGCGGCACGGCGCCGACGACGAAGCCGGCGAGGTCGTAATCGCCCGGCGCGTAGTGGCCGGGCATCTCCGCAGTTTCGCCGCCCACCAGGGCGCACCCGGCCTGCCGGCAGCCCTCGGCGATGCCCTCCACGATCTCGGCCGCGGCCTCGACCTCGAGTTTGCCGGTGGCGTAGTAGTCGAGGAACATCAGCGGCTCGGCCCCCTGGGCGAGCACGTCGTTGACGCACATCGCGACGAGGTCGATCCCGACGCCGCGGTGCATCCCGGTCTCCACCGCGAGGCGCAGCTTGGTGCCGACCCCGTCGGTCGAGGCGACGAGGAGCGAATCGCCGTGGCCGGCGGCGCCGAGGTCGAAGAGGCCCGCGAAGCCGCCCAGCGCCGGGGCGCAGCCGGGCCGCGCGGTGGACTTGGCGGCCGGCTTGATCCGCTCGACCAGCGAATCGCCGGCCTCGACGTTCACGCCGGCGGCGGCGTAGCGTGCACGGGGGTCGTTCATCGATGCCTTCCGAAATGTCGCCCGCGACCTGCCACGGTTCGCGCCGAGAGGAAAGGGCGAACGGGCCAAGTGCCGCACAGGTTGTCAACAGGCAATCGGGCAAACGGTGTTGAAAGCGGTGAGCCTATCGTTCAGCCAATCGCGAAGCGCCCGCCGGCGGCTAGGGTATCCGCGCCTAAGTCGCAGCGTCACCGTGGGGCATTGATGGAACAGCTCGCGCTCGATCTCGGATCGCAAGACGCACCGCACGCCACGATCGTGGCGCCCTGCAACGCGGCCGCCTTCGCGCTCGTGGAGGAGTGGCCGCGCTGGGCGCACCCGGTGGCGATGGTGCGCGGCGGCGAGGGGAGCGGCAAGTCCCACCTCGCCCGCGTCTTCGCCGAGCACGCCGGCGCCACGCTGGTCGCCGGCGAGGCGTTGGCCGCGGTCGACGTGCTCCGGCTCGCCCGCGGCCCCGTCGTGGTGGACGACGCGGACCGGGCGGACGAGCGCGCGCTCTTCCACCTCATCAACGCCGTGCGCGCCGCCGGCACCACGCTGCTGCTGACGGCCCGCTCGCGCGCCGGGATCGCTCTGCCCGATCTCGAGTCCCGCCTGCGCGCCACGCCCGAGACGGTGCTGCAGCCGCCCGACGACGCGATGTTGCGCCGCGTCCTCGTGGAGGCCTTCCACGCCCGCCAGTTGCCGGCGGATCCGGCCGTCGTCGCCTTCCTCATGGCGCGGCTGGAGCGCACCTTGCACGCCGCCGTGCGCATGGTCGGCCAGATCGACCGTGTGGCCCTGGCGGAGCAGCGGGGACCCACTCGGCCGCTTGCTGCACGAGTCTTGAAAACAGGCGGTTCAAACGCCGACGACATTGTGCCATAGGCCCGCTGACAGCCACACCGAGGCCGAGGGCGAACATGGCGATCTCTGACACGGAGGAGGCGCCGCGCGCGCCTTCGGACACGAGCGCGACGACCTTCGTCGACACCCCCGAGGGTGCCGACGGCGGCGAGGCGAGCGGGTCCCACCATCACCCCACCCCCCACGACTTGGACGCGGCCCTGACCGGCAGTCCGGACCGCTTCACCAACCGCGAGCTTTCCTGGCTCGGCTTCAACGAGCGCGTCCTCGAGGAGTCGGCCAACACCAATCATCCGCTCCTGGAGCGGCTGCGCTTCCTCTCCATCTCCGACAACAACCTCGACGAGTTCCTGATGGTGCGCGTCGCCGGCCTGATCGCGCAGCAGCGCGCCGGGGTGGACGCGGTCAGCGCCGACGGGCTCAGCCCGTCCGGCCAGCTCAACAAGATCAACGAGGCCGTCGCCAAGTTGCAGAGCGAGCAACAACGCCAGTTCGCGGAGCTGCGCGGCGACCTCGTCAAGGAAGGCATCGAGATCGTCGAGCCCGGCGACCTCACCGAGCGCGAGCGGGACCACCTCGAGCAGACCTTCCTGACACACATTTTCCCGGTGCTCACGCCGCTCGCGATCGATCCGGCGCACCCGTTTCCCTTCATCCCCAACCTCAACCTCTCGCTCGCCCTCTCGCTGAAGGCGCCGGAGGGGGACGCGCGCGTCGCCATCGTGCGTATCCCGGCGCAGGTGGACCGCTTCGTGCGCGTCTCGGGCACCGCGGAGGGAGAGCCGCAGCGCTTCATCCTGCTCGCCAACGCCATCCGCGTGCACCTTCACCGCCTGTTCCCGGCGCACGAGATCCTGGAGACCGGCGTCTTCCGCGTCGTGCGCGACAGCGACCTCGAAATCGAGGAAGAGGCGGAGGACCTCGTTCGCACCTTCGAGAGTGCGCTGAAGCGGCGCCGCCGCGGCGACGTCATCCGCATCCAGATCGAGAGCGCGATGCCGGAGGACCTGCGGGCCTTCATCCGCGAGCGCCTCGGTGTCGGCGAGAGCGCGCAGATGATGGTCGACGGCATGTTGGCGATGAAGGACCTCGGCCAGCTCGTCGGCCTCGACCGGCCGGACCTGAAGTTCCAGCCCTACACCCCGCGCTTCCCCGAGCGCGTGCGCGACGCGGGCGGGGACGTCTTCGCCGCGATCCGCACCAAGGACATGGTGATCCACCACCCGTACGAATCGTTCGACGTGGTGGTCCAGTTCGTGCGCCAGGCCGCACAGGACCCGGACGTCGTCGCCATCAAGCAGACGTTCTATCGTACCTCCTCCAACTCGCCCATCGTCGCGGCGCTGATCGAGGCGGCGGAGGCCGGCAAGTCGGTCACGGCGCTGGTCGAGATCAAGGCGCGGTTCGACGAGGAGGCCAACATCCGCTGGGCCAAGGACATGGAGCGCGCCGGCGTCCAGGTCGTGTTCGGCTTCCTCGAGCTGAAGACGCACGCCAAGCTCTCCATGGTCGTGCGCCGCGAGGGCGGCAGGCTCGCCACCTACACTCACATCGGCACCGGCAACTACCACCCCATCACGGCGAAGATTTATACGGACCTCTCGTTCTTCACCGCGGATCCGGAGATCGGTCACGACGCGGCGCGGATCTTCAACTTCATCACCGGCTATGCGGAGCCGGCGGAGCTGAACCGCCTCGCCGTCTCGCCGATCACGCTGCGCAAGCGCATCCTCGACCATATCGACGCCGAGATCGCCCATGCGCGGGCCGGCCGGCCGGGCGCGGTGTGGATGAAGATGAACTCGCTGGTCGACCCGGCGGTCATCGACAAGCTCTACGAGGCGTCCTCCGCCGGGGTGGAGGTGGACCTCGTCGTGCGCGGCATATGCTGCTTGCGTCCGGGCGTTTCGGGGCTCTCGGAGAATGTGAGGGTGAAATCGATCGTGGGTCGATTTCTCGAACATTCTCGCATCTTTTGCTTCGGCAACGGTTCGGCGCTGCCGTCGCGCGATGCGGTGGTTTACATCGGGTCCGCGGACCTGATGCCCCGCAACCTCGACCGCCGTGTCGAGACCCTCGCCCCGATCGACAACGACACGGTGCACCAACAAATTCTCGACCAAATTATGGTTGCGTCGCTGCGCGATAATGAGCAGAGCTGGACGATCTATCCCGACGGCAGCCACCGCCGCGTGCGGCCCGTGGACGACGAGGAGCGTGTGAACGCGCACAAATACTTCATGACCAACCCGTCCCTGTCCGGTCGTGGCAAGGCGGGCGAACTCCAGAAACCCAAGGCGTTCGCGCCGTTCATGGACTAGATGGTGGTCGATCTGTCTCGCGCCCTCGCGGTTTCGCGGGGGACCCGCCTGGGCGAAGGGATCGCCGTCATCGACGTCGGTTCCAACTCCGTCCGCCTCGTGATCTACGAGCGCGCTTCCCGCGCGCCGACGGTCCTGTTCAACGAGAAGGTGCTGGCCGCGCTCGGGGAGGGGCTCGTCGACAACGGGCGCCTGACCGAGGAATCGATGGGCCGCGCGCTTATCGCCGTGCGCCGCTTCATCGCCGTCACCAAGGCGGCGGACGTGTCGGACGTGACTATCCTCGCCACGGCCGCGGCGCGCGTCGCCTCCAACGGCGCCGCCTTCATCCGCGACATCGAGGCGATCTCCGGCATCAAGGTGCGCGTGCTCGAGGGCGCGGAGGAAGCGCAGATGGCCGCCTCCGGCGTCCTGTGCGGCTTCTGGCGGCCGGACGGCGTGGTCGGCGACCTCGGCGGCGGGTCGCTGGAGCTGATCGACGTGACGGCCGAAGGGGTCGGCGACGGGGACAGCTACCCGCTCGGCACGCTGCGCCTGCGCGGCGACGCCAAGAGCCAGCTCGCCACCGGCGCGTCGATCTCGCGCGATATCCTCTCCCGTTCCGAGCCGCTCCTCGCCTGCCAGGGCCGCAACTTCTACGCGGTCGGCGGAACGTGGCGCTCGCTCGTCAAGCTGCACATGGCGATGACGGGCTACCCCATCTCGATCATGCATCAGTATGCCGTCGACGCGAACGAGATGGCCGACTTCTGCGACGAGGTGCTCAAGCACGGCCTCGACGCGATGGACAAGGGCAACGTCGTCTCCAAGGGTCGGCGGGCGCTGGTGCCGTGGGGCGCCGTCGTCATGCGCGCGCTCATCGCGCTGGGCCAGCCCAAGACGATCGTCGCCTCCTCGCTGGGTGTGCGCGAGGGGATGATCTACGAGGCGCTGCCCGAGGCCGAACGCAACCGCGATCCGCTGGTGCTGGCGGCCGAGGAACTCGCCATCCTGCGCAACCGCTCGCCCCGCCATTCGGCCGAGCTGGTCGACTTCTCCAAGGCCTGCCTCGACGCGATGGGCTTCGAGGAGAGCGATACCGACGAGCGGCTTCGCATCGGGGCCTGCCTGCTGTCGGACATCTCCTGGCGCTCGCACCCGGACTACCGGGCCGACCAGGCGCTGGCGGTGATCTCTAACGTGGCGCTCTACGGGGTGGACCACCCGGGCCGCGGCTTCCTCGCCCAGGTGCTGAACGACCGCTACGGCGGGCCGGAGAACCCCGGCGCCAGCCCGGACGCCACCACGCTGTGCTCCGGCCGGCTGCTGGAGCGCGCGAAGGTGATCGCCGCCATCCTGCGGGTCGCCTACGTGCTGGCGCCCGGCATCGCCGACGTGCTGCCCAAGACCACCATCGTGCAGGAGGAGGGCAACCTCGTCCTGCGGCTGCCGGCCGAGATGGCGGTGTTCGACGGCGAGCGCCCGCTGCGGCGCATGCGCCAGCTGGGCAAGCTGGCCGGCCTGGAGGGGCGCATCCACGCCGGCTGACGGCGCTCGGCGATAAGGGCTTGATCGGCGGCACGTTTGGGCGTGTCGTCGCGCGGGGCGGCGTGTGCGCCGCCTCGTCGGTAGCCGGCGCGGGAGGGGCGATGTTGCGTGGCACGGTGATGGACGCCGGGACGGACTTTTCGGCGACCAAGGCTCAGTTCGACCTGCCCGCCGGGGTGATCTACCTCGACGGCAACTCGCTCGGTCCGCTCCCCGAGGGCGCCGCCGAACGTGTCGCCACGATGATGCGCGAGGAGTGGGGCCAGCGCCTCATCCGCGGCTGGAACGATGCCGGCTGGATGGCCGCGCCCGAGCGGATCGGCGACCGCATCGCGCCACTCGTCGGCGCCGCCGCCGGCACGGTGACGATGGGCGACACGCTCTCCATCAAGATGTTCCAGGCGCTCGCTGCCGCGCTCGACCTGCGGCCGGAGCGCAAGGTGGTCCTGTCCGACGACGGCAACTTCCCGACCGATCTCTACATGGCGCGCGGCCTGATCGACACGCTGGGCCGCGGGCACGAGCTGCGCATCGTCGCGCCGGAGGCGGTGGAGGAGGCCATCGACGACAGCGTCGCGGTCCTGATGCTGACGGAAGTCGACTACCGGACCGGCCGCCTGCACGACATGGCGCGGCTGACCGCCAAGGCACACGCCGCCGGCGCGCTCGCCGTGTGGGACCTCGCCCACTCGGCGGGCGCGCTGCCGATCGACCTCGCCGGTGCGGGGGCCGACTTCGCCGCCGGCTGCACCTACAAGTACCTCAACGGCGGCCCCGGCGCGCCGGCCTTCATCTACGTGGCGCCGCGGTGGGCGGACGTCGCGCGCCCGGCGCTCTCCGGCTGGCTCGGCCACGCGGCGCCCTTCGCCTTCGACCTCGACTACCGCCCCGGCGCGGGCGTCTCGCGCATGCGCGTCGGCACCCCGCCGATCATCGGCCTCGCCGCGCTCGACGCCGCGCTCGACGTCTGGGACGGCGTCCGCCTCGCCGACATTCGCCGCGCCTCGATCGCGCTGTGCGAACGCTTCATCGCCGAGGTGGAGGCGCGCTGCCCGGCGCTGACGCTCGCCTCGCCGCGCGATCCGGCACAGCGCGGCAGCCAGGTCTCCTTCCGTCATCCGCAGGGTTACGCCATCTGCCAGGCGCTGATCGCCCGCGGCGTGATCGGCGATTTCCGCGCTCCCGACGCCCTCCGCTTCGGCTTCGCACCCCTTTATATCGACGAGGCGGACGTGCTCGCCGCGGTCGTCGTTCTGGAGGCCGTCATGTCCGAGGCGCTGTGGGACCGGCCGGAGTACCGCACCCGGGCGCGCGTCACGTGACGGGGCCCTACGATCCGGCGGGCGAGGGGGCGGAGATGTCCTTCGCCGAGCGCATGTCCTACGGCGACTATCTGAAGCTCGACCAGGTGCTCGGTGCGCAATCGCCGCTGTCGGACGCGCACGACGAGCTGCTCTTCATCGTCCAGCACCAGACGAGCGAGCTGTGGATGAAGCTCGCGGTACACGAGATCCGCTCCGCCAGCGCCGCGATCCACCGCGGTGACGTGCAGCCGGCGTTCAAGATGCTGACGCGCGTCGCCCGGATCTTCGAGCAGCTCAACTCGGCCTGGGACGTCCTGCGCACGATGACCCCGAGCGAGTACACCGAGTTCCGCGGCGCGCTCGGTCAGTCGTCCGGGTTCCAGTCCTACCAGTACCGCGCGATCGAGTTCCTGCTGGGCAATCGCAACCACGCGATGCTGCGCCCCCACGCCCACCGGCCGGAGATCGTCGCCAAGCTGGAGGCGATCCTCGCCGCTCCCAGCCTCTACGACGAGGCGCTGCTGCTTCTCGCGCGCCACGGCTTTGCCGTCGGCGCCGACGCCGCGCGGACCGAGTGGCGCACTCCGCGCGAGGCGAACCCAGCGGTGCTGGAGGCGTGGCGGACGATCTACGCCGCGCCCGCGACCTATTGGGAACTCTACGAGCTGGCCGAGAAGCTGGTCGATCTGGAGGATTATTTCCGCCGCTGGCGCTTCAACCACGTCACCACCGTGGAGCGCATCATCGGCCTGAAGCGCGGAACGGGGGGGACGGGGGGCGTGTCGTACCTGCGCAAGATGCTCGACGTGGTGCTCTTCCCGGAGCTGTGGGAGGTGCGCACCGCGATGTAGCGGCGCAATCTTTCTCCGCCGCCGCCCGCAGAGGTCGCGCTCGGCGCATTTGCGCGCTAGAGCCTTCGAGCGGTCCGCCATCCGGCACGCCACGCCGGACGCGGCCACGCCATCACGCTCGAGGAGATCCCCATGCGCTTCGTCTCTTATGTTCGGCTCGGCCGGCCGTCCTTCGGTGCCCTCGTGGACGGCGGGATCGTCGATCTCGCGCGCCTCATTCCCGGTATCGACACGCTGCGCGAGGCGATCGCGGAGGACCTCCTCGACGAAGCGGCGCGCGCCATCGTCGGCCGCAAGGCGGAGTTCGCGCTGTCGGACGTGACGCTGCTGCCGGTGATCCCGGAGCCGGGCAAGGTCCTGTGCGTGGGCGTCAACTACGTGGCGCACCGCGAGGAGACCGGGCGCAAGGAGGTCGGCCACCCAACGATCTTCACCCGCTTCGCCGATTCGCTGGTGGCCGACGGTGCGCCGATCATCAAGCCGGCCGTGTCCGACAATCTCGACTACGAGGGCGAGCTGGCGCTGGTCATCGGCCGCGGCGGGCGCAACATCAAGCCGGAGGACGCGCTCGACCACGTCGCCGGCTATGCCCCGTTCATGGACGGCTCGGTGCGCGACTTCCAGCGCCACACCGCGCAGTTCACGCCGGGCAAGAACTTCCCCGGCACCGGCGGCTTCGGCCCCGCGCTGGTGACGCCCGACGAGATCGGCGACCTGGCGGCGTTGCCGATCGAGACCCGCCTCAACGGCGAGACGATGCAGAAGGCCTCGCTCGCCGACCTCATCTTCTCGATCCCCGACGTGATCGCCTACTGCTCCCAGTTCACCCCGCTGGCGCCGGGCGACGTGATCGCCACCGGCACGCCCGGCGGCGTCGGCGAGCGGCGCACCCCGTCGGTGTGGCTGAAGGATGGGGACGTGGTCGAGGTCATGGTCGGCGCGGCCGGCACGCTCACCAATCGCATCGTCGCCGAGCGTTGAGCGACAAGGGCCGGCTCGCGGGCCGCCCGGCGGCCCGGTCCGGCTCATCCGCGAGGCGGAAGGACCGCCTCGCATCCCAGCGACGACCGGCGCCGAGGGGGCCGGCAGGCGGCGCTCAGCGCATCCAGTGGATGCCGCACTCGGTCTTACCGGCTTCGCTCCAGCGGCCGGCGCGCGCGTCCTCGCCGGCGGCGGGGCGGGCGGTGCAGGGGGCGCAGCCGATCGACGGGTAACCCTCGGCCACAAGCGGGTGCCGCGGCAGGTCGTGTTCGTCGATATATTGGTCGACGTCGTCCTGGCTCCAGGTGGCGATCGGGTTCAGCTTGATGTGCGTGCCGTCCGCCTCGACGATCGGCAGCTGACGCCGTGCGAACGTCTGGTGGCGGCGGCGGCCGGTGATCCACGCGTCGTAGGGCTTCAGCGCGCGGTTCAGCGGGTGCACCTTGCGGATCGCGCAGCAGGCGTCGGGATCGCGCTTGTGCAGCATCCCGTCGGGGTCGTCCTGCGCGAGCGCCAGCGGCTCGGGGTAGAGGTCGACCACGTTCGTCAATCCGAGGCGCTTCACCACCTCGTCGCGGTAGCGCAGCGTCTCGTCGAAGTGCTTGCCGGTCTGCAGGAAGAGCACCGGCAGGTCCGGCACCACTTCGGCGACGATGGACAGCATCGTGATGGAATCCGCCCCGAACGACGAGACCAGCGCCAACCGGTCGGGGAAGAAGTGATAGGCCATGGTCCCGATCAGCTCGGCCGGGGCGAGGTCGCCGTAGCGAGCGTCGAGGTCGGCGGCGCGAGCCTCGACCGAGCGCTGGGGAATGTCGAGCATGGCGCTCTCCTGAAAAGTCCGGAAGACGGCGGGCGGTCAGCCCACGAACGCCTTCTCGACGACGAATCGTCCAGGTTGTGAGTTCGACCCCTCGTCGAGCCCGGCCGCCTCGCACAGTTCGCGCGTGTCGGTCAGCATCGCGGTGGAGCCGCAGATCATGACGCGGTCGTCTTCGGGCGACCACGGACTGGTCCCGGTGACTTCGAAGAGATCGCCGGACCGGATGAGGTCGGTACAGCGGCCTTCCAGAGTGTTGGGGCCGGGGGATTCGCGCGTGACGGTGGCCACGTGCTTCAGCCGGTCGCCCACGAGTTCGGACAGCATCTCGTCGCTGCGGATCTCGTCGACGATGTCGATTCCGTATTGCAGCTCGGCCATCTGCCGGCACGTCTGCACCAGGATGACCTGCTCGAAGCGCTCGTAGGTCTCCGGGTCGCGCGCCACCGAGGTGAACGGGGCGATACCGGTGCCCGAGGAGACGAGCCACAGGTTCTTGCCCGGCACCAGCGCGTCGTGGACGAGGGTGCCGGTGGCCTTCGGCTTCAACAGGATCTCGTCGCCCGGCTTGATGTGCTGGAGGCGCGAGGTCAGCGGGCCGTTCGGCACCTTGATGGAGTAGAACTCCAACTCGTCCGCCCAGTTGGGGGAGGCGATCGAGTAGGCGCGCAGGAGCGGCTTGCCGTCCGCCATCAGCCCCAGCATCGCGAACTCGCCGGAGCGGAAGCGGAACGAGGACGGCCGGGTGGTTTTGAACGAGAACAGGTCGTCCGTGTAATGGTGGGTCGAGAGGACGGTTTCCGTCGGGATCGCTGCCATCTGATGTCTTTTTCCGTGTTACTGACCGTGACGCGCGGCCCAGATGCCGTGCTCTGGTCCACGGCTGCCGCGCCTAGGCATATACAACTCGCGGACCGTCAGTGACATTGCGTTGGCCCAAGCCGCTTCGCCCTGACGCTCCATCTCCGAATCCTCGATCGCGACCGCGTCGAACCCGGACTGGAAGGCATGGCGCGCCTGGTCGGGGACGAGGGGGCCGGCGGCGATCAGGCGCCCCTGGTAGCCCTTCGCCCGCAAGCTGTTACCGACCGAGAATCCCCGCCCGTCCGCATAGCCGCCGAGCCGCACGGTCACCGTCGGCTCGATCGGCAGGGTCTGCGGCACGTCGTCTCCGGCCAGCTCGAGGCCCAGCTCGATGGTGTCGTGGCGGGCCAGCCCGCCCTCGTGATCAAGCAGCCACATTGAGAGGCTCCTCGTAGACGGCGGTCTTGAAGACGGCCTTGCCGACGCGTCGGTAGGTGTCGGAGAAGGACTCGCCCGCGTCGCGGTTGGCCTTCCAGGTGGCGATGATGCGGTCGACCACCGCCGGCACTTCCTCGGCGGAGAAGCCGGGGCCCAGGATCTCGCCCACGCTGGCGTGCTCGTCGGCCCGTCCGCCGAGGGTGATCTGGTAGCTCTCCTTCTCGGCCTTGTTGAGGCCGAGGATGCCGATGTTGGCCGCGTGGTGGTGGCCGCAGGCGTTGATGCAGCCGGAGATGTTGATCGTCGGCCCGGACGGGTCCTCGCCATTGGCGCGGGCCGCTGCCTCGACGGCCGAGATCTGCTCCGACAGTGCCTGCGCGACCGGGATCGAGCGGGCCGTCGCCAGGGCGCAATAGTCGAGCCCCGGACAGGCGATGATGTCGCTCGTCAGGCCGACATTGGCGGTGGCGAGGCCGGCCTCGACCAGCGCCTCGTAGACGGCCGCGAGGTCGGACTTGGCGACATAGGGCAGCACCACGTTCTGGCGGTGCGTGACGCGCAGCTCGGAGTGCGAGAAGCGCTCGGCTAGGTCGGCCAGCGTGCGCATGTCTTCGCCCGTCGCGTCGCCCGGGATCGCCCCGCGCGCCTTGAACGAGACCGAGACCGCCGCGTAGCCCGGCACCTTGTGCGCCATGACGTTCTGGCTCAGCCAATCGCCGAACGCGCCCGTCCCCTCGACCGTGAGGTCGGCCAGCGGGGCGACCTGGGCGAGGTCGAAGTGGGTGGCGATCCGGTCGTACTCCTCGGCGGCGACGTCGAAGATGGAGAGGTCGCGCAGCGCCATGTCGTCATAGACCTGCCGCTGGTACTCCTCGAGACCCATCTCGGCGACGAGGATCTTGATGCGAGCCTTGAACTTGTTGTCGCGCCGGCCGTGCAGATTGTAGACGCGCAGCATGGAATCGAGGGTCGGCAGGAGCCGCTCGAACGGCACGTCCGCCTCGAACAGCTGGGCGACGCGGGGCGTGCGTCCCTGCCCGCCGCCGACCCAGATGTCGTAGTCCGGGCGTGTGCCGCCGTCCGCCGGCAGCTTCGCCACCAGGCCGATGTCGTGGAACTTCATCGCCGCGCGGTCCTCGGCGGCGCCGATCACGGCGAACTTGAACTTGCGCGGCAGGTAGGCGAACTCGGGATGCGCGCTCGACCACTGGCGCAGCAGCTCGCACGTGGCGCGCGGGTCCAGCCACTCGTCGCCCGCCGCGCCGGCGTAGGCGTCGGTCGTGACGTTGCGGATGCAGTTGCCCGACGTCTGGATCGCGTGCATCCCGGCCTCGGCCAGAATGTCGAGCATGTCCGGCACGTCCTTCAGCTGCGTCCAGTTGTACTGGATGTTCTGGCGCGTGGTGAAGTGGCCGTAGCCGCGGTCATATTTGTCCGCCAGGTGGGCCAGCGTGCGCATCTGAGCGGCCGACAGCGTGCCGTAGGGGATCGCGACCCGCAGCATGTAGGCGTGGAGCTGCAGGTAGAGGCCGTTCTTCAGCCGCAGCGGCTTGAACTCGTCTTCCGAGAGCTGGCCGGCGATGCGGCGCGCCACCTGGTCGCGGAACTCGGCCGCGCGCGCGGCGACGAACGCCTGATCGTATCCGTCGTATTGGTACATGGTTCCTCTCAGGCCGCCTGGTGTGCGGTCGGGAGTGCAAAGGAGGGACCGGAGAGGCGGCGACGCTCGCGCAGGAGCACCGGTTCACCGGTGACCGGATCGAGCGCCATCAGATAGGCGCCGACGACGCGGTTGGCAGCCTCTTCGCGCCGCCCGACGTCCTCCAGCGGGGCGCGGGCGTCGGGCCCGGCGCGCTCGGCCGTTTCGATGTCGGTCGACCAGTCGCTGCCCGTCCAGTAGACGATGGCGCCGGTCAGGATCTCGTTCGCCGTGAGCACCGACGGGCCTGCGAGCCGCTTCTCTTTCGCCATCACGCCCTCTCCACTTGTGGCCGCGGCGGTCCGGATCCGGGTGCCGCGGCGGTGGCGCGGGACCGGGCCGATGCCCGATCGACGAGACGCGCCGTTTGTCTCATGCAAGATGTCGTTGTCCCTGGTCGGTGGCAACATCGGGGATGAAATAAGTCAGGGCGCGATGCTAGAGTGAGAGAAGCGGGAAAATTTCCCGAGACCGACCTGCGGAGGACGACAGCGCGCCATGGACGATCTCGATCGGAGAATCCTCGACATCCTGCAGAAGGACGCGACCCTGCCGGTCGAACGGGTGGCCGCCATGGTGAACTCGTCCAAATCGCCGGTCTGGAACCGAATCCGCAAATTGCGCGAGGCTGGTATCATCGACCGGCAAGTGGCGATCCTCGACCCGCAGAAGGTCGGCCGGGCGGAGGTCTTCTTCGTCATGGTGAAGACCTCCAGCCACTCGAAGGACTGGCTGGAGCGGTTCGCCAACGCCATCGCCGACATGGGCGAAGTGCAGGAGGCCCACCGCCTCGCCGGCGAGATCGACTACCTTTTGAAAGTCCGTGTGACCGACACGCGCGCCTTCGACACCTTCTACAAGCGCCTCGTGGGCGAGGTGGAGCTCTTCAGCGTGACGTCGCTCCTGTCGATGGAGACGCTGAAGGAGACCACCGAGATCCCGCTTCTGGAGGAGGAGGGCGAAACGTCGTGAGTGTGTGGCGCGGCGGACCTAGGCAGGGCCGCGCGCGGGCGATTAGGTGCGACGTGACATTAGGAGGCACCATGTTCCGCACATTCACCATCAGCGCCGCCCTGCTGGCGCTCACCCTCACCGGCGCCGCCGCCGGGGAGACGCGCGACGAAAAGATGGCCGAGGAGGCGGCGATCCAGGATCAGGCGCATGGCGTGGAATCGATCGCCGCCGAGGCCGCCGAGGACGCCGGCAACGAGCCCGGCGAGGCCGAGGCGGGCGGCATGGAGCGCGAGGTCGACGAGATGGAGCGCAGCGAGGATCAGGACGGGTGCGAGACCGACGATTCGATGGCCGGCTGCGGCGGCGAGATCAACCTCGACTGACGCCCCGGCGCCGCGGTCAGACGGCGACGGAGAGCCGCTTCCAGTCGCCGCCGCGGCGCTCGCGCGTGGCGGCGCCGGTCTTCGGGTCGCTCTGCCAGCCGACGCGGATCTGGTTGCGGCCGGATTGCTTGGCGGTGTAGAGCGCCGCGTCCGCCGTCTTGAACCAGGCGGAGACGTTGGCGAAGGCGTCGCTCAGCGGCGCCACCCCGAAGGAGGCGGTGACCGCGATCCGCTCGACCTCGGCGATGGTCATCGCGGCGATGGCCCGCCGCGCACGCTCCAGCAGCGGCAGCGCGGTATTCAGCGAATGGTCCGGCAGCGCCACGGCGAACTCTTCGCCGCCCAGGCGGCACAGCATCGCCTCCGCGCCCAGGACGTCGCTCATCACGTCGGCGACCGTGCGCAGCACCGCATCGCCGGTCGCGTGGCCATGGCTGTCGTTGATGCGCTTGAAGTGGTCGAGATCGATGATCGACAGAACCGCCGGTGCGGCGCTCTGGGCGTGGTCGGCGACGAGGCCGCTCAAGGTGGCGATGAACGGCTGGCGACGCATGAGACCGGTGAGATCGTCGGTCTCGGCCCGCTCGGTCAGTTCCAGCTCGCTGATGATGCAATTGGCGAACTGCGCCAGGATCCGCGTCTCGCGCTCGCTGAAGGCGCGGGGCGTGCCGTCGCCGGCGACGACCGCGCCCCAACCGTCGTGCGGGGTCACGAACGGGGCGGCGATCATCGCACGCAGGTGCGGTTCGGTGTCCGCGGCAGGGCAGTCGGCCAGCGCGAGCGGCTCGCCCAGCGCGATGGTGCGTTCCACCAGAGCGGCGATGGCGGGGTTCGGCGCACTCAGCCAGCGGGACACGCCGGCCGGGAAGACGACCGCGGCGAACGGGACGTCGAGCACCATGCGGATGGTATCGATGATGGGCGCGCTGATGCGATGGCATGCGGCGCGCTCCCTGCGGCTGGGCGCGTGTGGCTGACCGTCCGGGCCCGCCCTGGTCGTGTCGATCAACATACGCCCCCGTGCCAGCCCGGTTTCGTCGATGGTGGCGAGCCACGGGCCCGCCCTCGGCCGGCGACGCCCGGTGCGCCGCGATGGTGGCTGAGAGATAGGCCCTTAACCGTCACTTGCCTGCTTACAAATAAGTCATTTCAATGGCCGCATATAGCGCGGCGACGGGTACAATTGTTGCGTTGGTAAACGCTTCCTCGCAATTTTGGCTCGATCTGCACGGTTCGTGCCGAACGGCCCCGACGTCACGGCTTTTTGATGCGCCTGCAATAAAGTTCAAGGCGGTGCCTGACAACCTCGTATCCCAGCTCTTTGGCGATTTCTGCCTGCAGGCGCTCGATCTTGTCCGACGCGAACTCGATCACGTCGCCGGTTTCTATGTCGATAATGTGGTCGTGATGCGGCAGGTCGGCGGTTTCGAAGCGGGCCGGGGTCCCTTCGAACACGTGCCGGTGGACGATGCCCTGCGCCTCGAGCGCGGCGAGCGTGCGGTAGACCGTGGCGAGGGAGACGGTCTCCTCGATATCCTTGGCGCGGCGGTGCAATTCGCTGGCGTCCGGGTGGTCGCCGGCCTCCGACAGCACTTTCAAGATAGCCGCGCGCTGGCGCGTGATCCGCACCCCGTCCGCGCGCAGCGCCTGCTCCAGTCGATCTGCCGAGGCCTCGTCCATGACGCTCCAACTTAAAGGGTTGAGCCATGGCGGGCAAAGCGCATCGCCGCCCACAATGCAATCTGTTGATGGATGGTGGCGGGATTGCCTTGCCAAGCGCCTTTAATTTCGGCCAAACCGGAAAAAATGATGGCGGATGGGGACGGCAGATGAAGGGCGACTTCGCGGATTTGACCCGCCCGGCCGACGTCGCCATGCGCCAGGACGCCATCGTCGCCCTGGCGCGCGAGCAGGGCCGCGTCACCGTGGACGACCTCGCCGCCCACTTCGACGTCACGCCGCAGACGATCCGGCGCGACCTCAACGAGTTGGCCGCGCGGCAGATCCTGCAACGCGTCCACGGCGGCGCCGTGTTCTCCACCGGTGTCGCCAACCTGGAATACGAGAAGCGCCGGCAGGTCGCGGCAGGGGAGAAGGCCGCGATCGGCCGCGCCGCCGCCGCGCTGATCCCGGAAGGCGCCTCGCTCTTCGTCAACATCGGAACCACCACCGAGGCGGTTTCCGAGGCGCTCCTGTCGCACGACGCGTTGATGGTGATCACCAACAACATCAACGTCGCCAACCGGATGCGGCTGCACCCCAAGTTCGAGGTGGTGATCGCCGGCGGCGTGGTGCGCGGGTCCGACGGGGGCATCGTCGGCGAGGCGGCGAGCGACTTCATTCGCCAGTTCAAGGTCGACTATGCGGTGATCGGCGCCTCCGCCATCGACGCCGACGGCGCTCTGCTCGACTACGACTTCCGCGAGGTGCGGGTGGCGCAGGCGATCATCCAGAACGCGCGCCACGTGATCCTCGTCAGCGACGCCTCGAAATACGAGCGCGCCGCACCGGTGCGCATCGGCCACATCAGCCAGGTGGCCACCTTCGTGACGGACGAGGCGCCCGCCGCGCTCGCCGAGGTCTGCCATCAGCACGATGTCCGCCTGATCGAGACCGCCAAGGGCTGACCGGCCCCGTCATCCCCGCCATTTTCCGCCCCTGCGACGCCGCGTGCCGCGGCGCGCGCGCGTGCGCCCGCCATTCGGGCGAGGCTTTCATTTGACATTCGAATGGCGTTCATTTAGCCAAATCGGAGGGGAGAAAACGCTCGTGGATCAACACGACACCTTCGACGTCATCATTATCGGTGGCGGCATCAACGGCTGTGGAATTGCGCGCGACCTGGTGGGCCGTGGCTACTCCGTTCTGCTCGCCGAGAAGGTGGACTTCGCGTCCGGCACGTCGTCCTGGTCGACGAAGCTGATCCACGGCGGCCTGCGCTATCTCGAACATTACGAATTTCGTTTGGTGCGCGAGGCGCTTATCGAGCGCGAGGTGCTGTGGGCCATGGCTCCGCACATCATCCGCCCGCTGCGGTTCGTGCTGCCGCATCACGAGGGCCTGCGTCCGACCTGGATGCTGCGCCTCGGCCTCTTCGCTTACGACCATCTCGGCGGGCGCAAGCTGCTGCCGGCCACGCGCACGCTCGACCTGCGGAGCGACGAGGCGGGGGCGCCGCTGAAGGACGAGTTCGTCAAAGGCTTCGAATATTCCGACTGCTGGGTCGACGATGCGCGGTTCGTCGTCCTCAACGCGCGCGACGCGGCCGACCGCGGCGCCACCATCAAGACCCGCACCGAAGTCACCGAAGCGCGGCCGGACGGGGAGGGCTGGTGCGTCACCCTGCGAGGGGCGGACGGGGCGTTGGAGACGGTGCGCGGTCGCTGCCTCGTCAACGCCGCGGGCCCGTGGGTGGACCATGTGCTGGGCGAGACCTTCGGGCGCAACGACGCGCACAACGTCCGCCTCGTCCAGGGCAGCCACATCGTGGTGCGCAAGCTCTACGACCACGACAAGGCGTACATCTTTCAGAACGGCGACGGGCGGATCATCTTCGCGATCCCCTACGAGGGCGAATTCACCCTCATCGGCACCACCGACAGCGACTTCACCGGCGATCCGCGCGCGGCGACCATCAAGGACGCCGAGATCGACTACCTCGTCGCCGCCGCCAGCGAGTACTTCAAGACGCCCGTGACGCGGGACGCGCTGGTGTGGACCTACTCGGGCGTGCGGCCGCTCTTCGACGACGGCGCGTCCAAGGCCCAGGAGGCGACGCGCGACTACGTGCTGCGCACCGAGGGCGGGCACGGCAAGCCGGCGCTTCTCAACGTCTTCGGCGGCAAGCTGACGACCTACCGCCGTCTCGCCGAGTCGGCGGCGGAGCGGATCGCCGGCCTAATCGGCGGCAAGGGCGGCAACTGGACCGCCAAGGCTCCGCTTCCGGGCGGCGACATGCCGATCTCCGTCGCGCAGGGTTTCGCCCGGCGACTGACCGACACCTACCCGTGGTTGGACGCCGCGTTGGCGGCACGGCTGGCACGGCTCTACGGCGTGCGGGCGCAGGACATCCTGCGCGGCGCCACCGGGGCGGACGACCTCGGCCGCCGGTTCGGCGCCGGCCTCACCGAGCGCGAGGTGCGTCATCTCATCGATACCGAGTGGGCCATCACCGCCGAGGACGTCCTGTGGCGCCGCACCAAGCTGGGGCTCTTCATGACCGACGACGAGCGGGCCGGGCTCGACGAATTCATGAAGGACGCCACGGGTCACGCCGCACACGCGGCCTGATTGACGATCGCGGCGCCAGCGCCGCAACACTATAGGCCGGATGCAACCGGCGGCTGCGGCAGGGGCCGCGAAAGGGAGGGGCGATGCTGGAATTGCGCGGCGTGGGCAAGCGTGTGGGCGAGGCGATGCACCTCGCCGACATCTCGCTGTGCCTGCAGCCGGGGTCGCTGAACGTGCTGCTCGGCCCCACACTTTCCGGCAAGACGAGCCTGATGCGCCTGATGGCGGGCCTCGACCGGCCCACCACCGGGACGGTCCATGTCGACGGGGCGGACGTCACCGGGGTGCCGGTGCAGAAGCGCGACGTCGCGATGGTCTACCAGCAGTTCATCAACTACCCGGCGATGACCGTGTACGACAACATCGCCTCGCCGATGAAGATCGCCCGCAAGTCGAAGGCCGAGATCCGGGCGGCGGTGGCGAAGGTGGCCGATCTGCTACAGCTCACCCCCTACCTCGACCGCATGCCGCTGCAACTCTCCGGCGGGCAGCAGCAGCGCACCGCGCTTGCCCGCGCGCTCGCCAAGAACGCCCGCCTGGTGCTGCTGGACGAGCCGCTCGCCAACCTCGACTACAAGCTGCGCGAGGAGTTGCGCGCGGAGCTTCCGAAGATCTTCGCCGAGTCGGGCGCGATCTTCGTCTACGCCACGGCCGAGCCGGAGGAAGCGTTGCTCTTGGGCGGCAACACCGCCACGCTGAAGGAGGGCCGCATCACCCAGTTCGGGCCGACGGTGGAGGTCTACCGCAAGCCCAACACGCTGGATACCGCGCGAACCCTGTCGGACCCGCCGCTGAACTGGGCCTGGGTGCGCAAATCGGGCGACATGCTGCTGCCCGACGTCGGCGACGAGGGGCAACCGGGCTTCGACGCGATCCCCGTGCCGACGCGCTATGTCGGGATCCCCGATGGACGCTATGCGCTGGGTCTGCGCCCGCACCATCTCGCGCTGCACCGCTCCGACGCCGACGAGGTTCCGGTGACAGGACAGGTCGTCAGCACCGAGATCACCGGCTCGGAGACCTTCATTCACATGCGCGTGCTGGGCGACTGGATCGTGCTGGCGCACGGCATCCACGACCTGGAGCCCAAGACGCCGGTCGAGGTCTATTTCTCGCTCGATCGCCTGATGCTGTTCGATGACGACGAGCGGGCGGTCGAGGCCGTGCCTCTCGTCGAGGAGGCCTGAGCGATGGCCGAAATCAACCTCGACCACATCCGCCACGCCTACGGCTCCGGCCGGAGCCGGGCCGATTATGCGTTGAAGGAACTCAACCACGTCTGGAGCGACGGCGGCGCCTATGCGCTGCTCGGCCCGTCCGGCTGCGGGAAGACGACGCTCCTCAACATCATCTCCGGCCTCGTGATCCCGTCCGAGGGGCGGGTGCTGTTCGACGGCGAGGACGTCACCCAGCTGCCGCCCGAAGCGCGCAACATCGCCCAGGTGTTCCAGTTCCCGGTCGTCTACGACACGATGACGGTCGCCGAGAACCTCGCCTTCCCGCTGAAGAACCGGGGGGTGCCGCGCGCCAAGATCGAGGAGCGTGTGCCACGCATCCTGGAGATGCTGGGCCTCGGCGCACTGGCCGACCGTCGCGCGGCGAGCCTGACGGCGGACCTGAAGCAGAAGATCTCGCTCGGCCGGGGGATGGTGCGCGAGGACGTCTCGGCGATCCTGTTCGACGAGCCGCTGACCGTGATCGACCCGCATCTGAAGTGGCAGCTCCGCTCCCAGCTCAAGACGCTGCACCGCGAGTTCGGCCATACCATGGTCTACGTCACGCACGACCAGACCGAGGCTCTGACCTTCGCCGACACGGTCGTCGTCATGTACGACGGCGAGGTGGTGCAGGTCGGCACCCCGCAAGACCTCTTCGAGCGGCCGCAGCACACCTTCGTCGGCTACTTCATCGGCTCGCCGGGCATGAACGTGTTGCCGGTCACGCTCGACGGCGCCAGTGCCACGCTGGGCGGGGAGACGATTGCGCTGCCCGGCGCCGCGACGGTCGCGGCCGGTGCGAAGACGGCCCTCGGCATCCGGCCGGAATTCGTGGCGCTGGGGGAGGAGGGGCTGCCCTTCACCGTGACCCGCGTCGACGACATCGGGCGCGAGAAGATCGTCCACGGCACGCTCGCCGGTCACGCCGTCGCGGCGATCCTGCCGGAGGGCGCCGAGGTCCCGGCGCACCCGCGCGCCGCCTTCCGACCGGAGGGCATCAACGTCTACGCCGACGACTGGCGGATCGAGGTGGCAGGGTGACCAAGACCGAAAACAACCGCGCCTGGTTCCTCGTCCTGCCGGTGCTCTTGCTGGTGGCGCTGAACGCGATCCTGCCGCTGATGACGGTGGTGAACTATTCGTTGCAGGAGAGTTTCATCGCCGGCTTCTGGGACTGGGTCGGCACCCGGCACTACGAGGACGTCCTCTCGTCGGAGCGGTTCCACCACGCGCTGATCCGCCAGTTCGCGTTCACGTTCATCATCCTGGCGATCGAGGTGCCTCTGGGCGTCGCGGTGGCGCTGGCGATGCCGAAGAAGGGCGGGTGGGCCTCGCTCTGCCTGGTATTGATGGCGCTGCCGCTGCTGATCCCGTGGAACGTGGTCGGCGCGATCTGGAACATCTTCGCGCTGCCGGAGATCGGCCTGCTGGGATGGGGGCTCAACGCGCTCGGCATCAACTTCAACTACACCAATCAGCCGATCTCGGCCTGGTTCACCGTGGTGTTGATGGACGTGTGGCACTGGACGTCGCTCGTCGTGCTGCTGGCCTATGCAGGCCTGCAATCGATCGACGACGCCTACTACCGCGCGGCCAAGATCGATGGCGCGTCGCGCTGGGCGGTCTTCCGCTATATCCAGCTGCCGAAGATGAAGACGGTGCTGATCATCGCGATCCTGCTGCGCTTCATTGATTCGTTCATGATCTACACCGAGCCGTTCGTCCTCACCGGCGGCGGCCCCGGCAACGCGACGACGTTCCTGTCGATCGACCTGGTGAAGGCGGCCGTGGGTGAGTTCAACCTCGGCATCGCGGCGGCCATGTCGATCATCTACTTCCTGATGACGCTGCTGGTCTGCTGGCTCTTCTTCACGCTGATGACGAAGGACAAGGAGGCCCATCCATGACCGCCGCCGCCGCCGCCGCTCGGCGGCCCGCCCGCCGCATTCCGCTGCGCTGGTTGGTGCCGACGCTCTACATCGTCTTCCTGATGCTGCCGATCTATTGGCTCATCAACATGAGCTTCAAGACCACGAACGAGATCCTCGGCGGCTTCAGCCCCTATCCGCAGAACTTCACCGTCGACAGCTACGTCGAGATCCTGACGAACCCGGCCTGGTACATGGGCTACGTCAACTCGATGATCTACGTGATGATGAACACGGTGATCTCGGTCACGGTGGCGCTGCCGGCGGCCTACGCCTTCTCGCGCTACCGGTTCATGGGCGACAAGCACCTCTTCTTCTGGCTGCTCACCAACCGCATGGCGCCGCCGGCGGTCTTCGTCCTGCCGTTCGTCGAGCTCTACTCGTCGCTCGGGCTGTTCGACACGCACTGGGCCGTCGCGCTGGCGCACTGCCTCTTCAACATCCCGCTCGCGGTGTGGATCCTGGAAGGGTTCATGTCGGGCGTGCCGAAGGAGATCGACGAGACCGCCTACATCGACGGCTACTCGTTCCCGAAGTTCTTCGTGAAGATCTTCATGCCGCTGATCGCGAGCGGCATCGGCGTCACCGCGTTCTTCTGCTTCATGTTCTCGTGGGTGGAGATGCTGCTGGCCAAGAACCTCACCACCGTCGCCGCCAAGCCGATCGCCGCGGTGATGACGCGCACCGCCTCCACCTCCGGCTACGAGCTGGGGCTGCTGGCGGCCGCCGGGGTGCTGACCATCATTCCGGGCGCGATCGTCATCTATTTCGTGCGCAACTACATCGCCAAGGGCTTCGCCCTGGGGCGGGTGTGATGAGAGGTCCGATGCTCCAGCGCGCGCTCCTGGCGGTGTCCTTCGCGCTCGCCGCCGTGCCCGCCTTCGCGCAGGCCGCCGAGCCGACCTTTGCCGAGATGGTCGGCCTCGGCTGGATGGCCTGGACGTGGCAGACGGCGGTGTTCTTCGCCTCGATCGCGGCCGCGCTCGTCCTGATGACGCTGTGGGAGGTCGTCCGGCCGGGCGGCGCCCCGCGCGACGGTGCGCTCGGCCTCACCACCACCCGCGGCGACCGGCTCTTCATCTCGTTGCTGGCCGCCGCCTACATCCACCTCGGCTGGCTCGCCTTTGCCGGCGGGCCGCTGTGGATCGCGTCGATCATCGCCGTCGTCGTGGCGCTGATCGTGTTCACGGTCGTCTGAGCGATGACCTTACGCGCGGTTGCATACCATGGTCACCTCGCCCTTGTGGTCGTGCAGGGTGAGCGAGCGGCGCGTGGTGTCGAACACGCTGTAGTGGCCCCCGTCGGTCATGAAAAGGCCGTAGTCGGCGTTGCCGCCGGTCTCGATCCAGGCGACCTTCCTGGCCGTGTCGCCGATCTTCACCTCGCGCGTGGAGAGCGTGACGTCGACATCGTTGCAGCTCCAGTCGCCGACGAAGGCGTCTGTGGAGAGATCGACCTTGCTGTCCGCGCATCCGGCGAGGAGCGCGACCAGTACCAGAGCGGCGCTCGTGCCGCAGGTCCGAAACACCATACCCATCCTGACCTTGCATGGCCTCGGCTCGCAGGGACCGGCGCCCGAGTCGGCTCATTCTAGCAGGACCGACCGGGCAAAAACACGAACAAAACTAAAAGGGAAGGAACCACGATGAGACACCTACTTCTCGCCACGGCCGGCGTCATGGCGCTGTCCGCGGCCACTCCGGCGCTGGCGGACATGGCCGCCGCCGAGCGCTGGATCGACGACAGCTTCCAACGCTCCGCGCTCTCGCCCGACGAGCAGAAGGCGGAGATGGAGTGGTTCATCAAGGCCGCCGAGCCGTTCCAGGGGATGGAGATCAACGTCCTCTCCGAGACCATCCCGACGCACACCTACGAGTCGGAGGTCCTCACCAAGGCGTTCGAGGAGATCACCGGCATCAAGGTGAACCACCAGCTCCTGGGCGAGGGCGAGGTCGTCCAGGCGGTTCAGACGCAGATGCAGACGAACCGCAACCTCTACGACGCCTACGTCAACGATTCGGACCTCGTCGGCACCCACGCCCGCTTGCAGGCCGCGGTGAACCTGTCCGAATGGATGGAGGGCGAGGGCAAGGACGTCACCAATCCGGGCCTCGACCTGGAGGATTTCATCGGCAAGGAGTTCACGACCGGGCCGGACGGTGCGCTGTGGCAGCTCCCCGACCAGCAGTTCGCCAACCTCTACTGGTTCCGCAAAGATTGGTTCGACGACGAGGACAACAAGGCCGCCTTCAAGGAGAAGTACGGCTACGACCTCGGCGTGCCGGTCAACTGGTCCGCCTATGAGGATATCGCCGAATTCTTCTCCAACGACGTCAAGGAGATCGACGGCGTCCGCATCTACGGCCACATGGACTACGGCAAGCGCGCGCCGGACCTCGGCTGGCGCATGACCGACGCGTGGCTCTCCATGGCCGGCGAGGGTGACAAGGGCCTGCCCAACGGCCGCCCGGTCGACGAGTGGGGCATCCGCATGGAGGAGGGGTCGTGCAACCCGGTGGGCGCGTCCGTGACCCGCGGCGGTGGCACCAACTCCCCGGCTGCGGTCTACGCGATCGCCAAGTGGGACGAGTGGCTGCGCACCTACGCCCCGCCGTCCGCCGCGTCCTACGACTTCTACCAGTCGCTCCCCGCGCTCAACCAGGGCAACGTGGCGCAGCAGATCTTCTGGTACACCGCCTTCACCGCCGACATGGTGAAGCCGAAGTCCGAGGGCAACAACACCGTCGACGACGAGGGCATGCCGCTGTGGCGCATGGCGCCGTCGCCGCACGGCCCCTACTGGGAAGAGGGCATGAAGGTCGGCTACCAGGACGTCGGATCCTGGACCTTCCTGAAGTCCACCCCGGTCGACCGCCGCAAGGCCGCCTGGCTCTACGCCCAGTTCGTCGGCTCCAAGACGGTCGACACCGAGAAGAGCCACGTCGGCCTCACGTTCGTGCGCGACTCTACCGTCAACCACGAGAGCTTCACCGAGCGCGCGCCGGCGCTGGGCGGCCTCGTCGAGTTCTACCGCTCGCCGGACCGCACCCGCTGGACCCCGACCGGCGTCAACGTGCCGGACTACCCGAAGCTGGCGCAGCTGTGGTGGCAGTACATCGGTGACGTGAACGCGGGCAACTACACCCCGCAGGTCGCCATGGACCGCCTCGCCGGCGAGATGGACCAGATCATGGCCCGCATGCAGCAGGCCGACGAGAAAGCCAACGTCTACGGCGGCTGCGGCCCGCGCCTCAACGAGGAGCGCGACGCCCAGTACTGGCTCGATCAGCCGGGCGCGCCCAAGCCCAAGCTCGAGAACGAGAAGCCGCAGGGCGAGACGATCGCCTACGAGGAGATTATCAAGCAGTGGCAGTAGGCGCCCGGCGTACCGCCGCGGCCCACCACTGAACCGACGCGGAGACGGGGTGCCCACGGCGCCCCGTTTTTCGTAGGGGCCGATGCGCACGGCGACGCGCGATGCCCGGCGACGACGAGGCCCCACGATCGCGCCGCTGCGACGCGGATCGCGTCAATTCGATCATACAATTTGGTTCACCACACACCTGTCGCCTATACGCGCCATGAGTGTGCGCGGGCGGACCGGCTCGCGCCGCCCTGAGAAAGGATGCCCCGAATGCAGATCGCAACCCCACTCAAGCGCGTGATGGCCGCCACCCTCGCCGGTGTGCTGGCGGGCGGGATCGTCGCGCAGAGCGCGCTGGCCTGCACCGGCATCATGCTGACCACCACCGGCGGGCAGACCGTCAACGGTCGCACGCTCGAGTTCGGCATGTACATCGACACCGACATCGTCATGATCCCGCGCGGTTACGCCTTCACCGGCGAGACGCCGTCGGGCGAGGGCATGGCATGGACCGCCAAATATGCCGCCGTCGGGGCGATCGCGTTCGGCAATCTGGCGCTGATCGACGGGATCAACGAGAAGGGCCTCGCGGTCGGATCGTTCTATTTCCCGTCCTATGCCGGTTATTCGCAGACGACGCCGGAAAACCAGGCGCAGTCGATGGGGCCGGCGGACTTTCCCAACTGGCTCGTCACCAGCTTCGAGACCGTCGACGAGGTGCGCGCCGCGCTAGAGAAGGGCACGGTGAAGATCGCGCCGACGCTGATCCCCGGCTTTCCGCCGGTGCCGCAGCCGCTGCACTACGTCGTCTACGACAAGAGCGGCAAGAGCCTCGTCATCGAGCCGATGAACGGGGAGCTGACGCTGTTCGACAACCCCCTCGGCGTCATCACCAATTCGCCGACGTTCGACTGGCACATGACCAACCTGCGCAACTACGTCGCCCTCAACCCGCTCAACGTGCCGCAGGTCGAGGTGAACGACATGAAGCTCGAGCAGCTCGGCCAGGGGACCGGCCTCCTGGGGCTTCCGGGCGATTTCACCCCGCCGTCGCGCTTCGTGCGGGCGGCCGCCTTCAGCGCGATGGCGGTCCGGTCGAAGACCTCGCAGGAGGCGGCGCTCCAGGTCTTCCACATCCTCAACAATTTCGACATTCCGGTCGGCGCCGCGCGCGCGGAGGAGGACGGCAAGACGCACTTCGACTACACGATGCTGACGGTCGCGCGCGACCCGGGCACGCTGCGCTATTTCTGGAAGACCTACGACGACCAGACCATCCGCATGGTCGACATGACGACGCTGGACCTCGACGGGACCGCGGTCCTGAAGCTCTCCACCGAGGGCCGGCAGCCGATCGTCGATATGTCGTCCGATCTGAAGTAGGCCGGTGCGCGCCCGCCGCGGCGTGCTCGGCGGTTCGACCTGCGATACGCTGGACGCCGTCACCGCCGCGGCGAAGTCGGCTGCGGCGCCGGGGAGGGGCCGATGGGTTGGAAGCGGGCGATCGGACGCTGTCTCCTCGGCGCCCTCCTGGCCTCGGCCATCGGCTCGTTGATGACGGCGGTGACGCTCGCCGTAGTCGCGGCGGTCGGCGCGCCGCCGTCCGAGGGCGGCTCGCTCGTCGGGGGCGTCGTCAAGGGGGTCGTGCTGTTCGGGGTCTTCGGGCTGATCATCGCCGGGGTGCCGGGCTTGCTGCTCGGCGCGCCGATCTGGTTCGCGATGGACCGCGCGGGGCTGACGCCATGGCGCGGCGGCGTCGTCGGCGCCGTGGTGGGGCTCGTCCTCGGCATTCCCATCGCCCACGCCTTCGCACCGGTCTGCGCCCTCAGCGGCGCGCTCGCCGGTCGCTGGAGTGTCCAACTGGTCGACCGGTGGGTGCCCGCCCGCACCCGCGCGCGGGCGACGCCCGTGCCGCGATCCGGCGCCGACGCGTAGATCAGCCGCGCAGCCAGCCGTCCAGGAAGGTGACGCCGTCGCAGCCGGCGAAGCGGGCGAGGCGGGTCAGCTCCGCCTCCAGCGCGCGCGTGCGGGCGGCGCCGAAACGCACCCGCGCCTCCGGCCACACCCCGGCGACCTCCAGCGCCCCGGATGCGCCGCGCGCCATGTCGATCCGGGCGACGAACCGGTCGCCCTCCAGGATCGGGAAGACGTAGTAGCCGTACTGCCGCTTCTCCTTGGGGACGTAGATCTCGATCCGGTAGAAGAAGTCGAACAGCTGCTCGGTGCGGCGGCGGTCGCGCACCATCGGGTCGAACGGGCTGACGATACGCAGCCGGCCCGTGGGGGCCGCGGTGTCGAGCGGTGCGCCGTCGTCGAACGCGACGGCGCGGCGCACCGTCCCGTCGGCCAGCGTGATGCCGACGGGGCGGAGCCGGTCGGCGCTGCGGGCGATCCAGTCCTCGGCCTCCTCGGCGGTGATCAGCTCGAAGAAGTCGGCGAGCTGGCGCGGGGTGGCGAAGCCGAGGCGGGTGAGCGCAGCCTCGGCCGCCCAGTCGACGATCGCCTCTTCGCTCACGTCCTGCGCCATGAGGTCCGCCGGCACGACCCGCTCGGTGAGGTCGTACACCTTCTGGAACCCCTCGCGGTGGCACACGGCGAGCTTTCCAGTGCGCCACAGGAACTCGAGCGCGACCTTGGTCGGCTGCCAGTTCCACCACCCGGCGGACGACTTCTCCTCGGCAAAGTCGCGCGACAGGGTGGGGCCGTTGTCGCGCACGTGGGCCAGCACCTGCTCGCACATGGAAAGGTTGCGGCCATCGTCGCTCCAACGGGCGGTGAGGCGTGTCTCGGCGGTGCGGAAGCGGCGGCGCCAATAGGGCCAGAACGCCATCGGGACGAGGCTGGCGTCGTGCGTCCACCCCTCGAACAGGCGGCGCGAGTCGAGCAGGCGGGTCAGCGTCTTCTCGCGGTAGCGGTGGTGGCGGGCGTAGAGGATCATGTGGTGGGCGCGTGCCACCGTGGGGATCGAATCCACCTGCACGAAGCCGAGCCGGCCGATGGTCGCCTCGACGGTCGCAAGGTCCGCCGGTCCGGTCGGCGGGACCGCGAGGAGGTGGCGCGTCAGAAAGACGTGCCGTGCCTCGGCATTGGTGAGGATAGCGTCGGGCGTTGCCGCACCCCTGGCGGCACGCGGGGGCTTGGCGCTGCGCGCGCGGGCGGGCGGGGTCTCGGGCGCGCTCACGCGGGGGCGAGCGCGCGGGCCTCCTCGAACGAGAGTTCGAGGGTGTCGTGGCCGTCGAAGTAGACGAAGCCGAGCGTGGTGCGCTTGGACACCATCGCCGCCGGCAGCGGATCGTAGCGGAAGGAGCCACCGCCGAGGTGGGGCGTCAGCGAGGCCATGTCGGCGCGGGTGCCGAGCGCGACCCGCAGCAGCCGCATCTCGCCCCCGTCGGCGCGGCGGCCGACGAAGGGGACGCCGGCGAGGCGCAGGAAGCTCGTCGGATCGGCGGTGTGCTGGAATCCCTCGACGAAGGCCGTCTCCACCAGGTCGAGATCGGCCTCGCGCGTCACCGGGGCCTCGGCGTCGCCGCCGTCGGCCCGATGCGGCGTCTGCCACTGCGTCGTGCCACGGTGATTGTGGGCATGGTGGGAGCCGCCGTGTGGGCGGGCGACGTAAGGGTCGTACGGTTCGTCGTGACCGCGGTGCATGGTTACGCCTTCTCGTAGTCGATCGGCTTGTCGATGATCGCCTTGTGCTTGCCGAGCGTGCCGTGGGCACACATGGAGCCGAGCGCCTCGACCGCGACGCGCGTGCCCATCAGCGCCGTGATGTCGGACGTATCATATGGCGGGGAAACCTCCACCACCTCCAACCCGCAAATCCCCGGCGCGCAGACGAGGCCGAGGATCTTCAGCGCCTCGCGCGGCAGGAACCCGCCCGGCTCCGGCCACCCCGTGCCGGGCACGAAGCCGCAGTCCAGACTGTCGACGTCGAACGAGATGTACACCGCGTCGGCGTCCTTCCAGGCCAGCTCCAGGGCGATCTCGGCGGTCTTTTCAAGGCCGTAGTGCTCGATATCCTCGATGGTGAGCACGTTGGTCTGGCGCCGGTAGGCCTCCGCCGCGCCCGGACGGGGCACCTGCCATCCGCCGATGCCGAGCTGTACGAGGTTCACCGCCGGCACGTTGGGCAGGTTCGTCGCCCAGTACCACGGCGTCGTGTGCATCCGCTCGTCGAGGTCCTTCTCCTGGATGTCGATGTGCCGGTCGAAGTGGATGATGCCGATCTTCTTCGACGTGTTCTCGGCGATGCCGCGCACGCACGGAAAGCCGATCGAGTGGTCGCCGCCCAGGATCACCGGCAGCGCCCCGGAGGCGAAGACGTGGCCGACGCCGCGGCTGATCTGGTCGAACGACTTTTCCAGGTTGCCGGGGATGGTGAAGACGTCGCCCGCGTCGCACAGCGTCATCTGCTCGCGCAGGTCGACGCCCAGCTCGTAATTGTAGGTGGTGTAGAGCGCGGAGATGCGGCGGATCCCCTGCGGGCCGAAGCGCGTGCCGGGCCGGTAGGTGGTGCCGCTGTCGAACGGCACGCCCAGCACCGCCGCGTCGTACTTGGCGACGTCGCGAATGTTCTCGACGTAGGGCGCCTTGAGGAAGGTGTTGATGCCGGCGAAGTGCGGCAGCTCGCCCCGCGCGAAGGTCGGGATCGTGCGGTCTTCCAGCGACGGGGCGCCGGGGAGGCCCATCTCCAGCGCCCACTTCTGCTCGGCCGCCCAGGCGCTGCCGGGGAGCGCGTTCTCCTTCTCCAGCGCCTTCCAGCCGCGCGTCTCGCGGGCGTTGAAGTCGGGGTGATGGCGCCGAGCGGGCCGTGCGCGTGTGCGGGTGCCGGCCTTGCGGGACGCGCGGACGGGGTGGTCGGTCATGAACGTTCCTTCGTGTTCGTCAGCAGGGTGAGATGGGGCGCGCGCGGCCGGGCCTCGGCGGCCGGGGCCGTGGCGCCGCTCTCGCCCGCGACGGGGCTCTTCAGGGGGATGTCGTAGGTGATCGTCGCGCCGTAGGCGTGCGGGTGCTGCGGGTCGTGGCGGATCTTGTCGAACACGAGGACGCGGGTCCCCAGCTCGAAGGCTTCGCGGATGTCGTGCGTGACCATGAAGACGGTCATCCCGGTCTCGCGCCACAGCTCCACCAGGAGCGCCTGCATCTCGCGCCGGGTGCCGGGATCGAGCGCGCCGAAGGGTTCGTCCAGCAGCAGGATCTTGGGCCGCCGCAGCAGTGCCTGGCCGAGCGCCAGCCGCTGCTGCATTCCGCCCGAGAGTTGGACGGGATAGCGCGTCGCGGCGTGGGCGAGGCCGATGCGCTCCATCATCGCCTCCGCCTTCGGGCGCGCCTCGCGCCGGCGCGCGCCGGTGAGCCGGGCGAAGGGACCGCCCCGCTCGATCTCGAAGGGCAGCATCAGGTTCCCACGCACCGTCAGGTGCGGGAAGACGGACGACTTCTGGAAGACGATGCCCCGGTCCGGATCCGGCTCGCGCGCGATGGGCGCGCCCTCGATGAAGATCGCGCCCTCGGTCGGCTGCTCCTGGCCCAGCAGCATGCGCAGAAAGGTGGACTTGCCGCAGCCCGACGCGCCGACGATCGTCACCAGCGCCCCTTGCGCGACCTCCATGGAGACGCGCTCGAGGATCGGGAATTGGCCGTAGGTCAGCCCCAGCCGCCGCACCTCCACGTAGCTCACAGGCTGTCCCCCGCGAGGTGTGCCCAGGGGAAGAGGCGGCGTGAGGCAAACGCCAGCGCGCGGTCGATCAGGTAGGCGAGCAGCGTGATCCAGACGACGTAGGGGATGATGACGTCCATCGCGAGGTAGCGCCGCACGAGGAAGATGCGGTAGCCGAGCCCCTCGGTCGCCGCGATCGCCTCGGCCGAGACGAGGAAGATCCACGCCGGCACCAGCCCCAGCCGGATCGCGCGGACGAGATGCGGCCACATCTGCGGCAACACCACCCGCACCGCGAGTTGCAGCGTCGAGGCGCCCAGCGTCTGCGCGCGGATGATCTCCTCGCGCGGCAGGTCGAGGATCGCCTGTGCCACCGCGCGGATCATCAGCGGCGCGGTACCCACCACGATGAGGCCGACTTTGGCCGCCTCGCCGAGACCCAGCACGATGAAGAGGATCGGCAGCACCGTGATCGGCGGGATCAGCGAGAAGGCGGACACGAAGGGCGAGAACAACGCCCGCCCCAGCGGCAGGATGCCGACGACGGCGCCGAGCACCACCGCGAGCGCGGCGGCGATCGCCATGCCCGCGGCGAGCCGCTCCAGGCTCGCGGCCGTGTCGACCCACAGGAGGTAGTCGCCGGTGCGCTTGTCGGCCTCGAAGGCCATGCGGGTGAAGGTGGTCCACATCGCGCCGAGCGAGGGCAGCAGCTTGTCGGCCGGGTTCTCCGCCCGCCGGATCGCGCTGCCGACGACGTAGGCCACCAGCGCCACCGCGAACGGGATCGCGCCGAGGAGGATGGCGCCGACGCGATCGGGCTTGCGGTTGACGAGGCGCATGGGCCTTGCTGCCGCGTCAGAGCCGGCCGTCGGCCGCCATCTGCATGTACGTGGTGTCGAAGCGCAGCTTGACGTTGCCCGTGTCGCCGGTGACGGACCCGTCCGGATACTCCACGCCGACGAACTCCGCGCTCGGCGCCCCGGTGCCGAGGATGCCGTGATCGAACAGGAAGGTGGCGACGAATGTCATCGTCTCGGGGAGGCCCTCGCCGGCGACGAACTCCACCGCCTCGGCCGGGGTGTAGAACATCGCGGTGGAGGCGAGCTGCTCCTTGTAGCCTTCGATGTCGGTGCCGGAGGCGGTCGCCATCGCGGTCAGCGCGTCGATGTCGTCGCCCTGCATCAGCGCCATCGTCTCGTACCAGGCGCCGACCAGAGCCTTGCCGAAGTCCGGGTTGGCCTGGAGCGTCTCGGTGTTGACGACCATCATGTCGATGATCTCGCCCGGAATTTCGGACGAGTCGAACACCTTCGTGGAGTCCGGCATGCCGAGGATTTCCGACAGCAGCGGATTCCAGGTGACCACGGCCGTGACGTCCGGCGTGGTGTAGGCGGCGACGAGGTCGGCGTCGGAGGTGTTGACGACGGTGATGTCGCGCTCGGCGAGGTCGACCATCTCCAGCCCTCGCGCCAGCAGATAGTGCGAGACCGACAGCTCCACGAGATTGACCCGCTCGCCGGCGATCTCGGCGAGGGTGTCATTGCCCTTCAGGACGATGCCGTCGTTGCCGTCGGAATAGTCGCCGACGATGAGGGCGGTGGTGTCGACGCCGCCGCCGGCGGGGATCGAGAGGGCGTCCATGTTGGTCATCGAGCAGCCGTCGTACTGGCCGGCGGTGTACTGGTTGATGGACTCGACGTAGTCGTTGATCTGCACGGCCTCGACGGTGATTCCGTACTTGTCGGCCCACTTCTTCAGGATGCCGCTGTCCTGCATGTAGCCCCACGGCATCCAGCCGACATAGATCGACCAGCAGACCGAAAAGTCGGTCTTTTCCTGGGCGCTGGCGGGGGCGCTGGCCGGGATACTGGCGGCGGCGGTGGCCAGGATGGCGGCGAGCGCCGCGACGGCCTTGGTCGGTGTCATCACCTTCTCCTCCTCGGGCCGGCGTGTGCCGGATCGCAATGAATGCGCACGAGAAGGACCGGGAGACGGACCCGCTCGAGCGCGGAACCGTGCGGCGTTCTCCCGGGATTTTGGCCCGCCGTGTAACCCCGCCACCGGCAGGGCTTGCGTCTCTCGGACCAGTCGCGCTGTCACCAACGCCGGAACCCTAGACGCACCGCACGAGGGGATCGAAGCAAGAGGGATGCCAGCTCAGCCGCGCAGTTTGGCGAGGCGGGCGCGCAGGCGTGGCCGGGCGCGGGAGAGGTGCAGTTTCACCGTCGCCACGGAGCGGCCCGCGGCGAGGGCGGCGTCGGCGATGGTCAGCCCATCGAGGTGGCAGCGTTGGATCGCCTGGCGCTCCTCGCGGGGGAGCGTCGCCACCACCGCACGCACCGCCTCGGCGATCTCGCCGGCGGCGATCGGGTCGGGCGCCGCCAGCGCCTCGGGGATCGGCGTCGTCTCGATAGGCGCGGGGCGGCAGGCGCTTTGGATATGGCGCTCGGCGCGGGCGATGATCCAGGCCTCGCCGGTGGTCCGCCCGTCGTAGCGGCGCGCGGCGTTCCAGACCTCCAGCAGCGTGTCCTGGGCGACCTCCTCGGCGGCGACCTCGTCCGCCACGCGCCGGGCGGCGTGGGCCCGAAGGCGCGGCGCGATCAGGGCATAGAGGTCGCGGAAGGCGCGCTCGTCCCCGGCGGCGACGGCCGAGAGCAGGCCGGCGACGGGATCGTGGCGCGGGCCGGTCTGCTGGCAACCGGGGATCACGCGAAGTACGGGGCGGGGCCGGGGGCGCGCGGCCACGAAGGCCGGCGGCCCGGCGTTTGCGACTCTATCAGCAATCAACTGCGCCTCCTCGTGAAGGACGGCACCGCGGCCGTCCGCAGCCCCGAGGTGGGCGCCGCGACAGTGCCGGGACGTGCCCACGAGCACAGACGGGGAAGGCGAGCGAGCGCGCCCCGTCGCTGCGCGGCGCCGGCCCGATTCGCACCGGCCGATTCGCGCAGGCTCAAACGCGCGGGGGCGCGCACGAGGGCGCGCGGCGGCGTCCGCCTTCGGCGCGGGCGCGGTGATCGCGACATTGTGACCGTGTCCGGGCGCGACGGTCCTGGCCGAACGGCGCGAAAGTGCGCAGGATCCGGCGCAGTTCGATCGCACCGGCCGCGGGCGATGTGAAAATTGTCGCCCCGGCGTCTAGCCTTCCTGCAAACGGCTCAATAGAGCTGGCCGCGACGCCGGCCCAGAGGAGCTGCATGAGCGAGCCACGCGCGAGTGACCGCCGAGCGGACGAGGCTGCCCGCCCTCGCTCTTCCGATACCGCCTTTTCCCCCGCCCCCGCCCGCGCCCGCACGACAGTCGCTTCGCCCGACCCCGCGCGCCGTGCCTTCCTGCGCGCCGCCGCGCTGGGGACGGCGGGCGTCGGCGCGTTGGCCGGCGGGCTCGTCCCGGTCGAGGCAGAGGCGCAGCGTGCCGCGATGCCGGACGACGGGCTGGGCGACTTCGCGCTCCTGAACCTCGTCCTAAGCCTCGAGCACTTGCAGTTCGAGCTGTACAATCACGCGCTGCACGGCTCGGTCGACCTGGGCCCGGCCTTTTCCGGGTCCGCGCCGGGGGAGGTGATCGGCGGCGGACCGATGACCGGGATCGGCGAGGACCTCGCCGCCCTCGTCGCCGAGTGTGCCGACCTCGAGGCGCGGCACATCACCGTCCTGCGTGCCTTCTTCGACGGCTATGGCCGCAGCGCCGTGGACCGCCCGGCGATCGACTTCGTCGGCGGCTTCCGCCCGTTCGCCGGGGCGGCGGGTGGGCTGGGCGGCGCAGCGAGCCCGTTCGCAAGCGCCGACGCGCTCATCCTGTGCGCGCTGCTGGTCGAGGACATCGCCGTCAGTGCCTACACCACGATCCTGGAGCGCGTGGTCGACCCCAACGTCCGCACCGTGCTGCACCGCGTGACGCCGGCGGAGGGATACCAGGCCGGCGCGTTGCGGATGCTGGCCCGCCAGCGCGGTCTCGCGGCCGAGGCGCGGGCCATCGCCGCGCTGGAGGCGCGCCTGCGCGGTACCGAGGTCATCGACCCGGGCGCGGGCAGCGGCGTCATCGCCGACGCCATCCCGACCGACTTCTCCGGCTTCATCCCCGCCGACGACCTCGGCGCCACGCTCGGCGCGCTCTACGCGGGTCGCGGGCGCAGCGGCGGCGGCGGATTCTTTCCCGAGGGCATCGTCATCGGCGCCGACGGCCGGCGGATCTGAGCCGTCACGGGTTCTCGATCCTCGCCTCCCCGCGCAGGATCTTCATCAACATGTCGCTGGAGACGTCCGACAGGGCGTGGCGCGGGTAGGGCGTCGCCTCGGCCGGCGGGTCCTCGTCTTCCGAGCGTTCGCGGTCGGGCTCGAAGAGCTCCAGCACCACCCGCCTGTCGCCCTCGCGCAGGGTGACGCCGCCGGGCGTGATCGCCTCCACGCTCCACGGGCCGACGTGGGCGCCGGTGTGCAGCGTCAGCGTCTCTTCGGTGTCGAGGGCGCTGACGATGGCGATCGAGCGCCCGCCCATCTCCACGACGCCGATCAGTTGCAGCTCGGGCTGTGTCAGCACGGGGCTCGCGGGCAGCGTCACGCGGCGCGGCTTGGCGGCGGGCGGGCGGCGCGTGGGGGCGAAGAGCGGGCGCTCGCGCGCGGCGGCGACGTTCTCTCGGGTCAGCCCCGCGAGGGGGTGGGCCGGTGCCGGCTCGCCCAGCGCCGGGCCGGCCTCGGCGAGCGCAAGCGCGAGCGCGAGAAGGGCGGGCCCGGCGAGGCGCCTCACGCGGTGCCCTCGCGGCGGAACCCGCGCACGACCATGTCGACGTCGAGCCGCGGGGCCTCGCCTTCTGGTGGCGCCACGGCGCTCCGGCGGACGGAGAGGCGTTCGACGGTCAGCAGCGGCAAGGTCGTCTCGATGGCGAGGAGGCTGTCGAGGAGGGCGGCGTTGCCGGCTTCGAACGCCACGCGCAGGAGGATATCCCCGGCATCCCCCTCGCCGGACCCCGCGCCGTCCGCCCCCTCGATCTGGAAGGTGGTGATGCGGGCGGCATGCTCGGAGAGGATCGTGCCGAGATGGCGTTGCAGCCACGCCGCGGCGAGCGCGCGGGAGGCGCCGGGGAGGTAGAGGGCCTCGGTATCGGCCGGGGTGGGGGCGAGGCGGGTGATGCGGGCCCGCAGCGGCGCCATCTCGATGAGCCGCCGGTCGACGCGGTCGCGCAGCTCGGCAATGCGCACCGCGTCGACGGCGGCGAGCGAGGCCAGCGCCAGCGGCCCGCCCACGAACAGAAGCACCGCGGCGAGGCGCATCACGCGGGACGGCGCCGCCGCCGGGCCGGGCGAGGGGCGGGTGCTCACGGCGTCGCCGCCTTGGTGCGGCTGGCCTCGATGTCGAAGCTGTCGGCGCCGTCCTCGGTTCGGACCACCGGCGCGCCGAAGCGAACGCCATCCAAGAGGGCGCTTCCCTCCAGCGCCGGGATGAGGCCGGGCGCGTCGGTCGAGACGCCGGCGAGGCGCACCGTGCGGGGGGTGATCTCGAGCGCGGTGAGGTAGGTGCCGTCGTCCAGCGCGTCGGCCAGGCCGTCGAGGAGGACGGCGGCGGAGCGCTCCGGTACGGCCTCGGCGAGGAGCCGCTCGCTGCGGCTGGCGCCCGCATCGGCCGCCCGCGCGACCAGGGCGCGGCGCAATCGCGCCAGATCCGCATCGACGGCGGCGAGCGCGGCCTCCTCCTGGTGGCGCAACCACGCGGTGCCGCCGGCAGCCATCCCGGTCAGCGCCAGCGTCAGGGCGGCCGCGAGCCCCACCCGGCGACGGAAGGCGGTCCGCCGCGGCGCGCGCTCGCCGCGGTAGAGGTCGATGCCGAGGGGAGCCTCGGGCCCGTCGCCGGCGATGCCGAGGGCGGTCGGCCGCAGCCCGCGGGCGGCGAGCTTGGCTTCGGCGTCGGCGGCGATGGCGGCGGAGGTGGCGGCGAAGGCGACAGGGACCTGCCCGTCGCCGTCGACGGCCGCCGCCGGCGCGAAGCCGAACACCACGCTCGCCGGCTCCCAGGGGGTCAGCCGGTCGAGCCGGTGGCGCAGGATCGCCTCGAAGTAGTCGCGCCCCTCGGCCGGGAGGCGCACGGTGCGGGTCAGGACCCGCTCGGCGGCGAGGCGCATCTCCACGGGGCCGCCGTGCGCGGCGAGGGGGGCGTCGTGCGCCAGCGCCGTCGCCCGGCCGCGGGCGACGCGGTAGACGGCGAGGCCCTCCGCCCCCTCCACGGCGACGATGCGCACCCCGCGCCCACGCCCGAACAGCGGCGCGACGACGTCGGCAAACGCGTCCACCAGTCGGCCGAAAAGGGTCGCCATAGCCGCCATGTCCTCGTTCGTTGCACCAGTCTAGCGTGATCGACGGCCGGCGTTCACCCCGCCGTGCGCACGACCTCCTCGACGGTGGTGATCCCCTCGGCGACCTTGCGCAGGCCGTCCGCCAGCATCGACGTCATGCCGGCCGCCACGGCTGCCGCGGCGATGCGCTCCGGCTCCGGCGCCTCGCGGATCAGCCGGCGTACCACGGGGTCGACCTTGAGCACCTCGAAGATGGCGATGCGACCGCGATAGCCCGTCTGCCCGCAGGCGCCGCAACCGACGGCGACCAGGGCCACCGCCGCGTCCGGCACCGCATCGGGCACCCCCAGGCGCGCGGCGATCGGCGCCAGCGGCTCGCCCGGCGCCGCGCACCGCGGGCACAGCCGCCGCACCAGGCGCTGGCCCAGCACGCCGCGCAAGGTGGAGGCGATGAGGTACGGCTCCACGCCCAAGTCGACAAGGCGCACGACCGCGTCGGCGGCGGAGTTGGTGTGCAGCGTGGTCAGCACCAGGTGACCCGTCAGCGCCGCCTGGATGCCGATCCCCGCCGTCTCCCGGTCGCGCATTTCGCCGACCATGATGATGTCCGGATCATGGCGCAGGAAGGCGCGCAGGGCGTGGGCGAAGGTGATGCCGATGGCGGGGCGCACCTGGGTCTGATGCACACCGGCGAGCTGGTACTCGACCGGATCCTCCACGGTGACGATCTTGCGCGCCGGGTCGTTCAGCATCGCGATGGCCGTGGCGAGCGTCGTCGTCTTGCCGCTGCCGGTGGGGCCGGTGACCACGAGCAGCCCGTGTGGCTCGGCGAGGAGGGCGGCGACGGCGGCGCGGTCGGTCTCGCCCATGCCGATGCGGGCGAGGTCCAAGAGGCGGTTGTCCTTGAGCAGGATGCGCATTACCGCCGTCTCGCCGTGCATCGTCGGCATGATGGCCACGCGCAGGTCCGCCTCGGTCTGCCCGACGCGGATGTTGGCGCGCCCGTCCTGCGGCAGTCGGCGCTCGGCGATGTCGAGTCCGGCGAGGATCTTGATGCGCGACAGCACCGCCGGTGCCAGATGCCGGGCCAGCGGCGGCTCGGCCCTCAGCTGCCCGTCGACGCGGAGCCGCACCCTCAGCTGGTCGCGCTCGGTCTCCAGGTGGATGTCGGTGGCGCCGAGGTCGACGGCCCGCTCCATGAGCTGGTCGATCAGGCGCACGATCGGCGCGCCGCGGGCGAGGTCCTGCAGGGTGTCGATCGAGTCTTCCAGCGTCACCGCCGCCTCGGGCTCGGGCGGCGCTGGTGCGGCCGCCCCCTCGGCGCGGCCCAACAGCAACTCGATGTCCTCGAACGAGGCGACGGCCGTCGCCATCGCGCGGCCGCAGGCGAGGCGCACCGCGGCGATCGCCTCGCGCCGCTCGGGATCGGCGACCACCAGGACGCCGGCGTTCTGGTGGTCGACGAGCGGCAGCATGTGTGCCTCGCGCAGGTAGCGGCGCGAGAGGCTGGCGATCAGCGGCGTCATCGCCTCCAGCGCGGCGAGGTCGTAGCGCGGCAGGCCGGCGCGGTCGGCGGCGAGGCCGGCGAGGGCGTCCGCCGTGGCGGCGCCGGAGCGCCACGCGGTCTCGAGGTCGCCGTGGGCGGCGAGGGCGTCCTCGGCTTCGGCATGGCGTTGGCCGACGCGCCCCGTCATAGGGGGGCAGGTCCGGCGGGGGCGGCCCGCGCCACGATGAAGAACAATTCGGCGCGGCAAGTGAATGGATGGTTAATGCGCGAGAACCTCAGTCGTTCAGGCACGATTTTCTCGGAGAGGGCGCACCGATCGGGCATTCGGACCTCCGCGGCGGGACGGAACTTGTTGCGAATATACACCGAGCCGGGTTGAAGTGGAGCGGTCACTCCGGGCGCCCCATTCACGGTTCATCCATGAAGCGTGTATAACTTCGCCGTAATCCGTTGACCAGTACGGCAGTTTTGGCGGCAGCCGGAGTTTCGGGTGCGTGTCCGCGTGCGCCATGCCACGGCGATGGCGGAGGAGGGGTGTGTGGGTTCTGCGCGAGCGCGGCGGGGATGAGACGGGTCGCATGCCTCCTGGCTGCGCTTGTTTGCGTCGCGCTGTTCGCCAGCTGCAGCGACCGCGGACCGGCCTCCATCAACGGTCCGTTCCAGAATGAGCCGATCTTCGGCGACCTGCGCGCGCGCCATCCCAAGAAGGTCGCCCCGGCCACCGCGCAAGGGCTCGTCCCGCTCGACGGCAGCGTCGGCGTCACCCAGTCCTATACCGAGACGGCCGGGACCGATCCGAGCGGCGGCCGTACCTCCGGCGGCCGCGCCGCCGCACTCGACGGCAGCGCGTCCTACCGGCTGAACTTCGACGATGCGGAGCTGTCCCAGGTGGTGCGCGCCATCCTCGCCGACGCGCTGCAGGAGAACTATACCACCAACCTGACCCTCTCCGGCCGCGTCACCATCTCGTCCGAGCGCGCGGTGCGGCGGGACGAGCTGCTGGCGATCCTGGAAAACCTCCTCGACGGGGAGGGCTATGCGCTGGTCGAGACGGGCTCCGGCTACCGGATCGAGCAGGGCGGGGCCACGCCGGGACGGGTCGACCGCGGGCGCGGCGGACCGGGTTGGGGCATCTCCGTGGTGCCGCTGCGATACGTCTCGGTCGACACCATCTCGACCATCCTGCAAGGCTTCGTGGTGCCGACCGACAACCTCTCGCTCAGCGTGGCGGAGAACGCGTTGGTGGTGCGCGGCCCCAGCGGCAAGCGCGCCGAGGTGGTCGACGCGATCGTCTCCTTCGATGCGGACTGGATGAAGAACCAGTCCGTCTCGATCTTCGAGCTGCGGCGGGCCAAGCCGGAAGACGTCGTCTCCGAGCTGAACACGATCTTCGCCAGCCAGGAGGAGAACGTCGCCGCCGGGGCGATCGAGTTCAAGGCGCTGCCGCGGGTGAAAGCCGTCATGGCCCTGTCCAAGAGCCGCGACCTGATGCGACGCGCCTCCGCCTGGGTCCGCCGGCTCGACATCCAGAACGCCAAGTCGGCCGAGAACGTCTTCGTCTACCGCGCGCGGTACCGCAACGCGGCGGAGCTGGCGAACGTCGTCGGCGAACTCTTCAATGCCGACACGTCCACCTCCCGCCAGCCCCGGCGCGCCGCGGCGAGCAACGTCGAGAGCGCCTTCGCGGCCGAGAGCACGACCCTGCGCGACCGCTTCTCCGAGGCCGCCTCGGTTCTCAGCGGCGATCCCGCCGGCGACATCGACCTGTCCTCCGGCAACAGCGAGAGCCCCATCAAGGTGAGCGCGGACGTCGCCAACAACGCGGTCGTCGTCTTCGCCGACGGGGCGACCTACGAGAAGATCCTCGCCACCCTCAAGGCGCTCGACGCGACGCCGGTGCAGGTGGCGATCAACGTCACCATCGCCGAGGTGCGGCTGACGGACCAGCTCGAATTCGGCGTGCAATATTTCGTCAAGTCGAAGAGCGTCGGGCTCGACCGCAACGTCGGCTCCGCCTCGCTCTTCACCGAGGTCGCCAACACGCTGCAAAAGCAGATCCCCGGGTTCAACTTCGTCGTCGGCTCCAACTCCGACCCCGACGTCATCATTTCCGCGCTCGACGAGATCACCGACGTCGAAATCCTCTCCTCGCCCTCGCTGGTGGTGGTCGAGAACGAGACCGCGTCGCTCCAGGTGGGCGATTCGGTCCCCGTCACCGTGCGCCAGGCGCAGAGCGTGGAGAACGTCGACGCGCCGATCGTCAATCAGGTGGAATTCCGCGACACCGGCATCATCCTGGAGGTGACGCCGCGGATCGGCGAGAACGACGCGGTGACGATGAAGGTGAGCCAGGAGATCTCCGCCGTCGCGAGCGACGCCGACAGCCTGACCCCGACGTTCTCGCGCCGCCGCGTCAACAGCGCGATCTCGGTCCAGAGCGGGCAGACGGTGCTGCTCGCGGGCATGATCTCCGCCCGCCGGCGCGACCGCGACCAGGGGATTCCCGTGCTGAAGGACGTGCCCGGCGTGGGCAAGCTCTTCTCCGAGACCGCCAAGGGCCAGGAGCGGACCGAGCTGGTGGTGCTGATCCGCCCGGTGGTGATCCGCGACGGCGTCGACGCGCAGTCGGTCGCCGAGGAACTGCGCATGCGCATGCCGATCCTCTCCGGCCGCGACGCGCCGCAAGGCGTCACCAAGCGCTGATGCCGGGCGCCCTGGTGCCGGCCGTCGCAGCCGTCGCGGCGGCCTTTTGCACGGCCGTGATCCTCACAATGCCGGCGTTCGGCGTCCTGGCCCCGGCGCTCGGCCTCGCCGTCGCAGCGCTGTGTGCGCTCGTCGCGGTGGTCGACGCGCGCACCTTCACCATCCCCGACGGTGCGGTCGCCGCGCTCGCCGGGCTCGCGGTGGTGCTGCGCTGGGCGGCGGGGCTGGCGACGGGGCAGGGCACGGCCACGCTCCTCCCGGTGCTGGCGCTCGACCTGGCGCTGTCGGCCGGCGCATTGTGGGCGGTCCGCGAGGTGTTCTATCGCCGCCGCGGGGTCGACGTGCTGGGCTTCGGCGACGTGAAGCTGGCCGGTGCCGCGGGGCTCCTCGTCGGCGCGGCGGGTTTTGCGGCGGCGCTGCTGGCGGCGAGCCTTCTCGGACTCGTGATCGCGGGGGGGATGGCGCTCGCCGGGCGGCGGGTGGACCGCTCCACCAAGCTGCCGTTCGGGGCTCTGCTGGCGCCGGCCGTCTTCGCCGTATGGTGGATGGCGGGGCCCTCGGCGGTGCCGCTGTGAGGGCCGGGCTGGCGTTGCCGGCCCATCCGGGCAATCACTGACGGCGGGGATGGGGGAGAGCGATGGAGCGCTTCGAGTACCGCGCGATCGATGCGTCCGGCAATCTCGCCGCCGGGGCGATCGAGGCCGCCTCGGTCGCCGATGCGTACGATGCGCTGGCCCGCTCCGGCCTCACGCCGCTCGACGCGCGCAAGGTCGCCGGCACCCGCCCCTGGCGCGAGCGGATGACGCCGGACCCGCGGCCCGAGCACGTCACCGCCTTCACCGCCGATCTCGCGATGTTGCTGAAGGGCGGCGTGCAACTCAACGAGGCGCTGAAGATCCTCGCCGACCTCGAGACGCGGGCGTGGCTGCGCCGCCTGACCGCGACGCTGTCGGCCGATATCTCCGCCGGCCGCAGCTTCTCCGAGGCATTGGCCCGTCACCCCCGCGAGTTCCCCCCGGTCTACGCCAAGACCGTGGAGGTCGCCGAGGCCGCCGGGCGGCTGGAGGAGGCGCTGTCGGGCCTCGCCGCCGAACGAGCGCGGGCCGAGGCGATGCGGCGCAAGGTGGTCGCGGCGGTGGCCTACCCGCTCTTCCTCGTGGTCGCGGCGCTGGGAGTTCTGGGCTTCGTCCTCCTCTATGTGATCCCGCAGTTCGAGGGCGCCATCGCCGGCTTCCGCGACCAGATGGACCCCGCCGCCCTCCTCGTCTTCGACCTCTCGGCGGCCTTCCGCGCCCATGTGGACCTCGTCGCGATCGCCTCGGCGGTCGTCCTCGTCGCGGGGCTCGCGGTGAAGCGGCTCGGCGAGGCGCGCGCGCTGTGGCTCGCGCTGGCGGCGCGGCTGCCGGTGACGCGCACCATCGTGTCGCACGCCGAGACCATGGCCTTCTGCCGCACGCTCGCCATCCTGACCGACAACGGTGTGGACATCTCCACCGCACTGCGGCTGATCCGCGGCGTGCTGGCCCGTCCGGGGGCGGGGCGGCGGGTGGATGCGGTGACCGCCGAGGTGCGCCAGGGGCGGCGCCTGTCCGACGCGCTGGCGCAGGAGGCGCTGATGCCCAGCCACGTGACGCAGATGCTGCGGATCGGCGAGGAGGCGGGCGAGCTGGGACCGGCCGCCGGCCGCGTCGCCGCCTTCTACGAGCTGAAGCTGGAGGCGGCGCTGACGCGGCTGACCGGCATCCTCGGCCCGGCGCTGATGATCCTGGTCAGCCTCTTGATCGCGTGGGTCATCATCTCGGTGATGTCTGCGCTCATCGGGATCAACGATCTGCTCGTATAAGGCATGATGACCATGGCACACCTCTCGCGCGCCGCGCGCGCCTCCCGCCTCCGGCGCACCGCAAGGCGCGACCGACGCGGCGGGTTCACCCTCGTCGAACTCCTGGTGGTGCTCGTCATCCTCGGCCTGGTGATGGGGCTCGTCGCGCCGCGGGTGCTGGGCTACCTCACGTCCTCGCGCGAGCGGGCGGCGGCGCTGCAGATCCAGTCGCTCGGTGCCGCCCTCGACCTCTACTTCATCGACGTCGGCGCCTATCCGAGCGCGACGCAGGGGCTGGAGGCGCTGGTGGCGCGGCCCGGCGGCGTGGCGGCGTGGAACGGGCCGTATCTGCAGCAGGGTAGCGTCCCGCTCGATCCCTGGGGCCATCCTTACGACTACGCGCCCGAAGGCGGCCGACGCTTCACCATCACCTCGATGGGGCCGGACGGGCGGACGGGAGGGAACGACGACATCGCGCCGCAATGACGGGTTCGCCCTGATCGAGGCGATGCTGGCGCTTTTGACGATCGCGCTGGTGGCGAGCCTCGTCATGCCGTGGGCGCTGCCTGGGCGGGGGCGGGCGATGCTGGAGGGGGAGGCACAGCGTGTCGCCACCTTCCTGCGCGGCGAGCGCGACGCGGCGCTGCGGTCCGGCGCACCGTCCGAGGCGCGGCTCGACGCGGCGGCCCATGCGCTGCGCGGCGGTGGGGGTGTCCTCACGCTGCCGCCTCGTCTGACCCTGCGCATGAACGGCGAAGTGCCCGGCCGCATCGTCTTCGCGGCCGACGGGCGGGCGAGCGCGGCGGCGTTGCGCCTGTCTGCCGGCGGCGCGTCGGTCCTCGTCACGGTGCGCCCCTACACCGGCGCGGTCGAGATCGCGCCGTGAAGCGGGGGCGCCGGCGCGGCGAGGACGGGTTCACGTTGCTGGAGGTGCTGGTGGCGCTGGCGGTTCTGGCGGCGGTCTCCGTGGCGATCCAGCAGGGGGTGGTGGCGGCGACGGCGACGGTGTCGCGCGCGGCCGGCCTGGCGAGTGCGGAGCGTGTCGCCCGGTCGCTGCTCGCGACGCCGCTGGAGCCGGGCGCGTCGCTCGCTCCGCGCTCCGGCACCGTCGGCGAGCATCGCTGGACGATGCGCTTCGAGCGGCTCCCCTTCGCCCCGGCCCGGGTCGGCGAGGCGGATGCGGCGGCGGTGTGGTCCCCGGTGCGCCTGCGCCTCACCGTCACCGCCGGCCCCGCCGCTCCGCTGGAGGTCGAGACGGTGCGCCTCGTGACGACCGCACCATGACGCCCGCGCCCCGAAGCGCGCCGCCGGGCCGCCCGCCCCTCGGGAGCCGTGCCGGAGCCGCGCCCGCGGTGTGGGGGGACGGTGGAGGCTCGCCGGCGGGCGGCGTCCCGGCCGGGGGCCTGGCGGATCGGAGTCGGGCGGGCACGTCACCGCCGCGCCGGAATGGGGGGCGGCGGGGCGGGTTCATGATGCTGGAGGCGCTGTGCGCGCTCGTTCTCAGCGCGCTCGTCCTCGCGGGGGTCAGCACCGTCCTCTCGCTGATGGCGCGCGCCGGGGACCGCGCCGCCGCCCGAGCCGAGACCGTGGAGGCGACCACCCGCCTCGTCGACGCCATCCGCCGCGATCTCACCGCGACGATCCGGGCCCGCTGGGCGGGCGACACGCCGGCCTTCGTGTTCTCAGGGAGCGGGTCGCAGATCCTTTTCGCCGCTCGTGGCGCGGACGGGAGGGCGACGGTCGTCGTTCTTCAGGCTCTCGGCGACGGGGAGGCGGCGCGGCTGGTGCGAACGAGTGCGCCGCTGCCGTCGACCGCGACCGCCGCGGCTGACCTCGAGCTGCCCCCGGCGGAGGTGGTCGCGCGGGGCCCGGTCGGCTTCCGCTTCGCCGGCCGGACCGAGCCGGACGCCGCCGAAGCGACGAGCGGCGGTTGGCCGAGCGGCCCGCGCATGCCGGACGCGGTGCTGGTCGACGTCGGCGACGGGATCGTCGACCGTATCGCTCTGCCGATCGATGCCGACCCCGGTTGCGCCGCCGCGCCGGACGACGCCGACGCCTTCTGCACCGAGCGCCCGCGCGCGGCCGATCCCATCGGGGAGCCGGGGCGATGAGCGGCGCGCCACGCCGGCGATCCGGACCGGGAGAGGGCGGCTTCGTGCTGGTCGCGGTGCTGGTGGTGCTGGCGTTGATGGCGGGCGTGGTCGGCACGGCGTCGCTGGCGGCGCGCGGGGCGGCCGGGTCGGCGCGACTGGCGGCCGACCGCCTCGCCGCGGACGCGTTGGTGGACGGCGGCGTCGCGTTGGCGGCCTATCAGCTCTACGGCCTGGGGCACCGGGCCGCGGATGTCGACGGACAGTCCGTCACCTTCGACGACGGCACGGTCGTTCTCGGCGTCGTTCCGGAAACGGCGCGCATCGACCTCAACGCCGCGTCGGCCGCGATGCTCGCCGGGTTGTGGCGCGCTCTGGCCCGCCCCGGCCGCGCCGAGGCGTTCGCCGCCGCCGTCACCGCCTGGCGCGCGACGCCGGCCGACCCGTCCGGGGCCGAGCCGGCCGACGATGTGGACGGCGCCGCAGGAGACACCCGGCACGGCCCGTTCCAGAGCGTCGCGGCACTGGTGTCGGTGGCGGGAGTCACGTCCGAAGACGTCGCCGCGATGGCACCCTATCTCACCGTCTTCAACCCGTCCGGCACGATCGACCCGCGGGCCGCGCCGCGTGCCGTCCTCGCATCGCTGCCGGGGGTGACGGCCGCGACGGTCGACGCCATCGTCGCATTGCGGGCGGGTGAGGGGGACATCGTCGCCCGGATCCGTGCCATCGCCCCGGCGGCAGCCGGCCACCTCGGCCTCGAGGCGCGGGCCTACCGGCTTCGTGTCACCGCCCGCCACCGCGCCCTCGGGCCGACGACTGTGGAGGCCGTGATCACCCGCGGAGCCCGGCGCGGCGCGCTCTACCACGTTCTCGACTGGCGCGCCGCGCGGTGAGCCGCCCGATAACGCCCACTCCCGCCGCCCACTCCCGCGCCGCCCGAACCCGAGGGCCGGAGGGACCGGGACGGTAGCGCCGCGTCGAGATCGCCGCCGCTGCGGCGGAGCGTGGCGCCGGCTCCAACGAAACGCGCCGCGACCGGGGGGCGGTCGCGGCGCGGCGAATGGCGATGGGTGCGGCGCGTCAGTGCTCCTTGGTGAGCGCCTTCTCGATCTCGTCGATCGGCCGGTTGGTCAGCTCCTTGGCCACATCGAAGACGATGCGCTCCTCCACCTCCTTGTGGAGCGACTTGCGCAACTCTCCCAGGACCGTCGGCGGGGCGGCGATGATGAGCTTGTCGTACTCGCCGCGGTGGGCGGCCTTGTAGAGACGCTCGGCGATCTCCTTGGCGAACCGCTCCTTTTCCAGGCGGTGCCAGTCCGTCTCTTCGACGGCGCTCTTGTGACCGGGACCGTTGTCGTGCCGGCGGCCGGGGCTGTCGCTGCCCTGCTCGCGGTTGGGCGGGTTCTCGTGCTCCACCTCGCGCACGACGGTGAGGTGGGGGAACCCGCCATCGTTGCCGTTCTTCAGGAAGAGGGCCTTCTCGCCGTCTCCGACCATGACCCAGGCGTCGGCTGGGATCGTACGCATATTAGCCTCCCGATACTGGTCGGGACTCAATGTGCGGGAGCAGGCGCCGTTCCACGGCCGAGCGATTGTGTCCTAATCATAACGTCGAGCCAATTGCGGTAGCAGATGGCGTCGATCAGGTCGTTCGAGTAGCCGCCGGCCCGCATCGCCGCGACCAGCCGCGGCAGCCCCGTCGCGTCGCCGATACCGGAGGGCAGGAACGCCCCGTCGAAGTCCGACCCGAGGGCGACACCGCGGGGCCCGAGTTTCTCGAGCATATGGTCGAGGTGCCGGCGCATGGTGTCGAGCGAGGTGTTGGGGTCGCGCCGGCCATCGTCGCGCAGGAACGAGGTGGCGAAGTTGAGCCCGGCGACGCCCTCGCTGTCGCGAATGGCGTCCATCTGCGCGTCGGTCAGGTTGCGCGAGCAGGGGGAGAGGACGTGCGCGTTGGAGTGGGTCGCGACCACCGGCGCCCGGCTGACGCGCACCACGTCCCAGAAGCCCTTCTCGTTGAGGTGGCTGCAATCGACCATCACGCCCAGCTCGTTGCAGGCCGTGACGAGGGCGACGCCGCGTTCCGTCAGCCCCTCGCCGATGTCGGGCGAGGAGGGGAAGCGGAAGGGGACGCCGTAGCCGAACACGGTCGGCCGGCTCCACACCAGGCCGAGCGAGCGCACGCCCGCGGCATAGAGCGTCTCGAGTTCGTCGAGGTCGGGGCCGATGGCCTCCGCGCCTTCCATGTGCAGCATCATCGCGAAGGTTCCGGCGTCGACCGCGGCCTGCACTTCGGCGGAGGTGCGGCAGATCCGGACTTCGCCTTTGGAGCGACGCTCGATGCGGAAGGCGATGGCGAGCTGCGCCAGCGTCACCTGCAAGGCGCGCTCCTGGGCGAGGCCGACGGGGGGCGCGTCGACGCTGCCTTGCGTCGCGGTGCGACCCGTCCCGGGCTCGTCCATCACGAAGGTGGCGAAGATCCCGCCGGCGAGGCCTCCCTGGCGCGCGCGCACGAGGTCGACGTGCCCCTCGGCGTTGCTGCCGAAGAACCGTTCACCGGTGCGATCGCGGCGCCAGAGACGCAGAAGCACGTCGTTGTGCCCATCGAAGATGCGTTGATTCATAGGCTCCCTGCGCTCCGGCTCCAGTGTCGGACCGAAGCCGGGCAGCGTCAACGGGCCGCCTCGATCGCCCGGAGTGCCTCCGCCGCCGACCCGGAGAGCGTGCCGACATAATCTTGCACGAACGGGCCCACGGCCTCGCGCCAGGGCCCCTGGTCGACCTCCACCATCTCGGCGCGCTGGCCGATGGCGCGGCGCATCGCCTCGTCCTGCTCCTCTTCGGCGAGGGTGTTGAAGTAGGCGGCCGCCTTCTGCGCCGCCTCCTCGAACAGCGCCTGATCCTTCTCCGGCAGACTCTCCCAGAAGTTGCGGTCGAAGTAGACGACGCCGATCGCCCAGATGTGCGCCGTCTCCGACAGGACCGGTGCCACCTCGAAGAGCTTCAGCGCCTCGTATCCGGACTTGGTGAGGTCCATCGCCTCGACGACGCCGGTGCCGAGCGCGGTGTAGGTCTCGGTGATCGGCAGCGCCGTCGGCTCGGCTCCGAGGTAGCGCCACAGGGCGATGTGGAGGTCGCTCTCCAGCACGCGCATGGTGAGGCCCTTCACGTCCTCCGGCTTGGTCAGCGGGCGGTCGGACAGGAGGTGGCGGGCGCCGAAGATGATGAAAGCCGGCGTCTCGAACCCCTCGGCGCGGTAGGCGGCGCGCAGCTGCTTGCCGAGCGGGCCCTTCATGGCGGCCATGATGTGCTCGCGCCCATCGAACACGAAGGGGAGGTCGAGCACCGCACCGTCCGGCACCCAGGTGGTGAGGTTGGCGACGGTCGACAGCGCGCCGGTGATGGAGCCGAGGCGCACGCCCTCGGCTTCCTCCTTCTCGCCGCCCAGCGCGCCGTTGGTGACGATGTTGAACTTGTAGATGCCGGGGCGTGCCGCCTCGACAAGGGCGGCGAAGCGCTCCCAGAACTTGCTCTGCGGCTTCTCGGGTCCGTATTGCGAGGTGACGGTCAGGCTGTCCTGCGCCAGCGCCGGCAGCGGCGCTGCGAGAGAGGCCGCGACCATCGCGGCGGCAATGATGCGGAACATGGGACGGCTCCTTTAGCGTCAGACCAGTCCGGCGAGGCCGGAGGTGAGCGCGGGCATCGCGATCAGCGCGATCAGCCCGGCGATCAGCGCCAACAGATAGGGCAACACCGCTCTGTAGACGCCCCCAATCTGTGTCGCATCTTTAACCACCAACACAAGTATGCCGACCGGGGGCGTCAGGCCCCCTAGCAGCAGCGCCACGGTGACGACGAGGGTGGTGTGGATGGTGTCGCCGCCGATCGCCGGGACGAGGACCGGGAGAAGCAGGAGGATCGCCGCGCCGACGTCGAGCACGGTGCCGACGAGGAGGGCAATGAGCGAGGCGGCGAGGAGCTGCACTACAGCGGGGCCGTCCGGAAGCAGGGCCGCCGCGTCGATCCCGCTGGTGGCGAAGACGAAGCCGACCGGGGTTGCCGCGCCGATCAGGAGGGCGACGCGGCCGGACTGGAGCGCGCAATCCCACACGGCGGCGAGGATCGGGCGCATGCCGGCCGGGATCGCGAAGAGCAGCGCCATGCCCACCGCCAGGAGCCCCGCCTCCACCGAGGTGACGACGCCGAGGCGCAACCCGCCGAGCACCGCCACGGCGATGAGGACGGGCGGCAGCAACCCCCACAGCACCTTGGCGCCGGGCGGCTCCGCGAGCGGAGCGGGCGATGCGCCGGGCGTGGTCCGGGGCGGGCCGCGGCGATCCGTCGCGGAGCGTTCAGGCGTCGTCGCAGGCGCCGTCGGCGGTTTCGTCGCGGCGGGGGCGGGCGGGCCGACGGGCGTGAAGCGCACCGACGCCCACAGCATCGCGGCGAGGACGAGACCCGCGCCCAGGCCCGCGACCCAAAGCGCGCCGACGGACTGATCGGTCGCGGCCGCCGCCAGCAGCAGCGCGATCGACGGGGGCAACACGTTGGGCAGGACTGCCGACGCGGCGGTGATCGCCGCCGCGCGCGCGGCGGGGTAGCCGGCCGCGATCATCGCCGGCACCAGCAGGCGCGCGCCCAGTGCCGCGTCGGCAATTGACGAGCCGGAGACGCCGCCGAAGAAGGTGCTGGCGAACACGTTCGCCTCGCCCAGCGCGCTGCGCCGGCGGCCGGCGAACCAGGCCGACGCCGCGACCAGCCGCTCACCGATGCCGCCCGCCAGCATCAGCCCCGCCGCGAGGATGAAGAGCGGGATCGCGAGGAGGACGTAGGGCGAGAGGCCGCGCATGAGGTTCTGCGCCAGCGCCGCCTCCGAGAGATGTCCGGGCGAGACCGCAACGCCCGCCACCAGCGCCAGCGCGACCGGCGTGCGGCAGGCCAGTGCGGCCGCGAACACCGCCGCGCCGATCAGCGGCGGCTGCGGTGCCAGCGGCAGTGTGCTGACCGCGACCCCCAGCGCCAGCCCCAGGGCCGACCACGGACGCCGCAGCGCCGCGACCAGCGCCAGCCCCGAAAATCCCGCCGCCGCGGCGTAGCGCCACGCCCGCGGGATCGCCAGCACCGGCTCCACCCCGCCGACGCGGCTCGCGGCGTCTACGAGACCGGCGGCGAGCGTCGCGGTGGCGAACCCGGCGATGGCGGCGGCGACGATCGCCCGCGGCCCGGCTTCGTCGTGGGCGAGGAGGGCCGGCAGCGTCGCGAAGGCGAGGGCGCTGAAGGCCCACCCCGCCACCAGCGCCGCGCCGACGATCGAAAGGTCGAACGCGCGGGCCGCGACGTTCAGCGCCAGCGCCGCGACGAGGGCACACAGGAGCAGCGCCGCCGCGAGGTTCGCGGCCCGTTCGAGCAGACGCGGTATGGCGAGGATGCGGCGCACCCAGGCGGGGCACCGCTCGGGGAGGGCCATGGTCACACCGGTCAGGCCGGCGCCAGCCGCCTCACGTCGTGGCCGTCGGATACCAGCGCCTCGCTCGCCATGCCGAGAAAGAGCCCGTGCTCCACCACGCCCGGAATCTGGCTGAGCGTGTGTGCCGCGGCTTCCGGGTCGGCGATCGAGCCGAACGCGCAGTCGACGATGAAGTTGCCGTTGTCGGTCTTCAGCGTCTCGCCGCGGACCTGCCGCAGCTTCGGCTCCACGCCGAGCCGGTCGCGGATGAGGTGCGCGGTGGAGGCCCAGCCGAACGGCACGATCTCCACCGGCAGCGGGAACGCGCCGAGCCGATCCACCACCTTCGAGGCGTCGACGATGACCACCAGCCGCGCTGCCAGCGCCTCGACGATCTTCTCGCGCAGGAGTGAGGCGCCGCCGCCCTTGATGAGGCGCAGCTCGGGGTCCACCTCGTCCGCACCGTCGACCGCGAGGTCCAGTTCGCGGGGGGCGTTCGGGCCCATCATGTCCACAAGCGGGATGCCTGCCTTGCGGGCGGCGTCCTCGGTGGCGCGCGAGGTCGCCGCGGCGGGCGGGATCTCCAGTCCACCCGTCACGCGGCGGCCCAGCGCCTCGATGAAAAAGGCCGCGGTCGAGCCGGTACCGATGCCCAGCCGCATCCCCGGCTCCACCAGTTCGGCCGCCGCCTCGGCTACGCGCCGCTTCGCATCGCTCATTGCGTCCCCTGACCGGAGTTGATCCCACCGCGATGTTGGCCCTATTCACCGGGCCAGTGCATCCGGGACGGGTAAGTCGTTTTCCCGGCGTGTGATCTAGTATGGAGCGTCCGCTTGGACAACGAAACGCCCTCGAGCGAACCTGCGCCGATCAAGCGGGTGGTGATCCACATCGGATCGACGAAGACCGGCAGCTCGGCGCTGCAGACGGCGCTGTTCAAGCGACGCGAGGAGCTGGCGGCGGCCGGCGTCCACTACTCCAGGCTCGGCGTCCATTTCGGGCCGGACGGAGTGCCGTCCGGCGCGCACCATCTCCTTTCCGCGGCCATTCACCCCGGCGCCTGGCGGATGCACACCGGCGACATTCCCGAGGATCGCGTCGGCTACTTCAACGAGACCGCACGCCGGATCGCGGCGGACGCGGCGGCGGAAAACGCCCACACCATCGTCCTGTCGAGCGAATATTGGTGGGGCTCGTTCCCGGTGTCGATGTACCGGGCCGTCGCGGCGGCGTTCGCCCCGGCGCGGTTCGAGGTCGTCGCCTTCATCCGCCGGCAGGACGAGTGGGCGATGTCGTCCTACCTGCAGGCGGTGAAGTCCGGCGAGACGCGCGACTTCCGCGACTGGGCCGAGCGGGCGCTGTTCAAGACCGGCTCGGGCCTCAACTACTTCCGCGTCATCAACCGCTGGGCCTACCTGACGCACGCCCAGAAGGTTCACGTGCTGCGCTACCAGGACGTGAAGGACAACGTCTTCGCCGCCTTCTGCGACACCATCGGCGCCGACGTCGACAAGACGATCCCGGTCGCCCGGGTCAACCCGTCTCCGTCGGCCGAAGGGGTGCAGCTTCTGCTGGAGATCAACCGGTCCGACATGACGGACGCGGAGAAGAAGGCCGAGCGGGCCCAGGTGATGGGCAAGCACCGCTCCACCGGACCGCTCGCCATGCTGCTGACCGCGGAGGAACGGGAGGCGACGTTCAAAGAATCGCGCGAATCGGATGCGCTGATCGTTCGTCGCTTTCTGGACCGGGAGCCGCCGCTGTTCGACCTCGAGGAGGCTGAGGCGGAGGCAAGAGCTCCGGAGCCCGCGCCCTGAACCAGTCCGCCACGGGGCTCTGATTGGCGTGGCGGTGCGGCACCTCGGGTGACCAGACCGCGTCGAGATCGATCGCCAGCAGCGCGTCGTTGAGGGCGAGGGGATCCTCGCGCAGGTGCGCGTCGAGGACGATGCCGCGCGAATATTGCGCCACGCGCTCACCCTGCGCGCCGAGGTCGAGCGCGGCGGTCGGCAGGTGCAGCGCCATCGGCACCGACAGGGTGAAGACGTAGGTCTCCGGCCAGATCGAGGAGATCAGCGCCACGTCCGGCTGCAACTCGCGGATGCGGCGGATGGCGTCCGCCTCGCCGGCATAGCGCCCGTGCACGGTGACGTTGGGGCCGGTCTGGATCTCTTTCAGGGCGGTGTAGCCGACGACGTCGATGTGGATCGGCAGCTTGCGATGCTCGATGTCGCGGATCATCGCGTGCAGCAGGTAGGCGCCCTTGTGCGGGCCGATCGCGCCGAGGACGCAGATGCGCAGCAGCCCGTCGCCGCGGTTGGGCCGGGCGAGGGGGCGCACGTCGTCGAGGTCCGGCTCGGGGTGGGGGTGGACCTTGACCTTCGAGACGTCGGCCAGGCGGCGGGCGCGCAGGGCCGCCGCCTCGGACGGCGCACTGACCACCTCCGCCCCGGCGAGATAGTCGCGGAAGCTGGCGCGCCAGTCCTCGATCCGCACCCACTCGAAGGATGTCGATGTCGAGGCGAGACAGGAGACGCAGCGCGAGGCGTCGGTCTCGCCGCAATAGCGGTCTTCGGCGTCGAGGAAGGTGAGGCGCGGGCAGACCGGCTGATGGTCGTGCCAGACGTGCCAATAGGGTTTTTCACAGCGCTTCAGCGCGGCCATCAGCTGGCCGATCGATTCGGCCGACAGCCCCGCGAACGTGTTCATGTGGATCAGCTGAGGGTCGAGCACCTCGAGGATGCGGTCGAGCAGGCTGTTGTGCCGCTCGATGTTCAGCTCTTCGAGATTGGGAAGGTAAGGCAGCGGCCGCTCGTTGAAGGCGGAGATCTTCACGAAGCCCTGAACCTGGGTCTGCACCACCACCGCCCGGTCGGCGACGTCCTTCATCCCCGCCGCGATCAGCGCCATCAGCGTGTTGCGCAGATAGGTCTCGATGCCGCCGCCGCGCGTGTGGGTGAAGAAGACGATCGAGATCGGCCCCAGAAACTCCCGCAGCCGCGCGATGTCGAACAGGATGCGCGAGGGGAGGAGCGGATCGGCCGAGACGTGCCGGGCGACGCGGCCGGCATAGTCCGGATGCTTCTGCGCCAGAAGCTCCTGCGCTTTGGACGAGCGGGACGCCTGGCTCGGCCCGAACGAGGCGGACCCGAAGTGCCGCACGTAGATCCCGGTCGCGAAGACGTTGCGCCACCCGTCCTTGATGGCGCGCATGCAGAAGTCGCACTCCTCGCCGTAGCCGAGACCGAACGTCTCCGCGTCGAACAGGCCGAGCCGGTCGAGCGCGGTGCGGCGGATCGCCATGCAGAAGCCGACCCCGGTCGGCACGTCGACGATGGTGTGGCCGTTCGCCTCGAAGGCGAGGCGGTCGAGCGTCGCCGAATCGACCTCCAGCTCGTAGAAATTGTCGACCACGGTGAGCGGGTAGCTGGCGATGGTGGCGTTGTTGGACAGCGGCGTCACGGTGGCGACGTGCGGGTCGTCGCGGAGCGGGCGCATCAGCCGGTCCAGCCAACCGTGGTGGACGAAGGTGTCGGCATTCAACAGCACCACGTCGCGGTGCTCGTTGTGGGCCATGCCGCGGTTGACGGTGCCGACGAAGCCGAGGTTCGCCTCGTTCACGAGGAGGCGGATGAGGCCCTTGTCCGCCAGCATCTTCAGGAACGCGCTCACCTCCGGTTCGGGCGAGCAGTCGTCGATGACGAGGCACTCGCACGGCGTCTCGTTCTGCGCTTCGAGGACGGACCGGATGGTCGCCGCGACGTGCTTCAGGCTCTTGTAGACCGGGATGACGACGTTGACGCCGTGCGCGGTCGGCGGGTCGATCAGGCGAGCCGGCAGGCGGTCCCAGTCGCCGGCGGCCGGGACGGGGGGGACCACCAGCGGGTCGCGCGGCTGCGACAGGGCGCTGCGGCGCGCGCGCGAGACGGTGGCGACGCGGCCCTCGTCCCGCCCGTTCTTCAGCCAGTGGCGAAACGGGTTGATCTTGGCGACCGCGACGTCGCCGTACATGTTGAGGTAGTCGGCGGTCGAGAACAGCTCGGAGGGGTCGCGCCCCTCTTTCCAGCCGCGCAGGATGTAATGCCGCGCCGGGCCGAAGACCATGTTGCGCAGCTCGGGATAGGTCTCGAGATAAAACTGATTATCGAAGTGTTTGATGATATCGCGCCGCTCGCGCATGAAGCGCTTGGCGTTCATGGTCCACTGGATGTGCCACAGCATGGACTGCGGGTGGCGGGCGAACCCCTTGACGGTCGACCAGCGCAGCAGGAACGGCAGCTTCAACGCACCCACCCCGGCACGGCGGGCCCGGCGACCGTGCGGGCGGCGGGACGGGGCGCGCCCGGCCCGGCGACGGGGCGAGGCGGCGCGCCTCCGGCCAAGCATCCGGACAAGTGCGACACGACGAGTTGAGGACCATGACACGCCGGCATGGCGTTAGGCGTACGAGCGATGCGCACCGTATGACTCCGACAAGTTGGCGGAGGCTTACGGTGCCGCAACAGGCCGATCAACCCTTGTGCGGTTTGCAGGGGTCCGTCAGACGAGACGCTGTGGCGGATCCGCGATCGGGCGGTCGACCCCGGCCGCCACAGCTCCCTTAGGGGTGAACGAGGGCGCCCGGTCGGTGTAGCGCTCGGAGCCGGGCCACAGCTCGTCGTCGGCCAGCACCCGGACCACGGCCTTCAGCTCCTGAATCACCGCGCGCGTCGTCTGCGAAACGGGGCGCTGGGAGGAAGTCGCCAGGATCAGCGTGCGCGACATCGCCGGCTCGCAGATCGGCCGCACGGTGAACCCCTCGCCGGGCGAGACCGCGCCGCGGGGCAGGATCGTCGCCAGCCGGTCCTCGCGCACCATCGACTTGATGGCCTCGACCGAATCGACTTCGGCGGCGACATCGAAGGTGACGCGGGACTGCGCCGCGGTGCGCTCCACCAGCAGGCGCAGGCCGTGGCTGCGGCGGGGCAGCACGAGGCGGTGAGCCGCCATCTCGCTCAGCGCCACCGGGCCGGTATCGCAGTCACCCGACGCGTCGGCGACGAAGACCAACTCCTCGCGCAGCAGCGGCTCGGTGAGGAAATGCTGCGTGCGGGTGGCGTCGTGCAGGATGGCGACGTCGAGCAGGCCGTTGGACAACCACTCGTTGACGTAGCCGGAGAAGCCCTCCGTGAACTCGAGGTCGAGCTCGGGGTGGCTGCGGGCGATGCGGCGCAGCAGCGGCGGGGCGATATAGCGCACCACCGTCGGCGTGGAGCCGATGAGGAGGGTGCCCTTGGCGACGCCCACCGTGTCGCGCACGTTCTGCTCGGCGTGGCGCACCGCGTCGAGGATGTCGTTGGTGTGGGCGTAGAGCTGCTTGCCCGCCTCCGTCAGTTTCACGCCGCGCCCGTTGCGGAAGAAGAGCGGCGTGCCGAGGGCTTCCTCCAGGTTGGCGATCTGTCGGCTGACGGCGGGCTGCGCCACCGACAGCGCGGCCGCAGCGCGCGACACACTGCCGGCGTCTGCGACACGCTTGAAATAGCGTAGCTGCTTGATTTCCATTGACGGACCCTCGCGTACCAGGTCGGCGGCGCCGGCCAGGCCGCCCCGATAAAGGTTGATGTTCTCCTCGCTCACAGGTCCTGGTCGTGCGGCGGGCACGCGTTGCGTTCGCCACGTGGCACGGTGCGGCGAAGGTCCAGGATCGGGTGGTCATGTCAGGCAGATCATCACCGTGACGCCCGCAAAGGCAGAGCTTCAGGGCCAAGCGACGCACGGGGGCTCACCCGACGCGTCCGAGCGCATCATCGCAAATCAGACAGTAGCGGCCGTGGATGGTGCGAGGGTTGCCGCGCGCCCCGGCGGAGGCGAGGCGCGGGGCCGGCGAGGCGCGGGGGCGGCGGGCGGCGGGCCGTTCGGTGTCGTCTCAGGCGCCGTAGCGGTCCCACAGCAGGTGCGCGTGGGCCGCGCCCAGGAGCGCTTCGGCCGAGGGCGCCGAGGCGAGGCCCAGCCGGCGCAACAGCGACGGCCGCGAAGTCGGTACCGACTTGATCCGCACCTTCTCGCCGAAGCGTGACTCGAGTGTGGTGCGGATCTCGCCGATCGAGTCCGCCAGGCCGAGATCGACCGCGGCGCGGCCGGACCAGAAGCGCCCGGTGAAGAGATCCGGATCGTCGCCCAGCCGGGTTCCGCGCCTCGCCTTGACCGAGGCGACGAACGCGGCGTGGACGTCCGCCTGCACCGCATGCAGGATCTCGACGTCGGCCTCGCGCTGCGGGCGGAAGGGGTCGAGGATCGCCTTGTTCTCGCCGATCGTGTAGACGCGCCGCTCGACGCCGATCTTCGCCAGCAGCTCCGGGAAGCCGAACGTCGCCGTCACCACGCCGATGGAGCCCAGGATCGAGCTTTCGTCGACGACGATCTCGTCCGCCGCGGTGGCGAGCCAGTAGCCGCCCGAGGCCGCGACATCCTCGACGAAGGCGAGCGTCGCCTTGTCGTGCTTGTCGGCGAGGGCGCGGATGCGCTGGACGATGAGCGAGGACTGCACCGGCGAGCCGCCGGGCGAATTGATCACCAGCGCCACCGCCGGTCCCTTGGTACGGAACGCCTTGTCGAGGGCGCTCTCGATGCCGGCCAGCGACAGGCCGGGCCGCAGCGACGAGCCCTGTCCGATGACGCCGTGGAGGCGCACGACCGGCACGACGGGTTTCTTCGAACGGGGCCAGAAGCGCATCACACCACCCAAGGAGACGAGGTTCGCGGGGAGAGCCGGCGGCCTCGCCCGGTCCGGATGGACCGTGTGGCGGGCGCCGGCGCAGGGGTTCTTCGCGCCCTACTTGGGGTCGCCGGCGGCCGGGCGCCAGCGGGTCGTCGCGCCCCGGCCTATCCGGAAGGCGCGGCGGCGATCCTTTTGCCGGCATCGCTGCGGCCGGGGCGCGCCTTATCCTCTTCCCATGGCGGAAGGGGTTCTCCATGCGGATCGAAACCAAGGTGGCCTCGGGTGCGGCGGCATCGCGAGCACAGGCGGCCGTCGCTGCGCTGGGCCTGGCGCCGCGGCCGGATTTCCTCGCCGCCTATTTCACCGAGGGCTTGGACGCCGAGGGCGTCGCCGCCGCGCTCGCCGCGCTGGGCCCGCGGGCGCTCCACGGGGGGACGTCGTGTCGCGGGGTGCTGAGCGGGGCGGGAATGAGCGCCGGCCCCGCGCTGGGCGCCTTCGCCATCCACGACCCCACCGGCGACTATGGCACCGAGGTGCTCGAAACGGGGGGCGACCCGCGCGACGCCGCCCGGCGGGCCACGCTGGGAGCGCTGCAACGGGCGGGGCGGCAGGGCGAAATGCCGGACCTCCTCTGGCTCACCGCAACGCCGGGCGGGGAGGAGGCGGTGCTCGCCGGCATCCAGGACGTGGTCGGCCCGGACGTTCCGATCCTCGGCGGCACGGCGGCCGATGACCGCTTCGCCGGGGGGTGGCGGGTGATCGGCGCGGCTGGCGCGCGACGCGACGGGGTCGCGGTGTCGGTCCTCTTCCCGTCGCGGCCGATCGCCTACGCCTTCCAGTCCGGATACGCGCCGACGGGGGAGCGGGCGCGCGTCAGCGCCGTGGACGGACGCCGTCTCGTCGCACTCGACGGGCGTCCGGCGGCGGACGTCTATGCGGGGTGGTCGCAGCTTCCGGCGCTGGCGAAGCGCAGCGGCGGCTGCGGCGGGCCGGATCTCCTCGGCGCCACGGCGTTCGCCCCGCTCGGCCGCGCGGCCGGTTGCGTGGTGGATGTGCCTTATTACCTCCTGACGCAGCCGACCGCGGTTCACGCGGACGGGTCGATCGAGCTGCTGGCGGCGGTCGAGGCGGGCGACGAACTCGTCATGATGCGCGGCTTGCGGGACGGACTGGTCGGCCGCGCGGGCCGCGTCGCGCGCCAGACGTTGGAACTCGCCCGTCACCGCGCGCCACCTTTGGGGGCGCTCCTGATCTACTGCGGCGGCGGGATGATGGCGGTTCGCGACGAGATGGACGAGATCGCCTCCGGCATCACGGCGGCGCTCGGCGGGGCGCCGTTCCTGGGTCTCTTCAGCTTCGGCGAGCAGGGGTGCTTCAACGGCGGCGGCAATCGTCACGGCAACCTCATGGTGGCCTGCGTGAGCTTCGGCGTGTAGCGGCCCGGCCGCGAGGCTTGGCGCGCCGGCAAGGCCCGCCCCACGCGCGCACCATCCCCGCGCTAGCCGGCCGTGCTCATGTGCATGGGCACTGGGAGACGACGACGATGACGGACGATGAAGCGCTCCGGGAAGCGCTTCTCGAGATCAATCACTTGCGTGCTCGCGAGGCGGCTGCCCTGCGCGAGGCGAATGCGTTGTTGCGTGGTGTGCAGCGGATGAACACCGCGCCGAGCCCCGGCACGGCGCTGGTGGAGCTGCTGCACTCGGTTGCCGCGACGATGCGGTGCGAGTGCGTGGCCGTCGTGCGCAACGTCAACGGGGACGCGCACTTCCATCCGACCGTCGGCGAGACGATGGGCCGCGTGCTCAAGGGAGCGGGGGCGCAATTGACCGACAAGTCGCGTCTGGTGCTCGACCTGGCGCTCACCACCTGGTGGAGCGCGACCGTCGGCCCCTATCGCAGCCTCGTCGTGGTGCCGATCGCGATGTCCGGTGCCGACGCCGCGATCCTGTGCCTCTCGGGCGTGCCGGGCGCCTTCACCAAGGCGGACATCCTCCTCCTCACGCGCCTCAGCGAGCTGGCCGCGCAGGCGCTCGCCACCCATGACCTCGCCGCCCGCAACGCTCTCCTTGCGGCGGTGATCGACCGGGCGCCCATCGCCCTCACCATCTCGGACGCCACCCGGCCGGACGGCCCGCTGATCTACGTCAACGATGCCTATTGCGCGATGACCGGCTATGGGCGCGATGAGGTCATCGGCCGGCACTGCCCCTTCCTCTCGGCGGAGCCGGCGGGGTCGGCGGAGATGACGCGGCTGCGGCAGACCATCACCACCGGCGAGGTCGGCCGCTTCGAATTCGCCAGCCACCACCGCGACGGCTCCCTTTTCGACACCGACGTGACCGTCTTCCCGGTGGAGGTCGCGCCGGGGCGGCGCTACCTCGTCGCCAGCCAGATCGACACCACCGAGCGGCGGGGGGCCGAGCGCGAGCGCGACCAGACGCGTCACCGCATGGTGGCGGCCCTGTCGGAGGCATCCGAAGGCTTCCTCATCCTCGACGCGCAGGGGCTGGTGGTGCTGGCGAACCCACCCTGGCGCGAGCTCTATTCGGGCGCACCGTGCGGCTGGACCGAGGGACGCGCCTTCGTCGACATCTGGGCCGATCGGCTCGTCGTCGCCGGCGTGCCGCGGGCGGAGGCGGCGGCGCGTGCCGGATGCCGCCTGGAGGCGATGCGCGGCGGCCGGCGGGATCACCAGGAGACGCTGCCCGATGGGCGCGTGGTGCTGCTGTCGGAGACCTCGTTCGGGGGGAGCCAGAGCGTCTCGATCGCGACCGACGTGACGCGGCTGGAGCACTCCAAGCGCGAGCTGGCCCTGCGTGCGGCGGCGATCGAGGCGGCGCAGGACGGCATCGCCATCATCGATGAGGACGGGCGCTTCGTCTACATGAACTCGGCGCATCTCGAAATGTTCGGCTACGCCGCGCACGAAGTCATCGGGCATTCCTGGATGATGCTCTATGCCGACCCCGACACCGAGCGGCTCCGCAGCACGATCCTGCCGAACCTCTCCCGCGGCGGCTATTGGCGGGGCGAGCTGATCGGGCGCCACAAGACGGGCCGGAAGGTCGATCAGGAACTGTCGCTGACGCGGCTGAGCGGGTCGGGCATGGTGTGCCTCACCCGCGACATCGGCATGCGCAAGCGTCAGGAGGCGGAGAACCTGCGTCTGCGCGAGCAGCTCAACGCCGCCCAGCGCCAGGAGGCGATCGGTGTCATCGCCGCCGGCGTCGCGCACGACTTCAACAACGTCATCGCCGCGATCAGCGGGTCGGCGACGCTGCTGGCGGAGGACGACGCGCTGGCCGAGCGCGAGCGGGCGCACGCGGGGCGCATCCTCAAGGCGAGCGACCGGGCGAGGAATCTCGTCGGCCGCCTGCTCGACTTCGGCAAGCGGCGCGACCGGCCCGAGCGGATCGACGCAGCCGAGGTTCTGGCCGAGGCGTCCGACCTCATCGCCGCCTCGGTGACGGGGGGCCTCGAGGTGCATCTGGAACTGCCGGACGAGGCGGTGCCGGTCACCATTGACGCGACCGACTTTCTGCAGATCGTCCTCAACTTCGTCATCAACGCGCGCGACGCGATGGGGGGCGCTCAGGGCAACATCACCGTGGAGCTGATTGCCGAGGCGACTCCGGAGACCTTCGGCGAGGTGGTCATCGGCAACGTACGCCCCGGCCCCTATGCCGCGCTCAGCGTGGGAGACGGCGGGATGGGCATCTCGCCGGAGAACTTCCGCTCGATCTTCGAGCCCTACGTCTCGTCCAAGGGCGAGGGGGGCACCGGGCTCGGCCTGGCGGTGGTCGCGGAGCTGACGCGCGAGGCGGGCGGCCTCATCGCCATCCGCTCCAAGGTGGGCCGGGGGACGCGCATCACCCTGTTCCTGCCGCGCACGGGCGAGCTTGTCGCACGCTCGACCCCCTGGCGGGCATCGGCGCGCGAGCCGGATCTGACGCTCGACGGGCGCATCATCCTGGTGATCGACGACGACCAGCTCGCCGGCGAGGTGACGACCGCGGCGCTCGAGCGCATGGGCGCCGAGGCAGCGCTGTGCTGCGACCCGGAGGACGCGCTGGAGGCGGTGCGCGAGGACCCCGAGGCGTGGGACGCGCTCGTCACCGACTACGAGATGCCGGGGCTCGACGGCCGTGCCCTCGCCCACGCGGCGCATGCGCTGCGGGGGGATCTGCCGTGTGTCTGCGTCACCGGTCGGCGCGACGTGCGCCAGGCCGATTCCCCGTTCGCGGCGGTGCTGACCAAGCCCGTCAATCCGCGCGATCTGGCCGCTGCTCTCGTGGCGGCCGTCATTAGGAAGGAAAGGGTCCTGCAATGAAGGTGCTCGTCGCCGATGATCACGAGCTCGTGCGTGACATGCTCGCGGCATTTCTGGAGCGTGAGGGCGATTTCGACCTCACGACGGTCTCGACCTACCCCGAGGCGGCGGATGCCATTCGCAGGAGCGGTCCGTACGACCTGGTGCTGCTCGACTACCAGATGCCGGGGATGGCCGGGCTCGACAGCCTGACCGAGGCGATGTCGCTCAATGCCCCGCTGCCGGTGGCGCTGATGTCGGGGACCGCGGACAAGCGGGTCGCCGAGGGGGCGTTGAAGGCGGGGGCGGCGGGCTTCGTGCCCAAGTCGATGCCGGCCAAGTCGCTGGTCCATGCAGTGCGCTTCATGCTGGCGGGCGAGCAATATGCCCCGATCGCCTTCATGACCGCGCCGCAGGAGGAGGTGGCGGCCCATCCGCTCGCCGACAAGCTGTCGCCGCGCGAGATGGAGGTGCTGGAGGGCCTGTGCAACGGCCAGGCCAACAAGGAGATCGCCCGCGACCTCGGCCTCGCCGAGGTGACGGTGAAGCTCCATGTGCGCACCTTGGGCCGCAAGCTGGGCGCCCGCAACCGCACCCACGCGGCGATGATCGCCAAGGAGGCCGGCGTCTTCTGACGCCCGCCCCCGTCCCGTCCGGTCCCCCCGAGGCGGGCCGGATCGGTCTCGCGCTGCCGGTCGCGGCCGGCACGAGGCGATGTGCGGGCCGTGTCAGGCGGCGATCCGGCGGCGGGCGCGCGTCATTTCGAAGGCGCGCGCGTCGACCACCGGGCGCCCGCCGGCGAACGAGGCTTCGTAGGCCGCGGCCTGGAAGGCGTCGCAGGTGCGGGCGAGGAGGATGACGTCCGCTTCGGCGGTGACATGCTCGGGGGCGGGGCGGAGCATGTCCTCCAGCATGAAGGGGAGGGCGCGAAGCGCCGGACTGGACCGGGTCAGGTGCGAGATCGCCTCGCCAAGCGCTGTCGCGGTCGGTGCGGCGGGGTCGTGGATCAGCACCTCGGCCCCCGCCTCATGCAACGCCGCGACCAGCGCCAGCACGGGGCTCTCGCCCAGCGCCCCGTCGACCAGCGGCAACCCGAGGATCCCCACCTTGCGCGGCCGCCACGACATTATCATCGCCGCCGTCTGCGAGACCTGCCGCTCCGCCGAGGCGGCGACGGCCGCTGGCAACGGGACGTCGTCGTCCTCGCCCAGCGACCGGCGGCGCACCATGCGCACCGCCTGCAAGTCCTCGGCGGAGACGGGAGTGATGCCCGGCCCGGCGAGATCGAGGATCTCGCTGCACGAGAGATCGTGCCGCCCGCACATGCGCGCCATGTCCGCGGCGAAGCCGGAGCGGACGGCCCGCCAGGCGGTGTCCACCTGCTTGACCATCTCGGCGGCGGCGACGGTGGTGAGGGTCGGGTTGGGATCGAAGGTCGCGAAGACGCGCAGTGCCAGACTTCTCGAGCGGTGGTCGAGCGCGCCGATGACGGTGCGGATCGGCTCCAGGAAATCGGCCACGGCGCGGCCCGGCCGCAGGAAGGCGGGGATCACCGCGACGCCGAAGTCCTCGCCGGCCCGCCGGCCCGACGCCGCCTCGATCCGTGGGACCAGCTCCTTCATCGTCAGGCCCGGCGGCACCGCGGTGCGCACCACGACCACATGGTACTCCTCGCGCAGACCGAGCGCGAGGCCGATGGCGTCGGCGAGCATGAGGAGCGGCTCGCAGTCGAGGTCGCCGTCCGCCGTGGCGGCGAGGTCCGCCGAGACCAGGGAGATGTCGGACGAGGTGACCGCATCGATGACGGAGGTGCTGGCGTGCAGGCGGTTGTTGCGAAGGCTGCCTTCGATGAGCGGGAAGAGGCCTGATTCGTCGACCGGCGCGTGCCCGGCGTTGAGGGCGGTCACGCGGGCCGGATCGGTGTCGACCGCGTGGACGCGGTGGCCGGCGCTGGCCAGGCACGCGGCGGCCACCGTGCCGTTGCGCCCCAGGCCCAAGACGGCAACTCTGGGCAGGTCCGAAAGCATGGTCTGAGAAAGGTCGGTGCCTCGGAGGAAGCTCATCATCATCGTCATGGTGCGTCTCCTTCGTTTTGTTTGGTGAGTGTTGTTTTAGCGGTCGTGCCCGCCGCGCTCATCGCCCAGGAAGCTCAGGAGACCGTCGCCGGAGGTGCACCGCGCCCGCCGAAAGGATAGGCCTGGGCGCGGATCGGCGGGGCGGCGGACAAAAAAGTCGTGCGCCGGGGGTTCGCGCGGCGGACGATGTGACGATATGAAGGCCCGTTCCCGTCCCACCACCGCTGGATGCCCGTGACCGCCGAGATCGCCGTCGCCCCGATGATGGATTGGACCGACCGGCATTGCCGCGTCGTCCACCGCCGCCTGAACCCGTCGCTGCAGCTCTACACCGAGATGGTGACGGCCAAGGCGATCCTGTTCGGCGATCGCGCGCGCCTGCTCGACTATTCGGCCGAAGAGCACCCCCTCGTGCTGCAACTGGGCGGGTCGAACCCGCGTGAGCTGGCCGAGGCGTCGCGCGTCGCCGCCGAGTGGGGCTACGATGAGGTGAACCTCAACGTCGGCTGCCCGTCGGACCGGGTGCAGGGGGGCAGCTTCGGCGCCTGCCTGATGCGCGAGCCGGCCCTGGTGGGCGAGTGCCTGGCGGCGATGGGCGAGGGCGGATTGCCGGTCAGCCTCAAATGCCGCCTCGGCGTCGACGATCAGGACACCGAGACCGCGCTCGACGCCGTGGCGGACGCGGCGGTGGCGGCCGGCGTCGCCGCGATCTGGGTGCATGCGCGCAAGGCGTGGCTGCAGGGACTGTCGCCAGCGCAGAACCGCGACGTGCCCCCGCTCGACTACGACCGCGTCCACCGCCTGCATGCCCGTCTCGGCACGTTCGTCGGCATCAACGGCGGCATCGTCGACGCCGGCGCGGTGCGGGACCAACTCGCTCTGGTCGACGGGGTGATGATCGGGCGTGCGGCCTACCAGCGGCCGGGGCTGCTGGCCGAACTCGCCGGCCGCGGCAGCCATGCCGAGCGGCTCGCCGTGGCGCGCTCGATGGTGACCTATGCGCAGGCGTGGTGCGAGGACGGCGGGCGGCTCGCCCCCGTGGTCAAGCCGCTCCTGGGGCTCTTCCATGGCGAGCCGGGCGCGCGGGGCTTCCGCCGCACCCTCACCGAGGAAGGCCACCGCTCCGACGCCGGCCCGGCCGTGCTCGCCGGCGCCCTGGACCGTCTGGAGGACGAGGCGGCCCGCTTCGCCGAGCGTCAGGCGGCGCACGGTAGGCCGGCCGCGACGATCCGGACCGTGGAGACGGGCCCTGACGAGGCGCCCGGGCGCACGGCCTGGGCGGCGGAGTGATCGACATGCGGCTGTCACGATGACGCCTTGGCGTCCGGCGCTGGGCGCCGTCATCGGCTTCTACTCGCGCCTTCCGGTGCCCATCCCGGCCGATGTGACCTTGGCGCGGTGCGTGTGGATCCTGCCGGCCGCGACCGTCGTCATCGCCTGGCCGGCGGCGGTCGCCGGGGGGCTTGCGTGGTGGCTCGGCCTCGCGCCGCTCGCGGCCGCCCTCGTCGCCTCGCTCGCCCTCGCCGTCACCACCGGCGCCCTGCACGAGGACGGCCTCGCCGATTGTGCGGACGGCTTCTGGGGCGCGGCGACGATCGGCCGGCGGCTCGAGATCATGCGCGACAGCCGCATCGGCACCTACGGCGTGCTGGCGCTGGTGGGGGCGGTGGGGCTCAAGGCGGCGCTGCTGGCGCAACTCTTCGAGCGGGTCGGCGGATGGGCGCTCGTCCTCTTCATCGCCGCGGCCGTGGCGGGGCGGGCGGTGGCGCTGTTCCCGTGGGCGGGGCTTCCCAACGCGCGCACCGGGGGGCTCGCCGCCTCCGCCGGCCGGCCCACCGGGAACGACTTCCGCACCGCGATGCTGATGGCGCTCGCCATCACCGCGGTGCTGACGCTGTGGGTCTCGCCGCTCGGCTTCATCCTCGCGGGTCTCACCGCGGCCGGCAGCGCCAAGGCCGTCGCCAGCCTCGCCGACGCCAAGATCGGCGGACACACCGGGGACGTCATCGGTGCCGCAGTGATCCTCGGCGACCTTTCATATCTGGCCGGTTTCACTATCTCTCTGGCATGACACACGACGTGACGGGGCCATGAGGGCGATCAGCCGGCGCGACGCCATCGCCGGGGCGGGGCTGCTGCTCGGCCTCGCGGCCGCGCTTTGGATGCCGGCCGCCGCAGCGCTCGCCCAGGCCATCGACACGCCAGAACCCACCATCGTCACGATCGACAATACCGGCCCGCTGGCGACCAAGCTGGTCATCATCGTGGCGGTGCTTGTGGTCATGCTGTTCGCCGCGCGGCACGTGCGGATCGGCGAGCTGTTGCGCACCGCGGTCATCTGGATCGGCATCTTCGCGCTCGTCGTCGTCGGCTATACCTACCGCCACCAGCTGGAACTGGTCGGGCGGGACGTCGTCGGCGTGCTGCTGCCCGGCACTCCGGTCGCGCGGGGCGAGAGCGTCAGCATCAGCCGCGGCTTCCGGGGCCAGTTCGTGCTCGACGGCGAGGTCGGCGACACGCCCGTCACCTTCCTGTTCGACACCGGCGCCAGCACCGTCGTCCTCGCCGCCGCCGACGCGCGCCGCGCCGGCTTCCATGCCGAGCGGCTGGACTACAGCTTGCCGGTGATGACCGCGCGGGGCATGACCACGGTGGCGCCGGTGCGCCTCAGCTCGCTGTCCATCGGCTCGATCCGGGTCGAGGACGTGCGCGCGGCGGTCGCCCGGCCCGGCGACCTTGACTCCAGCCTCCTGGGCATGACCTTTCTCAACCGGCTCGACGGCTATGCCGTGCGACGTGACCGTCTCATCCTGAACCCCTGAGCCTTGTGACCGATCCATCTCCGCTCGACGACTTCCGCGCCCTGGCGCGGGCGCCCCGCCCCGACCATTCCGACGCCCTGCGCGCCACCCGCGCGCGTGAGGCGCAGCTCACCAAGCCTGCCGGCTCGCTGGGCCGCCTGGAATCCATCGCCGAGTGGCTGACCGCCGTCACCGGCAAGACGCCGCCCACGGTGGACCGACCGCGCGTGGTCGTCTTCGCCGCCAGCCACGGGGTCGCCGAGCGTGGCGTCTCGGCCTATCCGTCGAGCGTGAACGCGCAGATGCTGGCGAACTTTCGGGCCGGCAAAGCGGCCATCAACCAGATCTGCGGCGCCTACGGCATCGGCCTCTCGGTGTTCGACCTCGCGGTCGACATGCCGACCGGCGACATCGCCGTGGAGGACGCCTTCACCTCCGAGCGAGACACCGCGGCGACGTTGGCCTTCGGCCTGGAGGCGATCGCCAACGACGTCGACCTTCTGGGGCTGGGCGAGATGGGGATCGGCAACACAACCGTCGCCGCCGCGCTGTGCTGCGCCATCCTGGGCGGCACGGGGGGCGACTGGGCCGGCCCCGGCACCGGGGTCGCCGGCGAGGCGCTGGCCCGCAAGGCGGCGGTGATCGACCAGGCGGTGGAACGCGTCGCCGGCGAGCGGGACCCGCTGGTGCTGCTGCGGCGCATCGGCGGGCGCGAGATCGCCGCCATGGCCGGCGCGATCCTGGCGGCCCGCATGCAGGGCGTCGCCGTGGTGGTGGACGGGTTCGTGGCGACCGCCGCCGCCGTGGTGGTCGACGCGATGGGGCCGGGGACGATCGAGCACTGCATCTTCGCCCATCGCTCGGCCGAGCCGGCGCACGTGCGCGCGCTGGACGCGCTCGGCGCGGACCCGGTGCTCGACCTCGGCATGCGGCTGGGAGAGGGGACCGGGGCGGCGCTCGCCATGGGCATCGTCAAGGCCGCCGCCGCCTGCCACTCGGGGATGGCGACCTTCGCCGAGGCGGGCGTCGACGGTCCGGCGTGACCGGACGACCGCCCCCCGCCGACGTGCGGCGGCGGGCGGACGATGCGGCGCTCGCGGAGATCGTCGCGGGCATCAACGCTTGCGACCGGTGCGTCAGGGCGCCGGTCGGCCCCCCGCTGCCCCAGGCGCCGCGACCGGTCTTCCAGCTCTCGGCGACGGCGCGGATCGCGGTGTGCGGGCAGGCGCCCGGTAACCTGGCGCACCGGGCACGGCGCCCCTTCTTCGACCCGTCCGGCGTGCGGCTACGGGGGTGGATGGGCGTTGACGAGGCGACCTTTTACGACGCCAGCCGCATCGCCGTGATCCCGATGGGCTTCTGCTTTCCGGGGCTCGACAAGAACGGCGGTGACCGGCCGCCCCGCCGCGAGTGCCGTGCCACCTGGCACGACGCGCTGTTCGCCGTGCTGCCGCGGCTGCAACTCCTCCTGTGCATCGGCCGCTACGCGCTCGACTATCATCTGCCGGCCACGCGGCGCCGCACGCTGACCGACGTCGTCGCATCCTGGCGCGAGATCGCCGCCGCGACCGCCCCGCGCACGGTGATGGCGCTGCCGCATCCCTCGTGGCGCAACAACGCGTGGTTGCGGCGCAATCCGTGGTTCGAGGCCGAGCAGGTGCCGGAGCTGCGCGCCCGCGTCGCCGCGCTGCTGGCCGCGAGCGGGTGAGCCGTGCGCGGCCCGGTGCTCGGCCGGAGTAGGAACGTGGCGGGGGGCGGGCGGTGCCGCGATCGCGCACCGGGGCACGAAGTGTCGGCCCAGCAGATCGCGGCGCGAACAGCCTTAACTATTAATTAAGGTGCGCCGCGTCACGGCATTCGTCGTCTGGAAAATCAACGGCCTCGTGTCTATACTGTGAGAACCGCGGACGCCCTGGGATTGATGGTATGAAGTACGACGCCGCTCGTTTATGCACAGGCTTGTTACTCGCACTCGGGCTGTCCGCTCCGGCTCTGGCGCAGAGCCAGGACCTCCCGCCCGCGCAGGTCGAAACGCGCGACACCGGGCGCATCTTCCTCGATGGTCAGGTCGCCGAGGTCTATGTCGACAATTTCAAGACCATCGCCATCATGGCGCAGGCGCCGCAGTCGGCCTGCCCGTCCAACGAATACGTCTACGAGCGCGACCGGCCGAAGTGGCTGTTCGAGACCGGGCGGCTGCTGGTCGCGGCGGAGGAGGGGGCGGATATCCGCGTTTCCTTCACCTGCTACAGCGGGCTGCAAAGCATCAACGCGATACAATTTCTGTCGCCGGCGACACGCCGTGTGATCAGCGGCACGCCGAGCCAGGCCCGCCTCGTGCCGACCTCGGTGCAGCAGGGCGTCCTGCAGCAGGGCGTGCCGGTGACCGCCGCGCCGCCCTCTCGCTCGCCCGCCACGCGCCAGGTGACCCGCGCGTCCGACACGCCCGCCACCGCGACCGACGTCGCCGATCGCGGGCTCGTGGTGCCGGGCGGCGGCGCCTACGCGGTGGTGCCCCCGGCACCGGGAGCCTACGCGCCGGCGCCCACGGCGGCGCAGGCCCTCCCCGCCGCCGGCGGCCTCGCGCTGCCGCCGCCGAGCGCCGCGGCCGCCCGCGGCACGCAGACCTTCGACTTCGCGCCCCGGACCCAGTAACGAAAACGCCGCCTCGCGGGCGGCGTCGTGCGGTTCGGGCTGCCGGCCCACGGGCGGCCGGCTAAAAGGCCTTGAAGGTGATGATCGACTTGGTGTCGAGGATGCCCGGCACCGCGTGCACCTTCTCGTTCACGAAGTGGCCGATGTCGGTGTCCCGGTCGACGTAGAATTTCACGATGAGATCGTAGTCGCCCGCGGTGGAGTAGATCTCCGAGGCGATCTCGGCGTCGGCCAACGCGTTGGCGACCTCGTAGGACCGGCCGAGCTGGCATTTGATGAGGATGAAGAACGGCGTCATAGGGTCCTCTGGGCTCCTCCCGCTGCCCGTTGATGCGCCAAACGATCCCGCCCGGCAACCCCGCCGGGTGTTGGCGATGGCCGGAAAACCCACTAGATATCGAGGAACTGAATCGTCCAAGGGGGTGCCTTCGGGCTGAGAGGCCGCGTGCCGACCCCTCGAACCTGCTCCGGGTCATGCCGGCGAAGGGATTGGAGACCGCGTGACGCCACCATCTATCGCTCAGTCCGTCGCCGCCGCGCCCGATACCGCGCCGGCGGTCCGTCCGGTCACGGCACCGGCCTTCCCCGTCGCCGACGTCGCCGCCACGCTGGGCCGCCTCGCGATGGCCCGCCCTCGCGTCCATGCGCTCGTCGCGCCGGTGGCCCAGCCCCTCGTCGCCAACGTCGCCGCCGCCGCCGGGGTCGACATCTCGATGACCGTCGACGCCGAGGAGGTGCGCCCCATGGCCGCCAAATCGGGCGCGATCTGCGTCAACCTGGGCATGCTCGATTCGGCGCGCCGGGCGGGGATCCTGTCGGCCGTGCGCACCGGAACGCCGTTCATGCTTGATCCGGTCAAGGTCGACCGCGTGCCCGCCCGGCTCGCCTTCGCGCGAGAGCTGCTCGCCTACGAACCGAAGGTCGTGAAGGGCAACGCGGCCGAGATGCTGGCGCTCGGCCCGGTGCCGGACGGGACCGTCGCCGTCACCAGCGGGGCGGTCGACCGCATCTCGGTGCGCACGGCCGCCGGCGACCGGACGCTCTACCTCGCCAACGGGACGTCCAAGCTCGCCCGCGTCACCGGCACCGGGTGCGCGGCGGGGATGCTGATCGCATCCATGCTGGCGATCGAGAGCGATCCGCTGCTGGCCGCGATCGCCGGCCTCAGTCTGATGAACGTCTCCGGCGAGATGGTGGCCCCCAGCAACCCCGGCCCCGGATCGTTCGCCACCGCGCTGCTGGACGCCATCGGCACCGCCGACGCGCAGGACATCGCCGCCCGCATCCGCGTCGTCGCCCCGCCGCTCGACCCGCGGCTCTACCTGCTCCTCGGCCCAGGGGAGCCCGACCCGCTGCGCACCGTGCGCGCGGCGACCGCCGGGGGCGTGACACTGGTGCAGTGGCGCGACAAGACCGGCTCCACCGCCGAGCAGGTGGCGGCGGTACGCGCCCTCGTCGCCGCCTCGCCGGTCCCCGTCCTGGTGAACGACCGGGCCGACGTCGCGCGGGCGGCGGGTGCGGCCGGTGTCCATGTCGGCCACGGCGACCTGACGGCGGCGCAGGCGCGCGAGATCGCCGGCCCCACCGCCATCATCGGCCTGACGATCCACACCCTGGAGGAGGCCGTCGCCGCGGACGACCAGCCGATCGACTATGCCTCGGTCGGCGGCGTGTTCGAGACGACGAGCAAGGTGAACCCCAACCCGCCGATCGGCATCGACGGGTTTCGCCGCATCGCCGAACGGCTGCGCCGGCGCCGGCCGGACCTGCCGGTCATCGCCATCGCCGGGATCGACGAGGCGCGGGCCGAGGCGCTCGCCGGCGCCGGGGCGGACGGGATCGCCGTCATCAGCGCCATCACCAAGGCCGCCTCGCCGCGCGCGGCGGCCGAGGCGCTGCGACGCGCGTTCGCCGGAGCACGCAGCGACGAGGCCACCTCGTGATCGCGCTCACCATCGCGGGCTCCGACTCCGGCGGCGGCGCGGGCATCCAGGCCGACCTGAAGACCTTCGCGGCGCTGGGCGTCTATGGTGCCAGCGTCATCACCGCGCTGACGGCGCAGAACACCATCGGTGTGCAGGGGGTCTTTCCGATCCCGGCGGACTTCGTCGCCGACCAGCTCACGTCGGTCATGTCCGACCTCGACGTCGCGGCCATCAAGATCGGCATGCTGGCCGACGTCGCCCTGATCGACCGGCTGGCCGACATGCTGGCCGCGGTTCCGGTCCCGGTGGTGCTCGACCCGGTGATGGTGTCCGCCTCCGGCCATCGTCTGGTGCCGCAGGAGGCGGTGGCGGCGCTGCGCGAGCGGCTCTTCGGCGTCGCGACCATCGTCACACCCAACGTGCCCGAGGCGGCGGTCCTGCTGGGCACGGCCGAGGCGACCGGCGAGGCGCAGATGCGCGAGCAGGCGCTGGCGCTGGCCGATCGCGGTCCGGCCATCCTCCTCAAAGGCGGGCACCTGGAAGGGGGCGAGAGCGTCGACATCCTGTGCGTCAACGGGGTTTGCCAGCGGTTGACCTCGCCGCGCGTCGCCACCCGTAACACGCATGGAACCGGCTGCACGCTCTCCTCGGCGATCGCGGCGCATCTGGCGAAGGGGGCCGGCCTCGCGGACGCCGTCGCCGGTGCGAAGCGTTATATTTCCGGCGCGATCGCCGCGGCGGACCGGCTGTCCATCGGTCACGGCCATGGCCCGGTCCATCATTTCCACGCCCTCTGGCAGGATGCGCAATAGAAAAGCCCGCGTCGCGTGACGCGGGCCTCGTCCTCGTCCTTCGGGGGTCTCGCCGCGGCCTACTGCGCGGCGGCCGCCATGCCACCGTCGAGCCGGCGGGCAAGGCGCTCCATCATCCGCGTCAGCTCGGCATGGCCGGTGGCGTCGAGCTTGGGGCCCGGCGCGCGCGTCGCGGCGGAGGCGATGATGCCGCGCCGGCGCAGGATCTCCTTGCGCACCGCGAGGCCGAAGCCCGGCTGCTGCTCGTGGCGGACCAGCGGCAGGTAGGTGTCGAACACGTCCTCCGCGCCGTCCTGGTCGCCGGCGTGGAAGCGCTTGACCACCTCGACCAGCATCTCGGGGTAGGCGAAGCCGGTCATCGCGCCGTCGGCCCCGCGGGCCAGCTCCTGCGGCAGGTAGAGGCCGCCGTTGCCGCACAGGATCGAGACACGCCGCGTGCCGCGCTGCTGCGACGTCTGCCGCACCGCGGTGAGCTTGGGAAGGCCCGGCCAGTCCTCGTGCTTCAGCATCACGACGTTCGGCACCGCCTCCACCAGCGCGGCGAACCCGCCCGCCGAGATCGGCATCGAGGTGGTGAGGGGGAAGTCCTGATAGACGATCGGCACACCGTCGAGCTTCTTGCCGATCACCTCGAACAGGTTGATGACGTTGCTCTCGGTCTTGGCGGCCGCATTGGGGGCGACCATGACGCCGGCCGCGCCCTTGTCCATCGCCGTCTCGGCGAGGGCGTACATGTTGTCGAGCCCCGGATTGGAGACGCCGACGATCACCGGCACGCGCCCGTCGACGCGCTCCAGCACCTGGGTCAGCACCGCGATCGACTCCGGCCCCGTCAGCTTGGGCGCCTCGCCCATGATGCCCAGGATCGTGATCCCGTCGACGCCGCTCTCGAGGTAGAAGTCGGTCAGCTTGTCGATGCTGGTGTGGTCGATGGCGCCGTCGTCGGTGAACGGGGTTGCCGAGATGATGTAGACGCCGCGCGCGTCCTCCGTCAGACGATGAGCCACCAGCTTCTCCTGCATCATTGCGCACATCAGTTTCCGGTCAGCTACCATGCAACCCCGGCCGGCTCCAGACCGCAACGTCCCCGATGCGACGCGATGCGCCGCAAGGGAGCCACGGCGCCGATTTAGGTATGGAACACAACGAGAACATATGCTTTGATGAGGTCATGTCTCGCCGCTCCTTGCCCCATGTCGACCGTGATGCCGTCGTCGCCCGTCTCGGCCATTGCCGACAAGCGATGATCGAACTGCGGGCCGGCTCGCCGCCACGCTCGTTGGCCCGCGCCTCGGCCGACCAGATGATCTCCAACATCGACGAACTGGTCTGGATCCTGACCGGCGACCGCGAGCGCTTCGTCTTGAAGGGCCACGGGACCCAGCTGGGCGCCCCCTTGCGGCGCTGACGGGGGCGGCTACTCGGCCGCCTCGGCGCCGCCTTCGCCCTCGGCCGCATCGTCCTCGGTCGCATTGGCGCTCGCCGGGCCGCCGCCGCGCCGGGCGGTGGGCTCGCCGCTCTGGGTGGAGCCGCCGTCGTAGGTCGCCGCGGCGCCTTGGTCCTGGGGCCGGCCCTGGCCTCGGGCATCGGCGACGTAGGCGAGGCGGGTGCGCGGCAGGGCGCCGGGC